>OZ241891.1:0-4232497 GCA_965203425.1 Limisphaerales bacterium | reverse complement strand
ACAAAACTAGGCGGCCGTGGGCGGCTGAAGTTTCCGGTCGCAAGGTAGACAATAAAGTCAAGGGGCGACTTAACCGCGCGGCGGCGCCGGAAAAAGCAAAAGCCCCGATCCACAATCCCAGCCCCGCAAGATTCAGCAGAAGGTTAATTGTTTCCAACATAGGAAGTTAAGATAAGAAAATTGCCGTGAAAAAGCTGAGAACCTTAGAGCGTATGGCATCCTTACAATACTCAACGGCCGCAGGGTGAATATCCTTCGAAAACTCGTTTCTCTCCACTAATTTAATCACTATGATCAGCGACGCTAAGATATAGCAAATTGCATCGATAGTTTTCAACGGTTTTGTGAATGTTCATCCCTCTGTTGGCAAAGACGGCGGCGGATTTCATGATTTAGATTAGCCTTTATTATATTGAGTGTTGGACATCAAGACGTATCCACTACCTTTCAAGTGCCTGTAGCAAGGTTTTCGCCATTGCGGACGGTGTTTCCGCAACCAAAATTCCGGCGTTGCGAAAAGCTTGGATTTTTGCTTTGGCGGTCCCTTTTCCTCCACTGACGATGGCGCCTGCGTGTCCCATACGTCGTCCGGGCGGTGCCGTTGTTCCGGCAATAAAGCCGGCGACGGGTTTGCGGCAATGGTCTCGAATCCAGTCGGCCGCTTCTTCTTCGGCCGAACCGCCGATCTCGCCGATCATAATGACGCCGCGCGTGTCTGGGTCTTCGTTGAACAGCTTGAGAATGTCCAGATGAGAAGTGCCGTTTATTGGATCGCCTCCGATGCCGACGCAGGTGGACTGGCCGGCGCCTTGGCGAGTCAACTGCCAAACGGCCTCGTAGGTGAGGGTTCCGCTTCGGGAGACAATCCCGACGTTGCCTTTGCGGTGGATATAGCCCGGCGCAATGCCGATGCGGCAGCCGCCTTGGGATTCTTTGCCTCCGCCGGGGGTGACGATTCCCGGACAGTTGGGTCCGATGAGTCGCGTTTTTGAGCCCTGGATTGCCTCTTTGACTTGAACCATGTCTTTGGCGGGGATGCCTTCGGTGATGCAGACGGCCACTTGGATGCCGGCGTCTGCCGCTTCTAAAATGGCATCGGCGGCAAAGAGCGGCGGCACGAAGATCGCTGAAGCGGTCGCTCCTGTTTTGGCAACAGCCTCGGCCACGGTGTCAAAGATCGGCACTTTCTCGGCAAAAACCTGTCCGCCTTTGCCCGGCGTTACTCCTGCGACGACGTTCGAGCCGTAGTCCAAGCTCAATTTTGCATGGCGCCCGCCGAAGGATCCGGTAATTCCCTGCACCAAAATCTTTGTGTCTTCTTGCACCAAAATCGCCATAAAATTCTCTGATATTCCTTCGGATGACTAGGCCGCTTTGCCCGCCGCTTCCACAATTTTTTTCGCCGCATCCGCCATGGAGTCGCCGTTGATAATGGTTAGGCCGGATTCTTTCAGAATTTTTTGACCAAGAGTGACGCGATTGCCTTCGAGTCGGACGACTAACGGCAAGGTCAATCGGGTTTCTCGCGCCGCTGCCGCAATCCCTTCGGCAATCACGTCGCACTGCATGATGCCGCCGAAGATGTTGACCAGAATGCCCTTCACGTTGGGATCGCTTAAGATGATTCGAAAGGCGGCCGTCACTTGTTCTTTGCTTGCGCCGCCGCCGACGTCCAAGAAGTTGGCTGGATTGCCGCCGAAATGTTGAATGACGTCCATTGTTGCCATAGCCAGGCCGGCGCCGTTTACCAAGCAGGCAATGTTTCCATCCAGTTTGATGTAGTTTAGTCCGAATTGGCCCGCCTCTCTTTCGAGCGGCGACTCTTCGTCAAAATCGCGCATTGCCGCAATCTTCGGTTGCCGATAAAGCGCGTTGTCGTCAATCGTGATTTTGGCGTCGACGGCCATGATCTTTTGGTTTCCCTCGCCGTCTTCCACCAAGCAGAGCGGGTTAATTTCGACCAGCGATGCGTCTGATTCCCAATAGCTTCGGTAAACGTTTTGAATAAGCCGCGCTGCGGAAACGATCTGATTGGAGGGAATTTTTAATCCCGCCGCCATTTTTCTGGCTTGATAGGGCATCATGCCGAGGGACGGATGGATGGTTTCTCGGAGAATGGTTTCAGGCGCTTTTTCTGCGGTCTCTTCGATGTCCATGCCTCCTTGGGCGCTGGCCATGACGATTGGCCGTCCTGTTCGGCGGTCGAGAAGCGCGGCGAGGTAGAATTCTTTGAGAATGTTCTCCGCCGAGGCGATGAGCAATGTGTTCACTCGTCGGCCGCTCTCTCCGGTTTGTTTGGTGACGAGGATTTCTCCAAGCATGGATTTTGCTTTTTCCTCCGCTTCAGCGGCGGATTGGCAAAGGTGGACTCCGCCTCGGAAGCCGTTTTTGAAGACGCCTTTCCCGCGTCCGCCGGCATGGATTTGCGCTTTGACCACAAGGGAGCCGGCGCCCGCGGCCAGAAGCCGCTCGGCAATGGATTTTGCCATAGCAGGGCTTTGGCAAGGCTCCCCCGCCGGAACCGCAACTCCGTGCGCGGCAAGCAGTTGCTTTGCTTGAAACTCGTGCAGGTTCATTGTGTCTATGGAAATTGGGAGGCGACGACGATTGCGTTCAAAGGATTGCCCAACGGCGGCTGTCTTTTCAAGCAGGCAATCGAATGGCTAACGTTGCTCGATCGGTTGGACTTGGAGACCGATCTCTCCTATGTATTCGCTCTGCGGCCGAATGAGCCGATTGTCCGACAGTTGCTCCAAAACGTGCGCCGTCCATCCGGCCGTGCGGGCAATCGCAAACAGGGGTGTAAACAAGTCGATGGGAAGCCCCAGCGAGTAATAGACGGTGGCGGAGTAGAAGTCCACGTTGGCGTGCAACCCTTTTTCTCGCAGCATAATTTCGGCGATGCGCTCGCTCATTTGAATCCATTTCGGTTCGCCCAACTGGGCGCCGAGCTTTTGCGCCATCCGCTTCAAGTGAGGCGCCCGAGGGTCTAACACTTTGTAGACCCGATGGCCGATTCCCATGATTTTTTTCTTTCTTTCCAAGCAGTCGGCGATAAATCCGTCCACGGCTTCGACGGAGCCAATTTCTTGCAACATTCGGATGACGCCTTCGTTAGCGCCTCCGTGGAGCGGTCCTTTCAGCGTTCCAATGGCGGAGCAAATGGCGGAATACATGTCGCTGAGCGTGGCAATCGTCACTCGGCTGCTAAAAGTGGAAGCGTTCATCCCGTGGTCGGCGTGGAGGACGTAGCACATATCCAGCGTTTGTACTGTTTCCTGGGAAGGTTTTTTGCCGTCAATCAAATACAGAAAGTTGGCCGCCTCTCCCAAAGAAGAATCCGAAGGGGGCAGAGGTTTGCCCTGCCGCGCTAGATGAAAATAAGCGGTCACTATCGGGATTTGCGCAATCAGCCGAAGCGCTTTTTGGCGTTGGGCGCGCATTGAGTCCTCTTCTGCTTCCGAATCAAAACAACCCAATGCGGAAATCGCCGTCCGAATCGCGTGCATAGGAGGTGTCGAGCGGGGAAGGGAACGCAGCAAATCTATTACTCCTCTCGGCAGCTCTCGAAAGTCGGCAAGCGTCGTCCGCAGTTCGTCCAGTTCGGCTTGATTGGGCAAATGGCCGTGATGCAGTAAGTGCACTACTTCTTCGTAGCTCGTTTGTCCAGCCAATTCGTCGATGTTGTAGCCGCAGTAAATGAGCTCTCCCGCCGCGCCGTTGACAGCGCTCAATCGAGTCTTTGCGGCCACAACGCCCTCCAGACCTCCTTTTGAATTCGTCTCCGTGTCCGTAGTCATCCTTTGTTCCAATCCTGCAGGTTGTAGAATCGTGCCTGCTTTCGGAAGCCAAGTTACAAAATTCCTTCCGCCACGGTCAACGATTTTCAAGACGGATTCGCCTTCTCCACGGAAGCCGAGGCAAAAGGCTTCGAAATCAAAGATTCCATTCTGCGTTTTCCGCCGAACGGCTTTCAAAACGCGGCTTTGGTTTCTCATCTTTTCTAGATGAAAGATTGACCCGCCAAGGCCGCCTGCTTATGATTCCTGTTTTTCCCGTGGCATCATGAAATCAAAGAAAACAGCGCAGAACATCGAATCGGTGATGCGCGAGAAGAGGAAGTTTGCGCCCGACAAGGAATTCTCCCAGCAGGCGCACATCCGATCGCTCGCGCAATATCGCAAACTGTACAACGAATCCGTAAAGAACCCAGAGCGATTTTGGGAGAAACAAGCGGCCAAAGAGCTATTTTGGTTCAAACCGTGGAAAAAAGTTCTGCAATGGAAAGAGCCGGACGCTCAATGGTTCGTCGGCGGGCGGACAAACGCCAGCGCCAATTGCCTCGACCGCCATTTGGACACCGACCGCGCCAACAAGGCGGCCATCCTCTGGGAAGGCGAACCGGCGGCTCCGGGAAAACCCGGCGAAGAACGCGCGCTTACCTATCGCCAACTTCATCGAGAAGTCTGTCTTTTCGCTAACGTGCTCAAGAAAAACAACGTCCGCAAAGGCGACCGCGTGCTTCTCTACCTGCCGATGGTTCCTGAAGCGGCCGTTGCTATGTTGGCCTGCGCCCGCATCGGCGCCGTGCACTCAGTTGTCTTCGGAGGCTTCAGTGCCCGATCGGTTGCCGATCGAATTCAAGACTGCGGCGCCAAAATCGTCGTCACCGCCGACGGAGGTTTTCGCCGGGGCGACATTGTGCCGCTCAAAGAAAACGTCGACCAAGCGCTCAAGATCAAAGCCAAAGGAAAACCAATTGCCCAAACCGTCAAAAAAGTCATCGTGCTGCGCCGAACGGGAAGCAAAGTAAAAATGAAACGAGGCCGAGACCTTTGGTGGCATGAAGAAATTTCCCAAGTCGACGATCGTTGCCCGCCCGCCAAGCTCGACAGCGAACACCCACTCTTCATCCTTTACACCAGCGGATCCACCGGCAAGCCCAAGGGCATTCTTCACACCACCGCCGGCTACCTTCTCGGCGCTCAATTGACCGCCAAATACGTCTTTGACCTCAAGGAATCCGATATTTACTGGTGCACTGCCGACGTCGGCTGGATCACGGGGCATAGCTACGTAGTATATGGTCCCCTTGCCAACGGCGCCACCGTTCTCATGTATGAAGGCGCCCCCAACTGGCCCCAGCCCGACCGCTTCTGGAACATCGTGAACAAATATCAAGTCAGCATCCTCTACACCGCTCCCACCGCCATCCGCGCTTTCATGAAGTGGGGCGAACAATGGCCGAGGAAACACCGGCTCCATTCCCTGAGACTCCTTGGCACCGTTGGCGAACCCATCAATCCAGAAGCGTGGATGTGGTACCGCAAAGTCATCGGCCAAAACCGTTGCCCCATTGTGGACACTTGGTGGCAAACCGAAACCGGCGGCATCATGATCGCCCCCCTTCCAGGAGCCACCCCAACCAAACCCGGCACCGCCACCTTGCCCTTCTTTGGCGTCCTCCCCGAAGTTGTCGACGACCAAGGCAACCCCGTTCCCACAAACACCGGAGGCAAACTCGTCATCCGCAAACCTTGGCCCAGCATGCTTCGCGGCATCTGGGGCGATCCCAAGCGATTCCGCCAAACCTATTGGAGCGAAGTCCCCGGCAGCTACTTTACCGGCGACGGTTGCCGCCAAGATGAAAACGGCTATTTCTGGATTGTGGGACGCATTGACGACGTTCTCAACGTCTCCGGCCACCGCATCGGCACCGCCGAAGTCGAAAGCGCCTTGGTTAGCCACAAAAACGTGGCCGAAGCCGCCGTCGTCGGCAAACCCGATCCTCTCAAAGGCCAATCCCTCACCGCCTTCGTCACCCTCAAAGGCGCCGCCCAAGCAAGCCCCGAACTCCAAAAAACCTTGCGCAACCACGTCGGCAAGGAAATCGGCCCCGTCGCCAAACCCGACCAAATTCGCTTTGCCGACGCCCTTCCCAAAACCCGCTCCGGCAAAATCATGCGCCGCCTCCTCAAACAAATCGCCGCCGGCCACAAAATCAAAGGCGACACCACCACTTTGGAAGACTTCTCCGTGCTGGCCAAACTCAGCGCCGACGATGAGGAATGAAACAAAAATCTCTCTAATCTTTGAAGCGGCCACTAAAAAACCGCCCGTTTTTCTTCCCGCGCCATCTCTTTTCTTCTCTTTGGGAGCCGATTTATGCCGTCTTTGTAAAAGTTGAAAAAAACTTCAAAACGGGTTGACAGGGGGGGGGGGTAAACTAGGATTTTGACTCTCACATAAATTTGAATCATGAGGTGCGATTATGAACAAGTCTATCCCAACCAATTCGGCGGCCGTTCGGCCGGTGAGTGAGACGCTACGCGCAATGAGGCGTCCATTCTTTTTTCGCTTTTCATTGTGGGTTTCCATTATCTTGATCTCGGTAGGACTTCCGTGTTTTGCCGATAACAACAACAATGAGGATCCGCTTCAGACTCAGACTTTCATTATCGGGGGAATCCCTTTAGAGGAAATGGCAGAGTCGTCGGAGGAAGAACCGACATTAGCGGCTCTGCTCGTTCGGATAGAGTCGTTAGAGAGGTCAATTTCGCAGATTGCTGTTGGGCCGCAAGGTCCGCAGGGGCCTCAAGGAGTATCAGGAGCAAGAGGCAGACCGGGAACGCCGGGCAGAGACGGCGCACAGGGGCCTGTTGGACCGCCCGGACCGCAAGGCGAGAGAGGAGAGAAAGGGGAGCAGGGAGTATCGGGCGCCAGAGGAAGACCCGGCAAGGCATCTACCATTCCCGGCCCGCAAGGCCCGCCTGGACCGCAAGGCGAGAGAGGAGAGAAAGGGGAGCAGGGAGTATCGGGCGCCAGAGGAAGACCCGGCAAGGCATCTACCATTCCCGGCCCGCAAGGCCCGCCTGGACCGCAAGGCGAGAGAGGAGAGAAAGGGGAGCAGGGAGTATCGGGCGCCAGAGGAAGACCCGGCAAGGCATCTACCATTCCCGGCCCGCAAGGCCCGCCTGGACCGCAAGGCGAGAGAGGAGAGAAAGGGGAGCAGGGAGTATCGGGCGCCAGAGGAAGACCCGGCAAGGCATCTACCATTCCCGGCCCGCAAGGCCCGCCTGGACCGCAAGGCGAGAGAGGAGAGAAAGGGGAGCAGGGAGTATCGGGATTGACGGGAAGGCCGGGGTATCCCGGTCGAGATGGTAGAGACGGCAGAGATGGGGCGCCGGGCGTAGTCACTTCCACTTGGCGCACGATTACACTAGCGGACAATGGGCAAACCAATGTATCCACCGTCAATTACACAATCCAAAAGGACAACACGGCAAAGGTCGGTTTGAAGTTTTTGATTAAACAGCACAATTCGTTAACGGATGCGAGCGTATCCCAGAGCGCGGCGTTCGTGGTGTGGTTTGGAACTGTCGGCACTGGCAATAGCAATCCGGTAGTAGGCGGAAGTACGGGGCTAATCCAAGTCATGGTTACTCAGACTTATCCAAACATAAGGATAGCCGTTACTCGCACTTCTGCGAATGCCGGCGGAACGGTCGAAATCCAAGAGATCAGCTTATGACGGCATAAAAAGAAAGGAGAACGAGAAAATGAAACGCAACGACACAACGGACAACTCGACCAACCGGCTTCTTGCGTTGGGCATTGCTCTGACCATCGGCGTCTGGCTGGTGATTCTGTTGACCGGCAAGCAAACGAAAGAGAATCCAACCACGGCCAAGGCAACGCCGGCGGCGCAACCCGAAGCCAAAGAAAAGGCCAAGGCAAGCGGCGCTGTCGATATAGCGGCGGAATTTCGGGAGCGGCACAATCGCGCCCTCTCGCCCGAAGCCCGCGAGGACAACCGCAGAAATCTCTGGGAGCAAAACTTCCCGTGGAAGCCAACATACGATTCGGCAAACACAGTCACGGCGGAGATGATTTCCGATGAGCCGAGAAGCATGCGGGCCACATACAACCACTTTGACTTGAAGAAGTTCTTCGGCAACGAGTTGCGGTTTTCGCCGCAGTTCGAGCAACTCAGCCGCATCATGGAAGAATACGACCGCACCGAGAACCCCGTTGCCTTAGGCCGGGCTTTTGACATGCTGCGGGAGTATCATCGAATACTGCGGGAGGAAAACTTGGATGAAATCGTAAGGAGGTCGAACGGCAAGCCGGTAATGCGGCGCGTGCGCGGTGATGCCATAACTCTCTCGGACGGCAGCCGGGCGTGGAAACGCACGGACGAATGGGAAACGTTCACTTATGGTGAACGAGCGGAATCCATGAAGCAATGCATTGGAGCGGCAATAGCCGGCGAGCAGCATTGGCCTCACAAAGAGATAATGTCCTACGAGCAAGCCAACGAAGTGGTGGAACGACTCATTAGTGAAATCCACGCCTGGGAGGATGTGAAAGAGGATCTGATTATGGGCGCTCCAAATGAAAGAAGGGCGTTGAAAGTGGGGGATCCGTTGTTAGTGCCGTATGCGGGCTATCAGGCGGGATTTGACGCATGGAACGACGAGCGGAATCGCGCGATCAACGAAGGCATGGCAGAAAAACGGCGGAAGAATCGTCCAGCCGGCATTTTGGCGGACGGCACGTTGGTGAACGCAAACGGGGATCCAATCCAAGCCAGCGCGAGTTCGATTGGCAGTTTTGTGAACTCCGGCAAACCGTTTGCTTTGCAAGAAACGGAAGACGGCCATGTGCGTCTCTCTCCTGAAGCGATGGCCTCCTTGGACGAGAGATTGAGAAACAAAACCCCGCCGCAGAATGCTCATCCTCCTGCTCTCGCCGAAGAGGAATCGAGAAGGCAGGAGACCATAAGGGAGGACATTATAATTATTGAACACGAATGCGCCATTGAGTTTAGGCAAGAATAGCCTTCTCCTTCGCAATTCCCATTTTTGTTTCCAACCGTCGGGTGTGTTTGCGCTCGGCGGTTTTTTTTGTTTCTCTTTTTCTTTGGCGGGGATTGGCTTATTCTCATCCCGTGATTGATTCGGAGGAGAAGCTGGCGCAGTGGCTGGACAAAATAGCGGACTGCCCGGTCATCGGCTTGGATACGGAGGCCGACAGCTTGTATTCCTATCCCGAACGGCTCTGTTTGCTGCAACTGGCGCTGGCCGATGATTTGCTTCTGATTGACCCTTTGTCTGGCCTAAACCTCCAACCTCTCTGGCGGCGATTGAAGAAGGCCGAGCTCGTGATTCACGCCGCCGATTACGACTTGCGTTTGTTGGCCAGCCATTGCGGTTTTGCGCCGCCCCGAGTGTTTGACACCATGCGGGCGGCGCAGTTTCTCGGCTTCCGGGAGCTGGCGCTTCAGCGATTAGTCTCTCACTTTTTCCAAGTGCGGATGGAAAAAGGGGCGCGAAAGTCCGATTGGGGAAAACGCCCATTGACCCCAAAGATGCGGGAATACGCGCTGAATGACGTGCGCTACCTTCTGCCTTTGCACAAAGTTTTGAAAAACCGCCTCCAAGAAGCGGGTCGGCTGGACTGGCTATTCCAAACCTGCGCGCGGCTAGGCGAAGAGGCGGCCAAAAGCGCGGCCGCTTCCAACAGCGACGACTGGCGCATCAAAGGCAGCAAAGGCTTTGAACCCAGAGAACTCGCCTGCCTCAAGACGCTTTGGGATTGGCGCGAACGAGAAGCCATCGCCGCCAACAAACCCCCGTTCTTTATTTTGAGCCACAAACTCCTCCTCCAAGTCGTTCGCATGGCGGCGGACGGAAAAAGGTGGGAAGTCTGCTTGCCGAGATGGGTCTCCGGCCGTCGCCGCAAAAGCATGCGCGTCTGCCTTCAAGCCGCCATGCAAATGCCGCCGGAAAATTGGCCGGAACAAAAAGTCGCCCATCGCACTTCAATGAGCGAATCCGAAAAAGACCGCGCCCAAGAATTGAAAACACACCGAGACGCGCAAGCCGATCTTTTAGGCATCGACCCAACGCTCATCGCCAGCAAGGCCGCTTTGAACGACCTTGCCAAAGATTGGGAAAGCCATGCGCCGCAGCTCATGGATTGGCAGCGGAAAATCATCGAAACTTGTCCCGCGTCTCTTTCTCATTCCACCGCATCCGCCCTTTCCCAACCATTGCTTGCAGGCTCCGAATCGCTCTCCGCCAGCCGTCAGAACAACCAATGAAAAAGTCTTTTAGAACGTTTTTTGGAAAAGGCGACATGCAACCCGACACTCCCAACGAAAACAAAAAAAATCGCGCAGAAAATCCTGCGTCAAATGACGAACAAACCTCGCGCTTTGAATCCTCCACCAACCGCGGCAAAAACAAAAAAGAGCAAAAAAACAATCCCCGAACAAACGAACGCAGACAAAACGACGACAAACCCGCCGAACTGTCGCCAGAACTAACCGCCGAATTCACCAAACACCGCCTCCAAATCTCCCCGCCGGACGCCGCCCAACCACTTCCCACCCGCATGTTGAACGAGTTCGTCTACTGCCCGAGACTATTCTACTACGAACAAGTGGAAGGCGTATTTCTCCACAACGCCGACACACTGCGAGGCAGCGCCCTCCACAAACGAGTGGACACCGGCAAAGGCGCCCTACCCGCCGCCAACAGCAAAGACGATGACAAACCGGAAACCATTCACTCCCGCAGCGTCACACTTGGCTCCAAAAGGCTGAACGTGATCGCCAAAATGGATTTCATCGAAGTCCGCACCGTTCCTCCCGTCGGAGAAACCGGCGATTTATTCACCAAACGCGAGGTCACTCCCGTCGACTACAAAGCCGGCGCCCCGCGCGAAGGCCAAGATCAGAACGAAATCTGGGACGCCGACAAAATGCAACTTGGCGTTCAAATTCTTATCTTGCGCGAACACGGCTACCTTTGCCGCGAAGGCATCATCTACTACTGCGCCACCCGGCAGCGAGTGCGCCGCCAGTTTACCCCTGAATGGGAACAATGGATTCGCGAGAACATTGACGCCGCCCGCCAATGTTGTGCCGGCCCCATTCCTCCTCCCCTAGACCATTCCCCAAAGTGCGTCCGCTGCTCGCTTGCCCCCGTCTGCCTGCCAGATGAAACCCGATACCTAATGCCGGCAGACGACGAGACTCCCGATGCTCTTGAGACAGACTCCGTCCCATCTCAACCCGCCGCCGGCAAAGTGCGCCGCCTCATCGCCGCCCGCGACGACAAACGCCCCCTCTACCTCGACACCCAAGGCCTCAAAATTGGCATCAAAAGCGAAACCCTCCAAATCAAAGAACACGGCAAACTCATCGACGACGTCCGCCTCAACGACGTCAACCACGTCGCCCTTTTGGGCAATATCCAAATCAGCACCCAAGCCGTCCGATCCCTTTGCTACGCCGACATTCCCATCACCTACTTCAGCGTCGGCGGACGCTTCTACGGCCTCACACGCGGCCACCACCAAAAAAACGTCTTCCTTCGCATCCAACAATTCCAAAAAAGCGCCCAACCCAACGCATGCCTACAACTCGCCCAACAATTCGTGGAAGGCAAAATCCGCAACCACCGCACCCTCCTCCGTCGCAACCACGTCGAACCACCCGCCGAAGCCCTCAGCCACCTCAAACAAAGCGCCGAAGCCACCCGCAACGCCGACAACATAAAAACCCTATTAGGCATCGAAGGCGCCGCTGCCGCCACCTACTTCAAACACTTCAGCGGCATGATCAAACCGCAAGAACCGCCCTTCGAAAAAGAATCTAACACCTCCCCAGAAGACTTCCCCTTCCACTTCAAAGAACGCAACCGCCGCCCCCCAACCGATCCCGTTAACGCCTTGCTCTCCTTTGCCTACAGCCTTCTTACCAAAGACTGCGCCATCGCCGCCTACACCGTCGGCTTTGATCCTTATATCGGCTTCTTTCACCAACCCCGCTTCGGCCGCCCAGCCCTAGCCCTCGACCTCATGGAAGAATTCCGCCCCCTCATCGCCGAAAGCGTAGTCATCACCGCCATCAACAACCGAGTCATCTACCCCAAAGACTTCGTCCGCGCCGGCAACGCCGTCAACCTGACCCCCGCCGGCCGCAAAAAATTCATCCAAACCTACGAACAACGAATGAAACACCTACTCACACACCCTATCTTCCAATACAAAATTTGCTACCGCCGCGCCATCGAACTCCAAGCCCGCCTCCTCGCCCGAGTCCTCGAAAAACAAATCCCCGACTACAAACCCCTAACCACCCGCTAACCATGCTTGCCACCTACATCGTCACCTACGACATCTGCCACCCCAAACGCCTGCGCCAAGTCCACAAAACCTGTTGCAACTACGGCGACCACCTCCAATACTCCGTATTCGAATGCGACTTGAGCCTCACCGACAAAATTGAATTCGAAAAAAAACTAGAAGCCATAATCGACTCCCAAGAAGACCAAGTCCTCTTCATCCACCTCGGCCCGGCGGAAAATCGCGGAGAAAAAAGAATCACCAGCCTCGGCGCTCCCTACGTCAAACTCGACGCGCCTTGCTACATCTTTTAGAAAAATTCCTCCGGCAACCCCTTGCCGGCCGTTCCTTGACAGTCAAATCCAAAACATTCGAGAGGCAACGTGACGAACAAAATCCCGCCGCCGCTCGCAATCCCCAAACCGTTGATAACAAGCAACTTGGAAGAAACCTTCCCAACCGGCGCTCCCCCTCAGTTTGAAAAATAAAAAAGCTCTCGCAATTCGCTCCAAAACCAACTAACCTTCAACAAGTTGCAGAGGATTGACTTCCGCACTTGAAAAAGTGCGGCCACATTGAAGCGCTCTTTCGTCGATAACTTGATGTGGACTTCCGCACTTGAAAAAGTGCGGCCACATTGAAGCTTCAGCACGCACTGTGCGCAACTTCCGCACTTGAAAAAGTGCGGCCACATTGAAGCCTGCAGTCAAATGGGAGGGCGCTAGGTTGGTATGTCGTACTTCCGCACTTGAAAAAGTGCGGCCACATTGAAGCACAACCGAAACCAAAACTGGCACGCATTGTGCTATCTAACTTCCGCACTTGAAAAAGTGCGGCCACATTGAAGCACGCCAAAACAAGCCAACGCCCTCACGGCATTATTCACTTCCGCACTTGAAAAAGTGCGGCCACATTGAAGCGACGAACTGCGCGCGGCGGGCAAAATCCAGACCACCTAACTTCCGCACTTGAAAAAGTGCGGCCACATTGAAGCTGGCGGCACGCTGAACATCACCGGACTGACGGCGGGCGACTTCCGCACTTGAAAAAGTGCGGCCACATTGAAGCCATTCGAAGCTTGTTCACTTCTTTGTCAAACTCATTGAACTTCCGCACTTGAAAAAGTGCGGCCACATTGAAGCCATCTCTGCTTGGATTTCCATTCCTCATAGCGTTCCAAACTTCCGCACTTGAAAAAGTGCGGCCACATTGAAGCGGTTGTGGAGGCGATGGCCGTCTACACTTTGGGCGCACTTCCGCACTTGAAAAAGTGCGGCCACATTGAAGCGGATGTCCTGAGGGAAGGAATTGCGCTTGGATGAGTTACTTCCGCACTTGAAAAAGTGCGGCCACATTGAAGCGTCGTAGCTGCGCGTCCATAATCCTAGCCCGCGGACACTTCCGCACTTGAAAAAGTGCGGCCACATTGAAGCGAAACACTTTGCCGCTTGTTCGGCGGTCAAAAATGCGACTTCCGCACTTGAAAAAGTGCGGCCACATTGAAGCCGGCGAGGAAAAGATGGGAGAAGCTATCATCGCCAATACTTCCGCACTTGAAAAAGTGCGGCCACATTGAAGCTGAAAACCCATTGATTCGTGTAAATCAGCATCGAATACTTCCGCACTTGAAAAAGTGCGGCCACATTGAAGCGTGGTGGATTTTCTGCGTGGGCAGACGCGGGCAGAAATACTTCCGCACTTGAAAAAGTGCGGCCACATTGAAGCCTTGCCGGGTCCGGTTCGGGCCTGGCCCGGAAACTGGAACTTCCGCACTTGAAAAAGTGCGGCCACATTGAAGCCATTCTTAGCCCGAATCACTGCGCCTGATAAACTGGAACTTCCGCACTTGAAAAAGTGCGGCCACATTGAAGCGCCCCTGTCGGATCCGCCGGCAGGGGCTTTTTTTTTACTTCCGCACTTGAAAAAGTGCGGCCACATTGAAGCATGAAATTCTGCGGTATATTGGAATCATTGACGGCAACTTCCGCACTTGAAAAAGTGCGGCCACATTGAAGCCGATGGCGCCGCTTTTCTCTCGCTTTTGCAACGCCTCACTTCCGCACTTGAAAAAGTGCGGCCACATTGAAGCTCAAAACAAGGAAGGTTCTGGGCGGAAGCGTGGTTTCACTTCCGCACTTGAAAAAGTGCGGCCACATTGAAGCGCCGCAGCAAACGCAGGTGTAATGCGTCTTGCTGTGCGACTTCCGCACTTGAAAAAGTGCGGCCACATTGAAGCCACGAACTCGGTCTGCACGGTTTTTGCGCCCGCCATAACACTTCCGCACTTGAAAAAGTGCGGCCACATTGAAGCAAAGCAATCTATGGCGTTCTTCACATAGCCATCCCATACTTCCGCACTTGAAAAAGTGCGGCCACATTGAAGCACGGTCATCCTACCAGCTCGCTCCGAGCCAGCGCAAAACTTCCGCACTTGAAAAAGTGCGGCCACATTGAAGCTATTTTTTTCACCTCCCCCGAAATCTGCGAAAAAGCACTTCCGCACTTGAAAAAGTGCGGCCACATTGAAGCTCCTACAATCTGGTCGGGGTTTTCGATGGCGCGGTCTTACTTCCGCACTTGAAAAAGTGCGGCCACATTGAAGCTTGGGCGGATTGAGAGTTATCGTCGTCGGAGGATTCACTTCCGCACTTGAAAAAGTGCGGCCACATTGAAGCTTTTTTAAAAAAATAAATTAAATCCAGCAGACAAAAACTTCCGCACTTGAAAAAGTGCGGCCACATTGAAGCCGAGTACACCAGCTACGAAGACCGCCGAGACATCGCGCTACTTCCGCACTTGAAAAAGTGCGGCCACATTGAAGCTCTGCGCTCGACCTCTTTAATTTCCGCGCGCATGGTTACTTCCGCACTTGAAAAAGTGCGGCCACATTGAAGCAGCTATCCGCCATTTCCGCCGATTCACGGCGGAGATACTTCCGCACTTGAAAAAGTGCGGCCACATTGAAGCGCGATCACTGTGGTAGCACATGGGGAGCCGATGCTTTACTTCCGCACTTGAAAAAGTGCGGCCACATTGAAGCTAGCAATTTTGGCAACTCGTCGATGAGGTTGACGCAAAACTTCCGCACTTGAAAAAGTGCGGCCACATTGAAGCCTTCGGCGGCTTGGAGATTTGTTAGTATCTCGTTTCTCACTTCCGCACTTGAAAAAGTGCGGCCACATTGAAGCAAGCCTTGTATTTCTTCGTGCAGGGCGTAGCTTTTTGTCACTTCCGCACTTGAAAAAGTGCGGCCACATTGAAGCTCGCTCCCGCATGGATGCTATCCCCTTCCATTGGGAAACTTCCGCACTTGAAAAAGTGCGGCCACATTGAAGCGATTCGCCAGAAGAGGCGCGCACCTACGCTGAGGCGCACTTCCGCACTTGAAAAAGTGCGGCCACATTGAAGCGAGGTGCATTCGCTCGCCGCATTGGCGGCAGTGTTGGTACTTCCGCACTTGAAAAAGTGCGGCCACATTGAAGCACTTCATTTTTAGCAAAACTTCATCTCTCATTCCTTAGACTTCCGCACTTGAAAAAGTGCGGCCACATTGAAGCCTACATAAAGAACCTAGCGCACATCGCCGGACATTTCCTACTTCCGCACTTGAAAAAGTGCGGCCACATTGAAGCGGGGTTTCGACCATAACCAACGACGACATACCGACAACTTCCGCACTTGAAAAAGTGCGGCCACATTGAAGCGTATAATTGTCCCCACCAAAAGCAACGGCAACCAATAACTTCCGCACTTGAAAAAGTGCGGCCACATTGAAGCGTCAGCGTGTCCTCCAACAGAGTCAACATCGAAGTTACTTCCGCACTTGAAAAAGTGCGGCCACATTGAAGCAGTGGGAGAGTGTCGCTTGCGCGTTTGCGCAGGTATGTGCACTTCCGCACTTGAAAAAGTGCGGCCACATTGAAGCTCGCTATAACCAGCCTTCTTTGCCTGGTTATGGCTGGACTTCCGCACTTGAAAAAGTGCGGCCACATTGAAGCAAGTGTTCGGAGCTTTGACTCATTGAGGACTCCAGAACTTCCGCACTTGAAAAAGTGCGGCCACATTGAAGCTTGTTTGTATCCCGGTATCATCCTCTCTCCAGTTTCACTTCCGCACTTGAAAAAGTGCGGCCACATTGAAGCATCGAGCTCTGGAGCGAACTCATAGACATGCCGTTACGCCACTTCCGCACTTGAAAAAGTGCGGCCACATTGAAGCTCGTTGTCTTTTTATGCGAAGAGCCAGTTGGCTTCCACTTCCGCACTTGAAAAAGTGCGGCCACATTGAAGCTAGTAAGCAACTGCGGGCCGTAATCGCAGAATTCACTACTTCCGCACTTGAAAAAGTGCGGCCACATTGAAGCGTCTGCACGAAGGCGTGCCGGGCTCGCTGGAAATCATCTACTTCCGCACTTGAAAAAGTGCGGCCACATTGAAGCAGAGGGCAACTGCGGGCCGTAATCGCAGAATTCACTCACTTCCGCACTTGAAAAAGTGCGGCCACATTGAAGCGACTCGGCTTTCCGATGCGGACGGAAGGCTGTTCAGAGACTTCCGCACTTGAAAAAGTGCGGCCACATTGAAGCAAATCTAAAATAAAAGCATATCTCAGAACCGCAATAACTTCCGCACTTGAAAAAGTGCGGCCACATTGAAGCGTTGGCGTCCAGCACCGCGCCGTCCGCCGTCATGTCAACTTCCGCACTTGAAAAAGTGCGGCCACATTGAAGCTTTTGAGAAATGCGAAAACTTTGGCAAACCTTTTATACTTCCGCACTTGAAAAAGTGCGGCCACATTGAAGCCACTACTCCCGCATTGGTAGTAGTGATCGTGTTCGGGCACTTCCGCACTTGAAAAAGTGCGGCCACATTGAAGCAAAGATAAATACTATTTAGTTAAAGAGATAAGTAAAACTTCCGCACTTGAAAAAGTGCGGCCACATTGAAGCTAATAAAGTCAGTGCGTCTTTTGTCTCATTCATAATAACTTCCGCACTTGAAAAAGTGCGGCCACATTGAAGCAGAGCTAAGAAGAGAGTATCAAAGAAATTGGCTCAAACTTCCGCACTTGAAAAAGTGCGGCCACATTGAAGCGAATCTCCCGCTGGAGCGACTGGATGGTATCGGAAAAAACTTCCGCACTTGAAAAAGTGCGGCCACATTGAAGCCCTTATAGTAGGGACCACTATAGTGGATAACTTTATTACTTCCGCACTTGAAAAAGTGCGGCCACATTGAAGCCAGGTAATATCTTAGCCACTGGTTGGCACAGCTCTAACTTCCGCACTTGAAAAAGTGCGGCCACATTGAAGCCAATCCACTGGTGATGGATTGTTCTATCTTGAGATCTAACTTCCGCACTTGAAAAAGTGCGGCCACATTGAAGCATCGAGCTCTGGAGCGAACTCATAGACATGCCGTTACGCCACTTCCGCACTTGAAAAAGTGCGGCCACATTGAAGCGCCTAAGCCTAATCCCTCGCCTCGACTGACGGAGAGAACTTCCGCACTTGAAAAAGTGCGGCCACATTGAAGCCCGAGATGTCGATGCCAATGAAACGGCGTTTGTTTTTACTTCCGCACTTGAAAAAGTGCGGCCACATTGAAGCGCATCTCCGCGCAAATAAAACCTCTCCGCAAAGACTACTTCCGCACTTTGTTGGTTCTAAAAACGGGATTTGGCGTTTGGGACGGGGAAGTGATTTTCTGTGTTTTGGTTGCGAGGGAGGCGCGTTGGGAGAGGAGAAGTTGAGGCTTGACCGAGAGCTGAAAGGTCATTTAATATGCCGCTCGTGTTAGGCAAGTTTTTGATAGCGTGCGGTGTTTATCTCGTAATGGGAGCAGTGATTGGTTGGTGCATTCTGTTCTTGATGAGTGCTCAAGTGGACGGCGTTAGGTCTTTGTTGTTGGCAGTTGGGCCGTTGTGCTTAGCTGTTTTGGCTTATTTAGTGGCTTTCGTGTGGATTGGCTGTTCGGAGGATCACTGAGCGGCGAGGGCTGTTCACTGCTGAAGTTCGTTTTGGGGATGGTTTTGGCTTTTCCGGCAGTTGCGCGAGAAGTGGGTTCTTTAAGCGAGGATGGGATGGATGACTTTCCCGGCGATGTCTGTGAGCCGAAATTCGCGCCCTTGAAATCGGTAGGTGAGGCGTTCGTGGTTGATGCCTAGGCAACGCAGTATGGTGGCGTGGAGGTCGTTTATGTGAACGCCGTCGCGGATGATGTTGTAGGCGAATTCGTCGGTTTTTCCAAAAACGGTGCCGCCTTTGACGCCGCCGCCGGCCATCCAGAGGCTGTAGCAACGAGGATGGTGGTCTCGTCCAAAGCTTTTCTTGGTGATGTCGCCTTGGCTGTAAGCGGTGCGCCCAAATTCGCCGCCCCAAATGACGAGTGTTTCGTCCAGAAGTCCGCGTTGTTTGAGGTCGATAATTAGGGCGGCTGAGGCTTGATCGGTATTTTTTGCTTGTTTGCGGATGCCGTCGGGAAGTCCGCCGTGGTGATCCCAATCGCGGTGGAGGAGTTTGATGAAGCGCACGTTTCTTTCGGCCAGACGTCGGGCAAGCAAACAATTGTTGGCGAAGGAGGCTTTGTTGGGATCGGCGCCGTATAGTTTGAGGATGGCGGGAGGCTCGGCGCCGATGTTCATAAGTTCGGGCACGCTGGTTTGCATTCGGTAGGCGAGTTCGTATTGTTTGATTCGGGTTAAGATTTCCGGATCGCTGATGCTTTCGTGTTGGATGAGGTTGAGCGCTTGCACGCGGTTGAGCATTCGGCGCCGGGTGGATCGGCTAATTCCGGGAGGATTGGAGACGAACAGGACGGGATCGCCTTGCGAGCGGAATTGCACGCCTTGATGATTGCTGGGCAAGAAGCCATTGCCCCAGTAGCGAGATTGAAGGGATTGGCCGCCGCTGCCGGAAATCATCACGACAAAAGCAGGTAGGTTATTGTTCTCCGAGCCGAGTCCGTAAGACGTCCAAGCACCAAGGGTGGGACGGCCTGGCTGTTGGTGGCCGGTGTAAAGAAAGGTGACGGCCGGATCATGGTTGATAGGTTCGGTGTGGACGGTGCGGAGGAGGCAGATGTCGTCCGCAACTTTCCCTAAATGGGGAAGTACTTCGGAGAGTTCTATTCCCGAAGCGCCTTGTTTGCGAAAGGAAAAGGGACTGCCGACACAAAGGTGATACTTCTGGCCGCTCGTCATCCCGGTGATGCGTTGTCCGCGCCTCACGGATTCTGGCAGAGGTTCGCCGGTCATCTTGACAAGCGTCGGTTTGGGGTCGAAAAGATCAATGTGCGACGGAGCGCCGGATTGAAAGAGATAGATTACTCGCTTGGCGCGGGGAGCGAAGTGAAGCGGATGCACTGCTCCCAGAGCGGCCGGTGCACCGTTGCCGGCTTCGGCTGTCCCGTCTTCCTGCAAAAGAGAAGAGAGGGCAATAGCGCCCAAACTGGTTCCCGCTCGTTTAAGAAAAGCCCGCCGAGCAATGGCAATGCGGGATGCGTCCGCACTGGCCGGATTCTTCAGGTATTCATCAGCATTCATAACGCAAGTTTTGGCAGTCGCTTCATTGAAATTCTGGAGAGCAAATGTTATCGGGCGGCGTTTTCAAAGTCAAGGCAGATTAGGCGAAAACACGGTTGCGGGTTTTCCCATTGCGTTTGGAAGGACAGAAGAGCATTCGGATTCCAAAAGATTTTGCAAAAACATCGGACAGGCACACCTTCTTTAAATTCTCGCTGGTAGAAAGAGCAATCTTCACACCCGCCGAATATGAAAGCCTCCATCCACATGGAAAACTTGGCCGGTGCCAAACCCAAAGGCGTCTTCCCTCGCAATGGAGGCCACCGTTCGCCCCACATCCTCCGGTTGTCCCCAACGTCGAATCGGCGTCAATCCTTCGGCAATCCGGCGATCATACTTTTCCCGAACCGGCGCAGTCATATCCGAATCGATAATTCCCGGACACACTTCAAAAACGCCGATGCCGTGTTCGGCCAAGCGAACTGCGTATAACTTTGTCATCATCCCCAAAGCCGCTTTGCCCAAGCAATAGTCCCCTCGATTCGTCGAGACGGCATACCCGCTGATGGAACTAATATTGATAATCTTTGGCCGCCAATCGGCGTTCTTTGCCCGTTCCTCAATCATCCAGTTGGCCACCGCCTGCGTCAAAAAATACGGCCCCTTCAAATTGACGGCCATCAGCCGCTCAAAAGCCTCCTCCGTTGCTTCCAGAATGTCTGCCCGCCCGATCGAAGTAATCCCCGCATTATTCACAAGCAAGTCAATGCGCTCGAAACGGCGCCGCGTTTGCTCAATAAGACGCCTTCGTCCCGCCGAGTCCCCCACATCCGCCTGCACCGAAAACGCCCGAACGCTGCCAAAACCATTAGATTGCGCCCGCTCCCCGCAAAGTTTGACCGTCTTTGCCGCTCCCGCCTCATTGCCAACATAGTTGACCACAACGGAAAAACCTTCCTCCGCCAAACACAAGGCAATCCCTCGCCCAATGCCGCGAGAAGAACCCGTCACAATCGCCGCCTTACTCATCCCACCAATTATCTTATAGACAAAGCCTCAACCAACAAGCCGACGTTTCCTCGCCGCCTCCAAACTTTTTGAGGCTTGCCAAACAGCCGGAACGACGTCCCTCCGACACGCACGCTACAAGCGCACCATACTCAGAAATCTTGTGACCTGAAAAGTGTTCAAGAACAATCAGAAAGGCATGCATTTTCGAGCAAAGCCGAACGAAGAAAATAAAAAACGACAAGAAAGGAAAACCGAAACCTTTCCCTTTCCCATCACATCATCCCAATAAACCCCCACGACAGAGATAAATTGCAAAGTCAAACTACCGCTTCTTCCATCGACATAAAAAAGCCAGTCCCCGAAGGAACTGGCTTTGTCACATTCAGCGCGATGCTTGGAAACAAACCGCAACCAAACGCCGTCGAGTTTTCTTAGTTTTCCCTTTTCCCGGCGGCCTACTTTCCCGCCGACTTACTCGGCAAGCTGCTCCATTATCATATCCAGAACCATCCGCTCCTCCGGCGTCAAAGTCTCCCCAGTCTCCGGTTGTGGAGGCGTCTCCGTTGCAGATTCAGGAAGCGGAGGCTTTGGCAATCGTTGGATCATCTCTTCCGGCGCAAATTCAACTTCGCCTTCCTCGCGCATCTCCTCAATTTCCGCCGGCGTTGGAAAGCGAATGGCTCCGTCTTCATCCACCATCATCGGCATCATCTCGCCGCGCTTATTAATTATGCACACCCGCATTCCTTCACGATACTTCACCGGATCACCGTCCTTGTCCACCAAGCGCCCGTTTTCCACTCCTACGGGCGGGAACAAGTGAGGCGCTGCTTCTTTTAGCGAGGGATCGCCTTGCTCATAGCTAATCTCGAATTGCCGATTTTGCTCGGCCCACCACATTCGACTCTTTTCATACCAACCCTCATAAGGAACCAACAACTGTTCACTGCCGCCAATCAACGCTTGGACTTCTTCAGATCTCCAAGTTAAATGGCCTTGGTGCATTTCCGGCTCTTCAATATCTTCCAGTCCTTTGGCTTCGTTAATTAATCGATCTGCAATGCCTTGCGCCTCCGCATATCCAGCGTCTGAAGAGAAATGCGGATTCAACCAGTCACGACTGGTCAAGCGGTTCACAAGACTATTCCGCCATTCTCTCCCCGCAATTCCTCTGAACGGCCAGACTGCTTTGTTGACATAATGATGGTAGTACCATAAGTTCCAGAAAATTTCCGCCACTAATACCGGATTGTCTTCTCTCCCGTGTTCCTTCAGAATGCGGCAGCAATCTTCGAACTGCTTCGTAAACCGCATCTCATCCTGAAAGAAGTTTTTAAGCGCAGCGTGATATTCCCCAGCAAGACGATCCGTTGCGCTCCGTTTTGACCGAGCCGGTCGTAATTCTTCCATGAGTGCTTCGAGTTCACCTTTGCTGCTGCCTCCGATACTGGTCACATAATTTATTGCCGTTTCCTCGTTAAACTGTATGGCCGGATCATGCGTGGGCTTCCAGGGAAAATTAGCCTTCCAATTGGCTAGGCGTTCCGCTTCCGCTTTTTCCGCTCTCTCGCGAACCTTGTCCGGAAGTGATTCACGAAAACGATCATACTGCTCGCGGACAACGTATTTTTTGATATCCAACGAGGTATCCGGCGACAAAATTAGTCGAGTAACGTCCCCAATCGACGGGCCGTCCGAGCCTTCTTGAGATCGCCTGTTCCATTCAAACAACAACGTTGCCACAATCACTGCCCCCAACAAAACGATCCAGTGTTTCTTTTTCAATCCCTTCATTTTCGAATTCTCCTTTCTCTATTTTCGTTAATTAGAAGCCATGGCCGGAGCGTCTGGATCGATGCCATTGTCAAAGTGCGGTTGAATCTTCCTCCACCATCCGCTTGGTTGAGTGGAATAATGGGTGGCTTTGACGCCCCAAGTTTCGTTGCGTCTCCTGATGTTTTTCAGAGTGTTGGTAGTCCCGCCGCCTACTGGAACTTCGTAAACGTTGACCTTGTCCTCGCGTGAGAGATAGCTCCACTCAATTTTGACTTTGCCCACGACAATTTCGTCCGCAATCCGCTGATTATCGCCGCAAATAGAAAAAAAATCATGCGTATCAACATGGGCTGGAATGTTGTCCCAAGACGTATGTGCGCTAGTCCATGATTTGTCCTCTTTCCAATGCCCGTAACTATTGTTGTTTTCGGCGGCCACCCACGTTAGTTTTTTATATCTCCACCATATTTTAACGTCGTAGGTGATGCCCGCTTTTTCCGTCTCATCAAGCAAATCTTGATACAGATCGGATCCCCACCCCGGATTGTAACGTTCGGAATCCACTCGAACGTCAGGATATTCGTACTTTTCCGATTTGCCATAAATCAGATAGCTGCCTCCCCAATCCCATTCTGAGCCAAACCATGTGTCGGATTTTTTCGCAAAGGAAGGGCTGACATAGTAGGCGTCCCAGTCTGCTTTCGACATCCAACTTGAATCACTCTCTCGATTGCTGGAATTTCTCGCAATCCCTAAATCGCCGTCTTCATCTTCTTCGACAAAAACGGTTTCCAATTTGTAATAAGCCCAATTTCCTCGCTTACTGTCGGCGTCTGTATTGGATCTTTCTCCAGTTAGTCCCCAATATGCGTCGCTACCGCGCCAAGACGGATAGGTTGTAAGCGTTGGCTCGACTGCCATGTCCGCATCTTCGTTCTCCGGGGTGAGATTCTTGTTGAGAACCAGAATTGCGCCGGCATAGGTAATCACGTTTCCAATTCCATCTGCGGCAGCATAGAGGAAAGCGCCTATTCTCTTCCAATTGAGAGCCATGGCCGGAGGCGTGGATAAGGCCGCCGCTATGGCAACGACGCAAACGACTTTGGCTAAATGGATTAGCCGGCGCTTGCTTGGCGCGGAGTGGTTGCGCTTGCGTGCAAGATGCTGGACAAGTCGCCGTTTGAGCCGCAAAAGGAACAGCCAAGGCAAAAAGGCCGCCGCCATTGTTGCATCCGCTTCCGCATTGGACAATGGAAACGATGCCGTTTCCAGCTTGGTTTCCTTGAACGAAGGGTAGGTTTCTGCCGTTGCCGCTAGCGAGTTGGCGGAATCCTCATCCAACTTTTCCGCAGCGAATGAAGTGAAAGCCGCCGCCGCGACTGCGACGATGCTAATAATGGTCAACAATGAAGTTTTAATTTTCATAGCCGATGTCTTTTAATGTACTGTTTGGTGTCTTTTCTTGCAAATCATGTTTTCTGGCAACCGCCGAGCAGACACACATAACTCCAACGGCACCAGGCCATTGCAGTTACTCAACAAATCAAGACGGAAGAGTCTCGCTTATTCACATCAGGCCTCGAGGGAAGATCCCTTGACGCCGCTCATCGAGCTTCTCTATTCAACGATCAACCCGACAAAACGAGTGTCGTTGAGCAACTGCAAAACTAAACTTACCGCTAATCGAATTGGAATGCAAGCGTTTTTCATCTTTTTTTGATTTTTTTCTTGGGTCGAAAATTCGGCGGAAATCCCGCAAAATTCTTTGGAAGGATCGCTTTTTGAGTGAGAGAAATTAGGCGGGCAGTGCGTGGTTGAGGAAGCGAATCCAGTTTTGGGCGAGAATGTTTTCGGTGTCGGATTGGGAGTGGCCTCGTTGGCGGAGGAGGGGGGCGAGGGTTTGCAGTTTTTCGATGGAGTCCAGATCGGCGGGGCATTGTTCGATTCCAAAGCCTCCGTCTAGGTCGCTACCGATGCCGACGTGGTTGGCGTTGCCGGCGATTTGACAGATGTGGTCGACGTGCTGAACGACGGTTTGGAGGGTGGGAGAGCGTTGTTGAGGGGGTGACTTGCCCGGAATCCAGCCGGGGATCAACATTCGGGCGTTGAGGGCGATTCCGATGACGGCGCCGCGTTGGATGAGTTGGCGGATTTGTGAGTCGTTGAGTTGGCGTTGGTGAGGTACGATGGCGCGGCAGTTGGAATGGCTGGCCCAAACGGGGCCGTGGAAGCGTTCGAGGCTTTCTTGGAATCCTTCGTCTGTGAGGTGAGTGACGTCGAGGATAATTCCCATTTGGTCCATTTCGTGGAGAAGGTCTCGTCCGCGGGCGGTGAGGCCTCCTTCGGCATTTGTGCCGGCGGCATAGGTTCCCGGTCCATAGTGCGCAAGACCAATGGCGCAAAGACCGGAGGCGTGGGCTTCGGTCAAGTAGTTTAGGTTTAGGATGGAGTCGGCGCCTTCGAGGCTGAGAATATAGCCGATGGGAAGGGCGGGGGTTGAGTTTTCTTCGCCGGAAGCGCTTTGCAAGTGGGGATGGTTAGTTGACGACCATTGTTGGAGGTGGTGGTGAAGTTCTTTGCGGTTGGTGATTTGTTGGAGTTGTCGGTCTTTTTCCATGGCTCGATACCAGCTGAGTTGGGCTTGGGTTTGAGCGTAGGCTTGTTCGGGCGAGTACCAGCCGGAGCGGAAATTACCGGGTTGGACGCATCGGGCAATTTGGGTGGCGACACAAAGGCCGATGTTTCCCCGGCGCATGGCGGGGAAGCTGACGACTCCTTTTGCGCGGCCTTTTTTGTCGTTCATAGAGATTTCTCTTCGGCGGATTTCGTCTAGGTCACAGCGAAGATCGCGGTTCCACTCCATAGCGTTCATGGAAAGGTCTAAGTGGGCGTCGAAGAGGAAAGGGCGGGGCGGTTTTTTGTTCATAGCGAATTAGACAACGAGAGAGCGGGCGGACGCAAGAAGAAACGGCGATCCGGCCAACCGCAACATAGGGTCGATGTTCTGATTTATGGCGGATTGCCAAAAGAGCGGTGAAGTTGACGGAAGTTCACTAAGGCAGACATTGTGCACAAACGCAGTTCTTTTTCCACTAATCTAAGGAACTAGCTCGAACGTAGATTCGATTTCGACGGAAATTCTTCCTGGAAGAGAACTCACACCAACTGCGCTTCGAGTGCCGACGCCATTGTCGGCGCCAAAGACTTCGGCGAAAAGCTCGCTGCATCCGTTGATGACCTGGGGATGCTGGGCAAAGTTCGCCGCCGCATAAACCATCCCCAGCAAATGGATCACTCGCCGAATGCGATCCAAACTGCCAAGCCGATCTCTAATGGTGGCGAGAATGGCCAGGCCGGCTTGTCGCGCAGCGGCTTTTCCGAATTCAATGCCCGCCTCGGATTCGACTACTTGTCCGGTGATCCAAGCGCCGTCCGCCTTCAGAGGGCCGTGTCCGGAGACGCGCACAATGTCGCCGACAATGAGAAGCGGTTTATAGAGGCCGGCCGGTTGAGGAACCGGAGGCAGTTTCAGCCCTAACTTGGCAAGGTTTGATTCTGGATTCATGAGAATTTTCTCTCTTATTCTAATAAATGAAACAACACAAAAAATACATAACCGCCGCCAACAAATCAATCTCCGAAATCGGACTTTCCACGCCATCGAACCGATTCCAATATCCACGGGTTTGGATCCGCCAAAATCTCACTCCTTGCAACCGAAGCCACAAATACCGCTTCCCCTCCTCGCTGATATTCAGGCCTGGTTGGTTTGGAAAAACAGACGATGTAGTGTGCAGTCAAAGTTGAGAATTCCCATTTTTGGTTGGCATACGGCTTCGCCTTGCTTAACTTCAACAAATTGTTGATGTATCTCGATATGGATCCGGAAAAGTCCAATATCCTCAATCATCCGCTGGCAAAACAATTCCTTGGCGAAGTCGGCAAAGAGCAAGAGAAAAACCAACCAGTCGACGGCGTTGACTTCAGCAAAGAGCATCCCATTGACGGAACACTCAACATTCATGACAGTCGGCGGAACTGCTGGGCCAGTTGACCCGGCGAGGGGATTATGACCTCTGGATCGAGGAGTGGTGTAAGGGGGATAGAATGGGAAGTAGCCCGAAATAAATCGGGCTACTCCTGTAACTCACGCCAACCACGGTCAAAAGTGAAAGTCTGCGCCTTGCCGGCTGGGTCTTTGATGCGGACTAGGTTTCTTTGTGCTGGGTCTCCAGCATTTTCCACGACGTAAAGCCAGAAGTCATTTTGATGCTCTTGGGCAAACTCGAACTGTGTCTTGGACAAGGTAGCCGGGCGGTTCTCGAAAGTTCCGCTCATAGCCTTAACCTCAATATATTTAACTGGTTTACCGTCCCGATCAAGTTCCCACAGATCATAACCCCGATTGCCATCGGTCGCACGCTCAAGATCCGGCTCATTATCACGAATAAAGGCAATAGCCCTGCTTTCCAGATCCATACGAGCCTTATGGGTTAGCCCATCCGGGTCTTCATCGGATTCCTTGGGGTCAACTTTCACGTAGGTTACGAACTCTCGATAACCTGTGGGCGGTTTGACAACGTCTTTACCGGAGTTGGTAGCAAGTTTGCGCTTCTGTCCGCCCTCCGGTGAATCGGGAGCGTCCTTATCATCAGCCCAGCCACGCGGCTTCCTCAGTTTGCGCGATTCCCTCTGTTTGACCAACTCCCTCAGTTTGAGCAACTCTCTCAGTTCGGATTCGCTGATGTTGTTCTTCTTCAGCAGCTCCAATGTGCCGGGATCTATCCCGGCTTCTTTGGCAATATCCTTGATGTTGATGACCACCGACTTGAACTCGATGATGCTGTTAAGGAAAGAGTTTTCTTCCCACCCGGTATCTTGGAAAACCACTTCAGCCGGGCGGCTAAGTTTCCCGTCCTTATCGGGAACCCAAGCGGATTCTCTCAGCGTTTTGACGAAACGAGCCGGGAAACTATGACTTCGGCGACTGTAGCGAACCCAGCGATAACTGCCATAAAATGTCAGATCGCTCCGGTTAGCTTGAGCATCGCACAAGGCTTCCCAAAGCAAGGATGGCCGATTGCACACTAATTCGTGTGGCAGGTCACTCAATGCCTCAAGTAGAGCATCCAAGCCCATAAGAGTGTAGTCTTCTACCACTTCTTTGTTGCCGAACCATCTTTCATCCCCTTGTTGGCAGCGGAATTCACGCTTGTCTTCCTCTGTAAGGGAGGATTCAATCCGAACTGGGAGAAGATACTTCGGCGTCCCGACCGTTCTTAACAAAGAAAGCATCTGCTCCCCAAGGTAGTCCCGGGAGTTATCTACCAGCAATACCCCGTTAACACCCTCGAAAAGGCGCCTCAACTGTTCAGTCGGGATATACGCTTCCCGAGGAGTAACAAACCGGCTTACCCTTGTGCCGGCATCCACAGCGGCGACAAACTTGGCTTCGCGCAAGCGAGACACCAAGTTATTGCGCTGACTGGTGGAATCGGTGGCAAGGGCGGCAACTATTCGCTCAATGTCGGATTCATACTCCTGCTCATCAGGAATATAAACACCCTTTTGGCTATATTTAGGCAGGATGTTCTTGATTACATTGTCGACCGGATCAGGCTCTCGAAGCCCCAAACTCTTGAGGAACGACAAAGCCTCATCAGACTTACAAACGCCTGCCTTGATGGTGGCAAAGCCGGTTCGGGTGCCATCGCTTTTGGGCAGGTACACCTGCAAGTTTCCGTTATCGTCAACGGCAGTAGTGTGCAGGGGATCCTTGTGCGGGTCATCCTGTTGCAACCTCAGTAAGGGCGTTTTCTTAACGTTTTCCGGAACTTTTCTTGTCCATGAACGGTTGAGCCCCTCGTAAAGCTTCTCAACCCAATCGTCAGTTTGGCGGGCCATAAACTCCGTCGTAAGTTTGCCAATTAGCCAATGCGCATACAGTTCGTCTATCCCAAGCCCGTCTTCGTCGTTCTTGAGGTAGTTATAAAGGTCGGGAGCATTGCCGAGAGTGACGTCGGCATTGATCCACCCTGGTGCAGATTTCGTCTGGAGCAATTCCGCTAGCTGTTCAGAGGTGATAAGTCCACGCAGAATCTCGGTTCCCAGCTTGGCGTTCTTTCCGGCGATGTGGCCGCCATTGTGGGCCGGGAGCAACGGTTTGTTCAGCAAGGCGTCTTTAACTGCTTGGAACAATGGGGCAAACAGGCTGCCTTCGGCGAATTCTCCTTCGTCAAGCGGCAGGCTTTCGAGGGCGGATACGCCCAACAATCCAAGATCGCGCAACCCTTCCAGCGCATCTACCAGCAATACGGCAGTAGCTTCAATTAAGCTCTGGTTCCAAGCGTCGCCTTGCTGTATGCTCTCCCGGCTTGGCGTGGTATGGTAGGGGCCTTGCACAATGAACCCCAGATCGGTTTTCAGCTCCGTCGGGAGGAAAACCACTAGAGTCGGGTTTTCCTTCAACCGCTGCACCATTAGCTTGTGGCCATCGCCGCTTTGCGATTCTAGCGCGAAAGCCAACTCGATGTAGCCGGCACTTTTGCCTTCGTTGAAAACCTCCCGGGCAAAGACAATCCAATCTTCCGCCAAACCGGCAGAATCGCCTACCCGTACTTTGCAGGCTTCCTCAGTCAACTGCTCCAAATTCTGGCGCCAGTAGATCCCGTCACGGATGCCGTTGACCGACCAAGTTATTTTCGTAATCTGCTGAAGAAACAGCAGCGTTCGCGGGCGCAATTTCTTCAACCCGCTACGAACCTGCTCCATCGGCGGCCCGCCATCGGCCAGTTCTTTGTCGAACGGGATGATAATTTTGGTTTCTCCCGGGTTCAAAGCCCTTTCGTTTACCAAGTGGGGAAAAACGAATGACTCTATAGCGAAACGCTCATCTCCCGAATGAATTTCCGGCCGGTGAGTGAAAGTGTAAACCGACTTGAAGCCGATGCCGAACCGCCCGATGCTGGACATTTCTTCTTTGGTGCTTCGCGCTATGCTGCAGATGCCCCGAACGTCAGCCTCGTCAAAGGGCTTGCCATAGTGGGAGATGATGAGGCAACCGGCCTCCAGAGAGAAGTCGATGGCTCTGGAACCGCCCTCATCGCCGCGCTTTTTCAAGGCGTCCTCAGTGTTTTGCAACACCTCGTAAATGAAATGCGTCCGGCCGGGATGAAGGCCAGACAACGTCTTGCCATAGTGCTGGACTTCGGTGCCGTACTTCCGTTCGTTTTCCTTTCGGATTTTCTGGTAATCTACGGACATAAGCAAACTCCTTTACAAGATTGGTTAATACAAATCATTTTGCATCATAACACAAAGTCATCCCTTGTCCACCCCGTCAAAAAAGTCTTCGTCCACTGTCTCCCTATTACCCACCGGACAGCGGTTTTGAGAGCAACTCCAAATCCCGCCTCTGCATCAATAAATCTTGACCGACGCTCGTCAACGGCAGACAAAGCCAAAGAAAAGCAGTTGGGCGGCGCAGTTTCCCGGCTGGTGATTTTTGAGATGGGGACAATTTCAACTTTTGTTTCATCTCCAAAAAAATGATCAATAAAGAGCCGGCGATGAAAATATGCACCGAAGTTCTAGCGATGAAAGAGGCAAGGCCGGGGCTCAATCCCAAAATTTCAGGAAGAGTGCCGAAGCAAGGGCAGTAGCCGTCGTCGCTTTCCGGGAACCAAACGCAGTAGAGGGACAGGATTGTGGCAAACCATAACAGCGAGACTGCTCGATCAAGGTCGTTTCGCAAGAGGAATAACGAGACAATAACAGCCAATTCCAACAGAACGCCGGCCAATCCGACGTGGTTGACCATCATCGGGGTGACGACGGGGTCTTCAACGGAGGCATTTTCCCAGTCCAGAATCAACCAGTGCGATTTGAAGGCGGCCGCGATCAGGAGGATCGTTCGGCAAAGACCCAAAGGCTTTCCATTTGAAGCGGAACAAGTCTCCAATTTGGCGATAAATTTGCATTTTCATAAGGCAATAAAGAAAGCTTCTTATTTCAAAAGGGAAGAGTCCAAGGATTTAATTGCCTCTTTTTTTGAAACAAATATGTCATATTTCTTTGCTTTGTCTTCTTTGTTTTGAGTGGAGAAATAATCGTCTTATTGGTATCGTAAAGATCTTCTATACGACGGCATGATAAGCGGGTTAGGGTGGGGTTGGCAGCATCTGGATTTGGTCTTTTTTCAACCAGCCGGTTTGGTTTTGCGGGTCGCGGATTTGCTGCCAATCATCTTTGGAATCGAGAATGCGAACTTCAACGCCGTCTCTCAGATTGTGGCTACTTTGGGATTCTTCAAAAGGGCCGAATCGAACAACGGCTTCTTTGTGAATTACTATGGCGAATGATTTTCCGAAGCGCTCGTTCGCGGCGCAAAGAAGAAGCAGTGTGGTGATAAGAAACACAGCAATTGAAATTCGGGAAAAGACGATCCATCGATTGCTTTTTTGGGGAGAGAGAAAGGAAAAAATTCCACAGGCAATCCCAATCCAAAATGGGATTACTGTCAGAATTGTCCATTCGTTGAGCGTTAGTTGCAGGAAGAACTGGCGCCAAAAGTGGAGGGAGATGTTGGTGTCACTTCCCAGTTTCTCACGGACAAAGCGTAGATTGGCAAGGATATCGGGGTCGCGAGGGGCAAGGCAAAGGGCTTTGCGGTATTGGACGATGGCTTCTCCCAATTGTGAGCTTTGGTAAAGGGCGTTGCCAAGGTTGAATCGAATGGCGGCGGCGTCAAAACCATCGTCAAGCAGTTGGTGGTAGGCGGCGGCGGCGGCTTTGTATTCGCCTTTCTCATATAAGACGTTGGCTTCGTTGAATTGTGTTTTAGTTGTGTTGGCTACTGCAAGAATAGCCGGAAAAACGAGAGCTAAAAAAAGAGGCAGCACTCGGCAAATTAGCGAGCGCGAATAATAAGTTTTCACTACGAGATATTGTTTCATTGATCGTGCGGCATCGGGAGGCTTTGCAAGCCGCGAAGAGCAGATTCTGCGGTCGCGGCAATCTGTGCCAGTTCTTTGCTGGAGTCGATGGGAGCGTAACGAGCTTGGTTGCACGCTTGAAAGAGCTGATCTAGTGATTGACTAATTTCCGGATCTAGTCCGCAATTGCGGAGTTTCGTTTCAATGACCGCTTCGGTAATTGCGTTTGCAGGAAGGTCTAAACGTTCGCCGATCTGTTCTTGCAAAAGGCGAAAGAGAACGGCGAAGAACTCGTCAGAATGATTTTCGGCGGCCATGTTTTCGAGGGTCTGAATCCCTTCATCCACGATTGTTTTGACTCGTTTGCGCCGCAGGGCTCGAGGGTTTTTGTCAAGGGCGTTGCGGCGGCAACGATAGAGCCAGCAGGCGATCCAAGCGATGACGGGAAAGGCTTGCAATCCCAAGAACCACGGCTGCCACAACCACGGCCGGCTTGAATTAACAATGTCTCCCAAGTGTGGTTTGATATGAACAATATTATTGGCGACTTGCGGAATGTCGCTGCCTTTTTTGCCCTCCGCCGCCACAACAGGTTGAGATACCTCTTTCATGTTGGGTTTCACCGTCAGCGGAATTGGATCTTGTCTCATAGTTTTGTATTGCTCTTCTTGCGGATCGAAGAAGCTGAACTCAATTTCAGGAAGGCTTTGAATTTCGGTGTTGTTCGGGATCACAATTTTTTCAAAGGTCTTGACGCCACTCAGTCCAATCTCGTCGGAATATTTAATTGTAGAAGTTTCCGGATACTGTTGAAATTCTTGCCAAGAATCCAATGACGGCATTGACAATGCTTCTAAGGCGCCTTCGCCTTCAATGGTTATTGTGATTGTGACGGGATCTCCGGCGACGACGGTAGTAGGAGAAGCGTGCGCTTCTATATGAGAGTAGTTGCCAACGGCCCCATTGAAGCTGTCGGGTTGTTCGTCAATGGGAAGAGGTCGGGCGTTTATTGAAACCGGTTCGGAACGGAGAGTCACATCTCGGCGAATAGTGTCATTGTTGAAAAAGGAATCGGAAAAGAATGAGTCAAATAAATCCCGCTGGCGGCGAGAGTTATCTCGAAAAAACAGGGCAACTTTTAATGCAACGGGACCGATAGTAAGCTCGCTGGTTTTGACAGCTCTTGCAAGATAGGTAAAAGTAACGCGATTGTAGATGCGATTGTTGTGGGAAACCCGCCTTTGACTTGGTCTGCCGGTTTCTGTAATGACGAATCCGTCGCAAGAAATAGCGGGTTTTTCCTCCAATTTGGCGTTTGATAAGTAGTTCAAGTGGATGTGAATCGGAAACACTTCGCCTAGGTAGGTTTTCTGTTTGGTTTCTTGCTTGGGAATGTGAACTTGGAGGAAGGCGTATTGGCTATAGTCCACTCCTTTGGAAACAGTTAGTTGAAGTGCTTTGCTGTGATAATTCTTACCGCTAATTCGAGATTCAATAGGAGGAATTTCATATGTTCCCACTTTTTCTGGGGAAATATCGTATTGATAAATCATCAAGTTGGATTCGGTTGTGCGTCTATTAATAATCTGAATGTTTCTGCTGCGGGAAGGCCCGGCATAGTCAATTGTCAGCCCGTCGATTTTAGGGATTTCAGGGATCTGGTCCGGCTCGCAGTTGTTGTAGCGCAGTTGGAGTGTGGTAGTTTCACCTAGAGGCACTGGATTTCGACTCAACACGGCGTTATAGGAGGCGTCTTGTCCGTAGAGAATCTGGGGCAAGAGGATTCCAAGCAACAGCCCGCCGAGCCGTTGGGATAGGCCGAAAAGAGAATGTCCTATAGCTTTCATAGCGCGGAAGCGTGGAATGTGATTCACCAATCTTTCAAAGAAGGATTCCTTGTTTGTCGTGTTTGCGGAGGCTGAAATATCATTGCTTTGGCTCGGTTTCGCTCGGCATCAAGCAATTGTTTGGCTTGTTCGGGAGTCATCTTTCCGGGCGATGGCGAGGCAGGGCTGGAGGGAGATTTTTCTTCTTTGTCTTTTGGTTGTGGTTGCGGTGTTTTGGGGGCGGTGTTTTCTGTATTGGGTTGGTTTTGCTGCGTTTGGTTTTCTTTGTTTTGTTCTTGGTTGGTAGCAGGTTCTGAGGAAGGTTGTGGTTCGTTGTTTTGCGGTGGCGAGTTTTCCGAGTTGGACTCAGTGTTTGAAGTGGATTGTTGTTCGGGGGAGGGGGATTCTTGATTTTCGTTGTTGTTGTTTTGTTGTTCTTGGTTTTGTTGTTGGAGCTCTTCCAAGCGGCGTTTGACGAAGTCGAGGTTTTCTTGGGCATTTTGGTCGGTTTCGTCGAGTGAGATGGCGTGTTGGTAACTTTGAATAGATTGTTTCCAATCTGTGATTTTCTGTTCGGGATTGGCGGCTGTCTCTCCTGTTCGGAAGAGTGTGTTGCCTAAGTTATAGTATGCTTTCTGCTGGAGTTCGAGATTTTGGGGCGAGTGGGAGGCGTTGGCAAATTGCTTTTTGGCCTCTTCCATTTGTTTTGCTTTGTAGGCTGCGGCGCCCGCATTGTAGGCGAAGCGCGGTATGTCTGGGTTTTCACGGGCTAGGCGGCGGTAGATATTTAGGGCGCTTTCGTAGCGTTTTTCTTGGAAGTGACGTTGCGCGTCTCTTTCGGTGTCGGCTTGCGAGGCGGGGATGAATTCGGCGATGAGTGCTAAGAAGAGGAAGCGCGTCGCGATGCGAAAAATTCGTTGGAACACGGCGAGAAGTTTTAGCGGGGTATGGTATGAGACTTTCATAGTTGTTCGAGTATTATATTAGTGTTCTTTTTCTTGTAGAACGGTTCCTGATTTAATGGGGCCGTCGGGGCGGGCGACTTTTTTCTGGTCCGAGATAAATAATTCTGTCAACAGGCATAGAATAGCTAGTGCGAGGGGCCATTGGAACTGTTCGCGGTATTGTTTGGATTGGCGCGAGGAGAGTTCGCTTTTGGGCAGCGGCGCTAGTCCTTTTTGATAGAGTGTTTTCATGGATTTTGTATCTCGCAGGTGAATGTAAAAGCCTTGCCCGGCGGCGGCGATTTGTTGGAGGAGGTTTTCGTTGAGTCTGGATTTGACGGCGTTGCCTTGTGGATCTTTTAGGTAGGTGAGGCGTCCTTCTTTGTCGGGAACTTTTAGGAGTTCTCCAGACGCGGTGCCTACGCCTACGGTGAAGATTCGGCAGTCTTGCGCGGCGGCGGCTTCGGCGGCTTCGATGGCTCCTTCTTCGTGGTCTTCGCCGTCTGAGAGAAGAATGATGGCTCGGTAGGTGTCGGTGGTTGTGTCGAAGGCTTTCATAGCGGTTTCCAGCGCTTCTTTGAGAGCGGTGCCTCCTTGGGGAATAATATCTGGGCTTAGCGCGTTTAGGTTTTGTCGGAAGGCTTCGTCATCTAGTGTCAGTGGGCATTGCAGGAAGGCGCTTCCGGCGAAGGTAACCAGGCCAATGCGGTCTTGTTGGGATTCTTTTATTAAGTCCTGGGCGGCTAGTCGGGATCGTTCTAGTCGGTTTGGGGGAATGTCGTTTGCCAGCATGCTTTTTGAAACGTCGATGGCGACGATGATGTCGAGTCCTTTCTGGCGGGCTTCTTGCCAGTCAAAACCATATTGCGGTCTGGCGAGTGCTAGGATAAGGAGGGAGACGGCTAGTAGGAGCAGTCCTATTTTGGCAAGTTGTCTTTGATGGGAGACGCCGACGGTTAGGGCGGCTAGTAGTCTGGATTTGACGAATACGTGGATTAATGCGCGGCGTTTGCGCCAAGACCATCGAAGAAACCAGGCGAGTAGTATAACGACGGATAAAAGCCAGAGGAGTTTTGGGTATTCGAATTTTAGAAAGGTGTCCATATCAGGGGAGACGGCGCCATAAGGTATGGTTTAAAAAGGTTTCCAAGAGGAGAATTCCTAGTGCCGGGAAAAGGAACCAGTGGTAAATTTCTTCATAATATAGATATTGTTTGGTTTCGATTTCGGATTTTTCGAGCTGGTCAATTTCTTGGTAGATTTTTTGTAAAGTGTCGGTGCTGTCCGCGCGATAGTATTTGCCTTGGGTGAGGTCGGCAATTTTTGTGAGGGTGTCTTCGTCGATGTTGACTTCCATTTGGCGGTAAACCGTTTGGCCAAAGAGGTCTTTTCCGGCGGGGAAGGGGGCGGTGCCGCGTGTGCCGACTCCGATGGTGTAGATTTTGACGCCCAGGCTTTGGGCGGCTTCGGCGGCGGTTAGGGGAGGCATATCGCCGGCGTTGTTTTGTCCGTCGGTCATTAGGATCATGCTTTGGCTTTTGGAGTCTAGGTCTCGGAGGCGGTTCAAGCCGGCGGCCATAGCTGAACCAATGGCGGTGCCGTCGTCTTTAATGGTTTCCAGATTGAGTCGGTCGAGGTTTTGCAAGAGGAAGTCGTGGTCTAAGGTGAGGGGGGAGGCAATGTAGGCTTGGCCGGCAAAGGCGACGAGGCCGATGCGGTCGTTGCGCCGTTTATCGATGAATTCTTTGAGGACGTTTTTGGCGGCTTCTAAGCGGTTGATGCGTTTTTTGGGGGAGAAGAAGTCTTCGGCTGCCATGCTTCCGGACAAGTCTAGCGCGACGACGATGTCTGTGCCGCTGGCGGTGACGCTGGTTTCGCCTTCTCCCAAGCGGGGGCGGGCGAGGGCGATGATGCAGAGGGCAAGCGCCAACCAGCGGAGTTTTGCGCCGGCGCGTTTGGCTGAGGATTGTCTTAGGTCGGTAATGCCTCTTACGAGATCCGTGGAGGAGTAAAGGAATGCGGCGCTGCGGCCGTGTTTGCCTCGAAGCCACGCGAGAATCGGCAAAAGAAGCAGCCAAAGCAGAAGGTATGGATGAGCAAAGTCGGGCATAATGGTCAATTGTTGGAGGGAGTTGGGATTATTGCGGATTTGGCGGCAGGGCGGTTGCCGTTGTTTCCGGGTCTGTTGGCGATTCCATTAGCGCGGGTTCTGTTTCTCGGACGAGTCGAAGGGCGGATTTGTGGAGTTTTTTCAATTCGTAGGCTTCGGGCTCGGACTTTGCAAATTTCACGAGGTCGCATTCGGCGAGAAAGTCGGCCAGCAGGTGTTTTTGATCTTTTGACAGATGGGGGCTTTCTTGCAGTTCTTCCAGAAATTCTTCGGTGGTTCGCTCTGGGGCGTTGAGTCGGAATCGATCTTCTAGGTAGTGGCGAATTGCGTTTGAGACCATGACGCAGAAGCGTTCGGGATTGTGCAGGTGGGCTAAGGCGTTTTCGAGGAGTCTTCGGGCGCGTTCGTGGGGAGGTTCCGGGGGGACGGTTGGTTGTTTTGGATGCTGTTTTGGCTGTTTCTTCCAATGAAGAAAACCCCAATAGAAAAGGGAGAGGAGAGCGGCGGCGAGAAGGCACCACCAAAGCCATGCCCAAGAGAAAGGCGCTTCCACAAGCGGATGGATGTCGTGAATGTCGGAGAGAGCATTCCGATTTTCTGGGGCGGACAAGACTAGGGCAGGGTTGGTTGATTCCATCAGCGGTTTCGGCGTTTTTCCCGATTCTCAAAGAATTGGCTGAGTTCGTGGAGGTAGTGTTTGTCCGTTCGGAGTTGGATGCTGTCAATTCCGGCGGCGCGGAGGAGTTTGTTCAGTTCGCCTCGGGCTTTTTTTTGCCGGCCGGCAAAGGCGGTTCGCTTTCTTTCGTCGCCGGTATCGACTTCGACGACTTGGCCGGTTTCGGCGTCTTTGAGGATGATTTTTCCGATGTTGGGGAGGCGCATTTCGAATGGGTCGGAGATTTGAACGGCGACTAGGTCGTGTTTCCTTTTTGCTTGGCGAAGGGAGGTGAGCGACACGTGCCGCAGGCCGTCGGAGGTGATCACGCGCCGCCGCAAATGCGCTTCAATTTCTTTTCGGGTTGGCTCGGTTTGCCCCAGAAAGTCGGAGATAAGGATCACGATGGCTCTTTGGGTAATGACTTTGGAAAGGAATTCCAACGCGGCGTCGAATTTCGTTCGGCGGCGTTTGGGTTCAAAGAAAAGGATGTCGCGGATGACGCGCAAGACGTGGAAACGCCCTTTGCGCGGGGGAATGAACTTTTCGACAATGTCGGTGAAGAGGAGCAGGCCGACTTTGTCGTTATTTTTAATGGCGGAAAACGCTAAAATCGAGGCGATTTCGGCGGCGAGTTCTCGTTTGGATTGCTCGCCGGAACCAAAAAGCCCGGAGCCGCTGAGGTCGACGAGTAGCATTACCGTCAGTTCGCGTTCTTCAACGAACTTCTTGATGAAGGGATGGTTCATTCGGGCGGTGACGTTCCAATCGATGGTTCGAACATCGTCGCCGGGTTGGTATTCCCGAACTTCGTCAAAGTTCATGCCTTGTCCTTTGAAGACGCTGTGGTAGTGGCCGGCCAGAGATTCAGAAACCAATTGATTCGTCCGAATCTCGATCTGACGGATTTTTTTGATGATTTCTCGAGGAATCATGCACCTGCGGCGTTTTTGCGTTTACGGCACGGGAAGTTCGTCAAAGATTTTTTGGATAATGATTTCTGAGGTTTTCTCTTCGGCTTCCGCTTCGTATGTAATGGCCACTCGATGGCGCAGGACGTCCATTCCGATGCTTTTGACGTCTTGCGGGGTGACGTATCCGCGTCCGCGAAGAAAGGCGTATGATTTGGCGGTCAGCGCGAGCGCGATGGTGGCACGAGGAGAGGCGCCGAGTTGGACGTAATCGGCAATATCGATTTGATAGGCTTCCGGGTCTCTGGTGCAGCAGACGAGATCCACGATGTAGTCTTTGACTTTGTCGTCTAAGTAAATCTCGTTGATGACTTTTCGCGCCGAGAGGATTTGATCGGGCGAAATCACGTGGCTCGCTTCCGGCGGGGGCGTGGTTTTTGCCATCAGATCAAGAATCTGCCGCTCTTCTTCTTTGGCAGGGTAGTCCATTTTGATCTTGAGCATAAAGCGGTCGACTTGCGCTTCGGGAAGCGGGTAGGTGCCTTCTTGTTCGATGGGATTTTGGGTCGCCAGCACCAGGAACGGTTCGTCAAGCGGGTAACTGCGGCTGCCAATGGTGACTTGTCGTTCTTGCATGGCTTCGAGCAACGCGCTTTGCACTTTGGCCGGGGCGCGGTTGATTTCGTCCGCCAGAATCAAGTGTGAGAAAATGGGGCCTTTCCGAGTGGAAAAGTCGCCGGACTGGGGGTTGTAAATTTGCGTGCCGATAACGTCGGCGGGGAGCATGTCGGGGGTGAATTGAATACGAGAGAATCCCGCGTTGATGCAAGCGGCCAGCGACTTGACCGAAGTGGTTTTGGCCAAGCCGGGAACGCCTTCCAGCAAGATGTGTCCGTTGGCCAGCAGGCCGACCAGAAGGCGCTCTAGGAGGTATTTTTGCCCGACGATGACTTTGTTGATTTCGGATAAGAGCGGTTGCACGAAAGCGCCTGCTTTCTGCACTTCTGCGTTAATGGCGGTAATTCCTGCATTCATCTTTTCGAGCCGGCAGAATCACCATTTCCACCGGATTTTTCCAGTATTAAGTGACAAAACTATCTGGTTCCGAGTTCAAAATTTTGCGTCTGAGGGTTGCGAGGACTGCGGTTTTGTTTCGGACCGCTTTCGAAAGAATTTGCGCGGCCGCCTCGGTGTCTTTTTTGATTTGATCTCGTAGCAACTCTCGGGACGGGAATTTTTGTTCCGGCCGAATGCGTTTGAGCAGCTGCACTTCGAGATGTTCGCCGTAGATGTCTTGGTTGAAATCAAAGAAATGCACTTCGGCTAAAGGCGGCTCGCCGATTTCTTTGACGGTCGGGCGGCAACCAATGTTCGCCACACCTTGGAAGGTTCTATTTTTCACTTTCGCTAAGGCCGGATAGACGCCGTTTGGAGGCAAGACAATGCCTGCAACGTCCAGATTCGCGGTGGGAAATCCAAGCCCGCGGCCGATTTTTTGGCCGGGAACAACTTGGCCGCAGAGCGCGTATTTTCGTCCCAATCGTTTGCCCGCCGCTTCCAGCCTGCCTTCGGCGATTAATTTTCGGATTGCCGTGCTACTCACTTCTTGGCCTTGTTGCCGGATGGGATTGATTTCGGGCAGTTTGTAGCCGAGGTCTGTGGATCGGTTTTGGAGAAGTTGGATATTGCCGGATCGTTGACGTCCGAAATGGAAGCCGGGGCCAACGCAAATCATTTTTAGCGGCCGCAACCGTTCACAAAGCAACTCTAAAAAATCGTTCGCGCTGGTTTGGCTGAATGGAAGGTCGAAGGGAATGATCCAAAGAAGGTCGATCTGGGTTTCTTCCAAGAGCTTCCGGCGTTTGCGAAAGGGATAGATCAAAGCTGGCTCTCGTTCAGGAACGATTATTTGGGCTGGATGGCGGTCGAAGGTAACGGCAATGGAAAGCCCCTTTGCCCGCCTCGCTTGTTGGATGGCTTGGCGGATGACGTGCTGGTGTCCGAGGTGCAATCCATCGAACATGCCGATGGCGCAGAAAGTTTTGCGCCGGTCTAGATTCTGAAATTCTTCAATTTGGCGAAGGACTTTCATTGAGGCAAACGCGTCTATCGGCGGGATTATATTAGTCGGCCAAAAGCCTCTATTTATTGCATGCGGGCGAGTTGTGTCGTGGGGATTACACGGCCGGCGACTTCGTTCACGGTCATTTTGCCAATGGAGTCGACGGCCAAAGCTTGGGATACCCGAAAAGAGCCGGATTGGGTTCTGCGCAGCGTTTTGAGATGGGCGCCGCAGCCAATCTTGGCGCCCAGCTCGTGCACTAAGCTTCTGGCGTAGACGCCTTTGGTGCAAGCGACGCTGAATCGGCCTTCGGGCTCGGCGTAGGCTGTGAACTGGAAGCGGTAAATGTGCACAAGGCGGGGCTTCCGCTCCACGGTTTTTCCTTTCCGCGCCAATTTGTAAAGCGGGACTCCGTCCACTTTGACTGCGGAGACCATCGGAGGCGTTTGGAAAATGTCGCCGACGAAGGATTGTGCTTCCTTGTTTAACCTTTCAATGGACAGCGGAGGCACGGGACGGGTTGCCGTGATGGTTCCGTCGGCATCGTAGCTATCGGTCACTTCGCCAAAGCGAGCGACACCTTCGTAGTATTTGTCTTGTTTCATGAATCGGTCCGACATTTTGGTGGCCTTGCCGATGAGGAGGACTAAAAGTCCCGTCGCATTTGGATCCAAAGTGCCGCAATGCCCCACTTTCTTGACTTTGCAGCGGCTTCGGATTCGGGCGACCACGTCGTGCGAAGTCCATCCGATGGGTTTGTCGATCAAAAGAGCGCCGTGGAGATCAGTCATTGGATTTGCCGGATTCAGATTTTTCCCCAGAGGCAAGTTGAGCGCGAATGGCTTTGACTACGCGCCGCTGAATAGTCATCGGGCGGCCGCAAATTCTCGCGCCGGCCGCTGCTTTGTGTCCGCCGCCGCCAAACCGTTTAGCGGTGTCGCTCACGTTGATGTCCGGGCTTTTGCTTCGCAGGCTAATGCGAATAACTTCGGGTTCCAGCTCTTCAAACAAGCAGGCGACCACGACTGGGTCAATGTCTCGGATATGGTCGATCAATCCCTCGCTTTCATCTGGAGCGGCTCCGGTCCGTTGATAGTCCTTCGGCCGCAACCAGAAATAGGCGATTTTGTTATCGTTGGTCAGTTTGAAATGGTTGTAGACGTGCCTGATAAGCTTGACCCTCGAGAGCGGATAGGACTGGTAGACTTGATCGCAGATGACCGAAAGGTTGGCGCCTTTATCCACTAAGTCGCCGGCGATTTCATAAGTGGAAGGCCTCGTGGTTGGATATTGAAAAGAGCCGGTGTCCGTAGAGATTGCGGTGAACAGGCAGTCGGCAATTTGCGGTTTGATGCTCCATCGCACGGCCTTGAGAAGGCGGTAAATCATCTCTCCGGAAGAAGGCTCGTTGGGCGACACCCAATTAAGGTCGCCATAGCGGGTGTTGCTGGCGTGGTGGTCAATGTTGATGAGGCTTTTGCGGTTGTGGATGAACTGCTGCACCTCGCCAATGCGGTCCAAACTGGCGGAATCAACGGCTAGAACGCAGTCAAAGGATTGCGCCGCTTGAGGGCGCGCAAAGAGGTTTCCGGCGTCGAGAAACTGCAATTTTTGCGGCATCGGATCTTGGTTCCAGCAGACGACGCGGCGTCCTTCATTCCGCAAAGCCAAGGCGATGGCCAGCTGGGAGCCGACACAGTCTCCATCAGGCCTTTGGTGACCGACAACACAAAAGTGCTCGTGTTTTTTGATTTCTTCAATGATTCGGGAGACAATCTTCGGATGGGTCTTCATTCTTCGGGGTTTTGCAGTTCTTCGAGTTCTTCCATGATTTCCAGAACTCGATCTCCTCGTTCCAAGGAGACGTCCAAAACGAATCGGAGACGCGGCAAATACTTGAGAATGACTCGGCCGGCAATTTCTCGTTGGATGGCCGCTCGGTCTTTTTGCAATCTTTGAATGGCGCGCTGAGGTTGCTCTTTATTGCCGGCGACGCCGATGAAGACTCGCGCGGACTTCAAGTCGCTGCCCATTTGAACGTCCGACACGGTGATCAAGCCGTATTGTTCCAAGGAGTAGTTTCGGCGAATAATCTCGCCAATCTCTCGCTTCAAGAGTTCGCGAACTCTTTGGTGCCGCAATGAGGCCATATCCAAGCGATGTTTACCGGCAATTTACAACTCTTGAGCAACCTCTTCAAGAGAATAACTTTCAATGATGTCGCCTTCCTGAAAGTCGTTGAAACGATCCATGCGGATGCCGCATTCCATGCCTGCCCGCACTTCGTTGACTTCTTCTTGAAATCGCCGGAGGGATTGGGTGGTTCCTTCGTAAATCATGTTGCGGTTTCGGTAGACTCGCACTTTGCCGCGTTCGAATTTTCCTTGGGAAATGACGCAACCCGCGACCCGTCCGCCTTTGGATATCTCAAAAATCTTTCGAATTTCCGCAACGCCGTTGATGCGAGCCTTCGTGATGGGATCTAAAAGGCCCGCCATCGCTTCCCGAACTTCGTCAATCAACTCATAAATCACCGCGTAAAGCTTGATCTGAACCTTCTCTTGTTTGGCAATGTCCGAAACGCCGGCGTCCAGCCGAGTGTGAAATCCGATGAGAACCGCGTTGGAAGCCGAAGCCAGCATAACGTCGCTTTCATTCAAAGAGCCAACCCCGCTGTGAATAACTTCAAGGTTGACTTTCTTGGACTCGATCTTTTCCAACGACTCGACAATGGCTTCCACAGAGCCTTGGGCGTCCGCTTTGACCACGACCCGCAACAGCTTTGCCGAGTCAGAGGAAAGCGAGTCAAAGAGATTTTCCAAAGTCACGGCGTTTCGTTTTTCGGCGCGTTCTTCGCGGGTTTGGAAGGCGCGTTCTTCCGCCAGTTTCTTGGCTTGTTTTTCGTTGGGCAGAATGTTGAACTCCAAGCCGGCTTCGGGGGCGCCATTCAGCCCAAGCACCCGAACGGCGACGGAGGGGATTGCTTCTTTGAGCCGCTTTCCGTCTTCGTTGATGAGCGCTTTGACGCGACCCCAGAAAGCACCGCACAACATGGCGTCGCCCACTTTGAGCGTTCCTTTGCGCACTAATACGGTGGCAATCGGTCCACCCGGTTGCATGCCGGATTCGATGACGTTGCCGACGGCCTGCCGATTAGGATTAGCGCGGAGTTCTAAAACTTCCGATTGAAGCAACACCATCTCAAGAAGCGTGTCGATGCCTTTCACATTCAAAGCCGATACGTCAACGAAGATGGTATCCCCGCCCCATTCCTCGCAGACCAATCCGCGATCCTGCAGTTGTTTGCGAACTTCGGAAGGAACGGCGCCGGGAAGGTCGATCTTGTTGACGGCAACGATGATGGGCACTTGCGCCGCTTTTGCGTGATTGAGCGCTTCAATAGTTTGCGGCTTGACGCCGTCATTGGCGGCGACCACTAAAATCACCAAGTCTGTGATGTTGGCGCCGCGCGCCCGCATTGAGCTGAAGGCCGCATGCCCCGGCGTGTCCAAGAAGGTGATTTGTTGAAGCTTTCCGGGGTTTTCCGGATGCGGGAAGTGAATCGTATAGGCGCCAATGTGCTGAGTGATGCCGCCGGCTTCTCTGGAAACGACGTTGGATTTTCGAATCACGTCCAGCAACGTGGTCTTCCCGTGATCCACGTGCCCCATAATGGTCACCACAGGCGGCCTGGAAACCAAATCGCTTTCTTTGTCGTCGACGTCCAAGTCAATCGTGTCCTGTTGGCGCGTGACGCCGGCGCCTCTCTCTCGCTTTTCAATTTCAAAGCGAAAGCCGTATTTGGCGCAGATTTCTTTGGCGGTGAACTCCTCTATCGCCTGATTAACCGTCGCAAAAACATTCAGCTCCATAAGATCAGCAATGATCTGAAAGGATTTTCGGTTCAGGACTTTTGCCAAGTCTCTGACAATAATGGGCTGTTTAAGAGACAATAGCTTGGCTTGGGACGGAGCGACGTATTTCGGCTTTTTTGCCGTTCGATTTTCCGCAGATTGGACGTTTCGGGCAGGTTTTCCGCTATCTGCCGCGGCGCGAGTCTCTTTCCGGTTTTTGCGACGTCGTCTCTCACGGCCTCTGTCTTCCGGTCGCGGACGCCCTTGCAATCCTTTTGTCAGGCGGATGAAGCCGACTTTGGCACCTAAGCCGTGTTGCTCCGTCTCTTCACCGCCGTCATCTGTTGGTTCGCCTTCCTCTAATTTCTCCGTCGAATCTACCTCTCCTTCAACAGCGGAGTCTGTCTCTGCCTCTGCACCGCCGGATTCCGGCTGATCCTCTTTCGGATGGGAGGCTTTCTCATCTGCTGCCGAAGGCAGCGCATCAGCAGGAATTTCCGCTCCGGACGGCGGTTTAGAACTGTCGGTCAACGCCTCTTTCTCCGCTGTTTCTTTGGCGGGTTTCTCTTCCGGAGGGGCAGTGACGATGACGATCCCTTTGTCTGCTGGAGGCTCCGTCGCCGGCTCGACGGTTTTGGCCTTCAACGCTCCGCTTATCCGTTCTTCCAAATACTCGGCGGTAATTTTGTCCAAAGTGCTGGAAGCAACTCGAGCGTTGGGGATCCCAATTTCCTTGGCCCTGGCAAGAACTTCCTTGTTCGTGATCCCAAGTTTCTTAGCGATGTCGTATATGCGGACGGGCATGAGTTCTTTGCAAAGCCTAAATCCTAAAAGGCGGAAGAAGAATTCCCTTTGTCAATCTCGTATAAAAAATAGAAGCGTCAGTCAATTTCTATTGGGTTTCTTCCAGCTTTAACAGCCTCCGCGCCGACTCTGCTTTGGCGGCTTTGAGAATGTGCGCCGCATTGCCGCCAATTTCAGGAATCTCTTGAAGATCGGCTAATTCAACTTGGAGCAGGTCTTCCAGAGCGTGAAAACCGATGGCGACGAGGGTGTTGGCTTGTTCTTCCGTAATGCCGTCGATGTTTGCAAAGGCGCGAACGGCCCGGGCTATTTTTTCTTCAAGGCCGATTTCGGTGTCTTTCTGCGCTTGAATATCTACATGGCAACCGCAAAGCCTGGACGTCAACCGGGCGTTTTGCCCTTTTTTGCCGATGGCCATGGAAAGTTGCTCCTGCTCAACTAGAATGTGAATCTGGCGGCCGCTATCTTTAGACTCGAAAGACACAATCTTGGCCGGCGCCAGCGCGTTGGCGATAAAAGTCCGCTGATCGTCGCTCCAAGGAATGATGTCCACCTTCTCGTTGTTGAGCTCCCGGACGATGTTCTTCACGCGTTGCCCTCGAAGGCCAACGCAGGCTCCAACCGGATCCACATTCGCATCGTGCGAATGGACGGCCAATTTGGTTCGATAACCCGCCTCGCGAGCAATGGACTTGATTTCGATGGTGCCGTCGTTGATTTCCGAGACTTCCACTCGAAAAAGTTTGAGGACAAAGGAGGGATCCGAACGGGAAAGAATGACGTTTGGACCGTTAACGCCGCTCTCGACGGCTTTGACAAAACATCGAAGCCTTTCCCCAATTTGATATTCTTCTGTAGGAACTCGCTCCGTGTGCGGAAGAATCGCTTCGAATCGACCCATGTCCAGAAACACATCCGAACGCTCAAAACGGCGGACAACGCCGCTAACGATGTCGCCCGTTCGATCTTTAAATTCGGCATAAATTTGCTGTTTTTCAACGCGCCGAAGATGTTGAATAAGTGCTTGTTTTGCATTCTGCGAAGCAATTCTGCCAAAATCCGCCGGCGTGATTTCCACTTCAATTTCATCGCCCAGTTGAACGGTTTTTTTGATTTTTTGGGCGTCGGGCAAAAGAATCTCGTCGTGCTCCGAATCCACTTCTTCAACCACGATCAACTTTGCAAAAGCCTTGATATCGCCCGTGTTCGGGTTGATCGAAACACGCAGATCCCTTGCAGGGCCAACGGCCCTTTTGGCGGCCGATAAGAGAGATTCCTCTATCGCACTCAAAACAGCCTTCCTAGGAACCCCTCTCTCCCGCTCCCAATAATTCAGTAACGGCATTAAATTCTCACTCATAAATCACTGTCTCCGCTTTGCGCCGATGGGAACAAAAAAGCCGGCTCCATTCGCCGACTTGCCCCGCTACAACACAGCTTCCAAGCAATCAAAACTAAATCATAAAGTCAGGACGGCAAGCCGTCAAGTCCAATTCCCGTAGCGCCGACCGTTTCGCATTCAGTGTCTTCTTCTCTGGACAATCCCGCGCCGACAAATTTTCTACTCTTCGCCATTTGCCTTGTTCCCCATTTCTTGCCGTCGTTTTGGCGGTTTCTTTCGATAGCATTTGAAAAATTTTGACGCCTTTATTCGAGCGTTGTTGGAAATGTTTTCCGTTCCTTTAAAAATTCTGCTTTGGAACATTTTTTCGAGAGGCCGTTCTATTTAACCTCTGCTTCTACTGCATAAAAAATGGAGAAATACGAATATTTTTCCTTCTTGCTACTCCCAAAATGAGTTATGCAAAAGAACGTTTTACATAGAGAAAGACAAAACAATGATAATGAAATGCAAAGTATTCCAGATGAAGATTTTCACGCCTTGGGAAAAAACGTTACAATCGGTCTGTGATTTTGCCACGAGGATCGGCCGGGAGCGAATTGTCAATATCAGCAACACCAGCGATAGATCCGTGACGGTTTGGTATTGGGAGGATGTCGACGCCGCCTCCGATTCCTCATCCTCCCAGCCAAAGAAGTAAAAATAAACTTCTCGAAAGAACAAAAAAGAAGAAAATGCGCCGTAAGGAAGCGATGAAGCGCCGACTGGATCAATATCTGTCCGAGGAAGGAATCTGCGACAGCCGGGAGAAGGCCAAGCGGGCGATTTTGGCGGGCGCCGTAAGGCTGAACGGGCAACGCGCCCGCAAACCCAGTGACATTATCAGGAAAACAGATCATGTCGAACTGATTCCATCTGAACGATACGTCAGCCGGGGCGGTTTTAAGATGGAACATGCGCTCCGATGTTTCCAAATTGAAGTCGAACGTTGGACCGCCATTGACTTGGGCGCTTCCACTGGAGGCTTTACCGACTGCTTGCTCCAGCATGGCGCGGCGCAAGTCTACGCCGTTGACGTCGGCAAGGGACAATTGGCGTGGAAACTGCGTCAAGATTCACGCGTGGAAGTTATGGAAGGAGTTAACGCGCGCTATCTCCAACGATCCCAAATGCCCGCAACGTTTCCAGGAGCCGACCTCGTTGTTATCGACTGTTCTTTCATCTCACTGACCAAAATACTGCCTGCCGCCGTTCCTCTTCTTGTCTCCGCCGGAAAGATTATCGCTCTCGTCAAACCACAGTTTGAGGCGGGCAAACCGGCTGCGGATCGGAGCCGCGGCGTCATTCGCGATCCAAGAATTCACCAACAAGCGCTTCAAAAAATTCGACAATTTGCCGTCGAAGAATTGAATCTGCGCTGGATTGGCGTCTGCAAATCTCCTATTTTAGGGGCTTCGGGCAATCGGGAATTTCTCTGTTTAATCGAAAAGTCTCATGCTCAAGATTCACCGCATCGGGCTCATTGCGAATCCGGGAAAACCCCGTTGGAAAGCAAACTTGCGAAGAACGGCGTCGCTAATTCGTAACGCCGAGAGAATCGCTGTTGCTCCTCAACTAGAGCCGCGCGTCGGCTCGAAGAACGAAACAGACTCTGAAACTCGGCCCGCCGAAAATGCCGCGTTTCACAACCATGTCCGATACGTGGAACAAACGGATCTCATCCTGGTTATCGGAGGCGACGGCACAATGTTGCACGTCGCCCGAACTCTTGGAGGCGGGAAAACCCCGATTCTTGGAATTAACACGGGAAATCTCGGATTTCTCACCGCCGCTCCCATGTCGAATCTACGAGGCATTCTGGAGCGCATTTGGCAGGGCAACTTCGCAGTCGAATCCAGACCCTTTCTAGAAGCCATCCTCTCTAGACCTCGTCCAAAAGTTCGATCCATCGCTCTCAACGATTTTGTCATCAGCCGCAGCGAACTTTCCCGAATGATCCAGTTGGACGTTTTCGTGGACGGCAAACCGCTAACCACCTATCAATGCGACGGCTTGATTATTTGTTCGCCCACCGGCTCCACTGCTTATTCACTCTCTGCCGGCGGCCCCATCGTCAGTCCGAACACGGAGGCCATCGCCTTGACCCCCATCTGCCCGCACGCGCTCTCCAATCGATCCGTCATCGTCCCGCTCAAATCAACCGTTCGAGTGGCCATCGGCACGCAGCGCCCCGAAACCCTTCTCACCGGAGACGGACAAGTCTCCCTCACACTAAAACAAGGGGACGTCATCCAATTTCAGCAAAGCCGACGCCGGCTCCGTCTTCTTTCAGTGGTCGGCAACGAGTTCTTTCAAACACTACGACAAAAAATGAAATGGAGCGGATCCAACGTCTAATGCAGTTAAATCACATTCCCACAAACAACGTCGCCATAAAAGAAAAGACAAAACTCGATGAAGAAACCGAAAAATCCCCACAATCCTCCCCAAACAAAAAAACGCCACAAAAATCCCTTCCCATCGCCACCCTCGCCACGAATCCATGACTACTAAGCCCCGACTAAGCCATCCCAAAACGCTTATGAAACCACCAACCCAACCAACCCCAAATCCACGCCAACAAGCCTCTAAAATCGCCAACACCTTCTTGAACTCCTTGCCCATCAGCGACGCTTGCGATCATCCAATCCCCGCCCAACCAACTAAATCATCTTTGCACTCCCCCCAATGCGGCCAATCCAAAAGAAGAACCAACCCAACCCCCTAAAAACAAAAACCTAGAATCCCCAAGCCAAGCAAACTGCCCCCACAGATGATTGTCGACAACGACATCAGCGATCGCTTCAAATCATAGAATGCGAGGATCGAAAACAGCGCCCCGACAAACTTTTGGCTTGCCAATCTTCCCACCGAATTCACCTCGCCACTTGACCGACAACCGCTTTAAAACTTCCTTTCCCACAACCGGCAAGTTGGAATGTTCCACTTTTACGAATTCAGTAACCAACCCAACCACAATAACCAATCGAACTTCTTCAAAACTAAAAACCCATCTTCGCACACCTTGCAGTTTTGCCCTCCCTTCGCCTGCGTCATTCCTCCTTCAAAATTCTCCCCCTCCACAAAACACACTTTCCGCACTGACTACTAACCCAACAAAACACGAACCACCAAAACTTCCTCCCCACAACGGCAAGCCAAAGGAAGAATTTCCTCCTCCGCGATTTCTCTTTCTACGCTTTTATAGATTTGCAACCATCAAGCTGGGATGTTCCACTCTTCCGAATTCAGCCACTAACCCAGCCGACAATAACCTATGAAACTTCTTCAAAACTAAAAACCCATCTTCGCACCCTTTGCAGTTTTGCCCTCCCTTCCCATCCTTCCCATTCTACAAATCTTCTTCCCGCAACGGTAAGATGGGATGACGCGCTTCTTGGCGCTCTTGGTCGTTTCTAACAAACTTCTTTTCCTCTTTCCCCTTTTCTCCCCTTTTTCCATTTTGAGGGTTCACACAGAATGGGCAAGAGACTGAGAACAAGCCAGATCAAATTGTGGCTTAGATTGTGGATTGGTTCACAATCGAAGACTCTTAGATTTTGAAACTAATTCGTTGGATGAGGTTGGATTCCGTTTGCGCTTGTTTCTCCGTTCTTTCCTATCCACGAAAGAGAAGATATGAGGAAGAGAATTCTCCTTGTTTGCGTCAGAACCGAAGCAACCAGCATCAGCCAGAAGTCTCTTTTAGCGGCGTTGATAGTGTCGGCGCTTTCTTCTCCTGTTCTCATCCAACAAAGCTGAGCGCAGTCGTATATTGTCTCTACCATAGCCAAAACAAGGCCAACCAGACCCCTCTGGATGTTTAGCAGTTCTTCCACCACCGCAGCCACTCAAAATGCCCTCCAAAGCATCCTAACCTCCGCAACCTCCAATCAACTCCCCTAGCTGAGCCGCTTGCGAATTTATGAACTCTTTCAATAACAGATGCATTGACAACGCCAACAAGTCTAAGGATGCGAACTTTCCGCATTCTTTCTGATTGGCTAACTCTAATATCAAAGACATCGATTCGGCAAGAAAGAGAATTCCGGGCAAAGGCAGAACCAACGCCAACATCAACTTTGCCGCTCGTGTCTCAACGCGCCGATGATTGCCATTGTCAGCGCTAACAGCCGACTATTGAGCGTTTTCTGGTGGACTACGATAATCCATACGAGGCCCTTGGGAATTCGCATGTTCAGCCGTTTGTTTTATTCCACCAATCCGCCCTCTTCTTAGGCAAGAGCGGGCTGGATCAACAAATCCATTGGCGACTTTTATACGCAAAGCGAGAATAATTCTGGGGCCTTATTATGTCTCTCCTAATCAAAGAGCAGAGGCTTACGGATCCTTCTTAGCGGCAACACTAATGGCTTGGTGCAGATTATCGCCCACAGAGCCATCATCCTCGAACTCAAAGAATACGCTCTCATCTTCGGCTTATTTGCTTTGGCTTTTGTGCTTGTCCGCCGCCGCTTTCATAAGAAACGGCAAGCCCAAGCCGCCACTTTGTAGACTTGGTTTGGTGTTGCGGATTTTTCTGGTGTTTGTAGCAAGCGACAAAAACGACAAACTGCCCACAGTTTTGTAGCTGGTATCTTGTGATTTATAGATTTGCCTCTCTCCAACAGTTAGCGATTGCCGAGGAGACACGGCTGGTGAGTTATAGCCGGCTAGTTGCTGTGCGGGCAAACTAGCGGCCGGTGCTTTGTGCTTTGATGTTTGTGATTTATGATTAGCAACGGACGATTTGTAGTCGGCAAATGGCGGAGATTGTTTTTTCTCGATCTTGTTGTTTGTTTAGGAGGAGGCTCTTTTGAGTCGATCCCAAATTCCATCCCATTCGGGGTCTTCGGGAGGGGCTTGCGCGAGGATTATTTCGCTTCCGGCGTTGTCGCAGGCGTGGAGCTGGGCAAACAAAGATTGGGCATAGTCGGCGGCGTTTTGGGGAAGGAGGGAAACATGCGCAAAGTCGCCTGTTTTCGGGACGACGCTGTGGGAGATTTTTGAAAGAAAAGGTTGAGGCGGGGCGGTTTTTGCGGTTGGGGGTAGCCGGCGAGTTTGTGAGTGGCCGGCGTTTTGTTGGTTTGTTTTTTGTGACTTGACGGAATCTGGTTGGTTTTCTCTTTGCCGATTTTCGCTGTAGGTAATTGGGTTTTCTTTTTGTCATTGTTTTAGTTTTTCGGTTGCTGGCGATATCACAGCAAGGAGGCGGAGTCGGTGTCGAGGAAAAGTGTTGCATGGTTTTGACGGCGGAGGACGGAGGCCGGGCATTTTGTGGAAATCGGCTCTTTGAGGGCGGTTTGAATGGCTTTGCTTTTTCGCTTTTCGGGGGCAAGGCATACGATTTTCTTGGCGGCGCATAGAGCGGGAATGGTCAAGGTAAGGGCGTAGTTGGGGACGGCGTTGAGGGAGGGGAAGTGTCCTTCGCCGACTTGTTGTTGTTTGCAGGCGGCGTCGAGTTTCACGATTTTGACTTGGCGAGGGTCTTCAAAGTTGGCGACCGGCGGGTCGTTAAAGGCGAGGTGGCCGTTTTCGCCGATGCCTAGGCAGCAGAGGTCGATGGGCGCTTGGGCGAGTAGGCGTTCGTAGCGGTTGCATTCGTCCAGCGGGAGCAAGGCATCGCCGGCCAAGTAGTGGAAGGCTTTGGGTTTGGCCTTGGATTCGACGCGTTCTTTCATGTAACGCTGGAAGCTGGCGCCGTGGCTCGCCGGCAATCCGAAATATTCGTCCATGTGAAAAAGCTCGATTCGGGACCAGTCCACCGCTTTGGATTCGATCAAGCGGGAGAGAAAGAGGATTTGGGAGTTACCGGTGGCTAAAATAATCCGGGCCGTTGTTTGTTTGTTTAGGATCTGGTTGAGATAGATTCCCGTTTCGGCGGCGGCGGCTTCGGCCACGGACTCTTGGTTGGAAAATATTTTTACTGTGAGAGAGTCGGCAACAAAGACACATTCGGGTCTGGTTGGCTCTGGTTTGTGGTGGTCGGCGATGTCGATGTTCATTTTCTTTTAGCGGCGGGAAAGGATAGGGAATTAGGGACTACTTGGCAAGGTTTTCAAAGCGGCGGATGGCGGCGGGGATTGTGGATTGCGGCCGCCTTTGTAGTGTTTGAGGATTTCAAGAACATTGTGGGCGCGGGATTTGCGGCGTCTTCTTGAGATCTGCGGGATTTATTTGGTCTGCCCGCCACGACTATGTATTCGCCTTTGGGTTTTCGGTTGATGATCTTTCGTTGGATCTCGGCGGGAGTTCCGCGGATCACTTCCTCGAATTTTTTGGTTAATTCCCGGCAGACGACGATTTCCCGTTCGGCAAACCATTGGGTTAACTCCTCGGCTAATTTTTGGATTCGGTAGGGGGATTCGTAGATGACGACGGTGCCTTCAAGGCGGCTGAAACGTTCCAAAGTTTTGGCGCGCTGGCCTTGTTTGACGGGAAGGAAGCCGATGAAGTGAAACTCGCCGGCCGGCAATCCGCTGCCCGCCAATGCGGCAATGGCGGCGCAAGGACCAGGAACGACTTCGACTCGATAGCCGGCTTCCCAAACCGCGCGGACAAGGCGATCTCCGGGATCGCTGATTCCCGGCGTGCCGGCGTCGCAAACCATCGCAATCGAGCCGCCATTTTCAAGGCGTTGAATCACCGCGTCTTGCCGCTGGCGTTCGTTGAATCGATGGCAGCTAAGAAGCGCTTTTTTGATTCCATAAGCCGCCAACAACCGCCCCGTGCGCCGAGTGTCTTCGCAGAGAACGACATCCGCTTCCCGCAAAACGCGAAGCGCCCGGAGCGTAACGTCCTCCAAATTGCCGATTGGAGTGGCCACTAAATACAACGTTTCCCCGCGCAACGGGGCAGGCTTGGCCGCGTCCAGATTCGGTGGAAATTCTTTTTGACTCATTTTTGATCATCGCGCGCTAGTAACGGACTCTATTGAAACCTTCCACCCGCGCAACATGCAAAACTCTCCAGCGCAGCGCCCGGCGAACGCGACGGATCCGCATTCGCAAAAAGAGGCTTCGCCAACCAACCAGGCCCGCCCGCATCGCCTAAGCCCGAAAAGTAATCCCTTCCCTTGATTCTGCACAATAAAAAACCCTCTCCAAAAACAGACCGCCCTCCACCAACGAAACACCAAGAAAAATGCGCCTCTGCCCTCGAAAAAGACGAGAAAAAGCTTGCGCTCACGGTTGTCTTGTGATTTTCTTGCTCTCGGTTAACAACCGTCTGGCGGTGGACTTCGTGAAAAACCGGGTCTTCCGCTCAGATGTCACAGTTTGATGCATTGCTTCGGGAGAGCCGTACGCTCTTTCCTTGTTGCCTCGGCAAACAGGCAGAGTTCTTCGCGTTTCTCCGCTGGATGGTTGTTAACTAGGCCTGGCGGGGAAACGCAAATTCAACCGCTCGGCCGACGGAAAGACTGTAATCATTGAACTATTGACTCGACATGCAAAAAAGTAGCATTTTACTCGAAGTGGCTTGACGATTCTAACGGATTGGTCAAGGATTGTCCCAAGAACGAAATGGAGCAGAACGAAACAAGAACGCAGAATCCTGCGAAGCCTAGCCACTTGGCTGCCGGGCTTTTGGGGCGCATGGTCAAAGGCGTTGTTTCCTTCCTCCAAAACCTCCTTTCCCCGCTGGCGCGCAAGGAGAGCGTCCGCTGCGGCCAAGAAGTCTTCCGCTTGCGCGCGCTCTCCCAAACCACCGCCATCGGCACGCTTTACGGCCTCCTCTTCACCGGCCTCCTGCTCATGCCGTTCTCAATCCGGTCTTCCGTACAGCCATGCTCTAAAATCTACGCTTGGAACATACACTTGTTTCCCATCACCGTAGATAATACAATTCCGCTTAACCTTTGCTTGGAAGATTTTGGTGAATTCATTCCCGCCTATCACCAGATTGGAGAGGATTTGAGCCGAGAAATCCGGGAAATCAAAATTGACTGGGCGGAATGCCGAGAAGACGCAACAGTTGACGCTGCGATATGTTTGGGTGTATGCGGGTTAACTAGTATCCCGGTTGGTAGCAAAAGGGTTAGAGATTTGATTGAAGCGCATCTTCCTCCATTAAAACCCGGAAACCCGGGAAGAAACTACTTAACCGGATGCGCTTTGATTTGCACAGCAAAATGGGGACTTGCCCGGCGCGCATGTTGGACAGCACACAATCGAGCATACGACGAAGCCATAGAAGAGCCAACGACAAAGTGAAAGATTTAGTGAATCGTTGGCATCGACCATCAAGTCCGGGGCAAAGCGTGGAATGCGGATCCGATTTGAGCTGCGACCCCAAAGGAGCATGGGAGGGAACAATTAGACCCAGAGGCCATTAAGGAAAGGAGAGAAAACCATGAACAAAGACAACACATTTCAATACGTTCGCCAAATTATGATCGTTACAATTTGTAGCGTCGTCATTTGCACAACAATAGTGACAATCGTAATCACTCAAACACGAAGAGATTACGCTACTCTGGAACACGTCGAGGAAGGCCTTGCCCTTGTCGATTTTTCCTTAACCAAAGCAATTCAGCAACAAGCAAAAACTACGGACGAGAAAATCGCTATATTAAGTGAGAAAATCGTTGCGTTGCAAAAAGCCATTGAATCGCTGGAAATTCCGCAAAGATCAACAACAGCAGAATCAACCCCAACGGACGAAACTTTCCATCCAGATTCTGCACCTTGTTGTGGCAGAGATGAGCTGATCAATCCTTCCGAATCCACGTCAGCACAAAATGCAGACGAAGGATTAATTAAGGAAGAAATGGCGGAACTTATGGAGGAAGCCATGGAGGAAATGGAAAATGACGCCGCAGAAGCCGACTTATTCCGATCCATGCTCGACGAAAAGGAGCTCGCTATCCTTGCTGAGAAAACCACAAGAATCCAGGCTGATATTGAGGAAACTTTCGCCCCGATATTGGAACTTATTCCCGGGGCCGATAGCGAAGAAGATAAGGAGTACATGGGGTTTATTAATGCCATCTTTGCGAACATAGCCGAATCGGAGGCAATGATGGAAATGCAAATTGAGCAAGATGAGCAAGAAATGGCTGTGCCGCTCGAAGGGAGAATGACGCTGGTGATACCGGAAGGACTAACAGAAGAGGAGCTGGAGGAATATGAAAACATTCAGCGGGAAGCAAGGCAGTTCATGCGAATGTTGGAAGAAGCCTCTAGAGAGTAGCACTTGAGACCTTTCCGTTTTGCTTTCAAACCGCCGGGTTCATCCCGGCGTTTTTTGTGCCATGCCACCATCTCTAGTTGTTTAAATTTTCTTTCAATCTCTTTTCCTTCTTTTTTCTTGCTAAAACTAGTTGAATCAGCTTGCTTAATATCTCATGCAATACCACATACGCCACGAGCACTAGCACAGATACTGACGCAAAGTAGAGGAGCGCGCTAACGCATCTTAAAACACCCCACGCCTCGTTTGAAATCACCCATACCATTACCCGAATAAAAATGTCCGCAATAGCTAAGCACCCGACCATGCCCCAGATGTATTCTCTCCTCACACACATGCTTATGTTTCCCTCTTCGATTGCTTTTTCTAAACCGTCGGGTTTTGCCCGACGGTTTCTTTCTCTTTCTAGTTTTTCAATTCTTCTTTTTAATTCTTTGTTCTTTTTGGGTTGGGTCAATATGATTAATATTACACACACCAAGCAATAACGCTGCATCTTTCACTAATGCCCACAATGATTAGGCCGTCTCCTATTGCGCTTATTGGTCTTATTCCATTTGCCATATTATGAAAGACAAGGAAGATAAGTATGATTACTATGCGGATGATATAAAACACTCCGCCAAGTTCCCCATTCCCACCACCCTTTTTTCCCGTTATTATTTATAATTCACTCTCCAAAAATCAGCCAATCCAACAACACTGCCGAGCGCTCAGAGATTCCAATATCAGTTCCGCTATTTGCCTTTGAATTTTCGAACGTCTTGTTTTTGAAAAGGCATGCACATGGTGACCATCGTTGCTGGCATTTGCCAAATGAGAAATGGAAAGTTGCGCTTGCCAAGGGCTTGGGTTTTTGGGGAAGATAGAAGTTCCTTGTCGGCGGCGTTTTGTTGTCGGGCGGCGAGGTTAGTAAAGCTATGTTGACGATTGAGAAGTATTCTTTGGGCGTGGGGGATCGGTTTGGGTGTCAGGCAAAGGCGCAGTTGGCGTCTTGCGCGTTGGCTTTAGAGCAAGGGCTGGAGGTGGTTCCGGTTTGGAACAAGTCGCATCGGGAGCATGCAATTATTGGCTCGGAGCCGGGAAGCGTTCGGCGGGCGGCGGATGAGGCGACAGCGGCTTGGGGTTGGAAGCGTTCGCATTATGTGGATGCGGATCACATTCATTTGGGCAATGTGGCGGAGTTTTTGCCGCACAGCGATTTTTTTACGATTGATGTGGCGGAGTGGATTGGCAAAGCGGCGGCGGGATCGGCGGTGGATGATTTTGTGAAGAGGCATTCGGAGTTGGCGGGAACGATTTGGATTCCGGGCATTAAGGCGCCGTTTGAGATTTCGGCTGATAAAGTACGGGGGATTGCCGGGAAGTATTTGGCGGCGGTTCAGGAGGCGGGGAAGGTGTATCGGCACATTTTTGAGGCGAGAAGGGGGAGGCCTTTTGTGACTGAAGTTTCGATGGACGAGACGGATCAGCCGCAAACGCCGCCGGAGCTTTTGGTGATTTTGGCGGCTTTGGCGGAGGAAGACGTGCCTCTGCAAACCATTGCGCCGAAGTTTTCAGGACGATTCAACAAGGGCGTGGATTATGTCGGCGATGTGGGGCGATTTGAGAGGGAGTTTAACGAAGACTTGGCGGTCATTGCCTGCGCCGTGGAGCGGTACGGCTTGCCGTCGAATCTCAAGTTGAGTGTGCATTCGGGCAGCGACAAGTTTTCGATTTATGCGCCTATCCGCCGCGCTTTGAAACGAACGGGCGCCGGCCTACACTTGAAGACGGCGGGAACGACTTGGCTGGAAGAAATCATTGGGCTGGCGGAAGCGGACGGCGCCGGTTTGGCTTTGGCGAAGGAGATTTACGCCGAAGCGCTGGCGGATGCGGATGCGTTGTGCGCCCCTTACGCGGCGGTGATTGACGTGGAACGCGGTTGTTTGCCTTCCGCTGAGACGGTGCAAAGATGGAGCGCCACGCAGTTTGTTTCCGCCGTTCAGCACCTTCCGAATCGCAAAAACATTCGCAAGAATGGTTGGGGAGAAGAAGAATCGAAAGAGCATTGTCCGGAGTTCAATCCGCACATCAGGCAACTATTGCACGTCGGCTACAAGGTCGCCGCCAGAATGGGCAACCGATACCTTGACTTGCTGGAGCAGTGCGAATCAAGCATCGCCAAAAATGTAACGGCAAATCTTTACGAGCGGCATCTTCGTCCGCTTTTCATAAGCGCAGAGGACTGACGCCCAGCGAGGAATTGCCGCTAGCGTTCATGCAGAAACTCAGAAACGGAGGCAAAAAGAAAGCGTTGCCGGGTTTTAGCCCGCCGACTTTTCTCGCTCTCTCTTCCAACGGTCAAAACGGCAAAGGCGAAGCCGTTGTTTGGCGTTTCTTTTGGAAGTGGCGGCGGAAGAAAACGAAGGCCAGCGCAAAGAGGGCGAAGACGAGGGCGTATTCTTCTGGTTCGGGGATGACTTGGCTGTTGACGGTGATTCGAATCTGGGAAATTCCCGACGTAAAATGGACGGCGCCACCTCCATCTCGATGATCATTGAAGGTTCCCGCAAAGAAGTCGCCAATCGGTTTGTCAATCAAGCCCGCTCCCACCCAAGAAAAAGCCTCTCCGCTCCCATAAAGCAAGTTGGGCGGTTGGTTGCGAATGCCCAAACCATCCCGAGAGTTATACGCATCCTCGTCCATAAACAAGCGGGCGATGGTGCGGGTGCCCCTGCCTGCGATGGTGATGGTGGGCGTGTTGGTGGCACTGGCGGCAAAGGTGATGTTGGTCTTGCCTCCGCCGGGAATACGGGCATTGACCGAGGCAATGTCTTTGGCGTTGGAGCTGGAAAGCAGGGGAGAAAGAGTCGGCAACTGGTTGTTGGGACGGTTGGCGTTGTACAGGTTGCCAGAAAGGGGAAAAGAGTCTCGCCAGTGAAAATTTCCGCTGCTTCGGATGCTGGTGGTACCGGCGTAGTCGGTCGTGCTGCTGCCGCTAAACACCCAGAGGGTTTGGTTGGTGGGGCTGTCTTGGCTGGGATAGACGTTGATGAACAACTGCGCTTGGCTTTGCTCCAAAGCAAGCAAGGCCGTGGCTATGAAGACGCCGAGCGCCAAAGGTTTAGGACTGCGGGGGGGGGGGGGGGGGGGGGGGGGATTTTCATGATTCATGATAAACGATAATTAGAATTGTTGAGGCTATTCTGCTGTTGTTGCTCTTATGTAAAATAAACTGTGCAAATAAACGATGTCGTTACTAAAGCCTCTTTGTGGGTATTTGTCAAACAAAAAATTGAAAAAAATTGCGCGTTGACGAATTTGGAGGAATGACGAATTCAGAATTGGGGATTCTTTGTTTCTTTTGCGGGTTTGGACTTTCCACCGCTGCTAAAACTGTTGGAAATTCGGCGTCGAATTCGTAAATTCTGGGTATTGTCGGGTTGATGGTTCGTTCGGCAATTGCCTCGTTTTTGAATGGGGGCTTTCCGCAAACTTGATTTTTTTGGAAGAAACCGAGCGACAGAAAGATGAACAGGAGCGAGAGAATGGGAAGAATTGGCGGGATTGTGTTGGTTTGTTGGCTGGGCGGCGTCGTGATTTTGGCGGATGATTGGCCGCAGTGGTTGGGAGAGCATCGCGATGGCGTCTGGCGGGAACGGGGCATTGTCGAGGAATTTCCCGAGGACGGTTTGCCTGTGGTTTGGCGACGGCCCATAGGCGGCGGCTATTCGGGGCCGGCGGTTGCCAATGGACGCGTTCTGGTGATGGACCGTGAAGCCAAAGCCTTTGCGCCTGAAACAACGGCGGGGAATCCCAACTTTGTTCGGGCGAAAATTCCGGGAACAGAACGCGTGATCTGCTTGGAAGAATCCACGGGCAAAAAGCTTTGGCAAGCGCAATACGAAAGCGTCTATTCCACGGCCTATCCTTATGCAATCGGCCCGCGTTGCACGCCGACTGTGGATGGCGACCGTGTCTATACCTTAGGCGCCGAAGGCCATTTAAAGTGTTTCGCAATCGAAGACGGACGGGAGATTTGGAGCATTGACTTGCGAAAAACTCACCAAGCGAAAACGCCCACTTGGGGGTTTGCGGCGCATCCTCTGGTGGAAGGCGACCGGCTCTTTTGCATGGTCGGCGGAGAAGATTCGGCGGTGGTGGCTTTTGACAAAAACACCGGCGAAGAACTTTGGCGATCCGGCGCGGCCAAAGACCCCGGTTATTGCCCGCCCGTCATTTATTCCATTGGCGGGAAGCGCCAACTCATCGCTTGGGATAGCGAAAATGTTCGCGGATTGAACCCCGTTTCGGGAGAAGTTTTCTGGTCTTTGCCTTTTCCGCCGACCTTTGGAATGTCCATCGGCATGCCTCGATTAGAAGACCGCCGCTTGTTTCTTATGGCGTTCAATCGCATTTCGGGGATGATTGAAGTGGCCGACGATGGCGCGTCCGCAAAACTGATTTGGAAGGGAGGAACGAAATCCGGAGTTGGCGGAGTCTTGAACACCGCTTGGGTGGAAGATGGCTTCGTCTATGCCTGCGGCCATCGGGGCGAATACCGTTGCGTCGAACTAGCCACCGGCCGCCGGGTGTGGAGCAGTGATTTGCCTACCCGAAACCAAGCCGGTCAACGCGCCGCCTCCTGGCCCAATGTCTTTACCGTCAAACACAAACCTAGCGGTCGTTTCTTTCTGGCCAACGACCACGGCGAACTCATCCTTGCCGAACTTTCTCCCCAAGGCTATCGGGAAATCTCGCGCGCTCAAGTCATTGAGCCGACCCACATTGTCGGCGGGCGCCGTCTCGTTTGGTCTCATCCAGCCTTTGCCAACCGCCGCCTTTACCTGCGCAACGACCGAGAAATCATTTGCCTGAGCCTCGCCGACGGGAAACCAACAAGCCCGCGTGAGTAATCGAAGTTTGAAAATGGAAAACGAAAGCAAAGTTAAAAAGCGGGGGGGGGGGGGGGGGGCACGGACGCGGAAGAATGTTTGCAGCGCAGAAGGAGAAAAGTGAAAAGGGCTTTCCAACTCAGGACGGTCTTCCCATTCTCCCAAAAGACTTTCGGCCGTTTGCAAAATCCCCCCCCCCCCCCCCCCCCCGCTGAATTCAACAATTATTTGGCCGTTCTCTGCCGGTCGAATAGAAATCCACGTCTCGGCAAAGTAACGTAGGATCTCCGACTTTGGGAAACCATATACTTCCAGGTTTTCAAAGTTCATCCCATGAGGCACGAGCAAGCGCCTTAGCGGATTGTCAGAAAGATTCAACTCTTTCAATCTGGTCAAACCTTCCGGCAAGGTCAAGGATGTCAACCATCTCGATTGGAGCGACAAACTCTCCACATCTGGGGAAATTTCTAAGTGAAAGATTCCACCATACTTGCGCTTTCCCCTAATAGACAGAAGAGACCAGTCATTAGGATAATCGACGGCTGTCAACAGAGTGCCGGAAAGGTCTAACCACTCCAATCTTGTCCAATCTTGGGGAATTGTGAATGACCTCAGTGGATTCTCATCGAGAGACAAGGAGCGCAGGCTGGCTATGTTGTCGGGCAGAGCAAAAGAGGCGAGTTGATTACGGGAAAGGTCTAAGCTTTGCAGGTTGACCGCGTCGTGGGGCAGAGTGAAGGAAGCGAGTTGGTTGCCGGCGAGAGACAAGGAGAGCAAGTTGGTCATGTTGTCGGGCAGAGTGAAAGAAGTTAGTTGGTTGTAGGAAAGATACAAAGTTTCTAAGTCCGTCAAGCCGTCAGGCAGTTGAAAAGAAGTCAATTCGTTGCCGGAAAGATACAAAGTTTCTAAGTCCGTCAAGCCGTCAGGCAGTTGAAAAGAAGTCAATTCGTTGCCGAGAAGGTATAACTTCTGCAAGTCCGCTACGTTGTCGGGCAGGGCGAAAGAAGTCAATTGATTGCGAGAAATATTCAAGACTTGCAGATTGTTGGCCGCTTCCTTTGGCAGAGTGAAAGAAGTCAGTTGATTGCGGCCAAGGTCGAGGGTTTCTAAAAGAGGCAAATCTTGGGAAAGCATGAAGGCGCTGAGTTGATTGCCGAGCAGAGATAGAAGTTGCAGGCTTTCCAATCCTTGCGGCAACGCAAAGGCAGTCAATTGGTTTCCAGAAAGATCAAGGATTTCTAAGTCCGCCAAGCTGTCCGGCAAGCGAAAAGAAGTGAGTTGGTTGTGGGAAAGGTCTAATCTTTGTAAGTCGGCTATGTTGTTGGGCAAGGCGAGGGAACTGAGTTGGTTGTGGGAAAGGTCTAATCTTTGTAAGTCGGCCATGTTGTTGGGCAAGGCGAGGGAACTGAGTTGGTTGTGGGAAAGGTCTAATCTTTGTAAGTCGGCCATGTTGTTGGGCAAGGCGAGGGAACTGAGTTGGTTGCCTTGAAGATGCAACTCTCTTAGGCTTGTCAAGCTATTGGGCAAGGTAAGGGAAGTTAATTGATTGTCCGAAAGATAGAGGCTTTCCAGGCTCGCTTGCTCGTCTGAAAGACGAAAAGAAGCCAATTGATTCCCTCGAAGATGCAACCATCTTAGCTTTGTTAAGCCATTGGGCAAACTAAGAGAATCCAGTCGATTGCCATTGAGACGTAACTGGGTCAAATTGGCCAAACCGTTGGGCAAGGCGAGGGAACTGAGTGGATTGTCCGAAAGATTCAGCAGGATTAAATTCGCCAATCTATCGGGCAAGGCAAAGGAAGTGAGTTGGTTGCCTTGAAGATGCAACCATTGTAGGCTTGTCAAGCTATTGGGCAAGGTAAGAGAAGTGAATTGGTTATCGGGAAGAGACAAGAATTCCAGACTCGTCATATCATCGGGCAGGGTAATGGAGAGCAGTTGGTTGCGGGCAATATCCAATCTTCGCAGTCTCGTCATACCGTCGGGCAGGGCGATGGAGGTTAGTTGGTTGTCTTGAAGATGCAACCATTCTAGGCTTGTTATGTTATTGGGCAAAGTAAGCGAGGTCAGATGATTGTTGTCGAGATATAACTGAGTCAAGTTCGCCAAGCCTTCGGGAATGGCAGTCGAAGTCAGCTGATTGTGATTAAGATATAGCAGATTTAATTTCATCAGGTCATTGGGCAAGGAGATTGAGATTAGTTGGTTCTCGGAAAGATCCAATAGATTCAAATTTGTCAATCCTTCAGGCAGGGTCAAAGAAGCCAACTGGTTGCGGTCTAAATATAACGTTTTCCTGCTTGGGGAAATTTCCCAATGAAAGCTAGTCCCGTCGGTTCTTGTGCCGACAACGGGCAACAGGGTCCAGTCGTGGGGATAGCTTATGGCCGTCAGCGGATTGTCGGAAATATCCAACTCTTCTAAACTCATCAGGCCTTTTGGCAAGGCGAGGGAGGACAGTTGGTTATGGGGAAGAGACAACCATTTTAGGTTTGTCAGATCATTGGGCAAAGTGAGCGAGGTCAGATGATTGTTGTCGAGATATAATTGGGTCAAATTCGTTAAGCCTTTGGGGATGGTCAATTCGACTAGCTGGAGGTTGTAAAAATTTAATCTAGTCTCGGATGGCAAAACTTTTTGTTCAAAAGAACTGCCGTTGGCCTTTGTTCCGGTGATGGTTAAGGTTTGGGCTTGCGCGCTTTGAATCCACGCCAAGCAGGGCAAAGCAAGAGTGAGGAGAGGCATCCAGTTTTTTAGTTGCATTCTTCTTTTGCGGTTTGGCTTGCTGTCAATGCCAGACACAAGCCCTAAGTCCATATTGCGGCGGTTGGCGGCGAGTTTGTGAGACTGGGGAAAACGGGTATGGTGTAAGGTATTCATTCCTTCATTTTTTAGAGGTCCCCGGCAAATAGGTCGGCATCGTTTTGATGTTCAGCTTTTCGAGGGTTTGTTTCAGTTGCGCTTGGTGGGCGGGCGTCATCGGCGTCATCGGCAGGCGAAGTTCCGGTTCGATGCGTCCGCAGAGCGCCAGCGCGGTTTTGACGGGGACGGGATTGGTTTCTAGAAACAAGTCCTTGAAAAGGGGGTAGAGTCGTTGGTGAACGGCCAGGCTTTCCTGGGGGTTTCCTTCGAGATAGCTGCGCACTAGGCGGCTGATTTGGCCGGGGAGCAAGTTGGAGGCGACACTGACGGCGCCATTGGCTCCTACAGAGAGGAAAGGCAGAGTCAAAGCGTCGTCGCCGCTGAGAATGACAAACTGTTGGCCGAGGGCTTGGCGCAGGCGGGAAACCCGGTCTGCATCGCCGCCAGCTTCCTTGATGCCGATGATGTTGGGGCAGGCTTGGCGCAGGCGAGACACTGTATAGACGTCGATGGAAACGCCGCATCGTCCGGGAATGCTGTAAAGGATGATGGGCAGTTTGGTGGCTTGGGCGACGGCGCAGAAGTGCTGGAACAGGCCTTCTTGGGAGGGTTTGTTGTAGTAGGGCGTTACTTGAAGCGAACCGTCGGCGCCGAGTTTTTCGGCTTCTTGGGTAAAGTGGATGGCTTCGCTGGTGCTGTTGGCGCCGGTGCCGGCAAGCACTAGAAGCTTTTTGTCGGCAAAGTCAATCGTGGCTTGGATGACGGCCAAGTGTTCTTCGGGGGAAAGTGTCGGCGATTCTCCGGTGGTTCCGGCAGGCACGACGCCGTCAACGCCGCCCGCAATTTGGGATTGAACTAGGCTTTCCAATCGCCGCAAATCAAGTTTTCCTTTTGAAAAAGGAGTGACGAGAGCGGTGTAGATTCCTTCAAACATAAGGTTGTGTTTTGTGGATTATCCGTTGTCTTCCCAACTAAATCTCGATTTCTCCGGTGAAGACGGTTTCTGCCGGCCCGGTCAGTTGGACAGCGTCAAATCCAGACTCGGTCGTTTTGAAATCAATTGTGAGAAAATCGCCTCCCTGCACTTTGACGGAAATGGGGGGCGGAATGCGCCGAATGTGGGAAGCGATCATGGCCGCGGCGGCGGCGCCTGTGCCGCAAGCCAAAGTTTCGCCTTCGACGCCTCGCTCGTAAGTGCGGACGCGAAGACTGCCCGGCCGAAGGACTTCGACAAAGTTGACGTTAGTTCCGGCGGGAGCAAAGTGCGGATGCGCTCGAATCGTCCGCCCGCGATCTTCGGCCATCGCCTTGTCGGCGTCTTCCACAAAAATCACTGCGTGCGGGACGCCGATATGAAGCGAATGCGCAACGAACTCCGCGCCGTTGACCTGCAACGTTTGATGAAGCCGAAGCGCTCTGGGAGCGGGGAGAGTGACCGCCACTAGACCATTGACAAAGGCCGCCCGAACAATCCCAGCCGGAGTTTCAAAAGAAATTCCAGCCGTCGGCCGAGTGAGATCCCGCGCAAAGGCCGCAAAACAGCGGGCGCCGTTGCCGCACATTTCGGCAGAGCCTCCGTCGCTGTTAAAAAACCGCCAGCGCCAGTCGGCGACGCCATTTGAGTTGGTTTCGAGCAACAAAAGCCCGTCCGCGCCAACGCCGCGCTGTCGGTCGCACAAAAGCCGCACTTGATCGCCATTGAGCCGAATCGAACCGTCGCGATTGTCAATCAGGATAAAATCGTTTCCCGCTCCGTTCATTTTGGTGAAGGCGATTCGCATCCCGCCCAAACTACCAAAGAAGGGCGATTCTTCAAAACGAATTTTTTGGACGCTTCGGCAAGAATCCAAACGAACCAGCACGGCAAGACAAGGGAATCACCAAAGAAAACTCTCCTCTTGGGCGAGCCTTGTTTCGCCGTCCCAAAGACTAACGCGCCAAGCGATCACCTTTCCCAACCGGGCATATTCCTCGCCGGAGATGGTGATTTGATGCCATTGCGAACGGCGCGTCTTCCGAACTTTGAGCGGCGCGCTTTTCGAAAACTCTCCCATTGTATTGCCGTCTCCGTGGCGCACTTCAACGCGAATGGACGGATTCGCCGGCGTCTCGCTTCGCCTCTTCCATCGAATCACAAAACGCAAGCCGCCGACTTCCTCTGGATGTTCTTGCAAATGCGCTTGATACGCATCGCGATCCAACAAACTGGGAGAAAGCGCATGACGGCCTTCCGCATCCACAAGGAATCGGAAAACTTTGATCGCTTTGGCGCGAGACGCCTCCGCCGCCGAACCCAAGCCCAAGCAAACAACAAAAAGGAAAACCAACAAACGCATCCGCTGGGAACTTAATGGTCGTCCCCGCCAACCGCAACCAAGAAACCAAACGTTCCCGCCAAGCCGAGAGAAAATCAAAAAAACCGCCGAGCCAAAACCCGACGGATGCAAACAGGAAAGAGCGAATTCGTTACTTTCCTAGCAACCAAAATAACGGACAAAGAAAACGCCTAGAAAAGCGGTTATCAAAGGAACTATTGTCAATGGAATTATCCAAACAACCCAGTTTTTAATGCTTTCCAAGCGGACTATTCGAACAGTGAGTCCATCCTTTCCATTCCCTCGAATATCATCGTCGAGTTTTTTCAAACTAAAGTCTATGTTATCCAATCGAGTTCGAATCCGATCTAACCGTCCGTCAACTTGATTAAACCGTTCGTCAATCCGCTGAAACTCTCCAGCAATAAACAACTTCAATTCTCCAATGGTCGGTTCTTTCTGCGGTTAGAGCAACTCTTTGGCGGCGATGTAATTTATATGGACGCAGATTAAAACGACTCCGATCCACGCGAATGGTGTTGTCCGGTTCATTTTCTCGTCCTCCCTCAATTTGCGTCGTCTTCCAAGTTTCCTCTGGCGGCTTCTTCGATCATTTTGTAGGCCTTTTTCATGTTTTCCCGCTCCTGAACTATTTTCCATTGCTCTTCCGTGAAGGGAGTAACTCTAATCTCACGGTTTTTTGCCTCTTCAGCATCCGCCTCCATTATTTTCTCTTGTTCCATTTCCATTAGGGCTTGCATTTCAATGGGGTGTTTCATTGCTTGCTCCATCATAGGCACCTGTTTCTCTGCCTCCGCGCGTTTATCGGGTGGAAAAGAGGCGACCATGCTAAGCCATTGCGCTTTTTGTTTGCGCTTCAAAAAGGCAATCCTGTTGTCTAATCTGGACAGATCATCTTCGTTTAGTGTTGCGCGGAACTCGTTGAGTTCTTGCATGGTTTGGCGGACAATATCTCTGTCTTTTTCAGGCAAATTACTTGTCAGTTTCTCGATTTCTTCCTCTTTATTGATTGGTGCGCTATTGTTTTCCGGCGGATTTTCTATTGTGGAAGTGGTCCGTGTCGTTTCCAAAGGAACAGGTTCCCCGCAACAAGGCACTGAATCCGGATAGGAATCAGATTGTGGTTCTAAATAAATGCTGTTTCCTATTAATGGCGGGACGGGTCTTGTGTCTCCGGCCATTATTCTTATTTTGTTAACGATTTGGTCTAACGCGCGAACATCCTCCCAAAGTTGATCCATGCGCTGGTCAGAATCTTCTTTTTGGTTTTCCAAAAACTCTTCCAATCGTTCGTTTTTTGCGGTAATCTGCATTCCCCAAACGAGTCCGCAGACTATGATTAAGCCCGTGAGCGCCGTTCCCGCCCATATTCTGTTTTTGGCTACTTTGAATTCGTTGTCGTTCATTCTGATCTTTGGTTTAGCAGTTGAATTTTTTGGATTTTTAGATGCACAGCTCTGATGTCGTTTCGAATCATGCTAAATCTGGCTCGCTCATATTTGGCGTCATTTGCCGATAGGTCTCTAATCAATTGGTCATTTCTCCAATTTATTACCACAACACCAACCGTGACTAGCAAAAACAAAAACAGCGGAGCGCAGTTCTGCATCAAGTCTGCTCGTCGGTTAATGTTCAATTGGCCCTCCACATTCTGTCGTCGTGAATGATTGCGCCGTTGTCAGGGGGGCGAGGACGTCGATGTTCGAGTCCCGATCCGGGCGGCGCATACGGGTTTGGTTCGCCCAACTGGGCTGGAGTTGCCTCGTAAGCGGTGAAGCAATTTTGCAGAGCCGTATCAGCATCGCTTTCGCTTTTTGCGTTACTCCTAGAAAGCATGTAGTCTGCTCGGCAATAAGACAGACACCCAACCCCTGTTCCAACCACTGTCCAGTAACAAGGGATAGCCGCAATTCCCCATGAAAAAGTGACCGCCGCCACACATCCAAGTCCGCCTATAACAGCCGCCACGTTGCAGTTAAAATTGCATGCTCGAAGAATCGAATTGGCTTTGTCGAGATCGTTGCGGTAATTCTCGTCCACTTGCTTAAGGCATTTCATCAAGTCGTAGTATTGTTCGTAGCAGACGATGCCGCCAAATACACCGCCGCTGTAACCGTTAACTTGGACGTAATGAGTCCACGAACAATCAGGGACATGAGGGAACGTGGATGCCCGCATAGAGAAAACAGGCATGAGAAAAATCCCCGCGATGAGCAGGCCGTAAAGCGCGCCGATGCCGGCGGTTGCGGCAATTTCCTTCGGGTTCATGGCTGGCGCAAAGCGCAGGTGCCAAGGTGGTTTGGTTGGTTTGGCCGAAAGGCCGAGTGAAGATGTTTTTGTTTGCATAATGGATTCTTATAGTTTCAGTAACGTCAATTGATTAATTCGATTCTCGCGGAGGTTTGGGACAGTTTTTTTGATTTTTTCTTGGATTGGCTTTGGCTGATGCGGCAAGGTTGAAGGAATTCCGCAGATTGTCAAGAGTAATTGGATGGGTTATGAAAGGCGATTTTGATTGGGGGAACTTGGTTCACTGGGCGAAGGATGATTTGGAGTTGGCTTTGGACGAGGAGTTTTCCATCTCGGAGGAGCGGGCAAAGGAGTTGCTGGCGCAGATTGCGGAGACGAGAAAAATGGAGAAGCCTTTGATGGAATTAGTGGCCGCTTATGGGAATCAAATACGGCGCATCTTGGCGGCGCGCGTGCTGGATAAAACCGAACTGGAAGCGGAGGAGAATGATTTTTGGGCGAAGATTGTTCATATTGCCGGGAATTATGGCGGGAGGTCTCCGGTGAAGCATTGGCTGTCGGTGATTGCGAAGCGGCAGGCGATTGATTCGCATCGGCGGCTGCGTCGGCGGATGAAGCGGGTGGTGTTCCGGGCGGAGATGGCGTCAGAGATGCTGGACGCCGGCGAGAAGGATGATTTGGATTTGGAGAGTTTGGCGGATGAGTCGATTGCGGCGCTTCGTTCCGTACAACCGGACGAGGCGATGGAACAAGAAGAGAAAGAAGCGGCGGCGGATCGATTGGTTCGGTATTTGGAGCAGTCAGAGGATAGCGCAACGAGGTTAATCTTTCGCCGCTACATCGAGGGCGCATCTTACGAGCAAATGGTGGAGGAAGAGCATACAACCTGCTCCAATATGCGCCGTCGAGTCAGCCGCGCCATCGCTTCCAGACGGCAGACACTCATCGATGTGTATCAGGGAGTTTGAAAGAGTCGAAGGATTTAGGTTTTTGCGGCGTTTGGTTGGAAGGCGATGAATGCGGCGACGATATGGACGAAGGCCATGAATGTTTTGGCGAGTTTGTCGTAGCGAGTGGCGATGCGCCTAAATTGTTTGATGCGGCAAAAGAACCGCTCCACTTTTTGACGCATTCGATATTTCTTTTTGTCGTAGGGAAAGAGCCTTTTTCGGCTCGCTCTGGCCGGGATGACGGCTTCGATGCCTTGATATTCCAAGAATCGACGAATGTTGTCGCTATCATAGGCTTTGTCCATCACGGCGGCGTCCAGCCAGCGAGATTTTGGCACTCCTTCCCAAACGGATGGGAAGGTGGTGGCATCGTGGCTTTGGCCGGGGCTCAGGGAAAAGGAAACGGCGGTGCGGTCATCGGCGCAAGCGGCATGCAGTTTGGTGGTCAGGCCTCCGCAGGATCTTCCCATCGCTTGCTTTTGTTGGCCGCCGCCTGCGGCATGCTGATGCGCTCGCACGGTGGTGGAATCGATGAAGAGATGTCGCAAGGGCTTGTCGTCTAGGCTTTGGAGATGCTTCCAGATTCGTTTCCAAACTCCCTTCTTTTCCCATCCGCAAAAAACGATAATAGGCGGCATTCCTACAGCAAAACTCTTTGGGCATATCGATCCAAGGATTTCCCGTTCAGGCTTGATGGAGGATGGCTTCGACGAACATTCGCTCGCTGAGTGGGTTGGGGCGGCGGCTTTGCGGTCCTTTGACTTCGCTGATGAAATTTTCGATGGCTTTCCAAAGTTCGTCGCTGACAATCCAACGGCGAGATAAAACGGATTTTTCATGGCAATATCGAGATTTGTTTGTATTCTTCTGTAGTTTGTCATGCAATTTAACGTCGTACGATACAGTCAAGTCAAAAAAGTATGCCGAACCGACGCGGAGTTCTTCCATCCAAAATACGAGATTATCGCCAGATGTGTGCAATCCTATAGCGAAGGGTGCGACGCTCTGGGGAATTTGGTAAATGTGGACAACTCCAAATATGAGCCGAAGAAGAAACAAACCTACAAATACATTGAGCTCGCCAATGTCAATGGCGGAGAAATCACCGGATGCACAAAGGACGAAGGGCGAAACCTGCCCACTCGCGCTCGGCGCAAAGTGTCTGCAGGCGATGTGATTGTCTCTTCCATCGAGGGATCGCTAGACAGCATCGCTCTGGTCGGCGCGGAATATGATCAGGCGCTTTGCTCTACTGGATTTCACGTCGTCAAGTTGGGGGGGGGGGGGGTAAATGCGGAAACATTACTCATATTTTTGCGGAGTGAACTCGGGCAGCAACTGCTCCGAAGAGGATGCACCGGCACGATTCTAACAGCGATTAGCCATAATGAATTTCAAAAAATCGAGTTGCCCAAAGTGAAAACCGAAATCCAAACCCAAATCAAAAGAAAAGTAGAAGAGGCGCAAAAATTGATGCGAGAAGCCAAAGAAAAATACTCCCAAGCAAAAGCAATCCTTCTCGATGATCTGGATATCAAATAGGAGGAAAGAGAAAAGTCGGAGTTTCCTCCGCTTCAATAGGCATTTTTCCCTCTTTGGTTTATTTTTGGTCATTCCATTGGAGTCGTCAATCTGATTTTGTAGTTTGGATGAATTGTGTTGGCGGGGCGTTTTGGAGATTGAATTTTAGCGGCGGCATCGGACACTTCTTGCATGCGGGAAGGGGAAAAATTCCGAATGGAAACGGACACGATGGGCGCGGTCAAAGTGCCGGCCAATCGTTATTGGGGAGCGCAGACGGAGCGTTCTAAACAAAACTTTCGCATCGGCGAGCAAGCCATGCCCCACGAAATCATCCGGGCCTTCGCCGTGCTTAAAAAGGCCGCCGCTTTGACAAACGCGGACTGCGGCGTTCTCTCCACTGCCAAGGCGGATTGGATTGCTCGTGTTTGCGATGAAATTTTGGACGGCAAGATGGATGATGAGTTTCCGCTTTTGGTTTGGCAGACGGGTTCCGGCACGCAAACCAACATGAACGTCAACGAAGTCATCGCCTATCGAGCCCACGTTCTCAATGGCGGACGGCTGGAGGACGCCCAAAAAATGCTTCATCCCAACGATGATGTAAACAAATCGCAGTCTTCCAACGACACTTTTCCCGCCGCCATGCACATTGCGGCCTGTCGCATGCTAGTCGACGCGACCATGCCGAAGATTGCATCTTTGCGAGACGCCTTGGAGTCCAAAGCCGAAGCTTTCAAGGACGTCATCAAGATTGGCCGCACGCATTTTATGGACGCCACGCCCTTGACTTTGGGTCAGGAGATTTCTGGCTATGCGGCTCAGTTGTCGCACGGATTGCGGGCATTGAAGTCTGCTCTTGGTCATCTTTTGGAATTGGCGCTTGGAGGCACGGCCGTCGGCACGGGATTGAATGCGCCGGAAGGATTTGCGGAAAAAGTGGCGGCCAGAATCGCAGTGCTTACCGGCCTGCCCTTTGTGACCGCGCCGAATAAATTTGAGAGTTTGGCCGCGCATGACGCCATTGTCGAAGCCAGCGGCGCTCTCAAAACGCTGGCCGTCAGCTTGATGAAAATCGGCAACGACATTCGAATGCTTGCCTCCGGCCCCCGTTGCGGCATTGGCGAGGTTATCTTGCCCGCCAACGAACCCGGCTCTTCCATCATGCCCGGCAAAGTGAACCCCACTCAATGCGAAGCCCTTACTATGGTATGCGCCCAAGTGATCGGCAATGACGCGGCCATCAACGTCGGAGGCATGTCCGGCCAATTTGAATTGAACGTTTTCAAACCGGTCATGATATTCAACTTCCTGATGGCCGCTCGCAATCTTGGCGACGCCTGCCAGTCTTTCTGTGACCGTTGCGTTCTCGGCCTCGAACCCAACCGCGAGTCCATTCAAGCCCATCTTGAAAACTCCCTGATGCTCGTCACCGCCCTCAATCCGCGACTAGGCTACGAAAACGCCGCCAAAATCGCCAAAAAAGCCCATCGAGAAAATATCACTTTGCGGCAGGCAGCGCTTGCCCTCGGTCTTCTCACCGACGAGCAATTCACCGAATGGGTTAATCCCGCAAAAATGATTGGACGCCAAACGCCGTAGATGGACAAAATGGCTGTTTGTCAAAACAAAGAAACGGGTAGATTGAAGCGACCGACACAAGGAAGTTTCCTTCGGCAAAACAGACTCCGGCCTTTGGAAAGTTCAAAGTTCCCATCCTTTTACGAGGGGATGGCGGCCGCAATTTGCATTGCTAACGGCAAGGAATGGAACGCCTTTGCCTTTGTCCACAAGGCCTCAAAGTTTCGCCAGTTCCTAGAAGAATGCAATGATATGGTCGGTGCGCTTTCTCTGTTCATTGCGGATTGCGTTCCATACAAAGGAAAAGCCTTTTTATGAAACCCAGATGGTTTGGACCGCGTCCGCGGCAATTTCCCGCGCTGGCTGTGATTGGCTGCGGCGGAGTCGCCGCCGAGCGGCATTTGCCGGCGCTGGCCCGGATTGGATGGCGACCTCGCGTTCTGGTGGATCCCAAAATCGAGCGGGCTTCAAAGCTGTCCAGCCGCTTCAAAGCGCGGCGAGCAGTTAGGAATATATCCGAGCTAGCGGCGGGCGAAATCCAAGCGGCACTGGTAGCCACCAATATGGCGTCGCACGCGCCAATCAGCTTGTCTTTGCTCCAAAACGGCGTCCATGTATTTGTCGAAAAACCGATGGCGGCTTCCTTTGATGACGCTCGCGCAATGGTGAAGACTGCGGCGGCAAACTCTGCCTGCTTGGCCGTCGGACACATCCGTCGCTTCATGTTCATTAATCGCTGGGTCAAAAAACTGATCCAAAGCGGCGCGCTGGGAGACATTGAGAGCTTTGACGTTCGAGAAGGAGAAAACTTTCACACGCGATCCGGCGGACGCCTAACCCGCGCCAGAGCCATTGAGCGCACCGGTCTTTATTCTCCCGCGTTCTGGGACCCAAAAATTTCCGGCGGCGGGGTACTGCTCGACACCGGTTCCCACACTTTGGACACTCTCTTATGGCAAATAGGCGAGGCACGGGTGCTTGACTATCAAGATGACTCGCTTGGAGGTGTTGAAGCGGACGCGTTCCTCCAACTCCAACTTCCAAACGGGGCGACGGGCGCCGTCGAATTGAGCCGAACCCGCAACTTGCGAAATACGGCGATTATCGCAGGCAGTCGAGGGCAAGTCGAAGTGTCGCTGCATCGGAACGAAATCATCCGCGTCCGGCCGGAGAATCTAAAATTGTTTGAGATCGATGGGCGCAGCGGCGCCGCAATGCCCAACGAACACCTGCATCAAGATATGTTCCAACGAGAGCTCATAGACTGGCTACAGGCAATCCGCTCTGGTCGAGAGCCCTTCGTTTCAGGCGCGGCGGCTACAACCGCAATCCGCATAATAGACCGCTGCTATCACATACGCCGACCTTTGCATCCGCGCGAACCCAAAAAACCCTCCGTAAAAAGTATGAAAGGCAAGACCATGTTGGTAACCGGAGCGAGCGGTTTCATCGGAAGCCGGCTGGTAGAGAATCTTGCATTCGACGAAGAAGCGAACGTCCGCGCCGCCATCCGCACTTTTCGCAACGCCGCCCGCGTGTCTTTATTCCATCCTGGAAAAGTCGAACTGCGGCATTTTGACATGACCGCACAGAAAGCAACTGAAGGCGCATATGAATCCCTCGTAGAAGGTTGCGACACGGTGTTCCACTTGGCGCGAGACACCCGTTCGCGCAAGGCTAACGAAGAGGGCGTCCGCCAACTTGGCGCAGCATGCCAAAAGGCGGGAGTTCGCCGATTTATATATGTCAGCTCGATGTCCGTCTATGAGCCGCTGCCCAATGCGCCGTTGACTGAAGAAAGCCCAACCGGCTGCCTGCCCCATAACGACAAACTCGACGCCGAACGAGAAGTCATTCGGATGATTCAAGAAGACAGACTTTCAGCCACCATCATCCAGCCTACCATCGTTTACGGGCCGTTCAGCAGTCACTGGACCGACCGGCCGGCCAATATGCTAATTGAAGGCGCAATTGTTCTTCCTTCTTCCGGCGACGGAATATGCAACGCCGTTTATATCGACGATTTAATACACGCTCTAGTGTTAGTCTCGCAACGCGACGAGGCGATTGGCAAAACTTTTCTCATATCTGGGCCGGAACCTCTGACTTGGCTGGAATTCTACTCTGCTTACGCCGAGGTGCTTGGACGAGAGGAAGGCATTCGTCTCCTTCCATACGATGAGATAAACCGCCGAATTCGAGGCACAAAAAACAGACTGCTATCTCTTCCTACGCCTAAGCAAGCGCTGGATTATCCACCATTGCGCCCGTTGCGTCGCGCATTCCTCTCACTATACGACCGTCTGGGCGACAGCCACAAGGCAAAGGCAAGACGCTTCTACGAACAAGGGCGGTTGCTTCCATCCCATAGCGCCAAGTTGTCGCCTGAGTTCCTACCCACAAAAAGACTTCTTGATTTATACGCCGCAAAGTGTCCCATACAAATCAACAAGGCCCGGCGGCTGCTTGACTATAAACCGGAATTTACATTGAGTCGAGGTATGGAAATCACAACGCGCTACCTCCGCTGGGCGCACGGCCACCGTATAAACAAGTGCAAGGACTAAAGAATGCAGATACTTATGTCCACGGTCAACGCGCAGTTCGTCCCCTCAAAAGCGGGATTGGATGGCACTGTCTTCGTCGTAGTCAACCAGCTCATCCCCACAGGCGGCGACGAAACAGAATGCAAGAAGTATGGGACGCACCATGAAGTATTCGCGGCTTTGGAGGAGCGACGGGAAAGCGGCGTTGCTCGAAGCCGCAACCGGGCCATGGATCTGGCGACTGAGGATATCTGCCTGCTGGGCGACGATGACCAAGTCTATTTTCCCGACACTATTCACCGTGTGGAGCGCGCTTTTTCTGTGCATCCAGAAGCGGATATAATTACTTTTATGGAGAAAACGCCGCAAGGGGAACTGCGCAAATCCTACCCGAAGCGAGCTATGCGCCACTCTGTTATTAGTGCTATGCGAGTTCGAGAGCCTGAAATCGCCTTTAGGTTGTCCAGCATCCGGTGTTTTGACCTGCGCTTTGACGAAGATTTCGGATTCAGCAAGTATGTAATTGGTGAAGGTTATATTTTTTTAGTGGACGCGATTAAGAAGGGCTTGAAGGTTATGTTTGTGCCGGAAGTCATCTCCATTCATCCCGCAGAGTCCACGGCGACTATGGGGTCCACGGAGAAGAACGTGATGTATTCCAAAGGCGCGATGTTCAGACGCGCTCTTGGCCCGATGTCGATTCCTTTCCTCCTTGCGTTTTTCCTAAAAAAGACAGTCCAAAGGCGGATTCCACCATGGAAATTTCTTTACTACTTACTCAGCGGGTGGTTTGACTATGGTAGAATCGGTTCTAAAAACCGGGGAGCAAAGATTTGACAAACTTGCAACACTAGACGGAAAACATCATTTAGGAAAACCACTCCCGGCGCAGGTCGTCAAATCGGCGGCGCGCCGCCTCGTAAATTACATAGTTCCGTTTTTGCGAGGCTCTGACCGCTTTTTTCTGTCGGGCGCTAAAGTTGCCTGGGACTTTTTCGTTGACGTTAACCCGATAGTAGGGGATGTCGATGCCGAAGATTGCTTTGAAAAGAGCTAAGCTCTCTTCATATTCTTCCATCATACCCACAAAGGCAAACCGCTCCATCGGCAGATTGCCGGTGTGCCATTCATAAAGTCGCCGCATTTTAGGGAGATATGCATAGCGTTCCAGCGTCAAGTTGTTGGCCCAGAATCTAGAGTTTCTGGATCGAGAATACACTCTCATATAAAGGTAGTGGGAACATAATCGTTCCGTGGGGTCGCGAAAGAAGACGCACAAGGCGGCGCGTTTCCCCAAGGGCAGGTATTTCGTGGCGGCGAAGCCTCCGTGTATAGCGTCGTAATTGGCCGCAAGCCTGTCCGCCTGAAAGCGGGTTTTGATTCGGCCTCGCCAGCGCCTTGGCCAGCAATAAACGGGGAGTCCCAAGGGATTGTCTTCTTTGTCAATCAAGAGACGTCGGCCAAAGCGTTCCTCAAGACCTTTTTGAAAGCTGGTGCCCGCCGTCTTCGGAACGTGAATGGAAATAATCAACTTCGCTTTTTCCATAATACTTAGCGCTCTATTATCTTTTATAATTTTTAGCGACGGTTCGCAATTGTTTGCTTTCCGCTTGCCACAATACATGCTTGTTATTGGTTGTTTGTCAAAGGATTTTTCTCGCCCGTTGTTTTGCCTCAAGTTGTGAAATTTTCTCTAGTTTCTGCAAATTCGCTGGGAAAGTTGCCGGCAAGAGGCCTGAACGGCCAAAGGCGAGAGGCTATTGTGGATTATCGACAGGTCGAAAACAAAAACACTCGTTTTTCGGATTGACACAGAACGGGGAAGCGTTTACTGTTTGGATTCAGATTGTGTTTAATTTAGTGGATTTTATGAAGTTTTTGTTTCTGTTTCTTGTTGCCGGCGGCCGCCGGTTTTCTTTTGGCGGTGATTGCGGAAGAGGGATTGCCGCAAAAAAGTTTGACAAAGACGTAACGCTTGCCATTATTGGAGCGTCTTTTGAGGCATAACGGAGTCTTGGTCGTGATTTTCAACGCATTATTTTTGCCGGCGCTGAGGGGAGATTCTTCTGCAGAATCTCACCAAGACCCTTTGGCGCCGGCCACTTCTCCCATGACAAAACAGAAAACGCAGATAACGATGAAAATTTGGAAAACGATAATTGCGCTGGCTGCCGCATTCTTTGCCGGCGGACTCTGGCAAACAACGGCGCAGGAAACGCTCACGGTTGAATACACACTAGAAGGTGTCGAAGGCGTCCGCCATGAGTTGCAGGTAGATGCCGATGAAGAGGTTTTGGAATTTGAGGGCATCCCCCTTACCAGCCTGACTTTGCCCGAAGTGTTGACGAGATTAAGAAAGTTGAGAGTTGGTATTTTGGGGCATCACGATTGTAATTTGAAGAACTTAACCTTGCCTGAAGGTTTGAGGAGTTTAGAATATTTAGAATTATGGGAATGCGGATTGACGAACTTAACTTTGCCCAAAGGATTGGTGCGGATGAGGTATTTGAATGTTGCCGAAACGCGCGACGTCCTTCCTCCTCTGACAAGCCTGAAACTTCCCGAAGGTTTTGGAAGAAATGCGAGCAGAATTCGGATGTTGTTGATGCCCTCTATTGAGCGATTGTCTGTGCATAAAAATATGAAGGAGTTTAAACTAGTCAGGTATCTTGTACATGACGAGTTTGACTTTCCGCCTGCGAGGGAATTAATAAGAAACCGAAAGCCTGACAGTTGATGGTGTTTTCAGAATTCAGTCTAGACCTAGCACTATTGCTGGGGCAAGGATCGTGGTTGGTAGTGACGGCGTTTATAGAATTGAGTCTCGCCACATTCCTTTTTTAGTGGAGGTTTATGGATTTCAGCCGACACTCACAATAACCCGCAAAGCAGACGGCGTCGAGATTGGTTGGGAGGCCGGCACATTGCAAAGATCGCTACTCATAGACGGCCCTTGGAAAGACGTCGAATCTGGCGGAACAGAGCGCAGGCTCTTTTTCGGCCTTCTCATCCTTACGAATTTTTCCGAGTCAAACCCGGCAGTGAATGATTTTGAGATTGAAAGAAAAGAAAACTGGAGAAATTGATTATGTTGGTAGAAGTTTATTATGAGATTAAGAAATCCAGCGGATTGCCGGAGATTATCCCATTAAAAGCGAATCTTCGTTCTGCGAAGGAAGTTGCGGTGGATCACTTTATGAAGATGAAGATGAAACACAGAACCACCGTCAAAGTTCCTTCTGATGATGGAGGGACAAAAAGATGGACGATTGGTCCACTGACAGATTTCCAGATTCAATCGAAACCTCCTCAAATTAGAAAAGGAAAGAAGTTCGCGAATCTTGAATATGAGTTCTGGCCAGGAAACAGAGAAAAGCCCAGGTGGGCAGAAGAAAGACTCGTAGAAGCACGGAGTGAGGAGGATTTCCGTTCTGAGATTCTAAACACTATGAACGATCTTGAGAAAAAGGTCGATTCTGATGTTCAAAAGGCTCCGAAGGGTACCCCATTAGATTTACCTCAAAGCACGGACAATGCAAAGAAGAAAGTTTTGTCGATTGCTTTCCGAAACTTGATTGGAGAGATCAATAAAGATTGGAAGGAGGAGAGTCTCCCTCTCGAAGAATTGCGCCCAGAGATTTTAGCGATTAAGGAGGCTTTGGAATTGATGAAGCTCGCGCGAGAAGAATTTGGCGAAGAGATGAACGAGGTAGGCAAGGATTTGAGAGTTCTGTGGATAAAGTTTTCCAGAGTGATTGGAGATATCAATGGTTTGGAGAAGACAGAAAGCCTCTCTAAATTGCACTCAGAGATTTTGGCGATTAAGGAGGCTTTGGAATTGATGCGGCTCCTGGAAGAAGAATTTGGAATGATGTACTACGACATAGGTAAGGAGATAGGTGAGGTGCTGGATTTGAAAAGGAAGAAAAAGTAAAAGAGAGACCATTTCGCTGGACTGGCAACCAGATTAGTTTTGGAGACGATTCGGAACGGAGGTTGCGGAGCGAACTAGACGCTTTGATTGTCGGCGAATCACTTGTCGAAGACGGGAAAAAGGCAGAAGAATAGGAGGCAGAGGCTTGGCAATTTTGCCCGCCTGAGAATGGCGGATGGGCGGAAGGATTTTGCCGGCAACGATTTTGCTCGTGGAAAGGCGGCGCTAGAGGAAGATGGGGAAATTGGATTGTACTCGATGGCGAACGGCAAAGTTTCTATGTTTTAGCGGCTGTGTTTCAAGAATCTTTAAAGATCGCAGACCGCGAGTTTCGGTCTCGATTGCTGGTTGGCACCGGCAAATTCAGCTCTCCCGAAGTCATGCGAGACGCTTTGGCGGCCAGCGGCGCGGAGATTGTGACCGTGGCTTTGCGGCGGGCGGATCTCTCTGGCCGACACGATCCATTCGCCAACATTCTGGACTTCATCGACCCAGAACGCTACTTGCTCCTGCCCAACACCAGCGGCGCAAGGAACGCGGAGGAAGCCGCTCGGTTGGCGCGACTGGCGGCTAAGGCCGGCCTTCCTAAATGGATCAAACTGGAAATTCATCCGGACTCGCGATACTTGCTTCCCGATCCGGTGGAGACTCTGGCCGCTGCAAAAATCCTCGTCCAGGAAGGGTTTATCGTGTTGCCCTATATCAACGCCGATCCGGTGCTTGCCAAGCGCTTGGAAGACGCCGGCGCCTCCACGGTGATGCCGCTCGGCTCGCCGATTGGCTCCAACCGGGGACTGCAAACCCGCGACCAACTCAAAATCATTTTGGAACAGGCCGTCGTGCCCGTTGTGGTGGACGCCGGCATCGGTGCGCCAAGCCACGCCGCCGAAGCGATGGAAATGGGAGCGGACGCCGTGTTGGTGAACACGGCCATTGCGATTTCTCGCAAGCCGGAACAAATGGCTGAGGCATTCAAGAAGGCTGTCGAGGCCGGGAGAGAGGCTTGCGTCATCGGGCTTGGTGCGCAGTCCTCAACGGCCGAACCCACCAGCCCCTTGACCGCTTTTCTTGACCGAGATTCTTTGAAACCAGAATATGTGGATGGAAAAACATCGCCGGCCGGCTCATAGGGCAAAAGACGAAACAAAACCGCGCAGAAAAGGCCGAGTTTTCCGGGAACTTCTTGTCTGTCTTTTGCGGGCAAATATCTCCGCGTTCCCTTTTCTGCGCGAGTGGATGCGTTTGCGCCGCTTTTCCTAAGTATGTCGATTCTCACTGCGCAGCGAGCCGAAGAAATCCTCAACAAGGGAAAGCGGTCGTCCATTTTGGTAATTGGGGACGCGATGCTGGATTGTTTTGTTTCGGGCGAGGTATCTCGGATTTCGCCCGAAGCGCCGGTGCCGGTTTTGCATTTTCAGAGCGAGTCTTTTATGCCCGGCGGCGCGGCGAACGTCGCTCGCAATTTGACTTCGCTGGGCGCGCCTACGGCGATTTTTGCCGTCACCGGTCAAGATCGAGAGGGGAGACAGTTGAGATCCCTGCTGAAAAAAGAGCGAGTGGATTGCCTCGGTCTCTATGCTTCCGCGCAACGAACAACCTGCCTCAAAACCCGCATCGTCGCCCGACAACAACAGATCGTTCGAGTGGATCGCGAGCTCATTCAGGGACTGGACGAGGCCGAGCAAGAGGCGTTGCAAAAGCGAATTCTCGAAGCGCTTCCCCAAGCTTCGGCGGTGATTCTGGGGGACTACGGCAAAGGCGCCGTCACGGATTCCTTGTTGGCCTTTGTCAAAAAAGAATGCAGGCGCCGGGAAATTTGGATCAGTTTAGACCCCAAACCGGTTCACAAGGTGAATCTTGCCGATCTTTCGCTGATCACGCCCAACCGCAAAGAGGCGTTCCAATTGGCGGGGCTTGATGACGCCACACCTCACGCCAAGCCTTTGGAAGACAAGAACTTGCGTCTGGCGGCCTCTCGCCTTCTTCGGCGCCTTCGTCCCGCCGTTCTGCTGATTACACTGGGAGAGCAGGGAATGTTGCTTTGCCGCCGAGGGCGAACTCCGATTCTCGTTTCCACGCTGGCACAAGAGGTTTTCGATGTTTCAGGCGCCGGAGACACGGCAATTGCTTCGTTCACGCTGGCTGTTGCCGCCGGCGCTTCGCCTTTGGAAGCCGCCATCTTTTCCAATCACGCCGCCGGCATCGTCGTCGGCAAAAAAGGAACGGCAACTATCTCCGGGAAAGAACTGTTGGCCAGCTTTGAGGAACGGGAATGAATCGCGCCGTGTTTTTGGACCGGGACGGAACGATCATCGTCGAGAAAGGCTACTTGCGCGATCCCGACCAAGTGGAGTGGATTGAGGGCGCGCTTGCCGGGTTGGAAAAACTTTGCGGCGCTGGATTTTTGCTCTTCATCGTAACCAACCAGTCCGGCATCGGACGGGGGTTTTACACGGAGCGGGATATGCATTCGGTGAATCAAAGAATCGTGAACCTTGCGGCCAAGGCAGGCGTTGCCTTCGAAAGAATCTACTACGCAACCGAAGCGCCCGAAACGCCAAGTTACGGACGCAAACCTTCCCCGCAATTCCTGCTGGACGCCGGCCGTGATTACCGTGTTTCCCTCGCTCTTTCCTACATGATTGGCGACAAACTGAGCGACCTTCAATGCGGTTGGAACGCTGGCGTCCGCAAGAGCATTCTAGTAAAAACCGGATACGGTCAAAAACTCCTGCAACAAAAAAGCATCGACCTTTCCCGCGCTGAAATTGCCGAAAATTTGGCCGCAGCAGCGGATTGGATTCTCCAAAACACGGAGACGCCCGAATTTCAGTGAACGCAAATCAGGTCTTTTTCCGGACGAATGTGCCAACGTTCCGCCGCTGATATCAGGTCTGAATTGAGCGGCCATTTGTCCGGCTCCGGTTCCCCGGAGAAGTTTGGATTTCCTCCCTTCAATTGCATGCAACCTCGATTGTCGCCAATAGCTTCTATAGCCGCCGCGTCTTCGGCGATCATCGTGACTTCGGGCAGTTCGGCCAGCTCATCCACTTTGGATTCAATCGCTTTGGCCTGCTCGCCGGATTCCTGAATCAAAGTGGGAACGACCGTCTTCACCGGTGCATGCGACAGATTCCAAAGGCAGGCCAACTGGAGCATCGTCAATCCGTACTTCTCGGCAAAACGCCTCATTTTGTTCATCTTCTCATTGCCCGCCTCCACCCAACCGACAGGCCGATAAGTGCGGTGATCGCCATTGGCAAAACGATGACCCGGACGCACGTCGTCGTGAAACAAACCTCCATAATCCACAACGCGCGTGATCAAGCGAACTGCGCATTTCTCCGCCGCCGACATGCAGAGTTTTCCAGGCCACGGCTCCAAAGGATTGAGGATCACCATTGCCCAATCCATCAACTCGCCGAACCGCTCAAAACTCAAAATCAAATCCAAAGTGAACCCGTTGGCAGGGCCGGGGGCAATGCCCAAAAAATCCGCCATCCCTTCCTCGCGCACGGCTTGCATGCCTTTCCACACCGCGTCACTGGAGTATCCCATCGAATCAGGATTATGAAGAAGCAACAAGTCAAACCGATCCACTCGACAACGTTGTAGAGACTTCTCGGCCGCCGTTTTTAGGTAGTCGGCATAGCGCTCCGGCGGCCTCAAACGAACGTCGGTAAAACGCGGAAAACCCTTTGCCCCGTCGCGTTTTCCTTGATAAAAATCATGCCCCACCGCGCCGATCAAACAGTAAGAATCCCGCGCAAAATCCGCCAAAGCGCGTCCCATCACCTTGTCGGCCGCGCCTTGCCCATAAACGTCGGCAGTCATAAAAGTGCGCACCCCCTTGGAGTAAGCCCGGCGAATTAGCGCCGTTATCTTGCCCTCGTCCAAACACTCTCCAAAGTGCATAAACCGTCCCCCGCTCCAAATGCCGTAGGCCGTCTTCGTCAGTTCCATAAAACTCAACCATTTTCCCAAATGAAATCACATTCCGCAACACCAAATTCCACGGAATTCTTCTTTCTAAAAAAGCCTTTACAAAAAATAAAAAAATTAATTCTAGAGATTCCAATAAATAATTTCTCTCTTTTAATTCTTCTCTTTCTAAAAACAAAGGCAAACAGCAATATGGAATTTGAACCTTTTTCTGATGGTGAGGATGGCGTCAGGAATGCCCTGATGCAACTCCATGTACCCGGTATTCCCGGCTTGTACTACATCCGCGCATTCCTGGACGATCATCAGCAAAGGAGCGCAATCAGACAAATCGACGAGTCGGCAGCGTGGCTTACGGATCTGGAGCGACGAGTCCAACACTACGGGTGGCGCTACGACTACCGGGCTCGAACGATAGACCGTAGCATGCGGATCGGACCGTTGCCCGCTTGGCTGGAAGCGATAGCCGTCTTGCTGTATGAGCGCACCGGCCAGTTTCCCAGTGTGCCAAACCAAGCCATCGTGAACGAGTACGAACAGGGGCAAGGAATTGTGATGCATGTGGACAGGCAGTGCTTTGGCCCTGCGGTCGCCACCGTCTCCTTGGGCGACGACTGGATGATGGACTTCCGCGCCGTGGGAGGCAGGGAGAAAAAGCAACTGCTGTTGGAGCGCGGCTCCGCTCTTGTCCTCACGGAGAAGGCCAGGTATGGCTGGCTCCACGGCATCGCCAAGCGCAAGTCCGAGCCTGTTGGTTCAGTTCGACGATGCCGGAACGGCGACCGTCCCTGACATTCCGGACGGCAAACCTGCCGGTAAGTGACGCATGTTGATTCGAGACCACTACATCGGTGCTGTCGACCGCATGGCCTCTCGGTTCGGCCGAGAATGCGGTGATCATGTGATTCCGCCGGATGCAACCCTGCCTCGCTGCATCGACTACGCCGCTTACTATCTCTACGAGAGAGACACCAAGAAGCACTATCGATACAAACGATATTTGCGGGCGTTGACAGATCTGCTCAGGCACTACGGGGATCACCGGAAGACCCCGAGGATTGTTCATGTGGATGTCGGATGTGGACCAGGCATTTTTTCGTGGGTTGTTCACGACTACTTCAGGCGTAAGGAAAAAGGAATAGAAATAGAGTTGCACGCATATGACGGTTCTCCTGAAATGGTCAAATTGGCTGGATTGATTTGGAGCGAGTTCGAGACCGGTGTCTACTTGAACGCAACCCAGCGACGTCGGTGAGCTGACCCCTCGGATCATGCAGGGCGGACCGCCGGCTGATGTGATCGTGAGCTTCGGACACGTCTTGGTCCAAACGTCAGACCCAAAAGATGCCATCGACAGCTTCGCCGGTATTTCGAGTACCATCCGGTTGAACAGCAGTCTAATCGTGGCCGTTGATGCACAAAGCGATCCGGCAATTCAGAGATTCCATCGCTCCATCGACAGATTGACGAATGCATTGGTTAGGGATGGTATAAAGGTGTATACAACATATCCTAATAGAGGTAGTTGGATTGCGGTGCTTTCCGGCCAGCTATCGTAATTGGTAGACTGTAGTAGTGAACGGTTACCGTTTGAATGGGAAAGCTGATGCAGGACGGTTGGCAATCCGATGGTATATGATGACTAGCCTGCATTATTCGCCAGCGCGACCAACACCCCGACTATCTCTATTACCTTCACTAAGCGAATCATTTTCCATCTTTACATTCTCTTTACATGCATGAGTACGATATTTCTAAGTGGTATTTCTCTTACAGATGGCAAAGAGATTTGTGTTTCTAGAAACAATTTATCTTATACCCAACGGAGTGTCTTCAGCTTGGGGTAAGTTCAGGTTGCATTTACAAACCCATTGGCGACTTTTTAGTGGGCTTACAACATAGCAGGAAGCGAACCTGATTTTAGAGACTCGTTACGGATTGTTGTCCACAGCGCGACTATCCTCGAACCACAAGAATACGCTCTTATGTTTGGCGTAATAATTGGCATTGGTTTTGTGTTTTTTCCGCCTCATCTGGTAATAAGTTTCTGTGGCGGAGTTTTTTGTTTTCCAACTAACAATGCATTTGGATTGTGGGAACGCTAGCCTATTCGTTCTGAAGATTCGGAATCGAACCATAAGATGCGCGACTCATCCAACCGCACGCGCAGGCGTCCTGTTTTTGGCAAATTCCGGCCGGAATTGTCTCGTGCGACGATGCCGACGCCTGATACATCCAAATGCCGAAATACTTCTGCCCCGAATCTCTCCACCCGCCGAATGGACGCCTCGAAACTTCCCTGCGCAGAGCCGCCGGGCAACACTTCCACCTTCACGTGTTCTGGACGAATTCCGGCCACAATGGGGCGCCCAATCGCCGCCGCAAGATTGGCGGGAAGCTTCAATTGAATGCTCTTTTCGGGCTTTCCGGGAGCGAGAAATTGAATCTCACCTTCCGTCTTTTCTGCCCAACCTTCCACAAAATTCATTGGAGGAAACCCGAAAAAACCGGCGACGAATTGATTGGCCGGTTCTTCATAAACGCGCTCTGGCAAATCGATCTGCTGCAATCGGCCGCGATGCAAAACCGCCACCCGATCTCCCAAAGTGAACGCTTCAAAAGGATCGTGAGTAACGTGGATCACGGTCGCGCCTGTTTCTTCTTGCAGAGAGGCAATTTCCAATCGCAGATGAAACCGCAGTTCAGGCTCCAAGTTGCTCAGCGGTTCGTCCAGAAGCAACACCGCAGGTTGGAACAACATTGCTCGCCCCAAGGCGGTCCGTTGTCGTTCGCCTCGGGACAGTTGCGCGGGCAATGCGTTCAAACGCTCGCTGATTTGGAATCGCCGAGCTATCGCTTCGACTTGAGCCCGAATCGTTTCCCGTTCTCGCCATCTTTTCATTCTCAACTTTTGCCAAAGCGGTTGCCGCAGCGTCAACGGCATGGCCAAGTTGTCGTAAACACTCAGGTTGGGATACAGCAGAGCGTCTTGGAACAGCATGAACATCCCTCTCTTGTCCGGCTGAATTTTGGATACGGATACTCCGTCCAAAAGCACTTGCCCCTGCGTTGGCTCTTCCAATCCCGCAATTAGCCGTAGCAACGACGTTTTTCCCGAACCGGAAGGGCCGACTACTGCGAGCATTTCGCCAGCATTCACCGTCAAATCCACGGCGTCCACTGCCCAGATTGTTCGACTCTTTGGGTGACGATACCGTTTTGTAACGTTTTGGACTTGGATTCTCACTGCTCCCGCGTCCGCAGGATTCTCCAATCCTACGCATCCGCAATTAAGTGAAAACAGCGCAGAAATTCAAGCGAAACGAACCCTCGGCGATTGAACTCGCCGTGCCGTTCGCTTGCCGTCGCTGACTTTTTTTTGGCCATTTTCTAAAAACGCTGGCTAATCATGGAGTGCCAAAACTTTCTTCCAGTAACCGACAAAAGTGGAATTGTTGCGTTTTTTTCCAAATTTCATCGTTTCCAACGAATTTTTTCGAACTTTTTTTATTTTTTGTGATTTAGGAATTGACTCGTTGTGGCGGAGCGATTAAAAAAGAAGAAATTTTTGACAGTTACATCTATAAAACAGGAGATTCTTATGAAGCAAAAACTATTTTTCTTAGCGGCCGTGGTTTGCCTTTGCGGGGGGGGGGGGGGGGTACCAAGCCCAAGCGCAGTTGATCGTCGACGTCTATCCCAGCCAAGACACCCCCACCAACACCCTCTGGATTTTTAGCGGCAGCTCCAGCGTCGGCGTCGCCGGCACTCTCCGCACTTCAGGCAACCATTCTTCGGCGGATGGTTGGCAAACCGCCAGCAAAATTTACCAAAACAACCTCCCTTCCAATCAAACCATTAATCTCTCTTCCCTCTTTTCCAGCACCAACTCCAAAGACATCGCTTCGGTGAATGCCCGAATTCCCGGCGGCGGCAAAACCAACATCACTTTTGCCGCCAACGCCACCAATACGCCGACCATCACCATCGCAGGCAGAGGCACCCGAACCATTGCCCGCCTGTTTATGGATGAGGCTTCGAATCTTCATCGGGATGGTTGGGGCATTCGCATTCAAGCGCCCAACTTGCTTTATGGGAACGGGGAGGCTTCTTCTTGGGAGGGCGCGGGCGTGATCAACAAACCCATCGGCGACTTCTATACGGGAACTTTCAATAATTGGGGAAGAGTTCCTCGATTTGCGGGATCTTCTGACGGCTCGGTGCGGATTGTTATCAACAGCCAGATCATCCCCGAACCGGAGGAATACGCCCTCATCTTCGGCTTGTTTGCGCTGGGTTTTGTATTTTTTCATCGTTGGCAAAAGAAGAAACGTCAAGCCTCCGCCGTTATCGACTCGTGATCTGTGGTTTGCGCTTTGGTCTCCGCTAAAAATCGGCCTCGTTTTCCCAGCAACTTCGCTTCCATTTTTCGGGAGCGAAGTTTTTTGTTTCATAACCAACGATGAAGGCGGATTGCGGGAACGCGCGCTAGTCATTCCTCGGATTTTTTCTGAATGCGCCTGAGTTTTTGGTTGGCGGCTTCAAATGCCTTGTGGCCGGTGGAGTTGCCGGGAAGCAAAGCGTGTTCCTTTTGCGGCAGGAAGGCGGCGTGCTCGTCAATTAACGCGCTCATTTCGGGAACGGCGGCCAAGTTGCTCCACTCGTGCGGATCGTTCTGGTGATCGTAAAACTCTCGGGAACCGTCTCGATATTGAATAAAACGATAGCGCGTCGACCGTACGGAATAGTTGCCCGGCCCAAAACTGGTAAGAGCCGGATAGTTCCAGTCAGCCGTTGGATTTTTCATCAAAGGAACCAAGCTTTGCCCTTCCTGCGCGGAGTCCGGAGGCAACCCCGCCATCTCCAAAAGAGTGGGAAACACGTCCAACAACTCCGCCGGCCGGGGGCTTCGCTGTGCCGAAAGAAAACCCGGCGCGGCAATGATGAGCGGCACTCGCGTGCCGTTCTCCCAAAGCGTGCGCTTTGCCCAACGTTGTTTCTCGCCGAGATGAAACCCGTGATCCGAGAAAAGGACGACAATCGTGTTGCGAGCGTGCGGCCCGGCCTCCAAAGCGTCGAGAACCAGTCCGATACAATGATCCACAAAACTGACGGATGCCAGATACGCCTGCACGGCGTGATACCATTCGCCTGCCGACTGAACCCACTGGTGCGCGGGCGAGACGTGTTTGAGATTCGTCAAGTCAATCGCGTACGGACTGAGATCGTCGCGGTCATCGATTCGGACGACCGGAAGCTGGACAGCCTCGCGCGGATGCAGGTCAAACCATTTCTGCGGCGCATACATTGGAACGTGCGGTCGATAAAACCCCACGGCCAAAAGAAACGGACGCGCATACTCTCGCCCTAACTTCCCAATTGCCCACTTCGCCGCTTTTCTGTCCGGCATTTTTTCGTCCGAGTCCGGATAAGCGCCCCAATCCCAAAGCTGGTGGCCGTGCGGTTGCGAGATTTTCTTCTGGGGACGCGGCCCCATGCCGCCATTGCTGCCTCCGTATTCGTGGAAAAACCGCCTGTCTTGTCCGTGAAAAATCTTGCCGACGGACATCGTGCGGTAGCCGTTTTGCGCAAAATACTCCGGCAACGTCAAAATGCCTTCCAAAGCCGGCGCAGCCGTCAAAGGCGGACTCAAAAAATAAACGCCGGTGGAATGCGGATACCGGCCGGTCAGCATGCTGACCCGCGAAGGATTGCAGACCGGCGCCTGACAATGCGCGTTAGTGAATAGCGTTCCCCACTGCGCCAGCCGGTCGATGTTTGGCGTCCAAGCCTGCGGATGCCCGCCCAAACAACCCGTCCAGTCGTTCAAATCATCAATCGAAATAAGAAGAATGTTGGGACGATCCGCTCCTTTGCCAAAACACATTCCCCCAAACAACAAAAACAACCAACAGCAGTTGGCAACGATTTTCCGACTTCGGAGAAAATCACTCGCCGGAAAAAACCGTCCAAAATAATGAAGAAAAGATTGCATTTCGATCTGAAATTATGCGCCTTTGATTTTTATCTTCTCAATCTACTGACTATCCCTAATTCTGCGCAAGTCTATTTTCATTAAAGTTGAGTGGCCGCCGCAACTTGTGGCAACTATGTTCGCCCCGGCAGCAGCGTATAGTAGTAGCCGCAGACAAACTAGAAAACCCATAACGGCATAGGAAGCATATTCATTAGACAATCCCAACTACACCAACTAGATTAATATAAAAATAGCAGAAAAAGGCAAAAATACCATAAAGAAACCGAATCTAGAATTGCGCAATACAACCTCGATATAGACAACCACCTTATACACGAAGAAGCTCGTCAATTCCTTCCAAGTTATGTCGAAGAATCCAAACAACAAAGCGCGTCGCAAAAATTCAAACCGATGGAACCGGGCGTTGACTCGGACCGCTGAGGTTGCCAACAGCGCAAGAAACTTTGGCGAGAAAAATCCGTTCCTTTTACAAGCGGAAAACGGATGAACGCTAAGTTCCCCGCTGTTGGACGAGGGGCTTCGCTCTTCGTTTGAGTTTTCCGGCGGACGAAGCGCGGTTGCTAAAAAGCGAGATTGAGGCAATCGGATCATTATGGATTGACAAGCCGATCCTAGTTTTCGTTTCATAACAAGTTATGGCGAAGAAAAATTCCTGCGCGCTTTTTTCCGTGTCCGACAAGACTGGCATTGTGCCTCTGGCGAGAATTCTGGCAGATGCCGGCGTTTGTTTGATTTCTACCGGAGGCACGGCTAAAGCGCTTCGTTCCGCTGGGTTGGAAGTTGTGGAAGTGAGCGATTACACCGGCTTCCCTGAAATGCTGGACGGCCGCCTCAAAACCCTTCATCCAAAGGTGCACGGAGGCCTTCTTTATCTTCGGGACAATCCTGCCCACAAATCTGCCATCGCCGAGCATCAGATTCGGTCCATCGATTTTGTGATTGTGAATTTATATCCTTTTGAAGACGCTGTTAACAAGCCGGACTCCACTTTGGCGGAAGTCCTCGAAAACATCGACATTGGCGGACCGGCCATGATACGAAGCGCCGCCAAAAACTACCGGAATGTGACGGTTGTAATGGAACCGGCAGATTACGAGCTCGTCGGCCAAGATATTCAAAAATATGGAGAAACCACTTCCCCTCTGCGCCATTTACTGGCCTCCAAAGCCTTTTCCAAGCTGGCCGTTTATGACCGGGCCGTTTCCTTCTTCTTGAACCGCGCCTACGAATTGCAAATTCAGAAACCTCAATCCCCAATTGGAGAACTTTGCGATTCTCAAAAAAACAACCGGCCGCTGAACGCTCCGTCCAAAGAAAAATCTACAATCGACGACCAGCCTTTGCCCGATCCGCTACAAATTTCCGCGCCTCTTGTTCAAACGCTTCGCTACGGAGAAAATCCCCACCAAAAAGCCATTCTCTACGGCTGTTTTCACAAACGATTTTCCCTAATTCACGGCAAAAAATTGTCCTATAACAACATATTGGACATAAACGCCGCCGCTACCCTAATGCGCGAATTTGCCGACGCCCCGCCCACCTTGGCGATTTTAAAACACACAAACCCGTGCGGCGTGGGACAAGGCGAATCCCTAAAAGAAGCATGGAACAAAGCCCTCTCCACCGACCGCCAATCGGCCTTTGGCGGAATCATCGTCGCCAATACCGTCCTCGACGCGCCTTGCGCAACAGCCTTAAGCCAAATCTTTTGCGAAGGCATTGCCGCGCCAAACTTTGCGCCGGAAGCTCTGGAAATTCTGAAAAAGAAAAACATTCTTCTCGTGAAAACGCTTTGCTTGCTCCCCTTAGATCACTACCCGGAAACCACTGAAAAAGAACAACCGATGAAAGGCATGCAAATTCGGGATCTCGGAAACATGGTTTACTTGGCACAGTCCGTTGATAATCCACCAGAAAGCTGCGAACCAAACAACCCTGCAGACTTGGCATCCGGCAAAACTCGCTGGACAACAGTCACCAAACGAGCGCCCAGCGATGCCGAATTCGCAGCCATGAAGTTCGGTTGGCGCATCGTCAAACACGTCAAATCCAACGCCGTCGTTTATGCCGCTTCCGATCGCACACTCGGCATCGGCGCCGGACAAATGAGCCGCGTAGACGCCAGTCGAATCGCCGTTTGGAAGGCTGGCGAGTCAAAACTGCCGCTGGCCGGCAGCGCCGTGTGCAGCGACGCCTTCTTTCCTTTTGCCGACGGCCTAATCACGGCGGCGGAAGCAGGCGCTACCGCTGCCATTCAACCCGGAGGCTCCGTGCGCGACGCCGAAGTAATTGCCGCCGCCAACAAACAAGGCATGACAATGATATTCACCCACCGACGCTGCTTCCTCCACTAACTATTTTCCCGCCCCAAACAGCCGCCACTTGGAGCAATTCTAAACGGCCAATTACCTAGACCCCGATTTTTCCAGTTTTTCTAATCAGCTTGCCCCTCCCTTGCTTGCTATATCGACCGGGAAACCACAAAAAAATACGCAAAATTGGACTGCGCAAACTCAATCACAGCCGGCGCTTCAAACCAATGTTGAAAAACATCGTTTCCGAACTCAAAAACAACGCGAGAAAAAGAGAAGGAAACTCTTTTCCCCGTCAACACCAAACCAAGTCTACAAAGCGGCGGCTTGGGCTTGCCGTTTCTTATGAAAGCGGCGGCGGACAATTACAAAAGCCAACGCAAACAAACCTAACACAAATGCGTATTCTTCTGGTTCAGGGACGATCAAGGATGCGGGCGCGCTGGAAACAACCACCCGCAAGTCAAAGCTAGTCGGCGTGCCTATGCCTCCATTCACATAACCCGCCGCAAAACCCGGCGCGCCATAGAAATATTCGTTGGCGGCGGTGAGGGAAAAGTCGCCGATGGGATAGGGCAAAGTGCCTTGCCCGCTCCAAGAAACAGAGACGCCGTTGGTGTAGCTGAGCGAAGTTGTGCCGGAAACGCGAATGCCCAGCGTGTCGGTGGGATGGTTGTTTTGCAGGCGGATGTGGCTGGCTGTAAGTATTAGCCGTCAAAGAATAGAAGGCGTTTATGTTTCCCAGCCTCCTAACCTGATCCTTCTTTGCGACGACGATGGCGATGGACGAGCCGATTCCCGGGAAATTATGCTGACCGGCTTTGACTCTCACGACACGCACCACGCCGCCAGCGCCTTTTGCGCCGATCCATCCGGCGCCTTCTTTCTGTGCGAAGGCCTCTTTCATCACACCAATGTGGAATCCGCCTACGGCCCCGTTCGCGGCGTCAACGGCGGATTTTTCCGCTACAACCCCCAACGGCAACGGCTGGAGCGAACCGTGCAAACCAACATCCCCAACCCTTGGGGCGTCGCCTTTGATCAATGGGGACAAAACTTCTTTTTAATCACCTCCGGCACGGACATGCACTGGATGCTCCCCGTCGAAGTAAAAGCCCGCTACGGAGTTTCTACACGAGGAACCGAAAACCTAATCCAAAGAGAACACCGCGTCCGACCAACCGCTGGCCTCGAATTTGTCTCCAGCCGCCATTTCCCGGACGAAGTGCAAGGCGACTACATCCTCAACAACAGCATCGGCTTTCTCGGCGCCAAACAACACACGCTGGAAGATGACGGAACCGGCTATCGCAGCCGCCATCGGCAAGACCTTTTTGTCTCCAGCGATCCCAACTTTCGCCCGGTGGACTTGGAGTTCGCCCCCGACGGATCGCTTTACGTCGTGGACTGGCACAACCAGCTCATCGGTCACATGCAACACTCCGCCCGCGATCCCTTGCGAGATCACGCCCACGGCCGCATTTACCGGATCACCTATCCCTCTCGTCCATTAGTCCAACCCGCCAAGATTGCCGGCGCCGGCATCGAGCAGTTGCTGGAAAACCTCAAACTTCCCGAATACCGCACTCGCTATCGTTCCCGCCGCGAACTGCGCGGACGGCCGGCCAAACAAGTCGCCGCTGCCGTCAAACGCTGGACAAGCACGCTCAACCCAAACAATCCCAACTATGAACGTTTCCTTTTAGAAGGGCTTTGGACCACTTGGGGCGTCAACCAAATCGACACTCCCCTCCTCCGTCAACTGCTCGGCGCCGAATCCTACAAAGTCCGCGCCGCCGCCGTGCGGGCCTTGCGCTACAACTTGCGCGACTTTGACGATCACCTTGACCTCCTTCTTCACGCCGCCAAAGACGACCACGGACGAGTTCGCCTTGAAGCCATCATCGCCGCCTCTTGGCTCGACAACCACCACGGACTTCGCATCCTCGAAGAAGCCGGCAAAAAACCTATCGACCGCTGGATGAAACACGCCTACGAAACCGCCAAAACCAATCTCTCCGGCAAAAAATCCCAGCCGTCCGCAAACGCAAACCAACCAGCCAACGCCGCACCCGTTCACCTCTCCGCCGCCGACAAAGCACTCTGGAATCAAGGCGCCAAAATCTACCAACGCGACGGCCATTGCGTCACCTGCCACCAAACCGACGGCAATGGCCTTCCCGCCGCCGGCTTTCCTCCCCTTTCCCAAACCGACTGGGTCAACGGAAACGCCGAACGGCTCATCAAACTCACACTCAACGGACTTCACGGCCCCATAGAAGTTCGCGGCAAAAAATATCCGGGCTTTGTCCCAATGACCCAATTTCGCGGCCTTTTGAGCGACCAAGAAACAGCCGCCGTCCTCACCTACGTCCGCAACGCCTTTGGCAACCGCGCCGCCGCAATCACCTCCGCCGAAGTCAAAACCGTCCGTCAAGCCACCCAAAGCAAAGCCGGCTTCTGGACGCCTCAAGAACTCCAACAACAACACCCCAACTAGCCCGTATTTCCTCTCTGGTTAGCGCATCAAAGAGAAAAGAGCGAGCCAACGAATCCAAATGAACTCGCCGCCGACAAGTCGCCGTCCAAACCGGCCGAAAATCCCGCGAATCCCTCGCCTCTCCCTGTCTTTGCCTCTCTCCCCGCCATCAAATCCGTTTTCTTTTCTGCCCTTTCCCGCATCTCGCAGTCTCAGACAAACCTGAATTCAATCACTCCATTCCAAACTTCGTCATTCCAAATTGGTGCCTTTTCGTAGTCAAAAATCTCCTAAAACGCCGCCGCCAAAAAATACTCTTCTCTCCTAGACAAACATCGCCCCAACCATGGAAAAACACAAATTTTTTTCCTCTTTTTCGAGTTGACAAACGCCGGAAACAATGGTTTCTTAATCTTGTTTTCGATTTACGGAAAAGAAAACTTGACAAAACTTGACAATTATAGAAAACTCTGAGCAGGTTTATGAAAAATGAGAACAGCGCAACAAGCGGCTGGCGGTAAGCGGTTGACCGTCGCCCTTCTTTTGACGGTAGCGGTGCTTTTGCCTTTTGTTCCCCTTGAACAAAGCCAAGCGCAGCTGTTTGTTGACGTCTATCCCAGCCAAGACGACAACGAAAAAACCATTTGGATTTTCTCCGGCAGCAGCACAACTGCCCATCCAAGCACTTCCAGCATCCGCAGCAGCGGAAACTACAACACGCGAGACTCTATGGCGATTGGCAACAACAACGGCGACCTCTACAACGCCAACCGCCCCAGCAACTAGCTGCTGAATCTTTCGCCTTTGTTTTCCAGCACGAACACGACGGACATTGATTCCATAAGAAAGCGGATTCCCGGTGGCGGCCGCACCAACATCACTTTTGCCGCCAATGCCACCAATACGCCCACGATAACCATCGCCGGCAGAGGCTCCCGAACCATTGCCAAGCTGTTTATGACCGAGAATGCGTTAAATTTGCAAGGGCAGCCCGCTCGGGATGGTTGGGGCATTCGCATTCAAGCCCCCAACTTGCTTTATGGCAGCGGGGAGGCTTCTTCTTGGATTGGCGCCGGCTTGATCGACAAACCGATTGGTGACTTTTTCACAGGAACCTTCAATAACTGGACACTTACCCCCGATTTTGCGTCAGGCAGTTCCCAGATTCGAATCACCGTCAACAGCCAGATCATCCCCGAACCGGAAGAATACGCCCTCATCTTCGCCCTCTTTGCCCTTGGTTTTATTTTCTTCCATCGCTGGCAAAAGAAACAACGCCAACAAGCCGCCATTTTCTAGCCATCAGCAGCTAGTGATTGCCGGCCGGGTTGCGGAAATGGGTTTGGGTTCGCAGAGTGTTTGTTGGCGGCGAGTTGCAAGGGAAAAGAATTTTTCAAGAGCAAAACATGTCTAATTGATTGGTTTGCCTTCGAAAGTGGGCGGTGGAGAGTTCGGGAGAGCGTCGGTTGATCCCCGCTTTTCGGCTGGCCACTTGAAACATTTGGCGAATTTGGTCGGCGAAAATGCCATCTCCCTTCATGCGGTTGTGGAAGGCGGAGTGGTTGAGTTTGCCTTTGCGGATTGTCCGGAGCCGTTGCAACACTTTTTGTTCACGGTCGGGGAAGTGACGTTTCAACCAGTTGGCGAACAAGTCTTTGACTTGATAGGGGAGTCGCAAAATGACGTAGCCTGCGTGTTGGGCGCCGGCTTGGGCGGCTTTTGAGAGGATCTTGGGGATTTCGTGATCGGTCAATCCCGGAATAATCGGCGCAAGCATGGCGCCAACGGGAATTCCATTAGAAGCCAGTGTTTCGATGGCGCGAAGGCGAGATTCGGGCGGCGAGGTTCTCGGCTCCATAACTTTTCGAAGTTCTCTATCCAAAGTGGTGAGGGAAACAAAAACCACGACGGCGGAGTAGTTGGCCAGCCGTTGCAACAAGTCTATATCTCTGGTCACGAGTTCGTTTTTGGTGATGATGCCGACTGGGTTGCGAAAGTCGGCCAGCACTTTTAGGCAACCGCGAGTGATGCGAAGCCGACGTTCAACGGGTTGGTAGGGATCGGTGACGCCGCTCATGGCAAGGGCTTGGGGTTGCCAACTTTTGGCGGAGAGTTCCCGGCGGAGGATGTCGGGCGCTTGGTGTTTGACGAGGATGACGCTTTCAAAATCCAGGCCGGAAGAGAATCCGAGAAACTCGTGCGTCGGCCGGGCGTAGCAGTAAATGCATCCGTGTTCGCAACCGCGATACGGATTAATGCCGGCGCGAAAGCCAACGTCCGGGCTGTCGTTGTAGGCGATGAGCGATGTCGAATGGTCTTTGAGATATCGAGTTTGGATGGGAGAATTTTCTTCTGGATCCCAATCTCCCGCTTCCGGTTCCAAGCGGATTGACTCGAAGCGATTGGTCGGATTTTCGCAAGTTCCTCGACTTTGACACTGCGAATTCAAGGGATCTTGGGGAAGCAAGACGAAGGTCTGTTCGGAGTCAAGCGCCACGACAGGGAGGGGGACGAGACGTCGGACAGCGATAACCCAGCACCCTGGACGGCAACATCAAAAGCGCTTTGAGGAACGCCAGAGCGGAATCCACCGCAATGCCGAGCAGCCGGAAAGGCAGAAGCAAAAGCCAAACGACGGGAAAAGCCACAAGCGCTAGAAGCGCAATCGGCCAGCAAAGCGCCAGCAGAAGCAACCATCCAATAAAGCAGAGCAAGGCGTTCATGGCTTTTATTAAATACAAATTCCAAAGAGGTGCAAAGCAATTATTCGCGGAGGTTGGAAGCAAGGAAGTTCTTCATGATTGAAGAAGGTTTTGGAAGACTGCGTGGCTAGAATATGTTTCTGCAAGCCGAATCGAATGCTTCATTGAAGAGCTGAACAGAAAAATGCGCAAAAAAACTCCGCCTCCATAAAAGGAAAGCGAAGTGAAAAATCCAATCCCTGCTGGCCGACAATGGATGGCGGCCAGCCCAACCACAAAGCGCAAACCCCTGGACCGCGAATCCCCGGCTACCGCTTGATTGGAAGAGACTACGAAGTAGCGGCGGCTTTTCGTTTCTTTTGCATCATGCGGCGATGGAAGAAAACGAAGCCTAGCGCAAACAAGCCAAAGACAAGCGCGTATTCCTCCGGCTCAGGGATGACGGCGCCGTGAACTCGAATGCGCAGGCCTTGATTTTCTTGATATGCGGTCCAACTCCTCAGCACTCCGTTCCCAGGCCGATTGCCGGTGTATCTGTCCTCTGGTCTGGTAGCGAAGAAGTCGGACAGGTGAAAGTGAGCAATCGGCTTGTTCGTCATTATTGCCGCCCCAATCCAGTTCACATTCGGCTGGCCCGTGCCGTACTGAAAGTTACTGCCACTCACTCGCGGGCCGATGTCGTCCCAACCCGTGTTTTGGACATTGTTCAGATGCATAGCAGCGATAGTGCGGCTGCCCACCCCGGTGAAGGTTAGCGTCGGCACATTGGTGGCGCTGCTGGGAATGGTGATGTCGTCGAGGGTGTTGGTGGTTCCCAGTTTGATGGTTTGCCCCAAACGCGTGCGCAAAGACTCCAAGTCCCTCGCCGCATTGGTGGCCGTCGCCGTGAAGAGCGGCGTCAAGTTGTAATTGGCGGCCGGCGTGAGCGAGATCGGATCCTGCAAAAGGGCGCGGGTCGTTTTGTGCGTGTCGCGCCTATTATAACCGCCGCTAGTGCTGATGTAAGGGAAGACATTTGCAATGGTCACGCCGGAGCGCGAAGAGCCGCTGAAAACCCAGAGCGTCGCGTTGGTGTCGTCTTGGCTAGGGAAAATATCCAGCCACAACTGCGCTTGAGCGTTGTACCCCCCCCCCCCCCCCCCCGCAAAGGCAGACTATGGCGGCCAATAAAGTTAATTTCCGTTTCATAAGAATCTAGTTCGCTGTTAAAAATTTCTCTGTTTTTAATCGCCCCGCCACAACGAGTCAACCCAAAAATCACAAAAAAAAAAGAAAAAAGTTAAGAAAACTTCGTTGAAAAACGACAAAATCCACCAAAAAGCGCAAAAATTCCCGCTTTGCCGATGGCAAAGTTTTGCTTTTGTCGCCTGCGAAAAGAAAGTTTTGAAGCGGTTGACGACCAAAAGACAAAGGAAATTCTCTGGGTGGAGATGTCCAATTAAGAATTTAGGAATGACGAATGGAAGGAAGACTTGCCTAAAGGATTAGCCGTTGCCGCTGGTTGCGGGCGGGATTGCTTCCTTCCAACAACAAAGTAGCGAGCAGAATTCGCCGGTGGATCAGCAAGCAAAAGGTCCGAGAATTAGTTGTTTCGGCGCAGCTTGCCGGCTGGTGGATTCTGCGGTTTTGGGGATTTTAGGGCAGTTCAAAAAGCTATTTGAGACGGCTTACTAACGGCTCATTGGCGGTCTTGCCGATGGGAAGGGAGTTTCGCGCGCATCTCGTCAAAGCGCCGCCGTTGATGGGAACGTCCTCCTAGTAAGTTTGACTTTTTCGTTTTTGAAGAAAAGCCGTTGACGGGGGATTCGCTGGCTTGTTGCTGGGAAGAAACGATGCCAAAAGCCCTTTTGCGCGCGGATTTTGGCAAAGAGTGTCTTTGCTTATCCACCGGCGGTGATTTGGACGATTTCCAGGCGATCCCCGGCTTGAATAGTTCGTTGGGCGAATCCAGAAGGCGCTACGGCCTCTCCGTTTAGCTCGACAACGACGCTTTTGGGAAGCCATTGCCGGGATTGTAGAAAATCTAAAAGAGAGCAGGGCAATTTACTGACTTCGACGGGAGTTCCGTTTGCGGTGACTATGCCTTTCCTTTGCGCTGGCTTTGCTGGTAAAACTTTTTTTCCCATAACTTTTGTTTTCCGCGCGCTTCTTTGAGCCAAGGCGTTCGGGCGGTTGCTTTGAGGAGCGCTTTCATCCACCGATCATGGGGAGGCCTCATAGGGCGCATAAAGTCAACAAAAAGAACGACTCGGTAATGATCGGTATCATTCCAAACTTCGTGATTGTAGGTGTCGTCAAAGATGAGGCTTTTGCCTTCCCGCCAAGTAAATGTTTTGGCGCCGATTCGAATGCGGCACTGCTCGGCTGGTTCCGGCACCATCAAGGCTAGATGGTAGCGCAGAACTCCGTTGAAGGCGCCTCGATGGGCGGGAAGATGCTTGCGCGGGGAAAGAATGGAAAAAAAGGCGGTTTGCACTTCTGGGATTTCTAACAAGGCCTCCACTGTTTTCGGGCATTGTCGGCGGTTTTTTTCGCAGTCCATTCCGGGAGCAAGCAGGAAAAAGGTCTTCCAGCGGCTGTCTTGGGTAATGGCGCCGGCTTTGGGGAGGATTTCCTGAAAATTCGGCATGGCTTCTCGGCGAGACATCAAGGCGTTCAGTTCTTCGCGGATGCCCCGCCATTGCGATTCAACCCGAGCCGCCCAAGGAAAGAGATTGTTTTCGTAAACGGCGACGTCCTTGTGAATGGATCGGCTCGCCACAAACGATTCGAACGCGTCTGCCAATTTTCGGATTAACTGGACGCCAAAGTGTCGCGGCGGTTCGCGGCGGTAGCGCCGGCTGGTCAAAGGCCGGTCCAAATCAATCTTTGAATCCCTCAAGTTCGCTTCCACATTTACCAAGACATTTTTGCCCATCCATCCTCCCTTTTTGAACGGAACTTTAAAAAGCAAGTTTTCCAAATGAGGGCGCAGTGCCTCAAGAAAATTTCATCAGCATCCCGCAAACAAAGCGCCCGCCAAGTGAATATCTTCTTATAGTTTTCAGAGTCAACAACCATCATAAACGAATGATCGTGGAAGTGTCCAGATAAAGCACGTTCCGATCTCCTATAGATTTTGCCTTCCCTTTTAGCTCTATAGGCTCGGCAACAAAGTTCAATAACTGTTGATGAATGGGTTCTCCTTTCGTCCCGACTAGAAGGTAATAAGTTAATGCGCCATCTTGTGATTGCGCCACAAGAAGTGGAGGGATGCCTCCGGCGATGCACTGAATGGCACATGCGCGGTGCGGTTTAAATCTTCCGGGATTCATCGCTCCTAAATGGCATTTAGAATCCACAATTTCCCCGCGCAAGATTACTTCCTGCGCTTCTGATTCTATAAGAGGGCTTTTCTCCACTCGTCCCAAGACTCGGATGCCGTTGGGCAACACTTCGATCATTGCCTCATATTCATCATGGATTAGCGTTCCGCGAATCTCCACTTTCGCCAGATGATGTTTTTGCGCGGTCGATCTTAGAAAACCGCGTTTTAAGGGATTCACTAGGTAAAAGAGTTGATGTTCGTCAACGGTTTCATCGGATACTAACATAGGCGTCGGTTCCGCTATCAGAATTCCTTTATACATGCGAACATCGCCGAATGCGAACGTTCCCTTTCCCGGTGTTCGTTGCAAAGCGCCGATCCAACCGGCGAGCAAGATGCCAAGCCCAAGGAAAAGCCAGCAGCGATTGGTTATAGGATCTTGCGACAGAGTCGCATCCCATCCCACGAAGAACGGTTTTTCTTTCATTCCAGCTGCGATGGTTTGTGATTGTCTATGAGCGCCGGAGGCACTGCCGTTCCGGCGGGGTTGGGCGTTTTCTTTACCCATACCCTCCCTCTTTCAATTCGAACCTCAAAAGTAGGAATTTTTTCAGCAAAGGGTTTCGGCGACCGACCGTCATCGGGCTTGTATTGGTAGCCGTGCCACGGACAAGTCAAACAGCCATAAACGAATCGCCCTTCCGCCAAAGGACCGTTCTGATGCTGACAAACGCCGGAAACGCAATTCACCTTATTACCCTCATACAGCAAAATCGCCACTCGCTCGCCGCTGATGGTAGCGCCAAAGGGAACGTTTTCTACTAACTTGTTCACCGGACAAACACTCACAAAATCATCTTTCCACTCCCCGTCGGTCTCGGATTCGATTCGGCACTGCTTCCATCCCGCTGCCAAATGGAGTCCCGTCACAATAACAAAACCTGAGATTACCAGAAAAACATAACCCGGCGCAGTTTCGGATTGAAGCGCCCCGAAGACTACGTGCGCTAGGAGTAGCAAGTAAGCAATGTAGACGCCCATGTGGAGCGTTTTCCAAACCGGTGGAGTGAGATTGGTCAACCAGAAATCGTGGCTTGTCGCAGCCATGACAAACAAAATAATCAAAGCCGCCAACCCAAACGCCTGAAACGGAGCAGCCGTTATTCGCCATCCGGCGTCCGTAGTCAAAATAGAAAGGATGGGATTCATTTCGCTGCCGGTATGATAGATGAAAACGGCAAACACGCTGTGCAATACGGCCAGCAAAAACATGCTGACGCCCATATGCCTTCGATTGTATAAAAGAGGAAGCCACCGCGCATCCAAACGAGCTAAGGGGCCAATAGCCATAATTATATGTAGCAGGAAGAAAGCAGCGACGGCAAATCCTCGCATCAGGAGAATTTCGATGGTGATGCCCGGATTTGCAATCCATCCCCCGGCGGCAAACAAGGCCAAAAAGAGAACTATTCCCAAAACTAAAAAGCGATCATACCGCTTCTTGAAATCATTCCAACCGATTGCCTTATAGGAAAGGGACATGGGACAAAACTAACGGGCGTTTTGCGGCGTAGTGAGATCTGTCGCGGCCGGATGTTTCATTATAGGCCAATCGGGTCGGTTGACTAAGCCGTAGATCAAAATCGCTATGCCCAATGGGGTTAGAACAAGCCATATTATCCGATGCCGATTACGGTGGTATTGTTGCATAAAAACCAATTCACAAGTCTTTCTTTTCTGAACTAAAACCCCGATGCCGGCTCCATTCTTCAGGAGGCGCAGTCGCGTTCAACCAGCGTTTCAAAAGGAACGGCCAAAACAAGGTGCTTCCGGGAATGAGCAAGACTTTGAAGCGCCAGTTACCTTCCCGCGCCATCGGATCTACTTTCTTCGCTCCCCAAAGGGCGAATGGAATGGCAAATACAACGCCAAGGGTGAAATACGCAACTGCTATTGAAAGTATGATTCCCATATAACTTTGCCCAAACTTTACATAGTTTTTATCACAAATCTGACTGGTCGGCCAATTGTCCGAAGAAAATCAGCCGGTCTTTGTAAAACTGCGTCAGTTCCAACAATCCAGTTCATTCGCGCTTGAAGACATTTTGCTATTCGCGGAAAACTGTTACTCAATTCTCGCCTTGCGGGCATTTTCCAATAATTTTATCCACGTGCCTATGTAGTGGCCGTGATCGTGGTAGGTTCGTCCTGAAATTAGGTTGCCGTCCACTACGCAGGGCGCATTCACAAATATTCCTCCGCAGACCTCTAGATCGAACCGACACTTCGGCACGGTGGCCATTCGCCGACCTTGGACGCAACCGGCGCGCGCCGGAATTTCCACGCCGTGGCAGACGCTGGCAATGGGAGCGTCTTTTTCAAAAAAGTGCCGGGTGATAGCAATTAGATGTTCATCGTCGCGAAGATATTCCGGCGCTCGGCCGCCGCTGAAGAAAATTCCCAGATACTCTTTGGGATTCACATTGCGAAAGGCAATGTCAGCCTGAATGGTGTAGCCTTCCCATTCTTTGGTAATTGTCCATCCCGGCTTGACTTCGTGTAGCACCATTGGATAACGGCGCGCTTCCGGCGCCGCGATCACGGGATGGAAACCACCTTCGATCAGCCGGTAGAAAGGGTAGAGGGTGTCCATTGTTTCCGAGGCGTCGCCCACGATTATCAAAACTTTGTGTTCTATCATGTGTCTGCTGTTTAATTTGTTCAATTTTGCTTCAAACCCGGCGGAGAAGGAAACAAAAAAGTAATTTTATTATTTCGGCGGCTGCGTATTGGACGTTGTCCCCAAGGGCGCCGTCGTTCATTAGTGGATGTTCAAGGTTTGTTTGATGCGGAATTTTTCGACTCGCTTGCGCAAAGTGGCGCGGGTGATGCCGAGCAGGGCGGCGGCTTGGATCTGATTGCCTCTGGTTTTTTGGAGGGCGAGGCGAATGAGCTCTCTTTCGACGGTTGGCAAAATTTTCAGGTCGGGAGACTTTTGCGCCCATTGGAAGAGTTTGTTCGCCAAGTTGGGGAAGTCGGCGTCGTCTTGCATTTGAGAAGTGGGCGGGCTTGTTTTTTCCGGATAAGGATCGGCAAGGGGCAAGTTTTTTTTTCCCAATACTTCGGTTGGGAGATCGCTTGCGAGGATGGCTTCGCCTTTGGCAACCACAAGGGCGCGTTGAAGGACGTTTTCTAGTTCTCGCACGTTTCCCGGCCAGTCGTGTTTTTCCAACACGCGGAGGGCGTTGCTACTGATTGACTTGCGGCGACCGCCGTGCGCGTCGCTGAATTTTTTCAGGAAATAACCGACCAGCAGGCGAATGTCTTCTCGGCGTTCGCGCAAGGCGGGAAGGCGAATGCGGACGACGTTCAGGCGATAAAAGAGGTCTTCACGGAATTCTTTTTCGGCTACGGCTTCTTCGAGATTCTTGTTGGTGGCCGCAATAATCCGCACGTCCGCTTGAATAGATTTGTTGCCGCCGACGCGCTCGAAGGCGCCGGATTGGAGAACGCGGAGGATGCGCGTTTGGGTGTGGAGGGACATGTCGCCGATTTCGTCCAAGAAGATCGTTCCTTGATGGCACTGCTCAAACTTTCCGATTCGGAGCGCGTTGGCTCCGGTAAAGGCGCCTTTTTCATGGCCGAAGAGCTCGCTTTCGAGGAGGTTTTCGGGAATCGCGGCGCAGTTGACGGCTAAGTAGGGTTTGGCGGAGCGAAGGCTGTTTTGGTAAACGGCCCGCGCGACGATTTCCTTGCCGGTGCCGCTTTCGCCGGTGATTAGAGCGGTGGCTTGAGAGGCGGCGAGTTGACCGATGAGTTTGAACACTTTTTGCATCGGCTCGCTTTTCCCGATGATGCCCAATTCGTCTTCTGTCGGGTCTTCCAGATTTTCTAGACGATTAGACTGGCGCATGTCTCGCGAGGCTTGGATGGCGTCGCGGACTAGTTGTTGCATCTTGGGAACGTCAAATGGTTTTTTGAGGAGGTAATCGTAGGCGCCCAGTTTCATCGATTCGATGGCGTTTTTGGTGGTGCCGTAGGCGGTCATCATGATCACCGGAATTTGGGTGTCTATCTTTCGAATCTTTTCCAAAGCTTGCAGGCCGCTCATTCCCTTCATCCGAATGTCCATGATGACCAAGTCCGGCCGCAATTTGGAGAAAAGTTGGAGACCTCGCTCTCCGCTGTCAGCATCGGTAATTTGAATTTTCGGAGAATCCAAAAGCCGATGAAAGCCGCGGCGGATGTTGGCTTCGTCGTCAATGAGCAAAATTTTATCCATTTATTGGCTACTTTGCGGAGAGGTTGTCGCCGGGTTTGACGGCACAATTTTGAAATAGCTTTCCGATTTCTGCGGGCGCATGCGAAGGGGGCTTGTTGAATTGAGGAGGAGAACATAAGGGCCTTCCACTTTCTCGGCAATGCCCAACCTGCCATGCCCTTCCCAACGGACTTCGACAAAACCGTCACCCGCGTCCGCAATCTGGATGGTTTCCGATCCGAGTGCAGGGTTCCGAACGAATACATGAAAGGATCGGCTTGCTGTGCCGCCATCGGCATCCGTTACGACGATTTCAAAACGCACCAAGCCTTTCGCCTCAGGGCTGAAGAGCGCGGACAAAATTTTCTCCGCTGAATCGTCATCGAGTTCCCAAGTGACTGCTTCTGGTGCGTTTGGATGGAGAAGGCGGACTTCGATTCGCAAGTCCGCAAGCGGCGTTTCTAAGTCGTTCACTGCGAAGGGAATCGATAAGGAGGTTCCGGATTCCGCTTCGGAGTTGGGAATTTTCGAAATGGTCGGCAAATCATTCACGGAATCTACTCGCACAGCCACTGGGTGCCGGGCGAATTGAAGGCCGTCAAACACTTGAAGAGTCAGAATTGCGTTGCCATAAGCGTTCTGAGCAGGGCGCAATAGTATTTTGACGAGCTCTTGCTCGTCGATTATTTCCAGCGCGGTCGGAGGCAGGAGACTTGGATCGTTCACGGATACGGCAAAAAGCAGATCGGACGGCGCAGTGTCCGGGTCGTGCAACTCGAGGACAATCTCGCCCAGTTCGTCTTCGCGAATTGCGATTTCTTTTGGTCCGATCACTTGGGGCGGATGAGGCGTCGACAAAGTTAGCGTCCGCGTCGTCGTCGCTTTGCCGTCCGAAACGGAAAGAGAAATCGAAGTTGCGCCGGATCTGGTTGTGGGCGTGAACTGCAAAAACCACTTCCTGTCTCGATGCACGGCGCGGATTTGGTTTGCGGGAAGGACGAAGGGATTGCCGGACGTCACCGAAATCGTTAGGTCTTCAAGAGCCGTGTCCGGATCGGAAATCTCCAAAGGCATGGTCTGCGTTTCCCCCGGTGGAAATTTCCAATCACTTATTTCGGAAAGCGTCGGCGGATCGTTGACGGGGCGGACGGTCACCGGAAATCGGATTGCCGTCTCTTGCACGCCGTCGCCTGCCCGAACGGTTACGATTGCCTCTCCGTAAGCATTGGGTTGCGGGCGCAGCAAAAGACGATAACGGTCTGTTTCTTCATCGAATTCCAAAGACGATACGGCGATGAGTTCTGGGTTTAAGGATGCCGCTTTCACGGACAATTCGGCGGAAGGAAGCAGGTCGTCGATTGGCGCGATTGAGACGAGGAGATCTTGATCCTCGTCCGTTGTTTGGGCGGGAACGGCTTCGAATTGGGGCGCAGTGTTAAAATCATCGTTCACAATCGAAACGGTCGAGACGGATGGAAATCCTATGTCCGCGTTCAGCGTCTGCCCCGGCGCAAACGCCAGCCGGAGCAATATCGTTTCGTTTTCTTCCACGAAGACGTCGGGCAAAATGGGCAAACGCGCCTGCTGCGTCCACTCGCCCGGTGGAAACAAGACTTCCACTGGATCGGTTCCAAAGTCGGCTCCGGGTTGTGCGCCAAAAGCGCCTGCTCCGCGTTCAAGCGACACCAAAAGCCGAACTGCGCCTTTGTTGCCGCCGCGTCTTGTGACGAATACGGAGGCCGAGTCGTTTTCCGGAACTTCCAAAGATCTCGCCGCAAACTCAAAAGTCCCGCCAAATTCATCGTCCACAATCTGCAAGACGCTTGTGTCATCAGGCGCAAAGGGCGAGCTCGGCGGCGTGGAATCCGATCTGGAATAGAGAGACAATTGCATCGTTTCCTCGCCTTCGATCCGGTCATCGTCTTTCAAAACTTCGGAAAAATCCAATTCCTGATAGGCTTCTCCATTCGAGAAATTGACAACAATAGGTTCGGCGACGAAATCATCCGGGGAAGTCGCCGTTCTTCCGGTGAAAAAAATAGCCACGCTCAAAGGGCCAGAACGGCCGCCTTCTCTGACTAGAACAACGGGTTCGTAGCCTCGTCCGTTTTCACTCACGCAAAAAGAACGGCGCAGGAAACGGATGCGGCCGGGCTTGTCCCCATTGACCGGCCAGTCTGCCGTTGGATAATCCCGCAGCCGCTCTTCGTATCTAGAGACGTCCAAATAGTCGTATTGCATCTGCGCGGAAACCGATCCGGCAACGCCAATTCGCGCCAAATCCGCCTCCAAACCAAACTTGCCCGCCATTTGAAGGCGGGACGCCGCTTGGAGAACTTCCCGAAACGAGCCTTCCAAACCGGAAAGATTCTCCAAACGGGCCAAATGATCGCCTATTGTCCGTCCGCCAAAAGCGGCCAAATCCGGCGGCAAAGTCCCTCCAAACTGGCCGGCAACGGACTGCAGAAGCTCCTGCACTTGATCGAATTGCGGCAAAACGAGCAATTCCGTGTTTGCAATTGTTCTCAGGGTTGCGTCGGCAACTTCTTCTGCCTCACGGCCGACCGCTCCAGAAACCAAAGCACTGACTTGCTGAACTGCGGATTGAAGAGACAACAATCGTAGCAAAACCATTCGCGCCTGCGGTTCATCAATTTCAAAGGCAGTGAGCGGATCGAACTCCAACAACGAAACCGAAGACAGCAAAAACTCAGACAATCCCGTTTTGTCCCGAAGCAACCGTTCCGCTTCCTGAAGATCGCCGGCGACTTTACTTTCCAGCATTAGAGCGGCCAGTGTTGAAAAAGGAGAAATTAGCGAAACTCCCAACGGCGCCCGCAAGTCGAATCCCACCGGCTTCCCCGTCACGAAGTCCCTCCCTTCGGTTGCCCCAATTTGGCCGTCTCCTATGGACAAAATGCCGTTTCCATCGCGGTCGAATTCCGTCGCAAGGAGATCAAAACGAAACGAACCGTCCCGATCCGTTCTCTTTCTTGGCTCGTTGCGGTCGCGTACGCCATTTGCGTTTGCATCTAGAAAGACCAAAGCGCCGCTCAAAAAACCTCCCAGAACAACGCCTTCCACAACGAAGATTTGGCGGACGAACAAGCCGACTTCGACACTGTCTGTTAATCCACCGTCGCTGACCGTCAATCGGAGTGTCGTCCGACCAAAGGCTCCCGGTCGAGGCGTCAAGCCGAGCGTCCAGCGGTTCTCGCTCCGTTCAAGGGCAATTCCTTCCTCATCGATCAGACTTTCGTCAAATGATTCCACTTCTAAGACGAGTTCGGAGGCCGGAGTGTCCGCGTCTTCCACTACAATTGGGAATTCTGCGCTGCCGGCGTTTGGGTCGATCTCAAAAATGTTTGCGACGTCCACAATCGACGGGGCGTCTGGAATGGAAGTCACTACAACGATTCCGGTTCCCTTGGCGGTGAAAACTCCGTCCGAAATTGTGTAAATGAATCTTTCCTCGCCTGAAAAATTGGCAGCCGGAGTATAGAGAACGCGCTTCCGATCCTCGCTCACTTGCAATTGCCCTCCTTGGTTAGCCTGTGCATCGACTCCCGAAACAAACACCGGCAAACCTTCGGGATCCCAATCCAATCCGCTTTCTTCGCTTCCGAGAACCGACAGAGCGTTTGCGATTGAATCTTCTCTCACTTCGAATTGATCGTCCAACGCTACCGGCGGATCATTGTCTACGTTCGCCACTGAGACAGAAACTCGACCGCTTGCCAGACGCTCTCCATCAGAAACCGTGTAGGTGAAAGTTTCCTCGCCGGAGAAGTTCTTTGGAGGACTGTAGAAAATCCGCCGCCCTTCTGTGTCCAATTGGATTCGCCCTCCCTCAGAACCTTGCGGCCCTGCTTGAATCAAAGCCAACTCGTCTCCATCCGGGTCAAAATCGCGCCCGTTGCCATTGTCCTCCAACACCGCCAACACATTGTCCGCCGAATCTTCCCAGACGAAGAATTGGTCGTCCCGAACCACTGGAGCGTCGGCCTGATCATTGGTCACGGAAATGGTGACTTGCGCCGTTGCCAAACCGCCGGCGCCGTCGGAAACTGTGTAAAGAAAATTTTCAACGCCGAAGAAATTGGGGATAGGCGTGTAGCCAATTCTTTCCTCGACAATTCGCACTTTTCCGCCGTTTGAAGCTGTGCCAACGGTTGCAATGGATAGCGATTCGTTTCTATCGGGTTCCACAGAATCGTTGGCGAGAACGTCGATCCACGTCTCCGCCGCATCTTCGGGCACGTTGGCTTGGTCATCCGCCGCCGTCGGGGGATCGTTGCTCGCCTGAACTTCCACATTGACCAACGCCTCCGCCTCTCCCCCGTTCCCGTCAACAATCGTATAGCGGAATTGCTCCGTGCCGAAAAAATTCGGCGAAGGCGTATAAACCGCCAGCGATCCCCGAACGGACACCGCGCCCCCGAAGTTTCCCTGCGTCACCGATCCTATTGCCAACGTTTCTCCTTCATCAGGATGCGTGGAGTCGTTCGCCAAAACGGGAATTTTATTTTCCACACTGTCTTCGGAAACCGTCACGGCGTCATTGAGCGCCGTAGGAGGATCGTTTTCCGCTTCTACCTCCACACGCACTCGACCCGTTGCCGTCAACCCGTTGCTGTCTTCCACAACGTAAGTGAATTCCTCCACACCGTGAAAATTCGGCGAAGGACGGTACAGCACCGCCGTTTCGCCAAGGCGCAACTCTCCTCCGGCGGAACCTTCCGAAACAGAAACAACGGCCAGCGTTTCCTCAACGTCAGGCAAGATGGTGTCGTTGACAAGAACGGCAATCGAAGTCAAATTGCTGTCTTCGCTTAATCGCAAGAAGTCGTCGACCGCCATCGGCGGATCGTTGACAGATTCCACCACGGCAATAAAGAAAACCTCGGCAGTCGCGCCGCCCTCATCCCTCACATGAATGCCGATCTCGGAACTTCCATGCTGATTGGGCAACGGTTCAATGACGAATTCCCGACTGTCTCCGGTTCCGGAAAGAAAAACACCCTCCGTCGAAATCAAAGCCGGATTCGAAGACGAAAAGGAAATGACCAAATCCTCCGGCAAAGTCGCGTCATCGGCAATCGTAAACATCCTCGGGTTAGAACGCTGATCCTCCAACAGCGAGATATCGGAGACTTCGGAAATGGTGGGAGGCCGACCAATCGACAACGTTCCGGAGACCGCTTGAAACGGCGCGTCGGCAAAGCTTCTAACGACAAACCTCAACGTGGGATCATCAGCAAATTCAATGGTGGAAGACGCTCCGTCCGGCCCAATTGCGCGGAAGCTGAGGGAAAAGAGAACGCTCCCGTCTGCAAGAGACTCTCCGGCAGCAGCAGCCGAATTCCAAACCGCCGTCAACCGCCCCAACTCCGGAAAATGCCCAAAACTGCCGGCGATTAATCCCGGAACGGCAAAATCCCCAGTTTTCACAAAATCAAAGTGATCGGGATTCCAGTCCAGCGTAAACTGAAATGCCTGCACGTCCGAAAAGTCTACTACTCGAACCGCCGCTTTGAACGATTCGCCTCGGTTCCCAGAGGCATCCGCCACTTGAAATTGAACGGCGTCAAGCGAGTTCGAAACCCAAAAGCACAAAACAACGAAGAAGGCAAATCGCTTCCCTCTCCACTTCTCTTTAAGATCCTTTCTCATTCTCACTCTACGCCCAACCTGCCAACGGCAATTGTCTCCATGATTGCCCGGCCACGCTTACCGAGACAACCGCAATCACGGCGCCATTCAAAACTCCAGCCCATACTAATCAAATTTCAAAAACTTGAGAAATTATATACATAGCTAGCCATTAGGCTATTTTGCGGCTTTGGTGGTACAAATTCCGAAGGTCATCATAATGTACTCTAAACTTCGTTCCGTGATTTCTAAGACCTCTACCATTGCTCGTTCTGGCGTCGAAGTCAATGGCGACAACGCCTTTCTCAATGGCTTCTATGAATAGGGTAACTCGAGGTTCCTCAAAGGACCAAGCCACATCATAACGAACTTCCGGCTTTCTTCTTTCCCCTTTTACCACTACCAACCGCCGAAACTTTGCGGCAAAGGCGTTGATCAATGAGTCATGTGTCCAATATGGCCACAATACATCGCTTTGATCTGTGTTGCGCACAGTGATTCGATTGCTCTCATTGGCGACATAGAAGCCCATTGGAGATCGACCCCTAATTGTGTGGCGAAAACTCAGCCTTCCTTTGGTATCTCGTCTTCCGTAAAGCCTCACCAAATGATGCATGTGTCCTTTGGGTTGCGCTTCCAAATGGAATAACGTCAGAAGTGCCGTCTTGGTGTGAAACTTGATTTCCCACTTTCCAGCATCTGGTATGTCCAAGTTGCCTCCGTCAACACCTAAAAGTTCTTCAAGCATCCGGCCAGCTCCACCCGTTCCTCCATAGCCATATCTGTCAGGAATGCGAACCCATCCACGTGCAATGACCGCCTTTAGTCGCGTAAACAACTCATCATCAGTCATACCGGGCATCAGAGTGCCCCCCTTGCCTGTTCAAGCAATCTCTCATATGCCATGTTGACGTACTCGATGGAATGCTCTATCCCTATCCAAGGAAGTTCCGCTTGTTCGGCTGCTACAGCGGTTGTGCCGCTGCCTATGAACGGGTCCAAAATCGGTCCTTCTCCTACGGACTGAATGCATCGAGCAGCTAATTCGATGGGAAAAGGTGCCGGGTGCGGATTGTTGCTTTCTTGATTGATGCGCCATACGCATCCTAGAGCGTTTGCCCTCGGCACAAGACGGAAGTCCGGTTTGGCAATCAAGTAAATGACTTCATAGTTGGGTAGGAAATAGCCGGGATTAAAGTTGATGCCTCCGGCTCGTTGCCAAATGATTATTTGTCGAACGGGAAAGCTGGCTACGATATCGGAACGGTCTTGCAACAAGCCGTTTTGAACCCGCCACTTGTGGTTGTAGAAAATGGCACCATCTGGCTGTAGAAGACGCATCATCTCGGCTAGGCAATCTCGTTGCCAAGAAACGTATTCGTCGTGAGGTAGACAATCGTCATACCTGTCATAGCCAGATTGCAACGCGGCCCCAGGCCACTTTCCATGCCTTCCGTTCTTGAGGCCGTTGCCCGTGCTGTTTTTGATGTTGTATGGCGGAGAAGTCACCACTGCTTTAACGCTGGCGGCAGGCATTTCTCGCATGATGGCTAAGCAATCGCCGTGCAGTATTTCGCCTAGTAATGTATGGTTCTTCGCCTTTGGCGAAGGCTGAACCAATGTTTCAACTACTTCGCCAAATTGGCCGTGGAGCGGATTCTTTTTGCGCCGTCTTTTCATGTTGTCAATTTTGCATAGGCTTGAAAACTTCCCAAAAGGTAAGGAAGGTTTCGGGATTCCGTTTATGTTTGATCGCGCAACTACTCCTTATTCGCCAAGCCATAACACACCGTCCGTTGGTTAGTCAAGTAAGTAATTCCCAAAATTTAAACCATGCCTCTCAAAAAATGCTCCGTCTCACATAACAATTCAAAAAGGATTCCAAAAGTTGCGCCCTTCGGAATCGTTAGCTGCCAAAACCTTCGCGCCGTGCCGAAATTTATGGCGTTTGCGCCCGCTCTCGCAGGAAGGAAAATCAATCCACAATCGCTTGATACACCAAAGACCTCATTTCCCGCTTGAGATTGTAAGGCGAGGACATCAATTGGATCATCATCACCGCGATCAAGTCTTCCTTCGGGTCAATCCAGAAAATTGTGCCGGCCGCGCCTTCCCAACTATACTCTCCTTCGGAGCCGGGTGCTTTTGTGGAAGGCACGTCCAAAATCACGCGAAAACCCAACCCGAAAGCGAAGTTCGGCTTTGGCTCTTCCAAAACGGCCGGCAGATGATTGCGCGTCATCAACTCCACGGTTTTGCGTCCCAAAAGACGAACGCCGTTGTAGTCGCCGCCGTTTAGAAGCATTTGACAAAATTTCCAGTAATCGGCGGCTGTGGAAACCAAACCGCCTCCGGCAGAGAACAAAGTGACGGGGCCGGCGAATTGGCTTTTTTCGTTTGGCGCGTCCGCCAGCGCTCGCTGCCGTTTTCCGCGTTGATAACGATAGTTGGCGGCGAATCTGGGCAACTTTTCCGAAGGCACTTCAAAACTCGTGTCTTCCATGCCGAGAGGCTTAAAAATTCGCTCCCGGAAATATCGATCCAACGGCATTCCCGAAAGCCGCTCAATCAAGGCGCCTTGAACATCGACCGCGACGCTGTAATGCCATCGCTCGCCCGGATGATACTGCAGGGGAATGCCCGCCAAATTTTGGATCATTTTCTCCAAATTGCCTTCCCGAAGAATGCCGACTTCTCTGTATTTTTGATCTACGGGCGTATTCCCAAAAAATCCATAGGTCAGGCCGGCAGTGTGCGTCAGCAAATGATGGATCGTCATTTTGCGCTTGGGCTGGACTTCTTCGCCCTCTTCCAAAACTTTCAAGTCTCGAAATTCGGGAAGAAACTTTTGCGCCGGATCGCTGAGCTGAAACGCCCCTTCTTCCTGCAGCATCATCAGCCCCACGGCAGCGATCGGCTTGGTCATCGAATAAATCCGCACTAAAGTATCGCGTTTCATTGGCTTTTTTGCCTCTTCATCCCGCTGTCCGCAGCTCTCAAAGTGAACCACTTTCCCATGCCGAGAAACCAAAGTAACCACCCCGGAAAGTTTCCCTTCGTCCACGTATCGTTGCATAAATGGGCGAATGCGATGCAAACGCTCCGAAGACATGCCCACGCTTTCAGGGACGGCCCAAGGCAAAGCATCCGCCGCGCAGAAAGCGACCGGCGCAAGCCCTAAAACGACTGCGGAGATGAAAAGACCAAAAAAGCGAAGACAAAGTGCGATATTTGATTTCATAGCATGGAACGCATCAAAAGAGGCTAAAGTTTACCAGACCCAGCCGCGCCAATCAAGAGATACACTCACGGGTAATTTCACGGTGCCAAGAAAAAGCGGTCAAAATTTATTTCCGCTCACAGCCAAGCAAGAACAGCCATCCGAAAGATGATTGATGCGACGCCCGAAAGCAAAATAAAAATTTACTGAGCTTGGCATATCGGGAAAATAGGGTAAATTAATGAAATGGATACAGCGATAACATGCCCGCATTGCAGGCGGGAATTTGACGCCGGCAAAATTATTTTTGACCGGGTGAGAGAAGAGGCCAAACTTGCGGCTCAAGAAGAGAATGCAAAAGAGGCGAAGAGGGCGGCTGAAGAAGCTTTCCGCAAGGGAAAGCAAGCCGCTGATGAGGAAAAGCAATCCAAACTAACCCAAGCCCAGCAGGCTTTGGCTGAATTGCGCTCGAAGATGCAAAATCTCGAATCCGAGAATCAAGAGAAGGAGGCGAAAATGCGCAAGATGCAGGGAGATATTGACGAGGCCAATCGAAATGCTGAAAAACTAGCGGATCGGGCCAAAGCAAACCAAAAATTCATTGGGAACGGCTCGGCTCAATACGATGGATTAGCGCAAGAGGAATTCATTGCGGAGGTTGTGCGGACTCGGTTTGGCGACGAAGCGGAGCAATCGGGGATTGGCGAGAATGGCGCGGACATCCTGCAGACCGTTAGGCACGAGGGGGAAAACTGCGGCACGATTTACTACGAAAGCAAGAGTGCCAGCAATGGGTTCAAGATGGAATGGGTTGAGAAATTCAAAAAGAATCTCCGCAAGAAAGGATCTAATCTTGGCGTGATAGTCACGGATGCCAAACCCGGAACTCGTCAAAAACAAAAAATCAAAGAACTGAAAGACATTTGGGTTTGCAATCTTCAAGAGTTTGAAAACCTGATAATTGGTCTTCGGTATGCTCTGATTAGGACGAAAAAAGTCGTCGAGACGCAGCGTGGGAAAGATTACAAGGATGAGCTTTACGAATACATTTCCAGCGATGAATTTCAGCGGGATTCGCAATCTATCGTGGACAATTGTCGGAAGGTGATAAAGTTGGTGGAAGCAGCTCAGGGCAAATTAGATGAGGCTTTGAATTTTATGCGGAAGAGCGCGGGATTCGATTTGGTTCACACTCGGATTCGGAATGTTATCAATGACAAGATCGCGGCTTTGAAGGCGGCTTGAAAAATTGAAGAGGTGAGCTATCCAATCAATCAGCAGTCAATAACAACTGGAGGTTAATTCTCGCCATCCTTTGTCTCCTTTTTCTGCATCGGATTGGAAGCGATCTTGTTTTTCTTCAATCGAAAACGTTCTTTTTCAATCCTTCGCGGAAAGTAGTTGTTGTCCCGGTTGGCGTCCGCTGTTTGCAGGTGAGGATCCAATTCCACTTGAACGGCTTGACGATCCAGCACCAGAAGCTTCGAGACAACTTGGCTGTTGCGTCGCCAAAGCTCTGCCGGATACTGCCGAATTTCCTGCGAGCCGTCCGCATACCGAATTTTCACGATCACCGGCATCACCAGCCCGCCAAGATTCCGCAGTTTAAGCAGGTAAAAGAAAGCGTCGGTTTTCAGCAAGTCCCGCTCGGCCTCTTCCAGGCTTTGGAGCAGTTCTTCATACGCTTTTCGATCCTTTTCCGTCACTTTGAAATCATCAAAGTCGTTGTAAAAATCCGCCAGTTCAGGATGATCGTCCAAGCGGCGGGGGAGGTTTTGGTTTCGAATTTCGGAAATGGATTTGGGAGACTCCTCTCGTTCCCTACGTGCCCGCGCCTTGTTGATCACAGGGTCCATGGTATCCAAATCAAAGCGCCGAAAATCCTCGACCGCAATATCCACATAATCGGTCGTGTAAAACCACCCGCGCCAAAACCAATCCAAGTCCGTCCCCGAAGCGTCTTCCAAAGTTCGAAACAAATCCGCCGGTTGCGGACGCTTAAACATCCATCGTCGAGAATACTCCCGAAACGCAAAATCAAACAAATCCCTGCCCAGAATACTTTCCCGCAATATGTTCAACGCCGCCGCCGGCTTGCGATAGGCGTTGTTGCCAAACTGCAGAATGGATTCCGAATTGCTCATGATCGGCACCTGAGACGCGCTCGTCATATAACCCGCTATGCCCCGCGGCTCTCCGCTTCCGGACGGATAACCTTCCTCCCACTCTTGCTCCGCCAAGTATTGAAGAAAGGTGTTTAGCCCCTCGTCCATCCACGTCCACTGCCTTTCATCCGAGTTGACAATCATCGGAAAAAAGTTGTGGCCCACTTCGTGAATGACGATGGAAATCAAGCGATACTTTGTCTGCTTAGAGTATGTTCCATCTTCCAGTGGACGCGGACCGTTGAAACTAATCATGGGATATTCCATCCCGCCTCCCACGGGGCCGTGAACGGATATGGCCGCCGGATAGGGATAATCAAAAGTAAACCGAGAATAAACCTCCAAGGCGTGAAGCACCGACTGAGTCGAATATTGACTCCACAACGGTTCCGCCTCGTTGGGATAAAACGACATCGCCAAACCTCTGTTTCCTCCAATATCATATCCCTGCGCATCCCAAAGGAACTTGCGTGAAGAAGCAAAGGCAAAGTCCCGAACATTTTCGGCCCGGAAAACCCAAGTTTTCTTGCCCCGTTCGGCCGAGTCTTGATTTTCCCTTGCCTCCGCGGCCGTCACCACAAACACAGGCTTCGCCGCCTCGCCCGCGCGTTCCAGCCTCTCGCGCTGTTCGGATGTCAACACTTCGCCCGGGTTTTGCAAAGTCCCCGTTGCCGCCACAATATGATCCTCCGGAACTGTAATCCGAACCAAGTAATCGCCAAACTCAACCGTAAATTCTCCCACACCTAAAAACTGTTTATGATGCCATCCACGGTCGTCCGTATAAGCCGCCATCCGCGGATACCACTGCGCCACCGCATAAATAAAATTCTTATCCGCCGGAAAAAACTCGAATCCCGACCGCGCGCGAACTCGCTTTGCATCCACAAGCGAGTAATTCCAATCCACAACAATCTCCGTTGATTCTCCCGGGCTCAGCGGCTTCGGCAAATCTACCCGCATCATCGTTTTAACAATCGTATACGGCAAATTCCCGCCATCCGCCGCCGCCACTTTCGTAATCACTAATCCACCGTCGAATTTCTCCCGATACAAAACACCCCGCAACGCTTGAAAAGAAAGACCGTTCATAATAGGAGCCTCCGCCGCGCTCCAGCCGTCCGATTCTCTACTAAACAAATTGGCGTCCAACTGAACCCACAAATACCGCAAAACATCGGGCGACTGATTATGATAAACAATCGTCTCAGAACCAATGATTCGTTGGTTCTCGTCATCCAACTCCACGGAAATATCATAATCCGCCCGCTGTTGCCAATAACTCGGCCCCGGCGCCCCCGACGCCGTGCGATACACATTCGGCGTAGGCAATAACTCCTCCAATTGACGAAAAACCTCCTCACCCGACTGAGCACAACAAACCACAAACGTCCCCCAAAAAAGACACCCGCCAAAAACCACTAAACCAAAAAACTGCTCCTTCATCAGCACAACCTCATAAAAAACGACTCAACAAAAATTTCATAATTCCACGAAAAAAAATATCCAGCCATCAACAAAAATCACCCTTGCTAAATGCGCCGCTCCTCCAAATCATACACATCAAACCACCGATAAACCGGACGGTTCCTCGGCAAAAACTTTTCAATATAACCTTCCAAAAATTCCTGCGATTCCTCCGGAAGATCGGACACCTTCATCTCGCGAAGTTGATTGTTCCAGCGAATAACTTCCATTCTCGGCCGTGCCTTCGCATTTCGCCGAATCCACTCCGCCACTTCCGCATCGCTTGCTCCGGTAGCCACAAATTCCCGAAAACTCTCCGCGCGAATCTCCGCAAAGGAAAGAAAGCGGCGATCCAACGGGCAGTCAAAATGATAATCACTGTTGATATTCAAAATAACGGCGCGGCACTTGTCCAGCATCCGCCCCGCAATCACATACCCCGCCAGCGTCTCCCGCGGACTGCGGGGGAATTCTTTAGAAAGATCCTTCGCCAGCATCCGTAGTTTTTCTTCGTTTGCGCTCATCTCTCCAGCATCATCCCCTCTTGCCCCCTTTTGTGCAAGCCAAAAAAATAGTTTTCCATCCCCTGCAAAAAATAACCGCAACGATTATCGTTTCTCCAAATCCCCCCCATTCATACTAAAACACAGAAAACGCGCATAAAACAGAATGAAAAAAATTAGACTTCTCTCAAAATTCCATCAAAACCACCAAAAAATCCACTCCCAACAAACCGCTCTCTTCCCCGCATTCATAACCTTGAACAATCCCTAAACAAACAAACTTCCTACCTACTTCCCCCAATCCCTGCACGCCTATCCGCCATCAGTCCCCAACAGCCAACAACTCAAACGCCAGCAGTTAGTCACCAGCGATCAATCTCCCCCCTTTGCCCCATCTCCCTCTCCCTTTGCAATCCACAAACTTTGAAAACCCCAACCACACACATACAACCCGCAAACAACCAACACCAAACCCCAAAGCAATCCATAAAATAACCATTCCTATAAAAGCAGACCTTCCTCCCCCGACCAACCCCAATCCACCAACCGCCAGAACCTTTCTTCCTCTTCCCTTTCTTTTGCATGAACAACCACCGGCAACAGAAATCCCTTCACCGCATTATTCCTTTCACAACATAGCAATCCCCGCAGAATACCCTCAACCATCCAACCTTTCCAAAACAATAACCCAACTGCCCCAAAACCAACCTCAACCGTGAACCATAAAACTCCCACAGAAACACTTCCTCTCCACTTGTCAACCCAACAACGGCTCCTTCCCCCTCACCTAACACCAAACCTCCCAGAAACCCTAACCACCAAAACCTTCGTTTTCACAACGGCAAACCAAAGGAAGAATTTCCTCCTCCGCGATTTCTCTTTTTCCGCTTTTTGCAAAGTCAACGCCAGTAGCCCAGTGTTCGCAATCATGAGTTTGCAACCAGCAAGTTGGGATGTTCCACTCTTCCGAATTCAGCCACTAACCCAGCCGACAATAACCAAGAGAACTTCTTCAAAACTAAAAACCCATCTTCGCACCCTTTGCAGTTTTGCCCTCCCTTCCCATGCGCCGTTCCTCATTCAAAATTCTCCCCCTCCACAAAACACACTTTCCGCACTGACTACTAACCCAACAAAACACCAACCACCAAAACTTCCTCCCCACAACGGCAAGATGGAATGGCGCGCTTCTTGGCGTGCTTGGTCGTTTCTAACAAACTTCCTTTCCTCTTCCCTTTTTCCATTTTGAGCTTGAACCCGGCATCGGCCAGAGACAGCCACCAAGCCAGACCGCATTCCCAAGCATCGCTGGACGACAGACGAATCGGCGTTCCTCCAAAAACATAAATCGCCTTTGTGGATTCCATCGTGGAGTGGTTCGCATCCGCAGTCTCTTAGATTTTGAAACTAGTTCAGATGAAACATGAGGAAGAGCATTCCCTTGTTTGCGTCAAAACGAAAGCAACCAGCATCATCCAGAAGTCTCTTTTAGCGGCGTTGATAGTGTCGGCGCTTTCTTCTCCTGTTCTCATCTAACAAAGCCAATCAAAGCTAATCTCAGTTGTATATTGTCTCTACCATAGCCAAAACAAGGCCAATCAGACCCTCTGGTTTTTCTCCAAACCCTCTATAACACGAGCCGGCAACTCGATAAGATCTAGCGGGGAGAGAAGGGTTGGCAATCAAGACAGTTGAGAAATTTACTTCTCAGATAAAGGCGGACACATTGACAACGCCAGCAAGTCTAAGGATGCGAACTTTCTCCATTCTTTCTGATTGGCGAGCTCTAATATCGAAGACATCGATTCGGCAAGAAAGAGAATTTCGGGCAAAGGCAGAACCAACGCCAACATCAACTTTTCTCCTAGTGTTTCAACGCGCCGATGATTGCCATTGTCAGCGCTAACAGCCGACTATTGAGCATTTTTTGGCGGACTACGATAATCCATACGAGGCCCTTGGGAATTCGCATGTTCAGCCGTTTGTTCTATTCTATCAATCCGCCTTCTTCTTGGGTGGGAGCGAGCTGGATCAACAAGCTCATTAGCGACTTTTATACGGAAAGCGACAATAATTCTGGGGCCTTATTATGTCTCTCCTAATCAAAGAGCAGAGGCTTACGTCCCCTTCTTAGCGGCCAATTCCTCGGCTTGGTGCGAGTCAAAGTCGACAGTGCCATCATCCCCGAACTCAAAGAATACGCTCTCATCTTCGGCTTATTTGCTTTGGCTTTTGTCTTCTTCCGCCACCGCTTTCATAAGAAACGGCAAGCCCAAGCCGCCACTTCGTAGACTTGGTTTGGTGTTGGGGATTTTTTGGTGTTTGTGGCGAGCGACAAAAACGATAAACTACCTGCAGATTTGTAGCGGGCTAGTTGCTGTGCGGGCAAACCAAGCGGCCAATGCTTTGTGATTTGTGGTTTGCAAACACGGTTGTGCAGTTGGGTGTTTGGTTTGTTTGCGCTGGGTTTTGTTTTCTTTCATCGCCGCATAATGGAAAAGAAACTTCAATCCGCCGCAACTTTGTAGTTGGTAGCGGGCAATTTGTGATTTGCGGGACTATGGTGTGCGATTGGTGATTGGCAACAGATGATTTGTAGTTGGCAAACGGCGAAGATTGCTTTTTCTAATCTTGTTTTTACAAGTTGGGAAGTGAGGATTTTATTCTAATTCTGAATTTTAGAATTGGGAATAGTGAATTGAGGATTCTAAATGAGGGCTTGGCGGTGAGGGGGCAGCCAGATTGGATCGTGGAGCGAGGAAGGTCAGCATTGGCTTGTGGTTGGTAATTTCGGGCTTTTCAGAGTTCATGCCCAACTTTGCTTTAGGATTTTTTCGGGGAGGAGTTTTTTATTCCACCCGAATGAGGAATTCCGAATTCGCATTGTATCGACACAGCCTAGCCAGACAAAAGCGGCCGGCGGACAGAGAAAGAATTTGGTGGAGCCGAGGGGATTCGAACCCCTGACCCCCACAATGCCATTGTGGTGCTCTACCAACTGAGCTACGACCCCAAATTCAAAGACCAAAAGTTTGCTCGCAAAACCTCAACTTTGTCAAAGCATTATTCGGGGAGCGCCGGGAAGAATCGAAGAAAAAAAGATTGAATTGGCAATGCCTGATGGAATATTCTTCCGTTTTCGCAAAGATTGGGAAATGTAATGCAACCGTTGAAACCGTTTTGGCCGTCCTGTATGAAAAAACTTTCGTTTATTGTCGCACTCGTTTCGTTTAATCTCGCCGTTATGTCCGCCGCCGTCATTCAAGAAACTTTGATCAGCGTTCAAGACAACGTCCGACTGGAACATTGGCATCGAGACTACCGTGACCTGCAACTGCCCGTGGAGGCAAAATGGTCCGTCCGAAAATCCATCCTCCGCGGAGGCAAACAGGAAGGCGTCGATCTCATCGAAGTGGACAACGGACGCTTGCGTTTTGCCGTCGTTCCCACGCGCGGCATGAGCATTTACGAAGTCGTTATGGACGACGTTCGCCTCGGCTGGAACTCTCCCGTCAAAGAACTCGTTCACCCAAAACATATTAACCTTCAAAGCCGAGGCGGACTCGGCTGGCTTGAAGGATTCAACGAATGGATGGTGCGTTGCGGGTTGGAGTCCGCCGGGCATCCGGGCGAAGACCGTTTCATTAACAACACAGGAGACGAATCCACAATGAACCTCACTTTGCACGGCAAAATTGGGAACATTCCCGCCTCGGAAGTTCAAATAATCCTCGAAACCGAGCCTCCTTATCGAATCAAAGTTCGCGGGCGAGTGGACGAAAGAATGTTCTACGGCCCTCAACTCGAACTCTGGACGGAGATCGCCGCAGAAATCGGCTCAAACACCTTCACCATCCAAGACACTCTCACCAATCGCGGCGGCAGCGACCAAGAATTCCAACTCATCTATCATGCAAACTTCGGCCCGCCCCTTCTCGGCAAAGGCGCCCAACTGGTCGCTCCCCTCCGCAAAGTCAGCCCATTCAACCAACACGCCGCGCAATCCATTGACGCTCACGCCTCTTACGGCCAGCCAACCCAAGGATTCGTCGAGCAAGCCTACTGCCTCCGGCCTTGGACCGACCGCTGGGGCAAAACAACCGTCATGCTTCACAACCCGGCAGGCAATCGGGGCGTTCGCATGTCTTGGTCGTTGCAAGAACTGCCCTACTTAACCCAATGGAAAAACGCCGCCGCCTTAAACTCCGGATACGTCACCGGAATTGAACCGGGCACCGGATTCCCCTACAACCGACGCATAGAGCGGCATTTTGGCCGCGTTCCCAAACTCAAGCCCGGCCAAACTCGGCACTTTACCCTCGCATTCACCATCCTCGATAACGCCGAAGAAGTCAAAGACTGCCGCCAACAAATCGCCGCCATCGCCAATGGTCGCCCCACGCAACTTCAATCCACTCCCGAAGTAAACCTCGCCGACTTCGAATGAGAGAATATCCCTTTGCTCCACGCAAAGGAAATTCTCAACGCAGTGATTTGCGCCGGTCTTTCTGGCGCATTTGCTTCCTTAAAATTTCACCCAATATCCTTTCCATATCCTGATCCAAGTTTGCTGGTACCATATCTGTAAAAAGAATACCCAGTTTTTCTAAAATTCTCCCAAATTTTTGAAAGCCATTTGCATCTCTCAATTCCACCCAATGAACGCCTCGATTATCCAATTGGCGTTTATTTAAATCCGAGAGCTTATCAGCAACAAAAATTTGGCTATCTCTGGCGATAACCGCATCAGCACTTTCAGGATTACCTTTCCCCATTAACTTGACTTCACACTTATAGAAAGATTCGCCTTGAATTAGATAAAAATCAACTTCTCGCGCAAAATCCTCTTTCTCGTTGGCACTTTTCAATTCTGCTTTGTAATACTCCTGTGGAACTCCGTATAGTTTGCATAACGTCAGCATAAGAGGTTTTTCAACTCTTTTTCCCACAGCGCTCCACAATCCGCCCCGCAATGCCGCCCTTTTAACGGCAAGCGTATTGATAACAATAAGCGTTTCACTAATATTCAACTCCACGCTAACTCCTTGAAATTTTAGCGTCAGATTTAATTCAATCTCTCCTTCCGAATCTACAAGATCCCGAATGGACTGATATAACTCATCGCAATGATTTTCTGACACACTCACGACAATTTCCTTCTTTTGTGAATTATACATGTTGCCAATAGTTTTCATGTTCAATCCGGAGTGAATAGTAACCTCTTCTTTAGGAAGTTTCGGATCGAGGAACACCTCCTTGTACCAATCTGTCTTCACCTCTTGATTATTAAGTTTTGCGTCAATCACTTTCTTAAAAAATTCTATAGCAAACTGCAGAAACTCGGCGTTGATAAGAGTAACAATCTCTATTCTGTAATCCTTACCTTGAAGAAGTTTCCGGATGATGTTTTTGACAATTTGTTCTGTTATCTTCATGTCTTCGATTTTTTCATAAATTCGGCGAGCGTGAGAAAGTCGATTCCGAATTTCTTTTGCTCAAACAATTGGTTTCCATCGAAAAATGTTTTCATATACTCAAAGTATTTTCGCTCCCGCTCGGCGAGAAAAAAGAAGCGACCAAGAGTTTGCGCGATTCTTCCAAAAGTGCCGCTGCCGGCAAAAGGATCAAAAACTAAATCCTCACGAAAAGAGTAGTATTGAATGATTCTTTGGCATAAATCGGAGGGAAACACTGCGGAATGCACTTTGTCAGACTTCGGCTGTATTTTCCAAACGTTGGAGGTTTCATAACCATCTATCACCTTGCTGTTTTCAATAGTTTTCCGATCATATTGACGGATGCTCCAATCAATCAATTTATCAGTTTCCTTCCTATAGACCATCAGGTATTCTGTCACAGGATTCGGTTTGTAGGTCAATGGCTTGCGGTGTTGCAAAAACCCTGCGTTTCTGTTCTTTACACTTGTTTCTGGTTTTTCCCAAACGATGTCGTCAATAAATTCCCAACCCGTTTTGACCAGAAAGCCATGAATATCAAAAGGAATGGGGTATCTCTTGCTGGCGTGTTGACGGCTCACTCTGGGAACAATGACGGGCGAGGTGTTAACAATCAAAAAACGCCCTTCCTTTGTCTTTTGGTGCGTGAGGCAAAAAACTTCTTCTAAAAAACTCAGATATTCTTGATAGCTTTTGTAAATAGAATAATCCCTCGCATTGTAGTAAGGTGGCGAAGTGAAAGTTAAATGGAAACTTTTGTCCGGCACTGCTTTTAAGCTTTGCCGCACGTCGCCCAACACGACGACGTTTTTTAGAAAATCACAAGACGCGCTATGAGATTGTTGCGGCATTGTGTTGCTCTTTTGTTTGGAAAAATAAGTTTTCTCAATGAGCTTTTGAATGGTTTCGTTCGGGTGTTTGCGCAAAGATTGAAGACGCGCCCGCACTATTGAGTCGTGTTGAAAGACCAAAAGACCGCGAATTGCCTGCAGAATGATTTTCGGGTCATCGTCTTCCAAAAATTCCAACAATACGGGAATGCTATTTTTCGATCTTAATCTTCCGATGGCGGAAACCGATTCTCGTCTAACTTCCGTGGATTCGTCTTTTTGGGCGATGTTTTGGAGAATGGGCATGTTGTCTTCCTTTTTGGTTTTTGCCAGTGTTTTTGCAGCCCAAAACCGCACTTGCCGGCTCTTGTTGGAAAGCAAGGGAATAATCCATGTATCGTCAAAATTTTGAGGAAGATGTCCCAGATTTTTCAGAAGAAACAAAATGCTTTTGCTATCTGAATTTTCTTTTATTAAATCTTTTAGATTTGGCTCGCCTTGATTTTTCAAGCGGTGGATTTGCTCTTTTGTGATCATTGTTCTTCTTTCTTGCACAAGCCGCTATTCTCAATCAAGATATGAAACTTTGGAAAGAGCGCGCTTAGGAAACAGAGCCGTAGCGTTCATAGCACGATGAATGGTAGTAGCGATTGGCGTCGTCCTGAATACGCTTAGAGTCTTCGCTCCTCGATGAGAATCCCATATTTATGGGAACTGCTTCGTTGCTTGTCATGGCAACCATCTGGAGTTTGGAGTTGTGTCTTCGTATTTCAATATCTCGGACGTCTGTTATGCGTCGGCGTTTTGTTTCGTCAAGTCCGAGCCAACGGTCCACAACTTCGAGGCTTGCTTGATTGGAGGAGTTTTTGTTGAGGACTAAGTTTTTCGAGTTGGCGTTGTAAAGAAAAATGCCGCATGAAAGGGCGAGGAGGAGGATAGCCCACCATACGGGGTTGCTTTGAAATTGGAGAGTAGTTCCGGTTTTCTGGGTAATTTTCACCAAAGTTTAGCGGAGATTATTATAGTATGGGATTCTTTTGGAGTTGGTGAATGGTATTGTGAATTACATGCTGGATGGGCTGGTTGTTTTTGCCGCGGATGTTGATTTTGATTTCCATGCTCCAAGTGGGGGTGATTTTTGGAATGCGCAAGAAAACTGAGAGTCCGTCTTTGGATACTTCGGCGCTTTGTACTTTTAAGGGGCGTTCGTTGTAATGTCTTGAGCCGTAGTTTTTGGTGCGTTTGAGGTTCCATATTTTGACGGCGTAGTTGGATGGATCCTCGGCGGTTTTTTCGTTCAAAGGATCGGTGAAGGTCAGTTGGATTCCCTCTTGGAACGCCCGCAGATCGATCACTTGGTGGGCCGGTTTGCCGGTGTAGCGGATGCGGTAGAAGCCGCCGTCTTGGCGTTTATTGCCGGCCCAAGCAAACATGCCCGTCGCGTAGAGTTGACCGTTGGTCTTGTGGAAGCGTCCGCGCATGATTCCTGTGGGAAATTCTAGTCCGAGGCTGAGCATTCCGCCTTGGGCTTGGCCGTTGACGATTTCATGCGGGACGAGGAATACTTTTCCCGTGCCGTAGCTGAGGTTTAGCAATCGTCCTTTCATTGGTCCCCAGTTTGCCCAGTTAGGAATCCACAGCAACTCGCCTGGGCTGCGGTCAAATTCGTTAGCGATCCAGCAAAGCGGTTGATCCATGGCTTCGTCGCTTTCGTCGTCGACGTCGTGGTAGCCCATCATATTTCCGTAGAATCCGCCTTTGTGGACGTAGTTGATGCGGTTTTTCGGGTTCCAGTGGCCTTCTTGATCGGTGACGATAAAGCTTCCGTCTGGGTTTAGGCAGACACCGTTGGCGGCGCGAAAACCTGTTGCCAAAATTTCCGTTTCTGTTCCGTCCGGGCTGACTTTCAGCAAAGTGCCGTGGTGCGGCACGAGCGCTGTTTTGGCGTGCCGGGCGGATTTGGCGTAGTAGAAGTTGCCTTCGGCGTCCGTCTGCAATCCCATTGCGAACTCGTGAAAGTGTTCGGTGACTTGGTGATCGGAGTTGAAGCATTCGATGTAATCAATTTCTTCGTCGCCGTTGTAATCGTGCAGGCGGGCAATTTGGTCGCGGCAAGCGACGTGGATGACGCCATTGACGGTTTTGACGCCGAGCGGTTGAAACAGGCCGGTGCAGATTCGTTTCCATTGGTGTTTGCCCAACGCGCCGTCGATTCCGTCGACCAGCCAGACGTCGCCAAGCCAAGTGGCCACCGCCGCTCGTTTCCCGCCGGGAAGAAAGTCAAACCCTCCGATGCGCATCCAACTGTGCCAGGGATTCTCGTGCGGGTAGGTGATTTCATCTACTTCGAAGGGTTTTTGGTTCTCGCCGTTCTTTCCTTGAGTGACGACGATATCAGTAAATCGCGCGGGGCCTCCTTGAAGATAGCGGATCAAGTCCTCGGCTGGGGCGGAGACCGCCGCTTGAAAGTCGAGTTTCTGTTCGTCCACGTTTCCAATCAGCAACTTGGTTTGGAAAGGAGTAGCGGAGGCCAGAATGGTTAATACATGGAAGCCATTTATTTTTTCGATAGTGGCGCCTTCGACGGCTCCCGCAAGCGCCGTTGCCGTGGACTCCGGTGCGATGCGGAGCCGCAAGTCGCACTTGGATTGACTGATGTTCAAAGTCCGGGTGTAGATGATGTTTCCGTCGCTCCATTCCATTCCCGGCAGTTCCAGCACTTCCGCGCTGCCGACGGTGTAGCGGAGGATTATTTTGTTTCCGTGGAGATATTGCCCGCGAAATTGCGCCCACTCGCGGGGAAGCGGGCCGTAGGGTTTTCCATCGCGGCCTCGCAGTCGCGGGTCTTCCCAAGAGCCTGTTTCAGGGTGCGCCCAACCGGGCCCGACTGGGTTGACGAAGGCGACGTCGCCCTTGATGCTGGCGTGAGTGCCGTGGGATTGATCAAGCGCAATGCCCCTCCAGTCAATGAACTTCTTTCCCGACCAAGCGGCTGCCACGCGCATTGTGTCGTGATCGTATAGCAACCATGCGCGTCCTTTGCTGACGCCGCCGGAGCCTTCGTCCAGCCGCACGGCAATGGCTTTGTAAGCGATGTTGCCGGGCGCAACTTGATAGGTCCAATTAAGCATCGGCCCAAAATCCATTCGCAAATACTTGGGGCCTCTGGCGTATTCGAGCATTTCTTCGGTGATTGCGCCGGTCGTGCTTTTTCCTTTGGACAGGCTGACCAAGTAGTCTTCCGTGATTTTGAAGTATTCCTTTTTGTTGGTGGGTTTGACCAATGCTTCGCGGAGGTAGTGGATTACGGCGTAGCGTTGTTGCACCGTCAAGAAGGGAAAGGCCGGCATTTGGCCGTAGCCATCGCCGAGGGTTTGGAACAATCGATAGGGGTCTTTGCCGTTTTTGAACTCCGCTTCCCAAAACTTGCGCGAAGTGGGCAAAGAACCTTCTTTCTCCAAATCGCCGTGGCAGGAAAGGCAGACCGCGTTGTAGATTCGTTCGCCGCTTTGGAGGGTTTCTTCGTTCCAACTTCGGATTATCGCCTCGTGATCCACATCGCCCCAAGGCTTTGGCGAAGCATCCTTTGGCGGCTGCGTTCCGGCGCGGACTGAAGGACTATCCGGCAAGGCGGCGGATTCGGACACCGTCCGCAGGCATCCGGTTTCCAAACAGAACAAAGCCGCTCCGGCGGCCGACGACAACAGGATAACAAGACTCTTTTTCATTAGGAAAATAGCGATTAAACAACAAAAGACGGCAAACGGCAAGGGCTTTGAAGACCGAAGGCCTGCGAGGGAAAGTTTCCAGAAGTCTGCGAAGTTTTTGACGGCCAAAAGCGACAAACCCGCGCTAGAGAGCTCAGCGATGGCAAAAACTTTGGAAAACAGAGGAAAAACTTCCGGCGGCAATTTCGCGCAAATTTCCTTATCCGTGAATTTTTCTTGAACGCTCTTTTCTAAACTTATAGATTGTTGGAGTTTGTTGCTTTTATTAACCCAGAATTCAAACGATATGGAACGCAAACGCTTGCCGTCATCCAAGGCGATGCGGCGGGGGTTCACTTTGATCGAGCTCCTCGTAGTGATCGCCATCATCGCCATTCTTGCTGGGATGCTTCTTCCCGCTCTGGCCAAAGCCAAGACAAAGGCCAAACAAATCCAGTGCCTCAGCAACCTCAAACAATACGGCCTCGCCATCACCATGCACAAAAGCGACAACGACGAGCAGCTCATGCGAATGACGCACCAATTCGGAGGACCTCGCCCCAACTTCATCCTTTTTGAGCCTCGGCAAGAACCGAAAGAATGGTCGATTTCAGAAATTCAACCCTATGTCTCCGCCTACAACATGCACAACAAAAACATTCACGGCGTCGCCATGTGTCCGGAAGTCAACGCCCGCCTGATGAACGAGTGGATTCGAACCATCAACTTTGAAAACCACCCCTTTCTCGAATATCAATACACCTACTTCGCCCGCGTTGGGCTTGCTCCTAAAAACAACAAAGATAGACACGGCCTGGCCGACGCCCAATTGGTGGACAACCAATTAGAATCCACCCGCATCCTAATGACCGACATCCTTTACATCGACGCTTCCGACAAGTCATGGCGCTACAACCACGGACCCAACGGTTGGTCTTACAACGAAAATCATCCGACGCTCACTTTCCCGCAACATCGAGGCGAACTTCCCCTCATTTCCGGCGTCAATCAACTGTTCGGCGACGGCCACGCAGTTTGGAAAAACAAAGCGGCGTTTCCCCATTTGGACAAAATGTTCCATCCCAGCCGCTATCCCGCGGGGCGCATCACGGCGGGCGGCGACACTTATTACTGGTAAAAATCTCCATTGCATTGCAAAAAAGAATCTCTATTTAAAAATGGAAAGTCTATGAACGGAAGACGACAAAATTCTCGTATTTGCGGCGGCCTTGCCGTTGCGCTTTTTGCCATCGCCGCCGGCCTTCAAGCCGGCGTCAACGACGGACTGGTGTCCCACTACGCTTTTGAAAGCGCGAACAACCTTGGCGCCGACTCCAGCGGCAACAATCGCAATCTCCAAGGCGGAGGCTCTTCCTCCGACGGCGTCAAAGGCCAAGGCCTTGCCCTGGATGGCTTTTCCCATCTCGAAACCGAGCAAGGCGCATCTTTTGCCACCGGCAGCAGCTTCTCTTGGTCCGTCTGGTTTCGCTTAGACGAATTCGACGTAGATGCGGGCGCGCTCCTCTCCAAATCGCCGGAAGGCTGGCTCCCCGGCTCCAAAGCCATCTTCAAAAACGAAGACTCGCGCATCGCCTTTGACCTCGGCTTTGTGGGTGACATTGTGTTTGAAGGCAACCTCCAAGATGGCCAATGGCACAACGCCATCATCGTTGGAAACATCCCCGAAGTTTGGATTCCTGAAAACGAACCGCCCGCTTCCTTCGAGTTTTACGTGGATGGCAACTTTGTGGACTCCCTAGAAACTGATTTGGAAAATGTGGTTGAACCGAACGGTTCTATTTTTCGCATCGGCAGCGGCAGTCCCGGCGCCGAAGAAGACGGCGATCGATTTCCCGATCCCCATCGGTTCTTTGGCAATCTGGACGAAGTCCGAATCTATGATCGCCCGCTCACATTTCCCGCTGATATTGCCGAAGTCATTGCGGATGCCTTTGGCGGTCAACTGCCGTCCCCGGAAATTCACCGCCATCCCCAATCCACTCAGGCCATTCAAGGCCGCTCCCTTGTCCTCTCCGCTGATGTTACCGGCTTTGTGTTGGAATACCAATGGATGAAAGACGGCCAACCCGTGCCGGACGCCGATTCCCCAGTCCTCTTTATTGAAGAAGTGACTGCCGAAACCGCTGGCGAATACAGACTCCGCGTCTCCAATCCCTCTGCCTTCATCGACAGCGAAGGCGCCACGGTGACCGTTCTTGAAGATTGGAATCCCTCCGTTGGATTAGCCGGTTACTGGAACTTTGAAACCGACGGCGACCTCGGCAAAGACGCCAGCGGCAACGGTGCCGATCTGGAAGACTTTGGCGCTCTCTCCGTCAACGGATCCAAAGGCAAAGGCATTGAAACGGGCGCCGATGCCTACTTGCGCGACACTGAGGAAAACCTTTCACTGGACACTCTCGGAGACTTCACTTGGACGACCATGATTCGATCCCAAAACCAAGGCAACATCATCAGCAAGTCGGATGAGACTTGGGCGGAAGGAAATAAAACTCTCTTCGTGCGCAACGGCCAACTGGGCTTTGACGCCGGCTGGATCGGCGACACGGACGGCGGCCCCCAACTCGTGGACGACGCTTGGCATCACATTGCCCTCGTCAATCAACTGGTCGATGGAGAAACCCGGCAAACGCTTTATGTAGATGGCAATCCGGTCGCCTCCGGCCAACTCCCCTTTGCCGATCAACCGGACTCCGGCCTCTTCTCCATCGGGTACGGAAGCGGCAACTTTCCCGATATAGGCGATCTGGGAGAGCAAGACACACCCAACTACGTCGGCCTGATTGACGAAGTCCGCGTCTACACCCAAAGCCTTTTCCAGAACGACATCGTTCAGCTCATGCAAGATGCCGGCGGCCAAATCGTTGCCCCTGAAATTCTGCAAAACCCCGAAAACACTTCCGTTGCCGCCGGTCGAACCGCCCGCTTTCGCGTTGTGGTTGCCGGTACCGCTCCCACCTATCAATGGCAAAAAAACGGCGCGAACATTCCCGGCGCCAACGCCGCCCAACTTTCCATTCCCAACGTTTCCGAATCCGACGCCGGTCAATACACCGTCCAAGTCAGCGGCCTTGTTGAAGTTCTGATTATCTCCGAACCCGCCATTCTTACCGTCCTGCCGGCGCCTGACTTCACCGGAGGCGAGCTAGCCCACGTCGGTGTTTTCTTGGAAAGCTACTGGAACTTTGACGCCGCTCCCAACGACGTTGTCGAAGACCTCTCGCCCAACGATCCCCGGCACGACGGCGTCCTCGCCAACGGCGCCATCATTACTACCGGCAACCAAGGCTTTGGAGAAACCGGCGAAGCCCTCGATACTTCCGCCGAAGAAAACGCCCACATGGCCGCCATGCGCCCCGAAGAATACGATTTCAACGAGAGCTTCACATGGTCAGCATGGGTCAAAATCGACGAACCCGCAGGCGAAGGAGAAGAAGGAGGCGCCGGCATCTTCGGTCGAGCGCCGGCGGAAACCGATCACAACAACGGCTCCAAAGTTTTTTATCTCAACGGCGACACTCTCGGCTTTGACACCGGTTGGGTAGGCTCGGTCAACTCATCCGGGCCGTCCCTTGAACCTGAAACGTGGCATCACGTCGCTATCGTTCACAACCGCGACGAGGGCACGGTTTCCATCTACCTCGACGGAGAAGCCGTTGCAAACGAGGAAGATGGAGAACCTATCGAAGGATTTGAATTTAATGTCGCAGAGTACCGCGAAGACCAAGAGTTTAACGGCGGATTGGTCAACAGCGGCTTCCGCATCGGCGACGGCGCAATTGGTTTCTTCGCCGCCCCTTTCCCCGGCCTTATTGACGAAGCCGCCGTTTGGTCCGCGGCCTTGACCGCCGCAGACATCACCCTGCTGGCCGACGGCGCGTCACCCTTGCCCGAAGTTGTTCCGCAACCTCCCACGCCGCCCGATCCAAGCGAGGCAACCTTATCTTTCAATATCGAGGGCAATATGTTGATCCTTGAATTCACCGGCACACTCTTTTCCTCCGCAACCGTGAGCGGCGGCTACTCCCCGGTAAACGGCGCTCAATCCCCGTTCGTCATTGATTTGAACGACACCACCGGATCCCAATTCTACCGCGCCGTTCAACCATCCCAATCCAACCCCGAATCGTTCACCCAAATCTTTGTCGCCCAAGCGCTCGAACGCTACAACAGCGAAGGCCGAGACGCTACCATTGAATACTACAACACCGCTGAAAGCATCGACGGCGATTGGTATGTATTCATTATCGACGAAAACGACGGCATCATTGCCCACGCCGCCCGACCGGAACGACTGGGTAAGAAACTAAACGAGCTTACCGACGTCACTGACTACAACTACGGCGCGGACTTCGCCGCGACTACCGACAAAGGCTCGTGGGTCGAATACATTTACTTGAACCCCACCCGCGACCTCTACGAAAAGAAACACAGCTGGGTGGTCAAACACGACGGCCTCATCTTCGGCTCCGGTTGGTATGAGCGGACTTTGTCTTCCCTCCATCCATCCAGAACCGAACAACCCGCCGCCTACACCAAAGCGCTGGTGGAACAAGCAATCCGACGCTATGTTGTTACTGGCCGAGATGCGGTAATTGAGTATTACAACAACCCGGAAACGGTGGACGGTCAATGGTATATTTATCTATGGGACGCAGACGCCAACATATTAGCGCATCCCACTTCGCCTCATCTTATTGGAACAAACGGCAACGACTTAAACCCGGACGTCAACGGCTACCACTTCGGCCCCGATCTAGCCGCCGCCCCGCCCAAAGGCGCATGGGTTACTTATACCTTCCTGAATCCCGAAAGCGGCGAGCAAGCGAAGAAACACTCTTGGGTTCAACTTTACGACGGTTTGATTTTTGGTTCGGGTTGGTATCCGTCTAAAGATCGGCCGGCGCAATATACGCAATCATTAGTGCAGGAAGCTATAGAGCGTTATGATCGGGAAGGCCGAGACGCCGTGATTGAGTATTACAACAACCCGGAAATAGTGGACGGTCAATGGTACATCTTTATTATGGATGATAACGGTATTAGCGTAGCCCATCCAATTCGAAAGGACTTCATCGGCACGGATAGAAGCCAAGCGAAGGACGTCAACGGCAAGCCCTACGGTCAAGAACTGGTAGCGGCTACGGAACAAGGCCATTGGGTAATTTATGTATTTGAGAATCCCGGCACCAAAGAACTGCAACAAAAGCAAACTTGGGTTGTGAAACACAACGGCCTAATCTTCGGTTCCGGATGGTATGAAAGTACGCCGGATACCGCCGCAGAATAATTCAACACTACATTTTTTGGACAGCGACAAAGAAGTCCGTAGTTGAAATTTGGTTGCAAGATGCTCCCTTGCGAATTTTTGCTCCGAGAATTATCAATCCTCTTAGTTTTCCAGACTCCAATGAGATGAGAATCGGGAGATATTATAGAGAAAGAGGGACGGCTAAAATTGACAGAGCGGAGAGAACGTAAGATAGACACTTAATTCCGCTGATCGAAGAGAGACCGGTTGGATTGACCGGAGCGATACTTGACGGGAGGTCCTGGGATCTTGTCGAGAAATTTCTCTTTTACTAGGCTGTTCAAACATCTCCGGATTGGTGCGGAAACTTGAATCTCTTTGGAAATTTCTTTCTCGGTTTTGCACGCATCCGCACTCTTGAACAGCTCTCTTATTTTCCTTTCGGCGATGCGCTCAAGCCAATCTTTGGCCTGTTTCTTAGAAACTTTTAACTTTTCGGCAACGGTTGCCTTCGTCTTGGGGCCGTCTACGCGCTCGATCTGTTCCATGATCTTGCCGAACAATGCGTCGACCGGAGCGGAATCTACGGCGTCGCAAGGTTCTGGTGTCCTTGACTCCGCTTGTCGATCTTCCTTAACGGGTGTCGATTCTTTTTGGGATCCCATTGTAAGCATCTGTTGCGACGACGCGCCGGATTCCTCCCTTGGCGCCGCATCTAGAATCTTTTTGAGAGATTCCGGGGTCTTCGGATTCAGCCACGGCCTGGCGCCTTCGCGTTGCAAAGCCTCGATCCCTTCGGAACTCTCGCCCGTCGAACGCACGTAGATTGGTACTGCTTGGTACTTCTGCAACTGTTCGATCGCGCCGGCCCACGTCCCGCCATTGTTTGCGGCCGCATTCACCACTAGAGCGGCATCTGCCAGAGCGTAGATCGTTTTGTTCCGTTGCATCGCGTGTCCCACATTGAACCGCGCCCTCGGGTCATATGGGGAAATCAGCAGGAGCCTTTTTTCCAATAGCAAGTTTCGATGCTCCCGGTTCATGATGGTCCGTTCGAGACCTCCGGCCAGCACGCCAACCGCCTTTCCGCCCGCTTCCAAAGCCCCGTTCATGGCTGCTTGGTCAATGCCTCGAGCGGCTCCGGACACCACGATACGTCCTGCTTTTGCAGACAAGGAGGCGACGTCGCGGGCATATTCAATCAACGAATCGTCCACGTTGCGCGATCCGACAATCGCCAATGCTCCCCGCGCGGCCGCGATCTCTATGTTTCCGCATCCATAAAGCAAGACCGGCGCATCCCGCTTGAGCCTTTCCTTGAGTAGAGGAGGGTAACTATCGTCTGCGCGGCTCACTACCCAGATCGCCCGGGCGCGCCAGTACTCAACGACTTGGCTCAACAGAAATCCCCGTCCAATCAGTGCCTCGATCCTCTCCTTGCCGACCACGGCGCTACATTGGTCCATCAAGGAATCCGCATCTGATTGCAGTAGATCGGCCGGCTTCGCTTGAATGGAATGCAAACGAGCAGCGAGAGCCCGGTACTCCCCGGCGGTGAGCAACGCCGCTTCTCGCTCGCGTCCGCCGAAAATCAATGGCGCGGTAAGCAGCAGAATTGCCTTAGTATTCAGGGAAAGAGTCTCAATCATTGTCCGCCTCCCGCCTGAGCCAGAACCAACGGCCATACCTTGCCAACGCCTCTTCGCCGAAGTTCCCACGCAACGATTGTGAAAGTCCAGCGAGAATCCACCATGTCGTCCACCAACAACACGGGTCCCGGGAGTATTGCGCCTTTGTCAACCGCCAGCGAACCAAGTACGTTGCGTGCCTGCTTGTCACTATTCTCCATCGTCTTCTGCTCGGGCCGCGATTCTTTCTTTCCCAAGGCTTCACGGAATGGCAGTCCAAGCACCTGCGCAAGACGCCGCGCGAATTTTGGAACCAAATCGGGGCGACGCAACGAGGGAATGGCGGTGACCCATTTCGGAAAAGGATCCGGCCGCCATTCCCGCACCAAGGCGGCGCAAGCGTTGACAAGTTGGTCGGAAAATTGGTTGTCTTGATACTTGCCCTGACGCACCAATATCCCCCAACCGGAATCTCCCCAGACGCAGAGTGCTCGGCCGGGCTCCGCTCGGTGTTCGGGGTCGATCACTTTGCCAGGGGGCCACCGCCGCCGCGGCTCGATCGGCGGCAAAATTGAACCGTGCAGAAAGGCAACCGCTTCGCGGACATACGCTAGGTTAGCCGAGTCGGGGAGAGCCGGTATGTCTGGCGGTGAGAAGTTACCCGGATCTCCGTCCAGAGCTCGGATTAAAAACTCCATATGGCCGGAAGACAGTCCCACGTACTCCTGCATTTGCTTCTGTTCCTCTAACCTCAGCCTCGTGATCCGGCTCACTCGTTCCCAGAACTCATCACTCAGTGTTGCGGCGGTCAACTGCCACTTGCTACCTTCCTTTGCGATGGGAGCCGGAGATTCAAGGGAAAGTAGTTGGATCGTCTTCTTTATGCGGCCGGCTCTGACGTTGACCTTGGATTCTATCTCCCGACTCGAAAGACCTTCCGGGTTTGCTTCCAACGCTTCAATGATTTGTTTGACTTCGTCTGGTGTTGGGAAGGCGCTTTTGATGAAGTAATCCGTAATCTCGGTGTCTTCCCGGCCTCTCAACAACACGCCGTAAGCCGCGTCGAGAGCCCGCCCCGCACGTCCTACCTGTTGATAATAAGCCACCACGGAACCGGGAGTTTGGTAGTGAATAACAAAGGCCAAGTCCGGCTTGTCGAATCCCATTCCCAAAGCCGTGGTCGCCACCAGCGCCTTCAGTCTGTTGTCGAGCAAAGCCTGCTCCAGTTTCTCCCGGTTGCTCGTTTTGCTCGTGTAGGATTCGACTTCGAGGCCGCGAAACCTAAGCCAATCCGCCACCGTGTCGGCGTCGCGAACGGTCAAAGTGTAGACAATCCCGCTCCCTTGCATCTTCGGCAATCGTTCCGCCAACCATGCAAGCCGCTCTGCTTGTCCCGGCAACCGAATTGTCTGCAAAAACAGCGAAGGACGTGCCAAATCACCGCGCGAGATTTCCAAGTTCGGCCCCAGTACTTCCTCCAAATCCTCTATAACACGATCGTTCGCCGTCGCCGTCGTCGCCAGCAGGCGAAGATTGGGCGGCAGGTTGTCGACGATGCATTCGGTCAACCGGTAGTGGGGCCGGAAGTCGTGGCCCCAATCCGATATGCAGTGCGCTTCATCGATCACGAACAGCACGATTCGATCTGCAATCCCGGCCAACACCTCTTCGTTGAAGCGATCGTTCGCCAGCCGTTCTGGAGAAATGAGCAGAATATCCACTTCGTCGCGGCAAACGGCGTCTTCGACCTCGCGCCAACGTTTTTCATTGTCGGAGTTAATAGTCTTGGCTCTGACTCCCATCCGCTTCGCCGCCGCGATCTGGTTTCGCATCAGCGCCAGCAACGGACTCACAAGTAGCGCAGGTCCCTTGCCAGCCTCCCGCAGCAGCTTTGTCGCAATGAAATAAACGAAACTTTTGCCCCAGCCGGTCTTTTGGACGACTAACATCCGGCCGCGCCCATTCACGACGTGCCGAATCACCTCTTCCTGCCCCTCTCGAAATTCTGCGTTGGGACGGTCGGTGCCTTTTCTCAGAAGTTCCAAAGCGCGATCCGCTCTATACATTTCCGAAAAGATGAAGTCGTGTCTCCAAAAGCCTTTGACGACGTTATACGCCTCGTTGATTTTTTTGAATACGCCGCTAAAAAATCCAGCGCAACAACCGGCAAAAAATTCGGAAAAAACGAGCATTTTCCCTTGGGAAACACTTGCGAGACAAAGATGGTCCGGAAGCCACTTTGGAGAAAGCCCGCATGGCTTCAAAGATCGCGCGGCGCTCCGTTTGTCGCGCCGCGCGATGATCCCCGGCCCTGCGTTCCTTTTGAGAAAAGCAGTATGGATTTAAGAATTGGGCGCGTCCGTTTCGCGCTGCATTTTGTCGAAATAGGCGTCCGCTTCCGCAACACTCTCGAAAATTCCCCAACTGGGAAGCACGTTGGCGATGTCGACCACCTTTTTGATTTGCGGTTGGAGGTTCGCCATCAGCATTTTGCCGCCGCGGCTTTCCATCATTTTCCGATAAATCAGAAGCAAACGAATCCCCATACTGCTTATGTAGTTCAGCCCTTCCAGATCGAAGGTCATAAACTTGGTATGCGGCGACACCCGTTCCTTAAGAACCGTCTCGCACGAACCGACCGTCTGGCCGTCCAACCGCCCGTTGATCGAAACGTTCACAGATCCCGGCCACCGTTCCGTCACATTAACTTTCATAGACATGCCCCCCATTAAAAGACAGGGAAACCCTAAAGTCAAACAAAAGATTGCGCAAAAATCATCAGTAGGGAAACAACCTCAAGCCTAAGGACGATGCGTTAAACGGAATCCCAAAAACTCGGCGAGAAACCGCGCCGCCGCCGCGATCCATTCAAAGTTTGCCGCCGCCAACCAATCTTGCTCTCTGCGCACCGCCCAGAAGACGCCTCCATTGCTCGGAACTGAACGCGCATTCATCGCCTTCTCTTCTGAAGATTTTCTAGCGCAAAAACAGAGGCTCTTGCCAACTCCCTTGCCGAGTCAACGCAATCAACTTCGGCAACTGCGCAGACTTGCCCGAATCTTTTGAATAAACAACGGCAGTCTTCCATCCCGGCGCCAACCACCAAGCAAGCCAATCAACTGAATTCAGCTTCGAAATCCTTCTATTTGTACTTTAAAAATCCACTTAAAACGTCGCCGAACGTCTTTGGAGGAAAGTTCCTGAACCTCACGTCGTCCACAAATACAAAATCATACCTTCCATCTAACTGCATCCGGCCACATTCCCCGCACCATTGCCTCAAACAATCCATCTTGAGTTGCACGTCTTCGTCCACTCTTCCTTTCAATTCGACGATTACAATCCGTCCATCGGCAGTCCTCACGATAAAGTCAGGATAATAATTCGCAATGTCGCCGTCCGTCTTAATATAATCCAGTTTAAAGCCTACGGCGAAATAATTCTTTGCATAAGAATCCACGTTCGGGCATCGCTCCAGAAACTTGGCAAACTTCAGTTCCAACGGAACATCTCCAATAATCTTGTTAAACACGGACTTTTTCGGCGCTATGTAATCTTGTTCCTTCACTTCAAAAGCCGCCGTTTGCCGAAGCTATATACAACCTTGTATTTTCGTATCCTCCCGATTCCGCACCGTCAATTCGTTCACCCCCTTCTTAAATGTCTCGATGACAATCCTAGAGGCCGTCGGCTCCGCCAAATTGCGAAGGGTGTTCGCAGACGCAAGATCCGCGATTTTACTAAACAACCTATGTTGTATAAAATCTCCAACTTTTTCGAATAGCGCATCGTATTTGCTTAATATACGCAGTTCACTCATAATCCTGCGAACAAAATAGCCGACAACACTGCTAGAATCCACAATATCAGCAGCGAGAATCGTTCTATGAGATACTTCGCCGCTGGCAATATCTCTGAATACAATTTCCCGACGCTCCGCTTCGCCGAAAAATTGATAAGGAACCAGTTCAAATACCAACGACCAAACATTCAGATTATCGAGTTTCCCATATTCTCGATAAAAACGAGGACTCAACAACGGAATCTCAATGTCTAACGCGTCGATATTCTTATTGGGATTTCCATGATCCACTTCCCTCGTTGCCGCATATATCCTGCGCAGTCCGCGGCCAAGCGTCTGTTCCGGCAAAATATTGCTCTTCGCCGAATAAGACCGCAACCCGACAATCGTCGTTACATTGCGCACATCCCAGCCTTCTTTTAACATAATCACCGAGACAATCGCCTTGTGAGGATTGCACTCGTCGTCAATCTCGTCCGCCTGCTTGCGCAATTGATCCAATTCTTGCTCTTTCTTGCCGGAAGATGCCTCAAAAATCTCCCCGTTGTTCTTGGTATGAATGGTCAAAACCGCGCCTTTCAAGTCGAGATAACGGCTCTCCAAATACACGGCCGTCTCATCGAAGTTTTTACTGTCGTCCGTCATCACAAAAAGAATCGCCTTTTTACCCAGCTTCCGATGATGTTCATACGCCTTGCGCCACTCAATTACCCCTAAGTTCAAATAGTCCGCGTATTTTTCTATAAACTTTACGCTCTCCCGTTTACATAACTTTATCTGGCTCGCCGCATCCGGTAACACCGGACGCTTCACTACATTCTGCGAAACAGCCTCCACTAGTGGGTAATCGGAAACCGTCTGCGTAAAAATGGCACCGTTATTATGTTTTGGAGTGGCCGTTAGATCCACTTGCAAACTCAGCGAAACGCCTTTTTGTAACAGCTGATTATGAATATCCTCAATGGACTGGAACCATGCCAACTTCTTGTCGTGGATATGATGCGCTTCATCATTAATCACCATTAACTCGTCCACATCTCGAACAATTATACCTAAGTCTACTTTAGAATTCGCCGCTGCGTCGATTCCTTGTTTCCCCAAATAATAATTCGTTGTATTTCCATCGCTGAACGAAGAAGAAATCGGCTCACTCAAATAAACACGGTGAATGTTCGTCAAGTAAATATTGCCCGTAGGAGAAGACGCTTGCACCTCGTCTTGCCTATGCAAAGTCATCTGAAAATCCTTCCGCCAGTTGCGCCCGTCGTAACCATTGCCGGGCAACACTGGGTCCTCGGAGAAAATGCGCAAACCCTGAAAATCTTTGTAGAGACGATCCAGCACAATGATATTGGGAGCGATAACCAAAAAGTTGCGCAACAATTCTAAGTCCGGTTCGTATAACTTGTGATAATAACTCCACGCTAAAACCAGACTCATTACTTTGGTCTTGCCGCTGCCTGTTGCCATTTTTACAACGTAACGCCGCCAAGTTTCCGGGAAATCCTTGTCAGAAATCGCGCCGGTAGCATCAAATCGCATTAGATCGTATTGACTCCTTGCTCCCACAACATCGCAGAGATAGATAATGCTCTCGACTGCCTCTCGTTGGGCAAAATAATACTGAAAACGCTCCGCGATGTTGCCCAGCCCTGCCGTCAAATGCGGCTCGATAAACCACCAACGGAGCAAGCTTCTGCTGGTTTCGCTGGCACCGGCGTATCCGCCGTCTCGAAACTCTTTTAGTATTTCAATATCATTCATCGTCTTGCTCTCTTCTTGGATTTCATTCATTTTGTTAATTGTTTTGTTAAAACTCTGCACCTCAATTCCTAATTGCGAGTGTATGTCTGCTTCTACCAGTGTGTGGCAACGACTTTTCCTTTTGTTTCCTTCAATCTGCATAAGAGATTCCTCAGCGACGTATACTTTGATTTTCTTTGGGTCTATAAGTTCTGAGGAAGCATAGCCTTCTGCTTTGGCAATTCGTTTCAAGTGAGACTCATCGTGATTTAGCATGATAAGCGTGTTTAATTCTTTGACGATATAATCAAGCTGTACGTGGCGATAAAAACTCTAATGCCTAAATTGGCGAGAGTGGCGAAAAGGCGAGCCACACGACGTTGGTTTTCTGGGTGCAAATTCAGTTCCGGTTCGTCTACAATTAGTAAATCACCTCTTTCGGCCGCATGACGTAAATAGAAACCTATATCGAACATGGAACGGACACTGCTGGATCTCTCGTCCATGCTTAAACTAACACGTTTTCCTTTGAGGGAAAACGCAATTCTCTGCTGCGATCTACTTTGTAAAATCCCTCGATAATTTCGGCGAATTTCTCCAGTATTCTGGGATGTTTTTCTAGCAAAAAGCTTTTGTGTTTTGCAACTTTTCCTAAGTTTCGGGTAAATTCTGCGTTTTTTTCAACTGGCAAAGCGTAATCTTGATAGGATCTAAACAGCAGGTCACGAAGATCGACGTCATCATCGGAGCGACTCATTTCTTTTAATAAACGGTTGCGAGCGAAGTTTAGTTCTTTGCAAAAAATAGCCGCTCCGATGCACTCTGTGCTAGCAATGTAAGTGCCGGGGGAAAATTTCTCAAAAACGATTTTATTTACAGTATAGTTTATTAATCTTCTCATACGAGAATCGGAAATGTTGACCTCTTGTTTTCCCACAGTAGAGAAATTTCTAATTGAGCGCTTTTTCCAATCGTAGAAATGGAGAGGAATGGACGATTTCTTGAACCGGCTTTAGTCTTAAAGGACATGGATTTCAATGTTTCGGACAAGGTATTCCTGTTCAATGATATTTGAAAATCGCTATCTTGAAATTCAGATTCAGTTGCTGCAAAAATGCGAGGCAATTCTCGGGTTGTACCTGCCACACATTTCCTTAAGAATAGAATCGATATTTTGAACATGCTCTATCAGATCGATTCGAATCACCCCATCGTTCAGCAAATTTTTGATTGCTTTTTCCGAAACTCGAGCCGATTTAATCAAGTCTATGTTCCTCTGCCATGTATTTAGAAAACCAAACAGCGCATAAGCGGTGTAAGTTTTTCCAGTATTATTCTCGCCGCAGATGATGGTTATATCTTCCAGTTCAAATTCTGCTTGCTTTAAAATTCCAAAGTTTTTTAAGTGTATCTTCATTATTATATAGTTATCTTTATGGTTTTTGTGGTGTTGTTGCCGAAGATGTTGACTACCTTCACTGCAAGCTTGTCAAACACTTCGCGCAGAATATACTTCGGCGTCAACGCAATCCCCTGAGACTTCGCCTCTTCTAACGCATGCGGAAACAAGCCCATCTCAAACTCAAAGCCTAAGACATCTACTTTGCTGACTCGATGCCGGCGGCACGCTCCAATCGTCTCTTCTATATCCAGCCTGTTGACCGCCATATCTATGGGGCCGACAACCACCATCCGATCCTGCTTTCTGCCATGAAAGACGCGGGATTGTTCCACCTTTTGAGCGCCGTAAGCGTGGAAGATGAGTTGCATGAATTCGGATCTCTTTTGGTGGCGTTGTCTTTTCTGGTCGGATTGGCGCAAGTTGCAGTTGACGGCCACAAAGTGCTGGCGCTCGTATTTGCCTAAGTTGAGGATTTCAAAAGCGCGGTAGTTCTGGCCTCGTTGCTTTTGCTCTCGCTGAACGGCGATCATGCGCTTGCGAGTGGTGTGAATGGCGAACTTGCCTAAATCCCCGGCAATCTATTAAGCCCGTACCGCAACAGGATGCGACTAGCGATCTTTGGACTTGGAATCAGAGAACTTTCTGGCGTTCCGAATTACATCTGGCGAAACATTCTGATTCCGCAAAGATTCCTCAAACCGCGCTTGACGCTCACGCTCTTCTTGACGGGCTTCTTTCTTGCCAGCCTCCCACAATTTCTCCCGATATGGATCACCCCATCCCATAATATGAATCAGTTTAGTGATTATTGCTTTACCTGTTTCTAATCTAGGCTTTATCCAATCTATTGCTTGAAATACAAACCAAACAATGACTACCGAACTAAAAATTCCTTTGCCAACATCGTTGAATATATCCAAAAGAGCGTTCCAAAACCAACCGCACCATTTCGAGAACATCGTGACAAGAAAAACAACGATTCCGCAAATCGAAAGAGCGTTGTAAAACTTGAATTTCGTCTTTTCAGGGAGCGCCCAGATTGGATCTTTAGGTTTCTCTTTTTTGAAAGATCTGACAATTTTCCGCAAGTCTTCATTGCTCATTCCTCAATTCTTTCTTTTGAAAACGACGGCGGACAATCACAAAAGCCAACGCAAATAATCCAAACACCAAAGCGTATTCTTTTGGTTCTGGAATCGTCAGAGCGTGAACAGATATCTGGATTGAGTGCGCTCTATTTTCCGCAAAATAAGGTGCGCCAGTCTGAAACCCCCTCGAATAATAAGGAACTCCACGCTCTGCAGCGGAAAAATCATTGCCCCATAAAAAATCGCCGATAGGTTTGTTCAAAATGCCTGATCCAATCCAGCGGGATACAGCATTGGATGAATAAACCAAATTGGGAGGCGTGATGCGAATTCCAATCTCATCGAAGACATTTCCGAAATGAGTTCCATCAGGCTGATGAGCGTCGTTCATAAAAATACTGCTGATGGTTCTGCTCGTGTTGCCAATGCGGATTGTTGGCGCATTAGTGACGTTGGCGGGAAAAGCTTCATTGAGCAGCAAATTTCTCCTAACGCCTCCCGGAAGTCTTTTCGTCACCGACTCAATGTCTATATCGGGTTGTTGGTGCTGGAAAACAAGGGAGTAAGATTGAAAAGCTGATTGATTGGCTTGTTGGCGGCGTAAAAGTCAACACCGAAGACAGCGTCCCTTTGAAGTTGCCAAGAGTCTCGGATGTGGAAATTCTGGCTACTTCGGATGCTACTGCCTTGCGATGCGGTGGATGAACTTCCATCCTGACCAAAAATCCAGATGGTTTCGCTGGCTGGATTGTCTTGGCTGGGATAAACGGTGATAATATAGTTTTGCGCTTGCGCTGTCGTTGCCGTCCAAATCATCGCCATTCCCGCCAAGCCAAGAGTCGTTCGTTTCATTTGCAGTCTCATTCGGAAATTAATTTCCCCCACCTCGTTTTGATTGTCAAACGAGAATTGAACTTTTTTTCATTGCCCAAGTGAATTGCAAGGTAACGAATTTTCCGTGGAAGAGCAAAGGGAATATGGGGATTGTAACGAAGGGATTGGGAGGGTAGTCTATGAGATTTGTGCGTGGTGATTTAGAAGGAATGAGGGGCAAAGGGCGGCGGTTTGGGGCTGTTTGGGTGCGGTTATTGTTGCCGGTGGTTTTTTTGGGGGTTGGCGGGGCGGGTTTTGGGTTGCTTTCGCGGAAGTCGCCTGTGGAGTCGCCTGTGAAGCCGGAGCCGAAGCCGATTGAGGTTCGGGCGCAAGAGTTGAAGCGGGAGGATTATCAGATTGTTGTGCGGTCGCAGGGGACGATTCGGGCGCATAGTCAGGTGAGGTTGACGGCGCAGGTGGGGGGGCGTGTGGAGAAGATTCATTCGGAGTTTGAGGAGGGATCGTTTTTTCGGGAGGAGGATGTGTTGTTGGAGTTGGATGCGGTGGATTTTGAGGTGGCATTGGCGGCGGCGGAGGCGCAGTTGGCGCAGGCGGAGATGAATTATGCGCAGGAGGAGACGCGGGCGAATCAGGCGCGATTGAATTGGGAGGATTTGGGGTATGAGGAGGAGCCGAATGATTTGGTATTGCGGAAGCCTCAGTTGAATCAGGCGAGGAAGCAGTTGGCGTTGGCGGAGACGCAGGTGCGGAGCGCTAGGCGGAATTTGGAGCGGTCGAAGGTTCGGGCGCCTTTTGACGGGCGGGTGTTGACAAGGAGTGTGGGGATTAGCGAGACGATTGGGGCGGCGACAACGCTTGGGGTTGTGTTTGCGACGGGGCATAGCGAGGTGCGGTTGCCGGTTCCGATTCGTTCGTTGGGGGATCTTTCTTTACCGCAGAAACATTCGGATGCGCCGCTGGAGATTCGCTTGGAGGATAATTTGGACGATGATTCGGGTTTTGTTTGGCCGGCGAAGATTCTGCGGACAGAAGGGGCTTTGAACGCCAGCACTTTGGAGTTGTTTGCGATTGCGCGGATTGAGGATCCGTTTGGGATTCGGACAGGGAGGGAGCCGTTGCATGTGGGGCAACCGGTGGAAGCGGGCATTCCGGGACGGATTTTGGAGGGGGTGTATGTGATTCCGCGGGAGGCAGTGCGGGGATTGAATCGGATTCGGCTGGCGGATGCGAAGGTGCTTGAGTTGCAGACGGCGGTGATGGATCCGGTGTGGTCGGATGAAGAGAACTTTGTGATTCGGGGCGAGGGGATTGAAGAGGGGACTTTGCTGGTGTTGACGCGGTTGGTGCATGCGCCGGACGGGGGGAAGGTGGTGATTGTGGAGGATTCGAATGCTGATTTGCCTTTTGATAAAGTGGAGGAAAAGAAGTCTAAAAAGACTAAAAAGGGCGGTTTTGGGAAGGGGGATTTGGGCAAGAAATGATTGCTTGGTTTGCCAGAAATAGCATTGCCGCCAACTTACTGATGGCCGCCGTTTTGTTGGGCGGGGCGTATTGCGCTTTTTTTCAGATTACTTTGGAGTTGGAGCCGGATCGGGCTTATGGGGGGATTTATATTTCAAAATCTTATCCCGGCGCCACGCCGAGGGATGTGCAAAAGGATATATTGATTCCGATTGAGAATGCGTTGGAGTCTTTGGACGGGGTGGAGCAGTTGAATGCGGACGCGTATCGGGGGAGGGCTAGGATATGGGTGGAGGCCAAGCCGGGCGTGGATTTGCGCGAATTGAAGGAGGATATTGAGTCGTTGTTGAAGACGATTACTACTTTGCCGGCGCCGAACGAGCCGTTTCAGGTGCGCATTCCGAGTCGTTCGGATCGGCGGGAAGTGATTTGGGTGGTGGTGACGGGAAACTTGCCGGAGATGGAATTGTTGGAGGCGGCGAGGCGGGTTCGGGATGATTTGTTGAACATTCCGGGCATTAGCCGGGTGAGCGCCGACGGTTCGCCGCGGAGGCAGCTTTCCATTGAGTTGAATTCGAGCCGGATGGAGGCTTATGACTTGAGTTTTCAAAACGTGGCCAATGCAATTCGGCAATTTTCGATTGATTTGCCGGCCGGCGCCATTCGCAGTTCCAGTGGGAGTCTTCCTGTTCGGACGCGGGGGCAGGCCTATACGCGGGAGGATTTTGCCAAGATTCCGTTGCGCTCTTCTGATGGCTCGCGATTGCTGTTGGATGAGGTAGCGGAGATCACGGAGGATTTTCATGAAGAAAAGGTGGCTTCGGAATTCAATCGGCGCACGGCCGTTCGGGTGGAGGCGTTTCGAACGGGCAAGGAGAGCGCTTTGGATATTGCCGAGAAAGTGCGCGAATATGTTCGGAATTCAAGGGAGCGATTTCCCGAAGGGATTGTTTTGGGCATTCACAACGACCGGGCGATCTCTCTCAAAAGTCGGTTGGAAACGCTGGCCGGTTCTTTGTTGCAGGGCGCTGTTTTGGTGATGATTGTTTTGGGGATTTTTCTGCGTCCCCAACTGGCCTTTTGGGTTGTGGCGGGCATTCCGGTGAGTTTTGCCGGTGGCATTTTGATGATGCACTTCTTTGGCGTTTCGGCGAACATGATGAGTTTGTTTGGGTTTATCATCGTGGTGGGCGTGGTGGTGGACGACGCGATTGTGACCGGCGAGAACGTGTATTCTCGGATGCAGGGAGGCTTGGCGCCTTTGGAGGCATCGATAGAAGGCACGAGGGAAGTGACCGTGCCGGTGACATTTGGCATTTTGACGACGATTGTGGCCTTCCTGCCGCTTTTGTTTTTCGAGGGAATGACTGGCGATTTTTCCCGCCAGATTCCGCTTGTTGTGGCTCCTGTTCTGTTATTTTCGCTGGTGGAGTCCAAGCTGATTCTGCCTGCGCATTTGAAACACTTGCGGATAGGGGCACCGCGCAGTTCCGTTGCTCGGTTGCAGGCCAAATTTGCGGGCGCACTGGAGAATTTTGTGCGGAAGGTTTACTTTCCCTGCCTGCAAAAAGTCATTGCTTATCGCTTGAGCGCCATTGCCTTTTTCATTGCGTCGGCACTGCTTTTGGCGGGCTATTTTGCCGGCGGCAGGCTGGGCTATGTATCCATTCCTTCGGTTGATAGGCCGGAGCTGGTCGCCAGTCTGGACCTCCCTGAACATGTGCAAATTGAAACGACGAGGAAATACTTGGACCGCATGAGTGACGCCGTTGAGACAATGCGCGGCGAGTTCGTGGATCAAAAAACGGGAGAATCCTACATCGGCAACCATTGGCGGCTGATTGGGACCTCTTACGCCCGCAAACCCTACAATCCGTCCGACGGCGTGATTTACTTAGGATTGACGCCTCCCGGGCTTCGCTCGGAGCCCGGTCCCGACAACGACACAATCATCCGCCGCTGGCGCGAGTTGATCGGCGAATTGCCGGGAAACACCGCGCTGCGAATTCGCACGCAGAAGACCCGCGGCGACGATGGAGAAAGGGAAAGCGATCCTCTACAACTGGAACTTCGCGGGCCGGATTCCGAGACGAAACGCCAAGTCTCTCGGCAGATTGCCGAAATTTTTCGATCCTACGATGGGATCGAAAGTGCTTGGGCGCACAACCGCGATCAACAAAACGAGCTGGAACTGACGCTAAAACCGCGGGCCGCCGATTTGGGAGTGACTCAACAAACCCTCGCCCGTCAAGTTCGCCAAGCGTTTTACGGCGAGGAAGCGCAGCGAATCCTTCGCGGACACGACGAATACCGCATTATGGTTCGCCTACCTAAAAAGCAGCGAGAATCGCTTCACACATTGGAGTATCTTCGAATTCGCACGCCGGCGGGCGCCGAGGTGCCGCTTTTCACGGTGGCGAACGTCAACTTCATCAAAGCGCCTTCCTTCATCGAACGGAACGACAAGGCCGAAATCACACGGGTGGGAGCGGAGCCGGCCAGCAAAAAAGTGGACGTTCTCCGCATTGCGCGGTCGGCGGAACCCCGAATTCGGGAGATACTCCGCGATCACGAAGAGTTGTCGTTCAAGTACACTGGATTTGTGGCCGAGGCTGAAGAAGCCAACAAGCGTTTCCTCATTGGCTCCGCCGCCTTGATGTTTGCGCTCTACGCGCTTCTGGCCATTCCCTTTCAATCGGTTCTTCAACCCATTTACATCCTTTCGGTCGTTCCCTTCGGCGTCATCGGCGCCATGCTTGGCCACATCCTGCTGGGCATCACGCCGTCAGATTTGTCTTTGTTTGGCATCCTCGCTATGGCCGGCGTGGTTGTGAACGACTCTTTGGTAATGGTGGACGACGTCAACAAGCGAGTGAGGCGGGGCGTGCCTCTTTTTCAAGCGGTGCCAGAATCTGGATGCCGCCGGTTTCGCCCTATTTTTCTGACTTCGGCCACTACTTTTGTGGGATTGATTCCGCTGATTTTTGACAACTCGCTACAAGCGCAGTTTTTGATTCCGATGGCGGTTTCTTTGGCTTTCGGCGTTCTCTTTGCTACGGGGATTACGCTCTTTTTGATTCCCTGCGTGCTTTTGGCGGCCGATGACGTCGGACAAGGGTTGAAACGATTTTGGGCTTGGTATGCTCGGCCTTTTCGCCGGGTTGCCGCGCCCCATTGATTTGGCGTCAGAGTTTGCCCCAAATTTCTTGCATGATTTGGAAGAGCTTGGGGTCGTGTTCTTGCAGTTCCGCGCGCACGAAGGGATAGAAGTCGTTGGCGCCAAAGTAGGCTTCTGTGCCTTCGGCGAAGTATTCTTTGAAATCGCTCAGCGCGTAGTGCCGGGTAAAGTGTCCTTTGGCGTGCCGGACGGATTCGTATTTTCCGGCGGCTTGGGCTTGGCGGAAGGCTTGACGGATGCCTTCGTGGTCGAAGCTCAAAAACTGATCGTGATAGGCGTGGGCGAGTTCATGCAAGATAACTCGGGGTTGCGTGGCCGAGAGGGATCGCGAAACGAAGTGCCGGGCTTGCGGGATGTGAACCATTTTTGCCGCTCTGGGGTCGTGGCCGTTATTGAGCAGCCATTGCCGGGAAGGATGATATTGGATGCCTCGCAAGGTTTTGTGATCGCGATCCAGCCGGATGGCGATTTGTTGCAGTTTCGCGACGCGGTCTTCGGGCATCAGGAGTTTGACGCCGAAGAGTTGATGTTGGAGGAGAGAGAGCGCTTTCTTGCCCAGCGCTTCGTCAAAGCCTTCTAGGAGTTGGATGTCCACCCAAATTGTCCAACCTTCGATGTTGTGGGGGACGATTTCGTTGCGGCGTTCGCCGGAATCGGTTTCTCCTCGCGGCAAAGACTCGGCCAAGCGTTTGGGCCAAACAAAGGCGGGGGCTTGGGAGAAGTCGTAGCCGGCGAGGTGCATGGCTTTTTTTCGTTCTTTTGGCGGCGTGTAGCACCAAGGATTGTTTCGAAAGGTTTCGTGAATCAAAGCGAAGATTCCGGGATCATATGCTTCCAATTCGGCTCGGGTGTCGACGTGATTGTGCGAGGCGTCGTTTTCGCGGTTGTCGTCGAAGTAGCTTTGGACGCATTCCGCCCAATACTCGTAGCGGTTGGTGGAAGCGTACTTTCCCTTCCAAAGGCCGGCCGCCGTCGCTTTTTGAAAGAGGGCTTCCAGTCGTTTGTCAAAGTTGGGTTCGATGACGCGGATGGCTTCGTGCATTGCGTGGGCGAATTCGTGGATCAGGATGTTTTCGCCTTGGTAGGGGTCGCCGGGAAACTGCAGGAGGTTCTCTTCACCGCAGGAAACCGAAGGCCTCCTTGGGGTTGCGCCCAGTCCGCGAGCGCGGCGATCCCAGAATTTTTTGGGGATTAGATCGGCGTGTTCCGGGATGTTGGTTGTGAATTCATTAGCGGCCATGATGGAGAATCGAAAACGCAAATCGATCAGCGCTTTTCGGACGTCGTCGCGTCCTTGCAACATTTGGTCAATGAGGTAGTCCGCCTCCAAGAGCGCGTAGTCCGAGACTTTTTCCGAGCTCAAAATGGGAAAGCCATCGCTGTCCAGCCATTTTTGGTAGAAGGCGTCGAGTTTCCAATTTTTTCGCAAGGCCGGCGGCACTGCGGCAACGCCGCTCATCGTCTTGGCTTTGCGGCGAGGCTCGACGCCGTGAAGATGGCGGACAAAGAAGTCTCGGCGCTTCCGAATCAGGTAGGGAGAGGAATCACCGACGCCGTGTCCGGCGCCTGGAACTAACAAAAACTCAAAATCCTTCCCCGCTTGGATCAAGGCATCTGCGAGTTGCAAGGTGGAGGCGGGGTCTACGTTTCGATCCAGCTCGCCCACCGTGAGAAGCAGTTTTCCCGACAGTTTGTCGGCGTGAGTTACGTTCGAGTTTTCGGCATACTGCGGGCCGACCGGCCATCCCATCCAAAGTTCATTCCACCAGATTTTGTCCATTCGGTTATCGTGGCAGCCGCAGTCGGCGGCGCCGGCTTTGTAAAAATCTCCGTGATGCAGCAAGGCGCTGACCGTGTTTTGTCCGCCGGCGGAGCCTCCGTAAATGCCGACGCGAGAAACATCCATGTGCGGATACCGCTTGGCGGCTGCCTGTATCCAGAGAATTCGGTCTGGCAGGCCGGCGTCCTTCAAGTTTTGCCAGCAAACATCGTGAAAGGCTTTGGATCGATTGGAAGTTCCCATGCCGTCGATGCGCACCACCAAGAAGCCCAGCTCAGCCGTCGCCTGCGCCGGACGAAAGGCGCGAAAGGATTTGGGCGCGTGCGAGCCATGCGGACCGGCGTAAATATGCTCAATAATGGGATAGCGCTGACTTTCTCGAAAGTTTGTGGGACGATAGATCACTCCATAAATGTCCGTTTTGCCGTCGCGCCCTTTGGCGGCGAACGGTTCTGGCGCTTGCCAACCGGCGTCTTCTAAAGCACTTGCGTCCGCTCGATCCAAAACCGCAATCAGCGAACCGTCCTTGCCGTCGCGCAGTTCGGTTGTCGGAGCCTGATCCACTCTCGACCAAGTGGCCGTCAAATAGCGGCGATTGGGAGAGTAGCGGACGGTGTGCGTGCCGTTGCCTTTTGTAAGGACGACCAGCCCGGAGCCGTCAAAGCGAATTCGGCAGGCATGCAAGTAGTAAGGGTCTTGCTCCGGGTAAATCCCGCCGGCTTGAAACCAAATGACGCGCTGTTTTTCATCGACAAAGTTCACTTTGCGAACCGCCCACTCGCCTTGGGTGATTTGGTTTTTCACTTGGCCCGTTGCCCGATCGAATAAATACAAGTGGTTCCAACCGTCTCGCTCCGACATCCAAATCACTTCCTCGGAACCCTCCAAATGACGGCTAAATTTTTTGTAAGCGTAGTCAATGAAAGTGGGGCTAGTCTCGTTGACAACGGCTCGCGTGGCGCCGGTGAACCCGTCCAAGCCGACGATTCGAAGCGTTTGATGGCCGCGTTGGTTGTAAAGAAAATACAACTCGCCGGAGTCCGAAGACCAGCGATAATCTCCAATGCGCCAGGGATTAGAAAACAAAGCATCCGAAACCGGAATCTCCGACTTAGAATTCACCTCAAAAAGATGCGGTTTGGAAACGGCAATCCGGTCGCCGGGTTTCAAATAATCCAAAGTATGCAGGCGCGGTTGCAGGCGGTCGCGGGGACTGGACTCCACAAAGCGAACTTGGCGCACTTGAGCGGCGCGGCGGCGGATTGCCGCAAAACGACTTGAATTCGGCGCCCAATACACTTCGTCCACATACCCGTCTTCTTCGGTTCCCTCAAACGAGAGTGGATATTCATCATCGTCCGCTTTGGACACCAGCCAAACATTTTGATCCCGAATTTCCACGCGCCATTTTTGGTCCGGAGATTCAGAATTCGGCTTGGGAAAGCCAGAAGAGTGGGAACGAGAAGATTGCCGCTTCGCCGGAGTTTTGGAAGACTTCCCAATTTGCTTCCAACCCAGCGCCGAAGAATCGGCCTCAAAAATGCGGCCTTTTGCCTGAAATCCGATCAAGCGGCCGTCCGCCCCAAAGCGAAGATCCGAAAGTGGAAGATTGCCGGCCTCCACCGAAAAATCCAAAAGTTCCGAAAGCGCCTTGGCCAACGCGTCGTGATCAAAAGCCCGTTTCCGCAATCTCTTCACCGCGTCAAACAAAACAAACTCAAACTCTTTTTCGCCAGTTTGAACCCGATACCATCCTAGCGAACCGTCGCCGATCCAATGCGGAATCACCTCCGCCCGAAAAACACGATTGCGAAACCGATCCCGCAGGCCGTCAGCCCGATCATAATCCTCCTGCGCGCCTTGCCCAAAGGAAGATTCGCAAAACAACAAAACGCCAACGGCAGACGCAATCTGCCCCCAACGACGCGACAAAACGGAAACGGAAATCATCCAGTTATCCAAACAGCCAAACCCTCAAATTTCAAGCGCCAGATGCAACCGCCCGCAAAAGGACCGACAACGCAAACCCGATGAAAGCGGCCGGGAAATCCAAACAAAAAAGCTTCGGCGAAACGTTTCCGTTCCCATCAAACTGAAGAAGACTTTCTTGAACGGCCGCTTCGCGGCGGTTTCCTTTTTCCCTTTTGCGCAAAAGCCCTGCTTGTCTTTCGGCGGCTCTTCTTTGACGCCGCCCGCCTTTGAAAACCCGATTTTGCGGCGCCGGCTTTTGAAGAAGACTCCCTTTCCTCCGACGAATGCGGCGCGTCGGATTTTTTGCGGGAAGGTTTTCTTCTCTTTCCCGGTGCCGAGACCGGTCTTGCCGCCAACTTTCTTCGAAGAACGGCCTCCGCCCTGCGCCAATGCTCTTTGTCCCTTCCTTGCGGGCGGCCTTCTTTTTCCCACAGCAAATAAGCGGCGCGGGCAATTTCTTCGTGCGAAACTTTCTTTTCTTGCATGTTCTCGATTTAGTTTTCAGTGAAAGGACAGCGAATTCAGCCTTGGATCGACTCTGCGCAAAAATCAGCACGCATCGATTTCCTCTTCCCGAGCGAGACTATTCTAAAGGCGAAGTTTGCACAAAGCAGAAAAATCGCTAGAGTGTTTTCCCGCCAGCCGAATCGAATGCTTCATGGGGAACTGAACAAGAAAAGGCACAAAAAAAGCTCCGCTTCAGAGGTTCTGAGGCGAAGTTAAAAATCCAATCGACAAAGGCATCTTGCTAGCCGCCGCCAAAGCGCGCTGGCTACAAAGACAAAGGGGTGGCTTGGGTTTGTCGTTTCCTTTGCCAATAGCGGCGAACAACCACAAAACCCAAGGCAAAAAGACCGAAGACAAGAGCGTATTCTTCAGGTTCGGGGATGATGGTGCCGCGATGAAAGCGAAGCTGCACCGAGCCTTGCGTTCTCTGCGCAAAGGCAGGTCCTGAAATTGGAAGATTCGCCCAATTATTGAAAGTGAAGGTGCCATCGGTGGCACCCGTCTCAAACTCGCTAAAAGGTTTGTTCAGCAAGCCCGCTCCGCTCCAAGCCGAAGCGTCGCCACTTTGATAAATGAACGCGCCGCCGCTCACGCGAATGCCAATTCTGTCCAGCGCCAGAGAACCGCTGGATCCTGTTTGCCGACTCATATAGATGGTGTTGATGGTGCGGCTTCGGCTGGGGTCGGATCCGGTTGTAAAGGAGATGGTCGGGTCGGTGGCGGCTGTGAGGTTGGTGAGCACATTGGCTACATACCAGCGGTCGCGGGAAGTGACGGCGTTTTGGCCGGTAATGGAAGAAAGAGCAACGAGCTGGTTGTTGGGTTCTGTGCCGGCGTAGAGGTCGCCGCTGTTCTCCACGACCAGCCAAGTGTCGCGGTGGCCAAAGTTGGCGTTGCCGGCGGCGTTATTGCGAACGCTCCAAAGTTGGCGGGTGGTGCCTGAGCCAGAGAAAACCCAGAGGGTTTGGTTGGTGTTATCTCGGCTCTGATAGACGTCGATGTACAACTGCGCGTTCGCTACCCCCCCCCCCCGCAAAGGCAGACGACGGCCGCTAATAAGGACAAACTCCGTTTTCTATTGATGTATTGTTTCATATAAATCTAGTTTGCTGTCAAAAATTTCTTTATTTCTAATCAATCCACCGCAACAAGTCAAGCCCCAAATCCAAAAAAATGAAAAAAGTTAAGAAAACTTCGTTGGAAAACGGGAAAATCCACCAAAAAGCGCAAAAATTCACCCCTTTCCCGCCGGCAAAGTTCTGCTTTTGTCGGTTGCGAAAAGAAAGTTTTGAAGCAGTTGACGATCAATTGGCAAGGGGAATTCTGAATTGAGATTGACAGGCAAAAGCGTTGTTTCGGCGCAGTTTTTCGGCTGGAGAATTTCTGATTTTTGGGGCATTTTGGCGGCTCAATAAGCGTTCTGAGACGGCTAATGCAACCGCTCAGCGATGGGTCTTGCCGATGAAAAAAGGAATTTCACCGCACTTCGTCAAAACGCCGCCATTGATGGAAACACCCGCTAGTTCATCCACGCGGGGAAGGTTTTGTTGCGATCCTGAGGCACTTTTCTGTATCGGCGATGCCACTGGAAACTCCAAATCTGCTTCGGCGAAGTGGTGGAGCCAACATGCCCGTCAAAAAAGGCGATGTTGATTCCTCGCCCGTGCCGGGCAATGGCAAAGTGCGCCGACTCTTGGCCGTAACCAAACCACTGGCCGTTGTAATTGGGGGCTTGGTCTTTGTTGGCAGGATAGGCGTGATCACCGGAATAACCGCTAGCGCGAGGGTGAGCAGGCCCGCCGCCGCGCCACATCGCATCCATAAATAAAGGAATCTCGGTCGGCGAATGCCCGCCAATCTTGTCAAACGAACCCCAGTGGTCTACGGCAAGCCGGCCTTGAATGGCGGTTGCATTGGGAAGCGGATCATAAACCCAGTTGTTGTTGGCGTAACTGCTAATCCTCCATTCGATTGTCGATTTGTTGAGTCCCAAACCCCCGTGTATGTATGCCGTGTGAGGTCCTCCATAATTCACAACATTTTGCGTTGCGTCAATGGGCAGTTTTTGCTCCGTTCGAGTGCTTCCGTTGCCGCGCCGATGCTTGGCGTCGGGGCAAAGCAACAGCCAAGGTTTCTCTTCGTAATGGTGAGCGAGGGCGTGAACCCATTCGCCTCGCGCCCAGCTGATGTCTCCGTTGCTAAACTTGCCGTCGTTTTCGTCGGCGTAAAAGCGCCAGATTAAGTCCCATTGTTTGAGGTTGGAAACGCAGTTGATCTTTCTGGCTTTGGACTTGGCTTTGGCCAGAGCCGGCAACAGCATGCCCGCCAGAATCGCGATGATGGCGATGACCACCAACAATTCGATTAACGTGAACCCGCGCAACTTGGATTGATTCCAAACTTCCCCTGCTAATTTTGTCTTCTTCATAAAATTTTGCCGTTTAACTATTCCAAAAACTCGTTCGCCGCGCCTCTTGTTCTCGGCCTGCAAAAACTGAATTGCCTAATCATCCAGCTTGCCGCCGCAATTGCAACCCTAAAAACACTTTTCTTTTTGGGCCAAGCGGAATTTTTTTTGTCTTTTGGCGGTTTGTCTTTGCGGGAAAAATGCTTGTTATTTTTTGGAAAATTGGGCAGTCTTTGCGCTTTATGGCCAGCCCGCCCGCAGGAGAGTTGGATTGGCCCGGCCGGCTGATTGCTGTGGAAGGTTTGGACGGTTCGGGGAAGTCCACGCAAATTTACCTCGTCAAAAAGTGGCTGGAGCAGCAGGGTATCCGCGTTTTTTTCAGCAAGTGGAATTCTTCCATTTTGGTGAAGTCCGCAACCAGCAAGGGGAAAAACCGCGCTTTGTTGACGCCCACGACTTTTAGCCTCATTCACGCCACGGACTTTGCCGACCGCTACGAGAGGCAGCTTGTCCCTTTGCTTCGCGCCGGATACATCGTTCTTTGCGACCGCTATGTTTACACCGCCTTTGCCCGCGACACCGTGCGGGGTTGTCCGCCGGCTTGGGTTCGGGAGATTTACGACTTTGCCGCTGCGCCCGACATTGTTTTCTTTCTCAAAGCGGATTTGGAAACTTCTCTGGACAGAATCATGCAAAGCCGAACGCAGCTCAAATACTTTGAGGCGGGCATGGACTTGCGCTTGTCTTCGGACATTCAAGAGAGTTTTCGCATCTTTCAATCTCGAATACTGGAGCAATATCTGGCCATGAGCACGGAGTTTGATTTTACCATCATCGACGCCAACCGCTTGGTGGAAGAACAGCAGAGCATTTTGAGAACCATCATCGCCGCGCGAATCCGTTTGAACGATTTTCAAAATTAAGCCCGGTTTGTTAGAATATGCCGAATTCTCCTTCCATGACGCAAAAAGTTCTGGTGCCTGCCCCGGCGCCCAAGCAGTTTTGCGGACACGGCATCCCCGGCATCGACGTCCATTCGCTCACCGGCAAGCTCATCGTCATCGAAGGAGCGGACGGTTCGGGCAGATCCACGCAAATCCAACGGCTCGTTCAATGGCTGGAAGCCGCCGGACACGGCACCGTTCAAGTGGGCTTGAAACGTTCCAGCCTCATCAGCGAAGAACTGGAGCGAGCGAAAAAAGGGAACATTCTTTGCAACACCACTTTAAGCCTGTTTTACGCCACCGACTTTGCCGACCAAACCGAAAACACCATCATCCCCGCCTTGAAGGCCGGCTTCATGGTGCTGGCCGACCGCTACATCTACACGCTGATGGTGCGCGACATTGTCCGCGGACAAGAAACAAACTGGGTCAAAAACCTCTACGGGATCGCATTGGTGCCGGACGCCGTCTTTTATCTCAACGTTCCCCCGGAAGAGCTCATCCGCCGCTCCTTCGCCAAAAACTACGCGCTGGACTACTGGGAAAGCGGCATGGACTTGGGACTTTCCCGGGATATGTTCGACAGCTTCCTCAAATACCAAAACCTTATTCAAAAGCACTTCATGCGCCTCCAAGCCGAATTTCAATTCCAAATCATCGACGGAAGCCGCAGCGAAGAAGAAGTCTACGCCGCTTTGGAACGCCAAGTGACCGCCGTGCTGGCTGGAATCCAAACGCAAAAGCCGCAAACCGACCGCTAGCGGCCGGCGTTTCTATTTCCCGCGCCTTTCCTCTCGCTTGTTTTCCAAAACTTCCAAAAAAACGAAGAACCCCGCCTTCCCGCCCAAGACTCATTGCAATTCGCCAATCATTTTCCTCCGCCCAAAAAAAATTAAAAAAATTCTAGAAAAAAACTTGACCTAGTCGCGAATTGGGGTAAGTTGGTTGTGCGTCATCGTTTTACGGGCGTTCCTTTTTGGGTCGCCTGCTGAACGTCACAGTTCATTTTAGAGTTTTGGGGAAGGCCGTATACGCTTTTCTTCGGCTCTTGGGTAAATGAGTGGGATTTTTTCTCTCGCTTTTTTGCCTGTGAAATGATGACGTCGGCCTGGACGTTGCCGTAAATGCGCCATTGTGACCGAAACATAAGAACATATTGACCGAATACTATTATGGCAACATTACATAAGATTATGCTGGCGATTGCCAGCTCGTGGAACAACGGAACCTCTAGCCCCGCCCCGCAAGGCAACCGGGCTTTGAGAAACAAAACAAACGCCCTGGCCTCCGCCTTTGCCGAACGCCAAGCGCCAAACTCGGCCAAAACTCCCCCGCTTCTCAACCAAATTGGAAAAGGAATCGGAAAGTTTTGGATTCCCATCCTCCTCCTCGTCGCAACCGCGCTGACGCAAGCCCCCATCGAGAAAGCCGGAGCATGGGTAACGCAAGACGAAAACGGCAATGTGAGAAGCGGACCCTCTCCGTCGAGAACCCCGGAGCCAGTGGCTATTCCGCTGACATGGGGAAGCACAAACTCTGCATCGTCCACAAACAGCCCGGCCGCTACACCCAAAAAACCCAAGCCAAAACCAAAACCGACGCCTAACAATCCTCCTGGAAGCGGCATTGGCGACAGCATTGCGGGCAATTACATCTACGATGCCCTCACCGGCCAACGAGTCGCCATCACCCCTCCCATGCGCGGCAAAATGACCGCCATCCCTTCCGTCAACCAAATCAACGGCACTAAAAGACGCGATACCGTCCAAGGAGAAAATGACACTAGGTATCCCCAAATGAATCTCGGAGAAAATGACGGCAAGACAGTAGCATACGACGCCAACCATTCATGGACGGAATACTACGTCATCCATTGGACAAAAATCGTCCCCAATCCGCACCACGACCCTGATGACGAGTATTCCTTACCATTCATCGACAGCGACGAAAGTACCGACAATGAAGGATTTTACGATGTCGGCGACGAATTCAAGACAGCAAGGCAGATGCGTCATATGCACAAGGGCGCCAGGAAAGGGCCGAAAACCTATTCCGATGGATATACTGACTGGATATATGTCAGAAAAGGCGAATGGATTCTTAGTGGCGAAAGCGAAAGAATCAAATGCGAACACGAAATGGTCAGCACGATCCAAAGACCCGCTGACTCGCGCCTCGCCAAAGGCCAAACCTACAAAGTGGGGATAAAATACCAAATAGCGTATTTGACCTACAACAGAACAACCGGTGCGTTCGAGGAGATCAACAGGGATCCTCTGCGTAATTTTACTCTGCTAGAAGAGTTCAGTGCAACAAGCGATGACAGGAAAATAATTGGTTTACTGAAACAGAAAAACACACAAGTAGTAACCGGCCCGACCGCATTAGGACAAAGCGAGCTGTATTGGGAATCTAGAGTGGAAGACGGGATATTTAGCTCTCCAAAAACCATTTGGGAACGAAAACAACACGACGAACTCAAAGAAAAAGAAAAGGAGGAGAACGACTAAATGAGAAAGAACAACACGACGAAAAACGACAACATGAATCCCAACTCCACAAACAGCAAATTCAATCTGTTTGCGTCGGGCTTGGTTCTTTTGGCGATCGGTCTTTCTTTGGGAGGCTTCCTCAGCGGCAAACGCTCTGAAAAGGCGACCAAGGAGGCCAAGGTGGAAGAAGCCAATTTTCCCGCCGAATCCGAAGCCCCCAAAGAGGCAAAGGTGATTGACGGATTCGATGCGGCGGCGGAATTTAGGGAACGCCACAACCGCGCCCTCTCGCCCGAAGCCCGCGAAGACAACCGCAGAAACCTCTGGAAGAAAAACTTCCCTTGGAAACCAACCTACGACCTAGCGGTCACGGTCACGGAAGACATGCTTTCCGATCACCCAGAAGAAGGGCTAACCGCAGTAACTCATCACTGTCATCTGGAAAGTTTCTTTGCCAGTGAATTAAGGTACTCGTCGCAGTTCGAGCAAATCTACAAAATCATGGAAAAGCACGGACGAACCGAAAACCCACTAGCATTGGCTTCAATCTTCGACACTCTGCGAAATTACCATAAAGCTTCGCTACACGACCCGGGAGAAATCGTAAGAAACCCGGACGGTAGCCCGGAGATGCGCCGAGAACGAGTAGGTGGAAACACTTGGAGACCATCCACTTGGGAATATCGTATGGAATCTGCAAGAAAAACTCTTCGCGGATTAATCAATAGCGGGTACGACTGGCCTCATAAAGAACCGTTGCCCGATGAAATTGTCGATTCCATCATCGAAGAATTAGTCAACGACGTTGCTCCACAAATGGCGGGAGTGCGCGGGGACTTAACTACGCATGGAGAAATGGTAGCGGCATTAGGGGAATGGAAAGATTCACTAAAAGTAGGCGATCACTTGATGGTGCCATATGAAGGGTATCAAGCGGGGTTTGACGAATGGAACGACGACCGAAATCGTGCGATCGACGAAGGTTACGCCATTCAAATGGCGAAGAAACAGCCAAGAGGAATCCGAGCGGACGGCACATTAGTGAATGCGGACGGCGAACCCATCATGGCCACCGAAGGTTCTTTTGGCGGGTTTGTGTCGGACGGCCAAAGGTTTGATTTGCAGGAAATGGAAGACGGAAGAATTCGTCTGTCTCCCGAAGCGATGAAGGCTTTGGCTGATAAGTTAGGAAGCAATATTCCACCGGTCCCGGAGAACGCCGGCGCACCTCCACTCTCTGAAGAAGAACATCGTCTGGAAGAAGTCCTGCGAATGCTGGAAGAAGCTGCTCAGCAACAATAAATAGCCTTCCAATTCTGTTCGTCAAAGAGAGAAAAAGTAACCGTCGAGATTCCTTTCTCGGCGGTTTTTGTTTTGTCCGGCGGATGGTTTCTTCCCATGTTTGCCAATTCAGATTTCCCGTTGGGATTGGTTCGAGAATTGGCATTGCGCCGCGCTTGGCAATTTTCACTAAAATGACTTTGCCGCTGTCCGGCTCGCCGAACTTGGTCGTTTCGTGCGCGCCGCAATAAGCCATGCGTTTGGCTTCGTCTTTGTCAGCGTAAGTTTTGTAAGAATGCCAATGTCCCAGCGCAACGTAGTCCAAGCCGTAGCGAGACGGCGCATCCAGAGGAATGGGATGCTCCTTCGCTTCGGGAATGCTTTTGACGTTACCGTGAGCGATGGCAATGCAGATTTTGTCGCTTTCTTGCCGGTCACCCATCCAAGCCATTGGATTTTTCGTAGAATGCTTTTCTTTAATCGGGCAGGGAAACAAAATGCAGTTTTCCTGTTCAATAGGTTCGGCAGTCTGGATAACATGCAGGTTTTCGCTCTCCTTCCAGACCGAATGTTCCCAGACAGAACCCGGAACTAATGGATCGTGGTTGCCGGGAATAAGGAAAACCGGTTTTCCAAAGGATTTCAAAATCTCGCCCGTTTTCCTGACGAGCGAGCGATCCACGGCGTTGTCTTCAAACATGTCGCCGGCGAAGAGAATCATCTCGGCTTTGTTCTCTTTGGCAACTTGGATGACTCGTTGGGCGGCGTTCAGTCGCGCTTTGCGAAGGCGTTCGGCGGCCTTGTTGCCGAGAGATTCGGCCTTCATTCCCATCTGCCAATCCGCCGTATGCAGAAATTTCATTGCCTCGCCATTTTGATCTCTGTGATTTTCTTTTTCAATGCGGGAGTTTGGCGGCGTTTTTTGCGATTATGCGTTGTGGAAAGCTTCTCGCAACATCGCTATGCTCTTTGGAACCGCCGTGGATGCGGGTTCCTTGCCCTCCATTTCCAAAGAAACATAGCCGGAATAATTGACGCTCTTCAAAATGCGGGCGATGCGGCGATAATCCAAGTCCAGCGTATACCATTCGCCTCCGCCGTAGTAGGTTTTGGCCTGCACGAAAATGGTTTGAGGCGCAATGGTTTCCAGCTTGGGATAGGGATTTTCAAGGAAGTTTCCAGTGTCCATCAGCACGCCGAGCCAAGGCGATTGGACGGCGTTGACAATTCGCAACAATCCTTCCGGCGTTCGGGTAAGTCCCCAGTGGTTTTCCAGAGCCAGCGCCACGCCAAGCGACTCCGCCGAAGGCAAACACCGTTCAATGCAGTCCACGCACCATTCAAAACCTTCGTCCTCCGTGTGTCCGGCAAGCACCGGCTCTTCCCCGCGAGCGGCCATTAAATCGTCAAAAGACGCAATCGTGTTCCATCGGCCGGAGTTAAGCCGAATGCACGGAATGCCCAACTCGTGCGCCAATTCCATGCAGTGGATGGTATGCTCGACATTTTTCTGCCGAACTTCTGGATCGGGATCCACAAAGTCTTGATGAATCGAAAGAGCGATGAGATCCACGCCGTTGAGGAATGCTCGACGCTTGAGGCTTTGAAGGTAGGCCGGCGTCTCGTTCGCCATTTGCCGATGCAAAATGTCCACGCCCTCCACATCCAACTCGGCGGCGTGGTCAATAATCTTCTCGATAGGATACTTTTCCGTCTTGAAGTGCCAATACGAGTAAGTCGAAATCCCTAACTTGACGGAGCGAGAGACGACGTCAGAACGGCGCGAAGGCGAAACGCAACCCCCCGCTGCCGCAACCGCAGACGCCGCAACGGCGGAAGCCAAAAACTTTCGCCGCGACAACGTTGGGCGGCGGAGACTTCGAAGAGGCAAATTCGCAAACGAAACATCCTTTGCAAAAGTCATGTTTAAAACATTTTTCATAGCATCAGTGGATAATCTTCAAAAAAAGACAAAATGCCACAATTCCCCGCGCTTGTCGAGTCCCAAAAAGAAAAACAAGCGGGACTGGAAACTCATATGAGTTTTCTTTTTCTCCATTTCCAACTCACGACGGAATCGAAGAAAAAATGACGCAAGTCTCTCTTCGGATCGAAAAGAAATTGCCAATATTCGCATTTTGCCAAATTATAGGAATCTATGGAAATCATCGCCGGCAGAAATTACCATAAGAAATCGATGCATCTAGCGCTTTGCCCGCTCGTTTCGATTGTGTTGTATGATTTGATTGCTTCATAGAATTATACTTCTCGTTTATGTTCTAACATACAAAATTCTATAACAAGTTTTCCAAATAGATCAAGGCGTTTTTATTTCTTTTGCCCGCAAACAATTGAAAATAAATATCCCTACAAACAAGCTCATCACTGAAAGCGTAATGAAAATCCAAAGCCCCTTTTGTTGCCTGTCTTCGCGTATACTGGAAACCTTTATGGGAATTTGCTTTCCTTCTCCAAGTTCCCGCATCCCTTGTTTACCAGAGATGCGGGTTATCGTAGCGTTGAAGTAAGCCAGTTCCGGGTTCATCGTCGCTGGGGGCAAGGCGTCTTCGGTGATCCTCCATTCGTGGATTCGGTTCTCGCTTGTTAGAAAATGCTCTCCTTCCGGAGTTGTCATCACGGTTCTAAACCAGCTGGGTAGAAAGGAATGGTCGGGAAAGACCGGGTTGTCGTATTCATAGGAAACGACGGCCTGCAAGCCGTTATATTCGTATTCTAGTTCCTTCACCCGCCCGTCGGCGTCAATAGTTTTGATAGCGCCTTCCAGTCCAATATACGGCAAGGTGGAGAAAGCCTTTCCCTTGAATATAATCGTATCCGGCGAAGCAAAGCGGATGCCTAAGTGCAATACTCCATAAGCCTCAATCTCTTGGAGTGATTTGCCGTCGTTGTCCTGCAAAATCTCCTCCAAACTGGGCGAAGGTTGTTCGTAGATAGTGAGGCGACTTCCCGCCGCAAAGTCCGCGCCGTAGCCGGCGCTTTGTTTCGGCAAGCAGAAGTAAAATGGCCGCGTAGTGCGCAATGCGGATGGTTTGTTCTAAAAATTTCGGCTTCACTTGGCGAAAACCTTATTCTGTTTATTGCGGTTTGTCAAAGTTTTTGCAGTCAAAAAGTTCCCATCTGGGGAGCGTTTTTCCGCAATGGTTTATTCTTGTTTTTGGTTTGTTCGCCAAGATTTCCTTTGTAGATCGCGCTTATGCAAATTATGAGAGGGGCTTGTCAAGTGTGCGGATTTTTTGTGAGGTTTTGATTTTTGGGCGGGTGGTTGGTGAGGAAAGAAGTTTGACGGGGGCGGAAGTTTAGGGAAGAGTTTGGCGGAAGAAATATGATGGCGAAGGTAACGATTACTCCGAAGAAGGCGGTTTTGGATCCGCAAGGAGAAGCGGTGAAGAAGGCTTTGGCGCAGCTTGGTTGCGAGGGGATTGGGAGGGCGCGGGTGGGCAAGTATATTGAGTTGGAAGTGGAGGGCGACGGCGCCGCAGCGCGGGAGAAGTTGGAGGAAGCGTGCCAACGGTTTTTGAGTAATCCGGTGATTGAGGACTACAAGTTGGTTTTTGACGGCGGGCGGTAGTTTCAAGCGGTTGGCAATGGCGTTGCCGTTTGGATTGTTGACAAAAATGGAAATAGACTTTTTGGCGCACGGCTGTGGGAGCGAGAAGGAAAGACGGCGCGGTGAATTGTTTGGGCGGGGTTGGATTGGCGACGTCTTTTCCTGACTTTGTTTGAGTGGCGCATGAAGTTTTCCGTTTTGCAATTTCCGGGGTCGAACAGCGATCAGGACTGCGTTCACGCGGTTCGCGTTTTGGGGCATGAAGCGCGGTATCTTTGGCACGAGAAATCGTCGCTGGCAGATTGCGACGCGGTGCTGGTTCCGGGCGGTTTTTCTTACGGCGATTATTTGCGGGCGGGGGCGATTGCGCGGTTTAGCCCGGTGATGCGGGCGGTGGCGGCTTTTGCGCAGTCGGGCGGGTTGGTTTTGGGCGTTTGCAACGGCTTTCAGATTTTGTGCGAAGCGGGGCTTTTGCCTGGGGCGCTTGTGCGCAATCGAGATTTGGAGTTTTGTTGCGAGCATGTCTTTTTGCGGGTTGGCAACCGGGCAACGCCTTTTACGCGGGCGGCGCCGGAAGGATGCGTTTTGCGGATTCCAATTGCGCATGGGGAAGGGTGTTTTGTGGCGGAAAAGTCTGTGTTGGAGCAGTTGGAGGCCGACGGGCGGATTTTGTGGCGGTATTGCGATTCCGAAGGCGGAATTTCAGAGGCGGCCAATCCGAACGGCTCGTTGCGAAACATTGCGGGCATTTGCAACGAGGGAGGGAATGTTGCGGGATTGATGCCGCATCCAGAGCGCGCTTGCGAAAAGATTGCCGGAAGCGAAGACGGCAGGTGGATATTGGAGAGCATGATTCAAACGTTGGCCGAGGGCGGCAACGGTTGACCGCTCGGTGAGGATTCTCAAAAACGCCTTGTGGATTAGATGAAACCGGAAGTCACAGCGGAAGTCGTCGCCCGGCACGGTTTGACGGCGGAGGAATACGAACGGATTCAACGCTTGTTGAGGCGGTCGCCGAGCTATGCGGAGTTGGGAGTTTTTTCGGTGATGTGGAGCGAGCATTGCTCGTATAAAAACACGCGTCCGTTGCTAAAGCAATTTGCCTCCAACAGTCGCCGGGTTTTGGTGGGTGCTGGGGAGGAAAACGCCGGCATTGTGGATATTGGCGACGGGTTGGCCATTGCCTTCAAGATAGAATCTCACAACCATCCCAGCGCCGTGGAACCGTTTCAAGGCGCGGCCACCGGTGTAGGCGGCATTTTGCGGGACGTCTTCACTATGGGTGCCCGCCCCTTGTGTATTGCCAACTCGCTTCGTTTCGGTTCCTTGAATTCTCCCGAAAGCCGTCGATTGTTTCAGGCCGTGGTTGCCGGCATTGGGCATTACGGGAATTGTTTCGGCGCGCCGACGGTGGCCGGCGAAGTCTATTTTGATCCGTCTTATGAGGGAAATCCCTTGGTCAACGTCTTTGCTCTTGGCGTTCTTCGGCACGAGCAAATTGTCCGAGGCGCGGCGAAGGGCATTGGCAACCCGGTGTTTTACGCGGGAGCGGCGACAGGACGAGACGGTTTGGCCGGCGCCTCCTTCGCCTCGCAAAGTCTCAGCGAAGAGTCCGCGGCCCAACAACGCAGTGCTGTGCAAGTTGGTGATCCTTTTATGGAAAAGCTCTTGCTGGAAGCCTGCTTGGAATTGCTACAAACTGGCGCGGTGGCGGGGATTCAAGATATGGGCGCCGCCGGCTTGACTTGCTCAACCTGCGAAACAGCGGCAAGGGGAGGAACCGGCATTGAGATCGAACTTGCCAAAGTGCCGCAGCGGGCAACCGGCATGACGCCTTACGAAATTCTGCTGAGCGAGTCCCAAGAACGAATGCTCCTCATTGTTCGCAAAGGAAAGGAAGCGCAAGTCCAGAGAATTTTTGAGAAATGGGGGTTGTCTTGGGCGGAGATTGGGCGTGTGACGGACAGCGGGCGAATGGTCGTTCGCCATTGCGGCGCCGTTGTCGTCGACGTGCCGGCAAAGGCATTGGCGGACGAATCGCCGGTTTATCGCCGGGAAAGCCGCCGGCCGGCTTATCTGGATGATTGTTGGAGTCTGACTCTCGACCACATCCCCTTCAGGGAAGAGCCGCAAACCGCTTTGCCGAAGTTGTTGGCCTGGCCGACCATTGCCTCGAAAAACTGGGTGTATCGGCAATACGACTACACAGTCCGCAATGGAACCGCTTTGTTCCCCGGCTCGGACGCGGCCGTAATTCGCGTCAAACGAGACTCCTTGCCGGAGATTTTGGACACGGCATCGCCCGACGAGCTGTTCCCCGAAAAATATCTGGCGCTTACGTTGGATGGCAACGCCGCCTATGTGTATTTAGACCCTTACGAAGGCGGGCGTTTGGCTGTCGCCGAAGCAGCCCGAAACCTTGCCTGCTCCGGTGCTTTGCCGATCGGGGTTACCGACAACCTAAACTACGGCAGCCCGCACAACCCGGAACTGTTTTGGCAGATGCAAGAGTCCGTCCGAGGCATTGCCGAGGCCTGCGACTTTTTCGACGCGCCCGTTATCGGAGGCAACGTCAGCCTCTACAACCAAAATCCCATGGGCGCTGTTGACCCCACGCCGGTCATTGCCATGGTAGGGCAAATTGAAGACAAAAACTGTATCACCAGCCAGTGGTTCAAAAAAGAAGGGGACGCGATTCTGCTTTTTGGGAAGGTGGTGAATGAGAACGATCCCTTGCAAGGGCTGGGCGGCTCGGCCTATCTCCAAGCCCTTGAAGGCGTCAAGTCCGGTCGGCCTCCAAGAGTTTGCCTGCGCCAGGAGAAACAAATTGCCGATGCTCTGCGCGGCTGGATCGCTTGCGGCCTTATCCAAAGCGCGCACGATTGCAGCGAAGGAGGCCTGGCCGTTGCGCTGAGCGAGTGCTGTCTCTCGCAAGAGCGAGGACGCGGCGCGCCAAAAATGTTGGGGGCGCAAGTGGAACTCGCCCCCAAAGACGGCGTCCGGGCGGAAGCCATGCTTTTTGGGGAAACGCAGTCCCGAATCTTGGTATCAGTTGGCAAGCCGTTCCTGCCCAAAGTGCTGGGGCAGGCGGCCATTCTCGGCATTCCCGCCGCGCGCATCGGCGTTGTGGGCGGTCGGCTCTTGCGCATTCGTTATGGCGAGAGCGATTATTCGTGGCCCTTAGACGATCTGCGCGACGCTTGGTGGACGGCGATTCGCCGCCGGATGGAATCCCCACCGCAAACGAGACCAAACATAAAAACGTGAAAAACCATCCCAAGCACTATTGCGGCGTCTTCGGCATTTACGGCCATCCCCAAGCGGCCGAGTTGGCCTACTACGGACTCTACGCCCTACAACACCGAGGTCAGGAAAGCGCCGGAATCGTTTCCTGCAAAGACAATCAGTTTTTCGACCGGCGGGACATGGGCTTGGTTTCTCAAGTTTTCAAACCAGAAAACCTAGCCAGCCTCCAAGGCGACAAAGCCCTCGGCCACACAAGATACTCCACAACCGGATCCTCCTCCGCGGGCAACGAACAACCGATCATCGTCGACTGCAACCGCGGCAAAATCGCCGTCGCCCACAATGGAAACCTAACAAACACCGCCCAGCTGCGAAACGAACTGGAAGCCAAAGGCAGCATTTTCCAGACAACCGTGGACAGCGAAATCATCCTCCACCTTTTGGCGCAAAGACGGCGCAACAGCCTGCTGGAAACCATTCGCCGCATCGAAGGCGCCTTTTCCCTAGCCATTATGACGCCCGAAGAACTGATTGGCGTGCGAGACCGACACGGATTCCGTCCGCTCTCCATTGGCCAAGTAGACGGCGCTTACGTCCTTTCCAGCGAAACTTGCGCCCTAGACTTGATTCACGCCCAATTCGTCCGCGACGTCAAACCGGGCGAAATCGTCATCATCAACCAAAACGGCCTGCGTAGCATTGACGCCTTTCCCCTTCAACGTCGGCGGGCGCTCTGCGTCTTTGAATTTGTCTACTTCGCTCGGCCGGACAGCAACCTTGCCGGACGCAACGTCTACGAAACGCGAGTCGCCATGGGACGCCAACTAGCCCGAGAACATCCGATCCAAGGAGATATGGTCGTGCCCGTGCCGGATAGCGGCAACTACGCCGCCCTTGGCTACTCGCTAGAATCGGGCATTCCCTTCCAAATGGCATTCGTCCGCAACCACTACGTAGGGCGAAGCTTCCTCCAGCCTTCCCAATTGATCCGAGACTTCGACGTCCGAGTGAAATTGAACCTTGTTTCCGGCTTGGTGCAGGGCAAACGAGTCATCGCAGTGGACGACTCCATCGTTCGAGGCACGACCAGCAAGGCAAGAGTGAACAACCTGAAAGAAGCTGGCGCCAAAGAAGTTCACGTCCTTGTCAGCTGCCCGCCCCACATGCACCCATGCATGTACGGCATTGACTTCCCCGACCGCTCCAAGCTCATGGCGGCCAACGCAACCCGCCGGCAAATCTGTGAGTACTTGAACGCCGACTCACTAGCCTACCTCTCCCAAAGCGGTATGCTACAAGCCACCGGACTGCCGGAAGATTCCTTCTGCACGGCCTGCTACGACGGCGACTATCCCGTGCCTTATGATCCCAGCGCCGACAAATACCTCCTAGAACAGCGGCAGAACACAGCGCAAAGCCTCGGGCAAACAGCCATCGACGAAGAACGCCAAGCCCGATTTCTCTAAAATTTGCCCCCCCATTGCCAATTTTCAATCCAGCGCATATTTCGGCGCCTTCTTCCTTGCCAATAAGAAACAATCCCGCAAACTTGTCGCCTATGGAAAACACGATAACAACCACCCAAAACGCAGAGCGTCCCGGCGTTCAACAAGCAGCCAAGCAGGGACTAAATAATCATAGTATAACCCCCAATCAAGTGGCCGCCGGGAATGGCATAATCTATTGTGGAGACGCGCTGCAAATTCTGCCCACAATCAATAGCGGCATCGCGCAAATGATTATCGCCGACCCACCCTACTTTCAAGTTCTACAAAAAGAGAAGTGGGACAACGCCTGGCGTTCTGCAGACGACTACCTCGATTGGACAATGCAGTGGACTAGAGAATGCAATCGCATCTTGCGAACGGACGGACTTCTTTATATTTTTGGGCAGTTGGGAAAACGCGAACATGTATGGCTACATTCCTGCTCTTTACTGACGAGAGAAATGCAATTCCACGATATGATTATTTGGGACAGAGTCGTTGGCTATAACGAGCGCTATGACTCCTTTACCCCGAAATATGAGATGATATTAGTGTTGCGGAAATCCGCCAACTCTAAACCCTACTTCAACAAAGACGCCGTTCGAATTCCCTATGAAGAGAACAAAATACAATCGTATCTAAAAGACAAGCGATATAAAAATAAAGAAGCCAGAGAGCGACACTTGCGCAAAGGAAAGTATGCCACAAACATCCTCCGTGTGCCGTCTTTGAAAGGCTCTTCCAAAGAAAAGATCGGCCATCCGTCGCAAAAGCCCATTCTTCTTATCGAGCAATTGGTTCGTTCCAGCAGCCGAAAAGGTGACTTGATTGTGGATCCTTTCTTAGGCAGCGGCACGACCGCCGAGGCCGCTGGACGAAACGGATGCCGTTGGATCGGCATCGAAAAAGAGCCGAAATATGCGGCTCTCGCGGAAACAAGAATTCAAAATCAAGCTATCCAACCGGAAACTAATATTAGATAAACCGCCGGGATCTGGACCGAACAGGATTGGGAAAGTTTTTCCCAAATAACATAGGACTATTCCGCTTTGTCGGCTTTCGACCGGCAGCTTCCCAGGGAAAAAGACGACAATTCAGGTGATTTCATTTTGCGACGTAGTGCAGTTTTCCATCTTTGGTGATTTCCTTGATTTTTGCATTTATGAATGCCTCTTCAGAAATTGGAGTTTCCTCTCTCGATTTCAATCCGCATGCCCTTCTTAATGCAATCTGAACGCCGGCGGCAGGGAACTTAGGAAGCTTCCTGCCACTGCTCTCCACATTTTCCTTTTTATGCAAATAGATGCTACTTCGGCTGCTGACATTGGATTGGGCTTGTTTTCCAAGACGATTGATTCCACGAATTCCCAGTCTTTCATGCCTGACATCCTAATGTTTGTCTTTTTGTTTGAATGCCCGCCTTTTTTTCTTCAGGAATTCTCTCATCGGCTTTTTCCCCTTCTCGCGATTGCATGCTCCGCACAAAACTTGGCGATTATCTATGCAGTAGCTTCCACCGCTAGATTTAGGAACGATATGGTCTAATTCCATATTTCTTGCTGGGAATGTTGCTCCGCATCCACCGCAAACGCCTCCTTCCTCCTCATGAAGGATGTCCACCATCAGACGTCTGACATCCTTGTCTTCGTGAAACCTTCGCACCAAATCGTCCAATTGCCTATCTAACTGCTCATGTATTTCGTTCACCTTATCGTGAAGCGCCTTCCTGATTTTCTCTACTTGTTTTGAAGTAATCATTTCTCTGTTCGGTTTTATGGTTAAATAAAAATGGGGCTTACTTGCTTTCCGTGGCAAAGGAATCCGCTTCTGGGGAACGGGAAAATAAGGCGGAGCATAGTGTTTCCAAAACGGCGACGAGCAAGGCTGCCCCTACGATCCAACGCCAAAACTTCTGGCTGTTTTCTATTTCGGCGGCTTTGAGTTTGCGCTTTGTTTCTTCCACCAGCGGGTTCGTTGCTTCTGATGAAATGGTCTGGTGGAAGGGAATGCCTAAGCCGAGAAGAGTTTCTTCTAGAATGGGCGCGGTGTCGCTTTCTGAGGGATGGAGGTTCACGGCGAATCGGATGGAAGATTCGGCGGTTTGGATGGTGTAAATGCCCGGCTCGGAGGTTTCTCGGAATCGTGAATCGTCGTTCAGCGGGATTAAGTCGCCGCTGGGGGTTTGAATGGAAATGGCACCAGTATCAGCCAGTGAGGAAAGATTTACTTCTTGGCCAACGAAGTAGTGGGACTGGACTTGGCTCGTTTCGGCTCCGAAATCCAGCAGGGCGTAGAGGAAAGGCACGAATTTTGTGGAGAGCGCAAAGCGGCTGTGCTTGGGAGACCAGCCAAAGGCGGTCGCAAAGAGGGAACTGGATCCGCGCGAGAACTGAACGATGGCGGGAAGCCCGTCGTCAAATCGCGCAATGGTTTTTGCGGTTTCGCTGTTTTCCAGATGGAGATGGCTGCGGCTCCAGAAGCGGATTTTTGTGAAGTCGCTAAAACGCGGGTCAGCGAATGAGGAAAACAGGGGGTGTTGAAAGTCGATTTGACCAAAGAGCGAGTAATTTTGGAATGGGGAGGCGGTTACGGAGATGGCGGGGTCTTGGAGGATTGTCTGCAAGGTAGGCTCCAAACTTGCTTGATGCAGGACGATGAGCGTTGTGGCGCCGCCGGCGTTGAGGCGGTTCACTTGTTCGGCCAACGCGGGAGCGAGGGGCTCGCCGATTACGATCAATTGGAGGTTTTTCACCGATTCTTGCGGCAAGAGACGGTCGGGAGGGAAAACTTCTACGGAGACGACGTGGCGGCGGGTTTGTTGGAATGCCTTTTCGAGGTAGAAGAGCAAGGTGTCCGGGTTGCCGCCGGCCGGTTGGCCGAGGTAAAGGACTTTGCTTTTGCGGGCGCGAAAGGGAACTTGCCAAACGGCGTTGTCGAAGTCGTGATCATCGCCGAGAATGCGAAGAACGTCGGGAGGGAAGTCGATAGGTTCCGGCGGGGCGTTCATCACGAGATTCTTTCCAGCAGGAAGGTAAACTTCAATTGGAGAGACCGTCGCCTTCTCTCTTCCCCGCCTTGCCCAGCCGAGTTGGAAGGTTTCTGCGGTGGAAGAGGCCGTGTTTGAAATTCGTATCCGCGCGGTTTCGGGTTCTTCCCAACCGTCTGCGGAGGGCATCAAGTGGAGACCGACGTTGGTGTTTCCTTCCACGGCCACGGGATGCAATTCCACCGCGCAGTGTTTTGGCCACTCAAAGCCTTGCAGTCCGTCCCGCAACATTCCCGATTGGAGGTCTCCAATGATGTGTATTCGCCAATCCTGGTTTTCTTCGCCGGGCGAAGTGGATTCTTGCAGAAGATCGACGGCGGCCAAGAGGGCGTTGCCCAAGTGAGTGACTTTCCAAGAGGGGGAGACTTGGTTGGCTTGATTGAGGAGGCGGGCAGCGCGGCCGTTCGGCGGGTTGGCGGCGTCCCATTGTTCAAAGGTAATCAAGGGACGGAGTTGGGTATCAAAGGCGTAGGCGGCGACGCGGGCATTCGTTTCGATTTGATCCAGTTGTCGGCGAAGAATGGCGCTGGCGTCTTCCCAAGCTCGGCCTCGTTTCATGCTGGCGCTGGCGTCCAGCAAAAAGAAGTGGCGCGGCGGGTTGGTTTTGTCGGAGAAAGTTCCCAACGCACTCTCCAGATAAGGCCGAGCAAAGGCCGCTGCCAACAGCAACAAAATCAGACAACGCAAGAGCAAAAGCCAAAGATGTTCCAAACGGCTTTTCCGCGTCAACCGCGGGGAAGAAGATTCGAGAAAGCGAAGCGCGCTGAACGGAATTCGATTGCGCGGGGAGCGGCGGATGAGATGAAACAAAATCGGCAACGCAACGGCCAACGCCCCAACGAGAAAGAGCGGATAAAGGAAGTTCATGGTTGGGAAAAACCCGCGATTGCCGGCCGATTTTGGGACAGCCCGCGCATTCCGCGCCCGCCGCGCTTTTCCAACCTTGCCTTCAAAAAGTCAAACAGTTGCCGCTCCAAAGGCTGGTCGGTGGTGAGGAAATGATAGCCGATGCCGTTTTTATGGCAAATGGCGCGGACGATGGCGAGATGTTTTTCCAGCTTCTCCAAATAGCCCCGGCGGGCTCGATTTGGGTCTACAAAAATTTCCCTCCCCGATTCGACGTCTTGGAACAAACTGGCTTGCGTAAAGGTAAAGCGATGTTCGGCCGGGTCTAGCAGTTGGAAGACGTGCACTTCGTGGCCGCAAGCGCGAATGGAGGCGAGGCGATTTTCCAAAACGTCAAGCGGAGCGAGCAAGTCCGAAATCAACGCCACCAGCCCGCGCTTGCGCACCAGTTCGACAATGCGGCGAAGCGGAGCGGCGAGATCGGTGGAAGAGCCGCGCGGCGGCCGTTCCAAAGCCAGCATAATGCGGCGGAGATGGCCGCTTCTATGCCGCGCCGGCAAAAAGTCGCCAAGCCGTTCCGCAAACGACAGCAGGCCGACGGCGTCCCCTTGCTGAAACAGAAAATACCCCAAAGTGGCCGCCAGCGTGTTGGCGTATTGCTGTTTGGAAAATCCCTGACTGCCAAACTCCATCGACCGGCTCTGATCCACCAGCAAGTGACAGCGCAGGTTGGTTTCGTCTTCAAATTTTTTCACATAATAACGGTCGCTTCGGGCAAAGAGTTTCCAATCCAAATAGCGCGGATCATCGCCGGGCGAATACTGGCGGTATTCGCTAAATTCCACGGAAAAGCCGTGCGAAGGACTGCGGTGCAGGCCGTTCCAAAAACCTTCGACCACCACTTTGGCGCGCAGTTCCAAGTTGGCAATGGCCATCAGCGCCCGCGGGCTAATAAACCCGTGCCGGCTCCACTCGCTCTTTGCCTCCTCCTTCATATCCGACTCAGTTTTCTAGCGCGCCTTCCCGTTCTTATTGTTTTTCCTAAAAAGCTCACTTCGCTGACTTTCCTAAACCCAGCTCGCTCTGCCGCAGGCCGTGTTTCTCCTCTCTAAACTTCTTCACAAATCCCAAATAATCCCAAGCCCACTTCGTCGCCGCCAGAAGAACAAACACAGCCACCGGAACGGCCACCCCAATCATCAAGCCATCCACGCGAGACTCCAAACTTCCCAGCCGTGCCTCGACCGCGTCAATCCGAGTGTCCACGCGGGCAAAGCCCTCTCTCATCTCCGTCCGAATCGCTTTCAGCTCGCCATTCACTTCCGCCCGGAAGCTTTTCAGCTCGCCGGTCATCTCCGCCTTGAAACTCTTCAGCTCGCCTGCGATCCAGATTTGGAGCTCTTTGTTGGTCATTTCTTGGTCGTTCGTTTTCATGGAGATTCAACGGACGGCTTCGGGTTTTCTTTTCTTTCCTCTATCAAGCGATGCAGTTCCAACGCCCGCGCTTGCCCTTTCTCCATCTGCTCCACCGTGAGACGCTCTTCAAGATCGGAAAACTCTTCGCTGAGGTATTCTTCTTCGTCGGTTCCATTTTCTTTCGCCAAGAGAAGCCAAGCGTATTTCTCAACATCATCCTCTGACAAGCAGCCAACCCAGAATTGCGCATCGGCATCCCCTTGCTCGGCCGCTTTGCGATACCACTTCATCGCTTCCTCCTCATCCTGCGGCACGCCGAGGCCGTGGCAATACATCCTGCCAAGTTCCTTTTGCTCATAGGCCTCCCCTTGCTCGGCCGCTTTCCGAAGCCACTTCACCGCTTCAGCCACACCCGCTTCATATCCAGGTCTGATAAGCCCTTTCTCATAGACATCGTAATACGTCCAGCCAAGTGCGAGTTGCGCTTTGAGATGCCCTTGCTCGGCCGCCTTCCGCCACCACTTGACCTCTTCGGCATCATCCACACAGACTGAGCCTCTGCGACCAACATCAAATATCTGGCCAACTCGATATTGCGCTTCGGCATTTCCTTGCTCGGCCATTCTTTTCATCCCCTTGAAATAACAGAGAACTGCTGCGCTTGCCTGTTTGTTTGTCACTTCTTCAAATTCAAGTATCCAGCCAACTTGAGATCGATCTTTGGCGTCTCCTCGCTTTTTCACCCACCTGAACCACCGGAGGACTGCTGCGCTTTCCTGCTCGTTTGTCATTTTTGCTAAAAGATTTCTTCGTTTTTAGGCTCTTCGGCGGAAGAAGGCAAGCGGAAATGGGGAAGGAGTGGGGAAAGCGGTTGGGCGGCAAAAGCGGATTGGAGGGGCGAGGGAAAGGGTTATTTCGGCGCGGTGGGTGGGCTTGGGGATTTTCTGGTTTGGGGGCGTTTTGGCGGCTCCACAAGCCCTCTGAGACGGCTTAGTATCGGCTTAGTAACGGCTTTGTCTCGGTTTTGCCGAGGGGAAGGGAATGGCGGCGCGCTCTTCTTCCCCAGCGATTTTGAGCGGGAACAGGCGCCGGTTCGTTTTTGTCGATGGACGCAATGCGTTTTTTTGAGGGAGTTAGGGGCGGACTTGTTCCAGCAGGCGGTCAATGATTTGGTTGACGGGAACGCCTTCGGCTTCGGCGCGGTAGTTGACGAGGATGCGGTGGCGAAGGGAGGGTTTGGCCAATGCTTGGAGGTCTTCTTGGACGACGTGAGCGCGGTTTTGTAGCAGGGCGCGCACTTTGGCGCCGAGAACGAGGTATTGGGATGCTCGAAGGCCGGCGCCCCAACTGACATAGTTTTTTGTGAATTCGGGGGCGTTTTCCTGCTGCGGACGGGAAGCGGCCGCCAGTCTCACGGCGTAGCGCACGATGTCTTGGGCGATGGGAACTTTTTTCACCATTTCGTGGAAGCGCAGGACGTCTTCGCCGGAGAACAGAGGGCAAATGGTTTCCGGCGCGGCGGAAGTGGTTCGGGCGACGACGGTTGCTTCATCTTCTTCCGGCAAATAGTCGATGACGATGTTGAACATGAAGCGGTCCAGTTGCGCTTCGGGGAGCGGGTAAGTGCCTTCCATTTCAATGGGGTTTTGAGTGGCCAGAACAAAAAAGGGCTGCGGCAAAGAATGCCGCACGCCGGCGGCCGTGACTTGGTTTTCCTGCATGGCTTCCAACAGAGCAGCCTGGGTTTTGGGCGGAGTGCGGTTGATTTCGTCCGCTAAAATCATGTTGGCAAAGACGGGGCCGGGAACGAAGCGCAGTTGCCTTCCTTCTTCGCTGTCTTGGAGGATTTCGGTTCCGGTGATGTCTGCCGGCATGAGGTCGGGAGTGAATTGGATGCGCTGGAATTGGAGGTGAAAAATCTGGGCGATGGATTTGACCAAAAGGGTTTTAGCCAGTCCGGGCGCGCCAGTGATTAGGCAGTGGCCGCCGGCAAAAAGGGCGATGAGGATTTGTTCAATGGCTTCTTCTTGTCCGACGATGACTTTGGCGAGTTCTTGCCGAATGCGGTTGCGTCCTTGGAAGATTTGTTCCACGGTTTGTCGTTCTTTGTTTTCGTCGGTGTTGGTTGTTGCTTCCATTTAGGTTCCTTTTTGTTGTTGGCTTTGTCGCGTCGCGGCTTGGGTTTAATGGGTCAGCGCGTAAATCACAATGTTGATTCCCAGAGGATAGGCTTTCTTTTCGGAAAACTCCCGAAAGAAATATTCGTTGGCGCCTTCCCATTCCCAGCCGTCGCCTAAATCCGTATTATGGCAGATGATCATGATTAGTCGGCCTTGGTCGTCAAAAATGCCTTTGTATTGCGCCTCTTGGGCGTCCCATCTTTCCCAGGTGATTCCGTCGTATCGGCTTCGCATGCCCCGGCCGACGTTGGGAATTTGCGGTTTCTCATCCAGCGGAAAGACGCAGTGGAAAATCGGATGCGACAAGGGGAGCTCTTGAGGCTCGCGGTTGGGAAACACGCGCTTGATCTCGCGGTAAAAATTGCGCCACTCGGCTTCGCCCCAAAAGTCGTCCACCATCATAAACCCGCCGCCCAGCAAATACTTGCGCAAGGCGAGGACTTCGGCTTCGGAAAATATCAAATCGCCCGGCTCGATGAGGTAGACAAACGGATATTGGAAAAGTTCGGGATTGGTTAACCGCAAGGTTTTGCCGGCAGGGTCTACTTTCAGCGAAGTCAACTCTTGCAAGCGGTAGGAGAAGTTGAGGTCACTTTCTGGATAATCCACATGCCATACCCCGCCCATAGAGCGGCGCCATGGCCGCGAAGTGTATTCGATACGCACAAAAGTGAACACGTCGGCCTCAAATTTTTTGTCAATTTCCCATTCCGGCACGTTGCCGCGGTCCAACATTCGCAACGGCGCTTGGGCGCAGAAATTCGAAAAAGCGGCGAAGAGAAAAAAGCCTCCAACCCAGCAAGACAAGGACAGTTTCCATAAGGGTGAGGCAAAAGGTCGGTTCATGAGGTTTTGATTTTTGCGCTTCGTTTCGCTACCGCCTTTACTCGCCTTTGGACGCCGGCGCAGGAGAAGACGGATTTTTCTCCAATCCCTTGATGGCTCGCAACAGTCGATAGGCCTCCCGAAATCTCGGCGCCTCCTCTAACGCTCGCAGAACGTGCCCGTGCGCCCGCTCTTTGCCGTTCCGATGTAGAAGCCGCGCCGCCTGGTAATGGACGTTGGCCGCATCAGGCGGATTCAAGCGAAGGAGTTTCTCCCAAGCGCGGATCGCCTGATCGTCCCGGCCAAGGGCTTCGCCGCAACGAGCCCAATCCCGATACAAGTGCGGAACAAACGGATTGACGGCGAACAATCGCATGAGGTTTTCGTCGACCCGTTCCCATCGTTCCGCCTCTGCGTCCATTCGGACGAGTCGCCGATAAATATCCGGCGCTTCGTGGTCGGACTCGGCAATTTGCCGAAGGATTGGCCGCTCGTTTTCGACATCCTCCAATTCCCGATAACATTGCGCCAGCAGACGAGGCGCCTCGCCGTTGCCCGGCTGCAAGGGGTAGCGAGACAGAATTTTGCGCAAAGGTTTTATGGCTTCTTCCCATTGTTCCTCATCGACTCGTTCTTTGGCGCGCCGCAGGAGCAGGTAATAGTTGTCCGGGCTCATTGACAGAGCGGTTTCAACGGAGACGCCGTCAAGGGAGGCTTCGGGAACGTCCCAATTCAATCCCTCTCCCAAGCCGGCGGCCAGCGCTTTGGCGTAGGCGGCAAACTGCTCGTCCAGTTGAGCGATGGGAACGGTGTTTTTGGCAAGCGCTTGGTTAATCGAAACGCCATCGCCGAGATCCTGCAGAATGTCGATCAGCGTCTTTGCGCCATAGGTTTCCACTATGTAGCGCACCGCCAACGAAGACTCGTAATAGGCAAACTGCATATCCTCTCCCGTCTCCGCCTTCATAAAGGCGGCGCTCAGTTCGGAAATGGGCGCAAGCCGACCGTCCAGAATCCGCCGTCGATAGGCCGGCGTCATCGCCTGCCCCCACGAAGAGTCTTTTTGCACTTCTTCATAAACGGAAATTCCCTCGCTCAACCAACGAGGCATTCTGTTCCGGGTCAGCGTCAGCGTGACAACGTGGCAAAATTCATGCCACAACACCGCCCGCCAATTGGACGGATGCCCGCCTTGAGCCGAAGGGCTGTTGGCGGTAATGACGTTGCCAAAACACACGCCGAGAAACCCCGGATTGTGAGGCATGCCGAAGGTGCGAACGGCAAAGTGCTTTTGATGGTCGAACAATTCGAGGATGACTCGACGTTCCAGCGACACTCCATATTTGCCGCAGAGATCGGCTTTGGCCTCTTCCAAAAGTTCAAGCACTTCGTCCCCGAAGATCGGCGCTTCTTCAGCTGGCATCCGAACGAGAAAGGAATCGCTTTCCAACACGGCATATTTGTCCAGAGTGGTTTTCAGCGTCAGTAAGTTGTAGGCAGTTTGGTTGTAGCCATCCTTCTCATGCGAACGCGCCGCCCATTGCCAGCCTTCCTCCTCTTGCCCCAACCGCAGCAAATCCTGAGCGAGCTGCAACTGCGCCTTCGTCCACCCCGGATCCAATCTCATGGCCGACCGCTGATAATCCGCGCCTTCTTGGAACCGATATTTTTGAGAGAGCTTTTTTCCAATGAGATGATCCACGGCCGGATTAGTTTTCCAATGTTTCAAGCCTCGCTTTCGCGCTTCCCGCTCGCCTTCGAAATCCGACTCCAAATGCGCAATCACCGCGCGATAGGCCCAAGCCTCCGGATGATCGCCGTTGACCTCCAACACTTTGTCGAGCGTCTCCTCCGCCAAACGATATTCCTCGGCGTTAACGGCGTGGTCAGCAAGCAACAACAGAGAAGAAACGTGCCGGGGGTTGGCCTCCAAAGCCCGCTCCAGCAACAACGCCGTCTCTTCCGGCTCGCTATTCCTCAGCGAAACAGCCAAGCCGAACAAAAAATCCGCGTCTTCCCCAAAGCGGTTCAAACCTTCCTGAAAAGAAGCGACGGACACCGCAAAATCCTCTTTGTCCAACGCCAAATCCCCTGCCGCTAAAATGGCCTCCCGCACGGGCGGATCCACTTGTCGGCCGGGATCGAAGAAAAACTCAAGAACCCAACGCGGCTCCTGCCCAAGAAGCAAAGCCGTCTTGCCCAAAGCCACCAGATTGACCGGATCGCCGTAAACCGCCCCTCCCCATCTTCCCACCAATTCGTCAATCTTCTGGATGAATTCTTCCGCCATCTCAGGTTTATTTTGAAACTGCGCCGCTTTTCTTCCGGCATAGTAAAGGCGGACGCTGCGCTCCTGAGTCGCTTCCAACCCCTTCTGCAAAGTTTCCCAAGCATCGGCATACTTCCCAAGCGTCATCTGCGCTTCCATCAAAAGAAGAAACCAATCTTCATTTGGGCGTCTTCGTTTCTCCATGAAATTGCGGCATCGCTCAATGCAATCCTCGTAATCGCCGCGCCTCAACGCCTCCTCCGCTGCGTCCAATGAGGCTCCTTCCAGCCGCGAAAACAAAAAGCCAAAAAACAGCGCCAGCATCCCCGCAAGGACGCGGCGCCTCAAACTTGTCTGCTCCAAAAAGACAACGTTCATCTCCCGCCAAACATAACACACCCCCCAAAAAACGCAACAATCCCCCAAAAAGTTCGGTTGCCTCCAGACCCTGCCGATGCGCTTACCATTAAAGAACAAGGCGAGTTCTTTTCGTATTTCTTCATGGAATGTTTTCCCTCGTTATTTGGCAAGAGGCAAGTTGTCTTGTGGGAAGGGTTTTTTGGTGTGGATGTTGACTCGCGGCGGCAACTTTGGCCAGACTTTGTCGTATTGTTTTTCCGCCGCCCAGTGTTGCATCACGGGATATTCTTCGGGGTTGTATTCTTGTTTGAACGTGCCTAGCTCGGCGGCGACTTCGTCCATTCCCTTTGTCCATCCCTTGCCGGCGGGCGTGATGAAGACTCCGGCGGCGGCCTCGTTGCTTCGAATGGTCTGCGCAAAGGCTTTGACTTTGTCTATCGACGGCTTGCCCGTTGTGACTTGCGCAATGACCAAGTCTTTGCCTTCGGCGGTTTTGTTCAGCAAGAATCCCTTGCCGTCCATGCCTTTGTCGCCCTGTTGAACTTTGTTGGCAACCAGTCCGAGAATGCTTTCCACCGCAAAGGATTCAAAGGCGAATGGATTGGTTTTGGCAAGTTCCAGCAGTTGCGCGCGGTCTTTGGGAATGCCGTCAATGTTAACGGGGATGCCGGCTTCTGCCATGCGGTCTTCGGCAATGGCCTTGACGCAGTAAAGCGAGACGTCGATTCCCACCCATTGTCTATCTAGTTTGTGCGCCGCTTCCAGCGTAGTGCCGCACCCGCAAAATAGATCCAACACAATGTCTCCGGGATTGGTAGTTGCCCTGATAAACCTCTCTATCAACGCCATTCTCTTCTGCGTGGGGAAACCTAACTTCTCTTTGGAATGCGCGGAAAGTAGCGGGACGTCTAATATCATATCGTTCAGCACCGCGCCTTTGTTGGTGGAGAGATAACGTTTGAATTGAGGAACGCTTCCCTTTGGAGGGCAATAGATCAAGCCTGATGAATCTAGATAGTCTAGTTTTTGGTGGATTGACATCGCATCCCAATTGGCGGGCTTGGCAACATGATCGGGAAAAGTTCCCGGCGCCGCCCAATGTCTTTTGACTTTGCTGGGATCGATGTCTCGCCAAGGTTTTCCACAATCGCCTTTGATTGTGAGTCCCGCTCCAGTGAGATTGTCGAGCATGTAATGCCCGAATTCATCTTGTTTGCGATAGGCTTTGCGAATGTGTTCGGGGTCGTGGTAGAGGAAGACGTCGTGGAAGAGATTGTCTTCGCCGTTGGCGTAAAACAGGATGGTATCGTGGATAGCGGGGAATTTGCGTTTCGTCATTTTGGAAGAAGTTCGTTTCCATACGATTTCGTTGCGGAAGTTTTGCGCGCCAAAAGACGGCGTCCATGATGTTTCGGATGTAGTAGTTGGCGGTTGGGTCGCAATGAAAAGCATTCAGGCAAGGCGTTCGGCCATGTAGCTGACATAAGAGAGCATCCCGGATTTGCCGAGTAGAGTTCGCAGGCCTCGCATTGTTTGATTAGCGGGATGCGCCGCGTTTTGGCAAAGATCGTCGACGCGCTTTTTGGCCGCCGCGTTCCAAGTCCACATGTCGGTGAACATAGTTAGCGGTACTGTTTCTTTGCTGTCGGCTTCGGATTTGTAAAGGACGCCGTAGTTGGCGTTGCTGTTGAAGGGCGGGTCCAAGTAGATCATGTCCGTCTGCGGGACTGCCTGCTTTTCTTTCCACTGCGTCATCAAGTCGAGGTAGGGCAGTCTCCGCAATAAGTAGTTCCTGTTTTCATCTGTTCTCTATGTTATGCGCTCCTTTGCCGGCGCATAAGTTGCTCATCTTTTATGTCTAGCGGGTTTATTTTACAGTGGATTTGTTTTTTGTCGCTCTCAAACTGGAACATCGGTTGCGCCGCTCTAATTTCATGCGCTCTGCAGATATTTTGGCAACATCCATTGCGCTTTGTCTGCTGTCTTTTTGACGGCTAGAGGCTAGGCTTTGTTTAGGAGTTGTTTGGTTGCATTGGCCATTTCTGCGGCGGTGAGGCCGTGTTTTTCGTAAAGGTGTTCCGCAATGTAGGCGGATTGTCCGAACTTTCCCTTGATTCCTAATGAGCGCATTTGATGCGGGATGTCGGCTTTAGAAAGAGCGTGAGAAACTTGGGCGCCCATGCCGCCAATGATTTGGTGGTCTTCGATGGTGACGACTTTTCCGCCGGTTTGAGACACGGCACTGCCGATGGTTTCGACGTCGACGCGGTTGACGAAGGGATTGTTGATCACCGCCGCGTGAATGCTTTCGGATTCCAGCAAGGTGGCGGCTTGCAACGCTTTGGAAAAAAGAGGACCGCTGCCGATCAAAACCGCGTCCGTGCCTTCGCGAACCACTTGCGCTTTGCTCCATTGGTAGCGGGCGTTTTCCACCCAGCGGAGGGGATAGCTTTCTCTGCCGACGAAAAAGATTACGGTCTCGCCGTCTTGACCGGCTTTTCGATCTTCGGCATATCTCCGGATGGCTTGACGCATGAACGCTTCCGCTTCTTCAGCGCAAGACGGAGCAACGACGATTGTATGCGGGATGGCGCTGACGGCGGCAAAATAAGTGGTGGCCTGATGCGAGGCGCCGTCTGCTGCGTCTTGAAAGCCGACGTGCGAGAAAACAGCGATCACCGGCGCTTGGGAAAGGGCGGCCATAGTTAGCGGCAGATTCCCCTTGGTGGCGCCGAATTGCCCAAAAGTGTCCACGATGGGAATGAATCCGGCTTTGGACAAGCCGGCGCCAACGCTCACCATGTTGGCCTCCGCAACGCCCACTTCCACAAAGCGGTTGGGAAAACTTTTTTGAAAGGCGCTGATGCCCGTCGAACCTTGGACGTCGGAGGAAACGGAATATATCGGATGCCCCTCTCGCGCGGCTTGTATGGCGCCAGCAGCCAAACCGGCTTGAACTTTGCTCTTGGAAACGGCGGCCGAAGCGGAGGCTTTGGAGGCTTGATCTTTTTCCCATTTTTGGCGCAGCTCTCGCGCCCATGAAGCCAACTCCGCAGGAACGTCGCCATTCCAAATCTCCGAAACAAATTCGACAATCTTCTCTCCACCTTTGAGCGGAAAGCCATGCCCGCCGGAAGCGGATTCTTCGGTTGCCTTCACGCCGAAGCCCTTGATGGTTTTGGCCAGCAGGCACACCGGTTTCTCCGGCCTGGCTTGGGCGGCGGCCAGCCCCTGTTCGAGAGCGGAAAAGACCGCTTGCAAATTGTGGCCGTCTTGCACGGAAATTACATGCCAACCCAAGTCGTCCATGGCGTCAAAAGAAGGTTGCATGCAAAAGGCGTCGTCTGCGATTCGGCCGGACAACTTGGTGTTGTTGTCGGAGATTACCATAAGGAAGGGATTAACCTTTCCTTTGGCCGCCAGTCCCGGAATGGCGGCAAAGGCTTCTTTGGCCTCGCCCTCCATCGACGCGCCATCGGATACGGTTAAAATGGTCGTTCGCTTCCGGCCGGCCGCTCGGTCGCCGATGGCTAGCCCCTGCGCCTGCGCCACGGCCGAACTGAGCGGCCCGTTGCTCAAAAGAACCCCTTCGGGGTTCAAGTGCGATTCCCCGTGTCCCGTTAACTTGCTGGAAATTGACCGAAATCCGCGCAAATCTTCCAAAGTCATGCCGTCAAAGCCGAGATTTGCCCGCAAGGCGTAGATACCGTTTTCCGTGTGGCCGGCGTCGTTCACAAAGTTGTAGGCTTCGTGCCACGGTCGATCTTGGCGGCGAAAGAGGATGCCGTGGATCGCCGACATAATCTCCGCAAAGGCCGCCGGCCCGCCCCAATGGCAGGCGGCGCCTCCATTCACAGCGTGAACGTTCATCAAGGCGACCAAAGCGCGAGTGGCCCGCGGATCGCCGAGAACAAAATCGCCTCCGTCCAGACTTTTCACCGAAACAGAATACTTGGGAACGCCCGGCGGATTCCCCGCCAAGCGCGGCGGAAGAGAAAAGGCGGTTAAAGGTGAGGCATTTATCGATTTGGCGTCAGAAGTGTCGGATTCCATAGATTGTTTGTCGAATGTCCAATTCCTTTTGCGAGACGCAATTTAGCAGAGACTTCCTAAAAAGAAAGCAAAGATTTCATCCTGCCCGTCCATTCCCATTATCCAATTTTCCAAAATTAAAAAGAAATGCTTGACAAACTCGTTTCTTTCCGCCAATTAGTAAACAAAAAGCACAACTTGAACCTGAATTCACGCTATGATCACTATATCTGGACATGCAACGCAATTTTGCGACGGCGTTTCTCGCCGCAACTTTCTCAAAATCGGCGGACTCGGACTGGGCGGCCTAGCCTTGCCTGATTTGCTCCGCGCCGATGCCGATGCCGGAAACGGACACTCTCACAAAGCGGTCATCATGATCTTCCTGCCCGGAGGCCCGCCCCATCAAGACATGTTTGACCTAAAAACGGAGGCGCCGTCAGAAATTCGAGGAGAATTCAAACCCATTTCCACCAAAGTCCCCGGGGTCCAAATCTGCGAACACTTTCCCAAAATGGCCGCCATCATGGATCGTTTGGCAATCATTCGATCCATTGTCGGCGCCGATCCCGACCACGACGCCTATCAATGCATGACCGGACGCTCTCTCCGACGCCCCAAGCCTCCAGCCGGCGGTTGGCCTTCCCTTGGCGCCGTCCTTTCCAAACTCCACAAGCCCGTCACTCCGGAAATGCCTCCATTCGTCGGCCTCGCTCCCAAAATGGGGGAGATGCGCTGGGCCAATCCCGGCAAACCCGGTTTCCTCGGCCCCGCCCACGCTCCCTTCCAACCCAACGGATTCGGCAAAGAAGACATGACGCTAAACGGCGTCACCCTCGACCAGCTCAATGACCGCCGCCGCTTGCTGGCCGGCTTTGATCGCTTCCGACGCGACGTCGATTCCAGCGGCGCTATGGAAGGACTGGACGCCTTCACCCAACAAGCCTTCGGCATTCTCACTTCCTCCAAACTCGCCGAAGCCCTTGACGTCACCCGCGAATCTCCCCGCATCCGCGAAGAATACGGCAAAGGCGATCCACAAAATCGCGCGGACGGCGGCCCAAAAAATCTCGAACACTTCCTCATCGCCCGCCGTTTAGTGGAAGCCGGCGCCCGTTGCGTCACCCTCGCCTTCAGCCGTTGGGACTGGCACCACCGCAACTTCAAACGCGGCCGCGAAGACATGCCCCTGCTGGATCAAGGCGTCTCCGCCCTTGTCAACGACCTCCACCAACGCGGCATGGACAAAGACGTTTCTCTCATCGTTTGGGGCGAATTCGGCCGCACCCCAAAAATCAACGCCGACGCCGGACGCGATCACTGGCCGCGCGTCTCCTGCGCCCTGCTTGCCGCCGGCGGCATGAAAACCGGCCAAGCTATAGGCTCCACCGACCGACTCGGCGGCGAAGCCCACGAACGCCCCGTCCGGTTCGGCGAAGTCTTTGCCACCCTTTACCACAACCTTGGCATCGACCCCCACAAAACCACCGTTCCCGACCTCTCCGGCCGCCCTCACTACCTCGTCGAACCCGGATGCCGCCCCATGCCCGAACTGGTGTAACGCATACGAAGACAAGAATTACACCGAACGGGAGACACTGCTATGGCGACTATCCAAACGGCGCCGAAGACAAAACACTGGAACGGCATTATTATGCCATTGAAGTTTAATGTGTAAAATGAAAGCAAAATTAATAATCAATAAACCGAATTGGAAGAACCGAACCTTGTTCATCGGCGACAACCTCGATGTCATGCGGCGCATGTCCGACAACTCCGTCGACACCATCTGCACCGACCCCCCCCTACAACACCGGCCAAAACCGCCAATCGCTCAGCGGCACCAACTACCACGACAACTGGTCAATGTCCGACCTCCGCAAAGGCGAACTCATCGAAATCTCCGAGCTCAACCCCGACGCCTTCCAAATCATCATGGCCGCCGAATGCTCGCACGGGAAGAAAATGAAGGCCTACCTCGTGATGATGGGCATCCGCTTGATTGAAATGAAACGAATCCTCAAGCCCACCGGAAGCATCTGGCTCCAATGCGACGACTACGCCCACGCCTACCTCAAAGCATTGATGGACGCCATCTTCGGCAAACAAAACTTCCGCAACGCCATCACTTGGAAACGACACGAATCCAACAACGCCGTCCGCCGAAAATGCGGCAGCATCAAAGACACCATCCTCTTTTACGCCATGTCAAATCAATCAACATGGAACCAGCCCAGAGTGCCGCTATCGCCCCAAGAATTGAAACACTACAAACCAGATAAAAACGGACGACGATACAAACTCCAAGACATGACCGCGCCAAGCGGATCGAACAACAAAATCAAAGACACTTGGCGCGGCACAACTCCTCGAAACGGATGGCGGCACACCTTGGCAGTAAGGGAGCGAATGCTGGCGGAAGGCAAAGTCATGCTGAACAAAGACGGCACAGCAAAACAAGCCGGGCAAATCCAATGGCTTGACGAGCACAAAGGCGCCAAGCTCCAAGACATCTGGACCGACATCAAAAGAATTGCCAACAACTCAAAAGAGCGGTGCGGTCAATCCACGCAAAAACCCATCTCGCTGAACGAGCGAATGATTAAAGCCACGACCAACGAAAACGAAATCATTCTGGATCCGTTCTGCGGATGCTCTTCGACTCTCATCACAGCGGAATGGCTGAACCGACAATGGGTGGGAATCGACTGCGACAGCGAGGCGATAGACAAAATCAAAGAACGGCTCACGCAAGCTAAAGATTCTGGCATCGGTCTGCCGGTGGGAATCCGGCCAATCATCCACGACATAAAAACCCAAGGGCTTCCCAAAAGAGCGAAGATAGCCGTCAAACACCGGCAGAAGAATTGGATTGCGCATCTCGAAAAAATCCTCCTTGAAAACAACACATGGACGAGAGCGGATGCGCTTCCCGTTTTATTTGAAATCCAAGAAGGCAAATGCAACTTGTGCGGCATTCAAATCCCGCCGAGACTCTTTCAAATCGACCACATCAAATCTCGAAAAAGCGGAGGACAAAACAACATCGAGAATCTGCAACTTCTTTGCGGCAGCTGCAACATTATCAAAGGAGGACACAAAACGATGAAAGAAGCGGGAAAAGAACTCAAAAAGAAATACGGAATAACCCCTATCAAACCCAAATACTACAAAGCCAGAAATAAAGAAAAACAAACAAAACAACAATTCATCCACACATAACGACCAAAGATAACACACCAACACAGCACCATGAACAATACCACCTCAGAACAACCATCTAACAAAATCATCCCCAGCAAACAACTAACCACAATTCTTTTAGCATATAACCTATGCAAGGCATCAATCGAAATAAATGAAACAACAACACAAAAACCAATAAAAACAAAAGAAGACAATCAACAATTCCTTACTAGAAACCTAATATTCCACCAAGGCGTAATCACATACTACTCAGCATTTAAAAACATAAAAGAATCCGAAACAATCATAGACATTCTTAAAAAACCACCACGAGGTCTCGTATTATTACGAACAAATAACGAGCCAGCTCAAAACATAATTAAAACACACATAGAAACTCAAAAATTATTTACAACATACAGAAACCAATACATAGCCCATAACACAAAAGAAGAACAAAATAAAGAAATAGAAATATCATGGCTAGAAATACCACAAGGAATAGGTGGAAGTGACATAATCACAAATGGAACACTGTATATTGATCTTCATTCAGCCATAAAAATTAAACAAAAAGAAAAACAAAATTTCACAAACTTAACAGTACAAGCTGCGTCAATACTTTGGCAAAAAGAACAACAACCAATTACCAAATACAAAGAAGGAAAATGGTACGAAATAATTCCACCAAAACTCAACTTCGACTATAGCTAATCAGTCCACACTGTAAAAAAGCACATCCACTTTAACGCGTTTGCCGGTGTGCGCATGAATAACCGGCTTTTATGTCTCTTCCCTACAAACGAGAGGCTGAACAAGATGAATCACCCAAAACTTCCAAATAAACAATACGACATTCTCTACGCTGATCCGCCTTGGGACTATAAGGGGCAACTGCAACACGCCGGCCCGAACTCCGGCGATACCGGCGGCGCCGTTCGCCACTATGAAACGGTAACCACCGCTGAAATGTCGCAATGGGAAATCTGGAAAATGGCCGCCGACAACTCTCTCCTTTTTATGTGGGCAACTTCTCCTCATTTAGACCAAGCCATCGACTTAGGAAAAGCATGGCGGTTTCAATGGGCAACCGTCGCCTTTGTATGGGATAAAAGGAAAACCAATCCGGGCTTTTACACTCTTTCGCAATGCGAACTATGTTTAGTCTTCAAACGAGGCAAAATCCCCCAACCGCGCGGCGCTCGCAACATCCGCCAACTCGTGCCGGAAATGCGAAGCCAACATTCCACTAAACCCAACGAAGTCCGAAACCGCATCGAACAAATGTTTCCTACCCAAAGCAAAATGGAACTATTCGCCCGAAGGCAATTTCCGGGTTGGGACGCGTGGGGAAACCAAGCCTTGCCCGTGGCAAGCCACGACGAAACCGACACAACCTACCGCAACGGAATCTTTGCAACGTTTCACAAAACTGCGCAAACGCCCCAGCGGAAGACCCGTTTGTCTAAGCCGTAAATCGTGAAATCCGAATTCTTTGATAAACTGCTCTGCCTAGAAGTTTTATCCGCGCTCTTTCATATCTGCTAAGCTCCAACCAAAATGGAACGACAAGATGCCACCCGTATTCTTTATGTTTGGTTAATTCTGGTGCCACAACGGCAAGCGGGAGAATATAGCATGTTTGGGAGTGGCCGTTGACGGCGCCGGTCTTAAAGCGGACAAGCTCTTTGGTTTCTTCGCGGCGGGAAAGTTTTCTAATCACAGATTGAAAGATGCATATCTTGGTTTGCTTGATTTTATCTGGCAGAAACTGGGGATCATGAGATTTTTGCGGCTGTGCCAAGCAAAAAGGGATTGCCAAATCTCTTCCAAAAAGGTATACAAGACGGAAATTCCAGCAAATTGGTGGCGCTGGCTTTTAGAAAAAGGGGAAAATGGGAAAACGAATTCGACCAAAATGCGAATCGCAATCCATAAAACGACAACGAGCGGCAGCATTCTTGCGCGGCTGTTTTTTGTCTTTTTCCACTTCAGGCTTCACGGTTGCCCTCATTTGCGGACAAATCTGAAATAAAAACCGGCCATGATTACTATTCCAGGAACTTCTCGCCGTTTTTGCGACGGCATTTCCCGACGCAACTTTCTTCGCATCGGCGCCTTGGGGTTTGGCGGGCTTGCTCTTCCCGACATTCTTCGGGCGGAACAAGAACAACGAATCAGCCGCTCGCAAAAGTCGATTATTATGATCTATTTGCCCGGCGGACCGCCTCACCAAGACATGTTCGAAATCAAAACAAAGGCGCCTTCGGAAATTCGCGGCGAGTTTCGGCCCATTCGGACGAATGTGCTGGGAATTGAGATTTGCGAGCTGTTGCCCAAAATGGCTTCCATCATGGACAAGTTGATTCCGGTGCGCTCGGTCGTCGGCGCGGTGGACGATCACAGCAATCACCAATGCTTTACCGGTCGGCTTCGCCGCACACCGCCGCCGCCCGGCGGTTGGCCGACTTTTGGCGCCGTCATTTCCAAACTGCGGAGAATGACGCAGCCGGGCGTGCCTCCCTTTGTCGGCCTAGAACCGAGAATGAAACATCGCCCCTATAACGCCGCGACTCCGGGCTTTCTTGGAATCGGCCATCGTTCCTTTCGTCCCGAAGGCGATTGCCGGGCGGATATGACGCTCAACGGGATTACCTTAGATCGGTTGCGCGATCGGGAGAGGCTTTTGGCCGGTTTGGATCGGTTTCGGCGCGATGCGGACGGAGAAGGGCTTATGGAGGGACTGGACACTTTCGAGCGACAAGCCTTGGGGATGCTGGCTTCCAACCGGCTGGCGGAGGCATTGGATTTTCAAAAGGAAAACGCCCGCACCATTGAAAAATACGGCAAAGGCGACCCGGCGGTTCGAGGCGACGCGGCACCTCGCATTCTGGAACAATTTCTCGTGGCGCGGCGATTGGTGGAAGCCGGCGTTCGTTGCGTCACCATAGCCTTCGGCTTCTGGGATTATCACGGGAGCAATTTCAGCCGCTGCCGCGAAGACCTTCCCATGCTGGATCAAGGAGTGCGCGCCTTGGTGACCGACCTCTACCAACGAGGCCTTGATAAAGACATTTCCGTCGTTGTTTGGGGCGAGTTTGGGAGAACGCCCAAAATCAACACCAAAGCCGGCAGAGATCACTGGCCGCGCGTTTCCTGCGCTCTTCTTTCTGGCGGGGACATGAAGACGGGGCAAGCCATCGGCTCGACGGATCGGCTGGGAGGCGAGGTCGAAGAGCGCCCCGTTCATTTCCAAGAAATCCTCGCCACGCTCTACCACAACGTGGGGCTGGACGTAAACAAAGCCACCGTCAAAGACCTTGCCGGGCGGCCTCACTACCTAACCGACGGCCGCCAACCTATGCCCGAATTAATTTGATCTCACGGGAGCGCCTCATTATGAACCTACGATACACAAAAGCCCGCAGAATATTTCAGCAATTCAAAAGCGGCTTGGAAATGGAAAAAGAAGTTTTGGAAAAGTTCATAGAGGCCGTAATGCGGCGCGTTGGACACAATCATCGGGACGCTCACTCTTTCAATAATTAATCCAACCCATACTCAATATAAATTGAACTCTTCATTCGGCCAAATGATTACAAAGGAAAATCTAGTAAACTACATCGACTCGATTCGACAAGGCGACTGTGTCGAACTCATGGCCGAGTTGCCCGACCAGTGCGTGGATTTAATCATCACGGATCCGCCCTTTGCGATAGACTTCAAGGCAAAACGCGCCAACTACAACAGAACCGATGAACGAGTTCTAGAAGGCTATAACGAAATTCATAAAACCGAATACCTAAATTTTACCATTGCATGGCTTTCCCAAGCCGTTCGAACGCTTAAAAACTCAGGCAGCATGTATCTTTTTTCCGGTTGGAACCATCTCAAAGAAATTCTTATCGCCATTGATCTCTGCAATCTGACCACGGTCAACCATTTGATTTGGAAATATCAATTCGGCGTCACGACGAGGAGGAAATATGTAACATCGCATTATCATTGCCTTTATGTTTGCAAAGATGATGATAAAAGGCGGTTTTATCCTTACGCGCGATATAGAAAAGAGGAAAAAACTTCCAATGGAGGCTCGGCGCATTACCGCGATAAAGAGGATGTGTGGGAAATCAAGCGGGAGTACTGGCAAGGCGACAAAAAGACCCCGACCAAGCTTCCTGCGGAGATAATCCGCAAGATACTCGCCTATTCGAGCAAAGAAGGCGATGTGGTTATGGACCCGTTCTTGGGATCGGGCCAGGTTGCCGTTGTCAGCAAAGCCGAAGGCAGGCACTATGTCGGCTTTGAGATCGTCCCGGACTACTATGAGTTCGCTTTGGAGCGAATCAATTCCGGCAAATACCGGATAAGCGCAACTCCCGATGTGAAAACCGAAAGGAGTTTGACGCTGTGGTAATCGGGGAAGAAATAACCGACACAGTCGCGCGCTTGGAAGAAGCGGCCAACGGCATGCCCAAGATGAGGGATGGCAGGCAGTCCATCCTCGAAATGAAAAACGCCGGCAATCGCCAATGGCGGCAAATGGAATGGATGGGCTTTTACTTTGAATTTCTGTGCAAAAATGCCTTTGGCGGCATCTTGGAAATGCCGGGCATGCGATACGGCAGAACGGAGTTCGACGCATTCGGCAAAATCAACTGGGATTTCAAAGCCCACGCGATCAATTCCGCAACCCATCGGATCATCACAAACGATATGGAGGCGGTCGCAAGCACCGTAAGCGAGCACGGCTATTACGGGCTTATCATCGCGATGGGCAAAGTGGAATACAACGACGAAGAGCGCACATTCAAGCGATGGCACGACGAACTGAAAGGCGGCAAATCCGATTACGAAGAGAATCGGATAGTGCGCGGCGCGACTTCTAGGTTGCGAAAAACCGAATTCGTTCTAGAAGGAATACATTTCCTTGGCTTAGACGCGAACTCCCTAGACCAGTGCGGCGGATCTTTCCAGCAAGGCTTTCGCAACTCCGACGGCAATCCCAGGCGTCCGAAAGTAATGATAGATGTCCGAAAAATTCCGGATGAATCTATTGTTTCCTTGAAGAATTTTTAAAGAAACCTAACCTATAAATACATTAACGGCCATGAATTTTTACAAAGTTTCTTACCACCGGTTTTTGCTCGGCTTGCTTGTCCTACATACCGCCGGGGTGCTTACTTCCGGGAGCGATGCGAATTCTCTCGACAAAGAGCGAAGCCCGAATGCCTTGCGCTTCTACGACGGTATCCTTGAAGATGTTGCCGGCACGCTGGAACTCCGAGGATCCAACGATCGTCGGCAGCTGTTGGTCTCAGGCGAATTCGCTTCCGGTGTTGTCCAAGACTTTACCCGCCGGGTAAACTACGCTTCCAATCCGGCCGGCGTCGTGGAGGTGGATGACTCCGGCTGGCTCCAACCTTTGTCCAACGGCAAAACCACTTTGACTGCATCTCTTTCAAGCGGATTGAAATCTCGACTTCAGATCGAAGTCACCGGTTTTGAAGAAGATCGTCCCATCAACTTTGCCAATCAAATTGTTCCCATCTTCACCAAAACCGGCTGCAACGGGGGCGGTTGCCACGGCAAATCTGGCGGACAAAATGGATTTCGTCTTTCCCTGCTTGGCTTCGAACCTGCGGAAGACTACGAACATCTCGTTTTGGAATCTCGCGGGCGTCGGCTTTTTCCCGCCGCGCCGGATTACAGCCTTCTGTTGCGCAAAGCGACTGCCGAACTTCCGCACGGCGGCGGCAAGCGTTTGGAAAAAGGTTCGGCGGACTACGACTTGATTCGGCGCTGGATTCAACAAGGCATGCCTTATGGAAACCCCGGCGACCCGGTGGTACAGTCTATTGAAGTCTTCCCCAAGCAACGGCTCATGGAGATGGGCGGCAATCAGCAATTGGCCGTCATTGCCCACTACTCCGACGGTAGCCGCGAAGACGTTACCCGGAGCGCTCTTTTCGAACCGAACGTCAAAGAAATGGCGGAAGTCACCGAAGACGGCCTCTTCCATCTCCGCGAACAACCCGGCGAAGTTGCCGTGATGATTCGCTATCAGGCTCAAGTCGCCGTCTTTCGCGCAAGCGTGCCGTTGGGTGCTCCCGTTGGCCAACTGCCGTTCCCAAACAACTTCATCGACCCATTCATCTTTCGCAAACTTGAATCCGTCGGACTGCCGCCCTCCGAGATTGCCGATGACTCCGCTTTTCTTCGTCGGGCGGCGCTAGACATTGCCGGGCGCTTGCCCACAAGCAAGGAAGCCGAAGAATTCCTCCGCAGCAACGAGCCAGACAAACGCTCTCAATGGATCGATACCCTCCTCGAAGACCCTGGTTACGGCGCGCTTTTCGCCAACAAATGGAGCGCCTTGCTACGCAACAAACGAACGCGCGACACCGAGAAACGAGGCACCTACACTTTCCACAATTGGATTCGCGAAAGCATGCAGCAAAATCTGCCCTACGATGACTTCGTCGGCTCCATCCTGGCTGCTTCCGGCGACATTGCGGACAACCCGCCAGTCGTATGGTACCGCCAAGTCAACCAACTCAACGAGCAAGTGGAAGACACCGCCCAGCTCTTTCTCGGCGTTCGCCTCCAATGCGCCCAATGCCACCATCACCCCTTCGAAAAATGGAGCCAGCACGATTACTACAGCCTCGCAGCGTTCTTCTCGCGCGTGGGGCGGGCGGCGGGAACTGGGCCAAGCGAAGAACTCATTTTCCACAAACCCGGCGACGCCAAAACAAAAAACATCAAAACCGGCGAATATGTAAAGCCGGCCGGGCTCGGCGACGAACCGGCAAGACTGAGTCCCCTTATGGACCCACGACTCAAACTCGTCCGCTGGATGACCGCCGAAGACAACCCCTTCTTCGCCAAATCCCTAGTCAATCGTTACTGGAAACACTTCTTTGGGCGCGGGCTTGTCGATCCCGAAGACGACATGCGACAAACCAACCCCCCCACGCATCCAGAACTGCTAGAATCTCTTGCCCGACGCTTTGTCCATTCCGGCTACGACCTCAAAGCGCTCGTCCGCTGGATTTGCCAATCCCAAACCTACCAAATCAGCTCCACCCCCAACCAATACAACCGCATAGACAAACAATACTTCTCCCGTTACTACCCCAAACGTCTCATGGCTGAAACCCTCCACGACGCCGTCCACGAAATGCTCGGCGCCGCAGCGGCCTTTGGCGGCCTGCCGCCCGACACCAAAGCCATCGAACTACCAGACAATGGATTCAACAACGACAACTACTTTCTCACCGTCTTTGGCCGCCCCGACTCCTCCAGCTCATGCGAATGCGAACGATCCCAAGACGCCAGCCTCGCGCAAAGCCTTCACCTGCTCAATTCTAAAACACTCCAAGAAAAACTCGCCGCCGAAACCAGCAGAGCCGCGCAATGGTCCCAAAACCACAACCGCTCCCATAAAGAAAAAATTAGCGAACTCTACCTCATGGCATTCAGCCGTTACCCGACTGAAGACGAGCTCAAAATCGCCCTCCAATATTTGGACCGTAAGCAGGCCGTCTCCTCCGCCGTCATAAATCAGAACGGCGAAACAAAAGCGAAAAACCCAACCCGCACGGCCTACGAAGACATCATCTGGGCGCTCATCAATACCAAAGAATTCCTTTTCAACCGCTAGCCGATCTCTTTTGTCGAATAGTTTTTCCAAGATTGCGTGGAGATTGCTCCACCGAACGAGAACACATTTCGCTTCAACGCCAAAAAACTTGGCCTAAAACCGTCCCGCAACCAGTCAAAACCATCACTAAGCCGATACCAAGCCGTTCCAAAACGCCTCAAAAACCAAAAAACAAACCGCCCGCCGCCAACAAAAAAACTGAAAAAAGCGCGCCTCTGCATCCAAAAAAAGACGAAAAGAAGAAAAAAGAGAAGAAAATCGAAAAAAAGAGATTGCGATCAAGGAGGGTTGTTTTGTGATTTTCTAGAAGCGCAATAGACGTTCAGCGTGAGGATTGGTTATCGGGTCTCCCGCTGAATAGCACAGTTCATGACAGTGTTTCGGGAGAGTCGTAACGTTCTCTTTCCTGTTGCCTCCGGCAAACGGGCAGGAAAAATTTCGCAATTCCCATGCTGAATGTTTGTTACACGGCCTGGACGCAGGGAGAGGTTCCCAAGGCGCCGACCAAATCGGAGAATACAAAATAGATTAGATACGTAAATTCACATAGAAAAAGACAGTAAACCTTCCCAAACAGCTTGACGTCTCCAACGGAACGGTCAAGAATGGACAAAACGACAAAATGCAAATAAGCGATCAATCGCCAAAGATGCCTTGGTTTCTTCGAATCCAAGAAGCCGTAAAGCCAAAGCAGGTAGCCGCCACCGTCGGCATTGCGATCCTCTTCTTTGCGTCTTTTTTCCTTGCCCCTGGCAACCAACCCACACAGGCGGAGCCGGCGGAAGAGCCGTGTTGCCTTCCAGTGACGGAACTCGAATCTTTGTCGAAATCTTTGACAGGCGATCCAAACTCTTCGTTGACGGCGCACGACGTCCCAACGCCCGAAGAAATCGCCGCCGCCGAATCCGATCCCTCTTATTTTCCTCTTACGGATCCTCCCTACATCTACGTTCCAATGGATCCTTCCTGGATTTACATTCCAGTAATTCCTACAACTAAGAAGTGCCAAAATTGCGATGTCCCAAGAAATGCGGATTGCAATTTTTATCGGGAAGTCATTGTCAAAGGGGAGTTGGACGGAGAGGAAAAGAAACGCAAAAAGACTCTTTTCATCTTTCGAGCAGACAATTGCGACCCGTATACCTCCAATGACACAGGCACTTTGTCGTACTCTATTTCCTGGGAAAAGAGCGTCAACCACCAGGTTAGCGCTGGCGCCAGCGTATCGACCGAAGTCAAAACTGCGGCGGGAGCGGGGCCGTTGGCCAAAGCGGAAGTCACGGCCGGACTGCAAACCAGCATTGAAGCGAGCCAAGGAGGTTCTAAAACCGTGACGACTACTCTTACCGCCACTTGGGATTACGACGTTCCTGCATGCGAGCGGCACAAAGCGAAGCTGATTGGTTATTGGAAAGATGGCACGTACAGCCAAAGTGCTTGGATTGAAGCTATTTACTACCTCAAGGGCTCTAACGGCCCGATTCAAACAACCACCTGTTATCAGGCTGACGCCAATTCAAAGGGATTGAGCCAATACTACTCGTGGAGAATCTCGAGGCTTCCTGACGAAAACTGCTGCGGCAGTGGTTACTGATCCGACGGCGAATCAGTAAGTTTTTAGCACATTGTTAACACATTGAGGAAGATTATGAAGAAGGGATTCTTTTATCTTATTATTGCGGCCGTTGTTGGGGGTGGGTTGACGGCGCCAATCGTTTGCGCTCAAGCGCAGGAAACTGCCGAAACATCATCCCAAGAGGTTTCCACTACGGAAGCGGAACTAGTAATCGAACTGCCTGAGCCTAAGCAGCGGGAAGACTTTTGGGAACACTTTGAGCAGGAAGTATTTGAGGCCGCTAAGGGCGAGCAGAACAAAGAAAAGGCATGGCAAATTCTGCGCTACGGAGAAAAACTAATTGAGGTAAATCGAGAGAACAAGTTTGCCTGTAGCGCCGCCAATCGTTTGGTCGTGAGTCTTTTCTTCTTGGGATGGCTGGAGGATGCTTTGCGCTTGGCGGATCTTGCCTTGTCGCTGCCAGAAACAGAGCATGGCTATCACATGGTTGCAAGGCATCATAAGTCCTTGTGCTATATGCAGTTAGGCGATCATCAAGCGGCGCAAGAAGCGGCCGGCAGAGGCCTTGCAAGCGATAGTCCGGAGGAATGGGCGGAAGATATTCGCAACGCAGCGGTAAACAAAAAAGCGATGAGAGGAAAGATTGCGGCTGCTAGAGAGCTGTTACGATCTGAGGAAGGAACGAAGGCGGAGAGAGCCGAGGCCGAAGCAATCTTGCTGCAGGCTACGAAGGGAAAGTATTTGGAGAGTCTATATTTGGATGATCCAAGTATTCCTCCGGGATATTCTCCTTCCAAAGGACGTAAGGGCTCGTTGATTCGCACACTGAGCAAAGCGATGCGGAAGGATGGGCGGATAGCGGAGGCTAAGGAAGTTGCGCTGGCGTTTATCCATGAGAATCCTTGCGATCCTATGGCGTCAAGCATTGCACACGATATGTGTAATTTGTAGGGCGAGAACTATGGGATGACAGAGTTGGAAGAATGGGTTGCGTTCTTTGAAGAGAAGGGTTGCGAGGAGTGGGTTGGAGTAGCCGACCTTAGGCTTAGCTTGAAGGACGCTTATACGGAGGTGGCTATTCGTCTTCGGACTGGTTCTGAGGAGGAGGCGATGTTGCGCAAGGCGGTGGCGTTGGGAGAGGAGTTGAAGAAGTTCAAGCCCCATCCGGAGTATCCGATGCCGTGGCTGGAGGGGACTCATAGGGTTGTGAGGGAAATGGCGGAGATGGTTGGAGGATTGGTGGACGAGGCGGAAAAGGATCGATTGGAAAGAGAGGCGCAGGAGCGTCGGATGAGGCGGATGCAGATCATAGGGACGGGGTTTTTGGTGATGTCTGGGCTGATTGGATTTTGGGCAGTGTTGCGGCAAGAGCGTCGCATAAAGAAGCAGACTCCTCCAGAATAAACCAAGCCTCTTCTTTGCCCCCAAAAACAATTCAGGGAAATTTACCGGATCGTGATGGATAACCTTGGCACAATGAGCGATGCGGAGTTTGCGCGCTGGCGAGCAAGTGTTAATGAAAACGCCGCGCCACTCGCGCAAAATCTCGGCGATTTGCTGTTGGAAGAAACACACACTGATCCGGAAACCAACGTCCGCGCCTGCGCCCAGCCCCGACTGCGAAGAGAAAACAACAACTAGCAGCGGCAACCTTGGCGACGACGCAACGCCCGGCAGTGACAGCCTCACTGTTCCCGGTGAGATAGAGTAACCTCTGGATTACTAGGGTGTGTTGACACTAACGGATCATTTCGAATATGAGTGCGAATGCGATGAACCCCATAAATATTACATCCAGTTTGTCAAATCTGGAGAACACGCGGCGATAGCTTTTCAACCGGCGGAATAGCCTTTCTACTTCGTTGCGTTTCTTGTATAGCTCTTTGTCGTATGGCCAAGGATGAAGACGGCTCTTCTTGGGCGGCACTATCGGACTCATTCCCATCGCTTTGGCTTGCTGGCGGTTCGCATCGCCTTCATACGCCCTGTCCATCAGCAACGGCACTCCTGCCGTCTGCCTTCCCCTCTGGCGCAACAACTTGCGGCCTTCGGGCGCGTCGTGCGCGTTCCCTGGCGACAGCGAGAACTTCACTGCATGGCGATCGCTTGCAGCAACCATATGAATCTTGGTATTCCAGCCTCCGCTCGATCTTCCGATGGACTGCGGGCCGTTTTTTTAGCGCGCCCGTTCCATCGGGGTGAACCTTGATACTCGTGCTGTCAATAGACAGCGCCTCTGGCGAGACATTCCTCTGCTCTTTCAAAGCCTCAAACACTCTGTCCAGAACTCCCTTCTTCGACCAGCGGAGCATTCTCTGATGAATGGTCGACCACTGGCCAAAGTGAGCGGGCAATCCTCTCCACTTGCATCCGTTCTCCGCCATGTATAACAAGGCATTGAGCATCTGCCAGTTAGAGATTCGGACATTGCCTCTTTGCTTGGGTAAATAGGGGGCGATTCTTTCCTATTGTTCTTTCGTTATCCGCATAAATTCTACAAAAAGCCGCCAAGCCAAAACCCGACGGCTTGACCAAGCAATCCGCAAGGCAAAGATGCTACTCTTGTTGCCGAGCGGCTTCTTCCACCTGACGCAATGCCTCCTGTATTTTCCATTCTTCTTCGGTGATGTGCCGAGGAAGCTGGTTGGAGTTCGCGTCGGGGATTTCCACATATTTGCCTTCTCCGTTCTCTATCATCTCTTCGATTTCCGATGGCGTGGGAATGATCACGTTGCCGTTGTCATCCAGAATCAACGGCACTTCGAAGCCGTCCGGCGTGATGAGTGCGGCGATGTTTTCTCCTTCTCTGTATTCGATGGGTTGGCCGTTGTCCAGCAACACGTTGCCTTCGCCGACACTGATTATGCGGCTCTCTCGATCTTTGACCAACTGTGCTGTCCATTGTTCTTCCAGTCTGTCGTAGGACGCTTGCCAGCCGGGGCGAATCACCAAAGGCGAAAAACCTACCTCCAATTCCTCTTCATAGTCGAGATTGTAAACGAAGTTAGGGTCTGGCATTTTGTCCGCTCCTTGAATCTCGTCAATGATATGATCTCGAAGAGCCATCGCCTCTGTTTCCGTCATCAATTCTCGATCAGGCCAATCATCTTCGTCATACAAATAAGCCACAATTCCGTCTTTCCACATCTCAGTAACTTCGGCATTCGTGCAGTATCTTCCCGTGTTATAGCAGTAAGTATTGCTCAGGGAATCAGGGTCTTTCTGTGAATACTGATGATATTCCCACAAACAGTTAAGTATGTTGCCAGTCACCACTGGATTGTCACCTCTGCCGTGTTCCTCCAAAATGTGATAGAGATGCTCAAACTGCGCCGAGAATCTCGCTTCATTTTCAAAGAAACTTCGCAAGAAAAGGTGATTTGATGCAGGCTGATCGGCCATGTTTTCGAGCATCTCTTCTGCGATAACCACATCGGGATCGGTGGTTGGCTGGTAAGGAAAGTTGGCTTTCCAATTCGCCAGCCTCTCAGCCTCTGCTTGCGATTCTGCTGTGTCTTCTTCTGTTTCCTCTTCCTTTATCGATTCTTCCGGCGGAGGCAGAAAATCGTAGCTCATTAGCCGTTCATAGGCCGAAGCGTCCTCTCCCGGATCCTCTTTTCCATAGAGAACAGCGTCTACCGTGCGTTTCGGAACGTCTTCAAGGTTGTCAAACGGCGTCTCGTATCCACGCTGATTTAAAAAGAAAAACCAACAGGGAGCAAAGACGAAAAGCCCGATCACACTTCCCCAAAACAACTCTTTTTTTGCTTTGTCAATCATCTCGCCTCCTTTAGTCTGTTGTATCGATTTCTTGATCGGGCTCTGGAAACTTAACTGTTTCAGACTTCGGCAGAACGTAAATGAATTGCTCGCCGTCTGGATTAGTGACTGTTTTCGTGGAACCTGCAGGAAAAGTCTTTTCCCCCCATTTCCACGACAACGTGCTTCTGTTGAATCTTATCCTTGCTCTATCCAACCGCCTATGTTTTGGAACTATATCCACCCTTTTGTAATTATCTCGAGTGGTACTCATTGGCTTTGATCTTGTAATCGGCCTATCCAATTTCTTGTACGTGAAATGCGATCCTCCTCTGTATCGCATTTGACTAAGCCAAGCAGTTGCCTCTGGTTTGTAGTATCGAGGACTTCTGCTATCCGCCGCTAAGTGATCATCTCGACTGTCTTCATCGACGTCAGAGTCAAATGCGTGGGTTAGATTGACGTTCTCAGTGTGTCCAAGTATGATATGGTACCCAGCGCTGGTAAACTCGTTTGAAACACTCCTCTCTCTGGTGTAAGATGCGTTATTGTAATGGTCAAGAGAATAGGCCGCGTAGCCAGTGCCATACCAATGCCACATGCCTTTTTGACGGAATTCTCCCTCTTCGGCATCCCATACAATTTCCGTTACGTGGATGTAGTAGTACGAGTAATCCACGTCAGCGTAGTGAGGGTACTGAATTGTTCGTTCGTCTTGTTTATCGCCATGAGACCATGCGACTTCGGAAAGTAAGTGTGCATCTTTGACCAGGTCGGTAATGGCAACAACTTTCCCTTTGGGTAGCTTCGATTGCTTGGCCTTCCATTTCGTTCCCTCCCAGGCGGCTGTGGCGAGATAGCCGGCGACAAATCCAATAACGAACACAGCGCCGATGCCCAGCACAGGCAATGCCTGCGTTTCTATGTCGTCCGACGATGGTGATGCGGCGATTGCTCGATGCGATTGAAACGGCATGAGCAGGAGGCCGGCGAAGAGCAGGCCGTAAATCGTGCCGATGCCGGCAGTTTGGAAGATGGCGCCGAGGCGAAAGGCTTTGGGAACGGGGCGGACGCCCTCCTTTTGCGTCGGGGAGGGAAGAAGGTTTTGAACGAAGGAAACGATGCCTTTGACGGCTCGCGTCAAAAGCCCCGCCACAGCAACCCCGACAATGCCGAGAGTCGCCAATTTTTACGCAAGTTTTTCTTTGTTGTAGTACATAACCATGCCTTTCTAGCGTCAATCAATTCCGGCAAAGCCGAAAACACCTCTCAAAATCGCATGGTTTATCGAAATTGCAAGCCAAAATTCAAAAAAATCTCTAGGCGAAAATGCGCGCTATTTGCGCTTTTTACTGGTCGAGAGGCTAATTCGGGCAATTTTTTTGAGATTTTTTTGGATTCGGCGCCCGCTTTTTCCTCTCTCGCGGTTGAAATTATGGAAGTTCCCTAGATTTGGAAACCATGGCGACGGAAGGCTTTGGGAACGGGACGGACGCGACGATGCTCCCCCATGATGTCGGGATTGCACCTGCAGTGTGTCGGGAAATATCTGGAAGATCCATAGATTTCGATCAAACCGCCTGCTATTTAGTGTCGACACGCCCTAATTGGCTTTCGCAAGTGATTGGATAACCGGCGCAGGATTGCAGTTGTCATACCAACGGATTTTGCGCGCGGGGTTTCTCTTTTATTTTTGCCGATGTTTTTTAGGTGACTATTATTCTTCATCACTGCCGCCGAGGGTTTCGTAGTAGCGGCGAACGAGCTCGGAGTATTGTTGAGGAACGGGATCGCGGTCAATAGGCACTACGGCTTCTTTGGAAAGTCGACGGGCTAATTCTTCCCCAATTTGCTGTTGGATTTCGGTCAGGGGTTTTTCAATTTGCAGTTGGACGAATTCCCATTGAGGCTCTTTGCCGTTGCGTTTGAACTCGGCGCGTATAGCGCGGGCTCGGTCGCGGACGGAGGCCACTTCGTTTTGTAAGTTTTGCAAGTCGATCATTTCTTCGACTTCGCGCAGGCGATCTGAAAATTGAGTGAAGTTTTGGCCGGTCAGCGGGCCTCTGTTGCCGCCGTTTGGATTGTTTTCGTTGCCGATATTCCAAGCGGTTCGTAAGTCGGATGATTGGCTAGGTTCGCGGTTTTGTCCGGCAGGTTCTCCAGATTCTTCTCCAGCTTCGCTTCGACCTTCGCTATTCTCTCGGTTTTGCGGGTTGCTGTTCCCGTTTTGCCCCGGTTGCGGAGATGGGTTTTGCTCTGGATTTTCGACGGATGGTTCGCCGCTTGCCCCCCGTGTTGTTAAGTTTTCGGAATTGCGCCGTCCCGGTTGTCGGCCTTCGAGGGATTCGGACGCGGGCGACGTTTCTTGTCCGGAAAGATTCATGGCAATTTCGTTGCCGACTTCTTCTAGCAATTCATCCAGAACCAGACGCGCGCGGCGGAGGGATTCTACGCCGTCGCCGAGAACGCTTTCTGCCGCGCGGTCAATGCGGTCTTGAAGTTCGTCGACGGCTTCGTGGGCTTGGGCTTCGAATTCCTGCGCTTTGTCAATCAGGCTTAGCCGAGCAAGTTGCGAGGTATATTCGAGCTGCATGTTGACTTCTTCAGGGTCGACGGCTCGGTAAGTTTCGTGCAACTGCCTCGACAAAAGCGGTTCGGCGCTTTCAGAATCTTCGCTAACGGATCGAACTTCTTCCATAAGCGATTGAATCTCTTCCTTTTGTCGCTCGACGTTTTCCATCACTTGGGCGGCTTCTTCTGACTCGGCCAAAGATTGTCGATTCTCCTGCGCCACGGCGGAGAGACCATCACGAATTTCGTCTTGCCGTTGAGAAATTTGGCGAGCGCGTTCCCGCAAGTCTTGCATGGTTTGGGAAAATTGCCCGGAATTTTCCCGCCGATATTCATCCCGAAGTTCTTCCAAGCTCTGTTGCGTTCTGGCGCCGGAAGCGAGGGCTTGAGAAACTTGCCGATCTTCCAAAAGATCGCCCGCTCGTTGCGCTTCAGAGCGAACTTGATCCAGTTGAGACAAGGCTTCGGAGGCTTCTGGAGTGTTTTGGTTGGCGACTCGCTGGCGAAGTTCGTCCATATCTTCCAGCATTTGGCGCTGTTGATCTCGCAAACGTTTCAATTGATGTTCAATATCTTCTTTTTCCTCCTCATCCGCTGCATCCAAGGCGGTTTGCAGTTCTTGAAGATGGCGGTTCAAATCTTCCTGACGGCGGGCAAGTTCTTTGAGACGGTTGAATATCTGCAGCTGTTCGTTCTGTTGAGCATCCTGCTGTGAAGCGGCTTGGCTTTGTGTTTCATAGCCGTCGGCTTCATCGGTCATTTCCAGTTGATTGAGCTGCTGCTGGGATCGATTGCCTCCACCACCGCCCCCACCTTGCCCTTGAGACACCCGAAACTCATCAGGCTGAATTTGTAGCAAATAGTGATAAGCAGTTCTCGCAGTGCCGACGGCCGAAGAAAGCTTCACCGGCGATTTTGCCCCAACAGAGTCTTCTAAATGCTCAATCGTCTGTTCCATCGCGTCTTTGGCCTGCTGCAATATCTCTTGCTCTTTCTCTCCTTCCACTTCCTGGCGAACTTGTTCCAACTGCGTTATGGCGACGTCTTGCGACTCCCGAACAACATTTACATCTTCCGCAAATAACTCCGACGGCCGACGCTCCGATTCCCGCCTCTGTATATTCCAAGCCGCATTAACAATCTCCTTTTGCAAGCGAAGAAGCTCCATAGCCGGCGAGTTCCCTTGTCCCTCTCCTTGTTGCTCCTGAGCCCTTCCACTTTGATCCTCCCGAAACACCTCCTCAAAAGGCCGAATCTCGGCAAAATACATATCGCTGTAATTGCGCCGTAACTCCCCATCCGGTCCAATATCATCCGCCCAAAGATAATAAGTAACCAACGACTGCGGCTGCAGCTCAAAACCCTCCAACTCCAACAAGTGCTCAATCGCCCGCCTCTCCTTTGCCCCAACCCCTTCCCCATGCTCCACCAACACCATCTCCCGATCCCCAATCGCATACCCAAACCCATAAGCCTCCACCCCATAATCATCCCAAACCTCCCCCTCAAACTCCACCTCCTCAACAGCCGAAAACCGCTGATCCCCCACAGGAGAAACCAACTCCAATACAGCCTGGCGATTCTCCTGAACTTGAATCACAAAATCCACCCCAACCTTATTCTCTCGCCCATCCGCATCTTCCAACTTCAACTCATAAGTATCACTCTCCGCCAAAGAATCAAACCGTGCCCAATACACATTCGCCTGCGCCAAATCCGCCTCCAAATCCACCTCTCCGCCCTTCCTCCCCACCAAACTCCCCGCAACAACCGCCTTATTCAACAACAACCTATACTCCAACTCCGCCCCCTCAACAGCCGTAACACGCCGAGTATCCTTAATCACCCGATCCGACAAACCCGTATAATCCGGATAATCTAACGAAACATCCGCCCGCACCAAAGCCGGATACTCAAACACCCCCAACCGATACCGCTCCGTCCGCTCCTCCCCATACTCCACATAATACAAAGTCTCCACATCCACTGCCTCCAAACTATTCCCAAAAACCGGATCCTCCAAATTCCGCGCCAAAGGCAATCGCCGAACACCGCCCCCCGCCGAAAAAACAACTAACGTCGCCTCACTTGGAACCCTCTTCCTAAAAGTCGCCGTCACAACCACGCTGCTCCCTCGCTCAACCACCGCATTCCCAGGCAAAACCTCAACATCTCCCCCAACCGCCAACTGCCCCGACGCCCCTCCCACGCCAAAACTCGCCAAAACCGCCGCCACAACCGCAAACACAACTACACTCACCCCATAAAAAAACTGACTAAACAAAAGCCTCTCCCGCCCCAGCTGATCCCACGGACTCCGAACATTCTTCGCCAAAGCCTCCCGAATCACCCGCTTCTGCAGATAACCAAAATCTCCAGTCTTCCCATCCGGGGACACATCCATCGCCGTCAACAACAACGCATGCAAATCCGGATGCTCCCGCTCAATCCTCCGCGCAATCCCCCGCAAATCCACCCCACGCCGCCGAACCCAAACCCGAACCAAAAAACCGCCCCCAAAAGCCGCCCCAACCAAAATCAACAAATGCCCCCACGAAACCGCAAAACCCCCATAAAACCCACACAACAACAAAACAACCCCAGCCAACGCCGCCCCCAACCACATCAAAGACTGCAAACGACGAATCTGCCCCTGCCTCTGCGCCTCCGCAATCGGCGCCAACTTGGCAACAAGAATCGGATTAACCATAACCTCCCTCTTTTACACAAACCGCCATCCCTTGCCAACCTCAAAAATCCCCCCGCCAAACAAGCCCGGATCGCGTTTTTAATTTTGATTTTTCAACAGCGGCGCCTTGAGTCATTCTCTTCGAATTTTTGATTTTTGAGAATTCTAATCAAAAATCTTTCAAATATACAGACAAAATACACAAATCCATTGTTATATGAGCTCTTTTCGTGATCAAAATCTCCCATTTCAAAAATCCTAAAACATCCAGAATCTTGCAAATACAAAAAAGTTCAAGAAAGCTCCGCTTAAAATTCTCGAAAGTGAAATGGAGGAAAAACGCTTGTTTTCCCTTGTTATTTGAGCTTTTTCGAAAATTTCAAACCGCAAAGACAAGCCAAACACAGCAAAAAAACGGCCTGAAAAAACTTTCCAAGTCACTTTTTTTCGGGAAAATCACAAAGTGCGCAGTATTTCAGCTTTTTCGCTTGAGAAAAAAATTTGACTTTCTCCGAAGATGGGACAAAATGGCGTCGCTTTCTCGTTGAGAGAGATTGCACGATGCAGTCCTCATTGAGAAAATGGACATAAGTAGCAGATGAGAACAATGAGTAGCGAAGGCACAGAAGCCTGCCAACCGAAAAGTGGTTCGATCGATGCCGTTTTGGGAAAGAACGCCGTTCCTATTTCCCTTTCCCATATCCCTTCGCGCTGCCTGCGCCTTGCGGCGGCAAGGCAAATTCTCTCCATCGGAATCACCCTCGCCCTGCTGATTCTTTCCGTTCCGAACGCTTCCGCTCAGCAATTCGCCTCCCGCGCGCCTGCCAAAGACATTTCCACATCTGGACTTGGCCAGCACAACAAGAACCCTAGGGGCGTTTGGATGGGAGTCGTCGATGGACAAAAAGTCATGCTGGTGCTGGACGCCCGGCATAAGAAAATCTTCACGTACAGCATGGAAACGACTCCTCCAACGCGCCTAGACAACCACCATAACGACAGAGCGAAAGCCACCAAGAAGGGGACGTAGAGGGCGATTCGAATGCGGACGGGATATACAGACATGGCGAGCAAGGGGCGGACGATAAATACGGACCCACTGCAGAGGGGCCGGACGGGATACTGGGAAACGATGATGACGGAGAGAGTGATGACCAAATCATTGCCAACGCAGATGACTTCTTTTTGTTTAAGGAAAACGCGCCGCCGGCTCCGGAGGGGCATTTAGAGTCGGGAAAAGCGAGGGATAGCCGTCGATATCCTTACGGCGGCCCAGACTATAAAAATCGTTCAGTTTCAGTGCTTTCATTGCTCCCCAATCCTTACGGGATTTGGTCGGATGGATCCACGCTCTGGGTTTCGGATTTCACGGAGGGGAAGATCTACGCTTACGATTTGAGTTGGCATCAATCGCCAATCGATTCGTCAAAAAAATATGCAATGGGAACTTTCAATGCCGATAAAAAATTCGATGCCTATGACTATCCGGATGCGAGGAATAGGCCTCCCAAACCTCAGGGCATCTGGGCAAACGGATCGACCGCAGGATCCACCATGTGGATAGCCGACGACAATGAAAAGAGGATATTTGCCTATGAGTATAATGGAACCACTGGAAAATTTGAACGAAAAAACGATAGCAAAGACATCTGGCGGCAAGGAAATGCAGTTGATTCAGGGTTCAATGACAAAGACCTGACGGGTCTTCAGGGCATCTGGTCGGATGGGGAGACCATGTGGGTGGTGGATAATGAGGGGAGTCGGTCTGGGGAGGAGCAGAAGATTTTAGCTTACAGCCTGACAGGGAGTCGCTATCGAGATCCCGCCAAGGATTACCGGATGCTGGGCGATTTTGGAAACGATCGGCCGCGGGGGATCTGGTCGGATGGGGAAACGATGTGGGTGGCAGATCAAACGGACAACAAGTTGTATGCGTACCATGCCTATTTAGCCCTCACCAGTCGCAACGACAAACAAGACTTCATCAAAACCCTCAAAGCCGCCGAGAACAACACCCCTAAGGGGATGTGGTCGGATGGCCAAACGCTTTGGGTGGTCGACGGCGACGACAACAAGCTTTACGCCTACAATTTGGCCACCAAAGCCCGCGATTTCGACAAGGAGATTGATTTGGCTGAATCCCTGACGGACTTGGAGAATGAAGACAATTCCGATCCTAGTGGTATCTGGTCCGACAGGACAACCATATGGGTGGCCGACAGCGGCGACGATAAACTCTACGCCTACAACTTGGCCACCAAAGCCCGCGATTCCAACAAGGAGATTGATTTGGATTCAAACAATTCCAATCCTAGCGGCCTCTGGGCAAACGAAACAATCATATGGGTGGCCGACAGCGTCTTCACTACGACGTCGACAGTGGATGGTAAATCAATCACGCGGAAAAAGCTTTTTGCCTACAAACGAGAGCTAGGAGAGGGCGAAACAGAACGCCGCGTTCCCGACAAGGACATTGATTTGGATCGAGCCAATTCCGATCCTAGCGACATCTGGTCCGATAAAACGACGATGTGGATGGCCGACACCGTTGATGACAAGCTGTACGCCTACGACTTGGACACCGGAGACCGCGTTTCCTCCAAAGACTTCGGCACCTTGGACTCCGAGAACACAACTCCAACTGGTCTATGGTCCGACGGAGCGACGATGTGGGTAGTAGACAATCATCCGACAAACCCAAAACGTGACAAGATATACGCCTATCGCTTGTCCAATGCGGCCAGTTTGGGCGCCTTGGAGTTGACGGGGCATGTTCCCAGCAAGGAATATGAAGACATTGAGAAGGTTCGGCTTCGTCCCGATTTTGATAGTGGGACTACCCGGTATAAGGTCTCGGTTCCCTACTCGACGGAGAGTCTCACAGTAGAGCCGAAGACACTGCGTCCTCATGACCAGGTCTTATCCTATTCTCCAGAGGATGCGGACACGACGTCTACCAACACGCATCAAGTTAGCTTGGGGGTTGGGCAGAACTCCCTTTTCATCACGGTGACGAATGGGGATACGAACACCAACAGTCTGCCGCGGACTCGAACTTACAAAGTCGACGTTACAAGGGAGTTCTTCACGCACAACGATCCATCTAAGAATATTGATTTGAATTTAGCCAATTCCACCCCGAAAGGAATCTTTTCCGACGGCACAACCCTGTGGGTAGCCAACGACGAAGACGACAAGATATACGCCTATAAACTGTCGGACAAATCCCGCGATTCCGGCAAGGATATTGCTTTGGCTGTATCCACGACGTCCTTGGATGAAGAAGACAATTCCCATCCTCGCGGCATCTGGGCAAACTCAACAACGATGTGGGTGGTAGACTCCGAAGACGACAAGATTTACGCCTACAAACTAGAGCTAGGAGAGGGCGAAACAGAACGCCGCGGTGCGGATACAAGAAGCAAGGATATTGTTTTGGATTCAAACAATTCCGATCCTCAATGGGTATGGTCGGACGGTGTAACCTGTGGGTGTCGGACAACGCCACCATTACGAACATTGTGAACGGGCAAACCAACATGTATCAAATATACGCCTACAAAGCGTCCGACGGAGATCGAGATGCATACAAGGATATTTTATTAGAAAAGGGAAAACTCGACACTGATAATGATTTTGAAGATTTTGCCGGCATGTGGTCCGACGGCGCAACCCTTTGGATAGCGGACAAAGAAGACGCCAAGATATACGCCTACAAATTGAAAACGGATGAGTCTGAGTCTCCTCCAAGAATAACAATTCACTGCCCGAATGCAACCGAAGACTTCAACACTTTGGAGGCTGTTGGCAACACGGACCCGATGGGCATCTTTTCGGACGGCTCGACTATGTGGGTGGTGGACAATACCACTTTTACGAACGTGGCGGATGGGAGTACGAACGTGTATCAAAAGATATTTGCCTACAACCAGCTGCTGTCGGCGAACAACAATTTGAAAAATTTGGCGTTGAGCAACGTTTATGAAGGGGCCCAACTGCTTGAGGAGGTTTTTGAAAGCAGCAGAACTAGTTATACGAATGGGGTTTATGTGCTTTATCCCACGGAGGTCACGACGGTCACCGCCGCGGCGCAGGATCCGGACGCCGGCGTGGTGGTGACCAAGCCAGCCGACGCGAACCTCGCCGCTCCGGGTCATCAAGTCCATTTGCCGGCTGAGTCCGCCACCGAGATTGTCATCACGGTCACGGCGGAGAACGCCGCGGTCAAGGAATACATTGTCAAAGTGGATCGAAAATCCGGTGGGCGCACCCCAACCAAGGACTTCAATTTAGCACCGGCAAACGAGAATCCTCGCGGTATTTGGTCGAATGGAACAACTTGGCGGGTGGCCAGTCTCAACAACATCGGCAAGAGAATTTACGTCTACGATCCACCTTCCGACAGCTATAAGATGCTCAACAGAAACAATGAGGATCCTCAGAGTCTCTGGTCGGATAACACGACAGAACTCTGGATAACAGACAGAGCGGACAAGAAGATTTACATCTATAACTCGTCAGGTGCTAGTCTAATTCGAGAGGTCAACATACCGCGCCCCCCAGAATTTAATAGGGATAGTCAACATGTGCCTAAAGGCCTTTGGTCTAATGGCACGATCCTTTGGGTGGCTAACGAGGGATCAGGAGGTGCTCCTCCTAAGCAGAGGATTTACGCATATGAACATAATAGAAGCGGCACAAGCTTGGTCGCCAAGTCCACTCATAACATCCTATTAGATGGCGAGCACGAAATAGAAGAAGAAAATAATTTAGGTGTAAAGATAAAGAGAACGGTCTTTAATACAGAGCCTAGGGAAATCTGGTCGAATGGAACGACGATGTGGGTGGAGGACACGGAAGTAATTTACGCCTACAGCATGTGGAAAGTAGACGATCAAGGAGAAACAGTGTGGGGCGGATTACCCGATCAGCCCAAAAACATCGACATTAGATCTATTACGCGGAGCACAGAAGATCGCGGGATATGGTCGGATGGCACAACCCTGTGGGTGGCCGGAGGCAGGAAGCTCTACGCCTTCAATCTGCCGAAGCCGGGCGCTAGATTACAATCCGGACCCTCTGAGGATGCCACTTTGAGCGATTTAAGATTGAGCGGGATGACGCTGGCTCCCGTCTTTTCCCCGGAGAAAACGTACTACACAGCGCAAGTAGATCACACCTTCGCCTCGACGAAGGTGATGGCCACGCCGAATCATTCGGCGGCTACCGTGGAGATTCTATGGTCAAGCGATGTGGCGGCCACCATCCACACGGCCAACCGCGGCCCTCAAGTGAGTTTGGAAGAGGGATACAACGTCATCGTCATGGACGTCACCGCAGAGAATGGTCGACTTGAAACTTATTTTGTGGAAGTGACGAAGACCGAAGCCCCGCCGGTATCGGGCGGGCCATTGCCCGTCTTCCAATCTGCATCGGTTGGCAATAATCCAACGGTGGACTCAGCGAGTTCATCCGCCGGCATCGGAGAATGGAAGAGCCAATTAATTTTTGCCGAGCCTCTGCTGGACGGCGGCGTTCGATTCGTGTTTGCCGTTCCCGCTGCCGAAGAGTTCGGAATCGAGGAAACGCCCGATCTTTTGGGAGAAACTTGGAGGCCATTGCCTGAAGACGAATTCAAAATGATTCAGGAAATTCGGGAAGATAACGTTGACAGCCAGGACCGATTGACCATAATTTTGCCAAAAGCGGAAGGGAAACAGCGATTCCTTCGCCTGATTCCGCTGAAATAAACTAGAATTTTACTTTTTTGAGATACGAAGACATTAAACTATTAACACTATCGCAGACGATGAAGAAAACAATTAGCCGAGCTCTTTTGTTGGTTTTGATTTTAGCCGTCGGAATGCCGCTGGTTTGGGGTCAACAAACCGCAGACCCGCTCCCCATATTTAAGGTGAGCTCTGCCCCTAATACTCACTTCTACGCAGGAGAACAAAGTTTCCCAATCGACAGCCCCCCCTACCCTAGAAGGGAAATAGGCCTTTATGTATTTGAAGGATTCATTTATTCCTCCAAGACTACCTCCCTAGAACGAGTCTATTTTGCGTCGTTCTTGGAATCAGCCGCAATTAAGTATAAGTCATTCGCCGTAGCCAAAGCGGATAGGGAGAAGGGAGTGTGGTTCTATTCCAGTGTGCAGATTCGACGGATTCCGTTCACAATCGAACACCCTTCAATTCTTGTTGACTATAATCCATCAGGAATAATTTATCAAGAGCTAGGCGAATCAAATAGGATGCGGATTGGACAAAATCCTCCTTGGGATCGGTGGTTGTATCCGGGGGATTATTATCTTGAACATACGGTATACTTCGATTATTCTGGTTCAAGAGATTTTTGGCGTTGGAAGAGTGAAGACTACGTTCTTGCGGAAGACGAGGTTTATAGCGGAAAATTTATAGAGTGGAACGGTGAGATTCTTCGTCAAATTCTGAAATTATCGTGGATTGACGGCCCGAACTATAGACCATCTGTGCGACCTTCCTTCAAATTCATTGAATTCAAAAAAACAGAGGAAGAAGTCTTTGTCAGCGTCGATATTCAAATGCTAAACGGCCCCTATACAGAGGCTGTCATCTTGGACTACTTCACGGAAGACGGCACGGCCAAAGCGGGGGAAGACTACGTCAGAACCAGCGGCACCCTCTTCATTCCCGCCGGCACGACTAACTTTGTCCGAACCATTTCCGTTCCCATCCTAGACGACGAGATAGACGAGCCCGTAGCAGAGGTCTTTAGTTTAATTTTTGGCAACGCCCACAACGCTCGGATCTTCGATGCCCTTACTGATACTGCTTGGGGAAGACCAGATCCTATTAATCCAGAAAACACTGGACATGCTACTGAATTGAGACGTTATCTAAATAGAGATACTGGCGAGATACTATGGCTGACCCAAGAAGAGAGAGAGGGGAGAAGAGCTTGGTGTAGATTATGGTCGTCCGACAGATGAAGAAGGGTTAAGATTTATAAACGGCCGTTTTAGAGATACGGTACACATCCCCATTGTTATTGGCGAGCACACAGTGGAAGGGACTGCTTCTCCCAATCCTCCGCCGGTCAATGTGAACAACGGCGGCGGCGGTGTGACTCCGATAATCACGCCGTTCCCCTCGCAGAACGGAGGATCGACTTCGGGTGCGCTCATGTTCCAACCAACCAGTTTGTCTTTGAGCGAAAGCGGCTCTGCCACTTACCAAGTGCGCGCCACTTCTTCCCAAGAGAGAAACATGGTTGTGAACCTAGAAACGACGCATCCCGGAATCACCATCAATCCCAACAGGCTGGTCTTCAATCAAAACGATTGGCAAACTTACCAAACCGTGACCGTGACCGCGAGCCCGGACGCCGCCGACACCAACGAGCAGGCAACCATTCGCCATTCGATACCGGCCAGCCCAGGTTTCGTAGCCATCAACGATGCGGGGATTGTCTCCGTGACCATTGCCCACACCATCGTGGAAGAAGAGGAAACCCCAGAACCCGAACCCAGAGAACAAGCCCCCATCGTCCAGTTGCCGCCGACCGATTATGATAGAGATGATGACGGCTTGATTGAAGTCAGCCACCTTGCGCAACTTCATGCCCTTCGCTTTGACTTGAACGGCGACGGCCAGCCGGACAAAGAAGAATTCGCAGACGACTATTCCCAAGCCTTCCCCAGCGCCATAGACAACACCAAAGCCCAAGGCTACGAGTTGTCAGGCGATTTGGACTTTGGCGACAACCCAACCAGCTGGGAATCCATCGGCCTTTTCTCCCAACCTTTCCAAGCCGTTTTTGAAGGCAACGGTCATACCATCGACAACTTGTTTCAAGACCAGAGCGATCCCGCTCTCTTCGCTGATGAACCTTCCGGCTTGTTTGGGGTGGTTGGCAATCGCGGACAAGTCATCAATTTAGGCTTGGAAGATGTTTCCATCCAAGGGGTGAACTGGGTGGGCGCGTTGGCTGGCTTGAATCTAGGGAGCATTGGAGTCTGTTCTGTGACAGGCCGAGTGGAGGGCGTCAATGGCGTTGGCGGATTGGTAGGGCGAAACTTCGGCGACATTGTCCTCAGCGTGGCGGACGTGGAAGTAAAAGGCGTTCTCTGGGTGGGCGACTTGGTCGGAATAGACTCGCAGGCGCGCTAAGCGAACCCCCGCATTTTTCCAAGAGAAAATCTTTCTTCTTTGCGCCCTTCTTTTTGAGGAGGGAGGGCGCTTTTTCTTTGATGACTGGAGAGCAAGGGCAATCTCAGAAGGGGTGGATGACCATGCGGATTCATCGGCCGGTGGTGGCGGGCAAAAGGAGTTTCTTGGTTGTTTGGTTGGGGAAGAGTTGCGGGGGAGAAGAGGGGGGATCCATTCAAGGATTTCTCGCGGGCGCGCTCAGAGAAAGCCGTTCTAGCGAGAGCGAAGGCCGCGCCGCCGCCGCGGCAAGCAGGGGGCGAGCTGCTGCGTTCAGCTAGGCCAGGGGGTTTTTGACAAGCGGGTTGGGTTATTGGGAAGGGCAATCTAGGAGACTTGGAAGGTCGATATAGACAAGGATGGGGATGCGGGAGAGGCATGGAAGTTCGGCTAGCGGCAGGAATATCTGGACTTGCGGCTTGAACTTCAATAACAACAACAACCTCCCCCCTCTCTCCTAGAATTCCGCACCACAACAGCGTTCGTTGCGTTAGCGGGGAAAATTCTCCTTGCTAGAATTGGATTAGGTTTTGCCGTTAGAAGATAGGGAACAATAAGGCGAGGGAAAGATGGCGGGGCAAACGCGGATTTGCGGGGAGAAAGAGCAGTGGAGGAAGAGCCGATACCGGTGGCTTTGCCAGGACGGGAAGATGTCCGAATACGGGGCGTTGCTCGTCGAGAACTGCATTGACAGGTTGTTGAAGACGCTTGCCCCACCCGCAGAGCCTAGCGGAGACGCTACATGGACGATGCCGGAGAAACCTGCCCCCGTGCCTGCTTTACAGCGACGTAATTGCCCGCTAGAAACACTTTGCTGGCGAATGCGGCTTCAATGGTCAAACTCACCTACAACCTCCCTAGCCCAGAAAACGGAGGCGTCGCGACGGAGATGTTGATTCCAAACGCCGTTCTGAGACATTGCTACGGTGTCAAAAGATTGAATCCGCGGTCGAGTGAGCGTCTACGGCAACTACACCCCTCCCCCGCCGAAGAAGAGTATCAAAACTTTGCAACGACAGGAGTTTCTTTAGTTCCCCAATCAATATGCGTTTTATTGGGGAATGGGCAGGTTCAGCGTCAGAGCGCGGACGAATTGCACGGGAGGCGAACCGTAAGAAAGTATTTGATCGTGGTAGCGTTTTAGAGTGAATGCGTTGCCCCATTCCTTTTCGACAGTTCGTCGCAAGTCCCAATGTTCCTGGGTGCCTACAAAGTAGGTGCTGAGTTGCGCCGATGTAAGTTGCGCTCGCGTCCATTTGCCGGCCGCTTCTTGTTCTTCTTGAAAGCCTCCTTCTACCATCAAGCGCATGGCTTCTTCGCGGGTCATATTATTGACGTGAATGGCTTGGTCTATCATGGCGTTTGTGATTCCTCGGAGATACCACTTTAAGTTAATAAGGCGCATTCGGTCGTCGCCGTCGAGGTATCCAGCGTCTACCATTACCCGCTCGCTATAAACCGCCCAACCTTCTATAAAGGTGCCGGAAGAGAGGAGTGCCCGCAAGGTGGAGGGGTGGCGGTTGGAATGGGCCAGTTGCAGAAAATGTCCGGGAACGGCTTCGTGCATTGTCAAGTCGTGCATCGACCAAGTATTGTATTCGCGCAGAAACGAATCGACTTGTTTCTCCGTCCAATCGTCGGGAATTGGGGACACGGCGTAGAAGGTTTTCAATCCTTTGTCCAGAGGGCCGGGAGCGTCGCAATAGGCCACGGAAACGCCTTGTTGAAACTCCGGCATTAATATAATTTCTAAGGGGTTGTCGGGCACTGTTACGATTTCTCGCTGGATTACAAAGTCAGTCGCTTCTTTTACTTGCGCTCGCGCTACTTGAGGAATTTCGTCCTTGCCGGGCCTGTCTAAGTAGGCTTTTTCTAAAGCGGCGCGAATGATTGCCTGTCGGTAGGCTTGGCTGGGATTTTTGGGAAACTTCGTCAAAGGGAATTGTTCCAAGTAAATCCGGCAACTAACTTCATACATTTCTTGGCGAACGGCTTGGAACTCGCGTTCGGCGCGCGCTTTGACTTGTTCGCGACGAAGCGGAGTGTGGAGGGCAAAGGCCAGTTTCTGGTCGAAGAGTTTTTGGCCGATTCGGAAGTTTCCTTCAGCCTGAGGGAGCAAGACTTTTTCCAACCATTCGCCATGCGACTGGATTGCGGCTTGCGCCGTTGCCATTGCTTGGCGAAGGCGGTTTTGCCCGGCTTTTGGCAAAGTTTCCGCCGCCGGCACTACCATTTCTTTTAAGATGCTGAGCGCTCCGCGATTCTGTTTCACCGCAGTTTCGGCATGCACTCGAGGCACTCGCCGAGGTTGCAATACGGCCCGCACTTGCTCCAAGAATAGAGGAAATTTTTCCAATCGCTCCGTCGCCCGTTGTAGCCGAACATTTAGCGGGGCGAACTCTCGCGCCATTAATCCATATATCGATCCTCCGGCTTTTGCGGTGTAAATCAACGGATTCCACGCCCAATCTTGAAAGGTTTCAATTCGCCAGACTCCGTGTTCTGAGGCGTGGCGGAGCAAAACCGCGTCCACTTGAAAATCGCGCGACAAGGCGTTGCGATCCAGCTGATCCAGCCGGGCAAGAAACTCTTTGTGAAAGTTCAACCGACGTTGCAAGGCCGCCGCGCTGATTTCATCCATCTCGCCGTCAAAGCGGTGGTCCCCAATTTGAGTGGCCGAGATAGGCGACAAAGCGGGCATCCGGTCCACATACTCTTTGGCCAACACGCGGAATTCATCGTCCGCGTCTCCCCGCGCAAACAAACAAACCGCAACGCACGCAAGCGAAAACATCCCTCGCCCGATCTTGCCGAAAATATCTGTAAACTGTCGCATCCGCTTAAATATGACCAAAATGCGGTTTATGAAAAGCAATTATATTCCAAAGAGACAAAAATGTTGACCAAGCGCTTTTCAAAAGGCAGGTTTCCCTTATGCAAACCAACGGTCAATTTTTGCTCTTCCTCAAAGGCGTTTTTCCTCCGCTGGCGCTTCTTGCGCTTTTGTCCACTTTCGTGTTCGCGCTTTTGGGTTGGATTCTTTCCATCCGCGCAGGATTTAGATCGGAGAAAGGCGGCAGGCTGAGGCCTTGGCTCATTTTTCCTTTGACGAATCCGTTCGCCTTGCTTGCTTTGCTGACGATGCGCTTCAAGATGGGGCTTCCTGCGTTGCTGTGTTATCTCCTTGCCATTTTCGCTCTTCCTTTGGGCGGCCAATTGGCGCAACGGCTGGAAACAGCCAAACTCGACCAACACGAAGCAAAACTGCAAAATCGAGGCGAAACGCTCCGGTTAGATTCCCTAAAACCGGCGCCCGTTCCCGACGCGTCAAACATTTGGATGCATCCCTTCCTAAAACCTATTGCCATCGCCGGCCAATCTACTGCCGAAGGACAAACCGTCAGAGAGGCAATCCACGAAACCGACGGATCCTCTCCCTACAAAACATTTTCCGCTCCGAAACGTTTTGACGGCCTGCATTATCCCGACACTCCGAATGAGAACCCGTCTTTCTCCGCCTCGACAACTTTGCAAGCCGTTCACAAGATCGCTTTGGATGCGCTTGCGCTCAAAAACGGCGCCGTTGCCGAAACGAAAGTTCCATCCTCTTGGGAAGAAGTGGCCGCGCTGATATTAGATTACTACCAACCCGCAGAGGAAACCACTCGGCAACTTGAGGAAGCCATTCGCCGAGAATACGACCAATATCCCTACGACTGGGAGCAGATTCAACATATGTTGCTCCCCCACTTAACCCATCTGAAACGCTTTACCCAATTCGCTAATTATCGCAGCGCGGCCGGCGCGATGAACGGCGACGCCGAGGAAACCTTCCGAATGCTCCAACTTGGCTTTCAACTCGTCCATACAGGAGACTCCGACATTCTGATTTCCCGTCTTGTGCAAATGGCTCAAGTCCGAATTGTCCTCAACGGAGTTCACATCACCCAACAATTTCACATCGGGAACGACGAGCAATGGCAAAGATTGGCCGAATCGCTCAATCAATGGGACTTCCCCGCGCTTGTCCCAAACTCATTTCGCGCAGAACGAGCCTTCGGCCACGCGATGATCTCTCCATTGACCAAGATGTCTTTTCACAAAGCCCGCAGACAAATGGAAATCTTAGGAAACGACTCATCTTTCATGCCGTCTGACCTTGCGGGCTCTACCTTTTTCCAGTCCGTCTTCGATCTATGGACCGGCGGCTGCATTCGGGCCTTCATTCTACGCAACTGGACAAAAGCGCTTGTTGCCTACGAAGAAATGATTACAAACACGGAAAAAACTTTGGAAAAATCCCGAATCGCACCGTGGAGTCAATGTAAAGTGCCTGATCTAAAACAAGATCTCCTTGCACATGGAATCTTCGCCAAAATGTTATTGCCGGCGTTTGAAAACGCCTTTGAAAAAGCAGTGCAAACCCAACACCATGTTGAATTAGCTAAAGTAGCCGTCGCCCTAGAACGCTTTTACCTCACCCACCAATCTTACCCAGAAACCCTCGCCGCCCTTTCTCCCAACTGGTTGCCCTCTCCACCTATGGACCCGATGACCCAAGAACCTTGGAACTACCAAAGATTAGAGACAACAGGATTTCTGCTTTACTCCGTCGGCAAGAACGGCATAGACAACAGCGGCGTTCAACCCCGCAAAAAAGACACAAACACCAAAGACGATCTCGGTTGGCACATTCTTCCCACCGTTCCCGAACTTCCCAAGGTCGCCGCCAACTAATACAACTCCGCACCAAACGATTGTAATATCTCCATAGAAGACGCGGAGAATCTAGTTCGCGCAATGAGAACACAATCGAAGGTATAAAAAGAAGCTTATTTGTCCAATCACAAACAAAAAAACCGTTCTCCACAAAACAGGAGAGCGGCGCAATTTTCCGGTAGCGTTTTCCAATTACTTAGTCGCTACCCATTTGCCCGAATCCGTTGCCGAATCCAAATCGTCAAACAGAGTCCACTCGCCTACTATCTTCTTTGCCGTTCGCTGAAACGCCTTTACCTTCACCATCCCTTCATCGAAAGGAAGTTCTAAAAGCAGCTGATTTCCCTCAACGGCAACTTTGGCGAATTCCATGCTATCCTCATCTCTACGAGCGGTTGCGGAAAAGCCGGAACTAGATTTAGAAAAGACAACTTGATGATCGAAATCTTCTTCGTCGGTTTTGGCAACGACGTTCCAAGTTCCCGCCAAAGCCGCCTTCAACGACCGAACCGCCTTCCAATCGCCGGAAGCGCTTTGATTGCCGTCGTCCCCTTGGACATACCAGTTTCCCTTCAAAACCCCTTTGTCGTCTAACTTGGCTTTGACCCCGATTACGCCGCTCCAGTCCTCTCGTTCCACATCCACCTCGATCTTCAACGATTTTTCTTCAAACGAAACCCGATCCAACTTTCGTTCCTCGCCTTGACTACTCACCACCGTGCCAGACCACTTTCCATCCTTCTTTTGAATCGCCAGCGTCGATTCCGCCATTTCGCCATTTGGACGCGTCATCGTCGCCTCCCAAACTCCTTCGACATTCGACGCATGAGAATCCGCCAACGAAACTGTGGCCGACAAAGCGACCGCCCCAACAAATAAAAATAAACGCGCAATCATTTCAGTTCTTTCTGCTCTCGGAAACACCTTCATCAAAACACCGAGAAAACAATTTTCCCGCATGCCCGCCATTTCCGAAAAAGCCATAACACAACCAAATCAGCTTCCATTGCAAGAAAAAAATAAAAATTTCCGATCCAACGCAGATTGAAGCCCGCTTTGAAATTGCTTTGGCTTCGTTTTTGAAATTCTTCCTTTGCCTTCATTTTGCCCAATTTCCGCGCCGAAAAACCCGCTCGACAACGGGGCATCCGGCAAGTTTTCAAAAATAGACGCGCCCAGAAACACCCGCTTTACTCTCGAAAAATCCCCCGGTCGCCACATTTTCGTAACAATTCTGTAACAAAATCGTTTCCAAAATGTAGCTTTACAAAGTCCCGATTTGCGGTATCTTGAAGGTGGTCGAAGTTTAGTGGCGGTCCTTTTGTCGGGACTCCCACTGAATATCAAAAGCTTGGAAACGGTGTCGGTGGAGTTTCAAACCTTCTTCGATATCGCCTCCGAGCGAACAGCCGGATTTTCGCATTCGCTGCTGAACTTTGACCACGGCCCGGTGCCGGTCAGCGGGTCAAGTTTGGACGCAAGTCAAACTGGCCAAACAAGTTAAGTTGAATAGCAGAGTAAAATAAGAAAATGAAAACGATAAAGTTTTGCACAGAGGAAGAGAGCTGCTTCCTGCGGTTCCCAGAACCAACGGCAGCTCGCAAGAGCCACCCAGCGAAAAATGGAACTCAACATTCCCTCCGCCCGAACAAAGCGGAAGAAACTGTTGACGATCCGTTAAATCCACTTCAAACTTCTCGAACCGTGGCGGGGCAAATTCACTCGAATCCGAAGAGCCACAAAAGCGGCTTTCAACGGAAATGCGCATGGGCGACAATCCCCCTGCTTATCGCGTTCTTCGGAATCGTGTTCCTTGCCGCGCTCACTCCCGCCAAAGCGACAACCATCTTCATCGACATCATCATCGAGCGGCTGGTGAACGAAGCCATCGACGAATGGCTTGAATCCTACCCCAAACTGCTCGACCAAAAAGTCGAAGCCGCCATCCTGGGCGAATACGCCCTCCAGCTGCAGTACAAACGAGAAGAAGACCGGCAACAAAGCTTCTACGAAACCACCTTCATCCCGGAAGTTCACAAAACCACCAACGCCGACGTGAGACATCCCGTTCCAGGCTACAGAAACAGCATTCCCGTAGGAGATATCTTTTGGGCCAACGAACTCAAACACGCCAAAATCACTGGTTACTACCGACGATGGCAAGTAATCAATTCTCGAACCAAATATCCCATCAACGGGCATCCAAGGTGGGGAAGAACAGATAAATATAACGGAACCGTCCATCTGGCCAAAGTAGGGGCAATTCCCACCAAAAGGGAAGCAAATCAAAAGATACGCAGAGAGTACGGACCGGGCTACGAAGCGGGAGACGCCTTCCATAAACTTAAAGAAACGTGGAATCACCTGGGAATCATCGTTTTCTCCGAAGTCGAGAAAAATCCCATGACCGGCCTTCACGAAAAACTCAAAATCGAGAAAAAGTACCCTTGTTCGCTCGATTACGTCGCCTACATATGCGACTACGATGGAGATTACATCAATAAGAAAACTTTCTCAAACGGGAAACCGCTGAGAAGGATAGCCCGTAAAGATTTCACCATGCCCACTCTCAAACCTTTTAGTAAGTGTTTTACCGACATTCTGAGAGAAAACGAAATCCTCGGTTTCATGAAAGCGCAAGGAGGCGCCAAGCGAACTGTCAAAAGAACCGTCAGCCACAGCCTTTGCGGCAAAAGCCGCGCTCGCCACGACGCCCTTGAAGTTTTAGAGTGCTTGCCCGGAGTGGCCGCCGCAGTGCATAAAAGCTGTGTCCAAAAATACGAACTATCGGTCGAACAAATTAACGACGACTACACCGACGCCCATCTCAAAGCGTACTTGAAAGACGGCACCGGAGGCATTTAATCAATCACCATTAAAACTAAGACTAGACCAATGAAACTACATCATTACATTCTTGCCGGAACTATCGGAACGATTCTTATCGTTCTCTTGTCCATCCGCTCCGAACGTCAAAGCGCGGAGACGGAGGCCAAAACGAAGCGATCCAAGCCCCTTTGGGAAGTTCAAGAACCGAAGGCCGAGCCGCCCAGCGGAGCTTTACAGGAACTGATGCCGGAACAACACCCCGTCCATCAGGTCTTTACCCCGGAACAAATCGCGGAACTAGAAGCCGCCGCTCAAGTAATCCTCGACGAAGCGGCCAGAATACGAGCCGAACGTTCCGAACACGAAAAGTACTTGGAAAGCCGCTCCGAATGGAGACTCAACTTTCCCTTCGATATCAAATACCATCCTACAATTACTTTCGATCCGGAAGTCTTAAATCCTCCGGTGGATGAATTTGGATGGCCCATTGAAAACGAACGCTACAAAGAAATGCGAAAGCTCGTTAAGGAACACGGCTTCCTCTACGACTTCCACATTAACACTCTCCGCTACACGCCGGAGTTTGAACAGATGCACTACATTCTGCTGGATGCCGGCTTGGAACCGGATCCCATCCGATGGGGGCAAATCTTCACTACTTTGCGAGGTTATCATGCTCATATGCAAATGGATCCTAATCTGGATGCAGGAAACATGCTGGAGGAAGAGTATTCAGTGGGTGACTTGCAAGAAGTCTATTGGGAGAGCATTGTCAGCCATATGATGTACGACAGAAAAGGAGGCAGGGGATTTGATCTAGACGTCATCCCTCTGGAACACGCAGAGGACGCTAGAGAACGGTTGATTAATGAAATCCCCGCCGAAGGCTTTCTCAAAATGGATGGAGGAACCATGTTTGCCTATCACCATCAACACGAAGAGGAGTTAAAGGCCGGCGACAAACTCATGATTCCCTAAACCGAAGAGTCACCGCGGGCGAACCAGAGGTTTTGACCTGTTTTCGGCGCCGTCCCTTTCTTGCAAAGGGACGGCTTTTTTCTATTGCCGGAGTTTTTAAGTGGCATTTTCCTGTATAAAATTCAATGGGGTTGACCATGTAGAAATACTTTACTGTATTATCAATTTTTGTTTTGAATTCATAATATTCAAAATAGTGAAAATGGCGAAAGTGCATCTAATCCTTTCCACAAAACAAGGTTGACTTATCAGGAAAATTTTGTTTGAAATTTTTCAAGGGCCGCATTGCCGTCTTGTATTTTTGGGCAAGGCTTGGTAGTTTGAGCTGTTTTCGTTGCGTTTCACAAACGAGGATGAGCGTAGCAAGGATGCCGGTGTGGCGAAATTGGCAGACGCACGGGACTTAAAATCCCGGGAGGGTAAAACCTCGTGTCGGTTCGAGTCCGACCACCGGCACTACTTTGGGAACGAGTGGTCGAGGCTTGGAGCGGGCGGACTTTGCTGAAGGAAGGTTGCGGGCGGCAACGCGCTTTCCTCGTCGACTTGACTTTTCTTTTATACAACGTCAATGGGGCATTGGGGAATGGCCGCCAGAAAGTTTTGGCCATAGAATTTCTGCACGATGCGGCTGTCTAAGACTACAATTATTCCTTGGTCTGATTTGGTTCGAATTAATCGCCCGACGCCTTGCCGGAACTTCAAAATTGCTTCCGGCAAAGAATGCTCAAGGAAGGGATTGCCGCCTCGGGCTTCGATGCTCTCGACTCGCGCTTCCTCTAATGGATGTACCGGCACGGCGAAAGGGAGTTTGGTGATGACGACGTTGGACAAGGCCTCGCCCGGCACGTCTACTCCCTGCCAAAAGCTATCGGTGCCAAAGAGTACGGAATCGGTATCTTGTTTGAATTGTTCTAGGAGTTTGGGGTTGGAAACACCGTCGCCTTGTATTAAGATGCGGCGATTGTCTTCTTCTTTTTCAGCGGATTGACGCACAGCGTCATACACGGTGTTCATAAGGTGGTAACTGGTGAATAAGACAAGCGCTTTTCCGTGTGTTTGTTTTAGAGATTGGAGAATCCAAGGCGTCAAGGCCTTTTCAAAGTCTTTTTCTCTGGCCTTGGGGTCGGGCATTTCACTGATCAAATAGACGCGCATTTGGCTAGGGTAGTCAAAGGGGGAACCTACTTGTTTGGCGGCAATGTCTTCTCCACCTATTTTGGAAATGAAGTGATTGAATCCTTGGTTTGTCGAATCTGAAGACTCTGCTAGGGACAAGGTGGCGCTGGTCAAAATCAGCGAAGTGTCCCGGTCCAATAGTTCTTTGCGAAACCAGTTGGCAATATGAATAGGCGAGGCGCAGAGGGAAATATTTTTCTGCGATTTGCCGGCTCGTTCTATCCAGTATACATAGTCTTCCTTCTCTTGGCCGATCCAACGGGAAAGATTGCTCTGAATATCCGCCAGACGATCGTTGGATGCGCCTAATTCTTGATTGGTCTCTTTGTCTTTGGTTTGTTGGATGAAACCTACTAATTGCTCGCGCAAGTCCTTCAGCGGACCCTGACTAAGTGAAAAAAAACAATTGAATAAGGAGTCGTTCAACAAATTGGGATGCCGAACGCGGATGGTTTTCCACGGCTTGCGGGGTTTCTCGTCTTTTCTTTGCGGAGTTGGCTTGCGGGGAGAGTCCAGTTTTTCTCCGGCTTTTTCCAGTTCATCAAAAAAATTTTCCGCGTCTTTGAGCAATTGCTCTACCTGCTTGATGATTTTTTCTGACCCCGCCGAGCGGGGGAGAACGGTCATCTGTCCTTTTTTGGTTTTGGGATTCCACAAGCGGTTGAGAGCATATCGGACTTGCAACCTGCGAAGATCGATTCCGACGTGTTGGGAGGCGATTTTTTCGAGGCCGTGCGCTTCGTCAAAAACGACAAAGTCGTTGGGAAAGATAAGGCCTTTTGAGTCATCCTCCTTGTCTCTTAACAAGGAGAAAAACAAAGAGTGGTTCAGCACAACTATATCGGCGGAGTGATACCTGTTTCTTGCTCTCTGAAAGAAACACATCGGGTTGCCTTCCTTGACAAAATCCGACTTGCCTCCGCATTGTTTTGGAGAGCATGCGCCTAGCTCGGAGCATACTTGCGACCATACTTTTTCGTCCGGTTTTCTGCCAATTTTGACAAGGTAGTCTTTCAGATCATCTAAACTTCCGTCCTGAGTGATTTGGGACCATTCGCAAATTCGCTCAAGTTCTTGGCGTTCTGGGTTAGTGAACAGGCCTTCGGCCCGTCGAACAGCGCGATCCAGTCGCCGGGTGCAAAGATATTTCGCCCGGCCTGTCAGCATTGCGAATTGAAACGGTTTTGGCTCTTTTAGAAGTTCTAACCAATTTCGAAACGGCTCTTTTAGAATTTTTTGTAAAACCTCTTTTCGCAAAAGATTGTGTAGATCGGGGATGTCTTTTTGCGTCAATTGTTGTTGAAGGTTGATTGTTTGCGTCGAGAGGATCCCCTTTTTGTTGCGTAACAAGGCGAAGAGAATGGAAGGCACGAGATAGGCCAGGCTCTTTCCCACTCCGGTGCCGGCTTCTACAATCAAATGCTTGCCGTTTTCCAATGCTTGTGACACGGCCACGGCCATTTCCTGTTGTTGGGGGCGGTATTCGAAATTTTTTGCGGCGGCTAGAGGCCCTTGAGGTGAGAAAAAATGTTCCACAAACGCAGCCAAGTCCGCGCCGCCGTCTCCCGCTTGTTCTCCCCATTCACCGTCGTTTCTCATCCTTTGCCTGCTTTCGAACCGCGCTTGTTCAATTCGACCGTTTACCGGAAGGGAAATTGGGCGACCATCCAGCGCGCGGGCGTCCTTGGGAAACTTCGACGTGCGCTCGATTCTTGGCGATCATGTGACTCGGCAAAATTCCGCGCCAACTGACGTTCGGATAGATGATGGAGGCTGGCTCCAAGATGGATCCGGGATTCAATACGGCGTTGCATCCCACTTCGCAACCGTCTCCTATAACGGCTCCAAACTTGCGCAGTCCGCTGTCTATGGGCTGTCCGGACTTATCTAACTGATCTACCATCACGTTTCCCGCCGTCAACTTGAGATTGGATATTTTCACGCCGGCGCCTAAGTGCGCGCGGCAACCTAATATGGAGTCTCCGACGTAGTTGAAATGCGGCGCTTGGCAATGATTGAATAAAATAGAGTGTTTGATCTCGCTGGCATGGCCGATTACGCATTCATTCCCGATGATCGAATAAGGCCGAACATAAGCGTTAGGCCGGATTTGGCAGTTCTTTCCGATGATGGAAGGCCCCAAAACCACGGCGCCCGCTTCCACTATTGTTCCCTCCCCGGTCGATACATTATCATCCACATGCGCCTGCCCTTTTACTGTGTGCCGTTGGGAAAATGCGGGACGATTTTCCACATAAGTCTGAATGGATCGCAAAGCGTCCCAAACATAGCGCGCCCCGTCGAAGAGAGCGGCGTGATCTGTTTCCTTAAGATCAAAAAAAACATCAGCGGCAAACATGATTTCAATCTAATGAAAATCTGAAATCAATGAAACGCTTTTTCTCGCTGTCTTTTCCCACAGATCCTCGAGATATCGCAACTCATTGGATGGAATTCCAGTCGACAAAGAACCCAGATTTTCCCGAATCTTGACGGGTTCAACCATTTTCCCGGAAAGCCCGAATGGTCGTTGCCGGCGGACAAGTTGCCATGGCTCCCAGATGATAATGGCCGACTGAAAACAAACGCAGGATCCAATCAGAGACCGCTCCAAAATCCTTTCCCATTTCGGCTAACTTCCAGCCGCCTACATCGTCCCATCCAATCGAAAATCGAGCAAAAGGCAGAGACAAACCTCGCCCCACTGCCTTGACAAAAGCCTCCTTGCCAACCCACCAAGCGGTCAACAATCGCCCGGAATCATTTCCTTTTTCCAGCGCGGCGGCAAAAGCGGCTTTTTCCAGCGCCGAAGCGAAGCGATTGAAAATAGGCGTCATTCTTTGGGTTGGTTGAAGTGTTTCCACATCTACGCCTACTTCCCCGCCCCATCGCACGGCCAGCAAGGCAAGCCCTTTTGAATGGCTGAGATTGAATTGCAACGTCGGCGACTTATCAGACAAGGCAAGAATCGGTTTGCCGCAATCCTCTCTGCAAAAGGCAATTTCTTCAGAAGACACTCCGAGATAGCGGGACAATATCCGCCGCTTGCCCGCATGAAAGGCTCGAAAAATTCGCCGATCCCGCTCGAATCGAAATTGGCCCGCCCGCTCCTTTTCCTCCAAAGAAAGACAGCTAAAAGACGCCCCGGCGAAACACGCCGCTTCAAAATCCATTCTCCAAATATCCACGCACAAAGTCGGCGACCGCAAATCAGCCGGCGGACTTTGCCACTGCAATGGAAGGAAAAGCAGTTGGCGAGTCTCTCGCGCATAAGGGCTTTTGAGAGGGCGGAAATTCTCCGCAAGCGGGCGCTCAATCATTTTAGGCATGCCCGTCGTCGGACTGAAATCCTTGATTCTCTACTTGACGCCGCAGCAAAGCTTTTGAATCGGCCATTTCAATAACACCAAAAGTATTCCAAAGCCGCCGCCAATGGCCGCCACTCGCCAGAAAAGTAGATGATGCTCCATATTGTCAAACCAGCCGGCGGCCAACCCGGCAAACAAACTTCCCAACGAGGTGCCCGTAAACCACATTCCCATCATCTGTCCTGCCAGCGGTTTGGGCGACAATTTCGTCACACTGCTCAACCCCACCGGGCTAAGACATAACTCGCCCACGGTGTGAAAAAAATAAGTCACCACCAACCAAGAAGCGGCCGCTTTATTTTCTTCGTCGGCATAAGTCGCGCCCCAGCCCAAGACGAGAAAACCAACCGCCATCAACAGCAACCCCATTCCAAACTTCACCGGCAACGATGGCTCTCGATGCCGCAGCCAAACCCACAACCAAGCAAACATCGGCGCCAATACTATAATATAAAGCGGGTTCAGAGACTGAAACCACGAGGAAGGGTATTTCTCCATTATTTTCAAAGAGACGATCCTCTCGGCAAACGAAGTCATGGAAGAACCCGCCTGCTCCAACCCGCACCAAGCCAACGCCGAGGCCACCCACAAAACCAATTGGCTAGACGCTTGTTTGATCCAGTCCACAATAGTTTCTACCCAACCCGGCACCGTAAGATCGGTATGGCGGTCGGCAAACAAATTCATCGAAGAACCCGCCTGCTCAAATCCCGCCCAGAACACCGCCGAAGCCAACACCAAAACGAAGATGACCACAATTCGTTTCTTTTCCACACTCGTCCAACGACCCAAGCCAAGTTGACAAGCGAAATACAAAATCACAATCGAAGCAATTCCATAACCCAAGCCCTTGGCCACATCCGAAACCGTCCAATCAATAATCCCCAGCGATTGCAAATAGCTGAATAAGGCCGCCAACAAAGCAAAGACGCCGATGCCCGCCAGCAATTGCAGAATGGCGACAGATCGAGCGGACGCATCTCCCTTTGGCATGTCGCCCGCTTCGCCTAGGTTTTTGTAGCCCAGCCGATATTGAATTAGCCCCAGCACCATCCCAACACCCGCCGCCGCAAACCCCCAGTGCCAATTCGCCTGCAGTCCAAACACGATTTGCCGAGGCTCTCCGCCTGTGTAGGCCTGCCCTAGATAACCGCAAATTAGCGGCCCTAGAAATGCCCCTAGATTGATCCCCATATAATAAATGGAAAAACCTGCATCCCGCCGAGCGCCGCCTTCGGGATACAACTCGCCGACTATAGCGCTGATGTTGGGTTTCAAAAGGCCGGTTCCAATGACGATAAGAACCAAACCAAGATAGAAAGTAGTTTGATTGGGGATCGCCATAGAGAAGTGACCGCAGGCAATCACTCCCCCGCCCAGAAACACTGACCGACGCATGCCGAGAATCCGATCGGCAATCCATCCGCCGGGCAAGGCCACCAAATAAACCATCGAAATATACAAAGCATAGATCGCCCCCGCCATTGCCGCCGTCATGCCAAACCCGCCTTGCTCCACGGACGCCGTCAAAAACAAAACCAGAAGGGCCCGCATTCCATAGTAGCTCAGCCGTTCCCATAGCTCCGTAAAAAACAACGTTCTTAAACCTTTTGGATGTCCAAACATAAGCTCTCGCTCCTCTTCGCAACGACTTCAAACAGCCGCAAGCCTCCAACCAGGAACCGCGCCGCAATCGTCCGTTGCCAAAATCTGAAAACGCTAAAATCGTAAACCACTTGCTTGAGGCTGGCAACTACGGACGAAGATTTTAAAAGGAAAAAGAAAACTCTTCGTTGATGGAAAAGCACTCCGTCAAATTTCGAAAAATCCAATCGGCAAAAGAGAGGAAGTTGGGGTGACCGACGGGACTCGAACCCGCGACAACCAGAACCACAATCTGGGGCTCTACCAACTGAACTACGGCCACCATGGGACGCCCAAAATAGCCAAGAAAAGCCCCGTTCGTCAAGCTCCGTTGTTTGCCGCATCGAGAATTTTCTCATCGACAAGGGCTTGCCTCCGCCAAGCAACGGAAACCGCCGCTTGCGCACCGCCGGTCAAGGCCGTTCCTTCTCCTTCTGGCGGGCGGCCACAGATCTCCACTTTTGTTCCGGTTTCAAGGTAATCACTTCATCGGATTGCCATTCGCGTTCGTTATAGTTCAGAATTAACGCCCGCTGTCGGATTTCCACATCGTGCCCAAACAAATCCAGCCGAATCATCCCCGGCAAATAACTCCTGTAAAAAGCCTGCACTTTCCCATATGGAATTTTCACCGCTTCGGATCCCTCAAACCGAACGAGAGTCGGATCCAAACGGACCATTTCTCCTTCCAGATGCAAAGCGACGTTGGTGATCCCCAAGGCCGCTTGGTTGATGACCAATCTCGGAGTGCCGTCGCTTTCCCTTGAGAAATTCAACTCCCAAGGCCCGTTCTTGAGCCGCAAATGACGGTCGCAGCCGTACATCAAAGCATAACAAAGAAGAACTAGACCAAAAGCGAATCCAAAACGCTTCAAAATCCCTTCAGACTCCTCCTCTGCAAACCGGCCAATCACGCCCCCGTAAAATGGCACAAAAGCCCATGCTTCCGCAAGCGCATTTTGCTCTCGCCCCAGCGCGTTTTTCTCTTCTGGAAACCCGCCTTTTCCGCCAAAATATCCCCCGTGGATCGCGTCATCGCAATTGTGGGGAGGCCGAACGTCGGAAAATCCGCCTTGTTCAACCGAATGATCGGAAAGCGCATCGCTATCATCCACAACCGGCCGGGAGTCACAAGAGACCGACTCAGCGCGGTAATGGATTGGCGTGGAAAACCGCTCATCCTCGTAGACACCGGAGGCATCGGCCTCCTGGACGGAGAAATCGCTAAGGACGCCGTTGCCGACGCAACCGTGAACCAAACCAAAATCGCCATTGAAACAGCATCCGTCCTCGTCCTCGTCGTCAGCGTCCGAGATGGCGTTCTCCCCTTGGACGTTGAAGTGGCCAGGCGACTGCGAAGTTCGGGCAAGCCCGTCATTGTCGCGGCCAACAAAGCGGACACTCCAAACAGCGCCTTGAACGCCGGCGAATTCTGCCGGCTGGGTTTTGAAACAATCCTTCCGATCTCCGCGATCCACGGACGCGGAATCTCGGAATTCCGCCGCGCCGTCGACGAAGCCCTGAAAACCGCCGGCGTTCTCCATCCACCAACGGAAACCCAATCCGCTTCCAATCCTGAACCGTTAAAACTCGCCATCGTCGGACGCCCCAACGTCGGCAAATCCTCCATCGTCAACGCCTTTGATAAAAGCCAGCGAGTCATCGTCAGTCCCATCCCCGGCACGACTCGCGACTGCATCGACGTGCCCTTCGCCATCCAAACCGACGGCGATCAAGAACGCTACCTCCTCATCGACACCGCCGGAATTCGCAAGCGAAGGCGCGTCGACGATTCCATCGAATTTTTCAGCATAAAGCGCAGCGAAAACGCCATCGCCAGAGCGGACATCGTCCTCCACGTCTTTGACGCCCAAGACAGCGTCACCATGCAAGATAAAAAGATCGCCGACCTCATCGTCCAACAGCGAAAAGCCTGCATCTTCGCCGTGAACAAATGGGACCTTTACGCCGCCGCCGTTCGGGAAGCCCAAACCAAAAAACGCAACTATTCCCCCGCCCGCCGCAGAAGCCATTCGCCAACGGAACTTTCCCTGTTCGGCCAGTGGGTGCAACAACAAATGTTCTTCCTAGACTACGCCCCCGTCATCTTCACCTCGGCGCGCAGTGGATTTCACTTAGATCGGCTTTTAGAAACCATTCGCTACGTGGCCGGGCAACTCAAACAATCCATCCCCACGGCCGTCCTCAACCGCGCCTTGCACGACGCCTTTCGCAAACAATCGCCATCCGGCAAATCCGGAGGCCGCCTCAAGTTCTACTACGCCGTCCAAGTCAAACAAAACCCTCCCGCCTTCCTCCTCTTCGTCAACCGAAAAGAACTCTTCACTCAACACCACGAAAAACACCTGGCCCGAGAACTTCGCAAAGCCTTCGGCTACGAAGGCTGCCCCCTCCTCTTCATCCCCAAAGAACGACCCAAAACCATCCGCCCCATCCGCACTCCTCGTCAACAAACAAATCGGCCCAGAAAAACATCTTAATCCCACATTCCTCTAAAACAAGTATACCCCGGAAAAACCAAACATCCCCCCCTGCCACCGACAACTCCCTCCAAAATCATCGTGAAGAAGAACTTCAAAAATCCATAAACACTCAATCCAAACCCCAATTCCAGCAAGCGCCAAAATTGGGAGCGCCCTCCAAATCAGTACGCCTAATTTATCCTAGACTTTCTCACTGCAATAAGAATTTCACGATAACGTGAATCCTCTCGCTGAGTGGAAGTTAAAAAAGAACGAACGGCATAAGGGCGCTTAACCTTTTGAAGGCAGGCATGGCTTGCAATTCTGCGGAGCGTAATATTGTTCAGGAAAACTCCCGGCAACAGTTTCCGCTACTTCGCGTAAAGCCGGCACCGCTAGAATTGAATTTTGTAACTATATAGACTACCCCAAATTCAAGTTCAACTGAATTAGGTTTCTGCAACGCAACTTTCATACTAACACTCCTCTCCATCGATCTATTTTTATACAATTTTTCAATTTTTCTGCGGAACGAAGAATGGCGTTTTTTCTTTGAATTTTGTTCTTTTTGCTGATGTTTCTTTGCAATTGAGGCGAAAAGGTTTTCGACTAATTATCTTTGACTGAGGAATGTGTTGAGGAATCGTCCGGTATGGGAGCGGCGGCTGCGGGCGATTTTTTCCGGGGTGCCTTGTGCTATGATTCGCCCTCCGGCGGCGCCTCCTTCAGGTCCAAGGTCGATGACCCAATCCGCTTCGGCGACGACGTCGAGATTGTGTTCAATGACGATGACAGAGTGACCTTGGTCTACGAGCCGTTGCAACACGGTTAGCAGGCGATGAACGTCGGCGATGTGCAGGCCGATGGTAGGTTCTTCGAGCAGGTAAATATGACGTTTTCTAATTCCTCTTCGCTCCGGTTTGTCTGCGAGCGGATGGATTGATTCGGCGTTTTCCGCGCTGGACTCAGAAAGCGTTACGGAGGAGGGAAGGCCGAGTTTCATGCCTCCCAGCAAGTGCGCCACGAGTTTGATGCGCTGCGCTTCCCCGCCGCTCAATGTGGGACTGGGTTGGCCGAGTCGAAGGTAGCCCAATCCTGTGTCGAGAAGGGCGTCGAGGGCGCGTTTGACGAGGGGAAAGCGTCCAAAAAATTCAGAGGCCTCGGCAATGCTGAGTTCCAGCACTTCGCCAATGTGTTTGCCTCGATAACGAACGGCCAAGGTTTCCGCCGAGTAACGGGAACCGCCGCAGTTTTCGCAGTGAACGTAGGCTGGCGGCAGGAAGGCCATCTCTAGCTTGAGTTCTCCCGCTCCTTTGCATTCGGCGCACTGCCCTTCCTTGTTGTTAAACGAGAATCGTCCCGGCCCGTAGCCAAGCGCCCGCGCCGCCGGCAGTTGAGAGAAAACCTTTCGGATGGCGTCAAAGACGCCTACGTAAGTGGCGGGCACAGAGCGGGTTGTGCGGCCGATGGGAGATTGATCAATTTCGAATACCTTTCCGAGATTGTCGCAATTTTCCACCTTTGCCCGACACTGCGCTACTTTGGGGTCAACAAATGGCGAACGGCGAATAACGGACGCGGAGTTGGGGAGGCTTTGTCCCGTTAACCGCGCCACTGCGGGGAGCAAACACTCACGCACTAGGGTGCTTTTCCCGGAGCCGCTAACGCCGGAAACGACGACGAACCGTCCCAAGGGAATGGATACGTCAAGTTGTTTGAGATTGTTGGCCGCCGCTCCCAATAGGCAAAGCCGCGGTTCCCCTTCCGCGGCGGACGTTCGACCATTCGGCGACCGGTTTGGCAATCGAACCCGGCGACGTTCTCCCCGCAAGGGAAAACTTTTCTGCGCTTGCAAACATTGAACGGTGACCGAATCAGAGAGCGTTTGAGGAGGCAGACAGGCAATATCCCGCATGGAGCCGGCCCATACAACCTTCCCGCCTTCCTCTCCGGCGCCGGGTCCCAAGTCCACAACAAAGTCCGCATGGCGGATGGTGTCCTCGTCGTGCTCAACGACGACCAGCGAATTGCCGCGGGCTTGCAGCCGCTTCAGCGTTTGGAGCAACTGACCGTTGTCGCGAGCGTGCAGGCCAATGGTCGGTTCGTCCAACACATAAAGCACTCCGGACAAGTTGGATCCAAGCTGGGCGGCCAAACGGATCCGTTGATTTTCTCCGCCGGAAAGAGTAGTGACTCCCCGACCAATCTGCAAGTAACCCAACCCCACTTCGGAAAGAAATCGAAGCCGCTCCCGAATTTCCGGAAGTATGTCTCGAAGAATTTCGGCTTCGCGTGCAGAAGGTCGGACGCCGCCAAAATAGCGGGCCGCTTCTTCCACGGTCATCCCGGCAATGGAATCTACGGACTGGCCCGGCGCTTTGGTTCCCTCCCTTGCGGGTTGTTTCCCACGCTCGCTTTTCGCCTTTTTCCCTGCATTGTCCCAACAAAGATACACGGATCGAGCTGCAGGATTGAGACGGCTTCCCCGGCAAGCGGAACACAACTCGCGCTTCCCTTCCTGCCAATGAAACCACGAGTCTTCCGCCGCCTCGTCCCGCCCGCTTGGATCGGTCACCTCCGGCATAGAAAAAACTTCGCCAAATCCTCGACAAGTCTTGCACCAGCCTTTGGAAGAGTTGTAACTGAAATTCTTAGGATCCAGCGCGTCAAAGGAACGACGACAACCCGGACAAACCCGCAAAGTGGAATGAACGGATTGGCGCCCCTTGCCGTCAACCGCGTACAGCACTCCCTTCCCTATTTGGATAGCCTGATCCACAATCTCCCTCACCTCCGATGCCGGCGCTGGCGAGAGAATTTTCCGAGATCGAACTAGTCCCACTTCCACTTCCACATCGTGCTCCCGAAAACGATCCAAACGGAACGGTTGATCCACGCTATACAACCGGCCGTCGGCGCGAAGCCTTTGAAACCCGCGAGCCTTTGCCCAATCCGCCAAAGCCGAATGAAACCCTTTGCGATGCCGAACCAAAGGCGCAAAAATGGAAAGAACCCCTCGGCGAGAGCTTTCTCGGACGAGAATCTCCGCCAGTTGATCTCTTGTCTGCGGCTCCACCGGCAAATTGCAGTCCGGACAAAACTGCGCGCCCAGCCTCGCGTACAGCAAACGAACAAATTGATAAATCTCCGTCACCGTCCCCACGGTGCTTTTGCCGCCGCCGCGAGTATTTCGCTGCTCGATGCTTACCGTTGGCGGCAACCCCTCAACCCAATCCACGTCCGGACGCGGACGCTGTTGCACAAACTGCCGCGCATACGCGCTTGTAGAATCCAAAAACCGCCGCTGCCCCTCCGCATAAAGCAAATCAAAAGCCAAAGTGCTTTTGCCCGAACCGCTCACCCCCGTAACCACGACAAAAGCGTTCCGCGGAATCTGAACGGAAACATCCCGCAAATTATGCTCCCGCGCGCCTTGAATGGAAATCCAATCTTCAAAACGCCTCCGCTTCGCCCGAGTCCCCCTTTCAGTTGCCTTTTTTCCCGTCAACGTTCGCTCCTTATCGCCCTTGAATCTCAATTATTCACAAATGCCAAACCACCCGCCTACAGCAACCTAGTACTTCCCTTTCCTCGCATTCCCTCCGAACGCAGGCCAGCGCAACGCCATCCGCAAACAACCGCTTCGAATCTGCCCGCAACAAACAGCGATAAAACAGCACTCAAACTCACCATAAAGAAAGACACAACGCAAACCATTCCCCCGCTTCTCAGAAAACCCAAACCTCGACAACTTCTGCAACTTGACGCTCCGCCAACACAAAGTTGCCTTGAAAAATCATCCGCCCAAGATCCGACGCCAGCGGCGATTGCCTTGGAAATCTCGCAGATTCTTCCAACACACTTTCCTATCAGCCCAAAAGCATCCAACAATCCCCAAAACCAACCTCGACATCCTCTCCCCCCGCGCAGGCAAAAAGGCGAACTTCTCCAACGCCTCGCCGCAACCACCAACGCTTCCATACGACCACAATCCTCTTCATCCCATCCGTTGACGAAAACCATTTGCCATGCCAACACCAATAGCAAGCAAACGTCGCCTCTTTTGCGTCAGGCCGCATTCCCACAATACGAACCCAAAGAATTCTTAATTCGACATCGTTTCAGACTGCTTCAGCACTCTCAGCAAAATCGCTCAGTCGACGGCAACTCTCTCCGCCACATTCAGAAAAGCCGAAAAACCTAAATTCTAATTTCCCAATCTCCCATTCATCATTCCTAATTCTAAATTCACAACCCTAAACCCCCGCCTCCCAACTTACAGAAACAAGGCGGAAAAATAGACGCCTTTGTCACTTTGTCATTAGTAGGCTACCAACCGATCATCCCCAGCTACTTCATCACCGAACACTTGCTCTTCATCCCGTTCCCTCAATCTTGAAACCAGAGACCCATAAGATAAAAAGAAAAGAAAACAAAGAAACAACTACCCCTTTTTTCGACATTCCGTTTCTTCAATCTCGCCCACTTGCGTTGATGTCTCTTTCCTTGCTAAAATTATGACAGATTACTTTGCTTTATCGGATTCTAGAGGCTCCTCCTCGCATTGATGTTTCTTTCTTTGTGGAAACTGCCCAAAACGCAACAAGGAGGCAAAATAGGCTTTTTGAATCCTTCCTCTCGCTAATCCTCATCCCTTCTCCTCCAAAAAACCTTTCCCTTCCCTTCCAACCTCCGCCAACCACTCACTTCTCCCATTCCTCCAGTTTCTTGCCCCCCTCCCCGCTCCTCCAACTACTCGACAAAGAAAAACTCCGCAAGAGGTTTGAAAAACAAGGCCAACCTCAGCAAAGACCAAAGCGCAAACCACTTAGCCACGGAACACAAATCTCCAGACTCTTAGTTTGTCGGTACGCCAGCTTGGCGTCTACAAATTTCTGTTGCCGGCGGTTGTCCATGCAAAAGAAAGGAAAGAGGAAGAAAGGTTTTGGTGGTTGGTGGCTTGAGGTTGGTCGAGTGGTGAAGGGAGGGCTTTTATATGAGGAAGCATTTTATGGATTGCGTTGGTGTTGGTTGTTTGCGGGAGTCTGAGTGTTTTTTGCATGATGCATGTGTGAGGTTAGCGTTTTCAAAGTTTGTGGATTGCAAAGGGAGGGGAGATGGGATTTGTGGTTGGTAGTAGAGTGGGGCGAATTCGATGGTTTGGGTGTCGGCTAGGGGATGGCGGATTAGGAGATTCTAGATTTGGGGTTTGTTGATTCAACGAAGAGATGGGGCAAAGATAGGGGGATTGGTTTAGGTATTGGAGTTTTTGGATGCGGATGAGGAGCGAAAAGGATAAGCAAGCAAGGGATGTGAAAGCGTAAATCACTGGGCGATGGCTTTACAAAAAGGCGGGGAAACTTTGCTGTTTTTGAATTGCAAACTGCTAAATGCTAATTGTGGGTTGTATGGTGGTTGGTTTGGGGGAGGTTATAGAGGGAGGGAGTTGGTTTTGCAGGGAAGTTCTATTGGTTATTGTGGTTGGGTTGGCGTCTGAATTTTGCAACGGGCATGGAGTTTTGCCTTGAAAAATTCTTCTTGGCTTTGTTAGTAGGGAGAATGGAGGTGCGCTTTGTCCGCAGACGGCACTGCGCCTTACGATGAGTTTGGCGAGGGAAGGGGGGATTTTGTCGTGTTTTTGGTGTTTTTGAGCGGTTGGAGGCGATGCTTCTGGTTTCGTCTGGTTTGCTCTCTCTTTTTTGAGGCGACGCATAAATAAGTGGGAACACGGCTTATCGATTGTCGCCGTCCAGCAAGTTGCCAATGCCGCCGAGAAGGGAACCTTCGCCTTTCCCTCCCTTGCCGGTCTGCGGCGCCGCGGACACGATGCGGTCCGCCAAGCGACTGAGGGGAAGTGATTGTAGCCAAACCTTGCCCGGCCCTCGCAAGGTTGCAAAGAAAAGTCCTTCGCCGCCGAACAAGGCCGACTTGATTTTGCCGACGTATTGGATGTCGAAGTGGACGGAGGCCTGATAGGCAACGATGCATCCGGTGTCGATCCGCAGGGTTTCTCCCGGATGCAGCTCTTTTTCGTAAAGCGTCCCGCCGGCCTGAACAAAAGCCCAGCCGTCTCCTTGCAGATGCTGCATGATAAAGCCTTCGCCGCCGAATAGTCCGGCGCCCAAGCGCTTTTGGAAGGCGATGCCGATGCTAACCCCCTTGGCGGCGCAAAGGAACGAGTCTTTTTGCGCAATCAGCTCGCCGCCTATGTCCGCCAAGTGAACGGCGATAATTTTGCCCGGATACGGGGCGCCGAACGAAACCCGCTGTTTGCCCGCGCCTCGATTGAGAAACACGGTCATAAAAAGCGACTCGCCGGTCAGCAGGCGTTTGCCGGCGCTCATCAAGCTGCCCAGAAAGCCGCTCTTCCGCTGCGAGCCGTCGCCGAAGATGGTTTCCATCTCAATATCGCTCTCCATGTACATCATGCCGCCGGCTTCGGCGACGACCGCTTCTTGCGGGTCTAGCTCTATCTCGACGAACTGCATTTCCTCTCCGTAAATCCGATAATCTACCTCGTGCATTTCTGCCATAAGCGCGTCTTTCTTTTTTGCATTCAAAGGAATTTAGCGAACTTTCTGGCACTCAATCTAAAAGCCCGGCCGAAAATGTCAATTATTTGTACAATGAACTTCTTTTGCGGACTTGCCCAATGGCGTCTTGTAAAATTCCGGCTGCCTCCTCGTCTTTGCCTCAATGGGAGGAGATTCTCTGCTTCCGTCCCGAATTTCTAAAAATCATTGCTTTTCGTACTCGCTTTGTATTGCCGCCAACCAATCGCTTTCCGCAAGGATGGCGGGCTTGCCTGTTTCCATCCTTAAGATCATAGCCTTTTCAATCTTGCGTCCGTACGATCCTTGACGCCAGTTCTCGCTGCCTTCATTGCCAATCGTCAGGTAATCGGTGTTACGGTTGACGCTGTTCTGGGCGACGGCGCCCAAAGCCTCGACCGCTTCCTGACATTCTGCGCGGGTTCCCGAAGCGAACTTGCCGGTGAACACAAAGGAAGCGTTGGCGAATCGGATTTCCGGCACAGGATCGTCAAACGGACTGCCTTCCTTAAGCATTTCCATAACCAACTTTTGCAAAGCTCGCTTCGGCTTCCAATCATCGGGAACGATAACTTTGCGCAATTCTTCAATGTCAAACGGCATTAGGTCGGGGCTGTCAAACTTGTCTCCGGAGTGAAACAAGTATTTTTCCCAGAGATTAAACCTTTCCTCGTTTCGTTGGTCTTTGTATAATCGGAAAATGAGTCCGCTTGCGATTCCTTTACAGTCACAGGGAATGGATGATCCCAAGAATTGCAGCAATTTGATCTGTCGGTTGGTGGGCGGATCGTAGAACCATTTTGGTTTGTCCAGTTTTTTCTGTTCCGGATTTAGCTTGAGAATATAGTTTTTTGTAATACGGCTGTTTTCGTTTCGCGTTCCTTCCCTTCCTTCTGGTGTTTGTTTGCGACCTTGCGGATTGATGCCCAGTTTATCCAAGCGGTTAAGAGTTCTTTGGCCGATTTCGGAAGCAAACCATTTTAGCACGCTTCGCGCCGCCACTGGGCCAACTTCGGTGGTGTAGTTGGGAGGACGAAGTTGTTTTTCGTCCTCGGAAATTTGGGCAAAATCTCGCTCTTTCAAGTCGTTCAGCCGTTCGCGTATTTCTGAAACGAGCTTCGCATGTTGCCTTTCCCGCTCGTTTTTTTCCTCAGCGGACTTTGTTGGATTTTTTGTTGAGCGTGGATTGACGAACTCTTCCTCTTTTCCTTTTTCTTCCAGCCAAACGACGTTGTGGAGTAGTGAGGAATGGGCGATGTCACGAAGGTTTTTGTGAAATTTGGCCAGAGATTTGGCGGTGATTTGTCCCATTTCGGGGATGGCCAGGGCAAAGAGCCAGCGGTCAAGGCTCAAGTTGCGGGCGCGTTGAAGGGATTGGATGAGTTTGGCGGCGTTTTTTTTGCCGAAGAGTCGCGGTTTGTCGTCGGCGCCGAGGTTGAGCATTCCCAGTTGTTCGACGGAGATATCAAATAAATCTATTGGTTCTTTGACGAAACCGCGTTCTATAAGTTTGTCGGAAACGACGTCGTCAAGGCATTCAATATCCAGCGCGTTGCGGGCGCCGAAGTGACTCAGACGATGCCTTGCTTGAGCCGGGCATTGCAGGTTGACGCAACGCCAATCGACAAGTTCTTTGTCATTTTCATTCTTTTTGCCCTTTTGAATTTTGCCGCCGCAGGCGGGGCATTGGTTGTGGATGGCTGCGGATAGGTCAAATGGTTGGGTGTTTTCGGGGTGTTCTCCGACGACGCCAAGCACTGCGGGGATGATTTCGCCGGCTTTTTCGACGCGGACGGTGTCGCCGATGCGGATGTCTTTGCGTTGGATTTCGTCTTCGTTGTGGAGTGTGGCGCGGCGGACGGTGGTGCCGCTGATGAAGACGGGTTCCAACTCGGCAACGGGAGTGAGAACGCCGGTGCGTCCGACTTGGATGGTGATGGCTTTGAGTTTGGTTTCGGCTTGTTCAGCGGCGTATTTGTAGGCCATAGCCCAACGCGGAGCTTTTTCGGTCGCACCGATTCGTTCTCGGAGGGGGATAGCGTTGAGTTTGACGACGGCGCCGTCGGTTTCGTAAGCGAAGGTTTTGGCGATGGACTCCAGTTCTTCGATGCGGGACAGCAATTCGTCGACGGTGCGGCATCGCCAGATTTTTTCGGGAGTTTTGAAGCCGGCGCGGCAAAGGTAGTCAAAGGTTTTGAGTTGGGTCGTGGGGGCGGGACCGTTTTTTGATTCGAAGGCGGCAATGCCATAAATGATGACGTCCAACGGACGGGCGGCAACCGTTTTCGGATTCAGTAGTTTCAAGGAACCGGCGGCTGAATTGCGCGGATTGACGAAGGCGGGTTCTCCGGACGCCTTTCGTTCGTCGTTGAATTTGGCAAAACCTGCTTTGGGCATGAAGACTTCGCCGCGGACTTCAAGGGTTGCGGGGAAAGGATTCAAGCCGGGGACAAGGCGCATGGGGAGGCTTCGGATGGTGCGAAGATTCGCCGTGATGTTGTCGCCCCGTTCGCCGTCTCCGCGAGTTGCGCCCAAGATGAACTTGCCTTCTTCATAGCGGAGGCTGACGGCAACGCCGTCAATCTTGGGTTCGACCGTCCAGTCGAGTTCTTCTTTTGGCAGAAGTTTGCGGACTCGCTGAATAAAATTTCGCACTTCCCCTTGGGAGTAGGTGTTGTCGAGGCTCATCATTCGAACCGAATGCCGAACGGAAACGAATTCGCTTAAGGGTTGGCCGCCGACTCGTTGGGTGGGGGATTCTGGAGAAATGAGCTGGGGAAAGTTTTTTTCCAGATCAGCGAGTTCCTGATAAAGTCGGTCGTATTCCCGGTCTGAAATAGCGGGTTGCGCCAGAACGTAATAGGCGTGGTCGTGCTTTTGGATTTTTTCGGTGAGTTCCCGATGTTTTGTTTGGGCTTCTTGGACGTTCATGCTGGGATGAAGGGTACGCGGCGGCGAAAAGCAGAGGCGTTTATCGAAAAGGGCGGCGCAGCTCCACTTGCGCGGGTCGGTGTTTCTTTCGCATTTTTAGGTTGAGTATTTCCACGCCGAAGGAAAAAGCCATAGCGAAGTAGATGTAGCCTTTGGGGATTTCCTTGTGCAATCCTTCGGCGACGAGGACAAAACCGATGAGGATGAGGAAGCTGAGCGCCAGAATTTTGAGAGTCGGGTGCTTTTCGATGAAAGCGCTGACGGTGTTGACGAAGATGAGCATGACAATCATGGCAATGACGACAGCAGTGACCATGATGGCGATTTCGTCCACCATCCCCACGGCGGTGATGACGGAATCCAGGGAGAAAACGACGTCGAGAAGCATGATTTGAATGATGACGCTGGCGAAGGTGGGAGCGAGTTTTTTGGATTTGGCGCCGTCCACGCCTTCCAGTTTTTCGTGAATTTCGTGGGTGGCCTTAGCCAAGAGGAACAGCCCGCCAAGGAGCAGGATTAAGTCTCGCCCCGAAACGCCGTGTCCGAACACTGCAAACAGCGGGTTGGTTAGCTTGACGATCAAAGAGAGGCAGAAAAGCAGGAGCAAGCGGGTTCCCAAAGCCAGGAAGAGGCCGATTTGCCGGGCTTTGGCTTGTTGGCCTTGAGGGAGTTTGGCGGCAAGGACGGAGATGAAGACGATGTTGTCGATGCCGAGGACGATTTCCAGAAAAGTCAGAGTTAGGAGGCTGATCCAGGCTTCGGGTTGGGCGAGCAATTCCAGCATAATGACAAAGATGCGTCGTTGTTGAGTAAACAAGTTTTGTTCAAAAGAGTCGGCCGACGATCAGGCCGAGAACGCTGAGGGGGCCTTGGTCTTCGAGTCCTTCGGTGGCGACTTCGACTTTTTGGAGGGCGGCTTTGGCGTTGTCGACGAGGGAGGGATCGTTGACGAGAATGCCGACGCTGCCGCGCCCGCGGTTGATTTTTTCTAGAATTTCTTTCAGGGAGGTCATCGCGGCTTTGGTTTCTTCGTAAAGCGATTCATCGGCGGCCAGCCTGCCGAGCGTGCCGTGTCCGTCGCGAACGTTTTGAACGATGTTTTGGGCTTCGACAAGAGCGGAGTCGAGCTTTTTCGAAGCGGCGTTGAGTTCGGAAATGAGTTGGGCGGCGTCTTCGTAGAGTTTGTCGTCGTGGATGAGCCGGCCGACGGTGCCTTCGCCTTGGGCGATTTGGGCGGTGCTGGTCTCGACGTTTTGGATGATTTTAGAAATGGAGGCTTGGTTGGATTTTATGAAGTCGGCCAACGGTCCCAAGACGTCCATAAATTTATCGCCGCCAAATGTTTCCGCAACTTTTCCGATGCCGGCAGCGGCGCCGTCCATTTGAGAAAGGATCGAGCCAAAGTCCGCTTGTTCGCGCGTGGCTAATTCGGCGCCCGGCTGGATGGAGACGCCGGCCTTTCCAAACTCAACGGCCACAAAGTTCTGCCCCATCAAGCCGGTGAACTGAATGGAGGCGACGCTGTCGGTTCTGACGGCTTTGGCTTTGTCGGCGTCTAGGCGCAGGATGACTTTTACTTGGTTGTCGGCAAAGCCGATGGATTGGACGTCGCCGACGGGAACCCCCGCCACTTTCACGGGATCGCCTTCTTTGAGGTCTTTGACGTCGTGAAATCGGGCGCCGATTTCGATTCCTTTTTGGAAGAAGTTCAATCCTCCGGCGATTTCCAGAAGCAAAAACAAGCCGATGAGCGCCAGCGCAAAGAACAGGCCGAGACGAGTTTCCAAGGAGTTTTTCATAGCGAGTTGGGGTCGGATTTTCGGGGCGGATTGCCGCCCGCAAGCAGAAATTTTTGGAGAAATGGATCGGGATCATCGCGAATCTCCGCCGGCGCGCCGATGCGAAGAATCCTGCCTTCTTGGATGAAGGCGATTCGGTCGGCAATACGAAAGGCCAGTTCCCGGTCGTGGGTGACCACGACGGAAGTGACGCCGCTGCGATGATTCAACTTTTCCATTTCATCGCCGACTTTGGCGGCCGTCAAAGGGTCTAGCTCGCTGGTCGGTTCGTCGTAAAGGATGAGCTGCGGATCGATGACCAAAGCCCGCGCAATGGCCGCTCTTTTTATCATGCCGCCCGAAAGTTCGGCCGGATATTGATCCTCCACGCCATGCAAACCTACAAGCGCGAGGCTGCGGCGGACAATTGGCTCAATCTCCTTTGCCGACCGGATGCGGTGTTCGCGAAGATAAAGGCCGACGTTTTGGGCAACGGTAAGCGAATTCAACAAAGCTCCGGATTGAAACACCATTGCCATCCGATATTGACTGCGCACTGCCGGATTCTGAATGCCTCGGTTTTCGATCCGAATTTCCCCGCCGTCCGGCTTTTCCAAGCCAATCAAGTGCTTGAGCAACACGCTCTTTCCGCTGCCGCTGGGCCCCATCAAAACAAAAACCTCGCCGGGATCGACTTGGAAGGAAACATCCCGAATCACCGGACGCCCGCCAAAGGAACGCCGAAGACAAGAAACCTCCAGCCGAACACCATTCATGGACTCCAAAACCGCAGTCATTAATCCAAATAGAGGAGCATTCGAGTAAGAAAGTAGTCCAGAATAAGAATCAAAACGATGGAATTAACGACAGCCTTGGTAACCGAACGGCCGATGCCTCGCGGCCCGCCAATCGTGCTCAAACCCTGCTGACAACTCACCAACCCAACGGCGAAGGCAAAGACACCGCTCTTAAAAAGGGCGTTAAAAACATCCACCAAGTCCACCGCCTGCTTGAGATTAGAAAAATAAACGGCCATCGGCACGCCGATCTCGCGGTTGAAGGCCGCCACCAAAGCGCCTCCCAGCCAACCAACCAAAATCGAAAAAACCACCAACAAAGGCAAAGCGACGCTTATGGCCGTCAACCGGGGCAGAACGAGATACTCGACCGGATCAATGTTCATCGTCCGCAACGCGTCAATCTCTTGATACACCTTCATAGAGCCGATTTCCGCCGCCATCGCCGAGCCAATGCGCCCGGCAATCAAAATCGACATCATCACCGGCGCCAATTCTTTGCACATAGACAAACCCACCAGTTGACCAATCGCCGAAGCCAACCCTCGCTCCGCCAACACCGGCCCCGACTGCAACGCCAACACCCCTCCAATAAAAAGCGAAAGAACGCAGGCCATCAACAAGCTGGCGTTGCCGATTTCAAATAACTGCTCGGCAACCTTCCCTCGTTGCCGCCACAGCAAACGACAGCGACCCAGCGTCCGCCAACCCAAAACCAAAATTTCGCCAATCTGCTGAAACATGCCGTGCGACAAAAAGCCAAAACGCTCATTCTTGCCGAACTCGGCGGCCGACGTCCAAGCCCAACACTTTCAGCGACCTTTGGGTAGCCGTCCGCTCCCAGCGAACCAAGCCAAACAAAACCGCGCCGCGCCTGCCCTCTTCATCCACTTCCCGCCGCCAGAGATTCCACAAAAAAGACTGCGAACGTGCTTTTGCGCCTCCCGGAGATTGACTCGACCGCCAAACCGCCCACAATGGCGAATAGTGCCGCTCAATCGTTTCGTTGACGGGAAAAAAAGGCTCCAAAACAGCCAAAACCTGCAGGCGGCGCCCGCCGTCCTCACCGGCGCGCCAAGTGAACAAAGGCCACAAATTTCGCTCCCGAGTCGATATTCCGCTATCTTTTCGCATTTTGCGCTTCTCGACAAACAAGAAAAACCCCCAGCGAGTTTGCCGTTCCGCAACCATCTCGGTTTCCAGCGCGCGCCTTCGGTAAATCGGCCAGAGGTAAAAACGGCTCGTCAAGCCCTTGTTGTTGGATGCGATTCCGAAGAACGGCCATATCCGGCTTGCGCTTTTGCCTTCGCCCCGCGCAAAGACAATGAACGGCCAAGGCATGCCAATCTCTTGATATTTCTTTTCCCGGTCTTGGGTCACGGTAAGCCCAATTGGCCACGGCGCCGTGAACGAATCTCGCCCGGCCGAACGCGTCGAACTGAAAAACGGCAACAAAGCGCGCTGGTCTTTGGCGTTTTCCGCGCCGATACCCGTGCGATCCCAAAAGTAAAAAGGCCATGCAATCGTCAGTTTTTTGTGACCGCCGAGCAACAAGGATTCTCCTAAAATGTTTGTTTTCGTCGTGATTCCCTTGGTTTCCCAACCCGCCAGCGGCCAAAGCTGCCATCCTCGAAGCTGGTTGCCGCGACGCAGATGAAAAAACGGGGCCAGATAGTTGTGCGTCACTACGTCTTTCTTCCTCGTGCGAACATATAAAGGAAAGGCCGCCGCCTTGACTTCGTCTCGCCCAAAGCGATTTTTCACCGTCCCGTAAAAAGGAAAAAGCGCCCAGTAGTTCTTTTCGGGATCGGCCGATTTTTGCCAAAAGTAAAAAGGAAAGACGCTCACTCTCTTCCACTTGCCCGCCCGCCCTTCGCCGCCAGCCATGCGAAAAATCTGCAGAAAATTCCAACGCCATTCCCTTCCATATCGATCATAACTCATCAAAGGATAAAGAACGTCCCACTCGCCGTGATCCGGCCGAGAACCCTTTTTTCTGGAAAAAAGAATCGGAATGGCAAACGAATCTTCGGCGGCGGAAAACAAGCCAATCGCTAACTCTCCTTCCACGCCGGATATTGCGGGATCAGCATCTAACAAAGCAAAAACGAACCCAAACGTTGTCAAGAAAATCCACAAGACAATCCGCGGCGAAAATCGTTTCCAACAAAAATGATTTGAACGAGCCAAGTAAATTCTTGCAAAAACACAATCCTAATTCTGACGCTCTTTGACGGCAAGCAACAAAATGTCTCATATCAAATCTCCAAGCCAAAAAATCGCCTCCCTCCACTTGTCAAATATTTTCCTTCCAACCCCTCAAAATTCAAAGTATATAAAAGGCCTTGAATCAATAAGTTCATGAATTCAGCCAACACAGCCCGCGCTTCAATGGCCGAGACACCGCTCCCAAACTTGACCGTGTGGCGTTTTGTCGACGGAAAGCCCGGACACGAACGCCAAACCGAAGGCCTGCTACGGGCGCTGTCTGAATTTGTTCAATTGATAGTGACCGTCGTTCCCGTTTCCGTCAGGATTTTTTGCTGGGCGCCCAAACTGCGCAAGATTTTGAAGCGCCGGGAAAAATTTCCCGCTTTGTTGACCGGCGCCGGCCACAAAACACACCTCCTGATGATCCTTTGCCGCCTGTTCACAAAAGCTAAGTCGGCCAACCTTTGCTATGTTTCCCCAACAGAGACTGCGCCCAACTGGATGCCGAAACATCTTGGCCGCGCCGCCCAAACTTGGGTCAGTCCCGACGGCGTTTCCATGATTCACGAAGCCCTCACCGCCGGCAGCCGCGTCAGAGTCTTCGATTTGCCCTGGAAAAAAGACTCCAAATGGAAATCGGCCCTTGAAGAACTAGCGCAAGACGGCTGGGTGTTCCTCCACTCCCAATTAAATGCTGAAAGCGGGGGGGGGGGGGGGGGGGGGGGGATCGCCTTGCCGCTCGCTGGCTCCTCAAGTCATTGTTCCCAACCTCAAACGACGGCTATCGGGAGTAACCGCCACCATTGTCCGCCTATTGCCCGTGCAGGCGCGCTTAATAAACATCGCCGCCTTCGGCTTCGGCCTGCCGGACGCCTTGCCGCGAATTTCCCTTCGCCAACTTCTTTTCCCGCCGCAAAAACCCCAAAACCCTTGGCGCATATGGCACGCCCGCCGCAACACGGAAATGTTGCTCGGCCTCTGCCTCAAACATCTGCTGCGGCAAAAATTCAAACTGCTCTTCACCTCCGCCTCCCAGCGCGTTCATACCCGCTACACGCGCTTTCTCATTTCCAAAATGGACGCCGTCGTGGCCGTTTCCGTCAAAACGCAATTCTACCTCCGATGCCCTTCAACGATCATCATGCACGGCATCGACGCCGACACCTTTCAACCGCCCGCAAACCGAGCCGCCTTGCGCCAAAAACTCGGCCTGCCCGCCGCCGGCCTTCTCATCGGTTGCTTTGGCCGCATCCGCCATCAAAAAGGAACCGACGTATTCGTGGACGCAATGCTTGAGGCGTTCCCTCACTTTCCCAATGCGACGGCAATCCTGCTTGGCCGCGCAGCCGCCCAACACATTCCCTATCTGCGTCGGCTTCAACAAAAAATCGCGCAGCGCGGCTTGACCGAGCGCATTCTCTTTTTGCAGGAAGTTCCCGTGCGCCAAACCGCCCAATGGTATCAGGCCTTAGACCTCTTCATTGCCCCGCAACGCTGGGAAGGATTTGGCCTGACTCCGTTGGAAGCCATGTCCTGCGGCGTGCCTGTCATCGCAAGCAAAGTCGGCGCCTTTCAAGAAATCATTCAAGAAAACCAAACCGGCTTGCTGGTTGCCCCCGGCTGCGCCGCGGAACTTTCCCAAGCGACAAAAAGCGCTTTGTCCAATCCAGACCGCCTCAAAATCTGGTCAGAAAATGCCCGCCGCCGTATTCTCAAAAACTTCCGCCTCGAAACCGAAGCCCAAGCCCTCAACCAGCTCTATCGCCACCTGCTAAACGACCAAAACGCCGCCAAGCCGCCATTGGAAAACCCTTCATGAAAACTCGCCAAAAAACACCAAACCAAAAAGCGCAAAACAAGGAATCTCTCCTCTCTGCCTCAATGGATTATTCTTTAGTCATCACCAGTTGTGGACGATTCGACCTGCTCCGCCGCACTGTTGCTTCCTTCCTCAAGTTTGCGGATAACGTCGCGCCGATTATTGTCTTCTTTCCAATCTCGTGAGAAACGGACCGATTCTTCGAAATAAAGTTCTTGTTAAACCACCGATTGCAATCTATAAACCTTCCATGCGCTTGACCTATCCCATTGTTTTGAAACGTTCAGAAGAAGGAGTCGCCGTTGGCTGCCCCGTCTTGCCCGGTTGCTGGTCCCAAGGCGACACCGAAGAAGAAGCCATCGAACAAATCCAAATAGCCATCCGTGAGTATTTAGAGGCTTTAGAGGCGGCTCAACAATCTCTCAAAGGAAAAATAGATCCTGAAATGCCAATATGAAAAGAAAGAAAACCAAGTTCGAAAAGTGGTTCTCGTTGAACCAGCATAAAAGGAGGCTTGGCGCCAGAGAGTTGTCCGATCAAATTTCGACGGATTTTGCAAAGCAAAAGAAACAAGTTATCCACGGAGACGGCAAAATTTACACTCATGGTAGCACTAAAAATACCAAAGAGCATTTTGCCGCATTGAGAAAAGAGTTTATTGGAGACAGCGAATTATGTTACACCCATGCCAAGCTTATTGTACTGATTCGGCGCGAATATAGAACGAGAAAACATTTTTCGATTTTTGAACATCTTTGGCGAGAAGAAAAAACGTATTTATTAAAAAATCTGAATACAAGATGGCTGGTTTCAGCAGCGGATACTTTTTCGGATCACTCCGATGATAAGACTATCGTTGGATTGTGTGTTGCAATCAGTTGTCTAATTAACACCGTCAAGATGCAAGAATCCGAAAGGTATATTGTCCATTCAGAGAATTGTAGCGACGATCAGGAACGAATTGAGAAACTACAAAGAGAGGAACGGGTGCCATTGTTTGACGGGATTTCCGCTTTTGCCGTCGGCACAGATGATACGCTCCGAAATCTGCGTTGGAGAATGGATAAAATGTCGAAAATAAACCTTGCCGGCGAGATATTGCTGGAACTGTTTCTTCGGTTGCAACAATACAACACCGTTTTCAAGCGGTTCAAAGACAGACATACTAGACATAGAACAAGATGGTGGTAGGAGAGATATTCAACAAAATGAGCCGGCAACGCAAACGAATCTTGAAACATTGGCGCTATGGGAGGATTTTCGCGTGGATAAACAGAAATTTGAGAAGCCGCCGAAAAGCAATCAAAGCAGTCAGATTGTTATACAAACAATATGGATTGATAGACAAAGGATGCACTTTTTGCAAAGGCAAAAGTTTTACTTTGATTGCTCAGGGAGATCGTTACGGGTTTGATTTGGACAAGCAACTCTGCAACCAATGTGGTTTGATGCAAACTTATCCCGCGCTCTCGCCAGAGTTTCACAAAGAGTTTTATAGTCAATATTATCGTCCGCTATATTTGGGAACTCAAATTGTCGATTATCAACTTCTCATTAAAGAGCAAACAATAAAAGGGAAGAAATACCTCAACTATTTTCATCAACACGGGCTAAAATCTTTGCTCAAAGATTTGTCAGTTATTGAAATTGGCTGCAGTTCTGGCGGAACGCTTGCGGCGCTTAAACGGTTCGTGAGATCCGTCCAAGGTTGCGATTTAGATGCAAAGGCTGTAAAATTTGCCCAAAACAGTTTTAACCTAAACACGGAGGTTTCTATGTATCCATCATCCCTGCCTTCAAAGAAAAGGTTGTTTATTCTGTCTCATGTACTGGAACATGTGTTTAATCCTTTGGAGACTTTGACAGTCCTAAGAAAATTATCTGAAAAAGAGGATTATTTATTCATAGCGGTTCCCGGCATGAACATGGTGGCCAAGGGAAGTTACAAAAATGATTTGAGAAGATATTTTCATATTGCTCATGCTACCGATTTCACAGAGTCCACGTTGCGCCTCATTGCCCAAACGGCTGGCTTTAATCCCTTAGCGACAGATGAAGAAGTGAATGGACTTTTCTTGGCTGGCGACCCTAAATCTATCGAAAGATGCAAAAATCGTAAAGAGGATCGAATTTCCAGTATACTCAATATTGAAAGAACCTATTCTGGATGCTTTCCGCATCTTTAAGTGATTATCGTTTTTCCCGATCTATGAAGGTGTTGATTATCAACTTGGATGAGGAAACCGCCCGCATGGATTTTCAGCGCGGACAAATGGCTTCGCTGGGTTTGAACTATGAACGATTGGAAGCCGTCACTCCCGCAACGCTTTGCCCGCCGGCGAACGATCCGTTCTGGACTCTCTGGGAACGTCCTTTGAGACCCGGCGAAAAAGCGCTCTTCGCTTCGCATCAAAAGGCTTGGGAAACGGTTGTCCGAGACGATGCGCCCCGCTTGATTCTGGAAGACGATGCTCTTTTGGCGGCCGAGACGCCGGCCTTTCTTGCCCAAGCGGAGGCTTTTGGAAAGGCAGAGCGCATTTGCTTGGAGGTTCGCGGACGGAAGAAACTTTGCTCGCGGAGGCTTTCCGCTGTCCATCCTCGTATCCGGAGGCTGTATCAAGATCGCACAGGAGCGGCCGCTTATGTTCTTTGGCCTTCTGGAGCGAGCAAGCTTTTGGCGCGTGGAAGGCGACATCCGGGTTTGTCCGACGCGGTGATGAGTCACGCCTACGAAGTGCATTCTTACCAAGCGGATCCGGCGCTGGCCGTGCAACTGGATCAATGCGCCGCTTACGGCGTTGGGCAAGTTTTGGAAACTCAATCCAGCCTAAGCAGCGCGCCCATTCCTCGCCGCGCAGATTTTTCTTTGCGTCAACGTTGGCTTTTCCGATGGCGAAGAGTCGGGTCGCAAATTCGCATGGGGAGGAGGGCGTTTTGCTGTCTTTGGTCGGCAAGTTGGCGAGAGATTCCTTTGGCTCGATCTTGGCCGTGAAGTATCCGCAAGAAAAATCCAACTTTCCTTAGCTTGGTTTGAGAAGAAAGTTTTTTGAAAAAGCGCGAGAGAGGATTGTTTTTGGCGCATCAAGACTGGAATGCGCAGTCTTGCCTTGCGGCCAAACACCTTCAAAGACAGCGGTTTTGTTTGGCTTTGGTTGCCGGGCAAAGCGGGTTGCGGTTTTTTGGTGTGCGGGGTTTATGCGTCGAATCGGTTTGGGGCTTGCCAGATGATTTCGCCGCCAACGATGGTCATGAGATTGCGTCCGCGCATCGGCCAGTTGTGAAAAGGGGTGTTTTTCCCTTTGCTGAGGCTGTCGTTCCGGTTGAAAATCCATGCTTCCTCTGGGTCAAAGACAGCAAGGTCGGCGGTTTTGCCAACGGCGAGGTTGCCTTTGTCTAGGCGGAGCAGTTTGCTGGGGCCGACGGTCCATCTCTCCACCAGTTTGGGCAGGGAGAGTCGTCTGGTGTGGTAAAGAGCGCTAAGGCTGAGGGACAGTTCGGTTTCCAGTCCGGCGATGCCAAAGGGAGCGGCGTCGAATTCCACTTCCTGCTCGTAGCCGCAGTGCGGGGAGTGATCGCAGGAGATGATTTCCAAAGTGCCGTCGGCAAGGCCTTGGATTATGGCTTGGCGGTCGGCGGCGGAACGAAGCGGAGGCGCCGTCTTGAAGCAGGGGTCATAAGAAGGCCATTGGGGAGGGGCTTGGCCGGGCGTCGCTAGATGGAGATATTCTTTGCCGTCCGTTTTCCAAAAGGCGTCGCTGCCGGCGATGGCGGCGTCGGTGAGTGTGAAGTATTGGGGGCAGGTCTCTCCGCTCACAGGAATGCCGCGGCGCTTGGCTTCTCGGATCAGCCGGACGCTGCCGGCGGCGCTGATGTTTTGGCAGTGGACGTGCGTTTTTGTAAGCTCGGCCAAGTGAATGTTGCGAGCGACCATGATTTCTTCCCCCGAAGCGGGCCAGCCGGGAAGGCCAAGCGTCATGCTCCAATAGCCTTCGTGCATGACTCCGTCGCCCGCAAGCCGGTCATCCCGGCAAGCGTCCAATATCGGAAGCGCGAACATATGGGCGTATTCTAGGGCGCGGCGCATCAGCTCGTTGTTTTGGACGCATCGGCCGTTGTCGGTAATCGCCGACACGCCGGCGCCTTGGAGCGATCCAATGGGAGCCAATTCCTCTCCCGCCAAGCCTTTGGTAAGGGCGCCGGCGATCAAGACGTTAATGCCGGACTGTCGTTGGATTTTGTTCCGAATCAGCGCCACGGTGCCTGCCGTGTCGATGGGTGGCGTTGTGTCAGGCATGCAGAGGACCGTTGTAAAACCGCCGCGAGCGGCGGCGGCGCTTCCCGTGCCAATGGTTTCCTTGGCGCTTTGGCCGGGCTCGCGAAAATGGACGTGGCAGTCGATGAGTCCCGGACAAACCACCAACCCGGAAACATCAACGGCGCGAACGGCTTTCGGCGCGGACTTGCGGGCGGTCTTTTCAACGGCGGCCACCTTGCCTCCGAGCAACAGCAGGTCGTTTGGAGAATCTATGCCGTTTGCCGGGTCAATCAAGCGCCCGTTAAGAAGCAGAAGCGCGCTCATATGCCGTCCCAATTGTAACAGTTTTGGGATTGACAACGCAAGCGCTCTTCGACAAGCATGAATTTCATGAGTCGCGATGCGGACACAGAAAGGGGGCGACTTGGTTGCTATGCGGGTGTAGCTTAGTGGTAAAGCTCCAGCCTTCCAAGCTGGCTACGAGGGTTCGATTCCCTTCACCCGCTCCATCCGCCGCTAGATGATCCCCATTTCCAAAAATCAAAATCAATCTCTCTTGACTGGACGGTCATTGGGTTAGAGAGAAATCCTCTCTTTTCCCTAAAAACTCGACAAAATCAAAAGAATCGGCAAAAATTATGCATTATTTTGAAAAAAAAGTTACTTTTTTGTTGACGTCTTGTTTCTTTTTGTCAATTTGTCGTCATGTTTCGTTTCGAAATGCAAATGTGGAGCGCTTCTCTTCCGGTCTCAAACACCGGCACGGATGGCGTCCGCAAAAGCATCGGAGCCCAAATTCACAACAACGATTTGAGATTGGTTGTTTTTTGTTTGACATAGGTTGGAGGGGGCGGGGATATTGGGGGGGAACGGGTCGCGATGCGAGGAAGAAGAAAAAGCTTGCGTTGGGGTTTGGTTGGTTAGAGAGTTAGAGAGTTTTTGCGGTTATCGGTTATTATTGTTTATTTGAGCAGATACGAAGAAAGGTTAGAGCTATGAGAAAATTCGTTTTGTTGGGAGTGGGGAGCGGTCGCTCTTTTTTGAGGGCGGTTGCGGTAGTGGCGTTCTTGGCGTTGGTTCTTGGGGAGCGGGCGCAGGCGCAGTTGTACATTGATGTGTATCAGAGCCGGGACAACGCCAACAACACGCTGTGGGTGTTTAGCGGTTCATCGACGACGGCGCAGTTATGGAGCGTTCGCACGGAGGTTGCGGGGAACGCGAACTTCGCTCGGCGGGATAGTTGGGAAGTGACGGGGAATGATGGCGCTCTTTACGTCGCCAATCCGCCTAGCAATGTGATCAGTTCGCTCTCTTCGGTCACTAGTTTGGATGCGCAGACGTCGCGGGATCGGTGGTATGTGGCCAATGTGCTGACGAACACGACGACGGTGACGGATCCGACGCTTTCGATAACGACGAACTCGGTGGCGCGGACGAGCGCCATCACGTCGTTGTTTTTGAACGATGATCCGGGCACTGGGGCGACGAATCGGGATGAGTTGGGCATTCGGGTGAGTGGAGCTTCCTTCCGCTATGATGCCAGTGGGACATCGGCATGGAGCGGGGCGGGGATATTGGCGAAGCCGTTTAGCGATTTCTATTTGGGGGATACGGATGGGACGGCTTTTAGTTTCAATAACTTGGGGACGGGGGGGACAGGGGGGCCTCGTTTTGCGGCGGGGTCGGATGGGTCGGTTGTGGTTCGGTTTCATCGGGGGACGGTGATCCCGGAGCCTGAGGAATATGCGTTGGTGTTTGGGTTGTTTGCGTTGGGGTTTGTGGTTGTGCGTCGTCAGCTGCAGAAGAAACGACAAGCGGCGGCGGTTGTTGTTGCGTAAGGGGTTTGTTTGGGGTTTGTTGCGGATTGGGGGTTGTCAGTTCGCGGTTAGGCAAGCAAGCAAGAGCAGTCATAACGCCAGAGAAAGCGTCCCGTTTCCAAAAGTTTGGAAACGGGATTTTTTTGCTTTTGAGGAGGGAATGGAGGGGAAAAACATTGATTGATGGATTGAAATTGCGGGAGCGCAGGGTTAATCGAGTTCGAATTGGGCGAGGTGTTTTTGTCGTTCTGCTTGGCTTTTTTGCTGGGGTTGCTCTTTTTTGCGCAGGAGGCAACGGCCTAGAACGAGGGCGTCCATATCGGTCATCATAAAACAGCGCCAGGCGTCTTCCGGCGAGCAGACGATGGGTTCGCTTCTTATGTTGAAGCTGGTGTTGATTAGGACGGGACAACCGGTTCGCTGTTGAAATGCTTTGGCTAATTGGTAGAGCAGGGGGTTGCGGACGGAGTCCACTGTTTGCACTCGGGCGGAGTAATCGACGTGCGTGACGGCTGGGATTTCGGATCGGCGATGATGTAGTTTTTCGCGCCAGGGGATTGTTTTGTCGTTGTTTGGCGGGAGATGGCGGCGTGATTTGCGGACGGGCGCAGTCAGCAACATGTAGGGGCTTTCGGCGGTTTCTTTCATTTCAAAGTAATCGGCGGCGCATTCTCGCAAAACAAGAGGCGCAAAGGGGCGGAAGGATTCGCGGAATTTGATTTTGCGGTTCATCACGGATTGCATTTTTTCGCTGCGGGGGTCGCCTAAGATGCTTCGGGCGCCTAGGGCTCTGGGGCCGAATTCCATGCGGCCTTGGAACCAGCCGACGACCTTTTCTTCGGCGAGGAGCCGGGCGGCTTGGTCGCATAGTTCGGCGTCGGATTGGCAGGTTGTGAAAACGGCGTCTTTTTTCCGCAGTGTCTGCTGGATTGTTTCTTCGGAAAAGCTTGGCCCCAGCAATGAGGCGGCCTGTCCGTCTGGGCGCTGGGGATGTCGGCTGTTTTCCAAGAGTTGATGCCAGACGAAGAGCGCGGCGCCCAAAGCGCCGCCGGCGTCGCCGGCCGCCGGCTGAATCCATATTTGGTCAAAGGGGCCTTCGCGCTGAATTCGCCCGTTGCCGACGCAGTTGAGGGCTACTCCGCCGGCCAAGGCTAAATTTCGCATTCCGGTTTTTTTATGAACGTGGCGGGCGATGCGGAGCATGATTTCTTCGGTTGTCGCTTGGATGGAAGCGGCGATGTCTGCGTCGCGCTGGGTGATTGAGGATTCGGGCTTGCGGGGCGGGCCGGCGAAGAGTTTATGAAATTTGGAGGAGGTCATCGTCAATCCCCGGCAGTAGTTAAAGTAGGACATGTCCATGCGGAAGGAGCCGTCTTCTTTTAGATCCATAAGCTTGTTTTGTATTTGCTTTTGGTAAGTTGGGCGTCCGTAGGGAGCTAGTCCCATGAGCTTGTATTCTCCGCTGTTCACTCGGAAGCCCGCATAGTAGGTGAAGGCCGAATAGAGCAGGCCTAGGGAATGGGGAAATCGAATTTCGCGCTGGAGTTGGATTTTGTTTTCCCGGCCGACGCCGTAGCAAGTGGTTGCCCATTCTCCCACGCCGTCCAAAGTGAGCAAAGCAGCTTCGGCAAAGGGCGAGGGGAAAAAAGCGCTGGCGGCGTGCGATTCGTGGTGATCGGCAAAGACGAAGCGGCCTGAGTATTCACCGCGCAGCCGGCGCGCCATTTCTCGGGGAAGATGGAGTTTTTGCTTCAACCACAGCGGCATGGATTGGCGGAAGGATCGGTATCCCGAAGGCGTGTAAGCCAAATAGGTTTCTAGCAACCGCTCAAACTTGTTCAAGGGTTTGTCGTAGAAGGCGACGTAGTCCAGTTTTTTTGGGGAAATTCCCGCTTCTCGCAGGCAGAAGTCCACGGCGTTCTGCGGAAAGGCGGGATCGTGTTTTTTGCGGGTAAAGCGTTCTTCTTGGGCGGCCGCGACAATGTTTCCATCCACAACCAACGCTGCCGCCGAGTCATGATAAAACGCGGAAATTCCCAAAATCGCAGTCATCTTATTCTCTGCAGAGTGCTCAAACCGCATTCTCTTCGTCAAGAGAATCTCCTTTTGAGCGCGAAGTTTGTGCGGATCCGCCAGGGAAAATCATCGGCGGAGCGAGGCTCGGATTCTCGAAAACCCCTTGGCTAGGAAAGGCGTTCTGCGTTCTTTTTCGAGGTTGACGGAGCGCGAGGGAAGTTTCTATAAAGAAGCCGATCAAGGGGCGCTTCCTCATACATTCCTTGCTTGGTGGTGCAAGGAGAAAAGCCGTCATCTCTAACCGCGCCGGCCCCCTTGCAGAATGATTTATTCACCGGCGCGGCATGAGCAAATCTCGGAGGCGGGCAACTGAAGTATTGGGGACAATGACGGCAACCACTCCCGCTCCCCCGATTCGCTGCGGGGGAGTTTTCCCATTGCCGAAGACCCGGCCGAATTCGCTTGCGAAAAAAGCGTCCGCAAGCCATCCTCTCCTCCGTCATTCAAAAACGCCCGATGAATCCTTCGGCAACCGACAACGCGATCCTTGACCAGTGGAAACGGGAACCTGCTCCGCTGCTTGCCGTTCTTCACACCTTCCACGACCGCGACGGCTATCTGCGCGAGCCGATCATTCGCAAAATTGCGGACGGCTTGAAGATTCCGCTGGCCGAACTCTACGGCACAATCACTTTCTATCATCATCTTTCCCAAGAGCCTCCCGGCCAATCCGCCCCGCGCGTCTGCGCCGGCCCCGTGTGTTGCCTCCAAGGAAGCGATAGCCTCCTTTCCTCCTTAGCGCATTGCAGCAGCAGCCCCATGGCCTGCGCCGGCCGCTGCGACGATCCCATCCCCATACTGAAAGGCCGCCGAGTTTTGACGGGCTCTGCGAACGGTTCTTTGGAAGAAAGGCCGTCTCCCTTGCCGGCGCCCAATCCGGGCAACATCGAAGAGTGCGTTTTTGCCAAAATCCGAGAGCCAAACCGAGCCACAATCTCCGGCTACATTCGCGGCGACGGCTACGCGGCGCTGGAGCAAGTTCTTTCCTCGCAAACTCCGCCCGAAGTCGTTGAACTCATTTCCAAGAGCCGACTTGCCGGACGAGGCGGGGCCGGCTTTCCCACCGGAGCCAAATGGAAGGCCGTTGCGGCAGCTCCCGGAAATCCAAAAACCATTGTCTGCAACGCGGACGAAGGAGAACCCGGCTGTTTCAAAGACCGGGCCGTTCTTGACTACGATCCTCACGCCGTGATTGAGGGAATGTTGATCTCCGCCTATGCAACGGGCGCGACACAGGGCTTTCTCTATCTCCGCTACGAATATCCGCAAACATTCGACCGTCTTCAGCAAGCCATTGACGAGGCGGCCGCCGCCGGCTACTTGGGCAATCGAATTTGCGGGAAAGACTTTTGTTTCCACCTCTGCCTGAGGCGCGGCGCCGGCGCCTACATTTGCGGCGAAGAAGGCTCTTTGCTCAACTCGCTGGAAGGAAAACATCCCTTCCCCCGCAACCGCCCGCCATTCCCGGTCACCCACGGCTACCGCAATCGCCCCACCGTCGTCAACAACGTGGAAACGCTGGCCGCCGTGCCTCCGATCCTCCGAAACGGCGCCGACTGGTATCGCAGCCTCGGCCTCAACGGAAACTCCGGAACCAAAATCATCAGCATTTCAGGCGACATCCAAAAACCGGGCAACTACGAAGTTCCAATCGGCCTGTCACTCCCAACCTTGCTCCACGAATGGGCTGGGGGTCCGCCTCTTGGCAAAACCGTTCAAGCCGTCACTATGGCCGGTCTTTCAGGCGGCTACTTGGCTGGCGACGACCTTAATGTCTCCCTTGATGATCCTTCCATCCGCCGCAAAAATTCCTTCCTCGGCGCCGGCGGCATCATTGTCTACGACAATACGCGCAACATGGTGGACGCCGCCCGCCAAGCCATGGCCTTCTTCGCCGAAGAATCGTGCGGCAAGTGCTTTCCCTGCCGCATCGGAACTGAACGCCTTGTCGAACGCCTCGCTGGCAAAGCCGGCCCCAAAAGCCCGAAAGCCTGGAACCGCGAAGTGGACGACTTGGGAACGACGATGATGGCCGCCAGCGCTTGTGGACTCGGCATGGCCGCTCCAAATATCACCAAAAGCTTGGCCAAATACTTCCCAGACCAAGTCACAAAACACGTGCAAAATCATCGCTAACCCGCTATAAACTTTTTCCTAGATGACCGGCAACCCGACAAACCAAATCACTCTGGACGGAGAACTCGTCGACTTTGCGCCCGGCGAAACTCTTTACGAAATGGCTCGGCGCCTCGGAAAAACCATTCCCACACTCTGTTACGATCCGCGCCTTGAAGCCTTTGGCAGCTGTCGTCTTTGCCTCGTCGAAATCGAAGGCGCCCGAAACCCAACGGCCTCCTGCACGACAAAGGCCGTTGCGGGCGCCAAAGTTCACACCGCTACGCCCCAAATCGAGAAACACCGCAAAATCCTCCTCGAAATGGTGGCCTCCGAAAACCCAGACATTGCCGTTGATCCCTTGCGCGGCTACGCCGCGCAAGAACTCTTCCAACTCATCGGCCAATACAACGCGGACACCGGCCGATTTCAAGGAAAGCAGTCAGGACACTCGCGCCTAGAAGACCCCAATCCCTTCATCCTGCGCGACTACGACCGATGCATTTCCTGCTATCGTTGCGTGCGCGTCTGCGCCGAGCAGGAAGGCGACTACGCCATCAGCATCCGCAACCGCGGCTTCAACACCCAAATCACAACCGAGTTTTCCGGCAACCTCAAAGATTCCGCCTGCACCTTTTGCGGCCAATGCGTGCAGACCTGCCCTACCGGCGCCCTGGCCGACAAAAAAGCCATGCGCGCCACAACGATTCCCGGAAAAATTCAGAAAACTCGAACCGTTTGCCCCTACTGCGGCGTCGGATGCTCCGTTGATCTTCTGTCCAAAGGAGATCGATTGGTCGGCGTACAACCGGCCATGAACGGCCCGGCCAATCACGGCGCCCTGTGCGTCAAAGGCCAATTCGCCTTCGATTTCGTTCAACATTCCGACCGTCTCAAAACCCCGCTTGTCCGGCGCGAAGACGGCAATCTCCACGAAACCACCTGGGAAGAAGCCCTGGACCGCGCCGCCGAAGGCTTCCGCAAAGCCGCCGAGAAACACGGACGGCACAGCATTTACGGCGTCGCCTCCGGCCGCACCCCTTCCGAAGCCGACTACCTCATGCAGAAGTTCATCCGCGCCGGCTTCGGCACCCATCAAATCGATAACTGCAGCCGCGCTTGACACGCGCCCACGGTGGCCGGTCTGGCCGCCACCATCGGCAGAGGCGCCATGTCCAACCCCCTCGCCGACATGCAAAAACCCGACATCCTCTTTTGCATCGGCACCAACATGACCGAATGCCATCCAGTCGCCGCCACCGGAATCAAAAAAGCCTTGCGCCGAGGCGCCAAAATGATCGTCGTTGATCCTCGCAAAATCCCTCTCGCCGATCTTGCCGACCTTTATCTGCCTATTCGCGTTGGCTCCGACGTCGCCCTGCTCCTGGCAATGGCTCACGTCATCGCCCGTGAAAACCTCATAGACCCTGCCTTCCTCCAAAACCGCACCGCCGGAGGCCCCGAATTCCTCCAACACATCCAATCCTTCCCCCCAAAATGGGCCGCCGACATCACCGAAGTGCCAGCCGCCGACATCGAAAAAGCCGCCCTCTGGTACGGTCAAGCCGACCGCGCCGCCATCTACTATACGCTCGGCATCACCGAACACATCTGCGGCGTCGACAACGTCCAAAGCCTCGGCAACCTCGCCCTCATGACCGGCAACCTCGGCCGGGAAGGATGCGGCCTCAACCCCATGCGCGGCCAAAACAACATCCAAGGCGCCGGCGACGCCGGCGCCGTCCCGTCAAACTATCCCGGCTTCCAACCCGTCACCGACCCCGCCGCCCAAGCCAAATTTCAAAAACTCTACGGCCGCCCCATCGACCCCGAAAAAGGCATCACCAAAGTCGCCGCCCTCAACCAATGCGGCCAAACCATCAAAGCCATGCTCATCGACGGCGAAAACACCCTCCTCTCCGATCCCGACCGAACCCACTGCGAACGCGCCCTGCGCTCCCTCGACCACCTCGTCGTCATCGACATCTTCCCCACCGAAACCGCCGCCATTGCCCACGTCGTCCTCCCCGCAACCGCTTGGGCCGAAACCGACGGCGTCTGCACCAACACCGAACGACGCGTCCAACGTCTCCGCGCTGCCGTCCCTCCGCCCGGCCAAGCTCAACCAGACTGGTGGATCCTCAGCCAAATCGCCCGGCGCCTCAACATCGACGGATTCGATTTCCGCTCTCCGCAAGAAGTCTTTGACGAACTTTGCCGCGTCTCCCCCATCTATGCCGGTCTCAACTGGCAGCGAATCGACCAAGGCCGCTACCATTGGCCCGTTCCCCACAAAGACCATCCCGGCACACCCATCCTCCATAAAGGCCAATTCAAAAACGGACGCGGCCTCTTCCGAATCATCCGCTACCGAGATCCTGCCGAAACCATCTCCGCCGAGTTCCCCATCTGGCTCACTACCGGCCGCCGACTCCCTGCTTACCATACCCGAACCCAAACCGGGCGCGCCCAAGGTATCGACTACCTGCTTGCCGAAGAATCCCTCGAAATCCATCCCCAAGACGCCGTGAAGTGGAACCTCGCCGACGGCCAATGGTGTCAACTCGCCAGCGCCCGCGGACAAATCCGCATCAAAGCCAAACTCACCAACCGCTCCCCTCAAGGCACCGTCTTTGCCAGCTTCAGCTTCAGCAATACCCCCATCAACCTCCTCACCGGCTCCGGCTACGATCCTGTCACCGAAACCGCCGAACTCAAAGTTTGCCCTGTCCGTATCCAACCACTCTAACCCGAATCCTTTTTGCAACTGCTGGAAAAAGAGTTTGACAGCGAAGCGTTGGATGGGCAAACTGCTTTTTCCATTCGCCGCGCAAAGGCAGATGGGAATATTTTTCAAAACATCGTTCTTAAATCAACAATCTTATGGAAACAACTACTGCAATGTCTCCCAACCAAAGCGGCTTTTGCCGGGCAAACAAGGAGGGTCGCCGGCTTTCCACTTGGCTTGATCAAACAGCGATTGCGCTGTTGAGTTTGACTGTTTGCTTGACAACGCCGCCATTGGGGGCGGCCACGGGAGACTTCGCCGCCCGCAATCCTGCGCAGGACTTTGATACTTTGAAAGCCGCTGGGAATGGCGGCGCTCATGGTTTGTGGAGCAATGGCCAGACGCTTTGGGTAGCTGATGCCAGCGATAACAAACTTTACGCCTACGACTTGGCCACGAAACAGCGCGATCCGGCCAAAGACTTTGACACCTTGCACGACGCCGGGAATCGCCGGCCAACCGGCATCTGGTCGGATGGGACGACGATGTGGGTGGCCGATTGGGACGACGACAACATTCGCGCCTACAGGATGAGCGACAAGGGCCGGGACGATTCCCAAGACTTTGACACTTTGAAGGCCGCTGGGAACACCACTCCAACCGGCCTTTGGTCGGATGGGACGACGATGTGGGTGGCCGACACGGCGGACAGGATTTACGCTTACAAGATGAGCGACAAGAGCCGGGATATGGCCAAAGACATCGACTCCAACAGCCTCATTGGGAATCGCTACATTCAAGACATCTGGTCGGATGGGACGACGCTGTGGGCTTCGAATTATTCGGGTTCGGACAACAACGCAACCAACAAGATATACGCGTTCAATTTGTCGGGGCGGACTCGGGATGCGAGCAAGGATTTTGACACATTGAGCGCGGCGGGAAACAACAAGCCTCGGGGGATATGGTCGGATGGGACGACCATGTGGGTGGCGGATTCGCGAGACGGAGAGGACAAGATATACGCCTATCGCTTGTCGGATGCGGCGGTGTTGAGTTCATTGAGTTTGAGCGGGGTGAGTTTGAGTCCGGCCTTTGATAGTGGCACGGCTCGATACACGGCCAGCGTTTTCGGTTCGGACATCAAAACGACGGTGGCGGCCACAGCGGCTCAGTCTGGCGCTCTTGTTGCGATTTCTCCGGTGGACGTTGACACGGCGACAGCCGGGCATCAAGTGGACTTGTCTGAGAACGTGGAAACCGCTATTCGCATCTCCGTTGTTCCGACAAATAGTCCTCTCCGAACCTACATCGTCAACGTCACCAACCTATTTACGACGCGCAATTCTCCGCAGGATTTTAACACTTTGGAGGCCGCCGGAAACACTGCATCAGGTAGCCTATGGTCCGATGGCACGACGATGTGGGTGATGGACTGGGAAGATATTCGTTTATATGCTTACAACTTGGCCGATAAGAGCCGCGATGCCTCCAAGGATTTTGATAGATCGATCGCTGCCGAAAATACTGCTCTTGGTAGCATTTGGTCCGATGGTGTCACCATGTGGATTTCGGACTATAGAGACGACAAGATTTATGCATACAAGATGATCGATAAAAGCCGCGATGCCTCCAAAGACTTCGATACACTAAGAACAGCCGGAAATACCAATTCTGCAGGACTTTGGTCTGATGGCACGACCATGTGGGTAGGAGATCATCAAGCCGGTAAGATTTATGCGTATAAGATGGCCGACAAGAGCCGGGATATTTCCAAAGACTTCAACACCTTGAGCGCGGCGGGAAATACGGCGCCGAACCGGATATGGTCGGATGGCACGACGATGTGGGTAGCGGACCGGGAGGATGCTAAGATTTACGCTTACAAGATGAGCGATAGAAGCCGAGATCCAAGCAGAGACTTCGATACACTGGTGGCTGCCGGCAACGGGCATCCCCGCGGTCTCTGGTCGGACGGCGCGACGATGTGGGTGTCGGATCCTTGGGATGACAAGCTTTACGCGTATCACTTATCCAACAGCGCTGTCTTGAGCGGTTTGAGTTTGAGCGATAACACCGAGCTAGTGCCTAGTTTTGACGGCGCCATTGCTCGATACACGGCTTCGGTTCCTTATGCGATTACCAACTTGACGGTTGCGGCGACGGCTTTGCACACGAATGCGATGGTTTCCATTTTGCCGGCGGACGCGGACACGGCGATTGCTGGCCATCAAGCGGTTTTGTCTGAAGGCGTCAACGACATCCCAATCACCGTCACTCCGTCAAGCGGATCCGCTCGAACCTATATCATCGCTGTCACCAGAGGAACCTTCGTCACCTCGCGCAATCCAGCGCAAGATTTCAATACCTTGATTGCTGCAGGAAATAATTCTCCCCGCGGTCTATGGTCCAATGGCACAACGATGTGGGTGGAGAATGGCCGAGACTCCAAGCTTTACGCTTACAAGATGGTCGATAAGAGCCGCGATCCAAGCAAGGACTTCAACAGCTTCATCGCCGCGGGGAATGCTTCCCCTGGAAGCATCTGGTCGGATGGCACAACCATGTGGGTAACCGACTGGGATGATGACAAAATTTACGCTTACAATTTGGCTACCAAACGGCGCGATCCAAGCAAGGACTTCAACAGCCTCATCGCCGCGGGGAATACTGCCCCTGGCGGCCTTTGGTCGGATGGCACGACTATGTGGGCGGTGGACCTAGCAGACGCCAAGATCTACGCTTACAAGATGGTTGATAAGAGCCGCGATCCGGCCAAGGACTTCAATAGTCTACTCGCCGCTGGGAATAGCGCACCGAACCGTCTCTGGTCGGATGGGACGACGCTATGGGTGGCGGATCGGGAAGATGCGAAGATATACGCTTATGATTTGGCTAGCAAACAGCGGGCGCCGGCTAAGGACTTTGACACTTTGGTAGTTGCAGGCAACGAGCATCCTCGTGGTTTATGGTCGGATGGCGTGACGATGTGGGTGTCGGATCCGTGGGATGACAAGATATACGCTTATCGGCAGCCGCCGGCGCCTTCGGGCGATAACGCTTTGAAGGCGCTTGCTTTGAGCGGGGCTCCCTTGTCGCCGGCCTTTGTGGCGGGCACGACGGCTTACACGGCCGGCGTGGAGCAGACCAATACCATGACGACGATTGCCGCTCAAGCCAGCCATGCTCTAGCCTCAGTTTCCATATCGCCGGCGGATGCGGCGGCGGATATCGCCGGCCATCAAGTAGCCTTAGCCGAAGGGGAGAACGTCATCAGCATCCTGGTCACCGCCGCCAATGGTAGCCTCAGGAACTACCTCATCGCTGTCACTCGGCCTCTGCGCTCTGGCGACAACAACCTGAGGGCTCTGCGGTTAGTCGGTCATGCGCTTTCGCCTTCCTTTCTTCCCGTCAGCACTCGCTATTCGGCTGTTGTTTCCCATCCCGTTAACCTTGTCACCATCGCTGCCGCGGCCAGCCATGCAGAAGCAGCTCTGACTATTTCGCCGGCGGATGCGGATGCGGATACGGCCGGCCATCAAGTAATTCTGACCGAAGGCAACAACGCCATTACGATTTTCGTCACTGCTCCCAACGGCGAGACGAAGGATTACATCGTGGCCATTCGCCGGGCTTCGGTCGGCGTTACCGGTTGGAATCCGCTGCGCGATTTTGCGCTTGCATCAGTGAACACGGCGCCGCGGGATATTTGGGGGGACGGCGAGACTATATGGGTAGCGGACAAGGAAGACGCGAAGGTCTATGCTTATAACTTGGCTAATGGCCGACGATTAGCTTCTAGTTCGGACTTTAACGGCTTGAAGGCGGTGGGCAACGAGGATCCGGCGGGGATATGGGCGGATGGGGAAACCATGTGGATAGCGGACGGCGAGGATGACAAGCTTTACGCTTACGATGTAAGAAGCAAGAGCCATGCCTCCACAAACGATTTTGCCTTAGCGGTGGGCAACGAGGATCCGGCCGGGATATGGGCGGATGGAGAGACCTTATGGGTAGTGGATGACGGGGATGATTATGTTTACGCTTATCGGTGGGCGGGCAAGAGCCGGAATGCGGGCAAAGAGTTTCCCTTAGAGGCGGGCAACGATGATCCGGCCGGTTTATGGGCGGATGGAGAGACCTTATGGGTAGCGGACAAGGAAGACGCGAAGGTATACGCTTATCAGTTAGCGAACGGACGGCGGGCGGCCGGCAAGGACTTTAACACCTTGCGGGCGGCGGGCAATGGAGCGCCTTGGGGTTTGTGGTCGGATGGACGAACGATGTGGATTGTAGACGCTGTGGACAACAAGTTATATGCGTATCATCAGCCGCCGAGCGGCGATGCTTCGTTGCGCTCTTTGGCTTTGAGTGGCGCGGATATAGGGACTTTTGCTCGTGGCCGGCTTCACTACACGGCCGGCGTGGAGCAAACCAATACCATGACGACGATTGCCGCTCAAACCAGCCATGCTCTAGCCTCAGTTTCCATATCGCCGGCGGACGCCAAAGCCAGCACGGCAGGACACCAAGTCGCTTTGGAAGAGGGGAAGAATATAATTACCATCGCTGTGACCGCGCCGAACCGGAGTAGCCGCACTTACACGGTGATTGTCCGCCGCGCTCGGGCGGGCGACGCTTCGTTGCGCTCTTTGGCTTTGAGCGGCGTTCCCATCCCCTTCTCCAGCAATACGAACGACTACACGGCGCAGGTGAGCCATTCCACGCTTTCTACAACAATATCGGCCATCGCCAACGATCCTGAGGCTAGCGTAGGGATTGTGCCGGCGGACGCCAAAGCCAGCACGGCAGGACACCAAATCGCTTTGGAAGAGGGGAAGAATACGATTGTCGTGACCGGGATCGCGCCCAACGGCAACTCCCGCGCTTATACCATTGCCATCCACCGCGCCTTCTCCAGCGATGTGAGTTTGGGTTCGTTAGGATTGAGCCCGGTTCTTACCTTTGGGCGAGTTGCAGGAAGGCCTACTCGCTACACGGCCACGGTAGCGGCGGCGACCGATTCGGTCACCTTGACGGCCGCGGCCAAGGAGAACAAGGCGCAGGTAGTGATTTGGGGAGAGGATGCGGATGTCAATGCGGCCGGCCATCAAGTAGTCTTGGCCGAAGGAGAGAACACCATTGCGCTGGCGGTGATTGCGGCGGACAAAAGCGTGGAAACCTACACCATCATTGTGAGGCGGCCGGCGTCCCCGTTGTCCGGCCAAGCGCAACAACATTTTCAGGCGGAGAGCGTTAAGAGGGAGGCGCGGGCGGCGTTTTCTGAGGGCGTTCGTTTTGTGTTTGTGAGGCCGCTGGCAGCGTTAGAAGAAGACTTGGCAGTGGAGGCGAGTTCCAGTTTGGGAGCGGGAGCCAAGTGGCGTCTTCTGCGAGAGGGAGAAGAATATAACTTGGCTTGGGAAGACAAACAAGACGGCACCGCGCAAGTGACAATCACCCTGCCCCATGCCAACGCCAAACAATCCTTCCTCCGCTGGAAGCCGACAAACTAGCCAAGCTTGCCAAAAGAATGCCCAAGCCCCCTGCTTCTCGGGGCGTTAGGGGTGCCATATTCTTTTTTTTTGTGTTAAGGAGAGGAGAGTGGCGCAATGTTCCTGTGCAAAAATAAAACCGAAAGAGTTTAGGGACTTGGGGAATTTCGCGCCAGTCGTCTTCAACCGATAGAAAGAACATTATCGATAGAAGCAAGAACGATTTTCTGATTTTTGGAAATTGCGGGTTGACTTTATCCGTCGGATGGGGTCATGATCATATCCGCATTGCCTAGAATAACTGTAATCGCAAAATCTTATGAAACATTTTTACACTGCTTGTCTGGTTATGGCCTTGTTGCCAAACGCTGTTTTTGTCTGCGCAAAAGATTGGGTCGTCTACGAAGGAAACAAGGGAAATGGAAAAGGGAAACACATCGTTTTTCTGACCGGAGACGAAGAATACCGATCCGAAGAAGGAATGCCTATGATGGGCAAAATCCTAGCCAAACGACACGGATTCAAATGCACCGTTCTCTTCGCCATGGATCCTGACACAGGGAACATTGATCCCGACAACCAGACGAATCTGCCGGGATTTGAACAGATTGCCGATGCCGACTTGCTGATCATCTTCTATCGCTTTCGCGAACCCAACGACGAACAGATGAAAATCTTTGAGAATCACCTTGAATCAGGCAAACCCATTATCGGACTTCGCACCGCCACTCACGCGTTCAACATGAAACGCAACAAAACCGGCCCTTACGCGCATTATGATTTCCGCTCCAGAACCTGGCCGGGCGGATTCGGCCAGCAAGTCCTCGGCGAAACTTGGATCAACCATCACGGCCATCACAAAAGAGAAGCCACCCGCGGTCTCGTCAACGGCATGCACCAAAATCATCCCATCCTCAAAGGTGTCACCGACGTCTTTGGAACTTCGGACGTGTACGGCATACGCAACCTTGAATCCACGGCTCAAGTTCTCCTCTACGGAGCCACGCTGACCGGCATGAAACCCACCGACACAATCAAACTGGAAACATCCCTCATGCCCCTTGCTTGGACTCGGACTTACACCGGCAAGTCCGGCAACACCAACCGCGTCTTCTGCACCACTATGGGAGCCTCCGTTGACTTGCTCAGCGAAGACCTCCGCCGTCTCCTTGTCAACGCCTGCTATTGGGCGTTGGAAATGGAAGACAGCATTCCCAAAAAGAGCAACGTCGACTACGTCGGCGCTTACAACCCCACCTTCTACGGATTCGGCACCTACAAAAAAGGCGTCAAGCCTGCCGATCACGAATTGAAGTAATCTGAGGATAAATGGGCATTAAGGAATCGAATGATATACTAGAACGCATTGCAAACGCCTTAGAACGTATTGCTTCGGCGATTGAAGTTACTTCTACGTCCACAGATTTTGGAAAAAACAACGTTACTCCTTCACAATCTGCCATCACATTGGATAATAATTCTGCCACTGAACATGAATCAGAAGTCAAATCGGTTGAACATTTTCTAGAATCAAGAGGCATTAAGATAAAAACAAAGAAACCTGAAGATGCAGCAGATGAAATAATTGACAAACTATCTCAATTTTTAGGCGAACACTATCCTGCACTCAGAAATATCTTGGCCAAAATCAAACGTTCAATGCAAACTGGAGTCTCAATTACGGAAAGTATTTCTGGCTATTCGCAGAAGGATGTAAGCAGTATTTGTCAATTTTGTTCTCGATTGCATGACATTGCTTTCTTGGAGCAATACAAATATTTTAGATCCCCTACCTATTTAATTAAAGCCAAGACAACGACTCTTCCTCGCGCACAAGCATTCTTTGCCGGACAGTGGCTTGAAAGATTCACTTTACAGAAACTTAAGAGCGCCCATAAATTGTTCAAATGGAGTTAGGCAATTCTGTGCATCTTGATTATTTAATCAATCCACAAGTAATCCTCCCCAATGGGGATGACTTTGAATTAGATATTATCGCGCTTATTGGAGGGCTCCCAATATGGATTGAAGCAAAGTCGGGAGACTATCAACAGCATGTTCAAAAGTATTCCCAACTTGCAAGAATCATGGGATTAGACTTTCGTCATTCGATCATGATGTTGACCGATGTCGTAGATGATAGATGCGAAGCACTATCTTCTCTTTTTTCAATGACCGTTTTAAACCTTAATACAATTGAAGCATTTATCACTCAAACCCTCCGCGATGATCTTCAAGCAGATACCAAACAAAACACTGAGCGCAACCTATGAATATGAGCTTTGTTTTCGCATCAATCGTTGAAGATTAAATCGAATGATAAACTAAATTCTGTTATTGTCGATTAATGATATGCTGACTCTTGAGTGGTTGAGTGAGATTTGGGGCAGGTATGGGGAAGCGGCGCGGATCCCGGCGAAACGGTTTGCCATTGGGCAGAACCAATTAGAAACGGGCGGACGGCCTCTTCTTATGGGCGTGATTAATCTTTCGCCGCAGTCTTGGTATCGCGAAAGCGTTTGTCTGAGCCGGGAAGCGGCGGTTCGGCGCGGCAAGGTGCTGGCGGATCAGGGCGCAGACATCATCGACGTTGGCGGCGAATCTACTTTGATCCATGCCGATCGGGTTTCGAACGATGCGCAAATAGAGTCCGTTGTTCCGATTGTCCGGGAACTGGCTTGTGCGGGCATTCATGTTTCGGTCGAGACTTACTCCGATCAAGTGGCTTTGGCAGCGCTGGATGCCGGCGCCGTCATTATCAATATGACCGGCATTCGGCACAACGAGGCCGTTTACCGACTGGCGGCTTCTTATGAAGCCGCCGTTATCGTTTCGTATGTGCAAGGCGAGAATGTTCGAGCTGTCGGCGACCTGAAATTTGACGGGGATCCATTCGATGATTTTCGCAAGTATTTTGAGATTCAGATTCATATCGCGGCGAATCAATCTCTTAAAAAGCTCTTTCTAGATCCCGGAATGGGGTTTTATTATCGCAATCTTCAAGACGGACGGCGACGTGTCCGCTATCAGATGCAAACATTGCTTCAGACTTTTCGGCTTGGTTCGCTGGGGTTCCCTGTTTGTCATGCGCTTCCGCATGCTTTTGACTTCTTTCGGGAGGAAGTGCGCGTTGCGGAACCTTTTTTTGCCGTGCTGGCCGCTTTGGGAAGAACTCATTTGTTTCGCACGCATGAAGTCGCTCGGGTTAAATCGGTGCTAGACACCCTTCAGGGTTTTGGGTCTGATTTGGCCGGTTGACGCGCTGAAGCACTTGTCGATTGTTGACTCATTGTTGACTTCAGTGCATAGTTGGATTTGTGAATTGGGATATTTCTCACATCCTTGATGATTGGTGTTTTAAGCCGGGCGAAAATATGGTTCGCCGATTTATTGGAACGGACGGCGTCGAAAAAATCCAAATGAGGATTGATTTAGGCATTCTTCAAATGAACGCCGCCGGCCGGCCCGACGGCAAACTTCCTCATGGGAAGCCTTCCTATTTTGACCATCTACAAGCCAAACTGAAGCATTTTGTGGCGGAGAACGGAGGGTCGGACGATGAATTTACACTCCGATCCAGAGAGTGCTACAAGCTGCAACAAGAAGCCATTCAATATCATCACCGCTACATTTGTTATCTTCAGTTGGAAGACTATGCCAACGTCATTCGCGACACGGAGAGAAACCTCAAAGCGATCTCTTTCGCCATTCAATACGCTCCTTCGGAGGAAAACATTTGGAACCTCCGCCAACTCACGCCGCAGCTTTTAATGATGCGAACTCGAGCGGCGGCCTCGCAGCGGCTCAAACAGAAGAACTATAACCAAGCCATCCGTAGCATCGAAGAAGGTTTGGAGCAGCTGCGCTCTTTTTACAACTCCGTTTCCCGATCCGATCTGGTTGACACCAGCAGTGAAATTCGGGCGCTAGAAATCTGGTTGGAAGAATTGAAAAACCAACAGCCTCTTTCAAAACGGGAGAAACTCGAACGCGAACTGAGCAAGGCTATTCAGCAAGAAAACTTCGAGAAAGCGGCCAAAGTGAGAGACGAAATTCGAAATCTTGAATCCCCTTCCAACTAGATTCGCACAAAGAATCCATCAAGACCTCAAGACAGGGCAGTTCAAAATGTGATCTCGGAGCTGGGCGCCACGAGCAAAAAGAACATGGGAGTAGTGATTCGAGCTGTTCAGTCCGCCTACGCTGGTCGTGCCGATGGAAAGGCGATTAGTCAAATGGTGGGAAATCTTCTTTCCTAGACGAATCCATCGGCGTGTTCCAAAAGGCATTCAACTCTGTGGGAATATATGGTACAGAATCAGATAAATAGCCACTCCCGTGATCGAAACATACATCCAAATCGGCCATGTCCAACGAGCGATGCGGGCGTGAAATTTAAAACGCCCCTGCAACGCGCGGCAAACCGTAATAAAAACCAAGGGAACAATAGCCATAGCCAAAACCACGTGAGTGGCCAATATCGTCCGATAGAACGGCCGAAACCAAGTTGGACTCTGAAAGGCCGTATGGCCAGCTCCGTAATGGTAAACAACATAGCTAATCAGAAAGAGCGTTGACGTTCCCAATGCGGCCATCATACACCTTTGATGCGCTCGACGATTCCCTTGCTTGATCCAATAGAACCCGCAGACAAGCAAAATGGCGCTCGCTCCGTTTAACATAGCGTTTAACGCTGGCAGATCGCTCAAGGACATCTCAAAGAAAGTTAGCCTCCGCTTCCAAGTTTCGAAAGGTCCGCCAGAATCTTTGGAATCGGTGAATTGGTGGACAAACTTTCGTAAAAGGATCGTATGCGAGACTCGGCATCCACCAACACCATTAGCGAACCGTGAGTGTAGAGATCCAACTCCGATTGACGCTTGTCTTCGGGATTTTCCTTCACGATCAACAAGAGTTCCTTTGCAATGACGCGGGCTATCTCGGATTTTTCTCCGGTAAGGAAAATCCATCTGGAATCGTCGGATCCAAATCGATGCGCGTATTTCGCGAGAATCTCCGGCTGATCATATTCCGGGTCGGTCGTAATAGAAACCAGTCTCAAGGCCAAATGTGTTTTGCTGGCTTCTTGAAGTTCCTTCATTCGCTGCGTCATTTGCATGCAAATAGTCGGGCAACGGGAAAAAAAGACATTCGCTACCCAAGGATTCCCTTTGAGTGAGTCCAAAGTTACCGATTCTCCCAACTGATTGGTCAAAGAAAACCGATCTATTGATCTGATGATGGGAAGTGGGGGCACCCGGTTGGAACGTTTCCGCTTTTCCTCAACATAGTAAAGAATGCCGATTCCCCCAATTGCCAAAAGGAGCGTTCCCCAAACTGCATACTGCAAGAACTTGCTCTGATTCACGAAATTATAGGGCGGACTTTACCAGTATAAAAACAGATACTCTTCCATTGCGTAAAGGCAAGCAACTAAATGGAAATTACTCATCTGACGGCGTTGCCGGATCGCTACTTTCGGTTTTCTTCGCCGGTTTCTCCGCAATCCAGTTTTGAAAGTCTTCTACACTTTGCACCGTCAAAAATCCTTGGGTCATAACCGAATGGAGGGCGCCGCATAGTTGAGCGCAGTTGATCTGATACCGACCTTCCTTTAAGGGAACGCACCAAGTCGGCACGCTGATTCCCGGTATCGCATCCTGACAAACCCGGAGGGCAATGATCTTGAAAGAATGGACTACATCCAACGAAGAAACTTGGAAAATGGTGGGCTCTCCCAACGGCACACGAAGATCGTTCACCGTCTCAAAATCATCCTTTCCAGCGGGGTCGTTCAAATCTCGTCCAAAGGGATTGTCTGGGGAAACAAGATCAATGTGTTGTCTGCCAAAACGCTTATCAGGCCCCGGATACATAAAGTTCCAATGAAACTGCTGGGCCATAACTCGGACTACGTTGGCATCAGCCTCATCCGGAGGTTGATCCACCATCTTTGCCCACAAAGGCACAGCAAAAAAGAGGAGCAACACCGTTTCCACCACCGCCACTCCCGCTTCAAGATATGTGGAAGCATGAGTCTTCGCCCCTTTGTAATCCGCTTTCGGATTTCTTCGCTCCCGAAATCGCCACAGCACATACACAAAGTAAATCATCCATATCACAAACAGGGCAACCATGAGCGCATGGATATAAATGATGAAGATGTCCACATCCCTCCCATGCTCCGACGCAAGAACGGGCAAACTGAGGAGTTCCTGAAGTTTTTCAAACATAATTCGCTAATGTGAAATTTCGCCGCTGACTTCCGTAGAATCTTCCACACTCGCCAGAGCGGACCGACGAACAATAAAAACAAAGAAACCGATAATGCTGAATATGACCATATAGACAACGAAAATCATAGTGATAATCCCCCAGTTCATGCCTTTGGCAAGTTCTGAATCCGACTGTCCAAAACAAGTTGCGCAACCCAACAGCTGCGGCGATAGGAAGAGAATCCCCAATATCACCATCGGCAACCAAACCAAACGCCATTTTTGTTTTAATCGACGATTCATAAGTAACCAATATGCCGCAGTTTTTTGAGAACATAACGACCGTAAATCAGCAAGACGCAGGCTGCAAACGCGCCGCCAATGCCCATAAGCAAATCCGACGTTTCCCGTTCTTCTGAAAAATACTGAACAAAGCTCCATGCGCTGATAAACAAGGAAACCACAGTCGTCAATACGACAAAGATAATATGGAAGGCTTTAAGCGACATGGGAAAATCTTTTAATTCGAAAAAGTGGTTGTGCCCACGGGCGCGTCATTCATGGCCCAAATAGTCAAAAACATAAGGCTGACAAAGAAAAAAACGGTTGCCGCCATCACAAGGTAAACCGTCTTCTTTTCGTTCGTTAGATGCATAAAATACCCCGCCACGAAAAATCCTTTGACCGAGGCGATAATCAGAGCCAAAGTAACCGTCCAAGCAACGAGGTCAAAGTGGATCCAACTGGCGGCAACCGTGAGGAGTGTGCCGACAAGAAGCACGCCAAAGACAAAAAGGTATCTTTTTCTCTCTTGATAAATTTCTTTGGGAGAATGTTCACTCATAACTTAAAGCAGGTAAAGCACGGGAAAGAGAAAAATCCAAACGAGGTCGACAAAATGCCAGAAGAGACCGGAAACTTCCACTCGATTTATGTAACGTTCCGGGTCCGTCTTCCACATTTTAGCACCCGGCCCCCACAACCAAGCGATAACCAGAGCGCCTCCAATTACATGCAGGGCATGCAACGCTGTCATCGTAAAATAAATGGCAAAGTAAGTGTTGGCCCAAGGCCCCCAATTGGTCATCCATACAATATCCTTCAGGAAAATTGTGAGTTGGTCTTCGTGTTCGCCCGCATAGTTGCCTTGCTCTTTTGCGGTTTTTTCTTGTTTCTTGATGGCTTCAATGGCGTCCAATCGGCCTTGATTGCGCTTTTCTTTGGGGTAGCTAACAAGATGACTAAGAACGATATAACCTTGAATGCCTTTTTCCGACGGGGATTTTACGGGATAAACGAGATCTACCTTATCCGGTTTTTCTTCATTCGGTTTTTCTATTTCCCTTTCTATTTTCATCTCTACAAGATGGCCGTCTACCCGTGTTCCGTCTTTGAGGATTATGTCGTAATGCGTGAACTTATCTCGATACTCAAAAGACTTGACGATAATAAAGATTAGGGCGCAGAGGATTGTAATGGCTTGGAAGAATTTATATTGATTGAATTTATTTAGTTTCAAGGCGGACCAAGCAAGCACCACCGTGACGCTGGAAAGGATGAGGACGATGGTATTGAAGGTGCCGATGGGGACGTCCAACAGTTCGGTAGGCCACGAGCCTTCTTCGGCGCCGACTCGTAGCAGAATGTAGGAGGAAAAGAAAGCGCCGAAGAGCATCACTTCGGATGCCAGAAAAAGCCAGATTCCAACTTTGGAGTTGTAAAGCCCGGTATCTTTTCGAGGTTCTGTTACGTAGGGTATTTCCATCTTTTATGGGTTTGCGTTTTACTACGCCGTCTGATTTTGCGGTGTGTAATCCTCCTTGGATCCGGGAAGGCTGTATTCATACGGATTGCGCACTACCTTCGGCGCTTTCACAAAGTTTCCGTGAGGCGGAGGAGTGGGGGTTTGCCATTCCAGAGTTGTCGCTTTCCACGGGTTGTCTGATTCCACTTTTTTTCCATATTTGAGGCTCAAGAAAAAGTTGAGGATAAAGGGAATCTGCGCCAACCCCAGCGCCCAGACCGCATGAGAAACGGGTATGTTTAGAGCGATGACTTTATCGGAAAGACCGCCGATTGTGTCCGGGTTGGCGGCGGCGGAGTAGCCGGCGCCGCCATCCGGAAGCCGCCGAAGCATCCCGGACATGCCTTGAATAAACATGGGTTGAAACACGAGATTCATGAAAATTAAGGAAGTCCAAAAATGCACTTTCCCCAAGAATTCGTTCATAAATCTTCCGGTGATTTTGGGATACCAGAAGTAGATTCCCGCCATAAGGCCAAAAATGGTGCCCGGGGCGACTACATAATGGAAGTGGGCAATTACATAGTAGGTGTCGTGGAGATGAATGTCGCTGAAGTTAAAGCCTAAGGGCAACCCGGTGAGCCCGCCGATTCCAAACATCGGAAGGAAGGCCAGGGCAAACAACATTGGAGGCGTGTTCCACCGGATGGAACCGCCCCAGAGCGAGATGAACAGACAAGTTAGAATAATGACCGAGGGAATCGAAATGATCATGGTCGTCGTTTGAAAGAAGGTGCTGATTTTGGTTCCCATTCCGGTCAAATACATATGATGCGCCCAAACAATGAACGAAAGAAATCCAATGGCGAGCGCAGAATAAACGAGCGATTTGTAGCCCCAAATCGGCTTCCGTGTGTGGTTGCTGATTACTTCGGCTACGATTCCCATTGCCGGCAGGATGAGAACATAAACTTCGGGATGACCTAGAAACCAGAACAGGTGCTGATAGAGGAGCGGACTGCCACCGCCGCTTACTGAGGCTATTTGCCCGTCTACCATCAAACCAGTTGGAAGAAAGAAGCTTGTTCCGGCTACTTTATCCATCAACTGCATTAACGCGGCGGCTTCTAAGGGAGGGAAAGCCAATAGCAGGAGAAATGCCGAGACAAACTGCACCCATACGAACCACGGCATTCGCATCCAAGTCATTCCGGGAGCGCGCAGTTGAATGATCGTCGCAATAAAATTGACGGCGCCGAGCAGAGAGGAAGTGATTAAAAGGACCATTCCAATCAACCAGAACGTCTGGCCGTTGGTAGGGATCACCGACGCTAAGGGAGAATACGAAGTCCAGCCGGCTTGGGCGGCTCCTCCCGGTATGAAGAAGCTGACAAACATGACCACTCCTCCAATGAAGTAAAATTGATAGCTGGCCATGTTGATTCTGGGAAAGGCCATATCCACGGCGCCGATTTGTAAGGGGACAACGTAGTTTCCAAAAGCGGCAAAGGCCAGTGGAACGATCGCTAGGAAGACCATAATTGTCCCGTGCATGGCGCCCAACGAATTGTATAAGCTGTTTGAGACCACGCCGCCTAAGGCGACATCTCCAAGAGTCCACTCCAAAACCGGACCCAGCACCGGAACCGGCTTCTCCGGATACGCCATAGACCAACGCATTGCGGCCACCAATAAAAGGCCTAGCAACAGAAACACCAAGGCGGTGATGCCGTATTGAATGCCAATGACTTTATGATCGCTTGAAAAGATGTATTGGCGCCAAAATCCGGGCGCATGAGAATGCGACTCATGGGATTCCTCACGACGAACTTGCGTCTGTGTTGCTTCCATATCAGTAATTTCTTTTAGTCCGCGCTTTCTCCGTCAGCTCTCTTGTCGAACGGAACCGACGTTTAGCCTGCAAGATGGTGCCTTTTTTCACCGTCACCGTTAACGGAACATCTTTAAAATTCATCTTATCCCCCTGTTTTATCGAAGACCATCAACCCTAAAAGTAGTGGCAAATAGAGGATGGAATAAAAAAACAGACGGCGCGCGCTTCGATCGCTCCGCTCGCAGGCGAATGAAAAAGCGCAGCCGATAAAGACCAGTGTGAAAAGAGTTGCCCCAACAAAATAAAGATTTCCGGAAAGGCCGAGAATGACCGGAAAAAGACTGATCGGTAACAACCCGACGGTGTGGAACAGAGCATGCCATCCTGTGCGTTGTCCAGTGGGATCAACATTGGGCAACATTACGTAGCCCGCTTTGCCGTATTGATCGCGATACATCCAGGCAATCGCAAGGAAGTGAGGCAACTGCCAGAAAAACAAGATAACGAACAAAGCCCATCCGTTTATATCAATGGTTCCTCTCGCCGCGGTCCATCCCATCAACGGAGGCAAGGCTCCCGGCACTGCGCCAATCACGGTGTTGAGGCTAGTCACCCGCTTCAACGGCGTATAAACAAACAGGTAGAGCGTAAGGGCGGCCGCGCCCAACAAGCTTGTCAAGAGATTAACAAATACCGCCAGCTGCGCTATGCCGAAAATCGACAAAAATCCGCCGAAAATCAAGGCTAGATCAGCGGCAACTTGCCCAGCAGGAATAGGCCGACTCCGTGTTCTCGGCATCAATGCGTCCCCTTCTCTTTCGAGATACTGATTCAAAACTGCCGCCCCACTTGCCAGCAATCCTGTCCCCAGCATCGTAGCAAACAACAAAGAGAATTCTACTTCCCCTGAATCCATCCCCAAATAAAACCCAACCAAAGCCGTTAACAATACCAAGCCTGTAAGACGAGCTTTGATCAAGCAAGCAATCACGCCCAACGCCCCTTTGGAGGCATGGAAGGCGGACGGCATTTCTGTGGCCGATAGTTTCATGAAAATCTTGAACGCGCCATGCTAGCCCGCCGACCGGCAACTTCCGCCAAACCGGAAAGCGAACCCGCCGATTCTGCCGCAAGATGCCGAGCAGCATTGGCCAAACGAAAGCTGATAATACTCAATAAACTTGCCAAGGCAAGCGCAAGAGCGCCAAAAACGACGTGCAACGTCGCAATATCCGCCGCTTTATTGCTCCAAATCGTCGCCGCTCCCAGCAAACCCTGCACGCAAATAAACAAGAACCAAACGGCCAGCAGATTCGCCAGCCAATGATCTTTGGGAACCACACGCTTCCTGAAGAAAAACAACAGCAACGCCGCTATGAAAATAGCCAACGCCAAAACCAAATGCCCCCGATACAACAAAATATGCCCGCGGGTAATCGCAGGAAAATCGCGGTAATCCGCCGTTCGGTCGCGGGCTTCGTTGGCGGATTTGATGGAAGCCTCGTCAGCAAGCGGCCAAAATCGGCCTTCGGACAAGGGAAAACCGGAAACAGGCAACCCGTCGTGTTGGTGGCGCATGGCCGCTCCAAGAAGAAGTTGGCCAAAAATCACCGCCGCCACCGCCGCAAGCATCCATCCCGCCGCCCGTGTTTTGAGCATTGCGGCGGCCTGACTCTCGCGATTCATCCACCAACGAGAAGCGAACAAGGCAATCATAACGACCAAAACAAAAAATAAATGCGCCACGGCGGCATGAACAATTCCAATCTCATCCTGCATGAGACGCACTCGCAATCCTCCGAGAACGCCTTGGCCAATCACTGAGACGACCGCAATTCCCGCCAAACAACGAATTCGGCGCGGCGCGGCCGGACAACAAGGCCAAAAAAGTCCGCCGATCCCGGCAAACGCTCCCAAAGAGGCCAGCAAAATCCCATCCTGCACTTGCGCTTCGGCCCACACAAAACACAAAACGCCGCCCAACCCCAGAAGCGGCGCCAAAAAGCAACAAAGAAACAACCTTCCTCCGCTTCGTCCAAAAGACCAAACCGCAAGCAACACGGTAAGCAATCCTACGCCGGCGCCGGCCAATCGATGCGAATGCTCCCAAAAAACCCCGCCAATCCACTGGGAAAGCGGAAAGAAAAACATGTTGTACCCGTAAGTATTCGGCCAATCGGGAACCGCCATTCCCACTCCTTTGCTGGTGACAATTCCTCCCGACCCGATAAGCGCCAAGGTCGCCGCCGCCGTAAACACGGCAAACCAATAAAATCGTGAATTGTATGCGCCCTCGGCGTTCATTCTTTCTCTATCCGGCCAAAAGTTTCGCGCTCGCGCTTTGCACGGCCTGATTTACTGGGTGATATCAACCACAAAATCCGCTGTCGCGCCTTCGGCGCCCACTTTGATCTTCTTGGAAACGCCCACGTACTTTAGGCCGTGGGCTTTGCGATGAATCGCCTCAATCTCGTAATCGCCCGGCGGAACGTTCTTGATTGTGTAAGAGCCGTCTTCCCCAGAAATAGCGAAGAAAGGATGGGCAACCACGTTCACGTAGGCGAACATCCACCGATGAACGTCGCACTTAAACCGCAGAAATTTCTCCGGTTGGTTGAACACGAAGTGAAGATCCTTCCCGTTTGGCAATTGGGCTTTGTTAGACTCCGGATTCCCTTCTACCCGAGGCGTTGGATGGACGTTGTGAAAAACCGGATCGGAATTCTTCACCACAATCTTTTGCCCTGTCTGCACGCCCAGAACGTAAGGCACGTATTCGCAATCCACTTGATCGAGAATCACCGGCGTTTCCGGCGGATCAAACGTCCCACTCACAGATTTTAGCGAAACAAAAACGTCCGCCAGTCCGCCGTTTGCATCAACCAAATAGAACCGAGTGGTCGGTGTTTCTCCGGCCTTCCTAGTTTGGCTACACATTGGATCCAACGGCAAAACCATTTCATCCGGAGGCGTTCCCTTGAGAGTAATCTTTCCTGTGATGTCTCCGCCAAGCATTCCCAACGATGCTCCGCCAAAAACCAACCCCGCCAAAAATTGCGCGCTCATTCTCTTCATACCGCTCTTTTTTTCGTTATCGCTCGGTTAAATTTAACATCTTCCAAAACGTAAGCAAGGATTTTGTGAAAAAATTCACAAAGCCAATGCATCCCAACAATGCAAACTTGATTGCGCGAGGGAAAACCATTAATAAAAGCCAAAACCAAATGAACGAGCCAAGTTCTTCCCTTCCGCCGCCCATTCCCTCTCCCAACCAATCGCCGGCGAGCGCCCATCCTTTTGATCGATTCCGAGCGCGATTCATGATCCTTGCCTATTTTGCCTTGGCCATCGGCTCGGTTGTTTTCATCATGATTTTCCTGCGCAACGAGGGATTCGACGTTCAGGGCGCAGATGAAAAACTCGCAATGATCCTTGTGGCTACCGTTATCTCACTTGCGATGCCGCTTTCAGCGGCGATTTTTTCCATCCCCTTGGGCATTCGATGGTGCCGTTTAATCGGAAAATTGCCAAAACCTTCCGAACTCCTTTACGGCCTCGAATCAGGATTGCCCCTTGTCGGCGGCGGAATTTTCTTCGCTTACATCTATTTTGGTTGCCTTTCGACGGTTGTGCCCGAATATGTCGAAGGCATCCTCAACGATGACTTTCTCCAACTTGTTTCGGAAGGAAGCCATCAATCGCTGATTAACGGCCTGATTGCTTTGGACTTGGTTGTTTTTGCTCCCGTTTGCGAGGAGATTGTCTTTCGAGGTTTTCTCTTCACCCGATGGCGACGCAAATGGGGTCCGGGACGATCCGCTATTTGCGTTTCCATCCTTTTTGCGATAGGGCATGGCGACATCCTCGGATCCTTTGTCTTCTCCCTGGCTATGTGCGCCATGTATATCCGATTCCGTTCCCTGATCGTTCCGATGCTCGCCCACGCCGCCAATAATCTGATCGTGTTACTCGTGATGGCGGCGGAACTCCACGCCGCTGATGCGGGACAATTCATCACCATTGAAGAATTCTTCGCCGGCTGGTGGTGGGGAGCAATCGGCCTCTTCGTATTTACTCCTTGGGCAATCCGTCTCCTTTATTCTATTCCTTCTTTAAGCCGATGGACGCCACCTTACGCCGAAGACTTGAAAGATGCGGAACTGGATCGTAACTAGAACAACCAAACAATAATTTTTCTGCCACAGAGTTCGGTTAGCAATCCCCACCAATCTATACAAGCGCCTCTATCAATCCTGAGAATTTACGAACGGCATAATCCAAAGATTCGCGACTAAGTTCTTTGAAATACGCCGTTTTGTGTATAGGCTGATCAATTTTACGTTCGCCTTGCAACAAAGTGATGATGTTTAAATGAACTTCTGGAAAATACGACATCAGCGTATGCGTGCTGGGACTGCCGGTTTGCGGGTTCACTAAAGGCTGAGAATAACTGCCTCCAAGTTGGCTTTCCAACTGCAACAAACTAAATTAGGATGCGGAGACTTCAATAATCGAAAATCCACTAAAATGCGTTTTAACATCGCATTTTCTGTAAAGGATTTACATTCTATTCCCATGATGAACATCCTATCTATAAAAACATGTCTGTCCACCTTTGCTCGGTAAAAGTGCTTGTCTCTTCGCGCGTTGACATAATCTCTAATTTCATCCGGCAGACGTTCAACATAGTCGGGTTGAACAGGCACTTTGTAGGTTTTTACATCGCCAAACGACAGCCGATCAAGTGAACCGCCGGCCTCTTGCCATGCTAATTGTATTATATGCGGCGTTAGGCTCTCCACTAATTTGCCTTTGGCCGCGCGGATGATGCCTCCGTAAGCGCGTTCCTCATCGTCCATCGCTTCGTCTTCAATGCCGTCCACTAGCAAATTGTAAGAGCGAATGAGTTCTTCTCGAGTTGCCGGCATGTTTGGTATTGCCATTTTTACAGCACTAAAAGTTGGGTATTCGCCAATCTGCTCTGCGCGGTGGCGCAGTATTCCGGCGCAATGTCTATTCCTAAGAAATGCCGGCTGTTGCGCTGGGCCGCTACGCAAGTGGTTCCCACGCCGGCAAAGGGATCAAGCACAATGTCGCCGCGGAAGCTAAACAGCAACAATACTCGTCGCGCTAGTTCTTCCGGGAACATTGCGGGATGGTCAAACTCTTTCATCCGCCGTTCCGGGGCAATGGACCACTTGGCCATTATCCATTTCTTAAACGATTCAGAGTCTATGTCGGCATTGGTCGGTTTGCCGTATTTTTTCAAGTCTCCTTTGCAAAAGATTTCTAAGAACTCCCAAGTGTATTTCAAGTAGGGACTGGAAGGACTTTTCCAACTGCCCCAAGCCGTGTACTTGCAGTTATAGTTGTTCTTTTCCCAGAGGATTTCTCCTTTCCATATAAGCCGTTTTTCCATGAAGTAGTTGGAAATGATATGGTGGCTGGGGATGTAATCGGAAAAGAGAGGTTGCACGTTGACGATAATGCGGCCGCCATATTTTAGCACCCGAACGCATTGATCAAATACACAAAACAATTTGTCGAAGTAGGATTCCCAGTCGGTTGCGTCGACGTTGTTATCGTCGCTTTGGTAGCCCAACCCAAAGTTGTAAGGAGGCGAGGTGAATACTAAATCGGTGCAGTTGTCCGGTAGCTGTTTGAGAACAGCTTCGCTATCTCCGCATACTATTTGGTCAAGGAACAATTGGGGCAACGCATTGTCCCGCTGAGGAAACTTGTGGTCGTTGGCGTAGTAGTGTTTGCCTCGGCGCTGTTCCTTCTGTTTGCGGTCGGCCACTTTGCGCTCTTTGTTGTAGCCGACGTAGAGACGTTTGTTGCCGTTGAATCCATAGCTTTTGATGCTTTCCACGGCGGGCAGGATTTTGGCTAGCGGTTTGGAGAGGGGGCTAAGGCTTCCGGCGCTTTTGTATTCTGCAAGCGTTGCGTGAATGGCGGCGGATAAGGCGTTTAGGTCAACCTGCCTCAGCCAGATTTCCAATGAGTTGTCGGTTCGGGTGACAAAGAAATCTTCCGGATCAAAACAGCGGTTCAGCGCGGCAATGGCGGCGTCGGCGTTGGCGTCCAGGGCTTCGTCGGCATTGAGTTCAATGCGCCGATATTTTTCCGTGATTGCCATTTTTTTCTAGAGTTTGTTTCCAAAGTTTGGGCGCAAAGAGGTTGCATTATTGGCGATGGCCGGCCGATTGCAAGGCAAAATCAGGCGCGCTATTGAACGCGGAAGGCGAGAGCATTGATTGCGATTGTCGTCGGATTGTTTTGGCGCGGCGGCTGTTCTTTTGGCTTGTTCCGCAACTTTCTCTGGCTTTTGGCGTTTTATTGGCAAGTTGGGTTTGGATACGGAAAATCGAATGACTTCCATTAAAAATTTGCTTGCGGAAGCGGAATTGGTCGATGCGGATCAGTTTGACGAGTGGAGCAGGCGGTGGCGCGTCGCTGCCGACAACGGGGCGGAGGAGTCGCTTTTGGGGTTTTTCAGCCGCGAGCGGGGGTTGTCGGAAGAGCGGTTTCTGCAAACGCTGGCTAAAACTTTGGGCTGGCCTTTTATCGATCTTCGGAGCGTGAACGTGCCGGCGGAGGTGCGCAAACGAATTTCCACCAAAGTGGCCTTTCAATACGCCGCAATTCCCGTCCGGCAAAACGACGGGCGGCTTCAAGTTGCGGTGAGCAATCCGTTTGATTCGGGTTTGTTGGGGGCCGTTCAGTACGATGCCGGAGGCGCGGTGGAGTTTGCGCTTTCTCCAAAGGCGGAAATCGAAAAGTCGCTGAAGAAGTACTATGGGGTTGGGGCGGAGACTCTGGATGAACTGGAAGACGACGACGAGCCGATGGATTTGTTGTTCGGCGAGGACAAGGAGATTACCGAAGGGGATCAGGAGGCCAGCGTAATTAAGTTCGTCAACCAAATTATTTGGGAGGCTTTTCAAGACCGCGCGACGGATATTCACTTCGAGCCGGGAGAGGACGACCTGCGCATTCGCTACCGCGTGGACGGCATTTTGCATCAGGCGCCTATGCCTCCGCAGTTGAAAAAATTTCAGGCGGCGCTCATCTCCCGCGTCAAGGTGATGAGCGGCATGGACATTGCCGAAAAGCGGCTTCCGCAAGACGGCCGCATCAACGTACGCATCAAAGGCGAGGAGTTGGACATCCGGGTTTCCACCGTGCCGACGGTTTACGGGGAAAGCGTTTCGCTTCGTCTTTTGACCCGCGGCAAAATCTTTTTGAGTTTGGACAAGCTCGGATTCCAACCCAAAGACGAAGAGCAGATTCGAGAGATTATCGTCAAGCCTCATGGAATCATGTTGGTTACAGGGCCGACTGGTTCAGGAAAGTCGACTTCCTTGTACGCGTTTCTCAGTTCCATTAACTCGGTGCAAAAACGGATCATCACCATTGAGGAGCCTGTCGAATATGAGCTGAAGGGAATCAATCAAATTGCGGTTCGTTCGGACATCGGGTTGACTTTCGCCATGGGGTTGCGGCACATTTTGAGGCAAGATCCGAACGTCGTGATGGTTGGGGAAATTCGCGACATGGAAACGGCGGAAATCGCGATCCGCGCCTCGCTGACCGGGCATTTGGTGTTTAGCACGCTTCACACGAACGACGCTCCTAGCGCTTTTACCCGTCTCATCGATATGGGCATTGAGCCGTTTCTGGTCGCCTCTTCGGTGGAAGCCGTGATGGCGCAGCGTCTCGTCCGCAAAATTTGCCCGCACTGCCAGACAGAACAGAAGATAGAGCCGGACTATCTGGCCAAGATTGGCTTCCCGGAATCGGAAATTGACGGAACAACCTTCTATCACGGCGTCGGATGCGAGGAGTGCCGGCAACTGGGCTATCAAGGCCGCTTAGCCATTTACGAACTTCTGCTTATGAACGAATCCGTTCGCCCGCTCATTCTCAACCGAGCCGCCGCTTCCACCATCTCGCAGCACGCCATCGAAATGGGCATGCGCACTCTCCGAGTCGACGGCTGGCAAAAGGTGAAAGACGGCATCACAACCGTCGAAGAAGTCCTTCGCGTCACGCAGTCAGAAGAGCATCTGGCCGCCCTGATGGAGGAATCTTGATTTTCCCTGCATGTAAGAGAAAAAACCTTATGAAACTAAAAAGATCGACAACGAATCACCGGCCGTTGACCTCTGGAATATGAGCAAGCGCAAGAAAAAATGGCACGAATGCAACGTCGTACAGGCCGGAGAATCCGCCATCCATCTGTGGCAGTTTCATGCCTCAGAACGTCGCTTTGCCCTCAAGTTCGAAATTACCGAAACCGAAGGCAAACGCCTCCCCCAGAAATCCGTCCACAAAACTTGGCGAAACCTAATTCAACCCAAACTCAACATCGCTTGGCTGCCGGAGAATCAGACCTTCCTGCGAACCCTTCAAATGCCCGAATGCGAAGCGGCGGAACTCCGCCAAATGCTCGAATTTCAACTAGAAAAAGTGTCGCCCCTTCCCGTCGGCCAAATTGTCTGGAGTTACGAAACCATTCCCTCCGCCGAAGAAGGACAAATCACGGCTCTGGTAATCATTGCCGAATCCGCCGCCGTCGAAACTCATTTGGAGAAACTCGAAAACGCAGGATATCAACCGGACCGCCTTGAAGTTCCCTGGTGCCACGAACTACTCACGTTGGACCTCAACGCGGATCAACTTTGGATTCGTCTCGGAAAACAGGGAGAAAGCGTTGTCGCTCTATGCGCTTGGATTCTCAACCAAACCCTCCGACATGCGGCCGTTGCCCGTCTGCCGGACACCGAAGAAGGCCGGAAAAGCCTCGCCAAACAACTCGAACGAACCGCTTGGACGGGAGAAATGGAAGGATGGTTAAGCCGTCTCCCACCCGCAAAGATCCGCTACCAAATCGAATGTGACGGTCGATGGAGCGACGCGATGCAACTTTGGCCGGCAAGTCCCACGCAAGCACAAGTCGCGCCGCCGCCGCAAGAATTAGCGATATTGAGCGCCCAACGCGCTGTTCGAGGAGAATCGCAAGCTGACCTCCTGCCGGAAACCAGCCGAACCCGTTATCGGCGACAGCACACCGACCGAATGTGGATGAAGGGAATTGCCGCCGGCATTCTGCTTTATGTTTTCGTCGTCATCGTCTACCTTGCCGTCCTGGAGTGGACACGGCGGGAAAGCGACAACCTGCAAGCGGAAGTACGAACCACCGCGCTCGCATACACAAACGTTCTCAAGCTGCAAGCCAAAGTAGAAGTGTTGCAAGAGCAAATGGACCTCAAATTTTCCGCCCTAGAATGTTTGCTCGAAGTTTCTAAAGCGCTTCCAGCCGAGTTGACTCTTGCCGACTTCAACTTTACAGGGAAGACGCTGACAATCCACGGCACGGTGCCTGCAACTGACAGCGACAAAGTCGCCGAGTATCACCGCGCTTTGGTAAACGCTCAATCGGGCGAAGCGAATCTCTTCCGCTCCGTCAGCGCCCCAAACACCAGAAGTTCCCCCGGACGCAACGCCACCGGAAACTTTAGATGGAACTTTGAGTGCGAACTCGAACGAACCGGACTCTAATGAATTCAATCTTTGACCGCTACAATTTGAACGCCTTCGAGAGGCGCCTCATCGTCGGCGTTTTTCTGGGGATTTTCTTCGTGGTCAACCTGATGTTCGTCGTGCCAAAATTCCGCGAATGGGGGGAAGTCCGCGCCCGACAAGAAAGCGCCCAACAAAAACTCCGCATCTATCAAACCGTACTGAACAAACGCGTCGGCCTAGAAAAACAGCTCGAGAAACTGGATAAATCCGGCATGAAAGTCCTCCCCGAAGAACGATCCAGTGAATTGTTTGAACTCATTCAAGAGAAGCTAAAAGAAAGCAAGCTGCCCGTCACCGCCCTTCAACGCAACCGTCAATCCGGGAATCTCGGCCAGCCAAAGGAAAAATTCTTTGAGCAGGAAACATATAGCCTAAACGTCAGCGCGAACTACAAACAGCTGAGAGACTTTCTCGTCGCCATTGGCAGCGACGAAGACTTGATGATCCACGTCGGACGACTCCAACTCGAATCCGCAGGTCACCAACTCAATTGCAAAATCACTCTTGTCGCCAACTACCAACCGCAACCTTCCAGAAATTCAAGTGTTCAACGAAAGCAATAAGGAAAAAGAGCGCACCCGACCAACTTGCGACCGCCTCTCTCAAAAACAAACCAACTCAATAAAACGAATGAGACCGCTTGCCACACTTCACAATCGAACTTGGACCCTTTGGACAGTCTGCATCGTCTTGACGGCAGGGACTCTCCAAAGCGCGGACAACGCCCAACCCTCCCCGCCGCCAACTTCTTCGGATCGCAACGCGCTGATGCAAAAACTGCTCCGGCAAATGCTGGAACAGCAAGAGCAAGAAGAAACCTTGTCGGCGCCCGCCGGCTCTCCGCCGGCCAAAGCCTCGCCCCAACCGCAAGACAAAACCGCCGAACCAGCGCAGTTCCCTCCCTCTTTCGACGCCGGAACGCCGCCGGCAGTTCCGCAGAATACCCTTCCCACAACGCCCTCCCAGCCGACAACGCCAAGCGGCAACGCCGCAACAAGCGCCGCAAATCAACCTTCCACGGCTAACAACGCCATCGTGGGACAGATTACCTTTCCTTCCGCCCAATATCCGGGCTTGCGGATTGTCCCAGCAGAGGAAACGGATCCCGCAACGGAAGCCGTCCCGCACACTTTCAACTTTCCTAACTCGCCGATTGAGCCGATTTTTGAAATGTTCACGGAACTCACCGGCAAAATGGTTTTGTACGCCCCGAGCGTCGAAGGAACGGTCAACCTGATTAGCGGATCCGTCGAATTGAGCCGCGCCGAAGCCGTAGAAGCCATCACCTCCAGCCTGGCACTCAGCGGCATCATCCTCGTCCCTATGGGAGAAAAATTTGTCAAAGCCGTTCCCGCGGAAGAAGCCGCGCAACACGCGCCGCAAATCAACCGCGCCGCGGATCCAAACTTGTTGCCCGAATCCGGCGAATTCATCACTCGATCCGTCAAGCTGAACCAAGTTAAACCCAGCGAAGCCGTCGAAGTTTTGAAATCGCTCACCAGAACCCCGGATGGATTGATCCCCATTGACTCCAGCCAAACGCTTTGGATTCACAGCGACGCCGCCTCCATGAAACAAATGCTGGAAGTGCTGGAATCCATCGACGTCGTGCCCGAATTTAATTACTCGCTGGAAGTGATTCCCATTCGCTATAGCAAGGTGGCGGATCTCTACAACACGATGGACAGTTTGATTTCTGGTTCGCCGGCCGCCGATCCGGCCGCCGCGCCAACTTCTCCCAATCAAGGCGCCTTGGGCGCGAGAGGTTTTGGGACAGGATTCGGCGGCGGTTTTGGCGGTTTTGGCGGCGGTTACGGGAGTGGATACAACAGCAGAAACTACCGCAGCGGTGTCGGCGGATATCGCCCCTTTCAAGCCTCCAGCACAACCGCCTCCAACCAAAGAAATCTTCAAGATCGCTTGCAAAAAATCGTCGCCAAAGCTTCCGAAGAAGAGGAAGTGGTTTTGCTGAGCCAAGCCAAAATTGTGCCTGACTATCGCTCCAACTCTTTGCTCATCTTCGCCAACCAACAAGACTTGACGTTAATCACCAACATGGTCAGCAAAGTAGACAGGCTCCTAGCCCAAGTATTGATCGAAGCCGTCATCATGGAAATCAACCTCAACGACGGTCTAAACTTGGGCGTCAGCCTCGCGCAACAGCCGGAAACCAGCGGGAAATGGAACTTTGGCGGAGCCGTCAGCAATCCCAACCCCTCCACTAAGGTCGGCTTGGATGTCGGCAACAACTTTCTAGCGGGCGCCCTGACCAACGCCCTTCCCGGAGGTTTTAACTACTTCGGAAAATACAACGACACTTTGCAAGCTGCGGTGAGCGCCATCGCCACGGACACTTCTGTCCGCGTGATTTCCCGCCCGCGCATCCAAACCTCGCACGCCGTGCCCGGCCTGTTTTCTTTAGGCCAGCGAGTTCCCTTTGCCTCCGGTGGCTATACTGCCGGCTATACCACCGGAACAACGTACAACTCCGTGGAATATTTGGACATCGGCATTCGGCTTTTCGTGACTCCCTATGTCACGCCGGAGGGATACATCGTAATGGAAATTACCCAAACCGCGAACGACCGCGGGCAGGACGTCCTTATCAACAACAATCCCACCCCCACCGTAGGCCAAAGAGAAGCCCAGGCCATTCTTTCGGTTCGGGACGGCGACACCATTATGCTGGGCGGCTACATCCGCCAGACAAAAGAAAAGTCCCGATCCGGCGTGCCTCTATTGAAGGACATTCCTCTCTTGGGCGGTCTGTTTCGTAGCAAAACCAACGAAAGCAAACGCACGGAGATGATCATCCTGCTTCGTGCAAAGGTGCTGGAAACCCCGGAAGAAGCCGCTCTTGTGGCCTCGCAAGAGCGGGATGACATCGACGGCATTCGGGAAATGGAGGAAGACTTTGAAGCGGAACGATTGGGCAAAAACAAAAAGCGCTCTCGCCTGCCCCGAAGATAGACCCAAAGCGCAAAATACTGCCGATGGATTTCACGTCGAATTGCACCTCTTCAACCCGTCGGCCAGCTGATTTTCTTCCTTTTTTACAACGAATTTTTACAAAGCGGAAAAGGCAATGGCAAAAACCCAAAAATCCAGACCAAAAACGAGGCTCGGTTTTTTCTTTGACTTTGGCTTCCGTTTCCGGTGATATTTGCGCTGATTCAATTCCTGCTGACGCAAACAGATCAAAATAATGAAACACAAAATTTTTGCTATTTGGGGAGTCTTTCTATTGGCCGTCGAAGCCGCATCTCTTGCCTCTGAGGAGCCGACCTGCTATGAACTCCGAACTTACACGGCTCACGAAGGGAAGTTGGAGGCGTTGCACAACCGCTTCCGCAACCATACAATAAAACTCTTTGAGAAACATGGCATGGTCAACATCGGCTACTGGACGCCGCAAGAGAACGCCAATCATCAACTCATTTACTTGCTGAGCTATTCCAATCGCCAAGCCCGTGATCGCGCTTGGAAGAAATTTTTTGAAGACGCTGAGTGGAAAAAAGCGTATAGCGAGTCCATTGTGAACGGACGCCTTGTCAAAAAAGTGGAAAGCCTTTTTCTTGCGCCAACCGATTATTCTCCGCCAGTTCGTCCCGCCGTTGCTTCGTCTCCACGCGTGTTTGAACTCCGCACCTACACCGCCGCAAAAGGCAAACTGGACAATCTTCATGCCCGTTTTCGAGATCACACGCTCGCGCTCTTTGCCAAACACGGCATGACTAATTTTGCCTACTTCAAACTGACGGACGACCAACCCAACTCGAAAACCACCCTTCTTTACCTTTTAGCGCACAAAAGCCGTCAAGCCGCGAAGGATTCCTTCGCTTCTTTCCTCAAGGATCCGCAGTGGATCTCCGCCAAAAAAGCATCAGAAGAAAACGCCGGCGGCAGTCTCACCGTGCGCAACGGAGTCCGCTCTCTCTTTTTGAACCCGACGGATTATTCTCCAACCCGATAGAAAACCATGAACGAGATTTCCAAACAGATTCCCACGTCGGCAAGATCTCGCCGGCAGTTTCTCGCATCTGCCGCCGGCATCGGCGCGGCGATGGCTCTTTCCCGGCCTCCTTCTTTTGCCGACAACGTTGCGGAGCCTCCCGCTGAAAAGAAACTCGGTTTTGCGCTCGTTGGTTTGGGAAGATTGGCCGCCAACCAAATCGCCCCCGCTTTAGCCAAAACAAAGCATTGCCGACTGGCCGGCGTTGTGAGCGGCACCCCGTCCAAAATCCAGCGGTGGCGGGAAGAATACAATCTGCCGGCGAACAACTGCTATTCTTACGAAACCTACGACCGCATTGCGGAGAATCCCGAAATCGACGCAGTCTACATTGCGCTTCCCAACTCCATGCACGCTGAATACACCATTCGGGCGGCGCAGCTCGGCAAACACGTTCTCTGCGAAAAACCGATGGCCAACTCCACCGAAGACTGCGAAGCCATGATAGCGGCCTGCGCCCAAGCCGAGCGAAAATTGGCCATCGGCTACCGCTGCCAGTTTGAACCGCACCACCTTCAGTGCATTCAATTTGCTCGTAAAGAAACCTTCGGAAAGATCAAAATGATCGAGGCCGGCTTTGGCTTCAAAATCGGCGATCCCAACCAGTGGCGACTGAAGAGAACATACGCCGGAGGCGGCGCCTTGATGGACGTTGGCATTTACGCCGTCCAAGCCTGCCGCTACCTAGCCGGCGAAGAGCCAATAGAAATTTCCGCCACCGAAACCAAAACCGATCCCGTCAAATTCAAAGAAGTGGACGAGTCCGTCACTTGGTCGATGAAGTTCCCAAACGGAATCAACGCCTATTGCAGCACGACTTACGCCTTCAACGGAATCAACCGCTTCACCGCCTACGGCGACAAAGGCTGGTTCGGCCTCAACCCCGGCTACAGCTACAACGGCATCACCGGAACAACCAGCCGAGGCGAAGCCATTGCCTTCCCGGAAACAGATCAGTTTGCCGCCGAAATAGACGACTTCGCCTTATGCGTTCAAAACAATCGTCCGTCCCGTGCATCGGGAGAAGAGGGACTTCGAGACCTAAAAGTCATCGAAGCCATCTACGACTCCATCCGCAACGGAAACGCCATTCGCCTCCGCTAAATTCTTCCCTGATCAGCGGGGTGTCGCCATCTTTTGACTTGAAATGACCACAGAAGACGCGGTTGAGGATTACTTGATTTACGCATACTTCGAATTGGATCACCCGCGCCGATGCTATGTCGGCAAAACGCTTCAAAGCCGAGCCGAACAACGAGACCAAGAACACCGCTCCGGAGAAAGCGGCGCGCCAAAGTTCAACGCTTTCGTCAAACACGAAATCATCTACGGCAACCGCGACTTTGACGATGTGTTGCGCTACGAAGAACTTGAACACTTTACCGGCACAGCCCAAGAATGCGCCGAACGAGAAGGCGAGCATATCCAAAGAAAGAACTCCATCGAAAACGGCTGGAACTTGAAACCCGAAGGCACGGGAAACGGTTTGCTCTTTCCTTCGCCAACGCCGAGCCGGAATAGACCGCCAATCAGGCGGAGCAGATTGCACATCCAAGGCGACTTGGACAATGAACTCATCCAAGACGTCATCGAGTTCGGGCTGGAACAATCCATCCTTGAAAAAGACAAAGAATACAACTTCCAAGAACTCAAAACGCTGATAGCGAAGTCATTCGTGGCGCACGCCAATAAATCCCTAAACCTAACCGTCAAAGAACCCGACCCAGACGAAATCAAATCGGTGTTGAACGACTGGACGAAATTGGAAAACACCAAGAATTTTTACGACCCGCAGAAATGGTGGGGAAACCAGCTAAACGCATCTGGTTTTGAACGACCCTTCGACTGGAAGACTATCCTTAAGATTATCCGCGAGGCTTTCGAAAAAGCCGACTTGGATTCTCCCCTTATTCAATGGCTAAAAGGGGATTCGGATAGCCTCCCGACTAAGTTGGATACTCCAAAACTGGATAGAAAATGGATCTGCCGCGCTTCGCCGTGGGATATTTGGCGAGATATTAGATCCAAATTCTTGGCTGAATTCCCTAACACCCTGCAAGAAATCGCCGAAAAAGAAGAAGCGGCCCGGCTTGAAGAGGAACGGCAAGAACAAGAGCGTCAAGAGCGGCTTCAAAGGGAGCGGGAAGAACAAGAGCGGCTTCAAAGGGAGCGGGAAGAGCAGGAGCGGATTGAAAGAGAAATCGAACAGGAGCGGATTGAAAGGGAGCGGGAAGAGCAGGAGCGGCTTCAAAGGGAGCGGGAAGAACAGGAGCGGACCGAATCGCGGACCGAATCGCACGTAATCGGCTGCCTTTTTTTGCGTTTATGATAATACTCACAATAGTTGGGATCCTTAATTCTTGTAATGCAGAATGATGGGAGAAGAGGATGAGTGAAAGATTTGCCTGCAGAGTGTGGAGTATCGGCGACGACTCCAAGGCTAAGGGTCATCTAGTGTGGTGTTTTTCTGTGATTTTAATTATTTTCTTACTTATTTCTTGTATTGCATATCGCTAAATCAAAACAGCCTGCCTATCCATGAATAAAATGACTGATACCGAAATCGAAGAGTTAGAAGATCGAGCCAAGCATTTGAAGGAAAGGCTGGACGCCGTTCTAGCAGAAAGTGAAATGTAAACCGCAACCACGTAAGTCTCCGCTGGCTGTTTGAGAAATGATTTGAAACGAAAAGCCTCGGGGTCGGCGGAAGGCTTGCTTTGGTTGTCGCCAACACGGAAAGACAATCTTTGAATTGAAAAGGGAAACGAAAACTAGGCAATGAAGAAAAAATGGCTTTGGAGTCTCTTGGCGGCAAGCCTGCTGCCGGCCGCCGCTTGCAAGCCGGATCGACCTTCGTCTTCTGAGCCGGCCAATCCAGATTCCTTCCTCCTTTCGAACCCGACATACTCAGGTCAAGCCCAACCCAAACTCCCCGTCATTCGGCTTTGGTTGGGCGCCAACGAATTAAAAGCCGAAGTCGCTCGTTCGGCATCGGAAATTGCCACCGGAATGATGCACCGCACAAAAATGGCCGAAAACGAAGCCATGCTCTTTGTTTTCTCCCGCCCGCGCCGCGCTTCGTTTTATATGCGAAACACGATTCTCCCTCTTTCCTGCGCTTACATTGGAAGCGATGGCGCAATCCTGGAAATCCACGACATGAAACCCTTGGATGAAACCCCCATCGTCGCCTCAACCGACCAAGTGCAATACGTGTTGGAAGTCAATCAAGGCTGGTTCAAAAACCATCGCGTCGGCATTGGAACCGTCCTCTCCACCGAAAAAGGGCCGTTGCGCAAGATTTTCTTCGGCCAATGACCCCCGGCACAAACACCGCGCAAACGCCATTGCGGATTGCCATCGCCCAAATCAATACCACCGTGGGAGACATCCGCGGCAACGAAGCCAAAATCCTGGCCGCCTACCAAAGAGGATTGGCCGAAAAAGTCGATATTGTCGTCGTCCCAGAACTTGCCATCGTCGGTTATCCGCCAAGAGATCTTCTCTTAAATCCTCAATTCATCCGGGAGAATTTGGAGGCACTTCACCGCATTACCAAAGAAACTCAAGACGCCGCGTTGATTCTGGGTTACGTCGAAAGCCGTCCCCACAGCGCGGGACGCCCCCTTCGCAACGCCGCCGCTCTGCTCCATCAAGGCAGGCAAATCGCCATCCGCTACAAAACCTTGTTGCCTTCCTACGACGTCTTTGACGAAGACCGCTACTTTGAACCAGCCAACGAAAACGCGCCGATTCTTTTCCGGGGACGCACACTCGGCCTGACCATTTGTGAGGACGCATGGAATGACGCCGCCTTTTGGCCGCGCCGTCGTTATTTTCAGAATCCCGTTGAACCCCTGCTTGAAGCCCCCTGCAACATCCTCATCAACATCGCCGCATCGCCTTGGCATTTCGGCAAACTCAAGCTGCGACTTGACCTGTTCCGCGCCTTGCTCCGAGGTCGACAATCGCATCTCATTTACTGCAACCTCGTCGGCGGCAACGACGAACTTATCTTCGACGGCAACAGCCTTGCGCTCAAAAGCAACGGATCTCTCCTCTGTCAGGCCAATTCTTTCTCGGAAGACTTTCGTATCGTGGAAATTGGCAACTCTCCCACGCTTGAATGGAAGGAATCCCCGGACGAAGAAAAACTCCACCAAGCACTTGTGCTGGGCATCAGAGACTATCTCGGCAAATGCGGCTTTCACTCTGCACTCATCGGTCTCAGCGGAGGAATCGACTCCGCAGTCACGGCCGCTCTCGCCGCCATTGCCTTAGGCAAAGAAAACGTTCGCGGCATTGCCATGCCCTCTCGATATTCCTCGCCGGAAAGCCTCGAAGACGCCGCCCAACTCGCCGCCAATTTGGGAATCGAATACAACGTCCTGCCCATCGAAACTGCCTTCGAAACCGTTCGACAATCCCTCGCCCCCGTTTTCCAAAACGCCCCGGAAGACGCCGCCGAAGAAAACATTCAAGCCCGCCTGCGCGGATTGTTCCTCATGGGCATCTCCAACAAATTTGGATCCTTGTTGCTGTCAACCGGAAACAAAAGCGAGTTGGCAGTCGGCTACTGCACACTTTACGGCGATATGTGCGGCGGCCTGGCGGTCTTGAGCGACGTCCCCAAAACCCTTGTCTATCGTCTCGCCCGCTGGATCAATCGGAACAAAATCATCGTCCCCGCCAACACCTTGCAAAAACCACCTTCCGCCGAATTGCGTCCCCATCAGAAAGACCAAGACTCCTTGCCCAATTACGATACTCTCGACGCCATCCTGGAAGCCTACGTCGTGGATCTTAAAACCCCCGCCGAGATCATCGCCTCCGGCTTGCCCAAAGCCGCCGTGCAAAAAGTCGTCCATTTGATCGAACGCAACGAATACAAACGTCGACAAGCCGCCCCCGGCCTAAAAGTAACCAGCAAAGCCTTCGGACTCGGCCGCCGAATGCCCATCGCCCGCCGCCAAATAACATAATATCATGCAAAGTCACTGAGCCTGCAAAATGTGAATATTGACTTGCCGGATACTTGTTTACACGATTGTATAATTCAAAGGAATAATAAACCACTCTATGTGAATATTAAAATAACCAACGCAAAAGGAAGAGCGAACAAGAACGACATTGCCGCCGTGGAAAAACTTTACATGCAATACGCAACCAATTCCGAATACCGCTTGACTTACGCTGTCTTTGGATTTACTTTTCAAAACACCCTGATATCCTTTGCCAAAGATTCTCTTCATGTTTTTAGCCCTCAATTTCTTCCTATCTATGTTAACCTTCGCAATGATAAACTGCAAGCATATTACAAAGAGGATCCCACTTATCGTTCCCGGGAGGAATTTTTGCAGCTATTAAAAGACAACTCAACAAGCATCGCTTTAGGATAATGTTCCAATTATACAATGAAGATTGTTTGGTTGGTTTGCGTCGCGTGCCGGACGCGAGCGTCGATTTGGTTGTCGCCGACCCGCCTTATTGCTTGGGCAAGGATTACGGCAACAATTCAGATCAAATGAAGAGCAGCGATTTTTTGAAATGGACCGAGAAGTGGATACAAAAGGTAATTCCCAAAATGAAACCGACCGGTTCGTTTTACTTATTTGCCACTTGGCAATACTCCCCAGAAATCTTTTCTTTCGTGAAAAAACACTTGCTAATGATTAATGAAATTATATGGGATCGAAAAGTTCCCAGTATGGGAGGAACTACTCGCAAGTTTAGTTCGGTCCACGATAATATCGGATTCTTTGCAAAACAGAAAAACTACTATTTCGATCTGGATTCCGTGCGCATTCCCTACGATCCGGAAACGAAAAAAGCCAGAACACGATCCATTTTTGTTGGGAAAAAGTGGCTGGAAGTGGGGCGCAATCCAAAAGACGTCTGGTCAATATCTAGATTGCATCAAATGCATGCTGAAAGGAAAAACCATCCCACGCAAAAACCACGGCCGTTGATAGAAAGAATGATTAAATCATCCGCCCCGGAAGGCGGACTGGTATTAGACCCGTTTGCGGGAAGTGGCACGACGATAGAGGCCGCTGTAAAGAACGGAAGGCGGGCGGTGGGATTCGAGCTCAATTCAGACTATTGTCGTATTATAGAAAAACGAATGGAGCGATTAGTTTGCCAGCGCGGCCTTTCCATTGCTTGACGCGAAGAAGGCAGGAAAACGGTTGCGCGGTTGGCGGGAACTTTTTAGTCAAGTTCTGAGAAGGCAAAACTGGCTTGGGTTGAGAAATTGTTCGAGGATTTTGCGGGGATTTACCCAATCGATACGGCTTGGGGTTGTTTCGGCCAAGTCTTGATAGCAGGCGATTAGTTTTTCGCCGTATGTTTCTAGGGAAAATTGGCGGCGCACTATTTCGCAATTGCGGTGGACGAGCCCCGGCGGCAAGGCGGAGGCCAGCGGGTTTGGATGGATTTCTTGGGCGGATAAAGGGGATTGTCGCACTTTTTCGATGACGCGTTCTTGTTGAGTTTCGCTCAACCGTCCAAAGTCGATAAACTTGCCATCGCTCATGCTTCCCAGCGCGCGTTCGGCGGCGGATGGTTCCGGTTGCAAAGCGTAACGCTTGTAAACTTGGCGCATTGCCTCCGTCAACTCCTCTCGGAGGGCATTGGCATCCAGCCAAGCAAGCGGAACTTTCAGTTGGTCGTATAAATGCGAAAAGTCCATTCCCGTAGCGGTAAAGTCGCTGGTAACGGCTGGAAGGTTTCGGCCAACGACGGGGCGGCCAAAAGTCCAAGGCTCCAAAAAAGCGAGGCCAAAACCTTCTGCAACACTTGTGGTGATCCATTGATCCGCCGCTGCCGCTAGTTCCTGAAAAGAAACGTTGCGGCGAGATCCGAGTTCGAATTCGACGGGGAGCGACCATTGCTTCGCGCGCGCGACCCAGCGGTTGTAGCGCGGTTTTGCGGCCGGGTTGTCGGGCGCTAATGTGCATCCCATGCCTTGTCCAGAAGGCGCCAATGCGGCCCAGAGCAGCAGTTCGCCTAAATTCTTTCGACGGATCGCTCGAGTGGGATAGAGAATGAGGGATTCAAACGGCAACCCCGGCAGGGGGCGTTTTGGAGGGATCGCTTTCATCACCGTCACCGGATTGGGTAGCAGACGAAGTTGCCGCTTGGGCAGACCCGCAGCGGACAAGACTTGGTAGTCTCTTTGGTTGAGCGTGCCGTAGAGGATGTGCGTTCCGGACGGGTAAAGGCAGGACCTCAGGGCGTCTTCTCCGCCTATGTCGTCCCGCAATGTTTGGTAGTTTTCCGCTCGTCCGTCTTCGGGGAAGTCGTGGACGTGCAACAAAAGCTTTTCCCCGGCGCGGGCGAAGGAGGCAATGGCGGCGGTTAGGGATGTGTTTTTGCCAAGGTGATGATTGTGAACGTGCCAAAGGTCCGGTGCTTTACCCAACTTGCGAACGGCTTCGGCGCGAAGGGTTTTTTCCAGTTGGCGCGGGTGGATTTTTCGTTCGCCGATTTGGTAGCGGAGAGTGGGAACCGCAATGCAATGCCGTTTCCATTTGGGCGCCAGTCCGGAGCATTCCTCGGCCAATACCGCTATTTGCATCTCTTTTTCGGCCAAGGAGGCCAAGGTGTTTTCGATGACGCGAGTGACTCCACTTGGCCGCAAATGGTAGTGGATGATGGCAATTCGCATAGGTGGATTCTGCTTTTTCGGCGGGGTAAAATAGTCGGCGTCCAGCAAACCGTTTTTGGAAAAGCGACGGATCGCAGGCTGGGAATGGCTTACGTTGCCGTCAAAAACTTCTCTCGATATGCGGCCACTTCAATCATCGGCGGCCGCTCTTCTTCTTGAATGGTCTTTTCGTTGAGGCGATAGCTCCTGTCTTGGGCTTCGAAGTGGCGATAGATGCGGCTGACTTCCGCCAAGTCTTTGATGATCCCGAATTTTTCCATTCGAGCGAGGAAGGTTTGCAGGATGCCAAAGGACATTCGCCCCAAGGCGATGGTGGTTTGGTTATGGTGAACGCGCCGATCCAAGTCCGTCTGGGCGAAAGCTTCCATTCCCCACTGCTGGTAAATATCCAGGAGGTGGGCGGTTTCCACGCCGTAGCCGATAGGAAAGGCAAGGCGCTCCAACACTTGCCGCCGGACGGCGTATTCGCCGGAAAGAGGTTGGATGACGGCCGACAGTTCGGGGAAAAACAGGGAGAACAGAGGCCTCACCAGAATCTCGGTTACCCGCCCGCCGCCTGAAGGTCGAATCCCTTGGGAAAACGCCAAGGGACGATCGTAGAACGCCTTCACGTATTGAGTGGTTTCGTTATAGATCAGGGGGCCGACGAGTCCGTAGACAAACCGGGGATGAATGTTTTTAATGTCGGCGTCCACATAAACGATGATGTCCCCCTTCAATTGGTAGATGGCCTTCCACAGGTTTTCTCCCTTGCCCCGTTTGTTGCCTTCTTCCGGGAGGATTTCTTCGTCCAAGTACACATCCGCGCCAAAGGAAGCGGCAATGTCCCTAGTTTCATCGGTTGATCCAGAATCAATCACGGCGATTTCATCTAACAAGGGATAGCGCGTCATCAATTCGGATTTGAAAATGACGATCTCTTTGCCGATGGTGTTGGCTTCGTTCAAGGTGGGGATGCAAAGAGAGATGGTGAGATTTTTCTCTTCCTTCTCTTCAATTAACTTCAACAAATCCCAAAAGGCGGAATGATGAAAAGTATTGGCGTTCAACCAAGTATCACTTGCTTTCGACATCGCACACTCCTCCGTCAATCGCTTGCAACATGGCCACCAATTGAGCGATGCCGGAGAACATCGGCTCGATGCGGACGGCCTCGCGGAATTCGGCGCTGGGCGCTCGCTCGGTGATTCCCAACGTGATCCCCGGTATATTTTTGGAGATCAGCGAAGAAAGCTCGCCCACGCTGGGACGAACTTCTGGGGTGATCTCCAGCCGTTCCATCACTTGTCTTGTGGCCGCAGTCAACGGGTGTCCAAACTCGATTCCTCCATTCCGCCGCCGGGCGATCACTTGCAACTCCAATTCGACGTCGTTTTCCCATGCAACCTGGCTCACAATCTCTTTGAGCCGTTTCTGAAGCGTCTCCACAAAGCCGCTTTGCCCGCTTCGAACCTCAAATTTCAAGCTGCCCCGAATCGCCGGCAGATGAAAGGACTTGCCGGCGTGGACGGCTCCCAAATTAATGGTGGTTCGAGGGCGGTGCGGAATGGGAATTCTCTCCATCCAACGAATCACTTCGGCCAAGGCGCCAATGGCGCCGCCGGTAAAATGGCCTTCGGAAGATCCCTTGGCATTGCGACAAACAATTTCCCCTCGAAGCATGCCGATGGATTGGTAGCTCAAGCGCCCCAAATCCACCCCTTCAACGCAAACTCCCGCCTTGATGTCGCCCGGATGATGGTCAAGAAAAAAACCGATGCCTCGCAGATTGCCCCGGCCGAGACTTTGCGACGCCCCCATCAAAATCAAATCCGCATCCAATTGAACTCCCAGCTCTTGCAGCAACGTCGGCAAAGTGCAAAGCACCGCCACGCCGAGGCTGTTGTCGGCAATGCCGGCTCCCTCCACGGTTTCGGTGCTTACTTTGACGTTGTGATCCACCGTTCCGTCGAACAAAGTGTCAATGTGGGCGCAAATCAAAATGCTCTTCCCGCCTTCCCTGCCGGGCAGAACGGACAAAACATTGTTGGCTTCGTCGGTTGATATTTTGTCCAGACCGCACTCGCGAAAGCGATCCATAACAAAGCGAATGCGCTTCTCTTCTTTGCAAGTTTCCGCCGGAATTTCGCCGACCATCACAAGATTCGCCAACAAAATATCCTTCAATCGCCTGGCGCCCTCTCGATGAGAGATCGCTTGAGAAAGGATTGAGGCGATCTCCATGTTCGCTTCTCCAACCATAAACGCCTTACGCGCCGAGTGCCTTTGCGAATAAAACCATGCTCAAAATAATCCCTCCGTCGGGAAACGAGGGGAAATGTTGCCAAACCTCAAAGAAAATGAAAAGATGAAAGGAAAATTAGGAACGACTCATGGCAACTTTCGATCCCGCCCCGGTTACCAATCATCGCGTGGGCTTTGTTTCCACCCGCTTTTCCGGCCACGACGGAGTGTCCTTGGAAAGCGCAAAATGGGCGCAGATTCTCTGGGAAGACCGACACACTTCCCATTGGTACGCCGGTCTACTCGACCGTCATCCCGCCATCAGCATGTGCGTTCCCGAAGCGCACTTCGCCCACCCGGAAAACGAATGGATCAACGAAAGAATATGGGGCGTCACCCATCGCGACCGCTTGGTCACGCAAAGAATCCACGACCTCGCCGCCTATCTCAAAACAACTCTCTACGAGTTTGTGGAGCGCTTTTCCATCAAACTGCTCATCCCGCAAAACGTCCTTACCATCCCCATGCACCTGCCGCTAGGCGTCGCCCTCACCGAATTCCTGGCCGAAACTCAAATGCCGGCCATCGCCCATCACCACGACTTTTATTGGGAACGAGACCGCTTTGCCGTCAACGCCGTCATCGACTTTCTGGACATGGCCTTCCCCCATCGCGGCCACAACATCCGCCACGCCGTCATCAACCAACAAGCCCAAGAACAACTCTCCCTTCGCAAAGGCGTCTCCTCCGACCTAGTCCCGAACGCCTTCGAATTCGAAAGAGAACCGCCCCCGCCGGACGAATACTGCGCCGGCTTCAAAACCGACGTCGGCCTCCAAGAAGACGACATTATCATCCTCCAACCCACTCGCATCGTCCCCCGCAAAGGCATCCAAACCGCCATCCGCCTTGTCGGCCGCCTCAAAAACCCCAAATGCAAACTCGTCGTTACCCACGAAGCCGGCGACGAAGGCATGGAATACCAACATCTCCTCCAAGAACTCGCCAAAGAAGAAAACGTCGACCTGCGCATCATCGCCGACTGCATTACCGACACCCGCCAAACCGACCACGAAGGACGCAAAACCTACACCCTTTGGGACGCCTACGCCCATGCAGACCTCGTTACCTACCTCAGCACTTACGAAGGCTTCGGCAACGCCCTCCTCGAAGCCTTCTACTTCAAAGTTCCCGTCGTCATCAACCGCTACTCCATCTTCATCCGCGACATCGAACCCAAGGGATTCATTCTCACTATGATGGACGGCTTTCTCACCTCATCCGTCGTCGGCCAAATTCAACGACTCCTCACCGACGCCGCCTTCCGCCGTAAAATCACCGACGCCAACTACCGCCTCGCCACGCAATACTACGGCTATGCCCCCCTTCGCCGAAACCTCCAAACCCTCATCGCCTCCCTTCCCGGCCTTTCCTAATCCTTTGATTGGTAATATAATTATTCATGATCAGGTAAATTTCGGGACGCACTCGGCCCGAAACTCCGACTACAGATATAGCAAGGGCAATTCGGCCTTTGTCAAAACAATTAGAAAGAAAGGAAAACATGAGAGAGCCGCATATTATTTATGGGTATCGTTGCAGGGTTGGCAAGCGTGCTGGCCAGTGGAAGATAGGGTGCAAGTTGCAGAGGCAAGACAAGCATCGGTGCTACATGCATCGCAAAGGGAACAGCGCGTGTCCTTTGTTTGACCGCTATTTGAACGCGCGTGAGCGGGAAGGATACTCGTTTGATGAGGTGTTTAACTACTTTAATTTTCGGTTGTTTAGCTGCGAGCGCAGAGAAGCAGAGCGGTGGGAATCCATCTATACCGAATGGTATAATGCAATTGAGCCGCACGGGTTTTGCATCAATTCAGGCAATTATAATGGCAGCTCGAGTGATACTCACAGGAAGAGGCTGTCAGATGCGCACAAAGGAATCAAGCACACCGAGGAGGCTAGGAAGAAGATATCTGCGGCGCTTATTGGCAAGAAACGCAAACCAGTCAGCGAGGTAACTAGGCGCAAAATATCGCAAGCAAATCGAGGCAAGAAGATGTCAGAAAAAACAAGACAAAAGCTGCGTGATGCCAATCTAGGCAGGAAGATGTCAGAAGAGAATAAGCGCAAGATAGCTGCGGCTAAGGTAGGGAAGAAGATGCCAGAGTTCTCGGCTTTGCATCGGGCTAGGTTGAGAGCTGCTCACACAGGCGAGGAAGTGACTCCCGAATTGATTGCGCAGGTAGTCAAGAAGACAAAGTCTGTTGTGCAGATGAGTTTTAATAAGTGGACGAGAAGGTGGTCACGACAACCAGAGTGGTGCTTGTCAAACTTCGAGCTGGCCGGCGCGCGAGACATTTGCTTTTGGTGGCCAACTTCGAGCTGACAGGCATCTAATTAGAAATAGAGAGTTCATTATTGAACAGATTAAAAAGAGGATTGGTTAGAAAGGAAATCTATGAGAATAAGAAGACGAGTTGAAAAGGAACTCACCGAATCGGAAATTGTCGACTTGATATTGAAAGGGAAGGCGACAAAATCGCAAATGGCTGGCTGGGGCCTTCGACAATTGGCAAGGATTAGAAAGATGCCACCAGCAAAGCGCAAAGAGTGGGCTGATTACTTGATAACCGAATTGAAACGGAGACGAGTGAGATGGAATTGAAGACTGACTATACCTTGATTAATGACGCATGCGAGAATGTGTTGCCGGGCGAATACAAGAACAAAGTTGATCTTATACTCACCAGTCCGCCTTATGATTTGATGAGGAGTTATCAAGGGAATGCATTCAAATTTGACTTTGACAAGGTTGCAGATGCGCTTGTGCCGTGCTTGAAAGAAGGTGCAGTGCTAGTTTGGATCCCACTTCCGGCAAAGAAGAGCAAAGATAAAGTTCGGCTTTGGCAAGAGAGGAAAAACGAACAAGACCGAGCATTTCAGCGGGAGTTTCTTTATGGATAAGAACGCTGGGCGGAGTAAAGTTGAGGGCATGTCGAATCGATTGTTTCTTTTGGATGGAATGGCGTTGGTGTATCGGGCTCACTTTGCCTTCGCGAATCGTCCGATTCTGACTTCGGCGGGAGTCAATACTTCGGCGCTGTTTGGCTTTGCAAATACGTTGTTGGAAATTCAGGAAAAGCATCGACCAAGCCATATCGCGGCGGCCTTTGATACCCCAGAACCAACGGCGCGGCATCAAGAGTATCCAGCTTACAAAGCGCAGCGAGAAACAATGCCCGAAGCCCTGCAAGCGGCCTTGCCGGCGGTAGAACGTTTATGCGAAGCATTTCGGATTCCAATAATCAAGTGCCCGGGACACGAAGCGGACGACATTGCGGGGACTTTGGCTCGACAAGCAGAAGCGGAAGAATTCGAAACTTATATGGTAACGCCGGACAAGGATTTTGCGCAATTGGTTTCCCCATCGACTTTCTTACTGAAGCCGGGTCGAAAAGGCGACGCAGCAGAGATTTGGAAGTTGCCGGAGGTTTTGGCGGATTGGGGCGTGGAGCGAGCGGATCAAGTGCGCGACGTGTTGGGTTTGTGGGGAGACGCCTCAGACAACATCCCAGGAGTACCGGGCATCGGCCAGAAGACGGCCAGCAAGTTAATTCTCCAATACAGCAGTGTAGAGAATTTGCTGGAACATCTGGGAGAGTTAAAGGGAAAGATGCGGGAAACGCTGAAAGAACATCGCGAAGCGGTGCTGTTAGCCAAACGCTTGGCGACGATTAATCGGAAAGCGCCAATTTCCATCCGATTGAGCGACTTAGCAAGCAGACCGCCGGATGAAGATGCGCTGCGACGGCTTTGCATCGAATTCGAGTTCAACTCCATTGGACGCCGTTTGTTTGGACCGGCGTTTAAAGCGGGACGAGGCTGGAAAGCAACCAAGGGAGAAAAGAGCCAACCGCCCGGCGCGCTCTTGCGAACGGCGGCGAACGTGGAACACGAATATGTTTGCGTCCAAACAGAATTGGCTCGACGCGAGTTGGCCGCCCGGCTGGCGGATCAAAAGATTTTCTGTTTCGACACGGAAACAACGGGCTTGGACGCAAAAGAGGCGAAGATTCTCGGACTGGCCTTTGCGTTTGAAGCGCGCCGCGCCTTTTACGTGCCGATCCTTCCCTACGACAAAGCGGGACGAGCCATTGCGGACGGAGAAATAAACACAGCAGCGTTAGAGGTTTTTCGCGACGCACTGGAGAACCCGGCAATCGACAAAGTAGGCCACAACTTGAAATACGACTTGGGCGTCTTGCTCTGGAACGGATTGCGCGTGCAAGGAAAAATCCTAGACACAATGTTGCTACACTGCCTCATCGAACCAGAACTCCGCCACGGAATGGATTTCCTGGCCGAACACTATCTAGGATATTCCCCCATCCCCATTACCTCCTTAATCGGCCAAAAAGGAACCGAACAACGCCTGATGACAACGGTATCTCTAGACCGCCTAACAGAGTATGCAGCCGAAGACGCAGACATAACTTGGCAACTCTATCAAACACTACAACCCAAACTAAAGGAAGCAAAACAAGAATCCGTCTACTTCGACATCGAGGAACCTTTAATCCGCATCCTCGCAGAAATGGAATACGAAGGAATTCGACTAGACTCCGCAACGCTGCGTCAGTTTTCCACACAACTCGGCAAACAAGCGCAACAGCTAGAACGAAGCATTTACGAAATGGCCGGCACCGCCTTCAATCTCAATTCCCCAAAACAACTAGGGCAAGTATTGTTCGGACGACTACAACTAGCCGAAAACCCAAAAAAAACAAAAACCGGACAATACTCCACCAACGAACAAGTACTAGCCTCGCTAGCCCCCAAACATGAAATCGTCCGCAAAATCCTCGACTATCGAGCAGCGACAAAATTGAAATCCACTTACGCAGACACCTTACCGGAAGCGATCTTTCCCGCAAGCGGACGAGTGCATACCACCTTTCACCAATCCTCCACGGTAACCGGCCGCTTGAACTCCCAACGCCCCAGCCTGCAAAACATCCCCATCCGCACAGAATCCGGCCAAGAAATTCGACGCGCCTTTGTGCCCCGAAACGAAAACTACCTACTAATGTCGGCGGATTACTCGCAAATCGAACTGCGCATCATCGCCTCCCTCAGCGAAGACAAAGAAATGCAAACTGCCTTCCACAACAAAAACGACATTCACGCAGCCACCGCAGCCAAAGTATTCAACGTGCCATCAGAAAAAGTAACCCCAGAAATGCGCCGCAAAGCCAAAATGGCCAACTTCGGCATTGCCTACGGAATTTCCGCCTTCGGCCTCTCCCAACGCTTAGGAATCCCACGAGAAGAATCAGCCCAAATCATCCAACAATTCTTCAAAAACTTCCCAGGCGTCAAAAACTACATCGACCAAAGCCTTGCCTTCGCCCGAAAACACGGCTATGTCCAAACCATCAGCGGCCGCCGCCGCTACCTGCGCGACATCCATTCCGCCAACGCAACCATACGCAAGGCCGCAGAACGCAACGCCATCAACTCCCCCGTCCAAGGCACGGCCGCAGACCTAATCAAAATAGCAATGGGCAAAATCGGAAAAACCATCGAAAAACGAAATCTAAAAACACGACTACTATTGCAAGTCCACGACGAACTAATCTTCGACCTTTGGCGCAAAGAAGAAAAAGAAGCCAAATCCATAGTAATCAACGCTATGGAAAACGCCCTGCCCTTAAACGTGCCTCTACAAGTTAACATCGGAATAGGCTGCCACTGGCTCGAAGCTCACTAAAACCAAACCCAATATAAAAATCGGAAAAATAATAAAAATCCCTCATCAAGGAAACGACTCTGAAAAATCAAAAAGTGGTTGACTTTGATGTTGTTTTTGCCGAAAATAGATCATGCACACAGTAATCAGGAAATAGTCATAAGCATCTTATGACAACAGAAATTGCACAAAGAGCAGTTGGAATTCGTTGGTCCGCTCCAAATCCAATGACCATAAGCTTGATGCTGGTTGTCTTACTTTTTGGAATTCCGGAAAGAAATTCGCCAAAAGCCGCAGAAAGCTATTCCCTTCGCGGCGCATACACTCTGTCTAACTTTGACGGCGCAAGAGAAAATCCCGAAGGCAAGAAATTATCGGAGTATCATGCAGGCTTTGCTTTCGGCAGAAACGGAGAGAACTGGCGGGTGGAAATATTCGACGGCTTCTTCGCCTCGGTTTGGAAACAAACAAAGTGACTGTATAAAGACGGGATTATGTACAAAACAGCGCGTCTTACCAAAGGAAGACCGGGATTAAACCGAACGATGGAAATTTTTGAAGACAAAAACCTTCCCCAATTTGGATGGCATTTTGCTTTGACGATTCTGACGGTTTTTGCCCCGGAATTCGTTGTCTCCCATTATCCGCCGCCCACCTCCGCGCCCATTGAAGTGTTTATGCCCTATAATCCTTCCCAAGATCCGAAAAGGATTTTTTGCGAGGTGGACTATTGGGGAGAACATCAAACCTCTCCATTAAAAACTTTAAGAATCCTTGCCGAAAAAAGTTCTCTATCCCTTCCAGAAACGCCGACCATTCCCAAAGATCCGGTTCTCCTGTTTGAATGCGACGTGTTGGAAACAATGGAGTTTAACGGCGGCGCCCTGCCTCACAAATTCAGTTTTCAGTTGCTGAATACTTTGGAAACCATGAAATCAGACGCCGCCATGTTTTCCAAATTTTTAGAAACCCTCGAAGGTGACAAAGCCGAAGAGTTGTTGCGCATAGCCCGGTTTGCGGGATCGGATCCTGACGCGGCTACACTTGTAAAGACGAAGGAACTGCTTGATTTCATAGAGAAACTGAAAACCAACGAGGCGAAAGAATATCTGCAAGCATTAAAAGCCAACGAGTTCGGATCTCCGCCGGTAGTATGGCGTTTGGAGGCAGAGGTGGATCCGAATTCTCTTTCGCGGGAGAGTTCTACCGAAGTGCATCTCGAAGGAGAGACGCATGTTTCGGACTATCGCGTCCTCTTGCCAAACGGAGACTACACTGTCTACATGGCAAGGAGCAATATTTTAGAGCCGGGTTCCAAGGCTCTGGAAGATTTTGTGAGAGGCACCACTCAAGGCTCTCATCCTACCACGATTTATAGATGGCTGGCCGTCGGCACGATGATCCTAGTAACATTCACAGCTTTTTTAGTCACTCGCCACTTGACAAGAGAAAGACACTACAACAATAAAATAATCGACAGAAAGTAAAGATATGGTAAATCGTAGATTGGCAATGTTTTTGACGACGTTAATAGTAGTGACTGCCGTGGTTGCTGGCACCTGTCCGACGCTGATAACAGGGTCGAGGTGCGCTCTGAATGATTTAGCTCCAAACTTACAATCAATATACAGAGATTTGGAATTGGCGAAAGATCGCTAACAATTGTTCAGATTGCACCGGCCAGTATCAAAAATGCATAGATGGAGAATGCTATGAGTATCAGTGTTCGGGCTGTGTTAAGAAAGGAAATGAAATCCCACCTCCTGCTCAAAGTGGTTCCTATGATCAGGATTACGTAGAATCAGAAGATAGTAACGGAGAGTGTGACGAGGGCGGTTACAGCATTTACAGCATTAATTGGCAAAATGTTCGTTTTCCGGAGATATACTAATGAGATTGTGTTTTTGGATTGAAACACTATGCTGAAATTTCATTTGTCTTGTTTCTTTTCTTGTTGCTGGGCAGTTATACCTTGCTTGGAGTTCATCTTGTCAGATTCAAAAGGACAAGGAATCCTTCCTGTTTTCTTGTTCTTAGAAAATCTCCCAAAGCGGGAAAGGTATAACATTTTTCACTACGAGACACGCACGCTTTCTATTTTGGGCGAGACGAAATGAATTTCTCATTGCCGCTACATGGTTCAAGAGAAATTTTTAGATGTAACCTGCTATTAGTCTAATGATCTGCGTATCCGAATGTCTCTATATTGAGATTGGAGACTGTTGGTTTTTACTTTTTAGCGCGGTAGGGGATTGCGGATGACGCGGTAGTAGCCGGCGGTTTCATCGGTTGGTGCCGTCCAAACAAGTGTTTCCCCATTGGCTCGGATGAGGATGGATTGGCTGTTTTGATCGGCGCGGACAGCGGTTTCCCACTGGCGGAGGTTTGTCGATTGTTCCACTAGATAATCGTCGCCGGGAATGGCGTTCCAAGACAATTGCGCTTCTCCGGTGGGCAAGCGTCGAATGGCCAGCCGAGGCGGCGCAGGCATTGTTGGCTTTTCCAAGAGATTGCGGCGAGCGATGATTTGCCCGGAGAAGGTCAGTTTTAGGTCCTCGTCGCTGATAATGCGGGCGAAGACTTCGACCTGAACGGGAATGGTTAATGTTTGCACGTTGCCTTGAACGGCAAGCGAGGCCAGAGTTTCCGGGCGGTTGAGGCCGCTAATGCCGTCGATGGAGGTGCCCAGCCGAATTGGAAAGAGGCCAAGCGTTACGGTGTCCAAAACGCTACCGAAATCTGCGGGAATGGCAAATAAGAGGGAGGATGCGGAAAACTCCATTCTTTCTTTATTTCGTTCGCTCAGTTCAATCCAATCGCTGGTGAGTGTGAATTTGACGTTGCGGGCGGCGGCAAATGTGTTTCCTAATAAACCCCTGCCGGGGATGATTCCGCCGTAGTCGGCCGGCGCCGAACCGCTTTTGCCTCCGGACTTTGGTTCCCATTCTCCGCTGGGTTGGGCGTCGATTTGCGAGGCGGATTGAAACTGAATTCTGCCGTTGGTCAAGAGAATGCGGAGAGTTCCCGAATAAGCGGCGCTAAGGCTTCCTTCTTCTTGGGGTTGGATGGCGATGTTTATGGCGGTTCCTGAGAGGGATAGAACGCTTTCTTCTTCCGCTACGGAAAAAACAAAGGAATCACCGACAAGCGGCGGTTCTGGTTCGACGGGCGGCAAAGGCTTCGGCTCTCCGGGTTGCGGAACCGAAGGATCGGTATCGACCCAAAAGCGTCGAAGGTTGACGGAGGCGCCGGCAGATTCCGCGTTGTCCCCAAAGAAAAGAAGGTTGGGAACGGTGTATGGCTGACCCGCATCCGAATAATCTCGCAGAGAACCAACCAAAATTTCTTGTTCGTTGGCGGAAAGCCGATATTCATTTTCCTGTATATCCAGTTCAAAGTCCGCATACTCCTTGTCGATTCGGAACGGCAGGTCGCGGTTCTCTTCGGCACGTTCCAATTCGGAGGATCTGGCAAAGACTTCGCTGGCGCCGAGCCCTAGATCAACGCCCAGCAAATCGTCCGACAATACGATCCAACTAAAACCGGCCTCTTGATTGCGCGCAACACGGCGTTCAGAAAGGAGACTCAAAGTAAAACCAATCCGATATCCTCGTTGGCGATCCAGTATTTCAGGCGCCTGCGGATGCGCTTCCATCTGGGGAAGACGAATAAAATATCCCGCTCGGTCGGCGAGGTTTCGGCTAGTGTTGAGATTGAAGGCGCCGCCAACGCGCACTTGGCGAGACTGGTTGCGGACAAGCGGATCCAAGCGATAAATCCATCCTTGACCTTCGGGCGAGGAACTCAAATTGCCGTCGTAAAGGATCACCGGTTCGGCGGAAACTTGCGCGACAACCGCCCCCGCCAGCAAACTGCGAAGCCCTCTCCCTATGCGGCGTTTATTCTTCATCGTATCCTTTGGAACACTTTGCCGGCACTTTGGATTCATTTCAAGGAACTCTTTCATTCAGCGGCAACATTTTCCACTCAACAACGTCCGCAAAATTTTGCCGACAAATTTGCACTCTTCTCAGCAAACATTACCATTGCCTTCGGCAAAAAGTTTCAAGAAAACCGGTAAACCAAGAAGCGCATCCCCGCAAGGAAGCAACGGCCCTAACAATCCATGCTTGACGAAGCGGCGAATTCCTTTCAAACAAAAAGAATGTTTCATCAAGCAATTTTCCATCAAACTCGAATTTTCTTTTCTAACCAATTAGCACTCTCTGTCTTCGGGCGGCGGATCCTTGGATTTTTGGCGCTTCCGCCGACTTTGGCGCGCCTTGTTTTGTCAGCGGGCGCCATTGCGTTTTGCCTCGCGGCGATGGCTTCTGAAGAGGAATATCAACTAACGGTGAAGAGCGGAAAAGTGGATCGACGGCAGTCAATTGTTTCCTTCGACGCGCCGCCAAAAATTTGGAATCCTGAATTGATTGACAAACAAGGCAATCCGGTTACAGCGCAACTAGCCGTCGACGGCCAAATTTACTTCATCCTAGACCAACTGGCCGGCGGGCAAGAAAAAACCTTCCGCCTTCGCAATCAAGACGGCGAACAACCAATGCAATCAGCAGTTTGGGTGGATCGCCAAGAAGACACTCTTCGATTCATTCTCAACGACCAAGCAATAGCGCAATACCAAGCCTCCCCAAGCGAACTCCCCCGCAAAGACATCGAGCCAATCTTCCGCCGAGGCGGCTACCTCCATCCATTATGGAGTCCGTCAGGACTCGTCCTCACCGACGATTATCCCCCCAATCACCTGCACCATCACGGAGTTTGGACGGCGTGGCCAAAGACAAAATTCCAAAGGCGAGAGCCAAACTTTTGGGAAATGGGACGGCGGCAAGGAACCGTGGAATTTGAAGCCTTAGATAACTACTGGAGCGGCGAAGTCATGGGCGGCTTTCGCAGCCGACATCGCTTTGTCGATCTTTCCTCCAACACACCCATAATCGCCCTCCAAGAAAACTGGGAAGTCAAAATTTACGCCATCCAAGACTCCGAATTCCCACACTACATATTAGACCTCAAGTTTATACAAAAATGCGCCGCCAATACTCCAATTCACTTTCCCCAATACCGCTACGGAGGTTTGGGCTTTCGCGGCCATCGCCAATGGGACGGCGCCGAAAACGCTTACTATTTGACGGGATTGGGCGAAACCGACCGAATCCAAGGCCACGCGACTCGAGCGCCGTGGTGCTATATTGGCGGACAAGTCAACGAACAATTCTGCGGAGTCACCATCCTTTGCCATCCCAAAAACTTTCGCGCGCCGCAACCCATGCGAATCCATCCCAAAGAGCCGTTCTTCTGCTACGCCCCATCCCAAATCGGAGAATGGGAAATTGTCCCGGGCAAACCCTATATTTCCCAATACCGCTTCATCTTAGCCGACGGAAAACCAGACAAAACAATGCTAGACCGCTTGTGGCAAGATTACGCAGAGCCAGTTTCCGTCCTCCTCCACAAAGAGAACTAACGATTGCACAATCAGAACCACTGCTATACAATCCGCAAAATGAGCGAGATAGTTGTAGTTGCAGCTTTATTAGTAGGCTTGTTGCTGATTTTTGGCCGCTACCGGACATTCTTAAAGCAAGACCGATTGCAAAAGTTCGCGATTGCAGTGCATCAATGCGCAAAAGAAATCAATCAACTGCTAAATGCAGGTTATTTGAAGCATTCCAGCTGGCTGAAGGCTAGGGCTCTGGCGCAAGAAACACTCAATCAGTTTTGTCATGAGCCGGCAATGTGCTACCTAGATCTTAGCACAGAAGCTAACTTCATCCAGTTGAAGCAAATAGCGCAATGGAGCGATCCAGATATAGAAAATATCCACCGACTAGCTAAGGCGCCCAGTCAATGTCTTGAAAACATCAAGACTATGCTGAACACAGACACAGGATATTTGCGGCTTGACTCTTGGAAAAAGGCTAAGGATCTAGCGCAAAAAACACTCAATCGGCTTTATCGGGAGCCGGCGATGCGCTACCTAGATCTTAGCACAGAAGCTAACTTCATCCAGTTGAAGCAAATAGCGCAATGGAGCGATCCATATATAGAAAAGTTCCACCAATTAGTTACAACGGTCAGTCAATGTCTTAAAGAAATCCAGATCATATTGAACGCAGACGCAGGCTATTTACATCTTGACTCTTGGCAACAGGTCAGAGATACGGCGCAAGAGACACTGGATCGGATTGATCGAGAGCCGATGGGGAACTACCAAGATCGTATCACAGACGCTGATTTCAACCGATTGAAGCAAATAACACAGTGGAACGATCAAGATGTAAAAAAGTTCCAAAGAATAAAGTATCAGGCGAAGAAAACTCTTAACCAGTCTAATCCGTTGGAGAACTTCTTGGAGCCTATCCACCATACCGATTTCGTATTACTGAAGCAAATAGCAAAGTTGCGGCGAATATCGCAGTGGAGCAAGCAGGACGTGGAAGAATTCCGCAAGCAATATTTAACTCGGTGTAAAGAGGAGTTTTCCACATACTTCGATCAAGTGGAAAGCAAACTTTTAACTGAGAAGCAACGCGAGGCTTGCATAATCGACGAAGATAATAATTTGGTGCTGGCCGGCGCGGGCACGGGCAAAACCAGCACAATGGTCGGGCGTGCGGGATTTTTGATTCACAGCGGGCAGGCCACACCCGATCAAATTCTCATGTTGGCATTTGCAAACAAGGCCGCCAAAGAAATGCAAAAACGCCTGGATGAGCGCGTAAAAGAAATCGCCCGCACATTCCATAAATTAGGTAGGGACATTATTGTAAAAGTGGAAGGAGAACACCTCTCACTCTCTCCTCTGTCAGAAGACGGCGCGTTATTGAGAAAGCATGTCGAGCAGTGGTTTGAGAGGGAAATGCGCGATAGCCCGTCCTATAAACAGTTCGTTCTAAATTATTTTAGCGATTACCTATACCCAGCGGTCAACCCCTTTGACTTTGAAACTGAAGGCGAGTACTTCGAGCATATTCTTGCAAATGAGATCCGCACCCTCAACGGGGAAAAGGTCAAAAGCCTCGAAGAGTGTTTGATCGCCAATCACCTGTTCGCACTCGGGATCGACTATCAATATGAAGCCAATTACAAACACAAGACGCCAAGGCTAAATTTTCGCCAATACAAACCAGATTTCTATCTTCCCGATTAGGGTATTTACATCGAGCACTTCGGCGTTGACCGCGATGACAATACCGCGCCTTTTGTTGATAGAGAAAGATATCTTCAGGGCATGGAATGGAAGCGGGAACAACACAAAAAGCACGGCACACACCTCATCGAAACCTATTCCTACGAACGGACCGAGGGAAGCCTACGACAAAATCTGGAGCAAAAATTAAAGAAGCTTCACGTAAAACTTAATCGACGAACTGATGAGGAGATGTTGGAAGAACTTAGAAAATTTGGGGCAGTCTCTAAATTAGTGGAACTGTTGGCAAAATGGTTAAAAGCTTGCAAACGCGATGGAATTTGCCCAGATCAACTTCAGCCGGAAAAATTTCCAAGTGTTGATCCGGACCAACTACAACAAACCCGAAAAATTTGTCGCCTATTTACGAATTATACCAGAACCATCTCAAAGAGAATCAAGAGATCGATTTTGACGACATGATTCATAAAGCGATTGATTATGTGGAAAGCGGCCGCTATATTCACGGCTGGCGATATATTCTGGTCGATGAGTTTCAAGATATCTCCGAACCGCGAGCGAGACTTGTCAAAGCCTTAAAAGAATCCGCTAACGAATGTTCGCTGTTTTGTGTGGGCGACGATTGGCAATCCATTTATCGCTTTACGGGCAGCGATATTCGATTCACCACAGAATTTAAGAAGAAATTCGGATCCACCAAAATCACCAAACTTGGCAAAACATTTCGGTTCAACAATAGCATCTGCGACATCGCCTCTCGGTTCATACTTGAAAACCCGGCGCAAGTTAAAAAGTCTTTGACCACGAATGTGGCTGTCAAATACCCCGCAGTTTCTTTGTTACGTCAAAAAAGCTCTGACGAAATAGATTTTGACGAGATGATAGAAATAGTATTGGAAAAGATTAATCAGTTGACAAAAAATGATAGCTAATTCCAAGTAGACAGCAAAAAGAAGAAAGTTTTTCTATTAGGCAGATTTTACAGAAATTTACCTAATACAGCTCATATAAAGAGATGGAATAAACAATTCTCTGCGCTGAAAATTCAGTCCTCCACGATTCACAAGTCCAAAGGTTTGCAAGCCGATTATGTCGTTGTGTTGGGACTTGAAGGCGGCAAACACGGATTCCCCTCGCAGAGAACATCTCATCTCATGCTCGAAGCCTTGTTGCCCAAGCTGGATGATTTTTCATATGCGGAAGAACGACGCTTGTTTTATGTTGCATTAACTCGCGCTAAACAACGCGTGTATTTGATCGTGGATATGATGAATGCTTCCGAGTTTGTGGTGGAATTATTGGACAACAATTATCCTCTAGAACTAGATGAATTTGAAATTGATCTGGCACAAAAATATTACAACCAGATTCGTTGTCCGGAGTGTGAAACAGGGATAAGGGTTGCTAAGGAAGGAAAGAACGGGAAGTTTTATGGATGCGGTTGTTTTCCCTTATGCGATTATACAGAAAACGGATGCCCAAAATGCGGCAAGCCGATGCGGCGCATCGGCGGCTATAAGAAATGTCTCGACCCGGCCGCTTGCGATTCATGGATACCGCTCTGCCCAGAATGTGGCGCAGATATGGTCGAGCGAGAAGGAAGTAACGGATCGTTTTGGGGATGTATAAACTATCGTGGCAACGACGAGAGTTCTTGTCGACATATGGAAGAGGACATTCCACCACCGCCTCCAATATAAAAATCTCTTTTTGGCCGTTATATTGACGTTGGCACAGGAAAGCCGGCAACAAACGCTTTGGCGAAAGACTTGTAGCCATTTTGGTAATCTCTGCTGACGCCGTTGATGTAAAACTCCATCTCTTGGGAATTTAGCTGCTGCTGGAGTTGTCTTAAATCTTTGTTAGATTTTACGCAATACCCTGAATAAAAAGTATAGTTCGGTTTGTTCCACAATATAAAATTCGGTTTGATATTTATGGGAGAGGTTAACAGTTTCACGCCGAATGAGGTTTCTAATCCTTGTTGACGGCCGAAAGCATACCAACCAATTGGATTGGGTTTTCCTTTGTCTCTTTTGTCCAATTCATATTTTACGGAGAGCAAATACTTATACGCCATTGGATATTTGGCTTTCATTTCGGATTCTGGGATCAGGGTTTTGCCGTAGTAAGGAAAAATAATATATCGTCTTTGGTTCTCTTTACCAGATTTTAGAATAGACGCTTTGATTATTGGTTTCAGAATCTCTCGCTCCACAAAAACCGGCCTTTTTGTGATTGGATGGATGATTGTAGCGACTCCGTTCTCCAGATTAGGTTTTTGAAATATAAACAATCGGTCTGCAAGAGTTGTCAGTCCCACGTGAATCTTCGCAACCTCGGACAGCGGGATTCGATTGTTGCGCAGTTTGGCCAACCTTTTTCTATCTCTTGAGGAGCAGAGAATCCAATTGTTAGGATCCATCTCTTTTATTTGAACTTTGCCGAGCGAGGCAAGTTTGCCTTTTGCGTTTCCTCTGTATAAACTGAATTTTTCATGTTTAACTCCCTTTTCTAAAATAGAAACAAGTGAATACGTAGTAATCTCCTCAAAGAGTTGCCAATGCGCAAAGTTTATCAGCTTGGAAACAGGTTTCTCATGGTGAAGAAATTTGCGCCATTCAAACGCTGTTTTGGTTTTTAACCATGTGTTGGGAGTAATGTATCCCAGCCTTCCTTCTGCTTGCAGCAAGGAGAAACCCAGTTCAAAGAAAGCAAGGAAAAGGTCTGTGGAACCTTTTGAACAGAATCGAAAACTGCGTTGAATTCGCTCTCTTCTGTTTTTTCCAAGATGTTGTATGCGAACGTAGGGGGGATTGCCGACTACGAAGTCAAATGAACCGAGATTTTTAGCATATAAAGCGTCTTGGCAAAGTATTTTAAATGGGACGCCAAGATTGCTTAATTTTTTATGGCACTGCTGCGCGGCTTTGTGGTTAATATCTATGCCGACAAGTTCTGCTTTGCCCTTCTTAGCAATGATTCTCTCGGCGGTAGCTTCCAGAAAAGCTCCATCTCCGCATGAAGGATCTAGAAGTCTTCCTTGGGAACCGTCAAACCCGACTGCATCTAGAATTAGATTGACCAGCCAGCGAGGCGTGTAAACAATGCCATTTTGTTTTCGGCGTGTTATCATCCTTTGAATTGACAAAGCCAAGGAAATTTCATGAAGAAATTCCCTAGAGAAAGCTCATTTTGGAGCAGCCTAATGGTTTCTGCTGACAAGCCTAGATTGCTTTTGGCACCGTAACGATGGAGCAAGTCCAAAGATTCTCCGGCGGCTTTGAGAAACTCGGAGACGAGCAACTTTGCCGAGTTATTCACTTCTTACAGGTGGTTTGTGATTTCCAACAGAGCGCAAGTTTAACGCAACATTTCCGCAATTTTGGGGCGGTCGGCTTGGATTCGTTCGTAGTCTAGCGTCAATCCCGCCGCCGGACCGAGGATAGCATGTTGCAGAAACTCGTAAACCCATTTGACTTCGTCAAAGGGTCCGGCGACGGATTCCAACGCGGTGTGTCCGTTATTGTTTCGGGCGTTTTTGTCGGCGCCGTGGTTGAGCAGAGCCTCGACGATTTCAGAGTGGCAAAGAAAAGCGGCTGTATGAAGCGGCGTTCCTCCGTCTGAGGTTTGTCGATGATTGACGTCTGCCCCGGCGGCAATCAAAGCCTTGGCGATTTCGACTTCGCCGAAGACGGCCGCGCTAATCAGAGGACTGGCGCCTGATTCTGGGGCTTTTTCATCCAGATTTGAGCCGGCTGCAATGTGTTGTTGCACGGCTTCCAGATTTCCCTTCAAGACCGCTTCGTGGAGGCTGATGTTCGGCGCCGGTTTTCCGCAACCGTTTAGAAGGACAAAGGACAAGAGAGCTGCAAATATCGGTTTCGTGTATTTCATATGTCGTTAGCATAGGCTTGAGTTTTCGATTATCGCAAGGTTCTTTTTTGCTCTTGCCCGCGGAGGCAAGAAATTCTGAGCATCTTACCGTTCCGATTTTTGAGGTTGGGATTGGGGCAAGCGTGGTTTGACACTGGCGGGGCGAGCAGTTATTTTTATTATCAAACATGAAGTTGTCCGGCGCCAGCGAAGATTGGAGTGGTTTAGGGCAGAACAGGCGTCTTCAACTTGCGGATTGGGTTGCGGAGAAAAGCCTGTTTGCAGTTTCTTGGAGCGCGGTGGTTTTGCTTCTTCTGATTTTTGTTTTCATTGTCCGCGAGTCAATTCCCGCTTTTTTAATGGAAGCGGCGGATGGTCGAACATCCGGCGGCAATCTCTTTTTCAATCAAATTATGCCTTTGGCGGCGGGTTGCCTTAAGGTTAGTTTGACGGCGTTGGTTTTTTCCGTGCCGACGGCGATTGGGGCGGCTCTTTACGTTTCTCAATTGGCTTCGCCAAAAGTGCGCAAGTGGGGAAAGCCTTTGGTGGGGACTCTTGCCGGGGTGCCTAGCATGGTGTTGGGAAGTTTGGCCGCAGTGGTGCTGGCGGATGGCTTGCAGGTTCTTTTTGGGATGCCGTCGCGCTTGAATGCGCTGACGGCCGGCATCGCTCTGGGTTTGGCTGTGATTCCTCTCATTTTTTCGATTGCCGAGAATGCCTTGGCGAGTGTTCCTTCTTCTTTTCGGCAGGCAGCGTTTGCGCTGGGCAGTTCGAGGTGGCAGGCCGCTTGTTTCGTTGTGCTGCCGTCTGCCTTGCCCGGTGTTTTTGCCGCGGTGATGCTTGGTTTTGGCCGTGCGGTGGGCGAAACTATGATTGTCCTTTTGGCTGCGGGCGAGGTTGGCGTTCTTTCTTGGAGTCTTCTGGATTCGAGCCGCAGCGTTTCGGCGGAGATCGTCGCCGAATTGCCGTCCGCTGTTTTCGGCGGTTTGCATTGCCGCGTTTTGTTCGCGCTGGGGGGGGGGCTTTTTGCGGTCACTTGGGCCGTGAACTTTCTGGGAGGCTGGATTCTTCGCCGTCTGGAGCGAAGGTTGGAGGCAAAACACTTTTGAACAATGGACGACTTTGGCTTTCCCGCGTTCCGCAGAGATTGGCGGTCGTCTTTTTTCATTTGGCTGAGTGCTTTGGCGGTAGTGGTGATTTTAGGTTTTTTGGCGGTGATTTTGGCCGGCGTTCTTTGGCAAGGTGGGGAGTTGTTTTCGTGGCGGTTTTTGACTTCGCGTCCGGGAGAGAATCTATTTGACGCAAATCGGGCCGGCGTGTTGCCGATGCTTGCCGGCACGGTGGTGCGTGTGATGTTGATGGCGGTGTTCACGATGCCTGTTGGCATTTTGACGGCAATTTACATGGCCGAATTCGCTCCTGCCGCTTCGCCGTCGACGGCTCTTATTCGAAGCGCGCTTCATAGTTTGGCCGGGGTGCCTTCTGTTGTTGTCGGGCTTTTTGGGCTGGCGTTTTTCGTCCACTTTGTCGGCGGGAATCTGGATCGAATTTTTCGGTCTGAAGATGCATCTTCTTATTGGGGGCATCCTGGGTTGCTCTGGGCGTCTTTGACGATGGCCATTTTGACGTTGCCCGCTGTATCAACGGCGGTTGAGGAGAGTTTGCGAGCGCGGTCGGCCAGCCTTCGCGAGGCCAGCATGGCCTTGGGCGCTACTCGCTTGCAAACTGTTGTCAAAGTCATCTTGCCCCGCACTCTGCCCGGAATTCTGATCGGCGGACTGTTGGCCGTCAGCCGTGCAGCGGGAGCCGTTACCCCCATTCTCTTCACTGGCGCGGCGCATTCCACGGCTGAAGGCGGTTCGCCCGGCGGGTTCATAGATTTGGGATACTACGTCTTCCTTCTCTCGACTCAATCGCCGGATGGCGAAGGCACGCGCCCTATTCTTTACGCCGCCGTGATGACCCTGCTGCTGTTGACCTTTCCTTTGAATGCGGCGGCGATCTTCATTCAGGAGCGAACAAACCCCCAGTCGGGAGTGTTTTGTTGATCGAGACAAGGAAGTTGCTTCCCTATGAGGTTCGTCATTTATGACTATACAGCCTTCAGAAAATTGGAGCAAAGACAGCGGGGCAAAGCCGTTGATTGTTACCCGAAATCTTTCGGTTCGCTATGGCGTGGCGACGGCCGTTGACTCGGTTTCGCTGGAACTCTGCGAAGGCTTGGCCACTGCGTTTATCGGCCCTTCCGGCTGCGGCAAATCAACGATACTCCGTTGTTTCAATCGAATGAACGACCTAATTGACCGCGTGAAGATTACAGGGAAGATCGTCATCGCCGGACACGACATTTACCGCCGACAAGTCAACATAGCCGAACTGCGCAAAAAAGTCGGAATGGTGTTTCAAAAACCCAATCCCTTTCCCAAGTCCATTCGAAGCAACGTGACTTACGGCCCCAAGTTGCACGGACTGCGAGACCGCGAGATGCTCGCCGAAATCGTCGAGGCAAGCTTGAAAGCCGCCGCGCTCTGGGACGAAGTGAAGGATCGTTTAGAGGCCAATGCGTTCACCCTCTCCGTTGGTCAACAACAACGGCTTTGCATTGCGCGCGCCATTGCCGTCCAACCGAAGATTCTCCTGTTAGACGAGCCCGCCTCCGAACTCGATCCCGGCGCCGCCGCGAGAATCGAGGAACTAATCCTCAACCTCAAAAAGCGATTCACCATCGTCCTCGCCACCCACAACATGCAACAAGCCTCTCGAATTTCCGACCAAACCGCCTTCTTCTGCTCTGGAAAACTGATCGAACACGGACGCACCAACAGCATTTTTACCTCGCCGAAAAAACAACAAACCGAAGATTACATCACAGGCAGATTTGGATAACGGAACAAAACCCCATTGAAAAACAAAGAGATCTAACGGAAAGTAAACAGCAATGCCAAACATTCAAGAAACAACAATCCGCTCCCCCCTCCCCAATTAGAAAATGAGCCAACACTTCCAAAACGAACTGGACGATCTCAACGGACGCTTGCTGACAATGGCCAGTAAAACCGAACTCGCCGTAAACACGGCCGTCCGCGCCCTAATCGAACGCGACGACGACTTAGCTCGGCAAGTAGAAAACGCCGACAACGAACTCGATCAACTCGAAATAGAGATCGACGAACTAGCAATTCTCCTGCTCTCCAAAGCCCCCCTCGCCAAAGACCTCCGATTCATCACCGTAGCAATGAAAATCTGCACAGACCTGGAACGCGTCGGCGATGAGGCCACAACCATCGCCCGGCGCTCCCGCGAACTCAGTCACGAACCCCCGCTCAAAGACTACGTCGACATCCCCAGAATGGTGGGAATGGCTATGCAAATGATGGACCAAGCCCTCAAAGCCTTCGTCAACGAAAACGCCAACGCCGCCCGATCCGTAATCCCCGAAGACAAAGCAGTCGACCAACTCAACAAACAACTCCACCGCGAACTCTCCAGCTACATGGTCGAAAACACCAAAAACATCGGACGCTGCCTCAACCTTATGGTCGTCTCAAAAAGCATCGAACGAATCGCCGACCACGCAAAAAACATCGCCGAACTCGTCGTCTACCTTTGCGACGCCCAAGACATCCGACATCCCAGCCGCCCCGAAACGCCATCCCCTTCCGGAACGGCAAGAAACAATTGAAAAACAGCAACCCCACAAAACCGCTAAAATGCCCCGCTCCCCCATCGCCAAAGCCATGATCGAAAGCCGCCCGAACACTCAGCGACTCCGTTGATCCACTCATCTTTCCTCCTCCAGTCTTCCACGTTTACAACCCGCTGACATACGCCCGCAAAGCCCACGAACAATACCTCGCCCGCTACGCCGCCCAACAAAAACAAACCCTCTTCCTTGGCATGAATCCCGGACCCTTCGGCATGATGCAAACCGCCGTGCCTTTCGGAGAAATCGCCAGCGTCCGCAATTGGCTCGGCATCCACTCCGGCGTCCTCAAACCAAATCGCCAACACCCCAAACGCCTCATCCAAGGCTTCGCCTGCACCCGCTCCGAAATCAGCGGACGGCGATTGTGGGGACTCTTCCGCCAACGCTTTGCCCACCCGGAAGCCTTCTTCAAAGATCACTTCGTCGCCAACTACTGCCCCTTAGCTTTCTTAGAAACATCGGGACGCAACCTCACCCCGGACAAACTGCCCGCAACCCCCGCCCGAAGAAAACTCGAAGCCTCCTGCGATTACCACTTGCGCAAAATCACCAACATCCTGCAACCAAAATGGATCATCGGCATCGGCGCCTTCGCCAAAAAGCGAGCCCAATCCGCCCTCGCCGACACCCCGATCCGCATTGGCCAAATCCTCCATCCCAGCCCAGCCAGCCCCGCCGCCAACCAAGGCTGGGCCGAACAAACCGAAAAACAACTGAGACTCCTCGGCCTTTGGCCTCCGACCTCCTCCTAATCTTTTTTCTCCTAATCACTTCCAAAAAAGAAAAAACCAGAGCCCAACCAATAAGTAATTCTCCGCCCTTCATGCCTTTCATAGCTTCACACAAACTCGAATTCAATTCCCAACCCCTTGCCGCCAACAACCCAAACGCCAGCAGTTAGTCACCAGCGATCAACCACTCCACACCTTCCTTGCCCATTTCCTCACCTTTTTACCATCCCATCCCTTTTCCCAATCCCCAACGGCCGCCAAAACCAAAAAATCCCCCGCAAGCCCACTTACTTCCTCCTCAATCCACCAACCACAAATCCCATCTCCCTACCCCTTCTCAATCCACAAACTTTGAAAACACCAACCACACACATACAACCCACAAAAAACACTTCCCTCCCGCAAACACCAAACCCCAACGCAATCCATAAAATGACCATTCCAATAAAAGCCTCCCTTCCCCAACCAATCAACCCCAAACCACCAACCGCCAGAACCTTTCTTCCTCTTTCCTATCTTTTACATAAGCAACCACCGACAACAGAAAGCATTCCAACCTCCGCAATCTCCAATCATTCCCCTGGTTTTTCTCCAAGCCCTCTATAACACGAGCCGGCAACTCGATGAGATCTAGCGAAGAGAGAACTGTTGGCAATCAAGACAGTTGAGAAATTTACTTCTCAGATAATGGCAGACACATTGACAACGCCAGCAAGTCTAAGGATGCGAACTTTCCCCATTCTTTCTGATTGGCTAACTCTAATCCTAAAGACATCGATTCGGCAAGAGAGAGAATTCTGGGCAGAGACAGAACCAACGCCAACATTGACTTTTTCCGCTCGTGTCTCAACGCACCGATGATTACCATTGTCATCGCTAACAGCCGAACGATTGAGCATTTTCTGGTGGACTACGATAATCTATACGATGCCCTTGAGAATTCGCTTCTTCAGTCGTTTGTTCTATTCTATCAATCCGCCTTCTTCTTGGGTGGGAGCAAGCTGGATCAACAAATCCATCGGCGACTTTTATACGTGAAGCGACAATAATTCTGGGGCCTTATTATGTCTCTCATAGTCAAAGAGCATAGGCTTACGTCCCCTTCTTAGCGGCAACACTAATGGCTTGGTGCAGATTGTCGCCCACAGAGCCATCATCCCCGAACCAGAAGAATACGCTCTCATCTTCGGCTTATTTGCTTTGGCTTTTGTCCTCTTCCGCCGCCACTTTCATAAGAAACGCCAAGCAACCGCAACTTCGTAGACTTGGTTTGGCGTTAGGGATTTTCTGGTGTTTGTCGCGAATAACAAAAACGATAAACTACCTGCAGATTTGTAGCGGGCTAGTTGCTGGGCAGGCAAACCAACGGACGGTGCTTTGTGGTTTGCAAACGGGGTTGTGAAGTTGTGTGCGCAAGGTTTTGTTTTCTTTCATCGCCAGCGAATGGAAAAGAAACTTCAAGCCGCCGCAACTTTGTAGTTGGTAGCGGGCAATTTGTGATTTGCGGGACTATGGTGTGCGGTTGGTGATTAGCGATGGATGATTTGTAGTTGGCCAATGGCGGAGATTGCTTTTTCTAATTTTGTTTTCAAGAGAGTTGAGTAGCGGGGGAGTTACGAATTTGGAATGATGAGTTGGCGGTGAGGGGCAGTTAGATTGGATCGTGGAGCGAGGAAAGTCAGCATTGGTTTGTGGTTGGTAATTTCGGGTTTTTCACAGTTTTAGCGCAACTTTGCTTTAGGATTTTTTCGAGGTGGAGTTTTTGTTTTGTGGATTGTTGTAAATTTCGTCGTTTTGAACAGGTTTGAATTTTGCGGCGAAGGTTTCTAAAAGATTTCCGTTGCATTCATTCTCTTCTTTGGTGCGCCGTATTGGCGGGAATGCGCCCTTAGTTGCCCATCAAATCCATGAAAGCCACTACGAGGACACTTATAATCACGATGACGAGCACGATTCCCACGCCAATGAAGATTTTGTTGACTTTGTTGGATCTCTTGGAGAACGGATCGTCTTTGTCAAAGGTGACGGTTTGAGTGGGATGCTCCAGATCCCCAAGTTTGATGCCTCCTTGTTTCAGAACGATGGTTTTTTCGATTTCGCCGGTCTCTCCGGCGCTTTTCTCTGTTTCAAGGCGGATTTCAACTTGCCCCAGCCGCAAAATCTTTCCGGGGCGCAACAATGTTTCTGAATTCACTTTTTTGCCTCCGATAAAGGTGCCGTTTGTGGATCCCAAGTCTTTGACGTATACCTTTCCTTCTTTGAGGCGGACTTCGCAGTGACGGCCGGAGACTGAGCCTTCTGGAATCTGGAAGCCATTGTCCTCTACACGGCCAATGGTGAGTTTGTCCGCCGTGAGCTCGCACGTCTTCCCCGCAAATCCTTTACTTAAAACAACAAGTTTGACCATAGCCGGCTGGTTTTAAAAGAAGTGCATTATCCGAATAATTTGACTCAAGTCAAACTTGTTTTCACAAGCGATGGGAGGGGAGGCGCTTTGGCGTCGTTTGCATGAAAAACAGCGCTCGGCATTTTCGGGGATATTTCTCTGAAAAATGGACAACATTGATGCTTTCCTTCACGAATCTTCAATGAGCGAACGGAATTTCTGAAACAACGGGGTGGAGTCGTGAGGTCCCGGCGACGCCTCCGGATGATACTGAACGCCAAAAAGCGGTTTGTCCTTGTGTCGAAGCCCTTCTACCGTCCCATCGTTGAGGTTCACTCGATCTACCTCCACATTGCCCGGCAGCGAATCCGATTCCAAGGCAAATCCATGATTCTGCGCCGTGATTTCAATGCGCCCGGTGGATAAATCCTTGACGGGTTGATTGGATCCCCTGTGTCCAAACTTCAGTTTATAAGTTTTTCCGCCCAGAGCGAGTCCCAGAATCTGATGCCCCAAACAAATGCCGAACATCGGCAGGCCGCGATCCAGCAAACGCTTTACGTTCTCGATTACATAGCCCGCCGCCGCCGGATCGCCTGGCCCGTTGGACAAAAAAACGCCATCAGGCTTCCTCGACATAATCTCTTCCACCGAAGCGCCGGCCGGCATCAAATAAGGCAGAAACCCATGCTGCCTCAACCGCCGGAGAATATTGTACTTCATCCCCAAGTCCAGTGCCACAATTGGAATATCCGCCGGGGGGAGAACTTTGCGGAACCCGCGAACTTCTTTGGAGGCCTCCGTTCCCGAAACAAGACAAAACTCGCCGCTGTCTTCGGAATCTTCATTCCACTCAAATGCCTTTGCATGCGTCACCTCCCGCACATAATCCACGCCGATCAAGCCTTTCCAAGCCATGGCCCGCTCCAAAGCAGCCGCTTCCGTCTCGGATTCTCCGCAAACCAAACAACCTTTCATGGCGCCAGCAACCCGCAACTTCTTCGTCAAGGCGCGGGTGTCCACACCCTGCAAACCCGGAACTCCTTGCTCCGCCAAATACTCGCCCAAAGAACGTTGCGCCCGCCAATTGCTCGCTAGCGGAGAAAGCTCCCGCACCACGAATCCCGCCAAATGCGCCCGCCACGACTCCGCGTCCGCTTCGTTCACACCGCAATTGCCGATCAACGGGTAGGTCATCGTCACAATCTGCGCCTTGTAAGACGGATCGGTCAAAATCTCCTGATACCCCGTCATCGAAGTGTTGAAACAAACCTCGCCGCAAACTATTCCGGGAGCGCCCATCCCCCGCCCCCGGTACACCGAGCCGTCTTCCAATGCAAGAAACGCCTTCATCACCAAAATCGCCCTGTTTGTTCTCTCTTCACTCCCTCAAAGAACGCGAGTTAATCAACTTGATCGCAATCCAAAGATAGTATTTTCCTGATTTTTCCCGGCTGCGCCCAATTGCATTTCCCGATTCCATTAAGCTGCTTGAGCAAAACAGAAATATTAGAACGTCGCAACTCGTTCATAATACGCTTGGCTTCTGGCAAATCCCAGCATGGAATAAATGCGTGCATGGCTTGATTGCCCTGCCAGTTTTTTCCCTCATAATTGCTCAGGAGAATCGGATGAAATTCGCTCCTTCCGTATGCTTGCCACATTACCTTGTATGGTGCGAAGGAATAGGGTCCCACACCAAGAAGAGACCACCAAAAGCCTTTGCTTATCAAACTGTTTATTAATGTCCCTTTTCTTTCTATAAGTCTCTTTTTGTTTGTCTCCAGATAATCGTAACCTCGCAATTCACGAATGGCTACACCTCGTAACGGCCGGCCAGAATTAATATCATACGGCAGGAAAATCCATTTGCGCGGGGTTCTATCACTGTTTCGCCAAAGATCTTTTGTTGCCAGTGGAAAAATATATCGTTCATCTAAGAAATTTGGGTAATCGTCAAATAGGAAAACGTTGTTTGCGCCGCATGTATTCACCCCTTGCCGAGGCTTTTGTCTCGGCGAAAGGCGAACGCCAATCGCAGTTTTCAGACGTTCGTTTGGCGCGATAATTCTCCATGGATCCGATGGAAGATTCAGAGGCCGGGCTTTATACTTTTCCCAACCATCTTTTCCCTCCCGGAAATATCGAACTGGAAAAGTTTGCGTTCTTCCTTTTTTTATGGAAGCGCAACAATAAGATGTTTTTACACCCTCAAACACCTTTGTTTTGTTGAATTCAAAGACTTCCAAAACTGAGAAAACGGACTCAAAAGCTTGATAATTGCGAAACCCGATATGCGCATCATCTCCCGCAAAGAGTGAGAGTGGAACAAAAAAGTGAGCGGTTCCTTGTTCTCGCAATAATTGTCCTAAAGCGATCTTTAACACCAAAGCCGCAATATCCGTCCGTGATGATCCCAGCAAGACCGCTTTTCGGTTGGGAACTAAACCCGCTTGGCAAAAGTAAGGCTTGATCGTTTCTTTGTAATCTGGGGGCAAGTCCGTAAAATTCATCCACGGAGGATTGCCCACGAGAATATCAAAAGATCGTCGAGGCGTATCCAGTATAATATCGCATCGGCAAATGGACGCGGCTGGGATTGTTAAATCGTATTCCCGCTTTGTAATATGAAGAAACTTGTCCAAATAAGACTGTTTCCATTCCATAAGGCAGAGGCGGGAAAGCATTTCTTTGGTGACGGCTATTCCGCGTTCCCGCGCTTGTCGGAAGAGCGCGAATGCGAACCGGCCTTCTCCCGCCGTTGGATCGCAGACGGTCGCTCCGTCTATCCAACGATCAAAAACATTCCATTGGTTCACCAGCCAACATGCCCACTGGATGGGAGTGAAAACTTCGCCAACTTTGAGGTTATGCAAAGGTAAAATGCCGGTAGCCATCTTTTCTAAATCTTTCCAGCGCTTTGATTCGGTTTGTTGCGTCTCGGCTTACTCGACGGTAGTGAGCAATCGCCAAATCAATAAACAGATCGTAAAAATCTGCAATTGGTCTGTTCCATTCAATTTCATCCCAAACTTGATGGAGAGTATAGTTTAAACGAACTTGTCCAGTTCCGAGATTTTCGATCCGGTAAGCATTTTGAGGGAGCATGACGAAAGGAGCGACCCGAATGTATTCAATATCCCTACAGCCTGTCTCAGATGCTTTATTATGTCCAAACTCGGCAATCAAAAAGACGCCATTGTCATTCGCCAAGTATTTTAGAAGATTTCCAACAGCGCAAATTCCGCCGTCAGAATATTTCCTTGAGTCTAAGTCTTTAGTTTTTACGTCAATGCCTACAATCTGATTTTCCTTCGTGAAGGCAAAATCGAATATCGTTCTTCGCCCCGGCCGCTCTAAAGGAGAGTATCCGAGTTGAGAGCAAAGAGACACCCAGTTATCTGTGATTCGCTTTTCGATCATCGCGCCAAAAGCTCGCGAGTCTTCTCTTTCCGACATTCCGGATCGGAGTTCTTCGAACAATCCGGAAATCTTCTCTTCAATTTGTTGTGAGACTTCTTTTTGGTTCATGAGTTGTTGTTTGATTATGGGGTTTGGGGTTGTTGGGCAAGCGCGGATAATAGGCTTATAGGTTTTCCTGTAAACGGGTCTAAGGGGATGGAGTTGAGGATTTCGGGCATTAGTTGGGAGAGCGATTCCGGGTGTTTTCCGCGCAGAAACTCAAACTTTCGCGATGCCGCCCGGAGCAATAAAATCCGCATGTTTCGGGTGTGCTGGTTTATGGAGGCAAAGACTTGTTGGCGGTCGGCTTTGTTGGCGGTCGGCGAGGTTTTGGCAAAGAGTGTTTGGGATAGGAGTTTTTCCCATTCTTGAATTGCCTCGGCGGAGGCGCGTTCTTTTTCGAGCTTCTTCAATGCTTCTAGGGCTTTGTCGACGTTTTCTTCGGAAAGTTTTCGAAGAAGATTTTTCAGCGCTCGCGCTCCCTTTTCCTCGATGGCGATGCCGGCGAGATGGTCGATGAGCGTGCCGCCGTTTGCCGTGGATTGGCCGAATTGCATGATTTCTAAGTAGGCTTTCATTGCGGGCTGGGTTTGCACGATGGACTCCGCATATAGGCCTTCTGCCAGAAACAGATTGGACAAGCGCTCGAATCCCGCCAATTCTTCTGCATGCTGTTGCCAAAACTGGATTCCCGTTCCTAGCACGACTCGGGATTCGTAGTGAAGTGCCTCGCGGGCGAGTTGGAGACTCTCTTGGTGTCGGTGCAAATAGGCGCTGAGCTCGCCTCTTCCCATAGAATGCACGGGCGCGTTGGCGGGTTGCGTGGCGGCGGCGGCTTGAAGAAGCATCTCGTAGGCGTTGGGAAAGGGATACGGAGGCAGTTTGGGAACGAGGTTTTCCGGAGACGGTTTGGGAGAGGGGGCGTTTTGGGTCGGATTTTCCGGGAGTGTTCTGCATCCACAAGCGGCGGCCATTGCCGTTAGTGCGAGCATGTTTGCCCAAAACTGGATTTTTTTTGCCTTCATGTTTCGACGGACACGGTTTTCTTTTGCCTGATTGCCGAAAGTTTACTGTTGAGATTCAGGTTTTGCCTGCACTTTGAGATTGGAAATGTTGGCCGCTCTGACGGAGTCCAAAACTTTTACGAACATTCCAAACGGCACGGATTTGTCGGATCGGATGGTTAGTTTGAGGTTTTCGTGTTCGGTTGCCAGAGAGGTTAGTTCGCTTGCCAGATTTTCAGCGGCAATCGGCCGGAGGCCGAGATACAGATGCGGCGCTTCTTTGGCGACGGTCACTACGAATTGTTGCTCCGTTTCCCCTTCGGGATTGGCCGTGTTTGAAGTCGGCAAAGTAAGGCGAAGCGTCGGCGTTCGGCGAAAAGTCGTTGTTACCATGAGAAAGATGAGGAGGACGATCAAGATGTCGATTAGCGATATGATGACAATCGCCGGAGGTTTGTGTTTTTTGCGGTCCGAAAACTTCATTTTTAACGTCAAATCGAACGGCCTTCGGTTTTGTCATTAGGCGGCGGGGCCTCGTAAAAGCGTTGGATCAGCAGGTCGCACAAAGTTTCCAGTTCGATCGTCAAAGTTTCCACTTTTCTAGTAAAGTAGCTCCAAGCGATGAGCGAGGGAATGGCAATCAACAATCCTGTCAAGGTTGTGTGAAGGGCGATGGAGATTCCTTGCGCCAAAACATCGCTGTTTTCCAAACTTGCCTCGTTGAATCTTCCGAACGAACGAATCAATCCGTCCAGAGTGCCGACCAAGCCGAGCAAAGGCGCCGAGCCGACAATGGCCTCAATCATCACCAACCCCCGCTCTAATCCCGCAACTTCCTTTCGGGCGCGCGTTTGCAAGGCTTCGACATTTTCCGCCTTCGGCCAATGCAGCCGGTCAATCGTCAGAATCAGCAGCCGGGCGGCCGGCGAATCATTTTGCTGGCAAAGGCGTCGAAGCATTGTTGCATCCTCCGGCGTTTGGCAGGCTTTCGCCGAATTTTCCACAACCGCCGGGATCACTTGCCGCCATCTCAAAGCAAGGGCGCGCTCGATCATAAACGCCAACGAGGTTATCGAAACGGCAATCAAAGGCCACATGAACGGGCCTCCCTTGTAAATAAACTCAAGCATAAACAAAAATGGGAGCGACTAAAAAAAGCGTTTCCTAATTCGTTCCCTTCAAAACGCAACTTGCAACCGGGAGAGACTGACGGGCAAGTTGTTTGTTCTCTAAGTTTTTTCCCTGCTTGGCTTGCGCATTCATCGGCAAAAATTCGGTTGGCAAAATTCCAAAAATTCAAAGACAAGTTCGGGGTTCTCGCGCTTTTTCAAAAATCAAAATCAAGGTGAATTTCCGTCTATTCGCCGGACTTTTCCGCTTCAATGGAGGCTAGTTGTTTGACGAGTTGTCTGGCAAGTTCCTTTGCGCTCTCGGCCGCTTGTTTGGATTCAACAGCGGATCGATCGGCTTGCTCGATGGCACACTTTCTGCTCTCTCGACGGATTGCTTGGCGGCGGCTTTGGCCGCTTGTGCAATGGCTTGATTGACAGCTTGCTTGGAGGCTTGCTCGATGGCTCTTTCTGCTCTCTCGGCGGCCTGCTTGGCGGCGTCTTTGGCCGCTCGTGCAATGGCTTGATTGGCGGCTCGATCAGCAGCATGCTGGACGGCATGTTTCGCTATTTCGATGGCTTGGCGGATCGTCAAAGACGGTTTTGATTCTTCCTTCATTTTTCTAAAAAGGGAATGCGTTCGGTTTCACTGTTCCAAAATCTCAATGACTTCCCGAATGGAATCCGCCGCTTTGCGGGCTCGGTTGTCGTTCCGGCCTCCATTGCCGTTTGCAAAGATTTCATTTTGAATTGAACGCTGTTGTGCAAATCTTTTTAGTTGTAGTAGAAGGTGAATCGGATTTCCCGGCGGTCGGATTGAATCACGCGGCGCATATCTTCCGGCCATCGACCATACGGCGCCGGGTCTCGCACTGCCGCTTCGCAAGCGTAAGACTGCAGGTCGTCTCCCGCCGAATTCTCGACAACTTTCAAGTCTGAGACGCTTCCGTCGGACTTCATCCAAAACTTCAACACTACTTTCCCGCGGGTATTTTGGACGATGGGAAGCTTTTCCAAAAGGTTGTACCAACGCTGCTGAATGGCTTGAATGACGGCGGCGTCGTAATTTCCGAACGGCGTTTTCAATAAGTCGGGCGTGGATTGCAAACGAAACCGATCCATCCCGCCTTTTTGCTTCATTTTCTTTCCGACCAACCCAGCGTTTTGCCCCCGCGCTTGCGCCAAAGTCCGCGGACGTTCCTGCTTGGCGGTTTCCGGCTCGGCGGGCTTGGAGTTGCGGGTGGGCATTGGTTTCCCTTCGGGCGCACCCGGGCCGATGCGATGCGGAATGCTCGGACGCAATTGCGAGAATTTCTGCGGCTGATGCTCGCTTTCTCCTTTGCGGATTTCCGATTCTGCATTTTCCTTTTCTTTTTCCACCAACTGCCCGCCGCCAAGGGGGAGAGATTCGGAGAAGTCTGGGGAAACGAAAGACTCGTTGGAAGGCGCCGGCTTTGTCGGTTTTACGGCTTGGCGGCCGCTCTCTGCCGGCAATGCAACCGCTCTTGCGGCAGATGGCGGCGTGTCCATAGTTTTTCGCACTTTGTCTTGGCCGCCGTCTATCTCCGGTTGCGGCATTGAGTCTTGCGGGCTGTTGTCGCCGGCAACCGCGTCAATCACGGCGTAATAAGGCGTTTTTTCCGGTTTTTCTTCGGTGGCTTGAGATGGATGCGCATCGACGAAGAGCGTCGGCATTTCTTCCGCATCTAGTTGGAAGACGAACTCTGCGGTTTCTTTTCGGTCTTTGCGCGGAGGAGAATTCTCTGCCGCAACCTCCCAAAGTTGGGACATCCAATCAAACGCCCCCGCCGGCAACAAAAGCAACAGAACATGGAACGCCAAAGAAAGTCCAAAGGCCGCAAGCAAGGAGGGCTTGGATTGAAACAAATTCATCGAAGAGAATGACGCCGCATCTTCTTTGGCGCTTATACTGCCGCACGAAACACTGGACGGCAAGGAATTCTTGCTTTCTCATAAAGGAGCCGGCCAAACAAGAAGAGAGAACATTTCAACTTGCCTTCATCAAAAGCCGCGCCGCGCTGAAATAAACCATCTCCGACCTGCATGAGAAACAATAAATGCGCCGTCTGCAACTCGCAGACGCAAAGCCAAACTGCGGCAAGCAAGAGGTCGACGCAAAACGGAAACTTCCTTTCAAAAAATTATCGATACAACCCGCGCGCCTTTGCAAAGTCAGCGAATGAATCTCGCCCTGTTCGATTTCGCCCATCAATGGCGATTGAAATTGTCCCAAAGTTTCCCACCTCCATTTGCGGCAATGCGTTCATCGGATCTGGCTTGCTTGCCGCCGCCTCTGGTTTCCCCCGTCTCTTGCGGTTTCTTGTGTAGTTTATGAAGTTCGCTTGGCGTGGCAGATGGAACAGCGAAAATGGCGCGTATTTTTGGGGATTGGGTTGCGGCGGACAAAGATTCTGGAGCAGTAATCGCAGGCATAAACGTAGTTTCCGGCGATGATTTCTTCGAGGCGGTCTTGGAGGTAAAAAGGCGGGATGCGAAACTCAAAGTTGGCTAATGAGAACGCGGTGTGACGATGCTCGGCGCGCAGTTCATCAGGATGGGTTGTGGCGACAAAAACGTTGCGGGTGTATGCGGAATGCGCAATTCGAACGGCGGGCAAAATGTCGGCGTCTCCAGTGATAATACAATGATAATCGTTTGGTTGCGTGATGGCGAAGCGGACGAGCAACGCCACGACCGTTGTGTCCACTTGCTTCTCGTGATAGGCGTTTTGCATCAACCCTTGCAGAATCCAAGGGCGAAGATCCGGCCTCAACACTGCCGAGCCGGAGTATCCCGCATTCATGGCCGCCTCCACAAACTGATTGCGGGCGTGGACGACTCGGCGGAAGTGTTCCAAGTGCTTGGGGCGGATGTTGTTTTCCAAAGCCGGCCAACTATCCAGATCTTCGGGCAAGGTAAAGATAGAGGTCGCTATGAAGCGGACGCCCAAACTCTTGCAAGCGCCGTCGTACTCGCGAACGTGCCGCAAGAGAGATTGATCCAAACGAGCAAAATCCAATCGAACAGACGTGTCCGGATATTCGGTTTTGGCCGCCAGAACATGATCCGGGGCCGCCACCTTGAACAGCCACGACCCGTCAATAAAGACATTGATTTTCGACATAAGCGATAACTTCTCAACGCTTCGGCGCAACAGCCGACAGAGATATTTCTCTACCTTGTCGGCGCGAAAAAGCAAGGTGAAATTTTCAAACGTCGATCCTCTTCCCGCTTCCTATTAGTTAGCCTTTTGGCGGAATTTCTTTTTATTGAATGCCCTATTTACCTCTCTATCCTTGTCCAACTTCGCGCCGAATGACAATAATTAGAAACCCAGCACGGCTCAGCATTGCAGCAGCCGCTTCTAGGAAAGCATCCTCCGATGCAAAGAGAACAAGAGCGCCATCCCGCGTTCAAAGAGAGGAAACGCGAACGCCAATCGCAAAGAATGCAGAAAACTCGAATCTCGACAAACTCAAGAACAAGCAGAAGCCGCCGATTCAAAGGCCTAGGGATTGTTGGCGGCGTTTCTTTTGCCGATGGCGATGAAAGAAAACAAAACCCAAGGCAAAGAGGGCGAAGACAAGGGCGTATTCTTCTGGCTCAGGAATGATGGCGCTGTGAATGCGCAAAGTCACTCCGCTGCCGGCAAAATTCGCTCTCAACCCCGCATAGATCCCCACATTCTTAATGAAGAAATCTCCAATCGGCTTGTTCAGCACGCCCGACCCCGTCCAAGAAGAAGCCTGTCCTGTGAGACTTCCATAGTTGAAGGTGCTGCTCACCCGAATGCCAATGTTATCGGCGACATTTACATTATTCATGAACATCGAAGCAATCGTGCGGTTGACGGGCGTGGTGCCGATGGTGATGGTGGGCGTGTTCGTCGCGCTGGCGGCAAAAGTGATGTCGGTTTTGCCGCCGCCGGGAATTCGGGCATTGACCGATGCGATGTCTTTGGAGTTGGAACTGGAAAGCAGGGGAGAGAGCGTGATTTGCGCGTTGGAAGGCGGGTTGGCGTTGTAAATGTCGCTGGCCGTTTGCCAGCCATCCGCCGAAGAATGGTTGCCTGAAGTGCGGAGAGTGCCGGCGAAGCCGACACTGGAGCTGCCGCTAAAAATCCAAAGGGTTTGGTTGGTTGGGTTGTCTTGGCTTGGGTAGACGTCAAGGATCAACTGCGCTTGGGCGTTGTACCCCCCCCCCCCCCCCCCCCCGCAAAGGCAGGCCACGACCGCTAAGAAAAATAGTTTTTGCTTCATAAGAATCTCCTGTTTTATAGATGTAACTGTCAAAAATTTCTTCTTTTTTAATCGCTCCACCACAACGAGTCAAACCCAAATCCGCAAAAAATGCAAAAAAGTTAAGAAAACTTCGTCGAAAAACGACAAAATCCACCAAAAATCGCAAAATCCCCCCTTTGCCGATGGCAAAGTTTTGCTCTTGTCGGTTGCGAAAAGAAAGTTTTGAAGCAGTTGCCTGCCAAGCGGCCAAGGGGATTCGCTTGAGGGATTGGTGTCCAAAAGTCCCGAGAATTGGTTGTTTCGGCGCAGTTTGCCGGAGGACGAACTTCCTGATTTTAGGCTGTTTGGTGGCTCAAAAAGCGATCTGAGACAGCTTAGTATCGGCTTAGTGGAGGTTTTGCCGATGGGAAAAGGACGTCTTTGGCAGAGCGATTTTTTAGCGAAAACAGATATCCAGCCAAGGCGACTTTGCCAATGGCGTCGAGCGCGTTGTCTGCGGTACTCTAGGGTTGACTGAATCGGCTTTCTTCTCTTGAGTGGTGGTTACAGATTCATTTTATGAGCCAGACCATTGCAAAGAACGCGCTTTCCGGCGCAGAGAGCGGAGCAGGAGGCGCAGACGCTTCTTCCCAAGTTGACGAGAGCGATCTGCAAGCCATTCAGGAACTGCGCCGTCTCTACCGGGAAATGGGCAGGGAACTCGGCAAAGCCATCATTGGCCAGTCCGAAGTCGTTGAAAGCCTGCTTGTTTGCATTCTGGCTCGGGGGCATTCTCTGCTGATGGGCGTTCCCGGTTTGGCCAAGACGACTATTGTCAACTCCATTTCGCAGATTATGTCTTTGGACTTCCGCCGCATTCAATTTACGCCCGACTTGATGCCCTCGGACATTACCGGCACGGACATTCTTCAAGAATCCGATCAACCGGGACGGCGGGAGTTTGTCTTCGTCAAAGGGCCGATCTTCGGCAACATTGTGCTGGCGGACGAAATCAACCGCACGCCGCCGAAGACGCAGTCCGCCCTTTTGGAGGCCATGCAGGAGCATCGAGTTACCGCTTCAGGTAAAGTCTTTGATCTCCCCTCTCCCTTCTTTGTTTTGGCGACGCAGAATCCCATTGAGCAAGAAGGCACTTACTCTCTTCCCGAAGCGCAGTTGGATCGCTTCATGTTTTTCATTCACGTCGACTACCCCAGCGCGCCGGAAGAACTGCGAATCGCCAAAGAAACCACTGGCGGCGCCAGACCGACGCTCAAGCATCTCCTCTCCGGCAAGCAAGTGATTCAATTTCAGGAAGTGGTGCAACGCGTTCCCGTTCCCGACCACGTCTACGAAATCGCCGTTGAGTGGGTTCGCTCTTCCCGTCCGCAATCAGAGGACGCGCCGGACTTCGTCAAGCAATGGGTCACTTGGGGGGCGGGGCCTCGGGCCGTTCAATATCTCATCCGCGGCGCCAAGGCGCGGGCCGTGCTTCACGGAAGCTACCTTGTGCGCGTCGAAGATTTGATCGCCGTCGCCGAACCGGTGCTCAGCCATCGCATCCTCACCAATTTCCACGCCCAAGCTGAAGGCGTCACCAGCCGCACCGTGATTGAAAAACTCATCGAGCCGGCAACTCGATAAGATTGGTTGCATGGCCAACGGCAAACAAAACTCGTGGATTGATTCCCGCGTCCTCTCGCGTCTAAAAGCGCAACCCCTCTACGCACGGCGCGATGTGGAAGGAACTGTCTCCGGTCTTCACAAAAGCCCTCATCGGGGTTCCAGCGTCGAATTTGCCGAATACCGTCAATACGTTCCCGGAGACGACCTGCGGCGTTTGGATTGGCGCGTTCTGGCCCGAACCAACCGCTATTATCTCAAGGAATTCGAAGCCGAAACCAACCTTCGCGCCTACCTCGTTTTGGATGCGAGCGGCTCCATGCAATTTGGCAGCGCCGATTCCACGAAACTGGCCTACGCAAAAAAACTCCTGGCGACATTGGCCTGGCTCCTTATCCATCAAGGCGACGCCTCCGGCCTCTTTGCCATCGGCGAGCAAACCGTTTTGGACATCCCTCCCCGCCGCAACCCCGCCCACTTGCAACTCATCCTAGACTCTTTGGAGGGACTCAAAACCGGCGGGCGCACCGGCCTAGCGAACGGCTTGCACGAACTGGCCGAGCGCATTCCGCGGCGGGCGCTCATCATCCTCTTTTCCGATTGCTTCTGCGAAGCGGAAGAACTCATGGCCGCCCTGCAGCACCTCAACTTTGAACGGCACGACGTGGCGGTTTTTCACCTGTTGGACGATCAGGAAATTCGCTTCGAATTCGACCGTCCCCTGCGATTCATCGACCTGGAAGGCGGCGCCGGACAAGTGGCCGAACCCTCAGTCATACGAAACGAATACCTCCGTCGGCTTCGGCAATTTATGGACGCGCTGCAAAAAGGTTGCCGAGAGTTCGGTATCGACTACCGCCGCGTCCTAACCTCCGAAGATTACGAAACCGTTCTAGCCGATTTCCTCCTCGAACGATCCCGGCCTTCCGCAATCCGATGAAAACAACCCTCCATCATCGCGATCCGCCTCTTCCTGCATGACCTTTCTCCAGCCCTTCATACTTTTTGGCTTGCCCTTGGCGTTGCTGCCAATCCTCATCCATTTGCTCAACCGCCTTCGCCATCGCCCACAGCCTTGGGGCGCTATGCAGTTCCTTCTGGCCGCTTCCCGCAGCTCGGTGGACCGCGCCCGGCTTCGCCAGTTTCTAATTCTCCTTTTTCGCGTGCTAGCCGTTTTAGCCCTCGTTTTCTTTCTGGCGCGACCATTGGCCGGAGGCTGGATGGCATGGGCCGTTTCCGCCGCTCCGGACGCCATCTTGCTGTTGGTAGATCGTTCGGCCAGCATGGAACATTTCTCCGGTGAAGGCGCTGTTTCTAGGCGAGAGAAAGTCCTGCGACTCATGGCCGAATCCGCCCAAAAATTCGAGGAAACAAGCCATTTGATCCTTGTTGACTCCGCGCTTCGCCGGCCCCAAGCCCTGCTCAAGGCCGAAAGCCTGCTGGATCATCCCCTCACCAACGCCACCGACGCCGCTGCCGACATTCCCGCCATGTTGCAATCGGCGCTTTCTTGGCTGTTGGAAAATCAGGCGGGAAACGCTGAAATCTGGATCGGCTCGGACATGCAATCCAGCAACTGGCAAGCAGAAGACGACCGCTGGCCATCGCTCGTTGGGAAACTGCGGGCGCTCCCGCAAACCGTGAAAATCCGCCTCCTCGCCGCCAACGCGAATTCCAACCAAAGCGACGCATCGATAAGCCTCCGCGAACAAACCCGCCAAACCCGCAAAGGCTCGCGCGAAGCAGTCTTTACCCTCGATATAACCCACTCCGCAGAAAACGCCTCCCCTCTATCCGTCGAACAAAACTTGGACGGCGTCAGCACGGAATTGCCCCTCAACGCCCAGTCCCTGCAACAACGCTGGCGCCGGCGCGTGAACCTCCCTTCCCAAAACGCCTCCGGTTGGGGATTTTTCTCCACTCCGCCCGACGCCAACAATCGCAACAACGCCGCTTATTTCGTCTACGGTCAAACGGCCAAGCCGGCGGCGCTTGTTCTCTCCTCCGATACCATCGCCGGCCCCGTTCTCCAAATCGCCGCCGGCAATTATCAAACCGTTCCGCCGCAACTCGCCGCCCTGCATTCCCATTGGAACACTGCCCCAGAAGCGCGGCAAGTCCCCACCCTTCTAATCTGGCAAAAACAACTTCCCGAAGAAAAGGAAGCCAAAGCCCTGGAAACATTTGCCAAACAAGGCGGCGGCGTGCTGTTCCTCCCTCCAACAGACTTAAAAAATGCGCACTCCCCAAACCCGCTTGCGGAGGAGGCGAGAGGCAACCATTTTCACGGCATTCGATGGGAAGCAATCGAAACAAACCCCGCCTTCGCATCCGCAGACTTCCCGGAATCCACCACCAACAATCCCTTCAAAATAAGCCAATGGGACCGAAATTCAGGACCTCTGGCAGACACGGAAGAAGGGATCAGCCTGCCCCTAGAACTTCTCAACATTCGCCAACGAAGACGCTTGACCAGTCTCCACTCCCCAAACGATGCGGACAAAAGAACGGACGCATCCGCCTTCGCTTCCTTTCAAGACGGCAACCCGCTCCTACTTCGAACCGCCATCGGGCAAGGCGCCGCTTGGTTCCTTGCTACACTGCCGCGCCCCGATTGGTCCTCGCTGGCTGATGGAAACGTTCTCATTCCGCTTGTTCAACGCCTCCTTCAAAACAGCGCCCGCCGACAAGAAAAAACGTTCTCTGCCATCGCCGGAGAATCGAACCCGGTCATCGAGTCAACCACCTGGAATCCCATTGTCGGACGGAAAAACGCAGACTTTCGATGGGACGCAGGCATCTACCAATCCAAAACATCCTCAAAGAACGACTTAAATGAAGAAAAACCCACATGGCTCGCCGTCAATCGATCTCCGCTGGAAGATGACTCTGGACAACTTGCCCTTGAAGAAATCCGCCCTCTCTTTGGCAATATTCCGCTGGCCGTGCACCAAAAGGCAAACGAACAAAACGCGCCTCTTCAAAGCGAAGCCTGGCGCCTTTTCCTTCTGGGAATGCTCATCTTCCTTTTAGTGGAAGGTTGCCTCACACTCCCCCCCGCCAAAACCAAAGTCCATTGCTACCCATCCCCCGCAAAATCCGATGCAGGCAGAATACTAATGTGAAGCTTTCCTTGTATTTAAAAGAACTATTCGAAGATTTATTGAAAGATTGAACTCCCGCAACACCCAGCCTTGAAAAACGCCCAAAACAACCTCAACACTCACTGACGACCAAATGGAAGAATTGACTGGACGGCCGCGGATAACTCCAGCGTTTGCCAATGGTTTTTTAGAAACAGCGGATGACTTCCGGCCTTCGTCCCGGCAGTTTGCAAAAGGCCAAGCCTTCGCTCAATCGGTTTTCCGAGAATTCTTTTGCCATAACCTTTCGTCCGAAAATCCCCTTGAGAGGCGTCATTCCTCGGTCGGATTGATTGCAGGCAAAGCAGATTGCCGTGCCGATTTGCGTCATGTAGTCGTAATCTTGGCCTTCAAAATCTTTTGGATTCTGCGAAAGAAGAATCACCGCGCAACCTCGCTGGCGGGTTTGCGTGATCATTTCCTGAAGCGATTCGCTGCGGTTTTTGTGCAGCACGCGGTTGGCTTCGTCGATTACCAGCAGATGCCGAAGCATCCGATGCCCATTGCGAAGAGGCGCATCGTCTCTGCTGAGCCAGAAGGCCGCTTCGGCGTCTAACAGCAACTGCATAATGAGATTTCGATAGCTTTGCGGAATGTCCGGCGAAAGGGAAAGCGTCCAAGATTGCGAAAAGAACTTTTCCGGCGGCATGGCCGGCTCAAAAACATGAAAACGCGTCAGTTCGCTCAGCACGCTGGAAACGCTGTCGGGATGGGCGTTTTCTTCTTCCAGAGCGGCCTCATAAGCGGATTGAATGCCGTTTATGCTGCGATCCACTTTGGAGCGGGCGACGCTTTCCACGCAGTTCAAAAGACGGTTTTTCTGCGTGGTGCTTGCCGAGTGCGCCGGCCTGCACAAAGAATCGCGCAAGCGGATGCAAGCCCCTTGCAAGGCGGTGTTGCCTCGACTCGCTTTGGGGAGAAAGTCTAGCGGAATGGCTTCGTTGCCCACCACCAGCGTCTTCGCATTGGCAATCTCCTCAAAGGCTTTGTGATACTGACAGCCGGGAGCAAAATCGGGTTTGGGATCGATGTAAAGAAAGGGAGCGCGAGTTCTCTGGAGAATTTGACGGATCAAATGAACGCCGATGCGGGTTTTGCCGGTGCCTGTTTTGCCCATAAGGACGATGTGCGGCGAGCCGGCGCCGTTGAGCGCAAAGTCCACGGATTCCCCTTCCGGATGCGTCTTGCCAACCGGCCCCAAGCACAATCGAACCGCGCCGGAAGCCTCTGCGGCAGGAGAAGTGATGGTTGCTTCCGTTGCCGAGGATTCCGGCAAAAGGTTGGCGAGACTCTGCGCCAACTTCGCCACTTCGCCCTTCGCCTTTTCCCAATCATCGGCGATCCATTGGCCGCCGCGCGCCCAATGCGCTTCCACCGCCTTGCGAAAATCATCCAAATGGACTTGCTCGCCGAAGTTCCCTTCCAGCAGGAAAATGGAAATCCAAAGGTCTATATTGTTGCCGAAAAGATCGCGCCCGCGGATGCTTTTCTTTTTGGCGCGTTTTTCTTCAGCAAGCGGCGGCGGATTTTCTCGCTCGCGCAACGACCGCCCCAACATAAGCCGGATTGGCTCATATCGCCTTTGTCCGCCCAACTTGTCGGAGAGCCGTTTTTCTAGTTGAAGGGCCGCTTCAGTCGGATGAAAGTTGGCGTTGGCGATCTGCTCGCGAAGGGAAGGATTCATATCAAGTCTAAGAAAACAAGTGTTTGCCGCTTTGGCATTGAAAGGTTTCTCATCGGTTGAAGTCAAAAAATTTATGATTATGAATTTTAGACTCGCCGGTTTGCGGATCGAACTCGACCAGCATTTTCTGATTCACATGGTCTTCAATCGCTTTCAGGAAATGTTGATTGACCTCCGCATCGTGGGTAAGAATGATAATTTGGTCGGTTAGCTGAAATTCCGCCAAAGCTTTCAAAGCGCGGTGCCGATGCTCGGTGTCGGCGTTCCCAATGGGCGTGTCAATCACCAGCGGGATACTGCGTTTAGTGATCTCGACCAAAGCCAAACAAAAGGCGACGCTAAAACTCCGCCGCTCAAAACCTGAGGCGGCGCCAAGATGAAGTTCCTCTCCATTTTGCCCCTTCCAAAGCGGTGGTTTGTCGTCGGAAAGCAAAACTTTCCCTTTTTGGAACTTTTCAGCGGCGATTTTTTGGAATCGTTCGTTCACCACTTCCTCCAAACTTTCCGCAATAATTTGTTTTAGTTGTTTGGAAAAATTGTCTAGAACTCGTCTTGCCCGATCTGCAATCGCTATTCGTTTTAAGGCCGGCTCTAGCTCTTCCATTTGTGAGAGAATTTCGCCGCGCCTTTTGTCCTTGTTTTCTAGTTCGGATTGTTTGGCGCCGATTTGGGCGTTCAACTCGCCAAGCCGAACGTGGGCATTGCGAATGTCTTCGTTCAATCTGTCCAACTCGTTTGCCAGCGTGCGAAGTTCTTCCGGCCTATTTTCCTCATTGTGCAAGCGGTCGTTGGCATCATCCAAAGCATCCACTGCGTCGCGGTATCTTTTCGCTCGTTGACGCAAGTTGTCCGCGTGTTCGGCAGCGGCTTTTTCTACATCGGCTTTAAGCCGTTCTCTGGCCTCGCCTTTGGCATGACCTAATAGATAGCGTTCGGCCATATTCTTCGGAGGCGGATCATAAATGGCGACCAGCGATTCGTAGAAACGTTGTTTGAGCAACTCGCGAGTTTCCAAAGCCACATGACATAACAAAGGATCCTCTGCCGCCGGTTCCGGAAATGCTTTGGAAATCACCGACTCTCTGCGGCTGACGGTTGCCTCCTTCAGCGACTCATACTCTTCTCGAAAATGTTCTTTCTTTAATTGCTCTAGTATTGGTTCCTTGAATCGGTAGATTGCCAAAGCAAGTCCCGCATCGCTGAATCCATTGCACAGACGATTCCGACTTTCGACTTCCTCTTTTTGTGCGCGCTCTACCGCTTTTTGTAGTTGGGTTACATCCCCAGATCCGGGACCGCCGAGCAAATTGATTTTTCGTTTGATCTTGTCTCGTTTGTCTTCTTGCGACGTTGTTTTTACATTGAGATCTGCTCGTTTTTGTTTCAGCTGCACTAGTGCCCGATTGAGCTGGTTAATTGTGGAATCAATTGTGTTGCGCTCCCCTTCTAACTTTCCCTGCTTTGTTTTGCCTCCGACTTTTTCTGCAGTGGTGCTGCTGAATTTTCTGAGGTATTCGACGGTTTTCTCTATCAAATCCGTGCCATACATAACTTGAGACGCCCGTGCAAGTCCTCCTTTCCCCATGCGTTCGATTAAGGCGGCCGCTTGTTCTCCGTCAAAGAAGAAGGCTGGGGTCAAATGTTCGGGAAACAGCATCCTCTCTAGTTTATCGTGAGCATCGTCCAAACTTTCATAATCTGACAGCTGGCCGTCGGGATGTTGATCGTTGATTTGGTGGACTTCGAGAGTTTCCGAGTTGTCTCCTCGCTTGAGCTTGTTATTTGAATCAAAAAACCAACATCGGCGGATGCGGATTTCTTCGGTAAATCCTGGTCGAGCATCGCTGAAAATTAGTTCAATTTCCGTAGGTTCATCAGAAGGCGATCCCGCTCGCCTAAAGTTTTGATCCATAGCCTTTTTCATCGACCGGAGAGAGTCTCTTTTATCGTGGCTTGTCTGGTTCTGAAATCCTTCACAGTGCTGGAGACCGTGCTTTCCAAACAGACCAAGGTATAAAGCCATTAAAAGGCTAGTTTTGCCGTGTCCGTTCATTGCTCCAATCAAAGTAATAGGTCTATTTTGCGTTGGTCTTTCAAAATGGAACGTTGCCTCGGAATAAACACGCCAGTGTCGCAAGTAAATTTTGGAAAGATACATCTTCATTACTATTCAGTTGAAAATTCTTGAAAATGGTCAATCACGGATGCGATCTTATCATTCAAACCTAACTTAATCTCTTTGCCTGTGTATTGAGGTACTAATGAACAAAGTTCCATCAATAGTTCTGTAGAGATTCCTTCCTCCTCTTCGCACAATTCTATCAATTTCTGTTTTGCTCTGCGATCGGCAAAACATGCGAGTTCGTTTGTTTTCATATTCCGAGTCCGAATTTCCTTTTGATTTCCGTGGATTCGTCGAGTTCCCATTGATGACGTATTTCGATGATTTCTCGTTTAGAAATAAGTGTTTTATTGACTTCTTTCTGAAGTTTTAATAATTCGCTTAATAGCATTTTGCGGGCTTTCATCGTTAGAGGTCCTAGACCTTCTTGACCGTTTCTTCGTACAAAGCATCGAAATTCAGGATCATCGCTTACCTCTCGTATCCGAGACCTAAAATTACTTAATAATTGTAAAGAATCATCTCCACGCTCTTTGGCTAGAGAGACAATCGCTTTGTCTTTTTTTATCACCGTGCACGTCCAACAACCGAAACGAGTGCTGTTTGTGCCGCATCCGGCGCTGTCTTGTTCGCTAACGACAAAGGGACATTCGGCATCATCGGCTTCCATGTAGAGGTTTAACATTTCTTTATGTCTCCCGCCCCACGAAGGCCTTTCAGCAATCAAGGCCTCAAAGACCTCAAAAGTTTCCCAGTCCTTCAATGGGGTGAATACATGGCAACTTCGCACGTCTGTATGGGGTGTAAAGTTCGGGTAATTGTGAGTTATGTTTTTTTCATGCTCGGTGATGGTTTTCCGGCGTTTTGCGGACTCGGCCTTCCGAACGCCCAATAATAGAATGGCACTCCCATGTGACTCGGTTTTTTCCTTGAGCAGTTTGACCGTTGGTTTGATTTTCATGTTATTTGTGCACCACCGGAAGCCCGGATTTGGCGCCGGATAGCCTTTTCCCAATAAAAGAGACCAGAAAGTTTTCTCAACATTGGGATAGGTTTGGACAATCTGGACCGGAGGTATGAGCCGCAAAATTCTCAAGTTCCGCTTCAACAACTTCAAGCGGTTGTTGACGTAATCTTGAAACACAGGAGATTCTACCAGCGTGTCGTTGTTGACGATGACGACTTCTCTTTTGCGATTGTCTGGGGCGATCCTTTTAAGGATGTCAACGACAAAGTGCAGCAGCAGAGTGCTGTCTTTGCCTCCGCTGAATCCGACAATCCAAGGCCAATTGTGATCGGCTTGATACTCTTCCTGCAAGAGTTTCTGCACCCTTCGAGCTTTGTCGTTTAGCGTCATGGAATCTTTAATCACTGAATCATCTGTGAACTTTTTTGGAAAATGCCCAACGCCTATCGAATTGTCAACCAAAAAACGCAGAGGACAATTTTATTCAGGCTTGTTTTTTGATTTGAGTTTTTTGCATGATTGGAGGGTTTGTATTTTCGGTTTTGGTTTTTTGGGGGCGGTGATTGAAGACAAGAATTGGTTTGGTTATGGGCAAGGTTTGGAATTTTAAGCAGGAGTTGACGGCGGCGTTTGGGAAGCCGATTGCGGAGAATCCGACGCAGTATATGATGGAGGCGGCGTTTCGGCATCATGGTTTGGAATGGCGGTATCTTTCTTTGGAGGTGGGGCCGGAAGGATTAGCGGATGCGGTGAAGGGGGCGCGGGCGATGGGGTTTCGGGGGTTCAACTGCACGATTCCGCACAAGGTGGCGGTGATTGAGCATTTGGACGGGCTGGGCGAGTCGGCGGAGTTGATGGGCGCGGTGAATTGCGTGGTTCGGCGCAAGGACGCGCTCATTGGCGAGAATACGGACGGGAAGGGGTTTGTGCAGTCGTTGCGTGCGTTGCGGGATCCGGCGGGGGCGGAGATTGTGATTTTGGGAGCGGGCGGCGCGGCGCGCGCGATCAGCGTAGAGTTGGCGTTGGCCGGGGCGAAGCGGATTACCATTGTCAATCGAAGCCGGGAACGCGGAGAGACGTTGGCGGAGTTGCTTTCCTCTCGCGTGAAGGCGGAGGCGGAGTTTGTGTCGTGGGAGGGGGATTTTCGAGTACCGGAGACGGCGGACGTGCTGGTCAATGCGACGTCGATTGGTTTGTTTCCGGATGTGGATGCCCGCATGGCTTTGGATGAGGCGAGTTTGTGGTCGGACTTGGTCGTGGCCGATGTGATTCCGAATCCGCCGAGTACTCGTTTGGTGAAAGCGGCGCGGTCGGCTGGTTGCCGGGTGATTGACGGGAAGGGGATGCTGGTGAATCAGGGCGTTCTAGGGTTTCGCTATTGGACTGGCGTGAACGCAGATGCAGAGGTGATGCATCGCGCTTTGGGCGAGGTGTTTGGAGGTTAATTGGGTTAGCGGTTGCCGGATTGGGAAGGAATTTTATGTTTATTCGAAAAAAAGACAAAAAATTGATTAGAAAACTTGACTTCGGCGACGAGATGGTGTAAATAAGGGATAGGTTTTTAACAACGGGCGTTTGTTTTGCGGAAGTTTGTTCTTTGGAATGCCCGATAGAATTTTTAGAATTTCGATGGAAGTGGGTACACACGGAAGTCGGAAATCCCCATATCCTACTTATTGTACTAATTCTGAAAACTCCCCGGGGCCCTCAGCCATCCTCAAGGTCAAGGGCCCCGGTTTTGTTTTCAGGGAGCTGGTTTCGTTGTCTGCCGGCGTCTTTTACGTTCCTTTTGCAAAGAACGCAGAAGGCTTGTTTTTTCTTCTTTCTCTCGCCGGAGTTGTATTCCGAGCGCGGTTTTTGGCGGCCGTCGGAAGTCATTGTTCGCCTGCGCCAGATGCTTTGAAGGAAACTTCAATGGGTTTTAATGAACGGAAGGCGAGAGCCTACCGCTTGGCTGAGTGTTTTTATCTGGTGGCATTGCAGCTGGTTGACGAGACCGCGGACAATGTTTGAGATCAACCCAGGACCTTGGAAAACGATGCCGGAGTAAATCTGGCAAAGATGGGCGCCGGAGGTGATTTTTTCCCAGGCGCTTTCGGCATCGCAGATCCCGCCAACGCCGATGACGGCGAGTTTGCCTTGGGTTTGGCCGGCGATGCGTCGGATGATTTCCGTGCTTCGCTTTCGCAGGGGTTGGCCGCTGATGCCTCCCGTTTCTCGATATCTTGACGTGAACGGTTTGCCAGAGACAACGGGGCGGGAGATTGTCGTGTTCGTCGCCACGATGCCCGCCAATGGAATGGACAGCGCCAATTCGACGACGTCGTCCAGTGAGTCGTTCGGCATGTCTGGATGGATTTTCAATAAGAGTGGTTTTCCCGCAGGAACGGCGGTGGATTCGTTGTTGTTGGACGCTAGTTGCCGGTTGGTTTTGGTTATGGCGTTTAGCAGGGATTGTAGCGGTTGTTTTTCTTGGAGCATTCTCAGACCCGGCGTGTTGGGCGAGCTGACGTTAAGAACGAAAAAGTCGGCTAGATGCCAAAGTTTTTTCAAAGAATAAGCAAAGTCGGAGGCAGATTCTTCGAGCGGCGTTCGTTTGGATTTGCCGAGGTTGATTCCCAAGGGGAATTTGGGGTTGCGTGGGGATTTTGCAAGAGTGTCGGCAAGGGCGTCGGCGCCGCCGTTATTTAATCCCATGCGATTGAAGAGAGCGGATCTTTCAGGGATTCGGAAGAGGCGGGGTTTGGGATTGCCCGGTTGGGGATGCCGCGTGACGCCGCCAATTTCGCAGAAGCCGAATCCCAAAGACTGCCAAGCGGGAACGGCGATTCCGTTCTTGTCCATTCCGGCGGCGAGGCCAATGGGATTGGGGAAGCGGATTCCAAATCGGGTTGTAGGAAGATTATCCGCAGCAAAAATCTCGTGGAGAAGGTCGAGCATAGCCGGCGACCGCGCAATCCACGCCAAGCGGTTCAGCGTCCATGAATGGATTTTCTCAGGGTCGCATCGAAACAGAGCCGGCCGAATCCATTGACGATAGAATGCGCTCACAATTGGAAAACTAGGAAAATAGAAGAGTGTTGGATTTTAGATGTTTGCCAGTCGCTCCAGCCATAGATGGTAGAGTTGGTTGGTCGCCAGCACGTCTTTCAAGCAATATTCCGCCACTTCCCTGCGGCGTCCTTCGGCGATGAGTTTACTGACGTCGTATCCGGTGATTCCGTGCGACTTGGGCGAGTCAATCCCGAAGGCCTTGCAGTAGAAGTCCAAATTGAACTTTCGGGCGGCGCCGTCTCGCCCGCTGACGTTGTAAAAAGTCAACTGGTCGGCAAGGTCGCAATGCGGTTGGGTTTGGAATCGATAGCCAAGCCAATCCTTTCGGCTTATGGGGATATTGAATAGCGCGGAGCGCAGATACAGGAAAGGAACGTCAAAAGAACGGCCGTTGAAGGTGATGACTTTGTCGAAGTGCTTTGCCGTTTCCCAAAAGGCGGCCAGCATCTCCGTTTCGTCCGGAAAAGGCACGAAGGAAACCGGGTCATCTTGGTTTCTATCTTCTTCGTAGTCTTCGGCCACAAAGAAAACTTTTCCTTTCTGCGTTTTGGCATTCAGCATGGCAATGCAGACGACTTCCGCCGTGAACGGCCAAAGAGAGAAAAGCCTCTCAATTTCTTCTTGCTTGGCTTGTTTGGCATCTGGATCCGTTTCGCTTGCCGCCGGCCGGAAGAGATATTCCAAAACGGCGTCGTCGAAGCGATCCTTCGGCAGTGCGGAAGTTTCAATGTCGAATATAAGAGAAGCCATTGGCCTTGCATCCCCAGAGAAAAATTTAGGATGGCGGTCTCAAAAATTCATCGAGATCTCGCCATCCTGCGTTGTTAAACCAAACGGGCAAGTTACCGTTTCTTTTTGGCGGTCTTCTTTGCCGCTGCCTTTTTAGCGGTTTTCTTTGCTACCGTTTTCTTGGCAGTCCGCTTCTTCGCCGCCGATTTTTTCTTTTTTGCCACAGACTCTCACCTCCATTCCGTTATGATTTGGTACTTCTATGGCGTTAAGACGAGGAAACTTATATAGCATAGAAAAACGCTTAGCCAGTTTTTTTTGCAATGGAATGGACTTTTTGACTCTTTTTCTTAGCGATTGCTTTATATCTTCTCTTGCATGCCGAAACCGAAAGCTCTGACCCCAATGATGGCGCAGTACCGCCGCATCAAATCCGAATTGCCGAGCGAATCGTTGTTGCTGTTTCGATTGGGGGATTTTTACGAATTGTTTTTTGAAGACGCGCAAGATGGCGCCGAGATTCTAGAGGTTGCGTTGACAAAAAGAGGCAAAGTTCCGATGTGCGGCATTCCTTATCACGCGGCCGGCGATTACTTGGGCAAGCTGCTTCGGGCGGGGAAAAAAGTGGCCGTCTGCGATCAAATGGAAGAGGGCCGACCCGGAAAATTGGTCCGGCGCAAGGTGACCCAAATCCTGAGCCCCGGCGCTCATTTTGACGAGTCGATCTTGCAAGAGGCGCAGAACAACTATCTGGCCGCAGTGCAACGCGACGGGAAAGTAGCGGCGGTAGGCACCGTAGACCTTACGACCGGCGAGTTCAGCGCGGCGGAAGTGCCGATTGCGCATTTGCCCGCCGAATTGGATCGGCTCATGCCCGCGGAGATTATTTTCCCGGAAAGCGACGCAGATTTATCGCAAAATCTATCCTCAGGCACTTGGACTTTAAGCGGCTACGAAGAATGGACTTTTAGTTTGGAAACGGCCGAACACGCCTTGAAGGAACACTTTGGAGTCGCCTCTCTGGACGGATTTGGCTTTCGCGAACGCCCCTTCGCCGCCGGAGTTTGCGGCGCCCTCCTTCACTATCTATCGCACCATCTGCGGCGGGATTTGAGCCATCTCAAAACGCCGGAATGCCGCGAAGGAGAGGATCACCTCATTTTGGATAAAATGACGCTCAAAAACCTGGAAGTGCTCGAGCCGTTGCATCGAGACGCTCCGCCTTCGGCGTCGCTCTTCGGCGCTCTAAACGAGACGGTGACGCCAATGGGCGCCCGTTGTTTGCGCCAGTGGATTTCCCAGCCCTTGGCGCGACGCGATTGGATTCTCCAGCGTCAAGAAGCGGTGGAAACCTGGCGCAAACAGCCTCAACGCTTGGAGCAGCTGCGCCTCTTGTTGAAGGGAATCAAAGACTTGGAACGCACTATCAGCCGCCTGAGCATGGGAAGCGGCAACGCCCGCGACCTTTTAATCATCAAATCCGGCCTAGAGAAGATGCCCGGCCTGAAAAAAATCCTGACAGAATCGGTCAAAAACACCGACCAATCCAGCGAGGCGCTTCTCTCTATTCCCAACGCGGCGCGAGACGGCGGCATCTTGGCCGAATTGAATGAATCCATAAATCCGCTCCCGGAATTGTTGGAGAAAATCGGCCGCGCGATCTGCGACCAACCGCCGGCAACCATCAAAGAAGGAGGCATGATTCGAGACGGCGTCGACTCGCGTTTGGACGAATGGAGAAACGCCGGCAGAGAAGGCAAAAACTGGGTCGCCGAGCTGCAACGAAACGAAGCCGAACGCACAGGCATCCCCTCCCTCAAAGTGCGATTCAATTCCGTGTTCGGTTACTTCATCGAAATCACCCGAAGCCACCTAAACAAAGTGCCAGAGCGCTACCGCCGCCGCCAAACCATTGCCAATGGCGAACGATTCGTCACCCCGGAGTTGAAAAAAGTCGAAGAAAAAATCCTCGGCGCCGAAGAACGAGCGCGAAAACTAGAATACGAACTATTCCTGCAAATCCGAGAAACAGTCATCCAACACCTCAAACCCATCCAAAAAACCGCGGCCGCCATAGCTCAACTCGACGTCTTGGCCAGCTTCAGCGAAACAGCCCGATTGCACGACTATTGCCGGCCGGCCATCGGCGAAGAAGGACAACTCTCCATCATAGAAGGACGCCACCCCGCCTTAGAACGCTCCCTGATCGGAGAACCCTTTGTACCCAACAACGCCGAACTCGGCGGCGAAGGCCCACAAATCGCCCTCATCACCGGCCCCAACATGGCCGGAAAAAGCACCTTCGTCCGCCAAACCGCCATCCTCGCCTTGTTGGCGCACACCGGATCCTTCGTGCCGGCAAAAAGCGCCCGAATTGACCTGTTAGACCGAATTTTCACCCGAATCGGCGCCTCCGACGAACTCGCGCGAGGCCAATCCACCTTCATGGTAGAAATGAGCGAAACAGCCAACATCCTCAACCACGCCACCTCGCAAAGTTTGGTCGTCTTAGACGAAGTAGGACGAGGCACAAGCACCTTCGACGGACTCAGCCTGGCTTGGTCCATCGTCGAATACATCCACAACCGAATCGGCGCCAAAACACTCTTCGCCACCCACTACCACGAATTAACCGAACTCTCCTCCAAACTCAAACGCCTCCACAACTTCCGAGCAGTCGTCAAAGAATGGGGCGACCGCGTCCTCTTCATCCGCAAAATTGTTCCGGGCGGAGCAGATAAAAGCTACGGAATTCAAGTAGCCCGACTGGCCGGCATCCCTCAACCCGTCATCGAGCGAGCAAAAAAGATTCTAGAACGCTTGGAACAATCCAACTTGCAAACTGACGGCCAACTGAACAACCAACGACCCTCCCAAGCAAACCGAACCGCGCTCAAAAACCTGGAAACCCCACCCCAACTTGACCTCTTCTCATTGCCAACATAAATCACAAAAGAACACCAAACTGCTAATCCTCGCCATCTGCTTATCCCGTTCACTCCATTTATCCGAAATCCATCTTGTCTCCATTCCAATCTTACTCCCATCTCACTGTCCAATTTGTCGTTCCTTATTCTTCATTAGATAAAACCCCCAATTCAGAATCTTTGAAGCGAAGTAGAATCCAGTCATACCAGCGGCAAGCACTACCGAGTTATCGAATTATCGAAACATAAGCCAAGCAACCGCGAGAGTAACCAATCCCAGAAACCTCTTGCGGAAGGCAGAACCTGTCCTATTATCTGCCGGAACTTCTCCTATCCTCTAAAGCCGGGGCGATGCAACAGAATTGGTCTCAGGAAAAACTCTCGCATAAGAACTTTCCTCCTAGATTCCCTAATGCCACTCCCACTTCCTCGCCCAATCCCCAATCTAATCAAGTTCCCCAACCGACCAAGCTCTTTTGACAAGGATCCTAAAAGACCTCCTTGCGCTCCTTGAACAAGCTACTCCGCCTCCTCGGCCAACTAGCGCTTCTCCTTACTATAAAGTCCTTCCCCTAACTTCCTATCATAAACAGCAAAACTCCATGCCCTTCGCCATTCCTCGCATCATCAGGAATCCGCTGGCTACAACCTGCGAAAAGGATAGCCGCCCCCATTCTCCATGCCGCCAGACATCAACAGAACATGGTCGTTCTTCCCACCAGTAGCAGGAAAATCTATGCAGAACAGAGGTTTGCGCGAGAAGAATAGAGTCAAGCGCGCCTTGCGCCAGAGCAACTTCTCTCGCATCGCATCCAATCCCATCAACATCATTGCGCTCTCCAACCACTTAGATCGAACGACAGACCGATGCACTCAGCCACGTAGACAGCTTGCAGTTTGGCGGACAGTCCACAATGAAAAGGCTTTTTTGCCAGCAAAAATGGAACTTTCCCGCGCAAACGATAAGCAGGGCGCATAATCCTTGTTTGCCGCCGCGGGAGATTGGCTCGGCAAAGGGCGGTTTTCCTAAAAAATCCATCCGCAGAAGATTAGGGTTGACAATGCGGGCGGCGTTCGGCAATTTGTTTTGATTATGAAGCCGAAATGGAAACAAAACCCGTTGTCCTCCCGTGGAAGCGCGGGAGGAGCATGGAAGCCCGCTTCGCTAGCGCCAAAACTATTGGTCTTCCCTCGGAAACGAGGGGGGGGGGGCGTTCTCTCCGCGTTCACTTTGATTGAACTGTTGGTGGTCATTGCCATCATCGCCATCTTGGCCGGCATGTTGTTGCCCGCCCTTTCCAAAGCCAAGGAAAAAGCCCAGCAAACCTCTTGTCTCAACAACATGAAACAAATGGCGTTGGGATTCCACTTTTACACCGGCGACAACGAAGACTTCTATCCGGGACATTGGGCGAGGACAGAGAGGGTAGCAAGTCGAGAGGCAGTGGGATCAATCGTCTGGCCGGGGCGTTTGCTGGAAGTGATGGGCGCCGGGCCTCAATCCTTCAACTGCCCGTCTGAAAAACCAAAGGGAAGAGAGAATTATTGGTGGTACAAAACCAACGTCTTCGGCAACAAAGAGTTCCCTTGGAATTTAGGACCTGGAGGCAATTCTTGTTTCACCTATGGCTATAACGATTGGGGCACGCAAGAATTTCGACCCAGCGAAACCGGACCGACACGGGGGCTCGGAGGAGATATTGACAATCCCTCTCAATACATCAAAACTTCTATGGTGCGAGCGCCTTCGGAAATGTTTGGAATCTTGGATACCACAGCGGACTGCAATTGGGACACGGCGGTGGATCCGACGGACGGTGGCAGGGAACATCCCAGCAAAAGACATAGCGGTGGCTCGAACATTACGCTCATGGACGGGCACGCTGAGTACGAGAAACACAGGACATTGGTCTGGGGAGAAGTCACAGACACCAATCTGATCAAACGTTGGAATAACGACAACCTGCCTCACTTACCATGAAAGACACAGCGAAACTTATTGGTGCGATTGTTCTCATCGGTTTGGCGGTCTTCTTGTTCAAGAGAATCTCCAACCAAGCGAAAGAATCGCAGGATTTTCCGGACGGCGCCCACTATCTCTGCGGTGCCTGCAAACACGAGTTCAGCATGAGTTTGGGAGACGTTTCGGAATGGACTCGTTCGCCGGATCGCGGAAAAACGATTCCTTGCCCAAAATGTCAGGCGGAAAGAAGCATTCGCGCGGACAAATGCCCGCTGGAAGACTGCGGCCGCCTTTACGTTGCCAAGCCGCTGACAATTAACGGCAAGGTTTGCTGTCCCGTTTGCAAGCAACCGATGTATATACAATAAGCATATCGGTGGCGAGGCTTGAACGAGGCCTCCGAACACCCAGGCGCAGAAGTTGTTCTCGTTCAAAAACAAAAGCGTCTAATAAGCCCGGTGTTGCGATTGCTTGATGGGGATCCTTGGCGGGTAAGGAAGTCTATATCCAGCGAGGAAAGGAAGAAGGGGAATGGCTGGATTGTGGAATTTTTGCTTGTCGTTGGCGGTGTGTTGGTTTGCTGGATGATTCTCTGGTCGTGGGTTGCGTCTGATTCAGGTTTTTCTTTCGTTGTCGCGGTTGCGAGGGGCTTGGAGAGGTGTGGTTTGGGTGTGAGTTTTTGATTTTTGCGGTGGAACGGTTGTTTTTTGAAGGATCCATCTTCTTTTCCTGAAACGGCGGAAACTAAGCTGGTCATTGTCAAGAGGGGAGGGATGAAGAAATGGCCTTCGTCGTCGTACACCGTCGCAAATTTGCCTCCTGGATGCAGGGAAATGTAGTCGGGATGCGGAACGGGATATTCTTTTCCGTCGGTCATTCGGAGAACGAAGGGACGGCCTTTTTCGATTGCGGATTGGATTTGGGCTTTTGTCATGCCGCGATGTTGCCGGGATGGGGAATCTTGGGCAAGGGGTTTTTTGGCTGGCTGTTTTTTGTGCTGATTTTTTCGCTTAACTCCGAAGTGGAGGAGGGCTGTTTTTAGAGCAGTTCGGACTGGTCGTCGTTTGTTTTTGGAGGGGAAAGGCCGAGTTTTTCGTAGCTGGTTTTGGTTGCGGTTCGGCCTTGGGGTGTTCGTTTGAGGTAGCCTTCCATGATGAGCCATGGTTCGTAGACTGCTTCCAAAGTGTCCGCTTCTTCGCCAACGGCGACGGCCAGTGAGCGGATGCCAACAGGGCCTCCGCCAAAGCGAAGGATGATTGTTTCGAGGATGCGCTTGTCCATTTCATCCAGGCCATTTTGGTCGATGCCGAGCATGGCAAGCCCTTGGTCGGCGCCGGTTTTTGTGACGCTTCCGTCGTGGCGGACTTGGGCGTAGTCGCGGACGCGGCGAAGGAGGTTGTTGGCGATGCGGGGGGTGCCGCGGCTGCGGCGGGCGATTTCCCATGCGCCGTCTTTTTCGATGGAGACGTTGAGAAGACGGGAGGAGCGGATGACGATGTCGCAGAGTTGATGGGCAGTGTAGTAGTCAAGTCGTTCTTTGATGGGGAAGCGGCTGAGGAGGGGGCTGGAGAGGAGTCCACTACGCGTGGTGGCGCCGATGAGGGTAAAGTTGGGGAGGTCGATGCGGACGCTTCGGGCGTTGGGTCCTTGGTCGATGATGATGTCCAGTTTGAAGTCTTCCATAGCGGGATAGAGGTATTCTTCGATGTTTTTCTGCATGCGGTGGATTTCGTCGATGAATAGCACGTCTCCTCGTTCGAGGTTGGTTAGCAGGCCGGCGAGGTCGCCCGCTTTTTCGATAGTGGGGCCGCTGGTGCTTTTAAGGCTGGCGTTCATGGCTTTGGCAACGACGTTGGCCAGCGTGGTCTTTCCCAGCCCGGGCGGGCCGTTGAGGAGGACGTGGTCGAGGACATCGCCTCGTTGTTTGGCGGCGGCCACGGCAATTTCCAAGCGTTCCTTGACTTTGTGTTGACCGGTGAAATCGGCAAACCGCGCGGGGCGAAGCGAAAGTTCGAGCGTCGAATCGGGTTGGTTGAGGGAATCCAAAGCGTGGACTGCCATGTTCTTTGTTTTTTTCGCCGATTCTCTTTTGCTTGTTTTGCTTCTGTAGGATGTTTTGTTTTTTTCGTCGATTCTCTTTTGCTTGTTTTGCTTCTGTAGGATGTTTTGTTTTTTTCGTCGATTCTCTTTTGCTTCTTTGACTTCTTTTGTAGGGATTTCAGCCGCTTTGAGAACGTCTTTGGCGTCTGCATCCGGTTGGAGAATGGCGTCTTTTTCGTTCATTTTGTCGCTTCTGGAAAGAGTGAGGGAGCGGCGGACAAACGGCAAGCGCAAAGTGGCTTATGGCATGGTCGGCCATCCAAGAGTGTTGTCAAACAGCCGCGCTGTTTTTTCTCTCGATGGCAAAGCCGCCGCAAAGCGCCGGCCTGCGCTTTGGATTCTCAAAACCAGTGCGCTTCCTCATGGACTAAAGGCAAATAATGAAGTATGGAGCGATTGTCGGATGGGGACGTTCATCAAAGGAATTGAGTAATTCTTTTGGGTGTCTGGGGCTGTCCGATGGTTTTTATTTAGGTTAAAAGCTACTCTTGGGCGCCGCTTTTTTTATCGGCAGGCAGTTTGTTGTTTCAAAGCGAAAAATTGGGGTTGACTTGTTGTGATCAAAGTCTATTTTACGCTTGTCGGGTGAGTGATGCATAACGAGAAACGGGCGTTTCTCTTGGCGGTCATGGTCATCCGATGGCTTGATAGAGCCGCTATTCCATGGCCGCTGTTTTTCTTTTCCAGCGGGCTATTTTCAACGTTGATCCTCGACGAATTTTTCAGGCGGATAGGGATCCTTTCTCACCACTGACTTGTCCTCCAATATCGTCTGTGTCGGCATCGACTTGACGCAGTTGACTTTGCCGCATTGAAGAAGATCAGATTAAATGACGGCGCGGTTTGTTATTGTCTTGGTGTTTGCCGGGCGGTTATTGGAAGTCTTGTTCGAATCGGCGGCGTTGCCGCAGGATGGATTGGACGTATTGCTTGGTGGAGGGGAATGTAATTTGGTGGATGAACTGGGCGGCATTGGTTGAGGCGGTGCCTTGTCGCCAGCGCAGAACTTGCTGTTTGCCGGCGTTGTAGCTGGCTAAGGCATAGGGAATTGGATCGTCGCAGTCGGGAAAGGATCGAATCATTTTGGCCAGATAATAACAACCGGCCAGAGTGTTTGTTTCGGGATTGTAGAGATGTTTCGGCTTGAAGGAGGTAATTTGAGAGGCGTCCGCCCATTCATACGCGGCGGCGTCCGTTAACTGCATCAGTCCGATTTCGCCGGCCTTCCCTGTTGCCGAAGCGTCGAATTGGCTTTCCCGCCAGATGACGGCCTTGATTAGCGCAGGATCCAAGCGGTATTCGCCCGCCGCCCGATGAATTAGAGGGTCAAGAAAGTTCCCTTGCTCCTGCTTTTGGATCGCAAGGCGCAGCCACAACCACCAAGAGAGCGCCGCAAAAATCGCCAGCGCCGCAAAAAGCCATGCCCGCCAATGTTTCATATCCGACAAATGCTAGGGACGGAGCGCATTGGCTTCAAGGTTTTCGTGCTTTTGCCGAGCCGATTTTCTATTTTGCTTTCGGGAATGATTGCGCGGGTAACGCTAGAAATTGCCGTCGGCAAAGAGTTTGACTATCGCGTCCCAAAGAGCATGAAAGACGCGGTCTTGATTGGCTCCCGCGTCAAAGTGCCTTTTGGCGCAAGGCGACTGATGGGCGTAGTAACCGGTTTGGCCGAGCGCTCTCAATGCCGTGATCTGCGCGATTTGCTCGGCGTCGTCGGCCTCGAAAATCTGGTGACGCCCAAAGTCCTCTCGCTGGCTCGCTGGATGGCCGAGTATTATTGTTGCCCCGTGGAAACCGCTTTGAAGAGCGTGTTGCCCGACGCCGTCCGCAGGGAAAAAGAAGGATGGAGGAAACAGCTTTTTGTCCGCGCCTTGCCGCAACTGTCGAAAGAAACGCCAAAGTTGTCCGCCCGGCAGAAGGCTCTTTGGCGGACAATCCGTGAACGGCGCGAAATGCGGCTTCAGGAATTTATCCAAACCATGTCCACAACCGCCCAAACCGTGCGCCGTTTGGAAGACAAAGGACTGGTGGCAATCTCGCCGCGCGTGATGGATCGAGACCCCTTTGCCCACGAAACCATTCTTCCAACCCAGAAACTGGCTTTGAACGAAGCCCAAAAAGCGGCCTTGAAACACATCGTCCAAGCCTGCGATAATGACAAACCCTGCCAACGAACCTTCTTGCTTCACGGAGTGACGGGAAGCGGCAAAACAGAAGTCTATCTGCAAGCCATCGAACACTGCCTCTCGCAGGGAAAAGGCGCCATCGTGCTGGTGCCGGAAATTTCCCTCACGCCCCAAACGGTGGAGCGATTCAAAGCAAGATTTAACGCCGGCACTTTACGCACGTTGACGGCCGTGTTGCACCACAAACTTTCCTCCGGCGAACGACACGACGAATGGCACAAAATCCGCCAAGGAAGAGCGCGCATTGCAATCGGCGCCCGCTCGGCCGTGTTTGCGCCGGTCCATCCGCTGGGACTGGTGATTGTGGATGAAGAACACGAATCTTCCTACAAACAAGAAGAAGCCCCTCGCTACCATGCCCGCGACGTGGCCGTCCTCAGAGCGCATCGGGAACAAGCAATCGCCGTGCTTGGTTCGGCCACGCCCTCTATGGAAAGCTACTACCACGCCCAACGCGGAAAATACCAACTCCTCCAACTCCCTCACCGCGCCGACGCCAAAACTTTACCCCTTGTCCGCGTCATCGACATGCGAACAACCGCCCGCAAAGAAACAGGCGCAATCTTTTCTCCCAAACTCAAAGAAGCGATAACCGCCCGCCTCCAAGCCGGCGAGCAAACCATGCTCTTCCTCAACCGCCGAGGCTACTCCGCTTCCCTGCAATGTCCGCTCTGCGGCTATGTCGCCGGCTGTCCTCACTGTAACATTAGCCTTACATTCCACCGCCAACCCGGACAACTGCGCTGCCACGTCTGCGGCCATGCCGAACCCGCGCCCCAAGCCTGCCCGCAATCTAGTTGCCAAAATCCCCAAATCCGCTTCGCCGGCATCGGTACCCAACGCGTCGAAGAAACCTTGCGCAAACTCTTTCCCAAAGCCCGCGTTCAGCGAATGGACTCCGACGCCCTCAAACGCAAAGAAGACTACCGCCGCATCCTTCACGCCTTTCGACAGGGCAAAATCGACATCTTGCTAGGAACCCAAATGATCGCCAAAGGCCTTCACTTTCCCAATGTAACCCTCGTAGGAATCATCCACGCAGACTTGAGCCTGCACTTCCCAGACTTCCGCGCCGGCGAGCGCACCTTCCAACTTCTTACCCAAGTTGCGGGGCGCGCCGGCCGAGGCGACGTCGAAGGCGAAGTCTTCGTTCAAGCCTTTACTCCCTTTCATCCCGCCATCCAATACGCTCGTCAACACGACTACATCGGTTTCTACGAACAAGAAATTGAATTCCGCCAAGAGCTCGGCTACCCGCCAATCAAACGCCTCTGCGCCCTCACTTTGCGCGGACGCAACGAAGACAAAACCCGCCTCGCCGCCGAACACCTCAAAAAAGTCATTGAAAAAAACCTCGTCGACTTCAACAATTGGATATTAGCTGGCCCCGCTCCCGCCGCATTGCTCCGCGCCGAAGACTTCTTCCGCTATCAACTTACCTTGCGCGCCAACCGAATGGCCGCCCTCTCCAAACGACTTCAAACCCTAATCCAAGAAACTCCCCTGCCCGAAGACATCCGCCTCTCCATCGACGTCGACCCCGCCCACCTCTAACCTGCGAAAATCAAGCGGTTCGAGTTGCTCCTTTTCAGCTTCCATACTGGCGAGTCAAAAAGCCGGTTTGCTTAATCACCATTTCTTTCCCACTCAACGGATCCGCCATCTCCGGCAAATGGGGACGCTGGCGACGTTCTGTCTTGTAAAAGAACTGCCCCACATGCCAATGCTGCAATCTCGGATACTCCTCCGCTGAACCCGGCGCCTTGAATGTTCCCTCCTGCGCCGCAATCTCCCGCATGCGAGGCGTCCACTGGTTTCTCTCCACCGTGATAAACACGCCGGCAATTGCGCCCTTAGTGTTTCGAATCACATTGGCAAAGGCGTCGACGTCGGCTGGCACCGGTTTCTCCTTCGCTTTGACCTGCACTAATATCATGCTCTTCTTCTTTCCTTTCTCTTTGACGGGATGAAGAAGTTTGCCGCGCCCGTCGATGCCTTTGTCGCCTCGTTGAATCTTGTTAGCCATCATCCCCGGATGACACGCCTCGACCGCAAAGATTTCAAAGCTGAACGGATCGTCCTTCGCCAAGAACTTCGCGCCTTCAAAATCTTCGGGGATGCCTTTGATGTGGATGGATTCTTCGGGCAGTCTCGCTTCGCTTTGAAGCCGGCTGTAAGTCACGGTTTTTGCCGAGTAATAAGAAATATCAATGCCGACAAACTTCCGCTTCAACATCGCCGCCGCCACCACAGTCGTGCCGCAACCGCAGAATGGATCCAAAACTAAATCCCCCTCATTCGTGGACGCTTCAATGATGCGTTTCAGCAACTTCAATGGCTTTTGCGTGGGGTAGCCGGTGCGTTCTTTGCTTGTTGCGCCTAAACTGTTCATCTCTTTTTCACGCAAATACGACCAAACAGTGTCCACAGGAGTGCCTTCATCGAAGTAAAATCGCTTAGGATTACCATGTTTATCTTTAGTGCGATTTTGCCTGTAAAGCCTGCCTAATTCATCCCTAAACTTGAATTCTATGTCTTTCTCTTTCTCTGTTCGAAAGAAATAAGGCATTCTTGGCTGGTTGAAAGTGAATTTGTTAGAGTCTCTGACGTAGCGAAAGATGATGTCGTGTTTGCGTTTGAAGTCTTTTCTCGGCGAATGACCTGCCGAATAATGCCAAACAATCTCATTCCGAAAGTTTTTTGCCCCGAAGATGTCGTCCATTATCATTTTCAAGTAATGCGAGGCGGTTGTATCGCAGTGCAAATAGATGCTGCCGGTTTCTTTGAGCATCATGTGGAGCAATGCCAGCCGTTCGGCCATGTAAGCGCAGTAATTCAGCATGCCTGTTTCGGGAATGAACTCCCGCAATCCACGCATCGATTTACCGGCGGGATGATCTTCGTTGTCGTCGCAGAGCCGATCCACTCGCTCCTCCGCTTTTTTGCCCCATTGCCACATATCGACAAAGGCGGTCTCCTGCGCCGTGGCGCAGTCGGCGAGGTCGGATTGGCTTTGCCCGAAGAGGACGTTGTAGTTGGCCTTGCTGTTCCACGGCGGGTCAAGGTAAATCAAATCGGCCAATGCGGGTTGCAGTTCAAATAGGCTTTTGTTCCATTTTATCCATTGCTTCAGGTGTTTCAGGCAATCGCCAAAATGCACCGTCCCCGTCTTCATTTCGGTTTGTTTTTGCGTCGTCATTTCTATTCTTTATTCGTTTCGTTATTTGTTGTCTTTTTTGAAGTATTGGGCTTGGGCGGGCAAAGTTGCGGCAAACAGAAAAACAAAAGCGATGAACGGAGAAATTCGAGTTTTTATTTCCATAGGTTTTTATAGATTTTTCTAAAAGTTTGTTTCTCAAAAGTTTCTAAACGACGCCGAGTATTTTCAAGATTCCGAGAATGACGACGACGGTTATGGGCGCAAAGACGAACAAAATCATGCCGCCGCCGATGGCCATAATCCAGTTTCTATCCTTCCTCAAATCTCGAACGTCCAGTTTCAACAACGCGACGACGTCGGATTTGATTGAGATCAACTCGCTCAGGACTTTCTCTTGAAAAGATTCTTCGCTCATTTCGTTCCATTCCTTCTTTCGCTGGATTTATTTTTGCCGACAACTGCCCGGCAACGCAAGCAATAAATAATTCATCTCGACAAGGAAAAAACGAAAATCTCCAAAAACGCAAGCAACGAATCGAGATGAGGCAGAAAGGGAATCAAATGCTAATCAGACGTAACAATCTCTTAAGTGAATTTAGCTTTTACGGGTTAGCATTATCTTCGGGTTGTTGCCAAGGAATGCGGCCGGCAGACTGGATGTGAAGCATGAGTTGGCGAATGAGTTGGCGGTATTGTTTGGGTTCAGTTGCCGCCAAGTTGTTGCCTTCCATTGGATCGAGGTCAAGGCGGTAAAGTTGGTAGGGTTCAAACGGGTTGTTTTGCACTAGCTTCCACGGCCCTTGTCGAAGGGCATAGTAAGCGCGTCCTTGATAGCGAAAATTTCCTTCCCGCCGCATCCATACAAGCGTGCGATCTAATTCGGGTTGGTGTTTGCCGAACAAGGTAGGAAGCAGAGAAACGCCATCCACCACTTGGGGAAGCGGCACTTTGGCCACTTCGCAAAGAGTGGGGTAAAGGTCCATAGTAATTCCCACTGCGTCGGATCGGGATCCCGGCGGAATAACACCCGGCCAAACGGCGCAGAAGGGAACGCGAATGCCGCCTTCGTAAAGGTCTTGCTTGCCGCCTCGGTTGGCGCCGCAGTTGCCGCCGACGTTCCGTTGGCCGCCGTTATCGCTGGTAAAAAGAACGAGAGTGTTTTCCGCTTGCCCGTTTTGTTTTAGGGCGGCCATTACATCGCCAATGCCTTGGTCCATATGCTCGATCAAGGCGACGAGGCGGGCTCGTTGTTCACTAATAGAAGGCTCGCGTTTGCGCACTTTTTCCAACCAATGGGAAGGGGGTTGAATGGGCGTGTGCGGCGCATTGTAGGCGAGGCAGAGGAAGAAGCGTTTGCCATCTAGTTTGCGGGCATTTAGGTAGTCCATTGCCCAGTGAGAAAATAAGTCCGTGGCGTGTCCGGACGGATCAATAGTTTTGTCGTTGCGCCGCATGTAATTATATCCGTGCCGTCGATGGTGATAGTAGTCGTCCATCATATCGCCGAGGAAACCGTGAAAGAAGTCAAACCCGCGCTCGTTGGGCGTGTTGGGCGATTCCAGTCCCAAGTGCCACTTGCCGATGAGGGCGGTATGATAAGAGGCGGCGCCAAGCGCTTGAGGGAGGGTAATTGTGTTTGGGCTAAGAAAGCCCCAGTTGCTTTGCGTGTGAGTGCGGATGACGCCGGGAACGCCTACTTTGTCTGGATATTTTCCGGAGAACAAGGCGGCGCGCGTGGGCGAGCAAACCGGGCAGTTGGCGTAAAAGCGATCCAAGCGCATTCCTGAATTCATTAGGCGGTCGATGTGCGGCGTTTGCAAGTCGGCGGCGCCGTTGGCGGACAAGTCGCCGCAACCAAGATCGTCCACCAAGATCACTATAATGTTGGGTGGGTTTGCTGGTTGCTCGTTGCCAAAGACGGCGGCAATGCAGATTCTTTGAATCAACAAGGCAAGGGTGAAGGCAACGAGCCAGTGTAAGCGTTTGCACCCAACAGTGCGGGCTTTATCGAGTTTTGAAGTTTTTGGATTCATAGCCAAGTTTGTTTGTCGTTTAGTTTGATGTTTAGATGGATTCAATAGTTTTCTAATTGTTTTTGTTTGTCGGGTTTTCATACCAGATTATTCCAAGGTTGTCTCGTTCTTCGCAGGTAATTACATCTAGATCGCCGTCGCCGTCTAAGTCCGCCGTTTCGATTCGGTCAAATTTAGTTCCTTCGGCACCGGAGATGTTGTGTATTTGGCGAATGCTAGGCGAAGACAGCGCGCTCATAGGAAACCAAAAAACGCCAATCTCTTCGGTGGAAGCGCATTCGCTACTGGCAACAATGTCCAGCCGGCCGTCGTTGTCTACATCGGCGAAGCGAAGGGCTTTGGCTCTGCCAACTTCGCCTTCGATAGTTGTCTGATGGGTTTGCCAAACGAGTGGATTGTTTTGCTTTGCTCGGAAGTGAAAAATCTGGCGAGGTTTGGCGGAGACGATGATTTCAATGCTTTTTGCCGCCAAGTTTTGCCGCGCATCGAGAAACATCACTTCTTCGCCGTTCGCGCCGATTCGATGTTCTTTCCATTGGCGGCTTTCTTTTGCCGGTTTCCCAATTTGTTGAATGGGCGGAGCGTTGATTGCGGGGTTTTCTAGCCATAGGACGCCCGCTTTTTTGCCCTTGCGGTCTGATGCAAGAACGTCGTAATCGCTGTCTGCGTCTATGTCGATTTTGCGCAGGGACATAATCCAGCCGGCGTCGTAAAGCCGTTGGATTCTTGCTTGCCCGCTTGGCGGTTGGAGAGGCGCGGTCACTTGGCTGATGCTTGCAAGATGGCCTTTGGAGCCGGCGATGAGAGCGATCCAATCGCGCCGGGCGCTTGGGAAAGGAAGGGCAAACATCCAGAGCTCCCGGTTTTTGCTTGCGGCAATCGCCTGAGTGCGCCAGCGCGAAGCGTCCAAGTATTGAGCGGGACTCCTCGGCGCCCAGTGAAAGAAAATAGTTCGGGTTTTCCCTTCGCAGCTGCTGATGACGTCCCAGTTTCCGTCCTGATCCAAATCGGCCAGAACGGCGTCTTCGGGGGACTGAACTTTGCCAACGGTGACTTGGGGCCACGGTTGTCGAACTTTGCGATAGCCGGGATGCAGATAAACGCGAACTAATCCGCCTTCTTCCCAAGCGGTCGCCATATCCGGCAAATGATCGCCGTTGACGTCCTTGAGCCTCACGCCGTCCGCGCCTTGGGAAGTGGAGTCAATGCTATGCCGAAGCCAAGCCGCTTCCACCGCAAAAGCCATTGGAAAACAGAACGCCAACGCAACAAACCGCAACGCGCCGCCAAGCCCAAAGGAAACACGGGCAAGCCGGCGCCGCCAATGCAAAAACGAAGACGGATTGAATCCCAATTCTAATTTCACGGAAAATCCCATCCTATCATTCTTGGGAAACATTAGCCAGCGGCGTTTCCTTCCGCATTGTATAGCATCGCAGTTTATTTGCGGGGCAAAAATTTGCGGCCAGTTGACTAAAAAATAAAAACTCAATACACTGCCGAGTTTTCTCAATCCAAAGAGAATAGACTCAACGACGGATGCAAAAAAAAAAAAAGACATGGACGACAATGCCGACCATAACAACGAAGCGCGAGCCATCATCGCCGAGGCCATTAAAAGGGTAAAAGAGATGAGTCCGCAGAAAACCGAAGGCAAATGGCTGGAAGAAGTCACCGTCAAAGCCGCCCCGTTCATAAAAGAATGGGACGTCGACGAATGCTGGCTTTGGGACGAATGGCCGGAACGGGAAAAGCATTTTAGCGGCTCAACAAAAAAGGACATCGGCATCGACGTCGTAGCTAAGCGCAGAGACGGCGAATACATCGCCATCCAATGCAAATCCCGCAAACTAGACGAACAAGGCGCGGGCGGGGCTATCGGGAAAGACGAACTCAACTCGTTCATCAGCGCGTCGATCAACCCGTTTTGGGCAGAATTGTGGCTTGTCACCAACGGCGCAAACTCAATAGGTCAAAACGCCGAGCAAGCACTGTCCATGTCGGGATCAAATCGCCCCATAAAACCGATAAACATACGCGCGGATTTGGATGCGCAACAAAAGAAGTTTGACGACGAAGATCGCGCGGATTCCGAGCATTGCGCCCACCGCAAAAACTCGGAAGACGCCAACGCCGTTCAGACGAAAAACTGCATGCAGAACCAAGCCGTCACCCAAAGCGTCCGCATTCTCAAAGAACATGCGCAATCCGACAGCGGCGGACTGCCAATAGGCCAAGCCCACGGCAAAATCATCCTGCCCTGCGGCACCGGCAAAACCCGCATCTCCCTGCGCATCGTGGAAGAACTTACCCCGCCGGGCAATCTTTCCATCGTGCTTTGCCCATCCATCGCACTCGTGGCGCAAATCCGACGCGAATACCTCCAAAACGCCAAAAATCCCATCCGCCCGCTTGCCGTCTGCTCCGACGAAACCGCTGGCTACGACCCCAAGAAAGAGGATAAGGAGAAGCGCAACACTGCCAAAGATCCAACGATTGACAACAGCAACACCAGCGCGGACGTCATCAAAGGCAAAGTCTCCACCGATCCTGCGGACATCAAGCAGTGGATAGAAATCGGCCAAAAACAGAATCAAATCAGCGTCATCTTCGGCACATACCAAAGCGGCCGCGCCCTCGCCAACGCGCTCCAACAAGCAAACGCCCAAGCCTGCGTTCTCATCGCCGACGAAGCCCATCGCACCGCCGGCCTGCGCAGAAAAAAGCGCGCCAAAAACAGCGAACTATCCAAAGAAGAACAGCGCGTCCGCGACTTTACGCTTTGCCACGACAACGAAGAAATGCCGGCGACTTACCGCGTTTACCAAACTGCCACCCCGCGCATTTACGACACAAGCAAAGTCAACAAAGACAAGCCTAGCGATTGGATTGTCCGCTCAATGGACGATCAAGAAACCTTCGGCGTAGACCTCTTCCGCAAAAGCTACATTGAAGCCGTCAACAACCAATGGCTCTCTGACTACCGCATCATTGCGCTGGGCGTCAACGACCCCGAAGCCTACGAACAAGCCAACAAACTGGCGCGCGAAACCGAAAGCAAAAGCAAAAGCCAAAAACTAACCACTTCTCATTATCTGCGCGGAATGGCCTTTGCGCTGGCAATGGGCGGCGAAGTGGAAAGCGAAAACGGCGATGCTTTGCCCATCCAATCCTGCATCGCCTTTATGAACACCGTCGACAAATCCAAAAACATGGCCAAAGACCTCCAAACCAAAGCCGTGCGAGAATGGATTAAAAATCGGCAAAAAGAATCAGGCAAAACCAGCGAAGCCGCCGACAACTACAAACTGCGACACTTGGACGCCTCCAGCAAAGTCGTTGAACGCGAAGAAGCCAAATCCCAACTTGCCAAAGCCACGCCAAACAATCCCCGCGGAATCATCAACGTCGGCATATTCGGCGAAGGCACAGACTCCCCCTCGCTCAGCGCCGTCGCCTTCCTCGAAGCCCGCAAAAGCCCCATTGACGTCGTCCAAGCCGTTGGCCGCGCCATGCGAACCTCGCCGGGCAAACAAATGGGCTACATCATCTGCCCCATCCTCATCCCGCCAAGCGCAGACCCAGAAAAGTGGATAATGACCTCCAACCAAGAAGACGGCTGGAAAGAACTCGGCGAAATCCTCCTCGCCCTGCGCGCCCACGACAACCGCATCGAAGACAAACTCAAAGACCTCCTCCATTTATACCTTCCCAAAGCGCCGCCGCCGAAAGAAAGAACAATCGTCGCCATCACCAAAAACGAGCGCATCTCTTACCGAGAACACATTGGCAAACCCGGAACAGCCCAAGAAGCCGTCGAACGCACGCTAAAAGACAAAAGCCCGCTAACCAAAGAATTCCAACCCCTGCCCGAATCCTATCCCGCGCCAAACCCCGATTCCAAACCAGACCCCAACCAGCCAACCGAACCCGCCCAAATAATCACCGGCAAAGAAAACCCCGACAAAAGCCATGAACTGCGAATAGACTCCGTCATCCGCGACAAACCTGCTCCAGATGGAACGCCGGGCGCCGTGAACATCGAAAAATCCAAGAAAAAAGCCCACGCCATGATTAACAAAGGCGAAGGCATGCGACTAACTCCCAGCGACCAAAAGCCCAAGCGCAAAACCGCCAAAGAAGCCGCCGAACAACGAATGCTCACACTAATATCCCAAGAAGACGAACGCCTCCAAGCCATCACAATGAACCTCCTCGCCAAATCCGGCCTCACCGACAACCGCATCCAGCGAGACCTGAACATCTTGGAAAACTCCGTCAAAGAAGCCGCCCATCACCTCAAAGAAGACCAACTCCAACCCGCCCTCGACCGCCACTTTGAACTCGACAACATCAAAGAAGAAAAACGCAAAAAGCAGGCCGACGGCTGCACAATCGCCGCCCTCCTGCTGATGAACGCCGCCATGCTCCACCAACGCATCGCCGACGGCAAATGGATCCTCAAACAAATCATCAGCCTCAGCGAAATCAAAAACCACACCAACCCCATCCGCATCGTCCTCCGCCAGTGGAACGCCATCATCGGCCACGACTTCAAACCCGTCCTGCAACCCGCCGTCGACGCCATCCACGCAATCGAAGACACCGGCAAGCTTGCCGGATTGGAACGCGCCCTGCGCCATCTAGCCTCTGAAGCGGAGCGCATCGCCGACACCTACGCCAATATGGGCGCCGACCACGCCGGCCCGCTCTTCAACAAAGTCATGGGCAATCAAGCCTCTGACGGCGCTTATTTCACCAGACCGCCCGCCGCCGACATCGCCAGCCGCATCACGCTCGACTTGCTGGAAGAGCAATCCAAAAGCTCTGGCGCTTCCATAGATTGGACTTCGCCGGCTTACTGGCGCTCCCACAAAATCCTGGACCCCGCCGTCGGCTCCGGCATCCTGCTCGCATCCATCCTCGCCGAAATGAAACGCCGCGCCCGCATTCAAGGCGCTAGCGAAATCCGCATCGCCCAGTTGCAGCGCATCGCTGTCGAGGAAACGCTCGTCGGCATGGACATCAATCCCGTTTCCCTGCAACTCGCCGCCGCCCAACTCTGCATCGGCAACCCGCGCCTGAACTACCGCAAAATGCGCCTCTTTGAAATGCCCTACGGCCCCCAGCCAAACGGCCAAGTCAAAGCCGGAACATTAGAAATCCTCACCCAAAAACAAATCGTCCAACGCCACGATTTAGGATTAGCCGACGAACCCATCCATTCCAAAACCACTTTTGAGCCGTCTGACAAAGCAGAAATAGAAGAAGCCGCCGACGCCGCCGCCAACGCCTCCATCATCATCACCAACCCGCCCTTCACCAACCGCGTCAAAATGGGCGAAAAATTCAAAGACCCCCTCAAACAAAAACTCCGCCAACGAGTCGACGCATTAGAACAAAACCTCATCCAACACGACCCTGAACTAGAACAAGCCGTTCACAAAAGCAGTATCGGCGCTCTCTTTGAATCACTTGCCGAAAAATGCGTCAATCAACAATCAGGAATGTTTGTAATGCTCACTCCAACAATCGCATTCACAAATCATGCGGCTATTGAAAAGAGAATGATTTTCGCAAAACGCTTTCACATTCACACCATTCTAACCGTTCACAATTCGAACGATCCAAATCTCTCTCAAGACACTGTTTCAAACGACAGCATCATCTTTTTCCAACGCAGAACAAACAAAACAGAACCGACTCGCATTCTCAATCTCGACAAATTCCCGCGCAACGACGAGCAACTCGCCGAATTCTTTGCATCCCTCGACCCAACCCAAAGCGGCGAGTTGCCGAAAGGCTGGGGAGAAATCTCCTTCTGGCCGAGAGAAAGAATAGAAAGAGGCGATTGGACGGCCGCCATTTGGAGAAGCCCCGAACTCGCCGACGCCGCCGCCCAATTCGCCGAAGACGAAACCCTGCCAACACTCGCCGATTTAGGATTTAAACCGCAGTCAACAGGCCCGCAATTGAGAACTCATTTTGAACAAACAATTCCGCAAACTTCCTGCAGTTTTCCCATTTTACAATCCGCAAGCGAAGACGGACAACTCACCATCCAATCACAACCAGATAAATGGTATATCCACAAAGATAGAAGAATTGCGGAAACTGAAAGAGACAGAATTCTTGAAAAGAAATGCCATCTACTCATTACTGAAAGCCAAGACAATCTGGCCGCTCGACTCGTTGCCGTCGCCGATGAAAAGAAATATGTTGGAAGTTATTGGATTCCCGTTGAAGGATTGACCGCCGATACAGCCAAAGCGCTCGCCGTCTTTCTAAACTCCACTCCGGGCAGACTCCAACTCATAAGAACAATGGCCAGAAAACTCATTTTCCCACTTTACAGCGTTGCGGAGATAGCCAACATACGCGTGCCGGATGTTTTGGCGGATGGGGAGATTTGTCGGTTATTGAAACAATGCTGGGAAGAGACGAGGGCTATCAAAGTCCCTCAATACCGCGACGGCGACGGCTTTGACGGCATGAATCATCCCCGAGAGAAAATCCGCATTCAAAAGAAAGCCGCGTTTGAAGCCCGCGAGGAAGAAAGAAAAGCCGGCGGAGCGGAAGGCAAAGCGGGAGAGATTGTTGGCGAGTTCATGGAAAACCCGCGTCCCATCTGGGATGCGGCGGTTGCGCGAGTGATGCGCGGCAATCCATTATTCCGCTTATCGAGATTGAACAAACTCCGCAAAATCTTACACCTTGAACCCCACATCTCCGGCAAGCCCCGCAACCAATACCAATAACGAATGACAACAAAGAAGGTCAAAAAACATAAGTTGACGATGTGCGACGTATGCGAGGGATATAACAGCGAGTGCGCTGATTGCAGAGAGCGTCGAAGGGAATATCAGAGGCAACACTATGCGAACTTGTCTCCTGAGGATCGCGCGGAATACCGCAAGCGAAAGAATAAGTGGTGGATGAACTACTACTACGAGAATCGGGAGAAGATGAATGCTCGGCGCAGAGAACGGTTTCACAATCTTTCTCCTGAAGAAAAGGAAGCGGCTCGCAAAAAGAGATATGAAGCCAGTCGTCGATGGAAGCTCAAGAAAAAGGCTGAATCTACTCAAAATCCTAAATCTTCGGCAAAGGCTGCAACTATGTCGCCGACGCGAAAGAAGAGGATTAGGAATTAGAAATTCCAAATTGGGAGTGAGTGGAATAAAACTTGCTTGCCGGGAGACTTCATCGCATCCAAGTAACTCAAAATTGCTTTTGCTGATTCTAGCATTGTTTCTTTCTTTCGTTAAAATTCAAGGACGGTTTTGTTTGATGAGAACCGTCAAACTCACAGCGCGCCGCCAAGCTGTGTGAAAGCTTTTCAGCCTTTTGAACACGACGCCTTGCGTTGCATGGAACTGGACGTATTATGCGATGTCGACCCTCCACGACTTACTCAATTCCTCTCCCCTATCTAGTTAGAGAGGAAATTCCAAAATCTTTTTCATCGCTCTCTAATTCGTCCGCAAATTTTTGAACGGCTATTTTCGCTTCCAAAATCTCTTTGTCCAGAAGGAAAAGTGAATCGCTTTTTCAAAGAAAATAGTCTTGACGGTTTGAGAAATCGGCTACATTTTTTGAAATGAAAAAGGCAAAGAACTGGTTTTTGATAATGGCGGCAATTGTGGCGGCAATTGTGATAACTGCTTTGCTCGGCGCTTGGTTTTTTGAGTTGCTGGTTCAGTTGCTGGAAAAGTAACGAATTGGTCTTTTTTGCCACCGTTGAGTTTTGGCTCGGCGGTTTTTTTGTAAGGAAATCATTTTTCAAAAAATTCGATGTAGGCTTGACGGTTCGCGATCTTTGACGCATCGTTTGGGAATGCAAAATAATGGCGAGATAACTGAGTTAAAAGTCTGGATAGCGGAAGAGCTCGAAAAACTGCGAAACGAGTTGCGAAACGATCTGAACGCTCTCGAAGCGAAAATGGAGGCAAAGATGGATGCGGGATTCAGGCAAGTGAACAATCGAATAGATGAAAACCAAATGACAACAAACGAGAGGCTAACCAGAATTGAGGTAAATATAGTGTCCCTTATGGATTAATTCTCTCGTTGTTATTTTTCCTTTTTGCCACCGTCGGGTTTTAAGCTCTCCGATTCTTTCCTTTCCTCCGCTCATTTTTCTCCGGATAGGTAAAGAAGCAGGATGATGATTATCACGATAAGTTCCATTATTCTCCCTTGCGGTTGTTTGCTTGGCTTGGGCTTGGAGGGAGAGGGATTTTTTCAAAGTTCGGCGTGGCGGGCGCTGAGCATTGCTGAAAACTTGGCGATTTTCATTTTGCGTCGTTTCTTTTCGCTAGGTTTTTCGAAGTGGCGGTGGTTGCGCACTTCTTTTAGCGTTCCTTCGCGGTCCACTCTCTTTTTGAGGCGGCGGAGCGCTCTTTCAACGGGTTCCCCTTTTCTGAGTCGTATTTCTGTCACAATCTGCAATCTATTCTCTCTGGTTTCTTCCTTAGAAACGGCAAAACCAAGCCGCTCCGTCGGAACGAGGAAGTAACCATGAAGAAAAGACGGGAATCTTGTCAACCTAATAATTGCGGCGGTTTTTTGCGTTGGGAAGCCTTTGCTTGCGCTTGCGGCGGCGGCGGGGCAAACTCTTTGCCGATGCGAGAATTGTTGCGCTCGTGGACGGAGTCGTTGGAGACTTTGGTGATTGAAGTGATTGAGGGGCACCGGAAGAGCAAGCGGGCGGCCGCCGTTCGGTCTGGGTTGTTTGGTCTTTCTTTGGTTTTTCAAGCGGTCGTCAAGGTTCGGCTTTTTTTGTATAATGTGCGCATTTTTCGGGATTCTACATTGGGGGTTCAAGTGATTGCGATTGGGAATTTGACGGTTGGCGGCACGGGCAAGACTCCGGTGGTGGAGAGGTTTGCGCGGGAGTTGCAAAATGCGGGGCGAAGGGTGGCGATTCTTTCTCGCGGGTATCGTTCTCGGCCGGAGCCGTTTTATCAGAGGCTGATGGACGGTCTTCTTTTTCGGAATGACGCCGTTCCTCCCCGCGTGGTGTCGGATGGGAATTCTTTGCTTTTGGATTCGGATATGGCTGGGGATGAGCCGTATATGCTGGCCTCGAATTTGAAGGACGTGGTTGTGCTGGTAGACAAGGATCGGGTCAAGAGCGGGCGTTTTGCGATTCAACGATTTGGATGCGACACGCTGATTTTGGATGATGGCTTTCAGTATTGGAAGCTTCGCGGCCGGCGGCACGACGTGGTTCTTATTGATTACCAAAAACCGTTTGGAAACGGATGTCTTTTGCCTCGCGGCATTTTGCGAGAGCCTCCTTCGCATTTGAAGCGCGCCGAAACCATTTTCATCACCAAAAGCAACGGGAATACCTCCGCTTTGCGGGAATGCATCGGCAAGCACAACCCCAAGGCGAGAATTGTCGAATGCGTTCATCATCCTCTTTACTTTGAAAATGTTTTTACCGGCGAAAAAGGCGCTTTGGAAGAAATTCAGGGGCGACGGCTGGCCACGCTCAGCGGGATTGCCCAGCCGGAAAGTTTTGAGCGCAGTCTCATTGAGTTGGGCAATCAACTTGTTTATCAACGTCGCTTTGCCGACCACCATCGCTATACGCAACAAGAAGTTCTAGACGTGATCAACCGAAGCGTCAGACGGCGCGCGGAGATGATCATCACCACTCAAAAAGACGCCGTCCGCTTTCCCAAACTGGATCGCCGCGATTTGCCGATTTTCTTCATGCGAGTGGAAATCAAAATCGTCAAAGGCGCCAAAGATTTTCACGACTGCGTCGGCAAGATTTGTTTCCGCTAAAATGATTCCGTTCGTGGAATATGTGGTTTTAAAAATGGCCGTTCTCCTCGTGCAAAGCCTGCCCTTGAAAGCCGTCGCTCATCTGGGACGCTTTTTGGGTTTTGCGGTTTATTGTGCGGACTTTCGGCGGCGGCGGATTGCCGTTCACAATCTTCGCTGTGTTTTTGGCCGTGAATGGAATGGAAGGAAAATCGCCGCCATTGCCAAAGAGAACTTTCGGCGTCTGGGAGAAAGCTATTGTTGCGCCGTCAAGTCCGTCCGCATGAGCGGCGAACAAATAAAGCCCCACATCCGTTGCGTTGGCGGCGAAGAACTTCGGCGGGCAAACCTTCAAACAAAAAACCAAATCGTGGCGATTGGACACTTCGGCAACTTCGAACTCTACGCCCGGATTGGGCAATTGATCGGGCTTTCCAACACCGCAGCCACCTATCGCGCGCTCAAAAACTCGGAGGCCAATCAGATCATGGAAGCCTTGCGAAGGCAGTCGAGAACTCGCTTCTTCGAACGGCGCGAGGAAGCAGTTGCGCTGAAAAAGTCGTTGCAACGCGGCGGCATGGTGTTGGGACTGTTGGCGGATCACCACGCCGGAAACGGCGCGTCGGCGGAGTTTTTGGGGATGCCTTGCTTGGCCACAAAAGCGCCGGCAGTTTTGGCCTTGCGCTATCGGGCAGACTTGCGCACCGCAATTTGCTACCGAACCGGCCTAGCGCAATGGCGCATCGAGATTGGGAAAGCCATCCCGCTTTACAACGGAAACCGAGCGCGCCCCGTCGCCGACATTATCCAAGACGTGCAAAACGCTCTCGCAGAAGCCGTGCGTCGCGATCCAGCCAATTGGTTTTGGGTGCATCGCCGCTGGAGAATGACTGCGCCCAGTTCTCCCAATCTCTCCTCTTGCGGATGATGGAAATCATTCAAACACACAACTTCAATTCTCTTTTGCCTTCGGCCTTGCTTCGTCTGTTCCAAGAAGAAGCCGCCGTCGCCGAATCCTACGTGGTGGGAGGCTTTGTTCGAGACGCATTGCTGGGAGAAACCCGCTCCAAAGATTTTGACGTTGAAGTATTCGGCGTCTCTTGGCCTCAACTTTCCGCCGCATTGTCCCGCTGGGGAAGAGTCGACCAAGTGGGCAAATCCTTTGGAACCATCAAACTAAGCATGCCGGGATGCGCCGCCATAGACTTTGCCTTGCCTCGCGAAGATTCCAAAACAAGCCCCGGCCATCGCGGTTTCTCCGTTCAATGCCGCCCCGAAATGACCCGTTGCGAAGCCGCCAATCGTCGAGACTTCACCGTCAACGCCCTTTTCTACGATCCTCGGCAACGACAAGTGATCGACTGCGTTGGCGGACTGGAAGACCTTTCCCAAAAACAGCTCCGAATGGTTGCCCCAAACGTCTTTGCCGAAGACCCGCTTCGAGTTCTCCGGGCCGTGCAGTTTCTCTCTCGATTAGACTTTGTGCCAGACCCCGAACTTGTCCGCCTCAGCCGGAAAATGTCCCCCAGCTTTGCCGAGCTGGCCAAAGAAAGAGTCTGCGAAGAATGGCTCAAATGGGCATCCAAAAGCCGCCTTCCCTCCGCCGGCTTGCGCTTCCTGCTTCAAAGCGGCTGGATTCAACACTTCCCCGAACTCCAAGCAATCGTCGGCGTTCCGCAAGACCCCGAATGGCATCCCGAAGGCGATGTTTTCCGCCACACCTGCCACTGCTGCGACTCTTTGGCAAATTTGACGGACTGGCGAAAAAAACCATCCGCAGACCGCGCCGTCTACATGCTCGCCATCCTGCTTCACGACCTCGGCAAAGCCTCCACAACCGCCGAAGTTCTGCGCGAGGGAAAACAGCGCATCGTTGCCCCCGGCCACGAACATCTCAGCGTTTCCTTAGCCGAAAGCTTTCTCCAAAAACTAGGCGTCTCCAATGCCATCCGCGCCCGCGTCAAACCCCTCGTAGCCAACCACATGATTCGCCTCCACGAACCCACCGACAAAGCTGTCCGTCGTCTCGCCCATCGATTGCAGCCGGAAACCATCGAAGGCCTTTGCCTTGTGATGACCGCAGACAGCTTTGGACGCCCCCCCAAACCCAGAATCCTCCCCGAATCCATCCGCCAATTGCAAGCCAGAGCGTCCGCCCTTCGTCTCCGCCAATCGCCTCCCCAAAAAATCCTCCACGGCAGAGACCTTCTTCAAATCGGCGTTCCCCCCGGCCCCGCAATGGGCAAAATACTCGCCCAAGTCTTCGAAGCCCAACTCGACGGCAAAGTCACCAATCTAGAATCCGCCCTTTCCTGGGCCCGTTCCCAAAAACTGCTCCCATAAACCCGCAGTTTGCTCCTCGCAAAATATCCAAAGCAAGAAAGCAACTCCTCGCCGCCTTGTGCGGCAATGCCAACCAAAAACGGCTTTCCTCTTTCCCAATCCTTTGCGAAATGGGAAAAAGACCTTTGTTCGTCTCTCTCCTCAAAAAAAAGACCTGCCGGCGAACCGACAGGCGAAGCATCTCAAAGAATGCTAACTTACCTATTACAGAAATAACAACACAATAGTAAGAACTACCATGAAAACTGCTTACAAAATTGCAAACAGCGAAAACATTCCATCCCCATCCTTCCCCTAAAGCAAGCTTATTTTTCCCATAAATAATTGTTCTCCCGAAAAATGCATCCTTTGCCTCGCTTGACGATCCAACCAAAAACGAGATGGGAACAGAATGGGAACGGAAAATCTGCATGGGATAGCCTCTTTTTCCAAGCCTAAACTTCCCCAATCCTAATTTTGCCTCCGCAAAATAAAAAGTGGCCGCTGTCGATGAAAAGCGCATTATACGGCGGAAAAGTGACAGCCAGATGAACGGGTAGCAAAACAAAGGCGGCCGCTGCGGATGAAAAGCCCCATTTTAGCCGCTCAATCTTGCCAAGTCCAAAAACTTGGTTCATGGCAAAGGAAAACAAAAGCACGGACCGCTTTGGCGGAGGCGATCCGTGCTGTTCCAAAATAGAAGGTTTTTCAGGGAAGACTTATTGAGTGGGCGCGGGTTGCCAATCTCGGTGTTTGTAGTTGTTCCAAACCCAAACAAAATCAGGATTGTTGAAATTGTGGCGTCCTCTTCTTCCCCAGAAAAAGCTGTTTTTTCCTTGGGCGGAATTGCGGGCCGCTTCGATGGTTTCCTTATCGCTCCAACTATGATGTTCGGCGTGGCCGTCGGCAAAGGAAAAGCTGCTGATGTTGCCGTGAAAGATGGCAAAGGGATCCACCCAGCCGGGATTGTCAATTTGGCCGTGAATGACCCAAGTGCCCCAGTTGTATTTGCGCGGATCGGTTTCTTCAATGAAAACCATTGCTTCGGATGGTCCTTGAACGGTCGTTAACTTCTTGTGAGCGTAGGTGCCCCAGTTGTCTCCGCCGTGCATGCCGTTGGCTTTGGAATAGCTGTCGTAAGCCCAGCCTTGGTTGATCTGGAGATTTCTTGTGCGCAAATCGCCGGGACAATGATAGGCGCCGGCAGTGCTCACATAATCCCATAGAAGACCTCTCTTCAAGCCGTTTTCGACATATCGCTCGGCATCAGTTTTCGTTGTTCCGCTTGGCCATGGCGAGCCTCCGGGCGGGACATGAGTTCCGTTATCGGTGTAAGGCCCCGGCCAAAAGCCGCCTCCGGGATTTCCTGCGGCAGTAATCATTTCCTCTTTGTTGTCGCCGGCGTACATGAAGAAGCCTAAGGCGAGTTGTTTTTGGTTGTTGAGGCAGGCGGCGCCGGTGGCCTTTTGTTTGGCTTTGGCGAGGGCGGGCAGGAGCATGCCGGCCAAGATGGCGATGATGGCAATGACTACCAACAATTCTATGAGAGTAAAACCCTTGGATCGTTGGATCGTTGGATCGTTGGATCGTTGGATCGTTGGATCGTTGGATCGTTGGATCGTTGGATCGTTGGATCGTTGGATCGTTGGATCGTTGGATCGTTGGATCGTTGGATCGTTGGATCGATTATTTGAGCGTATAGAGATTTTCATCATGTCAAGACTTTTTGATTTCGTGCTGTTTGAGAAGGATTCTGCGGGGAAAGCAAAGGCAAGCGCAAGATTTTTTTCAATGAATGCAACGAAGAATTACGAATTAAGGATGGCGGGATTGTTTTGGAGTTGTTTTGCTTTACTGTTTGTCAGCGGGTTTTTGCGGGGCGCTGCGGCCTGATTGTTGGTATTCTTGGAGTTTGGTTTGGAGTTCGGCGACGATTTCGGGGTGTTGGCGGTAGAGGTTTTGGGTTTCTTGGGGGTCGGTTTGGAGGTTGTAGAGTTGGCCGGGGGCGTTTGGGGCGGCGTTGGGGATGTTGAGGTGTTGGAGTTTGGGTTGCCGGTAGTCGTTGCCGCCGGAGTTTTGGTGGTGGAGGTATTTCCAAGGCCCGCGGCGGATGGCGAGTTGGAGGCGGTTGGTTTGGTGGAGGGTGTGTTGGCGGACGGGTTGGTTGGGGTTGTGGAAGAGGGGGAGGAAGCTGACGCTGTCTTCGGCGGCGTTGTCGGGCAAGGGGAAGTTGGCGAGTTCGGCGAAAGTGGCCATGAGGTCGGTGAGGCATACGGTTTGGTGGGTTATGGTGTTGGCGGGGATGCGGTTTGGCCAGCGGGCGATGAGGGGGATGCGGTGGCCGCCTTCCCAGTTGTCGCGTTTGAGGCCGCGCCAAGGGCGGGCGCCGTCGTGTCGGTAGTCTTGGCGCATTTGGATGGTTGTGGAGACTTCGGGGCCGTTGTCGCTGGCGAAGAGGACGAGGGTGTTTTGGGCGAGGTCGAGGCGTTGGAGGGTTTTGAGGAGCTGGCCGACAATGTGGTCGAGTTGGAAAATGAAGTCGCCGTGCGGGCCGGCGTTGGTTTTGCCTTTGAAATCGTCGGCGGGAAAGGAGGGGAGGTGGACGGCTTGGGCGGAGTGGAAGAGGAAGAAGGGTTGGAGAGGGGATTTTTGGGCGTGTTGTTCGAGGAATTGGATGCTTTTTTTGAGGAAGAGGAGGTCGACTTCTTCGAGGTTGAAGTTGGGGGCGATTTTTCCGGGACGGTTGTCGCGGGAGTAAGGATGTTTGGGTAGAGGGGAGCGGTCGAGGATTTGGGTTGGGGGGATGGGAATGCGGTCGCCGTCGATGTAGGCGTAGAGCCAGTCTGTGGTGGGGCAACAGGCGGTTCCGTAGAAGTGGTCGAATCCTCGGTGAAGCGGGCCGTCTGGGATGGGTCGGGAGTAGTCGATTCGATGGATGGGGGGGAGGCCGTTTTGGTGAATGGGGTTTCCGTTTTGGTCAAAGAAGGTGAGGCCGACGTGCCATTTGCCGATGAGGGCGGTTGCGTAGCCTTTTCTTTGGAGCATGGCGGGGAGTGTGAGGCGATTTTCCTCGATGAGGCAGGGGCCTCCGGCGCCGGTGAAGACGCCTTTCATGCCGGTTCGAAAGGCCATGCGTCCGGTGAGGATGCTGTAGCGGGTGGGCGTGCAGACGGTGAAGGGGCTGTGGGCGTCGGTAAAGCGGAGGCCTTCGCGGGCGAGTTGGTCGATGTGGGGTGTGGGGATTTTGGATTGGTCGTTGTAGCAGCGGAGGTCTCCGTAGCCGAGGTCGTCGGCGAGGATGAAGAGGATGCTGGGGAGATTGTTGGAGTTGGCCAGAATTGAGGATTCGCGGGGAAGTATGCAAAGGAGCGACAACAAGGCGAGGATTGTCGGGGCAAATGTTCGGTGATTGCTGGCGGCGAAGCATCGAAGAAAGAATGAATTCATGGCGGTAAGTTTGGCGGTGTTTTGAGGAGGGCATTATGAATGAATTTTGGGAAAGTTTCAATTCTAAATCGTTGCGAGTGATTCCAAAAAAAATCTGGGAGTGGAGGGTTTGATCGGTGTCTGCTGGCGATGAGTTTAATTAAGGTTGTCAATGTTTTGGCGGCTGTTGTAGCCTAATGGAAAGATGATCCGCGAAGGAAAAAAGCGTTGGCGAGTGTGTTGGCGGGGATTGGCGGCGGTTGGTTGGGTTGTGTTGGCGGGATGCGCGGCGCCGGATCCGGGGATGACCGTTGTGAATTTGCCGCAATATGAGCGGCCGTTTAACGGGGTGGATTTAGTGGGTTGGCGGCGGCCAACGGGGGATTGGACGGCGGTTGCGTCGGCAGAAATGGATGCGGACAATCGGAGGAAGTTGCGCTGGATCGATGGCGATGGCGTGTTGGTTAATGGAAAGGCTGGAAAGACGTTTAACCTTCTGAGTGCGATGGAGCATCGCGACGTTGATGTTACCGTGGAGTTTCTGTTGCCGGAGGGATCGAATTCCGGCGTTTATCTGCAAGGCCGTTATGAGGTGCAGATTTTTGACAGTTGGGGCAACTATGATCTGACTTTTGCGGATTGCGGCGGCATTTACGAAGGCGGTAGCGTTGGCGGGAATGGGTTTGCGGGGCAAGCGCCGCGGGTGAACGCTTCCCTGCCTCCGGGCCGTTGGCAACGTTTTGATATTGTCTTCCGAGCGCCGCGTTTTGACGGAGCGGGACGCAAGACGGAGAACGCGCGGTTTGTCCGAGTGACGCATAATGGCGTGATGATTCACGAAGACGTCGAGGTAACTGCCCCCACTCGGGCCGCCGCTTTTGAAGACGAGCGTTCTTGGGGGCCGCTGATGCTGCAAGGCGATCACGGGCCGGTGGCTTATAGAAATTTGGTGGTTCGGCACTTGAACTTGTAAACTTGCCGCAATGTTGCCGATGAAAAGAGGCTCTCGGCTAGCGGTTGTCAAAGAAAGAAAAATCATGAGCGACAGGGAAACAATACAATCGGTTTTGGAAAAAGCGGCGCGTCGTCGTCGTTGGGCAAAGGCGTGGAACGGGCTTTTTCGCGGGCTTTTTCTTGCGTCCGCGCTTTGGTTGGCGGCGGTTGCGGCGTTCAAGTTGTTTCCGATTCCGTTTGCCGCGCTGGGCATTGCGGGAATGGCGGCCGCGTTGCTGACGCTAGGCGGGTTCGTTTTTGGGGGACGAAAGAAGGATTCTGCATTGGCAACGGCGCAATGGGTGGATCGAAAGCTTGGTTCCAAAGAGCGTTTAAGCGCCGCGATAGAATTCTCCTCTTCGAGTTCATGGGGCGAAGTTTTGCTTCGGGACGGCGCCCGGTGCGTGGAAGCCATTCAGCCGAAGCGAATTTTGCCGTATCATCTTCCCAAAGTTGCCCGCTGGACGGTTCTTTTGCTTTTTGTCGGCGCCACGCTCGGTTTTGTCCCGGAATATCGGAGCCAGCGCTATCTAAACACCCAAAAAGAAAAAGCCAGCATCCGAGCGGCCGGGAGGGGACTGGAAAGTTTTGCCAAGCGAGTGATTCGACAAAGTCCTCCCAAAATGAAGCCCACCGAAGAAACAATGCTTTCCGTCAAAGAACTGGGAGAGAAACTCCAAACCACCAGACTGACTCGCGCCGACGCTCTCGATAAAATTGCCAGTTTCACTGAAAAGCTGAAGGCGGAAACAAAGGATCTGAATGAAAATCCGGCTTTCAAGCGCTTACGACAAGCCTCCCGCGCGGCGTCCAACAACTCTGGCCAAGTCGCCGAACTGCAAAAGAAAATCCAGGCACTGCAACAAAAAATGGAAGGCAATTCGGGGAATACGGATGCCCTTCAAGAAATGAAAAAACAACTCGAACAACTGCAAAAAGCGGCGGCCAGCCTAAACTCCAACGAAGGCGGGATAACGTCGGAAATGCAGCGGCAAACAGCCGAAAGCATGGACAACCTTTCTCAAATAGCGCAAGAGCAAGGAATTTCCCTGCCAGACTTGGAAGAAGCCCTTGCGGCATGGCAAAGCGGAGAGATTGATCAGTTCCTCAAAGCACTGGACTCCGCACAAACCGACCTCGATAAAATGCTCGAAATGGCCAAGGCATTGCAAAAAATGCAAATGCGACAAGCCGAAATCGGGCGCAACTTAGGGGAACAACTGGAAAAAGGGCAAGCGCCGGCAGCGCGCCACCGTTTGCTGGAAATGGTCCAAAAACTGCGCTCCGGGTCGGCAGACTCCCAGGAAATTCAGCGCCTCATGGCCGAAGTGAGCGAGGCGTTGGAGCCGGCCCGCGGTTACGGCGAAGTTCCCTTCCTCCTACAGCAAGCCCTCCGGCAAGGAAAAGCCGGCAACCATCTTGAAAGCGCCCAGTCGCTCCAAGCAGCAGCCGATGAGTTGAAAAAATTGATGGAGCAATACGCCGATATGCAGTACTTGATGCAAAGCTTGGACGCCTTGAAACAAGCGCAAATGTGCGTCGGCAACTGCACGGGATGGGGACAGAGCAAGCCGATGACGCCGGGATTCCAACCCGGCGGGAAACCAGGCGCCGGCGTTGGCACTTGGGCGGATGAAAACGGCTCGTCATACTTCCCTGAAACTTCGGCCCAATGGGATAACTCCGGCATCGTTCGTCCCGACATGGAGTCCCGCGGACACACCGACCGAGGCGAAGGAGAGGATGCCCAAGGAATGACGCCTACAAAAGTGAGAGGAAATTTTACACCCGGCGGCCCCATGCCGAGCATTACCCTGCGAGGCGTGAACATCAAAGGAGAAAGCCGAGTCTCCATCCAAGAAGCCATTGCCGCCGCCCAGGACGAAGTCCAAAGCGCCCTCAGCCAGCAGAAAATCCCCCGCGCTTACCAACAAACCGTCCGAAGCTACTTCGACGACGTGGCCAAAGAAAATGCGGAAAAATCGGCCGAAGAATAAAGCGATGAAAGAGACATATAAATTGATTAGACAGTTGTTGGAGATTGAGCGAGACCGTGACAGAAGGCAAAGGGTTTACAACGTGGTTGGATGTGTTCTTTTCGTGGTCATGCTTGTGATGCTGATAATTGTTGGAGTTGGTTTTGATTAGAGGAAGATAAAGGATAAAAACGGTGATTGAATACAACTTCTTGGAGAGTGCATGTTGATAGCGCGCAAATTGGGAAGATATTAACAATGCATTATCAATAAAAGGTAGTTGGAATGTCCTATTATCAGCTAAATCAATAAATGGAGAGTGGACTATATTTGACGGCCCACACGACCGAGTAAAAAGCAAGACAATGCACCTCTCACAATGGCACTCACTGCTTACCCAATGGTTTTTCAAAGCACTTGGAAAGGAAGAGGCAATTATACAAGGATATATGAAGCCATGAACCCTCCTAATCTTTATAGATCGGGCGGCGGCCAGTGCGGATGCTTGCAAATCACTGATCTTTTTAATCTCCGGCAAGACGCAGAAACTTCCTGCTATGTATAAATGCTGCTTAATTATAGTATTCCTATGTAGGAAGGCGTTGTGGACGCTGGCAGGAATTATATTGGTATTGACATTCTCTTGTATCTATTAAGGCATCAATAGTACGGAGCTGATCGTTAAAAATCCAATCCGGAGAATACGACAAAGTTAGAGAGGAATACGCTACGTTAATGATAGAAAATCAGATCCAGGAATTTCGGGGGGCTTTTGCCCGGTTGCGGGAGGAAATTGGGAAGGTAATCGTCGGGCAGGCGGCGATTGTGGAAGGAACGCTTCAGGCGATTTTTGCCGGGGGACACGTGTTGCTGGAAGGCGTACCCGGACTAGGCAAGACGCTGTTGGTGCGAACGTTGAGCGAGGCGTTGGACCTTTCGTTCAACCGCGTGCAGTTTACGCCTGACCTAATGCCGGCGGACATTTTGGGAACGAATCTCGTTGTTGAAAATCTTGATGGCCGGCGAGAGTTTCAATTTCAGCACGGGCCGATTTTTGCGCATGTCATTTTGGCGGACGAGATCAACCGCGCGACTCCGAAGACGCAGTCGGCCATGTTGGAAGCCATGCAGGAAAAAAGCGTTACTGCCGGCGGAAAGATTCGTCGATTGGCCAAGCCGTTTTTTGTTTTGGCAACGCAGAATCCGATTGATCAAGAAGGCACTTATCCTCTGCCGGAGGCGCAGTTGGATCGGTTCTTTTTCAAACTCTTGGTGACCTACCCTACGGCGGCAGAATTGACGGACGTGATCGATCGAACCACCGGAGGCCATCCAAAGAAGGTGAACAAGGCGGTGGACCGAGAAACGCTGCTGAGAATGCAGGCGCTGGCGCGCGAAGTGCCGCTGCCGGGACATGTTAAAGACTACGCAGTGAGGCTGGTTTTGGCTACGCACCCGGGAACTCAATCCGCCGCCGCAGTGTCTAATCAATATCTTCGCTTCGGAAGCAGTCCTCGGGGCGCGCAGACTATAATTTTGGCGGCCAAAGTGAAAGCCTTGACTGATGGACGGTTCAACGTGAGTTTTGACGACGTTAAGGCCGTCGCGCCGGCGGCGTTGCGGCACCGACTCATCCTCAACTTCGAAGCGCAGGCCGAATCGGTCACGACAGACCATGTTCTAAGCAAAGTTTTAGAAGGCACGGCCGAAATGCCGGAGGTCGCCCGCGCGGCTTCCTAGCAAGGTGCGGAATAATACAAACCTATAGATTTATAAGATCACTTACTAGAACATGTAAATGACGCGCTACTTTCCATAAACGACCGCGACGTATTCGCAACACCGATAATATAAGTATGCACGTTCACTACAAACTTTGCTACGCTATTAATCTTTTGTCAGAAATAAAGGAAGAACTAGAAAACAACACAGAAGAATGCTAAAATTATAGAAGACTAATCTATGAACGCAAACAAAACTCCAAAGATCGAGGAAGAAGAACGCGATTTAGCGTTAAAAATTATCGAGCTAAAAATCGGATGCGACCGTTTGTAGAGCGATGAATTCGAAGGTTCTTTACTTGCTTGCGGCCGACGTCCTCCTTTTGCTTCACGCGTTGTTTGTGGCGTTTGTCATTTTAGGACTTCTATTGATTTTTGTCGGCAAGTTTTTGTCGTGGTCGTGGGTGCGGAGTCCGTGGTTTCGTTGGTCGCATCTCGTCGGCATCGGGGTGGTTGTGATTCAGTCGTGGCTGGGCGTTATTTGCCCGCTGACAATCTGAGAATCGGTGCTTCGTTCCAAGGCCGGTGACGCCGTGTATGCAGGCTCGTTTATTGCGCACTGGTTGGAGGTCCTTCTCTATTATCGGGCTCCTGAATGGGTCTTTGTCGCGGCATATACGGCGTTTGGATTGCTGGTGGGTATTAGTTGGTTTTGGGTGCGTCCGCGGCCATTTGCCAAGGGGAGGCGTCGCATTGCCGCCTGAGAAAATGTTTCCACCAAAAGCCTGCTTTGGAAAAATACAAACAGGCTATGATGTCAGATTTCACATGCCCTGAAATTTTACAATTTTGAAGTGAATTTCAGAGGGAAGATTCTTACTCAATTGACATCTAATTATGAATCGTCGTTTTTCCATCCTAAATCTTACAAGAATAGATGGAATTCATCCAAATAATGTTGACAGTACTAAATAGATTGTCTGCGCCATTTTTTGAGTTTGCGCAAGTTATCGGCGGCGGATTTGTCCCCTTGTTGGGCAGCTTGGGCGAGGAAACGGCGGGCGGCGGCAACGTCTTTAGGCACGCCGCGTCCGAGGGCGAACATCATACCGAGATTGGCTTGCGCTTTGGCGTGGCCGAGCGTTGCGGCTTTGGCGAACCATTGCGAGGCTGCTTGATAATCACGAGGCACACCCCGTCCGTCGTAGCAACGTTCTCCCATGTCGTAGAGGCCTTCCGGGTCTCCGAGCAGCGCTTGCTCCAAAGACTTTTGGGTATGTTTCTGTTGGATTCCGGCGGAAAAGGAAGAAGCTTGTTTTATTCCAGATTTGGCTTGCCCAACAGCGGATTGAATTCGCATCCAGGAACCGACGAGGGCGATAATACGGAGGAGCCAACTCATATTGACTGTATTATTGAGAAGATTGCTTCCATTTTCAACTCTTGAGGTCAAGATTTGCGCTGTCGATTAATGACCGTTTAGGAATTGAACTATTTGAATCCCGCTGTCCGCTAATTCGCCATCCTTCAAAAACTTTCCCGTTTGATTTTTTGAACTGCTGTTAACAACCTTCACTTTTCTCGTTTTTTCCTATTCGTTTCTGTTTTTCAGATCAAGCCTCCTTTCCTTAACTGCGTTGACCAAAAGAAAAACTCCGCTTTCAAAAGGATGGAAGCGAAGGAAAAATTCAAGCGCCATTGACCAACGATGGAGGGCGGCGCAACTGCGAACCGCTTGGCGGCGGCGAATGACTGGCTGCCGGCTTGATTGGCCAGAGGCTACGAAGCGGGGGTTTGTTGCCGTTTCTTTTGGAAGTGGCGGCGGATAAGGACAAAGGCGAGGGCAAACAAGCCGAAGATGAGGGCGTATTGTTCGGGTTCGGGGATTGCTCGGCTATTGACGGTCAAGCGCAGGGGTTGGCTGGAGAAATTGGGATGGGAGGAGGATTGGTAGGTTCCCGGATTGAACTGGCTCATGTTGAAGTTGGTTAAAATGCCGGCCCCGCTCCAAGAAACGGCGTTGCCGAAAGCATAGAAATGAAAGGAGCTGGCGCGAATTCCTAGGTCGTGGTCGCCGAGAGCGGGTTGGCTGTCAAAAGCGATGCGGGAAATAGTAAGCGCGTTCGTTGCGGCAAAGGTGATTGTGGGGGCGGAATCGCCTTCGGCGATTCGATCTGGGTCATCGGCGGCCAGAGTGCTGAGCGGAGAAAGAGAGCGAACAACTCCGGCCAAAGTAGTGACGGAGTACAAGTTGGCGACGGAAAAGGTGTCCGCCGCTTCGTTATTTCCGGCGTTGGTTGTTCGGATGGCTTCTGAGGAGGAAGCGGTGGTGTTTCCGCTGAAGACGAGGATGGGGTTGTTGGTGTTGCTGGCGCTGGGGCGGATGGTGAGTATCAGCTGCGCTTGGCTTTGTTCGGGGGTCGCCAAGGAAAGCAATGTTGCGGCGACTACGAAGGCACCAAATGCACGGTTTGCGGGGGGGGGGGGGGGGGGGGGGGGTACTTTGTGGTTTCATAATATCAAAAAAATCGTTTGTTCAATCGTTTTTGAAAATAATCTGTGTGTTCAAAAGAACCATCCTCGCCAGACTTTGTCAACTCAAAAATGAAAAAAATTGTTGGTTTTCGCTTTTTTGCGAGAGGAGCATTTTGCGCCTTGGAGAGAAGGGGCACCGTGTTGGAACTGTGAAATTCGAGAAGGCGTTGGGAATGGCGACCCGTACGGGAATCGAACCCGTGTTACCGCCGTGAAAGGGCGGTGTCCTGGACCGCTAGACGAACGGGTCGCAGAGAGAGGCAATATAGGGCGTCTGGCAAAATTGTCACGTAAAAATCCCGGCCAAGACCAATTTTCAACCGAATATTTGCCGCAGAGAAGGCATGTAAAGTCGAGGATTCGGCATCCATTTCGGCTCAAAGACTCTTTAAGTTTTCTTTGGTAGCCTTCGTTTTGCGCACTTTCACAAGATTGCAATTTTGCGACGCGTTTCGGCCGGCTGTTGTTGCGTTGGCGTCTATTTCGAATTGTTTTCCCCGAAAATCTCGTTGAAAAACAGCTCCATATGTTGCCAGGAACGTTTGTCTGCCAAAGCGTGATAGGCCGAACCGCTAGCGGGGTTGTTTCCGGCTTTGGGTTTTGTGAAGGAATGAACAGCGCCGCTGTAAGAGATCATCTGCCAATCCACTTTCCAACGGTTCATCTCCGCAATGAAGGCTTCGATGTTTTTTTGAGGAACGAAGGGGTCGTCGGCGCCGTGCAACACCAGAATTTTCCCCTTGATGTGCCGTCCGTCTTCGGGGTTGGGAGAGTCCAGACCGCCGTGAAACGAAACGACGCCGTCGACGTCGGCGCCGCTGCGAAGTAGTTCGACAACTCCCGTGCCGCCGAAGCAATAACCAATCGCGCCCAGCTCGGCTTTGTCGCAGTTGTCGTGGGATTTCAAGATTTCCAGGGCGGCGTTCAATCGGCGGCGGAATAATGCTCGATCTTTTCGGTAAATGCCCGCCTGCACGCCGCATTCTTGCAGAGTTTGCGGGCGCACGCCTTTGCCATAAACGTCGGCGGCGAAAACGACGTAGCCAAGTCCGGCGAGTTGCTCGGCTCGTTGGCGGGAGAATTCCTGCAAACCGGTCCAATCATGGATCAGCAAAATGCCCGGGCGCTTGGCGCCATTCAAATCATCGGGAACGGCAAGATAGCCCTCCAAAACCGTGTCGCCTTCTCGATATTCCACTTCGTTCGTCTTCACTCCTGCTTCCGTCATATTTGTTCCTATCCACAGCGCCGCCGCCAAGATTGCCGGCGTTCGCGCTTTCCTTTTTTTCAAAAAACCAAACTTCATGCGCTTTGTTTAACTCAAACCGCTCCAAAGAGAAAGAATAATTACGAATGCGATTTTCGCTTGGCAACTAAAAACGTTCTGCCTAATCCTGCGACGTTTCTTCATTGCGGCCGCTCAATCCTTTCAAAATCCAGTCCGCCGCGGCGTTGGCAGATGTTTGGCTCGGCTCTGGGAAAGTCAAGTTGTCGTCAGCATCGGCCTTTGCGTAACGGTTTTGCAACCATTCCTGCGTCTGCGTGGATTCGCCGGCCAACCACAGCGGTTGCGCGTCTCCGAGAAGCAGAAAACCGGGCAGATCGAGATACTTGGCGCCGCCGGGCAAGAAATCAGGGTCGTGAACGTCTTCCACTGCGCCGAATCGAAAGCCGCCGGTGTCTATGGCGTACTTTTGTACCGCATCGCCGCAAACGCTTCTGGCTGCCGCCGCCCAATGCCCGGCTCCATCCAATCCCGCCAGAACGATTTTTTGCGTATTCTGCGTTTTGAGGAATTGAATGATTGTCAGCACGTCGTGCGTCCGCCGGGCGAAAACCGCATGGTTGTAGCCAAAAGTGTAGGCCGCCGCTTCTCGCGGATTTTTCACTCGCCGAGTTCGCTGCAAAGGCCTTTCATCCGCCAAGAATTCTCCTTGTCGCAGCAAATCCGCGCCTACAACCGTTGCCCCGTCGTCCAACAACTTCTGCGTCCACGGGCGAAGTCGGCCTTCGTCATCGCGCAACCCCGCCTTGCCGAGCGTGGAGAGCCATATCACCGTCGCGCCTTGCCGTTCTTTGGGCTGGAAAAACACCGCCGGCAGCGCTTCGCCGTAAGTCGTGTTGCGCAATAAGCCCGAAATCTCTAGATGACTGCCGCGTTCCACTTTGCGGCGCTCTTCCCAGATTACATTGCCGGCAGACTCCAACGTTCGACCCAGCACAACGCCAATTGCCGGAGCCGTCAACTCGGCAAAGACCTGCGGACGCTCCGCCAGCGCCAGCAACTGCCTGCGGCCATCCTCAAGCCAATGACGGAGCAAGTTCCTTTCAAAATCATCGCCGCCTTGCGGCTGCGGATGCGCCGCATTCCATACCGTGAGTTCCGCTTGGGAAAGATAGGGATAGTCCTTTTCCAAAATTGGCTCCGCCAGGCCAAGACGCAAATGGCGGTTGAACCAGTGATACATCGCCGTGCGGCTGACGTAGTTGTAATTGTGGCCGAAGTGATTGAGCGCTTTTAGCATCACGTTCTCCTCTCGGCCAAGCAGCCGATAAAGCGCCCGCAATTCGGGAAACCCTTTGCTGGACATTTCCGCCGTCCAATCGTTTGCGCCGGTCAATCCCAGCGGCTTGGGCGCAAACAAGGCCGCAATCTCCACGTTGCCCGTGCCGATGCGCAGCAAACAGGCGTTCTCGCAAACGCATCCGCCCTGCATCGCTGTGCTGACCATCACCGCCGGAAACGCCGCCGCCAACCGAGCATCCACCGCCGCCAACATAAAAGTCTGCGTCCCGCCTCCGCTGGCTCCCGTTGCCGCCAACCGTTGCTTGTCCACTTCCGGCAAAGTCTCCAAAAAATCCAACGCTCGAATCGAATTCCAAGTCTGCAAACCCATCACGCTTTGCAAGTGGCTCTCCGCCTGCGGACTGAACAAGCCCCAATCTTGACGGCGGTTCATTTCCGGCCGCTGCCGCGCAAAACGATGCGCCAACTCATAACCAATCTGAACGCTGTCCCCGTAGCCAATCATATCGTAGTGAAACACCGTGCAACCCATTCGCGCCAACTGTGCGCAGCGAGATTGAAGCGGACTGCGCCCGCCTTCCTCAAACCGCTCCGCTCCTTGCGCAATCTCTTTTCGCACATTTTCGTTGTCCATAAACCGCCCCTTTGCCCAATGCCCGTGCGGACACAAAACGCCGGGCGACAAACCCCACCGCCCCATAGGCCGATACAAATTCCCCGTCACATAAAATCCCGGAAAACTTTCAAAATACACCTTCTCCACCAAGTAATCGCCGAAGGTCATCCGCCCGTGAATGACTGGACGCAACAATGTTTTCTTCGGCATCGGCCAAAGCCCCTGCGACACCAAAACCCGACGCCGCACTTCTTCTGCCCGCTTTTCCCAAAGCGCCGCCGTCGCCGGCGCTTCAAAGGGAAAATAACCGTTCAAATCCTTCAACGGACCCAACCTTGCGTCCGCCAACGATTTGTCCGCCTCCGCTTTTGCGCACAAAACGAAAATCGCAAGCCAGCTAAAAACAAACGCAACAACTCTCATTTCAAAACCTCTCTCATTCTCTCGAATCAATTTTCATAAACCACTCAAAAAGCGCAATCCCTACCAAAATAAAGAAAAACCAATTCACTGTTTTTTCCTCTTCAACTCTCGTCTTCTGAAAAAATCGAACAAGCCAGACGCGTGCCTAAAAACGTGCCTAAAAACGCTCCAATGAATATTCCAGTGTCCCCCATCCCGCTACCAATTATGCCGCCAATCGTGCCGACGAACCCGCCGAGAAATGTAGAAGCAAACCAATACCAATCTTCATCGCTGCCAATGAGCTTTCTTTCGTTTTCGGCGAGCATTGCGCTGATGATTCTGCTGAGGAAAGTTACGATGAGCGGGACGATGATCAAAGTTTTGCTGGGGAAGGTTTCGCGCCACGGGTTCGCCCCATCGATGAAAGACCAGCCGCTGACCGCTTCGATCATCCAGTCAAGTACAAAGGGGAGAGAACCTATCACCCCACCGACAAAGTAACCGCCGATTGCGCCGAAGATTATGGCGCCAATAATTTCGCCGTTTTTTGCGGCGGGGCTTTTTTCCTTTTTGGGCTTTGGTGTTTGTTTTTGGCGGTTTTCTTCTTCGTAGGTTTGGGAAGATTGGGCGTCTTCGGAGGCGGTTTCTTGTTGGCGGGTTCGTTTTTGGCTTTCTTGTTTTCGTGATTGCTTGGAAGAGCGAGATCGAGGTTGGCGAGTTTGTTTCTGGCTTTCTTGTTTTCGTGATTGCTTGGAAGAGCGAGATCTAGGTTGGCGAGTTTGTTTCTGGCTTTCTTGTTTTCGTGATTGCTTGGAAGAGCGAGATCTAGGTTGACGGGTTCGTTTTTGGCTTTCTTGTTTTTGTGATTGGGTAGAAGGGCGTGGACGAGAGCGGGGAATGTCGCCGTTTATGAGGTAGCGTTTGAGGATGTCGTAGGCGTTGTTGATTTGTTTAGTTCGCTCTTCGGCTTTGCGTTGCAGGTCGGGGTTGTTGGGAAAGCGGTCGGGATGCCAAACCGTCACCATTTCTCGCCAAGCTTTTTGGATTTGCGGCAAGTTGGTGCCATCTGGCAGTTCTAGCATTTGATAGGCGTTGCGGATTTCTTCGGTCACTTGCCTTTTGTTCTGTTGGGACGAATGCGGGCGCGAGGGGAAACGGAGCGGGAATTGACGATTTTTCTTTCTTGATTCCGTTGGTTGTTTGCGCTCGGGGATTTGTTCGGCTCGTTGGTTGGTTCGGCTTTGGAGTTGGCGGCGGCAGTGCGCTTGCGGCGGCGTTGTTTGGCGGCGGCTATTCGGGCGGCTCGGCGTTTTTTTCTTTTGGCTTTGGCGATGCGTCGAACGAGGCGTTTGGTGCCGAACCCGCCGATGGACGAGCCAAGGCCGCCGCCAACTACCAAGCCGACAATATCGAGGAAGTCGGGAATTTCGCCAATAACGGGGCTAATTTCTCTGGATGGATCTATGTCCCAGCTCTTAATTTGCTCGCCGGTTTTCGTGCCGACGATCATGCCGATTAGCGCGCCGAGGATCATGCCGGCTAATCCGCACCAGACATACAGAACGATCTGGAGCCATTCTTTTGCGGTTCTTTTTTTTCTTCTTCGGTTTTTCCTATGCTTGCGGCCGCGGGAATGGCGGCTGGATTTGCGTCGTCTTTGGGAGGAGGTTTTCTGCCGATGCTCGGAGTTTGTTGGCGATGGTTTGGCTGGTTCTTTGGCGCTCTCTGTTTTCGGAGACGGTTTTTCTTCGGTGTCGCCAAGTCTTGGGGATGCGTCCATTTCGCCGTCGGTCAGATGGCGTTTGAGAACTTCGTAGGCGGTGTGGATTGCCTTGGTTTGTTCCCGCGCTTTGCGTTGCAGTTCGGAGCCGTTCGGAAAGCGGTCTGGATTCCAAGCTGTCGTCATTTGCCGCCGCGCTTTTTCGACTTGCGAAAGCGAGGCGCCCGACTCCAGTTCGAGCGTCTGACAGGTGTTGTTGATTTCGTCAGTCATTCGTCATCCATAGGGTTTTCCCGCGCCGAATGTCGTCGCGAGAATTCACGGAGATTTATTTTAACTTTTTTTCCTAGTGTGTCCAACCTGAATTCGCTGGCTAATATACCAAAATTGCCGTTGCCTGCGTTTTCTTTTGCGCTGTCAAAAATTTTAGTTGTCATGGTTTGGGAAATCCGGCAGACTTTGTTTTGGGTGTGGCTATTAGCCTGGGCGCTTTTTCGTGGATTGTTGAGCGCCCATTCCTCGCGCGGGGAGTTTGGTTTTGTTCTTCAAGCCAGATTCCTCCGCGAGGCCCCGTTGCTACTCGCTCCGAGCGTCCCGTGTTTGCGGGGCGTTTTTTGTTCTGAAGGAAAATCAGCGCCAAAGGCCGATGGTTCTCCCGCAACAACAAAAGAGATATCTGCCTTTTGCAGTTGAGATGGCAAACTTGGGTTGACCAATTTGGGCAAAGGGCGGCATGCTAGAGGTTTTGGCGGGCGATGCGCCGTCTGTCGCAAAATTCTTCAGGCATGAGATTAAAAAAGCAGATTCTGGAAAATCTCTCCGCCATTGTCGGCTCGGACTGCGTTCTGACCCGGCGCGAAGATCTTGTTCCATATTCGTTTGACGGCACGGCCGCGTGGAAGCAGTTGCCGGGATGCGTGGTATTGGCGAAATCCACGGCGGCCATTGCCGATATTTTGAAGTTGGCGAATCGATTCGAGGTTCCGGTAGTTCCCCGCGGTTCGGGAACAGGTTTGAGCGGGGGCAGTTTGCCGGTTCCGGGTTGCATCGTTCTTTGCACGGCGCGGATGGATTCCATTTTGGAAGTGGATGAGAAGAATTTGACGCTTTTGGCGGAGACTGGGGCGACAACGGCCAAAGTCGCGGAAGCGGCGGAAGCGGTGGATTTGTTTTATCCGCCGGATCCAGGTTCCATGAAAATTTCGACGATTGGAGGCAATGTGGCGGAAAACTCTGGCGGTCTGCGCGGTTTGAAGTACGGCGTGACGCGGAATTACGTAATGGGCATGGAAGTGGTCTTGCCGCAAGGCGAGAGAATGTGGTTGGGCAACAAATGCGTCAAAGACGTGGCCGGCTATTCGCTCAAAGACCTTTTTGTAGGATCGGAAGGGACGCTCGGCGTCATCGGCAAAATCCTTCTCCGCCTGATTCCCAAGCCGGCCGCTCGCAAGACAATGCTGGCTACGTTTGACAAAATGGAGAAGGCAGCGGCAGCGGTTTCAGCCATTATTGCGGCGAAAATCATTCCTTGCACATTGGAATTTTTGGATCGAACAACCATTCACTGCGTCGAGGACTTTGCCAAGATCGGCCTGCCTCTGGATTGCGAAGCCTTGCTGTTGATGGAGACCGACGGACATTCGGCGGTTGTGGCGGAAGAGGCGGGCGAAATGGAGCGAATCTGCAAGGCGCAAGGTTGCCGAGAATTGCGGGCGGCCCAAACAAAAGCCGAAGCGGCGCGGTTGGCGAGCGCCCGGCGAACGGCCTTTTCAGCGCTGGCCAGAATGGCTCCGACGACGATTCTAGAAGACGCCACGGTGCCAAGGAGCGAGTTGGCTTCGATGATTCGATTTGTGGATCGCACCGCAAAGAGGCACCGCTTGAAAATTGGCACTTTTGGACACATGGGCGACGGCAACCTGCATCCTACCTTCCTGACGGACGAGCGAAACAAAGAGGAAATGGAGCGGGTTGAAGAAGCCTTCAAGGAAATTTTTGACGAGACGATCCGGTTGGGAGGAACCATCACCGGCGAACACGGCGTCGGGCTGGCCAAGAAATCCTTCTTGCCGTCCTTTGCGGGCGATGCGCAGATGAAGGTGTTGAGGCAGCTGCGCAAGGCGCTGGACCCGGCAGGCATATTGAATCCCGGAAAAATGTTCGATTGAATTGTCCCATGTTGTTGGAACTAGTCCAATCCACCTCGTCCGGCGAAGCCTCCCGCCTGAAGAATCTCGACTATTCCGTCGTGCAACAATGCATGCACTGCGGACTGTGCCTGCCGACCTGTCCAACCTACGAAGCAACCAAACTCGAACGTCACAGCCCCAGAGGCCGCATTGCGTGGATGCGCTCCATTGTCGACGGAGAATTAACGGCCGGCCGGGAGTTTGCGGACGAAATGTACTTCTGCCTGGGTTGTCTGGCTTGCGCAACGGCCTGTCCGGCTGGTGTGGACTACGCCCGGCTCTTCGAAAACGCCAGAGCCGAAGCCGAAGAGTCCGGAGCCTTGAACACGCCTTGGCGCCGATTCCTTCGCTTTGTCACGCTCAATTGGCTCTTTATGGAATCTTCGAGGCTTCAAATGCTCGGCTTGACGTTGCGCCTGTATCAACGGTCGGGAATGCAGTGGTTTCTCCGTCACTGCGGCATTTTGGCGCTCCTGCCCAAACGCCTGCGAGACTTGGAAGCGATGACGCCGGCGATTCAGCCGCGCTTTTCCGAAGAATTGATTGCCCCGCGAACCCTTCCTCCCGCCGGAACGCCGACTCGCTGGCGGGTCGCCCTGCTTACCGGATGCGCTCAAGACCTCGTCTTCAGCGACGTGAACCTAGACACACTCGAAGCACTGCGCCAAAACGGTTGCGAAGTGATCACTCCCGCCCATCAACCCTGCTGCGGATCGTTGCACGCTCACAACGGAGAATGGACAGCCGCAAAAGACTTGGCCCGGCGCCAGATCGATCTGTTCCCGCCGGAATCCTTTGACGCAATCATCACCAACGCCGCAGGCTGCGGCTCGCACCTCAAACACTATGCCGCTCTGTTGCAAGAATCTCCACGCTATCAAAAACAAGCAGAAGAATGGGACCGCAAAGTGAAGGACATCCACGAATGGCTGGTGGAAATCAATTTCCGCCATCCTTGCAAACCCGCCCATCCGCCGCAACACGCGGCCTATCACGAAGCCTGCCACTTGTGTCACGGCCAAAAAATCACCGCCCAACCCCGACAAATCCTCAAGGCAATTCCCGGATTGAATCTCGTAGAACTTGCGGAAAGCGATTGGTGCTGCGGCAGCGCCGGAATTTACAACATCCTCCAACCCAAAATGGCCAACGCCTTGCTCGAACGCAAACTCGCGCACATCGAATCCTCCGGCGCCGAAATCGTGGCGACCGGAAACCCCGGATGCCTGCTTCACCTCCAAAACGGCGCTCGGCGACAAGGGAAAAATCTCCGACTAGCTCATCCCGTTTCCCTCTTAGCCGAAGCCTATCGCCGCGAATCGCCGCAATCAGAATCATCATAACCCGCGGCCAATCATGCTGTTTTTGCGCAGGCGGCGGCAGTCAGAACGGCAACAAAGATCTTTTTGCAAACATTCCAGCAATGCGGACAGAAGAACATCCAATGGCACGCCCGACTGGATTCGAACCAATGACCCACTGCTTAGAAGGCAGTTGCTCTATCCAACTGAGCTACGGGCGCCCAAAGAAAAAGCGATTATCCGACAAACCCCAGAATTCCGCAACTGGAAACTGATTTGCTTGCCGCCAACTTGGTTAACTTCCACAATTCCCCATTGATGATTGCTTGTCTCAAAAAAGTTTCCTTCCTCTCCATCCTGTTCCTATTCAGCATCTCCAACTTCGCGCAACAAAGTCTCCCCAATCCCGGCAACGACGAAGAGACGCAATACCAACCGCCGCACCGCATTGTCCAACCGGAACAAATCGTCACCGTCCGCAACACCATCGTGCATACCCTTCTCCGCAATCCCAACTGGCCGAATCCACCCGCTTCCGTTTGGAAAGCGGAAGATTGGAACCCTTGGGATATCGATCCACCGGCAAGCGTAACAAACAGATTTGGCAAGTTCGTCGGCGCTTACGGAATCCTAATCCATAAAGTCCTCTTTCTCCATCTGCGCTTGCCCATCGATTTGAATTACGACGGAATCATCGACTATCACGTAGACTCGAAACACCGGCTCGGCTACGTTGGGGACAAGTCTTGGAAAGTGGGTTCCTCATGGAGAGATTTCGACATCGTGGAATCCTCTTTGAATGCACGAAACGACAACGACTTCCGAGTCATTTCCCAACCCTCTCCCGACCCGGACAAAGCATAGCGGGCGGAACCGTGGGCATTGCCCTTATATTCCGGCGGAAACATTGGAGGCACCCTCCCCTTTGAAACACCATCGTCTTTTGGCAAGTTTGGCCACTTAATGAAAAGTGTAAGAGAGGGAAATAGCTGCTCTTTTATTGGATATGATACGTGGGGATGGCCATCGATCATCTGCACTTTGGAAATTCCACAGTATCGCGTATCCACTCCTTTGTTTGAAAGCGTTCCATCCTATATTGATTTAGGGTTTAAGATTGGTTCGAAAACTCACTACGGCTGGATAAAAATGGAACAATTTTCACCGGGCAAGTATCGATTTCCCGGCGCTCACGATGTTCGCGTTCCCTCCGATGTTCCCGGAGATCTTTTTGTGTCCGAATACGCTTACGAATTGCGAGCGGACACACCTATCCAAGCTGGATCAGGCGCTCCTCCACCACCTCCAATTACATCTATCGCGCCAACAAAAAAAGGCACCTTTGTATTAGATTGGACAGCGGAGATAGGGCGAGTATATCGGCTAGAAACCCGAAACAACATGTCTTCAGGACCATGGCTGCCCATAACCCAAGAATTGCTTGCAACCGAAAAAAGAATGACGGCGGAAGCAATCTGGACGCAGGTCGCCGGATTTTATCGCTTGATTCGCCTGCGTTAAAGAGAGTCCCATGTTTTCTTTAATACTGGAACGATATTAGCTTCTCCCTTAAGGTGTAAAACCTTTTCCGCAAAACCTGTGTCTACCAAAAGGAGTATCTTTTTGGAAGACGATTCCTATAAAGATTTTTAGGACTTTGCGCCAGAACTTATATCCGCTAGTACAGCCTTGGATTCTGCCGATGGAGACAATCTTTTTCTCTTCCAAAAATTTGGCGATTCTAGAGGTGGGGGTTTTGCTGGCATTGGCCAGTTTAGCGGCTTGGCGGAAGGAGATAATTCCATAGCGAAACATGATTTTGGAACAATGACCTCTGTCTGGGGAACAATCCTAAGTCTTTCAACTCAAATGAATTTCAACGCTGCTGCGCATAGTAGCGTTTGCGTCTTCGGGAAAATAAGTCTCTTTTAAAAAATCTTGATATGCTTGATCTCGTTATTCTGAACTCACATAGCAAGGAGTAAGCATCGTCATTTTCGTTGCCCCCATTGTTCATTCTCTCCCCACCCGCGCAAGCATAGAAAAACCCGGGCGCAATCTGCCGGCAAATCCTTCCACGCCAATCCATCCCTATAAAATACTTTTCATCTCCCAAAAGGAAATATCCACTATTCTAATAATATTCCCAATCACAATGGAAAAACAGATCAAGCCATAAAGATTATATTACATGGCGAGCATGATCATTTAGCGATCGGGCGCGATCATGTATTTGGTGGTTTCGTTTGCTTCCTTGGCGGCGGCAGATATAGGAAACGATTCGATCGGCGCAAAGATGTCGTACTTGGCGTTTGTTTTGAAACAGATGGCCTGGAGAAGGGTCAAAGGATTCTTTCACCTCTTCTTTTGGACGTGGATTCTTCGGGCTGGGAAACGATGCGACAACGGAATGGTGGATAAGAGAGACTCCCCAAAAAGATCTCATTAGATTCCTTATTCCCACACCAACTCCCTTTGCTTAAACCAATCTAATCAATCTAATCAATCCCCCATTCTCCATGCCGCCGGACATCGACAGAACATGGTCGTTCTTCCCGCCAGTAGCAGGAAAATCCATGAAGCCATGAGCCGAACCGAACGGCGCGTGAAATGCCTCTTGCCCCAAGACATTTTACTCTTCCATACATAAGAGTTTATACAACCATCGAGGCAACGGCGCCTGAAGTTATGCATGGTCAATGGCGTGGAAACCGCTCCCAGAGTCGTTTCTATAGCTTGCGCTTTTCGCCTAAGGACAAAAGCGAGGGGAGACGGCGTTCTCGTGGCCGAACTCATCAAGATATTGCGTTATCCAAGAACGCTTGCTTGATAGTTCTATCTGAGGCGGGTTTCCGTTGATGAACGTATTGGGCGGGTTTTGCTAAGGTATCTTGTTGTGCGCTTGGTAGAAGATGGTTTGGAGGATATTGGGGGGAGAGCTCATCGGGGACATAAGTTGCGGTATTTTGCGCTTGATGTTTTTGTGGCGGTTTAGAAGGTCAACTAGTTGTTGGATTTGGGCGGGCTATTGGAGGCGTGCTTGAGTTTTTGTTGTTTGGGGTTAGTTGGATTGTGGATCGGAGCGCGCCGCTGATGCGCAATCGTCATTCTGCCTCTGCGGAGGGGGAATCCGCCAAGGGTTCTCCGAAGGCCATCGACAGAAAACCTCTTCCCCAAATCCCACTTATCCGTCAATGGGCTAAAGAGTTGTTGAGAGTGTGGGTAATTTTGAGATGAGTGCGGCAAGGAGAATGGAGGCTGGAGGCAATATGGCAAACATAATTCTAAAAGCTGCCGGTCTTCCGCTGTCATAAAGAACTTAAATCGCTACTGTTTTCCGTTTTTAGATTGCGCTTTGTTGATCTCTCCCGATCGGCTATTAGGGGGAGGAATTCTCTTCGTCGCGGTTGAGGATGAGAGTCTCTTCGGAGCAATGGTGTCCTATCTTTGTTACATTGGCGTTGCTAGGTTTCTATCGTTTCATAGTCCCAATATTGTAAATATTATATTTGATGTTTTGTTGTCACGATTTAGCTGAGTGTTTGAGGAATTAGATTTCTGCCTAGTCATTTAACAACCATTCCGTGGGGCAATGACGAGAGTTTCCGTTTGTTTGTCGGAGTCAACTGAAAAGAGAATTTAGACTTCACAACCGTGTACCGTATTGCATATCGGATTGGGATGTTCATAGGAGGGGGACTCGATGGTGAATCGCCCTGTTAATCGCTCTCAAAGAGTGGGAAGGCGCGAAGCAAAACTGGAGTAATCTCTTTTTATTTTCCTTTCCAGTATGCGAAGAGGACGATGGCAAGTTGTTTCTAGAGATTTTGTTAGAGGGGAGGTCTTTATAGGTTGGATGCAACGATTGCGGAAGAATGGAAAAAAAGATTGCATGAGGAGAGAAAAGACTTTATTCGTTAGTTTATGATTAAAGCAGAAATTGGTTTTTTTGTCGTATCGTTGGTCGTTGTTTTGTGTGGGGAAACCTCGGCGCAAATTTCGCCGATTGGCAAAGAACGCGTCAACGTCGATTGGAAACATGCGTCGTTTGACGATTGGAAAAGCGCATGTGATCGCTTGCCGGCGAACCGGACGCTTAACGGCCGCTTCCCTCCTCGAAATCTCCTTCCCTTCCAAACTTCGCAGGAGTTTGACAGAGCGTTGGAAGCGGCGTTCGGACATTTTCAATCAAGCCAATTAGCCAAGGCGGATCTATGGGCCGGTAATGCGCCGGAATTCGGGGCTTTTCTTGACACTTCGCGAGTTTACTTCGAACGCAACGGACTTTCTTTTAGTCCATTCGCGCAGAAGTTGGATGTTCCTCCGGATTCGAAATTGCTCGTTCACGGAGATTTTCACGGAGACGTTCACTCGCTACTTTCTTTTCTCTGGACGCTTAATAAACAAAACATTTTGGAAGGTTTTAAAATCACCGCTCCAAAAACTTCTTTTCTTTTTCTCGGCGATTACACGGACCGGGGAATCTACGGGGTCGAAGTGATTTATACCTTGTTGCGGCTTTTGCTAGCCAATCCGGAAAAGGTGTTTCTGGTTCGAGGCAATCACGAAGACATTTCGTTGACGGCGCGATACGGCTTTTTTGCGGAACTTGCGGCAAAGTTTGGTCGCCGCTACGACGTGCGCAAACCGATGCGCCTTTATGATTTTCTTCCCGTCGTCCTCTATTTAGGTTGCGAAACTAATTATGTTCAATGCAATCACGGGGGCATGGAGCCGGGCTACAATCCTGCCCGTTTATTGATGCAAAAGAATCCGATAGGCTTTCAACTTCTCGGGGTTTTACGCCAACAAAATTATATCAGAAAGCATCCAGATTTTCTGAATGACTTGGCTCCCGCGGCGCGAAGGCAATTTATGTCTCAACTTCAAGACTTCACTCCTACCAGCCCGGTGTCTCCTGCAACCTTGGGATTTATGTGGAATGATTTTTCTCTTTTGAGTAGTGAACCATCCCTCGCCTACAACCCCGGTCGAGCTTGGATTTACGGAAAGAACGCTACAGAGCATATCCTCACCCACTCCGGCGCCGAGACACATAAACTCCGCGCCGTGATTCGAGCGCATCAACATTCCAGCATATTGAACCCTATGATGCGCCGGCTGATAGCGGGCAAAGGCGTTCACCGCCATTGGCAAGAAGGCGACGGCGCCGCTCTATTGAATGCCGATAGACGAACACTGGAAACAACCCTTGAATCCGATCCACGACGGCGGTTTACTGATGGATGCGTGTTTACACTGAACGCCGCGCCGGACAGCGTTTACGGAGCTGGTTGCCGCTATAACTTCGACACTTACGCCATTGTCACGACAGCGGAGAAGTTTTCCGACTGGACGTTTGAAGTCCACAACATTGAAGCGCCTAAATGGCGGGCAAAGACAACAAATTAATCGACGAGATACTACAACGCTAAACACATTATTATATGTCTACAAACGAGGCAAAGATAATCATTGAGTTGAGTCTGCACAAAGTATTCATGTCATAAAAGCTTTGCAAAATGCGCCGCGTTGAAAAATTGAGGAGAGAGACTAATTGTAATCTTGTTTTAGACATGGCCAATCTATTCCAGTTCGCCGTGCTGAGCGCGGCAAATGTGCGGGTTTGCCTTCAAGTATTCCAGCAAGGCTTCGGCCGCCCATTGATGTCCAGCGAGGTTCCAGTGGCCGTCGTGGGGAAATCGGGCGTCCTCGAAATCGGCGTCTTGTCGAAGAATATAAGCCGCTTGATCGATGACAGGAATGCCGCGCTCTTCGGCCAAGGCGTGCATGCGATCAAAATGACGATCCCCATGAGTGCCCATGCTCATGGTGGACAATATAACTAGCGAAACGCCAGCTCGATCCGCGCGCTCCTGGAATTGATCCAAAGCAAAGGCCGTGAATTCTAAGGCTTCCTCAAAAATCGGCGGCAACTCTTCTTTCCTAAAAACATTGTAAATGGAGGTGACCGAATACAAGAGGCCGGGGCCTGTTTGGATTGCAGCCGGCCATTCTTCCGCCAGCGTAGCGTAGCGAGGACTCTGGCTCAAATGATCCACCCAAAAGTTTATATCCGGATCTCCGCCAGGATTCGGATGAGTGTATTCCCATAACAACAACTTGGAGTGCAGCCACTTGGCCAGATAAGACCTTTGAGACGAATAGATTCTTGCTCGCCGAATCCAAGACATCGGCAACCGCGGCAATCGGCGCTCTCTAAACTTCCGATCCGGCTTCCGCAACTCAAAGGTGCCGTCTTCATTTCTTGCCGCGGTAGGGAACGGATTGTGATCCGGATTCAACCCCCTGCTGTCCAACGCTTGCAGAACCGGATGGTTGTTAACAAAATCGTTGACAACGAACACCAGCACTAGAACGCAAGGGTTCAAATGTTGCGCAAACTCATCCCAGTAACGCAGCTGATTGATCTGGCCGGTGTTGCCGATCCCAAAGGCCGAGGTGGTAATGTTGAGATCCGGCAATTCTTTGGCGGCGAGCTGTTCCAATCGAACATGGAATTTATTGGTGATGGCCACTTGTCTGGCTTCCACAAAAGAGTCGCCGATGATGGTAATATGGCAACCTGTCTCTCTTTGCTCTGGGCTTAGTGGATCGCGGTCTAAGAAGCCTAAGCTGTTGACTTTCTCTACTATGAAGAATTCGCTGTAGGGATTTGTCCAGCGGATTTGTGAGTGGGGTTGGCGGATGATGCCTGCTTTGGGGTGAAAGTGCGAAAGGTATTCACCATTGAGGAAGGGCCATTGGAGGCGGAGATAGGTTTCTAATGCCGCGCAGGCGAAGGCTATTCCGGCTATAAATAAAAAAACTCTTCCTGTCATCCGACGCAGACGTTGCGGGATTCTGAGGGGAAACTTTTTCGATTCTCTGCTCATGTTTTATATTGTGAGGTTTTTCTATAAAGTGTCCTTGTTGGTTGATGGATGTAGTATGGGAATAAAGTTCAAGTTTTGCACGAGGAATGCCCATTGGTCAGCGATTTCTTCGATGATTTTACTAGTGGGTTTGCCTGCGCCGTGGCCGGCGCGAGTTTCAATGCGAATAAGCACGGGCGCGTCGCCGGCATGACATTCTTGCAGGCGGGCGGCGTATTTGAAGCTGTGGCCGGGTACGACGCGGTCGTCGGTGTCGGCGGTAGTGATGAGGGTGGCGGGATAGACGGTTCCCTGTTTGAGGTTGTGATAAGGAGAATAGGCGTAGAGGGCCTTGAATTCTTCGGGGTTGTCGGAGGATCCGTAGTCGTCTACCCAAAACCGTCCGGCGGTGAATTTTTGAAATCGAAGCATGTCCATGACGCCGACGGCGGGGAGACAAGCGCCGTAGAGGTTGGGGCGTTGATTCATGCAGGCGCCGACGAGGAGACCGCCGTTGCTGCCGCCTCGGATGGCGAGTTTGTCGGGTTTTGTATAACGGTTTTCGATTAACCATTCAGCGGCAGCTATGAAGTCGTCAAAGACGTTTTGTTTATGGAGTTTGGTGCCGGCTTTATGCCAAGCCTTGCCATATTCGCCGCCGCCGCGAAGGTTTGCCTGGGCGTAGATGCCGCCCATTTCCATCCAGGCAAGGTTGCTGATGGAGAAGCGGGGAGGCAGGGAGATGTTGAATCCTCCGTAGCCGTAGAGAAGGGTTGGCGCGGCGCCGTTAGGTTGAAGGTTTTTTTGATGACTGATAAACATGGGAATGCGCGTGCCGTCTTTACTATGGTAGAAGACTTGTTGGACAAGGTAGTCGTTGGGGTTGAACGAAACTTTTGGCCGGCGGATGATCTCGCTTTTGCCGGTCAAGATATCGTAGCGGTAAATGCTGGGGGGCGTGTTAATGCTGGTAAAGGAGTAAAAGGTTTCGGTGTCCGTCCGTCTGCCGTCAAAGCCCGAAGCCGTGCCGATTCCGGGAAGTTCTACTTCCCTGAGAAATTCCCCGCTGATGTTGAATAGTTGGACTTGGGTTTTCGCGTCTTGGAGGTAGTTGGCGATGAACACGTCGCCAACGATGCCGACCTCAGATAGGGCGTGATCTGATTCCGGGATGATTTCCTTGCGCTCTTGGGGTCGATGAATGTCTATGGCCACTACGCGGCCGTTGGGCGCCTTGAAATTAGTTTTGAAATAGAACACCGAGCCGTCGTTGCCAAGGAAGGAGTATTCGTTCTCAAAATTGTCGATAAGGTCAATAGGGAAAGCGTAGCGCTCGCTTAGATCCCGGTAAAGAACTCTGTAGCGGTCATCCGTGCCTTTCCACACGGTCAGAACTAGATAACGGCCGTCTTCGCTCACTTCGGCGTGAAACCCCCAGCCTGGAAATTCAGGGCGTTGGTATACAAGAACGTCTTGCTTCTGCGGAGTTCCTATTTTGTGGTAGTAGACTTTTTGATTTCTGTTGAGAGATTGGAAAGTGTCGACTTCTTCAGGCGCGGGATAGCGACTGTAGAAAAAACCGCGTCCGTCTTTAGTCCAACTTACGTTGCTGAACTTCACCCATTTCAATTCGTCGTCGAGGACGGTTCGAGAATCCGTTTCCATAACGCGCCAAACGCGCCAATCCGAACCGCCGTCTTGAACGCTGTAAGCTATGTAATGCCCGTCCCTGGAAAAAGAAACGTTGCCGAGCGCAAGAGTGCCGTCTTCAGACCAGGTGTTTGGATCCACAACCATCTCTGGCTCGTCGCTCAACGCTCTCTGCCGGTAGAGTACATTCTGGTCTTGGAGACCGTCGTTCTTCCAAAAGTAGTACCAATCGCCTCGTCGGAAGGGATCGCCCATTTTTTCGTAATTCCAGAGCTCGGTAAGCCGCTTTTCAATGGCCTTGCGATGAGGAATCGCCTCCAAATAGCGGAAAGTGAGATGATTCTGAGACTGCACCCAGTCCCGCACCGCCTCGGACTCGCGAACGTCCTCTTCCAGCCAGCGATAAGGATCGGCCACTTGGACGCCGTGATAATCGTCCATTTGATCCACTTTCTTCGTCTTGGGATAAGCGAGAGGTTCAGCAGCCGCGAAATTCATAAAAACAATCCATCCAACCATGGAGATCGAAAGGAAAAAAATTCGTTGTCTCGGCAACATATCGGTTCTCGTCCGTTTGCAAATTCCTTGTTTTTAGACCGCGGAAACATATTCCAACGGAAGGACAAAAATAGCGAACGACCCGGGAGACGGCAAGATTTTATTGGTTTGACCGAGTCTCCCTTTCACAATGTGACCTCTGAGTTCCGAATCCATCCTTCGTCGGATTTGGAGGCAAAACTCTGCTTCACAGAAAAATAGAAGCAAAGTGGCCGATAAAGTTAAATCGATGGCGGACAAACGTTCCGCCGGCTTGGAACACCGCTGTTTCCCATCCCGCTCCTCTCGCTCGGCGATGTTGTCTTCTCTTTTTCAAACATCGAAGAACGCGAAATCACTTTCCCTCGCTGGCAATTCATCGTGGCACAAAAAACTCCGCTTCCTAAAAAAATGAAAGCGAAAAATCCAATCATCCTTTGCCGACAACAATCTCCGGTTGCGAACCCAAAATCGCAAATCACCGACTTTTGGCAACAGCTACAAAATGGCCTCCTTGTTAGGGTTATTTCTTTTAGAGGTAGCGGCGAACAACGACAAAATGGGAAAAACCGAAGCAAAGTCGCTTTGAAAAAACGAGGCCGATTTTTAGCGGCGGCCAAAACGCAACCCGCTAGCCTCGAGAATCAGCTCCGAATCACAAATCAAAAAAACTCCGCTTCCAAAGAAATGAAAGCGAAGTTGCTCTTGGAACTGCGGAAGGACTAGCCGGCAACAAAATAGACGCAAGGGCGCAATCCCTTCCCCGCTGTTTGCCGGCGCACAAACTGGCAACAGCTACGAAGTGGCGGCTTCGGCTTGCTGTTTCCTTTGCCAATAGCGGCGGAGAATGACAAAACCAAGGGCAAACAAGCCGAAGACAAGGGCGTATTCCTCTGGTTCAGGGATGATTTGGCTGTTGACGACAACCTGCATCGTGCCAAAATTGGGACCACGACCACTACGAGGATTGAACGTTCCCGCAAAGAAGTCCCCAATCGGTTTGTCGATCAAGCCTGCTCCCACCCAAGAAGAAGCCTCTCCGTTGCTATAAAGCAAGTTGGGGGGTTGAATGCGAATGCCCAAGCCATCGTACTGGTGCAGGGTCGGGTTTATAAACTCCGAGTTTGCATTCTCGCTCATAAACAGGCGGGCAATGGTTCGGGTGCCTCGGCCAGCAATGGTGATGGAGGGCGTGTTGGTGGCGTTGGCGGCAAAAATGTTGGTTTTGCCGCCGCCGGGAATTCGGGCATTGACCGAAGCGATATCTTTGGCATTAGAGCTGGAAAACAAGGAAGAAAGAGTTAGCAACTGGTTGCTGGGGCGGTTGGCGTTGTAAAGGTCGCCGTTGTTGCTTGCAATGGCAGCAGTGTCTCGGGTGTTGAAGTTTCCGCTGCTTCGGATGCTGGTGGTGCTGGGGTAGATAGTAGTGCCGCTGCCGCTAAACACCCAGAGGGTTTGGTTGGTGGGGCTGTCTTGGCTGGGATAGACATTAATCACCAACTGCGCTTGAACTTCGTACCCCCCCCCCCCCCGCAGAGGCAGACCACGGCAACCAATAAAGACAATTTCTGTTTCATATTGATGTACTGTTTCATAAAAATCCGTTCAATCTGTTAAAAACTTCTCTGCACTTCTACCCTCCCAAAAAGAAAGTGTCAACCCTAAAAATCATAAAAAAGAACAAAAAACAGAAGAAAAGTTCGTTGGAAAATGACAAAATCCACCAAAAAGCGCAAAAATTCCCCCTTGCCGATGGCAAAGTTTTGCTTTTGTCGCTTGCGAAAAGAAAGTTTTGAAGCGGTTGACGACCAAAAGACAAAGAAAACTCTCTGGATGGATATCGCCAATTAAGAATTTAGGAATGACGAATGGAAGGAAGACTTGCCTAAAGGATTAGCCGTTGCCGCTGGTTGTGGGCGGAATTGCTTCCAACAGCCAAGTAATGAACAAGATTCGCCGGTGGATCAGCAAGCAAAAGGTCCGAGAATCGGTTGTTTCGGCGCAGCTTGCCGACTGGCGAGTTTTCTCATGATTCGTTGAGTTCGCTTTCCTCTTCGATTCGCCGCATCGGATAATCGCAAACACGATCTAATGGTGCCCATGACAGGAGTCGAACCTGTACCCCCTTACGAGGACTAGAACCTGAATCTAGCGCGTCTGCCAATTCCGCCACACGGGCCGCCAAAAAAGGAATCTTACGGTAATCACAAACTCTGCGCTCCGCAAGGCAAAACCGATTCGCCGAGTCGTTCCCCCCTCGACAAAAAAATCGACAATCCCAATTCAAATCGCGCACCTTTTCGCATCCTTCAAACTGGATTTGCCCGGAAAAATAGAACCGCCTCGTCAATCCGCCGGACGCACGGTTCCGCTAACCACCCGCCAACGGTGCAATCGCCTGCCCATCTCCTGCGGCCAGTTTTCCTCCGTGCAAATCATGAACACTTGCCCCCGATCTTGCCCTGCCTTCTCCAGCAACGGAAGCAAACCGGATCGCCGCCGCAAATCCAACTCTCCCATAACGTCGTCGATGAGCAGAATCGGCGGCCCGCCCAAAACCCCCGCCAAATACTCCGCCTGAGCTGTCTTCAAGGAAATGGCCGCCGACCGCTTTTGTCCTTCGCTACCGAATTGCGAGGCATCCTTGCCGTTCAGTAGAATCGAAAAGTCATCCCGATGCGGCCCCACCGTCGTCGAGCGGTAGCGAACTTCCCGATCCCTCGACCGCTCCAACTCGGCGGCAAAGTCCTGCCGAACACTCGAACGGTAAAGAAAACGGAACTCCTCCGCATCGTTGGAAACGCGCCGATAGGCCAACCGCGCCAAAGTCGAGACTTTCGGCAATAAACGCCTTCGCCGTTCGATGATTTCGTTTCCAGCGCGAATCAACTCCCGCGAAAAACTCTCCATCAATGCCGGCTCCAAATCGGAGCGTTTCAACAAAGCGTTCCGAGAACGAAGCGTCCGCATATAACGTTGCAAAATCGGCAAATAAGCCGGCTCCGCCTGCGCCAACAAAAAATCCAGAAAACGACGGCGAATACGAGACGCACCTTTGATCAATTGAAGGTCCTCAGCGCAAAAAACCACGGCCCGCAAACATCCCAAAAAATCAGACAGCGACCGGATCGGCTCCTGATCTATTGTGATTCGCCTTTTGACGGCAGACCAATAAATCGACAAATCGCGCTCGCCGTCGCCCACAACCCGCCCGCCCACAAAATAGCCCGACTCGCCAGAGTGAACCATCTGCGCCCCGCCCGCCCCCCGAAAAGAGCGCAAGGTCGCCAAAAGATAAATTGCCTCCAGAACATTAGTCTTTCCCTGCGCATTTTCACCCAGCATCAAGTGAAAACCGGGCGCCAAATCCAGGTCCAGAGAGCGATAGTTGCGGAAGTCCCGCAACCGAAGACAAGCGAGATGCACCTTCTAAAACCAATTGATAATCAATGTCATTTTCCAGCCGTTTCGATCTGACAGAGACTGAAGTCTGCTTGCATCCCATTCTCGTAGGAAAAATCCCAAAACCACAAACCCATTCCAATATCCAACCCGCCTTCCCGCAACAAGCAAAGCAAAAAACCTTTCTGTTCCCCCCAGTCGTGTCCGAACACCAAGACGCCTTGATTACCCGCTCAATCCCTGAACGTCAAACCATTCCTGCGATGATTTTCGAAAACCCTCTCCACCAGCAATCCCTTTTCAACACAATTCCTTTTCCAAATTCCAACCGTTGCCAAAGGTTTACTTCGCCACAAATCCAAAGCAATCCTCAACCCGCTAGAATTCGCTATAAAACAGAAAAAGACGCCAAACACCCTCTCCACAAAAAACTAAATAAGTTCACAAAAACCACCAAACCTGCTTTGTGATTTTCTTGCGCTTGAAAATCATTTAGCGAAGAGATTCCTTTTTAAGCCTTCCGCTAAACAACGCTGTTGCGCAAAGCATATCACAACCCTTCCCATTGCCTTAATTCACTAGTGTATTGTTAGAAGATCATGAAAAACTATGTCCCCACCAACTTGCTTTTATATGCACGGTCGAACGGGCCTTCAAACAGCGAAGTTAGCCTCCTATCAGTTTGGTCTCTGTATTATACAATTTAGCCTGAATGCGCCGCAGGGCAGAGAAAAGCCCTCATGTCGGGTTTGGTTTCTTAGAAGCGTAGAGAAGGGGGGAACATGGCTGGTAGAACCCGATCTATAGACTTTGCCTGTTACAATGTTGTGTTTCGTTTCTCTGGCTCGAAACGCAAATCCCGCAAAATCCGAATTTGTGGCGGCTGGTTTCTTTCGGAACAAGGCGATGCGCCAAGGCAAAAGGCTGCAAGCCGTCGGCAAGGTTTGGACGGCGGAGAAAAAGGCTCTTGCGCTTTTTTCAAAGATTTAAGGGCAACAGCGTTCAAATTTTTCCTTTTTCCTTTAAGTTTGAGTTTGACTTCCGGGGGATATTTCGATAAGTTTTTTGCTTTATGAAGAGGCTTAAATTTCTTGTCTGGTTGTTGGTCGTGATTCTGTTTGCCCCGGCGCTGTTTGCCGGTTCTCCCAACGTGGTTATCATTTTCTGCGATGATTTGGGCTGGGGGGATTTAGGTTGCTTCGGCAATCCGCTTATCAAAACTCCGCATTTGGATCGCATGGCGTCCGAGGGGCAAAAGTGGACGCAGTTTTATGTGGCGGCGCCGGTTTGCACGCCCAGCAGGGCCGCTCTTTTGACAGGCCGATATCCGATTCGCAATGGAATGACTTCCGCCAAACGCGTGGTGCTGTTCCCCAATTCGGGCGGAGGCCTTCCCGACTCGGAGGTCACTTTGGCGGAGTTGTTGAAGCAAAAAGACTATGCTACGGGCTGTTTTGGAAAGTGGCATCTTGGGCATCTGCCGCAGTTTTTGCCCACCGCTCAGGGTTTCGACACTTATTACGGCATTCCTTATTCCAACGACATGGATTCTGTGAGAGGTTCTCCCAACTATGGGCGGGGCGCTCGCGACGATCCAAACTATTTTCCTTCTTCGGCGAGCTACAACGTTCCCTTGTTGCAGGACGAGAGGGTTATTGAGAGGCCTGCGGAGCAGAGAACTATCACTCGACGATATACGGAGAAAGCCGTCGAGTTCATCCGGGAAAACCGGGACAAGCCCTTTTTTGTCTATCTGCCGCACTCGATGCCTCATATTCCTCTCTTCGCTTCGGACGTGTTTCGAGGCTCCAGCGTTCGCGGGCTTTATGGGGACGTGATTCAGGAAATTGACTGGAGTGTCGGCCAAATTTTGCAAACCCTCAGGGAACTGAACTTGTCCGAAAAAACTCTGGTCATGTTCAGTTCGGACAATGGCCCCTGGCTTGCCTTTCATACTCACGGCGGTTCGGCCGGTCCCTTGCGGGCGGGGAAGGGAACGACTTTTGAAGGCGGACAACGGGTGCCGACTCTCTTTTGGTGGCCAGGCAAAATCCCTGCCGGCTCGGTGGTTGCGGAAATGGGATCGACAATGGACTTGATGGCCACTATTGCCAGCCTTGCGGGCGTCAAAACGCCGATGGATCGGAAATTGGATTCCCACGACCTCAGCCCAGCGCTTTTTGGCACGGGGAAAAGTCCGCGCAACACAATGGCTTATTGGACGCGGGCAGAACTCCACGCTTATCGGGAAGGCCCTTGGAAGTTGCATGTGAAACAAAGAGAACCCGTCCATTACGGACGGGCGGTCGAGCTGGAGAAACCGGAACTTTACCACTTGGAGCACGACGTTTCAGAACGATATAACGTGGCGGAAAAGCATACGGCAGTTGTGGAGCGGCTGCTTCGCGCCATCAAAAAGCATCGGGCCGACATCGATCCCGCTGTGGATCAACTGGCCGTGTCGTTGCCCGCCGGCCGTTAAACAACCGCGTCTGTTCCGTTTTCTCAACCCAAAATAAAGCCCGGCGGAAGGACTTTCCTCTTGGCAAACGTCTCCAACGTCTTTTGAAAGGCGAGCATTCCTCGCCAACGTCAAGCGGATTTTGATTCCCTCTTGCCGACGCTCTTTTTTTGCATGCCGGATTGGACGGCCAATCCCAACAAGGCAAGAATCAAAGCGATGCCGAAGAGCGGCGCAAGTTCCAAAGGAAGACGAGAAACGATTAGCGCCGCGCCGGAAAAAGAGGATAGCAGAATCAAAGCCCAGTCAAAGAGCCAAAGAACCAGCCAGAATCCAAGCAGGCATCCAAGCGCCATCCCTACCAAAGGCCACGGTTTGATGAAAAAAGCTTCCGCCAAAACATATCCGAGAACTCCGCCCGTAATTATCCCAGTCACTCGAAGGGCAAGGCGTTGAATAAAAATGCCCAAACAGCCGCAAACAACACCCAAGAAAATCGCTAAACCAATGAGAAGCCAAACCGGTTCCGGCGGGAAAAATTCGTGGCCAATCCACGCGCCGGCAACAAAGCCGGCTATTGCAAGAATGCACCAGTAGAGTTTCCGACCAAACAACAGCAAGAGGCCGCCAACCAACAAAACTAAGCCATTTTCCAAACGCCCAAAATGATCAGTGAAGCCAGCAAAACGCTCCAACTCTTTTTGCAATGTTTCGACAATATGTTCCATAACTTTCCTCATCGATAACGGCTTCCAACCGCAAGGTTCTGGCCGTGACGACTATTCCTCTTTCTAAACGCCTAGCAAGAGACAACAACAACTTTTCGACAATATCGGCGGACACCATAGTAAATAAAAACAATTTGCTGGTAGTCTAAATTAGACGGCGCTTTTGACAACCCTAGGATGCCAAAATAGGTCTGGAATACTAGAATAGAAAAACTTTCTTTCAAGGAAAACAAACACATTGGAGCGGCCATTTGCAAAGCCAACCACGCGCAACAACCGGACGAAACCGCTAAACTAACAGTTGCTTGATCCCGAGAAGTGTTTAGGTTTGTTTGTCTTTTGACGAATGAACACCAGAATGGGAATCTTAGACGCTTTATTAAGGCCTATTTGTCCGAAGTTTGAAGTGCCGAGGCCTGCGCTTGGCGATTGGGCGGACGAGTATATTTCCCAATTGAATGCCGTCAGGATGGTGCCGAAGGTGAGCAGTGACGGAAGAAGATATTATACTCTCTTCAATTTGAGAACATCAGACCATCTGTTTGACTGTGAAAAGATGGCGATGACTTTGGCAATCAGGCGTGGTGTTGTTCCCCTGGGAGGACCATGCCAAAGAAAGAGAAATGAGATAGTCTTGCGATATGGCAATGATAAAAATGCCGAGGCGTGATAAAGATACTTTAAAGTGTCTCCCATAACGGTAATTTCGCGAGTTATGGTGTAGACGGGAAGGACTTCAAAGAACAGAGTTTCGGGTTCGTCGCAGCTGTTGCCAAAGACGTGGATGTACAAAGCGGTGACCGTAGGCAGCGGAGGCGTCAAGCCTCCGAAATATTCCCATGATTCGCCCGGCACTCCCGCCCCGTCAGCAAGACGGCGCCGACCGCCGCTTTTCCCAAATCCGATTGTCGAGGCTTTGCGGAAAATTTAAGATTCCAAGCGGCGAGCGAAATTGGTTATAGTCGGCTTATGCCAAAGGCTGAGTTTGTTCATCTTCATCTTCATACGGAGTTTTCCATTTTGGACGGGGCTTGCCGCATTGAGCATTTGATGCGGCGGGCCGAGGATTTGAATTTTTCTTCGATTGCGCTCACCGATCACGGGGTGATGTATGGCGCAATTGACTTTTATCAAGAGGCTAGGCGGCGCGGGATAAAGCCGATCATCGGTTGCGAGGTGTATGTCGCGCTTGGAAGCCGCTTGGAGAAGAAGGCGGTCGCCGGCGGGAAAGACAAGTATCATCATCTGGTTCTGCTGGCCAAAAACGAAACCGGCTATCGCAATCTGGTTCGGCTGGTCTCCGACGCGCATCTGGAGGGCTATTACTACAAGCCGCGGATCGACAAGGAAATTCTTGAAGCGCGCAAGGACGGATTAGTCGTTTTGTCCGGTTGTTTGGCGAGCGAGATTCCCAGGTTGATTGTCCAAAAGGAGTTGACGCAAGCCCGCCAGTCGATTGATTGGTTTCGGCAGGTTTTTGGGCGGGAGAACTTTTTCTTGGAGTTGCAAAATCACGGCATCCCTGAACAAAAAGAGGTGAATCAGCATCTTCTGAAGTGGGCGCCGGACTTTGGCCTGCGTTTGGTGGCGACAAACGACGTTCACTACGTTCACCGCGAGCATTCCCAAGCTCACGATTCTTTGATTTGCATTGGCACTCAATCCATGCTCGCCGACACGAGGCGAATGTCTTATGTGCCGGAACAGTTTTACCTTCGCTCTGCGGAGGAGATGGCGGCGCTTTTCAGCGAGGTGCCGCAAGCAACGCAAAACACTTTGGCCGTGGCGGAGATGTGCAATCTCGAAATCGAGTTTGGCCGCCTCCATTACCCCAGCTACGACCCGCCGGCAAAGTTCTCTCACGAAGGCTATTTAGCTCACTTGCTGGCCGAAGGACTGGACAAACGCTACGGCGTGAAAGCGCATTCCGAAAACGAATTGATTGTGGTGGAGTCGGTGGCCGATCCTGACCGCCTTCCAACCTACCGAGCGGAAACAACCGCTGAAGGCGAATGGATTTCAAAGGACGAAGCGGCCAACTACGCCGCCAATCCTTCGGTGGAAAAACTAAAAGATGCGGCGACGGCCCGCGCGGCGTTGGACATTATCGACCGCATTGACGAGGAAATGGACGTGATCAAGCAGACCGGCTTTGTCGGCTATTTTCTCATCGTCGGCGATTTTGTGCAACACGGACGGTCACAGGGAGTTTCCTGTGTGGCGCGAGGATCCGCCGCCGGCTCGATAGTCACCTACTTGTTGGAAATTTCCAACGTCGATCCGCTGCGATACGGCTTGCTTTTCGAGCGATTCTTGAATCCGGAACGAGTGAACCCGCCGGACATTGACATTGACTTCGCCGACGATCGGCGGGCCGACGTGATTCATTACGTTCGGGAACGATATGGATCCGAATGCGTGGCGCAGATTGTCACTTTCGGAACTATGGGCGCCAAGTCGGTGATCCGAGACGTGGGTCGAGTGATGGGGGTGGGTTACGGCGATTGCGACCGCTTGGCTAAAAAGGTTCCCAACGAACTGAAAATGTCCTTGAAAAAAGCGCTGGAGCAATCGCCGGACTTGAAGAAGGCCTACGACACCGAAGAAACCACTCGCGAGCTAATCGACACCGCGTTCATTCTGGAGGATTTGACCCGCAACTCATCGGTTCACGCCGCAGGCGTCGTCATCGGCCCCGAGCCTCTCTACAACGTGCTGCCGCTAAAACGAGATGACGGCGGCGGTATCGTGACCCAATACGCTATGGGGCCAGTAGGCGACTTGGGTCTCCTCAAAATGGACTTCTTGGGACTGAAGACGCTCACCGTGATTCGGAACGCCTGCGATATGGTGAAGCAAACCAAAGGGATCGAAATCGACGTCGACCGTCTCCCTCTGGACGACGCAAAGACATACAAAACCCTCAACCGGGGCAACACGATCGGCGTGTTTCAATTGGAATCCGGCGGTATGCGGGATTTATGTCGGCGTTTTCAACTAAGTTCCATTGAGCATATTACCGCACTTGTGGCCCTCTACCGGCCGGGGCCGATGGACTTGATCCCAGACTTCATCCAACGACGGCACGGCAAAGTGAAAATCACCTACGAACATCCTCTTTTAGAACCAATTGCCAAAGAAACCTATGGAATTTTGATCTATCAAGAACAAGTCATGCAAGCCGCGCAAGTCTTGGCCGGCTACACGCTGGGAGCAGCGGACATCCTCCGACGGGCGATGGGCAAGAAAAAAGTCGAGGAAATGCGAAGTCAACGAAAGACGTTTGTCGACGGCTGCCTCCGCGAAAACAACATCGGCGAGGCCAAAGCCAACAAGATTTTTGACTTGCTCGAAAAATTTGCCGGCTACGGCTTCAACAAATCCCATGCCGCCGCCTACGCCATCGTCGCCTACCAAACCGCCTACTTGAAGGCAAATCATCCAGTGGAATTCCTCAGCGCAACGATGACCAACGATAGCGGCGACACCGCGCGGCTTTCCATGCTAATCGAAGAAGCCAAAACCTTGGGCGTAGAAGTGCTCCCGCCCGACTTGAACGAAAGCCAAGTCGGCTTTGCCCCCGCGCAAGACGGCAAAGTCATTCGATACGGAATGGGTGCCATCAAAAGTGTCGGAGAAGGCGCCGTCAAAGCCATCCTCGCCGCTCGACAAAACAGCGGAGAATTTCCATCGCTCTTCGACCTTTGCGAACGCGTAGACAGCCGCGCCGTGACCCGAAAAGTATTAGAAGGACTAATCCGGTCGGGAACCTGCGATTCGCTGGGGCCAACAAGAGCAACCTTGTGGGCGCAAGTGGACGGCGCCTTATCCAGAGCGTCCAGATTGGCGACAGACCGAGAAAAAGGACAAAGATCCATGTTCGACCTCATAGAAGAACCCAAAGAACCTTCCAAAAACCCTACCGAATCACTGCCGGAATGGCCGATCGAAAAACGATTGGCCGACGAAAAAGAGCTGCTGGGATTCTACGTAAGCGGGCATCCACTCGCCCCCTTCCAATCCATACTAAACCGTTACTGCCTATCCAACTCGGAAACCATCCAAAAACTGGAAAACCGAACCATGACCCGAATCGGAGGAATGGTATCAGCAGTGAAACAAGGATTCTCCGGCAAAAGCGGCAAACCCTACGCCATACTCACCATCGAAGACATGGTGGGAACTTTTCAAACACTATGCATGAACGAAAACTTCGACAACAACCAACACCTCTTCCAAACCAACCTCCCCATCCTCGTCATCGGCGAAGTCAACAACGCCGAAGACAAAACCAAAGTCTTCCCGCAAGAAATCATGCACCTAGAAGAAGCCCCGAAGCGATTGACCATCCAAGTTCACCTCCGATTAAAACACGAAACAACCCTGAGGCCCCTACTGCCCCAAATCCGACAACTCGCCGAAAACCACAAAGGCCAATGCCCCTTGTTCCTTTGCTTTCAAAACACCAAAGGCACCCCCGTAATCATAGAAACCCACAAACAATACTACGTACAACCCTCACTCAAACTAGAAACAGAAATCCACCAACTACTCGGTCAAAACAGCTACCACGTCCGCACCGAAAACTCTCCTCGACGAAGCCATGCCTCCGCACAGCCCACTACAAAAACAACTCGCCGCCCCTCACGATAATAACCCAAAAACAAAAACCACAACTAAGAAAAACATTCCGGCAACAAACAGACTCCATTCCCTCACAAGCAAAAAAGCAGATCCATCTTCCCGATTTCGCCGTTCTTTGACTCCGACACATCAAGCCAACACCCTCGAACTTATGGACTCACCTAAAATTTTCTTCCCCACCCTCTTTTGCCAACATACCACACCGTTAGTTACCCCTTGATTACGTTCATATTTCACTTAGTCGCTTCGCCAACCCACAGCCCCTTGCAGAAATCAATTGGCGACCAATTCACTCCGAAGCAATCCAGCCCTCTGGCCAAGCAAACTCAAAACGACCCTCGCTACTAAAACCCGACGGCACTACCGCCTTTTTTATACCCATGAAAACCTCTTTTCAAAACACGGCCGGCTAGAAAGTTTTTGCCCCTGATCTCGCCAATCTCATTCACTTAGTCGATATCCTCTCCTTCTAAGAGTGTCTCACAGGAATACACAACGGTGTCACTTGACTTGTAGCAAAGACACTCAAAAAACAAAACTATTGACGATTAGAATCAAATTCCCACTATTGACTATGGGCCAATCTTCGCTACCGACAATGGATTCCAGTATTTTGCATTCTCTAACAAACATATCTAAACATATCAATTTGGCCAATCCGCATTTTTGTACGGTTTGCCCTCCATTTTTCAATAGTCACTAATTGCTCTAATTCTACCTAACCACTATAATGTCTGTCCAAAGTTACCAAAATGCCTTAGAGGCAAGCGCCAAGACAAACAATCCCAGGCCAATCCCGGCAACCCCCTCCATAACAGAGAAAATCCAACGCAAAATCTCCTCCTCGCTGAGTCCCGCGCCCCGTGCCCATCCCGTCCAGCCCATGGAAATACTGCCCAAGCTCTCAACCTCCAACTTCCTCTTTACATTATTAAACGGCATCTTATGTAAACTATCAAATCCTTCCAATCCAGATAATCCGTATGAACGACGATCTCCAAAGAAACATTGCCGAGAATCCTAACGACGCGGTTCGCGCATCCTCTCGCAAAACATAAGACAGGATGCCAAACGAAATAATAAGGAAACACTCAAGTCTCCCTCCTCAATCGTGGCGGCAGCAAGCCTTCCTCCTCGCCCTCCGCAATCCCAATCCGCCAATAAGTTAACTCCCCTAGACGCCCCCCAAGCATAGAACTATAGACATCTATCTGCCCCATCCTCTCTTGCCACTCCTCCCTACCAAAAACATCTTCTCCCTCCAAACGCAAAGCAGCCCGGCAACATCGACAGCCGCCATTGTAAACGACCTCTACTATAAAAAGTTGACCCTTTGCCTCAACCCGCAACTATAAGCCCTTTGACCGCCCTCCCCACAAACTCTAATAACCAAAAAGACTCTTTTTCCCCTGCCAGACCTAGCTGGCGGACAGCAAGCCCTTAGGGAATTTGAAACCTAACTTGAACTTTGGAAGATTTATGTTCTAGGGATGGAAACAACATAGAACATAGAAAATCCATCGATGGTTGGTTTGAGTCAGGCGATTTATGAGAGAGAGAGATGATAATTATGGGATGGTTTTTCAAGCTTGCGAGCGTTTGGCAAAGACGCCGTTCTTCACCCCAAGATTCTGCTATGGGGATATTGCGCCCCGCCTCCGAAAGCGGAGACGAGACATACGTGAATTAAGGCAATGGGAAACGTTGTGATCTGCTTTGCGCAATGGCGTTCGGTAGTGGTTTCCGATATCAAAGCGGGAGAGGTTATTTGTGAGTGCGATTTTTGGGAGCGCTCCAAAGATTGATTAGCGATGGAGAATTGTTGCCAAACCAAACTGTGTTCAAAAATCCTTCGGTGAAAGGTCGGCGGTTTCTTCGATCTTTTGTTTTCGACAGCCAAAGGCAAGAAGCCTTGGAGATTGCTTATGTTTTGCTCTATTGTTTGCGCTTCAGTAAAATCTCGTCTTGGCGCGTCATCTCTCATCGAACAAAATCGGAGATGTTTTTGAACCTATAACGAGACTTATTCTCAATCAACACTCAACCACATAATAAATACAATGCTGGAAGAAGAATTCTAACAGGACGCTAAATCCATAACAATACTTATGCCTCCATAGGAAGGAAAGAAAAAATACTCTTTCTAAACAGCTTATTGGACGCAATGTGTAAAGGGCGCAAGTTGAAGCGAACAATGGTTTACTGGAAGAAAAACAAACGGCAAAGAAACCTCAGAGAAAATAAGAAAGAATCTTGAACGGGCGCATCCGCAATTAAAAGTTGAAAAAGAATTGGCAATCCTAGAAAAGTTAGAGGAGCGAATGACGACTGGGGAATTGAACTGGAACAGCCGCCGGTTGACCGCTTCGAGAAATGCGGCTGTTGCGGCTTTTTTGCATGGATTGGGATGGGACGCGGAGGAATTTGATCGGCCGCTGATTGCCGTTGGCGCGCCGGAGTTGGATGTCAATCTTTGCAACCGCGGAAGTCACGAGGCTGCGCAGGCGGTGGTCCGTGGATGCGAAGAGGAGTGGTTGCGGGCGTACAAGTGCGGGCTTCCGGGTGTCAGCGACAACTTGACGCAGGGGATGGACGGTGGCCGTTATTCTCTGCCTTCGCGGGAGATGATTGCCGACAGTTTTTCCGCTGTGGCTTCCGCTCATTGTTTTGACGGGATGGTTGGCATTCACTTTTGCGACAAGAACTTTCCCGGATTGGCTATTGCGTTGGCGCGGACGAATTTTCCCGGCTTGATTTTCAGCGGAGGGAGCATTTTTCCCGGCCGGCACAAGGGACGGTTCATTACGATTCTTTCCGCTTATGATGCTCAAGCGGCCGCGCAACAAGGTGCGGTATCGACAAAAGAGGCGGACGAAGTCATTCGGAGCGCGTGTCCCGGACGCGGTGGTTGCGGGCTGATGGCTACTTTTAACACTATGGCGGTTGCGGGCGAGGCGATGGGTTTGATTCCGCCGGGGAGCGCGTCTATTCCTGCGGAAGACTCCGCCAAGCGGGACGACTTCCAACGAGGCGGCGCCCTGATGAAGAATCTTCTCCAGCGAGGGATTTGTCCGCGCGACATCCTTACAAAAAGGGCTTTTGAGAATGCGATGAAGACAACGGCGGCCATTGGAGGCTCCACCAACGCTGTGTTGCATTTTCTGGCGCTGGCGCATGAAGCGGGGGCGGATTTTGATTTGAAAGACGTGCAGCGCGTTGTCCGCCAGACTCCGGTGCTGTGCAATTTTGCTCCGCGTGGGCCGTTCAACATGATCGATCTTCACCGTCTGGGAGGCACTTCCGCGTTGTTCCGGCGTCTGCTGGATTCTGGCATTCTCGACGGCAATTGCCTAACTGTCACGGGCGATACACTGTCCGCTAATTATGATCGAGCGCCGGCCTTGCCGCCAGAGCAAGAATTGATTGCGCCGGCGGAGCATCCGTTTAAGAAGTATGCGGATATGCAGGTTTGCTTCGGCAACCTGGCGCCTGAAGGCATTGTTTTTAAAGTGTCGAGCCTCCAAACGCCGGAATTTTCGGGCAAAGCCATATGCTTTGACGCCGGTGAGAGAGTCGCCGCGGCAGCAGCGGATGGACGGATTCAACCCGGCCACGTTGTTGTTCTGCGTTGGCAAGGTCCGGTCGGCTCGCCCGGCATGCCCGAACTGTTGATCGCTTCCGCCGCGCTTTCGACGCCGCAATGGGACGGCAAAGTCGCACTGGTTTGCGACGGGCGGGTTTCCGGCGTTTCTCACGGAGCTCTTGGGGTGCATTGCTCTCCAGAAGCCGCCGTTGGCGGCCCCATCGCAGTTGTTCAGGACGGAGATCGCATTAGTTTTGATCTGTTGAGAGGCAAAATTCACCTTCACATCAGTGAACGGGAAATGGCCGCTCGCCTTAGAAAATGGAAAAGCCGCCCTTTGCCTGCCAACGTCGACCCCGGTTTGCGACGTTATGCGGCGCAGGTTTCCCAAGCCAGCCGAGGTTGCGTCTTGCAAGCCGGCGCAAACAAGAGTTAGCGAAGAGTTCGCTTGACCGAAAATCTATTTTCCTTTATTCTTTTCTTTGCGATGTCCACAGTTGCTTTTGATACTTACAAAGCCGTCAAGGCGTTGCGCTCAGCCGGGTTTAACGACTCGCAGGCGGAGGCGGTTACAGAGCAAATCGGCGCCGCCGTTAGCGAAGGGCTTGCGACAACGGGAGATATCCAGGCGTTAGAAAGCGGTATCCAGTCGTCGCGAAGCGAGTTGAAAGGCGATATTCAGGCGTTAGAAGGGAAAATCCAATCTCTGAGAAGCGAGTTGAAAGGTGACATTCAAGCATTAGAGGGAAAAATTCAGGGGTTGGAGGGGAAATTTCAAGGGTTAGAAGGGAAAATTCAGGGGTTAGAAGGGAAAATCCAGACGGTAGAATCACGCTTGACGGTAAAACTCTATTCCGCCTTGGTACTTGCCGTCGCTCTCATCAAAGCGCTGGATTATATTTTGCCGCCGTAAAAATGAGATTTGCTTTGAAACCAAAAACGAAGAAGACTGCTATGGCCTCGTTGCTTTTTGCGCGGCGTTATCCCGGCGCCGGCGTTTATTGAATCGTTGCAAAAATCTTCCAAAAACGCTTATGAGAGCGACAAATCTCTTGCTCGGTAAAGAACGCCCGCCCTTTTCTTCCCCAAGCGGGTTTACCCTCATCGAACTGCTGGTAGTCATAGCGATCATCGCCATCCTCGCCGGCTTGCTGTTGCCCGCTCTGAGCCGAGCCAAAGCGCAGGCCGACCGAGCGCTTTGCGTAAGCAACGAAAAACAATAGGGCATCGCCCACCATCTTTACGCCGGTGATAACGACAACTACTTTCCCGACAACACCGACGGCCGACATTGGAGCTGGATGGGAAAAACAAGCCAAACATTCTGGAGAGACTATTTGATCGAATCCCGCCGAACCCAAACCGAAAAACCCAAGTTTCACCTCATCTTCTGCCCAACGGACAAATGGCACAGAGTCGCCGATCTTTGGTCAAAGGATAATCCTGTTCCTGATCGGATACTCACCGGCTATTTTCACCTTCCTCATCGCAAACACGAAGCGGGTGTCGAATACGACGTCAATGGCGTGGGAGAATGGAGCGTTCCTCGCAAGAAAATGGGCGGCCGCTACAAAAACGCCCCAATTCTAATCGACCGTCTTCAAGGGCTTGGGAACTGGAACGTGAACAACAACCAAGGCAGTGTGAATTGGTTCACTCAAAGCGGCGGCCAACAAGTGCCTACCGCCAACCATCGCGCTCGCGATGCTTCTCCGCGAGGCGGCAACTTTCTTTTTGAAGACGGCCACGTCGAATGGCGCCACTTCAATGTGAACGACGCCCGCGGAACAATCGACTTGGGCGGAAGGCTTGATTCTTGGCTTTGTTTTTTCAAAATTCCCATCAGCGAATAGAGCCGCGCTTTGGGCCAATTGCGAAATCCGCATTGCCGGGCGTATCGCTTTGCGGAAACAATTGGCCGATCAAACAAAAACCATAGAAAACTTTTGGCCGGCAATGAGGCTTTGGATTCGCTCGCGCTCCAAAACAATCACTCGACCGCCTTCCAAACCCAGCGCCGCAATCCCGGAAGCCAAACAGGTTTGCACCGTGGTTTCACCCACGCAGGGAATGTCAAAGCGCATGTCGTGATTTTCGTGCGTCGTCTTTGCCGCTGTAGCGCCGCCTTTTGGACCCGCCAATTCTCCGCCTCGCCTCAGGCAGGCGTCCGTTCCTTCAAAGCCTTCCACCGCCAGAACCGTGCCTTGCTTGACGACTGCGCTTTGCCCAATCTCCAGCCTCGCAATCTCTTTGGCGACGCGCATCCCAAAACTTAAGTCTTCTCTCTGCGCCGGGGACAAGCGCGCGCCGAGCAAAAACCCCGCTGCAGGCATAAGCGGACGCAACCATGGGGTTGCCTCAATCAGTTCGATCCCCTCCTTTTGCAACTCTTGGGCGATTGCGCCAAATAATGTGCGGGCGTTTCTCTCCTTCAAGCGCAACAACAGAGCGGCGGCGCGCCAATCCGGCCGAAGACGAAACAGATTTTTTGGCGCAATCTGCCCGCCCATGACGCACCGGGCAATCCCGCGTTGTTGAAAGAAGCGAATCATTTTAGAGAGCTGGCCGACGCGCAGGTAGGCGATTTCGTCCACCAAAGTTCCCAGAGCCGGGTCGGTTTCTCCTTCAAAACCCACTGCCGCCAATCGCCGAACGCCGGCGGTGCGAGCGGCGCGCGCAATTTCCTGCGGCAAGGATCGGCTCCCCGCAATAATCCCCAACGCATCCAAAGTCATAAGCGCATCCTATTGAAGATTTGGAGGCCGGCAACGCAAAAGCCGAGTGGGAAAATTTTCTAGAAAACTTCGCGCTACTTTATCTTTGCGCAAGTCAGCTTCAAAGTCTTGCCATCGTTGTTTGTTTCTTGTCAAGGGGGCGTTCTGCTTGGCATCTTTTGTTTGTGCGTCGCCGTGCCATTCACTTTCTCCATGTTGCTTGTCTGGCGATTATCCTTATTGGCGTGCCTGCGGCAACCAGTGTTCGTTTTGGCTCTCTGCGGATTGGTTCTCGCCCGGCAACGGAGGCCGCCATTTTGGCCGCTTTTGCGGCGGTCGTTTTGCTGGATGGATTCGGCCGCTTTGTCTTGGCGGCCAATGCCAAGGAAAAGACTCTCTGGCGAAACTGGGGGTTTTGCGTTGCGGGGTTGCTTGTTTTTCACTGGGTGCTTTTTGAAGGTTTCTTTGATTTTGACTGGTTGCGGGAAATGCTCTTGCGGGCGCGGGCGCTTTTTTGAATCTGGCTTGCCGTTGGTTCGCCGGACGAAGTTTTCTTCGCTTTCTCGGAAAAAAGCGGCGTTCTTGGCGTTTCTTCTTTCAAAAGCTCAGTTCCTTCTTGTATAGATTTTTTAGAAAATGCTTGCAAAAGTGCATTCAGCGGCAGTCAACGGCATTCATGCCTATCCTGTGGAAGTCGAGGTCAATACTGGTTGGGGCGACACCAAAATTCTCATCGTTGGGTTGCCCGACGTTGCCGTCCGAGAGTCTCGAGACCGAGTGACTACCGCGCTTACCAACAGCGGTTATCGCTTTCCGATGGGCAAAACGACCATCAACTTGGCGCCGGCCGACTTGAAGAAAGAAGGGCCGAGCTTTGACCTGCCCATCGCCGTCGGCATGTTGGGCGCTAGCGAGCAATGCTCCGCCGACAATCTGGACGACTACGTTATAGTTGGCGAACTTGCACTCAACGGCGCCGTCCGCTCCGTCAAAGGCATTCTTCCCATCGCCATTCGAGCGAAAGCCGAAGGAAAGAAAGGTCTGCTAGTTCCTCAAGCTAACGCCGGCGAAGCCGCCGTCGTGGACAACGTCGACGTCTATCCCCTCCAGAACCTCAGGCAAGCCGTTGAATTTCTGGACGGACAAGAATCCATTGAGCCCGTTCAAATGAACTCGGCCGAGCTTACTCAAGCCTTGCCGACCGAAGAGGCCGACTTTGCCGAAGTTCGCGGACAAGAAAATGCCAAACGCGCCCTTGAAATAGCCGCCGCCGGAGGCCACAACATTCTCTTGATTGGGCCGCCCGGCACTGGAAAATCCATGTTGGCCAAGCGACTCCCCTCCATCCTGCCGCCCCTTACTTTGGACGAAGCTCTGGAAACCACCAAAATCCACAGCGTTTCGGGGCTTCTCGCCGACAATCAAGCGCTCATTACCCAACGACCTTTTCGCGCCCCGCATCATACCGCCAGCGACGCCGGGCTACTTGGCGGCAGTGCCAACCCCGTTCCCGGCGAAATCTCCATCGCCCACAACGGAGTTCTCTTCCTTGACGAACTCCCAGAATTCAAACGTAGCGTTCTGGAAACTATGCGACAACCGCTGGAAGAAGGTTGTGTCACCATTTCTCGCGCTGTCGGCTCCGCCACCTTCCCTGCCAACTTCATGCTTGTGGCTGCCATGAACCCATCGCCCGACGGCAAAATGCCTAACGAGTCCCAATGCTCTGATCGGGAAATCCAACGTTATCTCAGCAGAATCTCCGGGCCTCTGCTGGATCGCATCGACATGCATATTGCAGTTCCTCTGGTTTCCTTCAAAGAAATGACCGGCCAACAAACCGGCGAAAATTCCGCCGTTATTCGAGAGCGCGTCATCGCCTCCCGAGACATTCAACATCGCCGCTTTCAAAAACACCCCTCTGTCAATCACAACGCCGCTATGGACCGCCGCCTCCTAAAACAACACAGCGCATTAGATCGTCGTACCCTCGACCTCCTTCGCCAAGCGATGGAAAATTTGAAACTCAGCGCCCGCGCTTATGACCGCATCCTCAAAGTCGCCCGAACTATCGCCGACCTCGCTCAGTCCGACCGAATCGACGATACCCATATCGCCGAAGCCATCCAATACCGCAGCCTCGACCGCGAAATCTGGAGTTGACCGCCTTTTGTCGGTTCCTAAATATTGCGCCGCAAGAGCATAAAATTCCTTGTAGAAGACGATTCTATAAAAGAGATGATCGAGACGTCCCGTTTGGCAAAGGATACTCTCTAAGATCTAACAACGGCGGGCGGAGAGAACAACGCTCATTTTCCATACCGCTAATTGCCGATTGTCAAAGTGCTGGAACTCTTCGGCAACCTTCATTTGGCTGAGCATCGCAATGTCTGATTCATCCACTTCGCTTTCCAAATACTCGACGCAATATCCGCATTCCTTGAACAGTTTAAGATATTCAGGCTCTCTGAGCCTATTATGGTAGTTCATTTTGTTGTTGATAAAGAAATTATAAAACCTCGGCGAATACTTGAGGAAGTTTAGCTTGCTCACTTTGGATCCGACTTTATGATTAGGATCAAACAAGCCTATACAATGGAACGATTTTCCATGATCACTAATTAGGCGGGCTACTTCTTTTAACAGACCGCTCAACGCTTTGCGGGGAACGTGGGCTAGCACGGCGTAGCTCAAAACCAAATCCACACTCCCATCCGCAAGCCCAGTGTCCCCGGCATCGCTGGGTGCCTTATACTTTATTCCCGCCGCCCGCAGGAACTCTTCTAAATTGTTTTTCCCGTCGATGTTTTTCCATCGATGCTTCAGTTCTTCCAGCGGAATGTTCGACAATGCAGAAATCTTTTTCAGGTTCTTGCCAATGATTTTCAGAAACCGCGTTACCATGTTGAATTGGAGATGCGGAATATGGTCGTAGGTATAGCAGCGGCGGGCTCCATATAAATGAAGTAATATAGGCATATAGGCCACCCATCCGGTGCCAATTTCTACCGCGGTGGATCCATTCAAGGAAACATGTTTACGCGCTTTATTTAAAGCGTCTATCCGCAGCCACAGAGCCCTTTCCATGCTTTTTGGGGAATAAGTGCCGTTCCAGAGTTGGCACAAGTCGTTTAGTTTGTTTCCTAAGGGCAGGTAGGATAAGATGGACTGAATGAAAATCTTCGTTCTCCATAAATGAAGAACGAGGCGAGGAGAGGCGGGTTTGCGTAGGGAAGATTGTTCGGGAGTCGCAGTCGGCATATCTCAAATATATTTTGGCGGTGTATGGTTCTCGGCCGAGTTGGGATGGGGCGTCTTCTCTCGGTTTTGAAATAGGACTGTTCTCGCGGTGTCGCTTGGTAAAACTATCCTTTGCCGGCGCGAATTTCCAGATCGTCCGAGAGTCGGGCAAGCGCCCGGACGGTTTCGTTGCTGATGTGGTGTTCCAATCCTTCGATGTCCCGCTCTTGCGCCTTTTGCGGAACTTTGAGCAGGGATAGAAAGCGCTTGAGAATTTCGTGACGCTTGTGAACGGCCAGGGCGACTCTTTTGCCTTTTTTAGTCAAGGTTAGCCCTCGATACTTCTCGTAGTTGAGCAGTCCTTTGGCCGCTAATTTTCGCACCATGCAGCTGACGGAGGCTTGGCTGATGCTTAGGGCGTTGGCGATGTCGACGGCCCGCGCGTAGCCATTCTCATGAATAATCTCGTGGATTCTCTCGAGATAATCTTCGACGGAGACGCTGTTTTTGTTCTTGAACGGCGGCACAAAGAGGATTTTGCCGAAGCAAATTTTTTATTCAACGGAAAAAGAATCTTTTTCCCAAATCCTTGTTGACTCGTCTACCCATCCTCGTAAAATGTTTTTAGTTTTATCAAACTTAGATGAAACTAACAAATTGAGATGAAACGAGCCAACTGCGGATGGTTGACGGTATGTTTGGCCGGCGTGTTGTCGGGCTGTTCGCCAACGGGCGGGGATCGCGAGGCGGAAACCAATTCAAGCGAAAGTCGGGAACCGTTGACGTATCCCTACCCGGCGGTGGCCACGGTGGGAATGATTGCCGACGTTGCGCGGCAGGTTGCGGGGAATCATGCAAAGTTGAAGGGGTTGATCGGAGAGGGAGTGGATCCTCATTTATACAAACCCACCCGCAACGACGTGCTGGCAATTCTCCAAGCAAAAATTGTTTTTTACAACGGCCTAAAACTCGAGGGCAAAATGGCGGACATCCTGGCGCAGGCCAAGCGGGAAGGGCGGACGGTTTGCGCTGTGAGCGAGGTGATTCTAGATCAGGAAGATTACGGGATGATCGATGAGGCCAATCGCCACGACCCGCACTTGTGGATGGACGTTCGGGGTTGGATGCGGGCGACTCAAGTTGTGGCTGAAGCGCTTTGCGAATTCGATCCCCGAAATGCGGCGGCGTACCAAAAAAATGCCGACTCCTATTTGAAAACGCTTCGCCGGTTGGACGACTACGCCCGCAAAACAATCGCTTCCATCCCGCCCGCGCAACGAGTTCTCGTCACGGCGCACGATGCTTTCCGCTACTTGGGAAGGGCTTACGGCTTGGAAGTGCGCGGCATTCAAGGGTTAAGCACCGAGTCCGAAGCGGGCGTCAAAGACATAGAAACGCTGGTCTCATTTTTGGTTTCCCGAAAAATTCCAGCCATCTTTGTGGAAACCTCCGTATCGGAGAAAAACGTCCAAGCACTGGTAGAAGGCTCCCGCGCGCAAGGCCACGAAGTAACAATTGGCGGCGCCCTTTTCTCCGACGCGATGGGCGAACGCGGCAGCTACGAAGGAACTTATGTAGGCATGATAGATCACAACGTAACGACCATTGTCCGCGCCCTTGGCGGCGAAGCCCCAGAACAAGGAATGAACGGCAAACTGAGCGGAAAAACATTGCGCTAACAGCTTGGCGGATGCAGAGAGACGGATGCTTATGAGCGTCTTCCTTTGCCCGCTTTATCTTGCTGCCTTAAAGTGGACAAAGGCAACTATTCATGATTCGTTTGTTTCATATTGACCGAGCGACGCGGACCCTAGCCCGGAAAGAAAGGCAGGAAGGCGGCGAAACCGTCCCGCCCGAACATTCTCCCGACTCACCGCTTTCCATTCACGACTTGACGGTTGCCTATCATCGCAAGCCGGCGGTTTGGGACGTTGATTTAGAAATGCCGGAAGGGAAGCTGGTTGGACTGATTGGCCCCAACGGCGCCGGCAAAAGCACATTGCTCAAGGCTTGTCTGGATTTGGTTCCGAAGGCCTCCGGATTGGTGCGCGTCTACGGACGCCCCTATCGCAAGCAGCGAAACCTCGTCGGCTATGTGCCGCAAAGGGAAAGCGTGGATTGGGATTTTCCGGCGAGCGCTTTGGACGTGGTTGCTATGGGCGGCTACCATCGGCTGGGATGGTTCAAGCCGGTGGACAAACGTTGCCGAGCGGAAGCGTTGCAAGCGTTGGATCGCGTGGGATTGGCGGACTACGCCGGCCGGCAAATCAGCCAACTCTCTGGCGGACAGCAACAGCGCGTCTTTCTGGCCAGAGCACTGGCGCAAAATGCCCGGCTTTACTTGATGGACGAGCCTTTCGCGGCGGTTGACGCCGCCACTGAGCGGGCCGTTGTCGAGCTGCTGCGCGAACTAAAGAAGCGAGGCAAAACCTGCCTAGTTGTTCACCACGACCTGGCCACAGTGTCCGAATACTTCGATTGGATTGTTTTGTTGAACATGCGGGTTGTCGATGCCGGGCCGACGAAAAAAGTCTTCCATCAAGAAAACTTGCGCAAAACTTACGGCGGCAAACTCACCGTGCTGTCCGCCGCAGCGGAGGCAGTGCAGCATGCCGGAGAATGAAGACTGCACTTGGCATGGTTGTTTCTCTTTTTTTGGCGGAGTTTCCAACCGCGTCTGAGGCACCGTTTTCCTCAGGCGAAGGAAAAACTCCTCTCCTCTTCGCCGCGGAGAACTCGCGATTGGCGCTCCCTTCGATGAAAGAAATCTGGCGGGTCGCTTCGTTGCGCGACTATAATACAAGATTAGTCATCCTCAGCGCTTCCCTGCTGGGAATTGCTGGCGGTTTGGTCGGCGGATTTCTGCTGTTGCGCAAACGTTCTTTAATGGGCGACACGCTCTCGCACGCCATGTTGCCGGGAATTTGCATTGCCTTTATCATTATGGCTTCTGCCGGCGGCGCTGGAAAATCTCTGGCCGGGCTTCTTTGGGGCGCCGCCGCCGCCGGAATTCTCAGTTGCGCAACGGTGCTGGGAATCCGAAACGGAACTCGAATCAAAGACGACACGGCGATGGGGATAGTGTTGAGCGTCTTTTTCGGGCTTGGAATTGCGCTGCTGGGGATCATTCAGCAGATGCCGGAAGGCAGCGCCGCCGGATTAGAATCATTCCTTTACGGAAAGGCGGCTTCCATGATTTTGCGCGATTTTGCCGTAGTGGCCGGGGTGACGATCCTCGCCGGATTCCTCTGCGTCCTTTTGTTCAAGGAGTTTCGAATGCTCTGTTTTGATGAGGAGTTTGCGGCCGCCCAAGGCTGGCCGGTGCAGACGCTGGATGCCGCGATGCTTGTCTTAGTGACAATGGTCACAGTGGCCGGGCTTCAAGCGGTGGGGCTGATTTTGGTGATTGCCTTTCTGATTACACCGGCAGCGGCGGCTCGTTTCTGGACGCGCAAACTCGGTGCAACGTTGGTTTTGGGCGCCGGAATCGGAGGTCTCAGCGGCTGGCTGGGCGCCGGAATCAGCGGCTTGTTCCCCCGCTTGCCGACCGGCGCCGTGATTGTCCTGATGGCCGCCGGATTGTTCCTTGCCAGCATGCTCTTTGGCACGGCGCGCGGTGTTTTTGTTCGCTTCGTCCGGCAATCCACGCTCAAACGAAAAATCGCGAGGCAACATTTGCTGCGAGCGGCCTATGAATGGCTTGAAGCCCACGCCAATCCTTCCGAACAAAACCGCGTGCAAAATAGGCCAATCTTGCAGGCCGGCCTTTTGGCCTCCCGATCCTGGTCGACAAGATTCCTCCAGCGCGAAATCCAATCCGCATACGACAACGCCTTGATCGAACACTATGGCGCAAACGAATTGCTGTTCTCGGAAGCCGGCTTTCGAGAAGCTGCAAAAGTGACCCGAAATCATCGTTTGTGGGAGCTATACCTAATTCAAAACGCAGACATCGCTCCCAGCCACGTCGACCGAGACGCAGACGCAGTCGAACACGTCTTGGGGACAGAACTCGTGAAAGAACTAGAAACGCTACTGCCCGATGTCCGAGACCCAAAACACTCCACCATGCCCGGAAGCCCCCATCCCTTAACCGAAGGAAGCAGTTAATGGAATGGCAAAGCTACGACCTTTGGATCGCAACAGCCGGCGTTCTATGCGCTATGGCCTGCGCCATTGTCGGCAACTTTCTCGTTCTTCGGCAGATGAGCATGATGGGCGACGCCATTTCCCACGCCGTCTTGCCGGGATTAGCGATAGCCTTCCTCCTCACCGGAAGCCGCGCCAGCCTTCCCATGTTTATCGGCGCAGCAGCCGTAGGCGCCTTGACCGCCGTCTTCACCCAGTGGATCAGCCGCTTCGGCCAAGTTGACCGCGGCGCCGCTATGGGCATCGTCTTTACAACCCTCTTTGCGGGAGGCCTGCTCTTGATCGCCCAAGCGGCGGACCACGTCGACCTGGATCCCGGCTGCGTGCTTTACGGCGCCATCGAGCTGACGCCGCTAGACGTGCTATGCACCCTACACTGGGGAGAAACCCAAATCCAAGTGCCTCGGGCCGTTGCCGTTTTGGGCGGCGTCTTCCTCTTCAACCTTCTGTTCGTCCTTCTCTTTTTCAAAGAACTCCGAATCAGCTCCTTCGATCCCGAACTGTCCACTACCCTCGGCTTCAGCGCCAAAACCATGCACTACCTGCTAATGATCGTCGTGGCAATAACCGCAGTCGCCTCCTTCGAAGCCGTTGGCAGCATCATCGTCATCGCCATGCTAATCGTTCCCGCCGCCGCCGCGCACCTCCTCACAGACAAACTAGGCGTCATGATTGCCTGGAGCCTGGCCATAGCCGCCTTCTCCGCCATAGCCGGCCACGCCGCCGCACTGACAATCCCCCGCTGGTATGGCTTTGCCGATACCTCCACATCCGGAATGATGGCCGTAACCGCCGGCCTAGTGTTCATGCTGACCGCAATATTCGCCCCCAAACACGGATGGATCGTCCAACGCTTCCATATCCGAGCCAAGAAAATCCCTCCGCCAAATGCCAATCCAACGCCATAGCCATTCCGCCTAAGGGGGATCAATTTAAGACTTGACAAAAAACGCCGAATCGCTTGCAATCTTCCCTATGAAACTTGCATCTATTATCTCAATACTACTTTGCTTGACCGCAGCCGCCCTTTCTTTCGGTTGCTACACCACCGTCGACGGCGGACGCAAAACAGGCCTGCCGTGGATGAAAGACACCATCGAAGGCCGCTACCAACGCCCCGTCGAAGACCTCTACCTCGCCGCCCTCGAAGTACTCCGCTTCAACGGCACCATCGTCAACGAAAACCGCGTCAACAAGGCCCTGGTCGCCAAAATCGACGAGACCACCGTCTACGTCCAAATCGAAGCTGTCGGCCCCAAAGTCAGCCGAGTCCTCGTCCAAAGCCGAACCCGCTTCGGCCGCCCCAACATCGACCTCTCCAGCGAACTCGAAAAACAAATCGCCCTCCGCCTCAAATAAATCGCCGCAAACCCGTTGCAAACCAAATCACCACGACAAAATTATGAAATACTCGTTTTTAATCGCCGCACTGACGACAACGTTGCTTGCCGCCGGTTGCGCCGGAGGTTACTCAATTCGCGAACACGCCATTCGTAGCAAAATTCCCCAAGAATTCCGCAACTACGCCAACGGAATCATCGCCAACCCAACCGATGCCGACGTCCAGCAAGCCATCGCATTAGGAAAGGCCAGCAAGGATAATGACGCGCTTCAATATGCCTACCTAACAAAAGCGCCGCGCAGTCTTTTCAATCAGGATTCTATTTATATTCAAGTCGCTACGCCGCTTCAACTCATTGCCAACCATGCAAGAGAACAAGCGCGGGATTACCGGAAAGTGGACGACAACTTCGTTCAATACGCCCGCAAACTCAGTGCCGTCAGGATTTCTATTTCCCAGCAATTCATCAGCACAATTACATGGGATGCTTACGGATTTCAGCGTCAAATCATCCTTCTGCGCGATGGCGTCCGCGTGGAGCCGTTGTTAGAAATTCCGGGGTGGGCTGGCAAAAATCCATTTGTGGACAAACCGAGTAAGGAAATGCAGGCAACCTTTGCGTCGATCGATCAAACAATGAAGCAGATATCCAAAGGATGGACCGCTAATATGACAAAAGAGCAGAAGGAACAAGTGTTGAGAAGTTACCGAGCAATGGGATTGTCCGAAGAGCAAATGGCTGCATATACCGGCTTTAGCCGCGATGAAATTCAGGAAATTTTGGACACTCAATCTAACGCGGTTGACGGCAAAATTTCGTTGAGTGAATTTAACGCAGTATTTCCGATTGACGAGTTAACAAAACCGGGGAACTACGAACTTGTGTTTCGGACGCCACAAATTGCTTCTCTCTATGCGCGTGGAGATAAGGAAGTTCGGTTTCCCGTCTCATTTGCAAGTTTCCGATAGAATAAAATCTCAGAAACTTTAACCACTTCAAAGATTCTACAAAAAATGTCTCTCCCAGAAATTACACTGCGAATAAAAGAAGAGCCTAAACAATTCTTGCTTCGCATGGATTCGATTCTTAAGGAAGAAGTAAAATCAGGCAAAGAAAAGATGACTGTTAAATCTGAACTCGATTTGCATAGTGATCTTCACCCTATGACTGTTGGATTTAGTCCCAATTTACACGAGATTCACGAAGGGCTTGTCGGAATGTTTGAGTCTTGTCCAAAAGAGATGGCAATAATACATATCAAAGCTATAGCATCGCAATGGAAACCTCAATTGAGTTACGAAGTATATATAAACGCAATTAGAGAACTCTTTGCCAAACCCATTAAATTATACAATAAGCTTTACAAGCGTCGTTACCGTCTGCGAATTCCAAAACAAGAGTCTTGCCTGCCTCGGCTTATCCCAAGATTAAAAGACCAGTTCGAGAAATTTGCGTTCTCAGCGAACAAGCGGTGCCTTCATCCATACGATTGGAATCGTTTTTACCAGTTTGTTTTTGACAGCTGCCGATATCAGTCGTCTCTAACAGAGGAGGATGTGCGCTATCTCTTACAAAAATCAGGATTCAACGAAGAGCAGAGTAATTATATTGCGAATGTTTTCCACCATTGTAAGGAATATCAGGATCGGGGGCGGTTGCGTAGTTCTCGGCGGAGGTAGTGGATGCGCTTTTGGGCTTGGGAGTCGTGAGCGGTCTTGGGGAAACGCGCCGAAATTCGCTGCATGCATTCTTTGGCTTTTTCTATATCACCGCCAAGTTGGATGTGCCAATCAGCCATCAGGTGAAGCCAGCGAACTATTTGACGGGGTTGTTGGTTTCGGTAGTTTACCATCGTTTCTAGTTGTTCAATTGCCATGTCAAGCCTCCGATAATGGTTGGCATAAAGACGCGCTAGGTTTTCTCTGGCTTCCCAATCGAGCGGATGCGCCCGCAGTTGACGTACATACTTGCCGACCAGTTCTTCCGGCGTTTGTTCGTTTCTTTGGAAAATCGGCTTTTTTCCTTGAAGCCCCAGCCGACGATCAAACTCTTTTACCGGAACGCGAACTGCTTGTTTCTTCGCTTCAAGAAACTCTGCCGAGCCGATGTGCGCCAGCTTTTGAGCGGCCAGCATTTCCTGTTCCGTTCCGGGACACAGGGCCTGAATTCGCTCTAGACATTGTTGGGCCTTTTCCCGACCGCCGTCTGTCACAAGGTAAATTTCAGCCATATGAGCAAGAACGCGGAAGAGGTTTCTCGGCGGATGCGGCCCGTTTTGCAAATACTCTTCCATAGCCGCTCTTGCTTCTTCCATTTGACCGAGATCTTTCGCGCACAAGTCAATGAGCAAAAGCGTTCCATCAATGTCTCCGGGAAATTCTTCCAATTGTTTCCGAACTTCCGCCGCCGCTTCGGCATACCTTCCCCGCTTTCTGCGGGCTTCAGCGATAGCGTAAAGTGGTTGCCGATAAGTCCCCGCTTTGCCGCCGTCAAACAAACTGGTGAGCGGCGCCGCAAGCAGCCGCCCCATCGAAGGCGCCCAAAGAACGCCCAGCAAAACGCCGCACGCCGCCACCAACAAAGGAGCTGCAAAAGCCGCAATTCGGGAAGCAACACGGCCAAGAACAGACGCTTTCTGCTGGATTTCCAAAAAATACGCGGCCCCGAAAATCCCCAACAAAAGCAGAACCACGCTCGCGCCCAAGCGCAAAATCTGTTTCCCCGGCTCGTCAGACCGCCGCACGCTCCCGCACGGCAAGCCAAAGCCCCGCAACCGACAAAATGCCAATCCAGATTTTTCCCATAACGCTATCCGGCAACATGGCCAACCTTTCTCCCTATTCTATCTCCGGCAACACGGCAATTCTTTCCAAAAAACTGCGTACTCTTCCAAAAACAGGAGAATCCAAATCCCCCCAGTCTTTCTTCTTTGCCGCCACACCCACCGAATGATGCGGATTGGGTCGAGTTGCCAGATAAGCAAAGGCCTGTGCCTTGTCCTTCTGATGAGGCTTGATTGGTTTTTCTAACAAAGGCTTAACGCACTGGAAAAATTCTTTAATACAACCATCTACTTCCGTGCCGGCAAAACTTTGGCAAAGCAATGTCTCCAGCATTCCCGTCTGATTGCCGCCGGGCAATATCAGCACATCCACCGCTAACCTGCCATCCACCTTGCGTTTCTCAGAACAATCCGGAACAGGCAATTCGGCATTCCTCAACGTATCTTGAACTTTTTGGAATGCTCCCTCCGCCGATTTATCCGCGTCCCGCACAATCCCAATGCTTCGCACTTTATCACGAAAGCCCGGTGCTATTACAAACATAGGCAGAAATTTGCGCAATTTGTCTTTACCTTTGAAGTTTTGAATCTGAATGTCGGGAATGGTTTGACCGCATTTTGAACAAAAGTTTTTCCTGTCAAAGCTCTGCACCTGAACATTGATTGAAAGATGATCGATGAACGCCTCAAAGAAATTGCGTTCGTCGTTGCCCTCAACCAAAAGCTGAACCGGTTTGATTCGTATTTCTTCTGTTTCGTTTGACATACTCATCGAATCTCAAAGTTATGTTCAAACGCAGCTTCAAGTAATTCCGGATCATAAGTCACCCGATAGTTTCCCTCCTCACCGACTTCAAGGCGATGGTAACGAAATCTCTCGGGATCCAGCGAAGCGCGCTGTGTTGCCCTTACGCATTCACGGCTATGCGTCGTCGCAATGATCTGGGTGTCGAACTTCTGCGCCAATTTGTCGATATACCGCCAAATATGAGGCAAAATCGAATGGTGCAACCCGTTCTCAATTTCATCCACCAGAACAATGCCACCCTTAGGGACAGTTATGGTCAAAACAATCCGGGCAATCCGGTTCATCCCCTCGCCCATAGCCGCCAAAGGCACCAGCTCGGATAATCCAATATCGCCCCAAATCATAGGCTCGCCGCTGGAGGAGTTTTCCTCAATGCTTTTTAATTTCGGCTCGATAATTTGAAGAGCTTCCAAAACGACTTCTCCCTGTTTTCTTTGTTTCAACTCCGCCAGCCTGTGGGCGTCCCCCCGCGGATCTCTGCTTTGAGATAGAAGAATTACTGACGGAAGCAAGATATTTGCGGAGGGTTGATGCTCTTCAAATTCTCTTCCCTTCATGCTTACTCCGCGCCTCTCCGGTTTCTCCGTTTCATAAAGACGTTGATGCACTACAAATTCTCTTCCCTTCATGCTTATGCGGCTTTCAATCAGTTTTCCTGAAGAAGGATCGCGATACCGAAACACGAGCGAGGGATATCCCATCTGAATCGTTGCCGAAACTCTTTCGGCACGGTCTAAAGGAATATCTGCTATAGTTTGCTGTTCCAATCTGATTTTCAAAGCCAATGAACCATGCTCCGTGTGCTTCCCTTTGATTTCAATGGACTGCCCAATATCCAGTCCGAAGAAGAGTTGCTTCCAAAAGGTCTCGACCGCTTCTGGCAATATCTTCTTTCCCTCAAAACCGCGAAGCACGTTGCTGTTGACTCCCAACCGAGGATTTCCGGCCGCGGACAGAAGGAAAACCGCTTCCAGCAGACTGGTTTTGCCGGTGTTATTTTCGCCGGCAAGCAGATTAATGGCCTTCAAAGAATCCATATTTAAATCCTGAAAGCCGCGAAAATTCCGTATTTTTAGATGCGTTAGCATAACCGTTCCTCCCAATCCATGCTCAATTCCATAAAATTCTTCTAAACTCTTGACGACATAAATGCGCCGCCGCAAAGTTCAAACATCTTGTTCCCAAACACGAGCAATGGCAAGTTGAATCTTTTTCTCCATTCGGTTCGCTAATTCACGGTTGGCGACAACGAGGGCCTGCTCAACTTCGAGCTCGGCGATGGTGGTCCGCTATCTGGTCATCAGGACTTTTTATCGATCATTCAAGTATGGTTCGACATCCGATCTTTCCATTGGCCTTTGCTTGACCTCAAAGCTAACTTCGAGTACGCATGGAATAGGCTCTGGTATGTTGTCGCCTTGTAGTTTGCCCTCTAGTCTTGTGATCCCATTTATTGATCCGATGAACAGCGGATTGGTCGTCCAGATATCTTCACGAGGCCGGACATCGCCGAAGTCAATAGTAATTTCCCACCTGTCGTCAAGCTCTCGTACACGAGGATCAGGATCACTTCTCAATTGTTGTGAAAGAGGTACCGTAGATCTTAGTATTCCATCCATATGGTTGCGATGTGGACGCTCTGGTTGACGAGTCGAATCTAGGACGATAATTGCGTTGTCTTTGGTCACTGAGCCGACGAAGCGAACCCTTTGCCCAACTGTCCCACTGTCATTAAACAGCCGTAGGCCAAAAGATTTGAGAAAAGCCATCTGCCAAGTATAAAAAACAACCTCCTTAGAGTAGTTTTCATTATCATCGAAGTTACCAATAGTAGCAAAAATAGTTGAGCCATCCAAAGGTCGATGTTTATCAAATGTGTCGTCAGGGAGTAGTGGTTCGAGAAATAAAGATTTTACAGGATGGGGTGAAGGAAGGACGACTCGTTTTTCTATATCTGCCCATTCAAGGACGAGTTTAGGCGTACCACCAAAATTCTGCTCGGCTACCATTCGCGCAACCTCGTCGGAAAATTCGAGACTTCTAATGTCGTTCTCTTTTTGGATCACTCTTTTTAATCCTTCGTAAACGTCCTTCCACGCAATATCAGATCGTTCAAAACTAGAGACTGGTTTGCCATCCGTCGGTAACACTAATAACGAAGAAATATTTTGCATATCTGACCAACCGCATTCGGACAAAATAATCGGGATTACAGAAATTCCTTTCTTCTTTTTTAGCTCGAGAGATTTTGTTACTTCTTTCTTGCATTCCTGAGAATCAAGAAAATCTGGCGAGATGAACAAACAAATAATGTCCGCATCCTCCAGATGGTCGTTAATGCTCTTTTGGAAGTCTTCACCCGCCATTATTTTCCGATCATGCCATTCAGAAATCAATCCCTTCTCTTTCAGCGGTGCCAAATGCTTTTTAAATCTGTTAATTTGGCCTTCGTCTCGATGAGAATAACTGATAAAGAGCCTTAATTTTGCTAATTCGCGCATAATCTTTTCGTTTAAACTTTAAAATTTCGTTGAATCTAGACAGATATTCTTTTGATGTCAAGGGATTTTTGCTGAGTTTTGGATGATTTTTCAAGTGTTCCAAACGCGGGCGATAGAGGCTTGGATTTCTTCTCGAAATCGCTCGATCAATTCCCGGTTGCCATCGATGACGCGCTGATAGCCGTCGATCTCGGCGATGATGGCTTTTTGGATTTCTAATGGGGGTAAGGGGATTTCCAATAAAGCCAAATCTTTGGCATAAACATGTCGTTGTCCTGCGCCAACTTGAAGTTTGTAAATCTCCGCTTGCTTGAACTTCATAACTCGAAAGACAAAAGCGCTTAGAACCCGTTCATCTTTTGGTTTGATTGTCAAACAATCAGATGCAAATATTGGTTCGTTGAAGTAATTGACATAACCAGCATATCCCGATGCGCTAACAGTAATCGTTTCTCTTGTGCGGTTTGCCACATTGTGGTAAGTGGAGGGACTTTGTCCGCCAGCGATGACAGGAATGGAGCCTTTGACAACTTCTTTGCGTGTAATTGCCTTTCCTTTTCGAATCTCACAAACTTCTCCCAGCCGTATCATTGGGTATTGGGATTGGGTGGGGGTGGTTTGTTTGTAGCGTTCTTGAGAGAGGTTGTAGTCGCCGGTGGCGGCGATGACGCTTTTCTTGACAATCAAAGCAACACCTTCCCCAAGAAGTTTGGGCAGTATGGAAGAAGGAGATGTTGTTTCTTTCTCTTGTTCTTCTATGTTTCTGGTTTGCCATTCTTTTATGGCTTCCGCTATTGGCGGCAGGTCGTTCTGTTCTATCGGCCGTCTCTGAGCGCCTAAGTCGTAGCCGTCGCTTTCCACTTTGAAAAAGGCGATGCTCTCCCGCCGCCGCGCGAATGCGTTGTCTAATATCAATAGGGAAGTCTTGACGCCGGAATACGGCTGAAAGACGCCCGCCGGCAAGGAGATGACGGCCGCTAAATGTTTTTCCACTAATAACTTTCGCAGTTGTTTGTAGGCGGACTGGCTTTGGAAGATGATTCCTTCCGGCTCGATGATTCCCGCCCGGCCGGTGGCTGTCAAATGCTCGGCGATGTAGTCCACAAACAATACTTCGCTGCGTTTGGAGCGTATGGAGAAGCGGCTGTGCGGCCGGATGCCTCCTTTGGGCGACATAAAGGGTGGGTTGGCGAGTATGACATCAGCGCGTTCGCGCCAGCGTTGTTCGCTGGTCAAGGTGTCGTATTCATAAATCTGCGGCGCGACAAAGCCGTGCAGGTATAAGTTCGCTAAGGAGAGGCGCACCATGTCGGGCGAGATGTCATAGCCTTGCAGGTTTTTGGCGAGGTGCTCTTTTTCGTCGAGGGTGAGAAGGTTGCGGCCTTGGCGAGTGGTGTTCGCTTGTTGGATGTGTTTGTAGGCGGCGATGAGGAAGCCGGCGGTGCCGCAGGCGGGGTCTAATATAGTTTCATGTTTTTTGGGGTTGAGGAGGTTGACGATGAAGTCGATGATGTGGCGCGGGGTGCGGAACTGGCCGGCGTCGCCTTGGGCGCCGAGGACGGCGAGCAAGTATTCAAAGGCGTCGCCGAGTCGTTCGCTATGATCGTATTGAAATTCGTGGATGATTTTGAGGAAGGCGCGGAGGGTTTCGGGGCTGTTGTAGGGGAGGAAGGCGTTTTGGAAGAGGGTGCGGAAGAGCGGGGGGATGTTGGGGTTTTGGGGGATTTTGGACAAGGCTTCGGCGTAGAGGAGCAGGGTGGCTTGGCCGCCGAGGTTGGGTTGGAGGAGGTTGCGCCAAGCGAAGCGGGCATAAGAGCCGGCAAAGAACTTGCGCCGGCCGCCGAGTTGTTCGGCTTGGGCGTCGATGTCGTCCATGAACTTGTAGATGAGGGCGATGGTGATTTGTTCGACTTGGCTTTTGGGGTCGGGGACTTTGCCGACGAGCAGGTCGCGGGCGGCGTCGATGCGGCGTTTGGTGTCCATGTCTAACATAGGCAAGAAGAGAGTTTATAGATTGGGAAAAGGCTTTTCCAGAGGTTTCGTTGATTTTTGGCAATTTGATTGCTAGGTGAATTGGTTTAGAGAGACGTAGTCTTTGATGTATTCGGGGACGAGGGTGCGGTATTTTTCAGGGACGGCTTGGTAGTCGTGGGTAGAAAAGCCGGGGTTGGTAGCCAAAGCAGCGATGTCGAGGTTGTCGATGAAGTGGCGGAATTGGTTGCTGGCGGCGTAGGTTTTGAAATACTCTTCAATAGCGGGAATGGTTTCGGATTCGTCTGGTTTGTGATCGGCGATGAATTTGTTGAATTCTTCTTGAAGCAGTTCCTTTTTGGATTTGAAGCGCGGGATGAGGTTGAAGATTTTTTCTAGAATCTCGCGCAAGGTTAGGCGGCGGTCCACTGCGGCGGCTTTGCGCAATTTGTTGAGGGTATAGTATTCTTCGGGTTTGTTAAAGACTTTGCGGTTTATGTAGTCGATGACTTTGTCCCACTGGCCGGATTCGACGGCGGATGCGATGGTTTCGTCTTGGCGGACGGTGTCGGCGAAGCGGTCAAAGAACATGCGGTCGATTTTCATGCCTTTGGGTCCGATTTGTTCTTCTTGTATAGAGTCCATGTAGTCGGCGCCGGTGTATTGATAGGCGTCTGGGTAGACGGTTGGGCTATAGTCGCTGTGTTTAGATTTGCCGCCGGTGGATTGGGGTAGTTGGATGACTTGGTCGTAGTTGTATTGTGTTTCAAAGTATTCGCAGTTGGCGAAGAAGTCGAAGAGTTTGAAGGTTTTCTTTTCTGGTTCAGCGACGTTGTCTTTTAGATTGTTGTCGGTTAGGTGATTGAGGAAGTTGTGGAGGCGTGTGCCGCGGCCTTTGATTGGGATGAAGTCGGTGGGGGAGAAGATGGGGCGGAAGAGGCCGATGTTGAGGATGTCCGGGCAGTCATAGCCGGTGGTCATCATGCCGACGGTGACGCAAACGCGGGCTTTGGAAGTGTGATATTGGGGGTTGAAGTTGCCTGAGCCGAGGAGTTTGTTGTTGGCAAACTGGACGGCAAATTGTTGGGCTTTGTCTATTTGGGAAGTGACTTGCACGGCGAAGTCGGATTGATATTTGCCGGGAAACATGCGGTGGGCCATTTTGTTGAGGGTTTGGGTTAATCGGGCGGCGTGATGTTGGCTGACGGCGAAGATGATGGACTTGCCGATTTCGTTGCTGACGGGGTCGCGCAGGGCGTTTTGAAGGAAGGTTTTGCAGAATAGGGCGTTGGTGGCGGAGGAGAAGAAACGTTTTTCGAAATCGCGGCTCGCGTATGCGGTTTCATGTTTGTCGCCTGATTCTTCGTCGGTGAATGACACGGAGAAGCCTTTTTCGGAGAGGAGTTGTGTGGTGACATCGGTGCGGATGCATACTACATTGGGGTTGATTAAAACTTTGTCTTTTACGCCGTCTATTAGGGAATAGCGGAAGGTGGGTTGTCCGCTTTCACATCCGAAGGTGCGGTAGGTGTCAAGCAATAGGCGGCGTTCGGTTTGTCGGGGGTCGTGTGTTGGGGTGTTGGCGTTGTCGAAGCCTTTTAGATAGTCGCGCGGAGTGGCGGTAAGGCCGAGTTTGTAGCCGACGAAGTAGTTAAAGACGGCTCGCGCATTGCCGCCGATGGAGCGGTGCGCTTCGTCGGAGATGACTAGGTCAAAGTCCGTAGGAGAGAAGAGTTGCTGGAATTTGTTGTTGAACAGGAGGGATTGGACGGTGCTGACGACAATTTCGGCGCGGCGCCAGTCGTCGCGACGTTCTTTGTAGATGATGGATGTAAAGTCTGGAGAAAGTAGATTGGCAAAGACTTTGTGGGCTTGTTCTTCTAGTTCTAGTCGGTCTACGAGGAAGAGGACACGGCGGGCGTTGTTGGTGCGGAGGAAGAGTTTGACGACGGCGGCGGAGACGAGGGTTTTGCCGGTGCCGGTAGCCATTTCAAAGAGGAAACGATCTTGGCCATTGCGCGCAGCTCGTTGCAAGGCGTGGACGGCGCGGAGTTGGTAGGGGCGTAGGAAGCGCAGGCCTTGGGATTGGATGAAGTCGTGGCGTTCGTTTTTGTTTTTCCATGCGGCTTGTAGGGCGTAGTCGGCTTTTTGGGTAAGGGCGATGTAGTCTTTTTCGATTAGTTCGTCGGCGAGGCTTTGGGGATCGGGCGGATCGGTTTTTGAATATTCGGCGACGGATTGGGGCGTCGGGAAGGAAGTGATTTGGTAGGGATTGCCGCGTTCGATGTCCCAAAAGTAGTGCAGGTTGCCGTTGGAGAGGAGGATGAAGCGGCAGTTTAGTTCGCGCGCGTATCGACGGGCTTGTTCTTTGCCGACCAATGTATCTTTGTTTTCGGACTTGGCTTCTAGCACGATGAGCGGGGATTCTTTGTCGTCGAGGAGCAGGAAGTCGGCTTTTCCTTTTTCGGATTTCTCAAAGTTGTTTCCCATGTTGTCGAGCTGGCGCGTTGTGATATCGACGCTCGCTTCTAGGCGGATGTTGGCGGGTTGGCCTTTTTTAGGAAAGAAGCGCCAGCCGGCGTTTTCTAGAAGGTGGTTGATTTTGATTCGGGCGGCGGCTTCGTTCATAGAGTTTTTGGAATTTATATTAGGGCGAGGGTTAGAGTCAAGCGGTTGGTTTTTGCGCTTCCAAGCCGATGATGGGCGGGTTGGCCATGAAGTCGTCCCAGAAAGGATTGTTTTGTTGAGAGGGATGCAGGGAGAGGGGAATCCAGCGAAAGTGTTGAAACCCGGCGGCGCGGAAGGCGTCTTGATAGGTCTCTGGTTTTAGGTAGTAGTTTTGGAATTGAAAGGAGCGTCCGTCTTGGTTGGTTATCGTGTATAAGATAATGTCTCCTTCTTTGACGGGGTGGGGGCAGGTTTTTTCAAATCCGTATTTTTTCCAGAGCAAAGTTCCTTTGGGCGGATTGAGGACGTTGTCATTGACACCGACGAACCTGCCTGCGGGGCGTAGCGCATTATAGCAAACTTGGCAAAAGCGGCGGAGACGTTCCGCAGTATCGGCGTAGTTTAGAAGATACATGGCCACCACGACGTCGACGGGAGTGGAGGTCTTGATTTTGGCGACGTCTTGGCATACATAGCGGCAGCCTAGCGGTTGCCGTTTCTCTTCTTGTTCGGCCAGTCGAATCATCTCTGGAGAAATATCGATTCCAATTGCTTCTGCTGCGCCGGCTTGACGAATCAAACGCGTGTAGAATCCGTCTCCGCAAGCCAAGTCAAGTGCCGTCTTTCCTCGAATGTTGCCCAGCGTTTTGAAGAGTGTGTGCCTTTCAATGTATTCCCGAAACGGGAGACGTTTGGAATCCCGATATGCTTCGGCGATGGAATCATATTCTGCCATAAGAAGAACTTTGCCGGTATGGAGCGTTGCAATCAAGCCCGGAAAATTCCCGGCGATTATAGGTTGGCAAAATTGTATATTGGCAAGTTTGTTCATTGAATTGGTTTGCGGGCAAATGGGTAAAAGCGAAGGTATTTCTTTGTTCTCTATTGCGTTGCAAGTGCCGAGTGGGATATTGTCTCAGCACGAGGCTTGTTGTTTTCTAGGGTTTTCTTTAGGCGGTCGTTTTGCCTTCGTTGGCTCGCCAAAGTTTTTCTTTTTGTTGAATGGTTTTGCGAAGGAGGGCTTCGGCGGAGAGGCCTTGTTGTTGCGCGGTTTGGACGATGTGGAAGAGTTGTTCTCCCAGAACCGAGGCGTCTTTGGAAGCGCTGTCTGCGTCTTCGGAAGAGGGAATCAGGCTGCTTTTGCGCGCTTTGCGGCCGAGTTTTTCAGCGTATAGCAAGGCGGGCAAATGGCGGGGAATGCCGTCCAGCGCCGAGGCGCGTTCGCTTGGGCTTCCTTGTTTTTCGGCTTTTTTGAGTTGTTCCCACTGCGTCCAGACGTCGTCAATGGTTTTGGCTTTGCTTTGACCGAAGACGTGGGGATGGCGATGGATGAGTTTGTCGATGAGCCTCCGGCAGACTTGGTCGAAATCAAAGGCATTGCGTTCTTGTCCCAGTTGGCAGTGGAAGACTACTTGCAGGAGCAAGTCGCCAAGTTCTTCGATTATCTCTTCTTCGTTGCCCGCCTCGATTGCGTCGATGAGTTCGTAGACTTCCTCGACGGCGCAAAAGCGCAGGCTCATGTGATCTTGTTCGCGGTCCCAAGGGCAACCTTCCGGCGAGCGAAGAGAAGCCATGACTTGGAGGAGTCGTTGGATCGGCGCTTGGTTTTCTTGGGGAGATTTCATCGAATCAGAGAATGACCATATTGTCGCGGTGAACGGCGATTTTTGCTGGGATGGGTTTCTTGGCAAATTGAGGCGCGTCCAAAGCCGCCAGACCGCGCCCGAACTCGGTGCCTTCCAAATCGCAAATGGAGACCACTTCGTTTCTGCAGAAACGGCCGGCGGCGCGAACAATGCCTTTGGAGAGAAGGCTCTTTCCGTTTTCCCGCAGGGCCGTTTTGGCGCCGTCGTCGACGATCAATTTTCCTTGAGGACGGTGAAAAAAAGCGATCCAACGTTTCCTTCCCTTCAGTTTCGCGGCGGCGGGGAGGATGATCGTGCCTTCGTCTTCTCCGGCCAAAAGACGGCTCAAAATGCGCGGGTTGAGGCCGGAGGCGATCAGCGTGGGAATGCCGGCGCGGCTGGCGATCTTCGCGGCTTGAATTTTGCTCGTCATGCCGCCGATAGCGGTGGATCTTTGCGTTCCTCTTGACAAGGACTCAATGCGGCGATCAATCCTTTTAATCACGCCAAGCCGTTTGGATTCAGAGGCGCCAAACCCTTGAATCACTCCTTCGGTCGTAGTCAGGATAATCAGCAAATCCGCCGGCAACAAACACGCTACAAGCGCGGATAATGCGTCATTGTCGCCAAACTTCAGCTCTGTAAAAGAAACAGCATCGTTCTCGTTCACGATGGGAATAATCCCTTGCTCCATCAACGTCGAAAGAGTGTTGCGAGCGTTGAGGTGACGATCGTGATCCTGAAGATCTTCATGCGTCAGCAACACTTGAGCCGTCAAAATTCCCTTCTTAGCGAAAAGCGCCTGATAAGCGGCGATCAACTTCGACTGCCCCAAAGCCGCGCACGCCTGAAGCTGCGGCAACAAGGCGGGACGCTTCTTGAGTCCGAGAACGCCCATACCCGCCCCGACTGCCCCCGAAGAAACTACAATCACTTCCTTGCCACCCCGATACAACGAAGCCACTTGATTCACCAGCTGCCCCATCTGAGAAGGTTCCAGCAAATTGTCCTCATCGGTCAAAATCCCGGTTCCAAACTTAACCACAATTTGCGAAATATTTTGCAGATGCTCCAAACGCATTTTCCTTTCAAGTTAAGAAAGTATTGAACCGAAAAAGCAAGCAAAAGAAAAACACCCCCCACAATCAGTCTACCTCTCGATTGAACCGGCATGCGGCGCACTTTGCACAAAACAAACTGCTTCTTGCAATCCCTTCCGCCAAAAAACATATCCCCAAAAAACTCTCTTCCTCTCGCCTTGCCACCCCCCAACCAAACCAACAAGTTCCTTTGCGAAATCGAAACCCAAACCACCCCTGAATCTCTGCATACCATCCCTTGAAAAATATATGAAAAAGTTTTTCCTTCTCATCACTTTTATGGCTTTGGTCAACAACCATGTTGTTCTGACACAACAAAACTAACCCGCTTCCGGCAAACACCAAAACCCGCCCAACAACCCCGACATCATAGATGAAAACAAGCCGCGCATCGAACCCCCCTTCTCCAAAACTTCCATGAAAACTTTGCGCCTTAGCTGCAACCGCCCGGACTCACCATCGAAGGCTTGCCCCAAACCCATCGGCTTTGAACTTTGGAAAACATCAAGCAGCCCCGAACACTTCCAAACTTTTTTTGTTGACTCTGAACACAAGTTTGGCTTTGATTGCCGCCAATTAATTAATTTCAGAACTGAAATCATGAAAAAGTTTGCTATTTTCGCATCTTTGGCATTATTGGCTGGCGTCCACGTCGGCTTGCTGGCGCAACTTGCTCCGGGAGATGACGAAGATCCGCCCAACGGCCCGGTTATTGTGGATGAGAACGATCCGGGCATCGATCCCGCCGTGCTTGAAGACTTCAACGAGAACTTTGCGCCTTGGTTGCAACCGCCTGGCCTCAGCATCGAAGGCCTGCCTAAACCAATCGGCTTTGAACTTTGGAAGACCGGCGGAGGCCCCGAACTTGTGCGAGCCTTTTCCAACGAGCTGGGCGTTTGGCAGGCCGCCGAACGCGCCGAAGCAGAAGCCTTCTCCAAACGAACAGGCATGCCGCTGGTGTGGCAGGACTCTCTTGTTGGCCTCGATCCTCGAAGCAATGGAGAAATTGGCGTTTGGATAGAGCATCCCAGATATTACTTTTTTGCCGTGATGGTTGGTGTGGAGCATGGCGAGCCTGTTTATCTCACCACTGCCAATGTGGAAGCGGCGGACACGATTGGAACCGACGAACTGTGGACGACCAACAGCGCGTTGCTCGACGGCCTTTCCGGTTTGAACATCAATGGGGAAGGCACTCAGCTGGCCATGTGGGACGGTGGGGATGTTTTGACCAGCCATCAAGAGTTTGCCATCGCCAACAGCATGGGTGAAGCGGATAGCCGGGTGAGCAACCAGAATAGCCCCAGCCCTTTGCCATACAGTAATCATGCAACGCATGTCGCCGGCACATTGGTGGCGGCCGGCGTTGATGTCCGAGCCATAGGCATGTCACCTCATGCTACGTTGCTCGCGTACGATTATTCCAATGACTTCACGGAAATGACCGCCGCCTTTGCCAACACCAACAATCAATTCCGAATCTCGAATCACTCTTACTATCGTTATGCCGGTTGGAGCGGTTGGACTAATTACTTGGGTAGAGCTTACCCCATCTGGAGAGGTGTTCCCGCTGTCAATGCCACGGAGGATTACAAGTTTGGATTTTACGGTGAATACTCGCAGGCAGTCGACGACATCGTCTATTGGAGCCGTTATTATCTTCCGGTATGGATCGCCGGGAATGAGCGAGATAATCCTGGACGCCCTTACGGGATTCCTGATACTGATGGGCAATTGTACCTTGCCTCAGTAACTAATCGATATTTTGCCCTAACTAACCAAGTCACAACAAGCACCATTAATGGAATATCAACATTAGTTACTAACATGACTCCAGTATTACATACGAATACCCTGCCCGCTAATGACTTCGACGTGGACGGTGGTTACGATCTGTTGGGACCATATGCAGTGAACAAAAATGGCTTGGTTGTCGGTGCCGTGCGGAAAATACCGGGCGGCTACGGCGCTTTGAGGACCAACGTGGTCACTACCACAAACATAACCACTGCTCCTAATGGCATGATGGTCACCAATACGGTGATGACGACCAATGTGACGGCGAATACCAACGTGGTAATGACCGCGTTCAGCAGTTGGGGTCCGACGGACGACGGCCGCATCAAACCCGACGTCGTTGCCGCCGGAGAGCATGTCTACTCAACTTATACCGATCATAGCACTTCAACCAATGACGTCAATATGAGCTATGAAGATTTAGATGGCACCAGTTATGCGGCGCCGACGGTGGCGGGTTCGCTGAATTTGCTGGTTCAACTGCATCGTCGGCAAGTGGGCAACAACCAACCGATGCTCGCCTCCACTTTGCGCGCGCTCGCCATTCATACCGCCGACGAAGCCGGCGATCATCCCGGCCCCGACTACCGCTTCGGCTGGGGACTTTTTAACGCCCTATCCGCCGCCAACCTCATGACCAATAACTTCCACAGCGATTCTCTTGCCCATATCAAAGAAGTTCCTCTATACAACATTCGAACCGTGGTTACCAATGGAACAACCAAAGACTACACCGATTACATCAAGTTTCCCATAGTGGCCAAAGGCAACGAGCCTCTCAAAGTGACGCTCTGCTGGAACGATCCGCCGCCGCAAACCCTGCCGGCTCCCGCCTTTGACTCTACTAAGCGAATGCTGGTCAACGATCTAAACTTATATCTCGCTCGCTATACAACTGTTACCAACTCCAACACAAACATCAATACATCCCTGACGCGCTATCGCCCTTGGGTGTTGGATCCGGCTAATCCAGCCAGGGCGGCGCGGCGCGGTTACAACAGCCGGGACAATGTGGAGCAAGTGGTTGTGGAGAATCCAATCACCAACGGCGTTTATGAAGTGAATGTGACCAAAAGAGGGGGACGGGGGCGGTTGACCTTTCCGTTGCGGCCGGTGACGGGGAGCGCCATGGCATATACGAATCAAGCGGTGTGGACGAATCAATGGGTGTCGTTGTTGATATCGGGAAATGCGCCGCAGCCGGAGCCGGCGTTAGAGATTACGGATGATTTGAGCGAGACGAACTTTATCTCGTTGCGTTGGTCGTCGGTCGTGGGGCGGGTGTATCAAGTTCAATGCCAGACGAACATAGTGTTTTCGGAAGGGTGGTTGCCGGCTTCTGGGGAGATAGCGGCGACGCGGACGAACACGGCGGTGCGGTTGCCTTTATTGCATACCAATGCGCCTTCGTGTTTTTATCGCATTCGCCGCGTGCGCTAGGAAGGCGGCCGAGAGGAAGAACAGCCGCTGCAATCTTTTTTCAGTTTGTTTTTCTGTTTGCTTTGAAATAAATGTTGACAACCGGCGAACTTTTCTGCCAAACTTTTTGCTGAACAGTTTCTTTTTTGATCATTATGAAAAATAAATTTTCTCGACGAAACGCGCTCAAGGCGGGTACTGGAGTAGCGATTGGCGCTGCTGCCGGCGTTCATTCCGGCTTTTTGCAAGCGGCTTCTATTAAGCCTTTCCAGTTGAAAGGCAATGTCCGTCACTCCGTCTGCAAGTGGTGCTATTCGGGTCTTAGTATCGATGAGTTGGCTGAATCCGCCTCCCAATTTGGGATGCATTCGGTCGAACTGCTGAACCCGTCTGATTTTCCTACACTTCGTAAATACGGACTCCTGTGCGCTATGGCGAACGGGCCGGGAAGAATCGCCAAAGGCTTTAATCGACGAGAGAATCACGGTTGGCTCCTTGAAGGTTTCGAGAAAATGATTCCTCAAGTTGCTGAAGCGGGTTTTCCCAACATTATTTGTTTCTCCGGGAATCGCGATGGCCTTGATGATGAGGAAGGGATCAAAATTTGCGCCGAAGGCCTCAAGAAAGTGATGCCCATTGCCGAGAAGCACAAAGTAACCGTGTGCATGGAACTGCTCAACAGCAAAGTGAATCACAAGGATTATCAGTGCGACAAGACCGCATGGGGTGTCGCACTTTGTGACCGGGTAGGTTCCGAACGTTTCAAACTCCTCTACGATATTTATCACATGCAGATTATGGAAGGGGATGTGATCCGCACCATTCAAGAATACTCTCCTTACATTGCCCACTATCACACCGGCGGAAACCCCGGACGCAACGAGATTGATCACACGCAAGAGCTTAACTACGCCGCCATCTGCCGGGCAATTGTGGACACCGGATTCAAAGGCTATATTGCCCAGGAGTTTATTCCGAAGCGGCACCCGCTGGGTTCTCTTTACGAAGCTGTCCGCTTGTGCGATGTATAAGCGAATACCGACGTCTTCGGCTTTCGTTTAAAGTTTTTCGTAACGATCTCCTGCATTGAAGTTGTGGACACTGCTGTTATCGGCTGCGGCTATGTTGGAATGCGCGTCGCGGCCAAGCTCGCGAAGCAAGGACACAAAGTCTATGGTGTCCGTCGCTTTATCTCTGATTCAGCATCCTTCGACTCTGCCGGGGTTATTCCCCTCTCCATCGACATCACTCAACCAGAACAACTGCATCGGCTTCCTGATTCCGTTCGCTGGGTGGTCAACGCCGTTTCTTCCTCGCGGCGCGGAGTAGACATCTATCGCAAAGTCTATCTAGAGGCCACTCAATCGCTGATTCACCACCTCCGCAATACCCGGATTCAACGTTATCTCCACGTCAGTAGCACGGGCGTATATGGACAAACCGACGGCTCGCAGGTTGATGAAACTTCCGAACGCAAACCAATATCTCTCATCAGTCAAATCCTGATTGATGCAGAAGACCTTTTACTCCGCGCACAGCAGGAAAACCTTTTTCCCGCTATTATCGCTCGAGTATCGGGCATATACGGACCTGGTCGTGGCTACCTTTTTCACCGATATCTGCGCAATGTAGCGACGATGGACGGAGATGGCTCTCGTTTTTTGAACATGATCCACGTTGACGACCTCGCCAACGCTCTAATCCTTACATTGGAAATGGGAAGGCCGGGGCAAGCCTACAACCTCACCGACAGCCGCCCCGTTACTCAACGCGAATTCCTCTCATGGTTGGCAACCGAACTAGATAAACCTCTCTCCCCTTCCGCTTCTCCAAAAAGACATAAACAGAGAAAACGACCGATCACCAACAAGCGAGTTTGCAACCAACGACTTCTTAACGAACTGAGATTCCATTTCCAATTTCCCAGCTACCGCGAAGGCTACGCCGAAAACATCCGCGTCGCCAAAACTGAGCGACAGTAAAGTTCAATCTACAGCTACTATCCCCAAGCGGGTGTCCATGAGGAAATCGGCGACTTTGCCTAAGCTTTGTCGATAAAAGTATAACTCGGTGCCCACTGGATGAGAATCGGCAAATTCAAAATTCTGGAAAGATTTTCCACTTTCTTCCTTTTAAAAAGCTTGCATCATCAAAAAATGGAACTATTCTTTCGTTTTTTCAAATGATTATGAAGATGGCAATGAAGCAAAGACGCGCAAGCACGGTTGCCGTGATTTTCACAGTGGTTGCCCTGCTGGCCGTCACCGGGCTGGGTAAAGTCGCCGTTGGATTTTCCGGCGAAGCCTATTCCTGTTCGAGATAGTTATCGCCGCTTTCTTGATTGGACTTCGTGAGACGACACAGCGTCTTCGAATTATCTACCTTGTCGCGGCAATATTCCTCGCCTATCGGGTCGGGTCGTGGCACATTCTGGGAAACAACTCCTGTGATTGCTCCGGCATCATCGCTCAATCGCCCTATTCCGCGCTAGATTTTTTCATTCTCCCGATACTTGTGTTAACGTTTACTGCCTCCGCATTTTTACTTTTCATCAAACCTAAACAATGAATCTTATATTCCTCATGAATTTAATTCGCTCGCTGACAAGACAAAACCCGCTGGCAACGTTTCTCCTCTTTCTATTGCTCGGCGAAAGTCTGTTCGGGGAAACCGTGATTTTTTCCGGGCGCGTTAGGCAACATGACATTCTACTTTTGTTAAATCCGCCATCCGCACAATTATTTGTGAAGGATTTGGATAAAGAAGACATACACGATTATTCTTTAACCTTCGACGGTACCTATCTATACTACTTACATGACACTTGGAAGAGTCTAGAAGCAAAAGCAAAGTCTTCGGAACAAGATCAATTTGCTATCGTTCAACACGAACCTCTTTTGCAAAATGGAGGCTACCTGCTCCATTCACTCTGGCTACCGGCAATCTCGCAATGTCAGTCAAATCTTGTTTTGACGAATTTGAATTTCCTTCGTCCCCGGCACCTTCCGGAAAGTTCCCTTAATATACGGCAAATCGAGGCGGAAGGTAAATTGAAATTTGAAGGCTGGGGGCCGCCGACTCTTGTGTTGCGTAGAAATGATTTTAGCAAAAGCTTTGATTATTCTGAGAAATTTCCCGAAGGAATTAAGGCATTTGATTTGGAAGTTTCCTCGCTTGATTTTATGGGCGCTTCGGAGCTAAATTTTCGCTATCAGCAGTATTTCCCGGAAGCAAGTGGAAAGTATTGTCGTAGCCGCTCGTTTACCGTTACACTCATTAGGAATCAAGATTACAGAAATGGAAAAATCAAACCACCGCCGGTTTTGTCTAAAACGACTATTTTGGACGCGCGTTTTGCAGACGAAATGCCGGAAGGTCTAGAATCTTTTGTATCTTACAAGCCAAAGAATAATCAATGGCTTCCGGCGGATGACGCCGCCGTGCGGACTAATTTCTTCGAGGTGAAAAAAGCGGTCGAAGGCAAACATGCGACGCGTTGGCACGGGATAATCTTCTTTTTTCTTTTGACTGCTCTGATATGCGGCCCGGTAATAGCGGAGTGGTTCATCAACAAACGAAAAACAAATCGGGCAAAACGAAACTAAATTCAATGACTCAATCAAAGATCAAATCAATTATTGGAACGATTGTTGTGTTGGGCGTAATCGTGGCGTAGGCTTCCGGCAATAAAGGGCCTCAAGATCGCATTGGACTAACGACGTGGGAAGATAACTTATCGAGTTGTCCTGGTGCTTGCCAAACAAGAATGGGCACAATTTACGGTTGCCAGAACGCCAACCAAGAGGAATGTTATAAGTATACCGATTGGGAAAAATGGAAAAGCGGCACCTGCGTTTGGCTGGAAGGTTTTGGTTTCTATTGCGATGACGAAAGCGATGAAGGTGGTGATGGAGGAGATGATAACGGCGATGATGATTGCTACGACGGTTGTTATTATATGAAAGGCGGACAGCCTTTACCAGCTGCCAAGGACTCTGTTTTGTTTGCGGGACTGTTGATTTAATCTCGGCGATCTTTGATAGGATGCGCTGTTTTCTTGTTCTCTGCGTTTACAAGCTGTTTTACATTGGGTTGATTTGGGCGTCGTCGTGGTTGCTTCCCTTTTACTCCGAATCTATGCATTTTGGTGTAAGGTCGTGGCCGATGGGAGGAGAGCCTAATTGGCGGAGTCGTTTTGCCACTTATGATGCCGCGCATTGTCTTTGCTTGGCGGTTCACGGTTACAAGAAGGATGATCCGTCGTGCGCTTTTTACTCGCTTTATCCGGGCTTGATTTATTGCGGCAGTCTTTTGGTTGGCAGTCCCTTTTGGGCGGGGTTTTTCTTTTGGTGGCGAAGCATCGATGGGGAGCGGCTGCGGTGTTGAGTTTCTTCCTGCCTTTGGCGAGGCCGGTGGGGTTGTTTATGATTTTGCCGCTGATGGTGTTTGCGTTTCAGACGCAGGGATTTTGATGGCGGTCTTTGCTTTGTTTTCTGCCGGCGGCCGGCTTTGCAGCGCATTTGTGCATTCTTTGGTTTTTCACAAGCAATCCTTGGGAAGGGGTGGAAGCGCAGAGGTTTTATTCTAATCATCCGAGCATTGATCATTTATGGAGGCCCGGCGAGGTAGTGGAGGCGTTTTTGCAAGTGAGAGATTTTCACGATCCTCAAAATTCCGCAATTGATAGGGCTTTGTTTCTTTTGGTTCTCTTGTTGTTGCCGGCGGTATTTCGACGAGGAAGTTTTGAGTTTGCTTGGGTGATTGGTTTGGGGATTATTCCTGCGATCACGAATTTCTCTCTGTCTTACACGCGCTTTGTGACGATGGCGGTTCCTGTTTTTGTTGTTTTGTCGAGAGAACGGCGAAATTCGTTATTGGTTGAAGGTTGCGGCGTTTGGCGTTTTTTCAGCTCATTCTTTTATTTCGTCACATCAACTTTTGCTGGGCGGGCTGATGCGGGCGGCGACAATGGGCGAGGATCCGGGGATTGGGTTTGACTTCGGCGCTGGTTTGCTCTAGGCTATTTGTTTTGATTTCATGAAAGTAATCATTTGCGATCCTATTTCGAGCAAAGGGATCGAACTGTTTCAACAGCGAGCAGGTTTTGAGGTGGAATTGCTTTCCGGCTGTGTGGGCGAGGCCGAGTTGCTTTCCGTCGTTGGCGGTGCTAACGCGTTGGTTGTCCGATCAGAAACGAAGATTACTCGACGGGTCATGGAGGCTGCGCCGCAACTCAAGGCTGTTGGCCGGGCGGGCGTGGGAGTTGACAACATTGACGTCGAAGCCGCCACGCAACGGGGAATCGTGGTAATGAACACTCCGGGCGGCAACACCGTTTCCACTGCGGAACTCACTTTTTCCATGTTGATGGCTACGGCCCGCAAAATTCCGCAGGCTCATATGTCCATCAAGCGAGGCGACTGGAACCGCAAAGCGCACAAAGGCGTCGAACTTTATCGGAAAACCTTGGGCATTCTCGGACTTGGACGGATTGGAACAGAAGTGGCGCACCGCGCGATTGCGTTTGGGATGCGCGTGATCGCTTATGATCCTTATTTGTCGCTGGCGCGCGCCCAGTCGATGCAAGTGGAGCTGATGGAACTGGACGAGCTGTTTGCAACCGCCGACTTTATCACCGTTCACCTGCCTATGAGCGAGGAGACGCGCAACATGATTAACCGCCGCTCCTTTCAAAAAATGAAAAAAGGAGTCCGAATCGTCAACTGCGCCCGCGGCGGCATCGTCAACGAACCCGACCTCATCGAAGCAATTGGGAATGGAACCGTCGCCGGCGCCGCTTTTGACGTTTACGAAACCGAGCCGCTCCCTAAAGACCATCCCTTCAGGCAACTCGATTCGGTGGTGATGACGCCCCACTTGGGAGCCAGCACCGAAGAAGCGCAAGACAACGTCGGCATCGAAATCGCCGAAACAATCATTCATTACCTGCGGAGCGGAGCGATTCAAAACGCGGTCAACATGCCCAGCTTGGACGCCCAAACAAGCGCTTTGATCGCCCCTTACCTAAAACTGGGGAGGAAACTGGGGAGACTCCTCGCCCAACTAGCGCCGCAGCGAAACGACCGGCTCACGATCACATTTGGAGGCAAAGCCGCCGACATTCCCGGAGACCCAATTTCCCGTTGCGTTCTTGTAGGCTTCCTTTCCAACGCCGGCGGCGCCGATGTGAACCTCGTCAACGCAAAATCCCTGGCGTCCTCGCTGGGACTCGTAGTGGAACAAGTAAAATCCAACGAAGAAACCGACTTTGCCGAGTGGTTGCACGTTGCCGCCTTTCAAAACGGCAAAAAAGTTTCCGCCGGCGGAACCTTCTTCGGCGCCAACATGAGCCCCCGCATTGTGCGATTGAACGGCATGCCCGTGGAAATCGACCCCAACGGCGTCCTCTGCTTTGTTACAAACAACGACCGCCCCGGACTCGTCGGCGCCTTGGGAACACTGCTTGGCAGACATCATCTCAATATCGCCAACATGAGCTTGAACCGAGACGCCGCCGGAGGCCAAGCCCTTACAGTGCTTCACTTGGACAGCGTTCCCTCCGCCGAAGTTGTGGCGGAGATTGGCGCGCTGGAAAACATCAGCAGCGTGCGCATCGCTAATCTATAAAACCATCTATTGAAAGAAAACGCATATGGAAGTGGGCATACCAATCATTCTTCTCATTCTTCTCTCGTTATTAGGATTCCTCTTGGTCGTAGGCATCAGCTTAGTGCCTTGGATCATCGCGAAATCTAGAGGACATAACAACTCGCTGGCCATTCTCATTTGTTCCATAGCCGGCATCTTTACCTTTGGAATTCTTTGGGTTGTCGCCTTGATATGGGCTTTCACCAGCAACACAAAATGAATTGGCCGATAAAACGCAAAGATAAACTTGCGGATTTTTCACAAGCAACCGTTGTTCTACTATAAATCAATCAAATACTTTAAAAGATGTCATTTTCCATTGCATTGCCGTTGTCATTTAGAGATGGATATAACGCTGTTCGAGCGGGCGCCTTTGTTTTAGGTCTTTTGCTAACTGCGCCTTATCAACATGCAAAAGCCGCAGATGGGGAGCGGAACGATTCCAACGGTCTATTCCCCGAAAAAATAATAGCCAGTGGAAAGAACTTCAAAGTCACTCGCGATGAATTCGACCGCGCATTCATCTTCATCAAAGCCAACAAGGCTTCCTTAGGCATCTCGGTTCGAGGACAACAACAAGATGAATTAGAAGCCCAATTGCTGGATAAACTAATTACCACCAAGATCATCTTGGCAAGAGCGCGTCCATCTGAGCAAGAGGAAGGCGAGCAATTTGTCCAACGGCAATGGAACGCGCTTCTAAAACAGCTCGGATCCAAAGAGGCAGTGCAACGGCATATTATCGCCTCCGGCGTTTCGGAGGATTACTTTCGTCAACAACTTTATGAAGAAGGGGTCGTCCGAGCCGTTATTCAGCGCGAAGTCAAAGGCAACTACTTGGTACCCGAATCGGAAATTCGACAATTCTACCAGCAGAATCAAAAAAACTTTACCGAACCCGAAGCCGTTCACATTCGTCGCCTTTCCCTTGTGCGCGTTTCGGCTTCTGGCGCGCCTCTCTCGGCCCAAGCACTTCAAGAAAAAGAAACCCTCATGCAAGAACTGCGGCAGCGCGCTCTACAAGGAGAAGACTTTGCCCAGCTGGCCAAAGCGTATTCAGAAGATCGTGCAACAAAACAGCAGGGCGGAGAAATGATCATCGTCAAGGGGCAAACAAAACCGGAATTTGAAACCCCTGTGTTTCGACTTAAGAAGGGCGAGATCAGCCCAGTGATTACCATTGGCGAAGGAATGCACTTGGTTAAAATGTTGGATCACGAACCCGCAAGGCTTCGTCCGCTTCAAGAGGTAGAAACATTCATTCGAGCGCAGCTGGAAGCCAAATACGTCAATAAGAAAATGCCGCAATACTTAGAAAATCTAAAAAAATCCGCCGCCGTCAAAATTTTCAGCGGCGCTGACAACGAATAGAAGAACTATTGTTCCAAAGAGGAATCCAACCAGCGGATTCCAATCCACTTGTTATCTATTCTTTTTTGGATCCGCCGTTCGAATTCTAATAAGTTCCCGAGGCAGCCTGCGCTTCGCCTTCCAACCCAGCCATGAGAAGAAAACAATCGCTGGAAGATCAGGCCACGCCTGAAGAACATGATTGATTATCAAATCCGATAAAGCAAGTGAAAACCCAGTGGCAACCAGCATAGAAAGTATCAGTAAGAGATATAAACTAATTATCGTAACAACCAAATAGACGACAAACGTTACTAGCAAAGTTCGGCCCAAGGCGTTCCCTAAAGACTTCCCCACTAAACCGCGCCACAGCGCATACCAACAAGCGCCGTAAAGCCAGAAGAATGTGGCCACATAATCCAACGACATCATCCCCGCTTTGCTAATCAGCCAGAGAACTAAGCCAAACTCTGGAAACTCCTCCCAAAAAGAGTCGAGCGTCATCGAATCCAAGGAAGAAAAATCTGTTCCCCAACCGACCAGATATTGAAACCCCATGCCGAAGAATGCCATCAAGTCCAAGGCCAACAGCAAGAGTGCCCCCTTCATTGCCCAGCGCCGCACTTGTGAATTCAATTGTTCCCCTATCTCTCGCTCGCTAATGGGCGTCGTCAACAAAAGCTCCAGCCAACCAGAAGAGCGCGCCCTCCAAAACAGGTCGATGCCTCGCCAGAGAATTGCGCAGAAAATTCCTATAAAGAGAAAGAATGAACCTTGCTCCCAAAAAGACAAAGGCGCAACAAAGACAAAAAGTGCCGCCAACAGCGCCAACAATTTTGCCGCGCGAATCTCTCGTTGTTTCCAAGCTGTCGAGGCGAGCCACGCGATAGGATGCTTTTCCAACAATTTTCGATCCTCTTCTCTTCGTGTCCGAGGCGTTAAGGAAGCAACCGCAGATTGGTCTCCGGCCCGGCTCAATGCCGTCTCTCGCCATTTGCGGCCAATTGTCCATCCCGCTCCAATCAAAAATAGAGAGGCCGCTCCCAAAACGATCCCCAAGGAAATCCAGAAGATCGACGGATCGGCCAAGTAGCGTGAGTCAAAACTGTTTCGGAAGAGCGTCCAAGGCGAGGGAATTGCCATAGGCCAACCGACGGCTGAGCCAATTATCGACGCTAGAATCCATATCAGCAAAATCCCGCAGGCGGCGCTCCATGCTTTCCCAGCGTAAATCGAACGAGCGGAAACAAAAATCCCCGCCGATAAACTCGCTCCCAACGTGGCCAACAAGGCCGCGCTCATCCGAGCAAACTCCGCGCCTGACACTCCGCCCAGCAAAATGAGAATTCCTAAAATCGGCAAGGCGCCCAGAACCGGAAAAAACGAGGCGATAAACCCAACAGACACTTTGCCCAACACCACGTCCAATCCGCGCATTCGAGTAAGAAAGAGCAGGCCAATTGTGCCTTCCCGCTTTTCTCCGCTGAGCATGTCAAAAGATTGCCTCACTCCCTCCACCAAGCAGAAAAGCCAGAGACACCAACTGAAAAACGCAAACCAGCCGGCGCCGTTCGCCAATCCGCCCGCCATCCCAGAAAAGAGGGAAAAACTCACGGCAATCCCAATCACAGCGAACGCCGTCCCGGCCGCGCCCAGCCGAAGCCAATAAGTGATCGGCGCGCGAGAACGCACCAGAAACTCACGATGCACAACAGGCGGAATAATTTCTATGCGCGACATAATTCTGCGGCAGCAACTTCTGCGCGAAACAACAACTATCGACTCGGCAAACTGCAAAGTCCAGTTCGAATCAAAAATCGAAGGAGAAAGAAATGCGCATTCATGTGAACGGCAAACGCTAAATCCCTTAGTGTTCTGAAATTGTTTGTTATGGAAAGCGCCGCAAACTTTATGGCAACCCAAAGAAAAGCCGAATCTCCAATCCCAGATCATCTAGAGAATATGCTTGCAATTGGTCGAGAGTGGACAAGATACTAATGTGCCGTGTCTTTTTCGCCAAACACATATTAGATTGCCTCTTTTATGAATGTTTCCAATCCAGACGCCGTCGCATCAAAGTCTCCGGCAAGTTGGAGATTCAAACTCGTCTTGTTGGCCGCGGCGCTGGCTTTGATTAGCATTGCCTACGCTCTTTTCGGAGACTTCCTGAGTTTGGAAACATTGGCAAAGAAAGAACAAACCCTGCGAGACTGGCGGGAAAGGCACGTCGCCAAGGCGGTCGTTCTATCGTTCCTAGTTTATGTTTTCGTTGCCGGGCTTTCACTGCCGGGCGCAATGCTGTTGACGCTCTTCTTGGGTTGGTTTCTCGGCTTTGGACTTGGCCTTCTGGTTGTTAGCCTGGCTTCCTCTGCCGGCGCGACTTTGGCCTTTTTAATTAGCCGGCTTTTTTTGCGCGACTTTGTGCAAAACAAGTTCGGCAACCGTCTAAAAACCTTCAACGAAGCCCTCCAACAAGAAGGCGCTTTTTACCTCTTCGCCCTCAGGCTCATAGTCGTAGTTCCTTTCTTCATCACCAACCTGGCAATGGGGGTGACGCCAATTCGAACCTGGACTTTTTGGTGGGTTAGTCAACTCGGCATGTTGCCCGGCACCGCCATCTATGTTTATGCGGGCGCTTCCCTCCCCTCTCTCTCCGACTTGGCGGAAAAAGGAGGCCAAGGAATTTTGACGACTCATTTGCTGTTCGCCTTTCTCCTACTAGGGTTATTTCCTATTGTTGTCAAAAAACTTTTGAAACGTTTCCGTCCATCCATCTAATATAAGCACATCTAATAGTATAACCAAATCCAGACGCCTCCTGCGCAGGTCAGATAAAGCTATGAACACGATCCACGCTCTGCTCCCCCAAGACAAACACAACCGCAAATTGGCATTACAAGTCCACCCTCCTAACTATAAAAACCCAACGCCAAAGGAAACATATAATCTGGCAGTCATCGGCGCTGGAACGGCCGGGCTAGTAGCGGCAACCGGCGCCGCCGCATTAGGAGCCAAAGTCGCCCTAATAGAACGCGCTCTTTTGGGAGGCGATTGCCTGAACTTCGGATGCATCCCTTCCAAAAGCATAGTCAGCACCGCACGAGCCGCCGCCGCCGTCAATGGCGCCTCTCAATTTGGCGTCCGCGTCCCGCCCGGCACAACCGTCGACTTTGCCGAGGCCATGAACCGAATGCGCAAACTTCGTAGCGACATCAGCCATCATGACTCCGTTCAACGTTTGTGCAACCTTGGAGTCGACGTCTTCTTCGGGCAAGCCGAGTTTGCCAACGAGAACACCATTCGCGTCGCCGACAAAGAAATCCGCTTCTCCAAAGCCGTCATTTGTAGCGGAGCTCAAGCCTCCATTCCGCCCATTCCCGGCCTAGAAAAAACGCCCCATCTTACCAACGAAACCTTGTTTTCCCTCACTGAACTACCAAAACGCCTCGGCATCGTCGGTGCCGGCCCCATTGGTTGTGAAATGGCGCAAACCTTTGCCCGCCTCGGCTCCCAAGTCTGCCTGATTAGTTCAAAGCGAGGCGTCCTGCCCAAAGAAGACCGCAAAGCCGCTGACATTATCTCCGCATCTCTCACGCAAGACGGCGTCCGCATTCTCGGACACGGTCGCAAACTTAAAGTATCCCAAGACCAGCAAGGCATCCACCTCAAAGTGGAAAACCCGCAACACGGATACCACGTCGTCGTTGACCAACTGCTCGTTGCCGCCGGCCGCACTCCTAATATAAAAAGAATGAATCTCGAAAAAGCCGGCGTCGAACACTCAAAAAAAGGCGTCCACATCAACGACTACTTACAAACCGCCAACCCTCGCATCTATGCCGCCGGCGACGTCTGCTCTTCCTACCAATTTACCCATGCGGCAGACTTTATGGCCCGCGCCGTCCTCCGCAACGCCCTCTTCCACGGACGGATAAAACATAGCAAACTTATCATCCCTCGATGCACTTATACATCCCCCGAAATCGCTCACGTTGGTCTCACCGCCGCAGAAGCCGCCGCGCAAGACAGTAATACTTTTGTCCAACCTTTTTCTAGTATAGATCGCGCCATCATCGAAGGGCAAACCAACGGCATGGCCTGCGTTCACGTCAAAAAGGGAAGCGACCACATATTAGGAGCCACCATCATAGCCGCTAATGCCGGCGACATCATCAGCACTTTTACTGTGGCGATAACGCATAATATTGGCCTATGCACCATTGCCAATACCATCTTCCCCTACCCTACCCAAGCCGAAGCCATCCGCAAACTCGGCGATCAATATAATCGCACTAAACTTACTCCCCGCGTGAAAAAACTCTTCCGCCATTGGTTCGCCTGGAACCGCTAAATGGAATCCAAAAAACTGATGAGGGGGCAGGTCTCAGAGTCTCACGCATTCAGAAGAAACCACCGCCCCAATACTAATCCGTCGCGAAAAACTAAAAACCGAAGGAAAACACCCACATGCGCCAAAAAATAAACGTTAGGATTAGAATCGTTTTGCAATTCACCAAACACATCGCCAAACATTTTTGGATTCGATTCGCTATCGGGTCTCCCCACTGGAATATCACAGTTTGATTATGATTTTTGCCCTGGGAGAGTCGTAATATTCTCTTTCCTGTTGGCTTCGGCAAACAGACGGAAACTCGCGTTATTTACTCCGCTTGTTGTTAGCAACCGGCCTGGACGCGGGAAGAGGTTTCCCAAAGGCGCCGGCCAAAATACAACAACGTAACCAAATAGAGAACTCGACGTTATCAACCGAACAATCTTTTAAAAACGGCTTGACGATCCCAACGGAACAGTCAAAAAATAGCCAAAACGACAAAATGCAAACGAGCGATCAACCTCCAAAGACACCTTGATTTTTGCGCTTGCTGGAAGTAACCTTGCGGAAGAGCGGCCTGCTCGCCATCCTCGTACTCGCAGTCACCGTTTGGCAGGGATTGAGGCAGCGGAAGAAACTTATCTAGCTGGCATGGCTCGCTACGGAACGACTCCTCCGCAAACCGAAAGCGAATGCGCAGATTATCGGCACAATCGTCTAGAAACGGAGTACTGGCGTCACCAAGAGCAGCTGGCTCAAAATTGACTCACTCTACAACGACGCGTTGTGAGTATCCATGGATATTTTGAAAGATGATGAGGATGTCCCCTACACTATTGTCTACGAACAGAAAGCAATAGCGCAAGGGGTAGCGCCGCCGGCAATCGTAGCGGCGAAAGAGCAACTAGCCCGTTACTATCCCGCCTCCCAGCAATATCGCAGCCGCAACAAAATGCTTGGGTTGGTACAGTTTGAAAATGGTGGAGATTATCGCAACTTTGAATCGAGCGGTTGCTGGCTTTGAAGAGGATTCCGATGTTGGATACGCATTAGCGTTAGCAGAAAAGCAGATTAGGGATAAGAACACCAAGTCGCGGTGGAGTACATCTCTGAAGTCCGCGGGATCATGGAATTCGTTTGTTAGGGAAGTCATTTAATCGGACTATGATCACTGCATCTCGAGAGTTAACAACGACTGAACCAACAAAGAAAAAGATCAACAGAATGATTACAAAAGAGAGACTGTGGGTGGATTAGGGCATGTTTGCCAGCTCAATGCTTCTAGCTGGTTGGTTAATCTACTTAAGATTTGGCGACAAAAAGAATGCTTTAGAGCGCCGCGAAGTGGAACGTTCGTTGTAAATTGTCCAACGAAAGCAGTAATCTTTTCAGGAAACCAGAATCAACGTACTCGAAGGCCGCTTAGCTGCTCTGAAAACCATAGTCGAAACAATCGAAAAGAAGGAGAGGAAAAAGCCCTAGATAAAGTGGAAAAGAAACGGTGGGAAAGCAGGAAAGACTGAGTAAACCGATTCTCGTTTGAACCAATCCACCATCCCAAAATCACCTTCGATCCAACCGTGTTTGATCTCAAAAATGAGAGCAGGAGAATAGCCGGAAGAAAAGAAAGACGAAGCCTACTGGGATATGAAGCGACGAGCAGACCATCACAGCCTCTTAAAAATGTTCTACGAAAGCTGGGTGCCATACGCCGAAGAATTCGAGCAAATGCATGACATCGTCAAAGAAGAACTCGGTAAAAATGCAAGCACGACGGTTCTCGCTATAATATTCAGAACTCTCAAAAAATACCATCAAGCGGTGCAACAAGACCCGAATGCGATTTTCCGAGAAACGTCGAAGTGATACCCCCCGTCCCAGACCCAGAATCAATCAACACAATAGTTGATCTGGGAACTGATTTTGAAAATCTCCCCTAGAGAAACAAAACGATATCATATCTGAAATCGCCGCCGTCTACTGGGAAGAAATAATGCATAAACACACACCTGCCAAATACGAAGCGCGTGACGTCACATGGGTGGAAGAAACGGAAATGCTAAAAGAATGCATTTTAGTCCCGCTAGTGAACCAAGGAATCGGTTGGCAAGGGATATCAGAAGAACAGGCGATAGTTATCCGAGATCGATTAATCAGCGAAATCCCCGCGGAAGGCTTCTTGGAAATGCCAAAAGTGGTTTTCGCCTCTAACGACAAATACATATACGAATTGAAAGCTGGCGATCGATTGTTAATCAAATAGCCTTTTTGGTTTCGTTTGTCTTTCCTTTTGAGCCGTCGGGTGTGTTTGCGCTCGGCGGTTTTTGTTTTGTCTGACGTCGTTAGCCAAGAAGACGGCGACCTTTGAAGTGTTCACAACTTCCGGGAGATGCTGTTTTCAGGGGCCTTTTTGAAAACATAAAGAGCGATAAAGATGGCGGATCAAACAAGAATTTGCGGGGAGAAAGAGCAGTGGAGGAAGAGCCGATACCGGTGGCTTTGCCAGGACGGGAAGATGTCCGAATACGGGGCGTTGTCTATCAACAACAATAGCCTGTAACTAAAATCAATCATAGCGCCCCGGCAATCGTACATTGCCGGAGTTTTTCTATCTCAGCTACTATCCTCAAATGCAAGGGTTCTTCTGGGCTAGTGGCCGTCAATTCTTATGCCCGGCTTTTTCTATCATGCCGATTTTGACATTGTTGTGTTTCAATGATGCTGGCCATTTGGCAATCTTATCATCCATTGCGCCCGGAAAATCCTTATTGCTGGGGGCTTTCTCATCCTAGCGCTGTTCTTATCATTCCTATTTTTCTCCTCACTTTCTTTTCTTCGTTTCCGTTTTGCTTTTTCCAACCGCTGGGTTTTCTTGGCCGTTTTTTGCGTGTGTCGTGGTTTTGCGCTTATGGGCTTTGGTAACGCAGTTGGGAATGGAAAGTTTCGTTTCTGTCTGTTTATTGAGAGAGTTGCGAAGGGCGGAGATTTTTCTTTTTCTTTGGCGGTTGGTTGGGCATGGTTGATGCGGGTTTTGGTTTGGTTGCCGTTGCGTTGGTTTTGCGCGGCGCCTTTTCCGGGCAAAGTTGGGTTCGAAACGAATTTTATGTCATTGCTTGAAGGGAATCTTTTGGTCGCTCAATCGGGCGGGCCGACGGCTGTTATTAACGCCAGCGCGGCTGGAGTGATTGAGCAGGCCGGCAAACACGCCGCGATTAGCGAGATTTACGCGGGAAGAAACGGCATTCTCGGCATTTTGGAGGAGGATTTGTTTGATTTGAACGAGGAGATGGTCAAGTCGGTGGAAGCGCTCAAGCATACTCCCGCTGCTGCGTTTGGCACTTGCCGTTACAAAATCAATTTTGCCAAGTCGCCTGAGCAGGCCGCCAAAGACATGGATCGTTTGTTTGAAGTGTTTCGAGCGCACGACGTCCGATTTTTCTTTTACATCGGGGGCAATGATTCGCAGGACACTTCTAACAAAATTCACGAGGAAGCGCTTCGGCGAGGACACGAAACGCGCGTGATTGGCATTCCGAAGACGATCGACAATGATTTGCCGCACACCGATCATTGTCCGGGCTACGGCTCGGCGATCAAGTATAATGCCGCTTCCGTTATGGAAGTGGGCGCGGACGTTGGAAGCATGGTCACCGACGGAGGCGCTTGTTGCATCCTGGAAGTGATGGGGCGTTCCGCCGGGTGGATCGCCGCTGGAACCATCCTTGCCAAGCGTGTTCCCAACGATCCTCCGCACATTATTCTCTTCCCGGAGATTCCTTTTCGGGAAGATGCGTTTCTGGACCGCGTCCGGCAAGTGGTGACTGCCAACCGATATTGCGTTGTTGTCGTCGGGGAAGGCCTCAAAAACGAGGCTGGCCAAGAGATTGCCGCCGATAAAAATCGCTTGGACGCTTTTGGCCATCCCGTGTTGTCCGGCGCGGCGGATCGCTTGGCGGAGATCATTCAAGGGCGCATTGGGCTCAAGACTCGGACCGTCAAGTTTGGTTATGCGCAACGATCTGCCGCGCACTATGCGAGTGCTGTTGATGTGGAAGAGGCCGTCGCCTGCGGGCGGGAGGCTGTTCGCGCGGCGGTTGAGGATGGACGCAGTGGATATATGGTGAAAATTGTGCGCACCGGCGAGTCTCCCTACGCTTGGGAGACAGGGCTTCATCCGCTGGCGGAGATTGCCAACGTGGAGCATTTGATTCCTCGAGACTGGATTGCGGAAGACGGATTCTTGCCGAACCAAAAGTTCGTCGACTACGCTCGCCCGCTCATACAGGGCCTCAACGAGCTGCCTACAGAAGGAGGCCTTCCCAAGTTTGTTCGATTGACCAAGCTTCCTGTCGAGAAGAAACTGCCGGCGCGCTTGGTGTCGTCGTCTGAACCGTCCCTTGCCAGTACCGAGTCTGCCTTCGCTGCCGCTGAGTCCGAGGAAACGTCGCATGGGAAAGAGATTCCCGTCCATTTACTGCGGGCGCGCCCAGAACATGCCAATGATTCGGGAGAAGCGAAAGAATAGCGCGCAGAAGAGATTTCCACAAGTCAAGACCTTTTCTCTTTGGAAAAAGAGTGGCCGGCGGTAAATTTTACTAAGCAAAACGGCTCTAAAGCGTAAACAGAATCCAGACCAAACTCAGGCCAATTCGATACCAGCCGAACAAGCGGAACGTGTGGGTTTGAACGTAGGCCAGCAACCACTTCACCACAAGGAACGACACCACGGCCGAAACCAAAAAACCCAATCCCACCAGTCCCCAGTCTTCTGGCGGAGTGCTTTTCTCCGCGCCTTCAGCGGTTGCTTTCCAAATTTTGTAACCGCTGGCCGCCAACATGGTTGGGATGCCGACGAGAAAGGAGAATTCTGTTGCTGTCGGGCGATTAGCGCCCAGAATCAAGGCCGTCAAAATGGTGGTCCCAGAACGCGAAGCGCCGGGGAAAACAGCCGCCGCAAGTTGCCCCAAGCCTACAAAAACGGCCATTGTCCAGGTGATTTCCGAAGACATCGGGCGCGAACCCGCATACCGCTCCACTACCAAAAACAAAATGCCGCCCGCGAGAAGCGCTCCAATAATCGGCCCCGCCGTGTCTGGCAATGAGGATCCTTTTTTATCCAACAAGTAGCCGCCGACGCCGGTGATAAAGAAAGCCAGGGCGACTTTGGCGGCAAAGTCTCTAGCTTGGCGTTCTCGCCAAAAAAAGCAGAATTGTTTGAGACGATCGGGAAACAAGGGCAATACCGCCAAAACCGCGCCGGATTGAATGACAATGTTAAAAAGATCGGATTGCCTCGGCATCCAGTTTTGATTTTGCGCCAATAGCAAATGGCCCGTCGAGGAGATCGGCAAAAACTCCGTAATCCCTTCGATGATACCAAGAATAATAACGGCAATCCAATCTGGCACGCCATCTATTGACGACGAATCCGACTTCTTGGCAAGAGTCAAAATCCTCCGGATCCTTTTAGCAAAGCTAATTTCCATTACTTGAATCGCTCCGCCCGGAAATGCGGATTCGCCGTCAAGCCAAGGAAAAAGCAAGCCCTTCGCCATTTGGAGACGGGTTGCTTCGATTTTGGCGGTTCGTTTGCCATTCAAAACGGTTGCGGAGGCTTTTCCACTTCGGCGGGGAGGTTTTGGTTTATAGGATTGCGGTGGTTAGTTGGCCTGGGCTAAATTGCGCCTATAGAGGTTTAGCCATGAGTGAAGTGGAATTGTTTGAAAAGTTGTCGGCGCGGCTAGATTCATCGGATGCAAAGGCGGCGGCGAGGTTTGAGTCTTTGTCGGCGCGGTTGGATTCATCGGATGCAAAGGCGGCGTCTCGATTTGAGTCTTTGTCGGCGCGATTGGATTTGATGGACGAAAAGCTGGGGGCGATTTCTGGGCGGTTGGAGCGGATTGAAACGATTCTTGACGGCAAAGACAAGGAAGGCGGATTGATTGCGCGAGTGGGCCGTCATCAAACTTGGTTGACGATCTTGACGACGTTGGTGGTTGCGCTTTTGGCCGGACTTTTCGCGCTATCGAGGATGTAAGGTTTTCGCGGATTTGTTTGAGATTGCGCCCCGTTGGCTTTTTAATGCTCTACTCCTTTGGTTTCCAGCAAGGCGAGGTGAATGTGGAGCTTGGTTAACGGCAGGGGCTGGGGATGTACTGCGCTGGCTTATTTTGTGCCAAGGATTTACAATAAATTCTGCAATATCAACAGACCCAGGCAGAGAACGAACCGCTTTGCTGAATCAAACCCGGATTCCTTGCCATGAGCCATATTGAAAGTTACCGGCAGAACGAAGATTACGCCGCATTTCTGGCCAATTGGGATCCGGCGTTTTATGGAAAGTATGTCGATTCGTTGGCAACGGCCAAAGACAAGCAAAGAGTTCTCGACGTCGGTTGCGGTGTCGGCCAAGTCGTCCAACAACTTCAAAATCGCGGGCTGAACGCTCAAGGCGTGGACGTTTCAGAGCCGAACGTTCGAGAGGCCAATCGGCGGGCAGGCCGTTGCGCGCTTTACGACGGCAAGCGTCTTCCCTTTGCCGACGGGCATTTTCACGCTGTCGGTGCCTTCAACGTCTTGGAACACGTGGAAGAACCCGAAGACTTCATCCGCGAACTTGCGCGAGTGCTGTCTCCTTCGGGTCGCTTGGTGATTTCCAGCCCCAACTTCCTTCGCGTCATCGGCTGGCGGGATTATCACCCCCGAATGCGCGGATTCGAGAACAAAGTGAAAAACGCCCGCCGGCTTTTGGCCATTCGACGACAAATCAAACAAAACCCCAATGGCGTCCGCTTCGAGAGAATGCCGCCCATCGTCAAGGAACCCTTCGCCCCCGACGATGACGCTGTCGTGGCGACAAATCCGTTGCATATGAAGTTTTTTGTCGAGCAAAACGGCTGCCGAGTCGATGTTCTCGAATGCACCGATCGACACGTTCCTCGACCAATCCATTGGTTTCTCAACCTGCCGTGTCTCCGCTACCTTTGGTTCAACAGCTTCCTCGTCGCCACAAAAACGAACGCTTTTCCGTACTCAAAAAGCGGTGCTTCAAGCGGAAAAGAATCGGCAAAACGAGAGCCTCAATAGTTTGCGCCGGCGCTACAATCCTGTGGGATGATCCAGAAAGCTCCAGCGAATGCCGAATTTCTCCGCCAAATGATCCGCCAAAGCCTTTACCCCAAAAATCTCCGTCGCATAATGGCCTCCATAAAGGACGTTAATGCCCAACTCCTCCGCCCGCGCATGCGTCCAATGAGGCCCCTCCCCAGTGATAAAAGTGTCCACCCCCTCCGCCGCCGCAACGTCGATTTCCGCGCCGGCGCCACCAGTGACAATGCCAATATTTCGACAAAAAGAACTCCCGCCGGGCAGAACAACCGGCGATGCGCCCAAAACATCAGCCAACCGTCCAACCAAAACTTCCAAACGAATCCTCGACCGCACCCGAACGCCCAAATGCCGTCCGCGCTGAAAAAAGAAGGGAAGATGCCGCTGCCAGCCCAAAGCCCGTGCCAAACCCACATTGTTGCCGTAAAGAGAATGAACATCCAACGGCAAGTGAGCGCTGTAAACCGCCAAGCCCAAACTCAAAAGTGCCTCCATCAAATCAAACGAAGAACCCGTCCACGGATGCCGCCTCGACCAAAACAAACCATGATGCGCCAACAACAAATCAGCGCCCACTTCCCCCGCCATCCGAACCGTCGCCAACGAAGCATCCACCGCAGCCGCAACATGAGAAACCCCGCCCCGATTCTCCACCTGCAATCCATTGAACGCCCCCGGCCAATCCTCAAAACCATCCACCTCAAGCAACCGGTCACAATACTCCACAACTTCTTTCAAAGAAACCTTTCGCATCTTCATATCCAACCAAACCTTGCCCCACCTCTCTAAACACATCGAATAAACATTACAGCAATCCTGCCGACAAAAAACAGAAACCGCAACCCAACAAAAAAACACCGCAAAGCAAAATTTGCCGGGGCGAAAACCAAGTTTAAGTTAGCGAAGTTTCAAGGAACAAACTACTTAATCAGCAGGAGGATCGCCGGGCTTCAATTCGGATCCGTAGGTGGACACATAGCAGAGGCTATCTTTGCCCATTTTGATGAATCCTTCCGCCGGGATTTCGTTGAGCAGGCGTTCCTGAATTGCCCTTGCCACACTTTCTTCCATTTCTAATCGACCAGTTCCTTTTGGGTTCGCTAGCTGGCCTAGTATACCATCTTTTAGGCTTTCTGCTTCTTCCTCCCATGTAATGTCGCGCACTTCGTAAGACAGCATGAAATTGAATGAGTTGTCTTTCATGTAGTCTTTGGCGAGTTCCATAACCAACATGTTTTGATCTTCCACGGGGATGTTTTGGAACTATTATCCGAGATCGTCTGTTGATATTATTACGGCTTCTAGATTTGGCGGATCGTTGCTCACTTCGACTCGGGTGTTTTCCATGTAAATCTCTTCTGGATCACGTTGTACCACTTAGTGATATTCTTTGAGTATGTTGAACGTCCATCCGATCGTGATTGTATCATCTACTTCTCCAAATTCTTCTTTGATGATGTTATACATCTGTTCGAATTCATTGGTGTAAGAAGATAGCTGGCGTAAAGATTCCGGAGGAATCCATGGTTTTCCACTCGTTGCATCATATCCCAGAAGGCTTTGTCTTTCTCTTCCTCCGGCCAATGTGCGCTACCTCTTGCGTCGTAGACACTCGGATCGTAGGTGGACACTTCGGCAGGGAGACCTGATAGACGAATCAACCCGCCGCATTAACAAGCTCAAGAAAACCGAAAACGCATTTACGGCAACGTCCAGGCCGACGTAAACATTCTGCAGGCAAAAAAGCGAGAGAAAAATCCCACTCATTTGCCCAAGAGACGGAAAAGTCGAATTCGGCTTTCCCTGAATTCTAAAATGAATTGTGACGGTTCGGCAGACGCCCCCAACAAAGGAACGCCTGTAAAACGATGACGCACCGCTAATCTAGCCCAATTTGATCCGAGACGGGATCAAGTCTTTTCTAAAACTTTTTCCTCTTTTTCTTTCCGATTTTTCTGGCTTGGCGAGGATTGATTTCTATCTTTTTTAGAAAAAGATTTTGGAGAAACAATCGTTTTGTTTTTTGACTTTTGGAGTGATTTAGTGACGGCTTAGTGATGGTTCAGTTGGTTGCGACGCGGTTTTTTAGGTTGGTTTTAGGTGTGTTTTTTGAGAAATGAAGGAATAGTGGCTGTTGTGAAATCGCCGGAAACATTTGCTTCGTCCGCCGAAGAGAAGGTGGCTTTCTACAAAGCCGACGCCGTTGCCGAGCTCACCCGCGCTCGGCAGGAACTTGGTGAGTTGCGAGAGGCCTTCGACAAGGCCGAAGCCTTCCATCGCTCTTTGCTAGAAAGCCTGCCGCAGAACGTTTTGCGCAAAGACCTCAAAGGCCGGTTTATCTTTGCCAATCAAAATTTTTGCCGCGCTTTGGGCAAATCCCTCGATCAAGTTATTGGCAAGACCGACTTTGACTTCTTCCCTGCGGCACTGGCGGAAAAGTATCAGAGCGATGATCGGCGCGTTGTCCAGACCGGTCAACCGCTGGAAACGGTCGAAGAGCATCAGCCTCGCCCTTCGGAGCAGAGGCATGTGCGCGTTCTCAAGACTCCCGTTCGCGATGCGGACGGCGACACGCTCGGCATTCAAGTCATTTTCTGGGACATCACTCAACAGCGCAAAATGGAGAAACGACTTGCCTTTGAGCGAGACCTTCTCCGATCTTTGCTCGATTCCATTCCCGACCACGTTTACTTCAAAGACCTTGACTCCCGCTTCATCGCTTGTAGCAAGGAACTGGCCGACCGACTCGGCCTACAATCTCCTCAAGAGGCCATTGGCAAGACGGACTTCGACTTCTTTTCTGAACAGCACGCCCGGTCGGCATTTGCGGACGAGCAAGCCATTTTGCGCACCGGCAAACCCCTGGTCGGCAAAGTGGAGAAAGAAATTCTTCTAGATGGGGGCGAGAGCTGGATGCTGACCAGCAAAATGCCCTTCCGCAGCGTAAGCGGCGAGGTTATCGGCACTTTTGGCGTTTCCCGAGACATCACTTCCCTTGTCCGCACAAGGCAACAACTGGAAAAGGCGCAGCAAAAATACCGGGACATCTTCGAAAAAGCCGTCGAAGGCATCTTCCAAAGCACTCCGGATGGACGATACCTCGAAGCCAACCCCGCATTAGCCCGCATTTACGGCTATTCCTCCGCCCAAGACCTCCTCCAAAACCTCACCGACATCGGCAAACAACTTTACGTCGATCCCAAACGTCGCCGAAAATTTCAGCAGCTCATGGAACAAAAAGGCGAAGTTCACGAATTCGAGTCCCAAATCTATCGGCGCGATGGAAGCACAATCTGGATTGCCGAAACCGCCCGCGCTGTTTGCGGCCCGGACGGAAGCCTCCAATACTACGAAGGCGTCGTCGAAGACATCACACAGCGCAAACGAGCCCAATCCGCCCTTCAAGCCGCCCGCGATGCCGCGCTGGAAGCCGCCCGCATAAAATCCATCTTCCTTGCCAACATCAGCCACGAACTCCGCACTCCCCTGAATGGAATCATTGGCATGGCTGGCATCCTTCGCCGCACTCCGTTGAACGAAGAGCAAAGGCACTTTGCCGACACGATCCAACAAAGCGGCCTTACCCTCCTTCGGCTCATCAACAACATCCTGGACTTCTCCAAAATCGAATCCGGCAACCTTCAACTGCAAAACGTCGAATTCGATCCCGCTGAGTTAGCCGAAAACGTGGCCGAACTTCTGGCCGGAACCGCCCAAAAAAAAGGCGTTGAACTCATCCTCTCCATCGATCCAGCAACGCCTCCGCGGCTATTCGGCGACGCCGACCGCCTCCGCCAAATCCTCAACAATCTGGCGGGCAACGCCGTCAAATTCACCGACAAAGGCGAAGTCAACATCGCCCTGCGCCTCCTGCGAGCCAAACAAGGGAAACCCCGCCTGCGTTTCCAGATTGCGGACACGGGCGTCGGCATCGCGCCGGAAGCACAACGCCGCATCTTCAAAGCCTTCGCCCAAGCAGACGAGTCCACTACCCGAAAATTCGGCGGCACCGGACTCGGCCTAGCCATCAGCCGCCAACTCATCGAACACATGGGAGGACGCCTGCAACTCAAGAGCGAATTGGGCGCCGGCTCGCAATTCTGGTTTACCCTGTCCTTCGAACCGATCCGCAAAGCGCCGAACGCGACTTCACACCAGACCGACCGTCTAGACGGCTTGCGCATTCTTCTTGTCGAGAACAACCAAACTCTTTGCCGTTCCATTCGGCAAATCCTCTCGCCGCATCGCATCCATCTGTCCGTGGCTCACTCCGCCGCCCAAGCAAGCCGAATCCTGAAGAAAAACCGCGCCGAAAAACAAACTCCGATAAACTGCTTGATCGTCGATTCGAATATCTCCGCAAACCGCGGACTCAAGCTGTGCGCAACCGCTCACTCCATGCCGGGAGGGCAGCACATCCGAAAACTTCTCCTCACGCCCGTTGGAAAAAAGATTTCCAGCCGCCGACTGGACGAATGCGGCGTCCACTCCCTGCTTGCTAAACCCGTCCAACGAAAACAACTCCTCGCCAGCCTCGAACCGAAAAAGCATGCAGACAAAGCCGAAAATCCTCCCACACCCAACCCGTCAACCGCTCACGCCTTGCCCCTTTCCCAACCCGCCCCTAAAGACCTCAGCATCCTCATCGTGGAAGACGACAAAATTAACCAAACCGTCGCCTTCCACACACTCAAGCAACTCGGCTACGAAGCCGTCATCGCCAACAACGGACTCGAAGCCCTCGCCCTTCTTGCCCAAACTTCCTTCCCCATCATATTCATGGACTGCCAAATGCCCGAACTGGACGGCTACCAAACCGCCAAACGCATCCGCGAAAACGAAGCCAAAACACCCGGCGCAAAAAGAACCAGAATCATCGCCATGACCGCCAACGCAATGGAAGACGACCGCCAAAAATGCTTGGACGCCGGCATGGACGACTACATTCCCAAACCCGTTATGCTCTCAGACCTAGAAGCGGTGCTTTCCAAAACGAACGACCCAATTTCCCCAGCGTCTCCTCCCGAAGATGCAACCAAACTGATTCGACTCGACCCCAAAGTCCTCGCCAACTTTCAAAAACCCTATCCCCAATCCCAAAAACACCCTCTCGCCGAAATTGCCCAACTATTCCAACAAGAAGTGCCCCGACGCTTGGCGCAACTCCAAGAATCCCTGTCTTCCCAAAATCAGGAAAAAATGGAAAAAACCGCCCACACATTCAAAGGAAGCGCAAGCAACGTCGGCGCTCGGCAACTGGCCGCTTACTGCCGCCAACTCGAACACCGCCTCACACAACCGAATCCTTGGGAACAAGCCGCCCCATTGCTTGCCTCCATCCAAAGCGAAGCCCAAGCCGTTGCCGACGAACTGACGCGCCAAGCCGCCGCCATCAATAATCCATCGACGCCGGACATCCCAACGCATCCCTAATCAAAAGAATCGAGCGAAGAGCCGTCAAGGAATTGGAATCCAAGCAATTCCCCTTGAACAACCGAGCCAAATCCCAACAATCCTCTCCCAAGGGAAGAAGACGCGGCCGAAGCCCTTTTCCATCGCCAGAACCGAGACTAAGCCGTCTCAGATGGCTTTTGGAATCGACCAACTGCCCCAAAACCCCGAAATTTGCCTGCGCCCGCCATTCCGCAGAAAAAAAACTCAAAAAAAGTTGAGATTTCTCGAAAAAAAAGCTTGCGCTCCAGCTGGATTTTTGATTTTCTTACGTTTGAAAGAAGTGAGGCGGGGAGGATTCGCCATCGGGTCTCCCTGCTAAATATCACAGTTTGAATATGGATTTTGTCGGGAAAGACGTCCGGTTTCTTTCCTGTTTGCTTCGGCGAACGGGCGGGAAAGGTTGCGTTTTGCCCGCCTTGCTTCTTTCATTCGACCTGAATTGCGGAATTAAAGTCACTAGTTGAAAGTAGCAGCTTATGGAAAATATTCCTGTTTTGAACCATCGGCTTGACGAATCCAACGGAACCGTCGAGAATGTCCTGGAAATGAAAGCCAAGAAAACGCCTTGGTACTTGCTCTTTGCGCCCAAAGCCAAATGCATCGTTTCCTTCGTCCAAAACCTTCTTTCCCCCCTGACGCAAAAGGAGGGCGTCCGCGGCGGTCAAGTCTTCGCTTTCTTCCAATCGGCGGCTGCTGTTGTCGTCGGGATCGGTTTGCTCGTTGGTTTAACTGGCGACGTTCAAGCCGCTTGCAATCCGCCTGTTTTCGACGTTTGCTTTCATAAGACGAGCGGCGGGGGTTGGACGTCTGACGGCTACGTTGGGATGGATATCCAGTTCAAAAGCAAGTCTGGGCAAACGTACGAGGTCGTTTGGTCTGGCCTTAAAAGGGTGACCGTTTGGGATTGGAGGGGGCCTCGTCGGGAATTTACTCGTGAAGACAGGAGTACTTTCGTTTCGGGCGGTGGTGAGCAGGCTATCTCGTACGACAAATTCTATTGGGATCATACCATTCCTTGGGATTGGTGGTACGGTTATGGCTGTTCTATCTACAAGGGGAGTTATCAGGATGGTGAATGGGTTCGGGGGAGTAATGTTGCTACCGTTCATTTTTACAGCTATCAAGAGGCGGCTCTCGTTTATCTCGACAATTCTTCTTCCGGTCTTCCTTTTGAATTGTCTCAGTATTATTGCGAGGTTGATTATGAGCCTGGGCTTTCTTCGTTGTTGAAATACGGGTATACCCAAGGCTGTTGGGAATGGGTTGGTTTGAATGCTCCTGTTTGGCCGAAGTACAACGGCTGGCGGTATCATGGCGATCATGGCTCTCCACGTTTTGATTATGAGGGGAGTTGTTCTTATGAATTTGATCCTTCGCCGTCTATTGGTTGGCGTTGTTCTTGGGACACGTCTTCTTCTGGCTCTTCCGATTAGCGGGTTTTTGTTTTCTTGGTTATGGATTGGCCCGGTTTCTGCTATTTTTAGGAATATGAAAACAAGCGGAGACCGGGCTTTTACGTTGATCGAGTTGTTGGTGGTGATTGCCATTATCGGCATCTTGGCGTCTTTGCTTCTTCCTGCTTTGGGCAAGGCAAAAGCGGCGGCCAAGCGGATTGATTGCGCGAATAACCTTCGGCAAATTGCATTGGCTTCTCATATGTTTGCGGATGATCATGAGGATGATTTGCCTCCTATTTTGGAGATTCGTTGGGAGTCTGGGCGTTGGGGGCCGGGTTATGATTTTCCAAGGCATCCTGTTCCATGGCATCGGTTTTTGTGGGCGGATTATCTCGGCAAGGATACGAACGTTTTTCAATGCTCGGCGAATTGGCCGAAGTTATCGAAGATGGTTTCTCGTGCGGAGGATTATCCAAGATGGCGGTGGAAATCGTTTGTTTTCAATTTTTCTTATGGCGTGAATGGTCATGTCTTTCTTTCGGATCGTCTTCGTCCGGGAGTCGAACCGTCAAAGAATCAAGGTTTAACGGATTTTGCTGTTCGCAAAGTCCCTGAGATTTTCTCGCCGGCGGATGCTGTGGCTTATGGAGACCGTTATGGTTGGCAATTTTTTGATGGCGATAATGTGGCTATTGTTCCTCCGTGGGCGCCGCATGCGTTTAGTCAAATTCCATGGCGTGGCACCAAGTACTCTTTCTCAATTAGTCGGCGGCATTCTGGGCGGGCGAACGTGGCTTTTTTCGACGGTCATGTGGAGCATGGGAGTCTTCGGGATTGGACGTTGCCTGTGTCTGCTGTTTGGGATCGTTGGCATCATCGGAATCGTTGGCCGTTGGAGTCCATGCAACGTTATGATGCTGACAATTGGGCGCCTCTTTACGGTTATGATGAAGAGGATGAATTTTTACCGGTGGTGTCTGGGGATTTTTGAACGTCGCTTGAGTTTTCGCTTGGTTTCAACCGTCGAGATTGGTTTCTCGGCGGTTTTTTGTTGTGGGATTGTTTCTATTCTTCCTATGGATTGGGGAGGCTTTGCCGGCCTGAGGAACGGGAAAGGGGAGCGGACAAATTGAATTGATTTTTCAGGGCAACAAAACCACGCGGTAGAACTGTTGGCTAATCTGTGGGAATGGGTCTTTTATTTCGACCGTCGAACTGGTTTCCGATTCTATAACAATCTGTTGCATTTCTTCCCATTGGCCGTTTAGTTGAGCGGTTCGTTGCACGGAATACTTGCCTGCGCTGTTTAAAGCAATTTCCAGCCGAACGCCGTCGTTTTCTATGGAAATGGAAAGAATGGATGGCGCGCGATTCTTTCGCGGTTTGCCCGGCGTTGGAGAATCATAAAACCAATTGGAAGGATCTCCGCCAAACTGGTTGTTTTCAATTCGTTGCAGGGATTGGTTGGTGGAAGCCGGCATCGGCCAAGGATTGGAAACTAGATAATCGACAAAGTCCACCAGCACGAAGGGAATTTCGCCATCTTCGGTTGCCTCTGGGGACAATTGGAAATCCGGTCGCTCCAATAGAATGGAATCGCCGGAATTTTCCAGTCGTCCGAGAAACGGCCCCGCCACTTTGACGGAATTGGAAATTCCCCAACGTTTTCGGAATGCGGCCAACTGCCTCCTTTTCGCATTGGGGTCGAAGGGCGTTATCAACAAACGCTCTCCGGGTTCTAAAACCCATTCGGCAGGAAAATCAAAACGAATGCCGCCTTGGAATCGCCATCCGACATCGCGGTTTTCCAAATCGCACAAGGCTATGGCGGAGGAATGGATATTGACGATTTCCACAAACTCGAAATCGGATTCTGTTGCGGTGGTTGGCTCTCTTTGCGGCGCGGCAAAAATTTCTGAGATCACTATCGGCCCTATCGAAGGCTCGGAGTTGGCGGTGCCCAAAGTTGGCGATTGGAAGGCCACGATATGGCGTTTCCCGTCCGTTCCCATCCAAGGACCTTGGGTTTTTCCCGGCGGAATCGCGCGAAAACGAAATCCATCGGCATAGCCTTGCAACTCACCGTTGGAAGCGGCAAACAAATAGACTTCTTCGCCAAGCGCACGGAATCGAAAACCGACGTTCTCTTCGGTGGATTGGCCAAAGTCGGTTTCATCCAAAACCAAGAAACTTCCTGGCTCCATTGTCGTTCCCGCCGGAATGCGATATTTACGCGGAACTCGTAGATCGTCCGTCAAGTACCAGCCTCCGATGGATGTGGTTTCGTTGCCATAATTCGCCAGTTCAACCGCGTCCACTTCCGGAGGATCAGAGTTGTTAAGCACTTCGTTGACGCGAACTGCAAACTGAATTGTCCCAAAAGAATTCGGCATTCCGGGACTGCCCCCTATTTGAGAGCCAACTGCCCAATCCGAATCGCCCGTCATCTGAGGATTTGCCGTTGCTAAAGGTTCCAAACTGAAGCCGTGGCCGTCGGTTGCCGGATACCGTTCATCGCTATAAGCTGCCCGAATCAACTCGATGCCGTCCGCCCCAACAACTCGTATCTCATCCGCATCGTCATCGAGCGCGCCTTGATATTGCACTATCAGTGCGTCCACAAAGCTGTAGCGAATCGCAAATGCCTCTTGATTTCCAACCAGAACCGCGCTTTTTCCGGGAGCCAAAACGTTGGAATCATCTGAGGGGAAGGCAAAGAAAACGCCTTCGGTGATTTGTAAGCCGGCCAATTCCAATCGTTGGCTTGTTAGATTTTGCAGCTGAAAAAACTCAAAGTCTCTGGCGCGCAAGTTTGGGCGCAATTCCAATTCTTTGGCATTTGGAGGCAGAGGGTTGTAGTGCAGTTCCGCAATGCGCAGGTCTCCGGGTTGCGGGCGTTTATCCAAAGAGTAAAGCGCGGAAACTGGTCCCGACCATTGGCTGGAAAGCGGTGGATTGTTGGCTCCCGTTAGGCTTTTGTGTTCCTGATTTCGCACTCGGGCAGTCACTTTCGCGCTTTCGGTCAATGTGATGGGGCTTGAGTATTTTTGCGCCGACGGGGAAACGTCGCCGCCCGATTTGCGAGGATCGCTCCCGTCAAGCGTATAATAGATGTCTCCGCCTTCGGGAGATGTCAAACGAAGCGAATTGCCCGGATCCGAACGGCCTGCGGCTCTAAATCTAAAGATCGGAGGATCGACAAACTGGCTTTCCATGAACTGAATTCTCTCGGCCAACCAGTCCTTCATGTGATCCACTTCGCCTTGGTAGCTGCGTCCGTAGCGTCTGCGGGGATTTTGTCTCCAACGGTCCAGGTTTCGCGCTTGGGCTTCGCGCAACTCATCCGCCATTTGATCAATGATTTGGTTGATGTGCGAGTCGCTGAATTGTTGCCGCCGCAGTTCCTGAAAGCGGTCGATGTACTTTTGAAAAAAGTCAACGTCCTGAAACATTCGCTTCCACCAAGGATAATTGAAAAAGTCGGTTCCTCCTTGGGCGTTCCCACGCCAAGCGCTTGGGAAGGCGTCGCGGCCGTCTGTGGAGCCCAATGCTCGGTCAAAATCCCAAATTGGCCCGAACGTCAGTTTGCCGTTTCGAGGCAAAGACATGTATCCACTCAGCCGAAAGGCATCGACGTTTAAGGCTAGAACGTTGAGCAAGTGGTGGTCAACGGCGGCGCCGACGTCGATGAACTGGGCGTAGCCGCGTTGTGGGTCTCGAAGATTCCTCCTATTCAAAGACCTCTCCATTGCGGCAAAGAATTGATTTAGATAATCCTTTTGGGCTTTTCGGTCAGGCTGTTCGATGATTTCTTCTTTGGGATAGACGTAGCGCAAAGTCTGCCCGGCTGCTCGGAATCCCGAATCGCCGGGGTCTGCGCGGTCGATTTTGAGCAAGTATCCTCCGGTAACATTCGGCGCGCGATCGTGTTCGGGGAACAGTTCGTTCAAATCCACGCGATCTCCGTCGCGTTTGATTTTCTCCGTTAGCGCATAAACTCCAAAGTAGTCGTTGGATCGAAGGGGGCCTCCGCCCATATTGAAAAACACTTCCACGAAGCGGGTTCGCGGCGCGTAGCGTCCGATCTGATTGCTCAACTCGTAAATGAAAGGGTTGTGCATTAGCGTCAAATCAAAGTTGTAAGGCCCCCAAAGCACCCAATCGGCATCCCGGGGCAGGCCAAGCGGGGCAATGCCGCGGCCTTGATCATAAGCATCGCGCGCTTCTAGGGAGAGGGATGGTTTGGGCCGGCCGGCCGTGCTGGATCCTCGCACCTTCAGCCCCACTCTCGTGGATATTTTTGGCGTTTCCGACAAGGCGGATCGGCCGTTGTATCCTCTTTCCATCACGGCCATGAAACCGGTTTGAAAGGCGTTTTGCGGCGGCCTCCCGCCCTGAAAATTCTCTAAGACGATCAAAGGTAAATCCGAAGTGAATCCGGCTGTTTCCCGATGCAACTGAATGTAAGACTCGCCGACTACTGGGCTTGCGCTTCCGTCGGTTCCTAACAATCGGGCGCGCAGTTGGGTCGTTTGATCCAGAATTAGAGGCTGGACATACAGAGGCGAGTCCTTGCCGGGAAACTTGCCGTCGAAGGTGTATTGGATGACGGCGTCTTCGGGCGCGGAGTTCGGTTTGGCGAGACGCACTTCCAAATTACCGACAAAAAGCCGGCTGGAAACCGAAAATACCGGTGCCTCCAACACACTTCGAACCGCCATATGATTGGGCATCCTTGGGGAAGGAAAGAACATAAATCCCTTAGACGTCGCGGTTTCCCAATTCGCCTGTTCCCCATAGGATACATTGGGAAATTGCTTCGGATATTGAGGGGCAAACTCGAAGACGACTTCCGCCTGCGGATTTACCAAAGCCAAATACTCTCCCTCTGAACGCAATCGGAAGTTTGTGTGCAAAGGCGACCCCGGTTGAGATCGATTTTTCCCCGAAGCAAAGACAAGTCTATACTGATTGGCGCCCAAGGATGTGGAAGGGAAACTCCACTTTTGCAGGTTTTCTCGATCGTCAGTAAGGAACCAACCCGCAAGATTAATATCCATCGAATCGGGATTGTGCAGTTCAATCCAATCGCTTCGGTCGCCGTCGTCATCTCTGTATCCCGTTGTATTCGATGCAAGGAACTCGGAAATGACCGGCTCTGAACAAACCGAAATCCACCCCCAAGCCAAAAGCGCGCCTCCGGAAAGCAAACGCGCAAGGCCGGCAGCCAGTTTTCTAGTTGTTATCAAGCAAGGACGCATTGTTATGAAACAACTCTTCGGCGAGCAATTCGCATAACTTTCTACAGGCAACACCATCGCCTCTCGCCGCGTCGCGCCAAAGCAATCGATCTCACGGCGGCAAAGTCAAAGGATTCCAACTCTTCTTCCGCCTCCCAATGCTCACGCAGCGCAGCCACGACTTGCTCGCGGGACAAGCGCAGATTTCGGGTGAAACGGGAATGGGAACGTCCCAATCGGTAACTTGGCTCGCGGGAGGGAATCAACAAGAGTCTGTCCATCAGCGGAATCTCGAAATCAATCAAAAAAGTGCCGTGAAAGAGCAGGCCGGACTTCCTCCGCCGCTGCGCATTCCCGGAAAACTTGCAATCGTCGGCAACGAGGTCGGTATGCCCTTGAACGAACACCGGCGCCGCAATCAACTTTTCCATCACCTTGCGATGCCGTTGCATAACGAACTCGTTGGCTCCGTCCACCGTCGACAAAGCCTGATGCGCCGTCAAAGAGATCACCAGAGAATAGTTGAGGCAACCCTTTCCTTGAAGCACTGCACCACCGCCAGAGCATCGGCGAAATACCGGAGTTCCTCGCCGAAGACAAGCGGCGCGGTTCACTTCGGCCTCCAAGTTGTTTCCATAACCCAACACGACAAAATACTCCTGGGATTCCCAAAAACGGAGAGCCGATTCGACGGTGCCGGAGTCGCATAAATCCAGCAACACTTCGTCGCAAACTAAATTCTCCAAAGGATCGCTGAACTGAGAGGCTAGAAGATTCACAAAGTTTACCGACGCTCCGTTTGCATATCCTCTATAAAAGCATCAGCTACTCTCCGCAGAGATAAACAAGGATGCGGCGACGATGGGCGCGGATGCGATGCTCCCAAAGATAAACGCCCTGCCAAGTCCCCAGCGCAAGCATTCCCTCTTTGACGGGAATCGTCGCATTGACGCAAGTAAGCGCCGACCGAACATGAGCCGGCATGTCGTCCGGCCCCTCGCAAGTGTGCCGGAATAATCGATCCCCATCCGGACAAAGCCGGGCAAAAAACCTCTCCAGATCGTGACGCACTTCCGGATCCGCATTTTCTTGAATGAGCAAAGACGCCGAAGTGTGCTGAACGTGAAGAGCAATAAATCCTAAGGAGAATTTATGCAATGACAAACAACGCCTCACCTCGTCGGTGATTTCGTAAAATCCTCGCCCGCTTGTAGAGACGAGCAGCTCTTCCATCGCCTGTTTCACAACCTGACTTGCAAAAGGAATCCCGGATTCGATGCCAAAGACCTATGCGGTTGGCCAAGGCAAATAACCCGACTTCGGCTCAGTTTTGGTTCAACAATTGTTCAATCCGGGGGACTGGAGGATGCCCGGCGTTAATCGCTTTCTGGTAGTGATGCTTGGCCAATGCTTTGAACGGCGGACTCTGCGAGGCGTAAACAATGGCCAGGTTGATGTGCGCATCCGTGTATTGCGGCCGCAGTCGAATGGCTTTTCGCAAGGCTGTTTCCGCCGGATTGCGATGCCCCACTTCGGCCAAGGCCACTCCTAAATAGTTTTGGGCTTCGGCATCGTCTGGATCCAGAACCGTTGCCCGGCTGAGAAACGTCACGGCATCGTCATAACGTTCCAGGCTGACTTTCAAAAGCCCCATGAGAAACAAGGCGTACGAATTTTCGGGAGATAACTCAAGAGACGTCTCCAAGTTGGTTTGCGCTTCCTCGAATTTCCGTTGCTTCATCTGCGTCAAGGCCAAGCTGGCTAAGCTCGGCGCATGATTAGGAACTAATTGGAGAAGCTCGCGAAACTGGCTCTCGGCTTCGTCAAACCGCCCTTCTCGAGCCGCGGTGCGAGCGGAGGACTCTAACTGCACCAGCTCCGGTGAAATCTGCTCGTTCTTAATCGAGATTGGGGCCGCTTTTTCCGAACCGGACGCAACATCCCAATCGTCGCCAAGCAACGCCAGCTCTTCTGCGGTATAAGGCTCCTTTTCCGCTTCAAAGACGGCAAGTCGGGCTTCTAAAAAACTGACTTCTTGAGGCACTCGGCGGCCGATTCTCGGCAACCATCTTCGTTTTTCTCGAGGTTGCGCTCGGCGAGACTTGGTCAGTTGTGCCTGAAGATCATTCTTCTCTTTTTCCAGAGATTGAATCCGCGCCTCGAACACGGAAACATCTAGATCGGCGGAGGAAACCGTTTTTGCGGCAGCTTTTTTTAAGATGGCATTCTCTTGCATCAGCGCTTCATTAGCAACGCGAAGATCGCCATTTTCCTTTTCTAACTCCTGAATTGTTTGCTCTGAATCCCTGCCGCTTGGCGAAGGGGACGGAGCCGGCTTGCTTTGCGTCCAGTCTCTTTTGTTTGCAGATTCGGCATCCGCCAATTGTTGCCGCAGCTTTTCTCTTTCTTGCAAAAGCGACTGGTTCTGTCTTTTCAGCGAGGCGATGGATGCGTCTTCGGATTCTTGAATAAATTGACTGGCGCTCTGTTTGAGAATTTCATTCTCGCTCTGCAGTCGCTTTATCCTCTCCATCAAGTCGGAGTGGGAAATCGTCAATGATTCCTCCGCCGGTTGCCTGCTCTTGGCGTTGGATTCAGTTGCCTTTTGCAAATGTACTTCGATAAGTTCTTTCTCCTTCTCCAGTTCCAGTATCTTGGTTTTGGCTTTTTGGAATTCGTCCGGATTCAAATCCGCCGGGCGGGCAGACATGGCCTCTCTCAATTTTGACAACAACAAAGCGTTATCTGCCGTCAGTTGACGCAATTGTTCGTTGGCGGCCGCTAACTGCCCTTCAAGCAGTTTTGTTTGCTTGTCTAGATCCGAGGACGAAACGCCCTCTGATTCAGAAGCCGAATCGCCATCATCGACAATGGGCAAGATCGGAGAGAAATCATCTACTGGCGGCAGGTTCGCCAGTTTTTCATCTAGGTATTTGAGCCGAAAATGGATAACTTGGCGGTTCCAAGACGGGTAGTTGTCCCTGAGAGCAACCAGATTTTGGCGAGCGTCATTGTAGAATTCCGCCGCCTCGCTTCGGAGACCGGCATCCAGCATTTCGTCTCCCTTGTTAATCAGTCTGTAAATAGACACATACTCCTCGCCGACTTCCGAAGCCTTTCCAGAGGCACCGAACATCAACAGAAGGACAAACAGCAATTTTCGAAAACGATCTTTCATTTTCCCAAATCAATTGAGGATTCCAATCCGTAAGACTTCCGGAGACTATAAGTTAAGAAAGCCAAAAGCGAGAAATTTTTGTCGCCCAATCTTTACAATCGTTTCATTTGCGAATCTTTGCCGTTTGTGATAATCATTTCGATCATTGCAGTCCAACGATGTCTTCGGTCTTACTACAAAGTCCAGTGTTGGTGTTGAACCGATTGTGGCAAGCGGTCAACATTTGCACTGCCAAACGAGCGTTGGCTTTGCTTTTTGAAGGCCGCGCTCAAGTGGTTTATCAAGATGCGGAAGGAAGTTTCCAAACCTTTGACTTCAGCCAGTGGCGCTCGTTTTCCCAACAAAAGACAAAAGAAAACCACATCCACACCGTCTCTTTTCGCATCCGCATCCCGCAAGTGATTCTTCTCGTTATGTTTGACCGATTTCCGAAAAAAGAAGTCAAATTCACCCGACACAACATCTTCGAGCGAGATAAAAACACCTGCCAGTATTGCGGCGCGGTTTTCGAACGAAAAGATTTAAACTTAGACCACGTCGTCCCCCGCGAAAAAGGCGGGATGACTCATTGGGAAAACATCGTCTGCTCCTGCATCCCCTGCAATGCAAAAAAAGCGAATCGAACGCCGCGGGAAGCCAACATGAAACTGATCCGAAAGCCAACGCAACCCAAATGGCGCCCCTTTATGCAAGTCAACCTCAAGACGCACAACCACTCCAGCTGGAAGCATTTTCTGGACGTTGCTTATTGGAACGTGGAGTTGGGAGAAGAACTCAAGTGACTTTCCCAGAATTTCCCTCGCGCAACTCCGTTTTGGATGGCGCAATCCTAAAAGAAGCGCGAAGGGAGTTTTCACCGCTTCCTGGAATCATCCCGCAACGATTTTCTTCCCGGCCGGGAAATTTTTCGCAACTTTTTGGCCTCTATTAAATCCCAGAATTTCGGGTTTTGCTCTAATGCTTCATCTTCTCCCGTAGGCAAGCTGGATCGAAACAAAAAATCCTTGAGCGTATTTCGGTTCAAAATCCGATGAATCACAATTCCAAGCTCGTTTCGTTCAAAATAAACCCGATAATCACCCAAGCGGTAGCGGTACAGTTTTTTTCCGTTTCGTTCGAGCTTCCCAAAGCGATCCATATCTACCGACCGCATATCTTGAGGAAAACCTCGAAACTCTCCCATAATGCTCAACTGAAGGTTCTTGGGCATCCCGGCAAGCTCTTTGGCGCTCAAAGGATTGAATATAATCTGAAACGGCGTCATCTCAACGGAGCAAAATGGCAGCGCGTACGGGAATCGAACCCGTCTCTCGGCCTTGAGAGGGCCGTGTCCTGGACCGATAGACGAACGCGCCTCGGAAAAGGCAAATTTACATTGATTAGCCGGCTTTCGTCAACTACTCGCAGAAAATAAAAAAAGACCGCCCTTCAAAAAGGACGGCCGAACCGGAAACCAATTGGAAGTCGCGTTACTTGCGTCGACGCAACATCAACAACGCTCCGCCCCCAAGAATCGCCAACAGAATCGTGGAAGGCTCAGGAACCACGGTGAATGATTGCATCGCAAGGGCGCCGGGGGTAGCTGCAGGCGTTCCATGTCCTCCCAACGGTTGGGAGAAAACACTCGACGTCCCAAAGAGGCTTCCATCCGCATTGGTGACGAAAACCTGCAAGTCCACAGGGCCGGGCCCATCAACTCCTGCAATGGTGCGAACGCCTCCATTGAAAAGACCGGTGGGACCGGCTGGGCCGACGATGAAATTTGCCGGATCCCCGACATTGGTTCCATCCGCCAATTGCAATTGAGCCGTAAAGCCTTCCCCAAGAACCCCATCAGGTCCGCTCACCTGCTCCTCAGACGCAATGTTGTTAAAGTTGAGAGTCCCTTGAGCATTGGCACTCAAAGCAACCGCAACACAAAATGTAGCAAACAGTAGTTTCTTCATGTCGTTAAGTGTATCTAGTTTCGTTGTTTGTTTCGAGTTGAAAAGTTAGTTGATTGTGAAATTCCGATCCCATTGAGCTTCCTCAGCTTTGTCAACGAAAACGGAGCCGCCGACAGCCAAGTTGGGTTCTGGATTCCATCCACCTACAAGGGCATTGAATGATGCCGTAGTCCAAGCGCCGTTGACCCACGAATAGACGACGTCGCCGTTTCCTCCCGGAAATTGAAGGTCAGTCGTCAATGCACCTGCCTGGGGCACCAAGGATCCTTGGATGCTCAAACCCGCCGGAACCGTCTTGTTGGTATCGTCTCCCTGCAACACCTCTCCGACAAACGTGACCGTGACGGCCTCGCTGCCTGTGTTGTTGAAGAAGAATCCAACGCCGACCGGAAGATTCAGAGGCGTTGCCCAACCTCCCACAAGACTGCTGAAAGAGGACGACACCCACTGTCCGTTTTGGAATAGGAAGACTTGCGATCCATTCGGAGGACTGGGAATCACTTCGGCGAGCGCGTTGTTTCCGTTGCTCAGTGGATTCGAGATCAAGTTGAATCCAGGAGCCAGTTCTTTGTTCACGTAACCAACGGCGTTCACCGAGGTTACTTCCTGTGCCAAGGCAGTAGCCATGCTCACTGCACCCACCACAGCCGCGATAAGTAACGTTTTTGTTCTCATTTGCTGCTTATGTCTATTTTCTGATTATCGTGTGCGCTATCAATATCGACAAAAATAACCCCTTTGTCAACCTCTTTTCCTCGATTTTCTCGGAGCCATTTCATCGACAGAGACTTTTAAATCAAATTCCCAATGCTTTGGCAATACTTTTTTTCGATTTTCTTCAATTTTTTTTGAGGCCGTTTTCCCTTGTTATTTTAGCTTTTTCGTCGTCCAGTCCTCTCTTCCCGAATTTTATCGCGCTTTTCTTTTGCCAAAATGGTCTGCGTTGCCGCCAAAACCGGTTCGCTTTGTTTTTGTCCGCAAACAAAAAGTCGCTGTTGACTCTCCTTTGCATAGAAGGATGCTTTGGCTTGGGGAGCGCCGAATCGATTAAGGAATGCGAAAAAGGATGCAGAGCGAAGCAGGGAGATTGAAGTCGATGATCATCGAGACTATCGCTCGGCAAGGGCCAATCTCAGCGGCTCAATTTATGGAGCTCGCTCTTTATCATCCTCTGCATGGTTATTACGAGGCTCAAAGCCGAATTGGGAAAGCCGGCGACTTCATCACCAGCGTGAGCGTGGGCGATTTGTTCGGCGCGCTTCTTAGCGAGCAATTGGGGCAGTGGACGCAAGAGCCAGGCGCCCAATCCCCGCTCTGGGTTGAGGCCGGCGCGCATGACGGCCTGCTGGCTTGCGATATTCTAGACCACTGCCAAAGAAGCCATCCGCAAACTTACGAAAAGGTCAGCTATCTTATTGTGGAGCCATCGGAAACTCGGAGACGCCGACAGGAACGCCGGCTAGAACGGCATTCTTTCAAAGTGGAGTGGATGAGATCTTGGGAAGAATGCCCGCGAAGGAGCATTTCGGGCGTCATTTTTTCTAACGAATTGCTAGATGCCTTTCCTGTAGAGCGCGTTTGTTGGGACGCGGCCAAGCGAATTTGGCGGCGATGGGGAGTGACGGCGAAGGAGGAGAATTTGCATTGGTGCATTCTGCCTGAGCCATTTTCTCCTCTGGAGGCCGGCCTGAGCGGAGAATTCTTTGAGGCGATTTCCGAACATCTCCCGGACGGATTTACTACGGAGGCTGGCGTGGCGGCTTCGCACTGGTGGAAGCAAGCGGCTGCCCGGCTTGCCGCCGGCTATTTGTTCACGATTGACTATGGTCTTGTAGCTCACGAATTCTTCGCGCCTTGCCGGCGCCAAGGCACCCTCCGAGCCTACTCCCAACACCAACAAACCTCGAATTTGCTTGAAAACCCAGGACTACAAGACCTGACCAGCCACGTAAATTACACCGCCCTTCTGGAAGCCGGCCAATCAAAGGGGTTGGAAACCGTGGGCATTCAGCCTCAAGAAAAGTTTTTGACAGACATCCTTCGCCATCTCTCAAAAGCTGGAAGGCTGGCAGAAGTTCTCACTCCGTCAAAGATTCGCCAATTTCAATCTCTGGTTCATCCAGACCATTTTGGCCGATCTTTTTCCGTTTTGATCCAAAAGCGCCCGGCAAATGTTCCGTTTCAAAAATAGCGGGCAAGTGGAACGGGGAACAGTCTGGTTGGCGCTTTGCGGAAGACAAAACTCTGCGGGGGGAATCAACGAGCTGTTCGCTTGCAAAAAGGAATGGATTTACAAGACAAGTTGAAATTCGGGCAACATTATGACGGTCCAAAGAAAGTCTTCGACGGTGTTCTGAGTAAGGCCTTCGCGGAAAAAGGCGGCGCAGGCTTTCGTTTCGGATTGGGAAGGCGCTCGTCCCAAGCCGACCCAAAACAGGTGTTCGACTATTTTTTGGGGTTGCCTCGTTTTTTGGGCGATCAAATCGCTTGCGATGGCGGAAAGTTTCTCCGCCAATGTGTTCCCGTTTGTCAATTCAAGAGCTTGGAGCGTCGTTGCAGTGGAAGCGCGATCGGTCACTACTTGCTCGCGGTTCTGCCGCCCGAGAGCGCGAGTCAAAGCATCCGAGGTCGCCAAAGAAGCGCGGATTGCGCCGAGTTGATCGGCGGCGCTGATTTTGGCGAGCAACTGCGGCTCGATATTTGCCGGGCCGCTGCGAGCGCCGCCCAGTTCTGCCGCTTGATCCCATTCTGCGGTTTCCCAATTTTCCTTTTCCCAGCCGGGCGAAGATTCGGTATGGCAAATCCAAGTGTTGTTGGATCCTAGATATCGGAATTTCTCTTCGCCATGCTTGTCCTGCGCCAGGCGAATCAAAGCGAATACTGCCGACGGCTTTGTTTGTTCTTCGGAACGGGTAGCTTTTAGCGCAATCAGATTCGATCCCGCCGTAAGGTAATTTTGAAGATCGAACCGGAATACTTTTGTTCGTCCCTTTCCTTTTCCCGCTAGTTTTCCGTTGACGAATAAATGGAACGAATCGGCGGCGGCAATGTAGGCGTCGGCTATTTGGCTGTCCGTTTGAAAGCGCTTTCGAAAGAATGCGGTCTCTGTTTTTTCGCCATCGTTTGTTTGCGCCGAAATCCAACGGGCTTTGCGAGTCTTTTCCCGCAGAAAATGGATGCGGTCGGTTGGGAGGCCGGCGCTCAAATCAATCTTGTCGTTGGCGGGAGTTTGAAAGCGCCGGCCGGTAAACGAACCCAAAGCGTCTACAAATTGCTCCGCCGTCATCCGCCTCGTCAGCGGCCCGCGAAACACTTCTGCGGTTTCCATGCGTTCTGGGGAGGGCAAAGAGGGCAGTTGGTACGTTTGAGAAGTAAGCAACAAAGACATGGTATGCTTCAAATCGTAGGCATGATCCGCCAGGTCCGTCGCCAACCAATCCAACAGGTCGGGATGCCAGGATGGTTGTTCCATGTCGTCCAGCGTCTGCACCAGGCCTCGTCCAAAAAACTTTGCCCACAATCGGTTGACAATTGTTCGGCTCAGACGGCCGTTCTCCCGGCTGGTCATTATGGTTGCCAATGTCTTCATGCGCTCTTTGCGCGGCATTTTCGCGTCCATTGTTCCCAGATTAGGGTGCAGGAATTTTGCTTGGGAAGTTTTCCCGGTGGGTTTATCGCATTGAAATATTTCCAGCGGCTCCTCCGCAAAAATTCCAGCCATTCCGTAGGCGTCCTCCAGATTCCAATCGTTGATGAAACTGTCGTGGCAGGAAGCGCACTTCAAATTCACTCCTAGGAAAACCTGGCTCACATTTTGGGCGGCTTGCATGTTGGGGGTTTGGCTGGCGTTGACAACGCCGCGCCAGATGATTCCTTTGACGAATCCCTCGGCGCCGGGCGCTTCTGTGATTAGGTTTCGCACAAACACGTCGTAGGGAAGGTTGTCTGCCAGCGCCTGATACAGCCAAGCCGATATCTGCTTTCGCCCGCCGTCGATAAAGCCGGTTCCACGATAGTCGTTCCTCAACAAGTCGTTCCAAAAAGTCAACCAGTGTTCCGCATAGTTCTGCCTGTCTTCCAACAGCCGCTCCACTAAACGCCGACGTTTGTCAAAACTGCGATCGGCAACAAACGCCTTCAACTCTTCTACAGAAGGAAGCAACCCGACGGCATCCAAATAAACCCGTCTGGCATAAATGCGGTCATCCACCGAATCAGGAGGAACAAACCCCTCCCTCTCAAAATAGGACGACATAAACGCGTCCACGGGATTTCCTTGGGTAAAGCCATTCTTCCTCCTCGGAATGGCGGGACGATTGGGCTTAAGATTCAAAGAAGGCTTTTTGGAAAAACGGATCCCTTCCTCCCAAGGCAACCCCCGGTCAATCCACGTCCGAATCAAGCCGACTTCTTTTTCCGTCAACCGTGAACCCTTTTGCGGCATCACGTTGTCCGGATCGACTCCCGCTACCAGTTGCACAAGATAGCTCTCTGCGCTATTCCCTAATTGAATTGCGGGGCCAGAATCCGCCGCCTGCAAAATCCTCTCCCGGCTGTCCAAGTTAAACCCTCCTTTCTTTTTGCCCTTCCCATGGCACTTCACACACTTGGACTCAAGAATCGGCGCAATGTCCCGGCCAAAATCGATCTCCCCGGCGAACGGCTCAGGCAAAGAAACGTCTGCGGCGCCGCAACAAAACGCAACAGATCCCAAACATGCGGACAAAGCCAAACAGAAAATTCGGGATTCAAACCTCATGGCGAAGAAGTCTAGCCGCAGAAAAACCGAAATGACAATCGAAAGAGCCGCTTCCTCATTTCCCAATGAACGATCCTTATCGCCTCAATCCACCGTTGCCTTGCCTTTGTTAAACGTTTAATATTCACAAAAAAGAAACGGATCGCATCAAACCAATCATGCCCCGCCGAGACAAACAGCAAGACAACGTGCCGAACTTCGGCAAACTGAACGGCGTCGAGATCATTCTGGACTACGGATCGACGCGCGCCGAAGCAAAACGCTTGCGAGATTGCGTGGGCGTTTTGGATTTGTCTTCCCGTGGACGCATCTGCTTGCTGGGCGAAGATCGTCACCGCTTTCTAAACGGCCAAGTGACCAACGACATCGCTAGGCTGGCCGAAGGCACCGGCTGTTACACGCTGATAACCAACCGCAAAGGAATCCTTCAAGGCGACGCCTCTATTTACCGCCTGCCTGAAGAAATTCTCCTAGATTTGGAGCCGGGAACCGCCAAATCTCTCACAGCGCGCTTTCAAAAATTCATGGTTGCCGACGACGTCGACATTGCGGACGCCGCTCCCCATTTTGGAATGCTCTCGATTCAAGGACCCTTGTCCAATCAGCTTTTAAAATCTCTGGACGTCGACATTGCGAGCAAACTGAAAAATCTGCACGACGTCCTCCACAAAACCATCACGGCCATCGGCGAATGCTACCTCGCCAAGCATCCGCGCACAGGAAGCGACGGTTACGATGTTTTCGTCCCTCGGAAGTCCTTGGAAAAACTCCAAACGCGTTTGCTGGATTCCGCCTTATCCCTCGGCGGCGGCCTTTGCGGTTGGAGCAGCATGGAAATCCTCCGAATCGAAGCGGGAATTCCCCGGCATCCCATCGACACGTCCCCTGCTATTCTCGCGCCGGAACTTGGCCGAGAAGAGCAAACGATCAGCTACTCCAAAGGTTGCTACATCGGCCAAGAAGTGATCAACCGCATCCGGAGCGTCGGAAGAATCAATCGGCGTCTCGTCGGCATTATGTTGGACGCCCGCGCCGACAATCTCTCCGGCATAAATGGCTCTCTCCTCAACGTCGAACAAAAAGCCGTCGGATTCTTGACCAGCGCGACGTACTCATACGTTGCAAAACAAACAATCGGGTTAGCATTTGTCAAACGGGGCTTCTGGGAACCGGGAACGTCTCTCCATCTCATAACGCAATCCGGAATCTCCCGCTACAAAGCCACGGTCTCAAATCTGCCTTTCGAAGTTTGACTCAGCCAAGCGCGCAACGAGGGCATCGACAAAGAACCGGGGATTGGTCAAGAGCATTCTTTATTGCGGCAGCTTCCCAACTTCTTAAGTTCTTCGCAGTTGGCGGTAATTTGGATTCGTTGCGATTTGAGGCGGAATCCCAGCTTATGCGTAATTTCTGCCTCCAGTTTTTCGATTTTCTCGCTCTCAAATTCCACAATGCGCTCGCAATCCTGGCAGACAATGTGGTTGTGATTAGGGTGGTTTGCGTAGTTTGGATCGTAAAACTTGTAGTCTTTGCCAAAATCTATCTCCCGAACCAACCCACTCTCCGTCAATAAAGGAAGTGTCCGATAAACAGTAGACCGAGAAACCGATTTATCTCTTCGGCGAGACCAATCCAGCAACTGTTCGGCGGTAAAGTGTTCTTCGGTGTTGAAAACCGTGTCGATAATGGCCCTTCTTTGAGTCGTCAACCGAAGCCCCTTGGTAACAATAAACTCCATGAACTTTTCCTTCGCTGACTGGCACCCTTCAGACAACACAAAACCGAGTATAGTCCTTGCCTCCGCGCAAGTCAACGAGACTTTGCCATTCTAAAAGGACGAGATCCGCTAACAGCATCGCTTTGAAAAGGTCTTGAAGAAAACACCGCAAAATTCCTTTCCCGTCGCCATACCAGCCGCTGCTTTTTGACTAATCCGATACTAAGCTGTCTCAAAACCCTCATCCAACCGCCAACAAAACAAACAAAAACTTGAGAATGCGCAGATCGCAAACAGTTCCGGCACAATCTCTCGCCCTCTGCTCGCTAATCCCGCATCTCGAATCCATGCACCGCTTAGCCATCACCTCACAAAACTCCCTTGCCCGCATCGGCAAAGCGGCCCTTTCTTTGCCGACCGCAAGGCGGAGGATTGCGCTTTTGGGGGGATGCGTTGTTGGGCGGTGGCTTCCGTGTCATTCTGAATTCCAAAGTCTCCGCTTCCAAACAAAACAATCCTCTTTTTGCTCTGGCCAGCCAGCCAGCCAAACTTGCATCCCCGAAACTTCCTCCCCCGCAACGACAAAGAGGCCATTCTTCGCCAAGCGCAAGACAAAGGAGGATTTTCTCCCTCTTGGATTTCCTTTTGACCATGCTTTTGGACGAAGGCAACAGCCAGCGGCCGCTGTCCGCAAGGAGGGATTCTCGTCATCAGCAAAGCGCTTTTTCTCTCGTTCTTGTCATCTCCAACGAACTTTTCTTCATTTTTTCTTCATTTTTTCCTCTTTTTTGTGATTTTCTGCTTGACGCGAGGGGAATGAGAGCGTATTTGTTATTCAAATTGCATTGCGAATTAGGTTGCATTGCGGATTCGTTTGTGGGAAAGTCAGTTTGTTTTTACGGTGATTTGATTATTTTTTATTATTTTTTGTTATGAAAGAACAAAAACATTTGAACGGTAGGAAGGCGAATTTGTCAAAATTCGGGCATCGGGCATCGGGCATCGGGCATCGGGCATCGGGCATCGGGCATCGGGCATAAGTTTGCTCTTCTAGCGGCGTTGATAGTGTCGGCGCTCTCTTTGGTTTCTTTAGAGCAAAGTCAGGCGCAGTTGATCATCGACGTCTATCCCAGCCAAGATACCCCCACCAACAGCATCTGGATTTTTAGCGGCAGCTCCACCGTCGCCGCGGGCGCCACTCTGCGCACTTCCGCCACTTCGCACAGCTCCGCCGATGGTTGGCAAAGCGCCAGCGACATTTACAACGCCAACCCGCCTTCCAACGCGCAAATCACGCTCTCTCCCCTCTTTTCCAGCACCAACACCATCGACATCGACTCGGTAAGGAAGAGGATTCCCGGCGGGGGCCGAACGAACATCACCTTTGCCGCCAACGCCACGAACACGCCGACCATCACCATCGGCACGACGCCCGTCAACCGAACGATTAATCGGATGTTCATGAACGATGCGAATGTCGTTGATGAAGTTGGCTTTCGGGTCAACAGCAACTTCAACTATGGGCTTCTTAGTGGGCAGCCTTCTTCTTGGACGGGGTCGGGGTTGTTAATAAACAAGCCGATAGGGGATTTTTTCATCAAGAATGCGGGGAACTTTGATGGATTGAACCCGAACTTTGCCAGCAGTGGAGTGACTTTGCGGATACATAGCGGCATCATCCCCGAACCGGAAGAATACGCCCTTGTCTTCGGCTTGTTTGCACTCGGCTTTGTCTTCTTTCATCGCTGGCAAAAGAAACGGCAAGCCCAAGCCGCCACTTCGTAGCTGTTGCTAGTTTCTGCGCCGGCAAACAGCGGGGACTGGTAGGGATTGCGCCCTTGCGCCTATTTTGTTGCCGGCTAGTCATTCCGCAGTTCCAAGAGCAACTTCGCTTTCATCTTTCTGGAAGCGGAGTTTTTTGTTCGGCTCCGAATCACGGGGAGGGGATTTTTATTTTGCGGTCGTTGGGAAGGGCCGGGCCGGGCGTGCTGCGGCCTTGGTCGACATAGTTTTGCAAGAGCCGAAGGAGAGAGCGGGCTTTTTGCGGTTCTTGTTGGAGGAGGTTGTTTTGTTCGCCGGGGTCTTGGGCGAGGTGGAAGAGTTGCATGGGCGGCCGGCCTTGTTGTTTGGCGATGTTTTCTCTGGGCGCAGACCAACCACCACTGCCGGCGGAAAGGCAGAGTTTCCACTGGCCTTGCCGAATGGCGAAAAAGCCGCCGATGGAATGGCTGACAAGAGCATCGCGGCCGGAACTGGGCGCGCCTTCAAAAACGGGAAGGAGGTTGAATCCGTCTTCGCCGCCGCTGGCTTGCCGCTTTCGTCCGGTGATGGCTTCTAATGTGGGGTAAACATCGGTGAGGCAAGCGAGTGCTTTGGTGGTTTGGCCGGGTTGGATTTTGGCGGGCCAACGGGCGATGAAGGGAACGCGATGGCCGCCTTCGTAAAGATCGGCTTTGTGGCCGCGATAGCCGGCGCTGGGGTCGTGGCCGTTTTGTTTGAGCAGTTCGAAGTTGGCTTCCGGCGAGCATCCGTTGTCGCTGGTGAAAAGGAGCAAGGTATTGCGGTCAATGCGGTTGTCTTTCAAGGCGGCGAGGATTTGGCTGATGTGGTGGTCGGTTTGGACGACAAAGTCGGCGTAGGGATTGATTCCGCTGATGCCGCGAAAAGGGTAGACCGGCACGATGGGAGTATGGGGCGCGGGCAAAGCGAGGTATAGGAAGAAGGGAGAGCCGTTTCGGGCGGCGGGAGCGCGGGATTGGATGTGTTGGACGGCTTTGTCGAAGATGTGCGGGAGGACTTGGTCGATGTGGAAGTCGGCGCCGATGGGGCCTTTTCGATACCAGCCGTAGCGGTTTTGGCTTTTGGAAACGCCTTCTTCGCGGTTGGGAGGAGCGGTGACGCGTCCGGTATCTACCCAAACATAGGGAGGCATATCCAAAGAGCCGCAGTGGGCGTAGTATTGATGGAAGCCGTTGATGTCTGGGCCGTTTTTCACTGGTTGGGTAAAGTCGATTTTCGCATTGTTTGCGCCGTCTGCAGGGGTTTTATGCCAGTCCCAACCAAGATGCCACTTGCCGATCATGGCGGTATGGTAGCCGGCGGTTTGCAGGAGATGGCCGATTGTGGGGCGTTCGGCCGGGATAAGGTGTTTGCTTCTGCCATTGAGGACGCCTCGAGCGAGCCGGGAACGCCAGTTGTAGCGTCCGGTGAGAAGTCCGTAGCGAGTGGGGGTGCAGACGGCGCTTGGCGTGTGAGCGTCGAGGAAGGTGAGTCCTTCGTCGGCCATCCGCTGCAAGTGGGGCGTTTGGATTTTGCAATCGGGATTGGTGGGCGAGATGTCTCCAATGCCGAGGTCATCCGCCATCACGAGGATGACGTTGGGGAGATTGTTCGCAGATGCGGGAACAGAAAAGCCGGAGGCAAGGGCGATGCAGGCCGTCAAAAAGAGTTTTTGGATTGCATGGAGACGATTGTTCATAGTTTTCATTTTCTTGGTTTCTTTTTACCTTGCCTCAAGAAAAGGAAAAATACAAATCTGCGTTTTTATGGAGGGCAAACCCGGAGAGAGAGTTCCGGCGGATCAACTTGTGAATGTGCCGCGCTTGTTGGCAGATTATTACACGTTGCGGCCGGATATGATGGCGGCGGAGCAGAGAGTAGCATTCGGGACTTCCGGCCATCGTGGAACTTCGGGAAATGCCTCGTTCACTGAATCTCACGTTTTGGCTATTTCTCAGGCGGTTGCGGAGTATCGCGCTTCCCAAGGTTGCGCCGGCCCGTTGATTTTGGGAAAAGACACCCATGCTTTGTCTGAAGCGGCGCAGCGTAGCGCCGTCGAAGTGTTCGCCGCCAACGGCACTGCGGTTTGGATTCAATCCGCCGACGGATTTACCCCGACGCCGTCCGTTTCCCTCGCCATTTTGCGATACAACCGTTCGCGCTCGGCAGGACTTGCGGATGGAGTCATTCTCACGCCGTCTCACAATCCTCCGCAAGACGGCGGCTTCAAATACAATCCGCCCACCGGAGGCCCGGCAAACGCGGCCGCAACCTCATGGATTCAAGATCGAGCGAACGAACTTTTGCGAGACAATCTCCGCGCCGTGAAACGTCTGCCGTATGCCTGCGCCAAAGCATCCGGCGCCGTGATGGAAAAAGACTTTGTCCGGCCGTATGTCGAAGAACTGGGCGACGTTGTAGATATGGAGGCCGTTCGGTCTTCGGGAATAAAGATCGGCGTTGATCCGATGGGTGGAGCGGGACTGGCTTACTGGCAACCGATTCAAGAGCGCTATAAGTTGAATTTGGAAGTGGTCAATCCTCGCATAAACCCGGCCTTTTCTTTTATGACGCTGGACGGGGACGGAAAGGTGCGAATGGATTGTTCGTCGCCCTTTGCTATGACGGGCTTAATTCGGCTCAAGAATCGCTTCGACATCGCCTTCGGCAACGATCCTGACGGCGATAGGCACGGAATTGTGACGAAAAGCGGCTTGATGAACTCCAACCACTTCTTGGCGGCGGCAGTGCGCTACCTATTCCAACATCGCCCCAACTGGCGAACGGAAGCCGCCATCGGCAAAACGTTGGTGTCCAGTTCCATGATTGATCGGGTGGCGGCTTCGCTTGGCCGGAAACTAATTGAAGTTCCGGTAGGCTTCAAGTGGTTCGTTCCCGGATTGCTGGACGGCAGTTGCGGCTTTGGCGGCGAGGAAAGCGCTGGCGCCTCGTTTCTACGGCGGAACGGCAACGTTTGGACGACCGACAAGGACGGCCTCATTCTGGGTTTGCTAGCCGCCGAAATTCTGGCGGTGGCCGGACAAGATCCCACGGCGCTTTATCGGGATTTGGAATCGGAATTGGGATGCTCATGCTACCGGCGAATCGACGCTCCAGCCAACCTCGAACAACGAAATCGATTAAAAACGCTGTCCACAGACCAAGTCCAAGCCGAAGAATTGGCGGGCGAGCCTATTCTGGCAAAATTGACCCGCGCGCCCGGAAATGACGCTTCCATCGGAGGCCTAAAAGTGTCCACGAAAAACGCATGGTTCGCCGCCCGTCCCTCCGGCACGGAAAACATTTACAAAATCTACGCTGAAAGCTTCCGCGGTCCAGAACACTTGCAAGCCGTCCAACAAGAAGCCCAAACCCTTGTGAACACAGCGCTCGGCAACCCTTAAAACCATTTTATTTATTGTGTTTCAATTCAGTCTCCAAAAAAATTTGCCTTTGACACTTGCCAATCCATCGACCAAAACTTCCCCAGTTAGCGGTGGAATTGTGGAGAGGCAATAAGAAGGAGGACTAGACGATGCCCGCAAAAACTGAGGATAAAGCCATGCAACTGCAATCGGTCTATTACGGCGACTGCGTGAAGCATTTAGAGCAATGGTACGCGCATAACTTTGAGCTGCTCCCATCGGCCCGCAGTTTAGCCGATTTGATTTACCTCGACCCGCCGTGGAACTCCAACCGCATCTACAACATCACCGTGGACAAAGGCGACAACGCCGACAAAGGCTTCACCGCCCAAGCAACCGCTTTCTCAGATATTTGGGAATGGGACGATGACTCTGCCGAACGCGTCCAAATGCTCAAAGAGTTGGTGGACGCCGAAGGCAACCCTATCGTTCAAGGACACCCGAAGTATCCTTTGCATCGGGTTTCCAAAGTCATGGAGAGTTTGGAGAACATCCTCCCCGCAACCGGCGAACTGGCGTATCTGGCTTACATGGCCGAACGACTCGCCTTCTGCCTCGAACTATTGAAAGACACCGGCTCTATCTATCTCCATTGCGATCCAACCATGTCGCATTAGGGTGTGTTGACACTAACGGATCATTTCGAATATGAGTGCGAATGCGATGAACCCCATAAATATTACATCCAGTTTGTCAAATCTGGAGAACACGCGGCGATAGCCTTTCAACCGGTGGAATAGCCTTTCTACTTCGTTGCGTTTCTTGTATAGCTCTTTGTCGTATGGCCAAGGATGAAGACGGCTCTTCTTGGGCGGCACTATCGGACTCATTCCCATCGCTTTGGCTTGCTGGCGGTTCGCATCGCCTTCATACGCCCTGTCCATCAGCAACGGCACTCCTGCCGTCTGCCTTCCCCTCTGGCGCAACAACTTGCGGCCTTCGGGCGCGTCGTGCGCGTTCCCTGGCGACAGCGAGAACTTTACCGCATGGCGATCGCTGGCCGCAAGCATATGAATCTTAGTATTCCAGCCTCCGCTGGATCTTCCGATGGATTGCGGCCCGTTTTTTTTAGCGCGCCCGTTCCATCGGGGTGAACCTTGATACTCGTGCTGTCAAGGGATAGCGCCTCTGGCGGGACCTTCCTCTGCTCTTTCAAAGCCTCAAACACTCTGTCCAGAACTCCCTTCTTCGACCAGCGGAGCATTCTCTGATGAATGGTCGACCACTGGCCAAAGTGAGCGGGCAGTCCCCGCCACTTGCAGCCGTTCTCCGCCATGTATAACAAGGCATTGAGCATCTGCCAGTTAGAGATTCGGACATTGCCTCTTTGCGTCGGCAAATAGGGGGCAATCTTTTCATATTGTTCTTTCGTTAACTCCATAAATTGAAACCAAAAGCCGCCAAGCAGAAACTCGACGGCTCGCGAAAAGGAAACCAGCCAAACAACTTTCCTGCTATTTCAAGCAGCGTTTCCGAATTTCACGGTTGGCTCAAGTTTTACCAAATCTCGCTCTGGGAAAACGTTAAGTTCTTCCGGCTTTCTTTTCAATTGACGGTTGATGAATTTATTCCTAATATCTTGTAATGGGAAGAATGTTTTCAAAACTTCCAGAACAACTACAAGCAAGAAGGGGAATGGATTTCTCGCTATGGAGTTCCAAAAAAGAATGCGGTAATGCAATTGAGAAGTTTGCTTGAGAATTTCTTGAAATTCGGGAATGTCGCACTTATTGAGAATCTGAATGCGTTCTTCAATTCGTTTCTTCAAAGCATCATCTTTGTGAATAGCTTTCAACGCTCGATTTAATAAGCGGATGTCAAGAAACGGTATCATCTTCAACATAGAGTTCATTCCGCTCTGAACGTAATGAAAGGTTTTTGTATCCAGTCGTTTTTCAGGATGGATGGACAGGTTCCTCAACTCGTCTCGCAAACGAAAGAGTTCGATCCTGTATTCCCAGTGCTTGCTCGGCAAATAAACAGATTGCCAAAACATATACCAAAGGCAGACGACAATAAACGCCCAGAACGAATATGCAAAAATTATAGGCAAAACATCATTCATCGCTAGATTCGATTTCAATTCCGCATTGTTTTTGATACTTATCTCGCTCGTCGCACACGCGCACAATTTCCGTTTTATGCCTGAAGTGTTGTCTAAAAATTATCTTCCCTGATATCACGATAACAAAGAAACTCACAACCCATCCAGCACGGCTAACCCAAAGAGATTCGACAGCTTTCCAGAGTTCCTTCTTGAGTTCATCAGGAGTCGATCCATAAATTACCGCACAGAAAACAAAAATTAAAATCGGAAAACCCAATCCTTTTTGCATGGCTACAATCAGAACGTTTTGAACGGCGCCCGGCCAGTTAGGTTTATTAGGATTGCTTTCTTTTGCCATCTTGTTGAACTTTATACTTCCTAAAAATCACAAATGCCAACGCAAAGAGTCCAAAGACAAGCGCGTATTCTTCTGGCTCGGGGATGGCGCGATTGTATATGCGGAGGCTAATGCCGCCTCTGTAAAAATAAGGGCGGACGGTGTTGCCAAAATCGGTAGGAAACGAGTGGGAGCTTGATACTGTGGTTAGTTCGAAGTCTGTAATGGGCTTGTTCAAAACGCCAGAGCCAAACCAGCCAAATGTTTGCCCGTTGGTATAAGCCAGATTGCCGCCGCCCGCGCCGCGAATGCCGATTTCGGATTGCGCGGCGGCGTTCATAAAAATCTTGCCGATGGTTTTTGTTGCGTTTCCAGTGGTCATTGTTGGCGTGTTGGTGACGTCGGTGTTGGTAAAAGAGGTGAATCTATTTGTGGAGAAAGGTCCAAAGGGAGGCGCGCCCGGAATCCTTTTTGTTACCGACTCAATGTCTTTTGGATGGTTGGTGCTGGAAAACAAAGGAGTAAGATTGAAAAGCGCATTGGTTGGCTTGTTGGCGGTGTAAATCGTTCCGTAGAAGGAAGAGGTTTTCCAAGAGTCTCGGGGGTGGAAGTTTCCGCTGCTTCGAATGGCGCTTCCATAGAAGGCTCTTCCAGATGGACTTTGAGGCGAGTAGTCATTTCGCGCGTTGAAAAGCCAAAGCGTTTTGGTTGGGTCGTCTTGGCTAGGGAAGACGTCGATGTGCAGTTGCGCTTGGCTTTCCGTCGTTGCCAAAATCATCGTCAGAGCCAGCCAAAGAAGCCCGAGAAGCCGTTCGTTTCGTCAATGTTGCGTTGAATCTCATCCTGTCCAAAAGCAATTTACCCGATTTCCTTATTTCGTCAACCCCGAATTGAACATTTCTTCCCCAAAATCTCAATCGGAATCATCGTCGGCTTGAACCAAAAACGCAGAGGCAGGCAAACCGATTCCAACAACAGCGGCGTCCGCCGGTTGGAAGAAAGCGGAGAGTTGGATGCCGCGTACGCCCTCCTTTTGCGTCGGGGAGGGAAGAAGGTTTTGAACGAAGGAAACGATGCCTTTGACGGCTCCCGCCAAAAGCCCCGCCACAGAGACCCCGACAATGCCGAGAGTCGCCAATTTTTTAGTCAACGTTGTGCGCATAGTCTTCCTTTCTTACCTAGTTATCCGATTATTCGGCGACGTCCTTCCACAAGAACGCCAGCCTCAAAGGGAATGCTACGCGCCCGCGTCCGCCAGCACAACCCTTTTTTCAAGATTTTTTTATTTTTTCTCGAAGGCAAAGAACGTATTCTTTTGTTTTTCGATCTTTTTGCTCTTTTCCGAGGCTAGTCGGGCAATTTTTTTGAGATTTTTTTTTGGATTCAGCGCCCGCTTTTTCCTCTCTCGCGGTTGAAATTATGGAAGTTCCCTAGATTTGGAAACCATGGCGACGGAAGGCTTTGGGAACGGGACGGACGCGACGATGCTTCCCCATGATGTCGGGATTGCACCTGCAGTGTGTCGGGAAATATCTGGAAGATCCATAGATTTCGATCAAACCGCCTGCTATTTAGTGTCGACACGCCCTAGTTCAGATGAAACATGAGGAAGAGAATCCCCTTGTTTGCGTCAAAACGGAAGCAACGAGCATCAGCCAGAAGTCTCCTTTAGCTGTGTTTGTTGTGTTGGCGCTTTCTTCTCCTGTTCTCATCCAACAAAGCCAATCTCAGTTGTGTATTGTCTCTACCATAGCCAAACAAGCCAGCCATATCCTCTGGATGTTTAGCGGTTCTTCCACCGGGCGCAACAACAGGAGCACTGGCATCCCAACCTCCGCAATCTCCAATCATTCCCCTAGATGAGACAACGCCAACCAGACCCCCTGGTTTTTCTCCAAACCCTCTATAACACGAGCCGGCAACTCGATAAGATCTAGCGGGGAGAGAAGGGTTGGCAATCAAGACAGTTGAGAAATTTACTTCTCAGATAAAGGCGGACACATTGACAACGCCAGCAAGTCTAAGGATACGAACTTTCCCCATTCTTTCTGATTGGCTAACTCTAATATCAAAGACATCGATTCGGCAAGAAAGAGAATTCTGGGCAGAGACAGAACCAACGCCAACATCAACTTTCCCTCTAGTGTTTCAACGCGCCGATGATTGCCATTGTCAGTGCTAACAGCCGACTATTGAGCATTTTTTGGTGGACTACGATAATCCATAAGATGCCCTTGGGAATTCGCGTGTTCAGCCGTTTGTTTTATTCCACCAATCCGCCCTCTTCTTAGGCAAGAGCGGGCTGGATCAACAAACCCATTAGCGACTTTTATACGCGAAGCGACAATAATTCTGGGGCCTTATTATGTCTCTCCTAATCAAAGAGCAGAGGTTTACGGATCCTTCTTAGCGGCAACATTAATGGCTTGGTGCAGATTGTCGTCCACAGCAGAATCATTCTCAAACCCAAAGAATACGCTCTCATCTTCGGCTTATTTGCTTTGGCTTTTGTGCTTGTCCGCCGCTACCTGATGCAAAAGGAACTTCAAGCTGCCGCAACTTCGTAGCTGTCGCGGGTAGTCTGTGATTAGTAGTGAACCAGCCTCTAGTGAACAGAGGTATCATCCTTGAAGCGGAGGAATACGCTTTTGTGTTTAGTCTGTTTGCTTTGTGTTTTGTGGTTGTTCGTTGCCGCTTTCATAAGAAACAACGTCAACAATCCGCCACTTTGTAGACTTGGTTTGGTGTTGGGGATTTTTTGGTGTTTGTGATGAGCGACAAAAACGATAAACTACCCACAGTTTTGTAGCTGGTATCTTGTGATTTATAGATTTGCCTCTCTCCAACAGCTAGCAATTGGCGAGGAGGCACGGCTAGCGATTTGTAGCGGGCTAGTTGCTGTGCGGGCAAACCAGCGGTCGGTGCTTTGTATTTTGATGTTTGTGGTTGGTGATTAGCGACGGATGATTTGTGGTTGGCCAATGGCAGAGATTGTTTTTTCGATTTTGTTTTCAAGAGAGTTAGGAAGTGGAAGTTTTGGAGTTACGAATTGGAAATTGGGAATGGTGAATTGAGGATTCCAAATGACGGATTAGAGGTGAGGAGGGAGTCAGATTGGATCGTGGAGCGAGGAAGGTTAGCATTGGCTCGTGGTTGGTGATTTCGGGCTTTTTACAGTTTCAGCGCAACTTTGCTTCGGGATTTTTTCGGCGCGGAGTTTTTTGTTTTATAGTTGGTAATTTTGCGCTTTTTCATCGTTCAAAAAACCAAAAATCAGAATTCGCACTGTGGAGAACACGCGCTTGTCAAGCTTTCGTGAAGGGTGAGGGCGAATTTGGCGCCCATTTCGCTATGAAAATCTTGGGTTTGGAGGCGAAAACAGCTTTATAGCCTTTTTGGAAACGCCGAATCGCCCGGGACTCCATGCGCAGGACAACTTGATAGAAACATTGCACCGTCCGAAAGTCTGCGACGGTTTCTAAATGATCTCGCACCATTTGCCGCACGTTGTCCAAATCGTGATAGTTGCCCAAGCGTTCCGCCAACTGCGCAATCTTTTTCAGCGTTTTTGAATCCACTTTCAGTCCATTTTCGGAAAGCGCGTCGAGTTGGATTGAGAGGTATTTGACCCATTTTCGCCAGGAATGGAAGGTTTCCGGACGGTTGTCGGCGAAAGCGAGGCTGGCCAGCCGCCGTCCTTTGCGATAGGTTTGAACGACGCCGACCCGCCAATCGTTTTCTCCTTGTTCTTGAAGAGTCCTCCAACGTTCGGCTTCTTGTTGCAATGTTTTCGAGATTTTGCCCCACCGAATGTCGGGCAGGCGGGTCGCTACTTTTTGAGATATTAGCGTCTTCAATGCTTCGATGATGCGGCCAATGGCTTTTCTTTCGGAATCTGTTTTGGCGTTCCGTTCAATTCGCCGGAGTGTTTTTCGAACGATGTGGGCGTCGCGGTGTCGAGACAAGAGGCGGCCAGCGCCGCGGAGGGATTTGTCCGATTCTCTTGCCAGACTCTTCCCTGCCGCAAAAGGGCGAACCAAACGCCACAGACTTCGCAGTCGCTTGAAAATTCTCCGCAACTCGTGGACGGAGGCGGGGGAATTCCGTTCTTTGGATGCGGCAAGGCGGATTGCCTCGCTCACTTGGGTGAGCGCAATTTTCGCGCAAGTTGCCGAGGCGTCTCGGGGGCGGTTTGGGCTCATTGTTTATTTAAAAATTTACGCAAATCTTTGAAGGATACGCAATCAAAAACCAACATTGCTCCCAAAAAGCTAGCTGGCCTTCGCGCTCGCAGTGTTCTGCAAATACCTGAAATTTTTCCAAAAAATCCGTTGGAAGGAACGTTTGTCGAGCAATTTTCTTGGTTTTTCTGGCGTTGCTCTTTATAATTATTATTTGTCTATTTGTCTGGGCAAGGATGAGAAAAGTCGCTATGAGAGAAGAGTTCGAGAAACTGGCCGCCACGGGGAAAATTCAACCGAAGCAGATCGACGCCCTGGTCAAGTTGACCGAATGCGGTTATTGCACCCATCGTAGTTGGGGGTTTGGCAAGATTACGACTGTGGACACCGTTTTCTCCCGTTTCTTGATTGATTTTGAGAGCAAGTCCGGCCACTCGATGGACCTCGGTTTTGGCGCCGACACGCTGAATCCGATTCCGCCTGAACATATCTTCGTTAAAAAGGCCAAAGACATGCCGGGCTTGCGGGAAATGGCCGCGCTTCGCCACGTCGATCTCATCAAACTTGTGATCCAAAGCTTCGGAGGCTCCGCCACGGTTGCCCAGATTCAAGAAGTGCTGGTGCCGGACGTCATCGCCGATGATTGGCGAAAATGGTGGGAAGGCGTTCGAAGAGAGATCAAAAAAGACGGCCACTTTCGCGTCCCGCTCAAAAAAAGCGAATCCATCGTCTTCAACGCCGAGTCCGTTTCCATTGAGGAACGGCTGCTTAGCGACTTTCAAAACGCCCGAGGATTGAAAGCGCGAATTGCCGTCGCCCAAGAAATTGCGAGAAACTATGAAGACTTGACCGACAAAGTCCGCGCCGTCCAAAAAATCGCTGACGATTTGAACGAGGAAATCGCCAAGCAACAAAAAAAACGGCCCGCCCTTGCTTTAGACGGAATCTTCGTTCGCGACGACTTGATCCAACTCGCGGGAATGGAAATGCCGGCCGACCACGTGCAATCCGCCTCGATCTGGACACCTGAAAACAAACAGAAGACCAACCCCAGCTCAGAAACTCAACGCGTGGCGAAAATTCTGGAGCAATTGCCGGTGTCCAGGCACAAACGAGCCTTGCGCTCCTACAAAGAATCTTGCCCAGACGGTTGGGTCGACGTTGTTTTAGGAATCATCAACGACGTCAGCCTTCGCCTAGTCGGTGAATGCGTCTATTTGCTCTTGGATTCCAAACAGATGGATCCCTTCAAAGATAAACTCAACCTCCTCATCGACCAACACCAAGCCAGTAGCGACCTGCTCCTTTGGCTGGCGAAATCTCGCTCCGAAGACTTTTTGGACATCCTCGGCCCGGAAGTCTTCCGCGCCATGATCGCCGCCATGGAACAAGATCAATTCAAAGAAAAGAAAACCAGCCGCCTCAAAGACTACCTTCTGAGCGACACGGCACTCCTTCCCGAATTGATTGAAACCGCAGACTTGGAAGTTGTCAAAGACCTTACCCGCACTCTAAAATCGACAAGCTGCTTCGACGACATGGACAAACGCTCTCTGCTGGCCCGCGTCGTCAAATCCTACCCCGCCATCCAAAGCTTGATCTCCAGCGAACCCAGCACTCGGGAAAAAGGGCTGATCGTCTCCCAAGCCAGCCTAGAACGGCGCCGAGAAGAATACGACCAACTGGTTCGCAAAAAAATCCCGGCTAACTCCAAAGAAATCGCCATCGCCAGAAGCTACGGCGACCTTCGAGAAAATCACGAATACAAAGCGGCCAAAGAAATGCAAAAACTCCTGATGACTCGAAAAACCGAACTGGAAATTGAATTGGCCAAAGCCAGTGCCACCGATTTCTCAGACAGCGACCCATCCTCCGTTAGCATCGGAACCATTGTCCACGTCACCGACGTCGGCCAACAAACCCAAGAAAACTTCACCATCCTCGGCGCCTGGGATTCAGACCCCGACCGAGGAATTATCAGTTACCTCTCCCCATTAGCCCAACAATTAATCCATCGCAAACCGGGAGACGAAGTCATCCTCGAACAACACGGCGGCAAAAAACTCCAAGTGAACCGCATCGAAAAAATCTCCGAGGATCTCTTGGAATCCCTTTCCGGCACAACGACCAAAACCATGCCGGACGAAAAATCAACCGCCAACGAACCCCGCCTAAAAATTCCCGTTCAAGAATCCTAAATTTTTTCTCTCGCCGCAGAAAACTGCTGACTCGCAAAAGAATTCAAAACCCCACGCGCCGTCAACCGCATTTCTACACGCTACCCGGCAACATCGATCTCAAACGCTTTGCCCCAGCTTTCAAAATCTCAACCGCCGCGTCAACTTCAGCCTCCGTCGTTTCTATGCCTACTCCGAGAGAAATGGTCTGCTTTGCCCGCGACGGGCTCATCCCCAGCGCCGAGAAAACATAATGCGGTTCCAATGCGCGGCTTAAACAGCCGCTTCCGGGAGAAACCGCCAGCCCCCGCATGTCGGCGAAAATCGCCAATCCCTCTGCCTCGACGCCATCCAGTGCGAAACTCAATTGATAACACAACCGCCCCGTCCCGATCTCGGGGCCATTGAGACGAACCCCGGAGACGCCATTCAACATGCCAACCAACAACCTTTTTTGCAGCCGCCCCAATCGCGAACAATTTTCGCGGAGATTCTGCTGCGCTAATGCAGCGGCGACTCCAGAGCCTACAATCGCCGGCACATTCTCCGTTCCCGCCCGCAAACCTCTTTCTTGATCGCCGCCAAAAATCAAAGGATCAACAACCGTCCGCTGCCCTTTGAACAAACATCCCACCCCCTTTGGCCCTCCAAACTGATGCGGGGAGACGGCGACCATATCGGCGCGAACGCCGTCAATATTCACTTCGGCGCGGCCGGCGGCCGCCGAAGCGTCAACAAAGAAAGCAATGCCTCGCTCTCGAGCCAACTCGCCAACTCGCTTCAAAGACTGCACCGTCCCCACCGTCAAATTCGCCCACTGACAACAAACCAAAATCGTCTCGTCGGTGAAAAAATCAGAAACCGCATCAGCAGACAAAAACCCTTCGGAATCCACCGAAACAACGCTCTTGCAAAACCCCTCCTGCTCCAACGCCGATAACGAATCCAAAACCGCCGGGTGCTCGATGGCAGAACAAACAATGTGGTTTCCAAACCGCCGATTCGCCCGCGCAAAACCCAATACCGCCAAATTCACCGCCTCCGTGCCGCTGCCTGCAAAGAAAATATTCTCTCCATCGTCCGGCTTTCCCAACAAGGAAGAAACTCGGTTCCGCGCAAGATCAACAGCATTTCGAACCCGTTTCGCTCCCGCATGAAGGCCGGACGGAGAAGCGTAATCCTCGCTCCAATAAGGCATCATCGCATCCACTACCTCAGGAAGCACAGGCGTCGTCATCTGATGATCTAAATAAATGCGCTCCATTTTGCAAAATGACTTGCAATCTCTCAGCAAACAAGCAAAGCGATTCCGTCGATTTAAGATTGCTTAAACAGCCAAGCAGGGAAAAACGAACGCGCCATCCTTTAGTTGCTCATTGCTCGGTTTGTGCGAAAATGATCCGTCACCGCCCATAAATTCAGGGGGTATAAAACTCCGCGGTAACGAATATACCGTGAACTGCCGTCCGCAAAGGTATAAACAGAACCCCCCGCCTTCGAATTCCCATCCGTCGAAGAATGCCGAGCGCGTTCAATCTGATCGACGTCGTTTCCTCGGCCTTCTAGAAAGTCCATATAATAATGATCAGAACTTGTTTTCTTCTCTCCCATTACGATGGTCTGCGAAGGACTCGAAATACCGCTTTCCCGCATCGATTTGCCAGCAATCACGCTCATGCTAAATCGGTTGCCCAATACTTGCTCAAAGTAATCATTCCAACCGTTAATAATATAACTCCGCAGCGCCTCATCTGGATGAATATCTATAAGACGGTTCGGACGATTGGAAGACGCTAAAGGTTTTTGATTGTCGCTCGGGCACTTGAGCAACTTGATTTCCCTATAGTAAGGAAGCAGCTGCGTCGGCCATCGATTTCTCGAGGCGCGAGGAGGATAGAACCCATTGTAATCATCGCCGTATAAGACGTGAGACAAGCCGAGCTGTCTTGTATGATTTAAACACTGCGTTCGCCGCGCCATTTCTTTGGCCCGTCCCAAAGCGGGAAGCAACATCCCCGCAAGAACGGCGATAATGGCAATAACCACTAAAAGCTCGACTAATGTAAAAGCATACGTCTTCAATGACCGGCGGCAGAATGTTGTTATTGCCGTTTTCCCAGTTATTTGAACGCCAACGCACAACATAAAAACTAGAACCTTCTCCCGCCTTTGTTTCGTAAAGTTTTTACGCTTTCCATGCCGCTTGTCCGAAAACTTATAGCGAAACAATCTTGAATACTTTGCCTTGACGATTGATCAAACTATTAAAGCCGTTGGTAAGAACATAGAGCTCGCCATCCTCTCCTTCGCCAAAAGCCGTAATATAAGCGGAAACACCTCCCTCGGCGCTACTTTGCAAAGGAAGCGTTCCCATGCTCCATTGGCCGCCATCCGAAGCAGGTTTTGCATAGTATAACCTCCCCATAGGAACGGCCCAATTCATCGTCCAATCCGCAAAGATATACAAGCCTTGCAAGGACGGAATCGCCTTTCCGCGATATACATAGCCGCCGGTGATGCTGATCCCCTTGGCCTCCGGGTCTCCACGAAAACGGTTGGCGTTCTTATATTCCAAAACCGGCCCGATCAACGAGTTTCCCCGAAGGTCTTGTTCCGGGCAGTCTTCTGGCGAAACGTTGGGTTTCTTCGGATCAAAACAATGATTCCCCTCGCGAATGTTCCAGCCGTAGTTGCCTCCTTTTTGGACGACGTTAACTTCCTCATAAAGCGCTTGGCCAATGTCGGCGGCGATGAGATTTTGGCTTCCCCCGCGATCAAAGGTAATTCGCCAAGGATTCCTCAACCCCAAAGCGTAAATCTCCGCCCGCACTCCTCGCCTGAAAACGGATTGTCTTCAGGCACGGCGTAAGGCAAACGTCCGTTCACGTCAATGCGAAGAATCTTGCCCAACAAAGTGCCGAGGTCTTGGCCGTTGCCAATTTTAGAATGACCTCGACCCACTCCGTTGGCGTTGCCTCCGTCTCCGCTGGCAATGTAGAGATAGCGATCCGGGCCAAAAACAATGCAACCGCCATTGTGATTAAAATAAGGTTGATCGAATTCCAAAATCACTCGCTCCGAATGGATGTCCACCCGCTGCGAATCATCGGCCATTACCTTGAATTCGGAAATCCTCGAAGTGTGATCCCAATCGACGGCCGCTCCCGAACGCAAAGGCGCGCTGTAATAAACGAACACTTTGCCGTTCTCTTCAAAATCCGGATGCAACGCCAGCCCCAACAAACCCCGCTCGTCAAAACCCTGCTTCAACTTGGCCATCCGATCCGAAAGCGTCAAAAAAGGTTGCCCCGTCAAACGGCCGGACTTGGAAACGATGGAAACAATCCCCACTTGATCCGCCACCAAAAGACTCCCCTTCCCATCTGGAAACGGAATCATCGCCACCGGCGAAGTAAATCCCTCAGCGAAAGCCTTCAGCCGCACAACCGGAACCTTCTCTCCCAACGCAACGCCGCTCGGAAACAAAAAAGGAAACAAGCCCCAGAAAAAAGCCATCCGCCGGAGCCTCCAGAAAAAGCGAAAACCGCCAACGAATCGTTTTGAAAAAATTTTGGACAGATTCATATCCGCAAAAGAGTAGTTTCCCAACCATCCCCTGGCAAGCCGAATCTCACCCCTTGCCCGTCAATAAAAACGCTTGGATCGGCGAAAAGAAAACACCGTTGCAAACCCTATTCCTCGACCCAAAAGAAACAAGCCTCCCTCAACCGCCCCAAAAACAACGCCATCACCTCCCCAACCCGCTTCTAACCCAACCACGCCATCAGCCCCCCCCCTCAAACATCCAAAACCACCATTCTGCCCGCCAAACTCAGCCGATCCCTGCCTTTTCAAAACAATCCCCCAATCCCTGCAAACAGAAAACCTTCCGTGCAACAACAAACCTCCGCCAACTTTTCCGCAAACAAAGAATCTTACCTCAATTCACGAAACGGAAAACCGGAGATTGCAGACAACCTCCCCCACGCTTGGCCAAATTTTGCGTCCAACCAGCCGCTTTTCGCTTCAAAAGCCTTCGTCCATGCTCTTCGTGTCCCAGTTGTCCGGACTCTCCCAACGTTGCCAATGTTCTGCATGCGGCTGGTTATCCTATTCCCCCGCCGCATTTCCAAACACTCGCCTCGAACCAAGCCTCATGAGACAAAAAACAAAGCAACCCGCAAAACTCAATTCATAGCAAAAAATCCTATGAAAAACATGCCATCATTAAGATCAGAAAGAGCCTTGCCCTTTCCTCCAATATTATGAGGCCGATTGCTGCCAACTATACGGCGCCATATATTCAGAAACACAACTTCAATATAAATTATCCATAACATAAAAGGCCGCCTCTAGATTAAAAAGAGACGGCGAGAGGGAAAACCAATATTTGCTTTTGCAACTCCGAAATGGCTTCCCCAATCATCCGTTGCTTATCAGCCTTCGGCAAAGTCCAACGCCGCAAGATTTCCGCTTTGCAATTGCTGTCTTTCCCTTTGCGATGGGTTGGGCAATCGGTTTTCTTTCCTAATAGGGGAAGTTTTGGAGGTCAATGGAGTTGGTGATCGTAGTTCCAGCGTTTGGCGCGATCGCCGCTGAAGTCGAGCAACTCTTTCTCCGTCTCCGCATCCACATGGCCGTCCGCAAACAACACATTCGCCCTCCCGTTGTGCCAAAAACGCGGGAGGTGCCAAGCGATATTGTCCCAACTTAGTGGGCCGGGAATGCCAAAGCTAATTGGACGTTCTATTTCATCTTTGTGCCATGAGATATGAGCATTCGGTCCATGTCTGTGCCACGGCGCATGGTCGGCGACGGCGATCATCTCGGACGGAGCGACAACTTGACTGGCGCGAATGGACTTCATAACCCAGCCCGTCCAGTTGTTCCCCGGCTTCGGTTCCGGGCCAACCTGACCGCCGGGCGCCGCCATGCCATAGATTTCCCCATCGGGAAGTCCCCGGCTTCCAAAGGCGTTGAGACCGTAGCTAAAGTTCCAGTCATTGCGAACCATCCTCAAGTTTAGATAGCTTTCGCCATAGTTGTCTGCGTGTTCTTGAATGGCTTGCTTGATGTTTCGGTTCTCCGGGCAGTGCCACGAGTTGGTGGTTCTCCCCATATACTGATCGCATATGGTGTGATACCAAGCGACGTTAAAAGGGCCGTAAGGACGAGAAGGGGAAACTTCCGGCCAAGGCGGGTTGTTTCGGTCGGCTCGGTAATAGGACGGATGAAAGTCGTCATGATCGACGGTGTATAACGTCCAGGCAATTCCAATTTGTCGTTCATTATTGACGCAGGAAATCCTGCGGGCTTGGGATTTGGCTCGGCTCAAGGCGGGCAAGAGCAGACCGGCGAGGATGGCGATAATCGCAATCACCACCAGCAGCTCAATCAATGTAAATGCATTTCTTTTCATGTCTTTGAAATATAGCAAAAACCTTGACATAAAGGCAAGGTTGAGTCGAATTGTTTCCATCAATTCCCGATTTAGAGACCGGGATACCAGGTGCCGTTCCAAATGACGGGAACGTAGTAGCTGCCGCCGTCCGAGTCAGTTATCCATCCAATTGGCCAGAAGGTGCCGTCTTGGAATTGCAGCAAATAGAAGTGCGCATCCGCACGGACGTCAAGGCCGACGTCGGCAATGTGCCTGCCGTCGCCGTGACTGACAATCGTGCATTGGTACGTGCTTCCCTGATTTTGCCAGTAGTATTGCTGATTCCAATAGTTCCAGTAACTAACGTAGGATGAATGGTCCCAATGAGTTAGGACGTCGATGTACCTTATAGTATCGCCCCACCATGATTTGTAGACTCCGGACCAGCACCATTTGTAGTACGTCCAAGCGGGTGTGCTGTCGGTCACAACCGAAATGTCGAACTTTCCGGATGTCGGCGCGTTCAAGCCGTCCACGTGGATTTCTAGGACTTTGGGAGTTTTGGGAAGTGGCAACGGTTGCGGCGTGCTTTGCGCTTGGATGCTTTTAGGCGGGAAGGGCAAAAGCAAAAGAGCGCCGATGACGATTCCGTAAGTCATGCCGACGCCGATGGTGGCGGCGGTTTCCTTCGGATTCATCCAGGCTTCCTTCACTTTCTGGAGCAGAGGCCATTTCTGCGGGGGTTCAGGGTTGCGGTTTTCTTGCTTCGGGCTCGGCGAGGGGCCGGGCGTCAAAGCGTCCATCTTTTCCAAAGCCCGGTTCCCTTGCGGGGCGGGGTTGGAAGTTCCGTGGGCAAACGAGCTGACTATGGCCAGCACAATTTTATGTAGCGTCTTCATGTCGAATACAAACAATAATCGGTATTTTACTTGTCAAAATGGCGCTTACGGCTACGCCCGGGCCGAGGTCAAAACTTTCGTAGGCATAACAAAGCGAGAGAAAATTTCCCGCTCATTTGCCCCAAGAACTCAAAGAAGCGGATCGGCTCCCCCGAAGAACTTATCTGAACTGTGACATTCGGCAGGCGCCCCAAATCAAAATGGAACGCCTACGAAGTTTTGACCTACAATCAAAATAACCGATTTCAAGAATCCGTCAAGGCCTTTTTTTAAAATTTCTTCGATTTTTTTTGGCGAGGAGGGGAATTTCGTTGTTTTTTGGCGGTTGAGAGGCTTTTTGCGAGGGCTTTTCTTCTCCGTTTTTTCTGCGGATTGTTCGTTTGGGATTCAAGGTGCAAAAGCAAAATGGAGCGCGATTATTCTGATGGCATTTTTCTTCGTTTTTCTTTGAGGGTGGTCCGGCGGGGTTGCGGTTTGTCTTCTGGTTTTTTGGGTTTTTCAAGCCTGCTGAGACAGCTTAGTAATGGCTTAGTATCGGCTTAGCGACGGAAAAGCGGCGGGTTTGGCGGGTTGGGTTAATTGGGCAAAGGGAAGTTGGGGTGTTGTCCCCAGGCGCCGCCGCCGGGGGTTTTGATGAGGAGGCTGTCGCCGGCATTGAGGGTGGGACTGGCGGTTGGCGTCAAGGTTTCCCGGGATCCATTTTTGCGAAGGATGGTTTGGGAGCCGGTTTTTCCCGGTTGGCCGCCTGCGGCACCGAGAGGCGGATGGACGCGGTGTTGGGTGAGGAGAGAGACTTGGACGGGTTGGGTGAATGTGAGTTGCCGAACGAGGCCGTTGCCGCCGGGGTAGCGTCCTTGCCCGCCGCTGTTGTGGCGAATGGCGAATTGAACGAGGCGCACGGGAAAGCGGTTTTCGAGGATTTCGGGGTCGGTGGCGCCGGTGTTGGTCATGTGAGTATGAACGCCGTCGGCGCCGGGAAAGTTGGGGCCTGCGCCTGCGCCGCCGCCGATGGTTTCGTAGTAGCTGCAGTGGCGGTTGCCGAAGATGAGGTTGTTCATGGTGCCTTGGCTGCCGGCGGATAGTTCCAGCGCGCGAATCAGGGTGTCGACGATGCGCTGGCTGGTTTCCACGTTGCCGGCGACTACGGCGGGGCAGGAGCGGGGATTTTTGGGAAACTCCGGGTTGAGGAAGCAACGGGGAAGCGAGATATCGATGGGTTTGAGGAGGCCTTCGTTGAGAGGCAGGGACTGGTTGATGAGCAGGCGAAGAACGTAAAGGACGGCACTGCCGACGATGGCGGGGTTGGCGTTGAAGTTGCCGGGATGATGAGGGGCGGTGCCAGCAAAGTTGAGTGCTAGGCGTTGGTTTTGGATGGTTGCCGTGACGGTAATCGGCGTGCCGTCGTCCAGATGTTCGGTAACGGATTTTTGCGATTCTGGACGCTGAGCAAGAGCCGCCGCAATAGCTTGCGTCGCCCGTTCTTTGAGGCGGCGCATGTGCAAGCCAACAACTTCGACGCCGTGTTTCTCGCAAAGGGCATGAAGGTTTTGGACTCCTTTGAGGTTGGCGGCGGCTTGGGCGCGAAGGTCGGCAAGGTTGTCTTCCAAAGCGCGGGTTGGGAAGCGGGCTTGGGCAAGGATGGCCTCCATTTTCCGCCAGTTTGCAAGGCCGGATTGGAACAGGCGCACGGGCGGAATGACGACGCCTTCTTCTTCTAGGCAAACGGCGTCCGGAGGCATGGAACCGGGGCGGATGCCTCCTATTTCCGCATGATGCGCTCGGTTGGCGAGGTAGCCGATCAAAGTCGATTTTCGGTCGTGAACGGGGCTGATTACGGTCACGTCCGGCAGATGCGAACCGCCGAATCCCGGATGATTGGTGACGATCATATCGCCCGGAGCGAGGGGAAGTTGCCCGGCGACGGCGCGAACGCAATGGCCTAGAGCGCCGAGGTGAACGGGGATGTGCGGGGCGTTGGCGACGAGTTCGCCGGTTTGGTCTAGAAGAGCGCAGGAAAAGTCGCGGCGTTCCTTCACGTTGGTGGACACGGCCGTTCGTTGTAGTTGCAAGCCCATTTCGGAAACCAGATTTTGAAAGCGGTGAGTGAATAATTCTTCTTCGACGATGCGGGCGTTTTCTTTCTCCGGGGATTCTTGTCTCCGTTGCCTAGAGATTGAAAAATCGGATTGGCGGCGAAGGACGAGCGTTTCGTTTGGATGAACTACGGCCTCCCAACCTGCTTCGATGAAGACGGTGGAATACTCATCCTGGACGATGGCGGGACCGACAAGCCGTTCTAGCGGGTGAATTTGACAGCGCAGGAAAACCGGAATGCGCGGTATGGATTGGCCGAGTGATGCCAAATGCTTGTGAGGCGGCGGCGGTTGGCGACGTTCGGGGGGGAACTCTCGGCGTGGAATTGCGGGCTGGCGGGCGCCGGCGTGAACGCAAATGGAAACCACTTCAATCGATTTGTTTTCAGGGTAGTATCCAAAAATTGCCCGATAGCGCTCTTCGAACGCCGCCGCAAGGGAATGGCCTGCTCGAAATTCAATCTCTTCGGCCGTTTCTTGACCGAGCAAGCGCAGTTGCAAGATTCGGCGAGTGATACCAACGTCACTTTTTGACAGGCCAAGAGCGACGAGTTTTCGAGAGGCTTCCTTTTCCAGTTCGGCGATTTGGCGCGGCAAGTCGTCTTTGAGTTCGTCGAGCGGGCAAAGCACTTGCGTTTCGGCAAACTGTTCCAAGCGGGCGCACCTCAGGCCGTGAGCGCTAAGAAGTCCGGCGTTTTGGGGAAACAAAACACTCTCGATGCCAAGCCGTTCGGCCACCCGGCAAGCATGTTGCCCCCCGGCGCCGCCAAATGCAACCAGCGCGTATCGAGCGGGATCGTATCCCTCTCGTAAAGAAATTTCTCGAATCGCGTCCGCCATGCGTTCATTGGCAATTTCCAAATAGCCGGCAAGCAAATCCTCCAGATATGGAACTTCCCTAGACGCCGATTGGATTTGGCTGAGAACTTTGAGAAACGCAGATCGCGCGGCCGAAAGGTCGATGGGAATTCCAAAATGATCAGGATCCATGCGACCAAGCAGGAGGTTGACGTCTGTGAGAGTCAAGGGGCCTCCAGCGCCGTAGCAAGCGGGGCCGGGCGACGATCCGGCGCTCTCTGGACCGACAAAAAGCCCTTGCGAGTTATGTCCGCAAAGAGAACCTCCACCCGCCGCCACGGTTTCAATTCGGAGCGCCGGCGCCCGAAGCCGCGCCGGGCCGACCCGATGTTCGAATTGGTAATCCAATTGGCCGTCGTAACGGGAGACATCCGTGCTAGTGCCTCCCATATCGAAGGCGATGACGCGATCCAAGCCGGTTTCTTTGCCCGCCGCCGCGGCGCCGACAACTCCGCCAGCCGGCCCGCTAAGAAGAGCATCCTTTGGGCGAAAGGCGTCGGCCGAAACAAGCCCGCCGGCGCTTGTCATAAGATGAAGACGACTCCGCTCCAAAGAACGGGAAACAGTCTGCAAATAACTTTCCATCATCGGTGCCAAATAAGCGTTGATCACCGCGGTTTCCGCCCGGGGGAGAATTTGAATCATGGCCGACAGCTCATGCGAAGCAGAAACGTGGGAAAAACCTGCCCGCCGAAGGCAATCCCGCAAAGCAATCTCGTGGACGGGGTTGCGCCAAGCATGAAGAAAGGCAATGGCCGCAGAGTGTATTCCTTCGGCCCGGAGCGCCCGGATTTTGCTCTGCAATCGGGCAAGTTGAATGGGAGCGAGGATGTTTCCCTGAGCGTCAAGCCGTTCTTCCACTTCGACAACCACATCGTGAAGAGGCGCCGGTTTGCGAATGCGAAGCGCAAAGATATCGGGCCGTTGCTGGTTGCCGATGCGCAGAATGTCTTGGAATCCTTGGGTAACGAAGAAGGCAACCCGACTGCCTTTCCGCTCCAGCAAAGCGTTTGTGGCCTTGGTGGTGGCCAGACGCATTTCAACGGCCGGCAGGCGGGCCTTGTAGGGAGTTCCCGTAGCCAAGCGAGCCGCAACGACGGGCGCTTCCTCACCGAAAAGAATCTCCGCCAGCAAGCCTGCTTCGAAATCTGGAATCGGCAAATCGAGGGTAATCTCGTTCGGCTCGCCTCGATGCAAGAGGATTTTTCTGACGACTTTTGGCCGGTCGATGAGTTGGATCGAAGTTCCGGCCAAAAACTGTGGCGGCGAGTTCCAAGAGGCGGCGAGACGATAGGTTTTTGGCCTTGGGTTGCCGACAACGGCGGCGCGAAGCCTCCCGGTGGACAAGACTTTGACTCGTTTGAATTGGCCGTCTCGGCTCAGCGCTAAGCAATCGGTAAAAGTGCCTCCGGTGTCTACCCAAAGATTCCAAAAGTTCTCAGACTTTTTCATCTCGACACCCATTCCCAGTGCTCATTGACTTGCTAAATTTCGCCCGCTCTCTTAGGAAAAATTCATTTTGCATTCCTCTTCTGGATCAAACAGCAGCGAGATATATGGCTCAGCGCGTTCCCCAACCCAAGCAAGCATCAAGGCTGTTCGATTTCTGCTTCTGGGATTCCGCGCCCTCGCTGGTCATTTTCCCACGGTTGCAGAACTTCAATCCCGAGTTGCCGCCTTCTTCGCCGCAACCTTCGGTCATTTTCCCACGGTTGCAGAACTTCAATCAACATGCCTTCAACCGTATCCAGTTACTCTTTGGGAACGGTGAACCATGAAAATTCATCCCATTTAAACTTTTTCACAAGATGATCAGAAGCCCTGTTGGCAATCCCCTTGTCTGTTTGCCCAACGTAAACAACTTTCCCGTGCCGATGTAACAGATAAATTCCCGATCTAGTTTGAGAATCCAGATCGATGATATCCCCATTTCTGTCGCGCCCTTGGAATTTTGATTTCTTAGTTTTCTTGTCTTCAAGAATTTTCCTGTCCCAAAACTTGCCGAACTTCATAATCTTCCTTTCTGTTTTATTTCTATTAATTCGAACGCCGATTGCTCTCAATTGTATCTGCAGTTTTTGGAATTGTCAATGCCTGTCGTCGCTTATGAATTCCGAAGGCGATTCCGTCCAGTATTCCAATAATTTAGAAAGCGCGGTTCGCATTTTCTCAGGAGAAAGGAACGGAAGCGGGAAATCGGCGCCGTTGCAAAAAGAATCGTTGTTGGCAAGGGGAGGTTTATCGATGGAGCGGGACTGGCGGGATTGGCGGCGTTTCAAGGCCTTCTTGTTCCGCCGCCGCTTTTTGCAAGCGCATCAAGACGATTTGTTCCTCTCGACTCAATTGTGACTTTTTAGGCTGCAGGCTTTGAACAGGAGGAGAATAGGTTCGGGTTTGCCCGGCTGGGTTCGCAGTTTTCTTAGCCGGGATTGCTTTTCGGCTCGTAGAAGTTCGGTTGCCGTAGTGGGATGCCGTTTTTTTGTTGGCGGCAAGACGGTTGCTTTTGGAAGGCGGCTGTTTTTTGGGCGGCACCTTCTTTTTGTTGCCGTGGGTTTCAAAGGTGAGCAATACCGGCACTCCCTTGTATTCAATGTCGACGTCTCCATTGCTTTGGATGGATTTGACGACGATGCCGTGTTGTTCCTCGTTTTCCCGAAAGGAATAGAAGCGCTGCACGGGTTTGTCTTCCGGGACGAGTGGCGGAAGCGTCATTGCCAGCCAAACTCGTTTTTTCCCATTTTTGCCGCTGACGCCGGCTAAAACCAATTTCAGATCTTCCAAGGGAATCGGCTCTTCTTTGGGTTTCTCTTCTTTCTTCGGCGGCGGCCGGGGAGGCAACGGCTGGAGATTGAAGGGGTTGCGGTCAATGATCGCCTGGTATTTGTCGCTTCCCAACTGCGCTCCCGATGGAGACGGCTCTGTCCCTTGGGCAAGCCAAGCGCCACAGAAAACCGCTAAGAAAGCGATGGACAATCGGTCGTTTCGTATATTCATCTTTATCTGTTCAACACCGGCAAAAGTGTGGAGTTTTCTATTAAATGTTGCGCGCGGATATGTTTTAGAAATCCGCGCCGCTTGTCAATGATTAGTCTTTTCGGTGTCTTCCACTAATTCGTAAGCAGCGGCGCGCCGCAAAACGAGCAAACATGGCGTCCAGTGTCTACCGGCGTCGGGTCATTCGGATTGGCCGGCGAGCAGTCAATCCACAAGTCCGTTTCGGAAGCCATGATAGGGCCGGCGTCCACTTTGCTGATGAGGATTGCAGGCCAGAAAGAGTCGTCCAGTCGCCCCATAGCGCAAAGGCGGATTCCCAACGGCGTTTCTATGGCTTTCAAGCCGGGCCGTTCCAAATAGTAGTTTCCCACGAGTTCAGCCACGGACTCGGGCGTGTCGGCGAGAGATTCTTTTGTCTTTGTAGGTTAGTGAGTCGATTTGTTAGTGATTTTCGAAGGCTCTTTCGTTCGCATTGCAAGCGATCCAGAAAATCTGTCCTTTGCGGTCGTAGGTGAGCGTAAGCTAGTCTTTTGCGGATGCGGGGCGTAGCTTTCTGTTGGAAGATCATCGTCTGCATAGCGCGCAAACACGAATCTGTGTTGGAATTCGCATGTGAGGAATCGCGAGCCATAATGCGAGTTTTCTATTGAGGCTCGGTACGGATTCGGCCGTATGGCAGGGGCAGGCGCGGTCTATACGGACGCATAATAGCGATTGCGTAAGTGGGTTTCGTCGTATCCATAGAGCAGTAAGTAGTAGTTGGTTGGTCTTTGCGGTTTGCAGGCGTCCGCAACGTTTAGTAGGAGGCTTGGATGCCTTTGGTGGAGCGTTGGCGCATCCACGGCATCAATTTGCGCAGTCGTTTGCCCACTTTTTCAATCTCGTGTTTCTCGCCGGCTCTGAGGAGCGCGTTGTATTTTTTGTAGCCTGTTTGATATTCTCGAATCCAATTTTTGGCAAATTTGCCGGACTGAATGTCTTTGAGGGCAGCTTTCATGCGTTTCTTGACGCTCGCGTCGATGATTTTCGGCCCAACGGCGACGTCGCCCCACTTAGCGGTTTCGGAGATGGAAAAGCGCATGCCGTGAATGCCGGACTCGTTGATGAGGTCCACGATGAGCTTAAGTTCGTGCAGGCACTCGAAGTAAGCCATTTCAGGTTGGTAACCAGCCTCCACCAACACTTCATATCCCGCTTGGATCAGCGCGGAGGCGCCGCCGCAGAGAACCGTTTGCTCGCCAAACAAATCTGTTTCCGTTTCCTCGCGGAAGGTGGTTTGGATGACGCCGGCGCGTGTGCCGCCAATTCCCTTCGCCCAAGCAAGGGCGATTTTCTTTGCCCGGCGGCTGGCGTTTTGATGAACGGCGATCAGCGAGGGAACCCCTTTTCCTTCCGTGTATTGGCGCCGGACAATATGCCCGGGACCTTTGGGCGCTACTAAAACAACGTCGACGTCTTTCGGCGGGACGACGGTTTTGAAGTGAATCGAGAAACCGTGGGAAAACAGCAGAGCTTTCCCCTTGCTGAGGTGGGGAGCAATGTCGGACTCATAAACGCCCGCCTGCTTTGTGTCCGGCAAGGCGACGAAAATGACGTCGGCCTGACGAACGGCTTCGGCGGTGCGGTAAACCTCAAAGCCCTTCTCCTTGGCGGCGGCAATGGATTTGCTTCCTTCGTAAAGGCCGATAACGACGTGGCAACCGCTTTCCTTCAAGTTAAGCGCGTGCGCATGCCCCTGAGAGCCAAACCCCAACACCGCAAGCGTCTTCCCGGCAAATACACCGAGATCGCCATCTTTGTCCGTATAAACTTTTGTCGGCATAATCGTATAAATTTAGAATAAATAAATTGTTCGCAAACGGGTTCTCGGGTCAGTTTCTCGCAAGCGCCACTTTGCCGGTTCGCGCCAAAGCAATCACCCCAAAATTCTGCATCAAGCTGAGATACTTCTCCACCTTGCCCTCATCCCCAGTGATTTCAACCGTGACGGTCTCCGGCTGCACATCCACAATCTTCCCTCGAAAAATGTCCGTAATTTGCATAATCTCCGAACGAGTGCTGGAATTGACTCGAATTTTGACTAAAATCAGCTCCCGATCCACATACTCATGATCCCGAAAGTCTTGCACTGACAAAACATCGGGAAGCTTGTTCAACTGCTTGACAATTTGCTCCAGCGTAACGTCGTCCCCGCAAGTAACAATGGTCATTTGCGACGTATCCGCCTCCTGCGTGGGCGCCACGTTCAGAGTGTCAATGTTGTAGCCGCGGCCGCTAAAAAGACCGGCAATGCGCGTCAAAACGCCAAACTTGTTTTCCACCAACACTGAAATTGTATGCCGCATCCTTCCTTCGTCGTTTCTCGCCTCCGCTCTCTCGCATTAAAGGGCGCCGTCCCGCTAGAACAAATCCACTTTCCCTTCCCTTCTGCCCACGCAAAAATCAATCCAGCCAATCCCTCACCCTCCTTCGACCGAAAAAACCGAAGGAAAAATTAGCCATGTTCAATCATCGCGTCAACGAATTTTTGCGTCCCAATCCGATTTGCCTCTAAACTCAAATCCATCCATCGCTCAAAATCGGCTTCGCCATTGCGAATTCGCCCTACGAGAAAATGAAATCCAATTTAAAAAAGTGACTTTTGGATCGCAGTCTCGGCTAGAAAATCAAAAAAGAATAAAGCATCTTTTGCTTTGTCCTTCAACTTCAACTTGACGACCATCACGCGCCTACCGCCGCCTAATAGAGATCTTGGGCGTTCATTCGGATCTCCTGACGAATGAACAAACAGTTAATGTAGGAAACGAGAAAGACGCCCTACTTTTCCGTTGCTTAAGCAAACAAAGCCCTAGTGACGGTTCTTCAACGGCCTCCCCCAATTACGGATGCTGAACAGACAGCCTAGACAGACAACTTATAGAAAAACTGAATTCGCTGAATTTTGAAGATTTGCCGAGGCTGGATAAATTCTCATTCGAACTCAAGCGGCATCCTACTATTCGTTTCGATTCCTTGGCGCAGAAAATTCTACTCAATGGGAACGGCAATACTATCAAAGACGATAGCTACTATGAAACGGCCAATCTATCAAGGAACCGCGGCTTCCTCAAAGTGATTCATAACAACAGGAACAACGATTTCCCGAAGTTTGAGCAAACGCGCAATATTCTTATCCAACAAGGCATAGAATCCTGCCATTTCCGGTGGCGGTGAATTTTCTCTAAGTTGGAGGGATTTTATCACTTTACAAAGAAGAAAGAAAAAGGAAAACTCTCTACTGGAGATTCGCTAGTAACGGACGGAGAACGAAGAGAAACTTACCCCGCATTCATTGTGAGACACGGCGTAAACAAAGAGGTGATTAAAGCCATTCAATGTTTTAAGAAGAAACCACAACCGTTCAGTATTCACTCATTAACGAAATTGCCGCCAAAGGATTTCTTAAAATGCCGGTAACACATCGCTTTTACTATAATCTGAACTGCGAAAATCAGTTAAAGAATGGAGACAAACTCTTCATTCCCTAATCCCCGCTTTTCCTGATAGGGTTTCTCACTTTGGGCGGCAGGCAGAAGGAAAATAGAGATAAGCAAGAAACGGCCAATCGAGGAGGAATTCCATTCCAAAAACGTGAAGAAAACGCACGGTTTGACGGGGACATCTTGCGGGAGATTCAGTTTTGGTGAATAATTTAGCGAAGACGATAGGGAAGGCTTTTTCCATTTTCCTTTCTTTTTTATTGCCATCGGCCAATGCGTTTTGCGGGGTAGCAAGTTCGCAAAAGGGCGTCATTGGTTGGCGGAGAGTTGCGTTTTTGGGAGAACGCGGTAAGTTGTCGGGGAGATATAGCGGAACGACCGACCGTTGTTGAAGAGCTTGGCCTCGTTGTTTATGATTTTTTCACGGCAGTACTTGATTCGTGTTTGCTCTCCACAAGCGCGGAGAGCGATTTGCAGTTCGGCGGCATTGTTGCATGAGGTTCCAGTGAAATTTAGTTAAGATAACGGGAGGGAAAGACGTCTGCGGCGAAGGAAAATCGCAATGGAAACGACTCCCCGCTTTTTAGATTCAAACATCATGGGCATTTCTTTGCAAGCATTCGCTAAGATTAACCGACAAGCGGCGCACGCGCCGACAACCAATTTAACGGCGGCGGAAAGACCTAAAACGCCCATCGTCATTTTAGGGATTGATCCCGCCCTTCGCCGGACCGGGTTCGGGGTGATCCGCACGTTGAGACAATCTCTCGTTTGCGTGGAGGCCGGCACAATTCAATGCTCCGCTAAATGGCATCACTCCCAATGCCTGCTGACTATTTCCGACACTCTGGACAAGCTTATCCGACGCACCACCCCTGAAATTTGCGTGGTAGAAGGGTTGTTCTTTGCCAAAAATCTGAAGACAGCTCTGATTATGGGACAAGCCCGAGGCGCCTGCATCGTCTCGGCAAGTCGCGCAGGACTGCCAGTTTACGAAATTGCGGCCAGAAAAGTAAAGCAGGCAATTGTCGGATATGGCGGCGCGCAAAAGATCGCCGTCGCCAAAATGGTGGAACGCCTACTCTCTCTGGAGAGCACGCCAAGCCCAGACGCCGCCGACGCGCTTGCTCTGGCGTTGGCCTTTGCGTTGGAATCCCAATCTCCACTGGCCAAACCGAACGGGCGCATCTAGTCTCCATCTGAAAATTGACATGATTAACCATCTTTCGGGCACCGTTGTCGAAGCCACTCCCTCGCAAATCATTGTCGACGTGCAAGGAGTGGGCTACGAAGTGCTGATCCCAACATCCTCCTTTTCGAACTTCCCTCCGGGACAAACCGCGAAAATCTTCACTCACCTCGTGATACGAGAAGACGCTCACATCCTCTTTGGTTTTTCCACCGTCGAGGAAAGAGAGCTCTTTCGCATGGTCAACACCGTCACTGGCATCGGCCCGAAAATCGCCTTGGACTTGCTCGGCAGCGTAAGTCCTTCGGAGTTCCAAATTGCCGTCGCCGAAGGCGACACCAAGCGCTTGTCCAAAATCCCCAGGCTAGGCAAAAAAACAGCCGAACGCATAGTCGTCGAACTCAAAGACAAAGTCAGCATACCCTCCGCAAAACCGTCCAACAAAGCCGGCCGCAACCAATCAACAGCCGCCGACCAAACCATCCGAGACGCCGTCGCCGCCCTAGTTGCGCTAGGCTATAAACAACCCGACGCCATCCGACGAGTAGAAGCAGCGCAAACCATACTCGGCAAAGAAACAGACTTAGACAAATTGGTAAAGGCAAGCCTTGCAAACTAGCCGCCCAAAAGCCCAAATTCGGCCTCACACCGCTACCGCAACGACCAAGATCGCCGCCTTCTTCGTCGGGCGGGCAATCCGCGCCCTCGCAAAAACAATTCACTACCAACATTCAGAGATCGACTCTCAACTAAAACAACTACAAGACCGTCCCATAATTTTCTGCATTTGGCACAATCGGCTTGCCTTAAGCCTGCCCCTTTATCAAAAATTAATAGCCAATCCCTACCCATCTCATCGCCTAGCCGCCCTCGTCAGCGCTAGCCAAGACGGCGCCCTGCTGTCGGAAATCCTTGCCAGCTTCCAAGTCCAACCTATAAGAGGCTCCAGTAGCCGCCGAGGCAGTCGAGCGCTGATAGAATTGATCAACCTGGCTCGGAAAGGCTGGGACATCGCCATTACGCCCGACGGCCCGCAAGGCCCTAAATACCAAGTCCAAGAAGGCGTAATTACGGCCGCGCAACTGACCGGGCTTCCTATTTTGCCCATCGGCTACGAACTCACCTCCAAATGGACGACCAAAAGTTGGGACCGATTTCAGATTCCCCGGCCATTCACCGCCTGCAAAGTAAGAACCGCATCCCCGTTTCACGTGCCGCGATACATCAACAAAAAAACCAGAAAAACCATCCAAATACAACTACAATCCACCATGAACTCCATCACCGTTGCCTAATCCGCATTCTAGTTGTCAAAGTGCCTTGGAGGCAAGCGCCAAGACAAACAATCCGAGTCCAATCTCCTCCATAAGTGTTTTCTCCCCTCAAGCGCAAAGCAGCCCGGCGACATCGACAGCCTCCATTGTAAACGACCTCTACTATAAAAAGTTGACCCTTTGGCTCAACCCGCAACTATAAGCCCTTTGACCGCCCTCCCCACAAACTCTAATAACCAAAAAGACTCTTCTTCCCCTGCCAGACCTAGCCGGCGGACAGCAAGCCCTTAGGGAATTTGAAATCCAACTTGAACTTTGGAAGATTTATGTTCTAGGGATGGAAACAACATAGAACATAGAAAATCCATCGATGGTTGGTTTGAGTCAGGCGATTTATGAGAGTGGGAGAGATGATAATTATGGGATGGTTTTTCAAGCTTGCGAGCGTTTGGCAAAGACGCCGTTCTTCACCCCAAGATTCTGCTAAGGAGATGTTGCGCCCCGTCTCCGGGAGGAGAGACGAAGCATGCCACTGGCAAGTTCGTAGATTGTGGTTATGACTGGGGAACAGGTAAGAGGGGCGCTCTGAAAAGTGTTTTCATTTGTCCGGCGTCTCATAGAGGGGTCTCTCCCTTGTAGGGGGCATAAGACTGAATTTAGGGGGATTCCCTGCATCGCTGGTGGGGCGTGATTGGGTCCGCGCATCCCAGAAGACAATCAGATTCGAGACTGCATTGGGACAAGCAACGAGATTGTTTTTTGAAGAAGATACTGGGCGGGTTGGAAAGCGTCAGTTTTTCTTTGTTATGGTGGCGAGCGCGGCGGGAATGTCTTTGGAATTGCATTGAGGCAGGCAAGTTCCCTCCTTGAAAATAGAACTCTATCATCCCCCCTCCTCCTTTGCATGAACACGGATTGATGATCTGCGAGTTGTTTCCAGTTCCGCTAATAACACTCTCAACAGATTATGGAATTGAGGTTGGAAGAAATAATAGGATTGTATAGGTGCGGATGTCAGTGACCAATCTAGTGAAGTTTTCAGAGGATTTTCCAGTGTTTTATGAGTTATGTGAGTTACCGTGAGCAGAGTATTGAGTGATAACGTGGAGACGTTAATTACAAAAGAAATATGCGTGGCATAGGTTTGTATCGGAATGAGAGTTATTGGGAGCGATCACAGTTACGGCGGCCAATTTTTCAGTCACTAGACTTGTTTGTATATATGTATGGACCGTTTTTCGGAGAATAGTGAGGAACTTACTGTAATAGTAACGGTGTTGACTAGATCGATTCCTCTAATACCTGATAGCTATTACTTAGGGCATTTTCTGGAGAAAGAGGGGAGCGAATTCGGTGGATTGTGCGTATGAGCAAGGTGCGGTAACTGTCGACAAAGATTTTGCTGTATGCGGCGAATGGCGCGGAAAAAGGTTTATCCAAGAAAGCGCATTCCAAGGATCAAGATTTAAACTAGCTGACAAATGGATATACATAGGCAAGATTTATTGACCGGATTATGGTGGGCGAGCATTGCAATTCTTTGGCTTTGACTTGTTGTCAACAGAAGGGAGGCCAGAGGCAATCTCGTCTTCTTCGCGTTGTTTTTGTTTTTTGAGAGAGAAGTGTCTTGAAATGATGTGGCGAGGGTGTGGGTTAAATATGAAATCACGTTGGCCTCCTTTTGAATGGCATTTCATATGGTTTTATGTCGCAATTTGTCAAAATCCGCTTCCAAGTCGAATTTTTTCTATGGTTGAAAGGTATTTGTCTAGCTTCAGGAAAATTGACATCAGAATCGATCGCTCTTCGAATCGTGCTATGGAAGTTTGCCTCCTTTTTGCATTGCTGACGTGATAAGGGATTAACGCCAAAAGAACAGTACTGATTATAGTGAAGCGGCAAATAATTATATCACGCCAGAAAACCCAGTAAATTGCGCTAGATAAATGACAAGTCTCTAAACCATATAAATCTGCCTACTTTTCTAATTATGTATTCTCAAAACACAATGTAATTCTAATGACAACAGTTTCAAAAGCAATATAAGCATCTATAATTTCTAATATAAAACCATTCATGACTATCTAATTTTAATGAGATTCGACACTTTAAAATGGAGGACGAAGTTATTGTTCTACTCCATGCCTGTATTGTTTTCTGCGCTATTTCAAGATCTGCATTAATCTTGCATTGCTTCAAGATTCTCCCTGAGTTTTCTTAATTCTTCATGTGGTTGCGAATATCTTGCCAAATCTTGCATTTCCCTCTGTGTAGGTTCAGGGTTTTCTGCAAATTTTTCCAGTTTTCTATAATATCTCCTTTTATTCTCTGTTGGGTTTAATTTTGGGATCTATTTGAGGGAGGCTCAATTTTCTTTTCTAGAAAATTATATGTTTTTGGGTGGCGGATTTTGGGTTCGGTTGTTTTTGAGCGCGTGGAGTGAGGGGAAAAGGGTTGCGTTTGGGGTAGGATTGGAGCAGTGTTCTGCTTATGAATCCTTTGCGAGTTTTTTTCTTGTGGTGCGTCGGTTTGGCGGGGTTGGCGGTTGCGGGGTGTGTTGGGGAGGCTTGGTTTCGTCTCGAAGTCGATGAGGAGGGCGGCCTCTCCGTGTATCGGGAGGGGCGGCAGTTTCCCGTTTTGTACGGGAAGTCAAAGGCGCATCGTCCGGTTTGGTGGATTCCTTTTTTTCCGCCCGAAGACCGGCGGACGCGGTTTCTAAATGTCGATGCGGCGGTTTCAATGGATTTTTCCGATTGGAATGGGAGCGGCTCTTTGGCGGATGGCGCAGGCGCGGATTTGTGGAGGTTGGTCGCGCTAACGGCGATTCAGGCGGAAGGGGAGGCGGTTAGTTGGCGGACGGTTTATGATTTATTGGATGAGCAAGGCGGAGAGGTTCTGCGGGAGACGCAGACTTGGTCGTTGCAGGAGGGGGATGGCGCTTCAATTTTTCTGGATTTGGAGTGGATGGGCGAGGCGAGGTCGGAGGTTGTCTTCGGAGGGGAAGGTTTTGGCGGGCTGGTTGTGCGGACTCCGGATAAGAAGGGCGTAGTGCGGGAGGTTTTTAACGCGGCTCGCCAACGCGACGAGCGGGCGGATGGGAGGCGCGCGATGTGGGCGAGTTTGGGGATTGGGTGGGTGGAATCTGAGAGGAGGTTTCATTTGAGCGTGTTTGACCATCCGGATAATCCCGGTTTTCCGCAGCATTGGAGGGTGAGGGAGGATTTGAGTTTTGGGCTTGTGCGGTCGCCGGGAAAGAAGTGGCGGTTGGCGGCGGGCGAGGCGCTTCTTTTGAAGCATCGGCTGCGGATTCACGAGGGTGATCGGGATGATGTGGCCATTACGGAGGCGTGGAGTGATTTTAGCGGGATAGGAGGTACTTGGGCGCTTTGGAACGTGGCACAGCGAGAAGGGCGAGAGGCGGAGTTTTTGACGCCGGAACGCGCGGTGGAAGCCATGACGATTGCGGAGGGATTTCAAGTGAACGTGTATGCCGCCGAGCCGATGATTGCCCAGCCGATGGCTTTTTGTTGGGATGATCGCGGGCGGATGTGGGTTGCCGAGAATCGGGATTATGAAAGCCGCGGGCGGGGTTTTTCCAATTCCGGCGACAGCCGCATTTTGATTTTGGAAGACACGGACCGCGACGGACGGGCGGACAAACGAACGGTCTTTTCCGAAGGGATTCCGTTTCCGGCGGCGATTGCGGTTGGTTTTGGCGGGCTTTGGCTGGGCGCGCCGCCGCATCTGCTTTTTCTGCCGGATCGGGATCGCGACGACCGGGCGGATGTGGAAGCGGTAGAGGTTCGGTTGACCGGCTGGGGCATTCGAGATCGTCATGAAACGTTAAACAGTCTGCACTGGGGGCCGGATGGTTGGCTTTACGGCTGCCAAGGTTTTGCCACGCCTTCCACGGTGGGCAAGCCGGTTGGTCAGGGCAAACTGTACCGCCATCGAGATTCGTTTCCGGAAAAGATCGATCTGGCGGATGAAGGCGTGGAGATCAACGGCGGCGTTTGGCGATATCATCCGACGAAGGATCGCTTCGAAGTTGTGGCGCACGGATTTAGCAATCCTTGGGGCATTGACTACGATGCCAAGGGGCAATTGTTCATTAGCGCCTGTGTCATTCCCCATCTTTGGCATGTGATTCCCGGAGGCATTTATCATCGGCAAGGCGGGAGGCATTTTAATCCTTACGTTTACGGCGACATTCGCACAATTGCGGATCATCGGCATCGCTCTGCCCACGGCGGCGCCCGCATTTATCTTTCGGACGCTTTTCCTGAAAAATATCGAGGGCAAATCTTCATGGCGAACATCCACGAACACGCCATCCTCGCCGACGTGCTGGAGACGTCGGGTTCCGGCTTCATTGCCCGGCACGGGGAAGACTTTCTGCTGGCCAACAACGCGCAGTGGATCGGATTTAGCGTGGAAATCGGCCCCGAAGGAGGCCTTTACGTGCTGGATTGGCACGACGCCGACATCTGCGGCAAAGACGTTCTCAACAAAGACACCGGGCGTATTTTTCGCATCGCTCCCCAAACTTCACAGGCCGAAGAATGGGACGGACGATACGGTGATTTGGATTCTCTATCGGATGAGGAACTAGCCGCTCTCCAGACCAGCCCCAGCGCTTGGCACGCCCGCCGCGCCCGCGTCCTCCTGCAACATCGGGCGCACAAGCGGGAACTGGACCCGGCCGCGCCTCGCCAACTTTGGAACATTTTTTCCCACCATGAAAACGGCGACTGTCAACTCCGCGCCCTTTGGGGACTGCACGTTACCCGAAGTTTGGAGGCGTCTCAACTTCTCTCAATTCTGGATCATTCGGACGATTACATTCGCGCTTGGGCCGTTCAACTTCTCTGCGAGGATCGAAATCCGTCTCCGGCCGCGCTCTTGAAATTCGACGGCATGGCGGTATCAGAAACTTCTCCCGTCGTCCGTCTTTACCTCGCGGCCGCGTTGCAACGACTACCGCACCAAGCCCGTTGGCCCATCGCCCGCGCTCTGGCCAAGCATGCCGAAGACAACGACGACCACAACCTGCCGAAGATGATTTGGTTTGGCATAGAACCTCTGGTTGCCGAGTCGCCCAAACGCGCTCTGAAATTGGCCTCTGAAAGCCGCCTAAACTGGGTGCAACAATGCGTCGCCCGCCGACTTGCGGACGCCGAAGATTGGAACGCTCTCGCGGACGGCATTGCCAACGCTCCTCTTCAAGCGCAGGCCGGCCTCTTGCAAGGCTTCCTCCGCGGACTGGAAGGACGTGCCGAAGTTCGCCATCCAGACCACTGGCCGTCCCTCTACGCCCAATTAAAACAAAGCCAAGACGCCCGGATTCGGAGACTGTCCACTGAAATCGCGCAACTTTTTGGCGACGCCGCAGCGGCCAAAAGCATACTCGCCGAATTAAGAAACCCCGCCGCGCCCGCCGAAAAAAGGCAACGAGCGTTGCGCGGATTGGCCGGCCGCAAACGCCCTGAACTTCGCCAACATCTGCCCGCACTGTTGGACGTGCCCGAACTTCGGACGGACGCCATTCGCGCTATGCTTGTTTTTGATGATGATCGGCTGACTCGGACGTTGCTGAATCGCTATTCCGATTTCAACGACGATGAAAAACTAGCGGCGTTGCAAACGCTTTCCGCCCGCCCGCGTTCTGGCCGGGCTTTGACGAACGCCCTCCGCCAAGGCGACATTTCCAAACGAGACGTCCCCGCCTACATTGCGCGGCAACTTCGCCGAGTGGTTGGCAACGGCTTTGTGGAAGTTTGGGGTCCCATCGGGCAGCTGCCGGCTGAAAAACAAGCCGCTTACACAAAGTATCGAAGTTTGCTTTCCGACGAGGCGCTTCAACGCGCCGATGCGTCGCGGGGACGCGTGGTTTTCAACCAATCTTGCGGCGTCTGCCACAAGCTGTATGAAGGAGGCAACGACATCGGCCCGGACATCACCGGCGCCGACCGCGGCAATGCGGACTATCTTCTCGGCAATGTGTTGGATCCCAGCGGCGAAATTCAAGACGCCTACAAGTTGGTTATGGTGACTACCCGCGACGGACGCTCTTACGCCGGCAACGTCGCCAACGAAAACGACCGACAACTAACCCTGCGAACCATCGGTCAAGACGTCGTTTTGGACCAGTCCGAAATTCAATCCCGCGAAGTCGCGCCCGTTTCCATGATGCCCGAAGGCCTTCTCGAACAACTCTCCGACCAAGAAGTGCTGGACTTGTTCGCCTACCTTCGCACGACTCGGCAAGTTCCTCTTCCCTAGCGAATGGGAAAGCCTTGTCCGACTGCAATTTTTCTGCGCAAGAGAAATCCAAACTTGCCGTGAGAAACAAGTTTCTTTCCGTTGCTGGCAAAACAAACTTTGCGCGCGTCCGTTTTCGCAAAAAGTCTTTCGGACGACGGCTCGAAGGATTTTCCGTAATTTTGCTCCTTTCAAAATGTTTCACAGAACTTCAAACCACCAACTTTTCAAAGAAACCCCTTTGCCCGTTGTCCAGCCGAAGTCCCAAGGTTGAGTAACGAAGAGACGTTTTCCGATTTTGCGTCCCGCTTGCCAAACGGCGCCTTCAACCGAGCGAGTGAATCGCTCCGGCAACCAAGAGGCTTTGTTGCAAGAAACCAACAAACGCCCGCCGGCAGATAAAAGCCCAACGGCCATCTCCACCAAACAAGGCAAGTCCCGTTCCACCTGAAAAACGCCGCTTTCCTTAGATCGAGAAAAAGTTGGCGGGTCCAAAACGATTGCTTCAAAGCGCTGTCCGCGCCTTTGCAACCGCCGAAGCCAGCCAAAAACATCACCGTGCAGGAATTCATGATCCGCAGGATTCAAGCCGTTAAACGCAAAATTCCGCTTGCCCCAATCCAAATACTTCCGCGACAAGTCCACGCTAAACACTTTGGCGCCGGCCAGCCCCGCGCAGACGGAGAAACCGCAAGTGTAGGCAAACGCATTCAGCGCGAGAGGCGGCCTTCGCCCTTCGCCTGGAAACACGGAAAACCCCGGCGCAATGCGATTTTGCAGAAACCGAAAACGATTCTCCCGCTGATCCAAAAACAAACCGAACGAATGCCCGGCCGAGAATCCCACCCCATATTCCACCCCCGACTCTCGAACCCGATAATCCGCTTCCATCGGCCTCCCAGCCAAAAGCCGAGGACGGCAAACAGACGACAAGCCGGCGGACGAATCCCTGCTGGAAACCTTCCAATAACAACCCTTGCCCCCGGCCTTTTGAGAAAACTTCGCCAGTTTATCCAGTTCCCTCCTTTGCGGCGGCTTTTCGAACTGTCCCAGAAAGTAATCTCCTAACCGATCCACAACGCAAAAATTTCCCGCGCTTGATGCGAATCGATCCCAACGATAAGCATTTGTTCCCCTAGAATCCAACCATCGATGGCAGTGTTTTCCGTCATCCGATAAAACTTGCGCGCTCACAAAAACAGCCGATCTCAACCACGGATGCCACACGCGCCAGCCATCAGGCGATGAAACCCGGCCGCATTCCCAACCAGAATCATTCGAGAAGACCGCGCCGCCAAACCCCTTCACCTTGGGAACAAGAACCAACTCCCTGCCCTCCAACCGAACTGTCCGACAAGCCTTCGCCTCAGAATCCGGAGAAAATCGCCGAAGAAACCAATCCAAAAACCCTTCGCCGGCAAAAGGCAGACTTGAAACTAAGGGACAAACCGACGGCCGTTCCACAAGGAAACAAAGCTCATTCTCGTAAAGAATCGAGGATGAATGTTTCGCTGAACAAAGCATGATGACGGCTATTCAACGCGCTGCCCCTAAACGCAGTTATTTATTAGACGAATGAGAAAGACGCCAATACCTAACATGCAAAAAAGATGTGTTGCCTTGAGGAACGCCCGGTAGAATAAGCATTGTGCGGAGTACAAACATGGTTTTTGTTACTTCCTTTCTGTTGATCTGCCGCTAGTTCTTAAAAGTACGCGACTCTTCCCTCACAACCCACACCCAAGCCCGACGGCTTTCTTTCCTCAAATCCACCCTACCAAAACTGCCAAGCGCGCCGAAACACAACCCAGCCGGCCAGCAAAAAGTTCGTAATCGCGTGCGCCGTCATGGCGTCGCCCAGCCGCCCCTTCCGAATCACCAGCCATTGATACGCCACGCCGCAAAGAAACCCCGCCAGCCATTGCTCATGTTGCAACGCAAAAATCAGCGAGCTAAATAACAGTGCGCCCCAATGAAAACGCTTCATGGAAACCTTCATAAAATCCGGATCCACAACATACCGATACAGCGTAGAACGAAACACCACCTCCTCCAACGGAGGCACCACCAGCGTAGAACCCAACACGCGCGCCAAAACGAAAAACCACGCCAAACCCGTTCCCTCGCCAAAAACCAAATGCGGATTCCACACCGACAACGGCTCCGCCTCCCGTCCCATAATCTGCCCCAAACCCGGATACCGCCCCTCCAAACCAACCCACATCACGAACACGCCGACGCCGACGACAACCGCCTCCGCGCTGAACGACCAGCGCATTTCACCAATCAACGGACGCACCGCCAACACCATCCAAGCTCCAACAACGGTCTTCGCCAAATAAAACCAATACGCCGACTCCTCCCCAAACCTCCCTTGCCCCGCCGTCAACAACAGAAAAACGCCAAACGGCGCCAACCGTGCCGCCAGCGGAGAATCCTCCAGCCAATCCTTTAATTTTCCTGGCAACATAATTATAACTTTCCTTGCAAAAATACCGCCCACAAAAATTATTGGACGAATCTCATAAACAAAAACCTTAACAAAAAGAAACCTTCAGACAAGTTCCATGCAAAAATGTCACCGCCTTTTATCCCACAGGCAAGACGAGGCCAACGGAAAGCAAGATGGGACCGACGGAAAATTCGCCGGCCACAATGGCTGTGTCAAAAACGCTTGCCTGCCCAAATTTCTCTCCCCGCCAACAATTGCAACCGCCCATACTTTCGCCCCATCCTTTCGAATCCCTACCCCAGCGCATGAAAAAAAACCGCCGGAAAACCCCCAGCAGTTTAAAAAAGGCGGGCTACTCTACAAATCTACTGCCACGGCCACGGAGTCGTTGAGGTCTTTTTCTGCCCCTGTCCTCAACCATTCTATTTACCTTTGCAGTTCTTTCTCCGCTTCATGTGTCAGCTATTTATCCCCATCTTCCCGGAATATGTTTATTTCATCCTGCATGATTAATTTCAGATTTTCCCACTTGCAGATTTACGACAATGATCTAGCCATTCGCGTATAACTCCTCAAGACGCTTTTCTTCCTTATCCATTGCTACCATTGCTCGGCCATCTGTCCCCAGCCCGGATTGAAAGTCATTCCACCGCTCCAAACTGAGCCTTGTTCTATCCGTAGCAGACTGCATTACCTACCGACCTTCCCGAAGCCAGTCAACGTCTTCTCCTCCCAAAGGATTCTATTTCCTCCTATACTCTTCCGTCTGCGCATAAGACGCCATGACAGCCTCTTGCTTCATTAGTGCTGAATGTTCCAAATCAGATCGTTTCCTAGTGTCGCCGCCAAATTTAGAGTCCAGCAGGTTGTTCATCTGCTCCCTGTAAATATACAAGACTAAAAACTCCCCTTCGTTTAATTGAAACTATTTGGTTTCACGCCGCAAATCGTGGGCAAATTGAGAATGCTCCAACTTATACTTGCGCAACTCATACGGAGAAAGATACTTCGCTATCTTCGCCCACTGCTCCCGCTCCAAATCCCGTACCTTCCTCGCAGCTCGCGAAAAGGCAAAGTTGACTTTGTTATACTTTGCAATGAGTTCAGGGCTGCAAGCATTGCCTCCAAACCGTTCATAGTACTCGCTCGATTTGAGCTTTTCACGAAGTGCCACAGTGTGGCCAATCTTTTTGGCACACTCTTGGGCAATGGCGCGGACCGCCGTCCAATCCTCTTCACTCGCTTTTCTCGACTTGCGGTTAAACTGCAGACGCCGATGGCTCTGTATTTTCCGTTTTCCCTTTTGCTGTAACGGTGGACTTTGTCGTCTCCGTTTTGTTGGCGGGCTGGCGCAGTACAATATGAGCCGCCACAACCCCAAAACAAGCTCATAGAAACAATAAATGCCTTCATCTCTGATTACCTTTCTCCTTTCGTTGTTCATTTTCGTTTATAAGGATTCAAGGGCGAATATTACCCGAAAAGTCCTTTTCTAAATTAGATGGCATACCCTTCCGTTATTCCGCCGGGGGTTCTTCGACGTGATTACTTGTTATCTCCTCTGCGACACAGAGGCCGGATTGTTAAACCAATTTAGAAATACCGTTGCGGTTACGACGGTCATTACGAGGAAGTCAAATGGCTTTTCTCTATGTTTTTCATCGCGTCGTTTAAAAGATTTTTGATGAATTTGTTGGAACAGTCAAGCCGTTTCAAAAAGAGTGGCGTCCTTATATTCTGATTAATATGCTCTGTAAGCCGTTGTTGTATTCGTTTCCACAAATTGCGTTTTTATCAGAGGCGAAAGCGGTGATAGACAGCGTTTCAGTTGCCGAACTCATCGAGCAGGTCGCGTGATAGTGTCACGGTTGGGGTTTGGGTAGGGATGGTTTTGGTAAACAACTGGTTGTTGAACTTCGGCGGGTTACCGTCGGCGGCGTTTAAATTCTTGAAACACGAACTAATGTAAGGTGGTGTTGAGCGAAGGACATCGTCATTGCCGTCTGTGGGAGCGGAGGATGGTAGGTCGTATGGCATTGGTTTATTTGGGGAGAGAAGATCGAATCCCTCATCTTGCTGATGGTTAAGCGGATCGTGACGGTTCATCTTGATGAGGGCAAGACGAGAAACATGATAATGTGGAGGTTGATGGTTCAACAGATTCGGGTTGTTTCGTCGGATTACCCTCGGCCGTAAAAAGTTGTGTTGGATGTTTTTAGATTTGGTTTTTGTCGTGTTAACCTGCATCTCTCTTCTATAATTTACCTACATAGGATAAGTTTCGAATGTTTGTTTCGAGGACAGATCTATAAGTTTGAGAATCCATAAAGCGCTTGAAGTTGTTAATGGATTCGTCGCCGGGGAGATGAGGCAAGGGGGTGCTTATTTTTATGAGCGGATTGTGGTTGCAAAGGATTAGGAGGACACTGACTTGCCGTTGGATTTAGCGCGTTTGTGGCGGTAGTTTCCTTTTCCTTATGAACGCAATTTATGGGCTAAAGTTGGTTTTGGTATTGGGAGGGAGTGAGCAAGTTGTCTATTTCTTTCGGTCGAGCGAGTTCCAGTTTGAACAGCCAGCCGGCGCCATAGTAGTCTTTGCGAGCGCTGTTTGGATTCTTGGCTATAAGTGTGTTTACTTCGATGACTTTGCCGGAGGCTGGTGCGTAAATTTCGGTGACCGTTTTCAGCGATTCTACTACCGCGCACGCCTCTTCTCTTTTCAGCACTCGCCCGACGGCCGGCAGTTCGAGAAAAACCAGTTCGGCGAGTTCTTCCCAGGCGCGTCTGCACAGGCCGACGGTTCCCACGCCGTTCTTCACTTGGATCCACTCGTGGGATGGGGCGTAGCGAAGGTTGGTTGGCAGATTAGACTTCATGAGATTGGCTTTTTAGGAAAGTTGGTTTTTTGATCGGTGCCGAGTCTGCCGAGAAAATTGGAAGCGTCGGCGCTGGCGGTTTTCTCTCGGTTGCTTCCGGGGTTACCCCCATTTTTCCAGTCGGATGCGATCTTTGGAGATGCTCATTTCTTGGGCCATCTTTTCGGCGCTTTCCACAAGAGCTGTCGGCCCGCAGGCGTAAAAGATGGCGTTGGACAAGTTCGCCGCTTGTTCTTTTATCCACGAGGCGTTGATTCTGCCGCGACGATCGGGCCAAGGATCCTCTTTCGCCAAACGAGTGCAGGTGACGAGGAACTGGAAGTGCGGATTGGCCGCCTCTAGTTCTCGAAATTCTTCGTTGAAAATAATGTCGTTAGTTGTGCGGACGCTGTAAAAAACGGTGATTTTGGTTGCCCGGCGGGTTCGGGTCGCTTCCCGCACAAAGCCTCTGAAGGGAGTTACACCGGAACCGCCGGCCACGCAGAGCAAGTGTCCGTCCGCTTTCCAGACGGGCAGGAACCGGCCCGTAGGCGGAATCACAAACATTGTGTCCCCTTCTTTGGCCCAGTCCACAATCCTGGTTCCCATTTTTCCATCCCGTTTGACCGTGACTTCAAAGTGTCCTCGATCCAGAGCGCAAGAGGAAAGGGAGTAAGCGCGTTTGTATTTCGGCGCGTCCGGCCAGTAAAGCGTGATAAACTGGCCGGTTTGAAACTCGACGTCGTATCCTTCCGGCCATTGCAAGCGGATGGTTTTTGTGTCGGGAAGTTCCATCTTTACGGACTGTATCCGCATTTCAACAATCTTTTTTGGCATAGGTTTTAGCCCGGATTTTTCTTCCAACTTTTGGCGGCGAACAAAGCCGATTGTCCGATTCTCCTTCCGCCGGAGCCGCTTTCCAAGACCTTCTTTTGCTTAATCCCATCTGCAACTTCGAAAACGCGAAGTTTAGTCGGAAAGATCTGCTTATGTAAAGCATGGTTTGCTCTCCCGATCTCCATTCGATCCGGCGGGAATCATCCCGTTCTTTCGAGCAAAGTTAAACAGGCCGCCCGCGTCAATAACGGGCCGAACTTCGCCCAAATCCTGAAGTGAATAGACGCCTCCCGTTTCTTTTGCGGTCAAAGTGGCCGCATCCAAATCCACCGAAACCTCGTCGCCGGTTTTCAAAACCTCGCACAAACGATCCAAACATTCGCAGGGATACAGCTCACCCGTGGCCACGCAGTTGCGAAAGAAGATTCGCGCAAAACTCTCCGCAACCACCAATCGACAATTCGCCGATCCAAGAGCAATCGGCGCATGCTCCCGAGAACTACCACATCCAAAGTTCTTCCCCCCGACAACAATCGAATAGCGGCTGTCCAAACTGCCTTCCTCCACAAAACGAAGCGGATAAAGCGAATCCGGCAAACCGACAAGCGCAAAACTCCCCAGCTTCTCATACTCCTTCGCAATCGTCGGCACCAAGTTGAGATACCGCGCGGGAATAATCTGATCGGTGTCAATGTTGTCCCGCACCACATACACCGGCCCCTCAATAATCGAACTCATAGGAAAATTGTGCAAACTCTCACTAACTAATGCAACGAGATTCTCCCGGAGGATGCAAAAAATTCTGTCCACAACTTCCCGACGCCGGCAGAAATCCTTTTTGAGTAAAAAGTTGAATTGGAGCGAAACGCGCTTTGTTCGAGCGGACGGCAGTCGACAAACGATCAGAAAAATCTCACGAAACGGATAGATCGGGCTCCTACGATGCGAATTCAGGATTGTGATCTTAAACTTTTCACAATAGACGGAAGAAAATAAAGGAGAAGAAAAACAAAACACCACCGTCTTTCTTGTATCCCGCTTCCCCCGTTCATCAACATTGTCTTCTGTTTTGGAAATGATGAAAGACTCCGAATCACTTACTCCCCCACTACCAACTCGTCATTCGGAATTCCCAATTCGTAACTCCCAATCCCCGCTTCCCAACTTGGAGAAACAAGATTAGAAAAAGCAATCTCCGCCATTTGCCGACTACAAATCATCCGTTGCGAATCACCAACCACAAAGCACCGGCCACTAGTTTCCCTGCCCAGCAACTAGCCGGCTATAAACCATCAGCCATAATTCCACGCCAATCGCTAACTGTTGGAGACGGGCGAAGCTATAAATCCCAAGCTACAAAGCTGTGGGTAGTTTATCGTTTTTGTCGCTCATCACAAACACCAAAAAATCCCCAACACCAAACCAAGTCTACAAAGTGGCGGATTGTTGACGTTGTTTCTTATGAAAGCGGCAACGAACAACCACAAAACACAAAGCAAACAAACTAAACACAAAAGCGTATTCCTCCGCTTCAAGGATGATACCTCTGTTCACTAGAGGCTGGTTCACTACTAATCACAGACTACCCGCGACAGCTACGAAGTTGCGGCAGCTTGAAGTTCCTTTTGCATCAGGTAGCGGCGGACAATTACAAAAGCTAACGCAAACAGACTAAACACAAATGCGTATTCTTTGAGTTCGAGGATGATGGCGCTGTTGACTCTGACTCGCACCAAGCCGAGGAATTGGCCGCTAAGAATAGAGGGTAAGCCTCTGCTCTTTGATTAGGAGAGACATAATAAGGCCCCAGAATTATTGTCGATTTGCGTATGGAAGTCGCTAATGGGTTTGTTGATACAGCTCGCTCTTGCCTAATAAGAAGGCGGATTGATAGAATAGAACAAACGGCTGAACATGCGAATTCCCAAGGGCGTCGTATGGATTATCCTAGTCCACCCAAAAATGCTCAATCGTTCGGCTGTTAGCCCTGACAATGGCAATCATCGGCGCGTTGAGACACTAGAGGGAAAGTCAATGTTGGCGTTGGTTCTGTCTCCCATCGGAATTCCCTTTTTTTACTGAATCGATGTCTTTAGGATTAGAGTTAGCCAATCAAAAAGAATGGGGAAAGTTCGCATCCTTAGACTTGCTGGCGTTGTCAATGTGTCCGCCTTTATCTGAGAAGTAAATTTCTCAACTGTCTTGATTGCGAACATTTCTCTCCCCGCTAGATCTTATCGAGTTGCCGGCTCGTGTTATAGAGGGCTTTGAGAAAAACCAGAGGGGCTGGTTGGTCTTGTTTTGGCTATGGTAGAGACAATATACAACTGAGATTGGCTTGGTTCGAGGGGAACAAAAAGAGAAGAAAGCGCCGAGACGAGCAACGCCGCTAGAAGAGCAGACTTATCGCCGATGCCCGATGCCCGATGCCCGATGCCCGATGCCCGATTTTTGACAAATTCGCCTTCCTCGCGTTCAAATGTTTTTGTTCTTTCATAACAAAAAAATAATAAAAAATGACCAAATAACCGTAAAAACAAACTGACTTTCCCACAAACGAATCCGCAATGCAACCTAATTCGCAATGCAATTTGAATAACAAATACGCTCTCTTCCCCGCTCGCCGTCAAGCGTAAAAAGAGAAAAAGTTAACAAAAGTTTCCGCGGACGGCTTGGGAAACAACCAGATCCGCCAAGAAGCGCATAAATCCCATCTTGCCGATGGCCGTCGTTTCGTGGGGCGGGGAGAGCCAGTTCCCTTCGCGCGTTTCTGGGTTGGGATGCGGAGAGCGTTTCCAAGCAGGAAACGTGGGTTGGAAGTAGCGTTCTCTGGCCGTCAACCACGCCCCGCTGGCTTCGCCAAAAGAGCGCAAAGCGAGAAACGCCCGAGGGGAAAACCTCCTTTGCCGTGCCGTTGTGGGAAAAGAAAGTTTGGTTGGTTCGGGTTTCTGGGAGGTTTGGTGTTGGGGGATTCGTTGTTGGAGTGACTAGTGGTGAGAGGGTGTTTTTATGTAATCTTTATGGTCAATGGTTGAGGTTGGTTCTGATTGGCGGTTGTTGGCTTTTGCGGGCAGTGAGTCCGGGATGCGAGAAGCGAGGGAAATAGGTTCCGGAACAGAAAGAATGGCGCAAGCGAAGGGAAGCCAAACCCCAAAGAGCGCTTAAAGAGGTAGGATTGGTTTTGCTGATTGGGAATGCTTGGCTAGGAACGTGCTGGTTTCTGGCTGTTGAGAAGTGAGGGGAGAGTTTGTTGGTTTAGGTATTGGCGTTTTTTGGATGCGGATGAGGGGGCAAAAGGGAGAAGTAGGCGAGGGGATGTGAAAGGGCAAATCACTGAGCGATGACTTTGCAAAAAAGGGGGAAAGAGAAATTGGGGATAAAATTCTCCTTTGTTTTGCGATTATAGGATTGTCAGTCTTTTGCCAGAGGCTATTGCCTACAATCCGTCGGCAAGTCTTTAAACACCGTCTACTGGACTGCTGAACGTGCTTTATCCAAAGTTCTATCGAAAGAATGGAAACCTATGGCAAGGAGTTATTTTTGGAAAAACATTTAGGACTTGGTGGTTTTGTCGGAGTTTTTGCGAAACCACTTTCGAACTGTGCCGGGCGGCACGCATAGCCAAGCTCGCTCGTGCAGATAATAAATGAAAAACTTGGCCACAAAGTCGACAGCGGCAATGCCCGCCCCCAGCTTGACGTTGCCGGTAGCAATCCAGGCGATCAACATCGTCGTGCCGCTTCCCACGAACCGCCACGTCAAGCCCTTTAACAAACTGCGTAAATGAGAATCTCCTTGAGAAACAGAATTTTGCATTACAAAGTCCTTCACTCTTTTGTTGTCGTCTCCATAGAATCAAGCCTAAAGTTTGGCAACCGAAGACGATGGCAAATTTGAATTGGGAGGGGAAACGGATTCTGCCACGCAAAAAGCGGAAAACCGAGAAATTTGGCGGAGAACGGTCCGCAATGGAGTTTTGACATGGACAAGGGCAAGAGGAATAGCCGCTTCGGATAAAAATTGACTCCGTTCCACTTGCCTGCCGTTTTCTGATTGTTTTCCATGCGAGAATGCCGGCCTTGATAATTCGATTTCATTCTACGCTTTTTTGGGGCGTTTTGCGCAGGTTGCTTTCTCTTCGAGTGTTCGCAATGTTGGGAATGTTTGAGTGGTGCAAGGACTGTTTCATCCGGTGATTGGGCGGGAGTTGTCGAGGGAACTGCGTCGACCGGGTCTTTATGCGGAACGGTTTTTCGTGGCTGCTGTGGGAAGCGCGCTGGGGATGTTCTCTGTAATCACCGGCGATCCGGAGTTTCATCAAATTTTGTTTGTCTCCGCCGGCGGATTCGCCGCTTGGAAAACGCTTTCTTTGACGATGAGCGTGTTTGCGGAGGAGCGGCGAAACGGAACGTTGGGGCTTCTTTTTCTTGCGGGTTTATCGGCTTGGGAAGTTTTTTTGATGAAGCTGATTGGAGGAATGGCGCGGGTGGTCATGCATTTGATTGGGATTCTTCCTTTCCAAGCTTTTCCGTTTTTGGCGGGTGGATTGTCGGCGGAGTTGTTTGTTTCGACCATTGCGGTTTTGGCGTTGTGGGTCTTTTTTGTCTTTGCCGCTGGCGCGCTGGGGTCGGCGCTTTGCAGGGAAGACGAGCATGCGCTGGCCGTCGCTTTGTTGCTCATTGTCGGAATTGGCGCTTTTCCGCTGGTTGCGGCTTATGGCGGCGCATTCTTTTCGGCACCGTCCGCATTTAGCTTGGCGGCGGTTTCGGCGGATTGGCTGTGGATTTGTCCGGGTTATTTGGCGGTTTTGGTTCTGGATCAGTTGCGGAGTTTTTCGGCGGCGGCGGTTTGGGATGCCGGGCTTGCGACTTTGGGTTGGGGGTCGGCGCTTTTGTTGGTTGCGTTTCGAATGGTGGGGGTAGGCGGGCAAGATGATCGGACGGTCGTCGAAAGGTTTCGGTCCCGCTTGGCGGCGCGCCGTTTGGGAAGTTCTTCAGTCGGCCGGCGTTTGCGCTTGCAATGGCTGGATAAGGATCCGTCGGCTTGGTTAGTTCTTCGGGATCGCGGCACGGCTAGGTTGATGTGGAGTTTTCTTGGGGTTCTCGGTTTTTTGTTGGGCGTTTTCTGTTGGTTTTGGGGAACGGTCTGGCTGACGCCGGGCGCGATTTACCTCTTGGCGATTGTTTGGTTGGCCGGCTTGTCTTGGTTGTCTCTTTACACGGTTGGGCGGCGGATTGGGGAGGATCGTCGTTCGGGCGTTTTGGAATTGTTGCTTACGACTGGCCTTTCGCCGAGGGAAATTGTCAACGGACAGCGGCGAGGGGTGAGGCGCATGTTTTGGCTAGTTCTTATGGGAGTTTTTCGTGTTTTGTTCTTGTTGTCTTTGGGCAGTTTGTTGTTGCGGGGAGAAGTTGAGGGCTGGGCTTGGGTGTCGTTTCTGCTGGCGTGGATTGCTTTGTCCGGATTCTTGCACGGAGTTCTGAATATGTATCATATTCGAGTAATGTGGATTAGTCTTAATTCGGCGCGGCCCGCCTTTGCGGTTTTCAAAGTTTTAGGCGAATCGGGTGGGTTCGTGGTTGGAATACTTCCGTCATTGTTCATGTTTGGAGGCGATCTTCTGAGCGAGTTTCTGATCCAGTTTCCTTCAGGTTCATGGTTGGAATTGTTTTTCATTTGCGCATTGGGATTATTTGTATTGGGGATGATTTTGGTCAGTCGTTCTTTGTTTGGTTGGGAAACATTGATAGAAAAGAAGTTGATTGCTGAGTTTCGATCCATTGCGGCGGAGCCAGTGCCGGAGAAGTCGGATCCTCGATTCAAAGGTTGGGACTGGACGAAGCGTCTCTCCGAAAATCGTCCACTTCGTTGATGGCGTTGATGGTGGATTTTGGGCTTTCAATTAGAAAGGGCGGCGGGTTCGTTCGCCATTGACAAGCCGCCAAATGCCCAGCGGATTGGCGTTTTTCAAGGCGTCGGGCAGGATGGTTTGGGGCGCGTTTTGGTAGCAGACGGGGCGGACAAAGCGTTGGATGGACAAAGTGCCGACGGAGGTGCAGCGGTTGTCACTGGTGGAGGGCCAAGGGCCTCCGTGAACCATAGCATGGCAAACTTCGACGCCGGTGGGAAAACCGCCGAAGACGAGCCTTCCGACTCGTTCTCGCAAGGATTCGACGAGATGCGGCGCATTTTGCAAGTCTTGCGGGGTGCCGTGAATTGTGCCGGTCAGTTGGCCTTCTAGCGAGTGGATCACTTGCAAAAGTTCGTTTTGATCTTGGCAGGTGATCAGCAAGGTCGAGGGGCCGAAGGCTTCTTTGTGGAGCGTTTTTTCTTGGAGGAAAGCTGTTGCGCTTGCCTGAAAAAGAGCGGGACTGATGAGGCATTTTCGGCTGGCGCCGTCGCCGTCGTTGGCGAGGTGCGCAATGACGCCCCGCTCTTGCAATGCGGCAATTTGGCGGACGCCTTTGCGGTAGGACTCGGCAATGCCGCTGTTCAAGGCGTAGCCCTCCGGCGCGTTGGCGAGATTTTCTTTTAGCCAAAGGGCAAAGCGATTGGCCGCTTCTCCGGCCGGAAGCAGGACAAGTCCGGGATTGGTGCAAAATTGGCCGAGACCCAAAGTGACCGAATTGCAAAGGCCGGCGGCGATGGCTTCCCCGTTCTGCGCAAGCGCTTCGGGCAGGATCACCACCGGATTGATGCTGCTCATTTCAGCATACACCGGAATCAGTTCGTCGCGGTTCAAGGCGGCCTGCGTCATCAAGTCGATGCCGCCGGCCCGCGAACCGGTGAAGCCGACGGCTTTGACGGCGGGATGTTTTACCAAAGAGGCGCCCACTTCCCGTCCGCCGCCGTAAACAAGAGAAAAGACGCCGGCCGGCATTTGGCAACTGTCCACCGCGGTCATCACGGCTTGGCCGACGATTTCCGCCGTGCCGGGATGCGAATGATGGGCTTTGACAATCACCGGGCAACCGGCGGCCAGCGCCGCAGCCGTGTCTCCGCCTGCCACCGAGAACGCCAAAGGAAAGTTGCCGGCGCAAAAAACAGCGACGGGACCCAACGGTTTCAACAGAGAACGCACATCTGGTTTGAGGAGCGGTTTCCGATTCGGCAACGCCGTTTCAATCCGCGCGTCCGCCCAAGAACCTTCTTCCGACAACTCGGCAAAGAGGCGCAGTTGGCCGGTGGTTCGGGCGGTCTCTGCGCGCACTCTGGCTTCGGGAAGCGCCGTCTCCGCAGTTGTCCGCTCCACCAAGTCTTCCACGACGGCGTCCACGTTGTCGGCGATCTTTCTCAAAAAAGCTGCCTTCTCAGTGCCAGACCGCTGGCCGTAATCCGCAAAAGCCTCCCAAGCTTGGGAAGCGACAGCGTCCACGCCCGAAACATCCAGCGGATAATAGTCCGGTTCTAGCGTTTGATCGGTGGCGGGGTTGACGGCTCGGAAAGGAAAAGCAGATTCCGCCGACGGTACAGAAATAAGAGAACGGCCTTCAAGCTGCGTTTTCATAAAAACCAACGGCAACTTTACGGACCGGAAAAGGAAATGGCAAAATCTTTTCCATCAAAACAAATTCGCATAAAGTCTTATTGAAAACGAAGCTTGAACTTTGCTATCCTTGCCAGAGAACATGAAAACAAGTTTTCTTTTTCTATGGACGCCGCTGTTTTGGAGAGTCTGCTTCCTAGCGGCGGTCGCCGGTCTAGCCCAAAATTCTTTGCAGAGTCAAAAGCCGGCTGGCCCCAGTTGGTTCCAATTTCGAGGCAATGAAGGACAAGGAGTGGCGCCCAACGCCAACCCGCCGATTCGTTGGTCGGAGACGGAAAACATTCGCTGGCAACGGCAGGTTCCGGGAAGCGGCTGGTCTTCCCCAGTCGTTCTCGACGGCAAACTCTATCTCACTTGCGCAATCTTGAACGAAGCCAAACAGCCCGATTCCCTGCAAGTCCTTTGTTACGAAGCGGTCTCTGGAAATCTGCTTTGGTCCAAAGACGTTCTATCGCCGACGGGAACGCACCACAAACACAACAAAAACAGCTACGCCAGCCCCACGCCAATTGCTTCGGAAGGAAAAGTCTACGCCCACTTCGGACACTACGGCACCGTTTGTCTAAACGACGACGGCAAAATACTCTGGAAACAAACCGCGCTGCCTTACGACCCGCTCCACGGCAACGGAAGTTCCCCGATCCTGGTGAGAGACAAATTGATCTTCAGCGCCGACGGAATCAAAAATCCCGCCTTAATCGCCCTCGACAAAAACTCCGGACAACTGCTTTGGAAACGAATCCGACGCACTGCCGCCAACAGGAAATTTTCCTTTGCCACACCCTCCGCGTTTACAATCAACGGCAGGCAGGAAATCGTCAGCCCTGCCAGCGGCGCCGTGATTGCTTATGCCCCCGCCGACGGCCGCGAACTATGGCGAGTCAACTACGGGCAAGGATACTCTGTAGTTCCCAAACCCTTGTTCGCCCACAACCACTTCTACATAGCCACAGGATTCCAGAACCCCCGTCTGCTGGCCATCCGAAGCGGCGGACAAGGAAACATTACAGACTCACACATAACTTGGGAAACCTCCCGCAGCGTGCCAAAAACCCCCTCGATGATCATTCTCAAACAAAAACTATACTTTGTGTCCGACATCGGCCTAGTAAGCTGTGTCCATCCGCTGACAGGAAACCTATACTGGCAGGAACGAGTCCGAGGTAACGTGTCAGCCTCGCCAGTGGCCGCCGCCGGCCGCCTCTATATCTCCACAGAAGAAGGTCTGGTGCACGTGTTGAAAACCGGACAAGAATTCAAGTCCCTTGCAGTGAACGACTTCGACGAGCGGATTTTTGCCTCCCCCGCCGTCGTTGGCGACGCCTTGATTTTTCGAACCGAAGAAAATCTTTACCGAGTAGAAAAGCCGGAAGTTCTCCGCTAAACATAATTCCCTTCTCCCTCGTATTATATTATACAACAATGATCATGTATAAGAACAAATACTTTCCAATCTGTTTGGCGGCAATTCTGAAGGTCTGCCTCCACGGATTTATAGCAAACTCAACCGAACGTCCCAACATCGTCTTCTTGCTCTCCGACGATCAAACAACTTATTCATTAGGCTGTTACAACACGCCGGACGTGCAAACACCCCACCTCGATCAACTGGCGCAAGACGGAATGGCCTTCGACCGCCACTACAACACCACCGCCATCTGCATGGCCAGCCGCGCCAGCATCATGACGGGCAAATACGAATACAAAATCGGATGCAATTTTGAGCACGGCCCGCTCCTCCAATCACATTGGAATACTTCTTACCCCATACTGCTTCGTCAAGCAAGCTACCGTACCGCCTTCGCCGGCAAGTTCGGATTTCTCGTAGCCCCAGCGCCAAATGCCCCAGGACTCTTGCCGGAAAAAGACTTTGATTGGTGGGGCGGAGGACCGGGACAGACGTTTTACGAAACACATAAAAACGAATCCATGAAGCGCTACGCCGCCGAGTATCCCCATTCCACTCTCTCTTACGGCGCTTTTGGCCGCGACTTCATACAAGAAAGCGCCCAAAGAAAACAGCCCTTCTGTCTCTCCATTAGCTTCAAAGCGCCGCATCGCCCCGTAAAACCAGACCCCAAATTCGACCACGTTTACCGCGGAAAAACCTTCACCAAACCCCCTAACTACGGACGTCGGCACGGACGACACTTTTCAAAACAAAGCAAACAAGGTCGACAATACACCCGCTTCTCCGAGTGGGGCTACGACAAAAACTACAACCAAGTCATGGCGCTCTACCATCAACAAATCTACGCCATTAACGAGGCCGTGGGAATGATACGACAGGCATTAGAAAAGTCGGAAGTCGCGGAAAACACAGTTATTCTCTATACATCAGACAACGGTTTCCTCTGCGGCGCCCATGGCTACGGATCGAAAGTATTGCCTTACGAAGAAGCCTCTCGCGTGCCGATGATTCTGCTGGATCCTCGCCATCCAAAACACGGACAAGGTCGCCGCTGCCGGGCGCTGACGGGAAACATCGACATCGCGCCGACGATCCTCGACATTGCCGGCGTTCCCTCCCCAAATGGGATGGACGGCAAAAGCCTAATGCCCTTATACAAAGAGCCAAGACAATCATTTCGAGACTACCTTACTCTAATCAATGTATGGGGACCACCCCCTGTCCACAGCTTGGCCGTCGTCTCCACCAATTGGAAATATATCTGCTGGAGTTATGGCGAAGGCAACTTTACGCCCACTGAAGAACTATACCATCTTGCGGAAGACCAATGGGAAATGACCAACCACGCCAAAAACCCGAATCACCTCTCAACGCTACGCACCTTCCGCACAGCCTACGATCAAGCGCTTGCCCATTGGAAAAACGAGGCCGTGTCTTACCATGATTACCATCGCTTCGGCATAATCTTCGACCGCCAACTACCATGGTCTGAAAAAGGCCACTTCCTAAGAAAATAATCAGATACTCCTCCTAATTCCTTCAAGAAACACGATTAACAGACACAAAGCCTACATAACACAAAAACTTCTACTCTGATGGAATGGCTCAAGCTCGATGAAAGAGATGTTCGTCTTATCGACAACAATTGAAATAAAGGAAAAGATAAATTTACGAAAAACAACAAAACAAAGGATGCAAAAGATTCGAATGGAATTGACGATATCATTCGTTCGGCAGAATCGATGCTAAACCGAGTTATCGAATTATCGAAACATAAGCCAAGCAACCGCGAGAGTAACCAATCCCAGAAACCTCTTGCGGAAGGCAGAACCTGTCCTATTATCTGCCGGAACTTCTCCTATCCTCTAAAGCCGGGGCGATGCAACAGAATTGGTCTCAGGAAAAACTCTCGCATAAGAACTTTCCTCCTAGATTCCCTAATGCCACTCCCACTTCCTCGCCCAATCCCCAATCTAATCAAGTTCCCCAACCGACCAAGCTCTTTTGACAAGGATCCTAAAAGACCTCCTTGCGCTCCTTGAACAAGCTACTCCGCCTCCTCGGCCAACTAGCGCTTCTCCTTACTATAAAGTCCTTCCCCTAACTTCCTATCATAAACAGCAAAACTCCATGCCCTTCGCCATTCCTCGCATCATCAGGAATCCGCTGGCTACAACCTGCGAAAGGACAACCGCCCCCATTCTCCATGCCGCCAGACATCAACAGAACATGGTCGTTCTTCCCACCAGTAGCAGGAAAATCTATGCAGAACAGAGGTTTGCGCGAGAAGAATAGAGTCAAGCGCGCCTTGCCCCAGAGCAACTTCTCCTCACTGCGAGTGAACTTCCATGAGCCGAATCGAACGGCGCGTGAAATGCCTCTTGCCCCAAGACATTTTACTCTTCCATACATAAGAGTTTATACAACCATCGAGGCAACGGCGCATGAAGTTATGCATGGTCGATAGCGTGGAAACCGCTCCCAGAGTCGTTTCTATAGCTTGCGCTTTTCGCCTAAGGACAAAAGCGAGGGGAGACGGCGTTCTCGTGGCCGAACTCATCAAGATATTGCGCTATCCAAGAACGCTTGCTTGATAGTTTCATATGAGGCGGGTTTCCGTTGATGAACGTATTGGGCGGGTTTTGCTAAGGTATCTTGTTGTGCGCTTGGTAGAAGATGGTTTGGAGGATATTGGGGGGAGAGCTCGTCGGGGACATAAGTTGCGGTATTTTGCGCTTGATGTTTTTGTGGCGGTTTAGAAGGTCAACTAGTTGTTGGATTTGGGCGGGCTATTGGAGGCGTGCTTGAGTTTTTGTTGTTTGGGGTTAGTTGGATTGTGGATCGGAGCGCGCCGTTGATGCGCAATCGTCATTCTGCCTCTGCGGAGGGGGAATCCGCCAAGGGTTCTCCGAAGGCCATCGACAGAAAACCTCCTCCCCAAATCCCACATATCCGCCTACACTGGCTATAATCTTATAACCTGTCCAAAATAGGGTGAATTGGGGGGCAAGTCAACTACTCTTCTTATCTTCCCTTATTTGAGAAAGTGCAAAAGGCCGCAAAATCATTAGCTACTAAACAAAAGCCATGTCTCCTAACTTTCAGAAAGAAGAAGGAAAAAGGCGGTTTGCCGTGCAACACCGGCAAAACACTGGCTACTGATCACTAATCCACGGTTCATCCCTTATTTCCATTCCCATATTCCTTTCTGTTTCCTTGAATTGGTCATGGGAATAAAAACTCCGATTCAGGAAAGATTGAATCGAATAAAAAAATCTAATCGCCGTTTGTAGATAACGGATGCTGTTCCAACTGCGAACCACATAACAAAAATCTCCGCTTCCCAACTCTTGGAAACAAGATTAGAAAAAGCAATCTCCGCCGTTGACCAACTACAAATCATCCGTTGCTAATCACCAACCCCACACCATAGTCCCGTAAATCACAAGTTGCCCGCTACCAGCTACAAAGCTGCGGCATCTTGAAGTTTCTTTTGCATTCGCTGGCAGTGAAAGAAAACAAAACCCAGCGCAAACAAATCGAACACATAACTGCACAACCGTGTTTGCAAACTATAAATCACAAACATTGTGCGCAGATCTCTAGCCAACAATCCAAAAACACCCGACCACTAATTCGCTAATCACCCCACAAACATAAAACTACGAAGCACCGGCCACTAGTTTGCCCACACAACAACTAGCCGGCTACAACTCACTAATCGTGCCTCCTCGCCAATCACTATTTGTTAGAGACGAGCGAATCTATAAATCACAAGATACCAGCTACAAAACTGTGGGCAGTTTGTCGTTTTTATCGCTCGCCACAAACACCAAAAAATCCGCAACACCAAACCAAGTCTACAAAGTGGCTATTTGTCGTTTCTTTTTGAAGCGGCGGCGGAAGAGGACAAAACCAAGGGCAAACAAACCGAAGACGAGGGCGTATTCTTCCGGTTCGGGGATGACTTGGCTGTGAACCCGAACCAGCGCGCCTTGATCGGGGAAAAAGCTGCCAATGCTATTCGCTCGGCTTCGATAGATCCCCGCTCGAAAATCGCCGATGGGTTTGTTGATTGTGCCGGCGCCGAACCAACGCATGCTTGCTCCGCTGTTGTAAACCAAATCAGCGCCAGTGGTGTCGCTCACTCTGATGCCTAAATCGTGATTATCACCGCCATTGTAATGATGCATATACACGGAGTCAATCGTTAGAGTGCTGCCGACTCCAAAAGAGATCGTCGGCGTGTTGGTGGCGTTGCTGGGGAGGAAGATGCTCTCCCGTTTGAACACGGCGTTCAAGCGGCCGGTCAAAGAGTTGTAGTTTTTGTTGGTGAAGGTAAGCGAGGACGGAGTGAGGGCAGAAAGGGTGAATGAGGCGTTGGTGGGAAGGTTTTGAGCGTAGAGGTTGCCTCCCGTAGTTTTGAAGGTGTCTCGCGTATTGTAGTTGTTGCCGCTTCTGCGGATATAGCCATTGGCGATGAAGGACACCGTTGGGTTGTTGGTGATGCTAAACAACCAGAGGGTTTCGCTGGTGGGGTTGTCTTGGCTGGGAAAGATATCGACGAAGACCATTTGCGCTCGGCTTTGCTCCAAAGGAACAAGAGAAGAAAGCGCCGAGACGAGCAACCAATTCTCCTGCTGGAATGCTTTGGGATTCGCCCGAAGAACCGGCACCTCAATGATATCAAGAACCAAAGGATCCTCCCGTCCTGATACCTTTGCTCATATGCGGAAACTTCCTCGAATTCCCGGTCGCTTACCGGACCAATCCACGGACCGGGAACGCCAGCCATTCTTTGCCCGCAATACAACGCCCGCCCAACTTGCGCGAGTTGGCAAAGCAACCAATCCGCTTGACTTTTGGGTTTTGTATAGACGCCAAACCACTATTTCCCGTCTCCAACACAATTGCAGACAAACAATGCGCTTGACATTCGAGACTTGCCCGCCCAATCCCCGTTGTTCCCTTCTTTGAAGGCGATTTCGGCGCCGAAGAGATGGATTGAAAAACAAAGATTTGGCGGCAAAGTGGAACTGGGACTCAATTCCGTTCTGTCCTCGAAAAACCATTGCGTTCGTGTTTTTAACTTTGACGGCATGTCTTTTCGCTATAACAAAGAGGCTTGCGGCGGCTGGTTGAATTGGTAGCGCTTGGCGGTGACCATTGGCTCTTGGGCGAGGAGATGGAGGGCTTTGAGGCAGAGTTGTTTGTCAAAGCCAAGATGTTGGCAAACCGCGTCGTCGATCGCTATTTGCACCGGGCACTTATGCGCCTCAGGCAAGGACAACCGCTCTTTATCACACAGCGCATCGTAGGCTTTCACTAAACCGTCCAGCTGCGACGGCTTCAAATCAGCCAACCACGGACACGGCACTCGCAACAATCCTTCAATGCCGTAGTTGGGGTATGGTGGCTTCTTGAATGTCCTCACTAGAAGCATTCCCAATTTGCCGGGCGTGCTGTTGAGGATGATGACAATGGCTTTTTCAATCGCTACCGTGTTGTGCTGACCTCCGTTGACGGGAACGCCGCTTTGCCAAGCCGCGCTGACGGTGGGTATGGTAGTGCGGCAAGCCATGTTTTTGACCGTCGGCAAGTTAATACGAGATGGCAACTTCAGGCTGTGAAGTTGAATCAAGTATTTCATTGCGCGGGTGTTGTCGGGTTGCGGATGAACATGAGCGTCAGGTTCCACTTCCAGTTTATTGCAGTGATTGACGTTGTGATCGTACAAAGTGGGCGTTGCGTAAATGGCGTTGGGGTGGCACTTGCGGCAGTGTTCGTGTATGCGGCGGCCAATCGTGGTGATTTCGACTTGGTTGGCGAGGGTGCTTTTCCATAGTTTCGTTGAGGCAATTCGGTATAGTTCGTTGTCGGTGAATTGGACGGCGTTCCAGTTGCCGGCGGCCATTTCTTGGGGAGAGATGCGGTCGACAATGCCCCATTGGTGTTCTTTAATTTTTCCCTCTAATATGCTGCTGGCACAGGCGGCGGCACCGCTGGCCGTGTCCGGATTAGTAGTCAATTTGATTACATTACTGGGCGGCGTTTTGCCTTTCCTTTTGCGTTTCAAGACTAGGGTGTGTTGACACTAACGGATCATTTCGAATATGAGTGCGAATGCGATGAACCCCATAAATATTACATCCAGTTTGTCAAATCTGGAGAACACGCGGCGATAGCCTTTCAACCGGCGGAATAGCCTTTCTACTTCGTTGCGTTTCTTGTATAGCTCTTTGTCGTATGGCCAAGGATGAAGACGGCTCTTCTTGGGCGGCACTATCGGACTCATTCCCATCGCTTTGGCTTGCTGGCGGTTCGCATCGCCTTCATACGCCCTGTCCATCAGCAACGGCACTTTGGCCGTCTGCCTTCCCCTCTGGCGCAACAACTTGCGGCCTTCGGGCGCGTCGTGCGCGTTCCCTGGCGACAGCGAGAACTTCACTGCATGGCGATCGCTTGCAGCAACCATATGAATCTTGGTATTCCAGCCTCCGCTCGATCTTCCGATGGACTGCGGGCCGTTTTTTTAGCGCGCCCGTTCCATCGGGGTGAACCTTGATACTCGTGCTGTCAATAGACAGCGCCTCTGGCGAGACATTCCTCTGCTCTTTCAAAGCCTCAAACACTCTGTCCAGAACTCCCTTCTTCGACCAGCGGAGCATTCTCTGATGAATGGTCGACCACTGGCCAAAGTGAGCGGGCAATCCTCTCCACTTGCATCCGTTCTCCGCCATGTATAACAAGGCATTGAGCATCTGCCAGTTAGAGATTCGGACATTGCCTCTTTGCTTGGGTAAATAGGGGGCGATTCTTTCCTATTGTTCTTTCGTTATCCGCATAAATTCTACAAAAAGCCGCCAAGCCAAAACCCGACGGCTCACAAAACCAAATGCGAAAAATGGCTATTCGGACTCCGTTTCTTCGGCCAAAGTTTCTCTAAAAAGACGAAGTCTCTCGTCTCTTTGCGCGACATAATCCACCGCATTCGCAAGCGCACGATTCGAAGTTTCCCTTGACTGCCATTCCATCATCGTCGTGGTTTCCGCAGTTCGCCTTATTGCCTGCTTTTGCAAACTGGACAACGCGCCTTCACCGCCGGAATCCGCAAGCATTTTCACGTAAGTTTTCTGCACTTCATCGTCAAACTGCTTCTTTTGCGTTCGACTCAAAGAGGTTTTGAATTTGTTTTCCTGCTTGAAGTGGTCGGCAAGAATTTTCCGATCCTTTGGATTCGCGTTCTCTAAAACCATCGCCTGCCAATCCTGATTGCTCAGGGATTCCATCTTTGAAGCCAGCTTGTTTGAAGGCAAATCTCTTCTCAAACGCCTTACTTCCGATTCCAAAGTTTGGATCCTCGTTCTGATTTCAAACAAGTTGTCAATCCGCCTTTTCGATTCTGCCGAGTGAATCTCTTGATGCTCTTTTCGGATTTTCATGAGTTCCGAATGATTACGTTGAGTGACTTCCAAGTGTCGATCTGTGTTTGCAGAGGAACTTTTAGCAAGCACGATTGAGAAAACAATCACCGCAATGATCATTGACATAGTGAACCAATATTCACCACTCTTGCCAAAGATAGGCTGGAGTAACCAACTCCGCTTAGTCTCTTGATTTTCTTTCGTCATGTCGATTCCTTTCGCTTGATTGGTTTAATTTCCCGCGCCAACGAATTCCAAGCACTCTTGGTAATCCGACTCAATATCCGCCTGCCTTCTCTCATGCCAGAGTTCAATGCGTCCTGCACGGATTCGGCAAGCCCTTTCGATGTCCTCATCGCGAGCATCGTATCGCAACCGAATATTTTCGTGTTTGGACTGGTAAACTTCGGACGCGGATTTTTCCACCGTTTTGTACGCCGCAACAGCTGCTGCCATAGAAGCCAAATATCGGCCAACACAGACTCTCTCTGCAGCCCAGAACGCAGGCGTTCCAACAACAGCGGTTATTCCAGCCTGACAAGCAATAAACTGCCATTGAGCAAGCCCCATCGCATCCTCGTACTTGCTTTGCGCATCGTCCAAGAAAATATCCCGGGAGTCTTTGAGTAGATTTGCGCGCCGCTCTGCAATGTTGCCGGTTCTGCGGTAATGCTCCACCATAAGCGCGCTGCTGGCTTGTCCCGAGCATCGAGGCAATCGTCTTCGCTGTAAAAGTCAGCGTACGGATTGACTTGCGCGACGTTGTTAGTTGGATTTTGCGCTTGCGCTGTCGGCGGCGCAAGCCCGGTCAAAGCGACCGCAATCCCGGCAAAGCCGAGAGTCGCCAATTTTCCTGTCTTATATGCTGTCATATTAACCTTAACTCCTTATGTGTTATTCAATAGTTCCGATTCCGGCAAAGCCGAAAACACCTTTCAAGATCATGGTTTATCGAAATTGCAAGCCAAAATTCAAAAAAATCTCTAAGTGGCCCCAAAAATGTAAATGCTCAGACGGTTTTTCTTTTCTTCTCCGTTGCCGTTCCCCGAACTCGTCGAATTTGTCATATTGTTCTTGCTTCTTAATAACTCAAATAGATTCCTTCAGCTTGCGCCCGATGGATGCATTCTGTCAACCTTAATCTTGCTCCCAAAACGCGGCAATTTTGGCAAAGCTCTGTTGACCCCTACTCGTCCCAACTTAAAGTCTGCGCTTGGCAAAAAAGAGTTGACGGAGGAGGGAAGGGGGATATTCTTTCTCTCGTTCATTTCAATTAATTGACTACTTAGTTTTGTTTTATGAAGACTCTAAACATTTGTTTCGTTGCCTTGGTTGCCGGCGTTGTCGCAACCAACTCTCTGCGCGCCGCCGTCCAAGACGCCGCTTTCTTGCAAGGCTCCACCTTGGCCGACGGCTCGGCCTATCTCAACTCCGCCACGCCCAAAGCCATTGCTTGGACGGAGAAATCCTCCATTGATCCCGGCGCCTTCGAGCATTCTTTTGTCGAGCCGGCCAAGCTGATGGTCAAAGAAGACGGCGACTATCTGGTGGCCGCCACCATGCCGATCATCAGCATAGATGACAACGACAACCGCCCTTGCCAAGCCCTCGAAGTCTATGTCAACGGCGAGCCGGCGCCGGGAACCGTTGGCTCTTCGGGCTACATCCGCAATCAGCCTCGCAACGCCAACATGCAGCGGGAAACTTCGGATCACGCCCACGCCCTGCTTGCCGGCCTGAGCGCCGGCGATGTCATCGAGGTTCGCGCCTACAAGACCGCGCAACCCGCCATCCGCACTCAAATCCAATCCGCCAGCCTCTATGTCGAGCGGGTGGATGCGTCCCGCACCGTGTTCGCCGCTCTCTCCGACGCCGCCACCAACGACGCCGACCTCAATCCAGATTTCGAGGATCCAGGCCCCACTCAACTGGCTTGGACTTCCACCCGAAAAGACTCCGGCATTACGCACAACAACGGCCAGCCGGGCATCCGCCTGAGCGCCGGCACTTACATGCTCTTTGTCAACGTTCCTATGCAGTCCACCGTCCAGCGGGCTTCGGCCGGACTGGAAATCCTACTTGGCAACGAGGAATTCCCCAGAGCCGGGTTCACCGCGTTTCAAGGCTACATTCGCAACGCCAGCGGCCATAACAAGGCCTCGGTTCACTGGGCGGGCGTCATCCAAGTTGAAGACACTCAAACTCTCATTTTGCAAACCGTGCGCCAAGCGCAAACCGGCAATGTAACCATTCAGCCGAACAAACAGGCTTCCGTTTATCTGGAGAAGATTGACGATGGCAACAGCGTCTTGGCCGTCAGCGCAACCGGCCCCGACAACTGGAATCCCGCCCAAAAAGTCGCTTTGGCATGGGAAGAGGAGTCCATCAGCGACTCCAGATTGTATCGGCGCGGCAACGGCAACACCCAAATCCAAATCCAACAAGCCGGCCACTATCTCTTGCTTTACCAAGACACCCTGTTCACCGCGCCCGGCGGAGGTCCAGACCGCCCCAACCCTCGCATCTCCATCGAAGTCAACGGTCAAGAAGTGCAGGGCGCCGAAACCAAAACCCACTACATCCGCGACGCCAACGATCACAACGAATCCTCGGCCTCGCTCGTTTTCCTGCTGGAAAACTTAGCCGCCAATGACACCATCACCGTCAGCACCCAGCGCGAAGGCCAAACCGGCATTGTTTCCATTACCGACGAAAATCAAGAATATGAAGGCGGCGCCCTGCTCTCCTTGATTCGAAAAGAATCTCTGGCAGACCCCGGCAGCATCCAATCCGCGCCCCGCTTGGTGTCCGCCACCGGCAACATCAACGGCTTCCAAGCCCGCATCCAAAACTTCTCCGCCTCCGTGGACGAAGACTCGGTGCAGGCCACTCTGAACGGCGAGGCCGTGACGCCCGAAGTGAGCACCTCAGGCGGCCTCACTACCATCTCCTACAACTTCCCCGAAGTCCCTGCCTCCATGAGCGTCCACCAAGTCTCCCTCTCCTTCTCCGACACTTCCCAATCCCTCCACCATACCGAATTCCAATTCACCGTGCCGTTTTTCCAACCAATCCCTGTGAGTTCGGCTCGACCTGTATCCGAGGCCGGAGATCCAGGGTTCCTCTGGCGCGTCTATCTGGTAGAAAACGGCACAGTTGGAAACACAACTTTGGCCGAATCCGCGTTGGCCGGAGACAGCCAATGGGGAGAGAACTTAGCGGATCCTCAAGCGGTTTATCGCTCCACAGTCGGCAACGGCAAGGTCGGGGAGGCCAACGAGCCGATTGAATTTGAAATTGGCACTGTGATCAACTTAGACCAAGCCCAAGACGGAGGCGCCGGCGGTTTTCCCAACAATGATGGAATGCCCGGCATTCCCGGTCTGCGGGAAGGAGAGAACGTGGACAACACGAATGACTTTGCTGCCGAAATTCTCACTTGGCTACATCTGACGCCCGGCGATTGGGAATTCACCGTCAACTCCGATGATGGATTTAAAATGACGATGGGCGGCGCGCATCCGTCCGACAAATTGGCGTCTAATGTCGGCGAATTTCCAGGAACTAGGGGCGCGCAAGACTCCACCTTCTCCGTGACCATCTTTGAGGAAGGATTGTATCCGGTGCGCATTCTTATGTTTGAACGCGGCGGCGGCGCCAACATTGAATTCGTAGTCACGGGCGCGAATGGCGCAAGGCATCTCGTCAACGCGGAAAACAGCCCGGTAAAATCTTATCGTAGCGTCACCGGCGAGGCCAGGCCTTATGCTGTCGCAGTAGCACCCGGTCTTGGCGCTACCGGCGTTTCTCCCGATGCAAATGTGGAGATCGTTCTTAATGACGCCGGCGACGTGGACGCATCCGCAGTTAGCCTCTCGCTAAACGGAGACGCCGTGAATCCCGAAGTTTCCAAGAGCGGTGGCACGGTTTCCATTACTTACGACCCGGACGGATTCTTTGCCTCCGAATCCGAGAACACGATCGCGCTGAATTGGACGATGGGCGCGGATCGTTCATGGAAGTTCACCGTGGCGGAATACACCACGCTGACTCCCGGCATCAGAATGAATCCGGATACTTCCAAACGTGGTTTCCTTTGGCGGGCGCATCAGAATTGGAATGCGCCTGCAGTCAACAGCGTTGCGGCCGCTAAAACCCGACTGGATGGCGAAGCCATTGACCAGGCGACCGGGCAACCTTGGGAAAACCTCGCCGACCCCCAACTTGACGAGGGGACGCTTGGGCCGGCGGACGACCCAAATCCTGATTGGGAGCCGATAGAGTTTGAAATTGGAGACGTCGTTAACGTCCGCGAGGCCGATGTTAATCGAGGAAACTTTCACGACGGCAACGGTCACCCCGAACCTCCTATTCCGGGATTCACGGAAAACGCAAACGGAGCCTTGGATGATCTTGCGGTGGAGATTTTGTATTTTGTGGATCTTCCTGCTGGGGCGACGACTTTTGGCGTCAACAGCGATGATGGATTCGAAACAACCGTCGGAAGATTTGAATCGAACGACGGGAGACTAGAAGACTTGTTTTCTCCTATTTTGGTTGTCGGACACGATTACGGCACCCACGGCACGCGAGATACACTCTATCATGTAGTCGCAGAGGAAGCGGGCGCATATGCCTTCCGAACGGTTTGGTTTGAACGCGGCGGCGGTTCCAGCATTGAGTTGTTTATCGTGAACGACGACGGTAGCAGGGCGTTGCTAAACTCTGCCGATAGCATGGCGAGAACTTATCGATCGGCCGCCGCAATTGGCGGGGCTCTCGCCCGAGAGGTGTTGCCAAGGCCAAACAGCGTCGCGGAGATTGACGCTTCCATTTTGGTAGAATTGGTGGACGGTGAATGGCCGGTGAACCCAGATTCTGTCACGCTCAGCCTCAATGGAACGACCGTAGCGGCGGACGTGAGACGTTCCGGAGATGTAACCACGATTCGTTATCAACCGGCGATGTCCTTCCCGGAAAGAACTGCTTTTGGAGCGGTTTTGAACTTCACCGAAGGAGGCAATGCGGCGACGCGCAGTTGGTCCTTCACAACCGTCGACGATCGGCTACTGGCTTATTGGGACTTCAATGACGCCGGCGATGAAACCGCCGTCGTGGACTTGGTTCAAGGCGCCGTTGGAGATCTTGAAGGCGGCGCAATCTATACGGACGATGGGGGCGGAAGAACCGGGAGCGCCGGAGATCGTGCTATCGACTTGGGGGGGACCAGCGAAGAACAGTTGATCAACGTAGAACCGGTAGAATGGCTTAAACTGGCCAGCGCACAGGATCGAATCACCTTTTCCTTTTGGCAGCAGTGGAACACGGCTATTACCACCCAATCAATGCTCTGGGCAGTTTCTCCTTCCAGTCCCAACGGACAGAGAGGCGCTTCGGTGCATACGCCTTGGAGTAACAACAATGTGTATTTTGACACGGCGGGATGTTGTACCGGTGCGACTCGAACGTATCAAGACGTCAACGTTCTGGAGCAGAATCTCCTTTGGGACGAATGGAACCACTTTGCCTTCGTGAAAAAAGGAAGCACTAAGGAAATTTGGATCAATGGCGAGCTGCTGATTCGCGGAAATAACTCGGCGCCCTTGCCCGATGATTTTGTGCGCCTGATCATTGGCGCGAATGGAGATAACAAAGAGCAGAGTCATCATGGATTAATTGACGACTTCGCTATTTTTGCCAACGCCTTGACCGAAGCCGAAATCGCGGAATTGGCCGACGGAAAGCGTCCTGACGAAATTCGCGCCATCGTGCCGATTGTGACTGAATCGCCTGCCATCTCGATAACGCTCAATCCCGACGGCACGGCGACAATCACGTTTGACGGCGTCTTGCATAGCAGCGACAGCGTGACGGGGCCGTTTGAGCCGGTTGCCGGGGCATCGTCGCCTTACATTGTGGAAACGAGAGGCACTTCCGGTCCGCCGATTCCCGGCCAGCCGGCGCCGCAAGCTTCGGCAGAGCGGTTTTACATTGCCCGATAAGTAGGCGACGGATTCGTAGAAATACCAAGCCGGGGATTGGCGCGTTGTCGCTGGTTCACGGCTTTTTTGGGAGAGGATTTGGCACTTGGCGGCGGCTTTTTGGAAAAGGGAGTTCATTTTTCTCGAATTCGGGGGCGGGTGTGTGAAATTCTGAGGCATTTTATGGATGAGGTTGCGTTGACGGAGAGATTTCTGGCGGAGATTGTCGGTTGGAGGGCAATGAAGGAATCTCGTGTTTTATTAGCTGGCTGGCGCGTGTCCGACGGAAGTTGGAATCCACCAAGTTTTGATCCTTGGTGGAATCCCGCTATCGAAGACCAAGCAACCGGACGCTCGCACCGAATCGGCCAAACACGGATCGTGACTTCCTATAAGTTGATTGCGGCCGACACGGTGGAGCAAAAAATTCTGCAACTGCAAGAACGAAAACGACAAATCATCCAAGGCGCACTAAGTGCCGACAATTCACTGGCAGAAGCATTAACGCTGGAAGATTTCAAGCGCTTGTTTGAAGAAGATTAAAATCCGCTAGGCATCCGCCCTTTGCAGGTGTTTTGCCACTTTCGCCAACTCGCTCGGCGGAAGATCAAAAGGTTTCCTCATGTTTCCATCGGGAATCCGAATAAGGTATTCTGACACCAAATAGTTCATAAAATCGCTGCGAGCGGCATCATCGTAGTCCAGATTCGTGGGGCAAGAGAATGTTTCATAAAGCCCTTCCAAGCATTTTACCCGCGTCGTCAGCGCCCCAAAATTCCAATACGCTTGCCCTAGAACAATTACCGGCTTGTCAAAAAGAAAACCGTGCAGGCCGACGGAAGAATTCAGCGTCACAACGGCTTCGGCGTTCTCAATCTGCGACTTGGAAGTGCCTTGATTCCAAAGCACAAAACGCTCGTCCTGGAGAGCGCGCAGTTTCTTGCCAAAGGACTGGCGCGAAGAAGGATGCTCCCGAATGCGGAGATGCCACCCCGCCGGAAGAGCGCGAGAAGCCTGATAAACGACCTCAATGAAGTGATCCATCGACCGAATCCAGCCGCCAAAGGCCCACACTTGCGTATCCATCGGCACTTGAAGCGGACAATAAAGAAAACGACCGGCGGGATCTTGCCCAACTGAAGAACCAGAATCCTCGTATTCTCGGCGTTTTGGCGGTCGCTGCGGCAGGCAATCTCCCCATTTTTTCCATTGACGGCTTCGACGTTCAGGCGGGCAAGAATCCGCCCACTGCCGATAGAAAGCCGCTTGGCGAGGCAAGGAATTCCCATAGTTGATGCCTTGCGGATCGCACGCCACAAAACCGGGCAAAGGCGCGTCCTCAAAGTAAAGCGTTTTGCATCCGGCTCGCCGCGCCGCCTCTAGAAACAAAGAGCGGCGGCCAATCATCCCGTTCCACGTTCCAGCAACTGCCCCCCCCCCCCCTCGAAGGCTTTATCGAACATAGTTCGCCAGCCATTGTAATGCAGCCGCAACCGGAGGCGTCGCCATCGGCAATTGATGGAATTTTGGTAGCGGAGCAATTCGATTCGTTCGACCATCTGAGCGCCGGGATAGCCGTGCTTTCCCAGTTTATTGAGATTGAAACGGTGTTCCACCTCGGCAACCATCTCCCTAGTTTCCGGCCAATCCCGCCACTGCAAGGGACCGCTCCAGCTTTTGCGAACTCCTGGAATTCTCCGATAAATGGCGCGGTAAAGATTGCGGGCATAATAAGGAGTGTCCAACAAGTAAAGTGCGCAATTTGCCTTCTGATCTCTCATAATTTTCTGATCATAACCATGTTCCTTGTTTCCCGCAAGTTAGAATCTCGCTTGTATTTAAACCAACCACACTGCATTCACTCATGCGCATCTATCTTGTGTAATAGTCTGCCCCATCAAATAGACGACCTCGCCTCATCAGCGAGTTTCGGCGCGCCCCGGCGAGAAGCTGGGTCGTTGCTACGTCCAGTCCCAGCCACCCGATGAGCGTTTCCAAAACCGAGAAAATCGCTGGTGCGCTTTTGATTCGACGGCTTGCCATTCCTACCAAACGACGATTCAAACTGCAAATTCCGCAGATTTGGCGCCTCGTTCCCGCTTTCTCTTTGATACACTGCATGCGGAATCTCGACTTCAACAATGAAGGGGAGACGCGCAAAAAAACCTCGAAAAAAAAGATCGCGATCCCTCTTGCTTTTTGTTTTCCCGCCTTTGAACACAATCAGCCGGGCGATTCGCTTATCGAGTCTCCCCGCTGAATATCACAGTTTGGATATGAAAATGCGTCAGGAGAGTTGAATTCTCTTTCCTGTTTTGCTTTGGCGAACGGGCGGGAACTTGGCGTCTTTACCCTGTTGGAGGTGCTTTCATCGACCTGAATTGTGGAATAACGAAACATTAAGTAGCTTATGAAAAACATCTTTGTTTTGAACAATCGGCTTGACGAATCCAATGGAACCGTCGAGAATGTCCCCGAAATGAAAACGAAAAAGACGACCTGGTTACTGCGCCTTGCGCAAACCGCCGTTCTTGCCGGCATCGCCTTGCTCGCCGCGCCGTTGGAACAAGCGGAAGCCAACCATGGAAATAGTGCAACTCCTGCGACTGTTTCTTATGTGGATTTGGTTGGCTTTCTTAATCCTGCTCAGCAACCTAATGCTGTTGTCGAATTCCCCAATTCCGAATTTGGTTCTTGGTGGGGTGCTAAAATTGACGTTGCATCTGAGGTAAACACGACAGGACTTTACCAAGGAGGCTAGTTGATAATTTTCCACTATCCTTATTACCCGCATCCAGACGGTGCTAACGAGTCTCTCTTTGAGGAAGGTGACGGATGGGTTGAAGTTTGGATTTGGATGGGTGGTCTCGATGATCCTCCTGTGGATTATTTATGACAGTACAAACTCTGATGAGCCGGGTGGTGCGGGAACTTCTTACTCAGTAGATTTGTATGTAGACGGCTATTTGGTTAGTGGTCCGTCTTTTTAGGTTAAATGAAGAATCGGGCGTTCACGTTGATTGAGTTGCTGGTGGTCATCGCCATCATCGGCATCTTGGCGGCCCTTTTATTGCCTGCTTTGTCTCGCTCAAAAGCGGCCGCCAAGCGGATTCACTGCGTCGGCAACGTCAAGCAGTTGGCTTTGGCGACGCATCTTTACGCGAATGACAATTCGGACTGGTTGCCTCCTGAATTGAAAGATTGGCATCATTTTCTTTTGGATGGCTATTTGGATGGGAACGCCAACCTTTTTCACTGCGCCGGTAACTCTCGCTTATCTCGCTTGGGATCTGTGGGTGCTGTTTTTGTTTTTTCAACTTTTAACTTTGCTTACGGTTGGAATGCGGAAGTTGGCAAAGATAAGTCGATAAAGTTGAGTCAAGTGGTTTCGCCTTCAAACCATCTTCAATTAGGTGATACCGCGGGATGGTTTTTACCCATTGATGGAATAGTGAGAGTGTCCATTGGCAAACCTGGTTCTGATATTCCTAGAATTGCGGGCTATGCGATTCGCGCAAATCCTTATCGTTTCTATTTGACTCGTCGGCATGCTGGTCGGTCGAACATGGCTTTTACGGATGGGCATGTGGAGCATGGGAGTTTGCGGGATTGGACGTTGCCGGTGGAGTCTGTGCATCGCCGTTGGCATTACGACAACAAGGCGCATTTAGATCGCTTGCGTTATCGAGATGCGGACAACTGGGCGCCGCTTTACGGTGTTGATGAAGAAATCCCGACGGATTGAAAACAAAGACGGAGGCCGGCTCTGCGCGCAAATCAAAGCAATTCTGGCGCGGATACTTCAGGCGATCCAAAAGGCTGACTGTCTCCCATCCGTAAGATCGCAAAACAATGGCCGTCGTCTTTTTCCCTCCCTCACAAAATCCTCAAAAAAGTGTTGAAAAAGGAAAAAGCTTGCGCTCAAGGCTGCTTTTTGTTTTTCAATCGGTCTGGACGCGGGAGCAATCTTCCCAAAAGCGTAATACCATGTCTTCTTTATTCTCATTTGCTTTGATTATAGCATTCTAATAACTTCAAGGACTTTTGCGTTGAACAACTAAGACGCTTGCTACCTTTGGCTGGCAGAATAACACGCCATAAGTGCAGCGCAGATTGGTCTGTCTGGTTGTCTTGGTAATAGCGATTGCAACAAGGTTCTCCCGTTCTTCGACCAGCCAATCAACCCGATATTCTCTAACGCGCAACATTTCTCCAGTCAATTGATTCTCGCGCAGTCTTCTCCCAGTTTGTTTCTTGCCCGTTGTGGCCTCTTGTCTATGGCTGGCTGGTGGCTTGCCTTTTGTTCTCTTGTGTTTCTTTTTGTCTACTATCTAACTCCGTGGGCAGCCGCGCTTGTCGTGTCAGATCTATAGAAGAGTTTTTCTACATCCATAGCGGACGTTCGCTATGAGGCAGTATGACTTGTCATGCTCTTTGGCTTTCTGTCGAGCGGAAATGGTGTTCTGTGGGAAACAAGTCTTTTGGCGTTTTTGACATAAATAATGAGGTAAAGGTCTGTGGCTTTGTTTGTGGGAGTTCGTTTTGCCGAAGAGGTTGTCTAACAAGATTTTGAAGCAGAAGAAGGTGGTGGGTTCACAAGGCCTGCGTTGTACGGGTTTAATAATCATCGCTTTGCCTCTCTGCTCTTTTCTCCTTGTGTTGCGAGAGGCTGGTTTTTTCGGACTATTCTTGTTTATCGATGGAACCATAATGCGATTTATTGGCGAATGTCGTCCGTTGCTTGGCGGTTCGATAATGGAAAATCTGGTGTGGTTGCTTTTTGGTCTAATTCTGCTTGATGCTAGCCGCGAATTCTGATTAGGTTGGCGATGTTTTCTGCAACGGAGTTTGCGCCGGCGCGCATTAATGTCTCTCCTACTAGCAACGCCTGCGCTCCGCAACGGGCCAAGCGAGTCGCGTCTTCGCGAGTCCGAATGCCGCTTTCAGCCACTAAAAGCAGTGACTTGCGGTTTGGCAAGGTTGCCAGTTTGGCCGCCAGTTTCTTAGTGATTTCCAAATCGACGGCGAAGTTTCGCAGGTTTCGATTGTTGACGCCGATTAAGTCCGCGCCGATGCGCAGAGCGCGTTTGAGTTCTGCTTCGTTGTGCACTTCCACCAACGCGTTCAAGCCCGCCGCCGTGGCTAGTTGATGTAGTGCTTCTAATGCTGGGGCATCCAATATCGCGGCAATCAATAAGACGGCGTCCGCGCCCCATTCTGCGGCTTCTAGAATTTGCCGAGCGTCAATCACAAAATCTTTGCGAAGAAGCGGCAACTTGGAGGCCTCTCGCACGGCTTTTAAATCGTGGAGCGAACCTTGAAAGTACTTTCTATCTGTGAGGACGGACAGGCAGGAGGCGCCTCCCGATTCGTATGCTTTTGCCATGTCGGCGGGATTCAAGTTCGGGCAGATCACGCCGGACGAAGGGGAGGCTTTTTTGATTTCGGCAATCAGCCCCAAACTTCCAAAACGAGGATGAAGCAATGCTTGGCGAAAGGGGCGAACGCTTCCTCGCGCGGCAATTTTCTCTCGAAGCAAGTCCGCCGTCACTTCTCGTTTTGCGAGCCGGGCGACTTCGGCTTGTTTGTTGGCCACAATCTGATCCAGGATCGTCACTGCTTATGCATCGACAGGGTTGGGTTTTGTCGGGCATCCGGCCCGTAGCCATGCGTTGACAAATAAATCCAGCCCGCCGTCTAGGACGCTCTGAACGTTGCTGGTTTCGATGCCCGTCCGAAGGTCTTTTACCATTTGATAGGGTTGAAACACATAACTCCGAATCTGATTGCCCCATGAAACGCTCCCTTTTTCTCCGTAAAAGCGCTCCATTTCTTTTTTTGATTCGTCTTCTTTCAAGGCGTATAAGCGGGAAGTGAGTAAAGTCATGGCCGTCGCCCGATTTTGGTGTTGCGAGCGTTGCGACTGGCAAGCCACGGCCAGCCCGGTCGGCAAGTGTGTAACGCGCACTGCGGTCTCCACTTTGTTGACGTTCTGCCCTCCCTTCCCGCCGGAACGAAAGGTATCGACGCGCAGGTCGGAGGCGAGAATGTCGAACTCAATCGGATCATCCATCTTGGCAATGACGTCCACGCTGGCAAAACTGGTGTGTCGACGTTTGTTGGAATCAAAAGGCGAGATGCGAACCAGACGATGCACTCCTCGCTCCGCTTTGCAAAATCCGTAGGCGTTCTCGCCAGCAATCATTATGCTGACGTTCTTGACGCCCGCGGTTTCGCCGGGCAATAAGTCCGTAATTTCGGCTTGGTATCCCCGCTGTCCGCACCAGCGTTGATACATCCGCAATAGCATATCCGCCCAATCGCAAGACTCAGTGCCGCCGGCGCCGGCGTTGATGCTCATGATGCAGCTCTTCGAGTCGTGGGCGCCGCTCAGCAAAGTCCTCAACTCCAGCTCTTCCATAAACTGCGCCAACCGATCTACCTCCGCGCGAACTTCCGCTTCGATGCCGGCTTGGTTGTCTTCAGGCTCCGCCTCTCCCAGTTCCACCATTGTCTCGGACTCTTCCAACTCCGCCTGTGCTCGTTGGATTGGTTCGAGTTTTCGCTTCAACGAGGCTGACTCATCCATCAACTTTCGAGCGCGCTCCCGATGCCTCCAAAACCCTTCCCGCCCCATCGCCTCCTCCAGCTCCGCCCGACGCCTGTGAATGGCCTCCACGTCAAAGATACCTCCGCAGGTGAGACAACTTCTCGTTCAACTCCGCAATCCGCTCCTTCACTTTCTCAAACATAAAGCCAAAAGTTTACCCACGCTCTTTCCCAATAACCAGCGAATCCTTTTCCGCTTGCAAAACAGCCGACGCCTTTCTAGCCTTTGCCCATGGATTCACAACTGCAAGAATACATTCCCGTCCTCCTTCTCGGAATTGTCGTCGTCCTCATCGCCGCCGGCACACTGCTCGCATCAGTGGCCTTTGGAAAACGAGGCCATCGCAACCGAACCAAAGACACCGCCTACGAATGCGGCATGCTTCCCGTCGGAAAAGGGAACGCCCGATTTTCCGTCAAATTCTACCTAGTAGCCATGCTCTTCATCCTCTTCGACGTCGAGGTAGTCTTTTTGTACCCTTGGGCTGTCGTTTACAAAGAGCAACTGGCGCAAAACGCCAACCTCGTCTTCGGCTCAATGATGCTGTTTCTCGGCCTCTTCGCCGTCGGCTTTCTCTACGAAATCAAGAAAAAGGCTTTCGATTGGAAGGACTAGGACAATCCCGCTCCATCCATTGAAAGCCCTACCCACTATTTACCTTCAACGCGGCGCTTCCGAACGCGTGCTGGCCGGTCACCCTTGGATTTACCAAGGAGCCGTTCAACACAACACCCGCCATCCAGCCGACGGCCAAGCCGTCCAAGTCCGAGACGCAAAACGCCGCTTCCTCGGCATCGGACTATACAACTCTCAATCCAAAATCGCCGTCCGTCTATTGTCGCGAAAACGGGAAAGCATTGACCAATCCTTCTTTTACCGCCGCTTGGCCGCCGCCCAATCCCTTCGAAAAAAACTGATGCCCCAAGCCTCCGCCTATCGCCTCGTCCACGCCGAAGGCGACGAACTCAGCGGCCTAGTCATCGACCAATACAAAAACATCTGCTCCCTCCAAATATCCTCCCTTGGCATAGAACAACGACTCCCCAAAATCAAAGCCGCCCTGCAAACGCTTTGCCAACCCGCCAAAATCATCCAGCGGCGCGACTTGGCCTCCAGAAAAACCGAAGGCTTGCCCACAAACCCGCCAAAACAAGAAACACCGACGCCATCCCAAGACATCCAAGCAATCCAACCCATTCCCATCCAAATAAACAGACTCCACTTCCAAGCCGACCTCCTCTCCGGCCACAAAACCGGCCTCTACCTCGACCAACAAACCAACTACCAAACCGTCGCCAAACTCCTCTCCCAGTGGGACTGCAAACAAATCCTAGACTGCTTCACCTACCAAGGAGGCTTCGCCCTTCACGCCGCCGCCCAAGTGCCCGAAATCTCCGTCCTCGCACTCGACCAAAGCGAAAACGCCATCCGACAAGCCAATGCCAACGCCGCCGCCAACCGCCTTGGCAACCGTTGCAAATTCCAAACCGCCAACGTCTTCGACTGGCTCAAAAACGCCCAAACCACCACCAAACCAGACTCCGACCAAAACAAATTCGACGCCGTCATCCTCGACCCGCCCTCCTTCACAAGAAACCGATCCTCCATCGGCGACGCCTTGCGCGGCTACAAAGAAATCCACCTCCGCGCCCTCCGAATCCTCAAACAACGAGGCCTGCTCATCACCTTCTGCTGCTCCCACCACATCGACCCCCTCACCTTCCAAGAAACAATCGCCGCCGCCGCCCTCGACAACCGCCAATGCCTCCGCCAAATCACCACCTTCCAACAATCCCCCGACCACCCCGTCATCCCCACAATCCCAGAAACCCACTACCTCAAAGGCTTCGCCTACGAACTCCTCCCCCGCTAATTCCAACAACAGAACCTCATCGATCTCTCAGGCTTGGGAAACTAGCATTTAGCATTCTGGCAGCTCTGTAGGAAGTTGCTCTGGCTCGTTCTTCAACCCCGCCTTTGTCGCTAGATCACGCAATACCGGTAAAAAACTTTCATTAGTCCATGAATGTAAATTTTGCCAGTCCGCTTCTTTCACTGGTTCAAACCCATGCGCTAATATCGAATTGTTGCGCAGCTCAAGCAAATCACGGAGCCTATTCTTGTGTTCGTCGATAAAGACTTTTGCAGGTCCCGATAGATGACATTTTACCACTTCCCAAGCATTCATAAGGCCGAGCTTGATATTGCCATCCGATGCCGGTGCTACATGCAAGTCTGGTGGCAGCTTATCACTTGGAAAGTCCGCCGTCGTCTTAACACCAAGATTTATTCGCAACTGCCATTGCGATGTCCACTCCATCAAACGATACCAACGCGCAACCGCATCGTCGAAACGTCCCTGATTCGCTCTTCGTTCCGCATTCAACCAGAGGTCGAAGAGACGTGCAGGCTCGCGTCTTGCATCGTTCTCGTTTGCCGAAGCCAGCAATCGAAGCGTAGGCAACATCTGCGGCCAAAGCGAAGCAACTCGACCAGCATAGACATCAATTAATCTAAGCGCGCCACCATGGTCAAAGTCGTCCCAACGGGCAAACGCACGACTTAGCGAACGCGCTAGTCCAAGTCTCTCTCTGCCGAGTGTATCAGCGGCAATTTGGATGCTGTCTAACCCCTCGGCAGATTCGTGATAGGCATAACGGCGCCAAGATCCAAGATAAAGCAACATTGCACGATCAAGACGTAAGCCGGCCACACTTGCTGTCATCGGTTGTTCGGTGTCATCTTCCACGCGATCGAGATTGCTACGAGCTCCCGCAATAAGATGAAGTTCGACGTCGTCCCTACTCAAAGCCACACATACCAATGCCGCCGTCATTGTCTTAGTGCCTCCGGTGTAGTCGGCGGTGAACTGCACACCGGGAAACTGCCTAGACAGTTTGGTGATAGCATTGCGCATGGCGAGATATGCTCCGTCGAGATCGTCAGCCGGAATCTTCTGCACTTCGAACTGCTCGGCATCGAGTCCAGTCTGGGTGGGAATGTTTGGCAGAGTCGGTTTGAGGCCACAGCGATTCGCCTTGATGACGTTGCCTTTGCCAGTCACTTGGACAATGGATCCCGGTCGGCCGGTCTCCGGGTCCCTATCCGTGCAGAAGAAGCAGACGTAACGAGGCGACGTGGATTTGATCGCCTTGATAATCGGCTGATGTGCACCGCCGACGGTGCAAACGAGGATGGTTGTACTCATAGGATGGTTCTTAATTGTAGTTTAAATAGTTCAGCTCTTTGCTAAATTGTGCGGTACCCCAATAGGTTGACTATTCGCCTTGCAACCACTTCAAAACAAGAAGCGTTCTTTTATGTGCCTTATCCTTATTTGGTTTATTCGAAGTGGGTTTCCATTTTCCTTTCTCTTTCATTTCGCCCTCCAGCCATTTCGCAACCTCCACTTTATCCTTGCCTTCCCAACGACTCTTTTGGACTTCACTTATGACTACGATATAATCTTCTGTGCCCTTGTCTTTTCGTTCGGCAAAAAGATTAAGTATCTCCTGTTCAATCGGACTTGCTTTCGCCAACTTTTCCGCGTCTTCTCTGGCCTTTTGCTTCGCCTGTTTTTGGCCCCGCCATTCTTTCTCACACTGATATTGCTTATCATTGTCACAGCTCATGCGGCCGTAGCCGACGGCGGTTTTGGCGCCGGCGCCAATCCATTCCAACGCTTCCTTCAACCAATTGATCACTATCTCACAATCGGCGCGATGATTGCCTTCCCTTGATTCGCCAACAGGGAGATCGCTGGATTTTTCAGATTCTCCCTGAGATTCCAAACAAGGTTGTCTGCGAGGCACAATGGCAAAGTGAAAGATTGCGCCTTCTTTGACTGCCAAAAACGGAATGGGAACCGGGCTAATCCAATCTCCCGGCGCCTTGCCTTCCTGATAATAGTTGCCGTAATGCGGCGTCATTACTTCGGCTTTCAAAGGAACTGAAGACAAAGGTATCGCGTCCAAAAACACCACTGCGCCAACTTGCGGCTGTTCTGTTGGTTGTTTCGGTCCAAAAATGCGGTCGATTTCTTCTTTTTCCTTTTTATCTTTTTCATCTGCCCACTGCTCAATCCAAGCGCGAACCATGCCTTTGATGGAGGATCCGGGAAGGTAGGGAACGCCCAAAGTATGGTGCCAAAGAAAAGCGTTTTCCACCGGATGCTCTCGCCCCAAACCGGTGACAAAAGGACTGTCCGTTTTCAAACACAGGTTTTGGCCTTTCAACTTTGCCACCATTTCCCACCGACGATTCCTTTGACGCTCCAGTTCCTCATTGTTTCCGCATGGCCGATTCGTGACTGTTTTATTAATCCACTTTAGTTTTTCGAACTTGATATTTTGCCTATCTAGTAGTTTTTCCCAGCTACTGCAAAATTTATCATACCACAAGCCAGCATTCCCGTCTGCTGACAACCGGGCATCGTTGGCCTCTTTGTAGAGCGGAATTTTAATCATGTTATTTTTCATGAAGCTTTTTCGTTCAGGAAGGCGGCAGCGAATTTCTTCAACCAGACAAGGTAGGCCTGGGATTCAGCTTGCGCTTTCAGATAATGTTGCTGATCATTACTAGTGATCGCTTCAAGCAAATCCCCTTTGTTAGGAAAAGGCGCATCTTCATCATCGCCGCACAGCCAACTTTGCACGTCTTGGTATAGTCGACGGTGAGAATCTTTCTCTTTCCCTTTGGATGCGGCCAGCAAAGTTGCCATCGCTTGGCCGAGTCCATTTTGCAAAATCGTCGCTGGCAAGGCTTTGACGTAACTCAAATAGTCCGACTGTTTTGTGCCATCCTTCTGGCGTTTTTTAATGCAGTCTAGCGCATGTTTCGCGCGACGTTGATCGAGGCTTTGATCAGTCATTAGTTTCCTCCTTTGTTTGCTCTTTTTCTATCCAGTTTACATTGAACCAACCTTGGCCGACGGTTTCGTTGCCGCCAACTTGTAGGTAGGAACGGTTTTGGAAAATGTCTTGAATCGGCTTCAAACTGCCGGCATCAGAATTTCGTTCCGCCAGCAACGCATACATCAACGTCTCCGGCGGCAGTGTTTCTTCATACCACAGGTTTGTGCTTGTCTTTTTCTCGTTAAGCACATTGCGAGCTTGGACGGCAAGGCCGTTCGTAGCGAACCAAGCGAAGTCGTCGTCGTGCAGCACGATAATCCGCTCTTTCAACCGATTTTGCGCGTCAGCATCATCGATTAACCGGCTAATGGTTTCTATCCATTTTTCCAGATTTGCGTCGGGTTTGGCAGGTGTAAAATTGCGTTCTTCCAAATACAACTTTCCACTATTCTTGCCATTTGTAGCCAAGTAGCTGCCGATTGCAACACAAGGTGTTTTATCAACCATTTCATTGCTACCGGATCGCCGACAATCGCGAGAGAGTCGTTCCAGCAAGTGTGGACAGGTTGCCCAGCGCCAAGAACTACTTAGGCTGCGAACGGGAAGCAACAACAAGCGGGCATCAGAGACCAATAAGTTGCCAGCATGATCCTGCTTACCGAAAATGCGTTCGTGTTCCTTTTCTTCCATCCTGCGTTGCTTGACCGCGTCCAGCAAGGCGCCTTTCAAACTGGAGCCGGCGATGAAGGGATAGTTAGTCGCTTTCTCCCGCGCGACCGGCAAGTCGACAATGCCGCCGGTTTGCTCCGCGCCGGGATGAATAAAGGTTTCAGCCAATAGGCCGATGATTGCGTGTTTCATTACAATTACTTTATAGATTATTACTTATGTGAATCATTCCAAAGTCCAATAGCGACAAGGCCAAAGCCCCAATTTGTGCGGTTGCCGATAGCATGATTATGCAACTTTTGTACATTTTCTCTCTCTTCGTTTTTGGCTTCCAGAAACAATACGCTTCCGGGAGCCAGATAGGGTTTTAGTGGCAATGGTTTGCGTTCCAGGGAATCCCAACCGCCAAGGATCACAGGATGAGGCAGGCAGGCGCTTACGATATGTCCGGGCAATCCGGCATAGTTTTCTTCTTCGGGTTTCGGAGGCTTTGGCACAGCTACCGGTATCAACACCGTTGCTGTATAGCGGAGTGCTTCTTTGGAGTCATCCCATTTAGATTTAGGGAGTTTGGGAAATGGCAAAGAGTATTCGCATAAACGCAACCAACATGTGCGGGATTCGCCGCCAACGGGTTGAGGGTTGCCCGGCAACGCCTCCTTACATTTTTGAGTCAAGCCGCTCACTTCCATTGCGATGGAAACACCTTTTTTCAAACGGATATGGGAAGGCGAATACATAGCGCCTTCTTTCGTAGTGCGCGAGTCATCGGAACGGGCGATCCCAATTCGATCTTCTTTTGACCATAGTTGGCTTTGGTGAACCAAATGCTTTTCTTCGGGCCGTTTGCTTTGCAATACTTGTTCCAGTCCTTCCGCAGTAATCCACCAGCCTTTTTCATAGAGCAGTTTGGTGCCTTCTGATCTTGGATTGGCAACAACCTTAGGCAGTCGAGCCGAACCGAAATCACAATCAAGCGCATTGGAGGACGGAGAAAGCAAAGTAGGCGATTGGACGGTCGGCTTATCGTTTTCATTTCCGGGTTTGTCATCTGGTTTCTCTATTTTGCCTATTAGGTTTGCCGGGGCGGGAAACAGGAGTTCTGTTTTGTCGCCTGCGGATTCACCAGATGAAGATTTACAGCGAACTAGGAACGGACCGCGGAAAAGTAACTTTCCCAAGTCTTCGCCATTGCCTAGTTGCGTTCGTATCTCTTCGTTTTCGCACCAGTTGCCGCTTTTCCAACCTAAAGCGCGAGCGCAAGCGGCGCGAAGGGCACCAACCAAAGTCGGCGGGGCGGGAGGAAACATGCTGGCAGTGCCGGACTGGTTTGTTTCTTCCTTTTGGTATGGACTGCCGTCTCGGAAAAAGAGACTGTCCAGCGGATCAAAGCGCACTAATGTCATGGGTTTTCCTCCTTTTGGGGCGAGGGCTCAAAGCGATCTAATTCGGCCAGAAAGCGGGCAATGAAAGCGCCCTCGATATGAAACGATTCCTTTGTTTCTCTTTCCTCTGGCGGGTTGTTGTCTTTTTCCTTTCCTCGCTGTGTTTGACAGGCGGCGAGAAAGGTTTCCACGGCGTCTTTGGCTTTTGTTTGCTCGTCTTCAGTTTTGGGCGGATTGCCTTTGTAATACTCGGCCAGCGCGATGGCTTTACGCTCCTCGTGATTGCATTCGCCGAGCCAGCTGCCGTAGCGCTCCCGTAGATTATAGAAAAAGCCGGTGGAATAAAGGTCTTTGTTTTCTACTATCTTCTCGCGAAGTTTTTCCAGAGATTCGGGTTGAATAATCGCCCCGCTGAATTGACTCACCCAACGGTTGTGGACGCCGCCGGGTTGCATTACGGCAAGCGCTAAGGAGTTTCTACCGTTTTGTTCCTTCGCAACTTCGTCCAGTTCTTTGTGGGCGAGTTTCATTACATCACGCAAGGGATTGTGATAGTGGGTAAAAACAATAGCGCAGGAAGCGGTGGTTGGGATTTCATGTTTGTTATTTGCGTCGACCAAATTGTAAAACGCTTTGTCATAGGCTTTTCGCAACTGACGAGCGCATTGGATTGCTTGGGTAGCCGGCAACATTGCCAAAACATCGTCGCCGCCGGCATAGATGGTAACGCCGTTGTTACATTCGACGATTTCCTCCACTTGTTTAACGAATCGATCCAATGCTTGGGAAACTTCTTTCTCGCCCAGTGACCGCAGCAGTTTACCGAGGCGGTCGCCGTCCATGAGTAACAAAGCGTAATAAGGTTTGGCGGGGCCGCCAACTTCCTTGCCAAGTTTTTTCAGGGATTGCAACAGTTTGTCGCGAATCTCTTTGTCGGGATCGTCTTCGCCGGTTTTTGGAGGATCGTTTGTCAAAGGTGTGGCGCGAGGATTGGCCAATGCGGTTTCAAGGAACAGGTTGCCGTCTAGATTGGTAGCGTGGTGGAGATTTTCGAGATTTTTACTTTCGAGTTTTTTAAGACCGGGCAATCGTGTCGAGTATTGGCTGCTTAGTTGTTTGAAAGTCTTGTTGTCAACGGATTGCCGAATAGTTTCAATATAATTGTCCAATTTTTGATGAAACGCCGGATTGTCAGCAATGTGCTTTAGCCAAGGCGCAACGGCCATATAGGCGGTGGAAGGCCAATTTTTTGTTTGAAACGACCATCCGATTGTCTTTTTGAGCTGCTCACTTTCCAACTTGGGAAACAGCCGTTTTACCAAAGCAATGGCGCACAAGCGTTCGTCGTCTTGAAGATCAAGCCGCCCGACATTCTTTCGCAAAGTGCTCCAAAATTTGTCCTGCTTTTCTCGTTGGCGGCTGCGGACAAAGCCGGACAACTCTTGCCAACTGCCCATTGTCGTGCAGTGATCGCCGCCTTCTTTTGGCGGCCAGTGAGTGCGCCAGTTTTTGCGGCTATCCAGCCACTTGGCATCGTCACCATTGTCTGCAGGATTCTTGCCTTTGACCCATTGAATCTCCCAAAATCCTTTGATCTGGCGTTCCCAAATCGCGCGAATGCGGGACTTTTGGTCTTCGTTGAGTTCTTCGTTTTTATTGACGGCACTTTCAACAAAACTTTCCCAAATCGTCTCCGCTAAGTTCTGCCATTTTTTCTCCGCATAGTCTACTGCGACTTTTGGATCAAAGTTCGCCGGCACTTGCGCTTTGAAGCGATTCGGCAAGCTGCCGATTTTGGGGCGAGGATTTTCTGGCAACGGTTTTCCCAAAATGGAGGCCAGCATCGGGTCTGTTGGCTCGCATTCTTTGCCGTTTTCTTTGACTACGGATGGAAATACAATTTGCCCGCCCTTTTGCAAGACTGAGTCCATGAGTTGCCCGGACATCCACGACAGCAGGAAGGAACCGGCCCAAAGATCCCGCGTGCGCCGCGCTTGGGCAACAAAGCCCTGCACCGGGCCGATAGAAATATGCAAAATATGCTTCGTCATCACGGCCAAATAGTTTTATCGCAGATTCTATCCAAAAAATCCGTCAATACTTTCCAATCGGGATTGGCGGGAACTGTTTTTTTACCTGCCTTAATCATTTCTTTCGGCGGCAAAAATTGGGAGCACAACAGCAACGCAACGCCAACAAATTTACTGCCGATTTTGTGAACGTGGAAAAACAGCGGGCTGGCACGGCGTTCATGGTTTTCTGGCTTCACTCCTACCCCTTTCCCATAGTTGTGCGGCAAACCGAACACTGCCCGGCGAGGATGGAAATTGTAAGGTAGGTGAGGAGGCGGTTTCATGCCTTTTGACGCCGCCTTTGCCCAATCGTGGTCGTCTTTGAAGTTTTTCTCGGAGTCTTCGCCGTCCAGAATTTTGCCATTTCTTCCCCAGCTTCGGTAGCGGATCATTTCTTCGCCGTATTGATTGAGAACCGACATTGCCGAATTTCTCCTTTTGAGTTTGATAAAGCGAATGTGGTGTTGGAAGAGAAAGCGGCTGATTTCTGGTCCTTCTTTGCCGTTGCCAGACGTAGGTTTTAGCAAGTCCGTCAAACGCTCTTCATAATCGTTTTCGCTGGCTGGTGTTTGCCAAGTGCCAACGCCGTCGCCTTTCAATTCAATTAGGTTGAGACTTCCGTAACCTTTGCGGGATTTGGAGCCAAGCCCGCCCAGCAAACCAAACAGTTTTAAGGCGGGAAGGATTTTGTCCAAATGCTTTTGTTCCTTGGCGCCAATTTGCAAAGTGAATTCGAAGGGATAAAAGGAATCTTTTCCTCTCGACAGGCAAGGGCGAGTCAACTGCCCTTTGAAATCCATCACTCCGTAACCGAGGTAACGCATGCCGTATGCGCTCTTATCTTTGGTTTCTTTAAGTTCTCCAATAGATTTTTGACTTTCCGCATTTAGTCGCATGATTAGCAAGCTTTGGCCTTTGTCTTGCTCGCTGGATCCAAACAGTTTTCCTTCTTTTTCCCGCAGGCTTGCGATGATGCCGTTGTTTTTCTTTTGTTCGGCTGTCGTAATTTGGGCGTAGTTCAAGGCGCGCCACCAGAAGCGGAGGGCGCCTTTGATGGAAGGCAGGCGCAGGTTGGCTTCTTCATCATGGTTGGCGCCGCCCAGAAAACAAGGCGTAACGACTTGAAACTTGGCTTTGATGCGCTTCATTTTTTCATTTTCGACACGGTTTGACGGCAAAGGCTTGGCAACAGCGGCAGGGCTTGGTTTTCTTTGGCAAAGGGATTGGGTTGTTGCCATTTCTGCTGTTGGACATGAATTGGGAAAGTTTAGTCTATTTTTGCGGCCAGTCAACAAAAATTTTGCGCAGAGAAACAAAGACGAGAATTGATGGATGGCGAAGTTTGTTTTCCGTTTATTTCAGGATAGTTTCTAAGCGGTTGCAGATGGTTTGGATGGTTTGGATTCGGGCAAAACGTTTGTTGTTGCCGGCGATTAGTTTCCAAGGCGCCAAAGCGGGGTTGGTGCAGGCTACCATGTCGTTGACCGCTTTTTCGTAGTCTTCCCAGCGTTCGCGGTTGCGCCAGTCTTCTTCGGTGATTTTGCTTCGTTTGTAGGCGGTTTGTTCTCGGCTGCGGAAGCGGTGTAGTTGTTTTTCTTTGCTGATGTGAATCCAAAACTTGAGGAGGACGGTTCCGTGCCGGGCAATTTCTTTTTCGAATTCGTTGATTTCGGCATAGGCGCGTTGCCATTGGGCGGCGGAGGCAAAGCCTTCGATTCGCTCCACAAGGACGCGGCCATACCAAGAGCGGTCAAAGATTGTGATGCGCCCGTCGCGGGGCAAGTCTCGCCAAAAGCGCCACAAGTAGTGATAGGCGTGTTCTTCCTGCGTTGGAGGGCCGACTTGAACGATTCGAAAGAGCCGAGTGTCGATGGCGGCGGTGACTCGCCGAATGGCGCCGCCTTTGCCGGCGGCGTCCCAGCCTTCAAAAACCAAAATTGTGGAAACTTTTTTCTCGTAGGCCGCCCAAAACAAATGATGAAGCCGCGATTGCGATTCAACAAGTTGGACTTTGTATTCTTCGCGAGAGAGCCATTGGCTGAGGTCCACTTCGTCCAAAGCGCGCCGCAAAACCGGGCGATGATCGGTTTTCGGCCGAGATTTCTTTGGAGACGGTTCGGCGGCGCGATTGACAATGCCTTCCAGAGAGCGCAACAACAGCGTGGCGAGAATTAGATTGCGTTTGAGGAGATTGGCCGATGGCACCACAAACCAAGGACGGTTTTCGCCGTGGGTTTTGCCAAGAACAGCGGATGCGGCGGCTTCAACGCGCTCGTAGAGATTGTGCCGCTTCCAATCGCCGCTCATCGCCCGCGGATGCTCTTTGGGTTTTTTGTAGAGGCGGCGCAATCGTTCTTCCTGCTCGGACTTTGTGAGGTGAAACCAAAACTTGAGAAAGACGGCGCCATCGGCGGCTAAGGCAATTTCCTGGTTTTGAACGTCCTTAAGATTTTCCTCCCACTCGGCTTTGGAAAATCGCTGGTCAACGCCATCCATAAAAAGAGCAGAATACCAGCCGCCAAACCAGAGGGACAGCTTGCCCCGTCGCGGCAAAGCATTCCAATAGCGCCAAAAGCGGGGGCGTTGCAACGCCTCTTCGGAAAGTTCCCAAAAACTATGCGCGCTCAAGTCCCGCGGGTCCAGCCACTCATTCAAAAGCTGAACGGCCTGACCTCTGCCGGCGCCGTCCACGCCGGCAATGACGATGACAACGGGATTGGGCGCTTCTCGCAGCTTGCGCTGCACCTTCATCAATTCGGCGCGCAGTTTGCCCAGCCGTTTTTCGTACTTCTTTTCCGACAGATTAGCAAAGCTTTCCGCGCCCAAAAGTCTTTGAGTGTATTCTTGAACTTCCCGATTCATCATCGTTTTGCGACTCGCCATCGTTTTCTTCCGCCGCCAAACATTGCGGAAAAACCGCCAACAGATTGCGCCAATCGGGGGAAAATAGCCAGTTTTTTACGACTGCAGAAATCGTCGAACGACCGCCGGATCCCTAGAAGATTCACGGCAAGCCCGCCCATCGCAAAGATAGGCAATCGAGCCCTTGCCCGCCGGCAAGCCGGCAATAAAGGAATCATAAGCGCCCTCCGCTCCCAAAACGACTTTGTTCGGTTGATAGACGGAGTGCGCTGCATGAACCAATCGCCGCGTTTCTTCGGCGGCACAGCCTCCGCCAATCACAATTCGGCGCGGCGGATCCAAGTGATAATCCAGCGCTAACAACATCAACGGAAGAGCCTGGGGCAGTTGATCTAGCCTTTCAGCAAAGGCTTCAAAACACTTTTCCACCGTTTTTTGGTAATCTTCGCGCCCGCAAATAGCCGCCAGTTTCTGCAACGCCAACATCGCCAGCGAATTGCCCGAAGGCTCCGCGCCATCATAATCCTCCTTGAACCGCAAAATCAAATCGGTGCTTTCGATGCCACTCTGCCAAAACCCACCGCGCGCTTCGTCAAAAAAACGCCGAATCATCGCATCAGCCACAGCAACCGTCGCCCGAAGATATTGCGGATCCAACGTCACTTCGTATAAATCCACAACTCCGGACAAAAAACAGGCGTATCCCTGCAACAGCGGAACCGCATCCGCCTCTCCTTCGCGCCAGCAATGCCCCAAGCAAGCGGCGCTTTCATCCCAAAAAGTGGTCCACAAAAACCGAAAATTCCGCTCAGCAAGCGCAAGATAATCCGAATCTCCCAAAACACCGTAAGCGCGAGCCACAGCGCCCAACATCAAACCATTCCACGAAACCAAAATCTTATCATCCAAATGCGGCCGCACCCGATGAGAACGCGCCGCAAAAACTTTCCTTTTCGCTTGCGCCAGAATCTTCCATTCTTTTTCAGAAAGATTCTCATCCACAACACTCAAAACATTTTGCCCCGACAAAGGATTCGGATCGCTGTGATCCACAAAATTGCCTTGCTCTGTAACACCGTAATGCCGCGCGAACACCTCAAACTTTTCCCGTTTCAACAGCGCTTCCAACTCGCTTTGCGTCCAGCAATAAAACTTGCCTTCCTTGCCCTCGCTGTCGGCATCCTCCGCTGAGAAAAAACCGCCTTGCTCGTGCGTCATATTCCGGCGCACATATTCCAATATCTCGCGGGCCGTTTGCGCAAATCGATCTTCCCCGGAAATTAAAAAAGCGTCCAAATACAAACCAACCAACTGCGCATTGTCGTAAAGCATCTTCTCAAAATGCGGGACAAGCCATTTCGAATCCACCGAATAACGGGCAAAGCCGCCGCCAATTTGATCACAAATGCCGCCTTTCGCCATCCGCTCGCAAGTACGCAACACCATTTGAATTTGAACCTCGCTTTTGTCGCCGATGCGCACGCCGTGCCGCAAAAGAAAGGAGGGCAGACTGGGACGCGGAAACTTGGGCGCCCGCCCAAAACCGCCGTCCACAGGATCGTATTCCCGGCGAAACAAAGCCGCCGCCTTGTCCAAAGTGGCCGGACTCAACGGATACCCCGTTGCCAAAGAAGAATCGCAAAGTTGACTCAAACGCTCGTGCAAATCTGCCGACGAACGCAACACGTCGTCCCGCCGATCCCGCCAAGCCTCTGCCAAACCGCGCAACAAATCCAAAAAACTCGGACGCCCAGACACCCCGAACGGCGGAAAGTAAGTCCCGCCGTAAAACGGCTTCAATTCTCCAGTCAAAAACACGCTCAACGGCCAGCCCCCCTGCCCTGCCATCGCCTGCACCGCCGTCATATAAATCTTATCCACATCCGGGCGCTCCTCACGATCCACTTTGACACTCACAAAATGCTCGTTCAAAAACGCCGCCACCTCGTCATTCTCAAACGACTCCCGTTCCATTACATGACACCAATGACAAGTGGAATAGCCTATGCTCAAAAAGATCGGCTTGCCTTCGGCCCTCGCCTTTTCAAAAGCCTCCTTCCCCCAAGGAAACCAATCCACCGGATTATGCCGATGCTGCAACAAATACGGCGACTTCTCCCCCGCCAATCGATTCACCTTTTTCATAAGTGTTTTTACAATTTTTCCAAACGGGATTAGGATTCAAGTATCTCTTCCAGTAAATCAAATATTACTTGAAAATGCTTAAAATCTTCTTTTGTCCCGTATTTGCAAAGCCAATCGCAGAGGTTGGTTTTTTCATCTTTATTAACAGTCCACTCTTCAAGGACGCTTTCCTTTTGTCCCCGTACAGTCCTTTTATGTTCTTCTTCGATGTCTAGGAATGCAGGTTTAAATTCTCGCGCCTCTTCCAGAGTTTTTTTCTCGAATAGGTTTTCAATACCTTTTTTCAATAGGTGATTTTTCTGTTCAGGAATGTTGCGTTTAAATAGGTTTCCTTCGATTGTGTTGTTTGGCCTATCACAATCATAGAGAAGAATTATTTTCTGCGGAATTACTTCGGAAAGTTGAGGAGTGATGCTTTTCCAGATCTTATCCAACATGCTTTTCCCTTTTTCAATTTTATCCAAATTCGGAAAGCCACCTCCGTCTCTTAATTCAACTCCTTGGAGTAATTCTTTTTGACCAAGAAATTCTGCAGCCTTCTTCAAATATTCTATATCGCTTTTGCCATCCATGAAAACGAGGGGTTTTTGAGCATTTTCAATTTCTTTTCGTATATCTTCATCAAACTTTTTGGTTTCGGTGAAGGAACGTTGAAGTCTCTTCTCTTGAAAAATGGTTTCCTGCCGAAAAAGGTATTGATACATCCATAAGTCGAATTGTTCTCTCAAAAAGCCTCTTGCGTCTTTGTGGATGAAGAAGTCGGCCTCGGTTTGCCGGCGGAAAATACGACATGCTTTTTGGAGTTGCTCCTCAGACAAACGAATGCGAGGTTGGGCTTTACGAGCTTGTTTCAAGATGCTTTCGATGTTGGTCTTGCGCCCTTTCTGAGAGGAATGAACTTCTAAATGTAACACGGGGCCGTCTGCGCTCTGTTTGGTTTGTTGGAACTGGAAAAGGATCTCCCGCTTTTCGTTGTTTTGTTTGTGTTGTAGTTGCGAGGCGTCAAAGTAGAAGCGCAAGTTTTTATCAGGGCGAGTGGGATGTTCTAATGTGATGGGCATGGAGCGGATGAGGGTATCGCTTTTGACATAGTAAAGGTCTTGGGTTTTCCATGATAGGGCGACATCTTGGCCGTCGGCGTAGACTTGTTGGTAGGTTTGGGCGAAGGCGGGCAGATGGCGGAAGTAAATGGAGCCGCTCTCGCAAAAGTAACGGCCAAAGAAGGTGTAAAGTTTGTCAAAGAGTTCTTCGCGGGCGGCGGTTTGGGGGCGGGCGCGCTGGTCGATGGCGGCGAGGAGTTGGGGTCGCAGGGATTGGAAGTAGCGGCGTTTGAGGCGCATCAGGTTGATGAACCCGGACTGGCCGTCCACTTGGGCGCCGGTGAAGAGGGATTCCAGCGCATCCAAGAAACGCTGTTCTTTGCCGCCAACGTCGTTCATAGGGCTGGATCAGTTTTGTTGTTCGGTTTTTCGTCTGTCCGATTCTTTGTTTTTGTTGGCGGCGAGTTTAGAGGCTGGATTAGGCGTTTGGCAAGTGTTTTTTGGCTGGGAGAGGATTGTTGGTACCAGTCTTTCAGTTCTGCGAGCAGGGTTTGGATGTTGGCTGTTGGGAGGTTGGGGATTAGGTATCGGTTGACGGGGTTGTTCGTTTTGATGGGGATTATGGAAACATTCCATTCCCAGCAGTTTGCCATTGCTTGGAGGAGTTGGGATTTGCTGATGGCGGGGGTGAAGGCTGGTTGGATGATGCGTTGTTTTGTTTTGCAGGTTCCGCGCAGGATGGAGTCGCAACATTTGGCCCATTCTAGGGTGGTCAAGCCGTTCCATAGGTAGTTGGTGTAGCCGGGGACTTTTCCTGTTTGCGCGCTGAGCCAAGCGTGGAGGTTTTTTTGTGTTTTTTGTTCGGGGCCGATGATGGAGCAGCGGATGATGAAGTCGTTTTTTCTTTGCAAGGCTTTTTCGGCTAGTCGTTTGGAGGTTCCATATGCGTCGGCGGCGTTTGGGGGTTTGTTCCAGAGGCATGGGCCGGACAAGGGAGAAAAGACGCAGTCGGTGCTTGGGTGGATAAGGCCGCAGTTGGGGTTCAGGTGTTGGGAGCAAGCTGCGGGGAGGCGATGGTTCACGGCGTCTAATAGGGTTGGCGAGGTTTGCGGACTTGGTCGTATTAGGCCGATGCAGTTGACGCACCATTGGGGGTTCAAGTCGTTGATTCGATTTACAAACGCTTGGGCTTTTCCGTCGAAGCGTTCTTTGAGTGTTCGCACTTCGTGGCCGGCTTCCGCTAGATAGCGGCAGACTGCGTGGCCTAACATTCCGCGATGTCCTAATATGCAAATGCGCATTCGGTTATTGAAATTAGATGATTGGAAAGGCGGTGAGCCATTGGCCGGAAAAGTCGGCGTTTTTTTTCACAATGTCTTCCCGGCAGTTCCAAGCGGTGATTAGCACTTTGGGGGGGGGGGGGGCTTGGCGCAGGATGGAACGATCGACAATCGGCGTCGCCACACCGGGGAGAAAGCGATTTTTCCGCAATGGCGCGTCGTCCACAATATAAGAAAAACGCAGCTCGGGCATTTGGTTGAGATAGACGTTAGCCCGGCCTGAAGCACCGTAGGCGGCGATGGAGAGTCCTTGCTTTTGGGCTTTTATTAGTTCTTGGACGGCACTTATTTGGCGGCGATTCGAATAGGCTTCGCGCAGTTTTGCCAAATCCTTCTTCAAAGAGCGGCGTTTGGCAGTTGGTGGTTCTTTGGCGGTTTTGGTTTTTTGGAAGCAACAGCGGAGAATACCTCCGTGCAAGGGCAGGCGTTGCACTTCTCGCAGTTCGAAACCGACTTTTTCCAAGCAGTGTTTTAAAGAGCTTTCACTCCACTCCGCTTTATGTTCGTGGTAGATGGTATCCCATTGAGCGCCTTTCAACAGCGCCGCTAAATCGTGCACTTCTAGCCAAAACCAACCCGCCGGTTTCAAAGCCATAGAGACTCCAATAAAGACTTCCTCTAAGTTGGAAATATGCGCCAGACAATTGGATCCGGTGACAATGTCCCAACTCTCCGTCCAGCGCATTTCTTCGACTAATGTGGGGGTAAAAGCGCGGGGAGCTAAGTCGTATCTCTTGCCGTCAAGCACTGCCGCATTGCGTGCCACGTCGCTGGGGTCTGCTCCCGCCAAAGTCCAACTTGTCGGCAGTTTGCGCAAAAGAACTCCGTCGTTGCATCCGATTTCAAGAAGTTGGATCGGCGAGGATCCTCCATATCTAGAGGTTAATGCGGCGGCGTAGTCTTCAAAATGACGCACCAGCGCTGGAACGGATGAAGAGGCGTAATGATAGTTCTTATATAAATCGCAATCCGCTACATCTTCGCCGACTTGCACTAAACCGCACTGACAACAATATAGCCAAGACAAAGGAAATCGGGGCGCATTCCTCGCCTCTTCTTGGGTGTCGCAAAACAAGCCGGCCAAGGGCATGGGAGACATGGTCAATACCGGCTCAAGGGCGTCCGCCTTGGCTCGACAACCTCGGCAGCGATTGATAAATTGATAATCCAAAGGCGCATTGTGTTGGCGGGAAGTGGGAGAGATTTGAGGTTCTTTACTCATAGCTTTTGGAATCGCGCATCTTGTTCAGCCTGCCTATGACTTTTTCCAAAGTGGTCAATTGTTCCGCATTGGTTGAGGTGTATTCCGCGCCCGGCGTTGCCGGCGTTTCTTTCGCCGGTGACGCCCGATACTCAGGATGTATGACGAAGTATTTTGGCTCTTCGGTTGCTCGTTGCATTTCGTATTCGTTCACCAAAATCTCGTGAATCTTTTCTCCGGGCCGAATGCCAATCGTCTGAACGGGATGCTCCATTTTGCGCGGGCTGAATAAAAATCGCATGGCGTCTGCCAGTTGAAGGATGTTGCAGGCCGGCGATTTGCGAACAAACACTTCCCCGCCTTGCGCTTTGGTAATCGCCCGCAGGACAAGATCGGCGGACTCATCTAAAGTCATCAGGAAGCGAGTCATTTCAGGGATTGTAATCGTCAACGGGGCGTCTTCGGCAATTTGCTTTTTGAACAAGGGAATGACAGAGCCTCGGCTACCCATCACGTTGCCGTAGCGCACGCAACAAAAGGTGGTTTCGTTTTCAAATTGATTTTGACTGCAAACAATTTTCTCCATCATCGCCTTGCTCATTCCCATCGCGTTTACGGCTTTGACGGATTTGTCGGTGCTCAAGGCGACAAAGGTTTTTACCCGATTTGCCCGCGCGGCTTCGCAGGCGTTGTGAGAGCCGATGACGTTTGTCTTGACCGCTTCAAAAGGAAACTGTTCGCACGAATCCACTTGCTTCAAAGCAGCGGCGTGGAAAACAAAATCCACTCCTTCCATTGCCCGGTTCACACGCGCCGCATCCCGAATGTCTCCGATCAAATATCGAAATTGAGGATAGATACGGCGCATCTCCCATTGCTTTTTTTCATCCCGGCTGAAAATCCGAATCTGAGACGGCTTCTCCCTACACAACCGCCGCGCAACGTGAAACCCAAAAGAACCCGTTCCCCCGGTAATCAAAACCACTGAATTTTCAAGTGTCCTATCCATAATGTTTCATGCACGCCGGAATTTTGAAACCGCTCTCAAGCTCAAGCAAAACATACGCAAACGCGAAGAAGAATCAACCACTCTCGTGACTTTCCCGCTGTTTCCGCAGACAAAAAAGAATTGCGAAAAACTGCCGCATCGCCATGCTCTTGCCCCAAAATGACGACGGACATTCTCCAAACAATCCTCAAGGACAGCAATCATCATCTTGACCAGTTCTCGAAGAAGGAAATCAGCACCCTCGAACGAAAAGTCCGCATCAAAACCATCCGCGGCAAGAAGACGCCCTTCGTTTCCTGCATCGTTCGGAAAAAGGAAGTGCAACTCAAACCCGAAGAAATCGTCCGACAACTCTACGCCGCCAGACTGCTCAAAAAATATCGCTATCCACCAAGCCGTTTGGCCTTTGAACATTCCGTGAGATTCGGCAGAGAGACGAAGAAAGCCGACATTGTCATCTCCCACAAGGATCATCCCGAAGATGCCTACATCGTCATCGAAGTAAAAAGCCCAAACTCAAAGACGGCAAAGAGCAGCTGCGCTCGTATTGCCATGCCACCGGCGCGCCGATAGCCGTGTGGACGAATGGCGGCCAGATTTCCCATTACCACCGCAAAGACCCGAACCATTTTGAGGACATCACCGACATTCCGAAAGAGAATCAAACTCTCACGGACATTATGGGCGGTCGATTCACGCTCAAAAACCTCATCATCAGGGACAAACTTGCCAACGAACGAAAATCCCTCAAGGATCTCATTCTCGAAATGGAGAACGACGTTTTGGCGAACGCGGGCGTGGATGGCTTCGAAGAGGTATTCAAACTCATCTTCACCAAACTCTACGACGAGTTTCAGAGCCGGGAGGACAAGACAAAGATAGAATTTTATCTCGAACAGAATCTGCCCGATGCAGGGGATAGCGGCGATTACGAGAAGCGGAAGGAATGCCTCAAAGGAATCAACGACAGAAAATTCCGCCAAATGGAATTCAGGATACGAAGCGGCCAGAGAGACGCAGAGATCAAGGCCAGAATCCAGTCCCTTTTCACGAGCGCGATAGCGAATTGGCCGGGCGTGTTCCCCGAAGGGGCGGCATTCGAGCTCACCGACAGCCACTTGTCTGTTTGCGTATCGAGATTGCAGGACGTCAAGCTGTTCAACTCCAACTTCCTCGTCATCGACGAAGCCTTTGAATATCTCGTCGGCAAATCCGCCAAAGGTAAAAAAGGGCAGTATTTCACACCGCGCCACGTCATTGACATGTGCGTCAAAATGCTCCATCCTCAACCCGGCGAATACATGATAGACACCGCCTCCGGCAGTTGCGGTTTTCCCGTGCATACCATTTTCAAGATCACCGGTAGCTTGTTCACCAACGCGGCCATTCCGAAAAAGCACAAGACGGACGCGCTTCGAGTGTTCGGCATCGACTTCGACGAGAAAGCCGTCCGCATCGCCCGAACCCTCAACCTCATCGCCGGCGACGGCGAAACCAACGTCCTGCACCTCAACACGCTGGATTATGAACGATGGCCGGAGAAAACCGAGCGGGATACAAAATGGAGAGACACCTACGGCAAGGGTTTTAGAAGACTGGAAAAGCGGAGGGCGTCAAAAGACGACAACAGTCGATTCAAGTTTGACATCCTCATGGCCAATCCGCCCTTTGCCGGCGACATCAAGGAAAGCCGCATCCTCCGCCAATACGAGCTGGGGCGAAAGGAAAACGGCAAGTGGCAGAGCAAGGTGGGCCGCCACATTCTCTTCATCGAACGCAATCTAGACTTCCTCAAACCCGGCGGACGCATGGCCATCGTTCTCCCTCAAGGCCGCTTCAATAACACCTCGGACAAATACATTCGAAAATTCATCGCCAAGCGCGCCCGCATCCTTGCCGTCGTAGGATTGCACGGCAACACTTTCAAACCGCACACCGGCACCAAAACCAGCGTGTTGTTCGTGCAGAAATGGGACGATGAACTCTGCCCCGAGGTAGATAACTACCCCATCTTTTTCGCCGTGAGCGAAAAAGGCGGCAAAGACACCAGCGGCGATTATGTTTACCTCAAAGACGAAACCGGACAAGATAAGCTGGACAAAAACGGACACCTGATTGTCGATCACGATCTGCACAATCAAAACAGAGAACTGCCCGACGGCATCGCCGAAGCCTTCGCCCAATTTGCCCAAAGCGAAAACTTAAGTTTTTGGAAGGAATAATAATGCCGAACCTAAAATCACTATGGAATTAGATGAACTGAAAAATCGATTGACTGCCATTAAACACAAGGGGTATGTTACTTCTATGCGTAGAGGCAACACCGGCATAGGCTACACGCTGGAGACGCTACTTGAAGTGCGCGAAAATAACCTACGATCGCCCGACTTTGGCGATATCGAGTTGAAAGCACATAGACGAGGTGTGAAAAGTCTCATCACGTTATTCACCTTTAACCGTGGCGCGTGGAAGATGAAGCAGTCCAATGTGATTGCCAAGTACGGTTATATCGACACAAACGGCAGACACTCTTTGTACTGCCTTGTGTCCAGCAAGCCCAACAACCAAGGTTTCTACACTAGAATTGAGGATAATGGTGTTTCGCTCCTTAATGTGGATGGCGCATTCATAGCAGAATGGCGCGGGCAGACTCTCGTTGAGCGGTTTGGAGACAAAATGCCCGCGCTGGTTTTCGTTCAGGCCGATGTTCGCGAAAACTCAGCAGGCAAGGAAGAGTTTTGGTTCAATCAGGCCTACTTTCTTACCAATCCTAGTGTGAACAATTTTCTAAACCTCATCGAAATTGACCAGGTAGTTATTGACTTGCGGATGCACTTGAAATCGAATGGTACAGTGCGAAATCATGGTACCGGGTTTAGGATAGAGGAACAATACTTGAGCCTCTGCTTTGGTAGAAAGGAGAACTTAATATGACGTCGTTTGTAAAACACAAGGACGAATCATGGGATTTCCGATCGTCTCATACTAAGGAATACACCCACTGCTTCCATAACTATCCGGCGATGATGATACCGCAGGTAGCACGGCGTCTTTTGGATCGCTATGGGACGCCGGATGGTTGGCTGCTGGATCCATATTGCGGGACGGGGACTTCGCTGGTGGAGGCTTCGCTCTTTGGGATGAACGCGGTTGGATGCGATATCAACCCGCTTGCACGGTTGATAGCACAGGCGAAGGTGGATCCTATGAAACTATGTAAGCTTGATGCGCGGCTGAATGCTTTGAGCGAAACTCTGTTTTGCTATGGCATGAATGGTGGTTTGCCCGACGCAGGCACGCCCCCCGTCTTGAACAGGGAGTACTGGTTTTCGGACAATGTCTCGCGATGGCTCGCCGCGTTGCGCCGCGAAATAGATGCGGAGACAGACCCTGTTATCTGTAGATTTCTGCGCGTCGCATTTTCGGAAACGGTTCGAGAATGTTCCTATACCAAGAACAGCGAATTCAAGCTCGTGCGAATGAAGGCGGACAAGATAACAGGGTTTAAGCCGGATGCGGCGTCGATTTTTCTGAACAAATTGACGCGAAACAGGGCGGGATTAGCGGATTACATTGAGAGGAGGCGTGATGTGGATGTTCAAGTTTTAGACTGCAACACGGCCAATGGCGAATTGCCCGACAGCCATAAGTTCGACATTGTGGTAACATCGCCGCCATATGGAGATTCCCCTACCACAGTCGCGTATGGGCAATTTTCAAGGCTGTCGGCGCAGTGGATTGGCTTGCCAGACGACAAAATTGACCGCTTGTCTATGGGGGGGATATCTAAAAAAGGGGCGTTGAACAACTGCTCAGTGACAAGCGCATTGCGTCGCATCCACGCGATCGACCACAAGCGGGCGCGGCAAGTGGAGTCGTTCTACATAGACTTAGCGAACAGCGCGAGTACCGTTGCGGAGGCTATGCGGGATGGTGCGATTGTGTGCTATGTTGTGGGCAACCGAACGGTGAAAGGCGTTACGCTCGCCACCGATGAATTTGTGGCAAATGCCTTTGAGCGTCATGGCTTTCGGCATATAGAGACGATAGTGAGGAATATACCAAACAAGCGAATGCCTGCGCGGAACAGTCCGTCTAATGTGGCGGGCAGAACAGCTGCCACCATGCGAGAGGAGTGCATAGTGGTATGCCAAAAGATAGATTAAACCTTCTCTCCTCAGCTGTATCGCCGAAACCTTTACCAATTTGCTAAGAGTGACTCTGCACTGGCGGCCGGATCAAGCGAAGGGAACTGTAATTCCTATTTTGGCGGAGGATAAACAAATTGAAATTCGGCAAAGAGTGGCGGAGGCTTTTGCTTTGCGGCGGCGGTCTAATCGCTTGTTGGAAAGCGCAAAAAGAGCGGTGGAAATAGCGATTGAGCATGACGAGCAAACCGCTATGGATTGGCTGAAGTCGCAGGCAAAATAATATCCGCTGCGCTTATAGTTTTTTTCGTCGGTTTTCGACCGCCTTTTCTATGAGGGCAAGTTCTTTGCCTGCCGCTTGACGATAATCAAATAGGCGGACAAACCGCCGTCCTTGCTCGCCGATTTCTTGTTGCCGAGCGGGGTTTTGTAACAAGCTGATTAGTCGGTCGGCAATTGCGATGGCGTCTCCCGGTTTTACTAAGTCTAATTGTTGCGAAAACACACTTCGGAAAACCGGCAAATCATAGGCGATTACTGGCAATCCGGCGGCCAGATATTCGGTTACAGACAAGCCCCAACCTTCTTCATAGGAAAGGCTTATTCCAAGTTTGGAAGCGGCCAAGAGATTGTTTTTTCGATTCTCTGGAACGCCGCCGAAGAAGACCACGTTTTCGGCCAAATTCTTCTTTTCAAATAATCGTTGGGTTCTGGCGCGATGCGGTCCTTCGCCGATGACGGCTAATCGCGCCGACGGCATGTTTGCGACTACACGCGACCAAACTTCCGGCAATTCAAATATTCCTTTCTGTTGGTGCATCCGGCCGAGAAACACCGCGTCGTATCGCTTTTTTTGCGGCGGAGTGGCGTCTATTTCGGAAAAATCTAGGCCGCAACCGGCTTGGATGACTTTGGAAGGATTGAGGCCAAGCCGTCGCTCCAAATCTTGATAATCCGCTCCCACGACTTCGGAAAGGCACATTGTCAAATCGGCGCGACGGTTGGTTATGCGGGCGGTCCAGCGTTCCGTTTGCAAGAACAACTTGTCTAGAAAGCCGTTCCGCTTCGGCTGTAAATGGAGAACGTGTTGCAATTTTACTACTAGGGCCGCCCGCTGTCGCCGAGCTATCATCCAAGCCGGATAGACGTCAAAGATCACAAAATTCGAGGCATACACCGCGTCGTATTGTTTGGGAAGCCGCAGCAGATGGGTATTTAACAGACGCCAGCCGTAAGCGGGAAAATATCGCCAAGTCTGATCCAAATAAGAGGAGGCATTGAAGAAGCGATCGCTACTTATCCGACCGGCTTTTGGACACAAATCCTTCAACTGCGGAAAGCCAGCGGAGGCAAGCAGAAAGTCCGTCGAATGTCCGAGGCGAATCCATTCTTTGGCCATCAGCGCGTAATGCTTGAGAACGCCCGAAACCGAAGCGGAGTCGTTCAACGAGTTATGCACCAAAAGAAGGTTCATTTCAAAAACCGTCGGTCAAAGCCATTCCCTGCGAAGCAAAAGAAAAGAGAATTGAAAGATGGACCGGCTGGGAAATTTTTCCTTTGCGCTTGGCATGCAAAAGAACGACGCTGTTTCCAAAAAAGACGGATTCATCCGCTTTTTTCTCCGTTGGATTTCCTGATGAAGCCGAGATAATCCACCAAGTGTTCCTTCATGGCTTTGCGCGGCACGATGGCGTCCAGCAAACCGCGCTCGATGAGAAACTCCGCCGTTTGGAAACCTTCGGGCAGGTCGGATTGCGTAGTATCCCGAATCACTCTGGGGCCTGCAAAACCGATTCGCGCCGCCGGCTCGGCCACGATTAAGTCTCCAACGCTGGCAAAGCTGGCCATAACGCCGGCCATTGTGGGATCGGTCAAGACGCTAATGAACGCGAGATTTTCCTTCGCATGATAGGCCAAGGCGCCGCAGGTTTTGGCCATTTGCATCAAGCTGAACATTCCTTCGTACATTCGCGCTCCGCCGCTGCTGGAAAAAATGACGAGGGGAAGGCGCTCTTTGGTGGCGCGCTCAATAAGTCGAGTTATCTTCTCTCCCACCACGGAACCCATAGAGCCTCCGTTGAAAGAAAAATCCATCACGCCCAGCGCAATGCGATAAGATTCTAACATGCCGACTCCAGTGAGAACGGCGTCTTTTAGGCCGGTTTTTCTTTGATTGGCCTCCAGCTTTTCCGGGTAATCGGGGAATTCAAGAACGTCGATGCTCGTCATGTTTGCGTTCATTTCCTCGAAGGTTTCCGGCTCGACAATCGACCGAATCCGGGCGCGGGCGCTTAAGGGGAAATGATGCCCGCAGTGCATGCAAACCTTGAGGTTCGCGTCCAAATCCTTGTCAAAAAGCAGCTCGCCGCATCCGCGGCACTTTGTCCAAAGCCCTTCCGGGATGGCGCGCTTGCGGGGCTTGGCGTCGACAGGTTTTGGTTTTCGATACAACTGCGTCTCTCCCGACTGGGGCGGCGTAATGCCCGGCTCCTTCCCGTCGCTGATGCCCATTTTTGCTAAAATTTTACTGAACGGGCCTTTGGATTCTTTTTTCATCGTCGATCCATGAGAGTTCTCGCCACTGTGAAAACCCAAATCTCTTCGGCGCCCATAGCTTTCAAAACCCGCGCGCAAGCATCGGTGGTCGCGCCCGTAGTAAAAACATCGTCCACAACCATTATGCGCTTATCCCGCAGTTGCGCGCGTTTTCCGGCGGCAAAAGCGCCGCGCACGTTTTCTATCCTTTCTCGGCGCGACAACGTAGTTTGAGAAACTGTGGGCGCAATCCTTTTCAACGCATCCGCCGCCAAAGGCACGTCAAGCCGCTCAGCAATCTTCCGCCCAATGTTCTCCGCCTGGTTGAACTCGCGCTCCCGCAGTCGAGTCCAATGCAAAGGAACCGGCACCACCAAATCCCAACCCGTCCGCAACTCCAAAGCCACCAACTGCTCCCAAAGCAAATCCGCCAAAACGTCGTCCAGCCAAAGCATTCCATAATACTTGTAATGATGGATCACTTCCAAAGAAAATTCATTGACGACAACCGCAGAGCGAGCCGCCTGAAAAGTGTATCTCGCATGATCGCAATTGCCGCATCGAAACGCCGACAACCCCTCGCCTTCAAACGGCGAGCCGCACACATCGCAAAACGGATGCTCCACAAAGCGAAACCGCTTCCGGCAAGCGGCGCAGACAAACCCCTCGTCAACCCCGGCAAAACAAGCGCGGCAAAACTGGCAAATCTCCGGAAACAACAAAGACAGCCCCGCCTCCGCAAAACGCCTCAACGCCTTTCCCAACCCCAAACTCTTCACACCTTCTTCCCGGATCGCCGTCAAACACTCCACACCCCAACAACAAAATTATAGCCTTCTCTGCCTCTTTCCGCTATAAAACCCCCTAGCCGGCAAAATGCTAAGTATTTTCTCCAAAAAAAACAAAACCGCAAACGAACTTGAGCCCGGCCGCTTCGGCCCCTACCTCCTTGTCGAACGAATCAACACCGGAGGCATGGCCGAACTCTGGCAAGCCACCAAAGGCAGACAAATCGTCGCCGTCCGCAAACTCCTGCCCCAAGTTCGACGCGACAGCACCGCCAGAAAACGATTCCTCGCCGGATGCGAAATCTTGAAAGCAGTGCAACAACACGACTACGTCATCCGCTATATCGAACACGGAAAGATTGGCGACGCCCCTTTTATGGCTATGGAATACATCGAAGGCGCCAACCTCAAAGAACACATTGCCCACCCCGCCAAAGAACTCGGCCGCTACATCGGCAACATCCTCATCGACATAGGAGAAGCCCTCGAACACGTCCATGACTGCGGATACCTTCACCTCGACTTCAAACCCGAAAACATCCTCGTCTCCTCCAACTGGAACGTCCGCCTCATCGACTTCGACCTCTCCCAACCCCGTCGCGACCGCGCCTTCAAACTTGCCAAAAACCCCGGCACCCCCGCCTACATGTCCCCCGAACAACTCCAAAGAAAACCCATTGACCATCGCGCCGACATCTTTGCTTACGGCGTTTCCCTCTATGAAGCCTTGACCGGACAAAAACCCTTTGACGGCGCCACTCCCGCCGAAATCCTCAAAAAACAAATCCACCGTCGCCTCGACTTCATTCCTCCGCGAAAACTCAACCCGGAAATCCCCGCCGCCGTCGAAAAAACCATTCTCAAAAGCCTCGAAACCGACCCCGCAAAACGTCACGGCCACCTCAGCACAATGCTCCACGAACTCCGCAACGCGCTCTACATTTAGCCCGCGCAATAAACGCAACGCAGAGAAACGGGCGGGATTTGTTCGCGCAAGTTCGGCAAAGAAAAGACAGCATTTTTGCCATTCAGAGAAAAAGGGCGGCGCGCCGCTTGCGTTTTTCAAAGAAACTTGCGATAGTGGGGATTGTGCGGGCGCGAGTGGCGGAATTGGCAGACGCGCCAGATTTAGGTTCTGGTGTCTTCGGACATAGAGGTTCAAGTCCTCTCTCGCGCACCATCAAAACAGAGAAAGAGCAAGCCAAATGCGCATTCCCGCAAACAAAGCGGCAACATTCCTGCGCGAAAATCGTCCAAGACAAATGCGGACGCATCGTCAAAAAGCCTTTCCTCCCAACAAAACTTTTTTTCAGCTTTTTCTCTTTTTTTGGGTTGACAAACTTTGGAAATGGTGGTTTTTTGAATGCATCGTTTGTTTGCACAGTTTGTTTTACGGAATGGAATAGAATCAGAATTATTTTGAACGAAACTAATTTATTGACCACCATGAATCATGAAAATAGCCCCCCCCCCCCCCCCCCCCCCCCCCCCCCCCGCAGTCTTAAACATTTGGCACTCGGCGTCTTCATAGCCACGGCCTTGCTTGCTTTGGTTCCTTTGGAACAAAGCCAAGCGCAGTTGTACATCGACGTCTACCAAAGCCAAGACAACCCCAACGACCAAACTCTTTGGATCTTCTCCGGAACAGGAACCGCCTCGCAACTTTGGAGCGTCCGCAACTCCGCCGCCGGCAACGCCAACAACAGCCGCCGCGATACTTGGGCTATTGTGGAAAACAACGGCGACCTCTACGCCGGCACCGAACCCAGCAATCGACACATCTCTCTTTCTCCCCTGCTTTCCAGCACCAACTCCAAAGATATCGCTTCGGTGAATGCCAGAATTCCCGGCGGCGGCCGAACCAACATCACTTTTGCCGCCAGCGTCACCAACACCCCCACCATCACCTTCGCAAGCAGCAGCCGAACCATCTCCCACCTGTATATGGATGGGACCGGCGTCGGGCTTGATTTCCGGGATGATCTGGGCGTTCGGGTGAGCGGCGGTTCCTTCACTTATCAAAGCGGCGCTTCTTCTTCTTGGAGCGGAGCGGGATTGTTGAACAAGCCTTTCAGCGACTTTGAGACGGGATCCACCGATGGAATCATCACTTTCAGTAATCCGGGAGGTGGTGGCGGTGCGATACCTGCTTTTGCGGCCAATAGTCAAGGCTCGGTGCAGCTTCGCCTTCATCGCGGCACCATCATCCCCGAACCGGAGGAATACGCCCTCATCTTCGGCTTGTTTGCATTAGGCTTTGTCTTCTTTCATCGCCGCATGAAGCAAAAGAAACAACCAACAAGCGGCTAAGTCGGTTGTTTGGCGGAAGTGTCGATTTTTTTCCAAAATTTGCAGGAAAAGTTCGCATTTTCAGCTGAAAAGCAATCGAGAGAGGAGGAAGAGAAAGAAGCCGGCATAAGCGGCGGCCAAAACGTCGTCCGCCATAACGCCCCAGCCTTTTGGCAAACGTTGAGCGACGTTTACCGGCCAAGGCTTGGCAATGTCAAAGAAGCGAAACAGAACAAAAATCGCCATCGTCCCAAGCAACCATCCAGAATTTTCCAACGAAAAAACCACGTCGATTGATTGGCGGCATCCCAGCATCCAACCCAAGCCGGCAATGGGAACGGCGAGGATTTCGTCCAGCACAATGCAACCCGGATCGCGAAGTTTGAGAATTCTCTCCGCCTCAGAACACACCCAAACACCTGCCAATAGGGAAATGCCGATGATGCTCAGCGTCCAGCCGAAGCTGGGGATCGAATATAAAACGGCCATCCACAGCAGACCGAGCAGAGAACCGCAAGTTCCTGGAGCCTTGGGCATTCGGCCTGCGCCCAATCCCAACGCCAAGCACAAGATGATTTTCTCTTTCACTGAAGAAGAGAAGAAGAAAGGGCAGAGAACTTACGCCTCCTCCAAATAAAGCCTTCGGTTGCGCCATAAATACACGATGCCGGAATAAAGCGTCAGCAATACCGCCACCCACTTCGCCAAGGCAGCAAACCAATGCACCCAAGGCTCGCCGTCAACTTCCCAACCGAATACCGCTTCTCCAAACAGGCCCCATTGGGAATAACTTTTCAGCGTCAGAATCGAAATGATTGCCGTGATTTGAGAGACAGTTTTGTGTTTTCCATAACGCTCAGCGGCCAGCACGACGTTTTTGGAGGCGGCCAGCAAGCGCAACCCGGTGATGGCCAATTCCCGAGACACAATAACCACAACCATCCAAGCCGACACCCAACCCAAGCCGACAAACGCAATAAAGGCCGAGCAAGTCAAAATTTTATCGGCCAACGGGTCCATCAAGATTCCGAAATTGGTGATCAGTTTGTCTCGCCGTGCAATTTTGCCGTCAAAATAATCCGTTAAACTGGCTCCGATGAAGATCGCGAGGCTGATTGTTTCTCCAAACGGCATTTTCGCAAACACGACCGCTAGAAAAATCGCCGTGAGCGCAAAACGAGAAACCGTGAGTCGATTGGGAACGTTCATCGGGCTGGCTAAAAATATCAAAGGATAGAAATCGAATTCGCGATTGGATGAGGCAAAGTCCCGATCTTGAATCGCGTCAGGATCGCCGGATTACGACGAAAAGCCGAAGCAATGCGTCCTTGCCTTTGCCTTTACAAATAAATTTTTGAGATTATGTTTTCTTTTGTCGTCATTATTTGGCAAACTTTGTTTTTTTCAAAGGGAGAAAGAGTATGAAGAAACTGGGAAAAGACGATCTCTATCAGCACATTGATCAATTCTTGAAGGAAAAGGGCATCGAGATTCGAGACGCCGCGCCGCTCGGACGCAATCTGCAAAAGGGTTGCCAAGTGTTCACCGACGCGATTAATAACGCGCAAGCCGCTTTGGAAAAAGCCCGCAACCGCATGGACAGCGGCATCAACAAGATGCGCGATATTGTCCACAAAAAGACGGCGCCTCGGAAGAAGGCGAAAGCGCCAAAATCCGCCCCAAAACCAAAGAAAAAGTCGACGGCAACAAAAAAGGCAACCCCAAAGGCGGGAACAGACCTGCCTGCCAAAACCCGCGCCAAAAAAAGCGGGAAGAAAACCGCAAAGAAAGCCGCCGCAAAGAAAAGCCCTCGAAAACGATAGACAACTTCCGCTGGATTTGTCTTTGAAGAGGCTAGCCTTTGCGGATGGCGGGAACGCCGGGCAAAAAAGCAGGCTACTTTTTAGGTCGGAGCAGAATTGCCTTTTTCGTGGTTCCATCCACTTCTACGCTGTTGGACTCGATGTTTTCGTAATTTTTGAGCGCATTGTGGATGATTTTTCGTTCGAATGCGCTCAACGGCTCGATTTCGACAATGCCTCCCCAGCGTTGCACCTTTTCCGCCGCGGTTTTGGCTTTGTCGATCAATGCTTGGCGAGACTTCAGTCGGTAGCTGCCGACGTCCAGCGTCACTTTGGGCGCGTTCCTATCTTGTCGATGAAGCAAGCGGTTAAGGATGTATTGAAACTGGCTGAGCGTCTGGCCTTGCTTGCCGATTAATCGTCCGGGATCGTCTGTGTCGATGTCCAGCATCACGCCGTCATCCATCTGTATGGAGCCAACCGTGGCCGAGAAACCAAGCAGTTGCAACATTTCTTCCAATGTCTCTTTGGGGCGAGCATTCATGGTCTAAATCTAAATTGTCTAAAATTTGTTTCCGGCATGAAAATGGACTTAAAGGCCGGGGCGACCTCCCTTTTTCCTCTGTCTTTTTTTCCTCAAGGCAAGGGCGGTTGTTGCTTTTTTTGGGGCGACGGAGACGGGCTCGTTCTTGGTTAGTTTCATTTGCACTATGGATAGCAAGTTTTGCACGGTCCAGTAAAGGGCCAAACCTGCGGAGAAGTTGTAAAGGATGAACACGAACATCAACGGCATGTATTTCATGATTTTTTGTTGCATTGGGTCCATTCCCGGAGAAGGCGGAGTCATGCTCATCTGCCATACTTGCGCGGCGCCCATGAGGATCGGCCACAGATTAAACGGAAAATCCAGGCCGGGGATGATGAAGATTGTATCGGGCTTGGATAAGTCGCAGGTCCAAAGGAAACCGGCGCCCCGCAATTCAATGGCGCTTTGCAACATGGTGTAAAATCCGAAGAAGACTGGCAGTTGAAGGAGGATCGGCAGGCAACCGCCCAACGGGCTGACGCGATTTTCCCGCATGAACGACATCAATTTTTTGTTCATCTTTTGAGGGTCTTCTTTGTATTTTTCTTGAATTTCCTTCATTTGCGGTTGCAGGGCCGCCATTCGCTTCATGGAGCGAGTGCTTGCCTGAGTGAGCGGCCAGAAAAGCAGTTTGATGAGAAAAGTGATAGCCACAATGGAAAACCCGTAACTCAATCCCAAACCGTGAAGCCAGTTCATCGAGAGAAGGAGCGCTTTGGCAAAAGCGCCAAAGAAACCGCCAAAGCTCATAATTCCGTCCTTCCATTGGCCTCCGTTGTCGCCGAAGAGGTGGCTTATCTGAGCGAGAACGTCGTATTTCTTCGGTCCCGCAAAAATTGCAAACTCGCATTCGATTTTTTCGTTCGGACGCAGGCTTTGCGGATTGAAAACCAATTCTGTTTGAAATCCGCGCTTGACTTGAAATGTAGCGGACTCGGCGGATGGGAGGTTTAAATTTAGCCGACGGGACTCCACTTGATCCGCCGACCTTTCCTTCGGCAGAACTGTGACGGCAAAAAACTGGTTCTCTACGGAAACCCACTTGGCGGGGACGTTTTCGTTTTTAGAGTGGAATTCGGGTCTAGGCTGGCCGGGAAAGCATCCCAAGGTTTTATTCTCAAACCAGTTTTGTTTGACGCGTTTGATTTTGGATCCGTCAAAAAACAGGACGCCCATCAAGTGGCCATCGTCTTTGGCCGACATCGGCGTTGCCGTTCCCGCGGCCCACTTTTGCGCCGGGATGTTCTTGGTTTCCCTCGAATGGTTGACGATGCGCGTCTTAGCCCGCACTAGGTAGTTGTTGTCGGCGACGACAAACTCCTTTTCCACCCGCACGCCTTCCAAAGCGCCGCTCAATTCTCGGCGCATTGTGACGACGCCAGCCTTTTTGGAAATTTCATACCCTTGAATCCAAGAGGTTTCCCCCAACCGCAAGCCCAAAATCGGCGCCTCCGCCCAAGGATTCAATTGAGCGAATTGGGATTCTGCGCTTTGTTCTTCTCTTTGTCCGCAACCGGTTTCGTTGGGATAACGTTTAAGATCCACCAACTGAATTCCTCCGCCAACGTTATCAAACAGGTATTTGGCCTCTTCGTTCTCCAAGGCCGCAGATTTCTCAACAAAAGAAGGAATCCTCTCCGAAAACGGCGCCGGCGCAATGGAAGGAGAAGCTTCTCCGGGCAGAATCCTCGGTGAGTTGACTTGGCCGGTTTCTGCCGTCGTCCCAGTCGTTTGAGTGGATTTATCGGAAGTCTCCGGCATCCTCCGTTTCTCCGGTGGATAGATCGTGTTAACAAAAGGCCACCAAACTAAAAGCAACACGAAGCAAGCCGCAAAAATGAAAAGGCTTTTTTTATCCATGAGGAAACGTCAAGAGTCTCGAAAAGTCAACGCGTCCACCGCGGCCGTTGTTTTCTCGCCGCTCGGCACAGGATCATATCCACTTTTCCCCCAAGGATGACAACGGCAGATTCGGCAAAGTGACAATCGCGTTCCTCGCAACAATCCAAACCGCAGGATCGCCTCAATCGCATAAGCCGAACAAGACGGAGAAAACCGGCACCCCGCAGAAGGCCCAAACAACAAACACTTCCACGGAGAACCGAACGCTCGGTAAAGACGAATGGGCAAGACGAAAATTTCCCGAACCAGAATCACGGCTTTTTTCTTGCGGCCTTCTCCAAAACGCCGGCCCTTCGGAGCATGCGCATGAGCTCTCTTTCCACTTCGCCCTGCCGGCAATCGTTAATCCCTTTCCGAGCTACCAACACAACGTCGACCGGCTTCGAAATTTTGTTTTGAAGAAGGCGAAAGGATTCTCGCAACAAGCGTCTGGCACGATGGCGGACAACGGATTTCTTTCCGATTTGCTTTTTGCTGACGACCATTCCCAAACGCGGATAATCCCGCGCGGCCGAAAGCCGCCAATTCATAATCGCAATATAGGAAGACACACGCTGACCAGACTCCTTGAGATCGTCAAATTCCTCTCGCCGGAGAATGCGCTGTCGAGGGCGAAAGAAGAGTCGCTTCGCTTCCTGCATGAAACCAAATTATACGGGAGTCAAACGTTTGCGGCCGTTTCTTCGGCGATTGGCTAATATTGCCCGCCCGCTCCGACTCAAATTCCGACTTCGAAACCCATGCTGACGTTTTCGTCGAATCTTCGACGGTTGGTATGTTCGCTTCATTTCTCAACTTCCCATCTATTTCGTCAAAACCTTCGAATCCTGCTTCAAAAATCTCCACTGACTCAATCTTCGGTGCAGAGGCTTTCAAAGTTTCTCCCGCAATCAAAAGAGAAAGAAAAAATAACAACTAACGAAAATCTGTCAAGACCGTGCTTAAAAATCTGATCCGCGGAGACGGGCTTTTGCATTTGCCCGGCGTCCACAATGGAATCGACACAAAGGCAAGGTCCAGGAAATTTTGCAAACGCGCGAAGACAAACCGCGCATCTCCAAGAAACAGGGCGAAGGGCAAGCAGAACGCCAACCAACCGCGCCAAGAAACCGCCCCTTCTTCCAACGCGCCTTCTTGTTTTCCTAACAATCTCACTTCGCCGACTTTCCTAAACCTAATTCACTCTGCCGCAAGCCGTGTTTCTCTTCTCTAAACTTCTTCAAAAAGCCCAAATAATCCCAAGCCCACTTCGTCGCCGCCAGAAGAACAAACACAGCCACCGGAACGGCCACCCCAATCATCAAGCCATCCACGCGAGACTCCAAACTTCCCAGCCGTGCCTCGACCGCGTCAATCCGAGTGTCCATGCGGGCAAAGCCCTCTCTCATCTCCGTCCGAATCGCCTTCAGCTCGCCGTTCATTTCCGCGCGGAAGCTTTTCAACTCGCCATCCACATGGGAGCGGAGACTCTTCAGCTCGCCGGTTATCTCCGCTTGGAAACTCTTCAGCTCGCCGGCGATCCAGATTTGGAGCTCTTTGTTGGTCATTTCTTGGTCGTTGGTTTTCATGGAGATTCAACGGACGGCTTCGGGTTTTCTTTCCTTTCCTCTATCAAGCGATGCAGTTCCAACGCCCGCGCTTGCCCTTTCTCTATCTGCTCCGCCGTGAAAACCTTTTCGTAATTGGAAATCCCTTCACTGACTTCTTTCATTCCATTTGCTTTCGCCAAAAGAAGCCAAGCGTAGGATTCAATGAAATTCTTCGGCACGCCGTCGCCTCGAAAATACATCCTGCCAAGGTTGAATTGCGCCTCGGCATGCCCTTGCTCGGCCGCTTTCCGCTTCCACTTTGCCGCTTCCACATAATCCTGCGGCACGCCTTCGCCTTCGTCATACATCGTGCCAAGGTTGTTTTGCGCATTAGCATTCCCTTGCTCGGCCGCTTTTCGCCACCACTTGGCCGCTTCCTCATAATCCTTCGGCACGCCTTCGCCGTTGTAATACATCTGGCCAAGCATGCCTTGCGCCCATGCCTTTCCTTGCTCGGCCGCTTTCCGATACCACTTCGCTGCTTCTGCATAGTCCTTCGACACGCCTTGGCCTAAGTGATACATCGTGCCAAGGTTGTTTTGCGCATTAGCATTCCCTTGCTCGGCCGCCTTTCGAAACCACTTCACCGCTTCCTTGTAATTCTTCGGCACGCCTTCGCCTTCGTGATACAACACGCCAAGGAAGTCTTGCGCTTCGGCGTCTCCTTGCTCGGCTTTTATTTTCTCCGCCTTGAAAAGCTCGCTTACCTGTCCGTTCGCCATTCCCACGCCGCAAAGCAAAGCGACGGCCGTCAATAAAGATGAGATTTGTTTCATACTAATCTTAAGAATAATTTTAAGAACCGCTTTGTTTTTAGGCTCTTGGGCGGAAGAAGGCAAGCGGAAATGGGGAAGGAGTGCGGGAAGCGGTTGGGCGGCGAAAGGGGATTGGAGGGGCGAGGGAAAGGGTTGTTTCGGCGCGGTGGGTCGGCTTGGAGGATTTCTGGTTTGGGGGCGGTTTGGCGGTTCCAAAAGCCATCTGAGACGGCTTAGTAACGGCTTAGTAACGGCTTTGTCTCGGTTTTGCTGATGGGAAGGGAATGGCGGCGCGCTCTTCTTCCCCAGCGATTTTGAGCGGGAGGGCGTTTTCTAATCGGCGCCGATTTGATTGCGGATTGAAGAGAGAATTTTGGCGCTCCATTTTTCCATTTTCTCCACTTCAAGGCCTTCCAGCGACAGCCGAGCAAGCGGGCCTACAATTGTCGCTTTGCAGCAGCGTTGATCATCTCGGGGCTTTCTTCCCTTTTTGTTCCTCTCAAACAAAGCCAGGCGCAGTTGTACTTGGACATCTTCTCTTCCCAGGACAACCCCACCAGCCAAACCCTCTTGATTTTTAGCGGCTCTTTTACCGCAAACAGTAGTGGGACCGTCCGAACCTCCGCAGGCAACAATCTCCATTCTCAAGACTCTATTAGCCTTAGTAACGCAAACGTTTACAACGCTAACAAGCCCACCAATGCGATCTTTCAGATCTCTCCCTTGTTTTCTAGTTCCAACACCAATGACATCAAGTCCGTAGCCGCCCGAATTCCTAGCGGCGGCAAGACCAACATCACTTTTGCCGCCAGCGCCACCAACACGCCGACTATCACTATTGCCAGCAGAGGCACTCGAACCATTGCCCGTCTCTTTATGGATGAGGATTCGGTTGGGGTTCAGGATGGTTGGGGAATTCGCATTCAATCTCCTAACTTGCTTTACGGCAACAATGAGGCTTCTTCTTGGGTGGGAACGGGCTTGATCAACAAACCCATCGGAGACTTTTATACGAGAACCTTCAATATCAACAGTGGAGGTAGAAGACCCACTTTTAGCTCGTCGTTGCGGGTCGTCGTCAACAGCCAAGTCATCCCCGAACCGGAGGAATATGCCCTCATCTTCGGCCTCTTTGCTTTGGGCTTTGTGGTTGCCCGCCGCATAACGCAAAAGAAGAAACGCCAACAAGTAGCCGCCTGTCAGTAGGCATGGATCTGTGAATTGGTGCTCCGGACTATAGTAGGCAGCTTGTATCCGTTTGTCTTTGTGTCGAGGGAAAGTCTGATATCAACGAACGGTAGATTAGGAATTTGACTTGGTTTCTTTTGCGGATGTCTCCTGATCTTTCCCTCGATGCAGAAAGCACCAAAGTGCCAAAAAATCATACACTGCATGAGCCACAATCGGAGCAAGAAGATTTCCCGACGCCTGCCAAACCACGCCGATATAGATCCCGATGCAAAATGAGGCCGCAAAATAGCCCTTCGTCAATGCATGGCAAGCGGCAAACAGAAAACTCGCCGCCAAAACGCCAACCACAGGATCCGTGTGAATCGAAAGCCCGCCCTGCAACACCGCTCGAAACAAAACCTCCTCCCCGACGCCGGCAACCACCGACAAAAGAGCGATGGAAAACCACGACTCCTTCCCGAAACATTGCCGAACCAACGAGTCGCAACAATCCCGAATCTCCACAAAAGGCGGATGTTCCGACCGAAGAATCCAACCCAGAAAAGCCAGCATTGGAAGAACGGAAACCAACCCGATCCACGCGCCCTTCGCTTCCCATCGAAAATCAGCAAACAAAGGAACGCCCAAACACCAAGCCAACAACCAAGCAATCCCCAACAGCGAACCTTCTAACAAAATCGCTCGCCAAAAAAACGACGAATCTTGCTCAAAACTCCCGCCCTTCCCGCCTTCTGATTTCTCATCCACTCCCTTAAGAGAACCAAAACTTGCCAAGATTTAGGGGAAGACTCAAGACGCCGGCAAAGCGCAAACAAACCCTCCGGCACGGCAACCGTCTGCCCCCTTCCAACTTTCAGCCGTCATAAATCCGCTTGCCTCAGTCTCCTCAAATACCCGGCGTCAAAGAACGTCGGCAACGAAACCATTCCAACCACTCATCCCAAATCCAGAAAAAAGTCCACCAAGCTTCTTCGCTCCGTCTGCCGGCCGGTCTGCCCCAAAGCCGCCAGTTCTCCACTCCCCCTCCCCCATTCAAATCGAACAATAGCCGGCTTTCTCGAAAACCTCGACAATGCACGCCAATACTCCTCCTTCCCGCAGAATCATCGAAAGCGACCGTAGCGCCAGCGCACTGCACAAATCCAACGGCCCTTGCGACGACATCCGCTCGCCCGCCAAAAACCCCGAAAAACGGATGTCTCAGGCAAATACAAATCACGTTCGTCTCCCACGTCCGGAGACATTCTCATCTAACGCGCTACAACAAAGACTTCACACCAGCGTCGCACCGAACAAAACAGAACCGACGTCTCCAACGTCAAGCCCGATCCGCAAAGCGCCGGTGAAACACAAACAGCGCGGGGCAGAGGCACCGAACCAAGCCTCCACTTCTTCTCATTTACCCTTGGGCAGAGAAGAGCAATGCGTCCGAAACCGCGCCGCGCAACTCGGCAGGGATCACAAGTCCGCAGTCAACTTTTCCGTTTCGTTGCGGGAATTGGCAAACGCCAACAGCCTCCGCTTCAGCGCTTTTTTCATCAAACCACTCCAGCAATATTCTCCTCTCCCGCACAGTTTCTCACGCTCGAATGCCGTCGTCTAAAGGCCGAGCGGCGGGAAATTCGAGTAAGTCAGCCTCCATGTCTTTTCCGAAGAAAAGCGTATATGTCTTCCAACCAGCCAATGGTGGCCAAAAGAGCGACCGCTTGAATTAGGTTTTGCCCGCCGTCTCATCGAATGAATCGACCTTGCCCCTTTTGCCTGCATTAGTTTCGTGCGCCATCCCCAGTCATTAGGTATCAGCTAGCGCGGCGTTCTGGTTTTGTCCTCCCCAATGATATAGCATCAGAAAACAAGCGAGCAATATAACGCTTGCCAGACCAGTTCCATGCAAAACAAAACGCTCGCAATGCTTTTGAACCTCCCTCAACAACCAACCTGTCTTGCCGTTTTTCCACAACAATTAAAGCGCCTTTGCCGCGCTTGCGTCATGGTTTAGATCTATATTTTATTTCTGTTTTTTCGCCAACTAAAATACGCGGAAATTCTCCTTCCATATGCGTCACAACTTCCTCCTTGCCAGTTCTAATAAAACTTTGCCGAGCTCATTAGAAAACGCCGCCACAATCTAATCCGCCCCGCTCGACAACACCAACATCAATAGGATTCTATTCAAAAAACAAACGATCCCTCTCTCCCCAGTTGAAACAGAAAAACATATAATCCGAATATCGATGAGATTCGGCATTGCCGGCGCCGAAAGCTCTCTAGTTTGGATATAATTATAGAAGATTTGTGAGCCGAAATAAGTTTTCAAAATCTTTGGTTGTCAAAAAGTTGGGAGGAAACGATTCGTTTTCTCCAACGCAATCGATAATTCAATTAAGTTTATCTGGATGGTTTGTCTCTGGGTTGGGTGTTTATAGGGGAGTGATGTTAGTTAGATTGTGAGGGGAGTGTTTTGGGGGCGTTGTTTGCCACCGTGGACGGATGGCTCCGCGCACCATTTGGCGGCGAGTTGGCGGACGACTTGGTAAGTGGTTTCATCAAAGCCGAGCAGATCGCATAGAACCGTCCGGTCTAAATCATCTCTGGTCGGGTCTTCATCGACAACATAAGCGGGCAGGAAATGTTTGTTTTTGAACTCGTCAAAGATAGCTTTGGCTTGCTGGATTTGCTCTTCGCTCAATTTGCTAAAATCTAATACCGGCAAGGTTTTTGCGGTGGTTACGGTGATGATGGCTCTGCCGGGTTGTTGACGGTTGCCGTGCCACCAATAGAGGAGCAATCCCAAAGTGCTGTTGCCCCATAAAGCGAAGGCATAATCCCAATCTTTCTTGGTAAAATTCACATTCGGCCATGCGCGTCCGCCGACGCATTTGCGTTTGGTGAAGGCAATCGAGAGCGACTGGGATCCTAATCCGAAATCTTGCGTAAGATGGCAGTGTCCGGCGCTTTTCCAAATTCTAGCGGCTTGGGTTTCCATGCCGGGTTTGACGCGCAGTTGGCTATCGGGTTGACAGATTATTTGGGTTTCTTGTTTGGCATTGTGGTTCCACAAAGCAGGATAGGTGGAGGTGTCGCTGGACGCGGTTTTATAGAACGGGGCTTCGTTGGGCGGGCCGCTAATTATTTGCAGATGGTAATAACCCATCTCGCTGATGGCGCCGAGCTCGACCATTGGCAACGGCAAGGGCGTTGCTTCGCCGGGCAACCAAAGTTGAGACTCCGTCAATTTGTAAGCGGTTTGCGGCAGCGAGTAGTCCCGGATGCGGACGGGGTTCCAAGCGGGATTGGTTTTAGGAACGTTTGCCGTGATAGTTTCTCCCATTTTTTCTTGGCCGCAAACGACTTCGTCGCCTCCAAAAGGGCCGTCTTCTAATTGGCGTTTGGTTTTCTTGGCAATCAGTTGTTTGGCGGTCTCCGCTGATGCCGCAAAATTGGCGGGGCGTTGAAGAAGGGAGACAAAGCGGGTTGATGTGGCGGATGCTTGGGGGAGGGATGCGCTCTTTTTGCGGGCGATGACGAGGCAGTCGGCCATTGAGGTGTCCGCAGAGAAGGCTACATCGTAGCATCCGGCATCGGCGAGGCTGACGACGGTTATGTCGGTGTATTCTTTGGCGAGGAGAGCGCGGAACTTTTGCCAAGCAGAACCGTTGGCGGTGGAGAGAGGCAATACAAGGGCGAGAATGCCGCCGGGTTTGAGTTTTTTGTCGGCTAAGGCAACGAAGGCCGAAGCCATGCCTGCGCTGGCGTGATAGCAAGTGCCTTGCTTCAAGAGCATCATTCGCTTGGCCATGTCTTTTTGGTCTTGATCGCTGGCGCCAAAGGCGGCAAAGGCGGCGGCAAAAGTGCCTTCGTAAGCGCCTTCTCGTGTGACGTTCCTCGTAAAGGGCGGGTTCATAATGACGAGGTCGAGGCTGTTGTTCGGTACTTCGACTTTGGGGATGGTTGCTTCAACTTTGCTGCCGACTTGTTTGGCGGGATTGCCGGTGTGAAACAAGACTTCTTGCTCCGCTTTGTCCAAGAATTCTAGCGAGCCAATCTCCACGGTGCCGTCTTTTTGCCGACCATAGGGCATGGTGTAAATGCGTGCGCGTTCGTAGATTATGGCAGGCTCTTTCCCGGACAATATGGAAGCGGTGAGATGCGCGGCATAAGGCAGAACGTCGAAGCCATAGAGAACTTGCTCCATCATTAGAGAATGCAGTTGTTTGGGGTTGCCGCCGGTTCGTTCGTGGCGAGTAGCGATTTGATCATAAACGGCGGAAAGAAGCGCGCCGGTGCCGCAGGCAAAATCAGCAATGCGCAATTGGCCAATGGCTTCGGCGTCTTTCCAATCGATGTTTTGCATTTTGGAAACAGCTAAGTGGGCGAGCAAAGCGGCGGATTCAGGGAGAGTGTAGTAGGCGGCTAAGTATTTGCGGTCGATGATGAGGTTTTGAAAGACATGGCCGGTCAAATCGTGTTCATACAGCAGGCCGTCCTCGTGGATGCGCTCGGCGGCGTTTGTGAGGGTTTTTAGAATGCTGCTGGCTTTGTGAGCGGGCAAGAGGCCGATGATTTCTTTGGCGGTGTCAAAGATTGGCCAGTAGTTGATGTTGAGAATGTCTTCCCACGCTTTCAAGGCCGCTTTTTTGGAGCTGTACACCGGGTGTCCGCAGATTTGATTGATGGGGAGGATGTGTTGGTGAGCGCCGGCGATGCGTTCGTGGAAGATGAGGGCGTTGGCAATGATGGCGCCGACGATGCGTCGAGTTTGCGTGTTTTTGTGTTCGAGTCTCTCTTTTTCGGGTAGGTCTTTGGTTTGGACGACCCCGGCTAATCCGAGCGTGTCGAAGATTTTATCGGTCAAATGATAGGCGCTGGAGAATTGCAACACGGAGACAGCACTGTCGATGCTGTTGCGCAAGTCTTTGGCGCATTTGTCAAAGGCGCTTTTGGGAACATCGACTAAATGGATGAGGTCGGCTAAATCGCTGACCGAGCCTTTGAGCCAGCCGGTTGTCGGGAAGCGTCCTTTGTTGGGATAAAGGGCGCAATATTCCAATTGGCGGGTTGTTTCTAACACTTCGTCTATTTTCTTGGCTTGCGCTAGCTTTTTGGGATAGCGCACAGCGATGGCCGCTTCAATGGGATGTGGTTGGCCGAGAACCTCATTGCGGCCAGGCTCTTCGAAGTAGCGATAGGCATCTTCTTCTACATTGCGCGCCGGCAGGTATTCCGCTTCAATGACTACTGGCGAGCGTCCCTTTGCCGTAATCACTATGTCCGGCTGCATAGCGGGGTGGTCTTTGATGATTTGGGTCGATTCAGCGTCCGTTTGACGGCCATGCATGACCCGCTCAATCAGCTTGCTGAGAGCGCCATTGGCGACGCTTTCGTTTTTATGAGGTGCGTCCATGATTTTCTATTTAGAAAATTGCGAGCTGTTTAATCTGCGCCTCTGACGGTGATTCTTCAAGCCCGAAGATAGGAAGATAGGATTATCGGAGTGAGCGGAATCCTATTCCCAAGCCTGCTGTTTTCGTTTTTCCAGTTCGCCGTTTTGGATGTACCCATAAGGATGAGATGTTGGGGCGTTCTCTGGGATGGTGGGCAATGAGGTCGGTGTTTTCGGGTTGGACTTGGGAGTTAGAGGAGATTCGGTTCAAGAGTTGGGCGAGCTTGTTGTTGAGGTTGACTTCGTGTTGGCGCGACATAGGCAAAGGGAGTGTTTCTCTTTTTTGCGTCCCCAGTTTCAAGAGAAAAAGAAGCGGGTAGTTTTTCTCTTAAAGTTAGTTTTGCAGACTTTCTCCATAGTTTTTCGATTTTGTTTCTGTTGGCGTTAGTTTGTTTTCTTTTTTGTTTGGCGGGTTGGTCCGCAATTGCGGGGGTGTCCCAAAACGGATGGGGAGGGGAAGGGAGAGCAATAGCTGGCTGGTCATTCTTTTTGTTGTTTTGTTGGTGGGCGCAGGACGTCGTTTAGGTCTTGGAGGAAGTTTTGGACGTCTTTTTGGGTGGTGTCCCATGAGCACATTAGGCGGCAGCCGCCTTTGCCGATGAAGGTGTAGAATTCCCATCCTTTTTGGCGGAGGGATTGGATGGCGGGTTGCGGCATTTCGACGAAGACGGCGTTGGCTTGTGTGGGAAAGAGGATTTTTAATTCGGGCAGTTGGCGAAGGCCGTTGCGCAGTTGTTGGGCTGTTCCGTTGGCGCGGCCGGCATGTTTTAGCCAAACTTCGTTTTGGAGCATTCCGACCCAAGGCGCGGCTAGGTAGCGCATTTTGGAGGCGAGTTGGCCGGCTTGTTTGCAACGGTAGTCGAATTCGGCGGCCAGTTTGCGGTCGAAAAACACCACGGCGTCTCCGATGAGTGTTCCGTTTTTGGTGCCGCCGAAGCAGAGAACGTCCACGCCCGCCTGCCAAGTGATTTCTTTGGGGGAGGCGTTGAGAGAGGCGACGGCGTTGGCAAAGCGGGCGCCGTCCATGTGCAGTTTGAGTTTCCAGCGTTTGGCTTGTTCGCCGATGGCTTGCAGTTCGGCGGCGGAGTAGACCGTTCCCAACTCGGTGGATTGGGTGACGCTGACTGCTTTGGGTTTGGGGTAGTGGATGTCGGTTCTTCTTTTTACGCATTCTTCGATGGCTTCGGGGCGGATTTTGCCGTTTTCTCCCGGCAGCAGGAGGACTTTGGTTCCGTTGGAGAAGAATTCGGGGGCGCCGCATTCGTCGCGTTCGACGTGGGCGTATTCGTGGCAGAGGATGCTGTGATAGGATTGGCATAGCGAGGCTAGCGCCAGCGAGTTGGCCGCTGTTCCGTTGAAGACAAAGAAGACTTCGCAGTGGGTTTCAAAGACTTCGCGAATTTTGTCGGCCGCTTGGTGGGTCCATTCATCGTCGCCGTAGCCTGCGGCGTGGCCGGCGTTGGCTTCTTCCAAAGCGTTCCATGCTTCGGGGCAGACGCCGGCGCAGTTGTCGCTGGCGAAGTGTCTTGACTTCTCGCTCTTTTTCATTAAGTTTTTCTGGATAATTCTCTTTTTTCTTGCGCAAAAAGCAAAGAAGAAACGTTTCGCTTTCTCGAACGCAATTGGCAATCAAACTTGCTTTCTGACAGTGAAAAGTTTAAAAAGCGATTGAAACCATCGCATCTTGCTGAGGAAGTTGTGGAGGCAACATAATGAGAAATCTTATGGCTTATGACGTGGAGGAAGAATCGTTCAGGGCTGTTGGACGGACTTTTGGGAAGGGGAAACGTTTTGCTTCAACGGCAATCTTCTTCCGCCCCATTCGCGCGCGGGGGGGGGGGGGGGGGGGGGGGGGGGGGTACTTTTCGAGTGTCTAAACTGTTTCTGAGCGGGAAGACTGTATGGAAGTTCTTTTCAGCAAATGGCCTTATTTTGTCTTTCTTGTCTGCGCCGCCGCTGCAAGCGCGGGGAGTTTTCCCTTCTGGACGAGGCTGGCGCGGAAGTGGAATTTGTTGGATCATCCCGGACCGAGGAAGATTCACACCGGCTCCGTTCCCTTGTCCGGGGGATTGATCCTTGGCACGGGAATTTTGTTGCCGCTTTTGGGCGCTGTTTTCCTCAGCGAGTTTTCCTTTTTGGAGGATTCCTTCATGTCGTTTTCGGTTTCTCAATTGAAACGGCACACGCTTCAGGTGGAGTCCATTGTATGCGGGGTGTTGGTGATGCTGGCTTTGGGGATTATGGATGATTTGAAGGATCTCTCGGCCGTGGTCAAATTCAGCGCGCAACTCCTCGTCGCGGGCATCGCCGCCGCAACAGGAACGCAAATCGAGATCTTTGATTCCGCTCTGCTGAATTGTGCGTTCACTCTTCTTTGGATATTGACGCTGATCAACGCGTTTAACTTCTCCGACGGGATGAACGGGCTTTGCGCTGGGCTTGCCGGGATTAGCACGGTGGCTGTGGCGATTTACTCGGTGAATTCGGGGCAATATCGGATCGCGTCCTTCAGTTTTCTGGTTGCGGGCGCCTTGATTGGTTTCCTTCCGTTTAATTTTCCCAAGGCGAAGATTTTTCTAGGAAATTCGGGAAGTCATTTGACGGGGTATTTGGTTGCGGTTTTGGCGATTCTGTCTTTTTTCGACGTTCGAAGGGGAGAAATCCCGCCGCAAGAGAAGGTCCTCTTTCTCGGGCCTTTGCTTATTATGGGCGTGGTTTTGCTAGATTTGATCTGGGTGATGTTTTACCGCTTGAGGCACAAGAAGCCCGTGCATATTGGCGACACCAATCATTTGCCGCATCAATTGGTCAAGAGAGGATTCACCGAGTGCCAGGCTGTGATCTTGCTTTGGCTGGTTCACGGTCTCTTTGTCGCCATCTCCTTTCTCTTTCTGTTGTGACTTCTTTTGGGATCTTCAAAAAACGCCCGGAAAAGGCGGCCAAGCGGCCGGCTATTGATTTTGTCTGGCATGTTTGCGGCTGGTTTGTTTGCGTCCGGCCAGTTCGTTGTCGGTTTTGCCATCCAGAATTTTGAATTCTTCGGCGTGGAGGTTGGGGTTGGATCGGAATAGAAGTTTGCCGAAGTATTGTTTTTCGAGGTTGACGATGAACTTTTCGTCTTCGTTGAGCAGACGGTGATAGACGGTTGGGTTGACGACGATTGTCAATTGGTAGTCAGATGTGTCGTGCCGGCGTCGTTTGAGGATGGCGCTCACTTTTCGCTGGATTTCGACGCTCATGGTCAAGGGGCTTTTCACATGCCCTCGTCCGAGGCAGTAGGGGCAGTCGTCGTAGGCGGTTGCCTTCATGCTCTCTGTGATTCGTTGCCGGGTTATTTCCATCAGGCCGAGCCGGGAGATGGGCAGGACGTACGTTTTGGCTTTGTCTTTTTGGAGGCATTCTTTGACCCGCTGATAAATGCTTTGTTGCTCTTTTCTGAATTGCATGTCGATGAAGTCCAGGATGATGAGCCCGCCTATGTTTCGGAGACGCAGCTGTCGGCAAATTTCTTCGGCGGCTTCTAGGTTCACTTTGTAGATGGTTGATTCGGAGTCTTCGGGAGAGTTTTTGTGGCGGCCGGTATTCACGTCGACGGCGACTAGCGCCTCGGTTTCATCGATGACGATGTAGCCGCCGCTTTTGAGGTTCACTTTGCGGGAATAGGCGCTTTGGATTTGTCGCGAGATTCCGAAGCGGTCGAAAATCGGGATCGATTCTCGATAGAGTTTGACTTTGGCGGCGGATCGCTCGGATATTCTTCCGATTTTGCTTCGGATTCGCTCATATTCGGTGGAGGTGTCGACCACGATTCGCTCAAAGTCTTCGGTGAGAAAGTCTCGGATGGTTCGCTCTACAAGGTCCGGCTCTTGGTACACGCACTTCGGGGCTGGTTGCGCATCGATGGTTTCTTGAATTTGATTCCATTCTTCGAGGAGGATGGCTAAGTCGCGCACGAAGTAGCGCGTTTTCTGCCCTTGTCCGGCGGTGCGGATGACGACGCCCATTCCTTCGGGCAGGGTGAGTTTTTTCACAATTCGTTTGAGCCTTTGCCGTTCTTCGCGCGATTCGATTTTGCCGGAGACGCCGCTTTGTTCGGATTGCGGCAGGAGGACGAGGTAGCGCCCTGGAAGGGCGAGATTCGTGGTCACGCGGGGGCCTTTGGTTCCAATCGCCGCTTTGGTGGCTTGCACTACGATTTCCTTCCCCACGGGATAGAGGCGGGAGATGTCTTCAGGGGTGATTTTTGGGGGCAGTTGTTTCTTGGCGCCGCGATCGACAATTTCCACGCTGCTGTCGAAGTGGCTTGGCACAATGTCCCAATAGTGTAGGAAGGCGTTTTTTTTGCCGAGTCCGATGTCCACAAAGGCCGCGTTTAACCCATCTTCGAGATTTTGGACTCGTCCTTTGTAGATGCTTCCCACTAAGCGTTCGTCGTGGGTTCGCTCGATATTGAAGTCTTCAAGCTGGCCTTCCACGAGAATCGCCATCCGTGTTTCCAGGGATTCCGAATTGATGATCAGTTCTTTGTGGACGCGCGGTTCCGGGCGGATGATCTCTTTTACTTTGGAGATCACGGTATCCGCCGCCGCTCGCAGCGAGCCGACGATTCCTTTGGGCCGTTCTTCCTGAATCGGCACGGGAGCGAAGGGCGCTTCCTCCTTAGTCTCCTTGGGGTTTTTTAGCTGGGGGCGTCGGTTGCGTTTCCGCCGGAGTTTCTTTGGCGCTTTCTCGCTTGCGAATTTTTTCGAATCTTGTTTTTGAGAACTGTCGTCAGCCTTGTCAGGGGGCATTCCCGCCACGATGTTTTCCGCCCGCTGTATCTCACGGGCGTGACGGCTCTGATCAAATACGGGATCGTCTTGAGGCTCCGTTTTTCCGACTGCAATCGCCCGGGCTTGCGCGGCGCCTCGATGCGGCCGCTTTTTCTTCTGTTTGCCCAAGCCTCCGCTGGGGCGAAAGCGCATGCCTCCGCGTCGTTTGGTAGAAAGTTTTCGTTCACTCATATTGGTCTCTGCTCAATAGCTTCTGCGATGGATGTAAATGTTTTCCAAAAGCCCGATGGACAGGAGAAAACACAAAACCGACGAGCCTCCGTCACTAAGGAGAGGCAGCGGCAACCCTGTCACGGGCACAATTCGAATGTTCATGCCGATGTTGATAAACACATGGCTAAACCAGAGCGTCGACACTCCGACCGCCATAGTCTTTCCTAATTGGTCCCGCGCAGTAACGGCCACGCGCAACCCGCCGAGGATTAAAAGCCCATAAAGGGCGAGGACGCCGACGCTGCCCGCGAATCCTTTCTCCTCGGCAATCACGGAGAAAATAAAATCGTTGTGGGCGACGCCTCGGGGCAAATAACCCAAAGCGTTCTGCGTCCCTTGGCGCCAACCTTTGCCCGTCAACCCGCCTGAGCCGACGGAAATCAGCGCTTGCTCGATATTGTATGAATACTTTCTTCGCTCCCGCTCTGCTTGCTTCTTTTCCTCCTCAGAGGCGCCAGAAGGCGCAAAGGGAAGCCCGAAGTACACTCGCAGCCGGTTCTTCTGGTATTCCTCCAGTTGAATAACCCGAAGGCCTTTGGGGGCAAAGAGAGCGACGGCAATCGTCAATCCTGAGACCGCCGCGCCGGCGCCGACAACCCGCACCAAATAGTCCCAAGGAATTCCGGACACAAACATCATCGCGAACCCAATGGGCAAAAGCACAATCGCCGAGCCCAAATCAGGCTCCAGTAAAATCAACGCAAAGGGAAGAAAAGTCATCGCCAAAGCCTTGGCAAAGACGGCCGGCAGACGAAGCTCGTCCAAAGGACGGCTCAGAAAGTTCGCCAGCAAACAAATGAGCGCCAACTTGGCGAACTCCGAAGGCTGGAAATTGAAGACTCCAAGGGGAATCCAGCGGCGAACGCCGGCAACCGGCTCCATAAAGAAAACCAACAGCAAAAAGCCGATGGCAATCCAATACAGCACCAAAGACCATCTGGCAATCAGCCGATAATCCACCAAGCAAAGCGCCGCCGCGCAGACTACCCCCAGCCCGGCGGCAAAGAGTTGCTTGACAAAACGCTCCTGATACCAAGCCAAAGAATCCACTACCATACGACCGGAAGTCGCGCTGTAAACAAACGCAGCGCCAACCAGCACAAGCCCGAAGGCTGCTATCAGCATCCCCCACTCTATTTTCGGCCAAACTTTCGTTGCAGTTTTCACCGGATAAAACAAAGCGAATCAAAACCCTGATTCCGCCGTCCAGCCGCAGAGGACTCAAAAAACGACGTCGGCGTGAGATCTCCGCTCCATTGGAGTTCTTTTAGAAATTGGTAAATCCTTCGAGCAACCGGAGCGCAGCTGTCCCCTCCAGATCTGCCTCCCACAACCAGCACCACAACAGCGTAGCGCGGATTGTCCACCGGCGCAAAGGACACAAACCAGGTGTCCTTGATTCTCCGGTCGTCAACGCGCTTGTTGGTTTCCGCGGTTCCCGTTTTGCCGCCAATGGGAAAGCCGTCAACTTGCGCCTTTGTCCCAGTTCCTTCGGGGTCTTCCACTTCGGCATGCATCGCTTTGCGAACGGTCTCAAAAACTTGGCGCGAGGCGGCCAAACGGCCTCGAACCATTCCCTGAGGAAAGATGTAGGCCGACTTTTGGCCGTCAACCTGAGGCTCCAATCGGTCGGCAATTCTGGGTTTGTAGACTGTTCCTCCGTTAGCCACCGCAGAAACCATAACTGCCATTTGCAAAGGCGTGACCGTAACCGCGCCCTGCCCAAGGCAAAGATTGGCCGTTTCCCCCGGATGCCAACCCTTTTTAACTTCTTCCAAAGAGGGAAAGTGCCCCGACAATTCCTGATAGGGCAAAAGCCCCGTCGATTGGCCGAGGAAAAATTGGTTTCCCCAGAGGATTAATGGCTCGATCCCGACTTTCAGTCCGTGATGGATAAAATACGGATTGCTGGATTTGGCCAAAGCCCGCTTGAAGTTGAACTCGCCGCCGCCGGCGGTATCGTCGATCAAACGTTCCCCAACCCGAATGTAGCCCAAGCTTTGATAAGGTTCCTCCGGGTCCAATCCGCCTTCTTCCAAAAGCGCCATGGCCACGATGATTTTGAAGACCGATCCCGGAGAGTAGATGCCGTAAGAGGCGCGATTCAAAAGAGGACGCAGGGTTTTGTCGTTCAACTCTTCCCAACGGGCAGCCGACAAACGGCCGACAAACTCATTAGGATCGTAAGTGGGCGACGACGCCAAGGCCAGCACGTCGCCGTTTCGCACGTCCATGACCACGACTGCCCCCATAGTGTTCGGCCCCACGCTTCGCAAGGCGTCCTCGGCCCTCCGTTGAATCCGGCTATCCAAAGTCAAATGAAGATTGTCGCCGGGAACTGCCGGCAACAACCAATGAACTTCCTCCGGCTGTCGATACATCAGGTTGTTAATTAGCACGGATTTAACGCCCGGCTTGCCCCGCAACGCCTCGTCATAAATCAGTTCAATCCCCTTTCTCCCCCGATAGTCCGGCCGATGATAGTTGCATTGGAACCCTTCTTCCGTTTCCCGGGCAGTTGCCCGCCCCAAGTAGCCAATTAAATGAGCCGCCAAAGTCTTCATGGGATAACGCCTCAGCGACAAGTATTCTAGTTCCACGCCCGGAATGCGGGATCCTCCCTCGACGAATCGAGCCACTTGATCGTGATTCAAATTGCGGAGAAGCGGAAACGGCACGTAGAGATTCTGCGCATAATGGCGCTCGAACTTTTGCCGATCCAGTTTCGCTGGACAGTCCACCAACGACGCCACCTGAGACCATACGTTGCTGACAACCAGATAACGGCAAAGCAACTGCAACTCTCCCAACTGCGCCTTCGTATAAGCCCTTTTCGCCCGCGCTTCCTTGTAAGTCTTTTGGAACAACGGGCGCAGCTCCTCCAAATAAAGAACAATGCCGTAGTTTGCTTGGTTGTCCGCCAACAGTTCGCCGTTTCGATCCAGAATTTTGCCCCGAATGGCCGGCTCCCGGATTCTTCGATAAGACTGCACTTCTCGAAAACGCTCATATTTCTCAAACGAAACCACCTGCACATACCAAAGGCCGGCCAGCAAAATCAGAAAACCAGCGGCGAAAAGGCCAGCCAGCCAGCGCATTCTGGCGTCATAACCCGTTGACGTCTCCACAAAATACACCGCGCCTAGCCTCGCCCCCTTTTGATTTCCACCTCCGACCGAAACCTTGAAAACGGCTTCCTCTCGTAAGTCAACGCCGTCCCCAAGCGATCCAACAACAAAAACACAACGGCGTGAACACGGCGCCGCAAAGCCCCAAAACGCCGAAGTGCGCCAAAGTTTCCCACCCAATCAGCGGACGAAGGCCGAAAATCCATAAAATGCCCAAGTGAACCGCCGGATGAAGCGCGGACACCATCCCCCCCAGCACCGCTTGAGCGAGCGCCTGATCGCGAAGAACGACGCCCCGAAGCCGAATCACCAAAAGCGCGACCAGCATCAAAGACAACAAGCTCGTCCCTAGCGGACTGACAGACAAAGAATCAAACAAAAGCCCGGCAAACACCGCCGCGCCAACGGCCTGAAGGAAGTCCCCGCGCAAAGACGCATAGACGACCAGCACGGGAAGCGCGTCGATCCGAGTTCCCAAAATTCCCTCCCGCGTCCAGCCGCGTCCCTCGACAAAAGCCAGCAACGTCGCCAGCGCCAGCAACAGAATAAAGCCGATTCGATTCAAGGATGCTCCTCCCGCTCTTCACCCCGCCCGTCAACAATCACCCAAACCTCCTTCAAGCGGTCCAAATCCACCCACAAACGAACCCGCGCTCTGGAATACAAATCAAAATCAGAAGATTGACTGTCAATAAGCCGGCCAATCGGAATTCCCTCCGGGAAAATATCTCCCGCGCCGCTGGTTTCCACTTCCAAGCCGGCCTCCAAAGGCGCGTCATTCGGCAAATGCTCCAGCGCGACAATTTGGCGGTCGATGATTCCTCCGCGGGGACTGGCCGCAATGGTGCCCCGAGACTTTGACTGGAAAATCACGGCTGCCGCCCGGCAGTTGGGATCGCCCAAAAGAGCCACCCGAGAGCGATTTTTCGAGACCGAAACGACCTTCCCAACCAAGCCTTGATCCGTCAACACGGGATCATCCACCGAAACACCCTGCTTCTCTCCGACGTCCAGATGGATGCTACGCCACCAATTTGCGGGGTCTTCGACAATCACCCGGGCAAAGCGCAAATTCCAAACTTGCCTCGACTTCCACTGAACCAAAGCCCGTAAACGAGCATTCTCCCGAAGCGCCTGCTCTATCTGAAACGAATGCAATCGGCATCGGCGATTCTCGCGCCGCAGTTGGTCAATCTCCTCCAGAAGAAGCGTTCGAGGAGTCAATGCGCGAGAGCGGCGGGCCAATTGCTCAGCGCCGTCCGCCGCCCCGGCAAAGGGCAGGTAGACGAACCCAATCAAGCGCTTCAACTGGTCATTCAGACGCGACGGAACTAAGGCCAACAATATCAGCCCCAGCCCCGCGACGGCCGCAATCAATACAACTTTTGGTCGACGCAACATTCTTCCTCCGTTTTGTTCTCACTGCGTTTTCGAAACAGCGCATCCATCCGGAGGGAACGCACGATTAAGTTCGACTAGAAGAAGCCACTCGTTTGAGAAATTGCAATTCCTGAAGGACGCGGCCCGTGCCTTCGGCTACCGCAGTCAGCGGATCATCCCCGATGTGCACCGGCAATCCTGTCTCATCCGCCACTAAACGATCAATGCCTTGCAACAAAGCACCGCCCCCGGCAACGACAATGCCGCGGTCCACCAAGTCAGAAGCCAACTCCGGCGGACAACGCTCCAAAGTGATGCGAATGGATTCCAAAATACTCGCCAATGGTTCCTTCAACGCTTCCCGAATTTCCTCCGAACATATGGTCAACGTCTTGGGCAACCCAGAACTCAGGTCGCGCCCTTTGACTTCCATGCTCAGCTCCTCATCCATCGGAAAGGCCGAACCTATGCGGATTTTTATTTCTTCCGCAGTGCGTTCCCCAATCATCAGATTGTAGGCGCGCTTCATGTGGGCTACGATGGTCTCATCAAACTCATCCCCGCCAACCCGAAGACTTCGGGCAAAAACAATCCCGGCCAGGGAAATGATGGCAATTTCGCAAGTCCCACCCCCAACGTCCACGATCATGTTCCCCGCCGGCTCGTGAACCGGCAACCCCACGCCAATAGCCGAGGCCATCGGCTGCTCAATCAAATAAACTTCTCTAGCGCCCGCATGAGAGGCCGAATCCTTTACCGCCCTCTTCTCCACCTCGGTAATGCCCGAAGGCACGGCCACCACAACGCGAGGCGCAATCAACTTCCGAAAATGAACTTTTTGAATAAAGTGCCGCAGCATAGACTCCGTAATCTCGAAATCAGCAATCACCCCATCCTTCATCGGACGAATGGCCAGAATATTGCTCGGAGTTCGCCCCAACATCTTTTTCGCCTCATTCCCCACAGCCAACACATTCGTCGTCCCCGCTTGAATCGCCACCACAGAAGGCTCGCGAAGTACAATGCCCTGATCTCGGACGAAAACCAACGAGTTCGCCGTTCCAAGATCAATCCCGATGTCGTTCGAGAACAGGCCTTTCAGCTGGGTCAACATGAATGCCACCTAAAAATCGACACAATAAACCGTCCGCATCCCTTTGGTCAAGAGATAACGTGCCTTCGCCATCTAGTCGCCTAAAAGAAGAAAAATCCGGCCATTTCTCCACGCGACTCATCCTTTTGCCCAGTCCTTTGCAAAGGAACTTCATTGGCGCGACGTTGCTGCCGCGATTTTTCATCGAGTTTGCATTCGATGCGAAGTCAGAACTCGGGGACCGGCAAAAAAAGCAAACCGCCGAACTGCCAAACCGTTTAGAGACTGCTCCCGCCAACCCAGAACATCAAAACAGAACGGAAACCCAACAAAAACAAGGAAACCAAGAAACACCCGCATCGAACTTCTCAAAGCCCCAGAAAACACGGCAAAATCCCTTGCGATGCCAAAGCTTTTTCTTCTTTTTGCATAGACAACTGCCCCAACCCAAAGAAAATCCGCAACCAGAAACGAAAAACGCTCCCCTCCTTGCCTGCGAATCTGCTCTCTTTGGCGCACCTTGCAGTTTTGCTCTCCCTTCCCTTGTGCTGTTCCTTCCATTCCGCAATCCATTTTCCTCGCTTTTGCGCATCCCGGACTCACTCTCTGCGGAAGCCAACAACCGCCAATCAGAACCAACCTCAACCTTCCGCTGCAAAGCTCACAAAAAACACTTCCTAACCCCTGTATCCCTCCAACGGATCCTCCCCATTCCTCCCAAACACCATCGGCTAAAACTTTTCCCCACGATGGCAAGGCGGAATGGCGCGCTTTTTAGCGAATTCCCTCCTTTGGCCGCTTCCTCCAAATGCGCCATTCCGAATTCGGAACGCTCCAGAGCGCTCGCCAACCGCCTCAAAAAACTTTCTTTTTCCGCAGCGACAAAGCGAAATTGCGCCATCGGCAAAGCCAGCCAAGCGGGATTTTTGCGCTTTTTCTCTCGTTCTTGTCATCTCCAACGAACTTTTCTTCCCTTTTTCCTCTTTTTTGTGATTTTCTGCTTGACACGAGGGGAATGAGAGCGTATTTGTTATTCAAATTGCATTGCGAATTAGGTTGCATTGCGGATTCGTTTGTGGGAAAGTCAGTTTGTTTTTACGGTGATTTGATTATTTTTTATTATTTTTTGTTATGAAAGAACAAAAACATTTGAACGGTAGGAAGGCGAATTTGTCAAAATTCGGGCATCGGGCATCGGGCATCGGGCATCGGGCATCGGGCATCGGGCATCGGGCATCGGGCATCGGGCATAAGTCTGCTCTTCTAGCGGCGTTGATAGTGTCGGCGCTCTCTTTGGTTTCTTTGGAGCAAGGGCAAGCGCAGTTGTACTTGGACATTTTCCCTAGCCGAGACGACACCAACGCGACGCTTTGGGTTTTCAGCGGCTCTTCCAGCGGTTGGGCGCATAACAACGTGCCTCCCACCATCCGATCCAGCGGCAACTATAACCGCCGCGACACCCACAAAACGAGCAACGCCTTTCTTCAGGATCCGATCTCGCTCACGCCCGCCGCTCTTTACGCTTTGACGCCGCTCTTCACGGCGACGGCCACCAACGCGCCCAACGACCTCGAAACTTTGGATTATTGGAAGGGAAGAACCATTAACTGGGGCACCACCAACACGAACGACGACATCGCCATTCCCAGCACGGCCACCAATGTGCCCACGATTAGCTACACCGGGCGCGGCAGCCGCACCATCGCCAATATGCATCTGAACAATGTCTACAACACGGGTTGGGACGACATCGGCCCGCGGATCAGCGGCAGCGATTTGAACTACGGCAGCAGCGCGGTCGCTGTCACTTGGATTGGAGCGGCGACGATGGCGAAACCGATAGGGCATTTTCACCTTACGACTCCGGGCAGTTACAACGGCAATCGGGCGGGCAACGGGGTTCTTGGGGGTTGGACGGGGCCGCAAGCAAACAACCTGCGCATTCGAGTGCACAGCACGATTCCCGAGCCGGAGGAATACGCGCTTGTGTTTGGCTTGTTTGCGCTAGGCTTCGTCCTCTTCCGCCGCCATTGGCAAAAGAAACAACGCCAAACCCAAGCCACCACTTTGTAGCCTGCGCGCTTTGGCGGCTAGCGAGATGCCTTCGTTGATTGGATTTTTAACTTCGCCTCAGAATCTCTGAAGCGGAGTTTTTTTTTGCGCATTTTTTCGTTCAGCTCTCAATGAAGCATTTGATTCGGCTTGAGGGAACACAGCGAAGGTTTTTTGAGTGCAAGAAGGATTGTTGCCGTTTTTCGCTTTTTGGATTATTCCAGTCCGCCGCGATAATGACCAGGCAAAGATTTTGTTTCCTAAAATGCGATGCATTGGGAATTCTAAATACAAATTGTGGGAGGCCGCGCTAGGCGCAGTCGTTTTTCAGCGGGAGTTTGCTTTGGCAATTCAGAGCCGCGCGCTTTGGGCAAGCTTTGGGGTTCGGCGGGATTTCTGCGGCGGGGAAGTGGAGCGGGAGGATTCCATTTGTCTTCTGGTTGGCGGGGTATCCAAGGCGATTTGCTTTTCGCCATTGCGACGTTGGGTTGACAAAGGCGGTTGCGATTGGTAATCCTTTTTTGGTTTTAAATTATGAAGGCTAGGAAAACGCAGTGTTTGTTGGTTTCGGTTTTTTGTTTGTCGTCTGTTTGGGCTGAGGATTGGCCGCAATGGGGGCGTAACCAGAGCAAGAATCTTTATTCTCCGGAGAAGGGGATTCCGCACGAGTTTGATCCGGGCGAGTTCAAGCGGGGAACGGAGGAGGTGGATCTGGCGACAACTCGGAATGTGAAGTGGGTGGCGAAGTTGGGTTCGCAGGCGTATGGAAACACGACGGTGGCCAACGGCAAGGTGTTTGTCGGCACGAACAACGAGTCGCCGCGCGATCCAAAGCATAAAGGGGATCGCGGGATTGTCTATTGTCTTGAGGAGGAGACGGGAAAGTTTCTTTGGCAGTTGGTGGTGCCGAAGCTGGGCGCGGGAAAGGTGAGCGATTGGGAATATCTGGGGATTTGCTCTTCGCCGACTGTGGAAGGCAAGCGAGTTTACGTGGTTTCCAACAGGTGCGAAGTGCTTTGTTTGGATGCCGAGGGGCTGGGCAACGGCAACGACGGGCCGTTCCAAGACGAGGCAAAGTATATGGCGGGCGAGGGAAAGCCGCCGATGGCTCCCGGCGGCACGGATGCGGACATTTTGTGGGTGTTTGACATGCGGGCGGAGTTGGGCGTGTTTCCGCACAACATTGCGAGCAGTTCGGTGGTAATCGCCGGGGACAGACTTTTTGCGACGACTTCCAACGGGCAGGATTGGTCGCATTTGAACATTCCGTCACCCTTTGCGCCGTGCTTGGTAGCTTTGGACAAAAACACGGGAGCGCTTTTGGGCGAGGAGGCTTCGGGAATCAGCCAAAACTTGTTGCACTGCAACTGGTCTTCTCCGGGCTTTGGGAAAGTAAACGGCCGGGAGATGGTTTTCTTCGGCGCCGGGGATGGATTTGTGTATGCCTTCGATCCAAAACCAGTCGCCGGCGAAGACGGCTTTATGAAACTGCGGGAGATTTGGAAATACGATGGCGTGCCAGAAAAGTATCGGCACAAAGACGGCAAACCAATCAAATATCCGCATGCGGACGGCCCCAGCGAAATCATCAGCACCCCGGTGTTTTACAAGGATCGGGTTTATGTGGCCATCGGCCAAGACCCTGAACACGGCGAAGGCAAAGGCATGCTTTCCTGCATTGACGCCTCTGGAAAAGGCGACATTTCCAAAAGCGGCGCCATTTGGACATATGACAAAATCAATCGAACTATTTCCACGGCGTCCATTGATCCGGAAACCGATTTGCTTTTCCTTTGCGATTATTCCGGCTTTCTCTACTGCCTAGACGCCAACACGGGGAAGGAACACTGGATTTACGACATGAAGGCGCATATGTGGAGCTCGACGCTGGTGGCGGACGGCAAGGTATTTTTGGGAGACGAGGACGGCGACTTTGTGATTCTTGAGGCGGCAAAGGAGAGGAAGGTTTTGATGGAAGTCAACTTCGGGGCGCCAATCTATTCCACGCCCGTTGTCGCCAACGGAACGCTTTACGTGGGAACGCAAACGCATCTCTACGCCATCGCCGAGCTGGAAAAGGGAGAATGAAGTTCGGGGAAGGAAGTTTTGCCAGAATGGAAAACTCTCAAAACTTAGCCCCTTTGTAATGCCATAAAACCCAACGATGCGTCGCAATAATCGGACATATTGTTAGAGAATGAGGGATACAGATCGAAAGGTGAAGAATGATTGAGAAAATAAGAGAAGAGCTTAGACGAAAGCATGTGTCGATAATATCGTACTTTGCTGGTGTGTTTGTCCTTACGACTCTTCGGAGCGTGGATAGTGGAGTGACTATTGAAGAGTTTGTTGCTGTATACCCGATTGCTTGTGTGTTCTTTGGAGTAGTTTTATGTTTGTTTGCGGGACTGTGCTTGCCATTCAAGAAAGCTAGAAGAGCGTCATTATGGTGCTGGACGGTTGGAAAGTATGGCGTTGTTTTGGGTTTTTTGGGTTCTCTAGTAGTGGCAATTATGAAGTGGTAATTATGAAGTTAATGTAGAGGGTTATGTCCAAGTCTGCCGTAGTTTTTTTTGCTTGTTTGGCGCTTCTGGTTTTGCATCAGGATGTTTGGTTTTGGGATGACGACCAGACGCTGTTGTTGGGCTTCCTTCCCGTCGGGTTGGCGTATCACGCGGTTTATTCGGTTGTCGTGGCGATTTTTTGGTGGTGGGCGTCGGAATTTGCCTGGCCAAAAGAGTTGGAATCAACGGCAGAGACTTCTTCAGAAGATTCAAAACGGGATTGAAGTATGGCGCCGTTGATTGTCGTTTTGGTTTATCTCGGTTTGCTGTTGGGGCTGGGCGCTTGGAGCCGGCGCTTTTTTCGAGGCACAAGCCGCGATTTTTTTGTCGCCAGCCATTCCATCGGCCCTTTTTTGCTTTTGATGAGCGTTTTTGGGACGACGATGACGGCCTTTGCTTTGGTGGGATCCACGGGCAAGGCGTTTGAACGGGGCATCGGCGTCTACGGTTTGATGGCGTCAATAAGCGGGCTGGTTCACACGGCGGTTTTTTTCTTCATTGGATTGCGGCTTTGGGCAATTGGCAAGCGGAACGGTTTCGTAACTCAGGTTCAGTTTTTTCGGGCGCGCTTCGGTTCGGCGGGCATCGGCTATGTTTTGTTTCCCGTGTTGGTGCTTTTGACGATTCCGTATTTATTGATCGGCATTTTGGGCGCGGGGAAAACCTTGCTGCCGGTCACGGCGGGCGCCTTGCCCGGAGTGTTTCCCAATCCGGAGACGCCGCAGTGGGTGGGAGGGATTCCGGAGTGGTTGACCGGCCTGATTGTTTGCGGCGTGGCGTTTTCCTATGTGTTTTTTGGAGGTTCTCGCGGCGCGGCTTGGGCCAACACGTTTCAGACGCTGGTATTTATGGCGATGGGGGTTTTGGCGTTCTTTCTTATTGCTCGAAGTTTGGGAGGCTTTCGGCAGGCGACCGAATTGTCCGCCAAGTTCAATGCGGAAGGCTTTTTGGTGCAAACTCACCGCTACGATTCAGAAGCGGGAATTTTGCGGGAAAACGATCCGCCCAAAGTGATTGGGAAGTATGCAGGGGAAGCGATGGATGTGGCTGGGCGGCGTCCGCTTCTGGCGCGAAGGCCGACTCCGGTGGAACTTTACGCTCAAGATGCGGCAACCGGCGAGGAGACTCAGTTTTCCCGGCAATACGGGATCGGAACGTGGATGTTTTTCAGCTATTTGTTTATTCCGCTGAGTGCGGGCATGTTTCCTCATTTGTTTCAACATTGGTTGACGGCGCGGAGCGCAAAGGCGTTTCGTTTGACCTTTGTGGCGCATCCGCTGTGCATTTTGGCGGTCTGGGTGCCGTGCGTTCTGATTGGGACTTGGGCGACGGGGATTCTGCCGCCGCTGGAGTCTAGCAAGGTCAGCGCCGTGCTGGGAACAATGGTAAGCACGTTGGTGGGCAGTCCGCTTCTTTCCGGCTTGCTGACGGCCGGCGTTTTGGCGGCGATTATGTCTTCGCTAGACTCGCAGTTTCTTAGCTTGGGAACTATGTTTACTAACGACGTCGTGTTGCATGCGGCGGGGCCTCGGCGTTTCTCGGATCGGCAGATTCTTTGGATCGCTCGCGCCTTTGTGTTGGGAGTGGTTGTGATTGCCTACTTATTGTCGATGATTGCGCCGCAGAATATTTTCACATTAGGGGTTTGGTGTTTCACTGGTTTTTCGGCCTTGACGCCTCTTGTGATTGGTAGCATTTACTGGCGGCGGACGACGCTGGCGGGAGCGTATGCGTCCATAGCGGTTGGGATGTTGAGTTTGTTCTATTTCTTCTATAAATCCGGTTACGGCGGAGAGTATTCGATTGGACCGGGCATTGTGCCGGCGGCGGTTTGTGTTTTGGCCTCAGGGGGGACTTTGGCGCTAGTGTCTTTGTGGACAAAACCGCCGGGCAATGAAATTTTGGCGAATTTCTTCCGCAAATAGGAGTAGACTTTTTCCTCTCTTGGTAAATGAACTGCGAATCATAAATTAGAACTTAGTCATTACAAATTAGATTGTGAAAGATTGCACTGTATCGCAGACCGCCTTGCAAGAGGCGAGGGAACAACTAGACGCCCATACGCGGGAGATTGTGAAGTGGCATTTTTCGCCGGAAACAGGATGCCGATTCTGGCTGGAATGGGCGGAGAAGGCCGGCTGGAATCCGGCGGAGAAAATACAATCATTCGCCGATATTATTCAGAATTTTCGCCATTTTCAGGATGAGTGGCTGCGCGACTTGCAACCCGAAGTGTGGGTGCCGAAGGCGTTTTCGGGGCAACCCTTCAATGTTTTTGAAACCGGCGGGACAACCGGAATGCCCAAACAACGCGTCGGCTGGAACGATTACAAGGTGGATTACAGCGAATTTTCCCAAAAGATTGCCGACCGCCACTTTCCTAGAAACCATTATTGGCTAATGATGGGGCCGACGGGGCCGAGGAGGTTGCGTTTAGCCATTGAACATCTAGCCAACTTCAGGAGTTGTTCATGTTACTTTATTGATCTGGACCCTCGCTTTGTGAAGAAGATGATAGAGGAGCGCAAGTTTGACATTGCTCGATCTTATATGGATCACGTTGTTTCTCAGGCGATAACTATATTTAAGCATCGGCGGGTTAGCGCGCTGTTTACTACGCCGAAGCTGTTGGAAGCATTGTCCGAGCGTATAGACCTTTGGAAGGCGGGGCTTCGAGGAGTGTTTTGCGGAGGAACGACGATGGATCCGCAATACACGCGTTTCCTTATAGAAGAAGTTCTAGAGGGAAAGATTGGTTTTTACCCTACCTACGGCAATACCTTAATGGGGTTGGCGGCCAGCGTTCCCCTGCTTCCCGAGGACAATTTTTCCATTACCTACTATGCGCCGCAACCGCGGGCCGTGTTGCGAGTGGTAGACCCTGATCAGACGGCGCAAGTCAAGGGATATGAAGAATGGGGCAGGGTGGAGCTGACAACCTTAACCAAAGAATTCTTTATGCCTCGCTTTTTGGAGCGTGATGAGGCGATTCGCCGGGCGCCCCGGACGCCCTACGCTTGGGACGGTGTGGCGGAAGTTCGTCCCTTTGGAGCAATAGAAGAAAACATTGTGGAAGGAGTGTATTAAAGAGATGGAACTGCCTCACATTCCCTGCCTGCGGCAAGGCGCCCCTTATGTTAGCCTGCGACAGAAACTTGTCTTCGACTATCGCGACCGCCGTCCTTTAGCTGCGGTGAGCCAAGTCAACGCAGGCGTCATTCGGCGCGACTTGCGAAAGGCGGAGCAAGCGCGGGCTTCTTTGCGGCGGCGTTCGGTGGAAGAGTTGATCGAAATTTCCGCCCAAGCGGGCGAGCGTTTTTTGAACGGGGACTTGCCGTTGGGCGATTGCGGGCGACGGCAATCCGCGGAGGATTATATTGCCGCTCTGTCCGCCACTAGCGGGTTGCCTTACGGAATGGTTCGGCGGAATATGCAAAAAATTCACTACGCGCTTACCCATATGCGCGCCATTTTGACCGGGCTGACTCGGGGGTTGGATTTTCGCATTATCGACCGGAGCGTTGGCGAGCAGTTTGGCACAAGGATTAGTTTCTTTCCCACTACGAAGGCGCTTGGCTTGGTGATGCCGAGCAATTCTCCGGCCGTGAACTCCTTGTGGTTGCCCGCAATTGCGCTGAAAATCCCCATCGTCCTCAAGCCGGGACGAGAAGAGCCTTGGACGCCGTATCGTTTGATTCAGGCTTTTATTGCCGCCGGTTGCCCGCCGGAAGCCTTTGGTTTTTATCCCACCGATCACGAAGGCGCGGAGGCCGTCTTGCAGCAATGCGGCCGCGCTTTGATCTTTGGAGACAAAAGCACGACCGAGCGGCACGCCGGCAATCCTGCCGTTCAGGTTCACGGACCGGGTTTTAGCAAAATCCTCTTGGGTGAAGATGAGGCCGATCAGTGGGAAAAGTATTTGGACTTGATGGCCTCTAGCATTGCGGAAAATGGCGGGCGAAGCTGCATTAACGCTTCGGCCATTGTGGCGCCCCGTCACGGCAGGGAAATTGCCAACGCATTAGGTCGAGTTTTGGGGCCGCTGCAACCCGCTGAGGCAACGGACGAAGGGGCGTGTCTTTCCGGCTTTGCGAATCCTCGAATGGCCGAGTATATCAACCAGTCCATCAAAAATGGATTAAAGACTCCGGGCGCCGAAGATTTGGCAGCCCGATATCGGAATGGGGATCGCAAAGTGGAGTTTGCCGGCGGCGTTTACCTCAGGCCAACGGTTGTGTATTGCGAGACGGCCGATCACCCGCTTTACAACCGCGAGTTTCTTTTCCCTTATGTCAGCGTTGTGGAGTCGTCTCAATCGGAGATGTTGAATCGAATCGGTCCGTCGTTGGTGGTCAGCGCCATTACTCGGGACAAAACCTTTGCCGCAGAGTTGCTGAATTCGCCTTTGATTGAAAGGCTGAACCTGGGGCCGGTGTCAACGACGAAAGTCTCTTGGGATCAACCGCATGAAGGAAACATGTTCGAGTTTCTTTACCGTCGGCGTTCCATCGAATTGGCCGATAAAGAAATAACGCCGTAATCCGGGCAGGTTGGAATGTGTTTTTTTGAATCGGCGAATCCGCTCCGGGCAAACGTCCCCAGCCAAACCGCGCGCATGATGCGCCTTCGGTCAACAACTCTGAGCGAGTCCCCAAAACCGGAGGCGCCGCAAAGCCTTTCCCATTTTGAATCGCCTCCTTCGCCTCGCATAGTGTTCGGCAATGATTCTGTGGAAAAAATCGGCCGGATGGTCGGGGAACTGGGCGGGACCAAAGTCTTGCTCGTCACGGACCCCGGAATTGTCAAAGCCGGCCACGCCGGACGAGTCGCCCAAGCGCTTGCAGAGGAGGGAATCGCGTTTTCTGTATTCGATCAAGTTCGTGAAAATCCTACGACTCGCGACGTGGATCGATGCGTTGCCGCAGCGCAAAAAGAGCGGATCAACTTTCTGATTGGGCTGGGCGGCGGCAGTAGCATGGACACCGCCAAAGGTTGCAACTTCATCCTAAGCAACGGCGGAGAAATGAAAGACTATTGGGGTGTCGGAAAGGCAACGCAGACCATGCTCCCTTTAATCGCCATTCCAACCACGGCCGGAACCGGAAGCGAATGCCAGTCCTTTGCCTTAATTGCGGACGAACAGACGCGCCAAAAGATGGCTTGCGGAGACGCAAAGGCGGCCGCAAAGGCGGCGCTTTTAGATCCAACCCTTACTCTGTCCCAACCTCGTCAAGTGGCTGTCTGCACGGGAGTGGACGCCTTGGCGCATGCGGTAGAATCTGCTGTCACGAAAAAGCGAAACCCTCTCTCAAAAATCTATTCCGAGCAAGCCTTTCGATTGCTCGCCATTGCCTTTCCTAAAGTTCTAGCCAATGAAAACAATCTGGCAGTGCGAGGAAATATGTTGCTTGGGGCCGCTTTAGCTGGAATGGCCATTGAAAACAGCATGCTCGGCGCCGCTCACGCCGCCGCCAATCCACTCACCGCGCATTTTGGCATGATCCATGGGCGAGCGGTCGGCCTCATGTTGCCGTATGTAGTGGAATTCAACGCCGCCGATCCGTCTGCGCGGGCGATTTACGCCAATTTGGCGGCGGCTGGAAATCTGACTCAACCCGGCTCGAATGCCGAGACTGCGGTGGAAAGCCTAATCCATTACTTGAAACAGATTGCAAACTCCGCGGAACTGCTGGGCAATAAGAATGCGCCAAATATAAAACCTTCTCAAATTTCCCTTCTGGCGCGGGAAGCCGCCGGGCAATGGACGGCCGGATTCAACCCGCGGATTGTCAGCCCAGCAGACTTCGAAAGATTATATTCCGCCGCGCTGCCTCTTGCCCCTTCTTGACGCCGCAAGATCTTGCAAGCCTTAGTTTTCCGCTTTCTTCCTCTGTCTATTCTATAAGGGAGGAAGCAAAAGGGCCGATGACTCTGGCTTTTAAAGCGGATCCTATGAAATTTCAAGACGACTATTACCATGCGATTCTCTTCTACTATCTTATAGAAGACTTGCTGATGCTTTGCCGTAGTATTGTTAAAAATCATTGGACGGCAGGCAAAAAAGAGCGGAGCAAGCCAAGCGGGATTAGAGAATGCCTTTGCAAAAATATAAAATAATATAGCGTTATCTTATTTATCTATTTTATAGAATGCCTTGTCGTTGTAGCGCGGATTCCAAAGATTCTAACGGCAATCCGACGACGTTGCTAAGCGATCCTTCCATCCAACTTACAATTCGCTCGCCGCCCTCTTGAATAGCGTAAGCGCCGGCCTTGTCCAAAGGATGAATGCGCTTCAAGTAATCCCGAATTTGATCCAGCGACAAGGATCGAAAACCAACCTGCGTTTTCTCATGCCAAACTTCGCACTGAGCCAGCGAACAATGAAAAAAGCAAAGCCCAGTATAAACGCAATGGACGCGTCCTTGCAAAGCGGCAAGCATGGTCTCGGCTTCTTGGGGTGAAGCGGGTTTCCCGAAGATTTGGTTGCCAAGAGCAACAACCGTGTCCGCTCCTAAAACCCAACGATCCGGGAATCTTTGCGCAACTTCGGAAGCCTTGATTTTCGCATTCCAACATACCAAATCTTTTGGATGCGAATGCGGATCCGATATTTCTTTGGCTCCACTGGGAATCGCCTCGAAGCGAAGTCCCAACGCTTCCAGCAATTCCCGCCGCCGAGGCGAGGCCGACGCCAAAATGATCGGGGCATTCATTGACAAACTATTTGGCGAAAGCGAGCGGCTTGCCGAGCAAAGTCCGCATCGGATAATACCGGAATCAGCCCTTCTCCGGAGGGCATCGGAGTATCGAGATGGATCCAAGAGCGGCATCCGCCGTATTTGGCAATCACCGGAACCGAGATCGGACGCTCCAGCCGATAAACCCGAACAATCCATACAAAAAGGGCTTTCTTCCGCCCCCATTCAAAACGCTCCTTCACGACTGATTCTCGCCAGATATGTTGGCTGTCCAGCCGGGCAATCTGAGACCAATCCTCCAGTTCCCAAGACTGCGCAATTTCAGCCATCGCATAAATGGAGACTTCTTTCTCGCAACCTAAGGCGGATGGAACTGCTTGGAACCGTTGCCATGCGTTTTCCACGACCGATTCTCGTTGTTGATGGAATTGCGTCGGAAACAGCCAAAAGCGATTAGCCTCCATTTGAAATCCCGCCTTCCCTTCGTGGATTCCTCCTTTCCTCAAAATAGCGATTTGCCTGCCGCGTATCAAAGCGTCCACGACTACTGCCCATTCTTTAAACGCCGTTTGCATCGGGAGCATTTTCAAGGATTTTTGGGAAAATAGGCAATGTTTGTCGCAGTTTGGGCGGGTGGGGAATAAGAAGAATCGGCAAGAGGGATCGGTTCGTAGGCGTTCTTCATTGACTCCACCGTTCCAAAAACTATGAATACAATGCCATGACTTCTCAAGAAGCAATGATGGCGCTCAACATGCTAGAAAAGGTCGGGCCGATTACCGTGCGTCGCCTTTTAGAGGAATTTGACGCGCCGGAGAAGATTCTAACCGCCAGCCAGAGCCGCCTTGCCAAAATTCATGGAATCGGCCCAGAGATTGCCTCTTCGATTACCAACTGGGAAAACCAAATTGACTTGAAAAAAGAAGTCTCCAACTGCGAATCCTTCGGTTGCCATGTTCTTACCCAACTAGACAAATCTTACCCAGAACCATTGCGACAAATCTACGACCCGCCAATTGTCTTGTATGTGAAGGGCGAAATTCAAGAATCCGACCGAACCAGCATTTCCATCGTCGGCTCGCGCATCACCTCCAACTACGGACGAGAAACAGCGAGAAAACTCGCCTATCAGTTGGGCATGGCCGGTGTAACCGTCGTCAGCGGCGGCGCCAGAGGAATTGACTCCGGCGCCCATCAAGGCGCCCTCAGCGCCAAAGGCAGAACCCTTTGCATCTTGGGAAACGGCATTAATCGGGTTTATCCAGTCGAAAATCGAAAACTCTTTGAACAAATCATCGAACGCGGCGCCATCCTTACCGAGTTTCCCTTTGACCGCCCGCCGTCGGGCCAAAACTTTCCCATCCGCAATCGAATCGTCGCCGGCATCTCACTAGGCGTCGTCGTTGTGGAAGCGGGCGCAAAGAGCGGCGCGCTCATTACCGCCAGTCAGGCTCTGGATTGCGGGAAGCTAGTCTTCGCCGTGCCGGGTCCAGTCTACTCTCCGCGCAGCAAAGGTTGCCACAATCTGATTAAGAACGGCGCCAAACTCTGCGAAAACGCCGAAGACATTCTTAGCGAATTTGAATACTTGTTTCCTTCCGCCAAAAGTGAGACCTCCGAACCGCCCTCCCTTAGCTCGTTGTCCGATTCCGAGCGGAAACTTTACGAACTGCTTTGCGAAGAAGATTTGCACGTGGACGAACTCGTTCGCCAATCTGGTTTTTCCGTGCCTGTCATCAGCGTGGCGCTCCTCCAACTAGAAATGAAACGCTTGATCGAGCAAACCCCCGGCAACAACTACAGCGCTCTCAAAAGCCGCCAACTATAGCTCAAAACCGAGACAAAGCCGAGACTAAGCCGTCTCAGATGGCTTTTTGAACCGACAAAACTCCTCAAAACCAAGAAATGCGCCAGCCGACAAACCGCGCCAAAACCCAGAATTTGCCTGCATCTGCCATCCCACAGAAAGAAAACTCAAAAAAGTTGAGATTTTTTTGAAAAAAAAGCTTGCGCTCGAGCTGGATTTTTGTTTTTCTTGGTCTCGAACCTTTTCAGTAAGGACGATTCGCTATCGGATCTCCCCGCTGAATATCACAGTTTGAATATGATTTTTGCTCTGGGAGAGTCGAATTCTCTTTCCCGTTTGCTTTGGCGAACGGGCGGAAACTCGCTTCTTGCTTTGCTGAAAGGTTCAATTGGTCTGAAATTACTAAATAACGCACTATTTAACGAATCAGCGTATGCGAAATACTACTGTTTTTAGCAATCGGCTTGACGAATCCAACGGAATCGTCGAGAATGTCCTGGAAATGAAAGCCAAGAAAACACCTTGGTACCTGCCCTTTGCGCCCAAAGCCAAATGCATCGTTTCCTTCGTCCAAAACCTTCTTTCCCCCCTGACGCAAAAGGAGGGCGTCCGCGGCGGTCAAGTCTTCGCTTTCTTCCAATCGGCGGCTGCTGTTGTCGTTGGGATCGGTTTGCTCGTTGGTTTAACTGGCGACGTTCAAGCCGCTTGCAATCCGCCTGTTTTCGACGTTTGCTTTCATAAGACGAGCGGCGGGGGTTGGACGTCTGACGGCTACGTTGGGATGGATATCCAGTTCAAAAGCAAGTCTGGGCAAACGTACGAGGTCGTTTGGTCTGGCCTTAAAAGGGTGATCGTTTGGGATTGGCGGGGTCCTCGTTTTGAGTTCACTCGTGAAGACAGGAGTACTTTCGTTTCGGGCGGTGATGAACAGACTATCTCGTACGACAAATTCTATTGGGATCATACCATTCCTTGGGATTGGTGGTACGGTTATGGCTGTTCTATCTACAAGGGGAGTTATCAGGATGGTGAATGGGTTCGGGGGAGTAATGTTGCTACCGTTCATTTTTACAGCTATCAAGAGGCGGCTCTCGTTTATCTCGACAATTCTTCTTCCGGTCTTCCTTTTGAATTGTCTCAGTATTATTGCGAGGTTGATTATGAGCCTGGGCTTTCTTCGTTGTTGAAATACGGGTATACCCAAGGCTGTTGGGAATGGGTTGGTTTGAATGCTCCTGTTTGGCCGAAGTACAACGGCTGGCGGTATCATGGCGATCATGGCTCTCCACGTTTTGATTATGAGGGGAGTTGTTCCTATGAGTTTTGGCCTTCTCCGTCTATTGGTTGGCGTTGTTCTTGGGATACGTCGACCGTTCCTTCCGCTTCTTCTGGTGTTTCCGATTAGCGGGTTTTTGGTTTCTCGGTTATGGTTTGGCCCGGTTTCTGCTATCTTTTAGGAGTATGAAAATGCATCTTCAAAGAAGCGGAGACCGGGCTTTTACGTTGATCGAGTTGTTGGTGGTGATTGCCATTATCGGCATCTTGGCGTCTTTGCTTCTTCCTGCTCTGGGCAAGGCAAAAGCGGCGGCCAAGCGGATTGATTGCGCGAATAACCTTCGGCAAATTGCATTGGCTTCTCATATGTTTGCGGATGATCATGAGGATGATTTGCCTCCTATTTTGGAGATTCGTTGGGAGTCTGGGCGTTGGGGGCCGGGTTATGATTTTCCAAGGCATCCTGTTCCATGGCATCGGTTTTTGTGGGCGGATTATCTCGGCAAGGATACGAACGTTTTTCAATGCTCGGCGAATTGGCCGAAGTTGTCGAAGATGGTTTCTCGTTCTGTTCAACAAGAGCATCTACGTTTGGCGAAGCCTTTGTCGTTTGTGTTCAATTTTTCTTATGGCGTGAATGGTCATGTCTTTCTTTCGGATCGTCTTCGTCCGGGAGTTGAACCGTCAAAGAATTAAGGTTTAACGGATTTTGCTGTTCGCAAAGTCTCTGAGATTTTATCGCCTGCTGGTGCTATAAGTTTTGGGGATCGTATTGGTTGGCAATTTCATGGGGATGAGGTTTTTGCTTGGTATCCGTGGGCGCCGCATGCGTTTAGTCAATTTCCATGGCGTGGCACGAAGTACGTTTTTTCTATTAGTCGGCGGCATGCTGGGCGGGCGAACATGGCTTTTCTCGACGGTCATGTGGAGCATGGAAATTTGCGGGATTGGACTTTGCCGGTGTCGGCGGTTTGGAATCGTTGGCATCCTCGCAACAAAATGCCTGCGGAGAATTTTCAAAACTTTAATGCGGACAATTGGTCTCCGCTGTATGGAGCCGATGAGATTTTGCCGGAGACGTCTGTGGATTTTTGAGCGTCGCTTGAGTTTTGCCTTTGTTTCAACCGTCGGGTTTCGTTTCGGCGGTTTTTTGTTGTGGGATTGTTTCTATTCTTCTCATGGATTGGGGAGGCTTTGCCGGCCTGAGGAAACGGGAAGGGAAGAAAGGAAACTAGCCTTGTCCCACTGATTTGCGAACTTTGGGATTTCTCTTTGAAAAGCGCGAAGGATTCCAGATCTTCTGAGTGGGGGCTTTTGCTAGGCAAGATTGCCGGCTGGGTTTTGTTTTCTTTCGCCGCCGCTTTCATAAGAAACAACACCAAGTTGCAACCGGTGATTTGTAGCCGGCAAATCAGCGCTTTGTGGCCGGGAAATGCCGGCGACGATTGGATTTTGGTTTGGCTTCGGGATTTCTAAAGCAAAGTTCTCATTCAATTATGAATGACGAATGCGGATTTGTGGGAACGCTCAATAGCCGTTCTCTGAGGATTCGCCGGTTAGTTTTTCGCAGACTTCTAGGTATCTATATCGGGCTTTCTCTATGACGTCAAGGGGCAGGCTTGGCGGCGGCGACTGCTTGTCCCAACCCGAATTTTCCAAATAGTCCCGCACAATCTGCTTGTCCAAACTCTGCTGATGCCTGCCCGGACAATACTTTTCCGCCAGCCAAAAGCGGGAAGAATCCGGCGTCAACGCCTCGTCAATCAGCATTAACTCGCCATCCGCATCCCAGCCGAACTCAAACTTCGTGTCCGCAATCAAAATGCCCTTTTCCCGCGCAAACGCTCTTGCATGCTTGTAAAGCCTCATGCTGTAATCTCGGATGCGCTCCGCTGTTTCCCCGCCGCATTTCCTCGCCACTTCGTCAAAGGAGATGTCTTCATCATGGCCTGTTTCGGCTTTGGTGGTCGGCGTAAAAATCGGCTCTGGCAGTTCGTCGGATTCCCCATAAACAGGGCGATGCCTCCGACCGCCAATCTTTCCTGTCTTTTGATACTCTCTCCATGCGGACCCCGCTAGATACCCCCGAACCACGCATTCAATCGGCAAAGGCTTCGCTTTCCGCACTACGATAGCCCGATTCCGCACTCTCTCATCCTCCGCATCTAGATTCTTAGGCCAGTGTTCGCCGTTAATCCCATGACGATGATTAGGCGCAACGGAGTCTGTTTCTTGAAACCAAAAGAGAGACATCCGCGTCAAAATCTCTCCCTTTCCCGGCATAAACGAACGGGGCAGGATTCTGTCAAAAGCGGAAACGCAGTCCGTCGCCGCCATCAAAATCAGATTCTTCCCGGCGCCGTTGGCTTCAAAAAACTCAAACACTTCCCGCACTTTCCCTCGTCCGAGTCGACTCAATCCTTTCTCTTCCAGAAAATCAAAATTCTTAACAACCACAGACACAACGCAATCCTAACGAAATCCATGCCCACCGCAAATCATTTTTATCAACCGCATCCGCCAACCTTTTCAAATCCAAGTCATCCTCTTCCCCGGCGTCCCGCATCTTTACCGACATCTCCGCCCGATACGCGACACCCGCTTCAGCCGCCAATGCGCCTCAATCGCTTGATTCTTCGCAATCTTCCGCCAGCCAATGCTCCACCGGCATCTTCCCAGCATACTGCCCGGCACTCTGAACAACCTTCGCCCAAAACTTATCCTCCTCATCCAACAACTCCGACCGCCCCGCCAACTTCGCCACCACAAATGCGCCGCAGCGTCCAAAGTGCTAGAAAACATCCCCAGTTTTATGATCTCGCCAAGCTGGTTATGAAAGAACAATCCAACGCGATACACAAACTCGCCAAAACAACCGACGACAAAACCATGCACGAAGCCAATTTACCTTTGACGTTGTTGCAGACAAAGATTCCGTCTCTGTAAGCGGCGACCGGCAACGGTGGCCGGCTCTGCTTTCAAAACCAGAGCAATTCTAGCGCGAATGCTTCAGCCATCCTCATAGGGCGACTGTCTCCCATCCGCGCCAGAAAGAACAACAGCCGCCGTCTTTTCCTTCCTCTCCCTTCCCCCGCCAAAACAATCTCCAAAAAGGCAAAAATGCGCTTGGAAAACCGCCTTCTAGCCAAAAAAACGAAAAAAGTGACGAATTCTCGAAAAAAATGCAGATTTTCGCAAAAAAAAGCTTGCGCTCCAGCTGGATTTTTCATTTTCTTGGTTTTGCATCCGAACAGCAGGGTGAGATTCTCTTGTTGGGTCTTCCCTGCTGAATGTCACAGTTTGAATATGAAAATTCGGCAGGAGAGTCGATCAGCTTTCCCTGTTTCGCTCAGGCGAACGGGCGGGAAAGCTGCGTTTTACTCTGCTGTTTGGATGCGTTTGACCTGAATTACGGAAATAGACGTTACTAATTAAACAAAGAAAGACCGTTTTATGAACCAATTAAACAATCGAATTAATCTTGACCGCGCCAACAGCGCGGCGGAAAATGCCTCCACAGGAGAGGAGAAGATGAGGAATTCATCGACAAAGGCGCCGTGGCACCTGCGCTTTGCGCCGGGCGACATCCTGCGGCAAATCGGACTCGCCGTCCTCGCGCTGACCATGTTGGTTGGCGTTCAAACGCCGCCGGTAAATTCGGAAATCGCGTCGGTGATTGATAGGTGGCATCGGGCTGGGACTACTGGCAATCAGTACACGACAATAGACATCGTCGTGTTTGGGATAGGCGATCCGTACTCTGGCGTGTACGGGTCTAATAATCCCAAGTGGAAAATTACAAGAATCCGACCTGTGACAATACAATTCATTAACGCCAGAATTAAATCCATAAACGAAACGCTAGGCGATGACTTGGGACGGGCGTTGAAGAAGTACATGGGAGACATTGAGTGGATGACTGCAAGCGCGCAACGCCGCGCCGCCAATTGTTTGATTCAGAATGCGAATGTAAAATTCCCAGATTGCACATTATCCGCCCTTTCTACTTGGGAAGTACACATACTCTTCGCCATTGAAGAGCTGGAAGATTCAGTGAACAGCGCGGTACGAAGAGCCAATTCGGCGGCTGCCGCATTGGTGAGCAGTTACAGCAATTGAACAGGAATTCGAACAAAGACCACAACGAAACTAGATTTTTACTGACATGAAGAAACTAATTTTTGCCATAATGATTGCCATTGCCGTCGCCTCCAGCGCGCCGGCCAATGCGCAAAGCACCACTACATGCGGGTTTAAAGCCTGCACCAAGAGCTTCGAGATTTCCGTCTTGACGGACGGGCCTGCGCTCGCCGAATTTTTCCGATGCTACAACGCTGCGTGGATAGTCTACGACGGAGATATTCGGAAAGCCAATAGCAAGTATTGGGATTGCATTTTGAAGACATACGCGGTAGGCGGCGGAGCGTGGGGAGGATGTCGAGTCGCGGCGCTAAAATGGGACGGCTTTTCAAAGTGGATAGCGAGGAACTGGAAAAAGTGGCTGCCTGGGTTTTGTGAAGCTAAGGCTCTAGGGGCGGCTGGAGTTTGGGAAATCCATTGCATATCGGAGCTTAACAACGCCTACAAAGAAGCGTGCATTGACCTAGACATCGCAGTAGAACTGTGCGCCAATGCAGCGGATCGGAACTACAAGAAATGTGACCTGTAAAAATGGAGGGAGAAATGGAAGAGACTAGCAGAGAAAAGTTCTACAAGCACTCGTCAGTGTTTCTCATCTTTTTGATTTTCTTTCTGATACTTGGATTGTTCTTTTTCAAGTCTCAAAAAATAGGAAGAGAGTGGGAGCTACAGCGTCAAGCGTCGGGGGTTTTGGAAAAGCAGGAAGAAATTCTTGAGGAGACTAGAAATCTTTTGACGGAGATTTCCAACATAATCACTTCTGCCTCGCGCCCGCCGAGAATTGCGCCGGATACAGACAACAACGAATAGAGGAGTAGACATGGAAACAGAAAAACAGATGGAACAGGAAATGACCGGGACAGAGAGGTTTGTCGGGGTTTGGCGTGCGCTCCTTTTCTTTTTGGTTCTCTTCGTGATTAGTAGTATGGCGCATTATGAAAACAACGCGAAGGAACGGCTTGCGCATCATGAGGTGTCTAAAAGGCGCCTACAACAACAGATCCTTCTTGGCAAAAATCAAATGCTGTTAGCCGAGATTTCCAAGATGGTTCAGTTTCTTCCTCAAGCCATTAATAATTCTGATCCTGTTCAAAGGCTGGCCGTGTTGAATCCTGATGCCGTAGATTCCGTTCCTTGTTGTGGAGATCCTCTCAACCTGCCTCCTTTTGTAGATTTGAAGGATGGTAGCCTTGCCGACACTGCAGAGCATTCGGATGTGTCCGACATCCCTGAAGGCGACACCGTCGAAGAGGTGTTTGACAATGCTATGGTGAAAGCAATCAATCAAATGCCAGAGGAGGTTCGTGTAAAAATGCAGAATGTCCTGCACCAAATAAATGCGTTTGAAATCAGTTTAGACGAGTCTGGACATGCAGAACTGGAAAGAATGAAGGTTGGACTCCGAGAGCAATTCAAAGCACAACGAGCCATGTTCATGCCTGAAGAGGACGAATCGGAAGTTACCCAAGAAGAGCTGCAGGCTAGGGAACGGCTGATGGAAAAGACGGTTCACTTTCGCGCCGTCTCCAGATTAATGGTAAAAACCAAAATGGCCGCTATTGAAAGGAAGATTCAGGATGCTCAACAGACGGTTCGGAGAGCAATCTACACGCCTGAAGAGCTAGAGCAACAAGATGCTATCCAAGCGGTCACTGATTTGGCGTTTCCTCCCAATGAAGAGTAGAAAGGCGTCTTTGCCTTTGCGGAAACAACCGTCGGGATTCGTTTCTCGGCGGTTTCTTTTTGTGGGGAGGCTTGACAGCGGAGAGGCGCGAGGCTTGACTGGAAGGCACGACAGCGCCGCAAAACATGAACGAGTGCCTAAACCGAATTGGGAATTTGGAGAAGAGCGTCGTCCGTTGCTTGGCGGTTCGGCAGTGGAAAGTTCCTGTGGTTGCGGAGCGTTGGCGTCGCTGACGAGGGGACGAGGAAGGGAATTTTCTTTGGCTGGATGCGAGAGAAAAGCATTGAGAGGGCGGTTTCCGGGGCGGATTTTTGTTGCCGTTTGTTTTGGATGGGAGAATACTTTTTTGTTTTAGGAGAGGAACGAGGAATGCGTTCTTTCTTGGAAGGAGAAATTGAGCAATGGGAATGTTGGGAAAGTTGCATAGGATGAAAATTCAGCGCGGATTATTTTTGATTTTTGGCGGTTTGGCGTCGGCATCGCTTGTTGCGGCGCCGGTTTCCGGTTGGTTGCATTGGCGGGGGCCTCATCAAAATGGAACTTCGGAGGAAACGGGGCTGCCGGACGAGATTGAGATTGGCGGCAAAAATCATTTGTGGACTTTTGAAATGGCCGGGCGCGGGGAAGCGGTGATTGCCGAAGGCCGCGTTTATGCCTTCGGCTACGCCGGCGAGGGAGCGGATTTGCGGGAGTATTTGACTTGTCTGGAGGCAGACACTGGGAAAGTTGTTTGGCAACGGGGATTTAACGACTTTCTCAGCGACATCGTCTATGAACGCTACGCTATTGGTGCGCCGACCGTGGACAGTGAAACCGGGAATATCTATCTGATGACCACGGCCGGGGAAATGGTTTGCGTCTCTCTGAAGGGAAACATTCTTTGGCGGCACTCGATGATGGAGCGCTTTGGTTTGCTTACCTTTCCCAACGGAAGGCGGGGAGCGGCGGTCATTGAGGGCGAGTTGGTTATTCATCACGCGATCACTTCTTATTGGGGGGTTGACGGGCCGGCCCGCGATCGATTTTTTGCGTTTCAGAAAAAAACCGGCGAGTTGGTTTGGAGTTCAACGCCGGGGACGCCGCCGAAGGACAGTTCTTTTTCCTCTCCGGTGATTGCCTCCACGGGAGGCAAGCGGGTGCTTTATTGCGGCACGGGATGCGGGAATGTGGTGGCTCTGAATGTTCTGACCGGCGATCCGCTGTGGCGTTATCATTTTTCGTATGGCGGCGTGAACGCTTCGGTTCTCCTGCACGGCGGCGACAAACTGATTGCCATACACGGAAAGGAAAACATCGACACTTCCGAAGTGGGGCGGATGGCGGCGATTCGAATTGGCGCAGAACCGTCTTCGGGGGAAAAAGGACCGCTAGTGTTGGGCAAATCGACGGAGCTCTGGCGGCAGCCGCTGGTTATGTTCACCAGTTCGCCCGTGTTGGCGCAAGGCCGCGTCTATCAGGTGACGCACACAGGAGAGCTGGAATGCTTGGACGCCGAAAGCGGCGAGAGGCTTTGGCATCACAAACTGGAGAACGGTCAACTTCACGCCTCGCCGCTTTATGTGGACGGGAAGTTGTATGTGCCGATGGCGAGCGGCCGCTTCTATATTCTCAAAGTGCGGGAAGACGGAGTGGAACTTTTGGACGTGGTTGAATTGGACGGCGGCCTGCTGGGAGCGCCAACGGTGTGGAACGGGAAGATATACCTGCACAGTCAAAAGAAACTTTACTGCTTCGGGCGCGCGGGGGGCCGAGCGCGCGGCAAACCGTGGGCAAGCCACATTTCACCGAAACCAAGACGCGGGCGAGCGGCTCGTCTGCAAGTCGTTCCCAGCGACGTTTTGTTGACACCCGGCGAACAAACGGCCATTCAGGTGCGCGCGTTGGATGCCGTTGGCCGGGTAGTGCGCCAAAACGTGCGGGCAAACTTTGAGAAATACATTCCCCCCACGGCGCGAGTGCGAGCAGAGATCAACGCCGAGTTTTCCGGCCGGACAATCATGGCGGGCAACGAGGCGCAAGCGTCAGCAGGCGCTTTTCAAGCGAAGATAGGAAATTTAATCGGCTTGGGCAGAGGGCGAGTTTTGCCCGGCCGGCGATTCGATGAAGATTTTGAGAGCTTCCAAATTGCCGAAAAATATCCCGCCGGCCATGTTCATGAGGGAGTGGACTTTGCCTACCCGCCGTTGCCTTGGATTGGGGCTAGATTCAAATGGGACGTTCGAAAACGCGACGGCAACAAAGTATTGGCGAAGACCTTAGACCGTGTGCTATTTCAGCGGGCAACCACATTCTTCGGCGATCCAGACATGTCCGACTATACAATGGAAGCCGACGTGATGACGGACGGAGATCGGCGAATGAAGTCCAACGTAGGTCTGATTCACCAACGATATGTAATTGAATTAGTGGGGAATTGGCAGCAGTTAGAAGTGAGTTCCAACCACGACCGCATCAAAGAATCCGTTCCCTTCCGGTGGAGTCCCGGAGTGTGGTATCGCATGAAGTCCAGAGTGGATTTAGCGGAAGACGGATCGGGAATTGTGCGGGCAAAAGTCTGGAAACGCAGGACGCCGGAACCGAGCGACTGGACAATCGAAGTGCCTCATAAAAAGGCGCACGACCGCGGGGCGCCGGGACTTCGAGGCTTTTCTCCGCAGAGCCGATACAGCGTGTACGTCGACAACATTTCCGTTTATCCCAACGCCCGCTGAAATGGATACTTCCCCGCAAGTTTTTTCGCGCGTGCAACATAGCCTATACGCGCCAGTCCGTCCCGTTGTTCGGCGGTTCACTGAGCCTCTGGACAATGCTACAGCCGCTTTATTTTTCTAAATTAGTTTTGAAATGAGCTTATCTACCAGCGTCCAACTTTCCCGAGAAGTCACCGCCATCGCCATCCCCGCAGGAACGCCGCACCCATTGCCCAAAGACACAGAAGTTTACATCACCCAAGAACTGGGAGGATCGTTCACAATTCACGCCAATGGCCTGCTCTATCGCATCGAAGGAAAAGATGCGGACGCGCTCGGGCGGAAGCCGGCGGCGGGCGTATCCGCCGAGAAAGGCGAAGCCGCCGAGCTAAAAGAGGAAGCAGTTTGGGAAACCTTGAAGACCTGTTTTGACCCGGAGATCCCAGTCAACATCGTCGATTTGGGTCTCATCTACGACCTCGGCAAAAACCGGCTGCCAAGCGGGAAATACAAAGTCTTCGTCAAAATGACGCTCACCGCGCCGGGTTGCGGCATGGGAGAAGTAATCGCCCAAGACGCGCGGCAAAAAATGCTATCCCTTCCTTCCGTAGAAGACGCCTTGGTCGAGATTGTTTGGGATCCGCCTTGGCATCAATCCATGATCACCCAAGAGGGAAGGCGGGCGTTGGGATTGGAATAAATAAAAAGATTGCAAAAGTTTTCCGATGGAACAAGCAGAAGCCATCCAAGTGATCCAAGATGCATGCGCCGAGATTGCCCGCGAGATGATGAAAATCACCCCCGCAGTCACTGCCTTGCAAAACGGACAAACTAAAGAAAAAGTATTCCAAGCATTATACGAATTAACCGCCAATGTGGAAACTATCAAGAAACAGGTGGGAAAACTCGGGAAGGACGACGACTCCATCTTGCTTTGATTATAATATTCGGCGGCCAAAACGCGTTCCCACAATGCCAATTCGGAAAATCCAAGTCTTAGGTTCTGTCCATAAAAATAAAATGCAGAAAGAAAAACTTGGCGTCTATTCGCAAACGACAAAGTTGGCCAAAAAACGCGAAGTTACAAGATCCTTCCCCATCATGTTTCTCTCATATTCCCGCGTTCCTTTCTGCTTTCCCGCCCAAGCCCGTCGTTCCCCAACTGCGCCGACAAAAAAACTATGCCTCGCAAAAATGGAAGCGAAGTTAAAATCCAATCACCGACTGCTAACAACAGCCGCTAGCCTACAATTCCTCACCACAAATCGCAAGCCTCTGGCCAAGGCTCCCTGACTCACTTAGCTCTTCCCTTCAATTTCACCGGCCACGCACCGTATTCTCTTTTCACCTTCGTTGTAGAAACAATAAAAACTTTGCTCCCAGAAAAATAGAAACGAAGTAACTTGAAAAACGAGGCCAACATCAGAGAAAGCTAAATCTCAAACCACAGGCCTTGAACACTAGCTACAATGCACTGGATGCCAGTTATAACAAAGAAAGTCGCACTTTTTATAGCGATATAAATACTCTATACTAAAAATTATCGACTGGCAAAGAACGATGATCGCGACAGAGTGTTTGCATATTAGAAGCGACAGATCTGCCGCCGGAAGTGCTTTCTCTGGACAGTGCCAGTGTAAAAGGTTTATCCTGATGTAACCGTCGTGCTATAAAAACAGATCACAGTTTATTGGCGAGTCTTGCAGAGCTTGAAGGACGAAGATTCATAAGGTTGTTGCAGACAATCGCGCGGCTAGGAAGTTTTCTTTGTCGCCGCAGGACAAGCATGCTTGCCTAATCGCTATTGCGGATGGATCTTATTTATGAATGTAACGAGAATCGACAACAACCACGGCGATGGCATTGGAGCCGGCTGTTTCTCTATTGAATGGCCGTTGAGATTCTTAGGCATACAACCAAGAGAGGTATAAGAGGTGCAACGAAATGAAACGATTATTCTGCCGATGAAAAGAATATTGCCGAGTCTTCACTCGCTTGGAGAAATTTTTGACGTGTTTTTCCTCGGCTCCGTCATGCTCCCTCTTCTTGGATATGTTGATGCGTTTATGCTCGCTAATATAAACATGATATAGTGCATGAGCTTTGGTGTTTTGAAAAACATAGGTGAGGGAGGCATGTCGAAGATTCTGCGTTTTCCCTCTCTTTCATATATAGTCAAAACTAAAAACTTCGGATTTTGCATTGTGGATTTACGATTTGCATTGTGGGCGCGCGGCTTTACTCAAAGCGGGCTAAGACGTAGTGCTTTTTTCCTTTGCGCAGGAGGAGGAAGCGTCCAAACATGAGGTCGTTCAAGGACACAATTTTTTGAGGATCAGTTTGGCGCACGTTGTTGAGGTTGACGCCTCCGCCGGCGATGTCTCTTCGGGCTTGGCCTCTGGAAGAAGCGAGTTGGGCGGCGACGAGGAGGTCGGCAAGCAAGCAGGCGGAATGAATTTTGGCTTTGGAAAATGTGAAGGAAGGGATTTCGTCGACGAGATCTTGGAAGGCTTCGGCGCAGACGTCTTGCAACGCGCCGCCGAAGAGGATTTCACTGGCTTTCCCGGCGTTTTGCGTCGCCTCGGCGCCGTGAATCAGCTCGGTGACGTGCTTGGCCAGCGTTCTTTGGGCGGTTCTTCGCTCCGGCGCTTGGGCGTGTTTGGCCGCTATGGATTGAATTTCTTCTTGGGAGAAAAAGGTAAAGTATTTGAGATAGCGAAGGGCGTCGCGGTCGTCGGTCCGCATCCAAAACTGGTAAAATCGATAAACGCTTGTCTTGTCCGCATCTAACCAAACGGCGCCTTCGGCGGTTTTGCCAAACTTTGTCCCGTCTGAGTTGGTGATGAGGGGGAGGGTCAAGCCGAAAACCACATCTCCTAGTTTTTTGCGGTTGAGGTCGATGCCGGCCGTGATGTTGCCCCATTGGTCGCCGCCGCCTATTTGAAGCGAGCAGTTGTAGCGATCGTGTAGGTGGCAAAAGTCAAATGCTTGGAGGAGCATGTAGCTAAATTCGGTATAGCTGATGCCGGAATCGCGATTCTGCATTCTGGCCCGCACGCTTTCTTTGGCAACCATCATGTTCACGGAAAAGTGTTTGCCGACGTCCCGAAGGAAATCTAGGTAGCGAACGTCTGCCGTCCACTCAGCGTTGTCGAGCAAAAGGGCGGGATTTTTGGGATCATCAAAATCCAGCAAACGAGCCAGTTGAATTTTGATCTTGGCGATGTTCGCGTCCAGCGCCTTGCGGGACAGCAATCGACGCTCGGCAGACTTTCCGCTGGGATCGCCAATGGCGCCGGTAGCGCCGCCGGCCAGCGCAATGGGGGAATGCCCGTAAAGTTGAAACCGCCTCAGCGACAAAAGCGGCACCAAGTTGCCTACGTGAAGACTGTCCGCCGTGGGGTCAAACCCGCAATAAAGAGTGGTGGGGCGAGAGAGTTGCCGGGACAATGATTTTTCGTCGGTGCTGTTTTCAATCAACCCCCGCCAACGGAGTTCCTCCAGAATGCCGTCCATGAACCTCCCATTTTGCGGCGAACCGCAGGGCAAATCAACGCAATATCCGCTTGTCTTCTTGTCGTTTTGCAGAGAAAAGACTTTGCTTTCTTGCTTGACGAGGTGTGAGTTCGGAAAAACTTTTATTGCCATCTCACTGGAAATTTTTGAAAATCCCGATATTTCTTGGTTGATTGCCCGGAAAAACCGCTGATGAGAGCGTTGGTATACAACGGTCCTTGGGACATGACACTGCAAGAGCTGCCTCAACCGCGACCGAGTTCGGGTGAAGTCTTGCTTAGAATAAAAGCCGTCGGAATTTGCGGAAGCGACGTTCACGGATTTACCGGCGAAAGCGGACGCCGAGCGCCGGGAATGGTCATGGGACACGAAGCAGTCGGCGAAGTTGTCGACGTAGGGAACGACATCGCCCGCTCGAGGATTGGCGAGCTCGCAGCGGTGTTCAACATTATTGCCGAGACAGCCCCAACCGCCGAAGAAGGAGACCCCAGCTTTCTAAACAAAAAAGTCATCGGCGTCAATTTGGCCAAACGCGGCGCTATGGCCGAATACCTCGCGATCCCCGCCGAGAACGCCTTGCCACTGCCCGAAGGCGTGAAACCCGTCGTAGGGATTCTGGCCGAACCCTTGGCGGTTGTCCTTCACGGCTTTCAGCGTTTGGCTGACAAAAACATCCGCGCCAAGCGAGCGGCAATCATCGGTTCGGGAACAATCGGCCTGTCGGGAGTTTTGGCGGCAAAAAATGCCGGCGTCAGTGCTGTAGCCATTCTGGACACAATCCCGGCGAAGCTGAATCGGGCAAAATCCTTTGGCGTCAAGCCGATACAATCTTCGGACGATATTGATTCGGTTGTCTGGAGCGTAGAATCCGCCCTAGGAGACCAACCAGATCTAGTAGTGGACGCGGCTGGAACTTGCGCATCCTTCCGACAGTGCCTGTCCTTGCTACAAGCGGGCGGCGTGGCGCTTTTGATCGGAAACCTCGCCAAAGAAGCGCCCTTGCCTCTGCAAGACGTCGTCAGCCGAGAAATCACTCTCGTCGGCACTTACGGCTTTGATCGCCGCGCATTTGACGATGCGCTACATATGTTGCCGAAAATTCAAGACAAATTGGCGAGCTTTATCGAAAAATGTTGCACGTTAGAAGAAACGCCGGCCGTCATCACCCGCTTGGCCAAAGGCGATCTTCAAGCGTTGAAAGTCGTGATCGAACTTTGACAATGAAAAAACCCGCAACGGAAAAAAGAGGATTAGTTCGCGTTTCCACTAACGAGATTTTTTGAAGAAAGGATCGACGAAATCTTTCCCGTCGCCATACCAGCCGATGCTCTTTGACTAATCCGATACTAAGCTGTCTCAAAACCCTCATCCAACCTCCAACAAAACAAACAAAAACCTAGAATCCTCCAAACCAAAGCCAGCAAATCGCGCGGACACCCGGCTTGGACGCAACCATCCACCAAGCGAATCCTACTCCCCCATTCGCCCTAGAAAAGAAATCACGACCCCAACAAACGCCAACCGCTAATCCATCCCTCAAACCAATCCACCTCGCCGCTTGGACGCCCTCGCCTCCGGCATCTTCCCTCCTTGTTGATTCAGTAATGGACGTTGCCTTTGATTTTGAGAATTAATTGGCAAGCGGTAACCGTCCATATGCCATAGCCGTTTTCAAAACACTCCTCGCTTCCGCGTCGCGCCAAGAATCCCACCAAAAAACCTAATAATCACCTCGCTAAGCGAGCCTGCGCAACTCAAATCAGGCAAGAAGGGAGTATCAGGAGAGTGCGGATAATTACTCAGATTCAATGGGAGTTTCTCGGATTTGCGCAAATTACTGCTTGGCAATTATTTTAATTGCCAGCGGAACGATTTCGTAAATCTTTGAAAACAAGTCATTTACAAGATTTTTAGCCTATTTCAGCAGAAATCAGCAATTATCTAGATTCAATGGCAATTTACAGCAATCGCCCCCACCCAGTTCACTCCGGCTATGTTCACGCCTTCCATTCCCAAATTGACCACTCGCCCGCGATTGCCGACCGCCCCAAACAAGCCAGAAGGTTCATTAGCGAAGAGAGCGGGATGGCTCTGGTCTTGAAACAGATTAGAAAGGACATGGCCGTTCCCTTCAAAAACAGCTTGGAAAGGTTGGGAGAAAGAGCCGATGGACGGCCAGCCCTTTCCCTTGTTCCCAAAGGCGTCTTCTTCGTTGATGGTTTTGTCTTCGTTCGTGTCGAAGTTCAGGTTCGTTGTGAGTTCGTAGCCTTGGGCGGGGACATCAGCGGGAATGCCCATGTTGGCGAGAGCGCTGGGGAAGGCTTGCTTGTAAGCTGCCGCCACCTCTTCTTTGTCCGGCTGGCCGTCGCCGTTCAAGTCAAAGCGAAGGGCATGGAGTTGCGCAAGGTTGCTGACATCAATCAAGCCATCATCATCTCGATCATAATCGGTCGGCGGCAGTTGGGGTTCGGGGGCAACCGGTTCTTCGGGGTCTACGCTGTCTTGGCCGTTAGGTTTCTCCACAGCCTTATGAGCAATCGTTAGAGAAACGGCGCCGGCGTCGTTTCTAGCGATGAAGCCTTCGCTGGCGGGGATGGAATGCATGATATATGCTTGCTTGTTCGTGTCGGCGGCGGCGGCGCTGGCAGTCACGGTCACGGTTTGGTAGGTTTGCCAATTGATGGGGTTAAACATTAGTTTGCTAGGGTTCACGGTGATTCCGGGATGCGTGGTTTTTATATTGACGGCCATTTCTCTGTTTTGGGAGGAAGTGGCGCGCACTTGGTAAGTGGCAGAGCCTCCTTCGCTCAAGGACAAGCTAGTTGTTTTGAACATGAGCGAGGGCAAGGTTACTCTGCCGGGCAAGGGAACGAGAGGAGGCGCAGCGCTATCGTCATTGACAATTTCAATGCGAGCGGCGCTGAGATGGATGATGGCGTTGGTGGGGTTGCTGAGGAGGAGGTTGAGGTATTCGTTGGGTTCAAAGTCAGTGTCGCCGCGAATGGGAATGGAGATGGTTTGGGTGAGGTTGGTCGTGCCTGCGGCGAAGGTGATCATGCCTCTAGTAAAAGTGTAGTCTTGGTCGGCGGTTGCCGTGCCGTCTTGCGTGGCGTAGTCGAAAGTAATATCTTTGGAATCTGAACCATGTCTCAATTGAACTTGGAACTCGGCATACACTTCTGGCGCTTTTTCGGAGCGCGATAAAAAGTGTAGTAGAAAAATTCTCATCTCCTCCATATCCCTCGAGACGATGATCTTCAAAACAATAAACTCCCGGACTCAAAGAAATCGTGAGTGAAGGCTTACGAATTAGATAATGGCTATTAAGGTTGTGTCTAGTCAATCTCTCAAATGTTCCGTCTATCTCCCTATACAAACCGAAGTCGATTTCTCCAACACTCGAAGGAAAGCCGTAAAGTTCCAAAGTCAATCGCGACTCGACTGTGAACGGCGGATACGAAAAAGAATCACTCCCACCTTCAGTCCAATGATCAACATCATGAGGAAATGCTCGGACGACCCTATGAGCTCCCTCATTTACCTTCAAACTGGAATGGTTCAAAGAGATGTATGCTAAAAGGTGAGCATACTGTTTTTTGAGCCTTGTAGACACAGAGTCAGGAAGCGCGTCAATATCCCCGAAGGCAAGAAACGCAACCGGTTGGCTTGAAGAATCAGCCCTTGCAGATTGTTGAGTCCATCAAAGTTGCCTGCTTGCAGAGAATTGAGTCCTTAGTCGGATAATTGATTGTAGAGAGGTGATGCTGGGCAATTTATTCAGAATGGCATCAGCCACTCCTCTTGTTCGTCCGTGGAGAACAGAGCCGGGGCTGTCGATCACAGGCGGTAAAGATGGCCGCGTCCCTGATGACTCCCATATCAGATTCCCTGTTCTTGCCTCTCTTACTTCTTGTAAGTTGACGAAATTGTCAAACGTCCCCGATGGCAGGGAGGAGAACAAACGGCGATCAATAAACAGGTTGCGCAGATTGGTGAGTTTGTTAAATATCCCCGCAGGCAAGGAGATCAACCGATTGTCGTAAAGCCTCAGATCTTGCAGATTGGTGAGTTTATCAAAAAACCCTGCCGGTATAGAGCTTATGATCTACTGAGCAAATGCTGGTCAACGACCTAAACTTATATCTCGCTCGCTATACAACTGTTACCAACTCCAACACAAACATCAATACATCCATAACGCGCTATCGCCCTTGGGTGTTAGATCCGGCTAATCCAGCCAGGGCGGCGCGGCGCGGTTACAACAGCCGGGACAATGTGGAGCAAGTGGTTGTGGAGAATCCAATCACCAACGGCGTTTATGAAGTGAATGTGACCAAAAGAGGGGGACGGGGGCGGTTGACCTTTCCGTTGCGGCCGGTGACGGGGAGCGCCATGGCATATACGAATCAAGCGGTGTGGACGAATCAATGGGTGTCGTTGTTGATATCGGGAAATGCGCCGCAGCCGGAGCCGGCGTTAGAGATTACGGATGATTTGGGCGAGACGAACTTTATCTCGTTGCGTTGGTCGTCGGTCGTGGGGCGGGTGTATCAAGTTCAATGCCAGACAAACATAGTGTTTTCGGAAGGGTGGTTGCCGGCTTCTGGGGAGATAGCGGCGACGCGGACGAACACGGCGGTGCGGTTGCCTTTATTGCATACCAATGCGCCTTCGTGTTTTTATCGCATTCGCCGCGTGCGCTAGGAAGGCGGCCGAGAGGAAGAACAGCCGCTGCAACCTTTTTTCGGTTTGTTTTGTGTTTGCTTTGTTGGGAGTGGATGTTGTTGGCGCTGGTTGGGAGGAGGCAAGAAGTAGCGGTTGTTTTCTGTTTTGTTTTTTCTTTTCGGGTTGGAGTTTTTGTAGTCGGCTTGTGTTTTTTATTGCGTTGGTTTTGTATTCAAGCGTTGTTTTAGTTCTTGGAGGTCTTTTTCCATGCGGGCGAGGAGTTGGCTAAGGTCTTTGGCGGGGATTTTGGGGTCGGGCAGGGAGGCGAGTTCCTGCATGGTAGAGACGATGATGCCGATGAAGAGGTTGAGAATGGTAAAGGTGGCGATGACGATGAAGGGCACGAAAAAGGCCCAAGCCCAAGGCCATGTTTCCATAACGGTGCGGACGATGCCCATAGACCAGCTTTCTAGGGTCATGATTTGGAAGAGGGAGTAGAGGCTTTTGCCGATGGTGCCGAACCAGTCTGGGTGAGAGTCGCCGAACAGGTTGGTGGCTAGAACGGCGGCAGTATAGAAGAAGATGCTCATGACCGCCATAACTGAAGTAAGGCCGGGAATGGCGTGAAGGAAGGCGGCGACGACTTTGCGCATTTGGGGAATGACGGTGAAGAGCCGGAGGATGCGAAGAACGCGAAGGGAACGAAGGACTGCCCAAGGGCCGGCGCCGGGCACTAAGGCGATGCCGATGACTAGGGCGTCAAAGAGGTTCCAGCCGCTTTGCCAGAACAAGCCGCGATAGACGGCGAGTTTGGCAAGGAGTTCCACGGTGAAAATGGCTAGGCAAAGGGTGTCGATGATGCGGATGGCCGGGCCGAATGTTTGTCGGACGGCTTCGCTGGTGTCTAAACCAAGGATGGCGGCGTTAAGCGCAATGATGGCGGTTATGGTGGTTTGGACGATCTTGCTTTCGATTCGTTTGGCGAAGGCGAGGCGCCACGGGGCGATGTTGGCGGTTTGGCAAAGTTGGTTTAGTTCCTTTTCGTTCATGAGGTTTGTGTTTGTGGCGGCGTTCATTGATTGCGGTTTATTTTGGCGACAAGACGCAATGTAGGGCGAGTGTTTCTGCGCGGGAATCAAGGAACTCTGGTTAACATCAGAAGGCGGAAGTCGATGGCTTGGGATCCGGGGATTTTGGTGGCGCGGAGTTTGAGGCGGCCGGTTCCCTTTTGCAGGCAAATGACGCCGAGCCGCATTGGTTGGAAATGTTTGACATAAGATTCTATTCGTGGAACGCGGTCGTTCTCGGCGCCTTGTTCTGGCGGGTTGTGCGCTTCTTGCACTATGTTTTGGATTCGGTTGCCGTTTTGGCTTAGTTCTAATATGGTGCCGACATCGGCGGGTTGACAAGTGTAGTAAATATCCGCAGCATACTTCCCGGATTGGAGGACTTCCACTTCCCATGTAATCAAGTCTTCGACGTCGGTCCAGTTAGAAAAGAACGAGCAATTGGGAAAGCGGTTAGATCGTCGAATGTTGCCGCTGGCAATGGCGTCGCGCGCGGGCAATTGAGTGTATGGATAGTCCGGATGACCTATGGGAAACGGCCGAAAGGCCGGCGGTTGGCGGGGAACGAGCGCTTGTTTCCAGTTTTCTACAGCTTGGGACAAGCGGCGATGCTCGGCCGGATATTGTTTTTGAACTTCGCGCCGTTGCTCTGGATCGTTTGCTAAGTCAAAGAGTTTGCCTTGATGATCGAGACAAAACCTTTGCGAGCGAACGCTGATGCGTCCGCGCCAGTGGGAAAAGATCAGCCGATCCGTCCATTTGGGTTGGGCTTCAAGGAGTAATGGTTTCAAGCTGAGGCCGTCCAATGGTTGCGTCGCAGAAACGGGGACATCGGCGAGATCGGCCAGTGTTGGCAAAAGATCCATAGCGGCGCTAATGGAAGAAACCCTCTTCCCGGAGGGAATTCGAGCCGGCCAACGAATGAGCAATGGACTGCGCACGCCTCCTTCGTCGGTCGAACCTTTCCGCCCCTTCATGCCGCCGTTCCATCGGTCGCCGTTAGGTCCGTTGTCGCAGAAGTAAACCACGATAGTATTCCGCGCAAGTTGAGACGCTTCCAATTGTTTTAGTATGCGCCCGACGTTCCAGTCGATGTTTTCGCATAAGGCCAACGCCGCGCGAGTATGTTGGAGATTTTCCCGATCCGGATCGCGGCCACGCATAGCCAGCTCGCGCCCCGCAAATTTTTTCCAAAAACGCTCCGGCACTTGCATTGGAGAATGAGGCGTGTTGTAAGCCAGATATATGAAAAAAGGCTGTTGACGATGAGTTTGTATAAATTCAAGAGCGCGGTCGGTGAAGTCGTCGGCGATGAATCCGTTTCCTGAAACAATCCGCCCATTATGCTCCAGAGGCGGACTGAAGTAATTCCCCCAATGTCCGGAGCAGAATCCATAAAACTCCTCAAAACCCCGTCCATTCGGATGATAAGGGTATTGCATCCCGTTGTGCCATTTGCCGAAGGCGGCGGTAGCGTAACCGGCATCGCGAAACACCTCGGCAATGGTAGACTCGTCTAAGTCCAACCGTTCACCGCCGGCAGAAGTGCTTCGCACGCCGCCACGAAGGTGATAGCGCCCCGTCAAAAACTCCGCGCGCGTAGGCGAGCAGACCGGACTAACATAAAACCTTTCGAATCGAGCGCCCTCACGGGCCAGCGAATCAATAAAAGGCGTGCTGAGATTACGATTCCCATGAAGGCCAATATCTCCCCAGCCTTGATCATCAGAGAGTATCACAACAACGTTGGGACGAACGCTTCTGTTTGCCTGCACCGCCACCGCGTCCGCTGCCACAAAAACGACAACCAACAGACCCAACCGCAGCAGTTTCTTAAAAATCAATGCGCGTTTCATAAGATTTCCATTGTATTTCTATTTGTCAAAAAAGCCAAACTTTTATCTCGACAAACTTCTTACGTAAATTTGATTGGAATTCAACTCGCCTGCGGGTTCGCAGATTCGTTTGAAAAAAGATTGCCAACTTGATGCCCGGTCTTTATGTTATCCGAAATATCATTCGCAAACATGAAAAAGGCAAGCGATTCCTCATCCAAGAAATCTTGGTCGGCGCGAGCTGGGACAGTCGTCATTTAAGGGGCAAGCGGCTTTCTTTTATTTGCCGCCGCTTCCAAACTGATGGTTATTTTTGGCTTTGCCGGCGCCGACGAGAACGTCTGGGAACGGACAAACTTTCTCTTTTCTTTCATGACAGAAGGCGCAGTTCGGCTGTCCGCTTCCTTGGCTGAATTGAGCGTTGTGGCTTATCTGGCTGTATCCGTTCGGCAATTTCCCCAAGCGGCGCTTCTGCTCTGGTTAACCATCGTGTTCGGCGTCTATCGCTATATTGCTTGGAATCTGAATTTCCATTGCGACTGCTCCTTGAACTCCGGCGGGAATGTGTGGGTGAATATACTGCCTTTTGTAGCCTTCGGACTTTGCGCAGCAACTGCATGGTTTGCCGCCTTCACCGCCCAATTTACAGGAAAAACGAATTATGAAAAAGAAATTGTTTGTGCCATTTACCATCAAAATGGCATTGAGTTTTGTGGCTTTGTTTGTGTGGACTGCAACCGAAAACGCCGCCGAACCGGAAACGCCTATCATCGACGTCCATTTGGGACTCAGTTATTTTGATCATCCTAAAGGAGAAAGCCAAAAACCATTGTTCACTTCTCTCGTTCGTTGCACGTTTACGCGAGGAAAATGGCTCATTGAAGTCATGTCCGAGAGACCGAAAACATCCAACTATTCTCTGTATAATGAAAACAGCGGGAGTTATGTCTTAAACACAACTCGATTTTACGATCACAATTATGATGAAGAGACAATTAGCGCTGTGACTGAAATGGGCTTTGTTTTGGCTACGGAACCGATTCCAAACGATCCAAAACAAGTGTTAGTAACACCGGGCGAGCATTCTTTAAGTAATGAGGGAGAAGTGAATATTCCATGGCTGGCTTATTGTTCGGCTCGTTTTTTGGCAGATCGGTATCACCTCTTGCCGCTTCCCTACCCTCATGGACTGGTAACAGACAAACTTTTTGCCTTTGGTTACGATGTAAAGGTCGAACGCTTTAACGATGGCGAGAGTTTGCCAAAGAGAGTCGAATTTATCGCTTCCAAAAAGCGCATGCTAAAATCTCCGTCCAACCCGAACATTTTGCGTTTCCAAGAAAATGCCGGAGCGCGCTTCTATCCAGAGTCTCCATTGAGTGACGGTTTTATACGGGCTGTCTATTCCGTCCAGCGTTCTACCAACATACTGAGTATCACTTTGCCTTTGGAATTCCGCTACCAGCAATTCGAGGAGTTGAAAGACGGAAAGTCCAAATCTCAATTTGAATACGTTGGCGTTGCCAATAAAGTGGAAACGGTCAGCGCCGTCCGGGAGGTGCTTCAAGAACCGGGGAATTATTACTATATCGACCGCCGATTTCGCCACGACCGGAAACTGGTCAACTCCATTTTCTATAACCATGATTCTCGAACCCCACCGCCTGTTTCTTCGGCGAGGTTGCAAAAGATTTTTCAAGAAGAAGTGTCAAAATCTCCGCATGATCCTGCGGCCAGACTTCCCTTTTATCGCTTTTTGATCTGGTTGGCGATTTTGATGATTTTCCCAATTTGGCACATTTGCAAGGTACTAGAACGTTCAAAGCAGAAAGTCGGGACAAAACAAAACGATAGATAACGAAATATAAAGAAGAGACATGAACAAGATAAAAAAGATTGTAGCAGATAAAGTTGCTCTCATTAGTTGGAATCTTATGGTTTCGGCCGTGATTGGCGGCGCGTTGTTTGTCGCTCAGTTTTTGGTTCTGGGACAGTCAGGAACATTAATGGATTCGAAGTGTGGAACTTTTGGCGGTCCGTTTGTTAATTGTAGCGATAACGAAAGCTGCGAGGAGACTTGCACGCAAGCGGATATGCCCGAAAGGTCCCATGTTTGCGTATTTAATGTGGACGGGACGCTTTGTGATTACTCGGGCACCGTCGAGGTAAAAATGTGGAGCGGTAATTGTGCGGACAATCCAGATGAGTATGATACCCGGAATTTCTGCAGTTGCCATACTTCGGACAAACCGAGGTGGGTTCGAATGCTGAATTGCTTTGCTTAATCTTTTGCCTTTTTGTCTTTGTCTTTCTTGATTGCGTATAACAAAGCGCAAGGGGATCGCCACTGGCGAATCAAATTTATCTCTTTGGTTGTAGAGTTGCCCGACACTTTTGAAGGTTGTCCGCTTCCGACCCGAAGTCGGCTAGGAGTTTTTCTTCAGTTGCGGATTTAATGGCCAGATAAGTGCCTGAGGCGGCGGCAATTTCGATGTCGGCTACTCGAAGACTCGCGTAAGTCTTGAAGATTTTGCCGCGGCGGTTTTCTTTGATGCTTCCGTTCCCTTTGACGATGTCGCCGGGATGCAAGGGATGCAGGTAGCGAATGCTTATGTCAACGGATACGGCGAAGCGTCCGCCGAGAATGCCGCAAGTCCATGCCATAATTTCGTCGAGAACGGCGGCGATGATCCCGCCGTGAATGATGTTGGCAAAGCCGATGTGCAGGGGAGTTGGAGTCCAAACGGTGATGATTTGCGCGCCGTCGGTGTGAAAAGAGAGGTTCAAGCCGTGGGGATTGTTTTTTCCGCAGGCAAAACAGGATTGTGTTTGAGGCAATGGTTTCATGGCCTGCAAATTAGTCAGTGCGGCAACGACGGTAAACTGGAATTTGAAGCGAAACGACCCATGTAACAGGCGATTCTCATCTTGAAATCATCAGATGGGCATGTTTGTTTAAAGCGGTTCTTATGCTTCAGTATCTTAAATTGTTGCGTTGCGTGCGGGAATCGGGAAGCCGTCGGAAGGATCGGACGGGAACGGGAACTTGGTCTATTTTTGGCGTCCAGATTCGCCATGCTTTGAGCGAAGGGTTTCCGCTGTTAACGACCAAGAAACTGCATTGGAAATCCATCATGCATGAGTTATTATGGTTTTTGCGGGGAGAGACGAACATCCGCTACCTGCGGGAGAATGGAGTCTCTATCTGGGACGATTGGGCGGACGAGAGCGGTGAATTGGGGCGCATTTACGGCGCGCAGTGGTGCGATTGGCGCATGGCGGATGGGAAAAGCGTCAACCAGATTGACCGAGTCATTGAAGAAATTCAGAGCAATCCTCACAGCCGACGGCTGATTGTGTCCGCTTGGAATCCCAGCGAGTTAGATCAAATGGCCTTGCCTCCGTGCCACGTTCTCTTTCAGTTCTGGGCGCAAGACGGAGCGCTCAGCTGTCAAGTGTATCAACGCAGCGCGGACTTGTTTCTCGGCGTGCCGTTTAACATCGCCTCCTATGCGCTTCTCACGACGATGACGGCGCAAGTATGCGGATTATCGACGGGAGATTTGGTGTTCGCTTTTGGAGACGCGCATTTGTATGCGAACCATCGCGAGCAGGCAGATTTGCAATTGACCAGAAAACCGCGCCCGTTGCCGATGCTGGAACTGAATCCCGCCGTGAAGAGCATTCACAACTTCGGCGCCGAAGACATCCATCTGCGCAACTACAATCCGCATCCGCATATTCCCGCGCCCATCGCCGTATGAGAAACAGAGAAGAGAAAACAAACCGGGCGCATCGCCGCCGCTCATAACCGCAACCGACACGATAGAATAGAAAATGGCTGACGAACATTCCTTGAATTCCAACCTCGCGGAAATCCTGCGGAAAGCCGGAATCGATGCGGATCCGCAACACACCTTCCCTTATGGCACGAGCAACCGCCGTGTCGCCGACCTTCTCTGCAAAGTCCAAGGCCAGCATATCGGCATCGAAGCCAAACTCGGCATGGGCGCAAAACGCATCGCCAACCAAGCCAAAGCCATCGCCCAAGCCGACGACCTGATTGAAAAGAGCTTCTGCGACGCCGCCATCGCCCTCATCTATCCAGATGGCTACAAAAACCAAGACGACCTGCAAACCGGAGAAGTCCAAGCCGCCGTGCGAACGCCAATCCTCATCGGCAAAAAGAACGCTCCCCAATGGGAAAAATGCCCCGTCAAAGACCTGCCCGGCCTCATCAAAGGCATCCCCAGTCAACTCAGCAAATCTGAAGACCTCTCCAAAAGAGCCGAGATTGCCGTCAACCAAGCCTTCAAAAAGTTCGACCAAGAAGACGTCGACTCCATTCAGACCCAACTCCGCCAAGAAGACACCGACGAACTAGCGGACGTCACCTACTTCAAAGGCTTGCTGGTCGACCTGCTGACCTGCTTCATGTTCCATCACAAACTAGACCGCATCATCAAAGACCAACCCCAATTCCGCATCAAAGCCGACCGACCGCCAATCCTGCAGGATTGCATCGACTCCGACAACCGCATTGCCAGCTTCATCGATGCTTACGACAAATGGCTCAAGGTGGATTACAAAGACATTTTAGCTTGGAACATCGCCATCCTCAAAGCATTGACCATCAGCGGACATCGAGGCAACGACGCCGGCCATCTTCTTGCCTTAGCTGCCCAATCCATCCAAATGGCCAAAGGCGACATGCCCCACGACGTCCTCGGCACCACCTTCTGCAACGCCATCAAAGACGCCAAAGAAGAAGGCGCCATGTATACCACTCTCCCCGCAGCAACCCTGCTAACGCATCTTATGTTTCATAAATCCAAAATCAACTGGAAAAACACCAAGAAAGTTAAACAACTGCGCATCGTGGACTTTGCCTGCGGAAGCGGCACGCTATTGATTGCCTGCGCCAACTACATCCTCGACCAAGTAAAGAAGAAAGACCGAGAAGAAGTGTCCAAAGCCTTATTAGAGCAGATGCTTTACGGCTTTGACTGCAACCGCCGCGCCATCTTCCAAACCGCAACCGGTTTAGGAATGATTGCGCCGTCCGTCCAATTCAAACACACGCAACTGCGCGCCATGCCATTAGGCGAACACCCCGAACGCAAAGAAGAAGTCCGGCTCGGCTCATTGGAAATGTTGCTGGACAACAAAGACGATTGGTACTTCTACCAACCACTTGGCCAAGGCGAATTGTTCTCCCGCCATTCCCTCGGCCAAAAACCCGACAGCCAACCCGAACCCATCCAATGTGACACCTTCCACTTCGCAATAATGAACCCGCCGTTTACTCGGAGAGAGGTCAGGCACAAACAGAAGGATCCAAAAATAGAGAAAGCATTGAGAAGACGAGAAGAGAAAATCGGCCAAATCACTGGTTTCGAATTGAACGGTGTTTCTGGAAACACTAATGGATTCTTTGGGCTTACTGATAAATATCTCAATAAACAAGGCAAAGCGGGAATCATCTTGCCAATGTCAGTTACCTGCAACCAATCCGCAAAAAGAATAAGAATTTGGCTCGCCAGAGACTTCCACATCCAGTACATCATCGTTTCCTACGACCCAAAACGAATCTTTTTCTCAGGCGACACCAACATTGGCGAAATGCTATTAGTTTTAGAGCGCAAAAAGAAAACCCCAACCCCAACCAAAGTCATCAAACTACACAACAACCCCGTCCACGAAACAACCGCCTTTCTCTGCGCCAGAGCCATCCTCAGCGGCCAAGAAGAGAGATTGAAAAAATACGCGGAAGTTGATGCAATCAGCTCAGCGGATATGGAAAAAGGAGATTGGTCTGCCTCGCAGTTTCTGAGCAACGACCTTTACCGCATCGCCAAAGACATCCCCAACCACTGGACAAGCACTTTCGGGGATCAAGCCAGCATTACCGTAAAAGGAATTAGCAGAAAAACAAGATCTATAAGGAAGTGTAAACCAAGTGAGGAAGACGCTACTCCCGCTCTTTGGTATCATAATACAGATTACTGCAAAACTTTGGAGGTAAAGCCAGACCGTTTTATTTGCCCATCAGGAACAGATCCATCAATCATAAAGGTTTTTCATAAGGCCAAACGATTGAAACTCACTGAACGTGCAGATCCGCAAACCGTCAAGAACGTTGCTTGTCTAACAACCGTTCCGTCGGTTGGAGACGCGTGGTCAACCGCCAGCATTGTCCGGATTCTCAATGTGGATAACGAGACAGTTGAGAAAGCAGTAGCTATCATCTTGAACAGTACTCTCTGTAAAATTGGAATGTTGTTATCAAGATCGAGCAAAAAACCGTCATACATCCAATTTCCCAAGGACAGTTGGAATCGCACTCCGATGCCCTTATTGAGTGGGATGAAGTTGTCGGCGTTTCCTGCGTTAGCGAAGGTTTATGACGAATACCGCAAACAACCTCGCAAGCGATTGCCGGAGGCGCACAACTGCAAAGTTCAGATAGCCATCGACCAAGCCGTTTGCAAACATACTGGCTTTCCTGAAGATATTTGCAAAAAAGCGCGGCACTTACTGGTGCAAGAGCCGATGGTCACTGGCAAGCAATACCACGCTAATTCAGAACCAACCAACCCCGAACTCTTTCCCAATGATTAAGATGAGCGGCATGCGGGAAGTGAGGCCTTTTGAAGCGGTTGCGGCAATGTCTTTGAACCGCGTGATAGGAAACGGGAACAAGATTCCGTGGCGCATCCCTGAGGATTTCCAATGGTTCAAAAGGAAGACGCTGGGGCATGCCGTTGTCATGGGGCGCAAGACATTTGAGTGCATTGGTCGTCCACTTCCGAACCGTCGCCACTTGGTTCTGACTCGGCGACCGCAAAGGCTTATAGAGGAGCATCCCTGCGTTTTTGGCAAGTTCAAGGAGTGGCGTGAGGGAGAGGAGAAAGAGAATGCTTGCGGTGATTGCGATCTTCTTTTGTTTCGTTCCATAGATATTCTAATAGACTTTTCTCTCCAGTCTGGCCGCCCTGTCTTTGTTTGCGGAGGGGAAGAAGTATACAGACAATTATTGCCGTTGTGTTCTAATTTATATCTCACGCGAGTGAAGCGCGAAGCGGAAGGCGATAGTTTCTTTCCGATCTTTGAGGATCTGTTTGATCTGAAAGAAGTATTGCGAGAGTGCGATGCATTTCAGATTGAACACTGGCGACACAAGGTGTGAACCGGGGGCGCTTTTTCCAGGTTGTCGGAAATTGAGTTTTAGAGTATGTCGGAAATGTTGAAGTCGAGCGGAGCAATGGGGGGGGCTACCTTGTTGAGCCGTATTTTGGGGATGGTTCGGGAGATAGTCTGCGCTCGTTTTATGGGAGACTCGGCGGTTGCCAGCGCTTTTATTTTTGCTTTTCAAGTGCCTAATCTTTTTCGGCGGTTGTTGGGCGAGGGCGCTTTGTCGGCATCGTTGGTGCCGATTCTTAAGGAAACGGAAGTGCGTTTTGGGGAGAAGTCGATGTGGGAGACAGCGAATGTTGCTCTTTCTTTACTTTTTTGTCTTTGTTCCGCGGCGATAGTTTTAGTTATTGGGGTAGGATCTTTTTTGTTGTGGTTTGGCGGCTGGGATCCGAAGACAGAGTTGCTTCTTGAATTGATGTGCGTGATGTCGCCCTATATTTTGCTAGTATGCGCGGCGGCGGTTTTGATGGGGATTTGCAATGCCAGAGGGATTTTTTTTCTTCCAGCTCTGAATGCGTCGGTGTTAAATATTATAATGATTCTCTCGGTGTTTTTTCTGGCGCCGCAGATGGGGGACGATCTGCAAGATCAGGTGTTTGGTTTAGCTTTGGGGGTATTAGTTGCAGGGGTGTTGCAGATGTTGCTTCAGTTGCCGTCGTTGGCGAGGCAAGGTTTTCGGCTGAGGCTTGTCTTGCCTTGGAAGCGTCCGGTGGTGGGCGACATTGTCGGGCGGATGTCGGCGGGGATTGTGGGTATTGCCGCGTATCAGATTAATGTTTTGCTAAGCAGTTCGATTGCTTTTGGGGAGGCGGATTATATTGTCTCTTCCTTCAATTACGCGGTCCGGTTGATGGAGTTGCCGCAAGGTGTGATCGGGGTTTCCTTGGCGACTTTTTTGCTTCCGACGTTGAGCGGTTTGGCAGCAAAGAAGAAATATCCTGAATTCCGCTCCGTCTTGAAGGAGGGGATGGGGCATGTAATTTACGCAAATCTCTTGGCCTCGGTGTTGTTGTTTGTATTGGCGGAACCGATTGTGCGTCTGCTGTTTGAACGAGGGCAGTTTGGGCCGGAGTCCACGATGAGGTGTCAGTTTGCTTTGAAGTGCCTTGTGCCCGGCTTGGTTGCTTTTTCTTTGGTTAATGTTTGCACTCGGGCGTTTTTTGCCTTGGGCGATATAAAGACGCCGATGCGAATTAGCGTTGTTTGTCTTGGTGTTAATCTGTTGTTGACGGTTCTGCTCATTCGTTGGTTTCAACAGGGGGGAATGGGCATGGCAAATTCGGCCTCGGCGTTTCTCAATCTGGGTCTCTTGATTTATGCGCTGAAGCGGAAGTTTAGGAGTTTGATATTGGGAGACGTGTGCAAGGGGTTGGGGGCGGTGGTTGCAAGCGGTGTTTTGACGGGGCTGTTGGTATGGGGAGCGCGTTTGGGGATGGAGGGCATGATCGGAAATCGAACGTTGGGAGCGCGGATGTTGACGGTTTTTGTTCCGTTGCTTCTTGGCGGGAGCGTGTATGCGGTGGTTACTTATCGGCTGAATGTTCGAATGGCAAGAGATATTTGGGACTTGGCAAAACCCAAGCTGGACAAATGGCGCGGCATCGGATAAAATGAGAGAGGAATTTTTCAGAGGATGTTGTTGTAAAAGGAAATAGGAAATGAAAGACCGATCTGAAGGGGGAATGGGGGACTTGCTTGTTTGGATGGCGACGGGGTTTTTGTTGCTTGCGGGCGTTTTTTTGGTATGGTTTTGGTATATGCCTGTGATTCAAAAAAATGAAAGTATGCAATGGGAAATTGTTGCTTTGGAAAAGGAAAAAACCCGTGAGCTAAAAAAGTCTCGGCAGTGGGAGGAGACTATCAACGCGCTTCAAACAGACCGGGAAACCTCGGAGCGATTGGCGCGGGAAAGGTTTGGATATGCCCGTCCCGAAGAAAATGTGGCGCGATTTGAGGAAGACAACGACTATGAGTAGGGATTCTCTAGTTGTTCCTAAGGTTTGTTTGGTGACCGGACGAGATTCCTGTTGTTTCTGTTTTGAAAATCTTGGTGTTGGATGGTTTTAAACCTTCATGATCTCCGTTTCCTTTTTCTTTAAGTGTTCGTCGATTTTGGCGACGAATTTATCGGTTAGCTTTTGGACTTTTTTCTCGCCGACGGTTTGTTCGTCTTCGGTGATCATACCGTTTTTGGTTTCTTTCTTGAGCAAATCGATGGCGTCTCGGCGGACGTGGCGAACAGCGACGCGGCCGTCCTCCGCCATTCTACGGACAATTTTGGCGAACTCGATGCGGCGTTCTTCGCTCAATTCTGGAAGAATGATTCTCAAAAACTTTTTATCCACCATAGGGTTCAGGCCGAGGTTGGCTTTTTGAATCGCCTTGTCAATGCGGGAGATTATGCTGATGTCCCAAGGTTGAATGCGCAGGGTTCGTGGCGCGGGGGTGGTGATGCCGGCGAGATCCCGGATTCTCATTTGAGAGCCGTAGGCGTCCACCAAAATGTTTTCAATGAGAGCGGGAGAAGCCTTCCCCGTTCGAATTCCGGAAAATTCTTTGATAACGACCTCTTCGCTTTTCTGCATTTTCTTTTCGGCATCGAGCAAAATATTATCTACTGGCATAAGTGCGATAAAGATGGGTTTAAAAAAGTTTGTTGTCTAAATTACGAAGTGACTAAAGTGCCCACTTTTTGGCCGGCAATTACTTTCTTCAGGTTGTGCGGCTTAAAAATATCAAAAACGATGATGGGCATTTCGTTGTCCATGCACAAGGAAAACGCGGTGGAGTCCATGATTTTGAGCCGTTTTTGCAGGGCTTCGGAATAAGAAATCGTCTGGTAGCGTTTGGCTTTTTTGTTCAGCATAGGATCGCTGTCGTAAATGCCGTCAACCTTGGTGGCTTTGAGAATGACTTCCGATGCGATTTCATTGGCGCGGAGAGCGGCGGCCGTGTCGGTAGAAAAGTAAGGATTGCCGGTGCCGGCGCCAAAGATTACCACTCGGCCTTGCGCAAGGTGTTGGATTGCCTTTCGGCGGATGAAAGGCTCAGCTACTTGCGAAATGGAAATAGCCGTTTGCACTCGAGTCTCGACGCTGTTTTTTTCCAGGGCGTCCTGAAGCGCAAGGGAGTTGATGACAGTGGCCAACATCCCCATGTAATCGCCGGTAGCTCGCTTGATTCCCTGCCGTCTGCTGCTCTGTAAACCGCGGAAGATGTTGCCTCCGCCAATCACGATCGCGATCTCCACACCAAGGTCTATGATGTCCGCAATTTGCCCGGCAAGACCATGCACTTCTTGCGGCGAAATGCTCGAACCATCCGCTCCGCTGAGACTTTCCCCGCTGAGCTTGACAAGCACTCTTCGGTATTTGGATCGTCCCTTTTTCTTCGCTTTTTTCTGCATGCGATTGTCGTTCTTGTACGTTCCTAAAGATGAAATTCTTCCGCGCTCGACAACGAAAATCCGTTTTTAACGGCAATCTGTTCCATTGTCAAATTCGAAATAATCCCTCGAAGCCGTCGAAAACTCCGCTAACCCGTGAGAACACCGATTGCCGTCCGATTCTTTCCCGCCTCGTTCTTGCGGCAAACAACCAACAGTTTTTGCCGTCGAATCATGCATTTCTCTCACCCAAACGGTTTTGGCAACCGGAAAAAACTCAAGGCAAAGCCTCGTTTCAGGACTCTGCAAAACGCGTGGGCATTCTGCAATACTTGCCTGTCTGAGGGCAGTCACTCTATGATCTTTTGGAGAAAAAAGCGAGATGCTTGCTCTTCATTACGGCGGCGTTTCTGAATCTTTATTTTAAATATATTGACAGAAAACTCAAATTAGGATATCTTGTTTCTCATGCAATTTTGCGAGAAAATTTTGGATATAGTCTGCAACGCAGTTTCCGACGCAATGTCGCAATCCGCCGCCTGCTTTTTACTTGCTTTGGGGACCGTCAAGATTCCCGTTGACGCCCCTCTTTGAATGGAATATAGAAAGAAGCTATTTTTCAATCCTATTTCAAGCGGACGAACCAAAGAGAAACCGACGTGGAAAATAGTTTTTACAATAGAGGGTTGTCAAAATTCGCGAGAGTCCAAATTCTGACATTTTAGACTATGGGGAAAAAGCACAAATACGACGAGAGCAAAATCAAGACGCTGTCATCGCTGGAACATATCCGGCTCCGCACGGGGATGTATATCGGACGGATCGGGGATGGAACTCATTATGATGATGGTTGCTATATTTTATTGAAAGAAGTCGTCGACAATGCCGTTGACGAATACATTATGGGATTCGGCAAAGAGATTCATATTGCCGTGCAAAACGGAGCCGTCGAAATCAGAGACTTCGGCCGCGGCATTCCCTTAGGCAAGATCGTCGATTGCGTCTCGACCATTAACACAGGAGCGAAATACAATGATGATGTATTTCAATTTAGCGTTGGATTAAATGGAGTCGGCACCAAAGCGGTCAACGCCTTGTCCGAGCAATTCGTCGTCCGAAGCGTTCGCGACAGCCGCTATGCCCAAGCCTCGTTTGAGCGGGGGACTCTAAAGAAAAAATCTCGTGGAAGCTGCAAAAACGAATCCAACGGAACTTGGGTTCGATTTGTTCCGGACCCTAATATCTTTAAGAGCGTTGTCTTTCGGGATGATTTCATGGACAGACGGTTGAAACACTATGCGTATCTAAACTCAGGTCTCCGCCTTATATACAATGGGAAGAAGTACTTTTCGCGCAAGGGATTGCTTGACTTGATAGGGGAAGAAATCGGAGAGGAAGCCATCTATCCTCCGGTGTATTTTGCCAATAAAACTTTGGAGTTTAGTTTTACCCATAGCAATAGCCGAAACGGGGAAACCTTCTATTCGTTTGTCAACGGGCAATATACTTCGGATGGGGGGACTCATTTGAGTGCTTTCCGCGAGGGAGTGCTGAAGGCGGTTAACGAATTTGCCAAGGGCAAGTATGACGGCGACGACGTTCGAGAGTCCATGGTCGGCGCGATTTCTATTCGTCTCAAAGAGCCCGTCTTTGAGTCGCAAACAAAGAACAAATTGGGCAATACGGAGATTCGTTCGGAGCTAGTGACTCAAGTTCGCGAGGAAATGCTCCACTACCTTCATCGCAACAAAGAAACTGCCCGGCAGATGGTTGCTAAAATCGAAGACACGAAACTTTTGCGCAAAGAGCTCCAAGCGGTGAAAAAAATCGCCCGAGAACGTGCCAAGTCCGCCCGCATTCGCATCCCTCAGCTTAAAGATTGCAAAATGCACTTTGACAAAAAGAAAGGAAGAGGGTTGGACTCGATGATATTCATTACCGAAGGCGTTTCAGCCGCCGGTTCCATCGTCAGTTGCCGAAACGTCAATACTCAGGCCATTTTTACTCTAAAAGGCAAGCCTTTAAATGTCTGGGATCTCAAACGAGACGTAATGTACAAAAACGACGAGATGTATAACTTAATGTGCGCGCTCGGAGTGGAGAATTCGTTAGACCGCCTGCGGTATAACAAAGTAATCCTTGCGACCGACGCCGACGTAGACGGACTCCACATCCGCAATTTAATGATTACTTATTTCTTCTGTTTTTTTGACCAGCTCGTTTACGAAGGACATTTGTATATATTGGAAACTCCTCTTTTTCGAGTTCGCAATAAAAAAAATACGATCTATTGTTATTCTGAAATCGATCGGGATCGGGCGGAAGAAAAGATAGGCAGAAGCCGGGAAATTACTCGTTTCAAGGGGCTGGGCGAAATTTCTCCCAAAGAGTTTAAGAACTTTATTGGAAACGCAATGCGGTTGAGCAAGGTTGAGTATGCTGCCCACCGGGACGCAGCCGGAATTTTCACATTTTACATGGGAAGGAATACTCCGGATCGCAAAGCATACATCATGAAAAACTTGATAGTTCCCAAGGAAGATTAATCGTATGAACGAAAATGGACAAATTAGATTGAGGCTGAGAGAATCTCCTCGAGATTCGAAGGATAAAGATAAATTTAGGGGTTTGCGAGCCCGTATGGATCGCAGTTTTTTAGAGTACGCTTCCTATGTGATCCGCGATCGCGCAATCCCTAATTTGGCTGACGGATTGAAACCGGTGCAGCGGCGCATTCTTTGGTCTCTGCACCAGATAGACGACGGTAAATTTATTAAAGTGGCGAATGTTGTGGGGCATACTATGCAATACCATCCGCATGGCGACGCGTCCATTGGCGACGCCTTGGTAGTATTGACCAACAAGCGTTACCTTATCGAGGGGCAGGGAAATTTTGGCAATGTTTTTACGGGCGACCCTCCGGCGGCGGCTCGTTATATCGAATGTCGGTTAACGCCTTTGGCCCGCGAAGAGATTTTTAACGGCGAACTGACGGAGTTTGTGCCAAGTTATGACGGCCGTGGGAAGGAACCTGTGTCTTTGCTGTCGAAAATACCGCTTTTATTGATGCTGGGAACTGAGGGGATAGCCGTCGGGCTTTCCTCTAAGATTCTTCCTCACAACTTTATTGAGTTGCTAAAAGCGCAGATTGCGGTTTTGCAAAAACGCCCGTTTGAGTTGTTTCCAGACTTTGTCACCGGGGGGATAATGGACGCCTCGGAGTATGATGATGGGAGGGGCAGTGTCCGCATTCGCGCTCGCATTCGCGTCAAAGATAATACAACTTTGGTTATTACTGAAGTTCCGCCAGGCACAACCACGGAATCTCTTATTAGTTCGATTGAAGACGCTACAAGGAAAGGGAAATTAAAGGTAAGAAGCATTAATGATTTTACGGCTGAGAATATTGAAATTGAGATTAAGTCTCCTATTGGCATGGAGGCGAATAAGTTGATTCCAGCACTTTACGCATTCACTGGATGCGAGACTTCGCTTTCCAGCCGGATTACGGTGATCCGTGACAACCGTCCCGTTGAAATGACGGTTTCTGAAGTCGTTAGGCAGAATACAAAGGACTTAGTTGAACTGTTGCGGAAAGATCTGGAGATTCAGGAGAAAAAGTTGCTCGAAAGTCTCTTCTTCAAAACTCTCGTTCGAATTTTTGTCGAGAATCGAATCTATAAAAAGATTGAATCTTGCAAAACAAACGATGCGATTTATCGGGCAATCTATCGAGGATTTGAGCCGTTCAAAGATCAGTATTATCGAGACTTGACGGATGATGATGTGGAAATGCTTTTGGGAGTCAAAATTCGCAGGATTTCCCTGTTTGACATCAACAAGCACAAGGAGGAAATGGAAAAGGTGAAGACTGAGTTGTCTGAGATTCGGCGTCGTCTGAAGGCATTAACCAAATATGCGGTCCAGCATTTAGAGAGGCTCGTCGCCAAGTATAAAGACGAATATCACAGGCTGACGGAGATCGGCAGTTTTGGAGTGATCGAAGCGAAGGCGGCGGCGTTCAAGTCATTCAAGGTAAGTTATGATCGGAAAAAGGGTTATATTGGGCACAAGGTAGCGGGTGATGAATTTGAGATGGCTTGTTCGAAGTTCGATAAACTCTTGCTGGTCTTTCGGGACGGCGGGTATAAGGTGGTTGAGTTAGCGGAGAAGTTGTTTGTTGGGCAAGATTTGATTTATTGCGCAATACCGGATCGGGAGAAGGTGTTTACTTCTGTCTATCAATCTAAGAGAGGTGCTTATATGAAGCGTTTTATATTTGGCGGCGCGATATTAAATAAGGAGTATCGGTGCATTCCGGAGAAATCGAAAATTCTTTTCTTTGAGGCAGGCACGCCTGAGAAAATTTATATCAAGCATAAACCGGCGCCGTATCAGCGGGTGGATCAGCGAATTGCGGATCCTTCGGAGTTGTCTGTGAAGTCAGCGAAGGCACGGGGCAATCAAGTGTCAATTAAAGAACCGGCTTCGGTTCGAAGTAAACCGCCCCGTAATTGGGATAGAGATGCGGCGACCACTGTTTTGAAATTCGTTTAACGATATTTGGCGGGCTTGTTTTCGGTTCGGCGAAGGGGAAAGGCAGCATGGCGAAAAGACAAGGAGCAAGAGCGACGGCGTTCCCGAATTGGGTAAGGCAGGCGGCGCCGCAGTTTGAGTTTTAACTCGCGCAGGACAAGGGGAAGGGTGATTTACCGGACAAAAATTGGTTTGTCGGTAGGAGTGTTCTGCTTTGGAAAAGGATGCTTGTTTTGCAAGATAGAACGGAGCCGACGAGTTTCGCAGACCGCGAAAATTTGTTTTCTTAGTTTGCCAAACCACTGCCGGATTGTCCATACTGCCGCTTTCTTTTAATGGGGGCAAGCGATCCGTTTTTGAAATTGAATACTGGAATTGGCAGATGCAGGCAATAGGCGTTTATCCTGTCAAGCAGAAGTTGGAGATTCTGGATCATTCCGAACCAGAAATCCATTGTGACGATGCCGTCAAGGTGCGTTGTTTGGAAGTGGGCGTCTGCCGCACGGATCGGGAAATTTGTTCTTTTATCTATGGCGAACCGCCGGCGGGATCAGATTATCTGATCTTGGGGCATGAATCGCTTGGCGAAGTGGTGGAAGTGGGGACGGCCGTTCAAAACTTGCAATCTGGGGATTTGGTTGTGCCGTCGGTGCGGCGTCCTTGCGAGCGTTTGGCGTGCCGTCCTTGTCGGGGCGGGCTTCAAGATTTTTGTTCCACCGGAGAGTTTGTTGAACGAGGCATCAAGGCGGATCACGGTTTCATGGCGGAGGAATACGTGGAGCGAGAGCGTTTCTTGTACGCGGTTCCCCAGCATTTGCGGGAGATTGCCGTGTTGGTGGAGCCGTTGACCATTGCCGAAAAAGCGATTGCCCAAGTATGGCAAAATCAGAAAAGACTCCCTTGGGTTGCGGAGAAAATCGACGGCGCCCCTCAAGGCGTTGGCTTGAAGGCCGTCGTTATCGGGACGGGTCCGATTGGCATTTTGGGAGCGATGAAATTGGTGATCGAAGGCTTTGACACTTATGTTTATTCCCGCTCAAAGAAGCCGAATTCCAAAGCGGATCTGGTAGAAGCCATTGGCGCCGAGTACTTGTCGAGCTCGGAATGCCCCGTTGCCGAACTTGCCGAGCGAATCGGCAACATTGATTTGGTTTACGAAGCGGTGGGCATCCCGCGTCTTGCTTACGAAGTATTGAGCGTTTTGGGAACCAACGGGATTTTTGTCTTCACCGGCATCCCTGCTCCTCATCCTCCTTTGGAAGTGAAAGCGGACAGCATCATGCGCAACGCCGTGCTGAAAAACCAACTGATCCTCGGAACCGTCAACGCCGATGACGCCGCTTTCAAAGCGGCTTTGACTGATTTGGACAGATTCCTTTGCCGCTGGCCGCAAGCGGCGCATTCTGTGATTACTGGGCGATTCGGCGTCGAAGCATGCCACGAGTTGTTGCTCGGCAAGGCGCAAGGCATTAAAAACGTGATCCAATTTGCCTAGGCCGTCCCCCAGAGAATCGCCCGGCGCAAGGTTGGCCGTTTAAAACCTTTGGCGCTTGATCGGAGGCGTTCTTCCATCTTTGAATCGTCGCCGGCTACGAAGTTGCGGAGGCTTGTTGGCGTTGTTTCTTTTGGAAGTGGCGGCGGACAATCACAAAGCCCAAAGCAAACAGGCCGAAGACGAGCGCGTATTCTTCCGGTTCGGGGATGACGTTTGCGTGAACCCGCCAGCGAAGACCATTGGCAACATTAACTTGTTGGCCTGCCGCCGAGCCTCCATAAAAACTGCCGGCAGCACCCACCGCCCTTGCCCGAAGGTAAGGATCGCGAGTGTTAAAAACACCAATCGCCACATTGGTCAGAACGCCGGCGCCCGTCCAACTCACAGCGTCGCTATTGTTGTAATTCAAAGCCGAGCTCACCCGCGGACCGAAACGATCCCAATTAGCATCCTGCAAGTATAGAGAGGCAATGGTTCGGGTGTTGGTGCTTGTGGTGCCCTCGATGGTGAGGGTGGGGGCGTTGGTGATGACATTGAGGTTGGCGCTGCTGAAGGCGGTGTTGCGCACGCGCAGGTAGCCGATCAGGGATTCGTAATCTTTGTTAGTGACGGAGGTCGTGGAGGCCGGCACAGCCGTCAAGTTTTTTTGGCCGGTGCCGGGATCCGAGGCGAAGAGAGTGTCAAAGGCATAGGCGGTGTCTTGAAGCCAGTCGCTGCCGGTGGTTCGGAAGCCTCGCGCTTGCGATTGCTGTCTGGCTATGGTGGTGGAGCCGGAGAAGATGAAAAGAGTGCCATTGGTGTATTCCTGGCTGGGATAGATGTCCACGTAAAGTTGCGCTTGGCTTTGCTCCAAAGGAACAAGGGCAAGCAAAGCGGTGGCTACAAAAGCGCCAAAGCCAAAGGGCTTACGGTTTGCGGGGGGGGGGGGGGGGTATTTTCATGATTCATGATAAACGATAATTAGAATTGTTGAGGCTATTCTGCTGTTGTTGCTCTTATGTAAAATAAACTGTGCAAATAAACGATGTCGTTACTAAAGCCTCTTTGTGGGTGTTTGTCAAACAAAAATTGAAAAAAAGACGAAAAAACAGAAGAAAACTTCATCGAAAACGGAAAAAAACAGCAAAATCCCCCAAAAAGCGCAAACGCCAAAACCCTTTAGCGACGGTGATTGCCGTCGTTCTTCTTCGTTTTCGCGGTTTTCGTTGTTGCTTCCTTTTGGCGTAGCTGTCCATGACAAAATCAGCGGAAGGAATTTTATCGAAAGATTGACCGTCGTCAAACAGTTTCAAATCCAAACTGAAACCAGCAAAAAGGGTTTCTTTTCTCGCCTTTTTCCAGTATTTATTTTGAAGCATGAACTTCAGAAAGTTTCGTTTTACAACGGTCTCTATTTGGATTGCCTGCGCCGTTTCGGTGTTGGGAGACAGCATCCGGGCGGATTGGCCGCAGTTTCGCGGGCCGAGCGGGCAAGGAATTTCGGACGCGGACGCTTTGCCTCTTTCATGGAGCGAAGAGTCCAACGTGGCTTGGAAAACGGCCGTTCACGGGAAAGGTTGGTCGTCTCCCGTCGTTGCGGGCGACAAAATCTGGCTAACCACGGCTACCGAAGATGGACGACGGCTTTCGGGAATCTGCGTCAACGCCGAATCGGGCGCTGTTTTGTTAGATCGGATTCTGTTTCGAGTCGACCAGCCTCAATTCGCGCACAAGTTCAACTCCTATGCCTCGCCCACGCCGGCGACGGATGGCGAGCGGGTTTATCTTTCCTTTGGCGCGGAAGGCACGGCCTGCTTGGACGCAGAGACTGGGGAACTGCTTTGGCAACGACGAGATATTCGATGCAATCACTTTCGCGGCGCCGGCTCTTCGCCCATCCTTCACAACAACCTTCTTATCATGAACTTTGATGGCAGCGACCGCCAATTCGTCATTGCTCTGGATAAATATAGTGGGCGGACGGTTTGGCGAACGAAACGCTCCATCGACTTTCAAGACCTCAACGAGCACGGTCAGCCGGACAGAGAAGGCGATTGGCGCAAGGCGTTTTCTACTCCTCACGTCGCTTTTTTTGATGGCGAACCGGTTTTGCTGAGCCTCGGCTCAAAATGCCTTTACGGATACGAACCCAGCAGCGGACGGGAAAAATGGCGCGTGGAATCCCGAATCGGACATTCCGGAAGCACGCGCCCCACCGTCGGCAAAGACCGAATCTTCTATTGCACCGGTTTTGCCAAAGGCGAGCTGTGGTGCGTCCGTCCCGGCGGAAACGGCAATGTCACGGACTCGCACGTTCTGTGGAAACTGAAGCGAAGCGTTTCCAACAAACCCTCGTTGATCCTGTTTGAGAATTCTGTTTTCATGATTCACGATGGCGGCGTTGCTTCCTGCATCGACGCCGCAACCGGCCGATCAATTTGGCAAGAACGCATCGGCGGCAACTATTCCGCCTCTCCTTTGTTGCACGGCCGGAAAATTTATTTCTTCAGCGAAGAAGGCAAGACAACCGTCGCAGCGGCTTCCCAAAACTTTGAAGTGCTGGCCGTTAACCAACTGGACGACGGTTTCATGGCCTCGCCCGCCGTGCTTGAAAACTCGCTCATCCTTCGCACAAAGTCGCACCTTTACCGCATCGCCGAAGATTGAATTTCCTCTTCGGCGGCTTCGAATGGAGAATACTCCAACTCAAAGTCGAAGAGAGTTTTCAAACAGTCTGAGGATTGGCAAACGTTCCCCTCCGCGTGATTCGTTGCAATTCGCTCTCCGGGAGAAGCAACGCATCGCGAACGAATCTCGTAACCGCGTCAAAACACAAAAACGCAATGGCCAGAGGCGCAATGTAAATCAACCATCCGCCCGTGTTCACAATAAAAGCCTGCCGGGCGGCGCGCTCGATGCGGCTTTCCAGTTGCCGAACTTCGCGGTTGCCGCAGGCATCGATCCGCTTGCGGCGCTTTTTGATTCGCTCCCTGAGTTGTTCGTCCTTTGCAATGGCTCGCTCAACCATGAAGCGCAGCGAAAAGTCAATTCCCGGAAGCAGACGGATGACGCTGTTGACGCTACCTTGCAAATAACGAAAAACTTCCTTGTCGGCGCCGTCCGGTTTGCGGTGATAAAGCCATCGCAATTCGTCGCGAAGACGGAACATCTCGTAGCGCAGGCGGAGGCGAAACGAGGGGGCGAGAACGGCCTCCCAGAGGAAGTGCCAGGCCGTAACGATAACCAGAGCGTAAATAAGATAGGTCATAATTCGCTGGATTCAGTGTCAATCTTTAAATTTTCTTGTTGCAAAAGCGATTTTTCCCGACCGATTCGATCTACCTCGGATTCAAAAATCTTTCGTTGCAATCGAGCATGATAAAACCATCCCAAGCATGCCAATCCAAAAAGAAAGTACCCCAAAATTGCGCTGTCGGCAACGTCGAAAATACGGAAAACCAGCCTGCTGACGTCTTCAGGCGGCATTTTCCACACGATAAAGGCGACGAGAGCGAACAAACACAATGGAAGAAACTGTCCCCGGTTGATTGCGGCAACAACAATGTTGGCAATCATGCCCCAGACATTTGTGGAGCGGTTTTCTTAGTTGTTTTTTGCCGCCATGAACTAAAAATTAGCAAAGAGAGAATTATCGAATCTGCCCGGCAATTCGTCAACAAAAGACAAATCTTGGGAAAATTCAAAGCATTCCCTACGCAAAATTATCGAAATTATTTGCGCTGTTGAGAGTCAGAGATCGTAAGCTTTGCCCGGTCGGATGCTGGCGCCGAGCCGGACGCCTTTGAGAAACCATTTTCGCGCTCTGTCCATGTCTTTTTGAACGCCCTCGCCTTTCTGATACATTACGGAAAGCGCAAGTTGCGATTTGGGGTGGTTTTGCTCGGCGGCTTTTTGAAACCATTGAAACGCTTCGGCAAAGTCCTGCTCAACGCCGTAGCCTTTGGCATACATTCTGCCAAGAAACGCCTGCGCTTCCGCATGTCCTTGCTCGCCGGCCTTGCGCAGCCATTGAAGCGATTCTTCGTAATCTCGCCGAATGCCTCGGCCTTTGAAGTATATCTTGCCCAGATGACACTGCGCATCCACGTGCCCTTGCTCGCCGGCCTTGCGGAACCATTCCACCGCCTCGCGCAGATTTCTGCGGACGCCCTTGCCTTTGAAAAATATCCTGCCGAGAATGAATTGCGCCGCCACATCGCCCTGCTCGGCCTCTTGGCGAATTTCCTCAAACTTCTCTGCGTCAAAACTGCTGGCCATGACGGAAAGTTAACGAATTCTAGGAAACATTATCACGACAAAAATGCTTGGGAAACAATTTTCCCACCCCAACAAAGCCGCCTTCCCCTCGATAAAACCGAGACAAAGCCGTTACTAAGCCGATACTAAGCCGTCTCAGATGGCTTTTGGAGCCGACAAAATCCCCCAAACCAGAAATTCCCCAAGCCGACCCACCGCGCCGAAACAACGCTTTTCCTCGCCCCTCCAATCCGCTTTCGCCGCCCAACCGCTTTCCCCACTCCTTCCCCATTTCCGCTTGCCTTCTTCCGCCCAAGAGCCTAAAAACGAAGCGGTCTCTCAAAAATGGACATGAAACAAATCTCATCTTTATTGACGGCCGTCGCTTTGCTTTGCGGCGCGGGAATGGCGAACGGGCAGGAAAGCGAGCGTTTCAAGGCGACGAAAATAAAAGCCGAGCAAGGCGATGCCGAAGCGCAACGCATGCTTGGCTGGATGTATTACTATGGCGAAGGCGTGCCGAAGGATGAGGTTGAAGGGGTGAAATGGTACCGGAAAGCAGCCGAGCAAGGGGATGCCGGGGCGCAAGGCATGCTTGGCGGGATGTATAACGAAGGCAAAGGCGTGCCGCAGGATTATGGGGAAGCGGCAAAGTGGTGGCGGAAGGCGGCCGAGCAAGGACATGCCGAGGCGCAATACGGCTTTGGCAATAAGTATCGCAAAGGCGAAGGCGTGCCGCAGAATTATGTGGAAGCGGTGAAGTGGGTTCGCAAAGCGGCTGATCAAGGGTATGCCGATGCGCAAGTCCTGCTTGGCGGGATGTATCATCGAGGCGAAGGCGTGCCGCAGGATCATGTGGAAGCGGTGAAGTGGTGGCAAAAGGCGGCCGAGCAAGGGGATGTCCATGCGCAATTCAACCTTGGTGTGATGTATAACAAAGGCCAAGGCGTGTCGAAGGACTATGCAGAAGCAGCGAAGTGGTATCGGGAAGCGGCCGAGCAAGGGAATGCATTGTCGCAATACAACCTTGGCTGGATGTATTACGATGGCGAAGGCGTGCCGAAGAATTACAAGGAAGCGGTGAAGTGGTTTCAAAAAGCGGCCGAGCAAGGGCTTGCCGAGGCGCAAGGCATGCTTGGCTTCCTGTATTACTCCGGCGAAGGCGTGCCACAGGATTATGTGGAAGCGATGAAGTGGTATCGCAAAGTGGCCGAGCAAGGATATGCAGGGGCGCAATACGAACTTGGCGTGATGTATTTGGACGCCGACGGCGTGACACATGATAATGTTGAAGCATACGCTTGGTTTCTCTTGGCGAAAGCAAATGGAAAAAAAGAAGCCAGCGAATTGATTTCCGATCTCGAAAAAGAGCTTCTCACGGCGGAGCAGATGGAGAAAGGCCAAGCGCGAGCGGCGGAACTGCATCGCTTGATAGAGGAAAGAAAAGAAAACCCGAAGCCGTCCGTTGAATCTCCATGAAAACGAACGACCAAGAAATGACCAACAAAGAGCTCCAAATCTGGATCGCAGGCGAGCTCAAGAGTTTCCAAGCGGAGATGACCGGCGAGTTGAAGAGTCTCCGCTCCCATGTGGACGGCGAGTTGAAAAGCTTCCGCGCGGAAATGAACGGCGAGCTGAAGGCGATTCGGACGGAGATGAGAGAGGGCTTTGCCCGCGTGGACACTCGGATTGACGCGGTCGAAGTTCGGCTGGGAAGTTTGGAGTCTCGCGTGGATGGCTTGATGATTGGGGTGGCCGTTCCGGTGGCTGTGTTTGTTCTTCTGGCGGCGACGAAGTGGGCTTGGGATTATTTGGGATTTGTGAAGAAGTTTAGAGAAGAGAAACATGGCCTGCGGCAGAGCGAATTAGGATTAGGAAAATCGGCGAAGTGAGATTTTTATGAAAAACGGGAAGGCGCGGCAAGCGAAAGAGCGGTCTCTTGGCGCAGTTGGTTGGCGCTAGTTGCCGAAGGACAGTTTTTCAAACGCCCGAATGGGAAAGCTCACCGGCCCGAAGTTGGGGCTGATTCCGCGCAAACGCTCGTCTTGAAGTTCGGACAATTCTAGGTGAACGACGCCTCGCTCGGCAAACTTGGCAACGACTGCGCTTTTGGAAGCCGTTGTTGTTTTTTGGTTGACAACGCCGGCGAATTCAATTTTTTGGATTTCTTGCAACGGTATTTTGGTTTCGCCGTCGGTCAAAGCCAGCATCAGCGCGCTGTTTTGAACGGATTGCACTTTTCCAGTCCGCCGCTTTCCGTTGCGCAAAGTGACAAGGTCTTCTTTGGCGGTGGCGCGAATGGCGGGAGGCTCTTCAATTTGGCCGTTCCAAGTGGTCACGCGGAAGTTGCTGAAGCGGATGGAACCTTGCCCTTGGTGAACCATGCGAATGCCGCTTCCTTCGCCCGCAAAGCCGTTTTTGTCCACCCATTGCTTCACCAATTCACCGTCCACTAACAAGACGATGCGGGCGGCGGCTTTGTCTATGCGGATGTCGACGTGCGCTTTTCTTTTCCCGGAAAAGGCTCGCGTTTGCATCTGCCCCAAGTATTGCAGCGGCGTTTTCTGTTTTACCATCACCACTTCCACAAAGGGAGAGGAGAGACGCAGACTGTAAAAACCGCCGAAAACGGGCTCTTCGTCTTTTGCCGTCAAATTGACGGGATGGAGATAATCCGTGTGCAAAGCAAAGGCGAAGTTCAGCAGGCCTTTCCAGTGCAGGTCAAACTGGATCCGCGATTGATCGGGCAAGGCCAGATCGCGGGCGATGGAGGCCGCTTTTGTGGCGTAAAAAGCCTGATTGTGATATTCCCAATGGCCGCTTTGCATGATTGCCGGGGCCACTTCGCCCCGCGTCCAACCGTCCAAACTTGTCGGGCCGGAGAACAGCGGCTCTTCCGGTTCGTTGTCAAAAACAATCCATTGCCAGCGATTCCTTGGAAAGCGCAACGCTTCGCCGTAAGGGGTTTCAAAAATTGCCTCGCTTGCGGTCACTTCCCGTAAACGACCGACCAATTCGTCTCCATTGGACAATCGAATGGCGCTCTTGCCCGGCTGTGGATTGCCTGCTTTTGGCTGCTGGAAGTTCGCCAGATTGATTTCCTGAAGCGCAAAATAGCGGAAGTTCGCCGGCGGGAAGTTGGAATCATACTGCCAAAAAACTCCTTTTTGGGGAGAAGCCGATAGAATCTGCCCGGCCAGCCGATCTCCGTTCACCAAGCGCAATATATCCCGCAAATCTGCGGCATCGGGTTCGGCGGCTGAATTGTTCAAAAGTCGGCACAACCCGGCCAACGCCAGCCAGACGCCGAGCCGGTGTTTCCCAAGTTTTCCCAAACTGGCTAAGTCTTTTCTTTTAGTTTTCATCCGCTTATTCATCTGTTTGGAAGTTCCAAATATCTTCCGGATTTTCTTGCGCAGACGGTGGCCGCCTGAGCGGATGATTGAGGTTGAAGGAGGCCAGCCGAACAGAATCCGATTTGAATTCTACGGGACCGAAAGTGGAGCTCACTCCCCGGACGACTTCCTTCGTCCACTCAGTCAAGGCAAAGGACAAACTCCCGCCGCCGGAAAGCGACACCCGGATTTCTTTGTCCGCAAGTGTTCCGTTCCCCGGTTCTTCCGGGCGGTGGAAGTAGATTTGCCGGACGCGTTCCAGCGGGATGCCCACATCGAGCCGATTGCGAAGGCGGAAGCGAATCTGTCCGTCCCGAATTCCTCGCACTTGCCCGGCCGGTTGGTCTCGATTGACTAAGAGCAATCCGTCAGAGGATGGATTGTCGGCGGATTCCAACTCCGATTCGAGATGTCCGTCCCACTCTGTGACAAGGATTCGGCTGAGGGAAAGCGCAGACTGATGCGCCGAAGCCGAAAAGGAAACGCCGCTCCCCCGGGCGACGAACCCTCGCGCATCCTTCCAAGAAGCGATGACTTCGCCATCCACCAGCAGGGCGAAGCTTGCCTTCTCTCGATGCGAGCGAAGATCAAAATGGGCCTTGGTTTGATTGGCAAGATGAGGGAACTGCACGTCGCCCAACGTCATCGTTCCCGACCCCGGTTGTACGCGGCGGAAGGAGGCGTAGCTCGGCGTCAAGGAAAACAGATAGGCGCCTTTGCGGTAGTCGTGACGATCCAGCGTCTCAGCGTGCATCGTCACCGTTAATTGAAAGTTTCCTTCCCAGCGGAGGTCAAACGCCAACCGCGCCGAGCTTTCCAGCTTCATATCCCGGCCGATCACACCTCGGTTGGTCACGTTCAATGCGCCGTCCCGATAGCTCCAGCCATTTGGACTCTTGCTCCGAACCCATTCGTCCACGCTGTTGGGGCCTTCGTAAAGGACTCGGTAGCCGTTTTGCAGAAAAGCAATGCTCTGCACCCGATTTCGGGATGCGCGAAGGATTCCGCCGAATTCGGTTTCCATTTTGAGAAACGAGTCATCCATCTCCGCAATCTTTCCGTAGACCTCGTCGCCGTTAACAAAGCGAAAGCGGCATTGTGCTATCTCCGCCTTTGCCTCCTTCGGTTTCTCCGCCCGCGGTTGCGGGAGAGGAAATCGAATCGAAACTAACGAGGAAAACGGAAACCTCAAAGCCTCCGTCGCATGCGGGTGCTGCCAGACGAGTCCCTCCGCCGGAGAAAGAGAGGACATCTCGCCGTGCAACGCTGAACCGTTAAGAAGCCGAACCAGCCCATCGTCGTTCGCCTCCGCACGAAGCGCAAGCGAGGTCGTTCCCAGCAACGCCCAGCCGATCCGCCTTGCCCACAATTTGTGTCTTGCCATAGGAAAATGTCTCCCGCTTCTACCGTTCATAAATGGGAAGGTAACGATAATTCAGCGCCAACGACAACAAACTGGCCGCCGTGCAAAAGGCCGAGCCGAATTGGCCGTCCCAACTGCCGTCGTCGTTTTGAGATTTGCGCAACTCAATGATGTTTTCCCGATTCCACTGGCTCCATTCTTTCGGATCGGCGTGAAAAAACGCCTGAGAAGCATAGTAGAGAAAATAATGGTAATAGCTGCTGCTTCGAGGCGCTTGGCGCAGGTAGTCGAATGCTCGGCGAAAGGCTTCAGAGTCTTTCTCCTTAGCCAACGCCAGCACCAAAGTCCCAATCGCCGTGCGCGGACCGTTCGGCCCGGAAGCCGAAGTGTATCCATATCCGCCTTCCCGCGTCTGGCAACGCCGAAAAAACTGGAGACCCTTTTGAATCGCCTCTTCCGGCACCCCGATCCCGGCGTTGCGAGCGGCAAACAAGGCCACCATTTGCGCCCCGCTTATCGTGGTATCCGCGTCCTTGCTTTCCGGTGAGTAACGCCATGCGCCTAAGGGATTGCGGCTCTGCGAATCTGTAATCAACCGCACCGCCAGCGTCAGCGCCGGCCCCAGCCGTTCATCTTCCACGGCGCCGTAAGCCTCCGCCAACGCCAAAGTGGCAAACCCATGATTATACATCGAATTGCCAATATAACCGGTTTTCGAATTCTGACTCTCCAAAATGTAGTTCAAACCCCGGCCAATCGCCTTGCTAAAAGGTCCGTGGTTCGGATCGTCTCCGTGCGCCAACATGCTCACCACGGCCAAACCCACCACGCCCGGCGCCTCCCCGTAGTGAGAACCCGGCCACGTCCCGTTCTCCCGTTGACTACGGTTCAAATAAGCCAATCCCTTCACGTAAATCCGATCCACATCCCCCGACGCCAAATCCACCGAGTCAGTGAACAACTCTTGCGCCTCCGCCAGCCTTCCTGACAAACAGCCGACCGCCACAATCGCAAAAACGAAACCGCACTTCCTCACCCGCGCCATAAAAGCACAAAACACCATCCACCGCAAAACCATGAAAATCTAATGTAAATAACTTGAGAATAACCTTTTTCAAAAAAGTTATCTGACTGAAGTTGTTTCGTCTTTTGCCGAATAGTTTTAACTGGTTAACTTAATTGGCATGAACTCAAATATCTACCAACATAATTCACTTCTGGCCGTTGCCGTGATAGCGGTCGCTTTGTGCGGGCTTGCGCCGACAGCGCAAGCGCAGGAAGAATCGTACATCACGGACGCCGCCGAAGCTGCGGCTTGTGCGAGCGTCTGCAACACCTTCGTTCCACCTCAAACTGAGGAAGAATGCTAAGAGCTGTATTGGGAGCGATTCAATGCAGAGTATTCTCGGCATCACGATAGGATGGCACACTTGGCAACTAGACGAGCCGAAGAATGGGAAGAATCTTTGGGGATATTCTTCGATGAGATGGAGGCGATTACAGCCGTGCGAGACGAAAAAATCGCAATAGCGAAAGCATCGCTTGCTACTTCGGTAGCGGGGTACACCGCTGGGTTTGCGGCATGCATGGCTCTTACCACACCAACTCCCGGCGTTGGTTGGGCTCTCTGCGCTGCCACTTACTTGTCCCTAGTGACAAGAGCGAATGTGGAATTCAGCAGAAAAGTGGATGCCGCAAGAGAATCCTTCAACGACCAAAACGAACTTGCAGCCGAGAGGTTGGAAGATAGAGAGGACAAAATCAAAGCGCTCTACGATGATCGCTTGATTCCCAACGAAGTATCCCGGCATGAAAGCGCCATCGCTTTGATTGACGAGGATTTGCGGCTCTGCTTGGAGCGAGTAAGCCAGTACTAAACCAGAAAGGAGATGCAAGACATGAGTTCAACAAAAAAGGTGTTTGGAGTTCCGGGGATCTGGGTGCCGATGGCGGTAATGTTGTTTGGAGGTGCAGTTTCCTTCTTCGGTTGGGAGTATCCTTTTGGCGGAGATCGTGAGGAAAAGAAGGAGCGAATCGCCGACTTGGAAGAACCCAAGAATCGTTTGCCAGCATCGGCGCCGTTGGTTGAAAAGGTAAAGATTAAGGAATCCAAGCCAAAGAAACGTCCGCAACCGGTTGCTCATTCTTCATTGGCTTTAGAATCACTGAGCGACGAAGAGCATCAGTCCGTGATTTTGGAGCATGTGAAGGCAAGCGATAGGCAACTTGTCGAACAGCTTTTCAAGCAAGAAAACGCATTCAAAACGTCTTTGAAACCATCCGAGAAGCAAAGGTTTGACGTTGATGTGAAAAATGCGTGCGCAAAATTGCTGTCGATTTCCGGCGTGCAGGAAGGCGAGATGTCAAGTTTTCTCAAGCAGATAATTCGGCGGTGTGCGGAATCAATGGTCATCACGGATTGGCGCAGAAAGGATTCGGTAGATCGGAAAAATGCGGAGTTGAATACTTACCTTGGACAAAGGGAAGAGAATCTTCGCATTTTGCAAGAGGAATTCTTAGCGGAAACGGACAAAGAAACGGAGGCCGAATAGCGAGTTTTTGTTTGGCTTTGGGTTGTGAGCCGTCGAGATTCGTCTCGGCGGCCTTTTGTTTTGTGGTTAGCCGCAGAGGGGTTGCGTGTTTATGTTAAGAATGGTCGCGACATGGGATTTGCGAATGGGAGCGATTGATGTTTCAACTCTGAAGAAACAATGGTTCGCAAACCATTCCACTTGTTCTTTTTATTCTAAGCTACTAGCTGCTGATTACGAGATGCAAACAATTCGCAACTTTGAAAACTGGCGATTCTTTTGCAAGGAGGGGTGAGAATGTAAGAGGCGCGTGTTATTGGGTTTGCTTAGTTATTGAAGCGGGTGACGATCAGGCTGGTGTTATGGCCGCCGAAGCCGAAGGAGTTGCTGAGGGCGGCGTTGATTTTGGCTTCTCGGGCTTCGTTGGGGATGTAGTCGAGGGGGCATTTGGGGTCGGGGTATTGGTAGTTGATTGTGGGGGGCAGGATTCTTGTTTGGATGGCTTTGGCGCAAATGGCTAGTTCGATGGAGCCTGCGGCGCCGAGCATGTGGCCGGTGGCGCCTTTGGTAGAGCTGACGGCTAGTTGTTTGGCGTGTTCTCCGAACACGTTTTGAATCGCTGCAGTTTCGCAAATGTCTCCCTGCGGTGTTGATGTGCCGTGGGCGTTGAGGTAGCCGATGTCTTCTGGGTGGAGGCGGGCGGAGCGAAGCGCCATTTTCATGCAACGGGCGGCGCCGATGCCTTGAGGATCGGGGGCGGTCATGTGATAGGCGTCGGCGGTGTTGCCGTAGCCGCGAATCTCGCAGTAGATTTTGGCACTTCGCGCTTGGGCGTGTTTTAGTTCTTCCAGCAAGAGAATGGCGGCGCCTTCTCCCATGACGAATCCGTCTCGTTCTCGGTCAAAGGGGCGGGAGGAATGTTTTGGGTCGTTGTTTCGGGTGCTCATGGCTTTCATGGCGGAGAATCCTCCAATCCCGATGGGCGTGATTGCTGCTTCAGCGCCGCCGGCTAACATCAAGTTGGCGTCCCCCATTTTGATTGTTCGCCAGGCTTCGCCGACGGCATGGCCGGAGGTAGCGCAGGCGGAGCAGGTAGCTAGGTTGGGGCCTCGCAGTCCATGATACATGGAGAGAAGGCCAGAAGCCATGTTGAGAATTTGCATGGGGATCAAGAAGGGGGAGAGGCGGTTCGGTCCTTTTTCCAGGAGGATTTGATGTTGTCGTTCGATGGTTTGGAGTCCGCCGATTCCCGATCCCACGAACACGCCGAATTCGTCCAAGTTTGTTTGCTTCAGGTTGATTCCAGCGTCTTGGATTGCCCGGAATCCGGCGAAGACGCCGAATTGGGCGTAGCGGTCGGTGCGGCGAATTTCTTTGGGATTGGGGAAGGCCGGAGACACGTCCAGTTGATTGATTTGAGCGGCAATACGGCATCCGTATTGGCGAACGTCGAAGGCGGTGATGGGGACGATGCCGCAGTCGCCGGCAATAATTCGCTTCCAGAAGCCGTCGATGGAGTCGCCTAAGGAGCTGGCTACGCCCAAACCGGTGATGACGACTCGGCGATGCTCTAAATTTGTGTCCATAAGTCAAAAAGGGCATCGCCGGTTGTATATAGTGCGGCGGCGCCTTGGCTGGACTGGAATCGCGTTTATTTGTTTTTGTTTTCTTCGATGTGTTTGATTACGTCGCCGACGCTTTGGAGCTTTTCGGCTTCTTCGTCAGGGATTTCCTGTCCGAATTCTTCTTCCAGTGCCATCACCAGTTCCACCGTGTCCAAGGAATCCGCCCCCAAGTCTTCGATAAATTTGGATTCGAGGGTGACTTGGTCAGCGTTGACGCCTAATTGCTCCACGATGATGTCCTTCACGCGTTGTTCGGTCGATTTTTCAGTAGCCATGAGTTTCTAAGTTTTCGATTTGTCAAAGAGGGATAATTATCAAATTAAGCGGAGTCGTCAAGTGTTGATTTCCATAAAAAACAATTGCCCGGAAGACAGCAGCCGGTAGTTTTCTCAAATTCTTGTTTCTCATTCGGCAATTCGCGAGGCCGACTACATTCCCAAGCCTCCGTCCACAGTCAATACCTGGCCGGTAATATATCGCCCGCCGGGTCCGGCAAGGAATAAAGCGGCTTGGGCGACGTCTTCCGCTTTTCCCATGAACCCCATGGGGATGCCGGCCAAAATCGCCGCCCGTTGCTTCTCGTTCAACTTTGCGGTCATGTCTGTTTGAATAAATCCGGGAGCAATCACGTTTGCCGTCACTCCTCGGGTTGCTAGCTCTCGGGCGACGGACTTCGTCATGCCGACTAATCCGGCCTTGCTGGCCGCATAATTCGTCTGTCCCGCGTTGCCAGTCAAACCGACTACCGAACCAATATTGATGATGCGCCCCTTTCGCTGTTTCATGAAAAGCCGGGCAAACGCTTGGATCAATAAAAAAGATCCTTTGAGATTGGTGTTCAATACCGCGTCCCAATCTTCCTCGCTCATCCGCATCAGCAGGCCGTCGCGAGTCACTCCCGCATTGTTCACCAAGACGTCCACTTGCTCAATCGTTTCCAAAATCGTTTGGACGCCGGATTCGATGGCGGACGCGTCAGCAATATCCAACGCAATCGGCCAGGCCTTCCTGCCCAGTGCCTTCACGGATTGCGTTGCTTTCTCGGCATTTTTCGAGCTCCGCGACACGCAAACCACGTCCGCGCCTGCCGCTGCCAACCGCAACGCAATTGCGTTGCCCAAACCGCGTCCCGCTCCGGTCACGATGGCAATTTGGCCATCCAATACTCCCATCCCGCAATCTTTCTCCCGAATCCTTCGCCTTGTCAACCCCAATTTGTAGTCAACGTCCGGCAGAGACCAGAGCGACGAGGAAGCGGTTGCCAAACGGATTCCATCGCATTCGTTCTCATCCCTTTTGCCTTCCTCCCGCTTCTACGATGGGGAAAATTGGTTTCCAAGAAAGGAATGAGAAGGAATGGCGAGTTTTTATTATTCCGCTTCGGAGTGCGGAGGATTGCGGTTTGGGTTTGGCTTGCGACCTCGCTTGGCCGTCGAAAAAAAGACGGAACTAAATGACTCAGCTTGGTAGTGAATTCGGAAGCAAAGTTTACATTCCTGCCGAAGAAAAGGAGAGGATCGGGATGAACTAGAAAGTCCGCTTTCCTTACAAGCAAAGACGCTGTCTCCGGTTCGTCGCTTGGATACCGATCTTCACGACCCGAAGCCTTCTTCACTTATAGAAAGAAATAAGCCTGCGCTGTTGCTGGATCCAGCCGTGTATGAACAGTCGCCTTTGCATGTTGTTTTTCTTCTAATAGGAAGTTTTAGTTTTGATTCCGCATAGTTTTTGAGAAATTCTAATATAATCTTAAAAAATACAATCGGCGCGACAACCCGGAAGCGGCGTCCGACATTTCCCATGTTGGGAAAGTTGTGATAAGGCCGTGTTGCCTCCTCTGTTGGGATCTGTTGCTGGGAAGAAAGGCGTCGTTTAGAAATCCCTTATATGTCGGCGTAGAATACTTATGTAAAGCGCCAAACAAGGGAAGGCGGGCGTATATCGAGTTGTTGTTGTGTTGAGAAAATAGAGAGTTTTCGGTTTTTCTTATAGCGAATTTAGATTGTTCTAAGTAAGATAGGTAAAGGTTGTTTTGCAATGGTCAATCATTGAATGTTTGTTTTGCTTACACGGATACGCCTTGGTAGATGCGAGGAACTCGTTGGGTGATGGAGGTCAAAATTTCCCAAGGAATAGTATCACAACAGGCGGCCGCTTCTGATGCGGTGATGGTTTCTTTGCCTTGTTTGCCGAGGATTACGACTTCGTCGCCTCGCTGAATTTCGGGAATTCCGGTTACGTCGAGCATTGTTTGGTCCATCGTTATATTGCCTAGAACGGGGCATTTCCGGCCTCGTATTAACATATAAAGACGGCCGCTTCCGGCTCGCAAAAGGCCGTCGCCGTAACCGGCGCAGATTGTGGCGATTTTGCGAGTGTCGGCGCTGATGAATTTTTGGCCGTAGCTGACCGAGGTTTTTGGCCCGATTGTTTTGACTAATCCGACTTTGGTTCTTAGAGATAGAGTGGGTTGGAGTCTTTGGGCCCATTGGATTGTAATTCGGCGTTTGCCGGGGGGAATGATTCCGTAAACTAACAGTCCCGGTCGCACCATGTTGCCAAAAGGTGCAGTGCTGTAGGCGATTCCCCCGCTATTCATTATATGCACTTGGCGGACGGCTAAGCCGTTTTGACGGAGCAAGCGGACGCAGTGCTGAAATTGTTGGACTTGTTTGCGGGTGAACGCCTCATCGTCTTCGGCAGAGGAAAGGTGGGTAAACACTCCGTCAAGGCGCAAGCCGGGAAGGGCGGCGAGGCGTTGGGCGAGGCGGAGGCTGAATTCGGGCGCCACGCCAAGACGGCTCATTCCCGTATCGATTTTCAGATGCACGGGAACTTGTTTTCCGCGCCGGCATGCAATTGCGGAGAGTTCGCTTGCTTCGCCTTCGCCGGAGATGGTGGCGGTTACGTCGTTTTCGCACAATTCTTCAAACTCCGCCTTCCCGTAGCAGGCGCCCAGCATGAGAATGGGCCAACCTCGGCCTATGGTTCGCACGGCGGCGGCTTCTGCTAGGTTGGCGACTCCCAGCGCGTCGGTTCCGCTTTGCATCAAGTGCCTCGCGATTTGGCGCAGTCCGTGTCCGTAGGCGTCGGCTTTGACTACGGTAATCACGCCGAATCCGTCGCCCATTCCATAACGAATCCAGCGAAGGTTGTTGGCCAGCGCCCCTAGGTCGATTTCCGCCCAAGTTCTATATTCGGCAACGGGCTTCATTTCTTTTTTCGCAAGTTGGCCGGAGATTTTCTTATCGCTCGGGAATTCTCCGGGCAAGAGGGGCTTTGACAAAGTTGGGCGATTCCAAATGCAACGGTTCCAGTGGTTGAATGAGATGTTTGTAGTTTTCATGCGCCAACCATGCGAGAGCGACGGCGGTGGGAAGGAGGCTTGCTTGAAAAGCAGAGTTGGACGGAAAGGCAACTTGTTTCTCGTCGCAAGAAAAAGCGCTCAAAATTTCCGGCGCTTCTGGCCCGACGATGCAACGGCAATCGTTGACAATGGAACGGAGTTGATCTGGATGAATCCGCTCCAACGGACGCGTTTGGGCAATGCGTTGCGAAGAAATTTGAAAAGAGGCTCGGTAGATTCTGCCGGCAGCACCGCGAATCAAACAGGCTACTTGCCCAAACAATTGCTTTTCTCTGGCGCGGGAAGCCAATGCCCAGAGGCTTGAAATTCCCACCGCCGGCGTTCTTAACGCGACGCTCCAACCGAGCGCAAAAGCCAGAGTAGAACGAATTCCCGCCGTCGAACCCGGACCAACGCCCACGACAATTCGGTCGACGGATTCTGGTTTCTCGCCCGATTCTTGTAGGACTTCCCTCACCAAAGAGGCCAATCGCCCTCCACGTTGTGAGACGCCGTTTGCCTGCGCGAGCGTTTCGAAGTGTCTCCCGCCTTGTTGCCAACGACAGAGCGCCGCCGAGCGCATTGGAGAGGATCCGTCAATCGCCAAAATCTTCATAACGGATTTGCCGTTCGTTTTCCTCGGTAATCCAAAGGCTTGCGAGCCGCAGTTTGCCTCCGACCCGCCGCGCAAAATTCAAAGGATTGGAATGGCCGAAGCAACGATCCATCCACTCCACCGCCACGACGCCGCCTTTGCTTCCCTCCAAGCAATCCCAAATCCCGGCATGGAAAATTTCTTCCGGCCCGCCTAGTCGGTAGAGATCAATATGCCACAGCGGAAGCCGTCCGCCGCCTAACTCGTGCATCAAGGCGAAGGTAGGAGAAGAAACGACGGCCAAAACTCCCAAACCTTTGGCCAAGCCTTTCACCAAGTGCGTTTTCCCGGCGCCCAGATCCCCGGTCAATCCAATCCACCAACCGGGAAAAGCGGCCTGCCCCCAACGCTCTCCCACTTGAATGGTATCCTCAACGCTTCTGGAAGTGATCGTAACCATGCAAAGCCTCAAGGGAACAAACGCCGCTGCTTCGTTTCAAGCGGAGTTGGCAACCAGCCTCAACGCGGCCAATTAAACTCAGCGGCGTTTTGGGAAATCGCGCTTGCCAACCGTCTTTTGCGGCAAGCGCATCCTCCGGCGCCAACGTGAACAACAGCTCAAAATCCTCGCCGTCCGTAAGAGCCGCCAGCAAGGGAGGCTTCTCCGAAACTCGGTCGCGAAAGCGGCGCTTGGCCTCGCCGCTCACCGGAATAAAAGCCTCCTCTATCCAGGCGCCCACTTTGCTCGCCCGCAAAAGAATCTTCAAATCCGATGCCAGCCCGTCGCTCACGTCAATCATGGCGTGAGGCCGAAAATGCTTTGTCAACCAACGCGCTTCGTTCACCCGCGGCTCAAAATCCAAATGCCAGCCGCTTCGCGAACCTCCAAGCCTCCCAGAAACAAAAACCGCATCTCCAACCCGCGCCCCCGACCGCCGAACGCCGCCTTGGGAATCCGCATAACCGGTGAGCGTAACCGAAAGAAAAAAAACGCCTGGACATCGGGTAGTCTCCCCGCCAACCACCGCAACGCCAAACTTCTCCGCCAACGCCCGCAATCCCAAATAAACTTCCCGAAGAAAATCGCCGTCCCCGTTGCTTGGCAATCCCAAAGAAACCAACGCGCTGTCGGGACGCCCGCCCATCGAAGCCACGTCACTCAGGCAACGAGCTAACGCCTTGCGCCCAATGCATCGCGGCGGATCGCTCCGAGTAAAATGAACCCCTTCCACCACCGCATCGGTCTTCAACAACAAAGTCTCTTCCCCAACGTTGCCGGCAGGCAACCGCACGGCAGCGCAATCATCCCCCGCGCCAATTAACGTGTTCTCGTTGGAAGGCAAATCGGCGGTAAGAATTTCAACAATTTCCCGCTCGTTCATGCCCGCTCTAGTAACACGTGAACAAAAGTGCTCAAATTAAAAAGGGAATGCGCCACAATCGGCGCCAGAAGATTTTGCGTACGTTGGTATAGCAGTGTCCAAAGCGCCCCCAAAAAAACCAACGAAACCAAACTCATCGCATTCCCATGAATCGCGCCAAAGAAAACAGAGTTTCCCAAAATTCCAACCGTTCTCCCCCAATACTGCGACAAAGCAGGATAAAGCACGCCTCGAAAAAGAATTTCCTCCACAACCGGCGCCGCAATCAAAGCCGTCAAAGCAATGGAAAGCAGTTGAAAAATCGACGGCGACTCCCGCAACAATTGCACCATCCTCTGCATCTCCGGCTCCCGTCCCGTCCATTCCTGAATGAGGAAGGCCGACGCCTTCGCCAATTGATTAGCCCCAAACCAACCCACAACTGCCGCCAAAATCACCGGCGACGCCAACAACGGCCATTGTCCCCACCGAATCCCAAAACCTTCCCGCCAACTCAAGCCCTGTTCCCTCAAAAACCGCGCCGCAAAAAACAACAAACCGCCGTGAAAAAGCAACCTATGGAAATTCCTCGCAAAGAGATTCTCCTCGTCAAACCCCAGAAACCGAAACAACCAAGCCACCGCGAAAGACGCGAAAAAAACAAAATACGCGCCTATCGCAAAACGAATGAGCGCTTTTGACCGCCATTGGCGCGCAGCGGTGCTTGGGATGAACGAAGATTCAGCGCTCATATTGCAAAACAGACAAAAACTTCCATCTGCTACTTGCGCCGCTGCCTCATTGCGAAAACATCGCTTCAGGACGAAGAATGCCGAAGTTTTCGGGAGACTCCTTCGCCAGCCCCAAATCGCGAAGCTTCCAAACCCAAACGCTCTCCATTGCCCGCACCAGCCGATCCGCCTTTTCCCCATGCCAACCCAACGGAATAAGCCCCCTCTGCCGACAAAACAACCTCACTTCCTCGCTCGCCATCGCCTTCTCAAACGCAACGGCAATGCGCTCCAAAATTCCAGCCCCCGTGTCCGACGGCAACGCAAACCCATAAAACTGGCGCACTCGCATCCCAGCCAAGCCTGGAAACAAATCAGCGGCCGACGGAACAATCCCATACCCAGAAATCTCAAAACCCTCCGCCTCCAGAACCGCCAAAGGCCGCAACGCCCCCTTCCAAATCCGCTCCGCCTGCTCCGAAACAGAAGAGAACACCGCATCCGCCTCGCCGGAAGAAAACGCCTCCAATCCAAAAGCCCCATCCCCGTCGCCGTAATGCGCATGCCGAAATTCCACATCCGCGGCAGATTGAAGCGCCAACAACTTCACATGCCACAAACTGCCGGGCGACGAAACGGCCACTTTTACCCTCCGCGAAGAGACTTTGGCCGCCTTCACCAGTTCCTCCAAACTTCGATACTCAGAATCCTGAGGCACCGAAAGAACGCCAGGATCGCTGGCAACCAAGAAAAAAGTCCAATTTGCAGCAGACGTTTCCGTAAACCCCAACACGCTGGCCGTCAACATCGTCCCGGAAAAACCTCCCCAATGATAACCATCGCGCTTTTGAGCCGCCACGAAGTTCACCGCATCCCCGCCTTGATTGCCCGCGCGATTCGTAACACTCACCGGCTTGCCCAACTCAGCCGCCATCAATTCCGCCACCAAACGGCAAACGGCATCCGTCTCCCCTCCTGCCTCCGCAAAACAAGAAAGAACAAAATCCTTCCTCGGCCACGCCCCAGGAATAAAATTCGGCTTAGGAAGAGAAGAAGGCGCGCAACCCGCCGAAAAAAACAAAGCCAACCCTACCAACACGGCCGCCCAACCCGCGCTGAACCGCCGCTCTTCTCCCTTTTTCCCCTTGCCTGCGCCCCGCTGTTTTCTCCTAAAAATCCTCATCCCGACCGCTCCCGACAACTCAACCCTCCCCTCACAAACACAAAAAAACACAAATCCTTGAACCGACGAACATCCACACTTTAAAAAACCCCGTTGCCAATGTCATCCAAAAACCCCAAAGAAATCCCTAAAAAGAAAAACAAATTCTCTCTCTTTTCCCTAAAAACTCGACAAAATCAAAAGAATCGGCAAAAATTATGCATTATTTTGAAAAAAAAGTTACTTTTTTGTTGACGTCTTGTTTCTTTTTGTCAATTTGTCGTCATGTTTCGTTTCGAAATGCAAATGTGGAGCGCTTCTCTTCCGGTCTCAAACACCGGCACGGATGGCGTCCGCAAAAGCATCGGAGCCCAAATTCACAACAACGATTTGAGATTGGTTGTTTTTTGTTTGACATAGGTTGGAGGGGGCGGGGATATTGGGGGGGAACGGGTCGCGATGCGAGGAAGAAGAAAAAGCTTGCGTTGGGGTTTGGTTGGTTAGAGAGTTAGAGAGTTTTTGCGGTTATCGGTTATTATTGTTTATTTGAGCAGATACGAAGAAAGGTTAGAGCTATGAGAAAATTCGTTTTGTTGGGAGTGGGGAGCGGTCGCTCTTTTTTGAGGGCGGTTGCGGTAGTGGCGTTCTTGGCGTTGGTTCTTGGGGAGCGGGCGCAGGCGCAGTTGTACATTGATGTGTATCAGAGCCGGGACAACGCCAACAACACGCTGTGGGTGTTTAGCGGTTCATCGACGACGGCGCAGTTATGGAGCGTTCGCACGGAGGTTGCGGGGAACGCGAACTTCGCTCGGCGGGATAGTTGGGAAGTGACGGGGAATGATGGCGCTCTTTACGTCGCCAATCCGCCTAGCAATGTGATCAGTTCGCTCTCTTCGGTCACTAGTTTGGATGCGCAGACGTCGCGGGATCGGTGGTATGTGGCCAATGTGCTGACGAACACGACGACGGTGACGGATCCGACGCTTTCGATAACGACGAACTCGGTGGCGCGGACGAGCGCCATCACGTCGTTGTTTTTGAACGATGATCCGGGCACTGGGGCGACGAATCGGGATGAGTTGGGCATTCGGGTGAGTGGAGCTTCCTTCCGCTATGATGCCAGTGGGACATCGGCATGGAGCGGGGCGGGGATATTGGCGAAGCCGTTTAGCGATTTCTATTTGGGGGATACGGATGGGACGGCTTTTAGTTTCAATAACTTGGGGACGGGGGGGACAGGGGGGCCTCGTTTTGCGGCGGGGTCGGATGGGTCGGTTGTGGTTCGGTTTCATCGGGGGACGGTGATCCCGGAGCCTGAGGAATATGCGTTGGTGTTTGGGTTGTTTGCGTTGGGGTTTGTGGTTGTGCGTCGTCAGCTGCAGAAGAAACGACAAGCGGCGGCGGTTGTTGTTGCGTAAGGGGTTTGTTTGGGGTTTGTTGCGGATTGGGGGTTGTCAGTTCGCGGTTAGGCAAGCAAGCAAGAGCAGTCATAACGCCAGAGAAAGCGTCCCGTTTCCAAAAGTTTGGAAACGGGATTTTTTTGCTTTTGGCTTTCCATTGCTGAAAATGAATCAAGAACTCTGAAGTTGAGATTTTGGAAAGACCAGAGAGCAGAGGACAATCTGCTGAGGAAAAATCTGCGAATTAGGGGAGTTTTGTTGGTTGACAAGTTAGGTGGAAAAACGGCAAAATCTATACGTTACTATCTTGCGTAGCTTGCTTATGTATGGATTTCTCGGACCCAACGGCGCTGGAAACTCCACTACCATCAAAATGTTGACCGGCCTGCTTGCGAGTTGTGTCGGCGCTTTCTTCTCTTTTTGTTTCTCTGGAACAAAGCCACGTGCAACTGATTCTCACCATCAATCCCCTCTAAAACGACACCAACACAACCTAGCCGAAAACCCGGCCACCGAATGGTACCCCATCTCCTGCGCCAGCCGAATCCTAGACGGAAAAGGAGATGAACGAAGAGAAGTGGACAAAATCCAGCCAGCAGACATGGCTAAAGTCGTTGCCTAGCCAATTTTTGAATTATTGGCATTTTGGAGGCAATGAGCAAAGCAATTTTAGCAATTACAATGGGCGATCCGGCGGGGGTGGGTCCTGAAATTTGTCTCCACGCTATGAACAGCCCGGAAGTCGCCGCGCACTGCGTTCCTGCGGTTTTTGGAGACGCCGAAGTTCTTCGCCGATGCGCAGCGCAGTTGGGAGGGAAGTTGGCAGTGCCCGTTGTTTCAATTGGCGATTTTGCCTCGATGGAGCGTTGCCGCCAAGCCGTCGTCGTGGACGTTCCCGGCTTGGACATCAAAGCCTTTCGGCCGGGACAAGCAGACGCCAACACCGGCGCCGCCGGCTATACGTTCGTGCAGCAAGGCATAGACGCCGCTTTGTCCGGCCAAGTGGATGCCGTCGTCACGGCGCCGCTCAATAAAGAGGCACTGAGGCAGGCGGGCGTCGAGTTTCCGGGACATACGGAAATTTTTGCGCACCGCACGAGGGCAAAGCGATGGTGTATGATGCAGTATTCAGAAGAATTGACCTGTGCCTTTGTCACTACGCACGCCGGCTACGCCGAGGTGACTCAGCTTCTTACTTCCCGGCGAGTGCTGGAAGTCATTCGGCTTTCGGCTGAGGGCATGGAACGCATGCGCGGAAGAAAGGCCAAGGTGGCCGTTTGCGGACTAAACCCGCACGCCGGCGAGCACGGTTTGTTTGGGAACGGCGAAGAAGAGCGGATCATTCTTCCGGCCGTAGAAGCCGCCCGGCGAGAAGGCTTGGAAGTGGAAGGGCCTTTGCCGCCGGACACCGCTTTTTTGCCAAGCAGGCGCAAGGCCGTCGACGCGGTGGTTTGCATGTATCACGATCAAGGACACATTCCAATCAAGGCACTGGCCTTTGACTCCGCCGTGAACGTTACGCTTGGCCTCCCGATTGTTCGCACCAGCGTGGATCACGGCACGGCGCTGGACATCGCTTGGCAGGGCAAGGCTTCGCCCTCCAGCTTATTTCACGCTCTCCGGCTGGCGGGAAAGCTCGCCGGCCAAACCGCGTCGCAAAAGCCGGGCAAGCCTCATCAAAAATGAGTGAGTGCCCATAGACACGCAATCTCGTTTGTGTTCACCCGCAGAAGCGGCTTTCCTGATTTCGTCCGTTTGGAGGAAATTCCAAGAGCTTTGCCCGAAATGGGGCTATAAAAACAGATTCCACCTTCTGAGGCAACATCGCCGCCGACCGTGTGCCGCTCTAGTCACTTAATTCTCACTTTTGACGGCCCTTCCCAGCGGTTGATTCTCTGGCGAGGGCTTGGTGGAGGCTTTCATTCTCCGCTTGGAAATTTTCTTAAAAGAATTGAAACAAAAGATTGACTCGCGGTGTCTGTCGTCTATGCTTCCGGGCATGGATTGGCTTTTTGATTTGGGTTTGTTTCTTATTCTTTCACTCTGCGTGGTCGGTACGGTCGTGGGGGTGTCAAGGTTTCGGTATCGGTGGTGGTTGTGTCTTCTTCTCTTTCTTCTCTATCTTCCCTATGCTTGGATATCAAACTTTGCTTGGATATCAACCGTTGCTCCGCCAGAAGAAGGGATCGGCTTCTCGCCGACAGCTATGATCGGCTCCGCGCCGATATTAAGGGGGTGGTCTTTAGGGGATCTTTTGGGGTTCACTTTTCTCGTTGTCTTCGCTGCTTGCCCTGCTCGTGGCGTTGTGGATGCGGTGAGACCTTTGATTCGTTGGATAAAGTCAAAGCGGTCATCGGATTCGTAGGAAGGCGGCGTGTCGGGGAATGCCGTTCTTCGTTCTGCCGTTGAACTGGTAGGTGACGATGTCGACAATCTCCAAATTGGACGGGCAGGTAAGGCGGAACTCGTGGCCTTGGGCATCTCTCACCTTGATGGATTGCCTGCCGTTCTGGTGGCCGGCGATGACGGTAACTTCGGCATCGTCCAGTGAATAGTTTGTTTCTTTCTTTCTGCAGGGCGTTCTCTTTTGTCCGGCTCTCAATCAGGTCTTTTTACAGGCGTTCCCTTTTTCGAGTTTGTCCCTTTTCTTTTTGGCCTTTGCTTTGTTTGGCGGGTCGTTAGTAAGAATTTTGCTGTTTTAGGCTTGGAGTGGCTTTGAAATCGGGCTTTGGCGGTGGTTGGGGCTTATGTGGGTTGGTGGATTGGCGCGGAGGCTTGCTAATTCGCTTGTTGAGACAATTCTTCCAAAAGCGCCTTGCCTTCATGCCTCAAAGTTTCCAGCAACTCGACAAGGTGCGCGCGAGTCGTCAAAGGATTGATGATCGTCGTTCGCAAAGCGCCGATTCCGTCAATCTTCGTCGACACCAAGTAAAAGCGGCCGCTCTCCACCACTCGCCGCCGCAAGCGCAGTTGAAAATTGCCCAGAACTTCTTGGGAAGCCTCCGCCAAAGCGGCAGGCACGTGCCGGAAGACGACGATGTTGCACTCTGGAACATGTAGCGGGCAAAAGTCTTCCGCTTGCCGCAGCAGTTCGTAAAAGACTTTGCCCATCGAGAAGGAAATGTCCACCAAATCGGCGAACAGCGACTCTCCAAACAAACTCCAAACGCCCCACAAACCAAAGGCCGCCGCGCGTTTTGTGCATTCGACGGTTTTTCGTCCCATATCAAACTCGCCGAGCTGAGGCGCCGCTGGATCAAAAAGATAATCCGCGCTTTGCTGGAACGCGGCGCCGGCGTGCTCGGCCCGGCGATAAAACACAAAAGCGCACAAACCGGGAACATAAAGCATTTTGTGCGCATCCCAAACTACGCTGTCCGCCAGCGCCAATCCGTCCACCAAATCCCGATGACGTCGACTCAACAAGGCCGAGCCGCCGTGCGCCGCATCCACATGAAGCCAAACGCCAAACTCGCGGCAAACTTGGCCAATAGACCGCAACGGATCAAACGAACCAATCGGCGTCGCGCAAGCGCAGGCGACTACGGCCATCACTGTCCGCTTCTCCTGCCGCAAGTCGCAAAGTTGTTCTCGCAACGCTCCCGCATCCATGCGACGTTGATTGTCCGACGGAATACGCTCCACGTTCTCCGTCCCCAATCCCAAAATGCCCGCCGCCCGCGTCACGCTGTAATGCGCGTCTTGATGCGCCAGAATCATCGGGGCGGACTCTTTGCAAAGGCCTTGTTTCCAAACCGTTGAGAAGTAAACGTTTCTCGCCGTCAACAAGGCCGTCAAGTTTGCCAAAGAGCCTCCGTGCGTAATCATCCCGGAAAACTCTCCTTTTGCCCAGCCGATTGCGCGTCCCAAGCGGTCGACCATCGCCTTTTCCATTGCCGTCGCCCAAGGCCCCATTTCATAAACAGCCATCACCTGATTGGTCATCGCGCCAACAGCGTCAAACCAGGCTGCAATTGGAATCGGCGGCGGCACTTGATGACCGACGTATCTCGGATTGTGAAGTTGATTGCCGCGGGACAACGCCTTCTCAAGCAGGGATTCAAACGCATCGGCCAATGCCTTGTCGTCCGCTGTTTTGCCGCCTTTGTCCAGATATTCCGCCGCCTCGCGGACGTTCTCCTCCGGCAACCGCCAATCCATCACCGGCAACCGTCCCTCCGTCGCCTCCGTAAAGTGTCGCGCCAATAAATCCGGCAACCGTCCACCCAAAGTTCGAAGCAATTGCGGATCAAAAGCCCGCTTCACTCGCTCCCTCAAAACGTCCCAATTGGGAACGTTCCCGTCTTCACCTCCGCCGCTCCTCATTCCGAAATCGGCAGAGAATGCATTAATTCTTCGCCGATCCTTTTGAAGGTGGGTTCGGCAATCGCGTCCACCAAATCTCGCGCCGCCATCCAATCGCTTTCGGCGGTTCTACGCAAAGTTTGCTTCCACAGCACCAGCTCGTCGAGGTCGACGGGACGCGTCTCAAACCAGCCGGCAACATCCTGGGGATTGTCCTGCGACCAACGCGCCAAAGCCCGCTCCAGCATATCAGCGCGCGCCCGTTTGGTGGGAAACTTCGCCGCCCACTCCGTTGCTTCCTGCGGCTCTTCCTGCGCCCAATAATCCACCCACGAAGTCATCGCCGCGTCGCGCAAGTCAGACCTCGCAATCCTCTCCGACCAAGCAAAAACGCCCTCAAAATCTTGCGACGCCCATTCGAAAACCCCCTCCTCCAAAATCGCCTTCTGCCGTTCGTCTCCAACGGAAGAAAGCAAACCGCCCTCCACCGCCCATTGAGAAGCCTGCTTGGGATCCGACAAAGCAACGGCGCCGGCCAGCTCCACAATCAAACCGCCGCGCAAATCTTCCGGCGCGTTGGCCGCATATGCATAAGCCCGCTCCGGCGCCGTTAACCCCCAACCGGCCGCCAATCCGCGCAAAGCCTGTTGCCGAACTTCCGGCTCTTCCAAACCCTCCGCCCACTCAATTGCTTCTTCCGCCTCTGTTTGTGCCCAAGCCCTGCCCACACCGTAAAAAGCCGACACCCGTAACTCCGCCTCCAAAGTTTCCGCCCAAGCCAAACTCTCGCCAACACCGCGCTTTGCCAAAGCCTCCGCCGCGCCCTGCACAAAAAACGAACGCTCATCCAAAGTTCCCAACGATTCCAGACGTTCGGCCAAACCTTCAAAATCCGCCTCCGCCACCAACGCGCCCGCCCGCCGCAGCAAACGCTCCCTTTCCATTGGCTTCCAGCGAGAATCGGGCTCTTCCAAAATCCGATCCATCAAAGCCAAACCCTCCGCCGCATCCTCCGCCAAAACATCCAACAATCTTTCCAACTCACGATACGAAAAACCGCTCGGATCCGCCCGCCGCGCAAACTCCCGCAAACCCACTTCGCTTCGCGCCCTCGCTCCCGCATTTCCCATAATCCACTCCCGAAACCGAGAATCATCCCCCTCTGCTTGCCTTACCGAATCTTGCGGTGCCGTTGCCTCCTCTTGCGTTTTTATTGGCGTAGAAACTTCCTCCGCTGGCGGCTTGGAACGCGGCATCATCCGAATCGCCAAAAGCGCAACCACGGCGACAACAATCAATCCAACTAAAATCTTATACATTCTCCCTCCCAAAACACCGCACCAACATAATAAGTTTTGCCGACACTTTTCCATCCCAAAAAACGTCGCAAAATCTTACATAAAAAAGACGATGGCCGCCAACCAGACAAAACCATCAATGAGTCGTTGCAAAACGCTCCAAAAACCAAAAACAAACCGCCCGCCGCCAACAAAAAACTGAAAAAAGGGCGCCTCTGCATCCAAAAAAAGACGAAAAGAGGCAAAAAAGTTAAGAAAAGAAAAAAAAAAAAGCTTGCGATCAAGGTTGTTTTGTGATTTTCTTGCGTCCAGAACAATCCAGCGGGTGGTTCGTTCGATTCGGGTCTCCCGCTGAATAGCACAGTTCATGACAGTGTTTCGGGAGAGTCGCATGCTTCTTTCCCTGTTGGATTCGGCAAACAGGCGGAGTTTCTCGCAATTTTACCCTGCTGAGTGATTACCAATCGGCCTGGCGCGGGAAGAGGTTTTCCAAAGGCGCCGACCAAATCGGAGAATACAAAATAGATTAGATACGCAACTCGACATGAAGAAAGTAGCATTTTACTCGAAACCGCTTGACGACTCCAATGGAACGGTCAAGAATGTCCAAAACAACGCCATGCAACCTGCATCGCAAACAACGGAAAATGGCCAAACGGAGAAGAAATCCCCGCTGAACCGCATCGGTCTCTTCGCCATCCTCGCGGTTGGCGTGGACGCCGCCGCATCGTTTTTGAAGTCCAAAATGGAGAAAGCGGCGGCCGTTGCCTCCCAAGTTGCCGCCGCCGTTTCAGAGTCCAAGAAAATGGCCTCCGCTGCGGCTGCCGCTGTCTTTGTCCGAATTCAGCCTGAACCGCCGAAGAAAGCCCGCCTCACCAGCGCAATCATTCTCGCGCTTCTCGCCGGCATCTTCGCCGTCCAAAACCAAGGGATGGCGGTTCCCAGGAGTGTTTGGCTTCCTGAATACGAGGAACATTACTACAGCAAAATCACTCACATTCTTGTAAAAATCCCCTTTCTTGGACAAAGAAGAGTTCCCACTGTGGAACCGTACATACCAAAGAGCGCGCTTTATTCACAGTACGTTAAGCCTTCTGATACCGGTGTTGTGGGAACTGCAACAAAACATTATTACAGGTCAGTGGGGCCTATCGGTATTATTAAGGAGGCCATAACAACCACTCATTTTTTGTCATTAAATGGGAAGAAGTCTACTGTAACAGTCACTACTCATTTTTCTGGATGGCGCAACCAACACCAACGTACTGTGCGAGGTGGACGACATAATGTTAACTTGGTTTATCACACCAAGGTTGGAGAGATGACAACCATAATTACTAACCTACTGAATAAACAAAAATTCATCGAAAAGTGGAAAAATAATGTCTATTTCCATGAAACTCAGCGTATGGAAGGAGGTCCCTTCGAATTTAGCGTACGCTTTGGCGCAATAAACGCCTTTGGTTTTACTGTCGAATCTGAATTTGATGACCTCATAGGGTATTGTGAAGCAGGGAGAATTTCTGCTTATCCCGGCCCCTCTACTTCAGTTTCCCCTTGTGTGCCAAGCAACTTGAGTATGCCGTCAAACGGCTATCTTACTTATTATTCAGTAGAGGCTCGATATGTGCCAACTCCGGACGATGACGATGAATAAGAGGAGAATTAAACCATGAAAAAGCCAATTTTGATTATCGCCGCTGGGATGGTTGCCGTCTCGCTAATCTGGCTGGTGGACAAGACTTTCCTTGCCAAAGAAAGCACGCCGAAGACTGCCGACAAACAGCAAGAATCTGGTGTTGAACAGCAAGATTCGCCAACAGAGCAAAGGACAACGGACAAGCCAACATCCAAGCCTCCCGTTTATGATTTGTCCAACAAAGCCCACTGGTACGACCCCGAAACAACAACAATTCACGAGGGGACAATATTGCTCTCCGAATTGCTGAGACCTTTTCATCCCAAGCCTGAGGAATTCCAGTTCATCGCTCAATACGAAACCGAGTTCAAAAAACTCAAGAAATCCATGTCCGAAGACGAGTACTTCTCAATTGATGGAAGAACGTGGCTCATTGAGGAAACAAAAAAATTGAATGAACAACTTCAAGGGCAATTGGGAGAAGAACGATTTCGGTTCTATGGAGAAGTTCGTGAACCGGAAACACACTATTATGACACATGGAAAATATTGACCGCCAACGGCATTAGCGAAGAACGCGTCTCCGAGTTCCGCGAACTAGCGGATGAGTTCAATCAGCAAATGCACGGCTACCCTCTTTTTCGAGGGGAAAGGCAGTACGCGCGTTATTTGCCGGAGGATTTTCAGATAGATTCAGATGAGCAGAGACGAATAGCCAAAACATTCCGGGATCGGATTGAAAAAGAGTTTGGAAAACAAGTTCTCGACGACATTCTTTCCCGCACCGGTTTTTCGGTTTTCATGGCTCGATTGGAGATGGGCATTGATCCGATGCGTCAGATCAAACTAATGCATGATCCGAAACAACAAGATCGGTTGAAAAACTTGTACGGCGTTGAATTCGTTAGTGAAGAGCAAATGAACAAAAACATAGCTGAGAGCGAGCGTCTAGAAAAGCGCGAGATGGAGTTTATGGAAGAGTGGGCAAAATATCACGCGCAACAGCGAGCCGAACCTGAAGAATCCTCTGGCGACAGTCCCTAAACAAGTTCGAGTTTGTGCTGTTTTCTTTTTTCAAACCGTCGGGCTTTCCCCCCCGGCGGCTTTTTTTTGCGGCGTGTGGCAAAGCGCAATCCCAAAAACCGTTCCTCAGAAAGCAAAAATAAAAAAACCGGCGGGCAAAGAAAGATTGCTTATGAGCGCGATGGCCTTTATTTTTGTCTGCCCATGCAATCGTTGCTGAAGGCTTTTCCCATCGGGGCGTCGGGAATTCTTTTCCTGACGACGTCTGTTCTTTCGCAAAATCAATCCTCGCCCTTTGCCCCCGTCCAAGACGACCCTCGCTTGCCGAACGTGCTTTTGATCGGCGATTCCATTTCCATCGGTTACACATTGCCGGTGCGCCGATTCCTTGACGGCAAAGCCAACGTGCATCGGATTCCCGAAAACGGCGGCCCCACAACGCGCGGGCTGGAAAAGCTGGATCAATGGCTGAACGGCCGAAACTGGGACGTGATCCACTTCAACTGGGGCTTGCACGATCTCAAGTTCACGGCGGAGGGAAAACGGCAGGTGTCTCTATACGACTATGAGCAAAACCTCGACAAACTGGTTTCCCAACTTCGTCAAACCGGTGCCGCGCTTATCTGGGCGCATACCACGCCCGTGCCGCACGGAAATCTCCAACCACTCAGAAAACCCGGCGACGGTGCCATCTACAACCTCGCCGCCGAACGAATCATGCGCGCGCATCAAGTCGCCGTGAATGACCTCCACTCCTTCGCCAAAGAGCGGTTGGCCGCCATTCAAAAACCGGAGAACGTTCACTTCACTCCGTCCGGATCCGAGCAATTGGCCGGACAAGTGGCCCAAGCAATCCAAAACGCCCTCAACGCAAAAGCGCAAAACCAAATGCAACCTTCCAGCCCGCCAAACTTTCTCGTCTTCATCGCCGACGACCACGGAGAAAATGACCTCGGCTGCTACGGCAACGACCGCATTCGAACGCCCAATATCGATCAACTCGCCAGCGAAGGAATGCGTTTTACTCAGGCCTTTCTTACCATTTCTTCCTGTTCTCCCAGCCGATGCAGCATTTTGACGGGCCGCTACCCTCACAACACGGGCGCCGAAGACCTTCATCAGCCACTGCCGGCCGAGCAATACACCTTGGCCCGATATTTGAAAAACGCCGGTTATTACTGCGCCGCGGTCGGCAAATGGCACTTGGGCGCCGCTGAAAAACGCCACTGGAACCACGTCGACGAATGCCCGGCAACCGAAATGGCAAAACGATCCATCCAAGCGCTTCGCCAACGAGACGCCTCCAAACCATTCTTCTTCTGGCTGGCTTCAAGCGATCCCCATCGCGGCTACACACCCGGCGCCTCAGAACCGCCTCACTCGCCCGAAACCGTCCGCATTCCTCCTTACCTTCCCGACCACCCAGACATTCGCCGCGAACTCGTCCTTTACTACGACGAAGTGTCGCGCTTTGACCGACACATCGGCCTCATCCGCCGCGAACTGGAACGCCAAGACGTGCTGGATAACACCATCATCCTCTACCTGAGCGACAACGGCATGCCCTTTCCCCGCGCCAAATGCACGCTTTACGACTCCGGCATTCACACGCCGCTCATCATCCGTTGGCCGGGTGTTGTCCCAGAAGCCAGCGTTCAATCCGGCTTGGTAAGCAGCGTCGATCTGGCTCCAACTTTGCTCTCCATCGCCAACCTCCCTCAAAACACAATGCAAGGCATCGACATCACCCCCATGCTGCAAGATCCCAACAAACAACTCCGAACCGAGATTTTCGCCGAAGCCAACTGGCACGACTTTGAAAAATTCACGCGAGCTGTCCGCAACCAGCAATTCAAACTCATTCGAAATTACTACTGGGACACGCCCTTATGGAACTCGGTCGACTCCATCAACAGCATCACATGGCGCGGCATGCTCGAATCTCGAAGCGCCGGCAAACTCACCGCCGCCCAATCCTTTCTGTTCCGTCCCGAACGCCCCTTTGAAGAACTCTACGACCTCGCCGCCGATCCCTTCGAACTTGGGAACCTTGTGGACGACCCCAACTATCGGCGCATCCTCGACCAACTTCGGGCAAAGCTAGACAACTGGCGCGCCGCTACCCAAGACGTCATGCCCGAAGAACGTCGCCGAGACGGTTGGACGCGTCGCGGCAATCCTTTGCCTCACAACCAGCCTTGGTACGACCGCTTTATCCAACAAGGCGGCAAAAATAGCTTTGACAAATTCTAACAACCTCAACAAATTCCACTTCCAAATGCCTGCAAAAGAAACCAACAAAGCCAACGAAGCAGCCAATCCAGTAGACGAACTGCTTTCAGAATATCTAGCAGACCGGAAAAAACCTCTCCTCGATGCTTTTGTAAACTGGGAGGGAGACAAACAACCGATCCTAAAATCCGCCCTCCGCCTTTTGGATTCGGATTCAATAGAAATCAAAAGCCGCGCCGCCAAATTCCTCGTTCGCGCCGCCAAATCTGACCCGCAAACATGCGCCTTTGCCATCCCCCAATTAACCTCTCTCCTGACCATGACCGACATCTCTCCCCACGACAAAGTGATCGCATGGAACGCCGCCCTAGCACTGAGCTACCTCTCCGCCGTGTCCACCCCCGACCAAACTCGCAAATTCCTCCCCAAAATCTTCGACATGTTCCAAGATGAATCCATAAAAAGCGCGGCCAATGCCATCAAAAGCCTCGGACGCATTGCAAGACGCCGCCCGCGCATCGCAAAAAAAATCACAGAACAAATGATCGACGCCGTCCACCCAGACAACCAATCCTTCCGCAAACCCAAAAAACAGCAAATTCTGGCAGGCAAGATCATCTACGAATTCAGAAAGTATGGACGCGGAACCCCTTACGAATCGCTCATGGTAAAATTCGCCGAACAGCAACAAGCATCCCACAGAGTCACAACCATGAGCCGTGCCCGAGGATTCTTGAAAAGAAACTCCCCAGAAAACCTTACGCCGTCCCGCTAGGGCCAAGGCATTTCCGACACAGCCGCCGATTCCGCAGTTTCTTCTCCCTTTCCTCTTGTGCGCAGACGACAACGAAAACAAAGCAAAAGGAAGAATCCGCCTATCCTCCGCTCTCCGCCCCGAGAAGCAGGGGGCTTGGGCATTCTTTTGGCAAGCTTGGCTAGTTTGTCGGCTTCCAGCGGAGGAAGGATTGTTTGGCGTTGGCATGGGGCAGGGTGATTGTCACTTGCGCGGTGCCGTCTTGTTTGTCTTCCCAAGCCAAGTTATATTCTTCTCCCTCTCGCAGAAGACGCCACTTGGCTCCCGCTCCCAAACTGGAACTCGCCTCCACTGCCAAGTCTTCTTCTAACGCTGCCAGCGGCCTCACAAACACAAAACGAACGCCCTCAGAAAACGCCGCCCGCGCCTCCCTCTTAACGCTCTCCGCCTGAAAATGTTGTTGCGCTTGGCCGGACAACGGGGACGCCGGCCGCCTCACAATGATGGTGTAGGTTTCCACGCTTTTGTCCGCCGCAATCACCGCCAGCGCAATGGTGTTCTCTCCTTCGGCCAAGACTACTTGATGGCCGGCCGCATTGACATCCGCATCCTCTCCCCAAATCACTACCTGCGCCTTGTTCTCCTTGGCCGCGGCCGTCAAGGTGACCGAATCGGTCGCCGCCGCTACCGTGGCCGTGTAGCGAGTAGGCCTTCCTGCAACTCGCCCAAAGGTAAGAACCGGGCTCAATCCTAACGAACCCAAACTCACATCGCTGGAGAAGGCGCGGTGGATGGCAATGGTATAAGCGCGGGAGTTGCCGTTGGGCGCGATCCCGGTCACGACAATCGTATTCTTCCCCTCTTCCAAAGCGATTTGGTGTCCTGCCGTGCTGGCTTTGGCGTCCGCCGGCACAATCCCTACGCTAGCCTCAGGATCGTTGGCGATGGCCGATATTGTTGTAGAAAGCGTGGAATGGCTCACCTGCGCCGTGTAGTCGTTCGTATTGCTGGAGAAGGGGATGGGAACGCCGCTCAAAGCCAAAGAGCGCAACGAAGCGTCGCCCGCCCGAGCGCGGCGGACAATCACCGTGTAAGTGCGGCTACTCCGGTTCGGCGCGGTCACAGCGATGGTAATTATATTCTTCCCCTCTTCCAAAGCGACTTGGTGTCCTGCCGTGCTGGCTTTGGCGTCCGCCGGCGATATGGAAACTGAGGCTAGAGCATGGCTGGTTTGAGCGGCAATCGTCGTCATGGTATTGGTTTGCTCCACGCCGGCCGTGTAGTGAAGCCGGCCACGAGCAAAAGTCCCTATATCCGCGCCACTCAAAGCCAAAGAGCGCAACGAAGCATCGCCGCTCGGCGGCTGATGATACGCATATAACTTGTTGTCCACAGCGTCTACAATCCACATCGTTCGTCCATCCGACCACAAACCCCAAGGCGCTCCATTGCCCGCCGCCCGCAAGGTGTTAAAGTCCTTGCCGGCCGCCCGCCGTCCGTTCGCTAACTGATAAGCGTATACCTTCGCGTCTTCCTTGTCCGCTACCCATAAGGTCTCTCCATCCGCCCATAAACCGGCCGGATCATCGTTGCCCGCCTCTAAGGGAAACTCTTTGCCCGCATTCCGGCTCTTGCCCGCCCACCGATAAGCGTAAACATAATCATCCCCGTCATCCACTACCCATAAGGTCTCTCCATCCGCCCATATCCCGGCCGGATCCTCGTTGCCCACCGCTAAGGCAAAATCGTTTGTGGAGGCATGGCTCTTGCTTCTTACATCGTAAGCGTAAAGCTTGTCATCCTCGCCGTCCGCTATCCACATGGTTTCCCCATCCGCCCATATCCCCGCCGGATCCTCGTTGCCCACCGCCTTCAAGCCGTTAAAGTCCGAACTAGAAGCTAATCGTCGGCCATTAGCCAAGTTATAAGCATAGACCTTCGCGTCTTCCTTGTCCGCTACCCATATAGTCTCGCCGTCCCCCCAAATATCCCGCGGCGCCGTGTTCACTGATGCAAGCGCAAAATCGCGCAGCGGATTCCAACCGGTAACGCCGACCGAAGCCCGGCGAATGGCCACGATGTAATCCTTCGTCTCGCCGTTGGGAGCAGTGACGAAAATCGTAATGGCGTTGTTGCCTTCGGTCAGAATTACTTGATGGCCGGCCGTATCCGCATCCGCATCCGCCGGCGAAATAGTCAGAGCTGCTTCTGCATGGCTGGCCGCGGCAGCGATGGTGACAAGGTTAACGGGATGGGAAACAACAGCCGAATAGCGAGTGCTGACGGGAAGAAAGGAAGGCGAAAGCGCATGACCGACTAACCGCAGAGCCCTCAGGTTGTTGTCGCCAGAGCGCAGAGGCCGAGTGACAGCGATGAGGTAGTTCCTGAGGCTACCATTGGCGGCGGTGACCAGGATGCTGATGACGTTCTCCCCTTCGGCTAAGGCTACTTGATGGCCGGCGATATCCGCCGCCGCATCCGCCGGCGATATGGAAACTGAGGCTAGAGCATGGCTGGCTTGAGCGGCAATCGTCGTCATGGTATTGGTCTGCTCCACGCCGGCCGTGTAAGCCGTCGTGCCCGCCACAAAGGCCGGCGACAAGGGAGCCCCGCTCAAAGCAAGCGCCTTCAAAGCGTTATCGCCCGAAGGCGCCGGCGGCTGCCGATAAGCGTATATCTTGTCATCCCACGGATCCGACACCCACATCGTCACGCCATCCGACCATAAACCACGAGGATGCTCGTTGCCTGCAACTACCAAAGTGTCAAAGTCCTTAGCCGGCGCCCGCTGTTTGCTAGCCAAATCATAAGCGTATATCTTCGCATCTTCCCGATCCGCCACCCATAGCGTCGTCCCATCCGACCAGAGACGGTTCGGTGCGCTATTCCCAGCGGCGAGTAGACTATTGAAGTCCTTGGCCGGATCGCGGCTCTTATCAACCATCTTATACGCGTAGATCTTGGCGTCTCCGTTGTCCAAGATCCACATGGTTGTGTCATCGGACCAGAATCCGCCAGGAAAGGTATTCCCGGCGGCGATGAGGCTATTGAAGTCCTTGCTTGGATCGCGCCGTTTGGTAGCCAAATTGTAGGCGTAAAGCTTAGCAATTACCCAGTCATTCACCCACATGGTTGTGCCATCCGACCAGATGCTTCCAGGGGAAGTATTCCCCGCGGCCTTCAGGGTGTCAAAATCTTTGGTGGGATCGCGCCGTTTGGTAGCCAAATTATAAGCGTAAAGCTTAACTTCTACTCGGTCTATCACCCACATCGTCGTGCCGTCCGACCAGATGCTTCCAGGGGAAGTATTCCCCGCGGCCTTCAGGGTGTTAAAATCTTGCGCTGGATTGCGCGAGGTGACGAAGGTTCCTCTGGTGACAGCGATGATATAGGTTCGAGCGGATCCGCTTGACGGAGTGACGGTGATTGGGATGTCGTTGACGCCTTCAGACAAAACCGCTTGATGGCCAGCAATCGCCGTGTCCGCGTCCGCCGGCAAAATGGAAACCATCGCATTCGTGTGCAAAGCCGTCGCCGCAACCGTCAAGTTGGTAATCGCATAAGGAACCGAAGCCGTGTATCGAGCAATGGCGCCGTCAAAACTAGGCACTAGCTCGGTGTTATCGCTCAAACTCAAACCGCTCAAGACAGCGCTGTTGGATAAGTGATACGCGTAAACTTGGGTGTCCGAATAGTCCGCCACCCACATCGTCGTCCCATCCGACCATAAACCGTGAGGCGTTTCATTTCCTGCAGCCTCAAGAGTGTCAAAATCCTTAGCCGGATCTCGGCTTCTATCGCTCATCTTGTAAGCGTAAATCTTGTCTTTCCAAGGGTCCGATATCCACATCGTCGTCCCATCCGACCATAAGCCGTTCGGACCGTATTCATTTCCCGCGCCGGCCAGTGTATTGAAATCTTTGGAAGCATCGCGGCTTTTATCACTCATCTTGTAAGCGTAAACTTTATCATCTTCCCAGTCTGCTACCCACATCGTTGTCCCGTTAGACCAAAGACCGGCAGGGTGACGGTTCCCCGCCGCCCGCAATGTATTGAAGTCCTTGGCCGGATCGCGGCTTTTATCGCTCATTTTATATGCGTAAATCTTGTCATCTACAGTGTCCACCACCCACATGGTCGTGCCATCGGACCAGACACCGCGAGGAGAACCGTTCCCCGAAGCAATTAGAATGTCAAAGTCCTCGGCGGGATTACGTTCTTTGGTTACCAAGTCGTAGGCGTAAATTTTGTTGCCCGCCGCGACGTTGTTTACGGCCTCTGTCACCCACATAGTTTTGCCATCGGACCAAATGCCCTGAGGGTAGTTATTTCCCGCGGCCTCCAAAGTGTTAAAATCCTGCGTTGGGTTGCGCGCCGTAAATAGATTGGCAGCGGCAACAATGTAAGCGCGATCCTGGCCGCTGGACGGAGTGACGGTGATAATGATGTAGGTTTCCTCCCCGTTAGCCAAAGCAACCTGATGCCCAGCCGTGTTTGTGTCGGCGTCCGCCGGCAAAATCACAACAGAAGCCCCAGACTGAGCCGCTGTGGCCGCCACCGTGGTTTGGGCGCCCGATTGAAAAATGCTTGCCGTGTATTGAGCGGTGCCACTATCAAAAGCTGGACTCAAACTCAATCCGCTCAAACTCAATGAACTCAACACCGCCGCATCCGACAAGCGATAGGCGTATATCTTTTCGGCTACGTCTTGCGAATCCGAAACCCACATAGTCGTCCCATCCGACCATATCCCCCGAGGCTTGTTGTTTCCCGCCGCGCTCAATGTGTCAAAGTCTTTGGTGGAATCCCGGCTCTTATCGCTCATCTTGTAAGCGTATATCTTGTTGGTTGCGTTGTCGTCCGAGCCCGTATAATTGGCCACCCACATGGTGATTCCATCCGACCAGATGCCTTGAGGATAACGGTTTCCGTCGGCATGCGAGGTGCCGATGTCTTTGGCCATATCCCGGCTCTTGTCGCTCATCTTGTAAGCGTAAATCCTGTCCGCCGTGTCGGCCACCCACATCGTCGTCCCATCCGACCAAAGGCCGGTTGGAGTGGTGTTCCCAGCGGCCTTCAAAGTGTTGAAGTCTTGGGAATCGTCCCGGCCCTTGTCGCTCATCCTGTAGGCGCGAATGTTGTCGTCGTCCCAATCGGCCACCCACATCGTCGTCCCATCCGACCAGATGCCGGTTGGCCGGCGATTCCCGGCGTCGTGCAAGGTGTCAAAGTCTTTGGCCGGATCGCGCTGTTTCGTGGCCAAGTCGTAGGCGTAAAGTTTGTCGTCCTGTTGGGAGTCGTAGTCGGATTCGACTACCCACATGGTTGTGCCGTCCGACCAGAGGCCCGAAGGGCTGTCGTTCCCAGCGGCTCGCAAGGTGTCAAAGTCCTGCGCCGGATTGCGGGCGGCGAAGTCTCCCGTGGCCGCCCCCAATGGCGGCGTTGCCAAGCAAACAGTCAAACTCAACAGCGCAATCGCTGTTTGATCAAGCCAAGTGGAAAGCCGGCGACCCTCCTTGTTTGCCCGGCAAAAGCCGCTTTGGTTGGGAGACATTGCAGTAGTTGTTTCCATAAGATTGTTGATTAAGAGCGATGTTTTGAAAAATATTCCCATCTGCCTTTGCGCGGCGAATGGAAAAGGCAGTTTGCCCATCCAGCGCTTCGCTGTCAAACTCTTTTTTCCAGCGATTGCAAAAAGGCGTTTTCAGTGGGGAAGAGCGGCTTCCATGATGGATTCTTCGGAGGCTTCTTGACGGGCAAGCTCGGCGGTTTTGCGGCCCTCGCACAAAACGAGGATGCGGTCGGAAATTGCCAACACTTCGGGAAGTTCCGAAGAAACTACGATGACGACCAGGCCGGATTGGGTAAATTGATCAATCAAGCGGTAGATTTCTTTTTTGGCGTTGACGTCGATGCCGCGCGTTGGTTCGTCCAGAAGCAAGACCTTCGGCTGGGTGGAGAGCCATTTTGCCAGAACGACTTTCTGCTGATTGCCGCCGCTGAGGTTTTGGATGGGTTGGCGAAGGGAGGGAGTTTTAATTTGGAGGCGGCGAATGAAGTTGCCAACCAGATTTTGTTCTTTTTTGGAGTGGATCATCCCAAATCTCTCGCAAGCCGGCAGGGCGGATAGGCTGGCGTTGGCGCCGACGCTCATTTTGAGGATCAGTCCCTGCGCTTTTCGGTCTTCCGGGGCGAGGGCGATTCCGGCTCGGATGGCATCTTGCGGCGAGCGGATTTTTAGCGGCGTTCCTTCCAGTTGGATTGCGCCTTGAGTTTGGCGGGGATGCAAACCGAAGAGAGTTTCCAGCAGTTCGGTTCTGCCGGCGCCCATGAGGCCGAAGATTCCCAGCACTTCGCCGCGGCGAACGGAAAAGCCGACGTCTTTGACCAGAAAGCTGTCTTTGCCGCGGGGACTTCGCAGGGAAAGAGAACGAACGACGAGCATTTGGCTAGATTTTTCAGAGCGTGTTTTTGGAAATAGATCGGAGAGGTTTCTGCCAACCATCATTTGGATCATGGCGCTTCGATTAAGCGAGGACAGAGGATGAGCACCAATGAATCTGCCGTCGCGGAAGACGGTTACATGGTCGGCGATTTGGAAAAGTTCTTCCAGTTTGTGAGTGATGTAGGCGATGCCGACGCCCGATTTCTTAAGCCTCCGAATCAAACGGAAGAGGATTTGGACTTCCTGCTCGGTAATGGCCGAAGTGGGTTCGTCCATAATGAGAATCCGCGAGTTCAAAGAGAGTGCCTTGCCGATTTCGACAATCTGTTGTTGGCCAACGCGGAGTTGACGGACGGGAGTTCGCGGAGAAACGTCGCATTCCAGTTCTTCTAAAATCCGGGCGGCGTCCCGGTGGATTTTGGAATAGTCAATCATGCCCAGTCGGGTAAGAGGCTCGCGTCCCAAGAAAATGTTTTCGGCGACCGTCAACTGCGGAATCAAGTTCAACTCCTGAAAAATGATGGCAATGCCAGCGTCCCGCGCTTCCCTAGTGCTTTGAAAGCGAACCCGTCGCCCCCTCAGCAGAATGGATCCAGAATCCGGCGGAAACACCCCCGCCAAAATGTTCATCAAAGTGGACTTGCCCGCCCCATTCTCTCCCAGCAAGGCATTGAGCCGTCCCTTGCGGACAAGAAAGTCCACCTTGTCCAACGCTTGCACCCCGGGAAAACTCTTGCTGATTTTTCGAGCGTGCAAAAGAACTTCGCTAGATTCGAGTTCTTGCCGATGCTGGGGTACTGTTTCCATTTTCGAGCCTTTAAAGGCACCGCCATTCTAACGGCCCTTCGTTGTGCAGACAAGGCATAGTCTCTCAGCGGCTCGTTTCTGGGCGGATTTCGCTTGCCGGAGAGAATCTTTTTGGCAAACTTTGAGGTCGTCCGTCATCCGCTCACAACGGCCGGCAATCGGTGGACGCAAAGCCCTTGCTTAAAGGGCCCATAGCTCAGTGGTTAGAGCAGGCGACTCATAATCGCTTGGTCGGGGGTTCAAATCCCTCTGGGCCCACCATCCTCCTTCAAGAAACCACTGATTATTAAGCGGCTAAAAGCCGAACGCCGGCAAGTTTGAAGAGTCCAGTGGAAGAGGAAAATTGAATGAACGGCGGCAATTGCGCCTCTTGCGAAACCATGGAATGACCAATCCGCCTCTTTATGAGCAATCTCCGCAATTCCAAATTAAGAACTTCGTGGCTGGGACAGTTTCATCCGCAGATTATGGGCTTATTGCTTGGCCTTTCAAAACTTGCGAAATTCACAAAAAAAACACCCAATCACCCAGCCCTTCCTCTGTCTCTTAAAAAGCCACAAATCAAAGGTTGCTGAGTAACGCTTACCAGCTCGTTGCATTTAGCGGTGGACAATTACAAAAGCCAAAGCAAATAAGCCGAAGGCAAGGGCGTATTCTTTGAATTCGGGGATGGTTGAACTGTGGATGACAACCCGCACTATGCCATCGATTTTGGCCGCTAAGAATGGGACGTAAGCCTCTGATCTTTGATTAAGATAGACCTAATAGGTGCCCAGAATTATTCTCGCTTCGCGTATAAAAGTCGCCGATGGACTTGTTGATCCAGATCGCTCTTACCTAAGTGTTGGCGTTGATTCTGCCTTTGCCCGGAATTCTCTTTCTTATCTTATTGAATCGATGTCTATGGTATTAGAGCTAGCCAATCAGAAAGAATGGGGAAAGTTCATATCGCTGGGCTTGCTGGCGTCATAAAAGCGTCCGTTATTGAAAGAGTTCATAAATTCGCAAGAGGCTCATCTGGGGGAATGATTGGAGATTGCGGAGGTTGGGATGTTTTGGAGGACATTTTGAGTGGCCGTGGTGGAAGAATCGCTAAACATCCAGAGAGTTTGGTTGGCATTGTTTTAGCTATGGCAGAGACAATATACAACTGAGATTGGCTTTGCTTTACAGAAACCAAAGAAGAAAGCGCCGAGACAAACCGGTTGGTTTTGGGTTGTTGGCGTTCGCCGGCAGTGAATCTGAGATGCGAGAAGCGAGAGAAATAGACGGCAGAATAGAAGGAACGGCGCAAGAGAAGGGATGGCAAAACAATAAAAGTGCAAAGATCCGCATTGCCGTCGGAGGGAAAGGAAGTTTTGAAGCAGTTGGCGGTCAAGTGGCGAGTGGGTTCACTGAGGATTAGCGGTTGCCACTTGTTTTGGCCATGATTTCTTTCTTCAATGGCCGGACGGCGAGTGGATTTGATGCGGGATGTGCGAGCAAATCTGATGTGGGTGCTGTTTGCCTGCTTGATTCTAGGGTTTTTGGGTGTTTTGAAGGATCCATTCCGTAAGCGTTCTGAGATGGGTTGGTTAGAGATCGGTGAAAGTTTGAGCGCTGAAAGAAATTTCACCTTCGTTTTTCTCCAACGCGCTGTCTTCAAAAGAGGACATGGACTAATCAAGCGGCAAGATGCGCCCTTGTTCTCAAAAGGAAGAAACAGGATTGCGTTTCCCCTATTGGCCTGCCAAGAAAATCTTTGCGCTTCATTAGAAAGTTTGCTAGAAGGAGCGGATTGTGAATCCAAAATTGTTTACCGACTTGACGGAAAATTGTTGCAGCCCTTCGCTGGATCGTCGTTCGTTTCTCAAAACTGCCGCTCTGCCTTTTGGGGTAACCGCTCTTGGGGGAGCGCCTTCTGTGCAAGTCATTGGCGAGCGTGATGCTTTGCCTGCTTCGGATTCGGAATCTTTGGTGACTTCGCTTTACAAAAGCCTAGAGGAGCCTCAACGCGCTAAAATCTGTCTGCCGTTCGATCACAAGAAACGATCCCAAGTCGAAAACAACTGGCACATTACCAAAGCCCGCGTCGGCGGAGACTTTACTCCCGACCAACAAGACTTGACTCAAGCAGATTTTCATTAGCCTTCACAATCCGGAATATCAACAGGCAGTTTTTGAGCAAGTCGCTTGGGACACCGACCGAGAAGGTTTGGAAGACTGCTCGATTGCCCTCTTTGGTCAGCCTGGCGAAGGAAAATTTGAATTTGTGCTTGCCGGAAGACACGTCACGCGCCGATGCGACGGAGACAGCTTGGAAGGATCCGCCTTTGGAGTCCCCATTTTCTACGGATATCAAGCAGGTAAATATTTTACCGAAGCACCCTCCCATCCCGGAAACGCGTATTGGTATCAAGCAAAACGCGCCAACGAAGTCTTCCAAATGCTCGATGGCAAACAGCGAAAAATCGCCCTGATTGGCAAACCCAGAAAGGAAGAAGGAGCCAAGACCGTTCGATTAACGGGCAAGACCCGAGAACTCCCCGGTATTCCTATCGACGGCCTTTCGGATGATCAAAAAGAGCACGTTCGCAAAGTTTTCGCCGATGTTTTGGCGCCGTGCCGAAAAAAAGACGCCGAGGAAGCGTTAAAACTCATCACTCCCGCGCAATTTGATCACCTCCACATCGCTTTCTACCGGCACAACGACCTCGGCCAAAGCCGGCGTTTGGGACGTCTGGCAAATCGAAGTGCCGTTCATGTTGATCCTTTTTCGAGGAGAACCCCACATCCACGCATACATCCATATTCGAAAGCATCCCGCCGCTTGAAAGACGGCGTTTGTGTTGTCAAACCCCAACAGCGCGAATCCGAAGAAATGAAGAAAAGAGCGGACAGGATTTTTAGGCGGATTTTGGGCGGAGAAACAAAAATGGAAAAGTGACCCGAATCAGCCGCTTTTCCAAACGCCGCATTTAACGCAAGTCAAAAGAAATGTTACCGCCAGAACGTCGGCTCTCCCATAGTTCGCACAACCTGCTTCTCAAAAGAATTCCAAGTGAAGTGCGAGTCCAAATAAAGCGCGTTGCCGCCGGCAAGAATCGAACCGTTGAGATGCGGCGATTTATGCCCATTCCAACCACCGTCAACTTGAGTGTAGTTGTTTCTCGGACGGTCTTTCATATTATTTCCTATCGAGAGCGTAGCGTCGACGGTAAAGATTCTCCCTGAAGCACCGAAGGCATATGAGCCGTTTTGATTGTGGACGACCTTTTGTTGTAGTTTTTCGAAGACGTTGGTTGCCGCTACTCGTGGCGAACTTTTCGTGGCAAAAGCGTATCCTAACACTTTGAACCATTGAGTAAAATTCCAGAGCGTGTCATTGTTTTGTTTGGTGAAAGAAGGGTAGTAAAGAATATCCCTCAGAAAACCGTAGATCAGCAAATTGGACACCACTGCTTGAGGCATGTACCAAGGCCAGTTGTAGAAGCAATCATACCACATCGACGGGAGAAAGTTCTCGTGATCTTCGCATACATATGGCTGGGGATTCCGACTTGCTTGAGATTTCCGAGGCAGCGCGTTCGATTGGCCTTTTCTTTGGCTTTGGAAAGCGCCGGCAACAGCATTCCCTCAAGAAGGGCGAGAATGACGATCCCACCAAAAGCTCAATTAGGATGTTACGAAACTAGAAATGGAGATTGGTTTCTTAATGAAGGACACGTGTTCGCGCACCGTCAAAAAGAAAAGTGTTCATATTAAAGAAAGTAGCAGACGCAAATATCTTCAAAATTATCCAAAGTCAAAAGACACTCGCTCGGCACCGCTTTGATTGCAATTCCGTTAGACGTCGAATCACAACCAATTTGCGATGTTTGCATACATAAAACCGACCTCTTCAAATCTATATTTACGTGTTCACCGGGACCACAGCTAGATTAGATTTACAATTCTTCTACGTGGCAGTTTGAGCAAAGGATCGTTTTTAAATCGGGGAGCAAAAAGCAACGTTGGATCACCTATATCTACAACTACGGATCGGCGGACTATTTTTACATTTATCGACTTGGATTGAGTCCGCTTCGCCGGGAATGAACGTCCGGCGCCCAGGATCGCAACTTCAACAAGCAACGGAACAACGACTCCAACTATGAATTTCTTCAATCATCACGGAAAAACAAACGGTTCCTTGAATGAAATGGTAGGTGGTGATTGTGGTCGTTGGGGTTTGGGCAGGAGGCGTTTGCCGTCGCCTAGCTAGGTCATGACGCCGGCCAGACGCCTTTCCTAGGTCCACGACATTGGCCGGGGCTTCATTTGCCGATGCCCATGCGCGGCGACGACTATGAAGAGTGTTTTCCTGCGCGCCCATCCCTTTGCCTAGTGCGTTCTGAACCACGAAGACGCCTTGCGTCCCTGCATCGACAATCTTCTTGGGCGATGAATAAGGAAAAAGAAGAGGAAATTGCGGTGCTATTTTTCATGGAGGTTCAGTGGGATCGCGATATTGGGGGCGTTTGTCTGAACCTCAACGTCAATGTGTTTTCGGTTGCCTCTAATAACACGAGAGATAAGGCGCTGGAGATTAGACGAGAGCAAGCTTCTGGGAATGTAGTTGCCATTGTTCTGGGCCAGAAAAGCTCGGACGTGAGAAGATGGCGCGGCCGAAGGGAACGCAGAGGCATTCAGTTGCCTCTCCTTTACATGAAGGTCGGATTGTGGCGCTCTCAGAAATGTATATGATTGAGGATCGGGCGGCATGGGAACCCTGCTATTGATAAGATCTAAGGTTTTCGTTGCCCAGGATCTTTGGCGTCGTTGGAAGCCAACCAACGAGCCTAGCCAAAAGAAGTTCTTCGTAAATCTCTACAACGGATTCCCTCTTGATTCTTGCTTCGCGGCCAAAGGCCAGTCGCCATGTTAGCCAACGCAATCTGATGACATGGTAGAAGTAAGAGCGCGGCTATAAGCGGCGGGTTTGCCAGCTCGCTTTGGCCGATGGAATACCATTTACATGCGGATAAGCCTCCGGGCAAAGAACGATGCCCGAGGCAGAGTGTTTGCATATTAGAAGCGACAGATCGACCGGCCGCCGCCGGCGCTTTCGCTGGATAGCGTCAGTATAAAAACTCCGCCTGATGCGACCGGCAAACTATAAAAACAGCCCGCAGTTTATTGGCAAATCTTGTAGAGGTTGGCCGACGAAAATTCATAGGGTTACCACAGACAATTGCACGGGTGGGAAAAGTATGCCTAATCGCTATCGCGGATGGATTTTATTTATGAAAGTAGCGAAAGGTAACAACCGTGGCGATGGGATTGGAGTTGGCAGTTTCTCTATTGAAGGGCCGTCGAGATTCTTAGGCATATAACTAAGAGAAGTATAAGAGGCGCAACGAAGTGGAACAATTATTCCGCCGATGAAAGGAATATTGCCGAGTCTCCCCTCGCTGGAAGAAATTTTGGACGTGATATTCACCGGATTCATTGTGTTTGCACTCATCTTTAATATGCTTCGTTAGTGTGGATATGTGTTCTAATCCTTTGCCATGTTGAGCAATAGCACTTTGGAATTGTTACTCTTCTGGTGTCCCGGCAACCGTCAATAATCAGAGAGAGGTAGAACAAGTATTCGCGCCGATAATCAATTTCTTATGCTGAACTTTTGCACCTTGAGTAAGAATCAGTTAAAAGTAGCCAAAGACATCCTCAAGGAGTTGGATCACCAACTCTTCCTGCCAGCTTATGTTGCCGATATAGTCCTCAATCGAGACTTGCTTACTCAACAAATGCTTTGCCGTTGGCTGGGTTTCTACGACAATGTCTCCCAAGCGGTGCGCCAAACCATCCGTCCACACTCCTCCCTCCTTAACTAACCTAGACAATCAATTCTTTTAAATGATAAGGGGGTTTCAAAATTTGTTTTGGCCTAAAAATCCTCTAAAACTGTATCCAACCTGAAGAACCTCCAATACAAACAGCACCGGATACCGGCGGTGTTGGTGTTGTATGCTCTTGTTCCAGAAATCCACCTTGTGCAGTCACATTTACCATTCCATGAGAGAGACAGAGTTGTTGCCTAGCTGGGAGTGTTTGATTTTGCCGGTGTTTTTCATGAGGCGGGCAGAGTTACTCAACTGGCACGGAGGCCTTTGCCTACTGGATTTTCTTGGGAAGAAGGAAAGGATAAGAAGCCTCTAAACCAAATTCTGCTGGGGGCAACGGTGTATCTGAGAAAGCTCCAAGCGTTTTTCTTGGAACCGACAACTAGTAAGCAATGCATTGCCGCTAGTTCTATAATGTTAATCAACGAGGGAAAACCGGAACATCCGCAGCTGATGCCCAATGGCGGGAATGGCGCACCAAACTGATGGAGGCGAAGTGAGAGCGCGAAAAGCATTTTAAAACACTTTGCGGCGGAATTTTCAAACGAGCACCTGTTTGAGGAAGTGTGGAAAACGCCGCGCTCCGGGCTGTTGCGGTTATTGGTTGGTTGAACTTCTGATTTCGTTGTCGGCGCCGGCATAGAAGTAGTGCCGAGTATTGCCGAAGGCGATTTTGTGCCGGCGGATGAATTTGGCGGCGTTCACCCACTCCACGTGGCCGTCGAGGTAGCCTTCGTTAGAGCCTTCGGGAGCGTCGCCTTGGCGGTTGAAGTGGTTGACTCCGCGCATCAACGGATCCGGATCGCCGGGCCGTTTCCAGTCGCCGTCCAATTTCCGGTTAATGTCGGTCCAGAGAACTTTGTAGTGAGGATTGTCCGTGCTCTTGAGAGCGAAGATAAGAGAGCCGTTGAATAGGCTTGGGTTTGGATAGTAGCTGCTGCGGTTTTCATTGTATTTTTTATTCCCTACCCAATACACATACCCTAAAACCGAGAAGTTTCCTTCACCTTGCCAGTTCCAAAATTCGTCGCGTCCCCACTTTTTGTTGGAGGGGCAATAGAACGAGGCGCGGGGCACGCTGTATTGTTTGTGGTAGGTATCGCGAAAAGCGATGGAATACCAGTGGGGATGGTCGTTCCCGTCGGGTTGGAAGCGGCTTTCGTAGTCGTCTGAATACATGAGAACCGCGTAGGTAAGTTGTTTGACGTTGTTGATGCACACGGTTCGTTTGGCGCGTTCTTTGGCCTTTGAGAGCGCTGGCAGAAGCATCGCCGCAAGAATGGCGATGATGGCGATAACGACGAGCAGCTCAATCAAAGTGAATCCGCGGCGGGCTGTGATTGGCGCCAAAGCGGAAGGAATGGCCGGGCAAAGAATCTTCATAGGCTTCAGTGTAAAGACTCGGCGACCGAAGTGTCAAAGTTTAAAAAATAGCCGCGATGTCAGACGGCCGAACCGCCGGCGCGTTGCTCCAAAATGACGATTAGCAGAGATTTGGCCGTTGCCAAACCAAGCGTTTTCGGATGAGTCTGGCGGAACTTGAGGTTCTGTTTTTCTCGATTCGTAGGTTTTCAATGGCAGGTATTCGCATGTTTTCCAAAAAATCGACAATCTTGCCGGCGAAATCAATAGAGCAGCGTCTCGCTCTTCTCCAAGGAAGCCGCCGTTGGGGCGCCAACCGTGTCCATTTAAGAAAATCAGACGACGGAAGCCATGCGGCAGAAAACATTCGCGCTCGTGGAGTAGGAGATCGAGATACAATCGCGGCTTTGCCGAAATCGCTCCCGGAAAATCCAGACGACAATGACGCGAATTTCTAGTCCAGTTGTAGAGGTGCAACTGGAACGTTGTCTGCCGAACGCCTTTTCTCCCGGCCGACGATTTACTTCTGGCAAAATGCTGTCCGGGTGTAACGGGAAACGCCTGCCATGCCGCTCGCAGTCCGCGATGGGAAGGACGGCCGCGCCTCTTTTGGCGAGGCCTTTACATTGGACCACTTCGAGGATGACGAGCTTCGTATAATCGTATTTAAAGAAATTATGCGCGACAAGCTATTCAAATTTTACTTTTACGCGGCGCTCTCTCACAGGATACCATGATGCAATGTTCTCCGCCAGATGAGAAACTATATCCGGGTATTGGCCGGCGAGATTATGTTGCTCATCGGGATCAGCGATCGAGTCAAAGAGCTGGGGACGTTTTTCCGTGCGCGGATGGGTAGAGTGGTAACGATTGACTTCGCCATCGTAGGTTAGCAAGAGCTTCCACTTGCCTTCGATTGTCCAACGGTAGAGCAAGGAGGCTTCTGGATTTTTGACATCGGCGATGTCGTGGGCAAAGCCTTCGCCGAGAATGTATTTGCGGTCAATCTTTGCGCCGCTTTTCAGATGCGGCATTAGATTGAGTCCGGGAAGATTCTGAGGTGTTCGGACGCCGGCAGTCGCCAAAATCGTGGGAAAAATATCGATGCTACTAACTACTTCCGGTCGGTTTGCCGGCGCCAATTTACCCGGCCAGTGGAAAAAAATAGGGGTGCGAACGCCTCCCTCATAGGGCGTTTGTTTGGAACGGGGCGCATATCCTCTGCGGGTTGGATGTTGAATCCAACCGTTGTCGGTGACGTATACAATCAACGTGTTTTCCCGAACGCCATTACTATTGAGAATATCTAGGAGTGCGCCGCAAGTTTCGTCGAACCACTCGCACATGGCATAGTAGCGCGCTATATGATCTGATTCTACTATGTCTTTATATTTCTGAAACAAACGTTCTGGTGGGTTGTGCGGCGTATGCGGCAAAAACGGCGCATACCATAGGAAGAAAGGTTTGCCCTCGTTTGTAGCCATCTTTACAAAATCGGCAATTGGTTGCATGCCTTGACGGCCGATTTTCAAACCATCGTCTCCGTGTCGTCCACCCGGTTTGGGGAATCCTCGGGTCATCCCATGTGTAAAGCCGCCGTGTGAATAACTTCCTTCCCACCATTTGCCACTTTGGTGGCTCCAATAGCCGCGCTCGGCTAAAAGTTTGGGTAGCGTTTCGAATTGTTCCAAGCGGGCGATCAATTCGGCGCGCTGTTGCCTATAAAGCGCGGAGTTTGGCGGCGCATGTTTTGGAGAGGGATCGTTGCCCGTGACGCCGTGCCGATGCGCGTAATGCCCGGTGGCCAGCGACATCAAAGACGGCCGACAAAGCGCCGTCGGCACATAGCCACGCCGAAATAGAACGCTCTCTTGAGAAAGCCGATCCAGTTGAGGCGTTTTCACTACGGCGTGTCCCATAAAACTATAATCGCTCCAAGCCTGATCATCGGAAATAATCAAAACGACGTTCGGCGGCTTGGCGGCGAAGAGTTGCGGCCAAGCGAGCATTCCGCACCCCAATAAAGCCGCCGAAAGTTTTCGCAAAATCGGAAGTCTTTCCAAAATGGGCGCCGTTGAGAAAAACCGCATCCGAAACGGCGGCGAAATCTTCAGCAATTCAAAAAAGTTCCTTTTGAGAACAAAGCAAAGCAACCACCCGCCAAAACAAAGCCCGCTGAAAAAACGGGAAACTGATTCTTGTTTGCGTTTGCCCGCCAAAGGGCGAGGAAACCAAAAGACTTTTTTATAGACAATCATGCGCAACAAAGTGGACACTTTTTGGCCTCTTGTCGAATCCAAAGATTGCCCATTTGACAACGAAGGCAACAAAACCGACCAAAACAAAATAGCTGCCCGGCCAACCTGCCTTCTTTCCCCAACAAAAAAACCGCCGAGCAAAACCCGACGGTTTGGAAAAAAGAAAACAACACAAACTCGAACTTGGTTAGGGAATCCAACCGATGAGGGGGAGGTCTGGCCATGAATTCGGGCCGTATTGTTCTGACCATGCGCGCTGCAGCTTCATTTCTAGTTGTTCTAAACGCTCTAATTCTTTTAGTTCTTTTAGATTATCAGCAGATTCAATAAAGCCAACGTCGTATAGATTAATCAATCGCTCTTGTTGCTTTGGATTACCCAATAAAATGCCCATCTTCATATTCCCTCTATCCAAAGAATCCATAAATAGCGTACGTGCGATGAGTGTTTGAATGTCGTCGAGAACTTGTTTTCCAAACTCTTTTTCAATCTGTTCCCGGAAGCTTTTGGCTATTTGATTCCCCTCGCGCCCGCCAATACTCCAACCAGCCGGGGAATACCGGGGTATCCTCCTTTCTGCTCGATAAAGAGGACGCCCGTGCATTTGCTGATTGAATTCGTCCGCTAGCTCGCGGAATTCGGCAACGCGTTCTTCGCTAATGCCGTTGACGGTCAAAACCTTCCAAGTGTAGTAATAGCCGGTCGCAAGTTCTCGAACTTCCGCATAGAATTGCGTTCGTTCATCTCCCAGTTGTTCCCGTAGTTTCTTATTCAGTTTCAGGATTTCATCAATGATCCATTTTCTTCCTTCCACGGAGTAATACTCGTCTTCGGAAAGAGATTCCCTGAGTTTTTTGTACTCGCTTTCGTATTGAGCGATGATTTGGAATTCCTCCGCCGTTGGTTTGAAGGGTTCAAGCCATTCAGCGAGCGTTTTTGCTTCGTAAAGCCCAACGGTTGTTTCGGGGTCGTACCAGTGAGCTTTTTTGGACAAATCATAGACTGGCGGCTTTGTTGTTGGCTTGGTCTCCATCTTCTTCTTTGGCACCGTTGGCGAACTTTGCGTTACCAACGTTTCCTGCGTCTGTGGCTTGTCGGCAGTCTTCGGCGCGCTGGATTCTTTGATCCACTTCTCGTTAACCATCAAGAGAAGCGAAATCACAACAACGCCGAACGCGATGATTAGGACGGGTCTTTTCATGATCTGTTTCTCCTCTTATTCGCTTATGGTAGACTCATCTCTTTTTGGCAAACCCAACCTGTGCGCCGCAGTGCGCCAACTTCAAAAACAGCCGGGGAATGGCCGACGGTTTGGAAAAAAGAAAACAATACAAACTCGAACTTGTTTAGGGACTGCCGCCAGAATCTTCTTCAGGTTCTGCTTGCTGTTGCTCGTGATGTTTTATCCACTCTGCCGCAAGTTCCATTTCTCGCTTTTCTAGACGATCCATCTCGGCTTTGTGTTTTTCATAAGCACCATCATCCTCTTCACCAAAATCAACGTCGTACAGTTTTTCCAGCCGCGTTTGGGTTCTCGGATCCAGCATTAAACTGGCAAAAATTCTAGGATCCCCTTTATCCAATTGATCCATAAAGAAGAGTCCACCTCTAAGAGAAAGGATGTCTTCGAGAACTTGTCTTCCAAACTCCTTTTCAATCCGCTCCCGGAATGTTTTGGCTATTCGTTTTTGATCTTCATAATCAATCCGAAAATCCTCCCGCACATAGCGAGCCACATCCCTTTCCGCTCGGAAAAGAGGGTATCCGTGCATTTGTTGATTGAATTCGTCCGCTAGTTCGCGGAACTCGGCGACGCGCTCTTCGCTGATGCCGTTGACGGTTAAAACCTTCCAAGTGTCGTAATAGCCCGTCCCCATATCGCGAACTTCGGCGTAGAATTGAGTTCTTTCTTCTCCCAATTGTTTCTGAAGTTTCTTATTCAGCTTTAGGACTTCATCGATGAGCCATTTTCTTCCCTCCACGGAGTAGTACTCGTCTTCGGTTTGGGATTCCTTGAGTTTTTTGTACTCGTTTTCGTATTGAGCGATGATCTGGAATTCCTCCGGCCTGGGTTGGAAAGGCTCAAGCCATTTGGCAAGTGGTTGGTATGATTCGCGGTATCCCATGGTCGTTTCCGGGTCGTACCAGTGGGCTTTTTTAGACAAATCATAGACTGGAGGCTTGGATGTTGGCTTGTCCGTTGTCTTTTGCTCTGTTGGCGACGATCCTTGCTGTACGGATTCCACCTTTTGCTGGTTGTCGGCAGTCTGCGGCGCGCTGTTTTCTTTAATCCACTTCTCATTAACCAGCAAGAGAAGCGCAATCACAACAACGCCGGCGGATAGGATTAGTATGGGTCTTTTCATGTTCAATTCTCCTCTTATTCGTCGTCATCATCTGAATCAGGCACAAGCACAGTGTAGAAATCAAACGTAATAGGATTGTTTTCTGGCACGGTTACACCACTCGGCACACAAGGTGTAAGTACGATGGCGGGGCCGGGTAAATTAACTCTGGAGGATTCGCACGTTCTGAGGCCGCCATCTTCCGCCTCCACGCTGTCTAGTTCCCATACGCCAAAGAATGTACGCATTTCTACTGAGTAGTCTGGATCACTTGCGTAAGGCTTAGATTTTGGGAAATGCACCCAATTTTTCCAAGTTTCAACGGTTCTTGTTTTAAATATGCCATCAACGCCGTAAGTTGTTTGTTCTCCCACTTTTTTGTGATGAACTAAATCCAGATGATTATTAGTAAATCTGAACCGCAGTTTGTCTGATGCATCATTTCTCCAGAGCTCGTATGATGCTACTCTGCCAAGGGAATAATAGGTGGTCTGATGGCTGGTTTTTATACGACCACTAGAGTAGTAAAAAGTCTTTGAAACGTAGCCAGCAACGCTCCATGAGGGTGGCGTCATTTCTGACTCGAATGAATAGCTTTTTTGTAGCGGAACGGAGTGCGGATGGGAACTCCTCCGACTGGAGTTCTCATCGTAGGATTTGATACCCTGGAGACAGTCTCATCGTAAGACGGAGTCCAAATTCCACGTTGTTCCCACCATGCAATGCAATTAGGGCTGGCGATGAAGAAGGCGACCAAGAGCGCAAAGAGGGGAACGCTGGCTAGGCGGGCTTTCTTCGGCTGTTTAGGCAAAAGTCCGACAAAGACAGCGGAAGCCGCAGCGGAGACAGCTTTCTTGGTATTCAAAACGGCGGCGCCAACTTGGGAGGCAACGGCCGCCGCTTTCTCCATTTTGGACTTCAAAAACGATGCGGCGGCGTCCACGCCAACCGCGAGGACAGCCAGCAGGCCGAGACGTTTCTTTGCCGTTTCCGGTGATTCCGTTACTTGCGACGCAAGTTGCATGGCGTTGTTTGGTTCATTCTTGCCTGTTCCATTGGACGCTTCAAGACGATTTTGCAGGTTTATCTGGTTCATAATATCGAGTTCTTTACTGGATTACACTGTATTTTCGGAATTTGGCCGGCGCCTTGGGGAAACCTCTTCCCGCGTCCAGGCCGATTGACAATCGTTCTGCAGGGAATTGCGAGAAACTCCGCCTGTTTGCTGAAGCCAACAGGGAAAGGTAATTACAACTCTCCCGAAATACTGTCATAAACTGTGCTATTCAGCGGGAGACCCGATAACCAATCCCCACGCCGAATGGCTCTTACACATCCAAGAAAATCACAAAACAACCATCCTTGATCGCAACCCCTCTTTTCGATTTTCTTCTCTTTTTTGCTTCTTTTCGACTTTTTCTCGTCTTTTTTGGATGCAGAGGCGCACTTTCCTCCGTTTTTGTTGGCGGCGGGCGGTTTGTTTTTGGTTTTTGGTGCGTTTTGCAACGACTCATTGATGGTTTTGGCGGATTGCGGGCAAAGAGGATGGTGTGGATTGCGGATTGTTTTGGGAGGTGTTTTTGCTTTTTATTTAAGGGAATAAGGTAGCGGGCGAAAATGCGGCGGAATTGGAAACAGAGAATGAGGAAAAGGACAAGCGGAATGTTGGCTGAGAGTCGATTGCGCAGAATTAAGGGGAAGTTTGAATCCGGAAACGCTTGGAAGAAGTTTTGCCAGTGCAAATCGAATTGATCAACATGGGTTCGGAACTGCTTTGCGGACGGGTCTTGAACGCACACTTCCAGTGGATTGGCAGGCGTCTGGTGGACTGGGGATATGAGTTGATCCGCCAATCAGCGGTGCCGGATGCCGGTCCCGCGATTCAACAAGCGGTCGCCGAAGCGCTTTCCCGGTCGGATGTAATAATCACTACCGGAGGATTGGGGGCAACTTCCGTCGATAGAACAAAGGAATGGATTGCCGAACTTTTGAACCTTCCGCTTGTGGAAGATCGGGAGGTACTTCGCCGTATTGAATGTTTTTTCCAGCAGCGCAATCGCCTGATGCCGTCAACAGCGAAAGTGCAGGCTTTAGTGCCGCAAGGCGCAGAGGTTTTGCCCAATCCGCTGGGGACGGCTCCGGGCTTGGCGATGACGATTTCCATAGGCGGCAAGAAGCGTTTTCTGCTTATGTTGCCCGGGACGTCTGAGGAACTTCGCTTGATATTTGTCCGACAAGGATGGCCGTGGTTGCAAGCGGAAGCGCTTCCTCCGGCGGATTCTGCCTGCCGAATCTTGCGCTGCGTCGGCATTGAGGAATTGCAAGCGGAAGAACAAGCGCGAAAACGGTTGGGTCGGCTCATCCAGAGGGGATTGAAAATCGGCTATTGCTCTCGGCCGGGCGAAGTCGAACTCCGATTCGCCGCCCGCGGAAAGGAGGCCGAAACTTTGACATCGCAGGCCGCCGTTGAAGCGCGAAAAGCATTGGGAGAGTTCGTTTACGGCGAAGACGACGACCGATTGGAGGATGCAGTCGTTCGCTTGTTGTCTGCGGCCGGAAAAACGCTGACGGTAGCGGAGTCCTGCACTGGCGGCTATCTTGCGCATCGTCTCACCAACGTTCCCGGCGCGTCGCAGGTTTTTGACTCCGGCCTAATTGTTTACAGCAACGAATCCAAAATGCGTTTGCTGGAAGTCTCCCCGGCGACATTGAAAGAGCATGGCGCAGTTAGCGAAAAAACAGCCCAAGAAATGGCCTCTGGCGCTCGAAGAATCGCAAAAACCGACTACGCAATCTCCGTCACCGGCATTGCCGGCCCAACGGGGGGGACATCCAAAAAACCGGTAGGGACGGCCTTCATTGGGCTGACCGACGGGCAATTCACGACGGCACGCCAATGCCATTATCCCGGAGAGCGCGAGGCCTTCAAACAACGCGTTTCTCAACAAGCTTTGGATTTGTTGCGGCGTAGATTGCTTCGGACTGCCCCGCCGCTCGCCGGTTAACATGGAGATATGATGATCCTCGTTGCGTTCATTACACTCCTCTTAGTTGCGGTCGTAGTTGCCTTACAAGTAAAGGCGCTGTTGCTGATCTCCGAATACTTGCCCTGTTTTTCCTTTCGGCCTCTGTTTAAAGTCAGCGCCGGCTTGATTGGCGTCATTGCCGCTCACGTAGCGTCCATCGTGCTTTTTGGAACAATCATTTTCCTTTTGGCAAAAACCAATCCCGAAAAATTCGGCCGACTGGAAGGCGTTGGAAGCCAGACCATCCACGATTTTATCTACTTTTCCTTCACCACCTACACCACCGTGGGCTATGGCGATTACATCCCAGTGGGACCGATTCGCCTGATTTCTCAAATTGAAGCATTAGTCGGCTTGGTGTTGATTGCCTGTTCGGCTTCCTACATCTTTATTATTATGCAGGACTACTGGAAAAAGCATGCCCGGCGGCTTCGCGCCGCAAAATCGCTGACTACTCCAGAGAAACCTCGCCGCAAAAATGCGCTTTGAGGCCGAGCGCCGACAACATGGCCGCCTTGATTCGGCAAGCGCGATGGGCTTCCTTCTCGCTGGGAGCATAGACCACTTGAATATGGTTGGACTTGTGCCTTGCCATCATCTGATCCCTGGAAATCCCTTTCAGAACCGCATGCAAAATTGGCCATTGCGACGTCGTTTCCCGCCACCGACGGCGAGTTTCCTCTTCGGGCAGGCCAATCGCCTCCGCAACGCCGAGATCGCAGTGCAGTTGCCCGGCCATCACAAAAATACGGCTCCAAACAATATGTCCGGGTTTAGAAACTCCTTTCAAAGTGCCGCCTCCCAGCCGAAAATACATCGACGGCTGTCGTTCGCTGGACGCCCCCAAAAAGCCTCCGACAAAATGAGCGGGCGGCGCGGCGCCGGAAATCAAAAACACCCAAACATATTCGTCCCGCCCTTCCCCGCAATAACGATCCCCCCAGCGAAGATCGTGCAACGTGTTCTCCGGCGCAAAACCCAAACGCCGCCAAAGACGACAGGTCACCAAGCCATCCAACCCGGCGCATTCATCCACTTCGTTGAAGTGCGGAATCGGTTCGCCCGCAAAAAGAATCTCCCCAGAACGCAGATCAACCACCGGCGGACGGTCGGCGTTGTTAAGCAATCCCTCAACCAAATCGCTTGCCGGCAGCAAATCCTTGAGCCCTTGCTGATACTGAATCCCAATGGCGGAGCAGCCAAAGTCTGCGGCCATCCGCACCGCCGCCAAATACATCTTGCATTGCTCCAACACTTGCCACTCCGTAAGTTCTGTTTCCTCGTTTGCGCCGAACTGAAACGAAACCCCTTTCCGCCGCAGCCAGCCGCAGACCGCCTCCGCTTCCTCCGCCGAAATTTCCCGCGTCGCAGCATACAGCGCCGATTGACTCAACCGCTCCTTGAAAACTCCCGTCAAGTTCAATAACTCGTCCGGAATGATGGCGTTGTGCATCCCCATGCAGCCCTCGTCAAACACGCCCAAAATCGGCTTGGAATCCTGAAACTCCGCCGCCGCCGCCCTTCCCAACCGTTCCTCTTCCACAGGAATCTTAGATAAGCCAAAGTCTCGCACATGGCTTTGATCATGCGTCACAACGCCGTCCGACAACCACTGCTCCATCGCGCTCACAAAATAGGCGTCCGTAAATGCCTCGCTCCAAATCGTGCTGTAACAAACCCCCATTTTTGTCAGCGAACCGTTCAAATTCAACATTCCCACCAAGCCCGGCCAAGTGCCGCTCCAGTTGGCGACCGTCAAAATTGGGCCCCGATGCGTAAAAAGTCCCGGCAAAAGATGCTGGCTGTACTGCCAAACCGCCTCTGCCACAATCAAAGGTTGCGACGGATCAATCGCCCGAAACACTTCAATTCCCATCTTCTGCGAATCAATAAAGCCGTGCTTCTTTTCCTTGTCATAGCCGTGCGCCCGAATCACCCGCCCGCCCAGCTTGCGAATCGCCTCTGCCAAAGCCGCTTCCATTCTTTCCTGCTCCGGCCAGCAAGTTTGATTGGCGGAAAGCCTCAAATCCCCGTTGGCAACCAGCGCGATGGCCGGTTGGTCTGTTTGCAAATTCTTCATAACCAAACAAACTATCGAAAAAGCCAAACTCTCGCTAACGTTTTTCCACGACCCCGTTGCCGGAAAAATCACAAAAAAAAGCCCGGCCAAGCATCAAAACTCAACCGGGCTATATTCAAAAAATCTCTTACAATCTCTAATTATTCGCCGCCCGAGCTCGGCAGATTGGGCGAAACGAAAAACTGAAATGGCCGATCCGGCAGAGGCGGTCTTGCCGTTGTCCCAGTCGGCGGTGCTTTCCGCTCCACCTTCTTCATCAAATCGTCCCGATATCCTTCTTCCACCATAGCCAAATCGCCCGTTGACGGATCAAAAGTCTGCCCCATTTCCACCTCTTGAGCGACGATGTTCGGCGATTCTTCCGTCCCTCGATTGAACACCACGTTTGCCGAGCCTTCGACCACCGTTGTCGGTCCATTCACGGATACATGGAAAACCACTCGTCCCTTGGAGGCGTCAATCGTCACCTGTCCCTTTGGAAGCATAATCACAAAGCTGGAGAGCGAAGAAAACCGTTCCACCCGGCCGTAAATTCGCCCCTCTGAAAGCCTCAACTGCACATTAGAAACCTTTTCCAATCCCGTCTCCGCAAACTCCAGCCGGTGAACGGCCAGCGTTGTGTTCGCATTCAAGACGACCGCATCGCCATCAATGTCCAAAACCACTTCCGCGCCTTTGCCGGTAGTGATCACAGAGCCTGCCTCCAGCATTGCGCCAACCGTGGCGCCGGTCGCCGGCCCTTCCTTACTCACAACCTTCGCCTTACCCGGCGCCCCGTTCATCGAAGTGCCGAATGCGGACAAACCGGCCACAATCCCCAACACTACCAACCTTAACTGAATCCTTGTCGTCTTCATGAATCAATCTTTCTACCAATAAAAACTCTTCCAAACAAAACTTTTCCCACACCCTAAAAAACCCAATCTGCTCTGTCAACCCCATTTATTCTAAATTTCCAGAAAAAAATAAAATCCTCGCCTCCCGCCATATTTCTCTAAAAACACGAACCCATTAGCTACTCAAAATCCTTGACTCCGCCAAGTCTTCGCCGCAAAATCCTTCCCCATATGCCTATGAACGCCAGCGAAGCCATCAACTTTGACACCCACAAATTCGTCAAACACTTGACGGAAAATGGCTTCACCGAACAGCAAGCCGAAGTCTTGGCGGAAGAGCAAGTCAACATCCTCAACAGCAACCTCGCCACCAAAGCCGACATCGAAAAAACCAACGCCAACATCGAATCTCTCCGCCAAGAAACCCAAGCCAACATCGCGGACCTCAAAACCTACATCGAAAAATCCAAGGCCGACCTCCTAAAATGGATGTTCATCGCCCTTGCCGCGCAAGGAAGCCTCGTAGTCACCCTAATCAAACTACTCCTCTAAACCCCGTAAAAACCAATCAAACCCGAGCAAAAATCCCTTCCTTCCTCACTTTGCCCCGCACGTCGCCATTCCCAAACCACCTCCAATCCCGCCAAATCCACCCTAAAATCCTGTTTTCCCTTCCCAAAACTCCGCGCTCAATCGCGTTTTCCCCATCCACCGCCCCCAAAAAAATCCCTTTCCCTTGAAAAAAATCCAAAAAAAAGCTTGTCAAAACCCTTGCGCGCCTCTATTCTTTCCCAAGTGCGCGGCGATTTGTGCTTGAAGTGACCGTTCCGTTTTCGGCATTTCATCGCCAAACACCGCGCCAAACGACACATGACCGAACAACATAAAAACTGCAAAATAAAGACACCGCATATGAAGTTTAACAAATGGACACTTGTGCTGGCCTCCGCCGGAGTAGTCAGCCTCAACGCAGTCGCCAATGCCGACGAGCATATGGCGAACAACCTCCTCAACCACGTCTCCAAGACCACCATCAGCGGATACGTGGACACATCAGCCATCTGGGCCATCGGCGAAGGCGGCAACACCAACTTCCCCGGCCGAACCAACGACGGCACGGACTACGTGGATGGCTTCAACCTCAACGTCGTTCAACTCTCCCTCAGCAGCCCATTAGACGAATCCGATTGGGCCGCCGGCTACCAAGTCGACCTCTGGCTTGGTCCGGACAGCAAATGGCTACTCAGCAACACCTTCGGCGGCAGCAACGCGGACTTAGGCATCAAACAAGCCTACGTTCACCTGCGTGCCCCCGTCGGCAACGGACTCGAGCTCAAAATGGGACACTTCGACACCATCATCGGCTACGAAGTCGGATCCTCCCCCAACAACCCCAACTTTAGCCGCTCTTACGGCTTCTTCATCGAACCCTTCCAACACACCGGACTCCTCGCCTCCTACAACCTCACCGAAGAACTCTCCATTTCCGGAGGTGTTGCCAACTCCTACGGATTCGGAATCAACGACAGAGAGGGCAGCGAGTCACAGAAGACATACATGGCTTCGTTGGCTTACGAACTTCCCGAATCCGCCGGATCAATGGCCGGCACCGCTTTCTATCTCGGCTTCGTGGACGGATTAGTGGCGGGAGAGGGCGACGAGTCTGACAAAACCAGCTACTTTGTTGGTGCCACCATCCCCACCCCGATGGACGGCCTAAGCCTCGGCGCCGCCTTTGACTACGCCCAAGACACCACCTTGTCTCACCTCGCTTTCAGCCAAGAGCAGTTAGGAAGTCTTCCCGCTGTTGGTCGCTATATTGACAAGCATGTTGCCGGTTATCTTGCTGGTAATGCTGCAGCCTTTGCTGAAGATGGCTTGACTGTTGAGGAAATTGCGGAAAAAGGTTTGGCAGAAGGTTTGGCAGAAGGCGACCGCATTTACGGTAACAATCGAGATGTTTGGGCATTGGCCGGTTATCTATCCTACCAGATGGATGCCAAAAGCGTCTTCAACGCCCGCTTGGACTACGTAAACGTCGAATCCACCGTGTTGGACGAAGACGCCCAATTCCTCAGCCTCACCGGCACTTTGGCGCGCAACATGTGGGACAACGTGCTAACCCGCTTGGAAGTCCGCTGGGATCACTCCTTGAAAAGCGACTTCGACAGCTTGGTTGGCGACAACAACGGCGACGCCGTCACCGTAGCCCTCAACGCCGTCTACCAGTTCTAAAAAACCATTTTCAACGGCTTAGTATCGGTTTTGCTTGCCTCTTCCCATTTTTGGGAAGAGGCTTTTTTTCTCTTTTTCTCCTTGTCTTCCCTCAAACTTCTCTGCAAAATCTTCCCCGTTATGAAAGCCGCGGAGGCCATCAACTTTGACACCCACAAATTCGTCAAACACCTGACGGAAAACGGCTTCACCGAACAACAAGCCGAAGCCTTAGCCGACGAACAAGTCAACCTCCTCAACACCAACCTCGCCACCAAAGCCGACATTGAATCTTTGCGCCTCGCCACCAAAGCCGACATTGAATCTTTGCGCCTTGCCACCAAAGCCGACATTGCAGACGTCAAAGCCGACATCGAAAAAGTTAAAGCCGACCTGTTGAAGTGGATGTTTGGGATGATGCTTGCTGGGATTGGCTTAGTGGTCACTTTAGTCAAGTTGCCGTTTTAAGAAAAACCGACGCAACGCCGGCCTCTCGTTTTCTCTACGGTTTGATTGGGTTTCGTTTCTGCTTCTCCCTCCAACCGCGAGAGGGGCTTTTTTGCTTTTTCCCGCTTGACTGCGGCTAGATTTTTCCGCAAAATCTCCCGTTATGAAGGCCGCGGAAGCCATCAACTTTGACACCCACAAATTCGTCAAACACTTGACGGAAAACGGCTTCACCGAACAACAAGCCGAAGCCTTAGCCGACGAACAAGTCAACCTCCTCAACACCAACCTCGCCACCAAAGCCGACATCGAAAAATTGCGCCTCGCCACCAAAGCCGACATTGAAGCAGTCAAGCGGGATATCGAGGCTTTGCGCCAAGAAACCAAAACCGACATCGAAAAGTTGCGCCTCGCCACCAAAGCCGACATTGAATCTTTGCGCCAAGAAACCAAGGCGGACATGGCAAATCTTCGTGCCGAGTTGGTAAAGTGGGTGTATGCGGCAATGATTGCTCAAGTCATCTTGATTGTCGCTTTGGTCAAGTTACTGCCGTAGATTCGATTGGCGATTCCTGATGAACGAGGATTGCCGTGTCGGTGAATTTTCTCTTCTTGTTTTTTGACGCAGTCTGAGGCATTTTGCCATTTATGACTGTCTCCTTTTTGAAACAGCGTCCCCGGCGCGCGTTCACTTTGATAGAACTTCTGGTTGTCATTGCCATTATCGCTGTTTTGGCCGGCTTGTTGTTGCCCGCTCTTTCCAAGGCAAAGGAAGCGGCGCATTCGACGGTGTGCAAGAACAATATGCGTCAGATTATGTTGGGCATGCTGTTGTATGCGGACGACAATGAGGATTATCTCCCTTGGAGCGGAAGCAACGATCGCAACGATCGCAACTTGCCTCCGGATTGGGTTTGGGGCGGGCAAGCAAATACGGAGCCGGAGAATCCGAGCGCTTGGGAGAGGCCGTCATATGGATTTCATCCCGAATGCGGCTCGGTGTTTCCCAATGTGACAGGGTTAGAAAGGAGACCGCTGAACCCAAGACACACCAGTGAGTATAAAGTCTATCGTTGCCCCAGCACAGGGCGCATCGGCAAAGCCCAGCGGGTTAACTTTTCCATGAACTCGTATATTGACAAGAACAGAACCACGGAACGGGGACGCAACACCGGCGCAAAGGGTCTCAGGGCAGGCGCTGTTTCCTCTCCCAGCGAAAAACTCCTTTTGCTGAACGAAGACCCCGCCACGATGCGCAACGCGAGTTTTCACCCCGGAGGCACAGCAAAAGACGGCAATTTCAAGATGCACAGCGGAAGCATCAATGTGGGTTTCATCGACAGCCACATTGAATCGTGGAAACATGGGAAAGTGCATGATGCTCAAGAAGGCGATCTCAAACTGCGATATTTTGATCCCTATTATTGACCGAATCTCGTTGGGCGCAAAGGCGGAAAGCGAAGAATTCAAAATTCTATTCCGATCTTGACTTTCCCTACTACATCAGAACAGCCGGTTACTTGAGACATGGCTTCGAGATCGCAAAGAAAGAAGCAATACCTATCTCAGCAAGCGGGCAAACAAAACAAACCTCGCCAACCCAGCGCCGATGAATATCACGCCACAATTGAAGCCTCCGTTTAGTCAGGAACTCTGCCCGGATTTTGTGGATCGGGCGCTTGAGATCACCGAAGATCGCAAAGAGCGGGAAGAAGATTAGGCAAGGTAGCGGTTACGGTTTTGTTCAGCGCCGGGATTTTGAGCAAACGCCGCGCCTGTTACGGCGAATGAAAGCGAGGAGTTCTTGGCAGAGAGGCTCGCCGGCAAATTGCTTCTTTGCTTGCTCAATGGCTACGGAAAGCGGCAATCCTTGCCGAAACAGCGCGTGATACAGCTTTTTCAGTTGAAGGCGGTCTTCGGGCGAGATTGAGGCTCTTCTCAATCCGACGGTGTTGAGGCCGCCCAGCTCGTTGATCTTGCAGGCGATGAGGAAGGGTGGCAGGTCTTGGCTGAGTCCGGAGTTGCCTTGAAGGAAGGCGAGACGGCCAATGCGCACGAACTGATGGATGCTGGCATTGCCGCCAATGAATACGTTGTCTTCTATGACGGCGTGACCGCCAATCAGCGCGCTGTTGGCTAAGACGACGTGGTTGCCGATATTGGCGTTATGGCCGACGTGACTGCCGGCCATAAACAGGTTGTCAGAGCCGATGATTGTGGCTTCCCGCTCGGTGTTGGAGCGGTGAACGGTGACGTGTTCTCGAAAAGTGTTGCGCGAACCGATGATCGTCTTGGCGGAATCTCCGGAGGAGCGGGCATCTTGGGGGAAATCGCCAATGACACATCCGGAATGCAAGATGTTCGCCTCTCCTAATTCGGTTTTTCCCGTGAGGTAAACGTGGGGGCCAACCCGACAACGGTCGCCAATTTGGACTTCCCCGTCAATCACGGCATAAGGCCCGACAAAGACGTTTTCGCCAAGTTCGACTTTGGCGCCAATGACTGCCGTGGGATGAATCATAAGAGGCAGGGAACGGGATTAATTTATTCGCAAATGTGTCCCATTTCTCGAAAGGAGTAAAAATCTTCGGCTCTGTCTTCGCTTCGGCTACCGATGATGACGTGGTCGAGCACTTCGATCTTGAGCAACTGCCCCGCCCGCACAATGTCTTGGGTGATGCGAATGTCGTTTTGGGAAGGGGATGGATCGCCGCTTGGATGATTGTGCGCTAATACGATGCTGGCGGCTTGGTGGAGGATGGCGTTTCGAAAGACTTCGCGGGAATGAACGTAGATTTCGGTTAGGCCTCCGGTGCCGATCAGTTCTGTTCGGATCCAACGGTTGCGGCTGTTCAGCAGAATGACGTAGCAAGTTTCTTTTTTGAGGCCGCGAAATTCTTCGCGAAGATGGTTGGCAATTTTTTCAGGAGTGTCGAGCAGTGGAAGCTCGCGCCCAATTTCCCTGGACATTCTTTTGGCGAGGGTGAACGCGCTTTTCAAGGCGATGGCTTTGTCTCTGCCGATGCCTTTGGTTTTGCGAATTTCGGGCAGATCGGCGTTGGCCAGAGCGCCTAATGAGCCAAACTTTCCCAAAAGGTCTTCCGCAACTCGCACGGCGGAAGTTCCTTGAGTTCCGGTTCGGAGGAGGATGGCAATCAGGTCAGCATTGCTCAATACCTCCGCTCCGAGGGCAACCAGCCGTTCCCTAGGCCGAGATTCTTTGGGAAGATCCTTGATTCGCATTTCTTGTTTTAGGCGTTCTCCGTTGCGTAGAGTCGAAACTCGTTCAAGCAGTGAGGCGGAATCCGCGCTTCGATTTCTGCACTGTTCTTTTTGTATTCCAAATGCAGGACTTGGCCGACTTCGTGAATTCTGGCAATCACCGCGGATCGGCTCACGGGAACGGAAAGCCGCAGAGCCTTTCGAACGGGACGAAGGCAGTGGGAGAGTTGGGTTTTCAACGAGTCCAATCCAAGCCCCGAAGCGGCGGAAACTCCCACCGCCGAAGCATAGCGAGCGCTACGTTGTTCCCATAGGCCTGGCGATTCTAGGCGGTCTATTTTATTGAAAACCATCAGAGTGGGTTTTTCAAGGGCGCCGATTTCGGCTAGAACCTGATTGACGGCTTCAATTTGAAGTTCGGCTTGAGGGAGGCTGGCGTCCACGACGTGAAGTAGGAGATCGGCCTCGGCCACTTCTTCCAGCGTGGCTTTGAAGGCTTCGATCAGCCGATGAGGCAGCTTCCGAATGAATCCCACCGTGTCGGAGAGCAAAACCTTTTGATTTGTGTCCAGCGTCAATCTTCGAGTGGTTGGGTCTAAAGTGGCGAAGAGTCGATCTTCCGCCCGTTCGTCCGCGCCGGCAAGGCGGTTCAACAAGGTAGATTTTCCCGCGTTGGTATAGCCGACAATGGAAGCCTGAGGCCAGTGCCGCCGCCGTCGCCTTTGGCGTTGCACGGAGCGATGCTTGCGAACTTGCTCTAGCGCCGCCGTCAAACAGCCAATCCGCTCTTGAATTCGCCGCCGATCCGTCTCCAACTGCGATTCGCCATCACCCCGCATTCCAATGCCTCCCTTCTGCCGAGAAAGATGCGTCCAAAATCGGGTAAGACGGGGAAGAAGGTGCCGCAGTTGTGCCAATTCCACTTGGAGCTTCCCCTCCTTTGTCCACGCTCGCTGCGCAAAAATATCCAAAATAAGCGAGGTGCGGTCAATAATCTTGCGGTCAAAAATCCGCTCCAGATTTCTGCCCTGTCCCGGCGTCAGCTCATCGTCAAAAATAACCGTGTCCGCGCATTTCTTCCGGCATTCGATGGCAAACTGCTCCGCCTTTCCCCGTCCGATGAACGTGCCGGAAACCGGGCGGTCCAACTTTTGCATTCCTTCTCCGACAACTTCGCCTCCGGCGGTTTGCGCTAGGCTGACCAATTCTTCCAACGATTCTTTGAAGTCCGATTGCGACCTGAACCGAATGGCGGCGCCGATTAAGAAGACCTTCTCCCCCGGAGACGATGTCGAGCGGGAGAACTGCCGGGCTTCGCCGCCGCTAAAACCTTTTGCAATCGACATAGTTCTCGTAAATACCGGCTCAGAAGGCAAACACAAACCAATAACCAATCAGTGCGTATTTAGCCAGTATAAAGTTCATTGAAAGCCAAAGCGAGCGCATTCCTTGGCCGAACGGAATTCTCAAGGCGGCAATCTTTCTTTCCTCATAAGGCCGGCGCTTGCCAATTGACTCTCAGATTTACCTTACTCGCAAACAATCCTCTCACGGCTTGCCAAACAGAAAAACCGAGCTCTTTTGAAGCTGAACATGCCTCCTTGTCCAGATCTTTAAGATCGTCTTTGCACTCCCCCCAATGCGGCCAATCCAAAAGAAAACACCCTTAAAAACAAAACCCAAAAAACTAGAATCCGTAAGCCAAGCAAACCGCGACCACACAACAGACTCTCGGACTCTGCCCGCCAATCCCTCCATCAAATCCCCCCTTGCCCTCCAATCGCTTCAAAACTAAAAACTCATCCTCACACCCTTTACAGCTTTGTCCTCCCTTCCCTTGCGCTGTTCCATCCATTCCGCAATCCATTTTCCTCTCGCTTTTGCGCATCCGGGATTCGAAGACTGCGGAAGCCAACAACCGCCAATCAGAACCAACCTCAACCTTCCGCTGCAAAGCTCACAAAAAACACTTCCCAACCCCTGTATCCCTTCCAACGGCTCCTCCCCATTCCCCAAACACCATCGGCTAAAACTTTTCCCCCGACGGCAAGGCGGAATGGCGCGCTTTTTGGCGAATTCCCTCCTTTGGCCGCTTCTTCCTATGCGTTTTCCTCATTCAAAATCCTCTCCCCGCCCAAAAACGCACTTTCCGCATTGTCCATCAATCCAACAAAACTCGGATCCCCGAACCTTCTTCTTGCAACCGCAAGACGGGATTTATGCGCTTCTTGGCGGATTTGGTTGTTTCCCAAGCCATCCGCGGAAACTTTTGTTAACTTTTTCTCTTTTTACGCTTGACGGCGAGCGGGGAAGAGAGTATCCAAAAGACAAATCGCATTGCGAATAGGATTGCATTGCGGATTCGTTTGTGGGAAAGTCAGTTTGTTTTTACGGTGATTTGATTATTTTTTATTATTTTCTTATTATGAAAGAACAAAAACATTTGAACGCGAGGAAGGCGAATTTGTCAAAAATCGGGCATCGGGCATCGGGCATCGGGCATCGGGCATCGGCAATAAGTTTGCTCTTCTAGCGGCGTTGATCGTCTTGGCGCTTTCTTCCCTTTTTATTCCCCTCAAACAAGCCCAAGCGCAACTTTACGTGGACATCTATCCCAGCCAAGAATTCACCAACGGCACTCTTTTCATCTTCAGCGGCTCGACCACCGCAATGAGACAGCAATCGCAAACGCGAGTCATCCGAACCAGTAGCAGCGGCAACAACTGGTTTGATCAAGACACCGCCCGCCTCTTTGACAACCTCTTCGCATCTGCCCCCGGCGACGGCGTCAAAAGCTTGTCCGCCATTCCTGCCTCCACAGCCACAAACCCCAACAAAGATTACAACTCCCTGCTCGGCAACCTGCGCGTGCGCAACTCCGCTTTTACCAACGCCAACCTCAACGTCCTCACCAACGCCCCCACGATGACCGCCGGCGCTAACTCCCAAACCATTACCCATCTATATTTTAGGGATGTTACCTGGGATCGCTTTGGCCCGCGGGTCTCTTCGTCTTTGAGTTACAACCAGAACGACACTATCAGTTGGACCGGCGCCGGCACTCTTGCCAATGTGCCCATTAGCGTCTTTTCCACCCGCGATCCTTATATCCGGGCAAGGAAAATTGGTCCCGGCGGAGGCTTTTATGAGGGTTCGGCAGGGTCTACCGCTCAGGTTGCGAACGGTCTTCGCATTCGGGTGCACACCTCTATCATCCCCGAACCGGAGGAATACGCTCTTGTGTTTGGTTTATTTGCGCTAGCTTTTGTCATTCTTCGCCGGCGCTTTCATAAGAAACGACAAATAGCCACTTTGTAGACTTGGTTTGGTGTTAGGGATTTTTCTGGTGTTTGTAGCAAGCGACAAAAATGACAAACTGCCCACAGTTTTGTAGCTGGTATCTTGTGATTTATAGCTTTGCTCGTCTCTAACAAATAGTGATTAGCAAGGAACCACGGCTGGTGACTTATAGCCGGCTAGTTGCCGTGCGGGCAAACTAGCGGCCGGTGCTTTGTGGTTTGATGTTTGTGATTTGCGGGACAGCGGATTGTGGTTTGTGATTGGCAACAGATGGTTTGTAGTCGGCAAATGGCGGAGATTGTTTTTTCTCGATCTTGTTGTTTGTTTAGGAGGAGGCTCTTTTGAGTCGATCCCAAATTCCATCCCATTCGGGGTCTTCGGGAGGGGCTTGCGCGAGGATTATTTCGCTCCCGGCGTTGTCGCAGGCGTGGAGCTGGGCAAACAAAGATTGGGCATAGTCGGCGGCGTTTTGGGGAAGGAGGGAAACATGCGCAAAGTCGCCTGTTTTCGGGACGACGCTGTGGGCAAGTATGCTGACGGCGTTTGGCTTTCGGCTTGTGCGGCTCACGATCTGTTCTAGCGCTGTTTGGTTTGTCCAGCGGGCAACAATCAACTTCGCTTTCGGGGAGTAGTGTCTCTTGGCCGTTCCAGGACTGCGGGCAATGAATGGCTTGCTGAGGCGTTCTTTCTTACGGATTTTTCTTTCTACATGAAGTCCAGCGGCGCGAAGCGCATTTATGTGCAGCATTCCGGGACGCAATACTTTTGACGGATGGCTTAGCAAATCAACGACTGTGGATTCGATGCCAACGGAGGAGTCTCCGCCATCGACGATCAGGGGAACGGATCCATTGAGTTGCGCGAGAACGTGCCGGGCTTGCGTGGGCGACAACTGGTTGGATAGGTTGGCGCTTGGGGCGGCCAGAGGAAAGCCGCATTCTCGAATTACCGCTTGCATCAAGGGATGACGAGGCCAACGGACGGCAATCGTATCGCCGCCGGCTGTAACTTCGTCGGGAATTTGCGGCGACCGAAGCACAACCAAAGTCAAAGGTCCCGGCCAAAATCTTTGTGCCAGACGCTCCGCCGTTTCATCCCATTCTCGAACGCATTGCCGTAGCATTGCTTGGCCGGCGATGTGAACGATTAAAGGGTTGGTTGGCGGGCGCTTCTTGATGGCGTAAATTCGACGCACGGATTCCGCCGACCATGCATTGGCCGCTAATCCGTAGACTGTTTCCGTTGGCAACGCCGCCACTTTGCCCTCTCGCAAAACGGCGGCGGCCCTTTTGACGGCGTATTCAAAGTCGGATTTCGATTGCGCCGGAAGGATTTGGGTGAAGAATTCACTCATGGATGGTTTGAACTTTTCATGCTGTTAGAAGTTTTGCTATACTCTCTGGCGTGCTTGCTTCACTTACAACGCAATTGGAACGATCTCGCGATCTTTCCCGGGAACAGATTGTCGATGCGGTGGAGTCTCTTGTTTCCGCCGATGTTGATCCCACTTCCAAAGCGGCCTTTCTATCCGCCTTGTCTCGGAAAGGAGAAACTATTGAGGAAATCGCCGCATTTGCCAAGACCCTGCGAGGCAAATCTGTTTGCCCCACTCTTTCTGCTGAATGCCGCAGTCGAGAAATTTTGGACGTTTGCGGAACCGGCGGAGATTTTCAGAACACTTTCAACATTTCGACGGCCGTAGCCATTGTGGCCGCCGCCGCCGGGATTACGGTGGCAAAGCATGGAAATCGGGCCGTCACCTCTCAATCGGGAAGCGCCGACGTTTTGGAGGCATTGGGCATTCGCATTGATCTGAGCCCTGAGGAAAGCGCCGCCTCGCTCCAAGAGCATGGATTTGCCTTCTTTTTCGCCCCCAAATATCATCCCGCGTTCAAAAATATTGTACCGGCCAGAAAACTGTGCGCCAAGCAAGGGCAACGCACTATATTCAATTTTCTCGGGCCTTTGCTCAACCCCGCTAGGCCGACCGCTCAATTCGTCGGCGTGTCTCAACCTGCCTTATGCGTTCCAATTGCAAAAGTGCTTCAATCTCTCGGAGTTCGACGGGGCATGGTCGTTTCCGGAAGCACAGTCGACGGCTATATGGACGAATTATCGACCCTTGGCGTCAATAGAATTGCTGAATTTTACCAAGAACGAGGCTTTAGCGATGGGGAACTTGACCCCAAAACACTTCCCGTCCAAGAAGCACGGCTTAGCGACCTCAAAGGAGGCGGCAGCGCAACGAACGCAAAGTGGATTCGGGAAATCCTCAGCGGCAAAGACCGAAGTCCCAAGAGGGACATCGTTCTTCTCAATGCCGGAGCCGCCCTCTTTGTTGCCGAAAAGAGCAAGACGATTATGGAAGGATGGGAGCGGGCCTCTTGCCTGATCGACGAAGGAATTGCCGCAGAGAAACTTTCTCGTTTAAGTTGCCAATAAACTCGAACCATTTAATTAACAATAAAAAACACTTTTCGTATTGACTTCATCGGAGGCAATGGATAGATTCCGAGAAATGCATTTGAAATTTTTAGCGCAAACGAAATGAAAACTGTAACCTCGACTATGGACAATCAATCTTCTCACTTGGCGGCCAGTAGCGAAACTCGCCGGAAATTTATTCAGAGAGCGGGAGCCGCTGCCGCAATCGTCGCCTCTTCGAACATCATCAAAACCCCGATTTACGGGCAAAGCCAAGCGCCTTCCACAGGGCGGGTGATTGGCGCCAACGACCGCATCCACGTCGGATACATCGGAGTTGGTGGGCAAGGTCAAGCCCACGTTCGCAGCATGAAAAAATATGCCGGCGAAAACAACATCGAACAAACCGCCGTCTGCGACGTTTCCGAAACGCGAATGGACGAAGCCCGAAAGATACTCGGACGCAACGTTCCCGGCTACAAAGACCATCGCAAATTACTGGAACGCAAAGACGTCGACGCCATCTGCATCTCCACGGTAGATCATTGGCACACCCAGATTGCCATCGACTCCATGGACTCCGGCCGGGACGTTTACGTGGAGAAACCACTGACCCGTTACCTCAGCGAAGCCTTTGCCATTTACGACTCCGTGAAGAGAACCGGCCGCTTGCTTCAGGTTGGTTCCCAAGGTTGTAGCGCGAAAAAGTACCACAAAGCAGCCGAAATCATCCAAAGCGGCGCCATCGGCCCTCTGGTTATGGGGCAAACCTCCTACATGCGGAACAATCCGAAAGGAGAATGGAACTACTTGATCAAAGAATGGGCCACTCCGGAGGACATTCACTGGGATCGCTGGATGGGCAGCGTGAGCAAGAAAATTCCGTTCAACGCCGATCACTACTTCCGTTGGCGCAAATACTTCCCATACTGCGCCGGGCTTCTGGGAGACTTGCTGCCGCATTTGGCGCATCCGTTCATCCTGGCTACCGGCAATCCCGAATTTCCCAGCCGCGTCGTCAGCTTGGGATCAAAAGCATGGAAGACCGACAGCAATACGCCGGGAACTTACGAGCGCGACGTGGACGAAAGCGTCCAAGTCATCGCCGAGTTCCCCAGCGGCTTCAACCTCGTCCTCGCCAGTGCGACAGTCAACGAAAACGGCATGATCGAAATGATCCGAGGCCATCACGGCTCGCTGGAAATGGGAGGACTGAGCAGCACGAGAATTAAGCTGGTTCCTGAACGAAAGTTTGCCGATGAAATTGACGAAGAAGTTTTCGACAGCCTTCTGCCGGGAGAAGGGATCCGCCACCACGAGAAAAATTGGTTCGACTGCATCCGCACTCGCAAAGAGCCAAATGCCGGCATCGACCTCGCCGTCAAAGTGCAAACGGTCATTTCTCTAGCCGAAATGTCCGACCGCCTGAACATTATGTGCCTCTTTGATGAAAAAACCCGCACCGTGACCACAGGCGACGGACAAAAAGTCGAAGAGCTGGACTACGGCGTGACTGAGCTGTCTTAAAGAAAAGAATCCATCTGAACAAGACCGGTTCCGCTTGCTTGTTGCCGGCGGAACTTTTTTGCGCCGCTTCTACGAAGCAACTTCCTAAGGCATGAAGACCGTAAAACTAGCTCGAGAAGCAATGGCCACCCGATTCGAGATTATTCTCCACGGAGAAAATCCAATCTCCCTTCAAGCCGCCGGAGAAGAAGCCCTTGAAGAAATTGACTGGGTAGAAGCACAGCTCAGCATCTACCTACCCGACAGCCAAATCAACCGTGCCAATCACCTTGCCGCCGACGGCCCCGTGCAGATGGAGCCAACTATTTTCGCGCTCCTTCAAACATGCAAAACATTATCCCATTGGACACAAGGCGCCTTTGACATCACATTAGGCCCGCTGATTCGCTGCTGGGGATTTATGGGAAAAACCGGACTCGTCCCAACGAACGAATCCATCCAGCAGGCGCGCAAGTTGGTTGGAACGCACCTCATCCATCTGGATTGCGAGCGATTTACAATTCAATTCGACCAGAATGGCATGATGCTGGACCTTGGCTCTATCGGCAAAGGCTACGCTCTGGAACGAGCTAAGGAAATTTTGGAAGCAAACGGCGTCCGAAGCGCCCTTCTCCACGGCGGAACCAGCACCGTCGCCACTATTGGAACGCCGCCGGATCAAGACGCCTGGAAGATCGCCATAGCAACGCCCCGCAAAGAAAAAGCGACGGCAAAGAAAAAAGAACCGACAGACACATCGCCTCTCGGCCTTGCCAAACTCAAAGGAGAAAGTCTCTCCGTCTCCGCCGTGTGGGGAAAATCATTTCAGAGCGCTGAAAAAGAATACGGCCACGTTATCGACGGACGCACCGGTTTCCCATCGACAGGAACCGCTCTGGCCGCAGTGCAGACTGCTTCCGCCGCTGATGCCGACGCCATTTCCACGGCACTGCTTGTCGACGGAAAAGCGGGAAAATCATGGCTGAAAGAATATTTCCCCGATCAACGTTCTTTTCTGCTGACTCGAGAAAACCGCCAAAACTTCCTCGTTGAAAACGATGGCTTTGAGCGTTTGTAAAATTAGATTTTGCAGATTTGCCGGCGAGAAGGGAAAAATAGACGCAGCGGCTTTGCCACAAATGGAAGGGTCTGTCAGCATTGGATAACATTGAAAGTCACTCGGCCGTTTTCAATGGAGGCATCCCACCGCAATGCGGCCGGGAAGGTCTCGCTCTGCGCGGACGAAGTAAAAGATTCAAGCAACCAGATGCGCAAACCTACCAAAATTATCGACAGAGTTGTCTTTTTGCCTCGCAGCGCGTGATGTTTTTTGCTCGTATTGATTGGCGGTTTAATCCTTAGATATTTTTGGCATGAGTAAAGAGGATAAGAAGTGGATTCGGCGGACAGCTGGGCTGGCGTTGGCAGGTTGCAAGATTCTGAAGGATCAATTGAAAGACTACAACAAGATCGAATCAGAATTGCTCGATCAATATCCAGATTGGAGCGATCTATCAAGCGAGGGTTTTATACTTTGCTTGACTTGGTGAAACTTGTCGACGAAATTCTAGAGACTGAAAAAAAACACGACGAACTCATCAAAGAAATTCTCCAAGACGAAGCGGAAAAACAATCAAAGGCGGACTTTTTGAAACCTAGATTTGATTGGCCGGACGACGAGTAATCTCTGGGAATTAAGCCGAGTTCGGACGATTAAGCGATCAAATCGTGCGCTACGTTGCCGCGCACGTCCGTGAGCCGAAAATCGCGGCCGGAGTAGCGATACGTTAAGGCCTTGTGATCCAAACCCATAAGATAGAGTAGCGTGGCGTGAAAATCATGCACGTGCATCGGTTGATGGACGACGTTCATCCCAAACTCATCCGACCGTCCATAAGAGAATCCGCGCTTGACGCCGCCGCCTGCAAGCAACATGGAAAACGCCGTGTGATGATGATCCCGTCCAGGCGCTTTCTTCTTGTTTCGAATCTCCGAATACGGCGTCCGACCAAACTCTCCCCCCCATACAACCAAAGTGTCGTCCAACATCCCCCTCGATTTCAAATCCCGAATCAAGGAGGCAGCGGCTTTGTCGCTGTCAACGCAAAGTTTTTTATGGCTTGCGTCATGATTAGTGTGCGTATCCCAAGGTTGATTGCTTTTCATGGTATAATAAATCGTCACACAACGAACGCCGGCCTCCGCCAACCGCCTCGCGATTAAGCATGATTGAGCAAATGGCGTCGAACCGTAACTTTCCCGAACGTGCCGCGGCTCTTTTTGGACGTCCAGCGCATCCGTCGCGGCAATTTGCATTCGGTAAGCAGTTTCCATAGCCTCAATCTCAGCCTCCAACGCAGAATCCTCCGCCCGATCCTTGAGATGCCGCTGATTTAAACGCCGCGCCAAATCCACTTGCTCACGCTGTTGGGCAAGGCTGAATTCAGGATTTTTGAGATGGGACAACATTGCGTCCACCTGCAAATCCGAAGTGTCAATGCTCGTTGCTTGATACTTCGCCGGAAGAAAGCCATTGCTCCAAAGAGCCGGCCCTACAACGATCTTCGGCGACGGACGCAAGACAACATAGCTCGGAAGGTTTTCATTCGCGGACCCCAGCCCGTAAATCAACCAGGAACCAAAAGAAGGGCGAATAGGTTGGATGTTGCCGGTGTGCATCTGGAGCAAGGCCGGTTCGTGGTTCGGAACATCTGTTTTCATCGACTTGACGATGCAACAGTCGTCAATCACCTTAGCCAATTCGGGAAGCGTTTCGCTGACTTTCAAACCGCTTTGACCATGTTGCCGGAAGACAAAAGGGGACGGCATAAATCCCGTTGCTTGGGATTCTTTGTAGAGTTTTCCGGACGGGTGTTGTCCCTCTGCTTTCCGCAATGCGGGCTTGGGATCAAACGTGTCCACATGCGAAGGCCCTCCGTTCATGAAAAGGAAGATAACCCGTTTCGCTCGCGGGAAAGGATGGCGGCCGTTCGAAAGCGAACCTCCTATAAGCTGGGAATTTCCCAATACACTCATCAGTCCTAACATGCCAAAACCAGCGGCAGACATTCCAAGCATCTGCCGCCGGCTTATGGCAGAAACATTGCGAAACTCCTCCCGAAACCGTATTTGTGTTCTCATCGTCAAAGTCTAATCTAAGTACAAGGCCTCGTTCGAAATCAACAACGTCTGCGCATACAAATCCCAGCGAGAATTGGATTTCCCTTCCCTTGCCAAAAAATCAAGGCCAAGTCTCATCTCCTCTTCGCCGGGTTCCCGAAAGAACAAATGCCGATAGGCTTTTCGGATGCGCTCCTGATTGTTGTCCGCTTCGCGCTGTAATCGACGCGCAAAGATCCGAGCCTGTTCGATTACAAATCCGCTATTCAGGGAAAAAAGTTTCTGCAAAGGCGTAGTTGTTACGGAGCGTTTCCCGCTGTGAACGTTTGGATCCGGATAATCATAACGTTGCAACAAAGAATTCAACTTCAGCCGGCTTACCCGCCCGTAAAGCGTCCGGCGATGATTCTGCGGATCGTCCAGCTCCATAGACCGCCCTCCCTCGTAATCCAAATTGCCTGCAATAAAAAGCAAGCTGTCCCGCCACATTTCGACCGTCAACCGGCGCCGATTCATCCGCCACAAATAGCGATTCTCCGAATCCATTTCAGCAAAAACCTCGTTGTTCCGTGAACTCTGACGATAAGTCGCCGACAAAACAATCTCCCGAACCAACCTCTTCGTCGACCAACCTTCATCCACAAAACGCTTCGCCAAACGCTCCAACAAACCGGGATGCAAAGGCGACTCCCCCAACGCGCCAAAATTACTCGGCGTTCGAACCAAACCGTGACCAAAAAACACCTGCCAAACACGGTTCACATACACCTTCGCCGCTAGCAAATTCTCCGGCGAAACAATCGCTTCCGCCAATTCCTTGCGCCCGCTTCCCTCAGTAAAAGCCGGAGGCTCTCCACTATAAAAAAGACTCAAAAACCGTCGAGGAACCACCGCCCCCTTTCGCTCCACATCCCCTCGCATAAAAACGTTCAAATCCCTCGGCTCCGCTTCCCGCACAACGTGAACCGTGTAAAGCAACCTGCTTTTGTCATCCGCGGCTACTTCCTCAGGCACTTCGCCATAAGGAACATTGACCAACTCCGTGCTCGCAAACACCCCGGCCAAAGCGTAATAATCCTCCGTTGAAATCGGATCAAACTTATGATCATGACAACGAGCGCAAGCCACCGTTAACCCCAAAAACCCCCGCGTGACCGTATCCACCCCGTCCTCCCACTCATCGGCCATCACTTCCAACCGGTTGCGCTGGTAATACTTCGGACCTAAACCAATAAATCCCAAAGCCGGCAAATCCTCTCTGCGAGCAGAATCATAAAGATCGGCCGCCAACTGCAACCGAACAAATCGATCAAACGGCATGTCGGCATTAAACGCATCCACCACCCACTGCCGATACAAATAAGCGTTAGGATAAAACGTCTCTACCCTGTCGTCCACCAAATGCGCTTGATCCTCGGCATACCTCGCCACACTCATCCACATACTCGCCATCCGCTCCCCAAAACGAGGCGAAGCAATCAGCGCATCCACAAACTTCTCAACAGCCTCCCCTCCCCAACCCCCCGCAGCCCCATCCAGCATTCGCTCCTCCGGAGGCAGACCAGTCAAATCAAAAGACAAACGGCGAAACAACACCCGCCTCTCCGCCTCTCTCGATAACGCCAAACCCCGTTCTTTGGCGGCACTCGCCACAAACATGTCAATAAAGCCCCGCTTGGGGGCAACCCCGCCCGCCTCCCCCCAACCGACATCCGCAACACAGACAAACACAACCAAACAAGCGATAAAAAAATCGCCCCGCCTGCAACGCCAAAACCATTTCCACTTCGATAAATACATGATAATTTTCATCATCATACACAACCTCACACAAATATCAAGCAATTCTGCCAACCACCGACAGACCAAAAATTAAATCCGTCGCCAACCGCCAATCCAAATCGAGACTTGCCAAACGCCATGCCTCGGGGCAATAATCTCCTCCGTATGTTCATTGTGCGCCGATGTGGCGGAATTGGCAGACGCGCCAGACTCAAAATCTGGTGGCCGCAAGGCCGTGTGGGTTCGAGCCCCTCCATCGGTACCATCCTTCTTTGGTACTTTAAACATTGAGATACCTTTGCAAATCAGATTCAGACGGTGAAAAATGAACCACGCCAAAAAGCGGAACCAATCTCCATCCGCAACAGGAAATCCCCTCCAAACCCTTGGCAAATCAACAAATGGCTCAACTATTGCGACACATGGACAGGATACTTAATATATCTTTCAATTATATTCGGCCCGTGGGCTTTGGGCACCGTTCACACACCAACAATCTGGACAATGAACGCCATCGGATACCTGCTCGGCATTCTCCTTCTAGGAAAAACGTTCATCCTCCTTTCAACAGAACGCCGGCCGGTAAAAGCCTCGCTAAAAAATCTTTCCAGTCAACCGCCGACAATCCTCATTCTTATCCTCGCCACTATCAGCATCCTTTTCTACACTTTCCTACACGCTTTCAATGCGCGGTCTGTTTTTGATCCGCAATCTCTCCGCTTCGACTACTTCGATTCTTACATCGCTTGGTTGCCCCATAGCTACAACGCCCCAAAATCTTGGCAAATTTTCTGGCAACTCCTCGCGCTTTCTTGCACATTCTGGGCACTCCGATCGTGGTTGCTTACGCCGGCAAAATCAGAGCAACGGAAATGGCTTCAAAAAAAGCCGCTCTCTAAGGCTAGATTTCCAAAAAAACTTCAGTCCATCCTTTACCTGCTATCAATTAATGCCGCTCTAATCGGTTTTATCGGCATCCTACACAAACTGGATGGATCGCCGAAAACACTTTGGATGCACGAACGCGCCTTTCCCCTAAAAAACTCACACTTTGGGACGTTCAACTACTGGGGCAACGCAGCCTCCTACTTCAACTTGATCGGAACAGTCTGTCTCTTTCTCCTCATCAATATGAAAAAATCCCACATCGCCTCTAAACATTGGGCTCGAACAGGTTCCGCACCGCATCTTCTGCTCTACCCCATATTAGCAATTCTTGCCATTTCCCCCCTGGTTACAGGGAGCCGAAGCGGACCAATTGTATTTGCGGGCGCCCTTTGCTTCATCGCTATTTATCTTTTCATAAAAAGTTCAAACCGGCGGAAATTTATCCTATCAGGACTCCCCCTGCTACTCTTAATCGGATTCGCCTCCTTTTACATGGGAGCCGATCTAACACTTGATCGATTATTTAAACACAGCTTTAAACACAAATCCTACAATTCTCACACTCCGGGCGACCGCCTAGATATTTACCAAAGTCTGTGGAGAATGACTCGAGATTGCTCCCCTTGGGGAGCCGGCCCCGGCGCATTTGCGTCAATCTACCAAATATATCGCCAACCCTCCATCAAAGTCGCCCACAAGATATACCAACACGGAAACGACCAACTTGTTTCATGGGCGGCCTGGGCGCACTGCGACCCTCTTGAATTTCTAATTACCTACGGGCCGGTGGGCACCTCTATCCTGTCACTCGGGCTCGCGGCAGTTTTCATGACGCCACTCTCCCGTCGGCAAAAATCGACCCAAGTTAAATACATTGGATTGCTCTATCTTTCACCATTATTACTTCTTGCGAACAGCCTGATTGATTTTCCTTTCCAGATTTACTCATTGGCACACCATTTTATCATCATTTGCGCGATCCTATCCTCTGTAAAACCCGATCGAAATGGTTAAAACTAAATCTTTCTCTTAGACGACAACATTAATCTTTAACCGGATCGTTAACACCCGCGCCAGCCGCCGTAAACGAAGATTCCAACCGACTAAACAACCAGGAAAACACTCCAACACCGACAATCGTAAAAAGAAGAATAGACCATCCAGCCGTATCATGAGTTATGTCAACAGCATCTAATCCCCGAGTTGAAGCGGCCCAGCTCAACCAAAACACTCTGATCAAATTTCCAAAAACCGCCACAATCACCCCCGCCATAAGCAACGCGCATCGAGAAATCCACCTCCTTAAACTCAGATATCCGATAAACAACGCCACCATTACGCTAGATTGCAAACTCCGTATCCCGCTACAAGCTTCATCGATGCCCACAATCCCCGTCGACAGACAAATAAGACTTCCCTGCAATTCGGCCGAAATTCCAATCAGCAATAGAAATTCCACAGTGATATTCGATATAAAACTCTGCAACACAACAATGATACTGGACTGCAACGAATTCGGCAAAGGAAGAGAAACCAATAAAAAAGCAAAACCGAATCCAAACACCCTCACACCCGAAAAACCATATAAATACGTCAAATAACTAAACGCCACGGAAATATATCCAATGCCCAGACCGCTCATGCTTGTGGAAGTAAGACCGTATGCAGCCTGGTAAATCTGAGTGACAAAAAGGCAAACCATCCCAAAAATCAATCCAGCCAATATCCCCCCCCGCCATCGAGCCTTGACTTCTGGCCGATCTCTCCAGACTTCAAATAACACATACCCCGCCAACACAGGCACAACCCATCCAAACTGCATATCCGGACGATTTATCCAGTACCAACTAGCCTTCTCAATCAGCCAAACAACAACAACAACAACCGGCAACCAAAGAAAGAATTCCTCCAACCGTTTTATTTGTTCACTCCCCTTATTCATCGTCCTGCAACAGAAATACACCCAGCTCATCCTGATAAGATGCGGGAACTAACCACTTTTTCAAAATCTCTTCCAATCGATCTTCGGCAGAATCTAAGCCGGAATCTAAGGATCCTTGCACCGAAGTCGATACCCGAAACATATGTTGAGGGCCAATAAAACGCTCCCGATTCAAAAAAGACTCAATCGACTTACTCCATATGCGCGAATTCAACAACCTTTCCATAAATCCTCTGAAAATCCCTAATCTTTCACCGGGATTCTCCCTGTTCATCTCGGAATCAAAAAACTGATCCAAACGATAAGACTCTCCGCCAACAATCGCGCCGAAATACACCAATTCACGATCTTTCTCAAAAGCAAAAATTCGCCTCTCAAGAATAAGATGAATTCCATGCAATTTTTCCTCTATAAAAAACGGACCCTCTGGAAGAATCTTCATTCCAATACCGGTCCAACACCGATCAGGAGTATGAGAAAACAAACTGCCCTCATCCCACTTTTCAACAAACCGTTTGGCAGAAAAAACACCCACAACGGATTCTTCCCCAGCTCGACGGAATTCACCGTGAGTCGTTTCATCCGCCGCCAAAATCGACTCCGCCGCTTTATCCACCGAGAGTTCCCTATATTCCCAACCGTCCACCTCCTCCTGCTCACCAAACCATATACTATCATCCCACTCTGACGCATACCAATAATCAGGAAACCGCCATAACAGAAACAACAACAACGAAAGCACTAACACGCCCACAGCGCTTTTATTTTTGCTCATATTCAATGCATCCCTTCTACAAACCGCCAACCCGCTGATGCAGGCAAAGGCCTACCAGCCTTCCGAAAGTAAATCTGCTCTCCAACTCGATGAGAAAAATCATCGACAATGGAACAACAGTTGAAATATAAAGCACTTAACAATCTTCTATTTTTCTCACTCAAAGAAAAATCGTTTCCCCTCAATTTTATAAAGAACAACCTCTTCATCAAATTACTGTCTTTAAGCGTCTGCAAAAAGCGCACACAACCCAATTTGCGCAACGCTATAGCAACAACCTTCCCGAATGCAGAGAGCAATACACTCCTCGCACAAACAGATTCATTAACTCTCTCTTTCTCAATATTATTGAACTGAGAAATTCCACACAGATTGGACAAATGATCTAAAAACACTTCTGTTTTTTGAGTCAGTACAGGAAAATAAACAATCAAAACATCAACATCCATCTGAAAAATATTCAAAAGATGCCCCGGCATCAATTGATCTTTCATAACTTGGCCTTCCAAATAATTCATCCCCATAAGCGCAGAAAATTCTCCCCGGCTCTTTTTAAACCGAACCATAGAAACCGCTCTATCAAAATGTTCTCTAATAAACAAAATCAATAAAACTTTATATCCACTATTCTTTATCATCCTAATCCCATAACCTAATAAAGGATCTTGATACGCGAGATTCGATATATCAGCTAAAATTAATCTTTTGTCGAGTCTTTTCCGGACTTGTTCAAAGCGTCTTAAAGATCTATAAAGGTATCCTTCTTTAATTCCAGGAAATTCAATACCCGGATGCGTTTTCAATTTTTGGTATATAAAAGTACTTCCGGATCGTCCTGGACCTACACTAAGTAAATAATCATATTTCACGGAATTTTTCATCTACAATGCCCCTCTCTAAAACTTTACTCCTAGTTCTTGATAGAGTTCCTTCAGTCGAGAGAATTCTTTATCCCAGTTGTACACTTGCTCCACAGCCATTTTCCCCGCTAAACCCATTTTCTCGCTTTCTTCCGGATTTTCCAATAAATACAATATTGACTCCGCTATTGCCTCCGTATTCAAGGGATCGACAACTAACCCACACTGATTCCCAACAACAATTTTCTTCAACAAAGGAAAATTCGAAGCAACAACAGGAATTCCCGCTGACATATATTCAAACAGTTTAATAGGCCATCCCTCATTGTGATTTGGTGCGGGGTGATGCACTACTAATCCAACTTTAACCTTCGATAACGTCTCTCGTATTTCACAACGACTCTGAATGCCTAATAGATCAACCAATGTTCTCTCGTATTTCCTTCTTATTTCCTCTTCTAATCCACATTTTTCAGGAAACCGGCCGGCGAGCAATAATTTTACGCTCTTTCTCTCGGAAACAATTTTAACTGCCTCAATCATTTCAATCCCTCCCCTCGATCTCTTAATATCTCCAACGTAATAAATCAAATTGGGACGCTCTTTGATCGATTTTTTCTTTGCTTTTTCTAATTCACCTTGAATAGGAAAATTTTGAACGAGTCTGATGTTTTTCCCAAGCTCTTTCACAATCGATGGGGTGGCCGCAGTCACTGCACATGCAACCCTTACACCGACAAATTGAAGAATTCGAGATAGTTGAGCTATTATAGAACGAAGACAATAAGGAATATAAGATTTTCCCATAATCTGATTAGGTAAAGACTCATGAACATCGTATATCACCCGTATTCCCATTAAACGAAAAAGAATAGAAATAGGAACTAATTCAGGATCATGATATTGAACTAAATAAGGGCGAATCCTCATTATAGCAACCATGGCCAGAAACGGTCCAAAAATCATACGTAACAACCGCAATTGAGGAACGTGAATCAAGTGAAGGTAACATTTCTTTGAATCATCTTTTTTCGCAGGAGCCACAAGATTTACATATAATCCAGATTTTATTAACGATGTTGTTATCTTATGGAAAATCCTCGAGTCATTCCAATCATGACATACCGTCAACTGCACAATCTTCTGATTTGCCCCCTTTGAACGGACTGTTTGACTTGACATAATAACTCTGTTGATAACAAAATCTTTCTAAATCAAATTTCGAGCGTCGAAAAATTCAAGTCCCACTCTTTGAGAAAACTCAAAATCAACGTCCGAATCGCCAATATAAATAGGATCATTAAAGTCCTCTACATCGTGAAATGTAAAATATGATTCTATATGAGGTTTTGGTCTGGTTAAATTGGCATAAACCACATTCATACTTTTCGTATAATTTCCAAAATTAATGCTCCATATTTTATTCTTCTGTTGAGCCACATGACCGTTGGTAATAATTCGTATTTTAAACTCCTCGCCAATTTGACATAAAAAATCCAAAAACCAAGGATACGGCGTAAGGAAATTGCTGCATCTATACGTCCTTAAAACCGTCAAGCAATTTTTTAAGCTGATTCCGTTTTGCGGGAACGCTTCTATTAATCTATCAAATAAAGATTTTCTTCCTCTATAAATGAACTCGGAGACAAGAAAATTATAAACCGTGCCAAAATCATCAGGATAAAATTTCTCTGAAATAACCTTGTAAACAGGAAAAAGAAAATCTGTTTCATTGTATAAAGTATTATCCAAATCAAACAAAATCGTCCTATACGCATTATGCGCATTAACTAGATATTCAACACTCATAAAATATTTCTCTATAATACCTCACAAAGCCGATCCCCGATTTCCTAGGCGAAACAGGATACCGTTCCTCTACGCCTGCATACACCGCTTTCAACGGCAAATTAACTCCCAATCCCACAGCCGCAATGCTTGTCCCCTGAATACGAGGATTTGATTCCAGAATTCGATAATCCCCGTCAATGTTTTTCTTAAGTTGAAAACCTACAGGCCCAAACAATCCTGGCAAACTATTCACAATTGTGTTAACATAATCAGAAATATCCTTAGATTCGATGAAACGGCCGGAGGTAGAAATTCCGTTATTTGTGGTTTCTCTTGTCCTTATCAATAAATCCTGAACGATTCCATTCTCAATTATAGTATCAATCGTAACTTCATCGCCCGGCAAATATTCGGATAAAAGAAGACACGGCATTTGGCGTTGAAAGATTATTCTGTTAACTTCTTCTAGCGTCGTAAACAACGAATCTGGCTTGTGCTTAAACAGCATATCAAATCTATCTTGTTTTGTGTCCATAATTCGTATACCCCGACTTCCGTTGCCAACACAAGGCTTCATCACAACAGGAAGCTCTGGATAACCCAAAGAGCTGACTGCTTGATTAAAATCTTCAAAGGATTGGGACATCTTAAACTTGGGAACAGGGATATTATTTTTTTCTAAATGGGTATATAGCCGGCATTTATTGTTAGTAATAGAGAGAGACTCGAAATTAGAAACAAGAACTTCCGTTCCTATCTTTTTAAATTTATTTTTGTTCTGACTTAATTTTAACAATTCTTTCGTAACCAAAGGAAATAACACATCAATTTTTAAACGGCTACATATTTCTATAAGCTTAGGTACAAATTCTATTTCTTCCGCCTTAGGAATCTGTTCAAAACCATCAGCAAAAAATCGACCGGAAGCGTGAGGATTTGCGTCTGCAGTATACAATCGCACACGTTTATCGGTTTTAATCGCTTTCGAAATTCCAGGACCTCCAGGCGATCCCGCTCCTGTCATTAGAATATTTATCCTATCGCCCATCTCACTACTTCAAAGCATTCACAATACTCGCAACCAAATTGAACTCCTCTAGTTTTCGCCAAAGAAAAAATAAACTCTCGATTCATATATGCGCGCAATTTTTGAGATTGATACGTCTCCAAACTTTTTACTTTTTGACTCAATTGCTTTCCGCTCAACTTGACAAAGGAATCTGCATTGAACACAATGTTATTCCATATTAATTCGTAACTAAGAATAGTTGAGTTCTTAAATGCCCTTACCCCCTCCCGAGCTATAATAGAATGATCTTGATGAACATCGCCAAGGGACGGCATAAAGACTAAATCAGGCATTAATTTCTTTTTTTGTTGAATTAATCTTTCCAAAATGTCCTGTCGAAAACGGTCAAACTTTCTGACCTCGTAATCATAAACAAAAATATTTTCTTTCAATACCCCCAGGTGGAACAAGGCACTTATTACTTCCGTTTTTAGAATATCCTTGGGAAATCCTTCAGGCACAGATTGTTGAGCAGTTGAAAAGGCGAAATAATATACATTAGCACCACACTCCACCAATTTGGCTATTGTCCCGCCCGCTCCCAGCTCGCCATCGTCGGTATGCGGAGCTAAAACAAACACATTTTTAAAGCGGTCTATCATTTTGTAATTTATAGATACTATTGATACTTCTTGACAATATGAAACCCAGTCAACAGCATGCGAAACAGCCATTTATTGTTTGGATAATCTTCGGTAGACATTATCGGAATTTTCATTATTCCTTGCCAATCTTTTTCTGACAGTCTCAATTTTTTCATTACTAATTCTTTATCCTCCTCTATCAGATTCGAATCGCAGATTGGTTCTTTCAATTTTTCCAAAGCTTGCCCTCTACTTAATTGACCGGAGACAATAAGAACAGAGAAATGTGATCTCCTTTTATCGTAGCCGAATTTCTTCGGCAAAATATAAGATTGAAAGAATCGGGTAAAAATAGATTCATGATGCTTTTTACCATATTCGCGATAATTTAGCTTCTTCACTTCCTGTAACATCTCGCTTTGCGTGCAGCCGCAATAGTTCAATAACGAAATCCTCTGAATCCACTTTATACCAAACATATAGATCATCTTAGGTAGAGAACAGTGAGGATATGATGATAATGAGTTCACCTGCCCAAAACGCCGATGGATACACCGAATGTATTTCCAATCATTATACCCCCATGACCACGAATCGGGACAAATACCTTCAGTAAATAAATTCGAGCCGCTTAAAATATACTTAACTCTATGTTTCAGCGCGGCTTTGTACAAACATGCCAGTATTCCATGGTCTGTCGGTATTTCAATATCCGGGGTGCCAGATTTAAGAAATGCCAACTGGAGGTCTCGAAACTGTTCCCAATCCATTACGTGAGTTTCTAGGTCAATATCAAGTTTCTTAATCGTATTTTCGATGTTATTAACAGAAATCTCCGAGTTCCATCCGTTGTCGAAATGAATGGCTAATGGACGTAATCCGAGCTCCCGACATTTAAGGGCGACGTAAGAGCTATCCAATCCTCCGCTGATTCCGATTATACAGTCATATTTCAACCTCTTCCCCCTTGTACGTATTTGGGAAACCAAGGATTCCAGCACGCGGCTGCGCTCTTCCAAAGAGCCTAATAAATCTTGCCGACGTTTTAAATCCGTACAATGGTAACAATTCCCTTTGTCATCAAAAGTAATATGCGGATCCGTGGTGTCCATCACGCATCGGTTACATATTTGATATTTTTTCACAATTCAGATAAATGAGGATTCCTCACAAATTCTCTGTAGTACCAATCCACAACATATTATGATTGAGAAATAAACATAAGATTATGGGAGAGTGGATTCTAGTTTTGAGGACAACGGCACGTTTACAAGGACGGTTCGGTAGTGGCCGGTGAAAACAAAGAACGAGCCCACTCCCACAGCAGAAGCACCGGCACGTGCCGCCCGGCTCAAATCATCAACACTACCCGCGCCCCCCCTAATAATTACAGGAATGGAAACTACCGAACAAATAGCCTTCGTCAAGGCAAGATCATAGCCCCTCATTGTTCCATCTCGATCAATTGAATTCAGCAAAATTTCCCCTGCTCCCAATTCTTCGGCATCGATGACGGACTCTCTCAGAGAACGCCCAGTTCTTATGCTTCCGCAACGTGTATAAACTTCATACTCTCCCATTAGCGTTTTCTTTACATCCACCGAAACAACGACACTTTGCGCGCCGTATTCGCTCACTGCATCTTTGATTAAATTGGGATTATTATGATAGGCGGAGTTGAAGACACATTTTTCTATACCGATCTTAAGAATTTTTTGAACATGCTTCATATTTGTAATGCCTCCCCCATAGGCCAAAGGCACAAAACACTCACTGGCCAATTCCGTCAAGTATTTCAGCTGAGGCCCCGTGCCTTCTAATGTAGCACCAATATCAAGAACACAAATTTCATCGACTTTCTTATCGTTAAAAATCTTTAAGATATTGATCGGGTCACCAAGATAAATAGGATTCTGAAATTTTTCCGTCTTGTAGAACCCTTGATGTTTCAGTAGCAAGGAAGGTATCACTCTTGTGCATTTGATTGATCTTGAAATAGTATGGGTTTTGATTTGTTGAAAGTTCCGCGACGTTCTGGCATTTCCAAGGAAATTTTCCAGAAACTTCATTCCAAACCAGTGGCTCTTCTCCGGGTGAAACTGTACCCCCATCACGTTTCCCGACCGAACCGCCGAAGTAAATTCGTAGCCATGTACCGTCTTGCCTATACTCATGGACGGTTCCCGGCAACATACATAATAAGAATGCATAAAATAGTACCTAGGGACCCCGTCATAGCCTTCAAAAAGGAATTCATCTTCATTTGCTCGCACTTCGTTCCACCGCACGTGAGGAATTTGCACCTTGCCACAATTTACATTGGAATCGTCGAAGTAAAATCGTCGGGTTTCCGCATCAATCCATCCCAAACCCGGAAGAGTTCCCTCTTCGCTAGAATTCGTCAAAAGATGCATTCCCAAACAGATTCCAAGAATCGGAGTTTTCTCCTGTAACACCTTTGCCTCCACCACTTCTATAATTCCACATCCTTGCAATCTTTTCATACCGGCATCAAAAGATCCGACGCCCGGTAGAATCAAATGCGTTGCCGCGGCGATCATATCAAGATCGCAGGTGACCGCAACACGAAGCCCCATCTTTTTGAACATATTTGCTATGGAGCCAATGTTGCCTATTCCGTATTCAATGATTACAACATTCACTGCGGCCCTTCTTCAAGTATTGAAAAAAGAAATGGCGATTCCGCACAAAAATCACCACAAAAGGAAGATAAAACCCGAACAGACATAAAACCACCGCCAACATCCACGAAGGAAGATAAAACCCGAACAGACATAAAACCACCGCCGACATCCACGCAGAATTTTCTCTTGCAATCCATGCAACAAGTAAACAACCACTAGATTCTACGATATAGAGAGCGACAAGCTTATAGAAATACTGCATGGAATATCCTCCGAGTCGAAATAATACCCACAACCATGCCCAGCAATAAAAAGTTTCAAAGGCGGATTGAAAAGAAATGGCAAGGATAATGTCTTTAAAGAGAACCAACCCGACATAATTTCCAATCAAAACTGCGCACGTGATTCCCGTTTCCATACAGAACCTCATCCTCTGTCTTCCAAGAACGTCGAACCCTCTATCTAGCCAACCGCTCGTAAGACTCGGTATAACAGGAATAGACAGAATCATACCGTAAACCCCCGCTATCCTCCAGTCTTTCCCAAACACCAACGCAAAAACATCTTCCGCATGCAACACCATAACGCTCCATGCGGGAATCATCGTCGTCAGAATCAAAAACAAAGAAATCCATACCTTTTCTTCAGCTTTCTTAAATCCAAAATTTGCTAAATTCTGAAAAAACACTGGACGCAATCCCCCGCAAATCATTCGGACTGGAACGGTAACCACCCTCTGGGCGATATAGTAAAAACTAGCTATAGACTGAACCGCAAAATTCCCGAACATAAAATAGATCACGCGGCTGCGAGCTGTTACCACCAGCGATAATATCGTCATATAAGTAGGGTAAACTCGATACTCAGAAACAACCGACCATATATTTTTCCCGGCGGAATTTGCCAATATTAAACGATGATCCCGAATCATAACTAGCAATACCGCCACTGCCGCCATGACGACTTGGACCATCACCGCTCCGCCAATTAACCCGTACAATCCATCATCCGGCAACCATCGCACGGCCGCAATCTGGATCCCAATTGTCAATGAAGGCACAAGGAATCGGCTGGTAGCATACCATCCAAACATTTTCTTCCGAATAAACCAGCCCATACACAACTCGAAACATCCCGCAGTGAACAACCATGCCGCTAGCAAAGGAAGATATCCCCGTAGAGAAATGTCATATTGTCCGAAAAACATCTTCGAAGCAGCGCCGCATATCCCCCAGGCAGCAAACGCCATAACCAATGATGACACACAACCTCCCGCCCACACCGCCGCTGCCTTTGTTTCTTCCTTCGGCAAGAGCACGGCCAGTTCCAATCGCAAGCTCATAAGAGGGAAGAATAAAAACCATGCGGCGGAATACATAGCCCAAGAATCTAAAACATAGTTTTCTTTTATAGCGGTTTGGCGGGTAAGAACCGCCCATCCGGCGAGAACCGCCAACATGGAAACAAATTTGCTCGCGCTGACTATGCCAATATTTTTGATCATGCTTCCTCGCGAAACAAAAACCGTTTCACCTCCCGTTTAGTCTCCCTTCGGTCGTGTACAATCTTCCTATTCTTCGCCGCTTTATGAGCGCGATTTCTAGAATTGACAGGCCGATTGCGAGAGGAGGCAATCGCAATCCTTCCAGTAAAAATCCCTAAAAAAGCGGCGGAAAAACGAGACTCAACCCAGGATCCTGAAACTTGCAATGAGAGAAACCACACAAGCGCAATCAGAAGGGTAGGAATAAAAAGAGAATCCTTCCTCTCTAGCAGAACCTTCGATCCTTGCTTGCAGAATAACACTATCCATACAAACAAAATAAGCAAGCCGAACAAGCCGAGTTCAAGCCAAATTTCTAGAAATAGATTATGCGGATATTCCAAATATCCATAATCCTGTCCCCCGGCTTTTCGAAAACCTCCAAATCCAATTCCCCTCAAAGGCTCTTCTAGGATCAGCAGCCAACTAAAAAGCCATAATCTGGCTCTAGTGGTAGAAAATCCATAGTATTCTGGATCTTCAAGCACGCGGCGGTATATAGAGGTCTCAAATAAATCTCCGGCGAAATGATAGAAAAAGAGAAATCCCGCCGAGGAAATGGATAACAGCACCAAAGAGATATATAATCTCCGGGAAGTGCCTTTTGAGATATAAAAGAGAGAATACGCGAATAGCGGCATAGCCAAAAAAAGGACAAACCCTTGACGAGCCCCTCCATGCACTATTCCCCATAAAAACAAAGCGAGGAGGAAACCATAAACAGGTCGGATCTCCAGAAATTTCCGGTAAATATGACTGAAAGACAATCGGTCAAACAGAAAGCAAATAACGATTGTGGCAGCCGACACAATAACTAAGGATCGATCTATATAAGAACTGAATTGATCCCTATCCGCGGATACCCAGTATTTGGCCAGCCCCTTGTCGAGATAATACGATTCCACGTTAATATAAGATAGAAAAGATGCAAAAACGATAAGCCAAATGAAAACGTTCCTCACACGACGATCATCCGGCGCAATTACAAAATAGCCAACCAAGAACGCCGCCGATGTCGTCGGCAGATAGTAAAGCACTTTTCCAAATCCATGAACCCAATCTATAGAATATAGAAGGGTGCATAAGAGCCAGCCGAGCAAGACCAGAGGAGGCAAAAGAAGGGGAGAAAACGTGTTTTTCCTATAACCTCGCTGTAGAATAAGAGACCCCCATCCCAATATCAGCAAACTAAACATAATCGCCGTTAGGTCAAACTCTCTTTGAATCGGCTCGAATATCTTTGTATGCTTGAAAAAGAGAATCATCAGAAAGGACACGTACAATAAGTCAAAGCCGAATAAGCCTCCTAGGGCGCGCAGATAATTTTTCGTGCCTCCCTTTTTTGCTTCCGCCCTTTCCAAAGGATTAGAGATTATCTCCTGTGTTTGCATGTTAAAACTCCTAATTTTCTTGTAATATCCAAATACTGCTCCTATTTGTTTTCCAACGTAGCGATCTTAGAATTTTAATCCTTTCCCAAAATGAAACGCGCTCCTCCGCTGATGCCTTCATTCTTTCTTCCTATCGCCAACTCTCCGATTAATGCGCCTTTGATAGCATTTTGAACGGCGGCGAAGAAAAAGCAATCGCAATTCGCCCGGTCAGAATCCCTACAAAAGTAGAGAAGACCCGCATCTCAACCCAAGTATTTGAAACCTGCGACGACAAAAACCACACGGATACTATAACCAATGTAGGAATAAAAAGAGGATCTTCGCCAAACCTCAAAACTTTCACTCCTCTCTTACAAAGCAAGCCTATCCAAATAAGCAAGCCAAGCAAGCCAAGCAAGCCGAGTTCGAGCCAAATCTCCAAAAATAAATTATGCGGATGTTTCCATTCTCCATTGTTCTGCCTCACGCTGGCCATCTTGAAATAGCCCAGCCCGTGACCCCTTATCGGTTTCTCACCAATGCCGCTAAGAGAAAATCTCCATATTGTATTCCTTCTTGAACCGAACACCGACATTCCATGTTTATATTTGTTTATTGCACGGTTCACCACGGAATTACTTTCCGCGAAAGCAAAACAAACAGCGCACAACACATATATCGCCACTACAAGATGCCAATTCCTTCTCCGCAAAGAACTCCTTGATACAAAAAAAAGAAAATAGACCGCCGCTGGCACAACGCAGAAAATTAGAAGCCCCTGACGAGACCCTCCATGCAACACTCCCCAAAAAAACAAAGGAACAAACGCAAGGCACCCATATCTAACCCACCAACGGTTTGCGCAGAATCCACCAATTGCCACGGAAACAACGAGCACGAATCCGCATACAATAAGCAAAGATCGATCAGAATACGAAGACCATCCTTTCTCTTGTGGAACCAGCCAATAATTGCCGGTCTCGAGCAAATAAGAGCCTATGTTGACACACGCTGCTAAACACGCAAAAAGAAAGAAACAAACGAATACGTTTATTAACCTTCGAGCTTCCGCCGCAATTACAAAATAGCCAATCAAAAACGCCGCTAATGTTACCACGATTCGATATGCCATATTCAACCCTTCTGAAGAATTTTCGGAATAGAGGAGGCTTATCCAAGCTAGAATCGTCAAAAATAGAGGAGGCAGAAGAAGATAGGAAAAAGGATTCTTCTTATAACACGATCGCGCAAGAATAAAATAACACCCTAATAAAGTCAAACTAAACAGAAGCACAGTTAAGTCAATTTGCTTTTGAATGGGACTTAGTATTGATATGTGCTTGAATCTCCCCGATAGAACGAATAGCGAATACACAAAACCAAAGCCGAAAAAACATAACAGGACATGAGAAAACTTTCTCAAGTTGTATTTTTTTGCCTTTTCGAAAAATGCCGACATATTAGACAAGGTTATTCTTCTTTCTTTCTTTATAGTTTTTATATTTTGAAGTTCCGATGCGCATGTCTATCGGTAAAGCCTCTTCCTCTCCGACATCAATACATTTCAATTCTCCTGCTTTTTCTCGATAGCGCAATCCGGACTCAGGACAAATCAGACACCTTTTCGAATCAGTCTTTAAAGGATGTCCGTGCCGCGATATCCAGCCCACTTGCCTCGCGGGCACTCCCCTCATCATGGCATAATCCGGAACGTCATGAGTAACCACAGCACCTGCAGAAATGAAAGAATAACGCCCCAAAGTAAGACCTGGAACTATTGTGGCGTTAGCGCCAACAGTGGCGCCTCGACGGATTTGTGTTTTCTCATAAACTCTCTGCCGATTGATTTGAGATCGAGGATTGGAAATATTAGTCAAAACACACGAAGGACCTAAAAATACATCATCTTCTATCTCCGCACCAGTATATACTGACACGTTATTTTGAATTTTGACATTTTTTCCGATTTTAACATTTTTCCCAACAAAGCAGTTTTGACCAAGAGTAGTACAATCTCCTATAATCGCTCCTTCAGATATATGACAGAAATGCCAGACTTTTGTTCCCTTTCCCAAAACAGCGCCGGAATCAATAACAGCAGAAGGATGCCAGTACGAATTATTTTCCATATCAAATCTCTTTATTATTTCCCTGCCGACTTCTTTCCACTTTGCCCCTCCCTCGTTTTGCATTTTTCTCAAATTACCACAGGAAGGCCATTTAACGATAAGGATTTCTGACACGCCTGCAAGACGGTTAATATTTGAACACCTTTCTCGCCATCCGTCAGAGGCCTCTCTCGAGTTCGAATACACTCTAAAAAATGCAGACACTCGTTTCGAAGAGGCTCTTCGTTAGGAACTTCAATAATTTCCATCTTTCCCTTACGCAAAAGTAATTTTTGACGCTTCGTTTCTACTCGTTGATGATATAATTTTAGCTGACCATCCGAAGCCACGCCATCAAAGACTGCCATCTTTTGATCTCCGACAACCACAAATTTTTGTTCCTTAAAAGGATTAAGCCAGCTGACAAAAATATGAGCGTTTTGTCCCGAGGAGAATCTCAAGCAAGAAACTGTAACATCTGCTATATTAGAATTGATATATGCCCCACCAAATGCAGTAACCTCAATTGGAGAGTCCTCTAATAACCGCAAAACCAAGGCAATGTCATGAGGTGCAAAACTCCAAAGAGCATTCTCATTTTTCCTGATTCTTCCAAAACTTAATCGATTTGCAAAAATATAGCAAATACGGCCAAGATTTCCTTGCCTGATTAATTTCTCTAATTGGAACACAGCCGGATGATATTCTAATATATGGCCAACCATTAGAATTCGCTTTTGTTTCAAAGCGGCATCATTCATTCGCCTACCCTGTTCAACAGTCAATGCCATTGGTTTCTCTACAAACACATCCTTGCCGTTTTCAAGGGCTTGAATTGCAAGATCTTCATGTGTCTCTGCCGGCGTTGCCAACACCACAGCCTTTATATCATTTCTTCTAAAAGCCTCGGTAAAGTTGCGAGAAAAATCTATGCCCGGCGCAATTTTCTCTGCTCTTGCTAAACTTTCCTGCGAAATATCACAGACAAGACCCAATGTTTTCAATTCATTAAAATTACGCACTAAGTTCTTGCCCCAGTAACCGCATCCCAAGACTGCTATATCCCTCCTCACCATCTATTATGAATAAGCCTTTAGTGTCGATTTTACAACTTCAATCACTCGATCTTGGTCATCTTGTTTTAAAAAAGGATGCATCGGCAAGCTAATAACTTCCTTGCTTGCTTTTTCCGATTCAGGAAAGTCGCCCAATCGATAGTCTAGCCTTCGGAAAACAGGCTGCTCATGTAAACACTTGGGATAGTAAATGGCATAAGGAATTCCATGATCCTGAAGAGTTTCGCGCAAAGCTTCCCGATTTGGAGTACGGACGGTATACTGCCCGTAAACATGTGTATTTCCATCCTTCGTCTTGGGAATTATACAAACATCTCTTAACGCTTGATTATATCGATTGCCAATCTCCTCTCGTCTTTGTATCTCTTCCGGGAAATTAGGAAATTTGGCTAATAAAATCGCCGCTTGTATCGTGTCTAACCGACCGTTCATACCTATTATGGTATGATGGTGCCGCCTCTCTCCCCCATGAGCCCGAAGGACTCTCATTTTTTCACTTAGAGCATCATTATCTGTAAATAAAGCCCCTCCGTCTCCATAGCAACCTAGCGGTTTCGCTGGAAAGAAACTCGTGCTACCTATATCGGTTATTCCACAGCTCCGTCGACCATTTCGACAAGCACCAAAACTTTGCGCCCCGTCCTCTATTACTGCCAAGCCGTATTTAGCAGCCAATTGATTCGCTGTCTCGAGATCGGGGATTTGCCCAAACAAACTGACAGGAATTATAGCTTTTGTCGCCGTTGTAATTGCCTCTTCAAGTTGATTCATATCCATATTGAAAGTATACGGCTCAATATCTACAAAAACCGGCCTTGCTCCAACCAGCTCAATTGCCTCCGCAGGGCTGATCCACGTAAACGGAACAGTGATAACCTCATCTCCGGGGCCAATATTCAGCACCCGCAACGCTATTTCCAAGCTACTCGTTCCACTCGCCGTGCTAATACAGTGAGATACGCCTGTGTAATTCGATAACGCGTTTTCAAGCTCTTCCACTTCGGCACCCATGATAAAATGACCATGTGTTAACACTTGATCAATAGCGTTATCAATGTCGCTTTGATATGCTTCATATTGCGCGTTAATGTCTACAAATTTCATTTTGATTCCTCACAACATACATTCACTAACCATTCTCGATTTTCTATATGCCAGTCTATTGTTTTATTAAGGCCCTCTACCAATAGTACCTTAGGTTTCCAATTTAACAGTCTTGATGCCTTTGAAATATCTGCCGAGGTAGTCATCAGATCGGCTTTATGGAAAAAATTTCGGTTAATAATTGCTTTTTTTTCTAATCTATTTTCGATCCATTTGATAATCGTATTCAAACTGGTAGGATTCTTCCCACTTCCAATATTAATAATTTCGTATCCGACTTTTCTTAAGGCGGCAATTGTCGCTCGAGCAACATCGTCAATATAGACAAAATCGCGGCTTTGAGTTCCATCGCCATACAACTCAATTGGGATTCCTTGATCAATTGCTTTTACAAATCGAAAAATCGACATATCTGGCCGGCCGCAAGGTCCAAACACAGTAAAATACCTCAGTACCGTCACATCCAATCCATAAAGATGATAGTACGAGTAAGCCATTGCTTCGGCGCCTTTTTTGGACGCTGCATACGGAGAAATTGGTTTATTAGAGGAAAACTCTTCCGTAAACGGCTTTTCTTGACCTGCATATAGAGAAGAAGTCGATGCTAACACCATCTTTTTCACCTCGTTTCGAACCATAATCTCAAGAAGATTTAACGTCCCAATAATATTAACATTTATGTAAGAAAAAGGATCCATTAAGCTTTGACGAATGCCTGTTCGAGCGGCCAAATTCAAGACTGCTTGAATATTTTCGCGTTCAAAAAGACTTTCCAAAGCGGTAATATTCTCCATGTTAATCTCTCGAAAAATGAAAGAATCGCTCTTGCATAAACTCTTTAAACGAAATCTTTTAAGACTCACATCATATTGTTCGCTTAGATCGTCCGCGCCAACTACTCGATGGCCTTCTTGCATCAACAAATCCGCTACACGAGATCCAACAAATCCCGCCGCGCCTGTGATTAGATAAGTCGCCATGGCTTTGTAACTTGTCGCTTTATGCTTTGGTCAATTGACCTTTTTTAATCGCTTTTTGCGTTTTCATAACGTTTCTTGTATCCACGATGCAGTCGGCCCATGCAGCTAAGTCGTTATAATTAATTTTCTGATGAGCAGTAGATATAACAACTGCATCATACCTCACTATTGTCTCTTGAGACCAACGGATTGATTTTTGACCAGATAGGAGATCGCTCTCTCGTCTAGGCCGAATTAGTGGAATATACGGATCATAATAGTCAACAACTGCCAGCATCTTGAGAAACATCTCCATCAGTTTATAAGAGGGAGATTCTCGATCATCGTCAACTTCCTCTTTATATGCAAGTCCTAAGATTAATATTTTCGATCCTTTCAACGCTTTACCCTTTCGATTAAGGGCGTCCACCGTCCTTTGAAACACATAGCTAGGCATGGAGAGATTCACCTCTCCCGCCAGTTCAATAAAGCGGGTGGAGATGCCATATTGACGAGCTTTCCAGGTTAGATAAAAAGGATCAATAGGGATGCAATGCCCGCCAAGACCCGGTCCTGGATAAAATGCTTTGTAACCAAAGGGTTTGGTTTTCGCAGCTTCGATAACCTCCCAAATATCGATTCCCATTTGGTTGTAGATAATTTTTAACTCATTTACCAAAGCTATATTGACGCTACGAAATATATTTTCTAGCAATTTTGTTGCTTCGGCAGCCCGGCAACTGGAAACAGAAATAATAGTTTCTATAGCGGATTTATAAACTAACTTAGCTTTTTCTTGACAGCGCGGAGTAAATCCACCTACTATTTTTGGAATCTTAGATATTCGATTGTCCAAATTTCCCGGATTCTCACGCTCGGGAGAATAAGCGAGATAAAAGTCTCTTCCCGCTTTCTTTTTAGAACCCTCTTCTAAAATCTTGCGTAAATCTTCTTCTGTCGCTCCCGGATAAATTGTCGACTCCAAAATTACAACCATCCCATCCGTTATAAAGGGTGCTAAATTTTCGCCTGTTGAAAATACGTATTTCAGCTCCGGTTCCCGGTGTTTATTAAGAGGTGTTGGAACACAAATGAGAATTGCGTCGCATCCGCTTGCCTTTGCCATGTTGCTTGTCGCGCGAAAACGATTGTTTTTCACCAGAACCGATATATCCAAAGAATTAATATGCTTAATATAGCTTTTACCTCGATTAATAGAATTAACTTTCTTTTCATCGATATCAATACCTATCACGGTTGATCCAGTCCTACTAAACTGTAGGCATAAAGGCAAGCCAACGTACCCCAACCCAATAATTCCTATCTTCACTTTTCCTGTTAGCTTACGCTTGATGCTTTTCGGTTCTTTGTAGGACTCCTCGGTAGACGTCGTCGTAAATTTGATCGATAGTATAAGTTAATTTCCAGTTCGGATAATCGCGAGAAAATTTCTTCATGTCCGAAATATACCATCGGTGATCCCCTATTCTGTTATTGTCGATACAAATAGTCTTTAGCTTTCTACCGGCCCGCGCTTCGCTAGCCGCTATGGCTTCGATTATTGAACAATTTGACGTTCTTCCTCCTCCAATATTGTAGACTTTCCCTGATTTAGGTCTTTTAATAAATTCATGGAAAGCCTTTATAAGGTCTCGACTGTGTATATTATCCCTTACTTGTTTCCCTTTATAACCAAAAATTCGATATTCTTTCTTAGCAATCAGACAGAGCATTAAATAACTCAAAAATCCATGCAGTTCGGTGCCGCTATGTCCAGCTCCTGTTAAACATCCTCCCCGAAAACAAACTGTATTCAATCCAAAGTATCGACCATATTCTTGAACTAGCAAATCTCCGGATATTTTACTGACTCCAAACAAGCTGTGTAAACATTGATCGACAGGCATGAATTCATTTATTCCGGGATGAACACCTCCATTCTCTTGGTAGACTTCGTATCGAGACTCTTCCTCGACAAAGGGAAGTGCGTTGGGACGATCTCCATAGACTTTATTGGTTGAAGCAAAGATAAACGTTGCGTCTGGGGAATGTTTTCGGTATGCTTCCAGAAGATTTAAAGTTCCATTCGCATTCACTTCGAAATCAATAATTGGAAATTTAGCCGCCCAATCGTGAGAAGGCTGAGCAGCAGTATGTATGACAGCTACCATATCTCCTTTCCTTTCACCGAATACTTGAAATATCAATTCTTTGTTTCTAATGTCGATTGACTTATGCGAATAATTTTTGACCTCATTTTTAAGTCTTGTCACTACCCATTCCGTGGAGGCTTCATTCCCGAAGAATGATGCACGCATATTATTGTCTATCCCAACAACGTCGTAGCCTTTATCTGAAAAATAGCGGCACGCCTCTGAACCTATAAGACCTCCCGAACCTGTTACCATTATCGTTTTTGACATTCTTGCCTATCTTTTTACCGTATGGTGAAGATTATTGAAAATATCTTTATATTTCCAAAGCTTTTAGATCTGCTTCTACCATAATCTCTACTAATTTTTCAAAACCAGTTTTTGCTTTCCAACCCAGTTGTGTTTTGGCTTTAGTTGCATCTCCGACTAAGAGGTCGACTTCGGTTGGCCTTTTGTAGGATGGATCCGTGCGAACAAAGTCTTGCCAGTGAAGTCCAACAAAACCGAAAGCTATATCAAGAAATTCTTTCACAGAGTGTGTTTTTCCAGTGGCGATAACAAAATCGCTAGCTTGTTCTGCTTGAGTCATAAGCCACATAGCTTCTATATATTCTTTGGCGTAGCCCCAGTCCCGGCGGGCATCAAGATTACCAAGGATCAATTTTTTCTCGATTCCTTTTTTTATTCGAGCCACGGCTCGAGTAATTTTACGCGTGACGAAATTTTCCCCTCGACGCGGGGATTCATGATTGAAAAGAATGCCGTTGCTTGCATGGAGGCCATACGCTTCTCGATAATTTACAGTGATCCAATGGCCCAATACCTTGGCTGCCCCGTAAGGGCTACGTGGGTGGAATGGCGTGCCTTCGTGTTGGGGGACTGTTTGAACCTTTCCGTACATTTCGCTAGAAGAGGCTTGATAGAATCGTATCTCTGGTTTTATCTGTCGGATCGCCTCCAGCACTCTTAACGGTCCCATTCCTACCACATTTGTAGTGTATTCGGGATTCTCAAAACTTATTTTAACATGGCTCTGAGCTGCTAAATTATAGACTTCATCTGGCTGAACTTCTTTCAGAATCCTAGTGAGAGCCGAACTATCCAACAGATCTGCGTACCGAAGGAAAAGTCGCTTTTCCGCTCTATTATACATATTTCTTATTGGATCAATTCTTTCCCGATTAAAGAGGCTTGTTCTCCTCACAATTCCATAAACCTGATAGCCTTTATCTAGAAGAAATTCCGCTAGATAAGATCCATCTTGCCCAGTAATACCGGTTATAAGAGCTTTTTTCACAGTAATCTTATATATGATTATCTTGGATTGACAGACTCTTAAGCTTTTCCAATTCCTTTGATTTGGAAGCCTATTTTTCGCATGACTTTATTATCTAGAATATTCCGACCGTCAAACAGAAACGCGGGTTTTTTCATAGAATCAAAAATTCGCTGGTAGTTTAACTCCCGGAATTCATCCCATTCCGTCAAAATTACCAACGCATGGCCATTTAAACAGGCGTCGTAGGGATTGCTATAAATTATCAATTTGCGGTCCCATTTATTTTCCCGACTCAGCTCTTTTTGAATCTGATTTTGTCTTGCTTTTGGATCGTAAATTCCGACGTTTGCTTGCTCCTCCAACAGATTTAGGCAGACTTTAATTGCCGGGGATTCTCTCGTATCATTTGTATTCTTTTTAAAAGCAAAACCAAAGACTGCAATTTTCTTTCCTGCCACTTTACCCGCCAGCGTTTTGATTATGTTTTTTGAAAATCGTTGAATTTGGAAATTATTCATTGCCACGATGTTCTTCCAATAGGCTGCTACTTCAGGCAATTTGAAATGTTCACAAAGATATACTAAGGTCAGAATGTCTTTTTGAAAGCAGGAACCTCCAAAGCCTATTGACGCCTTGAGGAATTTAGGTCCTATTCGGCTATCATTGCCTATTATTCGAGATACTTCTTCCACGTCCGCTTTCGTGACTTCGCAAAGGGCGGAGATTGCGTTGATTGATGAAATCCTCTGAGCCAGGAATGCATTTGCCGTCAGTTTTGAAAGTTCTGCGGACCAGAGGGTTGTCTTGATTATTCTATTGGTCGGCACCCAGTTTTCATAGATCCTTGACAAAACTTCTACAGCTTCTCTTTCATTTTCTGTTTCTCCTCCGCCGATTAAGATCCGATCAGGATTGCAAAGGTCTTGAATTGCTGTTCCGGCGGCAAGAAATTCAGGATTTGACAGCACTTGAATCTCATTTTTTAGGCAGTTTTTTTGGATGATCTGTTTGATCCTTTCCGCTGTGTCCACTGGGACTGTGGATTTTTCAACGATGATTCTCTTTCTTTTTGATGCTGACGCTATCTTTTGGGTGCACTGTTCGATAAATTCTAGATCGATGATTTTCCTGGTTCCCCTATCATATGCCTTTGGAGCGAAAGTGTTAACGCTGATAAAAATGAGTTCCGATTTTTCTATTGCTGTCTTGCTATCCGTGCTGAAAAAGAGGTTTTTCCCTCTGACTTCTTTGATAATTTCATCCAAACCATGCTCATATACAGGGAGATCTCCTGAGTTCCAGGCGGCGATTCTTTGAGAGTCGGTGTCCACAACCGTTACTTCGATTGTGGGACATTTCCACGCCAAAACCGCCATTGTCGGCCCTCCTACGTAGCCTGCTCCAATGCAACAGATTTTCTCCGGCAATTTTCTTTTTTTTAGCATTTTTAAGGAAGCCAATAGTTTATCACTTCGCACTTCGTGCTGGTCAATTCGCTTGCCCCTTTTTGACGCAATCGAATCTACTCCTTATTTCGTCTTGGCTTTTTCAACACTTTTTTCTACTCTTTGTCAAGGATAGGCTTGCTGATTTTGAAATTTTTCCCGCGTTTGTCTTCAAAAGATATTTTTGCAACAATGGAACCTCTTCGCTTGTCATTTCCCTCTTTTCCTTTTCCTCGACATCCTTCAAAGTGCCTGACGATTGCTGGATTTGATCCCTGCTCTTTTGCCGGAGTGACCGCCGATCTTCGGACTTTTTCCTCCCTTGGCGTCTTTGGATTGTCTGCGATCACAGCCCTCACGGCACAGACTCCTAATCGATTCGATCGTTGTTTCCCTGCGAACGCGGAGCTATTTTCCCAACAAATTGATTTAATTCTGGGGCAATTTGGGCCTCTTCCCATCAAAATAGGTCTCATTTCTTCATTGGATATTGTTCAGGTTCTCGAAGAACGTCTTTCGTCTTTTGGATCTGCTTTTATTGCTTTGGATCCGATTTTTTCGGTTTCCTCTGGGGATTATTCTTCCTCTGATCCAATTCGTTTTGCCATGATGGATTCTCTTTTTCCCTTATCCTCCATTATCACGCCAAACATCCCTGAAGCCGAGATCATTCTCGGCCGTTCAATACGGGATTTTGATTCTATGTCTGCTGCCGCCTCTGAAATTCACTCTCGTTTCGGTTGTTCCATCCTTCTTAAAGGGGGTCATCTTCCTGCTGAATTCAACTCTTGCGATTTCCTTTGCCACGAGCAACGAATTTATCGATTCGACTCGCCTCGAGTCGCTGCGGGTTCCGCGCATGGTTCTGGATGCTTCCTCTCCGCTTCCATTACCGCATTTTCGGCACTGGGCTACAATCTCCCTCAATCTGTCAAAATGGCCAAGAAACACATTTTCGAGGCGTTCACCACTTCTATCGACGTTGACGGATTTCCTCTTTTACATTCTTCTCCTCGATAAACTATGCAACACGCTTATTTTGACTACAACGCGACCACACCGCTTGATTCGGCTGTTTTTGAAGCCATGACATCGACATTGTCCGCCTTTTACGGCAATCCTTCTAGCGTTCATCGTGTTGGGAGAGAAGCTCGCGCCGTGCTGGACGACTGCCGCTATCGCGTCTCATCTCTTTGGCAATGCAAGCCCTCCGAGGTTATTTTTACTTCCGGTGGGACGGAAAGTAACAATCTTGCCATTTTCGGCGCCGCGCGGGCTTTGGCTTCCAAAGGAAAGCACTTAATTACGTCAGCTGTTGAACATCCCGCCGTTTTCCGAGCTTTTCGGCATTTGGCGGCTTTTGACGGTTTTGATCTCAGCATTCTTCTAGTCGATTCCGACGGTCTGGTTCATCCAGAAACTCTTTCGGCTACGATCCGATCCGATACCATTCTTGTCTCCATCATGGCCGCCAACAACGAAACCGGTGCGATTCAGCCTTATTCGGAATTTTCGAGCATATGCAAAGAGAATGGTATCTTGTTTCATTGTGACGCTGTGCAGGCATTGGGGAAACTTGAATTTCAGTCGATCCACCAATTCGGCGCGGATCTTGTCTCCGTTTGCTCCCATAAACTTCACGGACCAAAAGGAGCTGGAGCTCTCTTTGCCAGATCTCCAATTCGCCTCGTGCCTCTCTTTCACGGCGGTTCTCATGAAAACGAAACTCGCGCAGGAACGGAGAATCTTGCCTCTATTTCCGGCTTGACCCTTGCTCTCGAACAATTTGCCAGAAATCCCGTCTTTGATCCTTCCTTTCTTCGCCCCATGTCCGAACGCCTTATCGATTCGCTCTCTTCACTTCCGGGTGTCTCTTTTCGAGGGCCGAGAACCCGCCGCCTTGCCAATACCGCCGCTTTTACCGTTGACGGTTGGGACAGTGCTTCTTTGCTGGCCGCCTTGGATCTCGAAGGAATTTGCGCTTCCAGCGGCTCTGCCTGCTCGGCAGGCTCGCTGGAACCCTCTCACGTTCTTCTTGCGATGGGCATCCCCTATGACAAAGCAAATTCTTTGGTTCGTTTGTCCATTGGCCGAGAGACAACCGAAGATGAAATTCACCACGTAACTGAGTCTTTCAGGTCAATTTTGGCATCTTCGGTCTCTTAATGCTTCCAAAAGCCTTTTTCCTTTTGTTGAAAACTCTGTCAATTAAAGCAAAATTTTTTGTTGACAATCTGCTCAAAACTGTTTTGGTATTTCTTTTTGGATAATTTTTGACAGAGTTTTGTTTTGCATTTTCCTTGTCAGTTGCTTGATTTTTAGACTTGTTTACACTGTTATTCACGCTTATTATTAATTCCTTTTAATTGATTCATGAAAATATTAATTGCCAAAGAACAACTGGTTGGCGGGCTGCAAGCGGTCCAGAACATCGTGTCTAGCCGAACGACTCTCCCGATTTTGTCCAACGTTAAGTTGCAGGCTGTGGAGGACAACTTGAACTTGACTTCCACTGACTTGGACGTAACGATTTCTGCCAAAGTCCGCGCAACTGTTAAAAATGCTGGCGACATCACGTTGCCGGCGAAGCGTCTGAATGCCATCGTCAGTCGAGTGGAGTCGCCCGAGCTGGATTTAGAAGTGAAAGAAAATATCTGCTCCATCGAGGCGGGCTCATCGTCCTTTCGCTTGCACGGTTTGCCTGTTGACGAGTTTCCTGATACGCCGAAAGTTCAGGGAGAGGCAATCACTTTGGAGCAAGGCAGGTTGCGGTTTATGCTTCGCTACACTTCGTATGCAGTCTCTACGGAAGAAACACGGTATGTGTTGAACGGGATATTGTTCAACTTCGGAGAAGGGAAGCTATCGCTCGTAGCCACCGACGGAAGAAGGTTGGCTTTGGTGGAAGAATCTATCGAAGCGCCGGACGGCAAATGCATAGTGCCTTCAAAGGCGATTAACGAGTTGCGCAAACTGCTGGGGGATCGAGGCAGGGTGACACTGCGTCATACCGAAAACCAAGCTTTTTTTGAGTTGTTTAAGGATGATGAGGAAGAGTCGTCTGTCAATCTCACAACGAAATTAATCGACGGAACCTACCCCAACTATCAACAAGTCATTCCGAAAGACAGCAAAGAAACAGCCACTCTAGAGCGAGAAGAGTTTCTGGCGGCCCTTCGGCGCGCGGAAATCATGACAAGCGACAAATCTAGTTCGGTGAAGTTGGATCTTGGCGAAAACAAATTGATGATTACGGCAAACACACCGGAAGTGGGAGAGGCGAAGGAAAGCCTCGCTGTATCGCACGAGGGGGGAGATATGGCAATCGCCTTCAATCCGAAATACTTGATCGATTCTTTGGGAGTGCTAGAAGAAGACGAGGTTGTTTTAGCGTTGACCGACGAACTCAGCCCTGGAGTTTTGCGGACATCCGGCCCTTTTAAATACGTTATCATGCCAATGCGGATGAATTGAAATGTTCATCCGTCCGGCGCAGATGGCTTAGAAAATTTCGGAATCTTTGAAAAAGCGTTTGAGTTCGGCGTTGGCGGATTCGGGCGAATCCGAAGCGTGGGCGATGTTTTTCATTTTATTTGTTCCGTAATCTCCCCGAATGGAGCCTTGAGGAGCGGCGGCGGGGTCTGTGGGTCCAAGAAGATTGCGGACGGATTCGATGCAGTCATGGCCTTTTAGCGCGAGAGCGATGATTGGGGTGGATTGCATGAAGTTGACGATGTCAGGAAAGAATGGCTTGTCTGCCAAATGGGAGTAATGCTCTTTGAGCAGTGTATGGGAAGCGGCAAGCATTTTGCATCCTTGGATGCGCAAACCGATTCCTTCAAACTTTCGAATTATTTCGCCGACGAGATTCTTCTTCATGCAATCGGGTTTCAACAGAACGACCGTTGTTTCCATACGCGGATTTGAACTTGCTTTGTAGGGGAATGGAAGGATTTTTTTGGAAAAAGGAACTTTTGGCCATTTGAGAGGGCAAGTTTAAAGGGAAAGAGTGCGGTTGAATTTGACTGCGTCGGCGTAACGAACGCCGGATCCTCCGAAGATATCTAAGGCGGATCCAATGGTGAGGTCGATGAGGCCGTTGCTCTGTTGATGAACGAGGCGGAGATCATTAATGGATCTAGCGCCACCGGCGTAGGTAACGGACAATGGACTGCTCTTCGCCAAAAGTTCAATCAACTCTAGATCGATTCCTTGTTGAAGACCTTCGACGTCGACTGCGTGAACAAGAAATTCCGCGCAGTAATGCCCAATATTTTCTAGGGATTGGGCGGAAACTTCTAGGAAAGTTGTTGTTTGCCAGCGATGGGCAGCAACAAAGTAAGCGTCGTTTTGTCGCCGGCAGCTGAGATCGACGACCAAGCGATCTCGCCCGATCTTGCCGGAAATTGTCTTCAGTTTTTCAAAGTTCAGTTGGTTTCCGTCAAAAAGCCATGAAGTGACGATTACGTGGGAAGCTCCCGCTTCCAAAAACTCAAAAGCATTGTCGGGAGTGATGCCGCCGCCAACTTGAAAGCCGCCGGGAAAGGTTCGAAGTGCCAAGCAAGCGGCGTCTTTGTTTCCCGGACCAAGCATGACAACGTGGCCGCCGAACAGCGAGTCTCGGCGGTAACGCTCTGCGAACCAAGAACTTGGACGATCTGTGGCAAAATTGGTTTGCAGTCTGGTTTCTTTGTCGGAAAATGAATTGCCGACGATCTGCTTCACTTTGCCTCGATGTAGGTCAATGCATGGACGGAACATTGGCAGTTAAGCGAATATGCGATCGGCCAAAAAGCGGGCAAATAAGAGGCATGAGGAGGGAATCTACTGGTTGGAAGCGATTGAGTCAAAGAAAAGAAAACATTTTCTTCTGAAAAAGCAAGCGTTGGCGGAAAATCTCTTTTTGAATTCCATTGTTAAAAGGCTTGACGGATTGGTTGGAAACGTTATATTGAATCCGATTCGGCTATGAGATTTGGAATTAATACATTTTTATTTACCTCCCCATTCACCAATCAGAGTGTCGAGCTGTTTCCCCGCTTCAAAGATTGGGGTTTTGAAACAGTCGAAATCCCGGTTGAGTCTCCGGCGCACATTCAGCCTGAGAAAATCAAAGAGTCTTTGGATGCAAACGGGTTGGTTTGCGGTTCTGTTTGCGCTTGCATGGGAGTGGATCGCGATCTAAGAGGATCGGCAGAGCAACAAGAGACCGGACTAAAGTACATGATGGACTTGATTGACCAAATGGTTCTTCTAGATTGTCCGTCGCTAATCGGCCCGGTTTATTCCGCTGTGGGAAGAGCCGATGCCGTTCCTGAGGAAGAATCTCGAGAGCAGTGGGAAACCGTGGTGAAAAACCTGAAGCGGTTGGCGGCCTATGCGGAAGAAAAAGGCAGGAATATCTGCTTAGAGCCGTTGAACCGTTTTGAAACGGATTTCGTCAACACCTGCGATCAAGGACTAAAAATGATCGAAGACGTTGGCAATCCGGCGTTGAAGCTGCACTTGGATACCTTTCACATGAACATCGAGGAGAAGAATCAAGCGAAGGCTATCCAAAAGGCAGGGAAAATGCTGGGGCATTTTCATGCCTGTGGTAGCGATCGAGGGACGCCCGGCGGAGATCACATCGACTGGAAATCCATTGCGGCGGCTCTGGAATCGATTCTATACAAGGGGGACGTCGTCATTGAGTCTTTTACGACCGATGTAAAAGTCATCGCCCGCGCGGCGGCCATCTGGCGCCGAATTGAACATACCCAAGAAGAAATTGCCGTGAAAGGTTTGAAGTTCCTTAAAGAAACATTGAAAACAAACGCAATCTAATCAAAATGAATCTTTTAACCAGAAAAATTCTCGGAGGGCTATTATTGTCGGCTCTCGCTGTAGCCAACGGAATTGCCCAGCAAGAAAAGGGCTTTTTTCCCTTGTTTAACGGAGAAAACTTGGAAGATTGGGAGGGAAATCCGAAGTTTTGGTCCGTGGAAGACGGCGCAATCACCGGAACAACCACCAAAGAAAATCCCACAAAGGGAAACACTTTTCTCCTCTGGCGAGGCGGCGTGGTGGACGACTTTGAGTTGCATCTGAAGGTCAGGATCGTCGGAGGCAATTCGGGAATTCAATACCGGAGTGAAGACCGAGGTAATTGGATTGTGTCCGGGTACCAAGCGGACTTTGATGCCGGCGGAAGATTTTCGGGGATTCTTTATCATGAAAGGGGGCGGGGAGTTTTGGCTCAGAGAGGGCAGAAAACCGTCATAACTCGTGAAGGCGGCAAGCATAAAGTCACTGTCGTTCAATCTTTGGGAGATCCCGCTGACATTCTTGCGGCGATCCGGCCAGAACAGTGGAACGACTACAAAATTGTCGCCAAGGGCTACGAATTCTCCCATGCCATCAACGGAAAAGTCACAGTGGAAGTTGTCGATCAGGATGAGCAAGGCCGAAGATCTAGCGGAATTTTAGCCCTGCAACTTCACGCCGGCCCCCCAATGCGCATTCAATTCAAGGATATACGCATCAAGCCGTTAAAAGGAATTAACGTGAGCGGGAAATGGAAATTCCAAGTAGAGACCGACCAGGGAACGGGCACGCCGGAGTTTGATCTGAAGCAAGAAGGGGAACAGCTAACCGGCAGTTACACGGGATTGTTCGGCAAGCAGCCCATAACGGGGACGGTGAAAGGGAATCGACTGTCGGTGACGATTGAGGGAGATTACAACGGGCAAACCGTCGTGTCGACATACGAAGGCAAAATCACCAGTTTCCGTTCTATGGAAGGAATCGTCAATTTTAACGAACAGATTAAAGCGACATGGACAGCAAAAAAACACTAAACCGCAGGAAAATTCTCCGATTGAGAAGTCGAAAACACGCTAACGAATCCGCCGGGGCAACAATGGCAATACGAGGCGCAAAACATTTCGTTATGATGCTTATTTTGGGAGCGTTCGCCATTGGGAAGTTTTCTTTAGAGGCTGATTCCAAGCGAATTATTATTGTTGCCGGGAAACCCAGTCACGGCATTCTACAGCACGAGCATAACGCCGGCAGCCTCTTGCTGAAGCGGTGCTTGGCTTCTATTCCAAATTTGGAAGTGACGGTTTATCAGAACGGTTGGCCGCAAAAGGAACGCCCTTTCTCCGGTGCCGATGCCATTGTCTTTTTCGTTACCGGAGGCAGATCCCACGAGGCGATTCAAAGAAACCGCCTTAGCCAATTGAAACCGTTCATGGATCGGGGCGTCGGATTTGGATGCATTCACTACGGTGTGGAAGTCCCAGCCGAAAAGGGAGGCGCGGAATTTTTGGACTGGATGGGCGGCTATTTTGAGATTAACTGGTCGGTCAATCCTCATTGGGACGCTGATTTTCAGCAGATTCCAAAACACCCGATCACGCGAGGCGTCCAGCCCTTTAAAATTCGCGATGAATGGTATTTTCACATGCGCTTTCCTCCGGAAATGAAAGGCGTTGTCCCAATTCTAACAGCCGTGCCTCCGGCGGAGACAATGAATCGGCGAGACGGCCCTCACAGCGGCAATCCCGCCGTTCGAAAAGAAGTTGCCGAAGGGCGTCCGCAACATGTGGCGTGGGCGTACAATCGGCCAAACGGCGGACGGGGTTTCGGCTTTACTGGTGCGCATAATCACTTGAATTGGGGCAATCCCAACTTCCGGAAAGTCGTATTAAACGCGCTGTTGTGGTTGGCAAAAATTGAAGTGCCCCAAGGCGGAGTGGACTGCGAAGTAACCGAGGAAGATTTGATGAAGAATCTGGACCCGAAGAAAGGCAAAAGACCGCCGATACGAACGAAACAACCCTTGCCGCCGCAAAGGGAGGACTTTGTCAGCCCAACCACCGGAAAGTAGATATGCTGACGAATTAGAAATAAAGGTATACTTCGGAAAACTAGATATTCTCCACAGCGCGTAAGAAGATGACAGTGAAGTCTCGCCTGTCAAAAAATGCTTGGGCTTGCGGCGGCGAGCAAGGAAACAGAACTATCCGTGACCACTCGCAATGCAACTTGCTCACCGCCAAGCAAGAATTAGTGGAAGCCGGCATCCTGCAGGAAGTCACGCCGCCTACTCCACAATCGTGGAGAACGCAACCAAAGCAGGCAAAGCCCTAGAACGCTTACTCCAAGACGACATCGACCTGTCGGAAGAAAGCCAAGAGCAACAGAGAATCAAAATCTACATCGCCGACGCCCTTAACACACTCAACCGCATCGCCATCAAAGCCGACGCCATGCTCGTCAAGCAAATCGAACACTACCAAGACATCCTTGTCACCAGCCAAAAGCAAGGAAGGGAAGGCCGATGAGAGACGCAATCAGCGCAATCGCCTATCTAGCCGTAATTGCCGCAATCATCTACGGGTCGACGGCATGCCAAACATTGTTTGAAGAATGGAACGAACAAGTTAGAAAACACAACGACGCCATCGAAGAATGGAACGAGCAAGTCAAAAAACGCAATGAAGCCATTGATGAATGGAACCAACACGTCGAAGACAACAACGGGCGAGCCAGCAGCGAAGCTAGAGAAAAACTAAACAAAGCCCTCGCAAACTGGAATTTATACCTGTCCGAAAAACATCGCCAAAAAGCAGAAGACCTGATGCCTGAAATTAAACAAGAAGAAAACCGATGAACCTGAAAGCCCAACAACTGATTCAATTCCTGTCGACAACAATAGCCGTCGCACTCGGAGTAATACTCGCCATGACCTACATGGAGAAAGCGGAAGAAAAAAGCCAAAGGAAATCCACTTGATCCAAATAGAAAACTGGGAAGGCTTCGCCAAAGCCTTCTGAGAATTAGAAGACACCAGAAATATCAAACGAAAAGAAAGAGCGTAACAAACAGATGATAGCGGAATACAAATTCTACCTAGCACTGGGAAGGAAGATGGTATCGCCTGCACTCCAACGATGCCAATACCCCGAAACCTTCATCGAAGCAGAAGTGGACACCAAAAGCATCGAGTATTTTCCCTGCCTGTTCGACTCTGCGGAAAAACTCGCCAAAGCAAAAGCGCAACTGCAACAAGCCAAAAAACACTGCTATAAGATTATGGATTGTGCTTTGGAAGGTTTGCCGGCGTTGCGTTGTTGCTGGTTTTTGCTATGGCAAATTCTCGGTGCTGGTCGATAATATACAAATCAATAAGAACTCCCCTTAAACATAGCAGAAAATAAACGCGCTTTTTATGGAGGGACAACATTTATTATACGGAGCGGATTATGGAGAATAGAAGAAGTCAACTGACGACAAAGGAGGTTTTTAAGGTTACATTCCTATTAGCAACGTTTGTTTGGGCGGGCATGGACATTTTTGGGGCGAATCCCCGAGGGATTGGTTGGGAGGCGGCTGTGGAGCAGGTCAAGGAGCTCAAACCGGCCGAAGGTTTGGAAGTCACGCTGTTTGCTTCCGAGCCTATGGTAGTTAACCCGACTAATATAGACGTCGATGCGCGCGGAAGAGTTTGGGTTGCGGAAGGCGCCAACTATCGCTTGTGGCAGAAATGGGGCAAGCTGCGGCCAGGAGGCGACCGTATTGTGATTCTAGAAGATACTAATCTGGACGGAGTTGCGGATCGACAAAAAATCTTCTACCAAGGAGACGACGTCAATGCGGCATTGGGAATCTGTGTTTTAGGGAATCGAGTTATTATTTCTTGCTCGCCGCAAGTGATCTTGTTCACTGACGTTGATGGGGACGATCGTCCGGACAAGAAGGAGACGCTGTTCTCAAATATAAAGGGCGTTGACCATGATCACGGAGTTCATGCTTTTGTTTTCGGGCCTGATGGTCGGTTCTATTTTAATTTTGGAAACGAGGGCAAACAGATCTGCGATAAAAGCGGAATTCCGCTTGTAGATCCACAGGGGAACGTCATTGCCGACAATCGAAAGCCTTACCAGCAGGGCATGGTGTTCCGATGCGCTCCCGACCTGAGCGGCTTCGAAGTTTTGGGGCATAACTTTCGAAACAACTACGAGGTTTGCGTGGATTCCTTTGGAACTCTGTGGCAGTCGGATAATGACGATGACGGGAATCAAGGGGTGCGAATCAATTATGTTATGGAGTACGGCAACTACGGCTACAAAGACGAAAAAACAGGTGCCGGTTGGCGGGAAAAACGAACGGGATGGGAGAAAACTATTCCAGAGCGGCATTGGCATCTCAATGATCCGGGCGTAGTGCCCAACTTGTTGCACACTGGAGCCGGATCGCCCACGGGAATTTTGATCTACGAAGGCCGTTTGTTGCCGAAGGAGTACCGCAATCAGATCATCCATTGCGACGCCGGGCCTCGTGTTGTACGCGCGTATCTTATGAATCGGTCGGGAGCGGGCTATAGCGCAACAATCTCCAACATCTTGACGAGTGAGGACACTTGGTTTCGCCCCTCGGATGTGTGCGTGGCTCCGGACGGTGCCTTGTTTATTGCTGATTGGAACGACGCCGGTGTTGGAGGGCATAACATGGCGGATCGGACTCTGGCGGAAATGAGCGGCAGAATCTATCGAGTGGCCCCCCAAGGCAACAAACCGCAGACGCCTCAATATCGCGTCCAAAGCACTCAAGGAGCTGCGCGCGCTTTGAAATCTCCAAACTTAGAGGCGCGCTATCTTGGTTGGAAGGCGTTGGAAAAAATGCAAAGCGAAGCGGAAGAAGCGTTGTTGAAAGTATGGAATGGAAAAAACCCAAGATTCCGAACTAGGGCGCTTCCTCTGCTCGCTCGAATCCCAGGCAAGGCCGATTCCTATGTTCAGCGCGGCATCCAAGATGAAAATCCAAATATACGAATCGCCGCTCTGCGAATTGCGAGAGAGCGAAAATTGGAGTTGACCCGGTTCGTTTCCCAACTTGTACGCGATCCTTCTCCTCAAGTGCGGCGAGAATGCGCCATTGCGTTGCGTCACGATCCGTCCGCTTTGGCGGCGGAATTGTGGGCTGAACTGGCTCGGCAACACGACGGCGAAGATCGGTGGTATTTGGAAGCATTGGGAATCGGAGCGCACGGTCAGGAAGATCGCTTCTTTTCTGCTTGGCTGGAAAAGGCGGGCGACGATTGGAACAATAAAGCCGGCCGGGACATTGTTTGGCGAGCTCGCTCCAAAAAGACGCCGGCTCTGTTGGCGCGGTTGATTAAGGACGACTCGCTTCCGAAGTTGGAGAAACTGCGATATTTCAGGGCAATGGACTTTCTAGAAGGCCCAGAAAAGGAAGCCGCCTTGATTGATCTGCTGACCTATGATCTGGACAGTCTCGAATAGCGCCGCTTCGGGCGTCGACAATCCGCTTCAAAGTCCATCCACCCAAGCGTTGCGCGGTGTTTTCCGCCGTTGGCTCCGGCTTGGCGGCCTAATGTTTGCTTGGCTTTGCTTGCAATCATGAACGGCAAGTTGGAACCAGTGGAAAAGGGAAGCTGGCGATGGACAGCGGCCTTGATCTTGGCGGCGATAGGGGTTGGTTATTGGCTTTTCAAAACGGGGCCCGAAACCTTGACGAAAGACGATCCTCGTCCGCCAAAGATTGTGAAGACGGTGTCGCCTCCGCTTTCTGCGCACCGCATTTCGGTGGAGGCTTACGGAACGGTTATTCCTGCAAGGCAAGTGGTGGTGAAACCGCAAGTCGGCGGGCAGATTTTGAATCACAATCCCAATCTGACTCCCGGAGGATTTGTGACGGAGGAAGAAAAGTTGTTCGAGATTGATCCGAGTTTGTTGCGCTTGAGCGTCCGGGAAACTTCCGCTGCGGAGGATCGCGCCGAGGCTTTGTTGAAGGAAGCGCAAAGGAAACGGGAAGAGGCCTTGCAGTTGGCCAAAGAGCGAGTCATTGCCAACACGGAGCTGGCGTCTTTAGAAGCGCAAGCAAAAGCGGAATCGGCTGAACTGCGGCGCCTGCGGGCCATTCGAGAGCGAGAGGAAGAAATGTTGCGCCGACATGTTCTGCGTGCGCCGTTCAATGCCATAGTGTTGGAGGAAGCCGTGGAGATAGGACAGCATGTGGATCCTGGATTTGCCGCTGCTACTTTGGTCGGCGCGGATGAGTTTTGGGTTCGAGTCTTGTTGCCGATGGAGAAGTTGCGTTGGATTCATTTGCCAAAAAAGAAGGGCGAGAGAGAAGAAGGGCAAGAAGGCGCGCGGGCGGAAGTTTATTTGGAAATGGGCGGCGGGCGGACGGTTCATCGTTCCGGGCGGGTGGTGCGTCTTTTAGCCGATCTCCAACCAGAAGGCCGTATGGCGCGATTATTGGTGCGCATTCCGGACCCGATGGGGTTGAACGGGCGCGCGGATGGGCCGCCTTTGTTGCTCGGCAGTTACGTCCGAGTGGAGATTGACGCCGGAGAGTTGAAAGACGTGATAAAGGCGCCGCGGGAGGCGCTTAGAGAAGGCGAACAAGTCTGGATTAGTGATTCCAATGACGAATTACAAATTCGCGCCGCTCAAGTGTTGTGGCGCAGTGGCGAGGTGGTTTATTTGAACAATATCCTTGATTCGGGCGAGTCCATTGTCGTCAGCCCGTTGCAGATGGCGTTGCCGGGGATGAAGCTCAATCCTCAGCCGACCGGCTTCGGGGAGCCTCTTGACGCGATTAACAAGTGAATTTCGAAGATGCGTTCCAAGCAAAAACCGGGAACGGAGGGCGTCGTGGATTGGTTTGCCCGCAATCACGTAGCGGCAAATTTGCTGATGATTGCTGTGGCGGCTGCCGGCCTTTTGGCAGCTCATTCCATGCGCCAGGAAATTTATCCGAGCTACACGTTGGACGTTGTGCAAATCGAAATGCGGTATCCAGGGGCGAGTCCGGCGGAAGTGGAGCAAGCGATTCTTCTGCCGATTGAATCGGAGCTTCGAGGAATGGAAATCCTCCGCGAAGTTCGCTCCCGCGCAAGCGAGGGGCGGGCAACGGTCACTGCTGAACTGGTTCCCGGCACGGATCGGAGTCGAGGCTTGCAGGAAATCACGGCTGCGGTGCAGCGAATTGATCTTTTTCCTGAAGACGCGGAGCCGCCCGTTGTGTCTCTGGAAGGCGCGCGGCGGCGAGGAGTGCTTTATCTTTCCATTTACGGTGACTTGGATGAGCGCGGTTTATTGGCCTTTGCCCGGCAAATGGAGGAAGGACTGCTTTCGAATCCGGAAATCTCCTTGGTGGAGTTGCGCGGCGTGCGAAGCCCGGAAATTCGCATTGAAGTCGCGCAGGCTCAGCTACGGTCTCTGGGCTTGCGTCTGGAAGATATTTCGCGGGCGATTGGCTCTTCGGCCCTGGACGTGCCGGCCGGCTCCATTAAGACCTCCGGCGGCGACTTTCTTTTGAAGACAAGCGAGCGTCGAAATTCTGCCGAAGAGTATGGAGAAATTGCGATTCTCAGCAAAGAGGACGGCACCAAAGTCCGCTTGCGAGACGTTGCCAAAATCACCGACGGTTTTGAAGAATCAGACGCCGAAAGCTACTTTGACGGCCGGCCTTCTGTTTGGTTGGCGGTTTACAGCTCAGAAACACAGTCGCCGCTCGACGTCGCCCGCGCCGTGCGAGAACACGTCGAGCGAGAAATAGCACATTTGCCTCCGAGCGTGGGTATAGCGATAACCTTTGATCGGTCGCACAGTTACGCCGAACGCATCAACATGCTTTTACAGAACGGCGCCTTGGGATTGTTGTTAGTCCTGCTTGCTTTAGGGTTGTTTCTGGAATTGCGCGTGGCGTTTTGGACGGCGGCGGGCATTCCGGTCTCGATTTTGGGATCCCTCTTTTTGCTGCCGGCTATGGACGCCAGCATCAATATGCTTTCTTTGTTTGGCTTTATCGTGACTTTGGGAATCGTGGTCGACGACGCAGTCGTTGTTGGCGAGGATATTTTTCACAAGATGTGCTTGGGAATGAGCCGGCTGGATGCGGCGATCCAAGGGGTTAAGGAAATGTCGGTGCCGGTGATGTTTGCGGTTTCCACAAACATTATTGCCTTCCTGCCGTTGTTGTTTGTTCCGGGGGAGACTGGCCGGTTTTTTTACGTGTTGCCGGCCGTGGTCATCGCCGTCTTTTCGGTGTCGTTGATTGAATGTTTGTTGATTTTGCCGGCGCATTTGGCGCATCAAAGCAGACGTCCCGGTCCGAGATGGTTCCAAGGTTTTCAGGCTTGGCAGACGGCGTTGCGAATCCGCATCGACCGCGCTGTCGACCAGTGGTATGTCCCCGTGCTTCGGATGGCCACGCGCAACCGGCATCTTACTTGCGCGATTTTTCTGGCGGCGCTTTGTTTGTCTCTTGGATACACCTTCAGCGGCCGAGTGAATTTTGCCTTCCGGCCTTCCATTGAAACGCCATTCATTCAAGCGGAGATTGAAACGCCTGCGGGAACTCCGGTATCCCGCATTCGCGAGATTTGTTTTCAAGTCGAAGAGGCAGCGCGGGAGGCCCTTCGGCAAAACGGCGAGCGGGACATATTGGTCGGCATCTCTGTTGGGTTAAAATACCGCGGATTTAACGGCGGAGAAGTTTCTGTCCGCTTGGTTCCTCAAAGCGAACGAACCATCACCGCCGAACAATTCGCCGATCTTTGGCGGAAAACCATTCCGGACATCCCGGACGTCGAGTCCGTGTTTTTTGATTATTTGATCGGGCCGGGAGGCTCTGCGGAGATTGACATTCAAATCTCGCATCCGGAAGCGGAAGCGTTGCGACAGGCGGCGGCGGAAGTGGCAGCGGCTCTCGGCAAATATCCCGGCGTGGAGGACATCAAAAAAGGATTCGGTCGAGAAATGCCGCAATTCAATTTCGAAATCAAGCCGGAAGGAAGAAGCTTGGGACTCACAGCGCGGGAACTCGGCCGGCAAATTCGTCATGCCTTTTACGGCGCTGAAGCCTTGCGCCAGCCGCGCGATCGAGAAGAGCTTCGCGTCATGATCAAATATCCCGAAACCGAGCGGAAATCTTTGAGCGGACTGGAGAATCTATTGATTCAAACACCCGGAGGCGGCGAAATTCCCTTGCGCCAAGCGGCGAAAGTAATCCCCGTTTCCGCGCCAACCCGAATCGAACGAGTCAACGGCGCCCGAGTGCATAACGTCACCGCCAACGTAATGCCCGGAATTACCACTGGAAACAAGGTTCTCTCCGCTTTGGGCCGCAAGGATCTGCCGGTCGTTTTAGCGAAGTATCCCGGCCTGCGATACAGTTTCGAGGGCGAACAACGCGAACAGCGCGACTCTATGACCAATTTGTCTTGGGGCTTGTTGTTGTCCTTGTTCGCCATCTATGCGCTGATGGCGTCCCTTTTGCGAAGCTATCTCCAAGCCGTCATCGTCCTCTTGATGATTCCTTGGAGTTTGGCCGGAGCTGTGTGGGGACACGTGCTTATGGGCTTTGATCTGAGCGTGTTCAGCATCTTCGGAATGCTGGCTTTGTGCGGGATGGTGGTGAACGGCGCCTTTGTCTTGGCCGTGACGCGGAATCAATATTTGCGGGAGGGAAAAAGCCCGACAGAAGCCGTCGTCTTGGCAGCGCAAAGACGCTTTCGTCCCATTCTGCTAACCGCGTTGACGACGTTTCTGGGGTTGTTGCCCATGATTTTCGAGACCAGCATCCAGGCGCTTTTCTTAGTGCCGATGGCCATTGCCTTAGGCGCCGGCACACTGGTCTCCGCCGTAGTCGTCCTTTCTTTGATCCCTGCGTTGATGCTTATCGCCGAAGACCTTGGACTGGAAAGATTGACCGAACGAATGCGTCACGAAGAGACCACTTCGCCAAGCAATCTCTAAAAATCCGTTTTCCCGCTTATGCGCATCATCCAATTGTTGCCAGAACTAAACGCGGGCGGCGTGGAAACCGGGACGCTGGAAACGGCCCGATCTTTATTTTAGTCCAAGCGGGGCATAAATCCATTCTGATCTCCGCCGGCGGACGCCTAGTAAAATCCTTGAAAGCCGATGGCAGCCGCCATATTCTCTCTTCCCGTTCACAAAAAACGGCTTGAATCACTCTGACAAGTCAAGACACTCCGCGATATTTTCGAAGCGGAAAAACCAGACATTCTCCATCTCCGGAGCCGTTTGCCGGCCTGGCTTGCTTGGCGCAAAATGCCCCCTTGCAAACCCGACCGCGGCTTGTTAGCACCGTTCACGGATTCTACTCCGTCAACGCCTACTCCAAAATCATGACTTGCGGCGAAGTCGTGATCTGCGTCTCCAACTACGTCAAAAACTATATCTTGAAAACTATCCCAACATGCCGGAGAAAAAATTAGCCGTCATTCAAAATGGAAGGCAAGCACCTAATCACTTTGCCGGGACGTTTTACCCAATTGAAAGGGCAGTTGGACTTCGTTCAAGTCATTGCAGAACTAAAATCCTGCGGACTCTCCGTTCACGGCTTGCTCGTCGGCGAAACGCATCCTCGAAAATTAAGCTATCGGGAAAAAGTACGAGCCGCGATCCAATCCGCCGGACTCGAAACCAACTGCACTATGCTCGAACACCGCGGTGACTTGCGCGAAATCATGGCTGTGTCCGACGCCGTCGTTTCCTGCGCCGCCAAACCCGAAGCCTTCGGGCGAGTTACTTTGGAAGCCTTGTCTATCGGTTGTCCTGTCGCCGGCTACGATCCTGGCGGCGTCCGAGAACAATTGAATGCCCTGTTGCCGTCGGGCAAAGTTCCCGTCGGCGACATCGCAACCATGGCCCAAAAACTGACTGCATGGCAAAAAATCCCCCGGTTCTAAAAAAGAAAATCCCTTCACGCTGGAATCCATGCTGTCCAAACATTGCGCATTTACCAGAACTTGACTGCAACAACATCCACCAATCGAAGTGATTAGCGCACGCCATTCAAGATTTACTTTTTCCGCCGCCAAAATGAATCTCCCTCCACAATCCCAGCCAAACAACACGCAGTCCCAAAACCGCAAATCAATAACAACCACAACTTACCATCCACAACACCACCTATCAAACCAATCAAATTAAGTACAAAAAGAACATAGTTCATCTCAACTTCCTATCTTCAAAATGCTAATATGCTCTACCTACAAGAATTCCACATCATCAGCATTCTTATACTTCGAATCCCTGACTTATACCGTTCTTAAATCGGCAAGTTGCATCAGTTTTGCGGTTTCTCGATAGGCTTCTTCCACCCACTGGACGATGCGTTTTGGATCGGGAGAGTATTCTAGTTCTATGGAAACGGCGCCATCGATTTTCAGTTCTTTGATAGCTTGCAGATAGGGAGCGAACTTGACCACGCCGCGTCCCGGCGGCAGATCGCCGTGGACTTTGCCGTCGCAGTCACTGATGTGCACGTGGATTGCTTTGCCTTGGAGCGCTTTCAAGTCGGCAGGCGATGTGTCGGAGAGAACCAGATGGCTAATGTCAATATTCGCTCGAACGCGGGGATGATTGCAGGCTTGGACGAAAGCCGACATAGAAGGAACGCTGTTGAGCAAGCTGAGGCGAAACGGCTCCAGTTCCAATGCGAGGTCGATTTCCTTTTTATCCGCGTAGTCGCCAAGCCTCCGACAATTTTCCACGCCCCAATCCCACTGGCTTTGCGGCGGAATAACTTCTCGTTGCCAGATGTATTCGCCCAACACCAGAAGAACGTTGTTTGCGCCCCACTGCGCAGCCAAGTCGATGAACTTCTTGCAACGTTGAAGGTGAAACTCGCGGACGGGTTGGTTGAAGTCTATTAGGCCAACAGCTACTACGGGCAGAGAGACAATTGGCAAGCCCAAACGCTCGCAGGTTTTGCCCACCAAACTGGTTTCTTCTTCGGAAATTCCAAAAGCCTCGGTGAAAATATCCACACAATCAAAACCAATTCGGGAAATGTGTTCCAACCCGGCAACCGTATCCATTCCCGCCTGCGAAAAGGCGCTGTTAATGATTCCAAGTTTCATAATGCGCTACTTAAAGATTATGCCTGATAGTCTGACGTCGTCTTTCTTTTCATTTACAACACTACACAACGATTATTAATTCAATTATATGAAAACACCTCTCTATCAAGTTTTTGGATGTCTGAAAAGAGAGTTTTGATTTTCCTCCGCAAAGTCCGCAACTTTGTAAACCGCCGTGACCTCGTCAAGACGCACCGGCCGATTCTCTTCGGCGCTTTTGTAAGCGGCGTCCACCAAGGCCATCGTCCGCAGGTTGTCCCGCCCGCTAATCTCCGGCTCGACGCCCGATTCGATGGCGCACAACAACTGGGCCATTGTGCCGACAAAGGCGTCCGGAAACCAGCTCTTGGCCCACTTTGGTTCGTGAAATCCCGCATCCCCGATTTGCGCAAACTTGAGAGAAGAAGGAGTCGTGTAAGGGTTTTGGCACCATCCGATCTCGCCGATGGCTAGGCCGTTCAATCCTTCGATGCGCCATTGAATGCAGATATCGCTGGGGCAACCTTCCCGCGCAGGTCCAGTCCAAACGTCGTCCAAACCCACGCAGCGAAGCCCATTGGTATAAGAAAGAATGTAGGTGCAAATTCCATCCTTATGGGGAAAGTCCGTGCGGGGATCGGGGCGAACACTGCAAAAAATCTCTTCAGGATCGCCAAACCAGTAACGAAAACAATCTAAATGGTGAATAGATAAAATTCGCAGTGTTACCCAGCCCAGTTCCTGTTGCCAAGGCATCCAGTGAGGAATTCCTCGCATATCGATTGTGGCCAGCACGGGAGCGCCGATTGTGCCGTTGCCCAAAAGCGTCTTCCCCGCCCGCACCGATTGATCATAACGCATGTTTTGATTGACCGCCAAAACAATGCCCGCTGAACGACAAAGAGAGACCGCTTCCACAGCCTCGCTATAGTTTGTCCCCAGTGGTTTTTGCGCAAGGATGCCTTTTACGGTTTTTCGTTCACATGCAGCGCGAATCCAAGATAACTGCGCATTCGGCGGCACCGCAATGTCTAGCACTTCGATGTCGCCATTGTCCAAAAGCTGCTCGCAAGAATCATAAACTTGCGGAATGCCGTGCCTTGCGGCAACCGCTTTTGCGCTCTCCTTTGTGCGAGAGGCAATGGCAACCGGATGAAACCCCGCCTTGCGATAGGCCACTAAATGGCACTCGGAAACAATGAATCCGCTACCTAAGACACCAATGCGAAAATCCCGCCGAACCGGCAACCTCGGATGAATGTTCAAGTCCATATAAACTTTGGTTTTTTAAAATTCTAGCGAAAATACATTCACTACGCCAACCGCTTTCTCGTTAAGAACATATAGACGAACGCAGGGACAACAATAGCGTATCACAAGGCCGTTCCTGCTGCGTAGAAATCAAGTTCAAGTGCGTCGTCCCTATAGTTTCCAGCCGCCGAGACACCGCTTGCCGCGCCCGTTCAGGCGAATTGCAGTCGCGGCTCAAATGCGCCAAATACACATGCCCAAGACGGTCGGACACAACGGCCTCCAACGCCATTGCCGCCGCATCATTGCTCAAATGCCCGTGCCGACTACAAATGCGCTGTTTGACACTCCACGGCCGTTTGGTGTCTTCTTGTAACATCTTTTGATCGTAATTAGTCTCCAAAACCAGCACCGCTACGTCTTTGACGCGATCCATTACCAAACGCGTGACATGCCCCAAATCCGTCAAAAAACCAATCTTGCCCGCTCCCGTGCAAACGACAAAACCCACCGGATCCAAAGCATCGTGCGGAACGGAAAACGACTCAACCATCACTTCCTCGACCTCAAAACTTTCTCCAGTTTGAAACACCTTTGCGTCAAATGAACAATCCGCATGCTCTTGGATTTCTTCCAGCGTCAAACGATTGCAATACACTGGAATGTCCAGCTTTGCGGCAATCATCTTAAGCCCCTTTACATGATCGGTGTGCTCATGGGTTAGCAAAATTCCGGAAAGCGTTTCCGGAGTTCTGCCAATAGAGGCCAAGCGCTCTCGAATCTGTCTCCCTGAAAGTCCCGCGTCCACCAGCAACCTAGTTTCCCCCGCCTCAATGTAGGCGCTGTTCCCGCCGGAACCACTGCCCAAAACCGTAAACCTCACCACTCCTGCGCCGCCGTTCTCTAAATCAAATGCCACTCCGTCACGTTAACCTCTTCCTTTCCCGCCGGCAATCTAAGAACAATCTTTGACGACAAACCAACTCGCAAAAACCGCAAATGAAAATAGACAAAAATAATTTGCAAAAGCCTGACTCGGCTTTGACAATGAATTAAATCCGCAGGAAATGAGATTCATCCCGCACTTTCAGATGCTTTGTCAACAAAAGGATTCTCTAAATCCATGGACTCACTTTCTCCCGACGGAGCGGATTGCGTTATTGGGAACCCGCCTAGTTTTGGCCGTGTTTCTTGCCATGCCCGCTGGCAGCTTCGCAGACAATCCGCCAAACAAAGCCTGGTTCCTCTCAACTTCCCATTTACAGCATCCTCAGTTTTCATCACTGTTGCACCAGAGTCGCCGGCATCCTTGGCAATCACGACAAAGCCGAAAACTCTACCTAAAATAAAAGAAGCCTTCGAAACAAAACAGAAAGCAGAAGGAATGAAACTCTTTCCCGCTTGGAATCGATACCCCCAAAGGAACCCAAAATCCACTATTTCTTTCTTACGGCCTGTTATCGCGATCCCAACCAAGGCGAACCGTTTCAAAAACTGGCGGCAAACTGGCTGGCAACTAAACGAGCCGACGACGTACACTCGATATAACGGACTAATCAGTTTCCAAATAACTCACCTCCAATGCGACCAAACCTCTCCTTGCCGGTAGTCTAGTTCCAGTTGGACAAGAAGAAGTCCAGTTTACCATCCTCAACTGCTCTCCAAAAGAAGTGCGGAACATTTCCTTTGACAACTCCGAAGTCAAGTGGCGCGTCTCAAAAACGCCATTGCCGGTGCGAACGCTGGTGTGTGTTTTTCCAATCGGAAAAACTCGGCAAAATGAAGGGAAAATTCAAAGTGGGAACGGGCAAAGGGATAGCATCGAACCATCAATTTGGGATTCTCCGCCTATTTTACCCAATGGCTTTCACCGGACTCGAAATCAAGCAATGTGACTAACGAATGATAATTATCTCCTTAAATTGTAAGTTAAAAACATGAAAAACTACCGCTTATTTTTTTAGCCGCGGCGTTGCCGCAAAACGATAAGGTTGTTGGTGCTGTTGGTATTCCTGTTACCAGTAGCGAGTCTCCCTATCGATGCCTTGGCTTGTGGTTTACCAACTCCCAGTGCCGGCATGCTTTGGTATGCAGACGTATTGACGCCCCCCCCCATTGTCACTCACAAAGGCAGTGCGTCTAGCGTTCTCGGCGGAACGTTAGTTGCAACAACTGTGAAAGCCAAAACACTATGTTCTGCACGGTGGATTTGTCGGCGGAGTTCACGGAAATCTTGACCATCAACATCGATTCACTCATCTAGGCAGGCATCGCCGGAATCAAATCCTCCTTGCAATCCTCGATTGGCGTGGTAAACGGCCGGACGCAGAAATTCACCACAACATGAGGCCATAGAGATATTGCCCCTTACACGCGGATTATCTACCAAGTATATCAAAACGTAACTATGGAAAAGAAGACCAAACTGTAATCCTCCTACACTTCCCTTATGGAGGCGGTTAGCGGTCCTGTTCCTCCTTGTAATTCTGTGGGGTATCTGGGTGTTGGTGTTTCTTGCGGAACGCGAACTTCTACCCCAACCGGAAACGTGCGTTGAAATGGCCGCTTTGTTGCAATTTGGATGTAGTTTTATTGGGAAGGTGTAGTCTATAAGAAATGCACGTGAAGCATTTTATTAATTTATATCGAGTAGGGATTTTTCTGGTTATGGCAATTGCTGTTGGATTTGCAGAATTGGGCGAGGCGGATTCCGCCTCTTTGGATGCTGCGTGAATTTTGGCCGAAGCGCAAAATCAGAGAGTGACAAACAGTTTTACGGCCACATTGATAGGAAGAAATCCGGGGGAGAGGTGAAGTATCGTTATGCGCGGATATTCCGTAAAGGTGAGCATTTTTGCCGCCGCTACGATTTCATGTCTAATGATCGAGTTTGTCAATCTACCCTATTCAATTCCAAAAGCGGTTGGGGAATTAATGGCGAACAGGTGGATTGGCTTCTGTTTCCATAGTCGAGCGCGATGGTGAGGGTTTCTGCCGAGTGGAATGTAAGCTTTCTTTTGACGATGGAGAGGCGAATTAGATGGATGATCCGACTTTGTATATGAATGGATGGTATCAAGAGAAATCTACAATCGCTTTTCCCAAACCAGTGACGACCGTTTATCTAATTCAGACCAACACACTATTTATACGCAACATCGTTCAATATTGACCGAACGGGCAGTTAATCGGACGTTTGAAGTATCGAAATGCAGCTCCGATAATAGAATCGATCAATGATGCGAGGTTTAAGGTTTCAACAGGAGGCAAAGAAACTATTTTATCAGAGTTATTGAAAGTTTGTTGATTCCCAGTACTGCTAATTTTCGTATAACAAAGCGTGTGGTATATATCGGTTTTTGGCGCGGTTGTTTCTATTATTTTGCCTGAAGTATCTTCGTCAATAATTTTCTGAGAGAAAATTTATTCGCCGGTTGACGGCAATGGAGATGATGTTGTAGCTTTGTTGCCATTTAAATCTATGAAGATGGCGAAAGACAATGAACGATTACCAAGAGCGCAGCTATTTGTCGGTAGTTGAAGTGGCCACGCATACCGGCTTGTCCGTGCCGGAGATTCACCGGCTAATCAAAACCGGAGCGTTGCCGGCGTCCAAATCTGCCAGCGGGCAGTACCGCTTTGACTTGCAAGATATTGCCGATTGGCAGCGCGGCCGGCCCTTCAATGCCCCGCAGCCGGTGCCAAAGCAGGCGGAAATGTTAGTAAATGGCACAACGCAGCGGGCTATCGTTGGCGATGCACGCAATATGACGGCTATCGCCGATGGGAGCATCCACCTCGCCATCACCTCGCCGCCCTATTTCAATGCCAAAATGTACTCGGTCGCCAACGACGGCGATCTGGGCAACGTCCACGATCTGGACGAATGGCTGGCCGAAATTGGCCGAGTTTGGGGCGAGGTTTATCGGACACTGCAGCCGGGTCGGAAGTTCTTTCTCAATATAATGAACCTACCTATTCGCGAGAATAAAACCTTTCGCTCGTTGAATCTAGTGGGCAAGAACATTGATCTTTGCGAGGGCGTCGGCTTTGCTTTCAAGCGCGATATAGTTTGGCACAAAACTAACGGTGTGCGAGCGCATTTTGGAACTTATCCTTACCCCGGCGGTATCCTGATAAACAATATGCACGAGTCCATTCTGGAGTTTGAAAAGCCGGCGCGGCGACCGGCGCAAAAGTACGCGCACCTTACCCAGAAGCAGAAGGAATCTTCCAAGCTGGACAAGGATTTCTGGCTGTCGGTGAAAAACTCCGACGTCTGGCTGATGAAACCGGAGAAAAGCGGACGCAATCGCGATCATGCCGCGCCGTTTCCAGAGGAATTGCCGGCGCGTTTGATACGGGCGTACAGCTTTGTTGGGGAAACCGTGTTAGATCCATTTGTCGGCTCCGGCACTACGCTGATTGCGGCTGCGAGGCACGGGCGCAACGGTATCGGTTACGAGATTAACCCCGATTTCTGCACCATTGCGGAAAAACGGCTGAAAAAGGATTTGACTTTGAATGGCAACACGGTTAAATTAAAAACAGCCGAACAAAGCTAAATCAAAAGTGAAGGATTAAAAAGATGGCAGTACCTGCGCAGACTAAATTACACCGCCCGATTCTGGAATTTTTGTCCGGAGTTGATGAGGCGTCCAAGAAGGAAATCGTTGATGAAATGGTGCGTCGGTTTTCCCTAAGTGACACTGATATACGAGAGAGAATTGCTTCCGGAGGCGTTACAAGATTAGTGTCGAATACAGGCTTTGCACTATTTCACTTAAAAGGAGCCGGTTTGGTAGCGAAGTCCGCAAGGAATAAATACGAGGTTACAATTAATGGCAAAGAATTTCTCCGGGAACACGATGGTGATATTCAGGTAGGGCAATTGCAGAAGCTGAAGAAACGACGGGAAGAGAGTAAGGGAGATTCCCTAGAGTTGCAAGGAAACCAGCCAGCTTTCCCGCCTGCTTCCGAAACATTTGAAGAGGATGTTAAAATGACGCCTGATGAGCAGATGGCGGCGGCCCTCAAGCAAGGGCAAGAGAAACTTACCGATGACTTGTTAGACAGCATTGCGAGAATGTCGCCGGTGGATTTTGAGCAACTGGTCGTTGATCTGCTGGACAAAATGGGCTACGGAAAAGGGGAGAGGGTAGGCGGAAGTGGTGATGGAGGCATAGATGGCGTCATAAACCAAGATGCCTTGGGGCTGGAAAAGGTGTATGTTCAAGCCAAGCGTTGGAATGGCCAAGTGGGGGAACCACCAATACGTAATTTTGCAGGCAGTTTGGATGCGCATGGCGCAGACAAAGGTGTGTTTATCACCACTTCCACCTTCAGCCAGACTGCAAAACAAACGGCAAAAAATATCTCGGCGGGCAATAAAGTAATTAGATTGATTGATGGTTTGAAATTGGCCGGCTTGATGATTGAGCATGGCGTCGGCGTGGTTACCGAACACACCTACAAACTCAAGAAGTTAGACGAAAACTACTTTTCTGACGAGTAGCGAACATTATTAGTGTTGGCAATCCTCGCCAGAGAATCGCAGATTGAGGCTATGCGGCAGGTTATATTTACTGTCAATTTGCTTGAGGATATTAGGCAGGACGTTGCGGTCAACTTGAATCTTGCCGTTTCCAAGGTGAGTACAATTTTTGAGATGGTTCCGGATGTATCCCTGATTACTAATTCTATTAGACGCGCTAAATTCTCTTCCTAGCGTTGAGGTTATTGTAATTATTGACGGGTTAATGACTTTATCATGGCTGCGGATTCTGTTTGCTTTTGTTGGGTGAGATGTTTTGTCGCTGGAGCATTTTTAGGGCATAGGGTTCTTGTGTTTGCGGTTGGGAAAGCCCTTTGGCTAAAAACTAGATTGGATTGGAACAACAAGGGCAAGCAAGTATTGTGCCGATTTAAATTTGAATTCCCGCAGTTTTCATTTAGGATCGCGAAGAAATGTCGCAGGGGTTACATTTGTCGCAAAAGATGGGATTGGCGCAGACCTTGTCGCCGCAGTTGCAACAATCCCTTACATTGCTTCAATCTCCCACCATGGAACTCCGCTCTTTGGTTGATCAAGAATTGCAGCAGAATCCCTTGTTGGAAGAGCGAACGGAAATGGTTGAGGAATCTGCTCAAGAGCGGCTTGACCCTGCGGAGCCTCCGTCCGACGTTGGCTATGATCCTGCCGAAGAGAAGAAAAGCGAGGAACCGGTTGACGACTGGCAGAACGAAGTAGAGCGCATTGCGCAGATGGATCAAGAATGGCACGATTATTTTTCCCAAGGCAACCTGCCTGCCCGCGCTCAGTCCGTTGACGGGGATGGGGAAAGACGCCAGTTCTTGTTGGATGCCGCTGCTTCTGCCACTTCTTTGCAGGAGTCGCTTCGCGAACAAGTGCGCATGTCGGAGTTGCCTGAAGCGCAATGGCCGGCCGCGGAGTTGTTGATTGGGAATATCGACGAACAAGGCTATTTGAAGGCGTCTGTCGATGAACTGGCAGTGTCGACGAATCTAAAGCCCAAAGTCATCAAAGAAATCCTTGCCGTTCTGCAATTGCTCGATCCTCCGGGCATCGCCGCGCGCGACTTGCGCGAGTGTTTGATGATGCAACTGGAGCGAGCGAGGAAAACCGACAGCCTAGAGTATCGAATTCTTGATCAATGTTTTCTTCAATTGAGCAAGCGGCGCATTCCTGAAATCGTCAAGCGATTGAAAACCACCGTCGATCAGGTTCAAGACGCCGTCAAACAAATTCGCCACCTAAATCCCAAGCCGGGAAGCATCTTTGCCTCCGAAGCCCAGCAGTACGCCGTTCCCGAAGTCTTTGTGAACAAAGACGGCAATGGCGAGTTTGTCGTTTCCACGAATAAAGACCACATTCCGCGCTTGCGGATCAACAACACTTATAGAGACCTGTTGTCCAAATCCGAGAGCTCCGCCGAGCTTCGCCAATACATTCGGGAGAAAATTCATTCGGGCAATTTTTTCATTCGGAGCATCCATCACCGCGAGCAGACAATTCGCAACATCGCCGTCGAAATTGCCAAGCGGCAGCGGGCGTTTTTCGAACACGGCATTGCCCGTTTGACGCCGATGACTATGGGAGAAGTTGCCGAAGCGGTCGGCGTTCATGAAACGACGGTCAGCAGGGCGGTTTCAGGCAAGTATTTGCAATGTTCCTACGGGATTTTTGAAATGAGATACTTTTTTACATCGTCCGTCGCCACGGCGTCTGGGGACAACGTTTCCAAAACAACCGTCAAAGGAATGATCCTTGACATGATTCAAAACGAAGACCACGCAAAGCCACTCTCCGACGAAAAGATTGTGAAAAAACTTGCGCAAAAAGGGATCCTTGTCGCGCGGAGAACCGTGGCAAAATATCGCTCCGAACTTAAGATTCTCTCTTCCACTCTCCGCAAGCTCTATTGAAATCGACTTGCCGTCTCGCCTCCTTATATTCATCTCTGTTCCTCCAATCCCGTTTTCCAAAACCAGAAACGGGGCAGAGAAAGAATAACCGGCCTTTTGATTAGCAACAGGACACAAGCCGTTGTCGGTTACAAAGCGGCGGAGGCTTGACGGCGTTTCTTTTGCATTCGCCGGCGATGAAAGAAAACAAAACCCAAGGCAAACAAACCAAAGACAAGGGCGTATTCTTCCGGTTCGGGGATGACTTGGTGGTTGACGATAACCCGCACTGAACCATCGGAAGCCGCCGCAAAATGGGGATCGTTCTGACTAAGCCCCGCTACCCAATTATTGAAGGTTCCTGCGAAGAAGTCGCCGATGGGTTTATTGATGATGCCGGCGCCCCTCCAAGCCGAAGACGCTCCGCTGGAAAAGGGCAAAGCGGTTCCGGAGACACGAGGCCCCATATCATCCGCAACGGAATCATCATCCATGAAAAGGTGGGAAATGGTTCGGCTGGCGCTGCCGATGGTGATGGTCGGGGTGTTGGTGGCGTTGGCGGCAAAGGTGATGTTCGTTCGGCCGCCGCCGGGAATTCTCTTTTGAATGGACTCGATGTCTATGGCGTTGGTGCTGGAAAACAAAGGAGAGAGTTCGAAGTTGGCGTCGTCAGGCTTATTGGCGTCGAAAATGTTTCCATTATTGAAGGATGTCACAAAATGGAAAGAGTCTCGGCCGAAATTGTTGGAATTGGCTTGGGTGCCGGTCCGGACGGCTGAGTTAGCCACGACGGTGCCGCTGGCATTCGCTGTGGAGGATCCACTAAAAATCCAAAGAGTTCGGTTGGTGTGGTCTTGGCTGGGATAGACATGGATGAACAACTGCGCTTGGCTTTGTTCCAGCGGGGCCAAACAAAGCAAGGCGGTAGCGGCTAGGAAAGCGCCAAAGGCCAAAGGCTTAGGATTGCGGGGGGGGGGCTATTTTCATGATTCATGGTGGTCAATAAGTTAGTTTCGTTCAAAATAATTCTGATTCTATTCCATTCCGTAAAACAAACTACGCATTTATTAAAGCCTCTTTGCCAGCGTTTGTCAAACAAAAAATCGCAAAAAGATGAAAAAAGTTGAGAAAAAACGCAAAAAGAGACGTTTTTCTGCAAAAAGGGAGTCCATGATTCAATCTATTTGCATAAACGCAGCACAGAAAATGTTGGGGGCGAGGTTGGATCGCTAACTTGCTTTGGCGGAAGACACCCAAAATGCGAGAAGCCGCGAAAACTTTATTCAAATGGGCTTGGCCGATTTTGTTTCTTTCAGCGCGGCGGGTTTTTCTTGTTGGCTTGGGCGGCTACTTTGAGGCGCAGCGCGTTCAGCCGGATGAACCCGGCGGAGTCTTCTTGGCGGTAGGCTTCGGTTGGATCCGCTTCCATTGTGGCGATTTCCGGGCGATATAAGCTGAGAGGCGAATTTCGGCCGGCGGGGATGATGTTTCCTTTGTAGAGTTTGAGGCGGACGGTGCCGGAGACGTTGGTTTGGCTTTCTGTGACGAGGGCTTGCAGAGCGATTCTTTCCGGCGCAAACCAAAATCCATAATAAACGAGCTCCGCATACTTTGGAATCAGGGAATCGCGGAGATGCATGACTTCGCGGTCCATCGTGAGGCTTTCCATCTGCCGATGCGCAAAGTGGAGGATGGCGCCGCCGGGAGTTTCATAAACGCCGCGCGACTTCATGCCGACAAAGCGGTTTTCCACAAGGTCTGCCCGGCCGATTCCGTGTTTGCCTCCTAATTGATTGAGACGTTGCATGACGCCCAACGGCGACAAGTTTTGGCCGTCGATGCCGACGCAGTTGCCTTTGTCAAAATCCAGTTGAATGTATTCGGGTTTGTCCGGCGCGTCTTCTGGGGAAACGCTGAGTTTATACATATTGCGATGGGCGGGATCTGAGGCGTCCAGCCAAGGGTCTTCTAAAATGCCGGCTTCATAGGAAATGTGAAGAAGGTTGCGATCCATAGAGTAGGGTTTTTCCGCGCTGGCCTCAATGGGAATTGCCTTCTCGCGGCAGTATTGAATCATTTCCGCCCGGCCGGGAAAGCGGGTTCGAAACTCTTTGTCCCGCCAAGGCGCAATAACCTGAATGTTTGGAGCCAGTGAGGCGGCGGCCAATTCAAAGCGCACTTGGTCGTTGCCTTTGCCGGTGGCGCCGTGGGCAATCGCCGAGGCCTTTTCTTCGCGAGCGATTTCTACCATTCGCTTGGCGATTAACGGCCGGGCAATGCTGGTTCCCAGCAAATACTGCCCTTCGTAAATGGCTCCGGCCTGCATCATTGGAAAGATGAAGTCGCCGGCGAATTCTTCGCGCAGATCGTCAATGTAGACCTTTTCAGCGCCGCTCGCCCGCGCTTTTTTATCCAGACCTTCGAGTTCCTCTTCCTGGCCAATGTTGGCGCAAAAGGCAATGATGTCGGCTTGGTGTTTTTCTTTTAGCCATGAAACAAGCACCGAAGTGTCCAACCCGCCCGAATATGCGAGAACAATTTTCATTGGCCTTGATTTACGGAAAATTCCGTCTCCCTGCCAAGTGGAAAGACATTCGACGCAGACTTTGCTCGAACGGAGATTGGCCGCCGATTGCGTTGATGGTTGCGGTAAAGCGCCAGCAATGGAATTTCTGTTTGCGGCGATTCGCTTTCCATTCGCAAGCGATTCAAAAGGCGAGGATCCGCCGCCGCAGTTGCCGTTTCAACCTTCGGGCAACCGTTTGCCGAAACCCAGTTCAAAAACTTTACGCATCGAAAACCATCAAACCATCGCCAAAAACGCTTCTTAAACTGCGCGACACCGGCGACATTTTTGCCAATCTCGACAATGGCGATTCGGCAATTGTTGGCTTCCAAAAACGCAAGCATCGGCGCGGGAAGATTCTCTGGAAAACACTCTTCAAAGGAAGTTGGCGCTTGCTCCAAAGATTCAACGGCGTCTACAAGTGCCTTGATGATCCCAAACGCCCGGAAAGAATAACTCTTTTGCGGCTCGCCGGCAAGTATTCGGCCAACGGCTCTGCCCGTGCCGAATGGAACGCGATGCGAAGACCTTGCCGAAGGATAGACGGCGGTTGTTCCAAGCTCGCTTGTCTTCGCATGGCGCATCAACTTTTGAAAAAAGTAGAAATCCTCGCCGGCTTTCTTTCGATTCATTCCACCCAATCGAAGATAAGCCGAAACTCTCACAGACATCGCCGAGCCAATCGTATGACAGGCATAAGGAAAACCGGCCCACCGAAGCCCTTCCACATAGTATCGCAAATGCAGCTCATAAGCCGCTACCGCCCGATAAACGGCAGGCTTTTCCGGGCCATTCAAAAGATGTTCAAAATAAGTGCTACAACCCGCAACGCCCGGCCTCTCCGCAAAATGACAGAAGTTTTCCACCAAAAAGTTTCGTTCACACAAACAATCAGCATCATAACATACAATCACACCCCGCTCCGGTCGCTTCGTTTGATAAAACCGCGCCGCCGCCTCGTCCATCCCAATCTTTCTGGCCAGTCCCACGCCGGCATGCTTCGCAGGCAAATGGGGAAAATCCAAAACATGGCAACGAAACTGCGAGTCTGCATGCTTCCCAATCCATCGAACGGCAGACTGAATAGCCCGCCGATTCCGAAGGCGAACGGCATCAGAATCTCTTTCCGAACTATTGGAAACCAAAAGCACTTCCACATCGCAAGGAGGCATTTCGCAATCCCGAAGACTCTGAAGACTTTGATTCAAGCAAGGTTCGTCATACACCGGAACAACCACCGCCAAGCCGAGATTGGGAGAAGGCGCCGCCGCTATCTGAGGCAAAACAAAACCAAACCGCTTCCAATAGTTTTCAAAAATTCGCTGCGAATTGTTGCTGACCACTGGTTACAATCCTGCATCAATCACACCGCAAAACCAACCGACAACCGGAAACCATCGTCAAACTTTTTGCCTCAACCCGAAACAAAAAACTCAAACCTCCGGTGAAAAATCCCAAAAACACTAAGAAAACCGCCAGTTTTCGCCCGCAGAAAAAATTCAAGAAAATCACAAAAAGATCTTGATTTCCGAATCGGCCGGAATTAAAGTTGCTCTTATGATTAGTCCACTCGAAGTCTCAAGCCCTCTGTGGCTCGTCGTGGCAGCGTTCGCGTTGTCGTTCATTCTGGGGAACTTTTCCCTAATCCTATCAAATCTGTGAAACGCGTTCCTCCGCAAAAATCAGAATCCCTCCAAGTCCATCACAAGCATGGAGAAATTGGCAACAATTGGAATGTTTCTGATCCTTGTTGGAATTTTCTCTGGAAACTTTCTAAACATCCGCGCTCATTTTCCTGATGGTTGGCCCGGACTTCCGGGACATGACCATAGTCAAATGACTTGTGAACAATTGGCGGAGCATAACTACTATATAAAGGCGTATAACCTCCACACCCGTATCCTAATTTTCCCACGGACCCAATTTTGCATCCGATTTCCGATGAACAAATTGCAGCGGCGAGGACTCGAGTTGAGCGGCAGTACTTTGCTGAAAGAGATGCCAATTATGCCGCGTATCGGCGAGCTTTGGAGGATTGCTGGGATAGGGAATAGTGACTAAGATTAATTCGAAGAAGGATGTCGACAATGGTAACATACGAGAAGAAATCGAACCGTTCATGGTGGATTGTGGGCGGAGGATTGTTGGCTTTGTTGGTGATTCTATTGGTCGGGCTTTTCTTCATGTCCGACCATAATATGAAGATACAACCGGAATCTTCGTCCGAGAAAGCTTCGCCGTCATCAAACTCTATTGAAGGACAGACTGCGGCTGCCTCGGAAACCAATCTGGGGCAGGCTTCGGCCGACTTTTTGGAGCGAGTGAGAGAGGCAACCGGTCCGCAGGCCAGAGAAAGAGAAAATCAACGGGAGATTCTTCGGCATGTGATGCCCCGTCGCCGTCCATCGGGGGTGGTGATGCAACACGGGCCGATCCCTCATTCAGGGATGCTGTTAGAACACTATTTGAAACAAGGGACGCCGCCGACCGAAGAGGAACTGGAGAGTCTATACCAAATGTATTTAGCAGAGGAGGATGGCCTTAGCTTTATGCTAACTTATATTAACACGCAGTCTGATTGGGCTTTGTGGAAAAAAGCAAATCCAGCCGAGCGAGAAGCGCTTCAAAAAAGAAAGGAAATCAAAGACTTGTTTTTTGAAGTTGCCGATTCGGTGGGCTGGCAAACACAAGATGAATTTGCTCACCGTTTGTTTACCAGTGACGAAGAAGAAAGTCACAGACAAATCATGGAACAGATGGATAAAGGCCGGGAAATTATGGAAAACAAAGAAATGAGCGCAAAAGAGAGAGAGGTAGCATTAGTCGCTAATTTTTTAGGATCGTATGAAGCGGCAGAGCTTTCATCAATAGTGCGTCGAGATCTTGTGTATCATCCCGATGCGCAAAACTTGCGGTTGCTAGCCGATTATTTGCGGGAGCAACAAACGGAAGCGCAAAATACTTTGAGTCAAGGTTATGAGAACAGCATAGAGTGGTGGAGGGATCGAAAGGAATGGACGCAGTGGTGGAAGGATCGGCTTGCGTGGATTGAGGAATCGGCGGATAAATTGCAACTTTCTCTCGATCCAACTGACACAAGTTGGACAGAAGATGCCGTAGCGTATCATCAATTGCTCATTGACGAGAATCAAGAGATAAGGAAACGATTGTTAGGGAAACTAAATCCTTCTTCGACTGTCCCTGAAAATGTTCTCCGGAACGAAAAGTTTTTCGATGATTATATGATGGGTGACAAGAAGATACCTAAGGAACTGTTCGGTCAAGTTATTAATCAATTTTTCCCAACAACTGAAGCTGCTGGAGACGAAGAGTAGACTCGTTGTATAACGATTCTGATTTCTTCTTTGTTCAGGATTTGTGGACAAATTTACGGTCCCGATTATCTATCTTTTTTGCAAAAGAAGTAGTTCTAAAAGCGTATGGAGAGGACGGTTGGGTCGTTTTTGGCTTTGGATATAATGCCGGTGTAGTCGCGGGCATCGGGTTGGTCTTGGCCGATTTTTATTGTATAGGTCCCCGTTGCATAGACCGGGGGGCGAAAGCGCTTGCCTTGTATGCGGATGGTGTAAAGAATTTCGCGGTTGTCTTCTCGAATTACTTGCACGACCGGATCAACGATGCCGATGAATTGCAATTCGGGTAACCAGTGAACGGCTTGGCGTCCGTCGTTGTTGGACATTTTGATGGTAATCGGCCAGCCGGGGAATTGGGCGCTATCGCCGGTAGAAGCGTCGGCAAAGCGCGGCCAGCATTCGAAGCGGATGGTTCGTTTGGTTTTGTTGAAGCGAACGAGGCCGTAGCCGTCGGCGCGTTTTGTTTGGTCGCGGCGGTCTTCGGGGTTGGCGTAGGTATGCATGGTGATGGGATTGCCGAGTCCGTCCAGATAGTCTCCGGTCCAGGGATGGGGGCTTCCAGGAATCGGATGGTTGCCGGCTTTTTCGTTTAGCGGATGCCACCAACGGCCATAGATGGTATTGACGATGGCCGGGCTGGTGAAGCCGAAGGGTCCGTCGCGGTGGGTTTCGATGCCGTGCTGAACGACGACAGCTAGATGTTGGTCTCCGCATAGATGCGGCGCCCAAACGCGGCGAATTTCGGCGAGAGCTTTGTTGCGGCCGGTTTGCGGCCAGGCGTTGCTGTCTAGGTCGGCTAGGAGACGGTTGTTGGGGTTGCCATGAAGGTGGACAGCGCCGCAAAAAGCAGTTTGGGAAAGAACTGCCTTCATGGACGCGCCCGTCCAGTTTTGTCCCCAGTGGCGGAGGAAGCGCAGTTGTCTCTCGCCCAACAGTTTGAGGCCGGGGAGGTCGACTGCGGCGCGATCATAGGCGGGATTGTTGATATGATCGGGGCGAGGCCCCATCTTCGGAATGGCGCCTTGAGGTCCGGTTTTGAATTTGCGGTCTTCAAGGATTGCGAAGTCAACGCCGCCGACTTTTAGATGAGTGTAATAAACGGTGATGCCTCGTTGAATTGGCGATGGATCAAAAGGGTCTGGCAGATGCCAAGTCTGGGCACGTTGCACCATGTTGACGTATTTTGCAGGGTAAAAGTAGCCGCCATCCGGCCCGGCTGGAGTGGACGCTTTTTTTCCTCCTGCTCCCCAGATATTTCCCTGTCCCACGTCGTGGTCGTCTGGGATGGCGATCATTGGGCGCGTTCGGAAGAGTTCGCGAAATTGCAGGCCGAATTCAAGCCAGCCGGCGGTGTGTTGAGTATGATGGTAGGTTTGGTCGCCGGCGAAGAACAAAAGATCGGGATCGTGGAATTGGATGTTCTCGACGATGCGGGATCGCGGACCGCTAGTACGGCTGGAGTTGCAGGACAGCGAGGCGACGACGATTTCCTTTTTGTCGATTGGATCTCGGCGAATTCGCCCTTTGAACATTGCCTTTTGTCCGTGCCGAACGCGATAATCTACGTCGCGAGTGTTGTCCCAGCCGTCAATGCGGAAATGAGCGCTCCAACCGGGGTAGCGGACTAATGCGGACGCCGCTTGCTTCCACTTGCCGTCCTGTTTGAATTCAAGGCGAACGCGGCGAGGTTCGTCATCAAGCAACGGAAACAACTGTGCGCTCATCTTGAGCGTGCCTTGGTCGTGCGTGTAAACCGCAAAGGCAACTACTTCGTCGCGAGGCACGTTGACGTCAATCAAGTTTTTTGGCGGCCGTTTCCGAGTATCGTCTTCAACCGTTCTGCGGCCAAGCGTCCACCATTGGCCGATGGCGGCGTTGTCAAGATGAGGAAAGTCGGCTCCGAAAGGTTGGCTGTCTTCGGCGCCGGCCAACGAAAGCGTCGCAAACACAGAAATAGCTGAAACGGCAAGAGCAATTCGAAAATTCATAAATGAAAAAGAATAAAGCGCCGGCTCAAAAAAAATCAATCTCCGCGGAAATATGCGTCTTGGAACATCATGCATTTCTCTGTTGCGCAAACCGCTCATTTTCATTAGCATCACTTTTTTGTCAATCTAACTTGTAAAAATACGCTTATGAAGAAGATAGTTTTGATTTGTCTCATTGGAATCTCCGGCCTAACGGCCATTGCTCAATCCCATTGGCCTCAATTTCGCGGTCCGGGATCTTTGGGACGAGGAGAAGATGATAGCGGGCTTCCGTCCGTTTGGAGCCAAAATGAAAATATTGTCTGGAAAACGCCGGTGCCGGGCTTGGGCTGGTCGTCGCCGGTTGTGTGGGAGAATCGGATTTTCCTAAGCGCCGCAGTAAGCGAAGGCAAAGTGGAGACTCCCAAGAAAGGTCTGTATTTCGGAGGCGAGCGTCCTGATCCTCCAAAGGCCGTTCATCATTGGTTGACGCTTTGTTACGACTTCGATTCTGGGAAACTGCTGTGGGAAACAAAACTGCGTTCCGGCTTGCCAGCCAGCCCTGTGCATATAAAGAACACCTTTGCTTCGGAAACCGCGGCGACTGATGGAAAGCACGTTTATGTCTACTTTGGTTATCAAGGCCTATACTGTCTGAACTTCGACGGCAAGGTAGTATGGAAGAAAACCTGGTCGCCCTATAAGACGAGGCTTAGCTGGGGAACGTCGGCATCGCCAGTTTTGCACCAAAACCATATTTACATTGTGAACGACAACATGGAAGAATCCTACATTGCCGCTTACGACAAAAATTCCGGCAAAGAAATCTGGAGGCAAGCGCGGGATGAGCCGAGCAACTTTTCAACGCCGTTCATCTGGGAAAACAATCTCCGCACGGAGATTATCACAACCGGCGTAAACAAAACCCGATCCTACGATTTATCGGGCAAGTTGCTTTGGGAATTTCCCGGCATGTCTTCCATCTGCATTCCCACACCGTTCGCTGAAGACAACCTACTTTACGTTTGCGCCGGATATGTGGGAGATCGCCTACCAATCAACAAACCTGTCTATGTTATTCAGCCTGGAGCTTCCGGCAACATCGCGCTAGAAAAAGGGAAACAAGAAAGTGAGTTTATAGTATGGCGGGAGACAAACGCAGCGCCTTACAATCCCTCGCCATTGCTCTACAAAGAACGTTTCTACGTGCTATGGGACTTTGGGTTTCTAAGTTGCCGTAATGCCCTTACCGGTGAAGAGATTTACGGCAAACAACGAGTGAATCCACGCGGACGAACATCGTTCACTTCCTCTCCCTGGGCATACGATGACCAAGTGTTCTGCCTAAGCGAAGATGGCGATACTTACGTGTTTCAAGCGGGTAATCAGTTCCATCTCCTCCGCGTCAATTCGCTTGATGAAATGTGTATGGCGTCGCCCGCGATGGTGCGCGGAAGTTTAATCCTCCGCTCTGACAAACATCTCTACAGAATCCAAAACCAGATACGCAATTTGTAAATTCTCCAAAGAAACATTGCTGACTTGTTTACAGTTATTATACAAAGCAGATTTTTAGAAAGATTATTTTTTGGCATTGCGACCAGCTCCGAAGTGGTTCCTCCGGAGAAACAGTGGATGCAAGAGCTGTTCAAGTTATTTACTGCCTTCAAGATGTGGAGGCCATTCACCCTTTCTAACCATACTATTTATTAGCGAACGGATTCTGTGGTCGACTCTAGTTTCCAATCAATCTGCTGAACTTTACTACTTTGTCTCCGTGTTGCAGAAAGGCAAGTTACTGATAATTGACGGAGCAATGTAGTTGTAACAAGGAATGGATTTATTGAGGAGTGAAGGAACGGATCTTTTTAAGTGCTTTGAGGAAATTTTGGTAGGCTGCCAACCGATCCAGCGACTCCTCGTTGGGATGAGAGTGGATGTATATGCCGTAGCAGAGGCGGAAAGGCTCGCCTTTGGGCACCCACCAACTTTGGCAGAGTTTGCCGCGTCCATTCAGTTCGTTTCGCCCAAAGGCATTGGCGACAAGGAGTCCGGTGTCGACAGCATGCCACCAAGGCTTGCGGAAGTTTTGCGGATCGGACATGAGCATGAGTCCGGCATACTTTTCGGCGATGGGGCCGCTGTAATCTACCCAATCGGATTGTGTTGTGCGGATAGTTTTGAGATTGGAGATGCCGTTTGCGTTGAGGAGTTTGCTGTCCGGATTGTCGGCGGTTGCTAGTTGGCTGTTCACTCGAAAGGCTAGTCCCATTTCTTCTTGATCTCCCAACCAATAGCCGCTTTCTTCGCGGAGGAACACGCTTTCGGCAATCAATAGAACGCTTTGTGAATTGCGCAAGAAAGTGTAATGGCAAACTTGTTCGAGAAATACTTCGTCGAGGCTTCTGTTTTTCAGGAATAGGTTTTTGACGCCGAATCTGGCTTGTTCCTTGCCCGCAGTGGGTGTGGCGATGAAGTTGCCGCCGATGATACCGGCCTTCATGCGCCAGTAGTCATTGCCGTCAATGTCGCCGAATCCCCACCAGATGCCGGGGTGGTAGGTTTTGTGATCTTGGTAATCCGCAGGTTTTGGAGGATGATTTCTGGTAACTTGGATGCCGTCTGGCGTGCGGATGTTTTTGAAATACGGGCGCGTGATTTCGGTGTCTTTCCAGACGTAAGTAGCGAGAAGTTGATCGTCCAGAGTGACGTCCATTTCGCCGTCCCGTTGATGAAAAGCAAATGTCTTAGCCTTCGTGTTTTCTAGATTTTGGGAAAACGTTTGCGCAGTGGCTATGCAATGCAAGACGACGATGCTGACTACGATCTTTTGAAGATTCCAATTCATAAGGGAAAGATATCGGCTTTGGAAACCAAGGTTGGATTCCGTTTTTTCAAGGGGTGCGAGTGGGGATTCAATCGAGTGGTCTATTTTCTATTGCTCAAACCTTGAGAAACTTTGGTAAAAGTCAAGACAACGATTCTCGCTATTTCAGTTTCAATTTTTTGGAAGGGCGACGTTGTTTTTCGCTCGTTTTGCGCGGATGGCAACAGCGAGCTCTTCCAGAATGGATTGGGTTTGTTCCCATGAAATGCAGGCGTCAGTGATGCTTTGCCCGTATTTGGCGGTTTTGTGAGTTTCGAATTGTTGTTTTCCTTCCTTCAAGTGACTTTCCAGCATGACGCCAAAGATTGCGGTGTTTCCCTCTCGGATTTGTTGAGCGAGGCTGGCGGCTGCTTTCGGCTGTCTTCGGTGGTCTTTGTTGCTGTTGCCGTGGCTGCAGTCAACCATGACACCGGGGCGGAGGCGGTGTTCGATCAGTTGTTTCTTGACCGTGTTTATGGAGGCTTCGTCAAAATTGGTCCCTTTGTTGGAACCACGAAGAATTAGGTGGCAGCAGTCGTTGCCTTTGGTTTCAACGATGGCTGCCAATCCTTGTTTTGTGACGGAGAGAAAGCGATGTTTTTGGCGCGAGGCGCCGACGGCGTCAATGGCGATCTGAATGTTTCCGTCAGTTCCGTTTTTGAAACCGACAGGCATGGATAGGCCGGAAGCCAGCTCTCGATGAACCTGGCTTTCAGTGGTTCGGGCGCCAATGCTTCCCCAAGAGATCAGGTCTGCCGTGAATTGCGGCACAATGGTGTCTAAGAACTCACTACCGGACGGGAGTCCAATTTCGGCGAGGTCGATCAGAAGTTTTCGGGCGACTCGGAGGCCTTGATTGATGCGAAAGCTGCCGTCAATGTTGGGATCGTTGATTAGTCCTTTCCAACCAACGGTGGTTCGAGGTTTCTCAAAATAGACTCGCATGATAATCACTAAGTCTGCGCCGAACTTCTGCGCTATTGGGGCAAGTTTTTCTCCGTATTCAATCGCGGCATTGGCGTCGTGGATGGAGCAGGGTCCGACGATGACCAGAAGCCTGTCATCGAGTCCTCTTACAATTTGTTCCGCTTTGCGCCGCGCCTTGGTTACTACGTTTGATGCTTTTTCTGTGATCGGCAACTCTTCCATGAGGATTGCCGGCGGCAGCAGCGGGTGAATCGAATTGATTCTAAGATCGTCTGTGTCTTCAATCATTTTGTAAGGTTGACGACCGGTTTTTTTGCTCGAGTTCTTGAAGCAAGACACGGACAGCAAAGTCTATATGTTCGGTGCCGCTCTTTGGGGATTGGGTGGGTCTTCGTTCGCCGAAAAATTGAGAAAGGCTATTGGTTTCTCCCGGCACGTCGCATACATTCCAGTAGCGAAGACGATTTCTCTGGGCAAGAATTTTTGGAATTTGGCCAAATTTTTCTCGCAACATAGGTTCATGTTCTTCTTGATTCATGGCGACAAGCAGTTCTGCCTTCTCAATATCGAATACTTTCAGCGGGATGGAATCACGCATCGGGTCAATACGAGGCGAGAGTCCGCGCTTTTTAAGATATTCAAAAGCCACGGGGGAAATTCCTCCAAAACTGCTTTCTACCATACCTCGCGAAGTTGCTTCCCAAGACATGTTTGTCTCTTTGACGTAGTAATTAAAAAGCTCTTCCGCCAAACGACTGCGGTAGAAGTTGCCGGTGCAAATAAAGATGACTTGTTTCACTTTCTCGTTCATTTTCCCGTGGAAGTCTGAAAAGACAATAGCCGCCTTCCAAAAAGGGAAAAATAACAACTTCGTGAGATTTTTCCAGAGAATTTTGAATTTCTTGATTCGGAAAATTATCTAAAATCCTTTAAATTCTTTTTAGCGGTTGGTTTAATCGCAGGGTTTCTATATTTATATCGAGAGAGGAGAATGCTTTGAAAGAATGGAAGAGTTGGGATCGATTTAAGCGTTGGTATTTGCCGGTGCCGAGTCTGAGTTTTGCTTTTGACTTTAGTCGAATGCACTTTGACGAGGCAGACTTGAATTCATTGAAACCCAAATTGGAGGCAGCCTTCAAAGAAATGGAGGCGATTGAACAAGGCGCTCAGGCAAACCTCGATGAAAAAAGGATGGTTGGACATTATTGGTTGCGAACCCCTGAACTGGCTCCTCAATCAAAAATTTCGACGGACATCATTCAAACCATCCAGAATATCAAAAACTTTGCGGACAAAGTGCATGATGGAAATATCAGCGGACAGGCGGGAACTTTTCAAAACCTCTTGATTATTGGCATCGGTGGATCCGCCTTAGGGCCTCAGTTTGTCAGCAAAGCCTTGAGTTCCGCAAAGAAGGATCGAATCCGAATTTATTTCTTGGATAACACAGACCCTGATGGCCTGGATGCAACGCTCGAATCATTGAGTGGACAACTGGGGCAAACCCTGTCGATTGTAATTTCTAAATCCGGCAATACCATAGAAACGAGAAACGGGATGCTGGAGACTTCGCAATTCTATAAAAACGAAGGTTTAGATTTTGGTCGACATGCAGTCGCCGTCACGGGCGAAGGAAGTCAATTGGACAAAACAGCCGTCGAACAACGATGGTTGCGCCGATTTCCGATGTGGGATTGGGTTGGAGGTCGAACAAGCGAATTCTCTGCGGTAGGGCTTCTCCCGGCCGCGCTTCAGGGAATTGACGTTGACAGCCTTCTCAAAGGCGCTCGGTTGATGGACCAAGCCGGCCGCATTCCTGATTTGGCAAAGAATCCTGCGGCAATGATGGCCGGTCTTTGGTATCTTGCCGGCCGAGGGCGAGGCGAGAAACAGATGGTAATCCTGCCTTACAAAGACCGATTGGAACTGTTCTCAAAGTACCTTCAGCAACTGGTCATGGAATCTCTCGGCAAGGCGGAGAACAGGAACAGAGAACGAGTCAATCAAGGAATCAGCGTCTTCGGGAATAAGGGATCTACCGATCAGCACGCCTATGTTCAGCAACTTAGAGACGGGAGAAACGACTTTTTTGTAACTTTTATTCAAGCGATGAAGAATCGCTCAAGCGCCGAATTAGAAGTGGAAAAGGATGTTACCTCCGGCGACTATCTCTTTGGTTTTCTTGTGGGCACTCAAGAGGCGCTCTCCGAAAACGGTCGAGAGTCTATGTCCATCGTAGTTCCCGAAGTGAATGCTCAAAGCGTTGGTGCTTTGATTGCGGTATTTGAACGCGCCGTAGGATTTTACGCCTCTCTGATTAACGTTAACGCCTACCATCAACCCGGTGTCGAAGCGGGAAAAAAGGCCGCCTCCGAAGTGATTCTTTTGCAGCAAAAGATACTAAACTTGTTCCAATCTCGTCCCGATCAAGCCTTAACCGTCTCGGAAATTGCCAGTGAATTGGGCAAGGATTGTCCGCTGGATGTCATTTTCCGAATCTGTGAACATTTGGCTGTCAACCGATCGAATAAATTTCTTCGATTAGAATCGGGCGCTCTCTTCTCCCACCGATATCGAATTCGTTGAGATCTTGACGGTTATGTTTGTTTATCCGCGTTCTTTTGGGGTTATCGTTGTCGGCGGCGGACACGCCGGCGTCGAAGCGGCTTTGGCTTCTGCTCGAATGGGAGTGGATACCTTGATGTTGGCTATCAACATCGACACGGTCGGCCAAATGTCTTGCAATCCAGCTATTGGCGGTTTGGCAAAAGGGCATTTGGCGCGAGAAATTGACGCTTTAGGCGGAGAGATGGGCAGAAATACAGATCTTTGCGGTTTGCAATTTCGTATGCTGAATACCGGAAAAGGTCCTTCTGTGTGGGCGCCTCGCGCGCAGTGCGACAAGAAAGCGTATCAATTTCGGCTCAAATGGGTTTGTGAGCGACAGGTCAACCTAACGATAATTCAAGGGGAAGTTGCCAAAGTGCTTTTCCGCGACGGCGCTGTTTATGGTGTGCAAACCAAACTTGGCGTCCAGTATCACGGAGAAGCGGTGATATTGACAACCGGAACATTTTTGCGAGGGCTAATGCACATTGGTTCTGCGCAAGCAAAGGGGGGAAGATCTGGGGAGTCTGCGTCTTCAGGTTTGTCTGACTCTCTGAAGGAACTAGGCTTGGAATTGAGCCGACTGAAGACAGGAACCCCGCCTCGGCTTCTGCGAAAGTTCATTGATTTCTCTGCCACCGAAGAACAGCCCGGCGATAATCCCGTCCCTTACTTTAGCTATTGGAAAGATGAATTGTTCCACGTGGAACATTCCCGGGGTTTTGCGCATCGAAATTGCAATCCTGAGGCGAATCTCTATCCTAAAGGCTCTGTTTTGGCGGATGTTGGCGGTCAGTTGCCTTGTTACATTACTTCCACCTCTGCCTCAACGAAAAAACTCATCGAGAAAAACCTGCATCGATCTCCCATTTACAATGGAAAAATTGAAGGCGCCGGCCCGAGATACTGTCCTTCTATCGAGGATAAAATTGTCCGTTTCAACAACAAAACAACGCACCAGATTTTCTTAGAACCGGAGGGCGTCAAGACAGACGAGTTTTACGTGAACGGCTTTTCCACTTGTTTTCCCTACGAATTGCAGATTGAACTGATCCGAACAATTGTAGGATGCGAAAAAGCCGAAATTCTCAGACCCGCTTACGCTGTTGAATACGACTTTGTGATTCCGACTCAACTTGATTCTTCATTAGAGACAAAAACTTGCTGCAATCTCTTTCTCGCCGGACAAATTAATGGAACTTCAGGATACGAAGAAGCCGGAGCTCAGGGATTGATTGCCGGAGTCAATGCGGGACGGCGGATTCAGAAAAAACATCCGATAGTGCTGAAACGAAACGAAGCCTATATCGGGGTTCTCATTGACGATTTAGTAACCAAAGGCGCGGTCGAGCCTTACCGTATGTTCACTTCGAGAGCGGAATATCGGCTCATTCTTAGGCAGGATAACGCCGATCAACGGCTCTGCGACGTTGCTTATAAAGCGGGATTGCTCAGCAAGTCGAGGTATGATCGTTTCTTAGAAAAGCGACGGCGAATCGATGCGGAGATCAGGCGATTGCAAAACACATGGGATGGGACAAATAATTTATCCCAGTTATTGAAACGGCCGGAAATTCACTACGCCGATTTGCCTAATCGTGATTTAACTTTGCCCAAGGAGGTAACGGAGCAAGTTGAGATTGCGGTAAAGTACGAAGGATATATTGCGAGGCAAGAAGCAGAAGTTCAGAAATTTAAAAGCCTTGAAGCGAAACAGATTCCTCGTTGGATAGATTACTCCACAATCAAGAGCTTGCGAAACGAAGCCAGACAGAAGTTGCAAAACATTCGCCCGAGTACCGTTGGCCAAGCGGCTCGAATTTCGGGAATTTCCCCCTCTGACATTGGCTTGCTGCTGGTTCACTTAAAGAGAAATCCTTGCGCGGCGTCAACGAACAACGACAACAAACTTTCCACACCGAGATTGTTAAAAACGTTCCACGTGGAACATTCTAGATTTTCAGGGAAACAAAATTCAGCAGACAAAGCAGATGGATGAAAAGAATGCGTCCATAGTTTGAAAGATTCGCGCTATTGTCGATTGAATTTCCATGATGATAAACGCGCTTAATTTATGCCTCCTCAAAAATCCAACTTCCTAGAAAAAGCCCTGGAACGAGTCGGTTTTCTGGATGCCAGAAGCATCCACGAGATTGTTGAGCGAATTGTTCGGCAATACAAAGAGCAAAACAAGTTTCTCGAAATGCTTTTCAACACGATCCGGGACGGCCTCGTCCTTGTTGACGAGCGAGGCAAGATTCAGTATTTTAATCAAACAGCCAAAACTCTCTTGGGATTGCCTGCGGAAGGCGTGTTAAATGAGAGTGCGGCTCGATTCCTTCCCGATTTGGATTGGAAACTTATTGCCGAAATCAATTGGAACGAACGGCGGGATACTTTTCTGTTTGATCTCGATATCCATTACCCCAAGTATAGGTTTTTGCAAGTCGAGGCAACGCCTATTGACAGGGAATCCAACAGCGTTCCTAGAATCGCATTAATCTTTCACGACGCAACGGAAACAAGAAGGGAAAAGATTGAGGCAATCGAAAGCGAAAAACTGCAGGTGTTGACTTCTCTGGCAGCAAGCGTCGCTCACGAAATAGGAAACCCTCTGAGCACTTTGCACCTCCATTTGCAACTTCTAGAGAGAGAAGTGAAAAATCTTTCCACTATCCGAAGAGACAACATTACTATCAGTGACTCTGATCCCAAGGAGGCTCTTGGAAAATCCTTGAGCCAAAAAGAGAAGAATCCAAGCATCCAAAAACTTTGCGATTATCTTCGAGTCGCCCAAGGGGAAATAAAACGGTTAGACAACATTGTGCAACAGTTTCTTCAAGCAATTCGCCCTGCCAAACCAAAGTTTCAGATAGATGATTTAAACCAAGTTATTCGAGAGACCGTCAAGTTAATGCGACCTGAAATAGAAAATCGAGGGCTTTCGGAGATCGTCGAGCTCTGCAAGAACCCGACAAAGGCATTGATCGACGCCAACCAAATGAAACAAGTATTGGTCAATCTCGTCAAAAACGCCCTGCAGTCCATGACACGTGGAGGCCAATTGACAATACGAACCGCAAACGAAGGGGACGGCATTGAATTGAGCGTCGAAGACACGGGAACGGGGATTTCCAAGGAAAAAATCAACCGAATTTTTGAACCCTATTTCACAACCAAACAACAAGGTGCCGGGCTAGGCTTGATGATCGTCCATCGAATTGTGAAACAACACTCAGGGCAGATACTGGTGGAACCGGTAAACCCACGCGGCACTCGGTTTCGAATCTGGTTGCCGTCTGCAACAAAAAAACAGTTTCTTCTTGATTCTTCTGAGAAAGAATTTGACAACTTCAATCCATAAAAACCGACCCTATTTTAAATCCATAACCTATTGAAAATCAATAGATTATCTAATTTTCGCTATTATTAGATTCCATGAAACTTTTGATAACTTTTTCGAAGAAAAAGTGACAATCGAAAAAAAACCACTGTTGCTCGTTGTGGATGACGAGAAGACGCAACGCGAAGCTTTGCGAGAGATCTTAGAAGACCAATACGATGTCTATATCGCCGAAAACGCTGAGTCGGCTATTGGGCTGATGGAGTCTGAGCCAATCGACGTGTTGTTGACGGACTACAAAATGCCTGAGGAAGACGGCTTGTCGTTGATTGCTCGCGCCAAAAATCTGGAAAGATTTCCGAAGCCTCCGGTTTGCATTTTGATGACTGCCTACGGTTCGGAAGATATCGCCACGGAAGCTCTGAAACACGGAGCGGATGATTACATCCCAAAGGGCGGACAATTGCTGGCAGACTTGGAGAAGAAAATTTCTCGGTCTTTTAAAATTTCGGCACCGAAAGCGGAAAGCAAAATTCAGGCACTGAAGGCAGAAAGCGCCGATTCGCAGCGGCAGCCCGACAAGAAGTTGAAAGACGTTGTGGGAGAATCGTTGGCGATGAAGCGAGTTTTTAGAATTGTGAACTTAGTGGCGCCCTCCTCCGCAAGCGTTCTCATTACTGGCGAAAGTGGCACCGGCAAAGAGTTGATCGCAAAGGAGATTCACCAACGTAGCACGCGGGCAAACAACGCCCTTGTGACTGTGCATTGCGCTGGGCTATCCATCAATCTTTTGGAAAGCGAGCTTTTTGGACATGAGAAAGGCGCGTTCACAGGAGCGCACGAACGCCGAATCGGCCGCTTCGAACAAGCCAACGGAGGCACCATATTTTTGGACGAAATTGGAGAAATCGACCGCTCCACGCAAATCAAACTCTTGCGAATTCTGGGCGAGCGAAGTTTTGAACGAGTTGGCTCCAATCGCACTCTAAAGGCGGACGTGCGCTTAGTGACGGCAACAAACCAAGACTTGCAGCGATTGGTTGCCGATGGAAGTTTTCGGGAAGATTTATATTATCGCCTGCGCGTGGTGGAAATTCCATTGCCTCCTCTCCGAGAAAGAGGAGAAATCGATATCCGTGCGCTAGCCGAGAAGTTTCTGCAAGAATTTGCTCACAAAAATGGAAAAAAAGTGCGATATTCACCGCAGGCTTTGCAATGCTTGACTCAATTCGACTGGCCGGGCAACGTGCGCGAGCTCAGATCCGCTGTTGAACACGCCGTCGTGTTTGCCGGCGGCGAGCAAATTACAACCAATGATTTGCCTTACGAATTGCAAAAATTATTGCCGGCCGGAGATTCTCTCGAAGAATTAGAATCCCCGCTTTCCATCAAGCAGAACGTAAAACGATTGATCCTTCAAGCGCTGGAACAAACAAATGGCAACAAAACAGAATCCGCCCGGCTATTGGGCATCAGCCGGCGCACCTTGATCCGAAAAATTGCTCAATGGGAAATCGACCGCTAATCTAAAATGCAGATTCTTCAAAACTTCATTCACAAACTCGAAGTGGGCGAAGGCCGCCGATACCTCCCCATCCTCACGGGAATTTTGATCTTTGTCGCCGTGTTGCTCATGTACAATTTACGTGAGTCCAGCAGCTTTGCCTCCGTCGAAGCCATGGACGCCGCCCAAATCGCCCGCAATCTGGCCGACGGCAAAGGCTTTTCCACCCACTTTATCCGCCCGCTGAGCCTCAAACTTGTCGAAGAAAACAGACCCGAAGAAAGAGAAGATCCAATGCTCCTTGAGGGAAATCATCCTGATCTTGTCAACGCGCCGCTCTGGCCGGCTTTGCTGGCCGTTGCCATGAAAACGCTTCCCTTCGACTTCAAAACGCCTCCCGTCGATGCCTCCGATGACTTCCGCCGTTTTCAACCCGAAATCCTTATCGGCGTCGTCAACCAACTCTTTTTCATCTTGTCCGCCATCCTGCTCTTTCGTCTCGCAAAACGGCTTTTTGACGAACCGGCGGCTTGGTTCACAACGGCAGTTTTCCTAGGCACCGACCTCCTTTGGCAATTCTGCTTCTCTGGGCTTTCCACCAATTTTGCCATTTTTCTCTTTCTCTTACTCGTCCACTGCCTCGTGAGTTTGGAACGACGTTGCGAATCCGAAAACGCAGAAGAAATGCAGACAAACGGCAAGCCGCGAAACTTTTCCTTCTACCTCACCGCCTCCGCCGTCTGCGGCCTGCTCCTCGGTTGCCTTATGCTCACTCGTTACTCCCTTGGCTGGCTTGCGATTCCGGCCGTTGCCTTCCTCGCCTTTTACTTGCCGGGAAAACGGCTAATCAGCATCGGCCTTACACTGCTAGTCTTTGGAATCGTGGTCTCGCCTTGGCTTTGGCGAAACTACCAATGGAGCGGTCATCCCTTCGGCATCGCCGGCTACGCGCACTGGCAAGACACCTCCCGCTACCCAGACACCAGCATCGAACGAACCTTGCAGGGAGAAATCAGCCCCGTTTCCATGCGCGAGGCAACCCGCAAACTGCTCGAAAACTCCGGCAAAATTGCCGAAAACGAAATCCCCAAACTCGGAGGCAGCTGGCTCTGCGCCTTCTTTTTAGTTGGCTTTCTCGTTCCCTTTCACAACAAAAGCCTCAACCGCCTGCGCATCTTCGCGCTCTTGGCCTTGCTCACCTTGACCATTGCCCAAGCCTTGTCTCAAACTTACCTCATCCGCCATTCGCCCGAAGTCAACGGTCAAAACCTCGTCATCCTTCTCCTCCCGCTTGTTTACGCCTTTGGCGCCGGGCTTTTCTTTCTGCTTTTGGACAGACTGGAACTTTCCTTCTTTGGCGCCCAGTTCTACGCAAGCCTTTTGGCCGTTCTTTTGGCCTGTTTGCCTTTGATTTCTCGATTCTTGCCGCCGCCCCGAAATCATCCTGCCGCCTATCCGCCTTACTGGCCGCCGCGCATCCAACAAATTGGCAATCTCTTCGGACCCAACCACGCCACCGACACAAACGAACTGCTCATGAGCGACATGCCCTGGGCTATCGGCTGGTACGCCAACAAAAAATGCCTCTGGCTCACCCAGTCCATCGAACCCGACTTCTACCAAATCCACGACCTCCACAAATCCATCAACGGTTTGTACTTGACTCCCATCACAACCGACGACAAATTCCTCTCCCAAATGATTCAAGGCGAAACATCCGAATGGAGCCAGCTCTACCTAAAAATCTTCCTCAACGTCTTCCTTGGCAAAAAAGAAGTGACCATCCCCGAAGGCTGGCCTCTCCGCCACGTCGACGAACTACCCGCCGGTCAACTGTTTTTGACCGACTGGCCACGCTGGAACATCGAAAAAACCAACTAAATCCCATAAATCTCGAAATATTTTTGCTTTTTTCTATTTTTTTTCGAATTTCCGTTGACAAACCCCTAGCCAACCCGTAAAACAACTGAACGAATTACAGAGATCGAACCGAAATAATCGTTTTAACAGGATTTTTTTGCACGGCATGAAAAACATTATCGCATCTACCGGCCTCGTTGCCTTAGGCATCGCCAGCCTCCAACCAAACACCGAAACCAACGCAGACCCCAACCCCAACACACCGTGGAGCATCTCCGCCTCCCTGCGCGGATTCTACGACGACAACATCACCACCCTGCCGGATGAATATCCGACCATCATTGGTTACAAAATAACAGTTCGTTCTCCAGAAACTGGTGATTTCGAAGAGATAATCGTGGATAAGTATGAACCCGGTGCTATACCGGTACCCGGGCACGCGAACAAACAGTCGAGTTACGGCATTTCGTTCAGCCCTTCCGTCAACTTCAACGCGGTTCGGGAGCAGGGCGAGATAGGCTTGGGATACACATTCGGCTTGAAATGGTACGAAGACCGAGACCCGGACAGCACCGACGAATCCCACACCATTGCCGCCAAAATTGCCCACTCTGTCTCTCCAACCCTCTCTTTTGAACTGGCCAACAACTTGAGAATTGCTCAAGAACCGGAAATCGAAGTAGGAACGGTGAGACGTGTTGCAAATTCGGATCCCGTATCTGGTTTTCCTCGCGCAATTCGAGGCGAGCAAGACTATCTGCACAATCAGGCGAGTTTTTACGCAACGCAGATGCTCTCCGACACATATTCCATTTACGCCGGCTACGCAAACACGGTCTTCAACTTTGACGATCCGAGTTTCTCGGCGCTTTTGGATCGAATGGAACACACTCCGCTCGTCCATTTGAAAGCGCAGTTGAGACCCAACACCGTCGGCCTAATCGGCTACCGCTTCAAAGCCGTGGACTTTAATGGCGACAAGATTAAGTATTTTCAAGGTACTACTCCTGCAGAGACTGATCCAGAAATTCGAGACAGCGATTCTCACTACATTTACGCTGGCTTGGATCACGCTTTCACGCCGACTTTGCAAGGATCCGTTCGCTTGGGCGCCCAATTCACTAAGTTTAGCAATGTCAATAAAAACAATGACGAGCCTGTTGACGACAACTCTGCTAGCCCCTTTGCTGACGCTAATCTTTCCTACGGTTATGCGGAGGGAAGTCACTTTCAAATCGGCGTCAAACACGAGCGCAATCGGCACGATTTGGCTTTTGAATTCGATGACGATGGCGGGCTAATTTTGGATCAGAAGCAGACGGTGGTTTATGCGTCGGTCAATCATCAATTGACGGCGAAGTTGAACGCCTCGCTGGTTGGCCATTATTTGAACGGCACTTACGAAAGCGTTGGCGATGTTGACGGAGACAACGACGAATACTGGGCTTTTGGGCTCAGTTTGGATTACGCCATCAACCCGTATTTGGCGGCGGAGGCGGGCTACAACTTTGACGATTACGAGTCCGGCGTTCTTCCCCAATTCCGCAGTTACGATAGGAATCGAGTTTACGTTGGGCTTCGCGCCAGTTATTAATTTCTTTCCCAGTTTTAACCATGTTTAGGAGGCTGGAACGAAGATTCTAGTCTCCTTTTTTTGACGATATGCAAAGCAGCGGCAACACCAAGAAAGCGCAGGACGCCAAGTTACATTTTCTGGACTACTGGCGCATCATTCGCATCCGCAAGACGGTCATTCTCGCCGTCTTTTTGTTGGTGGTTTTGACGACGACGGTGGTCACCTTTTTTATCAAGCCGACTTACTCCAGCACCGTTCGGATTGCCATTGAGAAAGACACTTCGGACATTGCGCCGTTGATTGGATTTCGCCCCGCAGCGCAGTATGATCCGTATTGGATCCAAACGCAGTTTGAGAAAATTCAATCCCGAAGCGTGTTGCATCCGGTGATTGTTGACCCAGATTTGAATCTGAAAAAACTCTGGGAGGAACGCTACAAACGGCCTTCGTTGACGACCAACGAAATGTATCAGGTGCTGAAGAAATCCATTGACGTCGAACAAGGACGAAACACCAGCGTCATCGAAATCACCGTGTACAGTGAGCTGAAGGAAGAAGCGGCAAAAATTGCCAACAAAATCGCGCGGACGTACAAACAACAGCGAGTGGACAATCAGATGGAATCGTCTAAAGCGGGCATTCGGGCGCTAGAAGAACAAGAGGAAGCGCAAAAGGAAAAAATCAGAGCGTCACAAGCGGAAGTAGATGATTTGAAGGCAAAACTTGGCGTTCCGGACATTTCCCTTGCCGACAGCGGCGTGTTCACTTCGACAACAGGGCCGCAGATCATCGCCAATCTGAATGCGGCCAAGACGGAAGCGGAAATCACTCTTGCCCAGCATAGCGCTCTGTATGAAAGTCTGGCGGCTTTGGAAAAAGAGGATTTTCGGAAAGCGGCGTTGAGCGCCATGCCCGGCAACCGCCGATTGTCAGCGTTAATTGAACGATACGACGAGATTATCCGGGGTTTGAACAGCGGCGGCGGCGCGGCTTTGGGGCCGGAGCATCCATCCATGTCCAGCCTAGAAAAAGAGAAAAAAACTCTGGAGGAGCAACTCCAAGAAGAACTGGACGGAGTCATGATAGCGTTGAAGCAGTCTGTGGACAGATACAAGTTAGTGGTAACCTCTCTGGAATCGCAAATCGAGGAAGCGAAGAAGAAAGAAGCGGAAAACACGGAAAAATTCCGCCCTTATTTTACCGCAAAACGCAATTTAGAGAGTCTCCAAAGGTTTCTTGATGCCATTCTCAACCGAAGGCTTCAGGAAACTGTGGACTCCAGTCTGCCGAAGACTTCCATTGTGGAAATTTACGATCTGGCAGAACCGGCGCTCAAGCAAGTGTCGCCGAAGTTAGGTTTGAACGTGGCTTTGGGCGTTCTTGTTGGCCTCATTGTCGGCGTCGGCTTGGCTTTTTTCATTGAGTATTTGGACACCAGCGTCAAAACCATCGATGACGTAGAACAGGCTTTGGGATCGCCGGTGTTGGGAGTGATTCCTCAAAATGTAAGCTCTTTGCTTGAAGAAGGGCCGGACAGTCCGCATGCGGAGGCTTATCGCGTTCTTCGCACCAACGTTCTCTTTTCCAGAAAGAGCGAAGATATTACCACGATGACGGTCGTCAGCGGCGGCGCCGGGGAGGGAAAGTCCACCACTATTTTCAACTTGGCTACAATCTTTGCCCAAAACAACAACAAGGTTCTTGTCGTGGATTCGGATTTGCGGCGTCCCAGCCTTCACAAAATCCTTGGAGTGTCCAACGCAAACGGGTTGACCAACTACTTGGTGAACGATGTTCGTTTGGACGAAGTTATTCAAACCACAAAACTAGCCGCTTTGGACTTTTTGCCCAGCGGAAAATTGCCGAGCAGTTCCCTAGGCATTCTAAACTCCCCTCAAATGAAAACCTTTGTAAAAGATGTAAAGAGCCGGTATGATTTTGTTTTCTTTGATTCTCCGCCCATTATGGGGGTAAGCGACGCCTCTATTTTGGCAAGCGAAGTGGACATGGCGTTGCTCGTCATCCAATATCGAAAGTATCCTCAAGCAATGACGGTGCGAGCGAAACAGATGGTCGAAAAAGTCGGAGGGAACTTGTTGGGAGTTGTGCTTAACAACATCAATATTTCCCAGGATTCCTACTACTACTATTACAGCGGTTACTATTACGATTACTACGAAAAGTCGAACATCGCAAAAGAGGACAAAAAGGAAAACGACAAGAATGGCGATCCCAAAACCGGCCAGACAACGAAGCGGCCGGAATTGGTTTTAAAGAAGAAATACTAATTGAGAGACTCCCCCAAGGGAGGGCCGGAAGATTCATGAAGAACAGTTTTGATTATTTACGATCTGCTTTGCTTTTGTTGTTGGCGGCCGCTCTGTGTTTCAGTGCGGGATGCCAACTATTCAACAATCCCGGTGGAAGAGAAACTGTGTTGCCTGATGCGTCCGAAGAGACCTCGGCGAATTCTGACATTCTAGCAACCGGCGATCATGTGTTTATTACTTACTCCGGGATACCGTTTCCGCCGCAGCCTCACAACGAGCAGATTCGGCAAGACGGCAAAATTCACCCGCCCCATTTGGAAGAGCCCGTGCAGGCCGCGGGGCTTACTGTTGGAGAGCTTCGGGAAATGCTTCACAATCTTTATGTTCCGCGCATCTACCTTCAACTCGCGCTAACCGTCAAAATAGGGGAACGTTTATTTACTGTGGATGGGGAAGTTCAATTGCCGGGACGCCATAAATACTCAGGAACTATGACAGTGCTAGATGGCATTGCCGCTGCGCGCGGATTGAGCAACTACGCGGCCAAGAGGCGAATTCGAGTGACTCGGAAAGCGGATGGAACCGTGTTGGAATTTGACTACAATAAGGCGAGAGACAATCCGAATCACGATCTCCCATTGTATCCTGAGGATAGGATCCACGTTCCACGCAGGCATCTCTAATGTTCCGCCTTACGGTATTAGAAGGCAAGCGAAAGGGTCAACACTTTGATATTCTCTTTTATCCTTTTGTGGTGGGAAATAACGTGGAGGCGGACTTGCGAATGCCGGACATCGGGGTGTGGAGCAATCACGTCGCGATTGAGCTTGAGGCGGGCGGTGAACCTCATTTGAAGCGATTGGGCGAGGGGGTGGTTAGCGTCAACGCGGATCCGGTGACGTTTTCAAAGATTCACAATGGAGACCTGATTGCCGTTGGCGCAGCGGTTTTCCGTTTCAGTTTGTCGCCTGCTTCGTTGAAAAATCTTGGACCAATTCCTGTCTTTGTCTGGTTTATTATTGGCGCCGTTGTGTTGCTGGAGTTGTTTTGCATTGCCTTTCTGCTCGGGTTGGGTTGAATCCGCGCCCTTTCTTGAATGCCTGCAGAGTTAGTTATGGATTTTTCGGACCGTCCATTCGGTACCCCTCCATTTCATAAATCCCAACAAGATAGCCGTCTTCCCGGATTTCTCCGACGCGCAGTTTGCCGAACATAGTGACGATTTGCTCCATGACGGGTTTTGCCCCTTTTTCTTTCATTTTAACGCTTACCCATTCGTTGATCTTGGGAATCGTCCCGTAGCAACACATCGATTGATCGCGCATGATGAGGAACTCTGTGACTCGCCCTTTTTCCATTTTGAGAGGCAACATGAATCCTTTAAGAGCGATCTCTTTTTCGTCAAGATTGCGAATTTTTTGAGGGATTTGACTGGCGTTCTCGGTGTTTTCCGGGACTGTTTTTGTGGATTCTTCGGGAGGGATTTCGTAGTCGAACGAGGCCAACCAATCAAACGAAACTTGCAAAAATCCGTTGGTCAACAGTTTTGGCTCGGCGGGAGTTTTTTTGTTATCGGACTTTGGAGGCGAGGCGATTGGCGGGGCTGGAATGGCTTTGCTTTTGATAGAATCTGCTTGGGGAGAAGTCTTTGACAAGGGGTTTTTCTCGGCTGAGTTGGCCAGACCGCAAGCAACTCCGCACAGGATGAGGCAAGCGGCTGTTTTCCGGGCTTTTGTTTTCATTCGTGTTTTAACTTTTGCGTTTTTCAATGGGATTCATTCCCTTCCGGGTAACGAAATGCCACGTTTTCAAACCGATTTCCTTGTATTGTGATTTCTTGCAGCACAGCGGCAAAGCGCTTTCTTTCCTTAGCCCAATTTGGCCGAGCGCTGAAGTGCGAGGTGTTGCCAACGGATTCTCCGGTAGAGCGGCGAGCTACCGGCGTCAACACAACCGTTTTATTGGGTTCGACTTCGAGAATGAGTTTTGCGGCTTGGATTCGGATGAAGTTTTCCATGTGTCCATCAAGAACATAGCAGTGCAACGAGGCGGATTCTTCGTCGAGAACGAACTCCAAATGATAAAGTTCTTTTCCCAGTACGACGGGAGCGCCTCCGTGGGGCGGAATGTGTTGATGCTTTTGATGTGGCGATTTTGTTGCATGGTTGTTGTGGCTGGAAGCGTCGGAGCGATCGTTTTCGACGCTGCAACCTGCCAGCAACATTAGCGCCGCAAAATTGAGAAATGATTTTTTGAACAGTAGAAGCATTGCGCGTCTGTTGCAAATGTGGTTTGTATCCAAAAAGGTTTATGAAACTGGCGCTAGGTGCTTTGCCACGTTTGTTTGGTAGGCTTTGACTGCCGGCCCCAAGCCGGCCAAAGCGCTCATCCCCGTCATTAACAACGGCGCCCATAACATAACCCAGTGCCACTGCGCGGCCGACAACACTACGCCCAGTTCCGCACGGAGGACAGCCGCAACGCCGGCAAAAATGGCAAAATAGACGGCAAACGCAACGGTCATGCCCAAAACGGAAATCGTAACAGCTTCTAAAAGGATCGTTCCAAAGATTGTGCGACGCCGGGCGCCTAAGGCTCGCAAAATTGCAATGTCCCGCCGCCGTTCGTTCATGGAGTTATGGATGCTGGCCAAAACCGAAGCCGCCGCGACCACGGCGACCAGAGAGGCGATCAATTCCAGCACTCGATCCAACCAGCGGATTTTGGAAAATAACTGCGCCATAATCTGCCCGATCGGATAAGCCAAAGTTAATCGATCGCCTTGTTTGTTGTAAAGCGTGTCCAACCGAAAGCCCGCCAGCGGAGATCGCACCTTGATCAAGACGGCACTTAGGTCGGTTGCCGCTTTGGGATCATGTCCACTCATTCGCTGCAAGCCCGCCAACGGAATCCAGATAACCCGATCTGCGGGTGTGTTGGAAGGTTTGAGGATTCCAACTACGTGATAGGTTTCTTCGTGCCGTTTTTCTGGATCAAAAGTCAGCCCGTGATAAGGATGAAAAGTGTCGCCCACTTTGATGCCAAGTTTTCGCGCCGCAAAACTTCCCACTACTGCCTCTTGTTTTCCGGGATCAAAAATGCGTCCGTTGGGAAACACTTGGAAACGCTGACCCGGCCGATATTCAATTTCTGAGAACAGATTGGTAGAAACTCCCGCCAAACGATAACCGCGATAGTTGTCTCCCACGGCGAGGGGAATGGCCTTGGCAACGGCCCGATTGGATTGAATGTCTTCAAAATCTTCCCAAGCCAGATTTCCGGGCGATGCTTCCACGTGGAAAATGGCGTTCAGCACGAGCTGCAACTTGGATCCTCGGGCGCCTAAAACCGCGTCAAATCCGGAGTCGACTTTGGTGAAAACAGCGTTTGCCTGATCCCGAATCGCCCATACAGACAGCCACAAGCCGCCGGCCAAGGCAATGGAGAGCGAGGTAACGGCCGTGGACAAAAAGTGCTGCCGCAGACTTCGGCGCACAAGCATGCAGATGGTCTTCATAAACGCTATTCTTCCCGGCCAGCGCGGTTAATTTCAGAAAAGTCTTTGCACGAGACGAATTGTTCCAAAGCAATTGGATCATGGCTGACGAGCAACAGCGCGGCGCCATTTTCTTCGCAAGTTTCTTGAATGATGGACAGCGCTTCTTTGGCATTTGTCGAATCTAGATTGCCCGTTGGCTCATCGGCCAGCACCAAAGAAGGTCGGCTTGCCAATGCCCGAGCAGCGGCAACCCTCTGTTGCTGTCCGGTGGAAAGCTGCCGGGGATAGTATTCCATTCGCTTGCGCAGGCCTACCCGTTCCAAAAGCTGCTTGGCGAGACGCCGATCGAGTTTTCCTCCACCAAACGACATTCCCAGAAGAATGTTTTCTAAGCAGGTGAAGCCTTGCAAAAGGTTGAACGTTTGAAAAATATAACCCACTTTGGAAGCACGAAGGCGGTCTCGTTCGGCCTCGCTCAACGCGGTCATCTCCCGGCCTTCAATGCGTATTGTTCCGCTGTCGGCGGGGAGAATTCCAGAAATTAAGTTCAGAAACGTGGTTTTGCCGGAGCCGCTTTCCCCGCTCAGCGCCGCTTGCTCGCGTTCGGACAGGGAAAAGGAAGGAACGTCCACCGCAAGACGGACTTCTTTGTCCGGAGAAGCAAAGGATTTTTTCAGTTGATGAATTTCCAAGAGCGGCATGGATTGGCAGAATCTCAAAAACAATCGATATTCAACAGATTGAAGCGACAAGAGTCAATCTCTAATTCCATGCGAAAAGATAAGGTGCCGGAATCCAAAAAGGCCGAACGCAAACGAAACAGAGCTTCCAAACCGTTTTCTCTTCGAAGCGTTCTGAATGCGCTAGGGATTCTGATGGGAATGACGGAGAAATACGGCGGCGTGCTTAATTGCGGCGGTTCGAAACTCGCCAACCCGCGGGCTTTTTTATCTCGCCTTTTTTAGAGTTGAAGATGAAAGCGATGAAATTTTAGAAAATGATGATTGCTCTGGCCAGCACCGTTGCCGTCCTCCAAGCGCAAGCCGTTGGCGTCGGCCCATTCAACGGCGGCCCCGCCGAGAGTTCCTCTGACGGTCTTATAACGGGGGAGAGCCAATTGATTTTGCCGAATCTTTGCTTGACAGCGGTGTTCGATTCGTGTTCGCTGTCTCTATGGAAGAGTTCGAGGTAGAGGAAACCGTCGATTTGCTTGGAGAGACTTGGAGGCCATTGCCTGAAGACGAATTCAAAATGATTCGGGAAATTCGGGAAGATAACGTTGACAGCCAAAACCGATTGACCATAATTTTGCCGAATGCGGCAGGAAAACAGCGATTCCTCCGCCTAACTCCGCTGAAATAAACTGGAATTTTTTTGCTTTTTTTGGAATAACGGAACAAAAATTGGAGAGAGAACTATGCAGACGATGAAGAATTCATTTTGGCTCGTTTTGATTTTGGCCATGGGAATGCCGACGGCTTGGGGACAACAAACAGCAGATGATCCCTATCTCTTTGTGGGCATGTCCCTTGGTGACACTCACACTGCTTACGCCCCCGTCATACATCGCGCCTTGCTGGTACAGGAAGGAAGCCGGCTTGCCGCCCAAGGTTACGAATACAGAGTACATTTTGGGACTGAGCAAGAACGGAGGGACTTGGCCGATGCGCGGGCAGCCGCTGGAAATCCTCATGATGCAAATTATTATCATGAATTCACCGTCGAAAGAACAGCGTACCTCTCTGTTTCCGGTTCGCGTGCTTGGAATTGGGCACCATATTATTTGTCCAGGCCATTTACCCGTGTCTATTGGAATGTAAACGGAAGATGGATAGAATTACGCAATGCCGACGGTATCTTCGGCCATAGAGTGTTTCCGGGAGATTATCGTATGGAAGTTCATGAAGATATTTTGGATCCTGAGCTTGCGAACGACCCAAGACTTCGAACCGGAGACTCTTGGACTGCCTCCTACAGTTTTAGTTACTTCGAAAAACAAAGGAACAAATATCTGCCAAGATCCAAATTGAATTAAAGAACGGACCTCATCATAAGAATATCCTCTTGGACTACGCCACGCAAGACAACACGGCCAAGGCGGGGGAAGACTACGTCGAAACCAGAGACACCCTCTTCATCCCCGCCGGCACAACCAACTTCATCCGAACCATCTCCGTTCCCATCCTAGACGACGAGATAGACGAGATAGAAGAAGAGGTCTTTAGTTTAATTCTTCGCCCCAGCAACGCTCGCCTCTACGATGCGATTATTCATGGAGAGTTCCTTTCTGACGGAACGCTAAGCATCCCCATTATTATTGCAGAGAGAACAGTTGAAAGAAGAACTCCGCCGCCGCCGGTCAATGTTGGCGGCGCGTTGCTGGGAGCGGTGACTACATCGACATCAGGCGGAGGGAGTATCATGTTCGACTCAAGCGAATTGGCCCTCTCCGAAGGCGAATCGGACACATATAAGATACGCGGCACTGCCGACCCAGTCAGAGACATGACCGTCAACCTAGCGACGTCGCATCCCGGAATCACCGTCAATCCCAACAGACTGGTCTTCAACCAAAACACTTGGCAGTCTTACCAAACCGTGACCGTGACGGCGTCTTCGGATGCCGCCGACACTAACGAGCGGGCAACCATTCGCCATTCGATACCGGAGAGTTCGGGTTTTGTAGCTATCAATGATGCGGGGATTGTCTCCGTGGCCATTGCCCACACCATCGTGGAAGAAGAGGAAACCCCCGAACCCGAACCCAGAGAACAAGCCCCCATTGTGCAGTTGCCGCCGACCGACTATGATTTAGATGACGACGGCTTGATTGATGTCAGCCACCTTGCGCAACTTCATGCCCTTCGCTTTGACTTGAATGGCGACGGCCAGCCGGACAAAGAAGAATTCGCAGACGACTATTCCCAAGCCTTTCCCAGCGCTATCGCCAACATGGGCGTTCCCGCCGACATCCTCGCCCAAGGCTACGAACTCGCAACGAACCTGACCTTCGACACGAATGGAGATAAAACCATCAATGAAGAAGACGCCTTTTGGAACAAGGGAAAGGGCTGGCCGTCCATCGGCTCTTTCGCCGAACCTTTCCAAGCCGTTTTTGAAGGGAACGGCCATACCATCGACAACTTGTTTCAAGACCAGAGCGATCCCGCCGTGTTCGCTAATAGGCCAAACGGTTTGTTTGGGTTGATTGGCAATCGCGGGCAAGTCATCAATTTAGGCTTGGAAGATGTTTCCATCCAAGGGGTGAACTGGGTGGGCGCGTTGGCTGGCTTGAATCTAGGGAGCATTGGAGTCTGTTCTGTGACAGGCCGAGTGGAGGGCGTCAATGGCGTTGGCGGATTGGTTGGGCGAAACTTCGGCAACATTGTCCTCAGCGTGGCAGACGTGGAAGTAAAAGGCGTTCTCTGGGTGAGCGACTTGATCGGAATAGACACTCAACGGCAACGAATGGAGTGACGGTTTTGGAAAGGGGAATGAACAATTTATTTTGGCCGGCATGTTGTTACCGGCCTTGTCGCGGGCGAAGGGAAAAGCCCAGCGCGCGGTTTGCTTGAATCACGCGCGGCAGTTTGGGATCGCTTTTGAGTTGTATGCGGGAGATTTTCGGCGGAGTTTGCCGGTAACGAATTGGGACGGCGGCAGGTTGTTGCAAGGGCGGCAGCAGTTGTCTTCGTATGTGATGAATGGGGCGATGTCCGGGTTCAGGGGGCGGGTTTCTTTTGCGCGGTATCGGTTTTTGCCGGGGGATGTTGTGATGTGGGAGCCGGTTGCGGGAAATGTCGTGGCGTATAATGATGGCGCCAATCAAGCTGTGGAGAGGGAAGGCCCCGGCCGTCGTCATGGAAGCGGGATCCATGTTTTGGCGATTGGCGGGCATGCGGTTTTTTGCGTCATGATCGGGCCAGGCAGCTGATGAATTCTTCGAAACGCAATGAGTTGTGGTGCAGTCCGGCAACGAAGGACGGGCATCCTTCGGCGGCTTGGTGATTTTGTCGGACGGTTTTTGCGCTGTTTTTGGGAGCGCGGGGGGCGGGTTTTTAGATGCGGGTATGGTCGAGGATAGCTCCGTTTTTGGGGACGATTACGATTCCGTCGCGAATGTAAAAGTTTTCTCCATCGTAGTTTTCGGGTTTGCCTTCGGGGGAGATGAAGCAGTTTTTTCCGATTCGGGCGTTTTTGTCGATGATGGCGTTGAGGATTTTCGATTTTTTGCCGATGCCGACTGGCGGCCAATTTTCTCGCGCAGGTTGGTTTGTGTAGCTGTCGCTTCCCATCATGACGACGCGGTTTAGTTCGCAACCGGAGCGGATTACGCTTCGGACGCCGAGTTGGGATTCAACAATGGAGGCGCCGTCGTCTATCACGCAACCGTCGGCCACCAGCGAAGATTGAACGGACGCGCCATTGATTTTGGAGGCCGGGAGGAATCGGGGGCGGGTGTAAATGGGAGCTTTTCCTTCGAAGAGGTTGAAGCGAGGATGAGGCTTGGCGAAGTCTAGGTTGGCGTTGAAAAAAGCGCGAATGGTGCCGATATCTTCCCAATAGCCTTGAAAGATGTAGGAATAGACGCGCTGTCTTTGGATCGCTCCGGGAATGATGTGTTTGCCGAAGTCTGGGTCTCCGCCTTCCAAAGCGGCGGCCAAGGCTTCACGGTTGAAGACGTAGATGCCCATAGAAGCCAGCCAACGAGGTTCTTCGCCCCGGATGTTCAGGCGGGGATGCCATTCGTTTTCGAGCTTCAGGCTTTCTTGCAACTCCGGCCGAGAAGGTTTTTCTTCAAAGCGCCGAATTCTGAAGCCGGCGTCCATTTGCATGATACCGAATCCGCCGACGGATTCTCTGCGCACGGGCGTAGTCGCCACTGTAATTTCGGCGTTCCGCTCGATGTGATGCGCTAACAAATGGCGGCAATCCATGCGGTAGAGTTGATCGCCGCTCAAAATAATCAGATGCCTGAAGGAGTGATTGAGCAGATGCGTCAGATTCTTGCGCACGGCGTCCGCAGTGCCTTCGTACCAAGAGGTGTTTGTGAGCGTTTGTTCGGCGGCCAAGATTTCCACGAATCCGCCGCCGAATTGATCAAACTTGTAGGACTGCGAGATGTGGCGGTGGAGCGAGGCCGAGTTGAACTGGGTAAGAACGTAAATCCGTTTCAAGCCGGAGTGGATGCAGTTGGAGATCGGCACGTCCACCAGCCGATACTTGCCGCCTAAAGGCACTGCGGGCTTGGACCGTTCTTTTGTCAGAGGAAAGAGGCGAGAGCCGGCGCCGCCGCCCAAAATAACGCACAAAACGCCGTTATCTTGCGCCGGACTCACGTTTTCCTCCCGGTTGACATGATGCTTTTCATTCGGATGAAAAGGCAGAGTAGCCAATGCGGGAAGAATCGGCAAGCCCGTTGACATCGCCTCGAAAATCGGGATGATTCCCTTTGTGTCCGCTGAATGTAGCAACCGAAAGGCCATTGTCACCGCCGGCCCCGCTTACGAACCTCTGGACGAAGTGCGGCGATTGACCAATCACTCAACGGGAAGGCTGGGAACGGAGCTGGCGAATCATTTGGAACGCCAAAATGTCGAAGTGACCTTGCTGATCGGCGATGGATCCTCTTGGAAGGGCGAGGTTTTCGCCCGGCGTCTGATTTCCTTCACAACCGCCGAAAGCCTGACCAAAGCGCTCCGAACGCTTTCCCAAGAGACTTTTGACGCCGTTTATCACGCAGCGGCGGTAAGCGACTTCCGGTTTGGAAAAATCTGGCTCAATAACGCCCAGAAAAGTCTCCAAACTGCCGGAAAGGGCAAACTATCCCCTGCTTCAGGACGGTTCATTGCCGAATTGATTCCCTCCCCGAAAATCCTTCCCTCCTTGCGCTCGATGTTCCCGGAAGCCTTTTTGGTAGGATGGAAATACGAAGTGGAAGGCACTCCGCAAACCGCCGTAGAGAAATCGCGCCAGCAGTTGCAGGCCTGCCGAACGAACCTCTCAATCACAAACGGCCCCGCCTATGGAAACGGATTTGCCGTCGTGGATTCGGATGGCTCGCTGGTTCACGCCAAAAGCCGAGAATCCCTTTACGAAATTCTTTCAAGCCGGCTTCTCACGCAAGCAAAAACCAGCCCGCCTTTCCGCTAGATTTAGCGCATCCATGAATCCCAAAAGAAGAGCCGACCCTATAAAACCAAAGAAAAAGGAAACCAACCAAGAGACTCGCCTGCTATTTCAAGCGATGTTTCCGAATCCTGCGGTCTGCGCAAGCTTTCCCAAATCTCTCTCAGGGAAAACGATAATATCATTTGACTTGTCTTTCAGTTGACTGTTGACGAATTTATTCCTAATATTTTATAATGAGAAGAATGTTTTGAAAATCTCACAAACGACGATACGCAAGAAAGTGAAAGGTTTTTTCGCTAATGAGTTCGAAAAAAGAATGCGGTAATGCAATTGAGAAGTTTGCTTGAGAATTTCTTGAAATTCGGGAATATCGCACTCGTTGAGAATTTGAATGCGTTCTTCAATTCGTTTCTTCAAAGCATCGTCTTCACGAATGGCTTTCAACACTCGTTTTAATGATTCAAAGTCAAGAAACGGTATCATTTTCAACATAGAGTTCATTCCGCTCTGAGCGTAATGAAAGGTTTTTGCATCCAGTCGTAAATCAGGATGGATGGATAGGTTTCTCAACTCGTCTCGCAAACGAAAGAGTTCTATCTTGTATTTCCAGTGCTTGCTTGGCAAATAAAGAAATCGCCAAAAGATATTCCAAACACATGTGATAACAAAACCCCAAAATGCAAAAGCAAAAAGGACTGGTAAAATCTCATTCATTGCTAGATTCGATTTCAATTCCACGTTGTTTTTGATTCTTGTCTCGCTCGCCGCTCATCCGCTTGCATTCTTTTCTAAAATTGATGCGTTGTTTATGAATTACTACTCCGCAAACTAAACACAAAACCCACCCCATAGTGCAAATCCAGTTATGAAAAACGACCTCTTTCAAGAGTTCTATCTTTTGTTCGTCTGGCGTTTCCCAGTAGATTGCCCAAAGGAAACAGAAGAATAAAAATAAAACACCTCTTTTTTGTATGGCATCCTTAAAAGCATTTTGAAAAGCGCCTTGCAAGTTGGTTTCATTAGGATTATTTTCTTTTTCCATCTTGTTGAACTTTATACTTCATAAAAATCACAAATCCAAGCGCAAAAATGCCGAAGACCAAAGCATACTCCGCAGGTTCAGGGATGACTTGGCGACGGATATTTATTCTGATTTGGTGATTCGCGTTGTCGCTTTCCAAAAAAATAAGGCACGTTAGGATTAACGTCTCTGCTACTAAAACGGACAAGGCCGTCTCTGCCAAAATCCCCGATTGGTTTATTCAAAATACCAGAGCCAAACCATGCGAAACGTGTTCCGTTGGTATTGTAAGCCAGATTGCCTCCGCCCGCGCCACGAACACCCATCTCGGCATCGACAAAAGCGGATCCGGCGTTCATAAAAATACTGCCGATGGGTCTGCTTGTGCTTCCAATGGTTATGGTCGGCGCGTTGGTGACGCTGTTGGAAAACAGGATTAGCTCCGGGTCAAAAATGCGGCTTCTTCGATCGCCTCCGGGAATTCTTTTTGTCACCGACTCGATATCTATCGGGTTGTTCGTGCTGGAAAACAACGGAGAAAGGAAAACCAACTGGTTGGTTGGCTTGTTGGCATGGAAAAACTGGATTGAGCCGTCTGATCCATTGTCAGATTTCCAAGAGTCTCGTGCATGATAGTTTCCGCTGCTTCGAATATTGCTTCCGTAAAATGCGGTGGAACCGGTGACTGTAAAAAGCTAGAGAGTTTCGCTGTTTGGGTTGTCTTGGCTGGGATAGATGTGGATGTAAAGTTGCGCTTGCGCCGTCGTCGCCATCCAAATCATTGCAATCCCTGCCAAGTCGAGAGCCTTCCGTTGCTTCCATCTTTCATTGAATCCCTTCATGTCGAAATCACTTTCCGCACCTTCCCAGCCACTGTCAAGCCTCAGAATTGAACATTTTTCTCAAAAAGTTCAAGCGGGATTTTCGGGTTTTGCGGCGGTTGGTTGGAAGGCGATGTAGACGGAGATTGTTTCCGTTCCTTGTCCGATTCGTTTCGTTACTCGTTCTCCTACATTACCTCGCTTGCTTGGATTCCTAGCAGATTCAAGCCTTCCCGCAACACGGCGCCGGCTTGTTCCAGCAAGAGGAGTCTGGAATCTCGCTCGCTTTCTTCAGCCTTGAGAATGGGGCAATTTTCGTAAAATCGGGACAACAACCCCGCTAACTCAAACAAATAGCCGCAAAGATAGTTGGGACGATATTCTTCGACAACTTGCTGTAAAACCAAAGGAAAGTTGACTAGGTGTTTGGCCAATTCGATTTCTTCGGTCTCAATCAATTGGATGGTTCGTTCGCGCTTTATCCTCTCAAGGTCGCCGGGAAACTTCCGAAATATCCCGCGCGTTCTTGTGTAGGCGTATTGCAGGTAGGGCGCCGTATTTCCTTTCAAAGACAACATCGCATCCCAATCAAAGACGTAGTCGGATTGCCGATTGGGGAGCAAGTCGGCGTATTTTACAGCGCCGAGGCCGACAATTTTAGCAATCTCGTCTTTCGCGGACTCGCTGAGTCCGGGATTCTTGGTTTCCACGATTTTGCGGGCGCGCTGTTCGGCTTCATCCAGCAGATCGGTCAACTTCACGGTGCCTCCGGCGCGGGTTTTGAAAGGTTTACCGTCTGGCCCCGTGACGGAGCCGAACCAAGTATGCACTAAGCGCACATTTTCGTCGGGCTTCCACCGCCGCCAGATGCGAAACAATTGTTTGAAATGAAGTTGCTGGCGCCCGTCGGTGACATAGATGATTTCGTCCGGATGCCAACGGTTGCAGCGATATTCCAGAGTGGCCAAGTCGGTGGTCATGTAGTTGGCGGCTCCGTCGCTTTTCTGAATCATGGCGGGATGGTTTTTCAACTCCGCATCTTTTGGGAAGCGCACAATGAGCGCTCCTTGGCTTCGCTCGGCCAGTCCGGAATCCTCCATTTCCCGAACCAGATGGTTGAGGCGGTCGTTGTAGTGGCTTTCGCCAAGCGTCTCGTCAAAGCGCACGCCCAAACGCGCATACACTTCGTCGAACTGCCGGCGGGACAGCTCGATCATCCTCTGCCAAATGGCTTGGTTTTCTTGGTTTCCTTGTTGCAAAGTCAGCAACTCTTGCCGCGCTTGCCGCAAAATTTCGGGGCGGGTTTCGCCATCTCGGTTCACTTTGCGATACAACCGTTCCATTTCGCCCAAAGCGTCTTTGCGCAACGCGATCTCGTTTAGATCCGACTTCCAACCCAAGAGCAGTTTCCCAAACTGAGTGCCCCAATCGCCGATGTGATTGTCGGTGATGACTCGATGCCCCAAAAAGCGCAGGATGCGGGAAATGCAGTCGCCTAGATTGGTGGAACGGATATGCCCCACATGCATGGGTTTGGCCACGTTGGGCGAGCTAAAGTCGACGAGGAAAGTTTGCGGGCGCCTCTCTTTTTCGACAAAACACGGCGCCGATTCCCTTTGGTTCAGGCACGTTTCCAACGATTCTCGACGAATTCGAAAGTTGAGAAAACCGGGACCGGCCGCTTCCGCCTTTTCGCAAACGGAAGGGATGGCGGACATTTGGGCGGCAATATCGGCGGCGATTTTTCGAGGGTTTCCGCCGTTTCGTTTTGCCAAAGCCATGACGGAGCTGCACTGATAGTCCCCAAATCGAGGGATCGGACATTTGCGGATGAAAAGTTCCGCTCCCTTCCAATCGGGGCAAACTTTCGCCGCCACCGCCCTCAGATCTTCTTCGATTTTTTTGAACAACACAATCCGTTCTCAGAAAAATTTTCAAAAACATCGGGCCACGGCTCGTGGAAGGAAACACCGTTTTCTCTTTGCTTCAATCATCCCTCTTTCCTCAAAAGCGCCGCATCCGCTTCAACGACCCCGGAGAATTTGCTCCATCGCCTCGGCGGATGGAGCTTCCCGCAAGGCGTTTCGAAATTTGCCGTCGTGCAGGGATTTGGCGACGTTGGCCAGCGTATGCAAATGCTTTTGAAAATGCCCTTGAGGCACGAGAAACAACATAACGAGGCTGACTGGTTTATTATCCAAGGCGTCGAAGTTGATTCCGTTTTTGGACCGCCCGAAGGCGCCAACCGCTTCCTCCACCAAGTCTGTGGAGGCGTGAGGCAACCCAACGCCAAATCCAATTCCGGTGCTCATCGACTCTTCGCGCTTTCTGACCGCCGCCGCGATAGCCTTCCGGTCTTTGCTCCTGATTTTGCGGCAATTTACCAATCGCTCGATCAGCTCATCAATGGCTTCCCAACGGTTCGCCGCTTTGAGATCCTCCACAATCTGTTGTTTCGTCAAAAGCTCGCTAAGCAGCATAATTGCATTTTCGTGGTCTTGCCCTTCAAAAGCTGGCCCCAAACGCCGGAATAACGGGGAAGAAAGAAGTTAAATCGCCCAACTTGGATCGCTCGGAAGACAGGCGTCAAACTCGGCAATCAAAGCGTCCTCATAACTTCCAGCATACTTCTCGTCAAAAAACACCGTCAAGGCTTCCTCGAAAAGCCGCCGCCAAGCCTGCTCTTCTTCGCCCGGCGGAATGGGATAGAACAAGGCGCCGTTGCTCTTAGCCGCCTTGAAGTCGCCTGGAGCATCGCCAATAATCAAAATGCGATGCGCGGGATACTTCTCCGCTGCGGTCATCTTAAGATGTTGCGTCTTGAAACCCATTTCTTGCCCGGCAATCAATCGCACGTAGCTGGACAGCGCATGCTCGCTCCATTCCCGTTCCAAAGCGGCCAGCGGCGTTTGAGAAATCACAATCACATCCGCCACATCCGCCAACTTGGCCAGCGTTTCTCGAACAAGCGGAAAGGGAGGCACGCCGCTCACAATCTCCTCAATCGCCCGATTGACGGCGCAAGACCATTCCAAAACGGCTTGAAGATTTTGATTGCCGCCGCCCACTTCGGCCTCAAGAGTTGCGTTGCCGAGCTTGGTTTCCCGGCTAATCCATTCGTCCAATGCGTCCGTCTGCGGCACATTCACTTGGCGAGCGACGACTTCGGGACGGCTCCGCAGCAGATTCAAGGCGTTGGACAACGCGGGAAACCGATTAATCCCCCGGCTCCGCGAATACAAGTTGACGAATTCCCAACACTCCCGCGCATATTTGCTCGCCGCCTGCAGTCCAAAATGCTTGATAAACATGGGCGCAAAGCACTCTTTATGTTTGATCTCCATGCTGTCAAAGACGCAACCATCGGAGTCAATGCCGACCAAAAATTCTTGGCTCGGACAAAAATTCAAAAGTTTTTGAACAGGATCGCTCATATCTTTCTCACTAACCTCTGGGAAATTTTCGCCAACGTCCGCAACTCAAACATTGTAAGAAGAGGAGGCCGTCTCTCTACCCCGCCCGGACCAGTTTGTGTGAAAAAATTCGCCCCGCGGACGATCCATTCTCTCGTAAGTATGCGCTCCAAAGTAGTCTCGTTGCGCTTGGATAAGATTGGCGGGAAGCCGTTCCGTTCGATAGCCATCGTAAAAACTCAAAGCCGTGGACATTGCCGGAACGGGAATTCCCCTCTTGACGGCGGCGGCCACTATGTTCCGCCAGGATTGTTGCCTCTCTCGAATCTCGGATTCAAAGAAAGGCGCCGTCAGCAAGTTGCGCAACTCTGGCCGCTCCGCATACGCCTCCTTAATCTTGCCCAAAAACCGACTCCGAATAATGCAACCGCCCCGCCACATCAGCGCAATTCCGCCATAGTTCAAATTCCAGCCGTATTCTTGCGCCGCCGCCCGCAACAACATATAGCCCTGCGCATAAGAAACAATCTTCGACGCATAAAGCGCGGCGCGAACATCCTTCAAAAACGCCTCCCGATCTCCAACAATCCGAGGATCCGGCCCCGACAAACGCTCAGAAGCCGCCGCTCTTTCTTCCTTCAACGAGGAAATGCACCGGCTATAAACCGCTTCGGAAATCAAAGTCGACGGCACGCCCAGTTCCGCCGAAGACATCACCGTCCACTTTCCCGTTCCCTTTTGGCAGGCGGCATCCAAAATCTTCTCCAACAATGGCGCGCCATCCTCGTCCCGATAGCCGAGAATGTCTCTTGTAATTTCAATCAGAAACGAATCCAACTCCCCCTCGTTCCACTCGGCAAACACGCCTTGCATCGCCTCGGCGCTCATCCCCAGCCCCGCCGACATCAAATGATACGCCTCGCAAATCAGCTGCATATCGCCGTACTCAATCCCGTTGTGAACCATTTTGACATAATGCCCGGCGCCTCCTTCGCCAACCCAATCACAGCAAGGCGAGCCATCCTCCACCTTGGCGGCAATCGCTTGAAAAATCGCCTTCACATGCGGCCAAGCGGACTTCGATCCCCCCGGCATAATCGAAGGACCTCGGCGCGCGCCCTCTTCCCCTCCGGACACTCCCGTGCCGACAAATCTCAATCCCTTCGCCTCCAAATACTTTGCTCGGCGAATCGAATCTTGATACAAGGAATTGCCTCCGTCGATAATGATGTCACCGGCTTCCAAATGCGGCAGCAAGCGCTCAATAAACTCATCCACCGGGCTCCCCGCCTTCACCAACATCATCACCCGCCTCGGCCGCTTCAACCGCGCAACCAATTCCGGAATGTCGCCGGCACCCGATATTTTCCGCCCCGCGCCCTCCCGTTCCAGAAAAGCCTCCGTCTTGGAAATCGTGCGATTATAGACAACCACTTCAAACCCGTGATCCTCCATGTTCAAAACCAGATTCTGCCCCATCACCGCCAGCCCAATCAGGCCAATGTCCGCCGTCGCTTCTGCCATACAATTCTATCCTGTTCAAAAACTCTACCCGCCTTCGCCATCCCAAAAAACCTCTCAGAACATCAAAAGCAGACCAAAAATAAAAAAAAGAAACCACGAGGTCAACCCTTGTCCTCGCAAAACCCAACGCAAGAATCTCCCTTGCAATGTCGACCCGTTGCCGCTAACCTCTCCGCCTAAACAAAAAGTAGAAATCCAGAATCCCGTTCAACCCATGCACAAAAACACACCCCAAACCAACAAATTCATCGACACCGGTCGCCGGCTCTTTCCCAACTGCATAACCGAAACGAAAACCAAAGACGGCCAAATCCAACCCGCCATCGATTTCGACCTCCTGCCCCAAGAACGCTCTGACTGCCTCATCGAAGGCCCAACCGAACGCTACCAACTCAACTGGCCCGGCAAACACCAAGCCCTCCTCGCCGCAGACCTGCCCATCCGCAAAACCCTCCGCCCTCGCCCAGAAGAAAGCGGGAACTTCAAAACTACTCAAAACCTCTTCATCGAAGACTTCAAAAACGCCGCCATTCAGATCGACGATCGGCAACTTTCAACCAATATCCAAAAAGTGCAAGAACGTCAAAACTGGCCTATCTCAAGCCATCTCAAGCCCAGCGAAGGATGCGAATACAATCTGAACTCGGAATTCTGTCTGAATAACGGCAATTGTCAAAATGACAGTGTGGACAGGCTATATTCCTCATTCAGCAGAATGGTCGACAAGAAAATTACAACTACAAGAAATTAATTGCTATGAAAGATTGGGCAACAGGTAAGTCTGTACGGAATACCCTTGAAGAACAAGTTAGGCAGGAGTATGAACAAGTCTTGTACAATGATTATGGCTATCTCAAGGATCAGATGAATATTGAGGTAGTTATCCAGCGAGGAAGCCAGCGCAAGGAGAAGGCAGATATCGTCATTTACAAGACGACGGATACTTATAAGCGAGAGCAAGGCACCGATATACTGGGGATTATCGAAACCAAGCGGAAGGACAGAAGGGACGGCATTAAGCAATTAATCAGTTACATGACCGCCACGTCCTGCACATGGGGTGTATGGACAAACGGTGAGGAGATTGAATATCTGTACAAAGATCACGCTTCTGGAGAAGTCAAGCGTGACGCCATCTATCAGATACCGAGGCGCAGTGAAGAAATAGAAGATATTGGGAGTTTGCAATCCAAAACTTCGCTGAAGCCTGCAAGTAATTTGAAACTCATTTTCAAGCGAATTCTCAACACGCTTTATACTAATACCAACATCAGCCGCAGGGAAAAGCTGGGAAACGAGATGGTACGTTTGCTGTTTTGCAAGATGCAGGATGAGCGTTTCGACGTGGAAGGAGTGCCGGAGTTCAGAATCGGGACCAAGGATGATGCAACTGTGGTTGCGGGAAAAGTAAAGAGGCTGTTTGATGATGTCAAAAGCGACTTAGAAGGACAAGGCATCTTTGAAAAAGATGAACAAATTACTTTGGATGACAAGTCGATTGCCTATGTGGTCGGAGAGTTGCAGATGTACTCCCTGATAGGATCCGACCAAGACGCTGTTGGAGACGCATTTGAAGTCTTTGCAGAATCCAAGTTGGTAGGTGAAAAAGGTGAATTCTTTACTCCCAGAGAGATTGTAAAGACTGCGGTACAGATTATTGATCCGCGGCCGGATGAGACGATATGTGATCCTGCTTGTGGCAGTGGTGGCTTTCTCATATTTGCGCTCAGTCATGTCTGGGAGCGAATGCGTAAAAGCAGGAAGTGGAAAAGCCTGTCTAAAGAACGATTTGAAGAAGAAAAGAGAAAGATGGCAAGGAAGATCATTTACGGGATAGATAAGGAAATGGATTTGGTGAAGATCACCAAAGCATACATGTCTATCATCGGAGACGGCGGCAGCAATATTACTCAGCAAAACTCCCTTCACGCTCCACAGGATTTTGACGGCAACGCAAAACACTTGTTTATAGAGAAAGGGAATTTCAAAAAATTTGACATTATCCTCACCAATCCACCATTCGGAAGCAAGCAGACACGAGTTTTGGAACCAGAGTGTGCGCAATTTGATTTGGGTCACAAGTGGAAGCATGAAGAGGAGAAAGGAGCCTTTATCAAAACTGACAAGGTAGTAAAGACGCCTCCGCAAGAACTTTTTATTGAACGCTGTCTAAGTATGCTGAAAAAGGGAGGCAGGTTGGCCATCATTCTTCCAGAGACCTATTTTCATGCCCCGACAAAGAAATACATCATTCAATACATACAAACCGGCAATAACGTCAAGGCAGTAATTGATTTACCGCATAACACTTTTCGTCCTCATTGCAATGCAAAGACCTTATTACTCATCTTAGAGAAAGGCGTCCAGCAAGGAGATATTATTTTCGGGGTGGCACAACAAATGGGAAAAAACCACTTGGGGAAAATCATGCTGAGGCCGAAAGACGGAAAAATATCAGATGAAATATGGGACGACACTCAACATATACGAAGGGAAGTAAGTCATCCTGATCTTAGCGAGAACCAATACGTCTTTTGCAAAAAGCCCGTAGAACTGAAAAATAACATCTACGTCCCTCGCTATTACTGGAAACATCAACTTTCTGAAAGTGAAAATATCGCCTGGTTGCGCATGGAAAGACTAGTCAAGGAAGGGGTCATGGAAGTGCACAAAGGGCATGGATCTCCACCGGGAGAATATAAGGGTTTGGGTGAAATTCCCTATGTCAGGGCTGGTGATATAGGGAATTGGCAAATCTACAAGAATCCTGTATCCGGGGTTCCTGAACATATTTATCGCAAGGTGAAAAAAAACGGAGTAAACCTACAAGAAGGAGATTTGATTTTTGTCAAGGAAGGAAGTTATCGAGTGGGAGACGTAGCGATACTCCTGGCTACTGATACCAAAATACTTCTGAACAGTCATTGCCTAGTATTCAGAGTGATTAATAGCCAGAACATGTATGAGATAGATGCCCTTTATCTGGCCTATCTGATTACCCACAAACTCACGCAACAACAACTTTACAATAAAGTACTCATAGACACAACCCTACCTAACATAGGCGATCGTTGGAAAGAGCTTCAACTTCCCCTACATAAACACAGAGAGGAAAGAAACCGAATTAAGAAAATGATGGAAGAAATCATCACGGGAAGAAAAGAAACGGAAGAGAAAATTCATCAGCTAAGGCAACAGTTGCATCATTAAACACTGATGTCGTTCAAGAAGAATATTAGAACTTGGGATTTAATCAGGCGAATATTTTGTCTACGACGTTGCCGTGGACGTCGGTCAAGCGAAAGTCGCGGCCTTGGAAGCGGTAGGTAAGCCGTTTGTGATCTATGCCGAAGAGGTGCAACATAGTGGCGTGAAGGTCGTGGACGTGGAAGGGATCCGCAACGGCTTTGTAACCGAGTTCGTCGGTTTCGCCGTAATGAGTGCCGCCTTGTATGCCGCCGCCGGCCAACCACAGGGAAAAGCCGCGAATGTGATGATCCCGTCCCGAGCCTTGCGCCATAGGTGTGCGCCCGAATTCTCCGCCCCAGATGACTAATGTATTCTCCAGCATTCCCCTTTGTTTTAAGTCTAATATTAAAGCCGCCGAGGCTCGATCCACTTCACCGGCGCTAATGCGCATGTTTTTCTTGATATCCCCGTGATGATCCCAAGAGCGATGGTAGAGGTGAATGAAGCGGACGCCGCGTTCGGCCAGACGCCGGGCCAGCAGGCAGTTGGAGGCGAAGGATCCGTCAGCGCCATCCGTTCCATAGAGGTCAAGCATGTGCTGGGGTTCGCCGCGGAGGTCCATAAGTTCCGGCACGCTGGTCTGCATGCGAAAAGCCATTTCGTTCTGGCGGATGCGCGTGGCTATTTCTGGATCGTCCACCACCTCATCCCGCGCCCTGTTCAATGCGTTAATGGCGGACACCAATCGGCCTTGATCCGCTTGGGAAACTCCCGCCGGAGGTCGAACATAATGAACGGGATCGCCGGAGGCATGAAATTGGACGCCTTGAAAATTGCTCGGCAAAAATCCGCTGTGCCACTGGCGTGAGGAAATGGGTTGCCCCTGCCCACCTTTGCCTAATGAAGTCAGCACGACGAATCCCGGCAGGTTTTCGCTTTCGCTACCCAAACCGTACCAAAGCCAAGATCCCATGCTCGGCCGACCGGAAATCGAAGTGCCGGTGTTGAGGAAAGTGTGGGCGGGGTCGTGGTTGATCTGCTCGGTGTGAAAGGAGCGAACGATGCAAATCTCATCGGCAATCCCGCCTATGTTTGGAAATAGGGAGCAGAGGCTTTGGCCGGATTGCCCGAAGGTTTGGAACTCGTGCTGCGGCGCCATGCACTTGAGCTCTCTTCCCTGCAGCTGGGCAATGGGTTGGCCTTTGGTGTAGGATTCCGGCATGGGGTGTCCGTCCATCGCCGCTAGTTTGGGTTTGTAATCGAGGGTTTCCAAATGCGATGGGCCGCCGGCCATGCAGAGGTAGATCACCCGTCTGGCTTTTTGAGTTCTTTGGGAAGACGGGGCGCTTTGGCCTTGCGCCCGCCAAGGTTCCAGCGCCGAAGCTAAGGCCAGGGAGCCGATGCCCACCGCGCTTCGGTTCAAAAAAGTGCGGCGATTTTGCCGCCGAACAAAAATATCCTCCGGGTTCCTCATTGGATTGTCTCCTTAATAACGGGTGATTGTTTCATGCAAATTCAATATTGCGCGGCCAACCATTGTCCAAGCGGCCAGCTCGCCGGGCGAAAGATTGGGGTTTGCTGGCGTTTGTCCGACGGCCGTCAACTGGCGGGCTGCTTCTTCGTCCGTGGCAAAGCGGTTCCGGCTTTCCGCAAAGAGTTCGGCGAGTATTTGGACTTCGGAAGCGCTCGGCCGGCGGCATACGGCTTCGTGGAACGCCCAGCGAATTTTTGCCTCGGTGTCTTCTCCTTCGTTGCTTGCGATGCGCTCTGCGAAGGCTCTGGCAGATTCCACGTAACTAGGATCGTTCAACAGCGCTAAAGATTGAAGGGGCGTGTTGGATCGGGTTCGCTCTGCCGTGCATTCTTCGCGGCTTGGCGCGTCGAAGGCTTTCATGCTGGGATGAAGAAAAGTGCGCTGCCAGTGCGTGTAAAGGCCACGGCGATATTGATTGGCTCCGGAATCGGCTTGATATTCGCGCTTGGGAAAATTGAGTTGGGCGTAGTATCCGGCCGGCTGATAGGGTTTGACGCTAGGACCGCCAATCCGCTCCACGCGCAGGCCGCTGACGCTTAACGCCACATTGCGCACCACTTCCGCGTCCAATCGGTAGGCAGACTGGCGGGCATACAAACGGTTGAGCGGGTCTCTCTCTTTGATCCAAACGCTGGCGACGGCGCTTTGACGATAGGTCTGCGAAGTCACCAGCAGCCGCGCCATGTGCTTTACGTCCCAATCACTTTCCATAAACTCGACGGCTAGCCAATCCAGCAACTCCGGGTGCGTCGGCCACTCTCCTTGCGATCCCAAGTCATCCAAAACCTTAGACAAGCCGTTCCCAAAGTAGAGTTTCCAAAGCCGATTCACAAAGGCGCGGGCAGTCAGCGGATTGTTTTTCGACGTGATCCACTCGGCGAGATGCAAGCGGGAAAGCGGCTCTTCCGTGGTCAAGCCACCATCCAAGAAATCCGGAAAACGAGGGCGCGCCACTTCTCCGGAATCATCCATCCAATTCCCTCGAGGCAGGACGCGCATTAAACGCGGATCCACGCTTTGCGACACTAGCATAGTGGGAATTTCCCGCTCCAAGCGATCTCGATTCGAACGGGCGGATGCCAGAAGCGAACGGGCGCCGTCCAATAACGGAGAACGTTGCCGATAGTAATTGGTCAGCAACAATTGCTCCTCCGCCCCGCGATCCACCCAAGCCGTCAACGCGGCTCGATACACTGCCGCCGGCAAGCCGATTTCTTGAAGTCCCGGCCGCTCCAAAGAAATCACGGACAGGCGGAAACGGCCAATGTTGTGCTGTTTGCGCGAAGATCGCTGCGCGAGCGTCACTTTCAACGCCTCGCCTTCTTCCAAGAAAATGGGATCCGAAAAAGTGAAGACTGCCTTCCGATTTTCTTTCTTTTTGTCTCCATCCACCGCCCAGCCTGATTTCGCGTCGGTGTCAATCGCCTTGGATACGTCGAAACCGCCTTGGGAAAAATCGGCTTCCGCCCGGAAAATCGGCACCAACTCTTGGACTTCCCTTCCCGTTTTCTCGACTTTGAAATTGGTCAGCACAAAATTCCCGCCGCCCCGAGACAGACTTCCACCGTCCAGAGAAGGATGAGTCAAGGCTTCTAATCGAATCGCCGTCACTCGCCGCCGCGCCAACGGAAGCACCGCTTCATATGTGTCGGACTCTGGATTCTTGCCTGACGCCAGCACCGAGCGATCCGCCAGCGTCCGCAAAGACGCGCCTTCCAGAGATTGAACTCGGCTTGGCGCAACAGCCTCCCACACCAACCGACCGGCCTCGTCTTGCTCTCGAATCTGGCCTTCCCAAGCGAGCTGAGCGTTGACCAACAACTCCGTCGAAGTCGACAAATCCGCTTCCAAAGCCGCAATCTGCCCTTCCAAGGCCGTCATCTCCCGCTCTTGATCCGCAGAAGGCAAGGGCATTTGCGGCTCCCATTGGCTTCCTCCGTAGAATCCCTTTTCTTTCAAGTCCGCAAAGAAGGCGGCAAAATTGTAAAAATCTTTGGCAGTGAACGGGTCAAACTTGTGATCATGACACTCCGCGCAACCCATCGTGGAACCAAGCCAAACGCTGGAAGTGGTTCGCACTCGATCGGCCGCGTACTTTGCCAGATACTCTTTTTCTTGAGCGCCGCCTTCGGCAGTGATCATATGAAGGCGATTATAGCCCGAAGCCACGCGTTGCTCGCGGGTTGGATTATCCAACAAATCTCCGGCCAACTGCTCGCGAGTAAATTGGTCAAACGGCATGTTGCGGTTAAACGCGCCAATCACATAATCCCGATACGGCCAGACGCTGTAAGGCTGGTCTCCGTGATAGCCAACCGTGTCCGCATAACGAACCAAATCCAACCAATAAACCGCCATTCGCTCCCCGAAATGCGGAGAAGCCAGCAGACGATCCACAACGCGCTCAAAAGCGAAAGGATCCCTATCGCCAACGAAACGATCGGCCTCTGCGGATGAAGGCGGCAAACCGGTTAAATCCAAAAAGACGCGCCGAATCAAAGTGCGGCGATCCGCGGGCGCTGCGTGAGGCAATCCTTCCCGCTCCAAACGAGCGCCGATGAATCGATCCACGGGATTGTGCCGCCAACTCGGACTACGAACCTCCGGCGCAGAAGGCCTGACCGGCGGAACATAAGCCCAATGCCCTTCCCACTTTGCGCCGGATTCCACCCATCGAAGCAAAGTCCGCACTTCTTTTTCGCTCAAGGATTTCCCCGAAGACAGCGGCGGCATGCGCTCGTCCTCGTCCGTTGCGGTGATTCGCTTCCAAAGCGCGCTCTCGGACGGGTTGTCTAAATCAATCACAAAATACCCGCCTCGATCCGCCTTTGCCTCCAACTCCACGTCCAATCGAAGATCCGCTTGGCGGGCATTCTGATCGGGGCCGTGACAGCGATAACACTTGTCAGAAAGAATCGGCCGCACATCGCGATTGAACCGAATTTCCATCTCCGCTGCGGCTTGAGGCCCAACCGCAAAAATCAAGAAAACAAAAGGCAAAACCCTTCCGCCGAAAAAAGAAAAATAATCCCTCATAGCTGCCAATAAATTAACCCGCTTCCGAAAGCGCAAACACCTAAATGGCTCTTCAGGTCTTCCAGATACTCGTCGAAACCCTGCCTGATTAGGTCTTTGAAGTCCATCTTTCTCATCTCCCGGCCTGGATTTTCTGCGCGCGCGGCTGCTTATACAGGCACCATCTGCCCGTCGCGGAATTTCCCGGTGGGACCTTGTCGCACTGCCTCAAGAAGTTCTTCGGCCAATTCGATGCCTTTCACTTTGTCAATGTTATCATTGCTGATATCCCAAGATTTGGCCGGTTCGATGCAGTTCTGGCACCCTGAACGGCATTGACAGTCGCGGGCAATTTCTTTGCCTTTCGCCAGCGCGGTATCCCAAACGCTGAATAGCTTTTTGGCTACGCCGATTCCCCCGGAGTAGTTCTCGTAACAGTATGCAGATGGGACGCCACCGGTTTTGGAGTATGTGCTAGTATCGAAACGGTCGCACGGAATCACGAACATCGCTCCCACGCGAATCATATGTTCCACCGCTCCGATTCCAGCAACTGCGTTTGGGCTTTGCGGGACATTCAGCCAGAAAACGTGAAGGTTGCTCTGTGACAGAGCTCCGCTGTCACCTCCGGTGGCAATGGTGTCCCCGGAGCGTTCATCCACCAGCTTATAGCCAGTGAAGTTCATCACGATATTGAGATAGCCGTAGTAGGCACTGATGTCGCCGTAGCTGAATCCGTCAAAAATGTCTGATATTGGAATCGTTGTGAAAAAGCCCGGTTCCGTTCGCAGATACTGTTCAACGTCACCAAGAACAACTGCGTGTTCTTCGTGGGAATTTACGCGATAGCGTCGGCCAAAGAAAGGGAAAATGCCGCCAATGTATGCTTCTCTGAACCGCCGCATCGCTGAGATTTGCCCGATTTCTTCGTTACCGCTCCTTAAATCGAACGACGGCCCAACACCACCACGGAGATTCAGCCGACGCTGAGGCTTGTAGCCAGCAATAGGAGTACCCTGGTTCTTGGTTGCCGCATTGTAAAACGGGCCGCCAAGAATGTCTTTATCCGCTGGGCACAACTCGCCGCCCGTTTCCTCAATCAACGATGGGATATGCTTCTGGATCAATTCTTCGTTAGCCGGGTCAATGACCAACTCGTCCAAGGGCTTCTTCAAAAAGGCATCCAGATTGCCAACGAAAAACTGGTCAATTGGGTCGTTCATGGCGTAGAACAGCACGAAGGCGCCCTTGTCCCAGCTGCGCCCAGCGCGGCCGATTTGCTGCCAAGCGGACGAGAGCCGGGGCGGAAAGCCGGCCAGTATGATTCCATCCAGCCCGCCGATGTCCAATCCCAGTTCCAGCGCGTTGGTCGTGAAAACTACGTCAATTTTTCCCTCCTTGATTTTCTGCTGTATCTTCTGCTTATCTACACCTTTCAAGTCAGCGTGGAATGGGGATATTCGTTGAGGGTCCAAATTGAGTTCTTTCGCTCTGCGCTGACAATTCCCAAAAGCTTCCTCAAGAAATTTTTTCGTGGGGCAAAACACCAGCGTCTGTAACCCTTCGGTCTGCTGCCGCCGCCTTTCTTCGGCAAGAACGCACACGCACAGAGCGGCGTTCTCAACGCGCCAGCGGAGAATGTCCCTATATCTGAAATCCGGAATGTCCGGTTTGACGAATAGAAAATGCCGCTTGGGCCGCAGGGTATTTCTGGCGGAAACCACTTCTACGGTGCGGCCGGTGAGATTCTCGGCATGTTCCTTAGGGTTGGCGCAGGTTGCCGTCGAAAGAAACACGCGAGGAGATGCGCCGATGCGGCTCAGATGCAGGAAAAATCGCCGCAACAAAAGCACCATGTTGCTGCCGAAGAAGCCGTTATATTCGTGCATCTCGTCGATGACGACGTAGCGCAAATTCCGCAGAAATTTGGATCCCTTCGGATATTTGTCCCAAGATTCCCGGCTACCCAAGAACGACATATTCAGGTATTCCGGGTTGGTCAGTAGAATCGGAGGTGGTTCCTTTTGCAATGCTTTCCTGGCTACCGGATCTGTGTCGCCATCATAGGGCCATGATTCAATTTTAGGTTCAAACAGTTCGCAAAGCTGTTGGATTTGCGCGTGCTGGTCGAACGCCAGAGCCTTCATCGGATAGATCATCAGCGCGTGGGAGGGTCTAGGATTGGTCTTCAGCGCGTGCACAATGGGAACGGTAAACGCCAACGTCTTGCCGCTTGCGGTGGGTGATTCCAAGACAACGTCAGCCCCGTCTAGCGATTTGCTGACGGCGTCGAACTGGTGCTTGTACGGTTCCCCCCTGTCAATGCTGTCAAGCGCGGCGCGAACCGACGGATGCAGTTTCTTCGGCCATTCGTCTGCGTGTTGAGGCTGGATGCGTTCAACGCTGTTGGTCCGCACCTCGTCGTCAGCGCGCAAAGCGTCGAACTCTTTGAGCCGTTCCCGAAGGTACTCAATTGTCATTTTCAGACCTCTTATGATTCCATTTCGCCGCTAGACCTTTAGCCATCCCTACCGACGCCTCCGCGTCCAATCGAAGATCCGCTTGGCGGGCATTCTGATCGGAGTCGTGACAGCGATAACACTTGTCGAAAAGAATCGGCCACAGATCGCGGTTGAATCGGATTTCCACCTCCGTCCCGGCTCGCGGCCCAATCGCAAAAAGGAAGAAAACAAAAGACAAAACCCTTCCGCCGAAAAAAGAAAAATAACCATTCATCGCCGCAAACGAACTAAACTCGCCAAAAAACGCAAACTCATAAGTGAAAAGAAAACCAAAAAACAAACGCTCCTGCGCCGCCGCCTTTCCTGATTTATGGAGAATCATTTCCGCCATTGCTCAATTCCGGATCCTTCTCCGCGTCGCTTTGCCGATAAAGCCGGGTGGGAATCAGAATTTCAGGCTCAACTTCCTCTCCGTTCAAATAGGCAAGAATCGCCTGCATCGTCTTGCGCCCGATTTGATCGGGGAACTGAACGGGATCCGCGTAAATTTTCCCTTCCCGAATCGCCCGTTTCCCTTCCGGTTGACCGTCAAAACCAATGATTTTGACTTGGTCGGCCTTGCCCGCTTTTTCCAGAGCGGCGCGGGCGCCCAGAGCCGACGGATCGTTAATCGCAAAAATCCCGGCAAGATCGGGATGCGCTTGAATGGCGTCCTCGGTCGTCTTATAGCCGAGTTCCCTCTTTCCCTCTCCGGGCAGTTCCATCACAATGGAAATTTTCTGATCCGGATGTTTGCGGTTGTGCGCCTCAATCACTTCCTTAAACCCTTGCACGCGCAACAAGCAAGATTCCGCCGACTTAAAATCCAGGATTACAACCTTGCCGCCCGCCTCCCCCAGCGCGTCAATCATGGCCTTCCCCGCTTCTCGTCCGCCGCCTAAATTGTCCGTAGCCACATGCGCCACCACTTCGGCATCCGGCGCCAAACACGCTATATCCGCAGTAAAGACAGGAATCCCGGCTTCATTGGCCTCTTTAATCGCCGGGCCAATCGCCTTGGACTCGCACGGACACAACACAATCGCCGTCACCTTTTTAATAATGAAATCCTTGACTTGATTGTGTTGCTTCGCCACGTCGAAATCGCCGCTGACGCTCAAAACCTCATACCCGTGCTTGGCCGCTTCTTCCGTCAAGTTTTCAGTAATCACATTGAAAAAAGGGTTCGTCGTGGTGAGAACCGATATTGCGATGGTTCCCTTGGAATCATTCCCTTCAACAGAACCCGCCAACAACAAGGCGGCGCATTCCGCCAAAACCAATGCTTTGCCTAACATTTTCATAAAAAATCCTTACCCAAACAAATCCAGGCGCCCAAACACGCCCACAACACGAAAACCAGAATTAATCCCAAACCAAGCCTCCCCCGTCAAGCCTTTCTCGCACGAACCCGTGTTCACAAAATGCGAATCAGGAATTCAATCCCTCACAAAACCGACACAAATAGGAAACTAAGCCGTTACTAAGCTGTCTCAAAATGCTCAACTCACCAATCGGAAACAGCAACTCCCCGCAAATCCCAAGCCCACAACCCGCCGCAATTCGCCAAAAAACCGCCAACCGCCCCCTCCCTCACAAAAAAATCGAAAAAACTCAAAAAAGTGTTGCCAACCGATTTGCCTTCTGCTTTTCTTGCTCTCGGAAATCGTTTAGCGGAAAGATTCCTTCTTTCGGGTCTCCCGCTAAATAGCACAGTTTATTTTAGTTTCGGGAGAGAGGCCTCTTTCCTTGTCGCTTTTCGGCGAACAGGCTGGAAGTTTTTCGCAATTTCTTTTGCTAAACGATTTCCATTCGGCCTGGATGGGGCGCTGAAGGGAAAATTCTGCGCATTCAGGCCAAAAGACAGTTGACATTGGAATACATATCGTTTATTGGCTTATGAAAAAGCAATTGTTCGTAGAGACCGTTCCCGGCAAGACGCTGGGTTTTCAATCGTTGAGCAAAATGTTCTGCATCCTCGCCATCGCGACAACCGTGCTGAGGCCGTCGGAATCGGAAGCGCAACAAACCGATTGCGAGGACTGCGAGGACGAATTCCATGAATATGCCAACATTCTAAATGATTGGTACATCACGAATGTGGAAATCCCCTACGAAGCGCAGTTTGCGCTGGATTACTTCACCATCGGCTTTCTCTACGGCAATCCGCCTAGACGAACCCTTCCCTGGATCGAATGTTGGACGCAAACACTTACCCAAAAATACGCCGGAGGCATCGCCCAGAAACAGCGTAAAATCGCGCAACACGAAGCCGACATCAAAACAAATCGCCAAAGAAGAACGCGGGCCGGATACGAAGCCAAGTACGGCAAAAACCCTAGAACGCCGCCGCCCTACACTTACAAAGAATGGCACGAAATGATTTCAGGCTGGATTTCCGAGTGGGAGGAAAAAATTCGCCGGCTGAAAAACGAAATTGCCAGATTGGAAAGTCGAAGAGACCGCGAAATCGCCGACCTGCCCAGGCGACAAGCGGAAAACATTGCCATCGTTCGGACAGAACATCCTGAATGGGCCTTTGATATGGACTGGCAGGCCAATAAAGAACACGAAAAAGTGATGTATGAGGTAGCGGACTTGTTGTTTGATGTCTCCTCCGCCATGTATGCTGGAAACACATTTTACCAAACGCCTGAGAATCCCGCGAGGCGAGCTCTTTCCAGCTTGGCCAACTTACTGCGTGCATTGTTAGACAGGCATGAATCCTTTGCGCCGGTGCCGCGCGCTAGAATTTTGCGGTTGGTGCCGCAGTTGGATCGAGAAATGAGATACGGAAGATAAACAGAACGAACGATTAGAAGGGAGTTTTAGGATGAATGCGAATCAAGTTTTGGCGTGGTTTCTTTTTCTCTTTGTTTTTCTAAGTAGTGAAATCATTACCAATGCGCAAAGTAGCGCGCCGTGGAACATGATAGAATGGTTCCGGGAAAGGAAGTTTTTGGAACGGTGGGCAGCTACCGAATTGCAACCAGATTCTTCGCAAGCGCCTTGTTATGAAAAACAGATTGCCGGCTTGCAAACAAGTTTGAGATTGCAAAATTCGTACTTGAACTGGTTCGCGCGAGCGGAAGAACAGGCGGACTATAAAATCCCCGAACCTAATCTCCAAATACTTGCCGAGAAACAAGCGCTTAGAAATGCAATTCAGAAATATCAGGAAGCGTTGGAAGTTGTGTTGCGTTTGCGCTTGGCGAGCATACGCATTGAGGGGACGCATCTTATTGTAGAGGCTAACGGTTGCGCGCAGACTTTCCTTTTTCAGCGATCCATAGACTTAGCAAAGTGGGAGACGTTGAGCGAACATACCATCAAGGAAAGCGATCTAAAAATCCCACTCGACAAATCCTCCAAAGCCGCCTTTTACCGCATCGTTCCCATCGTCCAAGACAACGACTAAACACAAAAGAGGAAAGAAAACTTTAATGATGGAAAAGTAAACGTGCGCAATTATCGGAATCAGATTGGCGGTGCTGGTAGGAATCTTCTGGCTGACATAATTTGACAGCAAGAAAGAGGAAACAACGACAAACCTTAACCATGAAATAAAGGCCACTTCACCAACGGAAAAATCAGTCGATCACTTCTCGCTAGCTCCAACAGGTTTATGAAATCCTCAAAGAAAACAGCTGCGTGCGCAACCATGTCTTAGTGCTTGCCATTTTTCATAAATTGCGCCGCTACAAAAATGCTTTAACGATTTCGGAAGACGCCCAGAGAACATTCAGAGGGAGAACTCGGGAAGAACATATCAACGGCTACTATATCAATATCTATACGGTATTGACGGACAGCAGTTGGTTTAATCTGGAATTTTTTGACTGAAGAAGTTAAAGAGGAGGCGAAGCGTATTCGGGATCGTTTGGTGAACGAAGTGCAAGGCATGGAAGAACTGCCTCCCGATGTCATGGACTATGGCAGTCGTAGTGGTTTGAATAGTTCTTCTCCGGAAGCACAGGGTTTATTATCTGGAGAGGAAGGGATGTTAGTTCCCTACGAAGGTTAGTATAAGGAAGCGCGAGGTTTCTACGCCAACCAGCACTAACGAGGTTTTAGTGGACAAAGATGGCGATCCAGTCAAAGACTTCCCCCTCACCAACTATCACATCATCAACCACAAGCATGAGAGTTTTCCCACGCCGATCAATGAAGATGGCACGATTTGCTTGCCGATGCTAGAAGAAATGGAGTAAATGCGGGCCGCAAGGCAAGTTAGAGAAGATTCGTCCCCGATTCTTGGCGACGCCGTGAATAGGGAAAGCAATTTGCCTTCGGCAGAACTTGCGCCCAATCGTCCCGAAGAAAACGACTCGGGCGAATAGCTTGGGCGGATGCAAAAGTTCTGTTGTCCGACAGGTTACATGCTAAGGTGAGATCCCCTATTCCATGCGCATCAGTGAAAATGGATGCGAGAGGCCTTGCGATGGCTGGTACAAATAGAAGAGTAAGTTTTGTGCATTGGAATAGAATTCAAGGGATGCTCGGTGTTTGCGGGAAAATCTTTTTTAGAGATATAGTTTAGACTAATATTGCGTTGATGAATTCACAGAAGCAGGAATTGAAAATTATTTACTAGACCTGAATTGATTTAGGATGCATAGTGAATTCTCAAGGGAGGATTGTTGGAGGTAAACATCTACTTTGGCTTTGTGCGGATTGGAAGGAGACGGGGCAGGAGGCGAAGAGGATTAGTGGATGTAGGAGGCGTTGCGTTAGCGAGAAGAAGCGGGCGGATAATAGTATTCGGAAAGTTTTTGTTTTTCGGGTTTGGGCTTGTTGGAAAGCTTGGGCGAGTGGCGTTTTTTTTGATGTGTTATGGTTTTCGCTTTGTCTGGGGAGAGTTATTGGTAATCGGGGAAACTCATTTTCAAGCAAGTTTCGAAAACGTTGGCGGGTTGGGCAAGTGGTTGGAGGATATGTAGCGGAACACTTTTGCTTGGAAGCGTGGTAATTTAGCGGGGTTAGAATCCAGCGGAATCAAAAAGCGCTTTGGCGCCGATGGCGTCTTCTGCCGGCGGGTTGGGATGGAGTAGATGCTTCAGGTAGTCGATTGCGCTGTGAAAGGTGGCGATGGAGCGCGGCAATATGGCCCCGGCCGCGTTAGGGTGGCCTCCTCCTTGAAGGGTTTTGGCAATTTGCAGTGCTTCTCCGTTTCGGCTTCGGATGCTCATCGTTACCGGGCCTCCGGGTTTTTTGGACAGCGCAAACAGAGCGACGTGCGGCGTATGTTTGTTTTCCAGCAAACGGTGCAAGATGTAATTGACGTCTCCGATGGAGGTTTCGACATATCCGAGTTTGGGAGTAATTGTTGTGACACGATCTTTGCTCCAATGGAATCCGATGGGGTCCTCAATTTTGCGCTTGAGAGACATGATTTCCAAGAGCGGATGATCCAGCAAACTCTCTAGGCGGTTGCCGAAAAGTTTATAGAGGGGACGAAAGTGATAGGTTTTGACAATCCGGGCATATTCCGAGGCTAAGTTGAATTCGGCGTGATCGCTCAGGTAGAGGTCGGCGACGTTGGCCAGCTCGGCCACGCGTCTCAAAATTTCGTTGCCGCCATCATGTTTTGCCAATAGTTCGTAGCACAGTCGGGCGGCGGAAGAGCCGGTATCGTAAATCAGAGTGGCGAATTTAGGACGGTGTTCGGTGGTGTGGTGATCGACGATCACCCAGTTTTTCCGATCTATTCTTTGTTCGAAGGCCAAGTCGCTGACCCAAGCGCGGCTGGGGAATCGTTTGAGCATTGCCCAAGGACTGGAAGAGAGGGGTTCCAGAGGAACTTCAAGATTGAAAAGAGTTTTGGCCAATCGTTGGAGGAGGCAGCCGGAAATAAAGCCATCCAAATCGCCATCGTGAGTGAAAATGATTTCTGGTTGAGGCAAGGGAAACATATCTCGTTCGCAGTTTGAAAAAATTCTTTTTATCGCGACGGTTGTCGAGTCGTCGCCACCAGTGTTCGTTAATGTGTTTGGGAAGGCAAACCGGCTTCCACAACGCTGTGAGAATAACGGGCAATTTTTCCTATAGCAAGGCATTTTGCGCAAAACTTTGAAAAAAGCATGCACTCTCATGGATATTCCACTGTAGGCAAGCCGGATGACTTTGGGATGCGGGCGTGCTGGTTTTGTCTGTTCGAGGGAATTTCTGCTCGTCATTAGCATAGAGAGCTTTGCAACTGCTGCAAAACGTGCTTTCCCACATCAACTCAAGTCGGAAAACAAAGTGGAATAAGTGGCGATTTGATCGAGGAGTCTGAGGAGAGCCTTTCACCAACCGATCTGGCAACCCCATAAATTACAGAAATCATTCCAAGTGCTTTTTAAGTGTCTTCATCTCGATTTTCAAAGATTTATGCAGCGACAGCAAGTCGTCACCAAAGAGGCTTCTAGACCGTGTTTAGATTATATTACCTGTGGTTAATCTCAATTAAAGGATTGGCAGTTTGTAGTTTTGGGGTGGTTTTTCCGTCCGGAATCGTCTGTATCTTCAAGGTGGGCTACGTGTAGAGTGTATTGTCGTTTGCGGAGTATGTTTCGTTTTGTTTAGGTTGATTCGAGTGTGCGCTTGTGTTACGAGCACACGACCTTCTATCTTAAAGGGGTTACCAACCCCGAGGAACACCATTGCGAACGTCACCAACGCAATGGTGACACTGCCGATTCTCTCCTTCAGCCATCGATTGAGGTATATCCCAGGGACTGTTGTATGAGGAATCATACCACATCGGCGAGAGAAAGTTCTCGTGATCCTCGCATACATATGGCTGGTGATTCCGATTTGTTTGAGATTTCCGAGGCAGCGCGTTTGCTTGGCCTTTTCTTTGGGTTTGGAAAGCGCCGGCAACAGCATTCCCTCAAGAAGGGCGATAATAGCGATTCCCACCAAAAGATCAATTAACGTAAACTCAGCGTAGAATCGTCGCCTAGTAATGTGCTTGTTTGAACGAAGCCAAAAAAGAAAAATTGGTTGCTATGTTGCCATTAGATCCGATGTAGGCTTGTTTGTCATCATAAATTTCAATCGTCGCTGAAGGAAAATTCTCCGACGGCGTTTTGACAATAGTTCCAGTTTTCAGGTTAGAACCCAAAGCGATTCTCATCTGTTGTACCTGCTAAAGAAGAGATTTTCTAGACGGGGTCGGGCAAAAAGGCTGTTGTTGTCCCCGTAAAAACATCAAGCGGTCGGAAAAGTCCCTCCGTGAACAAGTCTTTTGTGAGGGATGCACCGTAAATTTCCATCTCTTCAGAGTGCCGCCCAAAAAGCTTAAATCGCCGGGTTCGGCGAAAACTACTTCGTCAATGGAAAAGCACTCATAAGTAAAAGATGATAAAACCATTCAGTTCTCAAGCTAATTCTGAAGATTAACTCCAAAAACGGGATTCAACTAGCAGGCAAGGACGGCAATTTCGGAGCGAACTTCAATCCGTCGTTATAGAGTTTTCAGCATTGAGAATATCCGGAAAACCACTTCAGATTCCTTTTGGATAGGAACCTGATCCTAGAATTTTGCTCAGGTAATCCGACCACTCTGACACGATCCGCTTCTCGAATCGTGTGCGCATAATTTTTTCGAGGGATTTCGAATCACTCTCCCCAGTAAGCGATACCCCTAGCTTTGTAAATTCGCTCGTGACACCAGTCTGGAGCAATCAAATAGGTTGGCATCCGAAGAGAAAAATGGAAGCCTGATCTAGTGGTATTTAAAACTTCGGCATTTTCCACTCCGTTGGCTTACACAAGACCTTATTAATGCCGTACGAAAGGATAAACTTGTGCGTCGACTTGTCTTTCCAACGCATTTCCACTGTTATGAGATTGGTGTAATATATGTGATTCTTCGAATTCGACCGAAGACTCAAACGATTTTGAGTGTGTAAAGATAACCTGTTCAATTGTGTCATTGATCCAATCCGTAATAATCCTGATTAATCGCCGGTGGGAAAATTCATCGAATTCGTTCCCATACATCGGGGAGCCAAAGCATTTATCTTTGGTTGCTCATACGGAATGTTTTACGTGGCTAGACCTCGACACCCGCCAAAGCTGAAAGTAACATGAGACAAGAACGACGATGACGGTTACCACGAATAAAAGCGTTTTCCCATTAACGAGCACTTTGAAGAAGATACGACGAAATTCCTTTCTTGACACAAATCAGCCGCTTCGATGACTAGTGATCTGCAGACAAAGCCCAGCCGCCGAACTTGGTGATTTGCCAAGTTCTAGTGACGAAAGAGCGTGATTGACAAGATTGCGGATAAATGACCTGCTTCCGTTCTTCATATGTAGGCAAGGCAAAAGGGAGTTGTTTTCCCTCTCCGGTTTTTTCTTTTTACCCTTTTTTTGCAAAGTCAACAGTTAGCGACCAGAAGTTCGCAATCATGAATTTGCAACCAACAAGATGCGATAGCGATCTTTTACGAGTTTTGTTGCTTCTAACAAACTTTTTTCTCTTTTCCCCCCTTTTGCATTTTGGGATTTGACGCGGAATAGGCAAGAGACTGCTAACAAGCCAGATCGCATTGCGAAGCACTGCTTGACGCCGGGCGAATAAGAGTTTCTCCAAAAGCGGAAATCGCTTTGCGGATTAGATTGTGGATTGGTTCACAATCGCAGATTCTTGGATTTAAAAACCAGTTTGTTTTACGATTCTTGATTTCGTTTGCAGTTGTTTATTGGTTATTTCATATCCAGGAAAGATGAGACATGATGAAAAGGATTCCCTTTGTTTGCGTCAAAACTGGGGCAACGGGCATCGGCAATATGTCTTTTTAGCTGTATTTCTGGTTTTTCTCAGAGGCTTCTATAACACGGGCCGGTAACTTGATAAGATATAGTGGGGAGAATGGTGTTATTAATCAAAACAGTTGAGAAATTTACTTCTCGAATAACGACAGACATATTTACAACGCCAATGATACGAAATTTCCACTTTATTTCTTATTTGCTAGCTCTAACACCAAAGGCATTGATTCAATAAGGAAGAGAATTCCGAAGGGAGGCAGAATCAACGCCAACTTTGCCTCTGATGTCTCAACACGCCGATGATTACCATCGCCAGCGCTAACGGCAGAACTATTGATCATCTTTTCACGGACTACGATAATACATACAGTAACATTGCGAATTCACTTCTTCAGCAGTTTGTTCTATTTCGTCAATCAAACTTCTTTTTAAGTGGGAGCAAGATGGATCAACAAGATCATTAGCGACTTCTATACAGAAAGCGACAATAATTCTGGGTGCCTATTAGGTCTCTATTAGATCATGGAGCAGAGGCTTACGGCCCGATATTAGAGGCCAACAGCGATGACTTGGTGGGGATTGTCGTCCACAGTGCGATCATTCCCGAACCGGAGGAATACGCGCTTGTGTTTGGCCTCTTTGCCCTTGGTTTTGTCATTCTCCGCCGGCACTTCCAAAAGAAACGCCAACAAGCCTCTGCAACTTCGTAGACATCGTTGGCAACTCGGGATTTATGGGACTGCGATGTGCGCTTTGTGATTAGCCAATCAGGGGGCGGGCGCTTTGTAGTTGGCCAACGGCGGAGATTGCTTTTTTCTCAATCCTTGTTTTCGCAAGTTGGGAAGCGGGGGTTTTTGTTTCGTAAGGAATGGAGACCGGATTGTGGGAACACTCCTTAGTTGGTGGATTGTCGTTTCCGTCAAACTGCCTTTGCTGGCGCGATGATTTTGCGTCGGAGTTGTCCGCAGGCGGCGTCGATGTCGTGGCCTTTTTCTCGCCGTAGTGTGGCAGGAACTCCGCGGTGACGCAGGGCTTGGAAAAAGCGTTTTTGTTGTTCGGTAGAGGGTCGTCGCCATTTGAATTCGGCCACGCGGTTGTAGGGGATTAGATTCACTTTGGCGCGGAGGCGAAGGGCGAGTTTGCTCAGAGGCTTGGCCAGTGTTGGGTGGTCGTTGACGCCTTCGATCAAGATGTATTCGAGGGTGATTTTTTTGCCTCGTTTTTGCGCATAGTATTCGCAGGCTTCCGTCAATTCGGATATGGGGTAGCGGGAGTTGATGGGCATGATTTGCCGACGGACTTCGTCGGTGGGGCCGTGCAGGGAAACGGCCAGGCGATATTGCGCAGGCTCATCGGCTAGGCGGCGGATTTGTGGGGCGAGGCCGCTGGTGGAAATGGTGATGCGCCGGGCGCCGATGCCGACGCCCCAGTCTGCGTTCAGGATGTTTAGGGCGGTTTGCAGGTTTTTGTAGTTGGCCAGCGGTTCGCCCATGCCCATGAACACCAGATTGTTGATTAACCGTCCAGATCTTGCGCATTTGGGGATTGATGGAGATTCTTTGTCGGCGGGGGCTTCGATTTTTCGGAGCGCTTGGTTTTCCGCCGCAAGCACTTGGCCGACGATTTCGTCGGGGGTGAGATGGCGTTTCCAACCGTCTAGTCCGCTGGCGCAAAAGCGGCAGCCGTAGGCGCAGCCGACTTGGGTGGAGACGCAGAGGGTTTTTCGGTTGGCGGCATCGGCGATCCGGTTCGGGCTTGCGGGAATGAGAATGCTTTCGATAAATTCGCCGTCAGATAGACGCCACAGATACTTTTGGGTGGCGTCGGCGGAGGTTTGTCGCCGCGCCAAAATGGGCAGGCCGGCGTCAAAATTTTCCGACAAGGCTTCTCGTAGCGATTCGGGCAAGTTGCGCATTGCGCTCCAAGAATTGACCCGCCTCGTGTAAAGCCAGTGAAGAATCTGATCTGCACGGAATCGGGGGTGACCGTTGCGGAGCATCCAAGATTCTAGTTCCCGGCGATGTTGGGAGCGGATGTTGTCGCGCACGGCTTGCGTTGGCGTCGATTGTCCGGCGGCATCGATCATTGCTCTCTGGCGTAGTATTTGTTGGCGTAGTCTTGCACCATTCTCCAAGTGCAGTATTGGGGAGGGAGGGTAGCCATTGCCCGCCGAATTTTTTGGATCCACTGCCGGGGAATGCCGCCGCCGTCGCGGTTGAAGAAGCACGGCACGACTTCTTCGGTGAGCGTTCGAATGAGGTTGTCACCATCGACGCGGTCTTGGGCTTCAATGGTATCGGGATGTGAGTCTGGCCCGATGGCAAATCCGTTGGCGCCGTCGTATCCTTCTCTCCACCATCCGTCTAGGATGCTGAGGTTGAGGCATCCGTGGGGCGCGGTCTTTTGGCCGCTAGTGCCTGAAGCTTCTAGTGGACGGCGCGGCGTGTTCAACCATACATCGCAGCCGGACACCATTTGGCGCGCTACGTGAACGTCGTAGTTTTCGATGAATACAAGATGCCCCGCTAATTCGCTGAGTTTGCTCAAATGGATGATGTGCTGGAGGATTTTTTTGCCTGCGTCATCTCGAGGATGCGCCTTGCCGGCGAAGATGAATTGCACGGGGCGTTCTTTGTCCTTCACCAGTTCGACCACTTTTTCAAACTGGGCGAAGGCCAGCGCCGCGCGTTTGTAAGAAGCAAAGCGGCGGGCGAATCCGATTGTCAGGGCGTCTGCGTTCAGCAAGTGATCGAAGGCGATGTAGTCGCCGGCGGTCAGGCTGTGACCTTGCATAAGGAGGCGTCGGCGAGTGAATTCCAAAAGCTCCCGGCGCAGACGATAGCGCAATGCCCAGATTTCTTCGTCCGTGATCCAATCCCGATCCAGCATCCGCTCCCAGAACGCGGGGGAGTGAGTGTCCTCCGCCCAGTTGTCTCCCAAACGCCGTCTCCAAAAAGAGCGCACCGTTCCTTTCATCCAGCCCAGAAGGTGAACGCCGTTGGTTACGTGACCGATGGGGACTTTCTCCACTGTTTTGCCGGGATAGAGAGACTGCCACATGGCTCGGCTTAATCGACCGTGCAGTTCGCTGACGCCGTTGGCCGCGCGAGACATGCGCAACGCAAGAACGGTCATGCAGAAAGGCTCGGAGGCATCGCCGGCATTTACTCGGCCCAAATCCATCAGCGTTTCGGGATCGATGTTCAAACGGCTAGCGAATTTATGGCCGGCGAATTGAACTAAGTCGCTGCTAAAACGATCGTGACCGGCCTCCACCGGCGTATGCGTTGTGAAAATGCACTCTTTTTTCGTCTCGGCCAGAGCATGCTCAAAGGACTGTCCGGCGGCAATTTTCTCTCGCGTCAGTTCCAACGCCAAAAAGGCGGCGTGCCCCTCGTTCATGTGCCAAACCGAGGGCGATATTCCCATCTGGCGAAGCAGACGCACCCCGCCAACGCCCAGCAAAATCTCCTGCATAATGCGCGTGGAGGCATCGCCGCCATAGACTCGTTTGGTCAGATCGCGGTAGTGATCCTCGTTTTCAGGCAGGTTGGCGTCCAACAAATACACCGGCACCCGACCCACATTCACCCGCCACGCCCGAAAACGCACTTGGCTGGCTGCAATCCGCACGGTGCCGATGATCGGCTCCCCTCTGCCGTCAAGAACCGGATCAATCGGCAAGCGCCGAGGGTCCAGCAAAGTATAATACTCCGTCTGCCAGTTGTCCTGATTGATCGCCTGCATAAAGTAGCCCTCGCGGTAAAACAGGCTGATCCCCACCAACCCCAAACCCAAATCGCTGGCCGACTTTGCGTGATCTCCCGCCAGCATTCCCAATCCGCCCGCCGCAATCGGCAACGTCTCATGAAACCCGAACTCCGCCGAAAAATAGGCCGCTGGCCGATCCTTCAAATGCGCCATGTTTTCCGCGCCCCAAGTTTTCTCTTCTCGCATGTAAGCCTCGAACCGGTCGATCACATGCCTCGCTCGGGCCGCAAAAGCTGGCTCTTGAAGGCGCACGCGCAACTCGTAGTCCGAAACCTCGTGCAACACCGCCGCCGCGTTGTGATAAAGATTTCGCCAACTCCGCGGCGAAAGATACTGAAACACATCCTGCGCCTCTTGATTCCAAGTCCACCAAAGATTCTTCGCCACCCGATGTAGCCCATCCACCAAATCCGCCAACGCCGCCGCACTCAGCGGCTTTGCATTCCTTTCCATATCGTCCGTCAAAAAATTCCGAAAAACGCCCGGCATTGCCCAACGCATCGCCGCGCTCTCTCGCAAGAGAAAACAACAATCCGCCAAAAAACACAACTACCGCTTGCTTTCAATCCTCAAATAAATCAAAAATCAATTCACTCTGCCATTGCCGGACAAAGAATCCCAAAAAAAAGATTGACCAAAAACGCTCAGCGACGTTGAATTCACCAAAAGACTCACCTGCAAACTAAAATATCTTTGACATCATGAAACCTGCAAACCATTCCTTACGACGCAAACGATTAGCCTTCACTCTCATCGAATTGCTGGTAGTAATTGCCATCATCGCCATTCTGGCCGGCATGCTCCTGCCCGCCCTCGCCAAAGCCAAAGAAAAAGGCCAGCGTATCCACTGTCTTAACAACCTCCGCCAAATCGGCCTCTACATGCACCTCTACACCGACGACAACGAAGACTACTTCCCCGCTCACAGGGACAACCTTAATGATGGCGGCGGAAACGACGCCGCTTACGACTGGTGGGGTCCCGCCATCACAGGAAGCACAAACCAGCTCACCAACCTGTTCCGCTGTCGTTCCCTCAAAGGCCGCCGCCAAGACCTCGGTGTCCAATGGGAATGGGCTTTCAATGGCCACAAAGTGGGCTACGGCTACAATGCCTACTTCCTGGGCGCCCATCTACATCGCAGCGGCTCAGTGACGGCTAACGGAATCAGTGTGGGTAACAACGTCAAATTCAAACGCTCCGGCGTTCGCAGTCCCGCGGAAAATCTCGTTGTCGGCGACGCCATGCCCAAACCAGACGGCTTCTGGAGCATGAGCCTGTGGTGGCCGACTTCGGGAATGAATGAAGCCGCGGGCGATAAACTAGAAGGCATTGACCCCAACCGCCATCAAGGCGGCGGCAACGTAGTTTTCAACGACGGTCACAGCGAATTTCGAAGAGACGGCACTATCAACCCGCCCACCGATCCCGCCAGAACCGGCACGGACGTGAACCTTGAATTCTGGGATCCCAAACAGCGCAAGCGCGGCTTCGCCCTACCGCATTAGCCAAGTTGTCCGGCTCTCGTTTGCCTTTGTTAAATTGAAGATTTTGTTTTCTCTCTTCCGTTTGTCGGCAACTCTTCCCGCTTCTTTGCGGATCGTCTCTTAGTAAAGGCGCAAGCGAGCTTTGTTTTTATGGAAAAAATGCCCGCGTTGGACGCAAATCCCTCCTCCCATTCCGTGCGCCGTCATTTGCGCCTGGACGTCGCCGATTACGATACATCCATCCGCCGCTTCATTCCGGGATACGAAACCATGCTTCGCGTAGCGGCCGAGCATGTTGCCTCCGTCGCCGCCAATCTTGTGATTGACCTTGGTGCCGGCACGGGCGCGCTTGCCGAAGCAATCCTGTCCACCGGCAAAGTCGTCACCGTTGAGTTGTTCGACGTCGATCCAGAAATGCTGGAACGCGCCCGCGTTCGCCTCGCGCGTTTTCAAAATCAGACGCGCTTTTTGGAACGTTCCTTTGAATCCCCGCTCCCGCCCTGCAACGCCGTCGCCGCCTCGCTTGCGCTCCATCACATTCCGACCATAAAGCAAAAACAAGCCTTATACCGCCGCATTGACAACGCGCTTTTGCCCGGCGGAATCTTTGTGAACGCCGACGTCGCCTTGCCCTCAAATTCGAAAGAACGCGAAGCCGCCTACCGCGTTTGGACAAATCACATGCTCTCCTGCGGCATCGACGAAACTCAAGCCAAACGGCACTTTCAGCAATGGGACAAAGAGGATACCTACTTTTCGCTCCCAGAAGAAATCACGGCCATGCAATCCGCCGGATTGGACGCCCGCTGCGTATGGATCGAAGGACCGGGAACAGTTTTGACCGGACGAAAGCAGACTCATTGATCGCTTTGGATTGAAAAAACGCATCCTTCGCGCCTGCCAAAATTTTTATGAAAAAATTCCAGAGTTGACGGATTCGGATAGAAATCAAAATAATATCAAACACATATTAAAAACGAATCCTTTTATGAGCGAATCCAAACCCGCGCATCGACAGAAAACCATTGCCACTCCCGGCGGCTGGGGGCGGATTGCCCTCAACCTCGCCGTTCTTCTTGGCGGAGCCACCTCCATTTTCTTGGCCATTCTTGACGGCGTCAAAGACTTTTGGCCTGACGTCTTTTCTATCCTTCTTCTTGTCGCCGGAATTTTGATGATGATTTCAGGGGTCGTCTTGCTCTGCGGCCACTTTACCTTGCAACCCAACGAGGCCTCCGTGCTAATCCTCTTCGGCGCCTACAAAGGCACGGAAATCCGCAGCGGCTTTCATTGGGCCAACCCCCTCTACACGAAAAAGAAAGTCTCTATGCGGTCTCGCAACTTGGACGGCGGCAAACTCAAAGTGAACGACAAACAAGGCAACCCCATCGAAATCGCCGCCGTCGTCGTCTGGCGCGTCCAAGACACTGCCCAAGCCGTCTTCGACGTCGACGACTACGAACACTTTGTGCGCGTTCAAAGCGAGTCCGCCGTGCGTCATCTGGCCAACAGCTACGCCTACGACCACGGCGAAAACGACGAAATCACGCTCCGCAGCGGCGTCGAAGAAGTTACCATTGCGCTCACCGCCGAACTACAAGCTCGCTTAAACAAGGCTGGCGTCGAAGTCCAAGAAGCCCGCATCACCCATCTGGCCTACGCTCCGGAAATCGCCCAAGCCATGCTTCGCCGGCAACAAGCGGAAGCCGTCATCGCCGCCCGCCGAAAAATCGTTCACGGCGCCGTCAGCATGGTAGAAATGGCGCTCCACGAACTCGCCGAAAAACAAGTTGTCGAATTCGACGCCGAACGCAAAGCCGCCATGGTCGGCAACCTCCTCGTCGTGCTTTGCGGCGAGGCCGAAGTCCATCCCGTCGTCAACACCGGAACCCTCTACCAATAAAACCGTCGGAATGAAACTCTCTCCATAATACAGATCATTTCTCTGTCGCCGTGGGCTTGCGCAAAACATTCCTCCTTCAAATCGACCCTTCCCTGTGGAAGGAAATCGAGGCTTGGGCGCAGCAAGAACTTCGAAGCGTCAACGGCCAAATTGAGTTTCTCCTCCGTCAGGCCGTCCAAAAAAGACGCGGCAACAAAGACAAAAACCGGCCTTCTGGCAAAGTCAAAGAAAGTCAAAATTCTCCGAAGCAGGAGAATATGTAAAACAACGAAGTTATCAAACTACGAATTCAAAACATCTAGTGGTGAAAAACACTTTTAAATATATAAAGACAGTTATCTATTCGTCGTCATAAAAGTGGAGTGAGCGCCGCTAATGTTTTCGCCAGCAACCAGTGCGCCCTGCCGTTTATAGATATTGAAGAAATTTTTAACATGGAGTTGTTGTCCAACGACGAGGCTTTGGAGTGGTTTCTGGAGCGGATAGAAAAACAGGGCATCTCGCTTTACCCAGCGCAAGAAGCGGCGATTTTGGAGTTGTATGAAGAGAAGAACGTAATACAAAACACGCCAACGGGTTCGGGAAAGTCTCTAGTGGCGTCGGCCTTGCACTTTAAGTCGCTCGCGCAGGGAAAACGCTCGGTTTATACCTGCCCGATCAAGGCTTTGGTGAACGAAAAGTGGTTGGCGTTGTGCCGGGAGTTTGGACCGGAAAACGTCGGCCTCAGTACCGGAGACGCCACGGTCAACCGGAACGCCCCAATTCTATGTTGCACAGCCGAGATTTTGGCGAACATTGCCTTGAAGTCGGGCGACGACGCCGGCATAGAAGACGTCATTATAGACGAGTTCCATTACTATTCGGATCGAGACAGAGGAGTCGCTTGGCAAATTCCTTTGCTTACTCTCACACAATCCCGCTTTCTACTCATGTCCGCCACGCTGGGCAATACAGATTTTTTCGAGAAAGCGCTAACAAAGTTGACAGGCAAACCCACGATCTCAATCAAAACGATTGAGCGGCCAGTTCCCCTTGAATTCAACTACAGCCAAAAGCCGCTGGCCCAAACGGTGGAGGAACTTGTCTGTCAAGACAAATGCCCTCTTTATATTGTGCACTTCACCCAACTGGAGGCCGCCCAAAACGCCCAAGACTTTGCCAGCATCAACGTTAGTTCGAAGGAAGAGAAACAAGCTCTCGCCGAGGCAATTTGCGGGTTTCGGTTTAACAGCGCTTATGGGCCGACGTTAAAGAAATGGCTGCAGCACGGCATCGGGATTCACCACGCCGGCTTACTACCCAAATATCGCATCCTTGTGGAGCAACTTGCCCAGAAGGGATTGCTCAAGGTGATTTGCGGCACGGACACCCTCGGCGTCGGCATTAACGTTCCCATCCGCACGGTTGTTTTTACTCGCTTGTGCAAGTACGACGGCCAAAAGACCGGCATTGTTACCGCACGCGACTTTCACCAAATTTCCGGACGCGCCGGACGCAAGGGTTTTGATAACCGCGGCTGGGTAATTGCACAAGCGCCGGCGCACGTTGTGGAAAACCTCAAGCTCGAACAAAAAGCCACTAAGACGGGCAAGAAGTTTGTGAAACGCAAGCCGCCCGAACGGAATTTTATTCCTTGGGACGAGAAGACGTTTCAGAGGCTCATTCAGTCTCCGCCGGAAACCTTGGTTTCTCGATTTCAAGTCTCTCACGGCATGCTTATTAACGTTTTGGGACGCCGCGAAGAAGACGGTTGCCGCGTTTTGCGTCAGCTCATCCGGGATTGCCACGACTCCCCAAAACAAAAGAAGACTCACGCCCGACGCGCTTGGCAGCTTTTTCGCGCCTTGCTCAAAAAAGAAATCATTCAGCTCCCTGCAAAGGGTGGAAAAAAAGATCGCGTCCGGGTCAACGTGGAACTTCAAGAAAACTTTTCGATGAATCAAACACTCTCCCTCTACCTCCACGAAACCATCGAGTTACTCGACGCGGAATCTGAAGACTATCCCCTTACAGTGATTAGCATGGTTGAATCTATATTGGAAGACCCTACGATTATCTTGTGGAAGCAGTTGGACAAGATCAAAGCCCAAGCCGTTGCGGAGATGAAGGCGAAAGGTCTGGATTACGATCAGCGCATGGAAGAACTCGAAAAGCTCGAATACCCAAAGCCAAACCGCGACTTCATCTACCAAACCTTTAATGAATTCGCCAAACGCCACCCTTGGGTCGGCGAAGACAACATCCGCCCCAAATCCGTCGTCCGGGAAATGTTTGAGAGCTTCCGTTCTTTTGACGACTATGTCAAAAACTACTCGATCCAACGAGCCGAAGGCCTTCTCCTGCGCCACATTTCCAGCGTCTATAAAACCCTTATCCAAACCGTTCCCAACAACAAAAAAACCGACGGCATCCGGGAGATCGAAATGTATCTCAGAACTCTCCTCCAACAAACCGACTCCAGCCTCGTAGAAGAGTGGGAGCGAATAAAAAACTCCACATCCCAAGTTGCAAATTCCGCCAAATCATCTGAGACACTCCCCACGCAAAAAGCCGACGTTACCCGCGATGAAAAAACCTTCACCACGCGGATTCGGCAAAGTGTTTTCTTCTTTCTACGAAGCCTGAACGACGGGAAAGTTCAAGACGCATTGGACGATCTAGACGCAGAAAATTCCAAACCCGACGATTCCTCATCCCCAAACCCAGCCGAGATCAAACGGCAACTCGAAACCTACTTTCAGAATCATCAACGCATCCGGCTTGACCCCGAAGCCCGCAACCAACGCCACAGCCGAATTCAAAAACAAGCAGACCGCCAAACATGGAATCTTCACCAAACCCTCGTCGATCCGGAAGAAAAAAACGATTGGTTCATCGAATTTGACATCAACCTCCCTCAATCCAGACAACAAAATCGTCCGGTCATCACCTTTGTTCGCCTCTACACAATTTAGACAGCCGAGACGCGCATCCAAATGATTGATTCTAGTACAATAACATTAGATTATGCGCAACACATTCTTGAAAAACCGGAGAACAATTAAAATCCCCCCTCTACATAATAGAGGTGGGCGGGAGTTCCCATTACTTGAACAATTTTCCCAGCATTCGCCCTGTGACCTTCCCGGCGGCGCGGCGGGCAATGCGGCGAGCGATGCGCCCCTTTTTGACTGCATTCACGTCGCCCAATATTCTTGCAATTCGATACAACCAGCTTCGAGTTTTATTAATGCTCATAATAATCTATTTGATAGATCAAAAAAACGAATGCAATATAATTCATTTTGGATTCGATGTAAAGTCAAAAAACAAACCGAATGTCTCCTGCGTTGCGGGTTTTCAAAATTCGAAGCCGCAAAATCCCGCCGCAGAATGAACTGGGAAAGAAAACCGAAATCCACAATTCTCATCCAAGCACCTTCCTTGCCGCAAAAACAACTCCTACTGGAGAACAAAGCGGATGGGGAAAGCCGTGTTCCAAGAATGATTTAGTTCTGTCCGCCTAAATGAACATCGCCGACTTACGCAGAGAATACGCCGAAGCCAGCCTGAGCAAAAAGGACTTGCCTCCCAATCCTATCGACCAATTCCGCCTCTGGCTCGACCAAGCCTGCCAATCGAAGATTTTGGAGCCAAACGCCGCGACTCTGGCCACCGTCGATCCAGACGGCAAACCGTGGACGCGGACCGTTCTAGTGAAGGGCTTTGACAAAGAAGGATTCCTCTTCTTCACCAACTACCAAAGCCGCAAAGCCAAACACATAGCCGCCAACAAAAACGTCTCCCTGTTGTTTCCGTGGCTCGCCATCGAACGCCAAGTGATTATCCATGGATGCGCCGCAAAAATCTTGCCAAAAGAATCTCTCCAATACTTCCAATCTCGGCCAAAAGGCAGCCAAATCAGCGCTTGGGCGTCCCCGCAAAGCCAAGCGATCCCCTCGCGAAAATTCCTGACGCTCCAATGGAACAATATAAAACAAAAGTTCGCCGGCAAAGAAATTCCCCTGCCTCCATTCTGGGGCGGCTACCAAGTTATTCCGCAAACCATCGAATTCTGGCAAGGCGGAAAAAACCGCATCCACGACCGCTTCCTTTACACCCGCCAAAACAACGACCGCTGGCAAATCCAACGTCTTGCCCCGTAAAAAATCACCAACAAACAAAGCAAGCTAATCGATGAGAAAATTACGCCCCAGAAAAAAATTCTTGAAAGAAAATCTTGCAATTCAGAATCGGATCGAAGAATCTTGTCTTTGTATTTGATAGAAATAAAGGAAGACAATGATCCAATTTGGAAAAAGGCAAAGAAAAACGTTGACCTCGGATCGAATTCGCCTATCCCTTTCTCCGTGCGGATGAAAAAATCATTAAACCTTCATCAAAATAAGAATCGCCTTCCTCATACTTGTTATCTGTTGTTTCCGTCTTCGCTTTAACGGCTCTAATGAAGTTGATCTCTTTGGCGGTAAATCCCTCCGCTTATAAACTACTTAGATCCAATCTTCCCCTTCCTGCAACAAAACGTCAACACTCTCTTCGCCACTCTGCTGGAAATCGCAATCGCCACCGTAATCCTCGCTCAAGGTTCCTCTCGACTCAGCGAACAATGCATACTAACACCATGAGGCTTATTTGGCGTCTGGTTCCTCAACTATCGAAAACCCTGCAACTGCGACGGCGAAATCGGGGCTTGGCTAGGCATCCCCGACGCGGTGAGGGCTAGTGCGCTCACCGCTTTTCTCCTTTACGGAATCACCGATAGTCTTTACTTTCTTCAAAAAGAAAAACTAAATTCAACAAATGATCCATCATGAAATATACTTTCTATTGACTAACTTTTGCCGTCTCGCTTCTGCTTTCGCCATAGAGTCCATCGTCATCCAAGGCGAAGTCCGAGGTGAGTTTTACAGGGCATTGCAGGACGAAGAAGGCAATAAAGTTGTTGATAAAGATCGAAGCGAAGAAAATGAATTCACAGTTCGTGTCGGATTAAATGGCCATTATCACATTACCACAGAACGCTCTAAACGCGGACGCTATCCGGTCAAGAAAGAATACGATGACAAAGTAGAAGTTGGATTTGATGGAGCAGACTCATTTTCCATTTTTCATAGAAAAATAGCAGCACCTCTTAGTCACGTCTCTCATGGGAATCATCCACCATCAATAACCAGATATGGCGCAATCCTATGGCTGAATTATTGTAGCGCCGATTATTTGGATAATCTAATCGACTGGGATCGGAAAGAAATGCCCTTGCTATGGCGAGGCTACGCCCGCGATCTTCGAGCTTACGGTTTTCGAATTGTTCCTCATACGACGGAAGGCAAATTGCGCTTCTTAGAAAACGTCGAGTTTATCAGAGATGTCAACCTAGAGATGTCCTTCAAAAAGAACTACTGCGACCTATGATAGTTCCGCCACGCAATTGGGAGTTTAGAACTATGTTGAAAAACATTTGGAGGGATCGCAAAGAATACTGACCGAACGGCTATCGAGTGGCTAGTTTCAAAACGCTTGCGTTTACCAACATTTACGACTTGCAAATTCCTCTCTAAACGGAATTGAAGTCAAACCGGAAGACATGGACAAACTGGCCGCCGATTATCGAGGTTTCTCAGAAGACGGCATTGCCGATCTTTACGTCGTATTTCAAATTCAGGTGGCCTCCGTCACAAAACGGACGGACAACGAGAGCTTCTTGCCCAAGATCCCCGAAATTCTCGTTGTTCAAGATAGACGATTCCGGAAAATGGGACGAATAGATCGTTAGATACGATTAGTTATTTTCTATCCTCCACAAATAACGCTCCCAACAACAACTGGTTGCCGAGCAATTACCCGATGTTAGTCGAGAAAGCGGCTATAAAACTGGAAGAGCGTCCCACTCTTAATCCGGTTTATCAACTGGTAAAACGAATTTTCCCTTACTTGGCGACGGCTTACGGAGTAGCAGTCGTCACCTATTCTATGATAAGCAATCAACAACGAGGGAGGAAAAAACGACGGTAACAAATAAAAAACTAAGAGGTTTGATATGAAGAACATATTCATCATATTCGCCGTGATTATGGCGTTTTGTTTTGGGACGGCCACTATCGTTTTGCGTGGTGGGCTGGAGGAGAGGACTGCGACTGCTACGAATTCTAGCAGGGAGATATCTAGTGCACCACGGCGGATTGCAATAAGGGTTGCACCTGCGGCACGCTGTGGTATCAGTACGACTGCTTTTCCTCTTGATTCGATCATGAATGCATTCGGGATGCTTGCTCCTCGCAGAGTGGGACAGTCCTCGGAGGCGAGCAAACAACCCGACAATGAGGCATAAGGAAAGACCGTTGTCGTTGCTGGGAATCCTAGTGAACTGCCGCTCCACGTGCCTACACTTTTTGGTGAGTTTAACTGTGTCAAATTCCCTGCATTGGGAAATAATCGGTTGTGGCGGTGTTGTGGGTTTGCCTCGTTGATCTTGTGTCTCAGCGGGGCTTTTGTTTTGGCTGATTAGTATCCGTTGTCGTTGCGCACGGTGGTTTTTAGTAGCGGTAATAGTCGGGTTTGTAGGGGCCTTTTACCGGCACGCCGATATAGTCTGCCTGCGCTTGCGTCAAGGTGGTTAGCTTGGCGCCCAGTTTATCTAAGTGGAGCCGGGCTACTTCTTCGTCTAGTTTTTTAGGCAACACGTAGACGCCGGGTTTGTTAGTTTTCCGTTTTGCCCACAAGTCAAGTTGCGCTAGGGTTTGGTTGGTAAAGGAGTTGGACATGACAAAGCTGGGGTGGCCGGTGGCGCATCCTAAGTTCACTAATCGGCCTTCTGCCAGCAGGTAGATTTCGTTTCCGTTGGGCAGCTTGTATTGATCGACTTGCGGTTTGACGTGGATCTTGAAGACTCCGGCGTGGGTGTTTAAGCGGTCCACTTGTATTTCGTTGTCGAAGTGGCCGATGTTGCAGACGATGGCTTGGTCTTTCATGTTGAGCAAGTGTTCTAATGTGATGACGTCCTTGTTCCCCGTAGTCGTCACGTAAATATCCGCATTGCCGAGTGTGTCTTCTATTGTGGTGACTTCAAATCCCTCCATAGCGGCTTGCAGAGCGTTGATTGGGTCGATTTCAGAAACGAAGACGCGGGCTCCAAATCCGCGCATCGACTGGGCGCAACCTTTCCCCACGTCGCCGTAGCCGCAGATCATGACGGTTTTGCCGGCTATCATGACGTCTGTCGCCCGCTTGATGCCGTCCGCCAAAGATTCTCGGCATCCGTAGAGGTTGTCGAATTTGGATTTGGTTACGGAATCATTCACATTGACGGCTGGAATTAGAAGCATGCCTTCCTGCTGTCTTTTATAGAGCCGGTGGACGCCTGTGGTTGTCTCTTCGGAAACTCCTTTTAGTTCTTTAACTACTTCGTGCCAATGGTAGGGATTTTCCGCATAGATTTTTTTCAGCAATTGTTTGATGATCTGTTCTTCTTTGCTTGCGGAGGAGGTGTCTGCCCAGTTGCTTCCTTCTTCCAGCTCGTAGCCTTTGTGAACGAGCAATGTGGCGTCGCCGCCGTCATCCACGATTAGCTGAGGCCCTCGGCCTTGCGGATGCCTTAGCGCTTGATAAGTGCACCACCAGTAGTCCGCCAAGCTCTCACCTTTCCATGCGAAGACGGGATAGCCGGCTTTGGCAATGGCGGCGGCGGCGTGGTCTTGTGTGGAAAAGATGTTGCAGCTTGCCCAACGAACCGAAGCGCCAAGGCTTCCTAATGTCTCGATCAGGACGGCGGTTTGAACGGTCATGTGAAGGGAGCCGGTAATGCGGACGCCGGCCAATGGTTTTGCGGCGGCGTGTTTCTGCCGAATGGCCATTAAACCGGGCATTTCGTGTTCGGCGATGGAGATTTCTTTGCGGCCCCAACCGGCGAGGTTGGGGTCGGCGATTTTGAAGTCTTGCTTCAACTTTTTGGGCGTCGTTGTGATCATTGAATGTAGGTAAAATCTGCCGTCGGAGATCGGGCGGCCGTTTTTATGTATTTTTTATGTATTATTGCACTGCTTTTTGGAGTGCTTCTACTTTGTCGGTTTTTTCCCAGGTGATTGTTTCTAAATCGTCGATTTTCCCAAAGTGGCCGTAGTTGGTTGTGGCGGAAAAAATCGGGCGAGCCAGCCGGAGATGCTCAATGATTTCGGCCGGTTTGAAACAGAACACTTGCCGCACCGCTTCCGTGATGGATTCGTCGCCGGCCTCTCCGGTGCCAAAGGTGTCTACCGCAATGGAGACGGGATTCGGATGGCCAATGGCGTAAGCGAGCTGCACTTCGCAACGGGAGGCCAATCTGGCGGCGACAATGTTTTTAGCGATGTAACGACCACAATAGGCCGCGCTTCGATCTACTTTGGAAGCGTCCTTTCCGCTAAACGCACCGCCGCCGTGCCTCCCCATTCCGCCATAAGTGTCGACAATGATTTTCCGACCGGTTAATCCGCCGTCTCCTTGCGGACCGCCAATGACAAAACGACCGGTAGGGTTGATGAGGATTTGAGTCTCCTTGGAAAGCAGTTTCTTCGGCAGAACGCGGCGGATGATTTTTCTTTGGATAAAGTCGCGGATCATTTTGTTGGAGACTTCGGCCGTGTGTTGCGTCGAAATCACGACCCCGGCAATCGCCTTGGGTTTGCCGTTCTCATATCGAACGGACACTTGGGACTTGGCGTCGGGTCGCAACCATTTCACCTCGCCACTCTTGCGAATTCGGGCAAGCGTCTGGCTGAGCTGATGGGCGTACATAATGGGCGCCGGCATCAATTCGGGAGTTTCATCACAGGCGTATCCAAACATCAATCCCTGATCTCCGGCGCCTTGCTCCGCCGTCGCCTTGCCCGCCGCTTTTTTGGCGTCCACACCTTGGGAAATATCCGGGCTTTGCGCCGTCAACGCGTTAGTGATGAAAACCTTGTCCGCATGGAAAACGTCTTCGTCGTAAACATAGCCAATCTCCCGAATAGCCGAGCGAATCACTTCGCAATAGTCAAACTTCGCTTGAGTGGTGATTTCTCCGCCAATGACGACTAAATTGCTCTTGACAAAAGTCTCGCAGGCGACTCGGCTGAAAGAGTCTTGTTCTAGACAGGCATCCAAAACCGCATCCGAAATCGTGTCGCAAACCTTGTCCGGATGCCCTTCGCCAACCGATTCAGAAGAGAATACGTAATTCTTGCTCATCAACCTTTGCCTTCAACCAACATGCCGCGCCCCGAATGGACGCGCCGCAAAAGAATGAGGGAAAACCACCGCCTCTGTCAAAAGAAAACTCGCGAAGTTTTTGCCAACCACGAAAACTGGCCGCCCCAACCCCGTCCCCGCTTGATCGTTCCACAAAGAAGAAGTTTCCGTCGGCAGCCTTTATCAATGCGCCAAGCGCATCCGCGAAAAAATAAAAACTGGCATCCGGCGCCAAATGGCAAAAATAGAAAACGATGCAGAAAACGCCCTTGAATAATTTTGCACTCTCCTCAATTTTTTCTTTTCTTCGCCACATTTTCCGTCAGCTTTAGCATCGAGAGGGAATAAGTAAATAAGGGGAGGAATTACGGCCGCAAATACATCCAGAAACAGAGGCAAGCGGAAAGCCGGTAAAAATGGTTGCCTCAATGGAGCATTTATCCAAAAACCGCTTGCCCTTCCCGCCTTATGCATTGCTTTGGCCGGTATTGCCAATGTCGACCGTGGTACCGAACAACATCTCAGCACCGAGGAGAAAGAATCCGCATCTTCCGCCAATTCTGCTGAGGAACGCATCGACGGGGCGGCCTTGTTCCTCAAATGGGCTTCAGGCTCGGCATTCCCCAAAGAAGGCTTCATCCGCTATGCCGTCCGCAATTATCAAGATGTAAAAATCAACCATAGCAGTCCTATGGGTATAGAGTTTGTCCAAAGAGAAGATGGAGGATTTAGCGAACAAATCTACGAATCCGCTTGGCAAGGCGAGAATTTTTACTGGAAGGAAACCACGGATTCCTCTGTCCCTTTTTCAACAGATTCTTGCTCCGGGAAAAGTGAAAATCTGTACTGGAGTGCCGCTAATGAGCAGCTGGAATTCTATACCGCAGAAAACAATTCCAATAATAGCGACTTCGACAATGACACAAAGGTACACTCCTTCCAAAATCATGTGAAAGCAAGTTTCGAAATAATCAAAGAAATTTGGACTTTGAGAATCAATGGGGATGAAAATATGCGATTCAGGATTGATGGGGAGCAACTTCTTGTTGATGAAAATCAAAACACAGTTCCAGGCTACGGCGTATTTAAGTTTGCCAAAGATGGAAGCATTAAATCCCTTATTGTTCACGACGAAACTTCCAAAATGAAACAACAGTATACCTATGGAGAATGGACGAAGTTTTCCGGTCTCAGTTTGTTTCCCCAAATCATTGGTATTTCTGACTCAATCCCTATTGACGCGCCAGATAAATTCGAATTAGTCAGCGAAATCAATTTGCTGGAATTTGAGCCAACGGCGCCGAAAAGCGCCGTCAATCCGTTTCATTATAGCGCCCATATCCAAGAGGGTACATTCGAAAAGTATGTGCATATCGGCGATATAGAATATCATCTCAGTGGAACAAATTTGGTTCCCGTCATAACCATGCCTCCCACAAGAAACTGGAGTGCTGTAGTTATGGCCATCTTTTTGCTGGGAATCGTCGCATCCCTTTTTTACGGGATTCAAAAGGAACGAAGGAGAACTTCTCAGACGAAAATAACAAATGCAAATAACTAAAAGGAAAACCTAAGAAACTATTAAAGGAACTTAGGCCATGAGTAACGATACAAATAACACAAATGAGGAAGGGTATTCCTTGGTGACCAGACTATCTATTGCGGCAATTCTCGCCGTTGCTGTGCTCAGTGTATTGGCTGGCAACGTCAACTGTGTGAAAAACATGCCGGCGAAGTGTAATAGTGCTATGACCGAAGAAATTGGTCCTTGTAAAATTATAACTTCCACTGCGAGATACACGCTCTGTTCCGGCGGGCAGTCTAATGGGAAAGAGCGTTGCAGTGATCCGCAGGATTACGAATGTGTATTTACTTTGAAAATAATAAACATTGCGAAGGGGCTTCGCATCAGATGCCCTAATACGCCAAGAACAATACAAAAAACCGATATCGTCTCTCAGACATTGGCTGTGGGAGAGGATTGCGGGGAAGAGGAAGACGAAGAATAGTTTCTCTGCTTGATTTTTGGCTATCCGAGGTATCCACTTACACATCAAATTGGCTATGAGAATGAGAATCAGACCGGAGATGTGTCAGAAGGTTGCTTGGCTTATTCATACATGTTTAGTGCCAACGGTGGGAGCATTGTTCCTCCTCGTCGGTGGTTCGAAACTGCTAAGCGCTGTTTTTGTCAACACGGAGATGATTAGTGGACTAGACCCTGTTTTCAGCCAACCATGGCACCTTGTCCTAATCGGGGCGGGGATTGTTGAGACAGCGACAGGTGTAGCGTGTTTGTTTCTACCCAATCGATCGATACGTGTTCATTCTTTGCTTTGCCTGATGGCGGCGTTGATCGGGTATCGCATAATATTCTGGTTTTCTGGCTCGCCGGAGTCTTGCTATTGTCTAAGTAGTTTGGCACAGTCCACTAGTTTATCTCTGTCCGAAAGTAAGGGCGAGGGCATGGCTTTGTTTCTTCTCAGTTTTGGAACAATAACCGGCTTTGCAGGGCGAATTTGGCGAGCTTGACTCGAAAGTTTATAGGGCTGTTGAAATTTGTTAACGGCGTGGTTGTGATTGACTGCGCCGCTTTTTAGTGATGCTAATTAGTATCTCGCGATGAATATCCAATCCTTGCTAATGCGTTATGGTGGGCAGGCGGTGTTTTACGCGGTGGGGTTGTTGATGGTGACGGGCTGGTGGACGCGATGGGGAGTATGGTATTCTTCGTCGTTGCAGTATCGGTTGCAGACGGAGGCTTTATTGCGGGGGAAGTTGGCGCTGAGTGAGAATCCTATGGATTTGGATCACGATTTCGCTTGGTCGCAACAAGGCGTGCATCAAGTGTGGGGTTTAGGCGTTCCGTTGTGGAGGTTGCCCTTGGAAGCAGTGGCGAAGCTGTTGGGTTTTGACGCCTTCCCCGACCGCATCGCTTTTGGTTTGTTTGCGGCATTGATGGCTTTTCGAGCGCTTCGGGTATGGACAACTGCTTGGTTGTCTAATTCTCAACAACAAAGGCCGACAGACTTAGTTTGGCGTTCTATCGCGGGCTTTGGCATCGGCTTTCTTCTCCTTCTCATGTTTCCGCCCTTTCTCAATTTGTGACAAACCCGCGGCGCCGTGTGGGAAGAGGCGGTGGCTTATGAATACTTATTTGCGGTTTTATTATTGACGCTGTTGTTAGCTTTTTCGCAGAAGCCGACGGCAAGGCGATTGTATTGGTTATGCGCATTGGCCGGACTGGGCGGGCTGATTCGGCCTCCATTAGTGTTTTACGGTTTTAGCACGATGGCAGTGGCGTTATGGATTTGGATAGGGGATGCGAAAACAAACAAAGAACCGGAAGAGAGGCAGACAAGGAGGAGGCGGAAGGCTGGGTTTGGGGTTTTGTTGGGAGTGTTGTTGTGGGGAACGAATTGGCTGCGGTTTGGGGACGGCTTTGAGTTTGGGGATAAGTTGAATATGCAGGATATGTATGGCTCGTTATATTCGACTAAGTTTGATTATCCCTTTGAGGAAGAGCCTTTGGAAAGCGCAGCTGCCGAGTTGTTCGGGGCTTTGTTTTTGGCGGGCGATGGTTACAATCGTTCGGGTTGGTATGAAGCGGATATTTTTGCGGGGCAATCGAGGACGGTTCGTTGGCGGGAGTTTTATTTTCGGACTTATGATTGGACTTATATGCCGTTGTTATTGTTGGGTTAGGGCGTGGGGTTTGTTGGCTTTTTGTTTATGGATGGGGTTACAACTTTGGTTTATGGATCGGGACTATAATCGTTCTTTGATGAACAATACGAGTATTGCGCGGTTGCCGATGCCAAGCAAGCAAGGGCGGGAAAGAGAGTATCAAGTAAGTTCCATTGGGCAGAGGTTGGGCGGGGCGGGCAGTGGCATTGGTTATGATCGGACTGGTTGGGATGGGCGAACGGGGGGATTGAAGCCGTTGGCGATAGTTTTTGCGCGGGATGTGGAGTTGGATTTGGAGAGAGTGATTAGAACCGAGAGAGGTTGGCGGGTTCGGTTTCGGGGGCCTCAGGCAAGGCGATGGCGGGAAGGGGTTCAGGCCTTGTTTGTGGCGGTAGTTCCTCAGCAGTTCCCGGCCGCAGAGTCTACCCCGTGGAAACTGCATTCCATTCGTTAGCGTAATCACTCACCTTGAAATTTTCTTTTTATTTGTTGCCATGGGGTGATCGAGTTCTATAAAATTCTTGTTGGTTGGGGTTGATGAGGAGACGCGGGTATCAGAATCCGAAGAACAACACAACGATTGGCGAGGCATAGGCGGAGCGATTCGCTTTTGGTGGGGAGGTTTTTGAGAAGCGCCGGGGATATTGGATTGACCGGATTAGTGGCGGGGTGTTCCCGCTTGGTAGAGGTCAAAGTAATAAAGCGCGACAATGACGAGGGCGTGGGAGATTCTTCCGTTGGTGACGGCGCTTTGCACATCGGCAAGGGATATAAGTTCGGTCGCAATGTCCTCTCCCGAATCTAGAGAGCATGGATGGAGTCGCTCGCATTCTTCGATTAGCACGGTTTGGCAAGTGTTGTTCATTATGGCGGGATTGGGACGCACGTCGCCGATAATTTGGGCGTTTTTTCCTTCGTAACCTGTTTCTTCTCGAAGTTCTCTGATAGCGGTTTCCACCGGCGATTTGTCTTTTGGGTCCATTGCGCCGCCGGGAATTTCGAGTTCTACAGATTCGGTTCCGTGGCGGTATTGTTGGATCATCACTAGTTGTTGATCGGCTGTGAGCGCAATGACGTTCACCCAATTGGAGCATTCGATGACGTAAAAATTGCGGTCGGCGCCGGTTCGAGGCGAGGTTTTGCTGTCCGTTCGAATAGAGAAAATCGGGTAGCGCGCTAGAGGACGGGTAGTTTTGGTTGGCCAGGGTTGGACGCCGTCGTTGCGTGGGATATCATTCATGGTTTGGAAATGAGGGAAGCTTGGCAATGGACAACTTTTTGTCTTTTGCCGCCCAGCCTTGGCGCATGAGCTCGAGCAGATGTCGCATGGCTTCGGTTTCGGCACGGCCGGTTGTTTTGGCTAATTGGGAGGCGCGGCGAATTAGTTGGGCGGCCATTTCGTTGGATTTTTGGGCTGGACAGCCTATTTGGATTAGGGCGGAAGCAAGTTGGTCGGCGGGAAAGCGTTGATTTCGGCTCTTTTGTTCGGGCATTGCGAAACTTTTAGTTAGTCGGCGCTTTGGTGATTGTGATGCTATCTACGCCGGCTCGTTCAAGCGGTTTGCTGTTTTCGCCGGCGGCGTTGGGGACGGTCGGTGTGTTGCCTAGCTTTTCCAACACGTCGTCTCCGGCAATCAATTCGCCAAAGGCGGTGTATTTTCCGTCCAGAAACCGAGCGTCCGCAAGACAGATGAAAAATTGACTCCCCGCTGAATCAGGGTGTTTAGATCGGGCCATAGAAATGACGCCTCGGACATGGGGACGATTGTTGAATTCTGCGGGGATGGTGTATCCCGGCCCCCCGGTGCCTGCGTTGGCGTCGTCGTGAGCGCTGAGTGGATCTCCGCCTTGAATCATGAATCCCTTTACGATTCGGTGGAAGGCGGTTCCGTCGTAGAACTTCTTTTTGGCCAGGGACTTGAAGTTTTTCACTGTTTTGGGCGCTTCGTCGTGCCAGAGCCAGATGGTCATTTCTCCGTATTTTGTCTTGATGACTGCAATTTCTTCGGAATCGCTCATATCTGATGAGCCTACGAGAATTCGTCCACTGAATCAAGTGGTGTTTGGAAAAATTGCGTTTTTCTTTTGTTTGTCTGGTTGGTGGCTTTGTTTTTGCGGGAGAAATTCCATGTGCGCTTGCGCTCTTTTTCGTAAATTGGGGGCTTTGTCGTTTTCTTCGGAATTTGCGCTATAGTGAATTTGCGTTATATTAAGCTATTGTGGCACGGAAGAAAATGGCCAAAGTAAGAGTGGAGGAGTACGGGTGGGGCAACATCCTGGGGATATTTTCCATCAGTTTTGCTGCGATTCTTTTGATCGCGTTGGTTTCGTATGATCCCGGGGATCTGGGAGTCAATCAACATCCGCCAAACGAAGCCCCCCAGAACCTTATCGGGCGCTTCGGCGCCTGGGTAGGATTTATCTGTTTTTCTGTTTTTGGCGCCGCCGCCTTTCTCTTGCCTTTCTTTCTGGCGGGATTGGGGCTGTCCTATTATTTCCCAATTTTTCATGAGTTATTGGAAACTTGGCAACGTCGCTTGGTTTCTTTGGGCGTATTCCTTGCCTGCATGGGAATGATGGACTTGCTGTTCCCAAAGGAAACCTTGCATTGGGGCGCCGGCGGTCTTGTTGGATATGCGTTGAATGAATATTTTTTCGTTTTGCTCTTCCGCGAAATTGGCGCCGCAACCCTTTATTTGACGATCGATGCGGCTGCGTTGGTCACTTTTACCAACTTGGACGTAGCCGCTTTTCTTCGAGATGTTTGGGAACGATTCTTCCGGGAACTTTGGGAGCGGTTTCTAGACCGTCTCGAAAGACTCGACAAAGACGCCAGTCCCGAAGAACGGCGCCTAAAACGCCAAGCCCGAAAACTCGCCAAAGAAGCCAAACAACTAGAAACGAACCTAGCATTGCCGGCCAAAACCCCAACTTATCCAGAGCCGACGGTGCTCGATCACAGCGTTTCCGCCTCCTCGCCTGCTCGAAAACCGCCCCAAATAACGACAAAAAGAGAAGAGAAACGGCAAGCCAAACCCGCCGCCGCCGAGGAAACCAACTACACGAACCAAGAAGACGCAACCGCAGATTCGCAAGAACACTCCCTCCTTGAAAGCAGGGAAAGCGCCGCCGCCGCCGACAAAATAGACGAAGAAATCGCGGAAGAATCCAGCATCGTCACCACCGCCGAAATTCTCGGTCAACCGTCGAATAATGCGGACACCGTTGCAGGCACCGCCGGCATTCATAAGAACACTGCGGACGCGGGAACAGATCAAGACGGTGCCACTTCCCAATCTTCCAAACCATCCGCCGATCCTCCTTTCCCAAAACCGATTCCGAAATCTGGGAAGAAGGGGACTTTGGCCGTCGCCGTTCCCCCAGTAATCGGGGACTACACACTTCCCAACATTGAGGCGTTGGATACTCCAGACCCCAACGTCATCTCGACGGACTCAAGAGACTCCCTCATGGCCAACGCCAAACTCATGCAAAAAACCTTGTCCCAATTCGGCATCGAAGTTGCCCTCGGAGACATCACCAAAGGCCCTACCATTACTCGCTACGAACTGCATCCGGCGCCCGGCATCAAACTGGAACGCATCGGCAGCCTCAGCAACAACATTGCCGCCGCCCTCAAAGCCGAACGCATCAACATCCTCGTTCCCGTCCCCGGCAAAGGCTCCGTCGGCATCGAAATTCCCAACGCCGTCAAAACCAAAGTCATCATCCGCGACCTTCTCGAATCTGAAGAATGGACAAACACCAAAGCCCGCCTTCCCCTCGTGCTTGGAAAAGATGTCTACGGCAGGCCAATGGTCGTCGACCTTGCCGAAATGCCGCACCTGTTAATCGCCGGAAGCACCGGCTCCGGCAAATCCGTCTGCATCAACGCCATCATCGCCTCCCTCCTTTACCGCTACTCTCCAGAAGACCTGCGCTTTGTCATGATCGACCCCAAAGTCGTCGAACTGCAACAATACAACTCCCTGCCCCACCTCGTCGTTCCCGTAGTCACCGACCCAAAAAAAGTCGTCCTCGCCCTCCGCTGGGTCGTCAACGAAATGGAAAAACGCTACCAAATCTTCGCCAAAGTCGGCGTCCGCAACATCAAATCCTTCAACGAACGCCCCAACCAACCGCTGGCCAACAACCTAAAAGAACGCCGACAATGCGGCGCAGAAAACAACGCCTCCGACAACTCCGAAACCGACGAAGAAGGCTTCGCCGTCGAAATCGACGAAGAAATCACCGTCCCGCGCGACGAAGAAATCCTCATCCCCGAAAAACTCAGCTACATTGTTGTTGTCATCGACGAACTAGCCGACCTCATGCTCGTTGCCCCCGCCGACGTCGAAATGGCCATCGCCCGCATCACCCAAATGGCCCGCGCCGCCGGCATCCACTGCATCGTCGCCACCCAACGCCCCAGCGTCGACGTCATCACCGGCGTCATCAAAGCCAACATCCCCGCCCGCATCGCCTTCCAAGTTGCCTCCAAAACCGATTCCCGAACCATCCTCGACAGCATGGGCGCCGACAAACTCCTAGGCAAAGGCGACATGCTCTACCTCCCCCCCGGCTCCGCCAAACTCATTCGCGCTCAAGGCGTCCTCATCACCGACGAAGAAATCCAAAACATTGTCGACCACATCGCCCGCCAAGGAACCCCTAGCTACGAAATGGAAATCCACCAACAACTCTCCAAGCCATCCCCCGGCAGCAGCGACTCCGACGAAGACCAAGAACTCATCCAAAAATGCATCGAAGTCATCCGCAGCGAACAAAAAGCCAGCGTCTCCCTCCTCCAACGCCGTCTGCGAATCGGCTACACGCGCGCCGCCCGAATCATGGATGAAATCGAAAATCGCGGCATCGTCGGCCCCTCCAAAGGCGCCGAACCCCGCGAAATTCTCATCGACCTAGACAACCCCGAAGAACATAAACCCAACCTCCCCGATTAACCTCCCTCCAAACGACAAATCGGCCAATTTTTCAACCTAGAAAAACCACCAGCCACCCAATCCACAACCAGTCCGAAAAACTCAAGCCGTTTCCTCAGAGAATCGTCCCATAAAATCAACACGAACATCCCGACGCAAAACACCTGCAAAAACATCCTTTCCCCACCGCAGAAAAATGGAAAAACCACAAAAAAGACCTTATATTTTTCCTTCATAAACCTTTGATCACATCTCCAATATTAGGGCGCCCCGAAGGAGCGGAACCATTCCCTTCTACCACCTCAGGTGACCAATCGGAAGGTTCTCACATTTCCCTTATCAAAAGTTTGCAAACAGCATGTACCGTTGGCTGAGTTGACTGCGCTGGTCGGACAACCGAAAACAGTTTTTACAGTATAGAAACAAAAGAGTATTTTGAGCGTTATGAAAAATTCACTGCCGATGCCAACCGACAAGCCCTCACTCATCTTCAAGCGAAAACTAGCCTTCTATCCTGAGAGTTTCCCCACCCAAGAACTGACGAATCAGTTTGCTACCGAATTCCAAGCCGGTAGAATCAGCCAAGCAGAACTCAGTGGCCTGGCGCATTCTTCGCCATGCGGCATCTGGCCGATCAATTGTTCCTTATACCATCTCCAAACCGTCCTAAAAGACGCCAGGAATGGTTCTGTCTGATTGAGAGAATTCTCCGACGCGATGGCGAGTATTGGTGGGGATTAAATCCCAGAGAGTCATTTATACAGACTCCTTCAACGACATTTACCTTTCGATAAAAAGAAACGAAATAGATATTTTCTCTGAGGCTTATCCACATCGTGGAATATATTGCCTTGAGATGACATGTGTGCACACTCGTATGGAAAATATTTGAAACTTGTTTAAATGCAGACATGAGAAACTCTCTCCCAAATTAAATCTTAACAAGATTTTTCGGGATCTGAAAAATATGTCTTCGACATCGCTCTGATTGTAATTATGTTAGACGTCGAATCACAACCAATTTGCGACGTTTACATACATAAAACCGACCTCTTCAAATTTATATTACGTGTTCACCGGACGACAGCTAGATTAGATTTACAATTCTTCCACGGGGCAGTTTGAGCAAAGATCGTTTTCAAGATAGGAAGCAAAAAGGCGATGGCCGATCACCTATATCTACAACTACGGAATTTGACGCGTTTTTCCTCGACTCTGTCATGCTCTCTCTTCTTAGGTACGTTGTTGCCTTTATGCCTGCTAGTATAAACGCACCAGCCCATATTGGCAGATATGTGGAATATGGGGAGGAGGTTTTCTGTCGATGGCCTTCGGAGAACCCTTGGCGGATTCCCCCTCCGCAGAGGCAGAATGACGATTGCGCATCAACGGCGCGCTCCGATCCACAATCCAACTAACCCCAAACAACAAAAACTCAAGCACGCCTCCAATAGCCCGCCCAAGCCCAACAACTAGTTGCCCTTCTAAACCGCCACGAAAACATCAAGCGCAAAATACCGCAACTTATGTCCCCGATGAGCTCTCCCCTCCCAATATCCTCCAAACCATCTTCTACCAAGCGCACAACAAGATACCTTAGCAAAACCCGCCCAATACGTTCATCAACGGAAACCCGCCTCATATGAAACTATCAAGCAAGCGTTCTTGGATAGCGTAATATGTTGATGAGTTCGGCCACGAGAACGCCGCCTCCCCTCGCGTTGGCCGAGGAGGCGGAGTGGCTTGTTCAAGGAGCGCGAGGTGGTTTTTAGGATCCTTGTCAAAAGAGCTTGGTCGGTTGGGGAACTGATTAGATTGGGGATTGGGCGAGGAAGTGGGAGTGGCATTAGGGAATCTAGGAGGAAAGTTCTTATGCGAGAGTTTTTCCTGAGACCAATTCTGTTGCATCGCCCCCGGCTTTAGAGGATAGGAGAAGTTCCGCCAGATAATAGGGCAGGTTCTGCCTTCCGCAAGAGGTTTCTGATGTTCGAAAAAATAGACACATAAGTTCACGAAACCATGCCATTACAAGTCACCGAGCAGTTCGACAACGGAAGTGTTTCGCTTTGGTTTATTTGAAACATCGAGAGGATTAATTCTCGGCACTATTTGGGATGTTCCATTTAGAGAGCAATTCGATTTAACGGGACGCTTGGCGACTTGTTGGAAGCAGAATGGAGGAGAATACTTCTGCTTTGTGTTTTGAAAAACATGCAGGAAGAAGATGGATGGGATTTCTGAGTGGATGTATTTTACATTTGGTTGTTCAGTGCGGTGAGGGCGGTGTTTAGTTCGGCGTTGGTGTTGTAAAAGTGAGGGGAAAAGCGGATGTATTGTCGTCCGCCGCGGATTGCTCGCAGGGAGATTCGTATTTTTTGTTGATCTAAAGTTTTGAATACTTTTTCTAAATTCCGCCGCGGATGAGAGGCGGAGAGCATTCCGCCCCAGTGGTCAGAATTCGTTGTGTCTCCTAGAATTTCCCAGCCGGTTTGGCGGAGTTTTTCCATGAGATAGGCTCGTTTGCGCTTTAACTCGGTTGCAATGGCGGGCAAACTGACTTCTTGAATTAGTTCTGCGGCTGCGCCCAAACCAACGAGTCCCGCTAAGTTTGCCATTCCGGGTTCGTATCGCCGGGCGCTTGGACGAAGTTCTAGGTTATCAGCGGCTGTGAAGCCCGTTCCGATTAGATTATGCCAGCCCCATCCGTTTGGCTGCAAGCGTTCTTGCCATTCCCGGCGGACAAAAAGCACGCCGGCAGCGGATGGTCCCAACATCCATTTGCGGGAGTCGGCCGCCATGAAATCCACGTGTTGCAAGCTGGTTGGGAAAGCGCCCAGCGATTGAATTCCGTCGATGCAGAAGGCAGCGCCATGCTCGTGCAGAGCGGAGCCGATGGCGTCCAAGTCAATGCGAAAGCCGGAAAGAAAATGGCAGGAAGACAAGGCCGCCATGCGGGTGCGTCCGTCGACTGACTTCATGACATTTTCTACAGCGATCTCGCCTAAACGGGGAACTTGGATGGATCTGACTTCTACGCCCCTCGATTCCAAGGACATCCACGGGTAAACGTTGGAAGGATAGTCGTCTCGATAAATCACGACGTTGTCGCCCGGTTGGAAGGGGAAGCCCGCTGCAATTAGGCTCAACGAATTGCTGGTGTCGCCCATTAACGCCACTTCCTCAGGGCGGACTTGGAGCAAGCGGGCAAGCGAACGGCGCGTTTCCTCCACTGCGTCGCCGGCGGCTACTTCTTGATCGCTGCATTGAGATTCCGTCAAGTAAGCCGACATCCGCTCCGCTACTCGCTTTGGCAAAGGAGACACAGCGGCGTGCGCCAAGTAGATTTGGTTGCGGGCCGCCGGAAACTCGGATAGACGGAGCGACTCGTTTGCTAGAAGTTCAGAGATGGTAAGCATGAGATTTTCCTTGCGCGCCTCTGCTAAAACTCGGTCTGATTCAAAAAATACCCTCATAGTATCTCACCCAGAATTGAACGATAAAGTAAGCGGCGACAGCGAGAACTAAAAAGTAAAGCATGCGCGGCAACCAGACGGCAAACAGCTTGAGTTTGCGAAATCCTTCTTCTTGATAATGAATGCGGAGCCTCTCCAAGTTTTCGTCCAAGCGCCCGCTGATTTCCCCGCTTTGGTACAAACTAACAAACATATCTGGGAAACCACGAAAATGGCTCAAAAGTTCTCCCGGCGTCCGGCCTCCTTCGATGGCAGATTCGAAAGGGCGGACTGCTTTTTGAATTCGAGGGGAACCGCTGGCATCTGCCGCCAACGTCCAAGAACGCGCCATCGACGTTCCGGCAGACAGCAACGCCTCCAAAGCCAGACAAAAACGGGATAACGAAAGACACCGCCTCGCGACGCCCAGCAACGGCACAAATCCAAAAATCTTTTCCAACAACGCCCTCACGGCAAAACCATGCGATCCTTGGGCAATGTAAAAAACCGCCAAGCCAAGCAGATAAATGGGAAGCAAATCCGAGCCGACAGCCCAAAGATACGCCCCGATTTCAGCGCTCAAAATCCGTTGCGGCGCATCGACTACGGCCCGCGAAAATACGGCAACGTGAACGACGAGAGCCGGATAAATTAACTGCCGAATCACTTCGCGCGCCGCCTGCGCTCGTTGCCGATAAAACTCGGACAACAAACGAAAGCAAACGTCGAGCCGTCCACTTCTCTCTCCCGAATCCAAAAGCGCTAAGTCAAAAGGGGGAAGCCATCCCCGGATGCTGGATGCTGATTCGGCGAAGGTAGCGCCTTGCTCCAAACGATCCATCAACTGCGAAATCTGCCGGGCAAGAGGGCGGAAGACTTTGGATAGGCTCAATGATTCCAGACTTTGAACGAGACTGAGACCGGCCTCAGTCATCATCCCCAATTGATGATAGAACTCGGCTTGCCTCTCCATCTGCCGCGGAGTGGCAATCAAAGCTTTCCTTCTTGCGCTAGGCAATGGCCGCTTCGATAAAAACGATGAAGCATATTGTCTTACTTCGCGGTGGCTCTGCCGTCCGTTTCTCTCACGGCTTTTTTCGGATTGATTAGCGGCGCTGTTTTGGCTTTGGCGGGGAGGATCAATGTTTTAATCGGCTTTCGGGTTTGCTGTTTCCTCTGCGCTCATCTCTGTTTCAACTTCCAAAAATTACAACCGCGCATGCTCCAATAAACGCCAACGCAACTGCGCCTAACGGAACGAGAACGCTGGCAATCATCCACTTTGCCGGAAGCATCTTGCCTTCCATAACATCCAGCCTCCTGTCCATGCCATCCAACCTCCTGTCCATGCCATCCAGCCTCTTGTCCATGCCATCCAGCCTCTTGTCCATGCCATCCAGCCTCTTGTCCATGCCATCTAGCCTCTTGTCCACGTCTTTGCGGAAGTCGGCCAACTGCAGACTCAAATTCCTGTAGTTCTCCTCGCTCATTTCATCGGCCTAATCTTGCGCTTAATTAATCAATTAAATATGCACAAAAGTCAAGAAAAAATAAGTGTCCAGTGTCTTTCAATAGTTCGTGGCAAAGTTCACATCCTCTTCTCTTCCAATCCTATTTCAGGTTGACGGGATTCTTTTTCCCGCTCTAAATCTTCTTTCCAGCGCGGTTTCTTTCTTTGCTTGATGCCTTTTTTGAAGTCTTTTTGCTGCGGGGTCAGCGTCTTCAGGTAGTCGTGGATTTTGAGCCTTTGCTCATAAAGCAAGCCTTCCGCCCGCAATTCTGCCCGCACCTGTTCATTCGTTTTGGTGGAACCTTTGCGACGGTTGCAACGGGAGCAAAGCAATTGAAAGTTCTCGGGTTCGTTGCCGCCGCGATTGCCTTTTGGATGGATATGATCCATTTCCAAATCGTATTCCGCTTTTTCATGGCCGCAAATCACGCAAATGAGGCGAGAGCTGCGCCTGTCTTTGAGCTGCCGAGCAATCACTATTTGTTTGAGTTCTTCCATCTTCTTTTTGGAAAGTTTGTTGTCCGTCCGTTTCGGCAGTTTCTTGGGGAATTTGACTTTCTTGCGCCAAAAGTCCTCCGTTCCCTCGCTCAATTTATCCAGTTGCTTAATCACTAATTCTTCGGTGGTCGGATTGATGTCCATGCCAATCCACTGCCTCCCCGCATTCTCCGCCGCAATCAAAGTGGTGGCGCAGCCGCAAAACGGGTCAATCACTAAATCGCCTTCATTCGTGCTGGCTAAAACTAATCGATAATAAAGCGAAACCGGTTTTTGAGTGGGTTTGCCAGTGCGTTCATGCATCCACGCAGAGACGTTCGATAGATGGCCGTCTGCCCACCAACTCTCTGGGATTTTGCCGATTTTGTGCCGAGATTCTGGTGCGCTTCCTTTGTTCGCGCCATGAATTCCACGAGCCGCAGTGAACTTCGCGACATATGGTTTACGGACAGCATCGGCGTTGAAAGTCCATTTATCGCTTTTGGAGTACCAGAAAATGGTTTCGTGTTTGCGCGGGAATTGTTTTCGTGCCGCGCTTGGTCCTGTGTAGCACCAGACGATTTCATTGCGGAAGTTTTTCCGTCCAAAAATCATATCCATTAAGGTTCGCAGGTAGTTGTTGGAAGATTCGTTGCAGTGGAGGAAGATGGAGCCGGTTTCTTTGAGCAGTTCGTGGCACAGCAGCAGGCGGGAGGCCATCATCAGCAGATAGGCTTCCATGCCGGCGGAATGCGTGCGCCCGACGATTTCGCAGAATGCGAGCAGTTCTTCGTCTTTATATTTGAGGAAGTCTATCTCCGCTCGCTTCAGGTCGGTGATGCTCCATTTGTCGTCAAAGCCGCGGGTGGGGTTGCCGTGTTCGTCCACGGGATAATCCCGCCGCCCTATTTTCCTGACGGACTTTCTTTGCGCGTCTTCCAGCGTCTGCCCTGAGTTGAAGGGCGGATCGGTGATGATGGCGTCGGCGATTTCGGCGTTCAGGCCGAGCATCACTTCCCGGTTATCGCCGATGAAGACGGTGCGGTTCTTGCAGTTCATCTCTGGCATAACTGCGTTTAATTTGCGGTTTTGCGAGCCGAGTTAACGGCGTCGGGGCGTTCCCCATTTCGAAAGACATTTTGATTTTCGTCTTCCATTTCTCGGGTTGTCCCATGATTTGAGGGATGAATACTTTTTGGTTGATTTCTGGGGCAACTGCTTCGTCGTTTTGGCGCGGCAGTTTGGGCGCGGGGCTCGGCAACATGCTGATTGGGGTTTGCAGGGTTGTCGGGTGAATTCTTTCGCTTCCTTATCCGCTATTTTCAGGAACAGCGTTCTTCCTTCGAGTTGTTGGGCGGTTGAGGCAATGGAAATGCACATTGCGCAGCCTATGATGATGGCCTTTCTAAAGAATTGCGGTTCTTTGCAAAGGTTGCAGGACTCTACTGCCTCGTCTTGGGTTATGGGTTCGGTGTCCATATCGGCCATGTTCTTTATCCTTTTTTCGTTGCGCCTTTGAATGGGCGGTCAAGCGAGGGAGGCGTCTAGGGATTTTTTGAGTTCTGGCTTGCCTTTGAGTCCTACGTGTTGCTCTTGAACTTTTCCGTCTTTGAAAATTAGGAGGGTGGGGATGGACAGAACGGAATATTGCGCGGAAAGTTCTTGGTTGGTGTCGACGTCAACCTTGCCGATTTTTACTTTTCCTTCGTATTCGCCGGCTAACTCATCGAGAATCGGCGACAGCATTTTGCACGGGCCGCACCATTGGGCCCAAAAATCAACCAGCACGGGCGTTTCCGATTTCAAAACTTCGGTTTCAAAGTTTTGCGAATTCAAATCAACAATATGTTCTGATGCCATTTTTGAATGGAAGTTTCTCTCTGTCGTTTTCGATTTAATCAGTATCTAAAAATCTGAAGAATCCACGATCAGTCGGCGATGCGCCAATTTTATCGGTCTGCACTCTACATTCCGATCCAAAACAACTGAGCCACCACGAACGCTAACAAGACAACGGCGGTAATGGCCAGACCTTTGTCGAGGCCGCTAATCGCAGGCGCGGATCGGGAAGCGCGGCGAGGCGCCATGGACGGAGCCGAACGAGGCGGAGCGGAAGGAACGGACGCTCTTCTGGGAACCGCGGAGGGCGCTGCGGGCAGTTTCTGGGTTGCCGCCGCCGTGCGGGAAGTCTGCGTTGTCGGGGCTGATGATGGGGCTGGCCGCGCGCCGATAGCCGGCGACGGCGCAGGAATCTTTACCGTTGGCGCCGCTGTAGGCTTTGGCGGCAGGTTGATTCGAACCGTTTCTTTCTTCGGTTGAACTTTCGACGCATCCGAGGGAGATTTGCCGGCGTCTTCGGTTTTCTTGGTGGTTTCAGTCATAAGCTTTAAATTTAGCCGAGGGCCAATACAATGTCAATCCTTTCCCGCGCTTCTTTTGGATGGCTCTTTTCTCTCTTGAAATTGGGAAAGATTCAGAGGCGATGGTCTCCCTGCTGCGGCGCCTCTGGGTTTGCGTCCGGCCCGAAGTAGCGCAACACGACCAGAGTCTCCACCCGGCTTGTGTTTTCGAAGGTGACGCCGGCTTTAGCGGCGTTCTCGGTGCAGAACACTTCATCTTCGGTCAACTCGTGAAAGCGGATTAGCTTCGGGCAATCCAAAGTGAGATTGTTCATTTTGCCTTTGCCCTGCGTCACGATCAAACCGTATGCGCCTTGGTCTTGGATGACGCACTTGCTTCCGGGAGCGAGGATTAGTTCTTTGGCGGTGAAGTACTGTTTGCCGTTGATTTTTCCGTAAACGATCCAACGGTCTTCCCATTCCTCGCCCGCTGAATTCGCCGCCGGCACAGGTTCCAAGTAGTGATTGTCTTTGAAGGCCGGGTCTATGTTGGCCTCCCAATCGAGCTGGTCGATGATGAAGTCTAGGTCTTGATGTCTGTCCGGCGGCATGTCTTTTACCAAAAGATCCCAGGGAACCTCTCTGCCTTCCACCAGGGACTGAAACATTCCAAAGACGTCGGATCCCCACTGCGGCTCGTAAGTGCAAAGAGAGCCCGGCGCATGCAAAATGCCCGGGCCGATCAACCATCCCGTTCCCGGCTTGAGGTGATAGGCTCTGGACAAGTCGAGTATTCCGTTGTCGCCTCGATTCCAATGTTGCAGGCAATTTTTAACTTGTTGCTTGGTCGTTCCGGGTTCGAGCCCCATGAAGGTGTAGGGGAAGTTGTTGCCGACGTTGTTGTGCTGCGGCGGGAAGTAATAGGATTCGGGCTTGCCTTCCTGCCCCACTAGTTTGGCCCACTTCTCTGATTGATGCATGTGATGCGGGATGGGTCCCATGTTGTCGAAAAATTTGGAATAAACGGGCCATTTTCCGTATTGATTCCAAATGCGCTCCCCGATCAAGTCTGCGCCCGATTCTTGAACGGCTTGGCGGAGAGTGAACCGTTCTTTGCCGACGACCACGTAGCTCAAGCCTTCGTCCGGAGTTCGGTTTTCGTTCGCCGCCGGGGTTGTCGAGGCAAACCAGCGTTCGTCAATCCCTCCGCGATGCAAACCGTAGGCATAGAGGTCGTCAGGATGCAGTTTGAGCCTCTTGCCGGGTTGCAGAAAGGAGCGAGGCACCCAACAGGGCGCCAAGCGAAGAAGCCCGCCGGTATCCTCAAGTTGGGCTTCTACAATCTTTTTCACGTCGGACTGGACGGTTTTTAAATCGGCGATGGTGTTCATATTCCTTTGGGATCGTTCCACCGTTCAAAAAGCCTCCGTTGGCCGGCTTGAAACGGCTTGTTGAAAACCAAAGACAATTTACCCAGTCAAAATCTCGAATCGCAAGAGAATTTCCTCAAAATTCAAAAATATCTTCAAAAGAGTGTCCGGCGGCGAAAGTGCCGTGAAAAAGCGGCTTTTCGCTTTGCGTCTTCTTGAAGATTGGCGTTGCGGTTTCTTTGTGGATGCCTTAGAGTGAGTGTCGGTTTTCAACTTTTGCTAGGACTATGTATTTTGGAGTGGATTATCATCCGGAACATTGGGTTTATCCTTATGACGGGGACGCGGAAAACCCGGAAAAGCGCTGGGAGAAAGACGCCGAAATGATGGCCGCCGCCAACGTGAACGTCATCCGCGTTGGCGAATACATTTGGGGCTTGTGCGAGCCGGAGGAAGGCCGCTTCGAATTTGATTGGTTGTGGCGCCTCATGGACGTGATGAAAGCCCATAACATTGACGTCGTCTTGACCACGCCCACGGCCGCGCCTCCGATTTGGCTGGCTCAGAAACACCCGGAAATCCTTCCCATTGACGAGCGCGGGCTTCCCCTCCACGAAGGCACTCGTCACGCTGTTTGCTACAACAGCGACCTGTTTTGGGATTACTGCCGAAAAATTGTTCAGGCAATGGCCTCCAAGCTGGGGAAACACGAGCAGTTGATCGCTTGGCAGATTGATTCTGGCATTGGAGGCCACACAACCGAATTCTCCTTCAACGAAGAAACCAAAAGAGACTGGCACGCTTGGCTCAAAGCAAAATACTCGCGCGAGGAAGACAAGGATGAAAAAGAGTCCATTGCCCGCCTAAACGAACTTATGGGAACCCGGTTCTGGGGGCAAATCGTCAGCCGATGGGAAGACGTTCCCATGCCACAAGCGGCGCCCACGGTGCATAATCCGGCCCTAGTGCTTGACTGGATGCGGTTTTCCAGCGACACCATCGTGGCCTTCATTCGAATGCAGTCCGCGCTCCTCAAGGAACTGACCCCGAACATTCCCGTCACAACGATGATGCGGGCGTTGTCCAGACACTACGACCACTTCGACGTGGCCGAACAACTGGATTTTGTGTCTCTGGACAGCTACGCCACCATCAAATCCAAAGCCGCCGTTAACGCTATGGAAATCGACATCCTCCGATCGTTGAAGAAGCGAAACGTCAAAACGCCGGACGGAAGCGACTACGGCTTTTGGGTTATGGAACAAAAAGCGGGCAACGTCAATTGGCAGGAAGTCAATTCTCTGGTTCGTCCCGGAGTGGTTCGGCTGTTCACCTATCAACTAATCTCGCGAGGCAGCGACGGCGTTCTCTATTTCTTTTGGAGGCAGCCGCGAATTGGCTCGGAAAAATTCTACGGAGGCGTGCTCAATCACCGCGGCGACGGAGATAATCGAACCTATCGAGAAGTCAGCCAAATCGGCGAAGAGTTGAAACTTCTAAGCCCCGCTATTCAAGGGACAAAAGTTGTGGCCGAGACCTGCATTCTCTACACTCACGACAATGCGTGGACTCTCAAACAGAAGATGCAGCCGACCCGCCACTTTCAACTTTGGGATCACATGCTCCGCTTTTACAGCGCGTTTCATGACCGCAACATTCCCGTCGACTTCGCCCGGCCAACCGACGATCTCTCAAAATACAAACTCGTGGTGGCCCCTTCGCTTCATCAGCTTGCTTGGGGAGAAGCGGACCATTTAAAGTTGTACGTTCAAAGCGGAGGCACCCTCGTCGGCACATTCAACACCGGACTCGTGGACGAACACCATATTGCGCCCCGCGACGGAATGCCGCTCAACCTAACCGATCTGTTCGGTTTGGAAGTGGTTGAATTCGATCCGATTCCTCTTGCAGAAGAAAATCACCTGAACATGAGAGGCGCTTTTCCAACAACCCATCTGCATCCGGCGCAACTCTGGTGCGACGTTATCGAACCCAAGGAATGCGAAGTCCTGGCCACGTTTGCCAAAGATTTTTACGCGGGCAAACCCGCCTTGACGATTAACACCTTTGGACTCGGCCGCGCGATTTACATCGGCACCATGAGCCATCGATTCTTCTACCTCGACTTGATCAACTGGCTGCGGCAACTCAACGGCCTGACCGGACTTCTCAAAGTGCCGGAAGGCATCGAAGTAAGCCTGAGGCAAAAAGAAGGCATCAAAATTTACTTTTTATTGAATCACCAAAATTCGTCCGTTCGGCTTCAATTTTACAAGCCGGTCCACGATTTTCTCACCGGCACCACCTTTCAGGGCGCCTACGACTTGCCTGCCCACGGCGTTTTGGTCATTGATGAACAACCGTCCTAAATCTTGTCCAATCAACTCTCCTCCCGCGCCTGATGCTTCTTATGCGGGCAAGGCGAGGACTTTGGCCAATTGGCGGGGCGTGCATCCCTCTGAATCCGAAGTTCCTTTGCGATACCGGCCGCAAACCTTGCAAGACTTGACTCGCGCTTTGGTGAAAAAGCTGAAATTCAAGCAGAGACAATCAGAAACAGAAATCCTTCGCGTCTGGGCCGAATCCATGGATCCAACCGTTGCCGCTCACGCCGGCCCCGTTGGTTTTCGCAACGGCACTCTCTTCATAAAAGTGGACAGCAACGTTTGGCTGCACGAAATCGTCCGCTACAGGCAAAAAGAAATCCTCGAACGTCTGCAGAGCAGTTTCGGCAGGAAGAAAATCCAAAAGCTCTGCTTCAAAATCGGGTAAAATCCGCCATTGCCGGCGCCAAGTCTGGCGAGATAATCTTTTCCACCGTTTCGGCAACCGCTTGAAAAAAACCGCCGCGCTGAAAAGGAAGCACGGCGGTTTCAAAGAAATTCGGAGAACGGTTAGTTTGATTTACTTCCTTCGGCGCAACAGGAAGAATGCGGCGCCTCCCAAAAGCGAGAGCAAGATTGAGCTCGGTTCGGGGACGGCGGTAATCTCAAGGGCGAAGTTTCCCGTGCCAGCATTTTGTGCCAAATTCCAGCTGACGTTGCCTTCATCGTCTTGGCTACTAACCCAAATATCGTTTGAGCTTTGGCCAGTGGTTGGCGGATTTCTTGTGAGGATGCCGACTGTTTGTCCTTCGTTCAAGTCTCTGAATTCAACCGTTACGGTTACTCGATTGGGCAAAATGGCCGGGGTAATATCGTCGCCCTCGATTACTAATAACCCGGAGCCCGGACTCAGCACATCCGGATTGTTATCAGGATCAAAGGCTATTCCAAGCGGAATAGGACCGCTTTCGTAGAGGATGGTTCCCGGTTGATAGGTAAAAGCCAAACCGGAAACGACGGGGCCGTTATTCTGCCGAACTCGGATCACCATCGAACCGGCGACTTCGGAGGTGTGATACTCCAATCCGATGCCGCTTAGGATGTAATTCTCCTCCCATCCGGACCCAAAGGCGATTTCATCGCCAAATTCCGTAGGTTCAAAAGCGAGATCCCCTAGCGGATCTGAATCATTTGAATAGATTGTTTGTTGCGCTTGCGCATTGAACGCAACTCCCACGCTAGCGATGAACGCTAACAACTTTGCTGTCGATGCTGTTTTCATAAACACTGCTACTTTCTTTTTTTAGTTCGTTATCTGCGTTGCAACTCTGTCGATTTTCTCAACTTTGTCAACCTTAATTCACAAAAATATTTCGGTTATTTTGAACGACTCTGGCGCGATGCCAAGGATTTTTAGTACTTTTTTCCTAATTTTTTGTTTTTTTAGGTAGGATCGGCTCTTTTTTGCGGTTAGGAACATTGTCGGCGGATGATTTTTCCCAGCTTCTCTATGCCGGTTTTGATTTGTTCGATAGGGGCATTGCCGAAGCTGAGGCGCATTTCGGAGCTTGGTTTGGGGCGGACGGGATCGTTTGCATAGGCATATTCGCCGGGGACGTAAAGGACGCCGTTTTCCAAAACTTCTTGAAAGAAGGCGGTTTGGGGTCCTGTTTTGATTTTTTGAGGCAGCTCAGTCCAAAGACAAAGGCCTCCTTGGGGGGCTGAGGTTGTGGTTTGCGCTGCTGGGAAATGCTCTTGAACGGCGTCGAACATAGCCTGCCCTTTTTGGGCGTATTGTTCGGTAATTTTTGCCAAATGGTCGGTGTAGACGCAGGAACTTTGTTTTTCATCTTCGGCGTGGTTCTTTGGGGACAGCGCTGCGGCCAGGATTTTCTGCAACAGGTGCGCCGTGCCGAAGTCGTGATTGCCTTTGATGTTCAAGAGGACTTTGCGGAGTTCTGACGGGAGCAGGCCGAAGCCGATTCGAATGCCTGCGGCGAAGGGTTTGCTGTATGTGCCGGTGTAAATGACTCGCTCCCGAAGGTCTGCGTTCACAAGTAACGAAGGAGGCGGCTGAAAATTGGGGAAGCGGAGTTCTCGATAAGCGGCGTCTTCCACATAATAGACGGGGTGTCCGGCTTGGAGTTCATAACGGCGGAGGAGTTCAGCTGCCGCTTGCTTCTTTTTCAGGCTGGTCGTGATTCCGGTGGGATTTTGGAAGTATGTGATGGAATAAAGGAGTTTTAACCGCTGAATTTGCCCGTCGCGGCACAGCGTTTGGAGAACGCGTTCGAGAGACTCAATAGAAAGGCCATCGGATTCCATGCGAACGCTACGCGCTTCAATTCCACGGCTTTGCATGATGCCGAGGAAAACGAAATAGGTCGGGTCTTCAATAAGAATGACGTCGCCGGGATCACAGAGCGCCTCGGTCAGCATGTAAAGCAACTGCTGTGAACCGTGGGTGATGATGACGGAGTTTGCCTCGCTGGATTGAGCGGAGCGGCCGTCCAAGGCGGCGATTCGGGCGGCGGTAAGCGATCTTAGCCGTTCGTCTCCCTCGTTAGTGCCGTATTGGAGGGCGGCGCGTGCTTGCTTTGGCTCACGGAGGATTTTCTCCATCAGCCGTTGGATTTCTCCGAAGGGAAGAGTCGAATTGTCTGTGAACCCGGCCGCAAAGGAGATCAAGTCCGGCTTCTGGAGCGCTTGTCGCATAAGCCACAAGATGGGCGGAGGTTCCGTGCGCTGTCCCAGTTGCGAGAAGTGTTTATTTATGTCGTCGTTTTTGCCGTTTGGCATCTGTCCACTCATGATTAGGATTTTTTCTTCCATTGTCGAGAAACTTCGCTACAGCGGATTCCAAGGCAAACGTTATTGACAAAGCGCGGCCATTGCTGGATTTTCCTCCTTCCAAGACGGAAGATCAAATTGTTGTCAAAACTGCAAAGGACGAGCGAAATGTTGGACATGGAGAATCTCGACACTTCACAAAAAGCATTTCAGCTGAATCTGGACAACGCCGTTTACGGCACGCTTGTAGAAATTGGCGCCGGGCAAGAAGTCGCCCGCTGGTTCTTTCGCGTCGGCGGCGCTTCGGGCAGCATCGCAAAAACCATGTCGGCCTACGACATGCAGTTCAGCGACGCCATTTACGGCTCCGCAGAGCGTTATGTGAGCCGCCAGCGGCTTACCACGATGCTGAGCCATGAATTTAATCTGTTGATTGAACGGCTCGACCAAAAACGAGGAGAGTCTTCCCGCTTCTTCGCCTTTGCCAATACCGTTGCGGCGAAGAGTTTCCGCCGAAGGTCGGACGCCCACGGCTGGATGGGCGTGCAATTTCAACACGAACCGCGAGCCAAGCCTTCGCGGGTCATTATTCATGCCCGGCTGTTGGACCCCGAAAACTTTCAGCAGCAGGACGCCCTTGGTTTGGTCGGCGTGAATTTGATTTACGCTGCCGCAAAACTCTTTTCCCGTCCCGACGCCTTGATCCGCTCCCTGCTGGATGGCCTAACGCGCAAGCGCATCGAGATTGACATGATTAAAATGACGGGGCCGGCCTTTCCGGGAATCGACAACCGTCTGATGGCGCTCAAACTCGTCCAACTCGGTCTCACCCAAGCCGCTATGTTCACCGCCGGCGGGGAAGTGGTGCAACCGGCCGAAGTCCTCTACAAAAGGCCCATTCTGCTGGAGCGAGGCTCTTTTTGTCCGCCTTCCAAAATGCACCTTGACATGCTGGAATGCGGCAGAGAACGCTTCCAAAAAGAGCCGGGAAACGCCGGAGAAGAGCCGATTGTTCTCTTCGAAATGAACATGAAGGACGCGGTGACCTTCGCGCTGGAACAAGTCGCCAAAATCCAAGAAGACCGCCTGCCAGAAGAATCCTCCTCTAACTTGGACTCGCAAGACTTTTTGGATCGCGCCGACATCTTGGCCACGCTCGGCCATCCCGTCCTGATCTCCAACTACTTCCGATACTATCGGCTGGCCGGCTACCTCTTTCGCTACACCGACAAAATGGTGGGGCTCGTTCTCGGTCTGCCCAACCTCCAAGAACTGTTTGAAGAAAAATACTACGCCGACCTTTCCGGCGGCATTCTTGAATCCTTCGGGCGGATGTTCAAAAACGACTTGAAGATTTACGCCTATCCCACCAGAAATCCGTCCGGCAAAATCCTCACCGCCGAAAATCTTCAAGTAGCGCCCCACCTCCGGCACCTCTACGCTCACCTCTACGAAAGCAACCGCATCGAGTGCCTGCGCAATTTCCAAGAATCCTGCGTTGGAATCATCCACCAGGAAATTCATGACGGCATCCGAAACGACAACGGCGACTGGGAAAACGCCGTTCCGCCAGACATCGTCAAACAAATCAAAGCGCGAGGCGTTTTTGGGTTTCCCCAAAAAAGCCGCCCCGCAAACAGCCGGAAGACTTGAAAGAAAGCGCTAACGCCGCTTATCGAAAAAATGCCGATAAAATCGCCTCCGCCGGTTGCGAATCTGTTTTTCCCGTCGCAAAATCCTTGCGCGGCAAACAAGTTGCGCTTGGAAAACTTCCTTGCACTCGCCCGCAAATCTTCTGCGAATTTAATAAATTTGATTCTTCTCCGCTTCCTTGAGGATCAACAGCGCAGTCAAAATACCGTCGAACGGCGGAGTGGTTGGCGAGAAAATGGCGTCGAATTTTGCGACTCGATTTGAACGACCAGCGCCAGAATTCAGCATTCAGCCGGGCAAATTGCTTCTGCGCCGCCGTTCCGGCAACTTCGGCACTCTTGGCATGGTTGCAATTTTGGTTTGTCGGGAGCAACGTTTCTGGGCAATCTTTCTTTCTTATATGAGGCGGTTGAACGTGGCCATCCTTGGAGGCGGAACAGTCGGCGGCGGCGTGTTCCGGGCGATTCGTCGCAACGGATCCCTTCTCGCCGCTCGGATCGGCGTCCGCCTTGGGGTCAATCACATCGTCGTCCGTCATCCCGGCAAACAGCGCTCGATTCGGTTTCCCGACCGCCTAGTTAGCGTCGATTGGGAAGCGGCCGTCCACGATCCCAACACCGACGTCGTCGTCGAACTGATTGGAGGGACATCCGTCGCCAAGTCCGCTGTGGAAACTGCCCTTTGCCTCGGCAAGCCCGTAGTCACCGCCAATAAAGCCTTGCTGTCCGAACACGGGGAATCTCTCTTCGCAATGGCGGAGTCTAACGGCGCCGGACTTTACTACGAAGCCAGCGTCGGCGGCGGCATTCCAATTATCAAAGTATTGCGAGAAAGTTTGGCGGGCAACCGTTTCCGCCGCATTTACGGCATCCTCAATGGAACTTGCAACTACATCCTTACCCGAATGGAAGAGGACGGAGGCGATTTTGACGCCGTTTTGGCCGAAGCCCAAAAAAAAGGCTACGCTGAGTCCAACGCCTCTTTGGACGTGGATGGCCTGGACGCCATGCACAAAGCGGGCATTCTTGCCTCGCTGGCGCACGGTTTTTGGGTGCGCCCTGAATGGATTCACGTGGAAGGCATTCGACAAATTTCCCGGCTAGACATCGAGTTCGCCGCCCGGCTCGGCTACAAAATCAAACTTTTGGCCTCTGTCTGCTTGCTTTCATCCTCCGTCCGTTCAGCCGATTGCCCTCAAATTCAGGTGTCCGTCGGCCCCGCGCTCATTCCCCGCTCTCACGTTTTGGCCAGCGTCCGCAGCGTCTTCAACGCTGTCTTCGTTCAGGGCGACGTGGCGGGCGAAACACTTTACTACGGACGGGGCGCCGGACAGGACGCCACCGCCAGCGCCGTCTTGAGCGACATTGCCGCCGCCGTCTTAGACTACAGGCTACATTCAACTCCCCGCGTCTCTCCCTTTTCCCTTCACGCTTTGAAAGGGCAAGTCATCCCGTGGGAAGAATCCGTCAGCGAATACTATCTCCGCCTCACCGTTGTGGACAAACCCGGTACTATGGCCCAAATTTCTAACGTGCTTGCCTGTCGAAACATCGGAATCTCCTCCATCGTCCAGCCGGAAGGACACGAAGGCGCCGCCGTTCCCTTGATCCTCATGATCCACGACGCCGCCGCAGGTGAAATGCTTCAAGCATTGGAAGAAATTCGCCGTTTAAGCGTCGTTAAATCTCCTCCAAAAATGATTCGCGCCGAACACTTTCACTGACCATGTCCGCCCCCCCACTCCACGCGCCCTCTCGCTGGCAAGGCGTTATTTCGCGCTACGCCGAATTTCTTCCCGTTTCGGAATCCACACCGATCATCTCCTTGTGCGAAGGCAACACGCCCTTAGTTCCGGCGCACAACTTTGCGGAAGCCGTCGGTGCCAAGTGCAATCTCTACCTCAAATACGAAGGACTAAACCCCACCGCATCGTTCAAAGACCGAGGCATGACCGTCGCCATCAGCAAAGCCTGCGAAAAAGGCGCCCAAGCCGTCGTCTGCGCCAGCACCGGCAACACCTCCGCTTCCGCCGCCGCCTACGCCGCCCGCGCCAAACTCAAATGCGTCGTCGTCCTGCCTCACGGCAACATCGCCATGGGCAAACTCTCCCAAGCCCTCATCTATGGCGCCCAAACCATCGCCGTCGACGGCAACTTCGACGTCGCCCTGCGCCTTGTCCGCGAACTTGCCGCCATTGCTCCTGTTGAAATTGTCAACAGCATCAACCCCGTCCGCATCCAAGGCCAAAAAACCGCCGCCTTCGAAATCTGCGACCAACTCGGCAGAGCGCCGGACTTTCACCTTCTGCCCGTCGGCAACGCCGGCAACATCGCCGCCTACTGGCAAGGCTTCCAAGAATATTTTCGCCGCCGCCGCACAAAGCAAAAACCCAAAATGTACGGCTTTCAAGCCGCCGGCGCCGCTCCCATCGTAGACGGTCGTCCCGTCGAAAAACCAAAAACCGTCGCCTCTGCCATACAAATCGGCAACCCCGCCGGCTGGAACGGAGCCGTCCAAGCCGCTCAAGAGTCCGGAGGCCTCATCGCCAAAGTTACCGACGACGAAATCCTCCACGCCTACCGAAAAATCGCCCAAACCGACGGCGTCTTCGTTGAGCCCGCCTGCGCCGCCCCCCTAGCCGGCTTTATCCAAAGCGTCCGCAACGGCCACATCCCCGAAGGCAGTCTTGTCACCGCAACCATGACCGGACACGGACTCAAAGACCCCGACTGCGCCCTCGCCGCCTCCGGCAAAGAACCAGAACTCGTCCCGCCCAACGCCGCCGCCCTCATAAAAACCCTCGGCATGTAAACGTCAAACCCGTTTCCCCTGCCTCCGCAACAATGGCCCTCATCGTTCAAAAATACGGCGGCACCTCCGTCGCCAACGCCGAACGCATCAAAAACGTCGCCCGCCGCGTCGCCGAACACCGCCGCCAAGGCGACCAAGTCATTGTCGTTGTCTCCGCCATGAGCGGCGCCACCGACCGCCTCATCCGCCTTGCCAAAAGCGTCTGCGCCCCTTTGCAACAACCCCCAGAACGCGAAATGGACATGTTGCTCACCACCGGCGAACAAACTACCATCGCCCTCACCGCCATCGCCCTCCAAGCCTTAAACATCTCCGCCGTCTCCCTCACCGGCGCCCAAGCCGGCATCCAAACCGACAGCATCCACACCAAAGCCCGAATCCAAAACATCACCCCAAAACAAGTCCACCAACTCCTTGACGCCGACCACGTCGTCATCATCGCCGGCTTCCAAGGACAAACCCAAGACGGACGCCTCACCACACTCGGCCGCGGCGGCTCCGACCTCACCGCCATCGCCATCGCCTCCGCCGTCCGCGCCGATCTCTGCCAAATCTACACCGACGTCGACGGCGTCTACACCGCCGACCCCCGCATCCTCCCCCAAGCCAAAAAACTCCAAGAAATCTCTTATGACGAAATGCTTGAACTCTCCAGCGCGGGCGCCAAAGTTATGCAAAGCCGATCTGTTGAATTCGCCAAAAAATTCCGCGTCCCCTTTGAAATCCGATCCAGCCTCAACTACAATCCCGGAACCATCGTGAAAGAAGAAACCGCCAACATGGAACACGTCGTCGTCCGAGGCATCTCCCTCGACAAAAACCAAGCCAAAATCACCCTCCTCGGCGTTCCCGACCAACCCGGCGTCGCCGCCCAAATCTTCCAAGCCCTCCACCAAGCCTCCGTCAACGTCGACATGATCGTCCAAAACGTCGGCCACGGACCAAAACCAACCACCGACCTTTCCTTCACCATCGACCGAGCCGACCTGCCCCAAACCCAAACCATCATCCACTCCCTCGCCCCAAAAATCGGATTCACCCAAGCCCTTCACCAAAAAGAAATCGGCAAACTTTCCATCGTCGGCGTCGGCATGAAAAGCCACTCCGGCATCGCCGCCAAACTCTTCCAAGCCCTCGCCGAGCAAAACGTCAACATCGACATGATCTCCACCAGCGAAATCAAACTCTCCGTCATCGTTGCCCTATCTCAAAGCGAAACTGCCCTTAGCGCCGCCCACAACGCCTTCTTTCGCTAAAACCCAAAACCCTACGAAAATTCTAAACAAACAACCCTCCCCCGCGTCCGCAGCGCCTTGTCACCTATTGGATCCTTGGAGGATATAGAAGACCCTACACAACGAGAGGAGTCCGCCAAGACCGACAACAACGCAAAATAAACTTGCAAATAAGAGCAGAGAAATGCAGAATCTAGATATGGAAACACCAACTGTAAATTACATGTTCATCGCCCGCCATAAAAAAGACAGCGGATGGGATGCGGTAGTGAGCAGTAGCCTTGCCGATCACAACGCTAAAATAGACGACGTAAAAGCCAGAGACCAGCATGACTTCTTGATCGACTACCGGCATCCACGATCGATCAGCCGTGGAGGCGTTGTTTGGATCTAATATGAAGCGGCAGGAACGGGAAGGAGCGAATTGAAGATGAACAAGACAATAATAACAACATTGGGAATCACGCTAGGCGCGTGCGCATTAATTTTGGCGCACATTTGGAAGATTTCCCAGAAACCAGCTCACACGATTCAAAACAAACCTGAATGGGAGGATACACAAATAGATGATGTGTTTAACGACGAGAACTTGCCTGAACATGTAAAAGAGAACGTAAGGCAAGCTTATGTAAACGCCGCTGACGGAATGGACGAAGACATAAAACAACTCAACCCCCTAATAAGTGAATTGCACTGGTATGCAGGCCAGAGATACTTCCAATCATCAATGCAACTGGATTTCTACAAAAGAGCGATAGCGGTATTTAATAGAAGAAAGTCAATCATATCAGCGCAATGCGAACTGTTTAGAAAAACTGACTGTTGGAAAATACATCACCGACACCAGCGAAATAGAAAGCGATCTTGACGATCTTTATGCCTCACGAAAATTGATCGAAGAAAGATATAAAAAAGCCTAGAAAAAGTGAAAAGGCTCGGTCTATAAACCGGAATGAAGGTCTACGCGCTAGCCCTTCGGAGCAGGGAGGCCCCAACCCAGTTCACCCGCAAAGAACTCAGTGATGCAGTGAGAGAGATAGACGCTTCCAGCTCCCCTTTGCCTGCAGAATCTTTTTCAAACCCGTCGAAGTTTCCACGGCCTATTCGCGCGCCAGGATTTTCCCTCAATGAACATTCGCCCTCGAGCATTGCCATGCTGAATACTCAATCTTTTAGTTTTCTCTTTTATTTTCCCGACATCCTTGCTTTTGCTCTTTCTAGTTTCACATCAATCCCTAGTCGGCAACATGTTAGTCTTCACAGCGCGGCACCTTTTTATGACCACATAAGAAATAACAACAGTGCGTCTAATATCACAGAGGAAGTCGACGATGCTGAACGATTACTGGACGAAATATTTTCAGAGGGAATAAAGCATTAAACAAAATCGAAGAGAACTGGAGAATCAAAAAGTATTCTAAAATTACAGAAATAGCGCGGGGGTGGAGAGTCAGTCCTGCAGTATGGCAAAACATTCGTTTTTTATTTTAGTTTGTATCGGTCCTGCTGACGTTGTCCTTTTCCCAAGAATCTTGCTTTTAGCGGCAATTTTGGTAAAGCCATCTTGAAGTTTATTAAGATCAGCGGTTGGGTGTTTTACTCTCTCGTAGATTCTTCGATTCCCTTCTTTTATGCCATATTCCCGCCGATCGGTTTTGTCCGGTAGAGACGCTTCCACATTGACTTCTCGTTTCTTCGCATTAAAGACCTCTGAACAAATTCTTAGATGGTAGCCTTGACAGCAAGCATAAACGAGAGCAATCATGGGCTTCGTGTTATCAAAGATCAAATTAACCATCCGTTCCTTTCCAAACGTCGCGCGAGAAATCTGGGCCGGCAATACGGAGGATTCCGATCTGTTTGTTGGCGGACAAACGCTTTCTCAAAGAGCCTTCAACGACTATGATACTGCGCCCGTTCTTGCGCTGCTATCCAGTGATGAACGGAACTCCTGCTCTTGCTCCTTTCTTTCTCTACGCCGCGAGGAATCCGCCTTTTGATTGTCGTCAATCTCGTCCGTCGAAGCGGGAATACACCGTTCACTTCCACTTCCTCATAATACACCGTCGCCTCTACCCGATAAAAGCGCGTCGCATACGTCACCAACTCTTCCTTTTCGGTTTCTTTCATATCCTCAATCCTGCTTCACTCAGAAAAACTCGGCAGGACTGGAAGAGCGCTTGTAATACTTAATGCTGAAAGGATAAGAAAAAGGAAAAGAAGTGGATTCTCTTTCTTCGATTGAAATCCACTGACTCCTCTCACCGACAGCCGCCACGCCTATTTTCAAATTATCCGTGTTCATCCCGTGAGGCACAAGCAGTTCTTTCGGATAGAACCACTGCTTATCGGCTTCCAATAGGTCATATAGCAAGATGCTCATCAAATTCGATAAGCCTTCAGGCAAGGTTAGGCTCGTTATTGGCTGATTGGTAAAACTCAAGGACTCAACATTTTTCGCTACCGATGTACTGTAAACAGTGCCGCTGGAATCGGTATGTTGAATTTCAAGCGTTTCCTGCGCCGTGGTTTTCCTCTAATCCACCCGCAAAGCAGGCGACGACCAGCGCAATTATCGTTTTCTAACTCTCCATCGCTTCTATCTTTGATTCCATAAAAAACGCGGATTTTAATCGATTCTAGGGAAAAGGCAAAACAAAAAAGCTTGGGGGTTGGGGGGCTACTCTTCTTCGGCGGGGGAGGGGTGTAGTTGCCGTAGACGCTCACTCGACCGACCGCGACTTCAATCTTTTGACGCCGTAGCAAGGCCTCGGCACAGCGTTTGGAATCAACACCTCCGTCGCGACGTCGTCATCTGCACCTGTCAGGTTGTAATTTCGTGACCATTGAAGCCGCATTCGCCAGCAAAGTGTTTCTGGCGGGCATTACGTCGCTGTAAAGCATGTGCGGGTCAGGCTCTCTGAAATCGTCCAGTTCGCGTCCCTGTTAGTCTCTTCGGGTAGGGCAAGCGTCTTCAACAACCTGTCAATACAGTTCTCGACGAGCAACGCCCCGTATTCAGACATCTTCCCGTCCTGGCAAAGCCATCGGTATCGGCTCTTCCTCCACTGCTCCTTCCCACCGCAAATCCGCGTTTGATCCGATATCTTTCCCTCGCCTTATTGTTCCCTATCTTCTAACGGCAAAACCTAATCCAATTCTAGCAAGAAGAATTTTCCCCGCTAACGCAACGAACGCTGTTGTGGTGCGGAATTCTAGGAGAGGGGGGAGGTTGTTGTTGTTGTTGAAGTCAAGGCGCAAGACGGGATATTCCTGCCGCTAGCCGCACTCTCATGCCTCTCCCGCATCCCCATCTATATCTATATCGACCTTCCAAGTCTCCTAGATTGCCCTTCCCAATAACCCAACCCGCTTGCCAAAACGCCCCTGGCCTAGCTGAACGCAGCAGCTCGCCCCCTGCTTGCCGCGGCGGCGCGGCCTTCGCTCTCGCTAGAACGGCTTTCTCCGAGCGCGCCCGCGAGAAATCCTTGAATGGATCCCCCCTCTTCTCCCCCGCAACTCTTCCCCAACCAAACAACCAAGAAACTCCTTTTGCCCGCCACCAACCAGCTTCCACCGCCTCCCGATGAATCCCCATAGCCACCTCCCTCTCTGAGATTGCTCTTGCTCTCCAGTCATCAAAGAAAATGCGGAGATTATGAGACTTGCTCCTAACGAACCGCCGGCGTCCCAAAGCCGACTAAACCAAGAGTCTCCTCGCCTTGCGCCGAACTCCCCTCAATCAATCCCTCCACACTATTATAACCAACCACTTTGGAGATGGTGCCGCTGGTGACTATGTAGTCTTGGCCGGCGGTTGCCGTGCCGTCTTGCGTAGTGTAGTCAAAGGTAATGTCTTCGGAATATGGAGCATTTCTCAGTTGAACTTGAAATTCGGCATACACTTCTTCTTGTGAAAACTGGTTCCCTCGTTCATTTATCCTTAAAGCAGAAGAGGACAAAGAGATGTATGGACTTCGAAAGTACTGAGCATACTGTGTTCTGAGACTTGTAGACAGAGAATCAGGGAGGTTGTGAAATATTCCCGATGGCAAGAAAGAGAACTGATTGCCTTGTAAATTCAGCATTTGCAGGTTGGCCAGCTCGTCAAATATTCCCGCAGGCAAGGAGGTCAACCGATTGTCTTGTAAATTCAACGTTCGCAGGTTGGTGAGGCCTTCAAAGTCATCTGCTCGCACAGAAATAAGTCGGAGGTTGGAGAGGCTGAGAGAAGCAATGCCGCTAAGTTGGGCAGGGTTGGTGACTTGGTTAACTCGCGTGATGCCGGGCAATTGATTCAGGATGGCAGCAGCTACTTGCATCGTCCGGCCATGGAGAACGGAGCCGGGAGAAACTGCCAACTTTGGCAACGAAAAAGGAACATCAGTATGCAAATTGCTCAAACTGATCAACGGCTCAAATAAATCAGACAACACTTGCAAATCTGGATTTCCTTCAATGTCCAGCCTTTGCAGATTAACCAACTTGTTGAATATCCCCGCCGGCAAGGAGGTCAATCTGAAGCTTAAAGATCTCATGCGCAGACTTTGCAAGTTGACGAGACCGTCAAAGTCACCTGCGCGAGGTGACCAATTTTCTGAGACTTCGCCAAAAAAGGACAGGGAAGTGACGCTGTTGATGTTAGGCGAGGTTGGTGACTTGGTTGTAGCGAGTGATGCCCGGTCCCAATGCGTCGAGGATTTCGTTAACCACTCTTTTTGTTCGGCCGTGGAGAACGTAGCCGGGGCTGTTCACGGTGCCTCCCACTCCCTGAGGCGGAGTGGTTTGCGCCATGGAAGTTTGTTGAGCAAGGATAGCGGCCAGCAGTCCGATAGCCAGGAAAAAACGGATTCGAGTCTTGTGCATTCTTCTCATAATCGTGTCTCCAAAACGAATGTTATATGTTTTCATGGCAATTCTCTATTTCTTCTGATTTCTAAATTCTAAACTCCTAAACTAAAATTGCTTGCGGCGTTTCTTCTTTGGTTGCTGGAACTTTGTAGCGTTCCGGCGGCCAGCAAAGGAAACGTCGTTTCTCTTCCGGCGGCGACAAAATTACGACCAATCGGGCTTGTCCGTTAACATTATCTTCCCGAACCATTTTGAACTTCATCATCCGGCAACGCCGCCATTCTCCTGCCAGCAGATTGTCGGTTTCTTCCATTTGGAATTCTTCGGTCATAGTTTCTCTTTTGTGGCTTTGTTTGACCCTTTATTCAGGCAACAGGAAACCCATTGAGAGACTTTTGTCCGCTCGACACTCCTTTGGGGAAAACTGCTCCCGCGTCCAGGCCGATTGGCATTTCCAAGCGGAGCAAATCACGCGAGTTCCTGCCTGTTCGCCGAAGCCAACAAGGAAAGGCAATGCCGACTCTCCCGACGCGTTGCATATCCAAACTGTGATATTTCAGCGGAGAGACCCGATAGCGAATCGCCGCGTCAAACGCTTACTGGTCTGCTCAATAAATCAAAACCCAAGCATGAACGTAAGATTTTCAACTTTTTCGGTTTTTCTGATTGGCGGGTTTGGGAAAGCGCTGGAAAGATTTGAAAGTCAGTTTTTTGGCGGAGTTTTGGTTTTTGGATGGGCGGCATTCTCGTTGAAATTGAGGGCGAGGATTGTATTCTGGCTGGAATCATTGGGAACAAAAAGGCGGCGGCATGGCGAAGTTGACGGTGGTTTCGAAGGCATTGCGAGGGCGGGAATACAAACTTCGTCCCGGCGTCAACCGCTTGGGGAGCGGAGAGGCCGGCGATTTCTGTTTGGAGCATGATTCCATTTCGGCGATTCATTGTGAGATTGATTGGGGCGAGGAAGGGTTCACGGTTTGGGATCGAGTTTCGGCGGCAGGCACTTTGCTGAACGGCGATTTGGTGAGCGAGGCGCGCTTGAAAATTGGCGATGTTTTGGTTTTGGGAGAAGTCGAGCTTCGCTTGGTCGACGAAAATTCGGCGGCAAATGACGGCGCAACGGAGGCCGAAGAAGCGGTGGAAGGTTTGGTGTTTGGCGAGCGGACGGTTCTTTGTCTTTCCTGCGAGCTTCAATTTGACCGAAGCGATCTCAAGTGCGTTCAGGCGGGCGGGCAGTCGGCTTGGTTTTGTCCGGAATGCAGACGTCGTTGTCAGACGGCGCAAGATTGGTTGGCGGCGCAGAATCCCGCTGAGGAAAAGGGTTTTGCCGTATGGGTTGGGGAGGCGTTTGGGTATCCGCTCAATCCCAACGGGGCGATATTTTTGTTTGGCGGGGCTTTGTTTTTTTCGATCCTTCGTTTTATGGGAACGGCCGCGCCTGCGGCGGGGATGATTGGATTGCTTTTGATTGTTTTTCTGGGCGTGGTGGGCGTTGGCTATTTATTTTCGTATTTGAAGAGCGTTGTTGTTGCGTCTTCGGAAGGAGAGAAGGATTTGCCGGATTGGCCGGATTTGACGGACGGGCGGGATGTTTTGGAGCCGTTGCTGCAGTTGGTTGCCTTGCTGACGCTGTGTTTGGGGCCGGGTTTGGTGACGCTTTGGACGGCGGGAAGCGAAGCTGGCTGGACGGTTTTGAGTTTGGGTTTGTTTTATTTGCCGATGGGTTTTCTGGGCGTCTCTCTTGGAGATTCCATAACGGGCGGCCTCAACCCGGCGCTTGTGATTCTTTCCATTCTCAAAGTATTCGGGCATTATTTGGCGGCTTGCGTGATTTGGGCCGTTTTGCTCGGCGCTCGTTGGGCAGGCATGCAGCTGGGGGATTATTTGCCGAGCTTGATTGGAATTCTGGTGACGGAGTTGGCTTCGCTTTATTTTTGGATCGTGATGATGCGGGTGTTGGGTTGCATGTATTACGTCAATCGGGAAAAACTGCGCTGGCATGGATAGGGCAAGATGGCTTTGCGCAAGAGGCGATGGAAAAAATGCTATGGGCAAGGGCGAGATAGCGTGGAAGGGACAATTCGAAGACGGCCGTCCGCGGCAGGTGTACGCCAAGTGCGTTCGCAAGGTTTGGCGATTCTTCGAGCGCCAGAAACGTTTCGATACGTGGCGCCCGCTGAAGCATCCTTCTTTGGAAGATTGGCGAATGCTTTTGGACGGCCTAGAGCGGCGGGCGCAACGGCGGACAATGTCAGCAGCGGAGGTTCAACGAATCCAACAGCGAATAAAGGAGTTGTTCCCAGAATTAGACGGCGATTATGAAAGTGGAACCAAAGAATTTCATTAATCGAGAATTCAGCTGGCTGGAGTTTAACCGCCGCGTGCTGGAAGAAGCGCAAGACGCGTCCAACCCGCTCTTGGAAAGACTCAAGTTTCTGGGCATTGTCAGCTCCAATCTGGACGAATTTTTTGAAGTGCGCGTGGCCGGTCTCAAGCAACAAGTAGAGAGCAACGTCTCCAGCCGCAGCCCGGACGGCAACACTCCATCTGAAACCTTGCGAGAAGCGGCGGCGCGAATGCGCAATATAGTCTCGGATCAATACCGGACTTGGAGCGAGGAAATTCAGCCAGACTTGGCGGCGGCCGGCATTCGATTCTGCGCAGTGGATGAGCTGAACGCCGAAGAAACGGCATGGCTTGACATGTTCTACGCTGAGCAAGTTTCTTCCGTGCTGACCCCTCTGGGGATTGATCCGGCGCATCCCTTCCCCGATTTGCGCAACAAAAGCTTGAACATCCTCGTCGAGCTGCAAGTGAACACTCGCGGCCACGAGGAGCGGCGATTGGCCATCGTTCAAGTTCCCGGAATTTTGTCGAGACTGGTTCGTCTGCCGCAAAAGGGCGAGGCAAGACGGTTTGTCTTTCTGGAAGAAGTAATTTTCAATCAATTGGGAGATCTTTTCCCCGGTAACCACATCCTTGGCCGTTGGTGTTTCCGGGTCACTCGCAACAGCGAATTATACATTGACGAGGAATCAGCGGCCAACCTGCTCAAAGCGGTCGAGAAAGAACTCTTCAACCGCCGCAAAGGAGCGGCCTTGAGGCTAGAGATCGACGCCAGTTGCCCCAAGCCTCTCCAAGCCAAACTAGCGTGGTATTTGGGGTTGTCGGCCGCCGAAGTGTACGAAATCCACGGACCGATCGATCCCACCCCTCTGATTGAAGTTGGAAGGGACGAACACTCGCCCGAACTTCGCGACGAATCCTTTGCGGCCGCCGAAGTCCCCGCGTTGCGCGGCTGCGATGACTTCTTCGAACGTCTCCGCCAACGCGACGTGTTGCTCCATCATCCTTACGAAAGATTCTCCAGCGTGATCGAATTCATCGAAAAAGCCGCCGCCGACCCGCAAGTCTTGGCCATCAAACAAACCCTCTACCGCTCCGGCTCGGACGAACGCATCTTTCGCGCCCTCACAACCGCCGCCCGCCAAGGCAAACAAGTCGCCGTGGTCATCGAACTGAAGGCCCGCTTCGACGAAGACAACAACATCCGCTCCGCCCGCAAACTAGAAGAAGAAGGCGTCCACGTGCTTTACGGCATGGTTGGCTATAAAATTCACTGCAAAATGTGCCTGGTTGTGCGGCGCGACGCCGACCAAATTCGCCGCTACGTGCATCTAGCCACGGGAAACTACAATCCTACCACCGCCCGCCTTTACACCGACCTCGGCATCTTAAGCGCCCGCGAAGACCTCGGCGAAGACGTGGCTGCCCTGTTCAACTTGCTGACGGGCATTTGTCAGTTTCAACCGATGAAAAAACTCCTGGCCGCTCCGTTCAACCTGCATCGGAAAATGTTGACCCTAGTGGAGACAGAAACGACCAACGCCCAAAAAGGCTTGCCGGCGCGCATCATTGCCAAAATGAACGCCTTAGTGGACCGCGAAATGATCGAAGCACTCTACCGAGCCTCTCAATCCGGCGTCCAAACGCAACTCATCATCCGCGGCATCTGTTGCTTGAGGCCTGGCGTGCCCGGCCTCAGCGAAAACATCGCCGTCAAAAGCATTGTGGGACAGTTCCTCGAACACAGCCGGATTTTTTACTTCGAAAACGCCTGCCGCCCAAAAGTTTACATTGGAAGCGCCGATTGGATGCCCCGAAACTTCTTCCACCGAATCGAAACCGTCTTCCCCATCGAAGATGGCGTACTCAGAGACCGCGTCATCAACGAAATCCTGGCCGGATGCCTGGCCGACAACACCAAAAGCCGCTTCCTCCAACCCGATGGAAGTTACCGCCGTCCGCCGTCCCTTGCCGACGATCCCCAAGTCCACTGCCAGCAAGAGTTTATGAAACTCGCTGCAGCAACATCTTCCCATACCCAATCACAAAACCGCGAAGCGACAGCATCCTCCCCGATGAAAGTCCGCCATCAACCCGGATATCCGCCCAACTAGCGCATGTTTTCACAATCTAAATTTATCACTCATTACGAAACAAAAAACTCCACTTTGAAAAATCCCTAAAGCAAAGCCAAAAACCCGATCTCCTCCTGCAAATAATAACCGCTAACCCAACTACAAATCACATAACAAAAACCCCGCTTCCTAACTCACAAAAACAAAACTTTGTCATTTTGTCCTTAGTAAACTACCAACCACCCATCCCAATCCTCTGACTAGGCCGACATAAGAACTGCGTGATTTCCTGATCATCGGCTTAGTGATAAATCACCAGCTGGCCGCTAATTTCAAATCGCAAGCCATTGACCGTAGATGTCCACTAATCCTGGCTGTTGACGCTCACTAAGCCAACACAAAAACCATGATCCCATAGCCACAAACCACAATTCAATAAGCACCGGCCGCTTGGCTCTTTCGGCACAAAGACGAGCGCCCACAAATACCCGTCTACAAATCACCAGCCGTGGTTCCTTGCCAATCACTATTTGTTAGAGACGAGCGAAGCTACAAATCCCTGACTACAAAGCCGTGGGCGATTTGTCGTTTTTGTCGCTCATCACAAACATCAAAAATCCCCAACACCAAACCAAGTCTACAAAGTGGAGGCTTGGGCTTGGAGTTTCTTATGAAAACGACGGCGGACAATTACAAAAACCAAAGCGAACAAATCAAACGCAAATGCGTATTCCTCCAGTTTGGGGATGATAGCTCTGTGGTCGACAACCCGCACCAAGCCATTAGTGTTGCCGCTAAGAATGAGATGTAAGTCTCTGCTCTTTGATTAGGAGAGATCCAGAATTATTGTCGCTTTGCGCATAAAAGTCGCCGATGGATTTGTTGATCCAGCCCGCTCTTACCTAATAAGAAGGCAGATTGGTAGAATAGAACAAACGGCTAAAGAAGCAAATTCTCAATGGGATCGTATAGATTATCGTAGTCCACCAAAAAGTGGTTAATAGTCGGCTGTTAGCGCTGACAATGGTAATCATCGGCGTATTAGCGGCGCTAGCGGCAAAAGTTGATGTTGGCGTTGGTTCTGTCTCTGCCCGGAATTCTCTTTCTTGCCGAATCGATGTCTTTGATATTAGAGTTAGCCAATCAAAAAGAATGGGGAAAGTTCATATCGCTAGGCGTTCACTTCGCAATAAGGTGGGGATCTTCGCTGTTTTCGAATTGTAAACCGTTAAATGCTAATTATCGGTCGCTTAGCCAAAGGGGATAAAAGGAGTGGTTAGTTTTGCGGGGAAGTTTCATTGGTTATTGTGGACGGGTTGACTGTTGAATTTGTAACGGGCATGAAGTTTTGCTTTGCCGATTGCTAGTTGTTGGTCGATTGGTGGATGGATTGACACAAAAAGGGCCGGAAAGAGAAATTTGGGATGGGAAAATTCTTCGTCCATTTTGCCTTGCCGGCAAAATGGTTGGCGGTTAGTCTTTGTTGGCGGGCTGTTGCGCATTGAGGCCGGGGTTTTGACAGGGTTTATTTTTCTCCTTTTGAGCGGTTTTTGCGCGATCTTTTTTGGCTTTGTCGAGTTCGTTTCTGTTTTTTCATGCTTTTGTGTTGGGAGAACACGGTCTGGCGGTTTGTTTGTTTGGCGGGGATAATTTTTTAGTGTGAATTTGCTGTTGCAGTCTCAAGATTCGGGAGATCTTTGCGGACGACGGAATGACGAATGGCGGCGCAAAGTTCGCGCTGTTGTTCTGGCCGGCGGGAAGAGCCGGCGGATGGGGCGAGATAAGGCCTCGCTTCTTTTGTTGGGTCGATCGTTGGTGGATTGGTCGGTTCGAGCGGCTTACGGTGCCGGTTTGCCTGCCGGCGTGATCCGTGAAGACTTGCTCCCCAACAAGGGACCACTAGGCGGAGTGCAAACCGCTTTTCAGTGTTTTGAGGAAGAGTGGATGGTTTTTCTGGCTTGCGACGTGCCGTTTCTAGGAAGCGAGCCGATCAATCGCTTGCTTCAAACGGGAAGGCAAAGCCGTTTGGCGGTTTTTTACGTCTTGGCAGGGCGTCTTGGTTTCCCTTTCCTGCTTTCGCGAAGGGAATTGCCGGCAGTGGAGGAAAATCTTCGGCAAGGCCGCTGCGCGGTAAAGGAACTGGCTAAGAAGGTTCGGAGCGTGAAGATTTCGGTCGCCAAAACGGATCAATGGCGGTTTCATAATATCAACACTGAGGACGATTGGACGAAAGCGAAAAGTTTGGCCGCCAAAAGGCAAGCCGCTGGCCTCTCGCTTTGATAGATTGCGCCGTCAACAATCGCTTGCCGTTCCGTTGCGGAAAAATCGCTTGTTTTCGAGATCGGCAAGGTTTAGAGTTTTTGAAGTGGATGATTTTTTATCTAGTCTAGTGCGCCAACATTGAGTTGCGACTGCAAGCCGAATCGATCGACAAACCCCGAATCCAAAGAGAAAAAATGACCTCCAAACAAAGAATTGCTGAACTAGAACGCCTCATGGCGGAGAATGAGAAGATATCCGCACAGATCGATTCCTTGATCGAAAAATGAATCAAGCATTCGTTGAAATGAATCAATCCGCCGCTATCACCAAAGAAAAACAAGCGAAAATGGAAGAAACCAATGCCAAAGCCGAGCAAGCCAACCAAGAGCTCGCCGAAGGCATCGAGCGATCCAACGAAGCCGACCGCAAAGCGAAATTTGCCAACCAGAAAAACGAATTGACAATGCAGAAAACCGAAATCCTCCACCCAAAAATTGAAAACATCCAAGAAGAAATCAACCAGCTCCAGCCCCAACTCGAAGCCAACATGGAGAAACAGAAAAAATTAACCAACGAACTGGAAGGAAAATAGAAAATGCTCAACCTAATCCATCCATTGAAGATCTGCTTCAACAAAGCGGAAACCGCTGGATCACTTTTTGTCATTTCTTTCTAACTTGCGTTCGGTAAAGAAAGAGGGCAAAATCTCGACGGCGTAGTTGGGACTTGAAACACGGTTGACTAAGTGCGAACATAGAAGAACGAACTGACTTTTCCATGAAACTAAAAATGATTTCCAAACATTGGGCGAGCCTTTTGGCCGCGGGCTCTTTGGCAACTCTTTCCGACCTTGCGGCAGAGTCCAAACCGGAAACTCTTGTGCCAGAAGACGCTTTTGCCGTTTTTACCATTCCGCATTTTCCCGACGCGAAGACCGCCTTTTTGGGCGAGCCTTTCGTTCGCTTGTTTCAAGACGTTGCGATGGAGAACTTTACCAAGCAAATCAAGTCGACTTGGGAAGCCGTTGTGCTTCGAGGCATGGAAGAGCAGTGGAATGTTCGTTTAGACGAGCATGCGGTTTTGCTAAACGGGCAGGTCACCTTGGCGCTCTTTCTGAATGCGAATCCGGCAAAGTCCCGACCCGACTTCGACGTTCTCCTTGCGCTGGAGAGCGGCGCCAAATCCGCCCAATTAAAAACTCGGCTAAAAGACTTTCGCAAACGGTTTTCCAAGGCCGGCTGGACGCTGAGGCCGATGACTTTTCCCAAAGGAAAGTTCCATCAGTTGCGCTGGAATGACGAAGCAAACGTCCAAGGATCATCCGCCCTACTGCACAAAGTCGTTTTTGGCCGGGCCGGTTCTCTTTTCTTGGCTTCCACCAAAGCATCCCTGATTGAGCGGGCTTTGGCCAACGCCGACAAAGGCACAGATGCCGCTTCGCTGTCCGGCCAGCCCGCCTTCCGCCAAATTCACTCTCGCAGGCTTCGCCAATCCTATGCCTACGGATGGCTCCATTTTGCCAAACTTTACAAAATCATCGAAGGCCAAGTGCGGAATCTGGATCGACAATTTGCCGAGAATCCCATGATCCCTCCGCCGTCGAAGATGCTCCAATCTCTCGGATTGAACGGGTTGCAAAGTCTTTCCCTCCATCTTCGGCGACTTGAGGGAGGCTCGATTATGGAGTTCGCAATGGTCGTTCCAAAGGAAGATCGGCAAGGCCTGTTTGAATGGATTGACCTGGCGGAGAAAGACTGCTCGCCGCCTCCTCGAGTGCCTGCCGACGTGGCTAATTTCAGCCGAGTTCGCCTGAATATCGGCCGGTTGTGGGAGAATCTCGAAGAATCCGTCGCCGAGCTGTCGCCAATACTGGGCGGCATGATGAACGCCTTGCTGCGCGAAAGCGAACAAGGACTCGGCTTCAACATTCGAGAAGACATCTTAGGGAACTTGGGCGATGACCTGATAGTCATTGGTTTTCCTCCGCGCTCGTCAAGATTTGAAGATTTGATAAGCGCCCCAACCTTGACTCTCCTAGGCAGTCCGAACCCAAAGGCTTTGGCGCAAACGCTGGTCAAAGCCACCGGACTGATCCCATCCGAAGAAAATTCCCTAACCAAGAAAGAATTTCAGGGAAAAACCATTTATTCCTTTACCATACCCGGCCTGCCGTTCATGGAGAGCGGACAACCGAGCGCCAACGTCGGCCTCCACATGACAGTGGACGAAGGCTATCTCCTTTTCTCTATGGACGAACAAACCCTGAAAAACTACCTCCGTTCCCCTTCGGAAACACACCGTCCACTCCGAAAAGTGCCCGGCCTCAAGCAGGCAATCGCCGCCTTAGGCCCTGAAGAGTTGACCTCCTTCCGCTACGACAACCCCGCCAAAGTGATTGGCATGTTTTGGGAATTCGCCCGCAAGAATCCTAACTTTCTGGAGGAAGGATTAGAGGTGTCGGCGGATTTGGACATCCGAAAATCTCCATTTAGCGCCGAATTTCTATCCGCCCTGCCTCCATTCGAACAAGTTGCAAAGTATTTCCACTTCAGCGTAAGCGGCGGCAGTAGCGATGCGCACTCCATCAACTATCGGCTCTTCATGCCGACGCCGCCGCAACTCCTGCAGTCTCCGCCGCCGGCAACGCAATCTTCGTCGACAACAAAGGCTCCTGCTGAGTAACGCAGTGAAACGAACCTAATCCCCAAATCAAATCTTTCGAATCCAAGCCGACCACTTTCCGTCTCGGCAAAAGACTTTGCAGAATTTTCAGCGCAACCTTGTCGTTCGGATCCCCGAAAATCGGCACAACCGCCAAACCATTCGCCAAGTAAAAATTCGCATAACTGGCCGGCAAACGAACTCCTTCCTGAACCACCGGACTCGGCATAGGAATCTCCACAATACGAAGCGGACTCCGCCGACCTTTATTAAAAGCGCGAAGCCGTTCCCGATTGTCCCGCAACGCCGAATAGTTTGCGTCGACAGGATCCGCTTCCACCGCAATCACCACAGTCTCCGCAGAAACAAATCGCGCCAAATCATCCACATGACCGTCCGTATCATCCCCAACGATCCCCTCGCCCAACCACAAAATTTTTTCCGCGCCGAGATAGTCAAACAACCGTTGCTCAATCTCCTTTCGAGAAAGACCCGGATTGCGATTCAGATTCAAAAGACAACTTTCCGTCGTCAATAAAAGCCCTTCCCCATTTACATCAATCGACCCGCCTTCTAATACCATCTTCGGATCCAAACACTCCACACCCCGAAGCGCCGCAATCCGCCTCGGCACCTCGTTGTCCAAATCAAAAGGCGGATACTTATTGCCCCAAGCATTGTAATCCCAATCCACTACAACCGCCTTTCCCGTCCGACAATTGCGAACAAAAATCGGCCCATGATCCCGACACCAAGGCTCATAAGCCGGATGATAAAAAAACGAAACACCGCGCTGCATCTCATCCGCCAACCCAAAACACAAACGCGCCTCCCATTCCATCGCCTCATCCCAAACATTAATAAACACCGGCTCCCACTCCGCAAGACAACCCACCAAACGCCGATAAGTCTCACAAATTTGCGCAAACCGTCCGGGAAAACTTGTCCCCTCCTTCCTTGGCCAAGTCAGCCAAGTCCCCCGATGCGTCTCCCATTCCGCAGGCATTCGAAAACGAAGCCGCCGCCAAGCATTCTCCTTACCCAACTCTACCCAACCTCTTGAAAGCCCTGCATCCATATAAACCACAAAGAATAGCCACAATCCCTCATCTTTCAAAAAAGAAAACCCACCTTCCATTATCAACAAAACCGCAAACCAAACTACAACCCAAAACAACCATCCAAACCCAAGAAAAACGCAATTCTTTTCCTCACTTTCCCGCCCCAGATGAGCGTCTCTTCGTCAGGACACTCATGGGAATAGAAAAGTCGGATGACAACGCGGGAGAGACAGATTCTTCTCGTTTTTTGGGGGAACAGATGGGCACATTTCCCCATCCTCACTTGTTGGCCAGTTGCCCCCTGCTCGATGATGCGCGAAGAAACGCCGGGCAAACGGATGATTGGAAAATGGAAGACTGGATTGAGAGGCGAAGAAAAGACGAAAATGCCGCCAGGCAGGAAAGCGCATTGGCTATGCGCAAGGAACGCAAAGGAATATCGAGCCTTGTTAGAAAAATAAAGATTGGAAGGATGGTTGAAGAGGCCGAGAGTTAGCCGAAAAGACAGTAGAACGTTACAGAAGAGCCTTTCCTAAAAAGGCAAAGGCAGAATACTAGGCAGACAAGAAAGTTATTCTTTCCTTAGAGTTCTTCAGCGCCCCGCGCTCGGCGAAGGAATCCACGCAAACACAAAATCGGACACGAATCCGATGAAACAACAGACACAACCCCAAACCAAACACAAAGCCTAGAATCAGACACAACATCGGACCAAACGCAAAACCCGGAATCCGAAACTCCGCATCTGCTTGTTCTCTCCGCTGACGAACGCCACCACCGCCCTTATCATCAGCGTTGCTTTAATCTAAGTTCCACTACTGCCGAGATACGCCGCCGCCTTGCCTTGCGAAGACAAGGATTGGACGAGCAAATTTAGTAACAATTGTGGCGAGTGTCCTCCATGCCCGGCTTGGCGGCAGCAATTTAGAAAGAATGGATGATAGGAATGCGTTGATGCCGAATGAAATGGGATATTAAGCGCTGGAACACTTTTTTTAACTGGCTTGTTGCATAGTTGGCGCCGTTCCCATGTTTGGCACCGCTTGTATTGCTTGTCTCGCAACTTTCGCGGTCACCCCCCTCAGCTATTTGTAGTCCGTGTAATTTGAGGAAATGCAAGCCTGTAGGCGATACAATACGAATCAGAAGAATGGTTTTCTAACGTTTCAGCGGCGGTGAACGTCCTCAGTCGGATGACTCTAGCAACTATCAGCACCACTAAATTACTGAAAGAATTGTAACCCTAAAATCGGTTGAATCCATGGTCACGAAACTGAAACGCGTTTTTGGTTGCGCACTACTTGCTTTGATCTTGTTCTTGAATTCGAGTTCTTGACGAAGCGCTATGATCCCTTTGGACGAATCAAAGCCCGGATTGGAGGCATTGTTTGAGAATTGTCTGGTTGCCGAGCCGGAGAACTACGATTACACGGTCAGATAATGAGGGGAGACGAGCTGAAAATCACACATTCAATTATTAAAGGGATTGAGCGGATGTTTGAGGATGTTCAAAACAAGCATCTGTCAAAAACGAGAGTTGCTCAGGCTATCGGCATGCTCTGTCAATGTCTCTTGCGACTCGAAGAAGAATTGATACTCCCTAGCGAAGAAACAATCATGGAAATAATGCGCGCGGAGCGAGAACACGATCCTGAGTGCGAAACTTGCCCTAGTATCGGCCGACTTCAAAGAAATGGCGATGAATGCCAAGTAGATTTTCGACTTGAAGAAAACGAGGATAGTGAGAAGAGAATTATTTGGCTGATGCGTGAGTTTTGCTACGGAATCGTTGATCCTGACATCTACAAATGGCCAGTCACCCCAGATTGGTCTATGACGAAGACCGGGAAGAATTTATGGAATGCGAGGCTTCCCATGAGAGTCCAGGCATGGGTATCTCTCTCCATCAATCCAGAAAGATCTGAGTCGTACAATTGGCAGGAGTTCTTTATAGAGGAAAGCATTGCCGTTGCCTTGGTCGGCGACATGCTGGATATAAATTAGCTAAAGCGACGCTTTCTGTTTTAGATTCTCGGGAAGATTTCTCTGCGAAGTCGCTGATTAGAAAGCTGCGAATTAGCGAGAAGAAAGTTGCCAGCATCATCAACGGGACGCATACTCTGACGAAAGTGAATGCTAGGGAAGTTGGAGGCAATAGCGATTTTGTTTTGTTGAATTTCGCCTATCGATATCAACTTTTGAACCCTTTTCTTAGTCTGCGATCGACATGATATATTGAAACAATACATTGCCATTCCCCAAAATCCCAAGACAGACGCTGTACAGATTTGCTCTTTGCGCGAGGCTAGGGACAACAAAAGCCGGGTCCGGAAGTTTTCCAATTTGAAGTTCCAAAAGGTTGGACATGGGCAGATAAAACAGACCCCGAAAGAAGGGATTCTTTATGACGAAAATGGCGAGATTGTGGAAGTGCACGTTTACAAAAAACAGAAAAGCAAAAGAGGTTGGAGGAGGCTTTTGCGGTTTGTAGCGATTAGGGCGCTGGCGGGGAACGGCCGTCTATCGCTACCGAAAGGGATAATTTCACCACGATAACAAGAACACACATTTTTAGAGAACAAGAGGTTTGATGAAAGGAACTATGGAACGGATTAGAAATCAGAATGCGGACAAGTCATTGCTTTGGTTTTTTGCGATTGACCGGGGTGGTTTTGTTTGCTTTGGGCGCGCTGAAGTTCATTGGCTTGGGGCAGGAAATTAAGTTTTTCTCTTTTCCGGCCCTGTTGTTATCGTTTCTAAACAACTGGGAAACCGGTTGGGGAGGCGCGTTGCTAGAGATTGGATGAGCGTTGTTTTTGCGGTTTAGCTGGAGCGAGAAGTGGAAGTTGTTGGGCGCTCCCGGGAACGATTTTGGTTTTCTTGGCTTATCGTTATGGGCTTTGCTGGATTGATTATGAGAGGGACTGCACTTGTTATGGCAGTTTGTTGGGATGGATGCCGGATTGGACGGGGCCTTAGGTTCGCGGGAGTTTGGGCGGTCTTTTGTTGGAGATGACGGCCGGATGCGTTTGGTTCAATACTTCTCCAAGACGGCAAGCATAAGGAAAGAGGATTTGCAGGTTAGTAGTTTTTAGGCAAAAGCTAAATAATAAGAACAAGTATGAAAACGGATCGTAGTGAGAGAAGGGGAGCGGGGTTTAGTTTGGTGGAATTAACAGCTGTGGGGGCGGTTGGCAAGGCGCGGTCGGCGGCCTGTCCGAATAACTTTCGGCAACTGGTTGCGGCTTGGCATTGGTAGGCGAAGGATTATCCAAGAAGATTGCCAAACAATGCGCATTTGGATCAGACGAATAGTTGGGTTCGGGGTTCGGTGTCGAGGTTGGGAAAGGAGGGCGAGGTAGAGAACTCGCAGTTTTTGGGGGAGAGAGGTCGTTGTTTGTGTCGTATGTTTCTACTCCAAAACGTATCATAGTCCGGCGGATGAGAGTGTGAAGGAGATAGGCGGGATAGTGTATCGGCGGGTTCGGAGTGTGTCAATAGGGTGTTGAGGAGAGGGAGGTTTTATGTTGGGTTTGCCGGACTGTTATTATAGCTTGCTATTTTGAGAAGAAGTGGTGGTGTTAGATTGGTGGAATTGTTTATGTTTTTGCTATTTATCTTTTCGCTTGGCGTGGTGAGTCATGGCGGTCTGTTGTTTGGCGGAAGTTTTGGCTTTGAAGATTGGCGGTGTTGGTTTATGAAGGTTATTTATGTTGTCTTTAGTCACCGATAATCTTTCTGCCCATACTCGTTGTTGCGGAGTATTGGGGCATCCGGTGCGGCATTCGGGTTCGCCGGCGATGCAGAACGAGGGGATTCGGCGTTTGGGTTTGGATTGGCGGTATTTGGCTTTTGATGTGCGGTCTGGTGATTTGGGGTCGGTGATATTGGGGGCGCGGGGGATGGGTTTTGTGGGGTTGAATTTGACGGTGCCTCATAAGGAGGCGGCTTTGGGGTTGGTGGATGTGTTGGATGTTTCGGCGCGGGAGTGGGGGGCAGTGAACACGATTCGGTTTGAGGGGAGGCGAGTTGGGGGTTGTTGGGAGTCGTTGGCGAATGTGGAGGCGGATGGTTTTGAGGAACGGCGGGCGGTTGGTTTTAATACCGATGCGGATGCAGTTGTGCGGGCTTTGGAGGAGGATTTGGGTTTGCGGATTGATGGTTTGTCGGCATTGGTTGTGGGTGTTGGCGGCGCTGGTCGGGTGGCGGCGTTGAAGTTGGCGGCGGCGGGGGCGCGTTGTTTGTTTTTGGTGAATAGGAGCAGGGAAAAGGCGGCGGCGGTGAAGCGCGAAATTGACGAGCGTTTTCCGGCGTGTCGGGCAAAGACGGGGTATCCTCGGGAGCGGGTGGATTTGTTGCTTAACGGAACTTCGCTGGGTTTGGAGGTTTTGGATCCATTGCCTGTGGATCGGTCTTGTTTCGATTTTTCCCAGGCGGCGGCGGTTTATGATATGATTTATGGGCCGGCGGAGACGCGGCTGTTGCGGGAGGCTCGGGAGGCGGGGTGTCGGGTGGCGAGTGGTTTGGGGATGCTGGTGTATCAAGGGGCGAAGGCGCTGGAGATTTGGGCGGATCGGGAGGCGCCGGCGGGGGCGATGCGGTTGGCGTTGGAAAGGCATTTGAAACGGGAGCGGCGGTTGGAGGCAAAGCGCGATGAATAATCTTTTCGATCTGGCGATTTGGGGGCAGGTTCCGTTCCATTTTTGGTCGGCAGTGTTTTTCATTTTTGGCGCTATGGTGGGGAGTTTTCTGAATGTTTGCATTTATCGGATGCCTCGGAATATGAGCGTGATTATGCCGTTTTCTCGTTGTCTGCATTGCGAGCGGCGGATTCCTTGGCGCTACAATCTTCCGCTGGTTGCTTGGTTGTTTTTGCGGGGAAAGTGCGCTTTTTGCGGGCATTGGATTTCTGTTCGTTATTTTGCGGTTGAGGCGTTGGCCGGGGGGGGATTTTTGGCGTGTTGGCTTTTTTTTGGGCCGTTGGTGGGAGTGGCGGTGATTTACGGGTTTGTGCTGGCGGGATTGATTGTGGCGACTTTCATTGACGTGGAACATTTTATCATTCCGGATGAGATTACGTTGGGAGGCGTTGTTGCTGGTTTTTTCTGTTCGTTTTTGGTGCCGGGGATTCACGGGGTGGAAGTTCGAGCGGAAGCGATGGAGGCTAGTTTTTGGGGGATTGCGGTTGGCGGCGGTGTTGTTTATGTGATTGTTCGGGTGGGGAAGTTGTTGTTTGGACGGCGGCGTATTGAGCTGGGGGAGAACAGCACGATTGTTTTCGGGGAGGAAAGTTTGTTTTTGCCGCAGCAAGAGATTCGTTATGAGGAGATATTTTATCGCCGGTCTGACACGGTGGTTGTGTTGGCGAAGAAGGCGGAGTTGGTGGATCGTTGTTTTTTGAATGCGGAGGTTCGTTTGTCTCAGCATTCGCTTAGGATTGGCGGCGAGGTGTTTCGGCCGGAGGATGTGTCTTATTTGGAGGTGGTGGCGGATCGGATTGTGCTTCCGAGGGAGGCGATGGGTTTGGGGGATGTGAAGTTTGTGGCGGCGATTGGGGCTTTTTTGGGGTGGCCGGCGGTTTTGTTTTCGCTGATGTTGAGTTCGGTTGTGGGCGCGACGGTTGGCGTGGGGTTGATTGCGATTGGGCGGCGGGATTGGTCGAGTCGTTTGCCTTACGGGCCGTATCTTGCGTTGGCTGCTGCGATTTGGATTTTTTTGCCGGAGGATATTCGGGGCGGGTGGGAGGATCGAGTGGAGTTGTTTTTTGGAATTTTTGTCTCTGGCCGGGGCGCGGAGTTTGATTTTTGACTTTGGTTTGGGGGAGATTTTCTCTTGATATTTTTTGGAGGATGAGGTTTCGTTGTGTTTGCCAGGGTCCATAGAATGCGGACTGACGAACCCCGCCAGGGCAGGAATGCAGCAACGGTAGTTTGTTCCGCATTTGCTGTGGTTCCCCTGGCATTTTTCTTTTTTGGTTATTGTTTGCGAGGATGCGGCGGGAAGGTTGGATGCATCCTTGTTTGCATGTTGGGGATTGGTTTGTTAAAGTCGGGGCGTTGTTGTCGATGGCCTATCAAGTTTTAGCGCGAAAGCATCGTCCCCAGCGTTTTGAAGACGTGGTGGGGCAGGATCACATAAAGCGGTCGCTGGCGAATGCGATTCAAATGAACCGAGTCCACCACGCCATCCTGTTTTGCGGGCCTCGAGGCACTGGCAAGACGACTCTGGCTCGCATTTTTGCCAAGTGTTTGAACTGCGCAAATGGTCCGAGCACGCAATTTAGCGATGAGGATGAGCATTGTCGGGCGATTGCTGAGGGGCGGTCTTTGGATGTTTTGGAAATTGACGGCGCCAGCAATCGGGGCATTGAGGAAATTCAGGAACTTCGGGCCAATGTGAGCTATACTCCGTCCTCCTCGCGGTACAAGATTTACATTATTGACGAAGTGCACATGCTGACGAAAGAGGCCTTCAACGCCTTGCTTAAAACGCTGGAAGAGCCTCCCGAACACGTAAAGTTCATGTTTGCCACGACGAATCCGGAGAAGATATTGCCAACGATCCTTTCGCGTTGTCAACGGTGGGATTTGCATCGAGTTTCTAATCAGCTCATTGTCGAGCATTTGGCGAAGATTGCGGCTTTGGAGAATGTGAAGGCGGAGGCGGAGGTGCTTAAAGCGATTGCTTTGGTCGCTGATGGCGGCGTGCGAGATGCGTTGTCGGTTCTGGATCAGTTAATCAGCTTCTGCGACGGCCCGATTAAGGAAGAAGCGGTTTTCTTAATGTTTGGGATGGCGGATCGGGGGCAAGTGTTGCAGATGGCCGAAACGATGGCGGATGGCGATGAGCCTCGAGTGTTGCGGTTGTTGAATGACTTGATGCGAGAAGACAAGGAGCCGGTCCTTTTGCTGCGCACTCTGTTGGATTTTTTTCTGGCGTTGAGGCGGTGTAAAGAACATCAGGGAAAAAAGGAGGCTTTGTTGAAACGATTTTCGAAGATGGAACTGAATGCCTTGCAGTCGATGGAGGGGAGGCTTTCTGCGGAGCAATTGATTCGAGTGGTCGAAGTGCTGGCGGATTGTGATTCCCGCATAAAACTGGCGCCTAACAAACAGATTTCATTAGAAGTGGCGTTGATTCGAGCGGTGGAGGCGGTTCGAGTCATGGCTCCTACATCCGTGCCTTTGGACGAAGTTTTGGAAATCCTCAAGAAGTTGCGAAACAGTCCGGAGGGCAAAGAGCCTGCTGCGGCGATTGCTGAGGCTCCAAAACCGAGGGCCTCGTTGCCTTCTTCTCAGGGTGTTTCTTCTCAAGGGGATTCGCAGATCCAGAAATCTGTGGAGAAGAGAGGGACTAGACAAATTGCTTCCCCCGGGGACAAGCCTGTGGAAGAAGAAAAGAGTGCGAAGATTAATTTGGAGTCATTTAAGGATGACCCTTTGATTCGGGAGGCGCTGGAGATTTTTAAGGGACGAATTGTTGGGATTGAAAAAAGATCGTAATTTGGAGCAGGAGCCTTTTTAGATAGGAGAGAGTTATTATGCCGGGTGTAAGAAAGTTAAAGAGCATCGGAAAATTGATGAAGCAGGCAACGCGCCTCCAAAAGGATATGGAGGAAATGCAAGCAATGTTGGCCAGCCGAACCGTGGAAGCAACCAGCGGCGGCGGAGCCGTTCAAGTGACTGCCGGATGCGACCGCACTTTGAAATCCATCAAGATTGATCCGCAGGCGGTGAATGCCGAAGAGATCGGCTTGTTGGAAGACATGGTGTTGACCGCCGTGAACAGCGCTTTGCAACAAGCCAGCGAAGTGCATGAACGCGAAATGAGAAAGCTGAATCCGAATCTTTCGGAATGGATACCGTAAGATGGCGCTGTTGTTTTCTTCCTTTTGGCGCGTTGAGGCCTCAGAGTTTTGCTTGTCGCAAAGTGGGATTGGCGACTCTGTTCCTTTTTCTTGTCCTTTTTCTTGATGATTGAATTACCGGCGCCTCTTCAAACATTAAAGTCGGCGCTTGGCAAGTTGCCGGGCATTGGGCCGCGCTCGGCGGAAAGGCTGGCGCTTTACGTGGTGCAAAAAGACGCGCAATGGGTGAGGGAACTGAGTGCCTCGCTTGTTGACGCCAAAGAGAGGATTGCGTTTTGCCAATCTTGCGGCAGTTTGACGGAGGTACAACCGTGCGAATTGTGCGGCGATCCGAGTCGCGATGTTGCGGTAATTTGCGTGGTGGAACGGCCGGTGGACGTCATTTCTTTGGAAAGAGCGAAGCTTTTCAAGGGTTTGTATCATGTGTTGGGGGGGCAAATTTCGCCTCTGAACGGCGTGGGACCGGAAGACCTTCGAATTGGCGAGTTGGAGGATCGTCTAGACAATGGCGTCAAAGAATTGGTGCTGGCTCTCGGTTCGAATGTGGAAGGAGACGCGACCAGCTATTATCTGGCCGAGCGATTTGGAGGCAGGCATCTGAAAATCACCCGGCTGGCGCATGGGCTTCCGGTTGGGAGCGGATTAGAGTTTGCGGACGAGTTAACAATCGGTCGGGCACTGGAAGGCAGGCGTCCGCTGGAGACTGGTTCATTTCAATGAACAATTTTCTCTATGCCGGCAATTTCTCAATCAGCGGGTTTGGTTTTGGGAAAAAGTGTTGCCGAAGGCGGATTTGCGTTCCCAAAGATGTTTTTTGCAGAATTGACGGCTTTTTTCAATCGAGTCGAGAAGTTTGGCGACGGCTTCCAAAAAACAAGGCGGCCAGCGCAAGGAGCGCGAAAAGAGTTTCTCCGCTAGTAAAAGCGTGAGCGAGGCTTTCCATAAATCCTCCCGTCGAATGCATTGGATGCGCTGTCGCCGCAAGGGGAATCCAACAAAAGAGGAAAGGCGTTAAGAGTCTGCAAAATAGTTGCCGAAGGGGTTGCTTTTTCATGAGTTTACAATGCGTTCTTCCTGTTAGAGATTGATGAATCAATAAACGAGAGGGAAAAGCAATCCTTGTTTCTTTTTTGGGGGCTTCCATTCGGGCCGGGGTCCTTTCAGTTTTGGGCAGACTGGGCTTGCGCTTGGTGTTTTATGGCGGATTCTAATCGGTTTCGAAATTCGTAGCGATAGGCGGGAGTAATCATAAACTCTTTGAACAGCCCCGTTTTGCGGCGGATGACCAGCCTTCGATGGCGAGGGCGCCAAGTGTTGCGCCAATTTTCTGCCCAGCGTCTTCGCCGTTTGGAAACGGATTCGATGTCGGAGAGGCGGATTTTCCGGAGGGGAACGCCGAGCCAAGTGACTTCTAAATGACTTTGCGTAATTCGGTATTCGTAAAAGCGGCGGTGCCCAATGTAGAAAATGATTGCCGCGACAAGCCCCGACGCTGTTGGAAGGGCAGTTTCCATTAGGGTTGCTGGGATGCCGCTGGTTGGCCGAGCCACAGCAGGACGATGGGGACGATGATGCCCAGTATAAGGGACAGACATACCGGCCATTTGCGTTTGTTGGTTTTGAAGGCAAGGAAAATTCCCAGCAGAATTGTGAAAATAAGCGCGATGGACATCCCAACCACGAGATATTGGAACAATTGCGGGGAATAGGCGCCGCCGGTTTCGGCAGGGAAGGTTTGGTTGAGGTGAATGGAGCTCAGTTTGTCGGGCAAAGAATTGGTCAGTTTTTTGTGAGGGCTCATCGTTTGTCGCCATCCGGTACCGATAAAAAGAAGGAGAAGGGGCGAGAAAAAACAGCCCAAGTAAAGGTGAAGTTTGCGAATGAGTTTCATAGGCGGACAAAAGATAGCGGGGTTAATCTTGCTTTTAAAGTTTTCTTTGTCGTGGGGATTTTGGGGCGATTATTCTTCGGTCGGGATGTAGATGATTTGACCGATTTGCAATTTTTTCGGGTCTAAACCGGGATTGGCTTGGAGAATAAGCTCGTCGGTGACTTGAGTATAGCCGTTTTTGCGGCATTCTCGAGCGATGGCTGAGATGGTGTAACCCGGCTCCACTTTTACTGTAAAGCCGGGGCCCGAGTACGCTTGCGATTCACGGTCCGGCTGTGACGGCGTCGGTGATTCAACAAGCGGACGGCTCATCATTTTTTTGAGTTCCTTAAGCCCTTCGGCAATCTTTTTGTTGTCGTCTATGCGTTTGGAGTCGAGTTTTTCGAGCTCTGTAGTGAATTTTTTGCCTAAGGTTTCGAGTTTTTCGTTGGTAGCGGCGTTGGCCTGATAGTCGTCGAGTTGTTTGTTGGCCTTGTTTAGTTGTGATTCGAGCGTTTCGATTCGTTTTTGTAGGAGAAGGATCGTCTCTTGAAGCTCTTCCACGGTGGTTTGAAGGCGTCGATAGCCTTCTTCGGCTTGTTGTTGCGCGACAAAGTTCGCGGCTTTTGATGGACGGTTTTGAGCGGCAAAAACCATCGCCGGGAAAAGGAGTAGCGCACAAATTGCGGCGGTTCGGGTTCGAGTCCAATTCATGCTTATCAAGATAAACTTGAATTCCGAAAATGGCAAGGCGGAATCTCAGCGGCGACTCCGCTGATATTTTGTCGTTTTTGTTTGGCGGATTCGATTTATTTTAAAAAGGCTAAAAACAGACCGAACTGGAAATGCAAATCAATCGTTACACCATCAAAGCGCAAGAGGCTGTCCGGGCAATGGAATCCCTTGCCCGCAAGTATTCCCACCAAGAAATTCAACCCGCGCACTTGTTGTGGAATCTCTTGAGCCAGCCCGACGGCGTGACGCCGGCCTTGCTTCGCAAGCTTGGCGTCGATCCAGCCGCCTCATTGTCGGATTTGGAAGGGCTTTTGGGACAATTGCCGAAGGTGGAGGACGTCTCTCAGCAGTTTCTGGGCGCCGAGTTGAAAAAAGTGTTTGAAGGGGCCGAAGGCGAGGCCAAACAATTGAAGGACGACTACGTCAGCACCGAACATCTGCTCTTGGCGATTGTCGAAGAGGCAAAGTCTTCTTTGGGAGACTTTTTCCGCAAACAGGGAATCCGCCGCGCCTCGATTTTGAAGTCTTTGGCGGAAGTGCGAGGAGCGCAACGAGTGACCGACCAAAATCCCGAAGGGAAATTTCAGGCTTTGGAGAAATATGGTCAAGACCTCACGGAACTGGCTGAAAGTGGAAAAATTGATCCCGTCATCGGCAGGGACGAGGAAATCCGGCGCGTGATGCAAGTGTTGTCGCGCCGGACGAAGAACAATCCCGTTCTCATCGGCGAGCCCGGCGTAGGAAAAACCGCTATTGTGGAAGGCTTGGCTCGCCGGATTCTCAGCGGCGATGTTCCCGATTCTTTGCACGGCAAGCGCTTGGTGGCAATGGACCTTGGCGCCATGATTGCCGGAGCAAAATATCGAGGAGAATTCGAGGATCGGCTCAAAGCATTCCTGAAAGAAGTCACCGCGCAAGAAGGCAAGGTCATTCTCTTTATCGACGAACTGCATACTTTGGTCGGCGCCGGCAAAACTGAAGGCGCGGCCGACGCCGCCAACATGCTCAAACCCCAGCTTGCCCGCGGAGAATTGCGATGCGTCGGCGCGACCACTTTGGATGAATATCGCAAGCACATTGAAAAAGACGCCGCGCTGGAACGGCGGTTTCAGCCGGTTCAAGTGGAGGAGCCCGGTCTGGAATCCACCATCGCAATTCTTCGAGGATTGAAGGAACGCTACGAAGTTCACCACGGAGTTAGAATTCAGGACGCCGCCTTAGTTGCCGCCGCCACTCTGTCGCGCCGCTACATCACGGATCGTTTTCTGCCGGACAAAGCGGTGGACTTGATGGACGAAGCCTCCTCCCGCTTGCGGATGGAGTTGGACTCCGTGCCTACGGAAATTGACCAATTGGAACGGCAAATCTTGCAACTAGAGATTGAGCAAACAGCGCTCCGCAAAGAAAAAGACGCCGCCTCCAAAGAGAGACTGCGCAAACTCGAAAGGAACCTGGCCGACATCAAAGAATCTGTCTCGCAACTTCGAATCCAATGGCAAAATGAAAAAGCGGTCATCAACGCCGTCTCTCTTGTCGGAAGCGAAATTGAAACCGCCCGCCGGGAAATGGAGGAAGCCAAACGGCGCGGAGACCTAAACCGGGCGGCGGAAATCCAATACGGAACCCTGCCCCAACTAGAAGCGAGACTTCAAAAATCCCAGCAAGCATTGAACCGACAGCCGGAAGGAGAACGACTTTTGTCCGAAGAAGTCACCGAAGAAGACATCGCAGACGTCGTCTCCGCTTGGACGGGAGTTCCAGTGAGCAAAATGCTGGAAGGAGAGCGGGAAAAACTGCTGCGCATGGAAGCCCGACTGCAAGAGCGAGTCATCGGCCAAGAAGAAGCCGTCAAAGCCGTTTCCAACGCCGTAAGGCGGGCGCGAAGCGGATTGCAAGACCCAGATCGCCCCAGCGGCACCTTCCTTTTTCTGGGGCCAACCGGCGTTGGAAAGACCGAATTGGCGCGAGCCTTAGCGGCCTTCCTGTTCGACGACGAGCGATCCATAGTTCGAATCGACATGAGCGAATACATGGAAAAGCATTCCGTCGCCCGGCTAGTCGGCGCTCCGCCGGGCTATGTGGGCTACGAAGAAGGCGGCCAATTGAGCGAAGCCGTTCGGCGCCGCCCCTATTCCGTCGTGCTGTTTGACGAAATTGAAAAAGCGCATCCAGAGGTTTTCAACCTCTTGCTCCAGGTGCTAGACGACGGACGCTTGACGGACGGACAAGGCCGAACGGTGGACTTTCGAAATACAGTCATCATCATGACCAGTAATGCGGCTTCTCTTGCAATCCAAGAATTCTGCCGAGAAAGCAAAGGCGAACCGACGCAAAGCACCGCGCTTCGGGAAAGAGTGGAATCCGAGCTGCGCAATCTTTTCCGGCCGGAGTTTTTAAACCGCATTGACGACCGAATCCTTTTTCGGCCTCTGTCCAAAGAAGACCTAGACGCCGTGATCAGGATTCAGTTGAAACGGCTGAAAGCAAGACTTCGGCAACAACAATTAGAAATCGAAGTGTCCCCAGAAGTAAGGCAACTATTAGCCCGTGAAGGCTACGATCCCCAGTTTGGCGCGCGCCCGCTCAAACGCGCTGTTCAGTCCCTCCTCCTCGACCCGCTGGCCTTGCAAATTCTCGAAGGCAACTTGCCGCCCGGCGCCTCAATCCAAGCCGAATTGCGCCAAGGCGCTGTTCGCTTTTCCCTTCACAATCCAAGCAACGCATAATAGAAATGGCGGACTTTCCTTTTTCTCAACCCGGCAAAATCCACAAAACTAAAGGCAGTGGTTAGATAAAATGGAAACCATCCAAAGTTCCTCGACAACAAGTATTCTAAACATAAAAAATTGCCGCCTCGCTCGCCACTTTCTATTCCTTGCGAACGGTATTGCAAAGCTTTGCTAAAAAACGCCTCCCGTCTTTTCATTTCCTCAAGAACTTGACTTCTCTCGATCCTCAGGCCGCCTGCACAGATTTGTGAAAGCGAAGTAACTCAACAACCACAAAACCACCGTCAAACCTATAAAGTAAGGAAGCCGTTCGGCGCGGTCCAGTGAATCATAATACGCCCTCCACTCGGATTGAATCTCCTTCAAAGAAATATCCGCAGGATAGCTTTCTCCCGTTTCCTTGCTGAGCTTTTCCGCTAGAAACTTCGCCAAAGCTGCCTCGACCTCGGCAATCTTTTCCCGATTGCCCTTTCTTTCGGCCTCAATCAGCTGCATCCTCAACTCACGTCCCCGCCGCAGTTCCACCCTCTCCTGACGATGTTCTTCTAATTCCTTTTGCGTGTTTTTAATTTCTTGAATCAAAAATTCTTTCTCCTCAAAATTAAGCGAAGGCCTACTCATTTCCCACTGGCTCATCGCTATTTTATCTAGTAGATAACGTTCCCAACTGTTAGTTACCGACGCGTTCAACGGCACGATACTTTGGCGATAGTATTCTATCTTTGCCTTTTGATATTCTATATCTTCGACATACCATCCTATTCGTTTCTGATCTTCAGGATCCGTTTCTTCCAAGTTTTTTCATGGAAGGCTAATATACTGAGAAGCAACTTTTCGTATCTGTTCGTTCGACGAATTCCTTCGTAGACGTAGACTCCGGCGGCGCCGGTGACGGTATACAAGACTTGCCCTTGCTTATTGGTATAAACTGCTATCGGCGCTTCCGTTTCTGCCGTTGTCGGATCAGCGGCTCTGGCAGAAGGGATTATGTTTCCAAACATGAACGCAACGAACAAGCAAGAAAGATCGCTGTTTCGCCGCCGAAGGCGAAAGAAGGCGAAGCAACCCAAAGAAACAACTAACAAGACCGCCGTAGTAATGAAGATGAATAAGCGATGCCTCTTGCCTTGGGATTGATTGTAACGCACTCGCTCGCTTAGGATTTCACTTAGGGAAATGTCTGGCGGATAGGTTTTCCCTGTTTTTTTGCTGAGTTGTTTCGCCAAAAATTGGGTTAGCGCAGACTCGGCTTCGTCAATTTTAGAACGGGGACCTTCTTGCTTCGCTTTCCGAGGGTTTTCCCATAGTTTGTTTTCTTGACGCTTTTCCTCAAGATATTGACGACAATTTTTCAACATCTCTCTGGTGCTTTTAATCACGTTTGTTATTGAGTTTCTGATCTTTTCACTTATTGCTTGGTCGCGAGATAGATTTTCCAACTCTCATTCGTACATGGCGATTGAATCTACTAGGCTACATTCGAACCGATTGGTGATGGACTCACTCAAGGGCGCAATGTTCTGGGATAGTGTTCCAACTCTGCCTTTGCATCTGCGAGCATTTCAGTGCGCTCTTCTACCAATTTCTGGTCTTCGGGATATGTTTTGCTCAAGAGTTTTTCATAGACAGCCAATCTGCATTCGTTTCGAGCGTTTTTTGCATTTTTCATATTCGTGATCCGCCTTCCTTTCCTTTGCGTCCTTGTCCGCCTCGGCATCCTTTTGCGGTTGGTTGAAAGAAAGGCTGGAGATTTTTCCGTGTTTGCTGCGCTGGCTTTGGCTTGTTGCTCTTTATTCGTTTTCTATGGGTTGTTTGTGGTTGGTTTTTAAGGTTTGGATTAGCGAGTCCCAATCTTGTTGGAGAGAGGGCATGGATTGGGTAAAGTCTTTGGCGGCTTTTTGATAGAATTGGATGCCGGCGTCGATGCCTTCTAGTTGGATGGTTAGGGCGCCTGCTTGGCGGAGGGCTTGTAGGCGCCAGAAGGCGTCGAAGTTTTCAGTTTTGCGGTTGGTGCCGAAGATGATGTTGTGGTAGTGGTGGAGGGCTTTTTTTTGCAAAGAGGTTTGTTCGGCTTTGGTTTTGGCTTGTTCCGCTTCTTGTTCGAGGATTATGCCTAAGGCGACTTCGGCTTGGCTGCGGAGGGTAATGTCTGCTTGTTGTGGGAGGCAGTTGATGATGTTTTGGTAGTGTTCTTTGGCTTGTGGATAGTTGGAGAGGAAGCGGGCGGCGTCTGCGTATCGGCCTTGGGCGATGGCCCATAGGCGGCTGTTGGGTTGGATGGGGTGGATTTGCTGGTATAGTTTTTGGGCTTGTTCGATTTGGTCTTTTCGGGTGTCGGGTTCGGGCAGTTGTTTGCCGTATTCGAAGTAGGCGTCTCCGAGGTTGAGTTGGACTTCGGCTTGAAGTGTTTTGAAGTAGTTGTTGGTGGGGTTGTTTTTTGGGATACGGTCGCTGAGGGTTTTTAGTTGTTCGATGGTTTCTTCAAACTGGTTTTGGTGGAAGGAGGCTCGTCCGGCCATTAGGCGGGCGCGGAGGGTGATGAGGTTTGTTTGTTGGTTTTGTGTGTTGAATATTTCGGTGTAGAATTGTTTGGCGGTGTGGAAGTTTCGGCGGTTGAAGTGGTGATTGCCTAGCCACAGGCGGGCTTGGTTGGCGAGTTTTTGGTTGTTGGGAGATTTGTCTTTGCCGTGTTTTTCGAGGAAGGTTTGGAATAGAGGGGCGGCTATGTTTTCCTGGTTTAGTTGGCTGATGCACCAGGCTTTGGCGTAAGCGACTTGGGCTTGTTTTTTATGGTGAGGATGGGTTGTGGTCCAGTTTTGGTAGGCGTCTGCGGCGGATTTCCAATTGCCGTCGAGTTCGTGGGAATAGGCTATGGCAAGTTCTACTTCGGCTTTGGGGGGGAAGTTGGGAAAGCGTTCTATTAATTGGCGGAAGATTTTTCGGGCTTCGGATGATTGGGGGATTTGGAGCATGTGCTGGCCGAATAGGAAGGTTCCTTTGTTGGCCAGCAGGTTGTCGGGGAAAAGTGTTATGAGGTCGGATACTGCGTTTGCGGCGGCGTTTGGGTTATTGTCTTTTATTGCTGCGCGGACGGTTTGGTAGAGGACTTGGGCGAGGAAGGTTTTTTTGTTGGGGTGTATTGGCTTGGCGCTGGCGGCGATTCGTTGGCGGATTTGTTGGTAGTGGAAGAGAGCGTTTTCATATCGTTTTAAGGCGTAGTGTCCGTCTGCCAGTTTGAATTGGGCGATGTCTTTTTCAAAGCTTTCGGGCAGGACATTGAGCGCATTGTAGAAGCTGCTGAAGCTTTTCTCGGTTTTGCGTTGTTCCCAGTAGCACCAGCCTAGATGGTAGAGGGCTTCGCCTCGGAGCGGAGATTGGGAAAATTCGCGGAGTATTTGCTCTAATATTTCCTGCGTGTTGCCCAGCAATTTGGAGGCGGGAGGCGTTGGGGATTGTTCGGGAGAGGGGCTTCTGTCTTTTTCTTGGTAGTAGAATTGTAGTTTTAGTTTGGCCAGAGCCAGTAGAGGGATGTCCAATGCGTTGTCGTTGGAGGTTTCGGCGATGAATTGTTCTAGCGATTGGAGGAATGGGAGGGGACCGGGGCTTTGTTCTTGGCGCAGTTGGATGATTTTGGTCCAGGCTTCTCGTCGTCGGTTTTGCGGGATGCCTTCGGCTAGGTTTTTTTTATAAGCGCGGATGGCGGCTTCCTTTTGGTTTGTGGCGATGCGGACTTCGCCTAAGGCGGCGGCGGATTCGGCGATCCATTCTTTTTTCTCGGTTGCTTCAGCTAGTTCGAGCAAGGGGGTTGCTTTGGCGAGCGCTTTTTCGAATTCGTTTGCGGCGAAGTGGAGCTTCGTGAGGATGAATTGCCTTCTCCATTGAAACTCGGTGTTTATGTCCCAATCTGTGGCTTTGGCGAGCGCTTGTCGGGCGGCGGGGTAGTTTTTTTGTTCGAGGTAGGTTTGGGCGAGCAAAAGCCATCCGCTTACTTGGAACTTCAAGGCGGCGGGATCGAGGGAACGGATGATGGAGGCCGATTGAAAGGGGCCTTTGGGGTTTCCCAATAGGTTGACGACGGTTTCTTGGTTTCCCAGATGGTATTCGTTCCACGCTTCCAACATGATGAATTCTAGATAGTTGGGAGAGTTGGGAAATTCGCGCCGAAGTTGGCGGAAGGCGGCGGCAGCCAAGCTGTGCTTGCTTTGGTCGGACAGATGATGCGCGCGGGATCGCAGGCGAAAGGCGGCGGCTTTGGGAGCGAGGTCGGAATCGGGAAAGTTAGCGATGAATTGGGCGAACTCTTTCTCGGCTCGTTGAAAGAGGCTCCATTCGAAGGCGCGGACGCCGGCGTCGTAGGCGTTTTTCTCTTCCGGCGCCGCTGCGTTCAAGGAGTGAAGGCAGAATGCAAGAGCAAGGGCGATGGCAGTTCGGATCGGCATTTTAGCGGTCAATGGCTTGGAGCTGGGGCGGTTGGCTTTGATTTTTGTTCTCTCTTTCTGATAAGGGTTATGGACAATGAATTAAAGAGCAAGATTTGTTCGAATTTCGTCGTTTGCGGCGGCGGTCTCGTTCGATTTTTCGTTTTAGGCATCTGCCGGTGTGGCTTTCAGAGATGGATGCCAAGTGTTCCGGCGTGCCTTCCGCAACGATGCGCCCTCCTTTGTCGCCGCCTTCGGGGCCGAGGTCAACAATCCAATCCGCGCACTGGATCACGTCGAGGTTGTGTTCAACGACGATCAAGGTGTTGCCTGCGTCTCTAAGTTGGAACAGCACTTTTAACAACACGGCTACGTCGTGGAAGTGAAGGCCGGTAGTAGGCTCATCCATAATGTAAAGAGTGCGGCTAGTGGATTTTTTGGAGAGTTCGGCGGCAATTTTGACGCGCTGCGCTTCGCCGCCGCTCAAGGTTGTGGCTTGTTGACCGAGTTGGATGTAGCCGAGGCCGACTTCGGCCAAGGTTTGGCAGACGTCGCGGATTTTGGGGATGTTGCGGAAGAAGGCGATGGATTCTTCCACGGTTAGCGAGAGGACCTCGGCAATGTTTCTTCCTTTGTAGGCGATTTCTAAAGTTTCTCGATTGTAGCGTTTGCCGGCGCAAGATTCGCAAACAACGTAGACTGGCGGGAGGAACTGCATATCCATTTGCATCACGCCGTCCCCTCGGCATTTTTCGCAACGTCCCCCTTGCAAGTTGAAGCTAAAACGTCCGGGTCCAAACCCCCTCAAACGAGCGGCGGGAAGTTTGGCAAACACTTCCCGGATGTCTTGAAAAATGCCGGTGAAGGTTGCGGGGTTGCTTCGCGGGGTTCTGCCAAGCGGCGTTTGGTTGACGGTCGCCATTCTCTCCAAGTTTCCTTCGCCCCGGATCGCTCGATGTTTTCCGGGTTTCTCTTTTGCCCGGTTCCACTTCTTCGCCAGCGCCCGCTTAAGAATGCGGTTTACCAAAGTGCTTTTGCCCGAACCGCTGACGCCTGTGACGCAGATCAAAGTTTGAAGAGGGAAGCGAACGTCGATGGATTGCAGATTGTTTTCTTCGGCGCCCAAAACTTCCAACCAAAGTTGATTTGGATGAACTCGGCGCATTGTCCCCGGCCTCTGCGCTTTGCATTGGCCAGAAAGATACTTCCCAGTAAGTGATTCGGGGTTGGATTCGAGATCTTCGGGAGAAGACATGGCAACGATCCGCCCACCATTTTTTCCAGCTCCCGGCCCCAAATCCACCACTACGTCGGCGCGGCGGATTATCTCTTCGTCGTGTTCCACCACAAGCACGGAATTGCCTTGATCGCGGAGGTGAAGAAGGGTTTCCAAAAGTTTTTGGTTGTCCCGTTGATGCAGGCCGATGCTAGGTTCGTCCAAGACGTACAGCACGCCGACGAGGCCGGCTCCAATTTGCGTGGCCAAGCGAATTCTTTGAGATTCTCCGCCGCTCAAAGTGCCGCTTTCGCGGTCCAAGTTTAGATAACCCAACCCGACTCGTTCGAGAAATTCAAGACGATGGCGGATGGCGGCGACGGGTTCACCGGCGATTTTTCGTTGCGACTCAGTCAAACGCAGCGCATCAAAGAAACGTCGGGCTTTGCTGATGCTCATCGCGCAAACATCCATGATGGAGTAGCCCGGAAGCGCCGGAAGTCCGGCGGTTTTGCGGTTTTGCGCTCCTCGCCCTGCGCCCAGTCGAACTGCAAGGATTTCCGGACGAAGGCGAAACCCACCGCATTGTCGGCAGGTTTTCAAGCGCATAAATCCCTTGAGCCGCTGCGCCGTCGCTTCGGCGTCCGAGTCCAAGACAATCCTCCGCAATTGTGGAAGGATTCCTTCAAACGAAAAGCCATTGAGGCCTTCGACGCCATGCAAGACGGCGCGCTGGCACTCTCTGGGAAGCTGATTAAACGGCGTGTCCATATCCGATCCGTAGCGCGCGGCTACTTGGGCGAGTGCCTTGAGAGAATGCTCCCTCATGCGTTTGCCGCTTTGGTTCCAAGGAGCAATGGCTCCGTTGCGGAGAGTTTTTTGGGCGTCGGGCACGACAAGCTCTGGATCAAACGACGGAATCCGGCCTAGCCCCAAGCAGACTTCGCAGGCGCCCAGAGGCGAGTTAAACGAAAAATGGCGAGGCGTTAGCCGTCCGTAGATTTTGCCGGTGGCCGGGCTGTAAAGTTTGTTGGAATGGCGAGACTCCCGCCACGGCGTTTCGTCTGCGTCCTCAGGTTTCTTATGAAGGACAATGAGAACTCCGCTTCCCCACTCCAGCGCCATCTCCGTGGAATCCGAAAGGCGAGCGCGAATTTTTTCATCAATCACCAACCGATCCACGACCGCCTCAATTTGCGGTTCGCGTTCGGTGGGAAGAGGAATCCGCATGTTCTTCGTCAATTCCACCAATTCTCCGTCAACCCGGGCGCGGACAAAACCTTCGCGTCCGAGGCGCTGGAGCGCGCTATGAAAATCCCCTTTCTGCTTGGCTTCTGCGGGCGCCAACAACATCACGCGGCTGCCGCAAGGCAAGGCGAGAATTTCGTCGACAATATCTGAAGTCGTTCGTTGCGAAATCGGCTGTCCCGAATCCGGGCAATGTGGTTGGCCGGCGTGGGCAAAGAGAAGCCGCAGAAAGTCAAACAACTCCGTCGTTGTGGCAATGGTCGACCGGGGATTGATTGCCGCCGTCCGTTGTTCAATAGCGATGGCCGGAGAAAGCCCTTCAATGAAGTCCACGTCTGGCTTTTGCAACTGATCGAGAAATTGGCGAGCGTAAGCAGAAAGAGATTCCACATACTTGCGCCGCCCTTCGGCAAAAATCGTGTCAAAAACCAAAGACGACTTCCCAGAACCGCTCAGCCCAGTGAAAACCACCAGCTTGTCCCGCGGGATGCGCACCGAGACGTTCTTCAAATTGTGTTCCCGGGCGCCGTCCACTCTGATGCAATCCTTACTCATAAACGGCGAATTTCTTTCCGCATGGAAACGTCTTCCACAATGCAGACTTCCTCCAAACAAGAAAAGACGAGAAAATCTCTTGCGCAACAATTAATTAACGAAAAAAAGAGAACCCAAAAGCATCCAAAAATCCAGACCAAAGCCATCCTTCAGTGGATTCACATGGCGGACGTTGATGGACGAAAATGCTCAGGCCGCGTTCCCACTCATTGCATCGCGCCAAAGAGAAATCGAACACGAAAATCCAAAGAATTCAAAAAGAATTCTCGGGGAATCCACTCCCTACTCATTGCCTATAATTCACTCTCTTTCCCACTTTCATAGTTTTTAGACAAAACCCCAAATTTCAATTCCCAACACCAACCTCCCCATGCGTCTTCTTCATTCAAAATTCTCCCCCTCCACAAAACACACTTTCCGCACCAGCCCATGAATCCAATAAAACACGAACCAACAAAACTTCCTCACCACAACGGCAAGCCAAAGGAAGAATTTCCTCCTCCGCGATTTCTCTTTTTCCGCTTTTTTGCGAATTCAGCCACTAACCCAGCCGACAATAACCAAGAGAACTTCTTCAAAACTAAAAACCCATCTTCGCACCCTTTGCAGTTTTACCCTCCCTTCCCCTGCGCCGTTCCTCATTCAAAATTCTCCCCCTCCACAAAACACACTTTCCGCACTGACTACTAACCCAACAAAACACCAACCACCAAAACTTCCTCCCCGCAACGGCAAGATGGGAGGACGTGCTTCTTGGCGCTCTTGGGCGTTTCTAACAAACTTGCTTTCCTCTCCCCTCTTTTCTTCCTTTTCCCATTTTGAGGTTGAACCCGGCATCGGCCAGAGACAGCGAACTAGCCAGAACGCATTCCCAAGCATCGCTGGACGACAGACGAATCAGCGTTCCTCCAAAAACATAAATCGCCTCGCGGATGCCTTTGTGGAGTGGTTCACAATCGCAGATTTTTAGATTTAGAAACTAGTTCAGATGAAACATGAGGAAGAGAATGCCCATTGTTTGTGTCAAAACTAAAGCAACGAACATCAGCCAGAAGTTTCTTTTAGCGGCATTGATAGTGTCGGCGCTTTCTTCTCTTTTTGTTCCCCTCGAACCAAGCCAATCTCAGTTGTATATTGTCAGTTGTATATTGTCTCTACCATAGCCAAAACAAGACCAGCCAAACCCTCTGGATGTTTAGCAGTTCTTCCACCACCGCGGCCACTCAAAATGGCCTCCAAAACATCCCAACCTCCAATCATTCCCCTAGATGAGACAACGTCAACCAGCCTCCCTGGTTTTTCTCCAAGACCTCTATAACACAAGCCGGCAACTCGATAAGATCTAATGGAGAGAGGGATGTTAGTAATCAAGACAGTTGAGAAATTCAACAAGCCTATTAGCAACTTCCATACGCGAAGCGACAATAATTCTGGGACTCTCTTAGATCAAAGAGCAGAGGCTTACGCTCTATTCTTAGCAGTCAAGTCGATGGTTTGGTGCAAGTCAGAGTCAACAGAATCACCATCTTTGAACCGATAGAATACACATTTGTATTTGGTTTGTTTGCTCTGGATTTTATGATTATTCGCCGCCTCTTTCAAAAGAAATGCCGACAAGCTGTCGCTTCGTAACCTACTTCCAACGCCAACAAGCCAGCCAGCGGCTAGAGGCCTGTGATTCCGTATTTGCGTCAGCAGTCAGAAGAACTGAGGCTTCTGTGCCGGCAAACCAGTAACCGGGATTGGCAATCTGTAGCCATTGTCACCCCAATGTTGTTTTACTCTTTTTCCATTGTTTCCGAGTTCGGGGGGACTTTCATTTTGAATTTGGGATTTGCGCTTTTTGCAAAGTAGGGAAGGAACGTTTGTTGTGACTCAAAAGCAACGGGAAAAGCGCTGGATGGTTGCCGTCTCGCCTCTTTTCGCGTAGTTTTGAGTTTTGCAGCATAAACAAGCATTCATGGACGGTTGCGAAACAAAGGCTATGCCCGCCAATCTTCGTCAATATCATTGCGTCGTTCTGGGGAGCGGCATTGCCGGCCTCTACTTCTCTTTGCATGCGGCTTCCCAAGGCAAAGTGGCGATCCTCACAAAAAAACATCGCGCTGAATCCAACACAAACTATGCACAAGGGGGGATTGCCGCCGTCACCAGTCGAGAAGACTCTATCGAGAAGCACATTCAGGACACTTGCGCCGCCGGCGCGGGGCTTTGCCACAGAGACGCGGTCGAAACTATTTTGGCCGAGGGGCCGGCTCGAATTGGAGACTTGGTTCGGCTTGGGATGAAATTTAGCGAGCGGGAAGTTTCGCCGGGCGGGAAACGCGAATGGGATCTCGGCAAGGAAGGCGGCCATTCTCACCGTCGCATTTTGCACGCCAAAGACGTTACCGGCCGGGAAATCGAACGCGCCCTGCTTCGGGCGGTTGCCGGCCATCCGTCCATTGACATTTATCAAAATCACTTTGCCATCGACTTGGTTACTTCTCAAAGTTATAGGTTGAGCGAACCGAATCGCTGCCACGGCCTTTACGCGCTGGACACTAGGAAGCGACGGATCATCGCTTTTCAGTCGAATACGACCGCCATTGCCACCGGCGGTTGTGGAAAGGTCTATCTTTACACCACCAACCCGGACATTGCCACCGGAGACGGCGTGGCTATGGCTTATCGCGCCGGCGTGCCGATAGCAAACATGGAGTTTGTCCAGTTTCATCCGACGTGCTTATATCATCCCCAAGCGAAAACCTTTTTGATTTCCGAGGCGGTGCGAGGCGAAGGCGGAATCATCAAAAGCCAGACGGGGCGGGAGTTTATGGCCGATTGCCATCCGCTTCAATCCCTGGCGCCCAGAGACATTGTGTCCCGCGCCATTGACCGGGAAATGAAACGGGAGGGATCAGAATATGTTCACTTGGACATTACCCACAAACCCGCGCCCTTTCTTATGAAGCGCTTTCCGAACATATACGAAACCTGCCTTCGCTACGGAATCGACATTGCCAAACAACCCATCCCCATTGTGCCCGCCGCCCACTATCAATGCGGCGGTATTCAAACAAATATCGACGGAGAAACAGCCTTGGACGGACTCTTCGCCATCGGGGAAGCGGCTTGCACCGGGTTGCACGGCGCCAATCGATTGGCCAGCAACTCACTTCTCGAAGCCCTCGTCGTTGCCCGAAGAGCGGCTGAACGTCTAAAAACTCTTTCCTCCCAAAAACCACTCTCGCACTTCCCCGCATGGAAAGACGACAACCAAGCCAATCCTGACGAACTTGTTTTCATTTCCCACAACTGGGATGAAATTCGGCGCGTTATGTGGGACTACGTTGGCATTGTGCGCACCCGAAAACGTCTCCAACGCGCTCAAAAAAGAATTCTTAGCATGCAATCCGAAATCCAAGAATACTATCATAACTTTCAAACCGTGCCGGATCTATTAGAACTGAGGAACCTCGTCACCGTTGCCGATCTTATCATCCAATCTTCCATTACCCGCCCGGAAAGCCGCGGCCTTCACTACAACCTCGACTACCCTGAACCTGATCCAAACTGGGCATCTCGCGACACCATCCTCGTCAAAGGCCAATCCCCTAGTTTTGCCCCCATTTGATAATTCTCCGCCAAGCCAACCCAAAGGACGGCGGAATAAAGTCTTTCCTTGCAGGAGAGATAATGTAGACGCTGAAACCGAGCGCAACCTGCTGATGAAAAAAGACTGACTCGCCAGATTAGTATCAAGTCAAATAACGACGCCGCATGGCGCAAACGCAGAACAAGCAGCGATCGCCCTCTCCGCAACTCAAAGCCTAGCCGATGAGAAGAAAGGCAACGACCAGAGCGCAACCAATGCTCAAGTCCAAGCCCTCGAAAAACGCATTGCCGAACTGAAACGCAAATCCGGCAACACCGCCAGAACGCTTGAACTGCACAACGCTCGATTCAAAAACAAAGCCAAAATAAGCGAACTGGAAGCCCTCCAAATCCAACTGATTAACCTCGGACTGACCGACCCGAAGAAAGCAAACAGCATCCACAAAAGAATCGAAAAACTCGAACTCGGAGAAAACCTTGTAAAAACAATAGCCACGACGATTCGAATGATGCTGACAGGAAACAACGCCGACAAAAGCCTGATAGCGAGCCTGAAAGGAAAGCCCGGTTCCGCCGGACCAGCCGGACCGTAAGGACCGGCTGGAACTGGATTCAAACTCACGCTCAAACACACGATCAACACGCCTGACAGAAGCCGCAGCGACAACTCCCCCTGGCATTATTACCAGCTAAGAAACCACCACTCGCACGACATCGGCCTACTCATCGAAGTCCAAAACATCACCAACTCAACCACAACGAGGTTCGTTGCATGGTTTGACATGCTCCACGATCCCTTAACCATCCCCTACAACGCAGGCGAAGAATTCAACAGCCGCACCTCTTACAACCCTCCATACGCTAGAAGGATTGGAAGAGAACACAAAAACGGAAACATTAGAGTTGAAGTCGGTGAACGCTACCGTTGGACGGGACCCGGCGACGTCGGAGACACCTACGATAGTGTCACCGTGACAGTACGTGACGGTTCACCCGAAGTCGGTATTGTAAAGATATACACGATCAGCTTTTGACGAGCCAAAGTCGAGCAACCCAGAGAGCCAAGCGGAAGAAACAACCGCCAACACAGCCGAACCGCCCCGATAAACAACCCAGAATGTACAAAAAAGAGCCGAGCGGTGCGTCCACCAACTCGATCTCTGCATGCTATTTGTTCAGACTCGCTCCACACCGCCAGCTATATGCGCCGTGGGTTGCACTTCTAATAAGCAAAAAGACGCCAGAGATTTGTCCACGCCAACAAGCGCACTCCGATTCCGCATCGCACGGCACGGTCTGAACCGCACTGCGGATCGCTCTGGTTTCAACAAAGTGACATCAATCCTGAGAATTCTCAATTTTGACGGCGCGTCGAAAAACCAAGATGTTCCGCTTGTCTTGTTCCTGCGCTGTTGATTCGGCAAAGATTTTCTTGAATTTGGTTTTCCTGATGGGCATTGTTGTTTGGCTGTTGGCGGCACGCTTAGCTCAGTGGTAGAGCATTACCTTCACACGGTAGGGGTCGCTGGTTCGAACCCAGCAGCGTGCACCACGGACTTTTTGCTTTGCGGACGCATGCCGGGTTGTTGAAGGCATTCTATTCTTTGTTTCCATTTTCACCCCAAGGGATGAACGGCGCCCGCAGTTTTAGGTAAATCCACTTTTCCACACCTCGGAAGGGTTGCAGAAAGCGGTAAACGGGCGAGTAGTAAAGGCGCAAGCGCAAGACGGAAAGCAACATGATCAAGGAAGAGCGAAATAGAGTTTGCGTCACTTTGGATCCTAATTGGTCTGTCCACTCGGTAGGTTCCTCGTGGATTTTGCAGCCGGCTCGTTTCATCGCATAGAGCAAGTTTACGTCAAAGGCCAGATCGGCGATTCGAAGATTGGGACGCACTGCTTCGGCCGCCTTTTTGGAGAAAACTTTGGCAGGGCATTGGGTGTCTTGGACGTTCAGGCGAAAGAGCGCCTGCACAATGCAGTGGAAGATTCGGCTGGCTAACTGCCTTGCGCGCGTTTGCGGGCGGTGAAGTATTGAGCCGGGTAGCCAGCGAGAACCGATTACGCAGTCTCGGTTTTGGCACAGAGAAGCCAAGCGAAGCAGCTCTCGCGGAGGCGTTGCACCATCGGCGTCGACGTAAGCAATCCAATCCGCTTGGGGCGCGGCTTTCAAGCCTCGAATCAAGGCGCCGCCCTTGCCGATTCTTTCGGGAAAATCCAAGACACAAACGCCCCGAAAATCCCGGCGCACGTGCTCGACGACTTCGATGGTTCGATCCCGACAGCCGTTGAGCAGCACCAGGATGGTGTATTGTCCGGGAAGGACTTGGTCGAACTCGGCGGCGTAGGCGTGGAGCGTGGTTTCGATTCGCGCTTCCTCGTTGTAGGCGGGGATGAGTAGCAAGAGTGTTTTGCCGGCGGCAATCATTGGCTTTCTCTAGAATCGATCGGCCGGCAAGACTTTTCCCAGCAAGTTTGGGCAATCTTTCCGTTGATCGTCATCGCATTTTGGCAATCATCAACCCCGCCGCGCTGCTGAATAAGATGTTTGGAAGCCAGGCGCCCAACCATGGAGGCACGGAGCCTCCGGTTCCCAGCGTCAACCCAAACCGCATCAAAACGAAATAAACAAAGCAAAGGAAGACGCTGCCGGCGACTCCGGCAAACGCATTTCGACGGCCGGCGGCCGCTCCGAAGGGAAAAGCAATGAACGCAACGACCAAACAACGCAAAGGCCTCGCCAGTCTCCCGTGATATTGAGTGTCCAGCCGCGCTTTTTCTTCGGGCGACAGATCCGGATGCAAAGCCAAGTAGTCGGCAATCTCGCGAAGGGAGACGCTGGCTTCCTTGGCTAGTTGGATATTTTTCAGTTGGGAAATTCGAATCTGGCTTCTTAACTGCCGCGGCGTTTCCGTGAACTGCGGCACTTTTAGCAAGGAATAGTTTGTCTGCGAATAAGATTGCGCTCCCGTTTGGCTGGGGTTCCGTCGCTGAAGCCACACGTTTTTGAACGTCCAGACGCCGTCGACAAACCGCCCGCTGTCCGCTTTCAAATCGATAATCACGCCCTCGCTCAACGGCCATTCGTTCCATTGGCCGGAGGCGCCCTTGCCCAGCCTCCACTTGATATGGGGATCGATCATTTCCGTTGTGTGCCAATTGTAGTTTCCCACCATCCAAAACCGGCCCGCAGCGTGATTTTCAAACGATAGAAGGTCCCACAGCGCCTCGTGTTTTGCGCCCGGTTCGGCATGCCTTTGCGCTTGCAAAGCCTCAACGCTGAGGTCGTCGCGGGCGCCCCAGCTCTCGTTGATCCAAAAAAGTAACGCGCTGCAAATCAATCCGACGAAGCAATACACCGCCGAAAAACGCCAAACGCCGACGCCGGCGGCCCGCGCCGCAATGAACTCATTGTGACGGGAGTGACTCGTCAAAGAATGCATCATGGCCAGCAACAGAGCGACGGGAACCACGACTGCCAGCAGTTCGGGCAGCTTGTGCAGATAATAGACGCCAACGTCTGCCGCCGCCAAATTCGCTTTTTGAAAATCTTCCAGATCGTCCAACAAATTGAACGTCAGCCAGAAAACGAAGAGACCGCAAAGGCAGTAAACGAACGGAATCATCAGTTCGCGCAGGAAATAGCGATCCAGCAAGCGCATCTCGCGCAGTGTAGACGCAAATTTGCTAAAAAATCAACAAAGGCCGCGCGCGAGGAAAAAGGGCTTGCGCGACCGCTGGCTTTCGGCGGACAATGGCAAGAGCCGGCTTCGCAAAGAAAAGCCGGATTCCGGCGGACAAAGTTTCGAATGGAGGCGATAAGCAAAGCAGTGATCACAGCGGCGGGAGACTTGCAAAAGAACATCTCGATGCAGACTTTGGTGGATCGGAACGGAGAAACAAAATCCGTTCTTCAAATTATCCTTGACGAAGTTTTTCAAGCCGGAGTGGCGGATGTGGCGCTCGTCGTGCGCCCCGGCACACAAAAAGCGTACCGAGAGGCCGCGGGCGCCGCCGGCAAACAACTTTTCTTCATCGAGCAACCCGCCCAAAAAGGCTACGCCCACGCCGTATATTGCTCGAAAGACTTCGTCAAAAACGATCCCTTCCTCCACCTCGTTGACGATCATTTGTATGTGAGCCGGCGCGGCGCAAGCTGCGCCGAACAACTCATGCAGGCAGCGGAGGCCGAGAGCTGCTCGGTTTCCGCCGTGCAGACTACCCTCGAACACTACCTGCACTATTACGGCGTCATCGGCGGCCGGCGACTGCCTCAACAAAAAAATCTCTACCAAATTAACGACGTCATCGAGAAACCCACTCCAACCGAAGCGGAACAGCGACTCATCATTTCAGGTCTTAGGAGAGGCAGCTACTTATGCTTCTTCGGCATGCACGTGTTTTCTCCAACCGTAATGGAACAGCTGCGCCATCGCTTCGAGCGTTCCCAAGACAATCCGCCTCGATTCATGACCGGCGTCCTTCTGGAATTGTCTCGCTGCGAGAAATATCTGGCCTGCGAACTCGCCGGCAACCGCTTTGAAATCGCCTCAAAATACGGCCTCTTCCAAGCCCAACTCTCCCTGGCGTTGGAAGGCAAAGAACGGAGCCGGGTTCTCTCTCTTCTTTTGGACCAACTAGCAACGCACCAACTCCAAAACAGCCAATGACTTCGGAGAGCCTGCTCGTTCAAACCATTGTCTCCGACGATCCCGCATTGAGAAATCGCCCGATTGACGGCCTGTGTCGCCGCTTGGATACCAGCGCGCTGCTTGCCGAAACGGAACGGCTGGAACAATTCCGAAAAAGCTCGGCAAACTTGTATCATTCGGTTCGCGCCTTGTTTTTCCTTTACTTTATCCACCGCTTTTCCCTTCCTCGCCGCCGGCAATGCGATCCCCTCGGAAGAATGCCTTTTTCCGCCATCCAAATGCTGCGAGCGCGAAGATTTGAGGAAGCTATTCGATGCTTCAAAGCGCATTCAGCGAGGCAGTGTCCAAGTGCCCCCGTCGCCAGCGGACTGGCAACAGCCTACCGCAGTTTCGCCTTCCAGAAACTAGCCGACCAAGTGCGATCCAGCGTCCGAGCCGTGCGAGGGAACCAGTGGATGTTTCGCATCGGACATCCTTATGACCATCCTCTCCGGGTTGCGGAACCGCTTCGAAAAGTCGATCCCAACTCAGGGATGTATCCCCTCCTCCGCGAAAGAACTCCCGTGCGAATGGACCTTTGCCACAGCGCGTGGAGCGACATTTTCTTCTTGGGCATGGACTTCCCAGAAGGCGCCCGAGTATTGAACATCTCCGTCGACTTGGGCGTTATGGGACGGGACAACCGTCCAAGCCCGCCGGTGGAAGCCTATTTTCGCGTGATTGACGAACCCGTTCTTCGATTGGCCAGCATCGACCTCGGCGCCTCGGCCTCCATCTCCAGCCTGCGCGAAGTCTTCGATTTCGCCAAAGATTCCTTAGGCTTACTCAAGGCCGCCGTCATTGCTTCGGGCGTCTTGCCGCCGGGCATCGAAGGATCCGGCCAAAACCTTGCTCACTTCTTGGAAAGCCTTGTCGGGCAAAGGCGCGGCATCGAACTCACCAGCAAAGTCAACGACATCCCCCAAGGCTCGCGACTAGCCGTCTCTACCAACCTCCTCAGCGCCCTGATTGCCGTGTGCATGCGGGCAACCAACCAGATTCGAAACTTCGCCGGCCCGCTGGGTGAAAACGACCGACGAACGGTGGCCGCTCGAGCCATTCTAGGCGAATGGCTTGGAGGAGCTGGCGGCGGTTGGCAGGATTCAGGAGGCATTTGGCCGGGAATCAAACTCATCCAAGGCGCGGCGCCGAAGGAAGGCGATCCCGAATACGGCGTCAGCCGAGGACGCCTCTTGCCGCAACACAAAATCCTGGACACAACGCAAGTATCGGAAGCCTCCCGCCAGCATTTGCAATCCTCCCTCGTGCTTGTCCACGGCGGCATGTCCCAAAACGTCGGCCCCATTTTAGAAATGGTCACTGAAAAATACCTTCTCCGACTGCCCGAAGAATGGCGCGCGCGGCAAGAGTCCCACCAAATCTTCGACGCCGTAATCCGCGCTTTGAAACAATCCGACCTTCCCAACCTGGCCTCGCAGACAACGCGGCACTTTTTCGGCCCCATCCAAACCATCGTTCCTTGGGCAACCAATCATTACACCGAAGCCGTCATCGCCGAAGTTCAAGGCAGGTTCGGCAGAGACTTCCAGGGATTCTGCATGCTCGGCGGCATGAGCGGAGGAGGCATGGCCTTCTTCTTCAACCCCAAACGACAAGCAGACGGCAAACACTTTCTGCTACAAACCATGCAAGCCTGCAAAAACCGCTTGAAAGCCGCATTTCCCTTTGCCGTAGACCCGTTTGTTTATGACTTTTCCATCAACGAAGAAGGATCCCGCTCAGAACTCCTCACCGGGGAAAACGCCCTCATGCCCAGAAAATACTACGAATTGACGATCCCGAACCTCGTCCGAGAAGAAAACCGAGCGATCCCGGCTTGCGAACATGCCGAATTGCGAACATTTGCCCAAGCATGCCGACAACGCCCCGAATTCGCCGCCACTCTCAGCGACATGTTCGCCCGTCTCATGCCGCAAGAACCCACTGGAAGCCAGCATGAGCAAAACCTCCGCAACTTACTGCGTCAAAACGGATTCGACCCCCTGCAACACGAACGCACTCGATCCGACCTTCAAGCCGGGCGAATCGGCCTGATGCAAAACCGAATCCCCTCCACCGTCTCCGTCGAAGACGCCATCGAATCCGACGTTGTCGACGGGAAGAAACTCTCCCAAAACAAACAATTGACAGAAGCCGGCGAACAAGCCATCCGCCGCGGCGAAGTCGCCGTCGTTACCTTGGCAGCCGGCGCCGGAAGCCGCTGGACAAAAGGCGCAGGCACAGTCAAGATGCTTCACCCCTTCTGTCGCTTCGCGGGGAAACACCGCAACTTCCTCGAAGTCCACCTAGCCAAAACCCGCAAAACCAACGCCGATCTCCAATCTAACACATCGCACGTCTTCACAACCAGCTACCTAACCCACCAACCCCTCCTCCAAAACCTGCGCCAATCCGGCTTCGACCGCGGAATCGAAGTGTTCCTTTCAGAAGGCAAATCCATCGGCCTGCGCACGATCCCGACAACCCGCGACCTGCGCCTCCACTGGGAAGAACAACAACGCCTAGACGAACAACAAGAAAAACTGCAAGAAAGCAACCGCGCCGCCCTGCTTCAATGGGCGCAAGAGCAAGGCGAAGGCAAAGACTACACCGACAACCTGCCCTCCCAATGCCTGCATCCCCTCGGCCACTGGTACGAATTTGCCAACCTGCTGCGCAACGGAACCCTGCGCCGCCTCCTTCAAGCCCGCCCCAATCTCCAATACCTGTTCCTGCACAACCTCGACACACTCGGCGCCCACTTAGACCCCGCCATTCTAGGCTTCCACATCAAAAAACAAGCCTCCCTCACCTTCGAAGTCATCCCCCGATGGGCAGACGACCAAGGCGGCGGACTCGCCAGAGTGGACGGACGCCTCCGCCTCATAGAAGGCCTCGCCCTGTTCAACAAAGCCGACGAATTCAAACTGCGCTACTACAACGCCAACTCCAACTGGATTCACCTAGACGGCTTGCTCTCCTTCTTCGGCCTGCAACGACCAGACCTAGCCGACAAACAAAAAACCACCAAAGCCATCCGCGAAATCGCCGACCGCCTGCCCTCCTACATAGCCCTGAAAGAAGTCAAAAAACGCTGGAGAAACGGCCAAGAAACCATCTTCCTCGTGTCGCAATTCGAAAAAATCTGGGGCGACATGACAGCGTTGCAAAACATCCAATGCCAATACACCCTCGTCTCCAGACAGCGGGGACAACAACTAAAAGACCCCGCCCAACTCGACGGCTGGTTGCGCGAAGGCTCCGCAGACTACGTCAACTCCCTCTGCCAATGGCCATAGCCGCCAACCAATCCAAACAAAAACCGCCGCTACAATCCTTAACTAAGCCGCCTCAAAATGCTTATAGAGCCTCCAAAACACCCAAAAACCTAGAATCCGCAAGCCAAAGCAAAGCAAACCACGCCGACACCAGCTTGGACTCAACCATCCCCCTCAAGCAAATCCTACTCACCGCTTAGCCATAGAAGAAAGAAATCCCCCCCAACAAACGCCAACCTTGAATCCTCCCTTACCGCTTGTCCACCAACCCACTGCTTCAAAACTTCCCTTCCCCCCGACGGCAAGACGGAATGTTGCGCTTTTTGGCGAATTCCCTCCTTTGGCCGTTCTTCCTATGCGTTTTCCTCATTCAAAATCCTCTCCCCGCCCAAAAACGCACTTTCCGCATTGTCCATCAATCCAACAAAACTCGGATCCCCGAACCTTCCTCCTGCAACCGCAAGACGAGATTTTTGCGCTTGACAATGGGATGAAAAGAGGATACGAGAATATTCAAAAGCGGAAATCGCATTGCGAAATGGGGTTGCATTGCGGATTTGTTTATCGGAAAGTCAGTTTGTTTTACGGTTATTTGATTATTTTTTATTATTTTTTGTTATGAAAGAACAAAAACATTTGAACGCGAGGAAGGCGAATTTGTCAAAAATCGGGCATCGGGCATCGGGCATCGGGCATCGGGCATCGGGCATCGGCAATAAGTCTGCTCTTCTAGCGGCGTTGATCCTCTCGGCGCTTTCTTCTCTTGTTCCTTTGGAGCAAGGGCAAGCGCAGCTTTACCTCGACATTTTCCCTAGCCGAGACGACACCAACGCGACGCTTTGGGTTTTCAGCGGCTCTTCCAGCGGTTGGGCGCATAACAACGTGCCTCCCACCATCCGATCCAGCGGCAACTATAACCGCCGCGACACCCACAAAACGAGCAACGCCTTTCTTCAGGATCCGACCTCGCTCACGCCCGCCGCTCTTTACGCTTTGACGCCGCTCTTCACGGCGACGGCCACGAACGCGCCCAACGACCTCGAAACTTTGGATTACTGGAAGGGAAGAACCATTAACTGGGGCACCACCAACACGAACGACGACATCGCCATTCCCAGCACGGCCACCAATGTGCCCACGATTAGCTACACCGGCCGCGGCAGCCGCACCATCGATAACAAGGGGCATCTTGGTTCCCAGACAATTCGCTGCTTCCTCCTCTCTTTTTTCGCGGTTGTTTTTGCGATGCAATTTAGGAAATGGCTGTCTAAATAATCAGAGGTTGCAGAGTCCCCCGGAAAAACGGCAAAGTCGATTGAACTCTGGTCTTGCCAAATTCAAAGAAACAGGGAATGCTTTTCTTTTTGAGCGCGGTTAGCTCAGCGGTAGAGCATCACCTTGACACGGTGGGGGTCACTGGTTCGAACCCAGTATCGCGCACCATTTTCCCGCCGTTTTTATTGGATGTCGAAAATTTTGGACAATTTTTGTGTTTTGCGGTTTTATCCCATCTCTTTGTTGCCGTTATGGATGAGGCTCATTCGTTAATTGCCCAACGTCGTCGCAAGTTGATCGAGCTTCGCAAGCGGGGTGTGGATCCGTTTGCGAACAAGTTTGATCCGTCGGAGACTTGCCGACAAGCGCTTGAAAATTACGCTGATGGACGAAAGACTCGGATTGCCGGGCGCATTGTTTCCCATCGAGTAATGGGGAAGAGCCAGTTTCTGCACGTCAAAGATCAAAGCGGGAGAATTCAGATTTACGCCCAAAAGCAGGCTCTTGGCGAGGAGGCTTTTGCGTTGCTTCAACAGTCGGATCTCGGCGACGTCGTCGGGGCCGAAGGCACGTTATTCACCACCAAGACAGGCGAATCGTCCATCCGCCTTGCCGCATTCGTCCTTCTGAGCAAAGCCCTCCGCCCTCCGCCTGAAAAGTGGCACGGTTTGGAGGATACGGAAACCCGCTACAGACAGCGTTATCTCGACTTGATGGCAAACGACGAAGTCAAAGCCGTCTTTCTCAAGAGAAGCGAAATTATCCGGGAAATCCGAAACTTTTTGCACAATCGCGGCTACGTCGAAGTCGAAACGCCGATGCTACAAGCCATTCCCGGCGGCGCAGCGGCGCAGCCCTTCATTACTTATCACAAAGCTCTCGGTCGTTCCTTTTACTTGCGAATTGCCATCGAGCTCTATCTCAAACGCCTGCTGGTTGGCGGTATCGATCGGGTGTTTGAAATTGGCCGCAACTTCCGAAACGAGGGGCTTTCCCGCCGCCACAATCCGGAGTTTACCATGCTGGAGGCTTACCAAGCATACGGCGATTACGAAACCATGATGGAATTGGTGCAATCTATGATCCGTAGCGCAGCCGAGAAAACCGTCGGCAGCTTGCTTATAGAACACAAAAACAAGGCCGGCGCCGTTGCCAAAACAATCGATCTCCGTCCAGAGTGGCGTCGAGTGCGCTACAAAGACTTGATCTGCAAAACCGCCGGCGACGATTGGTTCCAGCAAACGCCCGACCAACGCCGATCCAAAGCCCTCAGCCTCGGCTTAGAAATTCATGAAAACGACCCAGATTTCGAAGTCACGAACGCGATTTTCGAAAAATACGTCGAACCTACTTTGATTCAGCCGACCTTCGTTACCCACTTGCCCAAAGAGTTAGTGCCGCTCGCCAAACTGTCGCCCGACGATCCGACAACGGTCGAAGTGTTCGAATGTTGCATCAATGGACAGGAAATCGCCCCCGCCTACACCGAGCAAAACGATCCCCTCCAACAACGGCAACGGCTGGAACAACAAGCTGCCGGCGAGCCTCAAAAACTCGACGAAGACTTCCTCGTTGCTCTGGAACACGGCATGCCTCCCGCCGGAGGCATGGGAATGGGAATCGACCGGCTCTGCATGACACTTTTAGGGCAAGAAAACATTCGCGACGTCATTCTCTTCCCGCAAATGAAGCCCAAACCAACCTCCGCCAGCAACCACCCGCAGAGTAACCGGTAGCCGGCATTCCGCAACCTCTCGCAAATTTCTCATCCCTCTTATCCTCTTTATCTATGCTCAAAAACAAAAAACAAACTTTTCATTTTTAGTTGACAACCGCCGACAATTGCGGCTTTTGGACTCTTACAGCCGGCGGTTACATCAAAGTCTTCCGCATTGTGCTTAATGCCTTCTCGATCTCTCCCGCCGGCACAAAATGAGAAACTCCAAACTTAGAATTTCGAATTCGTATTATGTGAACACGACCGAACGGGACGACAATCAAATCAAACACTTTTCTCCTTGCGCCAAGTCCTTCGCCATATTATACTAAACAAGTTTTCCGGAACAAAACCCTCACTTATATGACAGCACAACCAGGCGACAATTCAACAAATACACATCTTCCCTTCCTCGCAATCTCCTTCGCCGCCCTGCTTGCCGCACTTCCAATCACTAAATCTAAAGGCGAAGGCCATGGCAGGCCGCTCTCCGCCAAACAACCCAACATCATCCTCTGCATGTCCGATGACCACGGATGGCGCGACGCAGGCTACCAAGGACATCCATTTGTCCTCACGCCTCACCTTGATAAAATGGCGGCCGAAGGGCTTCGTTTCAACCGCTGGTATGCCGCCGCGCCGGTTTGCAGCCCCACCCGAGGCAGTTGCCTCACCGGACGACATCCCTATCGTTACGGCATTTACTCCGCCAACGTCGGCCATCTTAAATCTGAAGAAATTACCCTCGCCGAAACGCTAAAAAAAGCAGGCTACACAACCGGACACTTCGGCAAATGGCACCTCGGCACCTTGACGAAAACAGTGCGAGACGCCAACCGAGGCGGCACAAAACAAGGCGCCGCCCACTATTCGCCTCCTTGGGAAAACGGCTTCGACGAATGTTTCTCCACCGAATCGAAAGTGCCCACCTTCAACCCCATGCAGAACCCTCCTCAAATTGCCCGCGAAGCCAAACGAAACATCCCCGAAGGAGGCTTCTACGGCACAGCCTACTGGACCGCTCCCGGCCAACGAGTGCCGCACAATCAACTCCGCGGCGACGACTCCCAACTTATCATGGATCGCGCCCTCCGCTTCATCCGCGGAGCGCACGCACGCAAACAACCCTTCCTCGCCGTCATCTGGTTCCACGCTCCGCACACCCCCGTGCTGGCGGACGAAGCGCACCGCAATCTCTATCCCCAACATCCGCACGGACTCTACGGACGGCATTATCACGGATGCCTCTCGGCGCTCGACGACCAAATAGGACGGCTCCGCAACCAACTTGCCGCGCTTGGCATCGCCGGCAACACAATGCTCTGGTACAGCTCGGACAACGGCCCGGAAAGCAACGCCAAAACCGGCGCCGGCTCCGCCGCTCCTTTGCGCGGCCGAAAACGAAGCCTCTACGAAGGCGGCGTTCGCGTGCCGGGAATTCTCGTCTGGCCAGACCAAATCCAATCCCCTCGCGCTGTCGAAGTGCCTTGCGTCACCAGCGATTACTTCCCAACCGTTCTCGACGCTCTCGGACTTCCTTTGCCAAAGCGACCTTTTGACGGCATCAGCCTCATGCCTCTAATTCGCGGAGAAATGCACCAACGCCCTTGCCCTATCGCTTTCCAATCCAAAAACGTCGCTGCCATTCAAAACAACCGCTACAAACTCATGGCCATCGGCATCCGCCAACATAATCTGGAACGCGCCAAAATCGAACTCTACGACCTCTTGGCAGACCCCGGCGAATCAATCAACCTCGTCCACAAGCAACCCGCAGTCACCAAAACGCTGAAGAAACAACTGAAAGATTGGCTTGCCTCCTGCCGCCGCTCTGATCAAGGGTTGGACTACTAAAAGCCATAATCCGCCCGACAAAACCTCGCATCCATATACTTTGCGAGAATCAATTGGCGCCCAATCACATCCACGGCCATGCGCCCGGCAAAATCTGCTGTGTATAGCGGGACTTTGCGGGAATCAATCGGTGACCACTCACATCCGCCTCCGCGCCGCACTGTTCCAGCGGGATATAACCAAGCAACGGCTCATATTCGCCCTTCTCCGGCCTCATATCCAGAAAAAGCACTTTGTTGTAAATCGACCGAAACCCTTCCACTCGGATTTTGGCAGTACCACATATTATTCCCGGGACTATCTCCTGAGTAGCTATTCACAATTCGATAGTTTCCTCCATCTCAAAAGATCCAAGTTGTCCATTCCAAGCTGAAGGCAAAGTAAGACGGCTGGCTCCGGCATCAACCAGTGCGTCTATCTTTTATACCCTCCCTGTTCGGCAGGATTTTCTAGATCTACCGTGGCCATAATTCTTCCCATCGTATGTGTTGCCTAGTGGCCGAAGCAAAAAGTCTACTAGAATCTTGTATGCCTATAGCTGAATTGTATGTCCCGTCCTATAAGAAGCATCTGCCGCCTCCACAATGCGCATAGAACGGATCGCGTCCTCATTATGTTCGGCAAGATCCAAGTCTTTTTGAATCGCTTCCAGCAAGTAGAGCTGCTCCCGATGACACAGCGCGTCGTGATCCGGTTCGTCCTGCATGTCGATCCATTGATCCGCGCGAACAAACTTCCCTTCCGCATCCAGCTCGCTGGAATGCAGTCGCAGAGACTCGGTCTTAGTATGAGAGCCAATGTCCGCAGAAGCCCCCTCGCCGCTTGCCCGGCGCGCCTCGATAGTCACGCATCCCTTCGGCCCTACCACGTCTTTCACAAAAAACGCCGTCTCACTCATCATCGGACCCCAACCCGCTTCATACCAACCCACAGAGCCGTCTTCAAAAGTCACTTGCAAATGCCCATAGTTAATCTTCCCTTTCGGCAAATCCGCCGCCAGACGAGCGCCCAAACCCGATACCCTCAATGGCTTGCATCTTGTCATCTGACACATCACATCCACATAGTGAACGCCGCAATCTACAATCGGCGAAATCGATGAAATAAGCCTCTTGTGCGTCTCCCACTCCTCTCCGCACGATTGTTGGTTAAGGTTCATCCGCATCACCAAGGGTTTTCCCAAAGTGCGGGCAATCTCCACAAACTTTACCCAACTGGGATGATGCCGCAGAATGTAGCCGATCACTAACTTCTTCTTCACTGCTCTGGCTTTGGCCACGATGTGCTCTGCTTCCTCAACCTTCTCCGCCAACGGCTTCTCAATAAAAACATGCGCTCCGGCCTCCAAAGCTGCCAATGCATACGCTGCATGCGTGTCCGGATAAGTGGAAATACTTACCACGTCCGGCCGCGTCGCCGCCAACGCCTCTCCAAAATCTCCAAACTCCGCGCAACCCCCGCCCAACTCCCGATTCAACTTGCCCCGTGATCCCGCCGACCGCGTCACAATCCCCGCTATCTCAAATTCAGGAATCCGATGATACGCCAAAGCATGGGGTCGCCCCATATGCCCCGCGCCGACACATAAAACTTGCAATCGCTCGCTCATAAAACGCCAACACTTTACCCTGCTTTTACCGCCAATGCCAGCCGAGAAAACCTCAACACATCCGTTTTGACATCTCCAAGCCCCTCCGCTATTCTCTCCTTCAAATGGTGGCGAAACGCACTTCAGGCAGGTCAAAAGCGCAGGCGCATCCGCCGACGCCCGCCAATGCCAAAAGTACCCCCCCCCCCCCCCCCCCCCCCCCCCCCCCCGCGTTTCCGGCGTAAAAACCCAAACCAGCGCATTTGGCTCTCCCGGCCGGAGCGGGCATAATTCAGAGCCCTTCTACGCCGGGCGTCTGTATGAGGACTTGCCCGCCGCCCAGCCCGGCCCCTATTGGGAAAATCCTCTGCCGGCCTCGGCCGTAAATGCCATCCTGCCCCAATCGGCGGCGCGGATGGACGCCCTGCCCGCCGCCAGCGTCCACCTGATGGTCACTTCCCCGCCCTACAATGTGGGCAAGGAGTACGACGCCGACCTGACCCTGGACGAATACCGGGACTTCTTGCGCCAAGTAATGGCGGAAGTCTATCGCGTTCTGGCGCCCGGCGGCCGGGTTTGTTTCAACATTGCCAACCTGGGCCGCCGCCCCTATTTGCCGCTGCACCGCTACCTGATCGAGGATTTCTTGGCCCTCGGCTTTCTGATGCGGGGGGAAATCATCTGGGACAAGGGCAACAGCGCCGCCGCCTCGACGGCCTGGGGCAGCTGGCAGTCGCCCTCCAATCCCACTCTGCGCGACATCCACGAATACATCCTGATTTTCAGCAAGGAATCCTGGCAGCGGCCGCGGCTGCCCGGCCGGGAACCCACCATCAGCCGGGAGGATTTTCTGGAATGTACCAAAAGCGTATGGCAGTTCGCTCCAGCCTCGGCCCGCCGCATCGGCCATCCCGCGCCCTTTCCCGAGGAACTGCCCCGCCGTTGCATTGAGCTTTACACCTATCGGGATGAAGTGGTTTTAGACCCCTTTATGGGCAGCGGCACCACCGCCCTGGCCGCCCTGAAAGCGGGCCGGCGCTTTGTGGGCTTTGAGGTTTCCCCGGAATATCGGGAATTGGCCCGGCGGCGATTGTCCCGGACTCCCAACTTGTTCAACTGAATTAGAGATTGGACAATAGTAGAGGCTATTCATGTGACCATACGATACAAAAACAACGTTACCCGCCAAGAATCGGACAATCGATTATGGAGTTCTGAAGTTGAACAATCGTTGCTGGATGACTCTATGTTGGCAACGATTTACTGCAAAGGAAACTGCGGCTTTTCAGAAAGGGCATTATTTAAAATGAACGTCAAAAAATGCCCGGCTTGTAAAGCCTCCGGTCTCTCTGTCCGCACTCTTAACGGTCGTAATGCTCCACTTGCCATCGAAACCGAAAAATTCGCCTTACGCATTATACAAACTGCAATTGACGAGTCCTCGGAACTTGTTGGCAGGCACTTCGCCAAGCGGGGCGTTATTTGCCCTCCATTGGGGCTTAAGGGCAATAGCGGGGCGGATATAGCGATTTTAGACTGTGATGTAAATGGCCCGGTGCCGCTGGAGGCGATAGAATGTCTATTCGAGATCAAGATGTCATTTATATGGAACTGGCATGAGAGGAACTTGTCGCATCCGATTGCGGATTACGATAAGCACGGAGGCACGCCCAGCATATACAGAACGGACAGCATACTAAAAGCCACGGGCAAGGCGGCAATAACCCGCAGCTACCTTGGCAGTGAAAGCATACCGTTTGTTGTCGTCGGGAATACGCCTCCTCCTAGAGGTTATCGCGCCAATGTGGACGGGACGGTTAGATCCGGCTTAATTCAAAAATGGATTTCTGTGACGCCCTCCCCTTTGATTGTGGAACCAAACATAGAGACTAACCAGCGCAATCCAAAGCGGACGGCGGGCGGGTTTTTGAGGATAGACAATATTAAGGAATTGCAAAATCTGCTCCTAACCCTGTTAGGACGTAAGCGGCAATACATAGGCGCAATGACGGATGCCGAAAAAGTCGGAAAGTTAATTAAGTCTTTGAACTTGAAACGTTCTGCAGAGGAAATAGGAGATGAATTTTTGCAACGGTTGTCGGAGGCAAACGCTATATCAGAGATTTAGAACTTGCGGGCCAACAGCGAAGAGCGGGTTATGAGACGGCAAGAAACGACGAGGGATTGACGAAACACATTGCGAAGACATTCGCTAAGTTTAGGCCTTTGTAATTTGCGCGCCACGCAAAATTCCCCAGCAAAGGAGATTTCGCTGGGGAATAAAAGTATTGTGTAAACGAACGCAGAAGATTGCTAATAAGCATCAGGACAATCCCTAGGAATGGAACCTCAGTAGGGCTCGCAACAAAAGACTCTTGAAACCCATACTGCCGTTATGGAACTGCTGCAATAGGTGACTGTCGCTGCTGCGCGAAAGAGAGGAGATCAAGGGTAAAGATTTGGATATTTGCCGGGATAACCCCACGCGTGACTTGCTCCACATTCTGTGATCGCAATTCCGGGTAAGTTACAGTGCACATTTCCATTCTCGGAGGTCAAAGGGCGCAAACTACTGAGATGGTCGAGTTGAATGTGCACACCGTCTTGCTCTTTGTGTAGCGATAGCAATTGTAAATATTAGGCTGTTTTTGCTCATCATTGATCTTTTTTGTATTCTTTTATTTCTTTTCTCACTGCCGCTTTCTAAATTTTTAACGGCTTAAATTTCTATAGTATGAAAGGATTAATTGTTCTTGGCAGTTTTTTTGGTTCGGACGTAGAGAAGTCCAAAGGCGCCGCCGACTAAGATCATTATTCTGAAAACAAGCCATCGTTTCCCATGATAGGCAAAGGGGTTGGGGCTAGGTTCGATTGGGTTATTTGGATCTCTTTTCATGTTATACGTTTCTCCGTCTTTGGAATGGAGGATTTCGAAATCGGAATCTGCGATGAACTGTTCAGCGCTCCAATAGCCTTTTAGATAGGGATTTTTGGCGGAGATGTATTGCAACACTTTGTAATCCTCGTAATGGGTCATCTTGGTTCCGTTGCGGTGTTTGGCTTGGTTGAAAACTCGGACAAGAGACAGCTGGTTGTCGATATAGTGGAATTCGATTTCTTGTCCGGAGATAGTGACGCCTCCTTTTGGCTCGTGTTGGTAGGATATGTGCTCAATTCGGTTATCTACTGCGAAGGCGGTGCCGGAGAGTTTGCCGCCTCCGAAGTCTTTTCGCCGCCTTGCTTGGAACGGAATTTCGCCCTTCTTTGCGAATTGTTTTTGCCGAAATTCGTCTATTACATTAGAATAGTGTCCGTGTCGAGGTCATACATTTCTAGACGAAACAGCTTGGTGGATAGTTTATAGTATAGTCGGTGGGCGGTGGTGATTTTAGGAATTGGATGAAGTTGTCTGCGGAGACTATTATCGGGTTGGTGGGGCAAGGGATTGTGTTTTGTCGTTCTCTACTTTGCGTGGCGATTTCGTGACGAAGTATAGTTAATTAGTCAATAACGGTACGGTCTGCGGTGGTTTGGGTGTCTAGTTCGGGGTGTTGGGCGTTGGGTTGGAGGAAGGTGAGTTGGAAGGGGCCGATGCCGATGCGGTCGCGGTGGTGCAGGGGGATGGGTTGGGAGATGCGTTTTCCGTTGAGGAAGACGCCGTTGCGGCTGTTCATATCGGTGAGGATAAGGGTGGGGTTGGATGGTTGGTTTTGGATGACGGCGTGGCGGCGGGAGACTCTTGGGTTGGGCAGGGTGATGTCGTTGCCTTCAGTTCTTCCGATGGCGCAGATGTGTCGGATGCGCACTCGTTTTCCGTTGGGGAGTTCTATTTCGGCAAGGGGATTGACTTTGGCGGTCCACTCTTGGTTGAAGACGCGGTGGTAGATGCGGTTTCGGACGACGAGGCGTTTTGTTTTGACGCGGACGATGCCGGAGAGGAGCAGGTGGTTGCTGGCTTGGTCTGTTTCGTCGTCTAGGATTTCGTCGCCTTGTCGAATTTGGTTGTAGCGTTGAAGTACGGCGCTCAGGTCTTGCGCGTTGCGAAGGAGTTTCTCGCGAACGAAGAGGAGGTTGTCGTCTTGTTCTCGGGCGCGAAGGGAGAGGAAGAGCGCTTCGCAGGCGGAGTCAACGATGGTCGAGGGATTGGGGGGCGGGTTGTTGTTTTGGCGGATTTGTTGGGCGATTTTTTGGCAGAGTTTTTGCGTTAGGTAGGGGTGGCCGTGCGTCCAGTAGAGAATTCGATTCAGAAGAGCTGTCGAGTCGTCTCTGTTTTGGTTGGACGCGGTTATGCCCCGGGAAAGGGGTTGGGCTTCGTTTTTTGTGAAGTCGTGGAGTTGGATGCGACGGCCGATGTGGAAGGGAGTGGTATCGGGGTCGGCAATCAATTGGTCGGGCGTGGCTACGCCGAGTAGGCAGAAGGCGAGGCGTCGGAGCTTGGGTTCGTAAATGCGGCGGTTGTAGCATTCGCGGATGGCTGCGAAGAATTCGCCTGTATGGAAGGGCAGGCTTTTGACGGCGTCGATTTCGTCGATAAAAACAACCAATTGGGTGGATATTTTGGGGAGCGCGATGGTTTGAATGGCGCTGAACCAACGTTGGACGGGGCTCAGTTTTGGGTTTTGCGTCCAGTAGCCATCCAGTTCGTCTTCGATGTTTAATTGCCGTCCGATGCCTAAAAGTAAGCCGTTGTACCATTGTTCAGGGCTAAGATTTTGTCCGACAGCGGTGCAATCAAGGACTGCGACTTGAAGGTTTTCTTTGCGGAGGTTGCGGGCGGTTCGTGCCATTAGAGACGATTTGCCCATTTGCCGGGAAGTTAGCACGTAGGCAAACTCGCCGGCGGTTAAAGCGGTTTTTAATTCTCGGTCGGCTTGGCGTTCCACGTAAGCGGGCGAGTTGTGGGGAAGCGTGCCTCTGATGGTATAGAATTCCGTCATGTTTTTCAAAGACGGGATGCTGGTTTTGCAGTCTTTTTGCCGGCTTGCCGCTAGGGCAGGCGTCGATTTACCGGGTGATTGCTTAGCGATGGAAGGAAGTTTTTAGAGGTTTATTTGTCGTAGTCGCCGAGTTTTCGGATCCAGATGTTTCGGAAGCGCATTGGGTTGCCGTGGTCTTGGAGGTGAATGGGTCCTTGGGTTTTTGGCTTGGTGTATTTCCCGACTCGGCGATGAAGGGAGGGTCCGTTGAATTCTTGTTTGTGGTGGATCGCGATGCCGTTGTGAATGACGGTGACGTTGGCTTTTTTGGTCAGTTTGCCGTTTGTCCAGCGGGCGTTTTCGAAAATGATGTCGTAGCTTTGCCATTTGCCGGGTGGTTTGCTGGCGTTGACTCTGGGAGGTTGCTGGCCGTACATAGCGCCTGCTTGGCCGTCTGGGTAGGTGGGATTGTCAAAGGAATCTAGAATTTGGATTTCAAAGTCGCCAAAAATGATTACGCCGCTGTTGCCTCGTCCCTGTGAGCGGCCTTGGACTTTGAGCGGCGTGGCGAATTCTAGATGGAGTTGGAAGTCGCTAAAATGTTCTTTGGTTTGGATGGTTCCGGAACCGGGAACGACTTCCATGTAGCCGTTTTCCACTTTCCAACCGGCGGGTTGCTTGTTGGCTTTTTGGAAGTTTGCCAAATCGCGGCCGTCGAAGAGAATCAAGGCGTCGCTCGGCGGAGGAGCGAGATGAGAGAAGGAGTCTCCGGGCGTTACAATGCGCGGTTGCGGCCGAGCACCGTCGTGAACCCGCCATTTTTGGCCGGGAATCAGAGGAGTGTCCGTGTAACCGAGTTTCGGTTTTTTCTCGTGGTGGTCGGCCATGACGTCGTAAAGGGACGGAATGCTGGCGAACAGAGCGGCCAACAGCGTTCCCAAGGGAATTTTTGCGTGCATAAGTTTTTGCATTTTCGTTCAGGCTTGAATCGGGTTAATGTTGAATAATTCGGTAAAACAAAATCTCGGCATCCGGGGCGCGTTCGTTGTCCGTGTAGGAAGTGGAGTTGTCCGCGCCGGTCGCAATTCCTTCTGCCAGCGGCGACCAACTGATGAGGTCGTTGCTGGTTTCCACCGTGTAGCTTGCGCCGCTCACGGACTCCCATGAAATGGTGACGGACTCCTCTTCGGGATGAAACGCGACTTCGGTGATGGAAAATGCTAGAGGCCTTGGAGGTTCTTCAGTGCTGAATCCGTCAAAGTCTCCGTTCATAACGGCTTGGACTTGGGACTCGCTCAAAACGCCGTCAAAGAGGGCGACGTCGTCCAGAAAACCGTCAAAAGGCGTTGACAAATCGGCGCGGTTGCCGATGTAAAGCGGATTTTCGTTGACGGGGAAGGCGCTGAAGTTAATGGCTTCCGTCAACGTTTCCGTGAGTTCTCCGTTCAAAAAGAAGTGAAGATTTCCAGAATCGGCTTTCGCAGTGACCGCAATGTGAAACCACACATCGGCTTGGATCACCGTTTCCGCGCTGGTGTAGGTGGCCGTGTCGTTGATCCCGCCGCGTTGCGATAAAAACTGCAACGCGCGCCCGCCGCTTTGGATGCGCAACTCAAAGTTGCCGGCGTGATTGGGGGCGGAGTCTGCGCTGGGGTTTTTGGCGAGGATGCCGTCCCAGCCCATGTCGCCGACTGGTTTGATCCAAGTGGTCAAGGTGAGAGTTTCCTCCAAGTTCAAGGAATCTGAATGTTCCACCAAGACGTAGCCGTCGCCGTCCAGTTGCAGGGATTGACCGGAGACTAAGGCGGCGGGGGTATCGTCGCCCAAGGCGGCGCTGCCTTCGAAGGTTCCGTGGTTTTCCTTGCCGGAGTTGTCTTGCAAGTCGCCGTCAAATTTCCAATGGCCGACGAGTTCTGCTCGAATGGACGGGGCGGAAATGGCCAAAAGACACGTCATCAAGAAAAGTTTAGTTGTTTTCATAGAAAGCTTGGTTGTCTAATTTCGGCTAATTTCTCGGAGCATGGAAAGCGCGGCTTTTGCCTTTGGATCGCCGTTTTCGGCTTGTTCGCTGAGTTCTCTGGAAAGGTTATTGAGGAAGTCTCGGATGGCGATTCCTTGTTCCAAAGTCATGCCGGGCGTGGTTTTGAGGAAGTAGATGGCGGCGACGGTTTTTGTGTATTCGCTGTTTTTGAGGAATTGGGAAGCGGCGGCGGCGTCTTTATTTGCTTTGCTGTTGGCGAAGGCTTCGGTCAAATGATCGGCGGCTTCGGCGGAAGTTTCGGAGGATCTTTTGTAGTCTTGCTCTGCTGGATCGCCGCAACCCACGAAAGAGAGAACAACCAACAGTCCAAGTGCGGAGATTTTGATTTTCTGTAACATTGGGTTTTCCATTGTCGGGCCGTTGGATTTGTTGCGGTTGCTTTTCTTTAATCTCGGCGCGTTCCGCTTTTGGTGGCTGGGTTGCACCAGAATTTTCCGGGCTTGCGCCCTCCTCCCCCGTCAATGCCGGCTTCTTCGTCGTAGGCGCGGAATTTCCAGTATTCGGTGTGGCCTCCGAACATGCCGAGTTCGGTGCCTTTGCTGTGGCGTTGGGTGACTCCTTCGTCTGGCGTGCTGGTGACGTTGTCCCAATCCCGGATGGGATCCCCTTCGTCTGCTTCCCAATAGATCATCGAGTCGGGTTGGAATTGGCTCAGTTTGAAAGTGCCCCACATTTTGCCGACCTCCTCAAAGCTATGATAAGCGGTTACGGCGCCGTTCATCAAGTAGCTGCTCACCTGCATTTCTCTCCGCTTGAAATCCACGGTGTTGGTGCGATCCAAGGGGCAGAGAAACATTTGGCGGACGTTCAAATAGCTCCAAAGTTGACCTTCTTCGACGTTGTGTTTTGGATTCATGTTTTCCCGCCGAGTGTAGCACCAGTTGGGAATGTCATAAGCGTCCGAACGCCAGGAAGAATAGGGCAAATGGTCTTCGGCGTCCAAAGTGTACATATGCGTGGCGAGAAGGATTTGTTTGATTTTGTTTAGGCAGGCCGTGCGTTGCGCTTTCTCTTTGGCTTGGCTTAAGGCTGGCAAAAGCATGCCGGCGAGGATGCCGATGATGGCAATGACGACCAAGAGCTCGATAAGCGTGAAGGCGACGCGTTGTCCCGATGGCTGGAACGTTTTGGCGAGAGGGAAGGAAGTAGACGCGTTCATATCGGGGAACAAACTTTCGGCTGTTTGGGAAGAGTAGCGCAAATGGCCGGAACAATGCAAGCCTCTTTTTTCTGCGGAAAGAAAGGTTCCGGTGCGTTGGTATCATTCGTTGATTACAGAGTCTTCCTTGAGGTTGTAACGGAACATAACTCGCTGCGTGGCGGCGTCCAATTGCTTGGCGTCGAGGACGATTCTTTCCACGGGTTCGCCTTGTTCGAATTCGAGGACGTGATAGTCGCCTTCGGGGGAGGCGAAGGCTTCTTGGATTTGATGCAGGCGGCTGATTTTCTTGCCGTTGACTTTGTCTAAAACGAGGAAGCGATAGGCTTGGTAGCCGATGTTGTAGGGGTCCGGGAGCACGATGGAGAGGACGACCAGGCGGGGTCGTTCTTTCGTCGGCGGTTGCCCTTTGTAATGAATGAGTCGGACGGGCGCCCTCCGCAGCCAATCTTCCCCCCAGCTTTTGAGATAGGGAATGGTCATTGGTTGAAACACCAATCCGCCCGCCATCAGGTATTCCGGCGGCGCGTCGTATTGAGCGGTGGGAATGAGTTCGTTTTCGAAATCGGCTTTGGGAAGCGTGTAGGTAATTTCTTGCTTGCGACCGTTCCGCCAAATGGTCATGGGAATGGGGTCCCCGGCCCAGTGATTTCTGGTGGCGAGGTTTTCAAGCATCATTGGCCCGAACTGCGGGTCCTGATAATCACCGAGGGTGTCAATTTCAAAACCGTCAATTTTGAGAAGGATGTCTTTTGGTTGCAAAGTGTTTTCGTCGCCGGGGAGTTTTGGCACTTTGGTGACGATGACGCCTCTTTGCGGTTCGGAAAGGCCAAGGTGCGCCAGAGTTGCGGGATTTTCGGACGGTTGCCAAAAGAAGTTGAAGAATCCCATTCCGCGATAGTCGTCGGCCGCTTGGGCGTCCAAAACCGAGCGGATAAAGGAGGAGGGGATGGCGATGCACTTGTTGCGAGATTGAGAAATGGTCAATCCAATTACTTGGTCGCCGACGGTGAGGACTTCGCTCCAGCCGACTCCGTTAATCTCGGAATCGAGTTCTAAATGCAACATGTCGATGAAGGTGAGCTGGCCTTTGCGGATTTGCAGACGATTAATATTCAATCCTCGAATCTCCAATCTCCCCGCATTCCAGCGCACCAATTCCGCCGGACCGGAGTCTGGGACGGGAGACGCTAACTTTGCGGGTTTCAGATCGTCCCAGAATGCTTCGTCATCCACGGTAAGAAGGGCAAGGTTGGCGTGATAGTCGATCCATGTGATCCGGCCGATGGCCCATTGGCCTCGGCCCCCTTTTTGAATGCGAATGAGGGTGTGGTTGTAAAGCAGGTTGGCGGTGGTGAGGATTGCCTTGTCTTCAATCACGAGGCCAAATTTTTTACTGGCGCCCACACGGCGGGACCAAGGTTGAAAGTAGTTGAAGGTATGCCGGTTGACGTCAATCCGAACTACTGAATGTTCCCAATTTGAGAGGGGTTTTTGCCCCCAAGCCGTTGAGTTTGAGAGAGTTGCGGCCAGCAACAGAAAGACAAGAGAAGATTTCATAGGCGTCGGTCGTTGATGATTCTGTAGGTGCGAAGAATAGATTGGTTCGCTGTATCGGCTTCTTGGCGGTCAATGGTTTCAAAACCGTAGTTTCCCGTGAATTTGATGGTGTGATAGGCTTGCTCGGTTTCGCTGAAGGCGCGAATTGCGTCCTCCAAACGATCAATGCGCACTCCGTTGATTTCATCGATCATCACTCGCCCGCGGATGCGCATGTTAGCGTTGACGGGATGCGCCAGCGTCGAGGCCAGCATCACGGCCTCCGTTCGAGTGTTGTCTGGGTCGGATTTTCGGCGGTAAAACAGCTCGTAGAGAATATCGCTGTCGGCGGTCGCCATCCAATCCCGCCCAAAGGTGGATAAATAATCTTTGCTGAGGGGAGTGAAGATCATTCCGGCATAAACGTAATACCGAGGAGCGTGATAGAGATTGCCAACGGCGGCGTCTTCTCGATTGACGAAAACCGGCAGTTCGATTGCGACCTCTTTGTTATCTCGCCAAAGCCGGACTGGAACGGATTCTCCGTTTTGCGCCAGGCTAAAAGCCAAGCCAGCGTGAAGTTGATTGCCTTCGTAAAGGATGCTGCCGTCTTGATCCACTGAGTAGCCGGCCGCCTGCAACAAAACGTCGTCTTTTTGCAGATGTTCCTTCGCCGATTCTGAAAACAGAGCGTCGATTCGAGCGCCTTCAAAGTGAAGGGGCACGCCGAGAAAATTGCGTTGCGCCCGATTCTGAAGCGGCACCACGCGGATACCCGCCTGCGGAAAACCGTCGTAGCTACCGTCTTCAATATCTTTGAGAAAGTGCTGAAAAACCGGCGGAGGAATGAAGAATCCCGTGTTTTCCAACCCGGGCACTCCTTGGAAAGCGACGCCGACGACCTTGCCGTCTTGAATTACTGGGCCGCCGCTGTTGCCGGGATTGATTGCCGCGTCCGTTTGCACCGCCAAGAGACGACTGCGCCCTGAATGCGTGTAATTCTGCAATTCAATCCGGCTTACCACCCCGCTGGTGTAGGAAATCTGTTCGCCCCCCGCGGGATAACCGTAAGTGACGACCGTCGAACGCACCTTGGGAAGAATTCCCAGAGGTAACGGGTCAATGTCTTTGAAAAATCCAGGTTCTGAAACTTCAAGAACGGCCAAATCGCAATCATGCCCGATGAAAGCCACTTGCGCTTGAAACGGCCGCGAATCCTGATAGCGCCTCACCAAGATTTGTTTGCCCCAAGCCGCTAGATGAGCGTTGGTCATGATTCGAGCCCCGTGAATCACAAAACCCGTCCCCGACGACCGACTAACCGGCATCCAGTTCCATGGCTCGTCCCAATCGGGTCTCTGTGAGAACACCATAATTTGAACCACAGACCGCTCCGGCGCCGCCTGCCCCACAAAACCGACAAGAATACCGCCAAAAACGACGGCACGGAAAAGCAACAATGAAACTATTTTTTGCAAAGCCCCTTCAAAATGCCATCTGATCATGCGGAAAGCAACAAAAAAATTACCCTCGACGCGGGTAACTCCGTTCAAAGAAAAAAGCATCGACTTGCGTTTTTAAAGCGTGAGCCCTTTTGAATTTTCTAGATTTCTTGAGATTGTCTGCTAAATTCCCGCTAATTTGTGAAAGCACCTCCGCTATTCATCACCGGGACGGGCACCGAGACAGGGAAAACGACCTTGACGGCTTTGCTGACGATTCATTTGCGTCGCCGGGGTATTCATGCAGTTGCGGTGAAACCTTATTGCTCAGGCACTCAAGAAGACACGGAACTGTTGGCCTTGGTGAATGATCATGAATTGACGAGCGAGCAGATCACCCCCGTGTTTTGTTCAAAACCTTTGGCGCCAAGAGCATGCTTGAGTACCAACGCATCCCGGGACTGTTTCCGCAAGGCAATTAAGGCAATTGAGGAGACGTCGAAAAATGTGGAACGCCTTCTGATTGAAGGAATTGGAGGATTGGAAGTGCCCTTGGCTCCTGGGGTTGCCGTGAGCGATCTGATTGCGATGACTAAAAGCAACGCGATTATTACCGGTCGGAATCGACTCGGCGTCATCAACGAAGTCTCTCTAACGCAATATCGCCTCCGAGAGAAGACAGGAAAAATTGGTCAAATTGTTTTGATGCAAGAGCGAAAACTTGACGAATCCGCAAACAGTAATGCTCGAATTTTGGCGGAAAAGTTCAAAATACCAAGGATTATTTTGATTCCTTATCTCGGAATCGAGATGAGTCAAATGAGTCATTTGAAGCATTCGGGAAAAAAAATAAAAAAAAAGCTTGCGCAAATTTTAAAATCGGCTAGTGTTCTTCCGGCTTCTTCGATGAAGAGGGAAATTTTTCTGAGAAAAAGCATTGACATTGACGGACAGCGGAGTAAATTCCGTCCGTGATTGAGGTTGACTTGGCGATAAGTTTCGATCAGAATAAGAGTTCGCGATCAAGTTATCGTTCTCCGTCACAAAAGAATTTGGCGCGGTTAAAGCGCAGAGTTCTTTGAAATTTGAATTGTGCGATAAGTTAGAGCCCCTTTTGAGGCTCCCTTAATTTTTCAGATTTGGGGTGCCGAGAAAGTTTTAATTAAAAACCGTTTGAGTCGAGAGACTCAGACAGAATTCAAAGGAGAGTTTGATTCTGGCTCAGAACGAACGCTGGCGGCGTGGATAAGACATGCAAGTCGAACGGTGGCTCGGCAGTAGCAATACTAACGAGTCATAGTGGCGAAAGGGTGCGTAACACGTGGGTAATCTGCCGTAATGTTTGGAATAACTTGCCGAAAGGTAAGCTAATACCGGATGTGGATTTTCGGAGGCATCTTTGAAAATCTAAAGCTGGGGACCGCAAGGCCCGGCGTATTATGATGAGCCCGCGCCCCATCAGCTTGTTGGTGAAGTAACGGTTCACCAAGGCAAAGACGGGTAGCCGATCTGAGAGGATGGTCGGCCACACTGGAACTGAGACACGGTCCAGACACCTACGGGTGGCAGCAGTCGAGAATCATTCACAATGGGGGGAAACCCTGATGGTGCGACGCCGCGTGGGGGATGAATGGCTTCGGCCTGTAAACCCCTGTCATTTGTGAACAAACCTTTTGGAGTAATATTTCAAAAGCTGATAGTAGCGAAAGAGGAAGGGACGGCTAACTCTGTGCCAGCAGCCGCGGTAATACAGAGGTCCCAAGCGTTGTTCGGATTCACTGGGCGTAAAGAGTGCGTAGGCGGTCGGGTAAGTTTGATGTGAAAGATCCGAGCTCAACTCGGAAATTGCATTAAAAACTGCTTGGCTAGAGGGTCGGAGAGGAGACTGGAATTCTCGGTGTAGCAGTGAAATGCGTAGATATCGAGAGGAACACCGGTGGCGAAGGCGAGTCTCTGGACGAATCCTGACGCTAAGGCACGAAAGCTAGGGTAGCAAACAGGATTAGATACCCTGGTAGTCCTAGCCGTAAACGGTGCACACTTGCTATGGACGGATTCGACCCCGTCCGTGGCGTAGCTAACGCGTCAAGTGTGCCGCCTGGGGAGTACGGTCGCAAGATTAAAACTCAAAGAAATTGACGGGGGCCTGCACAAGCGGTGGAGTATGTGGCTTAATTCGATGCAACGCGAAGAACCTTACCTGGCCTTGACATGCAAGTGGTAAAAGTCTGAAAGGATGATGACCTTGCAAAAGGAGCTTGCACAGGTGCTGCATGGCTGTCGTCAGCTCGTGTCGTGAGATGTTGGGTTAAGTCCCGCAACGAGCGCAACCCTTATGTTCTGTTGCCACCCGGGCGAGAGTTTCGGAGCACTCTGAACAGACTGCCTTGCCTAAACGAGGAGGAAGGTGGGGATGACGTCAAGTCAGTATGGCCCTTACGGCCAGGGCTGCACACGTACTACAATGCCTGACACAATGGGATGCAATACCGCGAGGTGGAGCAAATCCACAAAATCAGGCTCAGTTCGGATTGTAGTCTGCAACTCGACTACATGAAGTCGGAATCGCTAGTAATGGCGCATCAGCTACGGCGCCGTGAATACGTTCCCAGGCCTTGTACACACCGCCCGTCACATCATGAAAGCCGGTTGTGCCCGAAGTTGCTGAGCTAACCGCAAGGAGGCAGGCACCGAAGGTATGGCTGGTGATTGGGATGAAGTCGTAACAAGGTAGCCGTAGGGGAACCTGTGGCTGGATCACCTCCTTTCTAAGGAGAAAAACGTGAGTTGCTTTCCGGCAATACTCACTAGGTCGACACCTTTTACCGATAAGGTGAATGGGTTTCGCTTATCGTACAATTCAGATTTTGATGAATTTTCCGATTGTTTTAACACGCCTACGGAATCTGGAAGGATTCCATGAGCTAAAGGGTTTATTGGGGGGCTGTAGCTCAGTTGGCAGAGCGTCTGTTTTGCAAGCAGGATGTCAGGAGTTCGAATCTCCTCAGCTCCACCAATTGTTTTTAGGTGGATGCTGTTTGGGCCTGTAGCTCAGTTGGTTAGAGCACACGCTTGATAAGCGTGGGGTCACTGGTTCGAGTCCAGTCAGGCCCACCATGGATTTTCCGGATGAGAATCCGGTGTGTTCTTTGAAAACTACACATAGGGTGAATTAAACCAAAGGCGACTATAATTCGCTGAGTTCTACTCGTTTTCTAAAAGAAGCGAGTGGTTAACTTTGTGATCAAGCTACTAAGTGCAATCAGTGGATGCCTTGGTGCCAAGAGGCGATGAAGGACGTAGCAAGTTGCGATAAGCCGTGGTTAGCCGCAAGCAGGCTTTGACCCGCGGATTTCCGAATGGGAGAACCTGTCTGCCCCTTAAAGGCAGTCATCTACAGATGAATGTATAATCTGTAGAAGCAACACGGGGTGAAGTGAAACATCTCAGTACCCCCAGGAAAAGAAAATGAAATGATTCCGTGAGTAGCGGCGAGCGAAATCGGAAGAGCCCAAACCAGAGGAACTTGTTTCTCTGGGGTTGTGGGACCCCGATCTGGGATCGCGAAAGCAAGCGTAATGTTATGGAAAGGACAACCTGAGACCGTGACAGTCGGGTGCGCGAATCTGGAGTGGCCCTAGGGGAATCCCAAGTAATGTGGATCACGTGAAACTCTGCATGAATCTGTCCAGACCACTGGATAAGGCTAAATACTACTTGGCAACCGATAGCGAACTAGTACCGTGAGGGAAAGGTGAAAAGAACCCCTGTTAGGGGAGTGAAATAGTACCTGAAACTAATTGCATACAAAGTGTCGGAGTCCGCAAGGATGACGGCGTGCCTTTTGCATAATGAGTCTGCGAGTTATTGTCTGTGGCAAAGCCTAAGTTTTTCTGAAATGGAGGCGAAGCGAAAGCGAGTGTGAAATGCGCGTTTAGTGGCAGGCAATAGACCCGAAGCGGAGGTGATCTACTCATGAGCAGGTTGAATCTGCGGTAACACGCAGTGGAGGACCGAACTGGTGTATGTTGAAAAATGCTCGGATGACTTGTGAGTAGGAGCGAAAGACTAATCAAACCCCGTAATAGCTGGTTCTCTCCGAAATAGCTTGAGGGCTAGCGTCGGATCAGTACTTCGAGGAGGTAGAGCACTGGATGGACTAGGGCCCTTACCCGGGTACCAAAACCAATCAAACTCCGAATGCCTCGGATCCCATTATTCCGGCAGTCAGTCGGCGAGGGATAAGCTTCGTCGGCGCGAGGGAAACACCCCAGACCGCCAGCTAAGGTGCCAAAATATGGATTAAGTGGAAAGGATGTGACGTTGCTTAGACAATGAGGATGTTGGCTTAGAGGCAGCCATCATTTAAACAATGCGTAATAGCTGACTCATCGAGCGATGTTGCGCCGAAAATGATTGGCGATTAAATCATATACCGAAGCTGCGGATTTGCCCGGAATTCGTTCCGGACAAATGGTAGGAGAGCGTAATCAACGCTGTAAAGCTCGATGGCAACAGATAGTGGAGCGTTGATTAGTGAGAATGCAGACATGAGTAGCGATTAGCCACATGAGAATTGTGGCCGCCGCATACCCAAGGTTTCCTGGGCCAGGTTCGTCCTCCCAGGGTTAGTCGGGACCTAAGACGAGGCCGTAAGGCGTAATTGATGGACAGCAGTTCAATATTCCTGCACCGGCTTGGGGTTAGTTAGCAGCGAAGCGGTGAGAAAGATGATTATGTCATCGAAAGACGGAGCCTAGACTTCGGTCAAAGCACATCATCGGACAATCCGCCGAGAAAAGCTGGCAAACATGTGCCCCAGGTCGCCCGTACCGCAAACCGACACAGGTGGGTGAGTCGAATAGACTAAGGCGAGCGAGAGAAACCTCTCTAAGGAACTCGGCAAAATAGCCCCGTAACTTCGGGAGAAGGGGTGCCTACTTCGGTAGGCCACAGTAAATTGGATCTGGCGACTGTTTAACAAAAACACAGCACTCTGCCAAGTCGTGAAGACGACGTATAGGGTGTGACACGTGACCAATGCCGAAAGATTAAGGTAACTTGTTAGCCGCAAGGCGAAGCTCGGAGCCAAAGTCCCGGTGAATGTCGGCCGTAACTATAACGGTCCTAAGGTAGCGAAATTCCTTGTCGGGTAAGTTCCGACCTGCACGAATCGTGTAACGACCGGATCGCTGTCTCAGAGAGGTTCTCGGTGAAATTGTAGTGGCGGTGAAGATGCCGCCTGCCCGCAGTAGGACGGAAAGACCCTATGCACCTTTACTGTAAGCTGGTATTGGGTTCTGATTTTTGATGCGTAGCATAGGTGGGAGACTTAGAAACGACGGTTTCGGCCGTTGTGGAGTCATCAGTGAAATACCACTCTTCGATTATTAGGATTCTAACCTCGATCCTGTCAGCCAGGCGAGGGACAGTTCCTGCGGGTCAGTTTGACTGGGGCGGTTTCCTCCCAAAGAGTAACGGAGGAGCGCGAAGGTACTCTCAGCACGGTTGGCAACCGTGCGGCGAGCGTATGGGTAGAAGAGTGCTTAACTGTGAGACTTACAAGTCGAGCAGATGCGAAAGCAGGCCCAAGTGATCCGATGGTGGAATGTGGAATTGCCATCGCTCAACGGACAAAAGGTACGCTAGGGATAACAGGCTGATCGCGCCCAAGAGTTCATATCGACGGCGCGGTTTGGCACCTCGATGTCGGCTCATCGCATCCTGGGGCTGAAGAAGGTCCCAAGGGTCCGGCTGTTCGCCGGTTAAAGCGGTACGCGAGCTGGGTTCAGAACGTCGTGAGACAGTTCGGTCCTTATCCACTGCGGGCGCAGGAAACTTGAGGGGTTCATTCTCTAGTACGAGAGGACCGAGAATGACGCACTTCTGGTGTGGCAGTTGTTCCGTCAGGAGCAGCGTTGCGTAGCCATGTGCGGAAGAGATAAGCGCTGAAAGCATCTAAGCGCCAAGCTCCTCCCAAGATGAGGTTTCCCGGACGCAAGTCCCTTAAGACCCCCGGAAGACTACCGGGTTGATAGGTCAGGCGTGCAAGCGCGGCGACGCGTTCAGCGGACTGATACTAATCGGTCGGGAGGCTTGATCGCTTTTTTCCAAAGCGATTTCTACTTGGCAATTTTTAGTTGCCCCCTGTGTGTAGTTTTCAGAGAACAGAAGTGTTCTCAAACGGATTTTTGGTGGCCATAAAGCTGTGGCCCGACCCGATCCCATTCCGAACTCGGCCGTCAAACGCAGCATTGCCGATGGTAGTGCAGGTACAGCCTGTGTGAGAGTAGGTAGCCGCCAATTTTTGATTTTATTTATTTTGATAATTGAAACTGATGAAATTGCAATTTATTACTATACTTTTCGTTGCATCTAGCTTTTTATTAAGTGGTTGCACTCAGTACCCTTGGGACAGCAATGAATCGCTATGATGTAGCGGTTGCACAAGTGAAACTTGGCGATTCCAAGTAACGAGTTTTGCAGATTATGTTGCAGTCACAAAAGACATTACGTCGAGAACAACAGAAACCTGCTGAGAGCTACTTAAAAGATGGGGTTCAGGTGGATATTCATTATTTTCGCTCTGGTTGGCAATCGGATGGTCTTACAACTGATGATGAATTCACCCCGTTTGTCTTTAATGACGGTAGGTTGGTTGCTATTGGATGGCAGACGCTTGGTGGACCAAAGTCACATGGGCAGGCTAGAGACATCCAGAATGTAGATGTCGACGTAAATGTAACCGAGTAAGAAAACCTCGTTGCTCTGATTATTCTAAAAATGCGACTATTTTAATGGCTGAACTGGTTTATGTAGATAATAGCAACGTATTCATTGAAGGCAAGAAAGTCAGTGCTGTGAAGCGAGGGTTTGCTTTGTCTATTGGCGATGCCATTCATGGGCATGTGCTTGATAATGATTACCGGATGGATTTTGGTCGCTTGCACGATCTCATTGCCGGAAACGATAAGAATCAAATCAAACGCGCAGCCATTTTTGGGTCTCGTCCTCCCCAAAACGATTCCCTTTGGAAAATGGCGCAAAGAAAAGGTTTTGAGCCAATCATTGAGGATCGAAATCCGAGCAACAAGGAAAAGCGAATTGATACCGGGATTGTCACGAAGATGGTGCAGGATGCTTACAAGATTGCTGACAAAGAAAAGGACACGTTAACCCTGGTTACTGGAGATGGAGATTATGTTCCAACATTTGAAGCGCTGATCGATGATGGATTCAAAGTAGATCTTGCTTTTTGGGGACATGTTTCCTCAGCCCTGGAGGATGCCTGCACGAGGTTCTTCAATTTGGACAAGTATCTTGATCATCTTCGATTTGATCCGAAATGAACGCGAAACAGAATAAAATTGTAGGTTGGAATAAAGAAAGCATTGTTTCCGCAATTAGGGAGTTAGCGTAATGGACAAAACAAAACAGGAATTATTGGAAATTTACAAGATCCATGCTGAACTTGCGGATAGGGTAAGCCAGAGACGAGAAGGATCCAACAGGCTTTATGTCAGCCTACTGTCGGTAATTCTTATTCTTCTTGCCGCTCTCCTGAGATATGGAACTGGGATAATGCCTGTTTGGACTGTTTTTGGAGTAATCGGCTTTTTAGGAATGCTTCTTTCTGCATCGTGGTTTATTATTATTCGATCTTACCGTCAGCTGAATAAGGGAAAGTTTGATGCTTTACATGAGTTGGAGGAAAAACTGGATTTTCCCTTTTTCAAGCGAGAATGGGAATTATTAGAAGAGGGGAAAAACAAAAACCGTTATTGGAGACTTACGATTGTTGAAACTTTTCTCCCCATCGTCTTTTTTCTGTTATTTCTCCTTTTAATTTCGATAGCTATATTTATTAAATAAGATAATCAATTTATGTCGCAGCATTCGAGTTTGAAGGGAGGGAGCAAGTTGGGGACGAAGCGAAGCGTTTTGAAGCGTTTTGAGCGGGTGGAGTTGCTTAAGAAGCGCGATTTGTGGAAACCGGGAGATCGGGTGATTGGTTTACGAAAGACCAAACCCGAAGCGTAGTAATTCGACCGTGCCTCTGTTGTCTCGATTGCGGAGAAGGTTTTCCTTCTTCGCGGTTTTGCGCTTCATGGGTTTGTTTGTCGATGCGGTGAGCAATGAGCGAGGCGATTCGGCTTCAGAAATACATTGCCCGGTCGGGTTTTGCTTCGCGGAGACGCGCGGAAGACTTGATTGTTTCCGGACGCGTTTTGGTAAATGGGGCAGTTGTTTCGGAATTGGGTGTCAAAGTCAATCGGGGGGACAAGGTAGAGGTGGACGGAAGGCGCTTGCGTCCACTGGTTCGGAATATTTATTTGGCAATCTATAAACCGAGGGGGGTTGTTTGTTCGGCGGTTTCTTCGGAAAAGTTTCCTTCTTTTTTAACTCTTCTGCCTGACGCGTTGAGAAGAGGTGTTCATCATGCGGGGCGATTGGACGTGAGCAGCGAGGGCTTGCTGTTGGCGAGCAATGACGGGGAGTTCACTTATATTGTAACTCATCCAAAGTTCGGCGTTCGTAAAGAGTATGAGGTAGAAACGCGGGGTCGTTTTTTGCGGAATTTCCGAGAACATTCTTGCCGGGGAATTCGGGTAGATGGCGAGTGGTTGCGCTTTGCCGATTTGCAGATTGTTCGTGATGACGCAAAACAAGGGAGGGTGATTGTCAACTTAATCGGCGGCAAGAATCGGGAAATTCGCCGCTTGTTGCGATGCTTTGGCTTGCAAGTGACTCGCTTGAAGCGAATTCGCATTGGTTCGGTGGAGTTGAAAGGATTGCGGAGCGGCTCTTGGCGACATTTGCGGCCTTTAGAGTTTCAGCAGTTTTTGCGCAGAGTAAAAGTGTAAAGTGTTCCTCGATCTTTTGGCAATCTTAAGTGCAAAAGATAGCGAGAGATTAAGATTTTCGGCATTCAAGGAAGATTCCTTTTCAGCCAGCGGATGGTTGAGTCGCCGTATTGTTGTGTTTTTTCCGCTAACCAATATTGGTGGATTTTGATTTTGTCTCGGGTGGCGTGGCCGATAACGACGATGGTATAGGGTGCCGCAAGTCGAGGAAGATTGGGATCGTTCGTTAATTGTTGCGCCAAAGATTCGCTTCGTTTTTCGGTGGTTTTAGCGCCGTAAGGAGGATCTGCTAGGATGATGTCAAAAGTTTCGGAATGGAGTGCGAGGTCGCGGATGGTTTTGAAGGCACAGGCAAGGCGGACTTGGATTTGGCTGGGTTGATATCGGCAGGATCGAATATTTTTTTTGATGTAACGGAGGTGTTGGTTGGAGTTTTCTACGCTGAGAACGGTTGCGGCGCCTCGACTGAGGCATTCCAAGCCAAGAGCGCCAGTGCCGCTGAACAAGTCTAAAACTCGCGCATTTAACATGCAAGGAGACAATCGATTGAGAATTGCCTCGCGAACTCGATCTGAGGTGGGCCGGATGCTGAGCCCTTTGGGTGCGACAAGAATTCTTCCAGAGTTCTTGCCGCCGATGATTCGCATGGTTTTGCCGATTGCTGTGCGGAGTTGTTGATTTGAGGAGGATTGGCGAAGCAAGCGAGAGTTCAAAAAAGATTAAGTTTCTCTTTGAATAAGCATCCAGAGATCGTCAAACGGCATGGTGGCGATAAGAACGTCGCCGCCAATCATGTGCACAATGGAGTGATTGGGAGAATCCCGCATGTCCGGCGTGGCGAACATGATATGGGAGGTGTTGATGATAATTTCTCTATCCTTCCCAGATTCTCCGGGAATGTCGATGTGGCCTGAAACTCGAATAAGCGCCATGATGTTTTGATGGGATTTGGTGAATGTCTTCGATTTTTCAACTAGGCAATTGTTGACGTTTCAAATCTTTGGAATGAAGTGTATTTCAAGCGATTCTGAAAGTCAACAACATAGAATAATCAGTCTGGTTCGCCTTTAAAACTGGCGCGCGGATAAGTAGATGGCCAGTGTTATCTTGACGAAGGCCGTTGATTCCCTTCCACTGATTTGTTTGCATGAGCAAAAAGATGGATCCAGAAAAACCGTCTCCCGTCCAAAATTCCCTTTTGAGACGGTTGTATGATTGGACGCTCAGTTGGGCGGATCGCAGGGGAGGGGTTTGGGCGCTGTTTTTTATTGCCCTGCTTGAGTCTTCTGTTTTTCCGATTCCGCCGGATGTGTTGCTCGTTGCCCTTTGTGTCGGCGGTGTGGCCAAGTCGTACAAATTCGCTTTGATATGCACTGCGGGTTCGATCCTTGGCGGGTTGATTGGCTATGCGATTGGGTACTGGGGATTTGAGGCGATTGGCAAACCAATTATCGCGTTCTACAGTGGCGAGGAGGCTATGCAGGGTGTCCAATCTTTTTATAATGAGTATGGTTTTTGGGGAAATCTTTTGGCGGCGGTGACTCCGATACCATACAAAGTGTTCACCATTGCTTCGGGTGCTTTTCAGTTTTCGCTGGGCCAGTTTCTTTTGGCTTCGATCCTTGGGCGTTCGCTTCGTTTTTTTGCGCTGGCGACGGCTTTGTATTTTTTCGGCGCCCCTATTCGGAGTTTTATCGACAAGTATTTTAACTTATGTGCTTGGCTGTTTATGGCGGTTTTGATTGCCGGATTTGTCGCGCTTAAGGCGCTTCGGTTTTTATAATGCTTTTGGTGTTGGAATAAAAATTTGAGGGAACAAGTTTCATCGGAGGGTCGAATATGAATTCCAAAGCGGTTGTTGTGATTCCCACGTTCAACGAACGCGAAAATATCGAGATATTAGTTGACAGCCTCTTATCCTTTTCAAAGGGAGTGGATGCTTTGATTGTGGATGACAACTCCCCGGATGGAACCGGCAAGTTGGCGGATGACATGGCGTCTAGGCGTGCCGGCGTTCACGTGCTTCACCGAGAGCAAAAAGACGGATTGGGGCGCGCTTATTGCGACGGATTTGCTTGGGCTTTGGAACGGAATTACGAGTTTCTTTTGGAAATGGACGGAGATTTTTCCCACGATCCCAAAGATGTGCCGCGATTTTTGGAGACGGCGCAGGATGCGGATTTGGTCATCGGCTCTCGTTACCAAGACGGAATTCGTGTGATCAATTGGCCGCTGAATCGTCTGGTTTTGAGTCTTTGCGCCGCCAAATACGTTCAGTTCATTACGGGGATGCCGTTTTCAGATCCCACCGGCGGATTCAAGTGTTTCCGCCGCTCCGTCCTTGCGGGAGTGGATTTGAATCAAGTGCGGTCAAACGGCTACAGCTTTCAAATTGAATTGACGCACCAAGTGTGGAAGCAGGGTATGAGAGTCAAAGAAATTCCAATCGTTTTCACTGATCGATTTCATGGAAACTCAAAAATGTCCCGTGCCATTGTCCGCGAAGCCTTGCTTGTGGTTTGGCATCTTTGGTTTCGCAACGGATTTCGGAGAAAACCAAGATATTCGCGTCCGTTCAATGAAACTAAAATATTTTAAAAATTTGCCGAATGGGATAAATTACTCCTTCTGTTTGCAACAAAAGTCAAATAAATATGATTGCGATTCTTTCTGGAACCAACCGCCCTTCGAGCCGCACTCGGCTCATCGCCAACGAAGTCAAAAGCCATTACCAATCTTTGTCCGTTGCGTATCATCTGTTGGATTTGGCCGACTTACCCGCCGAAATCTTTTCCCCTGCCTCTTATGAAAAAAAGCCGAAGTCCTTTGCCTCTTTTTCTGACGCCGTGTTGAATGCGGACGGTTTGGTCGTCGTGACGCCCGAATACAACGGAGGATTTCCCGGCGTGTTGAAGTATTTTATTGACATGCTGAAATTTCCCGAAAGTTTTGAGCAACGCCCCGTTTGTTTTGTCGGCTTGTCTGCGGGCACTTGGGGTGCGCTTCGTCCAGTGGAACAATTGCAACAGATTTTCGGTTATCGCAATGCCTACCTCTTTCCCATCCGCGTTTTTATTCCCTCCGTCCACGAGGTTTTGAGCGAACAAGGCACGATCCCAAACGCCGATATTTCCAAGCGGCTTCGACTTCAAGCAGAAGGATTCGTTGCCTTCGTCGAGCGCGCCAAAAGCCTCCAATTGATCCCCTCGCCGCCAAAAGCGTAGGCAACCAAAAAGGAACGAAAATCCAATCCAGATTGTTTCCTCAGTTTTTCTAAAGCGCAAAGGGGAATCGCATTTCCTTCGGTTTCCTTGCCTCCAAAAAGGCGATTTTTCCAAAGAATTTTACGAAATTCTCGCCGAATTCCCGCCCCAAGAAAAAAATCAAAAAAAGATCGAAAAAACGCTTGCATTCCGATTCGGTTTGCGGTAAGTTTAATTTCGCAACTTACATGAGACTCGCTTGTCGGGTCGACCGTTATAATGGAAGAGCCCGCAGGCGGCGGCGAGAATTTCGTCTCTTCGAAGCCGGTTGGGGTAAATAGACAAAACTCTTCACATGGACTCATGTAAGTTGCAATGGCCTGGTGCCGTTGGAGTTATGTGTGTCTGCTCGGCGGTTGCCAGAAAACATTATTTGCAAGAAAAGACACCGAACAGTGCATTAAAAACATCGGCTATGAAAATTAAAACATCATTGTTGACCATTATTAGCGTCGTTGCGGTAGCGGCGGCGGCAACCTTCCCTTCATTCGACGCGGAAAAGTTGGATGCGGATTCCACCGGTTCGCTGGCGGCAACGGCAGAAACCTTCCCTTCATTCAAGGAAACCATGCTGGCAACGGCATCGTTTCCGTTGTCCAATGCGGAAGCGGATGCAACAGCGGCGGCCTTTTTGCCTTGGCTGTTCCTTTTGCGGCTCAAACGGCGACTCGCTCAACACCTTGTCCGCAAGCGCAACCATTCTGCGCCAAGCAAACGTCGGCTCAAGCCTGCTCTTTTGTGGAGTACTGCCTTGCTGATGGCGGGAATCCTTACGGTTACAGCGCTGGCCAATCCGCTGGGACTCATCTCCTGGATTGAACGCGGGAGAAAGGCTTGGGCAATCCTTTCCACTGGGGACACGCTTTACACGGTGGGAAGCGCCTTCATGTTCTCGTTGGCGCCAAGCCCGGCAACACGGGCGCGGATATGGCGGCAACTCCCAGCATTTACGACGATCACCCGAACTATCAATCCCCAACGGTTCAAACAAGCTCCATCTACCGTGGACTCACCATGGAATCGGAGCCAACAGAACTGAGCGATGAGAGTTTAGCGGGAAACTACGCCGATTATTACTACGATTACTACTGGGTTGACTATGATGAAGAGACCGGAGAATGCTCTTCAAGGCCACATGCTACTCGTGGGGAACGGGCAACGGCCGGGGGAGTTTACAGCGAGCCTCGGTGGATAAGCCAAGCTGGTTGGGATTGGCTTTATGCGCACAGCAGATCCGCCAAGCCAGAGAGGCCCATCACGGACGATGATCCAGATAATTGGGATAGAGGCGGGTTTTGGGCTTATTATGGGAACTCCATAAAGTACGAGTATCCCGACATTCCGTTGGAGTCTAGAATCTCCAATCCGTCGTGGTGGAGCAGCAAGATTGATGGCGATTTGAAAGCCAAAGCTAAGGAGTTGGGCTACACCTACGACGTCAAGCTGCACGCCGATTTGATCAAATTGACTTGGGTGGCCGGCAAGGATGGACTGGGTGGACATAAAGGACATTGGACTGAGGGCGCAACAGTGAAACACTTTGCACCATGGAATAACGTCAAGGGTTACGAAGACGATTTCACGACGATTCTCAGCAAGGATATTTGCCTGAAGAACCATAAGATGAAGAATCTGCGGGGCTGTCGTGGCGGCATCGAAATCTGGTGGAAGGAGATCATTGAAGACAAGCAAACGACCGTTTTGAATCAAGACATTGACGCCAACGGCGTCCAAAGCGGCCCCATCACAACCAACACCGTGGTTCTGCCGCATCATAAGTGGGTGACAAGACACAAAAAAAAGTCGACGGCTCGGTCTAGTTTTTGGTGGTAAGGATTGGATTTTGGTGGTAAAAGTTTGGGAGAAAAGGAGAGTTTTGTGATGAGCAAGAGAGAGAAATGCTTAGTTAGCGTTAGCGTGGTGGTCTTTGCCGCCGTGATTTTCCTGATTATTCAAGGAGGATCAAAGTTCGTGTTGCCCAAGACCCAAAAAGAGAAGACGAAGGAGAAAATTGAAAACATGCTCCTTCGGCATCCGGAAGTGCCATTGGAGCGGAAAGCTGAAATTGTCGCCGATCGCGCGGTGTCTGCTGTGGATCGATTGGTGAATCCCGTGTCACTCAAGGAAAAAGCGGCGGAGTTGGAGGCAAAGAGGCTGGCTCACTGGAAGGCCAACTTTCCTTGGAAACCGACTCACGATCCCGACGTGCAGTTTGATCCTGATCTGCATTTGACTTGGCAGATCAACCCTATGGAAGCGAGCGAGGAAGAAATGCGGCGTTGGAAGGCAAGAGAGCGGACCAACACGCAGATATACGCCGGCGCTAATCATGTGAAGCTCAAGCGTTTCTTTGAGGATGAGATTCGCTTCACTCGGCAGTTTGAGCAGTGCTATCGCATTCTAAAAGAACACGGACGCGGCCACAATCCGGTGCAGGTTCTTGAGGTGTTCGAAGCCTTGCGGGACTATCAATACATCGCTCAGCATGATCCTAAGGAACGAGTATTAGACGAGGACGGCAAGCCGGTGCGTCGGGAAGATGGGAGTTTTGTTACTTGGGGCGACGGAGCCGAGAGATACTACGAATACCTAATGGGTGATCTGAACAATTCGGGCGGTTGGCTAAATGCTCGCTACGCATCGGAGGCGGGCAAGGCCGAGGCGATAGGGATTCGAGATCGGCTCATCCGGGAAGTGAAGGGAATGAACGAACTGCCTGAAAGGATTATGGACTATGCAAACAGCATTGGCAGTTTTACCGAAGATTCTCCGGAGGGGCAGGCCTTGATTAACGGGCAGGAAGAGTTGCTGGTGCCGTATGTGGGTTGGTATAAGGAGAGCCAGGAATATTGGGGCGAGCAGACCCGCCAATTCCGCATCAGTTATGAGGAAGGGGATCCGTCTTTGAAAGCGGTGGCGCCGGAGTTGTTTCCGCCGGTGGCCGTGAAGAACAACCAGCTGGTAGACAAGGATGGCGATCCGGTGAAGTGGAGCGAAGGGTTGGATGTTACGTTGATTAATGAGCGAGGCGAAGTCGTGCCGGTGATTGTGGAAGAAAATGGGACGGTTAGTTTGCCGACGCCTGCGGAAGTGGCGGCGATGCGGGAGCAAGGCAAAATTGAACCTGCGCCGAAAGAGATGTTAATGAACCTGCCAGGACGGCCTCTGGTGCCGCAACCGCCGCCGATGCAAACGCCTGCGGGGCCGATGCCGTTGACGCCGGAGGAGCGGATGGTTCTGGATATGATTATGGAGCAGCTTGCTGAGTAAGAAAACAGCGGAGCGGGAGAAAACTGAGAGCCGGCAGACAAAGAGAAACTAAGGAAAAAACTTGCCGGCGGGTTGGCTTGGCGGTTTGTTTCCAAGCATCGCGCTGAATTTAGCAAAGCCAGTTCCTTCGGGGACTGGCTTTTTTATGCATCAAAGTTGAGTGGCGAGGTTTTCTGAAGGTTGGGAGTTTTCGAGGAAGAAAAACAATGGCTTGCCGGGGTGGGATTGTGTGGGGTATATCCTTTGCGGGTTTTGATGAGTGAAGGAAAGAAGTGTTTGAGTACGGCGTTGCTGGAGCGGGCAAAGACGCTGGGGTTTTCGGATCGGCAGTTAGCGGTGCTTACCGGGCGCACGGAGTCGGACATTCGGGCGGCGAGAAAGAAAGCCGGACTGGCACCGAGTTATCGTTTGGTGGACACTTGCGCCGCTGAGTTTGAGGCGCGGACGCCGTATTATTATTCGTCTTGGGATCGAGGCGATGACGAGGTGGAGGATTCGGGGGCGCGGAAGGTGATGATTTTGGGAGGCGGGCCAAATCGCATTGGGCAGGGCATAGAGTTTGATTATTGTTGCGTTCATGCTTCGTTTGCGCTGAAGGAGGATGGATTCGAAACGCTGATGGTGAACTCGAATCCTGAAACGGTTTCCACGGATTACGATACGAGTGATCGGCTGTATTTTGAGCCGCTGACGTTGGAAGACGTTCTTCACATTTACGAGCGCGAGAAGTGCTGGGGCGCGGTGGTTCAGTTTGGGGGGCAAACGCCGTTGAATTTGGCGATTGGTTTGGAGGAGAACGGGGTGAACATCATTGGAACTTCTCCCAAGAGCATTGAGATGGCGGAGGATCGGGAGCTTTTTGCAGGGATGTTGAGGGATTTGGGTATTCCGCAACCGCGCAACGGGATTGCGAGCAATGTGGACGAATCGCTGGCGGCGGCGCGGGAACTGGGTTATCCGGTGTTGGTGCGTCCTTCGTTTGTGCTTGGGGGGCGGGCGATGCAGATTGTTTTCTCGGATTCGGAACTGAAGCGTTACATGCGCAACGCGGTGGAGGCTTCTCCGGAAAGGCCCGTTTTGGTGGATAAATTTTTGGAAGACGCAGTGGAAGTGGATGTGGACTGCATTGCGGACGTCGGGCGATTCGAGCGTTCGGAGGAAGGCACGGCGGTTGTTGGCGGGATGTTGGAGCATGTTGAGTTTGCCGGAGTTCATTCCGGCGACGCCGCCATGGTGTTGCCCCCGCCGCATTTGACGGAAAAGGTTGTGTCCACTATCCGACAATACACTCACGCTATGGCGCGGCAGTTGAAAATTATTGGATTGATGAACGTGCAATACGCTGTGAAGGACGACGTCGTTTATGTTTTAGAAGTGAATCCTCGCGCTTCGCGGACGGTTCCTTTTGTGAGCAAGGCCATTGGCGTGCCGTTGGCGAAGTTGGCCGCCCAAATTATGGCGGGCAAAACACTGGCGGAGCTGGGTTTTACACGGGAAATTCGGCCAACTTATTGGACGGTCAAAGAGTCGGTCTTTCCGTTCAATCGGTTTCCCGGTCAGGACATTTTGTTGTCGCCTGAAATGAAGTCCACCGGAGAAGTCATGGGCATTGACGCCGACTTGGGAACGGCTTTCGGCAAGTCTCAATTGGCGGCCGGGCTTTCCCTGCCTTTGAAAGGGAGCGTTTTCATCAGCGTCAGCGACGGCGACAAGCCAAAGGCAGGCAAGATCGCCCGGGGGTTTGCCCGGCTCGGCTTTGAGTTGATCTCCACTTCGGGCACTGCCGGCGTGTTGCGGGAATCGGGTTTGCAAGTCCGGGAAATTTTCAAAGTCTCCGAAGGGCGTCCCAATGCTTTGGATCTCTTGCTGAACAAAGAGATTCAACTGATAATCAACACGCCTTCAGGGCAAACGCCGCGCGGCGACGAAGTTCGAATCCGCACAACAGCCGTATATGCCGAAGTGCCGGTCATCACAACTTTGGGAAGCGCCGAAGCCACTCTCTCCGCAATTTCGACGATCCAAAAACGCGGCTATTCCGTAAACGCCTTGCAGGAGTTTCATCAAGGTTTGGCTTGATCCAAAGCGCCGAGCGGAAGCAAAAAGTCGCTCAATTCCCGTTCCTGCCGCCGCATTTTTTGGTTTCCGCAACCCGAACCAAACGGCAAACAATTCCTTGACAATCGCTTAGGCGCATGCTTGACTTTGCGCCAAATTCCTAATTGAACTGGCTTATGCAAAACTCTCTGTTTCGATCCGCTCCCTTTTATCTCATTTTCGCGCTTGTCTCCGGATGCCTTCTTTCCCAAAAGACGACCGAAGCCCAATCTTCCATTCGGGATGGGCTTGTTGCCGAATGGAACTTTGACGAAACCAGCGGCCTTGTCGCTTCGGACTCCGCCGGCAACAACGACGGAGAACTGATGAACTTTGACGACGATGACTCCCAATGGGTTGAGGGCAAAGTGGGCGGCGCCATTGCCTTTAACGGCTCCAACTACGTCGAAGTTCCCCACGCGGACGCCATCGGCGCCGAAGTTACCGAAGGATTGACGGTGATGGCTTGGTTCCGTTCCAACGTTCCCTTAGATGCCGGGAGCGCCGACAACCGCATGCTGGAAAAAGGAAACAACTACTTTTTTCTGCAAGGCGTACGGCCCGGCGGCATGAACTTTCTAGTCAAGCACGGAGGAGCGAACTTTACCGCCGGCATTGGAGATTCGCTTGAGGCCGAAACTTGGTACCACATCGCCGGCGTATTTGACGGCGCAACGGCCAAAACCTACATCAATGGTGAACTCAAAGGTTCTGTTGAAGTTCCCGGCCCGATTGACGACAGCCAACTGCCTTTGCGCATCGGCTCCGATGATAGCGGGGCTTTTTTCGACGGCCTGATGGATCAAGTTCTGATCTGGAAACGACCCCTTTCCTCAGCGGAAATCCGCGCCGTGATTGACGGCGATTTTGAACTGCCGCCGCAGGCCACTTTGCCGGAGATTGCTTCGCAACCAGAAAACCAAACGCTTTATGAAGGCGGCACGGCAATGCTCAACGTCACCGCAGACGGCGTTGGCGTCTTGCGCTATCTTTGGCACAAAGACGGAGAACCCCTTCGCGCAGCAACGGAGCCCGCACTGGTCATTCCCGACGTTTCTCAAGCCGACGCCGGAGAATACACCGTGCGCGTTCAAAACGATCACGGCGAAGCCATCAGCAACGCGGCCATTCTTTCCGTCACTCCCGTCGAAGGCTTGAACACCGGCCGCGCGGGCTATTGGGCTTTTGACGAAACTTCCGGCGAAAGCGCGGCCGACGGTTCGGGCAACGGACTTGACGGCGTATTGTTGGGATTCCCCGAAGATGCTTGGACTTCGGGGCAAGTCAACAACGGCCTTGATTTTGATGGACAGGGTAGTGTCGTTGACGTCGACGATGATTCCGCGCTGAACGAACTTGGCGACGAGGCCACTTTTTCGTTTTGGATTCGCCCGAACAGCTACGGCGAAGAGGAAAGCGCCGGCACTTATGATCGCAGCGCCGGCTATGTGCTGCGCAAAGGCGATCACTTCGGCATTCGCGTCATCAACGACCCCGGAACTGTCACCCGAACCATTGTGGTTCGGCGGGGAAGCGGGCAAGACTCCGGCACCGTGGCGCGCAAGGGATGGGAAGCCAACCTGCCGCAAGGATCGGTCGAGATTGATGTGTGGCAACACTTCACCATCGTCTACAAAGGCGGCTTGGTTTTCTTTTACAAAAACGGTTTCCCAATCGGCGAAGCGGCCGAAGGCGGGCTGGGTGAAGTTGGTTCCAAAGTCCTCACAATCGGCGGCTATGACGAGGAAGTGGATTCCGTTGCCCGCTATTTGAACGGCGTTTTGGATGAGTTGTCCATTTGGGCGCGTCCCCTTCGAGAATCCGAAATTTTGGAAGCCGCAGGGAAAGATGTTTCCGGCCCGCCGGTTGTCGAAGTGCAACCCGTTCCCCAGAAAAGGCTCGAAGGCGCAAGCGCCGTTTTTCAAATTGTGGCCACCGGCAAACGTCCCGTGAGCTATCAATGGCTCAAAGACGGCGCGCCGATTGAAGGAGCGACGGAAAACCGTCTGACCTTGATTCGCCTCCTTCCCAAAGACGCCGGCCTCTACTCCGTCCAAGTCACCAACGATCAAGGTGAAACCGTAAGCCAAGCCGCCGCGCTGACCGTGGAAGAACTGGACAACATCGCCAGCGGGCTTGCGGCGCATTATTCCTTTGACTCCGTCTCAGGGGACAATCTCATCGACGCCAGCGACAACGAACTCAATGGAACCCTTTTCAACTTTGGCGACAATCCGCTGGTTGACGAAGGAATTGTCGGCAAGGCGATCTCCTTTGACGGAGAAGACGACTTCATCGAAATTCCTCACAACGACTTGCTGACGCTCCGCACTGAAGCCACGATTTCCGTATGGTTAAACCCGGTGCTTTTTAGCGGCGGCTCAGACTTTGACCGCGTCTTCCGCAAAGACGTCAACTACGACTTTGTATTAATCAACGGCGGCATCGCCCGCTTGCACGGCGTCAGCAAAACGCCCTACTCAACGCCGTCAAACACCGTGGCCGCCGAAGTTTGGCAACACTTTGCCTACATAGTGAAAAACGGCGCCATTCATTGGTATCACAACGGCGAAGCCGTCGGCAACGCCCTAAGCGGCAGGCTGGGCGAAGGCAACTCCAACCCCCTCGTCCTCGGCAACTACGAAGTCCAACCTTCGGAAGGCAACTGGATTAACCGCCCCTATCAAGGATTAATGGACGACTTGGGCATTTGGCAAAGAGCCTTGTCTCCCAACGACATTCTGTCCATCTACCACAACGGCCTCAACGGAAAACCGCTTTCGGAAGGATTGGCGCCGTTGCGCATCCAAAGCATCACGATGGAAGACGGCGCTCTTCGCCTAGTTTTCTTTACGCCCTTCGCCAATCGAAGTCACGCGGTGCAAATGAAAACAACGATCGCCCAAAACCAGTGGAATGACTTGGCCAACCTTGTCCCCTCCGCCTTGGAAGAAGAAGGTTTGTTTGAAGTCACTCTTCCGCTGCCGTCCGCCGGCATCGGCTTTTATCAAGTAGTCTCCCTTCCACCTCCGCCTCTCTTTTTCGATGACTTTGAATCCGGCGCTCCCGGATGGACGCACGGCGGCAACCAAGACGAATGGGAACTAGGAACTCCGCAAAACGGTCCCGGCGCCGCATTTAGCGGCTCCAACTGCTATGGAACAGACTTGGACGGCGACTTCGAAGAGAATACCGACGCCTACCTTCGATCCCCCGAAATCGACTTATCCCGCGTATCCGTGGCCACCTTGAGCTTTGTCGAGTATCACAGCGTGGACATCGAGGAAGATTATCACAGCGTCTCAGTCAACATCATCGACGCCGCTTCAAACGAAATCCTCCAAGAAGTCTTCCGCGAAGCCGGCGCCGTCAATGGCTGGACGCAACACTCCATTCGGCTGGCCGGCCCTTCCGTTGGCGGAAAAATTAAAGTCGAATTCCTCCTCCAAACGGATGATGTTTCCCCACTTCCCGGTTTCTACATCGACGACGTCTCTATCCAAGAGAACTGATAAAGAGCCGTTTTTCACAAACGCCGAAAAACCGTTGGAAAAGCGAAAACCCAACGGCGGAAGGATTTCCAATCCTCCGCCGCATTGGGCTTCGCCGAATACTATTTTTACCGCTGTTTGATTCCGCATATAAAAAAACTAAGATCGTAAATCAACATGAATACATTCACTCAAAAAACCGCCAATGTATTCTCTTCTGTCCGAGACGTTACAACCCCAAGCATTGCATTGCCGAAGCATCTAAAAACGAATACCCGCTTGAAAATGGAAGGCAGGAAGTTTCTATCTCAATTGCCGGAAACCTCCTTCCCAGTCGTATTCTTCGATCCCCAATATCGTGGAATATTAGATAAGATGAGTTACGGCAACGAAGGCGAAAAAAGAGGCCGAAAAAGAACGGAACTACCGCAAATGAGTGAAAAAGTCATTGCGGAGTTTATCCAAGAAATAAACAGGATTCTAATCCACTCCGGGCATTTATTCCTATGGATGGATAAGTTCCACTTATGCCAGGGCTTTAGCGCATGGTTGGACGGAACGGCACTGGACATAGTGGACTTAATCAATTGGAACAAAGTCAAAATGGGAATGGGCTATCGCACCAGAAGAGTAGGAGAATATCTAGTTGTTTTGCAGAAACTTCCCAAAAAGGCAAAGGGCGTTTGGAAAATTCACAATATCCGCGACATTTGGGAAGAGAGGATTGTTAACAATGGAAAACACACCCACCAAAAACCCATAAACCTGCAAAGCAAACTCATCGCCGCCGTCAGTAATGAAGGAGACATTATCGTCGATCCGGCCGCCGGCTCGTTTTCCGTGATGACGGCCGCAATAAACGAGCGCAGAAACTTTTTAGGATGCGATATAAACGGATAATTACCCTATGGCGAAACTAGAAGACAGAAAAACAACAGGCACTTCAGGAGGATACGAAAGGCTGTTTGGTATAAAAGCCCTTGGCGCGCTGATGAGCAAGGTGCAAGGAACGGTGATAGCATCCGGCAGCGAACTGGAGCGAATGATTCAAAATAGGCATAAAATCTCTCGGCGTGCTGGTGAATAAGAATTGACCGAGTAAAAGCATTTCAACTATGGCTGAACTGCGACCCTATCAGCGGAAATTGTTGCAACAAGTGCAGGATGCGTTGGAATCCAATCCTAAGGTCCGCTTGATGATGCAGCTGCCCACTGGCGGCGGCAAAACCATCATTGCCGGCGCACTCCTCAAGGATTGGCTTGCTGGAGGGCAATGCAAGGCGGTTTGGCTCACCCATCGCAAGGAACTAACCAAACAGACGCAGAAGATGCTCACCGACGCTGGTGTTTCCGCCAGAGCCGATGTGAGCTGGACACCCGGCGAGGGCGCTCCCGCAATGGCCGGCGGAGTGGTCATTCTAATGGCGCAGAAGGTCAGCATCCAAACTGCCCGTCAGGAAGTTTGGAACCGATACCACCCTACTGATCTGATGATTGTTGACGAAGCGCACCACGCAGCCGCCAAAGGCTGGGAACGAGCAATCCGCCAGTGGCCCGGCCCCGTAGTTGGAATGACGGCCACGCCTTGGCGACTCTCGGAAAAAGAGGGATTTGAAGATATTTTTGACGAATTAATCTGCGGGCCGCAAGTTGCCGAGCTGCAGGAATTGGGTTCGCTGTGCAACTGCCATGTTTTGCTTCCGCCGCCGAAGCAACGCATCATTGGCGGCGGCGTTGCCCTCACCGGCGACTATACCGAAAGCGGCATTGAGCAGGCCAACTCCCCGAACATTATGACTGCCGGCGCATTGCAGTTCTGGCAGAAACATGCAGGCAACCGGCAAACTATCGCCTACGCAGTCTCGAAGAAACACGCCCGCAACTTGACCTCCGTGTTCAACGATGATGGCATCCCGGCGGCGGTTCTCCTCAGCGACACGCCGCCCGCGGAACGGAAAGCTGCCATCGACGGGTTTAAGGAAGGCCGCGTCCAAGTACTGGTCAACGTTCTTATCGCTACCGAGGGTTTTGATTTGCCCGATGCCTCTTGCATTTTGATTGCTCGTCCTACCAAGAGTCTGGCGATCTACTTGCAGATGGTAGGGCGGGGCCTGCGTCCTAAAGACGATGGCGGCGACTGCATCATTCTGGACTTGGCGGGCAACTCCGTAAGGCACGGCCTGCCGGAGAAGGACCGGGAATGGTCGTTGGAACCGCGCGGCAAAGCGACGGCCGGAGAGTCGCCGGTGGTCTGGTGCGAAAAGTGCTTGACGGCGTCGCCCGCCGCCAGTCATCATTGCCGGAAATGCGGGGAAGACTTTGGCAAAGACTGCAAACGCTGCGGCAAATGGCGGGCTTGGAAACGCTGGGAATACGAACATCACTGCGGCGATAAACACCAGCGGGTTTGCGACCTTTGCCATATTGATGCTCATATACAAGCGCATTTGCCGGTAAAGCCGCCGCTGGACATACTGGTCGACATCTGCGATGATAGGGAGGACGTGATACCCGACGACGATTTTAAGATTGATGACGGCATGGCCGGCCGGTTGGAGGCTTTGTTCAGGGAACTGCTGGAGTCGGAGCGGAAGGCTATCGTCGGCGCCGATGATGCCCGGCGCGCAGAACTGCGGCGGTTGATTGAGGAGAGGGAATCTGTGCTGAAGGACAACGCAAAGCAGTACGCGCTGTTCAAGGAACATATCGCTCGTCTGCCAGAATCAGAACGCCCAGTGGGTCCGATTCAGGAAGCTCAAATGCTTGTCAAATATGTGGACGGTCTACATTCGGAACTAACCAACTGGAAGAAAGAACACGCCGAACTGGAAAGGCGGCCGGTAAATAAGCAGGCGATTTTCAACAGGGCACGCATCAAGGCAATGTACCTATTGCAGAAAGCGGCAAAAGACATAATAGATTGGGGTGCCGGAACAAAATGGCGACAAGAAAACGAATGGTCATAGGCCGGTTAATGGGAATTGGTATAAGCTGTCCGAATTGGGAAATACCGTTTCTGAAAAAGGTTGGAAACCTTTGGCAGGTCTGAAGCCTTCGGACTTGCTGCTTCCAAACGGAAATAAAGAAATCAGTTCTTGGAAGGAAATGTACACATCAGTCGTTGAGTGGTTGTTCGAAGAAACATCTCTATCGCCAGATGATATTCCTAGTGAATTGAAGAAATTCTTTCGCCCCGAAGAATGGCGGGCACCTCAAGGGTACTTGAAGACAACAAGACTGCAGAACGGATTGTTCTTGGTTACGAGCTTGGATGCGGGAAGTATGGTTTTCAAAAGCTGTCGCTTTATTCGAGTGTGCAGAGAGGATCCGGCGCAGTTCCAAGTGCAGTTGCGCTAAGGTTTTTCTCTGTTGGTATTTAGGAAATTGGCGGGGAACTGGGCTTAGTGCGCGGCGGTTTTTTGGGGAAGATATAGGGAGCTTGCGGCGGCGACTAGGATTACGCTGGTCGCTCCGAAGAAGGCGTATAACAAGCTATGAATTGGAGTGAGGAATTTTATGAAGATTAATGTAGCAACGGAAACGCCGATGCCGGCCCATACATGGCGCGCTTGGGCTTTGGGCAGAAACATTCCAACGGCCATGACGCCGGCCAAGGTGCCGCCGAGCAGTCCCATCATTTTGAGGGTAAAGTTCCATAGAAACTGGATTTCCATTCCGGCAATGGCTAGGGCGGAAACTGTGCCAAAGGAGCCGGCAAGGAAAGTGATTCGGCGGGCGCGCCGTAGCCAGAGGGTTTCGTTGGTTGTTTTGTTTTTGAGGTTGGACGCGGGCTTCCACCAGTCGGTTACAACGGTGGTGGCGATGGAGTGCATGCTGGAGTCTAGGCTGGACATGGAAGCGGCGAAGAGTCCGGCGATGACGAGGCCGGCCAAACCGGCCGGCATTTGATCGGCGATGAACCATGCCAAAATTTGGTCCGATGTTTCTAGCGGCGACAGCAGTTCGGGGTGAGTGCGGTAAAAGACAAACAGGCCGGTTCCTAAAAGCAGGAATAGGAGGGTGGCTGGTATCGTCATTGTCGCTCCTAGCCAAAGGGATCGGCGGGCGTCTGATTCGTTGGGCGTGGCGAGGTAGCGTTGCGCCACCGTTTGGTCTGATGTGTAGGGAACGAGGGCGTTGGTGAAGAATCCGCCGATCAAGACAACGAGAACGGATTCTGTGAGGAGATTGAAGTTCCAGTTTGCCCAGTGGAGTTTTCCTGTTTCGTATCCGGTGGAAAGCAAGCCGGCAAAGCCGCCGTCAATGTTGCTCGCCATGATTGCCAAGGCGGCCAAAGCGCCGCCGAGAAGCGCGATTGTTTGGAGAACGTCCGTCCATACAACGGCTTTGATTCCGCCTAGCGCCGTGTAAAGCGTCGCCAATATGCCCATCAGCGCAATGCATGCATACAAGTTCATTGGAGTCACCGCCGCTAAGGACAAGGCCGGCAAGAACAGCACGACGCCCATTCGCGCCAATTGAAGGAGGATGAAAGACGCGCTGCCGAATTGTTGCAGGGAGCGGTCAAAGCGCGCGGCCAAATACTGGTAAATTGTGGTGACGCCGCTTTTTCTCAAAATGGGGAGGTATCCGAAGGCGACAATCGGAGCGACGGCAAAAATCGTTATATTAACCAAAAGCAAAGTCCAGTCTGTTGCGTAGGCTTTGGAGGGGATGGTTAAATAAGTGATGGCACTGAGCAATGTGCTAAAAATGCTGAGGCCGGCGGCCCACCAAGGAACTCGACGGCCGGCCAGAAAAAAGCCTTCGGCGCCGGCTTCGCTCCGGGAACATTGGAAACCGATGAGGGCGATTCCGAGCAGATAGACGGTCAAGACGATCCAATTCGTCGCGCCAAATACTGGTTTTGCAGGCTGAAAAGAAACTCCCAGCACTTTTGGGGTTCGCACTGCCGGTCGAATCTCGCCGCTGGGCAATACGAATTGGCCTTGCCATGAAACGACGGGAGTTGTAACTGGCGGAAACGTTCCTCTGTTGCCTCGCGGATGGCCGCCGTCATCCGGAGCGCGAGGAAATTCTCCCGCTTTTGTCCAGCGATCGGTCACCGTGTTGTAGCGGTATAATGAAACGGGGAATCCCGGATGATTTTCTTTTAACTCGGATTGTTGGAAAAAGTGTTCGCCGTCATCTCCCGCCAAGAAGAGCACGTCGGCGTATCCGAGAGGAATGCCGGGATTGGGAGCGGCGACAATTGGGGAAGGCGGGCCGCTGATCGCCTTCCATCTTTGGCTTTTGAGATCGAATGCGTACGCGTCTTTTAGAAACCGGCGGGTTGCTTTGCCGTCGTTGTCCGACATCAATCGAGCGCCGCTGACGAGAAGAATTTTTCCGTTTTGAACCGCCATTGCTGGCAAGATGCGTTCCGGTCCGGGCCAAGAGGGAAGCTCTGTCCAACTGCCTTCTATTAAGCCGTTGGAGAGGTCTAGTTTCCAAAACTTGTTGGAAGCGCGGAGACTGTGCGGAGATTCGCTTCCGCCGGCCAAGTAAAGGGAATCGTCAACGATTACGCCGGCCGCATTTGCCAAAGGAATCGGCAAAGCGGGTCCTCCGATGATTTCCAATTGCTCGCCGTTCCAACGTAGCGCAACGACGTCTCTGCGATGTTGTGAGGAGTCGCTTCCTCCGACGCAGAGGATTGTGTCTTTCCATGTGAAGGGAACGCCGTATCCGAGAGGAATGGGCAACTGCCCGATTGGCCTCCATTCTTGGGAAGGACTTTCCAGCGCAAACACTGAATTGTGCCAAACTTTGGCGCCGCCGCGCCAAGGCGGGCCTTCTGGGAAGTTGGCGCCGCCGGCAACGACGAAGTGGCCGCCGGAGACGCCGGCAAATGCTCCCGCAAATCCGTGTTCGTCTGGCAACGAAGGCAACTCGCTCCAAGCTAGGCCGGCGGCTGAAGATTCAACAGTGCTCCAGCCAAAGCCCAAGAGGCAAAGTCCCGCCGTTCTTATCGTTTTCAGAATCGGCACCATAAGATTTTTGCGACGCGGCTGCTTCATGCTTTGCTTTTTTCCACGTCAAAAGGATTTTCAGGAAACAAGGGGAATGGAAGATTCAAAAGGGCAAGGAGGCGTCGATGGCTTGTTTGGCGGCTTTGAGCAGGAAGTTGGGCAAGATGCCGATGCACAGCATTCCTAGGACGCCGACCAGGACGGTGAGATGCATAGGCAAGCTGGGACGCAAGGGAACGATTTCGGTTGTCGGCTTGTCCCAGTAAATTGCGCGGACGACGCCGAAATAGTAGTAAATGGAAAGAATGACGCCAATGGCGGCAACGCCGGTCAATAGATAGTAAGCCGCATGGCCGGGTGCTTGTTCGACAATTGCCAAAATAAGCAGAAACTTGCCGAAGAATCCGGCCAAAGGCGGAATGCCCGCCAATGAGACCATAGAAAGCGTCATCGACAAGGCCAGAAACGGCGAGCGTTTGTGAAGCCCGGCCAAGCCGGAAATATCTTCGGTTCCCGTTTGACGGCTGGCAAGCATAAGGACGGCGAAGGCGACAGCCACGGCAAAGAGGTAACCACCAAGGTAGAAAAGAACGGCGCTGGAGCCATCCCGGCTGCCGGCCGCAATGCCTAAAAGAAGGTAGCCTGAGTTGGCAATGCTGGAGTAGCCCAACAGACGCTTGAGATTGCGCTGCGGCAGGGCGCACAGATTCCCATAGAGAATCGTCGAGGCAGCCAAAAAGATAAACAAATTTTTCCACTCGGAAGCCAAATCGGGCGCCGCAGAGAACAGCACGCGCAAAAGCAGGATGAACCCGGCGGCCTTCGATCCAATGGAAAGGAAAGCGGCGACCGGCGTGGGCGCGCCTTGGTAAACGTCGGGAACCCAGAATTGAAAGGGGAAAGCGGCGATCTTGAACCCGAGCCCGACCAGCACAAAAAGCAAGCCTAGTTGGAAGAGAAACGAGTCGCGGTTGGCTTCGGCATTCTCGGCAATTTCCGAGAAAGCCATGCTCCCAGAAGCGCCGTAAATCAAGGCGATGCCGTAAACAAGAAAAGCGGAGGAAAGCGCCCCAAGGATCAAATATTTGACGCCGGCCTCCAAAGACGCCCTTTGGTTTCGAAGGAAGCCGGCCAGGATGTAAAAGACAATGGCCACCAACTCCAGCGAAACAAATACCATAACAAAATGGTTTGCCGACGCGGCGAACATCATTCCGGCCAGCGCAAAAATCGTCAGGGCGTAAAACTCGGAAATTCCCGATGCAATTCGCGGAGCAAAATCAATGGAAAGCAGAAGGACGGCAATGGCCGCCAGAAGAAATAATTGTTTGAAGAAAAGCGCGAGACGGTCTTGCGCAAGCATGCCGTTGAATACAAGTTGAGGCGTTTCCGGCAGGTTGATGAAAAACGAGCCGGCAAAGATCGCCCCCAATCCGGCGACGGCAAGATAGCCAACGCGAATAGGCTTGCGGGCAGGCGGCGTCCACAAATCCACGAGCAACAAGACCACGCCCCAGAGCGCGACGGCAATTTCAAGAATGCTAAACGAAATGCTGAGCGAAATGTTCATAATCTCTCGTTCTTGAATCAAAAATCAGAATCCACGGATTCCAATGCGGCGGAGCCATTGCCCGCCTCCGAACCTGTCGGGGGAACCGAGACTCCGTTGGCTTGGAGGATTAACGGCTTTACGCTACGGGAGGCCTCGTCCGTCAAGAGCCGGGGATAAACGCCGAAGATGAGCAACAGGGCGATCAGGAGAACGAAAGGCAGCTTGTCGGTTAGAGACTTGGCGTCGGCAAGATTCTGATTTCCCTCCACAACGGCGCCGTGCAGGACGTTGCGGATAGCGCGGAGGCAGTAGACGGCGCCAATAATGAGGGCGCCCCAAGCGCCCGCAACCGCAAACCAAGGCAAAGAACCGCTCCAGAGGCCGAACAAAACGAGTATCTCGCCGGCGAAGTTGGCAAATCCGGGAACGCCGGCGCCGGCCAAAAGGGCAATCGCCAAGCAGACGCCGAAAAAGGGAATCTGCCGGAGAAGTCCGCCGAGTTGACCGATCTCAACAGCACCTTTTTGATGTTGAAGGTAGCCGCTCAGACCAAAGAAAAGCGCGGCCAAAAGGCCGTGGGCAACCATGACGACGACGGCGCCGGTCACACCGATTAGGCTGAGGCTGGCAATGCCCAAAAAGGCCATTCCCATGTGCGCCACGCTGGAGTGACCGATTAAAAAATGCAGATTCTTCTGGCGCATCGCCGTCCAACCGCAGAAGAGAATGTTTCCTAAAGCCAGAAAGCAAAGCACCGTCAGCCAAGTGCGGATGCCTTCGGGAACCACGGGAACGGCCAGGCGAATGAGTCCGTACAGCCCGAACTTCTTCAGCGCCCCGGCATGAAGCATGGCCGTTGCCGCCGGCGCGGCGCCGTAGCCGATAGGCGCCCAAGTGTGAAACGGCCATAGCGAAACTAAGATGCCGAATCCAAAGAGCAGCAGCGGAAAGATAAGATTCTGTTGATCGACCGGAAGGGGATGAGTCTTCACGTGATTCGCCAACTCGATCATGTCGAAGGTTTTTGCTCCAGATTGAAGGTAGAGGGCGGCCAATCCCACAAGGGACAGCATGGCGCCGATTGTGAGGTAGACGGTGATTTTGAAGGTTGCGTAATGGCGGCTTTCTCCACGGCCCCAGACGCCGATCATGATGAAGGTCGGCACTAGAGCCAACTCGTGGAAAAAGTAGAAGAAAAAGATGTCCAGCGAGGCAAAGGCACCCACAATGCCGCCGGTCATCAGCAGAAACAGAAAATAGAATTCCCGTTGGCGGCGCGTGATTTCCCAGCAGGCAAAACTCGCCGCTAACGCCACGGCCGCGCTCATCAAAATGAGTCCGGCGTTGACACCGTCCACACCCACTTGAAAAGAGATGCCCAGCGATTCCACCCAAGGGACTTTCTGGTAGAACTTGAATCCGCCCGGTCCTTCCGCCATCTGCGGATAGAGCAGAAACACCGCCAGCGAGAGAAGAAAAGTGATTCCAGAGGCGGCGCGGGCAATGTTTCGGCAGAGTCGACCGTTTCCTTGCGGCGCCATTAGCAAAACCGCGGCGGCGACGAATGGCACCGCAATCAAAATGGAAAGAAGAGGCATGACAATTAGAGAACTTGGCGGCCGACAACGGCGTAAATAAGGAGCACAATCCCGATGGCGATGAGAAAGGCGTAGGTCTGTAAATTGCCGGTTTGCAACATTCGAAGCATCCGCCCAATCAAATTCGCCGCGCCTTGCGCGCCTCGAACCGCAAACCCGGAAAGCACGAGACGATCCAAGCGGACGGCCAGATGAGACAGCGTTTCGTGTATGAGCAGAACGAGCATCTCGCAAATCGCATCCAGATAGAGCCGGTCGCGCAAAATGGACGAGAGAACTGGAAGACGCTGCCGAACGGGATCCGCTTCCGTCTTTAGATAAAGAGCCCACGCCACGCTGAACCCCATCATAAGGGCAAAGAAACTGAGCGCGCCCGCCAACAAGGCGTAGTCGTGCGAGGGTTCCATTCCCAGAGCGCGGGAGACAAAACCTTCAATCCCAAAGAAGCCGCCGGCGCACGAAGCAATCGCCAGGATCACCAAAGGCCAGCGCATTGTGCTTGGGGATTCGATGGCTTGCGCCGCTGTATTGGAACGGGGGGAACCGAAGAAGACGACCAAGAAGAGCCGAAACATGTAGCAGGCCGTTAAACCGACAACGAGAATGCCAATTCCAAAAAGGATGGCGTTGCCTTCGGCGGCGGCGGCGGCCAAAACGGCATCTTTGCTGAAAAAGCCGGAAAGAGGAAAGAGTCCGCAAAGGGCGAGCGTTCCCATCAAAAAAGTCCAGTAAGTCGTTGGCATTCGTGTGCGGAGGCCGCCCATTTGCCAGATACCTTGTTTGTGGACAAGGGCGAGGATGACCGAGCCGGCTCCCAGAAACAAAAGCGCTTTGAAAAAGGCGTGGGTAGTCAGGTGAAACATCGCCGCCGCAGGCGCGTGAACGCCGATTGCCATAATCATGTATCCCAGTTGGGAAAGTGTGGAATAGGCCAAAATGCGTTTGACGTCGTCTTGTTGCAACGCCATGAGAGCCGCCAAAAGCGCGGTGACGCCGCCGATCCAAGCAATCACGGTCAATGCCTCGGGCGTGAAGAGAGGAAAGGCGCGGCATAGCATGTAAACTCCGGCGGCAACCATGGTGGCTGCGTGAATTAAGGCGCTGACCGGCGTCGGCCCTTCCATAGCGTCGGGGAGCCAAATGTGAAGGGGAAATTGCGCCGACTTGCCGACGGCGCCGCAGAAAATCAAGAGACCAGCAATGGTGGCCAATCCGCCCAGCATTTCCGGGTTGGCCGCAAGGAGACTTTTGAGCGCCTCAAAATTCAGGGTCTCAGTCAATCCCCAAATCATGAGGATGCCGAGCAAAAAGCCGAAGTCGCCGATTCGATTGGTAAGAAAGGCTTTTTTGGAGGCATCCGCGGCGGCGGGTTTCTCGAACCAAAAACCAATCAACAGATAACTAGAAACGCCGACCAGTTCCCAAAAAACAAACATCTGAATAAAGTCCGCGGCCAGGACGACGCCCAGCATTGCAAAGGTAAAAAAGCTTAGACAGGCAAAGTAGCGGGAGTAGCCTTTATCTCCGGCCATATAGGCTTGGGAATACCAATGAATCAATCCGCCTACGCCGGTGACTACCAAGAGCATCAGGATACTGAGAGAATCCAGCCGCACGCCGAATTGAATCTGCAAAGGGCCGACGGCCAGCCACGTTGCGGTGGATTGCGCTCCCGCGCTCCCGTCCAGCAGATGTTGAGCGAACAACCATACGCTAAGGAGGAACCCAATCCCAACGGCGCCGAGGGAAAGATGCGCGCTGAGTTTCTGGTTTTGCCGGGAGGCAAACGTGATGATCAACGTCGCCAAAAGAGGCAGAAAAAGAAGAATCCAAGCAATGGTCTGCACGGCCGTTCGTCTGAATGTTAAAGTTTCAAAGTGGCAATGTCTTTTACGTCGGTTGTTTGCCTTCGGCGGAACAAAGCGACGATTAAGGCCAGGCCGACGGCAACTTCGGAAGCAGCGACGGTAACGACAAAAACGGCCATCAATTGGCCGTCTAAATTATTGTTGAATCGGGAAAAGGCCACAAGAGCGAGGTTGGCAGCATTGAGCATCAGTTCCAGAGACATGTAAATCAAGATGAGATTTCGGCGCGTGATGACCCCAAAAAGGCCGATGCTAAAGAGCAAGGCGCTAACCACCAAATAATGTTCTAATCCGACTTGCATTTATGGAATTTCCTTTTTGCTTAAAACAATGACTCCCACCATAGCCGCCAACAACAGCACCCCCATAATCTCAAAGGGAAGCACGTAGTTCGTAAACAAAGAGACGCCGAGAGGAAAGGCGCCGCCTTCGGTTTCGGGAATTTTCCCCGCGCCCGGATTTGACGCCGCAATGGTTTGAATCATCACCAGCGCAAGGGAGGTCAACCCAAGACCGCCGGCAACAAGCCCCAGAAACCGAAAACGCCGCCTCTCTTCCTCGCGGAGATCTAAGAGCATAATGACAAACAGAAACAGAACGATCACCGCGCCGGCGTAAACCAAAATCTGGACGACCGCCAAAAAGAAGGCGTGAAGCAAGACAAACAACCCGGCCATCGACACAATGGCCAGCACGAGAAACATGGCGCTAGTCACCGGATTGCGGCTGAACGGGTTGGCCACCACCAGGAACGCAAAAAGCAGTGTCAGTCCCGAAAAGAGATAGAATAAAACGTCCGTCATTTTGAAAAGGTATTCGCAAATGGCTCGGCAAGGATTGTTCCCAGAATCACCCGCCCATTCTTCTGATTGCGCGGCGGCAGTCCGCTTTCCTTTTTCATTATTATTTTTGTGAGTATCACAGATTGTCCCCTAAATGAGCAACAAAAGAATCCCGCTTGCCGTGCACACTGCTGCAATTATTTTCGAATAATATAAAACTCTTATATCGTCCATATAAACCTATCTGCTTTCTAATATCTTTACTTGTACAAACATCTAATAATAATGATAAACTAAACGAAGCGGGTGTCATAGAACGCCTTGCGCTTGAGCCTCTTTTTGCTTCTTTTCCCATTTCCGAACGCCATCTTGATGCGTGCCGCCAAGACGCAAAAGTTTGTCTTTATGATAGATCATTTCCTCTCGAGACTCGCCGGTCAGCGAGTAGTCTTCTTGAAGAAAAATTGCCTCCTCAGGACAGACTTCCTGACAATAACCGCAAAAGATGCAACGGAGCATGTCAATCTCAAAGTCGGCCGGCTCTTTTTCCACGTTGCCTGCCTTTTTATTGACGGCGGGGCCGGGCGGCGCAATGCGAATGGCCCTCGGCGGGCAAACAAATTCGCAGAGTTGGCAGGAAACGCACTTTGTGCGCCCGTCTTGGTCGGCAACAAGGTAGGGAGCGCCTCGATAACCCTCTGGGACAACCCATTTCTCTTCGGGATATTGCATCGTCACTTTGCGCCGGAAAAAGTGGCGCAAAGTGACCCGAAAACCGCTAAAAATGGCGGGAAGATACAACCGTTCCCACAAGCTGAGTTTTTTTCGTTGTACAATCATGTTACAAGTTTATGTTACAAGTCGGCTGATTATCTTGTGATCCAAAGCCAAAAGGCGGTAACAACAATGTTGGCCAGCGCCAACGGAAGAAAGCGCCGCCAGCCCAAATCCATCAACTGGTCGTAGCGAAAACGCGGCAGCATCCAACGCACCCAAATAAACAGCGCCATAAGAAACATCACTTTGGCGAGGAAGACGCCGATGTGAATCAGCCCGCCGAAAACAGAGTCTGCCGGACTGTCCAAACCAAAAAAGGGCAACGTCCAACCGCCCAGGAACAGCGTGACCACGAGGGCAGAAACGGCAATCATAGCGGCGTATTCGCCAAGAAAAAAGAGAGCGAACTTCATCGAGCCGTACTCGGTGTGATAGCCGGAGACCAGTTCGGTTTCTGATTCGGGCAAGTCAAATGGAAGCCGGTTGGTTTCGGCAAAGGCGGCGACCAGAAAGATGACAAAGGCGAGCGGCTGTCGGAAAATAAGCCACGCCTCGTCCGCTTGGTAGGCGATGATTTTGCCCAGATTCAAATCCCCAACCAACAGAAACACCGGAATGACGGACATGCCCATAGCGATTTCGTAGGAAATCATCTGGGCGCCGGCACGAATGCCGCCCAAAAACGGATACTTGGAATTGGAGGCGTAGCCGGCCAGAACAATCCCGTAAACGCTCAGCGAAACAATGCCGAAGGTGTAAAGAATGCCGACGTTCAAATCAGCAATCACCATGTCTTGCCCGCCCAGCTTGGAGCCGAAGGGAATGACGGCGACCGTCAAAAACGCGGGAATCATGGCCGCCGCCGGCGCTAGCCAGAAATAGGCCTTGCGAACGTGGCTCGGCGTGAAGTCTTCCTTCAAAAGAAACTTCAAGCCGTCGGCCAGCGGTTGAAGAAGCCCCCACGGCCCCACTCGATTCGGGCCGATGCGGCCTTGGATGGCCGCGGCAATCCGCCGCTCGGCCATTACTGAATAGGCGATCATCGGGAACAAAACCGCCAGCACGCAGACCACTTTGAGAAGGCCGAACCAAAGAATCTCCAGCTCTCCGCCGCCGATGTTTTCTGTAATTGAAGTTGTTTCGGAAATCACTTCCATGACGGATGAACTTTAAATCGGCACGTCGACGCCGAACTCGCCGATGTCTTCCCATCGAATGCCGGCAAAGGCCTTCACTTCGGAGGCCATTTTGTTAAAAAGGCCTTCCATGCTGGCCGGATATTTTTCCCCCGTGATTTGAGAAACGAGTTCGGCGAGGAACTCGGCTTCGGGACGCGATTCGCCGGGGCCTTCGACCGCTTTGAGAAAGCGTTGCAGCCTGCCCTTGGCGTTCACAAAAGTGCCGCGCTTCTCCACGTAGGCGCAGCCGGGCAACTGGAACTTGGCTTTTTTGGTTGTTTGGTTCGGCAAGATGTCCGAAACCACGAGGAAATCCAGTTTTTGTAGTAAGGCGTCGTCGATGCCGTGGCGAGTGACGTCTTCGCCGAACACGATCAAGTTGGCGATTTTTCCGCTCCGAATCCCGGCGGCGATTTTGGGCAGGTTGATGCCCATTTCCGTGAAACAAAAGCCCGAAAGGCGGGCGCCGTTGGAATTGGGATTTTTGTCGGCGTTGACCAGCAAAGGATCGGATTCCCCCGTTCTCGCCGGAGCATCAGTGATGGCTTCCAAGTGATCGGCAAGCTTTCGGAGGAGGTACAGTTCTTCGGTGGTCTGCCGGGCCGATGCGATAATGGCGGTCGTCTTCGGCGCTACGGAACGAAAATGTTCGGCAATCGCTTGGAGGGCCGTCTCCCAGTCCACTCCCGCTCTTCCGCTCCGCTTTGGGCGGACGAGGCGGTCTTTGCGGCCGATCCACTTGTAGTTGAGCCGGCCGGCGTCGCACATCCAGCAGGAGTTGACGGCGTCGTTTTCCCTCGGTTCGTAGCGGTAGATTTTTTCTTCCCGCGAGCTGATTGTGATGTTGCAACCGGTGCCGCAGCTGGCGCAGAGGCTGGGCGTTTCTTTGAGGAACCAGACGCGCATTTGGAAGCGAAAGTCTTTTGATGTGAGGGCGCCGACGGGGCAGATGTCGACGGTGTTGAGCGTGTAGTTGTTGTCAAAAGACCGGCCGGGAAAGGCCGTCAACGTGCTGTGCGCGCCGCGCCGAACGAAACCCAGTGCGTCGTCGCCGGCAACGTCGCGGGAGAAGCGAATGCAACGTTCGCAAAGGATGCAACGTTCGGCGTCCAGCATGATCCGCGGCCCCAAGTCTACTTGCTTGGGTTTATGGACTTTGGTTTCGGCAAATCGGCTGTCGGCCCGGCCGTGTTCCACGGAGTATTCCTGCAGTTTGCACTCCCCAGCCTGATCGCAGATCGGGCAATCTAGAGGATGATTGGCCAGTAAGAATTCCAACACGGCCTCTCTCATTTGTTTGGTGGCCGCCGAGTTCGGATAGATTTCCATTCCGGGTGAAATCGGCGTCGCGCAGGCGATGGCGCCTCGGGGCGTTCCCGGTTCGTAAGGAAGGGTCATCTTCTGAATTTGCGGCGAGCCGTCTTCGTTGAAAACGGGCTTCCGATCACGTCCCATTGCAGGCAAACCAAACTCGACCAAGCACATGCGGCAGTTGCCGGCCACGGGCAGTTTCGGGTGGTAGCAGTAATGCGGAATTTCCACGCCGGCCATTTTGCACGCTTGAATCATGGTGGTTGGCGTCGGCTCTCCGGTGATTGAGTCCGGCATCGTTTTTGGAACGGCAACTTCCTTCCCGTCCACTTTGATGAGGATGGTTTCGACGGCGGGAGGCGCTGTTTTGTCTGCTTGCTTTGCCATAGAGATGAAAGGAATCTTTACCGGGAAATGTTGTCGTTCGGGAGTTTTAAGAAGCGGATTCCTCGGCGTTTCGTCTTTCGTTTCGGAGTCTGCGTCCGTCGAATTCTTCTTTGAATTTGTTGACGAAGCTGAGCACCGGCCAAGCGCATGCTTCCCCAAAAGCGCAAACGGTTCGCCCTTGAATGTTTTGGGCGATGCGAAGGAGATCGTCGGCGTCCTGTTGGCGTCCGCCTCCGTTGGAGAGGCGTCGCAAAGTTTGGCTCATCCAAAGAGAGCCTTCCCGACACGGAGTGCACTGGCCGCAGCTTTCGTGGGCGTAAAACTCGGCGATGTTGGACAGGGCTTCCACAATGTCGGCGGAGTCGTCCATAACGATAATGGCGCCGGACCCCGACATGCTTCCCGCTTCCATCAGGGAGTCAAAGTCATAGGGAAGATCGAGAAGCGCCACTTTCTTCGGTTTTGCCTTTTTGTCTTTCCTCCTCAGCAAAAAAGTCTCGCCGGCTTTGAAGACTTTGGCGGAGGATCCGCCGGGGATCACGGCTTTGAGCGCACGTCCTTCGCGCAGGCCTCCGCCGAAGTTTTTATGAAAGATCAATTGGCCGATGGTGACTTTGCCAACTTCGACTTCGTAGTAGCCGGGTTTTTTTACATGGCCGCTGAGGCAGACGATGCGCGTGCCAGTGTTGTTGGGCGTTCCTAGTTTGGCAAACGCCTCGCCGCCGTTGGCCGCAATGTGTTTGACCGCGCACAAAGTCTCGACGTTGTTGACGATGGTGGGGCATTGATAAAGGCCGAGAACAGCGGGAAAGTAAGGAGGCTTGATGCGCGGATAGGCGCGTTTGCCTTCCAAGGATTCGATGAGCCCCGTTTCCTCGCCGCAAATGTAGGCGCCGGCGCCGCGATGCACGTAGATATCCAAATGGTAGCCACTGCCCAAAATGTCTTTGCCCAAAAAGCCGTGTTTGCGGGCTTCTTTCAAGGCGTTTTCGAGAATGGCGGCTCCTTCGACGAATTCGCCGCGAATGTAAATATAGGCAAGGCGGACGTCGTTTGCGTAAGAGGCAATGGCCATGCCTTCCAATAGCTGATGCGGATCCTTGTAAATGATTTGGCGATCTTTGAAGGTGCCCGGCTCAGACTCATCGGCGTTGCAAATAAGATAGATAGGTTTGCCGCTGATGCGGTCGACGAAGGACCATTTTAGCCCGCAAGAGAAGCCGGCGCCGCCTCGCCCGCGCAAGCCGCTTTTCTTAACTTCCTCGCGAAGCCATTCTTGGGGCGACATCATTCCTTTGCCGACAACCCGCCTTCGCTTCATCAATATGATTTTCTTAAGAGTCTTGTAGCCGCCGTGTTTCACGTAGCATGCAATGTCGTTGCTATATCCCGCTTCGTCGGCATGTTTCAGAATGAGTCGATATTCCTCAGGCATGTCTCCTCCTTATTATGCTTGGCGGCTTGACTCTGCATACGGAGGGATTAATCTTCCCGCGCCTTTGCCGGATGGTGTAACGGTAGCACAGCAGTCTCTGGATCTGCTTGTCATGGTTCGAATCCATGTCCGGCAGACGATATTTTTGATTTCTTTGGATGCTTGTTTCCACGCTACTTCCTGCTTTCCAGAATTACGTCGGCCTCTTTCAAAGTTACCTTTTCAAAGAACTCGCCGCCGCACATCATCACTGGTGCAGTGCCGCAGCCGGCGAGGCATTCCACTAACTCGACAGAGAATTGACCGTCCCGAGTGGTTTGAAGGCCGCAGGCTTTAGCGTCCAACCCCAGCCTCCGACATAGATGCCCGTGCAACTCTCTTGAGCCGCCAAGCGCGCAGGGAAGCGTGCGGCAGACTTTGATCTCGCGCTTGCCGGCCGGCTTTTGACGGAACATGGGATAGAAGGTGACGAGTTCATAAACGTTGATCGGCTGCAAGTCCAGTTTCCGGGCAACCCATTGGACGGCTTCGTGCGAAATATAGCCGAATTGATCTTGAACCGCGTGAAGCAACATCATAGACGCGCTTCGTTTTTGGGGATAGTTTTTTATCCTTCGGTTGGCCTCGGCTTCTAATTTTCTTGGAACCTCAAAGATCATCGGTCGCATTCTCCCATCACAAAGTCCAACGAACCCAAAATCGCCACTGTGTCGCTCATCATGGCGCCTTTGAGAAGGTAGGGCAATGCGCTCAGATTCACAAACGAAGGGGCGCGAATCTTGAGCCGATGCGGCGTTCCTCCACCTCTGCTGTTGATGTAAAAACCCAGTTCTCCTTTTGGATTCTCCGCGCCGAAGTAAACTTGACCTTTCGGCGCGTCCACGCCTTGGGTCACCAAGATGAATTGGTGGATTAGTTCTTCCATGCTGGTAAGCACCTTTTCCTTAGATGGCAAAACCGTTTTCCCGTCTGAAATCGAAACGGGGCCACCGGGCAGTTGTCGCAAGCACTGGCGGAGAATTCGAACGCTTTGCCGCATTTCTTCGATGCGCACTAAGTAACGGTCATAACAGTCGCCGACGGAGCCTATGGGAACGTCAAAGTCCAATTGATCGTAAATCAAATACGGATGCGCTTTGCGAAGATCATGCCGGGTTCCCGACGCCCGAAGGTTGGGGCCCGTTACTCCGTAGTCAATCGCAACGTCCAACGGGAATACGCCGACGTCTTTTGTTCGGTCGACGAAAATCCGATTTCTAGTGAGCATCTTCTCCATCTCGTCAAAGTTGGCCGGCACGTCGTCCAGAAACCGTTCGCATTCTCGGTTCCATTCTTCCGGGAGATCTCGGGCAAGCCCGCCGATCCGAGTGTAAGTAGTTGTGAAGCGGGCTCCGGTAAGAGACTCAATGAGATTGTAGATTTTCTCCCGTTCCGTGAAGGTGTGAAAAAAAACGGTCGCGGCGCCAACGTCCAAGGCAAACGCGCCCAACCCCAGCAAGTGAGCGGAAATGCGCGCCAATTCACAGCAGATCACCCGAATATACTGGCACCGAGGCGGCAACGCCTGATCGATGCCCATTAGTTTTTCCACCGAGAGCGCATAGGCCACGTTGTTCGCCAAAGGCGCTAGGTAGTCCAACCGATCCGTGTAGGGAATAAACTGAGTGTAAGTCATGCTTTCGGCGATTTTTTCGTCGCCGCGATGGAGATAACCGACCTCAGGCATCGCCTTAGTAATCACCTCGCCGTCCAACTCCAGAACAATGCGCAAAACGCCATGAGTGGACGGATGAGAAGGCCCCATGTTTAACGTGAGTTTCTCGCCCTCGATATCACCGGGCGTCGCGGCATCTTCCGTCCATGCTCCTCGAGGGGTTTCCTCCAATTCCCTTCCGCTCTGCGCCTCAGAGCCCTTCGGGTGCAGAGACTCCCAAGCGGCCGCAGCGTCCTTGACTTCTATGTTTTTTATTTCCGACATTCGTCTGAAGCGCGTTGTAGCAACTCAATGCAAGGCGTCAATCACAAGAGTCGCCCTCGCTGGATTCAGAAAAGCCTGCAGGCGCGGCGGCGGTTTTGGCTCTTGGCTCCCGTTGTTCTCGATGCTCTTCCCCAGCCGTCGTAACGAAGGGACCGCCTTCCAAGGGCGCCGGGCGGGAAAAGGCAACTTCGGGCAAGTCGGTTGCCTTGCCCGCCAAGGGAAAGTCTTTGCGAAGCGGATAATACGGATATCCTTCCCACATAAGAATGCGCCTTAGGTCTGGATGTCCGGAGAAACGGATTCCCATCATGTCGTAAATCTCCCGCTCATGCCAATTGGCCGCCCGCCAAACGGGAGTCACGCTTGGCGCTTCCGCTCTTTCTTCGGACACTTGGATGACGAAGCGCAAATGAGATTGGCTCGCATAACTGTACAGCTCATAAACAATTTCAAAGCGGGGATCTTCTCCGTAGTTGTCCACGCTGCTGATGTCCACCAAATAATCGAAACCCAGTTCCTTCTTGGCGAATTGGCAAACTTCGGCGATTCGACCGCTGTCCAAAATCGAGAGCGTCCATTCGCCCCGAAACTCGGTTGCCGCAGCCGCGACCTTCGGGAAAGCCTTCTTTAGCTTTTGAACGAAACGGTTTGTTGCCTCGCTCATTAATAAAATCCTCCGTATTTCTTCACGCCAAACGCTGGGACAGCTATGAAATCTATAAACGAATCCACAATTGGCCTTTCATTTTCGTCTTCTTTTTCCATTCTTTGCTCGATTTTTTTCAGCCTTTTCAGAATTTCAAACAGCAATCCAATGATGAAAAGAAAGCGAAAGAAACACGACTATTTCTGTAGCAGCATCCATTTTGTTTTGCGTTTGGTCTCTCCAATTCAATTGCTCATTGACGGCGCCGCGGCGGTTTTTTGCGGCTGAGTGTTTGAACTGCCGCCCACTTTTGCCTGAAGTTTTATGAGGGCGTCCAGCAAAGCCTCCGGACGGGGCGGGCAACCGGCTACGTAAATATCCACGGGCAGAATATGATCCACGCCCTGCATGACGGCGTAGCTGCGATACATTCCGCCGGTGGAGGCGCAGGCGCCCATCGCAATCACCCACTTGGGTTCGGCCATTTGGTCGTAAATGCGTTTGACGGCCAGCCCCATTTTGTAAGTGACCGTGCCAGCGACAATCATCAGATCCGATTGCCGGGGGGAAAACCGCAAGACCTCCGAGCCAAAGCGGGCAATGTCAAAACGGCTGGCGACGGCGGCCATCAGCTCAATGGCGCAACAAGCCAAGCCCATCGGCATCGGCCAAAGAGAGTTCTTGCGAAACCAATTAAAGACGGCGTCCGTTCTGGTGACGATGGCGTCTCCCTCAATCTTTGTGTTGTACCCGATTTCAGTTGGGGTTTTCAGCATACGGCCTCTCGCGAATCAATACTTGCGAGGAAATTACTCGGACAAAAAAAGATCGGCAAGCGAATTTGTGATTTTTTTCACAAGCATTGTTGACACCGTTGAATTTTCCCGGATAATGCATTTCGTTTTTGCGCTTCTGAACGGCGCAAAGGCGGAAATTGGATGCAAGTTTGCATTGGGAAAATGAATGGAGGCTCTGTAGAAAGGCTCGCGGCTTCAAGTTGGCGGGGTAGCCAAGTGGTAAGGCACGGCTCTGCAAAAGCTGTATTCGTCGGTTCGATTCCGACCCTCGCCTCCAACGTCCTTTGGAGCGGTTATCGGTTGGTTTTGGCCGCCGATTTGCGGTTGATTTGGATGGATTAGCGAATGTCCGAAGTTTTTCCCCAATGGACGAATCGGTTGCCCGGCCAAATAATTGCGGGCTTGTTTCTCGTCGCCATTGCCGTTGTGGCGGGAGTCACTTACTACTTCACTCCGAAGTACACTCGCGCCGGATATCAACCGACGCAGCCGGTGAAGTTTTCGCACGCCATCCACGCAGATCAACTGGGGCTGGATTGCCGTTATTGCCACAGCGCCGTTGAAAAATCCTGGTTTTCCAACGTCCCGTCCGCTTCGGTTTGCATGAACTGTCACAATCAAGTGCTCAAGGAAGATCCCCGGTTGGCTTTGGTGCGCGAAAGCCAAAGTTCCGGCGCGGCCATCCCTTGGGTGCAAGTTCACAAACTGCCCGATTACGTTTATTTCAATCATTCCGTTCACGTCAATCGAGGAGTCAGCTGCGTGGAATGCCACGGCCCGGTTCACAAAATGGACGAGGTATATCACGCAAAGCCTTTTAGCATGGCGTTTTGTTTGGAATGCCATCGAGACCCCGCCGGCAAGATTCGCCCCTTGGACGAGATCACGAACTTGGATTGGACTTGGAGCGGCGACCCGGCGGAATCGGGCGGCCGGTTGGTTCATGATTGGAGGGTTGAGTCTTTAGTGAATTGTTCAGCATGTCATCGATAAGCACGGTTTCCTCCATGAAAAAAGCAGCACTGCCAACGGAGACGCAGTATTGGCGCAGTTTGGATGAGTTGGCGGAGTCACCCGAGTTTCGGCAGTGGGTCTCCCGCGAGTTTCCCGATGGTGCCGGCGAACTGACAGGAGAAGTCAATCGACGCGACTTCGTCAAGTTGATGTCCGCTTCGTTTCTTTTGGCCGGCTTCGGCTTGACCGGATGCCGCAAGCCTGAGGAAACCATCGTTCCCTTCTCAAAACTGCCCGAAGGCTACGTGCACGGGAAGGCAAAATACTTTGCCACCGCAATGCCCACCCGCCGCAACGCCGTTCCCTTGTTGGCAAAGTCTATGGACGGGCGCCCGGTAAAACTCGAAGGAAATAAACAACATCCTCTGTCCGGCGGCGGCACGGATGCCTTCGCCCAAGCAGCAATCCTAAACCTTTACGACCCAGACAGATCCCGTCAATTTCTCCACAAAGGAAAGGCAGTCTCGAAAGAATCCGCGTTGACGCACTTGGCGGAGATTGCCTCCAAACATGCCCGAAAACAAGGCCGGGGACTGCGCTTGTTATGTCGGGAATCCAGTTCTCCCACCCGCCGACGGTTGCGATCTCTGTTTGAAAAGAAATTGCCCCAGGCAAAATGGCACGAGTATGAGCCGGTCAGCTTCAAACGCTCGGCAGAAGCGGCCTCGCTGGCTTTCGAGCAACCGCTCGCTCCCCGCCTTCACTTTGACAAGGCCGAACGAATCCTTTCGCTGGATTGCGACTTTTTAGGAGGTGAAGAAGACGTCTGCATCCACGTCAAAGGATGGGCAGACCGACGCGCAGTAGAAAAAGCCGGCGACACAATGAACCGCCTCTATGCGGTAGAGGGGTTAATGACGTTGACCGGATCGAATGCGGACCATCGGCTCCGCGTGCCGACGGGCGCGGTGCAACCGATTGCCGCCGCTTTTCTGCATGCGATGCTGGAAGAGGAAAACTTGCCGGCGGACGCCTCTCCTATTGATTCGGAATTGCGGCAAAAACTGAAAGAGCAGACTAAAGAAATCCAACAAGAGGACACAAAAAACTGGGTCAAAGAAGCGTTGCGGGACTTAAAAGTCCATCGAGGCCGCTCGCTGGTTGTGGCCGGCTACCGCCAACCGCTTGTCGTGCATCTGATGGCACTGGCGCTGAACCACGCGCTGGGCAACATCGGGAAAACGCTGGACTTCGTTGCCTCCCCGGAAGAAAAAGCGGCGGCGACAATCGGCGAACTTCAAGAGTCTTTGGAAAGCGATTCGGTGGAAACTTTGGTCATCCTCGGCGGCAACCCTACTTATGACGCGCCGGCCGGTCTGCGCTGGACCGAGTCGATAAAGAAGGCTGGCGAAGTGATTCGGCTTGGCTATCACGTCGATGAAAGCTCCGAAGGCGCGGCGTGGCATCTTCCTGAATCGCACTTTTTGGAATCCTGGGGCGACGCGCAAACTATCGACGGCACGCGAACGGCGGTGCAACCCCTGATTGCTCCATTGTTTGGTGGATTAACCGAAATTGAGATTTTGGCGAGATTGCTCCAACTGGGAGACTCGCGTCCTCACACTTTGGTTCGGGCCTCGTTTGACGCCGAAGTGAACGACGCCGGCGAAGAGAAGTGGAAGACTTTTCTTCACGACGGCTTTGTCGAAGGCAGCGCCGCTCCAGTCGTTGCCGTTGGAGAATTTCAATGGAATAAATTAAAGGCGGCGCTTGTCAACGAGGTGACTGCGCCATTGCCGAGCGGGAAAGAAATCGAAGTGGTGTTTCATCGGGACGCCAGCATGGACGACGGCCGATTCAACAACAACGGCTGGATGCAGGAGTTGCCCGATCCAATCACAAAACTCACCTGGGACAACGCTGTCGTTATGAGCCGAAAGACTGCCTCTGAATTAGGCGTGTCCAATGGCGACGTCGTTCAAATTCGAATCCCGTCGCGTGGAAAATTGGGGAAGGCGGTGCACGGTCCCGCGTTGGTGCAACCCGGAATGGCGGACTTTTCCATCGGGCTGGCGTTGGGCTATGGGCGGGCAAAGTCGGGCCGTATCGGACGCTTCAAAGGCCAAGCAGTCGGCTTTAACGTGTATCCCATTCGGAGCAGCGAAGGCGTTTACGTCGTTCCCGGAGCGTCGATTTCTCCGATGGGACGCAAACACAAGCTGGTGTCGACGCAGGATCATTGGTCGATGGAAGGCCGGGCCATCGTGCGCGAAGCGAACCTCAAGCAGTTCCACGAAAAACCGAACTTTGCCCGCAACATGGGTTTGGAAGCGCACGGAGAACACACACACGGCGCGGACGGCAAACCTCTCCCTCTGTATCCGCATCCTTACGAAGAGCGAGGATCGCTCAAGAGCGAGATTCACCAGTGGGGCATGGCCATCGATCTCAACCGATGCATCGGTTGCTCCGCTTGCGTTGCGGCTTGCCAAAGCGAAAACAACATCCCCATCGTCGGCAAAGAGCAAGTGGCCAAGAGCCGGGAGATGCACTGGCTGCGCATTGACCGCTATTACAGCGGCGGCGCCGAGGCCAAAGCCGAACTCAGCGGACTGGAGGCGGATAGCGAATATCAGCGTCAATCTTGGATCGACAATCCCCAAGTAGTCAGCCAACCCATGCTTTGCCAGCACTGCGAGAGCGCGCCTTGCGAAAGCGTCTGCCCTGTGAATGCCACCGTCCACGACCACGAAGGCTTGAACGTCATGGCCTACAATCGTTGCGTAGGGACGCGATACTGTTCCAATAACTGCGCTTGGAAGGTGCGGCGGTTCAACTTTTTTGACTACAACAAGAGGCCGCTGGAAGCCCTCTACCGAGGACCTTTGGCCAAGCGGGAAAAAGACGATTTAGATTTAGCCGCCTTGGCCAAAAACCCTGACGTTTCCGTGCGGATGCGCGGCGTGATGGAGAAATGCACCTTTTGCGTTCAGCGAATTGAAGCGGCAAAAATTCAGCGGAAAGTAGAGGCGCGAAACTCCGGCGAAATCGCCGTTCCAGATGGAACCATTCAGACCGCTTGCGAGCAAGCCTGCCCAGCGGATGCCATCGTCTTTGGCAATACAATCGGCCAGCCAAAGAGCCGGGTGTCCAAGATGAAGGCCAACCCAAGAAATTATGCGGTTTTGGGCTTTTTGGATACTCGACCGAGAACGACCTATCTGGCCAAGGTTCGCAACCCGAATCCCGAAATGCCCGACTATCACGAGACGCCGTTGAGCACGATGGAATACTCGGAGAGCATGGGAAACCCCTTCGATTCCCACGGATCGCCGCATATCGAAGGACATAATCGAGGCGTCTCGGCGGACGGAGAAACCGAAGGGCATCACTAGAGAGATGACTGGAGAAACGCACGACAAGGTTTCTATTGCGCCGGCGCCGCGCGAGTTGGAGCGAGAGCCGTTGGTTTCCAACAATCGCTCATTGGGCTGGCTGTCGGATCGAATTTCGAGGATTGTGGAAGGCAAGACGCCCGCTTGGTGGTGGATTGCGTTTCTGATTAGCCTGCCGATTGCGCTTCTTTGCTTCCTTATGATCGGCTACCTCATCTCGACCGGCGTGGGCGTGTGGGGCGTCAATCATCCGGTTGCTTGGGGTTGGGCCATTGTCAACTTCGTTTGGTGGATCGGCATCGGCCACGCCGGCACGTTGATTTCTGCCATTCTGTTCCTTCTGCGGCAAAGATGGCGCACTTCCATCAACCGGGCGGCGGAGGCGATGACGATTTTCGCCGTGATGTGCGCCGGCATTTTTCCGGCCATTCACGTGGGGCGCATCTGGTTTGCGTGGTGGCTTTTTCCATTACCTAATTCGCAAGGCCCTGTTTGGCCTCAGTTTCGCTCTCCTCTTTTATGGGATGTGTTTGCGGTGTCCACTTACTTCACGGTCTCGCTTCTTTTCTGGTATATGGGTTTGATCCCCGATTTGGCCACCATTCGAGACCGCGCCAAAAGCATAACGCGCAAGTTTTTTTACGGGTTGTTTTCGTTGGGTTGGACCGGATCTAACCGGCATTGGAGCCACTATGAAAAGGCCTATCTTCTGCTGGCCGCTCTTTCGACGCCGCTGGTGTTGTCGGTGCACAGCATCGTTTCCTTTGACTTCGCCGTGTCGCAGTTGCCGGGCTGGCATACCACAATTTTCCCGCCCTATTTTGTTGCCGGCGCCATTTTCTCCGGCTTCGGCATGGTGCTTACCCTGTTGATCCCGCTTCGTTTTCTCCTCAAGCTGGAAGACGTCATCACTGTGCGGCACATTGAATTGATGTGCAAAGTCACTCTGGCCACCGGATGCATCGTCGGATACGCCTACGGAATGGAAGTCTTTATCGCTTGGTACGGCGGAAATCCTTATGAAGCCTACGCTTTTCAAAATCGCGCCTTCGGGCCGTATTGGTGGGCTTATTGGATTATGATCTCCTGCAACGTGCTGGTTCCGCAATTTTTCTGGTTCAAGAAGGTTCGAACCCACATGGTCTGGGTCTTTGTTCTTTCGATTTTAGTGAACGTGGGCATGTGGTTTGAGCGCTTCGTCATTGTGGTGACTTCCCTGCATCGGGATTATCTTCCGGCCAACTGGGGATATTACTCGCCGACTATTGTTGACGTATTGACATATGTTGGAACCTTGGGATTTTTTATGGCTCTGTTCTTGCTATTTGTTCGGTTTTTGCCGTTGATTGCGATTTCGGAAGTCAAAGGCGTGACTCCTCAGGCCGACCCGCATCATCCGCAAGGTGGATGGAAAGGAAAAAAACACTGAGCAAATGAGCGAAGGAAGGCGGCAATACGGCGTTGTGGCCGAGTTTGAAACCCCCGCGGCAGCGATGGCGGCGGCGGCCAAAGTTCGCAATGCGGGCTACACCCGATGGGACGTTCACACCCCCTTTCCCGTTCACGGCATGGACAAGGCCATGGGCTTGAAAAACTCCCCAGTCGGCTGGTTTACCATTTGCGGCGGCATGATCGGATACTTTGGAGGCAACTGGATGATCTGGTTTATGAACTCCGCCGACTACGGAATTGCCGTCGGAGGAAAGCCTCTTTTCAGTCCTTTTTCCGCTTTTCCGGTGGGTTTTGAGTTGACCATTTTGCTGGCCGCCTTCGGCTCCCTCTTTGGAATGCTGTTTCTGAATCGTTTGCCGCGCCTGTATCATCCGCTTTTGAAAAATCGGCGCTTTGCAAACGCAACCCATGACAAATTCTACGTCGTTATCGAATGCGTCGACCCGGAATACGACGAAGAAAAAACACATGCGTTGCTCCTAAAAGCGGGTAGCAGCCATTTAGAGATTGTGGAGGAGTAGGAATAATGCGCTATTTTCTTGCCGTTTACATCTTGATAATCGTCGCCGTCGTCAGCATCGCCGGCTTTCGCGGCGCAAAGTCAGCCAAACCGCCGCGGGAAGTCTTCCCAGACATGGACAGACAAATCAAGCTGCGTCCCCAGTCCGGCAACGAATTCTTCGAAAACGGACGCAGCTCGCAACTTTACGTGGAAGGAACCGTTGCGCGGGGCGACGCTTATCAAGACTGGCCGGTGAACACGGGGCGCGTTTCAGGCTCGACAAACTTTGTCGACACAATTCCCGTGCCGGTCGAAGAATCGCTCTTGACTCGAGGCCGACAACGCTACGCCATCCACTGCGTCCCATGCCACGGCGCGGCGGGAGACGGAAAGGGAATTGTCACAAAATACGGAATGGTAGCCGTCGCTAACTTTCATGATCCGCGTCTCGTCAAAATGCCCGCCGGAGAAATTTTCCATACCATCACCCACGGCAAAAACTTAATGGGGGCTTACGGCGCGGCGATCGACATTACAGACCGCTGGGCCATTGTGGCCTATATGAGAGCTTTGCAACGATCCCGCTTGGCAATCGCAGAAGAACTTCCTGAAAACGAACGCGCCGCTTTGCTACAGAATTGAGAAATGAGCCAGCCAATGAAATCCAAAAACGAAGACCGTCTTGATTTGTCGAAATGGGCAAAATGGCCGGATCGGTTGGCGATTATAGGAGGCTCGCTGCTCCTCTTGGGGCTTTTGCTTGGGTTTTGGTCTCCTCCCGCTTGGCACTTGCATCAAACCCTTGCCGCCTCCTATATCACGGCCTACATGTTTTTCTTGAGCTTGGTTTTGGGATCTTTGTTCCTTGTGATCCTTCATCATCTCCTGGACACTAATTGGTTAGTGCCGTTGCGGCGGTTTCTAGAACATATCGCCTGTTCGATTCCGGTCTTGGGGGGGTTGTTTCTGCCGATCTTGCTGATCGTTTTGTCGGGGAGCGGTTCGATTTATCCATGGGCGGTCTGGGAAAGCCCGGCGCACGATCATGCTTTGGAGATAAAACGGATCATGTATCATCCGATTTCGTTTTTTCTTATATCGTGCGTTTTATTCGCCGCATGGTGGTGGCTGAGCGGGAGTTTGCGCAAGCAATCGTTGGAGCAAGATAAATCCGGCGCGGCTTCCTGCACGATTGGGATGCGCCGTTACGCCGCTGTGGGAATTTTTATCTTTGCCTTCACGTTAACCTTGGCCGCGTTTTATTGGATGAAGTCTTTAGAGTATCAGTGGTTTTCCACTATGTACGGCGTTTACTATTTTGCAGGCAGCGTGTGGACGACTTTGGCGACGACTTACATAATCGCCCTTGTCTTACAAAGAACGGGGCATCTGTCGACTGTCATTCAAAAGAGCACTTTCAAAGACATTGGAACGCTCTTTTTTGCGTTCACCGTTTTCTATGCCTATATCCACTTTTCGCAGTATTTTTTGATTTGGAATGCGGCCATTCCGGAGGAAACCTTCTGGTATGCGAAGCGAGATCGAGGCGTTTGGCACAGTGTAGGCTTGCTTCTTATATTTGGACACTTCTTTATTCCCTTTCTCTTTTTACTGCGTCTGGACGTCAAACTATGTTTGCCGGTGATGATTCCCTTGTGCATGTGGGCTTGGTTGATGCACTACGCCTGCATGTCCTTCAACGTGAAACCGGTTTACAATCCCACGGGCGATGGCGCGTTGTTCGCCTCCAGCCTGCTATGGGGGCTAGGCAGTATGTCGTTGATGGCGGGATTGTTTGCCAAATACTTTATCAAGACCTTGCGCCAGCATCCTCCCTTTCCTCAACGAGACCCCCGCATTGCCGAAACGTTGGGAATGTATGTCCGGCCGCTTTCGGCATCTCCAGAACCGTCAAACAAGAATTCAAGCAGGCAAATTGTGGATGAAGCCTAACAACGTTACCATGAGAACTAGAAAGAGCGACGGAAACAGAGGCGGCGTCTTTCTCCGCTTCTCGTTGGCTGTTGCTTTGTTTTGCGTAATGGCCGTATTGCTTCGGTTAACCTGGGATTCTGCTCGGCCTCCGTCTATCGGCGCCGAGCGGGCAAAGATTCGAAAAGCAAATTTGGAGGAAGCGCGATCTGTCGAAGAGGAAATATTGGCGAGCTACGGCGTAGTCAATGCCGAGAAAGGCATTTATAGGATGCCGATAGATCAAGCCATCGAAAGGACGATTCAAGAATGGAAACAACCTGAAAAGGCGCGGCAAACGATGGCGAAACGAGTAGATCTTGCCGTTGCGCCTCCGCCGCCTCCGCCGGAAATTCCCAGCGAATTTGAATAGCGTCGATAAGTCGAAAAGACTCATGAGCGAAACAGACAATATAGCTAGGGATTCGAGCGAGGCATCCGTGGATTTGGGCAAGGAAACTTCGGTCCGGGAATTGGATCGATCTTGCCGAATGCCGGTTTTGTTCTTGCTTTGGAAGTCGGCCGGATGGCTGTTTCTGGGGGCGTTGTTTGTCCTGCTCAATTCCTACCGATTCTATGATCCCGACTTTCTCTCTTATTATTCTTGGTTGACTTTTGGGCGGGTTCAAGCGGCGGGGAATGCGGCGTTTATCTATGGATTCGCCCTCCAATCGGCTATGGCCGTGACTCTTTGGCTACTGGTGCGTATGGGGCGGACGGCTCTCGCGCAACCCGGCTATGTTTGTCTAGGAGTTGCCTTTTGGAACTTTGGCGTTTTGACGGGCGTTGTGGGAATTTTGGCGGGCGACGGCGACACATCGTATGAGTTGTTCGAGATTCCAAAATACACTGTCCCCATTCTCTTCGTCGCTTATTCCATTGTTGGCGGATTGGCTTTTGTGACCTTCATGCGCCGGCGGGCGGGGGAACTTTATATTTCTCAATGGTTTCTCTTTGCGGCGTTGCTTTGGTTTCCGTGGATTTTCAGCGCCGCTGGATTGTTGCTGCATTTCTATCCCGTACGCGGCGTTGCCCAGGCGGTGATTGCCGGTTGGTATGCGGCCGGGTTGAAGACCTTAGTGTTGGGTAGCGTTGGATTAGCCGTCATTTTTTATCTCATTCCCAAATTGCTCCGCCGCCCCCTCCACAGCCGCTACTTGGCTTTGTTTTCGTTCTGGCTGTTGTTGTTCTTTGGGAACGGAGCGGGAATCCTTTCTGGAACGACGGTTCCTTCCTGGATTTCCGGCCTGAGCGCGGCTATGTCCTTTTTCGTCTGTTTTGCCGCGATTATGGTTGGCTGGAACCTTTATCTTACGATGGGAGATGAGATGCGTCGGTTTTGGCACCCGGATTTTCGCTTTGTTTCCGTCAGTTTGCTCTCTTTCCTTCTGGTCGGGATTTTGGGCGCCGTCAACGCGCTTAAAGGGGTTGCCGATCTTACGCAGTTTACGCTGGTGTTGCCCGCGTTGAATCAATTGGCCTTGGGAGGATTTTTCTCAATGGCTGTTTTTGGAATCGCCTACTATTTGTTGCCTCGAATTCTCGACACGGAATGGCCGGACCGCAAGCTGGTGAATTGGCATTTCTGGGTCGCCGCGCTTGGATGGGGCTTGGTTATCGCCGTCAACGGGGCGGGCGGTTTGATTCAGGGCAAAGAAATGAGCCATGCCTCCATTTTGATTCCCTTTGCCGCAATCATGGACTGGACGGTGTTTTTCAACCGCTTGGCGTTCTTTGGCTGGTTGCTTTTAGTGGGAAGCAGTCTCTTGTTCCTTGCGAATATCGAGCGAATCGGCTATCGGGCGTTCTTCTGCGGCGAGAAAAGAATTCTGAGTTGGCTTCCCAATGCGGAAGTTCCAAAAGCCGTAGAAAAACTAAGTGCAACCGCGCCGGCGCGGCGCCGCGCAACGGCAAAGAAAAAGAAATCCAAAAAAACACCGACGAAGAAGACCGCGGCAAAAACAATAGCCGCCAAGAAAAAACCATGAACAACGGAGTGTTGCTTTTTTTCGGCGTGCTGTTCGCGATGATTGCCTCGTGGTTCAGCTTTGTCCACAGCCCGCAGTTGCAGTTAGGAAGCCAAGTTCCCGAACAGGACGAGGCTACTGGAAAAATGTTTCCCCTGCATCGAACTGGATCCGCCAATCGAGGCCTAGAAGTTTACCGCCAAAATGGCTGCGTCAGTTGCCATACCCAACAAGTCCGCCAAAAGAGCTATCGGTTTTCCCTAGTGGCCGACGATTGGGGAACAAACACCGCGCAAATCGGCAAGGCATTGTCGTCCCTAGCCGAAGGTCTGTTCCAAGAAGGAAACCCCTTGCCACCAACTCCGTTCCCCATTCAAGACGATCTTTCCCTTGTAGAAGCCAATCGCATCGCCGGCAGATGGATCGACAAAGGATCCGCAGTTCGCCGGGTGAACCACCCCGTAGACGCAGACATTCGGCGCGGCTGGGGATTTCGACGAACCGTGGCGCGAGACTACTTGCTGGATCAGCCGACCATGCTGGGATCCCAGCGCATCGGCCCTGATTTGTCAAATATCGGCAACCGTCGCCCCGATTTGAATTGGCATCTGATCCATCTTTTTCAACCAAGAAAAGTTGTCAAAAACTCAATCATGCCGAGTTACCGCTATCTCTTTGAAAAACGAGATCTGCACGGTGGCGGTGGAGACGCCAATGCCTTGCGACACAAAGGCAAGTTGATCACCGACGCCCAAGGCCGACAAATCATCCCCAAGCCCGAGGCCAGAGACTTGGCGGCTTACTTAGTCAGTTTACGTCTAGATCAGCCGGTTTTTGAAGCACCGGGACTGCTCCCTCAACCGGACAAAGCCGACAAAACCAATTCGCAACCTATCAAGAACCAAGCAGAGCAAACAAAATAGTTTTAGAAATGTCGGAAGACTCTTCAAATTTAACGGAATTCGAACCCCACGCGTCATTGGCGCCGGTGCCAATTCCTTTTTGCGTGGCCTTTTTCGTGCTTATCTACCTAGCCACCCTATACCTCGACAGCAACGCCGGAGGCTTCCATGCCAAAGTATACGAACCCTTTGCCTCGCACGACATCCTCGCAGCCGCTCAACCCCAAAAGAACGTAGACCCGCGTTTTGAAAAAGGACGAAAAGCATACGCCAAATACTGCGCGCCTTGCCACCAAAACAACGGCGCCGGCAGTCCCGGCCAATATCCTCCTCTGGCCGGATCAGACTGGGTCAACGCCGAAAGCCCCAACCGAGTCCTCCGCGTAATCCTGAACGGACTGACCGGCCCCATCACGGTCAGCGGCGTCCAATGGAATACCTCGGTGCAAATGATGCCTTGGCGAGACACCATCGAAGACGACGAAGAACTCGCTTCCCTTGCAACCTACATCCGTGGGCAGTCCGAATGGGGCAACGAAGCCGACCCCGTAACCGCTGAACAAGTCAAAGCCATCCGCGCCGAAACCGCCGGACGAACACTTCCCTGGACACAACCCGAACTTTTCCAGATGCCGAATCCCTAAGCCCGCCACCTCTCCCTCAATCGACCAACAACAAAAAAAGATTCAAAAGAAGAATAACATACGGCTCTTGTATCCATAAGCACTGAACATATTTTTCCTCTTCGATAGTGACTGTACCTTCATGCCGTTTGAGGTATGGAATCTCGTGTTTTGTGTGGCGAACGTATGTTTGGGTAAAAGATGAAGCAACCGGCAAGTTCCGCCAAACTGCAAGCTGTCTACGTGGCTGAGTGCATCGGTCTGTCGTTCGATCTAAGTGGTTGGAGAGCGCAATGATGTTGATGGGATTGGATGCGATGCGAGAGAAGTTGCTCTGGCGCAAGGCGCGCTTGACTCTATTCTTCTCGCGCAAACCTCTGTTCTGCATAGATTTTCCTGCTACTGGTGGGAAGAACGACCATGTTCTGTTGATGTCTGGCGGCATGGAGAATGGGGGCGGCTATCCTTTTCGCAGGTTGTAGCCAGCGGATTCCTGATGATGCGAGGAATGGCGAAGGGCATGGAGTTTTGCTGTTTATGATAGGAAGTTAGGGGAAGGACTTTATAGTAAGGAGAAGCGCTAGTTGGCCGAGGAGGCGGAGTAGCTTGTTCAAGGAGCGCAAGGAGGTCTTTTAGGATCCTTGTCAAAAGAGCTTGGTCGGTTGGGGAACTTGATTAGATTGGGGATTGGGCGAGGAAGTGGGAGTGGCATTAGGGAATCTAGGAGGAAAGTTCTTATGCGAGAGTTTTTCCTGAGACCAATTCTGTTGCATCGCCCCGGCTTTAGAGGATAGGAGAAGTTCCGGCAGATAATAGGACAGGTTCTGCCTTCCGCAAGAGGTTTCTGGGATTGGTTACTCTCGCGGTTGCTTGGCTTATGTTTCGATAATTCGATAACTCGGTTTAGAAAATGATCAGTCATTTTAGCAAGTCTTTGACATATTTCTAGATTATGCTATCTTCGATTCAGTTGCACTGGATGCAATGTATAAAAAATGAAAGAAAACGACTGCAATCCATCAGTCTTTTGACATCAAAATTTTCCCTCGTTCTGGCGACGTTTGTTTTATGATAAGGCGTTTTCGCGTACGTGATTTTACATTCGTTCGGAGAATACCGCGGCGAAAAGAAATAGTTTTCATTGCGACAACGGGACGGCGAGTTGCCATTTTAAAACGAGTTCTCGTTCTTCTCGGAGAAGAAATCTTCATGCTCAACGGCGTTGTTTACACGAACGACAACCTCGTCCGCGAACGCTAGGCCAAAACGGAAAACAGACGATCCATTGGGAACTAATCCACTGGAAAGAAAATAAGTATTGAACAGTCGGCAACAATCGGATATTCTTCTAATTTTGAAAAATTCGATTCTATCGTATCATTAGAAAATGATTATGTTGAGATTAACCACGCCAAAGGCCGTTTTCCTTTTCATTGTCCTCGTAGGACTCAGCGTCTGGGGATGGACGCGGTTTTTTCCGCCGCTGGAGAAACAAATCGAGCAGACTCTCCAAAAACTAGCCACCGCGGTTTCGTTCGAAAACGAAAAACCTCTCGATCGCTTGATAGCCGTTAATGCCGTCCCCTCCTTTTTTCATACTAACGCCCTTGTCCAAATCCTCCACGGCCCTTATACCACTACATTAAAAGGCAAGTCGGAAATTCGAGAATCAGTTGCTGGCTTGCGAAACGCCAAACGTTCCGTCCAAGTTCAATTCACAGACCCGCAAATCCAACTCGACGGCAAAACCCGCGCCACCGTGCTTGTTGACTGCGCCGTTCAACTAGAAGACGATCCAATGCCGCATCGTCAAATCCTCAAATTCCGATTAGAAAAAACCAGCCGAAAATGGCGGATCCAACAAGTAGAATCCATCCGCCCGAATAACATTTAGCTCTGCCAATTTAGTTTTTAAATAACTTCTTTTTCATTTGGTTTTTCTTATTTTTAGGTTTTTTCTATGGTGGAGATTTCTTCCGCTGTCAAGTTGTAAAGGGAGTAAACAAGGCGGTCGATTTCCTTCTCCTGCCCGCTGACGTCCGCCAAGGGATTGGAATCTCTAGCTTGCAAAATACAATCCACCAAGCGAATGAAAGATTGTTGGTCATCACTGGGGATTTTGGGGACTGGGATGCGTTCGACAACAAATTTTTTCCATTGTGTAAGTCCCATTCCGGTCGTTAAAGCAGTATTATTTATGAACCAAGTAACAAGTGTGCCGTTCAGAATTGCGCAGAGGTATTTTAGAAAACTGCCAGTTATGATAAATGCTTTATCGTTTGAATACATTTCCGAATCAGAATACGCAAATCTTCCATGAGGAGACATATCCATCCAAAACAGTTTTTCTTTCTTGAATGTCAATTCGGCTTCAGCACTAATATTTGCCAATAATTCGTACCATCGGTTCGTTCCGGATTTCTTGGAAAGCGCCTTTTTATGTTTCTGTAAATGATTATAAACGGCCGGATAGAGGTCTATTTTTATGCCTTTGCGCGCATAAATTAGCCACAATTTTGCCCATTGCGCTCTCCAGCGCCGAACATCTCGCCCGCGTAAAATGGGTTTGATCACCTCAATGGATTTTCGATCTGCGGCGACTAAGGTTCGTTTGGTAGAATTATCAATGATAAAAGCCTTATTGTCTCCAGTAGTAATCCCAGAACGGAGCGTTATAGTTTCCCATTGTTTCAGCGGTGTTCCTATAGATTCCATTTTGTTCATGATGGATTGTTCGATGGGGAAGAGGGTGCTCCACGGTTTATCGAGTTGCGGAGTAAAAGGCGACCAATGTTTTTCGTTGGGCGGGAAGTCTTTATCGGGCAGGCGATCCATGTCCACCGCCTTGCAGATCGCATCGCTTTTGCCGCGACGCGCTATCAGAATGTTGGTGTCAACGCTGGCGTTTTCAAAAACATCTTTGCCCATTTCCACCAGTTGCAGGGGCGTGTGTTGCTCGGCGAAATAGCGGCGCGTGGATTTGCCGTATTGCGCCTTCAGCCAACTGTTGGAGGTGATATAAGCGAGCAGGCCGCGCTTTGGCAGAAGCAGTTGGCAGGCGCGTTCGTAGAAGAGTTGGTAGAGGTCGCCGGTTCGGGCGAAGGTTTGGTAGTTGGCGCTTTGGTAGAGTTGGGCGAGTTGGCCTTGGTTTTTTTGGAGTGGGATGTAAGGGGGGTTGCTGATGAGGATGTGGAAGCCTTGGGGGATGCCGAACATGTAATGGGGGTTGAACCAGGGGGCTTGGGCGTTTTGGTCGTAGGGATTCCAGTGGGCGATTTTGCGGGCGGCCTCAGAGGAAAAGTCGGCGGCGCGGAGGGCGGCGGCCAGTTTTTCTCGGAGTTCTTTGTCTTTGGTTCGATATTCCAGCTTCTTGTGAGGATTGGCGGCGTGGAAATGTTGTTCGCGGTTGGATGCGAGTTCTCTGCGGAGGTCATGGATGTCGTTGGTAGGAAGTTGATCTATCTTGCTGTGGAGCGGGAGGAGTGTATCGGCGGCGATAAAGCGGGTTTCTAGGTTGGGCAAGGGCTGGATGCCGAAGTTGTCTTGGGGGTTGGGGTTGGGTTGTTGTTCGATGGCGGGGGAGATGAAGAAGCGCAGCTTGGCGATCTGCGTGGCGATGGGCTGAATATCCACGCCGAAAATGCTGTTTTGAATGAGATACAGCTTGCGTCCAAAGTCGCCCGAATACTGCTCGAAGGTGTCGCTGATCTCATTGAGTTCGGCTTTGCGTTCTCGTGGGTCTTTCGTGTCAAACGCCGCGTCTGCTTTGGCGCGGGCGCGTTCTTGTTGGAGATGTTGCCAGCGGTGGTTGTGAGGGTCGAGGCGGCGCAAGGCTAAGATGAGTTTGTGGAGGATGGCCATAGGAAAGGCGCCGGAACCGACCGCCGGATCGAGCACTTTGATCTCGGAAATCGCCCGCACAATGCCCGCTGTTTCATCCTCTTCAAACAGTTCATGGGCGTCGTTGAACGCATCCTCGTAGTCCAGCAAATAGCGCAACCGATCTTGCCAAAACCCTGTGTCGGCATCGCTTGGCGAACACGCTTGCGCCAACGCCGCCACCAATGCCTCATCCACCATGTAATCCACCACAGGGCGCGGGGTGTAATAAGAGCCGGTCTGCTTGCGGGCGGTCTCCTTTGTTTCGGGGTTATAGGCGGCCAATAAGTTTTCAAAGACTTTGCCGAGCAGGCGACGTCCTGCTCGACGGGCGTGTTCTCCTCGATGTGAACTTGTAGCGGTCAAACAGGCCGCCATTGATGAACGGCGTTTGCGCGAACAGGGCGAGCAACTGGGCGGGGGTAGCGATCTCCTTCTCGTAGCGATAGCGAGAGAAATCGCGGTGCGTGGCGTTGCTCCCCTTGCTGAAACCGCGTCTGTCGATTTCAGTGTTGAGGTTTGCGAAGAAGAGGTTTTGGAGAATGGCGCGATAGTAGGAGTCGCCGGAGTCGCGGTCGTAGTCTTTGAGGAGCGAGGCGACTTGCTGCTCGACGAAGAGTTCGGAAGCAACAAGGCTCTTCTCCTTGAGGAACCAGATGAAGAGCAAGCGGGTGATGAGCCGGATGACATGCTCTTGCGGACGGAAGGTTCTGGCGCCGACCTTTGGGAATCTGGCTTGCTCGCAGGCGCGCTCGAACCAAGCAAGGAGTTCGCGATAGAAGCGCTTGTTGAGTTCCTGAGCGTCCAGCGCGGCCAGCCATGCGTCAAGGAGTCCGTCAAAGTTGCGGGGCTTGCGGTTGTCGCTCATCCAGCGGAGGCGGGCGTCCAACGAAAGAGAGGCGAGAATGTCCAAGGGAGCGCGGTGAGGATTGCGCGGATTAATTTCTCTTATCAAAAACACTCTTCCAAGCACATCGCGCTTAGGCTCGCGCTTATTGGGACGGCGATAAACAAAGGCCAGCGTGAAGAGTTCGTCTTGGTCAAGGAAGAGAACGACGGCGGGGATGCCAAAGCGTCTGTTAAGGACGCGGACGAACAAGGCGTATTGACGACGCGAATAAGAAGCCTTTTTGAGCGCCACAACCAAGAAAAGAAAACTTCTATGAAGGCTCTCCTCGGAAAGACGCTCCCCCCCCCCCCCCCCCGCATCTCTTCCTCAGCAAATTGGAAAACCAAACCAACAAAGCTAGCATGCCTCAATAACTCTCGCTCCCCAGAAGTCTCCGGCTTCCCAAGCCAAGCAATCCCCCTCTCAAAACCCCCGCTCCTCCCTTCCCAAACCCGCTCGCTCTCATACCCCATAACCCCCAGAAGCCTCCGCACCCCCACAGAAAAGTTAACCCCTTTGATTCTAGCAAGAGCCACTTCGATGCGACCAACGAGCTCTAGATTTTCCCAGCGATAATCAGCCATGTGATTCTTTGCCTAAGATCTTATCTTCCGTTATCATAGCCCATTCATGCAAAAATCGCACCCATAACTAATCTTGACCAGTGGAAAAAATGGCTTGCTTGAGGAGAGAGAGATGGTAGATTTGGTTTTTTTGTAATGAAAAAAGGCATTCATCCGGAATCGTATCGGCCGGTGGTTTTTCGGGATTCGGCGTCGGGATTTACTTTTTTGAGCAAGTCTTGCGCTCGGTCAAAGCAGACGGTGACTTGGGAGGACGGGAAGGAGTATCCGCTGGTGGTTTTGGGCATTAGCAGCGAGTCGCATCCGTTTTACACGGGGCAGCAGGTATTTGTGGACACTGCGGGGCGTGTGGACAAGTTTCAGCGGCGGTTGGCGAAGACGAAAGAGGCGCAGGAGAAGGCTGCTGGTTTCAAGAGGAAACGTCGTTAGGCATTGGCTTTTGCGGACTCGCCTGCATTTGCGCTTGGTCGCTTTTGCGGGCGGTTTTGTTTTTTGTCTGCGCTTGGCGGAAGGGCTATGGGTTTGGATGGACATATTGACAGATTTGAGAGGCGATTTTTGGAGTTGGAGTCGGCATTGGGAGATCCTTCGGTTTTTGGCGATCCAAAGAAGTCTCAGGATTTATATCGAGAATACGATCGGCTTAAGGAGTTGACGGCGCTGGGACGGGTGTATCGAGGGGCGGTTGCCGAGATTCAGGAGAACGAAGAGATTTTGGGGATGGAGCCTGCGGATTCAGAGTTGGCGGGGCTGGCGCAGGAAGAGATTGCGCGGTTGGCGGAGCGCAGAGAATCGGCGGCTCGGGCATTGCGGGCGGGGATTGTGCCGCCGGATCCGGCGGATTCGCGCGACACGATTGTAGAGATTCGCGCTGGGGCCGGGGGGGCGGAGTCGGCTTTATTTGCGGCGGATTTGTATCGAATGTTTGCACGGTATGCGGAACGCCGTTGCTGGAAGGTTGAGGTTTTGGACACTAGCCTTTCGGATTTGGGTGGGTTTAAGGAGATTATTTTTCTGGTTCGGGGCGAGGAGGTGTTTAAGCGGTTGAAGTATGAGAGCGGTGTTCATCGGGTGCAGAGGGTTCCGATGACGGAGGCGCAGGGCAGAGTGCATACTAGCGCGGCTACGGTGGCGGTTTTGCCGAAGGCGGAGGAAGTGGATGTGGAAGTGAGGCTGGAGGATGTGGAGGTTTCGGTTTGCCGGGCTTCTGGGCCGGGAGGGCAGGGCGTCAATACGACTGACAGCGCAGTGCAGATTCAGCATAAGGCGTCCGGCTTGATTGTTCGGTGCGCGGATGGGCGGTCGCAGCAGCAGAACAAGGTGAAGGCGATGACGGTGTTGCGTTCCCGGCTTTTGGAGCGGAAGGTTGCCGAGGAAAACGCCAAATACGCGGCGCAACGGAAGTCTCAAGTGGGCACTGGAGAACGGAACGAGCGCATTCGCACTTACAATTTTCCGCAGAATCGGGTTACCGATCATCGCATTGATCTGACTCTCTACAACTTGCCTGCTTTGATGGAAGGGGATATGGACGGTGTGATCGAGCCTCTGATGGCCAGCGAATTGGAAAAGCGTTTGGCGGATGCGGGCGCATGATTTTTGAGGGCATTATTTTTGACTGCGACGGCACTTTGGCGGACACGATGCCGTTGCATTGGGAGGCTTGGCGGACGGTGGCCGAGCGTCACGGATTCCACTTTCCCGAAGAGCGATTTTATGCGCTTGGCGGCGTGCCGTCTCGCGACATTCTTCGGCAAATCAACGAGGAGCAAAATCTTGATTTGGACACTTTTCAAGTCTCGCAGGAAAAGGAGGAAGCCTATTTGCCGCGTTTGAAGGAGGCGCGGGTTGTTGCGCCGGTCGTCAAGGTCGCCTTTTCCCATTACGGCAAAGTGCCGATGGCGGTGGCCACTGGCGGGACGCGCAAGATCATTTCCCAAGTTCTTTCTCATTTGGGGATTGATTACCTTTTTGCGCAGTTGGTGACCAGCGAGGATGTGGCCCGGCAAAAGCCTGCACCAGATATATTTCTGGAAGCCGCTAAGCGAATTGGCGTGCCGCCAAAGAAATGCCTGGCTTACGAGGACACCGATCTGGGATTGCGAGCCATTGCCGCCGCTGGGATGAAAGGCGTCGACGTCCGACAATTGCGAGACGGGGCAAAGAGTTAGGAATTGGGATCGGATAGTGGCGGCGTGTTGGCGTCGGGAAGATTTTCTTCTGCCTCCGGGATTGGTTTAGCGGCGTCGGCCGCCCACTCTCGGCGTCGCCATACATAACGGAACATCAAAGTTCGCAGGGCGGCGGTTAGGGGAATGGCCAGCAAGCCGCCGGTGATGTTGCCCAGAAGAGTGGTGCCGACCATGATGGAAATAATCACGGTCAAGGGATGCATGCCCACGCGATTTCCAATGATTTTTGGGGAAATCACCATCCCTTCGAGCGTCTGAACCAAGACGAATACGCCCAACGTTAAGACGGGTTGCATCATTCCAAACTTCGGCTCGATAAAGGCGATGATTAGCGCTGGCGCAATGCTCAGCATCACTCCCAGATACGGCACAATCCCGAGTATGCCAGCGATAAATCCCAACAAAACAGCGTAAGGCAGCTGGATCAACGAAAAGCCGATCATTAAAAGAACACCCACGCACATGGCCACCAACACTTGGGATCGGAAGAAAACGATGAGGGAATCGTTGATCGAGCGGAGAATGAAGACGACTTCCTCCTTCATCTTCGACTCCCGAATCGGCAGGTAGTCCGTCCAGCTATCCGAAATGCCCTTCTTTTCCGCCAAAAAGTAGAAGACGTAAACCGGCATCAGGGCAAGGCCTATGAAAAGGCCGATCAGAGAAGGAATTTTGCCCAGTTGTTTTTGGGACCATTCGCCAATATCTCCCAAGAGGGAAAAAATCCGATCGCTGTCGATGTCCCCGATAAACGGGATTTTTTCAAACGCAATGTTGGGTTGGGCAACGCTTTCCTCGTCGGCATCCTCCGGTTTAAGAAAATAAAAAGGCGGCGCGCGTTCTTGGGTTTTGTTTTCGGCGGCGAGATCCTCTAGCGATGGCGGGCCAACTATCTCCGAAGTCTTCTTCTCTGCGGGAAAGAGTCTGGAAAAGAACTCTAATATACTGCCCACCATATCCTTCAACTTTTCCCATCCTGGCACTTCTTTGAGCGGGATGGGAGGTTCCTCGAGCAATGTTTTAATTTTTTGACTCAACTTCTCCGGATACTCTTGCATCTTGCTCACCAATCTGCTCGTGTCTTTGAGCAGCTGCGGCACGACCGAAGCCGCCACACCGGCCAAGAAAAACACCGCCAAGAAAAACACCAAAATGATTGCCCACGGTCGCGAGAGACGCCGCTTGAAAAAGAGGATGGGCCAACGTTGCGCAAAGTCCACCACCGGGTCTAGGAGATAGGCAATGACGCCGGCCGCCGCCAGCGGCAGGAGAACCGACGACAACTGCTTGGCCACCCAGCCCAGCCCGACAAAAATCAACGCCGCCAAGAACAAGATCACCGCAACTGCCAAGGACGTAGCGGCGGTCCATATAATTCTGCCTTGATCTTCGGATGGCGCCGGAAATTTCATCGCTACAACACTCTTCCCAGCACGTTCGCCTTCCGCAGGAACTTCGCGAGGGGAAAACTGCGCTTTCTTTCCAAAGCTGCGGACAAGATGTTTTTAGGAAGAGATTCGGGTATCATCGCCATGCTTGCAATCGGCGCCGTCGTTTGCGCGGTTTCTCTGGATAGTTTGGAGGCGGAATTCGTTTTTCTCTGAGGGCTTTTGAAAGCGCCGCGGACTTTGGGTATTGCCGCCACCATTTTGGTTCAAAAAATAGACAATCGTTCATGGGGAGGAAAGGGAAATGTTGGGTTGCTTGGACGCGAGAGGTTAGAATCGTTTGGGTTTGAGGCCTCGTTGTCCGGCGCGGCGGCGGCCGAGTTTTCTGGACTTTGCCGTTGACGCTCGGACAGCGTTCATCAAGGCGGCGCGCAGGGCGCCTTTTTCCAGCTCGTAAATTCCCTCAATCGTGGTGCCTCCGGGGCTGGCCGTTAGGTCTTTGATTTGGCCGGGATGCTGGCCGGTTTCAAGAACCATTTTCGCGCTGCCAAAGACTGTTTGCGCCGCCAGCCGAGTGGCGGTTTCACGGGGCAATCCGGCGGCCACTCCGCCATCGCTGAGCGCTTCAATCACTTGACAGACAAAGGCCGGCCCGCTGCCGCTAAGCCCGGTTACGGCGTCCAAGAGCGCTTCGGACACTCGCACCGCAAGGCCTACAGAGGTCAAAAGCCGTTCGGTCAATCGTCCGTCTTCTTCGCCGGCGCAAGTTCCCAAGACGAAGCCCGAAGCCCCTGCGCCCACCATTGCCGGCGCGTTGGGCATAACGCGAACGACACGGGCGCCGACGGGCAGGTTTTCTTCCAACAAGGCCAAAGGCGCGCCGGCGACAATGGAGATCAAAAAGTGGGCGTTTGTGAAGTGCGGATTGATCGACACCAAGGCTTCTTCGGCTTTGTCCGGCTTTACCGCAAGAAAGAGAACGTCCGCAGATTCCAGAACTTCAATTGCCTCTGCGGTTGCGCGGGCGCCCGTTTCGGCGCAGAACAAAGTTCGAGCTGTATCGTCCGGATCGGTTCCCATGATCCGCTCCGCCAAAACCGTTCCGCTCCCAATCATACCTTTGGCCAACGCCAAAGCCATTTTCCCAGCGCCGATAAATCCTATTCTTATTGAGGCATCCATTGAACTTTAAAGACCTTACCTATAACCCAGATTCGGACGACAAACAAGCCGACAAAATTCTTTCCGCCGGGAAAACGCCGTTTGGCTTGTCCAAAAGAATCGAAAAAATTGACTGCAATCGCTAATTTTGGCACAAAACTTGCGGATAACATTTGAAGTGGACAAAATAGAAACCGCGCTCAATATAAGACAAACTAAAGCAATCAAACGGGCGATGCCGATGAAAAATGCCGGACGCCGCGCAAACCATAAACATTCGATGAAACAAGCAACACCTCCTCGAAACAAGATCATGAAAACCTTCCTTGCCGCCCTTGCGGGCATTTCCTTTGCGTTGCCGGCCTTCGGGCAAGTCACAATCCGAAGCGCCGACATGTTCAGCCAACCCGGCCAATACTACCGCGCCTATCTCAACTCTCAGAAGAGTAGCATCTTCGATCCGGTCGATCCCATTTCCATCCGCGAGTATCTCGGCGAACCCGGAGGCGATAACTTGTGGGACTTTACAGAAGGTCCCACGGAAGAAATTATTCGCGTGGACTACGTCAACCCCGAAGGAACCGTGTTCGGCTATCCCTTTCCCGGAGTGACCCTCGCCGAGCGGATGACCTTCGAATCCGGCAATCGCGACACCCGGTGGCTTTTTATCGAGCAAACGCCCTTGGTGGGCAGAAAAGTCTTCGGCTTTTTTGAACCCGTCTTTGACACGCAGTCTCCCGTCTTTGACAACACCATCGTGGACTTCCCCGACCCCATGCGATTTGGCGACAAGTGGTCCACAACGGTAACTTTTGAGACGACAATTTCCTCGTTCGGATTGGATCAAGACGTTCGATTTACCCACGTCGGCGAACTCGAAGCGGACGCCTACGGTTACATCCAGCTGCCCAATCTGGGATTCGGCGACGCGCTTCGAGTCAACGAAAAAGTCACGCTAAGCGCGGCGATCCGTTCCAGTTTCCTCGGCGGAGGTTCCACGGGAGACCCCGAATTGGATGGCGGTGATTATACTCACCTAAGTACCTCCATCTATCGCAACCTTTACTTCTTCCGTCCCGGTCTTGGACTGGTCGCCCAAATCACCTCCACTTTCGGCCAAGCCGACCCCGGATCCAGCTTTCACCAAGCCACCTTTTTCAGCCGCATGTTTGAAACCAACCGAACGCCGCCAGAAGCATGCAATCAACCCTCCCCCGTGAATGATTTGGAAATTTCTCTCAGCGCCGGCCGCGCCTTGCTAAAATGGAGCGTCACTGAATGCACGGATTACTATCGAGTTGAATATTCTCCACGAGGAGGCAGCGCAGGCTCTTGGCAAACCCTTGGCGAAACCCAAAACACATTTATGGTGGATCCTCTGGCTGGCTCCGCTCCAATGCGGCTCTACCGCGTGATCTCCCGAAAAGGCCTTGCCGGCGCACAATAATCCCTCCCGCACAAGATGAAGACGAGACGACGACAAACGGCCGACGCGCCGCAAACCGGCCAAGCGAAAACGCGCGCCTTCACCTTAATTGAATTGCTCGTCGTCATTGCCGTCATCGCGATCCTTGCCGGCCTGTTGCTTCCCGCCCTCTCCGCCGCCAAGACCAAAGCCAAAGGCGTCGTTTGCAAAAGCAACATCCGCCAGATCACCTTAGGACTAGTCCTACACGTCGACGACCAAGGACACTACCCCGTGTATAACGATCCGACATTCCCCATGGAAAACAACGCCCTATGGACCCAAATGCTGGAGCCTTACACCAATGCCGACTGGACGAATCAATTATACAAATGTCCCGAATATAAAGGCCTGACGATTGAAGGAAAAACTGAAGGCGACCCTCTAAGCAACCCTCTTGGCAGCTACGGCTATAACGCCAACGGCGTAAAATGGGGACAGAGCAATCTAGGATTGAGCGGCGACCACTCGAAGGACTTGTTTTCTTATGATGAGTCACAATCGGAAAACACACAAACCGAAATCCGCCCCATCAAAGAACACCAAGTCAAGGCGCCATCAGATATGATTGCTTTAGGAGATGCCCATCTGGCTTTTGTAAGTTCTGAAAATCTGCAGATTTATTACGATCTGGAAGTTCCCGAAGGCACTTACAGCGGATGGGGCTTTCTCGACATCAATCATCGCAACTTTTTGCAGCGAATTAAGCCATTGAATACAAACATCATTCGCGCCGTTAAACAACGGCATCGCGGCTTCTACAACGTTGGATTTTGCGACGGGCATATCGAGAGCATTCCCCGCTGGAAACTTTTCTCCCGCGCTGATGAAACCCTCCGCCGTTGGAACAACGACAACCGGCCGCACCGCAACTTGCTTTATTGGTAGAATTGCCGGCGTCGTTCCTGAATCTGCCAACGTTTTCTTTTGAGGAGGATGGTTGTATAAAAATAAGTGGGAGGGCTTATGTGCGTGGGGGTTCTTTCGGAGAGGAGGGAAAATCGGATGAATTTGCGGAAAGTCTGGAGGGAAGCGATTAGTTGGCAGTCTTTTTTGTGGGCGGCAGTTGCGGTTAGCGGTTGCTCGTTGCCGCTGCAAAAGACTTCAGGGAAGGCCGGTTGGGCGGCGGATGAGGCGGCGGCGCTTGGCGCGTTGCCGGGCGGTTCTGGGGATTTCTTTGTTCTTTCCGCTGAGTCGCGTTTGGAGGATTATTTAGATGCGGCGGCGTGGAACAATCCCGGCTTGAGGGCGGCGTTTTTGGATTGGCAGGCGGCGCTGGAGCAAATTCCACAGGACAAGGCGTTGTCGAATCCGAAGTTGGCTTACGGCTACTTCATTGAGCGGGTGGAAACGCGCACGGGAGCGCAGAGGCAGAGGATGGGTCTGTCGCAGACGTTGCCGCGATTTGGGGAGTTGAGGCTTCGCGGGCAACGGGCAAAAGCGCGGGCAGCGGCGGCGCGGCAACGTTGCGAGGCGACCAAGCAACGGTTGTTTTTTGAAGTAAAGGAGGCTTATTACGAATTGTTTTATTTGCGGCGGGCCATGGAGATCGCGCGGGAAACGATTGAGTTGTTGCGGCGTTTGGAGAGTGTTGCGCAGGCTGGGTTTCGCGCGGGAAGAGATATGGCGGACGTTGTTGCTGCACAGATGGAACTGGGGAAATTGGAGGAAAAAGCCGCTGAGTTGAGAGACTTGGAGGAGGCCGTCGCCGCCAAACTCGGCGCTGTTTTGAATTACCCGACAAAGTCTCGATTGCCATTGCCGAAGACTTTTGACTTGTCCGGCGCGGCGATGTCGGATCGGGAGGCTTTGGAAGCGTTTGTCGTCCAGAATCCGACACTTGGCGAATGGGACGATCAATTAGTTGCGGCGGAAAAAGAGGAGGCTTTGGCGCGGAAGGCTTTTTGGCCGGAGGTGAGTTTGGGCGTGGATTATGTGGAAACCGGGCGCTCTCGTTTTCCCGGCGTTGTGGGAACGGGGAGAGACCCGGTGATGGTGACAGGGGCGGCGAGTTTGCCACTTTGGCGTGGGAAGAATCGCGCCGGAGTGCGGGAGGCGCAAGCGCGAAGGGAAAGCGTGAAATTGAAGCGGGAGGAAACGGAAAATCGTTTGTTGGCGGAGATTCGCCTTGCTCTTTACAAACTTCGAGATGCGGAACGGAAAATAGGTTTGTTTGGCGGCACCTTGCTGCCTTTGGCGCAAAATTCTTTGGAGGTTGCGGAGCAGGCTTACAGGGCGGGGCGATCCGATTTTATGCAGTTGATTGAGGCGCAGCGAATGTTGTTGGATGTCCGGCTTTCTTATCAACGGGCGGTTGCCGACCGGGAACAACGTCTTGCGGAAGTGGAAATGCTGATTGGCGGAGGATTCTCGCCGTCGGCGGGCGGAGCAAAATCATCTTCAACTATCGACGAATGAAAGCGAAAACGGTTGTCTTGAGCGCGGTTGCGCTAGCCTTTGTCGGGGGATTCTTCTTGGGATTTGCGTTTCGTCCGGGAATGTCCGGCGGACAAGGGCGCAGCGACGGAAGCGGTGACCTTGCGCAAGCGACGTTCTTTTATTGCTCTATGCATCCGCAAATCAATCAGCCTGGATCGGGACAATGTCCCATTTGCGGCATGGCTTTGGTTCCGATGGCAAAAGAACGAGCGGATGGGGAGGCGGATTTTCGAGGGATAACGATGTCTTTGCGGGCGAGGAAGTTAGCGGAAGTGGAGTCTGTGCCGGTAGCGAGAAAATTTGTCTCCGCCGAGATTCGGATGGCGGGCAAAATTGAATATGATGAAACCAAAATTTCCTGGATCACGGCGCGGATTGGAGGACGGTTGGATCGATTGTATGTGGATTACACCGGCGTTTCAGTGAAAAAGGGGGATCATTTGGTGGAACTTTACAGCCCTGAGCTGTTGCAGGCGCAGGAGGAGTTGTTGAGCGCAGCCAAGATTGTTCCCGGATTGAAAGAAAGCGGAAGCGCTTGGTTGCAGGAGCAGACGGAGGCGAACGTCGAATCGGCGCGGGAGAAGCTGCGTTTGTGGGGGGTGAGCGATTGGCAAATCCAGGAGATTGAGAATCGAGGCCATCCCAGCCGTTATATTACGATTCACTCTCCGATTTCCGGAGTCGTCGTTCACAAAAACGCAGTGGAAGGGATGTATGTGCAAATGGGAACGCAAATTTACCAGATTGCGGACCTTTCGAAAGTTTGGGTAAAGCTGGACGCCTACGAATCGGATTTGCCCTGGTTGCACTACGGGCAGGAAGTGGAGTTTCGGTCCGAGGCGTATCCGGGCGAGGTTTTCACAGGGCGGATTGCTTTCATTGATCCGGTTCTCAATCCTCGCACGCGCACCGTGAAAATTCGCGTCAATCTGCCCAACCCCAACGGAATGCTCAAACCGGACATGTTTGTGCGGGCGATTGTGAAGTCAAAGGTGGCCGGAGGCGGCCGGGTGATGGACGCAAGCCTGGCTGGAAAATGGATCAGCCCGATGCACCCTGAAATTGTCAAGGATGAGCCGGGATCGTGCGACGTTTGCGGAATGGACTTGGTCAGCGCCGAATCGCTTGGCTACGTGGAGAATGACGCGGGCAAGGCGCCTTTGGTAATCCCTGCTTCCGCTCCCTTGATCACTGGGAAACGCGCCGTTGTTTATATCGATCAGGGCGAAGGCCGATACCAAGGGCGAGAGATCGAACTTGGTCCGCGGGCGGGCAATTCCTATTTGGTAGAATCCGGATTGAAGGCGGGAGAACGGGTTGTGACGAAGGGAAACTTCAAGATCGACAGTGCCGTGCAGATTCGCGCCCAGCCAAGCATGATGAACCCCGAAGGCTTCAAAAAAATTTCCAGTCACCACCACGAAGCCGGGATTCACTCAGAACTGCCGTCTTCCAAGGAACAAGCTGTCGCTCCGCAGCGGACGGGTCCTGTTCCAGAAGCTTTTCGGGAACATTTGGATGCGTTAGTTTCCGTTTATTTGGAAGCCCAGAGGGACTTGAGCCGAGACAAGTTTTCGCAGAGCCAAAGACAATCTTCCGCATTCCAAGAGCGGTTGGAGCGGACGCAAACAGACTGGATGAAGGAGGAAGATCAGCAAGAGTGGCGGCGCTTGGCCGCTCTGTTGAAACAAGGCGCGGAGCGATTTTCCGCCGCCGAAGGGTTGGATGCCGCTCGGTCGGGTTTCCGGCAAATTTCTAAATCATTAATCGCGATTCTGCGGTGCTGGAAAAGCGAGAGACAAAAGCCTCTGCTCGTTTATTATTGCCCGATGGCGTTTGAAGGAAAGGGCGGCCGATGGCTCCAAAACGCCGAAGGCGTCGAGAACCCTTATTATGGAAGCCGCATGTTTGCCTGCGGCCGGCTGGAAGAACGCTTGACGGCTTCGGGAAACACTGCGGGCTTGGGCGGAGTTCATGAATAAAGATTCAGATCCTGCAAAATTGAGGGACGAGCATCTGGGTAGCCTGAGCTGTTTTCTGGGTTGGTGGATCGAATTCTGTTTGCGGAACAAGCCGATTGCGTTTTTGGGCGTTTTGTTCTTTTTGGGCTGGGGATATTGGGCGGCGCCCTTTGATTGGGATTGGGGCGGCTTGCCTCGAAATCCAGTTCCCGTGGACGCGATTCCCGATACGGGAGAGAACCAGCAAATTGTCTTCACCGAATGGGCGGGACGTTCACCGCAAGACGTCGAGGATCAAATTTCGCATCCTTTAACCGTTTCGTTGCTTGGCGTGCCGGGAGTAAAGACGGTTCGCAGTTATTCGATGTTCGGCTTTTCGAGCATTTACCTCATCTTTGAAGACTCTGTCGACTTCTACTGGTCGAGGTCTCGGATTCTCGAAAAGCTGAACAGTTTGCCGGCGGGAACGTTGCCCGAAGGCGCCCGCCCGGTTTTGGGGCCTGACGCCACGGCTCTTGGCCAAGTTTTTTGGTATACTTTGGAAGGCCTGGACGATGAGGGGAAACCCACCGGCGGCTGGGGCTTGGATGAGCTGAGAAGCATTCAGGATTGGCACGTCCGGCTGGGGCTTTTGGCGGCCGACGGCGTCAGCGAAGTGGCCTCAATCGGCGGATTTGTTCGGGAGTATCAAATCGACGTCGACCCGGATGCAATGCGCGCCTTTGGCGTTTCTTTGGAGGAAGTTTTCCGGGGCATTCAAATGGCCAATGCAGACGTTGGCGCTCGAACCATCGAAGTCAACAACGTCGAGTACGTCATCCGCGGCGTCGGCTTCGTCAAATCCCTGGCAGACATTGAAAACAGCGTGATCGCGGTGCGGGACAACGTGCCGGTTTATGTGCGAAATGTGGCGCACGTAGCTTACGGGCCGGCGCTTCGGCGGGGCGCGCTCGACAAAGAAGGCGCCGAAGCGGTGGGAGGCGTCATCGTGGCGCGTTATGGAGAAAACCCTTTGGCGACGTTGAACAATGTGAAAGCCAAAGTTGCCGAAATGGCGCCCGGCTTGCCCCGAAAAATCTTGGAAGACGGCACTCGAAGCCAAGTGACCGTAGTTCCTTTTTACGACCGTTCCGACCTGATTTACGAAACACTGGAGACTTTGAACAAAGCGCTGGCGGAAGAAGTTTTGGTCACCGTTCTCGTCGTTGTGCTTGCTGGAATGCGTCTGAGAGGCTCGCTGTTGATTTCCGGCCTGTTGCCGCTGGCGGTGTTGGCCTGTTTTGCGGCCATGAAGACATTTGGCGTGGACGCCAACGTGGTGGCTTTGTCTGGGATCGCCATTGCCATCGGCACTATGGTCGACATGGGGATTATGATTTGCGAGAACATTCTGAGGCGTTTGGACGAAGCCTCTTCCCATGAAGATTCGCTCTCCGTCGTCCTTGCCGCTTCCAAAGAAGTGGGCGGCGCGGTGTTGACAAGCGTGGTCACTACGGTGGTGAGTTTTCTTCCCGTGTTTGCGATGGAGGGCGCGGAGGGAAAATTGTTTCAACCGCTTGCTTGGACGAAGACCTTTGCGCTCCTTGCCTCAGTGATTGCGGCGGTCTCGATTCTTCCCCCCTTGGCGCAACTCTGGTTTGCGGGGCGGTTGCGCGGGAAGACTCTTCGCAAGGTGACTCTTGGCGCTGGTGTTGCGGGAATGTTGGCGCTCGGCGGCTGGACAATGCAACGGTGGAGCGGAATGGCGCCTTCTTTTTTATGGTGGACGGCGGGATTGGCGCTTCTGGGAACAGCGGCTTATTACTGGGCGCGGGAACGAGTCTTGCCAAAAAGAAGGGTTTGGGTCGAAAAAGCGGCAAACGTTCTGGTTGCGTTGGCGGTCGCCGGCGTGTTGGCGGCGCGTTGGTCGCCTTTGGGTTCTGATAAAGGCGTTCTCTGGAATGGCTTATTCGTCGGCCTGTTGGTCGGCGGACTCTTGTCTCTTTTCTACGGCTTGCAACACTTTTACGGAGATATTCTTCGGTGGTGCCTACGGCATCGAACGGCGTTTCTTTCCCTGCCGATTGCCTTGGCGTTTTTGGGAGGGACGGCTTGGTTGGGATTGGATTTTTTCTTGGGTTGGCTGCCGGATTCCGTCCGGGCTTGGTCTCCGGTTTCTGCTTTGACGCGGCAGTTTCCGGGTTTGGGCAAAGAATTTATGCCGGCTCTGGACGAGGGTTCCTACCTTTACATGCCGACGACAATGCCGCATGCGTCTATTGGGGAATCGATGGACGCCATGCGAAAACAAGACATGGCGATCCGGCAGATTCCCGAAGTGGAAAGCGTAGTTGGAAAATTGGGGCGAGCCGAAACCGCTTTGGATCCGGCTCCGGTGTCGATGGTGGAAACGATTATTAACTATCGGCCGGAGTATTTGACAGACCCAAAAGGGCGCCGACTGCGTTTCCAATTCAACGCCAAAGAAACCGACTGGTTCCGCGACGCAGAAGGAAACCCGCTTGACGCGCCCGATGGAAAGCCCTACCGGGTGCAAGGCCGTTTCCTCCGGAACGCAGACGGCAATCTCCTTCCAGACGCCGGCGGAAAACCTTTTCGCCTGTGGAGGCCGGCTTTGGTTCCCGATTTGGAAACGTCTGCGGGAGCGTCGAACGAAGGAAGGAAGGCTTGGCCGGGAATTCGCCGATCTGAAGACATATGGGAAGCCATTGTGGAGGCGGCGCAAATGCCCGGTTCCACCTCGGCGCCCAAACTCCAGCCAATCGCCGCCCGAACGGTAATGTTGCAAAGCGGCATGCGAGCGCCAATGGGCGTAAAAATCCAAGGCCCCGACTTGCGCACAATCGAACAAGTGGGACTGCGAGTAGAAGCCTTATTGAAGGAAGCAGACTCAGTGGAACCTTCGACTGTTCTGGCGGACCGAATGATTGGCAAGCCCTATTTGGAAATCGAAATCGACCGAGAATCCATCGCCCGTTACGGCATCTCTTTGGCAAAAGTGCAGGAAGTAATTGAAGTAGGCATCGGCGGCAAGACAATCATGACCACGGTTGAAGGCCGCGAGCGCTATCCTGTCCGCGTCCGCTATCTGCGAGAACTCCGCGATCAAATCGAATCCTTAGGCCGCATTCTGGTGCCGGCGCCGGCCGGCGCTCAAATTCCGCTGGAACAACTAGCCGTCATTTCCTATCGACGCGGCCCGCAAAGCATTCGCAGCGAAGACGCCCGTTTGACCGGCTACGTCTTGTTCGACAAAAAACCCGGCTGGGCAGAAGCAGACGCCGTCTCCGAGGCATCCGCCTTTCTCCAAGCCAAAATCCAAAGCGGCGAATTGGAACTTCCGGCCGGGGTCAGCTATGTCTTTTCAGGAAGTTACGAAAACCAAGTTCGCTCGGAAAAAAAGTTGAAAATTCTTCTTCCTTTGGCGTTGTTGATCATTTTCGGCCTTCTGTATTTGCACTTTCACTCGACCGCAAACTCGCTGTTGGTGTTCAGCGGCGTTCTTGTTGCATGGTCGGGCGGATTCCTTTTGCTCTGGCTTTACGGGCAGGATTGGTTTTTGAACTTCTCGGCCTTCGGCGTTTCCATGCGGGAGTTGTTTCAAGCGCGGCCGATTCATTTGAGCGTAGCAGTTTGGGTAGGTTTCTTGGCGCTTTTCGGCATTGCGTCGGACAACGGAGTAATCTTGGCGACTTGTTTAGAGCAAAAATTCAGCCAAAGCCGTCCGCAAAGCGTCGCGTCAATCCGCCAAGCCGCCGTTGAAGCCGGCCAAAGGCGCGTGCGTCCCTGTTTGATGACTGCGGCAACCACAATTCTCGCCTTGCTTCCCATCTTGACGGCGAAAGGCCGAGGCGCCGACGTTATGATGCCGATGGCGATTCCAACAGTCGGAGGCATGGTCGCCGTAATTCTCAGCCTCTTCCTTGTGCCCGTCCTCTATTGCGCAATAAAGGAATTCGCCTTCCACTCGAAAATAGCGAAAACCTAAGAACGCTAATACTAAAATCTACAAATCCTTAGCTACGAAGTTGGGGCTTGTTGCGTTATTTCTTTTGGAAGTGTCGGCGAACAACGACAAAATGGGAAAAACCGAAGCGCGCGGCTCTGAATTGCCAAAGCAAACTCCCGCTGAAAAACGACCGGGCTTAGCGCGGCTTCCCGCAATTCCAATGCATCGCATTTTAGGAAACAAAATCTTTGCATGGTTATTATCAAATGCTCCAGTGGAGAACTGAATAGAAAAATGCGCAAAAAAACTCCGCTTCAGAGATTCTGAGGCGAAGTTGAAAATCCAATCAACGAAGGCATCTCGCTAGCCGCCAAAGCGCGCAGGCTACAAAGTGGTGGCTTGGGTTTGGCGTTGTTTCTTTTGGAGGTGGCGGCGGAAGAGGACAAAGCCTAAGGCAAACAAGCCGAAGACAAGCGCGTATTCTTCCGGCTCAGGGATGGCCGAGCCATACACCCGAATGCGCAGGTTGTTTGCTTGCGGCCCCGTCCAACCCCCAAGAACCCCGTTGCCCGCCAGGTTGCCGTTGTAACTGCCCGGAGTCGTAAGGTGAAAATCGGCAATCGGCTTGTTCGTCATTATCGCCGCCCCAATCCAGTTGACGGCTACCGAGCTGCTGCCATAGTTCAACTCGCTGCCGCTTATCCGCGGCCCGATGTCATCCCAATTCGAGTTATAGACATCTTGCAGATGCATAGCGGCGATGGTGCGGCTGCCGCGGCCGGTGTAGCTGATCGTGGGCACATTGGTGGCCGTGCTGGGAATGGTGATGTCGTCGTTCGTGTTGGTCGTTCCCAGTTTGATGCTTTGGCCGAGCCGCGTGCGCAAAGACTCCAAGTCCCTCGCCGCATTGGTGGTCGATGCCGTGAAGAGCGGCGTCAAGTTGTAATCGGCTGCGGAAGTGTTCCGCAAAAAGGCACTGCTGGTTTTGTGGGTGTCTTGGCGGTTATAGTTGCCGCTGGATCGGATGGTGGGAGGCACATTGTTATGCGCCCAACCAGTGGAAGAGCCGCTGAAAACCCAAAGCGTCGCGTTGGTGTCGTCTTGGCTGGGGAAAATGTCCAAGTACAACTGCGCTTGCCCTTGCTCCAAAGAAACCAAAGAGAGCGCCGACACTATCAACGCTACCCCAAAAACAGCCCGCTTGCCCGCTTGCCATATTGTAATGAATGCTTGCTCATAATCTCAAATCAAAAATGACGATTTTGTAACCAAAGTTTCTTTATCTTCCGCCTCTCTCCCCAAGAAGTCAACCCTAAATCCACAAAAAAAAGAAGAAAAAAGAGAAAAAAAGGAAGAAAACGAGTCGAAAACAACAAAAACGAGAGAAAAAGCGCGCCATTTCCCACCTTACTGATGGCAGTTTTTTCTTTGGAGCGGAAAAAGTTTATTTTTCGCATTTTTGCGGTGGAGGGGGTTCGAAGGGATTATTTGCAAGAGGGGGATCATTTTGGAGAGGAGGAATTCCCTCGTCGCCAATCTCTGGCCGCTGCCTTCGTCCAAAAGCATGGTCAAAAGGAAATCCAAGAGGGAGAAAATCCTCCTTTGTCTTGCGCTTGGCGAAGAATGGCCTCTTTGTCGTTGCGGGGGAGGAGTTTTGTGGGGTGATGGCTAAGCATGCATGGATTCGAGATGCGGGATTAGCGAGCAGAGGGCGAGAGATTGTGCCGGAACTGTTTGCGGCCTGCGCATTCTCAGGTTTTTGTTTGGGGGAGTGAGGAGGAGTTGGCTTTTCTCTCTTCTGCGGTGGTTGGTGGCCGGGAGGCAAAGGTGGAATTCGCTGAATGAAGATGGTCGATTAAGGATTAGGGATGAGGAATGGAGGGAAGATTTGTCTATGGGATTAGCGGTTGGCGTTTGTTGGGGAGGGGGGTGATTTCTTTTTTCTAGGGCGAATGGGGGAGTAGGATCCGCTTGGTGGATGGTTGCGTCCGCGCGGTTTGCTGGCTTTGGTTTGGGGATTCTAGGTTTTTGTTTGTTTTGTTGGGGGTTGGATGAGGGTTTTGAGACAGCTTAGTATCGGATTAGTCAAAGAGCATCGGCTGGTATGGCGACGAGAAAGGAATTTTGCGGTGTTTTCTTTTATGTGAAGGAGAAGATTGTCGGGATTTGTCTTGATTTCGGCTAGTTTTGATGGATTTTCCGAGGTCGTTCTTCTTGGTTTTGTTTTTGATGCTCTTGCGGGGAGAATAATGTTCGGCGGTTGTGTTTGTTTCGGGAGGAAGGCCTTTTTTGGGGCGGGTTTTGCCGCCGGGTAGTTTCTGGTTTTTGGGGTTAGGATTCGTTTTCGGCGTCGAATTGTTTGGACAGGTTTGCTAGTCGGGCGATGAAGTCGCCTTCGAGTCGGTTGGAGAATCCGCGATCTTTTTGGTGGCGAAGTTGATTGTGCAGGCGGCGGAAGTTGCGGCGTTGTTTGCCGGCGACTTTTTTGCCGGAGGCGATTCGTTGCAATACTTCCATTGTCCAAGCAAAGCTTTCTTGGCGCAAGATTCCCAAGGTTTGGTCTGTTTGTAGCAAGTCTTCGGCTGTTTTTGCCATTCCGGTTTTTCCGGGTTTGGCTGGTTGGATGCTGGGCTGGGCGGTTTCTTTTGTTGGCGATGCTTTTTTTTCTGGTTTTTTGCCGGGTTTGTCTTCTTTTGGGTGCTCTTTTCTGGTTTTGGGTGCGGTTTGGGTTTCTAAAACGTAGAGGATGAGGTTTTCGCTGTAGCTGAAGCGTTGGTAGAAGGGAAAGTCTTTCACGACGCCTTCTCCCACGAAAAGCATGGCGGCGGGCAAATCCTCTTTCCCGACGCTGTGTCGGTTTTCTGCGTTTTCTTCGAAGGCATGGAACAGCACAGGATCGGTCTTGTCCGGCAAGGCTAGGTCTTTGCGTTGGGAGGATTCGATGTCGGCCATAGTGTAAGTGAGCCGACAGCGGTTGGTCTTTTTATCCGAACCAGCCGGCGGATAGTCAAAGGATAAGGAAAGCCTCCCCGCTGTTTCGTCGGCTTTTTCTATTTGAATGGAGTTTCGAGGAACGCCAAGGGAAGCGATTTCCCAAGAGAAAAAAACCAGCGCGCTGGACGCCGCCGAAAAGAGAGGGGGCTCGTAAAACTGCGGTTCAATTTTTGTCAAGGAGTGTTCCATTTGCAAGTCGTCCCAAGTCTCGCTCCACGGATCTTGGCCTGATCCCGGCGGAAGAATCCCCGTCACGGCGAGTTCTTTGCACTGCCCGATGAAGAACGCTTCGAAAATGCGGGGGATCGAGTACCAACCAAAAGAGTATTGCCCGTGCTGCCTTAAAAGTCCCAACTCCTTCAAGTGGGTTCGAACTTGACGATAGGCGACGAGCATGGAACGAGTTGCGGATCGGTGCTTGACCGGGGCCATGTCTTCCTCCTCTTTTTTGATTCGGAAACTCTGGCCGGAGCGAAGAACGGACAGGGCGTTTAGGCGCAACAACTCTCGCGACTTCAAGGCGGTCTCCTGCGAAATTTGGGAAAGCAGGGCCAAAAAGAACTCGCCTTCCCGCTCAGAAGCGGCGTCGGCTGTCAAAGCGGCAAACTCTCCGGCAGGCAGATGGTGAAGTTCCGGAAAAGAGTCCGGGGAATGCTTGCCGAGAATCTTTTCCAACGAAATTTTGGAGTTGGACAATCGGATCAAATACTTGTTGAAAATCTTGGCGGATTTGGCGGAACCCAGTCGTTCAATGGATTCCAGCCGATTTAGAACCGAAGCGCAATAGGCCTGCAACACCGAAGAGCAGGGAAGCTTCTGCACAGAGTCGCTCGATGGAGATGCAGAACCGCTTGTCGTCCCTTTCCCGAACGTAAGCAAAATCACCCGCGCGGCAACTTCAAACGGCTTGTATTCCCGCGCCAAACGCTGGACGTCTTCCTGAAATACGGAGGAGGCGTGATTCAAGACATACAAAGCCAACTCGCGAACGGCTTGGCTGGTTTCCTTGCCTCCGGGCGCGGCGTCGAGGCTTTCTTCCAAAACGGCCAAGTGCGCCGAGAAATCTTCCACAAACTGATTGGATCCTTCCCGGTTGCCTTCAGAATCCGCCTCAGAATAAGATGCGATTTCCTCGCCGGGATTCTGGTGAGGGCGAAGCGTTCCCGATCGGGACTTGAAAAAGCACTTGTTGAGAATCTTGGAGGGAAAGAGATGTTGCTCCTTTTTTTGGGAATGAAGAGAGGCGGCCCGCAGGATCAGGCTTCGAGCAAATTTTAGATTGCCGCTCTTTAACAACTCCCGACAAAGACGAGTCAAGCGCTTGCCAAGTGCCCGCCCTTCTTGCGTATCCTCTTCGCATCCCGCGTTCCTCTCTTGCTGCGCGAGCAAGGCCGCCTTCCACAACTGCCTCAGGCAAGCCTCCTGGCTGTTGCCGGCCTCCGTCGGCGCCGCTTCCTCAACGGCTTGGTTATCTACCGAATCCACAAATAAAACTCTGTCTTGCTGCTTACCCGTCCAATGGAGGAATCAAAAAACTTCCATCATTCACCGTATCTCGGAACCATTTTACTTTCTTGGAAACATTGTTAGATCATTCTCTCTTTCATCCGTTTTGACTGCGCCTCCATATTTCTCCTGTTTGTTTGTCGACGCTCTAGCCTTGACGTCATCTTTTTCCTCGCCTTCTCAGCCCGATTCGCTTTCGCATACACCATCGCTAAATTCTTGCCTCATTCAATCAATTCTTTCTTGAATGTCTTTCACAATTGTTTTTATTCTTTCAATCTCTTCTCGAAGAGTCGGCGGCAAATACTTTTTGCTCTTCATTTGTTTCTCAACCGCTTCAACCGCTTTTTTATATCGTCAACGTCTCGCCGCCAATCCTGTACTTGATAATAAACATCCTGTATGTAATAATCAACATTTCTCGGATAACCTCCTAATCTAAATTGATCGCCGAAAAATTTCTCCCCTTACCAAAACCCCGTTATCGGCGTGGTCACCGCAGGATAATCCCGGGCTTGCTGTTCTGTTCCACGACTTGCGCACCCCGTTACCACAACCGTCAACAACACTAGCAAGCATCTTACTCTTCAATTTCCGTGCATATCTTCTCTCATTCTTTAATTTTACTTTACAATTGCCTTTGGACTATTCGAAGATCGGAATCGCGCTCTAAATGGCGTGGTACAGCCACACGCTAAACAAACAACAATCGATTTCAGTCAAGTCAAAAACAGATAAATTGTCCACAATGCGCCAAAAATTCAAGGGAAAAAGCAAGATGCCAAAAATTCTTTAAGAAGCCATCCGTCGGCTAGAATGCCCAAATTGCGATTGTAGAAAAGCCCGCGCCGCATTTTCTTGCGCTTTTTTTCGTGCCTTCACGCCGCAACTTTTGGCAATGTTCGGAAAGCATGAAAAACAGAATTGTAGGCATTGACCTGGGCACAACCAATTCCGCAGTGGCCGTTGTGGATTCGGGTTTTCCAATCGTTCTGGCTGACAACTCCGGGCGGCGAACCACGCCGTCCATCGTTCGCTATGAAGAGACTGGTGCGTTGGTAGGCGAAGCAGCGAAACGAGGACAAAGCGCTGCCCCCGCCTCCACAATTTACTCGGTGAAACGGTTCATCGGGCGCCGATTTCGAGAATGCGAAGATGACGCCCGCTCTATGAACTACGCAATCACCGCAGACAAGCAAGGCAGAGCGCTTGTGAATTCGGGCGACCGTTCTTTTTCTCCGGAGCAAGTGTCGTCGGAAATTTTGAAGCATTTGAAGCAAGTGGCGGAAAAAGCGCTGGGCGAAGAAGCGTCCCATGCGGTGATTACCGTGCCCGCCTATTTCAACGACGCCCAACGCCAAGCAACCATCGAAGCCGGAAAACTCGCCGGCTTGAAAGTGGAACGCATCCTCAACGAACCAACGGCCGCCGCTTTGGCCTACGGATTGGACAAGTTGGCGGATCGGTCGAAGATAGCGGTGTACGACTTGGGCGGCGGCACCTTTGATCTTTCCATTTTGGAACTAACGGAAGGAACCTTCCAAGTGCTGTCGACCAACGGCGATACACAGCTGGGAGGCGATGACATCGATCGTCGACTGGCCGACTGGTTACAAGCCAAAGCGGCGGAGGCGGGAGAGTTATCCGCCGAAACGCTGAGTTTGGAAGCCAAGTCACGCATCCGCGAAGCGGCCGAGAAAGCAAAAATCCAACTGAGCCAAACAGAAGAGTTTGAGATATTACTCCCATTTCTGACGCCGGGATTTAGTTTCCAATACACCCTCACGCGCCACGCCTTGGAAACACTTGCCCGCCCTATAATCGAGAAAACAAAAGCCCCCTGCCGCCGAGCTTTAGCGGACGCTAAAATCGCCGTTGCGGACTTGAACCGAGTCATCCTCGTCGGCGGGCAAACGCGCATGCCCTTAGTCCGCCGATTCGTGAGTGAATGGTTTGAATGCGCAGAATTTGAAACAGCGCAGAGCGAGTTGCGGGTGGGCGAAGATTTTCATCGGTCAGACGGCCCTGCTTTGGATACATCCCAACATCCCGACGAAGCCATCGCCTTAGGAGCGGCCATCCAAGGCGCCATTTTGATCGGAGAGATCCCAAAAGTTCTGTTGCTGGACGTCACGCCGCTGTCCCTCGGCATCGAAACTTTTGGCGGACTTATGAACGTCATTATTCCGCGCAACTCTACCATTCCCGTAAAAGCCGGCGAAACCTTCACCACCGCCGTTAACCAACAGCGCAAAATGCTAATCCACCTGCTTCAAGGCGAACGGGAAAAAGCCAAAGACAACTGGAGCTTAGGCAAATTCACCATCGAGTTTGAAGAAGCGCCCCGCGGCGTGCCTCGAGTCGGCGTGCAATTTGAAATCGACGCCAACGGAGTCCTTCACGTGCTGGCCAGAGACATCCGCACGGGAAAAGAAAAAACACAAAAAGTCCAATCCGCAGTGAACGTCGACGACGCCAAAGTCCAGCAAATGGTGGAAGAATCCGTCCACTTCGCCTTGGAAGACCTAGCCGAACGACGCTGGATCGAATCTTGCTTGAAGGCAAAGGAAATCATCCAAGCCACCACCCAAGCCCTGCAAAACTGCGGCGAAGAATTAGAAGAAAACGAGCGTCAAGAAATCCAACAAACCCTCCAAACAGTGAGGCAAATGCTCCAACCCAATAGCAAAGAAAACAAAAACCCCGCCGAGAACTGGAAGGCATTGCAAAAACAAACGCAAATCTTGGACAAACAAACTTACCGCCTCGCCGAGATCCAAATGCAAAAAGCCATGGAAGAACTCTTGCGCCAAAAAAGCCTAACCTAAAAAATCGCCGCACAACCAGCTAAAAACCATTACAATGCCAACCCAATCGCCCTAAAACACCCACACTTCCCCCTATTTTTTGCTTATTTGCACCCTAACTCAACTCGCCAAAACCACCACTAATCCGATACTAAGCCGTTGCAAAACGCTCCAAAACCCAAAAAACAAACCACTGCCGCTAACAAAAATCGAAGAAAAACCCCGCAATTCGCCAAATTTCATCAAAAAACCGAAGAAAGGAAAAAGCTGAGAAAAAAACCTGCGCTCAAGGTTGCTTTTTGATTTTCTCGCTCTTGTCAGTTCCAAGTGGGGCGATTCGCTATTGGGTCTCCCCGCTGGAATATCACAGTTTGAATATGAAAATTCGGCGGGAGAGTCGTACGCTTTTCCCTGTTTGGCTTCGGCGAACAGGCAGGAACTCGCGTGATTTGCTCCGCTTGGAACTGACAATCGGCCTGGACGCGGGAAGAGGTTTCCCAAAGGCGCCGGCCAAAACGCAATAAACGACACTAAACCAGTAAAGAAATCAGCATTATGACACCATTAAACACCAACAAGCGGCTTGACGAATCCACCGGAATTGGTCAAGATGTTCCCAACAAAGCCATGCAACCTGCATCGGAAACCAACGAATCGGCGGCACCGGCGAAGAAAACGCCGCTAAAACGCCAAGGCATCGAGGCGAAGGCACTCATCGCCATCCTCGCGGTGGTCGCCTTGCTGACGCCCATCTCGGCTATGGCACTGCCCAAAGTTGTCGTCTTCATCATTGGATGGGGTGCCGGCCAAGCACTGACCGCGGCTAAACAAGCGGCAATTGATACGTGGCTCGCCGTAAAGAAGGCCACCGCAACCGTCGATGGCGCATACTGGCTGTCTAACCGTTACAGCTACTCCGCAAGGGCAGGCAGTGATACATCGCTGTCCAACTACGATGCTCCTGATTCGTGGCGTCGCGTCGTTGTGACACAAGGGCATGAAATTGACGACGATCCAGTCGGAACTGCGGACGGGCAAGCGATGGAAACGGAATTTGCCGAAAGATACCTAGAAAAACAAGGACGATACCACATCGTCAGAAGGCATGGAGTGTTAGTCAACAACGACGACGAAACGGTGTTGGTGATGAGCATGAGAGCAAGGGCAGACTCGATTGCAGCGTATATGAAGAAAGTGCGTGCGACAATACGGGAATTACACGACGACGACTCTTTCAATTGGAAGCCTTCATTGGGGGTAAGATACAGCACGTATCGTCATGTAGGGAATCACAAAATGGTGAGCAAGTACAAAGATCCCAACGTCCCCAAAGTACCCAAATTAGCCACTAGAGTCAGGGGGGGGGGGGGCGGGATCGGGAGTAAACACCTACACCGGCACCGTAGAGTGGACAAAATGGGATGTAAACAGTTCAGGGAAATTAGAAAACAGGTCAATTGAGAAATTGCCAGTCGATTTTTTTTCGTGTAGAGGAGAAGACTCAAGAAGAATGCAACTGTGCGAAGACAACCAAGTAATCGAATTCCCAGACATCTACGCCAGCGCTACCCGCCAAATTGAACAGCGATCAAAACTGATACACGGAAGAATTCCGGGCATTTTAGGAACGTACCGTATGGGGTGGTCGAGGACAAACTGGCTTGTTGTAGTTCAAGTTGAAAGCGACTTATACGCCGACTAATCAAAGAAAAGAAGAAAGGAGAGCAATCCAATGAACAAAGCAGATAAACTTCTTTACGGCGGATTCGCCGTTGTCATCATCGGAGGCATCACGGCCATGCTGGTGTCCATTTTCTCGCCGCCCCAACCCCCGAAAAAACAAGCGGAAGAGGCGACAGCAGAGCAAGAAATCGCCCCGGTCAGCCCCGCCGAATATAGCGACATTTGGGATAGGTGGCGGCAGGGCGTTGAGAACGCTCGACTGCAACGCGAAAAAGATGAAGCATTGGCAGAGCTGATCAAAAACGATCCAGAGATCGCAAAGCTGATTCAAGCGGAAGAAGACGCAAAACGAGCCAAAGAAGAGGCGGAAAAGGCGGAGAAAGAGTGGTGGGAAAGCAGGCAAGAATGGATAGAACGATTCCCGTTTGAGCCAACTCCGCATCCAGAGATTGCCTTCGATCCAATCATCTATGACCCACACCATTTGAAAGAATGGACAGAAGAGTGGACAGAAGAAGAAAACGAAGCCTACAACAAAATGGGGAGAATGGTACGCGTTCATGGTTTCCTAAAAAGATTCTACGAAAGCAAATTGCCGTACACCGAAGAATTCGAACAGATGTACGACATCGTCAAGGAAGAGCTCGGCGAAGAACTCCACCCATTCGCGCTCGGAAAAGCATTCGAATCGCTCAAAGATTACCATAAGGCGGCACAGCGCGATCCAGATTCAATCTATCGGAAGAATGCGCGCGTTCGTCGTCCAGTGCCTCCCCAAAAACCCACAATCATAGCGGTCAAAGACCTCCCCTCAGAAGAGCAGGCGACCTTCCAAAACATGACAAAACAAGAGAAGATTAAGTTTCTTGTGGAAACCGCTGACGAAATCCGCCGAGAAAACAATCCGCATTTTGACAACCCGGTGGAAGTGCGCGATGTCACTTGGGCGGACAGAGCGGAAAGCTTGAGAGAAAGCATACTGGGAGAGCTAACAGAACCCCCAATGCCCACAGGAGATGACAGTCGCCTAATGTCCATGGAGAAGGCAACGGAAATCCGAGATCGCCTGCTCAATGAAATCCCGGCAGCTGGGTTCTTGGAAATGGGGAAAGACGGCTTCGCATACAGCGAAGAATACGAATACGAATTGAAAGCCGGCGATCCTCTCCTCATTAGATAGCCTTTGCTTTGTTTGCGTTTGTGTTTGTGTTTCAACCGTCGGGTGTGTTTGCGCTCGGCGGTTTTTGTTTTGTCTGGCCGCGTTGGCAAAGAAGAAGACGGCGCGCAGCATGCTTTGAAGAATTGACAACTTTCGGGAGATGCTGTTTTCAGGGGCCTTTTTGAAAACATAAAGAGCGATAAAGATGACGGATCAAACGCGGATTTGCGGTGCAAAAGAACATTAGAACAAGACAAATTAAAAGATGGCGATCTGTTGCTGATTAAGTAGTCTTAGAGACTGCAATTCTTGCGTTGCAACCATTGGCGAAGGGAAACTTTGCCGAGGGCTTTTTTTATTCTCTGGCCAAACGGGATTTCTATAATGCGTCAAGTTTTAGGAACCCATTTTTACACATTAGGTTATTAGCGGTCAATTTTTGGAATGGCTTTTTGCAAGGCTTGTTCCCGTTCTAAAAGAGTGGGATGGGAATAGTAAAACCGGCTATAGAGAGGATGAGGCGTGAGGTTGCTGAGGTTCTTTTCCACAAGTTTGTGGAGCGCGCTAATCAAAGTTGAGGATCCCGTGCCGGATGATGCGTTTTCCGAATCGATGGTTTGCGCGGCAAAAGCGTCGGCTTCGTATTCAAATTTTCTCGACCAAGCGCTGGAAAGCGGAGTGACCCAAAAAGAAACCGAGCCGCTCAACATGCCAAAGAGCAGAAAAGCGGGCGCCAAGCTGCCTTCGGCAAAACCAAAAGCGGCCAAAAAGGGCGGAAAATTCATCAGTTGCGCCAGCATCCAGAAACCGACAAGCAACGCAAAGCAAGACCAAGCCAGCAGTTTCCAGACGTGCTTTTTCTTGTAATGGCCGATTTCGTGCGCCAAGACGGCTTCTAGTTCGGCGGCGGAGAGTTGCTGGACGAGAGTGTCGAAGAGAACAATTTTGCGAAAGCGCCCAAAGCCCACAAAAAAAGCGTTGGAATGCGCTGATCTTCTGCTTCCGTCCATCACTTGAATGGTTGCGGCGGAAAAATTGGCGGCTTTCCCCAGCCTCAAAAGTCGTTCCCGCAATTCACCTTCGGCCAGCGCCTCAAATCGGTTGAACCAAGGCAGAATCCACTTGGGAACGACGAACATCATGGCAATCTGGAAACTGATTGCCGTTCCCCACCCGTAAAACCACCAATGGCTCCCGACGGATTCGAGCATCCAAAGCAACAAGGTGAGCATTGGCACGCCAAGCAATACGGCCAACGCCGCTCCTTTGATTCGATCTACAATCCACAATCGCAAAGTAGTTTTGTTGAATCCAAATCGCTCTTCCAACCGAAACTGCCTATACCATTCCCAAGGCCATTCCGGCGCCGAAAACAAAAAGATAATGCCAATAATCCAAGCCGCTTTTACCCACGCCGATTCTCCTGCAAAATCCAAAAACACGTCATAAGACCAAGGCAAAAATCCCGAAAAAAGCGCCGACAAAAGAATAATTAAGCCGCAAGGATTCGAAAACTGATCAAGCCGATTCTTGGCCAAAGTATAATCCACCGACCGGGCGTAGATTTCCTCGTCAATCATTCCTTGAAAAACTGGCGGCATTTTGCCCGCTCGTTCCCGCACATAAACTGCGTTCAGACGGTCGAGGAAAAACTCAAACGCCGATTTCAAAACCACCAACCCCTCCACAAGCCATTGTATCACTTGAATTGCATCCACGGCCTCAAGTTGTAAGGCTAATATCCCGTCGACCGCAAGTCTTTATCAGATTGAAAGTTAGCGGCTAACAACCTCAGGTTAGCGTTTAGCACCTGCCCGCGTGATATGAATTAAGAACTGCAAATTGCAAGATTGAAGTTTTTGTTTTTGAACACGGTAGGATTTCCGAAAACGAAGAGCAAGGGAAAACGAAGAAACGTCCGCTATCTTCTCCCTCGTCCCCTTTTTTATCCCGTTCCTCCAAGTTTCTTTTTCTCTCCCCTCCCCAAGCCCCGCTATCCCCCAACTGCGCCAACAAAGAAAAACTCCCCTTCTCACAAAGATAAAAGCAAAGCAGCCAACCTAGTGGAACCGGCAACAGACATGCATTCCACCAGCCGGAAACATTGCCGTTTCTCCAACCCTGCCTCTCCCAATCAACAATGCTGTCTTCCCTTTTTCAAACAACAAAAGACACAAAATCACTGCCCCCCTCACCGCCAAGCCGTCATTTGGGATCCTCAATTCACTATTCCCAATTCTAAATTCAGAATTAGAATAAAATCCCCGCTTCCTAACTTGCAGAGACAAGATTGAGACAAAGCAATCTCCGTTGTTTGCCGACTATAAATCATCCGTTGCTAATCACCAACCGCACACCATAGTCCCGCAAATCACAAGTTGCCCGCTACCAACTACAAAGTGGAGGCAGCTTGAAGTTTCTTTTGCGTTATACGGCGATGAAAGAAAACAAAACCCAGCGCAAACGAACCAAACACCCAACTGCACAACCGTGTTTGCAAACCACAAATCACAAACATCAAAGCACAAAGCACCGGCCGCTAGTTTGCCCGCACAGCAACTAGCCGGCTATAACTCACCAGCCGTGTCTCCTCGGCAATCGCTAACTGTTGGAGAGAGGCAAATCTATAAATCACAAGATACCAGCTACAAAACTGTGGGCAGTTTGTCGTTTTTATCGCTCGCCACAAACACCAAAAAATCCGCAACACCAAACCAAGTCTACGAAGTTGTGGCTTGGGTTTGGCATTGTTTCTTTTGGAGGTGGCGGCGGAAGAGGACAAAGCCAACGCAAACAAACCTAACACAAATGCGCATTCTTTGAGTTCGAGGATGATGGCACTGTGGACGACAACCCGCACCAAGCTGGGAGAATTGACCGCTAAGAAGAGGACGTAAGCCTCTGCTCTTTGATTAGGAGAGACATAATAAGGCCCCAGAATTATTGTCGCTTCACGTATAAAAGTCGCCGATGGATTTGTTGATCCAGCTTGCTCCCACCCAAGACGAAGGCGGATTGATAGAATAGAACAAACGGCTGAAGAAGCGGATTCCCAAGGGCATCGTATAGATTATCGTAGTCCACCAAAAACGCTCAATCGTTCGGCTGTTAACGCTGACAATGATAATCATCGGCGTATTAGCGGCGCTAGCGGCAAAAGTTGATGTTGGCGTTGGTTCTGCCTTTGCCCGGAATTCTCTTTCTTGCCGAATCGATGTCTTCGATATTAGAGCTCGCCAATCAGAAAGAATGGGGAAAGTTCGCATCCTTGGGCTTGTTGGCCTTGTCAATGCGTCCGTTATTGAAAGAGTTCACAAATTCACAAGAGGCTCAGCTAGGGGGAATGATTGGAGGTTGGAATGCTTTGGAGGCTATTTTGAGTGGCTGCGGTGGTGGAAGAACTGCTAAACATCCAGAGGGTCTGATTGGCCTTGTTTTGGCTATGGTAGAGACAATATACAACTGAGATTGGCTTGGTTCGAGGGGAACAAAAAGAGAAGAAAGCGCCGACACTATCAACGCCGCTAAAAGAGACTTCTGGCTGATGTTCGTTGCTTCCGTTTTGACGCAAACAAGGGGATTCTCTTCCTCATGTTTCATCTGAACTAGTTTCAAAATCTAAGAGACTGCGGATGCGAACCACTCCACGATGGAATCCACAAAGGCGATTTATGTTTTGGAGGAACGCTGATTCGTCTGTCGTCCAGCGATGCTTGGGAATGCGTTCTGGCTTGGTGGCTGTCTCTGGCCTATTCTGTGTCCACTCTCAAAATGGAAAAGGGAAGAAAAGGGGGAAGAGGAAAGGAAGTTTTTTAGAAACGACCAAGCACGCCAAGAAGCGCGCCATTCCATCTTGCCGTTGTGGGGAGGAAGTTTTGGTGGTTGGTGTTTTGTTGGGTTAGTAGTCAGTGCGGAAAGTGTGTTTTGTGGAGGGGGAGAATTTTGAATAAAGAAGACGCATTAGAAGAAAGGGCCAAACAAGGAAACCGACAACGAAGCGCGCCATTCCGCCTTGTTGTTGCGGGGAAGGAAGTTTTGGTGGTTCGTGTTTCCGGGAGGTTTGGGGTTGGGGGATTCGTTGTTGGAGTGACTAGTGGTGAGAGGGTGTTTTTTATGTAAGCTTTATGGTCAACGGTTGAGGTTGGTTTTGAGTTGTTGGATTGTTGTTTTTGGGTCGAGGTTGGATGGTTGAGGGTGTTCTGCGGGGGATTTCTGTTGCTGGTGGTTGTTCATGTAAAAGAAAGGGAAGAGGAAGAAAAGTTAGGGTAGATTGGGGTTGGTCGAGTGGTGAATGGAGGGCTTTTATATGAGGAAGCATTTTATGGATTGCGTTGGGGGCTGGTGTTGGTTGTTTGCGGGAGGGAAGTGTTATTTGCATGATGCATGCGTGTGGTTGGGGTTTTCAAAGTTTGTGGATTGTAAAGGGGTGAGGGAGATGGGATTTGTGGTTGGTGGATTGGGGGGAGTAGGTGAGTTTGCAGGGGATTTTTTGGTTTTGGCGGCCGTTGGAGATTAGGAAGATGGATGGGATGGCAAAGGTGAGGAAATGGGGCAAAGAAGGTGGGGAGAGATTGATCGCTGGTAACTAACTGCTGGCGTTTGGGTTGTTGGCTGTTGGGGATTGATGGTGGACGGGCGTGCGGGGATTAGGGAAGGTAGGTAGGAAGTTTATTTGTTTAGGAATTGTTCAAGGTTATGAATGCGGGAAAGAGTGGGGAAGAGAGCGGTTTGTGGGGAGTGGATTTGCTGGGGGATTTTTTGGTGGTTTTGATGGACGTTGGTTTTTTTTCTTTGGATTTATTATGTTCGGCTTTCTCTTCGATGCGTTAGAATGAGTGGAGATACGGTTAGGCAAGTTGGTTATCTGGCCAGCTTTTTCCGTCATGGATCAGCGGTTTTGTTGTTGCAAGCGGAAGAATCGGGCGGATCCGGTCGGTGAGATTCGATAGGGACTGCTGGCATTTTCTACCGTTTTCCATTTCCCGGAAAAAAGTGTCGAGGATTGCAGTATCTCTCTCCCGTTCCAAAGAATTTCCAACTTGCCTACCTTCCATGGAAGGATGGTTAATGATGGCGAACCGTAGAAATCAATGTCTTTTTGGGGAAAGCCGCTAAGGTTCAGATTTTCGACGTCAACGTCTCGATGCGCCGACAGACGGGTTATGGAACTTCTCTCTAAGTTTAACACCTTCAAGCTCGTCATATCTTTGGGCAAGATCAACTCCGTCATTTGATTGTCCCGCAGATACAGCCAGACCAAGTTGGATAATCCATTCGGCAGCGTCCAGCCGCTCAGCGGACTGTTTCTAATAGACAGAGACCTCAGGTTGGTCAATCTATCAGGCAAGCGGCTTAGGGTTTTTCCGGAAAGAGTCAAACTTTCCAAATTCAGTCTTTCTAGATTCGGCAGTTTTTTCAGAAAAGAGAAGTCATTGGGGACTTCGCCGGAGAGGTAGAGATCCCGCAAGTTTGCCAGTCCTTCAACAAAGGAATTGCCGCGTAGAGCGTCGCCGGAAAGAGTCAATTCCCGTAAGCGCGTCAATCTTTTGAGGAAGGAAAAGTCGCGTAGGGAATTCCCGGAGAGCCATAGCGAACGCAGATTAATCATCTCTTCCGGCAAAGTAAATTCGCGCAGAGAATTCCCAGAGAGCCACAGCGAACGCAGATTGGTCATCCCTTCCGGCAAAGTAAAGTCGCGCAGGGAATTGCCGGAGAGCCACAGCGAGCGCAGATTGGTCATCCCTTCCGGCAAAGTGAATTCGCGCAGGGAATTGCCGGCAAGCCAGAGTTGCCGCAGATTGGTCATCCCTTCCGGTAAGGAGAAGTTCGTCAGGGAATTCCAGGAAAGATCCAGCGAGCGCAGATTGGTTATCCCATTGGGTAAGGTCAATTTGGTCAAGGCGTTGCCGTCAAGACGTAGCGAACAGAGGTGGATCAATCCTTCGGGCAAAGTCAGTTGGGTCAGGGTTTTGTCATTGCGGTGCTCCAGCGACGTCACGTTGGCCAAATCATCGGCGGTGATGGAGTCGCCGGCGGATTTTCCCAGCGCGCGTTCAATAGCTCTTCGCGCGTTGTCATCTTGGATTTCCACAACTCGCTCGCCATCTAGTCCGGTTGTCATCGGCACGGAGAAAAGAGGGAAAGTCTCCGGATGAGCATTCCCGAAAATATCCACAGCCACGACGAGGAGTGGATGCGAGGCCGGATTCCCAAGACAAGCGCCGGGATTGGAAGGGATGGCGCCATCGTAATCAAATTCAATGACGGCGTCTTTTTTGCCGTTCAATTGGCGGCACCCCTTCAAAATGCCGCTCGTGAAAAGAAGCACTTGGCGAAGTCCGTCGGGGTCATTAGCTTCGAATTGAACGGAGATGATTTTCGCACCAGCCGAGTATTCCGGCGATGAGAGGAGAGTGATTTGACTGTTTTCTCTGTTGTTTTCCTCGTTCACTTCGGGATTGAAGTAGAGATGCGCAGCCAAAAATGCGGCGGCGCAAGCGGACAATCGATCTCGGCCTTTCCCATACGACATGAGATAATCATCCTCCCTGAAATCATGGAGCAATCCGAAGGCGTGTCCCAGTTCATGCGCCGCTTCCGTCCAGTGAAACGCGTCAGGAACTAAGGCATAGCCGCCGTTCTTTCCCACTCGTCGGCCAATTCCTTGAATCTGGCCGCCCAGCCCGGCCGTGCTGGTGTCCAGGACGATCCAGTAAATGTTTTTTCTAATGTCGAATCTCCGTTCTATTTCCTCGACAATCTTTTGGTCGCCGGGAAGGTAGGAATGGTCAGGGCGTTCCCCATCCACGCGATGGACAATGGCCTCCCCTTGCGCGTTGGATTCAAATTGGAAGGTGTTGTTTCCATATCCATGCGCTTGCATCTGTTGGGTATAGAATCTTTGAATTCGTTGGATTTCCTCTTTCATTTTCTGAACTACTTCAGCGCGAAACTGCCGGTTGTTAGGCAAGAAGTAAAGGAGGCGCACGGCGCGAGATTCACCGACATTCAAGGCTTGCGGCATGCCGGTAGTTTTTGTTGGAAAAAGAACTGCCGCAAGAAACGTGATCAGCCAGAATACACCTCGTCTCATACTAACTCATAAAGCATAATAACAACACCGTAAAATCATTCCCGGCATTGAGACAAACGAACAGGCAGTCTCAAAGTTCAAAGCCTTGAGGCACAGATGCTACAATCGTCAACCGTTTTCGAGAATCGGAGGCGCGGTTGAATTGGTAGTCTTTCTGGCCGAATACTTTTGCCAAAGCGGCGGCGAACTGCGGTAGCAAACGTTCATAAGTCGCTGCATCGTTTGGCGCCAACAGCCGATCATTCACAATAAACTGCAACTTGTTTTTTGCAAACTTGATTTTTCCCTGAAACGTTTCTTCTTTCATCAAGAGACGGCAAATATGAAGAGCGATGCGAATGGAAGATTCAATCAGATCAGCGTCCGATGCTTCCACAGGTGTTTTTCGGTTGTATAGAACGCCGAGTTGTCCTTCTGCGTTGTCGAAGGAATACTGCGCATCGTGTCCGATCAAAATCACTCCCGGTCCGGAAGGCACGTGCCGATAGTCGGCCACGTCAATCAATAAGTCGTCCAGTTTTTGCTCTTGTATCCACGAGTGAAACACGTGGATGGCTTTTTTAAGATCGATGGCGTTGGCATCTTCAAGGAAAAACTTAACGTTAACGTGTTGCAGATTGGGAAGATTTCTCATTATTCCATTGCCTTCTCTACTTTATATAATACGCGAAACGCCTTCTTCGCCTCATCAGCAGAATCGTAAGTGCCAATGATGTCAGGTGAACCTGATCCTCTTAATCCTCTTTTGTACAGAAGCAAATTCACTTTGCCTCTCGATGGTGAGGTAATCAGGAATACACGGCCGTCTAACAAATTCAATCTGTCATAAGTTCCCTCTATTTTCCAAGGGATTTCAATCGGTTTTGGTGTCAGCGAAGATGGTGTTTTTCTCGGCGCATTTATGTCGCAGCCGGCAATTAGAACACAAACGAAAATGGCAATGAGGTTTTTCATGACAAGGTCAATTTTACGATGTGATTGCGATAATAAGAAAAGAAAGCGCACTAATGCATAGATAGAGAACGATGAAAATAGTAATTTTGGTGTTTGTGGATTTCAGCGACTTTTCGATGGTTTGTAGGTGTTGTTCCATTCGTTGCTGGTGTTCGCGTTGCTGTGCTTTCAAATCTAGATTGTATTCTTCTTCGGTCATTTGTGTTTTCTTCTTTGTTGGTGTCGTTTTGTAATTTGTAAAAGGCAGTTTAAACGATTGCTCTTTGTTCGCTCATGCGTCCGTGGCAGCTGTGGCAGGCTTCGACGAAGAGGCTAGCTTCTTCGATTTGGCGGTGGGCTGAGTCGCGGTTTTGCGGCCGGTTGCGGTTGGCGGCGGCGTCCAAAAAGTATTGGCCGAACTTGCCTTTGGCGAAGGGATCAAAGAAGAGTTCAGTGTCAAAGAATTCGGCGCGGAATTGTTGGACAATGGCGGATGTGTCGCGGCCGACGTTGGGGAGTTTCAAGCGGAGCAAGCCTTTTGCGGCGGTTGCCATTGCGTCGAATGCTTGATCGGAGGCTTCTTGAAAATGGTTTTTTTCTAGTTTGAGTTGCGCTTCGAAGAGCATTCGCTCAGCAGAAGTCATGTCAAAGGTGAAGGCGGTTACCACTTCGCCGGCGCATTCGCCGATGCCGATGTCCTCTTTTGTGAACTCGCGAGGGTCTCCCCAGTCGCTGTAGTAAAAGCGGTCTTCTTCGTATGGAGGCACAGCGGTTAAATCTTGAATGATGGATTTGATTTTGGCTTTGCCGACGCGGGCGACGAAGTCTTGGAAGGTTTCTCCTTGTTTTTGTTTTTCGAGGTAGGCTTGGGTGAGGCGGTCGACGGTTTCGGGGATTCGTTTGGAGGGGATGGCGCCCATTGGCAGGCCGTAGGCGCCGGCGTTTTGAGAGCGTTGTCCGCCTAATATGACTTGGAAGTGAGGCACGGAACGTTTGTTGATGCTGCGGCTGACTCCGTAAAAGCCCATGTCGGCGATGTGATGGCCGCCGCAGGAGTTGAAGCAGCCGCTTACTTTGATGACCAAGTTTTTTACGGAGCGGTCCATTTGGACGCTTTTTTCAGTTAGTTGGTGTTTTAGTTGCGCGGCCAGTCCTCTGGAGGAGGAAATTCCCAGTTTGCAAGTGTCTGTGCCGGGGCAGGAAGTGACGTCAACGATGGTGCCGGCTCCCGGCGTTGTCAGTTCGGCGGCTTTCAAGTCTTGGTAAACGGCGGGGACGTCGGCTTTGCTGACCCAACGCAAGAGGATGTTTTGCTCGACGGTGGAGCGGATGGTTTCGTGGGTATATTTTCGGGCAATGTCTGCTAGGGAACGCAGTTGATTGGCGGTGATGTCTCCCAAAGGCAGAGAGAGGATGACGGCGACAAAGCCTGCCTGCTTTTGGGGGTAGAGGTTTGTTTCCTTCCATTTGGCAAAGTCGGGATCGTCATCGGAGGAAGTGGGCAGTGTTTCTCCCGGTTTTCGCAAGGGGTGCTCGGCTTGGTTGGAGATGTCTTTGAGATAGGCGGTCCAGGATTCTTCCGGCTCCATCACGGCGCGTTCTTCTTTTACCAAGCGGCGAAATCCTTCGATGCCCAGTTTGTCCACTAGAAACTTGATTCGCGCCTTGCCTCGATTTTTCTTTTCGCCCAAGCGTCCAAACACCCGCGCCACTGCCTGAGTGAGCGGCAGAATTTCTTCTTCGGAGACAAATTCGCTCAGCAGTTTAGCTTGGCGGGGGACGGCTCCCAGTCCGCCGCCGACGTACATTTCAAAGCCTCGCTTTTCTTGGCCGTTGATGTTTCGAGTGGCTGCGATGTAGCCCACGTCGTGCATCTTTACGAGCCCGCACGGTTGGTCTTTGCAACCGGAGAAAGCCGGTTTGAACTTGCGCCCAAAGTTTTGGCAGTCTGGATGCCCTAGCAGATGATAGGCGAGCGCGTGCGCATAGGGAGTCACATCAAAAGTCTCTTCGTGGCAAATCCCGGAAAAGGGGCAAGCGGTTACGTTGCGGACGGAATTGCCGCAGGCTTCCTGTGTGGTAATCCCCACGGCGGCCAGCCGTCGCATAATGGACGGGGCGTCGTCCAAGTGGATGAAGTGCAGTTGAACGCATTGGCGCGTGGTTATGTGGGCGATGCCGTCGGAGTATTCTTCGGCCATTTCTCCCAACACTTCCAATTGACGGGCGTTCAATCCGCCATAGGGGATTTTGATGCGCAACATTCCGGGAGCGTCCCAGACGGTTTCAGGGCCTTTGGTGAGCGAGCCGCAGGGAAACTCCATCCGCTGCGTTTTTTGACCGTCGTTGCGCCGTCCATTGTCGTATCGCTGTCCGTAGGCGCCGCGTCGCAATCGGGTTTCCGCAAACACCCGGTCGCTGATCTTTCCTTGCTTTTTTCGCTCTATTTCCGTCTCGAATCGATCCAACTCTTCCCGCAGTCGAGAAGACATCTGCGTTGCCACTCGTTCCCGCCAATATGAATTGCTTGCTTTCATTATTTACTCATCAGGCTCAGTGCCTTAAAGCTTTTAAGTAAAACGCATTTTTGCGGCAAAGGCAAGCCGTTAGCGCCATTTGGATTCATCAAAGCTTCAGGCGAGGAAATCTTAGCGGATCAAGACGCTTGCCCGTTCGATGTCCGTTAAATCCGCATCCATCTTTTTCCCAGAATGAATGGACATCACGCCCCCCAAGAAATTGCGAACGCCAACGCAAGCCAATTTGCGCGATTTCATCGCTTTGGCAACGCCTTCTTGATCGGGATAATGGCGCAGACTTTCCAAAATATAGCCGTAAGCGGCGGCATCGCCGCAGAAAATCCGACCAAACAAAGGAATAATCCAGCCAAGCCAAGCAAAGTAGACGCGCCGCCAAAGAGTAAATTTTGGTTTCCCAAAGTCCAAAATCAGCAAACTTCCGCCCGGCCGCAACACGCGAACAAGTTCGTTCAAGCCATCGTTGAAGTTTGGCAAGTTTCTCAATCCGTAGGCAATGGTGACCCAATCAAAGCTTTTAGCGGCAAAGGGAAGCGCCAAGGCGTCCGCCTCGACAAAGCGGAGGCGGGCTTGTCTCTTGCCGCGAAGGCGGGCTTTGTCCAGCATTTTGGCCGAAAAATCCACTCCCGTAACCGTTGCCCCTTCCTTCGCCAAAGCAAGAGCCACGTCGCCGGTGCCGCAGCAAACATCCAAAGCCGAATCGCCGGGACGAACCGCGGCCAATTCCACCAAACGCTGTTTCCAAAGCCGATGCATCCCAAAACTCTGCAGATCGTTCACCAAGTCGTAACGCGGCGCAATCCGATCAAAAAGCCTCTTTACCCGCTCGGCGCGGCCTTCCCAATCTCTTCCATAATATGAATTGAACTTCGGCACGTTGCGCTTTCCAAAGACATCCCTAACCCAAAAAACAGAATGGACGAGTTGCAAAAGGAATTGCCAGAAGACAAACTCTGAAGCAATGTTGAATCTGGACGATGCCTTGCGACAAATCCTCGACCAAGTTCCCCAAACCGGCGAAGAAACCGTTCCCCTGGCCGAACTGAAAAACCGAGTTCTGGCCGAACCTATTTTCTCCGCTGTTGACTTGCCTCCAGCGGACAACTCCTCCGTGGACGGCTACGCCGTAAGAGCAGCGGACATTGAATCGGCAAACTCAAACTGCCCTGTTTCCCTTCGCTTGCAAGGCGAGGTTCCCGCCGGAAAAGCGCCCGAAATTGCTGTCAAACCAAACGCCTGCATCCGAGTCTTCACCGGCTCCTTTCTTCCCCAAGGCGCCGACGCCGTTCTCATGCAGGAAGACGCGGAAACAATCGACGGCGGCAAAGTTGTTCGTTGCTTGTCAAAAGTTCCACCTTGGGAAAACATCCGCTTCCAAGGCGGCGACGTCAAAAAAGGAACCTTGCTTTTAGCGGATGGAATCCGTCTTCGCCTTCGTCACTTGGGCGTTTTGTCCGCCACCGGCCGCGCAAAGGCCAAAGCCGCTCGCCGTCCGCAAGTCGCCATTCTCGCCACCGGCCGCGAATTGCAAGAGCCGGGACAATCGCTCCAACCGGGCGCCATTTACGAAAGCAATCGAATCGTGTTGGCCGAAATGACAAAAGCCAGCGGCGGAATCCCCAAAATCTATCCGCTGGTGGAAGACACTTTGGAATCCACTCAAAAAGCCTTGCAAACTGCGGCCAAAGAAAACGACGCATTAGTCGTCAGTGGCGGCGTTTCTGTAGGCGATTATGACTGCGTTCGCCCCGCCGTTCAAAAACTCGGCGGACGCATCCACTTTTGGCGCGTCCGAATTCGTCCCGGCAAACCGTTCGTGTTTGGCGAAGTTGGCGGCAAACCTCTCTTCGGTTTGCCGGGAAATCCCGTTTCCGCCGTCACTACCTTCATGCTTCTCGTGCGACCGGCTTTGCTGAAAATGCAGGGCGCAACCAATCTCAAACCGCCCAGCCAAACAGGAAAACTCGCCCAATCCGTTTCCAATCCAGACGACCGCCCGCACTTTATGCGCATTTTCTGGAACGAATCGCGGGAAGTTTTGACGGCCGGATTGCAAAGTTCCCACGCCGTTCACGGCCTATCCCAAGCCGACGGCTGGTTGCTCGTCAACCCCGGCCAAACCCTAAAAGCCGGCCAAACCGTCTCCATCATCCTTTGGGAAGAATAAACCCGCCAGATACAGAAACGATAAGCCAAAATTCTCCTCGAATCGATTTTTGGGAAATTTCCCTAGCAAGCAATTGGGAAAAAGAAACAAAACCAACGAACGAAAAACACCAGAAACGCTGTCCGCTGAATTTTGCCAACCAATCTGCTTTACAAACGCAGGCGGAAGAACCGCATTGCTTCACTTGGAAAGAGAATTCGCAACGGGCTTTTGGCGCTTTCTAGGTCTTGCCACTCCCCAAACAAATCTGTTGTCGATTGCAACACTCCGCCATTCCACGTGATTTCCATAATTCCGTCCATGCGAGAAATGCTCAAAGATGGCGGCGTGTAAATAGTCACATTACTTTTGCTAAAACCTCCAAGATAAAATCCCGAACTGCTAATAAAACTCGCCAGTTCATCTCGAGCGATCAAGGAATTCATGGAATTGCCGGAGAGTTCCAACCGCGTCAGATTCGTTAGCCCTTTCGGCAAAGTGAGAGCCGTCAATTGATTGTTTGCGAGATTCAATGTGGTGAGATTCGTTAGCCCCACCGGCAAAGTTAAAGATGACAAACTGTTGCCGCTGAGGTTGAGTGTTTTCAGATTCGCCCATCCTTCAGGCAAATCCAGAGACGACAAGTTTTGGCCGGAGAGGTCTAATGTTTCCAGCTTTGGCAATCCCTCCGGAATAGTTAGAAACTTCAATCTGTTGCCTGTGAGATTCAGCGTGGCAAGATTCGTCAATCCTTTGGACAAAGTTAGAGACGTCAATCTATTGTTACTGAGATCTAAGGTTCTCAGATTAGGCAGTCCATCCGGCAAAGTTAGGAAGTTTAACTTATTAGGACTACCGCCAAGGTTGATTGTTTCGAGATTCGTCAAATCTCCCGGCAAGGTGAGAGACAGCAGTCCATTGTGACTGAGTTCGAGCGTTTTGAGATTCGTTAGGCCTTCTGGCAAAGAAAAGGTTGTCAGGCGATTGCCCCAGAGATTGAGCGTTTCGAGATTTTCCAAGCCTTCCGGCAAGGTTAGGAACATCAACTGGCTACTGCTGAAATCCAAATCGGTCACGTCCTTTAGCACCTCGAATTCGAAGGAAACTACTCCGCCCTCAAGTATTACTCGTTCGCCTTGGATGGTGAGAGATTGTTGGGCTTGGGCGGTTTGGCTGGCGATGGAAACCAACAGCGCGGGCAAAATGAATTGGCAAAATCTTTTCATAAGTCAGTTGTATTTATCGGGCAAAAAGAGAAACGGATTAAGATTTATTTGGCAAGCCTTAAATGCGTTTTTTGGCGTGATTTTTCTTTTGTTGCCGCCTGCTCCGCCAAAAAACCGTCGGTCTTTGGCAATTTGCGGACGGTGAACCGGACGGAAAAACCGCCGCCACATTTTTCCCAAACGCAAACGAAAGAACTGCATTGCTTCGTTTTGGGAAAAGATTTGCAACGCGATAAAGGCAGTTTCCAAAGATCGCCATTGTGATTGTGATTGTTTTTTAGAAGGAGCGTTTGGGCAGTTGGAAGATGGCGGGTTGTTTGAGGATGTTGTTGGCGGCGGGCGGATTCAAAAGTTCCAGTTCGCTGGGTTGGAGGAGAGAGGAGTTTCCAAGAGGGGAACCGGGCGATTGGATTGCCGAAGTGGAGGGAATCGTTGGGTTGTTGGCGGCGGGCAATTCTGCGGTTGGGTTGGAGAAGAGTCCGCTGTTGAAGAGGTTGGCGGCGGATGACGCGGCGATGCTGGAATTTTGCAGGTTCAGGCCGTTGCGAGTGATGAGTTGTTGGCCGGCGATGCCGCCGTCAAGCGTGGTTGGCGGGTTGAGGAGCGGGTTGGAAGAAGGGAAGGGTTGAGAGAAGCGGGTTTGCGCGTCGGGTTCGGGGTTGGAGAAGAGGCCGTTGAATTCGCTGGTTTCGGTTGAGGTTTGGAATTCGTTGAATTCGAGGAAGTTGTCTGCCGAGTTGAATGGGATTCCGCTTGGGATGCCTTCGTTGGGTTGGGGTTGGTCGAAGATGCTGTCGAGCCGCATTTCAAAGTCTTCTGCGGCAGCGAAGGAGTCGATGAGAGTGAGTTGTTCTTCGTCGTTGGCGGATTGGTTGTCTGGGTTGGCGTCGACGTCGTTGAAGGGCGAGTTTTTCCAGTTGGGTTGTTTTTTGGAGTTTTGGTTGGCGAAGTATTTTTCCAAGGAGGATTCTTCGGTGCGGTTGTAGTTGCGCTGGGTTTGGTTGTCGTCCAGTTTGTTTTGATTGTCGTTGGCGGAGGTGGAGTCGGAGTCTTGCAGTCCCCAATTTTTTTTGCGGTTGAGAGCGTTGAGGATGCGTTTTCTTTGTTGGGGGGTGAGTTTTTGTTGGCTGGGTTTGGCGGTTGGGTGTTGCCAAGGAGCGATTACGCCTTCTACGACGGAGCTGCTTTTTTTGTCGAAGTTTGGCGAGTTGGGACGGATGGCGTTGAGGTCGAATTTTTCTTTGGGGTCGGAGTTTTTGTCGTTGGAGTCTCGAAAAATGAGGGGTTCTCCGGGATGGGTTTGTTCGGCGGCGCTGGCAAGGAGCAAGGTTGCCGCGAGAATTCCGAAGCCGTTCTTTTTTGGGAAAGTCAATTTATTCATCTGGTTGAGAATTTCTCTGTTTGAGCCGTTAAAAGGGCTTTGCGTTCAATCTTTTGGGGAATTTTTTGGGATTGTCAAAGGATTTTTTATTTTTGTTTGAGGAGCGTCTTGATTTTTGCGGTTGGTTTCTTTTTTCTGGAGGGATGGCGAAGTTGAATGGTTGTCTGGCAGTTTTTTTGGAGGGCATTGTCTTGGTATTTTGCGGGTTGCCGTATGTTCACGGGGAATCGGAGAAAGAGCCTCCAAAGGGGCATTATGAAATTTTGTCCAAGCAAGCCGACGCGATTCTGAAGAAATATCGGAATTTGGTGATTTTGGACATTCGCACGCCGAAGGAATTCAAGGCGGGACATTTGAAGGGGGCGAAGAATCTGAATTATTACGCCGATGATTTTGAGGCGAAGGTGGATGCTTTGGATCGGGAAAAGACGTATCTTGTGCATTGCGCTTCTGGCGGGCGTTCTGGGAAGGCGATGAATTTGTTTAAGCGGAAGAAGTTTGCGGCGGTGTATCATATGAAAGACGGCTACAAAGGCTGGATGGCGGCGAAACTTCCCACCGTTCAAGATTGAGATTGCGTCTAGTTTGGCTAGCTTCCCGGTTTCACTGCGGGAATGCGTTTCAAATCATCGGGAAGATTGTCGGGCGCAAAGGTTTCAAAGGGAAGCTTCACCAAGCTTTCCAACGGGCATGGCCATTCTAAATCGTCTTCGGAACGATCCACCAAGACCGCAATCCCAACAATTTCCGCGCTACGCGCTTGGACGAGATGGATGATTTCTCGCAGACTGCCGCCTCGCGTGACCACGTCATCCACGATAATCACTTTTTCCCGCTCAGCCAATTGAAACCCTCGGCGGAGCTTCAAGGCGCCGTTTTCCTTTTCCGCAAAGAGGAAGCGCAAGCCGAGTTGCCTAGCGATTTCTTGGCCAATCACAAGTCCGCCCATTGCCAGAGCGACGACGGTTTCGGCTTTGAAGTGACGAAATTTCTCCGCTAATGCGCTTCCAAAAAGCTCGACGTTCGACATCTCTTGGAGAGCCAGCGCGCATTGGCAGAAGTAGCGGCTGCGCAGGCCGCTATGCAGCTCGAAGTGGCTATTGCGTCTATTGCCGAGCAGCGCTCCGACTTCTTTGAAAATTTCCAAGGCTTTGTCTGACGTCATCGCGCAAATTAAAGGCAATTTTTGGAATTTATGCAACATCCATCCGCAAGGAGGCTTGTCTTCGCCATTTTAAGAAAAGAAAAATGAAAAAAAGAAAAAATTGTTTGCAAAAATGCCTTGCCAAACCGATTCTCGGACATACGATATACAGCTGTGACTGATTCAAAAGCAAGTATGAGTGCAAACAATGGAAGCCCAAGCAACGCCGACTTGATGCGAGCCATCCAATCGATGGCCAACGAAATCGCCAAGGAAATCGAAGACCTCAAGAAAGACGTCATTCAACTTCGACTCGACACCAATGCCAAAATTGATGAAATCCGAGCCGACATATCGAGAGACCGATCCCAATGGCACAAATCTTGGGTTGCGATGGAGCGGCGCGTCGACAAACTCGAAGAACAAGCCAAGGAAACCCAAGAAGAAGAGAATTGAAAAAAATGAAAAAAATTGCTTGCAACAATCTTCGAAATCAGGTGTCATACAAGAAAGCCCTATGGACGGGGCGTTTCTCAAACTAAAGAAAGTCATGACTAAATTCGTAAAATACCTCGCTGTGATTGCGCTGACGGTCTCTGTGGCCGCCGTTGCTGGTGAAAAGAAGGCTGAATGCGCCAATCAGAAACAGCTTACTCTGAAAATTGACGGCGCGGCTTGTGAGGCCACCTGCGCCAAGTTGGACAAGGCGTTGACTCGTCTGGACGGCGTGAAGGCCGAAAGTTGCTCCAAGTCGCATCTGACCAAAGTGACTTACGACTCCACGAAGGTGAAGCCCGGTCAAGTGTTTGCCGCTTTCAAAAAGGCCGGCGTGAAGATTGAGGGGCAGCAGATTGATTTGGCCGTCAAAGGCATGGTCTGCGGGGCTTGTTCCACGAAGGTCAACAAAGCCTTAACAAAGGTAAAGGGAGTTCTGGAAGGAGAGGCCTGCCACAAGGGCAAGAAGGCCACCGTGCTCTTTGACCCCGCCAAAGTGAAGTCCAAGCAGATCGTCGCGGCGATCAACAAAACCGGCTTCACCGTTGTTGAAGACGCTCCTCAAGCAAACTGAGTGACGGGGTTTTCCATTGGCCTGCGAGCGGTCCTCCTTTCAAAAAGAGGGCCGTTTTTTTATGCAAAGGCAGACTCGTTGTTCGCGGCGGATTCAGATTGCCGGGAGGATTCAGTTGCAGTTTTTGCGATTCAAACCGGTGGTTTTGCTGGCGCGCATTGCAAAGGAAGATTCGCTTTCTGGATCTTCATGGAATACGGTGTCTAGGTTTTCAAACGCTCGTTGAAGGCAAATGAATCGGTTTGATCGACAGCTGCGGCCGCATGCGAAGGCTTTGTTTCGGAATTCTTTGGCGGTTCTGCAGTTGAACATCGGGCGGAAGTGCAATCAAGCCTGCCGGCATTGCCACGTCGCCGCTGCGCCTTGGCGAACAGAAATGATGAACGCCAAAACGGCGCGGCGGATTGGGGATTGGATTGAGAAACATCGCCCGACGGTTGTAGACATTACCGGCGGAGCGCCTGAAATGAGCGAATTCTTTCGGAGCATGGTTGCGCTGGCGCGAAAGGCCGGCGCTCACGTGATCGACCGCAACAACCTAACCATTCTGGAAGAGCCGGGATATGAGGATTTGCCCGCCTTTTTAGCCTCTCACAAAGTGGAGATCATCGCCTCGTTGCCTTGTTATTCGGCAAAGAACGTCAATCTGCAGCGCGGCAAGGGAGTGTTCGAGAAGAGCATCAGGGCATTGAGGAAGCTCAACGCCCATGGCTACGGATCGAGCGCGACGCTAAATCTGGTTTACAACCCGTTAGGCGCCGAATTGCCGGGACCGCAAGCCGAACTGGAAGCCTCCTACAAAGTTGCTCTGCGCCGGGAGTTTGGCGTTGAATTTAATCGCTTGCTGACAATCACCAACCAGCCAATCGCTCGATTTGCCGAGTCCTTGAAAAAGCAAGGCAACTGGGAGGAATATATGGAACTTTTGGCGAACCATTTCAATCCGGCCACTTTGCCGGGATTGATGTGCCGGCATACTTTGAGCGTGGATTATGAGGGCAAATTGTTCGATTGCGATTTCAACCAAATGCTTGGAATGCGGATTCGACGGAACGGAAGCTCGCTTTCGCTCTGGGACGTCACGCCGGAATCTCTTGACGGGCGAAAAATTTCCACCGGAGAACATTGCTTGGCCTGCACCGCAGGCGCGGGCAGTAGTTGTGGCGGAGCATTGGTTTGAGCGTTTGCCCAAGATTCAAAAATCGCCGTCTATTTTTATTTTTTATTTTAAGGGAATTATTTTCTTGCGGTTGCTTGAAATTTGCATTATTCAAAGAAGTCGACATTGTAAGCGTCGCATCTGAATAAAAGCGGCGTTGCTTGTGGGAGGGAAAAATTATGATGACAAAACAGAAGATGATTCGATTAGGGCTGGCGGCGTTTGTGGCGTTGGCGAGCATAAATTTGGCCGCGACTTTAAGCGCCGGAGAACTCAAAGTCGGCACCAAGGCGCCTGCTTGGAAACTAAACGGACTGGACGGCAAAGCAGTCCAATCCTCCGACTTCAAAGGAAAAGTGGTCGTGTTCAATTTTTGGGCGACTTGGTGCCCGCCTTGCGTCAAGGAAATCCCGGACTTCATCGAAGTTCAAAAGGAATTCAAGGAGAAAGGCGTCGTCTTTATCGGCGTGTCCGTAGATAGGCCGGCGGCGGAAAAAAAGACAACGGCAAAAGTGAAGGCGTTCGTTGAAAAGATGAAGATCAACTATCCCATAGTCTGGGGAGACAAAAAGGTGGACAAAGACTACGGAGGCATTACCGGCATCCCGCAAACTTACGTCATTGACAAAAAAGGCGTTATTCGGGCGAGCCATCTGGGAATGATTTCGAAGAAGGATCTTTTAAAGAGCCTCAAACCCTTGCTTTAATTTCGAAAAACATCACCAAAAACATAGTCCCCATTTGTTAGGAGGATTGGCTTGTTTTCGCCGGTTGCATCGGTGCCAAAACAACGTCTTTCCTCCTATTTTTTGGAATGACGAATGACGAATTCAAAGTTTGAAGTTTTTGAGCGATGGATGCCAAAAGAGGAAGAAAAAGAAAAATTCCCGACACTCTTCTTCCTTTCGTTTATCCGTGATTTTTCTGCTAGCCGTTCCAAAAACAAAAACTCCGATTCCGAAGTTCCAAATCGAAGTTGCTGGAAAAACAAGTTCAACCTCAGCAGAAACCAAAGCGCAAACACCAGCTCACTAAATCGCAAATCACGAAACAACCCTCCCGCTTCCCAACTCTTGGAAACAAGATTAGAAAAAGCAATCTCCGCCGTTGACCAACTACAAATCATCCGTTGCTAATCACCAACCCCACACCATAGTCCCGTAAATCACAAGTTGCCCGCTACCAGCTACAAAGCTGCGGCATCTTGAAGTTTCTTTTGCATTCGCTGGCAGTGAAAGAAAACAAAACCCAGCGCAAACAAATCGAACACATAACTGCACAACCGTGTTTGCAAACTATAAATCACAAACATTGTGCGCAGATCTCTAGCCAACAATCCAAAAACACCCGACCACTAATTCGCTAATCACCCCACAAACATAAAACTACGAAGCACCGGCCACTAGTTTGCCCACACAACAACTAGCCGGCTACAACTCACTAATCGTGCCTCCTCGCCAATCACTATTTGTTAGAGACGAGCGAATCTATAAATCACAAGATACCAGCTACAAAACTGTGGGCAGTTTGTCGTTTTTATCGCTCGCCACAAACACCAAAAAATCCGCAACACCAAACCAAGTCTACAAAGTGGCTATTTGTCGTTTCTTTTTGAAGCGGCGGCGGAAGAGGACAAAACCAAGGGCAAACAAACCGAAGACGAGGGCGTATTCTTCCGGTTCGGGGATGACTTGGCTGTGAACCCGAACCAGCGCGCCTTGATCGGGGAAAAAGCTGCCAATGCTATTCGCTCGGCTTCGATAGATCCCCGCTCGAAAATCGCCGATGGGTTTGTTGATTGTGCCGGCGCCGAACCAACGCATGCTTGCTCCGCTGTTGTAAACCAAATCAGCGCCAGTGGTGTCGCTCACTCTGATGCCTAAATCGTGATTATCACCGCCATTGTAATGATGCATATACACGGAGTCAATCGTTAGAGTGCTGCCGACTCCAAAAGAGATCGTCGGCGTGTTGGTGGCGTTGCTGGGGAGGAAGATGCTCTCCCGTTTGAACACGGCGTTCAAGCGGCCGGTCAAAGAGTTGTAGTTTTTGTTGGTGAAGGTAAGCGAGGACGGAGTGAGGGCAGAAAGGGTGAATGAGGCGTTGGTGGGAAGGTTTTGAGCGTAGAGGTTGCCTCCCGTAGTTTTGAAGGTGTCTCGCGTATTGTAGTTGTTGCCGCTTCTGCGGATATAGCCATTGGCGATGAAGGACACCGTTGGGTTGTTGGTGATGCTAAACAACCAGAGGGTTTCGCTGGTGGGGTTGTCTTGGCTGGGAAAGATATCGACGAAGACCATTTGCGCTCGGCTTTGCTCCAAAGGAACAAGAGAAGAAAGCGCCGAGACGAGCAACGCCGCTAGAAGAGCAGACTTATTGCCGATGCCCGATGCCCGATGCCCGATGCCCGATGCCCGATGCCCGATGCCCGAATTTTGACAAATTCGCCTTCCTCGCGTTCAAATGTTTTTGTTCTTTCATAACAAAAAAATAATAAAAAATAACGAAATAACCGTAAAAACAAACTGATTTTGCAATAAACAAATCCGCAATGCAACCTAATTCGCAATGCGATTTGACTTTTGAATATCTTTTCCTTTGCCCCGCGTCAAGCCGAAAAAGGAAAAAGTTTGAGGGATCGGGGAGCGTTTTTGGGAATTGACGAATTGGGAAGGGATGGTTTTTGGGGAGATTTTGAAAAGAGCTGGCTTTGGGATGCGTTGCGGGATTTCAAGAGGATTGAGGGGGAGTTGCGGGGTTTTTTATGCTCGCGGATGGGCTTTTTGGTAAGCGGCTTGGAGTTTTTCGGTGGAGAGGTGGGTATAGATTTGGGTGGTGGCCAGGTGAGCGTGTCCTAAGAGTTCTTGGATGCTTCGGAGGTTGGCGCCGTTGTTGAGGAGGTGGGTGGCGAAGCTGTGGCGGAGTTTGTGGGGGGTAATGGCGGGGTCTAGGCCGGATTGGCTTAGGTATTTTTTGAGGCGCAGTTGGATTAATTTGGGATACACGGGGGTATTTTTGCGGTGGTTGGCGAGGAAGGCGGGCAAGTGGGGCAGTTGGGGATGTTGGGATTCTTGCCAGTAGTAGCGGATTGAGTCTAGGGCGGGGGCGCCGATGGGCAGGTGTCGCTCTTTTTTTCCTTTGCCGAGGATGCGGAGGAGTGGGGCGTCTGATTGGATGTCTTGGACGAGGAGGCGGCAGAGTTCGCTGATTCGGAGGCCGCAGGAGTACATGGTTTCGAGGATGGCGGCGTCTCGGAGAAAGGGGGCGGGGGATGCGTTTTGGGTTTGGCTCTGCATTTCCGTCAGGGGCGCTTGCAACAGTTTGGTCATCTGATTGATGGCGAGGAATCGGGGCAGGCGCTTGTTGGCTTTGGGCAGGGAGATTTGTTTGACGGGGATTTCGGCCAGTTCTCCTTTTTTGACGAGGTAGCGGTAAAAGCTGCGCAGAGCGGAGAAGCGCAGTTGAATGGCGGCGCGGCTGAGTTTGTTTCGGCTGAGATGCCGTAGCCAAGCGCGGAAGTGATGGCGTTGGAGGGTTTTCCATCGGAGTGGCTGGTTTTGTTCTCGGCGATGCCAGGCGGCGAATTCTTTTAGAGTTTGGCCGTAGTTTCTTCGCGTATAGGGCGAGGCGCCGCGTTCGGTTTCCAAGTGTTCCAGGAATGGAGACATCCATTTGTCTCGGCTGTTTTTCTTATCTAAGGGCATAAGAGCGCTTTCTTTGTCGGCTTGGACGGGGGAACGGCTTTTTTCGATCAGGGAGTGTTCCCTCAATCCCAATGCATCATTATTCGTAATCGAGCAAAAACTTCACTTCGGGAAGACTAAAGCGAAGGGGCTGGAAAAACGAGTCCAATCTCAGAAAAAAACCAAAGCGCGAACCACGGACCGCCTGAATGGAGCCTCGAATCACCGGCGATTCGCCGGCCTCGAACTGCGTAGGAAATATGCTTTCCTCTTCCAGTTTCGCTTTCCGCCAACCATAGCGCCGCTTCCAATAATCCAGGAACGGAGAAAAGCGGATTTTCCGTCGCTGCCAGCCGCCAATCATAGACCCCATCCATAATCTATGGGCTGCTAATAACCGCCGGTCTGCCCGCCCGCAACCGCGGGCAAAGCTATAAATTCCCAACTACAAAGCTGTGGTGCTTTGTCGTTTTTGTCGCTCATCACAAACACCAAAAAATCCCCAACACCAAACCAAGTCTACGAAGTGGCGGCTTGTTGGCGTTTCTTATGAAAGCGGCGGCGGACAATGACAAAAGCCAAAGCGAACAAATCAAACGCAAATGCGTATTCTTTGAGTTTGAGAATGATTCTGCTGTGGACGACAACCCGCTCCAAGCCAACGCTGTTGGCCGCTAGGAAGGATCCGTAAGCCTCTGCTCTTTGATTAGGAGAGACATAATAAGGCCCCAGAATTATTGTCGCTTCACGTATAAAAGTCGCCGATGGATTTGTTGATCCAGCTTGCTCCCACCCAAGACGAAGGCGGATTGATAGAATAGAACAAACGGCTGAAGAAGCGGATTCCCAAGGGCATCGTATAGATTATCGTAGTCCACCAAAAACGCTCAATCGTTCGGCTGTTAACGCTGACAATGATAATCATCGGCGTATTAGCGGCGCTAGCGGCAAAGTTGATGTTGGCGTTGGTTCTGCCTCTGCCCAGAATTCTCTTTCTTGCCGAATCGATGTCTTTGATATTAGAGCTCGCCAATCAGAAAGAATGGGGAAAGTTCGTATCCTTAGACTTGCTGGCGTTGTCAATGTGTTTGCCGTTATCTGAGAAGTAAATTTCTCAACTGTCTTGATTGCGAACATTTCTCTCCCCGCTAGATCTTATCGAGTTGCCGGCTCGTGTTATAGAGGGCTTGGAGAAAAACCAGAGGGTCTTATTGGCCTTGTTTTGGCTATGGTAGAGACAATATACGACTGCGCTCAGCTTTGCTCCAAAGGAACAAAAAGAGAAGAAAGCGCCGACACGAGCAACGCCGCTAAAAGAGACTTCTGGATGATGCTGGTTGCTTTCGTTTTGACGCAAACAAGGGAATGCTCTTCCTCATGTTTCATCTGAACTAGTTTCAAAATCTAAGAGACTGCGGATGCGAACCACTCCACGATGGAATCCACAAAGGCGATTTATGTTTTGGAGGAACGCTGATTCGTCTGTCGTCCAGCGATGCTTGGGAATGCGTTCTGGCTTGGTGGCTGTCTCTGGCCGGATGCCTCGTCCATTCTCAAAATGGAAAAAGGGAAGAGGAAAGCAAGTTTTTTAGAAACGACCAAGCACGCCAAGAAGCGCGTCATCCCATCTTGCCGTTGTGGGAGGAAGTTTTGGTGGTTCGTGTTTTGTTGGGTTAGTAGTCAGTGCGGAAAGTGTGTTTTGTGGAGGAAGAGAATTTTGAATGAGGAACGGCGCATGGGAAGGGAGGGCAAAACTGCAAAGGGTGCGAAGATAGGGTTTTTAGTTTTGGTGATTGGGAATGCTTGGCTACGAACGTGCTGGTTTCTGGCTGTTGAGAAGTGAGGAAGTTTGTTGGTTTAGGTATTGGAGTTTTAGGATGTGGATGAGAGGGGGAAAGGGAGAAGTGAATGGGGGGATGTGAAAGGGCAAATCACTGGGCGATGACTTTACAACAGGGCGGGGGACTTTGCTGTTTTTGCATTGCAAGCTGCTAAATGCTAATTATGGGTTGTATGGTGGTTGGTTTGGTGGGAGTCTGTAGAGAGAGTGGTTGGTTTTGTAAATCTGTTGGTTGTGTTGTCTTTGCTAAGGGGGAGAGGTTTTCTCGATGTTTGTTGGATGGGGTGGTTGCGGGGTTTGCGGGTTGTTCATTTTTTGGGGGATGGTTTTGGCGGTGGAGGGGATTTTTCGCGGGTTTTCTCTTTTTGTTTGGAAGGGGTTGTTGGGATTTGTTTCAGTTTTTTCGAGTTGTTTGATCTTCTCTTCAATCTTTTCAATGCGCTTTTCGCGCTGTGTGGGGAACACTTTTTAGGGATCTTTGGCGTGAAATGGCTTTCTTCCAAGATTTTGATTCGAGAATGGGGCTGTTTTGTTGGATGTTTTTCTGGGGAAAGTTGGCTCCAGAGGCAGGACTCGAACCTGCAACCCGCTGGTTAACAGCCAGCTGCTCTACCATTGAGCTACTCTGGAAACTCAAAGTCAGAAGGAACTTTAATCGGGATCGGGGGCGTTGTCAATCTTGTTTTGTAGTTTTTAGCGTGGCTGGCAGTTCGGGCGGAAAAGGGCGATTCGCGCGGTTTGAATGATTCGCTGAATTTTTCCGCACGGCGGGCGCAGTTTTTTCCTTCTTGCCTATACACGCGCCACGGTTCTTCGACGGTTTTTGATCCTCTTTTTCGTTCAAAGTAGAAGAGAGCATCGGAGTCTTTTTGAGCACCGGAAAAGGTTCAACGGCAAGGAGTCGACTCGCTTAACGGCTCGGGACAAAGTGGTTTGGATGCAATGGCAGAGTTGCCGAACCTACCGAAGCGTTGTTAGGAGAGAGGCTTTTGCGGATGGATGCCCGCTTCAAACAGCGTTTCGCCAGCGTAGATGTTTCCGAGTCTGACAACGAGGTTCTGCGCTAAAAGCCAAATGTAGATCAACTGGCGGGAGTGTTGGATTTTTTTGTTGAAAATCCCCCAACTCGAAGTTTTCTTCAAAAATTCAAAGACCAAAACAGCCTAGACAAGCAGAATCCAAAAGCATTCAGCCAAAAGCCCGAAAACAAAACATTCTTCTATGAGGCCTATGATGCCCCCGTGTTTAGGCAAGCCGACGCATTTGAATTGCCAATAATTTTCGACGATCATTCCCAAGCAGTCAATTAGTTATACTTAAAAGGATTTCGCCAAAAGACGTCTTAATCACGCCCACGCCCCACAAAAAAAACGACACCCGCCTTTGCCAATTGCGTTCCAAAATCCAAATAGCTGATCGAGCAAGCAGAAATCCCCCGAAACCTCCTTCCATTCTTAAAAATAAAGGAAAACAAAAACAATTCGGCAACTCCTCAACACGTCAAAAAAATCCCGAGAAAAGATTGTCCGATATCTTGATCCCATTCATTCTCCTTCCCTTTGAATGCGAAGTTCTGAAGATGGGGAAGATTTAATAGAGGAACATTTTGATGTTCACAAAAGCGCGCAAGCCGGATCACAAGCCCTCCGCTCCGTTTCAAACTGAAAAAACTGCGACCCTCCTAGAAAATCCTCAAAAATAAAAAAATGACTTCCAAAGTCGGATCCGGAAATCTCGACCTCGTCATTGAGAGAAACAAGAGAAAAAAGGTGTTGACAACCGCCGGATGGAATTCAGTTATTGTTGCTTGCGTTTGGCGACAAATCGCCGAGAAACTTAGGAAAATGCGCTTGCTAGAAAAATGGAAGAAAGAGTTGGCGCCGGATGGAATTCGGTTGTTCTCTCTTCTCATGACGATGACAGAAGCGCCGTTGGGGGGGCTCTGTTCGTTTTCCAATCTTCAGCGGTTGGCGATGGGGCTAACGGCGTGAATCCAACGGCGGACTTGTCAAGTTCCTCCGTCGCCGGCATCGGCGAAGGGGAGAGCCGATTGATTTTTGCCGAGTCTCTGCCGAATGGCGGCGTTCGGTTTGTTTTCCTCGTTCCGGAGGAAGAATTCAAAATGGAAGAAACCGTCAAGCTGCTGTCGGGAGAATGGAGGCCGTTGGCGGACGATGAATTCAAAGCAGTGCGGGAATCTATCGACAACAATAAAGACCGATTGACTATAATTTTGCCAAAAGCGCTAGGAAAACAGCGATTCCTCCGCCTGATTCCGCTTAAATAAACTGGAAAATTTTGCTTTATTTTGCGGGGGGGGGGGGGGGCAACAGTACACCGTATGTGGAAGAAAGATATGCAGACGATGAAGAATTCATTTTGGATCGTTTTGATTTTGGCCTTTGGAATGCCGGCGGCTTGGGGGCAAATCCAGATCGTAGACTTTGGTAACGATCACATTGGTGTTGGTGGTATCGGTGAGACATTCACATTCGAAGGAATAAACGAAGGCCAAGGCTATATCCCCTTGCCTTCAGAAACTTTTCATGAGCTGGTTGCTTGGTCTGCAACCCTAGACGAATACTTAACGGGACTAAAAGAGGCGAATAGAAGGTATAAAGAAGCATGGCACTCACGCCCAGAATATCAGGCTGCGTATTCTTTTGAATACTGGTCTGATCTCGTAGATAGGTATTATCCGCCTGATCCTCGCTTTAATAGCAGGCTTCGAGAAATAGGTGTTTTTGCTGGTACTGCGGAGGATCCTCCTTCGTATGCGATTCACCCTAATCACCCTCATGACCGATATTATTATGAGTACAAAGACATCAATGCGGGTGAATACTATCGCAGACATAATCGTATTCAGCATCCTGACTATCATGTCACGATTCCTCCTGAGTTCGATGAACTCTATATTACCGAATACTTTCGTTTCAATCGGCATTATCCGATCGATCGTCACAGTTACTGGGAGCAAGACCTCACCCATGAGGAGCGCGGCAGATCGATCTATGGGATATTCAAGTCAGCTTTCCGAACGGCAACGCTATAAACCTTGGGAAGATTATAGCGAATACCTCGCCAGAACCGGCGGAACCACCAATTTCGTTGTGGTCGAATACTGGATGGAAGACGGCGACAGCGCTACCGATGAGAAGGCAAACTATTCGACTCTTCGACAGCAGGTCAAGACTACAAGCCCCTCCGCGGCACGCTCACCTTCACGCAAGTCTCACAATCAATAGGGGGTGCATACATCGTAACTCCAGCCCCAAGATACCACCAAGTAATAGAAGACGGACCCGACGTCTACTGGTTTGGCCGTGAACACCACAAGAAGAGCATCTTTTTCCCATTATTCACGACAACAGAGATGATCCAACCGAGCAATTTACAGTCCGCGCCCGCATCTGCTCCCGCCTTGCCCGGCGGAGTGACCTTGGCGGCATTGATGTTCAAAACAAAGCAGTTGTCTTTGAGCGAAAGCGGCTCTGCCACTTACCAAGTGCGCGCCACTTCTTCTCAAGAGAGAGAAATGGTTGTGAACCTAGCGACGTCGCATCCCGGAATCACCGTCAATCCCAGCAGGCTGATGTTCACACCATCCACTTGGCAAACCTACCAAACCGTGACCGTGACGGCGTCTTCGGATGCCGCCGACACTAACGAGCGGGCAACCATTCGCCATTCGATACCGGAGAGTCTGGGTTTCGTAGCCATCAACGATGCGGGGATTGTCTCCGTGGCCATTGCCCACACCATCGTGGAAGAAGAGGAAACCCCCGAACCCGAACCCAGAGAACAAGCCCCCATCGTCCAGTTGCCGCCGACTGACTATGATTTAGATGACGACGGCTTGATTGATGTCAGCCACCTTGCGCAACTTCATGCCCTCCGCTTTGACTTGAACGGGGATGGACAACCCGATAAGGCAGAGTTTGCGGCAGCTTACAAGCAAGCCTTCCCCAGCGCTCTCGCCAACATGGGCATTCCCGCTGATGTCCCCGCCCAAGGCTACGAACTCACAACGAACCTGACCTTCGACACGAACAAAGATGAGACAATCAATGAAGAAGACGGCTTTTGGAACAAGGGAAAGGGCTGGCCGTCCATCGGCCTTTTCTCCCAACCTTTCCAAGCCGTTTTTGAAGGCAACGGTCATGTCCTTTCTAATCTGTTTCAAGACCAGAGCGATCCCGCTCTCTTCGCTGATGAACCTTCCGGCTTGTTTGGGGCGGTCGGCAATCGCGGGCAAGTCATCAATTTAGGCTTGGAAGATGTTTCCATCCAAGGCGTGAACTGGGTAGGGGCCTTAGCGGGATTGAGTTAAGGAGTGATTGTCGATTGTTCGGCGGGCGGGCAAGTGGTTGGTTATAATAGCGTAGGCGGTTTAGTTGGTCATAACTTTGGGGAGATAGCGGATAGTCATGTTCGAGGGGAAGTGCGTGGAGAGACTAGCGTGGGAGGCTTAGTGGGTTGGAATGTGGGGGGATTGATTGAGGGGAGTTCGGCGCAAGGCGAGGAGACTCTTGGTTTAGTGGGCTTTGGGACGCCTGCGGCTCGTTAGGAGCGAAGTCTCATAACCTCCGCATTTTCTGGGAGGCACTTGGTTGTTTTGCTTCTTCTTTGCGCCCTTCTTTTTCTCAGAGGGAGGGCGCATTTTCTTTGATGACTGGAGAGCAAGAGCAATCTCAGAGAGGGGTGGATGACCATGCGGATTCATCGGCAGGCGGTGGAGGCTGGTTGGTGGCGGGCAAAAGGAGTTTCTTGGTTGTTTGGTTGGGGAAGAGTTGCGGGGGAGAAGAGGGGGGATCCATTCAAGGATTTCTCGCGGGCGCGCTCGGAGAAAGCCGTTCTAGCGAGAGCGAAGGCCGCGCCGCCGCCGCGGCAAGCAGGGGGCGAGCTGCTGCGCGTCCGGCTCGGCCAGGGGCGTTTTGGCAAGCGGGTTGGGTTATTGGGAAGGGCAATCTAGGAGACTTGGAAGGTCGATATAGATATAGATGGGCATGCGGGAGAGGCATGAGAGTGCGGCTAGCGGCAGGAATATCTGGCCTTGCGCCTTGACTTCAATAACAACAACAACCTCCCCCCAACGGCGCTAAGGAAGTAGGGAATAAGGGAGTTTTGAGATCCGCAGTTGTTTCGGTCCCTTCTAGTGAGGGAGCATTGTTATTGATGCTGGCCGGCGTCTAAACTGGCTTTCCTTGTTGTCAGGTTTTTTCAAATGCGCAGAATTGGGAGCGCAAAAGTCTCACTGAGAACTGCGGCCAAAGAGATAAATTTAGACGGCGCAAAGAAGCAATGCGCCTTGTCCATTTCTTTGCGCGCTCGACATGTTTTTGTTGGGGAGGCAAAGGATCCGTATAGTCTTTGAGAAGACAAGTTTGCGAATCAGAAATGGACAAGTAGGTTTGGGCGAGTTTGCGAAAGAACGCTTCGCGGCCTTGTTTGAGCCTGTTTTAGGCCGCATTCCCGTCAAAGAGTTCAACTATTCAGCGATGAAGCCATGCGAGTGTTTCGAATTTAGACGCTTGCAGAGAGCGGGAAAAGCGCCACGTCTTTGAAAAAATGCTTGCCAAATGAAAACAATCCAGTATTTTGCTCTCATTTCTGCGGCTGGGGTGCCGCCGGTGAAGAAAAATCAATCTGAACAGAAAAGTCGAGAGAAGTAAAAGAAAATGATGCTGGAATTGGATTCATCTCAGAGGAAATTTTGCGATGCGCCTAGCGGCAACAACATTCGGTTGCTTGCCCCCGCTGGTTGTGGCAAAACTCTTTGCCTGTTGCACCGGTGCAAGCAGCTCGCCGAAAGAAGCCTTCATTCTAGCCGTCCTCGTTTTCTCATCGTGACGTTTACTCGCGCCGCGGCGGGAGAACTCCGGGAGCGAGTTAATTCGGACGGTCGATTCTCAGCGATTCGAGATTTGGTAAAGATTTCGACGTTGAACGCCTGGGGATTCCACCGGGTCAAGAATGTTGCCCCCTTCCCTCCCAAACTTATCAAGCCGGAAAATTATCGCTTTACCATGTTGTAATCACTCCGACCAATTTGGAAAAAACACAAACGTGTCAAAAGAGCGATAGAGGAAAAGAAAGGCAACACTCCGCGCATTTTGATGGACGCAATAGACGCTTTTAAGTCTTTGGGATTTAACCATGTTCAGCACTCAAATTTGGGACGATTTTCTCAGCATTTAGAGAAACTACAAGAGCTGGATTTGAGATGGAATCTGGAGGAACAATTTAAAAAGCTGGCTAAATTTGGTGTTTTGGACACTAAAATTATCGAGGATGGAGCAGAAGTTGCGCAATCTGAAGCAAAGAAAGTTTATGACGCCTTTTTCAAATTTTGGAGAGAGGTCACAAAACACTTAATGGACAGCAATACCATCACGATTGAGGATCAGAAATACCACGTTTACATTAACGAATATCAAAAGGAGAAGAAAGGAAAGTTTCTTTCCGGCGCGGCACGTATCCACCATGTCTTTGTTGATGAATTTCAAGACATCAATCCTCTAGACATGGCGTTGGTCAAGGCGATTGTCAAACGCAATCGCGCCACGATTACTATTGTTGGAGACGATGACCAAGCTATTTTTGAATGGCGAGGGACTACACCAGAATACATCCTCAATCCCGATAAGCATTTTGATTCTCCTTTTGATACGCACATACTGGAAGTTAACTATCGATCTCCACGAAACATCGTTAGGCATTCTCAGAATTTGATCAAGCATAACACGTGTCGGGTGTCTAAACGGATTCGGGCTTCTGAAAATAGCGGGGAAGCGGAAATTCGAATTGAGAAAACGAGCAATTTTGCGGAGGCTTTGGAGTATGTTCAGAATTTATACAACGCGTGTATTGTCCAAGGCAAGAGACCAAGCCGAGTGGCCATTATTGGCCGCAAAAGAAGTCAAATTATTCCCTACCAAGTTTATTTTGCCTCAAAGAACATTCCTTTTTATGCTGCGGAGGACTTGCAGGTTTTCCTGAGTGGAACTTTCGACCGGCTTTTGGATTTGCTACGGATTAAAACTCGGGACGATACAACGCAATCTCAAAAGCAGGTTGTGAGTGACTTGTTGAAACTTTGCGCCTTGGTCAAAAGATATCTACTCAGTAAGAAGGATAGGGAGAGTTTGCTCCGACATCTTCAACGAGCCGAACCTGCCACCATGAGCGACGGAATAAACGCTTTATCCTCATATCGTGGACCACTGAAAGGAAGTAATGCTGAGGGGAAGATGAGCCTATCTATGGCGTCGTCGATAAGGTCGTTTATGGAGTCTGCGAATGTGTCGGAAGCTCTTTTGGCTTTGAGTGAGCATTTCGAGGGGTTGCAAGTTGATTTTGGCAAAGCCGCCGATGACGTCTTCTTTACAGATCCTCCGTTTCTTCAGTTGGCCGAATACGCGTCGACTTACGGCGACGATTATGAGCGGTTTATTGACGACATTGAACAAGCCAAGGAGCAACTCGCCTTTACCTCTCCTTTCGAAGATGACGACGAAGAGGGTGAGTCGACTGAGTTGCAAAAGCGTCCCATGCACCTGATGACGGCTTTGCGGGCTAAGGGCAAAGAGTTTGGTACGGTGGTTTTGCTCGACGTCATTGACGGCATATGGCCTCATAAGAAAGCCAATCAATTACGGCAACGAGAAGCGGAGCGAAGAGTGTTCTACGTTGCTTTTACTCGGGCTAAGCAGAGGGTCGTAATGTTGGTTCCCACTCACTTCGGCGACAAGGAAACTACCATTTCCCCTTATGTTCAGGAACTTGGCCTTTTGGATTAAGCTGGTCGCCATCTATTAGAGCCAATCTAGAGAAACGACCGTCCATTAAATGCTAGTCGAGGCAAAAGGGTTTGTTCTGGTGATTAAATGTGGAGAGAGTCTTGCTAAATTGATTTGCTGGGTTGTGTTGCTGACTTTTAGAGAGGAAGTGGATGGGATTGCGAATATGTAAAGGGTTATTGCGAGGCTGTTTTGTCAGAGTTGTGGTGGAAGCGTTTTTGTTTGTTTTAACGAGTTGGTCGTTTGGGGTTCTTTTGTTTGTGTTGGCGGGGTGGAGAGTTGGCGGCGTTGGGCGTCTAGTTGGTTGAGTTTTTGTTGGGTTTTTTGGACGATGTGTTTGGGGTGTTGGCGAATTGATAGGGGGCGTTTGGTGGAGGGGGTTGGGCGGTTGGCTTGGTTGCGTTGGGAGAGGTAGTTGCGGAGGGCTTTTTGGTAGTCGAGGATGAGGGTGGCGAGTTGGGGATGGGCGTAAATGGCGAGGATGTCGAGGCGGTGGACGATTTGTTCGAGAGCGGGTTTTTGGTCGGCGTAGTTCCATTGGGCGATGGCTTGTTGGAGGGAGAAGTGTTCGCGTTGGGCGATTTGGTTTCTTTGGCGTCCGACGAGGGCGGGCAGGGAGAAGAGTTGTTCGAGTTGATCGAAGGTTTCTTCGGGGGGGCGGGAGGCGATTTCAAACTTTTTGGGGTCGAGCGGGGCGGAGTAGGGGTTTGTGAGGAAGTCGGTTAGGGTGACTGCCCACCATTTTTCGACGTCGAGCATTTTTTGGAAGTGGGGTTCGAAGCTGGGGAAGAAGGCTTGTTGCCAGTTGAGGCGTGTGGGGAGGGCGCTGAGGAACTGGCGGAGGCTGGATTTGCCAGCGCGGAGGTTGAGGAGGCGGCGAAAGAAGAGGTGGGCGGAGTATGCAAAGAGTTGTTTTTTTGGGCCTCGCAAGTGTTGGTCTTCGGGGAAAAAAAGTTCGGAGGCGCTGGCGGGCTGGTTTTGGGAGAGCCAGCGGCGTGTGGAGAGGAGGGCATCTTGGTAGAGTTGGTTGGGGAAGGCGGGTTTGGGATTGGATGTGCCGAGTCGAAGGCGTTCGGCGTGGCTGGGGCTGATGTCTAGGAGGGCGGAGTGTCGCAGTTCTGTGGCGATGCCGTCGATGAGCCAGAAGGGAATTTCGACGGATTGCTCGCCGGCGAGGCGGTTGCCCATTTCAAGGAGCAGGAGGGCGATGCAGTTTCGGAGCCAGGTTTGGCGGCGGATTTTGGGGCTAAGGGAGACTTGGTATGTCCAACCGTTGGAGAAGCGGGCGGAGCGGACTTGAAAGAGGTTGGGGTTGGGTTTGCCGGGGTGGAAGTGGAAGCGGATTTTGCCTCGCCAGTGGTCTGGGGCGCCGAGCAGTTGCAAGAGGTTTTCTTTGATGCGCTCGGCGGAGATGGCGGCAAGTTCGGGGGTGAGGGTGATGAGGCCGGCGGCTTTTTCGTCTTCGCGCAGGGAGGGCGGAGAGAATGGCTCGCGGCAGCGGAGGAGGAATTGACCGGAGCGGCTTTCGACGGTGCGGAAGTCTGCGGCGGAGAGGGTTGCGGCTAGGCAAAGCGCGGGGAAGGGGAGGAACGTGGTTGCGGCGGCGCGGTGGCGAGAGGTGCGGGAGAAACGGCGCGGGATAAAGTTGGGGTTAGGCATTGGGGTCGTTGGTTTTTTTGGCGGCATCCGGGACGGCTTTTTTGCCGGGTTTGGATTTGGTTTTTTTGGTGGTGGTTTTGGATTGGGCGGTTTCGGAGTCTTTTTTAGCGGCTTTTTTGTAGCCTTCGCTTCGGTAGTCGGTGATGTAGAAGCCGCTTCCTTTGAAGAGGAGTCCGGCGCCGGCGCTGATGACGCGTTTGACCGGGCCTTGCCTCCATGGTTTTTTTGGGCAAATGGTTTTTGGGCAGACAGCGAGGGCTTTGTCTTTCATGGATTGGAAGACTTCGAATTCATGGCCGCATTGGCCGCAGAGATATTCGTATGTCGGCATGATTTTTTGGGTGTTTTGTATTGCGAATTTGGGTGCCGAAATCAAGCCTTTTTATTGTGGGAGGTGTCGGAAATTGACGAGTGGGGGCAAGATTGGGCTTTTCCTTTTTGCCGAACGGCGGGTAGTTTTGGCAGGAGTGGCTTTGGAGGCTGGCAAAACGATTTTTTACAAGCGCTCTCACTTTGCGACACATCTGCCGGTGGAGGCGGTGTTTAGTCCGTCGCACGGTTGGGCGAGGAGGCTTGGCGGGGGGCTTTGTCGGGTGGGGTTCACAAAGTTTGCGACGCGGATGTTGGGAGAAATGGTGGAGCATAAGTTTGAGGTGGAGGCTGGAGCGGAGGTGAAGCCGGGGCAGATTTTGGGCTGGGTGGAAGGGTTTAAGGCGATTTCGGATGTTTACGCCATTGCTCTGGGGGTGTTTGTGCGGAGCAATCCGCGTTTGCGGGAGGAGATTTCGCTAGTGTCTAGCCAACCTTATGGCGAAGGCTGGCTGTATGAGGTTCGAGGCGAGCCTGAGGCGCGATGTTTGGACGCGTCGGCGTATTCGGGGGTTTTGGACGCGACGATTGACAAGATGCTGGAAAAGCAAAAGTTAGAGGGAAAGCAGTAAGCAATGACGACGATGACGGATTTTAGGCATTCTTCGGGAAGGCCGGCGGCGCGATATATTATGATTGGGGGTTTTCTGGGCGCCGGCAAGACGACGGCGGTGTCTCAATTGGCAAAACATCTGGCCGCCCGCGGGTGCAAGACGGGGCTGATCACTAACGATCAAGGAAGCGGACTAGTGGACACGGCGGCCTTGCGCGCGGCGGGATACGCCACGGAGGAGATTGCGGGGGGCTGTTTTTGCTGTCGATTTGACTCGTTGTTGGAGGCGGCCAAGCGTTTGACGGAATCGACTCGGCCGGAAGTGTTTGTGGCCGAGCCGGTGGGCAGTTGCACGGATTTGGCGGCGACGGTGGCGTATCCGTTGCGGCGGATTTACGGCGACCATTTTCAGATTGCGCCGCTTTCGACGCTGGTGGATCCGATTCGGGCGCAACGAGTGCTGGGATTGGCCGAGGGCGGCCGTTTTTCCTCAAAGGTGGTTTATATCTATCGGAAACAGCTGGAAGAAGCCAACCTGATTGTGGTGAACAAAACCGACTTGCTGGAGGCCGACGCGCTGCAACGGTTGAAGGAACGTTTGAGAGAAGAATTTCCGCGGGCGCGAGTGCTGGCTGTTTCCGCCCGGCAGGGAGAGGGCTTGGCGGAGTGGTTTGAAATTGTGACCGGCGAAGTCCAACCCAAAGAGCCGACGATGGAGTTGGACTACGACGTTTACGCGGATGGAGAGGCATTGTTGGGTTGGCTGAACGCGACGATTGCGGTTGGCGCCGGGAAAGAGTTTGACGGCAACCATCTGTTGCAGGAGATCGCCGAAGAGATGCAGCGACGGTTGCGGGATGCGCAGGCTGAAGTTGCCCATCTCAAGATGACTTTGGCGCCGGCCGCCGATTGGAATAATCTGGCCGCGATCCACTTGGTGCGAAATGACGTTGTCCCCGAGCTGGGGCAACAGTTGGAAGGCGCGATGCGGTCGGGGCAGTTGATTTTGAATCTGCGGGCGGAGGCGGAGCCGGAAACGCTGAAAGACATTGCGCAATCTGCTTTGGAAACGGTTGGGCAAAAGTGCGTGATTGCCTTGGAGATAGAAGATTTAGAGCGGTTTCGGCCGGGCAGGCCGAAGCCGACGCATCGGGATCGTTTGGCCGCCGTCAATCTTTGACACAAAAATGGGGTTGGCAAACGGCGATTTTTCCTCCATGCTTTTCGGCGCGACACATGGCTGAAGACACGAGAATTTTGTATTGCAACTGCACCTACGCCCAAGTGGTTCCCCGAAGCACGAAGGAAAACGTGCTTCGAAAGCTGTGCGATTCGGGCACCTCTTTTGACGCCGTGGCCGATTTGTGCGAGATGTCCGCTCGGAAAGATCCGATGTTGTCGCACTTGGCGGGCGGAGGTTCGTTAAAAATTGCCGCCTGCTTTCCCCGCGCGGTAAAATGGCTTTTTGCGGCAGGAAACGCCGCGTTGCCGCCGAAGCAGACGCAAGTCGTCAACATGCGGACGGAGTCGGCGGAGGAAGCGGCGGCGGCTTTGTTGGATGAGCCTCTGTGTCCGAACTTGCCGGAAGACAACCGCCCGCCGGCGGCCGGTTCCAACAATTCAAGAAAGGAAGCGCATGAGTTTGGTTGAGAGTCGGTCCTTGCAGGTAATTCTTTACGAAGGCAAGGGAAGCAAGCCGCTGGACGCGGAGTTTTGTTACCGAACCGTGTCGGCGTTGTTGGCGGAGGGGTTTGCCGTGACGCGGACGAATGAACGGTTTGCAGCGGCGCCGGCCGGCCGGACGGCGCATTTTGTGCTGGGACGATTCCAAGACGGCGCAGCGCCGGCCTTTGTTGGCGCCGAGGCAGGTGTGGCGGACATAGGCGATCAAGACCCTGAATCCGTTGCGTCCGTAGTCCGTTCGAGGCGGGAAGAGCTGGGCGCTTTCCATCACGGCGCTTGGAAGCCTTGGTTTCCGGTAATCGACTATGAGCGTTGCACCAACTGCATGCAGTGCCTCAGTTTTTGTTTGTTTGGCGTTTACGGCGTGGACGGCGAAAACCGGCTACAAGTGCAAAACAACGACAGTTGTAAAACCAACTGCCCGGCTTGTTCGCGGGTCTGCCCGGAAGCGGCGATCATGTTTCCCAAATATCGGAGCGGGCCGATCAACGGCGACCGCGTCAACCCCGCCGACTTGAACCGCGAGAAAATGAAAATCGACATCTCATCCCTCCTCGGCGGCGACGTGTATCAAATGCTGCGGGATCGAAGCGAGAAGGCGAAATCCCGGTTTTCCAAAGAGCGAAACCCCGACAAAGCTCTCAACGAGAGGAAGAAGTGCCTTGTGAAGTTGGCGCAGGCAGGAGACGTGCCGGAAGAAGTGTTAATGTCGCTTCCGGCGCCGGAAGAAATTCAGCGTCGCGCCCAAGAAGCGTCCGCAAAGGCGGAAGCCGCCCGGATGTCGAACCATCCGCAGGAAGAGAAAATTTGACCCGTATGGAGCAGCATCGTCTCGCCAAGATCGTGGAAGAAGTTCGCCAACAATGCCGGTTTGGCAAAATTGCGTGGCAAAGTTTGCGGGCCGGTTTGAACGGCATGGACTTGGAGAAGACTTTCTTCTACGTTCACGCCTTGCTGGACCGGGCGCACCAAACGGCGCAGTTCCTTTGGCCGGCCGGCACAGACGATGCCAAAGACGGTGACGCTCTGCGCAAAGCGCTAAAAATCCCCGAAGACTCTGCTTTGAAAACCTCCGGCTTGGCCGCCTTTGCCGAATCTGGTGCCGCGCAGTTCCGCCTCTGGCTGGACGGCTTGGATCATTTCCATTTTATTGGCATGAACATCATGCCGCGAGGATCCACCTCCGAGTATCGACAGGACATTTTCCTGCGAAGTTTAGACCCCGAAGTGTTCCAGTTTTCTTGGCGCGACCGCGCTATTGACTTGAGGAAAATCGCCGCCGGCCTGCGCGCGATTGAATTGGCCGCCGATCTCTGGCTGAAACGACGGTCGGCGTGAATCCATTTCGTTTGCAAAAAACCAAAACCGCAAGATAAATTCCGTCTATGTTGACTCAACTTGCCTTTCGCATCCTGCGCACTGCGGACGCAAAGTGTCTGTGGAAATTCGCCTGGCACTTCGGCGTTCGCGGGATGCTTTCCGTCGAGCGGTTCAAACGTCGAATCAAGAAAGGCGAGTATTTTCCTCCGTTTCTTTACCTTTCCATCCTCAACAGTTGCAACCTCCGCTGCCAAGGCTGTTGGGTGGACGTCACGGCATCCCGCAGTCAATTAGACTTGAAAACCATGAATCAAACGATTGGCGAGGCCAAAAAACACGGCAACGTCTTCTTCGGAATTCTGGGCGGAGAACCGTTTCTGCATCCGGAGTTGTTCGACCTTTTGGCCGCGCATCCGGATTGCTACTTTCAGATTTTCACCAACGGCCAGTTCATTAGCGACAAAGCGGCGGACCGCCTGCGGGCATTGGGAAATGCGACGCCATTGATCAGCATCGAAGGCCGCGAAGCGGTTAGCGACCAACGGCGAGGCAAAAAGGGCGTTCTAAACAAAACGCTTCGAGGATTAGAAAACGCCCTCCGACACAAACTGCTCACCGGCGTGGCCACCAGCGTCTGCCAATCAAACATCGACGACCTGCTTCAAGAAGCTTGGCTCGAAGAATTAATCCGCCGCGGCGTCCATTACGTTTGGTTTCACAGTTATCGTCCGGTGGGGCCTGAGCGAAACGATCAACTGGGCTTGACGCGAAATCAGTTGCTCGACGTTCGACGCTTCATTGTGGAAATGCGGGCGAAGATGCCGATTGGAATCATCGACGCCTACTACGACGACCAAGGGCGGGCATTGTGCCCTATGGCGAACGGAGTCAGCCATCACGTCAGCCCGCGAGGCGACATCGAACCGTGCCCCATCATTCAATTTGCCGCCGATTCCATACACGACCGCCGGGGCGTCTACGAAACCATCCGCGATTCAGCCTTTCTGTCGGACTTCCGCAAACTATCCGCCGAAGCCACGCGGGGTTGCGTTGTGTTAGAACGGCCGGACTTGATCAAATCCTTGGTCGAGAAACACGGCGCCAAAGACACCACCGTTCGGGGAACCGCCATGCAAGAATTAGAGGCAATGAAGCCGCGTTTTAGCCAATGGCTTCCCGGCGAAGAAATTCCCGAACGACACTGGATGTATCGCTGGGCGAAACGCTTTTGGTTCAACGACTTCCAAGCCTATCGGAATTTGACGGCGAATGCGCCCCGCTTTCTGTCGGCCGCTGCAAAGAACGCGCCCGCAAAGTTCCCAAAGTCCATTCTCGGCGCGGATGCCGAAGATTCGCGCCATCTCCATCGCAAGCAAGTTGTCCAGAAACCGTAAAACCTCACCTTAAGAACTCAAATGTCCTCCACGGAATTAATCCTGCCCCGTCCGGTGCCTCAGCAAAAATTCAGGCCGCCCAAGAAAAACCTGCCGCAAACGCCGGAAGAACGAAACCAAGCGCTATTGGCGGTTCGCTGTTATGTAGCCGAGCAAAACCCAGTGCCTCCCCTGCCGGTGGAAGACTTGAAAAAGCACGCGGACCGGTTGATTCGAGAAAACCAGTTCAATCCCGCTTACCGAGACTACCTCGGCGTTCTAATCAACAACGAGATGTGGAGAGAACCCCTCGCCGCCGTTCCTTACCATCGCCGCCTACTCCTCCTCCCAAAGTGCCTGCGAGTCGAAAGCCGCTGCCCGGCGCCCTTTGACGAATTTGGCCTGCTTTGCAAGTCCTGCGGACTATGCTCCATTCAAGACTTGCAAACAGAAGCGGAACGACTGGGCTACGCGGTTCTAGTTGCCGAAGGATCCGCCATTGTGATGTCGCTCATTCAAACCGGCAAAATCGAAGCCATCGTCGGCGTCAGCTGCATCAGCGTTCTCGAACGAGCCTTCCCCTACATGGAAGCAGCAGCCATTCCCGGAGTGGCCATTCCCCTGCTCCAAGACGATTGCATCGACACAACCGTGGATTTGGATTGGATTTGGGACTACATCCACTTGTCCGGCGACGATCGCGCCCGCCGAATGAACCTAGGCGATTTGCGAGAAGACGTCGAATTTTGGTTCAGCCCCGCCACATTAGACCTCACTATGGGAAGCGCCGACGGCCAAACGGAAATCCTCTCCCGCAACTGGCTGATGCGAGCCGGCAAACGCTGGCGTCCCTTCCTTGCCGCCGCCGCGTTCCAATCCCTCCAAGCAGAACCCGGCGCAGACTTGCCCCCCGGCATCCGCAAAATCGGCGTCGCCGTCGAGTGCTTCCACAAAGCCTCCCTCATCCACGACGACATCGAAGACAACGACGCCCAACGCTACGGAGAAAAAACACTGCACGAAGAACACGGCGTTCCTGTCGCCATCAACGCCGGAGACCTACTCATCGGCGAAGGCTATCGGCTATTAGCCTCCAGCAACGCCTCCGCCGAACAACGCGCCCTAATGTTGCAAGTTGCCGCCGAAGGCCAACGCCGCCTATGCCAAGGACAAGGAGCGGAACTATGCTGGGCGAGACAACCCAAACCACTCTCCACCAAAACCGTGCTGGACATATTTCGCCGTAAAACCGCGCCCGCCTTCGAAGTCGCCCTACAACTAGGAATAATCTCCGCCGGAATCCAAGAATACAAAGCCGTGCAAAAAACCTTATCCCGCTACAGCGAAGCCTTGGGAATCGCCTACCAAATCCGAGACGACTTGAACGACCTAAGCGCCGGCGACAACACAAACGACATCGCCGGACTGCGCCCCAGCCTGCCACTCGCTATCGCCTACCAAAACGCGCGAGACAACGAAAAAACCATGCTCGAAAAAATCTGGCGGAGACAAACCGATCCGCCCAACTCAGAGGAAATCGAAGCCCTCTGCCGAAAACTCGGCGCCGTCCAACGCGCCGAAGAATTGCTGCAATCCTACAAAGAAGAAGCCATCCGCTCCCTGCGCGAACTTGAAAACCCCAGCCTCAAAGGACTGCTGCGACGCGTCATCGGCAAAATCTTCAACGACGCGGAAATCAAAGGCTGGTGCGGCGAATTCGAAGAAAAAAACCTCCCGCAAAACAACCGCCTACACACCTCCATACTCCCCTAAAACTCCCTCACGGCCGAGTCCATGAACCGCGCTAAGAAAAAACTGTGCCACACAAAACAGCCTCCCGCTATTGTTCCTCAAACAGCCAAAGACAATCCACACCCCGCCGCCAACACTATAAATGAGAAATACACCATAAGCTGCGTAGACAACTTAGACGTTCTCCCCAACCTTCCTCCCAACTCCGTCGACCTAACCATTACCTCGCCCCCTTACTTTCAACAACGGGAATACTCCTCTTCCGGGCAAGGCAATGAAAACACAATCGGCGAATATCTGGACAACATTATCGCAACACTCAGGGAAGTTACACGAGTGACAAAACCTACAGGCAACATTGTATACAATATAGGCGACAAAATCATTGCTGGAAGATTGCAACTCATTCCCTACCAATTCGCCCTCAGAACCGTTAGCGAGTTCGGCTTACGGCTTGTCAATGACGTTACTTGGATAAAACAAAACCCGGCGCCCCACCAATTCACTCGACGATTGACCAACAGCACGGAACCACTCTTTCACTTCGCCCTTGGCTCTAACTACTACCATAACCGAGCCGTCTTTCAACCAAGCAAAGAAAGACCACACCGCCGCGCCCCTACAAACAAATTAGGAAGCCGTTATAGAAAACTCCTCAAAACTGCCGCCCTAAATCCCAAAGAACGAGCTATGGCCCACACAGCATTAGACGAGATCATCGCCGAAGTTCACAGCGGCGCAATTCACAGCTTCCGCATGAAAATCCGCGGCATCCACGCCCCGGCCTACGGAGGACAAGCGGGCGGACGCAAAATGCACATCGACAGAGATGGATTCACCATCATACGCATCTCCGGTCAGCCAATGAAACGAGACGTCATTGAAAGCCCCGTCGAAAATCTCCCCGGAAACGGCCACCCGGCGATATTTCCCGTTCGTATGATTCGAGAGATGATCCGCTTGCTGTGCCCACCGAAGGGATTAGTGCTTGACCCGTATTTGGGTAGCGGTTCCACAATGGTCGCCGCCATGGAAGACAGAATCTGCATGGGAATCGATATAAAACGAAAACAGCAGGCTTGGGAATAGGATTCCGCTCACTCCGATAATCCCATCTTCCTATCTTCGGGCTTGAAGAATCACCGTCAGAGGCGCAGATTAAACAGCTCGCAATTTTCTAAATAGAAAATCATGGACGCACCTCATAAAAACGAAAGGATCGCCAATGGCGCTCTCAGCAAGCTGATTGAGCGGGTCATGCATGGCCGTCAAACGGACGCTGAATCGACCCAAATCATCAAAGACCACCCCGCCATGCAGCCGGACATAGTGATTACGGCAAAGGGACGCTCGCCAGTAGTCATTGAAGCGGAATACCTGCCGGCGCGCAATGTGGAAGAAGATGCCTATCGCTACTTCGAAGAGCCTGGCCGCAATGAGGTTCTCGGCCAACCACATCCCATTGAAGCGGCCATCGCTGTGCGCTATCCCAAAAAGCTAGCGCAAGCCAAGAAAATAGACGAAGTGTTAGAAACAACCCGCCAATTGGAATATTGCGCCCTTTATCCCAACAAAGGACGCTTCCCGACAACCGGCTGGCTCAAAGGTTCAGTCTCCGATTTAGCCGACCTCATCCATTTAGTCGACGTCCCCGAAAGCGCCTTCAAAAAATGCGCCAAAGACTTGCGCGAGAGTATTGACGAAGCCGTCTCCGTGTTGCAATTCACCAGCGTCTATTCTTTGACCGACAAAATCTTCAATACTCTCCAACTCAGCGAAGACCCCACAGCCAAGAATCTCCCCAAAGACAAGAGGCTCGAACGCAAAAACACGCAAACCCGCCGCATCGCCGGCGCCATGATTGCCAACGCGCTCATCTTCCAAGAACGCATCGCCCCCGCATATCCCAAAAAAAACATCCCGCTCGTCCACGACATTCGCCGATACGCAGACCGCAAACAACGAGCATTGACCGCTTGGAAGAAAATCCTCGACATCAACTACTGGCCAATCTTTGCCACCGCCAGAGACATCCTCCGCCTCCTGCCCGCCCACAAAGCCAGCCCCATCCTTGAAAAACTTGCCGCCGCCGCCGAGCGCATCCACGAAGACGGCCTGCTGTATGAAAACGACTTGACCGGCCACGTCTTCCAAAAACTCATCATTGACCGCAAATATCTGGCCGCCTTCTACACTCTGCCCACCTCCGCCGCTCTGCTCGCAAGAATAGCCGTTGCCAAAATGAAAGACGTCGATTGGAGCGACGCCGATAAAATCGGAGAGTTAAAGATTGCCGACTTTGCCTGCGGCACCGGCGCGTTATTGTCCGCCGTGTATGACCAAATCGCCAACCGCTACGAACGAACCGGCGGCAAACCATCAGACCTGCACCAAGCCATGATGGAGAAAGTTCTGATGGGCTTTGATGTTCTGCCTTTTGCCACGCACTTGACGGCGTCGGTTTTGTCGGGGAAATATCCCGATGTAATCTACGACCGCTCCCGCATTTACACCATGCCTTTTGGCCGGCAAAAAGACAAAGAAGTAAAGATTGGCTCGCTGGAATTCTTGGGATCCGTCAAACAACCGGTCTTAGTGCATACCGGCGACCCCGACAAACAAACTGGCGGCAAAGGCGAAGACCTTCTCCGTGTCGATGTGCGAAACAACCTCAACCTAATCATCATGAACCCGCCTTTTACTTGCCCCACCAACCACAGCGGCGAGGAGCTGGTCGACATTATCAATCCCGCTGTCGCCGCTTTTGGCGCCTCTGATTTAGACATGGACGAAATGGGAAAACGGATTAAAACGCTCGGCAAAGGCACTTGCTGGCACGGCAACGCCGGCCTCGCCTCTGTCTTCGCCGCTTTGGCAAACAAGAAACTCAAGCCCGGCGGCGTCATCGCCCTCGTCTTGCCTCTTTCTGTTGCCTCCGGTTTGTCGTGGAAAGGATTGCGCACGCTCTTTGCCAAACATTACGAAGACATCGAAGTCATCAGCCTTGCCACTCCCAAAAGCTACGACATCGCCTTCTCCGCAGATACTTCAATGGCCGACTGCCTCGTCATCGCCAGAAAGAAAAGCGATTCCATTCCTTCTCGCTCCGACAACCCCACCCGTTTCATTTCTTTGCGTCAACGCCCCGACAAACTCGCGGCGGCGGGAGAAACCGCCAGAGAACTGATTGCCAAGAAAACCAAACGCGGATTAGAAGACGGCCCGTTTGGCGGCACCGACATCGATTGCGGCGGCAAGCAAGGCGAGAAAATGGGCGAAGCCATCACCGCGCCCGTCCAACAAAGCGACCCGAAATGGAATCTCGTCCGCATCCAAGACTTTGAACTCATCCAAACCGCCTACGCATTGACGCAATCCAAACTCCGACTGCCCGCCCAACCGGAACAGTTAGATTTGAAAACAGCCAAGCTGGGGGAGATAGCGAAACTAGGATTCGTTCATCGCGACATCAACGGCCCCGCTACCCGCATCCGCGCCGACAAACCCAATCAAACCCGGCTTCCCCGCGGCCCGTTCGAAGTCCACAAATGCATCCCCAAACCAACCGAAACTTACACGGCTCTCTGGAGTCACGATTGCGAAAAAGAGAACAAACTCCTCTGCGAACCCGATAGCCGAATGAAAGTCCGTCCGGGAATGGAAGACAAAGCCGCTAGAATTTGGAAGACCGCCGGCCGCGCGCATCTCAACCTGCCGTTCAGCCTCATCTCCCAACCTCTCGCCGTCGCCTTCACCAAACGCAAATGCATCGGCGGAAGCGCATGGCCGAATGTGAACTTTCCCAAGAAAGATTGGGATTACGCTTTCTCGATTTGGGGCAACAGCACATTAGGATTGCTCCTCTTCTGGTGGCATGCCAACCGCCAACATCCGGGCAGAGCGCAAACCACTATCCGCGCCGCCGAAACCTTGCCGGTATTAGATTTTAGCAAATTGAGTGAAGAGCAAATCCAGCAAGCCAAAGCTATCTTTGACGAGTTCAAAAACAAACATTTCCTGCCCGCTTACCTTGCCAATGCCGATGAAACCCGCGCCTTGCTGGACAAACAAGTAATATGCGATCTGCTTGGCTTTGAGGAAACCACTTACAAAGCCGTCCGCCAACTCGCCGCCAAATGGTGCGCGGAGCCATCCGTTCACGGCGGCAAACAACGCCCCCAAAACACACCCCTTGCAATCTAACTAACATCCCTCCCCATAAACACCCAACCCAGAGACAAACCATCCAGATAAACTTAATTGAATTATCGATTGCGTTGGAGAAAACGAATCGTTTCCTCCCAACTTTTCTGGACGACCAAAGATTTTCAAAACTTATATCCGCTTGGGCAGCGTTCTATAATTACATGTGGCTCAAAACTAGAAAACTTCCAGATAGATCCATACTGAAAAACGGTAGAGATGAGAGCGGTTTTTGGGGTTTGATTGTTCACGGTTTGAGGAAAACGAAAGATAAGAAAAGCACTGGACGAGGTTTTATGTTGGGAATTCAAACTGCGGTCGAGGCGGAAGGTTTAGGAAAGGTTGTGAAAGTTGAAGGGAGTTTCACTTCTTAATTATCAATAAAGAGATCTGACATATCGTCCATGTTTCAAAACTTGCCTGGTGACGAATTTCAGTCCCTCAAAGGCGTAGCTGAAATGAACCAGAAATCACAAACACAACAAACGGCAGTTCAAGGTTCAACCCTCTCCCCAAATGACAAACTTAAATGGACAAAGCTAGTGGGCAAGCAGGGTTTGTCTCAGTTGCATCTCCCGTTCGACGTCGTGCCAATACCCAAACTCGACGTCCATGCTGAAAAGACCTTCCGCGGGAGTTTCCTCCACTAAGCGCTTTGCTATCCGATTCGCTTGCTTCTGGACTTGGCGGTGTCTTGCCGGGCATTAAGTTGCATTCAAAAGTAATTATGTTAACTAACCAATGAAAACTTCTCTCTAAGAATTGTTTATTGGTATAGGGATGATTGCCTCGCCTCCCTTCAATTCCCCCTTTGAAATACCGATGCAGTTTGTTGAGGTCTTGAAGGCTGTCTTCTTTGTAACTTTCTAAGGTATTGAAGCTGTCGGCAATTCGAAGCAGGTTGACGCCGAGTCTTTCTTCTTCGAAGATGGGATAGGCCCGCGCTCAAACTCCAGCAAATAGCCATATTGACTACTCTAAAAACCTTGTAGTAAGTTGTGATTAATCCGAATCCGCCGTTGTTTCATAATCTCAAGAGCGGGCTTTCCGGCTTCTTCCACGGCCTTTTCCATCTCAACAAAGAGTCGGTCTTCTTGGAGTCTCTCTTCAGTGAACTTCCCGCCTCTGCTATAGAACTCGTCCAGTTTAGCCTCGTTTCCGACTTTCTCTTCCTCCGCCTTTTTCGCTAATTCTTTTAGGCAAGCATGGAACTTTTCTGGATTGTGCGCGATGTTGTTTCCGGGTCAAAGTCCCTCTCTTGGCGTTCAGTCGGGTTATGAGTCAAGAGACGATGGCGGCGTCCAAAATTTGTAATAATATATGATGCGACTATTCGTTCTCGGTTTGCTCTTGTTGTGTTGTCTTTGGAGAAAAGAGTGTCGGTGTTCTGGCATCAATTTTTGGCTTTCTTCTTTTTGTTTTCTTTTCACTTTCGCTCTGATTTCTTTTTGGAGGTGGCCGTGATAGCGCTTGTTTGCGGTTCGGTCTTGGTCAAAGACTTGGGAGTACATTGGTGGTTGGGCTGTATGTTTCAATGTGCCGTGTTGCCGCGCTTTTGCGAAATGATTTTTCTCTCTTGTTTGTCCATTTGTTAGGAGAGGCGGAGAGAACGGAAACCGTCTTATTAAAGAAGCCTCCGGTTTTTCAAAGGTTTAGGAAAGTCAAACTCAAGCGAGACAAGGTGATTTGGGGTAAGTGGTCAGGTTCCGAGTTTGCAGTTGTCCGGCGGCTTTACGGCCGCTAGTCGTTTGCGGAGGATTGTCGCCCGCAAGGCATCTCGTTCTCCGGAGTTTTTTTTGCTTTTTGCTTGTTTTTGGATGTGGGCCGGCTCGGTCACGAGGAGTAGTTCATCCACTAATGCGCGATGCTCGGCGGGAAATAAGTTCAAGTCCACTCCAAGTCTCAGTAGGGAAAGGTGGTTTTTTGTTTCTTTAGATGAAATTACGTGGGCGTAGGAAAGATTTCCGTAGGCTCGTCCGATGTAGTCTCGAAGCCTTTTTTCTTGGGTTTGGCAAAGTTTTTGGCGAGCGTCTTCTTCTTTTTCGACGATTTGTAGCACGGTTTTTTTGAGTTTTTCGACGATTTCGGACTCGGACACGCCGAGTGTGCTTTGGTTGGACACTTGAAAGACGTTTCCCAGTGCTTCGGTGCCTTCGCCGTAAAGTCCGCGGACGGTCATTCCTACTCGGTTCGCCGCGTTAATCGTCTGGTTGACATGGTCGGCAAGAACTAATCCTGGCAGGTGCAACATTGCGCTCACTCGAATTCCGGTGCCCACATTGGTGGGACACGCCGTGAGGTAACCGTATTGGGAGGAGTAGGCGTAGGGAATTTGCTTTTCCAGCAGGGAGTCGAAGGAGTTCATTCGCTTCCAGGCTTCCTTTACTTGAAGGCCGGGTAGGATGGCTTGCATGCGCAAATGATCTTCTTCGTTGATCATCACGCTGATTTCCTCGTCGCTGCTCAGAGCCACCGCGCTTCCAACGCCGCGGGCTTTGTGTTCTCGGCTAATTAAGTGGCGTTCGACAAGAATCTCCTTGTCGATCGAGTTCAGCTTGCCCATTGTTTCATGAGCTCCGTTTTTCATAGGTGGAAGGCCGGTGACTGCGGGGAGCAGTGTTTCCAAGGCTTCCACTTGTTGGGTTCTTTTGGAGCGGCCGGGAAAAGGCAGACGATCCAGGTTCCGCGCTAAACGAACCCTGCTTGTTAGGATGATCTTGTCCCAATTGTTCACGGGATCGCCGCGACGGACGCAATCCTCCGGCGGTTTCAAAAATTCAATCAGTTTGGACGACATTTTATTTCTCCTTACTTGTCGTTGATTCCTGGGGGAAAGAAAGTTTTTGAATTTCTTCGCGAACCGCCTTCAACTCATCTCGCAGGATGGCGGCTTCTTCAAATTGCTCGCGCTTTACTGCGCGTTTCAATTGCTCCTGTAATTGGAGGGAACGGGCTTTCAACTTTTGGGGAATTTTTTTGGTCTTGATTTTCTCGGGCGTTTTTCCGACGTGGCTTACCGCCGGATGCATGGATTTGAGAATTTTCTTCAGTTTTCCCTCAAAGGCTTTGTAACAATGGGCGCAACCCAACCTTCCTGTTTTTTTGAAGTCGGACTGAGTGTATCCACAAACACGGCAACGGATCCCCGTCTCGTCGCCGCTCGAAGGCAGGAGGGTCGTTTTCTTTCCCTGGATCCCGCTTATCAAGTCGGACACCAGAGAGGCATCGTCAATTCTCCTCTCCTTGGCGCAAGACTCGCAAAGATCTACCTTAGTGGTCTTGCCCTCCGCTATCTGGCACAAATGCACCTTGGCCTCGTTCTTTCCGCAAACATTGCAAAGCATACTTCGCTCCCAGTTATCGGCCCGTCCGCAATAGAAATAGAGAAACGTCGGCCATCAGTTTATTGTTTTCTTCCCGAAATTAGATCGCCCGTCGAACGCGTCAAATCGTGATAATCATCCATCAACCGCCGAGTCACCGGACCAGGAACCCCTTCCCCAATCCTTCGCCGATCCACTTCCACAACCGGCACAATTTCCGCCCCCGTGCCTGTCAAAAAACATTCGTCCGCCACAAAGACGTCGTAGCGCGATAGGTTTTCCTCCGCCACTTCCAGTCCTGACTCTCGGGCCAGCTCAATCGCCACCTTTCGCGTGATTCCGTAAAGCGCGCCAGCCGCCAATGGCGGCGTATAAAGTTTTCGTTCGTTCACGATAAACAAATTGTCGCCGGTGCATTCCGCCACAAACCCCTCGGCGTTCAACAAAATCGCCTCCTCGCAGCCCGCAATGCCAGCCTCAATCTTGGCCAAAACGTTATTCAAGTAATTGAGCGACTTGATCGCCGGGTTCACCGCATTCTGCAAGTTGCGCGTCGTAGAGGCCGTTGCGATGCGCAATCCTCTTTCGTAATATTCCGGTGGATACAGCCGAATCGCACCGGCAATCACGATGATAGAAGAACGTTTGCAGCTCTCGATGTCCAAGCCCAGACTCCCCTCGCCGCGCGTCACCAACAGTCGAACATATCCGTCTTCGATTCCGTTCTCGGCGCAAGTCAATCGCACAATCTCGCACATCTCCTCCATCGACGCTGGAATCGGCAACAAAATCGCCTTCGCCGACCGAAACAAACGCTCCACATGCTCGCGCAACCGGAAAATTCGCCCGTTGTAAGCGCGAATCCCCTCAAAAACCCCGTTGCCGTACAACAACCCATGATCGAACACCGAAACTTTCGCGTCCTTCCGATCCAAAAAATTCCCGTCGATATAAACCTTCATCCCAACCAGAACTGCCTCATCATAGACAAACAAGACGTTTTTAGGCAATCCCTAACAAAAAGGCAAAAGAATCGCCACAAATTTCGGCGGAGAACGATTCGACCGTGCCTTAAACTATCCAAGCACACCCCCAATCACCGTTTTCTGAACTCAATTCGTTCGCTTCGGTTTCAGGAGCCTTCCGTTGGCAATTCCCCTAAGGCATTCGTTGAAACGGATTTCCCATCCAATATCATGCCCCTTTGATTGTTTCTGTCGTTCCGCTCTATTGAAGCGCCTCGTGAGGAGCGCGGCGGGCCAAATCCTAGTTCCGTTAACGTACCAGATATGACAAGAAAAGCGATCACGGCGGCAATGCTAAGTCCGCTGACGCCAACGAGACAAGTGGGTTTGATCTGCCACCACATAATCACGCCCGAGATGCCCCAAAAGACCAACATCAGACTTGTGGCATCCGCAGCCAACGTCCACAACCATCGGGCGACGAAATTATCCGGGTAATGGTGAAGTTGGTGCAGACGGGTTATCGCGGAGCGCAAGTCCAACCTTGCCCTCATTTCCGTCGCTCGACCATCTAAACGAGCGTTCAATAAGTTGCAAGTCGCGTTCCACAATTGGCCATCGCGGCCACGCACTTGAAACAACAATTGTGGACTGGAACGAGAACGTAACTTAACCTCTTCGGACGGGTTGATATAGGCTTGCTCTAACAACTTCAGAATCTTGCGATCATCTCCATCTAATCCTGGGATTTTTTACGTCAACCGTGGAACCTGCAAAGGCCGGGCGTTCAATTGATTCCTCGTTAGACTTTGATCGTGTTTCAATTCGCGCGCTTCCATTATGGAGATTAAGCCAAATGGTATGTTGGTCTGCTTCAGTGGAGGCGGTGTAAGAAAGCCTCCCCGTCAACCGCGCTTTGCCCGGAGAAACTAACTCGAATTCGGGCAATTCCTCGCCGTCAGCACTGTTATTGACGCCGGCAACCACTTGGGTAGCGAACCGCGCCGGATCCGGTGGAGCAAAGCCGACAGTTTCTTTCACAATCTCCGCATCGCTGCGGTGGACTATTTTCGCGGAGGCGAGCCAAAGTGGGATGGTTGAACAACACGCCGCTAGCGCCAAACAGCAAAACCCAAGGCAACAGGACCAGCCCTGTATGCATATGAGTTCTGCGCACCAACTTCATAAACCGGCTATAGTGTTTGCCGGTAAAACGTCGCCTTTTGCGATTCTTTGCTGGAGCCTTTGGAAGGGCGCTTTGGTTGGATTCGGAATTTTCTGATATGGACATACATTTGACTAGCAGATGAATTTATATTTTGTAGACAACTCCCCTCCCCCATTGATTACAAGAATTCCACTTTGTTTTCTATCGTATTATTGCATTTTTTAGTGAGTGATTGTTATGATGATAAAATACAATTAAGAAGAGGCCTCGCGAGATCTTAGTGATGTTGGACGAAGACAACAAGCGAGAGGCTTGGGCGCGGTTTTTCCCAAAGCTTAGTCGCCTTTTTCTAGTGGATACATGGCGGGACAACAACCCATTGTTTGGCAAAAGGCCTGGCTGAAGTGGCTGATACTGTTGTAGCCAACTTCCAGCGCGGCTTCAGTAACGTTCCATCTCCCGTCTCGAAGTAGTTCCGCCGCCCGCTCCATGCGGATTTGCCGCAGGTATTGCGGGATAGTCATTCCCGCTTCTTGGGAAAAGGTACGGCTCAAATAGTAGGGGCTACAACCTACCCTGCGGCCGAGCTCCTTCAAGCTAGGCGGTTCGGCCAGATTTTCGGAGAGCAGGCGTTTGGCTTGCGTTGTTCTCTCTTCGGCCAGTCGTTGATGTCGTCGGCAAAACAGCTCTTCTTGCGGCGCAACAAACAATAGATCACAGGCTAATTCCAGCGCTTTGGCGCGGTACCAAAGGGGCTGGGCCACGGCCAAAACGGGAGGCTTTCGGACGCGGGAAACCCAAGAGTGAAGAGCGGAGTTTAGACGGCGCACTTCGCCGACGGCCGAGCGTTTCCGGCGATGTTTTACGGCGGATTGTACAAGCGGATGAAGATGTCCGCTATTTAGCGGCAGGTTGTCCGCAAGAAACTGGACGGAAAAAGACAAGGTCAGAAATTGATGGCGAGTTTCAGGCCGGCGAGCCGTCTCGATGTTGGTTTGTCCGCAAAAGGCAAACCAGATCTTTCCCGCGTCAAACTCGGTTCGGTTTCCTCCGCAGGCTAAGGTTCCCTCCCCTTTCATATTGAAGCAAACTTCCAGCCGATGTGGGGTGGTGGTGGTGGTGTTTTTGTCTATCTTGCCGCCTTGAAAATCAGCCCATTCCAAAGCAAAGCCGGCGCGGGACAAGTCGCCAAAAAGAAGAGTCCGATCTGGCCCAGAAAACCGCGATTGTTCCCGGCCGCCGGCCTCTGCCGTCGAGCGTTTTGCAAAGGCGCCAAAAGACGACCGACCGACAGAAGTCCCCTGAGACTCTTTGAGAACTCCCGCCATAAATATCTTTGCGATCTTCTCGATGCCGGCGGAAAGCGTTTAGAAATGCACTTCGATGCCGGCGTTGACGAAGCGAGGCAGTCCGGGACGCGGGCCGTGGGGATGACGAGAAGCAATATACTCCCGGTCCAACAAGTTTCGAACGCCGCCGAAGAGGGTTGTATGTTCTTTGATTTGGTAACGCAACGAAAGATCGGCAATCAAGTAGCTGTCGGTCTCACCTACTCGCACGTCCCAAGTTCCATCTGCCCGTATATTTTCTTTGGTATTGCTGGCGCTGGTGTAAGTGGAAGGGACGTAAGTCATCATAAGGTAGGCGGCGAACTTATCATATTCTAAGCCGACTTCCGCATTGAATTGGTAGTCAGGAATGTAAGGCACCGTCGCGCCGTCAACGCCGCCCTCAAACAAGGATTCCGGATCCGTATTTCTTGCATCGCCGTCCAGTTCGGCATCAGTCAAGGTAAGAGAGACCCGAACCGGAGTTCGCACCGCCCAGTTTTGCGCTTGGCCGGGATCATAACCTAGTGTTAATTCCATACCCATAGAGTTAATATCTCCCACGTTTTCGGTGACTGGACTTCCGCCGCCGCCGATGTTGCCCCCAACAATCAAGTCGTTGAAGCTGGTATGAAACAGGACGGCCTCGGCCATAAGTCCGGATTTTGGATTGGCATAGCGGCTTCCCAGCTCGAAGCTAATTGAAGTTTCCTCTTCTAGATTATTTCGAATGGAAGAGCGGGGGCCGGGCAAGGAGAAACCGCGATGCACTCCGAAGAAGGCGTTCCAGTTTGGGTGGACTTCATAGGCGATGGAAAGGCCGGCGGCAAGCGCGTCAATTCTTCCGTCGCCGGTTGCACCTTCAAGCCGTTGTTCCGGTGTTCTGTCTTTTCGCCGGCGATCTTGTTCGTATTCTTGGTCTACGGTTTCATAGCGGATTCCGGGGGTGATGGTGAGACGTTGCCACTTCATTTCGTTTTGCGTGTAAATGGCTAAGGCGCGGGATTGTTGGATTCGGTCTCCGGCTGCGCCCATATCGCCAACTTTGGAATTGGTAATGGCGCCGTCTTCGTTCTGATCGTAGTCGACGTTCCATTGGAAGCGGTCCACTTCGTCAAAGTGGTAGCGGATGCCGGTTTCCCATTGATGCTTTATGTCGCCGGCGTCTATATCTACCGTGGCGGCGGTTTGAATTCCGTAAATTTTGTATTCGCGCGAGTTGTTGCGAAGCCTCCATTTGCCGGCTGTTTCTCCGCGCAAAATTGCCAAGCCGCCGTTCATCGAAGTGTCTAATAGCGCGGAGGAGAGGCTATTATCCTCCAGTTCGAGTAGTGAGTGGAGTTTGGCCCAGTTGCGTTTGAAGTGTTGGAGGTAGCCGGTGGTGGCGATTCGGAGATTGGCCGCCGGTTCCATGATATGGCGGAGTGTAGCGCGGTGGTTTTCGGTTTGGATGTTGTCCAAGCGGGCGGCGGCGTAGCGTTGGAAGGGATTGGCGGCAAAGTCGGCTTCGGAGAGTCCCAAGTAGGTTTCGTCGGCGTCCAGGTCGGAGTAACCGTATTTAACTTCAAAGCGGTGGTAGGTTTCCGTTGGCGGTTCCCAGAATAGTTTGATCATTGGCTCGATGCGGGTAAAGCCGGTGTCTTCGCCATTGGCAAAGTCGGGAGCCAGATCGATGGTTTTGAAGCCGTCGGTGCGATGGTAAAATCCTTCGACTAGGTAGCCGAGTTTGCCGCCGCTGCTTATGTCTTGGGAGTTGCCGTGCCAAAAATGGCCGAGCATTTCGTTATGGGATCCGTAGGAGAGTTTTAGATAGGAGAGATTGCCGGTCGGGATAGGCGTGGAAAGGTAGTTGACAGCACCGCCGGTGATGTGAGGTCCGTATTGGATTTGGCTGGTTCCTTTGAGCACTTCAAGCCCGTTCATTCGGGCGACGTTAGGGCTGTAGTAAGCGGAAGGGGCGGAGTATGGCGCCGGAGCGCTGAGAATGCCGTCTTCCATGATGGTAACGGCTTTACTGCGTTCTGTGGTGACGCCTCGGAGGCTGATGTTGGGGAAAAGCCCCATGCCGTCTTCTTCGCGGAGATAGACGCCGGGCACTTGGCGGAGGACGCGATTGACGTCGGCGTTGAGATAGCGGCGGAGAGTTTCTTCGCCGAGGTAGGCGCCGGAGGCGGGCAAGGTTCGTTCAGCTTCTTCGGATCCAATCAAAACTGTTTCCGGGAGAGGCACAAGTTTGGCTTCGGTCTCTGTTTCCGGAACGGAGCTGGGTAAGCTGGATTCTTCTTGGGCTTGGAAAATGGGAACTTGAACGGCCACGCCGATGGCGAGAATTGCGGCCAAGCGGCCAAGCTTTGCGCGGGATGGCGCTGGCGATTGGATCCGACTTCCGATGGATGGATCTATTGGATTCATTTGCACTGTAAACAACTGATTCGTAACTGTAAAAGCGATATTGAGACTCGGTCTCACTTTCTGAAAAAAGAGTCTTATTGAGATTGCGTCTCAATTGCAATTGTTTTTTGTAGTGTTTCGTTGCTTTTTTTGTTTGGAAAATTGCTGACTTTTCCGCCCGGATTTGCGAAAGTTGCGGAAATTGCTTTTTTGACTCGTTATGAAGAAACTTGTTTTGTCCGCCTGCTTTGTCTTTTTGTCGTGTTTTCTTTTCCCGTCGCCGCTCTTTGCCGGCAGCATTTCGGGTGTTGTTCGCTACAACAACGAGCAAACTGGCTCGATTCAAATTCTGGCTTCACGAACTCTTCCGGGAAATAAATCGCTAAGACTGGACAGCAACGGGGATTATGTCTTCGTGGATTCGCTCACAGACCTTTCCGGCGAAGAAATCACCATCCAATACTGGTTTCGCGGCAGTTCCATTCAATCAGCGGTTCGCCAGCAAGGAGGAGGAAGCTGGATTGTAGCCGGCTGGAACAACCAACACATCCTTTCCCAAGACGGCGGCACTAGCGGCATTGCCGCCGGCGACGCGGTGATTGACGGCAACTGGCATCAGGTGACGATGACTTGGAAACAAAATACGGAGGAAGGCTTTCGGAGTTATCTGGACGGGCGGCTTGTGGATCAGCGGGACAGCGTGGATGCGCCCATTCCCAATATTAACGCGCCGCTTTATTTCGGCGCCTTCAACGGCAACAGAGAATTTGCCAACGGCGAACTGGACGAAATCGCCATTTGGGAGCGGGCTTTGACTCCCGAAGAAGTCCGCAACGACTGGTTTCGGAAGCGGACGGGAAGCGAAGAGGGGCTGGTTGGCTATTGGAATTTTGACGACGACACGGCGGACGATCTTTCGTCCAATGGCTACCACGGCGAACTGATGGGAGACGCCGACATTGTAGAGGCCGACGTTCCTGGTTTGGGCGCATTTTTTATGACGGAGTTAAGCGAGCCGAGCGCCTATTCCATTGACGGCGTTCCCAATGGCGCGGGCTATCGGGTTTGGGCTTTTTTGGATGCCGACGGAGATGAGCGACGCGGCGAATTAGAACCGTCCGCAGTTTACAATTCCGGCAACTCCTTTGCCGTTTCGGGCGATGCGACTGGGATTGACCTCTTGCTTTTAGATCCTCCTCAAATCACGGCGCATCCGGTCGACATTCGAATTGGCGCCGGCGCAGAAGTGCGCCTTAGCCTTATGGCCAGCGGCTCGCAACCGCTTTCGTATCAATGGCGGCGCTACGGAGAAGACCTTGCGGATGCCGGAAATATCTCCGGCGCTGATTCGCCCGAGCTGGTGATCCGCAACGCAATCGCCGACAACACCGGAGCCTACAACTGCCGCGTCGCCAACGGCGCCGGCGAGGCTTTCAGCAATGCGGCCAACGTGCAAGTGATTGAAGGCGGCTTGCAAATCTCCGGCGTCATTCAATACGAAGGTAGCCAAATCGGTCCCGTTCGCATTGCCGCCTCGCAAATTCAAGAAGGCAACCGCGTGCTTTTTCTGGACGGCAACGGGGACTTCGCCATCACAACGCTTACGGACTTGTCGGGAAGCGAGGTTACCGTTCAATACTGGTTTCGCGGCAGTTCCCTTCAGTCTGCGGTTCGTCAGCAGAGCGGCGGCGGTTGGATTGTGGCCGGCTGGAACAACCAACACATCCTTTCCTTTGACGGCAGCACGGCGGGGATTTCTGCGGGAGATGCCTCAACTGACGGCAACTGGCATCACATCGCCATGACTTGGAAGCCGAACACAAGAGGAGGCTTTCGGAGTTATTTAGACGGCCGGCTCATCGAGCAGAGAAACAGCGCCGATGCGGAAATTCCCAATCTCAACGCCCAGGTTTACTTTGGCGCCTTTAACGGCACCGGAGAATTCGCCAACGGCAAACTGGATGAAATCGCCATTTGGGAAAGAGCGCTTTCGGAAGGCGAGATTGCGAACGGTTGGAATGTTCCCTTGACCGGCAACGAAGAAGGACTGATCGGCTTCTGGAATTTTGACGACGGCGTCGGGCAAGATTTGAGCGGCTTCGAAAACCACGCCGAACTGCACGGCAACGCCGCCATTTTGGAAGAAATCGTTTCCGGGCTTGGCAGCGACGTCTTCTCCGCTATTTTGGAATCGCCCGGCGATTACACGCTGGATAACATTCTGCCCGGCAACAACTTTGCGGTGACCGCCTTCCTCGACGTCAATGGCAACGCCACGCCCGACGAAGGCGAGCCGGCCGGCGAATACGCGAACAATCCGTTCCTTTTTGCGCAAAACGCCTCCGACATTGACATTCTTTTGACCGAACCGCCGCGCATTTTGAAACAACCCGTGGACATGCGAGTTGCATTGGACTCGAATCCCAGCCTTGCCGAATTCACGGTTCAGGCCGCCGGCACCGCTCCGCTTGCCTATCAATGGCGCAAGAACGGCGAAAATCTTCCTTCCGACAACAACGACTTTCAGGGAGCGAACTTTCCCACGCTTCAAATCCTCAACGCCGCCGCGCAAGGAGATGGCGAATACTCGGTTCTCATTTCCAACGAAAAAGGAAGCGTCCTCAGCCGCAACGCAAAGATTTTCGTCGTTCCTGCGGACAATGTTTCCATCGCCGGCCATCTCCGATACACGGGCTTGCCCGCCGGCAAAATCCACGTCACCGCCATCGAATTTTTGCCCGGCAACCAAGCCTTGAAACTCGACGGCAAAGGCGATTATGCGGAAGTGGCTGACTTGACGGACCTTGCCGGCGAAGAAATCACCATCCAATACTGGTTTCGCGGCCGTTCCATTCAATCCGCCGTCCGCCAGCAAAGCGGAGGCAATTACATCGTGGCCGGCTGGCACAACAAACACATCCTGTCCAATGATGGCGGCACAACAGACGGCATTTCCGCCGGCGCAAACCTTGATGACGGACGCTGGCATCATATCGCCATGACTTGGGAAATCGACGCAACCAACGGCTTTCGGAGTTATCTCGACGGCAAACTAGTGGATCAACGAGACAGCTCGGCCGAAGAAATTCCGTCTCAAAACGCCGCCCTTTCCTTCGGCTCTTTCAACGGCCAAGACGAATTTGCCGAAGGCGAGTTGGACGAAATTGCCATTTGGGAAAGAGCGCTTTCGGAAGGCGAGATTGCGAACGATTGGAATGTTCCCTTGACCGGCAACGAAGAAGGGTTGATCGGCCTGTGGAAGTTTGACAACGGCGATGCCAATGATTTCGCCCTATACAGCTACCACGGCGAACTTCGGGGCGATGCGTCCGTTGTTCCAGCGGACATTCCCGGATTCGGCAACCCCGTCTTCACCGACATCTTCGCCGAAGCCGGCGCCTTTGCCATGCCCCGCCTTCCCAAAGGCGACAACTACTCCTTGGCCGCCTTTGTCGACGTCAACGGAAACTTCCTGCCCGATCCCGACGAACCATCGGCCATCTACGCCGGCAATCCCTTCTCGCTTGTGCAAGATTTGACTGGAATCGAGCTCGACCTCGGAGGCTTGCCGCCAATTGCGATTGAGCCGGTTCCCTTGACAATCCAACTCGCCGAAGACGGCAACATTGTTATTTCCTGGCCCGAAGACAGCGGACTTTCGCTGTTTCAAACCGACGCCTTGCCGGCGGCAACTTGGACGCCAGCCACCGGCGCAAACGGCAATCAAGCCGTTCTGTCCGCAAACCAATCGGCCCGATTTTACCAACTGCGCTATCAACCGTGATAAACCAAAGATTCCCCAATGAAATTCTCCGCAAACGCAAACGACGCCGATAAAGCCTGGTGCCGCGTCAGCCGACTCGCCTTCACCTTGATCGAGTTGCTGGTTGTGATCGCCATCATCGCGATTCTGGCCGGAATGCTCCTCCCCACGCTCAGCAAGGCCAAAGCTAAAGCCCATCAAATCAGCTGCGTTAACAGCCTTCGCCAACAATCCCTTGCCGCCCGGCTTTACTCCGGCGACAACGACGACCGCTATGTTTTTACCTTCGCCGTGCGCGGACCCAACACTTGGAAAAAACCTTGGTACGCCTTTTTGCACCCCTACCAACAAACCACCAACCTAATCCTTTGCCCGACGTTCACTCCCGAATTCAAAGAAAAACTCCGCCAAGGAACCTTAGTGGTTTACTCCAACGCCGAGGGCTTTGAATTTATTTCCAACTACGGACTCAACTTCCGGCTCGGCGGCTGCGACTGGCCAAGCACTTGGCCAAAAGAAACTTACCCCCAACTGCGAGACTCCCAAGTTCGCAACCCTTCCGGCACGGTTCATTTAACCGACGGCGGGAGTCTTCCTCTCAATACCAAAAACCCTGAAAAATGCGTCACCGTGGATTCCGAAGAAAAACCCGAATGCTGGATTGTGCACGATCCGGCAAGCGACAAACCGTGTCGTTGCGTCATCAATCCCGGCGACGCAAACTGGGGCGGACCGCTCTTGCGGCACAACGGCAGAAGCAACGTGGCCTTTGCCGACAGCCACATCGAATCGCTTCAAGCCCGGCAATGGTATTGGGGCGACACGCCTTGGCTCAAACCCGACGAAGGCGGGCGATAAACCGCGCTCGCCTTCACTTCATCCGATAGCGCAAAACCGCCGTTTGATTGCGAACGGACAAGCCGTGAAAGCCGTATTCCTCGCAACCTTGCAATCGATAAAAACGCATCTCTCCATGCAAAGGAACAGCGATGGTTTGCGAGGATTCGTTCAGCCGCTGGTTGACTTCCATTTGATAGCGCCCGTCAATCGTCGGCGAAGAAACCAACCAAGGTTCGCGGCGTTCCGGCTCGGCATTTCCGTCCAGAACCGCTTGAATTTCGGACAAATAACCAGAAATTCGGACGGCGTAAAAAGCGCTGGGCTTATCTTCTTCTTCGTCGGGAAGATAGACCCACTCTCCTTTGTCCCCATTGTGATAAAAACCTCCGGCGTCAAACAAAGCGGCCGAAAATCCAGCGCCTTCGTCTGCAGTGTTGAAAGCGCCGTCCACGCTGTGATTGATGCCGGCAAGCGCCCATTGCCCGGCGTCTCGAATGAAAACGGCGCCGCCCGAATCGCCCGCAGTCAAATGCCCTTCGTTGAATCCGCCTTCGCGGTCAAAGTCCACAACGAGATATTGCCGCTTGCCCGGCGGAACGCCTTCATCTAGTTGAGACAAGTCCAATATGTCGGTCACTTGATTTTTCCCCCAACGGCGCCGATTGTCCGATCTTCCGGGCATCCAACCGCGCAACTCGTCGCCGTTGGAAGTTTCCAGCCGCACCGCATCGCCTCGAACCGTGCCCCGCCCAAAGACCACCAACTCCTTTCCCACTTCGTTGTTAGAAGAATAAAGAGTCGCATACGGCTTCGGGAACCGTTCGCAAATTTCCCAGATTCGCAGGTCAACGGAACCAATTCGATAGCAGGCTTTCGCAGTATAGGCCTCTCCGCGATAATGAAAGCGATCTCCAAGTCTTCCCCCGACGTGCAAGGACGTGATAAAATGCCGCTCCCCGATTACCGTTCCCAAAAACTCGCCCCAATCCCCTTGAAACTGCCAACCGCTCCCTGCCAAATCGCCTTCCGGTGCGCTCGTGTTGTGATCCGGATTCCCCGTTCCCAGAAAAATCACCGCCCGCCCGCTTTCACTCAGCGGCACGCAAACGGCAACCATCCAGAGAACTTTGCAAACACGGAAACGAGGACCACCCCGCGCAAACCCGGTTCGGATCACAAACCGCGCGCTACAACGAAGAAGCCTCTTCATCTCATTCGATTCCTGAAGACGCCGAAGAGTTCAATGGTTTCCCCGGCGAAAAGGCCTGCGTCAAGCGAGAGACTACTTCCTGCGCCAGCACTTCGTAAGCCGCCGCGCCGGCGCTGTAGGGATCGTAATGAATAATCGGCTTGCCGTGACTGGGCGCTTCCGCCAGTCGAGTCGTCCGCGGGATAATAGTATCAAACACTTTCTTCGGGAAAAAATTCCGCACCTCGCCAACCACTTGATGCGACAGACGAGTCCGTATGTCGAACATCGTCATCAGAATCCCCAGTAGTTCAAGTTTCTCGTTGGCGCCCGCTTCTTTCAACTGATCCACCACCTTCATCAGCATGGCAATGCCTTCCAAAGCGTAATACTCGCACTGCAACGGCACCACCAACCAATCCGCCGCCGCAAAAGCATTGAGCGTCAAAATCGCCAACGAAGGCGGACAATCCAGAAGAACAACGTCGTATCGGCCGGAATGAACAATGCCGTGAAGACCGCGCCGCAAACGAAGGAGATGATCCTGCATTTGCGCAAGCTCCACCTCCGCGCCGCAAAGGTTCACCTCCGACGGAATCAAATCCAAACGCTCAAAACTCGTCGAGACAACCTTCTCTTCCAACGCGCCCTCGCCCAACAAAGGGCGATAAATGCTCCCGCCCGCCTTTTTTTCCACGCCCAGCCCGCTGGTGGCGTTGGCTTGAGAATCAACATCCACCAAAAGCGTTCGCCACTCAACAGCCGCCAAACAAGCCGACAAATTGACGCTCGTAGTAGTTTTCCCCACCCCGCCCTTCTGATTGGCAACCGCGATGACATGCGCCGACACGCAAAGGATTTAAGGCAATCCCCGCCTAAAAATCAAGGACTCCACAAAACCAACACAAATAGGAAACGAAGCCGTTACGAAGCCGTCTCAGAAGGCTTGCCGATGGATTTTGGAAACCGCCAACCAGCCCATCTTTGCCCCCAAAAACTGCCAAAAAACAAGCCAAAAGCAGAATTTTCCATAATCTCGGAAAAAAAAAAAGACGAAAAAAAGTTTAAAAAAAGCTTGCGCTCGAGCTGGATTTTTGATTTTCTCGGTCTTGCAAATACATTTGACGGGGCGATTCGTCATCGGGTCTCCCTGCTGAATGTCACAGTTTTGAACATGAAATGCATTGGGAGAATCGCATGCGTCTTTTCCTTGTTTGCTACGGCAAACAGGCGGGAACTTGCGCTTTTTGCTCTGTTGGATGTATTTGCATCGACCTGAATTAAAGACACTTAAACAGCAGAGAAAGACCTTTTTATGAGTTCATTTAACAACGAAATTAATCTTGACCGCGCCAAATGCGCGGGGGAAAATGCCTCCAAAGGAGAGGAGAAGATGAGCAATTCATCTCAAAAGACGCCTTGGCACCTGCGCTTTGCGCCGGACGCCTTGAACTTGAAGGGAATGGCCGCAACCGCCGGCATCGGCACGATTTACGGCATGCTCTTCGCCGGCCTCCTGTTCGCGCCTTTGATGCAGCACCTTGAAGCGCAAAGCAGCGGAACGCCAACCATAACGAGTTCCACCGCCCAGCTCCAAGACGGCGCCCAAGTCCAGTGGATATGGATGCTGCCGATAGCCGGAGGAATAGGAGCTCGAATCGCTTGGCGAAAATGGTTACTTGGAACGGGAGGAGCCCTGGCAGTCGGCTATGCAGGAAACGCGCTTTGGGACGCCACAACCAAAACATGGACGCTCCCGCCCGGCGCCACCCGCAAAGGAAGGGTCACGGCAAGAGCAAGAATTGGGATTTGGAAAGTCGACGGCGAGACAACTCACTGGTACGGCAGAGGGGCCGGAGAGTGGGCTTGGCAGAGGCAATCGGGGTTCAATCGAAACGATCCTGATGACAAGCTCAACACGGATCCAAATGTTTCGTACCCCAGCTCGGACGACCAAAAAAGAGATTACCACTACTTCGACCTCTGGACAACTTGGATGGTTTGGGATGAAGACAATGAAATTTGGAAGTCTAACGGCGAATCCGGGCATCATTACGGTGACTCCTATTATTACCCCAACATCTTCAATAACGCGTACAACCAAGGAGAATCCGGCAAATACTCCCGGACCACGAGTATTACAGAAAGGGGAAAAAGGGGTACGTCATCACGTATGGATATGCTGGAAAGAACTACTTAAGCCACGAATTCTACTCAGCCGTTCACAGCGGAAAGGACGAAGATTTAGCGGCGGAAGCCAAACTCGACAAATACAAAAAAGACAAATTCAACCCCTATTGCCTCGTCACGGTCAGCGACATGACCTACACGGCAAACGGCTGGAAGTACGAACGACGCGCCCCATCAGAACGACATCGAGTCACAAGAGAGCTGAGTGCCGTGGAAAATGACGCGGAGACTTTGAACGACAAAGAGTACATCCCTCAAAACACTCGCCATGAAAAGACGGTGTACTTCTACAACAATAGTATCGTTTATTGGAAAACAGAAACGAGATGGAAAACAGAAAACGTTCAGCCAGAGGGTTCCGACATCATTTTCGAGGATCAACGCATTCCTTACCCAGTCTATGTTCCCGAACAACAAATAACCCACTACAACTGGTAACCCGGCAACCCAAGGAGAAAAGACCATGAGCAATAAAGCCAAGAAGGAACCATTTTGGATGAGCCCCACCCTGAATTGGATAATTTCGTTGGGGATTGCCGTCTGCTGTGGCTGGTTGGGAAATTATCTGTACTATGACGTCATCATTTCCCGCGAGGAACCCGTCAAGCCCAAAGGAAAAAGCGACTGGGTTTTGGTGGACATAGAAGACGCTCTGCCGGAGGGCGCCGTTTATGAAGGCGGCGCAGACAAAATACTAGTGCCGCCCGACGTCGATCCGCGGGTCTATTTTGAGTCCCTGCCAGACACTGAAGATGAAGAAGAACCTGAAGAGGAAGTGGACCCGGCGGAAGCGGAACGACTGGCCAACTGGAAGGCCAACTTCCCGTACAAGCCAACCACCGATCCCGACGTGGTCATCACCGAAGAAATGCTGGAAGAAGGATATGGATACACTCCCATATTTCGCAATCACGGCTACATGCGCCATTTCTTTGAGAACGAGACAAGGTTCACGGCGCAATTCGAGCAACTCTACCACATTCTGGAAGAACACGGCAGAGGCGACAACCCGATGGCGACCGGCAACATTTTCGAAGATCTGCGGTTGTATCAAGAAAACCAACAAAAACCCCCCAATGAACGAAACGGGATGTACGACCACATAGAGGAACGACACCTCACAAACGCCGAAGCGGCCGAGGAAGACAAAGAGGCAATCTTGGGCACGTTGATGTCGGAGAGAATGTGGCCGGTATTGGGGGGCATGCCCGAAGAGAAAGCCGTCGCCCTCCGAGATCGCATCCTCAGCGAGATTCAAGGAGTAGATAAACTTCCTCCTTCGGGGATGACCACGCCAGACGCAACAAAATATGTGTTTGTGATTAACGGAGATTACGGCGATGAACTGGAGCCGGGAGATTCGCCATTAGTGATTCGTCCCGGTTGGCAAGCGGCCTACGAAGAGAAGTACCCAAGCGGCGAAGCGGCGATAAAGAGAATGCTCGGTGTGGATGAAAACAACGTGTTGCTAGACAACGGCCAACCCATCGAATACAGAGAAGGGGAAAACATTGCCGCTCTCATCACGCCGGACGGCATCGAAGTGCCGTTGATTCTGGATGACAATGGCAACGTGATCATTCCCACGCCATCGGAAATCGAAGAGATGATAAATAACGGGGAAGGCAAATATGTAGAGATCCCCGACGAAAACGCCAACCAGCCTCCTCGGTACATCACCGAAGAAGAATGGAAAATACAGGAGGCGTTGCGTCAGGTAGAAGAAGCCGCTCGGTAACAAGAATAGTCGTTTTTGTTTGAGTTTGTTTCTCTTTTTCAAACCGTCGAGATTCGTTTCTCGGCGGTTTTTGTTTTTCTCACGCTTTTTGCCCGTTGTTTGCCTTGCAGATATCATAAGCTAAGAGATTTTTGTTTCCGCCGGTGAAAATCAAAAACGAGGTTTTAGTGGACAAAGATGGCGATCCAGTCAAACACTATGAAGGCGCCGACTATCGTATCATCAACCACAAGCATGAGAGTTCTCCCATGCCGATCAACGAAATTTCTTTATATCCAGCAGAGCATTTGAGCGATTGGATGTAGCGCGGATAATTTGGCTTATTGCCTCAGTCTTTGTTGCCGTTTGGCCTTGCGGCTTAAAACATTTTGCGAAGCTTGCCGTTGAGGATAGAAGCCTTTGGTTGATGGAGTTATTTCATGTCGTAAATTTAAGCACAGTGGATTGAAGTTCTTCTGCGGGAGCAATTTTCTTGGTTTGGGTGGTGTCGTTGTCGCCGAATTCATCATTTGCTTCTCTTCTAATGCTTTCAGCCGGAAGATGGCTTTTTCCAGTGAATGGGATCTGTCATTGATGGGGTTAGGAGCGGCTCGGCTTTGTGGATTCATTTGGACTTTCCCGCTTGAAGGGATTGGGGGGAATGTGTCCAATCTTCGAGGAAGCGATCTGTCTTTGGTTTTGCAGTGTTTTGGGGCAAGGTAGTGGAGTAAAGAAGGAGGGATTCTTTTTTGTGGCGTTACTGGAGGTAAAAGACCTTTCGGTAGAGTTAGCGGCTTCGCAAGGGCGTCGGCGCTTGGTGGACGGCGTGTCGTTGAGTATTCAGCCGGGCGAGGTGTTTTGTTTGATTGGGGAGAGTGGTTGCGGGAAGAGTGTGACGGCGCTTGCGTTGACTCGTTTGCTTCCGTCTCCGCCTTTTTTTTACGCTGGAGGTCGGGTGATTGTGGCCGGCGAGGATGTTTTGGGCATGAGCGAGCGGGAGATTCGCCGCATTCGAGGGGGCAAGGTTAGTTATATTTTCCAGGATCCGGGCGCTTATTTGAATCCGATTCACCGGGTGGGAAGGCAAATTCGCGAGGCGTTGGCGCTACATCGGCCGGAGAAAGCAAACAAGCGGCGCGTTGAGGAGTTGCTTCGGCTGGTGGGGATTCCATCGCCGGAAGTTCGAATGAGGGATTATCCGCATCAAATGTCTGGAGGCATGTTGCAACGGGTGATGATTGCCATGGCTTTGGCGTCGGAACCTCGGCTGTTGGTGGCGGATGAGCCTACGACTGCGCTGGATGCGACCGTTCAGGCGCAAATTTTGAGGTTGTTAGCAAGTCTTCGAGAGCGCTTGGGCATGGCGATTTTGTTGATTAGCCACGATCTTGCTTTGGTGGAGGATTTTGCGGATCGTGTGGCCGTGATGTATGCCGGGCAAGTGGTGGAATGCGGGACGGCTTCTGACGTTTTGAACGACCCGAAACATCCTTATACGGAGGCCTTGTTGCAGGCGGCGCCTCGTATCGGCGGCGGCGGGTTGATTCCTATTCCGGGTCAGGCGCCGGCGGTGGATGCTTTTCCTTCGGGTTGCCGTTTTTATCCGCGCTGTTCATTGGCGCGGGAAACTTGTTCGCAATTGCCGCCGCCGCTGGCGTCCGTTGGCGAGGATCGGTTGGTTCGCTGTCTTGTTCGCGGATTGCCATGAGATTGTTGGAAGTTCGAAATCTTGAAATTCAGTATCCGATTCAGCACCGGACGTTCGGGAGGCAAAGCGTGTTGCGGGCTGTAGACAAGGCGAGCTTTTCTATTGAGGCTGGCGAAACCCTCGGTTTGGTTGGTGAAAGCGGCTGCGGCAAAAGTTCCATTGCTAGGAGCTTGGTGCTTCTTGAAAAGCCTGTCGGAGGGAGGATTTGGTTTAAAGGGCGGAGGGTATTGGGTTTGAATGCGGCGGAAAGAAGGGCGTATCGGCGTTCCGTGCAGATGGTTTTTCAGGATCCGCATGGATCGTTGAACCCAAAGCGAACGGCTGGAGCAAGCATTGCGGAGGGGATTGAGGTTCAAGGCTTATTGCGGAAGCCGGATGAAATCCGGGAAGAAGTCCTTCGGCTTCTGGGGATGGTGGGTTTGGGCGCCGGCGATGCGAACCGCTATCCGCGGGAGTTCAGCGGAGGACAACGCCAGCGAATCGGCATTGCCCGCGCTTTGGCGGTTCGGCCGGAGTTGGTAATCTGCGATGAACCGGTGAGCGCTCTGGATGTGTCGGTACAAGCGCAGGTGCTTCGCCTTTTGCGCGAATTGCAGGCGGATTCGGGCTTGTCCTATCTTTTCATCACGCACGATCTTGCGGTAGTCGAGCGCGTCAGCCGTCGAGTGATAGTGATGTATTTGGGACAAATTATGGAGCAAGGGCCGGCGTCCGAAGTGATTGAGAATCCGCTACATCCATATAGTCAAATGTTGGCGGCGTCGATTCCCGGAAGCCGAAAGCGTCGTCAGCAAAGTCTTCCAACGGCAACGGGCGACGTGCCTTCGCCATTGGAAACTCCGATTGGTTGTCCGTTTCACTCGCGATGTCCCCACGTCGAAAGCCGATGTCGGAAAGAACGTCCTCGGCTCAAATTGGCGGCGCCCAAACGCCAAGTTGCCTGCCATTTTGTGGAAGAAATAAAACGGAAAAACGATGGAGAAACAAAATAGATTTTGAAAACTTTTTGCGAGTTTTTCTCTGTTTTCCTCGGCTGTTTTTTGGATTTTTAGGACGCCGTCGGTCAATCCAATCTTGTGAACACGCGAAGTGGAGAAATTTAAAAAAGCCTCAAGCCGATGAAAAATTGGAATCCGTTCACGCGCTTTCCCAAGGTCAGCTTCGGCGGATTGGTCGCCTTGTTGCTTCCTCTGTTTTGGAGCTTGAAAGATTGGCAAATTCGTTCGGACGCCGATGTTTTATTGGAGAGCAATCCGAGCCAGAAAGCGACTTTGGACAAGGTGATTTCCGTGTTTTCAGGGCGTGTGATTGTTGTCGTGGATATGGAATGTCCCGACGTATTTACCGCCGAAGCTTTGTCGGCGATTGGCAGGGTGAGCGATGCTTTAATGACGGTGGAAGGAGTGCAGGATGTGAAGAGCCTGACTCACTCCTACAAACCGGTTCGGAAAGGCCTGTCGTTTCAGATGGAGCCTTTGGTTTCTAGCGGAAAATCCCCGGCCGATTGGGAGCGGTTGCGAGAATATTGCCTGAGCAATCCACTGATTCGGAACGTTATGGTTTCCCCGGACTGCAAACACGCGACTTTGACGCTGACTTTCGAAAAACCGTTCCCAGACTTGGATTCAAAACGGAACTTGCGGACAAATCTGGAAGACGTGCTGGCCGAATTTGAGGTCGAAGGCCTTGCGTTTGAGATGATAGGACTGCCCTTGGTGGAGGAAGAAGTTCACACGCGAATTATGGAAGACTTAGTTCGCTTCACGCCGATGGTTTTTCTGTTTTTGGCTGTCGTGTTGGGTTTAGTTTTTCGGTCCATTGGATTTGTTGTTTTCTTAATGGGCAATCAAGCGGTCGCTTTGGGATGGATTGCGGGAAGTCTTCAATGGATCGGATATCCGTTCACGGTTTTTACCCTGCTGTTGTTTCCCTTGTGGGCAGGAGTTCACTTGACTTTGTTAGTGCATCTCGGCGCAGCGTGCCAACGAGCGGCCAAACATTGCGCGGGGGCGGAAGTAGTTCCCATAGCGTTGCGAGAAATTGGAAAATCCTGTTGCTTTGCCGCGTTGACAACTTTGGCGGGTTTGCTCTCTTTGGGACTGGCGGAAATTCCCCAAGTCAGAGAAGCGGGCTTGGTCGGCGCTTATGGAATCGTCGTCGTTTTTCTTATGACCTTTGGGCCGGGCGTCGGAATCATGTCTCTTTCCTTCACCGTTTCCACATCCGCAAAAAGCCAGCGAAACCGTTCTTCGACATTCAGGTTTTTGGGAAAGGTCGAACCAACGAATGCCGCCGCCGATAATCTGCCCAGCCGTTGGCTAAAAAGTCTGCGACGTTGGAATGGAATAATTTGGCTTTCAGTTGGCTTGGTAGTTTTTGGCACAATTTTGGCGACGCCGCAACTGCGCATGGGAGTCCGTCCCATTGAGTTCTTGCCGAAGGACAGTCCTGCTCGCTCCGCCGGAGAACTCTTCAACGAGAGCTACGGAGGGTTCAACATCTTCCAAATGCGTTTGGATTCAGGCCGCACCAACGGAGTCAACCAACCGCCCTTCCTAAAGTATCTGGACAAAGTGCAAAATTATGCGGCGGCAAAACCTCAAATCTCCGGCGCATATTCTTATTCCCAAGTGCTGGCAATGATGAACCAAATTTGGGAGCAAGAACGGCCCGGAAGCCTGACCTTGCCCGACAATCCTCTTTTACTGGGAATGTTCTCGCTCGTGTTGAAAAGCCAACAATTTCCTTTCTTCGAAGCCCTTTGCGATGCGGACTTCCGAACCGCAAACCTCGTTATCCGAACGTCCGACCTGTCCTCTGACGAATACCTAGCCCTCATCAAAGACATCATTCGCTACGTAGAATCCAACCTACCCGAAGGCGTCCAATTGAGCGCCGAGCAAGGCTTGCATTCCATTCTAGAAGCGGATCGGCAAATTGTGGACAGCCAAATAAAAAGCGCATCCACCGCGCTCTTGACCGTATTCGGATTGTTGTCCCTTCTCTGGCGCTCTTGGAAACTGGCTTCGCTAGCCGTCCTCCTCAACGCATTCCCAGTCGGCCTTGTCATTGGCTTGGCTGCGTTGCTGGATATTCCGCTCAACTCAATCACCGTGATGACGGCCGCGCTTGCCTTCGGAATCGCCATCGACGACACAGTGCATTTTGTGACACAATGGCTAGAAGCGCAACGCAACGGCATAAGCAAGCGGGAAGCAATCCTCCGCGCCATTCAAATCAAAGCCCGTCCCATCCTCTGCACCAGCCTTATTTTAGGCGGTATTTTTGCGCTACTCGCCGCCACTTCCTTCCCTCCCATAAAACATTTTGGAAGTTTGACCGCCTTCGCCTTCGCGCTCGCATTGATTTCCGTCTTCGTCTTACTTCCCCTATGTTTATGCTTCTCCGACCGCAAACAATTTGACCTTCCTCAAACCCTTCACTAGAATTTCTCTTTTTATGCATAAAAAACACCATTGCACTGATATGCGGCTTGCCCTCCGCCCCTACGACCAACTCCTCAAAGCCCTTCCCTTGGAGATTCGCACCAAAGTCGCCCACGATAACTTCGCCCAACTCTTCAAAGATATAACCCAAAAACGCGCCATCGCCGGACTGGGCGAAAAAGGAATCACCCTTCCCTTTAGCTACGAATTCTCGGAAAAAACCCACGTCCAACCCCTCTTTCCTCCAACCCAATTTATGGAAGAAAGACTTTCCCAAGCCGCCTTCCAGTAAAAACTATGCCGCCATTCAAAAGAAAAAGTTCCTTTGTTGCCAGAAATGCACAAGGAAAACAACCCCAAGTTTTAGATGAAGGATCGATCTCCGATCGCTTAAATAAAATTCAAAAACTAGACGAAGAACTGCGCAAATTTTTTCTCGACAAGTTGTTGACCGAAAAAAGGCTCACAAGACAAATTGTCAGCTTTCAGGCAAACAAAACAAGACCTCAATATCGTTGGTATAAATACAAGGAAACATTTTCGGCGGATTTGGTAGAATACTTGCTTGGAGGTTATGAGCCGGCCTCGGGAACCATTCTAGATCCATTCGCCGGATCCGGGACCGCCTTGTTTGCCAGCGCATCGCTGGGATTTGACGCGGACGGGATTGAGCTGCTGCCCGTTGGACAACAGATCATCCAAACCCGATCCATAACCCGAAACGGCATCCAGAACCACCACTTAAAAAACTAGAGGAATGGTCTGCACAAAGACCCTGGGAAACGGTAAAACCGTCTGCAGACTTTACAGTAATGAGAATTACAAAAGGCGCTTACCCGGAAGAAACCGAAAAACTTGTCAGAAAATACCTTGCCCGTCTCCAATCAGAGAAAGGCAACGTACGTACGATCTTGCTGTTTGCTCTCTTATGCGTTTTGGAATCTATCAGTTACACGAGAAAGGATGGCCAGTATCTGAGATGGGATCACCGATCCGGCAGAAGAGGTTTTGGAAAAAAGATATTCAACAAAGGAACTATCTTCCCTTTTAACCTAGCCATCTGCAAAAAAATTGAGGAAATAGTTTCCGATCTAAAAAGAACAAGAGAGCAGTCAAAATTGTTCCCTGCTGAGCGGAGCAGTTCCAATGGAAAAGTGAATCTTCTCAGGGGTTCGTGCTTGGCTGTTTTGCCCCGCTTAACTAGCGAACGATACTCCGCAATTTTAACTTCTCCGCCTTACTGCAATCGTTATGATTACACAAGAACTTACGCTCTCGAACACGCTATTTTGAAAGTATCGGAAAAAGAAAACGCCTATCTAAGACAATCCATGATCAGCTGCACCATAGAGAACCGTGAAAAAGAACTTTTGGCATTAGAATCGTCTTGGGAAAAAGCAATAAGTGTTTGTGATTCGTTGACCTTATTGTCTGAAATTCTTTCCTACCTGAATAGAATGAAGGCAAATCACTCTCTCAATAATAACGGAATTCCTCGAATGGTACGCGGTTACTTTTGCGAGATGGCATGCATAATTCAAGAGTGCTTCAGGGTGTTGAGGAATGGCGGCTATATGTTTATGGTCAACGATAACGTTCGCTATGCCGGCGTGTCCATTTCCGTCGATCTGATTCTATCAAAAATCGCGGAACAAGTTGGGTTTCATATTCAAAACATCCTGTCTCTTCCACAATCTAAAGGAAACAGTTCCCAGCAAATGGGACTGCACGGAAAAGACTCTTTGAGAAAATGCGTTTATATTTGGAGGAAAAAGTGATGACACATATTCCCAATCATGAAGATCTCGTCACGACTCACGAACAGACCAGAGCAGGTTTTTTGGCGAGGGCATTTGAAAAGAACCGAAGCGCAGTCCCTTTTGTGGAAGAAACGAGAGTTTTGAAAATGATTGCATCTAGCGTTGCCCATCCCAAAGAACTCTTTCGCATCCCCGGCGTACGGAATGCTTTATTATCTGCAGCCGGCACTTCGGACAAAGCCATGAGTCATTTCACTGAATCTGATAAAGAGGAGGCTATTGTTTCCTTAATAGACAAATATCTTGTGCCTGCAGGAGATAAATTTATCGACGAACTTGTGTACAGATTTCTTTTAATTCGCGGAGATTCTTTAGGAGGCAAAATGAGAAATATTGCCGGAAGACTCGGCGAGTGGAAGTTCACAAGAACGCTAATATCGACACTGTCTCTTCACTCAATACCTTTTCAATGCCGCAAAACCTCTAGTACGAATTGGATTCCCGGTAATATTGAAGAAACGGACATTGAACTTAATATCAAAGGGCTTTATTGGGAAACGGATGGCAAACCAAGAACTTTGCTCTACAATTTGACAATTCCTATAATTAAGAAAAATGTTGATTTATCTTTATTGGGTTGCCAATCTAAAGATTCTATTTCAGCGATTGGCAATCCGAGAGAGTATTTGGCCTTAGGCGAATTAAAAGGTGGCATTGATCCTGCTGGCGCAGACGAACATTGGAAGACCGCTAATTCTGCGCTGAACCGCATAAGAACGGGGTTTCAAAACGGCCTCCCATTTACTTTCTTCATTGGGGCAGCAATCGCCACAGATATGGCTAAGGAAATATTCTCTCAGATAAAAAATCAAACCTTACATATGGCCGCGAATTTGAACAACGACAAACAATTAGTATATCTCTGCAAATGGTTAATCGAAATTTGATCTATTCGACCTTTTCGTGAAGTAATCCGCGCTATGTCGACGAGACGGAAATGCAGTCTCCCGCATAATGAATGCAAACTAGAAGACTTGGAAGACATGGCCGACAACCTCTTGCCCAACCGCAAACCCTTAGACTTGCTTTTTGAAGCCATGTGGATTCTAGGATTAGATTTGCATTTGTCCATACAAACCGAAACCCTCCAAAACAAGCAGGTTTTCTTTGTCGCCGGCAACCATGCAATCGCCTGCTATGAAGAAGGACTCACCGAAGACTTGGCCCAAACCTTAGTTAAATATAAGCCTCGGCGCGTTGTATTCCGGGACGGCGGCTTTGCCTCAGACACCATCCGCATCAACATCGAGCAACTTTCCCAACAACTCTCCCCAGCAATCCATATCACTATAATATAAATCCCACCATGAAACTCTATAAACACGAATAAAAAACTCTAATTCAAAATACAAGATTACCAAATGCGCAGAAAAAGGGCAATGATTTGCCCTTGTCATACGCATCCGTGGCATTGATCTTCTAATTTTCCATTTATTCAGATTAGAGGGCGGTTTGTGTTTTATTGGTTTTCGAGGGAATGGTTGTCTTTGTGTTGCGATTGCAGTTTTTTTGAATTGTCGGCGCGGGTTTCGTCGAGGGTTTTGAGGAAGAGGGCGGCTTTTTCGTTTCCTTTTTGGGCGGCGGCTTTGAATAGGGAGCGGGCTTGGTCGATGTCTTGGGGAACGAAGCGTCCGTGGACGTAGTAAGTTCCTAAGGCGGCGAGCGCTTCGGGTTGGCCTTGCTGGGCGGCTTGCTGGTACCAATGGAAGGCTTCTTCGGGTTGAGGGTAGACTTCTTGGGAGTCGAGGATTCGGGCTAGGGATGCTTGGGCGGCGGCGTGGCCTTGGATGGCCGCTTTTTTGTACCATTTTGCGGCGGTTTGAGGATCGGCTTCGTTTCCTTGTCCGTTTTCGTAGAGAACGCCGAGGTTGTAGCAGGCGATGGGATTGTTTTGTTCGACGGCGGTTTGAAACCAGGCCATGGCTTTGGGATAGTTTTGGACTTGGGGATCGTCGGAGGCCAGTGTGGAGGCAAGAAGCATGACGGCTTGTTGATGGCCTTTTGAGGCGGCGAGTTCCAGCCAATGAACGGATTGGGGGAGATCAGCGGGGAGGCCGAATTGTCCTTGCAGGAGGAGGCCAGTGTTGAATTGGGCTAAGGTGTTGCCCAGTTCGGCGGCTTCTAGAAACCATTGTAGAGATGCGGAGTAATCTTGTTGTACGATTTCTCCTTGAGAGTAGAGGTGGCCTAAGAGTAAGAGCGCGGGGATGAAGTCTTGTTCGGCGGATTTTTTATACCATTCTAAAGCTTTGGTGATGTCTGCGGGCGCGGTGCTGGCTTGGAAGATGACGCCCAGGTTGTAGAGAGAAAGCGCGTCTCCGGATTGGGCGGCTTTCTGGAACCAGTGGACGGCTTGGGCGAGGTCTTTGGGAACAGCGATGCCGCGCAGAAAGCGAGTGGCGAGTTCGGATTGCGCCCGGGAGTCGCCCTGCTCGGCGGCTTTTTGGAACCAACGGAAGGCTTTGGGGTCGTCTTTGGGAACTCCCTTGCCGCCGGCGTAAAGGCGGCCGAGTCGGTATTGGGCGCCAGAGTCGCCGGCGTTGGCCGCTTTTCGGTACCAGCGAGCGGCTTCTTTGGAGTCTTTTTCTCCGCCTTTTCCTGTTTCCAAAAGGAGGGCAAAGTTGAATTGCGCGGCGACGTTGTCTTGCGCGGCGGCGGATTGGAACCAAAAGCGGGCGGTGGCAAGGTTTTGCTCGACTCCTTTGCCTTGGGCATAGGCGAGGGCAATTTTCAGTTGGGCGGGGACGTGGTGGTTGTGGGCGGCGCGCAGAAACCATGAGGCGGCCTGTTTGTGATTTTGTGGCATGCCTTTGCCGGCTGCGCAGGCTTTGCCAATCTGCATTTGCGCTTCCGGATGCTCTTGTTCGGCGGCTTGGCGTAGCCACGGAACGGCTTTGGCGGGATTGACGGCAACGCCGCGTCCGTTCAGATAGGCCAGGCCGACGGCGAGTTGGTCTTCCGCATTGCCGCGTTCTGCGTTGAGGAGCCGGGCGGAGAAGAGCTGTTCGGGCGACATTAGCCGTTCTAACTCCGCTCGCCGTTGCGAGGCCTCTTTGTGGTTTTGTTCCGCCGCTAAGCTGAACCAAAAGTAGGCTTCGGAGAAGTTTTGGGACACTTCGCCTCCCTCCATAACGGCGGTGCCCAAGCGGAATTGGGCGCGGGCGTCGGTTTGCGCCGCCAAGGTGTAATAGCGGAAGGCTTCTTCGACGTCGGCTTTTACGCCCAGTCCGTGTTCGTAGAAAACTCCCAAGTTATACTGCGAGGCGGCGTCTTTGCGCTCGGCCGCTTTCTGGAACCAATGCGCCGCCTGTTTGTAATCTTGTTCCACCCCCAATCCTTGAACATAGAGGGATCCCAAGTTGTATTGAGCGGGAACGTGGCCTTGTTTGGCGGATTTTCGAAACCAATGCGCGGCTTCCCGATAATCTTGCCGAACAACCTTCCCGGCATGGTAGGCCAGTCCGAGGCTGAACTGCGCCGCCGAATCGCCTTCTTCCGCCGCTTGAAGGAGCGATTCTAGGGAAAGCGCCGGCTCGGAATGGTTCCCAGATTCGGAAAAACCGGCGGGCTGAGGAATAGAAACGGCCGCCAGACCGGCGAGGCACGCCCCAATCCCGCCGAGCCGAATCCATTGCTTTGCTGGTTTTTTGCGTGTTGCCCGTTCCATGAACTTCTTCAGTATGTTAAACTCGTTTATGCGCTGAACGTCAACTTGATTGATGGAAGTTCGGTCCTCAGCAAGCGATGAAGCCGGCGCAAATTCACAGACAGAAAGCCGACGGGAATTTTCAAATTTTGTGTTGAACCGGGCAAACGAAAGTTTTTAGGATGATGGTTTGCTTGCGATTCAGAAAAGACCAAACATTGCAGAAAGGATAGAAATATGACTTTGAGACTTGGGGACGAGGCGCCGAATTTTTCGGCGGAAACGACGGAAGGCCGGATAGACTTTCACAAATGGCTTGGCAGTTCGTGGGGCGTTCTCTTTTCGCATCCGGCGGATTTTACGCCGGTCTGCACAACGGAGCTGGGCGCGGTGGCCAAGATCAAGGGAGACTTCGACAAGCGAAACGTCAAAGTGATTGCGGTAAGCGTGGACCCGCTGGAATCGCATCGGGGTTGGATCGAAGATATCAACGAAACGCAGCAGACCGCGATGAACTTTCCCATTATTGCGGACCCAGATCGAAAAGTGGCGTCGCTTTACGACATGATTCATCCCAACGCCGACGACAAGATGACCGTCCGCAGCGTCTTCATCATCGGGCCGGACAAAAAGATCAAGCTCACCATCACTTACCCCGCATCCACGGGAAGGAATTTTGACGAAATCCTTCGAGTGATTGACTCTCTGCAGTTGACGGTCAAGCACAAGGTGGCCACGCCGGCGAATTGGCGAGACGGCGAGGATTGCATTATTGTGCCGGCAGTGGCGGACGAGGAGATTCCGGCGCTCTTTCCCAAAGGGCACCGCGAAGTCAAGCCTTACCTTCGCTATACGCCGCAACCAAACAAATAGGATTTTCCAGCCAATGAGCGACGCGGGCAGTTTTCGCTTTTTATGATGACCGCCAATTGCGATCCTTCTCTAAACATTCGCCCGGCTTTGGCGGAAGACGTTCCCGCAATTCTGCAAATGGTTCGGGATCTTGCCTCTTATGAAAATTTGTTGGACGAAGTGACAGCGACGCCATCCCAAATGCGGGAAGCGCTCTTTGGATCCTCGCCGCATGCGCATGCAATTCTGGCGGAGTGCGGCAAGGAGCCGGTTGGAATGGCTGTCTTTTTCTTCAACTTTTCGACCTTTCAAGCCCGGCCGGGTTTGTATTTGGAAGATTTATATGTGAAAGAGGCGTTTCGGAGGCGGGGTCACGGCGAGCGAATGCTTCGCTATCTGGCCAAAGTGGCCGTTCAAAATGGGTGCGGAAGATTTGAATGGGCGGTTCTCGATTGGAATCTTCCGGCCATTCGTTTTTACGAAAAGATGGGGGCGGAAGTTTTGAAAGAGTGGCGAATCTGTCGGGTTTCGGGTCCATCTTTGCCCGCTTTGGCCGCCTTGCCCGAAGAAATGGCGAACGCTCCTTAAGAGAAGGCGGAAACTCAATCTTTGCAGAACCGGGTTTTCCGCATTATCGCTTTGTTGTCGACGTATCCTCAGTCCATCAGAGAACGGAATCGCTGGGTAGTTTCCCAGCGAAGCAGACGCAATGCCTCCCCTTCGGCGGACAACTTGGCGAGAACTTCGCTGAGACAGGAAGTTCCTCACCATTTTTTGAGAGAGCGAGAGTTGGTGGCGGACGGCTCTTTGGCGGAATGCGTCGCCGTGTTTCTGACCAATCGCGAGTGTCCTTGGAAATGCTTCATGTGCGACTTATGGAAGAATGCGCTGGAAACTTCGGTGGCTCCGGGAATGATTCCTCGGCAGATTGCCTACGCTTTTCAACAAATGGGAGCGCCTCATTTGGAGGAAGCCCGTTCCGCCATGCTTGTAAAGTTATACAACAGCGGAAGTTTTTTTGATCCGCGAGCCGTTCCCGTAGCGGATTACGGCAAAATTGCGCAACTGCTGGCGGGGTTTCGGCGAGTGATTGTGGAATGCCATCCGCTGTTGCTCGGCGATTCATGCCTGCGATTTCGGGATTTGTTGGCGGCGGATCTTGAGGTAGCGCTGGGTTTGGAGACTGCTCATCCCACCGCCTTGGAGCAACTGAACAAAGGATTTAGCGTCGAGGATTTTCTGAGAAAGTGCGACTGGCTTCGGGAAAACGGAATGGCGATCCGGGTGTTTCTTTTGGTGAACGCGCCGTTTGTGCCTTCGGCGGAGCAAGCCGAATGGGTGGAAAAATCCATCCAATTGGCGGCAGACGCCGGGGCGGAAGTGATTTGCTTGATTCCCACTCGGCCGGGCAACGGCGCCGTGGAAGTCTTGCTTCGGAGCGGCTTGTATTCGCGCACCCGTCTCGAACAACTGGAGAATGCTTTGGAGTCCGGCATTCGGTCAAACCGGGCGCGAGTCTTTGCAGATCTCTGGGATTTGGAACAGTTTCGTTCTTGCCCGCATTGTTTTTCCGAGCGGCGGCTCCGATTGCAACGCATGAACGACCAACAACAGATCTTGAATCGAATTCGCTGCGGCCAATGCCGGTGACATCAGAAGTTCGATCTGCGGACGTCGCCGTGATTGGAAGCGGATTTGGCGGAAGCATCATGGCAATGGTCTGTCGTCGTCTGGGGCGGTCGGTCATCCTCTTGGAGCGAGGCAAACATCCCCGCTTTGCCATTGGGGAATCTTCCACGCCGCTGGCGAACCTTTTGCTGGAAGAAATTGCGAAACAATTCGGCTTGCCGTTCTTGGCTGAGTTTTCCAAGTGGGGAATTTGGCAGGAAAAACATCCGGAAATTGCCTGTGGATTGAAGCGGGGTTTTAGCTTCTTTCATCATCAAGAGGAGAAATCTTTTCAACGCTTTCCAGATTGTCGCAACGAATTCCTCGTGGCCGCAAGCCCTTGCAACGCTTTGGCCGACACGCATTGGTATCGTCCGGACTTTGACGCTTTTCTCGTCCGCAAAGCCGTGGAACTTGGAGTCGATTACTTTGAAGAAAGCCGAATTGTCCACATCGAAGAAGAGAGGGAGAGAGTGAATCTGCTAGCGAAACGGGCTTCTGGTTTGTTGCGCGTGCAAGCTCGGTTTGCAATTGACGCTTCCGGTCCTCGCGGGGCGCTCTTTCGGCTCCTCAACCTGCGAGAGCGGGCAATCAACGGAATGCCTCCAACGCAGGCCTTGTTCGCTCATTTTAGAAACGTCCGCCGATGCGAAGAACTGAACGAATTTCGCTTGCCAAATTCCGTCAGCGAAGGCGGAGAAAGATTGCCTTATCCCATAATAGATGACGCAGCGGTGCATCATGTGTTTCCCCACGGTTGGTTTTGGGCACTGAACTTCAACAACGGTGTCACAAGCGCCGGCGTGGCGGCGACGGATGATTGGGCGGCACGGTGGTTTTATTTGGAAAAGGACAAGGCGTGGGATGCCGTTCTCTCCCGATTTCCGTCCTTGCGGAGAGCATTTGCCGGCGCCATCGAGGTGGTGCCGTTTTGCTATCAGCGCCGCGTTTCTTTTCTTTCTCGTTCTCTGCATTCTTTGCGTTGGGCGCTTTTGCCTTCGGCCGCGGCTTTTGTGGACCCGCTGTTTTCCAGCGGTTTTCCATTAAACTTGTTGGGCGTTGCGCGGTTGGGCGAGCTGATGGATCGATTTTTTGAATCGCCCGAATGGTCGTCTCGTTTAGAACAATATGCCCGGACAACCGCCGAAGAGGCTTGCCGTGTTGGCCGTTTGGTGGGAACCGCTTACCAAGCGATGAAATATCCAATGCTCTTTAACGCGGTAACCTGCCTGTATTTCGCTGCGCTTAGCTTTGAAGAAACCTTGCGCCGGCTAAAGCGAGTTCCCAGCGGTAACGGTTTTTTGCTGGGCGATCATCCCGTTTTTCGAAACCGGCTGGATGATTGTTTGGATCGAATCCGCGATCCCCTGGCGCAAGGCTTTTTGTCGTCCGGTCAACAAGATTGTTTAGAGGAAGACGTCCGCCGCAGCATCGAGCCGTTTGACGTTATCGGAATAAACAATAAGGAAATCGGAGACCAGAAGAATCCCGCAAGCCGGAGCCCCGCCAACTGGCAACCCGTCCGATTGGACGCGCTTTTGCGGTCGGCGCACAAATTGGAGAGCAGTGCGGAGGAAATTCGACGGATGCTGCTGCGCTGCGGCTTCCCAAAGGAAAGTCTTCCCTGATGAACGCAAAGGAGACTTGCGCTTGCGGATGCTTGGCCAAGAGGCTAAACTGATGGCATGAAGAAGCCGTGGTCTGTTTTGTGGCTTTGCCTCTTGGGTGCGCCCCTGACGGCGGTCGAAGGGGCAACATCGGAGAAAGATTCGGAGAACTCCGATCCGGAGAAACGCGCGCGCGCCAAGATCGTTTGCGTCATTCCCATTCGTGGCGACATCATGCCGCCAGTTCTTTATGTAGTTCGCCGCGGGATCAAGACGGCGATTGCCGAGAACGCTGAGGCAGTCATTCTGGACATGGATACCAATGGCGGACGAGTCGACACCACCGAAACGCTCATCAAAATCCTCGAACGCTTTCAAGGCAAAAAAGCGACCTTCGTCAACAAAAAAGCATTTTCCGCCGGCGCCTTTATTTCCGTGGCCACGGAAAAGATTTACATGGCGCCGGGCAGCGTGATTGGCGCCGCCGCCCCCATACTTATGGCACCCGGCGGGATGGGAACGGAGGCAATGCCCAATACAATGGAAGTCAAAACTACCTCCGCGCTGAGCGCCCTTGTCCGAGCCAAAGCAGAGCGATACGGCCACGACGCCGCCGTTGTGGAAGCCATGATTGACAAGTCGAAGGAATTGAAAATGGACGGGGAAGTCCTCTGCAAGGAGGGGCAAATCTTGACGCTGACAAACACAGAAGCCGAAAAACGATACGGCGCGCAGGAAAAGCCATTGCTCTCTGCGGGGACGGTGGAATCGATACAAGAGATACTGGAGGCGCTTGGGCTTGAAGACGCCAAAATTGTGACGATCCAACCCACCGGCTCAGAGCAGTTGGGCGCCTGGATCAACAAAGCCGGCCCGATTCTTCTCATGATCGGCATTCTTGGCCTTTACCTCGAATTCAAGACTCCGGGCTTTGGTTTGCCGGGGATCGTTGGATTGGCGGCCTTTGCGCTTTATTTTCTGGGCGGCCATATTGCGGGGCTTTCCAGCATTGGATGGGGGGCGCTGTTTCTCTTGGGTTTGTTGTTGCTAATCGTCGAAATTCTTTTGATACCGGGCACTTTGATTACCGGTCTCATTGGCGGGCTGATGATGATCGGCGCAATCATCATGGCTTTCGTGGATTGGAATCCAACCTTTCCCGCCTCCACGTTGCCGACGCTGGATCAGTTCCAAAATTCGCTACAAACACTTTTTCTGGCGATCCTCGGCGTCGTCGCCGTGATTGCGCTTTCGGGCAAATACTTCCCCAAAACGGGAATCTACCGCCGGATGATTTCGCAAACGGCCAGCGGCGTCCAAACAGAAAGCCGAACGTTATCCCAAAAGGACGCCCGATTGGGATTGCGCGGCGTCGTTTTGTCCTCGCTACGGCCCGGAGGCAAGGCTCGTTTTGGCGACGACGTGCTGGACGTGATTGCTCAAGGCGAGATGATCGAGTCTGGAACGGAAGTAAAGATCATTGGGTTTAGCGGGCGGGACGCAGTGGTGGCCAGCGTCTAAACGCGCATGCTTCGTCTTGAACAATCCTTTGCTCGAAGCACGGGGACATCAAGCCCTCTGTAGTTTTTTGACACTGTGAACATCTTTTCCCGTTGCCTTGCTGGGGGCGAGTCTCAAAACAGGCGGAAATAGGTTGATTGACCGCTTTTTTGGGGGAGAAAACGCGAGTTTTTTCCATTCATTTTGGATTGTCAATAACCTTTCAATAATTCTTCATAAATTGTTCTCGTTTCTTGGAAGGCAATCCTGTAAAAAGGTCTGCGAACCAGCTTGAGAATGTTCTGGATTCTTGGGATTTCTATTGTTTTGGAAAAGGGCCAAAGATGTGTGTTTTGATTTGTAACTCCTTTATTTGCAAAAACTTAGGTGTATTCTTCCGGGCAAGCGGCGAGGTTTGAGCTTGTGAAGCAAGGCAGAACGCAAGCGGGGGGATTTCCGTCTATGTTTTTAGCAACGAAAATGTTACGGACGCGCGACTTGGCGATGTGAATAAAATTGAGATTTAGCGAAAAGAGCGGATTAAAAAATGGAAACACGGTCTGAGGCAGAGGATTTATGGATTTCCGTCAAAAAAGCATTGAAAACAAGGCTTGCCGAGAAGTTGTACGGCATGTGGTTTGCTTCCATTCTTCCCGTCGAGGTGAAGAATGAGAAACTCGTCCTCGAAGTGAGGGATGTGTTTTGCGAGGTGTGGATCCGCGATAATTATTCGAAGGCGCTTTTGAATATCATTTCGGAGTGCGCAAAACGGCCTTTAGGGTTTGAATTCGTCGTGAGCCAAAGTTCCAAGGCGGAGAAGGCGAAGGCCGGACAGGGAATTCAAAGAAACGGAAATGGGACGCCTTTGCAAAAGTTGCCGGGGCGGATTCCTTTGTCTTTCAATCCTAACTACACTTTTGAAACCCTGGTAGTCTCAGAGAACAATAGAATGGCTTACGCCGCCGCCATTGCCGCCGCTCAAGCGCCGGGTAAGGCCTATAATCCGGTGTTCATCTACGGCGGCGTCGGTCTGGGCAAAACGCACCTCCTCCACGCCATCGGCCATCACGTTTCCAAAAGTCGGCGCCCGATCCAAGTTGCCTATCTCACTTGCGAAAAGTTCATGAACGAGTTCATTGAAGGTTTGCAAAACAATCAGCTCAGTCGCTTCCGCAGAAAATACCGGCGAACGGACATTTTGCTGTTGGACGACGTGCAGATTCTTTCGGGCAAAGAACGCACTCAGGAAGAATTTTTTCACACCTTCAACGCTCTTCACGAATCCGGCAAACAGATCGTCATCACTTGTGATTCGCCGGCTTTCGAAATCACCGGTCTGGAGCAACGGCTCATCTCGCGCTTTGAATGGGGCATGTCCGCCGACCTACAACCGCCCGACACGGAAACCCGTCTGGCGATTCTCCGCAAAAAGGCAGAGTCTATGACCGCTGTTTTGCCCAATGAAATTCTGGAACTTTTGGCCGACCGCATTCGCTCCAATATTCGCCGTCTAGAGGGCGCCTTAATACGCGTTGTTACTTTCACACAGCTCAGCGGCCGAAAAATTTCCCTCGAAGGAGCCGAAACTCTCTTGCAAGAACTCTTTCAAGAAGAAGGAAAATCGACGGTCACCATCGAGAAAATCAAGAAGCAAGTCGCCTTGCACTTTGACGTCCGGCTGGCAAGCATGTCCAGCCGCCGCAGAACAGAAGACATTGCCTTCGCCCGCCAAGTCGCCATGTTCCTTTGTCGGCGACTGACGGGCAAATCCTTGATCATCGTCGGCGAGGCCTTTGGGCGGGGACACGGAACAGTATTGCACGCTTGCCGGGTGGTGAAAGACCGAATGGATACGGATTCAAGCATTCGGCGAGCGGTTTTCCACTTGGAAAAACAACTGCAAGATTGAGGCGGACCGCATTGCCTTCTATACCTCTCCCGTCAAGTTTCCTTCGGCTTATGCCTTTGATCGAAGTTGACCAACTCTCAAAGTCTTATCGAACTTTTAAGAAATCTCCGGGCTTTTGGGGTTCCGTCAAAGGTTTGATACGCCGCCGGTATGAAGTCTCAAAAGCGGTAGATTCCGTCAGCTTCGCCATCGAATCGGGCGAATCCGTTGGCTTTTTAGGACCCAACGGCGCCGGGAAAACAACCACGCTGAAAATGCTTTCCGGCCTGCTGTATCCGACAAGCGGCTCGGCGCGCGTTATGGGCTACGTCCCTTGGGAACGACGGGATGGATACCGACGCCAATTCTCCTTGCTCCTCGGCCAAAAAAATCAACTTTGGTGGGACTTGCCCGCCTTCGAATCCTTGCAGCTCAACGCCAAAATCTATGGATTGAAGAAAGACGATTTTAAGCGCACCGTCGACCAACTCTCCGGCCTGTTGGACATCCGCTCCAAACTGCGGGTAATGGTTCGAGAGCTGTCCTTAGGCGAGCGGATGAAGTTTGAAATGATCGCTTCCCTGCTTCATCATCCCAAACTCCTTTTGTTGGACGAACCTACCATCGGCCTAGACGTCGTCTCCCAAAAAACAGTCCGCGAATTCCTCGGCGACTACAACCAACGGCACGGCACGACGATGATCCTAACCAGCCATTACATGGCGGACATTCAAGCGCTGTGCGAGCGCGTGATCCTTATCGACCACGGCCAAATTACTTTTGACGGAGAACTTTCCGAAGTCGTCGACCGCTTTGCCGATCACAAACTGGTAACCATCCAATGGGACAGCGCGATAAATCGAGAAGCTGAATGGTTTGCCGGCTTTGGCGAAGTAATCCAACTTGAGGACGCGCGAGTCCAACTCAAAGTTCCCCGCAACCAAGTCATCCCCTCTTGCAAACAACTGCTGGATCAACTGCCGGTCACAGACATTGACATCAAAGAAACGCCCATCGAAGACGTCATCGGCAAAGCGTTTCAGCGATAGCCTCCCCATTGTCAACTCGCGCTCAAATCCTCTCCATTTTCAACTCCGATTTTCTCATGCCAAAATAGTAGTTCTAGATTGGTTTCTTCTACTGGGAAGAAATTCTCCTTTCATTTCTGTTCTAGCTCTTCTTCTTTGTCCTTGTTGCGTTGTTTGCCGCCATGAACAGACGGCTCCGCGCACCATTTATGCGCCAACGAACGAACAGCGTAATAGACATCATCACTAAAATCTAGCCAATCAAAAAGGACAGCCCGGTCTAACTCTGCGCGGGTTTCATCTTCATCAGCGCGATAGGCGGGACGGAAAGATCTGTCTTTGAACTGGTCAAAGATTTCTTTGGCTTGGGCTATCTGCGCTTGGCTCAATGCTCGAAAGTCTAATACTGGCAAGGTTTTTGAGGTGCTGATGGTGATGATGGCTCGGCCCGGTTGTTGGCGGTTGGAGTGCCACCAGAAGAGGAGCAAACCCAAAGTGCTGTTGCCCCATAAAGCGAAGGCATAATCCCAATCTTTCTTGGTAAAATTCACATTCGGCCATGCGCGTCCGCCGACGCATTTGCGTTTGGTGAAGGCAACGGAAAGAGGCTGGGATGTAAGTGTGTGGTCTTGCGTGAGGTGGCAGTGTCCGGCGCTTTTCCAAATTCTAGCGGCTTGGGTTTCCATGCCGGGTTTGACGCGCAGTTGGCAATCGGGTTCGCAGATTAGTTGGGTTTCTTGTTTGGCATTGTGGTTCCACAAGGCGGGATGAGTGGATGTATCGCTGGGCGCGGTTTTATAGAACGGGGCTTCGTTTGGCGGGCCGCTAATTATCTGCAGATGGTAATAACCCATCTCGCTGATGGCGCCGAGCTCGACCATTGGCAACGGCAAGGGCGTTGCTTCGCCGGGCAACCAAAGTTGAGACTCCGTCAAGGCGCAAGCTGTTTGCGGCAGCGAGTAATCCAGCACGTGGACGCAACCTCAGCCTACTTCGTAGGGCACGTCAATGGCTTCGCCTAAGGCTTGCTTGCCGACCGTCAATAAAGCGCCATCAATATGGACATCTTCCAGCTTATAACGACGTGTTTTGACAAACATTTACTGGCTGACAAGCACCGATTCAGGGAATGTTTGAGGTCGGCGCAAAGAAACCAGTTGGCTGTGCGTCGATGAGGTTTCTCCCAGCCGATATTTGCGGGCAACAATTAGGCATTCGGCGATACCTGTGGAAGAAGAAAAAGCCATGTCGGCACCTTTGTCGGCAACGATGCTGACGATGGCAAGATTGTTATAGGTATCCGCCAGCAGACGGCGGAACTTTTTCCAGGCAGAACCGTTGGCGATGGAAAATAAGTGCCGCCATAAAACGGCTTCAATTCGTTATTCTCAAACGACTCCCACTCGATTACATGACACCAATGACAAGTGGAATACCCTATGCTTAAAAAGATCGGCTTGCCTTCGGCTCTCGCCCTTTCAAAAGCCTCTTTTCCCAAGGAAACCAATCCACCGGATTATGCCTATGCTGCAACAAATACGGTGACTTCTCCCTGCCAATCGATTCCCCTTTTCCATAATAATGTTTCTTTATAAGCCTCCGTTCTTCTTTTGATTTTGACTCCAAATTCCTGGAAGTCCTCCGTAGTTCAGCGATTGGACAATGGATTCGAGTACGGGGAAGGGATCAGGCATCTATGGGTTCTTATCAAGGCGCTTGATGATGTCCGTGCCAGTTCTCTAAAATCTTTGTAACAACTCTGAACCGCGCTTTGATGCGCGCCGATGACGCCGTCGGCAGGTTTCAGCATGAACATGGGTTTATTCGCCTCCTGTGCCATCGGCATCAGCGAGCGGTAATCCTTCAAATGTGCCAACCGGTTCCCGTCGTCATCATTCTGAGTGGAAGGCGCGTCTTCCTCTTCCATAACGGATTTCGTGTATTCCTCGGGTATCTTTTCAATCCAGCGAGCGAAAGCTCTGACGGATCTGTCCAGCCTGATGGCGTGGCGCATGATGACGTACCCAAGCGGTTCCATGTCGCCTGCAGGCAGATGAATGGGTAAGTCCGATGGCTTTTTCCTGACGCGCTCTTTCCAAGCGGTTCGCCACGTCTTCAAGGTTGGCCCCACGTTGCGCAACCCTTGCAGGGAAAACAGATCCGGGGCAAGCGGCACCACCACGTAATCGCTGGCAATCAGGGCCGCCCTGTTAATAGCCCCAAGGTTCGGCCCGACGTCCACCAGCGCCAGTTCTGCTTCAAAATGTTTTCCGGCCTGCGCAATCAAACGCGCAAAGGCCGTCATCACGCGGAACGCGCGTTGGTCTCCGTCAAGACATTTCGGCCATTGTGCAGAAAGTTCGTCTTCCCGTCTGGAAAGCGCAAGATCGCTTGCCAGCAGGCCGATTTTTTCGGTCACTCTTTCAAGATGAGGACGTTCGGCAACGTCTCCGGTTCCCTCAAACAGAGGAGCGATATCGCCGTCAATTGTTTTGTTTGTCGTCCAGAGCTCAGAGAGCCTGTTCTCATCCAGAAACATCCCGCTCAAATTCGCCTGAGGGTCCAAATCCACCGCGACGACGCGGTGCTCAAGTTCCCCAAACATCCAGGCCAGATGATAGACAAGCGACGTCTTGCCGACGCCGCCCTTGTTGTTGAAAAACGCAACAGTTTTCACCGTGACTTCCTGATGGTCGCAAAGACAAACGTATCCTGAACGTCGAATTCAGGCGGTGGATTGCCGTTTTCCGCCAGTGCCCGACGCGCCAATGGTATGCCCATGCCAAAGCGTTCCATGAAGCCCTGATTCTTCATGGCCTCGGCAATAGACGGATTCCGATAATCTGTCACAGACTTTCCAAAATTTTCCTTTGTCACCGCTCCATAAACAGATCCGGGACTACTGATTTCCACATGATCGTTAAACCAACTAATCCGCACGGGGGCGTTGGAATTTTCGTAATTTCGGTGAATTACCGCATTGCGGACAAGTTCCCGCAAAGCCAATAACGGGTAATCCGGTTTTTCGATGTGAATCTGCCCACTTGTATCAAGCGCGATGGAAATATACCGTTTCAAAAGGTGGTACACATCCCGCATCTGATCTGAAAGAGTGCCATTCAATTCAGATTGATCGACAACCGGAGCAGTTGCTTCCTTGCCAGCAAAACACACAAACTGGATATAAGCGTCGGGGAACCAATCACTAGGTCTATTGCCAAGCACAAGGATTGCCGTGACGGTGGGTATCCCGTCTTGCGTCACAAGACGCAACGCTTTCATCTGTTCTCGTTCATCACGCCTGTTTTCCGCCAACACTTCAAGAGAAACCACGATAGGAAGATATTCGTTCTGGAATCTCTGCACGTCCAAATCGTTTTCCACGGTGGCACCGGCAACACCCTGCATATCGTAAGTAACGTTTCCCCATCGCCGCTTCTCCGTGAGACGGCGTTCTTCTTCGGGGCTGGCTTGCGCACGCCGGGGACCGGTGCGAATCCAGCAACGACCATCCATCTTCACCGGCGGATTATCCGACGGTTTAACCTGAACTACCGCAACTTCACAACCTCGCAAGTTCTTCTTGGCAACTTCCATGCTAGGGAACGGAAGTATCTTCCCGTCACTACGAAGCCCGCCGAGTTGCGACAACAAGGCGTCATCAATGGACAGATTGGCGCACTTGCCTTTGTCATCTATCCCGATAAAGAGAATCCCCGGTCGTTCATTGCCAGACAGGTCATTTGCAAATGCACAAATCGCCTTCCGAAACTTATCCAGATCGTTCGTGGCAATAGTGTATTCCACTCGGTCGCCTTCGCCGCCTTCAATGAGACGGATTAGTTTTTCATCATTCAGCATGGCTATTCGCCCCACCAGAGGGTGGGTTTGAGGATGGAGAGGAAGTGGAGTTTTTCTTCTTCGGTCATGGTTTTGGGATTGATCTTTTCTACGGTGCCGTCGGCGAAGGTGACTTGGTTTTCGTTCAAGCGGCGGATGGGTTTGCCGAGTAAGTTGGATAAGGTTTCGGCAATGTCCACATCGGGATATAAGCCTTGCAGGTTGATTTCGATGGTGTCGTCTTTGGCGAACTGGCAGGCATAAGCAAGTTTGTCGTCGCCAAAGAATACATATTGTTCAAAGGGAGATTTTGCGCTGTCGATTTCTAACTGCTCGCCGTCTTGGTAGTGAACATTTCGCAAGGTTTCTTCGTATTGTTCTAACGAGTAGTATTTGAAGCAGTGGCTGACGCCTTCGCGGGAAACGGGCTTGCCGTCTTTCCAGTCTTTGGAATACACAACTTTTTTGACGCGAGGCAACAAAACCGTATGGAAGTAATCTCCCATTTCTACTAAAACATATTTGCGATTGCCCCCGTCTTCTCTGTTCAAGTTAATCACGGCATGCGCAGTGGTGCCAGAACCAGCGAAGTAATCCATAATTAAATCATTTGATGGATTCATTGAACAAAATCGCATGATTGTGTATATGCTCTTTGCAGTGTTTTCGGAAACATTTTTGCCAAGTATATTCTTGACCAATTCGCTTCCATGCTCTGGATTGGAAAACTGAGCATCAGACCAAAGTGTCTTTGGTACTTCATCTTTGAACGATGGTGTAAAAATTGTTCTCTCTGACAGTGTATGTTGAAATTTCGTTAATAAGCCGATCAAATGTGCGTTGCCAAACAAGATATTCACCGTTTTTGCTAATGGGAAGAAGAAATTCATATCCTTGTTTCTCATATTTATTCTTCAGTGTGTTGATATAAGAGTCATCGAATTGACGTAATCCCTTGTCGTATATTTTTTCATATTCTTCCCTGCTGATCATCGATAAAATACCTTTCTTACACAGGATAGGGTAAAACCGAAGAGGACGTTCGTGCCTTCGAGAATTAGTTCCCGTACGCATTAATCGGACACCCTTTTGACTTTGTTCCTGATTTTTTAAAACCCTTAAATCTCCAAGATGCTCTTTTCTTTTAGCATGCAAAATATGATACTCGGATGTTTTGGAGACTTTATCGGCAACTCTCCCTTGCGGATTACACAAACTGGTTATTATTCCAATATAGTTCTCTATTCCAAAAATCCCATCTAGCAATTTCAATAAATACCGGATCTCTGCATCGTCAATTGCTACCACAGAAATACATTCTTCTGCCATTAAGGAAAGAGAAGCTATAATACGATTCTCTATCATTGAAAGCCATGACGAATGTTTATAATTATTTTTGTATAGAATTTCGCTTGACGCTGTATTATATGGCGGGTCGATGTAGATGGTTTTTACTTTTTCTTTATAGCGTTTGCGCAAAGTGTTCAATGCCTGCCAGTTCTCGCTGTGAACTAACTCGCCGTCTAACACTTCGTCCAAATTGCCCAACACTCCCAAGATTTTCAGTTTCATGCTTTGGAAATGTTTGGTGTCTATGGGCAAGTGTTTGTGTGGCGAGTTGGGTTTGAGAACGTCTTCAAAATGGAAACTTTCGTCTACCATTCCCAGCTCTTTCCATTCTTGGATCTGAGCCGCCGCGCCTTGATGTTTGGCTAGTTTTTGGAGAAGCTCTGTCGGCAGTTTGTCTAGGGTAACAACATAATTCACCCCGCGCACAAACTTCGGCTTCTCCCAAATGCGCCGCAACTCGTCCTCAAATTGCGCTATCCAATCAATGATATCGTAAGCAGTTTGTTGTAGGGTTTGCAGTTGTTGAAGTCTCTTCTCTTGAAAAATGGTTTCCTGCCGAAAAAGGTATTGATACATCCATAAGTCGAATTGTTCTCTCAAAAAGCCTCTTGCGTCTTTGTGGATGAAGAAGTCGGCCTCGGTTTGCCGGCGGAAAATACGACATGCTTTTTGGAGTTGCTCCTCAGACAAACGAATGCGAGGTTGGGCTTTACGAGCTTGTTTCAAGATGCTTTCGATGTTGGTCTTGCGCCCTTTCTGAGAGGAATGAACTTCTAAATGTAACACGGGGCCGTCTGCGCTCTGTTTGGTTTGTTGGAACTGGAAAAGGATCTCCCGCTTTTCGTTGTTTTGTTTGTGTTGTAGTTGCGAGGCGTCAAAGTAGAAGCGCAAGTTTTTATCAGGGCGAGTGGGATGTTCTAATGTGATGGGCATGGAGCGGATGAGGGTATCGCTTTTGACATAGTAAAGGTCTTGGGTTTTCCATGATAGGGCGACATCTTGGCCGTCGGCGTAGACTTGTTGGTAGGTTTGGGCGAAGGCGGGCAGATGGCGGAAGTAAATGGAGCCGCTCTCGCAAAAGTAACGGCCAAAGAAGGTGTAAAGTTTGTCAAAGAGTTCTTCGCGGGCGGCGGTTTGGGGGCGGGCGCGCTGGTCGATGGCGGCGAGAAGTTGGGGGCGCAGGGATTGAAAGTAGCGGCGTTTGAGGCGCATGAGGTTGATGAACCCGGACTGGCCGTCCACTTGGGCGCCGGTAAAGAGGGATTCCAGCGCATCCAAGAAACGCCGCTCTTTGTCGCCAATGTCGCTCATAGGGCCTGGGTTTGCGTCAAAATTTTCCGTTTGTCTTGGTTGTTTTCTTTCTCGTCGTCTATCAAGACGGCGTTCAGAATTACACTTCGTCATCGTCTTCTTCGTCTTCAGGGGCTGGCGGAGTAGAACCTGAAAGCAACATTTTTGCGAGAGATTCTGACTTGTCGTCATCTTTTAAGATGGCGCCGGTCAAGTCGGCATCTCTCACGCCCTTTATATTAACATGTCGCAAGTCAGAGTTTTTTAATTTAGTTCCATCCAACTTAGCTCCTCGCAAATCGGCGCCTCGTAAATTGGTGTTTTCTAAGTTGGCGCCTTCCAAATTAGCGTTGCGCAAGTCAGCAAATCGCAATCTGGCGCTGTCCAAGTTGGCATCTTTCAAATAAGCGTCTTCTAAGTCGGCGCCAACCAAACCAGCGTCTTTTAGCTTGGCATTTCCTAAGTCCGCGCCGCGCAGATTAGCACCGCGCAAGTTGGCGCCTTGCAACTGGGCATCGCACAAGAAGACACCTTGCAAATTGGCACCCCGCAAATCGGCTCTAGCCAAATGGACATCGCGCAAACAAGCACTGCGCAAGTTGGCATTTTCTAAATCGGCGTCTTCTAAATTGGCAAAACGCAATATGGTGCCACGCAGATCGGCACCTGCTAAATTGGCATCAGGCAACTTGGCTCTTTTCAAAATAGCGCCACGTAAATCGGCTTTTTCTAAGTTGGCGTTGTGCAAGTCGGCGTCTCGTAAATTGGCGTCTTCCAAATTGGCGTATTGTAACTGGGCATAGCGCAATTCGGCATCTTGTAAGTTGGCATTTTCTAAGTTTGCGTGCTGTAACTCGGCAAAACCCAAATCAGCGACGTACAAACAGGCACTGTACAATCTGGCGTGTTGCAAATTGGCATGGCGCAACTCAGCACCGTCTAAGCTGGCATCGCGCAAGTTAGCGCCGCGCAAATCGGCAAAGAACAACTCAGTGCCTTCTAGGTTGGCGGATCTTAAGCTGGCGTCTTTTAGAGAGGCGCGGCTCAGGTCTTGGTTTTGCAGATCGACGCCTTCTAAGTTGGCGTCGGGATGGATAAGGGCTTCTAGTTCTGGGTTCATGGAGTCTCTCTTTTTATATCTTTGTTTCTTGTTTCCGGTCTTATGTTTTCCTTTTAAATGTTTTCTGCTGCGCAAGGTTTGTTCAAGCGGTGGTTTCTTTCTGGGTGGGTTTTGGTTTAGTAGCGTATTCGCAGGGTTGTTCTGGTTGTTGGTCGGCGAAGTTGTGTTTCTCCCAGTGGGGGTCTAGTCCTAAGTCTTGGAGCATTTGGAGGTCTTTTTCCACGGGCTGGTTGAGGGTGGTGAGGTAGTTGCCTACCATTAGGGCGCTGGCGCCGGCCATGAATATCATGCTTTGGAGGTCGCGCAAGTTCACGGTTCTGCCGCCGGCGATCATGATTTCTTTGCGGGGGTTGAGAAGGCGAAAGCAGGCGATGGTTTTGAGGATTTCCAAAGGCGGCAGGGGCGGATTTTTTTCGTAAGGTGTGCCGGGAATGGGGTTGAGGATGTTGATCGGCACAATGTGCGCGCCGATTTCGCGGACGGCTAGGGCTAGATCGCAACGATCTTCACGGGTTTCTCCCATGCCGATGATGCCGCCGGAGCAGATTTTGATGCCGGCGTTTTTGAGGTAGCGGATGGTTTGGAGGCGGTCTTCGTAGCTGTGGGTTGTGCAGTGGTTGGGAAAGAAGTTGCGGGAGCTTTCTAGGTTGTGGCCGTAGCATTGGAGGCCGGCTTCTTTGAGGCGGTCGGCGACGGCTTGGCTTTGGATTAGGCCGAGCGATGCATCGGGACGGGCTTTGCCTTCGGCGGCCATTTCGCGGATGCGTTCGCAGACTTCGTCCAAAACCGGCCCTTCTTTCAATCCCTTCCAAGCGGCGACTAGTCCGACGGCGGTGACGTTGTTGCGCTTTGCTTCTTTGGCCGCTTCTTCTACCGGTTCTCGGTCGACAAAGCCGTAGCGAGGCGAAGCACCTTGCCAAATGGCCGATTGGGCGCAGAATTTGCAGTCTTCGCTACAGCCGCCGGCTTTGGCGTTGACGATGGAGCAGAGGTGGATTTTGTTGCCTTTGAAATGTTCGCGCACGCGGTTGGCGGCTGCCAGCAAGTCCCAAATATCCGCTGATCTTTCCAAGCCGAACAGCCATAAGGACTCTTCGCGATTCAACTGTTCTTCCGCAATTGCTCGCCGGCCGTATCGTTGAATCCGTTCCGCATTTGTCTCTTGCGCCGCATCAGAAATCATGGCGGAAACCATAAACAGTTAACCGCCGAATGCGCAAGTGGATTTGCATTTTTGTGATGCATTGAGGCGTCTGTTTGTTTATTTTTGCGGAAAACTCTTTTTGCCTATGCCGACTATTGCTCGCGTTTTTGCCGGGGTTCCGGCGATCAACCGCACGCTTTACCATCGCATTCGATTTCGCGTTGGCGATCCGGCCGCTTTGATTGAAACGGAGTCTGGCTCGACGCTGATTTTGCGCGATTTGGAAATGGATCGCGCTTGTGAAAAGGCTCGGGTAAATCAGGTTCGTTGCCCGGCTGATTTGTCGCCGGTCGAAGGGCTTTCGGGCGACCGCGAAACGGCGATGGCGCAGGCTTTGGCCGAATTTTTGAGCCGAGAAGGGATTTTGGAAGTGGAAGCCGACCGCTCGTTTCCTTTGATTTTTGCCGACGAACTGAAACGGCGCGGCATCAATCTGCGCTACAATTCCGCGCTGGGCATTCGCGAACGCCGCGCCAAAAACGCAGAAGAGGTCGAATGGCTGCGAAAAGCGCAAAAGGTCGCCGCCAAGGTCGTGTTTCAAGCTTGCCAACGCGTCGCCAGAGCCGAGGCCGCTGCGGACAGAATTCTTCAAGACGCCGGTACGCCGCTGACTTCTGAACGTTTGCAGACTTGGATTGATTTATGGTTGCTAGAAGAGGGATTTCACAATCCCGGAGGAAGCATTGTGGCCGGCGGCTCGCAAGCGGCGGATTGTCACTTTTCCGGCGCTGGCCCGCTTCGCACCGGCCAGCCGGTGATTATCGACGTTTTCCCTTGCGACAAAATCACTTTTTACAACGGCGACTGCACGCGAACCGTTGTTCACGGCGAGATTCCCGACGAAGTGAAGGCGATGCACGAGGCAGTGGTCGCCGCTCATAAGGCCGCTGTAGCGGCGGTGAAACCGGGCGTTAGCGGAGAAAGCGTTCACCAAGCCTCCATCCAAACAATTCGGCAACACGGCTACCGCGCGGAACGAGGCACTTTGACTGGACAGATTCCTTCTATGACGCACGGCACTGGTCACGGCATTGGCTTGGATGTGCACGAGCCGCCTCTTTTGGATTTTCAGGGGCCGGCGCTGATTGTCGGCGACGCTCTTACTATTGAGCCGGGACTTTACTCAAACGCCATTGGCGGCGTGCGCGTTGAAGATATTGTCGTTGTTACAGCGGAGGGATGCGAAAACTTGTCCCCCGATCTCCCGACGGGTTTGGATTGGAAGTGAACGCGCTTTTTGGATTAGCGCAATTCAAGAGCGACCGGACAATGATCCGAGCCGGTTACTTCGGGCATAATGCAGGCGCCGGCCAATCGCGACCGCAATGCTTGGGATGCGCAAAAGTAATCAATTCGCCAGCCGATGTTTCTTTCTCTTACGCCCGTTCGATAGCTCCACCAGGAATAATGGCCGCCGCCTTTCTCAAATTCCCGGAAAGTGTCCACAAAGCCAGCTTCCAAGTGTTTTGTGAACGAATCGCGCTCTTCTTTAGTGAACCCAGCGTTGCGGGTGTTGGCTTTAGGACGGGCTAAGTCAATCTCCCGATGCGCTACGTTCAAGTCGCCGCAAAAGATGACCGGCTTTGTTTTGTTCAGCGTTTTTATGTATTCCCGAAACGCTTCATCCCACTCTTGAGTTCGGTAGTCCAACCGCGCCAATCCGTTTTGCGAGTTGGGCGTGTAGACGTTGACGAGGTGAAAGTCTTGGTATTCCAAATAAATCAGGCGCCCTTCTTGGTCGTGTTTCTTCACTCCCATGCCGAAGCTTGCGTTCAGCGGTTTTTCTCGGCTGAAAATCGTCGTGCCGGCATAGCCCGGTTTGGCCGCCGCATTCCAGAATTGATGATACGCCGAAGGCCACGGCACATTGGCGATTTGCTCTTGCCTTGCTTTGGTTTCCTGCAGGCAAACGACGTCGGCCTCAAAGCGTTCCAACTGCGCCAAAAATCCCTTTTTCAAGGCCGCTCGAATTCCGTTCACATTCCACGAAACAAACTTCATGCCGCATTTTCCTCTATTTTTCCATTTTGGGGGTTGTTTTCTGTTCTCATTGGGTTTAGATTTGTTTTTGGCAAGGGCTTTTCATGAAAAAACATTTGTTTCCCCTGCTGGAGTAGGGCCTTGCCGGGTTTGACTAATGCCTAGAATTTCCCTCTCCAGCGGGGTTTTCCTCGTTTTTTCAATCTCTTTGCTCATTTGACAGCCAATATCGACAAAGAAAATTTTAGGGTTGCTTTTCGTTTCTAGTTGGGTTTAAGTTTGTTTTTGGCGAGGGTTGATTGTTTTAAACGAAAAAACGTTTGTTTTCCCCTGCCGGAGAGAGGCCTCGCCGAGGGTTTAATCACTCTTCCTAAATCCTCTTTCCGGTGGGTTTTCTCCATTTCTTTTTTAATCCTTCCGCTCATCTTGCGGTACATCGACAAAGGAAAATTTTAGGGTTGATTTTTCGTTCTATGCTGATTTAAGTTCGCTCTTGGCGAGGGTGTCCATAATAAAAAAACGCTTGTTTTCCCTGCTGAAAGGAGCCTCGCCGGGGGCTTGTAAGTCCTTTAAAATTCTCCTCTCCAGTAGGTTTTTCCTGTTTCTCAATCCGTCGTTGCGTTCGGCAAGCCGAAGAAACGCCGGGCGTTTGCCGTTGTGGCCGCCGCCAGTTCTTCGTAAGGCATTCCTCGAATCGTCGCCACCGTTCGCCCGATATGCGCAAGATGACAAGGCTCGTTTCGGGTCGTCTTCGGGCGGAGAGGCAGATTGCGCGGCAACAGATACGGCGCGTCGGTCTCGATCATCAAACGATCCAACGGAATGGACGGCGCCAGCTTTCGCAAATCCAACCCGCGCCGCTCATCGCAAATCCAACCCGTAATCCCAATAAAACAACCCAAATCCAAATACGTCGCCAAAGCCGATTGGTTTCCCGTAAAACAATGCACCACCACCGCCTTCAAATCCGCCGCAACGTCCTTAAGAATCGCCGCAAAGGACTCGTGCGCCTCCCGCTCGTGAAGAAACACCGGCAAACCCAGCTCCGTTGCCAAGCCCAGTTGTTGCCGAAAACATTCTTCCTGCGCTTCGCGGGGAGAAAATCTGCGATAAAAATCCAGCCCGCATTCTCCAACGGCAACCGTTCGCGCATCCGCCGCCAACGCCCGAAGAGCCTCCAACGAATCCGTTCGAAATTCCGTCGCATGATGCGGATGAATTCCCGCCGTGCAAAACAGAGAGCTGGGATATTGCCCGGCCAATTCCAGCGCTTGGCAACTTCCCTCAACCGTCGCTCCCGTCAAAACCATTTGCCGCACCCCCGCTTCCCGCGCCCGCGCCAGCACTTCGGGCAAGTCCTCTTGAAACAACTTGTGCGTCAAGTTGACACCGATATCAATCAAGGTTGGGGCGTTCATCTATCCTTTGAATCGAATGCTCGGCGTTCCGCAAACGCCCGGCTTGGCCGCAAAAATCCCGCCGGCCAGCGGCTGTTTTTCCCGCTCATCCTCTTTCAAATCTCGGCTTGCCGTTGTGAGATACAAAACTTCCAAATCCGGCCCGCCAAAACAGCACGAAGTCACGCAAGCGACCGGCGCTTCCACCTTGGCCAACATTTCTCCCGTTGCCGGATCCAAACGTCCCACTCCCCAGCCTTCCCAAAGCGCCACCCAAATCTTCCCTTCCGCATCCATAGTCATCCCGTCTGGAAAACCCAATCCATCCGCCAAGGCAACCGCGCATCGCCGATTGGAAATCTCGCCGCTTTGGGCATCGTAGTCAAAAGCGTCTACCCGTCGAGTGGGCGAGTCAATGTAATACATTCGATCCGCGCTCCAAGCCAAGCCGTTGGAAATGGTCACCGAAGTCAAACATCGATCTATGCTCCCGTCCGCATCCACTCGATACAAACTGCCGGCCGCCTCTGTTTCCATCACCGACATCGTTCCCGCCCAAAGCCTTCCTTGCGGATCGCATTTGCCGTCGTTGAAGCGATTGTTCGGCAAGCTTGGCTCTGGATTCGCATACTGCGCGCAACGCCCCGTCTTTGGCGAGAATCGAATCAACCCCTCCTGCGTTCCCGCCAGCATATCTCCGCTTTCCGTCAGCACGGCAAAGCCTACCTTCGTTCCCAAAAGCCATTCCTGATTGCTTTGCGAAGCGGGATCCAAACGGCAAATCTTCCCGCGCTCAATATCTATCCAATACAACAACTGCGCTTGCTCGTCCCAAACCGGCCCTTCCGCTAACACTGCCCCGCCGGCAAAGACACATTCCGCTTTGATGCTTTTCATTTTCCTTCTTCCAAACTCGGCAACTTTTCAATAATGCGGGCACTTTCTACGCTGACGGTCACCACTTTTTTCAACAAACGAACAATATAGTTTGCGTCGTCGCTCCAATCGTTGGGATTGTTAGTGATTTGGCTATCCTTGTCCACCTTATGTTGATAGCGATCCATAACCCACTCAATGGCGCTTTTGCCGTTCACAATGTAATCGTAAGTTTCCAAAGGAATGCCGGCCAAAGTTAAATGCGGATTGTAAACAATCTTGGTTGCCTCGCATTTCAAAGCGTCTTGGGAAATTGTTGCGTTTTATGCGAAACCTTCGATCAGCGACACACCGTTGTGATTTTATAGCGCGCCGATTTCAGCAGGCGGATGCTGCCATAATTGTCCGGATCGTCGAAGACGAACTGCCATATGTAATATTCGTCATCGCTTGTTCGCTGAAAAAAGAGGGTGGAAACTTGTTTTGTGGTGTGATTTTGCCACTGGCGGAACGGGTAGTAAAGTTGTCGAATGATGGTGTTACCGGCGTTGCCACTCTTAGCCTCAACCAGCACAACTTGGATTTTGCCTTCGTAGCCGCCATCAACTTCGGTCTGCACACTTTGCACCCGAATGGAAAAGCCATTGAGCAAGAAGTCGAACTGAGGAGTGTATTTCCTCCCGCGAATAGTAAGCACGAGAGAATCATCCTCAACAAAATGCCGAATCAAGCTCAGGGCGTAAGCCCGATCCAGGTGTTGCATTTCCGAGTCGCCCACTCCCGAAGTTTCCAGATCGAACGGAAAGGTGCTTTGGTAATCCTGCAAAGGAGAAGTGATGTCCGGAACTTCCATATAGCCCTCGCCTTTGACGATAACATACTCTCCATTCTTAACGGGCAGGATGAAAAGCCCCCGATCCCGAAAGACTTGAGGACGGGACTCTCGAGTATCCTGCTTGCATAGTATCCGCACTTCCTTTTCGCCGGTTTTTGTAAAGTGCTGGCAAGCCCGCTTGATTTGATCTGCTGATATGGGAAAGGGCGCAGTGTCGAAGTCGTGATCAGCGATTTCGTAGCGGTCGAAAATCGCTTGCCAACTGGGGCTATTCCCAGATTCGTCAATAGGATTCAGAGTCATCCAGACACCTCGCTATTGGCTGATGGTTGGTATGGAGCCGGCGTTTCCAGCAACTGCTGTTGCATCTTGAAATGGGCGGTTTCCGGGATGGAAATAGCGTTAGTTACACCACATCCCACTTCTCCCAACCGTTTCCCCCCAATGCGGGCATATTCCTCCACCTGTTCACTGCCGATAAAACAGCGGCCCAGCCTTATCGCCGCCACGCCAGTGGTAGCGGAGCCTGCAAAGGGGTCAACCACCAAATCCCCCGGGTTAGTGCTGGCCCGCAGGCAGCGGTCGATAAGCGCGACGGGCTTTTGCGTGGGATGTTTCCCGTGCCGCTTTTCATCCTTGCCGGCCGCCGGCAGCCGCCAAACGGTCTTCATCTGCTTGCCGCCGTTTTCGGCTTTCATTTCCTTGTAGTGGAATGTGTATTTGTGTTTGCTGCCCTTGGGGGCTTTGGTCGCCCACAGCAGGGTTTCGGTGGAGTGCGCGAAGCAGCGGCAGCCAAGATTGGGGGGAGGATTGGTTTTTTCCCAAATGATGTCGTTCAGGATACGAAAGCCCAGCTGCATCATCGCCATGCCGACGCTGAGGTATATGTGCAACGTTCCGGTTACCCATATCGTTCCCGCTGGCTTTAAGATGCGGCGGCATTCGCTCAGCCAAGACAGGTTGAACTCGTGGTCGTTTTCAACGCCGCCGCTTCTATCCCAATCGCCCTTGTTGACGCTGACGCGCTTGCCCGCCACGCAGGTGACGCCGTCGTTGGAAAGCAGATACGGCGGGTCAGTCCAGATGCAGTCGACGCTGTCGGTCGGGATGTCCTTCATAAGCGCGAAAGCGTCGTCGCGGTAAAGGGCGGACGCGCCGTCGTCGGATTGCCACGCTGTCTTGCGGTTTGCGAGGGATTCGCAGATTGTCATTTCGCTCTTCCCGTTTGACGCAAGTTTTCGCGTCGATCCGTTGTATAGCCCGCATCGGCAAAGACACATTCCGCTTTGATGCTTTTCATTTTCCTTCTTCCAAACTGGGCAGGGTTTTGATGATGCGGGCGCTTTCTACGCTGACGGTCACCACCTTTTTCAATAAACGAACAATGTAGTTTGGATCGTCGCTCCAATCGTTGGGATTGTTAGTGATTTGGCTATCCTTGTCCACTTTATGTTGATAGCGATCCATAACCCACTCAATGGCGCTTTTCCCGTTCACAATGTAATCGTAGGCTTCCAAAGGAACGCCCGCCAAAGTTAAATGCGGACTATAAACAATTTTGGTTTTGTCCACTTTGCCTTCCTTTTTGGCGAACTTCATTTTGATTACTTTTCTCTTTTCCAAATTCCCCCAATCGGCGGCCACTTCTTGCAGAGGATATTCCTTTGCGGTTTCGTAGTGGACGTGCAAATCGCCGAGGGCTTTGCCGGCCTTGCTGAATGCCCAAAAATCTGGGTGCATAGGAATGCGCGGGAGCATCTTTTTCAAGTCGTGCGCATATTTGGTTTTATACTGCGGCGAGTGCAACAAACCGTAAACATAATAGAAAATGTCTAGTTTAGAAATTGTTTGGTCTTGGTAATGTTTTTGAAAACTGGACAAAGTGTCGTTGGGAATGTTTTCCATGCGATAAGGCGGCGGCACTTCCCTAAAAGAACCGTTTTCCTCTTCTTCCTCATCTCCATTTTCACCGCATAAGTGTAAAGCGGAAAGCATTGGCTTGCAGATACTAATGTAAGATTCGGGATAGTGTCCACCATCAATGCAGAAAAATCTCTCCTATTATCCGCGCAAACGCAGATAATAAGGTTTGGCGTGTCAGGAGTCGGAAAAAATACAGATTGCTGGTAAATCATTTCATTGAATTGCTTATCAAAATAAAGCCATTGTTTTGAAAAAGGGCAATAGATTGATTGGCGGATTTTGGATTCTGAATAACTTGCCAATTTCTTTTTAGTAAGGTCATATTTTAAACCCCTACTCCAGCCGATTTTTGTTGCGTCGTTGTTGACGAATTTATCTATGTCAATATCAGGGGAATCTTCTGCTTGATTCTCCTCCAGCGCCTTTTGGTAACGACGGACTTCGCTGTTGTAAAAGGCAATCATGGATCGCATCTTTTCCACTACTTTTCTTTGGGAAAAATTATAAACCCAAGCATCGCGGCTAGTTGCTACACCTCTGCTGAATAGACGAAAAACACTGGGGATTAATTCGCCTCCTTTTTTCTTATTTTCTTTGTCTCCCAAAGGCAAAAAGTGGCGAATTCAGGATTGCGTTGATTAATCCAATCGTACTGCGCATTAGGTTGGATTGTTTGCCATTCCATTCGGTCCATGCTTCTTAGTTTCTTAATCCTTTGAAGTTTTTCTTTTTCCTTCAAATCATCGCCAATATCGTGATAGTAAATTTTGCAGGGGCCGTTATTCGCTTTTGCGGGATTCTTGCAAAACAAGGTGATGGCAATCCCGGTCATGCTGGCTTGGCCGAATACATTGCCGCCTTCGCCGGCATGTTTGTTTAGCATGTTTTTGCGAACGTTGCCGCGCAGGTTAAAACAATAGATAGAAGTAAATTCTTCGGCCAAACATTTGCGCAAACCATCCGCCGCATTGCCGTCAATATAGTAGCCGTTGCTGACAAAGGCGATGATGCCTTCCTCGCCGATGCGGTCAGAAGCCCAGCGAATGGCGCGAATGTAAGAATCGTAAAGACTGTTCAAATTAGTTGCGGAAGAATGTTCGGCATAAGTCTCTCGAATCTTTGTGTCCAGTTTAGGATATTTTAGGTTTTTGTTGTCGTCTCCTTCGTCTCGTTGACCTGCCGAATATGGCGGGTTGCCGATGATGACGCGAATGGGGCGTTTTCTTTGGCGTTTGGCGCGCGAGTAGTTTTCCGGGAAGAAGGTTTCTTCCATCCAGTTTTTCTCCTCCAGTTGAAAGGTGTCCGTGAACAAAATGCCCGGGAAAGGCTCATAATCGGCGTCCTTCATTCTTTCATGGTAAGCATTTTCTATATTGATAGCGGCGATGTAATAAGCCAGCAAAATAACTTCATTGGCGTGCAGTTCATGGTTGTATTTGCGAGCCAAGTCTTTGCTTTTAATAAATTTCTTTTGCAACAAGCGCACAATGAAGCTGCCCGTGCCGGTGAATGGATCCAAAATATCCACTCCCTCATCGCTGAGTCCTTTGTCAAACTCTTTTCGCATCAAGTCTTCGGCGCTTTGCAAAATGAAATCCACAATTTCTATCGGCGTATAAACAATCCCCAAGCGAGAGGCCATTTTGGGAAAGGCGGTTTTGAAGAACTTGTCATACAATTCGATGATGATCTTTTGCTTTCCCGCGGCGTTGTCTATGCCGCTCGCCCGCATTCGAACGGTTTCGTAAAACTTGTCTAGCTTGTGGGTTTCGGCGTCTAGTTGCTGGTCTTCTAGCAAGTCCAGCATGCTTTGCATGGTTTTAGAAACTGGGTTTTGGGCGGCAAAGTCGTAGTTTTCAAAAAGGGCGTTGAAGACGGGTTTGGTAATCAAATGTTGGGAAAGCATTTCCACGGCTTCCTCTTCCACAATGGCCGGATGCACGTTGTCTCTCAAGCCATGAAGAAACTCGTCAAACAATTCTCTATAATGGGTGTTGGAGCTTTGGAGGAGGCCTTGGATGCGGGTTTTGTGGGCTTCGGCGATTTGAGCGACGTCGCCCGCCCAAGTTTCCCAGTAGCGTCTATCGCCGCATTTGAGGACGATTTTGGCGTAAATGGCTTCGCGATATTCGTCAATGCTGAAGTTGAGCGAAAGACGCTGTTGTTTTTCCGTGTCGGTTTCTTCTTGGTCTTCGTCTTCAAAGCCGACGCCGATGACTTGGATTGTGTCCGGCGCTCGTTTGTTGAGTTCCAATTTGTTGATGTCGTCCTTGAGGCGGTCATCGTGGGATCGCAGGGCTTGCAGAACTTCCCAAACGACTTTGTATCTTTTGTTGTCGTTGAGCGCTTGTTCGGTAGGCATGCCGGCGGGAACGGCAATCGGCAAAATCACATAGCCGTATTGTTTGCCTTCGGCTTTGCGCATGACGCGGCCAACGGATTGGACGACGTCCACGACGGACTTTCTGGGATTGAGAAACATCACGGCGTCCAAAGCGGGAACGTCGACTCCTTCGGAAAGACAGCGGGCGTTGCTGAGGATGCGGCAGAGGGGTTTGTTTTCTTGGCTTTCTTTGAGCCAAGCTAGGCTGGAGTTGCGTTGCAAGGAATTCATTTTGCCGTCCACGTGTTTCAAATCGCATTGAAGCGCGGTGTCGGCCTTGGGGCGTTGTTTTTGATATTCGGCCATCAGGTTAGAAAACAAGGCGACCACTTGCTTGGAGTTTTTGATGGTGTTGCAAAAGGCCACGGCGCGGCGCATGAGGCCGGGAGTTTCGCCAGCGGCTTCGGGATTGATAAATCGCCGCTGCAGTCCGTTCCAACAGCCGATGATTTTGGCGGCGTCTTCGAGGCGCAGTTCGCCGCTTTCAGACAGAGATTTTTGCAAAGCGGCGGAGATGTGGCCTTCATTCACGGCGAGGAGGAGCAATCGATAGTCGGAGAGCAAGTTCTTGGCGACCGCTTCGGAAAAGTCGAGTCGATAAAACTCTTTGCCGTAAGTTTCTTCGTCGTCCATGGAAAAGCATTCGACGTCGTGCTGTCTGGCTTTGGCCTTGTCATCAGCGGAATAAATGCGCGGCGTGGCGGTCATATAAAGCCGCTTTTTGGCGCGGAGGAATTCGTTGTTGTGGATTTTTACGAAGTGGGAGGCGTCTTCTTCCTTTCTTTCGGCGCCGGTGGTGCGGTGTGCTTCATCGCAGATGACGAGATCCAAGGCGGGCGCGCCAAGCTTTTGGGCGTTGGCGATGACGTCGATGGAGTGATAGGTGGAAAAGATAACGTTTATTCTGCCGCCGCTGTCTTCGGCGAGTTGTTCCGCCAGCGTTTGGCAATCTGTGGTGGCGGGAATTTCCAGTTCGTGGGTTCGCATGTCTTCGCTGTTCCTGCCGATTTTGCTGTCCGAACAAACGGCAAAGCAACGCAATGGCCACTTTGACTCAGCAAACCATTCGCGCAGGCTTTGGGAAAGAAGCGAAATGGAGGGGACGAGAAAAAGGATGAGGCCGTTTTTGGGCGCTACGGCTTCGGCGATTCGGAGAGAAGTCAAGGTTTTGCCCGTGCCGCAGGCCATGATGAGCTTGCCTCTGTCGGTTTTTTCAAAGCTTTTAAGGACGGATTCCAAGGCATTCTGCTGGTGATCTAGAAGGTCTTTTTGGTCTCTTCGGGTGGTTTCTTCGGGTTTGTGGATGCTTTTCCATTCCACCGGGCTTGCGGCTAGTGTATCCACGCTGATTCTCTGGCAAAGGATGACTTGGCCGACGATGGCTTTCTCGGCGTTGGAAGACCATTTGTCCGTAGTGGAAAGGATCAGGCGGTGAGAGAAATGCTTTTTGCCGTTTTTGCCAAAGCTTTTGCCGGAATCGGAGAGAAAAGAATCGATGTCCTCTTTTTGAAGGTAGTGATGCGGTTCGTAAAACTTGCATTGGATTGCCCAGAGATTGCCGTTGCCGCGCTCTTGGGCAACGAGATCCATGCCGGTGTCTTGGCCGTCGCGATCCGGCCATTCGATCCACCGCCAGACTTTGGAGAAAAGGTCTTTGTAATAGGGGTCTTGCTGAAAAAAGGTTTTGGCGATTCTTTCGAAACAATCCCCGCGTTCCCGGTTGCTGAGAGATTGCTCTCTGATTTGGGCGGTGGCTTCTTGCAGGTTCATATTCGGTTTGCCCGGGCTTTTCTTTCTTGGCGGTCGGCGGATCGTTTCCGTTTATTTTGCGCGCTCTCGTCTCTTCTGCGCAACAAAAAACATGGACAAAGCATGAAAGAAAGAGTGGAATGAGGGCAAATTATTTGTGAAGTTTCTTATGTTCAAATCATTTCATGTTTCTTTTCTTTGTCTTGCGGCGCATTTTGCGTTGTCTGTTTTTTCTTGCAGTGCCGCTGCGGCCTTTGATTTTCGTCCCGGAGACCGCGTTTGCCTGATCGGCAATTCGCTGGCAGAACGAATGCAACATCACGGTTGGCTGGAGACTTTGCTGCAAAGCGAGCTCGCCGGGCAGAATTTGACCTTCCGCAACTTGGGCTTTCCCGGCGATCAAGTGGACAAACAACCCCGAAGCAAAGGCTTTCCTTCGCAGCAAGAGTATCTCAAACACTGCAAGGCCGACGTTCTATTCGTTTTCTTCGGCTACAACGAATCCTATCGAGGCCAAGAGGGGCTGACCGAGTTTCGGCGAGGTTTGGATCAACTCATCGAAGAATATCGAAGCCTGCGTCCCAATGGCGTTCATGCGCCGCGCTTTGTCCTCTTCTCGCCCATCACCCACGAAGATTTTGGCGATCGCAATCTCCCGGACGGAAGCGCCAACAACCGCCGTCTTGCCCAATATCGCAAAGCCATTGCCTCAGTCGCCGCCGACAAATCTATTGCCTTTGTCGATTTGTTTGAGATTTCCCAAAAACTATACGACGCTCACGTTGAACCGCTCACGCTAAACGGCGTCCACTTAAACGAGCGCGGCAACCGTTTAATCGGCGAGGCCATTGCTTCCGCCTTGCTGGGGCGTTCCGTTCAGTTTGACGAGGGCGATGCTTCGCTTAAAGAGGCCGTCGTCGATAAAAACTGGCACTGGTTCAACCGCTATCGGGCCACTTCTGGCAACGACGTTTGGGGCGGGCGCTCCGGCCTCAAATTCGTCAACGACCAAACCAACTTTGAAGTCCTCCAACACGAGCTGGTCATGCTGGACATTATGACCGCCAATCGCGACCGCCGCATTTGGTCGCTATCCCAAGGCGAAGACTTGGCCGTGGACGACGGCAACGTCCCTCCGCCCATTGAAGTTATTTCTAACGTCGGCGGCGGCAGTCGCAGCTCCAACCCCCAAAAAGAAGGCTCCCTCCACTACATCAGCGGACAAGAAGGCATCGCCAAACTCCAAATCCCCCAAGGCTTCGCCGTCAACCTCTTCGCAGACGAACAAATGTTCCCCGAACTGGTCAATCCCGTTCAAATGGCTGTGGATGCCAAAGGCAGGCTTTGGGTCGCCGCTTGGCCCACCTATCCCAAATGGGAACCTCTCAAGGAAATGAACGACCGCCTGCTCATCCTCCCGGACGAAGACCTTGACGGTGTGGCCGACCGCGCCATCACCTTCGCCAAAGTTCACAACCCCAGCGCCATCGAATTTTGGAATGGCGGCGTTCTCGTCGCCTCGCAACCCGACATCTTGTTTCTCAAAGACACCAACGGAGACGACGTCGCCGATGAGGAAATCCGCTACCTCAACGGCATTGGCTCCGCCGATACCCACCACGCCGCCAACGCCTTTGTCTACGGCCCGGATGGCGGCCTTTACTGGCAGAGCGGCATCTTCCTAGTGAACACCATCGAAAGCCCTTGGGCCGCGCCGCTCAGCACCGGCGCTTCAGGCATGTATCGCTTCAATCCTCGCCGTCACACCATCGCCTTCCACGCCGAAAACCGCCCCAACCCCCACGGCATCAGCTTCGATTACTGGGGCTATCACTACGCCAACGACGGCACTAGCGGCAATGCCAAACAAGTCATCCCCCACGGAACCGGATTCCGCATGCAAGAACTTCTCAAAAAACAAGTCCGCCCCGTCCCCGCCAACGGAATCATTTCCAGCGCCCACTTTCCAGAATCCATGCAAGGCGACTTCCTCATCCTCAACACCATTGGCTTCCTCGGCATCAAGCAATACACACTGGAACGCAACCCCGACACCGGCAAAGTCTGGGGCGAACCCAAAGGCGACCTCCTCGTCAGCAGCGACAAAAACTTCCGCCCCACCGACATGGAATTCGGCGCCGACGGCGGCCTTTACATTGCCGATTGGCAAAACGTTATCATCGGCCACATGCAACACAACCTCCGCGACCCCAACCGCGACCACCAACGCGGACGCATATATCGCATGACCGCCATCGGACGTCCCCTGCAACAACCCGTCCCCATCGCCGGCGCCTCCATCCCGCAACTACTAGACAATCTCAAACACCCCATAGACGGCATCCGCTACCGAACCAGCATCGAATTGAGCGGCCGCAACACAGACCAAGTCATTGCCGCCTGCCAAAAATGGATGCAACAATTTGACCCCCATAAAAAAGAAGACGCCCACCACCTTCTAGAAGCTCTCTGGCTCCACCAACAACACAACGTCCGCAACCCACAACTCCTAACACAACTCCTCAAAAGCCCCGAACCTCACGCCCGCATTGCCGCCGGCACCGTGCAACACTTCTGGTACAACGTTCAAACCTCCCAAGTAGCGCGCCCCGAACTAGAGCCAATACAAAACGCAACCCAATCAGGCGTCGTCAAAGACACCGCCGACACAACCTTCATCCGCATCGGCACCCTCGTCGAACAAATGCGCTATGATGTAAAGGAATTCTCCGTCAACGCCGGCAAAAAACTTCACATCACCTTTGCCAACCCAGACTTCATGCCTCACAACATCGTCTTCACTGCGCCCAAAGCCGCCGATGAAATTGCCATGGCCGCCCTCCAACTCGGCGCCCAAGGTTTTGAAAAACACTTCGTGCCAAACAGCGAAAAAATTCTAGCCTCCAGTAAATTAATCGACCACAGAGAAGAAACTACCATCGAATTCACCGCGCCAAATCAATCCGGCGACTATCCTTACGTCTGCACCTTCCCCGGCCACCACATCCTCATGCGCGGCATAATGAAAGTAACCCCCTAACCCATTCCAGCTCTGCAGGAAGAAAAAATAAGAAAGCGGAGACAGAAGTTCCATATTGCTAGAACTTGATAAAACTTAACTAAGCGCGTCTATGCCTAACAAAACTGATTCCACGCCGCAAACAACTTGCGTCACTTCCCATTCCACCCCAGCCTATTTGGTGTGCAGTTCTATTATGAAGGAAGGGCATGACTCCTTGGTACCTTATTTCCAAGCAGTGCAGCCATTACTCAAAAAAGCCGGCGCCGAGCTCTTAGTCGCCGGCGATAGCGGCCAAGTGTTGACTCCGCTCGAAGGAATTTGGCCGAACAAAAACGCCAAGTTCACGCTGTTTAAATTCCCATCTATGGAAGCGCTAAAAGCCTTTTGGTTTTCCCAAGAATACCAAGCCATCAAACACTTGCGCACCCAAGCCATCCCGCCCAACTTTACCTTTATGGTCAACGCTTTCGACGCCGAAGTCTACCAACCACACTAATCAAACTCACAGATAACATTGAAAATTTATGATGACGAATAGTAACAATAATATGGAACTGCATTTGCGAATCTCTGACAAGGATTTATGCGAAGAACTGAAGAAACACGAGGAAGGAGAAGAGCGCGATGCCTTTGCCGTCCAAGCAATGCGGATAGGGGTTATGGCGATCCACCACGCCCAAGGCCAAATTGATGCCGACAAAATCCGGCGAGAGGGAAAACGTATAATGGAGAACACAAAATCCACTCTCACCAATTACTTGGATCCAAATAAAGGGGAATTCCACCAACAAATTCAGCGGTTAATTGAAGAGGATGGGAAACTGGAAAAAGCGATCCTCAACCAAATTGAAGGTAAAAATTCCCCATTAAACCAAACACTGGCTAAATGGATTGGAGAGATACTCAAAGAGTTCAAACTAGACAACGATGGTAGCGCCTTGAAACGGATGCTAAAACTGTTGGAAGAGAAGTACGACAAAATTCTTGAGAAGATAGGTGAAGAAAAAGGCCGGGAGGAAGAATCAGGACGATCCACTCGGCATGGTGTGAAATTTGAGAATGTTACTGTTTCTAATTTTATTCAAGAGTGGAACGAGCGGAAATGTGACGCAAATCACATCGTTGAACACACCGGAAGTAAACCCGGCAACCTCAGCGCTAAAAAAGGATTTAGAACCATAGGCGACTTCGTCATCGAACTCGGACCGGATCATGCTGACGCTGGATGCAAAATCGTTGTCGAGGCAAAGGCGGATAAGGCATACACTCTTGATAAAGCGTTCAGGGAACTGGAAGAGGCTAGAAAGAATCGCGGCACCGAAGTCGGTTTGTTTGTTCTCGACAAAAACAAGGCTCCGGATGGTTTTGCTCGCTTTACTCGCCGAGGAAACGACACAGTGATTGTATGGGATGCGGAAGATTCCAACAGCGATGTGATTTTTGAGGTTAGTTTGTCGGTTGCAGTGGCGCTCTGTGTCCAAGCCGAGAATCGCAAGAAGGCAGACGGCGCAGACGTTAAATCGATGAAAAACATCGTCGAAGAAATCGAGGAATTGTTAGATGATTTGGATGCTATCGAAAAATCGGCTCAAGTGATCATGAGCGGTAATAATAAAATCCTTGACAAAATTGATGAGATGAAAAGTAAACTCCCCGAAAAACTTAGCAAATTGAACGACCAAATCAACAAACTTAGGTAAGGAACATCTGCCATTTCTCTTTTTCGTTTATATCTAATGAATGCGCCTTTGCGAGATTTGCCTAGCGAGGTTGTTTTTAAAATCGGCGGCATGACTTGTGCTAACTGCGCGATTCATGTTCGCAAAGCCGTTGAGAGAACGGACGGCGTTGCGGGCGTTCAGGTCGATTTATCGGCGCAGATTGCGCTTGTCCGATGGAGGAATCTTGCGATTCGGAATAATGCGCAAGTAATAAAATCTGTCCAAGCCGCCGGTTATGAGGCCTCGCTGATGGAAAGGCAGGGCGGGAGTTTTGACAAATCAACCAAGCGCAGGGATTGGCCGGCGCGTGTTCTATTTGCCTTTGGTATTTTTCTTTTTTTGATGATTTCCGAGTGGACGACCGAATGGCATCGGCAAGTTTGGTTTGGTTGGCTGGCTTTTGCCGCGGCGTTGCCGGTGCAGGTTGTTTGCGGCGGCCGCTTTTACATTGGGGCGTGGCGGCAGTTGAAGTTGAGGCGTTCTAATATGGACACTCTGGTGAGTTTGGGTTCGACGTCGGCCTTTGCTTACAGCGTTTTCGCGCTTTTCTCAGGTTCGGCGCAGGTGCTTTATTTCATGGAATCGGTTGGCATCATTGCGTTTGTGGGGCTTGGCCACTGGATTGAAGGCCGGATGGCAAGCAAGGCTGCCGGCGCGGTGGAGTCCTTGCTATCTCTTACGCCTGATTGCGCCAAACTGCTCCGCGAAGACGGCGCCGTTGAAGAAGTGGAGGCCTCTTCCCTGCGTTCTGGGCAGCGCATTCAAATCGCTCCGGCGGAACGAATTGCTGTTGACGGCAAAATCCTCCAAGGCGCCTCCGCCTGCGATGAATCGACGTTAACTGGCGAATCCTTGCCAATTGAGAAGAGCGTTCGTCAATCGGTTTACGCCGGCACTTTGAATCTGTCCGGTTCGCTGATAGTGGAAGTCAACAGCGCGGGAAGGGAGACGGCTTTGGCGCGCATTATCGCCGCGGTGGAGCGAGCGCAACACAGTCGGGCCGAGATTCAAAAACTTGCCGACCAGATCAGCAACGTTTTTGTTCCCATCGTGGTTTGTGTCGCCTTGGGAACGTTGCTTGTTTGGTTGTTATTCCATGAGCAGGCCGCCGCTCTTCACTTTTGGCTTTCCCAATATCTGTGGAGCGCGGCGCTTCCTGCTTCCGTTCTGGCGGCAAGCGTGATTCATTCGGCGGCGGTTCTCATTATCGCTTGTCCATGCGCTATGGGACTGGCCACGCCGATTGCTATTTTAGCCGGCACAAACGTCGCCGCCAAACAAGGCATTCTCATTCGGGATGGCAAGGCCTTGGAGCGATGCGGAACGATCACCCAAATCCTCTTCGACAAAACCGGCACTTTGACGCAAGGGGCGCCAGAAGTCTCCGCCATAAAAACCGTTGCGGACAAGCGGCGAAATGCTCCGGTTTTGTCCGATTGGAAAGATCTTCTTTTTGCGCTCGCCGCCCCATCGCAACATCCGCTGAGCCAAGCCGTCGCCAAACATTTAGATAGCACGGCGTTGGAAATCTCTTGGCTTGCTTGGAAAGAAATTCCGGGCAAAGGCGTGGAAGCCTCGCGAATTTGCCCCGCATCTGAAATTGAAGAAACCTTCCGACTCGGTTCCCTTCGCTGGTTTGCGCAAATCGGAATCGACGTTAGCGAAGTGGAAGACTTTGCCCGCCAACAAACGCAAACCGGCGCCACAATCCTCGCGTTAGCGACTTCCAAAAAAGTTGTGGCCGCCGTCGCTCTGCGAGACCGAATTCAACCAGCCGCCGCCGCTGTCCTCCAAACGCTCCAAAAGATGAAAATCTCCATCTCTTTGGTCAGCGGCGACCAGCGGCAAACCACCGCCGCTTTCGGCCGCGAATTGGGCATCGCTTCCACGCACGCAGAAATCTCTCCCGAAGGAAAGGCCGAACTTATCGCCGCATTGCAACGCCAAGGCGAAAAAGTTTGCTTTGTAGGGGATGGCGTCAACGACGCGCTGGCGCTGGAAAAAGCCGACCTTGGAATCGCTGTCCGTTCCGCCTCCGATCTGGCCAAAGAATCCGCTGATATCCTCTTGCTCCGCTCGGACATTCAAGCCGTTCCTCAAGCCTTGATTCTGGCTCGGAAAACACTCCGCACCATTAAGCAAAACTTGTTCTGGGCATTTTTCTACAACGCCGCCGGCATTCCTTTGGCGGCGCTTGGCTTTCTCAATCCGCTCTTATGCGCCGCTGCGATGGGGTTTTCCGATTTAGTGGTAGTAGGCAACGCCCTGCGCCTGCGATTCCGCCGTTTCCGATCAAATAAAAGGATAAATCCGCTCTTATGCGCTTGACATTCCATCTCACCTGCTTTACCGCCTCGCAAGAATTTCTTGGAAAAACAAATCCTTTCGGCCAAATTGATTCGCTTATGAAACACGACCGCATGTTTGCGCGACCGTCAAAACCCAAAAGCCGTCTTCTCTGATGCCGAAGTTGAACATCAAAACGACGCACAAACCCGTCCAAGCGTTCTACGTCGCTCTCGATCAATTCCAACAACTCGGCGTTCAGCACGAAGCCGCCGTCCGCTCCGCCTTCCAATCCCTTCTCGCTTCTTGCGCCCGCCAATTCCAATGGACGCTCGTCCCCGAATTCTCCCTCCAACTCAAGCGCGACAAACGAATCCTCCTTGACGGCACCCTGCTTGACGTCTTCCACCTCACTCACGGCTGGTGGGAAGCCAAAGAAATCCACGACGACCTTCCCGCCGAAGTCCGCCGCAAATTTCAAGCCGGCTATCCCAAAGACAACATCCTCTTCCAAACCCCAGAACGAGCCATCCTCTGGCAAGACAACCGATGCGTTCTGGATGCCGACTTAACCGACCCCAAACAACTCGTCCAAACGCTCGAAGTCTTCTTTGCCTATCATCCGCCCGCCATCGCCGAATGGGAAAAAGCCATCGCCCTCTTCAAAGACAAAGTGCCTCAAATCGGGAAGGGTTTAGCAAAACTGCTCCAACAAGAACGAAAAAATAATCCTCGCTTTGCCGCCGCTTTTGCCGATTTTTTCCGAAAAATGTGCCGAGCGATCAACCCCAATCTGGCCGAAGCCGCCGTCCAAGAAATGCTCGTCCAACACTTGCTTACCGAACGCATTTTCCGCACCGTTTTTAACAATCCCGACTTCACCCGGCGCAACGCCATTGCCCAAGAAATAGAAACCGTCATCCACGCGCTTACCTCTCAATCATTCAGCCGACGAGAATTCTTCCAAAGCCTAAATCGCTTTTACACCGCCATTGAGCGCACGGCGGAAACTATTGAGGACTTTTCTCGAAAACAGCACTTTCTCAACACGGTTTACGAGCAGTTCTTTCAAGGCTTTTCCGTTCAAGTGGCCGACACGCACGGCATCGTTTATACGCCGCAACCCATTGTGGACTTCATGGTCAAAAGCATCCAACACATCTTAAAAACTGAGTTTAGCAGTTCGCTTTCCCATTCCGGTGTTCACATCATTGATCCCTTCGTGGGAACGGGCAACTTTATCGTGCGCATCATGCGAGAGATTCGCAAAACGGCGCTGGAACACAAATACAAGCAAGAGTTGCACTGCAACGAAGTGCTACTACTGGCATATTACATTGCCGCAATGAACATCGAGCGTGAGTTCTATGAGGCGATGGGGCATTACCAACCCTTTGAAGGTTTATGTTTTGTGGACACTTTTGAGTTGGCGGAAGATCGACAACTAGCCTTATTCACCGAAGAAAACACCCGACGTGCCAAACGGCAAAAAGAGACCGATATCTTTGTGATTGTCGGCAACCCGCCCTACAACGCCGGCCAAGTGAACGAAAACGACAACAATAAAAACCGCCAATACGAAACCGTAGACCAACGAGTGCGAAACACTTACTCCAAGGACTCTAACGCCACAAACAAAAGCTCACTCTTCGATCCTTATGTAAAGGCGATTCGTTGGGCATCGGATCGAATTGGCGAGGAAGGGATTATTGCTTTTGTTACTAACAACAGTTTTATTGACAGCTTTTCATTTGACGGCATGCGAAAACATTTAGCCAATGATTTCGACGCCGTTTACATTCTCGACTTAGGCGGAAACGCGCGGACAGGATTGAAGGTATCCGACTCCAATGTGTTCGGCATTCGGGTTGGGGTAAGCATTAGCTTGTTCGTGAAAACAAAGCGAAAATCACCGGAGCAAGCCCGCATTTTCTACCATCGAACCGACGATTTGTGGAACAGAGAGAAAAAATTTGATTTCCTGTACGAACAACGTATAAACGCTGTCCAATGGGAACTTATTCAACCGGACAGTCGACATGCTTGGCTGACAAAAGAACTCCAAAGCGATTTTGACACCTTCATCCCGATGGGCGACAAGACCACCAAAGCGGCCGACAATGGAAGCGAAGCAGTGGGAGCAATCTTCAAAACCTACAGCAACGGTGTCAATACGGGCCGCGACGCATGGGTCTGCAACTTCCAGCACAAAGATCTTCTCGAAAACATGCAACGCATGATAAATACCTACAACGCCGAGCTCGACCGTTGGAAACGCCGCTCCGAACCCAAAGAAAGTGTTGATGATTTTGTCGTTTCCGACGGCAGAAAAATCAAATGGACGGACCGCCTGAAACAAGAGTTAGAAAAAGAAAAAGACGTGGATTTCTCTCCTGAAAAAGTGCGATCTTCCCTTTATCGTCCTTTCACAAAATCCTATCTCTACTTTGACCGATTGATGAACCAAAGAGTGTATGTATTCCCTTCCATCTTTCCCACGACTGATACAGAAAAGGAGAATCAGATCATTTGTGTTGCTGGGATTGGTCACAGTGTTTTCAGATGTCTTATAGCGGATCGTATTGTTGATTTAAAATTCGCAAACTACCCAAATGGCGGGACTCAATGCTTTCCTTTTTACACTTACGATGAAGATGGGACAAACCGTCAGGAGAACATTACCGATTGGGCTTGGAAACAATTTCAATCGCACTATCAAGACAGCACTATCAGCAAGTGGGATATTTTCCACTACATCTACGGCTTGCTTCACCATCCAGATTATCGCAAGCGCTACCAAGCTAACCTCAAGCGCGACTTGCCCCGCATTCCTTACGCTCCGGACTTCCAAGCTTTTGCCAAAGCCGGACGGCAACTAGCCGAGTTGCATCTCCACTACGAAAACCAGCGCGAATATCCGCTCGACTTGATTGAAACTCCGGATACGCTGGTGAGCTGGGGCGTGGAAAAGATGCGCCTTTCCAAAGATAAAACGCAGATTCGATATAACGACTTTCTAACTTTGGGCGGCGTTCCGTCAACGGTGTTTGATTATCGTTTGGGGAATCGATCGGCACTGGAGTGGGTGTTGGATCAATATCGCGTCAAAGAAGACAAGCGGAGCGGCATTGTGAACGATCCCAACCGCCCGGACGACAAGAAATACATTGTTCGACTAATCCAAAAAGTCATCACCGTCAGCCTAGAAACCTTGAACATTATAGAGACCTTGCCCGATTTAGGCACACATGCTCATTAAATTTGTATTCGTACGTATAACAAAAAATTCGTTTAGCTATGTCAAAAATAAGTTCTAATTCTCTCATAAACGTAAACCTGAGATTAGGCAATCTGCCAAAGTCTGCCCCTGTTCTAGTCAAAAGGATATCGGAAGTAATAGGCGTCCCATTCAAGCCTTGGCAAATCAAGAGAATCGCCAAGGCAGAGGCCGAGTCCAAAATAATAGAGCTGATGCCGAGTCTAAGGCCGCCATGATAAAGGCAGAATCCGATATTGAGATAACCGAACTGCATCGCCGAGCTGTGTATCGACGGATTGAGGAGGAAGCGCAACATCAGAAGAATATGGAGGAAATCATCGACAAAGCATTACCACATTTAAAAGAAACTATAGAAGCCGGGGCGATAGAGAAAGACTGGATCACCAATTTTTTTGGCAAGTCTCGAATGGTTTCTGACAGTGAGATGCAAGATTTGTGGGCGCTTGTTTTGGCTGGAGAGGCCAACACTCCTGGAACTTACACAAAGAGAACTGTCAATTGTGTTTCGGAACTCGACAAAACGGATGCTGAACTGTTTTCAAATCTTTGTAATTTTGGGTGGGTAATTGATGCAAATTTTATGCCGCTAGTATTTGACGTTCAAGCCAAAATTTACAACAAATACGGCATTAATTTGACCGCTTTGAGTGATCTTGAAAGTATTGGACTTATTCGGTTTGCTGGTATCGCCAGTTTTAAGTTGACCGAAATTCCTAAAAGTGTCTCTTATTTTGGCGAGTCTCTTCACTTGAACATGTCTAGGGATTCTGACAATGGACTTCCTGTTGGAGTAGTTCTTCTCACAAGGATTGGGCGAGAACTTGCCCCGATTTGTAAGCGCGAGAGTGTGGATGGGTTTTATGAATATGTGAAGAAATGGCGGGGTTGGAGATTGCCATCTGCTGTAAGTTGAGGCTGGGGGAAAAGATAAAAGTCACGAGATTTTTGAGATATTTGCGCGACGATAAGATGAGACGGAGAATTATATTATTTGATGTGTGGAGATGGGGTGGAGTGGATGTTGCGAGGTTTTCGAGATTTGCGCACAAAAGTGTTTGTCGATTGCGCGGCGGATGGATTTGTTTTTTGGCGCTTTGGATTGGCGCGGGGTTTCATGTGTTTGGGCAGGAGTCTCAATCGTTGGATTCGACTTGGCGCGTGCAGGTAGGAGGTCAAAGCGCTCGGGTGAATGCGAATGGGACGTTCACAATTCTGAACGTCGGCGTGCCTCCGCAATTTGGCGCTGTTTCTTTCCACTCGAACGGAACGGCGTTGCCTTATTACGCTCGATTGATTGGGGTCAAGGCGGATGGTGGGCAACTGCGTTATGTGTATAGCGATCCTTTAGAAATTATACCCGGCAAGACGATTCGGATTGCGGCGGATCAATTGACTTTTAGCGGTGCGCCTCCGACGGCGGTTATTTCGTTGTCGCTTGCCGCCAATCCCGCGCGTTTGGGCGTGGGAGAAACGGCGCAGTTGCAGGCGACTGCCTCAATGGCGGACGGGAGTCGGCAAGATGTGACGGCGCCTGCAAATCGCACGGTGTATCGTTCCAGCAATCCGGTTGTGGCCTCCGTCTCTGCCGAAGGGGTTGTTACCGGGCATTCTGCGGGGGTTGTTCATCTTTCGGCGGTTTATGAGGGGATAACTGCAAGTATGGAGATTGCAGTGGGGAATTCTGAAGTTGCGCGGATGATTATCGGTTTTGTCTACAATCCCGACGGGCAACCGGTTGCCGATGCTTGGGTTCACGTTGCGGGAACGACGCGGACGGCCGCTACAGATGCTTCGGGTCGCTATCAAATTGCAGACGTTCCCGCTTCTTTAATCCGTCCCACTGTGAGGGTTGTTTCGTCTGCTTCGGATTCTCTTTTTGGCAGAGTTTCGTCGTTGGACACATCGCTGGCTGTTGTGGACGGGGGCATTTTGACGGCTCGGACAATGGCGCAAATCTATGATCTTCCCTGCGCGGACGCGGATCAGGACTGCCTTCCGGAGGAGGTCGAAACGGCTCTTGGTTTGAATCCAAACAACGGAGACTCGGATGGCAATGGCGTTGACGACGGGATGGAGGATGCGGATGGCGATAGTCTGCCGAATCGGTTGGAGCTTTGGCTTGGTTCGCTTCCGCAAAGCGCCGACAGCGACGGAGACGGCATTGGCGACAGGATAGAGGTTCTTCAATATCGTTCCATGCCTGATTTGGCCGATAGCGACGGCAACGGCGTGTTGGACGGCGTTCAAGACCAAGACAACGACGGGATTCTGGATGTAGCCGAAGACGGCAACGGAAATTTCAGGGTGGACGAAGGCGAAACGAATCCGCGCTTGGCCGACAGCGACGGAGACGGCGTGTTGGACGCCCAAGAGATTGTCGACGGCACTTCGCCGGCGAACGAATACGCTTTCGAGCCGCGGGAGTTAAGCCGCTTTGCCTTTGACACGGAGGAGTTTATGGGAGGGTCAGGGCAGGAACCGTTGATCAATGAGGGAGGAGTACCTGTTTCGAGTTTCAACTCCCGCGGCGACAAGGCTTATAGCGCGGATAATGGCAACCGGCTCGTTTATCGCGTCATCGAATCGGACAATCGGATCAACCTGAATCTACTTCGGGGAACGGTTCGATTTTGGTTTAAGCCCAACAACTGGAGTAGCGGGGAAGAAGGGCATTCTTTCGGCTCCCGTCTCTTGGAAGTCGGCCGATATAGTTCTGAAGGGCGAGGCAATGGATGGTGGGGGCTCTTTCTCAATCAAGATCGCACCCAACTTTCTTTCGGCTCGCAAGGGGCGAACTCGAACACATCGCGCTGGGAAACTTATATTGAATCGGAGACTCTTGATTTTCGTATGGGGCAATGGTATGAAGTGGAACTATGCTACGGCCCTCGGATCACTTACCCTTATGGAAGAAAAAACCCTTTGCAAGCGCAGGAATACTCAAACGCTTATCTTTATATTAATGGACGGCGCGCAGGTTATGGGCCGGGGGTCGATCCAGACCAATTGCCTAACGAGGCAGCCATTGCGGGAGGCTTTGCCTTGGGAAGCCAACACGACGGCAGCTTAAGCGCCGACGTTACTATGGACCAACTTTATATCTATAACTATCCTCTGCATACTTGGAGCGGACAAATACTGACCGACCGCAACTGGTTCGCGCAGGTAAACCGCACGAATAATATGATTGTTCTGGAGAGAAACTTTCCCGTCGCTCCTAAATTTCCCTTGCGGTCCACAATCTTCCGCCGCCCTTTTGGCAGCACCAACTGGGGCGTTCCTCGAGTTTATAATTATCGGGGAGTGCGATTTGAAGATCGGACGGTCGATTCGGGTTTGGCGTATGAATATCGGATTTGGGATACGAACGCGCTAAATTTCTCGGCAACCCGTCCGATTGTGCTGCAACAACATTTGACGGCGGCGATTGACTTGCCTCCGACGCACGAGCGCGGAAAGGCAATTATGCTGATCGAAAACTCCGCGGCGCCTTTGTTGTCCGCCGAAATTGCCACTTGGAAGCTCAACTTGGTCGGCGACGGATGGGAAGTGGTCTCTCAGCTCGTGCCTCGTCAAAACGACGACGATTTCGAACAGAACTCCCAGTCTATTGCCGGAATCAAGTCTCTCATTGATTCAGAAAGCGCGCCCAATCGCACTAACGTCGTTCTTCTGCTGGGACACGTTCCCGTCCCTTTGTCCGGAACCTTTGCGGCGGACGGCCACACCGATCATAAAGGCGCGTGGTCTGCCGACGGGTTTTATGGGACAACAAATCAGAATTTTTGGACGGACTTGCTCCGCGTATCCACTGCCAATGGGAATAATTCGCCGCTTTTCAACGAGCCCGGGGACGGGAAATGGGATCAAAACTACTTGCCGCAGCCTTATGGTAGCGCCGTGGGACGCATTGATTTTGCGCGCATGCCGGCCTTTACGAATGCTTCCTTTCTTCCGGGATATCCCAATCTCACTGTCCGCTCGGCCGAAGTCGAACTTCTCCGCCAGTATTTGAACAAAAACCATCGATACCGCCACGGCAACCTAACGTTCAAAGAGCGATTCTTCGGTTTCCGCGGCCTTGGACAAACCCGCGACGCCGCCAATGGTTTTTATAACGCGCAGAATCTCTCGGCCAGCCTTTACGGCGTTGCCGAAGATCGCTTTGTCAACATGCGTCCCCTTCCACAGCGAGTTTCTTTCATGTTCGGCTTTCACGAGATGAACGGATTCAACACGGGCATCTTGTCAGGCTGGGCCTTTCACAATTCTTCGATAAACTACCGCTATACTACGAAGGATCTCGCCGTTTTGGAAAACGAGCCTTCGATTGGCTTTTACCTTGTCTACGGATCCTACTTCGGCGATTGGAATCTAAGTGCAAACAATTGGTTGAAAGCGCTTCTGGCGACGCCCCACTCCGGCTTGGCCGCCTTCTACTACTATCCCAACAAGTGGCGCTTGGAAAAACTTGGGCTGGGAGCGCCGCTGGCCGTTGGCATGCAAGAATTCAATGATCCCACAAAATATGAAAACTACGACGTCTTGCCAAACGGCGACATTGTCTCCTCTTATTCTCCCGACTTGGCGCCTCCTAGGATGCTGAGCATTTTGGGCGATCCAACCTTGCGCATTCACGTTCTCCCCCCGCCGTTCAATCCGCAGGCCACCGTGCAGGGCAATCAAGTTTTCTTGAGCTGGTCTCCTTCTCCCGCCAACGGCGCTCACTACTACGTTCACCGATCTGTCAACGGCATTGACGGGCCGTTTGTTCCCCTTGCGGAGGCAACGCCGATCTCCAGCCCAAACTGGATCGATTCTTCGGCGCCTTCTGGCCCCAAAGTCTATCGCATCCGCGCTGGCAAGTTGCAACAAAGCGGTTCGGGAAGCTACGTCAACCTCAGTCAGGGAATCTTCCTTGCAGTCGAATAACCGAATGAAAGCCAATTGCAAAATGGCATGAAGGCAAGATTGTGTTGACGCTTTTGGGAATGAGATTCATAATAAACGGTCAATTGACTCCGGATATTCGCTGATGCCTACCGTCGCCGAACAGTTGCGCAGAACTCGTGAGCAGCAACGGCTTTCCATTGAAGACGTGGCGGAGATAACGAAGCTCCGACGCGATCACGTGCGCGCGTTGGAAGCCGGTGATTACGGCAAGTTCTCCGCATCTATTTATGTGCGCGGTTCTGTCCGAAGTTACGCGGCACTTTTGAAGCTGGACGTTCCCAGACTGCTGGAGGCGCTTCAAAAAGAGATGAATCCAAAGAACGCGGCCCATTCTGAAGAAAACTCCCTGACGCACTCCAAAGGAATTCTTGAGATTCTCGCCCTGCATCTTTCGCGCATCAATTGGAAATTCGCCGTTCCCGTGTTTTTTTTGATTTTTCTCATCGCCGCCGGCATTCTCGGCGTCCAATTCTGGAGATACCACCAAACGCGCGATCCGTTGGTCGATCTTGGAAAGGGGGAATACCCCGGCGGCCATGCCTTGCCAATTGAGCATCTTCCCCTGCCTCCATCGCCTACGAACCAACCTTGACGATGATTCCGGTGAGATCATCAGCTTGGTCTTGAGAGCCGACAAACTCGCTTACCTTTTCCCGCAGGGAAGCCAGAATTTCGCTGGCCGGCAGTTTTCGATTTTGGTGCACGTGTTCGCAGATTTTGTCGGCGCCAAAAAACTCGTCGGTTTCCGACAAAGATTCTTCAAAGCCATCGGTCAACAAAACGACGATGTCTCCGTCCAACAAGTCCGTGTTGGACTTTGTGCCGTAGCGAGTATCCCTGCGAACGCCCAACGGAGGTCCCGTGCGTAACATTTGGACGCGGCGTTTCCCCGTCTTGTCGATGATTAACCCAGATGGATGCCCGGCGTTGGCCCAGCTCAAGCGCCTTTTCTTTGCATCGATAGACGCCAGGATCATCGTAATATAGCACTCCAAACTGAGGTCTTCTGCCAACACAAGGTTGGCCCGCGTCAAAATCTCTCCAACATTCCTCAGGCCTTTGGTCAGCACTCTCAAATACGCCCGCGCCTCGGCCATAAGCAGGGCGGGGCCGATCCCGTGTCCGGTGACATCCGCAACGGCCAACCCAAGTTGTTCGTTCGGCAACAATACATAGTCGAAATAGTCGCCGCCGGCCGCTTCGGCGGGAAAACTGGCGCCGGATACATCGAAGCCGGGAAAGTCTGGGGAACGTTTTGGGAACATCCACTGCTGGATATCGCGGGCGGCTTTGAACTGCTCTTCGTGTTCGCGCAGTTCGCGTTCGGCGCGTTGGCGTTCGGAGATATCGCGGATGAAGGCTACGTGCATAAGACGCTGATGCAATGCCAAGCTGCTGGCGGCAACCTCCAGCGGAATGGTCTTGCCCAATCGAGTTCGGCCTTCGGTTTCAAACAAACGTCCTTTTCCCTTGGCCGCTCCCTTCTCCTTGGCGCTTCGGAGCATTTGCCTGCGCATCTCCGCCAAACCCGATCTTTCCAAAATCTGATTGATGCTCCTGCCAACCAACTCGGCCGCCGAATAGCCAAAGATTTCCGTTGCGGCGGGGTTGGAAAAATGGATCAGCCCCGCTTCATCCATAAAAAGGACCGCGTCAATCGAATTCTCCCACAACAAGCGATTTCGCAACTCGCTCTCTTTCAACGCCGCTTCCACTTGTCGGCGCTCGCGGCGGATTTGCGCCTCTCGCATTTCCCGTTCCACAGCCACCACCAACCGCGCCAATTGTCCCTTCATCAAATAGTCGTGAGCGCCGTGCTTCATCGCCGACACGGCCACATCCTCGCCAATCCCCCCGGAAATAATAATGAACGGAATATCCAATCCCGTGGACTTCAAAATCCGCAACGCGTCCGTCGCCTTGAAATCAGGAAGATTATAGTCCGACAAAATCACATCCCAATCCCCGTTGCCCAGCGCATCCCGCAAAGCCGTCTCAGTATCGACCCGCCTGCTTGTCAGCTTATATCCGCCTTGCCGAAGCACGCTTGCCATTATGCGGGCGTCAAACTCCGAATCCTCCACAATCAATGCTTTTAGGGCGTTTCGCATTTTTGCCTCCCCAGACGCTCCTTTCCTTCGACAACCATGCGGCGGCTCAGAAAACCCGCCGCCAACAACATCCCCGCGTTGGCTATCCCAACCCAAAGAACCAGCGAAGTCGGCGAGAAATCCAACACGGCCAAACCCAAACCGTAAAACAACGGTGCCGGCAACAAACAAGCCACCTTCCCAAACTCTCGCTGAGCCACCAAGTGATTAACAAACACATTCGCCAAAGCCAACAACCCCATTGCCCCGAAAAAATACGGCACAAGACGAACAACCCGCAAAATCTGCTCCTTCCTTTCCCAAAGCCAATCCGCCGCCCCGTCCGGCAAGATCGAAATCGTGGCCGCAGATTGCAAAACCGCCGGCGCCGCAACCCAACAAATCACGCCGCTCAACGCCGCAGCCAATCCGACAATGACCAGAGTCGCCCAAAACGTCCGCGACACCAACTTCGGCCCTGAATCTTTGGATGACGGATTCACCAACTTGGGAAACATCACCCCCGCAATCGGGCCGACAAACAAAAACAACCCCCTGCCAAGCACCCCCGCCATCGCATAATCGTCACTCACCACTTTTTCAAATCGGCTCCGCGCCACAATCATGTCCACCGTCAACATAAACTGAACCATTCCCGGCCCCAGCGCAAAAAGCAGCGCCCGCCCAAACCAAGCTCGCCACTGAATTCGATCTGCGCCGCCCGCCCAAATCCCCCGGCACGGTCCAACCGCCAGCCCAACCGCCGCAACCACTCCAACCAAAGCGCCAACCATCAGCCAATGCACCTGTGGACCCAACCAAAAAAGAACCACCGCAACCGCCAAAAATCTCCCCAAACCATTGCTCACAATCGCCCAGCCCAACCAACCAAACCACTGCCTGCCCTGCAAAATCCCGCAAAACACCGGCAACCAAAAATGAGGCAACACCGCCCAAAGCGTCACCCAAAACCCTTGCGCATCCTCCAACTTCAACCATCTCAAAACTCGCTCCTCTCCCAGCCAAATCAACGCCGCCGCCGCCGCCCAAATCCCGGTGAATAAAACAAGAATGCCCATCGTATTCCCCGCCAAACACCGATGCCCCGCCTCATCCCGAACCGCCGCCGCTTCATGCGCAAAAACCGTCTGTAACCCCAACGCCGGAATCATCGAACAATTCAAAATCATAATCATCGTATAAAAATGACTATAATCCCCCTCGCTAAACCAAGGCGCCGCAACCAAATGCACGGCAAACATAAACAAGCCCGACAAAGTCGTCGCCGTCATCATCCACGCCCCCTGCCGAAAAAAACTCATCTACCCCGCCTTCTTTGCGCCGTTCAAATCCATGCGAGTAACCACAACCTCACCCTTTGCGCCCGACCGCTTCGCCGCCGCCGAAAAAAACAACCCCTTCCAAAGTCCAATCCCATAGGCGCAATGAGCCAGCCCCGCAAAAGGCGCCGCCAAAACACCAGCCACAATCCCCAGCGAATAGGCAATCTTCAGCGAAAGACAAGCCATAAGCGCGGCATACAACCACAAAGGCCAAGCCATCGGCGAACGCCAAGGTTCCCCCCAGCTTTCAGATACCAGGCACCACCCCGCCAAAACCGCCAGCCACAACACAAACAAAGCCGGCGCAAAGTTCAAAACCGATCCCCAGCTGGGATGCCTCCGCACTTGTTCCCCCCGCCCCCTCCCGTAGCGAAAAAACATCACCAGAAAGGCGGCAACAGTGCCTCTCGGATAACGATAAACCAACAAATCCGGATCATACCAAAGCGCCCGCCCCTCCCTCGCCAGACGATCCAAAAAGGCGTTTTCCTCGTTCGGATACAACCCCTCGTCAAACCCGCCCAAACGCTCAAACTCAACCCGCCGAACCGCCAAATTACAAAGAATCAACTCCTTTTCCGTTGTAACCCGACCCCGACCAACTTGGCGATAGCGCGCGCAACTCGGCCCAAAAACCAGCCAACTCCCCATCAAAGCGGCAAAAATCCGTTGCAACGTCGTCGCGTCTTCAGGACATAAACTCGGCCCGCCAACCGCCGCCGCCGCATCCCGCTTTGCAAAAATTTCCAGCAAACGTTCCAACGCCAAACGGCAAACCCCCGAATCATCATCCAGAAAGTACAAAATCTCCCCCTTCGCCTCTTTGGCGGCCAAATTTCGCTGTCGACTCGGCCGGCAACCGCTGGCTTGGAATACCTCAAAACAACGCCGAGGAAACCGGCAATCCGAAAGGCCGTCCAGCGCGCGCCGCGGAGTCTGCCCCATACGCGCTGCAACGATGACCGTGATCTGCGGCAGCGATTCACTCATGGCAGAGACCTCAAATATCGAAGCAATCGCTCCGCGCCCAAACACAGCGACCGCTCAGAAATCCATTCCTTTTCCGTATGCGCCTGAGCAATGTCCCCCGGCCCATAAACCACGCACGGAACCCCGGCACCCGCAATAATGGCGGCATCGCAAAAGTAATCCACCCCGCAGACTCTTTTCCGCCCCATATGCTTGAGAAAATCCCGCACCGAAGGCAGATCAGGATCGGTCTCCAAAGCGGGAGTCAGCCTTTGCCGCAAGTCGGAAATTGTTGCCCGCACCTTCGCCTCTTGAGCCGCGTGAAGCAACTCTCCCTCCACCTGCGCCAAACTCTCGCCCGGCAACGAACGACGATCCACTTGAATCCGACAACGATCAGGAACTACGTTCGGCTGTCGCCCGCCTTGGACAACGCCCACGTTAATCGTGGGAAAACCCAAAAGAGAATGACGCCTTTTGCGCAACGCAACAGCGTAATCCGTCTCCAGAGCGACAATCATCCTGGCCATTTCCAAAACAGCGTTCCGCCCCAATTCCGGCCGCGAACCATGAGCGGCTTTGCCGCGAGTCTCGATCTCAAACCAAAAATCACCCTTATGCGCCGTAACGACTTGAAGCCGAGTCGGCTCGCCAATAATCGCCAAATCCGCCGCCGGACACTTGGCCGCAAAAGCCCGCGAACCGAGTTGCGCATTCTCCTCATCCGCCAAGCCGACAAACAAAATCTCTGTGCGGCGCGGACGCTCCGCACTCCGCGCCAATTCCAACAGCGAAAAAAACATCGCCGCCACCGACCCCTTAGTGTCACACGCTCCCCGCCCGTAAATCCTCCCGTTGCGACGTTCAGGCCGCAACTGCCCATCTTCTTCCACACCAATTGTGTCCAAATGCGGCGCCAAAATAATCCGACGCTCCCTCCGCTCCAAGGCCGGCAAAACAACCCAGATATTTTTCCGCCTCAACCCCACACTTTGGCTTTTGACCCGCAACCCCGCCTGCCGAGCAATCCGCCCCAAATAACCGCCAACCAGATCTTCGCCCATCCCCTTTGCCCGTCCCACGGCAAAAGCCGGATTAACACTGGGAATCCGAATCAACTCCCGCAACAAATCCACAACCGAACCTGGAACCTTCGCCTTCAAAAACAAACATCCTAAGACGCATCCCCCGATCCGTCGAGAAAGGAAACCATCCCTCCATTCCAAACAAAAGCCCCCAATCCACCACTCTTTTGCTTGCCCCAAAAGATAATCCCATGCAAAACTCCAAACAAGGACTCGGAAACCGCCGAGCCGCCCAACCTATTTCAAACCATATGTTAAAAGCCGGAATTGTCGGATTGCCCAACGTCGGCAAATCAACCCTGTTCAACGCGCTTGCCAAAACCCGCAAAGCAGAAGCCGCAAACTACCCCTTCTGCACCATCGACCCCAACGTCGCAGTCATCTCCGTCCCCGACGACCGCCTAAAACCCTTAGCCGCAATCGCCAAAACCCAAACCATCATTCCAGCCAACATCCAATTCGTAGACATCGCCGGCCTCGTCCAAGGCGCAGCCCAAGGCGAAGGACTAGGCAACAAATTCCTCAGCCACATCCGCCAAGTCGACGCCGTCATCCAAGTCGTTCGCTGCTTCGACGATCCAGACATCCACCACGTCGCCGGCTCCATAAACCCCATCCGCGACATAGAAACCATCACCACAGAACTCATCCTCGCCGACTTAGAATCCATCCAAAACAGCATCGCCCGCCGCGCCAAAGACGTCAAACGCAGCGACAAAACCGCCATCATCGAAACCGCCGTCCTCCACAAACTCGCCAACCACCTCAACAACGATAAACCCGCCATTACCCTCAACCTCACCCCCGAAGAACAAAAAATCGCCCGTCCCTTCTTTTTACTCAGCCAAAAGCCAACCATTTTCGCCGCCAACATAAAAGAAAACGCATTAGCAACCGCCTCAAAAAATCCCTACATTCAACAAGTCCGCCAACACGCCAAAAAACAACACAACTGCCAAACCACAACCATCAGCGCCCAAATCGAGAGCGACCTCCTCGACCTCAACCCAATCGAAGCCCTAGACTTCCTCGCCGAACTCGGCGTCCAAGAATCCGGCGCCAACGCCCTCATCCGCAACGCCTACCAACTCCTCGGATTGCAAACCTTCTTCACCGCCGGCGAAAAAGAAGTCCGCGCATGGACAATCCGCCAAGGAAACACCGCCCCCCAAGCCGCCGGAGTCATCCACACCGACTTTGAGCGCGGCTTCATCAAAGCCGAAACCGTCGCCTACCAAGACCTCATCCAATGCGGATCCATCGCCACCGCGAGAGAACGCGGCCTCTACCGAATGGAAGGCAAAGAATACATCGTCCAAGACGGCGACGTCATGCTCTTCAAATTCAACGTCTAATCCCTTCCGCTAGCAAAGAAAAAGTAGACCGCAAACAAACATCCCTCAACATAACAAAAACCCTCACTCCCAAAGCAATGGCATAATCCAATCTCACAATCAGAAATTATATTTATGCCAAATCAAAACATCCAACCCTCGTTCTTCATAAATCCTTTTGCATTCATACATTTCACTTTAAAATATTCGCAAACATCAGGAATTCTTCCCTCTTTCTTTCGATGCTCTTCTGTGACCACAACCGCCCCAGTCTCCCATGCTTTAGCGATGACAAAAGGATCCGCCGCCGGCCAACCATTCCGCAGATTTTTAGCATGAATGAGATTCCGAAACCCAGGAACCGTCAAAATTTGCCGAACTATCTCTATCTCTTCATATGAGGGTATTGTAAAAATATGTCCGTTATTATTTATCCACTCAAGCAAATCAGGACATTTGATATATCGTTCCAACTCATTTCTCACTTCTTTTACGGAAGAGATTTTTTCACCAAGGATTGCCTCATCTATGTTCTCCCAGAAAGAAGGAAAAGTTTCAGGATAATAGTGTTGGACGTTATGAAAGAAATTTGTATCCATCACATAGCAATCTCCATCTCTAGCAAAGAGGTTGTGACTCATTCTTCCCATCCTTTCAGCACACGGCCTTCCAATTTTTCCAGGGACTTAGTTTTAACCCCTAAATAATCCGCGAGTTCCCGGTCGTTGATTCTCTTCTGGTGATATTGTCGAAAAGCAATCTCTAAATACTTTTGCCCAAGATAATCGCGTTGAGTGGCGTAATAATCCCCGCCGCTTTTTGAAGATTTTTTGCCAGCATAGCCCTTCTCTTTCGATTCTTCACGCTTGCCTTCATACTCTTTTTGAGTGATGAGATTTTTATCAAGCAACTTGCGCCTAATCACTTCACGGCTTACCTTATATAGCTTTGCCAGTTTCTTGATTTCATGATTTTCAGGTTTCTTCTTTGCGTATTGCCGGAAACTCTCGTCAGGCACTAAAAACGCCCCGGCAAACGCATTGCAAAACACTTCTTCCCATTGGTGCATATCCACCCCGCCTTTGCCTCTCAATAGATGCGCTAACTCATGGAAAAGAGTAAATATCTGTCGAGATTTCGCCATGCTGTTGTTGAGATAGATAATGGGAAACTGATCGTCGTGCAGGCAAAATCCGCAATAGTTTTTATCATGAAAGGCATTCTTAAATATCCATAGACCGCATTCTTCCAGCGCGTTCCGCCACATTTTCAAAGCCTCGTTCTCATCCTTACATTTCGTTTGTTCTTCTAATGAAATGCCAATATATTTCCTTGCTTGTGCCGCTAAATTCTTGGCAGACATGCGATCAACGACAATATCCTGAACAATTCTTCTTTTTGCGGGATTTGTGTCTCCCAAAAGCTCGTATAAGTTCATTTGTTTAACCATCCCATCACGAATCAAAAATCGTATTTTTGTGGGAATTTTTTCAACATAAGCCTCCGGTAAAGATCGAAACTGCCCTTTCAAGCTCGGTTCTTCCGGCGGCTCTGGGAAGAAAAAGACGGCAACAGGTCGTCGATATATTTTTGCCAGTTTCTCCAGCTGCGAATAAGTAAGACTGCCACGACCGGATTCCCACTGTTGAATAGTTTCCGCAGTAACGCGTTTGAGTTTCAATTGTTCCGCAACTTCTTCTGTTTTAATGCCGGCGCCTTCTCTTGCCCAACGTAGAACTTCCGGAGTGACTTTTGCGGCCACGTTCATAGAGTTATTTCAATGGTTTTTGTGGTGTTGTTGCCGAAGATGTTGACTACCTTCACTGCAAGCTTGCGCCGACCAGGCAAACACGGCCAAAGCGCGCTCACTAACTCCAAACGCCGATCCTGCCTCGTCCGAAAACTCGGCCACTCGTTCTCAAACACATACACCCCCGTCCACTCTTCCTTCCACTTCCCCCTCTCCGCATCCTTTCCCCATATCCTTTCCTTCTTGCTCTCAATCTCATAATCTACCGCCCGCTTGTCAAACACTTCGCGCAGAATATACTTCGGCCTCAACGCAATGCCCTGAGACTTCGCCTCTTCTAACGCATGCGGAAACAAGCCCATCTCAAACTCAAAGCCTAAGACATCTACTTTGATGACCCGATGCCCGGCGGCACGCTCCAATCGCCTCTTCTATATCCAGCCTGTTGACCGCCATATCTATGAGACCGACAACCACCATCCGATCCTGCTTTCTGCCGAGAAAGAAGACTTTTTCTCTCGGCGGAACCCAGTACTGAGGCATTCCCGTTCCACGCCGTCGAATAAATTCCAATTTTTTGCCGGTCTTCTTCCAATACTCAGTCAATGTAATATGAGAGAAATCTCGTTCATAAACTTTGTAGTTCTCGATGGCTCTATATGCGCGTTGCTCAGACCATTTCCATTGTCCAGATGATATTGTCTTGCCAAGAATTTCATAGCGCATTGTGGGTCTGTCTTGATTGTTATACAAACCAGCCCAACTTTCCTGCCGCTGAGATTCGCTTGCGTCTTTCATTGGATGATTGAATCGAGTTAACGGAGTTTTTGAATGCCAGAAAATGGTGTCGTTGAAAATATTAAGTGTTCTGATTCCTGTAAATTGTCCTTGCAAGTTTTCTATCGCCGCTCTCTTAACTAGAATTTCGTTCCTGAAATTCCTTTTTCCAAAGACTTCCTCCATCGCTAATCGGATGTAACTATTCAATCAATGATCGCAGTGGATGTAGATGCTCCCCTCTTCGGCAAGAAGATCGCGCATGAGGAAGAGGCGTTCATAAATCATGGAGAGGCAGGAATCAGCGCCTTGATACCAAGTGTCTCGATAAGCAATCTCTTCTAAGATGTTCGGCTGTTTGGTGAAGGTATCATCACCGATCTCGGTGTCCATTGTAAAATCCGCGCCGACATCAAAAGGGGGATCGCCGTAAATCAACTTCAAACCGCCTTGTGCTTCTATCTCCAGGCGCAAAGGGCCGTTCTTCAAAGCGGATAAAATGAGTTTGTTGTCCCCCAAAAAATCAACTTGTTCGTCCACTCGCTCAATCGTTTGAAAAGGAAGAACGGTGTTGCAAACATCAGGCGTCTTGCCGTTCCAAATCAACTCCACTTGACGCCGATTGGCGTCAAAGAGCAGCCAGCGATATTTGTCCGGCAACGGTTGCCCATGCTCAATCCGCCGAACGATCTCTTGCTTCTCTTTATTGCTCAACATGAGTAAAGGGAAGATAGGGATATTAAGGGTGAATTGAAAGGGAATTGCTGGTTCACGTGTTTGTTTTGCTTAGCGATGTCCTCGCGCGAGTGGTTTTCGTTTTGGTCTGGTGTAGGGGCGTTTGGCGGGAGGATGGCCGTAGTGGAATCCGCCACAGAATGGGCAATGATAGGTTGTGAGGATTTCTTTCTTTTCTTTGCGCATGTGGTAGGCCACGCTTTTGGCTTCTTGCATGGAAGAATATCGCATTTTGTTTCCACACATCTTGCGTCGAATTCTTCGCTTGCTTGCCATTTTTTCGCATAGCGACATTTTCCTGTTTTTATCGTTTAGCGCGGGGGCAGTTCAGGCAGTTCGGGGGGAGTGGGAGGAACTGGCGGAACGGTTTTTTGCTCTTCGGTTTCTTGAGGGTTGTCTTCGGGGTGTTGGGGTTGAGGAGTTTTGTCGGGCGAGGTTTTGGTGGTGCTTTCGATGGTTTTCATGATGGCGGCGACTGAGGATCCGATGTCTCCGAGGTTGGAGGGGAGGATGAGTGTGTTGGTGGTTCGGGCTAGTTCGCCAAATTCGCGTATGTATTGTTCGGCGACGCGCAGGTTGACGGCATCGATGCCGCCGGGTTGTTTGACGGCTTGGGCGATGCTTTTGAGGCCATCGGCCGTGGCTTGGGCGATGAGGGTAATTTCGCGGGCTTTGCCTTCGGCTTCGTTGATTTGTTTTTGTTTTTCGGCTTGGGAAAGGTTGATGACTTCCTGCTTTTCGCCTTCGGAGACGTTGATTTTGGCTTGGCGTTCGCCTTCGGATTCAGCTACGACGGCGCGGCGTTCGCGTTCGGCGCGCATTTGTTTTTCAAGGGCGTCTTTGACGGAGTCTGGCGGCACGATGTCTTTGATTTCGTAGCGGAGGATTTTGATGCCCCAAGATTCTGCTGCGCGATCCACGACTTGAACAACTTGGGCGTTGATGGTTTCGCGCTCTTCAAAGGTTCGGTCTAGTTCAATTTTGCCGATTTCAGAGCGCAACGTGGTTTGGGCAAGTTGGGCGGAGGCAAAAGCGTAGTTTTCAATGCCGTAGCTGGCGTCTCGGGCGTTGACCACTTGCATGTAAAGAATGCCGTCCACGGAGACGGAGATGTTGTCTTTGGTGATGCAGGTTTGGGAAGCCACGTCCCAAGCTTGTTCTTTGAGGGAATGGCGATAAGCCACTTTGTCTAAGAAGGGGAGGAGGAGGTGAAAGCCGGCGTCCAAGGTGCGAGAGTATTTGCCGAGTCGCTCGATGACGAATTGTTGTCTTTGAGGCACCACTCGGGCGATTTTGACAATGACGATGACCACGAACACGGCGGCTCCGATGGCGAGAATAATAAGCGGTTCCATAGTATTGTTTGTTTAGTTTTCTTTTTCTGCGGTCAGTTTGCGGTTACTTTTTCAACGATTAAAACAGAGTCTTTGCGGCCGATAATTTTGACGGGATCCCCGGCCTTCAACGGGGATTCTTCCGCCGTGCGGGCGTCCCACTGAGTGCCTCGATAGGTGACTCGTCCTGCTTGGACGCGCGCATTATCAAAGCCGGAGGCGACGATTGCTTCTCGGCCGAGGAAGTCATCGTCTTCGCCGGTGATTTGCGATCCAATGGACTTGCCAACGAACCATGATTTGCATTGCTTGCGGAGCAGGAGCAACGTGCCGAGCGAAACCACGGCAAACACAACGAAAGGGAGCGGGCCTTCTTCCGGTATTATTCCGGGCCAGATCAAGAGGCCTACAATCAGCGCGCTAAAACCGAAGAAAACCACGACGAGTCCCGGCACGGCAAATTCCGCCAAGATGAGAAAGATGCCTAGAAGCATCCAGATGATTTCAGGGTCCATAATTGCCGATAGTTCTTTGCTCGTTTGCCGCCGTTAACGAAACACGCGCACGCCGTATTCTTTGATTTTTTCCAATTGGCTGCGAGGAATTCGGTTGCCTCTGACGTAAAAGCGCAGAAAGGGGGCAAAGCGTTTTTCGCCTTCGTGGTCGGTTTTGACGGCGCTAATGAGTGGTCCGATGTCTGAGACTCGGTTGTATTGCAAGTCCAGGAAGTTTAGATTTTTGAGTTTTTCCAAAGGATAGAGATTGAAAATTTTGTTGCCGTCTAGCGATAGCGAAGAAAGCCATTTTAGCGAGCCAATCCCTTCGATGCTTTCGATTTCGTTCACGCTCAAATGCAGGGAGGCGAGCTTGGGAAGATTCAGGATGGGATAGATGTATTGAATTCGGTTGTAACCGAGATAGAGCGCCGAGAGATTCGTTAACGAGGAAAGCGGCTTGAGGTCGATGACTTGGTTGTTAGACAGCTCAATATACTGAAGCGCCGGCAGAGTAGCCAAAGTGGAAACGTCGCTGATTGCGTTGTCTGAAAGGTCCAAAGACTGCAGGCGCGGCAAGTTGGCCACCGGCGAAATATCCGTGATCTGATTGCCGGCTAAGTCCAATAAAGCCAAACTGCGGCACTTCTCCAAACCGGTAAGATCGCGGATGCCCTTGCCTCGCCCCTTGACTGTGGAAACGTTAAGAACGTCCGACTCGGTAATCGGCTCGTCGTTGTTTCTTTTGGCGTAAACAGACTGCCGCACCACCGCTTCCAAATTCTTGTCTGAGAAGATCGGCTCTTCGGGTTCTTCCGCCGATTCTTCCGACCCGCCAATCACGGCGGCACTCCACAACGTCGCCCCGCCAAGAATGCCGAACAATACTCGCTTCATATTCCAATTCACCGTTGCCAACAAGTTCATCGCCGACTACGAAACCAAAAACCGTTCTCAAAAGCAAGCTTTCCCGCCAAAACCAATTCTCAAAATTAGGTCTGGCTTATCGATCCGCAAATCCCTAGTCTTGTCCCGCGCAAAAGCAAGCCAAAAGCCATGATCGTCCAACTTGCCTACGGAAACTCCACGCTGGCCGTTGACCTTCCCGATTCAAAGACCACCGTCATTCGCCCCGCTCACAAGCCCGGCCTGTCCGATGAGCGCGCTGCCATCGAAAACGCCCTGCAAAACCCCATCGCCTCCCCGCCGCTCAAACAACGCATCCGCCCCAGCGACCGCCTCTGCATCCTCTTTACCGACATCACCCGCGCCACTCCAAACGAACGCATCCTCCCTTGGCTCCTTGAACACTTGAAAGACCATCCACGCGAAAATATCACCCTCCTCAACCAACTCGGTACCCACCGCCCCAACACACGCGAAGAACTCTGCCAAATGCTTACGCCGGAAGTCGTTCGCGACTACCGCGTCGTCAACCACAACTGCAAAGACGCCGGATCCCTTGTCCAACTCGGACAAACCCGAGACGGCACTCCCGCCCTTCTCCACAAACTGGCTGTCGAAGCCGACCTGCGCATCGTCACTGGATTCATCGAACCTCACTTCTTCGCCGGATTTAGCGGCGGCCCCAAAGGCATCATGCCCGGCGTCGCCGGCCTCCAAACCATCATGAGCAACCACGGCGAAAAAAACATCGGCCACCCCAAAGCCACCTTCGGAATCACCAACGGCAATCCATTATGGGAAGAACTGCGCGACATCTCCCTCCGCGCCGGCCCCAGCTTCCTCCTCAACGTCACACTCAACGAAACCAGAGAAATCACCGCCGTCTTCGCCGGCCACCTCATCCAAGCGCACCAAAAAGGCTGCCAATTCGTCCAACAATCCGCCATGCAACCCGTTCCCAACCCCTTCGACATCGTCCTCACCACCAACAGCGGATACCCCCTCGACCTCAACCTTTACCAAGGCGTCAAAGGGATGAGCGCGGGCGCCCGAATCCTCAAAAACAAAGGCCTCCTCATCCTCGCCTGCGAATGCCGCGAAGGCGTCCCCGCACACAGCCCGCTGGACAAACTCCTCCAATCCGCCAACTCCCCCGAAGAAATCCTCACCATGCTCGCCACACCCGGATTCACCAAACCCGAACAATGGCAAGCCCAAATCCAAGCCCTCATCCAACGCCAAGCCGAAGTCCAAGTCCACAGCGCCCTCGATCCCCAAACCCTCCAAAAAATCCACCTCAAACCCTGCCCCAACATCTCCCTAACCATCCACCAACGCCTCCAACAACTCGGCACCAACGCTCGCATCGCCGCCCTTCCCCAAGGCCCCCTTACCATCCCCTACATTCAACCCAATTCCAATTGACGAATCAGAAACTAACGACATAAGAAACAAAATGCCCGGATACTTCTCCCGCCTCCATCCTGTTTGCCTCACACACCCACAAAGATAGAGAAGGATATATTCGTCCCCTTTGTTAGAACCACAACCCGCTTGGACTTCAAAACTCCCTTATCCCCTACTTCCTTAGCGCCGTTGGGGGGAGGTTGTTGTTGTTATTGAAGTTCAAGGCGCAAGACGGGATATTCCTGCCGCTAGCCGAACTCTCATGCCTCTCCCGCATCCCCATCTATATCTATATCGACCTTCCAAGTCTCCTAGATTGCCCTTCCCAATAACCCAACCCGCTTGCCAAAACCCCCCTGGCCGAGCCGGACGCGCAGCAGCTTGTCCCCCTGCTTGCCGCGGCGGCGGCGCGGCCTTCGCTCTCGCTAGAACGGCTTTCTCCGAGCGCGCCCGCGAGAAATCCTTGAATGGATCCCCCCTCTTCTCTCCCGCAACTCTTCCCCAACCAAACAACCAAGAAACTCCTTTTGCCCTCCTCCACCGGCCGATGAATCCCCATAGCCACCTCCCTCTCTGAGATTGCTCTTGCTCTCCAGTCATCAAAGAAAATGCGCCCCCCTCTGAGAAAAAGAAGGGCGCAAAGAAGAAGCAAAACAACCAAGTGCCTCCCAGAAAATGCGGAGATTATGCAGGGTTTGCTCCTAACGAGCCGCCGGCGTCCCAAAGCCCACTAAACCAAGAGTCTCTTGCCCTAGCGCCGAACTCCCCTCAATCAATCCCCCCACATTCCAGCCCACTAAACCCCCCACACTAGTCTCTCCCCGAACTTCCCCTCGAACATGACTATCCGCTATCTCCCCAAAGTTATGACCAACTAAACCGCCTACGCTATTATAACCAACCACTCGTCCCCGAACAGAGCAATTCACTAGAACCCCTTGACTCAATCCCGCTAAGGCGCCTACCCAGTTCACCCCTCTTATCTCTACCCCTTCCAAAACTACATGGACGATTTGCGCCCGATGCCCGACCGCCCCGAACAAGCCGGAAGGTTCATTAGCGAAGAGAGCGGGAGCGCTCTGGTTTTGAAACAAGTTGTCGATGGTATGACCGTTGCCTTCAAAAACAGCTTGGAAAGGTTCGGAGAAAGAGCCGATGGACGGCCAGCCCTTTCCCTTGTTCCAAAAGCCGTCTTCTTCATTGATGGTTTTGTCTCCATTCGTGTCGAAGGTCAGGTTCGTTGCGAGTTCGTAGCCTTGGGCTTGGATATGGTTGGGAACGCCCATGTTGGCGATAGCGCTGGGGAAGGCTTGCTTGTAAGCTGCCGCCACCTCTTCTTTGTCCGGCTGGCCGTCGCCATTCAAGTCAAAGCGAAGGGCATGGAGTTGCGCAAGGTTGCTGACATCAATCAAGCCATCATCATCTCGATCATAATCGGTCGGCGGCAGTTGGGGTTCTATAATCGTGTTTTCCAAAGATACTTCGACTCCTCGTTTGTCGGTCTCTATTTCGGCCGCCGTGGAGGAAATGGTCACAGAGAGCGCCCCGGCGTTTTCGTGAGCCGTGAAGCCTTCGCTGGCGTCGATAGAGTGCACGATGGAGATAGGTTCGCCGATGTCAGCTGCATGGGCGGCTGCGCGGACTTGGACGGCTTGGAAGCGCAGCAAGGTGGTGGTGGTAAAGACTAAGGTTTGCGGTTCTACAACGACTTGGGGATGATTGCTGCGGATGCGGACGATCATATCCGACACAAATGGAGATCGGGCGGAGACGCCGCGCACTTGGTACATGGCGGTTTGACCTTCGGCCAAGTTTAACTCGCTTGTATTGAAGATCAACAAAGGAAACTTTCCGCTGGGAAAGGAGCGTTGGGCAGAGGGATTCGCGGCGGCGGACGGCGGCGGAGGCTGGTCGTCGTCTGTGATTTGGGCTTGCGTGTGATTGGGATGGAGGATGGCGTTGGTGGGGTTGCTCAATTGGATGGTGAAGGTTTCGTTGGGTTCATCTAGTGTGTCGCCTAGTATGGGCACGGAGATGGTTTGGGTAAGACTGGTAGCGCCGGCGGCGAAGATGAGCGTGCCTGATCTAGAAGTGTAGTCTTGGCCGGCGGTGGCCGTGCCGGCTTGCGTGGCGTAGTCCACGGAGACAACTTGATTGAGAACTTCGCCTTCGCTCAGCAGTAGTTGAACCGGAAACTCGGCGTTTGTTTCGCCTTCGTCGCCTTCGGGGAGGGAAAGAAAAGTCTGCGCAAATCCAATGACAAGAGGCCTCTGCGCTATTGGTGGCGGCGCGTCCTCATCTATGATAATGATGGTGGCGAATAACTGCGAGTCGCCATCGGGGAAAACAGCGTTGTTGGGGTTGATCAATTGGATGGTGAAAGTTTCGTTGGGTTCATCCAGTGTGTCGTCTACGAGGGAAATGGCAATGGTTTGGGAGAGGTTGGTTGTGCCGGCAGCGAAGGTGAGCGTGCCTGATCTAGAAGTGTAGTCTTGGCCGGCGGTGGCTGTGCCGTTGACGGTGGCGTAGTCTATGGAGATGGTCTGGCCAGAAGCGCGATTCAATTGAACTTGAAACTCGGCGTTAGTTGTGCCTTCGGTCACGGTCAAAGTCGAGGGGGTTAGGGAGAGTGTCGAGGGCGCGTCGTCGTCTAATATGGTGCATCGGGCGGTGCTGGTAAGGAGGCTGGCGTTGTTGGGGTTGCTGAGGAGGATGGTGAAAGTTTCGTTGGGTTCGTCTAATGAGTCGCTTCGTATGGGCACGGAGATGGTTTGGGTAAGACCGGTTGTGCCGGCAGTGAAGGTGAGCGTGCCGGATCTAGAAGTGTAGTCTTGACCGGCGGTGGCCGTGCCGTTGGCGGTAGCGTAGTTTATGGAGATGGGTTGGCCGGAGGCACGGGTCAAGCGCACTTGGAACTCGGCGTTGGTTTGGCCGGTGTCGCCTTCGTTGATTTCCAAAACTGAGGGGGTAAGGAAGAGAGCTGCCGGCCCGTCGTTGTCGACGATTGTGGTTTGTGCCGTGCTGGCAAGAAGGGTGGCGTTGGCGGGGTTGATCAATTGGATGGTAAAGGTTTCATTCGCTTCATCTTCGGTGTCATCTACGAGGGGAATGGAGATGGTTTGGGAGAGGTTGGTGGTGCCGGCAGTGAAGGTGAGCGTGCCTGATCTAGAAGTGTAGTCTTGGCCGGCGGTGGCCGTGCCGTTGACGGTGGCGTAGTCTATGGAGATGGGTTGGCCAGAAGCGCGATTCAATCGAACTTGAAACTCAGCATTAGTTGTGCCTTCGGTCACGGTCAAAGTCGAGGGGGTTAGGGAGAGTGTCGATGGCGCGTCGTCGTCTAATATGGTGCATCGGGCGGTGCTGGTAAGGAGGCTGGCGTTGTTGGGGTTGCTGAGGAGGATGGTGAAAGTTTCGTTGGGTTCGTCCAGTGTGTCGCCGCGGATGGGGATGGAGATGGTTTGGGTAAGACTGGTTGTGCCGGCAGCGAAGGTGAGCGTGCCGGATCTAGAAGTGTAGTCTTGACCGGCGGTGGCCGTGCCGTTGACGGTGGCGTAGTCTATGGAGATGGTCTGGCCAGAAGCGCGATTCAATCGAACTTGAAACTCGGCGTTAGTTGTGCCTTCGGTCACGGTCAAAGTCGAGGGGGTTAGGGAGAGTGTCGATGGCGCGTCATCGTCTAATATGGTGCATCGGGCGGTGCTGGTAAGGAGGCTGGCGTTGGCGGGGTTGCTGAGGAGGATGGTGAAGGTTTCGTTGGGTTCGTCCAGTGTGTCGCCGCGGATGGGGATGGAGATGGTTTGGGTAAGACTGGTTGTGCCGGCGGCGAAGGTGAGCGTGCCGGATCTAGAAGTGTAGTCTTGGCCGGCGGTGGCCGTGCCGTTGGCGGTAGCGTAGTTTATGGAGATGGGTTGGCCGGAGGCACGGGTCAAGCGCACTTGGAACTCGGCGTTGGTTTGGCCGGTGTCGCCTTCGTTGATTTCCAAAACTGAAGGGGTCAGGAGGAGAGAGGGCGGCGGGGGCGGCAAGACGTCGTCGTCGGCAATGGTGATGATGGTCTCGCGCATGGAAGCGCCGCCGCCAAAGTTGACGTTCATCGGGTTAGTGAGGCGGACGGAGAAGGTTTCGTCGGATTCTTCTTCGGTGTCGCCGCGGATGGGAATGGAGATGGTTTGGGTGAGGTTGGTGGTGCCGGCAGTGAAGGTGAGCGTGCCGGATCTAGAAGTGTAGTCTTGGGGAGCGGTGGCGGTGCCATCGACGGTGGCATAATCAATGGTGACTTGGGCGTTGGGAATTTGGGTGAGTTGAATGTGGAAACCAATGGTAGTGGTGCCGCTGTCGCCTTCGGCCACCGAGAAGGAAGTGACGGGAAGAGAGAGCGCCACTTCAGGCAAGGCGTCGTTGTCTAGAATGGTGACCGAGGCGGCAAACTCTTCATCCGCCGTATAACTGCTGGATCGAGTCAGAACTAACTCAAATGTCTCATCCTCCTCTTCCACAACATCCCCTCGTATAGGAATGGAAAGATTATAAACTTGCGGTCGGAACCAAGTGCTAGCCTCCAGGAACGCTAACAACTTGTCGTTGATCGGGGAGAAGTCGTTGTTTTCTTCGGTAGCAGTTCCGTCTCTGGTGGCGTAGCGGATGGTGATGGAGTTGGTAAGGATGCCTCTGCCTAATAAGACTTGAAAGTTGGCGTTCTTTGTCCCTTCGTTGCCCTCATCCACTTCCATCGTGGAGGGAATAATGGTGATGGGAATCGCATTCGTCAAAAGACTAGAATACACGGGGTTGGCATGCAGCCGCAGTCTGGAATTGGGCAGGTTGTTTAAGTTATCGAACATCCCCTCGTAAAAAGGGAGGTTAGTCAACGCATTGTTATTCAGTGTGAGCCATTCCAGATTGGCGAGAGGATTGGGGAATAAGTCGGCCGGTAGAGAATGGATTTGGTTATTGTGAATATATAAATTTCTCAGCCGGGCAAGATTGTCGAAGACGCCGTCTGGAAGGGAGGTCAGTTGATTGGATTCAAGATGCAGGAAGATCAAATTGATTGTATGGTCGAAGACGCCATCCGGCAGGGAAGTTAAGCGGTTATGGTGAAGCCTCAGTGCATACATTCTGGTGAGGTTGTCGAAAACCCCGCTAGGCAGAGAGGTCAAGCGATTGTAGAAAAGATTCAGCGTTCCTATTCTGGTGAGATTGTCGAAGATGCCATCCGGCAGGGAAGCGAGTTGGTTGTTGTCAAGATACAGCTGTGTCAGCCGGGTGAGATTTTCGACGCCATCCGGCAAAGAAGTTAGTCGGTTGGCGGAAAGATCCAGAAGCGTTAGATTGGTGAGGTTGTTGAGGAGTCCGGACGGCACGTTGGCTGAGTTACTGCCTAAAGTGGTGCCGCTAATCCTCAGTTCTTCTAGCTTGGTAAGACTATCAAAGATGCCTTGCGGCAGCCGGCGCAGGTTCCCAGTTTGCATGTAGTATAGTTTGGTTAGGTTGGTAAGGCTGTTGAAGAGAGTGGAAGGCCAAGTGCCTGTTCGCAGTCCGGTAAGGTCTAAGGTTTGCAGGTTGTGGAGGTTGGCAAAGATGCCGGAGGGCAGGGAACTCACGGGGATTCTATCCAAGTCCAGTCTTGTCAGGTTGGTCAGGCTGTTGAAGAGGTTGGCCGGCAAGGAAGTCAGGTCGCGGTTGCCGCTTTGGCTGGAAAGGTCGAGCGTTCGCAAGTTGTAAAGGTCGTCAAAAAGGCCGGACTGCAAAGAAGCGAGTCGGTGATTGAAGAAGGTCAGCGTTTGCAGATTGGTGAGGTTGTTGAAGAGACCGGACGGCAGGGAAGTGATTTGGTTGTTGGAGGAGAGGTCGAGCGTTTGCAAGTTGGAGAGGCCGGCGAAGTCGTTGGTTTGCAGGGAAGTGAGGCTTTGATTGCTGAGGTTTATTCGAGTGACGACAGCCAGTTGGGAAGCGTTGGTGACTTGATTGGCTTGCGTGATGCTGCTTCCCAAAGCGTTCAAAATGGCGTCGGCGACTTTTTGGGTTCGTTCGTGGAGTTCGGAGTTGGGGCTGTTCACTTGTTGCGCGAATGCGGTTTGCAGGGAAAATGCGGCGGTTAGAATTGCGCCGAGGAATGCGAGGATTTGAGGTTTTGGGGTTTTCATGGTTGTGATTAGAAAGGGAGGGTTGTATGGGAGTTGCCGGGCGTCTTGTGGACAAAGTTTAGTTTGTCGCAAAGTGCGGGGGGGGGGGGGGGGGGGGGGGGTACTTTACTCGCCGGCAAAGGGATTGGGATTTTTCAAAGCTTTGCGTTCTTTCCTTTGCTGAATCTTTCATGTCGTTCTTTGACGTCGTCGTTAGACCTATGGAATTCATTTGCGGGATCTTGTCCAGAAAGAGCGTTTGTGTCAAGAAGATTTTGGATTGCGGCAAAGAAAATTTTTCGTTTGTTTTGGGGCGGGTTTGTGGTTGTTGTGGGTTTGTTTGGGTTCTTGGCGGGAGAGGGGGCGGGTTCAAGGGGCTTGTGTTTTGCTACTCGGCGTGTTCGCCGATTTGGAAGCGGAAGAAGCGGCGGATGGTGAATTGGTCGCTTATTTCTTTGCCGATGGCGGCGAGGTGGTCTTTGAGGGTGATTTCGTTGTTGCGGATGAATCCTTGTTCTTCGAGGCAGACGTTTTGGCAGTATTTTTCGAGTTTGCCTTGGATGATTCTGGGGATGGCTTGCGGGGGTTTGCCGCTGGCTTGTTCGCGGGCGATTTCTTTTTCTTTTTCGAGGAATTGGGAGGGGATTTCGGCGCGGCGGACGACTAGGGGGTTGGCGGCGGCGATTTGGAGGGTGATGTCTTTGACGAGGCGGGTGAAGCGTTCGTCGCCGATGCTGTTGGGATGGTTGGCGCTGACTTCGGCTAGGACGCCGACTTTGGCTCCGGTGTGGATGTAGGCGGCGATGAGGCCGATGTCGGAGACTTCCATTCGGGCGTGTCGCCGGATTTGGATGTTTTCGCCGATTTTGGCGATGTGTTCGGCGCGCAGGGTTTCGAGGTTGGCTTGCGGGGTTTCGGCGATGGTTTTGGCGACTTGGTCGCAGAATTTTCGGAATGTTTCGTTTTTGGCGACGAAGTCGGTTTCGCAGTTGATTTCGACAAGGACGCCGGATTGGGAATTGGGGCGGATGTAACAGGCGACGGCGCCTTCGTTGGCGGAACGGCCGGCTTTTTTGGCGGCGTTGGCGGCTCCTTTTTTTCGGAGAACGTCGACGGCTGCTTCTAGGTTGCCTTTGGTTTCGGTCAAGGCTCTTTTGCAGTCCATGATTCCTGCGTTGGTCATTGCTCGAAGTTGGGCTACGGTGGTTGCGGTAATTTTTGCCATATTTTTATTTGACTTGTTGTGTGAGGTTTGGGTTGGGCGTTGGTCTGGCCTTTTTGTTTCTCGAAAAGAAAAGCGAGAGGGAATGCCTACAAAGCCGGGATGCGGTTGTTTGGGTTTAGCTGTCTCTGTTTGTTTGGGTTGGGGGTTCGGGAGTTTTTGGGGGCATGGGCGGAGCATCGGTTGCGGCGGCGGCCAATGCGGCGGATGCCGCGGAGGCGGCTGCGGCTGCTTTGGCGGTTTCGGCCGCCGCTTTTGCGGCCGCTTCTTCTTCTTGTTTTCTGGCCAGCTCGGCGCGGGCGCGGGCTTGGGCGGATTCAAATTCGGAGCGCGCTTTGGCTAGGCACTCGGAGACGGTGTTGAGGATGAGTCTCAAGGAGCGGATGGAGTCGTCGTTTGCCGGAATGGGATAGTTTGCCTGATCCGGATCGCAATTGGTATCGACGACGGCTACGATGGGGATTTTCAAGCGCAGGGCTTCGGCCACCGCATTGTGTTCCCGTTTTAAGTCCACGATGAACAGGGCTTGCGGGAAGTCGTCCATTGATCGGATGCCGTCGAGGTTTCGATGTAGCCTTCCCGCTTCGCGGCGAAGCATGGCTTGTTCTTTTTTTCCATAGCCGGACATTCTTCCGTCGGCTTCCATAGCTTCTATTTCTTGCAAGCGCTTCAGGGATTTTTTTACCGTTTTCAAGTTGGTTAACGTGCCTCCCAACCAACGTTCGGTCACAAACGGTTGGTTGGCGACGCCGGCGGTTTCTTTGACGGCGGCTTGGGCCTGTTTCTTGGTGCCGACAAACAAAACCTTTCCATTGGCCAGAATAGTTTGCGTGAGAAAACTGCACGCTTCCCGGAGATGCTGGATGGTTTTGGTTAAGTCGATGACGTGAATTCCGTTGCGCGCATCGAAAATAAAGCGCTTCATTTTGGGGTTCCACCGCCGGGTTTGATGTCCGAAGTGAACTCCCGCTTCCAATAATTCTTTAATGTCGATCTCTGTCACTCTTTCCATTCTATTGCCGGAATCTTCCGCTTCTTTCACGCAAAACTCCCTCCCGCAAAAACTCGGGATATCTCCGATGTTGTTATGGCCGACTTGAGAAAACTGAATTCCCAAGATTGATTGACCGTCCCAGTCTCTTCGCAACAAACAGAAAACCTTGTTGTCTCAAAGAGAAACGCAAAGCTGCCAAACTCCGCGGACTTTGGCAATCTATTATTGTGCCGCATGCCAAAAAATTCTCTACTTGTTTGAAAACGCTCCAAAATGTCGAAATTTTTTACTCTGCGGCATTCGATGGCGATTCCTCTTTCTCTGGATCTGCCGGCAATCGAAAGTCCTCCCGAAAACCGCGAGTTCTTCGGCCCGGTTCACGCTCGCAACCAAGTCTCCCGCAGATATTGAACTGAGCGCGGAAGAACTTCCTCGCTCGGTCCCGACAATTCTCGGCATTCCACCTCAATCCAACCTTGGTATCGAATCCCTTTCAAACCGCGAAACACGGCGGCAAAGTCCAACAAACCCGCTCCGGGTTCCTCGCGAGTATTCTCCGCCACGTGAACGTGCTTCACATGCCTTCCAGCATTAAGGATCGCTCGTTCATAAGACTTTTCCTCCATCTGCATGTGATAGGCGTCAATCGTCAATCCCACCGCTTCGCGCCTCGCCTGTTCGCAAAGACGGGCTCCATGTTCCACAGAATTGAGATAATCCGATTCAAAACGATTGACTGGCTCCAAAAGAAAAAGCATTCCTCGCGCTTTGGCCTCGTTTCCCAACTCGCTCAACTGCTCCAGCAATAAAGCGTCCTGCCGCGCCTCAACAGAAGAAAATCCGCCAGCCTCCACAATGCGGATTGGATGATCTTGAATCAGCACCGGAGGCACATTGAGCAACGAAACGCCTAAGCGTCCGCATACTTCCATCAATGACCGAAGCGAATCTCGGCACCGCCTCCGCTCCCGCTCCTCCGGATGCAACAAGGATCCTTGGAATCCGAGCGAAAGACTCATCGGCGGAATTGGCAAATCCGGCAACGCCGCCTCCAGTTCCTCCAAATAATGATCCAAATACCGTCCCGGCAACCCCACGCCGTCAAAACCATACCGCCGAGCATTCGCTACCCTCTCCACGACGCTCTTTCCCTGAAGGACTTCCAAACGACAACTCAAACGCATACGCAGTTCAGAAAACCAAAAATGCGCCGTGGGAACCCGAACAAACGCAATGCAACACTTCTCGAAAACCGGAAAAGACCGCAGAAATCCGGCCGGCCAACTCCAAACCAACAACCCGGCGCCCCGAAGAATGGGAACCAGACGAAAGAAATCAAAAAATCGTGTAAAGGAACGGCGCCGCGCCCGTGGTCCCTATAACGGACATCAAACCGAACAAAAACAGCACCAGAAAGATCGGAACGAGCCACCACTTTTTGTTCTCGAGGACAAAATCGACAAACTCCCGCAACAGCGAAGCCTGTTTTCCTTCCTTGGCCTTCTCAAATTCGCTCTCTTGTTTCCTAGAATCTTTGGACATAAATTCTCCTTTGTTTCCTTTTGACGAAGCTTCCAATAAACACCTCGCTCACCACTGACGATAATAACTGGTTGCCCCTTTGGGCATCTTTTTTTCTTCCCAATACGATTTCTTGCTTTTCTCAAAAGATCGCTTTAACGCATCCCGCTTCGCAATCTTAAAACAGAGTCCGATGGGAAGAAACAAGCCAAAATAAATCAGCAACAACAAACATTCAGTCACAACCATTCCAATGGGCAAGGCAATCAACATAAGCCCCACGAACACCGGCTTCAACGCCTTGGGCATAAGGAATCCCGTGACCGCCAGTCCCAATCCAACGATCAGCAGCCAGACAATGGTTTGAGAGTTTCCAGACCAAATCCACCCCAGCAACGGAAGCGCAAACAAGCACACGCATCCAAACTGCCTCAACTGCCGCGCCGAAGGCGACCAGTTCATTTCCACCAATTTCACCCGAAGAAAAGTGCCGGAAAACACGGAAAAAGCAACCCCAATTGCCAAAAACAAAGCCTTTGCCCAATCGCTTCCTTTCTTGCGGGGGATCGAAAATCCGTCAGAAACCTTCCTTCGTTGTGGAGATTCAGGCGAAAGAAAAAGTTGACAAAACATAAAAACAATCGCAAATTTGGGGAGTGCGAGGGATGTGCGCTTACATTCCGCGCTGTAATTAATCGATAAGTCTAGATATGAACAGTAACATTGTATGCACACAGAGGTCTGCCAAATGGGTAGATGAACCAGACGCCAAACGCAAAGCGAGGGGGGGACTCTCTTCTTAATTGGAATTTTGCTGTGGGTGGCGTTGGCGGAGGTCATGTCCGTTCACGCTCAAGCCAATGGGGATGACGGCAAGGGGCAGAATTCGGATGGCCAAACCGCCGCCGAAAAACAGGAGGCACGAATCCTCGTGTTGGAAGAGAAGCTGGGAAACTTTGCTCGGCTTGTGGAAAGGCTAGAGGCACGAATTCGGCAACAAGAGAGCCAGCCAGAGAGGCCGGCAAGCACGGCGCCGGTCGTAGAAGTGGACAGGCCGCTGTCGGTGTACAACGGCGTCATTGATTTGTATGCGTCTCCGTTCACAAGCTGGGTTGAATCTTTGGGTGATCGGTTCAAAAAAAAATCGGCTTCGGGCTGTGTTAAGCACTCCCGGCCCGCCGGGACCTCAAGGCGAACAGGGAGAAGTTGGCCCGCAAGGCCCGATAGGAGTGTCTGGGTCAAAGGGAAGGCCTGGGACGCCGGGCAGAGATGGCACGCAGGGGCCGCCCGGACCTCAAGGTGAGAGAGGTGAACCCGGCATAACCCTCACGACGTTGAGTCCGACGATTGAGTTGGGCGGCGACAACCCAACCACCGCATCTAGGTCATACACCGTCGCAAAAGACAGCACGTCAATTGTCGGAGTGAAGGTTGTCATCCGCGATGGATCAGAGAGTCTGGCATTTGTGTATTGGTTTAGTGGTCGTCCAAAAACAGGCGATGATCCAGATCGAAGAATAAGCACGACAAATGTTCGGGTAGACATTGACAATAACTTCCCGGAGATAGTGTTCAGCATCTCAGGCTCTCAAGGGCGTGTTGAATTCTTTGATGTGAGTTTATAGGCCTTGCTAAGAGTGTCTCAATAGCTGTAGGCGGGGGTGGATTACCTTGTTCTCCATGCCCGCCGTTTTTATTCCTCGTCAGCGATCATTTGTCCTCGAATGCCGACGGTTTCTAATCTCTTCCACTTTGTAGTAGATTCCGACATGAAAATGCTCCGTCATTTTATGAAAACTTGCGCTGTCTTATCTGGTATCGCCTTGAGCGCTTTCTTGCCTCTCTTGGCAAGTCCGGTCGCGATTCTTTCTATTGATCAGTTGGCCGCAAAGTCTGATTGCGTCATTCACGGCACCGTGATCGGAAAGAGCGTCCAAAAAGACGGCAAAGGGAGGATTTACACGCAAGTGCGGTTGCACGTTCAAGATGTGTGGAAAGGCAAGGTAAAGGCGAATCCCTTTGCAATCGTTCACGGCGGCGGGATTTTGGGAAGTCGGCGGGACAGCGTTTCCAACGGAGTTCGTTACAAACTCGGAGAAGAGGTTGTGGTTTTCTTGAAAATCAATAGTCGAGGCGAAGGGGTGACTTTGGGAATGCGGCAGGGCAAGTTTCGGGTTTGGCGCGAGGAGTCGACCAAGCAACGCTACGCGCAAAGCCTTTATCACGGCGGCAGGCCGGCCAAGGAAAACGCCGCCGGCTATCGTTTTCCCGCGCGATTGCCTTTGACGCTGGAAACGCTCAAGCGCCAAGTCTCCCAACACAAAACCGCTCCCGCCAAGCCTGCCGCCATTCCCCAATCATAAGAGTTCTTCAAAAGGAATCGAAGTTATGAATCTTTGCAGAAAACATCATTGCGTCGCCGGCGCTTTTGCATGGCTTGCGGGAGCGGTTTCGCTTCATGCTTATGTAGCCAAGCTGGACGATGGCGGAGCGGCTTTGAAGTGGTCTTTGAAGCCGCCGTTTCCGCCCGCATCATTTTCCGTTCCCACCAATTCGCTCAATCGTTCCACGCGCGCCATTCGCTACTACCTGCACGCCGAGGCTTGGTCGGAAACCAATCGCCAACGCGAACTCAACGCCGTTCGGGCGGCCTTTGCGCAATGGCAGTCCATTCCTCACACCACCATCCAATTCGAAGAAGCGGGAATTTTGACTGGCGAAATCGACGTCAACACGAAAGACGGAACCAACGTGGTCTATTGGGTAAAGGGCAACGGCCTCTTCAATGGGGAAACAGCAAGCATTCTGGGGAGGGCGGCGGTCACGCTCACTTCTCGCATTCCCGGAGCGTCCGTGATTGCGGAAGCGGACATCGCGCTAAACGGCAGTGGGTTTGATTGGTCTACGGATTTTTCCACTCGATCCGGCTTCTACAATCTCTTCGTCGAAGGGATTGCGTTGCACGAAATCGGGCATTTGCTGGGCTTGGCGCATTCCCCCATTGGCGGTGCCACAATGCACTTTATGACCGACGCGGCCGGCAGCAACGGCGTCATCGCCGGTTTGAGTTCGGATGAAATCGCGTTCGCCGATTTCACTTACGGCAAGGCGGAACGCATTGCGGCTTTGGGCGCGGTTCGCGGCGCGGTGAAGAAAAACGGCGTTCCCGTGTACGGCGCTTCAATCCTTTTGGAAGATCAAAATGGAAACATCGTCACCGGAAGCGTTACCCGCCGGGCATCGCGGGATGTCCCAGACGGCCACTTTCTCATCAATGGCATTCCGCCCGGAAACTATCATCTCCGGGCGCTCCCTTTGGATTCCGACGTTGCCAACGAAGTCAGCAAGCCCTTTCCCGCCCGCCCGAATTGTCTGTTTGTCCTTCTGCTTCCCAGAGAAATTTCGTCTGATAAAAGAACCATAGACGCCGAATCGGTGGACACTTCCTTCCTTCCTTCGGCCAACTTGCCCGTGTCCATAGTTGCCGGTGAAACGGCAGAGATGAACCTCGCGGTGAAAGCCGGCGAGCCTGCGCTTCGAATTGCGGCGGTCGGAATATCCTCCTCCAGCAGACCTTCTGAAACTCCTTTGTGGGGCGGAGTCTCCCTGCGATCCGGCGATGAAAAACAATGGCTCAGCATCTTTAGAAGACAGATTCCGCAGGAAGGAATTTCGTTGCGTATCACCGGCCCCGGCATCGACGTTCTTTCCGAAGACGTCAAACTTTTTGGCGATATCGTTCGCGTTTCCGCGCAAGTTTCGGTCGCCAACAACGCTTCGCCCGGCCTTCGGAGCTTCGTGCTTCAAACAGAAAACGGCAACGCCGCCTACGCTCCCGGTTACCTCGAGATTTTGCCACGAACATTGGATTACAACTTTGACGGACTAGACGACTTGTATCAGCGGCAGTTTTTCGATCCCTTCACTTCTTTGGCGGCGGATCCTGATTCCGATCCGGATCAAGATGGTTTCAGCAACCGCGAGGAATTTCTCGGGAACTCCAATCCCCTAGGCCCCGCTTCCCTGCCTCAACCGATGATTTCCCCCTTCGAAATCCTTTCCGTATCATTGGACGAAAACGGCAGTGCCGTCACTTTCGAAAGCATCCGAGGGGCTCAATACCAACTCTTTTCCCGTCCAGACTTAGCCGGAAGCTCTTGGGAGAAGGTCGGCGAACCTGTGACCGCTTCCGGCGCTCGCACCACAATACTGGACGCGTCGGCAAAGGAAGAATTTGAGTTCTACTATGTGCAATCCGTGCCTTGATCGGACAAGCCAAATCGAAAGGAATCAGGCTGATACGAACCGCAGGATCGCGCTTGATTTGTCGGAAGGCAAGCGGTGTTTTGTCAATCTCTTCTTGACTTTCGGCAAGTTGCAGGCTAACTTTCTGCAATTGAATGACGGCCACAATTCCAAAGCGGCGTCTTTGCGCGGCCGCTGCTTTTTTGCTTATCCCCGGTTGCGGTGCGGGGCAAAAATAGAAAAGCGGACTTAACCCAGGAGTTCAGGTGGATTTCGAAGAGATCAAGTCAATTGTCGAGCTGATGAGTCAAAACTCCATTTCAGAATTCGAACTGAAGAAGGAAGACTTCAAGATCAAGCTAAAGCGCGGAAGCGAAGGATTCATTGCCTCCACTTCGGAAGGAGGTCCCTACCTGCTCTCTCCGCCGCCTCCCCAACCTTTGTCCGGAAGCGGCAACCTGCCGTCCCAACAACCGGCCGCTTCCGAAACCAATGCATCCTCCACAAACGACGACACCACCAACATTATCTCGCCCATGATCGGCACATTCTACGTCGCGCCTTCGCCCGAGGCTGCGCCTTACGTGGAAGTAGGCACCGAAGTCCAACCCGAAACCGTAGTCTGCATTATTGAGGCAATGAAAGTCATGAACGAAATCAAAGCCGAAACCAAAGGCGTCATCACCAAAATCCTGGTCGAAAACGCCAAACCGGTCGAATACGGCCGCCCCTTGTTCAAAGTAAAACCACTCTAACAGACTCCCATGCCCAACTCGCAACCAACCTTCATGCCTCGTTGCAACGCTTTCCCCGCCAATGTTTGAGAAAATTCTGATCGCCAACCGCGGCGAAATCGCCGTGCGCATCATTCGAACCTGCCGGGAACTCAACATTCGCACTGTCGCCGTCTACTCCGAGGCCGACCAAAACTCCATGCACGCCCAGATGGCCGACGAAGCCATTTGCATCGGCAAAGCGCCACCGCTTGAAAGCTACCTCCGAATCGACCGCCTCATCAGCGCCGCCGAAATTGCCGACGTCGACGCCATCCATCCGGGCTATGGATTCCTCTCCGAAAACGCCCACTTCGCCGAAGTCTGCGGCAGCTGCAACATCCGCTTCATCGGCCCCAGCGCCGTCGCCATGAACGCCCTCGAAGACAAAGCCGTCAGCCGCAAACTCGCCAAAAAAGCCGGCGTCCCCATTCCTCCCGGCTCCGCAGGCACCGTAGACTCCGAAGAAGACGCCCTCGCCGTCACAAAAGAAATCGGCTACCCCGTAATGATCAAGGCAGTCGCCGGCGGCGGCGGCAGAGGCATGCGCGTCGTCCACAACGACATCTCGCTTCGCAAAGGCTACCACACCGCCCGCGGCGAAGCCGAGCAATGCTTCGGCAACTCCGACGTCTACATCGAAAAATTCGTCGAGAACCCTCACCACATTGAAATCCAAATCCTCGGCGACGGCAAAGGCAAAATCCTCCACTTCGGCGAGCGAGATTGCTCCATCCAACGCCGCAACCAAAAACTCATCGAAGAAACCCCCTCCCCTTTGCTCCACAACAAACCATTCAAAGACATCGTCAAAAAAACCAGCCGCGCCGCCGTCAAACTTTGCGAACTGGCCCAATACACCAACGCCGGCACCGTCGAATTCATCGTTGACGACAAAGGCAACTTCTACTTCCTTGAAGTCAACAAACGCATCCAAGTTGAACACCCCGTCACCGAAGAAGTCACCGGCCGAGACCTCGTCAAACTCCAAATCCTCATCGCCGCCGGCGAACCCATCGGCCTCTCCCAAAGCGAAATCCGACCCACCGGCCACGCCATCGAATGCCGCATCAACGCCGAAAACCCCTTCGACGGATTCCGCCCATCTCCCGGCAGAATCGAAATGCTTTACGCCCCCGGCGGAAGAGGTATCCGCTTTGAATCCCACGTCTACGCTGGCTATACCATCCCGCCCTACTACGACTCCATGATCGGCAAACTCATCGCCTACGGCAAAGACCGCCCCGAAGCCATGAACATTATGACCCGCGCCCTCAACGAATTTATGATTGAAGGCGTCAAAACCACCATCCCTTTTCAGCTCGCCATCCTCCAAGACCCCGACTTCAAACGCGGCGTCTACTCCACCAACTTCGTCGACAACTTCCTCGGCGGCGCCGGCCGCGAACTCCTCGAAAACAAAGGCTAAATAAACCCGCGCAAACCTCAGCAAGCACCATCCAACCCAAACCAACAAACCCTCATCAAAAGCGGAAACCGAAACACAACTTGTCCATCACCTTTGCTTTTTGAGTTTTCCGCTCGGTTCTTTTCAATCCTCTTTCTACGGCGAGTCTTTGGACGGTGCGGGACTCGGCTTGGGATTCACAATCAGCCAAGCATTGATAAATTGATCGACCTTATCCTTTACTGCGTTGCGAATGAATGGAATATCTCCATAACCAACAGCATCGATGCTCCACGTCGTCACACCGTAGGCCAAGTCACCATTGCGGACAAGGCGAACATTTTGTTTCAATCTCAAAGAAATGCAAAAAGCGGAATTCTGGCCCGGTTACCGATGCAATGCATTGACGTGGAGATAGAGAATAGGCTTTCCCGGCGTAGCCGACTTTTCTTTCTCCATCAGCACTTTGATGCTGGCCAAGCGAAGTTTTAGTTCCACGTCGGTTTGAAAAGTTCGCCTATCAAAACCCGCCGCTTTGGCTTGTTCATCAAAAACTTCAACCAAGACATCCACTCCCGGAAATCCCTTGAGCGTGGCTCGCGTCATCTCGTTGTCTACTGCCATCACTTCCGGCCCGGCGTTTAGCAAAGACAGCGCGATCGCCGCAAAAAGTTTGGCAAAGTCCGTTGGAAAGAAGAATTTCCTCATAGCTGTCATCGCTTTCGCGCCTAGTTTAAATAAATCCTGCTTGCTCATATGTAAGCGCAAGTTTGCCCATGCTTCCCCCCTCCTTGGCAAGCCAAAAAAGAAAGTCAAAACAAGAATGGACAAAACCAACGAGATTTTATAGTGTTTGCGCATCTTATGGCCAAAAAACGTTCGCTTTCAGATTGTCGGCTTTACACCTTTATCGACACGGCCTACCTTGCCAATCGCTCGCCCGTCGAGTTAGCCAAACAACTTTGCGACGGCGGCAGCGACATTATCCAACTGCGCGCCAAAAACCTCTCCACCGACGCCATTCAGAAAATGGCCGAATCCATTGCGCCTATTACCGAAAGTGCCGGCGTTCACCTAGTTGTCAACGATCATCCAACCATCGCACAGTCTCTACCCTCGCCCTTCATTCATCTCGGACAAGAAGATTTTTTCGGCGGCGGTTATCGAATCGTTTCAGACTTGTTTCCAAAAAATCCTCACCCACTACTCGGCCTCAGCACGCACAATCCCGACCAGTGCCGGCAAGCAATCCATGCCGGTTCGGACTACGTTGCCATTGGCCCCATTTACGCCACGAAAACAAAACCCTTAGCGAAACCCGTCACACTCGATTATGTCCGCTGGGCGGCCGTGAATGTTAAAATTCCTTGGTTCGCCATTGGGGGCATCAACTTGAAAACGCTTCCGGACGTTTTATTGGCCGGCGCTAAGCGGGTTTGCATCGTGTCCGCCATTCTTCAGCGCAAACGGCCGGACAAAGCTTGCCAAACCTTTCGCCGATTGTTACCTTCCTAAAATTGTTGAGGCACTAAGCGAATACAATAATCTATTTTGAAATAAAACCTTATTCCTATATGAGCGTTCTTATTGTTGGCACTACGGCCTTAGACTCTATTAAAACTCCTTACAAAGAAAACCCAAAACTGCTTGGCGGTTCAGCGAGCCATGCGGCCGTGGCCGCTAGTTTTTTTGCGCCGGTCAGCTTGGTAGGCGCCGTAGGGAGTGACTTCCCAAAAGAATGCTTCCAACTTTACGAAAAACACAACATTGATCTGCAAGGTTTAGAGCGCAAGAAAGGGCAAACTTTTTTTTGGGAAGGTGAATACGAAGTCAATATGAATCGTCGCCGAACTCTAAAAACGGTCTTGGGTGTATTAGCAGACTGGCGTCCGTCTCTTCCCCACAGTCTCAAAGAAAAACCCTACATTTTGCTGGCGAATTGCGAGCCTAAACTGCAGAGGGACGTGCTGCGACAAATCCGCAAACGCAAGTTCGTAGTTGCCGACACGATGGACCTTTGGCTCAACGTCGCCCGCAATGAATTGTTGGCTCTCTTGCGGGAAATCGACTGCCTTGTCCTCAACGACGCCGAAGCCCGTCAACTAACTGGAGAAGACAACGTCGTAGTCGCCACTCAACAAATTCACAGCCTCGGCCCCCGATACGTCGTCGCCAAAAAAGGCGAGCACGGCGCCATTCTTTCCAGTCCAAAAGGGTTTTTCTTGGCGCCGGCCTTTCCGCTTTCCAACCTTGTCGATCCCACCGGCGCCGGCGATTCCTTTGCCGGCGGCATGATTGGATATTTGGCCGCCAGCGGCGGCGAAGTGGAACAACACTTTCGCAAAGCTGTCATCTACGGGAGCGTCACCGCCTCCTTTTGTTGCGAAGGTTTCGGCCTCAAAACCACCACCCAAACCACCCGCAAAGCAATCAATCAACGCGTTGCCGAACTAGAACAACTCATCCGATTCTGAAAAAAGAAATTAGCAAACAAACATTGCCAAACCGAAATTATTCGCATAAACTTTCTTCGTTTTGCCAAAGCGGGTGTAGTTCAATGGTAGAACGGCAGCTTCCCAAGCTGCATACGAGGGTTCGATTCCCTTCACCCGCTCCATTGACTTTCCTTTCTCCCACGGCAAACTAGCCTTTTCAATCGCAGATAATCTTGACACCAAAGACCGGCAATGCTATTTTAATTGGCTTTTGATTGCGAAAGAGGCAGAAAAGCGAAACAAAAGCGCATGATAGACCATAAAACAAAAGATCCGCCCGAGGAAATTGAAGGCTTGGGAGACGACCAAAGCTCGCTTTGGGGCGATTATCCCATCGACACGTTGCTTATTCGGCACGAGTTCCGCACTGTGGGCGAAGTATTGCGCCGCATTGAGCAGGGAAGGTTCGTTATGAACCCCGAATTCCAGCGCGATTTCATCTGGAACGAAGACAAGCAGAGCAAACTCATCGAGTCCGTTCTGATGCGGATTCCGCTTCCGGTTCTCTATCTTGCGGAAGACGAACAAGGGCGCATGATCGTCGTGGATGGCTTGCAAAGGCTTTCTACCTTCCGGCGTTTTGTGAACAACGAACTCCAGCTTCAGCTGAAATATCGGCCTGAACTGCATAAAAAGAGTTTCAACGACCTAGTGCCTAAACTTCAAAATCGCATCGAAGATTGCCAGCTCATCCTTTACATCATCGACGCCAAAGTGCACGAGCGAGCTCGACTGGATATCTTTGATCGAGTCAACAGTGGAGTGCCTCTGACCCCGCAGCAAATGCGCAACAGCCTTTACACAGGGGAAGCCACACGTTTCTTGAAGAATGAGGCGCGTACCGAGGTGTTTTTGAGAGCAACAGGAGGAAGTTTGAGAACTTCGACAATGCGGGATCGCGAGTTCGTGAACCGGTTTTGCGCGTTCCAGATATTCGACATCGATGAATATAAGGACATGGACAAGTTTCTTGCCGAAAGTCTCAGAAAAATGAATAAAGAGCCAGAGTTATTGCCGACATTATCCTCCCAATTCAGGACCACTTTGGCCAACAACTTCCACTTGTTTGGCAAGTATGCCTTCCGAAGACACTTACGCAACCAAAGCGGCCGCGGAGTGATTAACTTAGCGCTGTGGGACGTTATGTCCACTGGGCTTTCGCGTTATTCAGAAAATCTCGTGAAAGAACGATCCGAGACATTAAAGGATGCTTTCTATAATCTAATGACAGAAGCTGAATTTGAGAACGCTCTCACACGAGGCACTCATGATCCTCGAAGAGTAAGGACTCGTTTTGCCATGACTAGGGCTATGTTCCAGGAGGTGTTTGATGCTTAACCAAATAGATTTGCGCTATTTCAAGTGCTTTAAGTTGTTGAAGTTGCCGCTGGCGCCATTGACGCTCTTGTCCGGCCCCAATGCCGCCGGCAAGTCGTCGGTTTTGCAATCGCTGGTATTACTCCACCAAACAATGCGCGAACACGAATGGTCAACAAGACTCATTCTCAACGGCGACGGCATTCGATTAGGCACTGCCCCGGATGTGATTGATTCGCAAAGTGGTCGGACAAAACTCGGAATTGCCTTAGAATTCGACGGCAACGTTTACGATTGGACTTTCAAAGGCGAGCGGCAGGATAATATGTCTATGGAAGTGCAAAGTGTTTCCGTCAATAAACAAACGACTGACCATCCGCAGGAGTTGCGGTACTTGTTGCCCAAGGAAGAAGAATTTCCTCCCAACCCCATGACCCATAGTCTGCGCGGTCTAACATATATTACTGCCGAACGCATCGCCCCTCAGGATGCCTATGAGATCCGAGATCCTCATATCGTAAGTGTAGTCGGTCCCCGCGGCAATCATGCAGTAAGTATCCTGCACTGGGGCCGCGATGAACCCGTGCTGAATGAACTCGTTTTGCCTGATGCTCCTCCCCTTCGTCTGCAACAAGTGGAAGCGCGAATGCGCACGCTCTTTCCAGAGTTTAGAATGGAGTTGCAACAAGTGCCTCGCGCCAAGACCGTTACTTTGGGATTGCGCACTTCGGACGCCGCGGAGTTCCACAGCCCCGTCCATACTGGCTTCGGTATTACTCAAGTCTTGCCCATTGTGATTGCCGCTTTGTCCGCGGAAAAGGGGGATCTTATTTTAATCGAGAATCCAGAAGTGCATCTTCATCCTGCAGGACAAGCGTTGATGGGGCAGTTTCTGGCCGATGTTGCAAGAGCCGGGATACAAGTGCTGGCAGAAACACACAGCGATCACGTGCTAAATGGCGTGCGACGCGCGGTCAAATCGGAACGGCTTGCCGCCGGCCAAGTTGCGATCCACTTCTTTAGGCCGCGTTCCGAAGATCAGCCGCAGGTTCTAAGCCCCGTGCTGGACGATTCTGGCAATATTGACTCTTGGCCGGAAGGCTTCTTTGATCAGTTTGACAAGGATACAAACTACTTTGCAGGGTGGGGCGATTGACTATGGAACTCTTCTTCAACGATCTCTCCCTACATAAACAGTTTCACGATCTGACAACTTTCTGTTCGGCTGTCGAACGCGTTATGAACATTCGAAATACCATAAAGCGCTTCGGCCGGGAGTTGTATTGCCATCGCGAGGTTGCCGGCATGCAGGTCACTAGAGACAAGAAAATGCAGCAAGCGGTTCAATACTTGAGCAGAGAACAACAGAGACCGTGGATGCAGTGGATCACACAGCACGGCCCTTTTTGGGAAGACTTACGGAGGCATGATGGCGGTGATTATTTGGAATGCAATGGTAAGATAGTCACCGACAAGGCGGTAGGCGAGGCGGCCCATTGCCTTTTCCACGGCATCGAGTGCGGACTCATAAGCATAAATCCTTCGTCTTGGCTCTCCTCGCCTTTATTAGTTGTCTGGCATGACAATGCGCATGCCCGGAGTGTTGACTTACCTAACTATTGGAATGCCGAAACATTGACGAAGGTTCTTGAAACCGCCAATAAGCCTCTACAATCTTGGGAAGAGCTCGAGAAAACAGCAAAGAATCGTTGTCCAGAGTTAATCTTTTCGCCGGAAAGTTTTGAACCGTTGCGCGGACGTCCCTTTGTCAAAGGCGCAGCCTATCAACTGCTAAGACTCTTGGCTGTTTTGCAAGAGTTCAAAAACTGCTTTGATGAAAACGGCAAGCGCACGACACAAGGTCACGAAACATATCAAAAGTATTTTACCGGTGATAATGCTTGGTTTTCTGACTCTTCAGATACTGAGAAGGTAAAGTTCAAGAAAGATCTTACATTTTCACATCCGAACGTTGCAAATCCCATGTTCTGCACGTGGCACGGCAAGGTGAAGACTCTCCAACTACGGATTCACTTCTCGTGGCCGATACAAGCGTGTAAACCATTATACATTGTATATGTTGGACCGAAGATTACCAAACAATAGCCGATGGGAAAACAGCTAGGAAGCGGGATTTTTTGCTGGCTACTTGGCAGGTTTTTTGACAAAGTCGGAGCCTTTGTCGGGCGGCATGGACTGATGCCACGCAAGCAATTTGCTTCGTAGTTTGGAAACTACGTCGGGATGATCTGCTGCAATGTTCATTGTTTCCTCCCGGTCAAAATTCATATCGTAAAGTTCCGGTTGAGAACCGTTGTATTCACAGAGAAACTTCCACTTGCCGTCACGGATCGCGAGATCGGGCAGATCATTCACTCCGTAGAAAGCGTCTCGATCGGGCGGTCGACGAAAAAAGATGGGCGCACGACGCGAAGCAGAAGACTTACCCAGCAGAGTGTTTGGCAAAGACTCTCCATCAAAGTTGACGCCTTCTGGGTGCGGCACGCCGGCAAGGTTTAGCAGGGTGGGCGCTAAATCTATTGCGGAGAAAATGGATTCCCGATTCACTTGATTCGTCTTGTCCATCCACCCTGGCGCCCAAACGATGAGGGGAGAGCGAATCCCGCTTTCATAGAGGTGGGTTTTGTATCCGCGAAAAGGATCGGCAACTCCGGCGCCTTGCTCAGGGCCGTTGTCAGAACAAATCAAAACCAGCGTATTGTTTTTCAACGTCTCGTTGCCGCGCAGGTAGTCGAACAACGTTCCCAGTTGTCGATCCATTTCTTGCAACACTGACAAATATAATTCGCGCTTTCCGTTGCCCCACTTTTTGACTGGCGGCCAAAAAGGGCTGTGTACGTCGTCCGGCCACAAGTTGAGGTAAAAAGGTTTTTTCGCCTTCAATGCCTCGTCTATAAACGCAATTGCCGCATCGACAAATCCCCCGGTGATCTTAGATCGTAGCATCCATCGATAGCCCGCCCCCAAACGCTCGGCCTTTTCCCAAATGCGGCCGGGTTTTTCCTGGCCGGGCTTTAGCGTCAAGGGCAATAACTTCGGCCCCATCCCCTCGAAGTTTGTCAACGAAACGTCAAAACCGTAGTCGGTTATGGGCGGCGCATCATCCACGTCGCGTTGCCCTCCCATGTGCCATTTGCCGAAGTGACCGGTAGAGTAGCCTGCCTCGTGAAGCAAACGAGCGAGCATCGGCGCCTTAGGACTCAACCACTGCGCCATCCCCCGCTGTTCATTGTGCTTTCGTCCTGAAAGGAAAGAAGCAATTCGCCAACGTTGCGGGTATTGCCCGGTGGAAATCGCCACGCGCGAAGGAGAACAAATTGGCGAGTTTACATAAAACTGCTCAAAACGGATCCCTTCCCTCGCCATACGATCTACATGCGGAGTGTGCGCCATCTGGTTGCCGAAACACGAAAAATCTCCCCAACCCATGTCATCAATAAAGACGACTACGATGTTTGGTTTAGTAGCGGCTTGAACCGCCCCCAACAAAGAAAGCCCTAACAAAAAGATAAATAACTTATTCATAATACAATCACCTTGCCGGTTGCGCCGCCGGATTTTAATGTTTCCGTCGTTCACCAAAAATGCCAGATTTTCTCATGAAAGGAAAGCCTTTTTTATTCCGCCTTGCGCTGTTTCCGAGTTTAATTTTCTGCGGCAAGTAGTTCCGGAGATTTTGTAAAATGCGGCTAGAAGTTCCCATTCTAAACCTCCTTATTGGAACAAACCAAAATGCCCGCTTCCTTTTTCCAAAAAATCGCCATCGATCTATTTTTACCGACTCGAAAATTTTCTGATTTTCATTTGACTTCCCGAGAAAAGAGAGCAAATTTAGCGACAAATCCCTTTTAGACGAAGTGAAATTTTCCCGGACGGGCAGTTCTTCGCGAGCGGTCGAAATCGCCTCCGCAGCCGTTATCGACGCCGTCATCGTCTTTGCCCTCGGCTACTTCGGCAAAGACCGAAGGCCCGCCATTGACCCCCGTATTCCCATCGTCTTTGAACCATCAAAGCACGACTTCGGCACCCTTCAGCAAAACGAAACCCGCATCGCCAATTTCCGCCTCGTCAACCGCAGTCAAGACGCGCTCAAACTGCTCTCCGTCCGCGCCACCATTCTCGCCGACATCCTCGAAGAATTTTCCTACGAGCCGCACACGCGCAAAGTTTATTTCGGTGAGATGAAACCCGGCGAAACCCGCGAGCGCCTAATCACCGTCGAAGCCAAAGAAAACTCCAACTTTGAACAGCTCTCTTCGGAAACTTGGGGAGCGGACGAAAACCTGCAAGTCTCCATTCAAAAAATCGGCAGCCGAAACTGGCAAATCCTTCTCAAACTCCAAGCCGAAGACGCCGTCAACATTCACAGCCTCCAAAACCTGTCTGGCGCCGTCAAACTCCAGATCAACAACAAACGGCATCCATCTCTCACTTTTCAATTCCGCGCCACCGTAGTGCCGCCATTCGAAGTAACGCCCGCAACCATCGTCCTCACCGACTACTCAAAAGAACAACGACTGAGACTCCGAACCGCCCAAGATTCCTCCATCCGAAGCATCGCCGCCATAGACGCTGAAGGCAAGAAAAGGGCATCCGCTTTAAATCCCAAGACGCCGGCGCCGTATCTTACTGGGCCAACGACCACCGCATCCGCATCCAAGCCGACGCCCTCAAAAACGCTTTGACTTTGAACATCCTTATGGACATTCAAAAAACGGAACCGGAAGCAACGAGGCAACTTCCGTCCCCGTCAAAATTCAACGCCTCCAAAATCAATAAATAGAGTTCGAATCTGTAAATACAAAATAGAAACTATAGATATCATCATGAGTGCAACAAACATAGTCGAAACCATCAAACGACGCTTCGGCGTCCTCGCCGGAGCCGCCATCGGCCTTCTCCTTGGAATCCTCGTCCTTTACGCAGCCTGTGGCAACGAAAGAGTCTCAGGAGGATCAAAGGATTGTGTGGAGAAACCATCGTGTGAGAATTACACTCCCAATAAGAGCGATTGCAAAACTGCGTTTATTGTCGAGCGCTTTCCAAAAGGATGCGTTTCAGATGAAGAATCCCACACAAATTGCTCATCAGATACACTATTCTGTTGGCAGCCTGTAGGATGCAAATGGAATGACGATTGGAGATATTGCGAGGAAGATCCAGAAAAGCATAGCGGCGAGCCGCAATTTGCAACTAGGTTTTACCAAGAGGATTGTATCGGTACAAGCAGTGATGACAGTAGCGACGACAGTGGCGATGATGACAACAGTAGTTAATTTTTGGCGCATTCCGTTAATTTAATGTAATGCTCAGAATTGCAGAGTTGCATTACTTTGTTCGAAACTGAGATTGAAAAATTCAATTCTTGAGATTTATGAGTGTTCCAATTCGATTTCGAATGAGAGATTCTCTCCTTAAATTTCTCATTATTTGCATCGTTTCTGTTGGCATAATGAAAGAATCTCAGTATGCTCAGACACAGGACACAAGCGATTATCCCTCCCCAATTGCTCTGCTAGACGGGGTAGTAGCAGATCGTGTTGCCATTCCACCTTCATCACTCAAACTAGAAATCGTTACTGAGGATAATGTTTCAATTCATACCAATACTTACCAAGTTGATTTTGACAAGGAGCGCCGCCGATACCGTCTTGAGAAAGATGGCAAAAAGATTTACGATGGCATTTATAATGGTCAGCAAGTAATTAGTTATAGAATCGAAAGTAAAGAGGCTGAATTTCGAGATATTATTGATGGAAACGGTGGTTATTCTTTATTTGACCCGAGACTATTAAGAAGCGTAGCTGTATATTCTCCCAGAACTAACGCAGAAAATTTTATGTATCAAGGACAACGAGAGTGATTCACAACCATTGAAACTAAAGGAAAGGTGGAAATTGATGGAAACGATGCTTGGCATGTTCGTATCGTTACGGATGGCGAATATCCATTGGATTTATGGATTGATCCAAGCCGGAACTTTCGTATCTGTAGAATGATTGCTGGTGCTTTTCGTGTCACAAAATCTATCTCTTTTTATGAAAACGACCGTTATCCATGGCTTCCCAGAAAGGTAATTGAAGATTATTTTGAGGGAAATGGAAATCTCATTTATCATAGGACAATAATTCTATTAGAAGCTGAGGAGAAAGAATTTCCGGAGAGTCACTGGACGTTGGAGGGAATGGATTTGCCGAGGGGAACCGTTATCAACGATTATTCCAAGGCGGAGAGACTGGGTTATTGGGATGGGGAGGAGATTTCCAAGGAGTTTGTGCCAAGAGATCGCAAACCAATCCGCAAGACGCAGTGGACTTTTATTCTCTCTCTGGCGGTGTTGATCCCCGTAATCTTCTGGATAGGAATGCTCAAAAAACAAAAGAAACAATTCTAACCCGCCAATCCAAACGCGGTTTCAATCGCCAATCGTTTTGAAAAATAAACAATGAAAAACCTTTTCATAGGGCAAAATCTGCCGATGAAGTGAAGGCTTGAGTGGGCAAACGGTTCCCGCAATTTCAATTTGTTCACTCCCTGCTGGGTTCGTTTGTTGTTAGATTCGTTTGCGTTTATTTTTCTGCTAACGGGTGGCGCTAAGTTGTTGAATGTGTGGAATGACGCTTTGTTGTTGCAGGTGCGGGATCCGGTTTTCATTTTTTGCGGAGTGGGCAGTTGCATGCGGTTGCTGGTTTGTTGGGAGTGGGTTGGAGTTTGGCAATTTTGAGGCGTGGGTTTTCGCTTTGTGTTTTGGCGCGGGGTTACGCGGGGTTGTCTTCGGTTTTTGTAGCGTATCGGTTGGCGATTGCTTTGGGGGATCCGGGTGCGTATTGCGGTTGTCTGGCGGGTTTGGATAGGTTGTTTGGCTGGAGCGAAACGCAGGCGGAGCGGGTTTCGTTGGGGATTTTGGATTATGTGTTATTGGGAAGTTGCGGGATTGGTTTTGGGGTTGGCACTTCAAGTGAAGTTGACGGTGGGCATGGTGTTGCCGGCAATGTTGGTGACTTTGGTTTGGGAGGGCGCGAGGGGAGGCGGGTTTGGCGTTTTTTGTCGCCGGCTGGGAGCGCGGTTTTTGGGATTGTTTTTTGGATCGTTTGGAGGGTTTTGTTTGGTGTGGGCGTTTTTTCCGGCGATGAGTTGGAAGTTGATTGTGGGGACGCATTTTGTGGAAGCGCTATGATCCAGGGTTTCCAGGGTTGCTTTTGCTGACTCGAAGAGAGTTGAAAAGCGGTTCGTTAGCTGAGTTTCTGGCGGGCTATCGAAAAATTGCCGTCTCGGACTCTTTGACGCTTTTTGCCGTTGACCGTGCTAAAATGGGGCATTGATCCGTGGAAGATTTTCGATCTGCCGAAAAATCCGACGTTTTCTCCAAGATTTGAGGCAAAGGACTATCGACGTTCCAACCTAATATGAGAGAAACTTCAATGGAAAATTAGGGAACGGCTTGCCAAATCGCAAACCCGCGGTAAAAATTTTGTTGTGAAAATTGGAAGACTTTTTCGATAATTCATGCCCGCGTTAGCACGAAAGCACGGGCGCTCAAAGCTAAAAACCGACTTCGTGATTTTCTCTCCGGACGATTATCATGTTTGGCGTCGGCAAGTTTCGGACTGTCTTTTGGCCGACGGCGGGACGGGAAACCTGCCTGAAGAGCGGTTGATGCAGTATATTTGGCAGTGGCAGCGGCTGAATCGCGAGGGATTGCGGACGGTGGACGGTCGCCAATGCGAAGTGCTTCATCCGGGATTCTTGAATCATGGGGCGGGACCGGACTTCAACCGGGCACTTATCCGTCTGGATGGCGAGGTGTTGTTGCAGGGGGATGTAGAAATTGATCGCTGGGCGTCGGGCTGGAAAGCGCACGGCCACGAGAACAATCCGAGTTTTGAGCGCGTCGTTCTTCGAGTAGTTTGGTCAACCCCTCGCAAACTCCAATCTTCCGTGCCTATACTGGCGTTGGAATCGTTCTTGAACGGCTCTCTTGACGAGCTGGCAAGAGGCTTTGCCACGGACTCTTTTGCTTTGCCGGAAGAATTCTCTGGGAAATGCCGGGCGCCTTTGGCTGAAATTCCGCTGGAGCAAGCGCGGCGATTGCTTCGGTCGGCGGCGATGTTTCGGTTTCGTCAAAAAGGAGAACAGCAACACTTGCGAGCACAGGAGGTTGGCTGGCGTTTGGCCTTGTGGGAAGGCTTGGTGGCGGGCTTGGGGTATTCGAGGAATGTTTGGCCAATGCGGCGGATTGGAGAATTGACGACGCGGCTGTTTCCCGGGTTTCCGGTGGAGTCTTTTGAACTTTGGCCGGCGGCGGAAGCGGAAGCGAGGCTTTTCGGCGTTGCGGGTTTTTTGCCTTACGATTCCAACAGCGTCCGGCAAGCTCACGTCGCCAAACTCTGGGATGCGTGGTGGAGGCTTCGCGATGAATTTAGCGACGTAGCGTTTCCGAAGGCGATCTGGTGCTTCTCCGGATTGCGTCCGCAGAATCATCCCCATCGCCGACTGGCGTTGGCAGCCTGTTGGATTCGGCAACCGGACTTCTTTCAACGGCTGGAAAAATGGTTCGCCCAGCCCAACTTGGAACGGCCTCTTCCCTCACTGGTCAATGCGCTTTCGGGAGAAATCACGCCATTTTGGAACGACCGCTTCCACTTTAAACAACTCTCTTTCGGCGCCGGACGATTGGCGCTTGGAGATTCACGCGCCATCGAGCTGGCCGTGAACGCGATCTTGCCGTGGTTTTGGAGCCGGGCAAAAGCCGATGGAAACCAAGCGGCAATGCAACGCGCCGAGTGCTTGTTTAGCCGTTTTCCCCGTAGCGGAGAAAACCGGCTGATCAAGGATGGCTGCAGTCGATTGCTGGGGCGGGAAGATGCCAAAGCGCTGGCCGCGGCAATCGACCAGCAGGGACTCTTGCAAATCCTCCGCGATTTCTGCGCTCATTCTAACGCCTTGTGCGAAAATTGCCGTTTCCCGAAACTTGTTTTCTCCATCGCCACGGCATCGCCGCCAAGCCAATGAGAAGAAAGAACTCACGAATAAAAACGCTGTCCAAAGATGGGACAACTGAATCTCCAAACGCCTGCCTAACCTGCGATCAATCTAGGCAGATGCGAAAAAATGAAACGCGTATGCGTTTCGGCCCGGCCAAAGCGGACTTTACTCCCACTCGGCGATTTTGGCGATTGTAGAAAACACCTTCAAAGGAATGGCGACTTGCGCTTGAACCGCTTTGTCTAACTCGACATTAAACGCAATATCCGTGCCGTCGACGTCCAAATCTTGGAACCGCCGCTTTCCTTCTTCCGGGATGAACGGGTTAGCGCCGAGGATCATGGACATAAACTTGAAAACGTTGACCTTTCCACAGGCGAACGTCCGAGGGCCGAATGGAATTCCGCCCGGCGGACTTCCCGCTGAATCGCGCCGCAACAACTCGTCAAAAAGCGATGGCGATCCCATAAACAAGTTTCCTCCTTTTTGCGCCAGATCAAATTCCATTTTGCCGAATTGCTCCCGCATCTTTTCGACCATTTCCCGCTCTGGCGCAGAGGCATTCTGCAACTGCAATCGATACATAGGAGAGTCCCAGTTGATTTCCATAAAAAATCGATCCACCGAAACCCCGTCCACCACGCGATAATCTTCTTTCAAGGAAAGAGTTTTATACATCTTCTTGGCGCCAACTTGCGACTGCAACGGGCCGTTCACATACCGAACAAACAGTGGATAAATATTGTCCAAATCGCTCCCCAGAAACCGATACACTCCGTCAAATTGCATCCCATCATCCGTAAAGTCCGATGAATTCGCAAAAACCATAGGAACAGTCGCGTCCATCAGTTTCTCCAGCTCCCGAATTGCGAGATCGTCCCCCTCCGCCCCTTGCATTTCAAAACTCAGGCGGACAAGCTTCTTGACCGTCGACATCATTGACGGATTGCCGTCAAACTGCATGGCAAAGGTCATAGCGGCCTCCGAATTGAGAAACGGCAGAACGTCTTCCAACGAGCCGTCCGCAGGCTTCATCCAACTAACAAGATCAGAACCTGCTTTGGCCGTCACCCTCTTGCCAATCTCCAAAACATCTTGTTCGACGCCAAAATCCAGATCCAAAGTTTTGACCCCTTGAATTCCCATCTCCATCACCTCGAAGTAAACCCCAATGAGTTCAACCAGAGCCCTGGGGTTCATTCCGGGAATCCCTCCATCCGGCAAGGAATCCAACTCGCCTGTGATTGCCATTTTGCCCATCCCGATCGTTTGCAAAACACTTCGCCGAAGCGCCTCCGGAAAATGAACCGCAACTTCAATCGTCTTTTCCGGGGCGCGCAATTGAGCAGGCGTCCACGCATCGTGCCGTTCCTTTGCCCCTGCCGGAGAATCTTCCTCATCAATCCACACATTCGCATAGCCGCCGACTTGCTGGATCGAAATGTCCTCACTGCCGTTGGACTCCACAACAGCCTCCAGCGAAGCGCGAAAATCGTCAAAATCCAAAACCGGAATGCGAAAACTCATGCTGGGAGTTTCTTCCGCAATCTCCCACCAAATCGCCGCCTGCCACGGCTTCGTCAAGTCAATGCCCTCCAAATCGACAATCTTCAGCTCGCGGCGAAACCCTTCCCAAGCCTCGTCCTCAGAATCGGGTTTGAGCCTTTTGGCGATGCTTTTAAAGTCCGCCTCCAAGTCTTGATAACTTTGGATCGTGATCGAAACAGTAGGCGAATCCGCCGCAAACACAGGAGCGGCGCTCAGCAAAGTAACCAGTGAAATCAAAAATAATCGTTGCATATCTTTCTCTCTTGTTCATCCAAGTTCCCCGCAATCCAACCACTTTCCCAAAAACAAGCAACAAAAAACCACCACCCCGCCACAATCCAAAAACAACTTCCTCGACCATCTCTTGCCAACTTCTCCAGATTAGCCAAAATTGACGACCGGCAACCGCCTGCCCTTCAAAACAAATTTTGCGTCCAACGAACCCCCTTTCGCTTCAAAACAAAAGCTGCGCCCCACCAACCACGTTTCACTTCAAAAGCCTTCGTCCATGCTGATTGGATTCCAGTTGTCCGAACTCTCCCAATGTTGCCAATGCTCCGCATGCGACTGGTTATCCTATTCCCCCGCCGTTGTTTCTCGGTCATTGGCAACGTTCAGTCCCGCAGACTTATCGCTTTGCAATTGCTGTTTTTCCCTTTGCGATGGATGGCCAATCGGCTCTCTTTCCTAATGCGGGAAGTTTTGGAGGTCAATGGAGTTGGTGATCGTAGTTCCAGCGTTTAGCGCGATCGCCGCTGAAGTCGAGCAACTCTTTCTCCGTCTCCGCATCCACATGGCCGTCCGCAAACAACACATTCGCCCTCCCGTTGTGCCGATAACGAGCATTCCATGCCGTCCATCGACTCCAATCTAATGGACCGGGAACGCCAAAGCTGATCCGATGTTCTATTTCATCTTTAAGCGCTTCATTCTCGCCATTGGGCCCCAGTGTATACCACGGCGCATGGTCGGCCATAGCAATCATATTAGCGGGAGCGACAATCTGGCTGGCGCGAATGGACTCAGCTCTCTGGCCGGTGAAGTTGTTCGAAGGCCTTGGCCACGGGCCAATCGTGCCGCCGGGAGCCGCCATGCCGTAAAATTCTCCAATAGGAGGGACGGATCCATCGGCGTTGAGGCCGTAGCTGGAGTTCCACTCGCTGCGAATCAACCGCAGGATGTCGGCTGTGTTAATTTTTGCATCTTCGTATTCTTCAATGGCTTGCTTGATGTTTCGGTTCTCCGGGCAGTGCCACGAGTTCGTGTTTCTGCCCATATACAGATGGCAGATGTCGTGATACCAAGCTACGTTGAGACCGGAGTAGAAATAGACTTCCGGCCAGGGCGGATTGTTTCTGTCGGCGCGGTAATAGGACGGATGGAAGTCGTCGTGATCGACGGTATACAGCGTCCAAGCGATGCCAATCTGCCGTTCGTTGTTGACACAGGAGATTCTGCGGGCTTGGGATTTAGCCCGGCTCAAGGCGGGCAAGAGCAGGCCGGCCAAAATAGCAATGATCGCAATCACCACCAGCAGTTCGATCAGTGTAAAAGCGTTTCTTTTCATGTCTTGGAAATATAGCAAAAACCTTGCCATAAAGGCAAGGTTGAGTCGATTTGTTTCCGTCAATTGCCGATTTTACCAGCCGGGGTACCAAGTGGTGTACGAAACGCCGTCCAGAAACACGGGAACTCGGTATCTGTTGCCGTCAGTATCGGTCACAATAGCGGCGGGATTGATGGTTCTGCCGTACCACTCCAAATAGAAGTCGACGTCAGTGTAGACTTCGGGGGAGGAAGGGTCTCGGAGGTGTCTGCCGTCGCCGTGAGGAACGATGCGGCACGAGTAGCTGCTGTCGTCGTTCTCCCACCAATATCGTTGATTCCAGTAGTTCACCCAGTCGTAATACAAAAAATGAAAACGGCCTGTAGCATCGCCGTAATAAGTGCCGTTTTCATCTACGTAAATGCCGGACCAGCAGTATTTGTATTTTGTCCACTGCTGATTGTCGGTGACAATGGAGATGTTGAACAATCCACGTTCGATCTGGTTGACGCGGTTTGGCATCAAGTCGGTGACGTGAACTTCATAGACGACGGGGACTGCGGGCAGGGGCAGGGGTTGACTCGTGCTTTGGGCTTGGATGCTTTTGGGCGGGAAGGGCAAAAGCAAAAGGGCGGCGATGACGATTCCGTAAGTCATGCCGACGCCGATGGTGACGGCAGTTTCCTTTGGATTCATCCAGACCTCCTTGATCTTCTGGAACAGAGTCCGTTTCTGTGAGGTTTCGGGGTTGCGGGTTTCTTGCTTCGGGCGCGGCGAGGGGCCGGGCGTCAAAGCGTCGATCTTTTCCAAAGCCCGGTTCCCTTGCAGGGCGGGGTTGGAAGTTCCATTGGCAAACGAGCTGACTATGGCCAGCACAACTTTATGTATCGTCTTCATGTCGAATTAATATTCGGACTATTTACTCTTGTCAAAATAGCGCTTACGGCTGCGCCCGGGCCGTCACGAACATTCCACAGGCAAAAAGCGAGAAGAAAATCCCCGCTTGTTCGCCCGAACATCGGAGAGAGTTTCGAACCTCCCCACCGACACCGACACAAACTGTTCTATTCGGCAGGCGCCCCGGCAAAAACGGAACACCCGTGAAACATTCGTGAGAAGTCAAAATAGCAAATTCCGGAGATGGGTCAAGGCTTTTTTTAAATTTTCTTCGATTTTTTTGGCGAGGAGAGGAATTTTGTTGTTTTTTGGCGTTTGGAGGGATTTTTGCGAGGGCTTTTTTCTTCGTTTTTCTTTTGGGGATGGTTTGGTTGGGCGGGGTTGCGGTTTGTTGTTTTTGGGTTTTGTAAGCCTTCTGAGACGGCTTAGTATCCTCTTAGTATCGGCTTAGCGACGGAAAAGCGACGGGTTGGGTTTTTTAGGTGGGAAGGGAGTCGAAGGGGAATTCAAGGCCGGTTCCGAAGGGGTTTTGGTTGACGGTGCGCAGGGAAAGGGAGCCGTTTTCAAGGGTCAGGGAAGGCCAGCCGCGTTCGGTTTGGTGGTAAAGGTCGGGATGGCTTTGCAGGATTTGGTTTTGAAGCGAGGCGTCAAAGGCGGAGAGTCCGGCGCAGTAGTGGTGGCCGTTGCGTTCTACGGATTGGATGCCGAGGCAGGCCATGACGGCGAGGTCTTGCAAAAGGGCGACCGGGCCTTGATTGCACAAGTCTTCGCCGCTGAGAATCCATTGTTTGGCGGGAGATTGGCGGGCGTGTTTTTCGATGAGGCAGCGGTTGGCGATTCCTTTGAAGACGCCTTTGCAGTTTTTGTGGCTGGCGCCATTGTAGCCGAGTTTTAGTGCTTGGGGCAGGGCGCAAAGTTCGCCGTCGGATTCGTCGATGATGGTTGGCGGGCGTTGTTTCCAGCGGAGCAAGTCGTCTGTTTTTTGCAGAGCGACGTTGCGGTGGAGCGGTTGCTCGACGAAGAGAAGTCGGTCGAAAAGCCAGTTGAACCATTGTTCGCGGCGCAGGGCTTCCCAGTAGTCGTGAAAAGCGGAGGCGGAGGCAAACTGCTCGTTGCCATCGAGGCTGAAGCGGGCTTGGCGGACGTCGCATTGGCGGGTTAATTGGCAGAGTTCTTGGAGGCGGGGGAGGTCGTCGTTTAAGTTGCCGGAGATTTTGATTTTGAAGTGGGTCAATCCGTACCGCCGGATGCAGTTTTCCAAAGACTGCGGCAGGCCGTCTTGGAGCGCTTCTGCGGGCGAGATTTCGTTTTCTCGCAGGGGATCGCTCAAGCCGATTGTATGGCGGGCAATCAAGCGGGAAAGCGGCGTTTTTGGGAGGAAGTCTCTCGGTTCTGCATTGCCGAGTTCGGGGTGAATTTGGTTGAGTTGAATTCCGAAGGCGTTGGAGGAAACGGCTTGGGCAAAAGGGATTTGGCGAGCGCGGCAAAAGGCTTCGATTACGGCGCGTTCGGCGAGAGAAGTGCCAAAGTGGGCAAGGAGCGGCGGGTATCCTTTTTGCGTTCCGAAGTCTGCCTGCGCCTCATAAAGCGTTTGCCAGATGCCGAACACCGTGGCGGATTCCATGCCGACAATGCGGTTCAAGGCATGGCGAATGACTTCCAGCATTTCGTCGATTTCTTCGGTCACGGGTTTGTCCGGCACTTTGGTGAACCATTTTGGCGGGAGCAAGTCCGAGGCGACGCCAAAGGATTGGACGCCGTCGATTTGGGCGTAGACTCGGACGAACGCAAGGGGAAACTCGGTCATGGTGGCGATGCCGTAGCGAAAGGGCATGCGGGTTTTGAGTTGGATGCTTCCCAGCTCGCTTCCGGTGACGATAATCGACATAAGATGTTTTCCTTGCTTGTGAAGTTTTTTGGCGTGAAGTAAATTCCCGTAATGCATTCGAACGAGATTGGAGAAAGCAAAGCAAAGATTCAGGAAAGAGTCAACGCCATTGTTGACGCCGAGCCGGTTTATGACATTCATACGCATCTTTATGATCCGGCCTTTGGGTCATTGTTGCTTTACGGCATAGACGAGCTGCTGACTTATCACTATCTGACGGCTGAAGTATTGCGGCACACCGGCCGCGCCGAGGCGTTTTGGAAATTGTCGAAGCGGGAACAAGCCGATCTGATTTGGGATGATTTGTTTGTGCGGCATTCGCCTATATCGGAAGCTTGTCGCGGCGTGTTGACGACGCTTCACCGCTTGGGGCTGGAAGTGGGGCGGCGGGATTTGTCCGCGATTCGAAAGTGGTATGCAAAACAAGAGCCGGAATCTTTGATTGACAAGTGTTTGGCGGCGGCGAATGTGAGGCGGCTTTGCATGACGAACTCGCCTTTTGATCCCGCCGAGCGCCGCGTTTGGGAAAGAGGTTTTTCCAGAGACTCAAGGTTTGTCTCTGGATTGCGGATTGATCCATTGCTTTTAGATTGGCCGAGCGCCGCGTCCACTCTCAGGGACGAAGGCTATGCTCTCGCCGCAACGCCGGATGAAGGCGGCGTTGTTTGCGTTCGGCGGTTTTTGGCGGATTGGAGCAGCAAAATCGACGCGAAATATCTTATGGTTTCTCTGCCCCCTTCCTTTCGGTATCCTTCTAACGAAGAGGCGTCCAAGGTTTTGGATCGAGCGGTTCTTCCGCACTGCCGGGAGCACGGATTGCCTTTGGCTTTGATGATGGGGGTAAAGCGGGCGGTCAACCCGGCGCTTCGGCTGGCCGGCGATGGAATGGGACGCGCCAACTTGGAGTCGCTGGAAAATCTGTGCGCAAGCCACCCGGACACGCGGTTTCTCTGCACGGCTTTGGCTAGGGAAAATCAACACGAACTGTGCGTTTTAGGGCGGAAGTTTCCGAACCTGCACATTTTTGGGTGTTGGTGGTTCACCAACGTGCCTTCGCTTGTGGAGGAGATGACGAGGATGCGGCTGGAACTCATCGGCTTGAGTGTAACGCCCCAACACTCGGACGCGCGGGTTTTGGAGCAGTTGATTTACAAATGGTCTCATTCTAAGGAAGTGATTGCGGGCGTGCTGGCCGACAAATACGCAGACCTAGCGCAAGCCGGCTGGGTAGTTTCGGATGCCGAGATTCGACGCGATGCAGGCGACTTGCTGGGCGGCGCTTTTGAGCGTTTTTGCGACGGCGAGACAGAAAAGGAGAAAATCGGCGCATAACGAGCTTGCTTTTCTCTGCGCCTTCGCTTATTCATGGCCTTGTCTCCGTGGTAAAACGACAAACAGCCGTTCGCATTGCAAAATCAGATTCTGCGACGCAACCTAAGGCGAAAGCCATTCGCCAAAAACGAAACCGCGATCGAAAGCAGAAGCCGCCCATGACGCCGCCGTCCCTTTCTTCCAAAGACCCCAATCCGTCTCCAACGCCGGAGGCCTCCCCCATCGTTCCCCGCGAGGAAACCTTGCTTCCCGGCGCCGTCCACAAAACCCACGTCGGCCACGATGCAGACTCCGCCATCAAACTTTATCTGCGCGAAATCGGCCAAGTGGACCTGCTCACTCCTCAAGAAGAACATGAACTCGCCCTCCGAATCCAAAACGGCGACGTGGAGGCTAAAGAGCATATGATCAAAGCCAACCTCCGATTAGTCGTGCGAATCGCCCACGACTACGAAGACATCGGCCTGCCGCTGCTCGATTTGATCAGCGAAGGAAACATCGGGCTAATTCGAGCCGTAGAACGATTCGACCCCGAAAAAGGCAACAAACTCTCCACCTACGCCTCCTGGTGGATCAAACAATCCATCAAACGCGCCCTGGCCAAACAATCCAAAACCATTCGCCTGCCCACCCATCTGGTCGAAAAGATTTCCAAACTCAGACGAACCGAAGACAGCCTGCGGGACCACATCGCCCGCGATCCGACCGATAAAGAACTGGCCGAAGAATTAGGCATTCCACCTCAAGACATTGCCCGGCTTCGGAACATCGACAACCGCCCCGCCTCTTTAGACTCTCCGATCCTCGAAAGCGAAACCGCCACGCTGGGCGACGTTGTCCGCGACGAAAAGGCAAAATCCCCTTCCAAACAGCTCGAAGAAAAAGACGACCTCAACCTGCTGGCCAACCTCCTGCGCAAACTCCCAGAACGCGAAGCCGCCATCCTCGACTACCGATTCGGCCTTAGCGACGGCAAAGAACGCACTCTCGAAAAAGTCGGCGAACGCTTCAACATTACCCGCGAACGCGTCCGCCAAATCCAAAACGACGCCCTCGCCAAACTCCGCAAACAAATCGAAAAACTGGAATCCGGGCAAAAATAGCGCCTTTCCGCAAAACCCAAGATGCTGATCCCAGAGCGAAATCCCTAATCATTAGCCATGTCTCCCTCCTCAATCCTGGCCGCCGCGGTTCGCAACATTCCCGACTTCCCCAAACCGGGCGTCCAGTTCAAAGACATCACGCCCATCCTCTCCAATCCCGCCCTGTTTCGGCAGGCCGTCGAGGCGCTCATCGAACCTTACCCGCCCGGAGACATTGACCAAATCATCGGCATCGACGCACGAGGATTTATCTTCGCCGCTGCTGCCGCCCTGCGACTTGAAGCCGGATTCATCCCCATTCGCAAAAAAGGCAAACTCCCCTTCTACACCCACGAAGAGAGCTACGACTTGGAATACGGAACCAACACCGTGGCCATCCACGCAGACGCCATTCCGCCGGGCGCCCGGCTTCTCCTCATCGACGACTTGCTGGCCACCGGCGGCACCGCCAGCGCCGCTCTCAAACTCCTAAAAAACTTTGACGCCCAAGTGCTCGAAGCCATTTTCCTAATCGAACTGCCCGCCCTAAAAGGCCGCGAAAAAATCTCCCAAACGCCCGTCCGAAGCATCATCGCCTGCTGAAAAGAAACGCCGTTCCACTCTCTTCCTCCAGCAAAAGCGCAAGCGCAACTCAAAAAACCGCCGCCAACTTGCAAACCCGCCGATTTCCCACCATAAACTACAACCTGCGGGAAACCCTTGCCAGCGGCCAAGCCTTCCGCTGGCGAATCCATCAAAACCAATGGACCGGCGTTATTCAAGACCACTGGGTCAAAGCCTCCTCCGCCTCAAAAACCCTCATCCTCTCCACAAACCATCCTCAACCAGACTGGAAACTTCTGAAACACTATTTCCAAACAGATGTCGACCTTGGCAAAATCACCCAGCAATTCCCTCCAGACCCTCCTTTGCAAAATGCCCTCGCGCACTGCCGCGGGCTTCGGCTTCTGCGGCAAAACCCTTGGGAAACACTCGCCTCCTTCATTCTCTCCTCCAACAAACAAATCCCGCACATCGCGCAGATCATCGAAGCCCTCTCCCAATGCTTTCAACAGCCGATTCTCGTTCCCAAAGGCGAGCCGTTGGCCTGGCAATTTCCGCCCCCCGAAGCCATCGCCGACACTTCCGAACGCCGCTTGCGCCGCCTCAAAATGGGCTATCGAGCGCCTTACTTGCGCGAAGCGGCAAAAGCCGTGGCCAAGCGCTCCGTCAACCTAACCGCACTAAACAAACTCCCCTACTCCGCCGCCAAAGAAACCCTCATCCAACTGCCCGGCGTCGGCCCCAAAATCGCCGACTGCGTCCTGCTTTTCGCCTACGGCAAACAAGAAGCCTTCCCCATGGACGTCTGGGTGAAACGGGCGCTGGAAGAACTTTACTTCCAAAGTTGGCGCATGCCCCAAGCCCAACTCCAAGCCTTTGCCGCGCAACACTTCGCCCCCTTCAACGGCTACGCCCAACAATACCTCTTCCACTTCATGCGAACAAAATGGAACCGCGCAACCCAAACCAACCAATAAACGCCAACCACTAAGCATTGCCGCCAACCCTCCATTCAAAATTCCCGATTCCGCTTGGACTCACTCGACCAAAACGCTATACTCCCAGCGCATGGCAACGACTGCTTCGAAACCCCCGCGCCGATTGAACCTTCGCGGCCCGAAAATCATGAAGGAAGTGCAGGCGCAAGTCGTCTCCCACTACCGAAGCGACCTCATCGATTACCTCCGCGCCCACGGAAACACCCTCTCCGCCGGCAACCAACTCACCGTCCGCCTGGCCAAAGAATTCGGCTTCTGCTACGGCGTCGAACGCGCCATCGACCTAGCCTACGCCGCCCGAAAATACTTCCCCCCCGAACAGCGAATCTTCCTCCTAGGCGAAATCATCCACAACCCCGAAGTCAACGATCAGTTAAAAGGCATGGGCATACTCCCCCTCGCCAGCCGCCCGAAGCCAAACGAACTCGACCAACTCCACGCCTCCGACGTCGTCATCATCCCCGCCTTCGGAACCGAAGTCTCCACCCGACAACAGATATCCTCCATCGGATGCACCATTGTCGACACCACTTGCGGCGACGTAATGAGCGTATGGAAGCGAGTCCGCCAATACTCCCGCGATGGTGTCACCAGCATCATTCACGGAAAAGCCTGGCACGAAGAAACCATGGCCACCAGCTCCCAAACCTCCGCCGCCAATGGCCACTACCTTGTCGTCTTCACACTCGAAGAAGTCGACTACGTTTGCAACTACATCCTCAACGGAGGCGACCGAGACGAATTCCTTGCCCGCTTTCAAGGCGCCCATTCCAAAGGCTTCGATCCCGACCTCCACCTCGCCGCCATCGGCATCGCCAACCAAACTACCATGCTCCGCGGCGAAACCGAAGAAGTCCAACGTCGCTTCAAACACGCCCTCCAAACCAAACACGGCGCCGAAAACATCCACCAACACTTCCGATTCTTCGACACCATCTGCGGCGCCACCCAAGAACGCCAATCGGCCCTCCAAACCCTTCTCCAAGAACCCATGAACCTCCTCATAGTCGTCGGCGGCTACAACTCCTCCAACACCTCCCACCTCGCCGAAATGGGCGAAGCCAAACTCCCCACCTACTTCATCAAAAACGCCGCCAAAATGATCTCCGCCCAAAAAATCCTTCACTACGACCGACACAAAAACCGCGAAGTCGAAACCCAAAACTGGCTCTCCCCATCCGACCGCACCATCGGCATCACCGCCGGAGCCAGCTGTCCCAACAACCTCGTCGAAGAAGCCATCCAACGCCTCTTCCACCTCAAAAACCTCTCCGTCGCCAACTACCTCCCCAATCCCTAATTCCTATGCACGCCAACAACCCACGCACAACCAGAGAAGCCCAACTCCTCGCCCCCTTCGCCCAAAAAAGCCAAAACTCCAGAGGCCGGCGCTACCCCGAACCCGAAGAAAACTGGCGAACCCCCTACCAACGCGACCGCGACCGAATTATCCACTCCCGCGCCTTCCGCCAACTCGGCCACAAAACCCAAGTCTTCCTCGACAGCACCGGCGGACGCCTCCGCACACGCCTCACCCACACAATCGAAGTCGCCGCCATCGCCCGAAACCTCGCCCAAGCCCTCAACCTCAACGAAGACCTCGCCGAAGCCATCTCCCTCGCCCACGACCTCGGCCACGCCCCCTTCAGCCACAAAGGCGAACAAACCCTCAACCAACTCATGGCCGACAACGGGGGATTCGAACACAACCGCCAAAGCCTCCGCGTCATCGAACTCCTCGAACACAAACACCCCAACTTCCCCGGCCTCAACCTCACATGGGAAGTCCGCGAAGGCCTCGCCAAACATCACACCGCCTGCGACTCCCCAACCCCAAACCACCAATTCCACTCCCCCAACCCCAGCCTTGAGGCCCAAATCGCCAACCTCGCCGACGAAATCGCCTACGACAGCCACGACCTCGACGACGGCATCCAATCCGGCCTCCTCTCCGAAACCCAACTCACCAAAAACCTCGAAATCTGGTCCCAAGCCAATACCCAAATCCGAAACGCCTTCCCTAACGCCCCAGCCGAAACCCGCCGCCACCTTATCATTCGAACCATCATCGACCGCCAAGCCAAAGACGTCGTCGCCACAACCCTAACCAACCTCGCCACAACCCAACCCCAATCCCCCGACGACATCCGCCAACTGCCCCAACCCCTCGCCAACTACTCCCCCCCACTCCAACCCGCCAAACAACAACTCAAAAACTATCTCTTCAAAAACCTCTACTACCACCCCCAAGTCCACCAACCCACAACCCAAGCCACCCAAACCCTCGAAAAACTCTTCCGCTTCTACCAAAAATCCCCACACAACCTCCCCTCCCAGATCCAAGCCCAAATCCCCACACAAGGCCTCCAACGCGCCATCTGCGACCACATCGCCGGAATGACCGAACACACCCTCTACACCCAATCCTTGGCGCTTGGTCTTATTTTCTCAAAACCATCGCCTGCGTCCATTTTATAAATTGGAATCCACTCTCTTCCTTCTCCTCTTGCTTTTTCCACTGGTCAAGATTAGTTATGGGTGCGATTTTTGCATGAATGGGCTATGATAACGGAAGACAAGATCTTAGGCAAAGAATCACATGGCTGATTATCGCTGGGAAAATCTAGAGCTCGTTGGTCGCATCGAAGTGGCTCTTGCTAGAATCAAAGGGGTTAACTTTTCTGTGGGGGTGCGGAGGCTTCTGGGGGTTATGGGGTATGAGAGCGAGCGGGTTTGGGAAGGGAGGAGCGGGGGTTTTGAGAGGGGGATTGCTTGGCTTGGGAAGCCGGAGACTTCTGGGGAGCGAGAGTTATTGAGGCATGCTAGCTTTGTTGGTTTGGTTTTCCAATTTGCTGAGGAAGAGATGCGGGGGGGGGGGGGGGAGCGTCTTTCCGAGGAGAGCCTTCATAGAAGTTTTCTTTTCTTGGCTGTGGCGCTCAAAAAGGCTTCTTATTCGCGTCGTCAATACGCCTTGTTCGTCCGCGTCCTTAACAGACGCTTTGGCATCCCCGCCGTCGTTCTCTTCCTTGACCAAGACGAACTCTTCACGCTGGCCTTTGTTTATCGCCGTCCCAATAAGCGCGAGCCTAAGCGCGATGTGCTTGGAAGAGTGTTTTTGATAAGAGAAATTAATCCGCGCAATCCTCACCGCGCTCCCTTGGACATTCTCGCCTCTCTTTCGTTGGACGCCCGCCTCCGCTGGATGAGCGACAACCGCAAGCCCCGCAACTTTGACGGACTCCTTGACGCATGGCTGGCCGCGCTGGACGCTCAGGAACTCAACAAGCGCTTCTATCGCGAACTCCTTGCTTGGTTCGAGCGCGCCTGCGAGCAAGCCAGATTCCCAAAGGTCGGCGCCAGAACCTTCCGTCCGCAAGAGCATGTCATCCGGCTCATCACCCGCTTGCTCTTCATCTGGTTCCTCAAGGAGAAGAGCCTTGTTGCTTCCGAACTCTTCGTCGAGCAGCAAGTCGCCTCGCTCCTCAAAGACTACGACCGCGACTCCGGCGACTCCTACTATCGCGCCATTCTCCAAAACCTCTTCTTCGCAAACCTCAACACTGAAATCGACAGACGCGGTTTCAGCAAGGGGAGCAACGCCACGCACCGCGATTTCTCTCGCTATCGCTACGAGAAGGAGATCGCTACCCCCGCCCAGTTGCTCGCCCTGTTCGCGCAAACGCCGTTCATCAATGGCGGCCTGTTTGACCGCTACAAGTTCACATCGAGGAGAACACGCCCGTCGAGCAGGACGTCGCCTGCTCGGCAAAGTCTTTGAAAACTTATTGGCCGCCTATAACCCCGAAACAAAGGAGACCGCCCGCAAGCAGACCGGCTCTTATTACACCCCGCGCCCTGTGGTGGATTACATGGTGGATGAGGCATTGGTGGCGGCGTTGGCGCAAGCGTGTTCGCCAAGCGATGCCGACACAGGGTTTTGGCAAGATCGGTTGCGCTATTTGCTGGACTACGAGGATGCGTTCAACGACGCCCATGAACTGTTTGAAGAGGATGAAACAGCGGGCATTGTGCGGGCGATTTCCGAGATCAAAGTGCTCGATCCGGCGGTCGGTTCCGGCGCCTTTCCTATGGCCATCCTCCACAAACTCATCTTAGCCTTGCGCCGCCTCGACCCTCACAACCACCGCTGGCAACATCTCCAACAAGAACGCGCCCGCGCCAAAGCAGACGCGGCGTTTGACACGAAAGACCCACGAGAACGCAAAGCCGAACTCAATGAGATCAGCGACACCTTCGAGCAGTATTCGGGCGACTTTGGACGCAAGCTGTATCTCATTCAAAACAGCATTTTCGGCGTGGATATTCAGCCCATCGCCACGCAGATCGCCAAGCTGCGCTTCTTCATCTCCCCCGCCATCGAACAACAACCCAACCCCAACCCCCAAGACAACTTCGGCATCCAGCCCTTGCCCAACCTAGAAACCCGCTTTATCGCCGCCGATACACTCCTCCCGCTCCACAGCAAGATAGATCAACTTCCTACCAACGACATCCATGACCTCCGCAGAGAACTCGCATCCAACCGCGAACAACATTTCCACGCCGCCAATCCTCACAAGAAGCTGGAATATCGAACCAAAGACAAAGAACTCCGAGAAAAACTGGCCGCCGCCCTCCGCGCCGCCGACTTTTCCTCTGAGGCCGCCCGCAAAATCGCCCACTGGAATCCCTACGACCAAAACGCCCAAGCCCCCTGGTTCAACCCCCATTACATGTTCGGCATCCCCCAAGGCTTCCACATCCTCATCAGCAACCCCCATTATATTAAAGTTGAACATCTCTCCCGTGAAAATAGAACACGACTTAAAGAGAACTTCGGTTGGATGGGTGATTTATACGAACATTTCATTTGTCCTCTCATATATTGCTAATGACAGTTATATCACATTCTCTACGAAAAAAAGAATTCGCGAACTCATGCTAAAAAATCAGATACTCCATCTTGTCAGAACTCCGTCTCAAACATTTGAAGCATCTATTTATGCAGCCATTTTTATTTTGTCGAAGAAAAGACCTCCTGACTCCCACTTTTACATGAGTGGGGAAATGAGAGTCGATTTAGGATTTCAATATCAGCAACTTGGGAAAGTTCAATACGCTACAATTCACAAACTGCCTGATAAGAAATTCTTACTGGCTGGTGAAAATAGTTTGTTGATGCGTTTGCTGTCGTTTAAGAAGGTGAAAGATGTCTGTCGCGTTTTGGATACCGGGATTCACTCTGGCAACATCAGGGTGAAAATTTTCTTTGCAGAAAATGCTCCGAACCGAAAACGACTCTTACAGGGCAAACAAATTCAACGATATGGATTGTATTGGAACAGTTCAAAAGCGAAATACAAGTTTTGCGACGTTAACTATCAACCATGTCCAATACCCGGGATAGGACGCTTAGGCAAACCAAGTTCTAGAAATGAATACTGGCATTTTTGCGGTGATATTGAAAATCATCATCAGCCGGAACGTTTGCTCATGCGGCAAACCGATGATGATTTGGTAGTCGCCTATCATAATGAAAGTGAATCAGGACGTTTTTACACGGACAATACCCTTTTCACCATTCTTCCCAATTCTGAGAACGTGGATTTGAAGTGTTTATTGGCACTTTTCAATAGCAAGTTGTTGAATTTTGTTTATCATTCTATTTCTCAGGAACAAGGCAAAAGCCAAGCGCAAGTGAAAATCAAAAATGTTAAAGAACTTCCCATTGTTGTTCCCGGAAAAGAAAAGCAAAAGCCTATTATTAAGCTTGTCAACAGTATTTTGGCAATCAAAAGAGATGATCCAACGGTGGGCATCAGCACTCAGGAAAAAGAGATTGACTGCCTCGTCTATCAACTTTACAACTTGACAGCGGAAGAAATCTCCACCATAGAAAAAACCTAAAAATAAGAAAAACAAAGGAAACAAAAATCATTTGAAAATCGGGTTGAGAGGAAATGAATCTGGGAATAAAAGCAACTGGATGGCGACAAAATCCCATGAGATTCGAGACCCGGTTCACGGATTCGTTAAACTGTCGAAAAAGGAAATCGCGGTAATCAATACCAGGACTTTCCAAAGGCTCCGCCGGATTCGTTAGTTGGCGCTGGCGTTTTTGGTGTATCCGGGATGTCACGTCGCGCCAGTTTTTAATAAAAAACCGCCGAGACGAATCTCGACGGTTGCGAAAAGGAAACATCAGCCAAACTTACTTATTGAGCATTTCGGCTACTTTTCCAATCAGATTGAAATAGTGGGTAACGGGGCCGATAGCCAAAACCGAAACAACCCAAAAGAAATTCCTCTTTTGAAGTTTCCAAACGATCCATCCGAGTGTTCAGGCCAACATTTCCTCCGTCTCCACGAAGATCCCCGTCCACCTTTTTCAAGTCTTCTTTGATTTTCTTCAGAATTTCATTGACTCGATCAAAACGGGCGTCAAAAGAGATCTTCAACTCGCTGTTCGCAAATCTCGATCACTCATCGCCGGCCTCTTGTATTTGATCGAGAAACTCAGGCCCGAATCTTTCAACTAATTTCGCCAATCGTTCCTCTTCTCGAAGACGGTTTTTCTCTTCTCGTTGATTTAGCCATCGCTCGCTGGATCGTCTCATTTGCGATTCTCGTGATTCCGTCGATTCTCTCGTTCGCCATTCCATGATGGTCATCGATTCTGCGCTTCGATAGATTGCAGCTTTTTGCAAACTTGACAACTCGCCTTTCATGCCGGGATGCGCCAGCAATTTTGCGTACGCCTTCTTCACATCAGTGTCAAACTTCTGCTTTTCGCTCGGTTTCAAAGACGCCTTGAATGCGTTCTCTCGCTTGAAATGCTGTTCGACAAGTTGCCTATCGCTTGCTTTCACACGCTCCAAAACCATGGCCTGATACTCTTCGTCCCTCATGGATTCCAAACTAACGACAGACTCCGCCGAAGGAGACACAGCAACCGGTTGAGGTTTTTTCTCTGGCTTGATTTTTCCCATCGACGACTCTAAGACGATCAAACGATCCTTGATTTCCTTCAAGTTGTCGATCTGCGCCCGCTTTATCGCCAACACTTCATCACGGTAATGATGACTCAATTCTTCGGATCGTCGGGCCGATTCTGCACGTTTTTTGTCAAAATGGAGCAAATCGGTAAAGGACAGCACGACGGCAACTATCATTAGCGACAAAGCCAGCCAGAAAGATGGTAAACATTACGTCGGCAGCTTCGGGAGTTTTTCTTTCGTTGAACTCATCAATGCCGAGAGTCGCCTGAATTTTGAAATAGTAAGGTGCTGTCTTCATATCGTTATTAAGATCTATATCAATAACCAATTTCAGCAAAGCTGAAAACCGCATCTCAATATAACTCGATTTATCGAAAAGTCAAATGAGAAAATGATTTTTTAAGAAAACTTGCTGACAGGTTATTGACATCGATTTTTTGTTTCTTCGTTTTGATTGAGATAGAGCTGATTGGTTTCGTAGCCGCCGTAGGAATGCCCTTTGGCGCGAGTGACCGCGAATTTTGCTTGAAAGTAGGCGTGGGCTGTTGGGGTTGGGAAGTAGGAAGGAAGGGGCTTTTCTTTTTTTGAGAATTTTGGTTTGTTGGGCGGGGTTGGGCCTGAAGGAGGGATCTTATTCAAGCGATATGATGATGAGAAAGAGCGTTGTTGGGAGTGTGTGCGCTTTGACTTTGGCGGCGGGTTTGTCAAGCGACTTGCCGGCCGAGGAAAGTGTGAAGGAGTTGTTGCCGTTGTTTGGACAGCCGTTGCAGTCTGCGGCGAAGGTGCCGCGTTCGGCGGTGGAGACGCTGCGCGTAGAATTGGGGCGGATTTTGTATCACGACAAGCGGTTGAGTCGAGACAATTCGATTTCGTGTAATTCCTGTCACGACACGCAACGGTTTGGGGTGGACGGGAAGCGGTTTTCGGAGGGGTTTGGCGATCATTTGACGGGGCGGAACTCGCCGAGCAGCTTTAATGCGTTTATGCATATTGCGCAGTTTTGGGACGGGCGGTCGCCAACGGTGGAAGAGCAGGCCAAGGGGCCGATTTTGGCGGCGGGGGAGATGGCGATGCCTTCTGGGGAGGATGTTGTGAAGAAGTTGGGCGGGATTTCGGGCTACAAGGAGTTGTTTGCGGCGGCGTTTCCGAACAGGGATCCGTCGATTACTTACGACAAGGTGGGCGAGGCGATTGGGGCGTATGAGCGTTTGTTTGTGACTCCGGGACGTTTTGACCGGTGGTTGGCGGGGGAAGAGGCGGCGCTGATCGAGCGGGAGAGGCGAGGCTTGGCCAAGTTTGCGGCTTATGCCTGCACGACTTGCCATTCGGGAACGCTTTTGGGCGGGACGACGTATCAAAAGCTGGGCTTGGTGAGGGCTTGGCCGAACCAGAAGGACGCGGGCCGGTACGAGGTGACAAAGCAAGAGGCGGATCGGATGTTTTTCAAGGTGCCTTCGCTTCGCAATGTGGCAAAGACCGCTCCTTATTTTCACGACGGTTCGGCGGACACGTTGGAGCAGGCTATTGAGATGAAGGGGCGGCATCAATTGGGTTTGGAGATTCCGAAGGAGGATATTGCGGACATCAAGGCGTTTCTGGGGAGTTTGACGGGGAAGTTGGAGGAGTCCGTGGCGGCGGCTCCTGCGTCGTTTCCGGGAAAGTAGGCTTTTTTGAGGATGGACGCGAGGGGGATTTTGTTGCGCGTTTCTCCGCCGGCCTTTACAAGACGGTTGTGTTTCGTTTTGCGATATGGGACGTTTGAAACTGCATATTCCGGGACCGGTGGAAGTGAGCAAGCAGACGTATCGCGCGTTTTGCTCGCCGATGATTGGCCATCGAAGCCAGGATTTCCGGGACTTGTACGCTGAGATTCAACCGAGCCTTCAAAAGCTTTTTTTTACGGATCGCTTGGTTTTCCTGAGCACTTCTTCGGCTTGGGGGGTTATGGAGGGGGCTTTGCGCAATTTGGTGCGCAAGAAGGCGTTGTGTTGCATGGGCGGCGGGTTTTCGGACAAATGGTTTGCGGTGGCCGAGCGTTGCGGGAAGGAGGCGAGCACGTTGAAGGTGGATTGGGGATCGCCGATTTTGCCGGAGCAAGTGGACAGCGAGTTGGCTTCGGGCGGGTTTGACGTGCTAACCGTGGTTCACAACGAGACCTCGACCGGAGTGATGAATCCACTGGCCGAAATCATGGCCTTGAAACAGAAGTATCCGGAGGTTTTGTTTGTGGTGGATTCGGTGTCTTCTTTTTCCGCCGTGCCGATTTTGTTTGACGAGTGGGGGATTGACGTTTTGCTGACGGGGAGTCAGAAGGCGTTGGCGTTGCCGCCGGGTTTGGCGCTTTTTGCGGTTTCGGCGGCGGCTTTGGAAAGGGCGGCGAGTGGGAAGGATCGCGGCTATTACTTTGACTTTCTTGAATTTCAAAAGAACGCCGAGAAAAACATGACGCCCAGCACGCCGTCCGTCGGCCACGTTTTTGCCTTGCGTTCGAAGCTTAAAGAGATTTTTGACGAAGGCTTGGAAGAGCGCTATGAACGGCATCGGAAGTTGTCGGAGATGACCCGCCGGTGGGCGGCGAAGAACGAGTTTACCTTGTTTTCGGAAGCGGGCTACGAGTCGTGGACGCTTACCTGCGTGAACAACGGCGCCAAACCGGGCGGTCGATTAGTGGATGTGGAACGATTGCGGCAAAAGGTCAAGGCGCAAGGCATCTTAATTGACGGCGGCTACGGCAAGATTCGGGGAACTACATTTCGCCTTTCCAACATGGGCGACGAAACCGAAGCCTCTATGCGGGCGCTTTACGAAGCGCTTGACAAAGGATTGGCGCAGTTGTAAGAAAGAACGCGCAGGAGAAGACCGGAGGCGGGACTTTTTCCTTTTATCCAATTAGACGAGAACGAACTTTTGAAGAAACTATGAGAAGCGCAAATCCCGTTTTGAACGACCACACTTTTGCCGGCGTTCATTCGCATTCGCAAGACGAGTCGATGACGATCAACGGCACGGTGCTAAAAACTGGCGCCTTTGTATGCTGGTCTGGAGGGACTTTTCTTGGGCGGGGTTTCCGCTTTGGCCGAACGGCAGTTTGCAGGATCGGGGATTGTGTTCAACGCCGTCTGCCTGACCTTTGGGACGCTTTTTAGTTTATTGTTCATTTATCAAATGGGCTGGATTCGAGTGACGCAGAACTTCCGGCTGGGAGTGTTTGCGGCGACGGGCGGCATTGCGTTGTTCTATTTGGCTTCGATAGTTCTCGGTTTCTTCGGCATTTCGATGCCTTTGATTCATTCGACCGGGATATTCGGCATCGGGTTTAGTTTGTTTGTGGTGGGGATTGCGGCGTTGAACTTGGTTTTGGACTTCGACTTTATCGAACACGGAGCCGCCGCCGGAGCACCGAAGTATATGGAATGGTTCGGCGCCTTTGGATTGTTGGTGACCTTGGTGTGGCTGTATATTGAAATCCTGCACTTGCTCTCCAAGGTTCTACTTTGGTGTGCGGAAGCTGCTTTGGGAGATTAGGAGAATTGGTGGCTATATCTTGAAATTCTGCACTTGCTTTCCAAACTGCAACGCCGTTAAGGAAATTCAAAGGGGGGAGGCCGTCCAAGACGGACGCCCGGACTTTGGTCTACGTGAGATGACGGAAGAGGCATTTGAAAATGAGCGATCTAGAAAGCAACACGGCAGGTCTCCGAGATTATTTGGATGCCAGATTCGATGCCGTTGACTCTCGATTTGATGCCATTGACGCCCGATTTAATGGTGTGAACGCCCGCTTTGACGGCGCATACAGCGTTTTTGAGCCTGCCGTCTGGATAATTGCCGGCTCGCTGGTCGCCGTCATCCTCGAAAAACGATTCCGCTGGTTCAGCAAAGCATGGCACTGGATTTGCGGAACTTCCCAATGACTTTTTGACTTTTTTGATTGCAGAACGGAGAACTCGCCGCTATGACTACTGCCTTGAAAACCTGCGCAAAGAAAGGAAAACTCATCCACAAAGCCATCCAATGAACGACAAAATGAAAACCGCAATCTCAATCATAGCCATCGCCTGCCTCTGCGCTTGCACGTCGACAAACGAACAAACGCAAATCCAAACGCCGCGGACCGAATACACCGCGCCACCCCAACAAACGCAAATCCAACCAGCGCGGACACCCCACACCGCGCCCGCTCAAACAGACGACGGGGAAAAAGAATATAACTACACCGACGAAGATTGGGGGAATGTCCGACTCGGCATCCAAAAATTGACGGACGAACAACTTTTGCATTTCTTCTCAGAAACAGACCGCATCCACCCCTACATCGCTGAAAGACTAACTCGCGGCATCGCCGACAATAAAGACATGAACATCCTGCGGCTACACCCTGAACTTCGCCAAGAAATCACCCGACGCGGACTCTGGAAGAAATTAAAATGAACGGCCAACAACTCGCAATAGCCTGCGCTCTCGGCTTTCTCTGGATTTGCCACATAGACGTCCAATAACCGCGCCAAAAGTTCACTGGATTTTCGATGCCGCTCACTACTGACCCATCTGCAAAATCTCTCGGGAAGCCTCCTAATCCCTTTTCAAAATGAACGACGACAAATCTCTCTGCGCCAAACTTCATAACTGGAAACCGCCAAAACCGACGGACGATTTAGGAAGGGCAAACAATCTAGACGGGCAAGGCATCGAGCGAAATTCTTTGACAACTTCACGCGCAAACGCCTATTCTTAAATCGAAATATGATCCGCTCATCCCAGCGCATAAGCATCTTTTTTGTTGGCGGGGTTTGCCTGTTCTTTGCGGGGTTGCCGTTGACGGCGGAGAAAACTTCGTTGGAAAATCATCTTTCTCAATACTGCTTTGGTTGCCACGGAGAAGAGAAAACTAAGGGGGGATTGAATCTTGCCCAACTGTTGACGCAACGGCCTCTGATAAAAAATCGCGAGCAGTGGAATCATGTTGTGGATTTGGTGAGCGCGGGCGATATGCCGCCGGAAGACGAAACCCAACCGAATGCGGAGGAACGGCAAGCAATTCTTCGTTTTTTGGATCGGGAGTTGAATCACTTTGATTTTTCAAAGATTGATGATCCTGGTTTTGAAAATGCACGGCGCCTCACGAATCAGGAATACAACAACACGATCAGCGATTTGTTGGGGAAGCCTTTGGCGCCCGCCGCGCGGTTTCCGGCGGATTTGACCGGCGCCAGCGGGTTTGAAAACTCTGCCAATACGCTTTTCCTGCAGGCTTCTCGAATGGAAAGGTACATTGCGGCGGCGGAGCGGATTGTGGAATCAGCTTTGCCTGCCGAAAGTTTGTTGGACAAAGAATCTCCTTCGTTCCGGCGAATCTTTTTCGTCTTCCCTGAAGATTGGCGGCAAGATGCGGAAGAAACGGTGGGAACAGAAGCGGCGGCTCGGCGGGTTTTGGAGCAGTTTTTGCTTCGTGCCTATCGGCGTCCGCCGTCAGAGGAAGAACTTTCCCAAGCGATGAAACGTTTTCGGGAAACTCTGCTTCCGAACTCCGGCGTGGATGGTTTTGTGAGCGCGGTCAAGCAAGTCATCCAGGCGACGCTCATTTCGCCGAAGTTTTTGCTTCGCATCGAGCAAGGGCGGGAAAGCGCCGATCCTTGGCGGATTAGCGACTTTGAATTGGCTTCGCGCCTCTCTTACTTCCTTTGGGCGACGATGCCGGATGACGAGCTTTTCAAGCTGGCGTTCCAAGCCAAGTTGCGCGAGCCGGAAACGCTGAAGGCGCAAGTTCGCCGCATGCTGCAAAGTCCAAAGGCGGAAACTCTCGGCTCCGTGTTTGCCGCGCAGTGGCTGGGCTTTCGATTTATTGGGAACCGCGTCCGGTTGGATCCCATCGACAATCCGTGGTGCACGGATAGTCTGATGACCGCCATGCGAGAGGAGTCGGGGCTTTTCTTCGCTTCGTTGATTCGCGAAAACAAGACTTTGGATGACTTGCTCGCCGCCGACTACACTTATCTTAATGAAGAGCTGGCCAGAGAGATTTACGGCATCAACACCGTCAAAGGGAGACGGATGCGGAAAGTGCGTCTTTCGGATCCGAATCGGGGCGGCATTTTAACCCACGGCAGCCTCATGGCCGTCACTTCCAACTACAAGCAAACCAGCCCCGTCAAGCGGGGCAACTGGATTTTGGAAACGGTTCTTGGGCGTCCGCTCCCGCCGCCGCCGCCCAATGCCGGCGCTTTCCAAGAAGAAGTGGAAGAAAACGACTCGCTGACCTTTCGCCAAAAAGTGGAACTCCATTCCAGTGATCCCAGCTGCCGAAGCTGCCATAGCAAAATTGATCCGCTCGGATTCAGCTTGGAGAATTTCGATTACTTCGGCCGCTGGCGGGATAGTTACCGCGTTCGAATCATCGAACGAGACGACCAACGAGCGCTTGCCTTGACATTGGCAATGCGGTCGCTTAGCCAGCAAGAACTGGATGCGCGCATTGACGATTTAGACTCCGGACCGAACACGCGCCAAAAAATCAGAGAACAACTCCGCCAACTTCGTCAACTTGACGAAAACGCCCTCCGCGCCGAGCTGACAAAAACGCTTACCCCCACGCAACAAAACCAACTTATCCGAACCTTGGATTGGCTGGAAATCCTGGCGCCCAACGAAGAAGCAGAACGCCGTCTGTTGCATGCCGTTGAGCGGTTGCGCGCCCTTTCCCAGAAACAGGTGAACGCAAAAATCGCTTCATTCGAGGACGACCCGGATCAACGAGCCGAAGTTGCCGAGATTTTATGGGAACTGCGCCAAATCCCCGAAGAGGATTTAGTCGACGATTTGGAAGACTTTTCCGAAGATGTTCGGGAAGAACTTCTTGATCTGCTAGAATACTTGGGAATGCTGAGAAATGAAGAAAATCTCAACCAATGGCTTCGGGAGCATATCCTCGCCCTTCAAGAACTTGACCAGCGCGAGTTGGAGGAGCGAATGGATGATTTAGAATCCGAGCCTGACGAGCGCGAAGAGATTGCGCAAATCGTGAATTTTCTGCGCAACATTCCTCGCAAAGAACTTTCACAAGTGATTGAAACTGAATGGAATGGCGGCGAGCGGGAAGAAATTCTCGAGTTTCTGCTGTCTATGGACGTTCTCGAATCCGAAGAAGAGGAAGAAGAACCCCGTCGTCGTCCCCGCTTCGAGCGGAAACCTATCACCGCCGAGGCCGTGTTGCCGGACGGCACGCCTTTTCAAGGGCCGGCCGGGCTTCGCAAGGTTCTTTTGGATCGCCATCGGGAAGACCTCCTGCGACAACTCGTTTCCAAAATGCTGTCCTACGCTTTGGGGAGGCAACTGGAGTATTTTGACGAAGCCGCGATTCGCTCCATTATGAAGCAGATGGAGGACGATGGCTATCGGTTGCAATCTCTGGTCAACGGCATCACAACCAGCTATCCTTTCCAATACAAAAAGAATCCCGAACCAACGCAAAATTTATGAAGGCTGCAAGAATCTCTCGTCGAACCATGTTGCGCTCCTTGGGCGCCGCCGTCGCTTTGCCCGCGCTGGACGTGATGTCGCCATTGCGCTCTTTGGCTTCGCCTGCTGTCAGGAAAACCAACCGCGTCGCCTACTTTTACTTTCCCAACGGAATTCCCAGAGGCGTTTGGCATCCGGAGAAAGTTGGACGCAACGGGAAACTGCTGCGGCTCAACGAATGGATGCGTCCGTTGGAGCCGTTCAAATCCGACATTTTGATCCCCGCCAACGTTTGGACGCCGAAGGGAAACGGCCACGGCGCCGGCACCGCCACTTGGTTGACCGGCCAGGACTATGACGAACGCCAAGTGAACGCCGGAGGAATTTCCGTCGATCAACTCGCCGCTGAAAAAATTGGCAGGGAAACTTTGTTGCCTTCCTTAGAACTAGCCTCCAAGGGCGAAGGCTACTTTTCCAACTCCCTGCCGCGCAATGCCATTTCTTGGTCAAAAAACGGAATCCCTCTCACGCGGGAAGTGGAACCTCGCGCTGTCTTTGATCGAATGTTTCGTCCTCCTTCGGGTGGCGCCACTCGTCGATCCGTGATGGACCTCGTTCTTGCCGACGCCAAATGGTTGCGAAGACGCGTCAGCCAAGCCGATCAAAACCGCTTGGACGAGTATTTCGATTCCATTCACGCTTTGGAAAAAAGGATCGAATTCGCCGAAAAGCAAACTCGCCGCAGGAAGGAAGACAAAGCGCTGACCGATGCGTTGACCCCGCCGACGCCGGGCATTCCCAGCGACCACCAAGAATACATCCGGCTGATGATGGATTTGATAGTCCTTGCCTTTTGGTCGGACGCAACCCGCATCGTTACCTACATGCTAGATCACGGTCAATCGAACCGCTATTTTAATTTCATCGACGGAGTCAAAGGCACTTGGCACGCATTGTCCCATTACGGCAACGCCTCCGGGATGACCGAAGACGACGATGGAAGCACTTCTTGGGACTCCGTTGAATCCAAGCGCGCTATGTATGCAGAAGTCACCCGCTGGCATCATCGGCAGGTGGCTTATCTGTTAGGCAAACTCAAATCCATCGAAGAACCCCAGGGAGGCACTCTGCTGGACAACAGCATGCTTTTATACGGCAGCAGCCTCGGAGACGGAGACGCCCACGATGAAAAGGACCTTCCCACATTGATCGCCGGCGGCGGTTGCGGCACGATCCGCACCGGGCGGCAAATTGAATTTGCCAACCGAATGGACTTATCCCGAATTCATCTTTCCTTTTTAGAGAGGCTCGGCATTGAACAAGAAAGATTCGGCACCGGCGCCGGTTCCATTAGCGAATTTCGGGGTTGAGATTTGGATCCCTTACCGTCAGTTTGTTTCGTTACCGCTCGGAAACGATGCCTCTCTTTTCCAAGCATATGACGGGAGAAACTTCTCGGAAAAAGGGGTGTTAAAATTTTGCGTTGGATTCTTTGGAGAACAAAGTCTACCATCATCAAGAGGCGAACAAATTTATGAGGCAAAAAACACTTATGAACGCAGCTAAAACTACTCCCCCCCCCCCCCGCTGTCGTTGCGGAGGATTTACTCTTTTGGAACTTTTGGTGGTCATTGCCATAATTGCCATTCTTGCCGGTTTGTTGCTTCCGGCGCTGGGAAAGGCAAAGTCCAAGGCGCAGGGCATCAAGTGCTACAACAACTTGCGGCAAATTTCTTTGGCGTGGAATATGTATGTGGACGACAATCAGGAAGTACTGCCCGCCGCCAGCGATCCAAGAGAATACTTCCGCCCCCCGTGGCTTGCCGGGCCGCCGCCCTTTGCTCCCTCTTGGGTGACCGGCATTATGGACTTCGATCCCAACAACCGATCCAACTGGGACGTCCGCCACGATATTCATAAAAGCCCGCTTTGGTCGTATCTGGGCAACAGCGCCGGCGTTTTTCGATGTCCGGGAGACAAAAGCCAAGTTTTGGTGGAGGGACAATGGCGGCCGAGAGTTCGTTCCATGGCCATGAGCCTTCACTGCGGCGGCTGGGGATTGAAGGCGCAATCCGATTTCAACGGCTACCGGATTTACCTGAAAACAGGCGACTTTGTTGATCCCGTCCCCGCCAACACTTGGCTGTTTATGGACGTGCGGGAAGACAGCCTGGACTTGGGCAACTTCGCCGTCTCCATGAAGGGTTATCCGCACGCTCCGCAAATAGCGGAATTTGCCGACTATCCCGCTCATTATCACAATGGCGGCGGCACTTTGGCCTTTGTCGACGGCCACGCCGAATCCAAGCGCTGGCAACATCCGGACACCATTGTGCCCATCGTCAAAGGCGAAATATTGGAGGACCCCTCCGATCGGATCGATTCCCCGATCAATCCGGACATTCTCTGGCTGCAAGAACGCACGACGCGGAAACTTCCCTACAACAGCTGGGATTCCGACAAGTACCATTGGGATCGCTGGCAGGGGCTGGAGTAACTTTGAACCGAGCGCAGGTTTCGAGCAGCCGAATTTTTACTGTTTTAGAAAAAATCAAGCTCGACGAACACGCAGCATTTGTTGTAAAGAATTCGTTTTCTATGATGAATTTTACAAACCGAACTCGCTTTTTCGCATTTCTTTTGTCGTTCATGCCTTTGGCGACGGCTGTTCTGTGCTTGGCGGATCCGTGGCCGCAATGGCGGGGAATTCACCGCGACGGCAAATCAGCGGAGACCGGACTTTTAAAGGAATGGCCGGCGGAAGGACCGCCGTTGGTGTGGAAAATCGACACTCTCGGAGAAGGCTACTCTACGCCTTCCGTGGTTGAAGGCAAAATTTTCGGGGTTGGCTATAAAGGAGTGGATGAGTTTGCCTGGGCGCTGAATGAAAAGAACGGTTCGACAGTTTGGGAAACCAGAATTTCTCCGGCGGCCAGAGAGGACATCGGTTATGCGCACGGGCCGAGATCAACGCCGCCGGTTGACGGCAAAGATGTTTTTACATTGGGCGCCGGTGGACATCTCACCTGTCTCGACGCCGGCAGCGGAAGCGTTCGATGGCAAACGAATTTAAAAGAAGACTTCGGCGGAGAGATGATGTCTCGTTGGGGATACTCGGAATCGGTTCTTGTTGACGGCGATCGCGTCGTCTGCACGCCCGGCGGAGAAAAAGGCGCAGTTGTTTGTTTGAATCGTCAAACCGGCCGCCCAATGTGGCGCACTCGTCAACTCCGCGATCCCGCCGCTTACACTTCCATTCTCAAAACGACCCTTCACGGAACTGAGCAATACATAAGCCTGACCGGAAGGACGCTGGCCGGAATCAATCCCTCTACGGGCAAGCTGCTGTGGAAAATTGAACGAAAGGGCAAAACCGCCGTCATTCCCACCCCAATTTGCAGAGGCAACCAAATCTTTGTGACTTCGGGATACGGCATCGGTTGCAACCTTTTTGAAATCGGGCGGAAAAACGGGCGGTTCTTCGCAAAAGAAAACTACGCCAACAATGCGGTCGAAAATCACCACGGAGGCGTTATTCGAATTGGCGATTATCTCTACGCATCCAACGGCGCCACAATTGTCTGCTTGGAAATGTCGACCGGCAAAGTGGCTTGGGAAGAGCGCAGCGTCGGAAAAGGCTCGCTGGCTTACGCAGACGGGCATCTTTATTTGCGAAGCGAGCGAGGCCCAATTGCCTTGATCGAAGCCAATCCTAAAGAATACATTGAAAAAGGTCGATTCGAACAGCCGAACCGGAGTCGGCGACGCAGCTGGCCTCACCCTGTGATTGCCAACGGCCGCCTTCTCCTGCGAGATCAAAATCAGCTTTTTTGTTACGACATCACCCTGTCAACAGCCTCTGCCAAGTAAAAAATCCAGTGTTTGCCGCAACCTTCGCAGGTCGGGCAACCCGTCTTCACCAAGCTAACGCCGTGACGCATCGCCAATTGATTTCCCGCCGGGCATTCGCCGCCCAAACCTTCGGTGGCTTCATAGCGGCCGGAACTGTTTTCCAAACAGGGGCGGAAGAACCAGACGACACAGTCATCCGACATGGAAAAATTCGCCAATCCGTTATGGGCTGGTGTTTCAATCCGATGCCCGTAATAGAGTTGGCTCAGCATTGTCGAGCCATCGGCCTGGAAGCCATGGAAGGCATCGCTCCCAGTTTCTACCCCAAAATCATGGAACTCGGACTCAAAATTTCCCTAGTGGGCAGCCACGGCTTCGCCCAAGGTCCTGTTTCAACAACAAACCATGAGCACTGCCGCAAAATTCTCAGAGAACGGATTGATCTCGCCGCCCGAATTGGCACGGAAAATGTCATCACTTTCACAGGAATGAGCGAGCCGGGAATTTCTCCCGAACAAGGCGCCAAAAACTGCGTCGCCTTTTGGAAGAGTTTGATGAGTTATGCGGAATCAAAAAAAGTGAGGCTCTGCCTAGAACATCTCAACTCCCGCGACGACTCGCACCCCATGAAAGGCCATCCTGGATATTTTGGGGACGACGTCGATTTCTGCGTTGACTTGATCAAACGAGTCCACTCTCCCAGCATGAAACTGCTCTTCGACATTTATCACGTGCAAGTTATGCACGGGGACGTTATCCGCCGTATTCGGCAGTATCAAAACTTCATCGCCCACTACCATACGGCCGGCAACCCCGGGCGGTGCGAGTTGGACGAGAACCAAGAAATTCATTATCCGGCGATCATGCGGGCAATCCTTAAAACCGGGTATACAGGTTATGTCGCCCACGAATTCATTCCTACTTGGGAAAATAAAATGGAATCTCTCAAACACGCCGCCACTGTCTGCGATGCAGCGGTTTAAGAAAAATCCCCGAACGACGCAAGCATTCAACTCTCACTCAGCCGCTTTTTCGGCGCTTCAAACAGCATTTCGTGCGCGCGAGAAAGAATCGTTTCTATTCGAGAAGCAAAGGGCGACTTCGTCAAAAACGGGCGCAGGCTTCCCCGCCTCAAGTCTCCGGCATTTTCTCCCGGAAACCAATGATCGGCATTTCCCAATAAGTTGTATCTCATTTTGCCCCATTCCACTAAGTCCAGCGACTCTGCATACGTCCACAAACGCAAAATCTCTACAATGTTGACTTGTCCGGGAACTTCCACGTATTCGGGCAGGCCGCGCCACCAATTTTGGCACCAATCCTCTCCCAAAGTGCGGTGCATTTCCGTCCGCAATCGTTCCTCAATTGGCGCTATTGTTTGTTCCATCGAGTCATAGTATTCTAAAACCTTAAGATGCTCGTCAAAATCAGACGGACAGGCAGCCCCTAAGCTGAGAGTCTGCACTTCCGGCCTCGACAAACAATAGAGATCGTTAAACACCATTGGCGACAAAGGATCGCACAATTTTGCCAGCTTCCGGGGCGGATCATATAATTTGCCGCCTTTGTCGTTCGGGCTGATGATGAAAACGCCCATATCCCGACGATGCGCTTCCTCAACCGCCGGCCAATTCAGGTCATTAACAAAATACCAATGAACGTTTATGTAATCAAAACCATCGCTTTGCACCGCTTCTAAAATTATATCCGGCGTGGCGTGGGTGGAAAATCCAATATGCCGCGCCCTTCCTTCTCGCTGCAACTTTCGCGCTTCCTCCAAACAGCCGCCTTTGCGAAGGCTCCAATCCAGAAGCTCCCGATTGTTGACGCCGTGTAGCGACAAGAGATCGACGTAATCTAACTGCAGATACTTCATAGATTGCGCAAAGGTTCGGCGAAATTCCGCCGGCGTTGCAAACGGCGCCACTTTTGTTTGCACGATGATCTTGTCCCGATCCATCTTCGGCAACAACCATCCCAACTGCATTTCGGAAGTTCCATAACCTCGCGCGGTTTCAATATGGTTGATGCCTAACTCCAACGATCGAAGAATGGTCGCTTCCAAGTTTTCTTGATTCTTTCGCGGAATCTCTTCAGGCGCGGCATCGCTCCAACGGTGTTGGTAACGCATTCCTCCGCAAGAAAAGATCGGCATCGAAAGCTCTGTTTTCCCAAATCGCCGATATCGCATTTCCTTCCTATGCCATTTTCTTCCGAGCAAATCAACGGCGGCTCGGTTCTCAGTTTTGTCTTGTCCGTCCTCTTCTCAAATGGGAACGATCGACTGGGGATTGCGCCGTTTCGGGGTTGTCTGCTCGTCAGTCCAGAATGGGGAAGGGAAACAATTGAGAGGGACGGCGCTGAGACTTCATCAAGGCGGCGATCTGCGCCGTGATTCTTGGATGCTCGGCGGCTAAGTCCGTTGACTCCGCTACTTCCGCGTCCAATCGATAAAGCTCGATTTTCAAAGGATTGGGGTTGTTTTTTCTCAGCATATTTCGACGGATTCCCTTCCACGGACCAAGCCAAACCGCTTGCTGGCCTCCGTATCCCGGGAACTCTCGATATAGAAAATCGCGCTCCGGTTGATATTCTCCCAGCAGAGTTGGGGCAATGCTCACTCCGTCCGAGTCTGCCGGCTTCGCCGCATCCGGCGCCGTCAAGTCCAGCAACGTCGGCAACCAATCTTCAAAGCCCGTTCGGAAGTCCGAAACGCCTCCTGCCTTGATTTTTCCCGGCCAACGCACAATGAGAGGCACTCGCACCCCGCCTTCGTAAAGAGAGCCTTTGAGTCCGCGCAGAGGATGCACACTCTGAAAAAAATCGACATCCACTTCGGCCTTCAAATGCGTTGTTCCGTTGTCCGAAGCAAAGATCACAATCGTTTTTTTCTCCAACCCAAGCTCCTTTAAAAGGTCTAGGATGCGTCCCACATAGGTATCTAGCCTTGTGATCATCGCTGCGTAGGCGGCGCGAGGTTTGAAGTGCGGAGTATAGCCGTATCCGGCGGCGCGGGTAAAGGGCGGGTCCTTCCACCCCAAATCCAGATAAGGTTGCAAGTCCTCGTCAGGAACGTGCAGAGCTAAGTGAGGAATCACCGTAGGATAGTATAAAAAGAAGGGACGGTCGCGGTGTTTGCGAATAAATTGGAGCGCCTGTTCATTAATCCGATCCGGAGCGTAATCCTGCCCTTGGAAACGACGGTAACTTTCGGCTTTGCTGGGATCCGCATCCTTCGGAAACGATTCATGTCCGGGAACGGGAGGCTTGTTCTTCAACTCAATTCGCCTGCTATCGCTCCACAAATAGGAAGGATAGTAGCTATGGGCATGCCGCTGGCAGTTATAGCCGAAGAAACGGTCAAAGCCTTGCCGAAGCGGATCGCCTTCCGAGCCGGGAAAACCCAGCCCCCATTTCCCAAAGGCGCCCGTTGCATATCCTTGAACGCCAAGCATCTCCGCCAACGTCCGCTCGCTCTTCGGAAGCGGGCGTTGCCCTTCCGGGTGGACTGCGCTGTTATTGCGCACAGCAGCGTGACCGGGATGTTTTCCCGTCATCAGCACGCACCGCGAAGGCGCGCACACAGGGCTACCCGAATAACTTTGGGTAAAACGCATCCCCTCCGCCGCCAACCCATCAATTCTTGGCGTCTGAATTTTGCTCTGCCCGTAGCATCCCAACTCCGCATAACCGAGATCATCCGCTAAAATGAAAACGACGTTCGGTTTTTCCGACGCCCGCAAATTTGCACAAAAGAAAACAAAGAGCGCCGCCGCCAAAATCATTCCTATAGAAAAGAGGCGAAGTTTGAACATTTCTAAGCGTCGGCATTTCTCCGAACGCACTGGCGAAGACTGGTTGGATAGACAAATATCAAGCCCAATCGCCTGAACACAACGCAAAAGGATCTTCCTGCAAAATTGTCGAGTTGATTTCATAATATAGCGAAAAAAGAATGCCGCTGAACGCCCCGTTTGGCAAGACTTGATCCCGCCTTCGGAACAAACTAGCCAGCGACCCGCTTCGGGTAATCAAAGTCGATGGTCAATCGATTCGTTTCTTTTTCCAAACAGCCCCAACGCTCTCCGCGGAAATGGCATTCCAAAATTCCGCACGTAGGGACGTTAAGGATGTCCGTTCGTCCTAGAAAATGCGCCAGATCGGTAATCGCCGGGTTGTGCCCCACCATCATCACCGTTTGCCAAGCTTCATCCAACTGCCGAATCAAACGGAGCCAAACCTCGACCGTGGCGTCGTAAAGCGCTTCCTCAACCTTCACCTTCGCCTTTGGCACTTCCAAACTCTTCGTAAAAAAGCAGAGCGTCTCCCAAGCTCGCCGGGCAGGACTGGCAATCGCTTGGTCAAGGCGCACGCCTTTGTCACACAACCGCCGGGCCATTCCCGGCGCATTCCTCCGCCCGCGTGGATTGAGCGGCCGTTCCCGGTCTGGCAGTCCCGGTTCCGCCCAACTGGACTTTGCATGCCGAAGCAGATATAAAACCTTCATAATTCCATCCTATCAACCATCGGCGAAAGCAGCCTTTCCCGCAAAAACAGGTCAAAGAAAACCAACTGCCACGAATAAGCACCGCCGGGGGCGTTGAATTTTACGAAGCCTTTTTCTCTCTATGTTTCCGATAGTAATCGGTATAGTAGCGGTTCTGGTAGTAGTAGTTATTGTAGTAGTAAGAATATCTAGCTTTCCTGAGGTCCACTTCGTTTATGATGGCGCCGATGATATTGGCGCCCCCGTTTTGAAGCTGCTCAATGCACTTCTTGGACAAGTGCCGTTTGCTCCGGTCAAATTTGGTGACGTATAGCAAACCGTCGGCAAGCGAAGCAATGATGAGCGGATCGCTCACCGCCAGGATCGGAGGGCTGTCTATCACTACGCGGTCGTATTTCTTTTCCACCTCCGCAATCAATTTTTTCAAAGCGTCGGAAGTGACCAACTCATGTGGATTCTTCGATATTTTCCCGCTATGAATCAAATCTAGATCCGGAATCTCGGTACGGTGGATGATGTCTTCCAATGCTTCGCCTCCTGATTCAATATACTGCGTAAGCCCTTTTTGCTCTTTTTCGAATTCGAAAGTGGTGCGCAAGGACGGGCGGCGAAGGTCGCAATCGATCAGCAACGTCTTCAAACCCATCTGAGCGTTCACGATAGCGTAGTTGGAAGCAATGAAGGATTTGCCTTCGCTGGGCGCGGCGCTGGTGATGGATACGACGCGGTACTCCTTCTCCGGATCGGCAAGGGCAACGGTCGCCCGAATCGTCCTGAAGTTCTCGGAAACATCCGACTGAGGCTGCAAATAGGCGTATAAACTTCTGTCGTGGGATATCTTGGAATCCACTCTGGGCACATGCCCCAAGTAATCTAATCGCAAGTATGTCTCAATATCATCTTGCGTTTTGATGGAGTCATCTAACAAGTTGACAAGGAAGGCCAACCCGACGCCAAAAATAATTCCGCCGACAATCCCGACAATCAGCAAAAGAGTCTTATTTGGCTTCGCCGGAATGATTGGTCTGATGGCAGGATCGACAAGATATATGTTTTCTCGGGTCTCTTCCACTACCAACTGCATCTCTTTGGCTCTTGCCAAAAGCATGTCGTGGACAGCCTGCTCTTTCTCTTCCGCTCTTTTCAACATGCTGTATTCGACTCTTCTTTTGTTCAGTTTGTGCAGTCTTTCTTTGGCTAGGTTGAGCCGGTTGCTCGCCTGTTTTTCTTGGTTGCGGGCAATCTCGAGGTCTTTATTCATAGCCTCGATAGCGGATTCGGCCTCTCGTTTGATTTGGTTTCTAAACTCCTGAATTTCTTTCTTGATCTGCAAGACGGCCGGCCAATCTTCTCGATAGCGCTCGAGGAATCCTTCCAGTCTGGTTTCGGCAACGGACAAGCTGGATTTTAGGGACGCAATGACATGCTTGTTGGCGATGGAGGAAACGACGTTTTGGACTTCTTCTCCTTTCTCTTTGGCCTTGGTTGCGTTGGTCACAATCTCTTCCAGATCATTTATTTCGCTCACCTTCATTTCATAGGCTGTTTGCGCCTGTTGCAACGACATTATGGCGGTGGCCAGCTCGTCATCAAAGGAAACCTGAGTTGGATTTTCTCCGTTGGATTCTTCGCCTATCTCAAAGTTGTGAATCTTTTCCGCTGCTTCGGAGACCTTGTTTTCTTGGATTGTCAACTCGCGGTTCAACCAGTTAAGGGGCGCGGAGTATCTATTCCTTCGCCTCTCTTGTTTGATATCCAGGAAGAGTTCGACAAGAGTGTTTGCGATTTCTTTTGCCGACTCTCCTTCAGTATGTTCCACATGGATTTCGACCAAGCGAGACAGGCGGCTGGGATTGATGCTGATATCGCCCCGAACCATCGGCATCACCGCTCTTACCGTATCCTGAGTACTTATCTTATTTGTAATGCCCGCAGCCTCTGCGTATTTGCCCTGCATATCTAGCCTGAGTTTTCTCACCACCCTTTCGATCAGGGAGCGACTCAGCAGCTTTTCGTATTGTGTTTCCAAGTAGTCACTATCATGGAAATTGCGATTGAGAGAGAGGGGCTGACCGCCGAGATTGACGATGGTGTTTTGAACTCTGCCGATTTCTATCGTCGCCGTCGCCCGATAGATTGGCGTGTATCTGAAAAGATAGATCAACATGAGAGCAAACACCACGATGAAAGTGGTGATCATCCACCAGCGACGTTCGTAAAGGACGTGCCAATAATGGCGAAGATGACTGGCTCCTCTGCTTTGCGGGAGTGTTGGGTCTTCGAATTCGTTTTCCATATTGTTTCGCTTAAAAAAAGGACTCGCCGACCACGATAACGTCGTCCGGCTGTATTAGAATTGGTTTTTGTTTTTTAGGATCCAGCATCAAGAGGTCAGAGTGCTTAAATGCTTGCACTTTTCCATTCCGGAACAACTGAATTTTGCTCTTCTTGGCCTCAGGCGTGAACCCGCCCGCTTTGGCAATGGCCTCAATTATGGTGAATTTTTTGCCGGGAAGAATGGGATAAACGCCCGAGATCTTGACTTCGCCCATTACGGAGAAGGTTTGCTCTTTGTAACTCAATACAATCACGTGCACTTGAGGGTTGACCAGATATTTTTCGTCCAGCGACTCCGTAATCTGCTTTTTGACTTCTCCGGCGGTCTTTCCTCCCACTTGAATCTGTCCCAAAAGCCAGTAAAAAATGATGCCGCTCGCTTGGACGCGGGTTTCCATCTCCAGTTCCGTCTCGCCCAAGACGGAAATCTTCAGAAAATCTTCGGGCTGAATTTTGTAGTCCGAAGCGGCGGCGGCTTGGACGTTCTCCATGGTTCCCATCCCTCCAACCAACGCGGAGGCCAGCAAGCAAAAGATTTTGAAGTGTCGCATAAATGAATCCTTTTAAAGTGTTTCTTGTCTAATAACCAGCTCGAACAATCCACGTGATTGTGTTGACGCCGTAGTCAACAACCCCCGGGCGTCGCTCCCACCAGAAGCCGCGATCATCATAAGAGAAAGATTGCCACGAGTAAAGAAGGCTGGAATGGAGCCATTCCTGAATTCTGTATTGAACGGTCAGCGCGGCGTTCAAAATTTCCGCGCTATCGCCTTCGAAATCTCCAGATTTCCAATCGACGAATTCCATGTTGCCCGAAGCGCGAACCAGCCAATTCTTGCGCCGGCCAAAAGGCTTTATCACAGAAAGGCCGAATTGATTGCTGACGCCGGGAGAGCCATCTATTTGGTTGCCGACAAGCGTCTTCCGAATGTAATCCAGTTGAGGAAAAATATCTTTTCCGATTCGGTATTTTAGGGACATCTCAACAACCGGGCGAATATAAATTTCCGAAGGAAGCGGACTCTCGGTAAATCGATCCAACCGCCCGGTGATGGAACCGCGCTCGATGCTAAAATCCACTTCGCCCGTGAGGCGGTCGGTAAAGTCGCCCTCCGCGCTCAATCCGCCGCCAAAATATCTTCGTTTGTCGTTACTGATACGGCGGTCTATCGTGAGATTGCCGAAGAAACCGTGAGCGCTCAGAGAAACCTTGGGGCGAATCTGAAATCCAAAACCCTGACGGAATCGTATGTTTTTGTAGTCGCTCACCGGAAGATTCACCGGAAAGTTTGCGCTGTAGCCATACTTGCGGGAATTGTACCTGCCTTCGGTTATAGTGAAGGTTTTGCGCGAAATGTCGACTTTGGCTTTGACGGTGCCGTTCAGATAAGAAGTCTCCACCAGCAACTCGTCCAGCGGTTGCAGGGCGCCGGTGATGGGATTGTATCTAAATCTCTGGTAACCGGATAAAGGAGAGGCACTTCTGTTGAACAGGATGTCGGGAATCAAAGTCACTCGTCCGCTGGCAATGTTTCCCGCAAGGCTGGCGCCGTGGCTGCTGGAGTTTTGATCCGAGTGATCGCGGAAAAAATTGTGCGTGTATTCGTAACCGGCCAACAGCGAGCTTTCCTGCGGCTTTCCCAAAAGAACGAGGGCGCCTCCCGACACGGCGCTAATCCAATCCTTTTCTTTCTCATTTTCTCGGAAGAAAATGTTATCGTTGTAAGTTTCGGAGATTTGGAAGCTGGGTCGCAAGCTCACGTTGCCAATGCGATGGAAAAGAATGTCGTCCGGCTCCAGCGCCTTGGCTTTGCTGAAAGCGCCGATTGCCGCCGACAAGAGGCAAACTCGCCCCGTTGCCGCCGGAGACACAAGCCCGAAAAGTTTGATAACTGGGTCAAACATATTCGACTTTCAGCAAATGACGAGCATCTGTTTCTTGATTCCGTTCATTAAAGTCAGCGTCTCTCCTAAAAACCGCAGGAGATTCCCTGTCAAAAAAGGATTTATGGCATGAACCAACGGGACTTTCAATAATTTCTCGCCAATAAATTTTGCGCGAAGAAAAGTCGCCGGCCGGAGCGCGCTCCCGCTTGCATTCCAATCATCCGCAGAAAGACGGCGGGAATGGGATTGGAAATTCGATTTCAAAGCGAAGAGCGGTTTTGGCGCGGTGCGGTTTGTTTTTCAAGCGCTTTCTCTCGGGGATTTTATCGGAATCGGCTTTGCCTCGCCAGAATGCCGGGCTTTTTCAAACATCGACAAGATGGCGGCTTTGGAGCGAGCGGCGGGGTTCAGGCTAAAGACGTTCTCCTCCAAAACCGGCAAGTCGAGATTCGACAACAGCGTTTTGTCGCCGCCGCCGATCAAGATGCTTTGCTCGCCGTTGGTTTCCGAAACGATCAATCCCGCCGCCGCCGCCGAACTGCGGGCGCAAAGGTCTTCCAAAGCGCCGATAATGGGCTTCCGCCTTTGCAACACTTCGTGTACGTCGTGATCTTCGACGGAGGAAAGAAGAATCCGAACTGCGCCGTCTTGGGAAACCAAAGATTCCTGATTTATGTTCACAATCTCTTCGGGCAAACGCCCCGCCATCAAGGAAACCGTCCCGTTCATCATATGCTCAAGACAATGAACTAAATAAGGCAACAACTGTTTCTTGCGCGACACCACGCCGGAAAGCTCATAGGCGCCCGCCGCCACAACGGGATAATGAATCCGCGAAAGAAACTCTTCCGGCCCAGCCGCCAACAAAAGAGAGGATTGCCTGACCACGTCCGTTACCAGCAGACTGGAAAAAAAACAGCCATTTTCCCGCCGATAGGATTCCAAAGCCTCCACAACCGCCTCTTTGCGCTCCCAAAAGTTCTTGAACCCTATCTCTTCAATCTGAGCGACGCTAAATTTCTTGCCCGCCTCCGTGTATTCCTTGCAATCCGCCGCAATCGCTTCCTTAGCCGGACGGCCGGTAAGAACGGAGCCGGAACTAAACAACTGCTCGGTGAAAACCGCCGGGTCAATGGAAGTGACCGCCGAAAGACGCGACAAAACAGCCGCGTCCAACTCGGTCGTCGTCGGCGAAGTCAAATTCAACGTATCCGAAACCAGCCCTGCCATCAGCAAACCCGCCATCTGTTTGGACAAAGGCAACTGGTAGGTAAAGAAAAGATCGGCAACGATGGTGCTTGTGGAACCCACCGGACGATTCACAAATAGCATTGGCTGCCGCGAAGTGAACGCCCCAATGCGATGATGATCAATAATCTCGATAATCTCCACTTGATCCGCGCCCTTGACGGCCTGCGACAACTCATTGTGATCCACCAAAATCAACTTGCGATCCACCCGCTTCAACAAATCTGTTTTCGATAGAACTCCCACCACTCGCTTGAGCGCGTCCAAAACGGGAAACGCCTGAAACTGCGAAGACACGGCCACATCCCGAATGGCGGCCACCGCCTCGTCCTCGCGAAAACTCAAAAAATGCTCATGCTTCATATGCCCCACGCCGATGGCAGACCGACACAACATCACCGTCGTCGCCGAATCATGCGGAGAAACCAACAAACTCACCTCGTTGCGCCGAGCGCGGGCGGCCACATCCTCCTCCACCGCCAAATCGCCGGTCACAATGATCGCCCGAACCCGATGATCCACCGCCAACTCCTGAATATCCCGCCGATCCCCCACCACCACAATCAACTTCTCCGGCGGATAATTAGGCAAACGAGCGGCAAAAGAATCCCGACTCATCGCGCCCACCATCAAAATCAAATCCTCCTCCCGATCCGCATACACCCCAAAACGCAACTTCGCCCCTAAAGTGCGCGCCAAAGCCCGAATGCTCGCCACCACCCGCCGCGAACGAAAATCCCGATTGCCCGCCGCCATCAAAAACTTTCCCATCTTGAAAACCGAAATCAGCCCGTGACAAAATCGATCCTCGTCCACAATCGGCAACACCCGCAAATTCCCCGCCTCCATCATCCCCAACGCCTCGCTCGCCGTCGCCTCCGGCGATATGCAAGAGACCTGATGTTGCATCACATCTCGAACCTTCGGCGAAACATCCGCTACAAACCGCGGCGGCGCCGCTCCAAACCGCCGCAACACAAAATTAATCCGCTCATTGACGTCGCCGCAACGCGCCGCAATCACCCGCTTGCTCCCCGTCAACCGCTTAAATTCCGCATACCCAATCGCCGAACAAATCGAATCAGTATCCGGATTGCGATGCCCAATGACAAGAACCTCACCCACAACGAAACAAAAAACAGCGCCGCCCCACAAACCCCAGAACCCAGCAGCCGAACAATCGCGCCAACCCCAAACTCCAATTCAAACCCGCCCCAAAGTCAAGAAAAACCGCTCTCCGCCAACGAAAAACTGAAAAAAGGGCGCCTCTGCATCCAAAAAAGTCGAGAAAAGTCGAAAAGAAGCAAAAAAGTTAAGAAAATCGAAAAAAAGAGATAGCGATCAAGGAGGGTTGTTTTGTGATTTTCTTGCGTCCAGAACAATCCAGCGGGTGGTTCGTTCGATTCGGGTCTCCCGCTGAATATCACAGTTTATGACAGTGTTTCGGGAGAGTCGATCGTCTCTATCTGTTGGCTTTGGCAAACAGGCGGAGTTTCTCGCAATTCCCTGCAGAACGATTGTCAATCGGCCTGGACGCGGGAAGAGGTTTCCCCAAGGCGCCGACCATTCGGAAAATACAGTGTAATCCAGTAAAGAACTCGATATTATGAACCAGATAAACCTGCAAAATCGTCTTGAAGTGTCCAAAGGAACGATCAAGAATGAACCAAACAACGCCATGCAACCTGCATCGCAAACAACGGAAAATGGCCAAGCGGAGAAGAAATCCCCGCTGAACTGCATCGGACTATTCGCCATCCTCGCGGTTGGCGTGGACGCCGCCGCATCCTTTTTGAAGGCCAAAATGGAGAGAGCGGCGGCCGTTGCCGCCCAAGTTGGCGCCGCCGTTTTGAAATCCAAGAAAGCTGTCTCCGCTGCGGCCACCGCCGTCCTTGTCCGAATTCGGCCTGAACCGCCGAAGAAAGCCCGCCTCGTGGTCAGCACACCCATTCTCGCGCTCCTCGCCGGCATCTTCGCCGTTCAACCCCAAGCGATGGCGTCAAGGGGGATTCTAGCCGTTCCTGCTCCTACTTACCTTGAAGTATCTGGGTATATTTCTTACACTACCAGATACAGGAGGACATACCAACATCGGACTGAATACGAAAGGAAATATTCAATGGTCCTCGCACCATCTAGTGGTCTTTTGGTAAGAGCATTTAAAGAATGGGGACAAGGAACCAGTCATTGGACGAGAATAGAGAGCTACTATTATAGGGGAAGGGTTGTTTCATACAAGTTGCAAAGAGATCCAAATTCTCACCGCGGGCGCGGGCTATTGTCGGGAATCACCTATGCCCGTGCTCCAGTCTATTGGCATTTCAAAGAGGGGGGGATACGATGCCTTAGTAAAAGATGGCTTTGAACACCCGACTATGGGAACATTAGACAAATGGATCGACAGGCGTTATTGGATAGATTTCTATGTTCCAGCAACAGAGAACACTTGGGATGAACCCCTAATTGAAGTGAAAACTCAATTGGTGGCAATAGATGAAAGCGTCGCCGAGGGCCAGCCTGGTCATTCCGGAATATGTGATAGACCTACGTTTTCTTATCCCGGCAACCCTGAAATCAGAATTAGTCCTTGTAATGGTCCTGAGGGAATGCGTGGCGCGAGGGTGCTGAAATACTATGTTGTACTAGATCCACCCAACTATGATCCTCCAATGGTCCCAAGGTGATTTCAAAGCCGACGAATAATAGGAGAGACAAACCATGAAAAAGCCAATTTTGATTATCGCCTTTGGCGTTGTTGCGATTACATTTCTTTTGATGATCAACGAAAAGTGGATCCGAAAAGATGGCGCGCCGAAGACTGCCGACAACCAACAGGAAGCAGCAGCGGCGCAAAGTACGCCAACAGCGCAAAAAGAGAAGACAACGGCCAAGCCAACATCCGAGCCTTCCGTTTATGATTTGTCCAACAAAGCCCACTGGTACGACCCCGAAACAACAACAATTCACGAGGGGACAATATTGCTCTCCGAATTGCTGAGACCTTTTCATCCCAAGCCTGAGGAATTCCAGTTCATCGCTCAATACGAAACCGAGTTCAAAAAACTCAAGAAATCCATGTCCGAAGACGAGTACTTCTCAATTGATGGAAGAACGTGGCTCATTGAGGAAACAAAAAAATTGAATGAACAACTTCAAGGGCAATTGGGAGAAGAACGATTTCGGTTCTATGGAGAAGTTCGTGAACCGGAAACACACTATTATGACACATGGAAAATATTGACCGCCAACGGCATTAGCGAAGAACGCGTCTCCGAGTTCCGCGAACTAGCGGATGAGTTCAATCAGCAAATGCACGGCTACCCTCTTTTTCGAGGGGAAAGGCAGTACGCGCGTTATTTGCCGGAGGATTTTCAGATAGATTCAGATGAGCAGAGACGAATAGCCAAAACATTCCGGGATCGGATTGAAAAAGAGTTTGGAAAACAAGTTCTCGACGACATTCTTTCCCGCACCGGTTTTTCGGTTTTCATGGCTCGATTGGAGATGGGCATTGATCCGATGCGTCAGATCAAACTAATGCATGATCCGAAACAACAAGATCGGTTGAAAAACTTGTACGGCGTTGAATTCGTTAGTGAAGAGCAAATGAACAAAAACATAGCTGAGAGCGAGCGTCTAGAAAAGCGCGAGATGGAGTTTATGGAAGAGTGGGCAAAATATCACGCGCAACAGCAAGCCGATATTGAAAGAGAAGAAAGAAGATAGGCTCAATGAGCAAAACAGACAAAATCCTTTATGGCGGATTCGCCGTCGTTGCACTCGCCAATCTTGTGATCATGCCGGTGTCCGTCTTTTCTCCACAAAGCGAGCAAGCAACTTCCGATCCCGTTATTGCCAATGACCCAAAGCAAAAAGAGGATAAGGACGAATTGTGGAAAAGCAGAAAAGATTGGGAAGAACGATTTCCGTTCAACCCCACCTTCCATCCAGAGATTACCTTCAACCCCGATGCATTCCCTGCAAACAAGGAAATGAAACGACTAGTGAAGAATCACGGATTCTTGCGCAGTTTTTACAAAAGCCGATTGCCGTATACCGAAGAATTTGAGCAGATGTACGACATCATCAAAGAAGAAGTCGGAGAAGAAAAAGCTGGCGACACCATCACGCTCGGATGGACATTCAACACGCTTCGAAGATATCATCACGCCAAAACATATGACCCGAATGCAATTTATAAGAAAAACACAGTAAAAGCCTCCCCAAATATGTACTATCCCCAGATCATGGACGTCACTTGGGGCGAAGAATCGGAAAGCCTAAAAAGACGCATCCTTGGCGATTTGACGAGGAATTACGCCAATCCCGGTCATCTGCGGATTTCAGTAGCACAAGCTCGGGCCATTCAAAAGTGCTTGATCAACGAAATCCCCGCGGAAGGTTTTTTGGAAATGCGCAGGGTAGCATTTGCCTACAACCAAAAGTACGAAAAGGAACTAAAACCCGGCGATCGGTTGCTGATTAAGTAGTTTCAAAACTGTAATTCTTGCGTTGCAACCCTTGGCGAAGGGAAACTTTGCCGAGGGCTTTTTTATTCTCTGGCCAAGCGGTGTTGTATAAGGTATAGGGTTTTGGCGGTCAACGACAGAAAGAGATATAGAAATCGTTTTATGAATAAGCAGGTGATTGTGGCGTTGGATTTGGAAGGGGTTTTAGTGCCGGAGGTTTGGATCGCTTTTGCGCTCCAGACCGGCATTGAAAAACTAAAACTGACGACGCGAGATATTCCCGACTACGACGAGTTGATGCAAGGCCGGCTGGAAGTTTTGAACGCAAACGGCTTGACGCTTTCGGCCATTCAAGAAGTGATCGGCACTCTTTCGCCTTTGGAAGGAGCAAGGGGGTTTTTGGACGAGCTTCGATCTTTTACGCAGGTGATTATTCTCTCGGACACTTTTGAGGAATTTGCCAAGCCCTTGATGCGGCAGTTGGGTTGGCCGACGATTTTTTGCCATCGCTTGGAAGTGGAAGAGGATCGAATTGTGCGCTATCGGCTTCGGCAACCGAATCAAAAGCAAAAGGCGGTGGCGGCGTTTCATTCGCTGAATTATCAAGTGGTCGCGGCCGGAGATTCGTTCAACGATATAACAATGTTGCAGGAAGCGGACGCCGGGTTTTTGTTTCGCGCGCCGGAGAATGTGAAGGCACAGTTTCCGCAGTTTCCAGCGGTGGAGGATTATGCGGTTTTGTTGCAACGCATTCGGGAGGCGATTCGCAGCTAATGATTTGCAATTCGCAATTTTGGACGATTGGCAGTTTGGAGATTGGTGTTTGTGACGGAATTAATCTTCGTGTTTGGTTTCGCGCAAGAGCAGGGAGTGAAGGGCATCTTTGGCGGCTTTGCCTTGGCAAAGCATAGCGTAAACTTCGTCAATAATGGGGGTGTCCACTTGCAGTCGCCTTGCCAGTTGGCGAGCGGAAGGAGCGGTGGCCACTCCTTCCACAACGGAATGGCTTTCGGCCAGAATTGCATCCGCCGGCTTGCCTCGCCCCAGTTGTTCGCCAAAGCAACGATTGCGGCTGAGCGGGGAAAAGCAGGTCACCGTGAGGTCTCCCAGCCCGGAAAGCCCGGCAAAGGTTTCCGGCTTGGCGCCGGCGGCAGTGCCGAGCCGACGGATTTCGGCAATGCCGCGGGTCAGAAGGGCGGCCTTACTGTTGTTGCCAAATCCAAGCCCGTCTCCCACGCCGGCGGCGATGGCGATAATGTTTTTCAAGGCGCCGCCCAGTTCCACGCCCAACACGTCGCTGGAAGAATAAACGCGAAAAGCCGGACGATGGAAAAGGCTTTGGACGGCGGCGGCGGCTTCGGGTTTGGAACTGGCGGCCACGCCTGCGGACGGCATTCCGGCGGCGACTTCTTGGGCGATGGTTGGGCCGGAGAAGGCGACTGGAACGGCATTTGCCAATTCGGAATGGAGAACGCCGCTCATGGTCAAGCCGGAGTCGTATTCGATCCCTTTGGTTACGGTGGCCACCGGGCCGGAAAAGGCACCCGCTTGCCGCATGACTTCGCGGAATGCTTTGGAAGGAATGGCGACAACTAGAATTTCCGCTTCGTTGCAGGCACGGCGCAGTTGCGGCTCTGTGCGCAGAGTTTCGGGCAAAGGCGCGCCGGGCAGGCGCCGTTTGTTTTCGCGTTTGGCGGCAATCGCTTGAAGCAAGTTTGCGTCTCGCGCCCAAAGCGTGGTTGGGTGGCCGTTTTCAGCGGCGAGTTTGGCCAGCGCCGTTCCCCAAGCGCCGGCGCCCAGAACGGTCACTCGCATGGTGTTTTTCCTTTCTTTTTTTTGCCCAAGCGCGGTTCGGTTCCCGCTCGCAAGCGTTTTAGATTGTCGCGGTGTTGGTAAATAGCCAGCAGTCCCATCAGCGCAGTTGCGGCCAGCAATTTTCCCCAACCTTCAACAAGCCAAACGGCAAACGGCAAGACAACGGAGGCGCCCAACGAGCCAACCGAAACGATTCGAGTTGCCGCTGTTAAAATCAGAAAGACTCCCACGGCGATGGCCAGGCTTTTTGGCGTCAAAATCAACAACACTCCAGCCGAAGTGGCGATTCCCTTCCCGCCTTGGAAGCGAAGCCAGCAGGGAAAGTTATGTCCCAAAACCGCCGCCAAGCCGGCCGCGATTTGCCCCGTTTCCGAGCTTGCCAACCAACAGGCCAACACTCCTTTTAGCGCGTCGAGAATCAAGACCGCCAAGCCGGCCGATTTGCCCAAAACCCGCACGGCGTTGGCCGCGCCGATGTTCCCGCTTCCTTCCCGATGCAAATCCACTCCCTTCCATCGCCCCAGCAAGTAGCCGAAAGGAATCGACCCCAGCAAATAACCCAACACAAGGGCCGCAGAAACCGACAAAATTGTCTCGGCAAAAATCATCGGAATCAAACAGATTACGCAAGCCGTCGTCCCGCCGCAAGATTGAAAGCGATTCCCAGAGAAACAACTCGCTAAAAACTAGAAATCTCGCATAAACTGAAAGCCGTATGCTAGCACCAATCAAAGCAGCCGTCGTTGGCGTTGGTGCTTTGGGGCGGCAGCATGCGCGTCTTTACGCTGAGATGGATCGCGCCGGCGTTGTGGAGTTTTGCGGGATTTACGATCAAAACCCGTCCGCCGCCGAAGCCGTTGGCAAACAATATCAAGTTCCCGTTGCTCCAACGCTGGAAGATCTCGCCGCCAAAAGCGAAGCCGCAAGCGTCGCCACTCCCACCGCCACTCACTTCGGCCTCGCTAAATATCTCTTGCAACAAAACAAACACGTCCTCGTCGAAAAACCGATGACCGAGACGCCTTCTCAAGCCGCCGAACTAGTCGACCTCAGCCGGGAACGAAGCAAAGTTCTTCAAGTCGGCCACGTCGAACGATTTAACCCGGTCTTTCAATACCTCCAAAAAGAAGTTTCCCAGCCTCGTTTCATCGAAGCCCATCGGCTTTCCCCCTTTCCCGCCCGGAGCACGGACGTCGGCGTCGTTTTGGATCTCATGATTCATGATTTGGACGTCGCTCTTGCCTTTGTGCGGTCTCCCGCCGTTTCCGTGGAAGGCGTTGGCCTTTCTGTTTTGAGCGCGTCCGAAGACATCGCCAACGCCCGAATTCGCTTCCAAAACGGATGCATTGCCAACCTCACCGCCAGCCGAGTCAGCCCCGATAAGATGCGCAAAATCCGCGTGTTCAGCGACGGCCGACCGGCCTGCTACGTCTCGTTGGACTACGGCAAACAAGAAGGCTATCTCTGCCGCATGGCGCGGGAAGACGAAAAGGAATCTTCCCTATTGCGCAAACTGCTGGCCGCAAAGCGCAAGAAACAAAGCATCGTCAGCCAGTTCGCCGGCCGCCGCATTGTCCGCGAGCCGGTTCCCATCAAAAAGGAAGAGCCGCTCAAACTGGAACTGGAAAGCTTCATTCAATGCGTGCAAGCCAGCCAAGCCCCCGTTGTTTCCGGCGAATCTGCCCAGCAAGCTTTGGAACTTGCGGTGGAAATCACCAAACAGATTGACAAAGCAAGGAAGACAACCACGCATGCGCTTCCCGTCGCCGCTCGCTAATCGTCGGCTTTGACGCGCCGCAAGTTGCCGGCGACTTCCTTGACCGCTTGGCCGTTTTGAAGAAGACGCTTGCCCATGTTCCCAATTGGGTAATGCTCGTCCAACAGACCACCGTCGCCTCGCATGCCCAGCTGAATGAAAAGCTGCGCCAAGTGGTAGACGCCGCCGGAGAAGGCTTGATGCTCCGCAAAATCAGCGCGCCTTACATTCCCGGCCGCCACGAATCGCTTTTGAAACTCAAGCCATTAGAAGACGATGAGGCTACCGTCATCGCCGGTCACCAGAACGGCAAGCAGTCCGTCAAAGTGCGAGATGCCGAAGGACATGAGTTCCGCCTCACCTGTGCCGATGATTTGGAGATTGGCGCCGTTGTTACCTACCAGTTCAACGGCAGAACAAAGAACGGCATTCCCCGACACGCCGCCTTCCTACGAATCAGAAAAGGAAATTGAACATGAATTTTACGAGGGAAAATAAGCAGGATGGCGCCAAGGCCAAGCGGTCAGAGTTCATTCGGCGGGTTGGATTTCGTTTGGATTTGTCCGTTCTTTCTCTTCAGCCCGCTCTTTCTCTTCAATCTCTTTTAGAATGGATATTTCATTTTCCAGCACGTCAATCATCGTTTCCCCGGGAACTTCGTTGTCGGCGTTCTCGCCTAGAAAGTAGATTTGCTTTTCCCTCAAATGCGCCGCCTCAATCTTCAAATCGTCAATCCGGCACTGCAGGTAAAATATAATCTCCTCGTTGTTCATGGCCTCGGGTTCTCAGGCTCGGCGGAAAACGACGGCGGACAATCACAAAAGCCAATGAAGCCAATGCAAACACCAAAGCATATTCCGCAGGTTCAGGGATGACTCGGGGGTGAATGTTCATTTGGACGTTACCGAAGTAAGGGGCCGGTGCTTTGGAATTGAAATCGAACCTGCTAAAACTGGAATACAAACTGGTATAACTCGGTGTAGGGAAAAAGTCGCTGATGGGTTTGTCTATGATACCAGAGCCTTCCCAGCGGATAGAATGCCTGTTGGAGTAAACTAAATTGTTGCCGGGCGTGCCTCGTATTCCCATTTCATCATCGGCACTGCCGGCGTTCATAAATATCTTGCCGATGGTTTTGTTCGTTCTGGTGGCAAAGTATGTGGTGGTGGTGGTGCTATCACTGGATTGGATTGTCGGCGCGTTGGTATCGGCGGAGGAAAACCAGATGCGATTGGTGGTGAAGGGGCCAAATGTATGTTCTCCCTCACAGGTCCTCGCACCCTTACTCTCACGGACTCGATGTCTTTCGGGTTGTTGGTGCTGGAAAACAAAGGAGTAAGATTGAAAAGTTGGTTGGTTGGCTTGTTGGTGGTGTAAAGTCTTGTAACGTCGCTATTACTCATCCAACTAGCGATTTTCCAAGAATCTCGTCGGTGGAAGTTTCCGCTGCTTCGAATGGTGCTTCCGTAATTTGCGTTGGCGAGTCTTGTGGAAAAAACAAAGAGAGTTTGGCTGTCGGGGTTGTCTTGGCTTGGATAGATGTCGATGTAAAGTTGCGCTTTTGCTTGGAGGCAAAAGAGGCAAGCGATGGCGATCGTCTTTATCGTTCTCAATGTTCTCATTTGCGCCAAAAGAAAAGCGGAAAGCCATCGGGAGCGCAAGCTTTTAAAACCATTCTGCAAAAATGCGGAATGATCGGGGCTGGTATCCAACTTGCCTAGACGAGTAAAAACAGAGAAACTTGGGACGGAGGCCGGCTCTGCTTTCAAAAACCGAGCAATTCGGGCGCGAATGCTTCAGCCATCCGCATAGGGCGACTGTCTCCCATTCATGCGAGAAAGAACAATGGACTTCATCTTTTCTTCCCTTCCTTTTGGGAAAAACTGCACGCCAGAACCGCAAAGTGGGGAACGGGAAACAAGCTAGCCAGCCGCCGAGAATCGGTTCGGCCGGAAAGCGCCGGCGTCGATATGCGTCTTTTGCCCGCGCATCAGTTCTGACAGCAAACGACCCGTTCCCGGCGCCATGCTCAAACCCAACATATTATGCCCCGTAGCCAAAAACGCATTTTGCAACTGTGGCGTTTGCCCAATGATTGGCAGGCTGTCCCAAGTCATCGGCCGCCAGCCAAACCAAGTTTCCCGCGTTTGGGAAGTGTGCGGCTCCAAAAGATACGTCTCGGCCGAAGTTCGCAATTGTTGAATTCGCTTTTCGGCAATCGTTTCGTCAAACCCGGCAAACTCCATCATCGATCCCAGTCGGTAACCGTTCGCAAAAGGCGTTGCCGCCACCTTGTGTTCGGGAAACAAAAGCGGATGCGCCGGGCAAAGAGAAGGACTCTGCATGGTCACGGAATACCCCTTGCCCGGCTCGACCGGAATGGAACAACGCAACTCCCGCCCCCACTTTGCGCTCCACGCCCCAAGCGCAAATACATATTGATCCGCCGACATTTCTCCGCGCGAAGTCTGCGCCGCAACGACTCGATTCCCTTGCTTGCGAATTCGTTGCAGCTCGCAGTCTGTAACAAACTCCACTCCCTCTTGTCGCAGTCTATGAATCCAACTCCGACTCAACGCATCTGGCCGCAAGTGCGCGTCGCCTGAATAAAAGAACCCTCCGGCCAAATCCGGCCGAAGTGCCGGCTCAAAATCCGACAAGTCTTTTCCCTCAATCCGCTGCGCCGCAACTCCAAACTCTTTTCTCAGCAACTCATCAGTCTTCCCAAAACCAGCCATCCCCTTTTCCGTCCGCAGTACGTAAAGCAATCCATCCTCGCGCCATTCGCAAACAAGCTTCTCCTCGCGCACCAAACGCCGATACTCCGTCATAGACGAATCCAAAATTGCCTTCAAAGGCGCCGCAGCCTCCAGCATTGCCCGATGCCGACAGCGCCGGGCAAACTCCCACATCCAACGCCACAAAGCCGGACGAAACTGCGGGCGCACTCGAAACGGTGCGTTTGGCTTGAAAAGAGAGCGGACGGCCAAGCGAACGGCTCCCGGCTCAGTCAACGGCAACACATGGCTTGGGCAAACAAAACCGCAATTCGCATAAGAACAAGCTCCCGCCAGCGAACCCCTCTCAATCACCGTCACCCGCCAACCATCCCGCCTCAGATAATGAGCGCACGCAATGCCTACCACGCCTCCGCCGACAATCAAAACCGATTCACCGTTTCTCACGAGAATGTTGTGGTATAATCCCCTCCCGAAACGGATCCTCCGGATGCTGCAACAAAACCCCTTCGCCGCAAACATACGCCCGACCGGTAATCTGCGGAATCACCCGCTCCGCCTTATCTCGCCGATAACGAGCCTCAAAACGACTCCCAACAATACTCTCCTGCACCCAAACCTCGCCCGGCGACAACTTCCCCTCCGCAGCCAAACAAGCCAACTTGGCGCTCGTTCCCGTCCCGCACGGAGACCGATCATACACGTTTCCCGGACACAAAACAAAATTCCGACTATGCGCATCGGAGGCCTCCGGGGGTCCAAAAAACTCTATATGATCAATCTCGCCTCCTCCCTTCCCAACAACACCATGTTTCCGCAACGCCTCCCGGATGCGCCGTCCCGCCTCCGTCAACTCTCCGACGTTCGCCAATCGCAACGGATAAGGAATCTCTTCTACCAAGTAAAACCAGTTGCCTCCCCATGCTACATCCCCCGTGATTATACCCATTCCAGGAACCTCCACCCCCACTCTTTTTCTATGCCGATAACTTGGCACATTTTCAATAGTCGCCTCATTAGAATTCAAAAGATCCACCTTTACCACCCCTACCGGCGTCTCCAACCAATGACTCCCCGGCCGAATGCGCCCCATGTGCGCCAACGACACAACCGTGCCAATCATTCCATGCCCACACATTCCTAGATAGCCGACGTTGTTGAAAAACACCACACCCGCTGCACACGAAGCATCCTCTGGCTCACACAACAAAGCACCTACCAAAACATCCGCCCCCCGCGGCTCCAAAATCGCCGTGCGCCGATAAACATCAAATTCACTAGCAAACCGTTCCCGCCGTTCCGCCATCGATCCCGTTCCTAAATCCGGCCCGCCCTCCACAATCAACCGCGTCGGCTCCCCCGCCGTATGAGAATCAATAACCCGCATCACACATCCGCCTTTCCCGGCCAGCCTTCCCACCACTTCTCAAATAACCGCAACTGAGCGGAAGCAAAAGCCTTCTGACTCGGACCCAACTCGTCCGTCTCATCGAAGTGTCGTTGAAACACTTTGCAGCCTCTTTCCACCATTAAGTGTTTATAGTATAATACCAAGTCCGGCCCCTCGTCAAACCTTGCCAACACCGACAACGCTTCATTTAATTCCCAAGCATGGCGCCGCGCTTTTACATCCCCCCCCGCCGCCCGTTCACATAACCTCACCAATCGCAATATCTCCTGCGGCAACACGTTTCCAATCCCCGTAATCGCCCCCACCGCGCCGCAATGCACAAAACCATGAAACACCTGCGTATCCACTCCCGCCAACAACGCCAACCCTCTTTCCTTATGCGTGATATGCTCCGCCGCATAGCTCAGCGCCTTCGCCCCCCCAAACTCTTTAAATCCCACCAACGACGGAAACTGCCGCCGCAAATCAAAAAACAAGTCCGCCCTCGTCGCAAAACCATAATGCGGACTGTTGTAAATAATCGCCGGCAGATTTCCGCCCACTTGGAGAATCCGCGCAAAGTGCGCCCGCTGCGCCGCCGCCGATGCCCCCCGCGACAACACCCGCGGAATCAGCATTAACCCCTTAGATCCTATTTCTCTGGCATGCGCCGCATGCGCCGCCGCCGCCTTTGAATTCTGCGCCCCCGTGCCTACAATCACCGGCACTCCCGCCTCCACCAATCGCCTCACCCCTTCCTGCCTCCGCATGTCCGTCAGCAAAGGCCAATCCCCCATAGACCCACAATACACCACCGCCCGCATCCCCGCCTCGATCAAGGAAACCGCCGTCGATACCAACGCCTCATAATCCGGCTCCCGTGCCGCCGTGCAAGGCGTCATCAAAGCCGGAATGCACCCCCGAAAAATACTGCTATCCACCCCCATAAACACTTCTAACCTACCCCAACCCAGAGCAAACAAACAAGCCGCAATATCCCTTCTAAAAATCCTCCGCCAGCCCCGCCTCCACTCGCCGCTTGCAAAAAAGCAGACACAATTGATTAAGCAGATTATGATGCGCTAGAATCTGCGGATTTAGTTGCGTCTTTATCATGTGCAGATTCCCTTTTCCATCCGGAAACTTCTCCCTCAATGCGAAAAGTCTCCCTATAACATTCTTTGTAAACTTCCAAGAAATCAGGTTCTTCACGAAGCTTTTTAAACAACGGCCACTCCTTGTAATGTGATTTCGAAAAATTATTGTCATGCTTCAGACGACGCATAATTCTGTATACCTCATTCCATTTATCTTGAAGAACCATAACCGCCAACTTGAATCGTTCCTCGCTCGCAGACCAATCGCATCGACTAAGTACTTCTTTAGTCTTGGATTCGTTCTTCTGCCATTTATAGCTTTGGGCCAAATTGATCATCAAAATACGAAAGTTAGAATCATTCTCATGCGGCATCTGAGACTGTGTAAAAAACTTCAGGATTCGAGCCGCCATTTCATAGTCTCCACCAGCAATTAGATCATAAGATTGTTTAATCAAATTTAAATCAATTTGAGCGATTTCTTCCTTTTACAACCTCCGCCAAATTACATGCCCCAATTTAAACCCAATCTCATAAAGGTATCTGTAAGCATTTTCGAAGTATTCTTTTGAAACATCAAGAAGCATTCCAGTTTTGATATTAGTATCCATGTCACATTTATGCTGTTTACAGACTTGAAGATACTGGGATGAGACAACTCCATCCGTGTGAACAAAAAGATTCCGACGTTCTGTTAGCTCTACAAAATCCGGCCAGCTGCGGAGATTTTTATTGAAAGAAGTTTTCAATTTCTTTTCCAGCCAAGCAAAATGTTCAACATGGCTTTTACGGATCGCAGATTCTACTTCCTTTTCAACGAGATATTCCCGAGCCTCAGGAATATCGGCAAACTCCAAAAGATCGGAGTATTTTAAAGTTCGCTCCGAGGAATCCAAAATTTGCGGCCGAACCATGAAAATATATCGAAGAATCTTCCCAAAGAAGGAATCGTAACAACAAATCAGAGCGACAATAAAATTCCGCGGCATCAGTCGAGTTGCGGATCGAACACTGTTCATCTCTTTTCTTAATCGATCAAAGTCTGCCATTTTATCCACGTCTAAAGTGAACTTGATTGCGGACAATTCCTTTACTTTATCTTTTCCGTAGTCGTCGATAAACTTTCCCATCTCCTTGTTTGTTTTGATGAAAAGCATTCCCAAAAGAGTCATCACTTGTCGAAAAGAATTCCTCAGCGATTCGAGTTCACGACAATACTGATCGAGCGCACTGCTGATGAACGAGGAGCTGGAAGACGATTTCTGTTCGGACCTGGTTGCCTCTGTTTGGCTGGAACTTCCCGTTTGCCCGGATGTTTCCCCTTGACCGTCAACCGATGCGTTGTTAATGGACGAATTCGACATAAAACTTTTTGCGGGAAAACATTACAAATCCAAATCATCGGCGTCAATCATAATTTCTCCCGTTGCCGGAGAAACTTGTTGAATTCGCCAAACGCCAACTAGATCTTTGTTTGTTTGATTCAGACAAAAATATCCGCCTTTTGTAAGAAAACTCTTGCGAGATTTTTCAGCGAGTGCAGAATTTGGCTGTATGTTGCAACAATTCAAAAATCCCGGACGCAAGGCGCTTGCCTTCACTTTGATCGAACTGCTCATCGTCATTGCGATCATCGGCATCCTCGCCGGCTTGTTACTCCTCCCTACCAAAAACATCTTCTCCCCCCAAGCGCAAAGCAGCCCGGCGACATCGACAGCCTCCATCGTAAACGACCTCTACTATAAAAAGTTGACCCTTTGGCTCAACCCGCAACTATAAGCCCTTTGACCGCCCTCCCCACAAACTCTAATAACCAAAAAGACTCTTCTTCCCCTGCCAGACCTAGCCGGCGGACAGCAAGCCCTTAGGGAATTTGAAATCCAACTTGAACTTTGGAAGATTTATGTTCTAGGGATGGAAACAACATAGAACATAGAAAATCCATCGATGGTTGGTTTGAGTCAGGCGATTTATGAGAGTGGGAGAGATGATAATTATGGGATGGTTTTTCAAGCTTGCGAGCGTTTGGCAAAGACGCCGTTCTTCACCCCAAGATTCTGCTAAGGAGATGTTGCGCCCCGTCTCCGGGAGGAGAGACGAAGCATGCCACTGGCAAGTTCGTAGATTGTGGTTATGACTAGGGAACAGGTAAGAAGGGCGCTCTGAAAAGTGTTTTCATTTGTCCGGCGTCTCATAGAGGGGTCTCTCCCTTGTAGGGGGCATAAGACTGAATTTAGGGGGATTCCCTGCATCGCTGGTGGGGCGTGATTGGGTCCGCGCATCCCAGAAGACAATCAGATTCGAGACTGCATTGGGACAAGCAACGAGATTGTTTTTTGAAGAAGATGCTGGGCGGGTTGGAAAGCGTCAGTTTTTCTTTGTTATGGTGGCGAGCGCGGCGGGAATGTCTTTGGAATTGCATTGAGGCAGGCAAGTTCCCTCCTTGAGAACAGAATTCCATTATCCCCCTCATTAACTGGGTCGTTGTTTTCTGCAAGACGACCTCTTGTTGCGAGGGGGCGGCTGCTGGGTGCTTGGATAACCAACAGGCAAAAGGGCTTGTCTGTTTTCTGCGGCCTGCGTTTGCGGAGGCAAGGGGCTTTTTATTCTATTTATTGGAATGCGAGAGGGGTGGAGGCCTCCGCGCAAAGGAAAGAAGCGGCGTTTGGCTTGCGCGAGGAGGCAAGTTGTTCTCAAAGGCGATGCAAAAGCGTTTGGCTTCAAAGCTCTATTGGTTATAGATAGTTATAGAGGTTCGACATTCTCTGCAACGGGCTGGTATTCTGCCTTTGAGGAGGCCATGCCAAAAGGGAGGAGAATCGTGCAAGGAGCGCTGGTTGAAGCAGGTTTAGAGGGAGGAGATGTATCAGAAGGGTTGAGTTTTTAGAGTTTGAGTTGGATGTTGAGGATCTCCGAAGGCATGACTGCTGAGCAAGCGGAATGATATAATTACTCTCTAAAAAACTGCCGCCGTAGAAGCAAATAGAAAACAATTCATTTTGCCCGAATTCTTAATTTAGAAAGATTTTGTTTCAACATGCATGACGTCATAAGATACCCAATCGAGGGATTTCAAATTGATAGTCACTTTTTTCAAAGGGATGATTTCCTACCCTGGCGTTGGGAGCATTCCTCCCTTCTGGCCTTTGCGCTGCCGAGAATCGGATTGTTATTTTTCCTTTTCAAAACAAAAACTCAAAATCAATCAATCTATAGGAAGCCAGCAAACTGTGACTAATTTACAGAGAATGAATTCAGGTTTGCGATAATTTACTTAACTCTCCTGACTATTCTCACCAACGTTGTTTTTCTTTTCTAAAACGCCTTCGAGATGCTAAATTGAGAGGCACGGAACGATCCAGAATCGATTCATACTTCTTTTTTTAGCGCTGTTTTTCGCGGCAGCGGGATGCATAATAAACCAAGTCCCATGTTTATACACTCATAACAGTTCCGAACGGAGGATAGTATAAAATAGCAGACTTCTGCAAGAAAAACAAGATTCCAAAAATACTTAAAGTTTTTCCGAAAAATATCGGACTAGAGACTTGACGCCGATGTGACCACCGACGCAAATGGAAGCGTATAACTAATATATTTCCTAAAAATCCAAACAGGCAATCAGGCCGTATTCTCTTGTGTTTCTCCCGTTTCGCAAATCTGAATTTAAAACGAGTTGTTTTTCGTAGAGTTCAGTAGTTTTCATGTTGTGGGAAAAATTGAATGGGATCCCAGCCGAGTGTCTTGAATTGGGAAAGGGCGTTATTGGAAATGAAGAAGCGGAATAGGCAAGGTTCTTGCATTGTTTTGCGGCTCGTGGGGTGGTGGCAGTTGGCTGGGTTTAGGGTTTGGGGAGTCGTTGCGGGCGTTGTTTTTGAGGGGGTTCGGGTTTTCCTAAGGCGCGGGCGGCGTTGCGGAAGTGGAGTTTGGCGACTTTGCCGAATTTCTCGGCGTTGTGGATTTCTAGGAATTGTTTAGCGGCGGCATCGACGGTTTTGGCGGCGCCTTTAGGGAAGGGAAGATTGTATTGTTTTTCCATTTTTTGGAGGCATCGGAGGAATTCGCGCCGAGCGAGGATGGAGGCGGCGGCGACAGCGAGGTCTGATTCTGCTTTGTGCCGTTGAATAAGTTTGATTTGTTTGCCGGCGGTCATGAGGGCGTTTTTGATGACGGTTTTGCTGTTAACGAATTGGTCGCTGAGGGCAAAATGGGGCGGCGGGGACATCTCGCGTTTTCGTCCCATGAGGTCTTCAATGGCGCGGGCGTGTCCCCAAGCGAGGATGCGGTTGATGGATTTCATTTTTTTGTAAAGGCGGTTGTAGGCTTCGTTGCCGATGGTTACGACGTTGTAGACGCAGCCGGGCGTTTGGACAATTTTTCTGGCGAGTTGGGCGATTTGCTTGTGGGAAGAAATTTGTTTGGAGTCTTGGATGCCTTCTGATTCGAGGGCTTGGGTGACTGGTTCATTGACGTAGACGCAGGCTATGCAAAGGGGGCCGAAGAAGTCGCCTTTGCCGCTTTCATCGACGCCCAGCCGAGGTGTTAGGCGTTCGGGGTTGTGGATGTCTTTGTAGCCGAGTTCTGCTTTGCCGGTGACTTCGGGTTCGAGAATGAATTGGACAAAGTCTTGCGTTCCCTTTCCTTGAACGAGAAGTTTGCCGCTGCGGTAGAGCGCGACGTTGATCTTTTCGCGTCTTGCAGCAAAATCGGCGTAGGCCAGTGAATGAAAGGAATACCCTTTTTGTTTGAGGATGCGGGAGAGCAAGCGGCCTTGTTTGGAATTGAGTTTGCAGGTGTAGGTAGTTATCTCTTTGTTTGGATCGTGATTCATGGCAATAACGACAAGCAAAGAATAATGCCTGAAACTTCGGCCGTTGTCAAAAACCTGCTGCGTTGGTATCGCCGAAATGCCCGCGATTTGCCTTGGCGGCGGGGCGTGGACGCTTATGGAGCGTGGATTGCGGAAGTGATGCTGCAGCAGACTCGCGCAAGCACGGTCATTCCGTATTGGAAGCGCTGGTTGGCGAGCTTGCCGACGGTCGACGATTTGGCAAAGGCCGATTCGGATCAGGTGCTGAAGCTGTGGGAAGGCTTGGGCTACTATGCCCGCGCTCGCAATCTTCGAAAGGCGGCTCAGGCAATTCAAGAGAACCACGAGGGAAGGTTCCCTGAACAGTTTGAGGACATTCTGGCCTTGCCGGGCATTGGACCCTACACGGCGGGAGCAATTGCCAGCATCGCCTTCGGTCAAGCTAGGCCAGCGCTGGACGGCAACGTGATCCGCGTGCTGTGTCGAGTGGATGGAGTTGCGGATTGCGTGGAGCGTTCCGAAGTGAAACGGCGCTTGTGGAATAGGGCAGAGGTTCTTGTCCTCCGTGCCTCTCGAACTGGAAAGCCGAGTCCTTCCCAAACGCAACGTTCTCCAAATCAAACGCCCAATCCTTGCGGCGACTTCAATCAAGCTTTGATGGAACTTGGCGCGACGGTTTGCCTGCCGCGCCGGCCTCTCTGCGATCTTTGCCCTCTGCGGCGAATTTGCCGGGCAAGGAAAAACGGTTTGGCGGAGTCTTTGCCGAATTTGGGCAAACGCCGCAAAAGCGTGCGGCGGAATCATGTGGCCGTTGTGCTTCGCAAACGAGGAAGGTTTCTGGTTCGCCGGCGAGCGGCGAAGGAAATCAACGGCGGGCTTTGGGAGTTTCCATCCAACGAAGCGGACGCCGGCGATCCGGGCGGTTTTCAGTGGTTGGAAAAGGTTTGGGGGCAGTCGCCGGACTCTTTGCGAATCTTGGGCGAAATCAAACATTCCATCACCGTCCACCGAATCACGCTCAAAGTGTATGCGGCGGAAGTGAGAGGAGGGTTTTGCAATCTCGGCGAATCTTACCGATGGATTCTTCCCGACGAATTGGAACGGCTGGCCTTCACCGGATCGCACGGCAAAATCGTCCGATGGATTGCGGCCTCTCGTTGTGATTGCGGCCAAAATCCTCCGCAAAAAATCTCCAGCGAAGAAAGGATGCTATGAACTGAGGTTGCGAACAAAGGCTGATGAAAAAATGATTGCCGATCTTGCTTTCTTTTCGCTGGAAATTGTGAAATCTTTTTGGGAATCGCTTTTGCGTCCGTTTTTTGCTGAAAGCTAATGCCAGAATCCGCTTGGCGGCGAGATATTTTGTCAATGTTGCGTAGAACGTTATTTGCGAGCTTATGGGCGGTGATCTTGTCGATTTTGGCAGACCGTCGCAAAAACGCGGAGCCAAGCGATGCTTATTTGTGTTCATCCTTGCCGGCCAATGAATGACAAAAACAAACTCTTGCGCGGTTTGATTGCCGCTCCGTTTGCGCCGTTTTATCCCGACCTTTCGTTGAACTTAAACTTGATTGAAAGATTCGCCAAAAGCCTGAAGGCGGCGGGCGCAAACGGCGTCTTCGTATGCGGGACAACCGGCGAGTTTGCCTCGCTGACCCTTGCCGAGCGGATGCGAACCGCCGAATCTTGGGTCAAGAGCGCCCGCAAACACGGATTGAAAACAGTGTTGCACGTCGGCGACAACTGCCTTGCCCATGCCATCGAACTGGCCGCCCACGCCGAAAGATTGAAGGCGGACGCTTTAAGCGCGGTTTCTCCCAGTTACTTCAAACCGGATTCTCCCCAATCCCTTGTCCATTTTTTGGCCGCAATCGCCCAAGCGGCGCCTAGCCTGCCGTTTTATGGCTACGACATTCCACAAATGACCGGCCTCAATCTTCCTGCCTCCCAACTTATTCGCCAAGCCCGGCAAAGCATCCCCACCTTTCAAGGCATCAAGTTTACCAATCCGGATTTGGCAGAATGGCAACTCTGCAAGGCGCTGGACGACGGCCGCCTCAACCTGCTCTTTGGATGCGACGAAATGTTGCTGGCTGCATTGAGCCTTGGCGCGGACGGCGCCGTCGGAATCACTTACAACTACCTGACGCCGCTCTATCGCCAAATGATCAACGCTTGGCAAAAGAACGACCTTCCAACCGCCCGCAAATGCCAACTGCAATCCGCCCGCCTAGTGTCGCTGCTTCGCCAATTCGGCCCCTTGCCCGCTGGAAAATCCTTGTTGAAGCGAATAGGTTTTGACTTCGGCGACGTCCGCCCGCCGCTCCGCCCGCTTTCTAAAAACGAACAAACCGCATTCGACGAAAAAGTGGATCAACTCCACATCTTTCCCCCAACCCAATTCGAAAACGAACCAACCACCGATTGCATTTTACCCAATCATTGAACATGAACCGCCAAGAAATCCAAACCGCCTTGCAAACCGCCGAAGCCGCCGCCCGAGAATCAGGCGCATTAATGCGCCGCCATCTGCATTCCCAAAAACGCGCCCACTCCGTCAGCCAACACGACATCAAACTTGAACTAGACGTCCTCTGCCAAAAACGAATCCAACGCCACCTCAAAACCAACCATCCGAGCACCGCCGTACTCGGAGAAGAAGGCCGGAGCGGACAAATCGAAGGCCAAAGCCGCTGGGTAGTCGATCCCATTGACGGCACCGTCAACTTTGCCTACGGAATCCCCCACGCCTGCGTCTCCATAGCCCTCCAAGCCCAACGCAAACAACCCCCAAAAACCGCGCAAAACCGCGCCTTTGCCAACTACGAAACCCTGCTAGGCGTCGTCTACGATCCCTTCATGGACGAAATGTGGATGGCCACCCAAAACAACCCCGCCTTCCTCAACGGAAAAAAAATCCACGCAAGCAAGCGCCAACGGCTGGAAGAATGCATCCTCGCCATCGGCTTCTCAAAAACCAAAAATTCAATGGACTCCATGTTGCCCAACTTCAACCGCCTCGTTCATAGAGTCCGAAAAATGCGAATACTGGGCGCCGCCGCCTTGTCCATATGCTGGGTAGCCGCTGGACGAATGGACGCCTTTGTCGAAAGCGGCGTCCGCCTTTGGGACATCGCCGCCGCCGGACTCATCCTAGAACAAGCGGGCGGCGAATTCTATTGCCGCCTGCTTGAAGACAAAGAACGCTTCTATATGATAGCCAACAACGGCCTCCTCCGAAAAAAAATTCAATACTACCTTCGCTAAAACCACAACCGATCCCACATCGAACAAAACAAGCCAAAACAAATTCAAAAAACAAAAACCACAACAACCCAACAAAAAAACCGCCGGGCAAAACCCAACGGTTTGAAAAAACAGACTCCTACAATTTTACTGTTACGGCGACTCTTCAGATTCTTTTAGTCTTTCGGCTAACAGACTTTCTATTTCCTCCTGCAGTTCTTGTTCCGCTTCTCTTGCTAGCTCTTCATCCCCGTCTTCCCGGAACATGTCTATTTCATCCTGCCTGATTAGTTTTAGCCGTCCCACTTCTAGATCTACGGCCGTGATCTGACCATTCGCATACAACTCCTCAAGACGCTTTTCTTCCTTGTGCATTGCCATCATCGCCCGTCCCCTCGGACCCGGCCCGGATTGAAACTCATTCCATCGTTCGGAACTGAGTCCTTCTCTGTTCCTAGAAGACATAACATCTAGTATTGTTCGGAACCAGTCGATGTCTTCTCCCTCCTGCTCGTTCCATACCTGCATCTTTTCCTGAGGAGGAATTGTGGAGGAGGATAGGATAGCAGTATGCTTCATTAGTGCTGAATGTTCTAAATCAGCTCGCTTCTTAGTATCGCCCCCAAATTTAGAATCCAACAGGTCGTTCATCTTCTCGCGATAATTGTACAAAGCCAAAAACTCGCCTTCACTAGGCTCAAACCACACCGACTCCTCGCGCAGATCGCGAGCCGTCTGAGAATGCTCCAGCTTATACTCCCGCAACTCGTATTTAGAAAGATATGGAGAGATTTCCGCCCACAGATCTCGCTCCTTATCCCGAATCGCTTTCTGCGCCATATCCCAAGCGAACCGTTTGGCATCGATTTCAGCCTGGACTTCGGGGATAATGGAACCTCCGTTTGACGGAGGCCTTTCCAGTTGGTTGCGTTCCGCTTCCAGTACTTTCAAAACTGGAGCGTATTGAGCGGCGATAGCGTTCACTGTTGCCCAATCTTCATCGCTAGCGGAGCGCGTCTTGCGATAAGCCGCAAACGTCGATTGTCCTTTCCCCTTCGTTTGGCCTTTGTCGGTCTCCGAATTGGTTGCGCTGTTTTTCGCTGTCGCCGTCTTATCTGCAGGCGATCGCAGGGTAACATAAGCCAAAACAACCGCAAACAAACTCATGGAAATAATAAATGTCTTCATCCCTGAATACCTTTCTCTTTCGTTATTTTGTAGATGTTCTTAATTCTGATTTACTGGCGGAGGCGTAGGCTTTTTCTTCGGCGTTCTGGGGACAGAGGGAGTACCCGGCCCGAAATAGACATCGGGCGGAATCAGTCTGCCCGTTAAATCATCAGGGCTAGCTCTCTGAGGTGATCTCTGAGTTGAAGGTGGATTTGGCGGTCTGTTTGCCGTTACATCAATGCTTTTTATGTCTGCGTAAGTACCGCCATCAGGAACGGACAACGTCATCGATGTGGTTTCGCCAGGGGCCAACTCAATGGGTGTTTGAATTGTGGTGTCGGCATCACTGTCATCAACTCTGTATTTTATCGTGACGAGGAAGGTTACCTTGCCTCCGGTAGTATGCGTAGCAGTAAATGCAACTTTCGTTCTATGCGTCCACGTTTGTCTCGTATGCATGCGAAAAAGCGGAGTGTTCAAGCTCTGATTCGTGCCTACGGCCCACACTTTACCGCTTTTAAACCGGGCTGGATATTTATGTCCAAAAGACCTTTTAAAAGGAGGATTTGGATGATCGGTAAACACGCCGTAGTTGAAGCGGTTTTTCCAGCTTCCGTCTTTGAACCATCTTGTTCCTTGTCTCATCTTGATAGTCTGCATCTTAGACCTAGGATTCACATGTTGGGCTGGTACCACGTAAAAATGGTAGGCGTATTCTTTCCTTCTATCATTCGGATGGTAAATGGTGTTACTTTGGTAAGTCTCCCGATGCCATTGACCATTTATCTCCATTTCGTAGGTGTACTTATCCTAACCGTAGACTTCGTAATCTGGATCAGGGATGGCTTGCTGTTGCGCTTGCGCGTCGTTTGGAGCGACGAAGGTCAGCAGGATGAGTGCAATGGCGGTGATCCAAAACTTTCCGATTCCTTTTCTGATTCGGTTGAAGATCGGAGGAGTTTTGGCCGAGGTTTGCTCTTGGCGGTCGGTCAAGGCGTCTGGTTCGTTGCTCAAAGCCCGGTTGTCGCCTTGCGGGGCGGGGCTAGAGGTTCCGTCGTTCCACGAGCTAGCAATCGCCAGCATAATCTTATGTAATGTTGCCATAATGGTATTTCGGTCAATATGTTCTTAACTTCTTGTTCCAATGGCGCATTTACGGCAACGTCCAGGCCGACGTCATCATTTCACAGGCAAAAAAGCGAGAGAAAAAATCCCACTCATTTACCCCAAGAGCCGAAGAAAGCGCGCGGCCTCCTCCGAAACCCTAAAATGAACTGTGACGTTCAGCAGGCGACCCAAAAAGGAACGCCCGTAAAACGATGACGCACAACCAACTTACCCCAATTCGTGACGAGTTCAAGTCTTTTCTAAAACTTTTTCCTCTTTTTCTTTCCGATTTTTTGTTGGGCAGGGATTTTCTAGTTGATGGGATTTGCTTGGGAAAGTGATTGTTTGGCGTTTGGGAAGGTTGGTTGGGCGGGTAGTTTGTTTTTTGGTTTTTGGAGCGTTTCGGAACGGCTTATGGACGGCTATTATCGGATTAGAGATGGTTGTGGCGGGTGGCGGGAGCGGAAGAGTTTAGCTTGCGGGCTTGTTGTGTTTTCCGTTATGGAAGAGGGGTTTTGGTTATGGAGGATTCTGCATATGGGTTTTTGGCGTTGTTTGCGTTGGCGGCTTTGGGGTTTGCGTTGGCGCCTCTTTGCGCGGCTTGGTTGTGGTCTAGGTTTTTTGCGCCGCGCAAGCCCGGTCGGGACAAGAACGCCACTTATGAATGCGGTTTGGTTTCCCAAGGGGATGCTTGGATTCGGTTTAAGGCGGAGTATTATTTGTATGGCATTATTTTTTTGATATTTGAGGTTGAGGCTGTTTTTCTTTTGCCGTTTGCGGTAGCGTTTATTGGGCTTCCCGTTGGGGCGTGTTTGGCGATGTTGGTTTTTGTGTTTTTGGTTGTGGAGGGACTGGCGTGGGCGTGGGGGAAGGGGGTTTTGAACTGGCGTTGACGGCTGGGATTAGAAAGCAGAGAATGGGCGAAGGCATGCGTAGCGAGCTACAAAAGCACGGGGTTTTTACAACCACTTTGGAGGGCATTCACAATTGGGGGAGGCGCAATTCCGTGTGGCCGCTTCAATTTGGCTTGGCTTGTTGTGCTATTGAGATGATTGCCACGACGATGGCGCGTTATGATTTGGCTCGGTTTGGCGCTGAAGTTTTTCGTCCTTCGCCTCGTCAGGCGGATTTGATGATTGTTGCCGGCACTGTTACCAAAAAAATGGCGCCTCAAGTTGTTCGGCTTTACAATCAAATGCCGGAGCCGAAGTATGTTATTGCTATGGGGGCTTGCGCTATTTCCGGGGGGCCGTTCAAACAGGGTTACAATGTGCTTAAAGGCATTGACCGCTATCTTCCGGTCGACGTTCACATTCCCGGATGTCCGCCGAGGCCGGAAGCGTTGATCCATGCATTTATGACTTTGCAACGTCAGATTGACGCGCAGCCGCTCAAAGGAGAATGCAGGCCGCGTCATCTTCGCGCCGATGCTCCGTCGGAATTTCCCGTTCCCGAATTTGGCAAGAAGGATTTGGCGCCGGCCAGCAATCCCGCCGTGTGGCGTCCGCCCTCTGCACGGCAAACAGGATGACCGCCTTTATTCAGAGATGAACATTCGCTTAGCTTGCTTTGCGCGACGCTATGAGCATTGCTGAATCTATTCTCGAACAAATTCGGAAAGCCTTTCCGAAGGCCGAAGTCTCGCTTGTTCCCAATCCGAGTCCGTCGAAGCAAAATTCATTGCGGGTAGCCGCCGTGGATTTGTTGGAGATTGCTTGGTGGTTGCGAAATGATGCCGAGCCGGCTTTTGATTATCTTTCTAACGTTACCGGAGTGGATTGGCCCGACAAAATCATTAAAGAGAAAATCCAGACAAAAGCGTTGCGCGAGGGCAAAGAAGGGAAAACGGAAACAACCGTCGAAAGGAAAATTCCGGGGTGTTTGGAAGTGGTCTATCACTTTTACTCGGTGTCGCTTCGGAAAGGGCCGTTCATTCTTCGCGTTCGGACTGGGGATCGCCGGGATCAAGTCGTCGTGCCTTCTTTGGCCAAGATATGGCGAAGCGCTGAATTTCAGGAGCGGGAAGTCTATGATCTTTACGGCGTGATTTTTAAAGGGCATCCGGACTTGCGGAGGTTGTTGATGTGGGAAGAGTTTGAAGATTTTCCTATGCGCAAAGACTATGTGGAACCGGATGACTACGAATACGAGCCTACGCCCCACGGGAAAGTTCTGGAAAAGTCTCAGCGGCTGCAGAACCCATGATGACGCAGAAATCCAGCATTGACGGCGTTTCCAACGCCGAGCCGATATACACAATTCGCAAAAAAAGCGAACTAGAAGGCGAGCCGGCGGCGGAAGATCTTTTGGAAATCTCTATGGGGCCGCATCACCCCTCCACGCACGGCGTATTTCAAATGAACGTCGCCTTGGATGGGGAACGAGTCGTCCGCTTGAAACCGGTTTTCGGCTACTTGCATCGCAACCATGAAAAAATAGCGGAGAACGCTACTTACTTAGCCTCCATGCCCTACACCGATCGTTTGGACTACTTCAACTCGATGGCCAATAACTGGGCCTATGCTTTGTCGGTGGAAACGCTGGCCGGCATTCAACCCACGGAACGTGCCGAGTACATTCGAGTAATCCTTGCCGAGCTGACGCGCCTGCTCAATCATACCTGCCTCGTTGGATTCCTCGTTATGGACATGGGCGCTCTCGGCACGCCTTTGATGTATGCCTTTCGCGAGAGGGAAAAGATTCTCGACCTTTTTGAATCCTTAAGCGGCTCTCGCATGATGTGCAATTATATGCGCTTTGGCGGATGCCGATGCGATCTGCCGGAGGGCTGGCTGCGGCAAGCGCAACGGTTCATCGATGAGTTTCCCGCCTTCCTCGATGACTACGAGCAGCTTCTCACAGGAAACGAAATCCTCAAAGCCAGAACGCAACAAGTTGGCTTGCTTTCTCCAGAATTGGCGGTGAACGCTGGCGTTTCCGGGCCGATGCTTCGAGCCAGCGGCGTGAACTACGACCTCCGAAAAGTGGATGCGTACGGCATTTATGATCAGTTCGACTTTCGCGTGCCTTTGGGCGAGGTAGGCGACGTCTACGATCGCTACATGATCCGAATGCTTGAAATGCGGGAATCCCTCAAAATTCTGAGACAAGCGGTGCGGCAAATTCCCCAAGGCCCCGTGATGAACCCTAAAGCCAGACTGCGCGGATTCCGCCCTCCCGCCGGCGAGGCTTATGGCAGAATTGAAGGACCCAAAGGCGAGTTGGGCTTTTACCTCATCAGCGATGGAACGCCTAAGCCTTACCGCTATCGAGTTCGCCCGCCCAGCCTCGTCAACTTGACGATCCTCGAAGACATGTGCTTGAACCACGCCGTGGCCGACGTGGTCGTGATCCTCGGCAGCATAGATATTGTATTGGGAGAAGTGGACCGCTAAACTGGTTCGCGCGAGTGAATTGAGAGATTTTTTGCAAGTGACAGGCGCCGGCATCATCCAAGGAATGCTCCAGACGGCAAAGAACTTTGCCGGAACTTTTCGCTCGCCTAAAAACTATTTGACGACGGTCGAATACCCGGAGCAAAAAATTCCCGCCAAAGAAAACGCCCGCAACTTTCCCTTCCTCGTTTACGACGGCAAGGATCCGATGGATGGACTACGTTGCGTCGCCTGCCGAATTTGCGAGAAAGAATGCCCGCCCGAGTGCATTTATATAGAGAAAGACAAAACGAAGAAGCCGGACTTCGTCGGGAAGCTTCAATTCCAGCCGTCGGCCTTTGACATCGACATATCGGTGTGCATGAGCTGCCAAATTTGCGTGGAAGTCTGCCCCTTTGACGCGATCCAGATGGACACGGAATTTGAACTCAGCCAAACCGATCGCTTTGGCGGGTTGCTTTTGGACAAGCGCCAATTGGCAAAATCCAACCAGTATTATCGTCGCATTCACCCTGCGGAAGCGGCCGCAATAGACGCCCGCCGCGCCATTGATGTTGAAAAAGCCAAAGCCAAAGCCGCCGCCAAAGCGCAAAAACAAAAGACGCCGACGGACAAATCCGCTCAAACCAATCAATAAACCTTGGAAAACTGGATCCCCCACATTCAAAACAGCCTGATTGGTTTGTCGGCTGATGCAGAGCATTCGTCCATTGCCCGTTTTTGGTCGATTCCACTCTTAATGGGTACGTTTGCGGGATTCTTTGCTTTGACGACTTGGCTGGAACGGAAGGCGTTGGGGCGCATCCAAAATCGTTTGGGGCCGAATCGCGTGGGGCCGGCGGGCATTTTGCAACCTGCGGCCGACGGATTGAAAATGATTTTCAAGGAAGACGTCGTGCCGCGGTCTGCCGACAAAATCGTTCACTTTCTGGCGCCGATCCTTTTGGTTATTCCGGCCTTCTTGGCCTTTTCCGTGCTTCCTTATGGGAGGCAGCTTGTGCCGGTTCATTTGGACGCCGGCGTTCTCTTTTTCTTTGCCATCGGCGGCATGGCGGAACTGTCCGTATTTATGGCGGGCTGGTCTAGCCGAAACAAATACGCCATGCTCGGCGCTATGCGGGCCATTGCGCAAATGATCAGCTACGAAGTGCCTCTGCTTCTTTCCGTCATTCCCGTCGTTATGCTGTCCCAATCCCTTTCCCCGGCGGTCATCGCTGCCGAGCAGTCGGGCGGATTTTGGCATTGGCACGCGGCGACTCCTTGGGGCGTTGCCGCTTTCCTGCTATTTCTTACCGCGGCGTTGGCGGAGTCCAACAGGTCTCCCTTCGACATCCCGGAGGCCGAGTCCGAAATCATCGCCGGGCATATGACGGAATACTCTGGTTTTAAATATGCGCTTTTCTTTTTGGCGGAATATCTTGGGTTGTTTGCTATGAGCGGTCTGGCCGTCACTTTGTTCTTGGGAAGTTATCACGCACCTCTGCCTATTTTGGATTTTGTTCCGGGTCCGTTTTGGTTTTTCGGTAAATTCGCCTGCCTCATCGCTCTTTTCATCTGGATTCGCGGCACGCTTCCCCGTCTGCGCACGGATCAGCTTATGAACCTTGCTTGGAAGTTTATGTTGCCGATGACGCTGGCCTCTTTGGCCGCCGCCGCGATATGGTTCCATATCAGAGGCAGTTGGCTGGGCTGGCTCTTTTGCGCGCCGTGCGTCGCCGTTCCGTATTGGCTTTTGGGCAGGCCTTCTGACAGAACAAAGCTTGCCCGGCGGGTCTATCGCTTTGCCGATTGAGAGAATGAGCGCCGCTTTTGTTTTTATTGCTTTGATCGCGCTTTTTGGCGCCGCCGGCACCGTGTTTTTCCGTCAAATTGTGCATTGCGTCCTTTGTTTGGCGGTCGCTTTTGTCGGTGTTTCGATGCTTTACTTGCAACTCGGCGCTCAATTCTTGGGTTTTGCGCAAATTTTAATTTATGTCGGAGCGGTCACAATTCTGATTCTATTTGCCATTTTGCTGACGAGGAATTCAGGGCCGAGCTTGAGCGAGTCTCCCTTTTCTGCGGGCCGCGGGATCGGCCTTCTCATTAGCGGCGCCGTGTTTGCCTGCTTAGTTTGGGCCGTTCGGCAATCGTCGATGCTTCGGCCAGCCGCTGTCGATCCCGATGTTTCCGTGCAAAAGATCGGTGAAAGGCTGATGACCGAATACGTCCTCCCGCTTGAAGTCGTTGCCTTGCTTCTCACAGTCGCCATGATTGGCGCCGTCACGATTGCCATGAAAGAAGCGTCTGAGGCAAATCCGGCGGATGAATCCACTGACAAACCATCTTCTCTCTCGTAAGCGCCGTGGATTCGCTATCCAGTTATTTGATTTTGAGCGCTTTCCTGTTTTGTTTGGGATTGGCCGCAGTTCTGATCCGACGGAACGCCATATTGATTCTGGCAGGAATTGAATTGATGTTGAATGCGGCCAACTTGAACTTTATCGCCTTTTGGCGTTTTGGTCCTCGTCCGGAGTCTCTGGACGGATTGTTGTTCGTTTTGTTCTCCATTGCCATTGCCGCCGCTGAGGCCGCCGTTGGGTTGGCGTTGGTTATCGCTGTCTATCGGCATCATCGCACGGCTGATCCTGAGAAAATCCACGAATTGAAGGGCTAAACGAAAACCCGTCATTTGAACAAGCCCGCCCATTGGCTTTGAACGACGTTGTCCACATACTTTGGTTGATTCCCTTCTTGCCCTTGCTGGCGGCGGTCGTGCTGGTATTGGCGCCGCGGTTGGGCAAAAAAGCGGTCTCCTTCCTTGCAGTTGGGGCGTTGGCTGTTTCCTGCGTTCTCTCCGTCCTTGCCCTTTTGGCAACGTTGGGAGAATCCAAAAGCGAAGGAGAAGTCTGGCGACAAACGGTGAACTTCCCGTGGTTTTCGATGGGAACTGCCTCTATGGAAATTGGCTGGGTGTTGGATCCACTTGCGGCGGTGATGGCGTTCGTTGTGACGTTTGTGGGGTGCGTGATTTTTCTGTTCAGCGTAAGCTACATGGCTTCGGGCAAACAATACGCCCGGTTCTTTTGTCTAATGAGCTTTTTTGCCGCCGCTATGTTGGGGCTGGTGATTGCCAACAGCCTGCTGTTGCTATTTATCTGCTGGGAGTTGGTGGGAGCGGCTTCCTATCTTTTGATCGGGTTTTGGACTCACAAGCCCAACGCCGCAGCCGCCGCAAAAAAAGCCTTTATTGTCACCAGAATCGGCGACGTCGGCTTCTTCATTGGAATGCTTTGGCTTTCCTCCGCTTCGGGAACGCTCTTGTTTTACGACGAAGGCAAGGGGTGTTTGGAAGCAGCCTCACTGACGAGGCTCGGTGTCCAAACCGCGTTTTTCGGCTTCGCTGTTACCACTGTCATCACGTTGCTCCTTCTTTGGAGCGCTATGGGAAAATCGGGACAAGCACCGCTGCACGTTTGGTTGCCGGACGCAATGGAAGGCCCCACGCCTGTAAGCGCGTTGATCCACGCCGCCACAATGGTGGCCGCCGGCATATTCTTGCTGGCCAGAGTTTATCCTCTGATGACCGTTGCTGGGGATGCGAATTCTTCGGAATCCTTGGCCGCCGCAACTTGGATCGGCAGCCTGACGGCCTTGTTTGGCGCCATAGTCGCCATTGCGCAGACCGATATCAAACGCATCTTGGCCTATTCCACCATATCCCAACTCGGCTACATGATGCTGGGCTTGGGCGCAGGCGGGCCGGCCGTAGCCATGTTCCATCTCCTGACGCATGCGTTTTTCAAAGCGTTGCTCTTTCTGGGCGCCGGCTCGGTCATTCACGGCTGTCGCGGAGAGCAAGACATTCGACGGCTGGGCGGCTTGCGGCCATGCATGCCTTTCACCTTCGCTTGCTACGCCGTCGGCATGTTGGCGCTATCGGGCTTTCCCCTGTTTTCCGGCTTTTGGAGCAAGGACGCCGTTCTCCATGCGGCCGGCGCATGGAATCTCTCGAAACTTCCCTTCTTCTTCGGGCTTGTGGGCGCCTTTTTGACCGCCTTCTACATGAGTCGGCAAATGGCCTACGTGTTCTTTGGCGAAAACCGTTTGCGCGCTGGAATGGAGAAGAATTCGCAATCCCTCGCCCGTCCAAAAGAAAGCGCCGCAGTGATGACGTTGCCGCTTTTCGTTTTGGCGGCCGGAGCCGTCCTGCTGGGCTTTGTCGGCACGCCGGCCTTCTCCGCTTTTCAAAGTTACCTTGAAGGGCGGGCGATTGAGTCTTCTATGAACGCGTTGTTAGAAACAAAAACATTAGGATTGCTTCTGCTCTCTTCGGCGATTGCGCTGGCGGGCATCTCTCTTGGTTGGCTGCTGTATCGCCCGTCTCGATTCCGTCCCGCCGCTCAGAAAGACCCTTTGCGGCGAATGTTGCCGCGCTGTTATCATTGGGCGGAGAATCAGTTTTTCGTCGACGAATTTTACCAAAGAACCGTCCTGCGCGGCCTTTGGTTTCTCGGCGACTTGGCGGAAATTATGGATCGCCGCATCTTGGAACGCGTCGGCAAGTTGTGCGCCGCGTTTGTTCGAGGAATCGCCTGGATCGCCCGCATTGCCGACGAACACTTGGCCAACGCCGGCTTTGACCGCTTCTGCTTGAGTGTGCGGCGAACCTCCGCTCTGCTTGCAAAAATCCAGAACGGCCGAATCCAAAGCTACTTGAAAATCGCCGGCGCAAGCTTGGCAATCGTTGCGTTGGTCTTCGCTTGGTTGCGCCTATGAACGATCTTCCGCTCATCAGCCTTATGACCTTCATTCCTCTTTTTGGCGGGGGGATTTTGTGGTGCTTTGGCGGCGGTTGGAGCGGTCGAAAAGCAACGAGAATCGGCACGGGAATCGGCCTTCTTACTCTTGCCGTCGCTTTCTTTTTGGGACTTCGATTTGATCCCAGCGTTGGGACGATCCAACACATCGAAAGATACCTCTGGATTCCCGCCTTGAACGTGGACTACTTCGTGGGCGTGGACGGCTTGAGTCTTCTTATGGTTGGCCTAACCGCCCTGCTCGCTCCGGTCGCCCTCTCGACGGCGCAAGAGGCGGCGCCTCGGCCGCATCGGTTTGCGGCCTTGATCTTGTTTTTGGAGGCCGGCTTGATCGGCGTCTTTACCGCGCTGAACTTTTTCCATTGGTTTCTCTTTTGGGAACTGAGTTTGATTCCGGCTTTCTTTTTGATACGGCTTTGGGGGAATCCTCGGCAAAGCGAGGCGGCGGTTTCCTTTTTCCTCTACACTTTTGTCGGCAGCGTCGCCTTGCTTCTTTCCTTCCTCGCCCTCTTCGCCGCAACTGGAACTTTCGACTTTGCCGAACTGGCCGAACAAGCGAAGAGAGGCGAATTAATGTCCCGCGTCGCCGCGAATCTGGGATGGAAGGAAGGCGTTTCGCCGCAAGGAGTCGGGCTATTGCTCTTCGGGCTGGCCTTCTTCGGCGTCGCGGTAAAAGTTCCGATCTATCCAATTCATACCTGGGCGCCGGCTGCCTATGCCGCAGCGCCCGCCTCGGTAACTTTGCTGTTGACCGGGGCGATGTCGAAGATGGGACTTTACGCGATCCTGCGGCTCATTCTTCCCATCTTTCCCGATCAAGCCGCTCAGGCGGCCACGCCCCTGTTGATTTTGACCGTCGGTACCATTGTGCTCTCCGCCTTGACCGCCTGCGTCCAAACCGATTTGCGGCGGATTTTTGCCTACTCCTCCATCAATCATTTAGGCTACTGCTTCCTGGGCGCCTTCGCCGTTATGAGCGGACGGACGGACGCCTCTCTAACGACGGACGCCGCTTCTGCCATAAACGGCGTCGGCCTGCACATGTTCAATCACGGAGTTGTTGCCGGCTTGATCTTCTTTCTGCTGGGTCGCCTAGAATCCAGAGCCGAAGGATTGCGGGGCATCGGAGACTTCGGCGGATTGCACTCCATAACGCCCCGCTTCGCCGCAGTTACATGGATCGCTTTGCTTGCATCGCTCGGCCTTCCGGGATTGAACGCCTTTATCGGCGAATTCCTTATCTTCAAAGGCGCGTTTGCCCACGTCCAATGGGCGACGGTGCTGTCGACTCTGGGTCTCTTGCTGACCGCTGTCTTTCTTTTGAACGTAATTCAGAAAGTCTTTGCCGGCCCCCCAAACGAAAAATGGCGGACAATGCCGGACCTAAATCGCAGAGAATGGCTGGTGATTGTCCCCGCGCTTGGGTTGATTATTTGCGCCGGAGTGTATCCGCAATGCCTGCTGCGTTTTCTAAACGAAACATCCTTGCATTGGCTTGCCCAAATTGGCAAAGTCCCATAGCCACAACCTCGGAGCAACCAACAAAATTTTTGATATGCGCCAACGAATGGTCAAATCGCACTCTTTCGCCTACGGTCTCGCCAGAAAAGCCAACGCCGCAACGTCGACAAAATCCAAAATCTCCTCACACGATGCGAAGACGGAAATACCCTATACCCAAACTTTTAGCGAACTCGCTCCGCCGCCAAAGAACCGCTATATTTCCCTCCCAATCCAACAAAACAAAAATAACAAAAGTATCCGAATGATTCGCCCTTGCCCTTGCCACTGCAAAACTTAAAAGCGCCTATGCTTAGCTGGACGATTTACTCTAGTTTTGCCGGCGCCTTGGTTTGCGCGTTGTGGCCTCGCCTTTCTGCCGAATCTTGCCGCCGCACGGCCTTGTCCTTCGCTCTCTTCGGACTTCTCTGCGCCGTTGTCGGCTGCCTGCAATACAATGTTCCAGACGGCGGCGTTCAATGGACCGTCCAACACTCGTGGATGCCTTCTCTGGGCATTGGCTATCAACTGGGCGCAGACGGCGTTAGCCTGACCTTGACGCTGTTAACCGGGCTGGCCGCCGTGGCGGGAATTCTCTTTTCGTGGGACGTTCAACATCGCTCGCGGGAGTTTTTCGCCTTTTTCTTGGCACTCATCGGCGGGTGTTACGGCGTGTTCCTCAGTTTTGATCTCTTTCTGCTCTTTGTATTTTACGAAGTAGCGATCATTCCCAAATACTTCCTGATCGTAATTTGGGGTTCGAAGCGCAAAGAATACGGGGCCATGAAACTCGCGCTTTACTCTTTTGCGGGAAGCGCTCTTGTTCTGCTCGGTTTGCTGGCTACTTACGTTGAGGCTGGTGCTTCTACCTTCGACTGGCTTGAATTAAAGGAACATTCCTATTCGCCAAGCTTTCAACTATGGGCTTTTCCCCTCACTTTCTTAGGCTTTGCCGTTCTGGCGGGTTTGTGGCCGTTTCACACTTGGGCGCCAACGGGACATGCGGCTGCGCCGACCGGCGCCTCCATGCTTCTGGCCGGCGTTGTTATGAAACTGGGCGCTTACGGCGCGTTGCGGTTTCCAATGACACTCTTCCCGGCGGGCTTGGAAGCGTGGCGGGAGGAGTTGGCGCTTCTGGCCTCTATTGGCATTGTCTACGGCGCCGCTGCCGCTCTTGCGCAGCGAGACTTCAAATACGTGATCGGCTATTCCAGCGTCAGCCATATGGGATTCGTCCTTTTGGGGCTGATGGCCAGTACAGAAGCCGGCCTTTCGGGCGCCGTGCTTCAGATGTTTTCGCACGGCGTTTTAGCTGGCCTGCTCTTTGGCGTTGTGGGAAGGATGGTTTGCTCTCGAACGCGCACGCGCGATTTGACCGAGTTGGAAGCCTTCCGCTTGGCGAAGAGGCTTCCGTTTGCCGCGGGAACCTTCGTCTTGGCCGGGTTTGCAAGCATGGGCATGCCGGGATTCAGTGGCTTCGTCGCCGAACTTCAAGTGCTGATCGGCGCGTGGAAGGTGTTTCCCGCTTTGGCCGTTTTGGCGGGCGTCGGAATTCTCATCGGCGCCGTCTACACCTTGCGGGCAATGTCTCAGGCATTTTTTGCCAAAGAAAAACCCTTCGTCTCTCATCCTGAAACACTGCTTCCTCCCTTAACGATCCACGAAAAAGCGGGCGCGTGCATTCTGCTGGCGTCCACAATCGCCGTCGGCCTATATCCGAGCCTGCTTTTAGACTTGATTGGGCCAAGCCTTTCCCCGCCTCTGCCGGAAGGGATCCTCGCAAACTGATGGAAACTCGTTACAGCGACATTCTCCTATCGCTTGCGCCGGAAACGATCCTCGTCATTTCCGCGCTGGCGGCCTTGGCTGCCGATCTTTTTTGGATGCGCGGGCAAACCGCTCGAAGAAGGCACGCGCTGGCTTTTAGTCTCAGCGCGTTTGGATGTCTGGCCGCCGTCCTTTCCATTGGGATAGGGACACCCGACGCCGACGCTTTGCCTCGTTGGCTTCACTTTGGATCCGCAACCGGCCTCGTTAAGACGGCGCTGATCGGCCTCACTTTGGGCGCGTTAGCAATGTCCGCAAGATCGACGTTCACGAATCATCTTGGCGAGCTTTACTTCATCGCGCTGGTTGCCTTAGTGGGCATGATGCTCATGGTAAGCGCCGAACATCTCCTTCTGGCTTTTACGTCTCTGGAAACGGTCGCCCTGTCCTTTTACTCGCTGGTTGCCTTGCGCAAGCAGAACCGGCAGACAGCCGAAGGTGCCTTGAAATACTTCCTGCTGGGCGGCGTCTCAGCGGCGTTTACTCTCTTTGGCATCAGCTTTATTTACGGCGCCGCTCACGCCTTGACGCTTTCCGAAATAGCCTCGCAACCGGTATCCAGCGAAGCGGCGCCTTTGATGGGAATCGGCATGATTGCCGTGGCCGTTGGATTTGGTTTCAAGGTTGCCGCTGCGCCTATGCACTGGTGGGCGCCGGACGTTTATCTAACCGCCGCTCTGCCAATCGCCTCCCTCATCGCTTCCGCCTCCAAACTCGCTGGGTTTTACTTGTTCGCTCGTTTGTGGACTGTCGGATTGGCTCCTTGGATCGGCTTTGGCGATAGTGCGGCGGGCGCCGTCGGCTGGTTTCCTCTTTTGGCTTTGCTTGCTTTGGCTTCCCTTCTGATCGGCAATCTGGCCGCCATTGCACAATCCAGTGTAAAACGGCTGCTCGCCTACTCGGCTATTGCGCACAGCGGTTACGTTTTGCTGGGAATTATGGCCAATAATCCCCAAGGAACCGCATCTATGATCTACTATCTGCTCACCTATGGATTGGCCATTCTCGGCGCCTTTGCGCTGATATTGCTCGTCGAAAAAACTTGCGGCGACGATCGAATTGCCTCCTTCGCCAACTTCCACCAAAGATTTCCCGTGGAGGCCTTTTGCCTGTTGATTTTTATCTTGTCCCTAGCGGGAATTCCGCCTTTGGCGGGCTTTTTTGGAAAGTTCTACTTATTTGCCGCCGCTCTTCAATCGCCCGCCGCCGGATGGATGTTCTGGCTCGTGGCCGCGGGCATCGCGGCGAGTGTTCTTTCGCTTTATTATTACCTGCGGATTCTCAAGCAGGCTTACACCGCGGGCGGCGATGCTATTGCCGGAAACGCTCGTCCCGATCCCATCCTCAGAACAATTGCAATTCTTGCGGCCGCCGGGGTTGTTCTGCTTGGTTGCTTCCCAGAACTTGTAATTCAAAATTTGCCGGAGGCTTTCCGCTCCGCCAGTCCATAAAACCGTTCAAAGAACAAAGCCGCCGATAATAAAAAAATTTCCGGGCTTTTTGCGTTTGACAATTGGAAAATAAACACAATAATTCTCGCTCATGAAGTTTTCGAAATTTTGGATCCCTATTGTCATTATGGTAGCCGCTTCTTCCATTCATGCAGAGAACTCGCCATCTCTCTACGATGTTTCGCTTAAAAATATCGACGGCGAATCCACTTCCCTGAAAAAATACAAGGGCGACGTTCTTCTGATCGTCAACGTCGCCTCCAAATGCGGCCTCACTCTGCAATACGAAGGACTGCAAAAAGTCTTCTCCAAATACCAACCCAAAGGATTCCAAGTCCTCGGCTTCCCCTGCAACGACTTCGGCGCCCAAGAACCGGGAACAACGGACGAAATCAAGGAATTTTGCCGCGCCAACTACAAAGTCACCTTCCCCATGTTCGACAAACTGCACGTCAAAGGCGCGCAACAACATCCCCTATACGCCGCCCTCACAGGAAAAACTTCCCCGTTTCCCGGCAATGTGAAGTGGAACTTCGGGAAGTTTCTCATCAGCCGCGACGGGAAAATCCTCAAACGATTCGCTCCCCGCGTCAAACCCGAATCCGCCGAAGTCACCAAAGAAATCGAGGCCGCGCTGGGGCAATGACAAACCATTCATCGCGCTTTCTCAACTCTGCTCCATCACTTGGTCCCCTTGCGATAAGCCTTCGCAGTCCCCGCAACAATTACCTTGCCTCATCCCGAACATGAGGAAGTCCAAAAATTTGCACAGCCCTCGCCTCCGCGCTAGTTGTGGACGTTGAAATAGAACCAATAGAACCGCCGGTTGTCTGATTTCACGAATATTCCGTCCTTTTGCAACCATCGTTTGTCGCCTTTCTCCAATCATGAACGCTCCCAATCCTCCCTCTGAAACCAACGCCAAACGCAATCCGCCGCCCGCCCAACGCGCTTGCTCCTCCGTCATGGTAGACGGCCCCGAACGTGCCGCCAGCCGTGCCATGCTTCACGCCGTAGGCTTCCAAAAAGACGACTTCCGCAAATCCCAAGTTGGCGTCGCCTCCACCTGGGGAATGGTCACCCCCTGCAACATGCACATCGATCAACTGGCCTCCCGCGTTGCCCAAGGCGTGGACACCGCCGGCGGCAAAGGCGTCGTTTTCAACACCATCACCATATCCGACGGCATCTCCATGGGCACAGAAGGCATGAAATACTCCCTGGTCTCCAGAGAAGTCATCGCCGATTCCATCGAAACCGTCGCCGGCTGCCAAGGCTTTGACGGCGTCATCGCCATCGGAGGCTGCGACAAAAACATGCCCGGCTGCCTCATCGCCCTTGCCCGACTCAACCGCCCCTCCGTCTTCATCTACGGCGGCACCATCCTCCCCGGACGCTACCAAGGCAAAAACGTCGACATCGTCTCCGTCTTTGAAGCCGTCGGGCAACACGCCAACCGGCAAATCGACGACCGCCAACTCGGCGAACTTGAAGCCTGCGCCATTCCCGGCCCCGGCTCTTGCGGCGGCATGTATACCGCCAACACTATGGCCTCCGCCATCGAAGCCCTCGGCATGAGCCTGCCCAACAGCTCCGCGCAAGCCGCCATTTCCAAAGAAAAACAAGCCGACTGCGAACAAGCCGGTCAAGCCATAATCCGCCTCCTCAAAGAAGACATCCGCCCCAGCGACATCCTCACCCGCAAAGCATTTGAAAACGCCATCACCGTCGTCACCGCCCTTGGAGGCTCCACCAACGCCGTGCTTCACCTCCTCGCCATCGCCCACGCCGCCAAAGTGCCGCTTTCCATCGACGACTTCACCAAAATCGGCCAACGCGTTCCCGTCCTTGCCGACCTCAAACCCAGCGGCCAATACGTCATGGCTGAACTTGTCAATATCGGAGGCACCATCCCCCTCATGAAAAGACTCCTAGACAAAGATTTGTTGCACGGCGACTGCCTCACCGTCACCGGACGCACACTCGCCCAAAACCTTGCCAACGCCCCCGACTATCCGCCCGGCCAAGACGTCATCCGCAGCTTTCAAAACCCCATCAAAAAAGACGGCCACCTCGTCATCCTCTACGGCAACCTCGCCAAAACCGGCGCCGTCGCCAAAATCAGCGGCAAAGAAGGCCTCCAATTCCGCGGCCGAGCCAAAACCTTTAACTCCGAAGAAACCGCCCTCCAAGCCATCCTCAACGACAAAATCCAAAAAGGCGACGTCCTCGTCATCCGCTACGAAGGACCCAAAGGCGGACCCGGCATGCGAGAAATGCTCTCCCCCACCTCCGCCATCATGGGCAAAGGCCTCGGCAACCACGTCGCCCTTCTCACCGACGGCAGATTCTCCGGCGGCAGCCACGGCTTCGTTGTCGGTCACGTCACCCCCGAAGCCTGCGAAGGCGGCGCCCTTGCCGTCGTCCAAAACGGAGACCCCATTTCCATCGACGCCCAGAACCGAACCCTCAACCTCGAACTCCCCGCCGCCGAAATCCAATCCCGCCTCACCCAGTGGACGCCGCCCCAACCCAAATACACCCGCGGCGTCCTCGCCAAATACGCCCAAACCGTCGGCTCCGCCCACCTCGGCGCCGTCACCGACCACTTCTAACTTGCTCTTCCTTCCCACTTTTCCCTCATTTGACCATTTTGCCGAATTTTTCGAAAAAGTCGATCTCCGCGGCTCCCCGAGAAAAAATCTGCAGAAAAATCGACTTTTTTCGAGAAATCTTGCTGAAATCGCAAAAGTCCGCACTATTTGAGCTTTTTCCGGCCAAAAAAATTTGAAAAAAGCTTGCCGTCAACTTGAACCAGCATTATTCTGCAGGCGTGTATATTGATTTTACCGGGGGCTCATCGATTGAGCGAAGGCACGGAAGCCTGCTAAAAGCGGGTCGATCGATGCCGTTTTGGGGAAAGAACGCCATTCCTCTTTCCCTATTTCCCTTCCCCCATCCTTTCGCGCTGCCTATGCGCCTTGCGGCGGCATGGCAGATTCTCTCCCTTGGCTTTGCGCTTGCCCTGCTGATTCTTTCCGTTCCGAACGCTTCCGCCCAACAAATCACCTCCCACAATTCCAAAGAAGACTTCAACACCTTGGGAGTCGCCGGCGGGAACAAAGGCCCTCAAGGCCTTTGGTCAGACGGCACGACCATGCTCGTGTCTGACGTAGATGGAAAAATATACTCCTACGATTTGGAAACTAAACAACGTCAGGATAGCCACCATAACGACCGACGCGTCGGGACACCGGCGGCAGCGGAGGAAGGCGTGAACACGGACGATTTCATTCTGTACAAGGACGGGAGTACTACTGAGACAATCCGTCCTTACGGGCTTTGGGCAACCAATTCAACACTCTGGGTGGGGAGTACGGAAGGATCAAGAACAAACAAAACAGCCAAACTCTACGCGTACACAATGACGTGGAATACAGGCAAAGACGTTAGGACAGATCTCGATGGCGAGGAAAGATATTTGAAAGGAACACGAGATTCCACCAAAGACATCAATTTACATAGGCAGACGGATTCTTTGCCGGACCTTGATGCTAATGGAAACCCGATAGTTTACGAAGAGTTTGTTAATAATGGAACAACGAATAGAACACTGTTGACATATGGTTCGGTGACGAATATTATAAGCGGAGAGACGAATATTGTATACCATCTGCTTAATAAAGATAGGAATCGGTTGACTCGGAATAGCGAGGGAAAACTGACAACTCTAGATGGGGTAGTTTATGAAAATGCCAACATCTCTTTTCAAACGAACATGGTGACAGGACCGGTCGGAAACCTCTCACCCACTGGAATCTGGTCCGACGGCACAACCATATGGGTGGCTGACCAAGGTGACTACATCGAATTTGTATCAGACGGAAAAAATGAAAGATTCTTTAGTCCAGACAAAATTTACGCCTACAACTTATGGACAAATGCGATGGGCGAAATATGGACAAGCGACATGGGAGAAAGCGCAAAAATATTTGACGGTAGCCTAAATACAAACAAAGTCATCCAATTATCCTCTTACGGAATCCACAGGCAACACGACGACGACAAAAACACGTACGCCCAAGGCCTCTGGTCGGACGGTGATACTATGTGGGTGGCGAATACTCGAGGGGCGGCAGACGACGACGAAAAGAGAATCTACGCCTACAACGTAACAACAAAGCTCCGCGATCCTGATAAAGACTTCAAAACTTTAAGCGAAGCTGGTAACGACAGGCCTCGTGGCATATGGTCGGATGGCACAACCATGTGGGTGGCCGACCAAACCGACAACAAACTTTACGCCTATCACGCTTTCAGCCAATTCGCCTCCCGCAATGACAAGCAAGACTTCAAAGACGACGAGAACAGAAGTACGCTCATAGCCGCCGGAAATAACAAACCTAGGGGGATATGGTCCGACGACGAAACGCTTTGGGTGGCCGACGCGGCCAAAGGAAAACTTTTTGCCTATAATCTGGCCACCAAAGAGCGCGACTCCGCCAAAGACTTCAACACCTTAGATGCTGAAAACGACCATCCTACCGGCGTCTGGGCAAACGAAACAACCATGTGGGTTGCCGACTGGAATGACGACAAGCTTTACGCCTACAAAATGGCGGATAAGACTCGCGATGTAGATAATGACTTCAACACCCTCGCCGCCGCCGGAAATAACCAGCCAATAGGAATCTGGTCGGATGGAACGGCAATGTGGGTAGCCGACACAGAAGACGACAAGGTTTATGCTTACAAAATGTCGGACGAGTCCCGCGATTCCACCAAAGACATCAACGTCAAAGCCCTCATTGGAAATAATTATGATCCATACACTGAAGGAATCTGGTCGGATGGAACGACGATGTGGGTAGCGGATAGGAAGGGAGAAAACAGCAAGATTCACGCATTCACCCTGCCTGCAACTGGGATGTCGTCGACGCGCGACGAGGCAAAGGATTTCGACAAATTGAAAGATGCCAAGAACCATGATCCTCGCGGCCTATGGTCCGATGGCGTAACGATGTGGGTAGCAGATTCGGAGAAAGACCAAATCTTCGCCTATCGATTATCAGATAAGGCCGTCTTAGTCGAATTAGAACTGACATGGCGCAATCTTCTCACTCGCCGCCATGAATCCGAAGACTTCGAAGTTCATCTCAATCCTCCGTTTCTGAGAGGCACTACTCGGTATGAGGCATCCATCCCTTACTCAACCACCAACCTCACGCTTTCCACCACAACCCTGCGCCCCACCGACATCGAATCTGTTTCTCTGCATTCCAAGACTAATCTCCTGCAGGATCCCGACTCAACAACTCCCGGCTTTCAAATTAACAACTTGGCGGTAGGCACTAACCTAGTCTCCATCACCGTTACCAACACTTTGGCAAACACAAACATTCTCCCCCGAACCCGAACCTACGAAGTCAACGTCAACCGAGAATTCTTTACCTATAACGACCCCACAAAAGATATGGACTTGAACTTGACCTCTACCAACTCCACAATTCAAGGAATCTGGGCCAACGAAACAACCATATGGGCGGTGGACTCTGGTCGTGTTTATCAGGTTATTGAGAATGGCCGAACAAACCAGTACAAAAAGATTCTGGCCTATGACAGAAAAACGAAAAGGCGCATTGAATCCCAAGATTTCGATTTGAATTCCATAAACGTCGACCCGCGAGGCATCTGGTCCGACGACACAACTATGTGGGTAGTAAACTCAGATGACAATAAGTTGTACGCCTACAACATGTGGACGAATTCACCGACGGACGGGAGAATGTTTGATGGAAGCCTCGACTCCTCCAAAGACTTCGACACCTTGCAATCTGCAGGAAACACAAATCCTAAATGGATCTGGTCAGACGGCGTGACCATGTGGGTGACCGATGGTGACAAAAACAAAATCTTCGCCTACAAGATGTCCGACAAAACCCGCGACGAAAGCAAGGAATATGACTTCAACGCCAGCGATCAAAACATAAAGGGCATCTGGGCAGACGGCGAAACGCTTTGGGCGGCGAACTCAGAAGATTCCAAAATTTACGCCTATAAACTGGCGGATACTGACTGCCGGGAGGAAGGCAAAGAATTCAATACGCTAACACTCGCAGGAAACAACAACCCCGCCGGCATCTATTCAGACGGCACAACCATGTGGGTGGTGGATTCGGAAACAAAGAAACTGCACGCCTACAACCAGCCTCTCTCCGGAAACGCCTCGCTAAAAAGCTTGAAGTTGAGCGACGTCTATTACCTTTACGACGAAGGTAACGCCGCTAAGCCTTTTTCAGACTATTTTTCAAGCGTTACAAACTCTTACCCAGACGCTTATGTGATTTATACGAATCTTTCCCCAACGATCACCCCTGAAGCGCAAGAGGCGAACGCCTTCATAGAGATCCAGCCGGTCGATGCAGATTCCGATGCGCCCGGTCATCAAGTCTCCTTGTCCATCGGTGACAACAACCCGATCAAAATCATCGTCACCGCCGCAAACGGCAACATCAAAGAATACACCGTCAATATAAAACGAGAAAACGGCGGGCGCACCCCGCATAAAGAATTTGATTTGGCGGAAAACGACTCCGATTCAATGAAGGACAACTCCGATCCCGTAGGCCTTTGGTCGAATGGGACAAACATGTGGGTTTTGGACGAAGCGGATAAGAAGTTTTATGTCTACAAAATTGGGAAGGTTGAATATGGCGAGCGAAACAATGACAAAGGATTTGCATTGGATATGGACAATTCTGCTCCTCATGGCATCTGGTCGAACAGAACAAACATGTGGGTAGCCGACTCAGGTGATGATAAGCTTTACGCCTACGATTTGGTAACGACTAATCGTGTGGATCCGAATGACATCGGAACATTAGATTCATATAATAGAAGTCCCACAGGAATCTGGTCGAACGACACAACCATGTGGGTGGCCGACAATGGTTTAGGTCCAGATAGCATAAATAGGGGGCTCTACGCCTATAAACTAAATCTAGGAGAGGGCGAAACAAATCGACGCGACAATCCCACCGACAATCCCACCAAAGCCAAAGACATCAAGCTAATCAACAATTCGGCGCCTAGGGGCCTCTGGTCCGACGGCACAACCATGTGGGTTTTGGAAAGGAAAACCTCGCCTGATAGAAGTCAGTTGTTTGCTTACACCATATCGACCCGCACTCCTGATCCGAGCAGGCACCTCAATCTGCCTGAAGAGAACGCACGTCCCTGGGGCATTTGGTCCGACGGCGCGACGATATGGGTGACGGACTCAGAGGATGATAAGCTCTACGCCTACAATCTGCCTCAGCCTCCTCCCCCACCTCCGTCAGACGTTGGCGATGAATCAGACGACTCCGAGGATTCCACTCTGAAGGATTTAAGATTGAGCGGAATCGGATTGAACCCCGTCTTTTCCCCGGACAATACAATTTACACCGCGCTTGTGGATCACGACGTCGCCTCGACGACGGTGACAGCCACGCCCAACGATTCTGAGGCGACCGTGAATATTTTTTGGGGCGGTCGAGGCACCACCAGAATCACAGCTGGTAAGGGCACTCAGGTTTCCTTGAAAGAGGGATACAATGTTATCGCCATTGACGTCACGGCGGAAAATGGAGACGTTCAGACTTATCTCGTCAGGGTAACAAAATCGGAGGCGCCGCCTATATCAGGCGGGCCTTTGCCGCAGAATTTCCAGCCTTCGGCGGTTGGCGGTAATCCTTCGGCATCGGCCAATTCCTCTTCCGGTGGCGGATGGAGGAGCCGTTTGATTTCCGCCGAGACTTTGCCGGGCGGCGGAGTTCGCTTTGTCTTTCTTGTTGTTTCAGCGGAAGAGTTCAGGCTAGAGACGAGTTCCAGTTTGATTTCTGGCAATTGGCGGCTATTGCCAGATGGCGAATTTAAAGTTCTGCGAGACAACGGTGACAGCCAAGACCGATTGACCATAATTTTGCCGCAAGCCGAGCAAAAACAACGATTCCTCCGCTTGACGCCGCAACGCTAAAAAGTTTCCAGAACCCAAGGAAAAACGACGCAAAGAAATTTTAGTTTAGAATTTAGAAATCAGAAGAAATACGGAATTGCTATGAAAATATTTAACATTCTTTTGGAGACACGATTATGGTAAAAATGCACAAAACTCGAATCCGTTTGTTGTTGGCTATCGGCCCGCTGGCCGCTATCCTTGCCTCGCAAATCTCAACGGCGCAAACCACGCCGCCGCCGGAGGGCACCGTCAACAGCTCCGGCTCCGTCCTCCACGGCCGAACAATAGGAGTAGCCCGCGCCATCCTGAATCAATTGCCCGGCATCACCCAATTCAACCATGTCACCGACCTTACCCAACTCAGCGGCATCACTTCTCTGTCCATCGGAGGACAAAGGGGCGTCACTCTTAGTCGCCCCAATGAACAAAGTTTGACTTCCCTGCAAGCAGGCGATTTTGATGGACTGGTCAACCTGCAAAGTCTGGATCTTGCCCGCAACTGGTTGGCTTCCTTACCATCGGGAATATTTGACGGACTGACCAACCTGCAAAGTCTGGGTCTTCACGGCAACTCATTGTCTTCTTTGCCTTCGGGGATATTTGATGATCTGGCTAACCTACAAAGGCTGGATTTAGGCAGCAACCCGTTGGCTACTTTGCCTTCGGGGATATTTGATGATCTGGCTAACCTGCAATATTTGAGTCTTTACGGAAATCCGTTCTCCTCCAACTTGCCAGCGGGAATCTTCGATGGACTTACCAATCTGCAAACGCTGTATTTTACCCCCAGCTACCGGATAAGAACTTCCTTGCCAGCGGGCATATTTGACAGACTCACCAATCTGCGAGACCTGCATATTAATGATATTATTTTGTTCTTCTCTCAGCCATCGGGAACGTTTGCCAATCATCGCAACTTACGCGTATGGGACGCATTGAGAAGGAGCGCAGTGGAGAGAGAGAATCTGTTATGGAGTTGGACGAGTTCATCTTTATCTGTGGTCGACAGCCCCGGCTCCGTTCTCCACGGTCGATCAAGAAAAGTGGCTGGAGCCATCCTGGAAAAATTGCCCGACATCACCCAATTCAACCAAGTCACCAACCTTACCCAACTCAGCGGCATCACTTCTCTTTCACCCAGCCAAAGATTTGACCCCTTCCGGCTTACTTCTCTGCAAGCAAACGATTTTAAAGGCCTCGTCAACCTGCAAACGCTGTGGATTTACGGCAACACCCAGTTGACCAATTTGCCCGCGGGGGTATTTGACGAGTTGGTCAACCTGCAATTACTGAATCTTGGCTCCCACCCGTTGACTACTTTGCCCGCGGAGGTATTTGACAAGTTGGTCAATCTGCAAACGCTGGGTCTTAGCTCCACCCAGTTGACCACTTTGCCTGCGGGGATATTTGACAAGTTGGTCAATCTGCAAACGCTGAATCTTACCGAAAACCGGCTGACCACTTTGCCTGCGAGGGTATTTGACGAGCTGGCTAATCTGCAAACGCTGAATCTTGACAGCAACCGGTTGACTACTTTGCCTGCGGGGGTATTTGACGAGCTGGCTAATCTGCAAACGCTGAATCTTTACAACAACCGGTTGACTACTTTGCCTGCGGGGATATTTGACGAGTTGGTCAATCTGCAAACGCTGAATCTTTACAACAACCGGTTGACTACTTTGCCTGCGGGGATATTTGACGAGTTGGTCAATCTGCAAACGCTGAATCTTGCCGAAAACCGGCTGATCACTTTGCCCGCGGAGGTATTTGACGAGTTGGTCAATCTGCAAAAGTTGGATCTTCATAACAGGTACTCGTTGAATGATCCTCACTATAACGGTTTGACTTCCTTGCCGTCTGGGATATTTGACGAGTTGGTCAACCTGCGAACGATAAGTCTTAGAGGCAACAATTTGCTTTCCTTGCCGTCTGGGCTATTGGGCAATCATCCCAACTTAGCCGATATAGATATACAGGGTCTATCGATATCGTCATCCTCGCCGTTGCTTTCCGCGGTGAACAGCCCCAGCTCCGTCTTCCACGGCCGAACAAGATGGGTGGCCAACGTAATTTTGAATGCTATCCCCGATGTTACTCACTTCAACCAAGTCACCAATCTCGCTCAACTCGCGAACCTTACTAGAGAGGGGAATCTTCTGATTGGCGGGGTAACTCGCTTGCGGGCAGGCGATCTCGCCGGCCTCACTGACTTGAGGGGTTTATCTATTAATGCTCCATTGACTTCCTTGCCTTCGGGGATATTTGATGATCTTACTAACATGAAATTTCTGCGGATTGGGCAAACCAAGTTGACCACCTTGCCATCGGGGATCTTCGATAAACTTGTCAACCTGATTTATCTAGATATTTACAACAACCGGCTGCTGACTTCCTTGCCTGCGGGGATATTTAAGAAAAATGTAAGATTGAGAGATCTGTATCTTGAAAACAACGCCTTGACCGCTTTGCCATCAGGGATATTTGATAATCTTTACTTTCATAATCTGAATATTATCGACAACGCCTTGACCACCTTGCCGGCCGGGATATTTGATAGAGTCAGAATTGCTTTGGAGCTAAATTTAAGAGGTAATCCGTTCACTTCCTTGCCCGCGGGAATATTCGACAGATTCGATGGGGGAGGGGATGTAAGAGGTGTCGTATCTTCTCTTCTTCCCATAACTATCTCCCTCACTCCCTCCTCTTTGGAGATACTTGAAGGAAATGAAGAAAACGCCAATGCCGTGTTCCAGATTGAAGTGTTGAATAGATATAATTCTGGATCTTTCTCGGTGGACTATGCCACGCAAGACGGCACGGCCACCGCCGGCGAAGACTACACGGCCGCTAGCGGCACGCTCTCTCTCACTACCTCCAGAAGCTCCAGCACGATTCAAACAATTTCCATTCCCATTCTGGACGACGATGTAACCAACGAGCTGCCTAAAACTTTTACTCTAACCCTCAGCAATCCCACCAATGCTGTTTTCCTCGACGGCGTCTCTGAGTTGACGGCTACCGTCACCATCACAGACAACGAAGATCCGCCAATCGTCTCTTTTTCTAATGTTCCGCTGAACGCCCATATTTTGGAAATCCCCGAAGGCGACGCAGGGGCAACCAACGCCGAGTTTCAGGTTGAACTCGGTCAAGTCTCCGCCCAAGACACTTCCATTCTCTACACCACGGTCGACGGCACGGCGATTGCCGGCCAAGACTACACCGAAACCAGCGGCACACTTATATTCCCTGCCGGCACGACCAACCTTACGCAAACCATCTCCATTCCCATCTTAGGAGACACTCTGGAGGAGCCGAACGAATCTTTTAACGTGATTTTGCTCAATCCTACCAACTCTGTTCTCCAACCCAAGACGGTGCGCATCGAAATTATAGACGATGATGAGCCTGCGCCTCCAGTCAACGTAAACATCGACGGCGCCGTGACTCCGATAATCACCCCGTTCCCCTCGCGGGACGGCGGATTAAGCGCCAAGTCTTTGATGTTCAAAAACAAGCAGGTGTCCCTAAACGAAGGCCAGTCTGCCACTTACCAAGTGCGCGCCACTTCTTCTCAAGAGAGAGAAATGGTTGTGAACCTAGCGACGTCGCATTCTGGAATCACCTTGGATCCAAGCCGATTGGTCTTCAACCAAAACACTTGGCAGTCTTACCAAACCGTGACCGTGACGGCGTCTTCGGATGCCGCCGACACTAACGAGCGGGCAACCATTCGCCATTCGATACCGGAGAGTCTGGGTTTCGTAGCCATCAACGATGCGGGGATTGTCTCCGTGGCCATTGCCCACACCATCGTGGAAGAAGAGGAAACCCCCGAACCCGAACCCAGAGAACAAGCCCCCATTGTGCAGTTGCCGCCGACCGACTATGATTTAGATGACGACGGCTTGATTGAGGTTCGCAACCTTGCGCAACTTCATGCCCTTCGCTTTGACTTGAACGGCGACGGCCAGCCGGACAAAGAAGAGGTGGCGGCAGCTTACAAGCAAGCCTTTCCCAGCGCTATCGCCAACATGGGCGTTCCCGCCGACATCCTTGCCCAAGGCTACGAACTCACAACGAACCTGAACTTCGACACCAACCAAGACAAAACCATCAACGAAGAAGACGCCTTTTGGAACAAGGGAAAGGGCTGGCCGTCCATCGGCTCTTTCGCCGAACCTTTCCAAGCCGTTTTTGAAGGCAACGGTCATACCATCGACAACTTGTTTCAAGACCAGAGCGATCCCGCTCTCTTCGCTGATGAACCTTCCGGCTTGTTTGGGGTGGTTGGCAATCGCGGGCAAGTCATCAATTTAGGCTTGGAAGGAGTGAACATCCAAGGCGTGAACTGGGTGGGCGCGTTGGCTGGCTTGAATCTAGGAAGCATTGGAGTCTGTTCTGTGACAGGCCGAGTGGAGGGCGTCAATGGCGTTGGCGGATTGGTAGGGCGAAACTTCGGCGACATTGTCCTCAGCGTGGCGGACGTGGAAGTAAAAGGCGTTCTCTGGGTGGACGACTTGGTCGGAATAGACTCGCAGGCGCGCTAAGAGCAACTCCCTCGTAACCCCCGCATTTTCCAAGAGAAAATCTTCCTTCTTTCGCCCTTCTTTTTGAGGAGGGAGGGCGCTTTTTCTTTGATGACTGGAGAACAAGGGCAATCTCAGAGAGAGGGGGGGCATGCGGATTCATCGGCAGGTGGTGGAGGCTGGTTGGTGGAGGGAAAAGTGGTTCCTTCGTTTCTTCGTTGCAAACAGTTGCGGGGAGTAGAGGTGGCAAATTCAACGACTTCTCTGACAACGAGGAGGCAAGCGAGAGGGAACACGTCGTAAAAACCAATCCGCAATCTTGGAGCAAAGAGCGGTCGAATCTTCGTATTCTTTGGGGGAACGTTCACTCCGACAATAAAAACGTCCAAAATCTTTTGACTTGATTGACGAAGAATCTCCGGATATGATTGCCCTTACGGAAGTCAATTACCTTTAATTGTCAACCTTGTTTGGCATAGCGCCAACCGCATCCGCGATAAGCAATTTTCCAAAATGATAGGGATTTCAAAAGGTTGGGGAAGAAAAAGAAATCGGCGACTATGGCAATGCGAAAATAAGGATTGAAAATATTCGCCTAATATGGTGAGATTAATTCATGGCACTCAGCGAGACAAGCACTGATTCTTCAGATTCCTCCGGAGTGGTTTCGGGACGGGCCATTTCCTTTAGCGATGTTTGGAGGTCGACTTACCGGCAATCGCCCGGTTGCATTAGCGCCTTTGCGGTAAGAATTTGCGCTTCGATTGGATCGCGGTTGTTGGTAGAGATTGAGGGATCGGAAAATCTCCGCCCTGAAAACGATCCCTTTATCGTCGTTCTCAACCACAGCCAAAAGCTGGAGGCGTTGTATCTTCCGGGCGTTTTGATGCATTTGCGGGAGGGAAAGATCATTCATTTTTTAGCGGATTGGAATTTTTGTTTAGTTCCCGGCGTATGGTTTTTCTATCATTTTGGCCAAGCGATCCCGGTTGCCCGCAAACCCGCGAAGCCGCGCTTTTTGAACGCGTTCAAGCCGTTATTCGTTAGCCGTGAACCGGGTCTTTCCCGGGCTCGCCGCGCCTTGGAGTCGGGGCGGTCTATCGGCATCTTTCCAGAAGGGACAACAAATCGGGATCCGAAAACACTCTTACAGGGCAGCCGCGGAGCGGCGCAGCTGTCAATGCAAACGCAATCTCCCATTCTTCCCATCGGCGTTCGCTTTCCGTTTCACGACCCCGCGTCGCCGATTCCAGAATGCATTCCGGCGTCTCTTTGCGTAGGCAAACCCATGCCTCCTCCGCCCGTCAGCGGGAAGCCGAGTATTAGAGAAATTTGCGGCTGGCACCGCCAAATCATGGAGAATGTGGCCGGCTTGTCGGGAAAATCATGGCAAGCTCAGAACCGAAGGAAATAGCCGTGCCGCTGGCAAAGCAAATCGTCGTCATCCGGGCCTCCAACGATGCGGACCGCAACTTGGCCATCCAGGTATTGCGGTCTACTTACGTCAACGAAAAGAATTGGATTCAAAACGAAGAGGAATTTTTCCCCGTCTCCGATTTGAAAACTGGTGACATTTCTTGGTTTGTAGCCTCCACGGGCAGTCGACCTATCGGTGTTCTCCGCGTTATGTATAACCCCCCGCTGGAACTGTATCGAGAATACGGCTTGCAAACGCTGGATAGCGGGCTGGACGTGGAGGCCTTCGTCAAGAACAACAGGATTGCTGAAATTGGTCGTTTTGCCGTCGTGCCGGAATACCGCAAATACATCATCGTCGCCGCGTCGCTAATGCGCGAGGCCAGCCGAGAGACCGTATACAATGATTATACCCACTATGTGACGGATATTTTCGAAGGCGAAGTTCACAGCCCCTACGACTTTCACACAAGAGTGATGGGATTTCAGCCCGTGGCCACCCACGATGTTGGAGAGCTCAATTGTCCCAACCGCCGAATCACTATGGTTCTTGATCTCAAGTCCGCCTATCAGAGAATCAAAACCCAACGAAAATGGATTTACCGCGTCCTCACTCGGGATTGGGACAAATCCCTTCACGACAAACTGCGGAACAGCGCGCCGGATTGACTGATCCTCCAGCGTCGCCTGCCCAACACGAAAACCTCTTCTCAGCAGCCGTCTTCAAATCAAAATGCCCTCCACCGCAGAAACTCCCCTCCGTGACTTTGCCTTCCCAACTTCGAAGCATGACGGGGCCTGCGCCTGTTCTGCCACAAAATGAAAATGAAGCCCGGTTCGAAACAAAGGCTTCGCTTGCCGGCGACGGCGCGTCCAATTCTCCGTACCATTGGTTTTATCGGTTTTTGGCAAACTGCCGGGAAGATTGTCCAGATTTTTGGATTTGGGCATGTCGGCCACTGCCTGGAAAAAACCCACTGGGGCATCTCCGGTCAAGTGATGACCGCGGCCATTTTCCTCCAAGTTGTGCTCACTCTGGGCATTGACTTGGTGGCTGTCCGGCGCGTTGCGGCCAAATCCCAACTGCTAGAAGAATTGTTTCCCGTCATATTCACTTTCAGGCTTGCCTTGCACTTGGGGGTGGCTGCCGTATGGGCGGCGGCAGTTCTTCTCGCGCCAATCTCGCAAATGGAGACCGCCGCTTGGCTTGCGGGCGGGATTTACTTTTTGGCGATTGGAATGAATTTTCAATGGTATTATCAGGCAACTGAGCGAATGGCTTTTTTGTCGAGAGTCCAAACATTGACGACATTCGCCGTGAGTCTCTGCTTCTTTTTGTTTATCCGCCCCGGCCAAGCTGCCGGCAGCGACATTTTGGTGCTGGCATTGGTGCACGGCTTCGCCACCGTGTGGATTTGGGCAAAAGTGCGGATGGAATCCAAAACAAGTGTCTTTTGGATGCAGTCTTTTCAAGCTCTCTGGCGCCGAATTCGGGAACTTGTAAGAGAAGGCCGCGCTTCTTGGCTGTTCACCGTCAGTTACAATGGCCTTGGAATTATGGGAATGTTGCTCCTGCCCGCTCTGATGGGCAAAAAGGAAGGGGATATCCAAAGTGGCTTCTTTAGAGACAGCTACCAACCTTGCTTGGCCTTGCAGTTTGTGCTGAACTACATTGGTTATATTTTCTATCCCAAAATTGTTGTTTGGCGAAACGAAAAACCGTCCGTCTTTCGGCCGCGCGTTGTCGGCCTTGCTGTTGGCGCTTTGATCGTCGGCATACTTGGAAGCCTTCCGTTGCTTTGGCTGGCCGAGCCTCTCTTTGGCTTGATTTATCGCGAAGACACTTTCAGCGCCTCCATCTTCCCCATCATGGTGCTGGCAAAGTTCATCGGCATGAGCAGTGGGTTCCTCGTCTGGGGGCTTTTGGCGGAACACAAGGACTGGCTTGCCGTGCATTGTTGTTTTTTCTCTGTTTTGGTCGCTTTTATCCTTCACTTTGTGTTCATCCCGAAATATGGATTCGCAGCGGCCGGCTGGTTATACGCCAGCGGCGAACTGTTGCTTTTTGCGACTTGCTTGACAGCCTTCCTTCGGCTCAACCTTCCATCTTCCGCGGCGAAGTGAAAAACCCCGTCGCTCAATTCCTTCATTGCCTGCGATGGTGGAAACGGATTCGGCCGGAAGGATACTTTCATTGGAAAGACGCACAAATGCAGATATTCAGAGTCTTGCTTCCCTCCCGATTCGCCTATCAAAAGGCCGGCAGGGAACTCCGACGGCTGGCCAAAATTACTCCTTTAGACGAGAAAACCAGTCGAGTGGAGGTTTTGCAACACGGCCTGAGTTTCTACTGGCACGGCGCGGTAGACAACAACCTCTACTTCCTCATCGAACAAGAATTCAATCCGAACAACCCGCATTGCTACACAACCGATCCGATTTGCCTGACGGCGACGAGCCTTGTCATTGACGTCGGCGCATGCGAGGGACTTTTTGCCTATCGTCTGTTAAAACAGAATGTCTGCCGGAAAGTCATTTGTTTCGAGCCCGGCGAAGTTATAGCCACGCTTCTCTGGCGGGGCGCGGTGGAAAATGGCGTTGCCGGCCGCCTCAAAGTGGAACCTGCTGCCGTTGCCCAAATCTCCGGCCCCGTGAAGTTGACGACTGAAGGCCGTCCAGATGCCTATCGCATCGAATCCTGCAGTGATTCAGAAAACCATTCGCCCGCAGAGACGGAGAAAAACGAATTAAAATCCGACGCATATGCTGTTTGTCTGGACGATTATATCAGCAATCACAAAATTCAGTTGCAACCCAACGACTTGATCAAAGTGGACGCCGAAGGCGCGGACTTGGAAGTGATTCAAGGCGCTTCCCAAACCATCACCCGCGACCGTCCGCAAATCGCTGTCACCACTTATCACGCCGACGAACACGTCGAAAGCATCGCCGGCTTGCTCAAAAAGCTCAATCCAGACTATCGGCTTCGCCTGAAAGGATTCTCGCACTGGACAAGCCATCCCCGGCCGGTTCTCCTCCAAGCGTCGAGCTTTTCAAAAGACGGGTGATCCTTTCCAAAAAACAAAAAGCCGAGACTGGGAAGTTTCAGGCTAGATTTGAGTCCGAGAAATCTGCGGAAGAATCCCATCAAGGGCTTGAATCAATCGGTCCGTCCGAAGTGAACGGCCCCGCTTTCCCGTTGAGAGTGTCGCCCTGCCGCAAAATGGCTTGCGCCGGCTCATTCACCGCGCCCAACTGGTAAGTTTCTCCCATCTCAGACTTCGGAAACTTGCCGTGTTTAAAATAAGGCGCCAAATCTTCTTGGGTGGGTTCGGCTGTGCTGGACTTGGAGGATTCTATAGCCCATTGCTCCTTGATGTTGTCAATCCGTATCAGATTTTGCTTAATGATGTTCAACGTTGCCGTTTCTCTGGCCCGCATGTAGTTCGGCACGGCCACCGCCGCTAACAGGCCAATGATGGCCACCACGATCATAATTTCAAAGAGCGTGAACGCCGCTCGCCTTCGCGTCTTGATTTGTGTAATTTGCATAGCTTTGTTGTTTCTATTTTTGCATTGAAATCTCCGCCAGCGAGGCGCTGTCTCCAGCCATTTCCCAACTGGCTTTTTATAGTTTTACACCGCTGTCAAAATAAAGTTTCCATAAAAACGACACGGGCGATTTTTTTGGGAAAAAGATAGAATTCTCCAAATCACAGCCGACGCATTTGTCTTTGCCTCAAAGTTGCTCCTAATCCGCCAGCTTCCGCACACGGTAAAAGCGTTGTCCGCCCTCAACAACGGCATCGAAAAACCTCGTCAGCGAGCTGCCGGCGGTGAACACCTGCCTCCGGCGCCACTGGGAGTTGTTCAAATCACTCAGGGTCTCTACGGCGTAACGAACGCCTCTCTCCGTCTTCCATTCAAAAGCAATGCTTTTTTCGCCGGCAGGTTGCAGTATCAACTCAATTCGCTCGCTTGCGGAAATCACGGTCACTTCAAAGGACTGCGTTGTCGTCAACGGAGGCTTTCCGTCGTCGGTCACAGACACCCCGAAGGGGAAAATTCCCGGTTCAATCATTGCTGAAGGATTCCAGATGATGTCCTTTGTCTGGGGATGAATGAAAGCGCCCGCTGGCGTTTGGCCGACTAAGGCAAACTGCAAACTTTGAGCGGGAACGTCAGGATCGCTTGCTTCCAAAGGAACATTTAGGATTGTCCCCAGCGACAATGTTCGATCCGCAAGATTGTTTAAAACTGGAGGCAAATTGACTTCCTGAATTTGCAACCCATAAATGGCGGTTCCCGTTTGCGGTGGATTTCCGGAGTCGGTTGCCAATACTTCAAAAACCACGCGGCTGGGGCCGTCTTTCTCCGAAGTCGTCCAAGCGATTTCTCCCGTGTTGGGATTGATTTGGGCGCCTTCTGGAGGGGGTGAAGCGAATTCATAACGCAAAAGACTGTTGTCGCCGTCTGGATCGTCGGCAAAAGCGCTTACGTCAAAATGAAAAACTTCTCCTTCTTCCACGAAAAAGTCAGGCGCCGTCGTCAAAATGGGAGGAAGATTTGGCTCCGGATTGACGGAGTTGGCCGATCCTGGCGTAGGCGCGGGCAAGATTGCAATCGTCTCTGATCCATCAGGCAGTCGTCCGTTACTGATGTTGGGTTCTTGACTCGCAAATTCCACTTGGTCCAAAATTGCTCCATTGGGTGTCGATAGAATCAAAATCTCGCCTTCTCGACTTAATTGAAACTCGACGTGCAAATCTCCCTCTGTTTGCGGCGCTTTTTCATCCGCCCAGACAAGCAGATGGGATTTTGACGCAATACTCGTTCCGTTGGGAATTCGAGTCTTTCCAAGGTTCGCCGGATCGTCCGACAAAAGAAACCCGGAAATATCCACCGTTTCGTTGCCAGCGTTGTATAATTCGAACCAATCGTCAAATTCCCCGTCCAAAGGATTGGCAAGAAAGTCCGCGTTATCGGCCATCCACTCGTTGATATAAACTGACAAAGAGGGCGGAACTTGGTCTTCGTTTGCCGTGCCTGGCGTCGGCGTTAAAAAGAGTCGGCGCTGATCGGGCGAGCCATTGGGGAAGGCGCCGAAGCTGCGGTCTGGCTGTAAATCGCCGTAGTTGAGATAGTCGACAATTTCTAGGCCTTGGGTCGAGCGCATGCTAATGGCTACGGAACCGTTTTCTGCGGGCAACCGGAAATTGGCGTGCCATTCGTCCGTCTGGGTTGCGTCGGATTCGCCGTCGCACCAGATGATTCGGTATTCGCCGGACGGAATGGTTGCTTCGTCGGGAAACTTCCACTGCGTCGGCTGACCATAGTCACTCGTCAGATAGAGTTGGCCAAGAGATAATGTTTGCTCGCTGGAATTGTAGATTTCCACCCAAGGCTCCGCTTCTCCTTGTCCGTCAACGATTCCTTTGCGGTTGATTGCCTGCGCTTCGTTGAGCCACAACAAAGGCAGGTTAGTTGCTTCGCGCCTGTTGGAATTTTGCCGACCGGGAGTGGACGCTTCGCTTCCCCGCACCGTGCCGATCAAGGACAGGCCGAACACGACGTCGCTACTGTTCGCGTTTGTTTGATGCACTTCGACGGCAAGAACGTTCTCTCCTTCCGCCAACGATTCGGCGGGAAGAGGAAAAGGCCCTTCCCGTTCCGCATTGGCCACGGTGCGAGCGGCAAAGGTTCCAAAGGAAACGTCGCCGGCGCTCATTCCCAACCGAAGCGCTTCCACCCCGTTGAGATAGACAACGGCGCCATCGTCCACAATCAGGTAGGCATCTAACTCCATTCCCTCAACGTCGCTTGCCAAGAATTTTTTTCGGAAATAGTACGTTGGTTTTCCAATCGTCAATTGAGTGTTTTTCTCCGCAGGCAGGTTGGCGTTCTCGACGTAGAGCAACGCTTGTCCGGCAGGCCAGCCGCTGTCGTCAAAGTCCGGTTCCCGCCAACTGTTTCCCAGATCGATTCCCGATGAATCATAACGCCAACTATCGGTCATAGAAATGAGGGTTTTTGGCCCTGTCATCGGTGTGGAGTCTTCCACCGCCGCCCAATGCGCGACTCGGCGGTTGTCCGCCGAAGGATCGATGAGCTGAAGGGAGGATCCTTGTCCGTCCGCCAGCAGAGGCCACGGCGGCTTGTCCTCGTAGGCAACTTGGTCGATTAACACGGAATTGGCTTCATCCGCCGCCGCGGACTCCAAACGGATCGTTTCTCCGCTGTTGGACAAACGTCCGTCAAACTCGCCGGCTATCGGAATCGAAGTTCCGTAAGTGGTGGAAAAAACGAAAGAATCGCTCGCCACGACCGTGTATCCTTCGGGATCAATCACAAAGCCATCGTCAAAGCGAAAATCAACGCCCCGCAAAACATAGTTCGACAAATCAAAAGCCTGCGTTTTGGAAGCGTTGTATATTTCAACGAATCCAGCTCCCGGTATCGCCGGGTTGTACATTAGCTCGTTAATCGTCAAATAGTCTGCCGGGTTTTGGCGCTCGCCGCTGAAAGAAACGCGAATCGAGTCCTCTCCGCCCGCCACTTTGTTTCCCCTCAAGTCGAAACCTTCCAAGCGGAGCGCATTGACGCCGCTTTGCAGCGGAATTCGCATTCGCCAACGTTGCGCGCTCGTCCACTGGATTGGATGTTCCACGCCATTGACTTGGATTGTTTTGACCGCTATCGGAGCCGTGCCGGCCAAGACGGCCAAGTTGTCTCGGCTGGAAAATTCGTTTCCTGAATTGGTGGTGATTTCAAAACTTGCATTTTCCCTATCTAACTCGCGCAGCAGATAATTTCTGCGGGATCGAATCCAGCTTTTCGTTCCACTGGGACCGGCGGCGGTCACTCTGTTGGCGCGGAAGGCGTTGTACACCTTGTCCAACTCTGGACTGCTAGCCTCTGCGGAAAGCGGGCCATCCACGGCATCCTGCCATGCCCGCAGATAAGCCCGGCGAAAAGCGGGATGATTATACATCCGGCCGATAGTGGGGTCGTCGACTTGAAACATCGAATGCGTGGCGCCGTGACTGCCGCCGCCCAAAGAAAAATCCAAATCCCACAAGATCATCTTCCACTTTCCGTCCTTGGGTTTGTAGGCGGACATGTTTTTGCCTCGGTTATAGCCGTAGCCGTCCCAGTCTCCCACAATGTGCCGCACTGCGAAGATGCGCATCCATTGTTCGACGTCCACAATTGAATCCACGGACCTCTCATATCCGTTACCTCTTGTGTTTAGGGCTTCCACCAGCTCGAACAAACTGCCGTGATCCTCGTCCAATCCTCCGTTGGGCTTCTTCTCCCAACTCCAGCGATAGCGGGCCAGCTTCAACTTTCCTTCGGACTCATATCGGCGCAACTTTGCGTTCTCGTTGAATTCGCGTCTTACGGCGTCGTTGAACTCGAACCAATCGTCAATTTTGAACAACTCGCCATCCCGCTGACTCCGAAACCACGTGGAAACGTATTCAGAACTCGGATGCTGCGAATCGGTGAACACTTGCCCTTTGCGAATTCCGTTCACGAGAAACTGCACATAGCGTTGATGGCTGAACGGCAAGTTCATCTGATTGGCAATCCAGTAGCTCATCCGTTCGCGTTGCAAGGTGTTGTCGCGACCCGGTTGTTCCAAACCGTCCAAGTTCACCTTATTCGCTCCCAGAAAGAGATCATCCTCCGGAAAAACGATAACCATCGCCGTCGGCTGGCTGGAAGCCGGACTGCCGTAGCCCGGTCGAATGAACGGACTGCCTCGAAATCGTCCACGAGCGTTATACACCGCGCGGAAGTCGCCGTACACAAAAGTCGAATCGATTAATTCGTTGCTCAATTTTTCCCGCCGCTGCCAAGTTCGAAGATTCTGGTTTCCAATCCATAGCCGATAAGTGCCAAAGCCGCTGTCCAATTTCTCTTCACCGAAGCGAACCAGACACTCTCGATTCCAAGGATTCTTGGGAAACTGCGTCGTTGCGGCCGGCCTTCCCGCGTCGCTTGCTTCGACAAAAAACGCCACTATATTTTGCCGTCTTATTTGTGTTTGGCCGGGAATCGTCGCCGTATAAGCGCCGGCGCCTCGATAGTCCATAGGCTCCGTCTGATATTCCTCCTCCCGATCCGAACGATAATGCAACACAAGATTCGACAAGCCGTCCGAATCAAAAACCTGCGCCGTCACTTGCACCGGTTCCCGCGCTTGAGGAAGAATGGGCGCGTGAGAAACCGACACTATCGCAGGCCCCGCATTGGCTTCCGCTCGGCTGTTCACTGCTCCGGGCGTGCCTAAATTCAACGGCACCTGCATGCGTCCCGAAAGCTCCAGCGGGTTTCCGCGAATCCTCAAAAGAATATCCGGATGCCCCCGCAACCAGCGCACCTTGGCGCGAATGATGGCGTTTTGACCGTTGGAAAAGCGGGAGGCGAGATCCGATTCCACCCGGTTGGCGCCATTGTCTCCGCCGCTGGTCGCTCGAAGATGCAGACTTCGCTCGCTGCGAAATCCTTCTCCCGGGCCGCTCCAGCCGGATCGAACGTGATTGCCTTGAATCACCCAGCCGTTCAAGCCGTCTTCAAAACCGGCATTGCTTAGGCGATTGTCTCCGCCAACCTCGGCCACAAACAAGTCGTCCACCAAGCATTCGCCGCCGCCCAGCAAAAGGATTTGCAACTCGTCATAAGCGCCGCGCCCGTTGTCGAGTTGCCCGCTATGTTCCAAAGTCGTCCATTCCGCCTTTCCCGTCTCGTCGCTGTCCGCCCAGTTGGATGCAAACCAATTGTTGCTTCGGGGATCCTTCAACTCCAGACTGCTCCCGCCGCCGTCCGCCCAAGTTCCCCACTGGCCTCCGTCGTGGTAAATCACTTCGTCCACCATGATCCAGATAGTGTCTTGTATTGTTTCTCCGGTTTCAGTCAGCACTTCAATCTGGTCCGGCCGCTCAAGAGCCACTCGTCCCCGATTATTGGACAGCGAACCGCTAAAATCACCCAGCGTGTTGAACTCGTTGAGATTGGGATAATGCTCCGTCAAATAAGCCGCGTTCTTGGCCACTGCAAAATAACCGCCTGCGGGGATGCTGATGCCTTCGGGAAAGCGATATTCCACTTCGTCCACAAGACGCCATCCGCTCAAATCGACCGTGCCGGCCGTTGGATTGTGCAGCTCAATGTACTCGCCCTCTTCCGCATCGGAAAGGGGATGATACATAAGTTCGTTAATCACGACTTCGGGCACAGCTGGCGGCGTATTCGCTTGGCCGGGCGTAAAGGAAGTCAATGGACTCCATTGCCGTGCGCCGTCGGGAAAACGCCCAGTGGAAACGCCGTTGGCCTGGCCCGAAAAACGAAGCGCATCCACTACTCGACCGCTTTCCGGCGCCCGCAACGCAATCCACTCGCCTTTGGATCGGAGCGAAAACCCAAGCGCGTTTTGATCCAAAGCCAAGAATCCGCGAGCCGGAATCATCGTCCCCTCAGGGAAAACATAACCGTCATCTTCCGGATCGTCGACCAAGCGGCATCCCGTCAAATCCACGCTCTGATTCGAGTAGTTGTACAACTCCACAAAATCCAAAACAGGATCATCCGTATGCGCCAAAAACTCGTTGATCCTGACGCTTTGGTAAGGATCGGCTTGGTTTGGCTCTTCCTTTCCCGGCGATCCGCCCGGCAGAAAGCTTGCCTGCCAAGCCTCGGGATTTCTTTCTCCGAACGAAGGTTTTGCCAGCGCCAATGAGTGGCCGAAACCATCGGCCGCCACTGACCATTCTCCTCTGTCTTGATACTCCACTTCCAGAAGGAGCGCGCCCGCGCGGTGTCGCAGACGGACGGTTCCTTCTCGATTGGACAATGCGTCCTCCCAAGGCCCTAGAACGTTTTGGATGCCGTAGTGATCCGCCACGTCTTCCGGCGCCCCCGCGACGACCAAATACTCTCCCGCTCCAATTTCCGTGCCGGCCGGGAAAGTGAAGTCCACATCGCCGGACAAGCGAAAACCGCTCAAATCTTCCGCCCATTGCTGGCTGTTATGCAGCTCAACGAACTCCAAGTTGGGAGGTTCTTCTCCGGTTGTCGCAGGATGATAGTGAATTTCCGTGATGACAAGTCCGGTTGTCCTGGAAGACGGTCCCGGCGGCTCTGATCTGCCAATCAAAACTTGTATCGGCAACGGATCAAAATCCCACGAAAACGCCAACGACGAATTCAGGGCAACAGCATTGGGAATGGCCGCTCGATCCTGAACGTTTTTCACGGAAAGCCGATATTCCACTCCCGGTGTCAGTGTCGTAGTTCGCAGCGACACCGTGTTGCCTGCCTCGGTCAAACGCGCTTCTAAAACGGAAACGCCGGGTTCAATAGCATAGTTTCCAGCTTCGGAAGCCGTCGCCTCATCCAGCATCTCTGAAAAAACAACCGTCAATGAGACATCACTGCCCAGATTCACCACCGAAACTAATTGGGGAGCATTTGTATCTCGCCGCACCGTCAACGAAGCGCCTATGCTCGTCGTCATCCCCTCCGCATTGACAATCACTACCCGATAGACGGCGCCGTTGTCGGCGACGCTTACAGATTCAATTTCGAACTCCGCTCCGTTGGCGCCCGGAATGTCCGTCCCATTGCGCTGCCATTGGAAAGAAGCTCCCAGATTCCGTGTCAATGACACGGAGAAAACTGCCGCCTCGCCTTCGGTCACCGTCAAACTTCTCGGCTGTTCGGCGATTTCGGGCGGGCCAAGTCCAGCCGGCCGCAAGCGTTTGTTGGGAATCGGCTCCTCAATTGTGCCGTCGGGCAAACGCCAACGGACCGCCAGATTGTCGCCGCCTACTTGCTCCTTCATCAGTGCTTCGACATAGTAACGTCGCCCGCTCTCCAATCGAATCGGCTCGGATTCTTGTTCGCGATACCTGTTCCACTGCCGCGGGGAAGTCCAAACGGGAACCGTCGCAATCTCCACTTTGTTGGCCGGCGATTCGTCCGTGCTCAAAAACAACGCGCCTCCGTCGTCGCTCGCCAGCCAAAAAACATAGTCGCCGGTTTGCGGCGGCAAAACAAAGCCCCGCACTCGTTGCCCGTAGTTGTCCGCCACGTTGGTCGGCGCTTCAAAGTCGTTGAGGATGGCTTCGCTGGAAGGTTGCGACGGGAAACTGGGATGATCGATCAAGTCGGAGACTTGCACCCCGCTGATGTTCGAATACACTTCTTGCAACAAGCCCTGAGTTTGTTGCGCCCAAGCGCCATTCCATCCCAAGCACGTCAAGCCGGCCACTCCCGCAAGAATTCCCTTTCGAAACCCCATTCCCTTTGCCATAGAGAACATCATAAACCTTTAACAATCATTATTCCAATCCTTTGCCCGAGTCATGCAGAAATCCCAACCCGTGCGCGAGATGCGCGGATTCTTTGCGCTCCGTCTTTCGTTCTAATTTCAATACAAAAAGGGCGGCGGTTGTTGGGGCGTTTTTGAAGGCGTCGATTGCTGGGGTTCGGTTGGCGGCTCATCCTCTGCCATCGGCTTGACTCGGAAGAACTCGGCGGGACTGGAAGAGCGGAGAAAAAGACGGCGCGTATCGTCAAAAGTGATGTCCTTCCAAGGGCCGTTTATGGTTGGAGCGGACTGCAACGGGCCGGCCTCCCAAACAATCTCGACACCTCCTTCTTGGCGGTTCAACCATATCCTCGGCGGAACGCCATGAACCTCAATAACGCTAGCACCCAAAAGAGAATTGCCCGCTTCAATTCTGAAAACACCGTCACTTTCAGGGGTTCGATCCTTTATCAATTCCTTCGCAGACGGGATTCTGGTCGGTAACCAAAACGACCCCTCTCCCCTAAATCTTTTCCTGTATATCAGCAAAAAGGCCCCATATCTTTATGCACAGACAACGAAGAAATTTCTCTTCCCAGCACAACCCTAAACGGCCAGTCAGCATCTTTGCCTATATCTTTGGGGAGTTTCAGGCTTTGCAACGCAAATGCAGAACCATCATGGATGTCAATCTCTAAAGAGTGCAACTTCGTCAATCCATCAGGCAAATTTAGGCTGGTTATGCGGAAGTCAAAACGCAAAACCTTTACATCTTTCGCTACCTGATTGGTGTAAGAAGTGCCGCTTTGGGTGTATCGAACCTCAAGCGTTTCCGTCTCTGGTGTTTCTTGCGCCGTTGTCTCCCAGAATCCGCCGGTAAAGCATGCGGCGGCCAGCATTAATCCAATTATTCTTTTCATGTTTAATCCACTTCTATTCTCGATAGTGCAAAATTTACAGTGCGTTCTATTCACCGCTTCAAAATCTCAATGTCCGCGCCAAAGTTACATGTTTCTGATGGATTGTTCCAGCTCTTGCAACCGCCAATTCAACTTGGCTTCGCCTGCCGAGGGTGTTTTCCTCTGAATAGGCAGAACATAAACCATTTCCATGTCCTGTTTATTTTTGAAAGTTTTTGCCGCAACATCGTTATACAAAAAGAGGGAAAACTTTATTGGCAGACTTTTAGCACCAGCGCGGTGAGATTATCTCGTCCCCCGGCGTCCAATGCTTCTTTCACCAGCCTTTGCGCCGCCGGCAAATCCGCCAAATAGGGCGGCGGATGGCAAACGAACTTTTTGATGCCGCGGTTCCAAACCCCGTCGGTGATGCCGTCAGAGCAAAGAACGAAGAAGTCGCCGACGTCAAAGGTTTGCGCCGTGATTTGCGGTTCCACACTTCCTTTGCATCCGATGGATTTTTCCAGTTGGCTGCGATAAGGATGGTTGCGGGCTTCTCGCTCCGAGATTTTCCCCGCCCGAAGCAGTCGGCCGGGAATGGTATGGTCTTCGGTCAACTGCCTCAGCTCTCCGTTTTTGGGGAGATGATAGATTCTGCTGTCGCCGACGTGAATGACATGGGCTTGGTTTCCCTGCATCCAACACAGGCTCAAGGTGGCGCCCATTCCTTTGCATTCCTCATAGAATTGGGACACGTGTCTGGCTCGTTCGTGGATGCGTTGGCAAAAGTTATGGAGAAGTTTTTCCGGGCTTTCCCGACGTTCCTGAGTTTTTTGATGGAATTCTCTGGAGACGAGCTCAATCACGGTTTCTATGACGATTTTGCTGGCAAATTCACCGGCTTTCTCGCCGCCCATGCCGTCGCTAACCGCAAAAATAAATTCGTGTTGATCCATTTTCGCCTCGCCCTCGTTGCCGAGGAAGGCCATTTCTTGGCGGTCGAACATCAAGCCAAGAAAAGCGTCTTCGTTGTTCTGGCGAACGCGGCCTTGATGAGATTGAGAGGACCAGGAAATCTGGAAAGAGGCGGAGGAGTCTGCAACGTTCATGATTTGTTATCTTCGTCTTCTTTTTTGCGAGATTCAAGATATTCTATGGTCAATCCTTCTCCTGTTTCCAAAATGGTGGCGAATTCGAAGTCGATAATGCAAAATCTTCCCAGCCGGCCATTGTAAGTAATGTTGCGGGAAAAAGAGTCGCCGTGCCTCACGCCGTAGGTTTCCAGCTCGGCAAAGAGCGCTTTGAGACGGTTGTTGCTGATGTTCTTAACAATGGCGCCGCAATTGGTCGTCACTATGCGAAGGTCTTTTGGCGACTCATCCAAAAGCCGAGGAACAAAAGGACACCCTTTGCCCTCCAAAAAGCGCAAAACGCGCACTTCGTTTTCATAGCGCAACTTGGCAAAAGGGCCGAGGAATTGTTTGTGCACTCGACCGTCAAAGCCGACGTGAACAACAGCGCGTTTGGTTTCTTTGACCGATCTCATGCCTCTAGTTCGCCCGCCAATCCTCTGCTCGCAAATGGCAAAGCCGTTTGAAAAACGATTGACAAAAAAGCAAACACAATTGCCGCCAATTCGTCAAGACCCAGAATCCGCCATCTCTTGTCAATAAGTTGTCAGTAAGTTTGCCTTCCATAAATCAGAAAACTGGACGCAAAATAATCACCGGGTTGGCTGGTAGACGGATCCAGTTTTGCGGAAGGAGAAAACCGTAATTCCTTTCTAACTGTTGTATCCAAAACAAACCGTATTTTTCGTAACCCGCCCTTCGGCCTTTCTGAAGAAGTCTGCCAGCCGGCCCCGTGTTTCCTCTTGCCTCAGGAAACGTTGCCTTCTTCACCCTCGCGTTCTTTTGCCTTCTCTTCCGTTCCTTCCGCCAAGGCAACCAGCGGCAAATAAGCTGGCCGGCCTTGAAACGAAAATCCGGGCGCCAAAGTTTCCCGCACCACCGGATTTTTCGGCAAAGGCTGTCCTTCTTCGGCCTTGTGAATCTTGGGGTCAAAAACCTCTCCCGCCTTGACCACATACTGGCTTAGGCCAACCCGCCGGCAAATGTCTAAACATGCTCCTTGAAACCCGTTCAACTGCTGAATCAACTTCGCTTGGCCGGAACTTTTGCCCGCTCGATGCAAGGCGAAAACATGATACATAATCCCCGCCAGCACGCCCAACCACTCCCGTTCGCTCCGCCGCAACTTCTCCGCCTCCAGCCGAAAATGATCCCGCTCCTTAGCATCTGCTTTCTCGGCTATTTCTCGAAATAGTTCATTCTCTTCACGGACGCGAACCGCCGTCTCTTCCGCCGCCTTCGCAAGCAACTCGCCCTTTTCCGCCATCTCTCGCCATTGCTCCGTGGACTCCGAAACCAACTTGCCTACCTCTTCCAACCGCCGCACCTGCACCAAAACCGAACCAAACTCGCGAGCCTCAAACCGCCTTGATTCCTCTCGATACTCCGCCAGAAACGGCCAAATGCTGAAAACGCTTCCCAACCCTACACAAACCACAACCATCAACAATCCCCAACCTTCCAAAGCGAAACCGCCGCCGCTCACAATAATCCCACCAGCCAAAGCCAAAAACAAACCGTCCGCCGCAAAAAACGGCCACTTTCGAATTCGAGGCGCTTGAAAAGACATCGCCCACAACCCTACCCCTTCACTGCCCTAAATCGCAAAAGAATTTCCTCCCGACAACCGCCTTCTCCCAACACAACCGGAACATCTTGTTCGCGCCGCAAGCAAAGGAATCGAAAGACAAAAAACAAAACTTGACAAAACTCCCGCCCTCGCCGAAGATTTTTCCTGTTATTCGACGCCGCACCGGTAGCTCAATTGGATAGAGCATCTGACTTCGGATCAGAGGGTTGGGGGTTCGAATCCCTCCCGGTGTGCCAGCGCAAAACCAACCAGCCAAAGAAAAACAACCAATATCCAACCAAATCTTAACGCAAACGGACACGGGACGGCCTAATTTCGTTGCCCATTATCCCTAGAAAAATTTTCCCAAAATCGAAAAAAAGCTGGATCTCTACCGGTGCAGACATCCATACAAAGCGCTAAATACGGGCGGCGGCTTCAGCGCAACGGATGCCGTCCAGAGCGGCGCTGACAATGCCTCCGGCATAACCAGCGCCTTCGCCGCAGGGGAAAAGCCCCGGTGCATCCGGGTGTTGCAATGTCCGGCTGTCGCGGGGAATTCGCAAAGGCGCGCTGGTTCGGGTTTCAAAGCCGACGAGCATGGCTTCCTCGGTCACATAACCGGGCTTTTGCTTGCCAAACCAGTTGAACGCTTTTTTGAGGCGAATGGACATCCAATTGGGCAATAAACAATCTAATCGAATAGGCCGCACGCCGGGAAAGTAACTGGTCTTTGGCAAGTCGGCGGATTCTCGTCCTGCCAGAAAGTCGGTCAAACGTTGGGCGGGCGCAGTTTGGCCGTGTCCGCCGGCTTGTTTGGCGACGGTTTCGAGTTGTTTTTGAAAAGCCATTCCAGCGAAGACTCCGTGTTTAGGCAGAAAGGGCGCGGTGTCTTCGGGATGAACGGCGGCGACGATTCCGCTGTTCGCAAAGGGCGAATCTCGTTTGGACAAGCTCATTCCGTTGACGACCACTTCGTCGTTTTCCGTAGCCGAGGGAACAATGAATCCGCCCGGACACATGCAAAAGGAATAGACGGGGCGGTTTTTGATTTTGGCCGCCAGCTCGTAGCTAGCCGCCGGCAAATATTCCTGCCTTTTTCCATTTTCAGAACGATGATATTGTAGGCGGTCAATCCACGCTTGCGGATGCTCGACGCGAACTCCCATAGCGAACGGCTTAGGCAACAAGGCAATCCCTCTGCGATGCAGAAGCCGATAAACATCTCTTGCGGAATGGCCGGTGGCTAAAATGACCGCGTCGGCAAGCATCTCGTTTCCGTTGGCGGCGACAACGCCTCGCGCAACGCCTTGACGCAGGATTAAGTCCGTCACTTTGGTTTGAAAACGAACTTCGCCGCCGGCTTTAAGGATGCTTTGCCGAATGGACGCAACCACTTTGGGGAGAAGATTGGAGCCGATATGAGGACGGGCGTCCACCAGAATTCTCTTCGGCGCTCCGTGCGCTACCAGCGTTCGGCAGATTGCCGCCGCGGATCCTCGTTTCTTCGACCGAGTATAAAGCTTGCCGTCGGAAAATGTTCCGGCGCCCCCTTCACCAAAGCAGTAGTTGGAATCTTCGATTACCTTCCCTCGCCGCAACAAAGGCGCTAGATCAAAACGCCGGGCCGCCACTTCTTTGCCTCGTTCCAAGATAATGGGGCGGCAGCCAAGTTCCAAACAGCGAAGCGCCGCAAACATTCCCGCCGGCCCGCAACCAACAATGAGAACGCAACGAGCCGCCTTCGCCACCGAAGGATAACAAACCGAAAGAGACTCCGGCTCCGGCAAAGGCGCGCCAATGCTCGCCTCGAAACGAAGTCTCACTTGTATGGAGCGTTGGCGAGCGTCCAGCGATCTTTTTATCAACCGAAACTCGGTTACTTGATCTTCCTTAACTCCCAAACGATAGGCGATGGCGGCGCGCCAAGAGGATTCATCCGCCGCCTTTTCCGCCGGCAAAAAAACTTCCACTACTCTAACTTCGGCATCACTCACAGAAACAGAATTGACAAATTCTCAGCCGAACGCTGCCAACGGGAAAACTCTGCCACAACAAAGCGCTGGAAGGCCAATGGCGAGCCGGTTAGCAGATCCAGAATGCTCCGCTTTTTAGAAAGTGTAGGCCGCCTTCAAGTAGTAGAACCCTCCGCCAAAACCATAAGGAGAAGAATCAGGATATCTTGCGCCAGTGCTTCCCGAAAAGGGATTGTTGGTAGGATAGGTATCGAAAAGGTTTTGCGCTCCGGCGGTAAGTTGAACTCCGTTGTCGAAGGCGTAGCCAATCTCTGCATCAGCTAACAGCCGTTTTTTGGCGTCAAACTCCCAGCCATGATAATCAGCATGAAACTCGACAAAGTCGTGATAGTAACGGAGACGACCGAGAAAACGCCAAGGACCTTGAACGTGATTCGCAGCTAGTGAGAAACGGACTTCCGGCAAGTTTTCTTCCACCTGTTTTCTGCGTTTGTAGTCGATGCCAGAGGATTTAACTTTGTCAATCTTTGTTTCGTTTGCATTGAGCGCAAACGTCAAGGTAGTAAGACCGGTCGGATGTTGTATGGGATAGTTGGCTACAATATCGATTCCTTGAGTCGTGGTGTCAAAAGCATTAGCAAAGTAGCGTGCAGTGCGAATGGCATTGGCACCTGGAACACCGGACGCTATCAGCTCCTCGTGCAAATTAGCGTTCAAATTGGTTGTGCTGGTCAAAGCAATACGCTTCTTCATTTTGATGTGATAGTAATCGACGGTAAGGTCAAGTTTGCCAACTTCGAAGGCTGCACCGAGCGCAAAATTCACAGAAGTTTCCGGATCCAGCGGTTGCCCTCCTAATTTTTTGGCAAGCGGTTCTGTTGGTGGCAGGGTAGCGTTGTTCACTAATTCTCCGGCGTCGTTGTAGGCGGACGTCGTATCAAAAAGGTTTGCTTGCCCTACGGTCGGCACTCGGAACCCGGTACTGACAGAACCGCGCAAGGCTATACCATCAAGGGCTTGCCAACGGGTAGCCAGTTTGCCGTTGATATTGTCGCTGAAGTCTTCGTAATTTTCATATCGAAGCGCCGCGCCAACAAGCCAGTTTTCCACTACGTCCGCTTCCAAATCAATATAGGCAGCATAACTTCCTCTGTCAGTCTTTCCTGCAATTTGCGGCGTGAACCCCGGAAAACCATCGGATCCAATCCCAAAATTCGGCCATCTCCAGTTGACTAAGGTCAAGTTCGAAGCTGGCTTGCCACCATTTTCTGACCAGTCTATCCAAGAGTTTTTTTCACCGGCGTTGATCTCGTATTGCTCCACGCGATATTCCAAACCAAGGGCAACGTTCAGCGGCGAGTAAAGAAACTCTACATCCATTGGGCGGGATAGATCTAAGTTTAGGGTATAATCCAGCTCCGTGTAGCCGCCGGGTTCATAGCTTGTAGGGATGTTTTCTTGCAAGTGGAGAAGTTGCGGATTGACGGTGTTCCAAATGGAAAACTCGGTTTCGTGTTGTCCAATTACACCGCTTAGATCGTAAGACCAATCGTTTTCCAAAGTCCCGCGAACGCCGGAAGCAAGCCCCATATCAGTAGCCGTGCCGCTGAACTGCGGTGTGAATCCGCCGGGAAAGAGATCGGTGCGGGGATTGAAGAGTGTGTCGGGAGTGTTGGGATCGCCGTCGCTAATTCTCGCCACGGCGCTAAACAATCGTCCGCCTTCCGGGGCGCGATACCAAAAGCCTTGTTCCATCTCGCGCTGGGCAAAGCTGGGAAAAAAGTAAAGTTGGGCAGCGTCGCCAAGATTGATGCCCATGTTGCCGAAGAACTTGAAGTCGTATTTGATTTCCGGAATGCCCCAATATTGCGCAGGAACAGGAACATTTTCGCCTCTGCCAATGAGTTGTTCTTGTGTCAAACCTTGAGCGATAAGTTGTGCTCTCGTCAGACTGCCTCTAGCGATCCGGCGATCTCGTGACAATCCGCTCTTCATTTCTTCATCTGTGAGTCTGCCTCTTTCAATCAGTTGTCTCCGAGTCAATCCAGCGTCTATTTCGTTCTTTGTAAGTTCTGCGCCGGCTTCTAATTCATTTGCTCTTATCAATTCATTCGCTCGGTTGATACGGTCCATTTCGTCCAGTGTGAGGTCTGCATCAGCGAGGTAGAGAGGGATTGTTGAATCGGCGATTTCCCAACGGTCCATTTCATCCGCTGTAAGTGTTGCGCCGGGTCTTCTCAATTCGTTGGCGCGGTTGATGTAGCCTTGGGCGTTGGCGCGTTGAATGGTGCGGCTGGTGGGTTTGGATTTTGTGTATTCGAAGCTGAAGTTGGCAAAGCCGTTTTGTTCGCCGCGATGTTTGATGGGCAGGCCGAAGTTGGCGGCGATGGTGTGGGTGTCTCCGTCGCCGTCGTAGTATTGTCCCCAGCGGACTTCGACTGCGCCGCCTTGGTGGTCGTCTTTGAGAACGAAGTTCATCACGCCGGCCACGGCGTCAGAACCGTATTGAGCGGAGGCGCCGTCGCGAAGCACTTCGACGCGTTTGAGAGCGATGGACGGAATGGAGGCAAGGTCGGGGCCGTGCGAGCCGTCTGTGATGCCGGCGCCGAAGACGTTGATAACAGAGGCCCGGTGACGGCGTTTGCCGTTGATTAGAACCAGTGTGGAATCTCCCGGCAGGCCGCGCAAGTAGGCTGGGCGAACCAGCGAAGGACTGCCGCTGACGGGTTGGCTGTTGACGTTGTAGGAAGGGATGACGGTCGACAGCATTGAGTGCATGTCGGTGTAGCCCTGCTGGGCAAGGTCTTCTTGGTTGATGATGTCTATTGGGACGGGGGATTCGGCGACGGAGCGGTCTTGGCGGCGGGATCCGACGAAGACGGCTTCTTGGATTTCTACGGAAGGTTCGCTTTCTTCCTCGATGTTGTTGTCTGGCGGCGGCGAATCGCCGCCATCGGCGGTTGATGGATTTTCAGAGACGTTTTCTTGCGCTCCGGCGACGGGAAGCAAGCCAAGAAGCATCAAGAACGAAACGTAAAAAAAGAGAGACGGGATTGATTTCACTGTCATAAAAGGCCATAGGATAGCCTGTTTTTTGGGAGTGTCAACAATGAATTATCAATGAAACGAAGAATCTGTTTCTTAAATAAGAGGCGTTTTTGATGCCGAGCAACAAGCGGTCACTCCGCTTTTTGCTCTTGTGTCTTTAAGGATGCATTCATAAAAGAATTGTTCTGCGCACCAGATAGGAAAATCCCGATCTTTCGGTTGCTTATAGTGGTTTAAGGGGGATATGCTGAATGTTTGCGGTGCGGGAGGGGAGATAAAGGTTTGTTTTGCCGGTGGCGGATTTTGAACTTTGGAAAGGCGTTTGGAAAATGATGAAACAGCGAAGGCGTTGGTTGAGGAATGGGTTTGGCGGGCTTTTTGCGGCTGGTTGGTTGGCGGCTTCCTCTGCGGGATTGGCGCAAGCGGAAAGGGATGGCTTTTCGGAGTTCTTTCATTCGGAGGCGGTGGATTCAATAGAGGTTTTGGTGGAAGACGCTCGGACGCGGGGCAAAGTGGACGGCGCTCGGTTGACGTTTCAATGGACTGATGCTTGGGGAAAGAAAGGAAACCGGCAAGTTGTCACGGCGAAGGACGGGCGAGGGCTTTTGGATTTAGCCGGGCAAAGAGTGCGCGAGATTGCGTGTCGGGTGGAATGTTCGGGCTATTTGGCCGTCGAAACGAAGTGGAGCGCTGGTCAATTAGGAGGTGAGCGCCAAGGGGAAGGCACAGCGGTCAAAAGCTGGGTGAGGCTGGTGCGTCCAACGAATACCCTGTCGGGAAAAGTGGTGGATTATGAGGGAAAGGGAATCGAAGGCGTCGCCGTTCTTTGGGATTATTGCGATAATCGTTTTTATGGGAGCCGCCGCGGGAAATATTTGGATTTCAACGGATTTTCGGAGACGGTAAAGGCGGTGACGGATTCGGAGGGGCGTTGGTCGCTGAAAGGCGTATTGCCTGGGCAGGGTTTTATACGGACTTCCAGCCGATTTCGATATAGGCATGCGGACTATCCGGATCACGGCGATACTTCCGATAAAGAACGGTTTTTGTTGAGAAGGAGTTCGGCGAGCGCTTTTCTCGCTGGAAGAGGAACGACGCATTTGCTGGCGGAAGGTTTGGCAACGGTGCCGATGGGCAAAGGTTTCCATTACAATGGACAACTGCTGGATGCGGAGAATCGGCCGATTGTCGGCGGGCGGATTGGGCTTTACGCGCCGAGGATTCATTCGGGGGAATTCGAGCTTTCCGGTTGGGGCTTGCGGCAGGTGGCTTCGACAAGGACGGATTTGGATGGGCGATTTCGGTTTGAAGAAGTGGTCGTGCCAATTCCACCTCTAGGACATTCGGATTTGATGGATTTGTTGGCGCGTTACCAACTTGTTCTCGTTGCTTCGGGAGAGGGGATGAAACCGGCGCGCCATTGGCTTTCTTATGTCAAAGCGCATGCGCCGTCGCCCATTGTTTTGGAGCCGGGGTTTGTTTTTCGCGGGAAGATTGAAAACGCCAACGGGGATCCAATGCCAAATGTTGCGGTGCGATTGACGAGATGGAACGGCGTGGGCGCTAATCTGCTGCGGCGCGGCGCCGTTTCGGGATCGAATGGACGGTTTGAATGGTCGTCCAGTCCGGTCGGAGAACTTAAGTTGAGTTTTGATTGGATAGAAGGTTTGGATGGGGCGTTTGAAATAAGGTGGAATCCGGCGGGATTGTCGCGCACGGTGGGGGGAGAGCATTTCAGCGCCGAGCGCACGGTTCGGGTGGATGCGCCAAAAGAACACGTCTTTGTGCTGAACAAACCAATTCGAATTCAGGGAACGGCGGTCAACGGATTAACGGACGAGCCTCTCGCCGAATTGGAAGCTCGCGTTCTGTCGGCTTATTCGTCCGATGAGGAGGAACTCGCTCGCGTGCAAGGCTCCAACGGAATTTTTGAGGCCGAGTTTCTTCTTTCTCATGAAGGTTTTTCCTTCGTCGTGGAGATTCAGGCGGAGGGATTTCAAACGACGCGCTCAAAAATTCAATCCATTCGCGATCTGGATGAAAATCTAAAAATCGCTTTGTTTCCCGCTTCCATTGTCGAAGGGAAAGTGATTAAACCGGACGGCCAGCCGGCCGCAAACGCCAAAGTCCTCAGAGTTCCCTGGATGTGGTATGGCGAAGACTTGGACGATGAAGACTTTCCGAATTCAGAACCTTTGTTTGCGGCATTTAGCGACAGCGAGGAATCCATAAATCTAGGCTTGGCAGAATCGGTAGATTGGGGTTTTAGGGCCGAAGAATACTACCAAACCAATGCCGATTCCGAAGGGCGCTTCAAGTTGGGCGACAAAGCCTTGGATATTTCCTTTGCCGACCGTGGTGCCTTGCTGGGCGACGAACCGTTGGATCCTTCCTTGGGCAATCCTGCGGTCTCGCACAAGGACGATTTTCTGGTGGCGATATCTCCCGCCGGCTATGCTGCAATCTCCGTCAAAGAAGTTCTAAAATCGGGAACGATTCGGCTCCAACCGCTTTCGCAACTCCTTTTGAAGGCGGTTGAGTTTGGCCGGCCGATGCGCCATCGGGCGGTGAGGCTTTCAATGCAAAGCAAAAGCAGAGGACCCGGCTTGGAATTCTACTTTGACGCCGCAACCAACGCCGAAGGCGAGGCGCAATTCAAAAATCTGCCCGCCGGCAATTACGAATTGCACCTTGTTCCCGGTTCCAATGTAGGCCTTTACACCTTTCCCCTAGACACAAACCGTTTCGACCGCCGAGGCGAAGTTGCGCTGTCTCCGGGCGAAACCAAGCAAATGCAAATCGGCGGACAAGGAATTGGCGTTCGCGGCCGGCTGACGGCGCCCAATGCCGAGTTTGAAATCGATTGGACGCGCGGGGTTGTCGACAACGGAATCGCTCCGTGGAGTAGCATGAGAGTTGCCGGCCTCGTTTATCTCGGCCCCGCGGAGAATGCGGAAAACTCCAACGAAAAACGAGAAACAGATTCTAGACGGCCCATTGTCCCTGATGCCGACGGTTTCTTCGGCGTCGATGAATTGGAACCGGGACGCTACCAACTGCAATACTCAATCATTCGGCCGGAAGCGCGGGATCCATTCGATCCTTTTCCGACTCGCCGACGCAACCTGCCTCCCGAACTCGCGCGGATGAATCACTTTATGCAAATGCCAAAGGAAACGATTTTGAAGAATTTCTTCCGAAAAGACGGTATCACGGCGCTTGTTACGGGAGGTCGACTGGTTGGCTACGTCGATCGAGAAATCATCATCCCGCCGCTGTCGAATTCAGAAAATCCCAACGATGCGAAAGCGCCAACAGAAGGCGTTTTCGACTTGGGGGAAATCCCCGTTTCATTAGGCGCCAATTTAAAAGTTGGAGACACGGCGCCGGCATTCACCACCTTGCCAGCTTCGGGAGAAACACCGATTCACTCTCGCTCGCTTCTAGGAAAGCGGGTTGTGCTGTGCTTTGCCATCACCAGCGGAACCATAATGCGCGGTCCTAATCATTTTTTCGTTCGAGATCTCGGATCGGCGTTTCAAAAGAATTTGAAAAATCGGAAAGACATGGTGTTCCTTTCCCTCATTCTCGCTGATTCTTTTCCGAAAACACGAACGGGACAACGGCAACAGAGACACCGCAATGAAGAGGATATTTGGCAACAAGCGCTCGTTGGAAAATGGGGAACGTCTCAGGCGGCGAAAGCCTTCGGCGTGATCCATTTGCCCGCCATTTTTGTGATCAGCCCAGAAGGCGTTCTGGAAGGAGTGAATCTGGACCCCGTCCAAACATACGAGTTGCTCATTCGATCCTCTGAGGTAACCGTTCCTTGACCGGCGAAAGGCGTCCGGTTTTTATAGTCGCTGGCCGGCTACGATATTTGGAAATAGATTTTGAAGGCTATGGACGCGATTGAAACGCTTCTAAAACCAATCGCCATTCCCCACTCTTTTGATGGAAGCCTCCCGCCTGCCAAACCAGCTTGCCCCAACCGCTTGCGGAACCGTTACGAATAGGAAACTAATCCCTTACTAAACCTTTGCCAAAAAACTCCCCCAAAAAATAAACTTCGCCCAACCTTGCCCCACCAAAAATAATCCCCAAAAACAAACCAAAAAGCTGAATGTTTCCTCAACCTCGAAAAAAAAGTCGAAAAAAGTTAAGAAAAGTGTTGACGAAGGAGTTGCTTTGTGGTTTTCTTGCTCTCGCTTAACCGCCATTTGACGGGAGCCTTCGTGAAAATCGGGTCTCCCGCTCAGATGTCACAGTTTGATGTTTTGACTTGGGAGAGCCGATATGCTCTTTCCCTGTTGCTTCGGCAAACAGGCGGAGTTCTTCGCGTTTTTCCGTTGAATGGTGGTTAAGCAGGCCTGGCGGGGAAAAGTTCCTTAAAACGCTTGGCCAACCGTACTAGTAAAATATTGAACAGAATAGATTGTTTTTAAGATTATGAATCAACATCATCCAAACCGACTCGACGCAACCCGGAAAACCGGGCGCTTTTGGGAATATCTTCGCCGCGCCTTTGCCGGCGTTCTGTCCTCCAATCAACGAAATCAAAACAAACCTCCAAAATTGACAAAATTAACCATGACAAACTCCCAAGAATCCGATTCAATCCCTGAAAAGCCCGAAGTGGTGAAAACCGAGCCAAAGTCAAATCGCTGGAACTGGAAAACGGCAACCATCGCCGTCACATTGACTGCCACCGTCAATGCCATCTCGCTGGCCAGCGCAATTATCCAAACCATTCGCCAACGGCTCAATCAATGGAACTGGCGCCAGAAAACTGCCTTAGTGACCGCTCTGGCAATCACTGCCGTCGGAAACTTCGTCTACCAATACAAAGCCAATGCCGCTTGGCCAGCCGTCATTGCCGCCGCCTATGGCACAGACTTTTTCGTTAAACTCTTTACCGGCTACGCCATCACCCAAGGCCTCAATGCGGCGTTTAACACAGCCATACTCAAAGAAACCGCCATCGCCGATACCGATACATGGCTTTTCAGCAAGCGGAAATATTACCGCCGAGATTACTCCTACGACGGCTCGACTACAACAACGGACGTCCGTGTCGACGCCACCGCCGAGGCCTTGCAAGACAAAACCTACGACGCCAGCGGCACAGACTCCAGATACTCCCCCTCCACCCTGGATGCCGACGACGTCCTCGACTACTACGTGAACCACAACACCCACCTCGACGCCACCACCGAAGAATACCAAATCCTCAATGACGGAGAACCCTTGTATTTCTGGAGTGCACGTATCGGGAATCACAGGAAAACGCTCCAAACCTTCGCCTTCTCTTATGGAGGCTACGTCCAGAAACTCACTACTGAAGAAATACAGGAAGAACTCGATGATATGCGAGACGACTGGAACCGATACAATCGAGGCATGCGATACAGAAGGCCCGTCCGCGTCGGCAAACTAACGCTGGGACCCAAAGTGAGCCAAGTCGACAAAAAATTCGAATGCGAACGGGAAGTCAAACTCTGGTCGGACTTTGAACACGTCCCCATTCCCGGCGGCGGCGGGCTTTCTCCCACCGAACTCGAAGAACAGGGCAGTCGCTCCACCTACGTCACCAGACTTAGCTACATCGCCCGCGAAGCCGGCTACGGCCCCTACTACGGCATGGTCGTCACCAAAGTTCCCAGAAACGAGAGACCGCGCCATGACTATCCTGAACCATTGTCCTACACCGACGACAACTTCAAGCGGTTTGGACTGACCCAAATCCCGTGGAGCAGCTTCAAAATCATCGGCACACCCACATGGGTCGGCCGCGCCGAACGTCACTTCAAACATAAGAAAATCTATCAATGGTGCTTAACGCATAACACGAAACACCCGCCAGGCCGCCGTGGACATAGAAGTACATGCAGACACACAACCAAACACGAGTACCCCGTCTACCAGAACGAGAACGTCAAAAAAACCTCTAACTAAAAAGAAAGGAGAACCAGAGAAATGAAAAGTGTTTACATTATCACCGGAGGCATTCTGGCTGTGATTGCCGTTGTCCTCCTCGCGCCCCAAAAGCAAAACAAAGCGGAAGAGAAGGCGTCCAGCCAGCTCGACGAAATTGATTCTATCATTCTCAAGGAATACGGGGATGACTTGACTCCCGAAGAGAAAGAATGGGCCCGCCAAGGAATCGCCGAAGAAATTGCCCGGGACAAAGCCGAGATGCGCAAATATGGACGGCTACTCACTCCTGACGAGCGGTCGGAACAATGGTGGAGAGAGCAGGATGAAGCCGAAGCAAAAGCCGCTTGGGCCGAGTTCTACGACGAGCGGAAAGACTGGATCGACAACTTCCCTTTCCGGCGCGGGTACCATCCAGACATCGTCTATGACCCGGAGAACATCGCGCACAGTGACGCAAAGTACCGCGCCTACCGAGAGGAGTTGGAAAGAAAGGGGGACGAATTATGGCATGAAAGAGGCGAAAAATCCCAAGAAATCTGGGCAAGAACCGACCTGTCTCTGGAAGAAAAACATGCAGCGGAGGACAAACTCTACCGGGAGGTTGAAGAAGCCGAGAAACCCGACCCGGAAATCATGGCGGAGCGGCGGGTTATCATGCGGCACAAACGGCTGGCTGGGTTTTACGAACAGAACTATCGCTATCTGCCGGAGTTCGAGCAAGCCTACCGCATCTTTGAAGAAGAAGGCGCCGGAGATAACCCCGTTCAAATCGCCGATACCATGGCTTCCTTAGAAATGTACAAAGAGGCCAGCAAGCATGATCCAGAAGAACTGCATCAGTATTTCGCGGGACCGATGGAAGGAAAGAAAGGCAATCATCCCTACACCAACCAACAATTCCTAGATAGAGGTTTTCATTGGATAGTGAACACAATCACCGATGAATACAACTTCCTGCCTGGTGAAACACCGACAAGCAGAGAACAGGCGGAGCGGATAGCCAAACGCTTAGTGGAAGAAATTCCAGCAGATGGCTTCACTGGCAACACTTTTTTGTTTGGATTGGCGGATCCAAAAGACGAAGACATGGTGCCTGGTCAATCTTTACTCGTGGAATAGTTTTGTTTCAAGTCGATAGATAGAGCCGTCGGGTGTGTTTGCGCTCGGCGGTTTTTGTTTTTCTCGCGCTTTTCGCCCGTTGTTTTCCTTGCCGTTTCCATATGCCAAGAGGATTTGAGGCGATGAAAAATGCGGGATAAATGCTAATGGTGTTTTACTTTTTGTAAATTAGATAGGGTTGTCGACGTTGTTTGAATTGTTCGGTTTCGGTTTTCCAGCTTTTGGCGATGTTGGCGACGGAGCGTCCGGCTTGCAAGTCTCGTCGGGTGGCGTCTGTGCCGTTCACTTTGTCGAACATTCGCCAATCTTTGCCGCGCTTGACGGCGTCTTGAAACAGATCTCGGCCGCTGACGCGTTTGACGGCGTCGAGCAGGTAGAAGTTGACAGCACTTAGAGGCGCGTTTGGCGGGTCTTGGAAAATGATTTCCACTGCCGGCACGGCGCGGCCTTTGGAACTGCCTCGCCGAGAAATGGCTTGGGCGGAATGAAACCGGATGCCGGGCAAGGCCAAGCCGTTCAAATAGGCCGCTGTTTCCGGCCCTTTGAGCCAATCCGCCGCAATGTATTCGAAGGGGCGTTTGGTTTGGATGCCGATGTCCAAGCCGCCGATTTCGCCCAGCATGCCGGTGGCCGTTTGATACATTGGGGAGCGTCCATAAGGAACGTTGGGAGAGGTAGGTTTCCAGCGGAGTCCGGTGTCTTTCCATACCATAGAGCGTCGCCAACCTTTCATTCCGACAATGATCAAGCGGCAAGCGCGGCCGTTCATTCTTTCGCCTTGAATCATACGGGCCAGTTCGCCGCAGGTCATGCCGTAGACATAAGGAATTGGCCAATATCCGACGAGGGAGCGAAATCGCGGGTTGTAGTGGGGGCCTTCTACTCGGAGTCCGCCAAGCGGATTGGGTCTATCCAATACCATAAAGTCCACTCTCGCACGGCCGCATTCCTCCATCGCTTTGCCCATAGTGGAGATAAAAGTATAAGAACGGGCGCCGGTGTCTTGAAGGTCGTAAACCAGAACGTCGATTTGTCGGAGCATCTTTGGCGTTGGTTTTCTTATAGGGCCGGGGCCATAAAGCGAGAAAACGGGCAGGCCGGTGACTGGATCGATGGAGTCGGGAAACTCCTTTCCGGCCGGAATGTCGCCATAGACGCCGTGTTCAGCGCCGAACAACGCGACCAAGTTCACATTCGGCGCTTTGCGCAGCAATTCGATGGTGGATATGCCTGCTCGATTCACACCGCTGGGGTTTGTTAATAAACCGACTCGCTTCCCCGCCAAGTCTCGAAATCCTCGCTCGGCCAGCACGTCGCTTCCCAGTTTGACTTGCCCGGAAACGGAACAATCCGCCGCAACCAGGCCGAGAATCGCCGTCAAAGCAACAACAATTTGTTTCATCCTATTTCGTTTTCTTTAAAAATGTTTTGTTTCCCTCCGAATTTTCTCTTGGCCAGTATCCAAAACTCCCGACCACCATGCAAGCCTAATCCGCTCTCAATCCGGTTGTGTGTTGCAACAAATACCTTCACGCATCCCGAAGAAAAATACTCGATGATTGTTCATTAGTTTGACCCGGCAGGGAAAGATTTAGGAGGCATGGGATTCTCCTTTGTTTCCGCAATCTTGATCCATTTGGTTTCCTGATTTTCCGTGATCCGACGCACTACTACAAAAACCAAAATTCCTGCGACAATAGTTAAAAAATCTCCCACTATGCTGGCATAGCTCAATTCTATGAGAGCGTCGATATCGTCCTCTTTGAAAAGTTGACGCGCAATAGATCGGTCATAAAATCCCGAAATGAGAAACATGCCCCACCAAATCGTCAGAATTGAATAAGACGGAGTAGAGGCGAATCCCCCCCCCCGCGCTGCGGAGATAAATTTCCTTCATCGCTTGATAAGGACGGAACAATCCGAGTATCGGAATGAAGTAATACGCTACTGCCCACCGCGGTGAGAATCGTTGATTGGATACCCCTAAAGGAGCGAGATTTTTGACGCCTTATGTTTCCACATTAGAAACAAGACAGCACAACCAACGTATGTCCTAATCAAAAGGATCGCTAAGATAATCCACAAATTACCGAGAGCGTCAATATAGCTATCAGTGACTTCCTCGCCGGCTTGAATTTGTTCAAGCAAAGATATTTCAGATAAGGTTAGGATTATGGAAGCGATGGTCAAGATTCCAAGCAGTCCCAACATAAACAAAAACCGGTTGGCCCGTTTTCTCGGTGATTCAAAAATGATCATGAAGCAGAATAATATATGGCACCGCCTTGAATTTGTCAATAAAAATTAGGAGATTTTTCATTTGCCGGGAACGATGGCAAAGTTATTGTCTTAAATTGATCAACGGCATGCATTATTTTGATCATAACGCAACGACTCCCTTGAGTGAGGCAGCTCGAAGAGCTTGGTTGGAGGCGGTGGATCGGTTTCCCGGTAATCCATCGAGTCCTCATCGGATGGGTAGTCGAGCGGAGCGGGCTTTGGCGGAGGCTCGCGAGGCTTTGGCCGCTCTGTTGGGTTGTTCGCCTTTTGATTTGGTGTGGACGAGCGGCGCCACGGAAGCCGTTAACATGGTTTTCCATCATTATGCAAAGCGGTTGCCAAAATCGGCAGAGGTTTGGGTTTCGGCGATTGAGCATCCCTGCGTGCTTCAAGCGGCGGCGGCTTTTTTGGGTGTGGGACGAGTTCGGCGGATTCCAGTGACGCCGGAAGGAACGGCGTCGTTGGATTGGTTGGAGTCCCAGGCGGTTCGGCCGGCTTTGGTAGCGGTTATGGCGGCGAATAACGAGACCGGAGTTTTGCAACCGTGGGAAAAATGCCGACAATGGTGTCAAGAGCGGGAGATTCCTTTTTTATGCGACGCCGCTCAGTGGGTAGGCAAGATGCCGGCGGCTGAATTGGGGCGGTGCGATTGGACAATCGGTTGCGCCCACAAGTTTGGCGGACCAGCGGGCGTTGGGTTTCTCAAATGCCCGGCTGAAGAGGTTGTAGAACCGTTGATGGTTGGCGGGCATCAAGAGATGTCCCGGCGGGCGGGAACGGAAAATGTGGCCGGGGTTTTGGCAATGGCGGCGGCTTTGGAAGAACGGGAGTCTTTGTTGAGCACCGATTGGATGGATTCTCGCCGCAAATGGCAACGCCGATTTAAGGAATCCATTCTGGAACTTTTGCCGGGAACGCAAGTTCTCGGACAAGGAACGCCTCGGCTTTGGAACACGATTTTAATGGTGATGCCGGCTTGCAATTGCCGTTTTCGCTGGGTGGTCAAGTTGGATCGGTTAGGCTTTGCGGTTTCGACGGGATCGGCCTGCGCCAGCGGGAAGGAAACGCCCTCTCATGTGCTGGAGGCGATGCATCGTTCGGCGAGCGAAGCGGGTCGGACGATTCGATGCAGCAGCGGCCCAGAAACTAGCGAACAAGAATGGATGGCGCTGGCGGAGGCTTTGGCGCAAATCGGCAAGGCGGCGAAACTGCATCCACCAAAACACGTGAATTAGAGAAAGACAAGAGATAAAAGAAAAAGATTTACCTTCTATTTTTATCTTGGTTCATTTTATGCATTCATATAGGCAGGGAATAAACAGAGCGTTTATTCTAGTATGAATAGACCGAATTGAACGTTGTGGGTTTAGATGCTAAAATCGATAAGTGTCCAACCCCAAAACTTCTCCAGAACTTTGTAAAAGGGAACCCAAATCCAATTGACCATTTGCTTTTTACCTCTCGATTGTCAAACTGGAAAGCGATTACGATTCTGTGCGATTTGATCGAGAAATACAATACTCTAAAAGCCCAGCAGCGAAACCGCTGTCTAGTGGGTTGCAAAGTACCATTCTAGCAAGAGGGAGGAGTTGGAAGTTTGGGCGATGGAGATATCAACAACAAGCGATGGCGCCGAAACAGCGTTAGAACCCAAACCTCACTAGATTCATAACTCCACTGGCTCCACTAGCACTTTGCTTGAGCGGCGCCTACGATGCCGGAGGTTCCGTTTATTGTTTGTTGTGGTTTCTTGGGGTGCGGAATTCTAGGGGAGGGGGGAGGTTGTTGTTATTGAAGTTCAAGGCGCAAGACGGGATATTCCTGCCGCTAGCCGCACTCTCATGCCTCTCCCGCATGCCCATCTATATCTATATCGACCTTCCAAGTCTCCTAGATTGCCCTTCCCAATAACCCAACCCGCTTGCCAAAACGCCCCTGGCCGAGCCGGACGCGCAGCAGCTCGCCCCCTGCTTGCCGCGGCGGCGGCGCGGCCTTCGCTCTCGCTAGAACGGCTTTCTCTGAGCGCGCCCGCGAGAAATCCTTGAATGGATCCCCCCTCTTCTCCCCCGCAACTTTTCCCCAACCAAACAACCAAGAAACTCCTTTTGCCCGCCACCACCGGCCGATGAATCCCCATAGCCACCTCCCTCTCGGAGATTGCTCTTGCTCTCCAGTCATCAAAGAAAATGCGGAGATTATGAGACTTTGCTCCTAACGAACCGCCGGCGTCCCAAAGCCCACTAAACCAAGAGTCTCTTGCCCTAGCGCCGAACTCCCCTCAATCAATCCCCCCACATTCCAGCCCACTAAGCCTCCCACGCTAGTCTCTCCCCGAACTTCCCCTCGAACATGACTATCCGCTATCTCCCCAAAGTTATGACCAACTAATCCCCCCACACTATTATAACCAACCACTCGTCCCCGAACAGAGCAATTCACTAGAACCCCTTGACTCAATCCCGCTAAGGCCCCTACCCAGTTCACCCCTCTTATCTCTACCCCCTCCAAAACTACATGGATGACTTGCGCCCGATGCCCGACCGCCCCGAACAAGCCGGAAGGTTCATCAGCGAAGAGAGCGGGATCGCTCTGGTCTTGAAACAAGTTCGCAATCTTATGGCCGTTCCCTTCAAAAACAGCTTGGAAAGGTTGGGAGAAAGAGCCGATGGACGGCCAGCCCTTTCCCTTGTTCCCAAAGGCGTCTTCTTCGTTGATGGTTTTGTCTTCGTTCGTGTCGAAGTTCAGGTTCGTTGTGAGTTCGTAGCCTTGGGCGGGGACATCAGCGGGAATGCCCATGTTGGCGAGAGCGCTGGGGAAGGCTTGCTTGTAAGCTGCCGCCACCTCTTCTTTGTCCGGCTGGCCGTCGCCGTTCAAGTCAAAGCGAAGGGCATGGAGTTGCGCAAGGTTGCTGACATCAATCAAGCCGTCGTCATCTAAATCATAGTCAGTCGGCGGCAGTTGGGGTTCGGGGGCAACCGGTTCTTCGGGGTCTACGCTGTCTTGGCCGTTAGGTTTCTCCACAGCCTTATGAGCAATCGTTAGAGAAACGGCGCCGGCGTCGTTTCTAGCGATGAAGCCTTCGCTGGCGGGGATGGAATGCATGATATATGCTTGCTTGTTCGTGTCGGCGGCGGCGGCGCTGGCAGTCACGGTCACGGTTTGGTAGGTTTGCCAATTGATGGGGTTAAACATTAGTTTGCTAGGGTTCACGGTGATTCCGGGATGCGTGGTTTTTATATTGACGGCCATTTCTCTGTTTTGGGAGGAAGTGGCGCGCACTTGGTAAGTGGCAGAGCCTCCTTCGCTCAAGGACAAGCTAGTTGTTTTGAACATGAGCGAGGGCAAGGTTACTCTGCCGGGCAAGGGAACGAGAGGAGGCGCAGCGCTATCGTCATTGACAATTTCAATGCGAGCGGCGCTGAGATGGATGATGGCGTTGGTGGGGTTGCTGAGGAGGAGGTTGAGGTATTCGTTGGGTTCAAAGTCAGTGTCGCCGCGAATGGGAATGGAGATGGTTTGGGTGAGGTTGGTCGTGCCTGCGGCGAAGGTGATCATGCCTCTAGTAAAAGTGTAGTCTTGGTCGGCGGTTGCCGTGCCGTCTTGCGTGGCGTAGTCGACGGAGACGTCTTCGGTGGGAATGCCGTTTAACAATTGAACGTTAAGCGCGGCATTTGTCGTGCCTTCGTCGCCTTCGGGGAGGGAAAGAAAAGCAGACTGCGCAAAATTGAGGATTGGCGTAGGCGGATCTTCAACTCCCGCCTCGACGATAGTGATGGTAGCAGAATAAGTAGTGAGGCCATCGCGGGAGAAAGCGACATTGAGGGGATTGCGGAGGATGAGATGAAACGTTTCTTCGACGGGATCGTCTACGTTGTCGTCTAGGATGGGAATGGAGATAGTTTGGATGAAGTTGGTAGTGCCGGCGGGAATGGAGATGGTGCCGCTGGTGGCTATGTAGTCTTGGCCGGCAGTGGCCGTGCCGTCTTGCGTGGTGTAGTCAAAGGTAATGTCTTCGGAATATGGAGCATTTCTCAATTGAACTTGAAATTCGGCATACACTTCTCTTTCTTCTAATGAAGGTCCAGGATGGAGTAAATTGTAGCGAAGAGTATATCCACCTGTTCCGCTTTGGAAATAATGTCGCACGCGGACGTAATAAGTTCCCGGACTCACCTGACGGCTGATCCGAAAGTTGCCGCCTGCTCCGCTACTGTCGTCCCGAGCCAATACTCTCCTAGAACTATCCAGCAAATAGCCGTAGACGTCCGTGCTTCCCGTGCTGTAAACCGTCAACCTCTGTGAGACTTCGACTTTGATTGAAAACTCTTCTGTTTCCCCAACACCAATGTAGCTATCTCGCGCAACATTGTAGGATTGGGAGAAGGAGAAGGTTCTTTCGCCTTCCCTCACTCTCAAAGGGGACAAAGAGATGTATGGACCTCGAAAGTACTGAGCATACTGTGTTCTGAGACGTGCAGACAGAGATTCGGGGAGTTCGTCAAATATCCCCGCCGGCAAGAAAGTCAACTGGTTGTTCCTCAAATCCAGCATTTGCAGATTGACCAGATTGTCAAATATCCCCGCCGGCAAAGTGGTCAACCCGTTGTTCTCTAAAGTCAGCGATTGCAGATTGACCAGATTATCAAATATCCCCGCCGGCAAAGTGGTCAACCCGCTGCAGCAAATTTTCAGCGTTTGCAGATTGGCCAGATTGTCAAATATCCCCGGAGGCAAAGATGTCAAGGCAAAACTTTGAAAAAGATCCAGCGTTCGCAGATTGACCAGATTATCAAATATCCCCGCCGGCAAAGTAGTCAAGTGTTGGTTGGTCATTTTCAGCGTTTGCAGATTGACCAGATCGTCGAATATTCCCAATGGCAAAGATGTCAACCGGAAGTTAAGAGAGGCGAGACTCAGACTTTGCAAGTTGACGAGATCGTCAAAGTCACCTGCGCGAGGTGACCAATCTTCTGAGACTTCGCCAAAAAAGTCCAGAGAAGTGATGCTGCTGAGTTGGTTGGTGTTGGTGACTTGGTCGTATCGCGTGATGCTCGGTCCTAATTTGGCGAGGATTGTGTCAGCCACTTTTATGGTTCGTCCATGAAGAACGGAGTTAGTGCTATTGACGGTGCCTCCCACTCCCTGAGGCGGAGTGGTTTGCGCCATGGAAGTTTGCTGAGTAAGGATAGCGGCCAGCAGGCCGACGGCCAACAACGAGTAGATGGGACTAGGATGTTTCATAATGTAATGTACTTTTATAGCTTAGGATCTCTATTTTAAAAATGAAAATTCTTGGCGCGCTTTGTTTCTTTCTTTGGTTCTGAGGGATTTTTCGCTTCCGCTATTTTGCCAAGTGTTGCGGCAAGGCCGATGGCCATGCGGCCGAGTTTCTCTTTCAAGGAAACTGGATGCCCGTCCGAATCTATCGGGCGGCAATTATCGCTTCTCCTGTTTTCAGGCAAGAAGTTCACAATAGAGAAGGCTGGGCTTGACCAAATCGTTATCGTCCAAGAAGAAGACGGGAATTGCCCCCCCCCCCCCCCCCGCACAAGCGGGAAAGCAAAGGGAACGGGAAATAGGGAAAAGGAAAGGAGGGCGATCCTTTTCAAAATGAACGGGATTCGACTGGCTTTTGAGGCCAACTTGCGCGCTTCTATCAATTAAATCTGTCTTCATGGACTGCCCCAATTTCTTGGAGTCTCGTTTCCAAAGAGGAAAAAGTAAACGAGGGCAAAATCTAAAGCAAGTGTTTTTCGAGAATTTTTTGGCGGGTTGTTTTGGCGGTTGGCGGAGTGGATTTTTGGTTTTTGATTTGCTTGGGAGTTGGGGTTGGGATTAGTGTTGGAGGTTTTAGGTGGTGAAAAGGTTTCGGGAAGGTTTTGGGTATAGGTTGGTTGGTTCTGGTTGGTTTCGGTTGGGGGTTTGTGTGGTTTATTTTTTGGGGTTGGCGGGTTGGTTTGCTACGGAGAGGTTTTGGCGAGCGACGCCGGCAGGGGTGCGTCCGGAGGTTAGGATTAGTGTTTGGGATGCAGTGAGGTCTTGGCGGTGGCAGGGCAAGGCCAAGCGGCAGGAGGCGTCAGGGCGGTTTGAGGAGGCTTTGTTGTCTTGGCGATTGGCTGTGGAGAAGCATCCGAGTGTGGGGGCTTTGCGAGGTTTGATGCGGTTGCAGGCGGCTCTGGATCCGCAAGATTGGAATTGGCGGTTTGTGGGGCGGGATTGCGTGCGATTGTTGGGATTGACGCGGACGAATTTGGCGGATTTGGAATTGGTTGCGCGGGCGCTGAATCGGTATGGGGTGGGGCGGTGGACGATCGATGTTTTGGATGGGTATGAGGGGGATTGGTCGAGGGATTTGGAGCAAGAGTATTTACGGGCGTTGTGTTTGGCAGGGCGGGTGGAGGATTTTGCGCGGTGGTGGGAGCGGATTGGGAGGGAATGGGATGGCGAAGGGGAGATGGGGCTTTTCCGCGCCGCTTATTTGGCTGGGTGGGGTGGGCCGGCGGAGGCGGTTGAGGGGCTTGCTTTGTTGGAGGCGGCCAAGGGGGAAAGGGAAGTTTTGGCGCATCGGCTTTCGCTTTTGGTGGATTATGTGAGGTTGAATGTCGAGGGGTATAGGCGGTCTCTTTATTTTTTGGTGCGAAGGAAGGCGGATTTGCTTTCGTGTCATGTGAATTATTGGAATCTTTTGGCTGGGATGGGGCAGAAGGAGAGGGCGTTTTGGTTGGCGACGCGTTATTTTCGTCGTTTGGATTCGCGGCGCTTTTCGGATTCGATGGAGGAAGGAGCAATGGTGGCGGAGGCTTTTATGAACATGGGGAAGGAGGGTCGTGCTTTTGAGTATTTGCGGCGTTTGTCGGGTGGTTTTTGGGGAGGATTTGGGGAGGATTGGCGGTTGAGGAGGGCGGATTTTTTGATGGCTAAGGAGCGGTGGAGGGAGTTGGAGGAATTGGCGTTGTCCATTCGGAAGGATCATCGAACGGGGGAGGCGATGAGGGGTTATAGCTTTTTTTGGGAAGGGATTTCGGAAATGGAGTGGGGCCGTGCAGACGCCGCAAGGAAGGCTTTTGAAAGAATTGGCGATTATTCATTGGAAGAGGGAGGGAGAGGATTGTTTGTGGCTTCTCATCTGGTTCGGCTCGGGTGTTACGGCGTTGCGCGGGACGTTCTTATGGGGTTGCGGGAGAGGCATAAGGATAAAACGGTGTTTTGGCGTTTGCTTTATGTGGCGGCGAAGGAAATCGGCGCGTCGCGGGAATTGTGGATTGCGAGTGAAAATCTTTATCGTTTGAGGCCGCATGAGGCGGGGGCGAGGAATGATTACTTGGCGGTGTTGTTGAGTTTGAGGGTTCGTTTTGAGGAGGCGATGTTGTTGACGGGGCAGGGGATGCGGCAGAATCCGCATGATGCGGCTGGGAAGATTCATCGGGCGCGGGCGCTTTTGTGGGATGGGCGAATGGATGAAGTTTCGTTTTTGTTGGATTCGATTAACGAGAAGCGTCTTATCGGGGCGATTGCGCAGAGTTTTTATCTTGCGCGGTTGGATCTTGAATTTCAGAGGGGGCGCATTGCAGAGGCGCATAAGTGGAGCGGCAAAATTCGGCCGAAGTTGTTGCTTCCCGGGGATCGGCGGCGTTTTCGGGAGATTGGGGATCGGTTGGCGGTTATGGCTGTTGAGTCCGGGGGCGTTTTGCTTTCTGTCGATTGACTTGGTTTGTTGGCAGATGTTCTGTTTAGGCGAGGTAGCGGCGCCAGACTTTCGGAGTCAGCGATTGCAAATCCATAATGGTGAGGAAGTCGATTGTTTTGAACTCTTGATCCAGCGCGGGCGGGCCGCAAATTTTTGCGCCTAGAGACAGGTAGGCGGCGAGGAGTTTGGGGATTTTGATTGGGGTTTGCGGTGGCAAAGAGTTGGATTCGTCGGGGAAACATTCGAAACCGGGTTTGGGATGAGTTTGGAAGCGGGGTTCGGCAAGGTGATTGGTGGCAAGCCTTTCGAATGCTTTGTAGCCGTAGTGGGGATTTTGGCTTGTTAGGGAGCTGCAACCGATAAGGAATCGGAGTTGGTTGGTTTTGGCGAACTGCGCGATTTGCTTCCACAGCAAGTTGAGGACGGCCAGGTTTCGATGGTTTTTATGGATGCAGGCTCTGCCTAACTCGAGGATTTGCGGGCGCCGGGTTTCAAAGATTTGAAAGTCAAATTCTTGTTCGCTGTAGTATCCAAAGTGCCGTCTTGCGGTGGTTCCGGTTTGGAAGCGGTATGTGCCGACGACGTTTTCAGTTTCTTGGTCGCAGACGATCAGATGCTCGCAAACTCGGTCGTATCGATCTTGGTCGAGATGCGTCAGGTAAGAATGGTCGAAGCCTTCGTCCAGTTCCATATTGAAAACTTGGAAGCGGAGTTTTTGGGCGGCTTGGACTTCGGCTTTTGTGTCGGCTAGCTTGCATGTGTATCGTGCGGTTGCAATCATGGGAGTTGATAAATTATTGCGCAATTCCGATCATTTTGGCCGCCGAATTCTACGATAACTTCACCGCAAAGTTACAAATTGGAAACAAAGAGCCGCTGTTTCATTCTAAAAGTCTTGGCAAAAAGGTGGTTAGATCGGGCAAGTAAGTGACCAAAACGACGCCGATCAGGAACACGGCCAACACGGGCAGAGCCGCCTTGGCGACTTCAAGGATGGGTTTGTCAAAGCGGTACGCGGCGAGGAAGAGATTCATTCCCACCGGCGGCGTTAAGTAACCTAGCTCCAAATTCACCAGAAAGAGGATGGCGAGGTGAACGGGGTCTATGCCGAATTTTGCCCCCAAAGGAATGAGGAGCGGAACGATGACGACAATTGCCGAATAGATGTCCATCAAACATCCCGCCACGATGAGAAGCAGGTTGAGGGCAAGCAGAAACGTCCATTTCGAATCGAAGGTTGCCGCGCTCCACTCCACCGCTTTGTCCGGGATTTCGGCGTCCACTAGAAAATTGGTAAAGCCATAGGCAACGCCGAGAATCAAGAGAACTCCTCCAACTAACAATCCGCATTGGACAAATACTCTCGGCAAGTCTCGGGTAAAGCTCAAGTCGCGGTGAACGACCGTTTCGATGATTATGGCGTACAAGGCCGTTACCGCCGCTGCCGCTGCCGGCGTGCTAAAAACTCCGCTGAAAAGCGAACCCAGAGCCACCGCCGGCAACAACAACTCCCACTTGGCCGCCCAAAGAGAACGCCAAACTTCTCGAAGGGAAAACCGCGCTTTTTCTCTCGGCACGGAAGGCACTTGAGTTGCCCCCAAAAAAGCCAGCAGTCCCAACATCAGAAAGCCGGGAATAGCGCCGCCCAAGAAAAGTTTTTCCAGACTCAAAGCAACTTCCCCGCTCGAATTAGCGACGATGAAATAGAGAATGACCGGCAACGACGGAGGAAAAAGAATGCCCAAAGAACCGGCGCCGGCAAGAAAACCGAGAGCGTTTTTTTCCCTGCACTTGGCGGCCAGCAAAAGCGGAAGCAAGAGCGGGCCAAGAGCTAAAATCGTGACTCCCGAACCTCCGGTAAACGAGGTGAAAAAAGCGCAGACGAAAACCACTACCAAAGGCGGCCCCGCTCGAAATTGCCCGGCGAGACTTTGAAAGACCGCCACCAGACGCGTCGACGCTTTGCTTTCAGCCAGAACAAATCCGGCCAAAGTGAAGAGCGGAATGGCCGGCGCCAACGATTCGGTTGCCAACGAGTATTGGCTGACGGCTACGGAGGCGAGCGGAATTTGCTCCGCCCAAAAGGAAATCAGCGCCGCGCCGCCCAACGCGGTGAAAATTGGCGCGCCCAAAAGAGCCGCCAAAATCAACAAAATCATGGCCGGCAACCACAATCTTTCCAAAGACTCCGGCGAAACCCGGAGCAGAATCCAGCCGAGAAAAAGCAACAACGCCGCCCCGCCCAAAGTGGCGATTCGAGAGCGCCAACCGTTGCCGACATTCCAGAAAATGCGGGAGGCAATGGCGGCAAAGCCGAAAGGAATCACCAACTGCAACGCCCATTTTTGAACGCCGTAGGCAATGGTACCGGACGGTTCACTGGCGATCATCTGGACGCCGGCAACGCCCAAAGCAACGGTGATGGCAACGGCGATTGAATGGGAGAATATTTTGATACAGGGCTTCCAACGAGGTGGCGAGAATTGGGAAAACGTGGAAATGGCCAGAAGGCGGTTTTCTCGGGCAGCGACAGAACCGCCGATCATCGCAATGATTAGGGTTAGGTGTTGCACAAAGTCAGAGGATCCCGTGATGCCGAAGCCGAACGGTCGGAAAATTCTTTCGAGAATCGGGATGGCGATCAAGAGAGCGACGGCCGCAATTAGAAGCGCGTTCTCCGCTAAGGAAAAAGCTTTGCCGGCCGTCGAAAGGCTGGCGTTTGACCGATCTGGATTTGGAGAGGTGGACGGGGTTGCCGTCATTGTCGGCGAAATTCGTTTAGCCAGCCATTCACGCGGTCAAAGACGTCCGCCGGAATAATCTTCCCGCGAATCAGAGGGTAAACTTCTTCGGCCGCCTGTTTCCACCGCGCTTTGGTTTTGTCCGAGATTTTGTGGACTTGGAGGCCGCGTTTTTTCATGGCGGCGATGGCTTTTGTTGCGTCTTCTCTGTCTGTTGTTTGGATGCGTTGGCCAGAAGTTTTAGCGATTTCCATGACGGTTGTTTTGGCGGTGGCGTCTAGTCGGTTCCAGGCTCTGGTTGTCAGCACGGCGGCGCCGACGAGTGGCGCCCAGTTGAGGTCCAACATATGGGGCGCTTTGGTATCCACTTGAGTTGCGTTGGCATAAATGGGAGGCATAGGCACGGCGGTGATTAGGCCGGTTTGCAGGCCGGTTAGGATGTCTTTGGTTTCGAGAGGAACGGGGTGGAATCCTGCTTTTTTGTAGAGGTCTACAACTTCGGGACTGCCCGCCCAACTGAAGATCTTCAATTGCCTGAGGTCGTTCGGCGTGGCGATTGGCGTTTTGGTGAAGAAGTGAACCCATCCGGCGTTGACCCAGAACAAAACTTTGAAGCCTTTTTCTTCCAGCCGCTCTTCTAGAAAGGGTTGCAGTTTGGCGCCGATGTGGTCGACTTCATTCAAAGATTCAAACATTAGGGGAAGATTTTGAAGGCCGGAGACGGCCGGCTCAATTTCAGTGAGGCCGACGGCGGTTAACAGGCCGGCTTGCAGTTGGCCGATGCGCATTCTGCGGACAATTTCGGATTCTCCCCCCATGCTCCCGCCGGGATAAATGGTCAAAGAGAGGTTTCCTTGGGTGGCCTCTTTCCATTCTTGGCCCATTTTTTTGAGTTCGTTGTGGTAGGAGGAACCTTTGGGCGCCAAAGTGCCCAAGCGGATGCGTTGCGCTGCTTCTAATGGCTGGGCTTGGTGCCATAGGGTGATGAGGCAGAGAGACAAGAACTTTGGGAGAATGCCTCCGATGTTGGAAGAAGAGGCAAAGAACGGCCTGGGCAAAGTCGGGTGGAATTTATTCGTTTGGGAGTTGGTTTTCATTGGGCAAAAAGAGTTCGTCCATTTGAGTTAAAAGCCATTCGGCTCTTTTTTTCATTAATAAATTGACTAAGCGCGATGGCGGATGTTCGTCAATATCAATGGCCAGAGCTTGATTCAAAAGAGAGCGAAACTCGCGAGCATCCTGAATCTGCGCCGAAACGGCCTCCGCCAACGAAATGTAAGGCGACAAAAGGCGGCCATTGCTTAACTGAACGGCATCTTGAAAGCGATCTCTGGATCGCCTTTCTCGGTCGTTGGCGGTGTCTGGACGGTTCATTTCGTAAGCGATTAAAAAATTGTGGATCGCGCCTTCCCCCCAATCGGCGTCTAGCTCAAAAGCGCGGTCAATCAGGGCTTCCATTTGCGGCAGCTCGGCCACCAAAAAAGGATCGTCTTTGCCAAGGTTAATGGCCGATGCCCAAGCCGCCGCCGTCCAATACAGAGTTTCTATGGAACGCTTCTCCACAGAGGCGGCCGCTTCGCGAGGCGATTGAGCCAATCTGAAGGGGAAATCCGGGCTTTGGATTTGAAGGGTGCGCAATCCGTGATCGCGCGCGCGGAGGAAGAGATTTTTGGCGCGCTGCCGCAGGTGTTCAGCTTGGTCGTAATCTTTTGATTCCAAGTAATCCGCCTCAAGTTGGATGAATCCGTAGGCGTATTGAGTGAAGTAAGCGGCGGCGGCGGTTCGCAGCCGGGCGTGATTCGGCGTTTCTTCCAGCACGGATTCGATCAGTTTCAACGTGAAAGGGATGGCGTCTCTGGCAAGCTCTGGATCTGGTTCTGAGGAGAAAGTCGTTCCAGCGGAGGCCAGCGTGTTCCCAATCTGGTTGATGGCGATTTTCTGGATGGAGCAACCGGTTCCCACAATGACCAAAGAAACCGTCAGAAAGATTGTCCTCAAGACGGGCGGCGATGAAACTCTATCAAACACGGGTTTAACTTATACGAATCTTCTCGTTGTTTTCAAGACCAAGAACTTTGCAGGCTTGGAAATAAGTTGCGCAAAATGTTCTCGTTATTGCCGCGGAACACTTGCTTTTCGCAGGAAGTTCGCTACAGACTCTTTTAATTTTATGCTGACAATTTCAAAGGTGAGCAAAGCCTATGGCGCAAAAGTGTTGTTTTCCAAAGCGTCTCTGCAGGTAAATCTGGGAGATCGGATTGGATTGGTGGGGCAGAACGGCGCGGGCAAAAGCACTTTACTGAAAATGGCGATGCGCCGAGTGGCTCCGGATGCAGGCGAGATTCGACGCCAGCGAGCTGCCGTCTTCGGCTATCTCCCTCAGGAGATGAAGGTGGAGGGAGAGGAGACGGCGCTGGAACGAGCAACCGCCATTACGGAGGAACATGCGGCACTGCGCCGGGTTGTTGTCGACGAAACGGGGGACGCGGCCGAATTGGGAATGTCGATAGAAGACGCTCATCAGAGGTTTCAGGAACTGGACGGCTACGCATTAGAGGCCAAAGCGGCAAAAATGCTGCGTGGGCTGGGTTTTGCGGACTCTGATTGGACGAAGCCGGCCGGAGCGCTCAGCGGCGGTTGGATGATGCGCTCTCACCTTGCTCGTCTCCTGGTTCAGGAACCCAATCTTTTGATGTTGGATGAGCCGACCAATCACCTCGATTTGCCCTCGTTGTTATGGCTACAAAGTTACTTGCAGAAATATCAAGGCGCCATTTTGCTCATTTCCCACGATCGAGAGTTTTTGAACCAGATAACGGACTCGATTGTGGACGTCGGAGGAGCCAAGCTTCGACGTTATCGGGGCAATTACGACGACTTTATTGAACAGAAAAGCGCGGCCGAAGAGCAGGCGGAGGCCGCCTATAAAAGTCAGCAGAAAGAAATCCACCGCTTGATGACTTTTGTGAACCGATTTCGAGCCAAAAACACAAAGGCGCGCCAAGCCCAAAGCAAACTCAAACAGATTGAGCGGATGGAAAAGGCGACGGCACCGGCTTCCAAGGAGCGCACGGTTCAGTTTTCCTTCCCCCAACCGAAGCGAAGCGGCTTGCGCGTGATTCACTTGGCGGGCGTCACGCATTCCTACGGCAAAGTCCCAGTGTATTGCGGGCTTCAGTTTGAGGTGGAACGGGGACAGCGGATTGGTTTGGTGGGGCCCAACGGAGCCGGAAAGACGACTCTGCTGAATTTACTGGCAGGAATCGAAGCCTTGCAAGGCGGACAAAGAATTCTGGGAAGGAACGTCGAAATCGGATTCTATTCGCAACATCGGGCGGATATGCTGGCAAAACATCGTACGGTGCTGGAGGAGGCGTTGGAATCCGCTTCAGCAGTCACAGAAAGCTATGCCAGAGATGTTTTAGGATGCTTCCTATTTCGCGGAGACGATGTGTTCAAGCTGGTGAAAGTGCTGAGCGGCGGCGAGAAAAGCCGATTGGCGTTAGTCAAACTCCTGCTCAACCCGCCCAATCTGCTCCTCATGGACGAACCGACCACTCATTTGGACATCGACAGCGTTGAGGCCTTGATTTTTGCTTTGCGCCAATTTGAAGGCGCCTTAGTTTTTGTCAGCCACGACGCTCACTTCCTGCGATCCTTGGCGCAAGCCGTCATTCACGTTGAGGATGGCGAATTGACCCAATACACCGGCGAATACGATTACTATTTGGAAAAACGATCCGAGCTGAGGCAACTTCGGCCTGCTTCCTCTGATGCCAACGATTCGCGGCCAACCGCCAAAGCCTCCGTTCCTTCCTCAAAAGCGCGGCGGCGCTTGGAAGCGCAAGCGCGCCAAAAACGATCTCAACTGCTCCAAAATTGCCGCAAAAAAGTAGAAACGCACGAACAGCGAATCATAGAAATTGAAGCGCGTTTGGTCGGATTGGGAGAAATTCTCTCCAATAAGGCAACTTACCGAGATGCCAAAGCCGCCAAAGCATTAAAGCGCGAGGAAAAGGAAAAAAAGGAAGAACTTAAGCAAGCAACCACCGAATGGGAGCAGGCAGTGTCAGCGTATTCGAAGGCGGTGGACGGCAAAAAAATCTAACGCCCTAGTTGGCTCAAATACTCAACCAAATTGACGAGGTCTGTTTGGTTGACCACCTGATCCAAACCGCTAGGCATGATGGATACACTCATCTGCCTTTTTTCGAAAACATCCTCTTGCAGGATAACTACGGATTCTCCCAAGAGATTTCGCATCCTGATCTGTCCGTCTTGATCACTAAGGAGAATTCCCGAAAATTCCTCCCCAGATTCCAAAGTAATTTCCCAGCCCTCGTAACCCACAGAAATGCCGGCACTGGGATCCAAAATCGCCTCGTAGAGAGCGTCTTTGCCCAGTTTCTTCCCAATCTCTGAAAGGTCGGGGCCAACATCCTTGCCAAATCCTTCAGCTCGATGACAGCTGACGCAAGTATTCCGAGACTGCCTAAAAGCGATCCTCCCTTGCTCAACGTTTCCCGTTCGCTTGACCAGTTTGCTCCGTTCCGGCAATTTTTCTGAGCGGGCAACGGTCGAAGATGGAACGATCTCCTCAAATCGCTTCCGAATCTGGACCCACGGAGTTTGCTTTAAGATGACGACGGCTTGTCTTGCGAGTTCGGAAACATCTTCGTACGGCGGCGTCTTCAATGCCTTCAGCACGCGTTTTGCGCCTTCCTTTTGCAGACAAAGAGCGGATAGCAGCTCGTTTGCCGCCGATGATTCGAGATTGCGGTCAAAAAGAAAGGGAATGGCCAAGTCCATTGCTTTCGTTGAGGAAGTCCGAACCAACTGCGCCAGCAAAGACGCATCGAAATTCTTTTTGAAATAGTCTTCAACAGCCCGATCTTCTCCAATATTAAGCAAGTAGACAATCGCTTGAGCACTGGAAGGATGACGGGGGAACTTGCTGGAAATCGATAACAATGACGCTGTCTGATTAGTGACGCCAAATCGAATCGTCAAGTCAATAAACTCCGGTTGCCCCTTCAATACACTCAGAGAATCGTCCACCAATTGGCGCACTTTTGCTGACTTCCAATAGAGTTTGGGATCTATCCGGTTCAGAATCTCAATGCGGGTCTCGATTGCCGAATTGGAAGACGCGGACTCGCCGCACGTCGCTGTCGCCGAACCGAAAACAGGCAACGCTGACAAAATAAAATGCAGAGATTGAATGATCCATTTGCCGTTCATGGCATCCTCCTCCTTTCTCTATTGGATTTCTCCGTCTTCCAAATAATGGAGATTCTCCGAAGGAAATTCATTTTAGTCCATAAAAAAAGCCCCATCCGGTTAGGATGGGACTTCCAAAAAATAGGAAACAAAAAGAAGGCAAAACTACGCCGAACGGGCGTGCTTATTGTTGGTACGTAATTTTTTGGACGAAAAGGTTCGAGTCTATGGTCAACAATCTTCGGACAATAACGTCGAACTGCCCCACCACCGTCTCCGCGATCTCCGGCGTTCTTGTCTCCACAGTTTGATCCAGAATGAAAATCACGTTCCTTTCGCCGGTTTCCGGGTCTTCGCTGATGCCGTGGGTTACGCCTTCAAAAAGCGGGTAGGTTTCGATGTCGGAGTAGTCTGCCTCGTCGTCGAGCAAAGTTGCCACTTTGCCCGGAGTGTTGCCTCCTTCTGCTCCAAGCCGAATCGGAACGGAGATGATGATCGAATCAGATGTTTCTACTCGCTCGTCGGATTGCAGAGCATCAACGCCGGATTGCAGGGCGCTAAAAAACGCCGTCAGTTGGGATTCTTGCTCAGGAACGCTTCTTCGCACGTTGGTGGAGATGGCCGTCGCTTTGTGCGGCGCGGCAGAGGCCGCGCGAAGAGCAATCAGCGTGACTTGATCCGGGTCAACAACAGCAGATGCCGCCCTGGCGATGGTGTGAGCGCTTTCAGGGAAAAGTCGAACGGCCTCGGTGACGACTGCCATTGCAGTCTCCGGAGCTGCCTGAATGATCTCTCCCACAAGAGTTGGCGCTAACGCCTGACGCCCCTCCAAGAAAATCCGAAGCGTCCGAACAGCGATTCTTTCGCGCTCTGCTTCGGGCACGGACTTCACAATCTCGCTCGCTTTTGCAGGAAGCTCAACCACAGAAGTCGTTTTTGCCACCTCCCGAACCGCCTTCGCTGTCGGTATCGGGTTCTCACTTTCCACTGCTACCGCACCGACGGTCAAAGTACTCGCCGCCAGTGCCACAATTGCGTAAACAATTCTATTTTTCATCGTCTTCAGCTATTACTATTCGAAATTTGTATCTCGTTTCCAAGACTTTCCTACCTTCAAACAAAAAAATCAAGCTTTTAATTGATATTTTTTTCAAAAACTTTTTGCTAGGCGCCGCTTTTTCGGCATCTGCCAATCCAAAAACCCCTTTATGTTATGAACCGAGTTCGGAAAAAGCAACAAAAAAAGTAGCGATGCCAATCTTTTTTTGATTTTTCTTGGCCGGAACTTTCTGTCAATCTCCGATTTCGTTCTCGAAACATAAAACCTTCCCCTCTCTTTTGCGGCACGTTTCCCTTTTTTGCAACGTAAAATCTGAGTTGGCCGAAGGCACCGCGGTTTCCTCCCTATTATTCAAAGCAAAGGTTGCCGTATTTATTCAGCGCTCGTCTATTAATTGCTTTAAACTTCCCTCGATCGGCCAGACAGTGGCACACTCAAGGTGTGTTATGTTGTTGCATAAACGAATCTCAATTGTTGTTCTTTTTCTTTGGCCGGGCGTCCCCGGAGATTTTGGCCTTTGGGCGCAAGTTCCCGGCAAACCGGGCGACGTGGGGATTTATCGCTATCCGTCGGGAGATTCGGTTCCCTCCTCTCTCGTCACCAGATTGGAATTGCGTTGGGGATCAAAACATTCCAACACCCAGTGGAGCCGTTTGGACGCCTACAAAGCCGATGGCCGGTGCTTTCGCATTTGGTTGCTAACGCGGCAATCTCCGGTAAGAACCGCTGGGCAAGAAGTGTTTCCAATTAAACGTTACTTGTTTCAAGAAGGCAGTGAGAAGCCGGTTGAATATCAAAATCAATTTACCGGGGATGCCATTTTGCCCTCGCACGGGTTTTGGCGACATCAGTTGCCCAAAGCGCTGGACACTGCCCAAAGCGGTTTTGTTTTCCCAAAAAAAGTGTCTTTTCTGGGCTACGCCTTCGATTTGGAGTCCGTCGGCGTTGAAGAACCTTTTCAGATTCCGACCGCAAAACTCCTTCGGTTGCCGTGCGATTTAGAAATTGGCGCCAAGCGGGATCGGCGAGATCGGGGGGAATTGAGGCGGTTTGACGGCGAGCCGGTGGAGCTGATTCGCTATGAACCAACCGATTATCCAGAACGCATCGGCCACGGTCAAACGACGTTCAACGCACCTGCAGACCAAGTCCGCTTCGTCCGCCGAGAATCAGTTTTCTATTGCGGCGACGATCCATTGTCGATGCGTTATCCCGAATGCTTGTTCCGCAGCAACTATCTGGGTCCCAGCCCGGATTTTCTCGATGAACCGGCGGCCCGAACTTCGTTCGCTCTGCAAGTAGCGTTAAAAGAAGGCCGCTTGCCTGCCTCAGAGTTGACGATTTCACGGGTTTTGAAACGTTTTCAAGCGGAGTTTGGAAAGGCGAAGCGCGCATCGAGGACTCTCCAACTTCCAAAGTTGCTGGCTTCGCGGCCGGATGTGTCGCTAGGCAGGATGAATGGGGCACTGTGGGATGCGTGGAGTTGGGAAACGCTCATCTCTTCGGGGGCGTATCAGTTGTGTACGGCTGGGAAGGAATCCCCGGCAGCAATTGTGTACGAAGGACGCGGGGTCGTGAACCGGGATTTGCCGCTGTTTAACAGTAGCACGGGAGCGCAGTTTCCCACAGCAGACGCGCAAGCATGGCTGGATGTGGTTTATGGAATGTTGCGCGGCGCGGCGCGTCTGAGTGGGAAACGCTGGGGAATTTCGATTTACGGCCAGTTTGAAAGGGCGGAGGCGTATCGGGCGCTGTGTTACGGCTATGAGTGCGGTGCTTCGTTTTTCCTGTTTTGGACGGGAGCGAGGGAACACCACGTGCCTTATGAGGAGCAACTGGCTTTGTCGCGGTTCATTAGGGAATATGCGAGGCAGCGCCCGGATCGAAATGTCGCCCGTCTGCGGAAAATGGCTGAGGTGCTGATCCTTTTCCCGTCGGGCTATACACTGCTCTCCAAAGAGCCGATGTGGTGGCTGCCGCCGCTACATTACGAGAAGAAGAATAAGCACGGCTTAAAGTATCGAGAGATTTTGGCGCGAGTGGCGGCGGAAATGGAGCGGTGCTATCGGGAAGGTATATGCTACGACTTGGCTTGGGATTTGGAAGGTTTTTTGGGAAATGGAAGCAATGCCCTGAAAACCCCGGATCAGAATGGGTATCGGGAAGTTGTTCGAGTTTGCGAGGACGGACGAGTGATTGTGCAAAAAGATTTGAGAGAGGAAGTGTTCTATGAACCGCGCTGGCCAAGGCGCCCGGAGGGAAAGGCGCCGGGATTGAAAATATCACTATCCAGAAAGGAAGGGAAGGCGCCAATGACTTTGGTTGCTCATGCGGAAGTAACGGAGCATCAGTCGCCGGTGCATTTCACTCCAGCTCACAATGAAGAAGGAGTATGGCGCAATACAAAGGTAATATGGAAACTTTATGGGCCAGGCCCGGATGATTTCGCGCATCTAAGCGAGCGGCACGATGCGAAGACGGGGCTTCTGCCCTTAGAGTTGGACAAAACGGGCGTGTATCGTTTGCGGGCTTCGGTTGTGGATCGGGCGGGACGTTCCACTGTTCAATGGAAAAGGATTATAGTAAAGCCGAGGGAAAACAGCGCCGTCGAACCGCATCCAGCGTCGTTTCCTTCCCCGCAACCTCATCTACCTGATTCCCCAGACCGAACTGACAAAAGCGACTAACGAAACTCTTTTGGATAATCTGAGTAATACTAAACTCACTGTGATTGGATTTTAGGACTTGACTTCTTTTTGTTTTTCGATTATTGTGAAGGGAAGAAGTTTAGGAAGGTGTAAGTATGAGTGAAGAAGAGCGAATAGAGCAGGAAGAAAATTTGCTAAATGAAGTTAGTGAATATTTAGGTCGAAATATTCTCGAAATCGGAACGTCCCCAGATTACTTATACCTTGCGAGGACAAGCGCAATTCTGCAATACCTTGGTCTGTTCTTGCATAGGATGAGGATTGCAGAAAAGCAAGGAAACCTTCATCTGGATTGGAACAAGATGAACAGGCTGTGGAGGGAAGAAGATGGAATCTTTGTTCTGCAAGCGAAAAAGATGAGTAAAGAAGAAGCAGAAGAAGATCGAGAATATGGATGGACAGACGCGGGAAAATATTGAGAAATGAAATCGGAAACACGAAATCTTTTAGCCAAAGAGACCGCCCGTATTGGTGGCCGCAAAAAGATGTCCGGGAATTGCATGCCGAGAAGGTTCGCCGACAAAAAGCAGGACAGCGCAACAATTCACGAACCTATCCAATGGGAAGAAATGGTGAAGCGTAACGCATCGTGCAGTGACGGAGGATGTGGAAATGAATGAGGAAGAAGAATTGTGGCATGTGGCCATTCGGAAATTTGCCGCCAGCTATAATAAAAACCCTGTCGGATACTTTGAATCGTTGGCAGAGATTTACGAAGAAGTAGATCCTTTTCGAGCTCGTTGTGCTCGAGAAAACGCCAAATCTTGGAGAAAAAGAGAAGAAAGAGAAAAACGCTCGCAGACGCAGAATGTGTAAAGATAGAGGAAATGAAAACTCGTCAGCAGGAGAAATAGATTATTGAACCCTTTGGAAGTTGATCTTTTTTCTGGGCGAGGGAATGTTCCGCGGTTATAGGCGGGAGTGTTGGCGCATTTGGCGGATGGTTTGTCGGTAGTCTTTTGTGCGGATGTATTCGGCGAGCTGCCGTTGTCCCCAGTTTTGTCCGCGGGACATGTCTCCGGCCCGGGCGAGCCAGTGTTGCGAGTTCAGCCGTTTGGCGACCGGCATGAGTTGTTTGACTAATTCTTGAAGCCGCTGTCTGGCAGTTTTGCATTCGTAGGAGATGCCGTCCACGATTTTGGCGTCCAGTCCGTAGCGCGCGGCGTGCCACTTGTTTTGCCGAATCATCATAGGATGGCCGTCGTGTTGGTAAGCGCCGTAGTCCACTGTGTCGGAAAGGTGAACGACTAGGCATTGTATGAGGGAGGCGAGCGCCAGAGCGTCTTCCAAGCAGCCGGGCGTGTCGCAAATTCGGATTTCCACCGTCCCGAAGTTGTTATGGGGACGTACATCCCACCAGATTTCGCGGATGGTATTGATAAAGCCGGTGTCGATAAGACGGTTGACCAGCCAGACGTATTCGCTCCAGTTGCTCATTAAGGTGGGCAGGCCGGCGGTGGGAAGCATTTCCATGACTTTGGATCTATAGGACATGAGGCCGGTGACGCGGCTTTCCCACCAGGGGCTGTTGCCGCTGATGGCGAGGAGGGATGGCAAGTGTTTGAGGAGCCGATTGCATACGATGATTGCTTTGTCTCCTGATTCCACTCCTACATGCACATGCAAGCCGAAGGTTACTAATTGGCGCCCTAGTTCTTGCAAGAGTTCAAGCAGGGCCGCGTAGCGTTCGCTTGGAAATGGTTTTTGATCCCGCCAGGAGGAAAAGGGATGCGTTCCCGTCCAATACAAGCCTGTGTTGGAAGTGTCCGCGGCTTTTTGAATCGCCAGAAGTTTGCCTCGCAAGTCGGTATACGCTTCGTCGATGGTGCGGCAAATTTCGGAGTTCACCTCCAAGTAGCATTGCATCAGTTCGGGTTTGACTTTGCCTTCGCATCGGGCGGGCAGTTTGGCGAGTATGTCACCGATTACGCTTCGCAATGCCCCGGTTTCCTCGTCCACGAGCGCCAGTTCAATTTCTATGCCGATGGTGGGCTCGGGATTGGGTGTGAATTTTAGCTTTTGCATGGTTTCCGTTTATTGGCTGTTGTCTGCGGCACTCCAATTTTCTGCAAGTTTCTTGGGACGCGCCTGGAGGATTGCGACGCGGGTCAGCAAGCGCGCGCCCAGAATCAGGCAGCGTTCGTCCAAGTCGAATTGAGGTGAATGCAACACTGCGCAATCGGGAGATTTCTGGCAACCGAGTCGAAACATGCTGCCGGGGACGTGTCGGGTATATTCGCCGAAGTCTTCGCTTCCCATACTTGGCGCCGCCAGTTCGTTTACTTGCAACCCTTCGGGAAGGGTTTCTGCGGCCTTTCGCAGCACACGGTTCAATCCCGAGTCGTTGATAACCGCAGCGCAACCAACGGGATAGGAGATGCGGATTTCGCAGCTGGTTATTTTCTCGGCGCCGGCGCGGATGTTTTCGATGGTCGCTTTGGCGGTGGCGCGTGATTGTTCGTCCAGCGTGCGTAGCGTTCCTCGCATTTCGGCGGTTTCAGGGATCACGTTGGCGCATCGTCCGGCCGCGATTTGCCCTACTGAGGCGGTGACGGGTTTCAACGGGGACATTTGCCGGGGAATCGTTTGGTAGATTGCGGAAATCAGCCAGGCCGCTGCGGCGATGGGGTCGGCAGTTTCATGGGGACGGGCTCCGTGTCCGCCCCGACCGTCGATGCAGATGGCAAATTCGTCGCAGGAGGCCGTGAATGCTCCGTCGCGCACGCCGATTTTTCCTAATGTTCTCGCTGGATCCATGTGAAGCGCAAAAATTGCGTCCACGTTTTTCAAGGCGCCGGCGGTAATCATTTCTTTGGCGCCTGCGGCTGTTTCTTCCGCCGGTTGAAAAATTGCCCGCCACGGCGTCGGCCACGGCAAGAAATTCTTGCGGCGCAGTTCTTCCAACGCCAGGATGCTGCCGACCAGACATGCGGAATGGGCGTCGTGGCCGCAGGCATGCATAACGCCGGGAACTTGGCTGCGGTATTCGCATTTTTTGCCGTCCTGGATGAACAATGCGTCCATATCTCCTCGCAGGCAGATTCGGCGGGACCTGTCCGGTGCTGGGCCGTCGACAATCGCCCCCCGTCCTTGCGGGCCGATTTGCGGCGTCAATCCCGCTTCCGTCAATATGTCGGCCAGATACCGCGTTGTTTTCGTCTCCCGGCCGCTCGGCTCCGGATGGCGGTGCAAATGCCGGCGGACGGCGGTCAACTTTTTGCGCAATCGCGTTGCGATCCGGTCCAACTCAACCGTCCAACTTTCTTCCACGTTGCTGGGAAATTCCTGATTCACTGGTTGTCGATCTTCGCCGTTGTCAGGGGCGAGGCTCCAGCAAGTTCTCCCAAAACGGATAAGTGGAGCGGAGTAGGGTTTCTCGGCCGCCTTTTTGGGAAGGGGCCGGAGGACAGCGATCTAGTAGAGATTGGAGTTGGCCGCGGATTTTGGGGGCGATGTGGGCGGCCAGATTGTTGGTTTCTTGGAGGTCTTCGGAGACTTTGTAAAATCGGCCGTCGCGGTAAAGTTTGAAGTCGGCGGTGCGGGCGAATTGGCCGGGAACCTGTCCCCAGTAAGGTTGGTAGTGGCAGAGGATCCAATCGCGGGGATTGCCCTTTTGCCCTTTGAGTTGCGGAAGAAAACTGCGTCCGTCAACGGGGTCTTGCCAGCGGAGCGAAATGCCGGCGGCTTCCGCAAATGTGGGGTAAAAGTCCGCAAAGTCCACCAAGTCCGGAAGAACAGCGCCTTTTGGCATGCGATTTTTCCAATGCGCGACGAAGGGAACGTGCGTTCCTGCGTCTTTCATGCCGCCTTTGCCGCCGCGGATGGTCACCGCCTTTGCCGAAGGAAGGTTGTCCGGGTTTTGCCACCGGGAACGAAGGGAACGATGCGTCCCATTGTCCGCCGTGAACATGAGGATGGTATTTTCTGAAAGACCGAGGGAACGAACTTTGGCGGCGATGCGTCCGACGAGTTTGTCCATGTAATTGACCATCGCTACGAAGTTGCGCTTGCGTTCGGCAGGGTCTTTTGGAGGGATATTGGCGGTGTCTAGGGGACGGTTGGCGATGGTGTCCGGCGTCGGCACGAAGGGATCATGCACGAGAACCATGGGATAGTAAACGAAGAAGGGACGGTTTCGGTTTCGTTCTATAAAGTCGCAGATAAAGTCGGTAAAAAGATTGGGGCCGTATTTACCTTGGTTCTCTTTTGGGGAAATCATTCTGCCGTTATGTTCTAGCGGCGGCTGCCAGAAACGCTCGCCGCCGCCATCTCGACTCTGTTTGCCTTTGGTGACTTGCCAGAGGAGGGATTCGTGAAAACCGGCTTGGAGCGGGCGGGCGGGATCGTCGTGGCCGGGCAACGCGTTGTAAAGGCCGTTCAGCTGCCATTTGCCGGCAATTGCGGTTTGATAGCCGGCGCCTTGCAACAAATGGCCAAAAGTTTTTTCCTTCGGACTGAGGTAGCCAAAGTGCGTGTAGTTGCGAAAATTATATTGGCCGGTCATGAGCTGGATGCGCGAAGGAGTGCATAGCGGAGTCGAATAACAATGTTGAAAGCGAACGCCCTCCCTTGCCAATGCGTCAATATGCGGCGTCTGATAGTCCCAGCCTCCGTAACAACCAAAACACTCCCAGCCGGCGTCATCGGCCATAATGAGGATGAAGTTGGGCGGACGCTCCGCCGAAGCGGGAGAATCAAGCGGGCCGGCGAACGCGAAAAAAGGAATCCCCATCGCGACGGCAACCATCGTTCGCCCGCTTTGGAAAAAGGACTCTTTGAAAACCATAAAAAGCATCTCCTGTTTATGCAGATAATCCGTCCGAGGCGCAAGGCGAATTTGAGGCAAATGCACAGAAACAGCCAACACAAAAGAAATCCGCGCTACCGTCAAAAACCGCTTTCCTAATCCACAAAAATCATCAGCAAAACGACATCGAATCCGGAGAATCCCAGAAAGAAAGACTTGCCAAACAAGACATCATCCTTTTTGCTTTTTGCCGGTAACTTGCCGATTATGAAAAACCTTTGCTTAATCACTTTGCCTGCATTGTTCCTAACACTGATCGCCGGTTGCTAACCGACTTCCATCGGATGCCCGTGCCAAAACGGAGACCACGACAGAGGCCGTCTAACAAGACGGTCAAGCCAAATTGGATCCAGCATCGCTATCCGCGGAAACAGCGGAGAACTATGAGAACTACGCCGAAGCCGTGCGCTATATCGACGCGGTGAAACCGCCTCGAAGTCAATTCGCCAACCAATCCGCAACCGCGGCAGAGCCTCAACCATCGTCCATCAACTACGACGACTACCCACTGCCTGCCGAAGTTAAAGACGCAATCAAATACTTAACGAGCAAAGTTTCCCAAATGAAAAGCAACATCATTGACGGCAGTCCCGGCGCAATAGACAAAATCAAAAAATTGCGGTAGAGACCATCAGCGAATTCCCTAAATTGCAAACAGAATTAGAATCGAGAATCCAAGAAATCCAAGGTGACATCCAAAGCATCCCAAACTTTCAATCCGCAAAAGACGGAATAGCCTACATCAACGACGTGATTGAAATAGCGCAAACCATCCAAAAACAAATTCAAAACTCCAAGCTCGCCAGCTGAATTACTCAAGATAAAACAGAGCAACTCACAACGCTCTTGGATCAATTCACCACAGGCATGACCCCCTTTTTAAAATTGCCTACCAACACAAATCCGCAATTGACGACTGGACTGCGAAAGCAAAGCCCGCCAAATAAGCCAAACCGCAAGTCCCCCGCAGACATCCAACGCCTCATACAATCCCTAGCGATTGCCTTGGCAAACCAATCCGTCTTTGTCAGACAACAGATGGACAGACTTCGACGAACTCAGAAGAGACGCCGACGAGGCAAACCAGCAGAACACCAGAGCCGTCAAAATCGGAGAAAGGCTAATCGATCGACTCGAAGAAGAATCGATCTAACTAACTTCAAGAAATTCTCCTGCAACCCACCAAAAACCTAGTCGAAGTGCACGATACATTCGCAGTTCTCTCCCAAAGAATCTCAAAAGATGTCGAAGAATGAACGTTCAAATCAAACAGAAAAATCGCCAAAAATAGTGGTACCGCTGTCTTCATCAGGAAAACTTACGAAGACGGCATGGAAGACTCCGAATTAATCAACATTGTAGAGCACAGCATCCGGCATTCAAAAGCGCCACCCAGAAACTTACGAATTGATATCAACAGCACCGGCGAAATCAATCCGTCTCTAACTTAGCGGGACTTCCTTAGCGCCGTTGGGGGGAGGTTGTTGTTGTTGAAGTCCAGGCGCAAGGCCGGATATTCCTGCCGCTAGCCGCACTCTCATGCCTCTCCCGCATGCCCATCTATATCTATATCGACCTTCCAAGTCTCCTAGATTGCCCTTCCCAATAACCCAACCCGCTTGCCAAAACGCCCCTGGCCGAGCCGGACGCGCAGCAGCTCGCCCCCTGCTTGCCGCGGCGGCGGCGCGGCCTTCGCTCTCGCTAGAACGGCTTTCTCCGAGCGCGCCCGCGAGAAATCCTTGAATGGATCCCCCCTCTTCTCCCCCGCAACTCTTCCCCAACCAAACAACCAAGAAACTCCTTTTGCCCGCCACCAACCAGCTTCCACCACCTGCCGATGAATCCGCATAGCCACCTCCCTCCTCTGAGATTGCCCTTGCTCTCCAGTCATCAAAGAAAATGCGCCCTCCCTCTGAGAAAAAGAAGGGCGCAAAGAAGAAGCAAAACAACCAAGTGCCTCCCAGAAAATGCGGAGGTTATGAGACTTCGCTCCTAACGAGCCGCAGGCGTCCCAAAGCCCACTAAACCAAGAGTCTCTTGCCCTAGCGCCGAACTCCCCTCAATCAATCCCCCCACATTCCAACCCACTAAGCCTCCCACGCTAGTCTCTCCACGCACTTCCCCTCGAACATGACTATCCGCTATCTCCCCAAAGTTATGACCAACTAATCCCCCCACACTATTATAACCAACCACTTGCCCGCCCGCCGAACAATCGACAATCACTCCTTAACTCAATCCCGCTAAGGCCCCTACCCAGTTCACGCCTTGGATGGAAACATCTTCCAAGCCTAAATTGATGACTTGCCCGCGATTGCCGACCGCCCCAAACAAGCCGGAAGGTTCATCAGCGAAGAGAGCGGGATGGCTCTGGTCTTGAAACAGATTAGAAAGGACATGACCGTTGCCTTCAAAAACGGCTTGGAAAGGTTGGGAGAAAAGGCCGATGGACGGCCAGCCCTTTCCCTTGTTCCAAAAGCCGTCTTCTTCATTGATTGTCTCATCTTTGTTCGTGTCGAAGGTCAGGTTCGTTGTGAGTTCGTAGCCTTGGGCGGGGACATCAGCGGGAATGCCCATGTTGGCGAGAGCGCTGGGGAAGGCTTGCTTGTAAGCTGCCGCAAACTCTGCCTTATCGGGTTGTCCATCCCCGTTCAAGTCAAAGCGGAGGGCATGAAGTTGCGCAAGGTGGCTGACATCAATCAAGCCGTCGTCATCTAAATCATAGTCAGTCGGCGGCAGTTGGGGTTCGGGGGCAACCGGTTCTTCGGGGTCTACGCTGTCTTGGCTGTTAGGTTTCTCCACAACCTTATGAGCAATCGTTAGAGAAACGGCGCCGGCGTCGTTTCTAGCGATGAAGCCTTCGCTGGCGGGGATGGAATGCATGATATATGCCTGCTTGTTCGTGTCGGCGGCGGCGGCGCTGGCGCGGACTTGGACGGCTTGGAAGTGCATCCAGTTAGTAGGGGCAAAGACTAAGGTTTGCGGTTCTACAACGATTTGGGGATGATTGCTGCGGATGCGGACGATTATATCGTCGGGCAAAAGAGTGGTGGCGCGCACTAGGTAGGTAGCGGTTTGGCCTTCGCTGATGGTTAGGCGGTCTGCGCTAAATATAAGCGAGGGCAGACTAAACTTGGCGAGGACGGGGCGATAGACGGGGTTGTCGTCTAGGATGGTAATGGTGGCTTGCAAAGTGTTGGCGTTGTCGGGGAATACGGCGTTGTTGGGGTTGCTCAAGAGGAGGCGGAAGCTTTTGCTGGGCGGTTCGTTTAAGGTGTCGCCGCGGATGGGCATGGAGATGGTTTGAGTAAGGCTTGTGGCGCCGGCGGCGAAGATGAGCGTGCCGTTGGTTGGGGTATAATCTAGGCCGGCAGTGGCGCTGCCATCTTGGGTAGTGTAGCGAACGGTGACGGCTTCGGCGTAGGCTTGGCTTATGCGCACTTGCAGGTTGGCGTAGGCGAAGCCTTGGTTGCCCTCGGTTACTTCCAAAGCAAGAGGAAAAAGAGAAATCTCAATGCTGAGCGGATTGCCGCTCAGTTCTGCTTCGTTCCTCGAGTTTGTCAAGCGGTCGAAGATTCCATCAGGCAAGTTAGTTAGTTGATTATGTCCAAGGTCTAGATCTTGCAAGCTGGTCAGTTCATCAAAGATTCCGGCGGGCAGGGAAGTTAGTTGGTTTCCTCCAAGTTCCAGTATCTTTAGGTTGGACAGCTCGTCAAAGATATTCGCCAGCAAGGAAGCGAACCGGTTGTGGTTAAGATATAGCTTTTGCAAGTTGGGGAGTTCGTCAAAGATTCCGGCGGGCAAGTTGGTCAGTTGGCGGTTGTCACTAAGAGACAGCGTTTGCAAGTTGGCAAGATCATCAAAGATTCCGGCGGGGAGGTTGGTTAGTTGGGTAGACCTAGTACTCAATGTTTCCAAGCCGGAGAGTCCGGCGAAGTCGTCGGCTTGCAGGGAAGCTAAACTACTTCCTTCCACCAACAATCCTGTAATCGTGGCCAGTTGATTGGTGGTCACCTGATCGCAAGCGGTCACGCTGGAAAGGGCGTTCAAGATCGCGTTCGCTACCGTGATGGTTCGGCCATGCAGCGGGGGGGGGGGGGGGGGACCAAGACAATCCACCGTGTTCTCCGCAGGCGGCGGCGGGGTTACCGGTTCTTCGGGGGGCTTCGGTTGCCGTTCCTGGGCCGATTTGCGCCCATGTGCTTTGCACTGGAAAAGCAATGGCTAGCATTCCGCCGGCCAACAACGAGTAGATGGGACTAGGATGTTTCATAATGCTTTATGGTTTGGGATTTCTATTTTGAAAAGGAAAATTCTTGGCGCGCCTTGTTTCTTTCTTTGGTTCTGAGGGATTTTTCGCTTCCGCTATTTTGCCAAGTGTTGCGGCAAGGCCGATGGCCATGCGGCCGAGTTTCTCTTTCAAGGAAACTGGATGCCCGTCCGAATCTATCGGGCGGCAGTTATCGATCCTCCTGTTTTCAGGCAAGAGGTTCACAATGGAGAAGGCCGGGCTTGACCAAGTCGTTATCGTCCAAGAAGAAGAAGAATTGTCCAAGAAGAAGACGGGAATTGCCCCCACAAGCGGGAAAGTGAAGGAATGGAGAACGGAAAATAGGAAATAGGAACAAGGTTCTTTCCCAAAACGGCAGCGCTTGACCCGCTTCCTAGCAGGCTCCTGCGCTCCCGCTCTCTAAATCTATCTTCCATATATATCCCGATTTTTCTCAGCGCTTTGACGACCAAAAAGGAAGAAATAGAGTCAGGCAGAATCCAAGTCAACGTTTCTTCCCTCTTCTCTCCATTTTCTTATGGCGCTCATTGCCTCACCCCCTCCGCCGTTTTGCCGCCAAACGCAAGCAATAATACCCGAATTCCATCCGGCGGTTGTCAACAACGATTTTCTCTTTGCTTTCCTTTGTTTCCGTCAACGACAACGGAAGGCAAGGGTTTTTCTTGAGGATTTTGGAGTAGTTCTTTTTTTCAATGGTTTTGGCGGTGGATGGTTTGTTGGGTTTTGCGGAGGAATCCGCGGATGAGGCAGATGTCGGTGGTTTGCATTTGGGCGCGGGCGGCGAGATCGGAGAAGCTTTGCCAGAGGGTTTGGCGTTGTTTGGGGTTTTTGAGGAAGCGGATTTGTTGGAGGACGGAGAAGAGGTGGGTTTTGAGGTTTTCGAGGTCTTGGGAGGTGGCGAGTTTTTGGTTGTTTTGGTGTTGGTTTTTTGGGTTGGGCGGGTTGTTGCGAGAGAGTTCGTAGAGGGTTAGGGCGACGGCTTGGGCGAGGTTGAGGGATGGGTTTTGGGTGTTGGTTGGGATTGTGATGAGGAGGTGGCAGTAGGAGAGTTCGCGGTTGGTGAGGCCGCTGCTTTCTCGGCCAAAGACGAGGGCGATGTTTTGTTGGGTTGATGGCAGTTTTGCGAGAAGGTCGGGCAAGGGAATGGGGGTGGAGAATCGGTTTCTGGGTCTGGCGGTGGCGCCGATGACGAGGTTGGATTGGGAAACGGCGTTTTGGAGGGATTGGAATCGGCCGGCGTTTTGCAGGATAGATTGGGAGTGGGTGGCGGTTCGCTGGGCGGCGGGGTTTTGGAAGTTGCAAGGGTTGACGAGGCGGAGGTTGGGGATGCCGAAGTTGTTCATGGCGCGGGCGACGGCGCCGATGTTTTCCGGGAGGGATGGTTCTACTAGGACGACGCAAAGATTGGCTTGGAAGTTTGGCATTGGTTTTGGGGTTTTGTTTTGGCCAAAGAATGGTCGGGGCGGGGAGATTCGAACTCCCGACCTCGTGGTCCCGATCCACGCGCGCTGCCAGACTACGCTACGCCCCGATTGGCTACAGCGGAGTGAAGATTGCCTTAAGGGGAGGGGGATTGCAACGAAGATTTTTTGGAAAAAACGGGGTTGGTTGGTTTGGGTTTGGTTGGCGCCGATGGTTGTGGATGGGAAGGGGGCTTGACTTGTGGGGTTTTAGGGAAGAAGGTTGAGGGAATGGGGATGCGGAGCAAGTGTTATTCCATTCGTCGTTATTGGAGGAGGATGTGCGGCATTGCTTTTTTTGTGGGGGTGTATTTGTGCTTTGCCGGGGTTTCGGTGTTGATTCATCGTTTGTCTTTTTTGTCGGGGCTTCGAGTTGGGGCTTCTACGAGTGAGATTTTTCCGTTTTTTGCTTGGACGCTTTACTCTGTTCCGCCGGATTGGGAGAAGATAGATTTTGCTGTTGTGGTTCATTCAGTAGGCGGGGAGGCGGTTGGCGAGGTGGGTTATATGGTTCCGCAGGGCATTAAGTATAACAAATACTTGAAACGCTTGAGGTGGGTGGCTGAAGAATGCGTTCGGCGGCCGGAGCAGTGCGAAGGCGTTGTTCGGCAGTTGTTGTATCCGATTGTTCGAAGTTCTGTTGGTGAAGGCGAAGTGGAGTTTAGCCTTGTTCGGGTGAAGATAGATTTACGGGAAATTCGAGAGGATATTGAAAAGATTGCCGAGGGGAAGGCGGCAAAAGTGGATTATTATCGGATGGAGGAGACGATTGGGCGTTGGAGGATGGGCGAGGAGGAGTCTATCGGCTTGGGTTCTTTGTTGTGATTTTTGTTGGTCTGGAGGGGGAATCGGTGGTGAAAGTTTGTCAGATGCTTCGGCGGGTTCGTTTGTTTTGGACGGTGAATCCCGGTCCGCCTCGCACTTTGGCGGGTTTTCGTCGCGCTGCGGTTGAGGTTGCGTGGTTGGCGCGCATTTTCTATTTGATATTGGCTTTTGGGATTCATACGAATTTCCATTATACGCGTTTTTTGGGGAGGGGGGAGCCTAGCGATCCGTTGTGGCCGATTGCGTTGTTGGGTTATTTGTTTGGCGATGGTTGGGTGGGGCGGGCATTGGGCGCACCGATGATGGTTTATGTGGTTTCTATTTTTGTTGGGTGGATGGCGGCGTTTTTTCCGGGCTTTTGGGTTTGGAGGCTTGGTGTTTTTCTTTATTTTTTCTTTTATGTTGCGTTGGAAAACTCTTATGCGGTTCTTCATCACGCTCACCATTTTTATGTTTATGTTAGCTTTGCGCTGGTGTTTTTGCCGGGCGCGGTGGGACGGCGGAGCGGGATGTCTAGGCAAGACGGCATGCGGTGCATTCAAGTTTTTTGGTTGGCGCAGGCGGTTCTCTTGCTTGCTTATTCGTTGGCGGGTTTTTGGAAGTTGGTGGGCTACGGCTTTGGGTTGGCGCTTTTGTCGGCGGATGGATTCATTCGGGTTTTGTTGAATCATTGGGTGACGAATCAGCCTCCGTTGTTTTTGCCTTTGTATCCGTTTTTCGTGGAGCATGGGGCGTTTGCTCAGTTTCTTTTTTTGTGCGTGGTGTATGTTCAAGTGGGGGCTTTTGTGGTTTGGTTTCGGCCGCATTTGCATCGGCCGCTGGGCATGGTGTTAATTGGATTTCACGTTGGGGCGGAGGGGTTGGTGGGTGGGCGGTTTGATTGGGGCAAGGTTCTTCTAGGGTTATTGCTGGTTTTTTCGCCGTTTTCGCCGGAGCGGTTTTCGTGGTTTGGCGCGGCGCAGTCGCTTCCGCTGTTGGGGATTCCTTTTCGCCTTTACGCTCGTTCTAGAAAAAGGTGAAGGGAAAAGCGGCTTGTTTTGGCAGGGAGTGTTGCTAGTTTGGGGAATTATGTATTGGAGGATGTTTTTGTCGTTGCTGGCTCTGGCGCCGCTTTTGGGGTTGCGAGGGCAGGTGACGGTGGAGTTGGAGTTTGATAAGGATTTTTACATAGCTGATGAATCGATGACGGCGAGCGTGCGGATTACCAATTTTTCGGGGCGTTCGCTGGTTTTTGGCCGGGATAATGAGTGGTTGCGGTTTTTGGTGGAGCAAGAGGATGGTTTTCTAGCTAAGCAAAAGGGGGTTGCGCCGGTTGTGGGCGAGTTTGAGATTCCCAATGCTTCGCGGGGGACGCGCCGGGTGAATTTGGCTCCTTACTATAAGATGGTCTTGCCGGGCCGGTATCAGGTGACTGCTTCGGTGTTTTCCCAAGAGTTGGATGAGGTTTTGCGAAGTTCGCCCGTCCATGTGAACATTATTCGCGCGACGGCGCTGTGGCAAAAAGAGTTTGGCATTGCCGTTGAGGAGGAGGGAGGAAAACCGAGTTATGAGATTCGCAAGTATGTTTTGATTCGGGCGTTGAACAACAATCGGCTGGAATTATATGTGCGGGTGGCGAGCCGGGATGATTCCAAGGTTTACGGCGTGTTTCCGGTGGGCAATTTGGTTGCGTTTGGGTCGCCGGAGGCGCAAGTGGACAGGCAAAGCCGGTTGCATTTGTTGCAACAGTATGGGGCGCGAAGTTTTCGATATCTCGTAGTGACACCGGAGGGCGAGTTGAAGATTCGGCGGAGGCATGATTATGCCAAAAGCCGTCCCCGATTGGTTCGCAGCGCGCAACACGGGATTGCCGTTCTTGGCGGGATTCGGGTGCGAACGGCGAATGATTTGCCGCCTTTGACGGATCGTCTTAAGGACGAGAGTGCGCTTCCAGTTCTTGAAGGCGGGAGCGCTGCGGAAGGAGAAGCGCGGGATTGAATTTTGCCGACGGCCTCTTTGCAAGCGGCGCAAAAAAGTCGGCAGTAGAGGTTGCTGTTTTATCTGTGTGCGTCGCGGAGGTTTCGGGTTGGTCAAGTTTTAAAGAAGGAAACGAACCGGCTGTATGAACGCACAAACTATTAAAAGCGTTGCCAAGCCTTACGGTCATTGGCCAACCGGTCCGTCCGCAAATCATTCTCATATTCAATTGGATCGGTCAAGCCTTCTCAAAGTTATTGGAATAGGTCTTCTCGGCTGAGGGCTTGGGCTTCGATCCTTTGAATGACGGGCAGGCAGCGGGCGACGGCGTTTTGCCGGGTTTGGCCGGGGAAGGATTTTAGTTCGATGCGGCAGGCGGCCATTCCTTCGCCGTTGCGGTCTTTTACGGGGAAGGTGAGGGTGAGGGTTTTTCGAGTTTTGGCGAAGTAAATGTTTCTGCGGAGGATGGAGTCCAAGACGGATTCATCGGCGGCTTGCCCGATGCGCTCCTTTTGATTGCTGGCGATGATGGTGGCTGGGCTGTTTTCGTTGCGTTTGGCGTAGAGGGATATCTGGCGGAGACGGCTGTATTTTTTCATCACTTGGTTGATGATTCTTTGCGCGGCGATGATTTGTGGTCTGTAAGTGATTTTGGCGTCGGCAAAGTAGGCGGTGGTGTCCGCTTGGGTGAAATAGCCGATTTTGCCGGAGGAGAATTGGGCGTCGATGAGCGTTGGGATGGTTTCCTCGTCGTTCAAGCGCAGGGAAATCTTCGGCCCTTCGCATTGGATGCGCAAGGTGTGCCATTGACTCGGTTGGATTTTGCAACGGTTGCCGATTGGCTCTTGTTCTTGTCCGTTGACGGTTTTTCTGAAGAGAAACCATCCGCCGAGAGCGTCGATGCGGGCGGAATAGTAGTTTTGCGGGTTTTGCCAGCGGAAAAGGAGGCCAGCGGTCTGCGTTTGTTCGCCTTCCAGAATTTTGAGGCGGACGGAGATCTGGAAGTCTTCGAAGTTTTCTTTGGCGTAGAGAAGCATGGGGAAACGGTTTTCGGCTGGAATTTGAGACAGTTGGCCGATGACGTTTTTACGGTTGGCCTTTGGGGCCAGCGGGGAAATTTGCGTCATAGCGGTCGGCATGTTGTCAGTGAGAATGTTCCATTGCGCCGGCGGGCCTTCGCCAACAAGTTCGGGTTGGAAAATTCGGTTTGGCCCGTTCAAAGCGGCGGCAGAGTGTTCGAGAGAAATCACCGCGCCGCCGAGCGAGAAGCAAATTCCAAAAAGCGCGCAGAGGCATAAAAAGGTCCGTCGCATAGCCGAAGGATAGCAAAGAGTGGGGGAGAGGCCGAAGGGATTTTTCGGTTTTTGTGTTTGCGAAAAAGGGAAAGCGCGCAACTTGCGGCCGATAGGGAAGGCAAGTTTTCCTTGTCAAAGGCCAGCGTTTCTCTATAATGATTTGTCTTTATGTTTGGTTTGCCAATAACGGATCGCGTCGGCTTTGAAGTCGTTGTCTCTCTCCCCGCTCGCCGCGAGGATGGGGGGGGATCTCCTCCCGCTTGGACTTCTCTGGTGCCTTTTGTCCTTATCATCCTTATGTTGTATCTGATTTTGATTCGCCCGCAGCAGAAAAAGGCGAAAGAGCATTCGCTACTGCTTGCGAAGTTGAAAGTTGGGGACAAAGTGACCACTTCGGGGGGCATTGTGGGGACGGTGGTGAGTTTGAAGGACAAGAGCGTCGCCATTCGCTCGGCGGACTCTAAAATGGAGATTTTGAAGAGTGCCGTCGCCGAAGTCGCTGAGAAAGGCTCCAACCAATCCGGCTAGACAGTCAATTCATGAAATCAGGATATTATTGGAAGTGGCTCTTTGTGATTTTTGTCGTCGCTTGGGCGATTTGGGAAATCAATCCACCGCAGAGCCGAAATTTGGTAGATTTCTTTGCCCAGAATGCCGATCGAGGCGATCCCGTCAAAACAGGGCAAGTCGACTCCATCCTTGCCAAAGTGCGCGAGCTGGAAACTCAAAATCCCGGACGCAGCTACGCTAACTTGCTGGACTCCGTCGGCACGAACAACTTGGCCGTTCTTTTCCCGAACATCAAAATCCCTGAATCCGAAACACTGGGGCAAACGAACCGCGCCGTTCTGAATCAACTGCAGAAGGACGCGGCCGGTCAAGTTCGCCTCGGCCTAGACTTGCAGGGGGGCATTTCGTTTCTAGTAGCCATGAAGACTGACAAACTGCGCGAAGACCAAGAAAAGACCGCCGTGTTGGCGCAGGCGATTGAGGTGTTGCGCTCGCGGGTCGATAAATTCGGGGTGGCTGAGCCAACCCTTCAAGCTGTCGGCGAAGACCAAATTCTCATTCAGTTGCCGGGTCTTTCCGAAGTGGATTACGAACGGGCGCGAACCACTTTGACCAAGACCGCTTTTCTGGAATTTCGCCTAGTGCACGAGCAAAGCGCGCAACTGCTGGCCGAAGGCACCCTTGTTCCCGGCTACGAAGTTTTCAACGCCAAGGATCCCGGCCCAAGAGAGCCGAATCGCTATCTAGTCAAGAAAAGCCCCGAGCAGGGATTGACTGGAGCGCATTTGGAACGCGCCGGTGTGCATTTTGATTCCGTGACTGGAAAGCCGGTGATTAATTTCCGGATGACTTCCGAAGGCGCTGACATTTTTGCGAAAGTCACCACCGAAAGCGTCGGCCGCCAACTGGCCATCATTTTGGACGGCGAGTTAGAGTCGGCGCCGAACATTATCCAGCCCATCATCACCGGGAACGGAGAGATTTCAGGAGATTACAACTACGAAGAAGCCCTCGCTTTGTCTCATGTTTTGGAGAATCCGCTGGAAACTCCGGTGGAGATTGTGGAAGAGCAGACGGTGGAGCCGACTTTGGGGCGCGATTCCGTTCGTTCGGGGGTTCGGGCGTCTTTGGTCGGCCTGCTCTTGGTGGCGGTGTTCATGGCGGGATACTATCTTTGGACCGGGCTGATAGCCAACTTCGCTTTGTTGTTAAATCTCGTGGTTTTGCTGGGGGTGCTTTGTTCCATTGAAGCCGCGCTTACGTTGCCGGGGATTGCGGGCGTGGTGCTGACGATTGGGATGGCGGTGGACGCCAACGTGCTGATTCTGGAACGCATTCGGGAAGAACTTCGGGCGGGCAAGTCCACGCGGGGCGCTATTGACGCCGGCTACGGCAAGGCCTTTGGAACGATCTTCGATGCCAATGTCACGACGTTGATCGCCTCCGTCATTTTGATTTATATGGGCAAGGGGCCGGTGAAGGGCTTTGGCGTGACGCTGACGATTGGCATAGTGGCGAGCATGTTTACGGCTTTGGTGGTGACGCGTCTGGTGATTCAAGGCTTGCTCGCCACCGGATGGTTGAAGTCCGTTTCGATGTTTCAGTTGGGATTCCTGCACAATTGCCGCTTTGACTTTATGCGTTTGTGGAAGCGGTGGTTTATGATTTCTTGGGCGTTGATCTTTCTCGGCTTTGGCATCGGCTTGTATCGCGTTGCGCAAGGAGGCTCTCTTCTTGGGGTAGACTTTGCCGGCGGCGTTTCTTTGGTCTTCCGCTTTGAACAAAAAGCGGAGGTGAAGGAACTGCGCCAAGCGATGGCGGAGCGGGGCGTTGCCGACGCCCGGATTTCTTATCAGCGGGATATGGGAAGCGGCGCCGAGACTTTGAAGATTGCCAGCAAACTTGGAGACGGCGAGGAGATCGCCGAATTGGAACGGAAGATTGCCGGCTTGCTGGGCGAAAAATTTCCGCAAGCCAACTTTGAGCCGGTGACCACGAGCAAAATTGGCGGCTCGGTGGGGAGGGAGATTCAAAAGTCGGCCATTCAGGCGCTGTTGATCGCTCTGTTGGGCATCTTGTTGTATGTCGCTTTGCGCTATGAGTTTTCTTTTGCCATCGGCGCGGTGTTGGCGGTTGTTCACGATATTTTGATGACATTAGGGTGGTTTTTTCTGACGGGCAGAGAGCTGAATGCGCCGATAGTGGCCGCGATTTTGACGGTGATTGGCTTTTCCATCAACGACACCATCGTTATTTTCGACCGCATTCGGGAGGATTTGAAGTTGGGCGCGCGGGGGACTTTTCGGGAGATTATGAACGCGGCGATCAACAAATGCCTCGGCCGAACGATTATCACCTCCGGCACTACCTTCTTAGCAGCGGCTTCTTTGTATATTTTTGGCGGAAGCGTCATTAACGATTTTTCCTTTACCTTCCTCATTGGCATCATTACGGGCACTTACTCCAGCATATACATTGCTTCCTCCATCGTTCTGTGGCGAACCAAAGGAGAAAAGCCGGACCTTTCCGAGCCACCGCCGGACACGGTTCTCGAGTCTTCTCATCCTTTGTCTTCACCGCGGTGAATGCGCTTGTAGGAGGACTCTTTGGCGCTTCATGAATTTCCGATGGTCAACGTCGTTGCAACAGCCTTCCACGGTGGAGAAGCTGGTTCGCCACCTAGGCGTCTCGGAGTTGACGGCGCAATGCCTTGTTAATCGGGCGCTGACGGACGTCGAAGAAGCCGGGCGGTTTCTCCAGCCTCGACTGAGGGATTTGTCGCATCCGTTGGAGGTGCCCAACATGAAGGCGGCTGTGGATAGGCTTTTTCAAGCGCGCGAGGCCGGGGAGGGCATCGTTGTATTTGGAGACTACGACGTGGACGGCGTGACTTCTATGGCGCTTTTGATTGAGGTTATGGAAGAGTTTGGTTGGCGGTTGAATTTCTACTTGCCGCACCGCCGCAACGAAGGCTACGGATTGAGCTTGACGGCGGCGGAAAATTGTTTGAAGCGATTCTCGCCGAAGGTGGTGTTGGCGGTCGATTGCGGTTCCACGGCGCGAGATACGATTGCGTTCCTCAACGGGAAAGACGTGGACGTCATCGTGTTGGATCATCACCAGATTTCTCATCCTCCGCCTTCGGTCGTCGCTTTGGTAAATCCCCAAGTTAACGGCGGCCGATTTTGCGAGCTGAGTTCCGTTGGTTTGGCCTTCAAGTTGGCTCACGCGCTAGTAATGCGGTGCCGCCATCTCAATCAACCGCCCTCGGCGCACGGCTATGACTTGAAGCCGTTGCTGGACTTGGTGGCTTTGGGCACGGTGGCGGATTTGGCGCCTCTTGTTGGGGAGAGCCGTATTCTGGTGAATTCGGGATTAGATCGGCTCAATCAAACCCGGCGGCCGGGCTTGTTGGCGCTGATGGAAGTGTCCCGGATGCGAGGTCGGATTGACGTGTCCGGAGTCAGTTTTCAACTGGGGCCGCGAATCAACGCTTCGGGCCGGATGGAAGACGCCGTCGAGTCGCTGAATTTGCTCCTTTGCGATGATTTGGCGGCCGCCAAAGAACAAGCGCTGAAGTTGGACGACTACAACCGGGAGCGGAGGCAAGTCGAGAGAGAAATTACCAACCAAGCCATTGCCGAGATTCGTGGGCAATTTGACGAGCGAGAGGACTTCGTTATCGTGCGGGGCGATCTAGATTGGCACGTTGGCGTTGTCGGCATTGTGGCTTCCCAAGTGCAGCGAGAGTTCTATCGTCCCGCAATCATTCTCGGCGGAGAGGGGAGTCAGTTGCGAGGATCCGGCCGAAGCGTGGAAGGCTTTGACTTGGCGGCAGCGCTTCGGGAATGCGGCGACTTGCTTGAAAACCACGGCGGACACGCGCTAGCGGCCGGCCTGTCCATTCACCCCGACAATCTCTCCGCGTTTCAACAACGGATCAACGACTATGCCAAACGGCGCCTTTCCCAAAAATGTTTGACCCCGATTCTTCGTCTCGACGCCGAAGTCTCTTTGAGCGCTATGTCGCTGGAACAGATGGAAGAGTTGTTTTGCCTTCGTCCCTTCGGAGCGGGCAATCTCCCGCTTCAGTTTGCGGCGAAGAACGTGGCGCTCCAAAGTTCGCTATACCGAATGGGCAAAGAAGGGCAACACGCAAAATTTTGGGTTGCCGATGGAAAGGCTAACTGCGAAGTGCTTTGGTGGAATTGCGGCGAAGCAAAGGCGCCGTCAGGCCTCTTTGACCTGGCCTTTGCGCCGCAGATCAACGATTACAACGGCCAGCGATCCGTTCAACTCAAAATGCTCCATTGGCGGCCCGTTCGTTGAAAAGCATTTTGATTGGCGCGCGTCCCCACATTCCAAATTCGCCATTCGGAATTAAATAAAAACTCCGCTTCAGAAAATTCCAAAGCGAAGTTGCTGGAAAAATGAGGCCGATTTCAGCGGCGGCCAAACTGCCGAACCCATTCACCGGCCACAGATCACGAGCCAATAGCGGCGGCTTGTTGACGTTTCTTTCGAGTTATACGGCGATGAAAGAAAACGAAGCCAAGCGCAAACAAGCCAAACACAAGGGCGTATTCTTCTGGCTCAGGGATGATGGCGCTGTGAATGCGCAAAGTGACTGCATTGTCCCACCCAGTAGCAAAGTTCGGGTTCAAACTCTCCCAGTTGTTAACATTCTTAATGAAAAAGTCTCCAATCGGCTTGGGCAACAAACCCGACCCCGTCCAAGAAGATGCCTGCCCTACGTAACTTCCATAGTTGAAGGTGCTGCTCACCCGAATGCCAATGTTATCGGCAGAAGTCACATCGTTCATAAACATCCGATTAATCGTGCGGTTGACGGGCGTGGTGCCGATGGTGATGGTCGGCGTGTTCGTGGCGTTGTTGGCAAAAGGAGACCCCGCGCCCCAAACTCCCGCCGTTCTGGCTCTCACCGACTCGATGTCTGCGGTATTCGTGCTGGAAAAGAGAGGAGAGAGCGTGATTTGGGCGTTGGACGGCTTGTTGGCGTTGTAAATGTCGCTGGCCGTCTGCCAGCCATCGGCCGAAGAATGGTTGCCGGAAGTTCTTAGCGTGGCGGCGGAAGCGACGGTGGAGCTGCCGCTAAAAATCCAGATGCTGTTGGTGGGGGTATCTTGGCTCGGATAGACGTCAATGATCAACTGCGCCTGGGCGCTGTTGTACCCCCCCCCCCCCCCGCAGATGCAGACGATGGCGGCCAATAAAGATAGTTTATGTTTCATAGGAATCTCCTGTTTTATAGATGTAACTGTCAAAAATTTCTTCTTTTCTAATCGCTCCGCCGCAACAAGTCAATCTCAAATCCACAAAAAAAAGAAAAAAGTTAAGAAAAGTTCGTTGGAAAACGGCAAAATCTGCAAAAATTCCGCTTTTGTTGGTTGCTGGAAGAAAGTTTTTGCAGCGATGGACGGCCAAGCGGCCAAGGGAATTCCTTGGTCAAACAAAAGCCGCGGCTCATCGGGGCGGCAGGTTTTTGGAAAAAAAGGAATTGCGCCCGCATCTCATTAAAGCGCCGCTGTTCGTGAGGACACACACCCTAGAATCTGCCTTGCTGAGAGGTTGTGGGAGATTTCGCTGAGTATCCCGTCATTCCGGTCGTTGGCGCGCTACGGTTGGCTCTTCCGGTTCGAAGGCTGGCTCGTCGGCAAACCGAACTTCTACCCGGTGAAATCGGTCTCGCCGCCACTGATCCTCGCGGAGAAGCCAATTGCGCACAAAGGCGACGACGGTTTTTCGCGCCGGCTCTCGAACTAAGTCGATTCGATCTTCTTCTCCGGCGTATTGCGAGAGCTTGGCCGTGAGGCTTTTTTCCATAGCCTCCAACTGTTCGCCGGCGTTAAACCGAGCCCAACCGTTCCGGGAAGATTTGACCATTTTCCCGGTGTCGATGCTTGGCGGAAGAGTGGGGAGGATTGGAGGCGCCGTCACCAGGCAAGTCTGATTCGAAACTTCCAGATTCCAAACTTCTTCCAATCGCAGGTGGTAGCGATAGGTGACCGGCACGGAAATCTCGGCGACGGTCGTCCCCAAAGAAACATAATCCCACCCAATTCGAAGATTGTCTTCGGAGCGAAAGGTTTCGGTGGATTGGAGGATGGCGAGTTCGAGGCGTCCGGATCCGCTGTTTTTGATCTTGGGAAGCGAGGCGACGAAGGTTTTGGTAATGGCGCCGCTTCGAAATTTCTCGGCAATGGCGATGGCGCTATCCGACGCGACGTTCACTGCCTGCGCCGCTTGGCCAACAGCATCCCGCATCGCGGATTGACTTTGGTTCCATGCGATTAGTCCGACGATCGCCGCAATGATCGCCAATCCGAGCAACGCCAAAGGCCATCGACATCGCATGAGAATCTGCGCGACGGCGCTGCTGGAAGGCGGACGCCAATGGTCTTGATTTACCCGCGGCTCTTGTTTGGATGAAGATTTCATTGCCGACGACGGCTCCTTGTTTGAAACCGGCTGAATTCGGCTTACTTTAAACTTAATGTTGGGAAATCGTAAAGACAGAAGCCGCTCTTGCCGAGGATTGCGGATGGTTGGGGGTCTCTGACTTCGCGTCCGCGCGGATTCGAGCGGACGGCCTCCAAGTTTTGCGCCAAGCAGATCGAAAGGCGGAGAAAGTTCCCTGCCGGATGCGCTTTCGAATTTGCCGCATCAAGTTGAGATAAAAATAAATGTTGTGCAGACTGAGTAGTTTGAGGCCGAGAATTTCGCCAACGTTCAGCAAATGCCTCAAGTAAGCGCGGCTAAAGTTTTGGCAGGCGTAACAGCCGCAGTCCGGCTCGATGGGCAGGCCGTTTTCCTTTTCTCGTCCGGCCTTGACGCTGATGCTGCCTCCTTTGGTGAACGCCGTGCCGTTTCGCGCCAGGCGCGTAGGAAGCACGCAATCAAACATATCCATCCCGCGGGCGACGAGTTCCACCATTTGTCCCGGCGTGCCCAGCCCCATCACGTAGCGGGGTTTGTCGGCGGGAAGGTGCGTCTCGGTTTGTTCGACGGCCTCCATCATTTCCGCTTCGGTTTCGCCAACGCTCACTCCGCCCACCGCATAGCCGTCAAAATCCATCTCGACCAGTTTTCTGGCGCAAGCCTCGCGAAGTTCGGCGTGATTGCCTCCCTGCGCAATGCCGAAGACTTGCTGGCCAAAAGCGCGTTCCTGCCCGCGGCAAATTTCTGCCCATTGCAAAGTCCGCCGAACCGCCTGCTCCATTTCTCGAATTGGAGCGTCATGCGGCGGGCAGTGATCCAAAGCCATTGCCACGTCCGAGCCAAGAATGCGCTGAATTTCCATCGATTCCCGAGGCCCCAAAAAAAAGGAGTCGCCGTCCAAATGCGATTGAAAGTGGATGCCGTGAGGATGAATTTTTCGGATTTTGGCCAAACTAAACACTTGGAAACCGCCGCTGTCCGTAAGAATGGGCCGCTCCCAGCTCATAAAGGGGTGCAATCCGCCGGCCTCGGCAATCACGTTCATTCCCGGCCGAATCGCCAAATGATAAGCATTGCCGAGGATTATTTGAGCGCCGCATTCCACTAACTCGCGATTGTCGAGCGTCTTGACGCTTGCCCGCGTTCCTACGGGCATGAAGGCCGGCGTTTCAATAGCGCCCCGATTCGTTTGCAAGCGGCCTAAACGCGCCTTAGTGCCGGCGTCTGTTTGGAAAAGCTCGAACATTCTCCTTCCCGCCGCTTTCCTCTCGACAAAGACCAATTCCGCCGCCCGCTCAATCTTCTTCCCACCGCAAAACGGAAATGTCCTTCTTGTTCAGCAGGAGTTTTTTATGCGGATGCCGAGGCAGTTTGACGCTTTTTATGGGATTTTCCTCCAAACCCAGCTGATATAAATTCGTCGCATCTCTGGGCAAAACGAGATTGGGCAACTGATTCTCGCCAATCAGTAGCGACCATAGATTGGGCAAGCTTTCGGACAAATTTAGACTCGTCAACCGATTTTTATCTAGACTCAACCACTCCAACTTTGCGGTTGTCAAAGGCAAAACGAGATTAGTTAACTGATTTCTTTCCACTCTTAACGATTTCAAATTAGGCAAACTTTCCGGCAAATTTAGACTCGTCAACCAATTTTGCTCCAGACCTAACCGCTCCAACTTTATGGCGTTCTGGGGCAGAACGAGGTTGGTTAACTGATTTCTCTCCACGTCCAACGATTCCAGATTGGGCAAGCTTTTAGGCAAATTCAGGCTGGTCAACCGATTTTGATTCAGTTTCAAACGACTCAACTTTGCAGCTTTCCGAAACAAGATAAGATTGGTCAACTGGTTGCGACTGATGTCCAACACCTGCAAATTCGTAACGCTTTCAGGCACGGCAAAGTGGCGCAACTGATTGGATCCCAAATCCAAAGTCATCAACTTTGTGAACGTCGGGGGCACAACCAGATTGGTTAACTGATTTCGTTGCAAATCCAAGATCGCCAAGTTTGTGGCGTCTTCAGGCACCACAAAGTACGTGAGTTGATTTCCTCCTTGCAGCAATCCAGGGTTTCCGAGACTTAAAACCTTCAAATTTGTCATTCCTTTGGGCAAGGAGACGTTCGTCAACCGATTGTTAAAAACTCGCAATCTTTCCAATCTTGTCAGTCCTTCGGGCAAGGTGAGGCTGGACAAGCGATTGTCGGACAGCCACAAGACTTCCAACTTCAGCAATCCATCGAGGAAGATCAGGTTCGTGAGTTGATTGTGACTAAGATACAAATCCACTAAGTTTGTCATGTTGGGAGGTAGAATCAAGTTGGTCAGTTGATTCTTCCTAAGGTCCAAACTCCTCAAGTTCGTCATGTCCGGAGATAGCGTCAGATTGGTCAGCTGATTGTTCCACAGTTTCAAATACCCTAAGTTCGTCAAACCGGTGGGCAAATTCAGATTAGCCAGTTGATTGTTTCTAAGTTCCAGAAACGCCAAATTCGTCAGTCCAGAGGGCAAAGTTAGGTTTGTAAGCTGATTACCTCCAAGATTCAACATCTCCAGATTGGTCAATCCGGCGGGAATTGTGAGGCTTGTTAGCTGATTGCTGCTTAGATTTATCTCTCTTATTTTTGATAGATTTTTGGGAAAGACAAAGTTGGTCAAGCCCTTGCTGGAGTAATCCAGCGTGCTGGGCGAACAGGCGGCGCCGGCAAAGAGAAGCAGAACGGCAAGCGTTTCGGCGCGGCGAAAGAATCGAAAGGCGATGGCGGCAAATCGACGGCTTGTCGGCAAAGTTTGGACGCGCGCTTGGAAAGAGGAAAACTGCTTGCTCATTTTGCTCGGTTTCACAAAACGAGATTTTCCGCGCGTTCCAGCGGAAAGGCAAGCGGTTTTCTCCCGCAATTCGGGCGCCTTGGGGGTTGTCGGTCAAAGCGATTTGTTGTGAGCGGAGAGGTATGCGGCGACGCCTTCAGCGGTGGGGACTAGGCCGTCTTCGCCTTTGTGCCAGCCGGCAGGGCAGACTTCGCCGTATTCTTCGACAAATTGAGCGGCTTCGACAATGCGCAAATGCTCGTCGATGTTGCGGCCGAGAGGGAGGTTGTTGACGGTTTGGTGTTGGACGACGCCTTGTTTGTCGATGAGAAAGCTGGCCCGCATGGCGACGCCTTCATCAGGATGCTCGACGCCGTAGGCTTGGGCGATCTCGTGTTTGACGTCGGCAACGATGGGAAATTTTACCGGGCCGATGCCGCCGTGTTCGATGGGAGTTTTTCGCCAAGCATGATGGGTGAATGGCGAGTCAATGGAAACGCCAACGATTTCCACTCCTAAATCCGAGAAACTTTCGCTGCGATGATCGAGGGCGATGATTTCCGTTGGACAAACGAAGGTAAAGTCCAACGGCCAAAAGAAGAGGAGGACGTGTTTGCCTCGCAAGTTCGAGAGTTGAAAATCTGCTTTGATGCTACCGTCGGGCATGGCGGCGGCGGCGGTAAAATCAGGGGCGGCTTTGGCAACGAGAACACTCATATTGAATTTCTGGATACTTTCTTTCTGTCGTTTTCTCGGAGACTTGTCGCCGAGACAACGCAAACGCCGGAAAACATAAAGTTGTTGTGGACAAAGGCAAGCCAAAAATTGCTCTGCGCCCGATTTTTGGCTTTGGGAATGGCGGATGCGGCTCTTTGCTTGCAGTCTTTGCGCATCGGGCGGCAAAGTCCTTTAGTTCTTTATGGATTTTGCCGGCCGCGGTAGCCTCCCCTCAGTGAACCAAGATTACATAGACCGCAAAGAACGGTGGGCGCGGAAAATGGGCGGGAAAGAACCAAAACAAAAAGCCGCCAATAAGCGGCTGCCTCCCGGTCAACGCGAAGTTCGAAACTTTCCCGTGCTGGATTTGGGAGTGCGTCCTCAAATCTCCTTGGAGGAATGGCGACTGCATATTCACGGTCAACTGGAGAATCCGGTGAATCTGCGTTGGGCGGATTTTATGAGTCTGCCGCAGTTTTCCGACGTCAGCGATTTCCATTGCGTCACAACTTGGAGTCAATTGGGCATGGAATGGCGGGGAGTTTCGCTCTTTGCCCTCGCCGAATTAGTGATGCCCAAACCGGAAGCCAAACACCTGCTCTTCAAGGGATACGACGGCTATTCGACCAATAATCCCATTGAGGCTTGTTTGGATGACGACGTGCTGATTGCGCATTCTTGGAATGGCAGGCCGCTAAGCCGAGAACACGGCGGTCCCGCCAGAGTGATCCTTCCCAAACGTTACGCATGGAAAGGGGCAAAGTTTATCCGCGAGATTGTCTTTACAAACCGGGAAGTTCTGGGCTTTTGGGAGTTGAAGGGTTACTCGAACACGGCAAATCCTTGGAAGAACGACCGATTTGCCGAATCGAACTTGCCGTAAAGCCGATTTTCCCCTCTTCGCTCTCACTTTTGCGGCGGCGCTGGAAAATCGGCTCTTCCCTTGCCGGCTCGGGGGAGATAGAGTTTCGCCTATGAAAATCTCAAAGTTGTTTCGGCAATTTTCAATGGCCGCTTGGATGTTGTCTCTTCTGCTGTTCGGCCAGTGTTTCCACGCGCTTGGCGAGAATTCAAGCGATACCCCCGATTGGAAGGCGAAAGATTGGAAATCTCTTTTTGACGGCAAAAGTTTGAAAGGATGGAAAACGACGGATTTCGCAGGCCACGCCATTCCCAAAGTCCAAAAAGGCAAGATCCTCATTCCGGCCGGCCTAGCTTTGAGCGGCATCCATGCAACCAATCCGCCGCCGAAGATGAATTTTGAGCTGACTTTGGAAGCGAAGAAAATTGAAGGAAACGATTTCTTTTGTTGCTTAACTTTCCCCTACGGAGAAAGCCACTGCAGTTTTGTGGTAGGAGGATGGGGCGGCGGCGTTGTCGGCATTTCGAGCATTGACGGAATGGACGCATCGGAAAACGAAACGGCCGATTACATGGCTTTTGAAAAAAACCGCTGGTATCGAATCACGGTTCGAATTACGCCAAAGAAAATCGAAGCCTGGATCGACAAAACCAAAATGGTGGATTTGAAAACTGCAGAGCGCAAAATTTCCATGCGCTTTGGAGAGATCGAAGAGTCAGCGCCTTTGGGCATTGCCACATGGATGACTTCCGCCGCGATTCGCGATATTTGGATTCGCAAAATCCCAGAACAATCCAAACCAGTCCCAGAGCAATTGAATTAGATTAGATTAGCCGGACGCCGAAATCGTTTTCAAATCGGCCCGAACCGCCTCATAAGTGACATGGAAGCGAAGGACGGCCTCGTCCGGCTTCGTCCCCCATTGTTTGCAAGCCTCAAGGTAAACTTCAGGCCACCAATTCCGATGCTCGGTAAGCCCGTCCTCCTTGCACTTTTTCCAATCCATCAGAACTTTTGACCAGCATTGATCTCCATAGTCCACCGCCTTTTTGGGATCGCCAATCTGGGAAAGATACCAATCCCGCCCAATCCGCGCATGAAGCACTTCGTCCGCCCAGTCGTAGTCCTGAAAAAGCGCCGACAACGGGTTCTGCGAAGCCTGCGCCACCTCCCACTCAAAGCGTTTGCCCGTCCGAGACATCAACCCCTGCTCAATATAGTAAAGGACGGCATGCCGTTCGATAGGACTTAGCTGCGTATTCAGAGCTAAGGACCAAGTGAAGTTCACCATTACTTTGCGCCAATCCACTCCGAGGTGAGTAAAGCCGACTTCCCCCATCATCGCATGCCGGGCTTCGTCCCATAACTGGCGCGTCATATCCCGATAGTAGTTCCATGGTTTGCCCTCTGTTTCGACAATAATGCCGGCCATCATTTCCGGCACGTCCATCTCCCGAAGCCGTTTGTAAAACATCATCAAAATCTTCGGCTCGGGCGGGAATGACTGGTCATATAAAAAAGCCTCGGCGTTTACCCCCATGTTGTAAGGATCGGGAAATCGCTCATCCCTTCGAGGAACGGATTTGTATCGCCAGGGAGTTTGAGAGTATTGCCTTGGCGTCGACTTCAGCGGGTGCTTTTTTCGCGCGCCGTTCAGCCCGCCGCCGGCCGCAAGATGTTGATCCAAGCCCTGTAGCCAAGACGATGCCTCAGCGCGTTTGGCCTCGTTTACCAGCGCGTCCAAACACGACCGGCCGTAACCCTCCATTTCCTTCACTTCCAACAAGGCGAATTTGCACACACGAACCGAAGGCGCATCCGCAAGTGGATTGGTCGCTTCAAGATGTTCTTGGAGAGACTCTCGCAAAGCTGGAATCGCTTTATCGTAAATGCCCAACAGCCGCTCTTCTGTGCCGGGTGCGCTAATAATTTCGTCAAAGAAAACGGCAAGATTCGAATCGGGAACCTTGTCTAGCCCCAATGGAGGCTCGCGCATTTCGGCGATTCGGATTCGCAGGGCGCTGACGTGCTCGGCGCATAAATAGGCATGTAGGGAAAATCCCATCTTCAACTCATAAATTGGCTCGGCCGTAATGTGCGCCGTGAAAATCCCATGAAGCCTCTTGAAAGCGTAATGATACCGCTTAAGACGAGAAACGCACTCATTGATAGACAAACCTGATTTCGTCGCTTCCTGAAAACTGCACAAACCGCTCAAAGGCGGAAGATTCTTATAGCTGCCATATTGCTGATTCATATAATTGGTATAAATTAGTATAAATTGGTTTTCGGAAATGGAAAAAGGAAATTATCTATACAGCGTTTAGAAAATTTCACCTTCCTCATAAAGGCGTTTGCCAACGTTCCAATAGAACGTCTTCTGATCTGCGACTTTGATCCCGCCATCCATTTTTTTTACCGAAAGCACAAGGTAGGCGGTGTCGGGATAAAACGGCTCTCCTTTGTATAAGGCTTGATTAATATCTTCCTCAGAGAAATAGGCGTTTTTATCAATATGGGAATGGTAGATAACGGCAATACGCTCTTCCATTGCCCTTAATATTTTATCCACCGCCATGTGATCCTCGGAACCGATAATATAAGCGGTTCTAGAAGTGCGAGGAAATTGTTTGGGCGAGTTTTTGTGAAGATCATCTTGCATGTTTTGACATGGATAAAACCTCGTCAATGCTTTGGACGCTTTGGGGCCGAGAATCATGCCGCAACATTCGGAAGGATACTCTCGAACGGCGTGATCGTGGATTTCCTTGAGAATGGATTGAGGAATGTCGAGGATTTGGCTCATGGAAACAAAGAGGTGCTCAGGTATTTGTCGCCTCCGTCGGCAAAGATGACGACGATCAGCCCTTGCGCAAGCGTTTTGGCCACTTCAATGGCCCCATGCAAGGCAGCTCCCGCTGAAGGGCCGATCAACAGTCCTTCCTTCGCCGCCAACTCGCGGGCCCAAGAATAGGCTGGTTCTGTCGGAACGGTGATGAGTTTGTCGTGAACGGCGGGCTCGTAGATGCCCACAGGAACCGCCGTGTCCATGTTCTTCCAGCCCTCAATGCCGTGAAACGGCTCCGGTTGCAGAGCAACGGTTTGCACCGCCGAAGACTGCTCTTTGAGGAAACGCCCCGCGCCCATCATCGTGCCGCTGGTTCCCAAACCGGCCACAAAGTGAGTCACCTCTCCGCCTGTGTCGCGCCATATTTCCGGGCCAGTGCCTTCATAGTGCGCCTTCCAGTTGGAGTCGTTGCTGTATTGATCCGCAAAAAAATAACGAGATTCCTCTTTGGCAATGAACTCTTCCACCAAGCACCGCGCCCCATCTGAACCTTCCAGCGGATCAGAATAAATGATGTCCGCGCCGTATCCTTTCAGGATTTTCTTCCGCTCCGTGCTGGCGTTGCTCGGCATCACCAAAGTCACCGGAAAACCCAAAACCGCCCCAATCATCGCAAAGGCAATCCCGGTATTGCCCGAAGTCGAGTCAATCAAGCCCCGCTCGCTTGTTAACTCGCCCGACGCCAAAGCATCCCGCACGATGCGAAACGCGGGACGATCCTTGACCGAGCCTCCGGGATTGAACCACTCCGCTTTTGCCAGAATCCGAACCTTTTCGCCGATCTCCGCCGGCAACACCCGGCGCACTTCAAACAAAGGCGTACCCCCAATCCGATCCAAAATAGGCGACTCGACCTTTCTTCGCCCCGCAACAATGTCTGCAACGCTTTCCAAAATCAAAAGCCTAAAGACTAACCAATCCAACGCTGTTTGTCCACACAGATGTGAAATTCTCTGGCAAACACCCTCTGCATCCGCCGCCAGCCAAAAACCACAAACATCGCGTGCATCAAAAAAACAATCCCCGCAACCAAAGATTGACCCCAATGGCAAATTAGATCAATACTACAATGGAACTTGCCGAACTAAACAACACATTTGAGAAAGCAAAAAGAATCTAAAAACTTTTGCCTCTTCTCTAAACCAACCCGCCAATCCGCTCTTGCTAACAATCTCTCTTCGAACCCCGCAAAACAAGTTTGCCACATTCCCTAATCTTACTCAAAAGCTTTGCAAATCAGCCTCAGCTTCAAAGTTCCACTTTCCTCCTCGACTCCCCGGAAGCCGATGTTTCCCAAACCCAAAAAGCAGAGAAGAAACAACCCACTCGGCAGCTTTTCTACATCCCCAGTTCTTTCTCAAATCATAAAGCGCAATCTTGCCCTCTCCTTATCCCAAGCATCCACAAAATGTTCGCTCGACAGCCGACTGAATAGAGCGGGTTGGATAATATTGAGGCGGAACGAATTAGAAAAGAAAAGGCGTCAATAACAATTGAAGAGGGAATTCGCTATGTAGGTTTTGATGGATAAGAGGAAAAAGAAGAGGAAACATGGTGAATAACAATCTAGATTGTAAAACAAGCCCGGCATGACAATCTTATGATGGCTTTGCTTGTTCCTGAGAATGAGCACAAGATCCAGAGAACAAGTCTAGCTTTCTCTTATATGGACAACGACTTAGTCGGTTGTGGAAGCCTAAGCATGTCTATGCAAAGCGGAAAAGATAGCTTACTCGCTTTCTGAGGAAGTAGGCGTTTCTTGCGCTGGCTCTTCGGCTTGGCGGGCTTTTGTGCGTTCTTTGCGCTGGCGTTCTCGCTCCATCTCTTTGAAGACGGGATTGCGCTCCATCTCTTCTCTATAGCGCCGCTCGTGTTCTTGCTGCGCTCGCTGTTTTCTATCCTGTTTGATTAGCTGGTTGTGTCGGGTGGCTACTTCTTTGTCTTTGTTGTCGGGCTCTCTTGCCCAAGCTTCCGCCGCCGCCGCCATTTCTTCGTCAATCTTTTTGAGTTCTTCAATCAAAGGCGCGTCGAGGTCTTGATAGCGTTGTTCTTTGGCGGCGGCGATTTTCTCTTGAATCCAGCTTTCGTCATCGGGGTTGTCAAGGGGGATGCCGATGGTTTGAGCGGTTTGCTCGATCCATTGGATATGATCGGCGTGCCAGTTGGGATCTGCGGGGTCGCCTTGGTTGAGTTCTGTTTGAGAGAAGTTGCGGCGATCTCGCAAGAAGGCGGCCACTTCTTGCCAAGGCTCCGGGTCTGTTTCCCAGCCGGTTTGGATTTTGTTGATCGCATCTTGCGCCTTTGCTTCGGCAATGGTGGCGGTGCTGTTAGGCAGGTCTTGAGGGCGATATAGATTTGGATTTCCTGTGCGCATGGCTTTCTCAAACATTGCGTCACAATGCTCGCTAATTCGCCGGCTCGTTTGTCTGGAAAGCCAATTGTCTAGATCGAAGATAGCTTTGCCTGCCGCATCTAGCGCTTTATACTTGGCCATTTCTTCCTCGTTAGCTTTTCTGGCTAACGTTGCTATCTCTGGAGGCATGTCTTCTATCCAAGGTGGCGATCTATCTTGGAATCCTTCTAGATAGTTTCCTCGCGGACTGTTTTCATAGGCTTCCCGCTTTTTTTCCCAGTCTTCGCGTTTTGCCATTAATTCTTTGTCTTCTTCGGATAGAGGCTCAATCTCTGGTGATTGCCTTCGCATTCCGGCAAATGGATTGATTGGTTTTTCCGTTTTTGAATCGACTGCTGTTTCTTCGCTTGGGCTGGGCGGTTTGGCGGCAGTTGTTAGGGTTTCTTCCTTGCTGAGTTGCGACAGCCAGAAGACTCCCGCCAGCACCGCCAAACCAATCCCGATAATCACGTAACCTTGCTTTCTCATTATCAAAGATTCCCTTTCTGCTTTGTTTTCCGCCAATTTAGTCGTCATCACTCTCGCTGTCAAGGCAATCTTGATACTGAGCATCTAATGCTTCCACTGCTTTTTCGTATTTCTTTCTTGCCCAATCTAGCATTTTTCTGTACCAGGCTTCAATTTTTCCCAATTCCTTGTAGGCCTTTTGAATTTTCTCTACCTCCTTCTCAATTGCCTTGGTGTAAAAGGTTGTTAATCCATTCAGATCCTGCAATCTTTTTCTGTTAATGATAGGGCCGCCGGGAGCATAGAATAGCCTTTGCCATTCATCTTGCGCCTTCTTCAATTGTTCGCGGTACCATTTTATCATGACTATTCTGGCGGCAATGAAGTCATCGAAAGGTTTGCGTTTGGCTTTGTAGGCTCTATCAATTGCCTTCTTCAAGTTCGCATCTTGATCATCGAGCATCGGCCTTACTGCGTCGTAATACTCCGAACAGGTGAAGGTGCCGGGCGGAACTGGCGGGAAAACGGGTTCCGGCACAGGACCCGGATCGGGCAGATCGGGAAGCTCCGGGATACGGAGGGATTGCGCTGTCAGACCGGTGGTTTGGGTTGTCAAGGCAACCGCGAGGATTGTTGCAACCGCAAGGATGGCCGTTTTTCCGTTCATCTTTGACATCGTCGTTGTCGTTTTCATTGCTACCTTGCGTTGGGTGTTGTTTGCTTTGGCTATGCGAGCCAACCAGTTCCAATAAAAAAAGAGTTTCTTCATATCGTCGAATAAATACACTGTTGTTCCGATTTGTGACCGTCAGGCCTGATTGCTAAACGATCTATCGGAAAAACACGAAGAACTCCGCCTGTTTGCCGAAGCAACAGGGAAAGAGCATGCGGCTCTCCCAAGTCAAAACATCAAACTGTGACATCTGAGCGGGAGACCCGATTTTCACGGAAACTCACGACAGACGTTTAGCAATCAAAAAACAACATACGGCATTTTTGGATGGGTTGCAAGCTTTTTTTCAAACTTTTTTGTCTTTTTTTCCTCTTTCTTTTCGAGTTTAGGGAAAATCTTGGGAAAATTCTGTCTTTTGGCTTGTTTTGACGCGCTTTTTGGCGGGCAAGGACGGATGATTTGCGGTTTCCAATCTATCGGCAAGCCTTCGGCAACGGCTTAGTATTCTGTCCGTGTTGGTTTTGGGCATCGGTTGGGATACCTGAACGGAGAGTTAGGTTGCAGAATGGGTTAGGTTGGTGAGGGAATCGGCGGATGGTTGTCGGGGTTATGGGTTTGGCACGGAGGCAGGGATTGCTCGCCGTGTGGCTAGGTTTTTTTGGCGTTGACGCCGTGAGGGGTGATTTTTGCGTTTGGGGATGAATGGAAGGAATTGTAGCCCTTTTTTCTTTTGGAAATGCGGTTGAAGTTTTTCGTGATTTTTGAAGCGGGAAAGGCTATTATTGAAATCATGATTTGGTTAATTGCGATTTTGTTGCTGGCGATTTTTGCCGGCATGGGCTTTTTGAGGGGGGCAATTCAAATGGGGATTTCTTTGGTGGGGCTTTTTTTGGCGTTGGCGTTGGCGGTATGGCTGGCGCCTCCAACGCTTTTGGGACCGGCGTTCCAAACCACCGGGTTGAATGTTATCGGGCTCTTTATTTTTGACACTTTCTTGGACGTTCTTCATCGGGCCGGGGTGTTTCTCCTGGTGAGCTTGGTTTTTTTGATTGTGGGGATTGTTGTTCATTTCAGGGTTCGCAAACACTTTCGATTTAAGACGGACGAGGCGACTCAGTTGATGTTTCGTCGTTTGAATAAACGAATTGGCGCGGCCTTTGGTTTGTTTATTGGAGTTGTTTATACGATTCTTGTCGGCGTTTTTCTTTACGGGCCTGGTTATCTCACTTATCAAGTGGCGACGAATGGCGATCCGGGCTGGCTTAAATTCATTAACAATACGCGGAAGTCTATGGAGGGCAGCGGCTTGGAAAGAATGGCCGCAAGTTTGGATCCTATGCCGTCCAAGTTTTACGAAGTTTCGGATATTATCGGACTGTTCCATAAAAATCCTCTGTTAGAGTCTCGCTTTCGGAACTACCCCCCGTTTTTGAAGGCCTTGACCGATGCGGAAGTTCATGGGGATACGGTTGTGGAGTTGGAGTCTTCGGAGTTCCGGAACAAGTTAGCTGAGCAGTCGAGCATTGTGCATTTGGCGGCGGCGGTGCTTGTCTTGTCAATCACCGATCTGGGGGAGGCTCTTTTGCGAGCGGATATTAAAGACTTTCGGACTTTTTTGGAAAGCGGAGAGTCGCCGATTTACAGCGATGAAAAGATTTTGGGACGATGGCAGTTGGACGGGAATGCCACGATCAATCATATGAAAAGAACTAAGATTGGGATTGACGTGGAGGCCAACTATGTGGACGGCACCGGCGCTTTGAAAGAGACCAGCGTAAGAATCAAATCCCGCGAATTTCGGCAGTTCAAAGAAGGAGTCATTGACGTTCTTTTGAACGAAGCCAAGTTGTTTGTCTTTCCAGACGAGGAACTGGTTTTTGTGCCGCCTAGGCCTCCTGAACCAGCCGCCCCAAAAGAGCCGGAGGAAGACGAGTATGGTAATCCTTATGCGGAATATGGCGCGCCCGGCTCTTATGGGGCCGGACAGTTCCAGAGAAGACCGCAACCGGTTGCCCCACCGCCGCAAAAGAGAGAAGAACCCAAAGAAGGCACTTGGAAACGACAGACTACGGGGCGGTATAAGATTCAGTTCAAAAATGCCGCCGTGGAAAACAGAGCTACTTTTAAATCGAGCCGGCTAATCATCAAGGATATGTTTCCTTATCCTGTGCAACGCTCCGGCTTGTCCTCGGGAGGCAGAGGGAATTGGGCGATCATCAAAGTGGATTTAATTTTCTCTCGAATCTATTAAAGCCGCTTTTTCCCGGTTCACTTTCTTCAGAAAGGCTGTGGAGAAATCCCGTTTCTGTGACAAAGCGGATTTTTGTTTTGCCGTCACCGGAATTCAACGACGGCGGCCGGCCGGTTGTAGGAGGCGGTTCGTGTTGAAGGGAAAAAGGATGGATTGTTCGTAGGAGGGCAGAAGTTGAGGGTTGCGGGAAGTTGGAAATGGCGGCGATGGTTTGGTTGCAACGGGCTGTATGTTGCTGGCCATCGGAGTTCTCCAAGCGCGGGAGGAGAGCATTTCTCCCGCTCTCTCGAAACTGGGCAATGAAAAGATTTCAGGTTGATCGGCATTATAGAAGCGCTGTTCATCGACAAATAGCGTGCGATTGTCCGGACTCCATAGAATCGGCTGAATCGATCGCGGTTTTTCTTCATTTAAGCCGAGTCCAAACAGGAGAAGCCCTATGGCGATGGCGCTGAAGGCGCAGGCAATCGCTGCTTGGAAGTCCAAAAGATTGGCGATTCGGGACCGCAAGCCGGGTTGGACGGCTCGCTCGGCTTCAATTTGGTTGAGGATGCGGGAGGCCAGCTGTTCTTGATGTTCTTGGGAAGGTTCCCAGCGTTTCCGCCGCAAGAGTTTTTGGAGTGTTTCCGACATTATTTCTTGAGATAATCTGATAGATAGGCTTGCAACTGCCGTCGAGCGTAAAAGAGTCTGGATCGCACGGTTCCTGTGTTGCAATCCATAATTTTTCCGATTTCGTCATGGGGCATTCCTTGTATATCGTGCAAAGTCACAACAAGCCTGTGAACTTCGGACAATTTTTGCATGGCTTCGTTCAATTTCTCTTGCAGTTCTTTGAGTTGGATGTCTCGCCGCGGAGTATGTTCTGAGACAAACTCCCGGCCGATGCCGCGCCCTTCGTCGGCGGGATCGTTTTCATTCAGGCTCAGGTGATTGAATTTCCGCCGCCGTTGTTTGAGGAAGTTGATTGTTTTGTTGACCGCAATGCGATAAATCCATGTGTAGAAGGCGGCGTCTCCTTTGAAGGATTTCAATGCTTTGTAGGCTTTGATAAAGGTTTCTTGCGTGAGGTCGTCGGCATCCTCCCGGTTGAAAGTCATATGGTAAATGGTAGCGTAAACGCGGGCTTGGTGACGTCGAATGAGCTCGTCGAAGGCGGCGAGGTTGCCTTTGCGGGATTCTAGGACAAGGTCTTTCTCCGAACGCTCCGCGCATTCGTTGAATGCTTTCGTTTTGACGGAGGGGGGCAAAGGTGCGGTTGGCATCAGTTCGAATATTCTTTTTGAGGAATTTTTAGGGATATTTCGCCGACTTTCAATTCCAAAAAGTCGGACAGGTCATACAGCGCCGCAATCGAAGGGAATCGTTCCATAGCGGCTAGGCGGGAGCGAGAGCCATTCAATATCGCGCGCACGACCTCGGCGCATTTTTCCAGAATGCGGTGGCGATTCATCAGAGTCATTAACCATTGAGTAGAACACGGATCCCATCGGTTTAGTTGTGAAAGAATTCCATTTTTTTCACTTTCCGCCGCCTCTTCGAGCAAAATCAAAATGGGGAGGGTGTGTTTTCCTTGGGTTAAGTCGATTCCGGTGGATTTTCCCGCCACTTTTTCCGAGCTAAAAATATCCAAGCAATCATCGTAAATTTGGTACGCTGTTCCCAAGGCCATGCCAAAATCTCGCAATGGTTGCGCAAATTCGGCGCCGGCCGTCCCGAATCGAGCGCCCAAATCGCAGGAAAGCCCGAAGAGTTCAGCGGTTTTCATCTCGATGACTCGCAGATATTCGTTTCGAGAAAGGGTTGGAACGCGGTTCAAAGTTTGCAAAATTTCTCCTGAACAGACTCGCTTGGTGGATTGGGCTACGGATTGACAGACCAACGGCGTGGAAAAAGAGGAGGCCAGTCCCAGAGCGTGAGCGAAAAGGCAGTCGCCCAGCAACACCGTCACATCGTTTCCCAATCCGGCGGCGAGAGTGGGGCGATTTCTGCGAACTGCGGCCGCATCTAAGACGTCGTCGTGAACCAAGGTGGCTAAGTGGATCATTTCGATGATCGCGCCAATCTTCACCAAAGATCGGCCGTATCCATGCTCTGCTCCGCCGGCCAGCCCGACGAGAAGGGGGCGAAGGCGTTTTCCGGGGTTGGAAATTGTGTAGCGGGCATGCTCCAAAATCTCTGGCTCAAAAGTTTCGACTTGCTGTTGCAATTCCGCCCCCACGTCGTCCAAAAATTGCTGACAAGGGTTCGACAATTGTCGCCAAATCTCTGCCGAAGGAATTGTTTCTTGATCTTGTAAAGCGGATTGTGTGAGGTTGGCCTTGCTGGCGGACATCAAAGAGGAATTTACGACTCCCGCATTTTCAAGTCAAATGCTTACGAGACTTTGGGGACAATTTGATCTAATCTAATGCTGAAAAATCCGCAAAATGAAGATGTCCGGGCGGAGAGGGGATAGATTGCAGAGAAGGGGAATGCGGTTTGGCTTGGCTTTTGACATTCGGTTTGGCATAATTTTTTGTTTGCCTTTTGGCTGTTGGATGCAGTGAAAAATATTTTGGTGACAGGCGGAGCGGGTTTTATCGGGTCGAATTTGGTTTTATCTCTTCAAAAGAAATTTCCTCGTTCCCGGATTACGGTGATTGATGATTTTCGGTCCGGGCACTTTTCCAATCTGGCAGGTTATCGGGGCAACATTATCGCCGCGGACGTTTCCCGTCTGGATTTTGGAAGACAATTTCAAGGGGTAACTTTTGACGTCGTTTTTCATCAAGCCTCCATTACGGACACCACCGTTTGCGATCAGCGTCTGCAAGTGCATGACAACGTGGAGGGATTTCGCCGGGTTTTGGATTTTGCGGCGATTCATCAGACGCCCGTAGTCTACGCTTCTTCAGCCGCCGTTTATGGAATGGGACGAACGATGATGGAAGAGGGAATGTCTCCCAACCCGGCCAATGTTTACGCCTTCAGCAAGGCGCAGATGGATAATCTTGCCCGAATTTATACGGCGGCGTGTTTGGCTTGGCGGATCGTCGGCCTTCGTTATTTTAACGTTTATGGACCGCAAGAATCTCATAAAAAGACCTGCGCCAGCATGATCTACCAATTGTATTGCCAAATGAAGGAAGGAAAGCGTCCCCGAGTGTTTGCGGACGGCCGGCAGAAGCGCGACTTTGTCTTCATTGACGACGTGGTGGAACTAACGATTCGAGCGGCGGAGGCATCCAAAAGCCGAGTTTACAACTGCGGCAGCGGAGTCGCTTTTTCCTTCAACGAAGTGATCCAAACGATCAATCGCGCATTGGAAACAAATCTTGCCCCAGAGTATTTTGAGAATCCATATGACTTCTACCAATCTCATACCCAAGCCAATATGGAGCGGGCAAAAAAGGAGTTGGGATTTGCGCCGATGTATCCGCCGGAGAAGGGAATTGGCGAATATATAAGGCGTCTGCGGGCGGGCGCCTGACTTTTTCGCATTGTCGGCGGATTGGTTTGAGAAAGATATAAATGGGAAGCAAAGAGAGGAAATCTGATCTTGCGGCAAAGGAAATATATTGTAAGCGCCGTCCGGAATGCGTAGTATTCGTCTTAATATAAAGGAAAGAGCGATTGGATTGCGGTTGGCCGCGAGGAATAGGTAATAAGTTCGCAAAGGAGAAACCGGCGGACAAAAGGAAACAAACACACTCTCTAAAACAAATCTATAGAATGAAAAACGTCCTCGATTATCTAAGACGCCATCAAGAGCGTTTTGTGCAAGAACTTTGCGAGTTTGTCGCCATTCCCAGCGTCTCCGCCCAATCCGAGCGGCGGGAGGATTTGCGGCGGGCATCTAATTGGCTGGCACGGCATTGCCAAAACATCGGCCTCCGAGTGAAAGTGCATCCGACGCCCGGCAACCCGGTAGTTGTGGCCACTACTCGGAAAGGCCGAAAGGAAAACCGCCCGCACTATTTGGTTTACGGCCATTACGACGTGCAACCCGAAGAGCCGCTGAGTCTTTGGAACACGCCGCCCTTCCAGCCCGTGATCCAAGGAGACTCTTTGTTTGGCCGCGGGGCAAGCGACAACAAGGGACAACATTTTGCGCACTTGAAGGCCGTCCAAGCGTATCTGGCGACCCATACGCCTTTGCCCTGCGACGTCACTTTTTTGTTGGAGGGAGAGGAAGAGGTGGGAAGCGAGCATTTGGGAACTTTCTTGCGGTCCCAGCGGAAAAACTTGGCGGCGAAAGGCGTTGTGATTTCCGACAACGGCATGCCGAGCCTGGAGCATCCGGCGCTGACCTACGGCTTGCGAGGTGTGGCGGCTTGCGAGATTCGCCTTGTGGGGCCGAATCGGGATTTGCATTCAGGGATTTACGGAGGCGCCGTGGAGAATCCTGCTATGGCGCTTTGTCGGATTCTTGGCTCGCTGCGTCGATCCAACGGCCGAATTGCCGTGCCGGGATTTTATGATGGGGTGAAGCCGTTGACGCGATCCGAACGACGGCAACTGGCGCGTTATCCGGAGTCTGACGCTTCGTTGAAACGGCACTTGGGCATTCGGGAACTTTTTGGCGAGAAGGGGTTCACGGCCACTGAACGGCGAACGGCTCGGCCGACGCTGGAGATCAACGGTTTGACCAGCGGGTATCAAGGCGAGGGAAGCAAGACCATTGTTCCTTCTCAGGCGAGCGTCAAGCTGACCTGCCGATTGGTTCCCCATCAGAAACCGAAACAAGTGCTGCGTGCGGTCGAGAAACACTTGCGAAAACTCTGCCCCAAGTCGGTCAAACTGGTTTTTGAGCGGGGACATTCGGGAGAAGCTTACTTGGCCGATCCAAACGGCTCCCAAGCGGGCGCGGCGCAAAGGGCGTTGAAGCGAGCCTTTGGCCGGGAGCCGATTTTGATGCGCGAAGGAGGCTCCATTCCCATTGTCAACGAGTTCAAACAAATTTTGAAAATCGACACCTTGCTTCTTGGATTGGGATTGCCTGAGGACAACGTTCACTCTCCGAATGAAAAGGTGAGTTTGACCGCCTTGCGAAAGGGCATGGACATGAGCGCTTGGCTTTGGCAGGAATTGGGCGCGTTGTGAGGATTGCCGGTTATGGGGCCGCGGTTCTCTTTCTTTCCACAATGGCGGCGAAACTCCTAATCAAAGAGATTTATTCGAGCATTCAAGGCGAAAGCACTTGGGCGGGGTGGCCGTGCGTTTTTGTTCGTCTGGCAGGGTGCGATTTGCGGTGTTCCTATTGCGATTCGGCTTATGCCTTTGCCGGCGGAATATCAATGACGGTGGAATCCGTGGTGGAAGATGTGCGGCGCTTGGCCGAATCCTATTCGAATGCTCGACAACAAGGACAGAGATTGCCTTTGGTTGAAATCACCGGCGGGGAGCCTTTGTTGCAGGCGTCGGTGCATTCGCTGATGCGGCGTTTGTGCGATTTGGGCTTTGCGGTCTTGCTGGAAACCAGCGGGGCGCATTCTATTGAAGGGACGGACTTGCGGGTTTGCCGCATTGTTGATTTGAAGTGTCCGAGCAGCGGAGAAACGGATCGAATTCTTTGGGAAAACATCCCGGCGTTGCGGCGCACGGACGAAGTGAAGTTTGTCATCGGCTCCCGCCAAGATTACGAGTGGGCAAAGACGGTTGAGAATCGCCATCGACTGGCCTCTGTTTGCCCGGTTTTGTTCTCCGCTGCGGCGCCGCTGACGCCGCGGCAGGCAAGTCCTTTGTTGAAAACCGCGCCGCCGGGACATACGCCGTTGTCCCGGCGGGAGTTGGCGGAGAGCATTCTTCGCGACAAACTGCCGGTGCGCTTTCAATTGCAGGTGCACAAGTTTGTTTGGCCGGCGGACCGGACGGGAGTGTAGTTTTATGTCTTGCTTGCGGCGTCAAGAAACTTTGGATTGGCTTCGGAAGTATGAATCTCGAAACGTCACTTGGTTGCCGGATGAAGGCCCGGAAGAAAGCGATTGGCCAATTGTTTGGGAGCGGGCCAAAGGGATGCAAGTCTGGGACTGCGACGGAAAAGAGTATTTGGATTTTACGGCGGCGTTTGGGGTGGCGGCGGCCGGGCATGCGCCTTCATCCGTTGTGAGGGCCGGGCAGGCGCAAATGGAAACGTTGTTGCACGCAATGGGGGACGTGCATCCGCATTCCGGCAAAGCCCGGTTGGCAAAACGTTTGAGCGGCTTGACTTGGGAACGTTGGAGTGGCGGAAGCCAAAGCGCAAAAGTGATTTTCTGCAATTCGGGCTTTGAGGCGGTCGAGGCGGCCATGAAAAGCGCGTGCCAGATTTCCGGCCGGCAAAGGATCCTTTGCTTTCAAGGCGCCTATCACGGCTTGGGTTATGGGGCGTTGGTCGCTACGGAGCGCGATTACTTTCGCGGCCGCTTTGGAAAGCAGTTGGCCAAGTTTGCCGACGTCGTTCGCTTTCCTCGCTGCGAAAAGGATCTCGTCTCGCTGCGGAGGGAACTCGTTGCCAATCTCGAATCGAGGAAAGTCGGCAGCGTTCTGGTCGAACCGATTCAAGGACGCGGCGGCATGAACGTTCCTCCCTTCGGGTTTTTGCCCTTGCTACGGGAAGTCTGCGATCAATTCGACGCTTGTCTCATTTTGGACGAAATTTACACTGGCTTTGGGCGAACGGGGAAGTGGTTTGCCGTCGAGCATGAAGGCGTGGCGCCGGATTTTTTATGCGTTGGCAAAGCCTTGACCGGTGGGTTTCCCCTTTCGGCTTGCTTGGGACGCAGGGATCTAATGGATGCGGCTTGGCCGAAGAGCGAGGGCGAGGCGATCCATACCAGCACGTATTTGGGGCATCCCGTAGGTTGCGCTATGGCGTTGGCGCAGTTGGAGCGGATTGAGGAGAGGAGGCTTGTCCAGCGTAGCGCCCGCGCGGGCATGGAGTTGCAGGAGGCATTGCAGGCGGCCTTTGACGAGGCGGGTAATCGAGTTCTTATTCGCGGACGGGGCTTGATGATCGGAGTGGAATTCCGCAGAAGTTTAGGCCGCCCAGACGCAAAAACGGCTTTGGATTTGGTCATGGCAATGTTGAAAAGCGGATTCCTTTTGTTGCCTAGCGGCGAGTTGGGAAACGTAATTGCAATTACTCCGCCGCTCATTGTCACGCCAACGCAAATCCGCGACTTTGCGGATTGTTTCGGACGCTTGTATTTTGAGCGCAAAACGCGATGAGGATAAGCGAAATGCGCCGAATTCTCGCAGAGTCCGGAATTCAGTTGACAAAGTCTTTGGGGCAAAACTTTCTTCACGACGCCAATCAACTGCGTCGGATTGTCCATATGGCGGAGTTGTCGAAAAAGGATTCGGTGTTGGAAGTGGGGCCAGGTCTCGGCCCTTTGACCGAGCGTCTCCTTGCGCATTGTGGACGCGTCTTGGCCATCGAGAAAGACGGTCGCTTGGCGCGTTGGTTGCAAAAAAGCTTTGCCGACGCGCTGTCCTTGGAATTGGTGCATGGCGACGCGTTGGATTATCTTCGCCGGGCGAAGGGCCGAGATTGGAGCCAGTGGAAGATGGTGGCCAATTTGCCTTATTCGTCCGGCTCGCCCATTTTGGTAGAATGGGCTTTGGCGGAACCCAAGCCGGCAATGATGGTCGTTACCTTGCAGTGGGAAGTCGTCAATCGAATCCGAGCAACCGCGGGCGGCCGCGATTACGGAGTTCTCTCCCTGCTTCTTCAAGCGGGGCATGTTCCCGTTGGCTCTTTCCGCATCCCGGCGGCTTGCTTCTTTCCTCGACCGGAAGTGGCCTCCGCCTGCATCGCCTTGAAGCGGCGGCGCGATCCTTTGCTGGCCGGGACGGACTTCCAACGATTTGTCCGGTTAGTCAAAGCCGGCTTCCGCCAACGGCGAAAAATCATGCTCAATCTCCTAAAAATCCATTGGCAGGAACCCTTGTTGCGGGAATGTTTTGCGGCGCAGGGAATTGACTTTCAAGCGCGTGCCGAATCAGTGACTTTGGAACAGTTTGCGGGATTGGCGCAAATGCTCCCCAACGGCTATGCTTTTGCGGCGCCTCAAGAACGCACCAAACCCGGTTAATGCGCAGCGAGATGGAAGAAATTTTCGACGTGGTGAACGAACGGAATGAAGTGATCGGACAGCGGACTCGCTCCGAAATTCACCGCCTCCAATTGATGCATCGAGCAGTTCACGTTCTCGTTTTCAACGACGTCGGCCGTTTGTTTCTGCAAAAACGCTCTCCGCTAAAAGATTGTTTTCCGGGAAAGTGGGACTCTTCCGCCTCCGGGCATTTGAGCGCCGGAGAATCCTATGACGCTTGCGCCATGCGGGAAGTCCAAGAAGAAATCGGATTAGTCCTGAACTCCGTCCCCGAAAAGCTCTTCGAAATAACTGCATGTCAAGAAACCGGCCAAGAGTTTGTTTGGGTATATCGCTGCCGTTCCAACGGCCCCTTCCAACTGCGTGAAGAAGAAGTTTCCGAAGGCCATTGGCATTCGCCGGCCGAAGTGGACCAATGGACCGCCCATTCCCTCAATGACTTTGCCAGTGGATTTCTGCTGGTGTGGCAACGGTATCGAGTATTCTGTAAAACCTAGCGTTGAAATTCAAATGGAGTGTTTGCTGGGAATAGACTTAGGAGGTTCCAGCGTCAAAGCCGCCGGCCTTTCCCCAGAGGGAAGGCGGATTTTAACGCGGCGGGCAGACTTTGATGCGGACTCTCCGCTTGAATGGAAGCAATGCGTCCGATCGCTCGCGAAGGAAATCGAATCTTCACTCGATCGTCCGGTTTGTAGCATCGGTCTCGCCTCGCCGGGCTTAGCTTCCCCATCCGGCCGTTTCATTTGGCACATGCCGGGGCGCTTGCGAGGATTGGAAAATCTGGATTGGACCGATTATCTCAAACGAAACCATCCCGTTTGGGTAATGAACGACGCGCAGGCCGCATTAGCTGGCGAAGCTTGGTTGGGCGCGGCCCGCAATGTTCGAAACATTCTCTTTCTCACCCTAGGCACTGGCGTTGGCGGCGCCGCAATGGTCGACGGCCGCATCTTGCGCGGCGCCGTAGGACGAGCAGGCCACGCCGGGCACATTTGCCTCAATCCAAATGGCGCGCCAGACATCTGCCGCACCCCGGGCAGCTTGGAGTTGGCCGTCGGCAACTGCGCCATCCAACAGCGCAGCGGCGGAAAATTCAAAACCACTCAAGCGCTACTTAACGCGGTGCGAAACGGTGATCCAGCAGCGGCTTCCTTATGGAGCGAATCCGTCCGAAACCTTGCCTGCGGCCTGGTCTCGCTTATCAACGTCCTCGATCCGGAAACCATCGTCATCGGCGGAGGCATTGCCCGCGCAGGAGGCGATTTATTCAAACCGCTCCAAAAATTCATGGACGAATTAGAATGGATCGTTCCCGGACACCGCGTTCCCATTCAACCAGCCCGTTTGGGAGAAATGGCCGGCGCATGCGGCGCGGCAATCACCGCTTTTCGACAAAGAAAAACCAACAGTGCTTGATTCAGAAGAAAGTTTTTTTGCAGCGCATCAGAACATCCGGCCTTCTCCAAACCCAGAAGCCGCGCCGCCAAGCAAAACCGTCGCCCAAATTCCCATGCGAAATCGCCAAGACGCAATGGATTGCAGCCTAGCACTCGCCAGCCAGGAAATTATCTGCGAAATCAGCCGGCAGGAAACAACGCCTCATCTCTACCAACTAACAGTCGCCGAAACCGACCATCCTCGCGCGCTGGAAACCATCCGAAGTTTCCGCGAGGAAAACCTCCACTGGACTTGGCGACGGCCGCTGGCAAAAGCAAGGTTGGACTTCTGCTGGCAAAGTTTGACTTGCTGTCTGGCGCTTGGCGCCTTCGGCTACCTGCCCCAAATCCGTCCCGCAGTTTTGACAAACGGAATCCTCGACAGCTCCCTAGTCTTTGAAGGTGAATGGTGGCGCCCCGTCACCGCAACCATGCTCCACCGCGACATCGCCCACCTCTTTTCCAACCTCTCCGCCGGCTTCGTCTTCTTCGGCCTCGCAATGGGACGTTATGGCGCCGGAATTGGCCTGCTCGCCATTCTGTTGACCGGGATAGCGGGCAACCTCTTTGGCCTAGCCTTTCGCACAGAACCCTACCTCGGACTAGGCGCTTCCGGCGCCGTTATGGGCGCTCTTGGAATGCTCGGCCCCCACGCCGCAGGCTTGCTCCGACAAAACAAACAGGCATGGCGCATCTTGATCGTCGGCTTGATGTCAGTTGCCATGCTCTTCGTCCTCTTCGGACTCTCCCCAGATAGCGACCTCATCGCCCACCTTGGAGGCTTCCTCACCGGCATCGCCATAGGCACCGCGCTCAGCCTCCTCCCAGAAACCGAATGCAAAAAAACCCACTGGAACCTCCTCAGCCACATCGCCGCCCTCGCCGTCCTCCTATATACTTGGACTTTGGCCCTCTCCCAAAAGTGACGATCATCCCATTTCACCATTCCCTTTTCCGCCTAAATTTTCCACTCTCTTCCTCTAATTTTGCCTCCAAAACTTTCCCCCTCAAGTCAAAATTAACATGTGTATAATTCCTATAAAACGCCATGCAATATTAATCGCAAAACTTGCGCGCACCCCCCCCCCCCCCACCGTCTACTACTTGCAAAAGACAAGATTGCTAAGCGCCAAAGTAGAAAGCTTGCGGTTTAATAACTACCTAACCCGCAAAATATCATCCATTACTTCCACTCCTCATCGTAACTAGCAAAACAAGCCTCCGCCGAACAATAATCTTCCCGACAAAAAGCGCCGGAAAAATCTCGAAGGATTGAAAAGATAGATTCTGTTCCGAATTTGTTTGCTATGCTGTTGAATGCGCTATTGTCTACATTTTGATTCGTACAATGTTTTAGGCGTATATTAATAATGTGTGAGTTATTTTTGGAATCATTTTGCCGATTATTCTACTTGTGGTTGTCTATAATGGTTTTAATACAGTTCGATCTTTGTGAACTTCGGAAGATGGTTGTAAATGGTGGGATTGGTGTTGGCATCTAGAGTTGATAGGATTCAGTGGGATTATGATTTGGCGACGTTTTGAATTTGTTTTTGGTTGAATGACTGAATGCAAAAATCGCTGGGAAAACCCCGGCGTTCTGAGAGCAAAAGGAAAAGGCATCAGGAGCTATTCCCCAGCGGACTATTATTCCCTGATTGTTGCCTTCATGTATTCCCAGAAGTTTTCATATTCCTCCAGATCTTCTTCTGTAAGGCCTTCCGGTACCGCTAGTGGCACTCTCTCTTCGAGAGGGCACAGACAACTCTCGCTCGATATCTTTTTCATTATAGATCCCTGGAATAGGTTACAATATCCGGGCGAAAGTTTCCTCAATATCAGCCTAGATTCCTAAGGTTTCCTCATCAAGGACAGCGAGTTCCTCCTCGTCGATCATAGATCTGAATAAGTCGGCTTCTGCAGCATCATTTTCCATTTTCTCCATGGCTTCCGCCATGAGTTCCGCTACTTCTTCCTCAGTTATTCCTTCATCTTCGACTTACACCGATGCGGGTTCGGAAGAATCTTCAGAAGAATTGACTTGCTCGCGTCCGCCGCAACAAGTCACAGAATCTAGATAGGAAGTTTCGTCCGTTTGGGTTGATTCTGCTGTTGTTGAACTTTGCGGTATTTCCAGCGATTCAATGGCCTTTTGCAACATAGCGATTTTCTCGTCCGTAGTTTTTGCCTGTTGCTGAATTGTTTCGACCAACGAAGAATGGGGTAGGCAGGGCCTTCCTCGACATATTCCAGAGGTGCGTAGTCCTTTCGTGTTTAAGTGACTACGATTGTCGCCATTGTTGCGCAAATGACGATGCTACAAACCTTAACGATCATAATTTGGTGAACGTATTAAAATGTGTTGGCTTCGTTCATGGTTTTCCCTCCTTTTCTTAATAGCCTCTGGGTTTAATGTAAGATTCGGACGCTCCTTCTGGCTATGCGCGCCAAAGTCCCGGCTATTGAATTGCTAGGCTTAATAGGTTTCTGCGTCTCTGAATTGTTGGGCTTCATGGTTTCGTTGGAGCACTCCTTGAATGTTCCGTTGGCTGTGATAGTTAGCGAGGAGACCCGATAGCGAATTGCCCCATTTCATATGATCAAGAGTGAGAAAATCAGAAAGCAAGTTGGAGTACTAGCTTTTTTGCGGTTTCAACACTTTTTGTCTTTTTAGCGGAACGGCGTTTTTTTTGGGGATTTGGCGAGGGGGAGGGAAAAAGACAGCGGCCGTTGTTTTGCGAGCATGCGGATGGGGGACAGCCGCATCAGAAAGATGATGCTGAAGCATTCGCTTGATCGGTTGCTCTGGGTTGGGCAAGAGCCAGCCGCCGCTTACGGCGATGAAATCTTTGTTCGCAACAAGGCCAAGTTCAAATTGGCTTCGGGAACGGTCTTGTCGTCGGTTGTTTTGGCGAGTTTGTGGATTGCGGCGGGTTGCTCTTCCACTATTAGCTTGCCAGATCCTAAAATTGGGGATGTTTTCTAGCACATTGGAGGCCGCGGCGCATAGCCTCAGCGGTTCGGCTATTTCTTGTTTTGCACTCGTGATTCAATGCTTTCTAATTCGGAGGAAAGGTTGCGTGTCGGGGAGATTCTGTTTTTCGATTTGTGGGGGGTTGGCGGGCAAATTGGCGGTTGAAAGAGGGTCGACTGGGTTGGCATTGTCGTGGTTTAGGGGCGGCGATGTTGGGGAGGAAAGTTCGTCGGCTTTTTCTGAGTTTTCTGCTTTGCGCTTTGCGTGGGTTGAGAGCAATCTGTTGTCGGGTTTTTTGATTGCTGGATTCGATGGTGTTGGGTGGTTGCAAAAGTGGAATTTTGGCGTTTGGGCTTTTTGGCTCCGGCTTTGTCGGTTTGGGTTATCAGATGGTTTGGACGAAGCAGCTGGGTGCTTTGTTTGGCTTGGAAGCGCCGGCGATTTTGGCGATAGTGGCCGCTTATATGGGCGGGTTGATGGCGGGGGCGCTTTTTGCGCAAAGCGCTGTTCTTTTTCGGCTGGCGCCTATTGGTCGGTTTGTTTTTTTGGCGGGGCTGGTTGGTTTTTGGGGATTGGTTTCCTATTTTGGTCTTCCGCTTTTGGGTCGCATTCCCGGTTTGGCTGGAACGGGATTTGGCTTGCTTGGGATGCTGGGTTTTTTTGGCGTCGTTTTCGTTGCGTTGCTTCCCGCTACTTTGGCGATGGGGGCTGTTCTTCCCGTTGCCGAAAGAATTTGGAAGCAAAAGAAGCCGGGCAAAAAGCAAGTCGGTTGGATTTACGGGGTTCACACTGCCGGTGCCGCTTTGGGAGCGTTGTCGACTGCGTTCTTTCTTATCCCGGGATACGGTCTCAAGACTTCGCTTGGCTTCCTGTGCGGGCTGAGCTTTCTCATTGCAATTACCATTTTCGCGCTGCGAAGACGGTTTCCGCCGGTTGGTGAAGCACCTGCCTTGGAAAGCGCCAATACGCCTTTGTCCAAGCGGACATTTTTCACCGCGTTTGGGCTGGGCTTGTTCGGCATTGCGTATCAATTGCTTTGCGTTCGGGTTCTTTCGCAGACGCTGGAAAATACGGTTTATACTTACGCGTCGATTCTGTCGGTCTATCTGGCCGGCGCTTCTTTGGGCGCGATGCTTTGGCAACGGTTCGCCAAATGGAATTCAAGAGCGGTTGGGACGGGGAAGGAGCGGCGGCAATGCGAGTTTTTCCATCACGGATTGCTGGCGACGGCGTTTCTGATTCTGATTAGCCTGCACGCAATGGCTTGGGTTCCAGCATGGCATGACGCTCTTTGGCCGAGCATAAGCCGCGGTCGAGCGGGGCTTTTGATTGGGGAAGTGTTGGTTTCCGGGCTGGTTTTGTTTCTTCCAGCGGCGGCGATGGGAGGCCTTTTGTCGCATTTGCTTCAATCCAGCGTCCGTCCGCGAAAAGGGATTGGCGCGGCGTTGGCCGGGAATCTTCTCGGCGCTTCGCTGGCTCCGGCGGTCTTTGTCGCATTGCTTCCCGCTTTGGGTGTCCAGAGGTTTCTCATTCTCATCTCCCTGGCTTATGTGGGATTGATTCCGCCAAGAGGACTCAAGGCGCGCTGGTTGGGGATAACGGCGCTTGGACTTGGCTTGGTCATTGCGCCTAGCCCGGCCAAAGTGCTTGGCTTTTCAACAGAAGGGGAACGCCAAACCATTCTCGTTCGGGAAGGCGTTTCGGCGATGGTTTCCGTGACGACGGACGCCGACGGTCACAAGGCTCTTCAAGTGAATCGCCGCTTCCAAATGGGAGGCACGCGCGCCGCTGCGGACGAACGAAGGCAAGCCCATTTACCAATCTTGCTACATCTCCAGCCGGAAAGAGCGCTGATTCTCGGCGTTGGAACGGGCATCACTCTCGGCGCCGTTCTGGATTATCCTCAATTGCGGGCCGACGCCGTCGAACTGATTCCAGAAATTCTCCAAACCCTCCCCGAATTTGCGCCTCACAATCATTTTCCCTATCCGCCGCCCGGCCAAATCGCCCTGCATCACGCGGACGCCCGGCGCTTTGTCCGCCGTTCTGAGAACTTCTACGACGTCATCATCGCCGACGTCTTCCATCCCGCGCGGGACGGAGCGGGACTGCTTTACACGGCGGAACATTACCAAAACGTCCGCAACCGATTGGTGCCCGGCGGCATTTTCTGCCAATGGCTTCCGATTCGTCAACTAGACGAGAATACATTGAAGGCAATCGTCCGCACCTTCAACGCCGTATTTCCGCATTCCAGCGCATGGCTTCTGCGCGATACCGTCGCCGTTCCCGTCATCGGCCTCATCGGCGCCAACCTTCCTCTCCCAATTTCTCCGGCGCGCTTGACCGAAGCCTTCCAAAACCCAATCCTTCGGCGCGCCCTCCAAGAATGTCGACTGCATTCTATTGATCGCATCCTTGGAAGCCTCTTGGCCGGGCGAAACGCGCTGGAACGATTTTCCCAATCCGCTCCCTTAAACACCGACGACAATCAATACGTGGCCAGCCGAGCGCCGCTGATCCGCCTCGGCAATCCCGCCCCCGCAATCCTAAAAACAATCCTCCACCACCAAGCGCAATCCGCCTCTTCGTTAGCGGACAACCTGCCGCCGGGAAATCTCCGCCAAATCATGCAAACTTGGTTTCCAGCCCGCGACCTTTACCTGCTGGGACTTGCGGACGAATGGGCGGGCAACCGAACCGAAGCCGTTCACAAATTCCTCCAAAGCCTCTCCGTCCACAAAGACTTTACCGCTGCCTACGCGAAGTGCATTTCCATCGCCTCCCAAAGCCTGCAAAGCAATCCCGCCTTTGCCCGTTGGCTTTTGGCGCGGCTGATCCGCCTCAAACCCGAAGAACCCCTCGCCCAAAAAATGCTGAACCGCCTTCGCGAGTAACCAAAAAATTCAAAGCCGACGCGCCAAAACGGCAAGCGAATCCAACCAAAACGCATAAAAACCGCCGCCAATCAACACAAACCCCAAACAATCTCCGCTATCTTCCGGCATCAGACTCGCAATTCGTCATTTGTCATTGAAAAAAGCTTGCGCTTGCCTTTGCTTTCCCCGCAAAATCCTTCTCAAACAGCACGAAATCAAAAAGTCTTGACATGATGAAAATCTCTATACGCTTAAATCATCGGGCATCGGGCATCGGGCATCGGGCATCGGGCATCGGGCCTTCGGTTTTACTCTCATTGAATTGTTGGTCGTCATTGCTATCATCGCCATCTTGGCCGGCATGCTCCTGCCCGCCCTCGCCAAAGCCAAACAAAAGGCCACTGGCGCCGCCTGCCTCAACAACCAAAAACAACTCGCCTTAGGCTTCTTCATGTATGCCGGCGACAACGAAGAGGAAATCATCTACACTCATGCCGTTCAAAATAGCGGCCAACTTCAAAATCACGGCGGCGGTTTCTGGCCGGGACCCCAAAATGAATCTGGACAAAATGTGAACATCACAGCCTCCCTAACCAAAGATCAAGCCAAGAAACTCGTTGAAAACGGCCTAAAAAACGGCGCTTTGTGGCCTTATGTAAACTCTGTGGGTTCTTACCACTGCCCCGGCGATTTGCGCACAAGAAATCGGCAACCCGGACGAGGCTGGGCGTGGGATAGTTATTCCAAAGCCGCCGGCATGAACGGACACGGGTGGCAAATGACCCCCTACAAAAAACTCTCAGCTGTTTATGGGCCATCCGAAGCAATGGCTTTTGTTGAAGAATCCGATACACGCAGCTTTAATCGCGGCACTTGGGTCATCAATGTAAATCCCCCTGGTTGGGTGGATCCCTTCGCCATTTTTCACGGCAACATCAGCAGTTTTTCCTTTGCCGACGGCCACGCCGAGCATCATAGTTGGATCGATAAGGAAACCATTGAGTCCGCACGCGCAGCTGCCCAAGGTGATTTTGACGATGCTTTTTATTTTCCCAATGGGAACTTCCGCAATCCGGACTTTGTTTGGGTTTGGAATAACTACAAATGGCAGGGCTGGGAATCCGCCGCCGACAGCCAACGACGGTAACCATCTTGAAAATCTTCTGACCTTCCATTGCGGCTCACTTTCCAAAAGTGGCCGCGTTTTTGTTTTCCTTTGCCATGAACCAAGTTTTTGGACTTGGCAAGATTGGGCGGCCAAAAAGTTACTTTTCATCCACAGCGGCCACTTTTTATTTTGGGGCGGCAAAATTAGGATTGGGGAAGTTTAGGCTTGGAAAAAGAGGCCATCCCATGCAGATTTTCCGTTCCCATTCTGTTCCCATCTCGTTTTTGGTTGGATCGTCAAGCGAGGCAAAGGATGCATTTTTCGGGAGAACAATTTTATGGGAAAAATAAGCTTGCTTTAGGGGAAGGATGGGGATGGAATGTTTTCGCTGTTTGCAATTTTGTAAGCAGTTTTCATGGTAGTTCTTACTATTGTGTTGTTATTTCTGTAATAGGTAAGTTAGCATTCTTTGAGATGCTTCGCCTGTCGGTTCGCCGGCAGGTCTTTTTTTTTTGTGGAGAAAAGAGCGAACAAAAATCTTTTCCCATCCCGCAAAGAAGAAAAATTCTTTTTGCTAACGCTTGAAAAGCGGTATCAAAACTGCCGATTGGTAACCCTCTTATATTCGTTAAAACGGAAAACAGCGCAGATTACTTTTTTCGCTGATCTAGTTTTTTCAAAGCGTGCGTCACAAAGTTTCGCACCCGTTTGTCCGGATCCGAAGACACCATTTCGTTCAACAACTTCCGAAGCGCCGAAATGTCCGCCGCTTCCACATCCGCGCTGAAATAACGAGCCGCTTCTACCCGCGCCTCCCAGCTGTTACCCTCCGCATAATCAAACAATGCCCCAGACAAAACCTCGTCAACTCTGGTATCGTGCGGCAACCGTTGCGTGGCCAAAGCCGCCATCACCGCTCCGCGATTCGCCTGCCCCGCCTCGCTTTCCAAATACTCCAACAACAACTCCCGCGCAATCGGTTGCGCCACTGCCCCAACAAAATCAATCGCCGCTTCCAAAGTGGGCGCGTCCTCCGTGTTTTGCGCGAACTCCATAATCCGCTCCGCCGCCTCCGGCCTTTGCGTATTCGACAAGCCCGCCAAGTAAGCCTGATCCCGCGCATCGCCAACCAAATGCTCCTCAAAGCGAACCAGCCGCTCATACAACTCGGCTTGCAACTCCGCCTCCGATTGAGCGGCAAAAGCTCCCGTAATCCCCAACGCCAAACACTGCTCGTAAAGATTGCTCTCGTCATTTTCCAACAATGGCGCATCCAAAACCGTTGCCTGCTCCAAAGCCCTTTCCCAAACCAAAAACTGATCCCGCATCTCCGCCAAAGACGAAAGCCGATGCTCGCCTAAAAACTCCGCCAAAACATCTTCGCGCCGACCAAAAATATCTGAATGAAATGCAACTTGGCACTTCCGCGTCGCAAACAACTCCATCGCCTCGCCAACCGCCAAATGCAACTCGGCGTTGAACTCGCCCTCCCGCAACAAGCCATTCCCATCGGAGAACAGAATCCGATCCAAACCAGAAACCCCCTTGGCCGTCGGTTCCAAACCCGCAAGCGAACTTCCACTACCTTGCGAAATCAAACGCAAAACCTGCCTCTTTTGCCGCTCCAAAATCCGCTCCGGCAAAACCCGAAAATCCATCTCATACACTGCAAATGAATCCGCATAAGTTCCCCGCCACTCCGCAAGCCCTTTGCCCGCCTCCCTCTCCGGCAACTCCACCACCAAACAATCCAAAACCGAATCCCAAAAACCGGCAATCACCGGCGGCACTTTAGGCGAAATTCGCTTCTCCAAAATCTCTCCAGTGCGCGAAATTCGAAGCGGAATGGAACGAGAAAAAGCCCCTGCCACTTTCTCAAAACCGAGACCGACAACCGAAGGCGTTTCCAAAAACTCCGCGCTAATCCAAACGCCCTGCTCATTTTGCTCAAGAACGGAAACACGAACCAAACCTTCCAGCGAAACCTCCATTTGGCCGGGTGACGTCATTTCCACCGCTACCGCCCCATCCGCAGAACCCGACCGAGCATCAATGGATTGCTGCAAACGAATGCGCCGAACAAACTGCCTCCCCGCCGAAAAATCATACGCCGCCAGAATGTCCTCGCGCACTCCGCCAACCTTTGCACCTTCCAAACCATGATTTTCCGCAACAGAATTTTCCGCCGTTGATTCTTCTCGCCACACTAAGTTCAGCCGAATCACCGCCAGAACAACCGCCACCAAAACAACCACCCCGCAACCAATTAAAAATTTCTTTCTCACAACTCAGATGAAAAACTCAGCCAATTAAACCGACCGATGCACTTAAAGCATCATTTCTACATCTGAACGAGATCAACCACCAAAACATTAACTAAAGTTACTTACTCATCGTCATCATCCGCAGGCAATGGCGGATGAGGTCCAAACAATCTGTTTGTCCGAGCTTGAGCCGGAAGCGGATCCCACAATATTTTCTTGTACTTAGGTATCGGCAAGCCTCCAGCTTGAGCTACAAGCGAAAGATCAGCATCGAGAAATCCAAAAATGATAGAGCCGTTAGGAACTCCTCCGTAGTATGACCAAAGCTGAGCTCCTGCACTAACATCAATTACATCTAAATCACCCTCTACCCCTGCATACCATTCACCCCACCTTTTAAGAAAAGCGATGTCAATACCCACAAGTGCTCGTGCACCAAAACCTGCAGAAACTTCGGCATTGACGCCAAACCCCACCCCAGCAGTAAGACCAAAAGGCGGAGATCCTCCGCCAGCAGATTCAATGCCACATTCATAGCTCAAGTCCGCTCGAAACTGAACAGTCACGGGAATTACCCAAACTGGAAAGGTTTTACCAATCCAAGGAGAGCCCAAGCTGCCCTCTTCATCAGCATCACCACTAACGGTTACTGGAATCACAATGGGAACGGTATCCAGTACCGTGATTGTTAATGTCCCATTTCCTGTTGTTAAATTGTGAACATATTTGATTTCAATAAAATCGAATGATAAAGTCCCCGCAATTTCTCCAGTGCTAGATAATTTAAAGTTCCATCGATCGGTGGAAATTTCCGTTTCCGATCCGAGATTACTATCACCATAACTCTCAATTGCGGAGGTTTCGAAAGAACTATCTGTAATCGAGTAGTATTCGTCGTCCTCAACATTCGGATCTGGATCAATCTCTCGCACAGTAACTTCTCCCTCGGTAACAGTCAGCGTTCTGCCGGGCCCCATTGCGCCTGGAATAGTAACATCCGGCACAAATGGCTTAGGTGGCGCAGGAGAAATATACCAACCGGAACTCGGCGGAGATGCGTTTCCAGTAGTCGGCGGAGGGTTAGTCGGATTTGTAAAAACTGGAGTGCCGAGGATGGGTCCCCAAGTTACCGGGGGCATGTTATCTACGGCTGTCGTGCGGATTTGCAAGCGATAGTTCTGCAAACTGAGCGCGCTAGCCAAGGCGCGAACTCGCAAGTAGTAATAGTTGGATCCTGAAGATTGCCAGCCGAAGACGTGCTTGGCACTTCGGTCGTTTGCATTTGCGGTAACCGACTTCAACTCGGTGCCGCTAGCGTTGTAAAGTTTCAACTCCAACCCGATGTTGCCAAGATTCTCAATTGTGGCCGCCGCAACTTGATTCGCGCCGCTGACTATAAAGCGGTACATATCATAAGTGTCCTGCAAAGTTCCGATTTTTCCCGAACTGGAAACGCTAGAAGAAACCAACGCGGCGCCACTCCCAACCGAAGAAAGGGTGGCGGCGTCTCTTCCAGTGCTAAGGTCGTTTTGCGTAACTGTCGTAGAAGTGGAGAAACTGCTCCGAACGGAAAAACTCCCGGTGCCGGTCAGCCGATTGTTGTGCCGAACTCGCAAGTAATAAGTGCCTGCAGTAACTCTGCGAGCTATGCGGAAGTTGTTGCTTTGTCCGCTGTTATTGTCAGAAGTCAACACACTGCCCGAACTGCTCAGCAATTCGCCGTAAGTGTCCGTGCTACCGGTGCTGTAAAGTGTCAACGTCCCCGAACCGGTCACCGCAATGCGAAAGAGATCTTCGTCGCCCGCCCAATTAATCGATGCCGAACGAGAACCACTAGTGGGAGAAAGAGTGTATTCGGCGGCACTGAGAGACGGAGCATAGCCGAAAGTACTGCGCACGGTATAGCTTCCCGTGCCAGTCGTTCGGTTGTTATGCCGCACACGAACATAATAAGTGCCTGCAGTAACTCTGCGAGCTATGCGGAAGTTGTTGCCTTGCCCGCTGTCATTGTCAGAAGTCAACACACTACCCGAACTGCTCAGCAATTCGCCGTAAGTGTCCGTGCTTCCGGTGCTGTAAAGCGTCAACGTTCCAGTACGGGAAATTATGATTCGATATACATCTTGATCCCCCGCCGGGCTAATAGAACTGGAACGGGAACCGCTGGCGGAAAGAGTCGATTCGTAGGCAACACTGCTCCCGCCGCCAGAACCACTACTGGAAGCGGTGAAACTGCTGCGGACGGCAAAACTTCCGGTGCCGGCCAGCCGATTGTTATGCCGAACTCGCAAGTAATAAGTCCCCGAATTGACCGAACGGCTAAATCGAAAATTGTTCGTTTGTCCGCTGTTATTGTCAGAAGTCAACACACTGCCCGAACTGCTCAGCAATTCGCCATAGGTGTCCGTGCTTCCGGTGCTATAAAGTGTCAACGTCCCCGAACTGGTCACCACAATGCGAAAGAGATCCTCGTCGCCCACCCAATTGATCGATGCCGAACTGGAACCTCCGTTGGGAGACAAATTATACTCATAGGAAGTCAGAGACGGAGCATAACCAAAAGTGTTGCGCACTGTATAACTCCCTGTACCAGTGGTTTGGTTGTTGTGGCGCACACGAACGTAATAAGTGCCTGCAGTCACTCTTCGAGCAATGCGAAAGTTGTTCGTTTGTCCGCTGTTGTTGTCGGAAGTCAATACACTGCCCGTGCTGCTTAGCAACTCGCCATATGTGTCCGTGTTCCCCGTGCTATAAAGCGTGAGCGTCCCCGTCCGGGAAATTGTGATCCGATACACATCTTGATCGCCCGCCGGACTAATGGAACCGGAACGGGAACTGCCGGTAGATAAAGTCGCCTCATAAGATACACTGCTACTGCCGGAACCACCTCCGCTTGCGGAACCTCCATTGCCACTGCCAGAACCGGAACTGCTGCCGCCAGAGCCACCTCCTGACGAGCCACCACCACTGGAAGAAGATGCGGTGAAACTGGAGTGGACAGTATAGTCGCCGGTTTCCGTGCTGTAGTAATGTCGCACACGAACATAATAAGTTCCCGCGCTCACCGAATGACTGATCTGAAAATTCCTGCCTTGACCGCCATCGTCGTTGGAAGCCAATTCGCTGCCCGAACTGCTCAATAAATAGCCGTAGACGTCCGTGCTCCCACTGCTGTGAACCGTCAACGTCCCAGAGCCGGTGACTGTGACTCGATAAACATCTTCTTCTCCCCCAGAGTCAATGGAATCCGAAGAAGAACCATTGAGCGGAAGCGTATATTCCCAAGATACACTGCTACTGCCGGAGCCACTTCCGCTTGTGGAACCTCCACTGCCACTGCCAGAACCGGAACTGCTGCCGCCAGAGCCACCTCCTGACGAGCCACCATCACTGGAAGAAGATGCGTAGAAATCGCTGGTGATGCCATAATCTCCGGTGCCGGTGGTGGAATAATGCCTCACCCGAACATAATAAGTTCCCGCGCTCACCGAATGGCTAAGTCGAAAGTTCCTGTTTCCTCCGCCATCGTCGTCGGAAGCCAATTCGCTACCCGAACTGCTCAACAAATAGCCGTAAGTGTCCGTGCTCCCCGTGCTCCAAACCGTCAACGTCCCCGAACCGGTGACTGCAATTCGATACACATCTTCTTCTCCTCCAGAGTCAATGGAATCCGAAGAAGAACCGCTTTGAGACAAGTCATATTCGATTGTTCCCACCCTAAAGAGCAAATTGGAAAAATTAACAAGAACACAATGCGCGCGCCGCAAGCCGAAGATTTGAGCGGGAAAGTTCCATTTTTGCTGGCAAAAAAGCCTATCAGGTTTACGCTTTCTGAAGTTTTATGCCAAAGCGGACAGACATTGACTCCGTGCTGATTATCGGCGCCGGCCCCATTGTGATCGGGCAGGCTTGCGAATTCGACTACTCCGGCGCCCAAGCGTGCAAGGCGCTGAAAGAGGATGGGTTTCGCGTCATTTTGTTAAACTCGAATCCCGCCACAATTATGACCGATCCTGAATTCGCCGACCGAACTTATATTGAGCCGGTTACTCCGGAATGCGTCGGGAAAGTGATCGTTCGGGAACTGGAAGAGAAGAGAAGGCGAGACGCGCCAGGAGCCTTAGTTTTGTTGCCGACTTTGGGCGGGCAAACAGCGCTAAACACGGCTATGTCGCTTCATCGAGATGGAACGCTGGAGCGGCACGGCGTGGAAATGATCGGAGCCAACGCAGCCGCTATTCAGCGGGGAGAAGATCGCCAGGAATTTAAAGAGGCGATGGAGAAGATTGGCCTGGACTTGCCTCGCAGTTTTACTGCCCGTTCCTTTGAGGAATCGCTGGAAAAGGCCGCCGCCATCGGACAGTTTCCGCTAATCATCCGGCCGGCCTACACTTTGGGCGGCGGCGGCGGCGGCATCGCTTACAATCGGCAGGAGTTTGAAAGCATTGCCCGGCGCGGTCTGAAACGCTCTCCCGTCTCCGAGATTTTGATTGAGGAGTCCCTTCTCGGCTGGAAGGAATACGAGATGGAGGTGATGCGAGATCGGGCGGATAACTGCGTGATTATTTGCTCCATCGAAAACTTCGACCCAATGGGCGTGCATACCGGCGACTCGATTACGGTGGCGCCCATTCAAACACTGACCGACAAGGAATACCAAATTATGCGGGACGCTTCTTTTGCCATTATTCGAGAAATTGGCGTGGAGACCGGCGGATCCAACATTCAATTCGGCGTTTGCCCGAACACCGGCCGCATGGTGGTTATTGAGATGAACCCACGGGTTTCTCGCTCTTCGGCTCTGGCCTCAAAAGCCACCGGATTCCCCATCGCCAAAATCGCAGCCAAACTGGCCATAGGCTACCATTTGGACGAAATCCAAAACGACATCACCCGAGAAACGCCGGCCTGCTTTGAGCCTACAATCGACTACGTCGTCACCAAAATGCCGCGCTTCGCCTTCGAAAAATTCCCGCAGGCCGATCCTACACTCAATACGCAAATGAAATCCGTTGGAGAAGCCATGGCCATCGGGCGAACGTTCAAAGAATCCCTGCAAAAATGCCTCCGATCCACGGAAACCGGGCGAAACGGGCTGGGCGGCAACGAAACGCCTTGGAGAATTGACGGTCAGGTTTTCCACGACCGAGACATTCTCCCCCTCCACATCATCCGCCAAAAACTCACAGCGCCCAACGCCGACCGCATCTACTTCATTCGCCACGCTCTTCGAGCCGGCATGTCCATCGACGACGTCTTCGAGCTGACTCGGATTGACCGCTGGTTTCTAGCGCAGATCCAGGAATTAGTGGATTTTGAAGAAGAACTGGTTGCCGCCGACTCCGCCTAATCTCACTGCCCATCCTCCACAAAACCGGCGCAAACCTTCCCGTTTCTATGGCTCTTCAGTCGTGATCTTCAATTGGTATTCAGGCGAGCGCTTGCTGTTTGGCCGACCTTTAGGAATCGCATTCTGAATAAAATCAAATTGAAACCGGTAGTAAACGACCTCCTGATCCGGCTCCACCGGAATCATCGTTTCCCAACGTCCCTCCGTATAAGGCACAGGCTGCATCGGATAACGCATCATCCCGATAATCACCACCGGTTCGAGCGTTTCCTCCCGAATCGACCGCTGGTTGCTCCGCCAAGCCGCTTCCACCCGATAAAAACCCGAACCCGACCGGGGAAAATCCGAGGGCGTCAAATTCGTGATCGAAGAAGTAGCGCACCCCGCACCCAAAAGCGCAAACAAACCCAACCCAACTCCAAAAAATCTCCACATAGCAAATCCAACCTTGCCCACAACCCACAACAATGTAAAGCAAGATTTCTCCCTTGCATTCACCAGATCAAATCCCTCCTCTTTTTCCACGAAACGAAGTCAGCAAACAAAAACCCTCGAGAGGAAAAGCTTCCCCGCCGACCTTCTAAAAACACCTTGCGGCCAATGCAATCTCCAAAGCATTTGAACAAATCTAAGTGCCACCCCATCGCCGAATTTGCTCACTCAATGCAAGAGCAAAAACCTCAACATCCAAAAACAACTTCATCCATCGCCTTGCTTGCCTTTCCCAAAACTAATACACGGCCCACTTTGCACAAAACAAGCAGACGGCAAGTTTTCTATTAAACCCAAACGCAAAGTTAATCTCCCCCATCTCCACCAATCACAACGGAAAAAGACCAACCACTCCTTACACCAATCCCCTTCACCAAAAACATATCCTCAAAAAACTCTCTTCCTCTCGCCTTGCCACCCCCCAACCAAACCAACAAGTTCCTTTGCGAAATCGAAACCCAAACCACCCCTGAATCTCTGCCATACCATCCCTTGAAAAATATATGAAAAAGTTTTTCCTTCTCATCGCTTTTATGGCTTTGGCCAGCAGCCATGTTGTTCTGACACAACAAAACTAACCCGCTCCCGGCAAACACCAAAATCCGCCCAACAACCCCAACATCATAGATGAAAACAAGCCGCGCATCGATCTCCCCTTCTCCAAAACTTCCATGAAAACTTTGCGCCTTAGCTGCAACCGCCCGGCCTCACCATCGAAGGCTTGCCCCAAACCCATCGGTTTTGAACTTTGGAAAACATCCAGCGGCCCCGAACGCGTCCAAACTTCTTTGTTGACTCGAAATGCAAGTTCGGCTTTGTATTACCATCAAATAATCATTGTGAGGTGAATATCATAAAAAGTTTCTAATTCCGCAAACAGACAGCCATTTTTTCATTGACTCTGAACGCAAGTTCGGCTTTGATTGCCGTCAAATAAACTTATCGAAAAGAAATTGAATCATGAAAAAGATTCTGCTTTTTGTTGCTTTTGTGGCTTTGGCTGGGGGCAATGTCGGATTGCTGGCGCAACCTGCTCCGGGAGATGACGAAGACCCGCCCAACGGGCCGGTTATTGTGGATGAGAACGATCCGGGGATTGACCCCGCCATTCTTGAAGACTTCAACGAGAACTTTGCGCCTTGGTTGCAACCGCCTGGCCTCAGCATCGAAGGCCTGCCTAAACCAATCGGCTTTGAACTTTGGAAAACATCAGGCGGCCCCGAACTTGTGCGAGCCTTTTCCAACGAGCTAGGGGCATGGCAGGCCGCCGAACGCGCCGAAGCAGAAGCCTTCTCCAAACGAACCGGCATGCCCTTGGTATTGGATATTGCCGTTCCCGTCAGGCGGGCCGAAACGCCTTTGCCTTCTCCCGAAGGTCCGCGCATCCCGGCACCTCCTTCTTGGATTACCCAACCATCCATCGCCGTGATGGTTGGAGTGGAACACGGCTTGCCGGTGTATCTAATGCCGTTAAACGCCGAGTCGGCGGACACAATTGGAACGGACGAACTATGGGAAACCACGATTGCCAATGTGATCACCAACGGCCTTTCTGGATTGAACCTCAACGGAGAAGGCACGCAGCTGGCCATGTGGGACAGCGGGAGTGTCCTGACCAACCATCAGGAGTTTGCCATCACCAACAGCGCCGGCGAAGTCGGTAGCCGAGTGATCGACGGAGACGGCCCCAGTTATCTTTTTGGAGAAGACAAGCATGCAACGATCATTGCCGGCACGTTGGTAGCGGCTGGCATCAATCCTCGAGCTCGAGGCATGTCGCCCCAAGCTACTCTGTTGGCGTATGATTCCGGAGGGGACTTCCATGAAATGACCACCGCCTTTGTCAACACCAACAATCATTTTCGGATTTCCAGTCACTCCTACGGCCAAATGACCGGCTGGGGAGGCACAAGGCGTGAGGCGCCTTTATGGCAAGGCAATCTTTCCATTAGCACAACAGAAGATTACAATTTTGGCTTTTACAACACTTTCTCGCAAGGAATTGACGATATCATCTACTGGTGCCGTCATTATCTTCCAGTGTGGGCCGCCGGCAACGAACGAGGAGAAATCACTGGGAGGCCATCTCTTACTCTAACTAATGGCTATCGGGCTCATGCACATCAAATATTAGGAACTTTCGAGACCGACAGCGAAGGACGTCACAAGAGAGACGAAAATGGCAATTTGATCCGGCTGTGGTATACAAACCATATTGTTCGCTTCATTCCTCCCGGCGGCACTCCGCCGCCGCCAGCCTATGACTACCGAGTGAACGGCGGTTACGATCTGCTGTTTTCACAGGGAGTAGCGAAGAACAACTTAGTCGTCGGAGCCGTCAATAAAATCGCCGGTGGTTATGGCCTTTTGACCACTAACGTGATAATGACCGATTTCAGCAGTTGGGGGCCGACAGATGATGGAAGAATCAAACCTGACATAGTGACTGCCGGGAACGGCATTTATTCAACCTATATCACCAATCAACCCGGGATGGTCAACAAAAGCTATGATTATGCTTATGGCACCAGTTATGCGGCGCCAACGGTGGCGGGGTCGTTGAATTTGTTGGTGCAACTGCATCGCAGGCAGGTGGGCGACAACCAGCCGATGCTCGCCTCCACTTTGCGCGCGCTCGCCATTCATACTGCCGACGAAGCCGGCGATCATCCCGGCCCCGACTATCGCTTCGGCTGGGGACTTTTTAACGCTCTATCCGCCGCCAACCTCATGACTAATAACTTCCACAGCGATTCTCTTGCCCATATCAAAGAAGTTCCTCTATACAACATTCGAACCGTGGTCACCAATGGAATAACCAACAACTACACCGATTACATCAAGTTTCCCATAGTGGCCAAAGGTAGTGAACCGCTCAAAGTGACGCTTTGCTGGAATGATCCGCCGCCGCAAACTTTATTATCGCCCGCCTTAGATCCTACCAACCGAATGCTCATCAACGACTTAGACTTGCGACTTGTGTCTCCAAGCAGTTCCGGGAGTCAAACCAATTTCCCTTGGGTATTGAACCCGGCAACTCCTGCGGCGGAAGCTAGGAAGGCGGACAACGATCGGGACAATGTGGAGCAAGTGGTTGTGGAGAATCCAATCACCAACGGCGTTTATGAAGTGAATGTGACCAAAAGAGGGGGACGGGGGCGGTTGACCTTTCCGTTGCGGCCGGTGACGGGGAGCGCCATGGCATATACGAATCAAGCGGTGTGGACGAATCAATGGGTGTCGTTGTTGATATCGGGAAATGCGCCGCAGCCGGAGCCGGCGTTAGAGATTACGGATGATTTGGGCGAGACGAACTTTATCTCGTTGCGTTGGTCGTCGGTCGTGGGGCGGGTGTATCAAGTTCAATGCCAGACAAACATAGTGTTTTCGGAAGGGTGGTTGCCGGCTTCTGGGGAGATAGCGGCGACGCGGACGAACACGGCGGTGCGGTTGCCTTTATTGCATACCAATGCGCCTTCGTGTTTTTATCGCATTCGCCGCGTGCGCTAGGAAGGCGGCCGAGAGGAAGAACAGCCGCTGCAACCTTTTTTCGGTTTGTTTTGTGTTTGCTTTGTTGGGAGTGGATGTTGTTGGCGCTGGTTGGGAGGAGGCAAGAAGTAGCGGTTGTTTTCTGTTTTGTTTTTTCTTTTCGGGTTGGAGTTTTTGTAGTCGGCTTGTGTTTTTTATTGCGTTGGTTTTGTATTCAAGCGTTGTTTTAGTTCTTGGAGGTCTTTTTCCATGCGGGCGAGGAGTTGGCTAAGGTCTTTGGCGGGGATTTTGGGGTCGGGCAGGGAGGCGAGTTCCTGCATGGTAGAGACGATGATGCCGATGAAGAGGTTGAGAATGGTAAAGGTGGCGATGACGATGAAGGGCACGAAAAAGGCCCAAGCCCAAGGCCATGTTTCCATAACGGTGCGGACGATGCCCATAGACCAGCTTTCTAGGGTCATGATTTGGAAGAGGGAGTAGAGGCTTTTGCCGATGGTGCCGAACCAGTCTGGGTGAGAGTCGCCGAACAGGTTGGTGGCTAGAACGGCGGCAGTATAGAAGAAGATGCTCATGACCGCCATAACTGAAGTAAGGCCGGGAATGGCGTGAAGGAAGGCGGCGACGACTTTGCGCATTTGGGGAATGACGGTGAAGAGCCGGAGGATGCGAAGAACGCGAAGGGAACGAAGGACTGCCCAAGGGCCGGCGCCGGGCACTAAGGCGATGCCGATGACTAGGGCGTCAAAGAGGTTCCAGCCGCTTTGCCAGAACAAGCCGCGATAGACGGCGAGTTTGGCAAGGAGTTCCACGGTGAAAATGGCTAGGCAAAGGGTGTCGATGATGCGGATGGCCGGGCCGAATGTTTGTCGGACGGCTTCGCTGGTGTCTAAACCAAGGATGGCGGCGTTAAGCGCAATGATGGCGGTTATGGTGGTTTGGACGATCTTGCTTTCGATTCGTTTGGCGAAGGCGAGGCGCCACGGGGCGATGTTGGCGGTTTGGCAAAGTTGGTTTAGTTCCTTTTCGTTCATGAGGTTTGTGTTTGTGGCGGCGTTCATTGATTGCGGTTTATTTTGGCGACAAGACGCAATGTAGGGCGAGTGTTTCTGCGCGGGAATCAAGGAACTCTGGTTAACATCAGAAGGCGGAAGTCGATGGCTTGGGATCCGGGGATTTTGGTGGCGCGGAGTTTGAGGCGGCCGGTTCCCTTTTGCAGGCAAATGACGCCGAGCCGCATTGGTTGGAAATGTTTGACATAAGATTCTATTCGTGGAACGCGGTCGTTCTCGGCGCCTTGTTCTGGCGGGTTGTGCGCTTCTTGCACTATGTTTTGGATTCGGTTGCCGTTTTGGCTTAGTTCTAATATGGTGCCGACATCGGCGGGTTGACAAGTGTAGTAAATATCCGCAGCATACTTCCCGGATTGGAGGACTTCCACTTCCCATGTAATCAAGTCTTCGACGTCGGTCCAGTTAGAAAAGAACGAGCAATTGGGAAAGCGGTTAGATCGTCGAATGTTGCCGCTGGCAATGGCGTCGCGCGCGGGCAATTGAGTGTATGGATAGTCCGGATGACCTATGGGAAACGGCCGAAAGGCCGGCGGTTGGCGGGGAACGAGCGCTTGTTTCCAGTTTTCTACAGCTTGGGACAAGCGGCGATGCTCGGCCGGATATTGTTTTTGAACTTCGCGCCGTTGCTCTGGATCGTTTGCTAAGTCAAAGAGTTTGCCTTGATGATCGAGACAAAACCTTTGCGAGCGAACGCTGATGCGTCCGCGCCAGTGGGAAAAGATCAGCCGATCCGTCCATTTGGGTTGGGCTTCAAGGAGTAATGGTTTCAAGCTGAGGCCGTCCAATGGTTGCGTCGCAGAAACGGGGACATCGGCGAGATCGGCCAGTGTTGGCAAAAGATCCATAGCGGCGCTAATGGAAGAAACCCTCTTCCCGGAGGGAATTCGAGCCGGCCAACGAATGAGCAATGGACTGCGCACGCCTCCTTCGTCGGTCGAACCTTTCCGCCCCTTCATGCCGCCGTTCCATCGGTCGCCGTTAGGTCCGTTGTCGCAGAAGTAAACCACGATAGTATTCCGCGCAAGTTGAGACGCTTCCAATTGTTTTAGTATGCGCCCGACGTTCCAGTCGATGTTTTCGCATAAGGCCAACGCCGCGCGAGTATGTTGGAGATTTTCCCGATCCGGATCGCGGCCACGCATAGCCAGCTCGCGCCCCGCAAATTTTTTCCAAAAACGCTCCGGCACTTGCATTGGAGAATGAGGCGTGTTGTAAGCCAGATATATGAAAAAAGGCTGTTGACGATGAGTTTGTATAAATTCAAGAGCGCGGTCGGTGAAGTCGTCGGCGATGAATCCGTTTCCTGAAACAATCCGCCCATTATGCTCCAGAGGCGGACTGAAGTAATTCCCCCAATGTCCGGAGCAGAATCCATAAAACTCCTCAAAACCCCGTCCATTCGGATGATAAGGGTATTGCATCCCGTTGTGCCATTTGCCGAAGGCGGCGGTAGCGTAACCGGCATCGCGAAACACCTCGGCAATGGTAGACTCGTCTAAGTCCAACCGTTCACCGCCGGCAGAAGTGCTTCGCACGCCGCCACGAAGGTGATAGCGCCCCGTCAAAAACTCCGCGCGCGTAGGCGAGCAGACCGGACTAACATAAAACCTTTCGAATCGAGCGCCCTCACGGGCCAGCGAATCAATAAAAGGCGTGCTGAGATTACGATTCCCATGAAGGCCAATATCTCCCCAGCCTTGATCATCAGAGAGTATCACAACAACGTTGGGACGAACGCTTCTGTTTGCCTGCACCGCCACCGCGTCCGCTGCCACAAAAACGACAACCAACAGACCCAACCGGCTATAAGTCACTGATCCGTGGATCCTCACCGATCACGACCTGCTGGCGGCGGTTACAAAGTGGCGGAGGAAGGCGAAGCCGATGTCGAATATGCTAAACAAAGGCGTATTATTGGGGTTTAGAAGCCAAAGCCGTTAATCGTACTGCCCCCCCCCACTCGCAATCCGTTGGAACTCGGCGTGACTACATTCCCGCTCGCTATAAAAAAGGGATCACCGTAATAATACTTGCCGAGACCGTTGACGGTAAAATTGGCAATGGCGTAAGGTAAAGTGCATTACCCGCTCCACAAGATGGCGTCTCCAGATGAATACCTCAAATTCGAGACCTCCACGCAAATATCTAAAATATCGGATCATTGCCCTTTCGAAAAAGGAACATAGGACAGATTAATTCTGCTGATGGTTCCAGTGCCAGACGGAGTAATAATCCGCGGCAGCAAGTTTGGGTTAGCCTTTAAGGTGAAGAAGTTCGTTAATTGTCGACCTGGCTGGGCCTTTGAATTCCCAATGGGCGGGGAATTTTGCATGCCGATTGTCGGCACTGGTGTCGCTCGTTTGCTTACTTGGCGGAAGATGGGAAAGGAAATTCTCTTTTGCCTTGCTTGCTATCAAAAAGGGTCGGAGGCAGGCCTTTGTTCGCGGTCCGCTGCTCGTTGGAGCAGTGGTTTTGGCGAAGAAAGGAATTTCGCCGCGTTTTCTTCGAAGATTTGCGGTTAGCGGGAACAATGCTCTAGTTGATGGACAAAAACCGCCTTCTGGGCAGCGTTTCTTTTGCGCGGCGTTTTCCTCCCAACACTTGCGGATTTCCATTTTTAAGGTATCATGAAAGGATGAGTTTGTTGCGGGCATGTTTCCGGCGACGGAGCGGCCGAAGCCGAGGATGCCTAGAAAGAAGTTTTGAAAAAATTGAGAAACCGATGGAATCGGGGTTCCTTTTGCGGGAATATTTTCAGGGCGGCGAATTGGAAAGGTTTGCAAGCGCTCAACGGCGCAAGTTTTAGACAGGCAAGCCGCAAGTTTTTGTAGTTTTTATATGGCGTCCAACAAAGTTCCTTCCGGCGCGCGATTGGCGAGCTCCCTTCGTTTTGACGGTGTGACTCGGTTTTCCGAGTCCTCTTGGACGCCGAACACGGATATTTTTCTCGACGAGGAAAGTTTGGTGATTCAGGTGGAAGTGGCGGGAATGTGGCGGGAAGACCTCCAACTCAAGGCGGAGGGCAATCGGCTTTGGGTGGCAGGCAGTCGATCCCCGGAACGTCTTGACCTCCCCCCCGGATGCAAGTTCATCGTTATGGAAATCCATCTCGGCGACTTTCGTTTTTACATCGATCTGCCTGCTGGTTATGACCTGAGCCGGGCGGATGCCAAATATCACAACGGCATTCTGCGTGTGGAAGTTCCTATCGCCGCCAATTCTGAAGAGGGAAAAAAGTAGCGTCCGACGGTTTTTTGCGCACGTCGCCGGCGGAAGACTCCAGATGATACCAGTTCATAAAGAGGCCTCTGATGCTTTGGAAGTTTCTATAAACCTGGAATCTCCTGAAACAGCGGACAAGGAAAGCGCTCCTCAAGAAATTCCCGTCTTGGGGCTTTCAGACATCGTCGTCTTCCCTGGCATGGTTACTCCTTTGCTGATTGAATCCGCCGAAGGCGGACAACTGATCAACGACGTTCTGGCCGGAAACCGTTTTCTTGGACTGGTGCTTCAAAAAAACGCGGAGGCCGAGAATCCCGCCCCAGAAGATCTCTACAAACACGGCTGCCTCGCCCGCATTCAGAAAATGGTGAAAGGCCCCGACGAATCCGTGCACATTCGAATTGAAGGGTTGGACCGCTTTAAAATTAAAGAATACATTGCCCTTGATCCCTATCTCGTGGCCACGCTGACGACTTTGCCCAGCCGTACCGAAAACTCCCCGGAAATGACCGCCTTAATCCGCACCGCCAAAAGCCAATTTGAAAAAATCGCCGAACTATCCAACACCCTCAACGAAGACGCCAAACTGTCAATCCTCAAACGCGAAAATCCAGCCGTCATGGTCGACCTTATGGCGGGCAACCTCAACCTTTCCTTGCCCGACCAACAAAAGTTGTTGCAAACACCCGACGTCAAAGCCCGCTTCAAGAGACTCCTTCCCCTACTTGGCAGAGAACTGGAAGTGCTAACCCTCCGCTCGAAAATTCAGGAAGAAGTCTCCGCCTCCATGTCGAAAAGCCAACGCAACTTCTTTCTCCACGAACAAATCCGCGCCATCCAAAAAGAACTGGGCGAATCCGATCCCGCCGCCTCCGAAATCCTCCAGCTCCGCAAACAAGCCGACGACCGAGGATTGGAACCCGAAGCCAAAGCCGTTTGCCTGCGAGAACTCGACCGTCTCCAACATACCCCCCCATCCTCCGCCGAATACACCGTCGCCCGAAGCTACGTCGAATGGCTCGTCCAACTACCTTGGAAAAAATCCACCCAAGATAAACTGGACCTAAACGAAGCCGCAAAAATCCTCGACTCCCAACACCACGGCCTCAACCAAGTCAAAGAACGCCTCCTCGAATTTCTGGCCGTCCTTAAACTCAAACAACACATCAAAGGCCCCATCCTCTGCCTAGTCGGCCCGCCCGGCGTGGGCAAAACCTCCCTCGGAAAAAGCGTGGCCGACGCCCTCGGACGCCGCTTTGCCCGCATTGTATTAGGCGGAATGCGAGACGAGGCCGAAATCCGCGGCCACCGTCGAACCTACGTCGGTGCCTTGCCCGGACGAATCATGCAAGCCCTCCGGCAACTGCAAAGCAATAACCCCGTCATCTTGCTAGACGAATGCGACAAAATGAGCGCCGATGGCCGCGGCGACCCGGCGGCCGCCCTGCTAGAAGTGCTCGACCCGCAACAGAACGAAAGCTTTACAGACCACTATCTGGACGTGCCCTTCAACCTTTCTCGAGTTCTCTTCATCGCCACCGCAAACTGGCTGGATCCCGTTCCCCCCGCCTTGCAAGACCGATTGGAAGTCATCGAACTGCCCAGCTACACCTCAACCGAAAAACAACTCATCGCCAAGCGCCACATCATCCCACAACAAATAGACGAACACGGCCTCCAGAAATTCCAACTGAAACTCAACGGCGCTGTACTGGATCGCCTAATCGACGGATACACGAGGGAAGCCGGCGTCCGGCAACTAATCCGGCAAATCGCCCACATCGCCCGCAAAGCCGCCCGCCACATCGCCTGCGGCCAATCCACCCCCATCCAAATCGACGCCAACTGGTTGGCCAAACACCTCGGCCCCGAACGCTACCCCGCCGCCGCCGAAACCCCAAACGAATGCGGCGTCGCCTGCGGCCTGGCTTGGACGCCCGCCGGAGGCGAAGTCCTCCACATCGAAGTTACGCAACTGCCGGGGCGCGAACGACTCACCCTCACCGGCTCGCTAGGCGACGTCATGAAAGAAAGCGCCCAAACCGCCCTCACCTGCCTGCGCAGCCAATCCGACATCCTCGGCCTCCACATCACGCCCGCAGACATTCACGTTCACGTCCCCGCCGGAGCCACGCCCAAAGACGGCCCCAGCGCCGGCATCGCCATCGCCATTGCCCTCGCCTCTCTCTTCACTCGACGGCAAATTCGCCCCGCCCTCGCCATGACCGGCGAAGTCAGCCTGCGCGGACGTATCCTTCCCGTCGGAGGCATCCGCGAAAAAGCCCTAGCCGCCTTCCGCTCCGGCATCACAACCATACTCATCCCCGACCAAAACCAGCACGACTGGCTTGCCATGCCAAACGAAGTGCGCAACCGCGTCGCCGTGCGCTTCGTAAAACAAATTAGCGACGCCATCCGCCTCAGCCTCACATGAAAATCCTGATTCTATCCTTTCTTGCGTGGACGCTTTCCGCAGAACCCGGCCAACAACTAGCGCAATCCATGCGGCAAAGCCAACTTTTGCTCTCCGAATCATTTAGAGGAAGTCTAAAAACTTATAGCCGTGACAGAAGAGGACGCCAAATTAATCAACTCATCCAGTTCCGCTCGAATGTCAATGGCAATCCGAACCACTGCGAATTCGTCGTAACCAACAACGGCGAATTCCGTCATAATACCATCGATGGACGCCGCCAATCAGAATACTACTCTCGACTCACTGTCATCAATGACGGGCAATCATCTCGTTGTTATGTCTCCAACAATTCCAAACAACTTGGACGGCTTATCACTCTGCCTCAAGAATCCATGTCTTCATTCGCTCTCAGCGACTTTTGGCCTGCGGATTTAGGATTAGAATTCTTCTACTGGCCTCGACAAAAAATCCTTCCCAACATCCGAATCAAAATGCGCAAAGGCATCGCTTGCCAAGTATTAGAAAGCAGCCGTCAACCTGCCGTTCCCTTTGGATACAGCCGCGTTCGCTCTTGGATTTCCCGTGAACATTTCGGGCTAATTTACGCCGAAGCCTACAACGCCGACGGCAGGCGCGTCAAAACATTCGAAGTTTCCAGCCTTCAAAAAATCAACGGACAATGGAAAGTCAAAGAACTCCGCATCCGCAACGAAATCACCAAATCCACAACCAAAATCATCATCGACAACCACGAACCCAAATGATCGGAACAAACTCTCTTGCCATGCCTACTCAAAGAACACTTTCCTCTTTAGCCCAATTCCCTCTTGAACTTCTTATAGCAGCCACCAATCCCTAGAGGAATTTCCGGACGCCTCTTAATTGGACTTCTGATTTCGTCAACCCCGCCTAACAAAAGCCCGTAAGCAAAACCCTCCCTTTTCTCGCCACTCCCCAGAAACATCTCTAATCCGATAATAGCCGTCCATAAGCCGTTCCGAAACGCTCCAAAAACCAAAAAACAAACTACCCGCCCAACCAACCTTCCCAAACGCCAAACAATCACTTTCCCAAGCAAATCCCATCAACTAGAAAATCCCTGCCCAACAAAAAATCGGAAAGAAAAAGAGGAAAAAGTTTTAGAAAAGACTTGATCCCGTCTCGGATCAAATTGGGCTAGATTAGCGGTGCGTCATCGTTTTACAGGCGTTCCTTTTTGGGTCGCCTGCTGAACGTCACAGTTCATTTTAGAGTTTCGGAGGAGGCCGTATACGCTTTTCTTCGGCTCTTGGGTAAATGAGTGGGATTTTTCTCTCGCTTTTTTGCCTGTGAAATGATGACGTCGGCCTGGACGTTGCCGTAAATGCGCCATTGGAACGGAAAGTTAAGAACATATTGACCGAAATACTATTATGGCAACATTACATAAGATTATGCTGGCGATTGCTAGCTCGTGGAACAACGGAACCTCTAGCCCCGCCCCGCAAGGCAACAACCGGGCTTTGAGCAACGAAACAAACGCCTTGGCGTCCGCCTTTGCCGAACGCCAAGAGCAGACATCGGCCAAAACTCCTCCCATTCCCAACCTAATCGGAAAAGGAATTGGAAAGTTTTGGATTCCCATCCTTCTCGTCACCGCAACCTTACTGTCGATAATCCAAATCGAGCAGCTCGAAGCGGCGTCCGCATCCACAAATCAAATCACGCGACAAACTCCGCCCTCTTACCGAAGTAAATCGCCTACATCATCTACCAATCGGGTAATTCCACCCAGAAGAAACACCGCGCCTCCATCAAGAACCGTGGTGCCAACCTACCGGCCTTCAACCAATCGAGTGTCCAGACCTCCATTGAGAAGAACGACTCCGTCCACCAATCAAGTGTCAAGGCCACTTCCCCCTCGAAAAAAGGTGGTTCCGCCAACAACTCCATCAAGAACGACTCCGCCTCCTAGACCGACGACTCCATCCAGATCAACGCCACAAGCAAAGAAGAAGAAGCCGGGAAACCCGCCCACAACTCCGCCGGGAAGAGGCGTTGGCGATGGCATCGCCGCCAATTACATCTACGATGCTCTCACCGGCAATAGAGTAGCTGTCTCTTCGTCTATGGACGGCACAATGGGCGCCGTTCCCGCCGTCAACCAGAGGAGCAGAATCAGAAGACTCGACACTGTCGACGGAAGCAACTACACACCAGGGCCCGACAATGATTCTGAAGAAGACTCATTTGACGCCAACCACAAATGGACAGAATACTACAAAATCGAATGGAACGGAATCATCGACAACCCTGAATACGATTCTGATGATCTCGACTCTCTTCAATACATAACAAAATCCGCTGATGGTGAAGGTCCTGGTGAAGGTGAAAGTAATGCCGATTACGGTGATGATTTCAAGACAGCATTGGAAATGTACGAAATGTACAACGGTGCAGAACGTGGAACAATGGTCGATTCAAGAGGAAGAACAAGAGGAATTTGGGTGGAAAAAGGAAAATGGATTAATCAAGGAGAAAGCCAAAGAATCAAATGCGAACACGAGCTGGTGGACACAATCCAAACTCCAAACGACTCACGCCTCGCCAACGGCCAAACCTACAAAGTGGGGGTAAAATGGAAACTGGAAAGACTTTCTAATTACGGACTGCTACCGAGCGAAACGGGGCATGGTTTCATTACCAAATTCCGCGATCGGGCGTGGCGTTATCGGTATCTAACGGGCGATGACGAATTTAGCGCCACTAGCGCAAGCAGAGTGTCAGTCAAACTACTCGAAAAAAACACTCAAATATTCGATGGCCCTGATGCTCTGGGGCGAAGCCGTCTGTACTGGGAAGGCATCCAGGAAACAGTTGGCAGCAGTCCGATATTTGGGTTAGGAGGCACGACTCGAACTCGTTGGGAACGAAGACAAGACGACGAACTCAAAGGAAAAGAAAAGAAGGAGAGCAACTAGATGAGAAAAAACAACACGACGAAAAACGACAACATGAATCCCAACTCCACAAACAGCAAATTCAATCTGTTTGCGTCGGGCTTGGTTCTTTTGGCGATCGGTCTTTCTTTGGGAGGCTTCCTCAGCGGCAAACGCTCTGAAAAGGCGCCCAAGGAGGCCAAGGTGGAAGAAGCCAATAAAGAGGCAAAGGTGATTGACGGATTCGATGCGGCGGCGGAATTCCGGGAGCGGCACAACCGCGCCCTCTCGCCCGAAGCCCGCGAAGACAATCGCAGAAAGCTTTGGGAGCAAAACTTCCCTTACAAGCCAACCTATGATCCTGCAGTCACGGTCACTGCCAACATGATCTCCGATGATCCAGAAAGCGAAGACTTGTACGCGGTGACCACCCACTCTGAGCTGGAAAACTTCTTCAAAAACGAAAATTGGCTCTCGCCGCAGTTCGAGCAGTTCTATCGCATATTAGAAAAGCATGGCCGAACCGAAAACCCGGCCGCCATAGCCAATGCGTTCTCATGTCTTCAGGACTATTACCAAGCCTTAGACCATGACCCCGAAGAAATTGTGCTACAATCAAACGGGCAACCGTCAATGGTAAGAGTGCCATCTACAACGAGCGGAAGGGACACTTGGAGACCAACCACATGGGGTGAGCGAAGGGAAAGCTACAAGGAAGGAATTGCGTCTGCGCTGTGCCGATATCAAGACTGGCCGCCACAACACCACGAAGATTGGTCTGAGGAACGCGCGTTCTCCGTAGCCGAAGAGCTAATCCGAGATGTTTCCAACATGGCCGACATTGCTTACGCCGGCTATTTTGCCGGTTCGCACACTGAAAGATATAGGAAGTCGTTAAAGGTTGGGGAGCCTTTGATGACGCCGTATGTAGGGTATCAAGCCGCCTATGAAGAAGTGGAGTCCAAACGGCACAGACGGCTCAATGAAGCATGGGCAAAACAAAGAGAAAAGAAGATGCGTCCCAGAGGCATCCGAGCGGACGGCACATTGGTGAATGCGGCCGGCGAACCCATCATGGTCAACGAAGGGTCTTTTGGCGGCTTTATGGCAAACGGCCAAAGGTTTGATTTGCAACGAGGCGAAGACGGCAGAATGATGCTCTCTCCCGAAGCGATGAAAGCCTTAGACGAACAATCTGGAAACAACCCCCCGCCGCAACAGGATGCTAATTCTCCTCAAATCAGCGAAGAAGAACGGCGACTACAAGAAGTCCTGCGAATGTTGGAAGAAGCTGTTCAGCAACAACAATAGCCTTCTTTGCGTTTTTCTAAAGAGAGAGCAAACCGTCGGGATTCGTTTCTCGGCGGTTTTTGTTTTGTCTGGCGTCGTTAACCAAGAAGACGGCGACCTTTGAAGTGTTCACAACTTCCGGGAGATGCTGTTTTCAGGGGCCTTTTTGAAAACATAAAGAGCGATAAAGATGGCGGATCAAACAAGAATTTGCGGGGAGAAAGAGCAGTGGAGGAAGAGCCGATATCAGAAGCTTTGCCAAGACGGGAAGATGTTGGAATACGGGGGCGTTGTCTATCAACAACAATAGCCTGTAACTAAAATCAATCATAGCGCCCCGGCAATCGTACATTGCCGGAGTTTTTCTATCTCGGCTACTATCCTCAAATGCAAGGGATCTTCTGGGCTAGTGGCCGTCAATTCTTATGCCCGGCTTTTTCTATCATGCCGATTTTGACATTGTTGTGTTTCAATGATGCTGGCCATTTGGCAATCTTATTATCCATTGCGCCCGGAAAATCCTTATTGCTGGGGGCTTTCTCATCCTAGCGCTGTTCTTATCATTCCTATTTTTCTCCTCACTTTCTTTTCTTCGTTTCCGTTTTGCTTTTTCAAACCGCTGGTTTTCTAGTGATTTTTTTTGTTGGCGTTGGTTTATGTGGTTTTGGGTTTTTGCTTTGGTTTGTTTGGCGCTGGCAGTTTCACTGCGAATCGATGAGGCTTTTATCCGTGTAGTAATTCTAAAAGCGCATCTTCGCTGGCCGTTGGTTGGATGTCTACAAGGGTAGGATTTTGTTGAGGTTTGCTTTGCCGTTGCAACTTTTGGCGCAAACGGTCTCCATAGGGAATCACTTCATTTGCTTTGCGGAATGCGGAAAAAGTCGGACGGACAGATGGCGGCGATAGGGGCCGATAAAGTGGGTATTTCTCTCTTTGGAGATGAAGTCGAGTTTTGGAATTCTGAGAAGAGGATGCAAGATTGGTTGCGACAAAGTCGCCGCGGCGATATAAGGCCGAATTTAGTCGTCGAGTTCGCCGATGTCCCGTTGAATTGCGGAGAGGAGGAGTTGTTCGGCGAGTTTGCGGATGGTTTCGGTTTTGTTGGCGCGGTTGTCTTTTGCTTCCGGGCAAGTCTGGTTTTTGAAGAATTCTTCTAGGGAAAGCATCAGGATTTTTCGGTTGTTTCGGCGGAAGCGGCGCAAATCCTGGGCGAGCAGGCACCGTTCGGTTGGCTTTATGGGAAGCCAATGTTCTTTTCGTAGCCATCGAACAATTCTCTCGGAGCCGAAAATTTTCTTGGCGTAGCAGAAGGTCAGAAGATGCCAAAGGAACTCCGGAGGCTCGGGAGCGGAGGCGTCTTGGATGCAGAAAAATCCTTGCGACTTTAACTTGGTAATCGCAACGCGGGCGGTTTCCCAATGAACGAGGCGATTGTCTGTCTTGCGTTCGACGGTGTTCCAGCTGTCCGCCAAGCATAAATCAGAAGCGGAGAGGCCGTGGGTCGGGATGATCTCGCGATTTTCGAAGGCCATGTTGCGAAGCTTCTCATCGAAATATTACAAAACGGCGACGTTTAAGTAACTTTTGCTTGGACCTCTGGCAAGCCGCGCAAGAGTTCCAGAGAAATCTCAGCGGCGGAAACAAGGGGCGATTGGTCGGGAACTTTCCCGTTATGCGTCTGCTTTCTTCGGGATGACTCGCACCGGAGCGTTTTCGGAGGTGGATTGGGAGTCTGGGGATTCTTCGGATTTCGGGAGAGTTTCTTCTGGCGTTTCTGTAGCCGGTGGTTCGAGGGATGCGGCAACGGGATCGCTTTCTTGGCTGGTGGATGTTTCCGGGATGGGCGTATCTGCCGGATGGGATTCATTCGGCGGCAGATCTGTTAAGTTTTCTGTTTCTTCGGCGGGTTCCTCTTTTGAAGCGAAGGACTCTGGATCGTCATCCTGCGTTGTGTCGGAATTTTCCTCGGAAGAGACGGGGATTGCGGCCACTTTGTCTTCGATCAGAGGCTGGGCGGGTTCTTCCGGTTTTTCGGTTGAAGGCGCTTTTTCCGGCGTTAATTGGATTCCTCCGCAGTAGGGCGACGTCCATAAGCTGAATGCCCCAATCGGGTTTTTGATTACAAACCCTCGGGCCAAACGGGCGGAGCGCAGGAATTTGTGCCGCAGAAGGGTCATTTCGTTTTCCAATTCGGAGATTGCGGCGTCCAGATTCTCGAAAGTTTCCGAAATTCGTTCGTTGGCTTGAATGCGGGCTTCGAGATTCTGTTTGGCGTCGTCCAGTTCTGCTTTGCGGGATTGTAGCAGGCGGGCAAAGTTCTTTTTGAACTGCTGGATGTAAGTTTGCAGGAAGTCTTTTGAAGAGCGGGCGGGCACTCTGGGAAGGATGCTTTTCAGGTGGGTTTCGGCGCATTTTTTCAGCGCCGCCTTGCCTTCGGGCAAGAGACGTTTCCGCTTCTTTTGCGGCGCCAGCGCATTTGCGTTGTTGGTGCCGAGCAGACGGCGGCGCACTTTTGCCCGGCTTCGAAAAAGAATTCGATCCCAAAAGGTTCTGTTGACGGGGATGGATTCGGCATCCAGTTCGATGGAGCATTCTCCCGCCGGCGTGGCCAAGTCGTTGAAGGACTGGATGGAGTGGAGGTAGACGTCATGTAAGGAGAGGCGGACGCGGTCGAGCGCGATGACGAATTCGGGCGACGGACGGGCGCCGCCGGAACTGGTGTCGAGTGTATTTCTCACCAACGTGGCTATTTTTTCGCCGATTTGTTTTTGAAGTTCTTCCATCCGGCGTTGCCAGGTCTTGCCGACTAAGTCGGCGAGACATTCGTCGGTTTCAAACCAGCCGTCGATTCCAGCCAGCATGGATTTTTGAAGTTCTTCTCGGATTTCTTCGGCGAATCGAGAGGCTTCTCGGCGAGCGTCTGCGTGCGTGTCTTCAAAAGCCTCTTCCCAATCAAACTGGGCGAGTTTCTTCACTGCCAGCAGTTGTTCGTCCACTTCCTCGGCCTCCGCCTGCAAGCGCCGTTGCTGTTCGCGGAAACGAACCACAGAATCGGCAGAACAATGGCGCGACATTTCGTCCCGAAGATCGTCTCCTTGCCGGAAGCTGTCGTTCATCAAATCGAAAAGATAGTCGCTACTGTTGAGATATTCCGTCAGGTCTTCTAGAAAAGCGCCAAAGTCATTCGGCCTCTCGGATTTGAGCGGCGGGACGGGCGGTTCCGCTTGCGCCAGAACATCGAAAGCCTCTCCAGAATTCGCTTGGGAATCACTCGTCTCTGCTTGTTTCTCGCCTTCGGCCTCTTCGGAAACGGCATGCTGTTCGTCCGCGTTGCCGGTCTGAAGATGTCGAGAGGCCGCGTTTAAGAGGTCGATGGGATAGATTTTGAGGCGGCCTTCTTGGGACGCCTTTCGTAGCGCCGCGCTCATGGTCAATGATTGAAAGGCGTCAACAATTTTCTGCGGACTTTGGCTTTCCAAGCTCGGCTGCAAGCTTCCGTCTGGCCGTAGATCTCGTTTGGAGGAGTCTATGTTGACGACTAGAAAGACGCGGCTGAATAGCCCCAGCAAATCGTTGAACTCTTGAAAGACTTGCTCCAGAAACAGGTTGTCGGTTTTCACGACGAAGACCGCGCAGGCCGCGCTGTTGCGGAACTCCCTGGTCATCAAGTCGTAGCCAAACTTCATGCGGCTGTAAAGACCCGGCGTATCCACCAGCACAACGCCGGACTCATTCAACTCTTTTGCCGCCAAACCGATGTCGATTCTTCGGATCGCCTCCGGATAGTCCAAACCGGGATCAAATTCCCTTCCCTGCTCTTCGGCTCTTCGGATGCGGTCGGCCAAGTTGGAGTGGGAATCATCAATCAAGACCTCCATCCCGACCTTGTCCGTATTGGTTTCCCGCCCATTGTAGCGAGTCAGCCGGATTGCGGATTTTTCCCCGTGACGCACGTAAACCAAGCACGGATAGGCGGGAAGCGAGGTTACTTCGCTGACATAAGCGCCGCTGATGGCGTTCATCAAGGTGGATTTTCCGCTCTTGAGGGGTCCGAAAATGAGAAGATAGGCCTGTTGCCCCTCCACTTTGTCGATCAAGGATTTGAGACGGTGCTTGACCTCGTTGAAACCGGCCAAATTCAACCGCAACACGTCTTCCTGAGAATCCTGCTCAATCCGGCCGATCACGGCATCCAAAGCCGCGCCCGCAGGAATCAATGCCCTTGAATACTCCTTACAAAAATCTGATATCTCTGTTTTCATCCCTTTGCGCTCATCTTAATCCTCTCTCAAGACAAACTGCAACGAGAATTTTGAAAAACATGGAAGGATCAACTTCCCTGAACGTTAATCCTTGCCCTTTGCAAAAAAAAAAAAAAAAAGAACATTTTTGCCCTTCAGATTGGCGCCTTTGTAGAAAAACTGGGGAAAACGAATCAGACTTCGGCCATTTTCTCCAACCGCAAACGGCACAACAGAGGCCGCCAATAAAAACCAGAGGAGGCTAGCGCCCATTCCCGAAATTCCCAATTCATCCCCCTTTTTGCGAAACAAAAAACTTCGCTTCAGAAAAATGGAAACGAAGTCGATCTTGAAACTGTGAAATCACTCGCCTGCCACAAAGTCGGCCCGAGTCCACAATCCCTGCCGGTTGCCAATCCGTGAGCTCTGGCTACGAAGTTGCGGTTGCTTGGGATCTCATTTGCATCAGGTAGCAGCAGAAAATTACAAAACCCATCGCTAACAAACCAAACGCAAATGCAGATTATTCCACTTCGGGGATGATCGTACCTTGATGAAAGAGAAGCAAACGGCAAAGTCAAAACAACAAATTCCCGTCAGCCCAGAGACTAGCGGCTACAAATCACCGACCGCTAGCAACGGCTAGGAAGTTGTGGCTTGTTGGCGTTGTTTCTTTTGCCAGTAGCGGCGGGAGAAGACAAAGCCGAGGGCAAAGAGGCCGAAGATGAGAGCGTATTCTTCTGGTTCAGGGACGATTAAGGATGCGGGCGCGCTGGAAACCACCACCCGCAAATCAAAGCTAGTCGGCGTGCCTATGCCTCCGTTCACATAACCTGCCGCAAAAGCCGGCGCGCCGTAAAAATATTCATTGGCGGCGGTAAGGGAAAAGTCGCCGATGGGATAGGGCAAAGTGCCTTGCCCGCTCCAAGAAACAGAGACGCCGTTGGTGTAGCTGAGCGAAGTTGTCCCGGCGACGCGAATGCCCAGCGTGTCGGTGGGATGGTTGTTTTGCAGGCGGATGTGGCTGATGGTTCGAGTGCCGGAAGAGGTGGTGATCTGCGGCAGGCTATAAGTATTGGCCGTCAAAGAATAGTTAGTTGCTGTGTTGTATCGAGCAGGAGCGCTGGCGGTGAGGAATTGAGTGCCGGAAGGGTTGAAGAGGTAGCCGCTGGTGGCGGCGAAGGGGAACAAGGCTGCTTGGCTGGCAGAGTGATTGGAGTTGTTCGATTGTGTGGCGATGGAGGAGGAAAGTTCGGGGATAGTCGAGCCGGAGAAAGTCCAAAGCGTTGTGTTGTTGGTGTCGCTTTGGAGAGGATTGATGGTGAGGAGGAGTTGGGCTTGGGCTTGTTCGAGGGGAATAAAAAGAGAAGAAAGCGCCGAGACGAGCAACGCCGCTAGAAGAGCAAACTTATTGCCGATGCCCGATGCCCGATGCCCGATGCCCGATGCCCGATGCCCGATGCCCGATGCCCGATTTTTGACAAATTCGCCTTCCTCGCGTTCAAATGTTTTTGTTCTTTCATAACAAAAAAATAATAAAAAATGACCAAATAACCGTAAAAACAAACTGACTTTCCCACAAACGAATCCGCAATGCAATCCTATTCGCAATGCGGTTTGTCTTTTGGATACTCTCTTCCCCGCTCGCCGTCAAGCGTAAAAAGAGAAAAAGTTAACAAAAGTTTCCGCGGACGGCTTGGGAAACAACCAGATCCGCCAAGAAGCGCATAAATCCCATCTTGCCGATGGCCGTCGTTTCGTGGGGCGGGGAGAGCCAGTTCCCTTCGCGCGTTTCTGGGTTGGGATGCGGAGAGCGTTTCCAAGCAGGAAACGTGGGTTGGAAGTAGCGTTCTCTGGCCGTCAACCACGCCCCGCTGGCTTCGCCAAAAGAGCGCAAAGCGAGAAACGCCCGAGGGGAAAACCTCCTTTGCCGTGCCGTTGTGGGAAAAGAAAGTTTGGTTGGTTCGTGTTTCTGGGAGGTTTGGTGTTGGGGGATTCGTTGTTGGAGTGACTAGTGGTGAGAGGGTGTTTTTATGTAATCTTTATGGTCAATGGTTGAGGTTGGTTCTGATTGGCGGTTGTTGGCTTTTGCGGGCAGTGAGTCCGGGATGCGAGAAGCGAGGGAAATAGGTTCCGGAACAGAAAGAATGGCGCAAGCGAAGGGAAGCCAAACCCCAAAGAGCGCTAAAGAGGTGGGATTGATTTTGCTGATTGGGAATGCTTGGCTAGGAACGTGCTAGTTTCTAGCTGTTGAGAAGTGAGGGGGGGAGTTTGTTGGTTTAGATATTGGCGTTTTTTGGATGCGAATGAAGGGGGCAAAAGGGAGAAGTAGGCGAGGGGATGTGAAAGGGCAAATCACTGAGCGATGACTTTGCAAAAAAGGGGAAGACTTCGCTGTTTTCGAATTGCAAACTGCTGAATGCTAATTATGGGTTGTATGGTGGTTGGTTTGAGGGGAGGTTGTAGAGGGAGGTGGTTGGTTTTGCTAAGAGGAGGAGTGTTTTGATTTATTGCCGGCGGTGGATTGTTCTTTTGCTTGCGTGTTGTCGAGGAGGGCTTTATTTCTTTGAGGATGATTCACCGGAATTATTTGATGCGGATGGTTCAGGAGTTCATCAATTAGCCGCTGGCTGTTGATGAAAAATTGCGGGATTTGGCGGGTTATTTTCCCAAGCAGAACTGGCTGAAGATTTTGTCGAGCAGGTCGTCGGTGGAAGTTTTGCCGATAATTTCGCCGACGGCATCGGCGGCAATGCGAAGGTCAAGGGCGATCAGTTCGGGGGTGAGGTCGGCTTCGATGGCTTGACAAGCGGTTTGAGCGGCTTGGAGGGCGTTTTGGAGGGCGTTTTGGTGGCGGGCGTTGATTGCGACGTCGATATTTTTTGAATGGATTTGTGTTTTCCAAGCGGCGGCGTGGATTTGGTTTTTGAGGGTTTCGAGTCCTTCGCCGGTGCGACAGCTGATGCGGACGGTTGTTTTTTCTATGGAGGCTTGGCCAGGGAGAAATGGATTCTGGGCGAGAGCAGAGGCGTCGTTGCGAGGGAGGAGGTCGGTTTTGTTGAGGACGAGCAGTTGAGTTTGGGAAGATTCTGGCCATTCGGATTCGCTGGAATTCGGATTGGCGTTTGCCTTGGCTGGGTTTTGGGAAGCGTCGACTACGCGGAGGAGTAGGTCGGCTTGGCGGGCGCTTTCCCGGCTACGGCGAATGCCTTCTTTCTCGACTTCGTCTTTGGAAGCGCGGAGGCCGGCGGTGTCGATGAAGACGACGGGAATGCCGCGGATGTTGGCGGTTTCTTCGATGGTGTCTCGCGTGGTGCCGGCAGAAGGGGAAACGATGGCGCGGTTTTTTTGCAGGAGGCAGTTAAGAAGGGAAGATTTGCCGACGTTGGGCGCTCCGATGATGGCGGCGCGGAGTCCGTGTCGCAGGATGCGGCCTTCGGTTGAGGAGGCGAGCAGTTCTTCCATGAGGGCCATTGCGCGGCGGAGTTTTTGGAGGATGGCGGTTTTGTCATCTGGATGGATGTCTTCTTCGGGGAAGTCAATGTGCGCTTCTACGTGAGCGAGGATGGTTAGCAAGTCGTCGCGGAGGCGGTGAATTCGCTGCGAAAGTTTGCCGGCCAGTTGTCGATTGGCAGCGTGAAGGGACAGTTCGGTTTTGGCGCAGATAATGTCGGCGACGGCTTCGGCTTGGGCGAGGTCGATTCGGCCGTTGAGGAAGGCTCGGCGGGTAAACTCTCCTGGTTCGGCCAGCCGGGCTCCTTGGTTAAGAACGATGTTGAGAACTGCTTTGGTTGCGGTTGGTCCGCCGTGGCAGGAGATTTCAGCCACGTCCTCTTTTGTGAAGGTTCGAGGCGCGCGCATAATTGTGAGCAGCACTTCGTCGATGGGGCGGCCTTGCCGATGGGTGTCTCCGTTTTCGCTTCGGTCGGGTTGGATGAACTTTCCGTAGTGGATAGTGTGCGTCGGTGCGTTCAACAGCGATTGGGAGCGGGTACCGATGGGACAAAAGCAACGGTCAGCAATGACGAAGGCTTCCGGCCCGGAAAGGCGGATGACGGAAAGAGCGGCTTCGCCGGCGGCGGTGGCGATGGCGGCGATAGTGTCGTCAATCATTTGAGTCGTTTTGGCTTTGTTGGTGGAAGTGCGGAAATTGGCAATCTAACGAGCGCATTTGGCTTTGCCTGGCTCAGGAGTTTCTGATTCTGGGTTTTCGCCTTGCAAGAGCAGTCGGGCTTTTTGGTAACTCTTGCGCTGGAGATAGTGGAGAAGCGACGGATGGGAGGATTTGGAAAGACGTCCGGCCAAGTTCTCAATTTCTCCGAACAATCGCATCAAGTCGGGTTTGGGTTTGGCGGTGGGGAGGGTTTTGGAGGCTGTTTCCAGTTCCAGGAGTTTGTCGAGCAAGGCTTGTTCCAAAGTTTCCATAGCAAAAATAGTGCCCAAAGCGGCGAGAAAACGCAAGATTTCTTCGGTGACTGATACAATAGAGTTTTCTTCAACAGCACCTCTCTTTGCCGCAAATAAAAGCAGAAAATCCGCAAAAACTATTTGTAAAAAGAGGAATAAACAGTATCTTTAATAAGTCATAACGGCAATTTAAGGATGCCGATCAGACTAGACTGCGTTCTCACAATCCGAATGAACCATTCGTTAGAACAAAAAGACCTCCACTTTGAAAAATCCCCAAAGTAAAGCCAAAAAACAATCCCCATTGCAAATAATAACTGCTAACCCAACTACAAATCACATAACAAAACTTCCACTTCCTAACTCTCTTGGAAACAAGATTAGAAAAAGCAATCCCCGGCATTTGCCAACTACAAATCATCCGTCGCTAATCATAAATCACAAACATCAAAGCACAAAGCACCGGCCGCTAGTTTGCCCGCACAGCAACTAGCCGGCTATAACTCACCAGCCGTGTCTCCTCGGCAATCGCTAACTGTTGGAGAGAGGCAAATCTATAAATCACAAGATACCAGCTACAAAACTGTGGGCAGTTTGTCGTTTTTGTCGCTTGCTACAAACACCAGAAAAATCCGCAACACCAAACCAAGTCTACAAAGTGGCGGCTTGGGCTTGCCGTTTCTTATGAAAGCGGCGGCGGACAAGCACAAAAGCCAAAGCAAATAAGCCGAAGATGAGAGCGTATTCTTTGAGTTCGAGGATGATGGCTCTGTGGGCGATAATCTGCACCAAGCCATTAGTGTTGCCGCTAAGAAGGATCCGTAAGCCTCTGCTCTTTGATTAGGAGAGACATAATAAGGCCCCAGAATTATTCTCGCTTTGCGTATAAAAGTCGCCAATGGATTTGTTGATCCAGCCCGCTCTTGCCTAAGAAGAGGGCGGATTGGTGGAATAAAACAAACGGCTGAACATGCGAATTCCCAAGGGCCTCGTATGGATTATCGTAGTCCACCAGAAAACGCTCAATAGTCGGCTGTTAGCGCTGACAATGGCAATCATCGGCGCGTTGAGACACGAGCGGCAAAGTTGATGTTGGCGTTGGTTCTGCCTTTGCCCGGAATTCTCTTTCTTGCCGAATCGATGTCTTTGATATTAGAGTTAGCCAATCAGAAAGAATGCGGAAAGTTCGCATCCTTAGACTTGTTGGCGTTGTCAATGCATCTGTTATTGAAAGAGTTCATAAATTCGCAAGCGGCTCAGCTAGGGGAGTTGATTGGAGGTTGCGGAGGTTAGGATGCTTTGGAGGGCATTTTGAGTGGCTGCGGTGGTGGAAGAACTGCTAAACATCCAGAGGGGTCTGGTTGGCCTTGTTTTGGCTATGGTAGAGACAATATACGACTGCGCTCAGCTTTGTTGGATGAGAACAGGAGAAGAAAGCGCCGACACTATCAACGCCGCTAAAAGAGACTTCTGGCTGATGCTGGTTGCTTCGGTTCTGACGCAAACAAGGAGAATTCTCTTCCTCATATCTTCTCTTTCGTGGATAGGAAAGAACGGAGAAACAAGCGCAAACGGAATCCAACCTCATCCAACGAATTAGTTTCAAAATCTAAGAGTCTTCGATTGTGAACCAATCCACAATCTAAGCCACAATTTGATCTGGCTTGTTCTCAGTCTCTTGCCCATTCTGTGTGAACCCTCAAAATGGAAAAAGGGGAGAAAAGGGGAAAGAGGAAAAGAAGTTTGTTAGAAACGACCAAGAGCGCCAAGAAGCGCGTCATCCCATCTTACCGTTGCGGGAAGAAGATTTGTAGAATGGGAAGGATGGGAAGGGAGGGCAAAACTGCAAAGGGTGCGAAGATGGGTTTTTAGTTTTGAAGAAGTTTCATAGGTTATTGTCGGCTGGGTTAGTGGCTGAATTCGGAAGAGTGGAACATCCCAGCTTGATGGTTGCAAATCTATAAAAGCGTAGAAAGAGAAATCGCGGAGGAGGAAATTCTTCCTTTGGCTTGCCGTTGTGGGGAGGAAGTTTTGGTGGTTCGTGTTTTGTTGGGTTAGTAGTCAGTGCGGAAAGTGTGTTTTGTGGAGGGGGAGAATTTTGAAGGAGGAATGACGCATTAGAAGAAAGGGCCAAACAAGGAAACCGACAAAGAAGCGTGCCATTCCGCCGAGTTGTTGCGGGAAAAAGGTTCTGGCGGTTGGTGTTAGGTGAGAGGGAAGGAGTCGTTGTTGGGGTGACTAGTGGTGAGAGGGCGTTTTTATGTAAGCTTTATGGTCAACGGTTGAGGTTGGTTTTGGAGTAGGTGGATTGTTGTTTTTGGGTCGAGGTTGGATGGTTGAGGATCTTCTGCGGGGATTGCTATGTTGTGAAATGAATGATGCGGTGAAGGGACTTTGCTGTTTTTGCATTGCAAGCTGCTAAATGCTAATTATGGGTTGTATGGTGGTTGGTTTGGTAAGAGGTGGGAAAAGGGGAATTCGGAATGGGAAATTCTCTTTTGCCTTACCGTATCAAAGGCTGGAGGCCAATCTTTGTTCGCAGGCCGCCGATCGGTGATAGGCTCGTTTTGGCGAAGGAAGGAATTTCACCGAGACTTTCTCAGATCGCTACGGTTCGCGGAAATAAACCTTAGCGGCTGTTAGCCGCCAAACCAGATCAACTGCTCGCAAAACTCAAACACAACTCTGTCCACAGCCTTCTCTCCAAAAATGCAACGCAAAGACTCTGCCCTCGTCCACTCCGCGCAAACATTATTCTTCTCTATTTCTTCCGCTTTTCCTTTCAAAATGCGTCGTCGAGCAAAACAAAAAATGCCTCGTTCTAGAAAACAGCGGATCTCAGCAACCGCGCCGAATCTTCAAAACATAAACCACTCCCAATTTTGCTCCTGCAACGCCGAACGATTCCCTCGCGAAGCAAATTGGGTTTTTACTTGCTTTTCTCGCTAGAAAAAGATAAAGTGTCGGCGCCTTTCAATTGGTCAAGGGGGTCATAGCTCAGTTGGTAGAGCATCTCGTTCGCAATGAGAAGGTCAGGGGTTCGAATCCCCTTGGCTCCACCATCCTTTTCCCGGTTTTTCGCCCATCCGAAGCTTTTCATTGTTTAGAGAAAACGGACGAGGAAAAGCAGTCGCCGCCTCAAAAACCACTTCTCCGAAGCCCGCGTTGCAAAATTTTCCGGGAAACTTTGCGGAGTTTCCTATGTTTTGCTTCCGTTTTGGCATGGGGGATTGAGCGACAATGCAAACCAAAAAAGGCAATCCGACCCCGTGAGTCTGCCACAATAGCCCTTCCATCAAAAAAGCGGGAGATCCAAAAAGACGCTGGAAATCAACATGGAAGAGCGAAATCTCTATGTCGTGGATTTGGCGTGCGGTTCCTGAATCCTCCCAAGTTATCTACACTTCCGCTCCCATAACTTTTCAGAAACTTGAAACTACCCAACTTGCCACTGTCCGCCAAACGCTTTGGCTTTGTCCCCCCGCCTGCAACAAGCGTCCGCTCGCCATGCTTTACAGTCATCAAACCATCAAAATTAGCACCACCCCGCAAGCATCGATACTCAGAAAAATCCAACAAACCTACTCGGAAAACTCCCCTCTCGCCCCGGCGAATGTAGAAACACCGCAAATCAACGTTGCCAATATGCCCCAATCCTCCCGGCTGGGAGGCGACAATTATCTACAATCAAAACCTCCTTTGTCGTCAAAACACCGGGCCAATCAGATAGCAAGTAATTCGCGGCCGGGGATTGGCGGATTAGCTGTCAGCAAGGCGGAGGATTGCGCTTTTGGGGGGATGCGTTGTTGGGCGGTGGCTTCCGTGTCATTCTGAATTCCAAAGTCTCCGCTTCCAAACTCTCCTCTTTCCGCTCTGGCCAGCCAGCCAAACTCGCATCCCCGGAAACTCCCTAGCCCGCAACGGCAAAGAGGCCCTTTCTTTGCCAAGCGCAAGGCAAAGGAGGATTTTCTCCCTCTTGGATTTCCTTTTGACCATGCTTTTGGACGAAGGCAACAGCCAGCGGCCGCTGTCCGCAAGGAGGGATTCTCGTCATCAGCAAAGCGCTTTTTCTCTCGTTCTTGTCATCTCCAACGAACTTTTCTTCCCTTTTTCCTCTTTTTTGTGATTTTCTGCTTGACACGAGGGGAATGAGAGCGTATTTGTTATTCAAATTGCATTGCGAATTAGGTTGCATTGCGGATTCGTTTGTGGGAAAGTCAGTTTGTTTTTACGGTGATTTGATTATTTTTTATTATTTTTTGTTATGAAAGAACAAAAACATTTGAACGGTAGGAAGGCGAATTTGTCAAAATTCGGGCATCGGGCATCGGGCATAAGTCTGCTCTTCTAGCGGCGTTGATAGTGTCGGCGCTCTCTTTGGTTTCTTTGGAGCAAGGGCAAGCGCAGTTGTACTTGGACATTTTCCCTAGCCGAGACGACACCAACGCGACGCTTTGGGTTTTCAGCGGCTCTTCCACTGGTTGGGCGCATAACAATGTGCCTCCCACCATCCGATCCAGCGGCAACTATAACCGCCAAGACACCCACAAAACGAGCAACGCCTTTCTTCAGGATCCAACTTCGACCACGCCCGCCGCTCTTTACGCCTTGACGCCGCTCTTCACGGCGACGGCCACCAACGCGCCCAACGACCTCGAAACTTTGGATTACTGGAAGGGAAGAACCATTAACTGGGGCACCACCAACACGAACGACGACATCGCCATTCCCAGCACGGCCACCAATGTGCCCACGATCAGCTACACCGGGCGCGGCAGCCGCACCATCGCCAATATGCATCTGAACAATGTCTACAACACGGGTTGGGACGACATCGGCCCGCGGATCAGCGGCAGCGATTTGAACTACGGCAGCAGCGCGGTCGCTGTCACTTGGATTGGAGCGGCGACGATGGCGAAACCGATAGGGCATTTTCACCTTACGACTCCGGGCAGTTACAACGGCAATCGGGCGGGCAACGGGGTTCTTGGGGGTTGGACGGGGCCGCAAGCAAACAACCTGCGCATTCGAGTGCACAGCACGATTCCCGAGCCGGAGGAATACGCGCTTGTGTTTGGCTTGTTTGCGCTAGGCTTCGTCCTCTTCCGCCGCCATTGGCAAAAGAAACAACGCCAAACCCAAGCCACCACTTTGTAGCCGCCGCTGGCAACTTGGGATTTGCGGGTGTTTGTGGCGAGCGACAAAAACGACAAAGCACCACAGCTAGTAGCCGGGGATTTATAGCCTCGCCCGTCTCTAACAAATAGTGATTGGCAAGGAACCACGGTTAGTGATTTGTAGTCGGCTAGTTGTTGTGCGGGCGAACTAGCGGCCGGTGCTTTGTGCTTTGATGTTTGTGATTTATGATTAGCAACGAATGGTTTGTAGTTGGCCAATGGCGGAGATTGTTTTTTCTAATCTTGTTTCCAAGAGAGTTTGGAAGCGGGGTTTTTGTTTTGTGATTTGTAGTTGAGTTTGAGGCTGTTATCTGCAAGCAGGGATTGGGTTTTGGCTTCGGTGTTTCTGGAGTAAAGTTTTTCATTGTCGGCGTAGTTGGGGAACTTCGGGCTTGGCGGGAGGAAACAGAAAAAACACGGAGAAGCGAGGGAATCGGGATGCGGTGAAGACAAGCGGGCGTTTCTTCATTTTTCTTTCTTTTTTCTATTCTTGCCAGTCGTGTTCAAAAAATCAAAAACTTTACACTCGCAATTCGTAATTTTCCTCCTCGAAGGGACGCGTTTTTGGGCGCATTTAGTGCCAGCATTCATTTGTTTCGCGTTTTGTCTTCAAGTAACGTTGCCAGCTTTCCCAGTCGTCCACGTCTTCCAACATTTCCAGCATTGCCGCTTGCGCGCCAAGCACCGCTGTTCGTTGCAAGGTTTGCTTTAGCACTTTGGCGCCTCCCCAAGAAATCCCTTCAAACAAAGAAGGTAAATAACGATTCATGCCGATCAGCCAATATCCTCCGTCTAATGCCGGCCCTAAAACCACCGACGCCGATATCAGCCGCTCAAATCCTTTGCGTAGGTGGTATGGTTCCACATACGGGCAGTCCGAACCGATCGCCATAACTTTGCGCCGGCCTGCGGCAAAGCTTTCACCAAACGCGCGGGTCAAACGGCTTCCCAAATCTCCCTCTCCTTGTCCTTGGCATTGCCAGCAGTCTCGAAGTAGCCAATCCGAGTGAGAAGCGGCTGCGTTATCGGGAGTAATGCGGAGTTCCACGTTGGGATAAGGTTTGAGGCGTTTCAAAAGCAACTCTGCCAAGTTTCGATAGACTTTGCAGGCCTGCTTGTCGCCGAGACGGCTGGCCAAACGCGTCTTCACAAAACTTGGTCGCGGCGACTTCAGAAAAACAATAAGAAGTTCGCCATTGTTTACAGACTTCGACACAAGGAGGCTAGAATTCAAAGAAATAGACAAAAACGCCGAGACGGCAAAGGCCGCCGGCGCGCAATAACAAAAAACTTAGCGGCAAGCAATTTGCGCAAGCCGCCAAGCCAAGCAAAAGCGCCGGCAAAATTAGAACGCAACACCGGAATCTAGGCAACGAAGTTCGCCGTTCCGCCCTAGCCTTATGCGGTCCTCAGCGCGCCAATTTTTAGGCACGATTGATTCTCATCCTCGCTGACGAATGCGCGGGGAGGTCACTTGATTTCGGCGTTGTAGAACTCCAGCCAATCGTCAAGATTGTTCAGATTGACGGCGTCGTGAGGCGCATCAGGGCCGTCCTCGATCCCGTTGGCGTCGAGAATCGACTTCCGCGTGTCTTCGGCATGGATGTAGCCGGCAAGGGAAGCGTTTAGTTTGGTAATGGAGCCTTTGTCCAACTTCGCGCTTTCCTGCTGTTTGATCCACGCTTCGAACTGCGGATAGGTGGGCTTCGAGTTGCAGATGTAGTCCAAGGTTGCCTCTTTCTCCAAGCCCAGCCCGTCCAGAACCATTTGGTCGTAGCCGTCGCCGCAACAGGGATAGCCGTCGGCTAGTTTGCCGGCGGCTTCGAGGGAGACTTTCTGCCATAAACGGGGGAGATGCAACACGCCAAGCGGGCCTGCGACCCCGGAACTGATTAAAGGAACAATTTTAGCCATAAGATTATCTTCTTTGTTATGTAACGAAAGCGGTAAATTAACCAATTTGATCTTTCAAGTCAACACTGTTTGTTGGGCAAGGCCGCCTGCGCGGCGTTTTTTTCGTCCGCATCGGCGGAATTACAGACGCGAATTGGACAGCTTTTTCTGAAGTTCCATTTGGAAGTTCATAAAGTCCTCTTGGGTCGGTTTGTATCCCTGTTCATCAGGGGACAATCCCAGCCGTCCTAGTTGATCGAGACTCCAAGCCGCTCCTTTGCCGTCGCGGAACGTCACACGGCCGCTGGCAAGGGCGCCGGCTCGAGTAATCTGATCGACCGTGATGGAAACGCCGCCAGCGGGGGCGTTGGCCGGTGATTCTCCGGGCAAAGGAGTATTCAAATTGGAGGCTTCGTCGGAAACCGCAGTTTCAACATCCCGCGGCACGATTCCCAAATCGTCCACCAAAAACCGAACTTCCATGTAAGTCAGGCGGATGCCGAACTCTGCGCTCAATTTGGATTGTATTTTGGAAAGATCCAATCCGGCGTCGATCCATTCCCGCACGGCGATTTTTTGAGTGTCGTTTAAGTTCATACTTGCGATGGCGGATTCATAGCCAACTTCGGCGGGCGATTGCAACCTTGAACTGCCGGCTTTAGAAAGATTCGGACCACTTCAATCCGGATGCTTGAGGCCGTCGTCGATTGGCCAATCGACGGAATCCTCGGCTGAACCTTCCCGCAAAAGAGTCCCTTCAATTGCCATTTCTTCGTCAAACCATTTTCCCAAGTCAATCCTTTTGCACCGAGTAGAACAGAACGGTCCATAAGATTCTTCTAACCATTGCCCTTGCTTTCGGCAAGTCGGACATTTAACGGTAGGATACCGGCTCATACAACACCTGTTTTTGCTTTTTAAGAAAGATTGAGCTTTTTCCTTCCAAATGGACACTCAAATTTTTTCAGTCACGCATCCTTCCTCCTTCATTTCAACTCCTTTATTGAACCGATCGAGGCCTTCAGAACGCCTTTTTGCTTGAACAAAGGTCGAGTTGCGCAAAAGTTTAAGGAGCGGATGCGCACTATTTACACTTATATCACAAAGCAAGTTTTGGCGACCTTGTTGCTGGCCGTGGCGGTCTTCACTTTCGTGTTGCTTCTTGGGAACGTGCTTAAAAAAATCGTCCCGTTGCTTGTTAACCAGCAAGCGCCGCTGGCTTTGGTTTTGAAGGCGCTCGGATTTCTGTTCCCCTACCTCCTGGCGTTTGCCCTTCCCATCGGCCTGTTCACGGCGGTGCTGCTTTTTTTCGGCAGATTTTGCGCCGATCAAGAGTTGACGGCGTTGCGTTCCAGCGGCGTCAGTTTGTTGCACGTCGCCTTTCCGGTAATCGTATTAAGCCTGATTTTGAGCGGCGTCTGCGCAATGATCAATCTTCGCATTGGCCCTCTTTGCCGAGACGCCTGCAAGGATCTTATCCACGGCGTTAACCTTCAGGCCGCAGCCAACTGGCTCACCGAAGGGGATTTGATCGAAGAAATTCCCGGATACTATATTTACATCGGCAAAAAAACCGGCGATGTGCTTCAAGAAATCCGCGTCTTCGAACTCTCGGACGACAAGATCGTCGGCGACCACTCTGCTCCATTCGGCCGCCTCGACATCGACAACGAAAACCGCCGTCTCCAGATCACATTAACCAATGCAACCGGATTGGTTCGCCATCGAGAAGAAGACGACTGGCAATTGCTGGAAGTCCTCGGCGTATGGCACTCAAAGACAATCCAGATTCAAGATCGTCCCGACCAGCGCCGCAAGCCGAAGATCAGCCACATGACTTGGTCTCAACTCCAAACCGAACTGGACATCCGAATGGGCGCCGAAAAAACGACAGACGCAACGGACGGCGCAGAAGCCATCAACCAAAAGAAAGTGGAAATTGTGACACCCGTCAAAGTGCAAATGCATCATCAGATAGCCTTCTCGTTTGCGTGCTTCAGCTTCGTCCTCGTCGGCATCCCGCTGGGCATTCGATCTCACTGGCGCAACATCGGATTCTCCATGCTTCTCCTAACCCTTTACTACGCATTTCCGATTTTCGTCCAAAGCCTGGAAGCACGGCCGGAATGGCGACCCGAACTCATCATCTGGCTACCCAACTTTCTTTTCCAAGGGCTTGGCTGTTTTCTTCTTTGGAGGGCGAATCGAGGAATCTAGCGGATGGCGCTCCTTTTTCGTTTCTTTGCCGCTTTGGCTTGCTCTCCCCATTCCCGCGCCGCTTTCTCCGCCAGTTGAGAAAGGCAAAAGCGCGGCTTTTCCAATGCCGCCCTTTTCTCGGCCACTTCCGGCACAATGGCGTAAAGTTTCCAAAAACCCGCCGCCAAACTCTGCGACGCCTTGCCTCCCAGCGCGATGCACGGTTTTTGATGATCGCGGCACCACTTGGCCACTTGTCCAACGCCCTTCCCCATCAGAGAAGACCGATCCACAGCGCCCTCCCCCGTAAGAACCAAGTCCGCTTGGCTCAATCGCCGATCCAGACGAGCACTTTCGGCAAACACCTCAAAACCCGAGCGCGATTTCCCGTCCAGAAACGCATAACAACCAAAGCCCAATCCTCCAGCCGCGCCGGCGCCGGGACGATGCGCTTCCAACCTTCCCGTCTGCCTCTGAAAGCATTCGGAAAGACTCGCCAAGCAAGCCTCCGCCAAGTGCATATCTCTTTCCCGCAACCCCTTCTGCGGACCATAAATCCGCGAAGCCCCCTCCGCCCCAAGCAAGGGATTCTGCACGTCAACAGCCACCACAACCTCCAAAGCTTTTGCCCTGCGAATCGGAGAAACAATGGCCTCCAACGCCGTCAACTCCGGCCATCGAACAATCCTTTCCCCATTCCCCCGCCGAAACTGCCAACCAAGCGATCGAGCCATCCCAAAACCGCCGTCATTAGTTGCGCTCCCACCAAGCCCAATCAAAAGCCTCGCCACAATCTCCCGCTCAAGAATCTTCGAAATAAAGATCCCCAAACCATACGTATCCAAATCAAAAGGATGAAACCTATCCGCAGGCAACTGCGCCAACCCCACAACCCTCGCCGTCTCGATAATCGCCATGCTCGATCGAGAAACCCACCACCACGGCGCCCAAATGGACTGTCCGGCGGCGTTGACCGTTTTGAGCCGCCGCCTCCGCCCTTGTTCTTGCAGAGCAACGGTTTCCCCAAAACCATCCCCGCCGTCACTCATTGGAATCAATTCTATACGATCCCTCGGCCGAACGCGGCGCCAACCCCTCGCAATCGCTCTGGCCGCTTCCACCGCAGTCAACGTCCCTTTGAACTTATCAGGAACAATAACGACCCGAGAAAACACAAACAAACTCTGCCAAAAGCCGAACAATCATTCCAGCCCCGGCATTTCGCCACACCTCGAACAAATGACAAATCCCTTTTCTTCCAGCACTCTTTGCCCGACTAACCGTAAGAAATTGCAAAAATAACCGATCCAATCCATCACCCGGCAAAACCACAACCCAAAACCTTGCCAATTTCTATTTCCACTCGACGCTCAACCACCCACTGACTGAACAAACCCTAAATCTAGAACTTTCCACTCCGCCATCCCTAACTTCCCAGTCCGCTGCCGCCATCAATCCCCAACAGCCAACAACCCAAACGCCAGCAGTTAGTCACCAGCGACCAACCACTCCCCCTTCTTTGCCCATCTCCTCACCTTTGCCATCCCATCCATCTTCCTAATCCCATCTCCCTCTCCCCTTCCCAATCCACAAACTTTGAAAACACCAACCACACACATACAACCCGCAAAAAACACCACTCCCCCCGCTAATAACTAGGGGTTGTTGGCGTCGTTTTGTTCTTTTTGTTCTTTGTTGGCGGGATTTTCTTGGGATGGGTTAGGATTTTTTTCCTCTGTTGAAGTTGTGTCTTCTGCGGTGGCGTCGGCGTCTTTTGCATCTTTGCCGGCTTCTTCTTTGGCTTTTGCTTCTTGCTCTTTCTTCTTTTTCTCTTTTTCGATGTAGTCGTCGATTTCGTCAGCTTTGATCACTTCGGGTTTGTCGCCTTTTTCCATTTCTTCGGCGGAGGGGACTCGGATGATGTCGCTGGTGATTGGTTTGGGCTTGGGTTTGGGAGTCGTTGTAATGTCCAGCAGTTCCACGTCGAAGAGGAGCGTTGCGTTGGGGCCGATGGTGGCTGTTCCTCGCTCGCCGTAAGCCAGTTCTGAGGGAATGTAGAGTTGCCATTTTGCGCCGGTTTTCATTCGTTGCAGGGCTTCTGTCCATCCTTTGATGACGCCGCGCACAAAGAATTCCGCCGGGGCGCCGCGTTTGTAGGAGCTGTCAAAAACCGTTCCGTCAATCAAGGTGCCTTTGTAGTGGACTTTGACTTTGTCGGTTGCTTTTGGGATGGCGCCGTTTCCTTCTCGGATTATTTTGTATTGCAATCCGCTAGCAAGAGCGACGATGCCTTCTTTTTGGCTATTGGCCGCGAGGAAATCTTCTCCGTCTTTTTTGTTTTTTGCGGCGAGTTCTTCTTGTTTGCGTTTTTGTCTCTCGCGGATTTCTTGGTTGATGGAATCGATTACGGCTTGAATTTCCGTGTCTGTGAGCAGGGATTTGCCGGCGATTCCGTCTTTTAGTCCGTCCATGAAACTTTGGACGTTGATTTCGATGGATCCGCGGCTCAATGATTTGCCGTAGTTTGCGCCTAGTCCGTAACTGCGTTTGGTGGACGCGTCTTCCAAGTCTGTCTTTTCGATTGCCAGCCCGCTGAGCGAGCCGCATAAACTTAATACTAATGCTAATCGGTATTTCATTGTTTTTTGCTTATGATTTACTCCGTCCATTTTTTGAATAAAAACAAAGTTCTAACCAAAGTAACGGTCAAAGCAGGAAAAGTCGAGAGAAAAAGTTTTGTTCTTCTACGGTTTCATTGGAGGAAGGTTGATTGAATTTGTTTGGGTTGTTTGGCTGTGATTTCTTCGCTGGAATGATTCATTATTGGCTCTTTTCAAAGCGTCTTTGGATCGAGTTAGTCGCACGGCTACGTGGCGGGCGTTGGGAAGGATGAATTTTTTGGCTTCCACCGTTACTCGCTCTGCGCCGAAGCGGCGAAGAATCCAAAGGGCGAGGTCGTGAGCGAGTCGTTCCAGCAACTTCCATTCTTTGCCTTTGCCAAAGGAGGCGAGTTCGTCGGCAAGGGTTGCGTAGTCGATTGTCTGCGACAAGTCATCGGAGAGTGCGGCTGTTTGCAGAGGATGTTCGATGACGATGGAAAGGCGGAGAATCTGTGGTTTGGTTCGTTCTTCGTCGGGAACGCCAATCCGAAAAGGAATCTCTATTTCTTCAATGATAATTTTGTCGGTTTCATGGGAAGGCGGATTGGGGAAGGTTGTGGTTGCTGGTTTGTTTGCCCGGTGGTGGTTGACTGCGTGGATCAGTTTGCGGGTAGGGTTGTTCAGATTCATTTCTAAGGCCTCTTGTGGGGAAACCCATTGGAAGGCCTGGGCTTCATGGTTGAGGCAAGGATTCAAGGGAGGGAGGGCGCGGCAGGTGTAGTTGAGGAGGAGAAAGTGCGCCGGTCGATAGAATTCAGGCGGGCGGACAGCGTCTTGAACCAGAACCAGCCGAATGTCTTCGACCGAGAGGTTTGTCTCTTCCAACACTTCTCGGCGCAGTGCTTCTTCTGCTGTTTCGCCCCATCGGATTTTGCCGCCGGGAATGCCCCACTTGTCGGACCACTTATGGGTTTGCAACATGAAGACTTGGTTGGATGAATTGAAAATCAAAGCGCCGACTGTGGGAACGGGAAACTCTGTTTTTGCGAATGGCGGCTGCCGACCGGGGGCAGACGGTTTTTTGTTTGGGGACAAAGAACCGTCATGGTTTTGCAAAAGGCGTTGCAACTCGCCGAGGTGTTCTACTATCAGATCGGGCTCTTGTTCTTGAAGTTGGCCGAAGGTGTTGAAACCGGTCAAAACGCCGCAAGAGCAGACGGCGTGGCGTTTGGCCGCCTCGACGTCGTGTTGCATGTCTCCGATGAAGAGTGTTTCTGAGGAATTCAATCCGTGCGTTTCCAGAACTTCTTCCAGTTTATCCCGTTTGTCCCGAACGCCGACGTAGGCTTTTTGAAAATAATCGCCAAAGCGCGTGATTTTGAGATGTTGCGCAAAATGATCCTTGTGAATGGAGCTGAGAACGAACATTAAAATTCCCCGTTGATGGCAGAACTCCAAAAACTCCAGCGAATGTGAAAACGGTTTGACGGAATCCATTTCCTGATGAAAGGCTTCCAAAAACCATGTTTCGAGCTGCGCCTCGGAAACGTGCGGAATATAACGTTCGTAAAACGGACGGAAAGGCAATGCAAACTCCCGGCGAAACGTCTCCAGAGAAAGCGGATGAATTCCCGACTTTTCAAAAGTTTTGTTGGTGGCTTTCCAAACGGCTTCTAAATCGTCCACCAGCGTGCCGCACCAATCAAAAATGACGTTCCGAATCACGCGCTTTAGTCTAATCAGTTTCCCCATCCGCGGCAACTAAGGCTACGGGAAAAACTTATTCGGCAAGCCTTGATAACAAAAATCCTCAAGTTGTATTGTCGGCGGAATCTGTTATTCTTCGGGTCATGTTGACTCACAAATTTCCCAAGTTTGCATTCGCGCTTTCCCTTTGTTTGGCTGTCGCATCCGCTTCGGCGCGGGCAGAAGACCGTCCTCCCAACTTTGTCGTGATCTTCCTCGATGATTCGGGGTGGAGTGATTTTGAACCCTTTGGCCAGCCGAACTATCCGACTCCGAACGTCGACCGTTTGGCCGGCGCCGGATGCCGGTACCTAAACTTCTACGTGCCTCAGGCAGTATGCTCGGCTTCCCGCGCGGCGCTGATGACTGGTTGCTATCCCGGCCGAACAAAAGTATTCGGCGCGCATCCGCCGAACGCAAAAGGCCTAGACCCTAAATACTTCACCATTGCCGAAGTGTTGAAGCCCCGCGGATACCGAACGGCCGTATTTGGCAAGTGGCATTTGGGAGACCGCCCCGAAACCCGGCCTCCCGCAAGGGGCTTCGACGAATCCGCCGGGCTGATGTATTCCAACGACATGTGGGAGTTTCATCCCGGAAATCCAGAATACTGGGGACGGTTTCCCCTGCAATATTGGGAAAACGGGAAGGTGACCATAAAACGAGTGACCAAGAAGCACCAAACCCACCTGACAACTTGGTACACCGAAAAAGCGGTGGACTTCATCCGGCGTCAAAGCGACGCGCCGTTTTTTCTTTACGTGCCGCATTCCATGCCGCACGTGCCGCTTTTTTGCAGCGACAAGTTCCGGGGCAAATCCTCCACCGGACTTTACGGCGACGTGATGATGGAACTGGACTGGTCCGTCGGGCAGATTGTCAAAGCGCTGGACGCCAAAGGCTTCTCGCAAAACACGCTGATTTTGTTCACTTCAGACAATGGCCCTTGGATTTCCTACGGCAACCGGGCGGGCAAAACCCCGTATCGAGAAGCGAAGGGAACTTCGTTTGACGGCGGCATACGGAGCGCCTGCATCATCAAATATCCTTCAGCCATCCCGGCGGGTGCCGTCTCCTCGAATGCCTTTTCCTCTCTGGACGTTCTGCCCACTTTGGCGGCCTTGGCTGGCGCTGATTTACCGGACAATCCAGTGGACGGAAAGAACGTTTGGAACTGGATTCTCGGCCAACCCGGCGCCAAAAACCCGAATGCTTATTACCCTTTTTCCAATGGCTCGGAGTTTCAAGGAGTGCTGAGCGGCGACGGAAAATGGAAACTGCATCTGCCTCATAACTACCGCACACTCGTCCAACCGGGAAAGAACGGAATGCCCGGCAAGTATCGCCAAGCCCAGATCGGTTTGTCCCTCTTTGATATGAGGGCCGATCCCGGCGAAAAAACGAACGTCCTTGCGCAACACCCAGATATTGCTGAACGGCTTCAAAAATTGGCGCAGAATCATCAACGGCAATTCTATCCAAAGCAAAAACCGTAAGATTTACTCGTCCAATGCATGCAGCAAGCGGCGACGGATTTCTCGGATTTTTTGGACATAAGCAGCGGCGTTTTTCCGCAACCGCTCCCAATCATTCCGCTCAAGAATCTCCTTGGTAATCATGGAGGAACCCACGCCCAAGGCGGCGCATCCCGCTTTTAGGAAACTTTCCATCGTTTCCAAACGGACGCCGCCCGTTGGGACAATTTTGAGGTGAGGCAGCGGAGCGAGAATTGATCGAATGTATCCGGCGCCCAGTCCGTCGGCGGGAAATAGTTTGACAAAGTCGCCGCCCGTGTCAAAAGCCGCCTGCGCTTCCGATGGCGAATAAGCGCCCAACAAAATTGGTTTGCCGGCGGTGTGCGCCGCATCTACTATTTGCGGTTTTAGAACCGGCGTCACCACAAACTGCGCCCCCGCCCGAATCGCCGACCGAGCAGTTTGAGCATCCAACACCGTGCCTACGCCCACCATCGCGCTCGTTCCCAGCAATTCAGCGGTTTCCCGAATGGCCTCTAGAGCATTGGGAGTCGTCATTGTAATCTCCACCGCAACAATGCCCCCGTCCGCCAACGCCTTTGCCAACGGCGCGGTTTGCAGTTGCGAACGAGCCCTCACCACGGCGATGATTCCCGGTTCTACCAGTTTTCTGACGATCTCTTCTTTGGACAACGCCATAAAAATCAAGGAGAATCTTGCGCTGGCTTTGGACGCGCGGATTTTGTTTTTCTTGGCTTGGCAAACACGACGTGGACGCCGGCCTTTTGGAGTCGTTTCAGAAGACTTGAGGAAACGCCGGTGTCGGTGACAACCGAATCGATTGCGGACAGATCGCAAAGGCGGGAGAGAGAGCGGCGCCCGAACTTGGTATTATCCAAGCAGAATATCACTTTCTCAGCGGCGCGAATCATAGCGCGTTGGATGTCGATCAGCAGGCCGTGCGAGTTAGTGACGCCATCCATAGTAATGCCTCCGGCGCCCATAACGGCGATGTCGACGTGCATTTCGGAAAAGGTTTTGACGGCCAAAGGCCCGACGAGAACGCCCAGAGGCGGATAGATTACGCCGCCGCAAACCAAGATTTCGACGTCGGAGGCGTTCGTGTAACAGTTGGCGACCGGCAGGGAGTTCGTAATAATTTGCGGCGTTTTTGATTTGAGAGCGCGAGCGACGTGGTAGGTCGTCGTTCCGGCGTCGATGATGACGCTTTGGTTGAGATCGATGAGGTCGGCGCAAGCCTTGCCAATGGCTTTCTTTTCCTTGTGTTGATAAATGTTGCGGGAAGCGAAGGCAAGATCGTCAATCTTCGGCAACTTCGGCTTCTTTTTGCTGTAAAGAGCCTTTTCGCCCTTTTGGATTAGGACGTTGAGAGCCGCTTCGTCATTGAGATACGGAGCCGCCATCTCAGCGCCTCCGTGAGTGCGTTTCACGATTCCCCCCTCCGCCATGAAGTCGAGATCCCGACGAACCGTCGAAAGAGAAATGCCGACTATCTCGGCGACCTCTTCCAGAGAAGCGATCCCCTTCCTTCGCAAATAGTCTTCAATAAGCATGCGCCTCTCCTCAATTTGCATGGCGCTTTTTTTCAAAACTTTCCGTTTCATTGCCAAATCCGTTTATATTAATAATTGATTTGGAAGGATAATGAAAGAAAAATTTGACAAGTGGCAGCGATTTGCGCAATTTTAAGCGCGAGGGATTTTTGCGGATGGCAAAGAAAGCGGCACATCGGGCTTTGGTGGAACATCTGGTTCGGCAGGCGGTTTACGCGCGGATGTCGGTGACGGCGCCCCGTGCGGCAAAGGCGCCAAATCCGCTCGTCGTCAACGTAAGCGCTCGGCATTGCCATCTTACCTCAGAAACCGTGGAATCTCTGTTCGGCAAGGGGCATCAATTGCAGCCGCTCAAATGGTTGTATCAAGAAGGGCAGTTTGCGGCCAAAGAGACGGTGACGCTGATTGGTCCGCGAAGCCGGGTCATTTCCAATCTTCGAATTCTGGGGCCTTGCCGCGCGGCGAATCAAGTGGAATTGGCCTACACAGATGCGATTGCGCTTGGATTTGAGATTCCCTTGCGTTGCTCCGGCCAAATAGAAGGAACGCCGGGCGCCATGTTGATGGGGCCGGCCGGTTTTTTCAAAATGGAACAAGGAGTCATTCGGGCTTTGAGGCACGTTCACATGGGACCGGAGGACGCGGACTTTTACAAAACCGGCGGGGGAAGGGAAGTGCGCTTGCGCATCGACGGCCCTTGCGGCTTGACTTTGGAAAAAATGCTCGTCCGGGTGGACTCGGATTCCAAATTGGAAGTGCACGTGGATACGGACGAAGGGAACGCCTGTCATCTGCAGCCGGATAGTTTTTGCGAAATCCTTGCTTGATTTTGAAATAGAAGAATGCTAACCTTTGCAAAATTTTGGAACAAAAGAGCAACAATTTAACAAAGCAAAACTTATGAGTGAAGCGCTAGGAATGATCGAAACTAAAGGCTACGTCGGCGCCGTGGAAGCGAGCGACGCAATGGTCAAAGCCGCGAACGTGCGTCTCGTCAAATCCATCCCCATCGGGGGCGGATTCATCACCGTGCTGGCAAGAGGCGACGTCGGCAGCGTGAAGGCGGCCGTCGACGCCGGAGCCAACGCCGCCAGCCGAGTGGGAGAACTGGTCAGCTCGCACATTTTGGCCCGGCCGCATGAAGACTTATTAAAACGATTTGTGGATACCGCCCAACCACCCAAAACATCCGCAGGCCGTCAATAACAAAAGCGCTGTTTGTTTGGAGTCCCCCAGCGGCAAAAAGGAAAAAAGATTACAAGCATACTGACAGAGATAGATAGACTGGGAATACATGTGCGGGATCGGATATGAAGACAGATAGCAAAGGAATTCTATGGGGATTCTGGAAAATTGTAGGATCGATTATCCTTGTGATTTTTTGTCTGACAATTGCGGTTTTTGGAATCACGTTCCTCGTGAGTATTTCTCAGCAAATAAAGATTGACTGGGCGTTAGCAGTTATTTTTGGCATTCCATCAGTGCTTCCTCTTAGGATTGCTCTGAGCTACCCGTGGTTAGATGAGAAATGAGTGGAGCGAAATCAAAACGCAAAGGCAGTGTGGAAGAACGCAAGATAGCCGAGAAACTCTCAGAACGAACAAAGCTAGTTATGCTTGGCAGAAACCAAATCTACTGCGGCGACGCCTTCGATCTTATAAGAAAGGTCGAGGATGAGTCGGTGGATATGATTGTGTGCGACGGCCCGTATGGAGTGACACAAAACGACTGGGATCGGATACCGTCGATTCAGGAGTTCAACCTTGATCTAATCCAACGTTTTTCCATGAAGCTAAGAGATGGCGGCGCGCTATACCTTTTTGGCAAACCCAATTGTATTGACTTTATCGACTACCGCCCTTTCTTAAATCTTAAGTCAAAAATTGTTTGGTATCAACCCAGCCGCCTGGCCCAGGGAAGATTGAGTTATACGAACAACTACGATATCATTGCCTACTTCGTCAAAGGGAGAAAGCCTCGTTGCTATAATCTAGATGAAATCCGCGTGCCTCAGCTGGTTGAACTAGAGCATCGAACTCGTTGCGAAAAAGTTCCTTCGGTAAAAAACGGTCGATACGGGAAGACAAAATTCAATAAGAAGGGAAAAAATCCCGGGGATGTTTGGGGGGATATCAAACAGCTTACTTACAAGTCGAAAGAGTTGATTTCGCGAGACGCGCTTCATACCATTCAAAAGCCGGAGAGGTTAATCGAAAGGCTTGTTCTTGCAAGCTCTTTGGAAGGCGACTTGGTTTTGGATCCTTTTGCCGGAGTCGGCACTTGTCCCGCAGTTTGCAAAAAGAACAATCGAGACTACTTAGCCTTTGAACTTTGTCCGGAATTCGTCGAAAAGGCTGATACCCGACTGGCTTCTATGGGCGGGGATTTCACTGTTAGCGAGTTTTTCCATGGCTCGTGAGATATATCGAAAAATCATTGACTTGGTTATGAAAGCTGCAGAAATGGCGAGAACAGTCGGTATTCACAATCTTTTGCAACCCGGCCTTGTCAAAGAGATGGTGATTGCAAATATTTTGGGACATGAACTGATTACGGCGAAACGCGGCGCGGATGCTAGAAACTCAAAGAATCCTTCGCAGGTATATGAATACTTGTCCTGCAAAGAAGGTGGTTCCGGACAACTGAACAGAATGTTCAGGAGGCCAGATGAAAAAAGACAAGAGTCGCTGAATCGGATTCGACGAAACGACAAAATTTACTATGCCGTGTTTTACAAACACAATCAGATGCGGGTGAAAATTATCTACGAATTAGATCCTAAAATAGTTGTTCGAGAGACAGAGCGTCAGTTAGACGGAAGTGGGAATGAAATTTCTCACGTTGGGTTTTCTGAGCGATGGATTGGTGAGAACGGTAAGATTGTATACGAAGATAAGAAAGGTTAAATTTATGGCACAACAAGCATTGGGAATGATTGAGACGCGCGGGCTGTGCGCGTTGTTGGAGGCTTGTGACGCGGCGCTGAAGGCGGCTGACGTCACAATGAGCGGTTGGGAAAAGGTAGGCAGCGGTTTTGTCACCGGCTTTTTCAGAGGCGACGTGGCGGCCGTGAAGGCGGCCACGGATGCCGGGGCGGCTTCCGCAGCGCAGGTGGGCGAAGTGGTGAGCGTGCAGGTGATTCCCCGTCCGCATGAAGAACTGGGCGGGCTGGGCGAATGGTTGAAATAAGCGCGCGGAGAATTGGCGAAAAAAGCGCGGCATGAAAATCTTAGTCGTCAATTTGGGGTCGACTTCCCTGAAGTATCGGCTTTTTGATTTTGCGGGAGAGGGAGAGTTGGTCGCGCAAGGAGGCTTTGAGCGGGTGGAAAATTTCCGCAAGGCGGTGGATGCTTGTCTGGAGGATTTGAAGCGAGATGGGTGCGTCGAGTCCTTTGGCGATCTTGCGGCGGTTGGTTTCAAAACGGTGTTGGCTGAGGGCGTGAGCGGGTGCGTGCGTGTGGACGAAGCGGTTTTGGAGGCGATGGAAGCGGGAAAAGCGGCGGCGTCGGCGCATAATCCGGCGTATCTTGCCGGCATTCGCGTCTTCTCGGAGCAACTGCCGGGAACGCCGTTGATCGCTTTGTTTGAGACGGCCTTTTACCAATGGATTCCAGATACCGCTAAATGCTATGCGGTTCCAGATTCGTGGAGAAAGTTTGGCGTGCGCCGTTGGGGATTTCACGGCGCTAGTCACAAGTTTATCGCAGAACGGTCGGCGGAGCTTCTGGGGCGAGGCGACGTGGCGGAGCGGGCGCGGCGTCTATACGCCGATGAGGGCAGAACGCCGATCCGTCAACCCAGCCTGCGGGTGATTTCCTGTCATTTAGGAGGCAGTTCGTCGGTAACGGGCATTCGAGACGGTGTGGCGATTGGGAACAGCATGGGGTACAGTCCGCAGTCGGGTCTGCCCCAAAACAACCGCGTTGGCGACGTTGATGCGTTTGCCGTTTTGCACGTTATGAGGCAAGCCGGGTTGACGGTGGAGGAGGTCGAGAGGCAACTTTGCGCGGAGGCCGGGTTGAAGGGATTGTCTGGCGGCCAAAGCGATATCCGGGACATCCAAGCGCGGGCCGAGTCCGGAAGAGAATCTGCGCAATTCGCGCTCGATTTTTTGGTATATGAAACCCGGCGTTGGATGGGTTCTTTCTATTTATTATTGAACGGAGTGGACGCCTTGGCCTTCACGGGAGGCATTGGGGAGAATCGCGCAGAGATTCGAGAGGGCGTTTGCGACGGCCTGGATCAATTAGGAATTCGATTGGACGCGAAAAAAAACCGGTTGATTCAAGGCGTTGAGGGCGAGATTAGCGCGCCGGATTCGAAGACGAAGATATTTGTTATCCCCGCTAACGAAGAATGGGTAGTGGCGCGGGAAGTGAAGCGATTTTTGGAAAACAACGAACTTTGCAATTAAAAAGCAATATGGCAAATCAAGCAGTTGGAATGATGGAAACGCGCGGATTGACGGCGTTGGTAGAAGGCACGGACGCTATGTTGAAAGCGGCTAACGTGAAGCTGGCCGGGCCAATGGAAAAAGTTGGCAGCGCCTTAGTCACTTCGGTGGTCGTGGGCGACGTGGCAGCGGTAAAGGCGGCCACGGAGGCCGGCGCCGAAGCAATCAAGGCAATAGGCGGTGAGTTGGTGAGCGTTCACGTCATCGCTCGGCCGCACGCGGACACAGACGTGGTGCTTCCCCGCCGAAAGTAAACCGTTATGTTCTTGGCCCGAGTGGAAGGAGCGGTCGTTTCGACCAAGAAGGATCCGTCGATGAACGGACGCAAACTGCTGTTGTTGCGTCCTCAGTTGGTTGATAGCCAGAACCCCGCCCAACTTCGCCCGGGGAAGAACACCATTGTGGCCGTCGACAGCGTTGGCGCCGGAGAAGGAGAAATGGTGCTGTTTTGCCAAGGCAGCAGCGCGCGCTTGGCACCCAATATGAAGTCCGCGCCCGTGGACGCCGTCATCATTGGAATCGTTGACACGGTGGATGTATTTGGAAAACAAATTTTCCATTCCAGACAATAGCAAAAATTGCCGGCCGCATTTCCAGTCGGCCAAAAAGAGAGGGAAATTGTAAATGGCGGACGCATTGAATGAATCGTTGATACGCGAGGTTGTGGCAGAAGTGTTGGAACGCTTGGAAGGCCAACCAGCCGCCTCATCCGGCGGCGAGCCGCGTCGTAGCCTTGCGCCGTCACGAGACCGCAGTGGTGCTAACGGCGTATTTGCTGCCGCTTCCGAAGCCTGCGAAGCGGCTCGCGCCGCCTATTTGGACTTGCAAAAAAAAGGAATCCAAGCTCGCCGCAAAGTCGAGGAAATTGTCAAAACGCTGTGCGCGGGCAATGCGGAGTCTTGGGGGCGTCTTGAGTTGGAAGAAACCAAGATTGGCCGGTTGGATCACAAAATTGAAAAGCTTGAAATCATCCGATTAGTGCCGGGGGTTGAATGGTTGCGTCCCTCCGGGCGGAGCGGCGATCACGGCCTCACAATGGAAGAATACGCGCCATTCGGCGTCGTGGGGGCCGTTACGCCTTCCACCCATTCCATCCCCACTTTGGCGGGCAACGTGGTCAACATCGTCGGCGCGGGCAACGCCGTCGTCTTCAACGCTCATCCTGCCGCTTCTCGTTGCGCGGCGGCGGCGGTGCGGGCTTTCAATCAAGCAGTCGAGCGCGAGGTTGGCATCCGCAATCTCATTTGCATCATAGAAGAGCCTACTTTGGATTCTTTTCAAGAAATGTGCGGACACGAAGCGGTTCGGCTCTTGTGCGTGACCGGGGGACCGGGAGTAGTAAAAGCGGCCATGCAGACGGGCAAGCGCGCTGTTTGCGCCGGGCCGGGAAACCCTCCCGTTTTGGTGGACGAAAGCGCCTGCATGAAACGGGCGGCGGGGGCGGTGATCCAAGGCGCCTCTTACGACAACAACCTGCTTTGCATTGGCGAAAAAGAAGTCTTCGCGCTGGACAAAGTAGCCGATTCCTTCATGGCGGCGCTTGAAAGAGCCGGCGCCTGCCGATTGCGCGACCCTCAAGTGGAACGATTGACCCAAGCCGCCTTCTCCTTTCAAAACGAGAAGGGAACCGGAGAGCCGGAACCGTCCGTGAACAAAAACCTGATTGGGAAAGACGCCGCAGTGCTGGCCGAAGCGGCCGGAGTTCGTCTCTCGGCAGGAACGCAACTGCTCTTTGCCGAAACCTCCGCCGAGCATCCCTTTGTTAGGGAAGAGCAGATGATGCCGTTCTTGCCCGTCGTGCGCGTACCCAGCGTGGAAGCGGGAATCCAAGCAAGCAAAGCGGCGGAGCGCCAATACAAGCATACTTCCATGATTCACTCGCAGAACGTAAATCACATGACGGCCATGGCGCGCGCCTTGGACACAACCTTGTTCATCAAAAACGGGCCTTGCATGGCGGGCTTGGGTTTGGGCGGAGAAGGGTACCTGAGCTATTCCATTGCCACACCGACCGGCGAAGGCGTCACCAATCCGCAGACCTTCTCCCGCGTGCGCCGCTGCGTCATGGTCGACAACCTGAGGATTTATTGATGTTCCTCGCCCGTGTGGAAGGTAACGTGGTGGCGACGCGAAAACACAAAAGCCTGCGCGGACGGCGTCTGATCCTTTGCCAGCCGATGAATGCCGCCGGAGACGCCGAAGGCGTTCCCATCATCGCCGTGGATCCTTGGGGAGCCGGACTGCGCCAAAAAGTGATCGTCTCTTCGGACGGCGCCGCCGCAAAAAAAGCCGTGAACGATCCCAAAAGCCCGGCGCGCATGATGATTGCCGGAATTGTCGACCAACTCATCCAAACCAAGAAGCCATGAAAATCGGAACCGTCATCGGCCGCGTCACTCTCAACAAAACAACGCCCCGCTTGAAAGGAGCGCGTTGGTTGCTCATAAGCCCCTGTGGTCGAGAGGAACTGCAACAGCAAGAACACTCAAAACCTCAAATCAGCAAAGAACCATCATTAGTCGTCTTCGACGATCTTGGCGGCGGATTGGGCGACCAAATCGGCTTTGTCGAAGGCAGAGAAGCGTCTTCGCCCTTTGACGCGCCAACGCCGATAGATGCTATCAACGCGGCCTTGATCGACAAGATTTTCTATTCTCCAAAACCATGAAACCGATCATCAGCGCGCGAGACGTCGAAGCCTTGTTCGAGAAAGGAGGATCGCCCGAAGACCTGCCCGCAAACGCCCTCTTGACGCCCTTGGCGCGGGAAACGCTCCGTCGCCGGCAGGCCAACGGCAACAAGGCCTCTTCCGCCGCCGCAAAATTATCTCCAACGCCTTCCGCTCCTTCGCCTCCTCAAAAAGTTTCTTCCTCCAGTTCTTCCGCCGAATTGGAAGCCTTCTTTCACACCCCGGCCGTGCGCAATCTCAAAGAACAGATTTGCGACGCGGGAAAGCGAATGTGGCAGCGCGCTTATGTCGATGGCAATGGCGGGAACATCGCCGTTCGTGCAGCCGAAGACCTGGCACTCTGCACGCCCACTCTCGTGTCCAAAGGCTTTATGAAACCAGAAGACTTGTGTTTAGTAGATTTGGAAGGCAACCAAAAAGCCGGCAAAAAAGAGCGCACCAGCGAAATCCTAATGCACCTTCAAATCATGAAGGCGCAACCTCGCGCAAAAGCCACCGTCCATTGTCATCCGCCGCACGCCACCGCCTACGCCATCGCCGGCATAGAACCGCCCACCTGCATGATCCCTGAAATCGAAGTCTTCGTCGGCAAAGTGCCGATTGCGCCCTATCGAACCCCGGGCACTCCGGAGATGGGAAAACTAGTGGCCGAACTAGCCGACCATCACAACACCATTCTAATGGGCAATCACGGCGCCGTCTCCTGGAGCCATCTAAACGTCGAAGACGCCTACTTCAAAATGGAAATCTTGGAAGCCTACTGCCGCACGGTTTGGGTGGCCTCCCAACTGGGCGCCCCATTGAAAACCATCAGCGCGGCGCAACTGCAAGATCTCCTCAAAATCAAACAAAACCTCGGCATCCCAGACCCGCGCATCGGCCTAAAAGAATGCGAACTCTGCGACAACAACCCTTGGCCTCCCGTCTCCGCCTGCGCCCCGCCGCCGAAAACCCAATCGGCAAACGCCAATCTCAACGCCGAAGCCGAAGCCCTTGTCCAAACAATCACAGACCAAATCATGGCCCAACTAAACGACTAACGAATTCAACGACAAATTAGGAATTGAATAATGGAACTAAATTGCAAAAACCGAACCGTCTTCATCGGCGACAACCGAGAAGTGATGCTTGGCCTCAACGCCGAAATCGCCGACGCCATCATCACCGACCCGCCTTTCAACTCCGGGCAAATGCGCAAAGACGACACAGTCAAAATCGATAAAAAGAAATCGGCGGGCCTGCCTTACCCGGTAGACGAAGACGGCGTCGCCGCCCGCGCCTACAAAGACCAATGGAAAATCGGCGACATCTCCAGATCGGAAATGGAACTCATCAAATACAAAGACAAAGACCTGATGAGATTCTGCCAAATTATCGGCAACCAGCATTCCGACGGCATGGAAGCCTACTTGCTAATGATGGCCTCCCGCCTGCTCCTTTGCCACGAACTGCTCAAAGAAACGGGAAGCATCTTCCTCCACTGCGATCATTCCGCTAACGGCTACCTCAGAATGCTCATGGACTTCATCTTCGGCAAAGAAAACTTCAGAAATCAGATTGTATGGTATTATAAGAACGCATCGCGCGGCAAGCGCAACTGGGCAAAATCTCACGACACCATCCTCTACTACGCCAAAAACGCCGAGCATGTGAAGTTCAACCGCGACGGCATTCTAGTTCCATTCGAGAGCGGGATGACGGCTTGGCGATATTCCAAGGGCGGACAAGCGGACAAGGAAATGCCAAAAGGGAAAACGCCCGACAACGTGATGTGCATTCCATCGCTAAACACAATGGCAAAAGAGCGTTGCAAAGGATGGGATGGGCAGAAACCATTGAAGCTTTACACTCGGCTTGTCAGAGCTTGCACCAATCCCGGCGATTTAGTGATTGACCCGTTCTGCGGCTGCTCCACCACGCTGATTGCGGCGGAGAATGCGGGATGCGAATGGATCGGCATAGACATCAATCCAGAGCGCATCACTATGTTGAACGAACAACTCGGAAAACTCACAACGCAAGACCTTTGGAAAGGCAAAGTTCACATCATCAAAGACAAAAGAAAATTTCCTAAAAGAAAGGACAACAAACCGCCTAAAAAAGAGATTGAGAAACTCAAAGACCAGTTGTTAGTGATTCAAACAAAATCCGAAGACCGCAACTACTGTGAGATTTGTAAACATCGTTTCCCGCCAGAATATCTAGAACTAGATCATAAACATCCGAAAGCCAATCGCGGCGGCTGGGAAATACATAACCTACAATTGCTCTGCTCTCGTTGCAACCGGTGCAAAGGTTCGACCAAAACGAATGAACAGGTGCGGAAAGAATTAGGCGAGAAAGGATTGCTGTATCACCAAAGAGCCGCCGTCCATCAATACATGGAAATTCCAATGGATCATCAAGAAGAATATCGGAAAGATTCCAAATAAAAGAGAAGGCCTCGCTAAACTAAGATGGGCATTTTTCCAAACCGTTGACCAAACACGGAAAGACTTTTTGACCGAAACAGAAAAACAACGATAGAATAAAGAGAGAAGTAAGAATATGACGACAAAAGACGCCTCTAGAATTGCCGTTGAGCGGACGCTGAACGCGTTGTTCCGAAAGGCTTTGAAGAAAGTTGGCATCAGTCAAATCTCGTCCCGAATCGGAGTTTCCAAGCCGGCAATTATCCGATGGTTGCAGACGAACAACGTGCCGTGGCAATACGAAGGTGACTTCAAACGAATCCTAGGGGAGCAAGGATTCATTTCCAACGGCAACCCAGTGCGAGATCGAGACCAGTTTTACACCAAGCAGGAAACCGCAAAATACTGTTGCCAAGTGATGAAAAGAACCGCCCAGAAAATCGGCGTAGATTTATCCCAAAAACACTGGATTGAGCCATCTGCGGGATGCGGTTGGTTTTTCTTAGAATTCCCAAAACACAACAGAACGGGAATTGACATAGACCCCAAAGGAAAAGTTAAAAAACAAATCATTAAGCACGACTTCCTCCTTTGGAAACCAAAACCGCATCCCAACGGCTTCATCGTTGTTGGCAATCCCCCTTTTGGAATTAGAGGACACCTCGCTTTGCAATTCATAAATTATGCATCCGAGTTTGCTGATATGATTGGATTCATCGTTCCGCAATTATTCAACAGCGATGGAAAGGGCGTCGCCGGAAAACGAGTCAACAAAGAACTCGCATTAGCGCACTCTGAAGAACTTCCAAACGACGCCTTTGAAACGCCAACCGGAGACCCCAAAGACATTGCCTGCCTATTTCAGGTTTGGACGAAAATCAACAAAGACAAAATAAAACTTGCACCCAAGAAAACTTGCGATAAGTGGGCATCCATATATTCGCTATCCAATGGAGGCACCCCTGCATCTACCAGAAACAAAGACAAAATAGGAAAATGTCATGTCTATCTCCCGTCCACATGCTACAAAGACATGAAAGCCTTCAAAAAATTCAGCGACCTGCCTCACAAACGAGGCTATGGAGTAATCATCCATAAACAAAAAAGAGCGATAAAAAAGCTGATGCTCAATCTGGATTGGTCAAGAATTGCTTTCAAATCCACCAACAACGCGCTGAACCTAAGGAAATCTCTAATTCAACAACCGCTAATCGAAAACGGATACTATGACTAGTCAACTATCGGAAATACTAATTAGCGTCATCGAAAAATCCGTCAAAGAGCGGATTAATCCGTGGATTCACAGATCTCACGAAATCATTACCAATCTCGAAATAGACGCGAGAGGCGAGGCGGGAGAAAATTTCATGGCGACCTGCCTCAGGCAAAACGGGCATAAAGTCGAAATCGACAGAACGACCGACCCGCAGGAAAAAAGCTGGGACATCCGAATTGATAACACCATCATGATCGAAATCAAAACCGCAACCCAAGGAAAGAAAACAAAAACTTTTCAACATGAACGAATCATGGTAGAAAGACCATGGCACGCTTTGGCTTTGTTAGACATTGCTCCAGAAGATATCTATCTCACTCTCGCTCCTAAAAACACAATCCCTGTTAGGAAGAAAAATAACATTTGGACTGTAAATGAGAAAAAAGTTCACATGAGAAGAAGCGGCGAAATCAAATGGGATTTTTCACTGAAAGACGTTCATCTAAGAAAAGTGTCCTCCATTGATGACATAGAAAAACAATATCAAGAACTGCTAAAAACACTTCGAACACGAGAGCAAGCATCCCGTCAACCTGAGATGGGCATTTTGAGATGAGCGAAGAAGAAACAATAAACTGCGCCCGGCGGCGGATCGGTTTCTTTTCTAACGGATCTTTCCATTCCAGAACAACGATGTTTCTCTAATTCTATTTGAAAAAATTGGCATGAAAACGACGATTATTGGGGGCGGCGGCAGAGTGGGATCGTGCGCGGCCTTTGCCTTGCAGGCGGGGGGGATTGTTTCAGAAATTCAACTGTTGGATGCGAATGCGGACGCGGCCGAAGGCGAGGCTTTGGATTTGCTTCACGGAAGCGCTCTGGCGGCTGATCCACGAATTTACGCCGGGAATTATGAACGAGCCGCTGATTCGGACGTCTTTCTCATTACGGCCGGACTGCGGCGAAAGCCGGAGGAATCGCGCTTGGACCTCATCAATCGAAATGTCGCGCTGTTTCTGCAAATTTTGGAAAGCATACAACGCGCCGGCCATTCCAAGGAGGCGAAGGTGTTTGTGGTTTCCAATCCGGTGGATATTCTAACTCATCTGGCGGTGGAACGGCTGGACATTCCTTGGGAGCGAGTGATAGGATTAGGCACCATGCTGGACACTTCTCGTTTTTCTTCGCTGATTGCCGACGCCTTGAATTTGGCGCCGACGCAAGTGCGGGCCTTGATTTTGGGGGAACACGGCGATTCGATGTTGCCCGTTTGGTCGTCCGCAACCGTGGATGGCCTTCCCTTGACGGGTTTTGCGGAATGCCATTCTGGTTTTCAGAACGCTGTTTTTGAGCGCACTCGCAAGAGCGGCGCCGAAGTGATCCAGCGAAAAGGAGGCGCCGGCTGGGCCGTTGCGGTGGCCATTCGGGAGGTGATTCACGCCATTGCGTTGGATCAAAGGCGCTTGCTTCCCGTTTCCTCGCTCGTGCAAGGCGCTTATGGAATACGGGACGTCTGTTTGAGCGTGCCGTCGATGGTGGGGCGGGACGGCATACTGCAACATGTGGAGTTAAAACTCTGGCCTAAGGAACGAACGGCTTTGCAGAATTCTGCTCGCGCCTTGAAGGGAACTTTGGCAAAAGCCCGGCAATAAATACCGAGCGAGAAGTTGATGAAGTCTCTGGACCGGAAATTGGCGGAAATCAAGGCGGACTCAAACTCTAAAGCCTTTGTCATTGCCGACGCCAAGGACGCGGACATGGCCTTTGGCGTGCGTGCGTTGGGGGCTCGCCGCAGTCTTTCCGCCGATGAAGAGCGGATTGCGCGACTCTCGCCTGAAATGGGGCCGTGCGGGGAGTTTCCCTGCCGCAATCTTCCCGAATTTCTGGACGTCATTCGCGAAATCGTGCGACAAGGCGTAGTGGACATTATGTTGATGTCGGCCTCCGTGAACGAACTTCTGACCATAAAAGAGCGGTTGTTTGAGCGATCTGCCGTGACTCCGGCCGCGCGCGCCAATGATTCCACCGACATCTGGGCGATTCGACACGGCCGCTACGCTAAGGAACCTTCGCAACCGTTTCGCAGCGCTTCCATTGATTCCGTCCAATGCGGGCAATCGGCCTGCGTTCCCAATCCAAGTGGGATTCCCGGAGCGGACTTAGGCCTTTACTCGCTGACTTTTGTCAACCGTCCCGCAGAGGATCGGCAAAGTTTGGAAGCGTTTCGCGCGTTTCGCGAGGAGGCGGAGCGGAAGCAGTTTCGGTATTTTTTGGAAGTCTTGGATCCCAACGTGCCCGCCGGCGTGCCGGCTGATAAGTTGGGCGAGTTTATCAACGACAACGTCATCCGCAGTCTTGCCGGCGTCACGGAGGCCGGGCGTCCGCTTTTCCTCAAAATCGCCTATCACGGCCCGCGGGCGATGGAAGAATTGACGCAATACGATCCCCGCCTTGTCGTCGGCGTCTTGGGCGGTAGCGCCGGGACAAGTTATGATGCTTTTCGCCTTCTTCACGACGCCCAAAAGCACGGCGCCAGAGCCGCTCTTTTTGGACGAAAAATCAACCGCGCCGAGCATCCGTTGGCGTTCATCGAAATGCTCCGGCTGATTACCGACGGGCGAATCCGTCCAATCGAAGCCGTTTGCGCTTATCACGAAATCCTTCGAAAGAAGAAAGTTCGCGCCCTGCGTTCTTTGGAAGAAGACCTCCGATTGACTGACCCAGTGTTGCGCCGCGATGAGAGAACGCCCGCGCGAAAATCTTTGGCGAACGCTTTCTCCCAAACGGGAAACCCTGACTTTGCCCGAATGTCATCCGCCGAACGCCTCGACTATCATCGTCAACGGCTCAACCGAATCTTCGAGAGGCCGCAAAAATCGTCCACCACAACCCAACAAAGCGATGATTGACGAGCCACCGAGCGTCTTGTAAAAACTTTGCCCATGTATTTTGTCCAATACCATCCGCTAAAAGAAAAACTAAGGGAACGCACTCTTAGTGATGGAGAAGCGCTTCCTTATTTAGTTGTCTGGGGCGTCTTAGGGTGTGTTTGGGCGATGCTTTGGCAAATGTATGGCAACTTCAACTCTTTCAACTCTTTGGATGCGTTTTACTGGGTGCTGTGGGGACTCATTATCATCCGCGGAATTTATTATGTGTATTTGCAAAACGGAGGCGCGTCGGGATTTGACTTGATACAAAAGTATTATATTTTGGGTTGGGTAGTTTACGTTCGATGCTTTCTTGCCTTTATACCAATAATGATTATTCAATATCTATTTGCGGAAAGCTATGGCTTCTACTTCACAAATTTGTTTGATGTTTTGGCAGATGCAGCATTTGGAATCGTATTCTTTTGGCGAACTGGCGTGCATATTCGAGACACCGCAAAAGGGGAATCGGAATTGCCCTTCCCTCCGCAGACTTGAAGTTTCGCCAAACGTAGAGCAACCGGATGATGCAAAGAGAATGCTTGACAAACTGGCGCGGGAGATCTTGGAATGGCGGATATTGTTGCTTGCTTGACGGCCCGTTGTTCTGGGCGCTGGCAGTTTGAAGGAAAGATTTAGAAACGAAAAGGAATCTTATGATTCGACTTCGCTCCGATTGCTTGATTATTCAGATATCCGGTGGAGAGCAGTTCCCCTGCCCGGTGGAAGTGGTGACCACGGAGTTGATAGGCAAAGCCGTGGATTGGATGAGCCCGGAGCTGATTCAGAACGTAACCGCCGCCGTGTTGCACTTTTTTCGAGAAGAGCAAGATCGGGAGGCTGTTTCCGTGGCCGAGTTTGCCGAAGCATTGGAGAGCGTGCTACAGAATCTCGGCTACTCGGTAAACGCCGCGGCGAAGCGGAAGCGCATGATTCGGAACGCCAACATTAACGATTGGATCCGCGAATCCGATGGAGAGATGGAACTGGCGATGTATCTACGCATGCGATTGGAAATGGAACGTTTGCTACAAAACAGGCCCCGCGAGTTGAGGCTCCGCGGCCTGCGCGGATGTGTGAAGCGAGTTTTGCGCGCGCGACGTTGGAGTCGACGTTGTCAAGTTTTGAGCGATCAGGTGGTTTCCTTTATGCGGCAATGTTTTGACGAGCATGCCGGGGCGGACTGCCTGCTTGTGGTCAAAGGCTAATCGATTGGCTTTTATGAGTCAGACTTTATTTGAGAAAATTATCGCCCGCGAGATACCGGCGGACGTCGTTTATGAAGATGATCGAGTCTTTGCTTTTCGCGATATTCAACCGCAGGCGCCCGTTCACATTTTGGTCATTCCCAAAAAACCCATTCCGCGGATTGCCGCCGCTGCCGAATCGGACAAAGACTTGCTCGGCCATTTGCTTTTGCAAGCTCGTTCCATTGCGGAGAAGTTGGGATTGTCTGAAACCGGCTATCGTTTAGTCATCAACAACGGCCCTGACGGAGGCGAGTCCGTGCCGCATCTTCATTGCCATTTGCTTAGCGGCCGCGCATTAGGCTGGCCACCGGGGTAGCCAACTTACTTGGTGCGCAGTTGACCGGGCAGGCGTTCGCGGGTGGAAACGCAAAAATCCCCAACCTTCCGCACACAAAATAAAACCTAATTGATTTATCAAGGGGTGGAGGCGCGTAGCCTGTTCCACAAGGCGGCGCGGTTTAGAAAGACTTTGGGGTCTTGCCGCCATTGTGCGTAGCCGATTTCGCCATTGCGAGTGAGCCAGTTGATTTTTTCGTTCAAGCAGGCAAGGAGCGCTGTGTCTTCTGCGGCTAGAGTAAAGCCGCCGTATTCTGTGGCTTGGAGGTCGACGGCGCTAACGACAAAAGCGCCTTTGGAAAGATGGGCGGCGTCTTGGTTGCCAATTTCTCCCCTTGCCAAGGCGTCAATTTGTCCGTCGCGAAGGGCTTGGAGGAGTTCGGTTTCCGAGCCGAGATAGATCACTTGGGGCATTGTTGCGGACAGCGGCCGCAGGCGTGAGCGTTCGCTTAGGTTGTCTGTGGCTTGCGCGGCGGTGATTTGATAGGCGGGACTGCCGTCCGCCGTCACTTCGCCATTTGGAGTTTCGACGCGGGTGCCGGAGGCAAGAGTGCCTTCGTCGTTGACTAGCCCGGTGAGCTGTAGCAGGCGGAATTCTCCGGTAGTGCCTTGGAGGGCGCCAACGCGAACGTTGCTGTTTAGAGAATCGTAGTTTGCCAGATTGGAAGCGTCTTTGGCGCGAACCAACAGCGATTGGCGAAATGCGACGTGGCCGGAGGTGAAGGCTACAATTGGTTGACCGGAGGCGTCGAGCGTGCGGCTTTCTAGAATGGTAATGCCGCCGCCGATGAGGTCGTATTCCGGCGTTGCGGAGCGCAACCAGATGTCGTCCCAAGCGGGGATTGCCTTGCGGGAGAAGGATAAGCCGGCGCCGTCCAGCGCTTCCACAGCGGTCAGCAAGTCTGCTTCGTAGCCGAGATGTTGATTAAATCCGGAGCAGTCTGGATTTTCCGGCGTTTTGCTGTGGCTGATCGGAGAGAAGGAGGCGTAAAAGCCGACGTTCAGAATTCGATTGTCCTCCGCGCAGGGAACGGATGCGAAAGTTGGATCCAATCCTTCGATCAAGCGAAAAAAGAGAGTGTTTTCTAGAAAGTTTTCTAGGGGGAAGGAGAGGGGATTGTCGTTGCCTTCGATGGTTTCCACGGTTTCCCACTGCGTCAAGTCGAGAGACTTTTGGAGGCGAAAGACGCCGCCGGACGGAACAGACGCTGTCAATGCTTCGTGGTCAACGGCTAGCGAAGGCGGTGGATTGATGGCGGGCGCGTCGTTGTCCACAATGTCAATCGCGGATCGGCTGAGGCAACCCACTTCATAGTTGTTCCCCGGCAAGATCGAGATTTCCGCGGTTTCTCCTCCTTCTGCCTCGTCGTCGTCCAATGGCGAGAGAGTTAGGACTCGGCTGGATTCACCGGCGGCGAAGGCGAATTCTTGAGGCGAAAAGGAAAGTGTAAAGTCTTCGGAGAGAACCCCCGAGCCAGAAAGCATGAGGGATACTTTCAAAGTCTCCGATGGATCTCCGTCGCGGGAAATCCGCCATTCGCCATTGCGTTGCCCTTCTTCGAAGGCCGGTGATTTCAAGGTTTCGATGGATATTGAAGGCAACGGAGGTTCGGGAGGGGGCGGCGTTGTCGAAGTCAATACGCTTTCTAGATTGGTGCCGACGGCCAGATTATCGATGGCCAACTCTCCTATGCCGTTCCCGTTGCTGCTCGATTGGCGAAAGGCGAAGGAAGTTATGTCTATTGCCGAGGTAGTTTCTTGGCTTTCGGCGTCTGGGGTGGATGTTTTCTCCAAGGGATTTAACCAGAGGCGCGTCCTTTCGCTCTTCACTTGGTAGCCGAGAACGACTCGATAGTTTTGCCCCAAGGCCAACAGGTCGGCAGCATAACTTGGATTCCCTGAAGAACCTGGAAGCACGCCCAGTTGAAACTTTTCCGCGTCGTTTTCGACCGGCCGCAAGTAAAGTCGTCCCCGAAACGCGGTTTTAGACTGGCCTTTGAAGTGGGCAAAGTAATTTCCTGAACCGGAAGCCATTGCGCGCAGAGCCAAGTTAAAGGCCGCGAAAAGTTCCGCTTCACCGTCCGCTGAAAAGGGTTGGCCGGGAATTTCCAAGTGGACGTCTTCCGTGTCTTCTTCGGTCAAGCGAAGGGCGCCGTCCGCCGTTTGCATTTGTTCGGGTTGTCCGCTGTGAGTTGCCCAACCGGGAAGGGAAACCACCGGCGCGTCCGGGCCGGAAAAGCTTTCTTGGATGAGCAGTCCTTGTCGGTCGTCGTCTTGAATCGTCCAGACAATCCGTTCGGTTTCCAGTTCGTAGTGAGGCGATTCCACCGAGAACGAAACTTCAAGAACTTCGTCCGGCTCAATTTGCTCATCGTTCAGCAACGGAATCGACAGCGAAGCCGATTCTTGGCCGCTCTCAATGACAACAGAGTCGGGAAGCGCGGCGAAGTCGCTCCCGGCCTGCGCCATTCCCGACCAAGCCAGCGCAATGCGGAGTTCTTCCTCCGTTCGATCCGTTCTTGTGCAAGTGAACAACAGCGCCTCGTCGCCTTCTCGAATCGTTTGACTTTCGGCGACAATGCGGATGACGGCGACGGGTTCCGGCTCCGGTTCTGGTTCGGGAGGAGGTTGGGAAGAAGGGCCGGCAAGGGCTTCTTCCAGAGTGGAGGCCACCACCAAGTTGTCGATTTGAAGCTCTCCCATGCCGTCTCCGCTGATGAGCGATTGGCGGAAGGCGAATCTCGTGATTGTTTTTGGCGAGGCAGAATCGGTGTTGTCGATTGATTCGGAATCTGTGTCTGTTGGATCCACCCACAAAGTCGAACTGGCAGTTTCCACTTCGTAACGGACGGCAACACGATATTGTACGCCGAATAAAAAAGCTTTCGGAACGAAATTCGCCTCTTCTGAAGACTTCCCGCCGCTGGAAATGCCGATCTGAAATAACTCTAATCGTCTGTCTGCTGTTGGCGCGATGAACACTCGCCCGCGAAAGTTTGAACCTGAATCTCGAAAATGCGCAAAGTAGGTTCCCTCTCCGCTCGGCAGCGCGGTTACAGTCAGGTCAAAAGCGGCATACAAGGTCGCTCCCGAATCTGCCATAAAGGGGCCGGAAGCCAAATTGGCCGCGACGTCTTCGCTGTGATCTTCCCGAAGCAACAAGGCGCCGTTTTGCACGTTTAGTTGCCGTTCCGTTCCTGAAGTATGGTGCCAAGGAGAGGCGGCGGGCGCGGTGATGGGACCGTCTAGGTAGGCAAACGGCTCGCTCAAGTAGCTTGCGGCGGCCAATCGTCCGCCGACCAAGACGCCAAGCCAAAGGAAAGCGGCGCAGATGAAAGGGCGTTTCTGAATCCAATGCTTTATTCTCATAGCGCAGAAAAAGGAATATTTATGGGAAAGTTCCAAACAAGCGGCAAGAAAAACCAATTCACAAACAAAAGAAAAGAAAAAGAAAAGATCCTTCTTTAAAACGATTTAAAAATGAACTAGAAAATGTTCTCGCCAACGGCGTCGTTTTGACGAGATGCGCGCGAAATTCCTTTTTTTCATCGGCTAAACTCTCCAAAACCAGAAATTCTCCAAGCCGAGAGACTTCGCCGACGCCCCACTTTTCCTCGCCAATCCACCAAGCGAATTCCCTTTGCCGCTTGGCTGTCGTTCGCTTATTGGTCGTTTCCTAAAAAAGGCTTGCCAATCATAGAACCCGAAGAAAACTGTTTTTCCCCAACGGCAAGGCGGAATTTTGGCGCTTTTTGCGGGATTTGGCCGTTTCCAACCAACTTTTCCTCAAAACTTTTTCATTTTTTTGTGATTTCGGGGTTGACACTTTCCTTTTAGGAGGATAGAAACAAAGAAATTTTTAACAGATAAGAGATTCTTATGAAACGGAAATTAACTTTATTGGCCGCCATCGCCTGCCTTTGCGGGAGGGGGGGGGGGGGGGTAGCGAACGCGCAGCTCTTCATCCACATCTATCCCAGTCAAGACAACCCTACCACCCAAACCCTCTGGGTGTTTAGCGGCTCCTCCCAAACGACAACCTCATGGAGTATTCGCACCTCCGGCGGTTACAGCGCTCGAGACTCTTGGGAAGTTGGCGGCAACCTTTTCAACGCGAACAAACCTAATGAGCAGACCTTCACTCTTTCTCCTTTGTTGTCCAGTTCTAATACCAACGACATTGATTCGGTGAGAGCGAGGATTCCGGGCGGAGGCCGGACGAACATCACCTTTGCCGCTAGCGCCACCAACACGCCCACGATGACCTTCGGCGGTAGCAGTGGCGGCAGCCGAACCATTGCCAGCCTTTGGTTGGACGAGGATCCTGGTGACGAAGATGACATGGGGATTCGCGTTTCTGGAAGCAATTTCTCCTATTCCTCCAGTGTTTCTTCGTCTTGGACGGGATCCGGCATTTTGAACAAGCCCATCGGCGATTTCTTCACGGGAACTTTTAACAACAACCAACCTCTAGCCCCTCGTTTTGCGAGTACCAGCGGCCAAGTGCGGATTGTCGTCAACAATCAGATCATCCCCGAGCCGGAAGAATACGCTCTCATCTTCGGCCTGTTTGCGCTGGGTTTTGTCTTCTTCCATCGTTGGCAAAAGAAGAAACGTCAAGCTGCCGCAACTTCGTAGCCAGCGCGCTTTGGCGGCTAGCGAGATGCCTTTGTCGATTGGACTTTTAACTTCGCTTTCATTTTCTCGAAAGCGGAGTTTTTTTTGCGCATTTTTCTTGAGATGAAATTAAAAAAGGTCTCTGGGGCGATTTGACCGCCCGTGAATAGCCTTATTTAGAGAATAAAACGACTTTGAACTTTGAATCGAGCAGGTTTGAAGAAGTGTTTTTCTTTTTGGAGTCGGCTTGACGGGGGTTCCTCGGCGGATTTTGATCGTCTGGCAAAGTTTCAAAGAATCGCTTGACGTTGCTTTCCGCCTTTTCCACTCTATCAGCTATGCAAACTTGTTTTTCCACTTTTCGATTTTTGTCGGTTTTGTTGCTTGCGGCGTTTACGGCAAGCCTTTCCTCGTTTGCCGTCGCCGACCGTCCCAACATTGTTTTCATTTTCTCTGATGATCACGCAGTGCAGTCCATCGGCGCCTACGGCTCGAAAATCAATCAAACGCCGAACATAGATCGGCTGGCCGAAGAAGGCTTAGTGTTTCTCAATTCCTTCTGCGCCAATTCTATCTGCGGCCCTTCCCGCGCCTGCATCTTGACGGGGAAGCATAGCCATTTGAACGGCTTTCGTCGAAACGGGGAGCGATTTGACGGTTCGCAAACGACCTTTCCAAAAATCATGCGGCGGAGCGGTTATCAGACGGCTCTCGTCGGCAAGTGGCATCTTTCCTCCGATCCGACCGGCTTTGACTATTGGGAAATTCTGCCCGGCCAAGGAAGTTACTATAATCCGGACTTTCTGCAGATGGACGGCTCCCGCAAACGCTATACCGGCTATTGCACCGACATCGTCACCGACCGCGCATTGAAGTGGCTGGACAAAGACCGCGACAAATCCCAGCCCTTTATTCTTATGTGCCAGCACAAGGCGCCTCATCGCAATTGGTCTCCCGCTCTGCGCCACCTTTCGATGTTTGACGGCCAAGACGTCCCTGAACCCGACTCGCTCTTTGATGATTACTCCGGCCGCACTCCTCTGTTGAAGGAGAATGAAATGTCACTTGAAAACCACTTCCACTGGGGACACGACGCAAAATTCCGCGGAGACAATCTCCATCCCGACCATTTTAAAGGGCTTGGCAACGGCCAATATCGGCGGATGAACGCCGAGCAACGAGCCGCTTGGGATGCGCAATACGAGCCGGAGAACCAGGCCTTCCTAACAAAGATGAAGGCCGGCGCCTTGTCCCCAAAAAACATCGTTCGCTGGAAGTATCAGCGTTACATCAAAGACTACCTCCGCACCATCGCCGCCGTGGATGAGAGCGTGGGGCGCATTTTGGACTATCTGGACGAAAACGGTTTGAGAGAAAACACGATTGTCATTTACTCCTCGGATCAAGGCTTCTACCTCGGAGAACACGGCTGGTACGACAAACGCTGGATGTTTGAAGAATCGCTCAAAATGCCCTTTCTCATTCGCTGGCCCGGCGTCATTGCTCCGGGCACAAAGTCCACGGCGCTGATTCAGAACATCGATTACGCCCCGACTTTTCTAGATGTCGCCGGCATTCCGATCCCCGAAGAGATGCAGGGGCGCAGCCTCCTTCCGGCGTTCAAAGGCGATGCCCTCTCAGATTGGCGGGACGCTGTTTATTACGCCTACTACGAAAACGCTTCAGCGCACGCCGTTCCCATTCACGACGGCATTCGCACCCAAGACCACAAACTCATGTTCTTTCCCCGCGGGCAACAGTGGCAGTTGTTCGACCTGGCGCAAGACCCGCAGGAAATGCAAAGCGTCCACGACGATCCTCAATATCGAACCGTCTTCCATGCCTTGCAAAAGCGCTACCGCGATATTAGAAAATTCTACGAGGTCAACACCGCCTCCATTCCCATGAGCCGCGGCGACGAAGATTGGTGGAAACAGCGAAACCAGCGCGTCAACCAAAAAGCCAGAGACGGAGGTTTTGACCTTGCCTTTATTGGAGACTCCATCACCCAAGGCTGGGAAGGAAGAGGCAAAGCCGTCTGGGAGAAATTCTATTCGCCCCGAAACCCCATCAACCTTGGATTCAGCGGCGACCGAACTGAACACGTTCTTTGGCGGCTTACTCGCGGCAACCTGAGCCGCGTCCAACCCAAAGTCGCCGTGCTAATGATTGGCACCAACAATACCGGACACCATATGCAAGATCCGGAGGAAATCGCCTCCGGCGTCGGCACCGTGCTAGACGTTCTTCGAGAGCGGATTCCCGAGTCCAAAATCTTGCTTTTGGGCGTCTTTCCCCGCGGAAAAGATGCATGGGACGAAAAACGGTTGAACAACCTTGCCGTCAACCAATACCTGCGCCGCTTCCACGACGGACAGCGCGTTCACTACCTTAACATCAGCGACGCCTTCCTCGAATCGAACGGAACCATCTCGCGCAAAGTCATGCCCGACTACCTCCACCTCAGCGAAGAAGGTTACGCTCGATGGGCTAAGGCTATCGAACCCAAACTCATCGAACTCGGTCTTTGACGCGGTTGCAGAAAGCATTTACGCCATTTTTTGTTGACGCCGGCGAACAACGAGAATACAGTATCCGAAAATCGGTTTTTATTACAAAGTAATGTTTGCAAGACTGCTAATTGTCGTGGCGATGGCGGGCTTACAATGCGCCGCTTCCGCTCAATTAATTATGTTTAGTTTTGACGGCGCCAGCGGAAACGAAGCGACGTTTGCCGTGGATTCCCAGCCGGCAAACGGCATGGTCAGCGCAATGAGCCGCGGTAACGGAGTGAACACGTCCTCGGGAAGCGGCGACTTCAGCGCTAGATCGTGGTCCACAAACAGCACAATCGATCTCACGGATTATTATCGTTTTTCCATCGCGCCAAACGACGGATACCAATTAAATTTAACTTCGCTGGAATTGGACGAAAGACGATCGGGAACCGGCATTCGGCAATGGTCGGTTCGCAGCAATTTAGATAACTTCGCCTCGGATTTATCTCCCTCGCCCTTCTCCGTGCCGGACAACACGGCCACTCGAACCGAACAGAGCATTCCTCTCAGCAGCGCCAGTTTTTCCCAACTGAGGGCAGAAGTGGAATTTCGAATTTACGGCTATCAAGCGGAAAGATCTACGGGAACGTGGCGCATTGACAACGTAAAGCTGTCCGGCCAGATTGCTCTGGTTCCCGAACCGAATAGCGGATGGATCGGGATGAGCATGGCGCTCCTTGCGTTGGGATTTTGTTGGCATCATCGGCGGCGACAACGCCGCTTAGCCGCCGAGCAAACCATTATTGAAAACACCAGAGACCCCTATAAATGAATGCGGTTGGGAATAGAAACTTGGACGATCTGTCGCGCCGAGGGAATATTCTTTTGAAGTTTTAAATACCGAACAATTGGCGTCTTATGCCCTCGAAAAGTACTGAAAAAGGACGAAAGCCAGCTCCCAATTTGCCGGCCACCAACTCCGAAAAGAGCCGCAACTTGAAAACGGCCATCGATACGATCACCAAGACGTTTGGAGAAGGTAGCATCATGCGTCTTGGAAACGCCAACCTAAAATCCCAAATAGAAGTCATTCCCACAGGCGCTATGTCGCTGGACATCGCCTTGGGCGTGGGAGGTTTGCCAAAGGGAAGAATCATCGAAATCTACGGGCCGGAATCCTCCGGCAAAACCACGGTGATGCTTCACGTCGTTGCCAACGCCCAAAAAGCCGGAGGCACGGCGGCATTCATCGACGCCGAACACGCATTAGACCCAGCCTACGCCAAAAAACTAGGGGTCCAGCTGGATGATTTGTTGGTGTCGCAACCCGACAGCGGCGAAGAAGCGCTAACCATTTGTGAAACCCTCGCCCGTTCGAGCGCCGTCGACGTGATAGTAGTAGACTCTGTGGCCGCCTTGGTGCCGAGAGCCGAGTTAGATGGCGAAATGGGCATGGCGACAATGGGCATGCAAGCCCGTTTGATGAGCCAAGCCTTGCGAAAACTCACCTCCATCCTCAGCAAAGGCAAAACTACCTGCATGTTTACGAACCAGTTGAGAGACAAAGTGGGCGTTATGTTCGGAAGCCCCGAAACAACGACAGGCGGAAAAGCCCTGAAGTTTTATGCCAGCGTAAGAATGGACATCCGCCGGAGAGAAACGCTCAAGGACTCAACCGGGGCGGCCATCGGCAATCACGTCCGAGTCAAAGTAGTGAAGAACAAAGTGGCGCCGCCGTTTGCAGAAGCCGAGTTCGACATTTTGTACAACCACGGAATCAACAAAGAGGGAAGCATTCTGGAAATGGGCGTCAAGGACAGCGTCGTCCAAAAGAAAGGCGTCTGGTTTCAATTTGACGGAGACTTAATCGGCCAAGGCAAAGAAGCGGCCAAGCTGGCATTAGCGGAAAAGCCGGACTTGACAGAGCGAATTAAGGCGGCAATTTTGGCCAAACGAGAACCGTCGTCCAAAACCGACCAACGCTAAAACCACTTTCTTGATCTCCAAAGTCGCCGAAGGCTGCGCGGAATCTTTAGCCAATGTCGCAAATCCGCAACCTTTTGACCGTAAATCCCCCATCCAATCATTCCATTTGCCGCTCTTCGTTCATCTCAAACGGACGGGCAAAAAAGAGGGTTAATCGTTTTCCAAAGGTTCTGGCGATTCTGGAATTTCTTCCACTTCGGCGGCTGAACAGTCCGAATCGGTGTCTTGCGGCAAAACTCTTTCGCCCGGTTCTTCCCGCCGTTTATGATGGGATCCTTGTTCGCGTCTGTCATTTCCCCACATACTTTTGGAACTTCGCCCCGGACGCATTCCGCGACGGGAAAAGACTTCCTCGAACTTTACCCTTTGCTCTTCCGATAAGAGCACTTCTATCTTCTCTCGCATGGCCTTTTCCGCAGCTTTGATTTGCGGGCGCACTCCTTCCATCAGCAAACGCATTTGCTCCCGCCGGGCTTGAAGAATGGCGCTTACCTTCTCTTTTTGCTCGGCACTGAGTTCTAAACGCGATTCCATTCGCTGCATAATGTCGCGCATAGAAACGTGCGATCTCCCGGAAAAAGCCTGACGGTCTTTTGCCCGCGAGTCTGCGACAAAAAAGCCTGTCCCAAAGCTGACAAGGCAAAGAACGAGGGTAGGTAATATGACTTTCCAAAGGTTCACCAGAGGCTTTCGACGTCCAGTTCGTCAAAGGGTTGCATCATAGTCATCTCAATATCGGAGACAAGGGGATCCGTTGACATGCGTTCGTTGGCAAAAAAACTCCACATGCTGATGGCCAACATCAAGGCAAGACACGGCAAGGTCGCCCTCCATAGCCCTCGAGACCATAAAGCCAGCGCATCGGACAGGGCGTCCGGCGAATTTGCGGTTGGGAGACTAGCCATGACTCGCCTCTCGAAAGAGTAAGGCACGCGACGGTCTTCCGGCAGTTTCCGGGCGGCTCGCAAAAAAGTCTCATGCAGACGGCTGTTTTTCATAAAACCTAACAAAATAGACGCAATGTTTCTTCCAACGGTTACAAAACTGTCACAAGTACCGGCTCTTGTCGATTTTATCGAACAGTTTGCGCATTTCCTTGCGGGCGCGATGGGCGCGCACTTTTACATTCGCAATAGACCAACCGGTAAGATCGGCAATTTCCTGAATGGACTTGCCTTCGATGGCCTGAAGTGTGATCACCATCCGCAACTGGGCGGGGAGGCGTTCCAGGATGTCATGGATGAGTGTCCGCACCGCATCCGCATGCAAGTTGTCCGACAGAGAGTCGCTGACGTATCGATCCAAAAAATCGGCGTCCTCTTCAGTAATTTCTGAAAAATTCGATTCGCGATTCCGTTGGTGACTCCGCAGAAAATCATAGCAAGTGCGGACGGCAATCCGCATCAGCCAGTGTTGGAAAGGCGCTTCGCCTCGGTATCTGCCAAGATTTTGGAAGACTTTGATGAAAATCTCTTGCACAATGTCTTCCACCTCGCTTTCGCGACGAGCGTATTTTCGCGCGGTGGCAAAAACCTTCGGCTGATGACGCTGAATCAAGTCCTCAAACAATTCGACGCGCCCCTCAACAACCTGCCGAATGATTTCCCTCTCCTCGTCGTCAACAGAGCGGCTTGGCTTGCCATCACTCATTCCCAGCCATAATCGAAGCCGCCGAACGTCGATAAAGTTGAGCGCTGTTAAGTTTCCGGCCTCCAAAGATTGCCTCCTTGTTTTTCCAGATTCCCTGTTCGAATAGTTTCATGCAGGCGTCTGTTTCTCATAAAGCCTCAAAGTTTAGACGCAATAGATCCTCCAACGGTTACAAAGGCCAAAGATTCCTTCCAGTTCGATTTTCCAGAAATTGCCGTGTAGAGAATTCGAAAAGAAAAACCTCCGTTCTTTGCTTGCACATCATTTTTTCATTATATTGATTTGTTGATGCAGAGAAAAGTTGCAAAATAGGACGAGGATTGTCAACCATGTCGAGAGTTGCGCAACAGATGAAAGCCTACTGAGTCGGCGATTCCGCTTGTCTTCTAAACATGACGAAGTTCGAACAATTATTAGAATCGACCATCGGCCACATCGAGCGATTGCGCTGCCAACAAGTTCGCTACCTTCCAATCAGCCAAAAATTGGTCGAGAGCCTCCGCCATCCATCCCCTCGCCCATCGCCGGCAAAAAGATTTCAAAACACTTTCCAAAAGATTGAAGTCGAAGCCAAGCCCGTGCCGCCGCCCATTCCCAAAGTGGAAAAATTTGACAAAACCCCTTTGTCGCCGGCGGAAAAATCTGAAGCAATAACTAACCTGCGAAAACAAGCCTTAGCCTGCGTTCAATGCAAACATTTAGCGTCCAGCCGCCGCAACGTAGTCTTCGGAATCGGCAGCATCCACGCCAAATTAATGTTCGTCGGCGAAGCGCCCGGCCTAGACGAAGACGACCAAGGCGAACCCTTCGTCGGCAAAGCGGGACAACTCCTCACCAAAATCATCCAAACTATGGGACTAACCCGCGACAAAGTCTATATCACCAACGTCCTCAAATGTCGCCCCGACACGCCGGGACGAAAATTCGGAAACCGACCCCCCACAACCCAAGAAATGGCCACTTGCCGTCCCTGGCTAATTCAGCAAATCCGCGCCATCCAACCCCAAGTCATCGCCGCCCTAGGCGCCACCGCGGTCAAAGGCCTGCTGGGACTTCCCACCGTAGCCATTACAAAATACCGAGGCCAATTCCAAGACTTCGGCGGCATCCCCCTCATGCCCACCTACCATCCCGCCTATATTTTGCGCAACCCAAGCCCCCGCGTCAAACGACAAATCTGGGAAGACATGCTCCAAATCATGGAAACCCTCCGCATGCCCCTTTCCCAAAAACAACGCAACTACTTCACCAAAAACAACCCCTAAACTCCCCTCAACCGCCGGCCAAACTCCGCCTCTTTACCGTCCGCTAAGCCGATACTCAGAGGATACTAAGCCGTTACTAAGCCGTCTCAGCAGGCTTGAAAACTCAAAAAAGTCAGCCGTTTTCCTAAAACCACAAACCGCAATCCCGCCAAACCAAACCATCCATAAAGGAAAACAAAGAACAAAGCCTCCTCAAAAATCCCTCCAACCGCCAAAAAACAACAAAATTCCTCTCCTCGCCAAAAAAATCGAAGAAAATTTAAAAAAGGCCTTGACGGATTCTTGAAATCGGCTATTTTGATTGCAGGTCACAAATCTGCGGGCGTTCCTTTGGTTTATCGGGGCGCCTGCCGAATGTCACAGTTCAGATAAGTTCTTCGGGGGAGCCGATCCGCTTTCTTGAGTTCTTGGGGCAAATGAGCGGGAATTTTCTCTCGCTTTGTGCCTGCAGAATTGTGACCTCGGTCCGGGCGTAGCCGTAAGCGCCATTTTGACAAGTAAAATACCGATTATTGTTTGTATTCGACATGAAGACGCTACATAAAGTTGTGCTGGCCTTGGTCAGCTCGTTTGCCAACGGAACTTCCAACCCCGCCCCGCAAGAAGGGAACCGGGCTTTGGAAAAGATCGACGCTTTGACGCACGGCCCCTCGCCTCGCCCGAAGCAAGAAAACCGCAACCCTAAAACCCCGCAGAAACGGACTCTGATCCAGAAAATCAAGGAGCTCTGGATGAATCCGAAGGAAACCGCCGCCACCATCGGCGTCGGCATGACTTACGGAATCGTCATCGGCGCTCTTTTGCTTTTGCCCTTCCCGCCCAAAGGCATCCAAGCCCAAAGCACGGACACGGAAGCGTTACCGCGCCCGCAAACTCCAGAAATCCTGGAAGTTCACGTGGACGGCTTGTATGTGCCGACACCCGGAAAGTTCAACATTTCGGTTGTGACCGATGGCGCACCCGCTTGGACGTACTACAAATGGTGCTGGTCCGGAGTTTATTACAGTGAAAGGTCCAGTAGAGCTTACGAAATCCATGTTCTTAATCCATGGAACCATCCAGACTACGTGAGCTACGTCAACTATTGGAATGACCAGTACTATTGGGATACGCGCATCGAACGCAGCAAATACAACTGCACGATCGTCAGCCACGGCGACAATAGACACGTTGCCGACGTCGGCCTTGAAGTTTGGGCTAATCTGGAGTTCTACGTGATGGGGCCGATGCCGGACGGAACATACCGCCCTCTCGCTTACGTCACTGACAGCGACGGCACTTCCGATTACGTCCCTGTCAATTGGAACGGAACTTGGTTTCCCGGCTGGTAAAATCGACTAATTGACGGAAAGAATTCGACTCAACCTTGCCTTTATGGCAAGGTTTTTGCTTTATTTCAAAGATATGAAAAGAAACGCATTTACATTGATCGAACTGCTGGTGGTAATTGCCGTTATCGCCATCCTCGCCGGCCTGCTCTTGCCCGCCTTGAGCCGGGCTAAATCCCAAGCCCGCAGGATTTCCTGCGTCAACAACGAGCGGCAGATTGGAATTGCTTGGTCCCTTTACACCGTGGATCACGACGACTTCCATCCGCCGTATTACAGAGCGGATCGAAACAATCCGCCCTGGCCGGAAGTTTACACCTACACTGCCGGGAACGTCGCTTGGTATCACACCATTTGCGATCAGTATATGGGCAGAACCACCAACTCGTGGCAGTGCCCGGAGAACCGAAACATCAACGATCGCATACAGGAAGCGGAAGAGGAAGAGAGACGACTTCCTCTCATAATTCGGATGATTCGCAACGAGTGGAACTTCAGCTACGGCCTTAATGGCGTGGGATACCTGACAGATTACAATGGTCCCAAATACGGCATGGCGGCGCCTGGCGGCGTGGTTGGGCCAAGGCCGTTGCCGTCGAACAACTTTACGGGCTGGGTTTGGAAGTCCATTCGCGCCAGTCAAGTTGTCGCTCCGTCCGAGATGATTGCCGTTGCCGACCATGCGCCGTGGCGGAGGGAAAAGACCACCGGAAAGCTTAGCTTTGGCATTCCCGGCCCACTAAATTGGGACGATCTCTTTTGGCACGGCCCGCGTTTCCGGCACAACGGGCGGGCGAATGTGTTGTTTGCGGACGGCCATGTGGCTGCGGAGACGGAAAACGAGTTGCTCGACTTCAGCGGCGATCGCGCCAAACGCTGGAACTACGATAACCAACTCCATTGACCTCCAAAACTTCCCCTATTAGGAAAGAAAACCGATTGCCCAACCCATCGCAAAGGGAAAGACAGCAATTGCAAAGCGATAAGTCTGCAGGACTGAACGTTGCCAATGACCGTCTACTCAACAAGGCTAAGCGGCAACATCGGCGGGCGGTCAAGAACAAAAATCAAATCAATCTCCATCGCAAGCAATGGACGCTTCTTTCCCATAGGTCAAGAGAAATTTTGCATGCGGTGTTTCCACAACTGCGATGGCCTTCCTCGGCGATTCAGTGCCAAAAGCTCAGTGCCCGCGTTCATATATTCTACGGCGGCGAATTTGCAAAACCCAACCCCCTCCTTCTATAACCTCTCAGCGAACCATCTACCATACGTCCCATAATTAGCAATTGGCAAAGTAAAACTTCATACCCGTTGCAAATTCAACTGCCAGAGGCTCGTGGCAAGTCTAGCAGAGAGCGCGTTGTAGCAGTTCAAAATTCTTCCAAATTTTGAATCCTGAATTCACTTTGGACAAACACTATTGAACTATATGTTGAGGCAAGGAATCTGCATTTTTTGCTGGATTTTGTGGAATGGACAAGGCATGATGGCGGGATATGAAATTCGTGCTCACAACGCATAACGTCAAACTGACCAAAGCCATCGAAGATCACATCCTGGGACGCATCGAGAAACTGGAACACTTTGACCGCTGGGCCGTGGACGCCCGCGTGAATCTCGAACATGACCAAACCAAATCCCCTGAAAAACAATTCAAATGCTCGATGAGGCTCGGCGTTCGCGGCCCCGACCTCTTCGCCGAAGATTCTGAAAGCGATCTTTACGCCGCCATCGACCTCGTCACCAAAAAGATCGAACAGCAAATCCGCAAACGACATAGCAAACGAATAGCAAAACGCACAAGCCAAGCGACTAAGCAAAAGCGCCAAGCGCAGGGAAACTAAGCGGATTGCCCAACCGTGCCGAATTCCGGAGAGAGATTCAATACAGACTTGGGCAAGAGCTCCGGAACTCGGGCGCTTTCCTATCTTCCAACGTGAGTTTCCAAACCATACGCGCCCGAATGGTCGTTCCCATGGAAAGTCCTCCGATAGAAAATGGCGCCATGGTCGTCCACGGCTCCAGAATCCATTCCGTTTGCTGTTGGAAAGATTTGAACTCAGCGCACCGCCGCCAAGTTGTTGATCTCGGCGAGTCCGTTCTTCTGCCGGGGTTTGTCAACTGCCACTGCCATTTGGACTATACGGCCATGTCGGGACAAATTCCTCCGCCTCAGTGCTTTGTCGATTGGATTCAAAACATCGTGGCGATTAAGTCGGCTTGGAGTCGCGCCCAGTTCGCCGAATCCTGGGTTGCCGGCGCTCGAATGTTGGAGCAATCCGGAGTCACTTCCGTCCTCAATATCGAATCCGTTCCAGAACTGCTTCCAGAAGTCTGGCGAACAACCGCTCTGCGTTTTTGCTCTTGTCTGGAATTAATCAACGTCCAGTCTCCCGAATCCGCGAAGCCTCTTGTCCGCGCCGCCGTCCAAAAATTGCGCGAACTCGAATCCCTGCGCAAAAACCGTTGCGGGCTTTCCCCTCACGCGCTCTACACCGCCTCGGACGAATTGCTTTGGAGCGCCCGGGATGCGGCTCGGTCGCAATCTCGCCTGCTGACTACTCACGTGGCCGAGTCCGCTGAAGAGGACGCAATGTATCGCTTTGCAACCGGCCCGCTTTTTGATTGGATTCAAACGCGCCGGCAACCGGCGCACTGCGGCGAAGGCTCGCCGGTTTCTATTTTGGAGCGTTTGGGATATTTTCGCACCCCCGTAGTGGCTTCCCACGTCAACTATGTCGACCCGGAAGACGAGCGCACTTTAGCGAAGCGAAACGTTGCCGTCGCGCATTGTCCGCGGAGCAGTCGTTACTTTGATCACGCCCCCTTCCCTTGGCGCCGGCTTCGCAACGCGGGAGTCAACATCGCGCTGGGAACCGACAGCCTTGCCAGCACGCCGAAAACAGAAAAAACCAATCCTCGCTTGGATTTTTTTGCGGAGCTCGCCTGCCTTGCCTGCCAAGCGGACGCGCCTTCGCCGCATGAAATTCTTCAATTCGCCACGATGAACGGCGCCAAAGCCCTTTGCCGGCAAAACGAACTCGGTCAACTATCCCCCGGTTTTCTGGCCGACGCCGTTGCCATTCCCTACGTGGGAAGGCCGGAGACCTTTGCAGAGGCCGTTGTTCACCACCAAGGAGGCGTCTTTGCTTCAATGATTCACGGCCGCTGGATTCGGCAAAACAACGCCCCTGATGCGACCGGGACGCAAGATCGCTAACCGCTGATGAAAACTTTGCCTCAATATCTTTCCGAACAGCTTGAAACCCTCCGAGGCCGGAACTTGCTGCGGCGACTGAGATCGATTGAGAGTCCACAAACCGTTCAGCTACAGTGCAACCACCGGCCAATGCTTTCCTTTGCCTCCAACGACTACCTTGGCCTTGCCAACCATCCCGTCCTCAAAAAGGCGGCCAAAGACGCGCTCGACCATTACGGCGCCGGCAGCGGCGCTTCTCGTTTAATCACGGGCTCACTGCCACCTCATCGAGAACTTGAAAAACAACTCGCCTCCTTCAAAGAAACCGAATCCGCCCTTGCTTTTGGCAGCGGCTACCAAACCGCCGTCGGCGTCCTTGCCTGTCTTCTTGCCGAGAATGACGTTCTCCTCAGCGACCGCCTCAACCACGCTTGCATCATTGACGGCGCCCGGTTGTCCAAAGCGCAAATCCAAATTTTCGAACACAACGACCTAGATCACTTGGAAAGCCTCCTCAAATCCGCCGCAAATGACCGAAGCCGAATCTCCCAACCCGTCAAAAACATTTGGATCGTGACCGAAAGCGTCTTCTCTATGGAAGGCGACCAAGCACCGCTGCCCGAAATCGCCGCGCTCAAAAATCGTTACGAAGCCCGGCTGATGATCGATGAAGCCCATGCCACCGGCATCTTCGGCGCCCGCAGACAGGGATTGGCCGAACAGACCGAAACCCGCGAAGCCATCGACGTTCACATGGGCACTTTAGGGAAGGCCGTCGGCGCCGCCGGAGGCTTCATCTGCGGCTCCCAAGCCCTCGTCGACTTCCTCGTCAACCAAGCCAGAACCTTCGTCTTCTCCACCGCTCCCGCGCCAGCGTCTGCCGCCGCCGCAACCGCCGGAATCCAAATCATCCAATCCCCAATCGGCAAAGAAAAAAACACTCGCCTCTGGCAACGAGTGCGCCAACTGCGCCGCGGACTGCAACTCCGCGAACCGTCGCCATCCCCGATCGTGCCTTATCGCTTGGGAACCGAATCCCGTAGCCTTCAAGTCTCCGCCCAACTCGAAAAAGAAGGCCTCCTCGTGCCTGCGATCCGCTACCCGTCCGTTCCTAAAAATCAAGCCCGTCTCCGAATAACGCTATCAGCGCAACACTCCGAAAACCAAGTCGCCCAGCTTCTGGACGCCCTCCAAAGAATCCAGGCCGACAATCCCTTCTCTCATTCATAAACTACTCTTGCTATTTTGTCGTAAATGCCTCCTCGCCAACAAAAACAATCCAACGACCCTGCCGAATTAGACCGCCAATACGTCTGGCACCCCTTCACGCAGATGAAAGACTGGCTCGCCGAAGAACCCATCGTCATCGTTTCCGGAAAAGGGCCAACGCTAACCGACCAACGCGGACGAAAATACCTCGACGCCAACGCATCCATCTGGACAAACCTCCACGGACACAACCATCCCAAAATCAACCAAGCCATCCAAAAACAGCTCGCAAAAATCAGCCACTCCTCCGCCCTCGGCCTAGCCAACCAACCAGCCGCCCGCTTGGCGGCCGAATTAATCCAACTTGCCGAACAAAAAACCACCAGCCTCCCCAACCGCCGCTGTCAACCCAAACTCAAAAAAGTCTTCTTCTCCGACGACGGCTCCACTGCAATGGAAGTCGCCCTGAAACTCCACTTCGAACACCAACGCCGCACCACCCCAAAAACCTTCCCCAGATTCCTTTCCATCGAAAACGCCTACCACGGCGACACAATCGGCGCCATGAGCCTCAGCCACAGCCCGCTCTTCCACCGCTCTTTTCGCAAAATCCGCTTCCCAGTAGACCGCGTCATGGCGCCCTACTGCTACCGATGCCCCCACAACCGCGCCCAACCAGATCGAATCGACGCCCGCAACAACCGCCAATGCCAATGGGAATGCATCCGCCAAATCGAAAACCAAATCGAAAAAGCCAAAAGCCAAAACAAACCCTACACCGCCTTCGTTGTAGAACCCCTCATCCAAGGCGCCGCCGGAATGATCGCCCACCCCAAAGGCTGGCTGGCCAAAACCGCCAAAATCATCCGCCAACACAACATGCAACTCATCACCGACGAAGTGATGACGGGCTTCGGACGAACCGGTACCACATTTGCCTCCCACCAAGAAGGAATTCAGCCCGACTTTCTCGCCCTCGCCAAAGGCCTTACCGGAGGCTACCTGCCCATGGCCGCAACCCTAACCACCCAAACAGTCTTCAACAGCTTCCTCGGCCCCTATGACTCCTTCAAAACCTTCTTCCACGGCCACAGCTTCACCGGCAACCAACTGGGCGCCGCCGCCGCGCTAGCCAACCTCAAACTCCTACAAAACCATTCATCCATCCGCCGCCGCAAACGCCTCGAAAGCTGGTTTGAAACCGCTCTCCAACCCCTTTGGAACTTGCCTCAAGTAGGCGACGTCCGCCAAGCCGGCCTGATTGCCGGCGTCGAACTGGTCAAAAACTGGCGCACACGCCAGCCTTACCCACTCGGCGAACAAGCCGGCATCCGCGTCTGCCGCGCCCTAGCCAAACGCGGCGTCCTCACCCGTCCCATCGGCAACGTTATCGTCCTTATGCCCATCTATACCATGACCAAAAAACAAGTGAACAATATCATTGACGCCCTCGCCCAATCCATTCAAGAAACCCTCGCACCCTAAAAATTCATACCCTCCCTACTAAAATAACCAACTCCACTTCGTAAAACAATATAACCTTATTAAAAACCGCCAAATTGACATAAGAATCAAGTAGTAGTTGCTGCAAGCAATTTCTCCCTTGCTCGCGGCAAAACATAAGCGACAAAATAGAATCCACCAGCCCCCGTGAAAACTTCGTTCTAATAAACACTTAATCCATGTCCGCGGATGTCGAAAAATAATGGCATGATATCTTCAAGGAGAGAACTTGCATTCGCATTCGCTCTCGCCAAGCTGCCATACGCTCCGCCATTCTCCCTCTTCCCCTCCCCAATTGCCCCATCTCCCTCTCTTACCAATCCTATATCCACTTCCCACAACGCCTCAATCAAGTTGGCGTCCGGGATCCCTTGCCGCGCCAAAGAACGCTTTGCTCCTTCCCAACGTTCCGCCTGCCTATGATACAATCCCCTTGTTTCCCGCATCGCCTCCACTTCCGCCTTGTGAAAACTCAATACTCAGAATCACACTACCATAATCCTCAATCCCATAGCCATTCTCTAATAACAACATCACCTCCCGCAAGGCCAGATCATCCTTCCTCTCCAAATACGCCCAACCGGCAATGTGAAAGTGTTTCTGCACTTTCTCTCGATATTCTGCACCGCCACTTTGGAGATAGCGCATCGGATCAAAGTAATCATCCGGATATAATTCTAACAACCGCTCCCGCCGTTCCCCCTCCGCCAGTTGTCGAGATCGAGCTGCTTGCAGCTCTCTCACCGGATCATAAGTCGCCGATTGCAGCAAAGTTTTCTCTTCCGCCGTCGATGTTGAAGAAGACAACTTTTTCTTAGTTGTTTGCGGTTAGGCAGAACCCTGCTTGTTTGTAAATGGTTGGGAATTGTCGCGAGAAAAGAGCAACACCGCGCAAACACCCAACACAACACTGGCCATCATACACAACACATTCTCTCGTTTCATAGTTTTCTTCGGTTTAAGGATTTGTCAAAACTTATTGATCTAGCGGTTCATTCAGTTCCTTGAGGTTGTGCCAGTCGCCGGGATGAAATTGTTGCCAGTCTTCTGGGGGCGGCTGGTTGTCGTGATTCCAGCGGCGGCGCGTTTCCGCCGAAGGCAAAGTTCAATCGCGCAAAGTGCCGGCCTCGACGTGTCCGTCTAACAAAAGCATGTTCGCCCGCCTATTGTGCCGCCGGCTGATGCTGAATCGATTCTTATGCCATGAAAGATTGATGATGTTTGGATTGATATTTTCCCATCGAGCGACGTAAAAAGAACCAAAAGAATCATCTGTTCTTTCTACATACGAAACCCAGTCGCCTGAGGTGATCATGTCCGATGGGTCGCGAATATCGCTTCCTTTGCAGGGAATGAGGCATTGATATTCTCCATATTTGGGATTGGAGGGATATTGCCATCCAGTTTCCGCTACTCCGCGCTATGTTCTTTTTGGGGTGAAAACGGAACCCCATCATAAGGTTGATAGACGCCTCCCGACACGTTCAGGCCGTTATTGTGATCCAAATACAAACCCCAGAGCAAATCCTTCCAATCAATCCCCAGCCATAGATCAAATGCGATTTCCCATTCCGGTGCGGCAAAAGTTCGGTCGCCGAGCGCCCGAGATTGTCCATACAGAAGCAACCAGCCTTCGTAATCCGTGGTGCAAAGATGGAAGGCCAATCCAATCTGCTTCAGATTGTTGGCGCAATGAATGCGCTTAGCGGCGTGCTTAGCTTGGCTGATCGCCGGCAACAAAAGAGAAGCCAGAATGGCGATCACCACCAGAAGCTCAAGCAAAGTGCTCCCTGGCGGCACCGCATGCGGATGAATTGCGATTCAATGACAGTCATACCCTCAAACTAAAACAGGATTTATGCCATCCTTGACGCGAACCCTCAGAAAAATTACTAAGGCGTCGAATAACCGTCCCATAAAGACCCCAGACTGTAATAGCACACCGGCACATAGCACGGCCAAGCAGCGTCAGAAGGATAGATAACTGCTTTGCTGTTGCCCGCGTATAAATGAACGTACGAACTGGCGCTGTCTCGCCCCTCCAGAAAGTGTTAACCGGGCTGTATTCATACGAAAATGAAAGAGCCAACGGTGGGGGAGCTAGACATCAAAAACATTTTCCCTAAGCCTCCGCGATAATCATCCGGAAAGCAAAAGAGCGACTGCTGCAGAAAGAACAAACAAAGCGAAGATTGGAATGGCCAGATTAGGGCGATACCTTGCGAATCACGGCTGAAAAAAGCGGGGAAAAGACTGGAAAGAAAGGCTGGAGCGTGTTCCAGAAATAAAATGAAAAAACTATTGGTCGATCGAAAACCAAGACGTCGCAATTGTTCTTGGGACGGTCGCGCGCAGGGCGTGTAATGCCAGCTTGGTTTTTTGGAAAAGTTATAGATTAGACGCTTTCTTCATTTATTCCTTTTCGCTAATAACCGAAGAACAATATCCAAGAATCGCGCCGTACTTGCCGATGGATCTGGCGCAGGAAGGCAAAGAGAACTGCCGGCAAGCAGGGGAGAGGGAATACAACTGAGTGCTATACAAAAATGCAAGGAAGTGGAGAGACTGTTCCGAAGATTAAAAAGGGATTGTGGAGTGTTCTCCCGCTTTGATAAACTAGACATAATCTTCGCGAGGTTCATCGTGTTTACACTCCTCTACAATATGATCCATTAGTACCAACACGCACTAGAACATGATTATGAAAATAGTCAATCCAACCGTTAGTGATGCTGTCAAAGTAGTTGAGATCGTTTTTCCTATGAATACATAGCCCGTGTTAGAGGGCGTTGGCGGCCGCATTTCCGTAGCGCACTTCGCAAATGTAGGATGAAGCCAAAGCGCAATCCGCAGGCCATAAGGCACTGGCCGCTAACTTGCTAATCTCAGATCGCGAGTTACCGGCTTGCCTCTGGTTTGTCGGCGGCGGCTAAGAAATTGTGGCTTGTTGGCGTTGTTTCTTTTGCCAATGGCGGCGGAAGAGGACAAAGCCTAAGGCAAACAAGCCAAACACAAGCGCGTATTCCTCCGGCTCGGGAATCGTGCTGTGCACTCGAATGCGCAGGTTGTTTGCTTGCGGCCCCGTCCAACCCCCAAGAACCCCGTTGCCCGCCCGGTTGCCGTTGTAACTGCCCGGAGTCGTAAGGTGAAAATGTCCTATCGGTTTCGCCATCGTCGCCGCTCCAATCCAAGTGACAGCGACCGCGCTGCTGCCGTAGTTCAAATCGCTGCCGCTGATCCGCGGGCCGATGTCGTCCCAACCCGTGTTGTAGACATTGTTCAGATGCATATTGGCGATGGTGCGGCTGCCGCGCCCGGTGTAGCTGATCGTGGGCACATTGGTGGCCGTGCTGGGAATGGCGATGTCGTCGTTCGTGTTGGTGGTGCCCCAGTTAATGGTTCTTCCCTTCCAGTAATCCAAAGTTTCGAGGTCGTTGGGCGCGTTGGTGGCCGTCGCCGTGAAGAGCGGCGTCAAGGCGTAAAGAGCGGCGGGCGTGGTCGAAGTTGGATCCTGAAGAAAGGCGTTGCTCGTTTTGTGGGTGTCTTGGCGGTTATAGTTGCCGCTGGATCGGATGGTGGGAGGCATATTGTTATGCGCCCAACCAGTGGAAGAGCCGCTGAAAACCCAAAGCGTCGCGTTGGTGTCGTCTCGGCTAGGAAAAATGTCCAAGTACAACTGCGCTTGCCCTTGCTCCAAAGAAACCAAAGAGAGCGCCGACACTATCAACGCCACCCAAAAAACAGACCGCTTGCCCGCTTGCCATATTGTAATGAATGCTTGCTCATAATCTCAAACCTAAAATAACGATTTTGTAACCAAAGTTTCTTTATCTTCCGCCTCTCTCCCCAAGAAGTCAACCCCAAATCCACAAAAAAAAAGAAGAAAAAAGAGAAAAAAAGGAAGAAAACGAGTCGAAAACAACAAAAACGAGAGAAAACCGCAAAGTTTCCGCTTTTCGCGGTGGCGAAGAAGAAACTTTTTGAGACGGTGGTTTTTGGCGAGCATTTTGGAGAGTTCCCAATTCAAAATGAAGCCGGGAAAGGGATGACAAGACAAAGCAACCCCCAAAAGCGCAATTCTCCGCCTTGCGGTTGCTCATCGCGGATAAGAATCCAAGCGAAAGCCCATGCGCGAGCCGCTGGCTGTTGCCTTCGCCAAAAGAGAGTATCCAAAAGAGGAAGCCCGGAAGGGAAATCTTCCCTTTGCCTTGCCTGTTTGCCAATGGCCGAGGGCAAGCCTTTGTTCGCAAACCCCATTCGCCGTGTTGATCGCCGTTTACCCCTGCATGTCAAAATGGCTGGCGGCGACCTTTTGTTCGCAATCAGAATTAGAAAGTGAACGAAAATTGCTTGTCAAAGGTAGCAGGAGAACGGCAGGTTTGAAGAATTTATGATGGTCTTGAAGGTGTTGGTTTGGGTAGCGTTCAGGGCGTTCTCCACGGCGACGTGAAGACATAATGGCGAGAAAGGATGCAAGGGGGTGGAGTCTCCGCTTTACAGCGTTCCCATTCCAGATGGACGGCCGTTATGTCTATGGTTGTTTGAATATGAGAACTGCGTGGAACTGCTTGTTTTGTCGCTCAATTAGAAACCGTTTTTATAGAGGTTTCGGCGTTTTGTTTTGGCTTTGTTTCTGGGCTGTGTTGGGAAGGATGGCTGAAAGATGAAACGGAAAAAAAAGTCTGTCCCGTTCTATGCGCTTGGCATCGAATGCGGCGGCACTCGGACAACTGCGCTGCGACTGGGAGAAGACGGTCAAGCAAGCCCTAGGTGGGAGTATCCGGCGGCTAACTTGCGGTTGATTGATGATGAGCAACTTGGGAAATTGTTCCAACAAATTGCCGAGCAACATGAGAATCCAAAATATATCGGCGTGGGCATGGCCGGCGTGCGGACTCAAGAGGATCGCAATCGAGTTCGCCGGCAAGTCCGATTGGCGTGGTCGTCCGCCAAAATGTACATCACCGACGATTTGGAAACTGCGCTGGCGGGAGCGCCTGAATCGCGGCATTCCGCCCAAGTTTTGATTGTGTCCGGCACGGGGTCTTCTTGCATCGGGCAGGGCAAAGACGGCAGGCAAGTGCGGGTAAGTGGTTGGGGGCATCTTCTGGGTGATGAAGGCGGCGCTTACGGCATCGGCTTGGCGGGGTTGCGAATGATGGTGCGGGAGGCGGATTGGGAGGGAAAACCGTCTCGATTGTTGCAATCTTTGCTTCGGAGGCTCGGTCTTTCGTCTCTCGAAGAGTTGGTTTCTTGGTGCCAAAATGCTTCCAAGGCGGAAATTGCCGGCGTTGCCGTGACAATTTTTTCCGCCTGGAAACGAGGGCATCCCGGATGCCGCAAGGTTGTTTGTAGGGCGGTGGATTTTTTGGCGGCGGATGCGATGGCCTGCTATGAGCGCATGGGAAGGCCGGCAAGCGTTCAGTTTCTTTTAAGCGGAGGGTGTTTTGCGAGACAGCCGCGCTTTCGGGAATCGACGGCCGAGGCCTTACAAATTCGGGCGCCGGGATGCGAAGTATCGCCGATTCTTCCGGACGGAGCAAAAGGCGCGGCTTTGTTGGCCAGAAAACACGGCAAAGTCGAAGCGGAAAAACGGTTGAGGAAAGGTTCGGAACTGGACGTGATGCGGATTCTCCCAGTCTCGACCGCTCCTTCGCCGACAGAGAGCTGTCATCCGGGTTCAATGCATTTGGATCGAATTTCCATTCGGGAAGGCATTGAGTTGATGGCGGCCGAGGACGAACGTTTGCCGGCGGCGATTCTCTCCCAAGCGGCGACGATTGAGAAAACGATTCGATGGGCGGTGAAAAGCCTGCGGGACGGGGGGCGGTTGTTCTACGTCGGGGCGGGCAGTAGCGGGCGTTTGGGCGTATTGGACGCCAGCGAATGCCCGCCGACCTTCGGGGTTGATGCGGAGCAAGTGCAGGGCGTCATTGCCGGCGGAACCCCCGCTTTGCAACAGGCCGTTGAGGGGGCAGAAGATAGCGCAAGGGACGGCGCTTTGGAAATGGAACGGCGGCGCGTTTCAGAGAAAGACATTGTCCTCGGCATTGCCGCCGGCGGCAAAACTCCCTTCGTCTGGGGCAGTTTGGCGGCGGCCAAGAAAGCGCGGGCAAAAACCGTCTTGCTTTGCTTCAATCCACATCTGAAATTTGCGCCGAAGGCCAAGCCCGACTTGGTCATTTGCCCGCAAGTGGGGCCGGAAGTGCTTACGGGTTCCACTCGACTCAAGGCGGGAACGGCCACCAAGATGATTTTGAATATGGTGACAACCCTCGCAATGGTGCGTCTTGGAAAAGTGGCGGAAAATTTAATGATTGATCTTGCGCCCGGCAACGCTAAACTGCGGGATCGCGCAGTGCGAATCTTGACGGCGCTGGTGGATTGCAGTGCGGAAACTGCGCGGAAAACATTAGAGGCTAACGCTTGGCAAGTCAAAAAAGCCTGCCGAAAGTTGCAAAGCAAGCCTCGGCGGAAAGAACGGCAAAGTTGAATTTTCACTCCGCTCCCGTCGCTGAACGGCGGAAACAAAAACCGAATAACGCTCGGTCTGCTCGTTGGCGAAAAGCAGGAATAGACGCTGGCTTCGGCAACAGAATCGCTTGCGCGAGAACCTTGAAGTCGGGTTTTTCTGTTGTAATTCCACCGGGCAAGTTTCATGCTATGGCAGAATTTGGAGGGAACTATGAGGATAGATTATTGTGCAATCCGGTGGCTGGGGATTTGCGGACTGTTGCTTTGGGGATTTGCTGGATTGAATTTGTGGGCGCAAGAGGTGGAAAGCGCGGCAAGGCCGCAGATTGTGTTCGTCCAGCTGGATGGGGAAGAACTGGTGGTAGAAGTGGAAGTGCCAAAAGGTCTGCGGCGAGTTACATTAGAATCGCGCACTCGTTTGGAACGAGGAAGTTGGGTGCCTCGGCGGGTGCGACGGCTCGATGGGAATGGCGGAGTGATTGTTTTTCGCCTCAAGCGAGAAGAGTCGGTTGAAATGTTGCGAGTGAGGGGAACCGCGGAAGAACCTTTGCCGACAAGTTTTTACGAGGGAAACAAGTTTTTTCCCGGCGCAACTTCGTCACCGCAGCCGAGGCTGGGAGATGACAGTGGAGTCATATTTCCGGGTTCGGGGAGTGTAAATTTTACGCAGACTCCCGTGCCAAACGCGGTTTCGGACGCTGAAGACGGCAATGAGGCGTCCCGCGAAGTGGAAGAATCCGACATTTGGCGAATGGACGGAGACCGCTTGTATTTCTTCAACCAGTTTCGCGGCCTTCAAATCATCGACGTCAGCGATCCGGACTCGCCGGAAGTCACCGGAACCTTGAGCCTGCCTGCCTCCGGCGAGCAAATGTATGTCATGGAAGACGGCCGCGTCGTCCTGCTGGTTCACGATGCTTGCAACTCTCTGGGCGCGGGCGAGGGAAGCCGAATCGTCATCGTCGACGCAACCGACAACCCACCTTCCATACTTTCCATCCTTCCAGCAAAAGGCGCCATCATGGAAAGCCGGCTTGTCGGCACGGCACTTTACACGGTGTCGCAATTCTACGCCCCTGTGGAAGAAACCGATGCGCAGACCTCCCGAATTGCGGGACACTGGGAATACCAGCTGACGGTTTCTTCATGGGATCTGGCCGTTCCGGAATCGCCGATTCATCAAGGAGAACATCCGATTTCCGGTTCGGCGCAGGCGGTTTACGCAACCGAAAGCGCTCTGTTCATTGCCGTTTGGATAAGCGCCGAACAGCGCTCCGAAGTGGAGATGATTGATATTTCCTCCTCCGAAGGACTCTTGACGCCTCTATCGCGGATTCGAATTGCCGGATCGGTGTTGCACAAGTTCAACATGCGCCTCCAAGACGACGTCTTTACAGTGATTTCCCAAAAGCCCGTTTTTCCTCCTTCCACATGGTTGGAAACCTTTGATGTTTCCGATCCGCTCCGGCCAAGAAAGCTGGGCGAGCTAGAAGTCGTGCGCAACGAGCAATTGCACGCAACCCGGTTTGACGGAGACAAGGCATACATTGTCACCTTCTTGCGCATAGACCCCTTGTGGATCGTTGATTTATCCGATCCATCCCATCCAACCATTTCCGGCGAGTTGGAAGTGCCCGGCTGGTCCACTTACCTTCAGCCAATGGGGGATCGCCTGCTCTCCGTCGGCGTCGAAAACGCCCAAGGATCCCAAGTAGCGGTTTCCCTGTTTGACGTGCGAAACCCGGCAGAACCTGCCTTGCTTAGCCGCCTGCCCTTAGGCGAAAGCCATTCGTGGACGGAAGCCAACCACAACGAAAAAGCATTAGGCTTTTTCCCCGAAGCCGGGCTAGTGTTGCTCCCTTTTAGCGCCTCCCACTGGGTTTCGCCGGAATCTCCCATTACAACCGTCGAACCAGTGGAGAATTCTATCCTCCGCATCCTTAGCGAACAAAAAGGAGTGCAACTCATTGAGCTGGCGGGGGATGATCTAATTCTAAGAGGCGTGATAGAAGAGGAAGCGCCGCCCAGAAGAACCACACTACACAAGAACCGAATTCTTTCCCTGTCCGGCAAATCCTTGCTAACGGTGGACGCCTCCGACTACAACCATCCGAAGGTGTTAAATAAGTTGCGCTTGTCTTGGTCCGTCGACCAAGTGATTGTAGAAGGAGATTACTTAATGGAGTTGGCTTACGGCAACCGAGGAAACCAAGAAGCGCCGGCAATTCAAGTCGCCTCCCAAGCGGAACCGCATACAATTTTAGCCGAGTCCGTCCTGCCTCAAAACGGACCGATCCAAAAAGCGGAAATACACGGCAATCGACTTTACATCGTCCAACGAGGATATGAGCAGGACACCAACGCATACGACTTCCACCTTCTAATATACGACATAGACAATCTACCCTCCCTTTCTCTACTCGGCCAAGCAACTTTCCGACTGGAAGAAGAGACTATTCGCGAAACAGATTTCATCATCTATCCAGACTTTGTAGTCGACAAAATCACCCTGCACTTTCCTTTTGAAGACGTTCTCACAATCTCAATTAGCAAAGAACGGTTTTATGATATTGTTTTTGACTCTACTATTGTTTTTCCTGTTATTCCCATTCCCGCCGTAGAGCCTCGTTATCGTCAGCATTCAGAAACTTATGCGTATCAACTAGTAACCTTTGACGTTGAGCAACCTGAAGAAATCCGCTTGTTGTCCAATTACCCAATCCAACCGAACGGAGAGAACGCTGGCGAAGTCTTTACCGCCGGCTCCACTCTTTATATGAGCTCTCAGGCTTGGCGGTCTTATGAGGAAGGCACGTGGTTTCCCGCCGAGACAACGTCCGGCGACGTTTGGATGCGACAATACTTCTTAAATGTAATTGACCTTGCCGACCCGGAAAATCCTACAGAGCGGCAACCAGTCAACATTCCCGGCTCATTGGTCGGCATTGGCCGCGGCGGAGCCCTCCTTTATACCCAAGCGCCGCATTGGGATGAAGAAACCTTAAAAAGCGATGGGGTAGAATGGTTGGATGTTAGCGCTTACGATGGTGTGTCCGCCAGTTTGGTAGACTCCATTCCACTATCTTCCCACTGGGGGAATCCTATCCTGGTAGATAAAGACATAGTATACGTCGGCTCTTCGCAAACCATCTTTTATTCGCCGCAGGCAAAGGCAGAAGCGCCGCCCGATACGAACACTTTGACGGCTTACCGCTTGGCAGACGCCGGATCTTTTGAAATAGTTTCGCAAACAGCGTTGCCCGGCTCGGCGCGGGAATTGCGCTTAAGCGGGGAGGTTTTGATCCTGCGTTTGCTCACCGTCGCCAATCAGGAAGAAACATGGTTTTACGATGTGTCTCAGGCCGGAGAATTGGCGCCCTTGGGCGCGGGTTCGACGCCAAACTGCTTCGGATATAATCTCATGACGGCCGAAGGTTCGACCAGCGGCGGCCTTTGGGTTGCCGGCGGCGATTACGGGGTTTTGCGGATTTCTCTGGAAGATGATTTGAATCGAATTCTCGCAATCCATTGGGGGATGTTTGAAGGAAACGACTGCGCCGAATACTGCGCCATTCGCATGGAAGCGCGTCCGGGAGAACTCCAATTGGTCGGAGGCATAAGTCCATGGCGCACCTTGTCCCCGGACGAATGGCAAGAACTTCTCGACCTCGTCGATCTTGAAGAGATGCGCCGTTTGTCCGCAACAATGGAATGCCCGGATTGCGGCGACGAAGGCGGAGAATGGGTGCAAGTCTTTACGCCCCAAGGCGACGTGCGGGTAATTTTTCCTAGAGGCCCCGAAGACGGCGAGATCCTTTCTCCATTAGCGGGAGTGCTGTCTCCATTGGCGGAAAAAATGCGAGGCTTTCTCCCTAGATTCCATCCCCATTGGCCGGGCTGGCCAAGCCAACAAAGAGCCGAAGAGCGCCGCAGACAGGAAGAAGAGCGCCGCAAACGAGAAGAAGAACTGCGTCAGCAAGAAGAGGAACGAAAGAAACAGGAAGAAGAACGAAGGCAAGCCATAGAAAAAGCCAGAACGGAAATGCTGGCAGAGTTGCAGGAGGAACTGCGAGAACTAGAAGCGTCAAACGACGCGCAAAAACTGGCAAAGTGGGCGGAGTGGAGAAAGATTGTGAAACAACTTCTAGAAGAACCGGAAGAGACGGAAGAAGAACGAGAAGCCCTGTGGCGCGCGCTCATAACGGAAATACACATCAACTTGCCAGATAAAAAGCCTCCCCCTCTCCCGCCTACGCTTCCTCCTCTAGATCCCGCCATGTTGGAACCAATGCCGAAACCAATGCCGGGAGCAAATTTGAATCAAGTGACCGAAGTGCACTGGGGAATTCACTGGAAAATAGCCTATGACGACTACTTCACCGGAGATTGTGAAATCCGCTTGTTAGCAAATTCAAAAAGCGTATCTATGATCATAGGCAACTCAAGCGATTATCAAGAGAGAAGCGAGGATGAGGATTTGATTCTCGGTCTTGCAAGCAAAGCCCTGTCGCCGGAAGAATGACAATCCCTCCTCGACGCCGTAAATATCGAAACCTTGCGCAAACTTTCTGCAACGACCGAATGCCCGGACTGCGAGGACAACGGCAGAGAATGGCTAAAAGTGTTCACGCCCCAAGACGAAGTAAAGCTGTCTTTTCCAATAGAGGAAAAAGACAGCAAAGTCCTTTTGCCCTTGGCCGAATCGGCTTCTCCTTTGTCGGAAAAGATGCGGGGATTCCTCCCCGGCTTTGCCGGATCCGGATGGCAGGGCTGGCCGGGATATTGGGAAAATTGGTTGGACTGACTTCACTGGATATCTTGGCATCCTGAGGGAGATTGGTAATTTCACAACGGGCAACTTCTTCGGCGCCGTAGATCGGGATTCTTCAATCAGTGCCAATTGCTTGGTGGTTGCCGGCCTCCTCCTTCAAGCAATAGGCGGCGTTAGTCACATACTTTTCGGCCCATTCGCGGAGACCCTTTCGTTCTTCGCAAGTGAGAGCGCGTTTTACTTTGGCCGGATTTCCAACGACCATCGAGCCGGGCGGGATTTTTGCGCCGCCGATGATCAAGGCATTGGCGCCAATAAGCGATTGTTCCCCCACTTCGGCGCCGTCCAAAACAGTCGCCCCCATCCCAACGAGACATTCATTGCCGATGTTGCAAGCGTGAAGAATAGCGGCGTGACCAATAGTCGTCCAGTCGCCAATCTCGCAGGCAAACTCTTCGGCAACGTGGAGCACCGCATTGTCCTGAACATTGGCAAAATCGCCGATGCAAATTCGGTTGATGTCTCCTCGGATGACAGCGTTGTGCCAAATGCTCGCCTGCCTTCCTATAGTAACGTCGCCAATCACAATGGCGCCTTGGGCAATGTAAGCGCCTTTCCCAAGGAAGGGTTTCTTGCGTCGATAAGTGTTGAGCAGCGTCTCAATGTTTACCATGCAACCACTATAAAACCGAAGAGAAAGTAATCAATATAAAAACCCGCCGATCATAAAAAGAAAAACTCATAACAAGTTTTAGATTTATCGAATCCAGACAGTTAGATGCTTTTCGATCCCACCGAAACCTATCTTTCCATAGAAATCATCGATCTTGGAAAGCCCAAAACAATTGGACACTGAAACATGCAATAGACAGAACAACTAATTGTTTGCGGAAAAAGAACAAGCAAAAGCATGAAAAATGGTCTTCAAAAACGCTAAAATCATGGGATCGACGTCTCCAAAAGAAATAAAATATCAATGGCTCTTGATCGGCTATCAACGGGCATCGCCAGCTTCTAAACCGGCCATGTCAAACAGAGGCTTTATTGCTGATATTTGAGCGGGGTGAGTTTGAGTCTCGCCTTTGACGGCAACGCAGATCAATGTGCGAGAACCTTTTTTAGTTCAGACATCTCAAAAACGACCGCGTTTCAATCCACTGCGACAGTGTTCATATTACGGCGGACGCGAATGTGGTTGGTCAAGCGCAACAACATATTCAGGCGGAGAGCGTTAAGAGGGAGGCGCGGGCGGCGTTTTCTGGGGGCGTTCGTTTTGTGTTTGTGAGGCCGCTGGCAGCGTTAGAAGAAGACTTGGCAGTGGAGGCGAGTTCCAGTTTGGGAGCGGGAGCCAAGTGGCGTCTTCTGCGAGAGGGAGAAGAATATAACTTGGCTTGGGAAGACAAACAAGACGGCACCGCGCAAGTGACAATCACCCTGCCCCATGCCAACGCCAAACAATCCTTCCTCCGCTGGAAGATTAAGCGTTGAAGTGGCGATTTGGCGTCGGATTTGACATTTCTTCGCGCCATGTTTCATGGTTGCCGGTAGGTTTGTGTTTGGCGGTTTTTTATGAACGACGCGTTGTTTTCGGTTGAAGATCAAGTTGTGCTTGTTTCCGGGGCTAGTCGGGGGATTGGAAAGGCTATAGCCCGCGCTTTTGCGGAGCGGGGCGCGCAGGTAGTGATTACTGGTCGCGATCTCCGTTCTTTGGAGCGGGTAGTGGAGGAGATGGAGAAGCGGAGTTTGGAAGATTTTCCGAGAGGTGTCAGCGGATTTTGCGAGAAAAACAGCGGAGGCAAAGGCGCGGCGGAATCTGTTTTTCCCATTCGCTGTGATGTGACGGTGAAGGCGGACGTGGAGGCGTTGGTGGAGTCGGTTGTGTCTCGGTTTGGCCGGATGGACACTTTGGTTAATGTTGCCGGCGTTAATCGGCGAAAACCGGCGGAAGTGATTATGGAGGAGGATTACGATTGGGTGTTGGACGTTAATCTCAAAGGAGCATTTCGATTGAGCCAAAAGGCCGGGCAGCGGATGATTGCCCGCGGTTGCCAGATCAATGTTGTCTCGCTGAACACCGATCGTCCTTTGAAGAATGTTTTGCCGTATGCGATGAGCAAGTCGGCTCTTGGCCAGATGACGCGCGCTTTGGCTTTGGAGTGGGGAAGGCATGGCGTCCGCGTCAACGCCTTGGCGCCGGGTTTTATTCTCACGGATCTGACCCAAAAACTTTGGGCGGATCCGGGAATGCGAGAATGGGGACGGCGAAACACGCCTTTGGGACGGCTTGGCGAGCCTCGCGATTTGATTGGCGCGGCGCTATTTTTAGCCAGTCCAGCCTCTTCGTTCGTAACGGGGCAAATCCTTTATGTGGACGGCGGATTCACGGCGGGCTGGGCCTGGCCGATTCCGGAGTAAGCTGCTTGTCGGTTGTGCGCAGACGGGTCGGGGTTTGACTCTTGGCAATCTGGGAAAATTCAGGGAACGTGCGGGAAGCGATGAAGCAGTTGAACTGGAAAATCCATTGGCGGCCGGCCGTGGCCATTGTCATCGGTGTTGGAGTGGTTGAGGCGGCGGCCTATTATGTTTTGGGGACGGTGATGGGGGAAAAGACGTGGCAGGCACTTTCGTTGATGGGGTCTGCGGTTTTGGCTCTTGTTCTGTTGCTCGTTTGGTGGACGCTGTTTAGTCGGGTTCGGTGGACGATTCGCCTTGCAATGCTTGGGGCGGTGGTGGTTGTGGGAGTCGTGTTTGGGCTGATTTTTCGGGTGGACGGTGTTTCGGGCGAGATGTTTCCGAAAATTGCGGTTCGCTGGAGCGAGACTGCGGAGGAACGATCGGCGGCGTTGCTGGGAGAAACCGAGAAAAGTTCCAGCAGTGCTGTTTCTGCGTCCGCAGTGTCCTCAGAAGCGCCGGTTGCGGGCGAGCGAATGAGGCCGCTATGGAAATTCCAAGAGGGGGATTGGCCGCAGTTCCGGGGGCCGAATCGGGATGGCGTCGTTCGAGGTGCCGCGATTCCAGAGGACTGGACGCCTGAGAAACCTCTTTGGAAACGTCCCGTGGGCTTGGGTTGGTCGTCGTTTTCCATAGTGGGCGATTGCGCGTTTACGCAGGAGCAGCGGGGTGATTTTGAAACCGTTGTGTGTTATGCCGCGCAAACCGGCAAGCTGCTCTGGGTTCACAAAAACAAAGCAAAGTTTTCCGAACCGTTGGGAGGCGTCGGGCCGCGCGCCACGCCAACTTTTGAGGACGGTTTGCTTTACGCTTTGGGCGCGACAGGCATTTTGAATTGTTTGGAGGCGCGAACGGGGAGGCTCCTTTGGAAAAGAAATATTTTGAACGACGCCAAAGCGGAGAATCTTGAATGGGGGATGGCCGGCTCGCCGCTTATCTACGGCAGTTGGGTGATCGTCAGTCCCGGAGGAAGCGATCAATCCAGCTTAATCGCCTACGACAAACATTCCGGCGAACGAGTCTGGGGAGGCGGAAGCAGCCGGGCGAGTTACAGTTCGCCGCTGATTCACCGAGTTCAAGGGAAAGAACAAATCCTCATATTCAACGGGCAAGGACTTTTTGCCCATCGGCCGGCGGACGGGGCGGTGTTATGGAAATACGAATACACGAACATGCCCAAAATCAACGTGGCGCAACCGATTCCGTTGAGCGCCGCCAACCTGCCTCTGTCTTGGCCTTCGTTGGGAGAGGACGGCGGCGCAGAGACGGCTCGAATTCTTCTTTCCACCGGATATGCCAAAGGAAGCGTATTGTTGGACTTGGCTCTTTCCCCAAAGGGAGAATGGTCTGTGAAACCTGCGTGGCACAGCAAACGGCTCAAGCCCAAGTTCAACAACATCGTCGTCAAAGACGGTTACGCCTACGGAGCGGACGAAGGAATTCTGACTTGCATTGACTTGCAAAACGGAAGGAAAAAGTGGAAAGATGGCAGATACGGTTACGGACAGCTTTTGTTAGTGGAAAACCTTTTATTGATTTTGGCGGAGTCCGGCGACATCGTTCTCGTTGAAGCCAATCCCGAAGAATTTCGCGAAGTGTCGAGAATCCGCGCTTTGAAGGGAAAATCGTGGAGCCATCCCGCCGTCGGCAACGGGTTGCTCCTCGTCCGAAACGGACGCCAAGCCTGCGCCTTCCAATTGCCGAGTTTGTGAAGCCGCCGAAAGATCGATTCAAACAATCTTTTTTCCTCGAAATTCTTATAGTAGACGAAAGTATAATTCTATAGTGTTTGGTCGTTCTAGCGGCGGGTGATTAGACAGCATACATCCTAAAAAACATGGTATTTTATTATGAAGTTCACAATTCATTTTTCATGCGATCATTGCGGGCAATCCATCGAAGCGTCGAAAGAGTATCAAGGTGTCGAGCTAGATTGCCCCACTTGCTAACAAAAGACGCTTTGCCATCAACCCGAACCAGTTTTGAAACGGTTAAAACGCACAATTCCCGTCATTTTCAAGTCCGCATGGAAAGTAGTATGGAAACGGGCAGTTGTGTTTGTATTTTCTGCCTTCCTTTATGGCTCACCAAAGAAAGCATCTTAACCGTGAGGCTATTTTTGTAGCTAATCTTTTGCTTGGCTGGACTGTTTTGGGTTGGGTGATTTGTTTGGTATGGGCTGTTATGAGGACTCAAACAAAGAAAAAGTAGATTCTCATGAACTCGTCAACGGAACTTATAGTTTTTGGAGGCGCGGGGCAATCATAGCGGCGGCGCGGTTGGAGTCGCCTTGGTTTTCTTGGACAACAAGTTTCGCTTGCCGTCCCAGTTCTTGACGGCGGGATTCATCGGCCAAAAGCAGGCGCAAAGTGGTTTCTAATTCGGCGGCGTTGCGCACTTGGGAAATGCTATCCTTGTCTAAAAAAGTTTTTAGAATTGCTTGGAAGTTTTCCATGAAAGGGCCGGCTACAATGGCGCAACCTGCGGCGGCAGCTTCGATGGGGTTTTGTCCTCCTTGGGCAAGAAAGCTTTTTCCGATGACTGCGATTGATGCCGCGCCGTAAAAAGAGCGCAACTCGCCGGTGGAATCTAGCACCAAGCATTGACCTTGCGTTGAGGCGTTGTGATTTTCTTGCTCGCTGGAATTTTGGATTGCTTGGAAATCGGAGCGGAGCTGGTTTGCTATTCCCAAAGCGTGTAGTTCTTGGCGCACTTGATTGCCTCGCTCGAAATGCCGCGGCGCCATTACCAGAAACAAGTCTGGGAAATCTTTGCGCAAGCGCAAAAAAATCTCTCCCAACAAACGCTCTTCGCCTGCGTGGGTACTACTTCCCAGCAAGATTGGCGCGTTTTGTTTGGCGCCGGCCCATTGGAGTAAGGCTTGGGGTTGGATTGCGGGGTTGGGGGCGGAGTTTGCCGCGTCGAACTTCAAGTTCCCGATCACTTGGATGCGATTGGCGCGGCATCCTACGGACTCCAAAATTGTTGCGTCTTGTTTGGTCGGGACGCCGATGCCGGAGAGGCTGGAAAAAATGGGTTGAAAAAGAGCGCGGAATTGGCGGTAGCGCTTGGCCGAGCGAGGAGACAATCGGGCGTTCATTAGGAAGACCGGAACTTGTTTGTCGGCCAGCCGCCACAGCAGATTCGGCCAGATTTCCGCCTCCATGAGCGTCACAATTTGCGGACGGATGATCCGCAACGCTCGGCGAACAATCCACGAAAAATCAATGGGATAATAAATTTTGACGGCGTTTTCAGGGAGTTGGCGTTGCAATTCTCCCATTCCGGTTGAAGTTGTCGTGGAAGCCACAATTGTCCAGCCTAGAAGCCGCTTGCCGAGCTTCCGAACCAGCAAAGCGCACAGATGGACTTCCCCGACGCTGACGGCGTGAAACCAAATCACACGCCTGCCTTGAAGCCGTTCGGTCAACTTTGCGGAGTAAAGGCCGAAACGTTGCCCCAAACCGTCCCGCCAATTACCTCGCCGCCACACCCGAAAGCCGTAGCAAGGCAGGGAGAAAAGGAAGAAGGCCGCGAAGAGAAGGTCGTATAAAAATCGCATTCCGCAGTTCGCATCGACAGCAAGGAATCAGCGGAAGAATATCCACCAAATCACCGCAACCACCGGGATCATGATTGGCAGGGTATATTTGAAAACGTAGCCCAAAAAGGATGGCGCGTGAATTTTTTGATGATCGGCGATGGACTTGACCATAAAGTTCGGCCCGTTTCCGATGTAAGTGTTCGCGCCAAAGAAGACCGCCGCCACGCTGATGGCGACGATGTAGCGATTGAACTCCGGATTTTGCAGAAGCGCCGTCACCGGGATTTGAGAAAGCGCCGCTTCTTGGCGCTCCGCAAATATGCCTTCGGCTGCGTTGAGGAAGCTCAGATAAGTCGGCGCGTTATCCAACACACCGGAGAGCAGGCCGGTTCCCCAATAAAAAAAGCTGGGCGTCACTTCTCCCATTTGCCCGGCGTTCGCCTTCAACCACGCCAATGCCGGCATCATTGTGGCGAAAATGCCGACAAACAGAATCGCCACTTCCCGAATTGGCTCAAAGTTAAAATGATTGGCCTCGTGAATGCGTTTTTGGGTCACGAAATAAGAGCCGATGGAGGCGGCGATCATAATGGCTTCTCGAAGAAACTTTGGATAGTCCGGCGGCGAAAGAAAGACGGAAAGCAAAATCAGCCCCAGAAAAAACAAGTTCACACCGCCATCGAAATGCCATTCGTCCCGCGGCTCGGCCAAGGTTTCCCGCACTTTCTTGGGGGCCTTGCGGTAGTTGATAATGTCCACTGCGTAAAAGATTCCCAGCAAGAGGCCAATTCCCACCAACCACATCGGCCAGCAGTTCTGCAACACCCACCAAAAGGGAATCCCTTGCAAATATCCCAAAAAGAGCGGCGGATCGCCAATCGGCGTTAAACAGCCGCCAGCGTTGGAAACAATAAAGATAAAGAAAACCACGTGATGCGCCGTGATGCGGTACTTGTTCATGCGAATCCACGGGCGAATCAGCAACATCGACGCTCCCGTCGTCCCTAGAAAGTTGGCGATGACTGCTCCAAACAAAAGAAACACCACGTTGACCAGCGGCGTCGCCTCGCCCTTGACCTTGATGTGAATGCCTCCAGAAACCACGAAAAGCGAGCCAACCAAGCAGATAAAACTCACATAATGCTCGGCGGTATGCGCGACTTCGTGGTAATCGCCAAGCCCAAACAGATGAGGCGGAAAGAGATAATACGCTAAAGTAATCCCGCCAAGGGCGTAGGCCACCTTCGGATAATGCTTTTCCCACCAGTGAAAAAAGAACAACGGAGCCAAGGCGATCATCGCCAACAACAGCCCAAACGGAAGAATCGACCAAGGATTAGGTTCGCCAATTGCGCCAAACATAAAGCGAATAACTAAAGCCGCCGCCCCAATTAAAGTCAAACGCAAACCGCCGAGAAGCAAGCAGCGAAGGCCGCAGGAAACCGACGATTCCCCCCAATCAAGACAAAATTTCCACCGGCGAAGACCAAAGCCGGGAAGTTCATTTTTGCCGTGATTTTTTGAAAGGAAACATGCTAACCTTGCGCCCGTGGCGACGGATCCCACCACACCTAAAAAGTCGCTGACCATGGTTGCTTGCCGCAGCTGCGGCTCCAAGGTGTTCATTCCGGCCGATCTGCCCCCGTTGGGATTGACGCCGTGTTCAAAGTGCCGGGCAGACGTCATGATGCCCATGATGTTGCGGCAATTCAAACTACTCCACCCAATTGCTTCCGGCGGCATGGGCATCGTCTATCGAGCGCTCGACACCAGCCTCAACCGCGAGGTAGCCGTCAAATTGATGAAGGACGAAATCCAGACGGATCCAGACGTCGTCGAAAACTTTCAACTCGAAGCCCGCGCCTGCGCCTCCCTCAACCACACAAACATCATCCACCTCTACACCTTCGACGAACACCAAGGCAAACGCTATCTGGTTATGGAAATCGCCGACAATGGAAGCTTAGACAGCCGCATCGAAGAAGAAGCCCGCCTGCCCGAACTGGACATCTTGGACATCGGGACCAAAGTCGCCGCCGCGCTGGACTTCGCCTTGCAGAAAAACCTCCTCCACCGCGACATCAAACCGGGCAACATCCTCTTCAACCAAGAAGGCGAACCCAAACTGGTCGACTTCGGCCTCGCCGTCTACTCCGCCAAAACCACCAACTACCACAACTCCATCTGGGGCACGCCCTACTACATCGCCCCTGAAAAAGTCAACCGAGAAGCCGAAACCTTTCTCTCCGATATGTACAGCTTGGCCGGCACCCTCTATCACGGCCTGACCGGCCACGTTCCCTTCGACGCTTCAACCATCGAAGAAGTCGTTGCCGCCCAAATCCACACCCCTCTCACCCCGCCCAACCACGTCGTCTCCGCCATCACCCAAAGCACCAGCGACGCCATCTACCGCGCCATGTCAAAAGACCCCGCTCAACGCTATCCCAACTACGCGGAATTCATCATGGCGCTGGAAAGCGCCCGAAGCCAACTCCTCGTCCGCATGTACAATCCCTAAAATGGATTGGCTAAAACGAAAAAGACAAGAAAGCGCCGAGCGAAAAACCATGAGCATTGCCGCAAACTTAAAGCAAATACGACGGCGAATTGCAGACGCCTGCAAGCGTTCTGGAAGATCTCCGCAGGAAGTAACGATCCTCGCCGTCGGCAAGGGACACGCACCCGAAAGCATTCGAGAAGCCGCCCAATGCGGCCTAACCTCGTTCGGAGAAGGCAAAATTCAGGAACTCAAACAAAAAACAGCGCAATGTCCGGGCCATCTGCGCTGGGACTTCATTGGACATCTGCAGACCAACAAATGCCGTGAAGCCGCCCGAACCGTGCAAAGGATCCACAGCGTCGACAGCGAACGAGTCGCCCAATCCCTCAACAACGCCTGCGAAAAACTCGCCAAAACAATCCCCGTGCTTCTCGAAGTCAATGTTTCCGGCGAAGCCAGCAAATACGGATTTCACCCCGATGAAGCGCTCGAAAAACTGCGAATCCTCAACGACCTCCAACGACTGGAAATTCACGGCTTTATGACTATGGCGCCTTGGAGCAAGGAGGCAGAAAACGCCCGCCCCCACTTTCGCCATCTAAAACAACTCCAAAAAAAAGCCCAAGAAATCCTAGGCGCTCCGCTCCCAGAACTCAGCATGGGAATGAGCGGCGACTTCGAAATAGCCGTCGAAGAAGGGGCCACCATCGTCCGAATCGGCAACGCCCTCTTCGGCAAACGCCGTCAAACAACCTAAAACCGCATCGGCTTTATTTACAATGGACTCGTTTTCTCTAATCTTGCGCCAATGGAATTGAGCGTGAAAACCTTTCAGGCGGAACTTGCGGCGGCGTTGCAAAACTACGACAAATACATCGTCTGCCTCGACAAACCCACCCCAGATTGCAAGGAATCCCTTCGCCGCCTAATGGAAAAAGCCATCAAAGCCTACCGCAACCGCGCCCCCGGCCTGCGCCACGGAATCGCCTTAGACCGCCAAACCACCATCATCATCAGCCAAACAGAAACCGAAACACCACTCTGTAGCATCTACTTCAACCTGCACTCGCCCTACCACAAAAAGAACTGACGCCCCTTCAACGACGCCGCAAAATTGCCTGCACCGGATAATGATCCGAAGGATAACGACCCTCCTCGTTCGTGTAGTTAATGGACGCATTCAGCGTCAAAAAATCTGCCGAATGCAAAATCCAATCAATGCGACTCCCCTCGCGACGCCCAATCCAAACGGAAAAAGTGCCTTCGCTCGGACTTTTCTCCGAATGAACGACCCGATAAGAATCCACAAAAACCGCCAAGCCATCCGCCCGCGTCAAAACTTCGTAAGGATCGCTACCTTCACCCGCATTAAAATCCCCTGCCAAAATCAGCGGCATCTCAACAGACTCCGCCCAACGCCCAATCAACTTCGCAGACTCCAACCGCGCCCGCGAACCGCGATGATCAAAATGCGTATTCGCAAACACAAACCGCCGCCCCTTCCCCTTGCGATCCCGCAAAATCACCCACGAAACCATCCGCGGCAAAGACGCATCCCAACCCCGACTCCCCGCCAACTTTGGAGTCTCGCTCAACCAAAAATGCCCCGCATCCAGCAACTCAAAACGATCCAATCGATAAAAAACCGGAACCATCTCGCCCTTCGCCTTGCCATCATCCCGCCCCACCCCATAAAAACCATAGCCCTCAAAGTTTTTCCGAAGAAACGCCGCCTGAAAATCCAACACCTCCTGCGCCCCCAACAAATCCGGCCCAAACATCTGAATCGTCTCCAAAACCAAATAACGCCGATGCTCCCAACCGTTCTTCCCATCATCCGCCGAACCAAAGCGAATGTTGAAACTCATCACCCGAATCGCCGGCTCGCGTCCCTTTTCCTCCGCCCCGCAAATCCCGCCAACGCAAAAAAACACCGCTGCCAACCCAGCCAACATCCCGCTTGTCATTCCTTTCATACCCATCTCCTACTTCATAACCGCTAACTTCTCTCCCCAATAAAAAACAAAACTCCACCCCAAAACAATCCAAAAGCCATCACTAAGCCGTTGACAAACGCTCCAGAAACCAAAAAACAAACCGCCGCCACCAACAAAAAATCGAAGAAAAATCCCGCAATTCGCCAAATTTCATCAAAAGAACCAAAAAAGGCAAAAAAGTTAAGAAAAAATCTTGCGCTCAAGGTGGATTTTTGATTTTCTTGTTTTCACCAAAACCGAGCGGGGCGATTCGTCATCGGGTCTCCCCGCCGAAATATCACAGTTTTATGACAGCGTTTCGGGAGAGTCGCATGCTTCTTTCCCTGTTGGCTTCGGCAAACAGGTGGAAACTCGCGTCATTTGCTCCGCTTGGTTTTGGTAACCGGCCTGGACGCGGGAAGAGGTTTCCCAAAGGCGCCAGCCAAATGCGAAAATAAAGACACTTAAAGACACGAATCAGCAAAGAAAGATCGTTTTATGAACCAATTAAACAACAAAATTAAGATTGACCGCGCCGACGGCGCGGCAGACAATGCCTCCAAAGGAGTGGAGAAGATGAGCAATGCATCGAAAAAGATGCCGTGGCACTTGCGCTTTGCGCCGGGAGCCATCCTGCGGAACGGACTCATCGCCGTTCTTGCCATCGCCACCGCGCTAACGACTGTTCAAACTAAGGCGGCAATATTCACCATTGATGTGATAACCTCTTGGGTGATTGGCGAGGGATTGACCGCGGCCAAAAACAAATTGTTGAACGACAACGGCGGCATGAACAAAACACCGGGCGTTACCCTTGCCCCGACCGCCAAAGCCGTCGCGAACACTGCCTACTGGCTTTCCAACTCCTACGATTACACGCACAAGGAGGATGAATGGAACAGTGACACCTATCAATGGAAAGGAAACTGGACGACCACAACCGAAAACGCCAGCCAACTGCGTCAAGATAACAACGAGTCCCTCAGCGGAACAAACTATGATGGAACGGCCATGACGCAGGCAGAAGCCAAAGGGCATTTGCTCCACTCAAAAGCCTCCTACACTCATGTCCAAATCGAGCTGTTCACCAACGATTACGACCCAGAACCCGGTTACGCTAACGGCATCCCTTATGACGGCTACTTGGCAGATGTTTGGGTCTTCGCCAGAACCGACCGAATCCATTGGGCAAAATTGGTGCAGCTTGAATTATTGAAAAGAAAACACGATGATCGGTCGCTGTACTGGGGTCCTGAGTTTGAAAAAATCACCTACTCTCACAATGTCGGATCCTACGAAATGGAAAGCAAGTTTGAGAATGTCACCGGCCATGCCGCATTGAGTGATAATACTCCAGACGACCCCGATGCCAACGACTACGAAGGCACGGTCTATTGGACTTACCACAAAGTAAACGTGGACGGCACAACGCAGGTGGAGGGAATAAAAGCCAAAAGTAAGTACGAATTCAAATCCTACGAACCCGACAGCAGCTGGGTGGAAGATCTCTGCGATGATCATCAAACCCTCAGCGTGTATCCCAACATCAACAACTCCGCCCGACGCCGATTCGAAAATCAAAGATACAAGGTGCGCAAATACGGCCCGATTCCATTGTATTATCGGATAGGAATAACTCGCCCAATTCACCGAATCGGTTGGTATTGGGAACACCGAATGAAGCGGGTCGTGGTTCAAGAAGAAGACTAAACCAAACAACCAAGAAAGGAAGCAATCCAATGAACAAAATAGATAAACTCCTTTACGGCGGATTTGCCGCCGTTGCGCTCGCCGGCATCGTGGCCTTGCTGGTGTCCGTCTTTTCGCCGCCAAAACAAATAGCGGAAAAAGAAACCGAGCCAGCAACGCCGGAAACCGCTTCGGCGGAAGACGAGATAACGCCGCCGGAAGGCTACGTCGCCTACTGGGTGGATGAGAACGGAAACAAAGTTTGGCTCACTCGAGAAGAACTCGATGCGGAATTCGCCGCCGCCGAAGAATCCGAAGAAGAATACAAAAGGCAAGAAGCTGAGCGCATCGCCAAAGAAAAAGCCAAAGAACAGGCGGAGAAAGAATGGTGGGAAAGTCGGCAGGATTGGATTGATCGATTCCCGTTCGAGCCAACTCATCATCCAGAGATTGCCTACGATCCAGAAGCCTACGATCCGAGCAGGGTAAGAGAATGGCCGGAAGAGAAGAAAGACGACGCCTATTGGAAAATGCGCGACTTAGTGAAAAACCACGGATTCCTGCGGAAGTTCTATGAAAGCCGTTTGCCGTACACTGAAGAATTCGAACAGATGCACGACATCATTGCCGAAGAAGTCGGCGAGAAAGCGGAGAACACCGTCATGATGGGATGGGCATTTGATGTGCTCAAAGACTATCATCAGGCAATGGCAAAAGCTCCTGATGCAATCTATCGGAAGAACGTCCAAGTGTATCAGCCGCAACCGCCGCCGCAACCGCCGCCCAGCATCTTGGACGGCTTGACGCCGCAACAACTGGCAGCCTACAAAGCCCTGCCCGGAGCAGTAAGAAGGGAAATGACAGCAGAACTCCGAGCCAGCCGCGCCCAAGAAATGCGCGAGAGAATCAAAGCCTTCCATGCCTCCCAACGATACCAAACCGTGGACATCACTTGGGGTGAACAAGCGAAACGAGAAAAAGAATACATACTCGGTTCGTTGCAGAGGGAAGTTCAACTAGACCAGTCATGGTTGTCAAGGGAGCAGGCAATGAGAATTCGAGAGCGTCTGCTCAACGAAATTCCGGCGGAGGGGTTCTTGGAAATGGGCAAAGAAGGCTTCGCCTACAACAGCACGTATGAGAGGGAATTGAAAGCCGGTGATCCTCTCTTAATCAAATAGTATTAGAAGCTGCAATTCTTCCATTGCAACCCTCGGCGAAGGGAAACTTAGCCGAGGGCTTTTTTTGTGCGCGCTTTATGCGCGGTTGTTCAAAATGAAAACGTGGCGTCGGTGCTTGGCTTGCGGACGATTCGAGCTGAAACTTCTTGATTTTGTGACGGAATAGAGGCGTTTATGTTCCATTATGCAGTTTCGCTTGTCAAACAAGCTTTTGCTCTCGACAAGTCAGGATGCGTTGGAGTAGCGAAGGAGCGGGACGATGACAATTTCAAGACGAAGATTTTTTCGACGCGCCGGGGCGGTGGCCGCTGGGTTTGCCGGGCTTTCCCGTTTGTTGGAGGCGTCGGCAAAGCCGCAACCCTATCAAAGCGAACTGGAGGCGTATGGAAAACTGATCGATGATCCGAATCGAATTCTGGATCTGCCAAAAGGTTTTGAATACGCCGTGATGTCGAAAACCGGCGATCCGATGAGCGATGAGTTTTGGACGCCGGGCGCTCCGGACGGCATGGCGGCTTTCTCGCTGGACAAGGAGCGAGTCACCGTTGTTTGCAATCATGAATTGACCAACGACAACACTTTTCCCGGACCTTACGGCTTGATGAACGAGTTGGCCGCCAAAGTGCCTGAGGGGAAACTTTATGACGCCGGCAAAGAGGGGCGTCCTTCGTTGGGAGGCACGTCCACTTTTGTCTACCATCTGCAACGGCGGGAAGTGGAATCGCATTTTCTGAGTTTGGCCGGAACGGAGCGAAACTGCGCCGGCGGGCCAACCCCTTGGGGCAGTTGGATTTCTTGCGAGGAAACAACCGTCAAAGCCGGCGATGATCACAACCAGCATCACGGTTACAACTTTGAAGTGCCGGCAACCGCCAATCCTTCGCTTTGCGACCCCATCCCTTTGAAAGCGATGGGACGTTTTCGTCACGAAGCAGTCGCTGTGGATCCCGCTACGGGCATTGTCTATCAAACTGAAGACGAGGAAGACGGCCTGATTACCCGCTTCCTTCCCGGCGAGCCGGGCAACTTGCAGGCTGGAGGCCGGCTGGAAGCCCTCGTTGTGAGAGCGAAGAAATCCTGCGACACGCGGAATTGGCCGGATTCGGGCGCGCCGACGATTCCCATTGGCCTGCCGATGGAAGTTGAGTGGATGCCAATCAAAGACACCGAAAACTTGGAAGGCAAACTTCGAGAAAACGCCTTTCAAGCAGGCGCCGCCATCTTTGCTCGAGGCGAAGGCATGTGGCACGGCTCCGGGAAAATCTACTTCGCCTGCACAAACGGCGGCATCGCCAAGTCCGGCCAAGTGTTCACCTACATTCCTAGTCCCCACGAAGGAACCGAGCAAGAATCCAAGCATCCGGGCAAGCTGACGCTTTACTTGGAACCCAACAACACCCGCTTGCTGCAATACGGAGACAACCTCACGGTGTCGCCTTGGGGAGACGTAATCCTCTGCGAAGACGGCGCCGAAGATCAATATTTGCGCGGCATTACTCCCGAGGGGAAAATCTATACGCTCGCCCGGAACGGCTACTTTGGAAAATCCGAGCTATGCGGCGTCTGCTTTGCGCCGGGACACTCTACGCTCTTTGTAAACATTCAGTTTCCGGGAATCACATTAGCCGTAACCGGGCCTTGGGAAAAATCTCTTCAACCAGCCTCCGCCCGGCATAACATCCATTCCTCGTCGTTTCATGTCCCTCTTTCATCAACGTCAGGAATCAATGGCCAATTAGCGAATCGTTTCTCATTTTGCGCTCTTTCATGTTTTTCGTAGTTTCAAAACAAGAAACATGAATGGAATTTCTGCGCTTTTCAAGGTGCAAAGAAATGCCTCGCGCTCCTCTTGACGAGCCGTCGTCTGGATCGTAACCTCATTAGTTTCTTCTGGCAAAAACGATTAAAGCGTTAAATTTAATGATGAAATCCATAGAGAACTGGGTTGCTTTTTGGAGTCTTTTTGCTGGGGATTGCCTTCGTTTTTTGGATTGCGGGCATGGGGGATCTAACTCTTCCCAATGTTGACGGCAGAAGTTGAAACCGAGTGTAATCCTTGCTATTGGGAAAAAGTTTTACGATCCTAAATATCTCGAATGAGGTAGAAAGACACAAACGGAAAGAAGATAATAACAAAGATATGGGATTGGACACACCGGCGATAAAGTTTCTCTGCGCGGCCAAGTCGATGGGGGTGGATTTCTCCAATACGGCGACAATTGGAAGGCAGTCTTTTTTTCCCGATCCGCTTTCTTTGCGGCGGGTGTTTTCCGTCTTGGGAGTCTCGCAGAACGCGGAGGCGTTTCTGCATGAAAACCCTTACGGGGAGGCTTTTTTCTCGCTGCTTGGCGCCCGTTGCGTCGATTCGATGGATTGCTCAGACTATGAAGAAGCGACCATCCTCCATGATATGAACACTCCCATTTCCGGCGATCTACGCGGGCGATTTTCTTTGGTGCACGATGGCGGAACGTTGGAACATGTGTTTAACACCGTTCAAGGCTTGCAAAACTGCATGGAAATGGTCCGTGTCGGCGGACACTTCAGCATAGCGAATGTGGCGAACAACTTTATGGGGCATGGGTTTTGGCAGTTTAGCCCGGACCTCATCTATCGGGCGCTTTCCCCCGCGAACGGCTTTCGCATCAAGTGCGTGCTACTGCACGAAGCGGTTAACGGCGGGGCGTGGTATTGGACGGCCGATCCTGCCGAAGTTCGTTCTCGAGTGGAATTGCGAAACTCGTTGCCCACCTACATTATGGCGCTTGCTCAGCGTGTCAGCGAAGCCGAAGTTTTCGCCCACCCGCCGCAACAAAGCGACTATACAACTCTTTGGGAGTCCCGTTCTCAAGGGAAGAACGTTGCTTTGTCTTCCGCGGCTTGGAGGCGCCGGGTGCCGTCGTCCCTTCGCCATGCTTGGAGGCGAATTCGATCCAGCGGCTTTTTTGTCCGGCGACAGAAAGAGTTCAATCCCTTGCACTATCACAGGATAGCCGAGCGCGATCTTCTTCGAGGACGACTAGATGGAAAAGTTCCAGCGCAAGGCAAAACATTTTAGATTCTTTGACGTCAATTATAAATGCTCGTAAATATAAATATTCAAAAACTCGATTCTAATGTTCTTCCCGGGGATGTTTCTTCAGTTTAACAGATTCCAGCAGTTTGCTCGCTGGTTCTCTTCTCCTACTCTTTGGCGTGCTTTTCAGTAGTATTTTGAAAGATTTCTCGCCTCTTCAAAATCTCAATCAGGCAACCGCAATCTTCTTGATGGATTGGCAAAATTTAACCTTCAGATTTCTTTTTTATCTGGAATCTTTTTGAGATTTTTATTTGAAAAAAGTTTGCATTGCTTTTCTCTAGAATCGCTATTTTCAAGGGCATGTTTAAGAATTTTTCGTCTTTAAGTTGTTTGGCGTTCGTGTTTACGGTCACTGTTTCGGAGTCCAAGAAAGCATTTCCCGCTATGGCGACCGCCATTGTCGGGATCGGCCTTCTCACCGCGCCGATCCATTAAATCCAAGCGCAAGTGCCTTCCCCTTCCTTTCCCCTTCTTATATTAGCGGGGAGGGGGGGACTTTGCATGCAGCCGAAGCGAGTGATTATAATCTTTCTTACAGTGTTGAGGCTATTTCCGATGATTTTCACGTCTCCGATACGAGTCCGATTCTTTTGGCTTGATCTAGAAGGTCTTGGGACTTATGTGATTCCGGACTTTGGGACTTTTGCTTATTGTACTGCTTCTTTGTGGTTTTCTCGGCCTGTGCTGGCTGATGACTATTACAGCTTTAAGTTTTTCATGGAGGGTGATTGGGATGTCTGTACTAAAGTCACCGTTTGGATTGGATGGTTCTGTTCCGGCCTGAGTGGAAGATTCTGATGGTCGTTCTTATTCCGTTGGCGTCGCAATTGAGTAGATAGGCCTGTCATTTATGAAAAATTTGGCGTTTACTTTGGTTGAGTTGCTGATGGTTACGCCGTTATCGGTACCCGATCCTTTGTCTGATCGTCTCTGTGCCGTTCTCCGTGGGTTTTTGTCCCGCAACGGCATTCCGGCGAACGTTTCGCTAGAATCCGCCCGCGTCCGTGAAGGTCGATGTCTTGTCTTTTTTCACTATCAGGGTTTGGACTACGCCTTGAAGTGTTTTGATCCAAAAAATCTTTCCCTGCGTCCGGCCTTTGAGCGAGAAAAGCACTTTTATCGTCTGCTGAAGTCCTTGAACACTCATCAAACGCCCATTTTGATAGCTTGCGGCGACGAGGAGGAAGGAATGTTGTTGCTTTCCAGAATTTCAGGGCGCGGTTTCCGAGAACGGGAAATCAATCAAAAGGCCGTGCAGCAAGCTGCGGACTTCCTTGTCTCCGTCAATCGGGTTAAGGATTCAGAAATTGTCTGTTCCACGCCGATGGCTTTGGGCGTTTGTTGCTCTATTAGTGATCATCTAAACGCCGGCGCCGAGATCGTCGACCAAACGCAACAATACCACAAGCATGCGGACGTTCCCACGCTCGCTTTTTTGAATGACGAACTGGAACCGATCTGGCAAAAAGTTCTGGGCGCCGTTTTGGGCAAGTTCCAAACTGCCAGCATCGACGTCCTTCAATCCCTCCCGCAAGAACGACGAATTCTTTCACCGGGAAACTTCGGTTTTCACAACGCGCTGCTCACTCCCGAAAAAGAAGTCTGCTTCGTAGACTTCGCCCAATCCGGCTGGGAAGACCCCGCTCGGCTCATCAACCAATTCTTCTGTTTCGGCAGTCTTCCTCCTAAAATAGATCATTGGGAGACCTTCATTCGAGCTCTGCAAAACTTGCCGTTTCTCGATCCCGAATTCGCTGTCCGGGCTAAAATTCTTCTCCCCGTTTATCAAGTCATCCGGTCGTGCATGCTTGTTTTGAAATGTTTTCCAACAAATCTCGAACCTTCGGGAGGGGTAATGCCGCATCGTCATTCAAAAATTCAGTTGGCCGGCCGCCTAATCAAAGCCCGCCAATGGTTGATCCAAGCCAATCGAACCGTCTGAAGGCCACTATATTTTTAAACCTTCCGAGGCGCGGCGGGCGGCTTTTGCTTGCTCCTGATTAGACACAAACAACTAATCCAAACGCCCAAAGCGATGGAGAGGAGACTAATCGCAAGTCCCCACTGCGGCGGCTCATATCGAAATTCTACAACATGCGATCCCGCCGGCACTTCTACCCCGCGCATTATAGAATTGCAACGCAATAAAGGCCGCCGTTTTCCGTTAACATATACCCTCCAATGGGGATGGTAGCGGTCGTTATACAAAAGCACGCCGTCGTTGGATCCTGTAGTTTGAATTCGTATCGCCTTGGGATGATAGCTTTCAATGGTCGCCGTCCCGTTGTTCTCTTCCGAAGCCTCTGCCGGCGGTTTTACAATTGTGTTCATGACGACGACGGTTTCTGCCGGGTCGAATTGAGGCTCGGCAAGCTTGCCAAGCGCAGCCTGTTGATTTGTCAGCACGATCCAGTCCCTATACCGCTTGGCTTTTGGCAAGGCGCCTGTAAATTCCATAATGCAGAATTGTCCAGAAGAATGTTCCACAACATCTATATCTTCTAACTTCGCTGCGTTGGAGAAATCAAAATCAAACCGACTTGCTATTTGGAATCGTTCTTGGCCGGGATCCAATTGTTGATTCAATACGGCAAGATAGTTGGTCATGCCCAAAAGATAGCGCGTGCTTGTCAACTCCCACAGCCGCTGCGGTGTAAATTGTGCCACGAAAGTCTTGTCCTCAATCTTCATGCGAGGCGCCTGAATTACATCCAGAGATGAAATGTTATAGTAGGGAAATTGATGCTGAAGCCATGAGCCAACTATATTATGAAATATGAGGCCACTTTCCTTTGTCGCATCTGACAACATGCCTCCGGCAAACGGGTTTAACCGAAGAGCGACGCGGCGTTCGAAGGCGTTCTTTTGGAGTTTGTCTATGACTGGGTTGGAAGTATACTTTTTCTTGTAATCGTAGTATACAATCCAAAACCGATCCGCCCGCCCTAAGTCCGCCACAAGTAGCAAGCCCAGCGCGATGCCCAAAGCCTTGCGGTGTTTATAGTGGAATATCCCGCTGAGTATAAGTGTTACAAGAATCCAAACGATTGAGAAAAAGGCTATGGACCAAAGCAGCTCGAAAACGCTGAATTGATGAATTTCTCCGGCTAGTTCTTTAGCAAATCCCGCATCCAACAAAAGTTGTGTTGTTTCTTTGCCGGCAGACGCATAGATGAGACACGACAGAATCCCAAAGAGGAGGATGCCGGCGACGGCCAGAGTCCACTTGCGGTCAAAGCCGGGCGCCTTTGCCCACCATTGTTGGAGAAGTTTGCCCAGTTTTTTTTCCTTTTTTTCCTGCGCGGGCGGGCGTTTTAGATAGTGCGCCCATAATACTTGCAAGCCGTAGCCGAAGAGGATTACCGATGCCAGATGAAAGATGTGCATGAACTTGATGGGGTTGCGCATTGTGGAAAAGTAAGGCAACCAATCATAGGGGAGGTGATAAAAAGGGGCGTGTCTTCCGAAGGCCAGCAGGATTGAGACAAGGGCGATTCCCGCCCAAAACCAGACGGAGAGGCGTTGCCGGCGATTCAGCGGCGTTTGGCTTCGGCGAAGGCTTTGAAAAACGGCAAAGGCGGCCATCGCCAGAACCAAAGCGCCGGCATATTCGCCGGAGCCTGAATGGCGAGGATAGCCCCGGCGATGCGTTTCCCAGCCGGGAGTTCTGCCCACGGCGCCCCAATAGGAACTGGCGGAGGGGCGACCTTCCAAATCCGTCATTCGATAGCCGAACAATCCGGGAACGCCCAGACGCAGCGCTTCTTTTACGGGCAGACTCCACTGCGTTGCCTCATCCCAACGTTTTTCCTTTGCCTCTTTTGTTTGTCCCATGCCGGCCACTCCTTGAATCTGCGTTTCGATGAGTGTTGCCAAAATTTGCGTGGAAAACACCGCCGCTGAAACCGCCACCGTCAAAACCAGCCCCGCCGCCTTCAATCCTTTTTGGCCGACGTCTCCTTTTTCAAGGAAAACTAGAAAGGCCGCATACGCTCCAATCGCCAGACTGTATAAAGCGCCTGTGTCGAACCCTTCTGTAATTCCGTGTCCGACGGCAAATCCGGCCAGAATGTATTTCAAAAAAGGCATTCGCGCTGGTTGCAGATGCAGGGCGACAAGCGCCAGCAGAGCCGACGCCATAGAGACCGTCCACGTGGTCAAGCCCCAGCAAGCGTTGGAAAAAAAATTCATATTCAGCGCAAAGGCAATGGCGCCTAACACGCAGACTGCCGAATGAAATCCCAATTGCCGAAACAGAAGCCATCCGGCAAAGCCCAGAAACAACAGCGAAAGAGGCGCGCTGATTTTTGAATAAACCACCGCGTCGTTGAGTATGCTCCCCAGCAACTGGGAAAAATTGGGCGCTGCGCTCGGCTTCTCCTGCCCCACCCAATTCAAGTCGTTCCAATAGCCGAAAAAGGCTCCGGGCAAAGAGGCCGCTTTGGAACTAATGACGCCCAAGGGGCCGTCATTCGAAAACAAAACCAACTCGGATTGAAAGCTGGGGTGGAACAAGACAGCCAAGGGAAGGGCCAAAATGAGCAACACTTGCCACCAAGAAATCGGCTTTGAATCTCGCGCCATTGCGGGAATGAGCATGCCGCATTTTGCCGAGCAATGGAAAGCCTATTTCCTCAGGTTTGCGGATTGTCTGTTTCCCACAGATTGTTCATTCGCGGCGGCAAGCCTCAGCGCAACATATTTGACAAAGTCTTTTTCTTCCATTCGCTTCTTGTATAACAGATCGTTCTCGCGTTTATTCTAGGCACTGAGAGTTCTCCGATTCTGAGTGGATCCTTCCCTTTGCGCGGGATTGCCGGCGGATGGTTCATTGATGTCCTTATAGAGCGGGATTTGGCCCCGTTTATCTTTTGCGTGGACGTTTGCTCCGGGCAGCGCGCAGAGCTTGGATAATTTCGATATGGCCTTTTCTGGCGGCTTTGTGGAATGGAGTTTGATCGTATTTATCCTTTGCGTGGACGTCCGACCCGGCGGCAAACAGTGCCTGGACGATTTGAATATGGTTTCTTCCGGCGGCTTTGTGAAGCGGAGTTTGGCCGTTTTTGTCTTTTATGTTCACGTTGGCGCCGGCAGCAAGCAGTACTTGAACAGTTTCTAAATCCTCCTTCTCGGTGGCCCTGTGCAATGGTGTGCAGTCAAAGGCGTCCCTTTTGTTAATTGTATCCGCGTCCACCCCGTCAACGATCGGCATTTTAGCCATTTCGATTCGGTCGGGAACGGCAGCGGATTGCGGCAAGGCATCGCTTAATGCTCGAAGGACTTGGCGAACTTTCTCAGGGATAGCGTGCAGTGGGGTGCGTCCGTTTCTATCTTTTGCATGAATGTCTGCTCCGGCCGCAATCAAGAGGCGTAGGAGTTTGGTGTGTCCTTCTTGGACGGCGGTGTGCAGCGGAGTACGACCGTATTCATCCTGCGCATTGATTTCCGCTCCGGCAATGACCAAAGGCAGGATGGCCTCAGCGTGGCCGTAATAAGCAGCGGCATGCAACGGAGTGTTACCGTGTCTATCACTTATTGCGTTGGCATTCGATCCTGAATCCAGCAGCAACTGGACGGCTTCGGCGTGGCCATAAAAAGCGGCGGTGTGCAACGGCGTACGGCCGAATTTATTCTCCACATCCGTATCCGCGCTATAATGGAGCAAGACTTTTATAGATTCAAGATGACCTTCCGAGGCGGCAGAGTGTAGCGGGGTCCGGCCGTATTTATCATCTGCATGGACATTGGCGCCGGCGGTTATCAAGGATCGAACAATTTTGGCGCACCCTTTCCCGGCGGCATTGTGCAAAGGAGCGCGGCCGTTTTTTCCCTTAGCGTTGACATCCGCACCGGCGTCCAACAGGTCTGGGATGCATTTGGCGTAGCCTTTCCAAGCGGCGTTATGTAGCGGCGTTTCACATCCAAAGTTATTCTTGGCATTGACATCTGCGCCGGCATCTATCAAGATTTTTACGATTTTCTCATGATCTCTCCCGTCAACAACGTGCAAAGGTGTGTCTCCATATTTATTTTTTGCATGAACGTCTACGTCGGCGTCCAACAACACTTGAACAATTTCTCTCTGATTGTTCATGGCGGCGACGTGTAGCGGCGTGTTGCTGTATTTGTCGTCTTTCGATTCAACGTCGGCGCCGCTGTTTAGCAGAGACCGAACGATTTCGCCAAGGCCTCTCCAAGCAGCGACGTGCAACGGTGTCTCTCCTCGTTGATTCTTTGCGTGGACGTTTGCGCCGTTGGCCAGCAGGGTTTGGACAACTTTAAGGCAACCTTTCCAAGCAGCAAAATGAAGCGACGTGTTGTCGTCATTGTCCATCGCGTTGGCCTTGGCTCCGGCATCAAGCAAGGCTCGAATTGTTTTGAGGTGTCCGCCTATGGAAGCCTTGTGCAGCGGCGTCAAATAGTTTTCATCCTCCGCGTTGGACTCCGCTCCGAAGGCAAGAAGCAGTCGAACGACTTCACTGCGATCTCCCTCAACGGCGTAGTCGAGCGGGGTATTGCCGCCGAAAGCGCTTTTTGCGTGGATGTCTGCGCCTTCGTTCAGTAGAATTCGGACGATTTCAATATGTCCTCTCCAAGCGGCGGCGTGTAGCGGCGTTTCTTCGTTTGGGTCTTTTGCGTGGACGTTTGCGCCATTGGCCAGCAGAATTCGAACAACTTCAAGACAACCTTTCCAGACGGCGATGTGCAGGACTGTTTTGCCGTATGGATCCTTTGCGTGGACGTCCGCTCTAGCGTGGATCAGGGTTTTAATTGTCTCGATGTCGCTTTGATTGGCGGCGTTCATCAGCTGAGACGTTATCACAAAAAACCATCATGGATTTTGCGCAGTGCCTTTGTCAATGTTGAGGATGATCTGTTTGGGTTATCGCTTTTTTGGTGGGACGGTTTTCCTCGCAATGAAAGGGAGTCGAGTTCGATTGCGAGGCAGAATGATGGAATGTTATTCGCTTTTAAAAAACAAAGCGCTAGCTGCTTCATTTTTTAATCGTTTGACGATGGTGGGCGATGAGGGACTCGAACCCCCGACCCGCTGTGTGTAAAACAGCTGCGCTGACCGCTGCGCCAATCGCCCTTTTTTCCGCCGCTCCGGCGAATTGCAAGAGCGGTATTAGAAAGCCGCCGCTCTCAATTCGCAATCCAAAAATTCCAGCGCGGGCAAGGGAAGCTTGCGCGAAGCGACGACGCGTTGCCAAAGAGAGTCCGCCAAAGTTCTGCTGGTCATTGTCCGTCTTCCAGCAGCCGGATGACGAGGGATGTCCAACCGGTTTGATGGCTGGCGCCCAATCCGCGGGCATTGTCTCCGTCAAAGTATTCATAGAACAAAAGCAGGTTTTCCCAAGGAGCGTTGCGCCGGTATTGAGGAGAATCGCCGTGGCAGGGTCGCTTTCCGTTTTTGTCGAAGCGAAAAATGGCAATCAGGCGTTTTTGAATCTCTTCGGCAATTTGGCGGCAAGAGCAGAGCCGCCCGCCTTGGGATGGGAAGGGAACGGCCAGCGAGTCGCCATAGAAGTGTTGATAGCGTTCCAGCGCCTCTAAAAGGAGATAGTTGACCGGCATCCAAATGGGGCCGCGCCAGTTGGAGTTCCCGCCGAAAAGCCCGGTGTTGGACTCGCCGGGAGTGTATTCTACGCTAAGGGTTTCGCCCCCGAGAAGGAGTCGGGAAGGATGCGTTTGATGGTGTTTGGAAAGGGAGCGGACGCCAAAAGGCGATAGGAATTCGCGCTCGTCCACAAGATAGCGGAGAATTCTTTTGAGGCGGCTCTGCGTGGAGAGCATAAGGAGAACTTTGTCGGCATAGTTTCCCTTCCCGGCAACGAGGTGTCGGGACAACTCCGGCCGGTGTTGCAGAAACCATTGAAACCGCTTGTAGAAGCCGGGAAGCGAGTGGAGAAGCGGTATGTCCAGCACTTCCACGGCAATTAAGGGGAGCAGGCCGACGAGGGATCTTGTGCGAATGACGATGTGTTCGTTGCCTTGTGTGAGGCGGTCGTAGTAAAAGCCGTCTTGATCGTCCCAAAGCCCCGTGCCGTCAAGGTGGTTGAACGCGTCAGAGATTTGGACAAAGTGTTCGAAGAACTTGGAAGCCATGTCGCCGTAGGCGCCGTAGACGCGCTTTTCGCCTTTGGCCAGTTCCAGCGCCATACTCAGCATTGTGAGACAATAAAACGCCATCCACGCCGTGCCGTCCGCCTGCGTTAACTGCCCGCCGCCGGGAAAGGGCTTGGAGCGGTCAAAAGGGCCGACGTTGTCCAAACCCAGAAAGCCGCCGCCAAAAAGATTATTCCCGTTTTCATCTTTGCGGTTGACCCACCAAGTGAAGTTGAGAAGCAGTTTTTGAAACGCGCTTTCCAGAAAATCCCGGTCGCGCTTTCCTTTCCTCGCGGCAATTTTATAGACGCGCCAAACCGCCCAAGCGTGAACCGGCGGATTGACGTCGCCAAAGGCAAATTCATAGGCGGGCAGTTGGCCATTCGGGTGAAGATACCACTCGCGAAGCATCAAAAGGAGCTGCGACTTGGCAAACTCAGGATCTATTCGGGCAAAGGGAATCATGTGAAAGGCAAGGTCCCAAGCGGCAAACCAAGGATATTCCCATTTGTCGGGCATGGAGAGAATATCGCGTCCGTGAAAGTGCCTCCATTGGCGGTTGCGCCCCTGCTTTCGCTCTTTTGGCGGAGAGACGGCCGGGTCGCCTTCAAGCCAATCGTCCACAACATAATGATAAAACTGCTTTGTCCAAAGAAGGCCAGCGTAGCCTTGCCGAATGATGTTGGCGTCGTCGGAACTCGCTTGGATTCGAGGAGAAACGGCTCGGTAGAAATCGTCGGTTTCGCGGATGCGCTGGGCAAAAATAGAGTCGAATTCAGGGCCAAAGGGAACGGTTGGCACTTTCGCCGCCGCCGTCAATCGAAGCCGAAATTCCTCGACGGCGCCGGCCTCAAGGTTCAGGCGATAGTGCGGCGCCGCCTTTGTACCGATTGGGGCGGAAGCCAGCGGCGGCAACGGCTTGCCAATTACATGCTCATGGAAAGCGTCCTTGACAAAAGGAGACTCCGCAGAAACGCCGTACAAGCGCTTGACGTTGGTTTCGTTGTGGGTCAACAAAATTTCGTCCGCAGGGCGTTCCCAGAAAAACTGAAACTCGCCCAAAGTCGGATGCCTAGCCAAAAGCCATTGCCCGGTTTGCCGAGCGATAGTCGGCCGAATCGTGCAACCTTCGTGCCCGCAGTCCCACGACCATGTGTTTCGAAACCAGAGCGTCGGCAGGAGGTGAAGAACGCGCGGCGCAGCGGCGTGATTGGTGATTTGGATGCGGATAAGAATGTCGTTAGGCGACCGTTTGGCATACTCGCACTGCACGTCGAAGTAGCGTCCCTCCTCAAAAATTCCCGTGTCCGTCAACTCGAACTCAGGAACGGAACGACCCCGCTGGCGGTTCTCACGCAGAAGTTCCGAATAAGGAAACGCTTGCTGGGGATATTTGTAAAGTGCCTTCATGTAGCTGTGGGTCGGCGACGAATCCAAATAGTAATACAATTCCTTGACGTCCTCGCCGTGATTGCCTTCGTGTCCGTTGAGTCCGTAGAGCCGTTCCTTCAAAATGGGATCGTTGCCGTTCCATAAGGCAAGCGCAAAACACAGCCGCGCCTGCCGATCGGCAATGCCCAGCAAACCGTCTTCTCCCCAGCGATACGCCCGCGATCGCGCGTGATCGTGCGGAAAATAACTCCAACAATCGCCCCAAGCAGAATAGTCCTCTCGGACAGTCCCCCATTGACGCTCCGAAAGATACGGCCCCCAGCGCTTCCAGTTGTGCGTGCGGGCTTGATCCTGCTTTAGCCGAAGGGTTTCAGGGCAACTCATTCTTGCGGCGATGGATCCGTTTTCGGTGAAGCAGAGGAAACGCCGCCGGTGGGAAAGTTGAAATAAGTCTCTGGAAAAGGCTCGTCTTTTAAAGTGAAGTGCCACCATTCCTTGGGATAATTCACAAACCCGTGCCGCTCCATCAACGTCTTCAACAACAGTCGGTTGGCCCTTTGCTGCGCCGTCAAATGCGGGTTTTCGGTGTGGGATTCAACCCCAAAGAAATCAAACGGCGTTCCCATGTCCAGTTCTTCCCCAACCCGGCGCCGCGCATCACCGGCAATCGCGACAATGGTGAGATCGATCGTGCTGCCGCGCGAATGCCCGGATCGATCGGCAATGTATCCTTCCGGGATGAGATTCCGTTTTGGCACCGAAGGATAATATCTTTTCTTCAAGCCTTCGTCGTCCGGCTCCTCTGCCCAGCGTACAAAATGATCTACCGCCGCCTGAGGACGATAGGCGTCAAAAACTTTTAGCAAGAGACCAAAAGGGCGCAAATCCGCTTGAACCTTGGCCAACTGCTCCGCCGCCGGCCGAGTGATCCAGCAGTTGGACGCCGTATAGCCGTCCACCGGACGCCCCAGAAAATTCTCCCGTCCAAAATAGCGGAGCTCGACAACGATGTCCGGAACAACCGTCCGCACTTCTACAAACGCTTTGGGAACGCCCGCCGGCCGTTCAGCGGCGACAATCGAAGGTTGGAATCCAATCACAAAGGAAATCAACACCAAACCAAGAGATAAAATAGAAAACCGTTTCATCAATTTAATTTTTCAACAATCCAATCAAAAACCGCCAACAAAACAAGGCGTTTTTCCCATCGCAGAACATTCATAAAATCCACTGGACTACTTCGTTTGCGAGTATTCGGCGTATTTGGATTCCACATTAGCCTCTTCTGCATTGCCCAGATGCATGAAAAACCGATACTTCCACTGCGCGCTTTTGCCGGCAGGCACTCGATAATCTCCCAACCCCTTTTCTTTGCGCTCAAAATTGTGGACACCAAAGGGATTGGCCGCGAAGAGTCCGTAATCGCGGACGTGCCACCAAGTCGGATGCCGCGGGTTGTTCGGGTGATCAAAAATAGCCACGCCCACCGTTTTGCCCTTCACCGGCCCGCTATAATCCACCCATTTTGCCCGTTTGCCCCAAGTTTCGCCGTCTCGCAGTCCTTCGCTGTTGACAATGCGCCCTTGCGCCACTTCTCCTTTCAGCCGCATCGTCGGCGCCAGGCGAATTGCCATAGAACCTTCCTTGGTGTCGCCCAAAACCAAATCGCCGTGCGAAGCGAGAAACGTGATGTCAAAATCAACCACACGCTCCGAATCTGGGCGGTTGTAAATCGTAATTTCCCGCTTATCGGTTCCTATGACGACGCCATTTTTGGCCACAAGCCGATTCCAAGCCACAATCCGCCCCCACTTTGCCCCAGAAACAATTTCCTGAAAATACACATGCTGAATCCTGCCTGCCCGGCTGGATTCCGACCAAAAATCATGCCCATTCACATCGCCGTGCGCATACCAAAAAGAGCGATGATGCGGATGATCCTTCGCCTCGCCCGGTTGAAAGCCCATCGGCCAATTGCGCGTGAGCGGCAACCCGTCCGGGCCGATCACCGGATACAAAAAAGGACGAGAAACATCTTTGTAAATATAATCGGCGAAAAAGTCCCCATTCACTTCAATGCGCAACTTCCCTTTTTCTGGGAAAATGCGAACGCCGCGCCATTTGGAATCAGACTCAGCGCGCGCCAACGAAAAACCGGCCACCAAAAAGACGACGGCCAGCAACGAAATCCATCTTCGGCAAAACATGCAACCAGCCTAAAAGCCAAAACAAAATTGGCAAACAAAAAGCCTCGTCAAATAAACAGCTAAAAACTTTTGACGAACGCCCGCTCCCTTTGTCGGTGACAAATGGAATGGCTTTCTCCTCTCCAAAAACGCTCCGCAGGTGAATGCCCGCCGCCGATTGCATTCGCTTAGTCGTCCTCCCGCTTTCTTCGGAGAATCTCCAACTCCAAACCGATTTTGCGCAGTGCGTGGACAATCTGATTGCCGATGTAAAAAATCACGGCCGCCAATAAAAACAAAAAGAAACTGATCATCATCTCGAAATTTTGGTTGCGCTTTGGCTTGCAAAAATTGCAGACAACACTTCCCGCCTCAAGCCAGTAGAGAAAAATCAAAACGAAATCAAAACGCCGACAACTTTCCCGGCCGGGCAAGAAACGCCCTTTTTAAAACACCGATTCTATTCTCCCGTCCACTGCGTGTGATAGTGCTTGGGTTGGTCGGCATCTCGCGGGGAAAGAGGAGCGACGTGCCAATCGCCAAAAAGAACGTTGCCGCGCCCCCGGCTGAAGTAGTCGTTGTTGGAGGTGGAAGTCCCGTGCGGAATGCGATGGCGCGCGGCCAATTTGTTGCCGCCGCCGGTGAATCGTCCGTCGTCGATGATTCGAACCCCGAATGACTCTGTCGCGGGATCGCCGTTTTCATCTACGAGGATCATTTTCTGCGACGGCAGTTTGATGTTGGAGGATTTGAAGGGAGCGATGAGGGGGCGGGTGCGATCGAAGATAGATCCGGGTCCATGGTTTATTTTTCTTTGGCCATCGTAGACGCTGACCATCGAGTAAGAGTAAATATAGGGACGTTCTTGCCTCTTGAGGCGGTCGTTCCATTCTTTGTCGGATTTGCATCGGAAGAGGTTGGTGGTAAAGTTGCCAATGTAGGGGGCGATGGCGGAGTTTTTGGGGTTGTAGATTTCTTTGAGGGTGAGGTCGTTGGCGGCGTTGCGGCCTTTGATGTTCCAAAAAATCCAATCTTCGGGTTGTGGCGCGAAGGCGCCGCGCGAGGCCACTCCGGGAAAAGTGTCTTCGTTATCGTCTAGATACATAGCAAAGGCGATGCCCAGCTGCTTGAGGTTGCTCATGCAATCGACTTCGTGCGCCTTGGCCTTGGCTTTGGCCAAAGCGGGAAGGAGCATGCCCGCCAAGATCGCAATGATGGCGATGACGACTAAAAGTTCAATCAAGGTAAATCCCTTCCGAGCGGAGGATCGAAGATTCGCAACTGCCTGTGTCTTTTTCATGGCTTTGAAAGAAAAGATTTAGGCGACCGTCTTCCGCAAGTCAATCTAAAAATGAAAGAAAAGCGTTGCGCATTCGGCGGGCCGTTTGGATAAACCGATTGGGAAATACGAGAGAGAAAATGGAAACGGAGTTTGTGATTTGGTTGCAGAAGAACGGCGCGCCGCTGCATTGGCCGCTTCGGGCTTTGAGCGATTTGGGGCCTTCGACGGCTTTGAGCGCGCTTTTGGCCGGCTTGTATTGGTGTTGGGACGGAGCGGCAATGCGCCGGGTGTGGTTGGCGCACTTGGCTTGCTCTTGGTTGGCCGGCGTTTCGAAGCTGGTTTTTCTCGCGCCCCGTCCTTATTGGGTGGAGCCGGAGATTCAGGCACTCACCAATTCCAAAGGGTTTGGGATGCCTTCTGGTCACGCGCTGGTTGCTACCGCGGTTTGGGGCGAGTTGGCGCGGCAGTGGAATCGGCGAGGAATGCGGTTTTTGTTTGTCGGGATCGTTTTTGGCGTCGGGATTTCGCGAGTGTATCTGGGCGTTCACTCGGTTTCTCAAGTGCTTGCGGGCTTGTTGGCTGGCCTGCTGTTTTTGCAATTGTCTCCTATGTTGGAGGCGCGGATAATGCCGCATTTTCTTCGATTGGGTTTGCGGGAGCAACTGCTTGCGTTGTGGGTGGCTTCTTTGGCCGCCTGTGCCGGGGCTTGCGGAATTCGCTGGCTGGCTTCGGGTTTTGAATTGCCTGAGGAATGGGTTTTTACGGCCTTGGAGAAACGGCCGCAGGACGGGCGCATTCATCCTTTCAGTTTGCACTCTCCGTTTTTGCTGGCCGGGATGGGCTTTGGATTTTTTGGAGGCTATCGAGTTTTGGCGGCTTGGAAGAGGGATCGCAAGGCCCGCAATTGGCGGGATCGGGCGCTTCGGTTTTGGATCGGCGGCGCCTTGCTCGGCCCTTACGGGCTCACAAGCCGAAGCTTGTTGCGAGGGGAGGGAATGGCGGACTGGCCTTTGGCGGCGGCGCTTGTGGCGGATTACTTGCACGGACTGGCGACTGGGGCGCTGGTTTCGCTGGCCGTTCCTTTGCTGTTTCATCGTTTGAAGTTGTGAAAAGCCCCGCGCTGGTTTATTGGCCGGAGAAAAGTGAACTATTTTCCTGGGGATTCGCATTGACGGACTCGATGCCCAAATGCGCTCGCACGGAATCGCGAGCTTCGCGGACTAGATTTCCGTCCCGAATCAAGTCCGCAAATCGGAAGCGCAGAAGGCCGCTTTGCTGTTTGCCTAGAAAATCGCCGGGGCCCCGCAGTTTTAAATCATGCTCGGCAATGGCAAATCCGTCGCGGGTGGATTCGAGGATTTTGAGACGCTCGCGGGCGGTCTCGTTTTTTTCATGGGAGACAAGAATGCAGTAAGAATCAAGACTGCCGCGGCCGATTCGGCCTCGGATTTGGTGAAGTTGCGCCAGGCCGAATTGTTCGGCGTTTTCCACAAGCATGACGGTGGCATTGGGAACGTCGACGCCCACTTCGATCATAGTTGTGGATACTAAAACTTGAAGGCGGTTCGCCCGAAAGTCGGCCATGACTTGGGCGGAGTTTTCCCGCGGCATCTGGCCGTGAATCCAGCCGGCCCGAAAAGGCGCCACGATTTTCTCTATTTTGTGAAACTCGGATTGCAACGATTTGATCTGGCCGTCTCCCGTCTCCTCAATTCGCGGATAAACTACGTAGGCTTGGCGGCCTTCTTTAAGTTTTTGGCAAAGGAAGGCCCAAATGCGCTCCAAACGGTCGGCTTGGCGAACATAGGTTTTCAAGGCGCCCCGTTGCGGAGGAAGTTCGTCGAGAACGGAATGTTCCAACTCGCCGTAGAGAGTAAGTCCCAGCGATCGAGGAATCGGCGTGGCGGTCATCGTCAAAAGGTGCGGATAACGCCCCTTGCGAAGCAGGCGGTTGCGCTGTTCAACCCCGAAGCGGTGCTGCTCGTCAATCACAACCAGCCCCAATCGAGGCGGTTGATAAACGTCTTCCAGCAGGGCGTGCGTGCCAACAGTCAAGGCGGGGGATGGAGGCATCTGCCATTTCCTGGATCCGCCGATAAGCAGGCTCGGCACAACCGGCAAAGCAGCCAGCAAATCGCCCAAAGTGCGGCAGTGCTGTTGCGCCAAAAGCTCCGTAGGCGCCATGAAGGCCGCGTCAAAACCATTGGCAAGAACAAGAACGGCGGCAGCGGCGGCGACAACGGTTTTGCCAGAACCAACATCCCCCTGCAACAAGCGGCGCATAGGCATCGAACGCCCCAAGTCGCGCCGAATTTCTCGAAGAACCCGGCTTTGCGCTTGAGTCAACTGAAAGGGAATCTGCTCCAAAAAAGATTGAAGCTGCCCATCGCCCGCCAAACACGAAGGCGCCTTGGCGTTTCGCAGAAAACGCAGACGACGCGATTGCAAATCCAACTGAAAGCGAAGCAGTTCCTCTCGCGCAAAGTGCCTGCGAGCGGCAATCGCCTGCTCCATTTCATCCGGAAAATGCAGAGAGCGAACGGCGTCCAGACGGCTTAGCGCCGAGCGAAACGGAATTCCAAAGTCCGGCTCCTCCAAACAATCAGAACGACTCTCCAAAGCCCGCCAAATAAAAGCCCGCAGCCACCGTTGCGCAATCCCCTTGGCAAGAGGATAAACAGGGACGATTCGGTTCATGTGAATTGCCTCGTCGTCCCCAGAATTCCATTCCACTTCCGGCTGATCGAGAATCATCTTTTCCGCAAAAGCCGGCTTCCCATAAACCAGAACTTCCATGCCCGCTCGAAACTGCCGGGCCCGATAAGGTTGATTCCACCAACGGCAAGTCAGTTCCCCCGAATCATCCCCTAACCGAACCTCCAACAAGGAAAGACGCCGCCGCGAAGTGATCTTGTGAGAAACCGCAAGCACAGTTCCTTGAAAAAACGCCGCCGCATCCGGCACCGCCTCGCCAATCTTGAGAAACTTTCGGCGATCTTCATAACGCTTAGGACAATAAAGAAAAAGATCCTCCAAAGTTTGCAACCGAAGCTTCAAAAGCGCCGCCGCCCGTCGCGCGCCAACCTCGGGCAAATCAGCCAAAGAAATCAAAGACGCTTCCTCGCCTCCCGCCTTTGCCGCCTCCTCCCTCGAATGCTTCATCCCTCCGCCATAATAAGCCTCGCCGCCATCTTTCCATCAAAGAAAAGTCAGCATAAAAATGTCGCATAAAAAGACGCCAAACAAAATTCTCCAACAAACCCGCCTCCGCAACCCATCAAAACCATCCCTAAGCCATCGCAAAACGCCTCAAAACCAAAAAAACAAACCGCTGATAAAACAACAAAAACCAAAGAAAAATCCCCCAATTCGCCAAATTTCATCAAAAAACCGAAGAAAGGCAAAAAAAGTTAAGAAAAAAACTTGCGTTCAAGATGAATTTTTGATTTTCTCGCTCTTGTCAGTTCCGAGTGGGGCGATTCGCTATTGGGTCTCCCCGCTGGAATATCACAGTTTGAATATGAAAATTCGGCGGGAGAGTCGTACGCTTTTCCCTGTTTGGCTTCGGCGAACAGGCAGGAACTCGCGTGATTTGCTCCGCTTGGAACTGACAATCGGCCTGGACGCGGGAAGAGGTTTCCCAAAGGCGCCGGCCAAAACGCAATAAACGACACTAAACCAGTAAAGAAATCAGCATTATGACACCATTAAACACCAACAAGCGGCTTGACGAATCCACCGGAATCGGTCAAGATGTTCCCAACAAAGCCATGCAACCTGCATCGGAAACGAAAAAGATGCCTTGGCACCTGCGCTTTGCGCCGGGCGCCATCCTGCGGCAAATCGGCCTCACCATCCTCGCGGTGGTCGCGGTGTTGGCGCCTATCTCGGCGATGGCAGTGCATCCCGTCGTCGCATTTATCGGTGGGTGGGCAGCCAGTGAAACATTGAGCGAAACTAAACAAAGATTGATGAATCACTACCTCAACGCAAAGATGGCCACCGCATCCGTCAATGGCGCATACTGGATGTCCAACTCTTACAGCTGCATTTCCACTGAGGGAGACGACGTAGCCTCCAATGATGCGGCTATCTGGCTTTTAGGTCCCCGCTGGAGCAATGTCCAAGTAAGCCAAGGGCATGAAGTGGACGATGATCCAAGCGGAACAGAGAATGGGGTAGCAATGTCAGAGGAACGCGCGGAAGCCTACATGGAAGAGCAAGGATGGTACGCCAAGATTTACTTCTATGGATACGCAGTCAACGAAGACAAACACGAGGTGATAGTAACAGTGGTTGCAAGAGGAGACAAATTTTCAGAGGTGAAAAAGGAAACGCTCGCAGCTCTACGGGAAGAGCGAGACGACGACACTTACGAATGGGATGAAGATTTGTGGACAAAAAACACTTACATCCGCAAGGTAGGAAATCACAAAATGGTGAGCAAGTTCAACGATCCCAACGTCCCAAAAATAGACGAATTAGGACACCCAGGACCCTCTAATGCAACGAAGTACTACTGGGCCACCGTGTATTGGACAAGGTACAAAATAGACCGTTTAGGAAACAAAGGACCGGGTGTTTATAGGGACAGAAGAGTCAGATTTCGGTCGCATCGAGAGAGTCCGAGAAGAAGGCAGCTGTGCGGAATCAATCAAATAATCAAAGACCAGCACATTAACGCAAGCATCACCCGTCAACTCAAAAAGGTAGAGACTTGGAGTCAAACACCAAACAGATCTGGTGGTTCCGGGTGGGGTCTCAAACAATTTGAATTCGGTGTAAGAGAATTGGTAAGAACCGATTTCGAAGTAATTCACATCGACTAAAATAAGCAAAGAAAAAGGAAAGCAATCCAATGAACAAGACAGATAAATTCCTTTACGGCGGATTCGCCGTTGTCGCCCTCGCCGGCATCGTGGCCATATTGGTGTCTGTTTTCTCGCCGCCAAAGCAAGCGGAAGAAACACCCAAAACGCCAAAAGCAACGGTGGAAAAGCCAATTGAAGACGTTCCCAACCAGATGGAGCAGTGGCGGCAAGGCGTTGAGAACGCTCGACTGCAGCGAGAAGCCGATGAACAGCTGGCAGAACGGATAAAAAAAGATCCAGAGTTTGCCAAGTGGTTTCAAGCGGAAGAAGACGCAAAACGAGCCAAAGAAGAGGCGGAAAAGGCGGAGAAAGAGTGGTGGGAAAGCAGGCAAGAATGGATAGAACGATTCCCGTTTGAGCCAACTCCGCATCCAGAGATTGCCTTCGATCCAATCATCTATGACCCACACCATTTGAAAGAATGGACAGAAGAGTGGACAGAAGAAGAAAACGAAGCCTACAACAAAATGGGGAGAATGGTACGCGTTCATGGTTTCCTAAAAAGATTCTACGAAAGCAAATTGCCGTACACCGAAGAATTCGAACAGATGTACGACATCGTCAAGGAAGAGCTCGGCGAAGAACTCCACCCATTCGCGCTCGGAAAAGCATTCGAATCGCTCAAAGATTACCATAAGGCGGCACAGCGCGATCCAGATTCAATCTATCGGAAGAATGCGCGCGTTCACCGTCCAGTGCCTGAACAAAAACCCACAATCATAGCGGTCAAAGACCTCCCCCCAGAAGAGCAGGCGACCTTCCAAAACATGACAAAACAAGAGAAGATTAAGTTTCTTGTGGAAACCGCTGACGAAATCCGCCGAGAAAACAATCCGCATTTTGACAACCCGGTGGAAGTGCGAGATGTCACGTGGGGAGAAAGAATGGAAGACTACAAAAAAAGCATCCTAGGATCGCTAAGAAGCCCGCCAATACGAACAGATGACGACCGCAATCTGATGTCCACAGAAATGGCAACAACAATTCGAGATCGTCTGCTGAATGAAATCCCAGCGGAGGGTTTCTTGGAGATGCCCAATGTAGGTTTTGCCTACAGTGGCAGGCATGAACTCGAATTGAAAGCTGGCGATTCTCTTCTCATTAGATAGCCTTCGCTTTGTTTGCGTTTGTGTTTCAACCGTCGGGTGTGTTTTGCGCTCGGCGGTTTTTTGTTTTGTCTGGCGTCGTTAACCAAGAAGACGGCGACCTTTGAAGTGTTCACAACTTCCGGGAGATGCTGTTTTCAGGGGCCTTTTTGAAAACATAAAGAGCGATAAAGATAACGGATCAAACGCGGATTTGCGAGGAGAAAGAGCAGTGGAGGAAGAGCCGATATCAGAAGCTTTGCCAAGCCGGAAAGATGTGCGAATATGAGGCGTTGCCCGTCAACAACAATAGCCTGTAACTAAAATCAATCATAGCGCCCCGGCAATCGTACATTGCTGGGGTTTTCTATCATGCCGATTTTGAGCCACTGGGCAATCTTATTATCCATTGCGCCCGGAAAATCCTTATTGCTGGGGGCTTTCTCATCCTAGCGCTGTTCTTATCATTCCTATTTTTCTCCTCACTTTCTTTTCTTCGTTTCCGTTTTGCTTTTCCCAAACCGCCGAGTTTTCTAGTGGTTTTTTCATGAAGCGTTTCTCCAAAATAAAGGTTTGGCAAGGGCGCGGGAAGCTGGTAGAAACTTTGGCTTATGAAGTTCCTTGTTGTGAGATTCTTTTGTTTGGCGAACGGCGGGGCGTTTGGGGCGCTGTTTTGGGTTTTTTGTGGGTTGGCGTCTTTGCCGTCTGGTGTGGAAGTGCAGGCAGAGAAGCCGCCGAACATTATCATCATTATGGCGGATGATATGGGCTGGTCGGACGTCGGATGCTACGGCGGAGAGATTCAAACACCGAATTTGGACGGATTGGCGAAGGGGGGACTTCGTTTTACGCAGTTTTACAACACGGCGCGGTGTTGTCCGACGCGGGCGTCTTTGTTGACGGGATTGTATGCGCATCAAGCCGGCGTTGGGCATATGATGGGAGATCGCGGCTATGATTCGTATCGCGGGGATTTGAGCCGGAATGCGGTGACAATTGCCGAGGTGTTGAAGGGTGCCGGCTATCGCGCTTATCAGTCTGGCAAGTGGCATGTCAGCCGCTTTACCGCGCCGGAAGGCCCGAAGCACAACTGGCCGTTGCAACGGGGTTTTGACCGCTTTTTCGGCACGATTCACGGCGCGGGGAGTTTTTATGATCCCAACTCGCTGACTTTGGATAACACCCAGATCGCGCCGTGGGAGGATTTTTTCTATACTGAAGCGATCAACGGTTTTGCCTGCCGCTACATTCGGGAGCATCGGGCGGAGCATCCGGAGAAGCCGTTTTTTCTGTATGTGGCGCATACGGCGCCTCACTGGCCGATGCATGCTCGGCCGGAGGATATCGCTCGCTATCACGGCCGTTACGCCAAAGGCTGGGATTATCTTCGGGCAGAACGTTATGAGCGGTTGAGGAAAATGAAACTTATTGATGAGAATTGGAAACTTTCGCCGCGCGATCCGCGCTCCAAGGCATGGAAGGATGCGGACTTGAAGCCGTGGGAGCAACGTTGCATGGAAGTGTATGCCGCGATGGTGGATCGGCTGGATCAAGGCGTCGGCGACATTGTTCAATCGCTAAAAGACACCGACCAATTTGAAAATACTTTGATTCTGTTTTTGGCCGACAATGGCGCCTGCGCGGAAAATTATGGACGGGGCGACAATCAAGCAAAGGCGATTCCCGATCCTACGCTTCGCCGGCCGATGGCGCCGGGCGAGCTGCAACGGCGGATGGAGCCTCTGTTCACGCGGGACGGAAGACCGATTCGCACTGGGCGAGGCGTGATGCCCGGCCCGGACGATACTTACATTGCTTATGGATTGTCTTGGGCGAACGCTTCCAACACGCCGTTTCGAGAATACAAACACTGGGTTCACGAAGGCGGCATTTCCAGTCCGCTCATCGCGCATTGGCCGAAGGGGATTCGTCAAGGAGTTTTTGGCAACCGTCGCGCCGCTGAAGAGGGTACGCTTGTGGATGATCCAGCGCATCTGATTGACCTGATGGCTACTTGCGTGGATGTTTCCGGCGCGGTGTATCCGCAAAAATACGCCGGCCACGAGGTTCAGGCGATGGAAGGCGCTAGTTTGACGCCTGTTTTTGATGGCAGGGAGATTGTGCGTCCCAACCCGATTTTTTGGGAACACGAAGGCAACCGCGCGATCCGCAAAGGCGATTGGAAACTAGTGGCCAAACATAAGGGTGATTTTGAGCTGTACAACATTCGCAAAGACCGAACTGAGTTGGATGACTTAGCCGCCGCTATGCCCGGCAAAGTGAAGGAACTTTCGCAAGAATGGCATCAATGGGCGGTCCGCGTCGGCGTGCAACCTTGGCCAGTTCGCTCGAAAAAATAGCCCCTTTATTGAAAGGGAATGGAAATGGCCCGGGTTTGCGTTGGCGTCGGCGAGGAAAGGAAAATCACCAGATTGGGTTTGTCAATTTGGCTTTGGTGGCCAATTCGGGGGAATACATGGGGGAAGATCCCATAAGAACGGCGTCTGCGCCGACGGAGAAGAAGTCGGCAATATCCTCCGTTATGGAGGCGCCTCCTATGGCCAGCAAACGCAAGGCTAAGCCTTCTTCGGCGATGATTTGCCGGGCGATGCGGATGGATTGGACCGAGAGCGGATGGATGGATCGGCCGAGAACGCCGGCTTGCACAGAGGATGGTCCAAAGGCCGGTTTTTCTCCCGAAGTAAGCACCGGGCGGGCGATGCCGTTGACCATTGTGACGCCGTCGGCGGCGGAGTGAACTTCGCGCAAGAAGTCCGCCAACTCATGTTGCTGGGGAAAGTATCCTATTTTTAGGAGGAGAGGGCGTTTTCCGACGCTGGATCGAACGGCTTGCGCAACCAGTTTGCTAAAAGCCGCGTCTCGGTAGATAGATCCTTCGGCGGTGCAGACGTTGGGGCAGGAGAGATTGGCTTCAATGACGTCTGCGCCAGCTTCAACGGCCCAGCTTGCGCATTGCGCAAAGTCGGCGGCGGTTTGTTCTGTCGTCCAATCGGGTTGCGGCGAGGCGGTCACCGATGCAATCAAGCATTGTCCCGGAAGCAGGCCAGCCTTTGCTTCCGCCATGTCTTTCCGCCATACCGAAGGCGGCATAGAGGGCATTCCAAAACAGACTGCTGAGCTGACTTGCGCCGGATTCTCGCCGGGTCCGTTTCGCGTGTAAATCGGTCCGCAAGTTTTGCCATTGTCTTCCACGAACACCCAGTTGGGAGGAGGCAAGCATGGACGATGCAGGGAGCGCACGGTTTTATAGGTCAAAAGGTCGTAGCCCAAGCGGGAGTAGGCCAGCATCCACTTGCTGTTGAGGAGCAGGCCGGCGGCGATGCCGATGCGGCTGTTGACTTTGAGTCCGAGGAATTCCTTTGCGGGAGTGATGGGCACTTTTACGGAAACGCCGGCAAGGTTCGGGCCGTTTTCGTAGTTTTCGCTGTAGCTTTTTGCGATGTCGTAGGTTTGAATCATCTTTGGCAACCGCAGCGGTCGGTCTTATTTCGGTTGGTTGAAATCTTCCGGGCTCATCAACAGGAGGCGCGCCCGCTCAAAAACTTCGCGCGGAACGCCTAATGCTTGCTTCAAAGCGACGTCTCTGTCCCATGGATTTTGAATCTCGCTGATGTTTTTCATCTGCGCCACTTCCAAGTTGAGCGAAAAATACCAAGGCGAGACCAGCAGCGTGTTAATAAGCGGATAGTCGGAGCCGTAAAACAAACGCCCTTGAAACACTTCGTCCCGAAGCGCTTCCTCCAAGTAGCCCAATTTGTTCGCCTGTGTAAGCGAGGAAATTTCGCTATACAGCCGCGGATAGCGTTTCATCATCGCCTTCAATCGGTCGGTGTCTCGCTCGCCTTCGTGCTGGCCGGTGGAAGCGATGTGAGCGACAATCACGGTAACGCCGGCGTCCAATGCCAATTGGAGTTTTTGCGGATCAGAAAACTCTTCGCGCGAGTGAGTAAAAGAACGTTCCCGCCCGGCGTGAGAAAGGAGAGGCAAGTCCAGTTCCGCCATTTTTTGGTAGAAAGGCAGCAGCGAGCGGTCATTGGGGTCAAAAAGTTGAATGGAAGGGAGCCATTTGACCAATTTTGTCCCGTTGGCGTGCGCCCAAGTCAAGAGTTCGACGGCGTTGGTTCGTTTCGGGTTGATGCTGGCGCCAAAGAACAGTTCAGGATACTTCGCCGTTTCTTGTAATACAAATTGATTAGGCACGTAAAATTGAGTGGCCGAGCGGTCCAACCGGCCTTTCTCATCCATGACCCCGTCCATAGCGAGGACAATCGCTGCGTCCACCTGCTTGCTATCTCGAACTCGCTCTGCGATTCGCTGAACGACCAAAGCGTCCCCATTGGCTTTAAGCGCGGGCAGATCGACGCCAAAGCTGTCCAAATAAATGCGGAATTTATAGCTAGAGCGAAGGGCTTCAGAGACAAAGCAACCGCTGCCGCCGGCGCCAATGCCCGCGGTATGGCAGTGAATGTCCACAACCAAAGAAGCCCGGTCGCCGTCAACCGAAGAGAAAGGGCCGCTGAAGAAAATCACCCGGCAAAGGCAAAGAACGGCAAGCAACACAACCCCGCCAAGGATGGCAATCGCCAAAAACCAACGAAGGCGTTTCCATAGATGTTTCATAGGCATAAAGTGAAGAGATCGTCCACAGGCGGAAAATCGCTTACTTTAAGAATCTACCCGGCTTTCAAGCAAAAGGGCTTGGCAAGATTTTTTGTATTGTTCTGCGCGGATTTTTTCTTCGGCAAGGCGGAGTCGCAATCGGGCGGCGCGTCTGGCGGCAACGACGGCGTTTCTAGCCGCAAAGGAGGCAAAGTCAACGTCGCCCCAGTAGGAAAAGTCTTCGGCGGCTTGTTTGGCATATCGGGCGGATTGGTCGGCTTTCTGGATTTGCCCGGCCATGTAGCGGGTTTTCTCTGCGGCTTCTTCCGCCAATTCCTTGCATTCTTCGGCCAGCGTTGCGGCCTTCTTCGCAGTTGTTTTCTGGAAATCGGCTTTGGCTAAGGCGGTTTCGTCAAGACATTCGCCTATGTTTTGCATTTGGGCAATCATGAGGAAAATTCCTTGCGTGCAATCCGGGCGGGCGACTAGATCGGCGGTTCATTTATTGCGGATGGGTTTGGGACTTCAATTTTCCGTTTTGTCGGCTTTCTGTCTTTTCTTCTTTTGAGCGCGCATGTCTTTTTCTTTGACCAGCATGGCGGCCTTGCCAATTCTTTTTCTGAGGTAAGTTAACTTGGCTCGGCGAACGGCGCCGCGACGTTCCACTTCCAATTTGGCAATGCGGGGAGAATTGACGGGAAACACTCGCTCGACTCCCTCGTTGTAGCTAATGCGGCGCACGGTGAATCTTTCATTGGCGGCGCGGCCTCGGCGCCCAATCACAATGCCGGCGAACACCTGAATGCGCTCTTTTTCGCCTTCTCTAATTCTAGTATGCACTCGGACGGTGTCCCCCACGGAAAACTCTAACGGTTCCTCTCGCCGATCCACTGCCTCAATCTTTTTCAACAATTCTTGATTCATAATTCAAAATTCTTTCTGTTTTTCCTTTCTCTTTACAATCGTCTCTACCAGCCCTTCCTCCCATTCCAAATAATCATCTAAAAATTTCCTCCCAAAATTGATTTGTACAGGTGAGTTTTTCCGCACTCCTCCGCTCCTCCATGCTTCCCTTTCGTTTTGATTTCGCTCCACTCATGGTGTTGCCATCGCTACAAAAAACCACCCTATAAACCAGACAATATACAACGATATTCCAACAACAAACACCAGTAGATGCACTTCACAAATGTCTTTAAAGAAACTCATATCAGACCCTGCACATGTATTCCAAACTAGCTACCTTTCGCAGTATGCTTGTTATCCTCTTTTCTTGCTCTCGGTGATTTGGTTTCCCATTGTTTTTTGAGTGGGCGTTCTTTTTCTATTTCTTGGCGCAATTCCGTCGGGGTTTCCTCTGTTTGTTCCTGCGCGCCCGTTTTTGGCGGCAATAAATCCGGCCGTTGTTCTGCGGTGCGTTTTTGGGACATTTCTTTTCTCCACTGGGCAATTTCTTGGTGATTCCCAGACAGAAGAACTTCGGGAACTTTCATTCCGCGAAACTCCGCCGGCCTTGTGTAATGCGGATATTCCAAAAGACCGTTCTCGCCGAAGGATTCTTCGCATGCGCTATTGGCATCGCCTAAAACTCCCGGCAACAGCCGGGCAATCGAATCAATCAAAATCATCGCCGGTAAGGCGCCGTTAGTCAGCACAAAGTCGCCGATTGAAAGTGCTTCGTCGGCTAATGCCTCGCGAATTCGTTCATCAAAACCTTCGTAACTGCCGCACAAGAGAACCAGATGCTCCTCGCTTGCCAGTTCCCTAGCTCTGTCTTGGTTGTGGCAGCGTCCCGAAGGCGAAAGCATGATGACCTTTGTGGACGGCGTTCGGACGGAATCCACCGCTTCATACACCGGTTCCGGTTTCAAAACCATTCCCGGCCCGCCGCCAAACGGGCGGTCGTCCACCGTTCGATGCGCGTCTTTCGCAAAATCCCGAAGGTTTTGAACATTCAATTCCAGCAAGCCCTTTTCCCTGGCCCGTTTGAGGATGCTTTCATCCAACGGACCGTCGAACATCGACGGAAACAAAGTGAACACGTCTATCTTCATTGACGCTTTCATGATCGTGCATTTTATTTTAGATCGAGAAACCGCTGGCGCCGGATCAATCGTCCCCGCCCGCCGGTCGTTCTTTGGACTTGGCTTTGTCTTCCACCACTTCAAGCGCGCATCGGATTCCTTGCTTGGCACCTCCCACTTGAAGCAAGGTTCGAATCGCGTTCACCGTATTCCCGTGCCTCCCGATGATTTTGCCCATGTCCGCTGGGTGAATCTTCAATTGGTAGACGGTGACGCCCTTGCGCTCTGTCGGCGTGATGGTTGCCTCGTCGGCGTGATCCACCAGCCCTTTGACAATGAATTCCAGAAAACTTTGCATGGGAAGGAAACAATGGGAAAAATCAAGAATCTCTCGGCGCGGATTCAACAGAGGCTTGCGCGGCCTTGGCCGCTCGTTTTGCCGCTTGAAGGAAACTTTTGACCGTGTCCGAAGGTTGCGCCCCGACGCCCAGCCAATACTCTATGCGAGACATATCCATGGCCACCCATCCGCGAGCCTTTTTCCCTTTTTGCTCCTTCTTTCCCACGGAAAAAACAATCCGGCGATTGGCTTTGGCCATATCCTGCGCTACCTTGTTCGAGGTTTTTGCCGGATGATAGGTTCCCAACTCTTCAATGAACCTGCCGTCGCGCGGACTTCGGCCATCGGCGGCCACAACCCGATAAACAGGACGGTTTCGCGTTCCCACTCGTTTGAGACGAATTTTTACTGACATGACAAAATGTTTCCTCCACACTTCGCGAAGGCTTAAACACAAGGAGAACATTCCCCGCCCCGCGAAAAAAGGAACGACAAAATAAACAGAATCCAAACCAATGACAAGCCTTCTTTTGCGTTTTTCAAAGACAAGCCGGTGGACGGTCGTTGCGACAACCATTTCGTTGCTCGCAAAACGCGTGAAGGCAGCACCGCAACGGGAACGCGCATTCATTCAAAATCTAAACAATTGACCGCGCAACGATGCAATTTTTCTTACTCGCCAAAGTCAATGAATCCGGCAAATCACATTTTGACCGCCCCTTCGGAACGGCAACGACGGAGCAGAGAAAACAAAGGAACCGAGACAAACCCAAACACGAGAATCAGCGCGACCGCAAGACCTTCTCACCCCCTTTTGATAAAGCGACCGCCAATCTTTGAGGCGAAATTTTTGACCGACGAAAAGCAAAGATTTTCCCGTTTAGCGCCTCCCTCTGCGATTGCTTGCCGGGCAAACTCGGGCAAAGCACCCGCTAATCCTCCGAAAAACGATTGAGCGGCTTCTATGCGCTGTCAAAAAGACAACCAGCGGAAAATGCGCGACACCAGCCGCCGCATCGCAAAATGCGCATTGGCGTTCCTGTTCGGGTTGCTTTCCCTCGGCCTTTGCCAAGCGGAAGAGGAGGAAACGCTGTTCGTCAACGGCGTCATCTGGACGGCGAATTCAAAACAACCGCATGCCGAAGCCGTTCAAGAAAGAACAAAATCCTTCCTCGGCCACGCCCCAGGAATAAAATTCGGCTTAGGAAGAGAAGAAGGCGCGCAACCCGCCGAAAAAAACAAAGCCAACCCTACCAACACGGCCGCCCAACCCGCGCTGAACCGCCGCTCTTCTCCCTTTTTCCCCTTGCCTGCGCCCCGCTGTTTTCTCCTAAAAATCCTCATCCCGACCGCTCCCGACAACTCAACCCTCCCCTCACAAACACAAAAAAACACAAATCCTTGAACCGACGAACATCCACACTTTAAAAAACCCCGTTGCCAATGTCATCCAAAAACCCCAAAGAAATCCCTAAAAAGAAAAACAAATTCTCTCTCTTTTCCCTAAAAACTCGACAAAATCAAAAGAATCGGCAAAAATTATGCATTATTTTGAAAAAAAGTTACTTTTTTGTTGACGTCTTGTTTCTTTTTGTCAATTTGTCGTCATGTTCCGTTTCGAAATGCAAATGTGGAGCGCTTCTCTTCCGGTCTCAAACACCGGCACGGATGGCGTCCGCAAAAGCATCGGAGCCCAAATTCACAACAACGATTTGAGATTGGTTGTTTTTTGTTTGACATAGGTTGGAGGGGGCGGGGATATTGGGGGGGAACGGGTCGCGATGCGAGGAAGAAGAAAAAGCTTGCGTTGGGGTTTGGTTGGTTAGAGAGTTAGAGAGTTTTTGCGGTTATCGGTTATTATTGTTTATTTGAGCAGATACGAAGAAAGGTTAGAGCTATGAGAAAATTCGTTTTGTTGGGAGTGGGGAGCGGTCGCTCTTTTTTGAGGGCGGTTGCGGTAGTGGCGTTCTTGGCGTTGGTTCTTGGGGAGCGGGCGCAGGCGCAGTTGTACATTGATGTGTATCAGAGCCGGGACAACGCCAACAACACGCTGTGGGTGTTTAGCGGTTCATCGACGACGGCGCAGTTATGGAGCGTTCGCACGGAGGTTGCGGGGAACGCGAACTTCGCTCGGCGGGATAGTTGGGAAGTGACGGGGAATGATGGCGCTCTTTACGTCGCCAATCCGCCTAGCAATGTGATCAGTTCGCTCTCTTCGGTCACTAGTTTGGATGCGCAGACGTCGCGGGATCGGTGGTATGTGGCCAATGTGCTGACGAACACGACGACGGTGACGGATCCGACGCTTTCGATAACGACGAACTCGGTGGCGCGGACGAGCGCCATCACGTCGTTGTTTTTGAACGATGATCCGGGCACTGGGGCGACGAATCGGGATGAGTTGGGCATTCGGGTGAGTGGAGCTTCCTTCCGCTATGATGCCAGTGGGACATCGGCATGGAGCGGGGCGGGGATATTGGCGAAGCCGTTTAGCGATTTCTATTTGGGGGATACGGATGGGACGGCTTTTAGTTTCAATAACTTGGGGACGGGGGGGACAGGGGGGCCTCGTTTTGCGGCGGGGTCGGATGGGTCGGTTGTGGTTCGGTTTCATCGGGGGACGGTGATCCCGGAGCCTGAGGAATATGCGTTGGTGTTTGGGTTGTTTGCGTTGGGGTTTGTGGTTGTGCGTCGTCAGCTGCAGAAGAAACGACAAGCGGCGGCGGTTGTTGTTGCGTAAGGGGTTTGTTTGGGGTTTGTTGCGGATTGGGGGTTGTCAGTTCGCGGTTAGGCAAGCAAGCAAGAGCAGTCATAACGCCAGAGAAAGCGTCCCGTTTCCAAAAGTTTGGAAACGGGATTTTTTTGCTTTTGGCTTTCCATTGCTGAAATGAATCAAGAACTCTGAAGGTTGGTTGACAAGTTAGGTGGAAAAACGGCAAAATCCATACGTTACTATCTTGCGTAGCTTGCTTATGTTTTGGTAAAAATCAAAGGATGTTTGACGGGGGTGTACCTTTGGAGAGATTTGGGAAGAAGGAAGTTGGCTGATTTGGCGGGGGAATTTACGGAGAAATGGTATGGAAGCGACGATGGAAGAGGGCCTGGGCTTGGTTGCGCAAAGCAATCGGTTGGAGGGGTTGCGGCCTCAAGAACGGGTGAGTTGGGCTATTGCCCGATTTGGCGAGCGGTTGGTGTTGTCGTCCAGTTTTGGTGTTCAGTCGGCCGTTTGCCTGCATATGGTCACTCGGCTCAAGCCGGACATTTTGGTTGTGTTGATTGACACTGGCTATTTGTTTCCTGAAACATATCGCTTTATAGACGAATTGACCGAGCGTTTCCGTTTGAACCTGAAGGTTTTTCGCGCTTTTCATAGTCCTGCGTGGCAGGAGGCGCGTTATGGCAGGCTTTGGGAGCAGGGGGTTGAGGGCATTGAGCGTTACAATCAAATTAACAAGGTTGAGCCGATGAACCGCGCTTTAGTGGCGTTGCGGGCTGCTGGTTGGATTTCTGGCATTCGGCGTTCGCAGGGGAAGTTCCGCTCCGCCATTCCGGTGCTTGTTCAAGATGGGAACTGCGTCAAGATTCATCCCATCATTGATTGGACGGATCGAGATGTTTTTCGTTATCTCAAGCGGCATGATCTTCCCTATCATCCGCTTTGGCATAAAAATTATCTGTCGATTGGAGACGTTCACACCACCCGTCGGGTTGGCGAGGGGATGTCGGAGGAAGAAGCGCGGTTTTTTGGATTGAAGCGGGAATGCGGGCTTCACGAGGGGATTAACGCCGACTTTAATATTTGATGCGCCCGGAATCGTCGAACATTCATTCTTTGTTTGCGCGTCTGTTGCCGCGGAAGCAAAAGGAGTTCTTGCTTGGTCAACGCGGTTTGGTCGTTTGGCTTTTCGGCCTTTCGGGGGCCGGCAAGTCCACCATTGCCGTGGGATTGGAAGCCGTCCTGCATCGCCGAGGCGTGCTGACTCAACTTTTGGATGGCGACAACATTCGGAGCGGCTTGAACCAAGATCTTGGATTTTCCGATGTGGATCGCGAGGAGAACATTCGGCGCATTGCCGAAGTGGCCCGCCTGCACGCGGGCATTGGGATTGTTGTCATTGTCTCCTGCATTACGCCAAAACGCAAACTGCGGCGCATGGCGCGCAAAATTATTGGCGGTGCGGATTACTGGGAAGTTTTTGTTTCCTGCGCTTACGAAACTTGCGAGCGGCGCGATGTAAAAGGCCTTTACGCCAAAGCCGGAGCGGGGAAGATTGCGCAATTCACGGGCAAGGATTCCGCTTTTGAAGGTCCGGACGCCGAACATCCGCCCAAACTCACAATCGCCACCGACGGGGCGGACGAAAACGAGTCCGTCGCCAAACTCTTGGAAGCCGTCTTTCCCCGCACCCGGCTTGCCGAATAACGCCGATGCACTGCTACATCCTCTCTCACCTCAAAACGCTGGAAGCGGAAGCCGTGTTCATCATCCGCGAGGCAGCCGCCCAATTCACAAAGCCGGTTCTGCTTTTCTCCGGAGGCAAAGACTCCATTGCCTTGTGGCACTTGGCTCAGAAGGCGTTTTATCCGGCTCGGCCGCCTTTTCCTCTTCTGCACATCGACACCGGCCACAACTTTCCGGAGACGCTGGAATTCCGCGACCGCCTGATTGCCGAGACGGACGCCCGATTAATCGTGCGGACGGTGCAGGAATCCATTGACCAAGGGCGCGTCGCGGAGGAAAGCGGCATCCATTCTTCGCGCAACGCCTTGCAAACCGTCACCTTGCTAGACGCTTTGGAAGAGTTTCAATTTACGGCGGCCTTAGGCGGCGCCCGGCGGGATGAGGAAAAAGCCCGCGCCAAAGAGCGGTTCTTTTCTCATCGCAACGAATTTGGTCAGTGGGACCCAAAGAATCAACGGCCCGAGCTTTGGAACATTTTCAACGGCAAAATGGGGATGAGAGAACATTTTCGCGTCTTTCCGCTCAGCAACTGGACGGAGATGGACGTTTGGCAGTATCTGAAACTTGAAAATTTGTCGATACCCTCGATTTACTTCGCCCACAAAAGGAAAGTGCTACGGCGCAACGGCGTTCTCCTCGCCCATTCTGCGCACATTCAAGCCGGCGCCGGCGAAATCGTTCAGAAAGCGCAAGTTCGTTTTCGCACCGTCGGCGATATGACCTGCACTGGCGCTATTGAGTCCGCCGCTAAATCCATTGACGAGATCGTCGCCGAAGTCGCTTGCGCCCGCGTGGCCGAACGCGGCGCGCGGGCGGACGATAAAAGATCGGAAACCGCCATGGAAGACCGCAAAAAAGAAGGCTACTTTTAGGCGCCGCAAACTCTATCGCAATGAACAACGCCGACGGATATTTGGACATGGACTTGCTGAGGTTTACCACCGCCGGCAGTGTCGATGACGGAAAAAGCACCTTGATCGGCCGCCTGCTTTACGACAGCAAATCCATCTTTGACGACCAACTGAAGGCCGTCCAAGAATCCAGCATGCAACGCGGTGATGAAATCGTGAACCTCGCCCTGTTGACCGACGGCCTTCGCGCCGAGCGGGAACAAGGCATCACCATCGACGTGGCTTATCGTTACTTCGCCACCCCGCGCAGAAAGTTCATCATCGCCGACACGCCGGGACACGTCCAATACACTCGAAACATGGTCACCGGCGCTTCGACTGCCAATCTCGCCATCATACTAGTGGATGCCAGAAAAGGCGTCGTCGAGCAAACCTGCCGACACTCCTTCATCGCCTCTTTGCTTCAAATTCAACACATCATCCTCGCCGTCAACAAAATGGACCTGGCCGGCTACCAAGAGGAAGTTTTCCGAAAGATCGTCAAAGACTACAAAGAGTTTTCCTCTCGGCTCCACGTTCCGCACATCGACTTTATCCCGATTAGCGCGTTGCACGGAGACAACGTCGTCGAACTCTCCGCCTCGATGTCTTGGTATCAAGGCGGCGCCTTGCTTCACACTTTGGAGAACGTGTACATGGGTAACGAATTCAATCATGTGGACGCACGCTTTCCCGTGCAGTGGGTGATCCGTCCGCAGAGCCGAAAACACCACGACTTTCGCGGTTTTGCCGGGCGGATTGCCAGCGGCGTTTTCAAAAGCGGTGACGAAGTGACCATTCTGCCCTCTGGATTTCAATCCAAAATTCGCGGCATTCACTTTATGGAAACCGCTATCGATGAAGCCTTCGCTCCAATGTCCGTGGTGGTGACTTTGGAGGACGAAATCGACGTCAGCCGCGGCGACATGATCGTCAAGCAGAACAACCCGCCGCAAGTCACCCAAAATATCGAAAGCATGATCTGCTGGTTTTCTGAAAACGCAAAATTGCGGCTCGGACAAAAATACCTTCTTCGCTCCACAACCAGAGAGGCCAAATGCGTAGTTGAGAAAGTCAAATACAAGGTCAACGTCAACACACTGCACAAAATCGAGAACGACTTTGAAGTGGGCATGAATGACATCGCCCGCATCTCGATCCGCTCGTCGGCACCCTTCTTTCTAGATTCTTACAAGCAAAATCGATCCACAGGCAGTCTCATTCTGATCGACGAACAAACTCATGCCACCGTCGCCGCCGGCATGGTCATCTAATGCATCTCAACTTGCCATTCTCTGAAATCATCGTTAGCATCCTTCTCTTTCCAGTCCAATCCAACCGATGACGGTTCGAATCAAAATCTGCGGCATCACGCGGGAAGGCGACGCCTTGGCCGCAGTTCGGGCCGGGGCGGACGCCTTGGGATTTCTGTTCTATCCAAAGAGCAAACGGCATATTTCTCCGGAACAAGCCCGCGACATTATTCGGGCGTTGCCGCCTCTGATCACCGCCGTCGGCGTCTTTGCCAACGAAGGCGCCGAGAAAATCGCCGCTGTTCGAGAAACTTGCGGACTGGACGCAGTGCAACTGCACGGCGAGGAAACTCCCGAGTTCTGTCGGTCTCTTCCCGGAAAAACGATCAAGGCCTTTCGCTTGCAAAATGCCGAAACTTTGGCCGCCGCCCATGCTTTTTCCACCGGCGCATGGCTTTTCGACGGCCATTCACCGAATCAACGCGGCGGCGCGGGAGTTTCCTTCAACTGGGAGTGGATTCGGCAATCCAGCCCCCTTCCTCGCCCTTTTATTATTGCCGGCGGACTCACCCCCGACAACGTCGGCAATTGCATTAAAACCGTCCATCCTTACGCTGTGGACGTCTCTTCGGGAGTTGAAGAGGAGCCGGGAAAAAAGAACGCGAACAAAATGAGGCGCTTTGTCGACGCCGTCAGGAAAGCCGCAGCGGAAATAGACGCGCCAACCGCCTTTTTCGAATCGAGAGATTTCAGCCCGACAACGCCCGGCTGATTCAGGGAATGATATGTCAGAAATCGGTTTTCACCTCGTTGTCGTCTTAGTTCTCATCTTGGGCAACGGCGTATTTGCCATGGCGGAAATGGCGGTCGTCTCTTCCCGCAAGCCCAAGCTGAAACACATTGCCCGGAGCGGCGACAAAAAGGCCAGAAAAGTGCTGGACTTAGTGGAAACGCCCAATCACTTTCTTTCCACCGTTCAATTTGGCATCACGTTGATCGGGATTCTGGCGGGCGCTTTTGGCGGCGCAAAAATTGCGGACAAACTGGCCAAAAGCCTAGAAACACCTTGGCTGCAAGGCTTTCACGAAGAAATCGCCTTCGGCTTGGTCGTCGCCTTCATTACTTTTGCTTCGCTTGTGCTGGGCGAAATCGTTCCCAAACGCCTCGCCCTTCACGCCCCGGAAAAAACTTCCATGCTCATCGCCGGCCCCATCAGCAAACTCGGCAAACTGGCCGCGCCCTTTGTTTGGGTGATTGGCCGAACAACCGACTCGCTTTTGGACTTGATCGGCGTCAAACGATCCGAAGAGCCGGCCATCACTCGCGAAGAAGTGCAAGTAATGGTGGAACAAGGATCGCACGCCGGCGTCTTTCATCAAGCCGAAATTGGCATGGTCGAAGGCGTTATGCGGCTGGATGAAGAGCGCGTCGGCGATCTCATGACGCCCCGCCCAAAAATCGTCTGGCTCAACGCCGGCGACAGCGACAACGTCAACTGGCGCAAAATTGTGACCAGCAACCACTCCCACTTTCCCCTTTATGCGGGCAACCGCGACAACGTCGTTGGAATGATCTCCGTCAAAGCAATGTGGGCCAACATGTCGGCCGGCGTCCCAACCAGCCTCAAAAATCTGGCCGTCCCCCCCCTCATCGTCCCGGAAACCATGATCGCCGTAAAACTCTTGGAAGCCTTCAAACAATCCGGCAAACACATTGCCCTGGTCTCCGATGAATTCGGCGGCGTCGCCGGATTAGTAACCCTCATCGACGTCCTCGAAGCCATCGTCGGCGACATCCCTTCGGAAGAAGAAAAACTCCGAGAACCCTTCGTCAAACGAGAAGACGGAAGCTATCTCATCGACGCCATGATGGAAGCAGATGACTTCAAAAACCTGCTCCAACTCAAAAACCTCCCCAACGAAGACGTCGACGACTACCACAGCGTCGGCGGTTTCGTCCTCTCCTTGTTTGGCAAAATCCCTTCCGAAGGGGACAGCTTCCAACACGAAAACTATCGCTTCGAAGTAGTGGACATGGACAGGCATCGCATCGACAAAATTCTAGCTGTTCCCATTCCGCCCGAACGCCCCGCCAAGCCTGAAGCCGACACTTCCGATACCGGCCGTTCCACTGCATAAGGCTCGGACAAAGCGCTGAGGAAAATGAAAAAAACAAAGCAAAAACAACGCGCCCAAATGCCAGCAACCTATTGCCCGCAAGATTCTATCTTGGCAAACGCGCCCTTCCTTCCGTAAATTCAAACGCCTTAAAGATGCCGAGCGTATTCATCAAAACTTACGGATGCCAAATGAACGAGCGCGATTCAGAAGCCGTCGCCGCCCAACTCTCCTCCAGAGGCTACGCTCTGGCAAATTCCGAACAGCAGGCAGACGTAATCCTACTCAACACCTGCAGCGTGCGCGACCAAGCAGAGCAGAAAGCGTTCGGGAAAATGGTGCACCTTGCCGGCCAAACCCGCCGCCGCGGCGCCGTTCTCGGATTTATGGGTTGCATGGCGCAAAACCGAGGCCAAAGCCTAATAGACAAACTGCCGGACGTGGATTTGGTTCTCGGAACTCAAAAATTCCACCGCGCCGGAGACTACCTCGACCAAATCTTGTCCGGAGAACGCGGGAAAATTTGCGATACCGCAGAAGAACCGGGAAGCGAGGCAACCATCCGAGAACATCTCGCCGCCGGGCAAACAACAAACCGCCCGCCAACCGCTTATGTCAGCATCATGCAAGGTTGCAACCAACACTGCGCTTTTTGCATCGTTCCCCGCACCCGCGGCCGCGAAAGAAGCCGTTCCATCCGAGACATCGTCCGGGAATGCCAAGAACTAGCCGCCGCCAACGTCAAAGAAGTCACGCTTCTCGGCCAAATCGTCACCAGCTACGGCAAGCGGGAAATCGGCGCCAAAAATGGAAAATCAGCCTTCGTCCAACTCCTCGAAGCCGTACACCAAATCCCCGGTATCCAGCGAATCCGCTTCACTTCGCCGCATCCCAAAGGCTACGGCGACGACTTGATCGAAGCCTACCGCACACTTCCCAAACTCTGCGCCAGCGCCCACGTCCCCGTCCAAAGCGGCAGCAACCGCATCCTCAAACGCATGCGCCGAGGCTACACCAGAGAACGTTTTCTGGAAATCATCCGCAAGCTCCGCCAAGCCAAACCCGACATCGGCATCACTACCGACATCATCGTCGCCTTCCCCGGCGAAACCGAAGCCGACTTTCAAGAAACCCTTTCCTTAGCCGAAAAAGCCCAATTCGACAACGCCTTCGTCTTCAAATACTCGCCCCGCCAAGACACGCCGGCCGCCAATATGAAAGAACAAATTCCGCAAAAAACGAACGAAGGACGACACGCTCAACTGCTGGAGAAAATCTCCGACATCGGCATCCAAAAATACCAAAAATTCATCGGCAAGACCGCGCCAATCCTCGTTGAAGGCACCAGCCGCCGCAACCCAAACCGCCTCCAAGGCCGCACCTCCTGCAACAAAATCGTCGTCTTTGAAGGCAACAACCGCCACATCGGAAAAATCCTCAACCTAAACATTTACCGCGCCGGCTCGTTCACTCTCTACGGCCTTCCCGCAACCGGCCAACCTGCCTAAATCTTATGCCCCAAATCTCGCTCGCCAACCTTTCCATCCTCCTCGGACTCGGCTACCTACTCCCCCAAATATACGGCCTGATCCGGCCGGATGATTTTGGAAACCGGCTCCAAAAGTTCCCTCGCTCCACCGCTTGGGGCCTTTGCCTTGTCGCGCTGGCCACTCTTTGGTTCCTCGCCGTCGTCAACCAAACGCAAAAAGAAGTCAGCGACTTCACCGCCTACAAAAACATCATGTTCCTTTTCTTCAGCTGCCTGGGCATCGCCGTCTGCATCTACCTCAGAGACTTTCTCGCTGTGCGCGGCTACGCCGTTCTTCTGCTCCTGCTGGCCAAACTCATGGTCGAAACCGCGCGCTGGCACGACAGCCAGTGGCGACTCATCATCATTACTTGGGCATATCTTTGGGTGCTGGGCGGCGTTTGGTTTACCATATCGCCGTGGCGCGTTCGAGACATCATCCTGTGGAAAACAGCCAACCCCACCCGCCTAAAGCTCATCTGCGGCCTGCGAAGCGCCTTCGCCCTCCTGCTAATCAGCCTCGGCATCTTTGTTTTTTAACTTGACTCGACGCCAAAATAGAACTTTCATTGCGCTCATTCACTCGAAACCAAAATATTCTTGACATCATGAAAATAATCCCATTTTCAAATATTAACCGGACAACCGGACAACCGGACAACCGGACAACCGGGTTCACTCTCATCGAACTGCTGGTGGTGATTGCCATTATCGCCATCCTCGCCGGCATGCTTCTTCCCGCGCTGGGCAAAGCCAAAGCCAAGGCGCACGGCATTTCCTGCTTGAACAATCTGCGCACCTTGATGCTGGCTTGGAAGTTCTATGCCCACGACAACGAAGGCTGGCTGGTTTCTTCTCGCGACGTCAGAGGCGACGGATTCAACGGGAGGCCCTGTTGGACGAGAGGCCATCTAAATTACGACGCCAACAGACGAGACAACTGGGATGTTACAATGCACGTCGAGAAGAGCCTGCTTTTTGAGTATACTGGACGGACGGCGGAAGTTTGGAAATGCCCGGCGGACAGGGCAACCGTCAAAGCCGACGGCAAAACTTGGCCGCGTGTTCGCAGCAATTCGATGAGCCAAAGCTTTGACAACGGAACTTGGCTACCGGCGTCGAGATTCCACATTTATGCCAAAGAGTCCGAATTGACCGATCCCGGCCCTTCCATGACTTGGGTTTTGGTGGACGAGCATCCCGGCACTATCAACGATGCCGCCTTTGCCGTAGAAATGCGCAGTGAAGCGGACTTGGCCCAAGCAAGAATCATCGACTTTCCTGCCAGCTATCACAATGGCGCCTGCGGATTTTCCTTTGCCGACGGCCATTCCGAAATCAAAAAATGGACGGATCCGAGAACGATTGTGCCTCCTAACTACGGCAGACAAATTTCGGCTCGACAGTCAACGCGCAACAATCGAGACGTGCTTTGGATGTCCGAGCGAAGTAGCGCGCCCAAGTAAGTTCGGCCTTTTTTGGCGCGGCGACGACGTTTATGGAGATTTTTGCCGTCTTTGCCGTTGGCGGCCGACAATAAACAAGCGAGCGAAGTAGCGCGAAAAAAGTTCTTTTCAAAACGCAATGTCCGCCGGCCGCATACTGGTGATACGAGGCGGGGCGATTGGCGACTTTATTTTGACTTTGCCGGCGCTTCGGGCGATCCGAGAGGCCTTTCCTCAAGCCAAAGTGGAGATTCTCGGCTATCCCAAGATAGCGGATCTGGCTCGTTTTGCCGGGCTGGCGGACGATGCCAAAGCCATTGAAGCGCCCGGGCTGGCGGGTTTCTTCGCCGCCGAAGGAACGCTGGACGAGAATTGGATGGAATACTTTGGCCGCTTTGACGTCGTTCTTTCCTATCTCTACGATCCGGATGGGATTTTCCAAAACAACGTCCGCCGCTGTCTTCGGGCAAATTGGGAAAGCGATGCGGGAGCGAAAACTTTCACCTTTATTCAAGGCCCTCATCGGCTGGAGGAAAGCGGAGACGTTCACGCCGCCGAAGTTTTGCTGGAACCGTTAAGACAGTTGGCCGTATTCGATGCCGACAGCAGACCGCGCATTCGGATTTCTCGTCGGAACACCGCTGACAATCGTTCTTGGCTGGCGATTCATCCCGGCAGCGGCAGTTTGTCCAAGAACTGGCCCGTTGAAGCTTGGCGGCAACTGATCGCGCAAATCCAAGCAAAGACAAACTGGAACTTGCTGCTGGTCGGCGGAGAAGCCGAACGGGAGACATTCCAAAGATTGCAACCGTCGCTGGACGCCTCTCGTTCCCGTCTGGAATTTTGCATGCCGCTGCCCCAACTCGCTTCCATGCTGGCGGGTTGCGGCGGATTTATCGGCCATGATTCCGGCATTTCGCATCTGGCTGCGGCCGTCGGATTGCCGGGTTTGGTTTTGTGGGGGGAAAGCAAAGAAACGGTTTGGCGTCCGCGCAGTGATCGATTCACTGTCGTTCGCCACGAGAAGGGTTTGCGCAATCTTCCTGTCGAGCAGGTTTTCGCCCAATTTAGAGAAAGATTAGGGGTCGGAGATGGCAACATTCCTTGTTTTAGAATTTTCGCAGGCTAAAAGCGGACAGGCTTGATGCCGTGTCGCTTTCGCACTTGCTCAGGCGCAAGGCCTTGCTCGCGCAAAGAACGCAAGGCCAAAGATTGATTTCGTTTGGACAAGCGTTCTCCGCGAGCGTCTTTCATCAGCGGACAATGGAAAAATTCGGGCGCCGTCCAGTCCAGTGCTTCGTAAAGAAGCAGTTGACGGCAAGTGGAAAGCAAGAGGTCTTCGCCGCGGACAACTTCGGTGACGGTCATCGCATGATCGTCCACAACCGCCGCCAGTTGATAAGCGGGTGTATTGTCTTGCCTCCACACAACGAAGTCCCCGAAATCAACGCCGGCGACAGCGGAAAAGTTTCCCAAGTTGCCGTCCTCAAAGGCAATTCGCCGGTTGTCCGGAACGCGGAATCGCCAGTTGGGTTTTCTCTGTTTTTCCAATGGCACTTTGCCGGTGTTTTTGCGGCAAGTTCCGGGATATAAGGGGCCTTCGTCGCCGGGATGCGGCGCCAAAGAGGCCGTTTGGATGTCTTTGCGCGAGCAATCACAGCGATAGACTCGTCCCAAAACGATCAACCGTTCCAGCGCGTCGCGATACCAGTGGAATCGGGCGCTTTGTTGATAAGGGCCGCTTCTTCCTCCCAAGTCTGGGCCTTCGTCCCAACGGAAACCAAACCAGTGAAGGTCTTCCATTATCGCTTCCAAAAATCGAGGTTGAGAGCGGGCGGCGTCCAAATCTTCCACGCGAAGGATGAGTTGTCCGTTGCGTTCGGTCGCTCTGGACTGCGCTCGCCAAAAGGTTCGGGCGTGTCCCAAGTGGAGATAACCGGAAGGTGTCGGAGCGATTCGCCCGCGATACTTTCCCTTTGAATCTGTCCCGGCGGCAACCGTAATTTTCCTTTCAATTTCCATTTTGCTTTGAATTTTTCCTCTCAAGAAATGCGAGAAAAATCTCTTCGACCGTTCAATCTTGCAGGAGGGAATCCTTCGGCGGTTAATCCTTAAATCGCCGCAAGATGTCTTGGTAAGCATCCGGACGCCGGTCTCGCAGGAATGGCCAGGCTGTCCGCGTTTCTTGAATTCGGTTCAGTTCGATCTCGACGGTCAATATCTGCTCTTCCGATTGGGACGCGCGGGCGAGAATTTCGCCTGAGGTTCCGGCGACAAAGCTCCCTCCCCAAAACTCGATGCCGCCTGTTGAATAGGGGTCTTCGACGTCGACTCGATTTACTGCGGCGACATAACAACCGTTGGCAATGGCGTGCGCTCGTTGGATTGTTTCCCAAGAATCTACTTGAAGGGCTCCTTGCGACGGCTTTTCTTGGGGAAGCCAACCGATTGCCGTGGGGAAAAACAATATCTCGGCGCCTTGCAAGGCGGCCAAGCGGGCAGTTTCGGGATACCATTGATCCCAGCAGAGGAGAACGCCGACAGAGGCAAACCGGGTCTGCCAAACGCAAACGCCGAGGTCGCCCGGAGCAAAGTAATACTTTTCGTGGAAGCCCGGATCCTCTGGAATGTGCATCTTTCGATACTTCCCTGCGAGCCGGCCGTTTTCGTCAACAAGCACCGCAGTATTATGGTATAGTCCCGGCGCTCTCCGCTCAAAAAGAGAGGCAATAATGGTCACGCCAAGCGATTTGGCTTCGGCTTGAATTCGTTCCGTGGTGGGGCCGGGGATCGATTCTGCTAGTTGAAAATGCGCGGTCTCTTCACGCTGGCAAAAGTAGGGAAACTGGAACAGCTCCTGAGTGCAAATGATGGTTGCGCCCTGCTTGGCCGCTTCTCGAATGCCCGCCAAAGTCTTGGCCTGATTTTGAGCGACATCCGGCCCGCAACGGCTTTGCACCAAGCCAACGCAACACTTCCGTTCTTCCATTGCCATTCTTTCGTTCGCTGCCGGACGCTTTCTTCTCGGTCGGAAAAGCCTAAGCGATGGCCAAAGATGGTGAGCAAAACCACTTTCCAGTCAAGCCCGCACTTTCTCGGCGGGAAGGTCTCGTTCAAAAATATTTCAAAAATTTTGCTTTTTTTCTTGCCTAAATGATTGGAAAAACGATTTAATCCTCTTTTTTATGGATGGATTGAAAGAATCCAATTCAGAGAATCTGAACCCGAATAATATTATGGCAGCAAAAAAGACAGCAAAAAAGGCGGCAAAGAAGGCAACAAAAAAGTCGCCGCAAAAATTGAAACCTCTCACCAAGTTGGAAATCGTCTCTGAAATTGCCGAGTCAACCGGCATCGGGAAGAAACAAGTTAAGGAAACGCTCGATGCTTTGGCTCAATTAGCCTGCAAGGAGACCAAGAAGAATTCGTCCTTTACCATTCACGGCGTCGGGAAGTTGGTTCTCGTTCATCGCAAAGCCCGAACCGGCATCAATCCTCAGACTCGCGAGAAGATCAAGATTGCCGCGAAGAAAGTGATCAAATTTCGCGTTGCCAAGTCTTGCAAGGACGCCATCATGCCTCCTAAAAAATAATCCGCTCACAATTTTCTAATCCGCAAAGACGTTCTGTGGACAGAGCGTTTTTGTTCTCAATAGATTTTAGGCAAGAGAAACTCTGGGTTCTCGCTAAAGCGGCTGAGGGGCCGGCGGCGGAAAATCCAATCCGCTGCTGCGTTCCGTTTCCAAGACGGAGAGAAGGCAAAAAAGAACGACAGACAAACCAAGGAGGCATGGGGAAGACTTGTCGCGGCATTGACATGAAAAAGGTGGATAAACATTTCGGGCGATGTTTTATTTTACCTAGTGATTGTTATTGGGGTGATGGTTTGGGGATGTCGTCGATGAGTTTGGCGAATTGACGACCGTTTTCGTTTCGCTCGCGCTACCGCGCTAAAATGGAAGTTCGAACCCGATTTGCTCCCAGCCCTACCGGCTCTCTTCACATCGGAGGCGCGAGAACCGCTCTGTTCAACTGGCTTTACGCCCGGCACGCCGGCGGCCAGTTTATCCTGCGCATAGAAGACACCGACAAATCGAGAAATACCCAATCGTCCTTGAAAGTCCTCCTCGACGGACTGCGCTGGCTGGGCATTCAATGGGACGAAGGCCCTCAGGCAGACCGCAAACAATTCGGGGACAAGGGATCGTACTTTCAATCGCAACGATCCGCCCTCTACCGGCGATACCTCGACGATTTGACAGCGAAAGGCCACGTCTATGAAAAAGACGGAGTGATTCGCTTCAAAATGCCCCAAAATCCGATTGTGATTCCCGATCTCATCGTAGGCAAAGTGACTCGAAAACTAACAGATCGCGAGGCGCAACAGCCTGATTTTGCCCTCATCCGAGCCGACGGCCAACCAGTCTTTCATCTAGCTAACGCCGTGGACGATCTGGAAATGGGCATTACCCACGTGATTCGGGGCGAAGACCATTTGATCAACACTTCAAAACATCTTGCCATCATCCGCGCCCTCGGCAGAACGCCTCCCCAATACGCGCACATTCCTCTCATTCTCAACGCTGACGGAACGAAAATGAGCAAGCGCGATTCGGGCGCCTCCATCAGCCACTACATGAAAGAACGCTATGCGCCGGAAGCTGTGACCAACTATCTCTGCCTGCTCGGCTGGTCTCCTAAGAATAACTGCGAAAAACTCCCAATGGAAGAAGTTATCCGGCTCTTTGATCTTCGCCATATCTTGCGGCACAACGCAAAGTTCGACCGAGAGAAACTCCAATGGCTAAACGGCGAATATTTGAGGGAAATGGAACCGTCCCGCTACACCCAGCTCGCCCAATCATGTCTCGAATCCAAAGGATTCTCGTTGTCTAGGTTCGGAACGGAGTATGTCCGCAACGCCCTTTCCACCACTCAAGGCAAGCTTCGAGAGCTCTCCGAACTCCCCAACTACGCCGGATTTTACTTCGACGCGGACGACTCCGTCATCCCTAATCCAAAAGAGGCGGAAACACATTTCGCGCTGTCCAATCTGGAAGGCATGCAGCAATTGCAGGAGGCTTTTGAGGATCTGGAATCATTCCAGCCAGAGGACGTTCAAGGCGCTTTCAAAGAAGTTTCTGGAAAACTGCAAGTAAAGGTTCGAGCGCTGGTGCATCCCATTCGCTTAGCTTGCACGGGCAAAACCGCAGGTCCCAGCCTTTACCACCTCCTTTCCATTCTCGGCAAAGAACGAGTGTTGCGGCGAATTCACCGCGCCATTCACAAAGCGAAACAAACACCATGGCCTTGAAAGTATACATATACGACCGATGCTCCACCTGCCGCAAAGCGCTCCAATTCCTGGGGCGGCACAAGATCCCCTGCACAAAAATCCCAATTCGAGAAACGCCGCCGACAAAGGCTGAAATCGAACAAATGCTCAGGATTCAAGGAGGCAACTTGCGCAAACTCTTCAACACTTCCGGCAGAGACTACCGCGAGCAGGGCCTCAAGGATCAGTTGTCCGGCATGACCACCGCGCAGGCCGTTCAACTTCTCGCCGGGAACGGCAATCTGATCAAACGGCCTTTCGCTCTCTCAAAATCAATCGGACTGCTGGGGTTCAAAGAAAAGGAATGGCGCGAAAGTCTCGGCCTGATATCGTGAAGTCTTTCGTTCTCATCGCTTTTCCCACTAATCGAACACCATTCTAAAAACAAACGCCGGCTCCTTTTTATCGAAACCGGCGCCGCCTCTCGGAAAGCGACAAAGGAGGCTAATCGCCGCGATCCTTGAGAAATTCGAACATCGGCGTGCCATTCGAGTCCACAAAATGAATCACAACGCCTTTTCGAATGTCCACGCTTTCCCACGCCTCCACAACATCCCAAGGCGACCGAACTGGAATCGAATTAACCGCCGTAACAACCACCCCGGGACGCAACCGAGTCGAACGGCCGGCCGGGGTATTGCGCTCAATCTCGGTGAGGACAACCCCCTCTCTAGTTTTCAGTCCGTATAGTTTGACCCAATCATCGTCAATGGCCCGCAACCTCAATCCCGAAGTCGGCGCTTTACTTTCCCGATGATGTTTCCGGAACGGAACGGAAACCTCAGTCTCCGCCAACCATTCTTCCGGAATCACTTCAATTTCAAGACGGCGGGTTTCCTGCTGACGCCCCATTCGAACCACCGAAAGATTCAAAGGCTCGCCGATTGGCTTGGACCGTACTTGATTCTTTAACTCCTGAGCGGTAGCCACAGGCACGCCTTCTACGGCGACAATTACATCGGCCGGCTGCAAATCTGAATCCGCCGCCGGGCCGTTCGGGTTCATTCCTCGAACAACGACCCCCTGATCCACTTCCTTCAGAAACTGGTTAAAGTCGTCACGATCGGTCAAAGTCTCAATCTCAATGCCCAATCGCGCGCGAGTGAACTTGCCATGCTCCATAATCTGGCCAGCAATTTCCCGCGCCATGTTGATCGGAATGGCAAATCCAATCCCTGTGTTCATCCCGCGAACTAATGTATTGACGCCGATGACCTCGCCACGAACGTTCACCAACGGCCCCCCGCTGTTGCCGGGATTGATATCGGCATCCGTTTGAATAAAGTCCTGATCCGCCCCCGCGGAACCAAGCCCCCCGCCAGAACGCCCCTTGGCGCTGACGTGGCCAAAAGTAACGCTGTAATCCAGATCAAATGGCGCCCCGACGGCAATGGCAAACTCCCCCACCCGAACCTTGTCCGAATCCCCAAAGACCGCCGGTTGAAACAACCCCTGCCGTTCGCCGGTCTCTATCTGAATCACCGCAATATCCGACTGAGGGTCTTGCCCCCGCACCGAAGCGGAAAAACTTTGCCCGTCCCGCAGTCGAACGCGCAACCGAGAAGCGCCTTCAATCACATGAAAGTTAGTCAACACATAGCCGTCGCGCGAAATCACAACGCCCGAACCCCCGGCGTCAAATACATCCTCGCCCGTTCCCGGCTCATCCTTCGGCGGCGCTTGCCCAGTCGCCAATCGACCCTGCCTTCGATGGGCAACCTCAATCACCACCACCGAAGCCGACACAGCATCCGCCGCACGAACGAAGACCGCATTGAGACGATCCGCCAAAGAAAGAGAATCATCACCGACCGCAGAGACATCCATTCCTCTCGCAACAACCGCCGCACAACTCAAAACCGTAGACACTACCCCCGACAGCCACATCCTCCTCAAACCCGCCTTCCCAACAAACTTCACAATCATTTTAGAACCCTTTCACCAGCGAACGTTCAAAAGGAAAAACTTTATTCCTAAAACAGTCAACAAAATGTCTCCTTGGACAGAAAGCGCAACCGTTGGGATTGACTTATCAGAAAGTCTCCGATTAACTTGTCCCCAGATCAGAGTTCCTGTTCATTCATGCAAGAAATAATTCAAAAGATCCTCGTAATCCAAGACCGCGATTGCAAGATTCTTCACCATCGCACCCAACTAAAACGGATCCGACCAGAGCGAGAAGCACTTTCCAGCCAACTCTCGATGACCCAAAAAACCCTTGAAACGGCAAAAAAAAACGCCAACCAAATCGAATCCAACCGCAAAGAACTGGAGCTGGAGACCCAAAGCAAACAAGCACTCATCCAGAAATACTCCAACCAGCAATTCCAAACCAAAAAAAACGAGGAATACCAAGCCCTTACAAACGAAATCAACACTTGCAAAAAAGCAATTTCAGACTTGGAAGACCGCCAGCTGGAACTCATGGAACAATTCGACCAAGCCCAAGCCGCCATCCAAACAGCCAAAGCAAAAGCCAAGAACGCGAAAAAACTAGCCGACGAAAAAAACAAAGAACTCGAACAACGCGAAAAAGACCTCCAAAAAGAACTTAATAACTTGCTCCAAGAACGAAAGACCCTGGCGGAGAAAATGGCCCCAGACATCCTGTCGAGATACGAACGATTGCTCAAAAACAAAGGCGAAAATAGCATCGTGGGGATAGACCGAGGAATCTGCGACGGCTGCCACGTCAAACTCCCCGTCCAAATCATCATCATCTGCAAAGCCCAAAAAGAAATCGTCGCCTGCCCCTACTGCGGCCGCATCGTCTATTTTGCCGACGGAATGCAAACCGAAACCAACAGCTAACCCTCCCTCCCCAACCACCCAAACCGCAAAACCGCGCAATGGCAAAAATCGCTGAAAACATACTGGAAACCGTAGGCAACACGCCACTGGTTCGACTCCGCAAAATAACCGCCGGCCTCCAAGCAGACATCCTTCTCAAATGCGAATTCTTCAACCCGCTGGGAAGCGTCAAAGACCGCATCGGCAAAGCAATGATCGAAGACGCCGAACAACGCGGAATCATCAACCCTGACACAACCATCATCGAACCCACCAGCGGCAATACCGGCATCGCCCTAGCCTTCGTCGCCGCCGCCAAAGGCTACAAACTCCTCCTCACAATGCCCGACACCATGTCTATGGAACGACGAACCCTCCTCGCCATACTGGGCGCCCAACTCGTGCTAACGCCCGGCGCCGCCGGCATGAAAGGCGCCATCGACAAAGCCCAACAACTAGCGCGAGAAATCAAAAACTCCTGGATCCCCCAGCAATTCGACAATCCCGCCAACCCCGAAATCCACCACCACACCACCGCAGAAGAAATCTGGGAAGCCACCGAAGGCCAAATCGACATCCTCGTGGCCGCCGTCGGCACAGGCGGAACAATCACCGGATGCATGGAAGCCATTAAAACCAAAAAACCCACCTTCACCGCCATCGCCGTCGAACCCAAAGACTCCCCCGTCATCACCCAAACAATCGCCGGAAAACCCCTTCGGCCCGGCATCAACCGCATCCAAGGCATCGGCGCCGGATTCATCCCCGCCAACTTTCATCTCTACGATCGCGCAAAAATCCTCCAAATCGCAGAATGCATCCAAGTCGCCAGCGACGACGCCTTCATAATGGCCCGCCGACTTGCCAAAGAAGAAGGAATCCTCTCCGGAATCAGTTCCGGCGCCAACGTCTGGGCAGCCGTCCAAGTCGCTTCCAGACCCGAAAACAAAGGAAAAATGATCGTCACCATAGCCTGCTCCACCGGAGAACGCTACCTGAGCACCCCGCTCGCCGTCGAAGCCCGCGCCAATATCTCCTAGAGCCGCTGGCCAAACCGGCTCATCCCTCCCCCAATCCACAGAACAATATCTCTTGCTACCGCGAGCAAACCAACCGCCCTCCTTTCCCAACCTCGACACCGAACCCCGAACCCAACTATTCGTCTGATCCAAATGCGCATTGTTTGGCAATCTTCTTGGATAATCCTTCGCCTACCAATGCCAAGCCGCAACCAGTTGCCGAAAGTTATTCGGACAAGCCGCCGACCGCGCCTTGCCAACCGCCCCCACAGCTGTTAATTCCACCAAACTAAACCCCGCTCCCCTTCTCTCACTACGATCCGTTTTCATACTTGTTCTTATTATTTAGCTTTTGCCTAAAAACTACTAACCTGCAAATCCTCTTTCCTTATGCTTGCCGTCTTGGAGAAGTATTGAACCAAACGCATCCGGCCGTCATCTCCAACAAAAGACCGCCCAAACTCCCGCGAACCTAAGGCCCCGTCCAATCCGGCATCCATCCCAACAAACTGCCATAACAAGTGCAGTCCCTCTCATAATCAATCCAGCAAAGCCCATAACGATAAGCCAAGAAAACCAAAATCGTTCCCGGGAGCGCCCAACAACTTCCACTTCTCGCTCCAGCTAAACCGCAAAAACAACGCTCATCCAATCTCTAGCAACGCGCCTCCCCAACCGGTTTCCCAGTTGTTTAGAAACGATAACAACAGGGCCGGAAAAGAGAAAAACTTAATTTCCTGCCCCAAGCCAATGAACTTCAGCGCGCCCAAAGCAAACAAAACCACCCCGGTCAATCGCAAAAAACCAAAGCAATGACTTGTCCGCATTCTGATTTCTAATCCGTTCCATAGTTCCTTTCATCAAACCTCTTGTTCTCTAAAAATGTGTGTTCTTGTTATCGTGGTGAAATTATCCCTTTCGGTAGCGATAGACGGCCGTTCCCCGCCAGCGCCCTAATCGCTACAAACCGCAAAAGCCTCCTCCAACCTCTTTTGCTTTTCTGTTTTTTGTAAACGTGCACTTCCACAATCTCGCCATTTTCGTCATAAAGAATCCCTTCTTTCGGGGTCTGTTTTATCTGCCCATGTCCAACCTTTTGGAACTTCAAATTGGAAAACTTCCGGACCCGGCTTTTGTTGTCCCTAGCCTCGCGCAAAGAGCAAATCTGTACAGCGTCTGTCTTGGGATTTTGGGGAATGGCAATGTATTGTTTCAATATATCATGTCGATCGCAGACTAAGAAAAGGGTTCAAAAGTTGATATCGATAGGCGAAATTCAACAAAACAAAATCGCTATTGCCTCCAACTTCCCTAGCATTCACTTTCGTCAGAGTATGCGTCCCGTTGATGATGCTGGCAACTTTCTTCTCGCTAATTCGCAGCTTTCTAATCAGCGACTTCGCAGAGAAATCTTCCCGAGAATCTAAAACAGAAAGCGTCGCTTTAGCTAATTTATATCCAGCATGTCGCCGACCAAGGCAACGGCAATGCTTTCCTCTATAAAGAACTCCTGCCAATTGTACGACTCAGATCTTTCTGGATTGATGGAGAGAGATACCCATGCCTGGACTCTCATGGGAAGCCTCGCATTCCATAAATTCTTCCCGGTCTTCGTCATAGACCAATCTGGGGTGACTGGCCATTTGTAGATGTCAGGATCAACGATTCCGTAGCAAAACTCACGCATCAGCCAAATAATTCTCTTCTCACTATCCTCGTTTTCTTCAAGTCGAAAATCTACTTGGCATTCATCGCCATTTCTTTGAAGTCGGCCGATACTAGGGCAAGTTTCGCACTCAGGATCGTGTTCTCGCTCCGCGCGCATTATTTCCATGATTGTTTCTTCGCTAGGGAGTATCAATTCTTCTTCGAGTCGCAAGAGACATTGACAGAGCATGCCGATAGCCTGAGCAACTCTCGTTTTTGACAGATGCTTGTTTTGAACATCCTCAAACATCCGCTCAATCCCTTTAATAATTGAATGTGTGATTTTCAGCTCGTCTCCCCTCATTATCTGACCGTGTAATCGTAGTTCTCCGGCTCGGCAACCAGACAATTCTCAAACAATGCCTCCAATCCGGGCTTTGATTCGTCCAAAGGGATCATAGCGCTTCGTCAAGAACTCGAATTCAAGAACAAGATCAAAGCAAGTAGTGCGCAACCAAAAACGCGTTTCAGTTTCGTGACCATGGATTCAACCGATTTTAGGGTTACAATTCTTTCAGTAATTTAGTGGTGCTGATAGTTGCTAGAGTCATCCGACTGAGGACGTTCACCGCCGCTGAAACGTTAGAAAATCATTCTTCTGATTCGTATTGTATCGCCTACAGGCTTGCATTTCCTCAAATTACACGGACTACAAATAGCTGAGGGGGGTGACCGCGAAAGTTGCGAGACAAGCAATACAAGCGGTGCCAAACATGGGAACGGCGCCAACTATGCAACAAGCCAGTTAAAAAAAGTGTTCCAGCGCTTAATATCCCATTTCATTCGGCATCAACGCATTCCTATCATCCATTCTTTCTAAATTGCTGCCGCCAAGCCGGGCATGGAGGACACTCGCCACAATTGTTACTAAATTTGCTCGTCCAATCCTTGTCTTCGCAAGGCAAGGCGGCGGCGTATCTCGGCAGTAGTGGAACTTAGATTAAAGCAACGCTGATGATAAGGGCGGTGGTGGCGTTCGTCAGCGGAGAGAACAAGCAGATGCGGAGTTTCGGATTCCGGGTTTTGCGTTTGGTCCGATGTTGTGTCTGATTCTAGGCTTTGTGTTTGGTTTGGGGTTGTGTCTGTTGTTTCATCGGATTCGTGTCCGATTTTGTGTTTGCGTGGATTCCTTCGCCGAGCGCGGGGCGCTGAAGAACTCTAAGGAAAGAATAACTTTCTTGTCTGCCTAGTATTCTGCCTTTGCCTTTTTAGGAAAGGCTCTTCTGTAACGTTCTACTGTCTTTTCGGCTAACTCTCGGCCTCTTCAACCATCCTTCCAATCTTTATTTTTCTAACAAGGCTCGATATTCCTTTGCGTTCCTTGCGCATAGCCAATGCGCTTTCCTGCCTGGCGGCATTTTCGTCTTTTCTTCGCCTCTCAATCCAGTCTTCCATTTTCCAATCATCCGTTTGCCCGGCGTTTCTTCGCGCATCATCGAGCAGGGGGCAACTGGCCAACAAGTGAGGATGGGGAAATGTGCCCATCTGTTCCCCCAAAAAACGAGAAGAATCTGTCTCTCCCGCGTTGTCATCCGACTTTTCTATTCCCATGAGTGTCCTGACGAAGAGACGCTCATCTGGGGCGGGAAAGTGAGGAAAAGAATTGCGTTTTTCTTGGGTTTGGATGGTTGTTTTGGGTTGTAGTTTGGTTTGCGGTTTTGTTGATAATGGAAGGTGGGTTTTTCGCGGAGGAGATAGGGAAAAACGAGCTTTGGCTTGCAATCTGGGGTGGTTTTGGAAAAGGTTTGGGTTATGAAATCATTTGCGAAGGCCGGGGCTTTGTTGGGGGCGGCCGCTTTTTTGGGATTGGGTTGGAGTGTTTGTGGCGAGAGTCTGTTTGACGGTGAGTCGTTTGACGGTTGGGATGGGAATTATCGTTACTTTCGTATTGAAAAGGGCGCGATTGTCGGAGGCATGTTATATGAGAGCATTCCTCGAAATGAATTTTTGTCGGCGGAGAAGGAATACGAGCATTTTGAGTTGCGCTTGAAGTTCCAATTGATTGGAGAGAACACTAATGCCGGGATTCAGATACGAAGTCGGCGGGTTCCAAACAGCCATGAGATGATTGGCTATCAGGCGGATTTGGGGCGGCAGTTGTGGGGAAGTCTTTACGATGAGTCTCGCCGGCGGAGGATGTTGGCGCAGGCCGACGTGCAAGCGCTGGAGCCGGTGTTGAACGAGAGGGGATGGAACGACTATGTAATTCGTTGCGTTGGTAAGCGCATCACGTTGTGGATTAACGGACGGCAAACGGTGGATTATGTTGAGCCAGAGGCCAACATTCCTCAAAAAGGCTTGATTGCGCTTCAGATTCATTCCGGCCCTCCCGGAGAAGTCTGGTATAAGGATATTGAAGTTGTCGAACTGCCGGCGCCACCTCGTCCAAGTTTAGAGCCGGGTGTTCGCGGCATAGCGACGAAAGCGCGTGGGAAGGTTAAAGTCGACGGTGATTTGAGTGAGTTTGCGGAAGCGTTTGCAACGCCAATTGGCTATTTTCAGGAGCGGTTCCAAGATCGAGCGGCGCAGTTTTTCTATTTGTGGGATGAGAACGCCTTTTATGCCGCTTTGCGAACTTTGGACACTTCGCCGGCTAATCATGCTCCGGATGATCGGTTGTGGGAGGGGGACGGCGTCGAGTGGTATTTTGACACTCGGCGAGGAAAGGATTTTCGAGGAATGACTTGGGAAAAAGGCGCGGTTCACTGCTACTGGACGGGATTGAAAGGTGAGGAAGTGAGTCCTCGATTTTGTTTGCGGCCGGGGTATTTGGACGCTATTCCACAAATTGGCATTGAAGTGGCGGCGAAGCGAACGCCGGTCGGAATGGACGTAGAGTTCAAACTGCCGTGGGCAAACTTCCCTGAATTTCACGCGGCAATCGGCGCAGTGATTGGCGTGGACGCCGAGCTTTGTTACAGCGACGGCGGGCCTCGAGTTGATCGAGATTTCGTCTATGGAAGCCCGCTTTCCGTGCAACAGCCGGCCAGTCTGGCGCAGGTTCAGTTGGTCGACCGCTTGGAAAGGGCGCATTGGAGACAGTGCGCTCCGGTGATGGCGCCGGTTCGATGCGACACGGACTGGGGACAAACGACGAAGCCTCGAGTAACGGCCATGTTGGCGATTCCGCCCAATCATGCGAATTGGATTGGTCGAGTGATTTTTCGAGTAAGCGACCTTTCCGGGTCGACTTTAGTGGAAACAACCGGCGCCATGGAATCCCTTTCTAACTATGGATCCTTTCAACGGGCAACTGCTCGCTGGCCGGTGGATTTTGCGCATCCCGGAGGGCATCAGCTAACGGCGATTCTTTACGACAAAGAGCACAACGAACTCGGCCGCACGGCGCCGAGAATGGTGAGCGTGCGAATGCAAAAAGGTTACTAAAAAACGAACGGCGGAGTTTTTTATCATGGGAACGATACAGTTTGGCACGGACGGTTGGCGGGCGGTAATTGCGGAGGACTTTACCTTCGCCAATTTGGCCAAGGTAGCGCAGGCTACGGCGGAAGTGTGGAAGCGCCAAAGGATTGACGGCACCCAAAAGAAGGTAATCGTAGGATACGATCGCCGATTTCTTTCCGCCGACTTTGCCATGAGAACAGCGGAAGTTTTCGCGGGGAATGGTTTTGAGGTAATATTGGCTCGCGAGGCGGTGCCGACGCCGGCGGTTTCCTACCATGTAAAAACAAGACGAGCAATCGGCGGCGTTATGATTACGGCAAGCCACAATCCGCCCAAGTTCAACGGCTTCAAAATCAAGGCGCATTTCGGAGGCTCTGCGGACTCAACACTATGCCGCAAGGTAGAAGCGAAGCTGGATCGTAGGCCAGTGAGGTTTGCCGATCCGCGAAACCAAAAGATTAAGATCAAAGACCTAACTAAAACCTACTTCAAAGCGCTTGTTAAACTGGTTGACTTTGACTGGATCGCCAAGTCTCAAACCAAGTTTGCCCACGACGCCCTTTACGGAGTAGGCGCCGGATGTTTCGATCAAATCCTTGCCGACACAAGCTGTCAAGTTACTACTTTACGAGGAGAACCCAATCCAGGCTTTGGAGGCATCCATCCCGAACCTATTCCGTCCAACTATAAGGCCAGTAGCGTTTACCTAAAACAACATCCCCACGACCTCTGTTTGGTGACCGATGGGGACGCGGATCGTATTGGCGGAATGGACGGGAAGGGCAACCCGCTTACGACGCACCAAATCATCTGCCTCCTGTTGCGTCACTTTGTAATAAACCGCCGCAGCGCTGGGCGAGTTATTAAAGCGCTGACGACTACCTCTATGGTAGACAAAATGTGTGCGGCGTTTGGATTGCCTCTAGTGGAAACCGGCGTGGGATTCAAATACATCTGCGCTGAGATGCTGCGGGGAAACGTGTTGCTCGGTTTTGAAGAAAGCGGAGGCATTGGATTTCCGAGACACATCCCAGAGCGCGACGGAATTCTTGCGGGGCTTATGTTGCTGGAGATGTTAGCAATGGAGAAAAAACCTTTGCCAGCGTTGTTGGCCCAGTTGGAAACGGAGTATGGGACGCATCGTTATGCTCGAATAGACGAGCCTTTTCCGTTGGAAAAAATGCAGGAACTGATGGCCTCCTGCGCGGCAAATCCTCCGAAATCACTGCTTGGCTCCCCGCTTGTCGAAGTGAAAACCTTTGACGGTGTCAAATACATTGCCCAAAGCGGCGCTTGGCTAATGTTGCGCGGATCGGGAACCGAACCCGTTCTGCGCATCTATGCTGAATCGGATTCCGACGTCAACACCCGTAAAATGTTACAAGTGGGACGAAGAATGACGAAAAGCGTTTAGATTTGGCACACGCTGACAAGGGAAGTAAGATTAAAAGTAAACTTGCTAATTGGGGTTGTCGGCGTTTTGGTTTTTCTTCTTAAGGAATTGGATTGTGGGGATTTTTTCCAACGAATATTCGCCTCCATAGCCGTTGCGTAGTTGATCACAACGCTTCCGAAGGCTTTCAAGCTGCACGGCATACTGGGGTTCCAAAACCAAGTTTTGTCGTTGCATTGGGTCCGCCGCCAAATCATGCAAGAACTCAAAGATGGGGGACTGCTGAAAATATCTAGCGTAAACCCACCGTTGCTGTCGAACGCCCTCCCACTTGGGTATATTAGGATGATCGAAAAGGTGTTCGCAGAAAAAATCAGCGCGCCAGTCCGTCTCTGATTCACCGGCAACAAGCGCAACGAGGGATTTTCCCTGACATGTTTGGGGAATGTCAACCATACCATATTCCAACATGGTTGGGGACAAATCTATGTTCAACACCATCCGCTCAATCACCCGCCCTCGCAGCTTTTTGAGCAGGCGCGGATCATAGATAATTAGAGGAACCCTTAAAGACTCCTCATAGTGAGACCATTTCCCAGCAAAACCACGAGAGCCTTTATAGTAGCCGTTGTCTCCCGTAAAAAGAACAATTGTATTCTCGCTCAAACCTTGCCTCTTTAATTCATCGAGGATTCGGCCGATGACCATGTCTATCCCCGTAATCATACGATAGTAAGCCTTCACGTTCTTTTGGTACTTTTCCTTTGTGTCCCAGCGCCAGAAATAGCGCTCTCGATTCAAAGACTGCTTTAAAAATTCGGGTTGCGACTCGTAATCGGAAGCCTTTGCCAAGCGCGGCGGAGGCATTGTTAGATCTTCGTAGAGACCGTCTTCGGCCCGCGGCCAAGGGTAATGATTTTCCTTGTCACTATCTTCAGCATGCGCCGCATTAAAACTCACCGAAAGACAAAACGGTTTAGACTGATCGCGCGAACGAAGAAACTCGATCGCATGATCCCCGGTAACCTCCGTTAAATGTCTCAACGAACCATCCGGTTGCTTTTTAAAATACGGATTTCGGCTCAGCGGCGTGAACAAATCAAACATCGTTTCCTTCGCGCCTGGCTTTACTCTCACCCCGAATTTTCCCACAAAGCCGGTGTAATAACCTGCCTTCCGCAAACGCTGTGGGTAACTGTCTTGCGTAAACTCCTCCATCAGCGGCGGCGTCCCAAAGGTGTAACGATGAGTTCGCTCTACCAACCCAGTCAAAATGGAGGCTCGGCTCGCTGCGCAAATGGAAGTGGTGACAAAGGCATTGTTGAAGCGCACTCCTTGCCGCGCCAATTCATCCAGTCGCGGCGTTTGAATAACGGCATGACCTGCGCAACCTAGAAAATCGCTCCGATGATCATCAGATAAAAAGAAGAGGATATTGGGACGCTCGCCAGCAGCGAGGCAAAATACCGCAACAAAACATGCGGACACCAACCATGCCCGCCCAGCAACTCGACTGATACTTCGAAAATTCCTCATAACAACGTTTCCTCAAAAATATAACTGACGCTCTTCCCTTGGCAATCCATTATTTTGCGCTCTGGATCCGACGGACACGGCAACTTTAGAAGACACCCCGATCGATGCATTTCCGGACCCTTGATTGCTCAGTCCCTTAAAAACACTAACCAATGCCTTTTCTACGCTGTCTGCTTATCATTTGTTGGAGTTCTTTGTGAACCAGACTCTTGGGAAGATGCTACGCTGGCACCATTGAAAAAAACCTGACAACAAGGAAGGCCAGTTTAGACGCCGGCCAGCATCAATAACAATGCTCCCTCACTAGAAGGGACCGAAACAACTGCGGATCTCAAAACTCCCTTATTCCCTACTTCCTTAGCGCCGTTGGGGGGGAGGTTGTTGTTATTGAAGTTCAAGCCGCAAGGCCAGATATTCCTGCCGCTAGCCGCACTCTCATGCCTCTCCCGCATCCCCATCTATATCTATATCGACCTTCCAAGTCTCCTAGATTGCCCTTCCCAATAACCCAACCCGCTTGCCAAAACGCCCCTGGCCGAGCCGGACGCGCAGCAGCTCGCCCCCTGCTTGCCGCGGCGGCGGCGCGGCCTTCGCTCTCGCTAGAACGGCTTTCTCCGAGCGCGCCCGCGAGAAATCCTTGAATGGATCCCCCCTCTTCTCCCCCGCAACTCTTCCCCAACCAAACAACCAAGAAACTCCTTTTGCCCGCCACCAACCAGCCTCCACCGCCTGCCGATGAATCCCCATAGCCACCTCCCTCTCTGAGATTGCTCTTGCTCTCCAGTCATCAAAGAAAATGCGCCCTCCCTCTGAGAAAAAGAAGGGCGCAAAGAAGAAGCAAAACAACCAAGTGCCTCCCAGAAAATGCGGAGGTTATGAGACTTCGCTCCTAACGAGCCGCAGGCGTCCCAAAGCCCACTAAACCAAGAGTCTCTTGCCCTAGCGCCGAACTCCCCTCAATCAATCCCCCCACATTCCAGCCCACTAAGCCTCCCACGCTAGTCTCCCCCCGAACTTCCCCTCGAACATGACTATCCGCTATCTCCCCAAAGTTATGACCAACTAATCCCCCCACACTATTATAACCAACCACTTGCCCGCCCGCCGAACAATCGACAATCACTCCTTGACTCAATCCCGCTAAGGCGCCTACCCAGTTCACCCCTCTTATCTCTACCCCCTCCAAAACTACATGGATGACTTGCGCCCGATGCCCGACCGCCCCAAACAAGCCGGAAGGTTCATCAGCGAAGAGAGCGGGATGGCTCTGGTCTTGAAACAGATTAGAAAGGACATGGCCGTTCCCTTCAAAAACAGCTTGGAAAGGTTGGGAGAAAGAGCCGATGGACGGCCAGCCCTTTCCCTTGTTCCCAAAGGCGTCTTCTTCGTTGATGGTTTTGTCTTCGTTCGTGTCGAAGTTCAGGTTCGTTGTGAGTTCGTAGCCTTGGGCGGGGACATCAGCGGGAATGCCCATGTTGGCGAGAGCGCTGGGGAAGGCTTGCTTGTAAGCTGCCGCCACCTCTTCTTTGTCCGGCTGGCCGTCGCCGTTCAAGTCAAAGCGAAGGGCATGGAGTTGCGCAAGGTTGCTGACATCAATCAAGCCATCATCATCTCGATCATAGTCGGTCGGCGGCAGTTGGGGTTCGGGGGCAACCGGTTCTTCGGGGTCTACGCTGTCTTGGCTGTTAGGTTTCTCCACAACCTTATGAGCAATCGTTAGAGAAACGGCGCCGGCGTCGTTTCTAGCGATGAAGCCTTCGCTGGCGGGGATGGAATGCATGATATATGCCTGCTTGTTCGTGTCGGCGGCGGCGGCGCTGGCAGTCACGGTCACGGTTTGGTAGTTCTGCCAATTGATGGGGTTAAACATTAGTTTGCTAGGGTTCACGGTGATTCCGGGATGCGTGGTTTTTATATTGACGGCCATTTCTCTGTTTTGGGAGGAAGTGGCGCGCACTTGGTAGGTAGCAGAGCCTCCTTCGCTCAAGGACAAACTAGTTGTTTTGAACATAAGCGAGGACGAAGTCGATCCTCCATTCCGCGATGGAAACGGAGTTATTATCGGCACCACGGCACCGCCATTGTTCACATTGACCGGAGGATCCGGCGCAGGGATTGTCGTCGTCAAAGATAAAGATGCCGATTTTGAATGTTTCCGCGACGTTGTTGGGAGTGCGTTGCCGGAAGAAGATTTCAAAGCATTCGATAGGCTCGTCCACGTCGTCGTCCAGAATGGGAATGAAAACGCTTCGTGTGTGATGTTCGGGATCCAAGTCCATGAGTGTAATTCGGAGGGGATGTAGTAATTCTTTCTCTCCTGGATGCCTCCTGATGGAATCGCCGGGCGTAAAGGCGATCGTGCCGCGGATAGCTTCGTAGTCTTCCCCGGACGTCGCCTCGGCGAATGGGTCGCCTGATTCATCCAGGGTGACTCCGCCGTCTTCCGTCCAGAAGTCGACCAAAACGGAATTGGTTTGGCCCACTTGGGCGCGCCATTCATCATGGCTCCAACTATGATGAGTTTCGCCGCCTGGTCACTTGAAGGTAATATTCACATAGGTCGATCTTTTGCGTTGCTCCAAGTTTAATTCTTGCGTATCTGGATTGTAATAAACGACAGGATGTGTTGGTTGGAAGTATCCTTCTTCCTACGACCTACCCCCCCTCCCCCACACACAAACCCGCAGGTTCCACTGGCCAAAATGAAAAATCAAGGTCCTCAGGGCCCTCATTAATGCCTTCGTCTATCCCGTTTAATGTGTATAGCTGTATCAGAGTGCGTGTCTCACCAATTGCCTCGACGTCATCAATTTCTTGCCCAAAAGCCGACGCCGTTCCGACCGCCAAAATCAAAGCGAACCCAATCTCATCTTTCATCGTCTGTATAGCCTGCTGTTCCGTACGGTCACTGTTGTATCCTATTCAAAAAGTAAAAATTCCAGAGCATTCGGTTTTACGGTTGCGGCGGTGTTGGGCGGAGGAGGCGTTGTGTTCCTTCCGCTTTCGGCAGAATTATTGTCAATCGATCCGGGTCGTTGCCGGTGGATTCCCGCAGTATTTTGACTTTGTCCTCCGGCAAAGGCCGCCAATTCCCGCCAAGCAAATCGGCGGTTTCCTCTATTCCCACCTCTTCCGCAGGAACAGCAAACACGAATCGGACGCCGCTGTTCAGCAGAGGATCAGCGAAAATCAATTGGCTCTTCCATTCGCCGAGTCCATAGAATGAACCTGAGTAATCATCGTTTTCGCCATCCACATGGTTGTGCCGTCCGACCAGATTCTACGGAGTCTATCGTTTCCTTTATACTTTAAATCTTCGTTTTTTGTTTCAAAATCCTTGTCATCCTCGCGGGTCTATGTCTGACGACATATTGTAGGCGTAAATCCCCGCTGTATCCCCCGATTGGCAACCGCTTGCGTCCAGTTAGTCGGACTGGACGAAGATTGTTTTCTGTCCAAAGCGACACCTACATTTTTCGATTTTTCCTTCGCTCTCATTTTTTCGGTTTCTCGGCGATTTGTCGGCAAACCGGAAGGGTCGATAGTTGCATTCGATCCGGCGGGCAAAAACGATTTTCTCTTTGGTTTCTTCGTTTTCCTATGAGGCTGAGGTTTTCGGATCCAGTTTTGGAAGGTAATCACATTAGAATATCGAAGTTGAAGGAGGCGAGTTCCTTCAATTCAATTTTGGAATGGAAGAATTTTTTCATTGTTTGGCCGGCTGGGTTTTTGATGATTTTTTGTCCGCGCAGGGAAGAGGATGGTTGCGTTGTGTGGAGGAGGGAGGAATTTTTCTTGCGGATTGTTTTGGCTTTTTTGAAGATGCGCTTGGGTGGAAGATTCTTTTTGTTAATTGAAAGATGGCGGATTTTGGCAAAGTTCTTATTCCTGAGGAGTTTTGGTCGTTTGCGGATGGGCGGCCGTTTCGGGCTTGCGTGGTTTGCGGCGAGGGTTTGTTGGCGGATGGCGGACGATTTTATGTGGTTGAGAAAGTTTATAGCAAGGGGGAGGTAGTTTTTGAGTATGCCATTTGCTTTTCTTGTCAGCGGCGGTTCGAAGCCGAGCTTTCGCAACAATCGGTTAGGTTGATTGCGCATTATTTTGACGAGCATGTGGATTGGGCGCAGATTCGCGGGATTGGAGAGTTGTCGCCTTGCGGCGAGGGTGCCGCATTGCCTGGGTTGTCTCGTTGTCTTATTACTGGGAAGCGGGCTTTTGAGTGCAAGGAGTATCATATTTTGGCGGTGTGTTTTGGAGAAAATCTTCTGGAGAGTCCGTTTCTGATTGGGGATGAGGCTGTTGAAAGCATTCAAAAGCTTGTTTCCCGGAAGACTAGGGAGCGGCTGGCTGGTTTTGTGGAGGAGTTTCTCGGCTTGCCGCCGGCGGTGAAGAATCCTTTGCCGTGTTTTGGCTAGGGCGCGCTGGTTTGTTAGGGAAGCGAATGCCTTTGAAGATTCCGAATCGTCCGTTGCGTCTTGCGACTCGGGGTTCTGCTTTGGCGCTTGCTCAGGCGCATTGGGTGGGGGATTGTTTGCGGGGATTGTTGCCGGGTTTGCGGGTTGAGGTTCGGGCTTTTAAGACGAGGGGCGATTGGTTGCAAGGGAAGGGGGAAGATGAGATTCTCGGTTCTCTTCCCAAAGGCTTGTTCACGAAAGAGTTGGAGAACGCTCTTTTGGCTGGGGAGGCGGATTTGGCGGTTCATAGCTTGAAGGATTTGCCGATTGATTTGCCGGCGGGTCTTTGTTTGGCGGCGGTTTCGTTTCGGGAGGATGCGCGGGATGTGTTGCTTACAAAGAGGCCGATTGGGGTGGTTGCGGAGGGGGAGAATCCATTGTGTTGTTTGCCGCGTGGCGCTGTTGTTGGGACGGGAAGTTCGCGGCGGCAGGCTTTTTTATTGGCGGCGGGATTGAAGTTGCGAGTGGTGTCTCTACGGGGCAATGTGCCGACGAGGATTCGCAAGCTGGCGGATTCTTCGGATTTAGACGGCGTAATTCTTGCCGCTGCCGGCTTGAAGCGTTTGGGCTACGTTTTGCGGGAAGATCGAGCTGTTGAAGGCGGTGATGTTCCGCCAAACATTTTTGCCGCGCTTTTGCCGGTAGAGTGTATGATTCCCTGCGCTGCGCAAGGCGCCGTTGGATTGGAAACCCGCTTGGAAGATTCGGGAACGCGGTCTATTTGTCGGCTTTTCAATGATGTTTCTTCTCAAATTTGCGTGGAGGCTGAGCGGCGGTTTTTGCAAGCAATGGGCGGCGGTTGCCAATCACCTTTGGCCGCTTATGGCCAACTTGTAGAATCTTCGCTTCGCCTGATGGTTGCCAAGCCGTTGGGTGGAAGCATCAAAATCCTGGAAGGAACGGCTGGACGGAACGATGGAGACAGGCTGGGTATGGAACTCGCGTCCAAGATGCAATCCGCTTCGCGGGAAGAAACAACAAAAGAGGCTCGGTTGCCTTCAAAATTGTGATTGTCTTGGCGGGGAATTCAGGTGTAATTTCAAATTCTTGACCTGCGAACAAAAATCCGGTTCAATGCGCGTTCGGAACCAAGAATTTTTTATGAAGCCGACTGTAAACATTCTTAAAACTTGTTTGGCCGCCGTACTGGCCAACTGCCTCGCTCTCGCCGCTGAAAACGCCGACGCCGTGGATAAGATCCAAGAATTTGGCGGCCAAGTTTTGGGCATTGCTCAAAATACGGAAGGCGTCCGAGTCTTGATACCGCCGAAGACTTTCGAGGGGCGCGTTCTGACGGACGACGATTTGGCCGTTCTGAAAGACCTGAATCCAGTGATCGAACTGGACTTGAAGAACGCCGGCATTACGGACGCCGGCCTGAAACACCTTTCGTCGTTGACCCAACTGGAACGGTTGCACTTGGAAAAAACCAAAGTGACCGACGCCGGACTGTCCGAGCTCAAAGGATTAACCAAACTCAAGTATCTAAATCTCTACGGCACCGGAGTTAGCGACGCCGGCTTGGAACATTTAAAGGGACTGGGCGATCTTCGGAATCTCTACCTCTGGCAAACGAAGGTCACCTTCGAGGCCGCTCAAAAATTCCATGAAGCGGCCGCAGCCGCTGGCAACGAAAACCTGGAAATCAATCTTGGATGGGAAAAAGAGATTCTCAGCAAAACCCGCCTCGCCGCGCTCAAGGCGCAACGCGAAAAACTGGAAGCCGAAGCCGACAAAACGGATTCGACCGAAGTGACCGTCGCCGAAGACCCGGACTTCAAAACCCATATTTTGCCGATTTTCCAAAACCACTGCGTGAAGTGCCACGGCGAGGAAAAGCAAAAAGACGAGCTTCGCTTGGATACCTACGAGTATGCCTTGAAGGGGAGCAAACACGGGGCAGTCATCGTGGCGGAGGACTTGATCGAAAGCGCGCTTTTCCAACGAATTACCCTTCCCAAAGACGACGACGACATTATGCCGCCCAAAGACGGACCGCTCTTGAAAAACGAAATCGCCCTGATTAAAAACTGGATCGCCAACGGAGCAAAGGCCGAAGCGCAAGTCAAACCGGCCGCGGCGCCAAAGATTGCCGAGAAAAAACCGGAAGGCAGCAGTGTGTTTGTCGAGTATGTCCTTCCCATTTTCCAATCCACCTGCGTCGATTGCCACGGCGAAGAAAAACAAAAAGCCGGCCTGAGACTGGATTCCATCGCCGCCGTCCTCAAAGGAGGCAAGGAAGGCGCCGTAGTCGCCGCCGGCAAACCCGAAGAAAGCTCGCTGTATCAGAGAATCACCCTTCCCAAAGACGACGACGACATCATGCCGCCAAAGGGCGATCCCTTAAACAAAGCGCAGACCGACCTAATCAAACTCTGGATCGCCAGCGGAGCGAAATAGCCGCCGACTCCATAAAAACTCTTGCGGACAAAGCCAAACTCCGTTGATAAATAAGTTTTCACAAAAAAAGCGTCAAAGTAGTTGACTTGCCGAAAAAAAACGGCTACTCTTATTGTGCTTTTTGTTTGAGGAAAATGTTCATGAAAACACATCTGCCGAAAATTGACGCTCAAAAACGCGCGTGGCACGTCATTGACGCCGACGGCCTCGTTCTCGGCCGCTTGGCCGCCAAAATCGCCAACGTTCTGCGCGGGAAAAATAAACCCGTTTTTACGCCTCACTTGGACGCCGGAGACTTCGTCGTCGTTGTAAACGCGGAAAAAGTCCGACTGACCGGAAACAAAAACGAACAAAAGATTTACTCCTCCTACTCCGGCTGGCGAGGCGGCCAAAAACGCCGAACCGTCAAAGACTTGCGGGCCAAGCACCCCGACAGAATCATCACCCACGCCGTCAAAGGAATGATTCCCAAAAACCGACTGGGAAAGCGTTTGCTGACCAAACTTAAAGTTTACGCAGGCCCCAAACATCCCCACGCCGCTCAACACCCCTCTCCGCTGGCGCGAAATATATAAAAGAAGAATTTTTCTATGGAATCAGAAAAAACAACCATCCGCCTTCAAACAGACCAAAAAGACCATCTCCAAATCGTTCCATCCTGCGGGGATGATGTTCCCATCGGCATGATATCCCTCCAAGAAACGCATCATGCCCTCGACCTTTGGCAAGATGCCGGAATCCATCTTTGGCTAAGACAACCGCTCGAAAACAGCCGCCATTTAATCGACGAGATAAACAAGCAAGGCGACGCCGCCTCAAGCCATCCAGAATACAGAGAATTGCCCGAAGGCAAGCAACCTTTTGCGGACAATCCCAACTATCAAGGAGGCATTCGCTTCAACTCCGCGAAATCCGCAGTCCAATATCTGACGCGCTACTTTGCAGTGGAATTATGCCCTCCCCTATCTTGGGAAGACCTTGGTTTGGAAACGCCCGCCTCTCCTTCCGCTACATCCTCCCATTCAGAAAAGCCGATAGAGACTCTAGCACAAACTCAACTCGAAGAAGAAAAAGCCGAAGATTCTACACCGTTACCTCGCGCAAAAGAACCCGAAGAGCCGGAGGAAAATCAGAAAGTGCTCTCCTTGACGGACGAACATACAGCCACCGGTCGCCGCAAAACTGCTGTGGCTCAAGTTCGAATTGCCTCCGGCGATGGAAAAATCACCGTCAACGGCCGAACTTTCGAGAATTACTTCCCCCTAAAAGCCCATCAAAAAACCGCTATTCATCCGCTCTATCTGATTAACGCTTCCGAGCATCTCGACGTCTGCATCAACGTTCGAGGCGGCGGCCTCTCCGGCCAAGCCGAAGCAACTCGCCACGGCATTTCCCGCGCTTTGCTTAAGATTGACGCCGACCTACGCCCGCGCCTTAAATCCGAAGGCTTGCTCACCCGCGACCCACGCATGAAAGAGCGCAAAAAATACGGACAACCCGGCGCCCGGCGCCGCTTCCAATACAGCAAACGATAGGAAAACCATCTTCTAGAAGGCCGATTTGCGAACGAAGACAATGCAAGCCAACGACATTGCCTTGAGGATCGGGCCGATTTCCCCGACAGGTTCGGGACCGCTCTACCAACAAATTGTCGATGGATTCAAACGAGAAATCGGAGACAACCGTCTCTTTGAAGGCGTTCCGCTACCCTCATTTCGATTGATGGCCAAACAACCCTTGGTGAGCGTCATCACCGTCAAACGCGCTTACGAAGAACTAGAGGCTTGGCGTTTCTTTTGGAAGCGGCGATGGAAGAAAACAAAACCCAGCGCAAACAAGCCGAAGACGATGGCGTATTCTTGGGGTTCGGGGATGATCTGGCTGTTGATTGTGAGCCGTATGTTGTTGCTTCCGCTCCCCGCAAAATTAGGACCATTAAACAGATCCCTATAGGTTCCCGCAAAAAAGTCACCGATGGGTTTGTTCAAAATGCCGGAACCCACCCAAGCCGAAGCATTCCCGCTGGAATAGCCCAAATTGCTTCCGGAGACACGAATACCTATATTGTCGGCTCCGCCTATTCCTCCTCCCGGATCATCGTGCATGAAAATTTGGGAGATGGTTCGGCTTCCGCTATCGATGGTGATGGTCGGCGCGTTGGTGGCGCTAGCGGCAAAGGTGATGTTGGTTTTGCCTCCTCCGGGAATTCTGGCATTCACCGAAGCGATGTCTTTGGCATTAGAGCTGGAAAACAAGGAAGAAAGAGTTAGCAACTGGTTGCTGGGGCGGTTGGCGTTGTAGATGTTGCCGTTGTTTCCGCTAATTTCCCAAGTGTCATCAGCATGGCTATTTCCAGAAGTTCGAATAGTGCCGCTGAGCGTGGTGCCAGTGCCTCTAAAAATCCAGAGAGTTTCGCTAGTTGGGTTGTCTTGGCTGGGATAGACGTTAATCACCAACTGCGCTTGGGCATTGTACCCCCCCCCCCCCCCCCCCCCGCAAAGGCAGGCGACGGCAACCAATAAAGTTAATTTCTGTTTCATAGGAATCTCTTGTTTCATAATGATCTGCTAAAAATTTCTTTGTTTCTAATCTCTCAAAAGTAAAGAGTCAAGCATCAAAATCATAAAAAAGGGAAGAAAAAGTTGGTTGGAAAACGGCAAAAAGCGTCAAATTCCCCCTTTGCCTATGTTGAAGAGAGAGTTTTGAAGCGGTTGACGGGCAGCGACAAAGGAAATTTGCTTGCTGGATTGGCGAGAAAGAGCATTGATTCAATCCGCAATTATGAACCATCCAAACGCCATCGAAATCCGCCAACTCGCCAAACGTTTCTCTCAATTCCAACTTGGCCCGCTGGATATGACCGTTCCATCCGCCGCGGTTTACGGTTTTATCGGACCCAACGGATCGGGAAAAACAAGCACCTTAGACCTCATGTTTGGCCTGGGCTTTCGAGATTCCGGCAACATTCGGATTCTTGGCCTCGACCACGAGCGGGACGAAGTTGCGGTCAAGCAACAAACCGCTTACATGAGCCCCGAATTGGACTATGACTCCTGGGGCAATGTGAGGCGCGCCATCCTCTTCATTCGCGGCTTTTACGACAACTGGGATCAAGCCTATTGCGACGACTTGCTCGCACGTTTCAAGATCGAACCGACGGCCAAAATTGATTCCCTCTCTTTTGGCAACAAAGTGAAACTTTCTTTAGTCCTCGCCCTTGCGCGCCGTCCCAAAGTGATCGTTCTCGACGAGCCAACCGTCGGCATCGACGCTCTTTCCAAACGAGAACTCTTCGCCCAACTGCTTTCCTTGATGAGCGACGGCGGTCACACCATCCTGATTTCCTCGCACAGCCTCGCCGACTTAGAACGCTTTGCCGATCACATCGGCGTGATTGACGAAGGACGGATGATTTTGGAAGGGCGGATCGACAAAATCTTGGAATCTTGGCGTCACGTTGACTTCCACCTTGCCGGCGAACCGCCGCCAAGCGCCCGCGTTGTGGATCGGGACGGCCATCGTCTCCGGGTGTTGACAAACTCGGCAAACCAATACAAACAACTTTTGCTAAGCCGAGGCGCCGACCATATCTCCGTTCATCCAATAACTCTGGAAGAACTGCTCGTCGGCCTTGTGAAAGGAAAATAAGCTATGAACGCCATCATCATTCGAGATTTCCTTTGGCGCCGCTGGCTACTGATTGGAATAGTCAGCATCGCGCATTTTATCATTTATACCGGCCCTGTTGCCAAAGGGTACGACTCCGTCCTGGTTCTCTTATTCTTCATTGGGATAATGGCATTTTCACCCGCTCTGACAAAAGAAATGGTTCGTCAGATATTGTTGTTGCCCGTTGAACGGGCTTGCTTGGTCAAAACTTATTGGGGAATAAGCGTGGCTCTTCCCACCGTTTTGTTCATGTTTCTGGGTATCATTGCAACGCTGTTCACTCCACAACTACCACGGTCTGCTATTTTACAAATTCCCGCAGTGGCTTTTGCTTGGTTTAGCCTCGTGTTTTTTGCGGATCGGTTTCGGTTTCTAATCCGGCAATCCTCTTTTAAAAGAAAAATTTTCTATGGAACAATCACCTTGATTGGCATATTAGTCGCCCTCTTTGCGAGCAATATAGGACAATTGCGCGCCGAACACTTTTTTGCAATCTCTCGGCGGGGGCTGTCTTCTCGGCAATCGGCTGCCGAGAAACAAACGGCATGCTTGTCAGTCTGGCAAGCGAAGGCAACTCAGAGGCAAATACATCCACACCGCGCAAACGCCAACAAAAAGAGTTTGCAGAAAATCTAAGCGGCTTCGCGCATTTTGCCGCAACTTCAATGTTTCAATTCTTGAAAGGGACAATCATTTTCATAGTCTACTTCACTCTGCTAGTGACGATATCAGGAACAATAATAGATGCAGTACAAGTATACGTCTTCAGATCAAAAGAAGGTATAGAACCGCTGCGAATTATTCGTTTTGTTGTAATATGGCATTCCCTTATTTTTTGTGTAATTCCTTGTATCTTTATTGCTCAAACATTTTCTATGATTCGAGTATTTCGAGGGTTGCCCTTGAGCGCAAGGCATCTCAGTTCCCGGCTTTTCCAAATTCTCTTCGGCATTGTGTTGGTTCAAGCTGTGTTCCATAGTCTTCTCATGTTTCTTGCCGGCGAAGGCAACTACGACGTTCCCAAACTCTTGATATTATTAGGGTTTTCCGGAATCGGATGTCTCTTCATGCCTCTGGTTTTCCACTTCGGTTTTGATAAGATTCTATTCGCCTTTGCTTTTCTTTTCGTTCCCTTTTTGAGTATTGGAGCGTCGCTATTCTTCACGATGGCGGTGCTGGGGATTGGATTGGTTTGCGTCTTGATTTCTTGGTTGCTAACTTGGTGGGTTCTCGCCTGCTCTTCGCAAGCGTATCGCCGCAATTCGCAGCGTTTTTCGTAAAGCAAAGAACGAGATACCGCCGCCTACTTCGCGTTGGCAAGAGAAAAACCGTCGGGTTTTCGCCAATTGAGCGCATTGGGAAACTATGACGTTGGCATTTGTCGTTCGTTTGGCATAAGATGATGCTAAATACATGGTTACCGATGATTCCAACAGGCAAACCGGCGTTCGCTACCAACCCGATGAAAAACTGCCGGCGTCGCTGGCCTTTGGACTCGGCCTTCAACTGGCTGTCCTCTGCATAGCCGGCATCGTCTTGACTCCGGCGATTGTGATTCGGTCTGCCGGCGGAAGTGAATCCTTTCTTTCTTGGGCGGTATTTGCCGCGGTAGCGATCAGCGGGGTCACCACAATTACTCAAGCGATCCGGTTCGGACGAATAGGCGCGGGCTACGTTCTTTTGATGGGCTCCTCCGGCGCCTTCATTGCGGTGTGCATTACGGCGATCTCAGAAGGGGGTCCGGCGATGCTCGCCACTTTGGTTTTTGCTTCATCGCTCTTTCAGTTTGCTTTGTCCGCGCGTCTTTCGCTGTTTCGGCGGATTCTGACGCCAACCGTTGCGGGAACGGTCATTATGCTGATACCGGTGACGGTGATGCCGATCATTTTTGATCTGTTGAAAGACGTTCCGGAACGAGCCCCGGCGCCGGCCGCTCCGTTGAGCGCCTTTGCAACGGTGATTGTCATTGCCGGCATTGCCTTGAAAGCAACGGGAAGGTTGCGGCTTTGGGCGCCGGTTATCGGCGTCTTTGTCGGATCGACGGTGGCGGCGTTTTTTGGAATTTACGACGCCGATCGCATTGCTGAAGCCCAATGGATTGGTCTTCCCAAAGGGGAATGGCCGGGGTTGGACTTCAGTTTCGGGCCGGTGTTTTGGGCGTTGTTGCCGGCCTTTGTGTTTGTAACGCTGGTCGGCGCCATAGAGACGATCGGCGATTCGGTCGCCATTCAACAAGTCTCTTGGCGGCGGCAACGAGCAGTGGATTTCCGGGCAGTGCAAGGCGCTGTGGCTGCGGACGGGTTGGGAAATCTGTTGTCCGGCCTCGCAGGAACGGTGCCGAATACAACTTATTCCTCAAGCGTTTCAGTAACCGAGTTAACCGGGGTGGGCGCCCGTAGCGTGGGAATTGCTGTCGGAGCGGTGTTTCTCGTTTTGGCATTTCTGCCCAAGGGGTTGGCCGTGTTTTTGGCAATACCGGGTCCAGTCGCCGCAGCCTATCTGACCGTTCTGTTGGCAATGCTCTTTGTCGTTGGCATGAAGATCGTCGTTCAAGACGGGATTGACTATCGCAAGGGATTGGTGACCGGCATCGGCTTTTGGATCGGCACCGGATTCCAAAATGGCGCTATCTTTCCTGAATACTTCTCAGAATTCGCCGGCGGTCTGTTGCAGAACGGGATGACGGCCGGCGGCTTGACGGCCATTCTACTAACCCTGTTTATAGAGATCACAGAAGCCCGCCGCCGCCGTCTGGAAATGGAATTCGACCTTTCCACCCTGCCCAAAGTGCGGGAATTCCTCAACGACTTCGCTTCCCACAACGGCTGGGACATGGCTATGTCCAACCGACTCGAAGCCGCCAGCGAGGAAACCTTGCTAACGCTCTTTCAGCGAGATAACACCGGAAAAGAACCCCGACGCCACTTGCTCCTCATTGCACACAAGGAAGAAAACGGGGCGGTTCTTGAATTCGTCGCCTCCGCCAGTAAGGAAAACCTCGAAGACCGTATCGCGTTGCTCAACAAGTGGAATGCGAAAACACCGGTTGAGCGAGAAATTTCTCTTCGCCTGCTAAGGCACTTCGCCTCCTCAGTTCGCCACCAGCAATACCACGACACAGACATCGTAACCATCCGCGTAAGCCCTCCAGAACCAGGCAACGACGATCGCTTTTAACTAGAACTATAAAGAACTAGAATTGAGCAAAAATTTAACTTGACACCGCGAGATACCAACATAATCTTCTGAGTTCATGAACCAACCATGATACAAGGTTTACTTTGATTGAATTATTAGTCGTCATCGCCAGCATGTTTCTCCCACACTTGGCAAAGCCTAAAAGCATCCTCTGCATAAAACATCAAACAACTCATACTTCCTCCGCCACATTTGTATAAGAGACCGCGAAAACAGATTCCCAACCAACTGTTATAGCCAAAAATCAATGGAAGCCTTGGGAAGATTCTTGAGTGACAAGTTGATCGACTGGAGAGACTCAAAACAGACAACAGCGAAATATATTTACTATCGTCTCCCAAGTATTCCATCTTGGCCGCCCACTTTGGAAACCCAAAAACCTCTTCATATAATTACATCAAGCCATCTCATATAGCTTTCTTCGGTAAAAACATGGGGAAAGCACTTAGATAAACGAACCGTATCAAGCGCGCTACATTTCCATCAACACTCGCCTCGTTGACAATAGCAACCGTACAAGTGACAATCTACCATGTGGAGTCGTATTCCTTGGAGTTGCTGTGATTACCCTCAATACACTGCCAGCATGCATAGCCTGAACAATCCCAGATCACCCCCAAACCTGGATGTATATGGACGAGAATACCAAAATTACTACAACGTTGACAACTTCACCACCGATATGAATCGAGGCAATTCGTGAATTAACTTGCCGGCTACTTATATTAATAGAACAAACGAAACTATCTTTGCCGATTGATTCTCTGAAAATTCATGAACGGACATTATCCTAGCCCATATTGACGAATTCATAGGATTCTAGTAAGAGTTCTGCGCCGATGGCATATTTCGGAAAACACTCACGGCATTACACTTTCGTTGGGGTAGGTTTACGCTTGCTCATCAGCGATACTCTATGGCTATGGTCGACAACCAAACCCGTACTCCGGAAATTCAAGCACCTCGCCGCCAGCCAACCGAATTCGAATCCGAGCGTGTTGGTTCATCACGATGCGCAAAATTACATGTTGAGAGAGAAGGTCGAGCGATTTTTCCGAAAATCTCAAACAATTCCGTCACATTGCCGCACGCTACGACAATCTCATCCGGTCCCTTCCCGATGTTTGTGCATCTCATGGCCGCCTGCATCATGCTTCTATAATTCCCAATACAGACCAGGCCTGCTATCTCATCCACTTCATCTGCCTTTGCTGCTTGGCTATTCTGGTATGAACGGCGATCTCCAAAGAAACATTGCCGAGAATCCTAACGACGCGGTTCGCGCATCCTCTCGCAAAACATAAGACAGGATGCCAAACGAAATAATAAGGAAACACTCAAGTCTCCCTCCTCAATCGTGGCGGCAGCAAACCTTCCTCTTCGCCCCCGCAATCCCAATCCGCCAATAAGTTAACTCCGCTAGACGCCCCCCAAGCATAGAACTATAGACATCTATCTGCCCCATCCTCTCTTGCCACTCCTCCCTACCAAAAACATCTTCTCCCCCCAAGCGCAAAGCAGCCCGGCGACATCGACAGCCTCCATCGTAAACGACCTCTACTATAAAAAGTTGACCCTTTGGCTCAACCCGCAACTATAAGCCCTTTGACCGCCCTCCCCACAAACTCTAATAACCAAAAAGACTCTTCTTCCCCTGCCAGACCTAGCCGGCGGACAGCAAGCCCTTAGGGAATTTGAAATCCAACTTGAACTTTGGAAGATTTATGTTCTAGGGATGGAAACAACATAGAACATAGAAAATCCATCGATGGTTGGTTTGAGTCAGGCGATTTATGAGAGTGGGAGAGATGATAATTATGGGATGGTTTTTCAAGCTTGCGAGCGTTTGGCAAAGACGCCGTTCTTCACCCCAAGATTCTGCTAAGGAGATGTTGCGCCCCGTCTCCGGGAGGAGAGACGAAGCATGCCACTGGCAAGTTCGTAGATTGTGGTTATGACTAGGGAACAGGTAAGAAGGGCGCTCTGAAAAGTGTTTTCATTTGTCCGGCGTCTCATAGAGGGGTCTCTCCCTTGTAGGGGGCATAAGACTGAATTTAGGGGGATTCCCTGCATCGCTGGTGGGGCGTGATTGGGTCCGCGCATCCCAGAAGACAATCAGATTCGAGACTGCATTGGGACAAGCAACGAGATTGTTTTTTGAAGAAGATGCTGGGCGGGTTGGAAAGCGTCAGTTTTTCTTTGTTATGGTGGCGAGCGCGGCGGGAATGTCTTTGGAATTGCATTGAGGCAGGCAAGTTCCCTCCTTGAAAATAGAACTCTATCATCCCCCCTCCTCCTTTGCATGAACACGAATTAGACATTTATATCGGTTTATTTATTTTACAAGATGAAAGACGCTGATACGGACGTGGGTTTTGAAGTCGATGACGGAATCCGCGGCGATGACGTTGTCGACGGTCGCGTCTTTGACGTTCTTCACGGTTAGAGTCAAGACGGTGCATTCAGGCTGTCTGCTGGTGGTTAGAATAACAGTGTCGTCGCTATTCGTGCCAGATTCTGTGGCCAAAGCCGCCTCGGCAATGCTGGAAAGTGCCGTAGTTGCCAGCAGTTTCAGTGCTGGCTTCATCCAGAGGTTCAGAGAAGATCACTCAGCACGGTGGTGAATGTTTCACTCCCTGAAGCACTCGTCAAAGTCGGAGGCACACCGTCAAAAGTGAGCCGACCGTGCCTGCCGAATTGGTAATTCTTACAGCAATTTTAGCACTGTTGTCGGCCAGTGCGGCGTGGTCAAGTGTGTGGGTTGATCCAGCAGCTCCGTCGATATCGGTTCGGTTTTTCGTCCATTAAAAGGCGAAAGGAAGATTTGAGGGGAGTTTGATTTCGCCGGAAAAATCAATGGCGCACCGTCAACAGATTATTGGTTGGAAGGTTGCATAGCGATGGTGATAATGGTATTGGGATGAAGAATCTGAAAATCGTAAAAATATCAATGAATCTCAAGTTGACGTCGTGAGATGTGACGCCAAAACACACAAAGAAAAAGAGCTTTTTCATACCCAGAGGGCGGCTTTTTCGATGTCGGCGGCTGGCACTTCGGTGATGTCGGCGGCCCATTTTGGGGGGAAGGATTGGATGTGTTGGAGGAATTCGGGGCCTCCGGCGGTGCGGTTTTGGAGGAAGGCAGGGTCTATGAGGTTTTCACGGGCGATGACGTGAGCCATTGCCAGGAGCAGGGCGACGTCGGAGCCAACGCGAATAGGCAGATAAAGGTCGGCAAGATCGGCGAGAGGGATTTTGCGAGGATCAACGACGATCATTTTGGCGCCTCGGCGCAAGGCTTTTTTGATTCCGGTGGCGGCGACTGGATGGCATTCGGTCATGTTGGTGCCGATGCAAAAGAGGATGTCGGGTTTTTGCATGTCGGCGAGGGGGTTGGACATGGCGCCTCTGCCGATGGTGGCGGCCAGACCGGCCACCGTGGGCGCGTGTCAAGCGCGGCTGCAGTTATCGATTTGATGGGTGCCGAAGCCGGCGCGGATGAACTTCTGCATGAGGTAGTCGGCTTCGGAAGGGGTGCGGCCGGAGGCGACGCCGTAAATGCTGTGCCGTCCGTGTTTCTCGGCGGCTTTGCGGAAGCCTTCGGCGGCGCGGTCCAGGGCTTCTTCCCAGGTGGTTTCGTGGAGATTGCCGTCTTCGCGCCGGACAAGCGGGGTTTTGAGACGGTCGGAATGTTGAACGAAATCGAAGGCGAATTGGCCTTTGACGCACAGGGCGCCGTGATTGGCCGGGCCGTTCATGGCCGGTTGTACGCCGACCAATCGATCTCCTTTGGACAGAAGATCAACGGAGCATCCGACGCCGCAGTAGGGGCAAACGGTTCGAGTTTTCTGAATTTTTCCGGGAATCGTTGTGGCGCGCATGGCTTTTTTGTCGGCCAGGGCGCCGGTAGGGCAGGTCTGCACGCATTGGCCGCAAAAGGTGCAGGCGGAATCTTTGAGGTTGCCGGAAAACTCGGTTGTGATTTGGGTGTTGAAGCCGCGGTTGCGGATGCTGATGGCGTAGTCGCCTTCCTGCTCGGCGCAGACGCGCACGCAACGATAGCAGGAAATGCATCGGTCGTAGTCGCGCAGGATGAAGGGATTGGGGTCTTCTAGGCGCGAGTGTCCTGACTGCTTTCCTTGAAATCGGCCGGTGTCCGCGTTGTATTGGCCGATGAGTTGGAAGAGTTCTTGCGCGGCGTAGCCGCGCAAGGGATCAACGGCAATGTCTGGGTTTTCGGAGGCCACCATTTCGAGGAGGATTTTGCGGTGTTTCTCGATTTGGGGCGTAGCGGTGTGAACTTTGGCGCCCGCAACGGCCTTTGTCGTGCAGGAGGCCGTTGGGTTTCGGGCGCCTTCGATTTCGACGAGGCAAAGACGACAGCTGCCAAAGGCTTCAAGGCGCGGATCGTAACAGAGTGTGGGAATGGTTTTTCCGAGGCGCCGAGCCATTTCGTAAAGAGTTTCGCCGGGCGCAAAGTCGACGAGTTCTCCGTCCAGAGTGATTTGGTTTGTCGGGTTGCCGGTCATCTAGGAAAAAGTTTATAGCGGGTTAGCGATGATTTTGCACGTGTTTTGTGACTTGGTCTGGGAAGTATTTGGCCAAGCTTTTGGTGATATTTGGAGCGGCCATGCCGAGTCCACAAGCGCTGGCGGCCATCATCGTCGTTCCCAAGTCGTCCACTTCGCGGTTCCAGGCTTTCGGGCTTTTGGGGCCGGCTTTGCCAGCGAGGCGTTCGACAAGGCGTTCAGTTCCGATGCGGCAGGGAAAGCACTTGCCGCACGATTCTTCGGCGAAGAAGGCCATGGCTTGGCGGGCGGCGTCCACCATGTTGCGCGTATTGTCGTAGACAATGATGCCGCCGGCGCCGAGGAAGGAATTTTTGCGGCGGATGGAAGGATCATCAAGGGAGACATTAAGGTCGTCGCCAGCCAAGTAGCCGCCTGAAAGACCGGCCATAGTGACGGCTTGAACGGTTTTGCCAAGAGGCGGACCCCCAGCCCATTCTAATAGTTTTTTGATTGGAAGGGGTCAATCCGTATATGCAAAAGAAAAGATGATTTTTTTTCAACGATGGGGGCAACCAGACCAGCAACAAGGCCGACGCTTTCCTTCTTTAAGCGCAGTGCATGCCCTTTCAATCCTACGATTTCTTGTCTCCTGTTTTTTGGCAGACTCAATCCAGCAAATCCACTCATTGCGCGCCATCGGGGTAATATTCTTCCATGCCCCTCGAGCCTCCGGGGAGGAAGCAAGTACCTTTCTTAAATCCGCCGGCATTTTGTGCGCCACTCCGTTTTCCATATTTCTCTTTTTCAAGTTTTGGCGGAGGGTGGTTGCATGGCGTCGGCGTGATAAGAACTCCGCACCATCGGGCCGCTGGCGACGTGTTGAAAGCCTTTTGATTCTGCTTGCCGTTGCAGTGAGGCGAATTGCGCCGGCGAGACGAACTCGGTCACCGGCAAGTGACAAAGAGTCGGTTGTAGGTATTGTCCCATAGTCAAAATATCGCATTTCACGGCGCGGAGATCGTCCATGGTTTGAAAAATTTCCGATTCCCGCTCGCCAAGTCCCAGCATCAAGCCGGATTTGGTGGCGACGGGATAATCCGCCCACTTTTTGGCGAGGCGGAGGACTTCCAAAGAGCGATTGTAAGTCGCGCGGGAACGAACGCTCGGTGTCAGACGCCGGACGGTTTCTATGTTGTGGTTGAATATCTCCGGTCGAGCGATCAGAACCGTCCGAATGGCGTCCAGTTTTCCATTGAAGTCTGGTGTTAGCACTTCGACGACGATGCCCGGATTCTTTTGACGAACGGCGGCGATTGTCCGGGCGAAGTGCGCGCTTCCGCCGTCGGCGAGATCGTCGCGGGCAACGGCGGTGATGACAACGTGCTTCAGATTCATCTGCGCGACGGCTTTGGCAACGCGCTCTGGCTCGTCTTCTTCAAGAGGAAAGGGTTTGGCCGTGGACACAGCGCAAAAGCCGCATGCTCTCGTGCAACGTTTGCCGGCGATCATAAAGGCGGCGGTTCCTCGGCTCCAACATTCCCAGCGGTTGGGGCATTTGGCGCTTTCGCAAACGGTGCGCAGTTCTAGATTGTCCAGCAAAGTCTGGGTTTTGGCAAACCCTCCGCCAACCAAAAGCGGACGGCGCAACCAGTTGGGAAGCCGCCCGGCAGGATTGGATTGAGGCGCTAAGGCAGTCACGATCCGGCCTCTTGAATGGGAGAATCAGCGATTTGTTCATCCCAGAACTTCGCCAGTTCGTCAGTATCAAAGTCCGCCAAGATTGCGCCGTCCACTTCGATGACCGGCGCCAAAGTCTGGCCGGATTTCTCGATCATTTCCAGCATGGCGTCATGGTCGGCCTCGACGTCGAGCGTTTCGTAAGAGATGCCGCGGGCTTGAAGCCAACGAATCGCTTGGCGGCACCAACCGCAATAAGGTTTGACGAACAATTTAACTTGCTTGGGCGCAGACATAGAATGGCGGCGGCTGTTTTATTCCGGTCTTTTGGCCTTCCATTGCAAAACCACTATTTTGACGCGGGATTCTAATGAAGGCAACTAGATTTGTGAAAAGACCGCAGGCAAAGCTTTTTCCTAGTCAAGATTGGCCGGCGGATTCGGCAACACAAGTTTTGCATGGAATCTTGTTTTGAATAGGAACGAACAAGAAAAAGGAAAAGAAACTCAAGGCCGTTGAAGAACAAAACACATTTCCGAAAACTCAGAAACGGGCGGAGAAAGAAAATGCAGTTTTTGCGCTACTTGCCAGCCACCAACCACGGATCGCTGGCAGGATCGAAACAAAGAGACAATCCCTGCCGGCTACAAATCACCGGTTGCAACTTGGTGTTGTTTCTTATGAAAGCGGCGGAGAAAGAAAACAAAGCCCAGCGCAAACAAGCCAAACACAAGAGCGTATTCCTCCGATTCGGGAATGGCGGCGCATACTGGCAAGCGCGCTTAGCAAGCCTGCACTCAGAAGAATCTGGAATCCTTCGGGCTTTTCAAAAAGAAATCCCAAAGATTCGCAAATCATTTGGACAAGGCTCGTTTCCTTTCTTCCCTTCCCGTTCCTCAGGCCGACAAAAGCCTCTTCAATCCATGAGAAGAATGGAAACAATCCCACAACAAAAAACCGCCGAGCCAGAAACCCGACGGTCACGAAACAAAGGCAAAACTGCAGCGCCGTTTCAAAAATCCACGAGCTCATCCCAAGGCGTTGGAGGTTGCCAACCAGAAGCAGAAGGCATGTCACCGTCCAACCAATGCTTTTTATTATCGAAGTTAAACCGTGTCCAATTCTCCAAAGAAGGATAAAGCATTTGATAAAGAGTCTCCGATCCAACATGCCCGTCAGCAAACAAAATATTCACCTACCCAGAATGCCGACGGGCAACAGCTAAAGAAAAATCACTAGAAGAAACAAATCCACGAAATCCCTGAGCAAACAAATCCAAACGGAAAACAGTACCACCGCCAGATTTGCCAAACCGAGAACCATCCGCTTGCACAATCATGCGCGAAGGCGAAACCACTTGAAAATCCCGAATCCCCCGAGTCCAACTCCCCGGACTCCCACGTGAATACTCCCCAGCGATTCCCCACCGCTTTGAATCCCGGCCAAAAGAAGACGGCTTTAATCCATAATCATTTTGCAAGTAACCCCAAGGAATAAAACGCGGTCCCCACGGCGACATAATTCCCGGAGGCGGAGAAGAAGAAAGAAGAGGCAAGCCAGCAGCTTGAAACGCTTTCAAAACCCGCTTCTCCGATGGACAATTGAACAAATTCGTTTGCCCATCCAAATAGAAGAAACTGAGCCGTTGCCAAAAATTGACGCCAGCAATCAAATAACCGCCATTGTCATTTGCGTACAGTTGCCGAGCCAGCCCGATTTGCCGTTGGTTATTGAGGCAAACCGTTTTATGCGCCGTTGCTTTTGCCCGCGAAAGAGCAGGCAATAAAATGCCCGCCAAAATGCCGATGATGGCAATAACCACCAACAACTCGATCAATGTAAAAGCCCGATTCTTCCAATCCATAGCGGAAAAAGAATAACCCAACAACCGCGCCAAAGACAAGAATCAATCACTGTACCAAAAGCCATTGGCATACCAATTGCCCAGATAAAGCAGGTACGGATAATAACTCTCAAGACGATACGGCCCTAAATAAGCAGAAGGATAACTGACCCAGCAGTAAATCGTAGAAACGGACCCATCCGTGACTTCAATTGTACACGGTGAGATCAATATCCAAACCCTCGGAAGAAAAAGTACGCCCATCAGCCAAACCTTCTTTTAATTTTGGTCGAATCTTGAAATCGTACGAATGAGTGGAAGTACCCCGCGGAGGATTAGCCAAATAAACAGAAGCCGGCCAACGATAGATACCCGAACTAGTATTAGAAGCAAAACAAAACCAACCACTAACACCAAAGGGAGATGAATGCCATTCGCACAATTCCGCCCCACCAAACGCCTCCCAACCAGAACCAAAGTCCACCGAAATCGAGAATCCAGACGAAGAATGATCGTGAACTTCAACGCTGTTAACGTAAGGAGATAACAACGTAGGCGAATCGGACGGAAGAGGCTCATCAGGCGGACGTTCTTGCCCAACCGCCAAAGGCGCGAAGAGAAGACCGACTCCGACAACACCGACGACAACAGCGGCCGCCGTTTTTTCCATTTTGGACGAGAAGCGCGTTGCGGCGGCGTCCAACCCAACCGCAATAAGCGCAAATAATGTATTCATAAACTGCAATTTGTCAATCCGAATTTCAGGCCAATGATAACAGCAATCAGGATCAAAAGCGTTCTCTGCCTGTTCGCCGGAGCAAACAGGAAAAGCATACGGCTCTCCCGAAACGCTGTCATAAACTGTGCTATTTCAGCAGGGAGACCCGACAAGCGAATCTTCCCTGATTACTGCTATCGAGACCAAGAAAAACAGAAATCCAAGGGGAGCGCAAGCTTTTTTTTCGAGAAATCTTAACTTTTTTGAGTTTTTTCTGCGAGAAAGCGGGCGCAGGCAAATTCTGGGTTTTGGCGCGGTTTGTTGGCTGGTAGATTCTGTGGTTTTGGGGATTTTTGGGGAGTTTCAAAAAGCGGTCTAAGACAGCTTAGTATCGATTTTGCCGATGGGAAAGGGCGTTCTTCTTCCCAAGCGATTTTTTGGCAGGAACGCCTCCTATTCATTTAGGAATTGGCGGTCAATTGTTTTCAATCAGCTTCGGGGGTGGAATTGTAGGTGGATGTTTTGCAGGCGGGAGGATTCCACGTGGGTGTAAATTTCGGTGGTTGCGATGCTTGCGTGTCCGAGCATTTCTTGGATTGCTCTCAGGTCGGCGCCGTTTTCCAAAAGGTGCGTGGCGAAGCTGTGGCGCAGCATGTGCGGAGTGACGTTCTGTTTGATGCCCGCTTGTTTGGCGCGCTTTTTGATTCGCAGCCAAAGCGTCACCGGCGCAAAGGCGCGGCCTCGTTGGTTGAGGAACACGTTGGCGGGAGATTTTGGAGTGATTAGGGACGGGCGTGCTGTTTCCAAGTAGCGTTTGAGGGCTTTGCAAGCGGTTTTGCCGGCCGGCACTGCTCGTTCTTTGTTTCCTTTGCCGATGACGGTAATGAATCCGGCTTCCAAGTGGAGTTGTTCCAAGCGGAGATTTTGAAGTTCCGCCAGCCGAAGCCCCGAAGCGTAAGCCAATTCCAACACGGCTTGGTCGCAGAGCGATTTGGGGGTTTCGGGAGATTCTGGGGAAAGGAGTCGTCGAATCTCATCGGCGTTCAAACATTTGGGCAAGCGTTGCCAGCGACGGGGCAGGGAAAGGATTTCCGCCGTGTTTTGCGGCAAGTAGTTTTCGCTTTCGCAAAATTTGTAAAAGGATTTCAAAGCCGCAATTTCCAAATAAAGGCTTTCTGGCCGCAGCCGGCGGGAAGAATCCTTGGGCGCATTCGCCAAAGGGCGCCGGCGTTCCCACTGCAGGAAACCCAGCAAGTGTTCTAGCGCCACGCTTTCCCATCGGTCTATCCCCTGCTTTTTGGCCCAGCGGATGAACTTTCCCAACAGCGCGGCGTAAGTGCGTTGCGTCTTTTCCGAATGTCCTCGCTCCAACCGCAGAAAAGCGATAAAGTCTTCCACCATTGCTTCCATAACGCCTTAATATAGCACGGTTACGGCGTATGTGCGCAAAAAAGTTTCACCTACACTCCAACAGGAACTTGAAACGGCGATGAAAATGCTCGAAACTCTATTCACAAAAATGGATGCAGCCGCAGTTCTTCCTTCCTTGGCGGAACAACGCCTCTGGTACGTCGCCCATACCCGAGCCCGTTGCGAGAAAAAACTGGCTCAATACGCTCAACGCCACGGCGTTTCCACAACCCTTCCTTGCGTCCGCACCGTCCATAAATACCGAGGCAAAACCGTCTCTTTCCAAAAGCCGCTTTTTCCCGGCTACCTCTTTCTTCAACTCGAAAAACCTCAGAGGCAGAAAATCTATCAAAGTGGCTATGTCGCCCGCTTGCTGGACGTGCCCGACCAGAAAGAATTCCAACAACAACTGGAAGAAATTCTGGCCGCCATCCAATCCGATGTGGAAATCCGCCTTGCCCCGCAAATCACCGAAGGAACCGAAGTCTTCATCAAAAAAGGACCGCTTCAAGGGTTGACCGCTTGGGTCGAGAAACGGGAAGGCGCCTGCACGGTTCTGCTTCGCCTAAACTTCATCGGACAAGCCGCCGCCGTCAAAGTTGACGCCAATGATCTCGAACTCGTCTGAAATTTTTACGGCCTTTCCTTGTCGGATTGCGGATTGGAGAAATGGCTTTTATCCGTTCGGCAGTTTTTCCGCAACGCTTTGGAAACGCGCCAACGCCGTCAACCACTGGATGCGCCAACAATCTACCGCCAAAAACTCACCAATCCTCTAAACGCATGAAGAACTACCCCATCCTCAATCTACCCAGCGACGCATGGTTTATGGGAGAAGCCCTGCGCTGCGCCCTCCGAGCATTAGAAATGGACGAAGTCCCCGTGGGAGCAATCATCGTGCAAGAAAACAAAATCATCGCCCGCGCTTGGAACCAAGTAGAATTGTTGCAAGACGCCACCGCCCACGCCGAAATTTTAGCCATCACTCAAGCCGAGGCTGCGCTCGGAAATTGGCGCTTAAACCATTGCACACTCTACGCAACCAAAGAACCCTGCGCCATGTGCGCCGGAGCCATGGTGCAGTCCCGCATCCGACGAGTCGTATTCGGCGCTCCCGACACCAAAAGCGGCGCGGCCGGCGGCGCCGTGAACCTGCTTCAATTCCCCACCTTCAACCATCATTGCCAACAACAATCTGGAGTGCGCGAAGCGGAATGCGCCCAACTGCTCCAACAATTCTTCCAAAAAAAACGAGTCAACTCCTCCAAATCTCCGCCTCCATCAAAAACTAAAACGCACCTCCAAAATGTCCATTCACAAAATTCCAAGTTTTAACTTCTAAACATAGATAAAAGAGTAAAACTTGGTATTTGTATAAAAACGACGAAAGACATCTATAACCTCAAAATCACAGACTCCTTCCTCATCTCGTTTCTCCCATATCCCCATATTTTTTCTGCGTTCCCTCCAAAGTTCGCCTTCCCGAACAATAAAACTCCGCTTGAGAAAACCCCGAAAGCAAAGTTAAAAACCTACTCTCCCTGCGTCCTCAAAGCACTGAACCTTGCATAAAGTCCCTCTTGCGAAATTCTAGGAAACGAGGCGGGGAAAAGCGGTTTTTTCTCGTTGTTATCTTGTCGTTTCCAACAAAATTTTTCCCTCTTTTCTCACTTTTTGGGGATTCTTAACTCGACGCGAAGCGAGCAAGAAACTACAGACAAGTCAGATCGCATTGCGAATTGAATTGGATTGCAGATTCTTTTGTGGATAAATTAATTCCTTTTACGATTATTGATTTTATTTTGCGGTTAATGTTAGTTATTTCATTTAAGAAAAGATGAGACATAATGAAATCCAACTTGGCAAAATTCAATTCCGGTTACCGATCCCATCCACAAGTCGCTGTCCGCTGGCCCCAAATCTCGCAGTAAGTTTGCTTTCTCTCCCGAGTCTCCCTCTCCACCAGCCACTATCGCGAGATTGTTACCGATCAAGCGCGACCTTACCCGACACTTGCCTTCAAATCTCTCGACCGTTCATCGCTAAACAAAAAACTCGCTTCCTAACTTGCAGAAACGAGATTGAAAGAAGCAATTGCCAGCCACAAATCACAGGTTGCTGAATGATCTTGCCTACCCATTGCCTGCGTCGGCAAACAGCCATAAAACTCAAAACAAACAAATCAGCCGCAAATGCGTATTCCTTCGCTTCATGGATGATGGCACTGTTGACCGCTAATATCGAGTCGTAAGCCTCTGCTCCTTGCCGTTGTTGGAAGAAGATTCTGGCGGATGGTGTTTGGTGAGAGAGAAGTAGCCGTTATTAGAGTGGCTAGTGGTGGGGAAGTGTTTTATGTAAGATTGATGGTTAACGGTTGGTGCTGATTCTAGGATGCGAGAAGTGAGGGAAACAGATTGCGGAATATAAGGAATGACGACTGGGAAGGAATGACAAAACTGCAAAGTTTGCTAAAGAGGTGGGATTGGTTTTGCTGATTGGGAGTGCTTAGCTATGAACGTGTGGTTTCTGTTGAGAAGTAAGGGGGGAGTTTGTTGGTTTAGGTATTGGAGTTTTTTGGGATGCGGATGAAGGTGGGCGAAAAGGAGAAGTAGGCGAGGGGATGTGAAAGGGCAAATCACTGAGCGGTGACTTTGCAAAAGAGGGAAGACTTTGATGTTTTTGCATTGTAAACTGCTATATGCTAATTATGGATTGTATGGTGGTTGGTTTGGTGGGAGGTTGTAGAAAGAGGGCTTGGTTTTGTAAATCTGTTGGTTGAGTTGTCTTTGCTAAGGGGCTAGGTTTTTCGTTGTTTATTGGTTTGTTGTGTGGGTTAAATGTTTTTGTGGATAGGGGGGTTGCGCAAAAGGGGTAGAATGAGCGTTTTGCTTTGTTGGTTGTTGACTGGAAGCGTGGGGATTGGCCGTCGATGTGGATCACGGGTTGTTGTTGGTGGAGTGAATTTTGGGAATTTTGCTCTTTGCCGATTATGAATCGCAAATCACAAGGTGCTGGGTGTTCACTTCGCAGAGAAGTGAGAAGATGGGCTTTCCATTTTGAAGGTAGGTGCCGATTTATTGGCCGGGCTGGCACCTGACTTGGCAAAAGGCATGAAGTTTTGCTTTATTGATTGTGAATCCATGATTGCGAGCCGCCGGCCGGTGAAAAGTGCGGGAATTGGATTGTTTGAATTTTGGAGTTTTTAAATGCGGATGCGGTGGGCGAAAAGGAGAAAAATTGGCTAAATAAGTTGTTCCGCAGGGGAGAGGCTTGGCGTTTTTTGTAACGTTATGGCTTGGCATGGTGAATATAAGGCTGTAATGAAAGAGGCACGGATGATGAAAGTATGGTCGAGTCGGGCAGATTTGAGCGGCGAATTTTGCCGGCTGAGGCCTCAAAGGACTTTAAATATGCGCACAATTTCTTCAATTTTTTTGGTTTTGGTTGTTGCTTCCTGTTTTTTCCTTCATGGAATGCGGGCGGATTCTTTGGACTCGATTCGGATTGCTTCCGATGCCAAGTGGGTGGTTCATTTGGATTGGGAAAAGTTCCGCGGCACTCAAATTGGGGCTTATGTGGAGGAAACTTGGTTACCGGCGCAGAGGGAACACATTCGGGCGGGTTTTGAGCGCGACTTCGATTTTGATTTTTACTGGGACGGTGTTCAGTCCGTCACGGCCTTCGGCTGGGAATACGACGCTCGGCCGGAGAAGGCGGGTGTTTTGTTGATTCGCGCGAGTTTGGAGATTCAAAAGGAGTTGAGGCAGCTTTTGGAGTCAAAAATCATTGCCGATTTTACGCCTTTGAAAATTCAGTCGCTGGAATCCGAGTTTGAACATTTTTACAGCATTGCCGGGGAGTTGTATGTGGCTGTCGAACCGGGTGGTTTGTTTTTGCTTGGAAAATCGCGTCGGCAGTTGGAGGAGGCGAGGCAGTCTTCTGATGCCGGCGGGGTGGAGGCTTCTCGGATTGAGGCTTTTGCGGATTATCCGGCCTTGCCGGAGTCCGTGATCCTTTTGGCGGCGGCGGATGCCTTTGCCGAAGGCGGGCGGTTTCCTCTCCAAGCGCGGGTGCTCCAGATGGCTAAAGGCGCAAGGCTGGCTGTTTGCGAGACGGATGAAATGCTTTTGGTTCAGGTGGAACTGAAGACGGCGGATGAGCAAAGCGGCGGGCAAATTCAGTCGGTCATTCAGGGAATTCTCGCTTTGGCGACTTTAGGCGCTGGAGGTGAATGGCAATGGCTTACGGATCTTGCGCAGGCGGTTCAAGTCCGCCATGAAGGGCTTTTGGTGACGATCCAAGTGGAACTTCCGATTGAAAAGGCCATTGGGATGCTGAATCAATATGTAAAATAGGCGTTCGTTGCGGAGATGATGGAAGAGCCCGGCGCCAGCAAGATCAGTGCGGAGGAATTGGCTCGGCAGTGTCAAAGAGGCTGTCGAGAATCCTTCGATCGGTTGGTTTTGCGGTTCGAGCAACGGGTTCTCCGTTTTTTGGACGCAATGGTAAACAATCGACAGGATGCCGAAGACCTGGCGCAAGACACCTTCCTAAAGGCTTACAAAAGTATTCACCGCTTCAATCCTGAATACAAGTTTGCGACGTGGCTTTTTACCATTGCCAAACGTACGGCGATGAACCATTATCGAGATTCTCGCCCGACGCTTGCCCTCAACTTTGACCAAGAGGCGGACGAGCAAAGTCCCGCGGCGGCGTTGGAGCAAAAAGAGTGGGCCAAAGGGCTTTGGGACAAGGCGAAGCGGTATCTAAAACCCAGTCAATACCGGGCTTTGCGTTTGCGCTACGGCGAGGAACTTTCCATCGCGGAAACTGCGGCGGTGATGCAAACTAAGGAAATTCGGGTTCGCGTGTTGTTGCATCGAGCTCGTAAGCAGTTGGCAAAGCAATTGGGTGACAATCGGCTTTGAATCATGAGGATGGCGTTTTCAAACTAAGGGAGGATTTAGGTCGAAGAAGAAATTCGAATGACATGATTACTTGTTGGTTGGCTCGACGGAAGATTGATTGGGAAATGGACGAAGGCGCAGAGGTGAGCGCGGCGATTAGGCGTCATTTGTCGCGTTGCGCCGCCTGCGCGCGTTATCGTCGAAAGCAATGGGCTTTGGTGGAGGGATTGATTCGGGAGGCTCGGCAAAATCCGCCTTCTCGGCCGCTGTTTTTCCGGGAGCGGGCTTCGGTTTTGCTGAAGCGGAGTGGATCTTTTGGCGCCGACTTTGGTTGCCTGATGCGGGCAAAGAACGGTGGAACTTTGCCGGGCGCAAAGTTTGCGCGGCGGCAAGTTTTTGTCTGGGGCGCGGCAATTGCCCTTGTCGTCGTTGTCGGCATTCTGCGGTTGCCTCTCCGTGAAGCGCCCTCCCGGTCGTCCTCCGAACTGATTGCCAAGGTGATTCGCTTTTCCGAGGGGCAATCATTGGAAGGGGCGGCGGAGCAGAGCATCCAAGAGTGGAGCGCCCTTTTGAACCAACCGCTGGAATCGGAAATCCAGTTCTTGATAAACGACGCGCGGTTTGCTATGAGCTCTCTTGCGGCGAGTTTTCTTCCGGAGCAATACTTAGCGCCCGTTGCGGACGGTAGGCCGAAGGCTCTCCCGATTTCTTTATGAGCGAAGCCGTTATCGAGACGAGGGACTTTTCCAAGACTTTCGGTTCTCAAAAAGCGTTGGATTCTGTCACCGTCAAGGTGCCGGCGGGCGCCGTCGGCTTGCTTGGCCCCAATGGCGCGGGCAAAAGCACGTTTATGAAGTGCCTTTTGCAGTTGATTCCCTATACCAGCGGCAGCGCGCGCCTTTTGGGCAAAGAAGTGGGCAGGGAAGGCCGCGAGATTCGGAGGCGAGTTGGATACAACCCTGAGCAAGACTGCCACGTTCCCGGAATGGCGGGATGCGAATATGTCACTTACTGCGCTCAGCTTTGCGGTATTCCCTTCCAAGCCGCTCGCCAAAGGTCGCATGAGATGTTGGACTTCGTTGGAATGGGGCAGGAACGCTATCGAAAAATCGACACCTACTCTACAGGCATGAAACAGCGTTTAAAGCTGGCTCAGGCCATCGTCCACGATCCGGAAATTGTTTTCCTCGACGAGCCGACCAACGGCCTAGACCCCAAAGGGCAGGCGCAGATACTGGACTTGGTGCAAAGTTTGTGGACTGTTCACGGAATTTCCGTTGTTCTTTCTTCCCATTTGTTGCACGACGTGGATCGAATTTGCGAGCAGATCATCATTATTGCCCGCGGCAAAGTTTTGGTTCACGACTCTTTGGCCCGATTGAAAGCCCGGCGGAAAGGCGCGGCGGAAGTAGCAGTGGATTCCCGCGCGGACGATCTGCGCCAAGCGTTCCAAAAACAAGGTTGGTCGGCGGAAGTTTTGCTTAACGGACGCGTCAAAGTGGAACACGGTTCGCAAGATCTCAACCCTTTGATGGAGCGGATGGCGGAGATCGGCGTTTCCCCGCTAGAAGTTATTCCCAGTCCGAACGCTTTGGAAGAAATGTTTGTGCAAGCCCTTGAAACCGCCCAATGAGCCTGCACGACTTCAGCTACCAACACTGGGAAGGCCGCCACTGCGGAATTTGGCGGCGCCGTTGGGTGATTACGCTCAACGGCCTAAAATCCTGTCTGGACAACCGATGGTCCCGCAACCTCGTTCTCGCGGCTTGGACTATTGCAATGGTCGCCGTTGGCATTCTTTTCTTGATCGGCCAACTGCTGGTGCCGGACAGCATCGCTTATGAAATGGTGGAGAATCTGAACGAACAAATGCGCGATCTGTTCGAGGGTTTGAAAATGTGGCTCACGGATCGCCCGGAAATTTCCGTTCGCGTGGCCTATAACATGCTCTTTTACTTCTTTGCCTTCACGTTGTATTGGCTGGCCATGATTTCGACGATGCTGGCCATTCCCCACTTAATCAGCCGTGACTTGTCCAGCCGGGCAATCATCATTTACTCCTCAAAAGCCGTCAGCCGCTTTGATTACTTCCTGGGCAAGTTCGGGACCATCTTCGGCCTGCTCTCGCTGGTTTGGTTGGGTCCGGTGCTGGCGACTTGGCTGGCGGGCAATCTTCTGGCGCAGGATTGGAGTTTCTTTTGGCACTCGCGCGGAGCGCTTTTCAACGCTTTGTTTTATGTGATCGTCTCCATGCTGGTGATTGGAGTCCTCAGCCTAGGGATTTCGGCATTGTCCGCCAAACCGCGGATGGCGATGAGTTATTGGATTGCCTTCTGGCTGGTTGGCGACGCCATTGGCAGCGCTGCATCGATCGCGCGCTTCTTGAGCATTTCGCATAATCTTGAGCAAATCGCGCGCCGAATTTTCAACCTCGGCGGCGAAGTTCAACTCGCTCAGGAAAACCTCCCGTTTCTGGGAAACATCATGTCAAGACCTCTCGCCTCGTGGTTGGAAACGCCGGAGATCGACGGCGCTTTGACCTCGCTGGCCGTCATGCTTGCCCTAGCCGTCGTCATTATGACACAACGCGTCAAACCGGAATGAGCGCCATTATTCAAGCAAAAGAGCTCAGCCGTTGGTATGGAATCGTGATGGGGCTCAACCACGTGGACTTTGCCGTGTCGCCGGGGATCACGGGTTTTGTCGGTCCCAACGGGGCCGGCAAAAGCACTTTGATTCAAATTATCACCGGACAACTTCGCCCCAGTTCCGGCTCGCTCACCGTGTTTGGCGAGCGCCCTTACGACAATCCTCCGTTGCTTGCCCGCATCGGCTATTGTCCGGAGCGGGAATCCGTCCACGCCGATCTTCGTCCGCTGGACTGGCTTTGCGGCCTTGCCCATCTTTCCGGGATTCCTTCTAACGCCATTGCCAAGCGATGCGAACAGCTTCTGAACTTGGTCAAACTTCCGCGGGCGCACTGGAAGAAGCGGCTCGGCCAATACTCCAAAGGCATGCGGCAGCGGGTCAAACTCGCCCAGTCCTTGTTGCACGAGCCTGAGCTGTTGGTTTTGGATGAACCGATGAACGGACTGGATCCAATGGGACGGCAGGAGTTTTCGCAAATTCTCAAGAAACTCGCTAGCGAAGGCGTTCACATCGTCATCTCCAGCCACATCTTGGCCGAGTTGGAAGCCCTTTGCACAAAAGTGATCATTATGAGTTGGGGACGCGTTCTGGCCTCTGGCGAGCAAAAGTCGATTCGAAGCGACATGCGCAACTGGTCCGAGCAGCTGGCGATTCGTTGCGATCATCCCTTGAAACTGGCCGGCATCCTCTTTGAACAAAATCTCCTGCTGGGGTTTGACGTGGACGAAGCCAATTTTGCCTTGAACCTGCGAATCCGATCGCCGGAAGTCTTTTATCAACGTTTCCCGCAGATTGTCCGGGAAAGCGGGCTTGCCCTTTGGGAGATGCGAAGCCAAAGCCGTTCGCTCCGCAACATTTTTGACAAGATTACTCAATAGAAGTTTCCCAAGCAATGAACTCCACTTTGCCCAGTTTTTTCGGCGCCGCTCGCGGGATTTGGACGTTGACTTGGCGCGCCAAGTTGGCCCGGAAGCGGATTTTCCTGATGATTGGAAACATGACGGCCCTTCCTATGCTGTTTGCCTACGTCGGCTTCAAAATAGGCTTTCCCGTCGAGAAATTTCACTTCTTTTTGACGCAACTTTATTTGCTGCTGGTCGTTCCTTTGTTTTGCCTGAGCAACTTTGGCGCCATGATCCGAGACGAATTGCAGGAAGACACTATGGCTTTTTTGATTACCCGCCCAGTGAGCCGCGCCAAACTTTTCCTGCTTAAATACCTTGCCTTGGCGGCTTGGCTGCAAATTATCGTGTTAGGCAACGCCTTGGCCTTTTGGATTGTGGGCGTCTGGCTGGGAATTCCCGGCGCCGCTTCCCTCATCGCCTTGCTGGCCGCAGTGCAGTTTCTGGCGGTGTTGGCCTTCGGCGCATTGGCTTCGTTAATTGGGTTGTTGACGCAGAAGTATTTGGTCGCCGGAATTGTCTATGGATTTATCGTCGAATTTGGCATTGGCGAGATTCCAACCAACATCAACGTGCTTTCGATCAGCCGCCACTTGAAGACTTTTCTGGCGTGGAATGCGGACTTGGCGAGGAATTACGGTTGGAACGCGGAAGGAACTTGGTTTTCTCTGATAATGGTGCTTGGCGGCACGGCGCTTTTCTTGCTCATCGGCGCGTTGCTCTTCACCTTCAAGGAATGCCAGCATGCCGAAGAAACGCAAAAAGGCGCTTAAGAGTGTTTCCGCAAACAGCGGCGCTTTGGGGAGATGCGGCGAAGTTCCTTTCTTAGCCATCTCAGACCGCTTTTGGATCCGCTCAAATGCCCGAGAGCTAGAAACTCGCCAGCCGAAAAAATGCGCCGATACGAGATTTTTTCTTGCCCATCCCTCAAGCGAATCCACTTTTGCCGATTGGCAGCCCTTCGCTTCCTTAACTTTTTTCATTTTTTGGATTTGGTGCTTGACTCGTTGTGGCGGAGTGATTAGAAATGAAGAAATTTTTAACAGCGAACTAGATTCTTATGAAACATAAATTGTCCTTATTAGTGGCCGTCGTCTGCCTTTGCGGGGGGGGGGGGGGGTACAACGCTCAGGCGCAGTTGATCATCGACGTCTATCCCAGCCAAGATACCCCCACCAACAGCATCTGGATTTTTAGCGGCAGCTCCACCGTCGCCGCGGGCGCCACTCTGCGCACTTCCGCCACTTCGCACAGCAGTGCCGATGGTTGGCAAACGGAAAGAGACATTTACGCCGCCAACCATCCTTCCGGCGCCCAAATCACGCTCTCTCCCTTGTTTTCCAGCTCCAACGCCAAAGACATCGCCTCGGTGAATGCCCGAATTCCTAGCGGCGGCAAAACCAACATCACCTTTGCCGCCAACGCCACGAACACGCCGACCATCACCATTGGCACGACGCCCGTCAACCGAACGATTAATCGGATGTTCATGAACAATATAAATGTCGCCGACCAGATTGGCATTCGGGTGAGCAGCGGCTTCAACTATGGGAGTTACGTAGGGCAGGCGTCTTCGTGGACGGGTTCGGGCTTGTTAATAAACAAGCCGGTTAGCGATTTTGTTACTGGGAATGTGGGGAACTGGGCGACGATCAATCCCAACTTTGCCTCTGGAGTGACTTTGCGCTTCCACAGCACCATCATCCCTGAACCGGAGGAATACGCCCTTGTGTTTGGTTTGTTTGCTTTGGGTTTTGTCTTCTTTCATCGCTGGCAAAAGAAACGGCAAGCCCTAGCCTCGCCAAATTAAAACGATATCGAACGAATGGAGACTTGACAAATTCGCGGCCAATGGAAGAAAATGTTTTTCCGTTGCGCAACTTGAGAGATGGTCGCCGAACGATGATATCCTTTTCACGGTCAGGCTATGGTGCCGTGTTGCTGGAGGTTTTTAAGAAACTCTCCTCCTGGAAGAAAGCGAACTTGATAGGAGTTCGAATGCAACGGTTAAAGGGACTGCGTTTTGTTGAGCTTTTGCGCATGCCCTCCTCCTTTCTAAGCGTCGGCCGGGCGACGTGCAAACATAGCCTCCCGGACTTTTCCCCGCTCTCTTGCAAACAAAAAGCCGCAAACCGACTCAATCCCGTTCAGCGGCCTATCAGCCTCCAAACAGAGACGGTTAAAAAACAACGGGCCAACCAAGCCAAACATCCGAGCCAAAGCATCAAAACATTTTCTGGACATAACTCTTTGCGCAGGGCAAAATAAGCGGATGGCAGAAACACCTTCCACAATGTTGCCGCTCGGAACCTTGGCGCCGAGTTTCTCGTTGCCGAACACCGACGGCCTGGTCATTTCTTACGAGGATTATGAAAACGCGAACGGCCGCTTGGTCATGTTCCTGTGTAATCACTGTCCCTACGTGATTCACATCCAAAACGCGTTAGCCGAGATGGGGCGCGAATTCCTTCCCAAAAACATCGCCATATTCGCCATCTCCGCCAACGACGCCCAAAAACACCCGGCCGACAGCCCGTCAAAAATGAAAGAGACAGCCGAGCGGGTTGGCTATCCCTTCTTTTACTTATACGACGCTACGCAAGAAGTGGCCAAAGCCTACCGCGCCGCCTGCACGCCGGATTTCTTTCTGTTCAACAAAGAGAACCGCTTAGTCTACCGGGGACAATTTGACGACGCCCGCCCCGGCAACCAGTTGCCAATCACCGGGCAAGACCTCAAAAACGCGATGAACGCCCTCCTCGAAGGCAAAGACATCTCCCCCGACCAAAAGCCTTCGCGAGGCTGCAATATCAAATGGAAGCCGGGAAACGAGCCGGACTACTTTGCCTCCCCATCCAGTTCATAACAAAGCAATGAAACCAAAACTTCTCGCCACCGCCGCATGCTTGGCCGCCTTTCTTGGGAACTCTGCCCAAGCGGAACATTTCCAACAGCCCCACATCACCGTCTACGGCACCGCCACAACCGAAGTCGTCCCCAACCTCATGCGCTGGCGTCTCTACCTGCGCACCAACGGCAAAACCGCCTCCCAAGCCGCCGACGCCCACGACCAAAACGTATCCGCCGTCATCGCCTTTCTTCGCCAACAAAAGATCGCGGAAAAAAAGATTCAAACCTCGCAACTGCAACTCGCCGAAGACTGGGAATACAGCGGCGGACAACGCGTCCAAAAAGGCTACTACGCAGCCACCGTCCTCTCCTTCGAATCACCGTCTCTAGAAAACTATCCATCCCTCTGGAAAGGGCTCAGCCAACTGCCGTCCGTTTCCATCGAAGGAGTCATGTTCGACGTCTCCAACCGAATCCAAATTCAAGAAAACACCCGCATTCAAGCCCTCCTCGCCGCCAAGAAAAAAGCCGAACGGCTCGCTTCAGCGCTGGAAACGCGCCTCGGGCAACCGTTGCTGATCGAAGAAGAAACCTCTCGCCGCGACGTCATCCGCACCCCAATCGCCTACTCCGCTCAAAGCCGTGCCGCAGAGACCGAAAAACAATCCCTCTCGCCCGGAACCCTTTCAATTCAAATGCGCATAAAAGCCGTGTTTCATCTGCTCCACGACTAGCGCGGCTTCCCGCAATTCCACCTCATTCCTCTTTATGAAACAAAAAAACTCCGCTTCCAAAAAAATGAAAGCGAAGCGAAAAATCCAATCGTCCTTTGCCGACAACAATCTCTGATTGCGAACCCAAAATCGCAAATCACCGACTTTTGGCAACAGCTACGAAGTGGCGGCTTCGGCTTGCCGTTTCCTTTGCCAATAGCGGCGAACAACCACAAAACCCAAGGCAAACAAGCCGAAGATGAGGGCGTATTCTTCTGGTTCAGGGATGATTTGGCTGTTGACGACAACCCGCATCGAGCCAAAAGCGGAGGAACCATCACGATGATTGAACGTTCCCGTAAAGAAGTCGCCGATGGGTTTGTCGATCAAGCCCGCGCCCACCCAAGAAGAAGCCTCCCCGTTGCCATAAAGCAAGTTGGGCGGTTGGTTGCGAATGCCCAAACCATCGTACTGGTGCAGAGTCGGGTTTATAAACTCCGAGTTTGCATTCTCGCTCATAAACAGGCGGGCAATGGTTCGAGTGCCTCGGCCGGCGATGGTGATTGTGGGCGTGTTAGTGGCGTTGGCGGCAAAGGTGATGTTGGTTTTGCCGCCGCTAGGAATTCGGGCATTCACCGAGGCGATGTCTTTGGCGTTGGAGCTGGAAAACAAGGGAGAAAGAGTTAGCAACTGATTGCTGGGGCGGTTGGCATTGTAAAGGTCGCCGTTGTTGCTTGTAATGGCAGCAGTGTCTCGGACGTTGTAGTTTCCGCTACTTCGGATGCTGGTGGTGCCACCGAAGGATGTAGTGCTGCTACCGCTAAAAATCCAAATGGTTTGGTTGGTGGGGCTGTCTTGGCTGGGATAGACATTAATCACCAACTGCGCTTGAACTTCGTACCCCCCCCCCCCCCCCCCCGCAGAGGCAGACCACGGCAACCAATAAAGACAATTTCTGTTTCATATTGATGTACTGTTTCATAAAAATCCGTTCAATCTGTTAAAAACTTCTCTGCACTTCTACCCTCCCAAAAAGAAAGTGTCAACCCTAAAAATCATAAAAAAGAACAAAAAACAGAAGAAAACTTCGTTGAAAAACGACAAAATCCACCAAAAAGCGCAAAAATTCCCCTTTGCGGTTGCGGAAAAGAAAATTTTTGAAGCGGTTGACGACCAAAAGACAAAGAAAACTCTCTGGATGGAGATGTCCAATTAAGAATTTAGGAATGACGAATGGAAGGAAGACTTGCCTAAAGGATTAGCCGTTGCCGCTGGTTGTGGGCGGGATTGCTTCCTTCCAACAACCAAGTAATGAGCAGAATTCGCCGGTGGATTAGCAGGCAAAAGGTCCGAGAATTGGTTGTTTCGGCGCAGCTTGCCGACTGGTGGATTCTGTGGTTTTTGGGCGTTTTAGCGGCTCAAAAAGCTATTTGAGACAGCTTAGTAACGGCTCATTGGCGGTCTTGCCGATGATGGAAAAAGAAATTTCGCGCGCATCTCGTCAAAGCAGCGCCGTTGATGGGAACACTCTCTAACCGAGGTTGGCGATCCAGAGGGCAAAGGCGATGATAAGGAAGCAGAGGGCGAATGTTGCCAGAAAGCCGATGACGTCTCCCGCTTTTGGACGAGAGAATTCGAGATTGGAGCCGGGAAAGAGTTTTTGGGATTCCAGTTTCTCCGGATGGCGCAGGGCAAAGGCCAGCGCTTTTTGATCTGCTTCTGGATTGAGCCGGACGGGTGTTTTCATTTTTGCGTAGTAGCGATCCAATGCGTTTCTTCTATTGGGTCGTGTAAGCAGGCTGCAAAGGATCATCACCAAAAAGGGAGCGATGATTTTTGGAGGCAGTTCCATAGTAGCCAGCATGGAGTCGGGTTGACTTCGCATGTCAACGCCGAGGAGGTCGTAGATTAGGAAGTCGAGCTTGAAGTTGCCGCGCCCGATCATTGGGACATCGTAAGCCTGAACGAGGACTTCTGTGTTTCCTTGGGTTTTGCGCGACACTTCTCGCAGTTGAAGTTTGTCTTTTGGAAAGACGCCATCCGACCAATAAATTGCTTGTCCGCCCCTAGTGTTCACTTCGGTTATCAGTTCTCCCAAAAGGATGGGTTTTGGCCGGTTTCCCAAGGCGGACAGCGCCTTGTTTCGCTCTTCAGGCGTGTTGGCCTTTTGCGCGGCGATTGCCGCTGCTGCGGCGTCCCAAGCGTTTATTTCGGATTGGCGACGGCGCAGGTCTGCTGGAGTGCTTTCGCGGCTGGTAGAGGAGGTGATTAGGTGAGTAGATTGGGTAAAACGAGGGTGAGACTTCAGCCCCGGCAGCGCAATCGGCAGAAGCCACGGAATGAGGAAAAAGACGGTTGCCGTAAATCCAATAGTGATCCAGGCGGCCGTTGTGGTGGCCTTTCGCCAATACATGCCCGCCCAGAAGGGAGCGGCAAAGAGCATCGGCACAACCCAAGTTAGTTGGAGTTGTTTGAAGACGTCCATCATGGACCAAGAAAAGACGACGGCGCCTAAGATAACAGCCGCCCCCGTGATTCGGGCTAAGGTTAGGCATTGGGCGTCGGAGGCTTTGGGGTTGAAGAACGGGACGTAAACGTTGCGAATCAACAGGCCGGAAGAAACCAGCATGTAGCAGTCCACCGAGCTCATTAGGGCGGCCAAGAGACAAGCGAGCATTAATCCTCGCAACCCCGGCGGGAGCAACTCGCGGGAAGCAATGCCCCAAGCCTTGTCCGGGTCTGCCATCGCCTCTGTATGATCGGCAAACAGAGCGAGCAGAATAAGTGCCGTAAGCGCCCAGCCGACGGTGCAAAAACGCTTGGCCAGATTGCCGGCCACCAAACCGATGCGAGCATCAGTCTCCGATTTAGCTGATCCTCCGCCGGTAGCGATAAAATGCGGCAGCACTACGATGCCAATCAAGGAGATCACCGTGACCGCCACAATTCGATAGAAAGGGAATTCGCTGGCGTTCGCCGAACCCACAAGGGCAAACATCGACTCCGGCAACTGCTCGCGCATAATGGCAAATCCATCCCACAGACTTTGGCTAGAGGTATCGCCGAACCGCTCCACTAAAGCGCTCAAGCCAAAAGGAATCAACAAAACCGACAAGACGACGATGCAAACTCCTTGCAACACGTCAGTCCAATACGCCGCCGACAGCCCGCCAAAGGCGCCGTAAAGAACTACGACGACCGCAATAACGGGAACTAGCACGTATTCCAGCGCTACTTCGCGCCCCAGAAAAAACACGGAGTTACCCAGAAGCGGAGCGGCCGCCTTCCCAATTGCCGAGAACAACATAGAGGCGTAAATCATATAAAACAGAATGCCAAAAGCGGTGTAGGCGGCGCCCATCGACCTGGATTCGTAGCGCTCCACAAACCAATCGCCGAGCGTTAGATGCCGCATTCGCCGATACCAAGTGGCAGCAATCCAGTAAAAAGGCGTGACAAAAAGCCAAGACATAGTGCTCCAAATGCCGCTCATGCCACTGGTAAAACTCGTGCGAGCGGTGTTCACCGGATCAGAGGAACCAGTTCCGGCGCCAAAGGCCGCAAAGGCTTGAACTGCCCGCCCAAAAGACCTTCCGCCAAGAAAATAATCTTCCTGCTTCCGAACGCGCCGCATCGCCAATTGCCCGATGCGAAGAATCACGCCAAAGTAGCCAATCAAGACAAGATAATCTAGAATATGCATGGGATGCCAAAGCCAAAATAACAACCCGCTGTTTTAAAGCAAGCCTCTTGGAAAATATAAAAAACTTGGAAAATAAACGACCGTCAAAAATCGCCCGACATGGACTTGTGCGGCGAAACTCTACCGGGGAATTGAATGATCCGATAAGATAAAGTCGATTCGTTGGAAAGATTTCCTCCCCTCTTCAAACCCTTTGATCTGACAACTACAATTTCCGGATTAGTTCTTTTGATGGAATTTTTGAGATATTTATTTGAAAAGAGCTTGCATTTCTTCCGGGGATCGCTATCCTCATTAGCATTGTACACGAAGTATTTTTCAATCGATGGTTTAGCGGCTGTTGTTGCGTCTGCTGTTGTCGGTATCGGGCTGTTCATGGCGCCGGTCGAGTCTGCGCAAGCAAATCATGGACAATCATCTGTCCCGACTGTTAATTCTGTGAGTTTAAACGGCGTGCTTGACGATACTCCTCAACAGTTTGACTTTGATTGGGATTTATCTTTTTATTGATCCAACTATCTTATTAGTTTAAATCCTTTAAGCGGGATTGATTGGCCTTTATCTAGGAGGGTACCTAATATTCACGTTTTGAATATCGAGAGTGGTGCAGGTTCTGACGAATGGTTTGAAATTTGGATTTGGATGGGGCCTTCTTACTCGGATCCTCCTTATGCTTGGGTTGTTGACGGCACTCTTTTCTCCCTAGGTAATTCGAGTCCTGATTATTACATTGATTTGTAATTGGGATTGGCTTTTTGGGGATGGTTACATGGATCGGAATACGAACATCTTTCAATGCGCTGGAAATTCTCATTTGCAATCTTTGGCTGGTAGTTTTCAATGAAGCATATCATTTACAGAACTGTTTCCTTTGCCCCCACCATTTTCTAATTCTGCCTATGGTTGGAGTGTCTTAGGCTTGATTGATAATTTACCTTTAAAACCAGTGGCTGTGACTTCTAGATACACGTTCTGTGAAGTTAGGTTCGGTGGTTTCTCCTTCGGATTGTGTGGTTTTAAGAGATGCGCCAGGATAGGCGCATTATTTTTCTTCCTATCGAAATGGTAGCCGAATCTTGCCCGGTCTATTAAGTCCTTCCTTTCTTTCTTATAATGTTGCGCAATTTGTTCCTCGTTATACTTTTTATTTGACATAGCAGCATTATGAAGGCAAGGCGCACTTGGAGCGCTTATATTATCGGGACGTGGAGAATTGCCACCGATCCGCAGTATTGATAAAGAAATCGCTGAAGATTGATTTTGCCGTTGCCTCTGAGGGGCTGCGTTTTTTCTACCGTCTCCTTGCTCGCCATTTTCTTCCTCTATTGTTTTGTTGGTCATAGTTTGCAATCTTGTATTATTGTTCTTCGTTTGAGAGATAAAAACCTGCCGACGAATCGACGGGCTATTAGTTTGCTGTGGAGTGTTGATTAGCTAGATTCAGCAATTCTCACCTCGCGCAACGCGCGCTGTAGAGATATTCTGACGTACTTGAATTCAGCCTTATTCATTCTGCCGCCATCGGATCCTTTTTGCCAGAATTGCGAAGTGTCAATCCGCTGATCTCCTTTGTATTCCGCAAACACTTTCCTGAGGTAGTTTTCAAAGTTCTCCACAGTGTATTGCAGTCCCTTATTGTGCAAGCACTCGAAGAGATCATTGAAAAACGAGCCGAACACACTTGCGCCGTTGATCAGCCAGAGCGTGTCTACGTTCTTGCCTTCTGGGGGTGTCAAAACCTTGTCCACCGCTTTCCAGTAATTCAAGAAAGACTCCTTTAATTCACCTAAATCCTCAGATAGTCGATCCTTGTTAAGAACGAGCTTCTTAATTACATCCTTCGCAAAACTCGACTTCTTTAAGATGCGCTTGCCCTTCGGAACTTTATCATTCGCCATCAGAATCCTGCCGTGCCAAGGAGACCCCTCTTGGCTCAAATACACCAAGATTTCCTCCGCATCTGGATTCTTTTCCAGCCTAATTTCCTTTTCCGTCTGGGTAGGCAACGTTTGAGTGATTTTCCCGTCTTTCACGGACTTGATCGTATTATTGTGAATTTCCCACACCAAGTTTTTGTCCAATGACTTCTGCGTGGTGTTCACAACCAAGAACGCGACGGCCTGCTTTTCTCCAGAAAACCCGTCAATGATCAAAACAGGCAACTCAAGATCGTTGATCATTGCCTCTGTGATCTCCTCGTAATTATGGCGCTTGGTAGGTTTCTCATCCAAGAGCTCAATTGCCCTCTTCATGCTTCCTAGTCGATGCTGGCCATCCACAACGCTGAACGTCCCCAACTTTTTCGTATCAAAGGAAATCGTCCCAGACGCCTCGTCATGATCCACTTGATTCTTTGTCGCCAGAAGAATCGTGCTTGGCATGAAGAAGTCTCCGTTTTTCAGCGCGCGAAGAACGTCTCTAGCAATCTCCTCCGTGCGCTTGGGAATCAACTCGCGCTGATATTTGCCTGTTTTTGGATCTCTCGGATTCAGCGGCTCAACCGAGTAAAATCCCTCTGACAGAAGCGTTTCAACTTTCAAACTGGTGCTGAAAAGCCGAAAACCGCTCTGTTTTACTTTAATTGCCTTCTGTCCATTGATATTCATAATATCGTCTTTCTAACCGAAGACGCGCTTGGCTCTACTCGAAAACACTCCGAACCCAATCCTCCGCGCCATTGCTTCGGCATGGACGAGAGCGCGACGCGCGCTATCCAGAAATATGGACCTGTTATAGCTCGGGCGCGAGGAAAAATTTCGCCGCCCAATGGAAACGGGGCCCCAAAATGCCCGAATCTTTGATTATCTAGACGCGGGCATTTTCAATTTGTGTTGCCGCCGCTCAAGCAATTTTGCGGCGTGTTCAAGATCAGCTTGCGTTTTCCGTCCCGCCGGGTTGCAAGCCTGCGCGTGCTAATGCGTCAGCTTTTGCGTCCTCGTATCTTTGGCCGACTTCGTCCCAATTCACCACGTTCCAGAAGGCTTTGAGGTATTCGGGACGGCGGTTTTGGTATTTGAGGTAGTAAGCGTGTTCCCAGACGTCGCAACCCAGAACGGGAAGTCCGGGTTTTCCGGTGAGAGGATTATCCTGAATCATCGGTTTTTCGTACATGAGAGGATTATCTTGATTGGGAGAAGAGCTGATTTCCAATTGGCCTTTTTGGTTGACGAACAGCCAAACCCATCCGCTGCCGAACCGGGCAATGCCGGCGGCTTCGAATTTTTCTTTGAAGCCGTCAAAGCTGCCAAAGGTCGCCTGAATATCTTCGGCCAAAGCGCCGGCAGGCGAGCCTCCGGCGTTGGGACCTAGAATTTGCCAGAAAAAGGAGTGATTCGCGTGGCCGCCGCCATTGTTGCGCACGGCATTGCGGATGTCTTCTGGGATGGAATGGAGTCCGCGGAGCAGTTCGCAGAGGGATTTGCTCGCCAATTCCGGGTGTCCTTCAAGCGCAGCGTTGAGTTTCGCCACATAAGTCCCGTGATGTTTGCCGTGGTGAATCTCCATGGTTCGAGCGTCAATATGGGGTTCCAAGGCGTCCGTTGCGTAAGGAAGTTTCGGTAATTCGTGTGCCATAACTGTCTGATTTCAATTTGAATCTATTCCGTCGTTAATTTAAACCAGGAAAACAAATAGCATGCTTGGCAAGGGGAGTCAAGAAGAAAAAATGAATTCAGGAGCCTTTCGTCAAAGCCGTAAAGTTTCGCAGCATTCGCATCCCCACCGCCTGACTCTTTTCCGGATGAAATTGCGTGGCAAAAACGTTGTCCCGCCAAACCGCCGAAGCAAACCACTGACCGTATTCGGTTCGGCAGGAAACAATCCCCTCATCAACAGGCTCAGGATAATAGCTATGCACGAAGTAGGCGGCGCTTCGATCCGGCACTCCCCGAAACAACGGACATTCCGGTTGGCGGATTTCCAACTGATTCCAACCAGTATGAGGCACTTTCCGCGCTTCATCGGCAGGAAAACGCACCACGCTCCCCTTGAAAATGCCCAAGCCGGACGCGCGGCTGTTGAACTCGCGGCTCCGTTCAAACAAAACTTGATAGCCAACGCAAATGCCGAGAAACCATTTTCCACCTCGAATATGATCCAAAACGCAAGACCAAAGCCCCTGCTTTCGGAGAGCGGAAACACAGTCGTCAAATGCCCCAACCCCCGGCAACGCCATTCCCAAGTAGTCCGCCGCAAAATCTTCCGGACCGCGAACCAACCCGACTTTTGCTCCGGCGGCGATCAAGGCTTTATGAACGCTTCGAAGATTCCCCGAGCCATAGTCAAGCAACGCAATCACCGGCTCACTTATAGACGCGAATCGCCCTTTCGTAAAAGCCAAAATCCACGCAGACTTCAAGAAGAACAAAAAAGCCGCTCTCTCACATTCAAAAGAAAATGAAAAACTTTCCAATCTCAAACTTCTTCATTTTCCAACACCTCATCGTCATTCACAATTCCTCCTCACGCTTGTTGCCTCGACGCCAAAACAATCAGAGATTTTGCGTCCTTCGCAGTCAACAATCTCCTGAAAAACGACCGCGCCGCCCCTTCTCCAACTTCCCAAAACGCTATCCTCTCGCATTTTTCGGCTTGACGCGGGGCAAAGGAAAGGATATTCAAAAGCGTAAATCGCATTGCGAATTGAGTTGCATTGTCGATTCGTTTATTAGAAAGTCAGTTTGTTTTTACGGTTATTTAGTTATTTTTTATTATGAAAAATCAAAAACGTTTGAACGCTAGGAAGCCGAATTTGCCGAAAATCGGGCATCGGCAATAAGTCTGTTCTGCTAACGGCTTTGGCGGCTGCCTGTTTGTTGCCCTTCGCGCCTTTGGAGCAAAGCCAAGCGCAGTTGATTCTCACCATCAATCCCCTCCAAAGCGACACCAACAATACAACCGTCTGGACTTTCTCCGGCAGCTCCACTGATCATCCGCTTTTCGGCATCAACTCAACAAGCATCAAGACAGTTTTATCGCAGGATTTCGATTGGCAAAACTCGGGAGGCATAGTGCCGTTCTCCTCCTCCGGCGACCTCCTCTTTCCGACGAACGCCCCTGCCCGTTATCTTCCTTCTGCTCCGTCAAATAATCATCTTTTGACGGCAAATACCAACAGCTTGCCGCAGATCACTACACCGTCCAGGACTCGAACCATCAGCCATATTCACTTGCGAAATGATGAGACTTTTGACGCGCTCGGCATTCGTGTGGCTGGTTCGGCGCTGAATTATTCCACAAGCAACGCTGTTTCTTGGAGCGGGCAAGGCACTTTGCCTTATCCCATCAACGACTTCGCCGTCACAGCCGCCGGCGAGTATTAGAGTGCGTTGGCGCTTGGGCAGTTGGCGCGTTCGGTGGTTTTGCTTCCCCACGACCGCACGAGGGAGCAACGCCAGCGGGAGCGGAGTGATTACTCGTTGTTGAGCCTTAGGACGGCTTGGATGCCGCCTTTGTTTGCCTGTTTGCTTTGCGGTTTTCAGTGGGCGTTTTGGAGGGAGTCCACGGCGTTTATGGGAGAGATTTTGTCGGTGTTTGTGTTTGCCTGTGTTGTTCGTTGTTTTCTGGAGTTTCGGTTATATCAAGAGGATCGGTGGCTTTATCGAGTGGCGTTGCTTTATGGTTTTGCCATTCCGAGCGATTGGGTTTTTATTGGCTATTTTCCGTTGGCGGTTTGCGCTTTGATTTGGATGAAGGGCGTGCCGTCTTTTCGGCCTGAGTTCATGGGGCGGGTGGTGGGTTTGGGCGTCGTTGGGTTGTCGACTTACTTTCTGCTTCCTTGGCTTATTTGGATGCAGGATTCCAGCGCGGTGAGTTTTGTGGAATTGCTCAAGCTGCAATTCCGAGATGCGAAGTTGTATTTTAGCCTGCCTAAAACTGGTTTTTTGTTGGAGTCGTTGTTGTGGGCGCTTCCGCTTCTTGTGATGGGGATTCGCTTTCCCTCTTCCATTGGGGATGTAAGCGTTGTCGGGTCTATGCTTGCCAATTTTCTTTTTCGGCTGATGCATCTTGTGTTTTTGGGGATGTGCGTTTGGATGGCTTTTGATCCTTTGCTTCGCCCGAAGAATTCGGATCCTCTGTTGAGTAGTCTTCCGATAGAATTTTTGACTTTTTCCTATCTTGGCGCTTTGGCTGTTGGCTACTTTTCGGGCTATGTGCTGTTGGTCTTTCGGGAAAGGCCCTCCCGTTCTCATCGAAAGATAAGCAGGGAGTTTCGCTTTCTGAATGTTGTGGTGAGCGTTTTGTTGTGGCTGGGCGTGCTTGGTTCTTCTGCGGGTTTGTTGCTCCAAAACGGGGCTGCAATTTGGCGAAGCAACAAAAGCGTTTTACTGGCTGATTTTGCGGCGTTTTTGGTTCGGAATCTGCCGGAAACAGCGGCGATTATTTTGGCCGACAGGGCTGATCCTATTTTGCTTGTTCAATCGGAACTGGCGCGAAGCGGACGGGATCGAAGTTACGTATTTATCGACACGCATTTGCTTCAAACGGAATTTTACGAAAAGCAAGTCCGGGAATCCTTGAAAGCAGAGTTCCCGGATGTCTTCACCGACGATGGTCTTCCAGAAAGATTGAACAAGCTTTCCTTGCTTTCCGTATTGGCGGATGGGAAGAAAAAGGGAGATTATCCTGTCTATTATCTTCATTACAGTTTTGGGCTTTATTTTGAGGTTTTTTATTCGAGCCAGAAAGGGTTGGTTACGGAACTGTTGGCCTATGGCGAAGGACAAGTGGATCCGCCTTCGAGGACTGCGGACGACCTTGAATCCAATCAGGATTTTTGGAATGAAGTGGCCCGCAAGTTGGGCGAATCTTTGGGAGTGCGGAGTCCAACCAACCGCGGATTGAGCGCTTGGCTTTCTCGGGAGCAAAATGTTTGGGCGGTGTCTTTGCAACGGGCTGGCCGGCTTGAGGAAGCGCAGGCTGCTTTTGAGCGGGCCTTGATCTGGAATCCTGAAAATCTTTGCGCCAAAGTGAACTTGAAGCAGAACAAAATTTTGCGGGGGGAGGCAGGCGCTGAGCCGGCCGTCTTCACTTCGGCGGAGAATCAATCTATTCAAAAGAACTATGGAGGCGACGAGCAGCTTATGCTGGCCAACGGCCCGGTGGATACCCCTGAGTTTTGCCGATTGTTTGGCGGCAAATTGTCCCAAGGCGGGCAATGGGGCAATCACCGTCAGGCAATGTTGCAGTACAAGCGGGCTTCTGTTTTGGATCCTTCGGACATCGAAACGAAGTTATTATATGCTGAAAGCCTTTGGGTATCCGGCTTTCCAGAAGAGAGCCTGAAGCAGATTGAGTCTATCCGAGCTAAGAACCTCCATTTATCTCCCGTTCAAAAAACGGGGTTGATTCGTCTAGAAGCTTGGGGGCATTACGAAATGGGCAGCAAAGCGGCGGTGGCGGGAGATGAAGCTCGGCAAGCCGCATCCTTCAAAACCGGAGAAGAAATCCTCCAATCTGCCTTGGTGGACGATCCAAATAACGAAGTTTACCTAGACACCTTGTTTCGATTTTACATGTTGACGGAACAGAACGAAGAAGCCTTGAAACTTCTGGATCGGCATCTGGCCACCGCGCCCAATGCTCCTTACTTGTTGCAAAACAAGGCCGTGGTGCACATGCAAATGGGGCAGTATGCTGAAGCGGTCGAGCTGTCGAATCAAGTGATTGAAGCGGATCCGGAAAATTTTGATGCTCGCTTGAATCGCGCCATCTCTTGTTATCGCATGGGGGACTATGAAGACGCCAAGCGGGACTACGAAGCAGTGGCTGAAGCGTTGCCGGATCGCCACGCGGTTTATTATGGACTGGGGCAAATCGCCAGGGCGGCTGGCGATGTGTCGGCCGCTGTTTCCCATTTTGAGCGTTACTTGGAATTGGCGCCTTCAGAAACGGATCAGTATCGCGAGGTCCGCAATGCTCTGGTCGAGATCAAGGGGCAATAAAGCGTCTTTTGCATGCTGGTCAGCCACGTGATTACTCGCTTGATTGTGGGGGGAGCGCAAGAGAACACGATAACGACCGTGTTTGGACTTCGGGATCGTTCCCGCTATCAAGCGGAGTTAATTAGCGGGCCGACGCCGGTCGAGCAACCGGAGGGAAGCCTACAGAGCTTGGTGGACGGGGAACTGGGGTTGTGGACTCTTGTGCCGGACTTGGTGCGTCCCGTTTCTCCCGTGCGGGATTTGCGGGCGTTTTTCCATCTCAGAAGGCACTTTTTGCGGCGTCGACCGGCGATTGTCCACACGCACAGCGGCAAGGCCGGAATTCTTGGAAGGCTGGCTGCTTGCTCGGCTGGCGTGCGGCGGATTGTGCACACCATTCACGGCCCTTCTTTTGGCTCGTTTCAAGGATTTCTTCCCAACCTGCTGTTCAGGATGGTGGAGAGAATTGCGGGCGCCTGCACAAGCCATTTCATCGGGGTTGCTCAATCCATGTGCGAGCAATATCTTTGCGCTGGAATTGGCCGGGCAGAACAGTATTCCAAGATTTTCAGCGGCTTTGATTTGGGGGCATTCCTTCGGGCCAAGAATGATCTTGCCTTGCGAGAACGGCTCGGCATTGCTCCCGGCGATTTCGTTATTGGCAAAGTGGGGCGCTTATTTCGCTTGAAAGGGCATGACGATCTTTTTGCGGTCGCGCCGAGGATTTTTGCGGAGAACCCGCAAGCCAAGCTGCTGTTGGTTGGCGGCGGCGAGTGGAGGGAGCGGTTTGAAAGAATTGCAAGAGCTCGAGGCGTTGCTGATCGTGTAGTTTTTACGGGTTTGGTGCGTCCAGAGGAAGTGGCCGGTCTGGTTGGGATTATGGACGTAGTGGTGCATCTCTCTCGGCGCGAGGGATTGCCGCGGGCCATCCCGCAGGCGTTCATGGCCGGCAAACCGGTGATTGCAATGGATTCGGACGGCGCCGGAGAAGTTTGCCGGAACGGCGAATCCGGCTATCTCATTCCTGTGGGCGACACGCGCCAATTGGCCGAAAAGATTCTGCGTTTGTCGCGGGATCCCGGTTTGCGCGAGGCTTTTGGAAGGAAAGGGCGAGCTTTTGTGGAGAGAGAGTTTGCGGCGGAGACAATGGTTGCTCGGATTATTGCGCTTTACGACGCCTTGACGACGCCTTGACGCGGTTCTCGGATTCCTTCCGATGCTTTGCCGGCGGCGCTGGCCCAAGGCAAAGGGTTCGGTTGCGATTTGTTTCGAACCGCGTTAATAACGAGAGATGCGATTTATCGCCGGCATTATGGAAAAACTGCAACGCCACCCCAAGCGCGTTGTTTTTCCCGAAGGTCAAGAGCCTCGAATTCTACAGGCGGCGCGCCAGTTTTATTCGCTTCGGCTGGGCGCGCCAATTTTGTTGGGCGACCGATCCCGAATCAAGAAAATCGCTGCTGACTTAGGCATCTCCCTGCAAGGAGTTCGGATCATCCATCCCAAAGACAGCGCCGATTTGGACAGCTTTTGCCGGCGCTTTGTTCGTTTGCGCAATCTAGAAGGGATGTCCTTAGCGGAAGCCCGGCAGGTTATGGCGCAGCCCAACTACTTTGGCGCTATGATGGTGGCTATGCGTCAAGCGGACGGAATCGTTTCGGGCGCCAGCGAAATCTCGGGATCCGTGCTACGCCCCTTCTTTCGAATCATCCAAGTAGCGCCCCCCAAAACAACCGCTTCCAGTTGCCTAATCTTGGAACTAGAAGATACCCGCTTCGGAGAGAGCGGCGTTCTGTTTATGGGAGATTGCGGGGTGATTCCCCATCCCTCGGTCCAACAACTGGCGGATATTGCTGTTTCGACGGCTCATTTGGCGCATCATCTTCACGGCAGCCGCCCGCGAGTCGCCATGCTTTCCTACTCCACAATGGGCAGCGCAAAGCAGAGCGGCATCGCCCGCATTCAAGCGGCGACGACTCTAGCGCGGCAAAGAGCGCAAGAAATGCAGCTGGTGGCCGATTTTGACGGAGAACTGCAGGTGGACGCCGCGCTCATTCCCGAAGTTGCTCAAATCAAACTTCCGAACAGCCGCGTGGCGGGGCGGGCGAATGTCTTGATCTTTCCCGACCTCAATTCAGGAAACATCGCCAGCAAAATGGTCCAATACGCGGCGCGGGCCAATGCCTACGGGCAGATTTTACTGGGACTGGATCGCCCGGCCGGCGATGTCTCGCGGGGTTCTAATGCCCACGACGTGCTTGGCGTGGCAGCCGTTATCGGCATGCAGTCCATTGAATATTCAAAACTTTTTCCGGGAGCCGGAGATCAACTGCCGGGCGAAACTCGGCCGGCCTTTGGATTGACGGCGCCGTGAAAGTTCTAAAAAATTCAACAACGCCGCGGCTTTTTGTGGCTGCCACTCGGCAAAACGACGGCAAAACCACCACCGCATTAGGATTGCTGGCGGCAATCCAGCAAATCTACCCGCGAGTCGGATACATCAAGCCAGTCGGCCAACGCTTCGTCGACGTCCACCACCAGAAAATAGACGAAGACACCGTGCTGATGGACCAAGTTTATCGGCTTAACTGTCCGCTGGATGACATGAGCCCAATCGCCGTGGCCAACGATTTTACCAAACACTGCCTGCGAACCCCCAACTACGACGCCTTAGCCGCCCGCATTCAGCAGGCTTTTGACCGCGTCGCTTGGGAAAAAGACCTCGTCCTTTGCGAAGGCTCCGGCCATGCGGGAGTGGGTTCTGTCTTCGCTCTCTCTAACGCTCGAGTAGCCAAGTTAGTCGACGCCAAAGTCGTCATCGTCACCCGCGGCGGCATCGGCAGACCCATCGACGAAATCGCCCTCAACCAAGCCCTTTTTGAAAAAGAAAACGTCGAAATCATCGGCGTCATTCTAAACAAAGTAGCGCCGGACAAAATGAAGACAATTACAGAATTTGTTCAAAAAGGCCTCCAAAGGCGGGGCTTAGACTTGTTGGGAGTGATTCCTCATGCGCAATTATTGTCCAGCCCGACCATAGATTTGATTCAGGAAACGCTCGGCGCAGAGCTATTCCATGGACGAAAGTTCATTCACAACATCGTCCGCAAAGTGGTCATTGGCGCCATGAGCGCGCCGCATGCGAAGGAGTTTATTTCCGAGGGCGTCTTGCTAATCCTTCCCGGAGACCGAGAAGACATCCTCGAATCCATAGCCTGCAACACGCCGCCCGCAGTTTCCCAGCAACTTGCCGGAATAATTTTGACGGACAATTGGAAACCCTCCAACCCAATGCTCGAACAGATTCGGACAATCTCCTCTCCCGTGCTTCTCACCAGCGCCGGAATCTACCAAGTCGCCTTGAAAGTCCGAGACATCATCGTGAAAACCCGCCCCGACGATGCAGCCAAAATCTCGCTGATCCGAGACTTGGTTCGCTCCCAAGTCGACGTCGCCAAAATCTTGAACGCCATCGCTTGAACTCCAAAATCCGCATGCTAAAACTTAACCCCTCGCTCCACCGCCTTCCCGTCTATCGCCCCGGAAAAACAATCCAAGCCGTCGCCCGCGAACATGGCTTCTCCCCCGCCGACATCGCCAAACTCGCCTCCAACGAAAATCCCTTAGGCCCATCCCCAACCGCCATCCAAGCCATCCAAAACACCGCCCCCACCATCAATCTTTACCCCGACGGCAACGCCTCCGCCCTAAAATACCGCCTAAGCCAAACTCTAAACCTCTCCCCCTCCAACATCCTCTTAGGCAACGGCTCCAACGAACTCATCGAATTCGTCGCCCATGCCCTTCTAAATCCGGGCGACAACATCGTCGTTTCCCAATACTGCTTTGCGATTTATCCCCTCGTAGCCCGGCTATTCGGCGCCGAAGTAATCACCGCCCCGGCATCCAACTACGGCAGCGACGTCATCGCAATGATTCAAGCCATCACCCCGGCCACCAAAGCCCTCTTCATCGCCAACCCCAACAACCCCACGGGAACTTTGGCCAACGCCGACACCATCGAAGAACTCATCCATCGCATCCCCCAACGCATCCTCATCGTGATCGACGAAGCCTACATCGAATATCTCAACCATCCGCAAAACCTCCTGTCGAAAATCCGCAAAAACAAAACGCCAAACCTATTGCTGATGCGAACCTTTTCCAAAATACACGGCTTGGCCGGTTTGCGACTGGGCTACGCACTAGGAACAGAAACACTCATCCGCGCTCTGGAAAAAATCCGCCAACCCTTCAACGTCAACGCCCTAGCGCAGACAGCGGCGCTCGCTTCCTTGAATGACTTGGCGCACGCCGAAAAATCCCGCCTCCACAACCGTCGAGAACGGGAAAAATTCCAAGAATTTTGTCAAGCGCAACGCCTGCCCTACATTCCATCCTTCGCCAACTTCGTTCTCCTCCGCGTTGGCGACGGCCAAAAAACCTACCAAGCCCTCCTGAAAAAAGGCGTCATCGTCCGTCCCATGAACGCCTACGGCTTGCCAGAATGGCTCCGAATCAGCATCGGCACATCCACAGAAAACCAAAAATGCATGGAAGCCTTGTCGTCCATTCTCAACGAAAACAACAACCAACCGACGGCCGGCGAAGATTAAAACCAAAGCGGCGACAAACAAAATTCCCCAAAAAAACGCGCGAAAAATGCGAAAATCAGACTTTTTCTCCATTCCAAAGAAAAAAATTCATTTTTTAAGTTGACAAACGCTGGAAATAGTGGTTCTTTATTTGCATATTTTGTTTTTGGAAATAATTAGCAGCCGATTTTTTAACATCATGAGAAATACCCCCCCCCCCCCCCCCGCAAACCGTAAGCCTTTCGCCTTGGGCGCCTTCATAGCAACGGCTTTGTTTTCCCTTGTTCCTTTGGAACAAAGCCAAGCCCAAATCTACATCGACGTCTATCCCAGCCAAGACAACCCCACAACGCACACTCTCTGGATTTTTAGCGGCTCCTCCATCGCCGATAGAAGCTTCACCCTCTTTGCCACCACCAACTACTCCCAAGGCACCATCCGAACTTCTTCCGGCAACGCCTACGATGAGCAGGACACCGCCAGACTCTCCACCAGTCCCTTCAACGCCAACACGCCCAACAACGCCGTTCTCGCCCTTACTCCCTTCTCGGTCTCTTCCTCCAGCACCAACTATCCCAAAGATTATGACTCCATCCGAAGAAGAATCCCCGGAGGAACCCGACCGCAGCTCTTTGCCGCCAACGCCACCAACACGCCCACGCTTCGCATCGGCGCCGACACCCAAACCATCTCGCATATGTTTTTGCACGGAGCCACCAACGGGATCGGCCCGCGCGTCAGCACTGCCTTCAATTACGGCGAGTCTTCAACTGAAGGAATGAATTGGAGAGGCGCCGGCTTGCTGGCCAAACCCATTGGCGACTTCAATGCGGGAACCTTCAACAGCCTGTCGCCTCCTACCCAGACCGGCACTTTTTTCTCCCGTCCGGCCAACACCTTTCAGTTCCGAGTTCACAGCGCCGTCATCCCCGAACCCGAACAATACGCCCTCATCCTCGGCTTGTTTGCCCTTGCCTTTGTCCTTATCCGCCGCCACTTCCAAAAGAAACGGCAACAAGCCCCCGCTTCGTAGCCTCTGGCCAATCAAGCCGGCAGCCAGTCATTCGCCGCCGCCAATCGGTTTGCGGTTCGCAGTTGCGCCGCTCTCCATCGTTGGTCAATGGCGCTTGGATTTTTCCTTCGCTTCCATTCTTTTGAAAGCGGAGTTTTTCTTTTGGTCAACGCAGTTAAGGAAAGGAGGCTTGATCTGAAAAACAGAAACGAATAGGAAAAAACGAGAAAAGTGAAGGTTGTTAACAGCAGTTCAAAAAATCAAACGGGAAAAGCCAAGGGGTTTGGCATCTTATCCATTCTTTCGAGAATTTTGCAATTTAGCATATCGAGGTAAAAAAGCCGAATCGTGAATTTTGCGGTTCATTCCAGCTGCTTGCCCCAGTTTTGTTTAGTAGAAACTATGCCAATTTCCGGAGTATCGCCATTCGAGACGGCCTCTGGAACGGGTTTCCACATGCCCGTCGCCAAAAAGCAGGTTCACGGACTGCGCTTGTCCTCGGTAAGGATGGCCTCTTTCCGCTTTTTCCAAATCCGGCGGGCCGGCGGCAACCGCGTGCTGGCATTGATCCGTAAGAATAGGTTGACGAGAAACGCGAGGATCACTTTGCTTCAGCGGCCATCCGTCTTCATGCAAATGCGCATTGTCGCCACTCGCACCTTGCGGCACGGGAAACCATCGCCTTCCGCCCGCTTTTCGCGGCACCCACCAACTATGAAAAATAATGGAAAAATTCCCAAATCGACGACGATGATAAGCATTCAAATCTTCCACCGTTTGTATTCCATGCCCTTCCCCGCCGTTTTCCCGAAACCACTGGTCTGCTCCTTGAAATTCCTTTGGCCGCACGGGACAAAACCACATCGGAACGGTCATGCCGTAAGGCTCCACAAGCGAGGGAAAACCAATTCCTACATCCCACGGGTTCAATCCCGTCATCGGCATTTCTGCCGAAGGAAACCGTTCCCGCGCGTCATCTCCCGCATACATTACCGCCGCCAAACCCCATTGGCGATAATTCGAAGTACAGTGGATTGTTTTGGCTTGAAATTTGGCGCGACTGAGCGTCGGAAGCAACATGCCGGCCAAGATCGCAATGATCGCGATCACAACTAACAATTCAATCAAAGTAAATCCAGAATGGCGAAGAATCTTCACGGATCTTCTAATAAAAGTTCCTCTCGATCGGCAATCTTTGCGCAAAATTTCGCAGAACGCATTCAGCATAAAGGAAAAACACAACGAGACTCAAGCTATTGCTTCCTAAAACGTGTTTCCGCAATCCGCCTCCAAAATTCCAAATTCATCACTTTTTATGAAACAAAAAACTTCGATTTCAAAAAGATGAAAGCAAAGCAAAGCAAACGGCAAAGTCAAAACAACAAATTCCCGTCAGCCCAGAGACTAGCGGCTATAAATCACCGACCGCTAGCAACGGCTACGAAGTTGCGGTTGCTTGGCGTTTCTTATGAAAGTGGCGGCGGACAAGCACAAAAGCCAATGCAAACAAATCAAACGCAAATGCGTATTCTTTGAGTTTGAGAATGATTCTGCTGTGGACGACAACCCGCTCCAAGCCAACGCTGTTGGCCGCTAGGAAGGATCCGTAAGCCTCTGCTCTTTGATTAGGAGAGACATAATAAGGCCCCAGAATTATTCTCGCTTTGCGTATAAAAGTCGCCAATGGATTTGTTGATCCAGCTTGCTCCCACCCAAGACGAAGGCGGATTGATAGAATAGAACAAACGGCTGAACATGCGAATTCCCAAGGGCGTCGTATGGATTATCGTAGTCCACCAGAAAATGCTCAATAGTTCGGCTGTTAGCGCTGGCGATGCTAATCATCGGCGCGTTGAGACACTAGGAGAAAAGTCAATGTTGGCGTTGGTTCTGCCTTTGCCCGAAATTCTCTTTCTTGCCGAATCGATGTCTTTGATATTAGAGTTAGCCAATCAGAAAGAATGCGGAAAGTTCGCATCCTTGGGCTTGCTAGCGTTGTCAACGCATCTGTTATTGAAGGAGTTCATAAATTCGCAAGCGGCTCAGCTAGGGGGAATGATTGGAGGTTGGGGAGGTTGGGATGTTTTGGAGGCCATTTTGAGTGGCCGCGGTGGTGAAAGAACCACTAAACATCCAGAGAGTCTGGTTGGCCTTGTTTTGGCTATGGTAGAGACAATATATAACTGCGCTCAGCTTTGTTGGATGAGAACAGGAGAAGAAAGCGCCAACACAACAAACACAGCTAAAAAAGACTTCTGGCTGATGCTCGTTGCTTCCGTTTTGACACAAACAAGGCGCATGCTCTTCGTCGTGTCTTCTCTTTCGTGGATAGGAAAGAACGAATAAAACAGCCTCAAACGGAATCCAACCTCGTCCAACGAACTAGTTTCAAAATCTAAGAGACTGCGGTTGCGAACCAATCCACAAAGGCATCCGCAAGGCGAGTTCGGCCTTTGGAGGAACTCTGATTCGCCCGGTGTCAAGCAATGCTTCGCAATTTGATCTGGCTTGTTCGCAGTCTCCTGCCCATTCTGTGTGAACCCTCAAAATGGGAAAAGGAAGAAAAGAGGAAAGAGGAAAGAAAGTTTGTTGTAAACGGCAAAGTGCGCCAAGAAGCGCGTCATCCCATTTGCCGTTGCGGGAAAAAGTTTTGGTGGTTGGTGTTTTCTTGGGTTAGTAGTCAGTGCGGAAAGTGTGTTTTGTGGAGGGAGAGAATTTTGAAGGAGGAATGGCGCAGGGGAAGGGAGTGCAAAACTGCAAAGGGCGCGAAGATGGGTTTTTAGTTTTGAAGAAGTTCGATTGGTTATTGTCGGCTGGGTTAGTGGCTGAATTCGCAAAAAAGCGGAAAAAGAGAAATCGCGGAGGAGGAAATTCTTCCTTTGGCTTGCCGTTGTGAAAACGAAGGTTTTGGTGGTTAGGGTTTCTGGGAGGTTTGGTGTTAGGTGAGGGGGAAGGAGCCGTTGTTGGGTTGACAAGTGGAGAGGAAGTGTTTCTATGGGAGTTTTATGGTTCACGGTTGAGGTTGGTTTTGGAGTAGTTGGGTTGTTGGCATTCGCAGAGAGTGAGTCCGGGATGCGAGAGCAAGGGAAATAGATTGTGGAATGAAAGGAACAGCGCAAGCGAAGGGAAGGCAAAACCGCAAGGAGCGCTAAAGAGGTGGGATTGATTTTGCTGATTGGGAATGCTTGGCTAGGAACGTGCTAGTTTCTAGCTGTTGAGAAGTGAGGGGGGGGGGGGAGTTTGTTGGTTTAGATATTGGCGTTTTTTGGATGCGAATGAAGGGGGCAAAAGGGAGAAGTAGGCGAGGGGATGTGAAAGGGCAAATCACTGGGCGATGACTTTGCAAAAAAGAGGGAGGACTTTGCTGTTTTTGCATTGTAAACTGCTGAATGCTAATTATGGATTGTATAGTGGTTGGTTTGGTAGGAGGTTGTAGAAGTAGAGAGGTTGGCTGGCGATTGCGGATTACGGATTGCCGGCGTTAATCACGATTGATGGTCGATCACTTTGCAGGAAGGGTTGTTTGGGTTTTTGCAAATCTACGGGGTGAATGGGCGCTATCACAAGGCAGCATGGAGGCATAGAAGAAGGATTGGGAAGATTGTTGGTTTGGCAGAATCTTGTTGCCTCGCCGATGGGGGTAGAAAAAGAGGGGGTGTTTGGATTGTCCTGAGGGGATGTTTATTTGTTGGAGAGTGCGTGGTCTAATCTGCTTGTATGAGTGCCCGGTGGTGTTTTACCAGAGGGGATTGGTGTTTCGGCGATCTGCCCAAGGGCCGTAGTTTTGGCGAGAGTTGTCGATTGGGATGCCAAGGGCTGTTGTTAGGTATTGGATTAGAGGTTCTTGCAAGGAGAGAGGTAGTTTGGGCATTCCTTGGGTTTCCATTTTTGACAGGGTTTTTCTCCAATCGACGTTGGTTTTGCGGGCGTTGTAGACGAGCATAGTGGAATGGCAAGAGGCGCAGAGGGTGGTTACTAGGGATTGTCCTTGTCGAAGGGTGTTGTTTTGAGATTGCGGCGGAGTTTTTGCGGAGGCTGGGGAGTGTGTAGTGGTCGGGTTGCGGGGCAAATTTTTGTCGTCCGCTGGTTGTTGATTTTCTTTTGTCTCTGGCGTTTTTGACGTTGTTTTGCGTTGGTTGTTTTCTGTTTCTGAATTTTTTGTGAGGCGCGGTGGGTATGGTTGGGTGGAAGTGGTTGCGTTGGTGTTCTGGGCAAGTTTGTGTCTTTTCCGTAGTAGTGGGAATTTTGTTCCCTTGGCTGTGGAGAAGGTTGGGATGTTTGCCCAATTCCAATTGTGGGTTGTCGTTTGGATTGTCGATTGTTGAGTGCGGGGTTCCGGCCTTGGTTGATTGGATTCCGGTTTGTCTTCGCCGAGGGATAAGGTGGCGCTGAGGAGGAGGAGTTTTGGGAGAAAGAGGCAGGGGCGGGCGGGCATGGTTGAGAGGAGGCGTTAAACGGCATGGACAGCGATTCGATGCATGGCGTTGTTGAGGTAGCCTTTGGGGTTCCAGCCGGGAACGATCATTGGTTGCGCGTTTCCTTGGTCGTCGGTGGCGCGGGCCCAGATTTCGTAATAGCCTTTGCTGGGGAGTTGAAGGCGGGTTGTCCAACTTTGCCATGCGTAACGGTTGGGTGCGGGAGACAAGGTTGTGGGATGCCAACGGGCGCCGAAGTTGAAGCTGACGTCCACTTGTTGTACACGGCCGGTTCCACTCCAGGCTTTGCCTCGGATTTCAAGCGGGGCGCGAATGGATGTATTTGAGCGGGTTTCGGGGTAGGTGATCATCGATTTGACGGGCATGAGCGTGATGATTTCCATGTCTGTTTCGGGAACGGTTTTTCCGGGGGCGACGGGATGCTTGGGCATTCGGTAGGAAGAGCCGGTCATTTTGGCGCCGTCGTGTACGCGGTCACGGACCCAAAGGCGGTGGATCCACTTGCCGCAAGTGGAGCCTGGCCAGCCGGGACAAAGGAGCCGCAGGGGAAAACCGTGTTCGGCGGGGAGCGGTTTTCCGTTCATTTCCCAAGCGAGCAAAGTGTGAGGGTCAAGGGCCTTTTGGATGGGAACTCCGCGAGAGATGGCGTCGCGTTTGGGATTGCGACTGAGGTGGGGGTCTTCTCCGTAGTAGGCGACGTAGTGTGCGGAGTTTTTGAGGCCTCCGGCGTTCAGGATGTCGACCAAGCGAACTCCGCGGTAGCGGGCGCATCCGACTGCGCCTAACGTCCACTGGTTTCCGGGCGTGGGAGGATGGAAACCGGCGCGGCCGTTGCCGGCGCATTCAACGGTGATTTGGGCTTCGCAGTGTTCGAATTCTTGTTGCAAGGCGTCCAGAGTCCAGCGGCGCGGGCGGCGGACTTCGCCATCGACGGTGAGTTGCCAGCCGTTGAAGTTGCCGCAAAGAGCGCGGTTGGGGATATGTCCGTTGTTTCGAACAAAGTGAAGGTGGTTGGGAGTGACGGCGTCATCCAGCAAGTGGACTGGCGTTTCGGCGTTGAGCGGCCGGTCGCTTAGCAGGGTCAGCAGCCGTTTGGATTCCGGCAAGCGGGAAGCTTCTTGCGCCCAAAGGCGGGAAAAGAGCGCGGGGGGAGTTTGGTTTCCAAAGACAATTGGCGAACCGAGCGCGGTTGCGAAGGTTTTGAGAAAACGGCGTCTTTCAAAAGAAATCGTCGCAGATTCGCGTCTATGTTTGTTTTTCATGATTTTGTCTTGGGCCGGTTCCTTTCATAGCCCGGCTGGTCTCTTTTTGACCAGAAAAAAGCGTTGAAAACTTCGTTTCTTAGGGAACCGAAGAAGACGGAGGACGGTAGCGGATTCGCTGATTTTTACAAAATCGTAACAATACCGTGTTTTATTCGTCACTTTTCGAATGGAATCTAGCCAAGCGAATGAAGTCTTTTTGGTTTATTGGGATTGGCTTGTGGTGTTGCGCGGGCGTTGTTTGGTCGGGGTCGGTTTTGGATTCCACGCGCTCGGTGGTGGAGAAATGGGTGGAAACCAAAAAGATGATTGCCGAGGCGCGAAGCGATTGGAAGGTGGAGAAAGAGATTCTTGGCCAGTCCATTGCGGCGTTTGAACGGGAGCTGAAGTCCTTAGATCAACAGTTGGAGCAGGTGGATTCTGGCAGTAGCCAAACGGACAAGGAATTGGCGGAAGTCCAAAAGGAAAAGGAGGCTTTGGAGCGGGCCGGAGGCGAGTTGAGGGCAGCTCTTGGCAAGTTGGAGGGTAAACTTCGTGGTTTGGCGCCGGGATTTCCCGCTCCTGCTGTCGAAAAAATCACGCCTTTTTTCAACCGGATTCCTAAGAATGCCGAGAACACCAAGTCGAGTTTGTCTGTCCGGTTGCAGAACATTGTGGGAATTTTGGCAGAGTTAGACCAATTTAACGGCAGTTTCACCGTTGTTTCCGAGTTGCGAAAGACCGAGTCTGGCGCCGAAGTGCAGACGCGGGTTTTGTACTTGGGATTGGGGCAGGCATATTTCGTTGACAAGACTGGCGAGTTTTGCGGCTACGGCGTTTCTTCCTCCGCCGGTTGGACTTGGCACGTTCAGAAAGAAATGGGGACGGCCATTGCCAAGGCGATTGGCGTTTATGAAAATTCCGAACCGGCGGCGTTTGTGGACCTTCCCGTGACCATTCGATAACGGCAAAAGAAATCCGCAAGTATGCAATTTTCCTTGAAAGTCTTGCTTTTTGTTTGTGTTGCGACTTTTGCCGGCGAGTGGAATCGCGCTGCGTCTTTGGAGGAGATTGGCGCTGAGACTGCCCGGGAACTGGCGGCGGCGCTTGAGGAATTGTCTTCTCTGCGGGATTCCATTGCCGCAGAAAAAGTTCCCATCGCTGAGAGACTGAACGACTTGGAGAACCGCACGATACAAAAGCGCCAAGAATTGTCCCGAAAACAACGGAGCGCCGACAACAAACTGGTCGAACTGAATGCGTTAAAATCCAACCTGAACGGATTGAAAGAAGAGCACGCTTACGTTTCCGGTTTGCTCTCGGAATATGTCCAGAGTTTTGAAACCCGCATTCACATCAGCGAGGCGAAGCGTTATGCGGCAATCATCGACGCGGCAAAAGCGGCAGCCGCGAATCAGGACTTGGCGTTTATTGACAAAATGCGGGCGCAGGCGGCTTTGCTAGATGCGTCTCTGGATCGGATAGAACGCTTGATGGGAGGCGATTCTTTTGAAGGGCGAGCGCTCTCTCCGAACGGTGTTTTGGAACGGGGTAAATTTGTGTTGGTTGGGCCGGTTTCCGTTTTTTCTAGTGAGGAATCGGAGAGCGGAGGCTTGGCGCGGCTTCAGCTTGGCTCTTCGGAACCGACGGTGATTGACCTAGGCGACAAAAGAAGGAATTCCGTTCGCGCGTTGGTGGAGTCCGATTCGGGGATGTTGCCGGTGGACGCCAGTTTGGGAAATGCGCTGAAGATTGCCGCCACGGAGGATACGCTTCTGGAGCATTTGAAAAAGGGAGGTCCCGTGATGGTTCCCATATTGGGTTTGGGCATTGCGGCCATATTGATTGCTTTGTTCCGGTGGACGGATTTGTCGCAGAACCGCTTGGTCTCTCCCGAAGATTTGCAACTGGTCTTGAACTGCATCAAGGCGGGCAATGTTCAAAAGGCGAAAGAGCACGCCGCCAAAATGAAAGGAGTCGTTGGCGACGTTTTGGCAATGGCGATTGAAAACTGCCGGGAGAAGACCGAATACATCGAAGAGATTCTTTACGAGCGCATGCTGAGCGCAAAGCCCTCGCTACAGAGCATGCTTCCCTTTATTGCTTTGACGGCGGCGACGGCGCCGTTACTTGGGCTGTTGGGCACGGTGACCGGGATGATTAATACCTTCAATATGATTACTGTTTTTGGAACCGGGGATCCCCGAATGTTGTCCGCGGGGATTTCAGAAGCGTTGATCACCACAAAATTCGGTCTAGTGGTCGCCGTGCCGGCGCTCATTTGCCATGCGATTGTCTCGCGAAAGGCCAAAGGAATTTTGGGAAGCATGGAACAAGTGACGGTTGGCTTTGTCAACGGCCTGCCAGAAGTAGAGAAAACGGAGAGAGGAAAATCATGACGGAGTTTTTTTTCGAGCGCATATGGAGTATTTGGACTGCAGGCGGATGGACGATGGTGCCTCTTTGCTTTTTGAGCATCCTCATCTACGGCTCGGCGCTAAAACTATTCTTGTATTTTGCAAAACGGGATTTCCGCCGGATTCCAAAATCCACTTGGGGACGATGGGTGATGGATCCGGCGAGCGGACGAGGCGAAATTGGCGAAATCATTCGCTACACTCAAGACAATGTGAAATCCTTGGAGGAAATTCAAAATCGCTTTGCGGAAGTGGCGGCCTCCAAGATTCCTCGCATTGACCGCAATATCGCATTTACCAACATTTTGGTCACGGCGGCGCCATTGCTCGGCCTGCTTGGCACGGTGATGGGGATGTTGCTGACATTTCAGTCCATCGGCGCGGGGAGCGGCGAAATGACCGAAATGATGGCCAAAGGCATTTCCGCCGCCTTGTTTCCTCCCGAAGTCGGCCTCTGCGTGGCGTTGCCGGGCTTGATGATGGTGCAAATGCTCAAGCGGAAACGGGACGAGTATCACGCTTTTCTCGCCCATTTGGAGACTCGGACGGTGCAACAATTCAAGAAACCAGGAACGCCTTCGGGGCCGGCCGGCGATCCCGTGACTGATTTTCAACCGCAAGAACTCTACGGTCTGGACCTCTCTCCGGTGGCGGGATGAAGTATCGTCGCTCAATCAGCGAAACGGAGGAAATTTCCGAGATCAACGTTTCCCCGCTGATCGATATGGTTTTCATTCTTCTCATTTTTTTCATCGTCACGACGGTTTTTGTCGAGGAGACGGGGATTGAAGTGGACAAGCCGCAAGCCGCGTCGGCGGTGAGTTTGGAGAAAAACAGCATTCTTTTGGCCGTGACGAGCAAGGGGCAGGTTGTTTACGGGGGGCGTGAAATAGGGGTTGAAGGCGTCCGTTCTTTGGTGAAGCGACTGACGCAATCCGACGACCTGCCGGTCATCATCCAAGGAGATCAAAACGCTCAATACGGAATTGTGGCTCAAGTGCTGAACAATGCCAAGCTTGGCGGCGCCAAGAATGTGAGTTTGGCCACCGAGCAGCGTTCCGGAGGATGAGCATGGCGTTGTTTTGCGAGCATTTTTCCGGGAAACTGTTCCTTCTAGCGTTCTGAGAGGATCGATGCAAAGGGTCTATAATCCTCCCTCCGCCCGCGTTAGTTGGCCTTTGACGGTTTTTGGTGCCTTGCTAGGAACGCTTTGTGTTTTTTTAGTGTTGCCTCTAACGCAATTCATTTCCAGCGGCACCAAAAGGTCTCTGGAAATCATGCGGGTTGACACCGCGTCACCGCCTCCTCCGCCCGAAATGGAAACGCCGCCTCCGCCCGAACCTGAAGAAGTGGAGCCGCCGCCGGAATTGATCGAGCAGTCGATGCCCTTGTCGTTAGGCGATTTGGATTTGGACGTCAGTGCTGGAAGCGGAGGAGTTTTCGGCAGCCGATTTGCCTTTGGTGGCGGGGAAGCGCTTGCGGAAGTGGCGATATTCGACATTGCCGATCTGGATCAGCGTCCTCGGCCGATTTCCCAAGTCAAACCGCGCTATCCTCTCGAAATGAAAAAGGCAAAAATTACGGGTTCCGTGGTTCTGTTGTTTGTGCTGAATGAAGGAGGCCGCGTGGAAGACCCGCGCATTGAGTCTTCCAGCCGGCCAGAGTTTGAAAAGCCTGCTTTGGCCGCCGTTCGGAAGTGGCGGTTCAAGCCCGGCACTCGAGAGGGAAAAGCCGTTCGTTCTTATGTGCGTCAGCAAATTCTCTTCAATCTCCGTTAATATTGAAACTAAGCAAATCAAATGAGTTGGAAGTCTTTTTTTAAACTGTTGTTTCTCTCCTTGTTTCTGGGGCTAATTGCGAGCAGAGCGGCGGCGCAGTCGGCCGGTTTGGATGAGGAAACTCGGCTAAATTTCTGGAGCAATCCCGAATTCGTTAAGCAATTTATGGGCGCCTACGGAGTGAATTCTGAGATCGAGCCGCCCTTTCAAATGCCAGAAGAGCGGGAGGCGTTTAACGAACTTGTTGACGTGATGCGCGACAATCCCGGCGAAGCCATCCGGCGCCTGCAAAAAATGATCGTTCCCTCGTCCAACGCGCGGTTGCCGTTTGCTTTGGGTTCTCTGTATTTTCAGGAAGGAGACGCCGCCAAAGCCATTCCACAATTCGAATTGGCGCTCAGCAAATTTCCAGGCTTCCGTCGAGTGCATCAACAACTGGGCTTCGCCTTGGTTCAAGAAGAACGTTACGAGGAGGCGGCCAAGTCTTTGACCAAGGCCCTGAATCTCGGCGCCGAGAACGCCGCCGTTTACGGCATGCTTGGTTTGTCTTATTTGAACTTAGGAAAACACCTTTCGGCCGAGATCGCCTACCTCAACGCCATGTTGCTTGCCCCTGAAATTCAGGATTGGAAGCTGGGCTTGATCAAGAGCCACATCGCGCGGGAAAACTATTCGCAGGCCGTTGCCTTGCTGGACGAAGTTTTGGCGGAGAATCCCGAAAGCACCAATCTTTGGTCGTTGCAGGCTAACGTCTTTCTCGAAATGGAAGACAACCAACGGGCATCGGTCAATTTCGAAATGCTCAGAAAAATGAAGAAGGCCACCCTCGCCAATTTAATGCTTCTCGGCGATACCTACATGTTAGACGGCGCGTTGGAACTGGCCTTGCCGGTTTATTTGGACGCCATTGAAAAGGATGGGGCCGGCGGTGTTCGGCGTTCGTTGCGGGCGGCGGAAATTTTGGTCGAACAAGGCGCTTGGACGGAAGCCGAACAGCTGTTCCGCAAAATCAAAGAACATCATCAAGAGGCGATGAGCGGCGAAGAAGAAGCCAAGCTGTTAAAGTTGGAATCCCAAGCCGCTGTCGCCAACGGCGAAGGGGAAAAAGCCTTGGCAATTTTGGAGCAGATTATCTCAAAGAATCCCTTGGACGGCGAAGCGTTGTTATTGGCCGGCGAGTTTTACGCTCAAGAAGGCGAAAGCGAAAAAGCCGTCTTTCGCTACGAAATGGCCGCTAAAATTTCCGGGTTCGAAGCCGACGCATGGCTGAAACACGCGCAACTACTGGTAAAACAGCAAAAATACAATCCCGCATTGGAATTGTTGCAAAAAGCCCAAAAAACGAACCCGCGCGACTATGTGCAAAAATATCTGGACGCAGTGGAGCGAGTAGCCCGATCCCCCTCCAGATAATCGTTGCCGAAAAAGATTCTTTGAAGTGTTTTCTAGCCGAGGAGAAAATTTTCTAAGCAGGCGGGACATCGCCGGCCTTGGACATCCCGCGCAAACGATTCTCGCCGGGCTTTGTTTGGTCTTGTTTTTTTCGTGGAGCGATTTAAAGGCGCAAGATGATGGAGGCGAGATTGCCGGCGCCGTGACCGATTCTTGGGGGGGAACTCCCATTCCTGGAGTGACGGTAGTGCTTCGTGGTACCACTTTGGGAACGATCACCGATCTGTCGGGAAGGTTTCTCCTGAAAAACGTTCCCGGCGGAAGTCACATATTGATTTTCTCAAAATCCGGCTATGCCCGATCCACCGTCGCCGACGTTCGGGTAATCGCCGGTCAAACTTCCACCGCCAACCTCAAAATGAAACCGGAATTCTACGAAATGGAACCATTTGAAGTCATTTCCGATACCTTCGTCGATCAAAGCGTCGCCTTGCTCAGCGAACGGCAAAGCGCCGCCGCAATGACCGACGCCATCGGCTCGGATTTCTTCTCGCAGGCCGGCGCCGGCAACGCCGCCGAAATCATGACCAAAGTCACCGGCGCATCAGTCATCGGCGGCAAATACGTCTTCATCCGCGGGCTGGGCGAACGCTACGGCAATACAACCTTGAACGGCAATGACGTGCCTAGCGCCGATCCGGATAAAAAATCTGTTCAACTGGACATTTTTCCCTCCGAAGTCATTGAAAACATCGTGACCCGTAAAACCTTCACGCCGGATCAAGCGGGCAGCTTCACCGGCGGCTCGGTCAACATCGTCACCAAATCCTTTCCCGAAGAGTTTTTTTTCAAGTTTTCCACCGGCGGCGGCATCAACACGCAATCCTCCTTCGAAGACGATTTTGTGACTTATGAAGGCGGAGGCATCGGCTTGGCCGGTTTTGCCGGGAACGCCCGACAACTTCCCGGCGAATGGAATTCAAGAGGCACCGAACAAGACGCCCCCGCGCATCTAATCTCATTAGAACAAGACAAATTAGTGCAAAATAGAAAGGCTTCGGCAGCGGAAAAAGAAGATGCGGTCCAAGAAATTCAGCGTCTGAATAGTCTGTTCTCCCCCGCTATGGGCGTGAAACGAGAACGTTCTGGAATGGACGGAAGTTTCTCTATTTCCAGCGGCGACACCATCGAGTTAGGAAATAGAAAACTAGGGATCGTGGGCAGCTTCGGCTACGATCGAGGCTTCAGTTACAACGGAGACAAAAAGCAAGGACGGTTCACGGCCACGACTTCCGGCTTCAAATCCGACCTCTCTCTGGACGAGCAAACCGGCACCGAAGAAATCGCATGGAGCGGTCTCTTCAACGGAGCCTACGAGTTTTCGGAAAACCACGTTGTGGACTTTAACTTCCTATACACGCAAACCGCCGAAGACACTGCCACCTTTCAACGCGGCGTCAACTTGAACGAAGACACTGTAGAACGACAGACGCTGCACTTCACGGAGCGCGAACTTCAATTTTACCATTTTCGGGGCGACCACAAATTCCCCCGTTGGCAAGATATAGAAATGGAGTGGAATGTTTCCACCTCTTCCACTTTTCAAAACGAACCTGATCTCCGCTTTATCGCCTACACCGTGGAGGAGAACGGTTCCCGCCGAATCACTCCATCGACCGAAGACGTTCCCAAGCGCCTCTTTCGCAACGTCCAAGAAGACAACCTCAACTTCCGCTGGGACGCGACCGTACCCTTGCATTTTCAGGAATGGAGCGATAGGGAAGGCTTCTTCAAAGTGGGATACTACCTCTCCCAATCGGATCGCGATTTTCAAGAAGACGCATTTTCGTACCGCGAGTTTGCCAATTCGTCATTCTATGACATCACTCAGATTGATATAAGCCAATTTGCCTCGCCGGAAAACATACGAAAAGTCACTGCCGGGCAAGGCCCTTTTGCTAGAGACGATGTTTCCTATTACCTGACGCAAACACAAAGGAATGAATACACAGGAGACCAGACGATCCAGGCCGGCTATGCAATGGTGGATGTGCCAATCTTTGAAAAGTGGCGATTAATCACGGGATTTCGATTCGAGTCCACCATGTTGGCAATGGAGGTAAACAAGCTTAAAGAACTAGGCGACGTCAAACCGTCGAACATTAACGAAATGCACCCTCTTCCGGCGGCAAGCCTGATCTACGAGTTGCGGGAAAATATGAATTTTCGTCTAGCTTACGGCCAAACTGTCGCCCGCCCCACCTTCAAAGAAATTGCGGACGTAGCTATCGAAGAATTTGTCAACCGGCGAAAGTTTAACGGCAATCCGGAACTCGTAATGACCACTGCCCATAACTACGACCTTCGTTGGGAGTGGTTTCCCAATCCCGGCGAAGTATTAGCGGCGAGCCTTTTCTACAAGAAACTTATCCACCCCATTGAACTTCGCCAAATCTCGAACGACCGCCAAATTCAACCCGAAAATCGAGAAGGGGCGACCCTGCTGGGAATGGAAATGGAAGCGCGCAAAACTTTGGAATTTGCGCACGAGGCATTGTCCGACTTCACTGTGGGCGCCAACTTTACTTATGTTCAATCGGAAGTGAACACCGTGCCTTTTGAATTTGAATTCGGCACTGAAGACACCCGTCCGCTCGTAGGGCAATCGCCCTACATCGTCAACCTAGATTTAACTTATCAAAACGCCGACTGGGGCACGACCGCAAGTTTCTTTTACAACGTCTTTGGAGAGCGAGTGGCCTTCACGGTGAAAGAATCGCCTCGAGTGTTGGAACAGCCGACGCATTCATTGGACTTTACTCTGTCCCAGCGCTTGTGGAAGAATTGGAAGTGCAAATTCTCCGCCAAAAACCTTCTCGACGCCGAACATCGTCTGGTGAGCAAACTAGACGGCAAAGAGGCCGTTTACGCCTCCTATCGCCGCGGCCGAGCATTTAGCTTTTCCTTAAGCTATGAATTCTAAAACCCTGAAAATTCAGCGAGGAAACAAAACAGCCTGATTCTTCCTCAAAACAAAAAAGTTAACCATTTTGTAACAATTGCGCTGTCTAAAGTTCACAATTCATTTCTATTTTTTTACCCGTGATTTTTGATCACAAACAACATAACTCAATTAGACTAGTAACATTTATGACAAGTAATAAACCGAAGTTGCACTTTTGCTCAAATCTGCTGATTAGCGGAATATTGTTGGCGTCCAGCGCACTACTGTCGCCGGGACGAACTGCCGAAATTGCTGTAACCGAGTCGTTGTCGGAGGATGCGACTTGGGTTGCGGGGAACACGTATGTGTTGGATGGGCGGATATTTGTATTGCCGGGTACGAAGTTGAGGATCGAGGCGGGGACGGTGATCAAGGGGAAGCCTGGGGAGCAGGAGAACGCCAGCGTGTTGGTGGTGTCGCCTGGGTCGCAGATCTTTGCGGAGGGGACGGCGGCCAAGCCGATCATCTTCACGGCGGAGGAAGATGATTTGGAGGATCCGTTTGATTTAGGGCCTGAGGATCAAGGGAAGTGGGGCGGCCTCATTATATTGGGGCGGGCGCGGTTAAATAGTCCGGCGGCCAGCGGTTCGCCGATCACCGATAACATAGAAGGGTTGCCGGCGACGGACGAGCGGGGGAGATTTGGCGGGGATGATGACGAGGACAACTCCGGAGTGTTGCGCTATGTGTCGATACGACATGGGGGGACGAAGATAGCGGATGACAATGAGATTAATGGGTTGACGTTGGGCGGCGTTGGACGAGGGACGCGGATTGAGTATGTGGAAGTGTTTGCAAACTTGGATGACGGGATCGAGTTTTTCGGGGGGACGGTGGAAGTCAAGCATGCTGTTGTAGCGTATTGCGGGGATGATAGTTACGATTATGATCAAGGGTATCGAGGCAAGGGGCAGTTTTGGTTTTCGATATCGTCGAATGGAGATCGCGGAGGAGAGCACGACGGGGATGTGGACAACTTGGATTCACGGCCGTTGAGCCAGCCGACAATCTACAATGCGACCTACATTGGCAACGGAGGAGAAGGAGGGCAGGATGCGTTGAAGCTGCGAGAGAACGCCGGCGGAAAGTATGCCAACAGCATCTTTACAGAGTTCGAGGACAAAGCCTTGGACATATCCGATGATGCGAAAGAGAACATGGCGGCGCGGATCGCGGCGGGAGATTTGGAGATACGAAATAGTTTGTTTTGGAGTTTTGGTTCGGACAAAGAGAACGCTTCGACGGATATGGCGCAAGTCTTTTTTACGGATGCGAGCTATGGGAATCGGTATGGGGTGGATCCACAGTTGCGGCGGGTCAATCGGGAGTCGGCATCGGAAGAGGCTGAGCAGACGGATCCTCGTCCGATGGAGGGGAGTCCGGCTTTGACGGGCGGATTGGCGGAGCCTGGGGACGGCTTTTTCCATGATGTGGATTTTGTGGGGGCGTTTGGCGCGGTGAACTGGGCTTCAGGTTGGACAGTGATTTCTCAGAACGGCCTGCTAAGCAATGCCGGCCAAGGCTCTCCCAACTATCCCCTTGCCGGCAGTCAAGCGGTTGTCTTGAGCATAGCAGTGAATGCCGATGGAAACATTGGAGTTTCATTTATGACCGTTGCGGGTAGCGCTTACCAAGTTCAGGTTTCCACAAATCTCTTGGCGGATTGGTCCAATTATGGAGATCCAATTACCGGCGATGGCGATATTGCCAAAATAACCTTCAATCTGGAAGAGTTGGCTCAGATTTTGCCTGAGGCTCGTGTCGCCGGTTTCGCCAGAGTGATTTTGAAGTAGTCCGGAAACAACTCGACGAAAAATCGGAAGGGACGGTCTTCGGGTCGTCTCTTTTTGATCTTGTTTATTGTGATGTAGATTTTGTTGCGGAGGTTTCTTCAAATCCAATGTCAAGTTTTGGCTGATATTCCGCAAGATGGTTCTTTTTTGTTTTGAAGTGTTTCCAAAAAGCGGAGGAGAATTTATAGGGGGTGAAAGCTGACGACGAATACGTTTCTTGGGTTGGGCCGGACTAGTATTGCTTGGTATGTTTTCACGTAGTCTCCGAACTGCGATTCGACGATGACTTCAAATGTTTTACTATAGGTTATACAGAAACGGCGCAAGTGATCCATTAATTCTGGATCCATTCCCGGAACTCTTAGCAAGTCATTGAGGCTTCTGAAAGGCATGTCGTCGATTGTTCCGTCTATCTGATCTTCTCCTTGTCGGAATCGGACGATTTCACGAGCAAGGATTTCGTTTAGGCCGGGGATAAGACTTAGAACAACGGGGGAGGCCGTGTTTATGTTCACTCGCGGACCTCCAATTGAGGTAAAAATATCGCGGAGTCCCGCAGTTTCGGGGGTTGGGTTGCTGTTTGACAATAACGGGGAGGATGTTTCCCATCCAAGACCGTAGTAAAGGCTTGGCTCAATGCCTCTTATAAGAAGCAGTTCGGTAATGTGATCCATCGGACCGTTTTTCGTCATGTAGGGAGGGAAGGGAGGATTGGGCATTGTTATGTAGTCTTCTCCGTCCGCTCCGTTGAGTCTTGGCTCCTGATTGCCGTCCAACCAGTCTAGAAGGGAGTCTACGATCACTCCTGATGCGAACGAGTCCACGCCCATGACTTCCATTGTTCGGTGGAGAAAGGGTTCGTCGACAACGTTGACGTTGAATTTTCGCTCTAAATCTTGGATCCAAACGTTGATGATTCCTTCGCCCAAGCGGACGTTGCTTAGCGAGATGTCCATAAGAACCTCGTTGGTACCCAAAGGGCCGCCTGCCCACATTTGGCTTAGGGCGTCGAAGCCTCTCTCTTCGGGGATGCTCGCTTTTTCTGCCAAAACAAAGCGGGCGAGTTCTAGGCCGGAACGTCCTAGCCATTCCATGTCGGGTTCTTTAGCGAGGTTGCCTGCCAGCCGCAATTCTACTTTCATTGAGAAGGCAAAGCTGGCCGCTAGGACGCCGAGAGCCAAGATCACCAGCATCACCATAACCAAAGCAATCGCTTGTTGACGGGGCTTTTTTGGGGTTGTGATTTTCATTTCGGCATTCTTCTGGAACTGCCGAGGAGTTTAGATTGGTGTTTAATTCGTCGTCGATGTTGGTTGTTTCTGGGAAGGCTCGCCGCCAGCCATCGCGGGGCGTTGCCAATTTGCCCGGACGGTTGCGGCCGGCACGTGCACGATTCTTTGAATCATGGAATCCTCCGTCGCTCTATCTTGTCCCGGCGGGGCGACGGCCAAAGAATAGCGGATCATTGCGGGAAATCGATTGGTGTAAATCCACTCTGGAGACCAATCGTTCAACTGCGCGTCCCAGAACTCCAAGGAAAAAACGTCGACGTTCTTCAATAACACGAGCGAATAGGATTCTTCGCCTTCTTCCAAGATCGAGAGGATTGGATTTTGTTGCATGACTAATTGGTTGCCTTGGTTTCCATCCTCGACGACGAAGGAAACGCGCCGGATGGGTTGGTCGTAAAACAAACCGCTTCCCGGAAATGAATCGGACAAACGGCTGGTCAAGCTGAAGTAGGAAAAGTCCGATCTTATCTCGTGCATAAACGAGTAAAGAGACAGGTTTAGCTCGAAAATCATGGCGGATTTGATGGATTCTTCAATGGAGCGCACGGCGACTCGCATTCGATGAGATTCTATTGCGGCGTTCAAACCTATCTGGGAACTCCGCAAAATCGCGCTCCAACTCGCGTAAACGGCAATGAGCAAGCCGGAAAAAATCCCGATGGCCAGCATGATTTCAAGGAGAGTGAAGGCGGGGGATTTTGCGGGAGAAGAAAGTTTCATCGTTGCAGACGTTGGCTTCTGGAATAGGACAAGGGACGCCACAAGAGGATGCTGTTTCGGGCTTCTTTGGCGCGCCCTTCATGTTGCCAATAGATCGCATAATCCACTTGGAAAAGCCCGTTGGTTGTGTACTCCATCACCACGCCGTCGCAAGAGAATCCCGGATTGGCGCTCTCAAAGGCCTCTTTGATGTCCAACGGCAAGGGGCCTTCCTCAAGCCTATTGGTCATGACAATGAGCGAGGGCAACGTTCCCGTATCAACGTTCAAGTTTTGCAAAGTTCGCGCCGCGCGAAGGTTTTGCGAGGTCAGCCGAAGAATCACGAAGATCGAAACGAAGAAGATTCCAGCGGCGATCATCACTTCGAGCAGGCTGAAGGCTGTCGGTTTTTGGGGAAGTGTTTGCGAAAGGTTCATGGATGATTTTCCCAATTTTCCATCGAGGCGACGGCGGTGATGGGGTCTAGCGAGACTTTGCGCCGTTCGTTGTTTGTTGAGAGCAAAACGATAATTAATTCGTCGCTGGTTCCGTTTGGATAAAAGCGGACGATTCCTTCTGGAAACTGCATTTGACTCTCGAAGTTGACGTCGAACATTTCCAAGGCGATATCCTCATCCAAGGCGCGCCGAAAGCCGGCTAGCTTACCTTCCTGCGCCTTTCCTGAGGCGCTGACTCCCACCGCTTGGCCGCCGGACTGCCTCATCAAACGCGGCGCCGTCGCTTTTCGAACGATCATTTGTCCATCCTCAGCTCGAATCACCAGTTCGGCCGGTTCGCCCGTCAAAATCGTATAGGCGCGAGCCTGTTTACAGCCCTCCATAAGGTCCGCGGCGGCTTTGTGCATTCCTTGTTTCTGGACGGCCCGCAACATATTCGGCATGCCCCAAGCCAGCACAAGCAAGATAATCGCCGCCACCATCATCAGCTCGAAGAGGGTGAATCCCGCTTGTTTCCGACGCGGATGCCTGCGCGTTGTCATCGACCAATGGAGGAAGTAATCTGAAACATTGCCGAAAGAATGCTGTAAAGCAACCCGCCGACGGCGACCGCCATCAAGACAATCATTGCCGGCTCAATGAGGTTGGTCATGATTCGCAGGCCAACGGTCAACTCGTTCTCGTAAGTTTCGGCCACGCTTTGCAAGGCGCCCGGCACATCGCCCGTTTCCTCGCCAATTTGGATGAGGTCAATCATCAGTTGAGGAAAAACTCGGCTGCGCGCCAACGGTTGGGCGAGCGTTTTTCCGTCCGTCACGCCTTCCCGCGTTTTTTGGATCGCTTCTCGTAGGATCACGTTGGGAATAACTTTTTCAGTGATCTGCAACGCCGTCAGCACTGGAACGCCGTTGTGCAGCAAGGTGGAGAGCGTGCGGGCAAATTGGCCGAAGAGATTTAGTTTCCTCACTTTTCCCAACACTGGGAGGGAGATTTTCCACTTGTCGATGCTCCGCCGGCCAAACTCTGTCCCGGAGAATCTCCGATAAAAGATGGCCAACGGCACGGGTAGCAAAGGAATCGCCCACCACCAAGTTGTGAAAAAATGAGTCACAGAAATGAGCATTTGCGTCGAAGCAGGAAGGGGCACGTTCATTTCCGTGAAAATGGTTGTGAAGCGGGGCAGAATGACGGTCATGAAAAGCGCGACGATCGCTAACCCGACTCCGGCCACAACCGCCGGATAAATCAGCGCGGAGGTGAACTTCTGCTGCACTTCGGCAAAGCGCTCAAAATGCGCGGCCAAGCGGCGCAAAACTTCTTCGATCGCGCCGCTCTGCTCCCCGGCTTTTACCATGTTGACGTATAACTCCGAGAAGATGTGAGGATGCTTGCTCATGGAGTCCGAAAGGGTTTTTCCTTCCATCACGTCTTGGCGCAGTTGCTTGCTGACTTCTGGGGAAATTCCTTTCGACTCCAAGTGCCCCATGCTGTTCAGCGCGACGGCCAGCGGCATCCCGGAGCGAAGCAGGTTGGCCAGTTGCTGCGTGTAAGTGGCCAGTTCTTGCTGTTTTGGCCTGCGCTTTCGATTTGTCAAGCTGCGCAGAAAGGGAGGCAGAGAAGCCGAGCGGTTGCCGCGTTTGGCGAGGGAACTTTTGGCGACTTTTTCTCCTTGGACGGTTTCCAAACTGACCGGCAACAACCCCAGCCGCTCCATTTGAACCAGAACGGCGCCTCGATCGTTTCCGTCCAACACTCCTTTGACGATTTCCCCCGACCGGCGCCGGGCTTTGTAAGAGAATTGCGCCATCGCGATTTATCGATTTATCAAACAAGCTGCGTCGAAAAAAGTTGCGGACAACCCGCCTTGCTTCCCAACCCCTTATCGCCGGTTCGATTCTTCACGAAGTGAAAAAACCGAGTCTGCCATGTGTCCTCCGCTTCGGTAGCCGAACACATCCAAAGTCACATAACAAAAACCTACCTCGCGCAGAGCGTTCCCGGCCTTTTCTCTCAAATCTCCCTCTAGAAAGCGCGGCCATTCCTTTTTGGGAATTTCGATCCTCGCTAGATATCCGCCCCCGATTTCGTGAAGTCTAACTCGCAAGTCTCGAATTCCCAACCGACGGATCGCCTGCTCGCAGGCTTCGATCATTCTCAACTTCTCCGGCGTCACTCGCTCGCCATAAGGTATCCTAGAACTCAAACACGGTTGCGCCGGCTTTTCCGCCGTCGGCAATCCCATAGCCTGACTGATACGGCGAATCTCCGCCTTCGTCAACCCCACTTCCCGCAACGGCGCGCGAACGGCAAACTCTCCCGCGGCCTCTCGACCCGGTCGAATTTCCGCAGAATCACTGGCGTTCTCTCCATAAAGAATGGTTGCAAAACCTCGTCGCTTGGCGAATGCAGTTAGCTTCTGAAACAATTCCGCCTTGCAGAAATAACACCGATTCGTTGGATTCGAGAGATAGCCTTCATGGGCAAACTCTTCGGTGGACACCTCTTCCAAAGGAAACTGAAACTCTTTGGCAAGCGTTTTCGCTTCCGCCAACTCTCGACGCGCCAGACTGGGCGAATCCGCAATGACGGCTACCGACCTTCGTCCCAATTCTCGAAAGACCGCCACCGCCAAAAACGCGGAATCCACGCCCCCGGAATAGGCGACAACGCACGAACCAAAAGAACGAATCAACCGCCGCAAACTTTCCAACTTCTCATCCACTGCCGACCATAAATTACCGCGACGCTGCCTGCTTGTCGAGTCTCCACAGATTTTCTGAACTTCTCCCCATCTCGTTTCTTCAATCTCGCCCCCTTGCGTTGATGTCTCTTTCCTTGCTAAAATTATGACAGATTACTTTGCTTTATCGGATTCTAGAGGCTACTCCCCGCATTGATGCTTCTTTCTTTGTGGAAACTGCTCAAAACGCAACAAGAAGGCAAAATAGGCTTTTTGAATCCTTCCTCTCGCTAATCCTCATCCCTTCTCCTCCAAAAAACCTTTCCCTTCCCTTCCAACCTCCGCCAACCACTCACTTCTTCCATCCCTCCAATTTCTTGCACCCCTCCCCGCTCCTCCAACTGCCCGACAAAGAAAAACTCCGCTTCTCACAAAGATGAAAACCAAGCCAACATTCAATCATCATCAGCACCTTCTCAACCACAAACAGCGCTCCGGCCGCGAACAAAATCGACAAAGAAAATCCGATACTTATTAACTAAATAACTAAAGTTGTTGAGAGCGAGGCATTCGTCTTTGTTTTGCAAAGAACTTGCCTTTTACTCTGGCGGGGGGATCCGATCTCCAGTGGCATAGCAGATTTTTGTTGCCTCCGGCTATGGCGAGAGGCTACTGTTGGCGGGATGGATTTGAAAATGGGAGGTCAATGGGGGCGGGCGATTTTTTTTGTGGCGGCGTTGTCATGCTGGCGGTGTTCGCTTCGGCTTGCGGTGGGTTGTCGTTGGCGCGCCGGTGTTTTCCTTATTGGAAGATCGATGTGGTTGCGTCCGTGGTATTTTTTTGAGTTGAGAATGGCGTTTTGGTATTAGGTTGTAGATCGACCTATTAGTTATTATGAGATTTCCTTTGGCGTTGACGGTCAAAATTGTCCGTCACATTATTAAGCACAAGATTTGGCGGACTCCTAAGTTTGCGATGGTGTTGCAGTTGGAGCCTCTTCATACTTGCAACCTGACATGCACGGGTTGCGGACGGATTCGGGAATACTCTACCCGTCTTAAGGATATGATGAAGCTGGAAGACTGCCTGCAGTCCGCCGTGGAATGCGGAGCGCCGATGGTGTCGATATGCGGAGGCGAGCCGCTTATTTATCCTAAGATTGAAGAGTTGGTGGAAGGGTTGCGAGGGCAATCGCGCATTATTTACCTTTGCACGAACGGCGTGTTTATGCGCAAGAAGATGAGGGATCATTTAGCTGCGACGTATAGTGATGCGAAGGAGCCTCTTTTGGAGAGGTTGTTGGGCGAGGGTTTGATAACGGAAGAGGATGGGGAAATGGTTCGGCGTGGTCAGGAGGGGCGTCGTCCTACGATTGCTCCGTCGAAGTGGATGTATTGGAACGTGCATGTGGATGGTTTGGAATACACTCATGATTTGATAGTGGAGCGGGAAGGCGTTTTTAAGGAGTGCGTTGCCGCGATAAAGATGGCTAAACATATGGGCTATCGGGTGGCCACGAATACGACTGTTTACAAGGAGACGGATGTAGGGGAAATAGAGGAGATGTTCGCATTCCTTTCGTCGCTGGGGGTGGACGGCCATACTATTTCTCCGGGTTATGATTACGACGCGGCGAAGAAAGACATGTTGGCCCGCTTGGGCAAACAGCCGGAGGATTTCTTTTTGACTCGTAAGATGACGCGGGAAAAGTTCGCTCGAATTGAGGAATGGGGGAAAAAGTTTTCTATTATTGGGACGCCGGTTTATCAAGAGTTTTTGGCTGGCAAACGCGACCTTAGTTGTTCGGCATGGGCGGTGCCTACTCGGAACATTGCCGGTTGGAAGGCGCCTTGTTATTTGATGACGGACGGCCATTATGCCTCTTATCAGGAGATGTTGGCGGAGGTGGATTGGGACAAGTACGGGGTAGTGGGCGGGGTTGCTCGGGATTCTCGTTGTGAGAATTGCATGGTTCATTGTGGTTATGATCCTAGCGGGGCTTTGGGAACGGATGCTTTGCCTGGGGACGCGTGGAAGAACATAAAGTACAATTTTGGCGCCAAGCCGAAGCCTTGTCGAGAAGGCGCGCGCGTTTGCGCGTTCAACGGTTTTTCGATTGGCAGGGGGCATCAAGCCGATGCGGATCTTTCCCGTCGATCTTCTGGGACTTGTGGTTCTGGCGAGCAGCGGGGCTGTTTGTGATGGCGGGAATTGCGTTTGCCTATAAAATTGTCATCGTGGGTGCGCTTTGTTTCGTTGGATGCCATTGAGTTCGGAAATTATTGGAGAGATTTTCCCCAAGGCCTGTTTTCAAGAGAGTTGTTTTTAGATTGAACCCCAAGTGGGTTCTTGACAATGTGTTGGGCTACTTGGCGCCTTGGCGATGAACGGTTTTGCGGACGAGAGACTGCGGGATTGCTTAAGGGCTTGGGCGCCATAGGTGGAGCCTGAATGGAGTTCGGGTTGGTTTTATTGGAAAAAAATATCGTAGTGGAATTATGGCTAGGGGCCAAAAAACGGACGGGAATAGTCGTTCCTCGTTGAAAGCAAAGTACGACGCTCATAACGTCGTGCTTGACAAAACTTATGGCGCTTGGGCGGACTTGCGCAGGGAGTTGTCGGATTCGCGGACGGCCATTGAAGAGCGCAAGGCACTTTTGGAGAAGTTTGCGAGGTGTTCGGATTCTCAAAGCGCCTTTTTGCTTCTTGATGATTACTTTGAGCTAATTTCTTTGAGTCGAAGGGATTTTGCCGGCAGCGATTGGTGGCCTAATTTGCTGAAGTCCAAAGGCAAAGCCCGACTGGAAGCGACCGCCCTGCTCTTTTTTCGCGCCAAGCGTCCTTTGCCTGCGGAACTTATGGCCTACACCAATCGGGATCGGCTGGCCGCGCTGGAAGAGGCGGAAAAAGAGCGCGAACTGATTGACGGGCTTGAAAATTGGCTCCTTTTCCCAAAGCCCGTTCATCTGGACGCCCCACGCGCCTCGGTGCGGGCGGTCTGTGAAATCGGCGAGTTTGAGGAGAATCCGCCTCTGAAGAAATTAGTCGTCCATCTGGTCTTATTTCGTCCCCGAAGCGGAGAAAAGGTTCGTAGTTTGAGGGAAATTGTTGATTTGAGCAATCGTTCTTCTTTGGAACGGGAATTGTTTCCCCCTGATGATTGGGAATTTGTTCAGTGGTTGGGGGAAAATTATCGGGACGCTGATATGGAGCGGCAACAAATTCATCTGCATGGGATTGATCTTTTGCAGTGGCTTGCCAAGTGGGGCGGAGGCGGGCGATTGAAAAGAGGAACAAAGGGGGATTCTCTGCGATTTTCGGGACGGTTGGCGGAACTCCTGCCTCAATTGGAAAAACGAGATGAGGAACTTTGTTTTGCCCACGTTCTAAAGATTCCCGGGAGGGAGGCTATTCCGTTGGCTGAGGCGCATTGTTTTGCCGGGCAACCGTCCCTCATATTAGCGGGCGAGGAGTTTTTTCTGATTCGCAACGCTCCTGATCCTGATCTTCTGAGCCGTATCCATCGCAAACCCATCATAGCCGTCGGCAAACTTTCTCATCGGCTTTTGACGCACTTGCGCAAAAACGCCGCCGGATCGGAGAGTCATTGGGAGGAACTTTGCACCACCCACACCGCCAAGCCTCAATTCGTCTTCGAGTTGGACAACGACACGGTGCGCCTGCGCCTTAAGGCGATCAGCGACGTCGACGAAAGCCAATGGCAATGGAACGGGCATGAATGGCAAAACGTTTCCCGCCCGAAAGAAGGAAAAATCTCCGACGGCAAAACCGAATTTTTGGATGACGAGCGACTGGACGTCGCAGCGGAATGGCTTCGCCGTTTAGACTGGTTTACCCCTGAGCCGGGAGTGTGGATCGGCGACGCCGACGAAGACTTTTTGAACGCATTGGCCGGCGCTTGGCCATATCGCCCCGATTCGGCGGACTATTTGGGGAACGCCGCCTTCCAGCGGCTTTTCCTTGTCCCCAAACGCTTGAAACCCCAACTGATCATCAACGGAAGCGGCATTGACTGGTTTTCGGTTTCCGCCGAGTGGGAACAAGATGGCATGAAACTCTCCGCAGCGGACGTCCAGCGGCTCCAATCGGCCGCAGGCCGATTCATCAAACTCCCCAACGGCGGATGGGTGGAATTGGATGTGGAAGCGGTTCAATCCGCGCAAGAAACTATGGCGGAGTTAGATGTTGACGGGTTAACAAACGCTCCCAAAAAAGTTTCCCTCATCCACGCCGCGCAACTGCAGGAAGACGCCCTCTCACAATTTGGGAAAACCGCCAAAATGCAGTCACTGCGAGAAAAACTAGACAACTTCCAAGGAATCCCCCAAAAAGACCTTCCTAAAACCGTGAGAGCAAAACTCCGCCCCTATCAGAAGGAAGGATTTCACTTCCTCTGCCACCTGAGCCATCTCAAACTGGGCGGCATCCTAGCCGACGACATGGGGCTGGGGAAAACGGTGCAAGCCCTTTGCTGGATCACTTGGCAGTTGGCCCTGAAACAAGAAAAAGTTCGCAAAAACACTCCCTTGAAAAGTCCCGCTTCGACCCTAGTGGTTTGTCCGGCCTCCGTGTTGCACAACTGGCGGCGCGAGACGGAAAAATTCGTCCCCCACCTCAAAATCCTCGTGTTGGAGAGCGGCGTAGCCCGCCATCAACTGCGAAAACAAATTCCCCAGCACGACCTCATCATTACCAATTACGCCATCCTCCGACGAGACTTTGAAGCGCTCCAAAAGTTTTCCTTCAGTGCCATCATCCTCGACGAAGCCCAATACATCAAAAATCCAGCGGCCCAAGTCACCAAATCGGCCAAACAACTCCGGGCCAGACAGCGTTTGGCGCTCACGGGCACGCCGTTGGAAAACCGATTGCTGGACCTTTGGAGCATTGTCGACTTTGTGCAACCGGGCTATTTGGGAGACCAATCCCAATTCACCGAAACCTACGAGCCTCGAGGCGAAAACGCAGACAACCGCCGCAAAATCGCCCTCAAACGCTTGTCCGCCAAACTGCGGCCGTTGATGCTTCGGCGATTGAAGAACCAAGTTGCCAAAGACCTGCCGGAAAGAATTGACGAACGCCGCGACTGCGAACTCACCGAAGAACAACGAAAACTCTACCTCGCGGAACTTCGCCGCAGCCGCCAGCAGATTTTCAAAACAATGAAACAAAAAGGACTCACCAAAAGCAAAATGCACGTTCTGGCCGCGCTCACCCGCCTTCGTCAAATCTGCTGCCATCCTCAACTGGTGGGAAGCGACGCCGGCTCCGGCAAAACCGACACCCTAATCGAACTCCTAGAACCCTTGCTGGCCGAAGGGCAAAAAGTGTTGCTCTTCAGTCAATTCGTCCAAATGCTCCAAATCCTCGAACAAGAATGCAAAACCCGCGACCTGCCCACCTACCTCCTAACCGGCCAAACCAAAAACCGAATGGCCGTCGTCAACGCCTTCCAACAAGCCCCCAAAGCCTCCGTCTTCCTTCTGAGCCTGAGGGCCGCCGGCACCGGACTCAACCTAACCACGGCCAGCTACGTAGTGCTTTACGATCCTTGGTGGAATCCCGCCGTCGAAGCCCAAGCCATCGATCGCTCCCACCGAATCGGACAAACCCGAACCGTCAACGCCTACCGACTTATTTCCCCCGGCACCGTCGAGGAAAAAATATGGGAACTGCAACAAAAGAAAGCCCGAACCATTAGCGACGTCTTGAAAGAAGAAGGCTTTGCCAGCAACCTCACCTCCTCCGACTTAGAATACCTCTTCTCCGAAGACTAAATCGAATTTTAAGGTAAACTACACGACAATGTAACACTACTATACCTTGCTCCCTCTCTCTGCCAAAATCGGAAAGGAGAATTATACAATCCAAAATCAGAACATAGAATCGCGTCACAAATCGGGTAAAATAGCGCAAACCCCTTTATATCTTTATAGGAAGAAACAAATCTTGCTAAAAAGGCGTAAAAACAACGGCAATAGGAGATGCGGTGTTGATTCCACATACATGGGATTAGAATTCTCCTATTTGATTCCATCTGCCATCTTCTCTTCGTTGGCACGGATTGTCGAAGAATTTTGCTCGAAGGCTTGAGCGGACCGGGCGGGAGGCACAAAAAACACCGCGGGACAAAACCCGACGCTTTGGAAAACGCAAATGCATTCCAATTTACTTCATTGATCAGGCTAAGTCGATTTTGCAGCGAGTCATATACCCCCCCGGCAAAATGAAATTCACCGCGGCGGAAGCCAAGTTTGAATTAGCGAACTTTCGAGGAATAAGATCACCGCCGCCGCCGTTAATCCTTGCGTTCTTGGCATAGCCTCTTGGACGCAATACAACCCGGACGAGTTCTCCGTCGTTCCCTTCGGCGGGCAGCCCGGTTTCTTTACCGATCCGTTGACAAACTTCCCGTTTCGCCTCATGATCTACTACGTGCTTAACCGCAACAATACCGAATGGTCTGCTCCGCAAAATTCGGATTCACACCCATTGACTTCCGCGCCGCTACCCTGCTCTTCAAAGCCTAACGGCTGGGCTTGATCCGGAAAAACTCGGCGGAACTAGGAGATCGAATAAAAACGGCGCGTATCGTCAAAAGTGATGTCCGTCCACGGGCCGTCGATGATTGGAGCGGACTGCAACTGACCTCTATCCCAAACAATCTCCACGCCGTCTTCTTGGCGGTTCATCGAGATTCTCGTCGGAACGCCATGAACCTCAATTAAAAGAGGGCGGCCAGAGCTGTTAATTCTATAGACGCTATCACTGCCAAGCTTGACCCCGTCGTCATACGAAATTCGTTCAGTGCTAGCTCTAATTCTAAAAACGTCACCGCTGTCAGGGCTTCGGTTTCTTATTAATTCCCTCGCAGGCGGGAAATACAGCGACACCTTTCTGTCCCACCGAGATAGGCCGAACCAGAAGGGATCTCCGTCATACAGAAGAAACCACTTCATCTTGTAAGGCACAGACAAGTGCGCAAGGTAAGGTTCAGTCTTCCTCAAAAGAGACTGACTTCATAATTTTTCCGCAAATCTTCAGGAAGTTTCAGAGTTATCAAAGGATTATTTCCAAGATCCAAAAAAAGCAATCTCGCTAATCCCTCCGGCAAGGTCAAACTGGTCAATTGATTATTGCCAAGATCGAGCGTCTCCAAAAACGACATGCCAGCAGGCTAGGTGAGATTGGTCAATTGATTATTAGCGACTGACAAGCTCTCCAATCTCGTCAATCCTTCAGGCAAGATGAGACTGGTTATGCGTGCCTCTCTAAAAGCCAAATCCCTAACATCGAAATTGACCGGCAAAGATTCCAGAGAGCCGCCGTCTATGGCGTATCGAATCTCAAGCCTTTCCTGCGCTGTTGTTTCCCAGAATCCACGGGCAAAGCATGCGGCGGCCAGCGCAATCATCAGTTCCAAAAACTTCATAAGCGGGCAAAATAACCGAGTTTGCCGCCATTGTCAATCTTTTAATCCTGTCCGCTGCGGCGGATACGGCGCACTTGGATGCCATCCAGCAGTCTCCGCAGTCCTTCTGCCTGTATGAACCACTTTCTCTACATCCGAAAAATAGCGGCTGTCCATTAGCACGGTTAAATCATAGGAGTAGCGCCGAAAATCCACAGGGCCAATCAAGGAGCGAATCTTCTTTCTCAACTGGTTAACACTTTGTTCGAGGAACCTTCCAAGCAGCTGGAATTCTTTGGTTTGCGTAACGGGAAGGCGGACGCCAAATCGACCCGCCTTTGAATGTCTTCCATTGTGCGCCGGCTCGTTCTCTTCAATTGAACGAAATTCCCGCCCACGATAGATAGATGCTAATCAATGCAGGAACAGTGGCGCTGACAAGAATCCAAAAATAACGGCTCACCAGTTTCTTGGTGTTTTTCAAACGATCCAAGCGGATGTTGATGCCCTCTTTGCCGTTGGCGCGAATGTCTTCGTCGATTTTGTCCAGCTTGGCCATCAGGCTGGTTTCCATCTTCTCCAAATGCTTTTCAAAATGTTGGAATCGCTCTTCTCCAAATTCCCAATTCGGTTTAGGCATTCGTTCATATTTTGCGGCTCTGTCATGCTTTCCAGTCAAGCCTCGCTATCAAGCCCCCATAACCAAAAGAAAACCGCCTGACGGCCTCTATCTATCGACCTATAAAACAAACGGAACTATTTGATTAACAGCGGATCGCCCGGTTTTAGTTCCCTTTCGTATTTATCCACGTAGTAGAGACCATCTTCACCCATTTCAAAGAACCCTTCCGCTGGGATTTCGTTGATCAAACGATCTCGAATGGCCAGAGCTTGTTCTACAGAAATCCACAGCTGATTGGGGTTGTCATCATTACTCGTCAAAGCACCAAGGATACTTTCTTTTAGATTTTCCGCTTCTTCTCCCCAAGTGATGTCTTTGATTTGGGTTTGGAACGAGTTTTCGTAGGCCTGGAGTTTCTCTTCCCACTCTGTGATAAGGCTAGATCTGAGTTTTGCCGTCATCGCTCTTTTTTCTCTTTCTGGGAGGGCTATGTAGGCATTTAACTCCTCTGGTGTTAGTCCTGCCAACATGTCCGGAAATCTGGGTGGTGGGTTTTGGGGAACTTGAGTTACTATAGTGTTCATCTTATAGAATGCATTCGGGTCATGCGCCTTTGCTTTATGATACTCTAGAAGCGTGTTGAACGTCCATCCTAGTACTATGGTATTTTCCGCTTTCTCTCCGACTTCTCCTTTGACGATGTCGTACATCTGCTCGAATTCTTCGGTATAAGGCAATCGGCTTTCGTAAAAATTGCGCAGGAATCCGTGGTTTTGAACCATACTGCGCATTTCCTCGTTAGCATGGAAAGCATTTGGGTCGAAGGTAACCTCTGGATGGTGGGTTGGTTTGAATGGGAATCGTTCCACCCATTTTTGCCTGCTTTCCCACCATTCTTCCTCCGCTTTTTCTTTAGCCTTTTCTTGCGCTATCCGCTCGGCTTCTTTTCGTTTGAGTTCTTCTCCGTAAGCCTTGCCAGCATCGATTTGTTCTTGGGTGACGTAGACTTTGTTTCCTTCGTCATCCAAGTAGTATCCGACATAACCGTCTGGAATTTGCGGTTGAGCAACGTCCGGCGTGTCTGATTCGAGTGTTGGTTGCTCAATTTCAGGGGTCTCGACGATTTCTTCCACCAGTTGCTTTGGCGGAGAGAAAACGGACACCAACATGGCCACAATGCCCCCGATGATGACGACAGCGAATCCTCCGTAAAGGAATTTATCTGTTTTAGTCATTGGGCTTGTCTCCTTTTTGTTTATCTTACTAATCTGTATCTGTAGACTGTTTCCTGTTGGACCACAACGCGCTTTGTTCCCTGAAAGTCTATTAACACCAAATTTGGAACTGTTGTTCCGGGAATGGGAATTCTTACAAGCTTCTTTATCGTAGTACCGTGGTTTTCGAATTTTTGGATGCAGCTGTCGTTAATATTTGGCCATTCTGTAATTACAAAATTGTATGGACAGATCCAGCGGTCTACGTAATGATCCTTCCAAGATTTGAAGTCGAACACTCTAGACAATGTTTGTTCTCGAGTGAATCTTCCATTAGATAGGAATCTACGCCTCTTCCATGTAAGCTTGCCACCGTATTTATCGGTGTAATAGTCTCCAGAATAGATTCCATCAGAGCCGCCTAGTGTAGGCCATCCACCATGATCCCATTTGCTTTCCATTCTGTGTTGGTCGACGTTGGGCGTGAATGTTCGGATGTAGAATTCGGGTCCAAAAAAGACGTGATCTCCGTAAATGCTTTTCCAAATCTTGAGCTGAGTTTCCTTATTTTCTTCGTAATATTCTTCGAGTCCATCAGCCGCCACATCTCGAATATAATAGACTGTACCGTCTGTAGCGCGGCCGAACAATTCCATTAGCGTGTTTTTGTAGGTGTATCTTGCATTGAATAGAAATCTCCGGGCTTCATCAGTTTCCATGGCTGTTCCGTCTTCTTTTATTCCCATTGGGGCGGTATTCCCTTGATGTCCTTGGGTGGCCATTTTGGTTTTAGTCGTCCAGTTTCCCGTATAGCGTTGATTGGCAGAGTCCCATGTATTTCTCTTGCGAATTTGCGTGGTGGAATTGCTTTTCCAATAAGCTGTGCTGACTTCGGCTTTCCCTTGGGCGTCTTCGTCAAGCGTTATGCCTCCGTAGCTTTTCAACTTCTCCTTTTTGGACTTGGACAATTGTTCGTTAAGAATCCAACTCGCGACGGTTCGAACGATGTAATTTTTATCCTCAGTGTAAGTTTCAATGTACGGATTCGCCTTGGCTTCGTTTTGCGTCACTTTGATCGGAATCAGCAAAATGCCGGTGGCGAGCAGGAAGGCGAGAGCAATCAAACCGAGGCGTTTGCGCGTCCAGCGGGATTTCTTCTCCGTTGCCGCCGATTCCGTCGTTTCCGATGCAGGTTGCATGGCTTTGTTGGGGTTATCTTGACCGATTCCAGAGGAATTGTCAAGCCGCTTGTTGTTGTTTAATTGTGTCATAATACAAGTTTCTTTGCTGATTTGTGTCTTTTAAGTGTCTTTAATTCAGGCCGATTGAAATCAATGAAGCAGAGAAATAAACACGACTTTCCCGCTTGTTCGCCGAAGCTAACGGGAAAGAGAATATTCGACTCTCCCAGAGCAAAAATCATATTCAAACTGTGATATCTCATCGGGGAGACTCAATAGCGAATCGCCTCGCTGAGGATTGCCAAACGCAAGAAAATCAAAAAGCAACACCCTCGTTAACACTTTTCTTAACTTTTTCGACTTTTTCAGGATTGGAGGAAATTTCTGCTTTTTGGTCTGTTTTTGGGATTATTTGGCGGGCAAAGATGGACTGGTTGGCGGTTTCAAAAAGCCATCGGCAAGCTTTCTGAGACGGCTTCGTTTTCTATTTGTGTTAGTTTTGATGGGTTGCGCTTATGTTGCGGGCGGTTAGGAGTGGATGGGTTTTGGCTGGCGGTTTAGAGGGAGAGTTTTTGGAATTTTTCTTCGATGAAGGTGGTGTTTTGGATGCGGGCGAGTTGGGCGTAGACGCCTTTTTGTTGGAGCAAGGAGTGGTGGTTGCCGCGTTCGATGATGCGGCCTTGGTTTATGACGAGGATTTGGCTGGCGTTGCGGATGGTGGAAAGGCGATGGGCGATGACGATGGCGGTGCGGCCGGTCAATAGGCGCTCTAGGGCTTGTTGGATGAGTTTTTCGGTGGCGGTGTCCACGCTGGCGGTGGCTTCGTCAAGGATGAGGATGGGGCTGTTTTTGAGCAGGGCACGGGCGATGCTGATTCGTTGTTTTTCGCCGACGCTGAGTTGGACGCCGCGTTCGCCGACTTGGGAGTTGTAACCTTCGGGGAGTTGGTCGATGAAGGGGTGGCAGTTGGCGGCTTTGGCGGCGGCGAGCAGTTCGGCTTCTGAGGCGTTTAGGCGTCCGTAAAGGATGTTTTCGCGGATGGTGCCATTGAAGAGGAAGGATTCTTGGCTAACGACGCTGATGGCGGCGCGGAGGGAATGTAGAGAAAGGCGGGAGGTGTCTTGGCCGTCGATGGTGATGCGTCCGCCGGAGGGTTCGTAAAAGGCTGGGAGGAGGTTGACGAGGGTGGATTTGCCGGCGCCGGTGGGGCCGACTAGGGCGATCATTTCTCCCGGAGCGGCTTGGAAGCTGATGTTGCGGAGGGTTTCGCGCTGGTTTATGTAGCGGAAGGAGACTTGTTGGTATTCGACTCGGCCTTGCAAGGGTTGGCGCAGGATTTCTTTTTGGCGGGGGCGCTCTGTTTTTTGGTCGAGGATGTCAAAGACGCGTTCGCCGGAGGCACGAGCGGCCTGCATCATTTGGTTGAGTCCGTGAAGTTTGGAGACCGGTTCGTAAAGGAAGGCGAGGAAGAAGACGAAGCCCATAAGCTCTCCGACGGTCATGGACTCGGCGATGACTTGCCGACCGCCAACCCAAAGCACGAGCGCGGTGCCAAGGGAGTTGGCGAAGGCCATAGAGGGAGAATACAATGCCCAAGCTTTCATGACGCCGAGGGTGCCTTGTTTCAAACCCTCGGCGCGGGCGGCAAAGCGGTGGTTTTCGTGTTTGTGGCGGCCGAAGGCTTTGATCTGCCGGACGCCCTGCAGGTTGTCCATCAGCAGGGCGTTCATGGCGGAGGCCGCTTCCCGCTGTTTGCGATAGCGGCGATGAGCGGTGAGCGTGTAAGCCAGAACGCCGCCGATGAGGAGAGGAAAGGAGACTAGGGTTACCAAGGCTAGAATCGTGTTTTTGAACAGAAGAATGCCGAGGACGCCGAGGACGCTCAGGACGGCAATGACGCCTTGTTCGGTGCCGTCGATGAGCACTCTTTCGACGGCGTTGACGTCTTCAATGACGCGGGTCATGAGATCGCCGGAGGCGCGTTGATCGAAGTAGCGGACGGGAAGTTCTTGAAGGCGTCCGTACACTTCGACTCGCATATCGTAGATAACGTTCTGTTCAAAGTGGTTGTTGATCAGGATTCGGAGGCTGTTGAACGATTCTCGAAGGAAAAAGGCGCCGATCAAAACAAAGATTATCCAAGAAAGTTCCTCCAACTTTCCCTGCCCGATGACTTCATCGATAATGTAGGGCGTCAGGCTTGGATAAACGAAGGTGAAGGCAAGCGAGATGACGGCGCATCCGATCGTTCCCGCCGCCATCCATTTGTAGGGGAGAAGATAGCGGACGACGCGGCGGGCGATTTCCCAAGAAGAACGCGGGCGGGCGCTAAAAGTGGAAGGCTGGCGCGGCGGCGAATCTCGGCGAATGCTCACAGAGCGGAAAGCATGAAAACAAAGCGAGAATTCTTCAACAGATGATTTTGGAGGGAAGACCTTGCCGTCGCAGAAGCCTTCCATGCGCCTGAAAAGGAAAAAACGAAGCCAAAATTCTGCAAAGTGAGGAATATCGCCTTGCGCAAACGGACGAATGGGGTTATTATAGAGGATATGATTTGGCATTCTCGAATCGCAGTGTTTTTTCTGCTGTCGGCGGTCGTCTTCGGAGGAGGATGCGGTCCTCTGGACAACTCTGTTGTGGACGAGAAAAAAGAAGCGAATTATTTGGCGGGCATGAAGTATCGATCCAACCGCCAGCATGAAAAAGCGCTAAAAGCCTTTGAACAATCTCTATTGGTGATTCCCGACTCGGCTAGCGCGCATTTTGAGTTGGGTAGCCTGTATCTTAAAGAAGAATTCCAGAATCCGACGCGGGCGATTTATCACTTCGAGAAAATGCTTCGCCTTCGGAAAGATCATCACATGGCGGAATTGGCAAGAGATAGCATTTATGATTGCAAAAAAAAGATCGCCCTCGAAGTCGGTCCGTTGCCGGGGGACACAAAAACCAGCGAAGAAATAAGTCAGTTGCTCCGGGAGAATAAGAAATTAGAAGAGGATAAAGAGAAGCTGAAGGGGAAAGTGTCCCAACTCCAGGGAGAGATTGGGAAACTCAAATTGTCGTTAGACACGATGGCCGCGCCTCGTTCCCCCTCCACGAATTCCGGAGAAGAAAACCTTTTAGCTGATAGAAACTCGCCGCCGCCCGACGGCAACCGCGCCCTTCCAATCCGCAAAAATCCGGAGAATCCGCCGCCGCCTCCGGAAAACCGCAGATTTATCAAGCACATCTTGGATCGAGGAGACAGCTTTTACGCGCTGGCGCGGAAATATGGTTCGAGCGCAAAGGCCATTCAAAGAGCCAATCCCAGCATGCACCCCAAACGCCTCCAGATCGGCGCCGTAGTCAACATTCCCCTCTCCTCAACCTTCACTGCGTCAACCCAATAAGCGGGCGCTCCCCCGCTTTGGAGCAATCGAATTGCGCTGCGGCCAAAAAGCGCGAAGTTTTCCAAACAAGATTTCATCTGCGTCTTTACAATGAGCCAAACTCGGAATACACTTTTGGCATGGCTTCTCAGTTCGACGACACGGATTTTGTAGACCGCGATTTTCAGCAGTCGAAAGAGTCCCCGGCCGGTTCTCGCGGCGAGCCTGCGGGACAATCGCCGCAACAATCCAATCCCATGCCCGCCCGCGAAGACCTGGAAGCGAAGGTGGGCGACACGCAAATGCGACTGGCCGAGCTGAGACGCCAACAGGAAGAACTTGAGCGCCAGCGCGTCGCCTTGGAAGAAGTGCGTCGGCGCCGCAAAGAGTTTCAGGATGGAAAAACCGAAATGCAGAAGCATTTGACTCGCGGCACCTCCCTGTTGGAAGAAGCCGCCTCGGCCGCCCAACGTGACGCCGTCCAAATGAACAAAACGCTAGTCAATTTCCGCCAAGCGCTCGAAAAAGTCAGATCCTTCTCCGAAGAATCCTGGACGGCTGAAAACATGGAAGTCGAATTGACCCGCGCGCTCGCGGCTATTGAAAATGCGCGGATGGAATGGAATGCGGCGCGGCTCAAGTGGTCTTTTCTGAACGGCAAAAAAAACTCGGAGCAACCCAAAGCGGCGGCGGACGGCAGCCCGGAATCCACTCTCGCTTCGTTAGCCAACCTACCCTTTGGCCAATTGTGTCGATTGGGCTTTGCCCTAACTTGGCCGCTAACGGCCATCGTCGGCTTAACTGTTTTATTGGCCTTGTTGCTCTTCAAGTCTTGAAAATTTGTCGAGAAAACCTTCTTTGCGCCGCCGCCAGCATGAAACTTCGGAAACTTTTCCAGCGCCTCGCCGATCCAATCAAAAAGCGCGAACGCGCCCTGCAAAAACAGATGCAAGGCGTCCAGAGCCAAATTGACGCCTTGGATGAAGAATCTCGAAAAACCCAACAACTGCCCCGAGTGCGCTCCACTGTCCGCCCCGGAAAAAGCATTCCGCCGCAAAATCCATTTTCCTCCGGTCAAGAATGGACTTTCGAACCAGAGGCAGGCGAGACGGCCAAAGCCCGCAAATCCCTAGAAGTCGCCTCGCCTCATTACAACGAACACGGCGTCAAAAAACTGGACGCCGTGCATCTTTGGCGTCGGTTGCGGAACTGCTTCCGCCGAACTCCGTCCCCGCAATCGCAATTCGTCGACTACCTAGCGGCGGGAAGCATCCAAGGAATCCGTCCCTTGCGCTACGAACGGCGGATTGCCAGAAACCGCTTCCTAGCACTCTTCATTCTCCTTTTGGTGATTCTGTTCGGCATTCTTGTTTTGTTGCAAAATCCTTCTTAAAAGCGCAACATCTCTGGTATGACCCTGACTTGCAGAAATACAAGATGCGTTGCTCGGATCGGTTTGGATTCAGCAACATTGATTGGCACTCCGCTACCCTGCTCTTCAAAGCATGGGCTTGCAAACGAGGCCAATTAATCCTGCGCACTACGGCGGAGATGGCGTACTTCGTCCAGCAGGCGCCGCAACTCTTTGGCCTCTCCAAACACGGTCTCCACGCGATCGCGCAGGCCAAGGTCAGGGCGTTTGTCGGCGTCCATCGCTAAATCGACGGGTTGAGTTGAGGCAAGGAGACGCCGGGACTCTTTGAGCAAAAAATCAATGTTGGTAAAAGGTTCGTAGCCAATATCTTGCCAAAGAACAAAGCCCTTGCCGTCAATGAGGAACGCACCGTGCAGCGGCGTATTCTCGAAGTCGTCAAAGGCGCGATACTCTTTGAAGACGCTCAAATCGGCGTTTGAAAACAAAGGGAACGGAATGTCGCCGAGAAGTTCGCTCTTGTCCAGAGAGTCTCTGAGTTCGGGCAGGGATTCCGTGCTGACTGCGGCGACGGCGACGCCCTGATCCGCAAATTCCCGAATTCGCGGATTCATTTCATGGAGTTGCTCGACGCAATGAGCGCAACCGTAGCCAAGGTAAAAAAGGAGGAGCAGAGGCTTACCCCGATAGTCGGAAAGTTGGCGGCGACCATTCCGAGCGGTTGGAAGATTCCAATCGGGCGCCTTCCACGGACTCCAGCGAAACGGGCCGAGATTGGCCAGATTCGGGCGTTTGCCGGCGTCTGCCGAAGCCTGCCCGGAACGCCGCCAATTTTGCTCGACGCCAAGTTCGGGAGCCAAAGCCGTAATGCGTTGGAAAATGGGCGCGTCAAGGTCGATGCTTGCCGAGACTTCTTGCAGTTCCTTGAAGGCTAGCGCGGCTTCCTCCAGTTTGCCCGCGGTGTGAAAAACCTCAACGGCAACGGCCAGGATTTGCGCTTGCCGAGGCGCAGACTCTTTGGCCTGCCGAATGAGATCGACGGCTTTGTCGGTATCTCCCAGCCGGAGATGCAGTTTAGCAAGCCGCTCTTTGGGAATGCGTTTGGTTTTTGCCAAGTGTTCTTTGGCGGATTGAAGGCGGTCTTCCAGAATCGCAACGAGCGCGTTCAACTCGGCGAGTGCGGCTTGCAAGTTGCCAATGGATCCGCTGTGTTTGAGCATCGCTTCGGCCATATCTTGGGCAACGTCGCGGGCAGATTTCTTTTTTTCTTTGCCCGCTTCTTCGGCTTGTTCCGCGTCGGCGAAGCGCTCTTGCCGTTTCTTTTGCAGGAGCGATTTGAGAGGTTTTTTGGCGGCGCGAATTCCGCCAACGTCCCGTTTGTGATAGGCGGCAAGGGCAAGGGCAGTCTGCCGTTGAATTTGGTCTGCCTCCTCATTGGAAGGCTCCAGATAAACGGTGTCGGCCAAGCGAAGAATTTCTTCCCAAAGTTCATAGCGTACAAGGGTTTCCATGAGCCGCCGCCGGCCGTAAAAGGCGCTGCTGCCTCGCTTGGTGGGGAGGTTGTATTTGGGATGGCGGGGAAGCTCGATCATGTTTTTGGCCAAGTCCACGGCCTCGCGGACGCGTCCCAAATGATTCAAATTGCGGATGAGCCATTCGTTATTATGGGCGAAGTTGTGAATCTGATCCGGCAAAATGCGGTCGCGCCTCATCCTCGCATGATCCACGCGGGCGGAGGCTTCTTGTTGCCAAGCGGCCTCCGCATAACGGCGAAGCCGCGAAAAAATATGGCCGGGCATGTGCCACATATGAGCAATGCCGGGTGCGCTCTGTCCGCAAAGAGCGGCCGAAGCAAGCGCGCGTTTTGACTTTTCATAATCCCAAAGATGGATGCGATAGTGATGCGCCGGATGCATCGGTTGCGCGTCAAGGACTTGTTGAATCAAAGCGTCCACGGCCTGATGAGAGCCAATGGGATGATGCCTTCTGTTCTGGTAAATAGTAACGGCCAGAAAGGCTTTGGCCTCAATATCTTCCGGATATTGGTAAATAATCTCCTCCAAATCGCGAATCCGCCGCTGACTCCGCTTTTTGGCGTCTTTTTCGTCTCCAAGATAGAAATGCTCGAGACTCTCAATCCATAGCTGCTCGCGCGCGGAAACAGCCTCTTTTCGCCGAACGGCTTCTCGAACAAACCCCTCGGCGCGTCGGCGGTTGTTGACGTTTGCCATCGCCATTCCCCAGTAGGCCATAGCGCAAGACGGCTCCAAAGCGGCAATATGGCGAAAACTGCGCTCCGCCTCAAAATACCAAAACCCGTGCAACTGCCCCACTCCTTGATCAAAAAATTCCTGAACCTCGCGCGAACCGGTGGTAATGGGAAAATGCACGCCCCCAGTATCTCCCATAAAGTAGGCCGCTTGACGCGGACCTTCGTTGAAAGCCTCGCCGTGAGCAGAATGCCCGGCGGGAATCGTTTCTTCAGCAATCTCAGAATTAGACGCCCCCTCCTCAGCGCCGAAAATCCCGATAATTCCTCCAAAAAAGACAAGCCCAAATGTTTTATGTTTCATAGAATTTTTGCCGTCAACCAAGCCTAAAACTAAACGAAACAACCGCAGGAAAACAAGCCTTTTAATAATCCGCCTCCATCACAGAAAGCCATCACCCCCCTACCAATCCCTCCTTGCGCGTGCTCTTAAACATTGCAACACGATACATCCAAACATCCCGATCAGAAGCGTAAAATAAAGAATACGCATTCGCGTTTGTCGCTTTTTTCCAGCCGCTGTTTTTCTTCGTTTTCCAACAATCCCCTCGCCGGCTGAATCATTCTAAGCAAATACGCCTTATCAAATTTCCTCAAGTTCCTATATCCTCCTCAGGTTTCTGGAAATTGATCAGTTTTTCTCCCAACTCTATCGCCCTTTCGTAAAAGCCATCCCGAATGCAAAGATCCATAAGTCTTGTTTGCAAATAGACTAGGACAGTGGTTTTTGGACAATCCTTTTCTTGAAAGAACCGAAGCCAATTCTCCAAATCCTCATGATCCACGTCATCCATGTCATAGCCTTCAAGATGATAGATATCCAACGCAATCCTTGGAGACCAATAATTGCAAGGATGGGAATGAAGAAAGATCGAAGCAAGTTGACGCGCTTCCCCCACTCGTCCATTTCATTTCATTTCCTCAATGAGTGTGAGCATGAGTTGTCCTTTATATGCGGGGTCACCATTCTCGATAAGCTCAGTAATTTTATTTTGCCCTTCGAGTACTTTCAAGTACTTTCATTAAAATCGCTTCTGCCTTCTCTTTCTCCGCATCCGTAGCATCCGTGGATTCTTGCAAAATCAATTCAGCCACGTAAACCTTTCTCTCCCGCGCGCTGTTATGTAAGATTTCCATGGATTCTTTATAACATTTCGACACATCGCTAGGTTTGAACTGCAAGACGCGATCCAACACATCCAATGCGGCCCGGTAGTTGTCTACACTCCTATAATACTCCGCTTTGTGATTCCATGCATTCAGCGATCGCCTGGGGTCGTTTCCGGCAATGACAAAGCTATTTCCGCAAGTCTAAAAGCGTCCTCTCACATCCCGAACCATGAAAATCTTGTCGACAGAGACTTGGCAACGGCGCAAGCGTATTTGTGAGTTCGGTTTAAATCCAGGAGCCTTTCCCATACCTTAGAACTTTGACAACCGCTTCTTTGTTGGTCACGTTTTCCATAGAGGCATCCATTACGCATTACGGCACGTTGGCAGTGTTCCCATAAGTCCTCTCGCTGCCGAGGTTCGGAAAGGGGAAGTGTTGGAGATTGAGCAATCAGCGAAGACTACAACAGTGGAAAGAATTATTTTTATAAGGTGCCCTTGTTCTTAGGTTGCTGTTTGTAGGTTTATGTTTGGTCGCTTGGGTTGCCTCCGGTTTGATCCCTAGCGAGAACTAGAAGAAGGCGAGCAAGGCGCGCGATTCTCTTTTCGTGAGGTATCTTCTCCGGATCGAGTTTAATTTTCCATTTAATTTTACTGAGGGTAACTTCATCTTCGATACTCACGCACGCTGCGCCTTCAGGAATATTCGGGTTGTTCAAGACGGGGCAATTGTCGCCGCTGGGATATTGGTAAACTACGTCGACGGTTTGGATTTAAGTGTTTTTGGTAATCTCCGGCTTGGGTTTCGGTGGTAGTAGTTAGGAAAAAGCAGAAGAGGGAAAAAGCGCAGGGAAAGCCGATTATCGGATGTTTACGCGGAGAAGCCAATTTGAATTCCTTTCTAAATTCATGACCGGGAAGATACCCTTTTGCATGTTGAAGTCTGCGTTGTGGGATGGACGGGCCTGTTTCCGGCGGGCTGGCCGGAAGGTGATAGAATTGTCCAAGTGGGAGATCACATCGTGAAGTGAATTGGTTTTTGAGGAGTTTGTGAATAGTTTTTGCGATGGTTTAGGTTTCATGATGTCGTCGATGCGTTGATGGTTTGCGTTGGGTGGTTCGGTCGGATTATGCAATCCGATCGAGTTTGGCGTTATGTTGGTTGCCGGCCGCGTGCAGCTCGTATCTTAATTCGAATTTGTAATATTCTGCATAGCATTCTCTTTGGTATAGATTTTACTGTCCGATTCTACTAATTCAGCCTTGTTCCTTGAACGGCTTCGGCGGGCCGGCAAGAAGATTCTACAGGCGTAACAAAGCGAGAGAAAAATCACTTGTTTACTTCGAAGATCAGGAAAGGCGTAAGGCTTCTCCCGAAGCTCAGAAACGAACTGTCGCATTTAGCAGGCACCCCAACAACAAAAGGAACGACTGCAAAATCTTGTCGAGGGCTGAACATAGACAATTCCGGGGCGGTCGCAAGATTTTTTCGTGGTTTTTGGATTTTTTGTAGGGAAGATTTTTGAGGTTTTTAGGAAAGGGTTGGGTTTTCTGGTTGGCGAAGTTTGAGGAAAGCGATTGTTTTGGTGTTTAAGAAAGTGCTGGGGAGATTTGAGAATCGGTTGTTTTTGGGAGGCGTTGAGTAGATTGAGGAATTAGGCGGACGGCGGTTTGTTCATTGGTTTTTAAGTGTTTTGTAATGGCTTGGGATTTTATTTGTATTGGTTGGGTGCGCTGTGGGTTGGCGGATAAATTGGCGAAAAGTGTTGGCGGCGCGGATTGGGGAGAGGGATGGTTTGCGGTGCGGTAGAATGCGGTTTGGTGTTGACGGCGAGTATTGTTGTTGGATTACTTGGTGGTGGGAGTTGTTTTTGTTTTGTTGATGGGGTTTGTTTGTGGGGATTTCTGAGGATTAGTTGGAAGAGGGATTGGATGGCAAGGAGTGGGTTTGGGATGAATAAGAGGCGGGTTTTGATTTTATGCACCGGCAATTCGTGTCGTAGCCAGATGGCTGAAGGTTTTTTGCGGCGGGATGCAAGCGATCTGTTTGAGATTCATAGCGCTGGGGCAAGGCCGGCTGGTTTTGTTCATCCGAAGGCGGTGCAGGCGATGGCGGAGGTTGGTATCGACATTTCTGGGCATGTTTCTAAGCATTTGGATGCTTTTCGGAATTTGGAAATTTGGGCGGTGATTACTGTCTGCGGCAAGGCGGATCGGTCGTGTCCGGTTTTTCCTGGGCAGGCGAATCATTATCATTGGGGTTTTGAGGATCCGGCGAAGGCAAGGGGCGATGAAGCGGAGGTTGCGGCGGTTTTTCGACGGGTTCGGGATGCGGTTGGTTTGGTTTGCGGCGCTTGGATTGCCGGCTATCGGGAAGGGATGCGATGTTCGGGCGTCGCTGGTTCTGCGCTGGATGGTTGATTTGGATTGGAAGGGCAACGCAAGTTGTTCTTTCGTTTGGTAAGCAGGTTTTTATGTTTCTTGGTTTTATGGAGTTGGCGGATTTTGTAAGGATTTTGCCCGGTGGGAGTCGTCGATTTCTTTCTTGATTGTCGGCGGTTTTGGGGCGGCGGCGCATGGCTATGTTCGCCTTACTTTTGACGTAGACTTTTTGGGATGTTTGGGGACGGACGAATTTTCGAGTGTATGCTTGACGCTTCGGAGCGGCGGTTGTTTGGGGAAATAGAGGTTTTTGTTTCTTGTTTAGATCGCTTGTTCGTTCCGTTTGGATGGTGGAGGCTCGATTTGACAAGGCGGGCGGCGGTGTGAAACATGGAGAAGCGTGATGAGATTTCCTATGAATTGTTCCCGATTTGCTTGGCGGCGCGTTGGGTTTACTTTGATTGAGCTGTTGGTGGTGATTGCGATCATCGCTGTTTTGGCCGGGATGCTGTTGCCGGCTTTGTCCAAGGCGAAAAGCAAGGCCAAAGGAGCGCTCTGCGGCAATCACTTGCGCCAGATGTCGTTGGCGACGCGGTTTTACGCGGATGATTTTGACGACCATGTGCCGCCGGTGACGCACGAAGTGGGCAAGTATTGGTTTCATCAGATCGCTCCTTATCTGGGCGATTCGGCTTACAAAGAGAATCCTCACGAGCGCGCCGGCGGGGTGATGCGGATTTTGGTTTGCCCGATGACCAAGCGTCCAAAGTTGAATCCGTCGCCCGAAGATCGTTGGTGGGGAAGCGTGGACAGAACTTGGCGGTCGTTGCAGTCCGAAGGGAGTTACGGGATGAATCTCTGGCTGGATAATCTCGGGGTTTATCGGGAACACTTCCCGGCGGATCAGTATTACGGTCGTTTTTCCGAAGCGCCGGCCGACGTGCCTGCTTACGGTGATTCGGTTTGGGTAGGTTCTTGGCCGGATGGCGGCGATCAAGCGCCGCAGGATTTCAAGGGAGCGGGATACGGCGGCGGGAGATTTCCTCACATAAAAGGCCGGTTTATGGGGCGGTTTGCTTTGGAGCGGCATGGAAACGGGATTCAAGCGGGCTTTGTGGACGGCCACGTTTCTCGTGTTTCCGTAAAGGGTCTTTGGGCGCTGAATTGGCATCGAGGGAATGTGCCCAAATATAATGTTGAGATTCCTTAATTTGAAACTAGCTGGATAGTAGCGCGTTCGGAACTGTTGCGGCGGTAATTTTTATTTTTCTTCTTTTGATTTGATTGTATAAAGGGCGGGATATGATTCGAGGGAAAATTTTTTTCGTAGCGAGTTTTTTGGTTTTCTGGGGAGTTGCCGCGCTTGTTCAAGCGAACGAGGCGAATGTTTCGAAAGCGGAGAAGGCAAGATTTGCGGCCTTTGAAAAGTTGCTGACCCGAGCCAAGCTAGTGGGGCGATTTACGGTTTTAGGACAAAGCGGCGCGGGGAAAAAGGAGGAATACACCATATCCAGCGTGAAGAAAATGCCCCAAGGCGACTTTTGGCTCTTCAACGCTCGCTTAAAGTACGGCGGCACGGATATGACCCTGCCCTTGGCTTTGGAAGTGAAGTGGGCGGGAGAGACGCCGGTGATCACTTTAACGGAAACGACCATTCCCGGTTTAGGCACTTTTAGCGCTCGTGTCGTGATTCACGGCGGGCAATACGCCGGCATTTGGAAACACGGCAAACATGGAGGCCAGATGTTCGGCGAGATTCAAAAGATTGAAAAATAGCCCTAAAAAATTTCGCCGCAATTCTGGCAAAGCCGGGTTATTTTTCATCCTTCTTGCATGATCCGCGTCCATTGCTCTGCCAAAATTCGCTGAACGAACGACGTCCACTTTTCTTTGATTTTTCTAATGAGCGTCATCTGTGTTTTTCCCGGACAAGGATCGCAAAAGCGAGGAATGGGCGCCGGGCTGTTTGAGCGATTCCCTGAGGAAGTGGCCTCTGCGGATGCGGTTCTGGGCTATTCCGTTCGGGAATTGTGTCTCCGCAACCCGGAAGGGCGTTTGGCGGACACAAGATTCACCCAGCCGGCTTTGTTTGCGGTTTCCGCCTTGGCGTATTTATCCCGATCGGCGAATAGCGGCGCCAAGCCGGACTTTCTGGCGGGGCATTCGCTTGGAGAATACACGGCGCTCTTTGCCTCCGGCGCCTTTGACTTCAAAACAGGAATTCGCCTGACGCAAAAACGCAGTGCTCTCATGGGAAAAATTCAAGGCGGCGGCATGGCGGCGGTTTTGGGATTGACGCCAGAAAAAGTGCAGTTGGTTTTGGAAAGAGAAGGTTTTGGCGCAATTGAACTGGCCAACTTCAACAGCCCGAAGCAAACGGTGCTCTCCGGAAAGAAAGCCGACGTCCACGCATGTCGGCCGGCACTTCAAGCGGCGGGCGGGAAAGTAATTCTACTGGCGGTCAGCGGCGCCTTCCATTCCCGACAAATGCGCCCGGCGCAAGAGCAATTCGCGGACTGGTTAAGCGAGTTTTCCTTCAAACCGTTAGCAATTCCCGTGATAGCCAACGACACGGCCCGCCCTTATGCAGACGAGAAAATTCAAGAGACACTTGCAAGCCAAATTGCCAGCCCGGTGCTTTGGACGGATTCTGTGCGGTTTCTTCTGAGGCAACCGAACCCCGAATTTGAAGAAATTGGTCCCGGAAAGGTTCTGACGGGTTTGATCCGCCAAATTCGTTCGGTATCTTAGTTGATAACCCTAGATTGATCTTTGATCTGCGAATTGCGGACAAAGATTAGCCGCCAGTCATTTTGACGCTAAGCTAAAAGAGAATTTCCTCCTCCGCGATTTCTCTTTTTCCGCTCTTTTGGCGAAGCCAGCCCCAGTAGCCAGTGATTCGCAGTCATGGATTTGCAACCAGCAAGTTGGGATATTCCACTCTTCCGAATTCAGCCACTAACCCAGCCGACAATAACCAAGAGAACTTCTTCAAAACTAAAAACCCATCTTCGCGCCCTTTGCAGTTTTGCCCTCCCTTCCCATTTCTCACATTTCACAAAACTTCCTCCCCACAACGGCAAATGGGAGGACGCACTTCTTGGCGTGCTTGGTCGTTTCTAACAAACTTGCTTTCCTCTTTCCTTCCCTTTTTCCATTTTGAGAATGGACGAGGCATCCGGCCAGAGACAGCCACCAAGCCAGAACGCATTCCCAAGCATCGCTGGACGCCGGGCGAATCAGCGTTCCTCCAAAAGCCCAACTCGCCATTGTGGATTCCATCGTGGATTGGCCCGCATCCGCAGTCTCTTAGATTTTGGAACTAGTTCAGATGAAACATGAGGAAGAGAATGCCCCTTGTTTGTGTCAAAACGGAGGCAACGAACATCAGCCAGAAGTCTTTTTTAGCTGTGTTTGTTGTGTTGGCGCTTTCTTCTCCTGTTCTCATCCAACAAAGCTGAGCGCAGTTATATATTGTCTCTACCATAGCCAAAACAAGGCCAACCAGACTCTCTGGATGTTTAGTGGTTCTTTCACCACCGCGGCCACTCAAAATGGCCTCCAAAACATCCCAACCTCCCCAACCTCCAATCATTCCCCCTAGCTGAGCCGCTTGCGAATTTATGAACTCCTTCAATAACAGATGCGTTGACAACGCCAGCAAGTCTAAGGATGCGAACTTTCCCCATTCTTTCTGATTGGCGAGCTCTAATATCGAAGACATCGATTCGGCAAGAAAGAGAATTTCGGGCAGAGACAGAACCAACGCCAACATTGACTTTTCTCCTAATGTTTCAACGCGCCGATGATTGCCATTGTCATCGTTAACGGCAGAACGATTGAGCATTTTTGGGTGGACTAGGATAATCTATACGATGCCCTTGGGAATTCACATGTTCAGCCGTTTGTTCTATTCTATCAATCCGCCTTCGTCTTGGGTGGAAGCAAGCTGGATCAACAAACTCTCTCCTAATCAAAGAGCAGAGGCTTAGCCTCCATTCTTAGCGGCAACACTAATGGCTTGGTGCGAGTCAGAGTCAACAGCGTCATCATCCCCAACTGGAGGAATACGCATTTGTCTTCGGCTTATTTGCTTTGGTTTTTGTAATTGTCCGCCGCTACTGGCAAAAGAAACTTCAAGCCTTCGCAACTTTGTAGTTGGCAGCGGGCAACTTGTGATTTGCGGGAATATAGTGTGCGATTGGTGATTAGCAACGGATGATTTATAGTCGGCAAACAACGGAGATTGCTTTGTCTCAATCTTGTTTCTGCAAGTTAGGAAGCGGGGATTTTATTCTAATTCTGAATTTAGAATTGGGAATAGTGAATTGAGGATCCCAAATGACGGCTTGGCGGTGAGGGGGGCAGTGATTTTGTGTCTTTTGTTGTTTGAAAAAGGGAAGACAGCATTGTTGATTGGGAGAGGCAGGGTTGGAGAAACGGCAATGTTTCCGGCTGGTGGAATGCATGTCTGTTGCCGGTTCCACTAGGTTGGCTGCTTTGCTTTTATCTTTGTGAGAAGGGGAGTTTTTCTTTGTTGGCGCAGTTGGGGGATAGCGGGGCTTGGGGAGGGGAGAGAAAAAGAAACTTGGAGGAACGGGATAAAAAAGGGGACGAGGGAGAAGATAGCGGACGTTTCTTCGTTTTTCTTGCCTCTTTAAATTTTCTTTTATCTATGGGAAAAACTTCAATCTTGCTATTTCGAATTCGTCTTGTGTGAGCATGGTCTCGCTAAAACAGAGTGTTTATTGGAGTTGCTGAGGAAGGAAACAAGGTTGAATTGGCTGATTTTTGGCAAGAAAGAGCCTCAAATCGAATCCATTTTCATTTTTTGGCATAGATATTGCTTTATTTTCGGGGTATGGACAACGCGCGCAACGCGGAGACTCGAAGGGATTCTCGTTTGCGCGTGCCAGCCTTCGGCGGCCTCAGTGCGCCGAATAAAAGGCCTATCTATGTCCCACTTCGCATCGGTCCGAAGGATCGGTGTCCTGCTTGAGATATGAAATATCGTCCGGCGGGCTGGGGTTCCATCAGCCCGCCGGATCTTCTTTGCATCTCCTTTGCGCGCGGTCGCGTTTCCATTCTTGTTTTTCCATCCGCAGGGAATTTTATGAGGGGGCAGAGTGGATTTGCGTGGATTGATGAATCTTTTTGATATTGGCGCAAATTCTTTCTACGATCTTTTTCAAAAGGGAGAATGTTGCATTTCTTGGGAAAATCGGTTCTTTTTGTTTTGTTTGATGTTTGGTTGGGAACCAAGTTATTTGCTGAGTGGAAGGGGCTTGCTCGTTCTTGGACGCGTTTCGAATTTGCCCACTGTTTGGTCTAATTGTCTCGCCGCCTTTGTTTTGAGTAAGGGGGATTCGCTTGGCGATTTGGCACTTCTTATGCTTGGCGCTTCGCTGTTTTACTTGGGAGGAATGTATCTCAACGATGCGTTTGACGCGGGCTTTGACCGCCAATTCCGCAAAGAGCGGCCGATTCCTTCGGGAGAGATCCGTGAGGAAACGGTGTGGATTCTGGGCGGTTTGCAGTTGGCGCTTGGTTTTGTTTGTTTCTCGGTTGCGGGTCGAGTTCCTTATCCTCTGTCGATTCTGTTGGGCGGGTCGATTTTGGTTTACAACGCGGCGCATAAAGCGGTTTCTTGGTCGCCGGTTCTTATGGCGCTTTGCCGTTTTGTTCTGTTTCTCGCGGTCGCATCGGTGGGGCAAGCAAGGATTTCAGGAAGCGTTCTTTGGAGTGTGATTGCTTTGTCGTGTTATATCGTTGGTTTGAGTTGCGTTGCTCGGCGGGAAAGTGACGGCAAACTTCTTTCTTGGTGGCCGTGTTTATTGCTTTTGTTTCCGGCCGTCTTGGCGTTTTTGGTGAATGACGGCATCTATCGAGTGTATGGGATTGCGGCGATTTTGGCGTACACTGGTTGGACGTTGTTTTGTTTGCGTGATATTTACTGGAAGTCGCCGCCCGATATTGGACGGGGAGTTTCTCACCTTTTAGCCGGGATTGTTTTGGTGGACTTGATGTCGATTGATCTTATGGATACGGGGCAGGTAATTTTCATGGCCTGTTTTTTTGGCGCCGCTCTGCTTCTTCAAAAATTTATCCCCGCCACTTGAAATGCGGAACGGTTGGCGCATTGGATTAAGGAACGAGTGACGCATTGGCTACTCGTTTAAAAACAATTTGCTGGCAACCGCGAAACGGTAAATTCGGACTTCAAGGAGCGCGCCTTTTCCGGCGGAGGTTTTGTTTTTCGGCGTTCAGAAATCGATTCACGGCGTTGAGATAGGCTTTGGCGCTTGCTTCGATAATGTCGGTGCTGACTCCTTTGCCGGTCACAATCTCGCCATCGCCAAAGTCGGCCTTTACGGTGACTTCTCCCAAGGCGTCTTTTCCTTGGGAAACGCTGTGCAGGGCAAAGTCTTTCAACCGGCCTCGAGTTTGCGTGAGGCGGTCGATTGCCTTGAGCGCCGCGTCCACTGGTCCGTCGCCCACGCCCGCGTCTTGCAGGATGGCGGATTTTTGGGATTTGTCTGTTCGCTTCAAGCGAACCGTCGCCGTCGGCACCGTGGATGAACCGCTGGAGACGCTGATGTAATCCAAAGACCATGTTTCTGGCACGATTGTGATGTGTCCCTCCGCTAATGCCGCCAAATCGTCGTCGTAAACAAACTTCTTTTTGTCTCCGATTTCCTTGAAACGAGCAAATATGGCATGGAGATCTTCATCGGTCATTTTGAAGCCCAAATGTATTAGCCGGGAAGAAACGGCCGCCCGTCCGCTATGTTTGGTGAGCGGCAATTCGGTTTTGCCCCAGCCGACTTGAACGGGATCCATAATTTCGTAGGTTTCGCGTTTTTTGAGAATGCCGTCTTGATGAATGCCGCTGCTGTGGGCAAAGGCGTTTTCGCCAACAATGGCCTTGCTTCGCTGCACGTTCAACCCCGACATTCGCGCTACCAAACGCGATGTTCGGACGATTTCTTTGGTGTTTACGCCGCATCCAAAGCCGCGATAGACGTCTTTGCGAGTGTTCAAGGCCATGACGATTTCTTCCAGCGCGGCGTTTCCGGCGCGCTCTCCGATTCCATTCACGGTGCATTCCACCTGCCGGGCTCCCGCCCGAATAGCGGCCAACGAATTGGCCGCCGCCAATCCCAAGTCGTTGTGGCAATGAACACTAATGATGGCTTCGTTGGATTGAAATTCGGGAACTGCGTCGCGCAACCGACGGATCAGCATTTCGAATTCAACTGGCACCGCCCAGCCCACCGTGTCTGGAATGTTAACTGTGGACGCTCCCGCTTCCACCGCCGCCCGACACACTTTTACCAGAAAATCCGGCTCCGTTCGCGAGGCGTCTTCTGGGGAAAACTCGACGTCCTCAACATACGACTTCGCCTGCCGCACTCCCTCAACGGCCAACCGAACAATTTCCTCCTCAGCCTTGCCCAGTTTAAACTCGCGGTGGATTTTCGAAGTAGCCAAAAAGACGTGAATGCGCCCGCGCCGGCCGGCGGGTTGGACGGCCGCCCCGGCCGCGTCAATGTCTTTGGCAACGCATCGGGCCAAACCCGCAACAATCGGCCCCTTCAACTCCTCGGCTATAGCCTTGACCGCCGCAAAGTCTCCCTCGCTAATGACCGGAAACCCGGCTTCCACCACGTCGACCTTGAGACGCTCCAACTGCCGCGCAACGGCCAGCTTTTCTTGAAGATTCATCGAAGCGCCGGGACATTGCTCTCCATCCCGCAAAGTCGTGTCAAAAATAAGAATGCGTTCGTTTTTCATCTTTTGCTCTTTCTTGTCCAAAACATGGCGACAAAAGAAAACCCCGCTGCCATTCGAGCGGCAGCGGGGCTTTTCAATCTCCTCTGCAAGAGACTAGCGCTCCGCCGCTGCCGGACTGCCAAGCAACAGCCCGCCGACAAGCAACAGAGTATCCAGCATTTTTTGCATCGCAAAGAAAACACTAACCCTTCCAAAGCCCCGAAGTCAACCCAAAAACGCAAAAAATCAGCGCCGGGCATTTTTTACTCCGTTAAACGACAAGCGACGCTGAGACAACAAAAGCCAAAACAAAGAAAGAATTCGTTGCGCTTTGCTTTTCACTGATTAACTTGTTCACATGTCACAGTTTCCAAAAAAGCGTAAACAGCCTTCCAAAGCAATCTTGCTGGGAATGGGATTAGACGCGGACGGCCACAAAAGAATCACCACGGGCGATAACTTCGTGTTGCTTGGAGGCAACGAGGAAACTCACGATCGAATGGTCGAGAAAGCGATCCAAATCAACGAAAAACTCGCCCACAAAGGAAAACAACTAGAAGAAGTCTCCGCAGACGAATTCGACGAAATCGCCCGCTCCGTCGGCCTGCGCCACCACCGCCCGCCAAAACCCGAAGAATAATCCTCCCCAAAAAATCCCATAAACAAACCCCTATCACAGAATTCCTTACAATCGCCATGCGCCCTCGTGTTTGCTATACCAAGACCGTCAAAAACTTCGCAAGCCCATCCGCTAGCTGACGAAGTCAAAATATCGACCGAACTAACTTACGACAATCAACCGTTTTTCAATGCCGTAGGCAAATGGTTTTTTGTCCAATCCGCAATCCATAAGAAACCTTAAACAAGCCAACAGTGATTTAAGCCGGGGCAAGGCAAAAACTCGATGCATCCTTGAACATACAAAGAGCCATCACCGCTCAGTAGCCAACAAACAAAGCAACTCCGCGCACTCCAAAAGAATTTTACAAAACATACTATGAATAATAGATAGAGGCATCTGAATTAAAAATCTAAATACAAGGAAAATATCTACGAACCTCTCTGGGACGATCCCTATGGACTTTGGCCACGTAGTCGGATACCATATTATACGCCATTTGACAAATGGATCAAAGACAACAAACCTCTTTCCGCATCCAACAAAAATTGCTATGACATAGGAATCCGACTGTTAAACTCCGCAACCGAACACTTCGAACAATAAGAAATCAGCGCAAACCGGTATGAATCCAGCCATTCCACAAAAGAATGCAAAGCAGGGATTTCAAAAGAGAAGAAGAGGAAGAGCGCATTTGGAGAACGTTCTTGATTTGGCGGTTGCCAAAGAATTTTGCTTGCAGCTCTTTCGTCTCTGTTCGCGCTTGACGGTTTTGTTGGGCGGGCAAGGCATAAAAAACTCCGGCAATGTGCATTTTGCCGGAGTTGCTCTGTTGAAAGTTTGAAAAAGAGAAACGGCAAGCGAAGAGGTTATTCTTGTTGACGGGCGGCTTCTTGGATCATCCGCCAAGCCTCCTGCATGAGCCATTCTTCTTCTGTGAGTTGAGGCGCATCGGCGTTCTCTGGAGCGGGAGTCGGAGTGTTTCCAAACTGCTCGTCCAAGGCTTTCATCGCTTCAGGGGAGAGACGCACACTGCCGTCTTCCATTTCTTGCAAAGCATGCTCTTGGCCATCCACAGTGAATCCTCCAAACGAACCTTCGCTGGCAATAATCGGCTCCCCATCCGCATTCACCAAAGTGCCATCCGCTAATATGCCCGCCGGCTTGTCCTTCGCTCTTTGTTTGGCGAAACCCTCATTGAGCGCGCGTTGTCGGTTGTTGTTCCATTCATCAAGGCCGGCTTGATAGCCCTCATATGGCACCATCAGCGGATCGCCTTCTTTTAAGAACTGGGTCCATCCGCCTAAAACCATGATCTTATCGCCTTCCGAGGTGAAATCTCCGCGCACTTCGGCCATGCCGGGAACCTCGTTAACTAGTTCTTCGATGATGGAATCAACGCGTTCGTCGGACATCGGCTCTTTATGAGGCCAACTTCTGCTCCCGCCTTGTATTAAGTAATAAAGAACTTTTTTATCCACTCCCAGCTTCTCTTCCCAAGTGTAGGGTTCTCGATGGCCGTCGATGGTTTTGTTGCGCAGATACGGAGTGCCATCGGATTTCCGCACGAGTTCTTGCGGGTTGTGCCTTGAGTCTTTGTGATAATCCGTGAGCACTTCGAAGATGCCGGCCAACGCGATGGGGTTTTCGGTTCGGTCGTGCTTTTCCATAATGCGATAGATTTGCTCGAACTGCGGCGAAAACCTCAACTCGTTTTCAAAGAAGTTTTTCAAATAGAAGTGATGTTCTACGGCGGACATGCTCATGCCCGGTTTGAATTGGACGGCGGGATCATAGACGGGTTCCCAAGGGAAGTTTTTCTTCCAGAGGTTTCTGCGGTTGTCTTCGCGGGCTTGCGGCGAGAGGGCGCGGTTATGCCGCTCCCTAAATTCCGCCGCCACATCGAATCCGTCGATTGGCTTTTCCTCTTCATTGGCTTCGGGTTGGGCGGGAATGGCTTCTTCCCCCTTAGCCTCCTTGGCGGTTGTTTTTGCGGAGCGGTTGCCGCTGATGTATCCACCAAGGAAGGCGCCAATTACGAGGGCGATGCCCAGCGCCACGGCGTAGCGTTTCCCTTTCATCGAGTCGTGAGTTTTGTTGTGGTTCTTCATTTAGTTGTTCTCCTGCTTTTCTTTTTCCACAAGTTCGTCGTATTGTGCTCGCTCCCAAATGGTTCTGGGAGAGCTAACCAACCGTCTTCCACTCTGGACTTCCAGTATAGCCTGCTTTGTCCTAGCGCAGTCGGTCCTTCTACTATTTCCATGTTTTTCTCGTTAAGAAAGTAGAGTTTCTTCCTGTTTTCGCTTGTGGCATTGAGCCACATACTCTCATTTTCCCAGATAAGTTCCTTTAGCTTTCCCGTCTCTTTCTCCACGAACTCCTCGCCATTGTAGGTTAACCACTGTCTTTGGAATCTTACTCCCCATTTGTATTTTTGGCCGGCGGCGAGTCTGCCGTCTGTGTTTACAATTGTGTCCACCAGCTCGTGTTCGCATTTGATCTTTTCGCTCTTGCCGTAGTAAATCCACGTTCCTTTCTTGGTGAGTTGGACGTGTTTGTCGCCCCACGAGTCAGTTACTCGACCGTATTCGGAGGTTGAGTACTCTTTGATCATGTCCATTGCTTCCTTGAATTCATCGCCGTATTCGTTGCGATTGCCTGATGCACTCCAATCAATTTTGTATTTTTCAGAGTTCAGTTCTCCGGATTCGGCGTCTGGGTCGTAGTCAGGATTGTCGACGACCTCCCTACATTCGACGTCGAAGTATTCCGTCCATTTATGGCCGGCGGAGTAGCCGTCTACGCTTTGCGAGCTTCTGTCTCTTGTCACACCAGTTGTCAATCTTCGCCAGTGGAGAGTGTAATCCGATGCGGTATCGAACAAGCGGTAGCTGTTAATTTCGTTGATTGAGGGGATGGCGGTAATGGTTCCGTTCCTAGTTTCGGCGGATTGCTGGCCGGTCATGGCGTTAAGGACAACGCGTTGCGCCGGAGGAGTTGGCGGCTTTGAGGGTTGATCGTCGTCGACCCTTCTCTTCTTTCCTTGCGTCGTGGAATCTTGATTTGCGGATGCCGCTTCGGCTTGCTCGATGCTTGCCGTCAGCACGGTGGCGATGCCGACGAGCGCAAGGATGGCGATGAGGCCGCTTTGCCGCAGGATGGATCCCGGCGCAAAGCGCAGGTGCCAAGGCGTCTTCTTTGATGCATTCCTCATCGTTGCCTCTTCTTTGGAAGCATTTTCCTCCGCGCAGTTGGCGCAGTCAATCCTATTTTTGCTGTTTAATGAACTCATAATACAAGTTTCTTTTGCTGATTCGTGTCTTTAAGTGTCTTTTTTTCCGTAATTCAGGCCATTGAAACCGCATTCAACAGGGTAAAGACGCGAAGATCCCGCCCGTTCGCCGGAGCTAACGGGAAAGAGAATATTCGACTCTCCCAGAGCAAAAATCATATTCAAACTGTGATATTTCAGCAGAGAGACCCGATGGACGAATCACCCCGTTGAAACGGTTTCAAAACCGAGCAAATCAAAAAGCAACACCTTCGTCAACACTTTTTTCAACTTTTTTCATTTTTTTGTGGATTGAGTGATTTTTCTTCGTTTGTTGTTGGCGTCTTTCTTTTTGGGATGTTGGTTTTTGATATTGAGCAGTGGTTCGGTATGGGTTTTCTTTGGCGGTTGGTGTGGATAAGGTGGCTGGCTGTGTCGCAAAAAGTGGCGCGGTTGTTGTCGATTTCCACTTTTGAGGAGTGAGTTTGCCAGTTTATGAAAGTTTGTCTTGGCAAGGGGCGTCGTCGCCATTTCCAAACGGTTTCGTTTGATGAGGAAGCCAATCGGGTTGTTCTTATCGAACAAAGACTGCTGCCGCATCAGTTTAAAATTGTAGGCACTCGCAGTTATCGGGAGACGGCGCAAGCGATGGCCGACATGGTTGTTCGCGGCGCCGGCGCAATTGCCGCTGCCGCCGCTTATGGATATGCGCAGGGATTGCGGGAGTTTTCCGGCGGCAAGCAGAGCGCTTTTGATCGGCACAAGAGCCAAGTATTTGCCGCACTGGCGAATGCTCGTCCCACTGCGGTGGATCCAGTCAATGCGCTCAGATGGATTCGACGGCGGATTGGCGGTCGATCCACTATTGAAGACGAGCAAGCCGCCGCCATTGTTGCTTCTCAGAAATTCGCTCAGTCCAGTGTGGAAGAGTGCCGCGCTTTGGGAACGCACGGCGCCGGGCTGATTCGGTCGGGTTCTCGATTGCTGACTCATTGCAACGCTGGCTGGCTGGCCTTTGTGGATTATGGCTCTGCCACCGCGCCAATGTATGCGGCGCAGGAGCAAGGGAAGCGGTTCCACGTCTTTTGCAGTGAGACGAGGCCTCGTTCCCAAGGCGCGTCTTTGACGGCTTGGGAGTTGGCGCAGCAGGGAGTCTCGCATCAAGTGATTGCGGACAACGCCGCCGGCCGGCTGATGCAGCTCGGCTTGGTGGATTTGGTGATTGTGGGCAGCGACCGCACTTTGGCTCGGACCGGCGAGGTGGTGAACAAGATCGGCACATACACGAAGGCCGTGTTGGCGCAACGGCACGGCGTTCCCTTTTACGCCGCCATTCCTTTGTCGACTTTGGACTGGGAGAGCGAAAGCGGCAACGACGTTCCCATTGAGGATCGCGGCGCTGAAGAAGTTTGCGGTGCTTGGGGAAGAACGTCGACCGGCCGCCGCGCTTATGTTCGAGTAGCCAATCCGGGAAGCGGCGCCTTGAATCCCGGCTTTGACGTCACTCCGCCGGAACTGGTCACTGGGATCATTACTCCCGCCGGCATTTTCAAACCCAAACGGCTGATGGAGCATCGCCGCGCATTGCAACTGCAGGGATAAAACGATCATTCCAATCCGCAGGCCGTTCGGGCGCGACTCAACACGGATTGGGCCTCAATTCGCGCTTTGTCGGCGCCTTGGCGCAAAACTTCTTGCACATAATCAAGATTGTTTGCCAACGCCGCCCGTTTCTCTCGCATTCCGCGAAAGTAATCCCAATAGTGTTCGAAAAGCGTCTTTTTCAACGCGCCGTAACCATAGCCGCCGGCTCGCAACTTTGCTTCGCATTCTTGGGCGGTTCTCGGCGGCGCCACCAAGCGGAGCAGTCGGATGGCGGTGTTCTCGCCGGCGTCTGGTTTCGGTTCTTCTATCGAACGGCTGTCCATCACCAAACCCATAATTCGCTTTCGCAGGAGTTTCTCTTCTCCAAAAATTTCGATGGTGTTGCCGTAGCTTTTGCTCATCTTTTGTCCGTCCATTCCCGGCACAGCCGCGGCTTCGTCCTGATTTGCGGCGGCTTCGGCTTGAAGGGGAACTGTGATTAAAGGCTCCGGGAGAACAAAGCATTCGCCGTAAGTCTGATTGAATTTTACGGCTACGTCTCGCGTCACCTCAACGTGCTGTTTCTGATCCTTCCCCACGGGAACGGCGTCGGCGTCATAAATCAAAATATCGGCGGCCATCAGCACGGGATAGGCGAACAGGCCGTGATTCGGCGACATTCCTCGGGCGAGTTTGTCTTTGTAGCTGTGACAACGTTCCAGCAAACCCATCGGCGTGACCGTGCTGAGCAGCCAAGCCAACTCGGCATGCTCCGGCACGTCGGATTGTTTGAAGAGAACGCAACGCGCTGGATCCAATCCGCATGCCAAAAAATCCAAGGCGGCGTTCAAAGTGTTCTTTCGCCGCTCGCCGGCTTCAAACACCGAAGTCATCGAATGATAGTCCGCTATGAAATAGTAGGCCTCACCCTTTTCCAGCAACTCAATTGCCGGCCGCATCATTCCAAAATAGTTCCCCAAGTGAAGAGCGCCGGAAGGCTGTATCCCCGAAAGAATTCGCATCTGCAGGACATTGCCAATCCCGCTCGGATTCTTCAAGCCCTGATCCTTGACCTTCTCGCCCGCAAGTTTTTCCGTGCCGAAAACCAAACTTTCGGCCAAAGAAAGATTCGGCCAATCCGAATTGGAAGGAAAGACGGTACAACAGAACCGCTGTGTGACAATGGCGGCAATTTTCACTGCGTTTGAAAGCAAGAAGAAAGTGGCAGAGAAAAATTTGCAACATTAAGTTGGAAAATCCAATAACGCCCGCAAGTCAAGAAACGAGTGAACCACTATTAAACTCGAAAAAAGAAAGGTGCGTTAGAATGAAAACAACAGAAGAAAAGAAACAGTGGAGACCGTTTTGGATATTCCTCTTCGTTTCTATAATGCCAGTATTCGCATTAATCTACACAAGCGTAGTTTATGAATCCAATACTAATGAATTACGGCAACAGCATTGGTTTCAAATGGAAGAAACCGAGAAATCCAGATCGAGGAACTCAGGGAAGTCAAGAAACATCTACTCATTTTAGAATCGATAATTAAGAAAATAAAGGGCAAAAAATGAAAGAGCAGATAATCGAAACGATTAACAAGTTGAAGATATTCATTAATGAAAAGTTTGAACATCTTGATTGCTGGCCGACTAGGCTATTGAAGGTTCAAAGAGCCATTGCTAATGGATCAAACGTACGAGGGCAAAAGAACCATCAACAAGCGGCGGCGCTGGAAATGGATCCGGTAATTCCTCCATTCAAGAGGCGTCGCGATTTATGAGAATATGACCATGAATTGCACAAAAAACGAAGCGAAGTGGAAAAGCGATCCAAGCGATTCAAAGAATATCGTCGAGTCTTCTCTCGATTCGACACACTCGAAGTAATATTTGTGAGGTTCATAGTATTCTCACTCATCTGCAATATGTTCTGTTAGCGCGAACATTAATAAACGTCCGCTTCCCTCAATCTTGAAACCAGAGACCCATAAGATAAAAAGAAAAGAAAACAAAGAAACAACTACCCCTTTTTTCGACATTCCGTTTCTTCAATCTCCCCCCCTTGCGTTGATGTCTCTTTCCTTGCTAAAATTATGACAGATTACTTTGCTTTATCGGATTCTAGAGGCTCCTCCTCGCATTGATGTTTCTTTCTTTGTGGAAACTGCCCAAAACGCAACAAGGAGGCAAAATAGGCTTTTTGAATCCTTCCTCTCGCTAATAATCATCAGCCCTTCTCCTCCAAAAAACCTTTCCCTTCCCTTCCAACCTCCGCCAACCACTCACTTCTCCCATTCCTCCAGTTTCTTGCCCCCCTCCCCGCTCCTCCAACTACTCGACAAAGAAAAACTCCGCAAGAGGTTTGAAAAACGAGGCCAACCTCAGCAAAGGCCAAAGCGCAAACCACAATCTAAGAAAACTAGCTGCTGGCTGCAGATTTACCGACACAAAGACTAGGGTCTGCTGTTTTTGACGGATTTGAAATGCTACGATGATTTGTCAGCCGGGCAATTCTTGCCAACCTCTTCACCGTTCTTCTGCTTCCCTGCCTGCTTTTTGCTTTGATTATGTTTATAGCTTTATCATCCACTAGAGGATTCTTAAACGAGAGTTTTCCGTGGGCAATGTGGTTCTTGATTGGACACATCAGCTCTTGCGGCTGGCTTTATTATGGATACAATCAACTGATAACAAAGTTTCGATCCGTTGCCGCCGGCGAACGGCCGACTTGACAACGCCGCCTCAGAGCCTGATTCAATTTATATTCAAATACCAACAACGCAAAAAACGGCCAAGAAAACCCAGCGGTTTGAAAAAGCAAAACGGAAACGAAGAAAAGAAAGTGAGGAGAAAAGGATGACCGATAAAACGGCACTCAACAGAAAAAGAAAAACCCCGACAATAAGAATTGGCCGATGCAATGGATGATAAGATTGCCAAATGGCCAGCATCATTGAAACACAACAATGTCAAAATCGGCATGATGGAAAAAGCCGCTCATAAAAATTGACGGCCACTAGCCCCGAAGAATCCTTGCATTTGAGGATAGTAGCTGAGATAGAAAAACTCCGGCAATGTACGATTGCCGGGGCGCTATGATTGATTTTAGTTACAGGCTATTGTTGTTAATGGGCAACGCCCCGTATTCGGACATCTTCCCGTCCTGGCAAAGCCATCGGTATCGGCTCTTCCTCCACTGCTCCTTCCCACGGCAAATCCGCGTTTGCCCCGCCATCTTTCCCTCGCCTTATTGTTCCCTATCTTCTAACGGCAAAACCTAATCCAATTCTAGCAAGAAGAATTTTCCCCGCTAACGCAACGAACGCTGTTGTGGTGCGGAATTCTAGGAGAGAGGGGGGAGGTTGTTGTTGTTATTGAAGTCAAGGCGCAAGACGGGATATTCCTGCCGCTAGCCGCACTCTCATGCCTCTCCCGCATCCCCATCTATATCTATATCGACCTTCCAAGTCTCCTAGATTGCCCTTCCCAATAACCCAACCCGCTTGCCAAAACGCCCCTGGCCTAGCTGAACGCAGCAGCTCGCCCCCTGCTTGCGGCGGCGGCGCGGCCTTCGCTCTCGCTAGAACGGCTTTCTCCGAGCGCGCCCGCGAGAAATCCTTGAATGGATCCCCCCTCTTCTCCCCCGCAACTCTTCCCCAACCAAACAACCAAGAAACTCCTTTTGCCCTCCTCCAACCAGCCTCCACCACCGGCCGATGAATCCCCATAGCCACCTCCCTCTCTGAGATTGCTCTTGCTCTCCAGTCATCAAAGAAAATGCGCCCCCCTCTGAGAAAAAGAAGGGCGCAAAGAAGAAGCAAAACAACCAAGTGCCTCCCAGAAAATGCGGAGATTATGCAGGGTTTGCTCCTAACGAGCCGCAGGCGTCCCAAAGCCCACTAAACCAAGAGTCTCTTGCCCTAGCGCCGAACTCCCCTCAATCAATCCCCCCACATTCCAGCCCACTAAGCCTCCCACGCTAGTCTCTCCCCGAACTTCCCCTCGAACATGACTATCCGCTATCTCCCCAAAGTTATGACCAACTAATCCCCCCACACTATTATAACCAACCACTCGTCCCCGAACAGAGCAATTCACTAGAACCCCTTGACTCAATCCCGCTAAGGCCCCTACCCAGTTCACCCCTCTTATCTCTACCCCCTCCAAAACTACATGGATGACTTGCGCCCGATGCCCGACCGCCCCGAACAAGCCGGAAGGTTCATTAGCGAAGAGAGCGGGAGCGCTCTGGTTTTGAAACAAGTTCGCAATCTTATGGCCGTTCCCTTCAAAAACAGCTTGGAAAGGTTGGGAGAAAGAGCCGATGGACGGCCAGCCCTTTCCCTTGTTCCCAAAGGCGTCTTCTTCGTTGATGGTTTTGTCTTCGTTCGTGTCGAAGTTCAGGTTCGTTGTGAGTTCGTAGCCTTGGGCGGGGACATCAGCGGGAATGCCCATGTTGGCGAGAGCGCTGGGGAAGGCTTGCTTGTAAGCTGCCGCCACCTCTTCTTTGTCCGGCTGGCCGTCGCCGTTCAAGTCAAAGCGAAGGGCATGGAGTTGCGCAAGGTTGCTGACATCAATCAAGCCATCATCATCTCGATCATAATCGGTCGGCGGCAGTTGGGGTTCTATAATCGTGTTTTCCAAAGATACTTCGACTCCTCGTTTGTCGGTCTCTATTTCGGCCGCCGTGGAGGAAATGGTCACAGAGAGCGCCCCGGCGTTTTCGTGAGCCGTGAAGCCTTCGCTGGCGTCGATAGAGTGCACGATGGAGATAGGTTCGCCGATGTCAGCTGCATGGGCGGCTGCGCGGACTTGGACGGCTTGGAAGCGCAGCAAGGTGGTGGTGGTAAAGACTAAGGTTTGCGGTTCTACAACGACTTGGGGATGATTGCTGCGGATGCGGACGATCATATCATCGGGCAAAAGAGTGGTGGCGCGCACTTGGTAGGTAGCAGAGCCGCTTTCGCTCAAAGACAAACTGGTTGGTTGGAACATGAGCGAGGACGAAGTCGATCCTCCATTCCGCGATGGAAACGGAGTTATTATCGGCACCACGGCACCGCCATTGTTCACATTGACCGGAGGCGCAGGCTCATCGTCGTCAATAATTTCAATTCGAACTGTTCTCGGTTGAATGACGGAGTTGGTTGGGTTGCTCAAAATCACAATGAACATTTCATTCGGCTCATCCAACGTGTCTCCCAATATCGGAATGGAAATGGTTCGCGTCAGGTTGGTCGTGCCGGCAGGGAATGTAAGTGTGCCGCTGGTGGCAGTATAGTCTTGGCCGGCAATCGCCGTGCCGTCTTGCGTGGCGTAGCGGACGGAAGTAGATGTTGCGGAGGCTTGGATGCGTTGAACAGGAACCTCGACGTTGGTGTCGCCGCTGTCGCCTTCGGCGACCTCCACAACGGGCGCGTTCAGCGGCATGGATAAAGAGACGGTTGGCGGCCCATTATTGTCCGTGATGGTGACGGTGCCAGTCCACACCAGCCCTGCTTCATCGACGCCTTCCCCGGGAAGAAATACGGGGTCGGAGTTTGATCTTTTTAGTTCCTCATAAGCATCCGCGTCAATTCTAAAACCACTTAAGGGAGTGGCCCCGAAGGTCTCTTGACTGGAGAGTATCGTTAGATTTATTACTCGTTGATCGATGTCGTCTATTCCGTTGTCGCGAATGCGATAACTAAGTAAAGAAGTCGGAGACTGTGATGAGACTCCGACATAATTAAAGGAGTACAAAGGGAGGTACAAAGAAGTGTCCTCGTGCCAAAAGGCCTTCAGCCTGATAGGACGTGAGTATTTATTCGTATTCGCCTCTACCAGATTGACATGGAACCGGGCGAAGTAGTCTATCCCTTCGGTTACCTCTAAACTAGCTGGCTTGATGGTTATTCTTCCACTTGGAGGAGGGAGAAGATTCCAATGATTTATATCAAGAGAGGTGCGGTCTCTGGAAAAATGATCATACACTCCCGCCGGCAAAGTTTGCAGTCTTCTTGCTCTGAGCGTTAATGTTTTCAAGTTTGAGAGATTGTCAAACACCACCGCCGGCAAATTTGTCAACGCAGGACTGTGGGTTATTTCTAGATGTTCCACTTGAAAGACACCGTCAAATATCCTCGCATGCCAGTTAGTTGCATTAATAACTCTAAGATATTTCTGATTGGTAATTATTACACGTACCCTGCCATTCCTGTAGTATGTTGTTTCACCAGGGAATACGAATGCTTGAGGCAGGTTGGAGTACAGAGTAGTCCGGCGGAGGTTACCGTTGGAATCCCTGAGGTAATACCCTACCTGCGCTTCCGCGTTTTGTTGAGCAAGGATAGCGGCCAGCAGTCCGATAGCCAGGAAAAAACGGATTCGAGTCTTGTGCATTCTTCTCATAATCGTGTCTCCAAAACGAATGTTATATGTTTTCATGGCAATTCTCTATTTCTTCTGATTTCTAAATTCTAAACTCCTAAACTAAAATTGCTTGCGGCGTTTCTTCTTTGGTTGCTGGAACTTTGTAGCGTTCCGGCGGCCAGCAAAGGAAACGTCGTTTCTCTTCCGGCGGCGACAAAATTACGACCAATCGGGCTTGTCCGTTAACATTATCTTCCCGAACCATTTTGAACTTCATCATCCGGCAACGCCGCCATTCTCCTGCCAGCAGATTGTCGGTTTCTTCCATTTGGAATTCTTCGGTCATAGTTTCTCTTTTGTGGCTTTGTTTGACCCTTTATTCAGGCAACAGGAAACCCATTGAGAGACTTTTGTCCGCTCGACACTCCTTTGGGGAAAACTGCTCCCGCGTCCAGGCCGATTGGCATTTCCAAGCGGAGCAAATCACGCGAGTTCCTGCCTGTTCGCCGAAGCCAACAAGGAAAGGCAATGCCGACTCTCCCGACGCGTTGCATATCCAAACTGTGATATTTCAGCGGAGAGACCCGATAGCGAATCGCCGCGTCAAACGCTTACTGGTCTGCTCAATAAATCAAAACCCAAGCATGAACGTAAGATTTTCAACTTTTTCGGTTTTTCTGATTGGCGGGTTTGGGAAAGCGCTGGAAAGATTTGAAAGTCAGTTGTTTTTGGAAGGGGTTGAGTGGATTGGGGAATTTGGCAATGGGCGTTTTGTAACGGGATAGGGATGATTTGGTAGCAACAAACAAGTGGCGTCGATGCAAAGAGCGGTGGGCAAGACTTGGGTTCGATGTTTACGCACAACGGAGGTTTACTGCATGGCGTAGGCGGCGAGCCAGAGGAAGAAGAAAAAGCCGCCGATGTCGGTGAGGGTGGTGAGGAAGATGCTGGAGGCCAGGGCGGGATCGATGCGCATCCATTTGAGGGTTAGCGGGATCATGACGCCGGCTAAGGCGGCGGTGAGTTGGTTGAGGATCATGGCGATGCCGATGATAATTCCAAGCCGGGCGTTGCCTTTCCAGAGAAAGCCGACGATGCCGACAGCGGCGCCGATGGCCAGGCCGTTGGCTAGTCCTAAGAGGATTTCTTTGAAGAGGGCTCGTCGTCCGTCGCCGGGGTTGAGTTCGCCGAGGGCTAGGTCTCGGATGATGACGGTGAGGGTTTGCATTCCCGCATTGCCGCCTTGGCCGGCGATGATGGGCAGGAAGACGGCGAGCACGGTCCACTGGGCGATGGTGCTTTCGTAAGCGGAAACGACAGCGGCGGCGGCAAAGGCGGTGGCTAGGTTGACGCAGAGCCAGGGCAGTCGTTTTCCGACGGCTTTGTGCCAAGGTGTCAATGTGCGTTCTTCGCTGGAGACGCCGACCATGAGTTGCATGTCTTCGGTGGCTTCTTCTCGGGTGATTTGGATGGCTTCGTTGGCGTTGACGACGCCGACGAGTCGTTCTTGTTCGTCCACAACGGGCAGGCCGAGGAAGTGGTAGCGTTCGAATTGCCGGGCGATTTCTTCTTGATCGTCGGCCAATTTTAAGCGCTTGACTTCGGGTTTGGTGATTTTTTGGATTGGCTCGGTTGGGGGGCGGAGCACGAGATCGCGGAAGGAGGCGACGCCGAGCAGCTTGCCTTGTTTGTTTGTAACGTAGAGATAGGAAATCTCTTTCATCGCTTGTTGGTCTCTTCGCAGTTGATTGAGGGCGTCGGCGATGGTTCCGTCGGCGTTTAGAGCGATGTATTGGTCGCTCATGATGCCGCCGGCGGTGTCTTCGGGATACTGCAGCAAGGTTCGAAGTGGCGAGGCGACGCCATCCGGCAGTTTTTCTAGGACGCCTTCTTGTCGTTTGGCGGGGAGTTCGCCGACGATGTCCGTGGACTGGCTGTGGGGCAGGCGTTCCAGGAAGCCGGCGAGTTCTTTCTCCGACAACAATGCCGACAGTTTGTGGACGGTCTCGGGTTCTAGTTCGGCGAAAGAGGCGGCGGCCAAATCCTTGGGAAGGTTGCGGAGGATTTGGATTGCTTCTTCTGGATGCGGAAGGCGTTCCAGCGCGTCGGCAAGGTCGGCCGGATGTTGCTGGGCGTATTTTGAGATGCGTTCTGGGGAAATCTCCGGCATCGGGGCGATTGGTCAAACGGGCTTTGCGGCGGATTGTGACCGTTCTTTTTTGCCTATCGGAAGGGCGATCGAACGATAAATGGATTCAATCCTGTCGGGGCCGTGCTTTTTTTCCAAGCGTTTCACGACAAAGTGGCCGCGAGCCATTCGCTGGAAGTGGTTGATGAAAATCAGGTTGATGGCCGCGCCTGTCGCCGCGCCGACGACGGGAACGGCCTTGGCGGCGATGTGTTCCGAGACGATCCCGCCGAAACGGGAGGCAATGGAAGCAATCAGCCGAAGCGCGACGGGTGCGGTTTCTTTCACAATGCCGCGATCGGCCAGGCAAGCCGCCGCCTCGCTAATTGCCCTGGCCAAGCCGGCTCGGATAATCCAGTATTGATTTTCCGCATCCGCCTCTTGCGCCCGCCTGCCTCCCAGCGCAAACACTTCCAAGCAGGAAAGCCGGATGGCTGAGTCCTTCAACGAATGCCCTTCGCTACGGGCAATGGCAGCAATGGAGCGAAGCATGACGGCCGTGGACAGAGGCAGCTCGATGGGAAGCGAAGCCAAACCAAAAGCGCCGCCGACTGCACCTGAAAGGCCGGCGATGCGCCGATGCAGCGAGTCAGAGGAAGGAAGCGGATCGTCATGCCGAAGACTCTGGACGGCGATTTGCAGGGTCTTGTTCAGCGCAAGATAAACTGACTGCCGAACGGTTCGAGTCCAACCGTCCGGCAACATGGCAAACCCCTTTTCGATAGGCAAACCGACAACGGTCGCAAGCCGAATGGCAAAGGCCGGATTCTCCAAAACCCATTTTGCCCGCCGCAGCTCCTTAATCTCCTCAACCGTCAACTTCCGGCTTTCTACGACAGCATCCATCAGGCTGGGCAACTTGCCATGAATGCCAAAATAAAGAAAGCAGATTCTGGCAAAGTCGGCTTGACAAAATGCGAATTGCCGGCCATATTAAGAATCAAAATCTTTGTGAAAAGGAAACCGATGAAACGATTCGACAAAATAACAGCAAAGCTGAAGGTAACACAAATTAGCGTGGGAGTGCTGCTGGCCATCGCATTGGCGGGTTGCGCCGCTCCGGGACCCAACGCCAAAACCGGCGCAGTTGCCGGCGGAGCACTCGGCGCCATTGTGGGCGGAGTGATTGGACATCAATCAGGGCGCGCCTTGGAAGGAGCTGCCATCGGTGCGGGCGCGGGCGCTTTGGGTGGAGGCGCTTTGGGTAGCGCGCAGGATGATCGGGAACGGCAAGAATTCTATCGCCAAGCGGAATAAGATTGCGGCGCGAGACGGGTAGGTTGGCAGGGGCTCGAACCCTGGACCAACGGCTTAAAAGGCCGCTGCTCTACCAACTGAGCTACCAACCCGTTTGCGGAAGCCTTTGCAGAACCGAAGGCCCCGCGAAGACCGCCAACTTAATCCAAAAATCCCAACCGCGCAAGCAGTTTTCCGCTAATCCGCCGGCTCTTTCCAGAAAAAGCCAATCGGAAGAAAAATTGGCGCATGAAATTCGTGGACACAGAACACAGAGTGCCGACTATATCGATTTCGCCATGCTCATGGCCGTCACCAAAATCCAAGATTACTCCGAACGATTGAAAACGGCGATGGACGACGACCGACGCCCCGACCTTGGCCTGCGCGAGCAAGTGGAAACCGTGTTTGAAGAGGCCAAAGAGTTGCGACGCCTGCTGGACGAAGTGCGCCATCTCCGCCGCAGCGCGCCGGATTAATTGGCCTCGTTTCCAAGATTATTCCTAGTCTGGTCGCGTTGAACGCCCAGGAATTCTTCACCGCAGTTCGCAGGATTACCTGGTCCAACCACGAAGTAACCGCCTTCAAAATGATGAACAAAATCGGGATGAACAAGTATCGCCAGGGAATCTTGGAAACGAGCCATTCAAATAAGTCGCCGAAGACGGTACGCGCTACCCAAAAAATCCATATCAGCAGGCTGATTACTAAAGCAGCGGACACGTCGACTATTGGCCCCATTGGCCCAAACATGAGAACGAGCAAGATGCAGAATAATCAGATGGCGCAGATTACCCCCCATATCTTGATTCCTTTCGTTGCGATTTAGAGAGCTTAGGCTTTGAAGAGCAGGGTAGCGGCGCGCCAGTCAATGTTGCTGAATCCGATCCAAAAGGCCTTCTCGTTGCCAAAGTGAAACATTTTCCCGTTGCCAAAGATTTTTAAATCCATGATGTTTCCAAAACAAAACTTGCTTTGTTTTTAGGCTCTTCGGCGGAAGGGGGCAAGTCCAATAAAGAGATTTTTTGCGTCAACAGCGGCGTTGCGGCGGCGAGTGGGTTTGGCGGTTGGCGGGGAGGCTGGTTTTTGTGAGGATTTTTGGACGGCTCGATAAGCGGTCTGAGACGGTTTAGTAACAGCTTAGTTTCGGTTTTGCCGATGGGAAAGGAAGATTGCGGCGTCGTTTATTTTTCGTCCAGGGCTGACTTTTTCCTTTCTTCCAGCATGACGCAGGCTTCCAGCGCAAGGAGATAGGAGGCGACGCCGAATCCGCAGATTTGGCCTTGGCAGACGGGCGCGAGTAACGAGCGCTGCCGAAATTCCTCGCGGTTGTGGATGTTTGAGAGATGAATTTCGATGCTGGGAATGCTCGTTCCAGAGATCGCGTCGCGCAGCGCGATGCTGGTGTGCGTGTAGGCCGCAGCGTTGATGATCAGATAGTCATGATCGTTTGAAATCTCGTGAATCCACTCGACAAGTTGTCCTTCGGAGTTGGATTGGCGAAATCCGACTTCGATGTTGCGGCTGGCGGCCCGTTGGCGAAGCAGCGAGGCGATGTCGCTGAGGTTGGTTCTGCCGTAAACCTCCGGTTGTCGGACTCCTAGCAGATTCAGATTGGGGCCGTTGAGGTAACAAATTTTCATAATGCCTGATTCCAACAGGGTGGATTTAAGCGCCATCCGACGCGTTAGACTGGAAAGAATCTTGCCGAATCGTCCAGCCGAGTAAAAGGAAAAAAATCCAGGCCAGCGCGGGAATGTAAAGGCCAAATTCCACAAAGCTCTGAAGAGCAAAGCCAAGCAGACCAAACCAAACCGCCCGCCGCACGGGAGTCGACCTCGCGTCTCGGCGTGTTTGAAAGATGCCCCACCAAACGAAGCCGGCGTAAAGAAAGGCTCCCGGAAAACCGGAATCCGAGGCTTGTTGAAGATAGTCGTTATGCGCCAATCGGGCCATTTCCGCCTCAGGCTGTTTAATTTTTTTGTAGCTTTCTTGGAAAGTTCCCGGCCCCGCGCCCAAGAACGGATGGCTTTTCGCCACAGACCAAGCGGCGCTCCAATAATCAAACCGGGCAACAACGCTGGTAGCGCCTTTCTCAAAATAGCTGGAATACTTCCAGAAAAATCCAGTCAAGCCGCCAAGCAACACCAGCGCCAAACCCGCCATCTTCATCCAGTTCGGAATCCGCCGCCGCGTCCAAATAAAAAGCAAAACCAACGCCAAACTCACCAACCAACCAGACTTGGATTCCGTCCAATAAAGACAAGCCGACGACGCCAATATCAAGATTCCAACAAGCAAAACACGGCTCGGAACTTGAAGAAACGCCGTCATCCGCCAAAGCGCGACAGAGCACAACGGAGCGAGCAAAATAAGGCCGCCAGCGAATGCGTTGGGATAAAAAAGCGTAGAAAAAATGCGACCCTTGGCAATCTTTTCCAAAAAAGCGGGATCGTGCTTTTCCCAATCAGGCGACGAAAAAATCATCTCCCTCGAGGCTTCCAAACCTCCAAAACGTTGATTGAATCCACCCCAGAGAACCAACAGAAAGCCGAACAAAAGCGCAGTTCGAAACCCGCAAAGATCTCTTTCCCGACCGAGAACAAAATATCCCAAGTAAAAAAGAACCACCAAACTGGAAAAATGATCCAGAACCGCCGTCGTCAATTCGTTGTGAACGGTATGGATCGCGCTAAGGCATTGCCACCCCCACCAAAGCGCCGGCAGGAAAAGGAACCACCGAACAGCATGAGAACGAGGCCTCGCCCAAACTTTCGAAACGGCCTCTGGCCGCCAATACGATTGAAAGAAAACGAATAGCAAAACCGCCGCCAGAACCAAAACGGCTAGCAATCCGTAACCAATCACGGTTGGCCACAGAGAAGAGAAGAACCATTCAATCCCTGTTTTTGGGAAGCCAACCCAATGCGCCAATATTGCGGGCGTGCCAAACTTTAAAATGGCAAGCGCAACAAAGAATCCAGCAAAAACGGACCACAACCGAACCCAACGCCCTTCGGCCTCTTGGTTTGGAGCGCCGCAGAACGAGCGGATTGCTTGAGCTTCGGATCTTCGCTGGATTCCACGAGTGCCTTTCTTTGCTCTCTTCTTCCTCACAAGGAAACTTTGCGAATGGCAACCTCTATCGCCAATACTTCTTGAACGTTTGTGTTCTGCAGCTGCCACAAAGACTTTTCCACAATTTCAATGTTTTCCAGAGCCTTTGCCGGCGAAATTCGATCTGCAATCCACCGGCTTTCCTGGGCGAGCTGGGGAAACCGCAAGAGCGTCCCATTGGCGCGAAGGGTATGAAGCCAAACATCGCGAAGAAACCATTGCAGGATCGACACCAAATCCGCGCGTTGTCGGCGATATTCCGCTTCAATCGAGGCATTTAGTTCTTTCTTGTAACGTTCGCGGAGATCAGGTTCGAGGTTGTCAGAAGGCTCAGGCGGCGATTTCTTGGCAGGCGTTTTTTTAGTCTTCGGTTTTTTCTTAAGCGGCGAGGCAGCGGTAAGCGTTTTCTCAATCTCCGTTTTTTTCTCATTCAAAAAATCGACCAAATTGCCGGTGATTCTGCCGCGAGCGCCTTTGCGCCGGCCTTCTTCGTGCAGGCTAACTAGCCACATCACGGCCATCAGTTCCTGATCGCTTAGAAAAATATCGGAGTCAGCGTCGGCGCTGGTTTCTTCATTCCGAATTCTTTCGCACAGACCAACTAGCCATATCGAGGCCTTTTCCTTCAGTTTCTGATCGCTCAGAAAAATATTGGAGTCAGCGCTGGTTTTGGCATTCTGGATTCTTTTGCACAGGTCAATTAGCCATTTCACGGTCTTCAGTTTTTGTTTGTATTTGCGAAGATCCTTCAGTTCTTGTTCGTAACTTTTGCGGAGCTTTGGGGGGAGGCGATCAGAAGCCTGACGAGGTGAAGCGTCTTCAAGATTTTTTTGGATCTCTTTGATCTTTTTTTCAGTCTCCGATTTTTTTTCACCCAACCCAATTTCGCGGATTCTTTCGTACAGATTAACTAGCCGTTTCGGATCGGCCTCGTTCAAAGCATCCGCCCCGACTCCGAGACGCAGTCGCTGGCAACGGGAGATAATTGTGTCCGGCAACCGCTGCGGTTCGGTGCTTACTAGCAAAATCACAGAACGCGCGGGCGGTTCTTCCAACGTCTTGAGAAAGGCGTTTTGGGCCTCGACGTTCATCCGATCCGCCCCAGAGACAATAATCACCTTGAAAAGCGAAGAGCGCGCTTTCAAGTGGACCATATCCTCGGCGTCGCGGATTTGACCGATTCTGATCACTCTCGATTTGGACTCCGGACGCACCCAACTCACATCCGCGTGCTGAAAAGCATTGCGGAATTGATCAAGGATCATTCTCGATTTAGACTCCGGCCTCACACATTTTTCGTCTGCTTTCTTAATAGCGTCAAAGATCTGTCGACAAATCCGACATTGGCCGCAAAAGTCCGGCCCGACGCCCGAAGGCGCCTCACAAATCAAAATTCTTGCCAAACGAATGACAAAGCTATCTAGCAAGTCAATGTTCCCGCCAGAGATCAAATAGGCCTGAGCAAGACGATCCTTAAGCAGACTCTTCCCAAAAATTTGAAGAGCGACTTCCTCTCCAGAGAAATCCGTAAACACCATAAGCCAAGAATAAAGAAAAATGAAAGATTCGTCCAAAAGAAAGTTGCGATGCTTCGCCAAACCTTGACAAAACCCCGCCTTCCTCGATCGGCATCGACACATAAATAAATCTTTACCCGCCACTCACCAACCGATGGCAAGTAGCTGGGGGGGGGGGCAATAATCCCAGTAAAGAACGCCCCAACAAACTCAAAAGCCCCATTCTCCCCCTTTCCATTCTCCCCCAATCCCAACTTTGCCCCACTCTTTCCCACATTCATAAACCCCTAAACAAACAAACTTCCTACCTACCCTTCCCTAATCCCCGCACGCCTATCCGCCATCAATCCCCTGCAAACTCACCTACTCCCCCCAATCCACCAACCATAAATCCCATCTCCCTCCCCCCTTTCCCAATCCACAAACTTTGAAAACCCCAACCACACGCATGCATCATGCAAATAACACTTCCCTCCCGCAAACAACCAACACCAGCCCCCAACGCAATCCATAAAATGCTTCCTCATATAAAAGCCCTCCATTCACCACTCGACCAACCCCAATCCACCCTAACTTTTCTTCCTCTTCCCTTTCTTTTACATGAACAACCACCAGCAACAGAAATCCCCCGCAGAACACCCTCAACCATCCAACCTCGACCCAAAAACAACAATCCAACAACTCAAAACCAACCTCTCAACCATTGACCATAAAGATTACATAAAAACACCCTCTCACCACTAGTCACTCCAACAACGAATCCCCCAACCCCAAACCTCCCGGAAACACGAACCACCAAAACTTCCTCTCTCACAACGGCAAGCCAAAGGAAGAATTTCCCCCTCCGCGATTTCTCTTTTTCCACTTTTTTGCGAAGTCAGCGCCAGTAGCCAGTGATTCGCAGTCATGGATTTGCAATCAGCAAGTTGAGATGTTCCACTCTTCCGAATTCAGCCACTAACCCAGCTAACTATAACCAAGAGAACTTCTTCAAAACTAAAAACCCATCTTCGCGCCCTTTGCAGTTTTGCCATCCCTTCCCATTTCTCACATTTCACAAAACTTCTTCCCCACAACGGCAAGATGGGAGGGCGCGCTTCTTGGTGCTCTTGGGCGTTTCTAACAAACTTTCTTTCCTCTTTTCTTTCCTTTCTCATTTTGAGAGTGAACGCGGCATCGGCCAGAGACAGCCACCAAGTCAGAACGCACTCCGAAGCATCGCTGGACGCCGGCGAATCAGAGTTCCTCCAAAACATAAATCGCCTTTGTGGATTCCATGGTGGAGTGGTCCGCAACCGCAGATTCTTAGATTTTGAAACTAGGGTGTGTTGACACTAATGGATCATTTCGAATATGAGTGCGAATGCGATGAACCCCATAAATATTACATCCAGTTTGTCAAATCTGGAGAACACGCGGCGATAGCTTTTCAACCGGCGGAATAGCCTTTCTACTTCGTTGCGTTTCTTGTATAGCTCTTTGTCGTATGGCCAAGGATGAAGACGGCTCTTCTTGGGCGGCACTATCGGACTCATTCCCATCGCTTTGGCTTGCTGGCGGTTCGCATCGCCTTCATACGCCCTGTCCATCAGCAACGGCACTCCTGCCGTCTGCCTTCCCCTCTGGCGCAACAACTTGCGGCCTTCGGGCGCGTCGTGCGCGTTCCCTGGCGACAGCGAGAACTTCACTGCATGGCGATCGCTTGCAGCAAGCATATGAATCTTAGTATTCCAGCCTCCGCTCGATCTTCCGATGGACTGCGGGCCGTTTTTTTAGCGCGCCCGTTCCATCGGGGTGAACCTTGATACTGGTGCTATCCATGGACAGCGCCTCTGGCGGGACCTTCCTCTGCTCTTTCAAAGCCTCAAACACTCTTGCCAGAACTCCCTTCTTCGACCAGCGGAGCATCCGCTGATGAATCGTCGACCACTTGCCAAAGTGAGCGGGCAAACCCCGCCACTTGCATCCGTTCTCCGCCATGTATAACAAGGCATTGAGCATCTGCAAGTTAGAGATTCGGACATTGCCTCTTTGCACCGGTAAATAAGGGGCCATCTTTTCCTATTGTTCTTTCGTTATCTCCATAAATTCTACAAAAAGCCGCCAAGCCAAAACCCGACGGCTTGACCAAGCAATCCGCAAGGCAAAGAGGCTACTCTTGTTGCCGAGCGGCTTCTTCCACCTGACGCAATGCCTCCTGTATTTTCCATTCTTCTTCGGTAATGTGCCGAGGAAGCTGGTTGGAGTTCGCGTCGGGGATTTCCACATATTTGCCTTCTCCGTTCTCTATCATCTCTTCGATTTCCGATGGCGTGGGAATGATCACGTTACCGTTGTCATCCAGAATCAACGGCACTTCGAAGCCGTCCGGCGTGATGAGTGCGGCGATGTTTTCTCCTTCTCTGTATTCGATGGGTTGGCCGTTGTCCAGCAACACGTTGCCTTCGCCGACACTGATTATGCGGCTCTCTCGATCTTTGACCAACTGTGCTGTCCATTGTTCTTCCAGTCTGTCGTAGGACGCTTGCCAGCCGGGGCGAATCACCAAAGGCGAAAAACCTACCTCCAATTCCTCTTCATAGGAATGATCATGAACAAATCTAGGGTATGGCATTTTGTCCGCTCCTTGAATCTCGTCAATGATACGATCTCGAAGAGCCATCGCCTCTGTTTCCGTCATCAATTCTCGATCAGGCCAAATATCTTCGTCATACAAATAAGCCACAATTCCGTCTTTCCACATCTCAGTAACTTCGGCATTCGTGCAGTATCTTCCCGTGTTATAGCAGTAAGTATTGCTCAGGGAATCAGGGTCTTTCTGTGAATACTGATGATATTCCCACAAACAGTTAAGTATGTTGCCAGTCACCACTGGATTGTCACCTCTGCCGTGTTCCTCCAAAATGTGATAGAGATGCTCAAACTGCGCCGAGAATCTCGCTTCATTTTCAAAGAAACTTCGCAAGAAAAGGTGATTTGATGCAGGCTGATCGGCCATGTTTTCGAGCATCTCTTCTGCGATAACCACATCGGGATCGGTGGTTGGCTGGTAAGGAAAGTTGGCTTTCCAATTCGCCAGCCTCTCAGCCTCTGCTTGCGATTCTGCTGTGTCTTCTTCTGTTTCCTCTTCCTTTATCGATTCTTCCGGCGGAGGCAGAAAATCGTAGCTCATTAGCCGTTCATAGGCCGAAGCGTCCTCTCCCGGATCCTCTTTTCCATAGAGAACAGCGTCTACCGTGCGTTTCGGAACGTCTTCAAGGTTGTCAAACGGCGTCTCGTATCCACGCTGATTTAAAAAGAAAAACCAACAGGGAGCAAAGACGAAAAGCCCGATCACACTTCCCCAAAACAACTCTTTTTTTGCTTTGTCAATCATCTCGCCTCCTTTAGTCTGTTGTATCGATTTCTTGATCGGGCTCTGGAAACTTAACTGTTTCAGACTTCGGCAGAACGTAAATGAATTGCTCGCCGTCTGGATTAGTGACTGTTTTCGTGGAACCTGCAGGAAAAGTCTTTTCCCCCCATTTCCACGACAACGTGCTTCTGTTGAATCTTATCCTTGCTCTATCCAACCGCCTATGTTTTGGAACTATATCCACCCTTTTGTAATTATCTCGAGTGGTACTCATTGGCTTTGATCTTGTAATCGGCCTATCCAATTTCTTGTACGTGAAATGCGATCCTCCTCTGTATCGCATTTGACTAAGCCAAGCAGTTGCCTCTGGTTTGTAGTATCGAGGACTTCTGCTATCCGCCGCTAAGTGATCATCTCGACTGTCTTCATCGACGTCAGAGTCAAATGCGTGGGTTAGATTGACGTTCTCAGTGTGTCCAAGTATGATATGGTACCCAGCGCTGGTAAACTCGTTTGAAACACTCCTCTCTCTGGTGTAAGATGCGTTATTGTAATGGTCAAGAGAATAGGCCGCGTAGCCAGTGCCATACCAATGCCACATGCCTTTTTGACGGAATTCTCCCTCTTCGGCATCCCATACAATTTCCGTTACGTGGATGTAGTAGTACGAGTAATCCACGTCAGCGTAGTGAGGGTACTGAATTGTTCGTTCGTCTTGTTTATCGCCATGAGACCATGCGACTTCGGAAAGTAAGTGTGCATCTTTGACCAGGTCGGTAATGGCAACAACTTTCCCTTTGGGTAGCTTCGATTGCTTGGCCTTCCATTTCGTTCCCTCCCAGGCGGCTGTGGCGAGATAGCCGGCGACAAATCCAATAACGAACACAGCGCCGATGCCCAGCACAGGCAATGCCTGCGTTTCTATGTCGTCCGACGATGGTGATGCGGCGGTTGCTCGATGCGATTGAAACGGCATGAGCAGGAGGCCGGCGAAGAGCAGGCCGTAAATCGTGCCGATGCCGGCAGTTTGGAAGATGGCGCCGAGGCGGAAGGCTTTGGGAACGGAGCGGACGCCCTCCTTTTGCGTCTGGGAGGGAAGAAGGTTTTGAACGAAGGAAACGATGCCTTTGGCAGTTCGCGCCAAAAGCCCCGCCACAGCAACCCCGACAATGCCGAGAGTCGCCAATTTAATCTGCTTATAGTGTTTCATTGATACCAACTTTCCTTGTGTTTAATAGATTACCGGCGCCGTCTCCTATCAAAAGACGCCCGCCTCAAAGGGAATGCTACGCGCCCGCGTCCGCCAGCACAACCCTTTTTTCAAGATTTTTTTATTTTTTCTCGAAGGCAAAGAACGTATTCTTTTGTTTTTCGATCTTTTTGCTCTTTTCCGAGGCTAGTCGGGCAATTTTTTGAGATTTTTTTTTGGATTCAGCGCCCGCTTTTTCCTCTCTCGCGGTTGAAATTATGGAAGTTCCCTAGATTTGGAAACCATGGCGACGGAAGGCTTTGGGAACGGGACGGACGCGACGATGCTCCCCCATGATGTCGGGATTGCGCCTGCAGTGTGTCGAGAAATATCCAGAAACTCCATAGATTTCGATCAAACCGCCTGCTATTTAGTGTCGACACGCCCTAATAGCATTTCGCCAATGCTGGTGTTGCCTGAATGGAAAATGCGCTTTGGATCGTAGGATATGATAATGTATTGGATATGGAATTTCTCGGCCAGCCAAGTGCGGAGGTTGAGTGCAGACGCGCCCGTAGCCAAATGCAGTTGGCAGAACGACGGCAATGCGACCGTTGGCATCTAAGTATTTCTCGGCCAGAACAACGAATCCGCTGGAGTTGCTGGTATGTTGAATATCCGTTCCTTCGTAAAGTTCTTGTTCTCGTGAATGCAGAGCGTCTTTGATTTTTTTGGGGAAGTGGTGATGCCTCTTGCTGTTGGCTGTAAAAGGCGGGTTCATAATTGCCATATGGAACTTTTCCACTTCTATTGGAGCTGGTTCGGCGTCAATGCGAGTGCCGGTGATGGGGCGCGGATTGAGGCTCAGCTGTTTTAATTCTTGCAGCATTTCCAGCGAGCCAAGCTTGGCCTTGTTGTCCTTTGGGTCAATCCCCAGCGTCAAGCTGTATAAATGCATTTTATGAAAGGCGATGCTGGGCGCAATCATTCCCAGTCCGGTGGCGGTTTGAAAGATGGCGCGGTTGTAAATGTCAAAGCCGTAAAGCATTTGTTCCAATAAGGTTTGGGCTACCTTTTTGGGTTGGCCGGTTTGCTCGTGTTGCAAGATGTAGTTGGCGGCGGCAATCAATAGCGTTCCCGTGCCGCAGGCAAAGTCCACGATGCGCAGGCTGGTTACTTGATAGTAGTTCGTCCAGTCGATATCCAAGCCGTCAAAGAGCAGAGTAGTGAGCAGAGTTGCGGCCGGGATGGTAGTATACATCGAGCCGTCGCTTTTGGCGGTTTCTACAGATTGGCAGAAGGTGATGCCCACCAAGTCGTGATGTTGTTTGCCGCTAGCGCTTTGTATATTTATGGCGGCGTCGGCGATGATTTTGACGGCGGCGTTGCTGTTGGGGCTTTTGGGCAGGGCGCGCAGGATGGCGCAGCTCCATTCCAAGATATGTTTGTAGTCCACTGCCAGCCACTGATGGTGCGCCGTATGAAAGGCTTGGACGATTTGGTTGCCGTCTTGCAGGCATTCGCTAACACTTTGCGGCGGCCACGGTTCTTCGCAGGGCAGAGTTGCCGGGCTTTGCCGCTCGTCTTTTAGCGGCGGTGGTGTTTGATGACGGATGGTGTCCAGCTTGGTATGAAACATAATGGCGGTCAACAAGTCGGTCATCAAACCTTTGATGTTGGTGCCGCGGGCCGCTTCTCCCATTTCCGCCATGATGGATTCGGCTTGTGTTTCGGTGAAGCGAGCGGCGGCGCTATTGACGGCGACGTTGGCTTTTTTCACCAGTGTTTCCGGAGAGCCGAGCTCGTTTGGGGCTTGTCGTATAAAGTTTGCCATCGCCGATCCTTTGACTGCGGTCCATTTGGTTTGTTTCGGTTTGGGCTGGTAGTCGGGAGTGCGGACATTGACTAGCAAGTCGCTATTGAGCAAGTCATCGCGGGTGTTGCACTGGGGCGGATATATTAGCGCGATGGCGAGGTTACAAACCCGGCGTCTGAGTTTGTCGTCAGCGTCTTGATTAGCGGACTTTTTCTTGACGCTACTATCGCCGTGTTCGGCTTCAACAGCGATGACGGAATCGCCGACGGCGCAACGAATGTCGGTCTTGCTACCGTCGGCGTTGCGCTCTTCCGCCTGCGAGTCAATGCCGCCTTCTTTGAGGATGTCCCAAAGCAGAGCGTTCAAGACAACTTCGTTAGCCATTGGGTAACTTTCTTGTTTTTATAGGGAAACGCACGCCGATGAAATTATATGTTTTTCCTTGGTTTGTTTCGGTTTGGGCTGATAATCAGGAGTGTGAAACTACCATTTCTTAACCAAGTCCCTGAGAGGAAGGCCATTCTTATCTTTCCATTCCGTCCAACCGGTGCTGTTTCGCCCTAAACACACACTCGAAGCCAGCGATGGGGAATTGAACGCACAGTTTTGTGTGAACACAAAGGTTTCCCCGTCATCTTTCAAGACACCTGATTGTTGTAACTCCTTCCGTTTCTTTACGGCTCCATGCGCATATAATGGAAGAGTTGGAGTCTCGATCTTGGACGCTTTGGAACCTTCTAGCACGACAAATTCACGAGAGTCGTAATACCCTTTAGCATTCACACCATACTTCCCGGTCAAAAACAATTCCCGCTCCGTGGTTGGAGGAGTGGGGCCGTTGGGAGGCGACGGCAGTTTGAGAAGTTGGTTGGCGACTTTTTTGACAAGGGGTTTTAGCCGTTCCAACTCTTCGTCTTCAGTGTCTATTTTGTTTATGAGCAATTGGAACAATTCTTCGGAAGGTTCCTCTAGTTCTTCGCGCAGGGCATCGCGGATTGCCGGCTTGTATTTCCGCTCGAATTTCATTTTCTGCGCTAGTCCGCGGACTTCATATGGATCGAATCGGTCTTTGGCAAATTCGGAAACCGTTTCTGCATCTGCTTCGTCGAAATTGAGAAAATCGAGAACGAGAAACGGTTGTGGATCCATCCGTTTGATGCTTTCTTGAATGTATCCGCTGTAAAAGCGATATTTGATGCCGTTTGTAAAAATGCCGAGCCAGACTTCAGACTCTTTTTCGAAATAATCGCTTAACTGCCCTGGCGCACCCAGAGAAACACTGGTTCTTTTGGCTTCTATTAATATGACTCTTGTGCCGTTCCTTTTGATTGCATAGTCGCATTTCACTGTGGTAGCGGCAAACGGAACTTTTGGCTGTGGTTCCACTTCTCCCACCAGCAATCCCAATTTGTATCCGAGCGCCTCGATAAACGGCTCAATCAGCTCTCTTTCGGTGCCTCTCTCATCGAGGGTTGGCAGCAAACCCTTTTCTTTCAGGAGAATCGCTTTTTCGGAAAGCTTGCGAAGTTCTTCAACTGTGTTCATGAGAAAAAAGCCTAGCCAATGGATGATGGGATGACAAGCATCTTGTTTTGCTCTTGTCATTGGCGAGGGAAGGTGTATTTTTGCTTTTGTGTTTTCTTTCTTTCGTTGGGTTTTGTTTGGCGGGGCGTTTTTGTCGCTTGGTCTTGGGAAGTTGCTTTGCGCTTCTTCTTTGGAGCCGCCGCCGAATGTCGTTTTGATGCTGGCCGACGATATGGGAATGGGAGATAGCAGCGCTTATCAGGGTTTTACGGGAAATGCCGATGAAGCGCAGCTTTACACGCCGCAGATGGAGCGTTTGGCTAGAATGGGCGTCCGATTTACCGATGCGCATACGCCGGCGTCTCGTTGCACGCCGACTCGATATAGTTTGTTGACGGGGCGTTATCCTTGGCGAAGCCGTCTCAAATGGTGGGTGTTGTTTGGCGCGCAAGGCGATCCGCTGATTGAGGCTGACCGACCGACGATTGCTTCGATGTTGCGCAATCACGGCTATCGCACTGGAATGGTGGGGAAATGGCACTTGGGACTGCGGTATCGGCGAAGCAACGGCTCTCCGGCCGCCGGATGGGAAGACGCCGATCTCGCGCAACCTTTGCATACGACTCCGTTGGATCACGGCTTTGATTTTGCGCGGTTCACTTCTCGCTCGCACGGCACTTCGGGGCCGGATGCAGGTGGATCCAACGCAAAGAAACGGAACACTCCCCGCCAAAAGATTGGTCCCGGTCATATTCACGGTCGAACGGCGGTGAGCGCGTCGGGCAACGGCAAACTGCTCGCAACCAAGGGGCCGGATGCTTATGTATTAAGCAAGCTGGGCGGACGGCATTCGGATCACGCGCTGGACTTTCTAAAGCGGCACTTGGCGGATGAGAAGGATCGGAAAAAACCTTTCTTTCTTTATTACGCCGCCAATTCCAACCACAGCCCGTATACACCGGATCAAAGAGTTGGCGGCAAAATTGTCGACGGCGCGGCGCGAACTGTGGACAGCAAGCCAATGGACAAACGGCACGACTTTATTTACGAAAATGATGTCGCTCTTGGACGCATGCTGGATTGGCTGAAAACCGCTGAAGATCCCCGGCGTCCGGGCAAGAAGTTGATCCAAAACACTCTGGTTATTTTCACCAGCGACAACGGCGCCGAGAAAAACAGCAACATCGCCACTGGACCCTTTCGGAGCAACAAGGGAAGTTGCTACGAAGGAGGCCATCGAGTTCCATTTCTGGCAAGTTGGCCGGCGGGCGGAGTGGGGAATGGCGACGAGAATACCGCTGGCCTTTCGACTGATTCCGCAATCGGCCTTCAAGATATTTACGCCACCTTGTCGGAAATCCTTGGCGCCGAACTCCCCAATCTCCGCGAAGGAAAAAAGGGAGCCGAGGACAGCGTCAGCATTCTCAAGGCGCTTCAAGGACAGTCTTTTCAAAGGCCTTTTCCCCTGTTTTTCAGCGATCATAAAGAAGCCAAAGACGATCCGGCCGCGTTGGCTATGCGGGCAGACAATCTCTGGGTAGATGGAGAATTCTTTGCCGGTCAATGGAAGATTTTCTTTGACGCCGGCCTAATTCGCGCAGGAACTGCCACTCCTTACGAACTTTACAACCTGAGCGGCGATCCCAAGGAAACCACGAACCTGATCGCTCGACCCAAACTGCAACCATTGGTTCAGGGGCTTGCGGCAACGGCGATTCAACACCGAAATGCCGGAGGCCATCGGATGGCAAAGTTCTCAGGCAAAAACCGAGTCTTTTTTGATTGGACCAACGCAAAAAAGCCTCCCAAATATCTCACGCAAAAATTGCAGGGAAAATCGGACGCGGTGGCTAACTTCTCAATTTGGATTGCCAAGCCTCCGCTTGCCGTGAAAGTAACCGGCGTTCGCGGCTCGGAAATTCTCCGCGGCAACAGCTTTGCTTGGAGTCCTCGCGGTCTTGGTTTCCTCGACAACCCCTTGCGGCGCATCGAAAACAACCGAGGATTGCTCATCTCCTTCGACCAAGACGTTCTCATCGAATCTGTCGGCATTGCGATTGGAAACGCCGGACAATGCGGCGGATTTTACCAGATGGGGAATTCCGCTCCGATGGCTGTCTACTGCGTGGACGCCGACAACGACTCGAAGTCCCAGCACGGCATCCTCAGCGACCTCGGCGTCTTGAAGGCGGAGGAATCTCTTCGCTTGGATAGCGCCCCGCATTTTGGCGTCGAACCCGCCGGGCAATGGCGGCTGTGCCATTTGACCGTTCAATTCCTGAACGATGGGGAAAATCCCTAAAAACCGCGGCAGAAGAAAAGCAAGATATCCGTTAATGCCAAAACTCCCGAAATCCCAAATTCAATCGTTAAAAGAATACAATAAACAAAGTAGGCTAAAATCTTGCCGCAGTTGAGAAAAATTCATAAAGTTCATTTTCCATAGTTAGAAATCTAAAACATATTGCAAAAACAGTTTTATGATAAATACAAAACTTGTTGTCGTAGAAGCGAACGAAGTTCCTTTGAAAGTCTTTCGGTGGTTTGCCGACCGCAACCCTTCCTCAAACATCGCCAATCTTCTAGCCGAGTCCAGCGTAATCACGACGGAAGCCAACGACGTGCCCATTGAATTTCTTTACCCTTCGCAGACGTGGGCATCATTCAATACCGGCGTTTCTTACTCCAAACACAAGATCAATTGGTATAACGATCCTAAGCCTGCGGCATATCCTTTGTATTACAAGATATTGGCGGACAATGGGCGTAGTGTCGGCTTAGTCAACACCCTCCATACGGCGCCTTCAGAAGAAGGCATGGCAAACAGCCAGATAAAGTTTCTAATCCCCGACATATACGCCAAAAATTCTTTGGTGAAGCCGTTGAAATACGGCGCCTTCCAAAAATTTAATCAAGATTTGTCCAATCAAAACCGCAGAGTTTCCTCTCTTCGCCTGGGGTTGCGAGAAATGCAAATGGGAGCAAAATTGCCGTCGCTGGGCGTCAAACTGGGGACTTTATGGAATACGGCAAAAGTGCTGGCCCAAGTGGCTTCAAAGCGCGTGACGAAGGAACGCCTGCGAAACATTCAATTCATGCTAACCTCGGATATGTTTGCAAAGCTGCTTAAACAGAACGGAGCAGACTTGGCTGTATTCTTTACCAATCATATTGCCGGAAACATGCACAGATATTGGTATGCGTCCTTTCCTAATGAGTATTCCGGCGATGCTCATTACGATGATAAATGGGTAGAGCGGCATTTGCGAGAAATTCAGTATGCGCTTTCTCTGTTCGATTCTTTTATCGGCAAAATGATGAGATTTTGCCGCTCCACAGGGAGAGTCTTGATCATAGTCAGTAGTATGGGACAGTACGCCAACCCTAAGTTGGATGTCACTAGAAAGGTGTGCTATGTAATTGAGGACCTTCCCCAATTCGTGGAGGCTTTTGGGGTACAGCGCGACAAATACGATCCTCAACTTGCGATGTATCCGCAATACACCTTGAAGTTCAAAAACGCCCAAGACGCTACCAGCGCTTTCCAAACATTTCAAACATTTCAGAAAGATCCGCCTGCGGGAATAAAGATATACCCTGATTTAAACGACAAAGTTCTTACCTTGTCCGTGCATATTGCCAAAGATACGTTGGAAGTTTTTGGGAATAGGAAGACAATCTCTGAATTGGGGGTCAAGGCAGAGGTGATTAGTGATCATCATAGCGGCAAACATCATCCCGATGGGACTTTGATCATAAATCCTCGCGGATGGACAACCAAGGAACGAGTCACTTACTTAGAATTTGCTCCGGCTGTTTTGGATTTCTTCGGAGTGGGTAGCCCCGAGTATATGCTCAATCCTAGCTTTAAGATTCGGCCAAGTTCTAAAGTCTAAATCATTCCTGTTGACCTTGCGTCCATAGAACGTCTCTAATTAGAAGTAATGGAATGGAAAGTAGAGTTCGACTGGAATTGGCGCCTCTTTAGGAAAATGGAAACCGTTTCGCAGTGGGTTGCAATCTCGATTTGGTTTGCCGGAGTGAATATCCAGCAAGGCATTGCGGCAAAATTTTATTACAGACGCCGGCAGGCCTCAATCGTAGGTTGTGGGAGGCAGGCCGGCGTTTAGTCTTATCCACGTTAGAAGCAAAAGGTAGATTTTGCGGCTTTTGGAAACGCGCACTCTGTTAGGAGTGAAGACGTGGAAGGAGTGAGATTCTAGTTGTTGTAGTAGTGTCCGGTAAATTTGTCCCATTGTCTCTGCCGGAGCCATAGCGCGGCGATCTTCCGCCGGCAATAAGCGAGCGGCTTTTTTGTAGAACTTTTTAGCGTAAGAGGCAATGTGTTGCGCGAGGCGGCGGTATCGGGGGCTGTAGTTTCCGTTGAGTATTTCTTTTTCGCGGACTTGGAATTGGCGCAAGTCTTCTTGCGGGAGGTAGATTCGGTTTCGCTTTGCGTCGGACCAGACGTCGCGCAGGATGTTTGTATATTGTAGCGCCAAGCCTAATTGAACGGCGTAGTCGCGGCATTGAGGGTTTTTATAGCCAAAGATTTCTATGCTTAGTAGGCCTACTACGGAGGCGACCCGATAGCAGTAATGCTGAAGTTCTTTATGCGTTTTGTATCGTGTTGTGTCCAAATCGCTTTCCACGCCCGATAGGAATTCTTCCAACAACGTTCTCGGCAGATTGTATCGATCAATCGCTGCCTGTAATTCTTGGTTCAAGGGGAGGACCGGCCGTTTGAGGGACGCGGCCAATTGTATGTCCTTCCGCCAAGCTGCGAGTTGCTTTCTGCGTTTTTCTGTTGGGATGGATTCGTTGTCGGCGACGTCGTCGATTTCTCGACAGAAGGCGTATAAGGAAGCCATGTGGCGCCGTTTTTCTCGCGGCAACATGACAAAGGCAAACGCCAGGTTGGAGGCGCTTTGGCGTGTGATGGATTCTCCAACTTGCATAGAGATTGTTTATGAGGTGGATGGTTTACCGGCGTTTTTTGTTTGTTGCGGCGGCAGGCCTCCGGTTTCGGACAAGGTAGGATTGCTGGGTCGATGTGATCGGCGTCGCTTTTTTCGGCGGCGTTTCTCAGGGTAATCACGGATTTTCGGCAAACTGGCGGCGTTGGGAACGGATCGGCTTTCGGAGACTCGTTTGCGGCGGTTCTTGGCGCCGAAGGATTTCTTGGCAAAGAACGCGAGGATTAGAAGGGTTCCCAGCCCCAAGGCGGCGAGAAGTCCCGCGTCTTTTGACCAGAGCGCGATTTCTTTCTCCGGGGAGGAGGGGATAGGCGGCGCTTGCGCCAAACAAACAATATCCAAATTCATCCCTTATAGGTTACTGATCTTGAGGCACGGCGGTGTTGTCGTCGCTGCCGTGTCCGAATTTGATGTTGAGGCGGTGCATGCGATATCTCAGGGAGTGGCGGCTAATTTTTAGATATTCGGCGGTGTGGTTGAGGTTGTATTGATGTTCCGCCAAGGCGTTCATGATGCAATCTCTTTCGAAGTTGGAAACTAAATTTTCCAAAGAGGGGGCAAGATGCGATCCTTCGTGGCCTGTCTTGCGCAGGCGGGCTTCCAGTTTGAAGTCAGGCAAGCTGGATATTTGGATTTCGGGTTGGGATTCCAGAATGACGCAACGTTCAATTGCGTTTCGCAACTCTCGAATGTTGCCCGGCCAGTGGTGCATTTCCAGCATTCGCAATGCGTCTTTGCTGAATCCGTCGAGTTGTTTTCCCATGGATCGGCAAAATTGTTTGAGGAAGAAGTTGGCGAGCAGGATGATGTCGCTTCCTCTTTCCCGCAACGCCGGGGGCGTAAATTGAACTACGTTTAGGCGGTGAAACAAGTCTTCCCGAAAGGCGTTGGTTTTGATGGCGGTCACAATGTCCCGGTTGGTGGCGGCAATTAATCGAACCGCAACTTTTAATTCTTGATTTCCCCCAACTCGGGTGAATGTGCCGTCTTCAAGAAAGCGCAGTAGTTTGGCTTGCAGGGGACGGCTCATGTCGCCGATTTCATCGAGGAAGATGGTGCCGCCATCGGCTTCTTCCACTCGTCCGGCCTTGTTTCGGATTGCGCCGGTAAAAGCGCCTTTTTCGTGGCCGAAGAGTTCGCTTTCGAGGAGTTGTTCCGGGATGGCGGCGCAGTTGATACGGACGTAGTTCTGGCGACGCCTGTTGCTTAGCGAGTGGATGGCGCCGGCGATCAGCTCTTTTCCGGTGCCGCTTTCTCCTAAAATGAGAACCGTGGCGTCTGTCGGCGCCACCGTCTGGATGAGTTGGCGCAGTTCTTGGACTTTTTCGGATTCGCCGACGATGCGTTCTAGGCCGAAGGATTCTGCGGATTGTTTCTTTAAAGCGGCGTTTTCCTGCAGCAGTTGATGCCGCTCGGCGCAGCGGGAGACGGCGTGGAGAAGTTCTTCGGGGGCAAAGGGTTTGGCGAGGTAGTCGATGGCGCCGCCCTTGATGGCTTCCACCGCCAGCTTCGGGGTGGCGTAGGCGGTGATCATCAGCACGGGCATGTCGGGCCAAGTTTTTTTGATTTCTTTCAAAAATTCATATCCGCTCATGCCTCCAAGCCGGGCGTCGGTGACGACCAAAAAGCATTCCCGCTTTTTCAACAACGCCAGCCCTTCTTCTGCGGATTCGGCGGAGAGAGTTTCGTAACCCTCATCCGCCATGACGGTTTCCAGAGAAAGACGCATGTTTCGCTCGTCATCCACGACGAGCAGCGGAGGCAGACTTCTGTTCATTAACGCAACTTCATTAAAGTTCGAGCGGGGAATTGCAAGCGAAACGTGGTTCCTTTTCCAATTTCCGACTCCACGGCAATATTGCCGCTGTAGATTTCGACGTTATGTTTGACAATCGCCAGGCCAAGCCCCGTGCCTTTTGCTTTGGTGGTGTAGTAGGGTTCGAAGAGTTGGCTTGTTTGTTCCCGGCTCATTCCCGGTCCGTCATCTTCAATGGTCACAATCACCGAGTAGTTTTCCCCATAATAGGCGCCTATTTTGACGTTGCCCTTTCCTTCCATCGCTTCGCGCGAATTTTGCAGAATGTTGAGGAAAATTTCCATCAAGTGTCTTCGTTGCATAAAGATGCGCGGCAGTGCCGGTTGATATTCTCGATGCACTGCCACTTGAAAATCCGCCGCTTTTGGGAACACTTGTTGGATCGCCCGGTCCAAATACTCAGGAATGTTCAGCGGCTCAATCTTGCCTTCCGACAACTGGGCAAAACCCATAAGGTCTGTAATAATCCGATCCGAGCGATCCACCTCTTCGCGAATGATGGCAATCTGCTGGGTAATGGTTTTCCCCTCTTGCTTTGTGCGCTGGAGATTGAAGGCGGCGTTGTTGATAATGCCCAGCGGGTTCTTCAGCTGATGCGCAATCTCCGCCGCCAAGCGTCCGGTAGCTTGAAGTTGCTCTTGCCGAATCGCATGTTCGCGCGCCTCTTCTTCAGCTCTCCTTTGGCGGTCGAAGAGCGCCTGCACGCCGTAACTGCAGAGCAGCATCAGACCCAAGACGACAATTCGCAGAAAGAAAGGCTCCATCGTGGTTTCTGCTTTAATTGGTTCGGTTTTCTGTATAGCCATGTCGCCGAATCCGGCTAAAAAATAGCAGAGAACGACCAGAATGTTGGCGGCAATCTGAGGCGAGGCAGCTGGAATGCTGATGGAATTTCGAACAATTAACAGCACGAAAATCCAATACAGCAGGCTATTAAAACCTCCCGTCGTCAAAGTGATCGACGCAAGCAGGAGAGCGTCGAGAATCGCGATAATGAATACCACCAACTGGGTGAATCGCAGAGGCAGTTGGCGGATGCCGGCTAGCATAATGCCACCGCTGATGTTCATTAAAACGTAAAGGACGAAGAAAAAGCGCACAGTAGCCAATGCGACGTTCCGTTCATCTATCGTATTGTCTAACCAGTTGGTCAGAAACAAGTAGTAGGCCAATAGCAGAATCACGACCGCCTTTACCGGTAGGCCGAAGTTGCGCTCCACGTGAAGTAGCCGGAAGAAAATCTGCCGCTGATGCGGGCTTTCCTCCGCTTCCAAATGCGGCCGTCGCCGGCGAAAAGACTTCCTCAATTGTTCAAATGGTCTTCTTGCCGCGTTCATCTTGCGCCAACATCTCCAGAGCCTTTGCCGCAATCCCTTCCACATTCCAGAGCCTCCCCACGCCTTCGTATCCGCAGGACAGCATCCCCTCTTCCGGCCCGATGAATGCGGCGCCTCGCCGTTCCAAAATTTTCACATTTTCCTGAGTTGCGAGATGAAGCCACATTTTTCCGTTCATTGCCGGCGCCATCAAAACTTTTGCCTTCGAGTTCAAAGCCAGCGCAATGCAAGTCAGCGCGTCGTCCGCCAAACCGTGGGCAAGTTTAGCCAGGCTGTTGGCCGTCGCTGGCGCAATCAACAGCAAGTCCGCTTCGTCGGCCAAGCGGACGTGCGAAGGTTTCCAGCCTTCCTCTTCGGCATACAAGTCGTCCACAACCGGGCGCCGCGTCAACGTTTTGAAAGCCAAAGGCGCGATGAACCGCAGGGCGTCCGCCGTCAGCACGGTGTCCACCGTGCAACCGTTTTTCGTCAACTGGCTGGCCAAGTCCACCGCTTTGTAGGCGGCAATGGAACCGGTAACGCCCAAGACAATCCGCTTATTCACGCTCCCAGCCCCTCCCGACAAGCCGAAAAAACGCCTTCGGCAAACGCATCCGCCGCCGCCGCATTTTCTCTGCCTCCAAAATGATTTGCATGCGGCGGCAGTCTTCCTCCATCGATTCGCTAATCATCAAGTAGTCGAAAGCCTCCGAAGCCGCGAGTTCCCGCTTGACGGCGGCCAGTCGTTTGTGAACGTCCGCCTCCGCCTCCGAGCCTCGCTTGCGAAGGCGGCGCTCCAACTCCGCAAAGGTCGGCGGCGTCAAAAATACCGTCACCAAACATTGCCGCAGCCAGGACTCTGCCTCCGCCCGCCGCCTCAATAAAGCCGCGCCTTGAACGTCAATGTTCAAAAGCGCGTCCTTCCCGCCTTCCACTTTCCGCAAAACGCCGCTTTTCAGCGTCCCGTAGCGATGCCCATGCACTTCCGCGCTTTCCAAAAATGCGTTCGCGTCCGTCTTGTCTTTGAATTCTTCCCGGCTCAGAAAATGATAATCCAAGCCGTTTGTTTCTCCTTCGCGGGGCGGCCGCGTCGTGCATGTCACAATGCGGGCCAAATCCTGATTGGCCGATAAAAGCCGCCGGCAAACCGTCGTTTTCCCGGCCCCCGAAGGCGCCGACAGCAAAAAAAGAATCCCCTCCATCGGTCCACTCACTCCACATTTTGCGCTTGCTCGCGGAATTTTTCCAGTTCCGTTTTGAGAGAAACCACTGCTTTTGAAATCAAAACGTCATTCGCCTTGGCGCCAATGGTGTTCACTTCTCGATGCATCTCCTGCGCCAAAAAATCCAAAGTCCGACCCACCGGTTGCCGAGAACGCGCCAAAGCGTCGAACTGATCAAAATGGCTTTGCAACCGCGTCAACTCCTCGCTAATATCCGAACGATCCGCAAACAGCACTACCTCTTTCAACAAACGCTCATCATCCGCCTCCACCTCCTCAATCCCAGCTTGACGCACCCGCTCCAGCAACTGCCTGCGATACCGCTCCAACACCTTTGGCGCCCGCCTTTCCACTTTAACCGCCGCCCGCCGCATAAGACCAATCCGCCTTTGCAGATCCTCGCCCAACTTCTCTCCCTCCGCCCGCCGCATCGCCAGCATCCCCGCCAAAGCCTTGTCCAAAGCCCGCTGAATCAAAATCCCAATCCGCTTGGCCTCTCGTGCGCCCGTTTCCACCCGCAACACGCCCGGAATCCGTGCCACCGAATCCATTCCCACCGCTCCCTCAATCCCTGCCACTGCAGCAAGCTCTTGAAGTCGCGCCGCGCTCTCCCTCGCCAAAGCCTTGTTCAAAACTACGCGGGCAAGATCCTCTCCCTTCGCGTTCAACACCGCCACGCGAACAGACACTCGACCGCGCGAAAGCCTCCGTTGCAACCGCTCCCGAACCTCCCCCTCCAAAGCCTCAAACTCCCGCGGCAACGAAACCCGTATTTCCAACTGCTTCCGGTTTACTCCCGCCAACTCCGCCGCCACCTTATACCCATCTTGTGAATGCTCGCCCCGCCCATGTCCAGTCATCGAATTCATCCGCCGCCCACCATACAAAAAATCTCCACCTCGCCGCCAAGAATTTTTCAGCAATCAAGCAACTTGTAATCTGTTCAATTTTGTAAAAAGTGAAAGGCAGTTTTTTAAACAAAAACTAGAGGGGAAAGTTTAGAAGGTAAAAAACCAAAGAACTATAAAACAACCGGTGTTTTAATGCCCCAAAAAGCACAAAGCCGCCGAACGCAAATCCCATGCCACTAGCCGCTATAACAAACTAGAACTAGATAGTGCTTGAGAAAAACCAACATCTCTCTGCCTCAATCCGTTCATTCATCAAGTTGCTCAATCACTGGATTGCTCCATCGCCGGTTCGACAGAATTCGGATTCGCCAAGTAAGGATCAATGCCGAGTATTGCCTCTCCCGGCGGAGGATCCGGCAATTGCCGAACCTCTCCTTCAGCCCGAAGTTGCTCAATCTCTTCCGGCATCGGCAAGCGAACGCTATCATCCTCGTTTACCAACAGCGGAATAACTTCTCTGTCGGGCGTAACCATCACAATCTCGCTCCCTTCATGATAGCGAATGGGATCGCCGTTTTTGTCCACCAAAACGCCGTTTTCAATGCCGGTCGGCGGGAAAAGGTCGGGACGAAGTTGTTTGAGAGAAGGATCCCCTTCTTCCAAGGCTCGCGCAAACTGGTATCGCTGCTCGTCCCAGTAGTCTTTGGCCTGCTGATACCAGCCTCCGTAAGGCGTCAGCATCTCCTCCTCACCCGCAATCAATCCTTTTGCTTCTGGATTCGACGGGGGAATAATCCCAACAAGCGCATAATGCATAGTGGAAGGATCGAGCTCCTCCATGCCCGGAACTTCATGGATTAATCGGTCGCGGATATGTCTGGCTTCCTCTTGTCCCTCTTCGGTCATAAACTCCGGCCGTAGCCATTCCCACGCCTCTAAATTACCTAGCATAGGTTCGTACCACTCTGGATGTCGCGACCAGTCGTCATTCTTGACAGCATGCTTGTAAAGAAGCAGTTCCCGAAAGATAGCGGCAACCAGCACCGGATTATGCCCTCGACCATGCTCGTCCAGAATTTGCCAAACATGTTGAAACTGCCGAGAAAACCGCGCTTCATCCGCAAAGAAGTTTTTAAGAGTGTAGTGGTTGCCACCTGCGGCGCTTTCTTCTTTGCTAGCTTGTAGATTGCTATCGGGTTTGTACGCTTCTACTAGATATTTCTGGGCGAAGTGGTTAAGTTTAGGTTCTCGCGTAGGTTTCCAAGGGAAGGTAGCCTTCCATTTGGCTTTGCGTCTGGCCTCCACTTGCTCCTTTCCCGAAGTAGTTCCGGGCAATTGCTCCCGCGCAGAGACTCCGGGAATTGTTGGAGGTTCGTTGCGCAGAGCTTCGGAGTTTTGCGGAGACTGACTTGTAGGAGTGTTCTTGACGACTTCGGCGTTCTTGTGCGCTACATAGAGCAGGGCAACATAAAAGAAAGCGATGGTGCCGAGAATCCAAAGCCAGAATTCTAGCGCTTCGTTGGGAAGTGGTTTATGCTGTTTCATAAACTGCCTTTCTGTTTTCGAAATTTAGTTCGTCTGATGAACGGGAACGTCTTCTACTCCGCGAGTGTCGGTCCAGATTTTCCATCGGATCTCTCGGCCGTTAATGCCGTGTTGGACGATTGTGGAGCCGTCGCCGCTTTTTAGTTTGCGTTCGGCGCTAACGGTAACGGGAACTTGATGGGAGTCCCACTTGGCGGTAACGTTGCCCGAAGTCCATGCAGTTCTGCGGATTTGTTCTTTTGGGCCGCATAAATCTGCAGGCAAGGCATGTTCGGATTCTTTCCATGCAGGAATGTCGTCTACTGTCGGTTGTTTTTTTCTCCATTTACTGTACGTCCATCTGCCGACGGTGGCGCCGTCAACGATTCTGCCCCGTTTGCCGGGCAACCAGGTCATGGTTCGAACGGCGTAATGCGCCCTGGATGTGTAGGTGATTCCGGTAGTGCCGTCGGCGTTTTGATAGTCCTCAACGGCTTGGCGAATCTCTTCTTCAGGCGGGAGTTGCGAGACAAAGTTGTCGTAAATTTGCCCGATGAGTTTTGGGTTTTTAAACTCGGAATAAAAACTGCTTGCGCCTGTCACCCAAGGGCCGTCTGTTAGCCACTGTAAAGAAGTTCCACCCCATGCTCTGTTCCCATACCATGTGGATTCTGTATCTATGTCTTCGTAGTCAACGCGGGCGGCAAATGAATCGGAATTCATGGACGATTCCAGAGATGCCTTGCTTAAGTATTTGTCTGTGGAATAAAGAGAGTCGCTTTCGGCCACTTTCTCATAATAGTAACCGCTTGGCGTAGTCCTCGCGGTGTCCACGATTAGCCACGAAATCTCGTAATGTTCGTAGTTGCCATGTTCCAGAAAGGGAATGTTGTCGGCAATAGTTTCGACAGGAGAGTCAGAACCGCTACTAGGGTAAAACATGGACTTCTGCTCTGTTTCGGCGTAGTCGTCGGTGCCGGCATAAAGCGTGGCTTTGCGGTTGGTTGGGCTGTTAGCGGCGTGGTATTCAATGTAGGAAATCAAACCGGTAGCTTGGTTAGACAATTGGACGACGTCGATGATGGTGCTGCTAGAGTTGTAAATGCGAACCAGCCAAATCCCGACTTCCTTCCAGAAGCCTGCGGAAGCGGTCGTCGTGAGGGCGAGCAAGGCAATCACAAAGGCCGCCTTCTTCCAATGGAAGAATTTCGATTTGAACTTCGTTTTCACCACTTCGGGCTTTTCAGCGATTGAATCGGATTCTTGGAAGTTTGTCATGGTTAATTTTGCTAGGGTGTGTTGACACTAACGGATCATTTCGAATATGAGTGCGAATGCGATGAACCCCATAAATATTACATCCAGTTTGTCAAATCTGGAGAACACGCGGCGATAGCCTTTCAACCGGCGGAATAGCCTTTCTACTTCGTTGCGTTTCTTGTATAGCTCTTTGTCGTATGGCCAAGGATGAAGACGGCTCTTCTTGGGCGGCACTATCGGACTCATTCCCATCGCTTTGGCTTGCTGGCGGTTCGCATCGCCTTCATACGCCCTGTCCATCAGCAACGGCACTCCTGCCGTCTGCCTTCCCCTCTGGCGCAACAACTTGCGGCCTTCGGGCGCGTCGTGCGCGTTCCCTGGCGACAGCGAGAACTTCACTGCATGGCGATCGCTTGCAGCAACCATATGAATCTTGGTATTCCAGCCTCCGCTCGATCTTCCGATGGACTGCGGGCCGTTTTTTTAGCGCGCCCGTTCCATCGGGGTGAACCTTGATACTCGTGCTGTCAATAGACAGTGCCTCTGGCGAGACATTCCTCTGCTCTTTCAAAGCCTCAAACACTCTGTCCAGAACTCCCTTCTTCGACCAGCGGAGCATTCTCTGATGAATGGTCGACCACTGGCCAAAGTGAGCGGGCAATCCTCTCCACTTGCATCCGTTCTCCGCCATGTATAACAAGGCATTGAGCATCTGCCAGTTAGAGATTCGGACATTGCCTCTTTGCTTGGGTAAATAGGGGGCGATTCTTTCCTATTGTTCTTTCGTTATCCGCATAAATTCTACAAAAAGCCGCCGAGCAATCCACCCGGAGGCTCACAAACCAGTCTGTAAACGAGCAGGCTATTGTTGTTGACTCGCCTTCTGCAACCTTTCCAATTCCTCTTTAACAAATTTCTCGCGGAAAGATTCGGGAAACCACGCCGCATGGTATCGGATTCTGGCCTCTGCCAAATCCCATTGCGTCGCTTGCCCATTCTGCACTAACTCCTGCACACTTTTCAACTCCTTATTCAGCGACCTCTCTGTTGGGGAAAATGACTTGCCGTCAGTGTATTCCTCCCATCGCTCTTGACTCATAGAGTCAATCCCATTTTTTAGACTGCAAAACTCTCGCCAGTAGTCCATGTCCTCTCCTTCTAACACATCGATAGCTCTGGACACCTTCTCGGCATTCCGAAACATCTTAGGAACGGAATGCCACATCTCCTCATGAACGGCGTCTATCTTCTTTCTGGCAGATAGGAATAACTCTCGCGTGTTTTTGCCGCTGTCAATCATCTTATCCCTGAAATTGCGCTCTCTTTCCTTGAAAGTGAACAATGCCAAAAACTCGCCTTCGTTTGGTTGAAACCATTCGGTCTCCCGCCGCAAATCGTGAGCAAATTGAGAATGATCCAGCTTATACTTGCGCAGCTCATACGGAGACAGATACTCAGACATCCTCGCCCATTGCTCTCGCTCCAAATCCCGCACTTTTCTCGCAGCTTGGGAAAAGGCAAGATTGACTTCGTTGCACTTTGCGATGAGTTCTGGACTACAGTTGTTGCCTCCATATCGACCATAGTACTCGCTCGTTTTGAGATTCTCGCGAAGAGCCACTGTGTTGACAATCTCTAGGGCATACTCTTGAGCGATGGCATGAACCGCCGCCCAATCTTCTGCGCTGGCTTTTTTAGCCTTACGGTAAGCAACATCCGTCGATTGCTTCACATTTTCCGTTTTGCCTTTGTGGACAATGGACGAATCCGTCGACCCTGCTTTGTTGACAGGAGAACGCATGGCAACATAAGCTGCCACCACCGCAAACAAACTCATAGAAACAATAAATGTCTTCATCTCTAATTGCCTTTCTCTTTCCGTTGTTTCGTTTTAATTGCTGTCTGACGCATCCTCTTGATTGACAGACTCTCCATTGACGGGAATCTCAACTTCAATCGGGCCGATATTGATTCCGATGCTTGCTCCCGATCCCTTTGCTTTGCCGGAATCGCTTGGCGGATCGGGCAATGGCGTTGTGTCGCTAATATCAACACTAACAACATCAGCCCAATCGCCTCCACCAGGAACATAAAGCACATGCTGGTAATTGCCTCCCGCTTCCAAAGAAAACTGGAGAGGAACCGTGGTTGTCCGCGAGTTTCCTTCCACCCGATACTCTACTCGGACGTTGAACGTTCTCGTTCCCGATTCATGGTTGGCAACGAAATAAAGGAACGTGACATGAGTCCACACCTCTTTGTAAAGAGAGAAGAATCCCTTCACGACAACATTCCCAACTGATGCTTGTTTACCGTCCAAATACGCTGCTGGAGGAGGATCTTGAGGAGGGTTTTGGTCACGATAAATCGCATCGTGGTGATAGTCCACATGTTTTGTAGTGGATTCGGGTCCGGCCATGCCCCACCTTTGACAATAACGTTGATAGGATTCTCCGTTACTGAATGTGTTGTCTCTATTCCACGTGGTCTTTGATGTGGAAAAGACGAAATGATCTCTAGGGCAATCAGTGTAGGAAAGCTCGCATCTTCTCCCGTTGCTTCCCACCGGAGGGGCGACAAAGCGGTTCTTAACGACTCTTCCCTTAACGCTGTTTGTGGGATGATTGATTACGTGCAGTTCGGCTTCAATCGGGAAGTAAGGTTGAAAAGGATTAATGCTCGCCCTCTTGTACTTCACTGTAAATGTCGGTCCCTGCATAGTGAATATCTGGCAGTTGCGCTTGAGCGTCTGGAATGGCGACGAATACAACGAGAAAGCCGGTGCAAAGGATGCCGAGTCCGTCGATTAGTCCGATTCCGTGCTGTTTCAAACGGAAGGATTTTTGAACGGGGCGAACGCCCTCCTTTTGCGTCGGGGAGGGAAGAAGGTTTTGAACGAAGGAAACGATTCCTTTGACGGCTCCCGCCAAAAGCCCTGCCCCGGCTATCACGGCAAAGCCGAGAGTCGCCAATTTTGCGTTTAATGTTGTCATATGTTGTTCGCTTATGTGTTTACCTAGTTATTCGGCGCCGCTCCATTCCGCAAGAACGACCGCCTCAAAGGGAATGCTACGCGCCCGCGTCCGCCAGCACAACCCTTTTTCAAGATTTTTTATTTTTTCTTTCGAATGCGCAGAATCGCATTTTTCTTTCGTTTTTCACGATTTTTCCTACTTGCGAGGCTTGTTAGGCAAAATATTTTGGATTTTTTTTGGATACTGCGTCCGCTTTTTCCTCGCTCTCTCTCGGTTGACGCGGTTGAATTTATGGACGTCCATAGATTCGGAAACCATGGCGACGGAAGGCTTTGGGAACGGGACGGACGCGACGATGCTCCCCCATGATGTCGGGATTGCGCCTGCAGTGTGTCGAGAAATATCTGGAAGATCCATAGATTTCGATCAAACCGCCTGCTATTTAGTGTCGACACGCCCTAATTTTGACGGTTTGTGTGGATTTCGTTGATTTGAGGACAGAACGCCGGCGAATGCACGGCGAAGATATTCCCAAAAGCGCCCGGTTTTCCGGGCTGCGTCGAGTCGGTTCGAATGTCGTTGCTTCGTCATCTTAAAAACAATCTGTTCAATATTGTACTGTTCGGTTCGGCCAAGCGTTTTTTGGGAAAACATCTCCCTCGCCAGGTCTGCTTGATCGTTATCCAGCGGAGAAACGCGAGAAATTCTGATTGTTTGCCAAAGCAACAGGGAAAGAGAATTCGGCTCTCCCAAGTCAAAAGATCAAACTGTGACATCTAAGCGAGAGAGCCGATTTTCCCAGAATCTCACACCAGATAACGATCAAGTTAGGATAATTAATCCGCAGAGCAACCTCGTCATCAAAACTTTTTTGGCCTGTTTTTGCGGATTTTTTTTGGTGAGGCAAGTGTTCGTTTCCATCTTTCGAGAAGTCCTTGGAACAGCTTAGTAACGACTTAGTATCTTATTTGTATTGGTTTTACAATGATGTTGTTGTGTTTGGATAAGTCGTTTCGCGGTTGAGGAGATTTCAAGGGATCGGTTGAATTTGTTTTTTGAATTGAGCGGGATCGGCGGTGGGCAGTTGGCAGACAAAGTCTTCGCAGACGAATGCGGTGGCGCGATTTTCAATGGGTTGAAGATTGCGGAGGAAGGGAAGTCGGTTAGCGAGATAGGCTTGGCCGTCGCTATTGTCGGCAAGCAGGACGATTTTGTTGGGAAAGAAAGGCTTATGCAAGATGCGAAGGAAGGTTTTTAGATCGGTATCGGCCGGTTGTGCGGCAAAGACAATTTGTTTGGGTTTGGTAAGAGAGAATTGAAGAGCGGCAAGCATTTGTGGAGAGGAGACGGGTTGGTGGGCTAATGTTTCGGAGAAGTGGGTGAATGCATTTTGCGCTTGTTGGAAAAAATTATTGTTGGCGGTGATTTGCGCTAGGCGGAGGAGGTTCATTGCGGCGACGGAATTGGGCGAAGGCTCGGCGCCGTCATAATCTTCTTTGAGGCGGAGGAGTATGCTGGAGTCTTTCCCTGATGCGCTATAGAATCCGGCGGACTGTTTGTCCCAAAAGAGTCGATTTTGAGTTTCCTGAAGAGTTTCCGCCCATTGAAGCCATTGTATATCAAAAGAGGCCTCGTAAAGGTCCAGAAGTCCTTGTATAAGGAAGGCATAGTCCTCGGCGAAACCTTCAATATGGCTGGCGCCTTGGCGATAGTGGCGGAGGAGTTTTTGGCTGTTAGGAAGGTAGAGCTTATCTTTGAGAAAAGAAGCGGCGCCGACAGCGGCGTTTAGATAAGTTGTTTCTTCTAAAACTTGGTGCGCTTTGGCGAAGGCGGAGATCATCAGACCGTTCCAAGCGGTAATGATTTTATCATCCAAATGGGGGCGGGGTCGTTTTTCGCGGTGTTGAAAAAGTTTCTTCCGGCTGGTTTCCAGTTCTTGGGCAAGAGTGTCCGGTTTGATATTGAATTGCGCGGCGGCTTCTTCTAATGCGAGCCTCTGAATAAGTATGTTTCTGCCTTTGAATTCGCTGTGGGGATCGCTTCCGGGTGGGGCGTTGCCAGCGGTTTTTACATCATAGAATCGGTTGAATTGCTCGGAGGCTTCTTCGCCGAGGATGGTATCGATCTCTTGTTTTGTCCATATGTAAAAGGCGCCTTCGCCATGTTCGGGTTGTGTTGACTTTGTGTCTACTATGTTTTTACCGGCGCTATGATGAAAAGAGCTGTCGGCGTCTTCGGCAGAGTAAAACCCGCCTGCCTTGTCGGTCATGTCGCGCAAGACGTATTGTAAGATGCCGCGGACAATAGCTTCGTAACTTGTTTGACCGGTGACTTGAAAGGCTTCCAAGTAGGCGATGGCTAGTTGCGCTTGATCGTAGAGCATTTTTTCAAAATGCGGAACGTGCCAAAACTTGTCCACGGAGTAGCGGTGAAAACCGCCGCCTAAGTGATCGCGCATTCCGCCGGCCGCCATTTTGTCTAAGGTGAACAAAGCCATGAACCGGGCTTCTTGACGGCGTTTGGGCGGGATGTGGTTTTGCGCGGCGTAGCGTTGTAGAAAGTTCAATATAGATGGGCGGGGAAACTTGGGCGCATCGCCAAAGCCGCCATGTTGTTCGTCAAAACTTTCGGCAAGGGCTTGATAGGCGGCGTCCAGTGTTTGCAAGTTTAGTGTTTGTGGGTCGGTGTTGTCGGAGGCAAAGTGTTGCCGCAGGGCTTGCAGGAAGTGATTGCCCTGGTTGGTGAGCGCCTCGCGGTTTGTCTTCCAAGCGGCGGCAATTTGGCGCAACACGGTTGGAAATCCGGGCCGGCCAAATTTATCTTCGGGCGGAAAATAAGTGCCGCCGACAATGGGTTTGAGGTCTGGGGTAAGCCAAACGCTCATCGGCCAACCGCCGCTGCCGGTGGCGGCCTGCACAAAAGACATATAAACGCGGTCCACATCCGGCCGTTCTTCGCGGTCGACTTTGACGCAGACAAAATGTTGGTTCATAATCTTGGCAATGTCTTCGTTCTCAAAGGATTCCCGTTCCATCACGTGGCACCAGTGGCAAGTGGAATACCCGACGGAAAGAAAGATAATTTTGTCCTCCGCTTTGGCTTTGTCAAAGGCCTCCTGCCCCCAAGGAAACCAGTCCACAGGGTTGCGCGCGTGTTGCAAAAGATAAGGCGATTTTTCATTCGCCAAACGATTGGCGGGGCGAGGTTCTTTGTTTTGGTCGTTTTTGTCGCTAGGTTCAGGTTCATCGGCGATGCTTTGGAAAAAGCCGCAAAACAAAACCCCGCAGACCAAACAAAGCGAAAGGGCAAACCTTCGGAGGCCAAAAAATCCTTGGCGCAAGCGGGAAATACGAGTCGAGTTCATAATCATCTCTCTTTTCTGAAGGGAAAGGTTAGCAGAAAAAGCCGCTGTTTTCCAAAAAGATTGCGGCGAAAAAGAAGAGAAGAATTTTGGATATTCAAAACCCGTTCCAAAACTTTTGGCACAGAGAAAAGAAAAGTTGTTGTTTTTGCCTATAAAACAATGCGGCGATGCAAAAAATCTTCGGCAAAATCATGTTTTTGGCTGTTGCATTGGCCGGTTTTTCTGCACTTGCCGGGGTTTTGTTTGGAAAGCAAACTGCAACAACAAAAATGAATGCGGAAGAACAGCAAATGTTGGGCGATTTTGAAAAACGGTTGGACGGGCTGGAACGCGAGTTCGACCAACTCAAACTCATGCTTGACAATTCGGATCGCAAATTCGACAAATTGAAACGTCGACTCGATGGACTGGGCAACCGTTTTGACGATCTGAAACGCTGACCGAGATCCGCAAAAAGAAAAATAAGAAAACGAAATCAAAAGATTGGAAATCAAGCCTTTGGATAAACACTTGGAAAAGAACGACGACGACTTTGAAAAATATGAACCGAAAAACCTTGATTCCTAAACTCGCTATGGTTGCCTTTGCCTTGTCCACCTCCGCCGCATTGTCGCAAGAAGAAATCTTAATCATCACAGGAAAAAGGATGGATAAAACCGTCTCTTACCAAATTTCACCAAACGCCCGAGAGTTGGATCTTTCCGGCAATCAACTGACTTCTCTCACTTTGCCGGCTGGCTTGAGGTTGAGAGTGTTGGATATTAGGAACAATCCTATTGAGCAATTACTTGTTCCTGAGGGAAGGAATATCGACAATCTTGAATTGCATGGTTTTTCTAAAGAAGACATTGAACGCTATACATCTAGTGGTTGGGATGGTTGTGTGGTGATTTTGTTTAGCGGCGGGGTTTTGGAGTATACGGAAAATCTTTCTTCTGGGGAGTGGAAAGACCTTCCGGATGCTTTCCCTCCTTTTCGCATCAATCCAACGGTAGCCGCGCAGAGATTTTTCCGTGTTCTTCCTTTTGAACCGTTTTATCAGAAGAATGTAAGTGTAAATCTTGCTAATCAGGTAATCTCTTGGAATTCCATACCCGGTTTCGAGTATCGCATTGAATCTAAAGTTCGCCCTGAAGACCATTGGCGTGAAATTGGAAAAGTTGTAGCCGATTCTAGAACAACAGTTTGGAATTTTACTCAGGTAGCACCAGGGAACTATCAGATTTTCAGAATAGCGCGTAATTCGCCTATAGAGTTGTCCATAGAGAAGGAATATTGAAAGAGGAGGGAAAGGTGATGGTGGAGTTGTGTGAGGTGGTGAAGGCTTATCGGGCGGGGGATGGGGAGGAGTTGGTGTTGCGCGGGGTTTCTGTTTCTGTTGAGGAAGGCGAGTCTGTGGCGGTCACGGGGCCTTCGGGTTCAGGGAAAAGCACTTTGTTGAACATTATCGGCACTTTGGATCGGGCGACTTTGGGCAAAGTGACGGTGGCGGGCGAGGAAGTGAGCGGGATGGACGAGTTGGCTTTGGCAAATTTTCGGAATCGGCGTTTGGGTTTTGTGTTTCAAAGTCATCATTTGCTGCCGCAGTGCACGGTTTTGGAAAATGTGTTGGTGCCAAGTTTGGCGTCTGGGGATATGGCGTTTCGGAAGCGGGCGGCAGAGCGGGCGCATGGGTTGTTGGAGCGGGTTGGTTTGGCGCATCGTGCGGGGCATCGGCCTGCACAGATTTCCGGCGGGGAGTGTCAGCGAGTGGCGGTGGTTCGGGCTTTGGTGAATGGGCCGAAGTTGCTTTTGGCGGATGAACCGACGGGGGCTTTGGATCGGCGTTCTGCGGAGGTGTTGTCGGATTTGTTGTTGAAGTTGAACGAGGAGGATGGGGTGACGTTGATTGTGGTGACGCATTCTCTGGCGTTGGCGGAGCGGATGCGGCGGCGGTTGGAGTTGCGGGATGGGAAGTTGGCGGAGGAGGGTTTGTGATGCGGGTTTGGACTTTATTGGGGCGCAGTTTGCGGCATTACGCGAAGTCGCATTTGGGGACTTTGGCGGGCGTGGTGGTAGCCGGGGCGGTTTTGGTGGGAGCGCTTTCTGTGGGTGATTCGGTTCGGGGGAGTTTGCGGGAGATGGCTTTGGCGCGGTTGGGTTCGGTAGAGTTTGCGCTGGTTGCCGGGGATCGGATTTTTCGGGATGCGTTGGCGGAGGATTTGCAGGAGGGTTTGGGGCGGGAAGTGGTTGGTGTTTTGGCGGCGTTGGGGACGGCAAGCGGGAATGGCGGGGAAATGCGGGCGAATGAGGTGAATGTGTTTGGGGTAGAGCAGGATTTTTGGAGTTTGGCAAGGAAGCCGGCGGCGTTGGCGATTGCGCCGGGCAGTGTGGTGTTGAACGATGCTTTGGCGCGGCAGTTGAGGGCGAGGGTGGGTGATTCGATTTTGTTTCGCGTGCCGAAGCCGTCGGGGCTTTCTCGCGAGGCGCCTTTGTCGCCGGAGGAAGATGCGTCTGTGGCGATGCGGTTGACGGTGCAGGCGATTGTGGGCGACGATCAGTTTGGCCGTTTTAGTTTGCGCGCCAGCCAGATTCCGCCGTTTAACGCTTTTGTTTCTCGCGGTGATTTGCAAAAGCATTTGGAGCGAGAGGGTGGCGCAAACTTGTTGTTGGTTGGGGGTGAGGCGAGGGGTGTTTTGGGCGCCAAGCCTTTGAAGGTTTTGGATTCCGCTTTGTTGGCGGGAGAGTTGCGGCGGTGTTGGCGATTGGCGGATGCGCAGTTGGGTTTGAAAAGATTGGCGGAGGGCGGGGGGTTGGAGTTGCGGTCGGAGCGGGTTTTTTTGGAAGAGGCGGTTGTGGAAGCGGCGCGAGATGAGGTTGGCGAGTCTGGAGGTGTGTTGACGTATTTTGTGAACAGCATGTCGGTGGGGGATCGGCGCAATCCGTATTCGATGGTGGCCGCGGTTGCGCCGCCGTTGGCGCCGGCGGATTTGGCTGAGGATGAGGTTGTGATCCATCAATGGCTGGCGGAAGATTTGGCCGCCGCGCCGGGGGATCGTTTGACGATGAAGTATTATGTAGTTGGTTTGGGTAGGGAGTTGGTGGAAGAGGAGGCTGTTTTTGTGGTGAAATCAGTTGTGCCGCTGGCCGGCGTGTATGCGGACGCGGATTTGATGCCGGATTTTCCGGGATTGAAGGACGCCGAGAATTGTCGAGATTGGGACACTGGTTTTCCGATAGATCTGGATTGGATTCGGGATAAGGACAACGCTTATTGGGAAGAGCATCGAGGCACGCCGAAGGCTTTTGTTTCGGAGGCGGCTGGGGCGCGGTTGTGGAAGAATCGTTTTGGGAGTTTGACGGCGCTTCGCTTTGCTGATGGTGGTTTGGCGGTGGCGGAATGGGAAGCGCGTTTGGCTGTTGCGATTGGTCCGGAATCTGTCGGGCTTTCTTTTTCTCCCGTGAAAGAGGCGGCGTTTGCTTCGGCAAGTCAGTCTCAGGATTTTGGCGGATTGTTCGTTGGGTTTAGTTTTTTTCTGATATTGGCGGCGTTGCTTCTGGTGAGTTTGTTGTTTCAGTTCAGCGTGGAGCAACGCAGCCGGGAGATGGGCATTTTGTTGGCTTTGGGTTGGAGGCTGAGGGCGGTCAAATGGCTTTTGTATTGCGAGGGGGCCGCGTTGGCTGGATTCGGCGCAATGTTGGGAGCGGCCGGCGGAGTGTTTTACGCGCAGGCCATGCTTTACGGCTTGACGACGGTTTGGAAGGAGGCCATTGGCACATCGGCTATTTCCTTTCACTTTCAAGGGGAAACACTGCTTTTAGGTTCGCTTGGGGGCGCGATTGCGGCGTGGCTGGCGATTGGGCTGACGGCTGGAGCGCAGGCTTCCCGTTCGGCCCGCGAGCTGCTGCAAGGCGCGGGCGCGGAAGAAGTTTTCGACCAAGATGGGAGGCGATGGTTTTCTTTATTAGCGATTGTTGCCTTTGTGGCGGCTGTTGGGCTGATTGGCTGGGCATTGGCGGCAAGGGAAGAGTATTCGGCCGGGTTGTTCTTTGGGGCAGGCGGGCTATTGCTGGTTTCGGGGATGGCGGGCGCTTTGCGGCGGTTGCGGCGGCGGGCAAAGAGCGGCGGCGTTCGGTCTTTGAATCTTGTTGCGGTGGGCATTCGCGGCGGCTCGCGGCGAATAAAACGAAGCGGGTCCACGATTGGGTTGTTGGCTTGCGGCAGTTTTTTGGTAGTCGCCGTGGGCGCAAACAAGTTGGATGCCGTCAAGGATGTGGCGAAACGAAGTTCGGGCACCGGGGGCTTTTTGTTTTGGGGACGGACAACGCAGCCGGTGTTGCACGATTTGAACGGTCAATCCGGTCGAGACTTTTTCCTTCTGGATGGAGAAGAGATGTCGGAGGCGCGTTTTGTTTCGTTCCGCGTGTTGCCGGGTGAGGACGCAAGTTGCCTGAACCTTAACCGGGCGCAGCGGCCGCAGATTATGGGGGTGAATCCGGCCGAGTTGGCTTCTCGAAAGGCGTTCACTTTTGTTGGGGCGGATCGGGCGCAGGCCAATGTGGAAAATCCTTGGTTGCTCTTGAAGGAGCGGCGAGCGGACGGCGCCGTTCCTGCCATTGCGGATCAGAATTCCATGCGGTGGGCTATGGGAAAAAAGATAGGCGACAAACTTTCTTACACAGACGGGCGGGGCAGGCCGTTTGATGTTGTTTTGGTCGGCGCGGTTGCCAATTCCGTTTTGCAAGGAAATTTGATCTTAGCCGAGAGCCGGTTTGTGGAACTGTATCCCCGCGAGAGCGGTTATCGAACTTTTCTAGTGGACGCGCCGACGACGTCTCAGGAAAAGCTAGCGTCCACTTTGAGCCGCGCCCTGCGTGACTTCGGCTTGGAACTGACGCCGACGGTGCAACGGCTTTCAGATTTCAACGAGGTTCAGAATACTTACCTATTGACTTTTCAAATGTTGGGCGGGTTGGGTTTGCTGTTGGGAAGCGTTGGGCTGGGGATCGTGGTGGCGAGAAATGTTTGGGAGAGGCGGGGAGAGATGGCTTTGTTGCAAGCGGTCGGTTTTCGGCCCAGCGCGTTGCGATGGTTGATATTGAGCGAGCATGCAGCTTTGTTGGCAACGGGCTTGTTCATTGGCACGGGAGCGGCGCTAATCGCGGTGCTTCCCACGCTGTTGTCTCCCGGATCGGAAATTCCCTATGTTTCTTTAGGGGTTACTTTGTTGGCGGTGCTGGGCAGCGGTTTGCTGTGGACATGGCTGGCGGCCTGGGCATCGCTTCGAGGGCGGCTGCTAGAATCTTTGCGGAACGATTGACTCGTTTCCGCGGAGAGTGGAAGTTTGCGATGGAAGAATGGCTATAAGTTTCTGCTTATTTAATTGCCATGTGTTATGCGGGGTCGTTTTTTCTTTGTCCGATTATTTCGGATATGGCGTTCATTGCCCAGAATGGATTTATCCATCGACTTGTTGATTCGTGTTGAAGATCATGAACTACGTAGATGCGAGGATCGTCGATCCATTCTTCTTCATAGAATTTGCTTTTTCTACTGATTTTGATTTTACTAAATGTTAATGATCTGTCTTTTGGCAGCATTTCTAGTGTTTTGAGCAATTTTGTTTGTTCATTTAGGGATAGTCCGTGTTTGAATTCTCCTCCATTTCCAGTGGTTATTGCGGAAAGGGCTGCGGCAACTTCGGGAGATTGGCTAATTGTTGGAAGGGCGTTTTCGTATTCCGGGCATTCACTAATTTTTCTTATTTTTAGTTTAATTTTAGTGTCCATTTTTTGGTGTGTTATGAAACCTTTTATCTTTTTGTCCTCGATTATGATGTTCGATGTGTATGAGAACCACCCTCCGTTGACTCCACCTCTTGTGGTTAGTTTCCCTATGGTTAAAAGAGCGATGATTGCCGTTTTATTTTGGCTTTCTACTTTTGCTCTTCTAATACTTGCGACATAGGGGGATAAGTGCTGGTTTTCTAGCATAAACAACACTCCTTCATTTATATTTTGTCCATTGATTATGTCGCATTTTACCTCTGGCGGAAAGTTTTTCATGTAAGGAAATCTGTAATTTGACGCTAAATCCCATATTTCATTTAGGTGGACAACGTCGTCGTAGTCTATGTCGTCATTGAGTAATATTCTCTGATTGTTTTGCATTGTCATAGCCTAAGATGTTATATGTCGTTTTCTTCTAGTGTTTCTGTCGGCTTTTATTTTTTGAATCCATTTAAGGGCATGAGGGCTCTTTTTTTGGTTGCGGGAGGGGTTTACAGTTCCAGTTTCATGATGGAGAAGTCGTCTTCAAAGTCGTCATGGCCTTGAATCTCTTGAATGCGTTGGGAAAGCAGGTCCAACGCCTTGGGGCTGCGAGGTTCAATGGATTGGAGGATTTGGACAAAGTCATCTAGGTCCAGCATTCCGTCGGCGTTTGCCAGTTCGATTTCGTAGGTTCCGTCGCTGAATACATAAAGAGCGCTGTTTGCGGGGACGGAAGTTTGCTCCGAAGGGAAGTCGGCGTCTTCCATGGTTCCCACCATCATTCCCGGGGTTCGTAGTTGTTGGCTTTTTCGAAGGCCTTGGGCGTCTGCGAAGACGAGGACGGATGGCGGATGGCCGGCGCTCCCGTAGGCAAGTTGGCGGCTGGTTTTGTTGAAGACGCCGTACCACATGGTGAAATACATGTTATTGTGCGCTTCCATAGGGAAGGCGGCGTTGAGGCCGGACAGCACTTGGCTTGGATCTTTGAAATCCACGTCGGCAAGGGAGCCGGATCGAAGCACGTTGATGACGGAGATGGATAGCAGTGCGGCGCCGACGCCGTGCCCGCATACGTCTAGAAGGTAGATGGAAAAATGCTCCGGATCAATCCAGTGATAGCCGAAGGCGTCGCCGCCAAGCGATGAGGAGGTGAGGAATCGCCAGTCGGAGGCAATTTCGCCTTGCAGAGGTTGGGGGATGAGAGAGCGCACATAATCAGCCGCTTCTTGGAGTTCTTGAGCCAGCGCTTTTTGGCTGCGTTCGAGGGCTTGGTGGGCGCGGATTCGTTCCAGAAGGTTGATGTAGCCGTTGGAATGGTGGCGGATGCGGGCGATGAGCTCAATTTTGTCCGGCAGTTTCACCAAGTAGTCGTTGGCGCCGTTGGCGAAGCCTTCGGCTTTGACTCCGGGCTGCTCTTTGGTTGAAAGAACGATCAGAGGAACTTCTCTAGTGTTTTTGTTTTTCCGAAATTCTTGGACGAGCGTCATGCCGTCGATTTGCGGCATGACGAGGTCTTGGAGGATGACGGTGGGGCGCACTCGCTCGGCTTCTGCCAGTGCTTTGGTTGGATCGGTGCAGTAATGGTATTCGATGTCGTTTTCGGAGAGGAGCATTCGTCGGACGGCTTCTCCGATCATCGCTTGATCATCGATTAGCAGAACCCGAATAGTTGGGGCGGAGGGCGGTGTTGCGTTCATTGTTATGCGGTGTTGCGGTTTTTCCAAAGTTTATTGAGAGCGGTTGGGATTTCTGGGAGCGGCAAAATTTCGACCGCCGCGTTCATCTGGGCGGCTGCTTGGGGCATTCCATAGACAACGCAGGTGGCTTCGTCTTGGGCGATGGTGTGATGGCCGGCGCGCCGCAGAGAGAGCATGCCGCTGGCGCCGTCCGGTCCCATTCCGGTCAGCAGGACGGCGGTGAGTTTTTTCGGACGAATCGAGACGAGGCTTTCAAAAAAAGCGTCCACCGAAGGGCGATAGGCGGTGTCGACGGGGTGGGGTGTGTAGTGGAATCGTCCGTCTGCGCCGATGATAAGATGGTCGTTGCTTCCCGCCAGCCATACCTTTCCCGGAGTCGGTAGGCTTCCGCTCTGCGCGATTTTCACGTCCAAAGGAGTTTGGGTGTTGAGCCACTGTGCCAGCCCGTCGGCGAAGTCTTGGTCGATATGCTGGATTACGGCGATGGCGGCGGGGAAGCCGGGTTTCAATTGGGAAAGGATGGAGGCGATGGCTTTGGGGCCGCCGGTAGATGCGCCGATGGCCAAGAGACTGGGACGGTTTTCTTTTTCGCTGTGTCCGCCGGCGGGAGGTTTTGTCGCTTTTCTGGCGCGCGCCGGCGTGGCGGTCAATTTGCCGATGTTCTCGATTTTGGAAAGCAACATCTGGACCGCCTTGTCGTTGTTGCCCAGTCCGATGGGCGTTTTGGTGGCGTCGAGCGCGCCGGAGCTCATGGCTTCGTAGACTTTCGACGAGTTGCCTCCGACGGAGGCGGTCACAACTAAAATTTGGCAGGGGGTTGCGTCCATGATTTGCCGCGTGGCCTCGACTCCGTCCATAACGGGCATGATCAAGTCCATCAAAATCAGGTCGGGAAGTTCCCTGCGGCAGTTTTGGACTGCTTCCTTGCCGTCGTTGGCTAGCCAAAGGACTTCGTGATCGAAGGAGGCATCGATGATTCGCCGAAGGATTTCTCGCATCATGCGCATGTCGTTGGCGATGCCGATTTTCATGCGTTTGCCTCTCCAATTAAATCTAGGATAGCGTTCATATAGGTTTCGTTTTTGAAGCTGCTTTTGGTGAGGTAGTAGTTGGCGCCGAGGTCCAGCCCCCGTCGCCGGTCGCTCTCGCGGTCTTTGTAGGATACGATAATCACCGGAAGGTTGGCGAGTTTTGATTCTCCTCGAATGTGTTCCAAGAGTTCGAATCCGGTCATGCGCGGCATGTCAATGTCGCTGATAATCAAGTCGTAGTTTCCCAGTCGGATGGCGTTCCAGCCTTCGACGCCGTCCACCGCAAGATGCACTTCGTAGCCGTTGGATTCAAGAATTTGTTTTTGCAGCTGGCGCACGGTGATGGAGTCGTCGACGACCAGTATGCGTTGGGTTTTGGCGGCCTCCTCTGAAGCATTTGCCGTTATTCCGCCGGAGATCCGCCAGCGTTCTCCGCTGATTTTGTTGTCGATGGAGTGAACCAAGTCATCGACATCAAGAATGAGGATGGGCGAGCCGTCGGCGTGAATGGCCGTGGCGTTGATGTTGGGCACGCGCCCCAAACGGGAGTCTAGCGGGCGCACAACCAGCTCGGTTTCGCCTCGGATGCGGTCGACGATCAATCCATAGAGGTTAGAATGATGGTGCAACACAACCGTCGGCAAACTCTCGGCATTTGGCGGGGCGTCTGTCCATTCCAGCACGTGCTGCGCGGAAACTAAGCCGACTTCGTTGTCGTCGATTGTTGTGTAGCGGCGGTTTTCGACGGTTTGGATTTGCGAGGCGGGAACAACGCAGACTTGCACGATGCGGGGAATGGGCAAGGCGTACAGTTCGCCGGCGATTTCCAAAAGCAAGGCTCGAATGACGGATCGAGTGATGGGAAGGCTCAGTTGAAAGACGGTGCCGGCGCCGGCAGTGGTTTCGATGCGCACGGTGCCGCCCAGTTCCTGCATCATGCTTTGGACGACGTCCAGTCCCACGCCTCGGCCGGAAAGTTCCGTCACTTTGTCGGCCGTCGAAAACGCCGGAAGAAACAAAAACTCCAAAAGCTCGGCTTGGCTCAGTCCGGAGAGGATTTCTTGCGTGGTGAGTCCTTTTTCCAAAATTTTGCCTTTGAGGCGGTCGATGTCAATTCCGCGTCCGTCGTCTTGAATTTCGATGCGAAGCATTCCCGCATGATGCCGCGCAATGATGGTGACTGTTCCCGTTTCCGGTTTGCCCGAAGCCCGGCGGTCTGCGGGAGTTTCCAGACCGTGGCCGATTGCGTTTCTCAGAATGTGGCTAATGGGCGCGTCCAGTTTCTCTAAAACGTCACGATCCACTTCGGTCTCCTTGCCTTTGAGTTCGAATCGGGCTTTTTTCCCGATGGACTTGGAAATATCCCGAACCATGCGCGGATAGGCTTCCACGGCTTCGCCAAAAGGCCGCATGCGAGAGGCGATGGATTCTTGATAAAGGCTTTCCGCCAGCCGACTGTTTCGATGAATGTAATCCTTAAATCCTTCCAGATGTTCGGTGAAACGCTCGCTTGCCAAGGATGCTTGATGCTCCACTTCGCCCAGCGCGGAAAGCGCCGCGTCATCGCCCGTCGATTGGATGCGGTTCTTCAACGCGCTCAGGGCGCCGGCAATCGACTGGTGAACGGAATGCATCGAAGCCAAATGCTCGGTGGTGTTCTCCAAGTTGTGCGACTCTACCAAGCATTCAGCGGCAAGATCCACCATCTGATTCAAGTTTTTAGCCGCCACGCGAACGAATTCAGAAGCCCCATGACGAGCGCCGGAAGACTTTGCCGCCGGCTTAGTAGACTTAGGAGAAGTGGCCGGAGGTTTTTGGGTTTTCGCCGGCTCTGGGGAAGCGGGAGAGGCGGGCTTTGGGGCTGGTTGTTGGGATGTAGAATCTGATGCCGCAGCCGGCGAAGCAGCGGAAGCAGCTTGCGGATCGGCCAAGCCTTGAATCTTTTGGATCAAGGCTTCAACGGCCTCTTGAGATTCTGTCGCCTTGGCCTGCGCTTGGGCATCAGTCCACTCGGCCACTTCTTTGAGAAAGTCCAAACATTCAAACAAAACATCGGCGGTCGAACTTGTGGCGGGATGTTTGCCTTCTTGGATGCCGACTAAATGATCTTCCATTGCGTGGGTGAGCTGCACGATGGAATGTAAATCAACGATGCGGGCGGCGCCTTTGAGGGAGTGGGCGGCGCGCATTAACTCTTCGATGCGTTGGAGGTTGCCGGGGTCGGCTTCCAGTTCGAGGAGGCCGTTGCTGAGGATGGCAGATTGGGTTTCCGCTTCCATGCGGAAGAGTTCCATCATCGAGGAATCCTGTAAATCGCCGGCGGACGGAGCGGGAGAGGCGGGCTTTGGGGCTGGTTGTTGGGATGTAGAATCTGATGCCGCAGCCGGCGAAGCAGCGGAAGCAGCTTGCGGATCGGCCAAGCCTTGAATCTTTTGGATCAAGGCTTCAACGGCCTCTTGAGATTCTGTCGCCTTGGCCTGCGCTTGGGCATCAGTCCACTCGGCCACTTCTTTGAGAAAGTCCAAACATTCAAACAAAACATCGGCGGTCGAACTTGTGGCGGGATGTTTGCCTTCTTGGATGCCGACTAAATGATCTTCCATTGCGTGGGTGAGCTGCACGATGGAGTGCAAATCAACGATGCGGGCGGCGCCTTTGAGAGAGTGGGCGGCGCGCATTAACTCTTCGATGCGTTGGAGGTTGCCGGGGTCGGCTTCCAGTTCGAGGAGGCCGTTGCTGAGGATGGCAGATTGGGTTTCCGCTTCCATGCGGAAGAGTTCCATCATCGAGGAATCCTGTAAATCGCCGGGAGGCATGCTAGGTGAGATTGTGTTTCAGGTAGTGGAAGATCAGCTCGTCGTCCAGCAAGGCAATCGGTTTTTCTGCGCGGATCACTCCTTTTGTGAAGGTGGAAGTTGCTTTGGCAACGGTCACCGGCGGCGGATGCAGTTGCTCGCGCGAGAATTGGAGGATGCCGTCAATTTCGTCAAGTTTGCATGCCCAGCGGTCGTCTTGGCGTTCGATGATGGCGATTCGGGTTTTGGGCGCGTGCTGTTTCCATTCGCTTTCGGGGCTTTCGCCGGGCAAGTCAAGAAGGTGGCGCATGGAGACGCAGAGATGAAGCGAACCGCGCACGTTGAGGACGCCCAGCAAGGCAGTCTGGGACATTTGAGGAATCCGGTGGATGGTTTTGAAGGGGTGAACTTCCACAAAGTTTGTGGTGAGCAGACCAAACCATTCGCTGGAAACTCGGAAGACGACCACGGATTGATTTTCCGTTTTTTCGGCTTCTTTTTCTGTGGCGACCAGCCGCGTCCATTCGTCCAGATAGTCGCTTGGAGACGGGCGATGGAAGAGCCGCCGGCCGTTTTTGGTATAAACAGCGCAGTTTTGGCAGTGGATTTCTTCTGAGAGCCGGGAGCACGATTTGTCGCCCCAAACGCCGATCTCCTGCCAGCAACGTTCGCTCTTCTTTGGAAAGGACTGGGTTGTTGAGTTCAAGGCGAAGAAGATCTTGTGGCGACTCTGTTCAGGCGACGTTTCCACCGCTCGGCGGCGGCAGAATCGCCTCGGGAAGAAGCAAGGTGAAAGAGACAGGTTATGGCTTCGTGATGTTCGGGTTCGAGATAGACGACGCGCCCAAAGCTTTGCTCGGCGTCATGCTTTTTGCCTTCGGCTAATTGAAGGTTTCCGAGCAGAAAATAAGCCGCCGCGCTTGGCCCTTCGGTTTCCATAATTTTTTGACAAAGACGCCGGGCTTCTTGGTTTTGTCCGGCATCAGCCAAACGAAGGGCGCGTTCTAGGCTAACTTCGGACAATGGCGGAGGAGGATCGGTTGTCTTGCGAGCGGTTTTGCCAATTCCCTGCGGTTTTGCCGCGTTGGATTTTTTATGATTTAATTTTTGAGAATTTGGGCTTGGAAAATTTCGCCGCGGTTTTGGCAGGATTTTCGGTTTGTCCCCTCTCTTTCGCCTCAAGGATTCTTTGAGTGTCGGCGCCGGCTTGTCGGAGATTTGCCTGATTTTTTTGCGGAAAGCAAAGGCGCCGGGCCAGTTCAAGGAAGAAAATTGTTGCCGAACGGCAAGCCCGGCCTCCGCATGGCCAACAAAAAGGATGCCTTTTGCAGCGAGCAGCCGCTCTAGATTTTGAAGCACTTGCCGGCGGGACTGTTCATCTAGGTAAATCATTACGTTGCGGCAGAAGATAATGTCATAAGGCGGGTCATCGGCCAAAAGATTGGCGGCTGTGAGGTTGGCTTGTTCGAATTGAACCAAACTGCGCAGAGACTCCTGAATTTGGTATCGATTTCCAATCTGCGTAAAGTATTTGTCCCGATACTCAAGATTGTCGCCGCGAAAAGAGAGGCGGCTAAAAGGAGTTTTCCCGGCTCGGGACACCAATCGTTCGCTGATGTCGACGCCTTTGATAAAAAATTCATTCGCCGACAAGCCCAAGTCCAGCAAAGTCATCGCAATGGAGTACGGCTCCTCTCCGCCTGCGCAAGGGGCGCTCAAGGCTCGAATGGAGCGGCTTAAAGTGCGGTCGGCAACCGCCTGAGACAATCGTTGAAACGGAACGGTGTCTCGAAAGAACCAGCTTTCGGGGACGACAATTTCGTCAATCAAATTCCCGATTTCAGAGTTTTTTTGCAACAGGACGTCCCGGTAGTGCGCCACGTCTTTGCATGGAATCTTCTCGCAACGCTTCGCCACCGCTTTTTCGACGGCTTCTGGGCCAAGCGTATCGGCAATGACGCCGATTCGTTTTCCGAGAAGGTGCTTAATTTGCGCCATTGCGTTCATGCGGGAACGGTCTCCGAGTCTGCGAACAGGGATTTTTTCAATTCTTCGGGGAGAATGGAATCCAAGTCCAGTGTTTGGATAAATTGGCCCTCCGTGGAAGCGATAGCCCCCAAGTAAGGAGCGTTGCGGATGTCGATGCCTTTGGCAGTCAAGGCTGAGGGCGAAATTTTGATCGTCTCGATGGCCTCAGGCGCCACCAATCCTAAAAGCCCGTGCGGTTTGGATGATTCTGAATCTATGTAGTGAGTGAGAATGGTGCGAGTGCTTAAGTTTACCGGAGACGGCCCAAAACCCATCAGAATGCTGAGGTCCAACACCGGCACCGAAGCGCCGCGATATTCCAGAAGCCCGGCCACCGCTTCTGGCGCGCGCGGCAGTTTTCGGGTGGAAACAAAGGGAATGATGCGATGGATGCGATTCGCCGCCAGCGCAAACGGATTGCCGTCCATTTCAAACACCAAGAAAATCATTTCGAAAAAGCAATTGCCCGCCCAAAACAACCGAGAAGTTTAATGGTCCACTTTGAACTTGGTGACTTCTTCACGCAACCCCCCCACGGCGTCGCGAAGATCTGAAGTTGCTTGGTTGAAGGCCACAATCGAAGTCGACGTGGATTGGGCGGCGTCCGTCAATTGTCCCATCGCGTTGTTAATCTGCTGCGCCCCGCTGGCCTGCGTGTTCATGCCTTGCCGAACGGTTTCAAATTGCTCCGTCAACTCTTGAACATGCTCAATGATCGATCCCAACTGAGTGCTAATGTTGTGAACATTTTCGCTGCCTTGACGCATGTGTTCGGTAAATTTGTCCATTTCCATCACCCCGGCGGAAACCGAAGACTGCATTTCTTTGACCATTTGGTCGATGTCCAAAGTGGCGACCGCCGTTTGATCGGCCAAGCGCCGCACTTCGCGGGCGACCACCGAAAATCCCAGCCCGTATTCGCCAGCTTTTTCCGCCTCAATGGCCGCGTTAAGAGAGAGCAAGTTGGTTTGATCCGCAACCTTGCTGATAGTAGTCACCACCCGATTGATGTTCTTCGCCCGCTCGCTGATGACCGCCAACTTGGAAGAAATGGAACTATTCGCTTCGGAAAGCGTGCTCATGGCCGATTCCATTCCTTCCAGTCCCTCGCGCCCGGCGTCCGCCAAAGTCGCCGTTTCCGAAGCGCTTTCTGTGACGTTGTTCATCGTCTTGCTCAGCTCTTGAGAAGTGGCGGTGATTTCCTTCACGGCGGCGGCAATCTCGGTGGTGGATGCGCCGAATTCGTTGACGGCGGATTCCTGCGTTTTTGCGTTGGCGGAGATTTTCGTCGCCGTGGAAGTCAGCAGGATGCTGGACTGTTTGACTTGGCCGATTAGGGCGTTGAGATTTCCCGTCATCTTGGTGATGGAAAGAAGAAGTTGACCGGCCTCGTCTCCTCCAACGGCGTCAATCTTGCCGGTCAAGTCTCCTTGCGCGATTTCTTCGGCCACTTTGGCCGCCAAGGCGATGCGCCGGGCAATGGAGTTGGCCAGCCAAAACAAAATGCCGGTAACAAACAAGCCGCCGATTGAAACCGTAATTGCGGAAATCCACAGCTTTGAGCGAAGCGGCTGATAGACTTCGTCCCGTCCCACGCGCATTACCAAAGTCCAATCTCCCGTGGGAATCTTTGCCGAATCATAAAAATATTCGAGGCCGTCATCGTCTTTGCGCTCCAACATTTCTTCATTCGTGCCCATTTCGTAAAAAGGCCCCAGAACGTCGTTAAGCCGGGTTTTTTCGATAGGTTTGGCGTTCATCTCGCTGTCAAAAGTGGAGGCGATAATCCGGCCGCCGCGGCTGATCAACACGAAGCCCGCGGATTGAAACGGTTTGAGCGTTTCCAGAAAGGTTTGCACATCCGTCAATGCTTGATCCACGCCGGCAATGCCCTTGAATTCGTTAGAAATAACAATGGGATAGGTTTGCTCAAAGATGAGTTTGCCTTCGTAAATATAAGGCTCGGTAATCATCATTTTCCAGTTTTCGTCCGTCTTGGATACCTCATTTTGAAGTTGAGATTTAGAAATTGGCGAAAAAACATCGTCAAATTTCGGCTCTTCATTGCCTTCAAGTTGATCCTTCTCAGATTGGCTCAGATAGGCGATGAGGTCGATATTGGTGATTTCTCCTTGATTGAGGAAACGGTTCTTAACGCCTTGATAATAAAGACTGCTTTCCATGAGGACGAGGGGGGAGACTTTGATTTCTGAAGGATTTTCGAGATCCCGAAACCAATAAGGAATAAATCTGCCGTCTTTATCGATGGATCCCTCAAGTTTCGATTTTAGGGATTCATCCGACAAGGAGGCTTTGTCCTGCTCGTCTGCGTTTGGTTCGTAGCCAAAATAAGCGCCGGTCAGGTTGGTGTTCAGGCGGAGAACCTGTTGAGCGTAGAGAGTCGAGGCTTCTCGGTTGCCAAAAAGACCGTTTTCCTGCGCCAAGGCCATCGTTTTGGGAATGGTGACCGAAACCAAGTTGGCCTCCTCAATTTGCAGGGCGGCCAGCGAGGTGTTGAGGTTGATTTCCTCTTCGATGTTGCGACGCAGCTCCTGAAACTGCTGAATGATCAAAAGAGTGGAGATGGAAAGGAGCGTGATCAGCACCGGACAGGCGCCGAACATCAGAATTTTGAAACGAAGGCTTTTGAAGCTGAATTGGCGAAGGGACATAAACAAATTTTCGTTAAATCGTGGTCGATTCAGGAATCTTTTTGATGATTAAACAATGCGCCGGGCAATGCTCCGTCAACGCCTTCGCCTTGTTCTGTGTCGAATGCTCTGGCTTTCTTTTCGGTCGCATGCCCTCGTTCAATCTATCGTTTGAAAAGGAATCTTTCTAATTTCCGAGATTTTTGCAAGGGAATTTTTAACTTTTTGCATTCTTTCCCTTGCTGTTTTCCTGTTTCTTCCAATCGCGCAAAAAGGGATTGCCTAGTTGGAATAAATTTGGTTTAATAGCACGCAATGAGTGTCAAGACAACAGTTATACTTCAAAATCGCCTCTCGGAACTGGAGCGTCTTCGAGGCGCTATCCAAGAGTTTGCCGAAAAACACGGAGTTCCCTCCGAAGCCGCCTTCGATATCAATTTGGCTTTGGAGGAATTGCTAACCAACATCATCAACTACGGCTATACCGACGACGCCGTCCACGAGATTCGCCTTACCATTCAGAAGGGACGACATGCGGTTCGTTTGGATTTAGAGGACGACGGAGTCCCCTTTGACCCAACGAAACTCGAAAGACCCGACGTCGATCAAGACATCTCCGAGCGGAAAATTGGCGGTTTGGGTATCTTTCTCGTTGGAAAGCTCATGGACAGCACCAGCTATCGGCGCGAGAGTAATCGGAACATTATCGTCCTCTCCAAGACGGTGAAAAAATGGGAAGACAAATCCCCCGCTTAAAACATTGGCCAAGCCCAAAAGAAGCCGAAAAAACAACCGTTTGTAAAATGCAAATCCGCATCACAGAAAAGAGCCCCCGGGCATATCGAAAGCCAATCTCTTCGCAAGAAGATTTCGCCGACTTCTCCGGCATGGCCGAGACGACGGGCAAAGGGCTTTGGAACTATCTGACACAGGGGCTTGCGGTTTTGGCGGCGATTGGGATTGTCGCTTTTGCCTTCGCCTTTTTTCTCCTTGTAGCCCTGCCAATTCTGTTGATTTGCGGCGCCGTGTTTTTATGGAGACACCGCCGCGCATTGTCGGCAGGGCTGGGATTTTTGAGACGGCGTCAAACAACGTCCGCCCGAGATCCATTTGCCCGCGCAGACCGCAGTGACGACGTAATCGACATATAAAAACCACGCGCTATCCTTCGCTCCCCAATCCCGGCTTTCGTTTAGATGGGAAAAAACTCGGCGAAAAGCCGTTCACGAATTCGTCCACCCGCTTCCCGATAATCTCTTCGCAACGAGCCATCTCTTTTTGCCGCCGCTTGCGGTATTCGTTCACAATCTTTTGCAAATCATCAACGTTGTAGAGATAAACATTCTCCAAAAAACCGGCTTTTTCGTCAATGTCTCTAGGCACGGCAATGTCGATAAGCAACAGCGGACGCGCCGGCCGGTTTTTGAGTAACTCCACAAGATGATCCCGGGAAAGGATAAGTTCTTTTGACGCCGTACTGCTGATCACAATGTCAATTTCTGGAAACTCTGCGACCCATTCTTCAAAACGCACAGGCCGAGCCCGCTCTCCGAGCTCCCGAGCAAGATGCGCCGCCTTGTCGTAAGATCGATTGGAAACAAGAACGCTCCCGGCCCCCCGAGAAAGAAGCGCGCGGGCGGTTTTTTCGCTCGTGTCTCCGGCGCCCAAAACTAAAACCCGATGGTCGCCAAGCCCGTCGAAAATGCTCTTCTCCGCCAACTCCACAGCAGCGGCGGCCACGGACTTGGCCCCTTGCTGAATCTTCGTTTCCGAACGGCATTGCTTGGCCGCTCGAAACGCCTTTTGAAACGCTTTATTGAGCCGCTTGCCAGTGTGTCGATGTTGCAACGCAATTTGATAAGCGCGTTTCATCTGCCCCAAAATCTCCGTCTCCCCAATAATCTCCGAATCCAAACCGCTGGCGACCCGAAAAAGATGCTGGATGCCTTGACGCCCCATCAGTGTATACACCTCTGCGCCAAGCCCTCCGCAAAAATTACGTCTCGCCGCAAAACCACAACGCGGACAAGTCCTATCCCGAAGAATTCTGGAACCAAGTCCTTCACAAAAATTCCGATTCACCGCAAGACTTCGTTTTAGCATCTCCGCCAACTCCACAGAGGGCGCGTCGTGCGCCGCATAAAGCTCCACCCGATGGCAAGTGGACAACACCACAATCTCCTCCACCTCCGCCCGACCGCGCAAGTCCGCCATCACTTCGGGCAGTTGATCCTCCGCCACCGCAAATTGTTCCCGAAGACTCACCGGCGCCTTCCTATGCGGCCAATCTCGAAGAGTGCCATCCTCAATCACGCTAAGGCCTGTAACCAATAAAGACATCGCTGCGAAACAAAAATGCAAAAAGAAAACCCTGCGTCATTGATGCGCGCTTGACATAAGATTCGTGCCCCAAAAAGTCAAAATCAAAAAAACAAAAGCCAACGACGTCCCCAACGCAAAGCGATGCCCCTGAAAATCCAACCTCCAACGCGCGACAACCAACGCGACATACATCAGCCAAACAACCCCCGACCATAGAATCTTCGCATCCCACTGAAAAACCTCCTCCGTGCCCCAATAAATAAAAAAAGACATCCCCAACCCAGCAGTCAGCAAAACAACCCCCACCGCCAAACACACCCCGGCAATCCGATCCAGCCGCTGAATCGAAGGAAGCGCCGCAAGAATCGCCCGCATCGTGTTAAACTTGAGATCATGCTCCTGGGACAAAAACATCGATCCCGCAACCGCGCTCAAACCAAAAGCTCCATACGACGACAACAACAGCGCCGCATGCAAACTGACAGTTCCATTGGCCAACTGCGGCCTCCCCGACTGCGCGTCCATCCCCGGCATCAGCGCCAAAATCCCCAAAGTCAACAGCAGAGGCGACGCAAAGGCCCCCAAAAAACGTAAGCGCGGCCAAAAGCCAAAAACCAAATACGACCCCGTCACCGTCCACAACACAAAAGCCGTCGCTTCATATAAATTCGTAACCGGACACTGCGCCAAAGACACCCCCCGAAAAACCAACGCCAAAGTGTGCGGCACAAAAGCGGCCAATAGCAAAAAATAATTCACCCGATCATCACGGCGAAAACCCCGCCGCCAAAGAAACACCGAGTAAAACATGCTCACGCCGTATAAAACAACGGCCACAGCAAACCACTGCCTGTCGCTTAGCCAATCCACACACCCACAATAAAAAACCTACCCCACAAAGCAAACCAACAATTCCCCTCTCCGCCCAACAAAACGCCCCGCTTTCTCCCCAATAGAAATCCAATCCACTTTGCAAAATCCCAAACCAGTCACTCCTACTGCCAAAAATTCTTTTGACAAACAATCCAATCTCTGCCAAAATCACCTCTCAAACAAAATATTAGACCGGTTATGTCATCATCTTCCTCATCATCCTCGTCGTCTTCCTCATCGGCTTCTCCAATGCCGACACCACCGCCCCAGACACCGCCATCCTCCTCATCGGCTTCTCCAACGCCGACACCACCACCGCCAGCGCCTTCCCCTTCTCCCGCGCCATCGCCGCCGTCTCCTCCCACGCCGCCAGAGCCTGTGCCCTCGCCACAACCACTGCCTCCGCGCACTCTCGAATGGGCCGTAGGATTCTACGGAGCCGGTTCAAAAAAGAAGGCGTCGGCAATGCAGATTTTGAGAGAGCCGCCGAAGGAAGGGTCAATCAATTTTATACTCATGGAGCATTCATGAGCGCAGTCGTCGAACTGTTGAAAAAGCTCGATCTCAACAAAGACCGCCGAATCACCGAAGACGAAATTGAAGGGCTCACTTTAAAAGCCTGCGGCTACAGCTGGTGCGGAGCGGGTGCAGTTCATTTCGCTCAAACAATCAGCAAGCCGGGCACCATTAAAGTTGGAGGCTCGCCCAAACATCCAATCGTTTGGGAACTGCACGTCCGAATTCCCGTCCAAACAATCTTTGTGTTCGATCCCGTTGACTTCCTGAAGCCAGCCGGAACGGTTCCCTCCACCGTGGGTAACTTCTACAACTACTTCCAAACAAAACGCGGAAACACGATCTTTCGATCCCTCGGTCCCTATCCAGATAGGGTAGAGGAAGGAACCCTTTTGAGCCGTCAGCTCAGAGGAACGAGTATTTCCGTGGCCGCGGGAGTTACTGCCGAACAAGTCGACGTCACAGCCCGCTCTGATATCATTAGATATAGAACTTTCGAAGGCGATCTGGAATACTCGCTGATTGGACCCGACGTCAACCACGACTATCTGCCTTGGTTGGTTACTCCTTTCTTTGACCAATCTTTCTAAAATCTGCGCTACAATGAACACTTCCTATCATCAATTAGTTGCCGCGCTGGCAAAACACGTCGGCTTTGTCTCCGTTCTCGGATTAATCGCCTTGTCCACCGGATGTAATGTAACAAGATCCTTGTCCACCGGATGCATGATGACGCTCGTCTGCACCGGATGCACGACAATGGCGATCCCGCACAAAAAGACTCACGGAGACATGACCGTTTTGTCCAAGAGGATCGTGATGAGTCTAGTTCTAACAGCGGATGTTGTAAAAAAGATTTCCACCGACCGAATCCGGCTTCATACCCCGGCGACGTATCACTTCAAAGCCGAATCCATTCCAAACAATCTAGTTTTAGAAAAAGCCGAAATTTATCAAAACCGCTGTTCCCGTCCGGGGAATGGAGGAGAAGCCATGAGAGAGGCTCATTCTTCTATTTTGAGGATAATGGCAATCTCGGAGGATGGCCAAACACTGTTTGATGAAACGAAATCTGTTCGGGAAACGATAAAGGGAACTCATCTCAAAAATCTTGAAGCGGCGCTGTCGGGACACGATACTTATACGATTAGCGTTCAGATTGTGAAGCCTACTCCCCAATTCCGAGGCTTTATTCGTCTGCGAGGAAAAAACTCCTTTACGATAGAGAAGACGGAGGATTAGGAGAAGGTTTCTAGCGAAATCCGGATGCCCGGCGATTGAAAGAAACAATTGAATCGCGGCAACAATGAAAACGAAACTTATTCTCAAAACCGACTTATGCCCCGGAGATATTATAATGCTGGCGGCTGCGGTAAGAGACCTCCATCAAACTTATCCAAACCAATATACAACCGACGTTCGAACTCCCCACAAAGAACTCTGGTTCCACAATCCCTATATTACTCCGTTGAAAGAAAGGGATCCCGACGTCTTCGTCATTGACTGCCACTATCCATTAATCCATCAGTCCAATCAGCGATCTTCACTTTATACAAGGATACATTGATTTTCTGAGCCGAAAGTTAAGTGTTCCCATTCGTCCAACTTTATTCCGAGGAGAAATTTTCATGTCCGACTCGGAAAGAAATCAAAAGCCCGTTTTTGACGGGATAAATCTTGAAGAGCGTCATATATGGTTAATCGTCGCCGGAGGAAAGTATGATTTTACAATTAAGTGGTAGGCGCACGATCGATATCAAGAAGTAGTAAATCATTTCAAAGGGCGAATTACCTTCGCTCAAGTCGGACGATCGGACCATAACCATTTTCCGTTGTAAAATGTCATTGATCTTCGAGGAAAAACTACAATCCGAGATTTGATACGGCTTACCTACCACTGCCGGGGAGTAGTGACTCCGGTCACTTTCGCCATGCATTTGGCCGCAGCGGTTGAAGTGCGAGAGAATCCCCTGAGCCGCAGGCCCTGTATAGTTATCGCCGGTGCTAGAGAACCGCCCCAATGGGAGGCCTATCCGTTTCATCAGTTCATCCACACTGTGGGAATGCTTCCTTGTTGTCGCAGCGGCGGATGCTGGAAAGCCAGAGTTCTTCCTTTGGGTGATGGCGATGAAAAAGACCTGAAGGAAAACTTGTGTGTAGATGTTGTTCATTCTCTGCCGAGATGCATGAATATCATCACTGCCGCAGACGTCGTCCGGAGAATGGAAATGTATCTCGAATGCTTATGACTGCAAACTCTTCAAATTGCCAATTGGTCTCACCAAAGTTTTCCATATTAGTGGGAGTCTATGGTGATTATTATCACTATGCATCGCGAATGTTGTCTAGTATTGTTGACGAATCGGAAGACGCGAGCAGATTCAAAACACATATAGCACTTAGCGCTTGTTCTAGCGCTACAATCCGTTTAATTCGACAAGCATTTGACGAAGAAAAAATAGACAGCCTCCACGAAATGTCTGCCAACGTGAACAAAGATTCTATGATGAGACTTCTCATTGATTGCGTGGGTACGGAGTATTTTCTTTGGTTGGATGATGATTCGTATTTGCTTTCCGGATGGAGAAATGTGATTCTAGATTTTGTTTGCAAAAAACATCTATTTGACGAAGCCGGCCACGTTCATTTTGCGAATCGGAGGAAGGATTACCTGAATTTTCTTCGGCAAAGGACTTGGTTTCAATATGAACCTCGAACAGCAGAAGTTTGGTTTCCGACCGGAGGATTATTTCTTGCCAGAACCGCATTCGTTCGCCGAAACAACTTTCCCGACAAAGGAATGGTCAAACGGCAGGATGATCTTTTGTTTGGAGATTGTATTGATCAGTGCGGTGGGCGATTGGTGGATTTTGGTGGAATCCCCGAAATCATGAACAGAATCAAAATTAGTTGCGGCCAACGCCGAGGCACGGGAGAAGGAGGAATTGGAGAAAGTTGGTTGCCCGTAGATCCGATAACAGGGGAATGATATCAGCGGAATCTTGCTGGCATTTCTCATTTTCAATTTATGGGATATAGATTTGCAATGCGGCATTATGTTTCGGATTTGGTGGGTGCCAAGCCGGTCAACGGCCTTTATGCGGCTTTTGGCAAGCGAATTCAAATATGATTTTTTCTATTGAATCTAATCGATTCGCTTCTTGCCCCAATCAATGAGATGAAGAAATTCAGAGTGGCAACTGCAGAGTATGATAGAGAAGGAAGGATCATTGAAATTTCCCAAACCCGGCAAATTCGAGATTTCATTCCAAGTTTTCTCCGGAGGGACGTGTCGGAAATCTTTTGTCTCTCTACCAAAAGAAGACAGCCTTCCAACATCCATGTAGCTTTGATACAAAACCTCGCCCAAGCCGTGTTTCAAAAGCGCAGCACGTCCTTCTTGTCTGCAAACGCGATGCATCCATCGAGCGGCTTCAAAATCCCAAAGGTTGGTATTTGTATATCCGCACGGCTGTTCTCTCTCTTCTTCTGGAGGACCGTTTTTCAGGGTTTCTCTGACTGCCTTAAGAAAGTCCAGCCAAACTTCGCGCCATAAGTCTAAGCTTCCATGAAGGGAAGCAATGCGGTCTCTTTCCTGAGGATGGTCCGTGCCAAACACCTGAATTGAATATCCAATAGCGTAATTCAGCGCATCGGCTGGAAAACGCCCCCGCTCTGGCAACCAAGGAATTCGATTTTTTCGTACTTTCTTTTGTTTCTGGATCGGATCGTATTCATAAACTCCAACACTCCATTCGTGCCGCGCTTGGTGAAAGTTAAGTTGCACGGCCACATGGCCGAATGTTTTCCCTTTTTCTTGGATCTCCCAAATGAAGCGCACGAAGCGTTGTTTCTTCGAGAACGGTTTGTCTCGCTGAGGCAGGATGGTTTCGTCGGTGATTCGCATTAGTTTTACATTGGGAGGCGGGTCTCCTATGTCTCCTCCTATTAGATGAGAATCCAACCAGACCAAGGCCAACCCAATAGCTAGTATTCGACTGTTGAGTTTGATCATGATAAGGTGTCTTATTTTTGCCTTTGGCGGCAGTTAATTTAGAATCCAGATATTGCCGAGAAAGTCTCCATTGTTGTAAGGGACGTTTCCATCTTGATAAGGCGAAGTTAAACCTGAACCGGGAACAATGGCGGCGTGACTCGGTAGTCGTCCGTTTGCTGGCCAGATAATAATTACCAATCCGTTGGGAGGGATCAAAGATTTCAAGTGGTCTAAATCTCTAATATCCCCGGTGCCTGAGCCGCCGGGTTGTTGCCAGCGATGATCGGGTTCTCCCCAACGGGTATTTAAAATAGTTATTCAGTTGGATGGTGCTGAGAATGTAACGTTTGGGAGGGGTATCGCCTGACTGGTCGCCGTAATTGCGATTTGTCGAAAACTCCGGACAATAGGGGATGGGAACGCCGGCATCATTCAAGGCGGCGGAGACTCGGGCGGCGCAGGAGTTTCCTTCAGGGCCGTGCGTTTCGCCAATGGTTCCGCCGACGAGGTCTCCCCAAAAACTTGGAGTAGAAGTTCCTTCGGGAGTGCCGTGATTACCGGTGCCGTATTTTGGATAGGCGTCCCAGAAACTGTCGGCGCTTGGCCGGTTTTGCCGCTCGCGGCACGTTAAAGAAGAGGAAGAAGCTGCCATAGTTTTTATTCGTTAGACTTTGTTTGAACCTTAAATTCATTTAATGAATCACTTCGGCGAGCGTGTTATTTCCGTTGCTCAGCGGATTCTAAGTAACGTTTTTGTTCTCATTTGTTGCTTATGTCTATTTTCTGATTATCGTGTGCGCTATCAATATCGACAAAAATAACCCCTTTGTCAACCTCTTTTCTTCAATTTTTTTTGAGGCCGTTTTCCCTTGTTATTTTAGCTTTTTCGTCGTCCAGTCCTCTCTTCCCGAATTTTATCGCGCTTTTCTTTTGCCAAAATGGTCTGCGTTGCCGCCAAAACCGGTTCGCTTTGTTTTTGTCCGCAAACAAAAAGTCGCTGTTGACTCTCCTTTGCATAGAAGGATGCTTTGGCTTGGGGAGCGCCGAATCGATTAAGGAATGCGAAAAAGGATGCAGAGCGAAGCAGGGAGATTGAAGTCGATGATCATCGAGACTATCGCTCGGCAAGGGCCAATCTCAGCGGCTCAATTTATGGAGCTCGCTCTTTATCATCCTCTGCATGGTTATTACGAGGCTCAAAGCCGAATTGGGAAAGCCGGCGACTTCATCACCAGCGTGAGCGTGGGCGATTTGTTCGGCGCGCTTCTTAGCGAGCAATTGGGGCAGTGGACGCAAGAGCCAGGCGCCCAATCCCCGCTCTGGGTTGAGGCCGGCGCGCATGACGGCCTGCTGGCTTGCGATATTCTAGACCACTGCCAAAGAAGCCATCCGCAAACTTACGAAAAGGTCAGCTATCTTATTGTGGAGCCATCGGAAACTCGGAGACGCCGACAGGAACGCCGGCTAGAACGGCATTCTTTCAAAGTGGAGTGGATGAGATCTTGGGAAGAATGCCCGCGAAGGAGCATTTCGGGCGTCATTTTTTCTAACGAATTGCTAGATGCCTTTCCTGTAGAGCGCGTTTGTTGGGACGCGGCCAAGCGAATTTGGCGGCGATGGGGAGTGACGGCGAAGGAGGAGAATTTGCATTGGTGCATTCTGCCTGAGCCATTTTCTCCTCTGGAGGCCGGCCTGAGCGGAGAATTCTTTGAGGCGATTTCCGAACATCTCCCGGACGGATTTACTACGGAGGCTGGCGTGGCGGCTTCGCACTGGTGGAAGCAAGCGGCTGCCCGGCTTGCCGCCGGCTATTTGTTCACGATTGACTATGGTCTTGTAGCTCACGAATTCTTCGCGCCTTGCCGGCGCCAAGGCACCCTCCGAGCCTACTCCCAACACCAACAAACCTCGAATTTGCTTGAAAACCCAGGACTACAAGACTTAGCAACTTTTAAGGACTGCATAAGAATGTCGAGAAATCATCGATTTTTTGTTTATATCAATTGACTATCTCGAAAAGCAACGGGTTCGACGGGAGAATCTAGCAGGACGATTGGCTTTCCCGCCGAACATTTGCCTTCGACGACCGTTCGCTAGGAAAACCTTTCGCCAACCCGGCCTCGACGAGATCGTTCATCGACATCGTTACAAACTCTTGCCCGACATGTCCAGCAAACAGCAAGCCTTGACAGAGTGTTGACTTTGTACCACCTCTACGCTTACGGTACCGCTTCGATGAGGAAAACCGTCAGCGATACCACCGTTTACGACTACGAAGACAACTCCTATCCCGTGAACGACATTGCCTTCTCTGCCGAAAATCGCCCTGTTTTGCGCACCGAAAAACACTATGAACGTCTCAACCGCTAATCCAAACGACTACAACCAACCTCCTTCAAACCGTCAACTTCGCCTCTTTCCACTACCAATACAACCGCACTAATCAACGAATCCAAACTACCGAATTCGATGGAGGCTATTGGAAATACCGCTACGACGACCTCGGCCAACTTGCCTTCGCCAAAAAGTTTGATGCCTCTGATAATCCTCTGTCCGGCCATGCTTTCCTTTATGGCTACGACGATGCCGGAAACCGCCAATTCCACGCCCGCCACGCTACCACCCGCAACAGCGAACCCACTTCCCTCAACATCCTCATCACCGCGGCGACCAAGAACGGACAAACAACCCAAGAAACATTCCAATACGCCGCCGCCGGCAACTCACTCCAAGACGGCCAATGGCATTACACTTGGAACGCCGAAAATCGATTGATCGCTATAGAATCCTTGTCAACCATTCCGGCCTCTTGAAAACGCAAGATCGAATTCGCTTACGATCCCCAAGGCCGCTGGATCGCCAAAAAAGTCTTCCACTGGAACCCAAAAAGCCGCATACCAAAGGAACTCTGATACTATCCAGCCAACCTCCGGCGCATGAGAACTTACTTCCGAAATCCACTTTCTCCACGATGGCTGGAACCTCATCGCCGAGTTTCACAAAACTTCCGCTCAGTCTAAAACTCAACTCGCCAAGAAAACCTATCTCTGGGGATTAGATTTTCAGAGGCGGTTTGCAAAGCGGCGGCGGAGTAAGCGGACTATTGACCGTCGCCGATCATTCAACATCCAAGCCTACCACCTATGCCGCCGTTTACAACGGCAACCTAGTCGCTTTGGTGAATGCCGATGACGGTAGGCAACGCACTGGCTATCAATACGATCCGTTTGGGCAAGTTCTCGAAGCCGACGGCCCGACTGCTGCGCTCAATCCGTTTGGTTTCCCCACCAAATACAGAGACGCGGAAACCAGCCTCCTTTACTGCAGCTACCGCCATTACAACACCAACACCGCCCGCTGGTTCTCCTGCGATCCAATTGAAGAACAAGGTAGATTGAACCTTTATAGATTTATTGGAAACAATTTGATTAACAAAATTGATATATTTGGTTTTCAAGAGATTGATGTCTGGGCTGCCGCTTTCATTAAACCATCTTAAATTACTCTTCCATATACTTCTCCAACTCGTGGGGTCTTTCCTTTTGTATCATGGTTAGGCGACAACCGAGGTTTTAATCCAGGCGTTAATTCAATGTTTCTGTAATCGCGAGAGTTGGCAATCCTTTACAGATAGATTCGTCTACATGGCGCAAATAATTCGATGAATCCAATGACGCTCCAAATTGAAACTGATCGTTGTTGTGTTGATTTACTGGATTGATTAACTGCGTTTGACATTCAAAAAATCATAAAGGAATTAATAAACATTTAAAATTATTTAATGAATGCTTGTCTTATATCGTTGGTGGAATTGTGTTTTGCTTTTGCTTGGCGTCTTCTTTTCTATTAATGCTTAGTTTATTGATGAATCGAAATTTGGCAATTGAATCTGCGTCTCAGTTTTTAGTGCAAAATTGGCTTTTCCTTTAAGTGCGGGACTATGTATTGGTATTATTTCGTTTATATGTAAAACAAGTAAATTTCAAAAACCGATTTAACTTTGTTGCGAAAAAGTTGCATGGTCAATTTTTAATTATCTATGGTTGTTTTGGGTGTATTGTTTTCGCGCAATTTTGGGTTTTTACATACTATGCTTTTTGCTTTCTTTGAGGAAATGTTGCTTATCTATTAGATTCAGGTATTCGTCACGGATATGAACAATCTCAATCCGCAGTAAGAATATTTTCCAAGTTTATAGGCGAGCCGTTTATATCGTCTATAATCCATGGTTGCTGGCTTTGCATGTTATGGGGAACTTGCCTTGGCCTTATTTTATTTGCTATCTGGACGGCGCGATGTTTTTGGGTTAGGCTGACGGGGTGGCAAAGGAAGAAAAGAGAAAAAAGGCTGCCCCGGAGGCTTTGTCGAGTTTGTCTTACGAGGAGGCTTTGAAGCGTTTGGAAGCGATTGTCGAGGAGATGGAGGGCGACGATTTGCCCTTGGAGGCGTTGATCGCTCGTTATGAGGAGGGGATGCGTTTGCGCAAGCTGTGTTTGGAAAAACTGGCGGAGGCGGAGGGCAAGATTCGGGTTTTAGAAGAATCTTTGGAGGGTGAATTTTCCTTGAAATCGTTGACAGAGGAGGAGAATTCCCAATAATGAGGGCGTTATGAGTTGTTTTCTCGATATGGTGGACAGCCCCGACCACGTCAAAAAGTTGACGTTGGATCAGCTTAGCCAACTGGCGGGCGAAATTCGCGAGGAGTTAATCCAGACGCTCTCGAAGAACGGAGGGCATTTAGGGCCGAATTTGGGAGTTGTGGAATTGTCTATTGCGTTGCACCGTTGTTTCCAAACGCCGCGCGATAAATTCATTTGGGACGTCAGCCACCAAACTTACGTCCATAAAATTCTGACTGGACGCAAAGGACGGTTTTCCACAATCCGAACGACAGGCGGATTGAACGGTTTTGCGCTTCGGACGGAGAGCGAGCATGATTGTTATGGAGCGGCGCACGCAGGCACGGCGCTTTCGGCGGCGCTGGGGATCGCCACGGGTCGCGACAAACGAGGATCGGATGAACACGTCCTCGCCATTTTTGGGGACGCTGCCTTGACCAACGGCATTTCCTTCGAAGCGCTCAACAACATCGCTGAAACCACAAACCGATTCATCGCTATCCTTAACGACAACGAATGGAGCATTGCCAAGAACGTGGGGGCGATTGCCCGTTACTTGAACAAGTTAATCACTCATCCTTCTTATTCTCGGTTACAACGCGATTTTGGGAGATTGTTGAAGCGCCTTCCCAAAGGCGAGCTAGCGGTCAAGATCAAACATAGGGCCGAGGAACTTTTGAAAGGAACAGTGTCCGATTTAGTTCTGCGAGAGTCTGTTGACAAAGATGAGGACGGCGGACGCGGAGGATTTGGCAACAGCCTAATTTTTGAAGAAATGGGCTTGCGCTACCTTGGTCCCTTAGACGGGCATGACCTGCCGGTGCTTATTGCCGCGCTAGACTACGCAAAATCATGTGATCGCCCAATCGTGCTACACGTCCTCACCAAAAAAGGCAAAGGCTATGACGCCGCCCTCCGCCATCCCGAAAAACTACACGGCGTCGGCCCTTACGACGTGAAAACAGGCACGGCGATCAAAAAGTCTGGAGGGAAACCACCCTGGCAGGATGTTTTCGGCAAGACTATGGTGCGACTTTGCAAAAAAGATTCCGCAGTGGTGGGGATTACCGCCGCCATGCCCAGCGGCACCGGTCTGAAAATTCTAGAAAAAGAAATGCCCGACCGTTATTATGACGTAGGCATTGCCGAAGAGCACGCAGTTTTATTTGCCTGCGGCCTGGCGACCCTGGATTTTCATCCCTTTTGCGCTATATACTCCACCTTCTTACAGCGAGCCTACGATTGTATTATCCACGACGCAGCCTTGCAGGACTTGCCCGTCACATTTTGTATGGATCGCGCCGGATTGTCGCCTCAAGACGGCCCCACGCACCACGGCATGTTTGATATTGCCTACCTTCGATGCGTGCCAAACATTATTGCCATGGCGCCGAAAGACGAGGATGAGCTAGTCGATATGATGTTCACCGCAACCCACGAAAAGCATCCTACCTTCATTCGCTACCCCCGCGGCGCCGCCGAAGGCGTGCCGATTAAAGAAACCCCAAAACTGCTGGAGATTGGCAAGGCAGAAGTAGTGCGGCATTTTCAAAACAATGGCAAACCTAAAGTTTCCCTGTTAGGCCTTGGCAATCTAAATTCAATGGCTCGGGAAACTGCTGAAGCGTTGGCAGAGCGAGGTTATGATGCGGCGGTCGTTAACCCGCGATTTACAAAACCTATAGACGAAGTCGCCACTGAGTTTTTCGGCAAAGCTTCCGACCTAGTTGTCACTATGGAAGACCATGTTCTTTCCGGTGGTTATGGAAGTGCTGTCATCGAATTGTTTGCCGACCGAAAAATAATAACGCCCGTTGTCCGAATCGGATGGCCCGATCAATTTGTGGAACACGCCACTTCTGTGAACGACCTCCGGGAAAAGTATGGATTCACTGTCGCCTCCATTGTGGAGAAAGTCGAACAAGCGATAGTGGAGACCCCGTCTGAATCGTCCCGAAGCGGGCAGGCAGTGGCATGAACCTTCTTCCGCCTTCTGTCTTTTTAAATTCCGTAGCCGAAGAATTAATTTCCACATCCAGATAAACAATATAATATGACGAGCGACAATGTGACAGTGCCGCAAGGCGGCAAAATTTCTCTTGCCGGCGGAAAACTGAACGTTCCCGATCATCCTGTGATTCCCTTTATCCGCGGCGACGGCACGGGGAAAGACATCTGGGCAGCCGCCAACCGCGTCTTGAACGCGGCGGTGGAAAAAGCCTACCAAGGGGCCAAAAAAATCATCTGGTTCGAAGTCTTTGCCGGAGAAGCCGCCAAGAAAAAACTCAACAACTGGCTGCCGGATGAAACTATCGCCGCCTTCAAAGAATATCTTGTCGGAATTAAAGGACCCTTGACCACGCCGGTGGGAGGCGGTTTTAGATCGCTAAACGTCGCTTTGCGCCAGCAACTCGACCTCTATGTATGTCAACGACCAGTGCAATACTTCGACGGCGTCCCCTCTCCGGTGAAACATCCCGAAAAGGTGGACATGGTAATTTTTCGCGAAAATACCGAAGATATTTACGCTGGAATTGAATATCGGGGAGGCACGCCGGAATCTCAGGCAGTTCTCGACTTTCTGCAAAAAAACTTCCCCGATCAATTCGCCAAAGTGCGATTTGGAACGCAGGAAAAAGTGAATCAATACATGCGGCAGGCATCTTCCGGGCACAGCGCACCGCCGGTTGAAGTGGGCATCGGCATCAAGCCTGTCTCCGCCATTGGAACCATCCGTTTAGTAAAAGCGGCCATTGACTACGCCCTCGCCCACAATCGCAAAAGCGTTACCATAGTTCACAAAGGCAACATTATGAAGTTCACCGAAGGCGCCTTCCGCGATTGGGCATATGCCGCCGCTGAGCGTATTTTCAACGCCAAAGTCTACACCTGGCCGCAATACGCCCGCACCAAAGCCAAACAAGGCAAAGAATCCGCCATCGCCGAACAGCAAAACGCCATCAACAATGGCGCCGTCCTCATCAAAGACGCCATCGCCGACATCGCCCTTCAGCAAGTCCTTACACGCCCTTCCAACTTCGACGTCATCGCTACCCTCAACCTCAATGGCGACTACCTTTCCGATGCCCTCGCCGCTCAAGTGGGAGGAATCGGAATTGCCCCCGGAGGCAACATCAACTACCTCACCGGACACGCCATCTTCGAAGCCACGCACGGCACCGCCCCCAAATACGCCGGCCTGGACAAAGTCAACCCCGGCAGTCTTATCCTCAGCGGCGAAATGATGCTCCGCTACCTCGGCTGGAACAAAGCCGCCGACCTCGTCATAAAAGGCCTTGGCGCCGCCATTCGATCCAAACAAGTCACCTACGACTTCGCCCGCCTTATGGAAAACGCCGTCGAAGTCAAATGCTCCCAGTTCGGCGACAACGTTATCTCCTTAATGTAAAATGTTTTTCAGCATCCTCCCTAATAAACCTTGCCCCTTTTGCCTGCATTAGTTTCGTGCGCCATCCCCAGTCATTAGGTATCAGCTAGCGCGGCGTTCTGGTTTTGTCCTCCCCAATGATATAGCATCAGAAAACAAGCGAGCAATATAACGCTTGCCAGACCAGTTCCATGCAAAACAAAACGCTCGCAATGCTTTTGAACCTCCCTCAACAACCAACCTGTCTTGCCGTTTTTCCACAACAATTAAAGCGCCTTTGCCGCGCTTGCGTCATGGTTTAGATCTATATTTTATTTCTGTTTTTTCGCCAACTAAAATACGCGGAAATTCTCCTTCCATATGCGTCACAACTTCCTCCTTGCCAGTTCTAATAAAACTTTGCCGAGCTCATTAGAAAACGCCGCCACAATCTAATCCGCCCCGCTCGACAACACCAACATCAATAGGATTCTATTCAAAAAACAAACGATCCCTCTCTCCCCAGTTGAAACAGAAAAACATATAATCCGAATATCGATGAGATTCGGCATTGCCGGCGCCGAAAGCTCTCTAGTTTGGATATAATTATAGAAGATTTGTGAGCCGAAATAAGTTTTCAAAATCTTTGGTCGTTCAAAAAAGTTGGGAGGAAACGATTCGTTTTCTCCAACGCAATCGATAATTCAATTAAGTTTATCTGGATGGTTTGTCTCTGGGTTGGGTGTTTATGGGGAGGGATGTTAGTTAGATTGCAAGGGGTGTGTTTTGGGGGCGTTGTTTGCCGCCGTGAACGGAAGGCTCGGCACACCATTTGCGCGCCAATCTACGAACGGCTTCGTAAATGCTTTCGTCAAACCTCAGCCAATGGCAAAGAACCGAATGGTCTAACAAGGCGCGGGTTTCATCTTCGTCGGCAACATAAGCGGGCAGGAAATGTTTGTTTTTGAAATCGTCAAAGATAGCTTTGGCTTGCTTTATTTGCTCTTTGCTCAAGGCGCGAAAGTCTAATACGGGCAACTTTTCCGATGCAGTGATGGATACTATGGCTCTGCCTGGTTGTTGGCGGCTGCCGTGCCACCAGAAGAGAATCAATCCCAAAGTGCTGTTGCCCCATAAAGCGAAGGCATAATCCCAATCTTTCTTGGTAAAATTCACATTCGGCCAAGCGCGTCCGCCGATGCACGGCTCTTTAGTGAAGGCAACGGCGAGAGGCTGGGATCCGAGTGTATAATCCACAGTCAAATGACATCTGCCGGCGAATTGATGCCAGATTTCATTGGCTTTGTCTTCCATTCCCGGACGGACTTTCATTCGGCTATCGGGTTGGCAGATGAGATGGATTTCTTTTTTGGCGTCGTGATTCCATAGAGCCGTATAAGTGTCGGTTAGTTTAGGGATGGAGTAGATTACATCGAACGGGCCTCGTGGAACTTGTTTGGTTTGGCTTGGTTTGTCTGTGCGGATGCGTGGAGCGGGTCCGTTGATGTCTCGGCTCAGCAAACCGCGATTGCCAACATTCTTCAGCTCGGTCATCGCCAGCGGTTTCTCTTTGAGTCTTGGCAACCAAAGTTGAGACTCCGTCAATTTGTAAGCGGTTTGCGGCAGCGAGTAGTCCCGGATGCGGACGGGGTTCCAAGCGGGATTGGTTTTAGGAACGTTTGCCGTGATAGTTTCTCCCATTTTTTCTTGGCCGCAAACGACTTCGTCGCCTCCAAAAGGGCCGTCTTCTAATTGGCGTTTGGTTTTCTTGGCAATCAGTTGTTTGGCGGTCTCCGCTGATGCCGCAAAATTGGCGGGGCGTTGAAGAAGGGAGACAAAGCGGGTTGATGTGGCGGATGCTTGGGGGAGGGATGCGCTCTTTTTGCGGGCGATGACGAGGCAGTCGGCCATTGAGGTGTCCGCAGAGAAGGCTACATCGTAGCATCCGGCATCGGCGAGGCTGACGACGGTTATGTCGGTGTATTCTTTGGCGAGGAGAGCGCGGAACTTTTGCCAAGCAGAACCGTTGGCGGTGGAGAGAGGCAATACAAGGGCGAGAATGCCGCCGGGTTTGAGTTTTTTGTCGGCTAAGGCAACGAAGGCCGAAGCCATGCCTGCGCTGGCGTGATAGCAAGTGCCTTGCTTCAAGAGCATCATTCGCTTGGCCATGTCTTTTTGGTCTTGATCGCTGGCGCCAAAGGCGGCAAAGGCGGCGGCAAAAGTGCCTTCGTAAGCGCCTTCTCGTGTGACGTTCCTCGTAAAGGGCGGGTTCATAATGACGAGGTCGAGGCTGTTGTTCGGTACTTCGACTTTGGGGATGGTTGCTTCAACTTTGCTGCCGACTTGTTTGGCGGGATTGCCGGTGTGAAACAAGACTTCTTGCTCCGCTTTGTCCAAGAATTCTAGCGAGCCAATCTCCACGGTGCCGTCTTTTTGCCGACCATAGGGCATGGTGTAAATGCGTGCGCGTTCGTAGATTATGGCAGGCTCTTTCCCGGACAATATGGAAGCGGTGAGATGCGCGGCATAAGGCAGAACGTCGAAGCCATAGAGAACTTGCTCCATCATTAGAGAATGCAGTTGTTTGGGGTTGCCGCCGGTTCGTTCGTGGCGAGTAGCGATTTGATCATAAACGGCGGAAAGAAGCGCGCCGGTGCCGCAGGCAAAATCAGCAATGCGCAATTGGCCAATGGCTTCGGCGTCTTTCCAATCGATGTTTTGCATTTTGGAAACAGCTAAGTGGGCGAGCAAAGCGGCGGATTCAGGGAGAGTGTAGTAGGCGGCTAAGTATTTGCGGTCGATGATGAGGTTTTGAAAGACATGGCCGGTCAAATCGTGTTCATACAGCAGGCCGTCCTCGTGGATGCGCTCGGCGGCGTTTGTGAGGGTTTTTAGAATGCTGCTGGCTTTGTGAGCGGGCAAGAGGCCGATGATTTCTTTGGCGGTGTCAAAGATTGGCCAGTAGTTGATGTTGAGAATGTCTTCCCACGCTTTCAAGGCCGCTTTTTTGGAGCTGTACACCGGGTGTCCGCAGATTTGATTGATGGGGAGGATGTGTTGGTGAGCGCCGGCGATGCGTTCGTGGAAGATGAGGGCGTTGGCAATGATGGCGCCGACGATGCGTCGAGTTTGCGTGTTTTTGTGTTCGAGTCTCTCTTTTTCGGGTAGGTCTTTGGTTTGGACGACCCCGGCTAATCCGAGCGTGTCGAAGATTTTATCGGTCAAATGATAGGCGCTGGAGAATTGCAACACGGAGACAGCACTGTCGATGCTGTTGCGCAAGTCTTTGGCGCATTTGTCAAAGGCGCTTTCGGGGACGGCGATCAAATGGATGAGGTCGGCGAGATCGCTGATGGAACCTTCTAGCCAACCGTGTTCGGGGAAGGGATTTTCATTGGCGTAGAAAACGCGATAGCGCAGGCGGGTTTTGGCGAGGGAGGCTTTGAGATTGGTTGTTTGGCGGAGTTCTTGGGGATAGATCAAAGCGATGACGGATTCAACGGGGCGGCTTTGGTTTTTGAGGCGGGACTTTAATCGGCCTTTGGCTTCTTCTTCGACGTTGATCGCAGGTTCGAATTCAGCTTCGATAATCACGGGCGCCCGGCCTTTGCCGATGATGGAGATGTCGGGCCGTTTGCTGGGACTTTTGGCAAGGACTTTCGTTCTTTCCGCTTCGATTTTCGAGAAACTGGGCAACATTTCGGACAGCTGATTGCCTAACTCGATGTTGATGGCTTGTTCAGAGAGATTGGACATTTTGAATAAATTGGGCGCGCTTGCGTTTGAAAATTTTGTTTTCTGCAAGGAGCGTTGTCAAGCGTTTGTTGGCGTTCTGAAAAATCGAGTGTTTTCCCAAAAAAAGATGGAGCCAATGATCGGATTTGAACCGATGACCGACGGTTTACGAAACCGTTGCTCTACCGCTGAGCTACATTGGCTTGAAAGAACGCCGGGCCGCTTTTTGCCGAGATGGTTCGGTTGCGCTGCCGGAGAGCGAACTTGGGGGAAAATTTACACGGCAATTGGCGGGAATGCAACTGGGAAAGTGTTGGTTTGCGAGTTTGTTTCTGGCTGGGTTGGAATTTGCGGATTTGTTGGCGGCGAGTCCGAGTTGGCTGTTTTCTTGACTGCGGGGTTTTGGGTTTGATTTGTTTGACAATTTTGGCGGGTTTGGGTTAGAAGCGAGTTTGTGAATATGTTAGGTGCATTGGTTTTTGCGCGGCAAGTTGGCGGCGTAAGCTATTGGCGGAGAACGAAGTAACGCTATTCTATTGAAGATTTGGCTCTGCCTCTCTCGTTTCTCGGCGAGAGTGGTTTTTTGCTTTTATTGAAGCCGCTAAATTGCCGGCCAAGGGAACTGGAAGTTTAGAAAATATGAATTTACAGCAACCGCCGCCAAAGGGCTGGATTCTCTCTGCGTTTGCGGCCATTTACTTGATTTGGGGGTCGACTTATATGGGCATTAAGATTGCCATCGAAACTTTGCCGCCGCTGTTTATGAGCGGAAGCCGCTTTGTCATTGCGGGCGCGCTTCTTTTTGGGGCGCTTCGAATGCAGGGGCAACCTGTGCCGGCCGCCAAACATTGGTTTAACGGGTTCGTTGTGGGAGTTTTGCTGATTGGTTTTGGCAACGGGGTGCTCACTTGGGCGGAGCAGACGACGCCTTCTGGCCTTGCCTCGTTATTGATCGCCACTATTCCCATGTGGATTACAGTGCTGGACGCTGTTCGTCCGGGAGGATGTTTTCCGGGTGTTTTGAGCGCGCTGGGGATTGCGCTTGGTTTTTTCGGGATTTTACTGCTTGTTGGAAACCCGTTTGATACGGGCGAGGGATTGGCTGATCCGTTGGGCGCCGTCGTCTTGTTGTTGGCCGCTTTGTGTTGGGCGGTCGGCTCTCTTTTTGCCCGCTACACGGAGAAACCGGATTCTCCTTTGATGGGGATTACCTTGCAGATGGTTTTGGGCGGAGCGACGTTAGTTGTGGCGGGGGCAGTTTCCTGAGAATGGGAAGAACATCCTGCCGCCGAATGGTCGCAGCGTTCGCTTCTTGCTTATGTCTATCTCGTCTTTATTGGATCATTGGTGGGGTTCACTGCATATAGTTGGTTACTTAAAGTTTGTCGTCCGCAGGCCGTGTCGACGTATACCTACGTCAATCCCGTGATCGCCGTGTTTTTAGGTTGGTGGATTGGCGGGGAAGAGTTGAATTTCAGAACACTGGCGGGCGCGGCGGTGATTGTTAGTTCGGTGATACTTATATCACATCCGGCGGCTCGGCAATTGCGATAAAGGCGTTTGTTGCCGGCGGCGCTTTGGCCATCCTGATAGGAAGTCAATTTCCATTGGATCGTTCTTCCTTTGCTCGCAGGCTAGGCTCTTGGCTGGACATCCGCTGGATTGCGGATTCTTCGGCGGCGGAATCATAGTGCGGGTTCGGCAACCGGGGAATCGCCGCGTTTGTTTTCTTGCGCCATTCGTCTAATTCTTTTTTCAAACTTTGAACTAGATCCGGCCGGGAAGAAGCCAGATTGTATTGCTCTCCAACATCCGTCGCTAGATTATATAACTCGACTCCGTCGTCTTCAAAATAGTGATGTAATTTCCAAAGACCTTTTCGAATAACACTACATGGCCGAGAGCGAAACAAGGGGTCCCGCTGTTCGTTCCATACTTGATACGCTTGCAGATAAGCGGGAAAATGCCAGTAAAGAGACCGCTCGCCTGATGAGGCGGATTGTCCGCGCATAAGAGGCTCCAAGTTTTGCCCATCTAAAGTTTGGGAAGGGAGAGGCGCCTTCATCATCGCGCACAATGTGGGGAAAATGTCCACACCAATCACTGGTTCCGAAGACTGCGAGCCGGGGATGGTTGTTCCCGGCCAACGCACAAAGAACGGCACCCGGATACCTCCTTCGTAATAAGTTCCTTTATACCCTTTTAATGGCGCCATATCTGTTGACGGACCGTAGCCTCCATTGTCAGAGAAAAAGAGGATGATAGTATTGTCCAATATGTTGAGCGCTTCCAGCGCTGTCCGCAGCTTGCCCACTCCGTCATCCACCGCTTGAATCATCGTCGCCATTGGAACATGATAATGAAGATTGCCAGCGGGTTTAGATTGATACTTAGCTGTTAAAGATTGCTTCGCGTCTAAGGGAGTATGAACGGCAAAATGTGACAAGTAAACTAGCCAGGGACGATCCCGCGTCTCGTGGATAAAGCGGATGGATTCCTTCGTCAACCGGTCGGTCAAATACTCGCCTTGCGGCGCCTTTTCCAGTCCGGGAACTTTTGGATGAGGCGGATAGTAGCCTCTTGGAGGACTACCCGACATGCCGCCTCCGATATTGACGTCGAAGCCGTAAGGAATCGGATCGTGGCTGATATGCCATTTCCCGATGATAGCGGTTCGATAGCCGGTTTCTTGGGCCACTTGCGCCCATGTTTTGATCTGTGAAGGCAAAACGTTCTGCCCCGGCACATGCTCCAGCTTGCGGAACCGCCGGTCGCCCCGCGGACGTGTTCCCACATTGTAGATTCCGTGCCGCGGTGTGTATTGACCGGACAATAAACTGGCGCGAGCGGGAGCGCAATTGGCGGCGGTAGAATAGGCGTCTGTAAAAATCATTCCTTCGGAGGCCAGCCGATCTAGATGCGGTGTCTCATAGAAATCGGAGCCCATGTAGGAGGTGTCTTTCCATCCGAAGTCATCCAGAAAGATGAACAATATGTTGGGACGGTCGCCGGCCGTCGCAAAGAGTCTGGCCGCTCCGCAAAAGCAGATTGAGACTAGACTCAGAAGAATCCATGGAGATGATTTCATAAGAAGATGGGTTATAGAAAGATGTAGTTTCTTGAATCAAACTTCGTCGAAGGAAGCTTGCTCGCGCAGTTCTTTTTTTAGCACTTTTCCCGTTGTTCCCAAGGGCAGGGATTTCACAATTTTTACTAGGCGGGGATACTTATAGTTCGCCACTTTTTGTTTTGTCCAAGTCACGATTTCTTCAGGCGAGGCCAAGTTGCCTCCTTTTAAAACCACAAAGGCCGCTACTTCTTCCCCGTATTTTTCGTGAGGCACACCCACGACGGCGGAAAGGGACACCGCGGGATGGGATGCAAGAACTTCTTCGATTTCCCGCGGATACACATTCAAGCCGCCGCGTATAATTACATCCGCAACGCGGTCTGTAAGGTAGAGATAGCCTTCTTCGTCCATATGGCCGACGTCGCCTGTATGAAACCATCCGCCGCGAAAAACTTCTTCGAGGAGTTCTGGGCGATTGTAATACCCTTGCATCACGGAGTGTCCCCGGACGACTACCTCGCCATTGGCTCCCGGCGGCCGGGGATTTGTGTCTTTATCGACGACTCGCACTTCTACGCCCCAAACTGGCAGTCCGACTGATCCTACTTTTCGAGGACGATGCAACTGGCTAAAAGTAGTCATAGCCGAGGTTTCGGAGAGGCCGTACCCTTCCAATATCTGAAACCGATATTTTGCCTCCGTTTCGCGCAACACTTCCGAGGAAATGGGTGCGCCGCCGCAGCAGCCCAAGCGAAGGCGAGAGGCAATTTTGTCGAGATTGTATTGTCTAGACACCTTGTGGTGCAACAATGTCCAATACATTGTCGGCACGCCGCAAAAGAGGGTGACGCCGTGTTCTTGCATGGAGCGGAGCGCTTGGTCGGGATCGAATCGTTCCAATAGCGATAAGGTGCTGCCGCAGAGCAGGCCGGCGTTCAACTGCGCCGTCTGGGCATAGCAGTGAAACATGGGAAGCGCCACGAGGGAGACGTCTTCTTTGCGCATATCGACGAGCCGATTTGCCGTGAGCGCCGCCGTGAAAATGTTCTGATGGGTTAGCGCCGCGCCTTTGGGTTTTCCCGTAGTGCCGGAAGTATAGAGAATGACGGCCAAGTCTTCAGGGGAGGTCATCACGGTGGGGAGGGAATCTTGCGCTTGGTTAATTAGCGATTGGATGGTCGGCGCGCCGTCGATTGTTTCTCGTTCCGGGTCGCCGGCGATAAACCAAAAGTGCGAGCCGGTATCCGTTTCTTCAAAGGCCGCCCGGCTTTCTTGTCCGATGGAAAGCGCGGCCGAGCTTTCAAAGGAGACGACGCCTTTGGCCTGCGTGTCTCGCATGACGAACGCTAACTCGCGCTGTTTCCACAGAATGCTCACCGGCACAGCAACCGCGCCGGTTTTTAGGATTCCAAAAAACGCGATGGCGAATTCTATCCGATTCGGACATGCTAGGATTACCCGATCGCCGGGAGCAATTCCCGCCGCCGCCAACCCTTTGGCCAGCCGGCCAGCAGCGCGATGCAAGCGTTCGTAAGTCCACGATTCGCCGCCGGCCAGGATTGCCGTTCGTTTCCCATAGGTCTGCGCGGAACCGTCCAGTATAAGGGAACAGTTGAGCATAGATTTGGCTTTTATAGGAAAAACGGCGCTCTTTGGCTAGTGTTTCTTTTGCCCACTCCTTGCGCTGAAAAGAGAGTCAAGCATGCCGGCGGCAAAGGCGGGAAAGCGCGCGCAAGACAATTTTCTCGCCTTGCGCCCTCGTTCGCCGTATCTTTCTCTTTCTTTTCGGAGGGGGAGGTTCAAAACGGGGCGCCATTTTGTGAACATCCGACGCAAATGAAAAGCAATACGCCTAGTTCGTTTTTTGAGAAGCCGATTCTAAACTCGCCTTACGAATGCCCTTCGCGGCATTGGGAACTTGATAAAAAAGGACAGTCCACCGGCCGCATCCTCTCAGGCCGGCGCGAGGCATCCTTCATCACGCCCGTTCCCAATCCTCGAAGACCTCAAGAGGAGTTGCTTGACGAAAAGATCGGCGATGAAAACCAGCAATACCAGAAACTCGCGCCCATCATCAACAGCTTGCGCCAGCAGCTGCGCAAGTGGCGGGATTTGCCCCAAGCCAAATGGCGCGTGACGGCGCAGACCGCCCGGTTGTTGAAACATTGGCGCAGCCACGAGTTCCAAGGCGTCCGCCCTTTCTTTTGTCAAATGGAAGCGGCGGAGGCGGCAATCTGGCTTGCCGAAGTGGCGCCCAAGATCAAGGCCGGCCGCCAATTCCTAGAACACTTGCAGGCGGCCAACAACGACGCCCATCCCGGCTTGCCTCGCTTGGCTTTGAAGATGGCCACCGGCGCCGGCAAGACCACCGTGATGGCCATGCTCATCGCGTGGCAGACCGTCAACGCCGTGCGTCGTCCCAACAGCCGCCTCTTCACCCGCGGCTTTCTGATAGCGACGCCGGGCATCACCATCAAGGATCGCCTGCGCGTCCTTCTCCCCAACGACCAGGACAACTACTACAAGGAGCGCGAACTGGTGCCGGGAGACATGCTGGGGGACATCGCTCGCGCCAGAATCGTCATCACCAACTACCACGCCTTTATGTTGCGGGAAAAGATCGAGATCTCCCAAGGCGGACGCGCTCTAATGCAAGGGAGGAGAGGCCCTGAGTTGAAAACCAAAGAAACCGAAGGCCAAATGCTGCAACGGGTGTGCCCGGAGCTGATGGGCATGAAACGCGTCTTGGCGTTCAATGACGAAGGCCACCACTGCTACCGCGAAAAGCCGGGCGGGACTGAGGAAAGATCGCTCAAGGGCGACGACCGCAAAGAAGCGGAGAAAAACCAAGAGGCGGCGCGAGTGTGGATTTCCGGCTTGGAAGCCGTGCAGCGCAAACTCGGCCTCAGCCGCATTTTCGACCTATCCGCCACGCCGTTTTTCCTGCGCGGTTCCGGCTATAAAGAAGGCACCTTGTTCCCCTGGACGATGAGTGACTTTTCGCTCATGGACGCCATTGAATGCGGCATCGTCAAGCTGCCCCGCGTGCCGGTGGCGGACAACATTCCCGGCGCCGACATGCCGCAATACCGCGCGCTCTGGGAAAACATTCGCGGCGACATGCCCAAAAAGGGGCGAGACAAAGCCGCCGCGCTGGATCCGCTCAAATTGCCGGAGAAGCTGAAGACCGCGTTGAACGCGCTCTACGGTCACTACGAAAAGACTTTCAAAGCGTGGCGCAAGGCGAATATCGACGTTCCGCCGTGCTTCATTGTCGTTTGCAACAACACTTCCACTTCCAAACTGATTTACGATTACATCGCCGGCTTCCAACGCAAGCACAAAGACGGCTCCGCAACGATGAGAAACGGACGCTTGGAATTATTCCAAAACTTTGACAATCACGGAAACCCGCTTCCCCGTCCGCGCACATTGCTTATCGATAGCGAACAACTGGAATCCGGCGAGGCACTGGACAAAAACTTCCGCACAATGGCCGCCGACGAAATCGAACGCTTCCGCCAAGAAATTCAAGCGCGCACCGGCAACCGACGGCAGGCAGAGAAACTCTCCGACCAAGACCTGCTGCGCGAAGTGATGAACACCGTCGGCAAGGAAGGCACGCTCGGCGCCCAAATCCGATGCGTCGTTTCCGTCTCCATGATTACCGAAGGCTGGGACGCCAATAACGTCACCCACATCCTCGGCGTTCGCGCTTTTGGCACCCAACTGCTCTGCGAACAAGTCGTCGGACGCGCACTGCGCCGGCAATCCTACGAATTGAATGAAAACAGCCTCTTCAACGTGGAATACGCCGACGTCTTGGGCGTTCCCTTTTCCTTCACCGCCGAACCGGTCGTAATCACGCACAAACCGCCCAAACCCATCGTCCACGTTCGCGCCGTCCCAGACCGCGACCACCTTGAAATCCGTTTTCCCAGAGTGGAAGGCTATCGCGCCGAACTTCCAGCCGAGCAACTTTCCGCAACATTCAATGACGATTCCTCATTAACGCTCACGCAGGACCTCGTGGGCGCAACCGTCACGCGCAACGAAGGCATTATCGGCAAAGGCGTCGACTTGACCGTGAAACACTTGCGCTCCCGCTCGACAACCGTGACTTATCACCTCGCCAATCACCTGCTGGAAACGAAGTGGCGAGACGGCATTGGCGATCCCAAACTCTACCTCTACGGCCAACTCAAACACATTACAAAGCAATGGAGAGACGGCCACCTCCGCTGCAAAGGCGGAACAATGCCTTCGCAACTGCTCTACAGACAACTTGCCGACAAAGCCTGCGAGCGCATCCACGCGGGCATCGTCTCCCGGCACGTCGGCGATTACCCAATCCGAGCAATCTTGTCTCCCTACAACCCCGCCGGATCCACCGCCCACGTCCACTTCTCGACCACCAAAAAAACTTACAAGACTGACCCTCGCCGCTGTCCGATTAACTACGCTGTCTGCGATAGCGACTGGGAAGCCGAGTTCTGCCGCGTTGTCGAATCGCATCCCCAAGTTTTCTCTTACGTCAAAAACCAGGGACTCGGCTTCACCGTGCCTTATCGATCCGGCAGCAAAGCCCGCCTTTACATTCCCGACTTCATCGTGTTGATAAACGACCGCGATGACAAAGACGATCTTCTGCATTTAGTGGTGGAAATCAAAGGCTACCGGCGGGAAGACGCCAAAGAAAAGAAAAGCACGATGGAAACCTACTGGATTCCGGGCGTCAATTGGCGCGGCGATTACGGACGCTGGGAATTCGCCGAACTTACCGACGGAGACGATATTGAAAAAACTTTCGCCTCCGTAGTCAAAAAACTCACCCAATAACCCAACGAGCCCACCCGATCGCCTAAACTCCCTCTATGCCCCCCGTCCAATATCATTAAGGCCAGTTCCCTCCCAAAAACATGGATTGGGCGCGCTTAGTGCCGCTCATCGGCCCCACCAGCCGAGCGCTCGGCGACTTCAATGGTCTCCTCACCGCAATGCCCAACGCAGACATCCTGCTCTCCCCGCTCGCCACCCAAGCAACCCTCATCGAAGTTCTGGAATACGAAGCCGGCGTCCGCCGCAACCACTCTCCAGATCGCATCAACGACATCAAGGAAATCCAAAACTACCGCCAAGCCATCCAACACGCCTCCAAATGCCTCGACAATCTCCCTATAAGCGGACGCCTAATCAAAGAAACCCACGCCATCCTAATGCAAAGAGTCCGCGGCAAAGACAAAAACGCCGGTCAATACAAATCCCTTTCCAACGCCATCGGACCCTACGGATGCACCGCCGAAACCGCCAAATTCCACCCCATCAGCCCAAACAAACTTGCCGACGGCATGGCCAACTGGGAAAAATTCATTCACAGTAAACAATCCGACATCCTCGTTCAACTCGCCATAATGCACGCCGAATTCGAATCTCTCCACCCCTTCGCCGACGGCAACGGCCGCCTAGACCGAATGCTCCTTCCTCTCTTTTTCTACGAACGAAACATCCTCAGCCGACCGCCTTTTATCTCAGCGAATACCTTGAAGCCCATCGCGAAGAATACTACGAACGCCTCCTCGCCGTCTCCCGCGACCTCGACTGGACCCGCTGGTGCCAATTCTTCCTCCAAGGCGTCAAAGCCCAAGCCGAAACAAATACCCAAAAAACCATTCCCGATACGCCATCCTCGCCCTAGACTTTATGTTCCGTCAACCCATCTCTCGCGGCGCCCAATTCGGCCGGCCAGAGAAAATCTCCCGACACACCGCCCGCCGAATCTTGAAAAAAATCCGAAACGATATGCTCTTGGAAATACTGCCCGCATCCGGCCGACAATCCGCAATCTTCGTCTACCGAAAACTGATCAACATCGCCGAAGGAAGAAAAATCTTTTAAAGCCATCCATGCACCGCAAACTCCTTTGTACGACAAAATCCCCCCTCCCACGCTCAACAAAAAACTCGAATCCTCCATCAACGGCTATGCGTCCGCTTGCCGGCCATTGTTTTTCCCTTCCTCAAAAAAAATCTGGCAAAACCAATCTCTACAGTTTTGCCCGCTTTTTCAATGAAACTGTGCCAACGCTAACCCGATAAAACTTGCCAAAAAACTCAACGCATCCTTAAATACTCGAAAACAAAACAGCGCCTAATAAATGAACCCCGAATCCAGCCCCTTTTGCCCCGGCCATCTGGCGCCGCCCGAACTCTTCACCGGACGCCAAGACAAAGCCGAATGCCTGCGCAGCATGCTACGCGCATGCGCGAGGCAAGGCAGACTTAAAACAGGCTTCATCTACGGAGAACGCGGCATCGGCAAAAGCTCCCTAGCCTCCTTCATCCGCCGAGAGGCCGAAACAAAAGAGAACATCCTCGGAACCCACATCCCCTTAGGTAGCGTCCAATCCCTAGACGCAATGTTGCAACGAACTTTCAACACCCTCGCAAAGGAAAGCCTAGACAAACCCTGGCACAAGCCATTCCAAGAATTCCTCAACCGAATCCAAAAAGTGGGGGTATTCGGAATTACGTTCAAACTCGGAGCCCAAGAGCAAAACCTCCCCTCAATCGCCGAAAACTTCGTCCCCGCCATCCAAAACTTGCTCAACGAAATCCAAGAAAACCAAAAAAAAGCCCTCCTGCTAATCTTCGACAACGTCAACGGCCTGGCCGCGTCTCCACAATTCGCTCACTGGTTCAAAAGCGCTTCCGAAGAAATCGACGCCTCCAACCAAAAAAACCCGCTTTGCATCCTCTTTGTCGGCCTCGAAGAACAACGCCGAGAACTCATAAACAACCAACCATCCCTCGCCCGCGTCTTTGAACTCGTCAAAATCGATCCTTGGACGAATGACGAAACCGCCCAGTTCTACCAACGGGCATTCGCTCCGCAAGACATCGACATCAGCAAAGACAGCCTATCCCTGCTCATCCGTTTCACCAACGGCCTGCCCGTCTTTGCCCACGAACTTGGCGACGCCCTCTGGCGCATCGCCCCAAGACCAAAAATCCGCAAAAACGACGTCAAAAAAAGCATCCTCAGCGCCGCCGAAACCATCGGAGAAAGATGGATCGAACCCCAAATTCTCTCCTCCCTTCGCAGCGAACGCTACCGATCCATCCTGCGAAAAATTGCCGCCGACCATCCTAAAATGCAGTTCCGAAAAACCGAAATCATCAAAAAACTGAACAAAGAAGAAACCAAAGTCTTGGCCAACTTCCTACAGCGCATGGAAGAACTGAATGCCCTAACAAAAGACCCCGAAACCCAAGGAGGCTACCAATTCCCAAGCCCGCTCCACACCCTTTACTTCCACCTAGAAGCCCAACGCGCCAAACAAACCATCGACCCAAATATACTCCTTAACTTTTCCAAAAAAACGAAATACAAAAACAAAAACCGCCGACCATCTCGTTCATCCTAATTCCTAATTTTCTAATTCATTATGAAACGCAAAAAATCCAACAAGCCTGCAAAAAAGGTGGAGAGTTTTTCCCATCCAGAGGCGAAGCGGAAGAACATTCCCACCGTGCAGCATCAGCCATTTATGAGTGACGAACAGCAGAATCCAATCGAAGTGAAATTCAAGAGGCCGAATGCGGAGTTGCCGCCGGCAATGAAGAAAGCCGTCGCCGAGCGCGACGAAGACTTTGACCCGCAACTCGTTTGGAAGGGCAAGTCCGGCGCCAACGCCCACGAACTCACCGTCAAAGCCCCCCCTCTCTACATCCAAGAGAAAGTGCATCCCAAAACCATGATTGACGATTTGATGCGCTACTCGAACCCCCAAGCCAGAGACCCCGAGCCGCATCCCGATTTATTTGGCGATGACAACGGCGTCCCCAAAGGCAAGCGCGCCGACTACTATCAGCATCAGGGAAACTGGCAGAACCGCATGATCCTCGGCGACAGCCTGCAAATCATGGCCTCCCTGATTGAAAAAGAAGGACTCGCCGGACAAGCGCAAGTCTTTTACTTCGACCCGCCTTATGGAATCAAATTCAATTCCAACTTTCAATGGACGACCACTTCCCGCGCCGTCAAAGACGGAGACGGCAACCAGATACCCAGAGAGCCAGAAACCGTCAAAGCCTTCCGGGATACATGGCGGCACGGCATCCATTCCTACCTAAACTACATAAGAGACCGCCTGACACTCGCCAGAGAACTGCTCCATAAATCAGGCTCCATCTTCCTCCAAATCGGCGACGAAAACGTCCACCTCATGCGCTCCCTAATGGACGAACTCTTCGGCAAAAAGAACTCTGTCGCGCTAATCACATTCACAAAAGCCACTGCGCAGTCTTCAAAACTCTTATCAAACGCATCAGACTACCTTCTCTGGTACGCTAAAGACAAAAAAGAAGTCAAATACCGCACAGCGCTTCACGAAAAAGTTTTGGGTCAACCAGGCACTTCTGGTTACACACTTTTGGAATCTGTTGACGGAACACGGCATCGACAATTCACGCCTGAAGAGAAAAGAATGCCTTACAATCTTCCGCCGAATCAGAGAGTTTTCACGCTAGACCATATGAGAGGAACTCGGCATCCAAATCCAACGGATCTCAAAGAATACGAATTTCAAGGATTCCTCTACAACAAAGGCGGACGGCATTGTTGGAAGACAAACAGAAACGGAATGGACAGACTCGCGAGAGCGGGACGATTAATGAAACAAGGAAATCAATTATCGTACAAACGATACTTCGATGATTTTCTGGCTTATCCAATGGTGGCAAATTGGACGGACACTTCAGGCGCAACTGGTCAAGTTTACATAGTTCAAACGTCGCCCAAAGTCATTCAGCGGTGCGTATTGATGGCGAGTGATCCCGGTGATTTAGTGATAGACCCCACTTGCGGGAGTGGCACAACGGCTTATGTCAGCGAGCAGTGGGGCAGGCGGTGGATAGTGATGGACACTTCCCGCGTCGCATTAGCCTTGACGAGAGCCAGAATGATGGCCGCCAAATTCCCGTATTATTTGCTTTATGACTCCCCCGCCGGCCAAGCCAAAGAAGCCCAACTCAACAACCCAACCCCCAAATGAGCGATAAGAAGAAAGATGAGGAAAAATCAAGAACGCCTTTCTTTTCACTTCATCCAAAATGCAGGCCCTGGTTTTTCGGCGTTGTTTCGATTGGCGGAATCGTTGCTATCGTTGCTACTTTGTGAGAAAAATGGAACAGTGGCTGGATTGAGATATTTATATCGCTTGCCGGAGTCATTTCTGGTTGGGTTTTCTCTGTTTGGATTTTATTTTTAGCAGGAGAGCGAATTGTGAGCATCTATCAAAATTATTATCTAGACAAGAGAGAATCTCGACATCAAAAAATCCGGGAAGAAGAGCGGGAAAAATACCAAAAGGAACTGGATCGATTGCGGGAAAATCAAGATCGTTTTGAGCGAGAAATTAAGAACGAACTTTCGTATATGAAGTGGCCTGCTCGCTTGATTGAGGAAACAATAAACAAAGCAAAACAACGGGTAAACAAAAAACGAAAAGACGACGAATAAGAAAGAAGAAATGAAAACAGGAAAAATAGAAGAAATGCCTGAGACGCATATAAGCCGAATGGCAAAAAATCCAAAAAGGCGTTGCGCGCGATTGGACAATCTGCTTTTCTTCCCTTTGAGGCGAGCGCGATTGTCGATGAATGAGATCGATGGAAAGGATTGACAATGAATAACGAACAGCCAACCAATGCGGACATTCTTCGAGAACTCCGCCAACTCAAAACGGAAGTCGGTCAAATCAGCGACGAAGTCGGTCAACTCAAAAAAGGGCAAACCGCCATCCAAATCAGCATCGCTCGGTTTGACGAAAAATTTGACGGCGTAGAAAACCGATTCGACGCCTTGGAAAATCAGATTGGCAAAGTCGAGTCAGGCGTGGAAAGACTGGAAGTGGCCGTCAATGGCAACACAACGGCCATCGCTCGAATGGATGGCGAATCGACGGCAATGTCGGCGTTGTTTTGGACTGGCGCCGCCGTGGTGGTCGCCGTGGTCATCACCACCATCATTGAAAACAAATTTCACTGGCTCAAAAACAACTGGGGATGGATGTTTGGCAACAAGGAAATCCGAAAATAACGAAAATGCGATGAAAGAAAAGAAGGCGAAGGCAAATGTGCGGATGGGATTTATGTATCGGCGCGTGCCGCATATCACTTTGAAATCCATCGCCAATAACAAAGACATCGACACAATCTGGGAAAAGCATGAGCAAACTTTATTGCCTTTAAGAAAACAATTGTCCGCCTTATTATCTTCTGATTCTATATTAGAAGAATGGGAAGTCCCCAGAGAGATGCCCGAAGACTGGCCAAAAGAAGCGGAATCGATATTCGCCCAGTTTTGGAAACAGCGCATCGCTCGGCAAAAAGAAATAGACGAATCCATCGCCGCCAAAGCGGACTTTGAATATCTTTGGGACAAGCCGCATGAAGACAAAAACATTGTGCGCGTGACCGGCCCTTTTACGGTGGAAAGCATCTCTCCTCATCGCATGTTGGCCGCCAATGAAAACGGCGACTTTGTGGACCCCGCGCTAGAAAAACAAAAGCAGGAAGACATTCGCCGAACGGAAATGCGCAAGCGCGGAGAAAGCCCAGACTTTGTCGATATGATTTTGGAGAACTTGCAAAGCGCCGGCGTGCAACAAGTTCATAAAGAAGATAAGATTGAGTTTTCTTCGCTAGAAGCTTGGCCCGGCAAGTGCATTGTAGCCGAAGGATTTTATTCTGTATCAGGTGAAGAAGGAGAAAAGGATGAAGTTGTCAAAAAGCGAGCGGGTATTTTCATTGGCCCGGAGTATGGAACGGTGTCGCAGGTAGATATAGCGGAGGCGGCGCGAGAGGCGGCATTGGGAAAATTTGATGTATTAGTGGTCTGCGCTTTTAATTACGATGCGCAGTGTTCGGATTTGAGTCGGATTGGGCGTTTGCCGATATTGAAGGCGCGGATGAATGCGGACTTGCATATGGCGGATTTGAAGAACACCGGCAAGGGCAACTTGTTTATAATATTTGGCGAGCCGGATGTGACGGTCACAACCGGGCGTTGGCTTGTGGATAAGAGGGGAAAGATGGTAGGGAATTATGATCAAGTTTTACAAGCTTCGGGTTGTGGAGATTTGGAAGAGATAAATCAAACGGGAAAAGAAGAGTTGTTGTTGAGGTTGGGCAAGGCTTCTGTTTGGGATAAGGATGAGGATTTATATTTGCCTAGCGAAGGGCATATTGGGGCGCAGTTGAAGATGGCGATGGAAGTTTTGCGGGGTTTGAGCGAGCGGGACTTTCCACTGGAGTTGACGGAAAAAGAGTATACGCAGGTAACGATACACGGAGTGGATGTGTATGATCCAAGCAAGGGGGAAGTTCGCAGTCATGAGCCGGACAAGATTGCCTGTTGGCTTGTGGACACAGACTATGATGAGGAAAGTTTCTTTGTGCGGCAGGCGTATTTTCTCGGGGCGAACGAGCCGTATAAAGCGCTGAAGACAAGTTTAAAGGCGGAGATAAACGAAGAGGCTTGGGCGAGTTTGCGAAAGAACACCTCGCGGCCTTTTATGAAGCCTGATTCTAGACGCATCGCCGTCAAAGTAATCAATCACCTCGGCGACGAAGCCATGCGAGTGTTTCGGGTGTGATGGATTTTGCTTTTACCAATACAGAGTTTGACGTCATCCTTAACAACAAGTCAAAGAAGATTGATGGGAATATAGAGTGGTGTGAGGATGAAGATCATTCGCCGGCGAGAGAGTTTCGTTGTGAGATTTTCTCCGACGCAAAGTGGCCTTTGATTGTGCAGGGCCGGTGCAATCTGTTAGCCGGGACTTTGTCGTTTTCGATCATTCTAAAGACAGTAGGACGAATTTATGCACTTGACATGGGTAAAGATCACCGTCAAGTTGGGGAGAAACACAAGCACAAGTGGTCTGAGAAATATAGGGATAAGGAAGTGTACGTGCCGGAGGATATTACTGAGTCTATTTCCAACCCGGCAGCTGTTTGGCGGCAGTTTTGCGTTGAGGCCAACATTCGACATGATGGGAAAATGTCGCCTCTACAAGCGGAGATGTTTTATGACCACGAGCCAAGAAATAGGCGATGCGTTGCAGGGCAAGATTGGGCCTCTTTTTGTTTGTTCTTCTCAGGGAGAGTATTGTCGTATACGGACGCCGTTTTTATATCCAGACGGAGATTATATTGATTTGTTTTGCAAAGCATCTGGGGATGTGATTACGGTGACAGATTTGGCGGAAACCACTGGTTGGTTGCGGATGCAGACTGTGGCTCGGACTCGAACTGTTACGCAGGAAAGGCTTATTGAAGGCGTCTGCATGACGCACGGAATCCAGTTTCAAAATGGCATGTTGCAAGCGCGCTGTCGTCAGGGAGATTCGTTGGCGGAAGTCGTTATGCGAGTAGGGCAAGCAGCGCTTCGGGTTTCGGACTTATGGTTCACTTTTCGTCCTCCCCCTGCCGTTCCCACGATTGTGGACGAAGTGGCAGACTATTTGACACAGCGTGAGTTAACGTTTGATCGTGACAAAAAGTTTAATGGAAGATTCGGACATGTTTGGAGAGTGAATTTCCATGTTCGCACTTCGAAACGCAGATCTCTGGTACATGTTTTAAGCAAGAGCAGTCGGCAAGAAGCGCATCGAATGGCGGAGCATGTGCTTGCGGCATGGTACGATTTGAAACACCTTAAATCCGTCTCCGATCCGTTTCGCTTTGTTTCATTGTTTGACGATACCGTTGGTGTGTGTAGGGATGAAGACGTGCGTCTGGTTAAGCCGTTGTCCACCATATCCATGTGGTCGAAGCCGGATGAGTTTGTGAGGGCGCTTACCGAGTGATGCGGATTTGTGGAGTTGTTGGGAAAGGAATTTTTTATGAAGCGAACGTGGTTTTTGTAAGTTTTCGATTCTTTGTTTGAGGTTTACATTTGTAGCCAGTTTTTGAGGTTAGCGTGTTCGAATATCATTTGGTTTTGGATTTGCAGGATTTGTCCCATTCCGGCTTTGGCGGCGCGTTGGTACATAGCGTAGGCGATGGCGATGTCGGCGTAGGAAAGTCCTACGGCGTTGAAGTAGATGCATTCGTCGTCGGATTCTCTGCCGGGTTTTTTGCCTGTTATCAAGTCTGCGAGGTTGGCGTGAATGTCGGCGTCGTGGAATTTTCCTTCTTGGTACATTCGGCTGAGCGTTTGGCTTCGGTGTTTGACGGTTTCCCAGTCGTCGCAGACGATTTTGGAGCAGCGGCGGGCTACGGAGTATTCGTCTTCCCAACCGCCGACGTGGCTGTAGAAGAAGCCGGGTTTGAGCCATTCGGCTTTGAGGAGAGGGGCTTGGGCGCTGGTTGCGGTGACGATGATGTCGGCGTCTTTCACGGCGTCAGCGAGTTTTGTTTTCGTGGGGGTGAAGTTGAGTTGAGGGAGGATTGGGGACATTTCGGCGATGAATTGATTTTCTTCTTCGGGGAGTTTGGCGGCGATGCGGCAGTGTTTGAGAGAGGGGATGGCGGTTTTCATGGCGATGAGGTGCATTTTTGCTTGTTCGCCGGCGCCGATGAAGCCGATGGTTTCGGCGTTTTTTCGGGCGAGGTATTTTGCGGCGAGGCCTCCGATGGCGCCGACGCGCATGTTGGAGCAGAGCGTTCCTTCCATGAACGCAATGGGGAAGCCGTGTTGGATTTCGGAAAGCAGGATGACGGCGGATAAGTTTTGCTTTCCGTGTCGGGCGGGGTTGAGGGGAAATACGGAGACCCATTTGACGCCGCAGATTCCCTCTTTTTTGAAGGTTGCGGGCAGGCAATTGATTCGCTCTTGGGTTTCGTCGTTGAAAATCTGCACGATTTTTTCAGGGAATAAGATGTTTCCCGATTGGAATTCTTTGAGGGCGTTGCGGGCGGCGTTGATGGCCATTTTGAGGTCGAGGCAACCGGCCTCCAGCAAGTCTTCTTGGGAGAAGTAGCGGCATTGGATTTGGTGATTTTCCATAGGTCGATTATGCTGGCAACTTACCTCAATACCAACCGAATTTTGCCGCTGCGGCTTGCTTTCTGGATGTTTCTTCGTTATCAAAATTGATTTTGGCTGGGGAAATTTCTCGCAGATTGGGGGAATTCTTGACGTGACGAGGGAAGAGAATTATAGTTGAATGTTTTGTTGGATTCTGTTTTGTTGAAGGTTTCATTAGGCAAAGGAGGACGAATGGGTTGCACATTTTATAGAGCGGGTATGTCAGTTGGTGAAGCGATGAATTTTTTGAGAAGGCGGACAAACAGAGGACTCGACACTATTGTCGGGGCGTTAGTTTTGCTTCTTTGGTTGGGAAGCGGCGCAAGCCGGGTTGAGGCCGAGGATGGGCAAAGCGAAAAGACCGCAGTGAGTTATTACTCGCAGATTCGGCCGATTTTTCAGGCACAGTGCCATGGATGTCATCAGCCGGCAAAATCGCGCGGCGGGTATGTGATGACGGACTTTGCGGCTTTGTTGAAAGGGGGCGACAGCACAAACAAGGCGATTATTCCCGGCAATCCGGATCATAGTTATTTGGTGGAGTTGATTACGCCGATTAACGGCGAGGCGGAGATGCCGCAGAAGGGGGATCCTTTGTCGGGCGCTGAAATTGAGTGGATTCGCCATTGGATTGCCCAAGGCGCCAAAGACGACACTCCGGCGAACGTCCGCCAACGGCACGACAGGGACAATCCGCCAGAGTATCGGTTGCCGCCGGTGGTGACTTCTTTAGATTATTCTCCGGATGGGAAGGTTCTGGCGGTGTCCGGTTTTCACGAAGTGCTTTTGCATCATGCGGATGGGAGCGGTTTGTTGGGGCGTTTGATTGGGCTTTCGGAGCGGATTGAATCGGTTCGGTTTTCTCCCGATGGGAAGCGTCTGGCGGTGACCGGCGGGTTGCCTGCTCGAATGGGGGAAGTGCAAGTTTGGGACGTCGCCAAGCAGGAACTGCTCCTTTCGGCGCCGGTATCGTTTGACACGGTTTATGGCGCCAGTTGGTCGCCTGATGGAAAGTACATCGCCTTTGGTTGCGCGGATACGACTTTGCGGGTCATTGAAAGCAATACGGGAAGGGAAGTTGTTTATCAAGGAGCGCATGATGATTGGGTGTTGGACACGGTTTTTTCTGTGGATGGCAAACACATTGTTTCGGTGGGGCGGGATCAAACGGCGAAGCTCACGGAGTTTGCCACGGAGCGATTTGTCGACAATATCACGTCCATTACTCCCGGCGCTTTGAAGGGGGGCATTTTGTCCGTGGCTCGGCATCCACAGCGAAACGAAGTTTTGGTCGGCGGGGCCGACGGAGTGCCGCAAATTTACCGCATGGTCCGAAAATCCAAACGCGTTATTGGAGACAACGCCAATCTAATGCGTCGGTTTGATTCCATGCCCGGACGTATTTTTGGAGTGGACTACGGCCCGGACGGCAAATCCATTGTTGCGGGAAGCAGCTTGGATGGCGAGGGAACGGTGAACATTTACGGCAGTGACTTTGACGGAACCTTGTCCAAAGAGTTGATTGGGATTTTGCAAAAGACGGTTTCCAGCCGCAAATCCGAAGAGCGGGCCAAAGTGGAGGCGTATCGCACAAGAGGCGTGGCGTTGAAGGCGAGCGCATCGTTTCCGACCGGAATTTACGCCGTGGACTTTCATCCGGACGGCAAGCGGGTTGCCGTTGCTGGCGGCGACGGCGTGATTCGGGTTTTGAGCGCCGCAGATGGATCGCTTTACCAAGCCTTCCTAGCGGCGCCAGTGCAAGGCGGCGAGGCGGGTGAAATCTTTGCATTGAGCGCGGAGCCGCAAACGGTGAACTTGTCCCATCCTTACGATTATGCGCAGTTAGTGGTCAGGAGCTGGCGGCAAGGGGCGCCGGCGGAAGACGTAACAAGAGAGGCCTCCTATTCTGGTGCTGAAGAATTGGTTTCCCTTTCCAAAACGGGGATGCTCCGCCCGAAGAAAGATGGCGCCGGCGCTCTTTCCATTCGCTACGGCGGGCAAAGTTTGACGGTTTCCGTTCGGATTTCCGGCTTTGATGAAGAATTCTCACCCGATTACGTCACTCACGTAATGCCGGTCATTTCGGCTTTGGGTTGCAACGCCGGCACCTGCCACGGCTCTAAAGACGGGAAAAACGGATTTCAACTCTCCCTGCGCGGATACGATCCCATTCACGATGTGCGCGCCTTTGTGGACGATCACGCAAGCAGGCGAGTTAACTTCGCGTCGCCGGAAGACAGTTTGATGCTGTTGAAAGCGACGGCCGGAGTGCCTCACGAAGGCGGACAACGAACTCGACCGGGAGAGGACTACTACGAAATCCTCAAGGCTTGGATCAGTCAAGGCGCCCCGTTTGACGAATCGGCCAGCCGCGTGGCCGGCATTCGGCTCTTTCCCCAGAATCCGGTTGTCGAGAAAATTGGCGACCGCCAGCAAATGCGAGTCGTCGCCTCTTATGAAAATGGAATGCAGCGAGACGTCACTGCCGAGGCGTTTGTCGAAACCGGCAATGGCGAAGTGGCTTCTACCGGAGAGGACGGAATCGTTCACACGTTGCGCCGCGGCGAGGCGCCGTTATTGGCCCGGTTTGAAGGGGCTTATGCGGCGACGACTTTGACCGTGATGGGAGATCGGAGCGGTTTCGTTTGGGAAGAGCCGGAGACCTACAATCCAATCGACGAATTTACCGCCGCCAAATGGAAGCGGATGAAAATCCTGCCCTCCGAAGTTTGCACGGACGTCGAATTTATTCGCCGCGTGACTTTGGATTTGACCGGCTTGCCGCCGGGTGCAAGGGACGTTCGCCAGTTTGTCGCCGACGAGAGAGACTCAAAGATCAAGCGAGAAGAGTGGATCGACAAGTTAATCGACGGCCGGGAATTTGTGGATTACTGGGCCAACAAGTGGGCCGATCTCCTGCAGGTAAATCGCAAATACCTCGGAGCCGAAGGCGCCGAACTCTTCCGCGATTGGATTCGCCGGGAAGTCGACCAAAACACGCCGTATAATCAATTTGCCCGCAAAATCCTGACGGCTTCCGGTTCCAACCGAGAAAATCCCGCCGCTTCCTACTACAAAATCCTGCGCTCGCCGGAAGAAACTATGGAAAACACCACGCACCTGTTCCTTGCCACGCGGTTCAACTGCAACAAATGCCACGACCATCCCTTCGAACGCTGGACGCAAGATCAATACTACCAAATGTCGGCCTTTTTCGCCCGAGTTGGCCTCAAAAAAGACCCGGCAAGCAAAGACAAACGAATCGGCGGAACCGCAGTCGAGGGAAGCAAGCCTCTTTACGAAGTGGTCTATGAAAAAGAGGAAGGAGAAGTGATTCATCAGAGAACGGGGCGAGTTGCCGCCCCAGCCTTTCCCTACTTTGCAACAACTCCAACCTCGGCGGAAGAAAACCCAAGTCGACGCCGGCGTTTGGCGAACTGGATCACCTCCTCCGACAACCGCTACTTTGCATCCAGCTACGTCAACCGAATCTGGGGCTACCTCTTTGGCGTCGGCATTATCGAGCCAATCGACGACATCCGGGCAGGCAATCCGCCAGCCAATCCTGATTTGTTGCAATGGTTGACCGACGACTTCATCGCCAGCGGCTTCGACACCCGGCATTTGCTGAAAACCATCTGCAAGTCGCGGACATATCAACTGAGCGTCAAAACGAATCCGTGGAACGAAGACGACGAAATCAACTTCTCCCACGCAATGCCGAAGCGATTGCCCGCCGAAGTGCTGTACGATGCCATTTACTTTGCCACCGGAACGAGTTCGGACTTTCCCGGAGTTCCCCGCGGAACCAGAGCGGCAGCTTTGCCCGATGTGGGCGTAAAACTGAAGGATGGCTTTTTGGCCAACTTGGGACGCCCAGCCCGCGAAAGCGCCTGCGAATGCGAACGATCCAACGACATCCAACTGGGATCGGTCATGTCTCTGGTGAGTGGACCCACCGTCGACAAAGCAGTCAGCGATCCAGAAAACGCCATCGCAAAACTGGTCGCCGCTGAAAAAGAAGACGCCAAACTCATCGAAGAACTTTACCTGCGAATTTTAAACCGCGAGCCAACGCCCGAAGAAATTGAAGAAGTCAAAGAAATTCTCGCTACCATGAAGGCAACACACGAATCGCTTTTAGAGAACTTGGCGGCTTACGAAAAACAAATCGCCCCGATCGTCAAACAGCGAGAGCAGGAACGAAAACGAAACATCGCCGCCGCCAAGTCTGCTTTGGAATCCTACCAAACAAAAATCGCCCCCCGCGAAGCAGAAGCCGAAGCAAAACGAAAAGCGAACATTGAAGCCGCTGAAGGAGAAATCGCAAAATACCATGAAAATGCGGAAACAGCCTTGGCCGCTTGGGAAGCCTCAGACAATCGGGCAACCGACTGGATTGCGATGGACCCATTGCGATTGAAGGTGAGCAATCAGGTTTCTTTGATTCTGCAACGCGATCTTTCCGTGTTCGCTTCCGGAGAAAACGGCAAAGGAACTTACGAAGTAACGGCGAAAACAAAGATCCAAAAAATCTCCGGCGTAAAGATCGAAGCCATTGCCGACGAACGCCTGCCCAAAAAAGGACCGGGACGCTCAGACAGCGGCAACTTTGTCCTGTCGGAACTGGAACTATATTGGGCACCGGCTTCCGATCCGGAAAAACGAACCAAAGTGAAGTTGGAAAAAGCCCAAGCAGATTTCAGCCAAAAAGACTACCCGGTCGCCTCATCGATCAACGGCCAAGCGCGCAACAACAACGACGGCTGGGCTATCGCGCCCCAGTTCGGCGAATCCCACGAAGCCATCTTCGAAGTCAAAAAACCCTTCGGCGATGGAAAACCAATCCTCCTGACCTTCCAACTGCGGCAAGAGTATCAAGACGGCAAACACAGTTTGGGCCGTTTTCGCCTCTCAATAACCGCAGACGCGAAGCCAGTTGACTTCGGCGTGCCGGAAACCGTTGCCGAAATCCTCGAAATTGCAGCGGCGGAACGAAGCTCCGAACAAAAGAAAAGATTGTTAACCTTCTTCAAGAATTTTGATCCCAAACTGAAAACGCTCAAAGCCGCGCTCAAAGAAGCCCAAAAGGAGCGGTCGATGGACCCCAAACTGAAGCAACTTCAAGACCAGTTAAAACTGGCAAGCAACCCCTTGCCGATGGATCCCGGCCTGCGCGAGCTGCGCCGAGCCGCTGAATTGAGCGCAAAACAGATGAAAGACCGGCGATTGACGGCCGCCCAAGACCTTGCCTGGGCGCTGATCAACAGTCCCGCCTTCCTGTTCAACCATTAAGATTCAGAAGCGAGATGATAAACGAAATGACAATCCGTAAGCGCGCTTCGGATGCGGAGCAAAAGCTGCGCAACGATGCGAAAGAGGGGAAAGTATCGCTGCGGAAATGGACACAGTTCAAGCGAGAATATCCGCACGGCGCGATATCCGATTACAAAGCGATCCAAAAGCGGGAGAAAGAAATCGGGTCGACAAAGAAGACGGTGTTTGGAGCGTCGGAAAAACCTGTTGAAAAAGCGGAGAAAAAAACAAAGACAGCGCCCGCCGCGCCGCAAGCCAAACAAATGCTTAGGGCAGATCCCAACCAACAAGACGATTTGCTCTGCGCCAATCAACAGTGGTTTGACCATTCTCCCAATCCTCCTGCGTCTGACGAGAGGATGTTTGATTCAAGCGGAGTTCAGCCGGGTGTTGCTGGCTCTCGGTTTTGATTGGATGTGGACATGATTGTTTTTTTTATTCTTGCTTCAATTTTTTGGGCTTGGGCTCTCCAAGAGCGCTGGCGGGATCCTTTTCGTTTTTGGATTGGGTTTGTGTTGGGCTTGCTCCTATTTCTTCCTACGCTTTCCATCGTCGAGCATTATTGGCCGGCTTTTTTTTGTGCTGTTTTGGGCTTGCGTTGCTTTCGAGCATCAGCGGCGGCATCGGCTGAAGCCGTCATGGAAAGTGGATGAGGAGGAGCGTTTGGATGCGGAGCGTCGGCGTCGGAGGGAGGTGGAAGGGCGATGAATGCGTTTGGCGTCATTTTCTTCTCGGTTTGCTTTGTTTCGGTTTGGCTCTCTTTTTGGGCGATTGCTGAAATGCGCTGGGTTCGGCGGGAGCGTCATCGGATTTATTTGTCGAGGACGGGTTATTGAGCGGAGGATACTCTATGAGTTTTACATAAAAATGCTTGCAACAAACGTCGAATTGGCGCATGAATGACGAAACGGTATTTACTGCTGAACAATTCAAGATCACTATTTAATGTTTTAACCATCAAAGAAAGAAACGGCCATGATTAGAATACCAGGCGAATTCAGCACGGATCTTTGCGATCCGCAGCTCAAAATGACCCGACGCGACCTTCTTCGAGTGGGAGGCTCCGGTATGTTGGGCTTGACCCTCGGATCCATGTTCCAAATGCAGGCGCATGCCAAACAACAAAAACACAGCGGCGGAGCAGGATTCGGCCGGGCAAAGAGCGTCATCATGCTCTACCTCCAAGGCGGCCCCAGCCATTTGGACTTGTGGGACCCCAAAGAAAACGTGCCAGACAACGTTCGAAGCGTTTTCTCCCCCATTTCCACCCGAATCACCGGCACAAAGTTCACCGAAGTTCTGCCGCATTTGGCAAAAGTCAACGACAAGATGACCATGCTCCGCGCCATGAGCTACACGCCCAACGGCCTATTTAACCATACGGCGGCCATTTACCAAATGATGACCGGCTACACCACGGACAAAGTCAGTCCCTCCGGCCAGCTGGAGCCGCCCAGCCCAAAAGACTTCCCCAACTTCGGCTCCAACATCATCCGCTTGAAACCACCTACCGAACCTATGCTTCCCTTCGTCATGCTCCCGCGCCCCTTGCAGGAAAGCAATGTAGTCGGCAAAGCCGGCACCGCCGGATTCCTCGGCAAAGCCTTCGATCCCTACAATCTCTATCCATCCGGCGACGACATGGACATGAAGAAAATGGACCGCCTCAAAACCGACGATTTGGAAATGCGTCCGGAAGTATTCGCCGCCCGCCTTCGGCGGCGAGCCCGTTTGCGAGACGCCGTCAACGAAGCCATGCCTGAGATCGACAAAGCCGTCGAACGCTTCAACCTGAACGAATACTACAACCGGGCGCTGAGCCTCATCATCTCCGGACGCGCGCGCAACGCCTTTGACATCCAGCAAGAACCCGAAGATATTCGGAACCTCTACGGCCGCAACACCTTCGGGCAAAGCTGCCTATTGGCGCGCCGTCTTGTGGAAGCCGGCACGCGCGTCGTCGAAGTCATCTGGCCCAAAGTCGCCAACTCCGACAATCACTCATGGGACGTTCACGTCGGCCTTACCGACCGCATGCGAAAGCAATCCGGCCCCATGCTCGACAAAGGATTCTCCGGCCTGCTAACGGATTTAGACCAACGAGGAATGCTGGAAGACACTCTAGTGGTTGCCGTTGGCGAGTTTGGCCGCAGTCCCCAGCGCGGAGTCAGCACTTCCGGCAACAACAACAGCGACGACGGACGCGACCATTGGCCCTATTGCTACACTGCCTGCATCGCCGGCGGCGGCATCAAGCGCGGCTACGTTCACGGCAAATCCGACAAAACTGGTTCCGCTCCGCTGGAAGACCCCGTGCATCCCGGCGAACTGCTCGCCACCATTTACCACGCAGTCGGCATCGACCCGGAAACCATTGTCTACAACCACCTCAATCAACCGCGCGAACTAGTCAAAGCCCAAGCCGTTCACGCCCTGTTCGTCTAAACAACGAACTGAAAAAAAGAATATTTGCCAAAGCCGGCAGGGGAAGAACCCATTCCCTTGCTGGTTTTTTCTATCCCAATTTTTGATCTACCGCTGCAAAGAAAACTTTTGGCTTTTGTGAAATTGCCCTTAGCGTTTTCTTGGAAAGATTGATGAGCCGTCAAAAAATCCGCAGTGAACGCCGAATTTAGAAAAGCATCTAAAAACGCCGTCTTTTTGCTTCGACCTTTTCAAACACGATTCCGCAATGAACGAATCTTTTCCCCTTTGTTGGAAAAATCTTCCTCAAAAAAAGCTACACTCTCATCGAACGATGACGGTGAAGTGGCGGGCGCGTTCGGCAAGTTTTTCCGGATCAAGTTTTGTTTCAGAGGGAAGCCATTGATAATCCACGCCGTGAATGTCGAGGAAATTGCGCACCCAAATGGCCTCGATGGCGAAGTTCTTCTGCAGGACTCCTTTGGAATCGATCTTGCCCACCACCACACCGATCACGTTCCCGGCGTTGTCCAGCAACGGACCGCCGCTGTTGCCCCTCTGTATGTTCGCGGTGAACTGGAGCCACTTCCAACCGTCGAGGGGGAAGTCAATGGTACCGATGATGCTTTCTTCCACGTTGAACTGCCTTATGTTCGAGTTCTGGGGGTTCAAGGGGTATCCCGCCACCGTCACCGTCTGGTGTTGTCTGGCGCGGGGCGAGAAGCTGAACGAAGCTGGTAGGACATAGGGAATTTTTGCTTTCAGCAAGGCTATATCAATTCTTGAATTCGCTTGCGGAACAACCCAAGCCTCATACGATTTATCGGCATAATCGACGGTCACCTTGGGGCGGTGTCTGACGATGTGATGATTGGTGACAATGAACGTCGTTTGCCTTTTTCGCCCAATCACAAAACCGCTCCCGGTCCTATGACCTAGTTTCTGTACTAAAGACGACGTTTTGGGAACTGAATCCGGAGCATCGGCAAACAACGACGAATCCGAATCGCTTTGATTGCGTTCAATTCGCGCCGCAATTTCCCGACTCAACTTCTGCCCCTCTTCAATTTGCGAAGAAGTCATATGTTGCTGAGTATTATATCTCCGTTCTTTCGCTCTTTCTCTCACATCTTCATCGCCTTGCTCCGCGGCTAGATTGAACCAAGCAAAAGCTTGAACATTGTCCTCGGGAACGCCCCTGCCGTTGGCGTACCTGACTCCCAAGTTGTACTGGGCTGCCGCATCTCCCTGCTCGGCGGCCTTGCGGTACCAGAACACGGCTTGGCGGTCGTCCTCGGGGACACCCCTGCCGTTGGCGTACATGGATCCCAGTCTGAGCTGGGCTGCCGCGTCTCCCTGCTCGGCGGCCTTGCGGTACCAGAACACGGCTTGGCGGTCGTCCTCGGGGACACCCCTGCCGTTGGCGTACATGAATCCCAGACCGCCTTGGGCTCTCGCGACTCCCTGCTCGGCGGCCTTGCGGTACCAGAACACGGCTTGGCGGTCGTCCTCGGGGACACCCCTGCCAGTGCGGTACATGCTTCCCAGGTTGAACTGGGCTTTCGCATCTCCCTGCTCGGCGGCCTTGCGGTACCAGAGCACCGCTTGGCCGTCATCCTTGGGAACGACCCTGCCGGTGCGGTACATGTTTCCCAGGTTGAACTGGGCTCTCGCGACTCCCTGCTCAGCGGCCTTGCGGTACCAGAACATAGCTTGGCCGTCATCCTTGGGAACGACCCTGCCGGTGCGGTACATGTTTCCCAGGTTGAACTGGGCTCTCGCGACTCCCTGCTCAGCGGCCTTGCGGTACCAGAACATAGCTTGGCCGTCATCCTTGGGGATGCCCTCGCCGTAGTAGTGCATGACCCCCAGGTTGAACTGGGCTTCCGCGACTCCCTGCTCGGCGGCCTTGCGGTACCAGAACACAGCTTGGCCGTCATCCTTGGGGATGCCCTCGCCGTAGTAGTGCATGACCCCCAGGTTGAACTGGGCTTCCGCGACTCCCCGCTCGGCTGCCTTGCGGTACCAGAACACAGCTTGGCCGTCGTCCTTGGGGATGCCCTCGCCGTTATCGTAACTGAGTCCCAAGTAGAACTGTGCTTTGGCATTTCCTTGTTCGGCTAGCCCTTGCCATTTTTGCAAATCGGTTTCGCCTTTGTTGTAGGTCTCCTTTCCTTTATCAAAGTCTGGGGTAACACATGCCGAAGTTGCCGTCAATAACAACAAGGCGAGAACGGTTTGATAGATATCTATTTTCATTCGATTTGTTTTTTAGAAACTGTTTTGTCTTTTGTCCACGAGTAAAACGAATAACGGAAAGGTAATCAACTGGAAACCGACCGCTATAATAAAAATCGTCTGGGAGTCTTCCGCAACAATATGTCGTTTTTCCATTTGGAATCAAACTCAAAACTGAAGAATACTCTGCGCATAATTTTTATCCTTTCTATCTATTGGCTGAAGATTATGCCGGCGATGAAGATTAGCAGAGCGAAAGGGCCGTAAAATGGAAACAATGTTTTGGAAAAGGTAGCGCAAAGCCATTGAAAGAAAGGTTTTTGGCCGATTTGGAAGGGGTAGGTATTCATGGAAAAGTCGATTTCATTTTCATTTAGGATTCGAACTTGATTGTAGAGTTTTCGATAAAGCCGTTCTTGCCAGAGGAAGTAGCCGTCAAGCCCCCAGAAAATGAAGACGGGAATGAGGGGAATGAAGCCTGCCCATCCGGTTGAGGTAGGTTGTTGGGAGAGCAAAGCGAGTGTGGCGGCGGCGAGGAAGACGCTCCATTGTTTGAGGCGGAAGGAGTTGTCGGCGAGGCGGTGAATGGTGTGTTGGATGAATTCTAGGTGTTTGTGTTTGTCGTTCACGGTTTGTCTTTTTTGGATTCGGTGTTGGGTTCTTGGGGCTGTTGTTTTTTGTTTTTGTTGTCGTCTGGGTTGGGGTTTTGGGCGGCTTTGAGGAGTTTGTCGGCGGATTCTTTGCCAATCTCTTTTTCCATTTGTTGTTGTTTTTCGGCGGCGATTTCTTGTTTTTTAAGCATTCGTTTTTTGGAGGCGTTTTTGCGTTCGGCATTGGGAGCGGGGCGGGGGCGGAATTTTCTTCGTTTTTCAATCTCGGCCATGAGTGCGCTGCGGAATTCGTTTTGGTTGCGGCCTTGGAATTGGAGGGCTTTGTTTTTTTTCTTTTTGGGCCACCAGTTGACGATTTCGCCGGTTTTGGCGCGGTAGGAGTAGTAGTAGGCGACGTCGCTGAGTTTCCATTCGCCGTCAAGTCCGCAGGCGGCGACAGCATCTTTGAGTTCTTCGAGGTTTCCGTCGTATCGTTCGGGCATAGGTTTTTAATCTTTCTTTGGTTGGTTTAAATTGGGGCAGATTTTAGGGATTTTCTTCGTCTTGTCCAGATTTTTCTTCTTCGGGGAAGAGGGTGGCGGTGAGGAGGTTTTGGCCGCTGAGGTATTTTTTGGAGGCTTGTTGGATGCGGTTGGGAGTAAGGGCGGCGACGCGTTCTGGGAAGGTAAGGATGCGCTCAAAGGGAAGTTGGTTTTCGGCGGCGAAGGCGAGGTTGGAAAGCCAGAAGGAGTTTTCTTTGAGGCCGCGTTCGTAGTCGCGCAAGTTCGCTTCTTGGATTTTGCTAAAGTTGTCTGGGGAAGGGCCTTTGGTTTTGAGTTCATTGACGGCAAAGAGGGCGGCGGCGATGAGTTCGTGGACTTTGCCCGGATCGCATCCGAAGGAGATGCGGACGGAGTAGCGGCCTTTTGGGTAGCGGGTAAGGCCGCCGGAGATGCCGACACCATAAACGCCGCCTTTGTCCTCGCGCAACACTTCGCGCAGGCGGATTTGGAGGACGTCGACGGCACTTTGAAGGGCGAAGCGTTCTTCAGGAGACCAAGGGGCGTCGCCGTGAAAGGTGAGGCGGACGGCGCTTTTGGCTTCAAGGCCTTTTTTGACTTGGACTTGGATTTTGCCCGGAGTTCTGGAGTCGCCGATGTCTTTGGCCTCTTCGTTTCGGGCGAGGTTGGGCAGGCTGGCAAGGTAAGTTTTGGCGAGGGGTTGGAGTTGTTGCGGCGTGAAGTTGCCGACAAAGACAAAGGTGAAGTCGGAGGCGTCGCCGAATCGGTCGCGGTAGATTTGGAAGGCGGTTTCGGGGTTGAGTTTGTCCAAAAAGGCTTGGTTGAGCGGTTGGCGTCTTGGGTGGTCGCGATAGAGGGCTTTTTGGATGGCGTCGTTGAAGACGACTTGGGGATCGTTGGCACGGTTGGCAACGCTGACTTTGAGTTGGGACATCATGGAATGGAAGGTTTTGTGGTCGGCGCGAGGCGCGGTGAAGTAGAGGTGAACGAGTTGGAGCATGGTTTCAAGGTCTTGGGGTGAGGCAGATCCGTGGATAGATTCGGTGCGTTCGGCGATTTGAGGCGAGGCGGCGGCGATTTTGCCGGCCAGTTTTTTTTGAAGTTGGATGAGGTCAAAGGGGCCGATTCCGCTGTTGGCAACGAGGCTGGCTGCGATGGAGGCGGAGGAAAAGTCTTTGTCAGAGGCTAGGCTGTGTCCGCCCGGGCTGAAAGAGCGCATGAGGATTTGGTCGTTTTTGAAGTCGGTGGGTTTGAGGAGGATTCGGATGCCGTTGGAGAGTTTCCATTCAGTAAGGCCGAGTTTTGGGTATTGCTTTTGGGAAGCGATGGTTCCGGGCTTGGGAGGCGAGTGGATTAAAGGAGCTTCCAAGTCGCCGTCGTCGTAGGCGGCGATTTCCAGTTGGTCGACGCTTTGGATGATTTTGAGGATGTCTTCTTTTTGGGGAGCGGCCAAGTTGTCTCTTTTTGGGGCGCTGAAAAGAATAATGCGGTTGTGGGGCGTGATCCAGTCGCTGGCGATTTGGTTCACTTCCTCCAGTTGGATGCTGGGAAGAAAGCTTTGGTAGAGTTCCAGTTCTTTGGCGATGCCGGGGATGGGTTCTTGTTGGAGGAAGTGGCGCGTGTATTCGGCGGCGTAGGTGCTGGAGTTGGTTTTGTCTCGCTCGGCGTAGGCGGTTTCCATTGAGCGCAGGGCATCGGCCTTGACTCGGCGAAGTTCGGAGGCGGTGAAGCCGTCCCGCTTGGTGCGTTTGGCTTCCATGAGCATGGCTTTTAGGCCTTCTTCAAAGGCGCCGTCTTTGACTTGCGCTATTTGCAGGACGACGTCTTTGTTGCGCACGAAGGGGGCTTTGGCGACGGCGGCGTAAAGGTAGGGCGGGTTGGCTTCTTGGACGCGTTCGCTCAAGCGGCGGTTGAGCATTGCGGTGTAGAGGCTTTCAACGATGGAATTTCGGTAGTCGCCGGCGGTGCCTTGCGGCGTGGGGGAGCGTTTGTAGGCGATTTGAATGACGGTGGCCTGCAGTTCGGGATCGGTTTCGATGGAAAACAAGGTTTCTTCGTGGTCGGGGACGGGGTAGTTTTTCCGCGCCGGCGCGTTGTCCGGGTTTTTGAGATTGGAGAAGGCGTCGAGAATGCGTTGTTCGATTTTGGCGCTCTCAAAATCGCCGACGGCCACGATTGCCGTCAAGTTTGGGCGGTACCATTTTTGGTAGAAGTCGATGAATTGCGCGCGGGGAATGCTTTCGATGATCTCGACCTTGCCGATGGGCAGCCGTTCTGCATAGCGCGATCCGTGAAAGATGACGGGCAGCTGTTTGTCGTTTAGTCTTCCTTGGGCGCCTCGTCCGGAGCGCCATTCCTCGATAACGACGCCGCGTTCCTTGTCGATTTCTTCGGGTTCAAATTAGATGCCCTGCATCCAGTCTTTCAGCACTTGGAAGGCGGTCTTGATGACTTCCTCATCGTCGGCGGGAACTTCCAGCATATAAACCGTTTCGTCAAAAGAAGTGTAGGCGTTGAGGTGGGATCCAAAGCGCATTCCGACGCGCTCCAGGAAGTTGACCAGTTCCAGCTTCTCGAAGTTTTCTGTGCCGTTAAAAGCCATATGTTCGAGGAAGTGAGCCAGGCCAAGCTGCACTTCAGTTTCCATCAAGGAGCCGGCGTTGACGACCAAGCGGAACAAAGCGCGGTTCTCCGGCTTTTGATTTTCCCGAATGTAGTAGCGCAGACCATTTGGGAGTGTTTTGACCGTGACGGCGGAATCGATGGGAAGCGACGCTTCAAGATTCGCTTGCGCCGCCGCCCTTATCGACGACAAGCACGCAAGAATCGCCGTCCAGAAAAATAAAGTCTTGAACATTTTCATAACAAGTATTTGAGCGTTTCCAATGGCCGAAAACATAAACAAAAACGGAGAAAAGGCAAATTCGCTTCGACGACGGAAGTCTGCGCAAGAAACTGGACGAGAATAAGCCGGCGCGAAAACTTCGAGACCTCTGAAGAATTTTCTGGCAATAAATGGCGAAGAACCTTATCTTTTTTTCTATTACTCAAGGCAAACGGAAAACTAAATCAGGAGAAAATATGGACATAATCTTTAGCTGCACAAAATGCAAGCAAGAACTTATCGTCGACGCCGGAGGCGCCGGTTCCGAGATTGAGTGTCCCTCGTGCAAAACCTCCCTCGTCATACCGAAAGCCGACGTGGCCAACGTTCGCACTCAGTCACCCATCGACTCCTCGGCGGCCGCTAAGGAAGAACATCATTTCACCGTGCCGCAACATCAAGGCCCCGTAGAGCCGCTCATCAAAGCCGCGTTGCCTCCCTTGGAAGTCGCCAAAGACGGAGAGCGCAAAATTCATATCAAAACCATCCGCCGCTCAGAATGCGTCGAAGTGGGAAAAGACATCTTCGACCGCAAAGCGACCGAATTTCTCCAGAAAATTGGCGAAAAAAACATCATCAGCATCCACACAATCCACTATTCTCATCAAGACATGGCCACCAAAGCCATGATTTCAGACTACGGCATCCTCGTCATCTTCAAAGGCTAACAGGCCTGAAATCTCAAAAGAACTCCCAAGCCCCCGCACAACAGACGGGAAGCAACCAAGCATAGTCACCCAGCGAGTGCATTGAAAAAAGAGCATGGCGTGCCAAACTGATGAAGACAAGTAGCGAGAATCCGCCAAGGCGGCGTTGGATAGCGCAATTTGCGGAGGTTGCGAGTGAAAAGTACAAGAGGCTTAGCGAAGAACTAAGCCTGATTGCGATGCCAAGAATAACCGATTGCGCGCTTACGCTTAGGCAATTGAAAGGGCTTCAAAGTGGAGTAATGCCCAACTATGATCAGTGGGTTGCGCCTTTCTATCTCAGTTGGTATCAACCGGGGCAGATCAATCTCGCTTACTCTATGATAACGGCAATAGCGAACGCAAAAGGCGTTTTTACTGAGACAGGCAAGTTGCATGTGGTGGATTTTGGAAGCGGCGTGTTGGCAATGCAGTTCGAAGTAGCGTTAGCTGCGGCGGACGCTATCCGAGACGAGCAAACAATAGACGAAATACTCATCGATTCGCTTGACTCCATTACCGCTATGATAAACATTGGGATGAAATTGTGAGAGCGGTTCAAGATGAAAGTCAAAGAAGACCCTAACCTTGCCGTAACTAGATCAAGCCCATAATGTGATTGACGCAAGAATAAACGAGCTTCGTTGTAAGCCCAAAGGCGACACAGTCCGTTGGCTTAGCGCGATGCACGCTATTTATGATGGCAACAAAGACGACGGTAGTCGATGGCTTCAAGGCATTCAGCTTTTGTTTTCTCCTGACGCAGGATTTTTGACCACGCACAACTTTAAAGAACATCTTCTTCCCGCCGCTCCGCTCTTTTCGGAAAACAATTACAAGGGTAAATTCTATGAAAACTTCCTGATCAATAGTGTTGCTTGGGAGCGACAACTTAAAGAAGCCCCTATTCACATTTACCATAAGCGTTAGCAATGACTCCATTGCCTAATCAACCCAGTTTGCTCGCCGCTTGCAGTGAGGTGAATCCCGTCTTGCCTAGCCCTACGCGCATTGGGAAAACCGAGGTTTCCTACAAACCCGCGTGCGAAATCCTGACTAAGTCCACAGGCTTTATGGATGCTTATGATTTCACGTTGAATCCGTACAGCGGATGCTCTTTTGGATGCACTTATTGCTACGCCGCCTTTTTCAGTGGCGATGTGGGAAAGCGAGATTCGTGGGGCAAATGGGTCACGGCCAAGGAGAACGCCATTGCGCTACTGGACAAGCGCAAGCCCGGAGCCTTGGATGGCAAGATGATTTACATGAGTAGCGTTACCGATTCCTACCAACCTGTTGAGAGGGAACTGCGGATGACCTGCGGCTTGTTGGAAATTATGGCGCAACGACATAAGTTAAAGATAGTAGTGCAAACCCGCAGTCCGCTTTTGGTTCGGGATTGCGACTTGTTCCGCCGCATTGAAGACAATGGCGGGCGCGTGCAGGTGAATATGACGGTCACCACTGATGATAAGGGAGTTCGCCGCGCCTTTGAGCCGTTTTGCCCGTCCAATCCCCGCCGGCTGGCGGCCGTCAAAGAAGTGCAAGACGCCGGCATTGCAACCTGCATTACGATGACGCCGCTGCTGTTGGTGAGCAATAACGGAGGCTTTGCCGACAAATTAATAGACACCAGCGTGAAGAAGTTCATTGCCCAGCCCTTTCATTTTGTTCGGGGAAAATTCGTGGCAAGTACTCGGGATGTCGCCCTCAATTTGATGGCTAAGAAACTGGGTTGCGATCGTAGCAATTTTGGGGAAGAGTATTTGGAACGTTACAAGGGATTCTTTGCAGTACTCAACAACAAACTGCAGGACAATGGATTGCCAAAATTAGGCGAAGGCAAGGACGGGTTCGCGCCGCCTTTCTAAACCGCGCTCGCCCCGTTGCTACAAAGCGTTATTGTTTTATTATAGGATATAGTGGAGGTAGTTCCTTTTACAATGCAATATGCGCCGGGAGTTATGGGCGCTGAGCCCAATAAATTTGGAATTGCTAATTTATAATTTGTAGTTTTTAATTGGTAGTTTGCAAACGAAGGCGGAAAAGATGGTTCAAGAGCAGTTGACGGCGCGGCATCGCGGCATTGCGCATCCCAAAGTGATCGCCGCAATGCGCCAAGTTCCTCGCGAGGCTTTTGTCCCGGACGCTTGTCAATTGGAGGCCTATGGCGATTGTCCGCTTCCCATCGGCCACGGCCAAACCATCTCTCAACCCTTCATCGTCGCTTACATGACCGAGTCGATTCTTTCTCCAAGCGTTAATCGGGTGTTGGAAATCGGGACGGGATCCGGTTATCAAACGGCTGTTTTGGCGGAGGTTGTCAAAGAAGTCTTCACCGTCGAGATTGTGCCGAGTTTAGCCAGAGAAGCGCGCGCGAGACTTGGTAAACTGGGCTACACAAACATCCGCTTTTGCGAGGGCAACGGTTATGAGGGATGGCCCGACGAAGATTCTTTCGACGCCATTATGCTTACTTGCGCGCCGCCGTCTGTTCCGGAGCGGCTTCTTAAACAACTGGGACGCCGAGGACGGTTGGTTTTGCCCGCCGGAACGGAACGGCAACGACTCCTCCGAATTACGCGCATTGGCGATGGTTTTCACTACGAGGATCTAATTCCTGTAAGATTCGTTCCCATGCTAAATGAACCCGGCGATCCGTAGCCGGCGAAGATTGTGGTTTTTGCTTCTTCGCCCGAGTGCTCTGAATTCTCCTTGCCATTAGATCACTTTCCGGCGCTCCATCCGCCGTCAATGAGGAAGGAGGTGCCGGTGATAAAGGCCGATTCATCGGAGGCTAGGTATAAGGCCGCATGCGCAATTTCAAGGGGCTTGGCCATCCTTTCTAGCGCCTGTGTGGAAGCCATTTCGCGATAGGCGGCTTCGGCATCGGGATATTCTTGCAAACGGGCGGCTACAAAAGGCGTTTCCACTCTGCCCGGACAAAGGCAATTGCAGCGAATGCCTTGTTTGGCGTGGTCTAGGGCGATGCTTTTGCTGAGGCCGACCACGGCGAATTTGGTGGCGCAGTAGGCTAAGCGATCTCGAACGGCAAGGACTCCGCCAATAGAGGCGAGATTGATGATGTTGCCTTTTTTCGCTTGGATCATGGACGGTAAAAACGCTTTGCAAAGGTGAAATATGCCGCGGACGTTGACGCGATAAAGCCGGTCGAGATCGCTACTTTCGGTCTGCAAGAGCGTTCCGACATGTCCAACGCCCGCATTGTTGACCAGAACGTCCAAATGCCCGTGCTGTTCCAATACTTCGGCGGCGAGCCAGCGGCACTTTGCTTCGTCGCCGACGTCCAGTTGTCGATATTCAGCGACGCCTCCGTCTGCTTGGATCGTTGAGGCCGTTTGGTTTACAGTGTCTTCGTTCACGTCCGCGACGATGACGCGGGCGCCGGCCGAGGCAAAAACGCGGGCAATTGCTTCGCCAATTCCCGATCCTGCGCCCGTGATTAGCGCGCGCTTTCCTCGCAGTTGAAAGGCGTTCATAGGAGCAGCGGATTACTCCTCGCCGAGTTCTTCTACCGTCCACATATCCACTCGATCCTCATACTTTGCGCGAATGGCGGCCACGAATTCCGGATCCACGGGCGAGGCAGTATGCCCCCATTCTCGGCGCACATAGGTCATCACGGAGGCCAGTTGTTCGTCGTTCAAGACGTCCACTAATCCGGGCATGAGAAGATTCCATTCTTCCCCGTCAATCACAATCGGCCCTTGCAAGCCGTGAAGGACGATTTGGGTCATCCGCTCGGCAGAACCCAGAACCCAGTCGGAATTCAAGAGAGACGGCGCCAAACCTTCCTGCCCGCGTCCGTGAGGTTGGTGGCAGGAACCGCAAATGAGCGCGTAGAGTTCCTTTCCCTGCTCGAATCGGGCTTGCTGCTGGGAAGTGAGCGGCGAGGCGGTTTCTTGTTGTGCGGCTTCCGCCTTCCCGGGCCATTGAAAGGCTTCCAAAAGTTGATTTGAGAGAGAGGCCAGCGTGGGCGATGGGCTTTTAGCCATTGTTTCGAGCGCCATCGGCTTGCCACTTACAGAAATTGGATCGCCGGCCAACCGCGTCTTGCCTTGTACTTTTTTAAAGGCGACTTGGCGAAGGCCGCGCAACAAGGCCTCGCTTCGCCATTCTGGTTCGCTTGGTTCGGCCGCAAATTCCAGCAGTCTTTGAATGCGCAAGGCATCGCCCTCCCGGAAGACGGCGCCGGCCAATTTTTCCATAATCGCCGCCGCTTTCGGCGCTTTGCTCGCCCAAACGCTGCCGCCATTCCGAAGCAGAGCCAAAAACTCCAACTCTCGCCGCCAAACGCCGCTCAAAACCGCGCTGGGAATGTAGTCGTGATACAGATTTCGCTCCAAAATTGTCTTGAGAGGCGCCAACACGGTTGATCCTTGGATTTCTCCTAAAGACAAGGCGAGTTGCCACTGCACTTCGGGAACGTCGTTCAACGCAGTCAGCCAAATCGAAAGCAAGCGGCGGCCGCCCAACTCGCCGGCAAGGGATTCGGAAACCCGTACGGCCGCCGAGCGCACTTTTGGGTCCGGACTTCGCAAAGCTCGCCGAACCACGGACGGACTCAATCCGCCCAGCTCGCGCAAAGTCCACAGGGCGTGAATCTGAGCCAGCGGTTTTTGAGATTGCCTCGCCAACTTCTGGAGCGCGTCCATTGCCGACGCATCCTGCCGTTCTACCAGAAGGCGCTGCGCCGTGTCTCGCCTCCAGGCATCTTTGGCCGTCAGTTCCTTGACGAGTTCAACCGGGGTCATTTGGCTCATCTTCGGTGGCGGCTTGGGTTTCTTTTTTTCATGAACGACTCGATAAATCCGCCCTCGGCCGGTTGGCTCCGCCAATCCGCGCGCTTCCACTTGTTTGCGCAGAAAGGTTGTGAGGTAGATGCGGTGCTGGATTAAGCCTCGATAAAAATCCACGATGTAAAGACAACCATCAGGGCCGTTGGCAAGATTGACCGGACGAAATCGTTCGTCAGTCGAAGTCAAAAACTCTTTTTGTTTGTAGGCGTTGGAGGCGGTCACAACGCCATCGCGTTCGACGACCTTGTTTCGCCGAATCAAATTGCCCGTAGGCTCGCACACAAATCCGTCGCCTAAAAACTCGGCCGGAAAATTGTTTCCTCGATAAATCAAGGCGCCGCAGGCGCCGGTGTATCGGGACAATGTGCCGTCCGGCCGTAGCACATCGGGACGATAACCGCGGTTGACGCCCGTTGTAATTCTCCCCGGCCAAACCGTTTGATCCGGATTGATGCGCACGTTGGCGCCCGCCAAGCGGACAAAATGCCGGTTGCGGGACAAGTAGAGCCAAGGCGTTAAATCACCGCGAAAATGATCGCTGTTCGAATTGTAGAACAGGCGCCCGTAGTTGTCTTGGGATATTCCCCACTGCCCGCGAAACGCGGTTTCCTCTCGAATGAAGTTTCCGTTCAAAAATCGAAATCGAGCCGTATGGTTGGCGCTGTAAATCCAATTGTCCATTGCCCAGAGCAAACCGTTGGAGGCGTGTTCGGGGTTGGACTTTTTCCCCAGCTTGGGATCATTCTGCGCCGCATAATTATTATCCAGCAAGCGCCGCTCATCGCAGCGCAAGTCGCCGTCCCAATCTTGGCAGAACCAGAGATTGGGAGGCTCGGCAACCAATACCCCATCCTTCAACACGGCCAAGGCCCGCGGCATCACCAACTGATCCAAAAAAACGACACTCCGATCCATGCGCCCGTCGTCGTCTACATCTTCCAAAACTACAATCCGCCCCACCGGGTCGCTTTCGTTCGTTCCCGCAGGATTCGGCATATAGCCGCGCATTTCCACAACCCACAAACGACCGTCGGGATCAAACTCAATCTCCACCGGATCTCCCACCAGAGGCTCGCTCGCCACCAATTCCACCCGAAAATCCGACGGCACGGTGAACGAAGACAAGGCCTCAGACGGACTCAACGCCGGCGCCGGCGGCACGGCAAAGCGCCGCCAAACTTCCTCCTGCACCATCCCCTTAGGGTCTTTGCGGTCTCCTTCCTGCGCCTGCGCCAAATGGGAAAGCAAAACCATCCCCAACAACAAAACCCGCAGGCCGACAATCATCCATCGAAGAAACATTAGATCCAGCATTTCTTGAAAAGCCCCGGCCACAAACCCATTGCGCCCTCGCTCCTTCCAGTTTTTCAAAAAATGCTGGAGAATTCCTCAAAGACAATCAAGCCCAGAAAGGAAAAATTGGATTCGAAAAGTTGAATTCATTTCTTCCCCAAGCCTTCTTTGGTCTGTTCCCAAAAAATAGATTGCGAAACTCACTTGGAAGAAGAGCCGCGCGGAAATTCCCTTTCCATCGGCAAAACCACCACTAGTTGCCGCCGGGAATCGCTCTTCTCATCGATGGCTAATATATTTGGTTCAATGAATGCTTTGGAGGCTTGTGTTGCGGTCGCCGTTTCAGAGTCCAAGAAAACGGTTTCCGCTACTGCGGCCGCTGTTGTCAGCATCAGCCTGCTCACCGCGCCAATCCAGCAATCGCAATCGGGTATTCTCGTCGTTTCCGAAGTGATATTGACGGATTGCGATATGACGACGTCTAGCGAATTTGACATGGAAGTCGTTCCTTCTGACGGCTCCGGAGTTTGGTCTGAAATCTGGTATTGTTAGTTTGGAATTTACAGGACAGATCGTCCCAATTGGAAGTGGGTAAATGCTGAGGATTATGATTACGTTGATGGCCGTGAAAAAGCGTTTTCCAAAGGAGCGGTTGTTCTGCTGTTTTTGGGATCTTCTAAAAAAGGTGGATTTGGGAGGAGCGAAATGGGTTGCGTCGCCGATGGGTTTGATGAATAATGTTCGGTCTTCGGCCGGAGCGTAGCTCAGCTTGGCTAGAGCGCCAGCTTTGGGAGCTGGATGTCGCAGGTTCGAATCCTGTCGTTCCGACCATTTTTCCTGCTTCAAAGCCGTTGATCTCTTTGTTTATCTTTCGTTGTCTTGCGCGGCGAATGCAAGGATGGATGTTTTCCCAGAATTCAATGGTTCGGCGAGGCAAAAGACTTACGCCAGCCCTCTTTGGGAGTTTTGAATGAATTGGAGGAGGTGGCGAATTTCTGGGGAGAGGGGCAGTTCTTTTTGAATTTGCTCGGCGGCGGCGGAAGTGTTCAAGCCGCTGCGGAAGAGAATTTTGTGAGCTTGGCGGAGGGTGTTTTGAGTTTCGGCGGCAAAGCCGTGCCGTTCTAGTCCGATTTTGTTGATCGAGCGGGTTCGGGCGGGATTCCCGTCCGCGATCATAAAGGGGGGAACATCTCGGACGACTTTTGCGCAGCCGCCGGTCATCGAATGTTTGCCGATCCGGCAGAATTGGTGAATTCCGGCCAAACCTCCGATCACGGCGAAGTCTTCCACAATGACGTGACCAGCCAATGTGGCGGCGTTAGACAGGATGACATGATTGCCTAAGACGACGTTGTGAGCGACGTGGCAATAGGCCAACAGAAGATTGTCAGAACCGATGACGGTGGATTCTCCGTCGCCGGTTGCGCTGTTGATGGTCACGGATTCGCGGATAATGTTGCGATTTCCGATGCAAGTGCGGGTGAGGCCGCCTTTCCATTTGCGGTCTTGCGTGCGGAGGCCGATGCTGCTGAAGGGAAAGAACTGGTTGTCTTCGCCGATGACGGTGTGGCCGTCCACAACGACGTGGGAAAGCAGACGGCAACGGTCGCCCAAAACCACGTTTTCTCCGATGACGCAATAGGGGCCGATCTCGCAGTCTTTGCCGATGCGGGCGCCTTTGTGAATGATTGCGCTAGGATGAATCACGGCGGCGGTTCAATTGTCCTTAAGCGTCCCGTAGCATGAAAGTGACCACGCCTTCGCTGACCACGTCCTTTCCGACTTTGCAGCGGCCTTTGGCTTTGCCGATTTTTCCCCGGCCTTTGATGAGCTCGATATCGATGAGCAAAGCATCGCCGGGTTTGACGGGTTTGCGCCACTTGACGTTTTCGGCGGAGATGAAGTAGGCGATTTGCCCCCAGTTTTCGGCCTTGTTCAGGGTCAAAATGCCGGCCGCTTGCGCCATCGCCTCCAATTGCAAAACGCCGGGCATGATCGGATGTCCCGGAAAATGCCCCTGAAAATAAGGCTCGTTGATGGTGACGTTCTTCAGGCAAAGGATGGTTGTTTTTGTGATTTGCAGCACTTTGTCGATCATGAGAAACGGGTAGCGATGCGGCAGGATTTTCATGATCTGTTCCATTTCGAGCCCATTGCCGTCGTCCGCAGGAACTTCCAAAGCCGGCGCAACAACCGAATCAATTTTAGAAGACGATTTTTCGGGCGGCGGAGAGAAAGCGAGATTGCGCGCCGCATTCTGTTTTTCGCGTCGGCAAAGTTCTTTGGCTAGTTGGCAGTTGGCCTGATGACTGGGGCGGACGGCGATGACGTGTCCTTGAATCGGCCTCCCTACCAAAGAAAGATCCCCGATGACGTCCAAAATCTTATGGCGGACGAATTCTTCCGGATAACGCAACGGTTCGTTAGTCAAAACCACGTCGTCGCGAATAATCACGGCGTTTTCCAAGCTGCCGCCTTTGATTAATCCATTCTTGATTAGGAACTCAATCTCTTCAAAAAAGCAAAAAGTTCGGGCGGGCGCAATTTCTCGTTCCCACGAATCGGGCGTGATTTCCAAGCTGTAAAACTGCGTGAAACGGCCTTTGTCATCGGAACTGGTGCAACTGACCTTGAATCCGTCGTGGGGAAAGATCGACAAAATTGCCTTTTCCAAAGTAATCGAGAGGGGCGTTGTGACAATCAAAGGGTCTTTGTCCTCCGCTTGAAGCGTTGTCCCGGAATCTTGGATCATCCGGCAGTATTCGCGGGCGCTTCCGTCGGCAATCGGCGGCTCATTGGCGTCCAACTCCACAACGGCGTTGTCGATGCCCATGCCTTGAAAAGCGGCCAGCACGTGTTCCACCGTGTGCAGCTTGACTTTTCCTTTGGAAAGCGTTGTGGAGCGCGTGGTGTCGCTGACGCTGTCCACCGAAGCGGGGATTTCCGGCTTCTTCTCCAAATCCACGCGGCGAAACCGAATGCCGCCGTTGGGCGGCGCCGGCAGAAAAGTCATGCGAACCTTGTGGCCGCTGTGCAACCCCACCCCGTCAAAAGAGGCGGGCTGGCGAATGGTTTGCTGTTGTGGCATCAGCCAAAGATTAAACCAACGAAACGCATGAAAATCAAGCAGACAAACCTTTTGCCAAGAGATTAGGAATGAAAAAACGACGGTTTTAAAATAAAAAACCGCTCAAGGTCAGCTCGTGTTCTTTCTCATCGGCGTGCGCCTGAGCGGAATCTGTGGTGCCGGCCTCAAGGTCGCATAACTTGCATCGCCAAGCCGACATTTCGCGCCATGTTTTGGGCAACCCTTCTTTTGGCTTTCCCTGTGCGGACGCAAACATTTCAAATTGATTGGCCATCTTATAGCGGGGGTAGTGGCGGTTGTTCTTTTGAATGATATATTTTTATGGTGGCTTTTATTAAGTCTAAGAATGGCATTATTTGTAAAGATATGTTTTTTATGTAGGTGAGTATAGCATATGGCTTGTTGGAAAGCCGAAAAAGTTCATTTCTAGGTGGAAAAGATATAGCTCTTATTTCCCCTTGTGTTATTTCATAACTATCATCCTCCACCAAAGATATCCCCAATTTTAGCGTTTCTTTTGGTTTGTTTTCATCTCTGTGGGCTATATTTTTATCTCTTAAAAGTAAGAAGTAGTCGAATGCTCGTGTAAGAGAAACATCTTCACATTTAGACTCTTCTTCATTGTTATCTTCATTTTCATCTTCAGTTTTATATTCCTTAAGCTTCTTTCTGAATTGTTCCTTTTCCTTTGTTTTCCACTCTGGGGTTTTAAAGATTGAGTAATACATGCTTACGCTATGCCATAATAATGCATCTGTAATAAAAGGCACTCTTCTATTCCCGTATTTTTCTTCCACTACGACTTTATTTTCGATGGCAGTCTTACATAAATAATGGGATATAAGCAGTGTATTTATTGGTTCCCCAAATTTTCTGATTGGTTCCCTGGATGGTTCATTTTTCATCGTCGATTTAGCGCAATAAATGTCGCCGGCAAATGCGGATGCTCTGATTCTACCGTCAATTGCTCCGCCAAACTTCTCCTCAACGTAAGCCCCTTTAATCTTGTTTCCCGCTCCGCTTTTCATGTTTCTCAATAATCTCGTCTATTGAAGGGGGTTTTGCTTCCCAGACAATTCTTTGATTCCACTCATCTGCTTCATTTTGAGCTTCTTGCAAGAGATCAGGATTATTCGCCGTTGAAGGCTCCTCCTGTTCAAAATGCCGAACAAGTTTGTCTGCTTCAGCATGATCTCGCGCTTTCGCTAAATACGCCCAAGCGCAAGGAATCAACAGATTTTCCACTTTGTGGTACATGAGTGGTCTAGGGTACGGGCTTTTTTCGTAGGAGACTTTTGCTTCTTCTCCAATTTGGGCAAGCTTGACCATGGCATCAACAATGCCGCCATTCCAAGCTGCTTTATCGAAATATGGCCATGCATGTTCTGGGCCAACAAAGAAACGCTCACGCAAAGCTTCGTATTCTCCGTGGTGAAACAATCCAAAGTAATAACTTGCGAATGGATAGCCCTCCCCATCACGATGGTCTCTTCTTCCCTTGCTGTCCGCAGACTTCGATAAATACCCCACCGCTTCTATCTCGTTTTTCACCACTCCGTTCCCCCCTTTAAGCCGTAAGAGTCCGTACACAAACTGCGCCTCCTCGTCACCTGAATCGGCAATCTTTAGCAACTTGCCAATTTTCTCTCTTTGTTCGCTCATGATTTTCTCAATTTACTGGTTTCTAATCAATATCCGAAATCCTGTTCACTAATATCTCACTCTCCACCAAGAGTCAAGTCTTTTTTTCTCATTAGAAGACAGGCTGGCTATTTCTAGGAGGTGATGGTGATGATTTTTCTTTTGGCGGCTGGCTACTCTTGCCGGTGCCGTCGCCAAGGTGTCCAAAGTTAACAGCGGTTAGCGGTTCTTTCACAAAGTACTGAGGGTAACGCCATCCATCATCCTTATCGCCCACAAATCTTTGCACTGGCAACATGCGCCGCAAACCAGATTCCGCCTGCGTGATAAGGGCGATTCTTCGGTTGGGGAAAATCTCCACCTTCAGCGCCTCATCAGGGAAACAAGGCGGATCGCTTTCTGCCACTTTCACGTAAAAGATGATTGACTCCTCTTTTTGTTCGCCAAACACCGCTCTGGAATTGAATCCGTTGGAAGTCACAACAAACTCTTTCTTCTCATCAAAAAAGTGAACTGTCCGCCTAACAACAGTACCGACATAATGAATATTGTTGCCAATCGCCTGTTGTGTGGTCCGAGGTTTCCAACTGTACAAAATAAACCGATGAAAAAAATCACTCGAACGGATTTCCGATGCGTGCGATTGTCGGTCAAGCCAAGCGATAGCAAACAAATTCTTTGCGTATTCCTGCTGGCAAGGCGATTGCGCCGTTGTTTGCCCGAATCCGCCGGCGAAGCAGGCGGCGGCCAAAAGCAATCCAAATGTTCGTTTCATTTTAACGATTTCAATTTTTGATTTCATACCATTCAGCGTTTTTTCCAAAATTTATTAGCTGCTCGGTCAAACAGGAAATTTTTTAATGCGGATTCTCGGTGTTTGTCAACATTTTTTGAGTTTTTTCCAGCGCGGCGGTTTACGGCCGGTTTTTGATTGGTGTTTGTCTGTTGTCGTCGGTTTGGCGGTGGGTTTCTTTGGAAGATTCAGCTGCGGCGGCTTCTTCGGCCATTTCTTTGTCGCGCTGTTCCATGGCGGCTTTGCGGCTGAGGCGAACCCGGCCTTTGTCGTCGATTTCGATGCATTTGACCCAAATTTCGTCGCCGAGTTTGACGATGTCTTCGGTTCGTTTGACGCGGAAGCTGGCCAGCTCGCTGATGTGGCAAAGGCCGTCTTGGCCGGGAAAGACTTCGACAAAGCAGCCAAAGTCTTTGATGGAGGCGACTTTGCCGCGATAGATTTTCTCGAGTTGGATTTCGGCGGTGAGGGCTTCGATTTCGGCTTGGGCAATTTTGAGACCCTCTTCGGCAAGGGAGTAAATTTTGACTTCGCCGTCGTCTTCGATGTTGATTTCGCAACCGGATTCTTCGACGAGGCGTTTGATGTTTTTCCCACCGGGGCCGATGAGGGCGCCGATTTTGTCGGGATTGATGAAAACGGTTGTGATTTTTGGGGCGTGAGGGCTGAGTTCTTTGCGCGGCTCGGCCAATGTTTCGGCCATTTGCGCCAGGACTTGGCTGCGGGCCACTTGGGCTTGGGCCAATGCTTGGGCCATGATTTGGTGAGAGATGCCGGGCAGTTTGAGGTCGAGCTGGAATCCGGTGATGCCTTTGGCAGTGCCGGCAATTTTGCAGTCCATGTCGCAAAAAGCGTCTTCCCATCCCATGATGTCGGTGAGCAGTTGGTAGCGTCCGATTTCTCCCGACTCGGATTGTTCGGCGCAGATGCCGATGCTGATGCCGGCAACAGGGCCGGCGATGGGAACGCCGGCGTCCATCAGAGCAAGAGAGCCGCCGCAGACGGTAGCCATAGAGGAAGAGCCGTTGGATTCAGTGATTTCTGAAACGACGCGAATGGCGTAAGGGAAGTCTTCCAGAGGAAGGACCGGTTCCAGAGAGCGTTCCGCCAAAGCGCCGTGTCCGATTTCTCGCCGTCCCGGCCCCATAATCCTGCCGGTCTCGCCGACGGAGAAGGGAGGAAAGTTGTAATGAAGAAGGAACTGTTTTTCTTCGCCGCCGCCAGAATAGGAGTCAAAGGCTTGAGCATCGTCTTCGGTACCGAGCGTCGCCTGCACGAGGGCTTGGGTTTCGCCGCGGGTGAACAGAGCGGAGCCGTGCACTCGCGGAAGCAATCCGACTCGCCCGGAAATGGCGCGAAGATCGTCAAAAGCGCGTCCGTCCAGCCGTTGTCCTTTGTCGAGAATCAAAGAGCGCACGGCCGATTTTTGGATTTGGTAGAAAATGTCTTTGAGAACGGCTTCGGAAACGAGTTCCTCTCCGTGTTTTTCCCGCAACGCTTCGCCGATTTCTTCAGCCATTGTGTTCCAGGCGGTTTCTCGTTCGAGTTTGCCGGGGGTAAGCAGAGCGGGGATCACCCGGTCGCCGGCAAGCGCTTGAGCTTCTGTGAGGACTTCGTCAGGAACTTGGGGGATTTCGACGCGACGTTTGGGCTTGCCGATTTTCTCGACGAGTTCCTTTTGGGCGGCGATCATGGGGGCGCAGCATTTTTGGCCGAATTCCAGCGCCGCTAAGAAATCGTCTTCACGGATTTCTTGGGCGGATCCTTCGTACATAACCATGTCGTTTTCGTTGCCGACGTAAATGAGGTCAAGATCGCTCTCCTCGCGTTGGGGGTAAGTGGGGTTGGCAATAAATTGGCCGCGCGCCCGGCCAACTCGAACGGCGCCTAACGGACCCGCCCAAGGGATGTCGCTGATAGAAAGCGCCGCAGAAGCGCCCAGAATGCTGAGCACGTCCGGGTCGTTTTCTCTGTCGGCGCTCAAGAGAATGGTTTGGACTTGAACTTCGTTAAGCCAGCCTTTTGGGAACAGCGGCCGAATCGGGCGATCTGTAAGGCGGCAAGTTAAGATTTCCTTTTCCGTCGGCCGGCCTTCTCGTTTGAAGTAGCCGCCCGGAAAACGCCCGGCGGCGGACGCTTTCTCGCGAAAGTCGACGGTAAGCGGGAAAAACTCTTGTCCCGGACGAGCCGTTGCGGCGGCCACTGCGGCCACGAGAATAATGGTTTCGCCAAGTTGAACAACGACGGAACCGTCGGCTTGTTTGGCGATTTCTCCGGTGGAAATGTGAATCGGGCTGGCGCCCGCGTTGATGCTAATTGTTTCCGGCATAATGTCTAATGCGCAAACGCCGGGACGGAGGAACTTCTTTCAGCCACGTTCTCACGGCTACGGAGCTGAAAGAAATCTCTCGGCGCCTCGGCGTTTGCGGCTTGGGTTCAAGATTTCTGTTTTAAAGATTGAAAAAGCAAAAGCCGCGCCGCGTCCGATTGGCCGGCCTCTGCCGACTTGCGAGCGGGATGCGCTTTTGCTTCCAGTAAATGTTTTGCCCCGAAACGCGCTCGGTTGAGGGGCGAAAAAGTCGTCGAATTCCATGCGAGAGGCGGGCGATCAGCGTCGGAGATTCAGCTGTTTCGTCAGCGCAACGTAGCGGTTGTGGTCTTTGCGGTCGAGATAATTCAACAATCTCCGCCGCTTGCTCACCATCATCAAAAGACCGCGCCGCGAGCTGACGTCCTTGCGGTTGACTTTCAGATGCTCGGTCAAATTATTGATCCGACTGGTCAACAGCGCCACTTGAACGTCTGCCGACCCCGTGTCGTCATCGTGCAATCGAAATTGTTCGATCGTGTTCGACTTTGATTCCATACGATTTGCCTCTCGTGCCTCGATAATTCGCAATAACAAAAACCTAGCATATCCCCTTGGAAAATCATGTAAAGGAATTTTCTGGATAAATTTGAAGCGACTTTTTGGCTGGATTTTATTAGAAGAAAGCAGCTTAAATTTGTTCCAGAACAAAAGAAAAAACGACAACGCCGATGGCTTTCGCCGAAAACCGGCCTCAGAAAACGCAAAAACAGCAATGATTCGTAAGAACAGGATGAAAAAGAACAGCCTTTTCTCCCCCACAAGCATTGTGTCGGCGCTTGTCCTTTGGACATGCTCTAAAACAATCGCCGAACCAATTTCCGTCCACCCGCCGGACATATCGCTCAAAAAAGAAATCGCCCGAGCGGTAGATCGCGGCTGCGATTATCTATTGTCCAAACAAGCCGCCAACGGATCGTGGTCAGACGCCGATTATCCAGCCCTTACCGCCTTGGCCTTGACAGCCTTGCAAAGCGATCCCGAAGAACATCACGCGGCAAAAAAAGCCAAAGCGCTCAAAAAAGGCTACCAATACCTCCTCAACTCCGTGCAACCCAACGGCGGCCTTTATCGCATCGAGTCACTGATGAACTACAACACGGCAGTCTCGGTCCTCGCCCTTGTCACCGCCAAAAATCCCGCCTACGCCGAAACCATTCGGCAAGCGCGAAACTACTTGATCCGAGGCCAACAAGACTTCGGAACAATCGGAGAACCAGACAATCCGCTGGACGGCGGCGTTGGCTACGGCGACCGCTATCCCCATTCCGACTTATCCAACACCGTCCTCGCGCTCGAAGCCCTCTATCACAGCCAACATCTCGCCCGCGACGTTCCCGGCGCAGATCGCTTGGACTGGGATGCCGCCGTGCGCTTCGTTCAAAACTGCCAAAACCTGCCCGAAACTAACCCGCAATCTTGGGTCTCCGGCGATCCCGCCAACCGCGGCGGATTCATCTACTTTCCCGGCAACAGCAAGGCCGGTGAAACCATCCTGCCCGACGGCCGCGTCGCCCTCCGCTCCTACGGAAGCATCTCCTACGCCGGCCTACTCAGCTATATCTACGCCGAAATGGACGCCGCCGACCCCCGAATCGCCGCCGCCCGCCAATGGCTACAGCGCAACTACACCCTCGACGAAAACCCCGGCATGGGCGCCCAAGGCCTCTACTACTACTACTATACCATGTCCAAAGCCCTCAACTTGTCCGGAATCCGGGAACTCCAAACCCAAAAAGGAAAACCCATTCACTGGGCAAAAGAACTGGCTTTAAAACTCCTACAACTCCAGCGCGCCGAAGGCCAATGGAGAAACGACAACACCCGTTGGTGGGAAAAAGACCCCGTCCTCGTCACCGCCTACACTCTCTTGGCTCTTCGCAACCTATACCCCAACCTATAAACAACACTTGCCAAAAAACCACCAATCCGCTCTTGCTAACAATCTCTCTTCGAACCCCGCAAAACAAGTTTGCCACATTCCCTAATCTTACTCAAAAGCTTTGCAAATCAGCCTCAGCTTCAAAGTTCCACTTCCCTCCTCGACTCCCCAAGAAGCCGATGTTTCCCAAACCCAAAAAGCAGAGAAGAAACAACCCACTCGGCAGCTTTTCTACATCCCCAGTTCTTTCTCAAATCATAAAGCGCAATCTTGCCCTCTCCTTATCCCAAGCATCCACAAAATGTTCGCTCGACAGCCGACTGAATAGAGCGGGTTGGATAATATTGCGGCACAACGAATTAGAAAAGAAAAAGGCGTCAATAGCAATTGAAGAGAGAATTGGCCATGTAGGTTTTGATGGATAAGAGGAAAAAGAAGAGGAAACATGGTGAATAACAATCTAGATTGTAAAACAAGCCCGGCATGACAATCTTATGATGGCTTTGCTTGTTCCTGAGAATGAGCACAAGATCCAGAGAACAAGTCTAGTTTTCTCTTATATGGACAACGACTTAGTTGGTTGTGGAAGCCTAAGCATGTCTATGCAAAGCGGAAAAGATAGCTTACTCGCTTTCTGAGGAAGTAGGCGTTTCTTGCGCTGGCTCTTCGGCTTGGCGGGCTTTTATGCGTTCTTTGCGCTGGCGTTCTCGCTCCATCTCTTTGAAGACGGGATTGCGCGCCATCTCTTCTCGATAGTGCCGCTCATGTTCTTGCTTTGCAAGTTGTTGTTTCCGCTGTTTGATTAGTTGGTTGTGTCGGGTGGCTACTTCTTTGTCTTTGCCATCAGGTTCTCTTGCCCAAGCTTCAAAAGCAGCGGCCATTTCTTCGTCAATCTTTTTGAGTTCTTCAATCAAAGGGGCGTCTAAGTCTTGATAGCGTTGTTCTTTGGCGGCGGCGATTTTCTCTTGAATCCAGCTTTCGTCATCGGGGTTGTCTAAGGGGATGCCGATGGTTTGAGCGGTTTGCTCGATCCATTGGATATGATCGGCGTGCCAGTTGGGGTCTTCGGGGTCGCCTTGGTTGAGTTCTGTTTGGGAGAAGTCTCTACGATCTCTTAGGAAAGCGGCCACTTCTTGCCAAGGTTCCGGCTCTCTCGCCCAGCCGGTTTTGATTTTAGAAATTGCCTTTGTTGCTTTTTCTTCGGCAACGGTGGCCGTGTTAGCAGGCAGGTCTTGAGGGCGATATAGATTTGTGTTTCCTGTGCGATCAAGTGCCTCCCACATGACATCTAGATACTCACCATACCTCCGCTTCCTTTGCCTTATAATCCAGTCGTCCAAGTCAAGTACAGCTCGTCCCGCCGCATCTGAATTCTTATACTCTGCTATTCGCTTTTTGCTCAGATCAATCATGTATTCTCCGTCATCCCGGTAAGTTTCCAGATGACTACCTCGCGGACTGTTCTCGTAAGTTTTTTCTTTTTTCAGTTCTGCTTCTATGGTTTTGTCCCCCTCAGTTTGAGAATCGATAAACGAAGGCAATTGCCTTCTCATTCCAGCAAAATGATCGACCTTCTGCTCCGTTTTCGAAGTGGCCGTTGTTTCTTGGTTTGGGGCTGTCGGTTCGATGGCGGTTATCGTTGTTTTTTCATTGCTGTGAAATTTCGCCAGCCAGAAGATTCCTGCCAACGCTGCCAAACCGATCCCGATAATTGCGTAACCTTGCTTTCTCATAGTCATAGACTCCTCTTTGCTTTGTGTTTTCTACTCAGCCATCTTAGTCGTCGTCTCTTTCGTTGGCAAGACAATCTTGATACTCAGCGTCTGCTGCTTCTATTGACTTTAGTCTCTTTTCACCCGCCCAAGCCAACCATTTTTTGCGCCAGTCCTCAATTTCCCCTAATCTCTCGCTTATCTTGCCAATTTTCTCCTGCAATTTCTCAATCTCCTTGCTCTTAGCTCTAAATTCGTCCGATATCTGCTTCATTCTTGCTACGCTAGCGGCAGAACCACTGTTGGGAGACATGGACAGCCTGAACCATTCCTCGTTCAGCTTTTCTATTTGAGCGAGAATTTCGTCCTGCTCATCGAATATTGCGTCCTGTGCGTCGTAGAAGGGTTTGCGTTTGGCGTAGTAAGTTCTTTCGATTGCTTTTTGCCAATTTGCATGATCCTGTGAGATTGTCGCTCTCCTCGAATTCCACTGGGCTGAACAACTCATGACCCCAGGCGGGAAGGGCGGAAAATAGGGGCCTGTGATTGCCGGAGGATCGGGCAGATCGGGAAGTTCGGGGATTTCGGCCGATGGGCCGGTGGTTGGGGTTGTCAAGGCAACCACGATTATTGTTGCAACCGCAAGGATGGCTGTTTTTCCGCTGATCGGGGACTGGGAGGCCGCCGATTTCACAACTGCTTGGCGTTGCGGGTTGCTTGCTTTGGCTACGCGAGCCAACCAGTTCCAATAAAAAGAGGAGTTTTTCATATCGTCGAATAAATACACTGTTGTTCTTTCTGATCCGTGGCCGTCAGGCCTGACCAATTATTCTCTGTCGGAAAAAACGCGAAGAACTCCGCCTGTTTGCCGAGGCAACAGGGAAGGAGCATATCGGCTCTCCCAAGTCAAAAATCAAACTATGACATCTGAGCGGGAGACCCGATTTTCAAAGAATCTCACGACAAGAGATTTAGGGATCGAGAGCAAGATGCGGCGTTTTTGGATGGGTTGCAGGCTTTTTGAACTTTTTTGTCTTATTTTTGCCGAGGGGATTATTTGGAGTTTTTGCTGGTTTGGGGAAAGGATTGGGAAAACTTCGTCTTTGGGTTTGTTTTGCGGCGAGGTTTTTTTGAGGGGGTAGGCGAGGAGGGGAGGATTTGCGGTTTCCAATCGATCAGCAGGCCTTCGGCAACAGCTTAGTATTCTGTCCGTATTGGTTTTGGGGGGTTGCGAAGCAAAGAGGATTTTAGGCGGGTTGGTTTTGTTTTGAGTAGGGAGGCTTGATTTGCAAGAGGAATTCTTTAGGGTTGTTGTTTCCGCTGGTGGAAAAATTTCTCAATGAGCGTAGCAAGCGGTTTTGGTTTTTGCGCGGGGGATTGTGCGGAGACTTTTTTGCGGCGGCGGTTTGAGTGTTTCCGCGTGATGTTTGTTTATTTCAGTTTTCTTTTTTTTCTTCTGGCTTTTCTGGGGATTGGTTTGTGGTCTTCTCGGTTTGCCGGGAAAAGCACGCGGGATTATTTGTTGGCGGGGAAGTCTGTGCCTCCGGCGTTGGTGGGGCTTTCGGCCATCGCCACGAACAATAGCGGGTTTATGTTCACGGGGATGATTGGGACGACTTATGCAACGGGTTTGTCATCTTTGTGGATGATGTTTGGTTGGATTGTGGGGGATTTGACCGTGTCTTTTTTGGGGGTGAGAGCGATTCGGCGGCGGGCGAACGACGAGCGGGTGGAATCTTTTGGAGGGCTTTTGGGATATTGGCAAGGGCGGCATGATCGCGCTTTGCAACGGTTGACGGGGGGAGTGACCATTGTTGTGCTGACGTTGTATGCGTCGGGGCAGTTGATTGCGGGGGCGAAGGCGTCGTCGGTTTTGCTGGGCTGGCCGAGCGTTGTCGGCGTGGTGGTTGGCGGCGTGATTATTTTATCTTACAGCGCGTTTGGGGGCATTCGCGCTTCGATTTGGACGGATGCGGCGCAGTCGGTGGTGATGGCGGCGGGGATGTTTGTTTTGGTGGCGATTGGCCTGCACAGCTTGGGCGGATGGAACGGGATCGAAAAGGCATTGGCGGCGGAAAAATTACCGGCGGATTACTTGGATATTTTTCCAGCGAAGCCTGTGTGGGAAGTGCTTTTGTTCATTGCCGGCTGGCTGTTTGCGGGGTTGGGAGTTTTGGGACAGCCGCACGTTGTCATTCGCTATATGTGTTTGGATAGCGAAAAAAATGTGAGCCGAATGAGGCTTTATTATTATGGTTGGTATGTTCTTTTTTGCGGATTTACGCTGGCGGTCGGTTTGCTGAGTCGTCTGCTTTTCCTGGATGCGGAGCAGTTTGATCAAGAGTTGGCCTTGCTGAAGTTGGCTCAGGAGTTTTTGCCGGGAATTTTTGCCGGTGTCATTTTGGCGGCTTTGTTTGCCGCGGCAATGTCCACTGCGGACTCGATTATTTTGTCTTGTTCGGCGGCGTTGACGCACGATCTTTTGGGCGGCAAAAAGAATGTGGCCTTTGCCAAGGCGATGACGGCTTTGGTGTTGACGGCGGCCGGTTTGTTTGCAGTTTCGGGGAAGCGTTCTGTCTTCGACGTGGTTTTGGACGCTTGGAACATTTTGGGGAGCGCTTTTGTTCCCTTGCTACTCCTTCTTTTGAGCGGGAAGAGGTGTTCGCAAGGCATCGCAGTAGCCGGCTGCCTGCTGGGAATATTCGCTTGCATTGCAGCAAGGCAAAGCGATTTATGGCCGGAAGACGTGGAGCCGATTGCGCCGGGAATTTTGGTTGGACTCGGCTTTTTTTTGTTGGCGGGCGGATTTTCGATGCATCGGCGGCGGCAATGAGCGCGCAAACGGACTGGGGTTCATTTTCGCTTGATTGTGAACGGAGGCTTCTTTACGCTTGCCGCTTTTAATAACAGAACGCAAACGACGATTGTATTTATTTATGGCGCGCCCGATTACATTATTTACCGGCCAGTGGGCCGATTTGCCCTGCGAGAAGATAGTCCAAAAGGCGAAGGAATTTGGCTACGATGGCTTGGAATTGGCCTGTTGGGGGGATCATTTTGAAGTGGACAAGGCCGACGCCGTTTACTGCCAAGCCAAACGCCGACTGCTGGAAAGCCACGGCATGCAGTGCTTTGCGATCTCGACGCATCTGGTTGGCCAAGCGGTTTGCGACAATATCGACCCGCGTCACGAGAAAATCCTGCCTCCCTACATCTGGGGGGAAGGCGTCAGTTCGTTTCCGTGGCAGCCGGGTTATGACTACGACGCGGCGGAGGCGATTCGGCAACGCGCCGCCGAAGAAGTCAAAAAGACCGCCGTTGCCGCCAAAAAATTCGGCGTTAAGATTGTCAACGGCTTCACCGGCAGTTCCATTTGGCCGTTGATCTATTCCTTCCCGCCAAACGCGCCAGAGCATGTTCGCGCTGGATTCAAAGACTTTGCCGAGCGTTGGGGGCCGATTTTGGACGTCTTTCAAGCCAATGGCGTCAAGTTCGCGCTGGAAGTTCATCCTACGGAAATCGCCTTTGACATTGCTTCCGCCGAGCGCGCGTTGGAGGCCGTTGACCGCCATCCGGCCTTTGGCTTCAACTACGATCCCAGCCATCTTGGATATCAAGGTGTGGATTACGTTGAGTTCATTCACAAATTCAAAGAGAGGATTTTTCACGTTCATATGAAGGACGTCTATTGGCACGATCACTTGTGCGAAGCCGGCGTGTTTGGCGGTCATACCGACTTTCACAGCTCCAACCGCTATTGGGATTTCAAATCCGTTGGACGCGGCCAGGTGGATTTTGAGCGAATCATCCGCGCTCTCAACGACGTCGGATATTCCGGGCCGCTTTCTGTGGAATGGGAGGACGGAGGCATGGATCGCGATCACGGCGCCAAAGAATCCGCCGAATACTGCAAGCGCATTGACTTTCCCGCCTCCAACATCATTTTCGACGAACAATTCGACAAAGACAAGCAATCATTCTCTGAAGGATAAAGTTTGAACTGTTCGGCGAGGTTGTGGATATAGTGTTAGACGAAAAAACGAAGTTGTTAGGACAATAAAAAGGCGGCAGTTGCAAGTTTGGCTTTTCTGGTTCTTGGGTTTTTGATGTCTTTGGTAAGCTCGTTGGTTAATCAGGTGATTAATTATGATTATGGCGGGAGATTTTTCTGCTGATGGCATTGGCATTGATCGGCCTTCTGATGTCGTTGCTGTCTGCGCTAACGCTTCTTGGTTTGTTTTTCATATGGGCGTTCAAGTACGTCTTTGCGAAAGAAAAGCCGGAGACAAACGATAGAGAGGATTATTTTTGAAGAAAGAGGCCGAACGTCGATGTGACCGGGAAGACTACTTTTGAAAAGTCGCTGCGGAAAAATTGTCCCGAATTGCCGTTCAGAGGAGAACAAAAACTGAGATGATTAAAAGAGTGTTGAACATCACAAGAAGAAGGCTTCGGAAGCCGACAAGCGGGCGAATGCGTTTTGAATTCTCTGTTATGCGTCCAATTTTTCTCTTCCTCACTTTTTTAGCGATGGCGGGGCTCTCCTGCGTTGGTGCGGAGCGTCCGAACTTTGTGTTCATCATTGCGGACGACTGCACTTATTTGGACATGGAGGTCTATGGCGGGCAGGCCAAAACGCCTCATCTCAAACGGCTGGCCAGCGAGGGCATGCAGTTTTCTCGATGTTTTCAAGCCGCGCCGATGTGTTCACCAACTCGGCACAACTTGTATACCGGCATTTATCCCGTGAAGTCCGGCGCTTGGCCCAACCATACTTGCGTTTATCCCGGCACAAAATCTATCGCGCATTATTTGAAGGACGCCGGCTATCGCGTCGCGCTTTCCGGCAAAAGCCACATTGCGCCGCGCGAGGCCTTTCCCTTTGAGTATTCCAACGAGTTTAAGAATGCCGATCCGAAGCAACCGCATCCTTATCCCGAAATCGAAAAACTGATGGCGGAATCCAAAGCAGCCGGGACGCCGTTCTGTCTCTTTGCCTGTTCCAACGAACCGCACACCCCCTACACCAAGGGCGATCCATCGGACTATCCGCCTTTGTCTGTTTCGTTGCCGCCGAGCTTTGTGGATACGAAGGAAACGCGCCTTCAATATTCTCGTTATCTGGCTGAGATCACCTTTTTTGACGCTCAATGCGGCGCCTTGCTGGCAATGTTGGATCAGCACAAACTGCGGGAAAACACCTTGGTCGTCGTGGTTTCGGAGCAAGGCTCTGGCTTTCCCTTTGCCAAGTGGACTTGCTATGAGCTGGGACTTGCCTCTGGCATGATCGCGCGTTGGCCGGGCAAAATCGCGCCCGCGTCAAAGTCTGATGCGCTTGTGGAATACTGCGATGTGGCGCCGACTTTTTTGGACGCCGCCGGATTGGAAACGCCTCCGACAATGGACGGGCGCTCTTTTCTTTCCGTGTTGCTTGGGCGAGCGCGAGAACATAAAATTTACACCTTCAGCCTGCACACCACTCGGGGCATTATCAACGGTTCGGAGGCCTTTGGCATTCGATCCTGCGGCACAAAAAACTACCGCTACATCCGCAACCTTCATCCGAACGTCCTGTTCAAAAACGCCGTCACCAGAAAAAGAGGAGATCGGGCGGACTTTTGGAGTTCTTGGCTGTCCCAATCTGCAAGCGGAGACCCACACGCCCAGGCAATGGTTCAAAAATATCAACGGCGTCCCGCTGAGGAACTTTACGACGTGGCCAACGATCCGCACTGCTTGAACAATCTGATTGCCGAACCTAGTTTGGCGGCGCTAAAAGCCGAACTATCGTGGGAACTAGACGCTTGGATGCGCTCCCAAGGTGACCGAGGCGCGGAAACAGAGGCCGTCGCCCATACTCGCCAAACGAAGTACGTCAAGAAACACGGCAACCAATAAACTGCCAATGCGCTGTCGACTTGCCGACACAAGACAGGCATCAGAATTAGAAAGGCAAAGCCTATCTACAAGCCGTCAAAGAAACGATTCGAGAGATTTTAGATAGAGAAGATATTGCCATGAAACTAAAAATAGTAAGAGAGACCTTATTGGATGGCTTGGACGACGTCAGAGGTGTAGCCGCAGGCCGGACAACGCCTCTGATATTTTTGGCAGGGTCGCTTCGGAACGGATGAACAAGATATTGGGAATATGGGTATTCACCATTGAATTCGTCCACGCGGAAGACCATCCGTCTATTTCGCAAGGAGATCGAATTGAACGCAATATGGAGCAATTGCAGGGAGGATCGGCTGACCGCCGTGAATGGAATTTCGAAGGGAATCGTCTGATGTTGCAAGACAAATAGAACGCGGTAATGCTGGAACGACTGGAACTGAAGGTCGGCGCGGACGGCTAGCTGGAATAATAGAAGCGCAAATGGCAACTTTGAACTGCGAGAATCAGACCGTGTTCATAGGGGATAATCGGGAGGTTATGCTTGGTTTGAATTCTAGTTGCGTAGATTTGATAGCGACGGATCCGCTATACAACAAAGAGAAGCGATTTGACCATATTTTTGGATCGCCCGCAAGCAGGCGGAAGAAGAAGCCGGGCTTTGACAACAAATGGGATGGCTGGATGACGCTTGATAGAGTGCCATCGCCTGCTCAAAGAAACAGGAAACATCCACCTGCACTGCGACCACTCCGCCAACGCCTATCTAAGACTCCTCATGGACGGCATCTTCGGCAAAGAAAACTTTAGAAACGAAATCGTTTGATGGTATAAAAAGTGGTCAAACGTCAAACCAAAATTGAACTTTTTTGAGAAAAAATTCACGGAGGATTTGTTTTTCTTCTTTGAGTTTGAGTTTGGTTTGTTTGCGGTTGACTCTCTTCGGCGGGCGCGGCGCGGGCAGTCTGCTCGGCACGAAGTACACTTCATTCCGCTGCTCATACAGCAAGCCTTCTTTCCGCAATAACGCCCGCAGTTGCGGGAGTGTCAATCGGTCGCCTTTGCGCCGATTACAACGCGGGCAAAGCAATTGGAAGTTGTCATAGACATCCTCGCCGCCTTTGCTCTTCGGCACATCGTGATCCATTTCTAGCGCCCATTTCTCAAACCGATAATCGCAGCCGGCGCATTGCTGATCTTGATCGGCATACAAATCTTTCTTCCACTTCTTCCTTTGCGCCGGGGTCAGCGGTTCGAAAGTGTCGAGTTTGCGAGGCATGGATTTGCGCGGATGCACTAGGGTCTTGCGCCAATAATCCAAAGAGTTCTCGTTCAGCTTGCCGAGCTGTTTCAATAACGCTTCCCAAGCGGTTTCATCGCGGTCAATCCCAATCCATTGACGACCATTATTCTCCGCCGCAATCAAAGTCGTGGCGCATCCGCAAAACGGATCGATTATCAAATCACCGGGATTGGTACAGGCTAAAACCATGCGCGTGTAAAGTTTCAATGGCTTCTGCGTCTCCCAATCCGCCCGTTCTTTGCTGACGTTCCTCACAGGCGGAAATTCCCAAACAGAGGTGACCGCAACGCCCTCATCCAAATAGTATCGCCCCCCCCCTTTATCGTAGTATTTGCGTCCGGCTTCATCGGTCTTGTTGAAACGACTGGCGTCTTTGGTCGGTTGCTTAGGAAGATTGAATTTATGTTTCGCCGCATCTCTGGCGTAAAAAAGAATGGTGTCGTGTTTTTTGGCAAACTTTCGCTGGCTTGCCCCCCCGTTGAGTAGCACCACGCAATTTCATTGAGGAAGTTGTCTTCGCCGAAGACGCAGTCCATAAGCATTCTTAGGTAGCCGTTAGCGGTGGGGTCGCAGTGGAGGAACATGCTCCCGGTTTCTTTGAGGAGGCGGTGGCATTCTATGATGCGGAGCGACATGAAAATCAAGTAGGCTTGCATCGATTCCGAATGCGCTTGGCGGGCGAAGGCGCAGAGTTGATAGAGGTCGGGATGCTTTTTGATGAGGGTTTTATGCTCTTCGGCGCGTTCTTCGTCCAGCGTCCAGATGTCTTCGAAGCCGGGCCACTTTTTGCCTTTTTTGTCGGTGGTTTTGGAGCCGAAGTTATGCTCGTAAAAGCGGTTCGAATTGAAGGGCGGATCGGTGATGATAGCGTCGGACATAGCGGAGTCCAGATTTTGCATCACCGGCAGATTGTCGTTGAGGAACAATCGGCGGTTATAGCGGTGTTGGGGGGACATCTCTGGCATAACTGCGTTCAATTTGCGGTTTTGCCAAAAAGGACGGGGCTAACGCTCTGGCCACGACAACAGCCGGAAAAGTTTTCATCATCAAAACTCATTGGAATTAATTTACCCTGCTTCTTTTTTCTTTGTCAAACTTTTTTCAAAAAGGTTTGCCGTTATGGAAGATTCTTGCTTAAATGGGGCTTTGGAATGAAAGTTTTGGTTATTGGCTCAGGCGGTCGGGAGCATGCGCTGGTTTGGAAAATCGCCCAATCCGAGCATGTCTCTCAAATTTGGTGCGCCCAAGGCAACGCCGGCACGGCATCAGAAACAAAACCCAACAAACCGGTAAAGAACATTCCCATCCACGAGGAAAGCGTCAACGAACTGCTTCACTTCGCCCAACAAAAGAAGCCTGACCTAACCATTGTTGGCCCGGAGAAACCGCTTGCCCTCGGCATTGTCGACCAGTTTCAAAAAGCGGGTTTCCGCATTTTTGGACCCAACCAAAAGGCCGCCCGTTTTGAATCCTCCAAAATCTTCTCGCATCACTTCATGGAACGGCACGGCATTCCAACAGCCAAAGGCGCCGCCTTTTCCAATCCCATAGAGGCAAGGAAGTTCGCTAGGGAGTTAGACGGACGTTGCGTGGTGAAAGCCGACGGGCTGGCAGGCGGCAAAGGCGTGCTGATGTGCGGTTCCGTAGAAGAAGCGGATAAGGCAATTGAAGACATTCTGGTGAACAAGATTTTTGGCAAGGCAGGCAATCAAATTCTCATTCAAGAGCGGTTATTCGGCAAAGAACTCTCCATTCATGCGCTTTGCGATGGAACTCGCTATCATCTGCTTCCCGCTTCCCAAGACTACAAGCGAGCGCAAGACGGCGACAAAGGGAAGAACACCGGCGGGATGGGAGCGCATTGCCCAGCAAGGAAACCCGATGACGAAAAGAGCCTTCAAACGCAAATTCAAACGGAAATCTTGGATCCGTGGCTGGAAGGTTGCCAAGCCGAAAGCATGGATTATCGAGGCATGCTGTATCCCGGCGTGATACAGACGAATGAGGGCTTGAAAGTTCTCGAATTCAACGCCCGCTTTGGCGACCCCGAAGCCCAATGTCTGAGCGGACAACTCGACCTAGCGGGAATGTTTAGCGCCTCCATTGACGGAAGACTCCATGAAATTCCCACTGAGGTCCATACTGAACCGCCAAAAGCAAGCGCCTGCGTTGTCATGGCTTCCGAGGGCTATCCGCATTCTTATGAAACAGGGCATCCTATTTTGGGCATTGAAGAAGCGGAAAAACTGCCGGGTTGCAAAGTGTTCTGTTCGGGCGTCCAGGGGGAAAATTCCCAACTTCGCACAAACGGCGGGCGGGTTCTGGGCGTGACTGCGGTCAGCAGTTCCTTGAAAGGCGCCGTAGATACTGCTTATAAGGCAGTGGAGAGGATTGAGTTTGAAGGCGCTTTTTACAGAAAAGATATCGGGAAAGAGGCAATTTGATGAAAAAAGGACACATTCGACAATTACCGAAGATCTCCAAACATCTTGGAAAATTCGCTCTGGCCAGCGCGCTTGCGTGGAGCGGCGCTGTTGGGTTTGGACAAGAATCCTTGCCGGCGGAGACAGAGCCTAACAAACAAGAACAGAAGGCTGTTCTTCCTCGGCTTCCCGAAATTCTTGAGGCGATTCGCAAGAATCTTCCCTCCATTTCAAAAGAAGACCTGGATCGAGCCTCGCTTCAAGGCATTTTGACGGAGTTTCAATCGCAGTTGGAACTTGTCTCTGCGCGAAGCGCCTCTTCGGCTGGGAACGCGTCTCCCGCATTGACGCGATATTACGAATCTTCCATCGGCTACATTGCCGCGCCGCTTTTGGATGATTCGGCTACAGAGATTTTGAGAGAGGCTTACAGCCGGCTGAAGAGCGAAAACATCCTCCGCGGTCTTGTCCTAGACCTTCGCCACGTCTCCGGCAACAACTACCGGCAAGTGACAAAGATTGCCGGTTTTTTCACCCAAGCCGAAACGCCCTTGCTGGATTGGGGGGATGGAATTCGCTTCTCGGAACCGCAAGCGCTTCAAGTGGAAGTGCCTTTGGTGGTGGCAATCGACCAAACGACTCGCGGCGCAGCGGAGGCATTGGCGGCGGTGGTGCGTTCGGCAAAATTAGGCATTCTCGTCGGACGCGCAACCGAAGGCCAAGCTAGCAGCTACAAACTTATTCCGCTCAAAACGGGACACCAACTCAAGATCGCCGCCGGTCAAGTTCGCCTTGCCGACAATACGACGCTGGGATCCGAGGGAGTTTTGCCGGACATCTCGGTGAAGGTTTCTTCCGGTCTTGCTTCTTCTTCGGCATCGGAAACAGCGGACGATGTTTCCAATGTGAAAAGTGCGGACCCAACCGGCATGCCGCTTCCACCACCCGCCGACGATCCGATTTTGGCCAGGGCGCTTGAATTGCTGAAAGGAATTGGCATCGTCGAGCGACAAAATCGCTCATGATTGGAAGAAGACTCCGCCAAGACAAATGACTACCATTCTGTTCATTTGTACGGGGAACATTTGCCGTAGCCCAATGGCCGAAGGACTGTTGCGCCACGCCCTCAAAAGCAAGAACAACGTGAAGGTCGTCTCCGCCGGCATCGGCGCTATGGAAGGACAGCCGCCCAGCGCGCACGCTGTCGAAGCCCTCAAGCGAGTCGGCATCGACATTTCTCAGCAATGCAGCCGCCTGTTGACCCCGGAACTGGTCCACGAAGCGGATTATGTGTTCGGCATGACCCACGTTCACGTGGAAACGGCCGCCCGATTATTTCCCGCCGCCGCGGAAAGGATTCGGCTGGTGAGAGAATTCAACAACAGCTTGGCGACGGAAGGAAAAGAGATTCCCGACCCCATCGGACGCACTTTGGAGGCTTACGAACAATGCAGAGATGAAATCATCGAAGGCATCCGCTTCATTCTGAACTTTATCGACAATCCCAAACAATTTGCCGGCGCCCCCTCTCCGGCAGCCCAACCGAAAGTGAAAATAGCCATCGGATCCGACCACGCTGGCTTCCCGCTCAAAGAATGGATCAAGCAACACCTCGCCAGCGAAGAAAGAGCCATCATCGATTGCGGCGCGAACAATATCGAATCCACAGACTATCCAGACTATGCGAAGCAAGTCGCCCAAAGAATCCGGACGGAAAAGATCGACTTCGGCTTCTTGGTTTGCTCAACGGGAATTGGCATGAGCATTGCCGCCAACAAAGTTCCGGGCATCCGAGCCGCTCTGGCACACGACGTCAGAACCGCGCAGCTTTCCCGCTCGCACAATGATGCCAACGTGCTGTGCCTAGCGGCTAGCTCGCTATCGACCAAAGAAGCTTTTGAAATCATCAACGCATTCCTCTCCACCAAATTTTCCGGCGGACGGCACGCGCGGCGAATTGCCAAACTGCCTCAATTGGCAAGGACTGCAGACTCCTGCGTCGCCGAGGTCGATCCGGAAATTGCCTCCGTCATCGAGCAGGAAACGAACCGGCAACAAAACCGTCTGGAACTCATCGCCAGCGAAAACTTTGCCAGCCCGGCCGTTCTCGCAACGCAAGGATCGGTTTTGACCAATAAATACGCCGAAGGCTACCCCGGAAAACGTTGGTACGGCGGTTGCGAATCCGTGGACAAGGCGGAACAACTCGCTATCGACCGAGCCAAGCAACTGTTCGGCGCCGAACACGCCAACGTCCAACCCCATTCAGGAAGCGGCGCCAACATGGCAGTGTACTTTGCCATGCTTCAGCCGGGCGATAAAATTTTGACGATGGATCTCACCCACGGCGGACATCTTACCCACGGAAACCGAGCCAACTTCTCCGGGAAGTTCTTTCAAGTGATCCACTACGGCGTCTCCAAAGAAAACGAAAAGATTGATTACGACAACCTTGCTTCCTTGGCGCAAGAAAACCGCCCCAAAATGATCACCGTAGGCGCCAGCGCCTATCCCAGAACTATCGACTTCGAACGGATGAGCCAAATCGCCAAAGAAACAGACGCGCTGTTGCTTGCGGACATTGCCCACATTGCCGGGATGGTGGCCGCCGGCCTTCATCCCAGCCCGCTTGGCCTTGCCGACTTTGTCACCACCACCACGCACAAAACCCTGCGCGGACCCCGAGGCGGATTGATCCTTTGCGGGAAAGATCATGCAAAACGGATTGATTCGCAAGTATTTCCAGGAATTCAAGGAGGCCCGCTAATGCACGTTATTGCGGCCAAAGCAGTATGCTTCAAAGAAGCTTTGTCCCCCAAATTCGCCGTCTATCAACGCCAAACACTGGCCAACGCCGCCGCATTAGCCAATCGCTTGGCGCATCACGGCCATCGACTGGTGAGCGGCGGCACGGACAACCATCTCCTGCTTGTCGACGTTGGCGCGCGCGGGCTCACGGGCAAAACCTGCCAACTTGCCCTGGATGAATCTGGAATCACCGTCAACAAAAACACTATCCCCTTTGAAACCCGATCCCCCTTTCAAGCCAGCGGCATTCGAATGGGATCCCCGGCCGTCACCACGCGGGGCATGAAAGAATCAGAAATGGAGAGAATCGCCGACTGGATCCACAAAGTCCTAGCCGACGTCAAAAACGTTGACACCTTAAAAAAAGTTCGCAAAAGTGTTGCGGAGTTGACTGCAAGCTACCCCTTGCCATAGTCACTGGAAGCAAGCCCTAAAAAACAGCCGCCAAATGCCTCAAAGACAGCAAATCGCCACAGTCGGCGCATCGCTTGAGTGATTTGCAATTTTTCGCAACGGAAAGAGCAAACCAATCGATTGCCGTCAGCCAAACCAATCATACAATGTCATCGAAAGTAAAAAAGAAGACCGCCAAAGCGAAACGCGCTCCCGCAACGAGAAACAGACCCGCCGCTAATCCATCGAACGAAACAGAGGATAATGGTTTGACAGCCTCCTCAGCGGCAGACTACTTGCCTAAGAAATCTCTGAAAGAAACCAAAAAACCGACCTCAACCAACAACAGAGGCGCCGAGTTGCCCGCTCCGGATACGCCCCCGACTAAAGAATCGGAGCGCAATGGAAACGAAAAGGAGCGTCAGACAGAAAAGAACGCGCGAAAACGCGGAGATTCCTTGATCAACATCAGCCAGCTGCAGGCGATGTCGATGACCAATCTTAACAACATGGCCAGAGAACTCGGCATCGAGAATATCGGCACCATGAAAAAACACGAGCTGATCTTCGAGATTTTGCAAAAAAACGCCGAACGCAGCGGCGGATTATTTGCCGAGGGCGTCCTCGAAATCCTGGCCGAAGGCTTTGGATTCCTTCGGTCGCACAGCTACAACTACCTCTCCTGCCCGGAAGATATTTATGTTTCTCCCTCGCAAATCCGGCGATTCGACTTGCAAACCGGAGACATCGTCGCCGGACAAATCCGTCCGCCAAAAGAAAAAGAACGATTCTTCGCCTTGTTACGAGTCGAGGCCGTGGACAAAGAAGACCCAGAAAAGGCAAAAGACAAAACTCACTTCGACAACCTGACGCCCCTTTTCCCGAACCAACGGTTGATTCTGGAGAACGCTCCCGAAGAATGTTCCACTCGAGTTCTGGACTTGATTTGCCCCCTTGGCAAAGGCAGCCGTGGCTTGATCGTCGCCCCTCCCCGGACCGGGAAAACCGTGCTTATGCAGAATATTGCCAACGCAATCCTTCGAAACAACCCGGAGGTCTATCTTTTTATTTTGCTCATCGACGAGCGGCCGGAAGAAGTCACCGACATGCAGCGCACCTGCGTTAAAGCAGAAGTCATCAGCTCCACCTTCGACGAACCCCCGGAACGTCACGTTCAAGTTGCCGAGATGGTGATCGAAAAGGCCAAAAGAATGATCGAACACAAAAAAGACGTTGTCATCCTCTTGGATTCCATCACCCGCCTGGCCCGCGCATACAACACCGTGCAACCGCATTCTGGGAAAATCCTTTCTGGCGGCGTGGACGCCAACGCCCTCCACAAACCCAAACGATTCTTCGGCGCCGCCCGAAACATTGAAGAAGGGGGATCGTTGACCATTATTGCCACGGCGCTCATCGACACCGGCTCTCGCATGGACGAAGTCATCTTCGAAGAATTCAAAGGAACGGGAAATATGGAAGTCCACCTGGATCGTCACCTAGTAGACCGACGAATTTTTCCCTCCATCAATGTCGAACTGAGCGGCACGCGAAAAGAAGAACTGCTCTACCACCCGGACGAGTACGCGAAAGTTGTCACCTTGCGGCGCGCTCTGACCGGCGTCGCTCCGATGGAAGCTATGGAACTCATGTTGGACAAACTCAAAAAAACGAAAAGCAACATCGAGTTTCTCCTCTCCATTGGCGCGCCTTGAAAACAAATGAAGAAGACGACCACAATCAATTCAACTGCCAAAAAAATTTGCGTTGCCCGCTTTTCCAAATTCTACCTTGAACGCTCGCCTCTTCCAGTTCATTGACCTCCCGCCCCGGACAAACGCCCGATTCGGACGCCAACGGCAAGCCGTCCCAAAACCGGCTTGCGGCATGTCGTTTCTCCTAGCGATCTCCCTCATCAGCATGAGCATCGGCTGTTTCCAAGAGCCGATCGCGGTCGTGAAAATTCCCAAGGAGCCTCCCGCCTACGTCGTTCCCGACCATTGGACGCCGTCGCCGTCGCATTTGCCGATGCATTCCGCCTTTCTTTCCTTTGCCATCGCCGATAAACATGGGCATACTGGCGAGGTTTCCGTGCTTCCCATGCGCCATTTTCAAGGGGAAGACGTGGAAATCGTCAATCTTTGGAGGCATCAGTTGGGGCTGGAACTGATCACTTCTGAACAAGCGGCTCAAGACGCAACCGAAGTCAAAATCGGCCCTTTCAATGGGAAACTCTTTGATCTTGGAAGTCCGAACCACAATGGCGACTCCGTCCATGCGTCCAGAATGCTCACCGCCTACCTTCACCAAACAAACCGCACATGGTTCTTCAAACTCGCCGGCCCCGCCCACCTCGTCGAAACCGAAAAAGCCTCGTTCCTTCATTTTCTAGAATCGGTAAATTTCCACAAAATCCAACAAGATATCCAAAGACTCGCTCCGCATGAAACCGCGTCCCCAGCTTTGCAAACCGCCGCTCCTCGCTCCCGCGAAACGCCCCAGTGGAATGCTCCGAAAAACTGGCAAAGCGCCCCGACGACGTCCTCTTTGCAGCTTGCCCGATTCCACATTTCCCATTCTCAAGAAGGTGATGCGGAATTGACCGTCAGCGTCTTGAGCGGCGACGGAGGCGGTCTTTTGCCCAACGTCAACCGTTGGCGAAGGCAAATCGATTTGCCCCCGTTGGAATCAGAATTGCTTGGCGACTTCACGCGACAACTAGACCTCGATGGAGAAAAGAAGTGCGTTCTGGTGGATATGACCGGCGGTCAAAGCCGCGTTCTGGTCGCCGTTGTTTCCGGCGGCGAAGAAACATGGTTTTACAAAATGACGGGCGCGCCCGGCGCTATCGAGAGAGAAATAACGGCCTTCACAAATTTCGTCCGTTCCGTTCAATACCCAAGCGATGATTAATCGAGCCCTTCAAATTCTCACCTCGCTCAAACTAACCGTCGCCTGTTTAGCGGCGGCAATGGTTTTGGTGTTTTTTGGCACCCTTGCCCAAGTGGACGAAGGCCTCTACGCCGCCCAAGACCGATACTTCAAAAGCTTTTACATCGCTCCCTTGTGGAAAATCGGCAATTTTTGGATTCTCCCCATTTTCCCCGGCGGCTACACAATCGGCATTATCCTGCTCGTCAACCTAATCGCCGCCCACGGCAAACGATTCAAACTCACCAAAAAGAAAATCGGCATCTTCCTGACCCACGCCGGCTTGATCCTTCTACTGCTCGGCCAACTCCTTACAGACGTTCTATCGAGAGAAAGCTCGTTAAACTTTGAAGAAGGCGAAACCAAAAACTACTCAGTCGACTTCCGAGAAAGCGAATTGGTTTTTATCGACAAATCCGCTGCGGAAACAAACACGGTCATCTCCGTTCCAGAATCCCGCCTGCGAAAAGGCGCCACGCTATCGGATGCAGATCTCCCCTTTCGAATTCAAGTTCGCCAATACTGGCCCAACGCCGAGCTCACCGACAAAAAACTCGCCGGCGCCATCTCCACCGCCGCCAATCAAGGCGCCGCCAAAGACTTTCTAGTCCTGCCCGCGCCAAAAACCACGGAAATGGACAGACGCGACCTCCCCTGCGCCGTGATTGAACTGTTCAACGGTCGGCAATCCATCGGAACCTGGCTAACCTCCGCAATCCTCAACCCCCAAACCATCCAACACAAAAACAAAACCCTCGACATCGCGCTCCGCTTTCGACGCTACTACGAGCCTTTCTCTCTAACCCTCCTCAAAGCAACCCACGAAAAATACAAAGGAACCGAAAACCCAAAAAACTTCTCCAGCCAAGTGCGATTAAAAAACAAGGCAACCAACGAAGACCGCGAAGTGCTAATTTATATGAACCATCCCCTCCGCTACGGCGGATTAACCTTTTACCAACACCAAATGGCGGCCGACGAAGCAGCCGTGCAACAAGGACACATCCCCAACTCTACCCTTCAAGTGGTTCGCAATCCCACGTGGTTGACCCCCTACCTTGCCTGCCTGATGGTCGGCGCCGGCCTCCTCGTTCAATTCCTCACGCACCTCGTAGGCTTCTTGCGAAAACAAAAAAAGAAACTATCAGCCCCAAACAAACACACCAACCGCCCGCCAACACCCAAAACAAAATGCAAAACCACATGAAAAAACATCTTCCCTGGATACTCCTCACACTCTGCGCCCTCTGGATTTTCTCCAGCCTGCGCCCGCAAAAAATCGCGTTAGGCATCGACCACGTTGGATTCGGGCAACTGCCCGTCCTTCTAAACGGCCGCGTCCAACCCCTCAACTCAGTCGCCATAAACGCCCTCCTCCAAATTCGAGGCACGCGCAAAGTCCCCCTGCAAGGAAACAACGCAAAAGGCGACTGGGGAAACTTCCCAGAAATCCAAGAAAAAGCCGAAGGCCCGCTAACCGAACGGCGCTGGTACCAATTCTCCAAACACCCCAAAAAACTCAGCGCCACCGAATGGCTCATGGAAGTCATGATGTTGCCGGAACAAGCCAACCAACGCTACATATTCGCTGTGAACCACCCAGACATCATTAGCGAGCTCAACTTGCAAAAAAAAGGACTCGACCGCTCCGGCTTGCGCTTCTTTGCCTTTACCGAACTAGAACCCCACCTTCGGAAAATCGAAAAACACGCTCAATCAGTGAACCCCAAACCCGAACTGCGAACTCCCTTCGAACGCGCCGTCGCCAAACTGAACCATTCCCTCATTCTCTTCCTCCGCCTCAAAAACAGCCTGCAACCGCAAGACTCAACCGACTTCGCCGCCGAACTAAACAACTACCTAAAAGAAATCCCCCCCGGCGTCCAAGCAGTCCGCAATCGCGAAGCCGGCGAGGAATTCGATACAGCCGCCTTTGATCAACTGCGGCGAAAAATAGAACGTTATGACGCCGCCAATCGCCTTGCCTATCCGCTCCTCGTGCCGCCGCCCCAACCGGAAAAAGACCGAGACGAATGGTCCAACATAGGCGTCAACCTTTTGAACACAATCCACACCAGAGGCTTGCCAGACGCCGTAAAACACTACGCCGCAATCAGCTCCGCTTACACCCAAACCGACGCCAAAACCTTCAACGCCGCCCTCGCCCAATATCACTCCTACCTGAAAAAACAACTCGGCCCCGAACTAAAAAAAGCCAAAACAGAACAGCACTACTACAACCACTTTTCCCCTTTCAAAAAAAGCATCACTCTTTACATCATCGCCTTCCTTCTCGCATGCCTTTCCTGGTTCCATCCCGCTCGCTGGCAATGGATGAACCGCTCCGCTTACTACCTTATCCTTCTAGCCGCCGTCATCCATTCGGCGGGACTTATCACCCGCATGATGCTGGAAGGTCGTCCTCCGGTCACCAATCTTTATTCCTCCGCCATCTTTGTAGGTTGGGGCGCCGTCTTTTTAGGCATCATTCTGGAACGCTTCTACCGCGACGGCATAGGGATCGTCATTGCCAGCGTCGTTGGCTTTATTACCCTCATCATCGCGCACAACCTTTCCATGGATGGAGATACTATGGAAATGTTGCAAGCCGTCTTAGACACCAACTTTTGGCTGGCCACGCACGTCGTTATTATAACCCTCGGCTACTCCGCAACCTTCGTCGCCGGCTTCCTTGCTTTGCTCTATATCATCCGAGGCTTCTTCACCAAAACGCTGACCCGCTCCACCGCCAGCGGACTAAACCGAATGGTGTATGGAATCATCTGCTTTGCCACCTTGTTCAGCTTTGTCGGCACCATCCTCGGAGGCATCTGGGCGGATCAATCCTGGGGACGGTTTTGGGGTTGGGACCCAAAGGAAAACGGCGCGTTGCTAATCGTCATTTGGAACGCCCTCATCCTGCATTGCCGTTGGGGCGGGTTGGTTCGCGAGCGAGGTTTGATGAACTTGGCCGTGTTTGGAAACGTCGTGACTGCCTTCTCTTGGTTCGGCGTCAACATTCTCAGCATCGGCCTTCATAGTTATGGATTTATGGACGGCACATTCCGATGGCTTATGCTCTTTGCCGGCTCCCAAATCGCCTTTATTATTCTAGGCGCCGTTCCCTTGCGCTATTGGCTAAGCTTCAGAAACACCTTCTCGAAAAACCAGAATTCCACCTCAGAACAAACTAGTTGAATCTGCCGAAGAAAATACGAATCACAAACCAACTACAATAATAACATGAAGCCTTCATAGGGTTCGCTGCATCCTCTCTGGTTTGCTTCTCTTTCTCTTATTATATAAAACTACTAATATACAATACAATTCTACTACCAGCAATTTATGGCAACGCTCCTCACATTCGCCTTTTTTACCGGGTTAGTCGGCGGGATTACTTGGTTTTTGACTCGCCATGATGATCATCGCACTTCTATAGGATATTTTCTCGCCGGACGGACGCTTACCGGAGGCTTCATTGCCGGTTCCCTGCTGTTGACCAATCTCTCCACGGAACAACTCGTCGGCTTAAATGGAGCCGCCTACACGGACGGAATCGCTGTCATGGCATGGGAAGTCATTGCTGGCTTGTCCCTTGTGTTCCTAGCGTTGTTCTTCTTGCCCCGCTATCTTAGAAGCGGCGTCGCCACCGTGCCTCAGTTTTTGGAGCAACGTTTCAACAGCGCCACGCGAAGCATCACCAGCATCATTTTTATTATCGCCTACGCCGGCATCTTCCTGCCCATCCTTCTGTACACCGGCGCCACCGGATTGGCAGGCATTCTGGACTTAAAATCTCTAACCGGAATTCAAAGCGATTCGGCCATTCTTTGGATCACGGTATGGTTTATTGGCATCGTCGGCTCCATTTATGCCATTTTTGGAGGACTTCGAACCGTGGCCGTTTCGGACACAATCAACGGTTTCGGTCTTCTCATCGGCGGCGTTCTGATCGCTTGGTTCGGCTTGAACGCCGTGAACGAAAACGGAGTTTTTCCCGCCCTTGCGGAACTCAAAGAGTCCCATCCTGAAAAATTCAATTCACTGGGAAGCGCCGACTCGTCCGTGCCGTTTTCAACTTTGTTTACCGGCGTGTTGTTGATCAACCTCTTTTATTGGACGACGAATCAACAAATTATTCAACGGACGTTCGGAGCGAACAGTTTGAAAGAAGGTCAAAAAGGCGTTCTAATCGCCGGAATTTTCAAGATTCTCGCCCCGATCATTCTAGTTCTCCCGGGAATCATCGCCTTTCATCTCTATGCGGAAACAGGCGAAATAGAACCGGATCAGGCATACGGCACGCTGGTCCGCAACGTCCTGCCGGCGCCCTTGACCGGATTCTTCGCGGCGGCCATAGTTGGCGCCATACTCAGCTCGTTCAATTCCGCGCTGAACAGCACGGCAACGCTCTTCAGCCTGGGCGTGTTTGCCCGCTTTGGCAGCAATGACGAAAAAAAGACCATTGCCGCCGGCAAAATCTGCGGCGGCGTTGTTGCCCTTCTAGCCATGACTGCGGCGCCTTTGCTGTCCAACCAAAAAAGTATTTTTGACTATCTCCAAAAAATGAACGGGCTTTACTTTATTCCCATTTTCTCGGTTATGCTTATGGGCATGTTCACCAAACGGACTCCGCCCTTGGCGGCGAACCTCGCGTTGGCGCTGGGTTTTGTCGTCATTGCTCTCGGGTATTTTGTGCCGGTTTTTTCCAAAATCGTGGAAAACATGCACCCATTCCACTTTCTAGGCGCCGTGTTTGCCGGCTTGATCTTGCTGATGGCGATCTTTGGCGCCATGTTTCCTTTAAAAACCCCTTGGTCGCACGAACACTCTGGAGACGTCGATCTAACTCCCTGGAAATTCGCCAAACCGCTGGGCATCAGTTTGGCAGTAGTGGTTGTGATTCTTTACCTAACCTTCGCCGATCTATCCACGCTATAAGAACAATCCGGCGACGCCGACAAAATGTTGGCGCATTCTGCAAGCCTTCTAACGCGCCGCAATTCCCCTCTTTGTTGACGGCATTGCGCTTTTGCTAACAGAGCGGGAGGAAAATTGCGAATTGGCCCGCCGTTGGAAAACTATAAAGCGCGGCCGTAGTCCCATCCTTTTCGGGCCGGCTCATCCAAAAGCGAGTCCAACTCAGGATGTCCTAAGACGCGCATGTTGACGGCGTCCCATTCAATGGTTCGTCCTGTCCGCTGAGCGAGCGCTCCCAAAAGCACCATCTCCGTCAAGGGCGCGGCGTAGTCAAAGTTGGAAAGAGGCATCGGGCCGTTTCCTTTGATGGCGCGAAACCATTCTTCAATGGGGCCGCCACCAACTTCGGGCAGTCGATCCATCCGATCCAACTCCGGCTTCATGGCTTTAAAACGTCCGCTGGGCGTGAGAATCGGTTGGTTGGGGCGCATTCCCGCATGGTAAAGCGTTTCCTTGGAACCTTCCATATACATGCCGCCGCCGCGAGGAAGTTCTTGGGAAGCATCCCATCGTTTTGGTTTTGGCACGTCAAATCCGGCTTCGTACCATTTCAGCCTCACCGGAGGCTTTTGTCCGCGGGCGGGAAAGTGATATGTCACCACCGATCCCATAGGAATGAAACCCTTGCCCGGCGGATGTTGACGCACCACTTCCACCTTCCTCGGCGAGCCCAACTTCAAGACGGCAAACGGCGCGTCGAATGTGTGACAACCAATGTCGCCCAAAGCGCCGCAACCATAATCCCACCAACCCCGCCAACGAGTTGGCACGTATTCCGGGCTATACTCGCGCTCGGAAGCCGGCCCTTGCCAAAGATCCCAGTCCAGTGTATTCGGCGCCGCGCCGCTAGGCGGAGGAAAACTTGCCGGCGGCACAAACCATGGCGCGTTGGGACGATTCGTCCATGTGATAACTTCCGTCACCTCACCGATAACTCCGGTGCCAACCCATTCTTTGATCCGCCGCATCCCGTTGAAAGTATGCCCTTGGTTGCCCATTTGCGTGATTACATTGTAATGCTTAGCCGCTTTTCGCAAGGCGCGCAACTGCCGCACATTATGCGCCAAGGGTTTCTGCACAAACACGTGCTTGCCTCGTTCCATCGCGTCCATTGCGGCCGCAAAATGCGTGTGATCCGGCGTGGAAACGGCGACGGCGTCGATTTCCTTCCACATTTTGTCGAGCATGACTCGGAAGTCCTTGAAGCGTCTGGCTTGGGGATGCTCTTTGAAAGCGGCGGCGGCTCGCGCGTCGTCCACATCGCAAAGCGCCACCAAGTTTTCCGAAGCGCCCTGTCTCACGGCATACCGCCCCATGCCTCCAGCGCCGACTACGGCCACGTTGATTTTGTGATGCGCCGCCCAAGCGGATCGCGTGATGGAAAAGCTGGGCAACGCCAAAGTGCCCGCCGCCAAACCCGCGGACTTAAGAAATACTCGTCGATTTGATTTCTTCATACAATTGTTCCTCCGAAAAATACGCAAATAAACTCCAAAGGCGCCGTTCCATCGGCGTCACTTGAAAATCATAATGCTGTTTAGCGACTCATTTTACGATGCAAAAAAACTCCGCTCATTTCCCGGAAACTCCCTGCTTCGTCGCCTCGGTGATTTCATAAGTTCTCGGCGAAGAAGTCCGAGTCATTTTTACACCTCGTTGCTTTAGAAACGGCCAGATTTCATTGATCAAGTAGTTGCCGAATGTGTCTCCCCTCGCTGCATCGGGATGTTGCGGCCAACGTTTTTTAACAATATTTAGCGCATCTGCCACTTTAAATTTGCCCACTGGAAGTTCTCGAATGAGGACGTTCGCAATTCTCTTTTCGGAAGGTTTGTTGCTGGCGGAATTTGCGCGGGGGGGGGGGGGGGGGGGGGCGTCGACTTCTTTGATGTTAATGTTGGGCAGGTCCCAGCGGTTGCCTTTGGGGACGAACATTTTGACGTTGGGCGAGAGATTGCCACCCGATACCGTGATCCAGAGAAACGGCGTCGAATCCATGCCTTTGGCGAGGGTCATTTCACGCAGTTTGGCAAACAGCACGCCAAAGTCGCTGTCGTTGCTGACAACGGCCGCGGCGGCAATCCGGCCGGTCACAAAGTCATCCACAACATCCGCCGTGATGGAAATGTCTGCGGCATTCTTGCTCTCCGCCCTGCTAAAGTGCTGGACACCGCGAACGCGGACGGAAATCTTTGACCAACGAGATTCCGCCCAAATCCGCCACACTTCCACTTGTGCGCTGTCAACGGACAGATAAAGGAGACGAAGCGGCGGCTGTTTTTCCGGCCATTTGGTAATCACATAATCAATGACGGATTGCGCATTGGCTGCGCCTCCAAGGTTTTCCACGTCCACATAAACAGCGGCGCCGTTTGGCGCGCTTGCAGTCTTTATCGGTGATTGCACTTCCATAGCCAACTTCCAATTATTCCGAGAAAGCGGAATTTTAGCGGCGATTGCCGGGCGATGCAATCCATTTCTTCCACTTACCGCCAGCGCCATTTTCCGCAAACGCAATCGCTTGCATTCAACCCCCCAATTCCACCAAACCGCATAGACGAAAGAATCACCCGCGCCGCGGAAATAAGGCTTTGCCGCCAAGTTCGTTTCCGTTATACTTGCTCGCTCTAAATCATTATGACACAAAAAGCACACTTCCAAACTTGTTTAGGTTGCGCTGTTTTCTTCGTCCTGCTCGCGACAACCGCCATAGCGCAAACTTCTGAGGCAAAAGTTCATCCGGCCGGCTTCAAAATAGAGAAAATTTACGACGTTCCCAAAGATGCCCAAGGCTCTTGGGTTTCCATGGCGGTGGACGACAAAGGCCGGCTCTACTGCGCCGATCAAGGAAAACAAGGCATCTACCGAATCGCTCTCAAAGACGGTCAACCAACAAAGGTGGAGCGAATCCCAGCCGCCATTTCTTCGGCTCACGGAATGCTTTGGGCATTGGACAGCCTGTATGTAGTCGTGAACGGCGGAGGCATCGGCGGCCACGATTCCGGCCTGTATCGAGTCACCGATTCCAACGGCGACGACCAACTTGACCGCGTCCAATTGCTCCGCAAACTCCAAGGCCGAGGCGAACACGGCCCCCACGCCGTTGTGCTTGCGCCAGACAGCGAATCGTTGTTTGTATTAGGAGGCAATCACACCCAAACTCCGAATCCCGAAACCTCCGCCGTAATCCTCAACTACGCCGAAGATCAACTTCTTCCCCGAATGACAGACGCCCGCGGCCACGCCCGCAACATCAAAGCCCCCGGCGGTTGGATTGCCCAAACCGACCTCGAAGGCAAATCCTGGCGACTCTATTCCACCGGCTTTCGCAACCAATATGACATCGCCTTCAACGCCGATGGCGAAATGTTCACCTACGATTCCGACATGGAATGGGACAGCGGCACGCCTTGGTATCGACCCACCCGAATTTACCACTGCACCAGCGGAAGCGAATTCGGCTGGCGCACCGGAACCGGCAAATTCCCCGCTTGGTATCCCGACGTTTTACCGCCCGCTTTGGATGTCGGCCCCGGCTCTCCCACGGGAGTCGTCTCCGGCCTCGGCGCCGCCTTCCCCTCCAAATATCAACATGCCCTCTACGCATTCGATTGGACTTATGGAACAATTTACGCTGTTCACCTGAGGCCTGAAGGATCCACTTACCGCGCGGAAAAAGAAGAATTCGTCACCGGCATTCCCTTGCACGTCACAGACGGAGTCATCGGCAAAGACGGCGCCTTTTACTTTGCCGTCGGCGGACGCAACACTCCGTCAGCCCTTTACCGAGTTCGCTATACCGGCTCGGAATCCATTCAATTCGTCCCAAAAGAAAACGCCGAATCCGCAAGCCTGCGTCAACTGCGCCGCTCCATCGAACGCTTCCATAGCCCAAAAAACCCCGAAGCAGTGGACGCCATCTGGCCTCACCTCGGACACAAAGACCGCTTCATTCGCTTCGCCGCCCGAGTCGCCCTAGAACATCAACCCGTCTACCAATGGCAAGAACGCGCCCTAGCCGAAACCGACCGCCAAACCGCTCTCTCCGCCCTGCTCGCCCTTGCCCGACAAGGCGACGACGCCCAACAAGAACCGCTCATCGAAGCCTTCGGCAAATTCCCCTTCGCAGAAATGAGCGAAACCGAAAAACTCTCCAGCCTTCGCATCCTGGCACTCAGCTTCATTCGCATGGGTAAACCCAATCCCGACCTGTCGGCCGAAATCGCCGAAGCCCTCTCCCCGCACTACCCAGCGCCCACAGACGCCCTAAACCGCGAACTTGTCTCCCTCCTCGTCTATCTAAACGCGCCCGACGTCGTCGCCAAAACCGTTCCCTTGATGAGTCAAGACGCCGTCAGCCCCGAAGAAATCGAATGGGACGACCGCCTGCTCAACCGATCCAAAAACTACGGCGACTCTTTCCTCAACCAAAAAGCCAACAACCCCCAACGCCAGCAAATCCATTACGCCTACGCCCTCAAAAACGTCGAACACGGCTGGACAACCGCCCTGCGCAAAGACTTCTTCACCTGGTTCGCCAAAGCCCAAAACTTCAAAGGCGGCAACAGCTTCGGCGGCTTCCTCGAAAACTTCCGCAAACAAGCCCTCCTCACAATCCCCGACCACGAAGAACAAAAAGCCATGAACAACCTCAGCCAATCCCGCATCCGCCTCATCCCCGAAGGCTTTGAAAACGCCGTCCAACTAGAAATCGGCATGCTCGCCGGCATGCGTTTTGACCGCCAAACCCTCACCGCCCCCGCCGGCGCCAAAATCGCCCTTCGCGTAATCAACAATGATCCCGCCAAACTCATGCACAACTTCGCCCTTGTTGCCCCCGGCGCCCTTGACAAAGTCATCAAAGCCTCCCTCACCCTCGGACCCCAAGCCATTGAACTAAACTACGTCCCCCCAATCACCGAAGTCCTCGCCGCCACTCCCCAAATCGCCCCCGGCCGAAAATACATCCTCTACTTCCAAGCCCCCTCCCAACCCGGCCAATATCCCTACGTCTGCACCTACCCCGGCCATACCCAACTCATGCGCGGCACCCTCATCCTCATCCGCTAATTGCGAGAATCAACAAAGAACTTATCAATTCACCAAATTAGAAAACACAAGCAAGCCAGTAAATTTGATCTTCTAGAAAATCAATATTAGGAAATTGATCTTTAAGAAACTTCAGAATTTCCCCTTTAAGATCAGATAAATCACCATCAACGGTGTCTGACAAGTTATTTAATTCACTTGGCACTTCTAAATTTTTCCCGACTGTCAATTCCCAACCTCCTTGCTTGCGGCGCACAGATAGCAAACGAAAGGCAGAGGCGCCCGTATGTGTTTCGTCTTCTCTCATTAGTAACCAAGCGGAGAATTCTATATTGCCTATATTGCCCGGTTTGGAAAGCACCGCACATCCAGCAGCATCAGGCAACAAAACCGAACGCAAGATAATATCCATTATAGGATGACCAAACGCCAACAATTCAATTTCCGAATGCCTCATCGCCATTTCCCGGTCAAAGGTTCCTATGACATTCTTTTTTCCAGTAGGTAGAAGGTGTTTGATTTTCTCTGGAATTAAAAACTCCCAAAGCTGTTTATCTTTACGCCACATTAATTTACGGCCTTGCGATTTGAGATAATCTTCCAGCCAAACACGCATATTCTCCAAGGTTAATCCGCATCCAATTAGAGATTGGAACCTTTCAGGGTTGAAAGGTTCTGTCGCATGGCGAAAAACAGTATGATAGGCTAACTCAAAAGCCTTTTCCGCTTCTTCAATGCCTCGCGCAATCTCCGCCTCAGATTCTCTTGTATACCCCTTGCGAATCGCATCCCGATACACCGCTTCATAATCAATGAATTCTTGGGCAAATCCCAAAAGTTGTCCTCGAACGTCCTCAATGTCCAAACCAGTTACTTTCGAAAGATGCTTAGCTGCATTTTCCACACGATTCTCGTGAGAATTCGACAACTTCGCATCAAGCGCATTGAGGATCTGAAAATTGAACACTCGCATGTCCCGTTGTTGACCAATTCTGTGAATTCTCCCAATTCGCTGCACCACCCGAAATGGATTCCAGGGAAGATCATAGTTCACAACTATATTGCAGAACTGAAGATTGATGCCTTCGCCGCCCGCCTCAGTGGAAATTAGAAAACGGCAGGAGAAATTTTTCTGAAACTTATCAATGGATTCCTTTCGAGCATCAGCATTCATACCTCCCATTATGATCGCAACGGCATTGTCTCCATACCGTAATTCTAGTTCCCGTTTCAAAAAAGCGACGGTGCCTCGATATTCCGTGAAGATGAGAAACTTTTCCTGCGGCTCTTGCTTAGTAATTCCATCAAGCAATCGACAAAGCTCTATCCACTTTGCCTCCGCAGAGACTGAGTGATTGACAAGATCTCGTAACATCTTCAATTCCTCATCGACAAATGCTTTGCAAAGTTGTTGGTTCTGGAGTTCTTCGCTCCGGCTCTCTTCCCCCTCGCCTTCGAACCGCTCATCCTGAGAATCAGATCTCTCTACTTTGTCCGCAGGTTGGTCTTGAGATTCAAGCAGGTTTAATCGTTTCTGAAGAGATTTTTTGACGGCTTCAATACTGCTAGTCGCCAGTTTTTGAAAGGTCGTCATTACAAAACCAATGGCTCGATTGCGTATATTGCTTGGATCTTGTTCAGCGACCCCATAACCTTCTCTGAGATACTCCGTTAATGCATCATGGAATTGCGCCTCGCCATTTTGCAGGGGAGGAAGGGAGATTTTCTGCACTTGAACCTCTTTAAACAGCTTGCGACCATCCGCGCCAATCGCCTGAGACTTGCGATTTTTCAAAATGAGTTTGCCAAAAAAACGTTCGCTTTCCGAAGAATCAAAATCCACTTCCGGATCCAACGCTTTCAACAGATTCCGAAACTTGGAATCATTGCCGTCATGCGGCGTGCCCGTCAGAAACAGAAAGTCGCGAGTGCGTTCGCATAACGCCTCCGCAAGTCGGTAGTTCAGTGTCTTTTTCATCTTCTGTCCATAGGTTTTGGCTGTTAACCGATGCGCTTCGTCAAAAACGACGAGGTCCCAATTAGGCGCCGACAATAATATCTCACAATGACTCTTGTTTCCAAGCCTCTTGCTGGGTTCATCAAGTTTTACCGTGTCCAGAGAAGCAATCACTTTTGGGAAAGTAAACGCCCGACTACCATCAACATCTTGCCGATAAACACTAAACGGAATCTTGAGCTTGCTCTCTAACTCCTCTTGCCATTGGTTAATCTGTCCAGCCGGGCAAATAATCAAACAACGATCAAGTTCTCGACGTTGCATTAATGCATGGATAATCATTCCCGTTTCAATGGTTTTGCCCATCCCCACTTCTTCGGCAATCATTAACCGCCTTGGAGAACGCTCCACTACATCGTGAACCAAGCAAACCTGATGGGGAAGCAAATCCGTTCTTGCATCGCCAAGTTGTCCGTGATTGTTGCCCAACCAAAACTCGGCGGCTCGAACCCGAAGTTGCAGTTCCTTGAGATTGGACCACTTTTCCTGCGCAGCATCCGACCAAGGATCCCGACATTTTACAAGTTGATCGTGAGGGAACTGTTGCATTTCTGGCAGAGCTGCTTGAGAAGGCGTCCAAGGCAATCGGAAAAAGCGGACTCTGGTCTGGCGCTTCCCCACTTGTTCTACAACTCCGGTAATGCAATCTAGGGGATTGCCGTCGCGAATCCTCACAATATCTCCCGGCTGAAAACTCATACAATCTATTTCCGTTTCCATCGCTCAACTAACTTCTCAATTTCACACAGTTGACGCACTCGCTGATCATCTCCATCCGAAGGGCGTTCGGTGATTTCCTTGAGTTTAACGCCTTGATCCGCAAACTCCTTTTCTAGCCAATCAAACAGTTTCGTGATTCCGTTTTCCACGGACCCGGTCAACCCTTCCCATTTTTTGCGAACCACATCTTTGACCATGCCGTCAATCTCATATGTGCTTTCAGTAATTCCCTCTCGCAAGTGATCCTTCATCCTATAAGAAGAGCCTCTCCCTCTCTCGTCGGCAATTTTCTCATAAGTCCGCAGTAAAAACTCCCCAATTTGCTCGGTTAATTCTGGACGCAAAGCATCAAACTCTTCCGTTTCGGAGTCATAACGATCCGCTTGCAATTCGACTTCAGTACAGGCGGATGCAACCACATCCTCATAAGTCGGTTCAATCAACTTCTGCTGTTCTTCGTCGTCACATCCTTTTACTTGCGCCAAAGTCTTTTCTAATTGAGGCAAGAAACTTATTAGCAGATTACCATAAAATCCCCTCAATTTGCTTCGGTAGTCAATCCATTTTGAATTCAACACTTCGACGCAAAAATCCGCCAGTTTACCGTTGAAATCAATCTCGATGCCGCGATAAGTGATATGATGCCCATTTTTTCTCCCCGCCGCCCGAAGGCTGGCCCAATGCAAATGACCCCAACAATCATCGAGTTTCTTTTTCGCCTTTCCTCCGAATTCTTTGGTCACTTGTTTCAGCAATTGCCCCACTTCCTCGTGAAAGCGATTTTTGAGGTCTACTATCCTTCTCTCAAACTCTTCTTGAGATTGCTTAAAAATCGGCGCCAACTTTTCCTCAATTTGCTCCACAACTTGGAGAACCAATTCCTTTTTGTCGGACAATCCCAACTCAAGCTCGGCGACCATCCTCTCTCTGCGAAAAAAGCGGGCAATTTCGCCCACCTCCTTTTCAAACTCAAGCCGAAGCCGATTGAGGAAATGGTCTGTGATAAATTTCTCCGCCGCTGCGTTCAGCGATTTTCTAAGATCGGGAATGCCGGCGTTTTCTGGCTTTTTATCAAAGCGTAAGAAACCTTCATAAAGCTTAATGTGATCCATCGGCTTTTTCAGTACTTTTTTCCTGAGACCTTTATTGGCAAGATTTCGATACACTTTCGGCGAGACAAAGTGGATTGGAATCCCATTAACAAAAGCATTCAGCTCCTCCAGTTCGTTTTCCGCTGAATACCGCTTATTAACGACTCCGAGCATTTGTTTGCGAAGATTAGACTCGATCTCTTGGCAATATTCTTTTGTTGCCTCCCATTCGCTTTTCGAAGAATCTTCCTCTTCCGGAAGGTTTAACTGGTCGACAAATGTTTTAATTATGAAGACACGAGTTTGGTTGCGTTTCGAAGATCCCACCACATCTTGCAAAATGCTAGTTTTCTCAAACCAATCCAACTCCGACTTCTTTATCTGCGTTTCTTTGGTGACGATGACAAGGCCGCTGATTTCTTGTTTCAACCGCTCTTTCACCTCGTCGTGCCAAGGATCCAAAGCATTAGTTCCCGGCATATCGATCAACTCCATTTGCGGATGCCACTCCGGAAAAGAGCCTTCAATCACACACTCATCCACAATAAAAGCCTGCCGCCCCCCGAGCCGACAAGTTCTCTTGAATCTGCTTCTCGTTTTTTGTGGTAACCGTCAATCGTTCCTCCGTCCCCAACAGATGCCTTTCTTCAAATGACTGCCCCCGTTCCCTGCAAAGCGAGATTAATTTGGCATTGTCCACGACCGTTTTCTTCTCAATTCCAAACAAGCGCAGAAATCGGCTCAACGAATCGCAGACAATTTCCCGTTTTTTCTCTGGCGATTCTTCTTCAACCGTCAAGGCATTTTCCGCTTCTTCGATGGCTTTATCCAAATCCGCATCAAACTTCTTCTCGCTGAAATACCGAAAGTGAATAGTGATCCCCCGATTGCCTTTATAGCGACATCGGACAATCGTAGCCGAACAAGCGCCCACATGCCCTTCCGGCAATACCTTGCGCCCCAGTAAGACGTTGATCAGAGTGCTTTTGCCGTTCTGAGTGTCGCCCAAAAAGCCCAAGGCAAAGACCGGAGGGTCTTTCGCCTCCTGATTAAGTCTTTCCAAGCCGGCTAATTTTTCTTGCAACAGGCTTTGATCCCGCTCGTCTGGGCAAACGATTGCGGATTCGGGCAGAAGTTTATTGCGGAACTCCTCAATCGTTCGCCCGATTTCTTTTCTCAGTTTTTCCAGTGATAGACTCATACAATTCCAAGAACGCAGAAATGCTACTTCTCTCTATAATAAGTTGTCAATCTCAAAATAGACCGAAATCTCGGCAGATTGCCGTTGACCGGGAAAAACTCGAAGGCATATCGTATTAAACTTTGGTGTGGAATCAAGGCAGGGAGTCTAAAGCTTGGGGAACTCAGACTCGTTGAACACCAGCCGAAATGTGCCTTTGGCCGGGCCTTTCCGCACGGTCATAGTGCCGGCGGCAATTCCTTTTTCATTGAAAGCGTTTTGCAGTGTTTCCAGCACTTGTTGTTTATAGCAGGTGTCGGGGTTGTCGCGCAGATGCTCGCCTTTGGTCTCGAATATAAGCACATGCGGCTTGCCGTCCACTTCGCCGCCCATCGCCACAAAGTCGGGCCAGATGCGATCCTGCTTCCAACCGCGCAGATAGTATTCTCCGCGTTGGCGCACGGCGACGCGATGCCACCAGCGGAGCGCCTTTTGTTCATCTAGGTAACGGGCAAATTTGCGCTCAAGATCGGAGTCGAACTGTTGCGTATACACGGGTTCGAGCAGGCTGAGCTGCATCGAGCGCCCGTCGTTTCGTGTCATAAGCCCGACATCGGTAAATACTGACATTTCGTAACTTTCTACCATGCGGAAGTTGGGTTGGCTGGCTTTTAAGTCGAAGCAGATTTCACCTCGTTGCAGCTTGTTGCGGAAGACCTCTTCCGCTCGTTTCTCCACTATACGAGTTACATGTTCCCGCAGAGCATTTGATAGATATGAGCGTTTGTCGTAGATGTCTTCATCAGCCTCGCCCGCGCCGCGCAGCCTTTCCATCAACTGCAATATGATGCGAGCCGCCTGAAACGGGTTCGGCACGACGTCGGATAGACGACGGGCAAACCATTCCACTTGTATCGTTTTATTGATGTGCAGTTCGCAGTCGTCGTGGAACACGGGCAGCGCATCGACCACATCCACGCTTGCAGACTGACGATTAGTGCTGTCGAAGAAGTCACTTTGCGTATTCGGGGCTTGGATTGCGTCCCAATCGACAGCGGGCAGTATGTGTTTCGAGTAGTCCAAATCAGTCCATCCGACGCCATCTTTGTGCAGCACCTTGGGCAGAAATATGTCAGTGTTCCTAAACTGATTGCGGCGCTTAACCGTAATGCGTTGAAAATCGGCCGCATTACTGGTTACGGCGTCGCCCAGTCCAGTCAAGCCTTCCTGCTCCAACCCTAGTTTGACCTGTTTCACCGCCTGGCTTACTTGCGTATTCCAACAATAGACGTAGCATTGGTCCAACAACTTCCGACCAGTGCGCAAAGCGTGCGGTTGACGCATTACTCGGCCTACCAGTTGTGTAATAGCGCGCTGCGCTCTGGTATTATCCAACATTACCAATATGTAGGCAAAGGGACAATCCCACCCTTCCATCAGCGCAGATTTTGTAATTACCCAGCGCACCGGTGAAAACTCCGATAACAAATCTATACCCGCCAATTCATCCAGACTGGAAGACTTGACCTTCACTGATTCAGCAGCGGCGCCTAGGTTTTGAATTAAATACTCGCGCACATCCTCAGCGTGGATGCGCTCGCCGTCGCGTTGATCTCTGCCGGTACGCTCCACACGCACAACCGCTATCGGGCGAATGTGTCGCCCTTCGTTCTGCTGCAGAGCCTGCGCTTCGTTGTGGAGGCGTTCCAGTTCGTCGTGCGCCTGCGAGAGCGTATGATGCCAATCGGCGTTGGTGAAAGATGTTACCTCGACCGGGATCTTTATCATCTCTTCGTTCTTCAACCTAACGCCGGTAATATCAACTAATAGATTGCTAATACCCCGGTTTGGTGTAGCTGAAAGCTCAATGACCATATTTGGATCTAAGCGATTAACCGAACGCACAAACTCCTCGTTCGCTCCTTTGCGCTTTATACCATAAGCTTTATGCGCCTCATCCAAAACCACTACCGGACGCAGCATCTTGAACACGTTGAACAAACTATGTTTGATTGGGCCGTTTTCCGAGGCGCGCTCCAAGTCTGGATAATCTTGTAACAAACGTTCTTCGCCAAAGACGTCGTCGCCATCCGGGAACAGTGTTGGATAGCGTCCAGAGTCCCGGAACATTCGCAGAAACTCCTTGCCCTTTTGTCGATTGGCCGATGGAAGCATCAACAACATGACACACAGATAATTGGCCGCATCCGCTCGTGTGAAGCGGTCGTCTTTTTCCAACAACTTGACGCGTCCGCCGCTGGCCATTTCCAGCTGATGACGGCAAGGATGTTCTCGGTTACGCAAAGCGGCTCGGGTTTGTTCGTAAATAGCGCGACTGGGAACAATCCACAGCGTCAATCCCGTTGGTCGATGAAGCCTCCCCAACGAAGCGGCCGCCAGCAAAGTCTTGCCACCGCCGGTCGGCACTTTGAAGCAGATGTGCGGAATGGGACGCCCCGCCGCATCCGTTCGGCTCACATACTCGCCGCCTTTCTGCTTCAGGTTGTTCCAAGCCACCTTGGGATAGTTGCGGATAGCTTCTCTTGCCTCTTCAGGAATATTCTTGCCTTGAAAATCGGCAATTTGTTCTTCAGATTCCCTGCGTGCCGATTCAAGTTCATCGCGCCAGCGCCCAAAATCCTGTAGCGCCGCCGCCTGACATTCTTTTAACTCCATCGCCTTACTCTCACAATTCCTTCAACGCGCCAGATCCCCCTTCCAGCAAACAGCAATTCTCCTAACAAAACACCTGCAAAAATATAAATTATTGATTGGCTCCGCGCCGAAAATAACAGATTCTCCCTGCATAAGCGAAGACCAAGTAAAACGGTTGGAAGAAAAACTGGAAGAAGGATTCCAATCCCTCGGCGGACGCTTGTCCCATCTGGAGACAGACGTGAGCGGCTTGAAAGAGGACGTCGCAGTTCTCAAAACGGACGTCGGCGGTTTGAAAGCGGATGCAACCATTCTAAAAATAGACATGGGAATCTTGAAAACCAACGTCATCTTTCTAAACAAGTTCTTTTGGATACTTATCGCCCTAGTCATTGCCTCCGTGATCAAAGAACTTTTTTTCTCCTAAACGCCGGCGATGCCGTAGGGCAATTGGCAAAAGGTAATCCCCATCTTGGTTAACTCGCGCTGCCCCAAATACTTGCCGGGCGCAAACACAACCGCCTTCTTCTTCCTCCGCTGATTTGCCTCCCCAATCCGACGCGCCACTTCTTCGTTCAATATCGATTCGTTCCCTCGCAAATACTCCAAATCCGGCCGATAACGCAAGTAGTAGTCCGTTTGCCCGCCCCGATAAAACAACCCATCCTTGTTGAGCGGCTTCAAGTCCTTTTCCCCTGCCGACAATCCACTTGCCGTGTGCAACAGCCAAGCCGCCATCACCGAATACGACGGACGTTGCCTTTGATTTTGAGAATTAATTGGCAAGCGGTAACCGTCCATATGCCATAGCCGTTTTCAAAACACTCCTCGCTTCCGCGTCGCGCCAAGAATCCCACCAAAAAACCTAATAATCACCTCGCTAAGCGAGCCTGCGCAACTCAAATCAGGCAAGAAGGGAGTATCAGGAGAGTGCGGATAATTACTCAGATTCAATGGGAGTTTCTCGGATTTGCGCAAATTACTGCTTGGCAATTATTTTAATTGCCAGCGGAACGATTTCGTAAATCTTTGAAAACAAGTCATTTACAAGATTTTTAGCCTATTTCAGCAGAAATCAGCAATTATCTAGATTCAATGGCAATTTACACCACAAGCAATGCCGACGACGTAGTGCAGGAAGCATCTCTGGTAATGTGGAAAAAATTCGGCGCGCTCAACAATCCCCAAACCGAATTCTTGAAGTGGGGCAAAACCATCGTCTCCCTAAAAGCCCTGCACAGCCAACGCAAAACAAACCGAGACCGCCTCATCTTCGGCGAAAAACTCCTCCAACTCCTGCCCGCGCAAAAACAAACCCCAGAAAACCAAAACTCCCGCCCGACGCCCTGCTAGATATATTGACTGGCTTGAAAATTGCACTGTCTGGCACCACAAAAGAAAACCTGCAAGAACCAGAACCCTTCCTCAAAAAAGCAAAAACCGTGATAATCCAGTGCCTTCAAAACCTTCCGCAAAAAGACCGTGCCCTCGTTCTGCTCTGCGCCCAACGAAGCGGCGCCGTCCGCCAACTCGCCAAACAAGAAAAAATCTCCGCCAACAGCCTTTATCAATGCGCCAAGCGCATCCGCGAAAAAATAAAAACTGGCATCCGGCGCCAAATGGCAAAAATAGAAAACGATGCAGAAAACGCCCTTGAATAATTTTGCACTCTCCTCAATTTTTTCTTTTCTTCGCCACATTTTCCGTCAGCTTTAGCATCGAGAGGGAATAAGTAAATAAGGGGAGGAATTACGGCCGCAAATACATCCAGAAACAGAGGCAAGCGGAAAGCCGGTAAAAATGGTTGCCTCAATGGAGCATTTATCCAAAAACCGCTTGCCCTTCCCGCCTTATGCATTGCTTTGGCCGGTATTGCCAATGTCGACCGTGGTACCGAACAACATCTCAGCACCGAGGAGAAAGAATCCGCATCTTCCGCCAATTCTGCTGAGGAACGCATCGACGGCGTAGCCTTGTTCGCTTCAATTTTGTTGATATTTGGCCATCTCTCGGCGAGTGTCTTTGCGAAAAGTAAGAGAGTTGTGACCTTTTCGTAACAATTCCGTAACATTTCTGGGCTATTCTTTTTTTCCACGTGGTTCTTGAAATAGACAGAGAGAACAGCATGAAACCGCCGACGAAAACGTGGAGCGTTACCGCGCAAAAGGCGCTCGCCCTTTTCGTCTTGTGCATCACTTTGGCTAGTGGCATCGACCTCGGCCAATGCGCCGAAAGAGACAATACAGACTCCTCTGTCTTTCAAAAATGGACGCACATCTTCAGAAACGAACCCAACCGAGGCATCCAACTGCTGGCAGAAAAATATGAAAAGTTTGGGGACTACGAGAAAAAATCCTATTTCTTCGTCGTGGCAAACGGCACCCACTTTGCCTGTAAAACACTCACCGACAAACCCAAGAAAAAAAGACTCGCAAATTATCTTTGAAGTCAACGAGAAAACCCTCCACTTTGGATACAACTCCGAAGAAGGCTACTGGTCGCTGGATAACTGGGACATCTATCTATTTGAAAACAGAAAACTGCATTCTTTGCGGGCCGATGCCCAAAAGGACTACGATTCCAGATCAAACGCCGAGCAGGATATGGGGCGTATGCGAGGCCAATGCTGGGCGTTCGGAATGTGTTGTCGCTCGGCAATATTGTCTGGGAAAATCGCGCCTTTTCAACGACAAACATCCACAGGAAACATGTACGCGGAGAGATTGTGGCCTCTTCAAAAGACGGCCTGCCCACACTGGCGCGATATGTTATCTCATCGTCTGAAGGCGTTCTCTCCTCGCCTCGTTATATCCACTATTGCTATTCCCCAGAGTTAGCGATGCCTTGGTTGCCGAGGGAGATTCGATACTTTTCCGATGAAAATCTTCAAAGCGAGGGGGGAAACATTCGAAAACGGAACGTTGGTGGTTCGTTACACTATATTGGCAGCGGAAGGAGTGAACAAACCCAAACCCTTGTTCTCGGTGACCGATACTTGGTGCAAGGGATTAGTTCCATCACAAGCTATTCCGAAGAAGGGGCCGCCCAACGAAGAGAATTTGACATAGCAAAAGACCGAAAGATGTATATACTAGGAAGTTGGTATCCTCAGCAAACCGTGTCGAGAATCTTTACGGCAACCATTGGGATTGTTATGGCGATTTTTGTCTTCTTTACTGCCCGAATGGTCAAAAGAGAGGCTCGTGAAAGGACAAAAAATCAATAGAAATAATTATCGTAGAATACAAGATTAATCATGAAAAAGTATTGGCAATATCTTACCAAACTCGGTTCGAAAACTTGCATTTTTGCGAAGATTTTCAAAAATCGCCGGCAACAAAAGAAGGAGAAAATAATGTCTCCGTTCACAGAAATTGGAAATATCGAAATCCTCTTGATTCGGTCATTTTTCGCAGGTTTTCGTAAAATGTTAATAAGGCATCGGAAATTCGCGATTCAGCTATTTTCCGTTGTTATGTTAGTTTTGTATTCCTTAGTGGCCAGCGACTGTTGGGATGCAATTCACGGTAATAAATGCTATAAGGGGACACCGTCTCCTCCAACCGATGTTCCTGCTGGCTACACATGTGAGGTTGATTCGATAGAGAAGCTGGCATCGACCTGGAATTTGAGCCATGATTCTGATGGTTACAAATATCATACTGCAACCACTTGTACAATCGAGTGGAAGTGCACTTCTTCTAAGGAGGGAGCATTGGTTCTTTACAGAACAACCAGTCCGGGTGTCAACACGGATTACAAGTATAGACGAGGGGAGGCTTGTAAGAAATCTCCACGGTACTAGCCGATGTTCAGGCAGATTTTTAAGGCAAAGGTCAATGCGGTGGGATTCAATCAGCTTCTTCCGTTCAACTTTTCTTGCATATGATGAAAAATATTCAACAGAAATATCGCTTGTCTGCATCTTGGTAATTACCTCGGTCTTGAAGATCGTCAGCCTCATTAAGGGGGAAACTATCTTAAATGAAACGGATACCTTGATTCAGATGCCTTACAGTGCAATTCAATGGATGGTTGGCGTTGTTAAAGTTTTGGTCGTCTTAATGCTTTATTCTCAAACACTAAATGCTTGGAAGGGTTGCGCGCTCGGTTGCCTTGGTGCAAGTTTTCTGGTTTATCGGATTTTCGATATGCTAAGTCCCGATATTTTTACTGTATTTGTCTAGGGTCATTGGAATTGTTTCCAGCATTGAAAAGTCTTCAATCGACAATTTTGACTTTATTTTCCTTATACCTGACGGTGACAGGTATTAAACTGATTTGTACTTACCGTGCGGGCGAAAACATTCGTGTTTTGTAATTTCTTTCATAAGGATTCTATTCTCTGATTAATTCTCATAGGTTTTTGTGCCTGTTTGCAATAAACTGTAAGTTTCAGTTCGATTTGAGCTTCGCCGCTCAATCGGTCTTGTACGTAGTGGGTCTGTTGGTATTTTCAGGCCTAGTTGAGAAATGGGGCCAGTGGTATTCTGCATGGTCTCCCTACCGTACACAGACGGAGGCTTTGTTGCGGGGGAAGTTGGCGCTGAGCGAGAATCCTATGGATTTGGATCGCGATCTCGCTTGGTCGCAACAAGGTGTCCATCAGGTGTGGGGTTTAGGCGTTCCGTTGTGGAGGTTGCCCTTGGAAGCAGTGGCGAAGCTGTTGGGTTTTGACGCCTTCCCCGACCGCATCGCTTTTGGTTTGTTTGCGGCGTTGATGGCTTTTCGAGCGCTTCGGGTATGGACAACTGCTTGGTTGTCTAATTCTCAACAACAAAGGCCGTCGGATTTAGTTTGGCGTTCTATCGCGGGCTTTGGCATCGGCTTTCTTCTCCTTCTCATGTTTCCGCCCTTTCTCAATTTGTGACAAACCTGCGGCGCCGTGTGGGAAGAGGCGGTGGCTTATGAATACTTATTTGCGGTTTTATTATTGACGCTGTTATTAGCTTTTTCGCAGAAGCCGACGGCAAGGCGATTGTATTGGTTATGCGTTTTAGCTGGGCTGGGCGGGCTGATTCGGCCTCCATTAGTGTTTTACGGTTTTAGCACGATGGCAGTGGCGTTATGGATTTGGATAGGGGATGCAAAAACAAACAAAGAACCGGAAGAGAGGCAGACAAGGAGGAGGCGGAAGGCTGCGGTTTGGGGTTTTGGAGCGGGAGAGAGTGATTAGAACCGAGAGAGGTTGGCGGGTTCGGTTTCGGGGGCCTCAGGCAAGGCGATGGCGGGAAGGGGTTCAGGCCTTGTTTGTGGCGGTAGTTCCCCAGCGGTTCTTGGCCGCAGACTCTACCCCCGTGGAAACTGCATTCCATTCGTTGGCGTAATCATTCCCCCTTGAAAAGTTAGGGAAGCAAAGGACTAAAGGAAATTGGGTTGTTAGGATTAGGAGTAGTAGTCTGCGGCTTGTGGTTGGCGTCTGGCGGTTTTCCTGCGGGTTGTTGGCTGGCTGATCGGCGGGGATCAGAAGAGGGGTGTGGTTGTTTTTGTCCAGTCGTTGAGGTCGCTGTGTGCGGGGTTCAAGGGAGTGTGGTTGAGGATGGCGAAGGCTTCGCCGACAAGGTAAAGGGAACCGCAGATGATCAGAAGCGGTGCTTGGTCTTTGGAGGCGGCGGTGATGGCGTTTTTGAGGGTTTGGAAAGTTGCGGTCTTTGCGTGATTGCCGGAGGTTTGGGCGAGTTGCACGGCTAGTAAGGAGGGGGGCAGGGAGCGGGCGCTTTTGACAGGGGCGAGGTAGAATTGGTTGCTGATTGCGGCGAGGGGTTTTAGGCAATGTTTGGTTCTTTTGTCTCGAAGCATTCCCAGCAGGACGGCTTTGGGGGTGTTTGGCCATTGTTTGCGGAGCCAAGCGCACAAGGCGGCGATGCTGGTTTCGTTGTGGGCGCCGTCGAGGATGATGGTTTGGTGGTTTTGTTGGAGGGTTTGGATTCTTCCCGGCCAGCGGACGGTTTCGAGTCCTTGTTTTTGGGTTTGGGGAGGGATGGGGAATTGGGTTTGGAGTATTTGGATTGCGCTGAGGGCGAGGGCGGCGTTTGCGCGTTGGTGTTGTCCGGGAAGGGCGATTTTGATGCCGTTGGTGAGTTGTTGAATTGTTTTTTGGGTGAGGTGTCGGTGTTGGCTTTGCATTTTTGCGGCTTGGTTTCGGATGACTTGTTCGGCGGCTGGGTGGGTTGAGGCGGAGAGGGAGGGAATGTTGGGTTTGATGATGCCGACTTTTTCGCGGGCGATTTTGGGGATGGTGTTCCCGAGCCAGCGTTGGTGGTCGAGGGCGACGTTGGTGAGGATGCTCAGTTGTGGGGTTATGATGTTGGTGGCGTCTAGGCGGCCTCCCATGCCGGTTTCCCAGAGGACAAGGTCGCATTGTGTTTGATGGAAGTGCAGGAGGGCGAGGATGGTTGCGGCTTCGAAGAAGGTGGGCGGGCGGGCGTTGTCGGACTTTGCGATGGCTTTTTGCATTTGGCGGACGAGGCGGAGCAGGGAATCGGCTGGAATGGGGCGGCGGTTGACTTGGATTCTTTCGCGGAAGTCTAGAAGGTGAGGTGAAGTGAATAATCCTGTGCGGTAACCGGCGGCGCGGTAGATGTTTTCGAGCATGGCGCAGAGGGAACCTTTTCCGTTGGTGCCGGCGACGTGGATGAAGTGGAGGCCATCTTGTGGGTTGCCAAGGCGGGCGGCTAAGTGCCGAGTGGGTTCGAGGCCGAGTTTGGTTCCGGAGAGTCTCAATTTGCCGAGGCAGTCTATCGCTTTGGAGAGTGCGGTGACGGCTTTTTCGCTGTCGGGCTTTTCGGTTTTGGTTTTTTGAGGAGGGGCAGGCACGGTCATGGATTTTGCTTTGTTAAGCAAGCGCGAATAAAGCCTTGGAACAGGGGGTGACTCTCGTCCGGTTTGCTTTGAAATTCGGGGTGGAATTGGCACGCGATGAAGAAAGGGTGGTCTTTTAGTTCAATGATTTCGGCCAGTTTGCCGTCGGAGGTTGTGCCGGCGATGAGGAGGCCGGCGGACTCGAATTGTTCTCGGTAGGCGGAGTTGAATTCAAAGCGGTGGCGGTGGCGTTCGGAGATGGTGAGGGTATTGTAGAGTTTGGCGGTCTGTGTGCCGGGGGACAATTGGCAGGCTTGGGATCCCAGCCGCATGGTGCCTCCTTTGAGGGCAGCGTGGCGTTGTTTGTTCATCATGGCAATTACGGGATGTTGGGATTGCGGATCGAATTCGATGGAATGGGCTTGGGGAAGTTTCAAGACGTTTCTGGCGAATTCGATGACGGCGGCTTGCATGCCCAGGCAGAGGCCGAGAAAAGGCACTTGGTTTTCACGAGCGTAGCGCACGGCGGCAACTTTGCCTTCGATGCCTCGTTCGCCAAATCCTCCGGGGATTAGGATGCCGGAGAGTTTGCGCAGGTGTTTTTCGGGGCCGTCTTTTTCGATGTCTTCGGCGTCGATTTTGTCGATTTCAACCCCGCAGTCGTTGGCAATGCCTCCGTGAATGACGGATTCGTAAACGGATTTGTAAGCGTCGTTCAATCGGACGTATTTGCCAATCACGCCGATCCGCACTTGGTGTTGTGGAGAGGCCAATTTGCGGATCATTTCCCGCCAGTGCCGCATATTTGCCGGCGGAGTTTGCAGACGAAAATGCCGACAGACCAAGTCGTCCATGCGCTCTTGTTGGAGCATTATGGGAACTTCGTAAATGGAGTGCTCGACGTCTTTTTCTTCGATGACGGCTTCGAAGGGGACGTTGCAGAAGAGCGAGATTTTTTGGCGAATCTCTCGGCTGATAGGCTTTTCGCAGCGGCAGACGAGGATGTTGGGGGCAATGCCGATTTCGCGGAGTTTGGCTACGGATTGCTGGGTGGGCTTGGTCTTTAGTTCGCCGGCGGCTTGGATGTAGGGGATGTAGGTGACGTGAACGAAGGTTGCGTTGCTACTTCCGGCTTCAAGGGCGAATTCGCGAATGGCTTCTAGGAAGGGCAGTCCTTCGATGTCGCCGGTTGTTCCGCCGATTTCGGTAATGACGACTTCGGCCCGCGTCTTTTCGGCCAAAGTTCGGATGCGGTTTTTGATCTCGTCGGTGACGTGGGGAATGACTTGAACTGTTTTGCCGAGGTAGTCGCCCCGCCGTTCTCTGTCCAACACGGCTTGATAGACTTGGCCGCTGGTTAGGTTGTGAAGCCGGGTCAGTTTGGTTTTGGTGAAACGTTCATAGTGTCCCAAGTCCAAGTCTGTTTCGGCGCCGTCTTCAAGCACGTATACTTCGCCGTGTTGGAAGGGGTTCATAGTGCCGGGATCGACGTTCAAGTAGGGGTCAAACTTTTGCATGGCGATGCGAATGCCGCGGTTCTCCAGCAACGTTCCCAAAGCGGCGGCGGTTAACCCCTTGCCGAGGGAGCTGACCACGCCGCCGGTGACGAAAATGAACTTGGCGTCTTCAGACACAGGTAAAGGCGATCAACCGTCCTTTGGCAAAGCGGCTTGCGCCGTGAGAATGGCTTCCACTTTGGCAACGTCTTCGGGACGGTCCACGCCGACGTTATCGCCGTCAACTTGAAACACTCGAATCGCCAAGTCGTTTTCCAGGGCGCGCAACTGTTCCAATCCTTCGGCCTTTTCCAGCGGAGAAATAGGAAGCCGGACGAATTGTTGCAAGACTTCGCTTCGATATCCGTAAATGCCGATGTGTTTGAGGAAGGGAAACCGCCGGCATTGTCGATCGAACGGCTCAGCGGAGGCATCGCGAAGGTAGGGAATAAAGCGGCGGGAAAAAAGCAAGGCGCGCCCGCTCCGGCTGACCACCACCTTGGTTACATTAGGGTTTTCGCAATCGCCGGGCGCGGCAATTGCGGCTGCCGCCGTCGTTATCCCGGCATCGGAAAGCCCGGCGGCCACAATGCCTATCACCGAAGGTTGAATGAGGGGCTCGTCCCCTTGGATGTTGATCACACCGTCGCAAGGAATCCGCGCCGCCGCTTCGGCAACGCGGTCCGTCCCGCTGGGATGATTGTCGCCTGTCATTTCCACGCGGCAATCCCTCCGCACAGCCTCGGCTATTCGCGGATCATCTGTGGCGACCACGACTTCCGCCAAAACAGCGCTCTTTTGGGATTGTTCGACAACTCTGCGGATGAGAGATTTTCCCGCAACGGAGGCCAACGGTTTTCCGGGGAACCGCGAAGAGGCATAGCGAGCGGGAATGATGCCGATTATTTTCATGAATCTTGCAATCGGAGGGAAGCCAATCCAGAAAAGGAAAGTTTACACACGTTCATGCAAAACGCAAGAGGATGTTGCTTGAGAATTTCCCGCGCTGAAAGGAAAATTGCCGACGGTTGGAATCCGGACAAGCCTTTAGAATTTGTAGCCAAGCCCGGTGATGAGCCGAAGATCATTGGACTTCCGTCCCGGCGCGGGGCGATTGTCGTAGTTGTCCCGAAGAGAAACGCGAAGGCTCATTTTCTTGGTCAAGTCAGACTCCACGCCGATTTCCGCGATGAGGAGATAGTTCGCAAAATCGGCGGCCTCCGGCAACCACTCAGCCGACTGCCATAAACGCGCCCGCTCGCTGATTTGGTAGTCGAATCGTTCTCCAACGCGAAGCTTGAAGTAGTCATTGTTCCCGGCGCCGAGCTTTTCGAGAATATATCCCGGCCCCACTTCCGCGCTCAACTTCATTTTGTCGCGATTGACTAAGTAATAACCGGCGCCAAAGCTGGCTATGAATCGGTATTCCACATCCGCAACGGCGTCGTGCAACAAATCCCCCTTGCCATAAAAATAAAAGTCCGCCTCCCCTAAAAGTCGATTGTATTGCGCCATGACTTGCAGGACTTCGTTGTTTTTCTCGCTTTCCGCTTGGCCGTAGCTGCCATTGAGTTTGGCCGAAAGTTCGTTCCGTTCCCATTTTTTGAGGCCGAGCAGATCGGCGTTGATCAAAACAGTGTCGCTGTTTCCTTGGGTCAAAGTAAAGCCAAGGGCGGCGGTAGTTTTCCACTCGGTTTTCTTCTCGACTTTGGCGACGTCCTCGGCATTCAATGCTGAGCAAGCGCCAGCGACAACGAAAACAAAGCGCGTAAACCGCGTCGTCTGACAAATCAAATTCCCAAAATGCATAAAGTTCATACCAGTAAAGTCCGTCCAAAAAACGAATTGGCTCCGTTTCACGTCCAATTTACGTTCGGAAGGAATGCTCCCAGACTTCGTTTCAAAGAGCCGATTTTGTAAACGCAACGGCAATTTTTGTCAAAAGCATTCTCAAAAGCGCCGCTCTGGAATTGCCTGCGAATTTTTTGACAAAATTCTTAAAATTCTTATAACCGCGGCGCGGTTTGGAAAGTTTACCTATTAATCGCGCTGTTTTTGTCGACAGCGGCTCAGAAAAAGCAATGTATAACGCAAAGTAAAAGCAAGATGAAAATATTTCACCCTATTCTAGTTGTCGTTGCCCTGAGTTTGGCAATTCCCTCTGTTATCGCAGAGGAGAAGAAAGAGCGCACTATTCGAGGCGTGTTGGCTTGCTCCAAATGCACGTTGAAGAAGGCAAAATCCTGCCAGGCGGCGTTGACCGTCCAGTGCAAAAACAAGCAGGGAGAACAAAATCGCGCGCATCATTTTTCTGAAAAGCAACGAAAACGCCAAAGCATTCCACGACAACATTTGTCCACCCGGCAACAAGGTGCCCGTCCGAGTCACCGGCGTCATTGAAGGCAAACAAAAAAACCGAATGCTCGTTGCCAGCAAAATCGAAAAAGCAAAGGCCGCCAAAAAGAAAGCGCCCAAGCAAAAGTCCTAATTCCTAAAACGGGAAAATCCTCTTCTATCATCGCAAAAGCAAACCGCCCGAAAGCGCTCTTCCGGGCTTTTTTGCCATGCGCAATCTCGGATGACTCACCCGTCGACATCATAGCCAAAATCCCTATCCACTTTGGCAATTCTGACCTTGTATCTCGCGTACCAATTCCGCTGGCCTTTTTGCTGGGCAAGAACATGTTCCCGCTGGACTTTCCATCGCCGAATAGATTCCAAATCCCGCCAATAAGAAACAGCAATCCCCAAACCTCTCCTCGTAGATTCAAAACCCAGAAAACCGGACTGCTTCGAGGCAAGATCAATCATGCGCTCCGCCGTTTCAGAATACCCCTCCTCGCCGTCGTTCCTCATTTCAGAGGTGAAAATTACCGCATAATAAGGAGGCCTCGGCGTATTAGCGATAGTATTCATCCAGTTCTTCTCTCCCTATTGCGTTCCCCATCTGCGGCGTCCATAACCTTATCCGAAGAATGCACGGCAACCTTAATTCATCCCAATCTTGCAAACAAGCAGAAAGCGGACAAAGCAACATCCGAAATTGGAAGTTTATTCGCTTGAACAGGAACAACTCTCAATGGAATGCCGCAAAACAAGGCCGCCGCATCGCAACCGAAATCGCCCTCTTGCTCAATCAGCACCTATTATCCCAACTCCTTCCAAAAAAACACATATGGGACTGGACGAATCGCACCAAAAATTCATAGACCCAAAACACAAAATGGATGATCCCGATGCACTTCGGCCTCTTCAAACTCTCATTTGAAGACATAGACGAACCGCCCGCGCTGAATCCGTGAAATCAGTGCCGAAACTGAAGAAAAAATCACATCTTCCCTTATCCACTGGCTTCCGCTTTCCTATCTCTATCCGCTAAACGCCTATTTGGATATAAAACCCATGACATGAAGAATGCTATGCCCTTCCTCAAAAAACGCAGCAACCCCATAAAACCCAACTCCAACTTCTTCCCTCCCAACAACACAGAACTCAACCCCGACAACCCAAACGCCCATAACTCCTTCCTCTCCAAAAACCAACACTGTATCCAATCCCAAGCCTGCCTCTTCGGCCATAAATACTCCCCCCTCCCTCTCGATCAAAACGAAATCACCCAACATATCCTTAATCGGCCTCTGGCAAGCCTTCCTCTCCTACAACCCAACCAAAGTCGACCCCTTTCTAACCTTCGCCACCCAAACCACAATCAGCCAAAACCTCACCCAACTCCTCTGCAATCAACAACCACTAACCCTTGCCGATACTCTCAAAGTCGAACCGCCAACCGATCTGGAACACGACGTGCGGATCACTTTGCCCTTCCTTGCCGAAGCCATCCAGCGACTGCCCGAAAAACAAGCCAACAGCGCCAAAAGCCTTATATTGGAAACAAAACCCGAAGAAGCTTATGAAGAATCCACTAGCTCTAAAATTGATTTCAGAAAAAGTTCTTGCATTCATTTTGGGAATCCGTACCCTCCGTTTTTGCTATGAGACAAAAGTTTTATTTTAGCGGGATCGAGGCGGTTGGGACCGCCATTCATTAATAGATTTTTGGGAAATCAAAGGCTGGCACTGGTGGCGGCGGATTTGGTCTTGCGTCAGAACCGGAAGAGCAAGAAGAAACCGGCGGTTCTCGAATCGCTCTGCTCATCCTCCTCGCCTCCATCACCGCCCTCGCCCTCTGGGCATCTGACTATTCCGGTTGCGTGACTTTACGGACCGAATACTGTGGGCAATTCTATACTCGGTGTCGGTCCGAGAATAGTCTGGACGGACATTGGCAATCTACCCGAATTACGGGATTGGGAGGCACTTATTACCAGGCTTGTGCCTCTGTTGATCAGTACAACTATATGGGAAAAGAAGAATGCGATGTCTACCCAGGCACTTGTAGCTATAATGTCTTGTTCGAACTGTTTGATGTTCCGAGGTGCCAAGATGAAGATGGTCCTGTTGATTCCTTCACGGTTACACACACTAGGAATGTTCTTATTGGCACTTCTTTGTCCGGCGAGGATTGCACTTGGGAGGGTCCGTGGTAAATTGGGACGAATGGCTCCTGACTTCAGGAAGATAGAATTTTTTTCCTTGTCGTTGATGAAGAAAATTGAGGGTAGTTGGAAAATTGGGGTGTCTTTGCTTCAATCGGTCGGTTTTTGGATTGGTTGTTGGACGGTAGCAGGTGGTTTTTTGATGGAAGGTGAGGCGGCTACTGCTTCCATAAGCGAATGGGAACTGAATTCGGATCAATATTTGCATCTATCTATAAAGGTAATTTCAAAACGTTCGCAATCTGTTTTAGACAGAGTTGAGGAACGGATGGAATCCATTCGGCAGGAGATGATTCGCGAGGGAATGATGTCCGAAGATGATAGATATTTGGCCGACGACGGCACTTGGCGTAGTGGACCCGTTTCTCTTCCTCTTTCTTCAGCCTACCAGTTTGAATTGAAGATGGAAAGAAATCGCTTTGTAGTCACTCACCTCGATTCTGTTACGCCTCCGCCGCCTGCGCTGCCGCGCCCTGAAGACTGGCCCGAAGAGAAGCCTTGGCCGCCGCCTCGGCCTCCCGAACCTAAGCAAAAATGGAGCTTAGCCGCAGGCATTATCGGCGGCGCCTTCTGGGAAATCCAGACAGCCTCTCGTTCCATCATGTTCAATACCAACTTGTTTGAGGTAATCAATAGAGAAAAAAGAAAAGAATTGTTAGCGGTAGGAAATGAGCCAATCAGCAGAATTTACTGGGCTAGACAATCTAAAAATTTGGGATTTCCATTACTTCCGGGCAAAATGAATTGGGATAAAGATTCTTTTAAGGGTGTTAATCTTTACGGAGCGTTTCAAGGCAAAGTACGCCGTTCAGCGGACGGCCGTGTCCTTTCCGCGTATTACGAGAGCGAGAATGGCTTTCCGGGAGAAGGATTCAGAAATCGCATTCTTTTGGAATACACTTATCCGGAGGACGATCCGCAAACATGGATTCCCAAAAGTTTTACCAAAAAACTGTTGAGTTTGGATGACGACGGCAGGCCGGAGGAGAGCGGTTTTCTCAATGAGATTTCCCACACCTTTGTGTTGGAGAAGTTTGAGATTCGGGAGGCGCTGTTTCCGGATAGTGATTTGGATCCTTTGACTTATTATGTCGGCGATACTAATCAGTTGAGGTATGAGTTTATCTCCGGCAATGTTACCAACTACTTTTCCGTTGTGGAAGACGAGCGGCAGCGGCAGGCGGCAGCGTGGAGGAAGAAGATGATTCGGAATCGGATTGTTTTTGGGGTTTTGTTGGGGTTTTTTGGCGTGGTGATTTACTTCGCCATGTATGGCAGTCCGCGGAAACAATGGAAGCGTTGGCGAAGCGGAAAAGGTTGGTGGCCCGCAAAATTGGAAAGGAAAACAACTAAGGGAGCAATAATAAAAGTGGATATAAAAACCCAAGAGAAGTATAAGCCGATGGGCGGGTTCGCTTGTTTTGTTCATCGTTGATTGGTACCGGCGTCTGGGTTGTTGTTTGTGGTTGTGGGTTTGGCGAAGGGAGCGAGCGTGTTTGGGGAGGCGGAGTTGTTGGGAAAGCCGGATCCGGTGTTTGGGTTGGTGTGGCGGGAGTTGATGGTAGCGGCTGGTTTAGCGGAGATAGCGGTTGGGCTGGTATGTTTGTTGGGGAAGAGTCGTTTGTTTCGGGCGGGTTTGTCGCTGTTTCTGGGGAACGGGTTGCTGATGTATCGAGGGATGTATTGGGGTGTGGGGGGCGAAAGGGGCGTGTCCGTGTTGGGACGGTTTGTTGGAGTGGGTAGGAATGGATAGTGGAGAGGGAAATTGGATGGCGATTTTGGTTTTAGTTTATATTCTTTTGGCAGGCTTTGCCGGTGTGGGGACGATTGGTTTTGGGAAGAGACGAAATTTTTATTTGTAGATTGTATTGCATATTCCAGCAAGGCAGGAGGAAGTGTTGTCGGCGCTGTTTGCATGCATGTTTTGAGGGAGTTTTCGTTGCTGATTAGAGACACTGTGCGCGTTATAATAAGGAATTGCAAGCATGAGAGAGCATTCGCAGTGGTCAGGTTTTGTGCGGTTTTCGGTTGTGGGTGGTTTTGGTGTGGTGGATATGCTGGTATTGTTTCTCATTGTGGATGTGTTTTCTTTTTGCGTTCCTTTAGCGTTGGCCAAGTCGTTGGCGGCGGAAACGGCTATGACGAGCAATTTTGTTTGAAATGATGTTTGGACGTTTCGGGATCGGCGCGCTCGTGGGTTGGCTTCTATGCTGGGGCGTTTTTTGCGGTTTAACATGGTTTGCAGTGTGGGGATGTTTTTTGCCATTGGCGGTTTGCATCTTTTGCATGTAGTTTTTGGCTTCAATCTTTATGTTGCCAACCTTGTGGTTATCTTTAGGGTTGCGGTTGGGAACTTTCTTGCTTCTAGTTTGTGTGGAAGTCTCACTTGTGAATTGGAGGATGGAGGATGTGTGCTTATGGAGTTTTTCAGGAGAGAAGGGCGATATAGAATTGCGTTCACGTTGGTTGAGTTGTTGTTGGTGATTGCGATTATTGGGATATTGTTGAGTTTGTTGTTGCCGGCGCTGTCTAAGGCGCGAGGGCAGGCTCGTCGGATATCTTGCATGTCGCAGTTGCGGCAGTTTGGGTTGGCGTTTGAGTTGTATGCTATGGATCACGAGGGCGCGGTGTTGCCAAATATGGATAGCCGTGAGTGGCCGTCGGGCGAGCGGATTGCCGTGGGGCATACGTGGGTGGATGGCTGGCTGGGTAGTTTGAGCGGTTCTGATTTGACGAACACGTTGTATTTGCGGGAAAGTTTGGTGTCGACGTATTTAGGTGGAGGGGATGTGTGGCGTTGTCCAGCGCAAAAGAAGAGTCCGACGGTGATGGGTAAAACATTTCCGCGGATGCGGACGGTGTCGTTGAATTGTTTTATGGGTTCTCCGATAAAGAGTCCGGCGGCGAGGACTTATTTGCGCTTGCTGGAGATTGTTCGGCCTCCGCCGGCGGAGGCGATTACTTTTGTGGATGAGAAAGTGGAGACGATTAATGATGCTTTTTTTGGGATGCAGTTGGATTTTCGGGAGAGCCGACCGGCTCGTTGGACGTTGCGGGACAAGTCTGCCGTTGCGCATAATTCGGGGGCGAATTTTGCGTTTGCGGATGGGCATGTGGAAACGAAGCGGTGGAGAGATCGGCGCACGATTCGGGCGCCGCGCGATGATGCGGTGATGGCGAGCAACGAGGACATTCTCTGGATGCAGCGGCGGGCTACTTGGCGGGAACGTTGAAGGGGAAAGAGGGGAGAGGTCGAGCGTTGGTGGGTTTTGTTTTTGGGGTTGGTAGGGTATAAGGTTCTATATTTGTCGTTGGTTTCGTTGGCGGCTGTGTATGGCTCTGATTTTGATTATGGGAAGGCGGATAGGATTCAGAGGAAGTGGTTTTCGGATAGCGAACATGGCAAAGGGCGAGGGAATGTGGAAAGGCATTACACTACTTGGGATGCGGAACACTATTTATATTTGTGGGAGTTTGGCTATGATAAGGAAGTAAAGTCCTGCGCTTTTTTTCTTTATGGCCTTTGGCGATTCGTGGGGGGATAATCTTTTTTCGGCAGCGGGCTGGTGTTTGTTTTATGGGATTTTGTGGAGGCATTATGGGAGCGGGGTTGCTTGGTAGGGTTTGTGTTTTTTGGTGTTGTTTCTGGGAAGTGTTTTTATCAGTTTATATATTCGGAGTCTCTGTTTTTCCTGCTGGCAATGGTTTTGTGGAGGGGGATGGAGGGGCGGCGGTATGGAGCGGCTGTATTGGCCGCTTTTTTGTTGTTGGCGCCGGTGGCGGGTTGGGGTTGTTATTTGGGGTTGATGTGGCATTGGACGGGGAATCCTTTTGAAGGGGTGCAGGCGCAAAAGTATTGGGGGAATTCCCATGCCGTACCGCATCTTTGGGATGTTTTCGGGTTTGCCGTCGGCTTTTTTGAGGCGACGGGTTGGCATGGTTTTCGGGGGTCTTTATTGGATCGCATGGGGTTTCTTTTGCTGTTGGTTTGTTTGCCTGTGATATGCAGGCAGGGGAAAGATTTGTTGGCATGGGTTTATATGCTGGGGATCGCGCCGGCTATGAGCGGGACGTTCACTTCGTTTTTGCGTTATGAGTCCACTGTTTTTCCGTTGTTTATTGCTTTGGCGGCGTTGGTGGTTTCGTTTGGGCGGGTTTGGCCGAGGTGGTTTTGGTTGGTTGCGAGGGCAGGTTTGCACGGCCTTTTGGTTTGGCGGTTTGTGAACTATCGATGGGCGGGATAAGGCGAACTTTGGCTTGCCGCAAAGTTGGCGATTTTGGCGGGGCTGCAGAAAATCTTTGCGCTTGGGGGATGGATGGGGCATTTTTGGCGTTTTAGGAAGGAGATGGGCGTTATGTATCCGAGGATTGAAGATTCGCTGTATCGGCCCGGTTTTGAGCACGACACCTGCGGGGTGGGGTTTGTGGCCAACCGGAGCGGGAAGAAGGAGTATCGCATTTTGGAGTATGGGTTGCAGGCTTTGTGCAGTTTGGCGCATCGCGGTGCTTTGGATGCGGACGCCAAGACGGGGGATGGCGCCGGCGTGTTGCTCCAGATTCCGCATGATTTTTTTCGATTGGAGGTGGATCGGCTGGGGGCCAAGTTGGCGCAAGACGCGGACTTGGGGGTGGCTTTTGTTTTTCTGCCTCGGGGCAAGGGGGATCAGGCGGGGCAGGAAATTATGGAGGCGTCTTGTCGGAGGTTTGGGGCGCATTGTTTGGGTTGGCGCAAGGTGCCGACGAATCCGCGCTGTCTTGGGGAGAAGGCCTTGTCCACGGTGCCGGAGATGAAGCAGTTGTTGGTGGCGCGGTCGAAGGGTTGGGATGGCGAGGAGTTTGAGAGGCGTTTGTTTTTGGCGAGGAAGTTTGCGGGCATTCGGGCGCGGGAGGTTGGCCTTAGTGATTTTTACGTCGCTTCCTGTTCTTCGAGGACGATTGTGTATAAGGGGCTGTTTAACGCGCCGCAGTTGGCGAAGTTTTTTTCCGACCTGACCAGTCCGCTGTTCAAGACGGCTTCGGTGGTTTTTCATCAGCGCTATTCTACGAACACCTTTCCCACTTGGCGGTTGGCGCATCCGTATCGGATGATGGCGCATAATGGCGAGATTAACACTCTTTTGGGAAACAAAAACTGGACGCGGGCGCGAGAGCAGGAGCTTGCCTCGGAGGTTTGGGGAGAGAACATCGAGCTGCTGAGGCAGATTATTCAGCCGGAGAGTTCGGATTCGGCGGCGCTGGACAACGCGCTGGAGATTTTGCGTTTGAGCGGGCGAGGCGTGTTGCACAGTGCCATGATGCTTATGCCGGAGGCTTGGGAGAAGATGGAGAACATGGAGCCTGCCCTGCGGGATTTTTATCTGTATCATTCCTGCCTCAACGAGCCTTGGGATGGCCCGGCGGCGGTGGTGTTCAACGACGGGCGATATGTGGGGGCGACGTTGGATCGAAACGGGTTGCGTCCGGCTCGCTACACCGTTTATGAGGATGGCTTGGTGGTAATGGGCAGCGAGGCGGGTTTGGTGCGTTTGGACGAGTCCAAGGCGGTTTGCAAGGGGCGTTTGGGGCCGGGAAAGATTCTTGCCGTCGATACGGAGGCGGGGCGATTGCTCGACGATGACGAAGTGAAACGAACAGTGGCCGGTCAAAAGCCTTACGGCCGTTGGTGCGCGGATAACATGTATGCGCTGAGCGAACGTGTCCCCGCGTTTCGGCGGACGAATGCGCGGGAGGCGAACGGGCTGGATTCGACGTTGCGGCAGATTATGTTCGGCTGGGACGCTGAAGAACTGGGAGTAATCTTCAAGCCAATGGTGATGAACGGAGTCGAAGCCATCGGCTCAATGGGGGATGACACTCCGTTGGCGGTTTTGTCCAAGCGTCCCAAGCTGCTTTACACTTACTTCAAGCAGTTGTTTGCGCAGGTGACAAATCCGGCCATTGACAGCATTCGGGAGCGGATTGTGATGTCTTTGGCTGTTTGCGCCGGGCATCGGCGTTCATGGCTGGAGGAATCGCCGGAGCATGCCCGATTGATTCGCATCCATAGTCCCTTTTTGTTGGAGAGCGAATTGGATGCGCTTCAAGAATTAGACGGCGATTTTTTTGCTTCTGGAAACATTTCTTGCTGTTTTGGATCAGAAGAAGGCGCAGGCGGACTGGAGGTCGCATTGGAGCGGATTTGCGGTCAAGCCTCCGAAGCCGTACGCCAAGGGAAGGCAATTTTGATTCTGAGTGACCGGGAGGCCGGGGCGGCTCGGGTGCCGATTCCAATGCTTTTGGCGGTGGGCGCCGTGCATCATCATTTGATTCGAGAGGGCAGACGGCTGCGGGCCTCCCTGGTCTGCGAGACGGGCGAGGTCCGCGACGTGCATCAATTTGCCTGTTTGATTGGTTTTGGCGCTTCAGCAGTGCATCCTTACGCGGCCATCGACATCGCAAAACGATGGGCGGAAGACAGCGAGTTGGACGGCTTGGAACCAGAGCAAGCTGTCGCCAACTACCGCAATGCGATTGAAAGCGGCATTTTGAAGATTATGGCCAAAATGGGCATTTCCACAATGAGCAGCTATCGCGGCGCGCAGATTTTCGAGGCCATCGGCCTTTCGCAGGAAGTAATGGATCGGTGTTTCTTTGGGACGCGCTCGCAAATAGGCGGGATTGGCTTGCGGCACATTGCCGAAGACGCGCTTCGTCGGCATCGGCAGGCTTTCGGCAATCCCGGAGAGGCCTCGCTGGAAGCCGGCGGCAACTACAAAGTGCTTCCCGGCGGCCGGGGCGAGTTTCACGCCTTCAACAAAAAAGTGGTTCAAACCCTCCACAAGTTCCTTCGATCTGGCCAAAGAGATGCCTTTTTGAACTACATGAAAACGACGGAAAGCCGGGACCCGGTATCCATTCGTGATCTTTTGGACTTTCGGCGGACGGCTTCCATTCCGCTGGAAGAAGTGGAGCCATTGGAAAACATTCGCATTCGTTTTACCACCGCCGGCATGAGCTTAGGCGCCCTCTCTCCCGAAGCGCACGAATGTTTGGCCATTGCCATGAACCGCATCGGAGGCAAGTCTAACTCCGGCGAAGGCGGCGAAGATCCCGAACGCTACAACTTCCGAGAAAATGGGGACAATCCTTGCTCGGCGATCAAGCAAGTGGCCTCCGGTCGTTTCGGTGTCACGCCGGAATACTTGGCCAGCGCCCAAGAAATCGAGATCAAAATTGCGCAGGGCGCCAAGCCGGGCGAAGGCGGCCAGTTGCCCGGTCACAAAGTCTCGGTGATGATTGCCAAACTCCGTCATTCGACGCCGGGAGTGCAGCTCATATCGCCCCCGCCGCACCACGACATTTACAGCATCGAAGACTTGGCGCAGTTGATTTACGATTTGAAGCAGGTCAATCCCCGCGCCAAAGTTTGCGTCAAGTTAGTTGCCTGCGCGGGCGTCGGCACCGTGGCCGCCGGTGTGGCCAAAGCCTATGCGGACGTGATCCTCATTAGCGGACATGACGGCGGCACCGGCGCCTCGCCGCAAAGTTCGATCAAACATACGGGCGTGCCTTTTGAGTTCGGCATCGCCGAAGCGCAACAAACCTTGATGCTTAACGATCTGCGCTCGCGGATCGTGTTGCGCACCGACGGTGGAATCAAGACCGGAAGAGACATTGTGATGGCGGCCATTCTTGGCGCCGAGGAGTTCAACTTCGGCACCGCCGCCTTGATCGCCGCCGGTTGCGCCATGTTCCGAGTCTGCCACTTGAATACCTGCCCCGTCGGCGTGGCGACGCAGAAAGAAGAACTGCGTCTCAAGTTCCGCGGCAAGGCGGAAAACGTGGTGGCTTTCTTCGACGGAGTAGCGCAAGAAGTCCGCGAGTGGATGGCCTCCTTGGGCATTCGCCGCTTCGACGACTTGGTGGGGCGCACTGACCTGCTCACGTCCAAAAGCCTGGATCAGTTTCCCGAAGAATTACGCCAAAGAATTGGCGCCCTAAAACTAAACAAGCTGCTGTTTCAAGTGGACCCAACCGGCGTTTCCCCGCGAACGCATACCCGCGAACGCAACGAGCGCTTTGGAGACAGCTCCCTAGATGACCAAATCATCAACGACGCCAAAAGAGCGCTCAACGGCAAAGGCTCCGTGAAACTCCGCTACCGAGTTTCCAACGGTCGTCGCAATATCGGCACCAAAGTTTCCGGGCTCATCGCCTATACCTATGGCAACAAAGGGCTGACCGAAGGCGCTATCGACCTCACCTTGCACGGTTGCGCCGGGCAGGGATTGGCCGCCTTCCTAACCGCCGGCATTCGCATAAAACTCTTTGGCGAAGCCAACGACTATGTAGCCAAAGGAATGAACGGAGGCGAAGTGATCCTTCGCCCGCCGGAAAATTGCGGATTTTTCTGGAGCGAGAATATCATCATCGGCAACACCGTGATGTACGGCGCCACCGGAGGCCGGCTGTTTGCCGCCGGCAAGGCAGGCGAACGTTTCTGCGTGCGAAACTCCGGCGGCGTTGCCGTCGTCGAAGGTGTTGGCGACCACGGCTGCGAATATATGACCGGCGGCGTCGCCGTAATCTTAGGACGCACCGGACGCAACTTCGGGGCCGGCATGAGCGGCGGCCGCGCCTACATTTATGACGAGCATGACGAATTCCCCAGCAGCTGCAACCCGGCCATGATCCGCCTCGAACGGCTGGACGACAACGAAGAAATCACAACACTACAAAGCCTCATCTTTGCCCATCTTGAGGCTACCGAATCGCCTCAAGCGAACAACATTCTCAGAAACTGGGAAAGCGCCATGACAAAATTCTGGCGAGTCATCCCGGAACCGTCCGCCGTAAAACCCACCCCCATATCAGCGAGTGCGCACTCCAAAGACAAACCTACAACGCCGGCTGAAAACTCCTTTCAAGAAAACTTGCCGGAAAAAACCGACAGGTAAAACCAACCATCCTGCCGCCGAAAACAACCCGGCAATGCTCTTCAATATGCAACTGACTCGGCAACTAGCGCTTCTGCTGGGAAACCAACCCGGCACCTTGGCCCGAATGTGCCGCGCCTTAGCCGATGCCAAAATCAACCTCTACGCTCTCTCCGTTGGCGACACGGTAGACCACTGCGTAGTGCGAGTTATCACCAGCGATTGGCAACAGGCCAAACGCGTCTTCGAAGCGCATAACGCGCTAGTAGTGGAAACAGAAGTTCTGATGATCGAAGGACGCAACCATCCGGGAACATTAGCGGAGATTTCCGAAAAGCTGGCCCAAGCAAAAATCAACATCGACTACGCCTACTTTGCCACCGCGCCGGAAGCCAAACAAGGACTGCTCATCCTGCGAACCTCCAACTCCCGCAAAGCCCTCAAAATTCTAAACTCCTAACTCGCAAAAACACATCGCGCCCCATTGTTTTTTCGCCATCTGAAAACCTCATGCTTGTGTCCAAACCTATAATCCCGGAAGCGCGTCAATTGGTAATGAACAAATTAACCTCCTCTCTCCAACATAAACGGAAATCCTCCGCCAATGCGTCGTTCCCGGAAAAATTCGTCGACAAACTTTCCCTAGTAAGAGTCGCCGGAGTCGCGGTCGTAGTCTTTGAGGAGCGAGGCGACTTGCTGCTCGACGAAGAGTTCGGAAGCAACAAGGCTCTTCTCCTTGAGGAACCAGATGAAGAGCAAGCGGGTGATGAGCCGGATGACATGCTCTTGCGGACGGAAGGTTCTGGCGCCGACCTTTGGGAATCTGGCTTGCTCGCAGGCGCGCTCGAACCAAGCAAGGAGTTCGCGATAGAAGCGCTTGTTGAGTTCCTGAGCGTCCAGCGCGGCCAGCCATGCGTCAAGGAGTCCGTCAAAGTTGCGGGGCTTGCGGTTGTCGCTCATCCAGCGGAGGCGGGCGTCCAACGAAAGAGAGGCGAGAATGTCCAAGGGAGCGCGGTGAGGATTGCGCGGATTAATTTCTCTTATCAAAAACACTCTTCCAAGCACATCGCGCTTAGGCTCGCGCTTATTGGGACGGCGATAAACAAAGGCCAGCGTGAAGAGTTCGTCTTGGTCAAGGAAGAGAACGACGGCGGGGATGCCAAAGCGTCTGTTAAGGACGCGGACGAACAAGGCGTATTGACGACGCGAATAAGAAGCCTTTTTGAGCGCCACAGCCAAGAAAAGAAAACTTCTATGAAGGCTCTCCTCGGAAAGACGCTCCCCCCCCCCCGCATCTCTTCCTCAGCAAATTGGAAAACCAAACCAACAAAGCTAGCATGCCTCAATAACTCTCGCTCCCCAGAAGTCTCCGGCTTCCCAAGCCAAGCAATCCCCCTCTCAAAACCCCCGCTCCTCCCTTCCCAAACCCGCTCGCTCTCATACCCCATAACCCCCAGAAGCCTCCGCACCCCCACAGAAAAGTTAACCCCTTTGATTCTAGCAAGAGCCACTTCGATGCGACCAACGAGCTCTAGATTTTCCCAGCGATAATCAGCCATGTGATTCTTTGCCTAAGATCTTATCTTCCGTTATCATAGCCCATTCATGCAAAAATCGCACCCATAACTAATCTTGACCAGTGGAAAAAGCAAGAGGAGAAGGAAGAGAGTGGATTCCAATTTATAAAATGGACGCAGGCGATGGTTTTGAGAAAATAAGACCAAGCGCCAAGGATTGGGAATGTCATCAAGTGGGAGGGTGGTCTGTGGCTAAGGGGGACGGCGTGTCTTTCTTTTTGATGAAAGCTCGCTTATTGTGTGTTTGGCTAAAAGGATAAGGAAAGATGGCGATTTACTCGGATTTGAGGGGAAAGGTTGTTTTAGTTACGGGTGGGGCGAATGGCATTGGAGCGGCGATGGTGGAGGCGTTTTGCGATCAGGGCGCTTGGGTGTTTTTTGGCGATGTGGATTGGAAATCTGGCGAAGCGTTGGCCGAAAGTCTGAGAGGAGACATTGTTTTTTCGCGGGTTGACTTGACGAAGGAGGCGCAGACACGGGATTGGGTGGAGGAAGTGGTTCGGCAGTGCGGGTGGATTCACGGATTGGTGAACAATGCGGCGGCAGATCCTCGGATTCCGTTTGCCAAAATGACTGCGAGGCAATGGGATGCGTTATTTGCTTGCAATTTGCGCGCTTACTTTTTGGCGGCGCAGGCGGCGGCCCGGCGAATGAAGAAGGGCAGCGCTATCCTGAATTTTTCAAGCATCACTTTTCACACGGCGCCGAAGGAAATGACAGCGTATGTGGCGACGAAGGCGGGCATTCAGGGCTTAACTCGCTCTTTGGCGCGAGAGCTTGGCCCGCAAGGGATTCGCGTCAACACGCTCTCGCCGGGCTGGGTGATGACGGATCGGCAGTTAAAAGAGTTTGTCACTCCGGCGGTAAAGGAAACAATCCGGCGGGCGCAATGCATTCCAGAACTGGTGGAGGCTTCCGAAGTGGCGGAAGTGGCACTGTTTCTGTGTAGCGAGGCCAGTCGCGCCATTACGGGGCAGGAAGTTTTGGTGGATCGCGGCTGGGCGCATTCCTAGCGCGAGCGTTTTTTTTGAGGACTTTGGCGAGGAATGGATAAGGCATTGACAGGAAGGTTTTTGTCGCCGGCACTTGCGGCAATTTCTTGAAAAAGTCTCCCATAATCTCTAATCAAGTAGAATGAGATTTTTCGGGAATGGTGAGAAAGTTCCGGCCTCGTGCAAGCGCCACGGCGTCACCCTGATCGAAATTCTGGTTGTGGCGGCGATCCTTTCTCTGCTATTTGCTCTACTTTCGCCGGCTCTCAACAAGGCAATAGGAGCGGCCAAAAAAGCGCAATGCCTAAGCCATTTGAGACAATGGGGAATCGCTACGCAACTTTACGCTTTGGAAAACGACGACTCCCTCCCCCTAGACGGCTCGCCAAACGGGCGGGCAACCCAGTTTGGTTGGTATGTCAATCTCCCCGACATGATTGGGCTTCCTCGATACTACGAACTGCCTTGGCGCACCAATCCCGCCATTGCCCTCCCGAAAACGGTCTGGCTCTGTCCGGCCAACAAGCGGCGGAGCAACGGAATCAACCTTTTCCACTACTGCCTCAATCGGCTGGTCAACGGGAGCGGTTCGGGCAATCACGTCAAAATGTCGGCGTTGCCGTCGCCACATTCGCTCGTCTGGCTTTTTGACAACGGAAAGAGAGCGCCGGTGGCACAGCAAAACAACGTCCACACCAATCTCCACTCCAACGGAGCCAACTTTCTGTTTTTAGACGGACACGCCCAACGCTTTCCCAATCACGTTTATTGGGACTTCGCTGCCAATCGAGGCAAAACCAATGCTTTGGAGTTGCGCTGGAAGCCGTAAGGCGGCTACTTGGCGATTAGCGTTTGTGATTGATCCAAGCCGTCCAAAAACCGGCCACCGCGCCGCTCAAATGTCCCTCCCACGATACGCGCTGCTCCACAGGAAACAAGCCGCCGAAAAACCCTCCAAACAATACAAAATACACAAAAATAGCGATGGAAAAAAACAGCGCCCGCCAACACCGCATCCAAACCGCGGCCACAATCAAGTAACTAATCAAACCAAAAACAAGCAAACTAGCGCCAATGTGAACGTGGTTGCCCCGCCCAATCAACCACGTTCCCAGCCCGCCAAGCGCCCAAATCAAAAACAAACTGCGACCCGGAAAATAACGGGGATTCCAAAAGAGAATGAGCATCAACACAAACAACGGCGGCCCGTTGGCCGCCAAATGAATCCAATCTCCATGAAGCAAAGGGGCAAAAATAACGCCAATCAAGCCGAAAAACTCGCGCGGCCAAATCCCAAACTCCTCCAAATCCCAATTCTGAAGCAGAAACGAATCCGCCAGCTCGATACCCAACATCAGCAGAACCAATCCCGCGCTGCGCCCCGCCGCCGTTCCAAATCCAACCTTTGCCTTTGTTTCCACTTTTTAAAAAACCAATTCCAAAAACCAATAGAATGCAATCAACTCCGCCAATCCCACAACTATCAAAAGAACCACCGCTATAGGCGCCAGACAAATATTTCCTACCAAAATTGCCAACCAATCCCGATGAGAGCGAAAACGTGACACAAAAAACGGAACAAAATTAACCGCCAAAGAGATTCCAACGAAAGCAACTCCCTTCCATACCACCCAACATCTCATCCAGCCATTGCCCCAAAGACAAGGAAACCCAACCCGAAGACAAATACTCCGATTCCCAAAACCAATCCACCAAACCGTCCGAAACCGCCCTGCTAACCGCCGCCAAAAATACTGCAACCAATCTGTCATGCAAGGCACATACTCCTCGCACGTCGGACACTGAATCCAAACCTCCGAATACGACACCGGCGCCTCAATCCGCTGACCGCACTCACGGCACCCAAACCGAACCAATTCCTCACTCATAATCCAATTCCAAAACCAACCGGCGCAAGCACTCAACCAAACAGATTTGACAACGGCGGAGAATGCCTTGCCCACTCCAACCCAAGCCACGAATCAAATATGCGAGACTCGCGATCCTCTCGCCTTCCCGCTTTGTCGACCCCCTTATGGTATTCCATTCCTGTATTTTTCCGAAGAAAATAAATCCCTGCATTCATGCCGCAATCTTTTGCTTGGAAACCCAAACCAACTAAGGAGAACTAAATCAAAAGTGTTCTCTTCACCACGAGGATAAACGAACTCCGGTCATTTTTCCATTTTCCATCCCACAATCATGCCGCCATAACTAAGCAAAATCTAGCAGAAATAATGTTCGGGTTTTTGTCGGATGCCCCTTAATCGTTTGCTTGTCTTCATATTATAGATCGTCGTTGAACTTCGCCCAAACGGAAAAGGTTTTCGGCTTTTTTGCAAAGAGAATTTTGCAATTGCGCAACCTCTTACCTCATAAGAAAGATGGAGGGACAATGGCCGTTTTGTCGGCCACGCTGGGAATGTTAAAACGCTTGCCCTCCAAGATTCCCTTCCTCGTCAACAACTGCGCATACTTTCGCTCCAACATTTCGCATTGTCCGCCAGAGGCCATCTCTGCGCGAAGATTGTGCATCTGTAACAGCAAAGAACTTTGCAACAATATCAACCCAGTCACCGCCGCCTTGCGTTGTTAGTGGACGCCATCTAACGCGCGGATGAATTCTATCTTCGGTTTGCCTCCCACTTCCAAGATTGCCTGTTCCTCTAGTTTTTCTCCATGATGGCGTTCCTCTTCCAATCAACACTTTCCATTAGTGCAATGCGGGACGCTGTCTGAGTGTTTCTTTATCTTTTAGGATCATTGTGCAATTCGTAGCGTTTTAGACGGGAAGCAGTTGAACCTGTTCCGTCACCTGTATAAGAATAGCTAAAAACCCTTTAATGATGAATTTTTTAAGGTCGGCGGCCGATAATTTTGCGAGGCCAGCTGTTATATCCACTGGTCAGTAACAGTAGGCGCTGGTTCGAATCCAGCAGAACGCGCCGTTAGATGTTTTTCTGTTTGCACGACTCTGAAACATTAGGCCGTGTCTGCGCTTATCACGATACGGCCAATCCAAAAGAAGAACCAACACTACCAACACCCCCAACGAAACATTAGAATCCCCAAACCAAAGCCAGCAAACCGCGCGGACGCAACCATCCACCAAGCGGATCCTACTCCCCCCATTCGCCCTAGAAAAAAGAAATCACCCCCCTCCCCAACAAACGCCAACCGCTAATCCCATAGACAAATCTTCCCTCCATTCCTCATCCCTAATCCTTAATCGACCATCTTCATTCAGCGAATTCCACCTTTGCCTCCCGGCCACCAACCACCGCAGAAGAGAGAAAAGCCAACTCCTCCTCACTCCCCCAAACAAAAACCTGAGAATGCGCAGGCCGCAAACAGTTCCGGCACAATCTCTCGCCCTCTGCTCGCTAATCCCGCATCTCGAATCCATGCATGCTTAGCCATCACCCCACAAAACTCCTCCCGTCCGCATCGGCAAAGATTTGCGCTTTTGGGGGGATGCGTTGTTGGGCGGTGGCTTCCGTGTCATTCTGAATTCCAAAGTCTCCGCTTCCAAACTCTCCTCTTTCCGCTCTGGCCAGCCAGCCAAACTCGCATCCCCGGAAACTCCCTAGCCCGCAACGGCAAAGAGGCCCTTTCTTTGCCAAGCGCAAGGCAAAGGAGGATTTTCTCCCTCTTGGATTTCCTTTTGACCATGCTTTTGGACGAAGGCAACAGCCAGCGGCCGCTGTCCGCAAGGAGGGATTCTCGTCATCAGCAAAGCGCTTTTTCTCTCGTTCTTGTCATCTCCAACGAACTTTTCTTCATTTTTTCTTCATTTTTTCCTCTTTTTTGTGATTTTCTGCTTGACGCGAGGGGAATGAGAGCGTATTTGTTATTCAAATTGCATTGCGAATTAGGTTGCATTGCGGATTCGTTTGTGGGAAAGTCAGTTTGTTTTTACGGTGATTTGATTATTTTTTATTATTTTTTGTTATGAAAGAACAAAAACATTTGAACGGTAGGAAGGCGAATTTGTCAAAATTCGGGCATCGGGCATCGGGCATCGGGCATCGGGCATCGGGCATCGGGCATCGGGCATCGGGCATCGGGCATCGGGCATCGGGCATCGGGCATCGGGCATAAGTCTGCTCTTCTAGCGGCGTTGATAGTGTCGGCGCTCTCTTTGGTTTCTTTGGAGCAAGGGCAAGCGCAGTTGTACTTGGACATTTTCCCTAGCCGAGACGACACCAACGCGACGCTTTGGGTTTTCAGCGGCTCTTCCACTGGTTGGGCGCATAACAATGTGCCTCCCACCATCCGATCCAGCGGCAACTATAACCGCCAAGACACCCACAAAACGAGCAACGCCTTTCTTCAGGATCCAACTTCGACCACGCCCGCCGCTCTTTACGCCTTGACGCCGCTCTTCACGGCGACGGCCACCAACGCGCCCAACGACCTCGAAACTTTGGATTACTGGAAGGGAAGAACCATTAACTGGGGCACCACCAACACGAACGACGACATCACCATTCCCAGCACGGCCACCAATGTGCCCACGATTAGCTACACCGGGCGCGGCAGCCGCACCATCGCCAATATGCATCTGAACAATGTCTACAACACGGGTTGGGACGACATCGGCCCGCGGATCAGCGGCAGCGATTTGAACTACGGCAGCAGCGCGGTCGCTGTCACTTGGATTGGAGCGGCGACGATGGCGAAACCGATAGGGCATTTTCACCTTACGACTCCGGGCAGTTACAACGGCAATCGGGCGGGCAACGGGGTTCTTGGGGGTTGGACGGGGCCGCAAGCAAACAACCTGCGCATTCGAGTGCACAGCACGATTCCCGAGCCGGAGGAATACGCGCTTGTGTTTGGCTTGTTTGCGCTAGGCTTCGTCCTCTTCCGCCGCCATTGGCAAAAGAAACAACGCCAAACCCAAGCCACCACTTTGTAGCCTGCGCGCTTTGGCGGCTAGCGAGATGCCTTCGTTGATTGGATTTTTAACTTCGCCTCAGAATCTCTGAAGCGGAGTTTTTTTTTGCGCATTTTTTCGTTCAGCTCTCAATGAAGCATTTGATTCGGCTTGAGGGAACACAGCGAAGGTTTTTTGAGTGCAAGAAGGATTGTTGCCGTTTTTCGCTTTTTGGATTATTCCAGTCCGCCGCGATAATGACCAGGCAAAGATTTTGTTTCCTAAAATGCGATGCATTGGGAATTCTAAATACAAATTGCGGGAAGCCACGCTTGTCTTTTCTTCTTCGGTTTTTTCGGCGATTTGTTAGTGTTTTGCTCGTTGGCGAGGGAAGCATGAATTGTCATTCGGTCATTGTTCGGGAGTTGCGACGGATGGCGAGGCGTCGGTCGACGTTTCACCATCGGGCGATAGTCTGCGCTTGGGCGATGCTTTTGCTGGGAGGGATTTCCGTTTGGATGGACTGGATGATGGCCTCCGCAAGGCCCGGAACTTTTATGCCTCCTCCCAAGGGAACGGTGGTTTTTATGGGGTTGGCGGTTCTGCTGATGTTGGTGTGCGCTATTGGCGGGGTTAGTCTTACTGCGGATTGTTTGAGCGAGGAGCGGCGCGAAGGGACTTTGGGTTTGTTGTTTCTAACTCCTTTATCCGGGTTGGACATTTTGCTGGGGAAACTGGTTTCTTCGGCGATGGCGGCTGTTTATTGGATTTTAGGAATATTGCCTGTTTTGAGTCTCACTTTTCTTATGGGCGGCGTTGCGTTTGGGGAGTTTTTTCGGCTTGCCTTGACGCTTTTGAATACTTTGTTTTTGTCGTTGGCGGCGGGGTTGTTTGTTTCCAGCTTGGCGGAAGACGCCCGCAAAGCGATTACCAGCGGCATTGCGCTGGTGATTTTTCTGGCAATTTTGATGCCCTTCTTTGCGGCAATGTTGATTTTCACGTTGTTGCCATATGTGGATACGGATGAGGCGTGGTTTGTATTCGCTGTGAGTCCGGTTTATACGTTGCTTGAGTCTGGTGTTTTCCCTCCGATGGCGGGCGCCGGTTTTGAGCGATTTGTCGTTTCGTTGCTGATTGTTCACGCCGTTGGATGGGGGTTGGTTGGGGTGGCGGCTTATTGGTTGCCTCGTTCGGTCAAGCGGGAGTCGGCAAAGGTTGCGGATCGAGTGCGGAAGAGGAATCGTCGGGCGGCGAAGGTTGCTTCGTGGCGGCAGAAACCGCGATTTCTAGGATTGCGGCGGAGGGCTTTGGCGGTGGAGCCGTACTCTTGGATGATGATGTCCGGACGCTGGTGCAAACGGCTTTTGCCCACGATTTTTTGTATTTATATGATTGGGATGTGCGGGTTGGTTTCTTCTATTGGTTTTTACAATATGGTTGCTTTTTTGCTCTATTTTACTGCCGCTTTTTTGAAGCTTTGGCTATTGGTTGAGGTGACGACCCGCATTGCGGAGGAACGAAAAACCGGCTCCTTTGAGCTGTTGCTGTCTTCGCCTTTGGGAGTTGGGGGAATTCTTCGGGGGATAGACCGCGCTTTGATTTGGCAGTTTGGGCGTTCTTGTTGTCTTTTGTTGACCGCTGGGATTGTGTTTTACGTTGTGATGGATTCGATGGATTCGCGGCGGGATGGGATTTTGATTTTTGGGGATTCTTTTGCGGGATTGGTTCGGGCCTTTTTTTGGCCGGCGGCGGTTGTGTTCTTTTTGGATTTGTGGGCGTTGAAGTGGATTGGGGTATGGAGTGCGATGCGTTGCCGGACGGCCGCCCGAGCGTTGGCGGCTTCTTTTGGGGCGATTTTTCTGCTTCCTTGGTTGTTGGTGGGTTTGGCAAGTGCGTCGATGAGCGTTTTGCGGGAAGTTTATGATTTTAATCGGAATCCCATCATTATCCAATCGAATTCTTCGGATCCTGTTCCGTGGTTGTGGTTGACGGTTTTTGGAGGGCTGGCGTTTGGATTGGGCTTGTGGGCGCGGGATCGGGTTCTTCGTCGGTTTCGTTTGTTGGCCATGCATGGGTTTGACTATGCGTCGGCGAGGGAAGAATGGCTTGCCGATGTTTCTCCTTCTCAGTCTTAATCAGTCTTAAAGGCGGCGGGAATGCGGCTGTTTTGGTCGGGAAAAAGATTTCCAAGATATTTGGAGTAAGACTTGAAACTAGAATGATTCTAATTATTGACATAGCGTTTCCAGCGGATAGGTTGGAGGGATGAGCGAGCGCCAAGGCCATTTTGGGACGGAGGGAGTTGAATTGGCCAAGAAGCTGTCGGCTGTCGGCCTTCGCCTGACGGCTCAGCGGGAACATGTGTATCACGTGTTGCTGTCCCAAACGGATCATCCGACTGCGGATGAAGTGTATTTTCGCGCCAAGTCCGAGAAGCCCGATATTTCTTTGGCCACCGTCTATAATACTTTGGACGCCTTGGTGAAGTGCGGGCTTGTCAAGCAGGTGAATGTGGACAGAGCCGCCACTCGCTATTGCTCCAACAGAAAGGAACACTGCCACTTTTATTGCGAGGAGTGCGGCCGGGTTCACGATATTGAACTTTCGGGCAACCTTTGGGACTTTCCGATTCGGCTGCCTCAGGATTTAAGCGCTCGGCAGATGTATCTTTCGATTCGGGGCGCTTGCAAGAGCCCTGAAAACTGCAATCGAAGAGTTACGGACGCCTGAACGGTTTTTGAATATTTTTGCCGACTAATGAAGAATGCGACGGAGACCATCGGAAGCTTTGTAAAAAGCGAATACAAATACGGATTCGTCACCGATATTGAGACGGATTCGGCGCCTCCGGGAATTAATGAGGATATCATTCGGTTTATTTCCCGCAAAAAGGAAGAGCCGAAGTTCCTGCTGGACTGGCGATTGAAAGCCTACGAGCGTTGGAAGAAAATGGAGACTCCTCGCTGGCCGCAAGTTCGCTATCCCGCCATTGATTTTCAGGACATCATTTATTATGCGGCGCCCAAAGACCCGAATGACGGGCCAAAAAGCCTCGATGAGGTAGACCCGAAGTTACTGGAGACCTACGATAAACTGGGCGTGCCGTTGCACGAGCGGGCCCGCTTGGCGGGCGTGGCCGTGGACGCAGTTTTTGACAGCGTTTCCGTAGGCACAACTTATCAAAAAACGCTTGCCGAGCACGGCGTTATCTTCAGCTCGTTTTCCGAAGCGGCGAAGACTCATCCGCAACTCGTCCGCCAATATTTAGGAAGCGTCGTGCCGTACACCGACAATTTCTATGCGGCGCTCAACTCGGCCGCGTTCACCGACGGTTCCTTTGTGTTCGTGCCGAAGGGAGTTCGCTGCCCAATAGAACTCTCCACCTACTTCCGCATCAACGCGGCCAAGTCGGGACAGTTCGAGCGCACTTTGATTGTGGCCGAAGACGGCGCCTTTGTCAGCTATCTGGAAGGTTGCACCGCTCCGATGCGCGATGAAAATCAGCTGCACGCGGCGGTTGTGGAATTGGTGGCGATGGAGGGCGCCGAAATCAAGTATTCCACAGTCCAAAATTGGTATCCCGGCGACGAAGAAGGGCGCGGCGGCATTTACAACTTTGTAACCAAACGTGGCCTCTGCAAAGGCGCCCGCTCCAAAATCTCTTGGACGCAAGTGGAAACCGGCTCCGCTATCACCTGGAAATATCCCAGCTGTGTGTTGTTGGGAAATGAATCAATCGGCGAATTCTACTCCGTGGCGCTGACCAATAACCGCCAGCAAGCCGACACCGGCACAAAAATGATCCACGCCGGCAAAAACACCAAAAGCACGATCATATCCAAAGGCATCTCCGCCGGGCGCGGCCAAAACAGCTATCGCGGTTTGGTGCAAGTCAAAAAGAACGCCGTCGGCGCGCGGAATTTTTCCCAGTGCGATTCCCTGCTCATCGGCGATCGATGCGGCGCGCATACCTTCCCCTACGTCGAAGTCCGCAACCCTTCCTCCAAAGTAGAGCACGAGGCCACGACTTCCAAAATCGGCGAAGACCAAATCTTCTACTGCAACCAGCGGGGCATCAAAACGCAAGACGCCGTCAACATGATCGTCAACGGATTTTGCAAGGAAGTGTTCCGAGAACTGCCAATGGAATTTGCCATGGAAGCGCAAAAACTCCTCGACGTAAGTCTGGAAGGAAGCGTCGGTTAATTGGAATGATAGGAAGGCAATAACGCGGCTGGAAAACCGTTGCATCGCAAAAATCAAATATGTTCACCATCGAAAACCTACACGCGGGCGTCGAAGGAAAAGAAATCCTCAAAGGCGTCTCGTTGGAAATCCGCGCCGGCCAAGTGCACGCAATCATGGGACCAAACGGAAGCGGGAAAAGCACCTTGGCGCAAATTATTGCCGGACGAGACGGCTACGAAGTGTCGCGGGGAAGCATCGAGTTTCAGGGACGAAACCTGCTGGATTGCGGCCCAGAGGAACGGGCGCATTTGGGGATTTTTCTGGCGTTTCAATATCCGGTGGAGATTCCCGGCGTGAATACGACTTACTTTCTAAAAGCCGCCGTCAACGAAGTGCGCCAAGCAAGAGGGCTCCCCGAAATGGACGCCGTGAAGTTCCTCAAGTTTATGCGCCGCAAAGCCGCTTCCCTCGAACTGCCGGAGGACTTCCTAAAACGAGCGCTGAACGTCGGCTTTTCCGGCGGCGAGAAAAAACGAAATGAAATTTTTCAAATGGCCGTTCTGGAGCCCGCCTTTGCCGTCTTGGACGAAACCGACTCGGGTTTGGACATCGACGCTCTCAAAACCGTCGCCAACGGAATGAATCAAATGCGAAGCCCCAATCGCTCGCAATTGATGATCACCCACTACCAACGCTTGCTGAACTACGTCGTGCCAGACTTCGTTCACGTTCTCCACGACGGCAGAATCATTCGTTCCGGAGACAAACAACTCGCCTTGGAATTGGAAGAACAAGGATACGCATGGGCGGCCGAGCCCGCAACCCAACCCGCCTAAAGAAATCCACAAACAGCAATGGCGAGCAAAACAATCATTTTCCCAGAAGAGAAGACCGATTCCAGGGAGTCTGTCTTTGAACAATTTGCCGAACAATGCCCCGGTCCCGGCTGGCTCTTGCCGATGCGCAAAGCGGCTATGGCTCGATTTGCAGAATCCGGATTCCCCACAACCCAGGATGAGAACTGGAGGTTCACCGACGTCGCGCCGATTCGAGAACTCGCCTTCAAACCCGTCCATAAAGCGCCCGCCGACGCGGAGTCTCTGTCCGAAATTCGGAAACGAAGTTTTCTGGACGGCCTAGACTCCTTGAGTCTCGTCTTCGTGGACGGGGTTTTTGTCCCCGAACTCTCCGACAACCTTGCCGAAGATTCGGGAGTATACGTCGCCAATCTCCAGCAGGCGTTTCTGGATACTCCCGATTTTCTCCAGAAACACCTTGCCCAGCATTCCCAGAGCAATCCATACGCCTTTGCCGCCCTCAACGCCGCTTACTTTGCCGATGGCGCAGTCGTCCAAATTAGCCGAAATACAGAGGCGAAACGTCCCATTCGCTTAATCTTTGCGGCCAGCGGATTCGAAGAAGGCCGGACGGCAAGCCCGCGCAACCTCCTCGTCGTTGAAAGAGGCGCCTCCGCCACCATAGTGGAAGAGTATCTGGGATTAGGAAAATCCGCCACATGGACGAACACGGTCAGCGAATTCGCCGTAGGCGAAGGCGCGCTGGTAGAACACGTCAAAGTGCAAAACGAGTCGCTTGGCAGTTTTCACACCGCAGGAATTTCCGCTCATCTCGGAAGGAACTGCCGCTTTCGCAGCCATTCCTTTGCGCTCGGCGCCCGGTTATCCAGAAACAACATTCAGGCGAAGCTCGATGGCGAAGGCTTGGAATGCGTGTTGAACGGCCTCTACCTTGTTCAAGGCGAACAACTGGCAGATCACCACATGGTAGTCGAACATGCCCGCCCCTATTGCGAGAGCCACGAATACTTCAACGGAATCTTGGACGGTCGTTCGAAAGGAGTGTTTCACGGGCGAATTTTAGTGCGTCCCCAAGCCCAAAAAACCGACGCCAAACAAACGAACAAAAACCTGTTGCTCTCAGAACGAGCCGCAGTCAACACCAAACCTCAACTCGAAATCTATGCCGACGACGTCAAATGCACACACGGCGCCACCATTGGGCAAATGGACGAAGAAGCCCTCTTCTACCTCCAAGCGCGGGGAGTTCCCCTTCCCGCCGCCCGCCGCATGCTTATGCGAGCCTTTGCCGGAGAAATTGTGGAGCGAATTGAACATAAAACCCTCCGCAACCGCCTCGCCCAAGCCGTCTGGAAGCGCTTCGAAAACAGCGAATAATACAACTCAGTCAAAAACACAACCGCACCCATAACCGTTTCTACCAAAAATAAAATAAAATGAATCAGAAAAAAACAGCAACCCCTCAAGCAATAGTTTACATTATACGAATAACCCTAAAATTAAAAACGACCTTTGGAATAAAAACATGGAAACGAATGAATAAACTTTTAGAAAACATAATGCCCGCCCTTGCGCCGCAGGAGAGTTTATCAAAAAGCAATGAATGGAAAGCTGCTTCGGCGAAACGCTAAAACTTCACCTCCTCGGCAAACAAAAACTAAAAATAAATTAAGAGAAACAAAACAGCAATGCTACCGCTTGAATTCCACTTTCAATAACTCTTCTAATATAACCTTTTTAACATGATCAATCACCCTACAATTACCCTGACTCGCGACGTGGAAGCCGTCATCGTGCCAGCTGGCGACCGCGTCACTTTGAACGCGGGAGAAGAAGCCCGCATCACTCAGGAGCTGGGCGGAAGCTACACAGTAATCGTCAACGGAAATATGTTCCGAATTGAACACGCCGACAGCGACGCCTTAGGACGCAAGGTGAAAGCCGCCCCCCTTCGATCCGCAACTGGCGCTCCATTGACGGAAGAAGAACTGGAAACCGAAGTCTGGAACCAACTCAAAACTTGTTACGACCCGGAAATTCCGGTGAACATTGTGGATTTAGGATTGATCTACAACTGCGCCATCCAGCCGATGGAAAGCGCCGAAGGCAAACGAGTGGATGTAAAGATGACCCTTACCGCGCCCGGTTGTGGAATGGGACCCATGTTACAACAAGACGTGCAAAACAAGCTTATGTGCATCGAGGAAGTGGCCGAGGCCAACGTCGAGTTGGTATGGGATCCACAATGGAATCAGGGAATGATGACTGAAGCCGCCCGCTTGCAGCTGGGGCTAATGTAATGCGCAATGTCTATAGCGATTCCAAAAAGTTCGAAAGAAGTGACCTTGGACTGGTCGGCGATAAGGCGGGATTTTCCGATCCTGAATCAGGAAGTAAACGGACGCCCCCTTGTCTTCTTTGACAACGCCGCTTCCAGCCAACGCCCTCGGCAAGTCATCGAAGCGGTTCGCCGTTACTACGAGCGGGATCATGCCAACGTGCATCGAGGCATTCACGAGCTGAGCAACCGCGCCACTGCCGCTTATGAAGGCGCGCGCGAACGAGCGGCCCAATTCTTCAATGCGGCTTCGGCCAACGAAATAGTTTTTGTCCGCGGAGCCACCGAAGCAATCAACCTAGTCGCCTCTTCTTGGGGAAGAGCCAACCTCAAACCCGGCGACCACATTCTCCTCACCGAAATGGAACATCACAGCAACCTTGTGCCGTGGCAGCTCATCGCCCAAGAAACAGGCGCAGAAATCCTTTGGTGGCCTGTAAAAGATGACGGCGAATGCCTGGATTGGCCGGCCTTAGACCGCCTGCTTACCTCGTCCGTCAAACTGCTCGCCTGCGCGCACATTTCCAACAGTCTGGGATTGATCAACCCGGTCGAAGAAATTTGCCGACGGGCGCGGGCCAACGGAACAATCTCCCTCATCGACGGAGCCCAAAGCGCCGGCCACTGCCCGGTCGACCTCCAACAAATCGGATGCGATTTTTACGTCTTCTCCGGCCACAAAATGTGCGCTCCCACCGGCATCGGCGGCCTTTACGGAAAAGAAGAATTGCTCGCCCAAATGCCTCCCTATCACGGCGGCGGCGAGATGATCGAGGAAGTCGATTACACCGGCGCCTCGTTCAAACCGCCGCCCCACCGCTTCGAAGCGGGAACGCCAAACATTGCCGGCGCCATCGGCCTTCACAAAGCGATGGACTATCTGGATACCATCGGACGCCGCCAAATCTTCGAACACGACGCCGACATCGCCGCCTATGCGTGCGAACAAATTCAGCAACTAGACGGCGCCAAAACATACGGCCCAAAAACTAAGCGAGCCGCCATAGTCAGCTTCCTGCTGGAAAACATCCACGCCCACGATTTGGTCGCCTACGCAGATCGGCAAGGAGTAGCCTTGCGCGGCGGCCATCATTGCACCCAGCCGCTTATGAAAAAACTCGGCGTCCCCGGCACCGCCCGCGCCAGTTTCTACTTCTACAACCAACATAGCGAAGTGGACGCCATGATCGACGCCTTGCAACGAGCAAAACGACTCTTTGGCAACTAATAAACGAGAAAGCCGGCTATCAAAAAGAAAAACATAAAGTGAAAACCACAAGCAAATTACAAACAAAACCTACTGAAGAAACAACAACATTAGGCGAAGCCTCCCTCATGCGCGACCTCCTAAAAACCTACCCTTGGGCGCAACGAGCCCTATTCCGAAAATATCACATCGGCGGTTGCCGCAGTTGCGCCTTCCAGTCCGACGAAACCCTGTTGGCGCTCTGCCAGCGCAACAATCTCAACCCCGCCGAAGTACTGCGCCACATCCGCAAAAGCCACGCCGAAGACCAACAAATGCAAATCTCCCCATCAGAAACCGCCTCCCGAATCCAACAAGGCGAAACCATCCGTCTGCTCGACATCCGCACCCAAGAAGAATGGGACGCCGTCCGCCTGCCCGGCGCCGTCCGAATGTCCCAAAACACCATGCAAACCATCCTCGCCAAATGGCCGCGCAAAGGCTTAATAATCATCTACGATCACTTGGGCAAAACCAGCTCGGATGCCGCCGCCTACTTCCAAGGACAGGGCTTCTCCAACGTCCGTTGTCTAGCCGGAGGCATCGACGCCTGGTCACAAGAAGTGGACAACAACATCCGCCGCTACCGCCTAGAAGCATGACCCAAACCACAAACCAATACCATCCCATAAAGAATTCCCATTCCTTTTCCCTCTTTACTCTCTCGACAAACAATTCCCAGTATTAGATTGCGATTGCAAGTTTCTTTCGCAAAGACTCCAATCTTCAAACAACTTTGCCAAACCCCGAAGGAACTAGCTTTGTCAAAGATTGAATTTGCTGGCTTTGCTTTCTCAAATCCGTCCTGCCCAACTTACGATGCTCCATAAAACGACGCTCTCTCGTAGAAACTAAACAAACCGCCAACTTACCGCCAACCAGAAAAAAAGCCAGCCCTAAATGAAAGATCCGGCCTTGCTGAATTAGTTGGGGTTTTTAACTGCTTTTGCCTACTCCGTGGGCGACTCCGACATTGGCGGCGGCGAGGGCGTAATCCTCGCCAAAATCGCCTCATACTCCTCCTCCGGCGGCAACCGAACCGTCCCATCAGTTGCTACCCGCAACGGAATCTCCCCATCTAACTTCTCATCCACTATCGCCACTTCCATCCCCTCATAGTACGGCGCCGGATCGCCAGATGCATCCGTCAAGCGAGCGTTTCTCACGTTCACCACTTCCACTTCGGGAACAACGCCCGGCGGATAGCGAATTTCAATGTCTCCCACACGCTCGGCCTCCCGCAAAACATGCTTTTCATACCAGCCCTCATATGGCACTAGCAGATCTTCTTGACCATTCATCAAAGATTGTAGCTCTGCTGAACCCCATTGAAGAGTGTTCGAGATCAGATTCGGATGCTCTGGAACCGCTTCCAAAACACCTTTCACTTCCGCAATCAAGCGATCCGCCAGCTTCCAAGCATTCGGCACATTTTCCTCCGAAAGCATTTTTAGATGCATCCATTCAGAAGTACAAAACCATGAAGTTAAGCTTTCCCGGTAACCTTGCGGTCTGTCATTACCAAATATGTTCTTTCCTTCGTTGGCTAAGCAATAGTGGTGATGCCATAAATCCCCAAAAGCCTCAAAGACTAAATAAGGATCGTAGTCGAATCCATGTTCCTCTAAGATGCGGTAGAAGTCTTCAAACGGCTTCGAGAACCTCCCTTCCCATTGGAAGAATTTCTTTAAAGACATGTGTCTTCTTCCCGCATCCTTGTCCGACTGTCTACGGTACTTCCAGCCATGCTCTAGCAGTTGTTTTTCCCGCGTGGTCATCGGGTAATTCCTATTACTAGGTCGGGTAGCGTAGCGCAACATGACTTGTTTTGGGTTGAACCGATAATCTCTGGCTAGCGTCGGCTTCCAAGGAAAGATCCCCTCCCAATTCGCCAAACGAATCGCCTCGGCTCGCTCTTCTGCCGGGAATGCCGAGGGCTCTCGAATTCCTTGCCATCCTGCATCATTTGGTTCTTCAACCTTTTCCGCATCGGGTAGTAGTGTTTTCTCTTCTACCGCCTCCCGCTTCTCCGTCGGCCTCGGCCCTAATAATAGCAACCCCCCAATCACCACCACCCCAAATAAAATGATACAATGTGACCTCTTCATCGTTTTCCTCCGTCGTTTCGGTTAGCGAGTGGGAATCGTTTCCTCATCGTAAAAGATGACTATCCAAGTGTCCACGTAGACTTTCCTGTTCGTATGCTCGGTGGCTTCGTCATCCGGCGTCTCCGCATCTGGTTTTTCCTTGATGGTGGCATCGTGAGTCTTTCTGTTCTTGCCCCACTTGTATTTTAGTCCGCCAACGGCTTGCTCGTTTTTGACCACGTGATTGTCCGGGCAGATGTCAATCATCTTCTCTGCTCCATGTTCCCAAGCGCGCAGATCGACAGTGTCACTAATATCTGCACGCCAGACATCTGCGTTGAGATTCCAGTATCCAAAGCTTTCGGCGGATCCTTTTCTTTTTGCCTCAGCGTCGTTTACATACCTCAGTCTCTTTTTATCAAACTGGACGGCGGCTTTGAACATCAGGCCGTCGCTTTCCGCCTCTTTGCGCAATGCTTCGCTTATAGAGCTGCTGGGATTGTCCGGGTTGTACAGCTCGGTGTAAAGTCTGACTGCCGGATATTCGTATTTCCAAGATTTAGAAGAAGGACTGTTGTCGATGACTGCCTTGCCGCCGCGTATCCAGTCTCCTACATCCAGAGTGGCGTGGTTGGGGTCTCCGTTCATCAAGGCTCCCGCATCGACAATTCTCTGCCATTCTTCTTTTGTGCGGTAGGAATCCGAGGTAGAGTAGGAACTTTCCCATTTTTGAACTAGATCGCCGTCATCGCTTGCCTCCACTTTATCTAACCACTCATAAGTGTAAGCATAGTTTCCGCGTTGATGGTATTCGCCTTTTAAACTCCGAGAGTAAGTGGTTACTCCGCCATTCAAAGGAATCCGTATTACGGGATTGTCTTGAGTCACATCTTCATTGGCAGGGCCTCCAGAGGTTCCGTTTGCGTCTTGTATTAAGTAAGACACCCTTGGAATTTCAGTCTTTCTGGCGTAGGTTTCTAATTGGGCTCTTGCTCCGATTTTTGGCGTTGTGTCTCGCGGCATATTGACGTTAATCGTAATGGAAGAGTTGACGGTGCCGTCGTCGTTGACGAATTCATCGATCATTTGATCCGCGGTATAAACCGTAGTGCCGCCGGTGATGGTTCCCCAAATAAGCTTCCACAACCTTTTGCCTTTTTCTTTCCATCCTTCAGGGATTCTGACCCTTCTGGAGGCTGTCACAGTGTTACTGGCGGCGTTGGTAGAGGCGGGGGCAAAGGAGGCTTTGACGCTGTAATAGCCCGTCCCAGAATTTTGCGAACCAACCTGCAATGTGTATCTGTAGCCGGCGCTCACTTGGTGGCTAATGCGAAAGTTGCTACCTGATCCGCTATTTTCGTCGTAGTCCAAGTATCCGCCGGAGTAATCCCACAAGTAACCCCAAGTGTCGATGTTGCCGGTAGTTTCCAAAGTTAGAGTTCCTTGATAGTTCACTTGGAAGTTGTAAAAATGGTAGCTGTTGCCACGCAAATACGCGCTCTGCGATTCTTCCCAAGCCCCCGAAGTTGTGGGAACGGGAAACTGATAGCTTTGAGAGTGCGCTGAGAGCGCTCCGCTGAACAGTAGAGCGGCAACGAGAACGATTTTCCCCGCCGTTAGAAAAGAGCGGGCCGACTTCTGCGCTAGGGCAGTTTTCCGTTGAGCCGCCGCTGTCGCGACGACGCTAATAATAGTCAACAATGAATTTTTCATAGCCGATGTCCTTTTAGAGTACTGTTTGGTGTCTTTTCTTGCAAATAAAGTTTTCTGGAAACCGCCGAGCAGACACACACAAACCCCGCGGCCCCAGGCCATTGCGACTCATCAGCACGTTCATGCGGAAGGATTGGCATGTTCATCCGAACAAGGCAACGAGAGACGAAACCCCTCGATACCACTCCAATTTCAAACTTTTCTATTAGCGATCCACCCGACGAAGCGAGCCGCACTAATGAGTCACAGGAACAAACTTGCCAGAAACGAAATCGGGATGGCTCAAGCGTTTTTTCATTTTTTTGAATTTTTTCTTGGTTGCGGGAATACGGCGGGAATGGGACAAAATTCTTTGGAAAAATCGGTTTTGAGAGGAAGGCGTTTGCTTGGCTAAGCAAAGGTTTGCGGATGGCTGAACAAGTCTGGCAAATCTTCTGCGGGCAAGCGCGGCACGTTGGTCGCAATGAGGCTGTGGGTTCTCAATGCTGATTCGCTGTTTGACCTTTTCCGCCGTTTTTCCCATTCTGGCTGGCGATATGTTCAGATTTCGTATTTTTTATTTTGCGTTGGCTTTGTGTTTGGTTTTGGTGCCGGCAAGCGGTCGGGCGGATCAGCATGAAAAATCTCAATCCGAGAAGTCTCCGCCGGTGGCGTTGCAGCCGGCAAAGGGCCACTATTTAAGGATTCCGCGCGAGGCGTTTGGGCAGAGGTTTTTGATGTCCATCTCGGTGATTCCGCAGAGTGGGGCGGCGACCAGCACGGGGTTGGCGGGCAAGATTGTGACTTTTGAGTTGTTCGCCGAAGGGGTGGATTTATTTGAGGATCCGGCGGGCTTGGTAGTAACCGACGATTTGCCGGCGCGGCGGCTTGTGGCGTCTTTTCCGATTGTGGAGGAGACAAAAAAGTGGGTGACGATTGACTTCAACAAGGGCATGCGCCGCGCTTTTGCGGACATTTGGTATTCCATTAGCCGAAGTTTCGATCCCTTTATGGGGGAGGAGACATACGAGATTCCGGTCGCTCGAGTGTTTGAGGTTTCCAAGACAGACGGCCAAGTGGTGATTCGGCAAAGCGCCCAGGTGCGGAGCCGACAATTCAGCCCCGATATGGAGAACCGCTACGAGATTCGCTATTTCATCAAGCCTTACCAACCGGGCGATTATCAAGGGAAGGAATACAACCGCCGGGACGACCGCTATGTTCGTTTTTTCGAGACGGCGGCGCGTTTGGAAAAGACGACGGGAAGGCCTTCCACGCGGATTGCCCGTTTTGACCTCAACAAACCGCTCAAGTTTTACTATAGCGGCAATACGCCAAAGGCCTACGAGGAAGCGGTGAAGGGGGGCATTGAGTATTGGAATCGGGCCTTTGGGCGCAAAGTGATCGAGGTGGGCAAAGCGCCGGAAGGAATCACGGCGCCTTCCGCCTGTCATAATATCGTTCAGTGGGTTCCTTGGGACAACGCCGGTTTTGCTTACGCCGATATTTTGGTGGACCCGATTACCGGCGAGTCGCAGCGCGGCCAAGCTTACATGACCAGTGTTTTCGCAATTTCTGGGAAGGCCAGCGCCCGTCGGATTCTCCGCCGGATGCGGGCATTGGCGGAGGAAGGCGAAGAGGAAGAAGGCGATGACGACTCAAATGACGGGGGAGAGAAGAAGCGCGGGCGGGCGACGTTTTGGCCGCATTCGAGGATTTGTCACTTTCCCGCGCAAGCTTTTGCCAAGCAGTACGCCGAGGGGCTGGAGGCCGTTTTGGCGCATCCGGCCGCCAGCGACGAAATGGTTCTGCAAATGTCCCAAGACTACGTCCGCGCCATTGTCGCGCACGAAGTCGGACACGTTCTGGGCTTACGGCACAACTTTGCCGGGAGTCTGGACACGACGGTGTCCCACGAGCGTTTGGAAAAATGGCTCAACGCCTATCTCAAACAGGAAGACCTTTCGGAGTTCGAAAACGACTACACGGCCAACTCCATCATGGAGTATCAGGTGTTCGTCGCCGCAGCGCTGACGGGATCCAAGATGCGCGCCACTGAAACGGTTCTGCCCCACGACCGTCGGGCAATTTTGTGGGGCTATTACGATGACCGAGAGGTGTCCGAAAAGAAGACTCTTTACGCCGCTGACCGCGACACCGGCGTTTGGGACGACGTGAACGTCTTTGATTATGGCGCTGATCCCGTCGTGACTTCCTATGCGGCCATTTCGGAGGCCGTTCGCCAGCTGCCCAACTCTCTCATTGAGCAGTTCATCCGCGCCAAAGCGCCTCGGGACCCGCGCGACCGAATTCCTTTGGAAGAAGTGAACCTCTCTTTTTCGGTAGGTCCCGTCGGCTTTGAGCTTCGGGACATGCTTCAATGGTTTGGCAGCTCGGCCCGTTCCTTGACCGTGGAGCGGCAGTTTGACTTCGTCGGCCCTCTCAACCGGAAGGAAGTGCAACAGGCCCATTGGAAACGTTTGAACGAACAGATCGAAAGTCTGGGCGGCATTGACCGCGCCATTTTTGCCTTTTTGCCGGAAGACTTAAAACTGAGCCTCAAAGAAAAGCCAAAAGGCGCGGCGGTTGCGCCCCGGCTCATGGCAGAATCCTTGAACAAAAACCTAGCAGCGCTTTTGGAATCGCCGGCGTATCAAAAGTTCGTCGGTTTGGACGACAAGGAATACGAATTCACGGAAGAAGAACGAAAACTGATCGCCGAGCGGGCAAAAACACTCTTTGCCAAACTGAGCGACGCGCTGGTTCTCGAAGCCTGCAACATTTTCGCTTCCGCCAGACGAGACCTCGGTGTGAACGCCAACGAACTGCTGGCCGACGACGACATCGTTTTCCAATTGGAAAAACGCATCATCGAGTTTGCCGAGAAAGTGATTCTGGCAAAGGACAAGAAGAAAATCATCAAAGGCAAAATTAACAGCAAAGCCTCCGTCGAAGTGACCGGCTACAAATATGCGCACCAAACGCGCTTGGCCGCCGCGCGGATGCTTTCAGATTCTATCGGCTCTTACAAAAGCTGGTCAAAGGAAGGAAAATCGGCAATCAACAAGAAACTCAAAGGCGAAGTGGAAGAAGTGTTGCTCATCAAACACTTGAAATCCTTCAAAGATTCCATGCTGTCCCGATCTCTGCGCAAGTGGTATTTGGATCAGCAAGAAATTCTGAGATTGTTGCCCGCCATCCGTAGCAGTTCGCCGCCGCCATCTCCGCCGCCGTCAAAGTAAGCCGCCGAATGGAGCGAGAAAATAAGCGCCAGATTTAGCGCAAACCGTTTTCCATTCCACAATGCAAAGGCCTTTATGGATCAGATAAAATCCGCGCTGTTTCTGGACTTCGACAGCATATTCGGCGGCTTGCATTCGCAAGACCCGCAATCCGCTTACGACTTTGCGGAGAATTCGAAAGAATGGCTGGCCGCGCTTTGCGCTTACGGTTTGCCTGAAGACGCGCGCCGCGACCTATTAATTCGGCGAGCGTATTTGAATCCTTACGGAGTCGTCAAGGACAAGGAAAGAGGCAACTCAAAAGGAAGAATTCTCTTTCTGCATTTCGGACCCATACTTATCCGGTCGGGATTTGAAGTGGTGAACTGTTTCCCGCTGACGAAACAACAAAAGAACTCCGTCGACATTCGCATCGTCATCGACGTCCTTCAAAGCCTGAACCAGACAACGCTCTATGACGAATTTATCATCGCCTCCAGTGACTCGGATTTTCTCCCACTTCTTCAATGCCTGCGAACTCACAACCGCCGTACAATGATTATCTCCAGCAGACAAACCGTGCAGGCCTACCGCAACGCTTCCAACGATTTCATCGACATGGCGAATTTGGTATCCACAACGGCTCCGCAGAACGAGAACGAATCATCGCCGGTCTCACAAAACCAAGCGCAGAAAACCGCCGAAGAAGAATCCTCCACCAAAAACGAAAGCACGCCCGCAAACGATCCGTCAAGTGAACCGCCGTCGGCAGAAAAGCAAAGCAAACCCAGAGAATCCAGCAAGGAAACGATTGCCGAAAACAAAAACACCACCGCAACCAAACTGCCGAGCGAATCCTCAGCAGTGGACACGCAAAATAAAGTGCTGAAAACAGCCAGAAAACTCCTTGCCAACAATGAAAACGCCACGGAGCTAAGCGATATAAGCAGGGAACTTCGAAACCAATTCGGGCAGGAAATTGAGCAATCGCCGAGCAAGTGGTTCGGTCACAAAACCTTGGCTAAATTTCTTCTGCAGAACTTTGATAACCTAAAGCAAGACGGCAACCTTATTTGGATAGCTGACAAAAGCCAAAATCCAAAAATCCCCGCCGAAGAGTTGCCGGAAACTGATTCAAAAAGCCCAGCGGAAAACTTGCCAAAAATTGTCGAGCAAATCTGCCAAATCACGGATTTGCCTCGTTTAACCGCAGACCGCTGGACGGAAACATTCAAGATCCTTGCCCGTTACGCAAAAAGCCAAGAACACGAATTCAAACTGTCCGAGTGCAGCATCTGGGTTCGGAATCAACTCAAAGAAAAAGAAATTCCGATGGGACGAGATGCCATTGACTGCATCATCAAAGGGGCAAAACACGGCGGTGTCAAACTGGGTGTCGATCCGCTTCCCACCGCTGATCAGATTCGGGAAGCCGTGATTCAAAACGCCGTCACCCGCGCCAGCGAAATCAACCTGGACTTGACGCCGGAAGGACAAAAAGAACTGCGCAACTGGCTCCAAGGCAACAGCAACTCCGCTTAGAAACGAGAGAAACCCCCAGTGGAGGATCCAATCGCTAGCTAATCTGTTTCTCCAAGTTCTAAAGCGAAGCCAAAACCCAATCCCCGCTTCCCAACTTGTAAAAACAAGATTAGAAAAAAGCAATCTCTGCCATTGGCCAACTACAAATCATCCGTTGCCAATCACCAACCGCACACCATAGTCCCGCAAATCACAAGTTGCCTGCTACCGGCTACGAAGTTACGGCAGCTTGGAGTTTCTTTTCCATCATGCGGCGATGAAAAAACAAAACCCAGCGCAAACAAACCAAACACCCAACTGCACAACCGTATTTGCAAACCACAAAGCACAAACATCAAACCACCGGCCGCTGGTTTGCCTGCCCAACAACTAGCCGGCTATAAATCACCAGCCGTGCCTCCTCGGCAATCGCGAACTGTTGGAGACGAGCAAATCTATAAATCACAAGATACCAGCTACAAAGCTGTGGTGCTTTGTCGTTTTTGTCGCTCATCACAAACACCAGAAAATCCCCAACACCAAACCAAGTCTACAAAGTGGCGGCTTGGGCTTGCCGTTTCTTTTGCCAATGGCGGCGAACAAGCACAAAAGCCAACGCAAACAAACCTAACACAAATGCATATTATTCCACTTCGGGGATGATCTGGCTGTTGACGACGACCTGTATCGAGTTTGAACCAATCGCCATAAAATAGGGAATCTGGGAATATGTCCCCGACGTCCTATTGTAGGTTCCTGCCAAGAAATCCCTGATGGGTTTGTCCAAAATGCCGGCGCCTGTCTAAGCGGAAGATTGGAAAATGGCAAAGGAAAAAGAACTACTTCCGGAGACACGAATTCCTATGTCGTCTTCACTAGAATTATCATCCATAAAAAGATGAGAAATGGTTCGGCTGCCGATGGTGATGGTCGGCGTATTGGTGGCGCTGGCGGCAAAAGTGATGTTGGTCTTGCCGCCGCTAGGAATTCTGGCGGCTACGGACTTGATGTCTTTGGTATTGGAACTGGCAAACAAGGAAGAAAGAGAGAAGTTGACATTGCTGGGACTGTTGGCGTCGTAAATGTTGCCCACCAGCTGAACCGTGTCTCCGAAGCCGAAATTATTGGAGCCGGTGGAAGTTCGGATGCTACTGCCGATAGCCGTGGTGGAGGTTCCTGAGAAAATCCAGACGGTTTGGTTGGTGGGGTTGTCTTGGCTGGGATAGATGTTGATAAACAACTGCGCCTGGCTCTGCTCCAAAGAAACCAAAGAAAGTGCCGACACTATCAACGCCACCAGAAAACCAGACCGCTTGATATCGTAATAAATGCTTTCTCATAAGCTCAAACCTAAAAGGACGATTTGTAACCAAAGTTTCTTTATGTTCCGCCTCTCTCCGCAGTAAGTCAACCCTAAATCCACAAAAAAGAAGAAAAGCAAAACAACAAAACTCCCCAAAAAAGCGCAAACTTCCGCCGTGCGGTTGCCCGGCGCGGATAAGAATCCAAGCGAAAAAGCCAAAGCGCGAGCCGCTGGCTGTTGCCTTCGCCAAAAGAGAGTCCAAAAGAGGAAGCCCGGAAGGGAAATCCTCCTTTGCCTTGCGCTTGGCGAAGAAGGGCCTCTTTGTCGTTGCGGGGGAGGGAGTTTCCGGGGATGCGAGTTTGGCTGGCTGGCCAGAGCAAGAAGCGGATTGTTGGAAGCGGAGAGAATTCGGAAAAAGACGCCGGGAAAAGGAGACAAAACAACAAAACTCCTCAAAAAGCCCAATCCTCCGCCTTGCGGTTGCAAATCCATGATTGTGAACGTCTGCTTGCTGACTGTTGACTTTGCAAAAAGAGCGTCTAAAAGAAAATCCGAGAGAGGAAAACCGCCATTGCTTTGCCGTGGCGGGAAAAAGAAAGTTTTGCGGCGGTTGACGGCTAAGCGGCGAGTCAAATGGCGGCGGCGGATTAGAAGAGCGTTTCCGCAATCCGCATTTGTCCTTCGAAACGGAACAAAAAAACTCCGCTTGGGAAAACCCGAAGCGAAGTGGCTTTTTGAAAAACCGTGTTCCATCTCAAGCAGCGGACCAAATCGCAAACCCGTTCACCAGAGCGGACAAGCTTACCCCATCCACCGCAGTGGAAAAATCATTCTGCGCTTTTCTGTTCTATCAAGCGTTGCAGTTCCGCCGCCCGAGCTTGTCCTTTCTCCCTCTGCTCCAATGTGAAAACCTTTTCGTAATTGGAAATCTTTTCGTTGGATAATTCGTCTCTATTTGCTTTCAGCAAGAGAAACCAAGCGTATGCCTCGACATAATCCTTCGGCACGCCTTGGCCTTCGTCATACATAAAGCCAAGGTTCCGTTGCGCATAGAAATGCCCTTGCTCGGCCGCCTTCCGATACCACTTTGCCGCTTCCACATAATCCTCCGGCACGCCTGCGCCGTTGTAATACTTAAAACCAAGGTTGGATTGCGCGCTGGCAAGCCATTGCTCGGCCTCCTTGCGAATCCACTTTGCTGCTTCCACATCATCCGTCGGGACGTCTGCGCCCCAATAATACATCGCGCCAAGCCTGAATTGCGCTTTGGCGTCTTCTTGCTCGGTTTTTATTTTCGTCGCCGAGACGCAACCGCCGCAAAGCAAAAGCAAAGCGACGGCCGTCAATAAAGATGAGATTTGTTTCATATCCATTTCTGAGAAATCGCTTTGGTTTTTCTCTTCGCTCGGAATGGAAAAATCATTCTGCGCTTTTCTGTTCTTTCTGTTCTATCAATCGGCGCAGTTCAGCCGCCCGCGCTTGGCCTTTCTCTATCTGCTCTGCTGTGAGACGCTTTTCGAGAGTGGAAATCATTTCGCTGACTTCTTCGCCATCTGCTTTTAACAAGAGAAACCAAGCGTATGCTTCAATGAAATTCTTCGGCACGCCTTCGCCTTCGTAATACATCTGGCCAAGTGCACGTTGCGCTAGGGACGCAAATAAGGAATCGCCCACAGGGAGGGTTCCTTGTTCGGCCGCTTTTCGCCACCACTTCACCGCTTCCACTTTATCCTGTAGCACGCCGACGCCGTAGTAATACATCTCGCCAAGGAAGTACTGCGCTATGGTATGCCCTTGTTCGGCCGCTTTCCGATACCACTTCGCCGCTTTCTCGTTGTTCTTCTCCACGCCTTCGCCAAAGTAATATAGGAAGCCAAGGTTGTGTTGCGCATCGGCATCACCCTGCTCGGCCGCTTTGCGATACCACTTGGCCGCTTTCTCGTTGTTCTCCGGCACGCCAATGCCTTCGCAATACATCCAGCCAAGTCTGTTTTGCGCTTCGGCGTCTCCTTGCTCGGCTTCTTTTCGCGTCGCCTTGAGAAACTCGCTGAACCCGCTTTCCTGCCTGTTTGTCATCTTTTGCTAAACGATTTCTTCGTTTTTAGGCTATTCGGCGGAAGAAGGCAAGCGGAAATGGGGAAAGAGTCAGGAAAGCGGTTGGGCGGCGAAGGCGGATTGGCGGGGCGAGGGAAAGCGTTGTTTCGGCGTGGTGGGTCGGCTTGGGGAATTTTCTGGTTTGAGGGCGTTTTGGCGGCTCAAAAAGCCCTCTGAGACGGCTTAGTATCGGCTTAGTAACGGATCAGTGGCTGGTTGGGCGGATGGACGGCGCTGGAAAGTTGGGGTTGATTCTCGGCGGGAATGGGGTATTTTCCAAGGCCTCATCCGGGGTTGAGTTTTGTCGGAGGAAGGCGTTTTTGAACTGCTATGGAACATTTTATTTCAGACCGCGCCGCTTCGCTGGCGCCGTCTTTGACTTTGGCTATTTCAGCAAAGGCCAAGCAGATGCGGGTCGAAGGCGGGGACGTGATTGGCTTTGGCGCCGGAGAGCCGGACTTTGACACCCCGCAACATATCAAGGAGGCGGCGGCCAAGGCGTTGGCCGACGGTTTTACGAAGTATACGCCCAGCGGCGGCGTGCGGGAATTGCGCGAGGCGATTGCGGCCAAGTTTTGGCAAGAGAACGGGTTGCGCTATTCGCCTTCGCAGATTGTCGTCAGTTGCGGCGGCAAGCATTCTTGCTACAACGCGATTATGGCGGTCTGCAATCTGGGCGATGAGGTGATTATTCCGTCGCCTTACTGGGTGAGTTACCCGGAAATGGCCAAGCTGGCGGGGGCAAAGCCGGTTGTCTTGCCGACGACGGAGGAAACAGCCTTCAAGGTTTTGCCGGAGCAGTTGGCGCAAGCAATCACCAATCGCACTCGTTTGTTCATATTGAATTCTCCCAGCAATCCGACGGGAACGGTTTATACGCCGGAGGAAGCGCGGTTGCTGGGGAATGTTTGCGTGGAGAAGGGCGTTTATTTGATGAGCGACGAGATTTACGAGCGGCTGCTTTACGGCGGGGCAACGCATCAAAGCGCGGCGTCTTTTTCTAGGGAACATTACGATCATACGATTATCGTTCACGGCTTCGCCAAGGCGTGGTCGATGACCGGTTGGCGTTTGGGATTTATGGCGGCGCCCGAACCCATTGCCCAAGCTGTTGACGCGATGCAAAGCCACAGCACCAGCCATCCCACCTCGTTTGCGCAGATGGGAGGGATTGCCGCTTTGCGCAGTTCTCAAGCGCATCTTGCCGATTGGCTGGAGCAGTTTGATCGGCGGCGGCAATTTGCCTTAGAGCGGTTGCGAGAAATGGAGGGGATTGATTGCGTCGAGCCTTTGGGAGCGTTTTATCTGTTTCCCAATGTTGCCGGAACGGGTTTGCGGGCAAGCGAGTTTTGCGAACGCCTGTTGGAGGAGAAACAAGTCGCCGTGGTTCCGGGAGAAGCCTTTGGGAGCGAGGATTGCGTGCGGCTGAGTTACGCCACCAGTCTGGAGAATCTGGAAAAGGGGCTGGAGCGAATGGCGTTGTTTGTGCGGGATCTTGGAGAATAAAGAGAATCGGCAGCTAGGAGAAGCGGAGGGGAAGCGCAAAGAACCGTCCGCGAGGATTGAATTTTGGCCAACCGCCGATAGAGTCTGATTGGGTTCGGTTTTTGATCGAAGGATCATGGACAAAGCGTCTTCCCATAACGAAGGATGGAATTTAGAAGCGGCTCGGGATCTCTATCACATAAAGCGATGGGGCGCCGGTTACTTTGATATCAACGAGGCCGGTCATGTTTTCGCTTCGCCTGATCCGGAGAAGGGATTGACCGTCGATCTCCTTCACATTGTTTCGGAAGCGAAGCGTCGAAACCTGCGCTTTCCCTTGCTCATCCGCTTTCAAGACATCCTTCGGCACCGCGTAAAAGTGATCCACGAGGCTTTTGAGAAAGCCATCAAAGAATGCGAATATCGGGGGCGTTATCGCGGCGTTTTTCCCATCAAGGTCAATCAACTTCGCGAAGTGGTCGAGGAAGTCATCAAGGCGGGAAAACCCTACGGCTTTGGGTTGGAAGTGGGAAGCAAACCGGAGCTGTTTGCGGCGCTGGCGCTGCAAACTTCCTCCGACTGCCTGCTGATCTGCAACGGATACAAAGACCCTAGTTTCATTCATATGGCCCTTATGGGTGTCAAACTGGGAAAGCAGGTCATTGTGGTAATTGAGAAACTGGAGGAACTGGAGCAAATTATCAAAATTTCTAAGGAAACCAATGTGCGTCCCATTATCGGCGTGCGCGTTCGTCTTCTAAGCAAAGGCGCCGGCAAATGGGCCGACAGCAGCGGCGAGGCGGCCAAGTTCGGTCTCAGCACCGCCGAGCTAGTTGTTGCCGCCGATCAATTGATCGCCGAAAATCTCCAAGACAGCTTCCAATTGTTGCACTTTCACATCGGCTCTCAAATTCCCGACATACAATCCATCAAACGGGCCGCGCAAGAGGCAACCCGGCTTTACGTCCAACTTCGCAAAATGGGCTTTGCCATTCAGAGCGTCGACGTCGGCGGCGGGCTGGGAGTGGACTACGATGGAAGCCGCACCGCCTGCGAAAGCTCGATAAATTACACGCTTCAAGAATACGCCAACGACATCGTTTATCATATCGGCAACATCTGCGAAGAAGAAGGAGCGCCTCACCCTGAAATCATCAGCGAAAGCGGCCGGGCGATAGTGGCGCATCACAGCGCGCTCATTGTGGAAGTTTTCGGCGCTGTCGAAAAAGGCGCTTCCAAGCGGCGGTTCGCCTACGGCGAGGGCGAACACCCGATTATCCAAGAACTGCTCGAAATCCAAGAAAACCTACCGTCCGGCAACAAACTCGAAGCGTTTCATGACGCAATGGAGCGCCGAGACGAAGCCCAACACATGTTCCAACTTGGCATCCTCAGCCTCCGCGACAAAGCGAAAATCGAGGATTTGGCGTGGGAAATTTGTCGAGCGGTGCAATCCAGCTTTTCTCATCAGCCCTTCGTTCCGGAAGAAATTCGAAGTTTTGAGGAACGGGTCGGCGCCCAATACCTCTGCAACTTTTCCGTCTTTCAATCCCTGCTGGACCACTGGGCATGTGATCAACTCTTTCCCATCATGCCCATTAGCCGACTGCTTGAAAAACCCACCCAAGAAGCGACCCTGGCCGACATCACTTGCGACTCTGACGGACAAATTAATCGCTTCATCGATCTGGAGGGAAGCCAAGATACCCTTCGACTGCACGAACTCGCCGGCCAATCCGGCGGGCAAGACTACTATCTCGGTTTCTTTCTAATGGGCGCCTATCAAGACATTATGGGAGACCTTCACAACTTGTTTGGCAAGGTGAACGAAGCGCACATCTTTCTAGATGCCGACGAGCCGTGCGGCTACTATATTGAAGAGATTATTCCGGGGAATACAATTCAAGGATCCCTGCGCGCCGTGCAATATGATGAAAGAGAACTGATCCGGCGGATGAAAGACCAGGTAGGAGCCGCCATTGCGGAAGCCCGCCTCAAACCTTCCGAAGCGATGCAAATCCTTCAAAACTACACCTCTGGCTTGAGCGATTACACTTATCTACAATTTTAGGTCATGCCGACAATGCCTCTTTCTTCTCCCACTCCCGAACTTCTTAGGTCGCTCGGCAAAATGCTCCGAGGCCTTTCGGCATTGTTTTGGGGATTGCCGGTTGCGCTTATCGCCAGTGTGCAGAGCCAAACCTTTCCCGGGGGGCAAGGCTTGAGCGCCCTTATTCCCTGCACTGCCAACGGACTTCTCTTTTTCGGGCTCATGCAACTCGCCCACTTTCAACCGCAGGAGCGAATTTGGCGCGAGGCGCTGGACCGCGCCAAAGTGTTGGCCATCATTAACACCTGGCTGTCTCCATTTCTTTATTTTCGAGTCCGCCTGCCGCACATTCCTCACTATGACATCGCTGTCGACGTTCTTTACCTTTCCTCGCTCTTGTTTCTATATAATTACAATCTAGTTCTTTTTCGACTTACCTTCATGCTTCCCGATGAAAATCTTAGAAAGGACGCAAAAATGCTCGCCCGCTGGAATCGCGCCATTCTCGGAATCGCCGCTCTAATTAGCTTGGCCTACCTAACGATGCTACGCAGCGGCTTAACTCCCTCGTTTTTCCACTTCCCTCTTCAAGTTATGGAAATGAACCGTTGGTGGATGGCGGTCGTTCCTCTGCTTATGCCGGTTGCCATGATGATGACGCTTACCTGGAAAGTTAAAGAACTGGTGATCGACGGGGTTTTCAACAGCGGGTTTTGGATTCAAGAGAAATCTTCCCAAACCGAAAGAAGACGTTAACGCCCTTTGAAAATTCGGTTCGCCTCTTCCAGGGTTTCCTTAGAGCCGACGTCATACCAGATGCCGGGAACCGACCAGGTGAAAACCGGACGGCGAGGGTAAAGCCACTGGATGAAACGGCCGGGCTTTTCCCGGTCGTTCCCGCCGGCAAGGTAAGTGTGGATCATAGGCAGTACGGCTTTGGGGTAATAGTAAAGCGCGGTGCCGATCAACGTTGTCTCCGGGGCTTCAGGCTTTTCTTCAAAAGAGGTAATTTGGCCTTCCACATCTATGTGCACCGCGCTGTAATTCTTAGCCGATTCGAGCCGCCCAACATCGTATACTCCCAACACCGGGGCGTTGATTTCTTGGCAATAATCTCCGAACAATCCCAGAGGTTGGCTGAATAGATTATCGCCGGCGACTACGATGACATCATCGCAGACGCGGCGTTCTCGTATCACAAAGGCTAGGTCGCCAATGGCGCCGAGCCGGTCTGCTTTGGAAGTCGAGCCGTCGTTGACGACGATGATTTGCTTCCGCAAGCGCTCTGCTTTAGCGTCCGCCCATCGAGTGAAGTGCGCCGCGAACTTCTGATTGGACACGACGAAAATACGGTCGATTGTGTCAATAGCTTCGAGATTCTCCGAAAGGCGGTCCAAGATCGGTTTTCCGGCCACTTCCAACAAAGACTTCGGCTGGGTCGAGGTTAGCGGATGCAACCGGCTTGCGTATCCGGCCGCAAGGACGACAAGTTTCATATTATCAGAAATAAAAGATTAATACGGCGCGTCCAGATCGGGAGCAATGCGCCGCACGAGCCTCCGGCATGCTGCCTCGACTTCGACGCCGGACTTCGAGGACAAGGCTTCCTCCGCCAGAGCGGCGGCGGCGGGCAGTTCGAGATTGCGGATCAGATACTTCACCAGAGGAATAAGCGGCGCCGATGCGCTCAAATGACGGATTCCCAAACCGAGCAACAATGGAACGAGAAGCGGATATCCCGCCATTTCGCCGCAGACGCTCACCGGCAGGCTTGCCTCGCGGGAGGCATCCACGACGCGCTGGATTAATCGCAAGATTCCCGGGTGCGTAGGTTCGTATAAATGCGCCACGCGCTCGTTTGTCCGATCCACGGCGGCGCCGTATTGAATGAGGTCATTGGTGCCAATGCTGAAAAAGTCCACTTCTCCCGCCAGCACGTCCGCGATCATCACGGCGGCGGGCGTTTCGATCATGGTGCCCACTGGAATTTTCTCGTCAAAAGGGACGCCTTCCCGTCTCAGTTCGCTGCGGCAAACATCCAATAAACAATTGGCCTCCCGCAATTCATCTACGCTGGATATCATCGGATAAAGTAAATGAATTCGGCCGTGGGTACTGGCTCGAAGGATGGCCCGAATCTGCATTTTGAACATTTCTTCATGTTGAAGGGAAAAGCGAATGGCGCGGACGCCAAGCGCGGGATTCGCCTCTTCAAAATCGGGAAACAAGTCCGCCATTTTATCGGCGCCCAAGTCGAGCGTCCGCACGAACAAAGGTCTGTCGGCCAGAGCGGCCGCCACTTTGCGGTAAGCCTCAAATTGTTGCTCCTCATCCGGAAGCGCGGCGCGGTTGATGAACAAATATTCCGTGCGAAACAGCCCCACTCCCTCGGCGCCGAACTTGCCGACGTCCTCCACTTCGTCCGGATGATCAATGTTGGCCGTCAATTGAATCTTTTCGCGATCCATCGTTTCCCCCGGCAAATCGCGAATGGACGCCAGTTCGTTTTCAAAATCCTTGCGATGCCTTGCGGCTTGCCCGTATTCGAAGAGAGTCTGCTCCGAAGGACGAAGGATTACCGCGCCGCTATACCCATCCAACAACGCATCCTGCCCTGAATGCAACCGCCGGGCGGCATCGCGGAGCCCCACCACTGCCGGAAGTTGCAACGACCGAGCCAAAATGGCCGTATGAGAAGTTGGACTGCCCACGTCTGTCGCGAATCCCAAAACCATCTTGCGATTGAACAACGCGGCAATTGAGGGGCTTAAGTCATGCCCAATGACAATCGAAGGCTCCCGAAGATCGCCCAAAGGATCGGCGCGGCGCCCCAACAAGTTGCTGATCACCCGATAGGCTATATCACGCATATCGCCCGCCCGCTCGCCCAAATAATCGTCTTCAACAGCATCCAACGCGGCGGCAAATTTCTGAGTGACCCGGTCAAACGCCGCCTCTACGTTCATCTTTTCCTCGCCGATTAGCTGAACAACTTGATCCAGAATGGTCTGGTCTTCCAGAACCAGCAAGTGAGCGTCAAAGATTCGCGCCTCGCTCGCTTCGATTCTCCGGCGCAGTTGACGCTGAATCTTCTTCAGATCTTCCCTAGTTTCGACAAGGGCTTCCTGGAACCGTTGAATTTCCCGATCCACCTCAGCCTCTCCGAGTCGGTAGTTCGGGATTTTGAGATTCCGCGCACCCACAAGGACGATAGGACCGCGGCAAACCCCGCAAGACACCCCAATCCCTTTGAATACCTTCTCTTGACTTTCGTCCTTGGACACCCAGCCACTTTAAAAAACCACTGCCAAAAAAACAAAAGGAAAAAACCGCCGCCGCTCCATGCTTATGAATGAACTTGGCAAAAACAAAAAAACAGGATTAACTGCCTTTCGTGGCCGATACACGCTCCATTTCCAACCTATCCCTCATCGGATTCATGGGCGCAGGAAAATCTACCATAGGACGCAGCTTGGCCAAAACACTGCGCTACCAATTCGTAGACACAGACCAACTCATCGAAGAACGAACAAATCGCAAAATCACGGAAATCTTCCAAACCGACGGCGAAACCCACTTTCGCGCCCTAGAATGCGCCCTCGCAAAGGAAATCGCCAAATGGCAACGGACGGTGATTGCCTCCGGCGGCGGACTGCCCACCCACAACCGCAACATCGACCTCCTCAAAAAATCCTCCTTCATCGTCTGCCTTTGGGCCTCCCCCGAAACAATCTACCGCCGAGTCAAAAACCAAAAACACCGCCCGCTTCTGCAAACGGAAAATCCCATAGAAACCATCCGCAAACTGCTCCGGCAACGGACCCCCTGCTACAAACAATCCGACGCCATCATCCACACAGACAACCGCCCCCTCCGCCTAATCGCCTCGCTAGTAATCCAAGAATACCGCCAAGCCCGAAACAAAAATCCCCTACCAACAAACTGACGCAATCTTTAAACGCCTTCCATGAACCCCAAACACGCCAAACAACAAATCCTCGCCAAAGCCTCCAAACTCGGCTTCGACGCCTGCCGCATCACAAACGCCTCCCCACCCGCCAGCGGCCAACACTACTCCCAATGGCTTGCCTTCGGAGGCCACGGCCAAATGACCTACCTAGAACGAAACCAAGAAAAACGACTCAACCCCGCCCAAATCCTGCCCAACGTCCGCAGCGTCATCACCCTCGCAACCAGCTACTTCCAAAACAACCAACAACAAAACCCCAATCAACAACCGCCCGCACAAAAAACAAGCCGCGGCATCGTCGCCCGCTACGCCCGCTACACTGACTACCACAAAATCCTCGCCGAAAAACTCAAAACCCTAACCGCAACCATCCGCCAAGCCACACCCCCCGCCAACGCCCTCTGGTACGTCGACACCGGCCCCATTCTCGAAAGAGACCTCGCCCAACGCGCCGGCATTGGCTTCATCGGAAAACACACCAACCTCATCAGCCGCTCCCTCGGCAACTGGTTCTTCCTCTCCGAAATTCTCACCACCGCCAAACTCCCTCCCGACCCGCCCGAAAAAAACCGCTGCGGCACTTGCCAACGCTGCATCACCGCCTGCCCCACCCAAGCCATCTCCCAACCCTTCGTCCTCGACGCCCGCCGATGCATCTCCTACCTCACCATCGAACTCAAAGGCCCCATCCCTCCCCAACTGCGCCCCGCCATCGGCAACCGAATCTTTGGATGCGACGACTGCCTCCAAGCCTGCCCGTGGAATCGATTCGCCCAAGAAGGCCAAATCATGAAATCCCACGCCAAACCAGAACTCAACCAACTCTCCCTCCAAGACTGGGCCCAACTCGACGAAACCACCTTCAAACAACATTTTCGCCACACCCCAATCTACCGCGCCAAATGGAAAGGATTCCTCCGCAACGTCTGCGTCGCCATCGGCAACACCGGAAACCCCGACCACCTGCCCACCCTCCAACACCTATCCCAACACAACGACCCCCTCATCGCTGAACACGCATCCTGGGCCCTCCGCCAAATCCAAAACCGCCAAAAAGATGTCCCGCCCAACGCAAACAAAATTCCCGATCCCTTTAAATTGGCAAAAAAATAAAAAACCTCAGAAAAAATCTTGATTTTCTCCGTCTCTCTCCGTCATGTTTCTTTTTTGTGTACTCGAAAATGGAGATTCTGCCTGATTTTGGAGTAGGAGCAAATGTCCCCAAGAGGGGCGGTTCGCGTTGTTTTGGGAAAGAGGATCGTTTTCCGGTGCCTTCTTTTCGGGGGGGCGTTGGCGCGTAGGGAGGCTCGTTTTGAATGAGCGTCACGCTGGTTCTCTGGTTTTGGCGTCCGCCTTCATCCTGCTGGGACTCGCCGTCCCGTCCACTTGCGCCCAACCGTTCACCGAACGCAATCCGGCGCAAGACTTCAACACCTTGGGAGTTGTTGGAAACAAGAATCCGTATGGGATTTTTGGGGAGGACGGGATCCTGCTGGTGTCAGACCGGATAGTGAGTATTGTTGATTTTTGGATGAATCAATCAACCATTTGGATTATCGACAGCAAGGATAGAACCCAATTGCATGCTTACAAAAACGGAGCGGAACGGACGCAAAGGACGCCAACGGCAAACAGGTTCGCGATTCAGCAAAGAACATCACTCTGTCAACAAACAACGTCGCCGCTACTGCCCTCTGGTCAAAATGGCACGGTAATGTGGGTTTCGGATGAAAATGACGGCAAAATATACGCCTACCGCATGCCAACCGCATCCGGCGCCACCGGCAGATCGGACTTCTTTTTCTCCGTGGATTCCACTTTGAAGGCTTTGCAATTGAGCGGAGCGACGCTGACTCCCGCTTTCTCCGCAGACAATCATTATTACTCGGCTCTTGTCGATTCCACCGTCAACACGGCGACGGTGACGGCCACTCCCAACGATGCCGGGGCCGCGGTGGACATCCTATCCGGCGTTCTCGGCACCACCAGAAGCGAGGCAGCCCGAGGCCCGCAAGTTTCTTTTGAAGAGGGCGGCAACATTATTGTCATCGACGTCACTGCCGAAAGCCGAACAGCTCAGTCCACGTACTTAATTAGGGTGACAAAGTCCGAAGCGCCGCCGACATCGGGCGGGCCGTTGCCGCAACCGCAAAGCTTTCAACCGTCGACAACTTCCAGCGCAAGCCAAACGGCTTTGGCCGGCTCATCCATCGGCATCGGCGAATGGAAGAGCCGCCTAATTTTTGCCGAGCCTCTGCTGGACGGCGGCGTTCGATTCGTGTTTGTCGTTCCCGCTGCCGAAGAACTCAAAATAGAAACAACGCTCGATCTGCTTGGCGGAAATTGGCGGCCTCTGCTGGACGACGAATTCAAAGCAACGAGAGAATCCAACGTTGACGGGCAAGATCGATTAACCGTAATTCTACCGAAAACGGAAGGCAAACAACGTTTCCTTCGTTTGACGCCGCAGCGCTAAAAATCCCAGAATCAAAGAAAAAACGCCAAGTAATAAATTTTTGTTTTCGACGAAATTATTAATTCACTAACAAAAGGAATAATATGAACTCTACAATTCGAGTCCGTTCGTTGCTGGCTTTCGGCCTGCTGGCCGTTATCCTTGCTCAGCAAACTTCAATGGCGCAAACTAATCCGCCGCCGGAGGGCACCGTGAACAGCCCCGGCTCCATCCTCCATGGCCGAACAATAAGAGTGGCCGAAGGAATCCGGGATGCATTGCTTGGCATTACTCATTACAACCAAGTCACCAACGCCAACCAACTCAGCAGCATCACTTCTCTGAACCTTGACGGCTGGGGCTACGTTGATATTCGTCGCCTGCAAGCAAACGACTTTGACGACCTGATCAACCTGCAAACACTGAATCTTAGGAACAACAGGATAGCCAACTTGCCATCTGGGATATTTAACGATTTGGGCAACCTGCAAACACTAAATATTGAGCACAATCGGCTGAGTTCCTTGCCGTCTGCGATATTTGCTGGACTGACCAATCTGCAAACACTGGATCTTGGGAACAACTGGATGACCAACTTGCCATCTGATATATTTAACGATTTGGGCAACCTGCAAACACTAAATATTGGGAACAATCGGCTGAGTTCCTTGCCGTCTGCGATATTTGCTGGACTGACCAATCTGCAAACACTGGATATTAGCCGCAACCCGCGGTTGAGTTCCTTGCCGTCTGGGATATTTGACGATCTCACCAATCTGCAAACGTTAAACATCCGCAGCAATAATTTGGTTTCTTTGCCAATGGAAATAGGCAATCTCGTCAATCTGCGAAATCTATTTCTTTCCTATAACCCTCTGGCCTCTATACCTTCGGGATTTTTTGATAGACTTACCAATCTGCAAGATCTGAGGCTTTACGACACCCAGTTGACTTCCTTGCCTGCGGGAATCTTCGACCAACTCACCAATTTGAAACTTCTGTCTATTTCCCCCAGTCGACTAACCTCTTTGCCTGCGGGAATCTTCGACCAACTCACCAACCTGCAAGATTTGTTTATTGATAGGAATTTGTTTTACTCTTTGCCACAGAGAATATTTGCCAATTTCGTTAACTTACGGATAAAAGAGGTAGGAACAGGAAATCTGCTGTGGACATGGTCGTCATCGTCTTTGCCGTCTGTGGTCAACAGCCCCAGATCCGTTCTCCACGGACGGACGAGGGAAGTGGCCAATGCCATTTTGAGCGTTATGGGTGCTGGCTTCACCCAATACAACCAAGTCATCAGAACCAACCAACTCAGCCGCATCACTTCTCTGAGAATTCGAGTCCTTAGCGGCGTCGGACTTACTTCCCTGAAAGCAGGCGACTTTGGAGGCCTCGCCAACTTGCAAACATTGTATCTTGAACACAGAGGTTTGACTTCCTTGCCATCAGAGATATTTAACAATCTCCCTAATTTGCGAGAGTTGGAGCTTCACACCGTCGGTTTGACTTCCTTGCCATCAGGGATATTTAACAATCTCCCTAATTTGCGAGAGTTGGAGCTTCACACCGTCAGTTTGACTTCCTTGCCATCAGGGATATTTGACAATCTTCCTAATTTGGAAACGCTAATCATTCGGAACAGATTCATGACGACTTTGCCGGCGGGATTGTTTGATTCTCTTTCCATAGATCGCACCCGTCTGGATATAAACTTTTGGCATCTGCTCCCTCCTCCAAGGAGAATAACCGTCACGCCCGTCCACGGTTTATTAGAGGTAAACGAAGACTAAAACGCCATACACTTTCGTGTCAATCTGGAGGGAAATGAACCCGTGAGGCCTCTCCAACTGAACGTCATCGCGGGCGATCCATCCGACACGGCAGTCTACTCTCAAGACTACTATATCCACCAAGGATACCGGGGTGAAAATCGTCTTAGATTCTGGATTTCCTCCCGATTCCCGACGGCCCCAATTCGCATTAACATCAATAACGACGCCGTAGACGATCTCGATCAAAGAACGTTTACTCTAAAAGTACTCGCTCCTTCAGTTACCATTACGAACAGCATCGATTACGAGAGAAGACCCAGCAGCATATGGGAAATTGACACGGGTGCTTATGAGTCGTTGAAAAGAACCAATCCCGCCCCCGTATTTCTTCCTGGTGAAGGCGTCGATGAAGCGGGGCTGGTGTGGACGGGCACCGTCACCATCACGGACAATGATGGGCCGCCAACCGTTTCTTTGTCCACTCCACTGACCGCGCGCGTCATAGAGGTAGCCGAGGGCGAAGCAGGCATAACCAACCAAGTGGAGGTGCCAGTTCAACTCGGCCTAGTCTCCCGCAAAACCACGTCCATCGGCTATACCACGCAGGACGGCACGGCAATCGCCGGCCAAGACTACACTGAAACCAGCGGCACGCTCACCTTCCCCGCCGGAGTAACGAACCAAACTATAACCATTCCCATTTTGGGAGATGCCTTAGACGAGCCGGACGAATCTTTTAACGTGATTTTGCTCAATCCTACCAACTCTGTTCTCCAACCCAAGACGGTGCGCATCGAAATTATAGACGATGATGAGCCTGCGCCTCCAGTCAACGTAAACATCGGCGGCGCCGTGGTGCCGATAATAACCCCCTTCCCCTCGCAGAACGACGGATTAAGCGCCAAGTCTTTGATGTTCAAAACAACTAGTTTGTCTTTGAGCGAGAGCGGCTCTGCTACTTACCAAGTGCGCGCCACCTCTTCTCAAGAGAGAGAAATGGTTGTGAACCTAGCGACGTCGCATCCCGGAATCACCGTCAATCCCAACAGACTGGTCTTCAACCAAAACACTTGGCAGTCTTACCAAACCGTGACCGTGACGGCGTCTTCGGATGCCGCCGACACCAACGAGCGGGCAACCATTCGCCATTCGATACCGGAGAGTCTGGGTTTCGTAGCCATCAACGATGCGGGGATTGTCTCCGTGGCCATTGCCCACACCATCGTGGAAGAAGAGGAAACCCCCGAACCCGAACCCAGAGAACAAGCCCCCATCGTCCAGTTGCCGCCGACCGACTATGATTTAGATGACGACGGCTTGATTGATGTCAGCCACCTTGCGCAACTTCATGCCCTTCGCTTTGACTTGAATGGCGACGGCCAGCCGGACAAAGAAGAATTCGCAGACGACTATTCCCAAGCCTTTCCCAGCGCCATAGACAACACCAAAGCCCAAGGCTACGAGTTGGCCGGCGATTTGGACTTCGGCGACAACCCAACCAGCTGGGAATCCATCGGCCTTTTCTCCCAACCTTTCCAAGCTGTTTTTGAAGGCAACGGTCATGTTCTTTCTAATCTGTTTCAAGACCAGAGGGATCCCGCTCTCTTCGCTGATGAACCTTCCGGCTTGTTTGGGGCGGTCGGGCATCGGGCGCAAGTCATCCATGTAGTTTTGGAGGGGGTAGAGATAAGAGGGGTGAACTGGGTAGGGGCCTTAGCGGGATTGAGTCAAGGGGTTCTAGTGAATTGCTCTGTTCGGGGACGAGTGGTTGGTTATAATAGTGTGGGGGGATTAGTTGGTCATAACTTTGGGGAGATAGCGGATAGTCATGTTCGAGGGGAAGTTCGGGGAGAGACTAGCGTGGGAGGCTTAGTGGGCTGGAATGTGGGGGGATTGATTGAGGGGAGTTCGGCGCTAGGGCAAGAGACTCTTGGTTTAGTGGGCTTTGGGACGCCGGCGGTTCGTTAGGAGCAAAGTCTCATAATCTCCGCATTTTCTTTGATGACTGGAGAGCAAGAGCAATCTCAGAGAGGGAGGTGGCTATGGGGATTCATCGGCCGGTGGTGGAGGCTGGTTGGAGGAGGGCAAAAGGAGTTTCTTGGTTGTTTGGTTGGGGAAGAGTTGCGGGGGAGAAGAGGGGGGATCCATTCAAGGATTTCTCGCGGGCGCGCTCGGAGAAAGCCGTTCTAGCGAGAGCGAAGGCCGCGCCGCCGCCGCGGCAAGCAGGGGGCGAGCTGCTGCGCGTCCGGCTCGGCCAGGGGCGTTTTGGCAAGCGGGTTGGGTTATTGGGAAGGGCAATCTAGGAGACTTGGAAGGTCGATATAGATATAGATGGGGATGCGGGAGAGGCATGAGAGTTCGGCTAGCGGCAGGAATATCCGGCCTTGCGCCTTGAACTTCAACAACAACAACCTCCCCCCTCCCCTAGAATTCTCCTCCAACAGCGCTAAGGAAAAACCGAGCAACAGAATTAGGTCGGTTCTTTCCTTCTCATTTGGCGCGGCGGTGGATGTTTTGGAAGTGGTGCTTTGCCAAGCGTTGTTTCAATTCGGCGGGGTGAACGGGCTGGACAGATCGTTTCCGATGAACGAGAACTTGTTCGATGCCTCTGCCGGGAAGCGTTTTTTGCAAGCCCTTTGCCAATATTTTGACTTCGGGTAGTTCCTGCACGGTTGTTGAACTGGTTGGCGTTTCGCTAGCCGTAACGAAACGGGGCTTCCATTTCAAAGCAGTTGGGCAGGTGTCGCACTTCTTGGACGCGTCCGTTTTCGAGCATGACTTCGACGACGTCGAAGCGGACTTTGACGGGTGGATTGTTTACGGCGTGAAGGTAGTCCAACGCGGCCATGCTGAGGAGACGGCGTTTTCGTCGGTTGACTGCCGCCGCCGGACGGGTCCATCGTTCGTCTGATCGGGTTTTTACCTCCGCAAATACCAAGCAGTCGCCGTCGCGCAACACCAAATCAATTTCGCCACGGCGCTTTGCTTGGAAGTTGCGCACTAGCAGTTTCATGCCTAGTCGCTTCAAGTATTTTGCCGCCGCCTTTTCTCCCAGTCGGCCTCGCGTCCAGGCAAGGGGACGCTTTTCCCGAAAGTGCAACAGCGAGCGAATTTTGGAAAGCAAATTTCTCATAGCAGAGGCCATTGCGTCCGCACGGGAGCAAAACCGCGGCGATGAATGCGGCAGGGTCCCCATTTCTTTAGGGATTCCAGATGCGCCCGCGTCGGGTAGCCTTTGTGGCGGGCAAAGCCGTATTCGGGAAACTCTCGGTCGTATTTTCGCATGATTTGGTCGCGAGTAACTTTGGCCAGAATGCTGGCGGCGGCAATGGAGTAACTTTTGGAATCACCTTTGACCAGCGCGGTTTGCCGAGTCTGAATGGCCTTTACCGGCAGGCCGTCGACAAGGACGTGATCGACTTGTTCTCCCAATTGCCTCAATGCCCGAACCATGCCTTGATGCGTTGCTTCCAAAATGTTCAGCTCGTCAATTTCAGACGGCTCCACCGCAACGATGGCGCGATGAATCTTAGCCTGTCCAGTCAACCGATGGAAAAACACCTCGCGTTTTTTCTCGGACAACGCTTTGGAATCATCGAGATCGCGGAACTCCTCCGGCATTTCGCCGCAAATCCACGAGACGGGCAAAACTACTGCCGCAACCACTACCGGCCCCGCCAACGGGCCTCGTCCCGCTTCGTCGACTCCGGCAATGTGTTGATTGCCGGCAGAAACTGAAGCGCGCTCGAAATGAAACTGATCAGCGACAGACAAAACTTGAAATACACCTTACTTTGAAAACACCAAGAATTCAATCCGGCCCCGCAATGCTCCGCTCGCCTAGCCGTCTTTTTCTTTTGTCGACTGCGTCGCTGTCTCGATTGCTTGCCCGTTGAAGGGCTTCTGTTTTGCGGTGTTTGCGAAGCGGGCTTTTTTAACACAAAGACAAATTGACAAAGTCCTGTTCTTAGCGCACATAATTATCGGCAGGCTATGAAGACAACGTTGTTTCAAACTTTTTGGCTTCTCGCAATGGGGCTCTGGATTGTCGTCACGCAGGTTTTGGCGGCGGAATCGGTTAACTTTGCCCGAGAGGTGAAACCCATTTTGGAAAGCGCCTGCCTCAGCTGCCACGGCGATGAAAAACCCAAAGGCGGACTCAGCATCCAAACCAGAGCGGCAGCCATTCAAGGCGGCGACAGCGGCACCTCTCTGGTGCCGGGAAAACCGGACGACAGCTTATTATACACCTTGACCATTCTGCCGCCGGACGACGACGACATTATGCCACCCAAAGGCGATCCGCTAAGCCGCGAGCAAACCGAAATCCTCCGTCGTTGGATTCAGGAAGGCGCCCAATGGCCGGTGGAGATTGAACTGGAGCCGACTCAACGGATTGATTTCGTTCGCGACGTTCAACCGATTCTGGAATTTAACTGCGTCGCCTGCCATCGAGAGGAATACGACAAAGGCGGTCTTCGGCTAGATCAGGCGGAAACAGCCTTTGCCGGAGGAAATTCCGGGCGCGGCATTGTTCCCGGCAAATCCAGCGCCAGCCTGCTCTATACCTCAACTATTTTGCCGGAAGACCACGATGATCTGATGCCCCCAACCAAAAAAGGCGGCCCGCTGGAAAAAAAACTCACCGACCTCCTTCGGCACTGGATTGATCAAGGCGCGAAATGGCCTCCCGGCTTGACCTTATCGCCAAAAAAAGCCGGTGACGACGCGCCCGCCGGCGTGGATATAGAACTCCTCACCCAAATCCACGCCAAAATCATCGCTTCCACAAAAGAGCGCGAAGAATCCGACATGAAGCGCTACACCGAAGCCATTCCCGGAACCAAAGTGCAATTTGACATGATTCCCATTCCCTCCGGCCGGTTTCTGATGGGCAGCCCGCCCAAAGAAGCGCATCGCAAAGACGACGAAGGGCCTCAAGTGGAAATCCAAATTTCCCCCTTTTGGATGGGCAAATGCGAAGTCACTTGGAACGAGTACGAACTCTTCATGTATCCCGAAGAAATGAAACTTATTCAAGCCGCCGCCGAAAAATCCGACGACAATATCCTTGCTGACGCAGTAGCAAAACCCACAAAGCCCTACGTCGAAATGAGCTTCGGCATGGGCAAAAACGGCTACCCCGCCATTAGCATGACCCATCACGCCGCCAACAAGTACTGCGAATGGTTAAGCGCCAAGACAGGGCATTTCTACCGCTTGCCCACCGAAGCCGAATGGGAATACGCTTGCCGAGCCGGCACAACAAGCGCGTATTCCTTCGGCAACACCGCCGCCCAGCTCGGCGACTACGCTTGGCACCAAGACAACAGCGACTTCAAATATCAAAAAGTCGGCCGAAAAAAACCCAATGCTTGGGGACTTCACGACATGCACGGCAACGTGGCCGAATGGGTACTGGATCAATACGCGGCGGAAACCTACCTCGCCCATTCGAATCTTGATGCAGTTTCGGACCCTTGGGTTCCCTCTGCCACGCCCTACCCGCACAGCGTTCGCGGCGGATCGTGGGACGACCCTCCCGCGTCTCTTCGAAGCGCCGCCCGCCGCGGATCCAACCCTCGGTGGAAAATGCAAGACCCCCAACTGCCCAAAAGCATCTGGTACCACACCGATGCCCAATTCCTTGGCTTTCGCATAGTTCGTCCGCTTCAAATTGTCTCGCCAGAAATCCTCGGTATGTACTGGACAAACGGCGTCGAAAGAGATTAGCTTTCCTCTTTACCGTGGATCGCCAAAACGTTCCCGCCCAAAACTGAGGGAGGAAAACGTCGGCGTCTTCGGTTTGAATTGCCATAAACGATCATAACAATCAGATACATAGTAATTATATGAAACACCAAAGCCATCCACTTCAAAAACGGGAAGAATCCTCCGTCTCTCGGCGGCAATTTCTTCAATCTACCTCAACGGCCGTCATCGGCGGCAGCGTACTTGGTTCCCTAGCGACGCCGCATGGCGTCTTTGCCGATCATCACGACGAGCTGAAAATTGCGCTCGTCGGTTGCGGCGGGCGCGGTTCCGGCGCGGCCAATCAAGCGCTCAACACCTACAATCAAGGCCCGGTCAAACTCGTTGCCATGGCGGACGCCTTCCGCGATCGTCTTGACTCCAGCTTCAACAACCTGATCAAAGGACACGGCGACCGCGTCAGCGTCTCCGAAGAGCAGAAGTTCGCCGGATTCGACGCCTACAAAAAAGCAATTGCCCTCGCCGATGTCGTCATCCTCGCTACGCCGCCCGGCTTCCGCCCCATTCACTTCGAAGAAGCCGTCAAACAAGGCAAACACGTCTTCATGGAAAAACCAGTGGCCACCGACTCCCCCGGAGTCCGCCAAGTATTGGCCGCCGCCGAAACGGCCAAAAAGAAAAACCTCAAAGTCGGCGTCGGCCTCCAACGCCATCACCAAGCCGGCTACGTCGAAACCATCAAACGCCTTCAAGACGGCGCCATCGGCGACATCATCGCCGCCCGCGCCTATTGGAATGGCGGCGGCGTCTGGACACGCAAACGAGCCGACCTAGAAAAACAATACGGACGCAAACTCACGGAAATGGAATACCAAATGCGCAACTGGTACTACTTCAACTGGATTTGCGGCGACCACATCGTCGAACAACACATCCACAACCTCGACGTCGTCAACTGGCTCAAAAGCAGCTACCCCGTCAAAGCCAACGGCATGGGCGGCGCCGAAGTCCGCATCGGTCCCGACACCGGTGAAATCTTTGACCACCACTGCGTCGAATTCGAATACGCCGACGGATCCAAAATGTTCAGCCAATGCCGCCACCAACGAGGTTGCTGGAACAGCGTCTCCGAACACGCCCACGGCAGTAAAGGATCCGCCCAAATTAACCGCTACACCATCCATAGCAACGACGCCCCCCCCTGGCGCTTCAACGGCCAAGGCAAAAACCCCTACCAACAAGAACACGACAACCTCTTCCACGCCATCCGCCACAACAAGCCCTTCAACGAAGCCGAATACGGCGCCAAAAGCACCATGACCGCCATCCTCGGACGCATGGCTACCTACTCCGGTAAATCCGTCGAGTGGGACAAAGCCCTGGCCTCCAAAACCTCCCTCCTGCCCGAAGTCTTTGACTGGGACGCTCCCATGAAATCCATGCCCCGTCCAGACGGAACCTATCCCCGCCCCATACCCGGCCGATCCGTCATAGTCTAAAAAACCCGCCAAAACCACCCAGTCCGCCTACGCCTACTGCGCGCCGTCCCTTCTCATTCGAGATGGACGGCATTTTTTATCCGCAAAGAGGCATCCAAAACCAACAACCCAGCAAAAAACGCAGGCAAAACCCCAGCGGTTGCAAAAGGTTAAGGAAAAAAGCGCAAACACCTCTCTCTACAATTTTACTCCTGCATCTCTTTTTGGAACATTTACTTCCTCCATGTTTTCCTTATAGTTACCCCACGATTAAAGCAGCAACTTTTGCAAAGATTTTACGACAACTCCACTTCTTGCTCATTTGCTTGTGGCAACTTGGAACTTTGCGATCCCACTTCCTTTGCTTCCTTAGCCAATAATCTTTCTATTTTCTCCTGCGCTCCTTCTTCCGCCGCTCGGCCGTTGATTTGAAGATTATTAAACTCTTCTTCTGCGGCTATTTTTATTCGCATCACTTCTAACTCTGCATTTGTGAGTTGCCCGTTAGCATGCCGTTCTTCCGCCTGTTGAATTTCCTCCGCTAGTGACATTGTCGATTGTCTCTTTGCTTCTTCCAACCTTGCCAACTCTTTCTCAATGTATTTTCCGCAAAAAGAATCATCAGCAAAAACTGCCGCATGGTATCAAATCGTTGTCTCTTCCAAATCCCATTGCATCGATTCTCCATTTTGAACCAATTCCTCTACCCTTTCCAATTCTTTGGGATGTACCGTCTGCTCCGACGAAAAGAAGTTGCGGTTATCGTATTCCAACCAGCGTTCCTTGCCCATAGAATCAATTCCGCTTTTTTAACTTCTCCATTCCCGATAGAAATCCATGTCTTCCCCTTCCAACGCATTGATAGCTCCGGCCAGCTTTTCGGCATTCCGAAATATAATGGGAACGGAATCCCCACATCTTATCATGAACGGCCTCAATTTTCTTTCTGGCTGACTGGAACAGTTCTTCCATCTTTTTGCCTTTGCCTGCCATCTCATCATGAAGATTTCGTTTTCTTTCGTGATCTATGAACAGCGCCAAAAACTCCCCTTCGTTTAATTGAGACCATTTGGTTTCACGCCGCAGATCGTGGGCAAATTGAGAATGCTCCAACTTATACTTGCGCAACTCATACGGAGAAAGATACTCTGCCATCTTCGCCCACTGCTCCCACTCCAAATCCCGTACCTTCCTCGCAGCTCGCGAAAAGGCAAAGTTGACTTTGTTACACTTTGCAATGAGTTCAGGGCTGCAGGCATTGCCTCCAAACCGTTCATAGTACTCGCTCGTTTTGAGCTTTTCACGAAGTGCCACAGTGTGTCCAATCTCTTTGGCACACTCTGGGGCAATGGCGCGGACCGCCGCACAATCCTCTTCACTCGCTTTTCTCGACTTGCGGTAAGCTGCGGACGCCGATGGCTCTGTATTTTCCATTTTCCCTTTTGCTGTAACGGTGGACTTTATCGTCTCCGTTTTGTTGGCGGGCTGGCGCAGTACAATATGAGCCGCCACAACCACAAACAAGCTCATGGAAACAATAAATGCCTTCATCTCTGATTACCTTTCTCCTTTCGTTGTTCGTTTTCGTTTTGATTGCTATCCGATGTTTCATCTTGATTGGCAACCTGACCGTTATCTAGCTTTTTAAGAGCTTTCGAAACTTCTATTGGACCAACTCCGATCCCAATTTCCACTTCCGCATCGTCTAGCAACCCGCTACCTCCAGTATTGCTTGGAGGATCTGGTAAAGGTCTTACTTGGCTTATATCAACGCTGCCAATGTCCGCCCAATCATCTCCACCAGGAACAAAAAACTTCTTTTTGTAATATTCTCCCGACGCGAGGGCGATCTGGAAGGGAACCGTAGTGATCCTTGAGTTTCCTTCCACCCTGTAATTTATTTGAACGTTAAACGTCTTCGTTCCTGATTCGTGTTTGGCGATAAAGGTAACAGTACGTAATATGCTTTCACACCTCTATTGTTAGCTGGAGGGGCTTTGGGAATGGCGGTGGTAAGGTAAGGCGCATCGTGGTGATAGTCCCAATAGTCATCGACGCCAAGCCACTTATGGCAATAACGTTGAAAGGCTCTAATATTACTGCTTCCGCCGTCTCTATCCGACAGAGTCTGGGCGAATGGAACAAATGAAATGGTCTCTAGGGCAATCAACAAAGAAAAGATCGCATCTTCTTCCGTTACTGCCCACGGGAGGAACAACAAAGCGGTTCTTTTACAACTTTTTCCTCTACGCTGTTTGTCGGATGATTGATTACATGTAGTTCTGCTTCAAGCAGGAAATAAGGTTCAAAAGGGTTAATGGTCATCTCCTTGTCCTTTATGTAAATGTCGGTTCCGGCGTAGTGATAATCCGGCTATTGCGTTTGGGCGTCTGGCAGGGCGACGAAGGCGGCGAGAACGGCGCCGTAGAGAGGGCCGAGACCGACGGCACGGGCAAGGCCTTGCAGATTGAGCGATTCTTGAATTCGAAGAAACCAAGGCAACTTGGTCGGTTGCTTTCTCATTTCACTCATTTTCGTTGTTGCATTGGAGCGATCCTTGACTGTTCCGTTGGAATCGTCAAGTCGTTTCCAAAAGAATTGTGTATTCGTCAGGTCGATTTAATAGTCTAATATTTCAGTTTCTCTGTTTTGGCCGAGGGGTTGAATTTGCGTTTCCCTGGCAGGCCTAGTTAACAACCACCCAGCGGAGAAATCAGCCTGTTTGCCGAGGCAACGAGGAAAGAGTGTACGGCTCTTCCGAAGCAATGCATCAAACTGTGACATCTGAGTGGAAGACCCGGCTTTTCACGAAGTCCGCCGCCAGACGGCCGTTAACCGAGACTAAGAAAAGCAAAAATCAACATTGATCGCAAGATTTTTCGTACTTTTTGTCTTTTTTGCGAATCGAGCGATTTTTCTTTGTTTTTGTTGGGAATGGATGTTTTGTTTTTGGAGCGTTTGGCAATAACTTAGTGATGGTTTGGGGAAGGATTGGAGGGTTGACGGAAGGGTTTTGCTTGCGGTTTTGTTGTGTTTTGGCGCTGGGTCTTGGTGGGGATGAGATTGGATCACGGTTGAAGGAATCTTTTCAATTAGGGATTATGGAGGGATGCAAGTTGGCCCGGGGAGCGGGATCCGCATGGATAAGTGGCTTTGGGCGGTCCGCGTTTACAAGTCGCGTTCTTTGGCGGCGGCGGCCTGCAGGGCAGGGCATGTAAGGGTTGGTGGTAAGGCGGTGAAGCCGGCGCGGTTGGTTTTGCCGGGGGATGTGGTAATGGCGAAGGTGGGCAGGATTATGAGAACAATAAAGGCTGTGGCGCCGGTTGAGCGGCGGGTCGGAGCAAAGATGTTGGAGCTGTATATTGAAGACTTGACGCCGGCTTCCGAATACAACAGGGGCAAAGAGTTTGTGGATCCGCCTAAGTTTAGTCACAGCAGGGGACGGGCGCGACCGACAAAGCGGGATCGGCGGGCTTTGGATCGTTTTGGCGCGGAGTGGTAAGGCGGGGGATTGGGTTTGGCATAGCGGCGGCGAAAAGGATGGAACGGCCAGGGAGGAACGAAACAATCCACTGAGAATTTAGAGGTGTGATGACAACGAGGAAAATATTAATGGACGAGATTGAAAAGCAGAAAATGTATCTGCGGCGGCAAGCGAAGAATCTGAGGAAGGATTACGCGGGCGGACAATACGAATCAACGCTAAGTGATTTCCTAAAATCGATTCAAAGATTGCGAGAGTTGCAAATGGCTTTGTTTGCTTGGGAGAACTGTTGAATGGCGAAGGAGCAAGTGAAAAGGGGGGATAAAGCAGAAAAGACGGAATGTTGCGTTTGTTCGGTTTTTGGTGTTATTCGCCCGGCGCTTGGCGCGAGGGAAGGGAAGATGTTTTGCGGGCCGTGCTTGTTTTTGAAAAGCGCGCTCGCGTTCTTTTTTGAGTGAACTATGGGGGCTATTTTCCGAAGTCATAGACGACTACTTTTTTGCAGACTCGTTTGAAGACTTTTTCGACAAACTCGAGGTGCATGGGATGAACTTGGTAGTCATCTTGGATTTTTTTGTTGGGGAAGACGATGTTGAGGGCGACTTGGTAGCTTTGATCGACGACGGCTCGTTTGCTGGCGGCCATTTTGCCGGCGTGGAAGTGGAGGAAGCCCGGAATAGGTTTTAGGTATTGGTCGATGCCGTCCAGCAGTTCTTGCGAGGCATTGGGTTGTTCGGGATCTGTCCAAAAAATGACGACGTGCGAGAACATAGGTGGGATTTCAGCCTAGGCGGGTTGTTTGAGTCAATCTTTTTTGGGGGCGAGGGTTTGGTTTGTTTTGGAGGTGGGATGGTCTTTGCGCGGGAACAGAGGTTCGGGTTTGCCAATCGGACGGTCTTTGGGGAGTTGTCCCCAGACGGCGTCGGCCAGTCGGTCGGGTTTTCCTTCGATTCCCAGTTGCGCAAAAATCCGCTCGGCGGTGTTGGGAAGCGTCGGCCAGATGAGGATGGCTAGGATGCGGACGGTTTCGGCCAGATTGTAGAGGATTTCGTCCAGGCGATCTGCTTGGCCGGGTTGTTTAGCCAGTTTGAAGGGCGCCGTGCGGTCGATGTATTGGTTGGCTTTGGCGATGAGCGACCAAGTTGCGCGGAGTGCGGTTTGCAGTTGGCGGCGGCGCAGTTGGTTTTTGACGGCGGCCACGGTTTGGGAAACTTCTGTTGGCAACGAGGTTGTTTCCGCATTGGCGGCGTTTTCCCGATTTCGGCTTGGGTTTGGCAAGATTCCGTTGCGGTATCGATGGATCATGAAAAGCGAGCGGTTGACTAGGTTTCCCAGTCCGTTGGCTAGTTCTGCCGAGTAGCGTGATTGGAAGCCTTGATCTGTCCAGTTGCCGTCCGGCCCGATGTCCAGCTCGCGCACTAGATAGAATCGGAAGGCGTCCAGTCCCCATTCGTCAATTACTTCGAGTGGATTGACGACGTTGCCGATGGATTTGCTCATTTTTTCTCCATCTTTTTGCCACCATCCGTGGACGCAAATCTGGCGTGGCAGGGGCAACCCGGCGGCTTTGAGCATGATTGGCCAATAAACGGCGTGAAACTTCAAAATATCCTTCCCGACGACGTGAACATCCGCCGGCCAAAGGGAGAGAGAGGATGCGAGGTCGGCTTGGTCGGGGCGCAGTTTTTCCAACGCCGGATCGCCCAGAGCGGCGGGGATGCTGGCGTAGTTCGACAAGGCGTCAAACCAAACATATGTGACGAATTCGGGATCAAAGGGCAGGGGAATGCCCCATTTTAGGCGCGATTTGGGGCGTGTCATGCAAAGGTCTTCCAGCGGGCGTTTTTTCAAAAATCCCAAAACTTCGTTTCGGCGGTAGTCGGGAAAAACGAAGTCGGGATTGGCCTCGATGTAGTCGATAAGCCATTGTTGGTGGCGTCCCAGCTTGAAGTAGTAGTTTTCTTCCACAAGTTCGGCAACTTCGCCGTAGATCGGATCAAATTGGCCGTCGGCGCCGCGGTCTCTGTCGGTCAAAAAGCTTTCCTGTTTGGCGGAGTAGTAGCCTCGGTAGGCGTCTTTATAGAAATGGCCTCCGTCGTGAAGGTGGTTTAGTAATGCGGCCACGGCTTTCTTATGCCGTGGATCGCTGGTGCGAACAAAGTCGTCATTGGAAAGCCCCAGGCGGCCGGCAAAGGCTTGCCATGTTTTGGCCAAGCGGTCGCAGTAATCTTGCGGATCGAGACCTTCCTCCTCCGCCGCTTGTTGCACTTTCTGGCCGTGTTCGTCAATCCCCGTTAGGAAAAAGACTTCTTCGCCCAAGCTTCGGCGGGAGCGCGCCATCACGTCGGCAATGACTTTCTCATAGGCATGCCCCAAGTGAGGCTCTCCGTTGACGTAGTCGATGGCCGTCGTAACGTAAAATCGTTTGCTCATCCGGCGGTGAGTTTGTCCCATGGAGCGGCGCGAACCAACAAAATTGCAAAGCCTTTGGCCGTCAAATATCTTGTTTTGTCAATTTCAATTCGATTGCGCTTTTCAAAAAGCTCTGCTACAAACTTTATTAAAGAATTTCTAATAGGAAAAGGAGCAAATTTTATGAAAATCCATACACAAAACAACTCCCCTCCGCCGGCGGGATTTACCTTGATCGAGCTTCTCGTTGTGATCGCGATCATCGCCATCCTGGCCGGCATGCTGTTGCCCGCATTGAGCAAGGCAAAGAGCAAAGCCCAAGGCATCCTCTGCTTGAACAACAACAGGCAGATGATGTACGCTTGGCGGTTTTACGCCGACGACAGCGAGGGAAAGTTAGTGCCCGCCTATCAGCGAATAAATGGAATTCCAGACTGGACCGGCGATTCCGATCTGTCCTTGGACTATCCAAGAAGACCGGACAATTGGGATCACGAGCGCTTTACCAAACAAAGTTCGCTATGGAATTATTGCGGCGGATCGCTTGGCATCTGGACTTGCCCGGCGGACAAATCCTTCGGCATAAACGACCAAGGACAGCGAGTGCCGCGCATTCGCAGCATGGCAATGAACAATTGGGTAGGCGGCCCGCCTTGGAGCCAATCAGGGAGCGGCTGGCGAACATATCGAAAGGAATCTGACATTGTCCATCCCGGCCCGTCTCAAACCTTCGTGCTGATTGACGAACGCAACGAGAGCATTAACGACGGCTACTTTGTCGTGGACATGAGAGGCTATCCCGACAATCCGGCGTCCACGCACCTTGTCGATTATCCAAGCCGATACCACAACAACGCCGCCACTTTGGCCTTTGCTGACGGGCATTCGGAAATTCACAGGTGGACGGATTCCAGAACTTTAAAGCCATTCCAAACAACAAACTTGGCACTGAACCAACCATCTCCGAACAACGAAGACGTTCGCTGGATGCAGGAACGAAGCACGCGCCGGTCAAGCGCTCGATAAAAAAGCAAAGACCGTAGCCGCGGGACGGACGAAACCTTCTTCAAAAGAAATCTCCGTTCTTCCGGCGGTTGGACACAAACAACCTTAACAAAACCGGAAGGCTTCGCATTGGCGGCGCTTCACAGGCAGTTGAGAATTTTGCAAAGCGGCAACTTTTTTTGTTTACAAACAGATGGCAAAAAGCATGATTGAGTGCTGGCGGCGGTTGGATTTTTCAAACGAGAACGCTAGGACGGTTGTCAAACTTTTTGGAAATTTTTGTAACGGAGATTGGAAACTATGCTTGGTTTTATTTTGATTATGGCGGTAACGGCCGGGGTCAGCCTCGCGGCTCAGGCTTATGTGAAAAACATGTTTGCTCGATTTCATCGGCAGGCAGCGCAAGGCGGCCTTTGCGGAGCGGAAGTAGCCGCCCGGATTTTGCAGTCTTCGGGAATTCGAGATGTGACAATCCACGAGCAAGAGGGAATGCTGGGAGATCACTACGATCCACTTCGCAAACGCTTGGTGCTTTCGCGAGAAACTTGCCGCGGCCGTTCGCTTTCGGCCATCGGGGTGGCTGCCCACGAATGCGGCCACGCAATCCAGCATCAACAGGCCTACGCGCCCTTGCAGTGGCGCATGGCTTCCGTGGGAATCACCGCCTTTGCCAACCAAGCGCTTACCTATCTCTTCATTTTTGGAATACTCAGCGGATTTTTGGCCACCACGGTCGGTGTAGCGGCAATGGCGGCCTGCTGGGGCGTGATCATGTTGTTCAACCTCATCACCTTGCCGGTGGAATACGACGCTTCCCGGCGAGCCAAGATTGCCTTGAAGCAGCTGGGACTCACCGCAACGCCGGGCGAAAACACGGCAGTGGCCAAAGTGTTAAACGCAGCCGCCTTGACTTACGTGGCCGCCTTTCTCACTTCGTTGCTCTTTTTTCTTTTCTATCTGCTGCCGTTGCTCACGGGACAAGACGACGACTAATCGCGCAAAATAAGCGCCATGTCCTTGCCTTGCGATTATCATATGCACACTCCCCTGTGCCATCACGCTGTCGGAGAACCAACCGAATTGGCGGCGCGGGCAGTGGCGGTTGGCATTCCGGAAATCGGCTTCTCCGAACACGGCCCGATGATTCGGAAAGATTGGGACAACTGGCACATGGAAATTGAAAACCTCGAACTCTACTGCCAAAAAATTCGCCAGGCTCAAGAAGATCATCCGCAGATCGTCGTCAAATACGGACTGGAAGTCGATTATCTTCCCGGACACGAATCATGGATTCGCGAACTTTCCGAACGCTATCCGTGGGACTACTTCATCGGATCGGTGCATTATATTTCCGATTCCTTCGCCATCGACGATCCGGAAAATCTGGACGAGTGGAAGAGGCGCGATGTGGACGACGTATGGTCGGCCTACGTGGAACGATTGACCCAAGCCGCCTCTTCCGGTCTGTTCCAAATCATTGGGCATGCGGACTTGTGCAAAAAGTTTGGTTTCCATTCCAAGCAAGACGTGCTTCCCTTGTTTCGTCGATTTCTCGAAACCGCCCGCGACCACAAAGTGGCCGTCGAAATCAACACCGCCGGTTTGCGCAAAGACTGCCGTGAAATGTATCCCAGCCCGGCAATCCTAAAAATGGCAGCAGAGACGGGCGTTCTGTTGACTTTCGGCTCAGACGCCCACGCCCCTGAAGAAGTCGGAATGGATTTTGAAGCGGCGGTTGCTTTGGTCAAGTCGGTGGGCTATCGAGAAAGCTGCCGTTTCACCCAACGCAGACGAGAAATAATCTCCCTACCCTAACAAAACGAAAAGAAACGAAAAACTCCACTCTCAATCCCATTCTCCCATTCATCGATGTTGTCTTCCGTTTTGAAAATGATGGAAGACAGAAAATCATTCGCTCCCTCACTGCGAACTCGTCATTTCTACAAATCATTCGTTGCTAATCACAAACCGCACACCATAGTCCCGCAAATCACAAGTTGCCCGCTACCAACTACAAAGTTGCGGCGGCTTGAAGTTTCTTTTCCATTATGCGGCGATGAAAGAAAACAAAACCCAGCGCAAACGAACCAAACACCCAACTGCACAACCGTGTTTGCAAACCACAAATCACAAAGCACCGGCCGCTAGTTTGCCCGCACAGCAACTAGCCGGCTACAAATCACCAGCCGTGATTCCTTGCCAATCACTATTTGTTAGAGACGAGCAAATCTATAAATCACAAGATACCAGCTACAAAACTGTGGGCAGTTTGTCGTTTTTGTCGCTTGCTACAAACACCAGAAAAATCCGCAACACCAAACCAAGTCTACAAAGTGGCAGCTTGTTGAGGTTTCTTTTGCCAATGGCGGCGGACAATTACAAAAGCCAAAGCAAATAAGCCGAAGATGAGAGCGTATTCTTTGAGTTCGAGGATGATGGCTCTGTGGGCGATAATCTGCACCAAGCCATTAGTGTTGCCGCTAAGAAGGATCCGTAAGCCTCTGCTCTTTGATTAGGAGAGACATAATAAGGCCCCAGAATTATTCTCGCTTTGCGTATAAAAGTCGCCAATGGATTTGTTGATCCAGCCCGCTCTTGCCTAAGAAGAGGGCGGATTGGTGGAATAAAACAAACGGCTGAACATGCGAATTCCCAAGGGCCTCGTATGGATTATCGTAGTCCACCAGAAAACGCTCAATAGTCGGCTGTTAGCGCTGACAATGGCAATCATCGGCGCGTTGAGACACGAGCGGCAAAGTTGATGTTGGCGTTGGTTCTGCCTTTGCCCGGAATTCTCTTTCTTGCCGAATCGATGTCTTTGATATTAGAGTTAGCCAATCAGAAAGAATGCGGAAAGTTCGCATCCTTAGACTTGTTGGCGTTGTCAATGCATCTGTTATTGAAAGAGTTCATAAATTCGCAAGCGGCTCAGCTAGGGGGAATGATTGGAGGTTGCGGAGGTTGGGATGTTTTGGAGGCCATTTTGAGTGTCCGCGGTGGTGGAAGAACTGCTAAACATCCAGAGGGTTTGGTTGGCATTGTTTTGGCTATGGTAGAGACAATATACGACTGCGCTCAGCTTTGCTCCAAAGGAACAAAAAGAGAAGAAAGCGCCGACACTATCAACGCCGCTAAAAGAGACTTCTGGATGATGCTGGTTGCTTCCGTTTTGACGCAAACAAGGGAATGCTCTTCCTCATGTTTCATCTGAACTAGTTTCTAAATCTAAAAATCTGAGGTTATGAACCACTCCACGATGGAATCCACAATGGCGATTTATGTTTTTGGAGGAACGCTGATTCGTCTGTCGTCCAGCGATGCTTGGGAATGCGTTCTGGCTGGTTCGCTGTCTCTGGCCGATGCCGGGTTCAAGCTCAAAATGGAAAAAGGGAAGGAAAGAGGAAAGGAAGTTTGTTAGAAACGCCCAAGCACGCCAAGAAGCGCACCCTCCCATCTTACCGTTGCGGGAAAAAGGTTCTGGCGGTTGGTGTTAGGTGAGAGGGGAGGAGTCGTTGTTAGAGTAGTAAGTGGTGGGGAAGTGTTTTTATGTAATCTTTATGGTTCACGGTTGAGGTGGGTTGGGTTTGGGTTGGTGGCGTTCGCCGGCAGTGAGTCCGGGATGGGAGAGCGAGGGAAATAGATGGCGGAATGGAAGGAACAGCGCAAGGGAAGGGAGGGCAAAACTGTAAAGGGTGCGAAGATGGGTTTTTAGTTTTGAAGAAGTTCGATTGGTTATTGTGGTTGGGTTGGTTACTGAATTCGTAAAAGAGAAACATTCCAACTTGCCGTTATAGGGAAGGAAGTTTTGAAGCGGTTGGCGGTCAAGTGGGGAGGTGAATTCGATTGGGGGATTGGCGGTCAAAAAGTTTGTGTGGGCGCTGTTTTCGGTCTGCGCATTCTATGATTTGAAGTAAGCGCTGATGTCGTTGTCGACAATCATCTGTGGGGGCAGTTTGCTTGGCTTAGGGATTGGATGATCGCAAGCGTCGCTGATGGGCAAGGCGTTGCGCTTAGTGGAAACGCGGATCCAAAGCCCGCAGAACGAGGCGTTGGAAACGTTTTCGCTCCGGATTTTTGTTCTCGTTGCAATCCTTGCCGTTTGTCTTTGCGTTGCCGTCGTCGCTCAATAAGTGAATTTCCTCCGTGTCTGGGAAAAGCAAAATTGCCTCTGGATTCAGAGATTGCGGAAGGGAAATCAAAATCTGCTTTGGTCGCCTTGCCAAGCCGTTCCAGTGGAAAATTTGCGGCAGATTGTTTTCCAATTCCGCGGCCAAAAAATAAGAATTGCCTTGACGCGCCATGCCTCGAATTCCTGATCCGTTCAAATCCACTCGTTTTGGCGGGCCAAAATGCGGTTGAGCATTGCCGGCGACCACTTCTGCGGGATTAAGCAAGGGAACGAGCAAGGCCTCGCTTTCCAGCAACGGAGCGCGAAAACCGATCAGCAAGCCTCCTTGCGGCGTTGAGGCCAAGCCTTCGATGTTGAGGCCGTCTTTTCGTTCCGCTCGTCTGAAATCCGCTTCTCGAAAAATTGGACTTTTGGCAAAGTCTTCCGCTAGTTTGTTGTACGCTTGTCCGTGCGGATTCAGGCGAATCTCTCCGTCTTGCCAAGAATAGCGCAGAGCGAAAAAGCGGCGGCGTTCCTTTCGTTTTTTGCCGTCTTTGGAGCGAGAGTGCGAGCCGATTGCGTAGATCGTGGAGCCAATCCGCGCCAGCCCTTCAATGTCGGACTCCGCATTTTGTTTCTCCAAATCCAGAAACTTTCGAAAATCAACGGTTGCCAGCGGGCGAGGCGAACCATGCCTAGAATAAACGCGCAGGACGCTGTCTTCGTCGTTGGCAACCAGAAAATGATCCGCGTCCAAAGCAACGCCGGCCGAGCCGTCGCAGCAACCGCTTTGGAAGACGACTTTGGCAACGCGGTATTTTTGAGGCGCTTGAACGGCGGAGGAAGGTTCGCTTTGTTCTTTCGCCGAGGGCTTTCTATCGCCTTCAAAATTGCCGCAGCCGGTCAAGAAGGAAGCCGCCGACAAAGAAACCCAAAAAGAGAAGAAAAAACGCCGTTTCATAAGTGCCTTCTGCGATTTGGCGCCAAGGCGCCGCTATTGAAAAATAGGTTGAAAACTCCACGAGCCCGTCCGCCGAATTCAATTTACCCAATAAGCCGTTCTTTGCCATCGGAATAATTGAGTTGACTGATTTCCTGTTTTTCGGCTAATCATAACCAAAACTTGCGACAGCCTATGAATGCATCCCCCCCCCCCTCATCTCTCTGCGCCCCGCAATCCGTAGCAGTTCGACGCGGCGCTTTTACTTTGATCGAACTTTTGGTGGTCATCGCCATCATCGCCATTTTGGCCGGCATGCTTTTGCCCGTCCTCGGCAAAGCCAAGGCCAAGGCGCACCAAATCAGCTGTCTCAGCAACACCAAACAACTCCAACTTTGTTGGCATATGTATACCGTCGACTGGGAAGACAAACTGGTGACAAATTTTTTAGGCGACAAGAATTCTTGGATTGACGGCACAAAGCCCATTGGAGGCGCCAATATCACTCAAAACATGACCAATACGGCGGTCATCTCCGAGGGATTGCTTTTTCAATACAACACTTCATTGGCGATTTATCAATGCCCGCAGGACAAGCGCTGGCCGTTGGACAGAGTGCCTTTCGTTAGGCGCAACCGCAGTTATTCCATACAAGGCAGGCACAACAGCAATGTCACTTTCGTGCATACGACCAAATATCCGGATTATCGGAAGCTCTCGCAAATCAATTGGCCGGGACCTTCGGAGAACATGGTTTTTGTGGATGAAGGCGCTCGCACAATTGAAGACGGCTATTTTGCGATTCCAGTGGGAAATGGAGGATTTCATTGGCAGAACTCCCCCGCCACTCGGCACAACTGTAGCGGGGTTTTCAGTTTTGCCGACGGGCATTCGGAATCGCTTAAGTTCGTTGAGCCTCAAACTTGCAATTTGGTGAATCTTAAGGGGAATAACGCCTACAACGTGCCGGTTCAAGGGCGGGAAAACAATCGCGATTACAAAAGGATGTCCGATTGGATTTTGATACTGGAGGAAAATCGGTAGATGTCGCTTGCGCTTGGTGAGGAAAGGATCGTCCAAAGTTGGGGAGCGGGATAATCTCGCTCTCCTTTTCAAGCAGAAGTAGCTTTGTAGAAAAAATGAGCGAAACGAATAGATGACATAAACGAAGAAAACAAAGATGGAATCAAAGAGGCATGAAAGCAAAAATTGGAGTGTTACTGGCCGTCGCAGCTTTTGCGGCGGAGAAACTGGAAACGCAAGCCGAGTTGCTTGTGCTGAAACGCTACCCAACTGGTTGGGAAAGAGAAGAGCGCAATTACGATGGCGGCAATATTTACTTTGCCAATGAAAACGAGAAAGATGATGCTAAACTGCTGGAACTCGTCTTTCTTCGAAGCGGCAAGCTAACGCATCCGATTGTGACCATTCGGTCGGAATCTTTGGTCAACTTGACGAACATTGTTTTGTTTCCTGATGCCTTTGAAGATGCTGGAAGCATAGATTTTGGCGTGGAAAAAAACCATTCTACGAAGAAGTTAAGAATCTCCGTATCCGCCTATCAGAGAGACAAATTGAGAGTGTTCCTTTATGAAAACCGCAAAAACAACGGACAGATAACAGAAGAAAGGGAATTGAGCGATATCGTCAGGCCGGTAACGGATGGAATAAGAATCTGGAGGGTCAGCAATGAAAGAAAAATCGTCGTTGCTTGGATGGGAGGATCCTTGGTATCTGAACATGATCTTTTTGACGAGTGGAAAGATGATAGAGAATTTTTTATTAGAGACAGAGAATGGGGTTTTGTCATTGTCACTCCGAATAGAGATTCAAACCTTCGTTCACATTATTGGGAAAAAGGTTTCTTCTATTTCGAAAAACCAGAGAATTGAAATGAATAAACGATTCGAGAAGCGGAATCCATTTTTGTGAATTGGGCGAGAGAGTTGATTGAACGGTCAGCAGCGGCGGCGAAGAAGAAAACATGAAAATTGGGATTACCGGCGGTTCTGGGTTTATCGGCTCTCGGCTGAGGAAGTTGCTGGAAGCGGAGGGGCATGAAGTGTTTGTCTTGGATCGAGGCGCCAATCCGCCGGTGGACGTGACGGATCGCGATGCCGTGTTGCGGGCGTTGGAGGGAACGGAGGCGATTTATCATTTGGCGGCGGAACATCGCGACGACGTGCGTCCGCCGAAACTTTATTACGAGGCGAACGTGGGTGGTGCGGAGAACGTGGCCAAAGCGGCGAAGGCGCACGGCATTCCAACGATTGTGTTTACCAGCACGGTTGCGGTTTACGGCTTGAACGCTGGAGAGTCTCGCGAGGAAGACGCGCCCCGTCCGTTCAATGACTATGGTCGTTCCAAGTTGGAGGCGGAGGGGATTTTGGATGCCTGGGCGGATGCGAAGGCGGGGCGCAGTTTGACGACGGTGCGGTTGACGGCCACTTTTGGTCCCGACAATCGAGGGAATATTTACACGTTGGCGAATCAGATTGCCCGCGGGCGTTTTTTCATGGTTGGCAAGGGCGAGAATCGCAAGTCGGTTGCTTATGTAGAGAATGTGGCGGCTTTTCTGAAGCATTGTTTGGGGTTGGGAGCGGGCCGTCATTTGTTCAACTATGCGGACAAGCCGGACCTTTCGATGCGGGATATGGTGCGCGACGTTTGCGGCGCTTTGGGCTTGGCGGGAATGCCGAGAAGGATTCCTTATGCGGCGGGACTGGCGGGAGGGATTTTGTTTGACGCTTTGGCTTGCGTCACCGGCAGGAAGTTTCCCATTAGCGCGGTGCGGGTGCGCAAATTTTGTGCGGACACGGTTGTGAATGCGGAAAAGGCTCACGGGCTGGCGGGATTTGAAGCGCCTTGTTCGTTGTCGGAGGGTTTGCGGAACACAATTCGGGCGGAATTTTTGGAGAAGGAGCGGGCAGGGAAATCGTAATGGTTTGAGCAACAAGCTTCGCAACGTCTAAATGGGCGGCGGAGTGTTTTGTTTTGGCGGGGTTTGCAGGTTGAAATTCTATCTCGCTTTGGCCAAATTTTGCGAGGTTGCGTTTGCTTGGAAAAAAGGGAAAAGCAAGAAATGATGGAAGATTGGGATGAAATTTTGAAGGAACTGGATGGCTTGCCTCGAACTTCGGCAGCGGCGGGAGAGGTTTTGTGGGAGCAAGGCTCGCGTTCGGGGGTTCTGATTTTTCTCATCGAAGGCGATCTGGAAGTGCTGGAGGACGGGTTGGTTGTCGATCGGGAAAGCCGGCCGGGCTCTGTGTTTGGGGAGTTGGCGGCTCTTTTGGACAATCCGCATTTGGCGCAGTTGCGGGCGGCTTCGGACAGCGTCGTCGTTCGGGTAGAGTCGCCTCTGGAGTTTCTTGTTCGGCATTCAAAGATCAATCTTCATGTTTGTCGGATGCTTGCCGGGCGGCTGACGGCGGCGACTCGTTATCTTGTGGACGTGCGGCGGCAGTTTTCCAAGGAACCCAATCACTTGGCGATGCTGGACAAGATTCTGAAGACGCTTATTCACCGGAATCCAAAATCGTCCGCGCCGGAGCGGACGGCCGTTCTCCCGGAGCATTGAGATTGGCGATTTCCCGTCCGTCGTTGCAGTCAAAGATTGCCGTCATGGTTTTGAGATCGAGCTGAATGGTGGTTGGCACGGGGCCGGGTTGGTTTCCGGGGTTGCATACCCAAGAGTTGTGGACTTGGTCGATCCAGCCTCCTGCTTGGTAGAAAGGGGCGGTGTGGATGTGACCGGAGAAAACGACGGTGGGAGAGTAACGCTGAAGCAGGGAATTGAGGAACTTGTCGCCGCCATAATGTTTGCCCGTCCAAGAGACGCGGCATTGGTCTGGCGGTTCGTGATGCACCCAAATCCAATGGGAGCGAGGAAGGCGGCTGTGTTTTTCCAGCATTTGAACCATTTCCTCGCGTGAGCGCGCTCCGTCCCACCAAGCGCAGATGGAAAGCAAGACGCTGTTTGTTTGCAGGCATTGTCCGTCGACAAGCAGGGATTTTGACCGGATCGACTGTAGCCAGGCCGCGGTGTATTCTCCGAAACGGTTTTTGGTCTCGCCGTCGTGATTGCCAGAGCAAACGGCCACTTGGGTCAAGCCGCTGAGTTTGCGCAGGTATTCGGAGACGACGGTGATTTGGAGTTCGAGTTCGAGGTAGCCGGCTACGTTCAGAAGGTCTCCGGCGATGATGAGGCAGTCGTAGCGATTCGCTGTTTGAAGCAGCCAGTCAAATTGCCGCAGGTTGTAGTGGAGGTCCGATGTGACGAGCAGTTTCAATCGAGTTGGCTTGCATTCACGCATAGAATTGCCGGTTGGGTCAAGCCTGTATCCTGGAATTTTCCTTCTCGAATGGGAGGTGATGTGAGGGAAACTGAAACAGCGACGGCGCTTGCTCGCTTTGTATTAGGGTATCGGAGGATATACGCAAAGGCATGGGCGGGCGGCGGTTTTTGTCGCCAAACGAAGAAATGCGCTTGGGGTTTATTGCTGAAGCGTCTAGAAAAAGTATTTTGCAAGTGGGAGGTAGGTTATGGTTTTTGAAGGAAAACAACGGGCATTGGTTTTGGCGGTCTGCGTTGGTTGGGCGGCGGCGATTTTTGGCGGGGAGTCTGTTGCCGAGCCGCCTTCCGTGCGTTCGGAAGTTTTTGGACAAATGGATGGAGGCGTTCAAGTGATGCGTTATACCTTGCGGAACCAAAACGGCATGGTGGTTCGGGTGATGACTTTTGGCGCGACAATCACGGAAATTTTGGCGCCCAACCGGGCGGGGAGATTGCAAAACGTCATCATGGGTTCGGGCAGGTTTAAAGATTACCAACAAGGCTTTGGAGGCGCCGCCTCAGTGATTGGGCGAGTCGCCAATCGAATTGCCGGGGCGCGGTTTTCGTTGGATGGGAAGGAGTATCGGCTGGCGGCCAACAACGGGAGAAACCACATTCACGGCGGGCGCCGCGGATTTGCGCATGTTCTCTGGTCCGGCGAAATTCTTCCGGTTCAAGATGCTTCCGTTTCCGTTCGGTTTCGCTATTTCAGCGAGGATGCGGAAGAGGGCTATCCGGGCAATCTGCAAGTTGCGGTGACTTATACTTTGGATGAGGAAAACCGTCTACGCCTGAAATATGAGGCCGAGACGGATCAAGCGACAATTGTGAATTTGACGAATCACGCTTACTTCAATCTGGCGTCCGCCGGCGATATTTTGAGCCATGAGTTGCAGTTGAACGCAGACCGTTATACTCCCACTGATCGGCAGTTGATCCCGACGGGCAAAATCGCCGAGGTTCGCGGCACTTTTTTGGACTTTGCCCGCCCTGAGAAAATCGGCGCGCGAATAGACTTTTTGAAACCGCGGATGAAAGGATACGACCATAACTACGTCATCAATGACGGCGGCAAGAATTTAGTTTTTGCCGCCCGATTGAGGGAGACTGTTTCCGGTCGGATCATGGAAGTGCATACCACCGAACCGGGCTTGCAGCTTTACACGGGGAATCATTTGGATCACAAAGCGTTGTGTTTGGAAACGCAACATTATCCGGATTCCATTCATCATCCGCATTTTCCCTCGATTGTGCTGCGTCCCGGTTCTCGCTTTCGGAGCGAGACGGTCTTTTCGTTTTCAGTGGAGTAAAGGCATTTGAGGCATCCTCTGGGGCATTGAGAATGGTGGAGGCGGCGGGAATCGAACCCGCGTCCTGGGCAAATCAACCGCAAGGTCTCTACATGCTTGTTCGGGTGGAGAGTTGTCTGCCGCCCGCTGCCAACCCGACGTGATGCGTGCGGCATAGTCTGCATGAAATAATTTCAGCCAATCCCGCGCAGTCTCCGGTTTTTAGCCTAACCTGCTGCTGCGCTGCTCCCGTCTAGCAGGTGTCGGCGGGGCAACGCCCGCGGCGCTTAGGCCGCGAGAGCTAATTCTTCGTTAGCAGTTGTTTTTTGGTCCGATGATTTACGAGGCCAACGAACCATCCTCGGCATGCAACCTTGGGCGCATCTACTCAGTCGAAACCAGTGCGCCCCCATTTCAAAAAACGAATAATCCAAGTTCGCCGGCAAGAATCAAAGAATGACGCTCTTCAGTCAAGCGAAAAATTTTCAGCGCCGGCGTTTTTTGGCGCGGGGCGTTTTTTCGGCTTTTATTTTTCTCTTCGTCTGTTGGTTTGGAAGAGGTCGACGCGCGCCGGCGGGATGTTGGCCCAAACGATGGCGGCGCGCAAATGGGTGAAGCGTTGAAAGTGGATAAAGTTTTTGGAGCGCAAGTCGTAGGTGAATTGAATGAAGCGGCCGGAGTCGCCGAGCGTTTGTTCAATCTGTTGAGCGATTTTTTGGCATAAATCTTCGGGAAGGGAGCGAAAAGGAAGGCTGGAGACGACGAAGTCGACTTGGCTGTTGGCTTCTTTGGCGGTGGCTTTGATCAGGTTCTGGAGATTGGCGGCGTTGCCTTGAATCACTTGGAGCGCTGGAAATCGTTGTTGTAGGTGGGAGGCCAGTTTTTCGGACGTCTCGATGGGGATCAGTTTCTTTGGCGGGATTCCTCGTGCTAGAAGTTCGCGGGTAACGGATCCGGTTCCGGCGCCAAGTTCGACGACGAATCCCTTATGGTCTTTGGGGATGAAGGAGGCCATTCGCCGGCCGAGAAGAGGCGAGCTGGGACATAAAGCGCCGGTGGCGCCGGGGTTTGCGAGAAGTTCGCGGCCAAAGAGGGCAATGGATTTTAGAAGTTTGCGGGGCATGAAGCGGGGCATGTTTCTCGTCAATAGTCTGCCATGGACAAGCCGATTTTGTCAAATCGAAGGCGGATGGATGGTTGTCGGTTCTTTTTGCCGTTCCGGAGTTGTTTCCGTCCGCGAGGCGGCGAACTGGGCAAGGGCATTTTGAACGGCGCCGCAACGGTCTTTGGGCAAAATGGGATCCAAGTCGAGCCAGATAGTGTGTTTTTGTTTTCGGAACCAGGTGAGCTGGCGTCGGGCAAATTGCCATGTTTTCGTCTTTACTCGGTCAATGGTTTCTGAAAGCGGATTCTGGTTTTCGAGATGATGGAGGACTTGCCGGTAGCCGAGAGCGCGGGACGCAACGGGGTTTTCCCGGATGCCGCATTTGAGGAGGGCTTTGGTTTCTTCGACGAGGCCGGCTTGGAACATGGCCTCGACGCGTTGGTGGATTCTTTTTTGAAGGCTGGCGGCTGAACGGAAGAGGATGATGAGGGGCGGAAGAGTTGTTTTGGTCGTCCATTGTCGTCGTTGAGTGGAGGCGGGTTGTTGGGTTTGCCGAATGATTTCCAGAGCGCGGATGACGCGCCGAAGGTTTTTTGGGTCGATTTGCGCAAACAGCAAGGGGTCTTTTTGGCAAAGTTCCTCCAGAAGTTTTTCTGGAGGCGTTTGTTCCAGCTCGCTTCGCAGGGCGGGGTTGCGGGGAGGGAGGTTGTCCAGTCCTTCGCGGTAGGCCTTGAGGTAGAATCCGGTGCCGCCGCAAAAGATTGGGATCTTTTGTCGTTGTTTGATTTCGTGGACGGCTTGAGTTGCCTTCTTGACGAATTGTCCAGCGTCGAATGTTTGGCAAAGTTTGGCAACGTCGATCAAGTGGTGCGGGATGCGGGAGCGGTTTTGAGGAGAAGGTTTTGCGGTGCCGACGTCGAGTCCGCGATAGACTTGCATTGAGTCTGCGGAAATGATTTCTCCGGAAGTTTTTCTGGCCAGTTGCATGGCCAAGTCGGACTTTCCCACCGCTGTGGGTCCGGTAAGGAAAATGGGAAAAGGCGGGGCGCTCACTTCGGTTTTGGAAGTTCGGAGGAGGAGGCGGTTTGGAGGGGTGAGGGTTCGGAAACGGCGTTCTTTTCCGCATCCGAGGATTCTTTCCGCCAAGAAAGAAGGAGGAGCAATCCGACGCCTGTGCAGATGGCCGTGTCGGCGACGTTAAATGCGGGGAATCCAACTTCGCCGCCGCCTCTTTTGTATGCGTAAAAATAAAGGAAGTCGATGACGTGTTGGACTCGGAGGCGGTCGATCAAGTTTCCGAGGATGCCTCCGAGCATTAATCCCAAGGCGACTTGCCCTAGAAGATGATGCGCTCCGAAGAGAGTTCGGTTCATATACAGGATGAAGACGGCGAGAATGCCGACGACGGCGAGCACTGTGTTGTTGTCTTGAAAGAAGCTAAAGGCGGCGCCGGTGTTTCCCCAATGAACGAAGCGGAAAAAGCCGTCGATGACAATCCGCTGTTCTCCCAGCAAAGGCAGGAAGTATTGCACCAGCAGTTTGCTGGTTTGGTCTAAGATTAGAATCAAGGAACAGATTGCGAAGATTCGGAGGTTCGGGCTGGTCTCTTTGAGGCGAAGGTAATTATAGGCGCCGTCGCTGATTGCGATCAACATCCAGATTGGCGTCCACCATCCGCTGGTGACAATCGACAGCAGGAGGTGCAGAATGTGATTGGTTTTCTTCCGGTTGGTTGGCCGGCCGGCTTCGCGCAATTCTTGAGGGATTGCGGTTTTGTTATCTGAAGGGTTCACGGGCCTCTCAATTTTCAATGCCGGATCGGGCGGCGTGTTTCAACGAGGAAGTGTTGTCCGGTCCGCCGGCTTTTGCAATTGCGTTTAAGAATTGCCGGGTGATTTGTTTCTGAGTTTCGTCGTCTCGAATTTTTTCGCCCTTGGCGTCTTTTACAAAGAAGCTGTCGATGGCGGCGCCTCGTTCGGTGCTGATCTTAGCAAGAGAGAGGTCGAGTTCAAACTCTGCCAGGGCGGTAGCAATAAAGTAAAGCAGGCCGACGCGGTCTTCGGTGTCGATGTCGATGATGGTTCGACGTTCGGAGGTATGATTGTCGAACTGAATGCGGGTTGGAATCGTTTCGTCTTCGAGAGATTGATAGAGTGGGGCCGCCTTGGGCGCTTGGGCGACGAGGCGGTCGAGGTTAACTTGGTTCATGAGGATTTTGGCCACGTTGGCGTGAAAGGAATCTCGGCGCTCTGGGCCGACAAGAGAACCGGAGACAGCGTCGACGACAGCGAAGGTATCCAAGATGATTCCGTCGCTTCGAGAGAAGATTTTGGCGCTGAGGATGTTGATGCCGCTGGCTGCAAGAGCGCCGGCAAGTTTGGCGAAGACGCGGGGATAGTCCCAAGTGGCGACGTGCAGAATGGAGTAGCCCCGGTTTCGCGCTTGGCGCCAAGAGACGACCGGGTCCAGCGGATGTTCGCTAAGTCGGGTTTGCTGGCTCATGAAGCGGTGGACGCGGTCGATGTCGGCTAGAATTTCTCCGGGCCGGTTGGTGTGAAAGTAGCGGTCGGGCAGGGTGTTGAAGTGGGCGTCTATTTCGTCGGCGCGAATGTTGGAGGGGAGTTTGGTCTCGATCTTGCGGCGGAGGTGAAGGCGAAGATTGTGCTCTGCAATGCGTTGGGAGGTGTCCCCGGACAGGATTTTATAGGTCTGATGGTGAAGGCTTCGGAGGAGGGTGTCTTTGAAGCCGTTCCACATCTCTCGGCTGGTGGCCATGGAGTCGCTAAATGTCAGCAGAGTCAAAAGGTCGAGGTGTTCGCTTTCTTGGGCGAGTTCTGCGAAGGATTGGATTACCTTCGGATCTTCGATGTCTCGCCGCTGCGAGATGAGGGCCATTGTTAGATGTTGTTCGATCAGGAAGCACAATGTTTGGGTGTCTTCGGAGGCTAGGCCGAGCCGTTGGGCGGCTCGCTTGGCAATGGCCGCGCCAGCGCAAGAATGGTTGGAAGATCGACGGCCGGCCGCTTTGCCGGCGTCGTGCAGGATGAGCGCGAGATAGAGCAGATAGGGACGGTTCAAGCGCTCCATGAGTTTTTTGTAGTTGGAGTGAGGCGGTTTTGGGGCTTCTATGATTTGATCCAGGTGTTCTAGGCAGACGATGGTATGTTCGTCGGCGGTGTAAACGTGGTAGAATTCGTGTTGCACCTTGCCGGTCAGTTTGCCGAATTCGGGAAGGTATTTGCCTAGCAGGCCGACTTCGTGCATGGTTCGCAAGGTGCGGGCGACGTTGCCTTTCTGGTTGAGGATTTCGGTGAAGGTCTCTCGAACGTTGGCGTCTTGGAGAAATTTGCGGTCGGCCAAAGTCAACTGCGATCGAAGGGTGTATGCCAAGTCGGGACAGAGGCGCAGGCCGCGTTGCTGGGCGTGGCGGAACACGCGCATCAGTCGGCGCGGTTGTTCTTTGAAGGCTCTGGGGTTGGCTAGGAGAATCTGCCCGTTCTTGAACTCGAAGCCATCCATGAGGATGGGTTTTCGGCGTTTCAGAAAGTTGGATATTGTTTCCAAGCCGCTGTTTTCCTGGGAGAGGGCCATGCGTTGTTCGAGGGTGCGGCTGAGGAGGTAAATGTTTCGCAGGTGGGTGTAGACTTCGTGCATGAAGGCTTCTAATCTTCGGGTGGGCGAGCGATCCGTGAAGCCAAAAGAGTAGGCGACGCGGGGCTGGAGGACGCGCTGGAGAACTTCTTTGGGGCGGTTGGCGAGGTAGTGCATTTCGTTTCGAACGCGAAGGAGATAATCATAGGCGGCGGTCAGTCGACGGTATTCCGTCCGGTCGATCATTTGGTGTTGTAGCAAGTCTTCCATAGTGCGGCATCTTTTTTTGAAGAAGGCCATCCAAAGGAGGTTCTGATAGTCCCGCAGGCCGCCGCAGCCGTTCTTGATGTTCGGCTCCTGCATATAGGGGGAATTGCCGAATTTTTCGCGACGCAGTTTTTGATCTCTAAGCCGAGCGGCAATGTAGGTTTTTTCCCGCCGATGAATGCATTTGGCCAGCAGGGTTTGTTTCATTTTATCGAAAAGCACTTTGTCTCCGGCGATGAGGCGGGTTTCGACTAGGGCGGTCTTGGATTGCATGTCTTCGTTGGCAACGTGAACGCAGTCCGGGATAGATCTTGTGACGGGGAGAATCTTGAGCCGAACATCGGTGAGCGAGCGAAAGAAAGTTTGGCAAAAATCGATCAGCCACTCATGTTTTCCGTCGGAGGATAGGCCGGGACGGTTGTGAAGTACCATGACATCCAAGTCGCTGCAAGGGCTTAACTCGCCTCGTCCGTAGCCTCCGTAGGCGACGATGGACAATAGGCTTTTGTCCCCGGCGGGCTTCGAGCGAATTTGCAAGATTTCGTCAAAGAGATATTGCACGGCCAAGTCCAGGATTTCCGCCCGCGCTTTGGCGATGGCTCGTCCACCGCCGCCGCCGCGATGCGCGATTTTGAGCCGATGAGATTCTACTTTGAGAAAATTCCGATACTTGGCCAATTCGACGGAGACGGGCTTCGACTTGAGACGGAGAAGTTTTTTCGCGCCGACTTGGGCTTTTTCCAATAGACTTGGCATGCGAATACGGGCTAGGATAGCCAACTGAGGCTTCCATGGCAAAAACACTTTTCTTTGGAATCGGTTTTACTGAGCGGAGTTCTGCCTGCGAACGCTTCGCTGGGAAAGGCGGAACGTTTCTCATTGGCGGTTGAGGGAAGGTAGAATCATTGCGAATGGCGGAGGAAATCGACAGCGACGCCGTGTTGATGCTAAAAGTGCAAGAAGGAGACGGCGCCGCTTTCGAGGCGTTGGTCGACAGATACAAACAACCCGTCGTCAATATGGTAACGCGCATCATCGGCGATCCGACAGAGGCGGAAGACGTGGCTCAGAATGTTTTTCTGCAGGCCTATAAAGCAGCAGGGCGCTACAAAGCCACCGCCAAATTTTCAACGTGGTTGTTCACCATTGCGCGGAACTTAAGCCTCAACGAACTGCGCCGCCGCGCCCGGCATCCGGCCGATTCTATGGATGCTCCTCCCGAATGGGATCAAGAATTCCCTTCTCGCCAGTTCGAAGACCCAAGCGCCCATCCAGCCTCCGAAGAAGTGCTTCGCGCGGAGTTGACGGAAAAAATTGAGGAAGCCTTGGCCGAACTGCCGGTCAATCAGCGCACCGCCCTTGTTCTGCTGAAAGAAAAAGGGCTTTCTTACGAAGAGATTGCCGGGATTCTGGGTTGTTCCGTTTCGGCGGTGAAATCCTTAATTCATCGAGGACGAGAAACGATTAAGAAACGGATAAAGCCTTACTTGGCGGACGGCGATTGGAAAGAATCGTCCAAAAATTGAAGACGACCGGAAGAATTTGACGCCCGACGCCGCAACTTTGCACGAATCCCGGTGATTAACCTCTAGCGAATGATGAACCAGCCTTCGGAATATGAAGATTTGCTCTCGATCCGATGGATTCGCGAGCTGAACGGCCGGGAACAAGATCGCTTGGAGCAGCTGTTGTCCGCCGATCCAAAGTGGAAGGCTCAATGGCAAGAGGATATGGCGGTTTTGCAAGCCGTTCTTCGTTTGCCCGACGTTCCGGTGGCCTCCAATTTCACCAGCCGAGTGGTGGAGGCTCTGCCTTGCGCGCCAGACGAGTCCGGCCCCGCTCTCATGTTGCCGACGAAGAGAATCTGGTTCCGCCGCTTGGCTTGGGCGCCGAAGTGGTGCTTGGGTTTCGGTTTTGCCGCCCTTCTCGCACTGGCGGTCTTTTACGGAGAATACCAGCGGTCGAAATCCATGCGCTTGGTGGAAAGTTTAACCGTTATCACCGAATCAAAAACAGCGCCAACCATGGAAGAATCGAAGCACTCCGAATTCATTCAAGAGCTTGCGCCAGTGCCGCTGGAAGTGGATTGGGAACTCATCTTGGCCTCCGATTCGATGCCCTGAACGCCTGTTTTTTGATGCTCCGGACGAGATTCAGTTTCATCCTTGGCGGCTTGCTTAGCTTGGCGGCTTTGAACGGAGCAGAGCCGAAATGGACTCTGCGGACAGTCCCTTCGCAACCGAATCCTCCGCCGATTCCATCTATTGCGGATTCCCCGGTCAAATATTTATCGGATTTACTGGCCGCCACTCCGGAACGGAGAGAGAAGATGCTGACCTCGAAAACGAAAGACCGCAAGGCGTTTTGGGCGCGAAAGATCGATGAGTACGAACGGCTTCCCGAATCCGTCCGCCAAGATCGATTGAAAATAGCCCAACTGCATTGGTACATCGCTTTGTTGATTCCGATTTCGGCGGATGCGCGAGAGAAAAGACTAGAACAAATTCCCGACGAGGAACGGGCTCTAGTCAAACGCTGTTTAGAACGATGGGATAAACTGCCTGAAGACGCGCGAGCCGATGTTATGAACAACTTTAAATTGACGCGATATTTTGCCCGCGGGGAAACTCAATCCTCCGGCCCGCCTCCGTTGCCTCCCGTAGCTACCCGCCCCGGCAATCTGAAAAATTCTTCGGCGCAGACTTGGGAAAGTTCGCCATTGGAAAAACGGCGGGAAATGTTGGACGCCTATGCGCGATTCTACGAATTGCCGGCGAGCCAACAAGAGGCAACCTTGGAAAAAATCCCCTTTCCCTTTCGCAAGAAGTGTGAGTTGCAGAGGAACGAACTTTTGCAGATGCCGCCGGACCAAAGGCAAAGAACCCTCAATTTTCTGCGCGCCTTTACCAAGATGTCCCCGGAAGAACAGGATCAATTTCGCAAAAATGCCAAGCGGTGGAGAGATATGAACCAGCAAGAGCGAAATTTTTGGATGCGCTACGTCGAGCAATTTCCCAAACGGTTGCCTCCCATGCCGCCCGGCGCGGAGGATCGTTCAACGGTCGGAAACTGAGGTCAACACAATCTCCGCTTTTTCGCGGCGGAATGCCCGTCCCAAATGCGGCCGGATAACAGCCTGCTTTTCAAAAATATCCCACGCAGCCGCAACAGGTTTTTCAGCAAGTCTCGCTGATCATTTTCATCCATCTTAAAGTTTGCAAACTGACGGCGCTCGCGTAAATTGCTCGCATGAACTCCGCCGCGAAAAAGGGAAGCATTCTCAAGCCGATCGTAGCCTTGTGTTTATTAACAGTCGTTGCCGTAGTTTCCCTCGTTCTTTTCCAGAGCAATCGCCTTTCTCGTCAACAGCCCAACCCCTCGGATTTGTCAACAACGGCGGAGATTCAGATTCAGGAAAAATTTATCGAGATGATGCAGGAGGGCAAAAACTATCTGGATCAAAGACAAGCGGAGCAAGCGGTGGAATCTTTTCAACGGGCAGTCGAGATTCATCCGGGAGATCTGGATGCCGCGTTGAATTTAGCCAACGCATTGCTGGCTTTAGGACGCCCACAAGAAGCGGTCGCGGCCGCGGAGGCGGCCATTGCTGTCAATCAAAATTCAGCCGCCGGCCATTATTTATTGGGTTGCAGCCGATTGCGCTTGGGACGCTTTGAAGAAGCTTCGCAGGCCTTGCAAACGGCCAAGAATCTGGACCGCACGGTGAACGCGGTAAGTTTCCAGTTGGGACGCGCCCACCAAGGTTTAGGCCAATTCGAAGCGGCGGCGACGCAGTTTCGCGAGGTGATTCAATACGATTCCGAGCACGGAGCGGCTCATTACAATATGAGCCAAGCGCTGATTCGATTGGGGGACCAAGACGGCGCCCAACAAGCATTGGCCAAACATCAGGAAATTTCCCAACGGCAAGGAGCGGCTGTTGCCGATCCAACCGTCTTTGAGCAGTGCGTCCACACCGAAGCCCGTGTTCCCTTTCCCTTGGAACAGCCAACTTCAGAAGGAATTTCGATGCAATTCGTCGAAGCGACCGTCGACATCCTCGGCGAATTAGCTGAACAATTTGAAGGGCCTGCGGGCGTGTTGGACGTCGGACACGACGGAGAGTTGGACATTTTTGCGCGGCGCCAAGGCGGCGGATTTCAAATTTTGCGGCGGCGCCAAGGTGCTTTTGCGCCGGAAGGATTCCCACAACCGGGCATCCCAGACTCTTCCTACGCAAAATGTTTGGTTGGCGACTTGCAGCATAAAACCAGTTTGGCAGAAGGCCGTCAGGAAGACGTGATTCTTTTGAGCGATCAAGGCATTCAAATTTTTCACGTCTCTACCAACGGGGCGTTGTTCGACGCCAGTCGCTTTGCGCAGATTGCGGAAGTTTCTTTGACCGACGCCGTGCTGATGGATTTTGAATTGACGGGAAAACTCGATCTCGTTGGCCTCTCCTCGATCAACCGTTCTTTGATCTACCTGAGAAATCAAGGAAACGCTTCGTTTGCGGACTGGACGTCCGACACAAGTCTGCCTTCGGCCTTGGAGGACGTGAGGCAAATGGCGTTGGAGGATTGGGATGGCGACAACTTTCTGGATTTTTGTCTTCTGCGTTCCGAGGAATCACCGCAGCTATGGCTACGGCAAAGAGGCTTGGGATGGGCCAAAAGCGATGCATTGGACAACCTGCCCCCGGCTCGCTTCGTTGCCTTGGGCGATCTCAACAATGATCTCCGCGCGGACATTGTCGCCTTGCAGGACAATGGCTTAGCGATTCAGTTTCAAGGCGGACAAAAACCGGCGACAATTCAAGATGATACCGCCGACCTTCGGAAGATTTTGTTGTTGGATTACGATAACGATGGCTGGCTGGACGTGTTGGCTTTTGGAGGCGCAAGCCTGCGGTCTTGGCGCAATCGAGGCTTGGAAGGATTTACGGAGACGACTCATTTGGTCGGGCTGGATCGGATTGGTTGGAATTCGAGCGATCCGTCGCAGGCCGGCTTCCTTGCCGTCAAGCCGGCAGATTTGGATGGCGATTGCGATTCTGATTTGTTGCTGACGCTGGCCGATCAGTCTCTGCGCGTTTTGAGAAACGACGGAGGCAATCAGAACCGGCAGCTCAAACTTCGGCTGGAAGGCAACCGATCCAATCCCAGCGCCTTGGGCGTTAAGATTGAAATTGCTTCCGGCGGACTGCGAATGATGCGGACGGTTCACGAGCTGCCGATAGAAATCGGGTTGGGAAAGCGGCAAAAAGTAGACGCCCTGCGACCGCATTGGAGCGACCTTGTAACAACCACGGACCTTGCGCTGGAGGAATGCGCAACCGAGACAATGACCGAGTTGGAGTTGCCGACCGGTTCCTGCCCCTATCTTTATGTTTGGGACGGCGACGGGTTTCGGTTTGTGACGGATTTTTTAGGAGCGTCACCATTGGGTTTGCCCGCGGCGGAAAGGAAACTGATTGTCGCCGACACCGACGAGTTTGTCCGTCTGGGGGACGAGAGCGACGTCCGCCTTTTGGGAAGTGAATACGTGTTGCAAGTGACAGAGGAACTTCGAGAAGTGTTGTATTTGGATCAAGCGATGCTTTGCGTGGTCGATCATCCGGAAGGCGTCGAAGCGATCCCGATAAACAGGCTGATGCCGGGGCCGCCTTTTCCCAAAGCGGGTTTGATGGCCGTGCATGCGCCGTATACACTTCGAAGAGCCGTGCGAAGCGACGGGCTGAACGTCAAAGAAAGCCTGCTTCGCGTGGATAGAAAAATGGCTTCTCCGGCGACGTTGCGGGCGCCTCAGCTTCGAGGTTTGGCGGAGCCTCATCACTTTGATTTGGATTTCGGCCCCATCGACGTGAACCAACCCCTAGTTTTGGTGCTGGACGGTTGGCTTCGTTTTGGCGGCGGCATGGCCAACATGTCGGCGGCTCGTTATCCCGAACTTCCCTTTCCGTTCCCCGTCTTGTCTGCGGAGTTAGCGGACGGAACTTGGGAAACGCTGGATTTGCCCGTGGGCGCCCCGGCAGGGAAAACCAAATCCATGGCGGTGGATTTGGAGGGGCAACTCCCAACAGGAACGCGGAAACTTCGCTTGTCCGCGGCGTTTGAAATTCATTGGGATCGAATTGCGCTAATGGAAAAATACCGCGGCAAAGACGTTGTCCAACACTTCCTCAAACCAAACCAAAGCAATCTCCACTGGCGCGGATTTAGCGAATATCAAGACTTGCCTTGGAACATTCCCTTAAGCCCGGACTATAATCGAGTGAACGCAACCGCCCCGTGGCTTCTCATGCCCTCCGGCTGGTGCACCCGCTATGGAGAAGTGAACGAGCTGTTGTCGGCTAAAGACAATCAATTGGTCATCTTGAACGGCGGCGACGAACTGACTTTGCGGTTTGACGGCAACGCCCTCCCGCCAAAATCCGACGAACGGCGACGCAGCTTTTACCTGTTTGTCAGCGGTTGGGATAAAGACGCAGATCCCCACGTTGTGAAAGGACGAACCGTCGAACCAATTCCCTGGCACGGCATGGACGGGCAAAGATATGGACGACAACTCCGACCCCAAACCCTAAACGACGAATGGCAAAAAAAATACAACACCAGATGGGTCGGACAATCTGCGCTGCGGCCTTTGGTCAAAAACGAAGAGAAACGAGATTTTTCGCGGCAAAAAAATTCCTTCGCCCCCGGAACTCAACGTCCTGAAAAATAGAAGAATGGAACTTAGCGAACAACAAGCAGAAGCCTTGAGAATTCGAGCCAAAAACGGCGATTCCGAAGCGCAATACGAAATGAGTTGGCGACAAGCCATTGGGATGGGATTGGCGCCGAATGATTCCGAATCGTTACGGTGGCTCCGTTTGGCCGCCGAACAAGGACACCGACTGGCGCAAAATAATATGGGCGCCCGTTATGCAACCGGAGACGGCGTGGAACGAAATGCGGCTGAAGCCTACTTTTGGTTTTCTCAAGCAGCGGAACAAGGCGACCGTAAAGCAGCCAAAAACCGAGACAGCGTAGCCAAAGAAATGTCCGAAGAGCAATTGACGGAGGCAAAGACTCGTCTGTCCACTCTTTAGCTCCTTTTCAAAAAATGCGGCGAGAGATTCGTCCGGCTGTTGCAGCTCTAACCGATATTTCAAAATACGAATTCAGAATTCCTCAATTCGACGTATTCTCAGATCCTTTCGGCGCTGTTTGTAAAAACCCGCTTGGCCACCAGCGGCTCTCTCCTTTGCTTTCAGGAAGCACAAAACATAAATTCCAATCCCCAACTCGTTGTGGCACAAAAACTCTGCTTTCGAAAAAAGGGAAACAAAGTGGCTGGAAAAACGAGCCCAATCTCAGCAAAGGCCAAACCACAATCTACAAGAATTGGCCGCTGATTTACCGACCCAAAAGCTGTGACTCTTTGATCGGCAGCATAACTGTGAACCATAAGCCACTTGGCCACAAAACACAAAACATTATTCGCGAATCACAAAACAAAAATCCCGCTTCCAAACTCTCTCGGAAACGGGGCGAGAAAGACCATTTTGCCAATCATTGCCGGCTAACGGGCAAGAGGATCAGCACGGAGGAACAATCCTCACAACCCCCTGGCCGCTGGATTAGCTACGGATCACAGACCGCAAGCCGCCGGCTACAAACCACCCAACTTGGGCCACAGATCCACTATCCACCAGCCGGCAATCCAAAATCATTGACGGCGGCTACGAAGCGGTGGCTTGTTGGCGTTGCTGTGAACCCGAATCAGCGCGCCTCGATCAGGGAAAAAGCTGCCAACGCTATTGGCCTGGCTTCGATAGATTTCCGCTCGAAAATCGCCGATAGGTTTGTTGATTGTGCCGGCACCGAACGAACGCATGCTGGATCCGGTGTCGTAAATCAAATCAGTGCTGCCTCTCACTCTTATGCCTAAATCGTGATTATCACCATCATCATGATGCATATACACGGTGCCGATGATTCGGCTGTTGCCAGATCCAAAAGTGATTGTCGGCGAGTTGGTGGCGTTGCTGAGGATGAAGATGCCATCCCGTTTGAAAACGGTGATCACGCGGCCGGTCAAAGAGTTGCAGTTTTTGTTGGCGGACGTGATCGAGAATGGAGTGAGGGCAGAAAGCGTGAAAGTAGCGTTGGTGGGAAGGTTTTGAGCGTAGAGGTTGCCTCCGGTGGTTTTGAAGGTGTCTCGAGTATTGTAGTTGTTGCCGCTTCTGCGGATGTAGCCGTTGGCGAGGAGGGACACTGTCGGGTTGTTGGTGGTGCTGAACAACCAGAGGGTGTGCGTTGTGGAGTTGTCTTGGCTGGGAAAGATATCAACGAAGACGATTTGCGCCTGGCTCTGCTGCACCGAAACAAAAGAAAGCGCCGACACAATCAACGTCCCTAGAAAACCAGACCGCTTGCCTATTTGCCATATTGTAATGGATACGTCGGACATTTCCAAAGTGTTTAGTCGGGTGCGTCTTACCTACAATCTGGATGACGGTGAAGGCGATGTTCCTACCGAGATTTGTATTCCAAACAACACGCTGAGTCTGGTTTATGGAGGCAAGAAGATTGAAGTCATACATGGCTGTTTGAGTGTCTATGGGGGATTACGCCTCTAAACTCGGAATAGGAATGGCATTTTTGAATTTAGGAATGGGAATGATGCCGTCTGGAGGCGGTTATCCCAGCGGGATAATGGCTAGCTTGAAGAGCATCTTGCCCGGTTTCCAAAGACCCATGCCAGAGTCGGTTGAGGTATTGAAAGACGGCACACGCGTTCCTTATGACTCCAGAGACCCTGGCAGGTTTGGAGTCACGGACGACATGCGGCCTCCGCCGATAGATTGGAAGAAGACGAAACTAGGAAAATACTCTTGCAAATTAAAAGGAAAAAAGCACAATCGGAGAACAAAGAAAATGATATGAAAGCTGAATCTATACTACAGAAATTGGGTATCTCTGGCGCCAACAAGGGTAAGTCTATGAGTGCGGAGCAGGTTGCTAGTGCATTAGAGGCTAGTAACGCAGAACTGCTGGACAGGCTCTCGCCTCTTTTGAAAAGCGCCGAGGCGTCTGCGGAGGCAACCGCATGACCTTGTTGTCTACAGGACGGAGTCTTTGGCGGGGTTGAGAAGTCGTGGGACTTCGTGGATAACAAAGATCCAACCATTCGGCGTGGACTGATCATTGCCGGAAAGCGCAGTGAGCTAGATGAATTTGACCGCCAAGTGTGAGGGATTCGGATGGAACTTCAAAAAGCGGGCGTCCCTCGAAACAATTGATTAGGAGGTAAAAAATGCCGATAACCAAAGAATTTGTTGGTCAGTTGACCAACTGAGTAGCAAGTGAAGTAGTCCCCAATCTAGTTATCGGAGGTGCTCCATTGAGGAGGTCTCAACGAATTTCAGCAACGATTCTAATGACCCGAGCAGCGTAGCGATTGTCTCGCTGATGATCCATAACAGCAAAGGTAGAACGGCGCAGAAGCTAGAGAAGGTCAACCCAGACAACAGCAACATCAAGTCGCCTGATTATCGCGTCTACAATGACTACACGGATCCTAGCACGGCAGACGGGAACCACAAATGCGGATGGAAAGACGGTGGACACCAAGTATGGCGAAATGCAGTCCAAGGATTTGAAGTGCGACCGGACTACATTGAGGAGGCTTTCTATGAGTTCTCCGAGTCGTCTTTGAACCTACTTAACAACCCCGTATTCATTAGAGATAAGGTTCAAGCCAGTCATGATTGAAGCATGTCGGCAGCGCGTGCTGATGCGCTTCTACCAGCAGTTCAATCCTTACTTCTATGTCAATTTGAAAGGCTCTGACGAGTCGGATGGGTAGACGAGCGCGTCGCTGGCGTTGCAGGTGAACGGCGCGGTCGTTGAGGCTTACAACGAATTCGGAATCAAGTCTATCAGCCGACTAGAAACCGATTTGTTTGACCGTCTCATTGACACGGAAGGCGGTGTCCTGACCTTAATTTCGAACGGCCAATCTTATGACGGCATCTCCGTAACCTCGTCCGATTTGGACTGGTTAAATCGTGTAGGATCTACCGAAACGCTCACCGGCAAAAAAATACTTGCGAATCAAGAACTTCAATGTCGATCGGGTTCATTTGATTGATACCGACCAAGAAGTTCAGCGGGACGAACTAGTATGGCCAACAGCGCCTGCGAAGAACCATGTCTTCCCCCAAAGAGCCAAGCGCGACGGCCAAGACCTATCGTGGTTCAGGCAGTTTGATCTTGAAGACGGTTCCGCATTTGAGCGGGGGAACAAGCGGAGTCACGCCAGGCGCGCTGACAACCACGAACAAGATTATTGGCATCGCTGTTCATCCCGGAGCACTCTGCATGGCGGCTTGGACGAGTTTTGCCAACAACGAGTTCGCCGGTGTGCCGACTTGGCGGCGGGCAAATGTCCTACTTCACGGATCCGTTGACGAACTTTCCGTTTCGTTTAGACCTGTGGTATAACCCGAACTTGCAGAAATACAAGATGCGTTGCTCGGCTCGTTTCGGTTTCAGCAACATTGACTGGCGCGCCGCAACCATAATTTTCAAGTCGTAGTGTTTTCCATACAGTCCAATAACACCAATGGAGGCGCATGGCTACGGCTGTGCGCCTTCTTTTTGTGGCCTGCCCCCGGACGGAAAAGAATTTGGCGGGAAGGATAGAGCGGAGAAATAGAAAGCGAGGTCCGCCAACGGTGACGTCTATCCAAGGTCCGTCGATGTTTTTGACAGACTGCAAAACGCCTCCTTTCCAAATAATCACGACGCTGTCGGGTACGCAGTTTATTGTTATCTTCGGAGGTACTCCATAAACTTCAATTTCGATACCGTGTATTATGGTTCTGATAAATCCATCATCGTCCGACTCTCGATTCTGTATCAAATCCATCACTGGAAAGATTGTGAAGAAGATGTCTCCATATAACAAATAAAACGCCCTCACGTTTTGGTGCAGTTGTAAAACCACTCGACTTTGCATCTCTAAACGAAAGGGGAATTCGGCAGAAATGCCTATATCTTTTGGGAGTTTGATGTTTGTCAGATTTTTCCATTGCCACCTCTAATAATCATCAGCGTTTGCAGATTTTGCAGAACCCTTATCCCTGACGGCAAATCTACTTCGTAGTAGCTGGAACTGAAAAATAGGTCTCTACCATTATTGACGATGTTGAGAACACCGGAATGGGTGTTGCCGAACTTGTCAATGGAAGTGTAGCGAAGATCTTGGGGATTCGTTTCTAATCTCAAGCATGCGGCGGCGATTGCGATTATTGATTTCCAGTGTGGTTTCACAAAATCCTCAAAGTCATTTCTTCCAGTGTTCTGATTCGTCCAGCGGGGTCGCCTTGGATATCTAGCATTTGTTCCAGGCGGTCAACCAGCTCGAAGTGTCCTCCATGACCTTGTTGGTCTGATCGACAACCCCGCACATGTCGGCGCCGTATCCTTTCTTCTCCAAGAATTGAATTACCTCTCTGGCGTAGTATCAGGTCATACTAGAGGCGAATCGAAGGGCGTCGTCAATAGAGATCCGGTTCGCCATCTCCCGGCCAAGAATCTTGACTATCTTATTTATGATTGTTTATAGCTTGACCTTCAGTTGCTCTTCAAAAGCAATCCACACCTTGTTGTTTGAGAAGGGAATCTTGACGTTGGCCGCCCATTCCGATGCGTTGCTTTTACAGCGATCATGACTTTGAAGACAATCATCAGCACGTCGCGAGCGCCGGCAAGTCGGTAGATTTGACGCTGTAAAGGTATTGCGCCTTACAGCGGATCCTCTTCACCCTTCCACTCATCGCCGCTCCTTTCTTTCCACTCGACCATAATCAATCTCTTTTGCTTGGACCAAAGCACGAGAAGGCAAGGAACACTATCGTGAGAAAGCTTATCGTAATTTCAATAGATGCTCCACTTTCATAAGGTTCGTCTGCAATGATCCTTACCACAACCCAGAAGGCAAATAAGAAAAAGAAGCTGAACCGTGGCCACCACATGCTAGGAGAGGATATTGACGCCGTGTTCCCGCTCAATCTGCGGGCGACTTTTCTCCGGCATGGCGGCGATGTATTTGCGGTAGCCGCTCCTATCGAGATTGCCGGAGTTCCTCGCCAGCAAAAACGAAGTCTCAATCGCCTGCGCTACCGCATTGGCAAGGTCTTTCATGGGAATCTCTTTCTTGCCGGCGAACACCTGCTGGACTATCAGCGAAACCGATGGAGGGGTTGTGTCATAGCGGGATTCGCGCGCTCTAAGGTGAATGGGACGAGGTATTTGTGCTGTGACAACATCGTCTAGTGGCGGTCACTCTCCCCGCTCCCAGAGCGCTTCGGCTTCATCAAACGTTGCAGGTCAACGGCGCGGAGTTCGTTGCGCATTCGCTTCATATCGGCGTCCCGCACGCAGTGATTTTTGTGGAAGACGCCGACAAGGCGATGGCCGAAGATCGCGGGCGGACGATTCGAGCGCATCCGCACTTTGCTCCCGCCGGAACTAACGTCAACTTTGTCGAAGTCCTTCGGCCGGGCAGTCTTCGCGTCCGCACTTACGAGCGAGGCGTCGAAGGCGAAACTTTGGCTTGCGGCACAGGCGCCGCCGCCGCGGCCATGATCGCTTCCCACATTCGGCGCATTCCGCCCCCCATTTCCGTCAAAGTGCAGGGAGGCGATTTTCTCACAATTGATTTCAAAACGACCGAGTCTGGATTTGACGCTGTCCAACTGACCGGGCCGGCAGAAACCGTCTTCACCGGAGAAATCGAGATTTAGTTGGGAAGACAACGGATAATCCACAAAACACAACCTTATGTTTGAAGGAATCTACACCGCTCTCGTCACTCCTTTTTCAAAAGGAAAACTTGATTTGCGGCGATTGGAAAGCCTAGTTCAATCCCAAATTGCGGGCGGCGTTGACGGCGTCGTGCCTGCCGGAACCACCGGAGAATCGCCGACACTTTCCCCCGAAGAACACTTGGCCGTCATCCAAGCCACGATTGACTTTGCCGACAAAAAGCTTCTAGTGCTTGCCGGCACCGGCGCCAACAGCACCTAGCACCAAACCCCAACGCAATCCATAAAATGACCATTCCTATAAAAACCGCCCTTCGCCACCCGACCAACCCCCAATCCACCCTAACCTTTCTTCCTCTTTTCCTTCTTTTGCATAGACAACCGCCAGCAACAGAAATTCCTTCACCGCATTATTCATTTCACAACATAGCAATCCCCGCAGAATACCCTCAACCATCCAACCTTTCCCAAACAACAACCCCAACAACTCAAAACCCACCTCAACCATTGACCATAAAGATTACATAAAAACACCCTCTCACCACTAGTCACTCCAACAACGGCTCCTTCCCCCTCACCTAACACCAAACCTCCCAGAAACCCTAACCAACAAAACTTTCTTTTCCCACAACGGCAAGCCAAAGGAAGAATTTCCTCCTCCGCGATTTCTCTTTTTCCGCTCTTTTGGCGAAGCCAGCCCCAGTAGCCAGTGATTCGCAGTCATGGATTTGCAACCAGCAAGTTGGGATGTTCCACTCTTCCGAATTCAGCCACTAACCCAGCCGACAATAACCAAGAGAACTTCTTCAAAACTAAAAACCCATCTTCGCACCCTTTGCAGTTTTGCCCTCCCTTCCCATGCGCCGTTCCTCATTCAAAATTCTCCCCCTCCACAAAACACACTTCCCACACTGACTACTAACCCAACAAAACACCAACCACCAAAACTTCCTCCCCGCAACGGCAAGATGGAATGGCGCGCTTCTTGGCGCTCTTGGTCGTTTCTAACAAACTTCCTTTCCTCTTCCCCCTTTTCTCCCCTTTTTCCATTTTGAGAATGGACGAGGCATCCGGCCAGAGACAGCCACCAAGCCAGAACGCATTCCCAAGCATCGCTGGACGACAGACGAATCAGCGTTCCTCCAAAACATAAATCGCCTTTGTGGATTCCATCGTGGAGTGGTTCGCATCCGCAGTCTCTTAGATTTTGAAACTAGTTCAGATGAAACATGAGGAAGAGCATTCCCTTGTTTGCGTCAAAACGGAAGCAACCAGCATCATCCAGAAGTCTCTTTTAGCGGCGTTGCTCGTGTCGGCGCTTTCTTCTTTGGTTTCTGTAAAGCAAAGCCAATCTCAGTTGTATATTGTCTCTACCATAGCCAAAACAAGACCAACCAAACCCTCTGGTTTTTCTCCAAGCCCTCTATAACACGAGCCGGCAACTCGATAAGATCTAGCGGGGAGAGAAGGGTTGGCAATCAAGACAGTTGAGAAATTTACTTCTTAGATAAAGGCGGACACATTGACAAGGCCAGCAAGTCTAAGGATACGAACCTTCCCCATTCTTTCTGATTGGCTAACTCTAATATCAAAGACATCGATTCGGCAAGAAAGAGAATTCCGGGCAAAGGCAGAACCAACGCCAACATCAACTTTTGCCGCTAGCGCCGCTAATACGCCGATGATTACCATTGTCAGCGCTAACAGCCGACTATTGAGCATTTTTTGGCGGACTAGGATAATCCATACGATGCCCTTGGGAATTCACATGTTCAGCCGTTTGTTCTATTCTATCAATCCGCCTTCTTCTTGGGTGGGAGCGAGCTGGATCAACAAATCCATCGGCGACTTTTATACGGAAAGCGAGAATAATTCTGGGGCCTTATTATGTCTCTCCTAATCAAAGAGCAGAGGCTTACGGATCCTTCCTAGCGGCCAACAGCGTTGGCTTGGAGCGGGTTGTCGTCCACAGCAGAATCATTCTCAAACTCAAAGAATGCGCATTTGTGTTAGGTTTGTTTGCGTTGGCTTTTGTAATTGTCCGCCGCCATTAGCAAAAGAAACCTCAACAAGCCGCCACTTTGTAGGCTTGGTTTGGTGTTGGGGATTTTTTGGTGTTTGTGATGAGCGACAAAGCACCACAGTTTTGTAGCTGGTATCTTGTGATTTATAGCTTTGCTCGTCTCCAACAGTTAGCGATTGGCGAGGAGGCACGGTTAGCGATTTATAGCCGGCTAGTTGCTGTGCGAGCAAACCAGCGGCCGGTGCTTTGTGGTTTGATGTTTGTGATTTATGATTAGCAACGGACGATTTGTAGTTGGCAAATGGCGGAGATTGCTTTTTCTAATTTTGTTTCCAAGAGAGTTAGGAAGTGGAAGTTTTGGAGTTACGAATTTGGAATTGGGGATGACGAATTGGCGGTGGGTGAGGTTGAAGCGGAGAGCAAGAGGATTCCGGGATGTGCGGTTGGGCTAGGGTCCGTTGTTCATAACTAAACGGTGATTGGGTTTTTAACTTTGCTTTCATCTTTTGGGAAGTGGAAGTTTTGGAGTTACGAATTTGGAATTGGAATTGCGGAAATGCGCGCTAGACGATACTGGGCGTGGAGGGTTGGGATGCCTTGTTTGGCGAAGGTTTTTTCGAAATCGGTGGAGACGACAGTTAATTCGAGCGGGGCGGAGGTGGCGAGGAATCGTGGATTTTCGCCGAAGATCTTCAGCATTTGTCTAAAATAGCCTTCATTGTCGGTGCGGAGGAAGACTTGGCCGCCTGGTTCGAGAGTGTTGGCCAGATTTTCGGCGAATTTTGGCGCAATCAAACGGCGCTTCTGGTGTTTCTTTTTCGGCCACGGATCAGGAAAGTAAATGTGGCAGGCGCGGATGGATTTCGGAGGCAGTAAGTATTGAATGCAGTAGGAGGCTTCTATTCGAAGGATTTTTAAGTTGTCTAGGCGGAGGCGGATTGCCTTGCGGTTTAACTTTCGGATTCTTCCAAGCAGGCGTTCGATTCCTAGAAAGTTCTTCTCTTGGTGTTGCGCTGCGTAGGCGGCGAGAAAGGAGCCGTCTCCGCAACCGATTTCCACTTCCAAGGGCGCGGGTGAAGGAAAGAGGCGCGCGAGGGGAAGGGGTTCAAAGTAGGAGTGGGGAGTGTAGATTTTGGTGGATTGCGTCTGGGGTTTTGGCTCGTTCTTCAAGGGGTTGTGAGGAATACGTCGACCTGTTCGCCGGGGCGAACTTCGAGTTCTGGCGGCAAGGCTAAAAGGATGGGCAGGCCGAGATCGGGACTTGCCTCTATTGTAGCGAATGAAGCGTCGTTGCCGAGTGTTTCCCATTCCGGTCCAATTCCTTCGACGCGTGAGGAGGCTTCTTTTCGGCGGGGACCTCTGGTTTGAAGTTGGACGGGAGTTCCAAGTTTGATGGGGGTTTGGATGGGATGTTTGACGTAGGCAAGCAATTGGGTGGATTCTTCGGCGGTGACGGTGAAAACGAGATCTCCTTTCACGATGTTTTCACCGGGCATTCGCCGGATTTCGCTGATTTTTCCGGCGATTGGGGCAAGCAAGGCGTACGGTTGGGAGAGCTGTTCGATGTTCTCTAAATGCGAGCGCAGACCAGCCTGCAAGCGCTTGGCGATTGCCTCGGATTCGGCGTCGGCAAAGACGTCTAATTCTTGCAAACCTTCCATGGCGATTTCCATTTCGAAAACCAGATTGGCGGTTTCCGTCACTTCGGCGGCCAAAGCTTCAACGGTTTTTTCCGAGAGATCCAGTTGGTCTTTGGAGATTAGTTTCTCTTGGAAGAGTTGGCTGGCGCGGGAAAGCTCGTTTTCCGCTTTTCGAAGATTGACCTTGGCGACGGCTAAAACGACTCGTTGTTCCAGCCATTCTAGCCGCAGGCGATAGTAATCGACGGCGTTTCGTTTTTTTTCCGCCATTGGATCAAACTGATTCCGAAGAAAGTCCATTCGCAGACGAAAGGCGTCCAACTCTGCCCGAAGTTCGTCGGGTTGGATCAGAGCCAGGGTTTCGCCTTTTTCGACCGATTGATATTTGTCCACGTTGAGGGAAAGCATTGAGCCGGCCACCAAAGCCACGACGTCGGCTTTTTGGACGACGGCTCGGCTTACTATGACGGGAGGGCGGATGCTCGCCGTCCAGAGGCCGATGACGGTGAGCAAGGTGGTGGCGAAGATGATCAGCGGCAATTTTCGGCAACGAAATTCTCGCCAGCGAAGCCAAGCGGGGATGGGGATGGGTTTTCGAGAGGACATCTCAGATTTCGGATTCGGAGTCTGCCATGAGCCCGGTGACGCGCGAAACTCCCGGAATAGTTCGCAACTCCGCCAACAAGGCATCCAGAGTCGATGGATCCCGCATTAGCAGGCGGTAGGAAAAATCGGCGCCCTCGCGGTCGTCCAAGGCCCGTTGATTGGCGCGGGCGCTTTGAATTGTGTATAGGCCGAGCAAGTCGTCCACTTCGTTGATTTGGGATAAGGGACGTCCCCAGTGGAGGTTGAGGATTACGTCGTAACGATGCCTTGAGCCAAACGAAGTGTAATAGAGATAGAGCATGATGAGCGCGGTCAACGCGCAGCCGATAACTGCCGTGGCGAACTTCATTGTGCCGCAGGCCATTCCGATCACGATGACGGCTAGCACGTAAGTGGTGTCCAGCGTGTCGCGGAGGATGTTGCGAAAACGCACAATGGCGAAGACCGCCATTAATCCAAAGGCGGTTACAAGGTTGTTGGAAAGCACCATCATGACTAGGGCGACGATGACCGGCATCACAATCAAGGAATTGACGAACGACCGCGAATAGGAAAGCCCGCTGTGGGTCCAGATATAAATCCAAGCAATCCCGTGGCCGCAAAGGAAAGCCAACAACAATCCCAACGTCGTCAGCGTTAAGTCCGTTGGCAACGTGCCGAAGTCTCCTTGAATAAGCTTGTCCACGAAATTCGTCAAAACTCGTCGTTGGAAAGAGCGGAGAGAGCCTGCTCGCGGCGAAGTAAGTGAGAATACTTCGGATTCTGGGAATCCGAAAAGAACGCGGGCAGGGAAGAAGCGAAGCGAGGGGGCCCATTTCCCAAGCGGTGCGGGCCGATTCTATTGGCGCCGTCCACATACTTTGCCGCTCCGCATTGAACGAGGTTGTGAATCCGCACCAGCTCTTTGAACCAGTCCGGGAAGCGGTTGGTGAACTTCAACTCCAACACCGCGTGATCGCCAAACACTTGAACGGGATTGGACATTTCCGCTTTGAAAGAAGCCGAAGGCTCCGGCTCGCAGCGAACCTCCCGATCCACGGTCACACGAATGGAGTTGTCGCGCTCGCTCATCCACGCCTCTCGCAAGTAGGCAACGTGGGCGACCGGCCGGGCATTCAATTCAGAAACTAGTCGGCAAAATTCGCGAATGGCATGCTGATCCTTCGCTCCCCCGGCGAAAAGTTGGCTCGAAGCCGGCAGTTGCCCCGCAAGGATTGCGTCCACCGCTTCGTGAATCGCACTGCCCCGCTGTTTGGAAATTGTGTTGTCTGCGCGCCTTTTGATTTCAAAGTAAACCGGCGACTGCGAATGGCGCTCGTAGAATCGCAGCCGAAGCTTAAAGCGGTTCCGATCTCCGTTGATGGTAGATTGATAGAGCTTCAAGTCCGGCGAATCCAAATACAAACTGTGAACGGGATAAGACCAGTTGGGCAAAGTGGCTCCGTATTCGTCCAACGCCAGATAGCTTTGCACAAATTCCCGAACCGCAAGGGCCGTCGCCTCGCTAACGAGATATTTGCATTCGAATCGCCGGCTTTGTAAGTTGTCTCGTTCCATTCCGTCTGCGCCCAACCTCTCTCAACAGACTCCCCTCAAAGGGCGTTTTCTTCAATAATCTTCCCTTCCCAAAACTGGTTGAAAGCAAAACAGCGTTCCAACATTCGCATCCGTTAGTATAAGACAACACCGCCTCAAAAGCAAGTGGGCAATGAGCGGAGGCCAAAGCCTTGTCCGCTCGCTCCGACAGACGAACTATTACTCGCGAAGCTTTGCCGCCAAGCGATTGAGGCCTTGCGCAATTCTCTCCGCCTCTTTCCGAGTGGCGTCTGGCGTAAAAACCAAAACCCCGTTGCGAATCGGCTTTTCAATCGCCGGCGCGGCTAGCCAGCGGCCTTCGGGGAAAGCCCCATAAACAGCCAAATGCCGATTCCGAAAGCGGTGTGTCATGTTCTCCAGCAAGCCTGCGCCGCGCCGATCGTATTGAATCCAAAGGCGAAATCCTCCCGGAGCCTCCACCACTTTGGCTTCCCGCACATAGCCCTCGTCCAAAAAAGGCGAAGCCGAAACCGCAAAGCGAAGCGGCGAGCGCCGATAAATCGAAACCATTTGAAACCGTCCCGTTTGGTCGGGATTCACACTGACATAAAGGCGAAGAGCGCTGTATTCCTCCTTTTCCCGTTTGGAAGCGCATCCGCCGGAAAGCAAGGCGATCGCAATCCATAAAACCGCGCCGCCAAAAAAGAGGAAGCCGTTCTTTTTCCCCCTGCAAAAAGCTCTTGCCAAACTGGAGAGATTCATAGTAAAAAAGCCAAAAGTTTTAAGCGATAATCAGAAGACTATGGGACAACAACATAACAAAGTCCAAAAACGAAAGCGACGCAACCGCTATTTGAAGCGGAAAAGAATAGCGGCAAAAACCAAATCCTAAGTTTCTCCAAAAACTAGGGAACTTCCTTCTCCGCTTTTCCGCCGCCAAACGCGAAAGAACGATTCCCAGTTTTTAAGATTCTTTGAGAAACGTTTTTCCTTGCCGCCATTCCCAATTTCGAGTATGCAGTTTCCTAAGCATCGCGAGAAACACAATTTTTTGAGGACAAAGTTTCTGCGCCAAAACACAGTTAAAAAATCTTGACATCATGAAAACAATCGTAAGAAAATTGAGCCGCAAGCCGCAAGCCGCAAGCCGGGCCGGTTTTACGCTCATCGAACTTCTCGTCGTCATTGCCATCATCGCTATTTTGGCCGGCATGCTGTTGCCGGCCCTCGGCAAGGCCAAAGAAAAAGCCAAAGCCATCGGTTGCATCAACAACAACAAACAGCTCGTCCTTGGCTGGATACTTTACGCCGGCGACTACGACGAAAGATGCGCCAACAACTTCACCATTCCCGGAACCGAATTCGCCATCACTTCTGGAAGGTTTGACAACTGGGTCAACAATCTCATGACTTGGGCAGCCGACAACTCTCTGCGCGCTCGAAGCGTCACCAACATTGCTTGGGTAAAGAACGGTGTTTTGGGACCCTACACCGACGGCGCCGTCGGCATCTACAAATGCCCCGCCGATCACTTCCTCAGCTCGGCTCAAAAAGCGAAGGGCTGGAAGCAGCGGCTCCGAAGCATTTCGATGAACGCTTTCTTCGGTCTCTCTGACAGCAGAAACGAACGAAACGGCCGCGGCGTCAGCTGGTTTAGTCCGAACTATCGTCAGTTCCTCAAAACGACGGACGTGCCTCAGCCGAGCATGACCTACCTCACGCTGGACGAGCATCCGGACAGAATCAACGACGCCTTCTTTATCACCGATCCGAACGCCAACCAGTGGGGGGACATTCCGGCCACTTATCACAACCGCGCCACCGGGTTTTCCTTTGCCGATGGCCACGCCGAAGTTCACAAATGGCAAAGCGACTCTACCGTCTATCCAGTTACCTTCGGCAACCTCAACGTAAGACCATTCGATGCAGCCGGCAGGCAGGATATAGAATGGTACGAAGAGCGAATTCAGCTTATTCCCTTTCGCTAAGATCGTTCTGTTCTCCAACCGTGGATTCCTCATCGTTTTTCGACGGGAAAATCGGACGAGGCGAAAGCAAGTCGTCCACAAAGTAGTATCGGTTTGCCGGAAGGTTCTTGAAAATTCGGCTTTGCCCGTTTGGCCGGCGGACGATTATTCGATACGCTTGTTGGGCTTTTCCCAATCCGAAGTGCAGGCTTGCGGCGTGCTGGGATCGATAAGAATCGCCGGTGACAACTTCGTCAACGGCAATGTGCTCGCCGTTTTGGACGGTGACCTGAATTCCCGCTGGATCCATAGATCCGGCTTGGCTAGCGAAGCGGAAACCAATCCAGTTCCCTGTTTGTGGCAGTTCGTTTCGGTAGATTCGCAGGGTTTGCGCGGCATCGGGCCAGCGCTCAAAATGCGTCATCAGCACGTCCACGCATCCGTCTCCGTCAAAATCGTCGGCCACTGCGTTTCGGGAATCTCGTTGCAATCCGAGTCCCAAAAGATAGCCTGCTTCCAGGAAGGTTTCTCCGTTTTGATTGAGATAGAGCCGATTGGTTTCGTAGCCGCCGTAGGAATGCCCTTTGGCGCGGGTGGCCGCGAATTTTGCTTGAAAGTAGGCGTGGGCTGTTGGGCTTCGGGCGGAATTGGCCACAAAAGCGTCGTGAAGCCAGTATTCCGGCTCGTAGTCGCGCACGAATTCCCGGCTTTCCATGCCGTTAGCGATGAAGACGTCGGGAAAGCCGTCGTTGTCAAAATCCGCCGCGCCGCAACCCCAAGCCCAACCGGAGCGAGCAATGGAGCGGCTGAGGTCGTTCTGTTCAAATCGGCCGTCGGCGCGGGAAAGGAACAATCGGTTGCCGTAAGTCATTCGGGATCGCATCAAGGGATTGCCCGCTAAGCCCTCCCGCCGCAAACCCATAGACTCCAAGCGGTCCACGGTGGGCGAATTCATGCCAATCATCAAAAAATCCAATCGACCGTCCAAGTTGAAGTCGGCAAAAGAATGCGCCATTCCAAAGCCGTAGGGTTCTGCGAGGGTTGTTGCCGTTGCGTTGATGAAGCGGCCTTGTCCGTCGTTCCAGTAAAGTTCGGCGCCGGCAAAGTCACTGACAATGGCCAAATCGGGGCCGTTCTTTCCGTCTGCATCGACAAAGGAAGCGCTGTAAATTCGCCGCCGTCGTTTCGCTCCTAGTCCGGATTCCTCCGTAACGTCTGTGAAGCGAAGGCTTCCCTCGTTGCGTAGCAGATAAAAGGGATGGCCGTCGTTGGCGTCGTAGAAAGGCGTCGGCAAGGTTCCATTTTCGTAAGGCACTTTGTATTGGCCGATGAAGATGTCCAAATCGCCATCTTGGTCTGCATCGCCGCAAGCCAGCACCATAGGATACTTCAAGGCGCGTGGGGCTGGCCAAAGCATAATTTCCGGCTGGTCAAAAAGCCCGCCAACCGCTCCGGGAAGCAGAACAAGCCCTTGCTGTTTCATGCAGAGGAGATCGGCGAAGCCATCGCTGGTGAAGTCCGCCAGCAAGGCTGTGGAAATCAGATGCGGTGGAAAAACGCACAGTGGCTCCGCTTTATGCCCGTCGCCGTTTCGATCTCGATAAACTAAATTCTTCCCGGCCAAGATAATCTCCAAACGCCCGTCGCCGTCGAGCTCGGCTACAATTAATGGATCAATGGAATACGCGTTTTCTGGGGGAGCAATTCGCTCTTCCAAAACGAGCCGAAACGGCGCCCGCTCACGCAGGCTTCGCAGTTCCAAGCGCCGCGCATCCATTTCAGCGATAGGGATTTTGCCTTGATTTTGCCCGTCCGTTTCCCACTTCACGGCCAGAGTTCCCTCGATCAACGCCCGGCGAGAAGATGATTCCGCCGTCAAAGCCTCCGGATTCTCCGGATTCGTCTTCCAAAGCCCGGCGCGGAAGAAAAACTCGCTCCGAATCGGGGAAAGACTGCGCAAAGAAGAGCCGTTCGCCGCTTTGGATTGTTCGCCAGAATTCACCTGAAAGCGTTGATGGCGGAACTCGATCATCTCTAAACGCCAACCCGCTTCCCAAAACCCGCGCACCCAAGAAGTCCATTCCGAAGGCGACAAGGGAGAATCCTCGCCCGCCCAGCGATAAATTTCAATGCCGTGCGGCCGCTTTGTTTCCGCCAACCGCCACCAACCGACGCGGACCGTTCCCAAGTTCAGCTCGGCAACGCGGGCAAGTTTGTCCTCTGCGGCATTGATTTCATCCCAAATCGCTTCCACCGTGCGGCCGCAGTGTTGGGCCAAAATCTCCGGCGCCCAAACGGAATCTGCCGCCCGCTGCTCGTGAAGGCGAAGTTGCCGAACTTGGTTGGAAAGTTGGATTTCGGGAGGCAATTCGCACTGATCGGGAATGCCGGGATCGTTCCCAAATTGGAGACGAATCCATCCGGCTAAAACGGCCGCTGGCAAAGTCCCGGCAAACAAACGCCGACTGGAAATTCGGAAAATCACGACTAAAACCTTGAACGGCGCAAAAGACCTTGCGCAACTTCAATTTCACTCTTCGTGGATGACCACGCGAAAGAAGGAAACACCGCTGTTGGATAAGGGTCTGCGGATTTCGCCTTCAGTTCCCCGCGGACCCAAAAACGGCGAAGGTTCGCCCAACTCGACAGTTCGCCAATCTGGAGGATGAAGCACGCTCGCCTCTTGCAGTTCAAATCGCAAGCCAACGGCCTCCGCTCTGGGAAAACGAATGGAAATTTGATTGCCAAACCGTTGCACGCGAAGGCGCCAGGCGTCTTCGGAGTCCAGCGGGTTGGTGCCCAGTTCAAACTCAAGACGATTCGAAAATCGATCCCGATCAAAATCGCCATCAGCCGCCGCCGAAGGTTCCTGCGAAGACCCAAAATATCGCTCTCTCCAAACCTCGAAGCTTTCCGGCGGAAGCGACTCAATCCACCGGCGAAGCAGTTCAATCGCTTCTCGATCCAGCAAGTTGGAAGCCAAAGGAGGCATCCGATCCGAACCCAGCGAGGAAATCCGCCGTAAAAGTTCGGAGGACTGCGGATCGCCCGGAACGACGAGCCGCCGCGCCGGATGAATGGAGTTGTTAGCCAAAGGTCCGTGAACCAGTCCCGTTTCCTCCGCTTCCAATCGCGCGTCCCACAGGCCGATGACTGTCCCGCCCGGTTGATGACACTGGCTGCAGTTGGCGTCCAAATACGAGCGCACTCGATGCGTCAGGCTTTGGCCATCCTCATCCGCCGAAGCCAATCGCGGCAGGTCGGTAACGCTTTCCAGCGGTTCCGCAAAATAACCAGCCTGCGCCAGCGCGAGAATTTGGTTCGCCCGCGCACCGCTGTACTGATGCTCACGGTTGAGTTGAGCCGTAGAGAAACCAAGAGCGCCGCCGCCCAGTTTGGTATGGCAACTCAAACACTCGCTGCGGCTGGGATAGCGCCAAACTTGCTCCCGCAACACGCCGTTTTCTTCAATCGTCAAAGTCTCGTCCATCCCTTCTTCGGGAACGAGAAAGGCTTCCCGCTGCTCATCGTCCCAACGATAAGTCATCCCGTAAACGCCGGAGTCGTGTTGAACAAGAAAACGGGTTTCTAATCGACGCCGAGAAGACGCATCCCCGGCCTTTCTCTCCAACTCAAAATGCTTAATCCACACCGTTCCCGAAGGAAACTCCCAATTGCCTTCCGCCAAAAACCCAATCCGTTGGGACAAATCCGGAACGCTGAACCAGCGAGTCTTGACTGCTCCGTCCGACCAAAACGGCGTGTTCAGAGAATAAGGTAGAATGCCCGGATTCGGCGTTAAACTTGACAGATCAGCAAAGGCGCCGGTTGCTGACAAGGTTTTCGGCAAAGGATTTCCCTCAACGGATCCCTCTCCGACAAGACGCAACAGGCGGTTGGAATTGAAATCCGCCGCAAGAACGTCCCCGTTTCGAGGATCGGTTCCAAAAGCCGAAATTCCGGGTTCCCGAGCAATGTTTTCCCATGCCAGAACGCGGCCTCTCTCATCGTGCCTCAGCAACCAAACGTTGCCGCTCACATAGTCCGCAAACACATAGGCGCCAAACAGTGGAGACCAGCGCGAACCGCGATAAACAACGCCGCCGGTGATCGATCTTCCCTGCTTTTCGCCATTGCCGTGGGAATACTCCAAAAGCGGCGGCTCAAACCGAACGTTATCGGAAACAGCGCCCCGATTCGGGCCGGTCAGAGTTCCTTCGCGATAGTTCCAACCATAGTTGCCTCCCTTCACAATCCAATTCACTTCCTCGCGTCGACCTTGTCCCACGTCGCCGGTATACAACACTCCCGTCGCTGAATCGAAAGCCATCCGCCACGGATTCCGCAAACCCACCGCCCAAAACTCCGTACGCACCGCCGCCAACCGAAGGCGCCGACCATTGAACTCCTCGGCGCCAACATAAGGATTGTCCGCCGGCACAGAGTAATGCGCAATGCCATTGTCATCCGTTTCAATGGCCGGATGCGGATTCGGCTCCAAATTGCCCGCGCGTTTGTCCACGTCAATCCGCAAAATTCCCGCAAAAAAATCCTTGTCGATCCGCTGACTGTTGCGCAGACTGTCATTCGCATTGCCCTCGTCCCCCAGAGAAACATACAAATATCCGTCGGGGCCAAAATGCAGGTCCCCTCCGTTGTGATTCCCCGCGTCATCTCTCTGGCTGAACAAAATGACTTCCGAATCCGGCAACGCTCGATTGGGATTCTCCGGGTCCACTTGAAACCGAGAAAGCCGATTCGGATCACCCGCACCCCTAGCCGTGTAAAACACAAAAAACGTTCCATTCCTCCGATAGTCCGGATGAAACGCCAATCCCAAAAGCCCCTGCTCGCCAGAGCCAGACTCCGTAATCCTCGTCAAGGACAAAAAAGTCTCCCGGCTGGGATTCTCCAAATCGAGAATCACCCGAATCCGCCCGGCCCGCTCGACCACGAACAGCCGGCCTTTCTCTCCCGGAGGCGACACCAGAGCCACCGGTTGCGCAAACGAACGAGTCTCTGGAAAAGCCCGTTCCCATCTAAATCCCAAAGTCGGCGGCCGCTCTGGAAGCGACAAAGTTGTGTTGGGAACACGCTCCACAGGTTGCCCGTTCAACCAGCAACCAGCCAAACACCAAAAACCCCCGCCCAGAATGCGCAAACTCTTCATTTTCCGATTCTTATCGGATCCACCTGCCTTTTTACTCTTTACTAAATTATTCTTAGAATTCATGTGCATCTTTCTTCAATATTCCGTTTATTGTTTTGCCGATTCTTTGTCGGCGCGGCGATATGCGTTTGTGTAAAATGGACAAGCATATCCGCGACGCTATTATCTCCAATTATAATATGTAAGTCAACTTTCTTTAGTTTCCTCGCTTCAAACGGGCTAACTATTAAAAATCCTCCTATTTCTCTCGTTTTCCAAAAAAGAGTTTTCAGTAAAATAGAGAAACAAGTTCTGTGCAAGGACAACATCATCATGTGTGTCTCCGTATAAGCAAGATGCAGTGCCAACTATGTCAAGGTGAGAAGGGAAAGACACTGTGACGAGACGAGGAACAATACTCTCAAACCAATGCCTAAAAACTCCGGCTAGGCGGATATCTCGGTGACGGGATTTGGATGAGATTTTGACATTTAAGTTCTCATCCAAAGTTTCGAATTGGCCGCCGTTCGTTGGCATTTTCTTATGTTATATTTGGATTTTTGCTTTTGGTAATGCGGTTTCATGCGTTGGCGATCTGCTCTCGGTTCGGATGAGATATATCCCAATTCTCCTAAATTTTGTCAGTATTTTAGGCCGAATTGTTTCGCGAACTTCCGTATTTAACGAAAATCAGGATTCAGGCCAAAAAATACGGCTTTTGGCGGTTTGTCGGATGGTTATTTCTTAGGGGCTTTTTTCTTGGCTTTCTTGGGGCCGCGGCCTTTGAAGGTGAGTTCGGCGATGCCGGATTTATCGAGTTCTCCCAGTCCCAGTTCCACCATTGTGTCGTATTGTTCTTTGGTGGCTGCGGCCAGGGGCAAGTTCAGTTTTTTTTGTGTGCCGAGGGTTAGGGCGATTCCAGAGTCTTTGGCGGCGTGGGCTGCGGAGAAGTAGCAGTCGTGATCGCGGTTTTGCATGTCTTCGCTGTCGGTTTCGAGGACGCGGGAATTCGCGCCGGTTTGGGAAAACACTTCGCGAAGCATTTTGAGATCGTGGCCGAGGGCCGCGCCCAAGCCCAGTCCTTCAGCCAATCCGGCGGTGTTGATGTTCATGACCATGTTGACAAGGGCTTTGACTTCGGCGGCGGAACCGGCCGGGCCGATGTAGCGCAAGGAGTTGCCCAATTTGGCGAGGAGCGGCTTGACTTTTTGGAAGGTTTTCTTCTCCCCGCCGCACATGAGGTAAAGTGTGCCTTGCCGCGCTTGGGGAATGCTGGAGGCCATGCAGGCTTCGATGGTTGAGGCCCCGCCTTTTTTGGCTCTTGTTTCGATTTTGACGTGGGTTTTTGGGGAGATTGTGGCGCAGTTGATGAAAATCTTGCCTTTGGCGTTTTGAAGCAGGCTGCCGTGAAGGGGGCAGATTTTTCTGACGGCGAAGATTTTGTCCATTGCCGCGTCGTCGGTGACGACGGTGAAAACGACGTCTACAAGGCCGGCTAATTCGTCTAGGCGCTCGCAACGGGTTGTGCCAAGTTCGTTGGCCAACGAGTCGGCGGCTTGCTCGTTCAAATCGAAGACGGCGGTTACTTTGCAATCGCATTCGTTCAGTCGGCGAGCCATGTTGGCTCCCATTCTGCCGACGCCTACAAAACCTATTTTTTTCGCTGTAATCATTTTTTTCGCGCTAATCTGTCGTTTTGTGCCTTGCCCACTCTGGCGGGCGGTTGTTTTCCGACAATTCGTCAAGGCAACGCGGAGAAAAATAACTCCGATCCACAGAATCTGCACGTCTTTTTTGAAGAGGAAGAGAGAATCCTCAAAAGGGATATTCGATAACTTTTTGTTTGAACGAGCCATTCTGTCTCCAAGAGAGGCGGCAAAGTGTGACATAATGGCATCTTTGCAAATGAGTCGACGGTAGGATTCACGACTGGAAAAATCGATTAAAAATCTATAATCCATTTGTTTTCAATGAGTTATGGATTTCTATTAACGGATTGGCATTTCAATTGCTAGGAGGAGGATTGATATTAGGAAAGGTTTCTGATGGCAAAAGTGCTCGGCATAGATTTAGGCACAACTAACTCCTGCATGGCAGTGATGGAGGGAGGCAAGTCGATGGTTTTGGAGAACTCGGAAGGGAAGCGGACGACACCGTCAATTGTCGCCTTTACGAAAACCGGCGAGCGGTTGGTAGGCAATGCCGCAAAACGGCAGGCGGTACTGAATCCAAGAAACACCGTCTATTCTATCAAACGGTTCATGGGAAGGAAGTTTGACGAAGTCCAAGAGGAAGCCAAGCGAGTTCCGTATCAGGTTGTCAAGGCGGCAAACGGAGACGTCGCCGTGGAAGTCAACGATGCCGGGAAAACCAAACAATACAGCCCGCCTGAGATTTCGGCGATGATTCTGAGCCAATTGAAAGCCGAAGCCGAAACTCGCCTGGGAGAGACCATTTCCGAAGCGGTAATCACGGTTCCCGCCTATTTCAACGATTCTCAGCGGCAGGCGACGAAGGATGCCGGACAAATCGCCGGTCTAGAAGTGCTTCGAATCATCAATGAACCCACGGCGGCTTCTTTGGCCTACGGTTTGGATAAGAAGAGCGACGAAAAAATTGCCGTCTATGACTTGGGTGGAGGAACGTTCGACATTTCAGTTTTGGAAATCGGCGACGGAGTCTTTGAGGTGAAGGCGACCAACGGAGACACCCATCTGGGCGGCGATGATTGGGACAATCAGATCATGGATTGGGTGTTCGACGAGTTTCAGAAAGATTCCGGCGTGGATTTGCGCAATCAATCCGACGCCAAACAGCGAATCAAAGAAGAAGCGGAGAAAGCGAAAATTGCCTTGTCCAGCGCCCAAGAATACGAGATCAATTTGCCCTTTATTACCGCCGACGCCAGCGGCCCCAAACATATTAGCATGAAGTTGACTCGTTCCCGCTTGGAGCAACTTTGCGATTCTCTCTTCGAGCGGACGATTACACCTACCCAAGACTGCTTGAAGGATGCGGGCATTACATCAAAGGATGTAGGCGAATTAGTTCTCGTCGGCGGGATGACTCGGATGCCTCAGGTTGTAGAAACGGCTCAAAGATTGGTGGGGAAAAAGCCGCATCAAGGAGTCAATCCGGACGAAGTTGTGGCGATTGGCGCCGCTATTCAAGGAGGCGTCCTGAAAGGCGACGTCGAAGGCTTGTTGTTATTAGACGTGACACCGCTGTCTCTAGGCATTGAAACTCTGGGCGGGATTTTCACCAAGTTGATCGATCGCAACACCACCATCCCGTCGCGGAAGTCGGAAATCTTTTCTACCGCGTCCGATAACCAGCCGGGCGTTGAAGTGCATGTGTTGCAAGGAGAGCGAGATCTCGTCCGAGACAACAAGACCATAGGGAAGTTTAACCTTACGGACATTCCCCCGGCGCCTAGGGGAGTGCCTCAGATTGAAGTAACTTTTGATATAGACGCAAACGGCATCTTAAACGTCAGCGCCAAAAACCTCGGCACCGGAAAAGAACAAAAAATCACAATCACGGCGAGTAGCGGTCTCAGCAAAGAAGAGATTGAAAAGATGAAAAAGGACGCCGAAGCCAACGCCGAGCAAGACAAAAAGCGCCGCGAAGAAATCGAAACTAGAAACAAGGCGGAAAGCACCGTTTACCAAACGGAAAAGACGTTGTCGGAAAGCGGCGACAAGATTTCCGCGGAAAACAAGGCCAAACTGGAAAGTGCCGTCAAAAATGTGAAAGAGGCTTTGCAAGGCACCGATTCTGCCGCTATCCGATCGGCGGCGGATCAATTAAACGAAACTTGGCAAGCGGTTTCCAAAGAGCTGTATCAATCTGAAACAGCGAAACAGCAAGAGGCAGGCAGTGCTTCCGGTGATGCATCTTCTGAAGGCAAGGCCGATTCTCACGCATCCGCGAAATCGGCGGACGCAACCAAAAGCGGCAAGGATCCTATCATTGATGCAGAAGTGGTTGATGAAAAGAAAGATTGAAAAAATTTCCCTTGAAAATTCAGAGCGTCTCGTCGATCTCTGCGGGTGCAGAAGGAAACAGACAATCTACTCATTGTAACTAAATAACACACTAATAAAACAACACTGATCTATGGCAATAAAAGTAAGACCCCTCGGCGATCGCGTTCTTGTAGAACCAGCCGAGGAAAAGGAACAAAAACAAGGCGGAATCATTATTCCTGACTCCGCAAAAGAAAAACCAACCGAAAGCATCGTCGTCGCCTTGGGCACAGGCAAAACCGACGACGATGGCAAAAAAGTGCCCTTCGAAGTGAAGAAAGGAGATCGCGTGCTAGTTAGCAAATACGGCGGCACGGAGATCAAACTCGACGGCAAAGAATACAAAATTCTGAATTCGGACGATATTCTGGCAATTGTTGACTAATAAGATTCACTAAGAAAAAAGAAAGACTAGAACTATGGCTGCAAAACAATTGGAATTTGACGAGAAAGCTCGTCAGACGTTACTGCGAGGAATCAATAAACTTGCCCGGGCTGTTTCCGCAACACTCGGCCCCAAGGGACGCAACGTGGTACTCGACAAAAAATTCGGTTCTCCGACGGTAACCAAAGATGGCGTGACCGTCGCCAAGGAAATCGAATTGGACAATCCCTACGAAAACATGGGCGCTCAGATGGTTCGCGAAGTGGCCAGTAAAACCAGCGACGCCGCCGGCGACGGAACCACTACGGCAACCGTTTTGGCTGAATCGGTCTACCGCGAAGGCTTGAAATACGTCACTTCCGGCGCCAACCCCATCGGTATCCAGCGCGGCATTCAAAAAGCGGTGGATGCCGGAGTGACGCAATTGGCCAAGATTTCCAAGAAGGTCAAAGACAAAGACGAAATCAAACAAGTCGCCACCGTTTCGGCGAATTGGGATCCAGCCATCGGGGAAATCATCGCGGACGCAATGGACAAGGTTGGCAAAGACGGCACCATCACAGTGGAAGAGGCGAAGTCCATCGAAACCACTTTGGACGTTGTGGAGGGAATGCAGTTCGACAAGGGCTACCTTTCTCCTTACTTCGTAACCGATTCCGAATCGATGGAAACTCGCTTGGCGGACGCCTACCTTCTAATCTTTGAGAAGAAGATTACCAGCCTGAAAGACTTGCTTCCTTTGCTGGAGAAAGTGGCCAAAGTAGGCAAACCGCTGATGATCATCGCCGAAGACGTCGAAGGAGAAGCGCTGGCGACCCTTGTAGTCAACAAACTGCGAGGCACGCTGAACGTCTGCGCCGTAAAAGCCCCCGGCTTCGGCGACCGCCGCAAGGCCATGCTGGAAGACATTGCCATTCTCACCGGCGGGCGTTGCATCACCGAAGACCTCGGCATCAAGCTCGAAAACATCCAAGTGGAAGACCTCGGCAAAGCCAAGTCCATCGTCGTGGACAAAGAAAACACCACCATTGTCGAAGGCAGCGGCAAATCCTCCGCCATACAAGGCCGCGTGGGACAAATTCGCCGACAGATCGAAGAAACCACTTCGGACTACGACCGTGAAAAATTGCAAGAGCGCTTGGCCAAGTTGGCGGGAGGCGTGGCCGTAATTCACGTCGGCGCCGCAACCGAAACCGAGATGAAGGAAAAGAAAGCCCGCGTGGAAGACGCTCTGCACGCCACCCGCGCCGCAGTGGAAGAAGGCATCGTCCCCGGAGGCGGAGTCGCTCTGTTGCGTTGCGTTCCGGCAATCAAAAAAGTGGAGGCGGCCAACGATGACGAGGAAATCGGCGTCAAAATTGTCCAGCGAGCGGTGGAAGAGCCCTTGCGGGCGTTGGCCGCCAATGCCGGCGAAGAAGGCTCGCTGATTGTGCAGGAAGTCAAAAAGCGCAAATCCAGCGACGGCTACAACGTCGCCACCGGCAAATACGAAGACCTCGTCAAAGCTGGCGTTGTGGACCCAACAAAAGTAACGCGAACCGCACTGCAGAACTCGGCTTCCATCGCCGGGTTGCTCTTGACCACCGAATGCCTGATCACCGAAATCCCCGAGCCGGAAAAACCCGCTCCCGGCGGTGACCATCACGGACCCGGCGGTGGCGGTATGTACTAAACCCGCCTGAGTAAAAGAGAAACTGCAAGAGGTTGGCTTCCAAGCCAGCCTCTTTTTTTATTTTTGCGAGAAATGCAATACTCCAGCCAGCGATGGCTGATTTGAATAAAAAGAAAACTTGCCCACCGGCAAAACAATCGCTACAAATTCCCTTCCAACTTTAACAAATATCCAATGAAAGCCATGACGATGCCAACGAAACAAACTGCTATGTTCCACCAAACCATTCCAATCGCAATCCGGCCAATCCACCGCTTCATCGCCCTTGCCGCTGCCCTTGCTTTCCCGCTTCTAAACCCCAATGCCTCCCCACTCCACGAAGCCGTCAAGAATCGAAATCTAGACGAAGTCAACCGTCTCATCGCCGCCGGCACCGACGTCAACACCAAGGATGACGATGGAGCAACACCATTGCACCAATCGTACCAAAGTACTGTTTCCATTGTGAAAGCCCTTGTCGCTGCTGGCGCCGATGTGAACGCCAAGGAAAACAAGGGAAGAACACCGCTACACTGGGCGTCCGGCGTTCCCTTAGGTGGTGGAGTCCACATTGTGGAAGCCTTGCTTATCGCCGGGGCAGACATCAACGTCAAAGATAACTTCGGGCAAACGCCGTTGTACTGGGCAGAGAGTGCGGATAATGTGAGTCGGTTGATTATTGCCGGAGCCGACGTCAATGCTAAGGACAATGAAGGAAGAACTCCACTGCACTTGCTAATAAATGTGGACGCCATAAATGCTTTACTTGCCGCTGGTGCTGACGTCGACGCTAAAGACAACGATGGGCGGACGCCACTGCATCGTGTTTCTTTTGCTCCTTCTTCAGCACCAGAAGAAGTTATTGTGAATATCATGAAACCCTTACTTGCGGCCGGTGCCGACGTCAACGCCAAGGATAATGAAGGAAAAACTCCGTTGGATATAAACACAAATTGGGCGGCTATTTTGAAAGATTTGATTAGCACTGACCATGGCATCGATGATGTCAACGCTAAGGACGAAAACGGAGACACTCAGCTGCATAACGCTGCTATTGGATATTTGGATTATGCAGTGAACGACCTGCTTATAGCCGGCGCGGATGTTAACGCCAAGAACAACGACGGACAAACCCCTTTGCACCTAGCCGTCCGATGGAATTCGCCTCTTGTATACACCCTGCTTGCTGCCGGTGCCAATGTCCATGCCAAAGATAACAAAGGCCGGACGCCGTTATACCAAGCCATTTCTTATAGTGAGATATGGAGGAACCCGTCGATCGTATACGCCCTGCTGGCCGCTGGATCTGATATCGACGCAAGGAACAATAGCGGATGGACACCACTACACTGGGCGGCTAAAATCAACAGAAGATTCGTGGACGTTTTGCTTGCGGCAGGCGCCGATGCCACCGCTAAGGCCCGAGGTGGATGGACGCCGTTGCATATGAGCTGGCACGTTGAAACTGTAAACGCTTTGGTTGCTTCTGGTGCTGATGTGAATGCCAAGAGTGACACTGGTTGGATGCCTCTTCATATGGCCGCTAGGGATGGGTATAGTGAATTCGTAAGGGCTTTAGTTGCGGCCGGTGCTGATGTCAATGCTGTGAATAATAACGGAGAGACGCCTCAGGATGTGGCTATACAATATAGAGATCCTTCTTCTGAGGCAGCTGTAGAAATTATAGACGCATTGACGCCGATGGAGGTTTCTCCTGCGGAGCCGGGGGAACCAATGGAAGAGCCGATGGTGGGAACATCGATGCTGACGATTGAGCGGGTTGGAGAGGAAAGGACGGAAGTTCGTTGGGAAGGCGGGGTGTTGCAGTTTTCTCCCAATGCGGATGGGAAGTGGCGGGATGTGATTTTGGATCAAGGCTTTTTCCGCCTGAGGCCGCAAGATTAGGTAATGATTGGGGGCATAAGTATTTTTTGAAAGCTATCGGCAGAGAATAGTTTGCGGAATTCTATAAATTCGTTAACGCGGTTTAATGGTTGGTGATTCGTGTTGATGGTTTCAAATGGTGGCGAAGGGGGAGGGAGCAGAGAGGGATGGCAAGTCCGACGGTGACGCAGTTGATGGCGCTGAGATTGAAAAGGGAAAATATCCAAACTTGGCGGAAAAGAAGGCGAGAGTCTGGAATGCGCTTTGGCTTTTGAGACGAAGGGAAAAGAAGTTCGTTTTCTGAGAGTTTTGCCGTATAGTGGCGGAGTGTTTGTGTTCGTTAGTTGCATTGTATTTTGGGAGACGAGATGAATCCAAAAACTGCCGCATCTCAATCTGCCGCGCATCGCGTCACACGGCTTTTGGCGGTGGCCAAAGATGGGAATACCGTCGCGCGGGATGAGTTGGTGGAGTCTGTGTTTCATCGTTTGAATCGTTTGTGTCAAAAGCTCCGCGGTCAATTTCCCGGCGTGGCCGCTTACGAGCAAACCGGCGACGTGATGGGGGAGGTTTGGCCGAAGTTGTTGAAGGAACTGGCGAGAAAGGAATTTGAAAATTCCGCGCACTTTTTTTCATTTTCCGCTGTTTTGATCCGCAATGTGTTGATTGATCTTTTGCGCAAGCATTATGGAAGGAATGGCAGGGGAGTGCGGGAGGCGGCGTTGGATATGAACTGGGATGGGCAGACGGCGGAGAACTTGCGCGACGCTGTTTTGGAAGGTAAGGACACCAACACTCCCGACCGGCAGGCGATGCGAGCGGAGATTCACAGCATCATTCACTGCTTGCCTCCTTCGCATCAGGAAATGTTCAATTTGCGCTTTTATCACGGTTTGAAGGAGCAGGAGTGCGCGGAGGTTTTGGGCGTCGATGCGCGGACGGTTCGGCGGCGTTGGCGCAGTGCGAAGCTGGCCTTAGCGGCGGCGTTGAGCCGGTAATCTGGGATTGACGGGGCAGTTCGTTTGGCATGAAGCGCGAAAAACAATCTTCCGGCAGCAAGGCTTCGATGCAAAGCGACGTCGACGCGCTTTTGGAGCGTTGGGAAGAGGAAAAGAGGGCGGGCAAGGCGCCGAGCGTGGATGAACTCTGCGCGGATTGTCCTGAACTGGCGGTAGAAGTGGGGCGGCAGATTGCCGATTTGGAAAAAGTCGGCGTTCTGTTGGAAGAGGAAGGCGTTTTGGAGGGCGACGAAGCACCGCTTGCGGAGTCTCTTCCCCAAAAAGAAGCGGTTTTGACTTTGCGATTGAGCGAGCTTTTGCCGATTGACTTTGGCGGCATGGGCATTGTTGGACGGGCTAGGGACTCAAAGCTACGGCGCGACGTGGCCGTGAAGTTTATGAAACCGTCCAAGAACAGCCCTCTCCATCAAGAGCGATTTTTGAACGAGGCCAAAATTACCGGGCGGTTGGATCATCCCGGCGTTCTTCCGGTCTACGGCTTTGGGCGGACGGCTGATAATTTGCCGTTCTACGCAATGCGTTATGTTATCGGGCCGACGTTTGAAGAAGCGATCCATGCCTATCATCGAGAGCGGAAGACGCAAACCAAACGGGAGCAAATGCTGGCGTTGCGAAAGATTTTGGCTCATTTCGTTTCCGCGGCGCAGACCATTGCCTATGCTCACGAACGCGGCGTTGTGCATTGCGATCTCAAACCGCAGAACATCTTGCTCGGCGCGTTTGGAGAGACTTATGTGATTGATTGGGGATTGGCGGCGGTTGTGTCTCCCGGAAACTTCGCCGGCTTGGTGGAACGACACGGCCTTTGCGGCGCGGGAACTCAAGGCTATTGCCACCCGGATCAACTTGCGGGAACGTCGCCGCCCAGTCGGGCTTGGGACGTTTACAGCCTCGGCGCGGTGCTTTACAAACTGCTTGCCAACCGGGTGGTCGGTGAATCGCAAAGCCCGTCCCCCGAAAGCCGCAATCCAAAAGGCGAAACCATCCGAAGTCCGAGGGCAATCGACAAAACCATTCCCGCCGCTTTGGAAAGCATCTGCCTGCGCGCTTTGGGCAACGATGACGCCGGCGTTTATGAGCGAGCGAGCGAAGTGGCCGACGACGTTCAACGTTATTTGGCGGGAGAACCCGTTTCGGGACATTCGGAGACGGCAGCCGAGAAAGTGCTTCGCTGGCAACGAAGTCACCAAGGCGCCGCCAAAATAGCCGGCGCGCTGTTGTTGGCCTTAGTTTTTGTGTTGGTAATCAGCTCTGTTTCCTTGTGGCGATTTGCTGAAGCCACGGAAGGCAAAACCCGCGAGTCTATGGAAACCGCCGTCAAATTTGCGGCCCAAACGGTGGCTTTGGAGATGAGCAACCGCTGGCAGGCGTTAAACTTAGCTGCGCGGGATCCTCGCCTGCTGGAGGCTTTGGGATCGTTGGATGCCAGCGAGCGTGACGCCACCGCAAACATTCTTCAAGCCCGTCTCAAACATCATCGAAATTCATTTGACGGGCTCAAATCCGCTTCTTGGTTTCTCTGCAACGCGCAGGGGATGCAAGTGGCGCGTTCGCCGCTCAGCCTTCGGTCCATCGGAAAGAACTACGCCCACCGAGATTACTTTCACGGGAACGGCCGGGATTTTCCTCAAACGAAAGATGACGATCCGTTGCCCGGCGATCCGCCTTACATCGAGGGTCCGCATCATTCGGTCGTGTATCAAAGCACTTCGGACGCCTCGCTCAAAGTGGCCTATTCTGTGCCGGTCTTCATCAGTCCGGGCTCTGACGAGGAACGATTTGTCGGCGTTCTCGGCATGTCCGTTCAACTGGGCGGTTTTAGCATCCTGCGCGAAGACTTGCTGGACAATCATCACCTCATCCTCGTGGACTTGCGGGAAGATTGGCTGAGGGGGCAAGCATCCAAGGGGTTGATTTTACATCATCCGCACTTGGGCAAACTGATGCAGAATTCCGGCCAAAGCCGGGAGCGCCCCAGGCTTGCAAAAGAATTGGTAGCGAGGCTTTTAACCCTTCGCGCCAACGAGCCGAGTTTCTATCTTGAGAATTTTGTGGACCCCGTTTCCGCATCGAAACGCGGCGCATTAGCGGCCTTTGCCAAAGTGGCCGTTCGGAGCGAGGGAGAACTTCCGAGAGATTCGGGTTGGGCAGTAATCGTGAGAGAAAAACGAGGCTCCGGCAAATTGTTTTGATTCAATCTTGCGACTGCCCGTCCATTCTGGCCAATCTCGATGTCGTCTGAAAAGCAGAGAAAAATGTTGGCTTTCCTCGTCAAAATACAAGGATATTTCCCCTTTATAGGAAGGCACGTCGTTTGGGTTTGGCTTTTTGTGGCCGGCATTCATGGTTTGTCAAGAACTGCGTTTGAGTGTTGAATTCGCGGACATGACTCATTTGTTGCCTCAAGACATTGTTGACCGCCTGCGTTCTCGATTGAAGCGGCTTTATCCCGATTGCGCAGAGCAATCGATGAATCGGCTTCGCATGATGATTGGGCGCTACGGCGTCGGCTATGATCTTGCGCCGGCCAATTCGGCGCAACCCGCAGGCGCAAAAACCCCCTCAAGCCTCTGGAGCGAGAAAGACGCCGTGCTAATCACTTACGGCGATTCTGTTTGCTCTCCGGGGAAACCTCCGTTGTCCACTTTGCGGCAGTTTGCCGCGCGGCATTGGACGGGAGCGTTTTCCACAATTCATCTCCTGCCGTTCTATCCTTGGTTTTCTGACGACGGGTTCTCGGTGATCCATTATCGAAAAGTAAATCCTGCATTGGGAGATTGGCAACACATCCGCGCTTTGAAGGATCACTTTGACCTAATGTTCGATTGGGTTCTCAATCACGTCTCCAGCAAAAGTCCGTGGTTCCGCGATTATCGAAACTGCATCTTGCCGTATCGCAATTTTTTCATTGAAGAATCGCCCAACACCGATCTTTCACAAGTTGTCCGTCCCCGCACCAGTCCGTTGCTTACGCCCGTCACCACCAAATCCGGACAGAAACACGTATGGACGACGTTCTCGGCGGATCAAGTGGATTTGAACTGGCGCCATCCCGACGTGTTTTTTGAAATGCTGGACGTGTTGTTTCACTACATCGCCAACGGCGCCCGGATCATCCGACTCGACGCAGTCGCCTTTCTATGGAAAAAAAACGGCACCACCTGCCTGCACTTAGAAGAAACCCACGAAATCATCCGACTTCTCCGCGACATTCTGCAAATCGCCGCTCCTTCAGTCCTTCTTCTCACAGAAACCAACGTCCCGCAGAAAGAAAACATCCGCTACTTTGGCGACGGCGACGAAGCGCATATGATTTATCAATTCTCTCTGCCGCCGCTGTTGCTTCACGGCCTCCTGAAGAACACCGCCAAGCACCTCTCCCAATGGGCAAAATCGCTGCCAAAGTTGCCGCCTAACACCGCTTTTTTCAACTTCACCGCCTCGCACGACGGCATTGGGGTGCGTCCTCTCGAAGGCATTTTGCCGTCCGAAGAGATAGACTTTCTATGCGCCGAAGTCAAAAAACGCGGCGGCCTCCTCTCCTATCGCTCCCAGCCTGACGGATCTAAAAGTCTTTACGAAATCAACGCCACTTACTTTTCCGCCCTGAGCGACATAGAACCGAAAAACAGCCGCCAAAGCGAAGCCAAGTTTCTATGCTCTCAACTCGTCGCCTTATCCCTGAAAGGAATTCCCGGCGTCTATCTGCACAGCCTCACGGCCACCCAAAACGACTATCCGGGCGTCGAAGCCTCTGGAATGCCGCGAAGAATCAACCGAAAAAAATGGGACGAAAAGGAACTCGAACAAATCCTCCAAAATCCACAATCCTCTTGCCATCGAATTTTCTTCCGCCTCGTTGAAATCCTCAAAAGACGAGCCCTTTGCGATCCCTTCCATCCCGATGCTTCCCAAGAAATCCTCGATCTAGACGACAAAGTATTTGCCCTGCTGCGAAAATCCACTTCCGGCAATCAAGTCCTTTGCTTGTTCAACTTCACCGATCAATCTTTGAAACTGGAAATCCGCCCATTCATCGCCGCCGAAAAACCGCGCGAACTCATTTCCAACACCGAATGGTCCCGCCCCCAATCCCCCATTACACTAGAACCTTACCAAACCCTCTGGCTCCTCTCCCAACCCTAGCCTCTTTTTATTCTCGCCTTTGAATTGCAAAATCACCGCCGGCATTTCTCACCTTATTTTGTTTCTTTTCTTTGTCCCTGAACAATCGAAAGAAAATCCACAAAATCACTCGCCTCTAACGAATACTAATCTTGCGGCCTCAGGCGGAAAAAACCTTGATCCAAAATCACATCCCGCCACTCCCCATCCGCCTCCGGAGAAAACTGCAACACGCCCTCTTGCCAACGAACTTCCGTCCTTTCCTCTCCAACCCGCTCAATCGTCAACGCCGCCATTCCCACAATCGGCTCTCCCGGCGGCGCAGAAAAAGCCTCCGTCGGCGTCAATGCGTCTAAAATTGCCGCAGCTTCGTCAGGACTATAATTTCCATATTGTGTAGCCACATCCTGAGGCGTCTCTCCGTTATTATTCACAGCATTGACATCCGCCCCCGCCGCAACTAAAGCGCTTACGAATTCACTATACCCATCCCTAGCGGCCGTATGAAGCGGCGTCCAGCCAGTGTCACTCTTGGCATTCACATCAGCGCCTGCAGCAACCAAAGTGTTTACAGTTTCATCGTGCCAGCTCATATGCAACAGCGTCCATCCCCCTCGGGCCTTAGCATTCACATCGGCACCGGCCTCAAGCAAAACGTCCACGCTTTCCCATATGTATTGAACAGCCAAGTGAAAAGGAGTCCACGCACTATTGCTCTTTGCATTAACTTCCGCACCCGCCTCAAGCAAAACATTCGCTGTGATGCCCTCATCAGCCATATGCAGTGGTGTTTGTCCAATATCGTCTTTAGCATTGACGTCGACACCGGCGGCAAGCAAGCGGTTCACTTCGTCTAGTTTTGCATTAGCGAAATTGCCCGTCCGCTTCTGAATAGCGTCATGGAGCAGAGTTTCTCCGTTATTATCCTTGGTGTTGACGTCAGCGCCGGCCGCAATCAAAGCATTTGCGACGTCCGCATTTCTCCAGCTCAAGTGTAGCGGCGTTTTTCCATTATTATCCTTAGCGTCGATATCGGCTCCGGCAATAACCAGTCGATTCGCGATATCCGCACTCCCTGCCCAGTGCAGTGGTGTCCATCCGCTATTGTTCCTTGCATTGACGTCGGCACCGGCGGCGATGAGGCGGTTGACTTCGCCCAAATTTCCATCGCGAGCGGCGTCGTGGAGCGAAGCGGCGTTAGGATTTAGAAGCGGGAAAGCAATGGTGGCGACAAGAGCGATGAATCGGAGCTTTTGCGCAAGGTTTTTGGTTTTTTGTGAAGCGGCGGATTGGCCGGTCTGCGGTTGGTATGGTTTGGTTAAACATAGCGGTTTGTCTGGTTGGCGTCGTTATTGTTTCGTTGGACATTTTGTTAAACTTGTTAGGGAGTTTGTAGTGATTGTTTTGCAGGAGGGCAAGTTTTCTTTTGTTTATGGGGGCGGTTTGCGTTGTAATTGCGGGGATATGAAGTTTGGGATTTGCAACGAGATTTTTGAAGGTTGGGAAATAGAAAGAGCGATGCAGTTTGTCAAAGCCGTCGGTTACGACGCCATTGAAGTGGCGCCTTTTACGCTGGCTAAATATGTGACGGAAGTTTCGGCAAAGAGGCGCGCTCAAATTCGCCGAACGGCCAGTGAAATTGGCTTGGAGATTTCGGCGGTTCACTGGGTGCTGGTTCAAACCGAGGGAATGCATATGACGCATAGCGATGCCGCCGTTCGGAAAAGAACGGCCCGATACTTTTGTGATTTGGTGGATTTCTGCGCAGACTTGGGAGGATCGTTTATTGTGGTTGGCTCGCCAAAACAGCGCAGTCTTTTGCCCGGCGTTTCCTTGGCGCAAGCTTGGAACTGGGCAAAGGAAGTATTTGCTCCGGCAATTCCCCGCGCGGCGGAGCGAGATGTGGTTATTTGTCTCGAACCATTGGCGCCGTCGGAAACCGATTTCATTAACACGGCCGAAGAAGCCATTCGCTTTACCCAAGAGTTAGATTCGCCCTACTTCAAAATCATTTTAGATGTCAAGGCGATGAGTTCTATGGGAAAACCGATTGCGGATATTATACGGAATTCTATCGGTCGGTTTGCCTACTTTCACGCTAATGATAGAAATCTCAAAGGGCCTGGCTTTGGAGATATTGACTTCAAACCGATTGCCGAAGCGCTAAAAGAAACCGGCTACAATGGTTATGTTTCAGTGGAGGTTTTTGATTTTGCGGAAGGCCCGGAAACTATTGCCAAAAAGAGTCTGGAGTATTTGAAGGCAATCTTCGCTTGATTGCTTTTTGGTGTTTTAGCATTTGTTAGGGATGCTATTGCTTTTTATTTCTTTTTTCTTTTGTCTCTTCGATATTTTTGTTTTTCAAAGAGTGTTGTTGGCATGGAGGTCTTCTTTCTTGGGTTATGCTAATCACTTTCAGGGAACTGCAGGGTTTGTTCTTCTGGACCATTTTCTTCTTCTGGAACCCCTTTTGGATAGTAGAGAACCTCTGCGATAGAATCGTCAAAGTCGACGACCAGTTGCACTTTGCTGGTTGCTGTTGGATACAGAACGACTGGTGTCAAGTCGATGACTTGAAGTTGTTTTTCTAATTCGTCTGCGATCTCTTTGGCGGTATGATTAATCCAGCGATATGCTTCGGATTCAAAATCCATCCACCTTCCTCCTTTCCCAAAGTCGAGTTTTGAGCAGTTCGACAATTGATGGAGCAGTCTCATTTGAACATCTGAGTGCATCAAGCAGTCATAGTCTTGTTTTGTACGAATGGCGCATTTAAACAAAGCCTCGTTGTACAAGAGGGTTTGAATCTTTTTGTGGAATTCTTCTTTGATTTGCGCTTGCTTGCAGGCTTTGGCAACGATGGCGCGGATTGCAACCTCAAGGACATTGCCTTCATCCGTTTTATTGTTTGATTCCGTCATATTGAGTCTCCTCGATTTGTTTTGTTTCGTCTGTTATGTTTTTGGATTGCTCTCTTTGTCAACAGCGTCGACGTGCTCCCGATAGCGGCGCAACTCTTTGCGAACGACCGGCAGGAGCACGTAAAGCCCGATCAAGTTCGGCACGACCATAGAAAAGTAAAGCGCGTCTGAGAGATCGAGAACTCTCCCCAAGGAAGCGGAAGCGCCGACAATGACGCAAGCGCAAAAAGCCAGCTTGTAGATTAGGTTGACGGTTTTGTTGTTTCCCGTGAGATAGCCGACGGCTTGTTCTCCGTAGTAAGACCAGGAAATCATGGTGGAAAAAGCAAAGAGCAACACCGCGATGGAAAGGATGATCGGAAACCAGCCGATGACTTTCTCAAAGGCTTGGGAAGTGAGCCAGATTCCCGCTTTATCGCCCGTTCGTTGCATCAAGTCAGCATCCTGCACCCAGAAGGTTTCTTCGCCGTCGTCCTCGCCGCGCACGATCACTTGAGACCATTTTTCCAACTCCCTCACCGGCATTTTGGCGGGCACGGTTGCGGCCGCTTCTGATTCTTGTCCGGGAGATGTTTTGAGTTCTTTTGCTTTATCGCCCAAATGCACGATTATTTTTGCTTCTTCCTCCGCCAAGGCGCTGGCGGAAAAAGACAATTGCTTGAAGAAATTGAAGGCGATGTCAAAAAGTCCCATGGACTCGGTTTCCGCAACCAAGTCTTCGGAGAAAATCCATCCTTCGCCGCCATCTTGCGCTTGCACTTTGCTCCAGGTTTGCTTCTTCCATTTTTGATTTTCTTGCTTTACTTGCGCCACTTGCAACAAAGTTCCCGGCGGCAACTCCTTTGTCGGCGCCGTCTGCTGCGCTTGAGTGTAGGCGTTGATGGGAACGGCGCCGACGTTGGCGTCAATCTTCCACATTCCGGTCACCACAATCACCAACGCCGTCGTCGAGCAAACCACCACGGTGTCCACAAACGGCTCCAGCAAAGCCACCAAGCCTTCGCTGGCCGGTTTGTCAGTTTTCACTGCGGAGTGGGCAATGGGCGCGGAGCCAACGCCCGCTTCGTTGGAGAAAACACCCCGCCGGATGCCCTGAATCAAGGCGCCCAAGAAGCCGCCGCCGGCCGCTTCAGACGAAAACGCGCTTTTGATGATTAAGACGATTGCGTCCGGGATTTCCGAAAAATGGGAAAGCAAAACCACGGCGGAAGCCAGCAGATATATCACACACATGAAGGGAACGAGAATCTCCGTCACCCGGGCAATCCAAACGATTCCCCCAATGATAACCAGCCCCACCAACACGGCAAATAGAACGCCAAACACGATCTTGCTTTCTTGAAACAAGCCGAAAGTTGCGGAGAACTGGGCATGGGCTTGATTGACTTGATACATATTTCCGGCACCCAAAGCCCCGCCGATGCAAGCCAGCGCGAACAAAACGGCCAGAATCGATCCCAGCGCGCCCAGCACTTTTCTTACTGATTTCCCAGCAAATCGCTCTTTGAGGCCGTCGCGCAGGTAATACATAGCGCCGCCGTGAACCTTGCCCTGCCGGTCAATCTGTCGATAGCGAACTCCCAAAGTGCATTCGCAGAATTTGGAAGTCATCCCAAAAATCCCGATCAAAATCATCCAAAAAACAGCGCCCGGCCCGCCGATCCCTATCGCAATGGCCACGCCGCCAATGTTTCCGATCCCCACCGTAGCGCTCAAAGCCGCAGAAAGCGCCTGAAAATGAGTGATCTCCCCCGGATCCTTGCGGCTGGAATACTTCCCGCGCACCGTGCGCAATGCCAACTTGAAGGCGCGAAAGTTAATGAAGCCAAAGAAACAGGTCAGGAAAACCGCCGTGCAGGCCAATAGAATCAACACGACCGGAACCTTCTCCCCTAAAATGGTTACCGGAAAGAAAACGACCTCAGACAAGGCCTTTGAGATCGGCCCGATGGCGTTGTCGATCCGTTGGTCAATGTCCAGCTTGGAAACGCTAGCACCGCTTTCCTGAGCCAACGCCGGCGGCGATGCGGCAAGACAAAAGAAGAGAACCATCCATCCGAGAATCAAAAAAAATCGCATAGGCCAGAACAGTGTACAACGCAAAACACAAACTTTATGGCAAACAAGACCTCCTTTGGCAAGGAAAAAAACGGCAAACCGTCCTCCACCCCAATCCCATTTTTCGGCAAAAGGAAACAACTCTTGGCAATCTCCTCGCAAATCCGGCCAAACTACTGAGACGCCTTCTGGTTTTTGACGTGGCGTCGGATCATTTGGTAATAGTTAAACGAAGTTTGGAATTGAACGCCGGTTCGCCGTGCCCAGCCTTCCCAACGCCGTTGCATGTCAGCAGCCAGCCGCGGCCGTTGATCCGCCAAATTGTTCATCTCCGTCCGATCCCAAGCCATGTTGTAAAGTTCCCAAGGGCCGTCCGAACTCCAAACCAACTTCCAATCCCCTTCCCGCAAGGCTCGATTGCCCTCGTGCTCCCAGAAAACCGAGCCTTGATGGATCGGCGAGTCGCCCTTTGTCAGCAACGGAATCAAGGATTTGCCAGAATGCGGAGTCACCGGCGAACCGGCAAAACGACTTGGATACTCGCCGCCAGACAATTCCAGACAAGTGGGCATGAAATCCGGGAGATAACCAAAAGACTCTACCCAAGTTCCACGGCGGGAAGGCGCAATGCCCGCAGGCCAGTGAACGATCAGCGGAGTCGCCATCCCTCCTTCGTGGACAAAATGTTTATACAATCGGAAGGGCGTATTGGAAGCGTTTGCCCACGCCCGTCCGCAACGAGGACCGGCCGTTCCCTGAGTGCTTAATGGATTTCGTATGCTTTCCTCGTTGCCGGAACCAAGCACGCCGCCCTCGGCGCAGGCCCCGTTGTCTGATAAAAAGAAAAAAACCGTGTTGTCGAGCTGCTTCAATTCCTTCAACTTCGTCATCAGTTTTCCTATGTTCTGATCCACCGAGTCCACGCAGCCGGCATAAGCCGCCATTCTTAAGTCCGAGATGCGTTTCTGTTGCGAGCTAAGCGTCTCCCACTTAGGGCCTTCATGAGGTGCCGGCTTCCAGTCCGGATAGATGAGTCCCATCGCTCGCTGCCTTGCCAACCGGCGTCGAGAAATCACCTCCCACCCAATCATGTATTTTCCTTCATACTTCGCCAAATCCTGATGCTTGGCTTGCAACGGCCAATGCGGCGCCGTGTAGGCTAAGTAAAGAAAAAACGGTTTCTCCTCCTCGGCCAACGATTCTTCGACAAATCGGCAGGCATAGTCCGTGAAGGCGTCGGTCGTGTAAAATCTTTGCGGAGTCTCCACCGGCTCGTTCATATAAGTCAATCCCCGCCGCCCCGAAGGTTTTCTATAATGGCAGGCTCCAGCTAATATGCCGAAGTATTTGTCGAACCCCCGTTGCAAGGGCCACCCTTCTCGGCGATGGTAGGACAAATGCCATTTGCCGGCCATCAGCGTATGGTAACCCGCCTGTTTTAGAACTTGCGCCAGAGTAACACAGCGATCGTTCAGATATCCTTGATACGGCTCGTTTTCCAACGGGCTGGGATGTTCCGGCGTCTCGGTCATATGGCCGATTCCTGCCTGATGCGGATGCAGTCCCGTCATCAAACTCGCCCGGGTCGGACAGCATCGCCCCGTATTGTAAAACTGTTTAAACCGCAATCCATTGGCCGCTAATTGATCTAAGTGAGGTGTTTCAATCTCTCCGCCGTAACAACCGATGTCTGAAAATCCCATGTCATCCACCATAACAATCACAATGTTGGGACGACTAATGCCTTGCAGGCATAAGGGCAACGACACCCATAACAAGCACGCCGCCAAAAGATTCAAAACTCGAATCCCGCAAACAGCGCGAGAATACGGGTATTTAGTTTTTTGTGTCATAAAAACAAGCATAGATTTATATTAGAAACAACACAGCGGTGGCCGGCCAAAACCTTGCCTTAGATTTGCGGAATTGAGAACCAACACTCTGGTAGAGCCTTTGGCACGTCGGGAAAGATTAAAGCAACGCCGTTCGCCCCGGAAGCGCCATCGGCCTCACCGGCAATTCTCTATTCCAATCCAGATCGTCCGGAACTAATTGTTCCTGCGAATTCATGGCCTCCTCCCAAGTAACCTCTCGTCCCGTGTAGGCGGCCATGCGCCCCAGAATTCCCATCATGCAACTGGTCACCATCCAGTCGCCGTCGTTGATCAGCTCGCCTTTGCGAATAGACGCAAACAATTCATCATGCTCGACTTGATACATGTCTTCCTTCGGCCCTTCATAGCGCCACGGGTTTTCCCCTTCAATGCGCACGTCTCTCCATCCGTTGATGAGTCCCGTTCCCTTAGATCCGTAAATGTAATCGCTGTTCTCGTTGTAACAACCAGCGATCTGCCGACTGCCTAAATGGGTCCGAAGCCCGCTCTTGTATTCATAGACGACCGAGAAATGATCGTAGATGTTGCCTCCGTGAGCTGGAATTTGCCGCCCCCCATTGGCAACGGCCTTGACGGGCATTTCCTCCTGCAAAGCCCATGCAATTTTATCCACGCTGTGAATGGCCTGCTCACAAATGCTGTCTCCACTCAGCCAGACGAAGTTCTGCCAATAGCGAAGCTGCCAATCCAAATCCGTCATATCCGCTTGGCGTTGGGTTTCCGGAACGATGGGATTCACAGGGCCGGTGTAGTAAGTGGCGTAAATGGATCGGATGTCGCCGATGTCTCCGTCGTGAATCCTTTGGTAAAACGCTCGGCGCGGAAAATCGTAACGCCAACAGAAGCCGGCCACAATCGCTAGTCGTTTCCGCTTTGCTTCGGCAACCGAAGCCATGACCGACCGCAGACCGGGAGCGTCTGTAGCCATAGGTTTTTCGCAGAACACGTGCTTGCCGGCGTCAACGGCCGCCTTAAGATGCTGAGGCCGAAACGCAGGAGGCGAAGTTAGAATGACCACGTCGATGCCGCTGTCAATTACCTTCTGATAGGCGTCCAAACCAAGAAAGCGCATTGCCGGATCGACGTCCACTTTCTCTTTGGCGGCTCGCTTCAAACTGTTCCAGCTTCCTTGCAGCCGATGCGAAAACACGTCGCCCATCGCCGTCAAGCGCACGTTGGAATCCGCATTCAGAGCTTGCCTCGCAGCGCCCGAACCCCGCCCGCCGCAGCCGATCAATCCTACCCGAATCGTCTCGGCATTCTGCCCCAACAAAGACTGCCTCAAGCCGAGGTAGGGTGCGGCCACCCCGCCGAGAACTACCGCCGAAGAGGATTTGATAAACTGCCGCCGATTGCCGGCGAATTCTTTTTTAGGTTTCTCACTCATAATATTATAAATTTGAAAATAACTTTAAACAAAGTTGCCACCAAACAAAAGAGAAAATCATTTTACCATTATATCCGCTAATTTGAAAAACAGCGCGATTAGAGTTTTTTCCAAACGAACTTGTCACTTTTTTAGCCGATGCCGCACTCGGTCGTATTCCGGGTTCACACACTTGTTTCCCCATCGTTTTAGCGTTGCCAACAGGCCGTCGTCCGCCTCCTTTGCCATTCCTTGATCCCCGCTCTTGTCAATCCAATTTTGAAGCAGTTTGCGATGGTCTTGCAACACTTTGTGAAATCGCGGGTTGTTCGCCAGGTTGTAGATTTCGTGGAGGTCATTTTGCAGGTCGTAAAGTTCCTCGGCCGGCTTGTGAGTCCCGAAAAATAACATCTGCGTCGCGTTCAATTTGCCCGAAGCGGCTAGCCGGCGCAGCTCTTTGGACACCGGCCAACCGTCCTTGTAGTTAGGTTGCATGTAAGGGCGGTCGGTGAGGTAGTTGCGGAGATACTTGAAGCGCGGCGTGACTAATGCACGAATTCGCTCAATTGTGTAGTCGCAACGATCCCGAGCCGCCACCACGAACTCACGCGGTGAATGTTGCGGACTGAGGAAGTCTAATCCCTCCATCCACTTCGGCGCCTCTATGCCGGCCAACGCCAAAGAAGCCGGCGCCAAGTCAATGCCGCTAACCAAGTCGCGCCGCACTTCCCCGCGGGGCAATCCCGGCCCTGCCGCAATCAAAGGCATCCGAATGCCTCCTTCGTAAAGAAACTGCTTATGCCGATGCATCTTGTAGCCGTGGTCGCTGAACAGAAAAATCACGGTGTTGGCGTATAATCCGTCCCGCTTCAATTCTCGCACAATCTCCCCGACTTGCCCGTCCGTGTGCAATAAGCAGTCATAATGATGGGCAATCTCCTCGCGCACCAAATCCGTGTCCGGATAATACGGAGGCACAGGCACGACCTCTCGATCCACAATCGCCTCCGCCCGCCATCCCAGCTTCCCGCCGCGCAACTGAATTTGGCCGAAGAAAGGTTGACCCACCGGTTTGAGACGCCATCGCGTCCCCGGCTTCTGAACCGAATACATCGCGCCCAAATCATGCCGAAAGTTATAATCGTCCTTGCCCGAATCGTTAAAAGTAAAGTAGCCGGCTTCCCGAAAAAGCTCCGGCAAGGTTTTCACCCCCGCCGGCAACCGAATGTCGTCAAAATCCGCCCCCATGCTTTGCCCCCGAAAAGAAGATCGCCCGCTACGATGGTTGTGAATTCCAAAACTGGTTTGCATCGCGCCAACAATAATCGCCGAACGCGTCGCCGAACAAACTCCCGCCGGCGTGTAAAAACGATCAAAGCGAATCCCCTCTTCCGCCAGAGCGTCTACGTGCGGCGTTTGAATCAACGTCTCGCCGTAACAACTGAACCAACCACTGACGTCCTCCAGATAAATCCAAAGAATATTCGGACGCTCCCTTGCCTTTTCTTCATCCGCCGCCGCCATAAAGCCAACCAACCCAAAAACTGCCGCCAATAAAATCAAAACACGCATTCCCTAACGCTACCCAATCAGAAACCAGCCGTCAAAACCTTTCTTTCAAGTGTTTTTGCGCAATTGCAACAACTGAAGCTCACTCTGAGGAAATGCGCAATATCGTCGTCAATCGACGTCGCCCGCCATTTGTTTATCGCCTGTGAGCCCGACGCCCGTAGCAAGGGAGGCCAAATCCGTCCAACCATTGACTCCCACTTTCGCCGCCAAGAGCCGGGCCAAAACATCGTCCAACGCCAAGCCGAACGCTGCAAATTCAACAAGCGACCAACTGTTCCAACAACCCACAGCGCCATGAATAGCGCTGGCCTAATCTCACACAATCGAGTCGACCTCGTTCTTCAATTGCATGAACAAAGCGAATAACAAGTAATCGAATACGCTCGGCAACAGCGATTCAGTACCGGGCTGAATAATCTCTTTTAGTAATGAAAACGCCAAAGCGAACAACGGGCAAAAAGCCCGAGGAAATAAAATTCTCTGTAACTTTCTAAGGTATTGAAGCTGTCGGCAATTCGAAGCGGATTGACACCGAGTCCTTCTTTTTCGAAGATGGGATAGGCCCGCGCTCAAACTCCAGCAAATAGCCATATTGACTATTCTAAAAACCTTGTAGTAAGTTGTGATTAATCCGAATCCGCCGTTGTTTCATAATCTCAAGAGCGGGCTTTCCGGCTTCTTCCACGGCCTTTTCCATCTCAACAAAGAGTCGGTCTTCTTGGAGTCTCTCTTCAGTGAACTTCCCACCTCTGCTATAGAACTCGTCCAGTTTAGTCTCGTTTCTGACTTTCTCTTCCTCCGCCTTTTTCGCTAATTCTTTTAGGCAAGCATGGAACTTTTCTGGATTGTGCGCGATGTTGTTTCCGGGTCAAAGTCCCTCTCTTGGCGTTCAGTCGGGTTATGAGTCAAGAGACGATGGCGGCGTCCAAAATTTGTAATAATATATGATGCGACTATTCGTTCTCGGTTTGCTCTTGTTGTGTTGTCTTTGGAGAAAAGAGTGTCGGTGTTCTGGCATCAATTTTTGGCTTTCTTCTTTTTGTTTTCTTCCACTTTCGCTCTGATTTCTTTTTTGGAGGCGGCCGTGATAGCGCTTGTTTGCGGCTTGGCTTTTTTAGAATGGAGTTTGGCTAACGGGCGTGAGTTTGCGTTCTCATTAGTAGTCGCTAGTGTGGCGGTTGTCGTTTTCTCATTGCAAGCGTTTTTGTTGGAGAGCAAGTGAGTTTTTCTGAGGCCGGACCAGAAACTATTTTGGTAGGGAATGTGAAAATTCCGCCTGGTTCCCGAGGCTATAGGGAAGGGGAATTCTGCTCTTTCGACGCATTGCATATCCAAACAATTGTGCTATTTCAGTGGAAGACTCGGATTCAACGAATCTCCCACTGGATTTTGGCAACCCCGGATGTTTTTGATTTTTCCTCTTTTTCGAGATTGGGGAAACATTCGATTTTGGGCTGTTTTTGGAAACTTTTTTGGCGGGCAAAGATGGATTGGTGGATGGTTTAAAAATCCTTCGGCCCGCCTTTGGCAATGGATTAGTAACGGCTTGGCGTCCTATCTAGGGTGTGTTGACACTAACGGATCATTTCGAATATGAGTGCGAATGCGATGAACCCCATAAATATTACATCCAGTTTGTCAAATCTGGAGAACACGCGGCGATAGCTTTTCAACCGGCGGAATAGCCTTTCTACTTCGTTGCGTTTCTTGTATAGCTCTTTGTCGTATGGCCAAGGATGAAGACGGCTCTTCTTGGGCGGCACTATCGGACTCATTCCCATCGCTTTGGCTTGCTGGCGGTTCGCATCGCCTTCATACGCCCTGTCCATCAGCAACGGCACTCCTGCCGTCTGCCTTCCCCTCTGGCGCAACAACTTGCGGCCTTCGGGCGCGTCGTGCGCGTTCCCTGGCGACAGCGAGAACTTCACTGCATGGCGATCGCTTGCAGCAACCATATGAATCTTGGTATTCCAGCCTCCGCTCGATCTTCCGATGGACTGCGGGCCGTTTTTTTAGCGCGCCCGTTCCATCGGGGTGAACCTTGATACTCGTGCTGTCAATAGACAGCGCCTCTGGCGAGACATTCCTCTGCTCTTTCAAAGCCTCAAACACTCTGTCCAGAACTCCCTTCTTCGACCAGCGGAGCATTCTCTGATGAATGGTCGACCACTGGCCAAAGTGAGCGGGCAATCCTCTCCACTTGCATCCGTTCTCCGCCATGTATAACAAGGCATTGAGCATCTGCCAGTTAGAGATTCGGACATTGCCTCTTTGCTTGGGTAAATAGGGGGGCGATTCTTTCCTATTGTTCTTTCGTTATCCGCATAAATTCTACAAAAAGCCGCCGAGCCAAATCCCGACGGCTCACAAAAACAAAGAGACAAATTTAGCCAGAGAATGCTAAATTCCTCAACTGATCAATCAAGCCAAAGTAATGGACAACGAAACCAGCTAGACCGGCGAGAAAAACACCCAGAAATATCTTCTGCATCTTTTCCAAATGATTTAATCGACCATTCATGCCGGGATTTCCATTCTTGCCGCGAAGAAGATCGTCCAAATCCTTCGAACGAGAATTCATTTCTTTCAACTGATCCAGCATCTGCGCAAACTGAGAATCAAAATGCTTTTCCGTCTGCTTAAACAAGTCTTCCCTATGCTTTTCAGACAGATCAAACCGCTCGGTGAGACGCTTTTCCAATCCTTGAAACTCAGACCGCAGTACTTGAACTTCGCTCTCACTCATCGACGGCCTCCTTCTGTAGTTGATCGACAAACTCAGGCCCAAACTTTTCAACCATTTTTGCCAAGAATTCCTCGTTCCAACGACGATTTTCCTCTCGTTTCCGCTCAATGTAACGATCCCATCGTGCATCTTGCTGCGCTACCGATTCCTTCACGCGCCAATCCGCAATGACCATCGATTCCGCGACTCGCCGAATTGTCTGCTTGTGAAAACTCGTCAAATCGACTTCCACTCCCAATTTCGCCAACAATTTCTTGCACTCTTTCTTCACATCAACGTCAAACTTTTGCTTTTCGGCTGGTTCCAAAGACGCTTTGAATGCGTTCTCTCTCTTGAAATGCTGGTCGACAAGTTGCCTATCGCTTGCCTTCACATGCTCCAAAACCATGGACTGATGCTCTTCATCGCTCATGGATTCTGACGAAGACTGCTCAACCGGTTTCGGCTCTTCCTTTGGCTTGGATTCCTTAATCTTTACCTTTTCAACCAACGGCGCCGATGCTGGCAAACGATTCTTGGGTTCTTCCAAGTCGGCGATTCGCTCCTTCTTTTCCTCACGATCTCCGCCAAAAGGATACTCCCAACCGAAGAAGGAAACTGCACCTCCAAACAACATTACCGCCATCGGCACCCAAATTCCCGGAACTCCAAACACCTTTTTTGTTGAATTCATGTCTTGCCTCTCCTTTCTGGTTTAGTACTGGCTTACTCGCTCCAAGCAGAGCCGCAAATCCGCGTCAATCAAAGCGATGGCGCTTTCATGGTAAGATTCTTCGTTGGGAATCAAGCGATCATCGTAGAGCGCTTTGATTTTGTCCTCTCTATCTTCCAACCTCTCGGCTGCAAGTTCGTTTTGGTCGTTGAAGGATTCTCTTGCGGCGGCTACTTTTCTGTCTAAATCCGCGCCCGCTTTTGCAGCAAGCGCTACGTAGGTAGCGCTGCAAAGAGCCCATCCTACACTTGGAGTTGGCGTGGTGAGTGCCATACATGCTGCAAATCCCGCAGTGTAACCCGCTATTGAGACAGCGTACGCCGCTTTCGCTATTGCGATTTTTTCGTCTCGCACTTCTGTAATCGCATCCATCTCGTCGAAGAATATCCCCAAAGATTCTTCCCATTCTTCGGCTCGTCTGGTTGCCAAGTGTGCCATCCTATCATGATGCCGAAGTGTTTCATCGTTGAATCGATCTCGATGCAACTCCTCGCATTCGTCCTCAGTCTGCGGAGGAACGTAACAACCGGGTTGACAACTGTTAATGTAGGATTCTGTCTGCGCTTGCGCTGTCGGCGGCGCAAGCCCGGCCAAAGCGACCGCGATCCCGGCAATGCCGAGAGTCGCCCATTTAATCTGGTTGCAAGAGTTTTTCATAGGCGTAGGAATGGATTAGTCAATAGTTGTTGTGAATGGAATGCTCCGAACAGTTGAAGAAGACGCCCACGTCGGCGTTTTATACCGAAAAGCAGTCATAACCACCTGCATTTCGAAACGGAACATTTTCAATAAGATAACTCGATTTGTTGAAAAGTCAAATAAAAAAATGATTTTTTTGAAGAAAACTTGCTGACAGGTTATTTACACTGGATTGTTTGATTGAAAAGCGACGAAAGCGCAGACGAGATGGATGAAAGCCATGAAAGTTTTGGCGAAGAAAATCGAAGCGCAGAATCGCAATTTTCCTTTGTTTTTCGATCTTTTTGCGGTTTGCGAGGCTTGTCGGGCAAAATATTTTGGATTTTTTGGAGTCTGCGTACGCTTTTTTCCATCTCTCTCGCGGTTGAATCTGTGAACTTCCATAGATTTGGAAACCATGGCGACGGAAGGCTTTTGGAACGGGACAGACGCGACGATGATCCCCCATGATGTCGGGATTGCGCCTGCAGTGTGTCGGGAAATATCTGGAAGATCCATAGATTTCGATCAAACCGCCTGCTATTTAGTGTCGACACGCCCTACTTGAAACTAGTGATGGACGCCGTGTTTGGGATGAATAATTTTAGGAATGAAATCACTTGGAAACGAACGACGTCTGACCAGAAAGGCTCGCATCATGCGCCGAAGAGTTGGGGAAACAACACCGACATCATTTTCTTCTACACGAAAAGCGACAAATACAAAATCAAACCGTATCGTCCGCTGACGAAAGAAGAAATCGATGCAAAGTTCAACAAAACCGACGAGAAAGGCGTCAAATATCAAGACGACTCTGCGCATATTTTTCGTAACCCAAGTCTGGGTAAGATGCCGTCTCTCTGCTACAGATGGAGAGGCTTTTTCCCGCCGGGTCCTTGGGGTTGGCGATTGAGTGAGAAGCGGTTGGAAGAGGAATATCAAAGAGGCAGAATTGTCATCCGCAAAGATGGAAAATTGGAACGCCGGCGATATTTGGAAGACCATCCGGGCATCAAGCCGGGTAACTTCTGGCATGATATTCAGCCTGCGCTGGGAAAAGAACGCCGAGGTTTTGAAACGCAGAAGCCGAGGGCATTGTTGCGGCGCATTATTGAGGCAAGCACGAATAAAGGCGATGTTGTGTTAGACCCGTTTTGCGGATGCGGGACGACGGTAGTGGAGGCGCATTCGTTAGGCCGGAAGTTTGTCGGCATCGATATCTCTCTTTACACCGTGCAGAACATCGTTCGCACGTGGTTGACGGAAGTGGGATTGGAGCGGGAGCAGATTCACGTTGCGGGCATCCCCCAAGATATGGCGCAAGTGAGGCAGTTAGCGAAGGATGTGATCCATTTGCGTTTGAAAGCTTTGCGGTGGAGTTATGTCATCCCGGTTTCAAGGCGAATGTGCATAAGAGCAGAGACGGCGGGGTCGACGGCAAAGGCATTCTGCTGCATCCCGCCGAGGGATTTGACGCCAACCGGCGCGAAGTCATCGTTCAATGCAAAGCCGGCAAACCCACCATCGACCAAGTGCGCTCTTTTGCGTGGAACATAACCAAGCCGAAGTCCAAAGCGGTGGCCGGCGTGTTCATTACATTGGATTACAAAGTGGATGGAAAAGAGGTTTGGACGCCGGAGATGAAGAAGATTGCGCGGAGTTTGAAGAGATTCAAAGTGGCGGGGGCGGCGGAGAAGTATCCGAGATTGCAGCATTGGCATTGCGCGCGGGCGAATTTGCGGAATCGGGAAGAAACGCTGTTTGAAGGCTTGCCGAACTTGCCCGATTTAGCGCATCGCGATGGGAAAGCATTGCGCAAAGTAGAAATCAGCGTCGAACAATCCGACTTCTGGAAAGGGAGAGAGGAATGAACTCAGTATCCACTACGAACGGATGGGAAACAATCATTGGCCGGCCGGGCAAATAATGGGGAGGGGATTATGTGTGGAGCAATTATTGTGGGTTTCCTTGTAGGCGCAATTGCGGTGGCTTTCGGTTTTCCTTTGTGGGCAATACTCATAATTTGGCTATTGATAGTGATTATTAGCAAGTTGGATAATTTGAGCGAGTAAGGCGTTGGATAGTATGAGGCAAGCGGGAATTTTAATCTTCGGCATGCGGATGCGAAGGAAGATTGGCGTTTTCCTTCGATCCAGTCATGGTTATCGACCGCTGGGCGCGGGTTAGGGGCTGAAGGCGAGTTGGGAAAGGCGGCAGTGAATTTCGCGTTGCGTCTGGCGCCATTCCTGCATAGCGCGACGCAGTTGGGCGTTGGCGCTGGCAAAGCGTAAGCGAAATTCTTCCAGTTTTCTTTCTGATTCTTCCACTTGTCTTTTTGCGGCGGCCACGTATTGCTTTTTGTGTTCTTCCCAATTGGCGAGGGCGGTTTGGACGCGGTCGTGGGCGGTTTGCCAGAGGTGTTGCAAAGATTCGGGCAGTTCGAGGGCATGCTTGTGGATGCGCTTTTGGATGGCTCGTTGGTGTTCGTTGATTTCGGCTCGGAGGATGCGTTCTTTGGGCATGCGGCGCAGGTCGCGGACGAATCCGATTTTGTGAAGCGTCCAAATGGTCCATTTCGTGGGGTCAAAGTGCCAGGCTTTGACGCCGTTGCGGTAGTCGGATTGGAATTCGTGGTGGAAGTTGTGGTAGCCTTCGCCGAAGGTAAAGAGGGACATGAGGAAGCTGTCGCGGGCGGAACACTTGGTTGTGTAGGGTTGTCTTCCGATGGAGTGGCAGAGAGAGTTGATGCAAAAGGTCATGTGATGAACGGCGACGATGCGGGCGACGCCGCCTAAGAGAAAGGCGCCGAGGGCGCCGATCCAACCGTTCCACAAAAGGCCGAGGAGAGTGGGGAAGGCAAAGCCAGCGAGGATGGCAAGAGTCAGGTAGTTTCGATGTTGCCACATAACGAGGCGGTCTTGGGACAGGTCTTTGACGTTTTTCATGTCCAAATCCGGCTGATACTTGAAAAGAATCCAGCCGATGTGCGCGTGGAAGATTCCTTTTTGGATGTTGTAGGGGTCTCCTTCGTGATCGACGTGTTTGTGATGATGCCGATGATCGGAACACCAGCAGAGGGCGGAGTTTTCAAAGGCTCCAGCGCCAAAGAGGAGCGTGGGAATTTTGACCGACCAGCCGGCCTTGAACGACAAATGCGAAAATAAACGATGGTAGCCTAAGGTGATGCTCAGGCCGGTGGCGGCAAACATGACGGCGAAGAGCAAAATTTGAAACCAATCCACCCCGAAAGCCCACAGGTAGACGGGCACCGCCGTAAGAGTCAGCAAGGTGGTTCCAGTTAAAAACACGCTGTTGGCCAGTCGAATGGTTTTCGGCGTCGGTTGCCTCATAAAACGTCGTCCCAAGTTTGCGATTTGATTCCAGTCTTGATTGCTTTTGATAGTTCTGTTTCCCCTTTTTCAATGGCGAGCGCTCTCAAGCCATTCTACTCATCGGTTTGGGCCGCATTGCCGCGGCGCGTTTGTCTTTGCTGAACAAAGTTTCCATTCTAACAGATCGGCCATTGCGAAGAATTTTTGCGCGCAAGAGCAGGTGCGCCAATTTGTAGTGGAAACGGACGCCAAATGCAACTCTCTAAATTTCAGCCTTTTCTCGTCTTTGTTGCGGGTCGAATTTCTCCCCTTTTGCGCGGCCTTTTCCTTCGACTTTGTTCGCCATCCGTTCTTTAAAATTTTTTCTATTTCTCAAGTTTCTTGACATCTTAGGGACAGTTGACGCATTGTTTCGCCTCATGCAAATGCAACGAGTTTTTTTCTGCGTCGGCACATTTTTTTTGTTTATCGCGTCGTTTTCCAGTCAAGCGGAGGGGACACCGTTTTTTCCACAATCGGTGGCTTCGGGAGACCCGACGCACGATTCTGTGGTTTTGTGGACTCACTTGGTTGCCGGCGACGGCAATGAGAATCGCGTTCTCGGTTTGACCGTCACTGCGGAAGGCGATTTGGGGATGGTGGGCTCCACTGCGAGGTTGGAAGGGGCGAATTTGTATTCTGGCCCGGCGGTTCCCGCGCCGAATTCCTATGATGGTTGCGCCAAGGTAAGAGTGACGGGCTTGGCGCCGAATCGGTTCTACTATTATCAGTTCACTTACGAGGACAACGAAACGCCTCGCCATTCGGCCATTGGCCGGACGCGGACGGCGCCGGAGGCTTCGGACTCTGCGCCGATCCGATTTGCCGTGTTCAATTGCTCGGACTACAGCGGCCGCTACTACAACACCTTGAAACATCTCAACGAGCAAGAGGCGGAAAACCTGAACTTTGTCTTGCATTTGGGAGATTATATTTACGAAACCACGGCCGATCCCTCTTTCCAAACAGTGGACGATGAGCGAAGCATTGCATTCAGCGAACCGGAAAAGGCCATTCAATTTGCGAGTTTTTTGGCCGCCAAATCGCTTTCCAACTACCGCGATCTCTACAAAAGCTACCGTTCGGATCCTCATCTTCTTCGTGCGCACGAATTATTTCCATGGGTAGTCATCTGGGACGACCACGAATATTCGGACGATAACTACGGAATCACCGCCACCTACTTTGACGGCAAAGTTGCCGAAGCAAATGCGGAAAGGAAACGAAGCGCGGAGCAAGCCTGGATGGAATTCATTCCCGCGGACGTCGGCTTGGACGCCTCCGGGAACGGGCTTTCCATCGGGAGCGAGTCTCTTTATCCCAACACAAAAATCTACCGCGCTCTGAATTTCGGGAAAAACTTGGACTTGATACTTACCGATAGTCGAACCAAACGGCCTGACCACTTGGTGCCTGAAAACGCCTTTCCCGGAGCCATTGCGATGGATCAGGAAGCCTCCCGGCAAACAGTCGAAGCGGTGAGAGGAGCGGGAACTTTCCCCTTTGTTCGCAATCTGTTTGACCCTTATTTCAACATCGACGGTGAGCAATCCTACTTTGGACAACCCGCCGCCAACAGCGCGTTGCCCAGCCCAGCCTTTGCGGGAACGCCTTTTGAGGGATTAAACTTCAAACAAGCCCTGACGGCGATTGTGACGCAACAAGCGGCGCAAGAGTTAGCCGAATTGCCGCAAGGCCAAACGCCGTCCCCCTCCGCTGCGGATTATGCGGCGGCAGAGGTGAAAGGCAATCTTTCGGCCGGTTGGGTTAACACGCTCTTCGAGGTGGCGGGCTTCCCTCAGCCGTTGCCCGAAAGCGAACTCGACAGAATGGAACGCGGCGTCTCTTATTTCTTTTTGGGAAAGACCGCCAACTTTTCAGACTTGGGTTCCCGCTATCAACTGGTGAACGAGTCTTTCGAACTCTACGCCGGCTATACCTACCAAGCGTTTCTTGCTTCGAGAGGAGCGCTCGGCCGGGATCAAGCCTTTTACGAGCCTGAGCAGCAGGCATTCCTGCAAAACGCCTTGCAAAGTTCTGTCGCCGGCGGGCGAGCTTGGCGGGTGGTAGGCAGTTCCGTCCCCTTCTCGCCAATCCGCTTGAACTTGAGCGACTTGCCCGAAGGCGTCTCGCTCCCCAATACGGGCAAAATTGTGGGAGAGACGGTCGGCACGCAGAACGTTCCTCAAGAGATTCCCGCAGAATTTATGGTCGATCTTTTAATCAACGCCGACGAACTGGCCGGATTTCCCAACTTTCGCCGAGGCATAGTCGACAACTTGGCCGTTGCGGACGCAATCGTCCTTTCCGGCGACATTCACGCTTCGATGCTGGGCGAAAATGCAGCCGCAAACGGCGAAAAAGTGATCGACTTCACCGCGCCTTCCAGCTCTTCCAGCAACTTTCGGCGGGCTTTTTCCAGAGCGTTGCAAACCATCGAAGGGCTCATTGCCCCCGGTTACCGAACCACCTTAAAGGACCCCTCCATTCAATTCGAATTTCACGGCAAAGAAGAATTTCTTTCGCACATTGACAAAATCGTCGTTCATAACTCCCCAGAAATATCCTATCTCAATACGGAAACTCACGGCTATCTCGTGGCCGAAGCCGACGCGGACTCCTTTGCCGCCGAGTATCGGGAAATCGACGTTCACAACATCGCCCTTGACCGCGCAAACGACGTGCCGGCCGGCTTGAACGCCGTCTTTACCCGGCGTCCTTACTCCGTCTCAAAATCAGGAGCGGACTTGATCTTGACGCCCGGACCGGTGATTGTGGCCTTCAGCAAGCGGTTCAACCAAATCAAGGTAGGCGAGCAAATCGTCATCCCCTATCTCGCCACCCAGCCCGGCGTCCACTATCAAATCCTTTTCAGCACGAAGGTCGATGGAGAAACATGGACGCCAATCCCCGAATCCGACTACGTTGCGGCGGACGGCGCTCTGCTGGAATCAGGACGCATCGTTGGCAACGGAAATACCGTTTCGGTAATCGTCAAAATACCGGAAGCCCTAGCCGAGTCGAACACCGCCTTCTTTCGCGGAGAAGCAATTCCGTAGAACCGCCGCCTCAACCCATTCCTTTTGAATGAGTCTTTTTCCAATCGACTTTCGAATTGTGCGCCCCAAAAAAAACGCTTGACAAACGCAAAGCCTTAAATTAAAAACTTGCCTGTCGATGAAAATGATTGACTCCAAAGTAGGAATATCCAATTCTTCGGCAACGACATATAGAAAAGAATGAAAGCAATGATTTTTTGTAAAATGACGGATCAGAATCAAAAATGCGAATGATTCGGATGAAATTGGCGAGACAATGGGCGGCCTTGCTGGCCGGTCTTTTGGCGTTGCCATCGGCAATTAGCGGCGCTGGATTTTCAGCGGATAACTGGGAGCGGGCAGTTTCTTCGGGAACGACGCACAATTCGATCACGACAACGCCCGTTGATACCACAACCCATCCGACGCACGACCTCTCCGGCATGGTGGGATCCACTGCTGCCACTTATGAGTTTGTGGTCAACGTTCCGCAGACGGATCAATTCTCTCCCGTGCTGCTTGGCGATAATGTCTGGTGGTTGAAGTTTGATCAAGAAAGCGCGCCTTCTACGCAGGTCAATCAGCTGGGCGTTACAAAGCGAAATTTACTTGTTCCCAGCCCTAGTAACTATCGCTCATATTACGAAACGCATAGATTCAATCAATTTAACGAAACCATTTGGTCTATGACTGGCGGGAGCGGCTTTACCGACGACGACGTCAATGAGGCAATCAAGTTGGCAACAGCGAAAACCAATATTACCGGCTTCGTCATGGACGATTTTTTCATCGGAGGAACTCGATTATCCACTGATGATCTGGATTCAATTCGCGCCAGAATTCGGAGAGAACTGGGATGGAGTAGCCCTAATTTATATGGGTGGTTTTATATGACGACGAACTCAATATATCGTCTTACGACTCCCATTTAGAACGTTTTGACTATATTACTTTATGGACGAAAGATTCGGATGATCTGTCCAAACTGCCAGAAAATTTGGCAACATTAGAAACTAAAGTTTCCCGATTTGCGAACCCTCCCAAAATAGCCTTGGGTTGTTATATGTGGGATTATCAAAACCTTACGAATCTTCGGTTGCGCCAACCAAGGGAAATGCCGCTAGACAAAATGCGTTTTCAACTGGCAAAGGCGTTGGAATGGTTGAAGAATGGAAGAATTAGCGATGTGATTATTCTGGGAAGCAATATTGTCGACGTCGGTTTAACATCGGCTGCGGTCGCCGAAACGAAAAAATGGATTCGCGATCATGGTTCTGAAGTTCTGCCCTAGTGGATGGATTGCTTGAGATGAGGAATTTGCTGAAACAATTCTTTGGACTGCCCACGGCCAGAGATTATACGGCCAAGTTGATCGCCTCCGGAAAATGCCTTCGCGCCTTAGATATTGGATGCGGCCAATCCTCGCCTCTAAGTGAGTTTCGTCCGACGATTTGGACAGCAGGAGTCGATGCCTTTGAAGATGCGGTCAATGCGGCGCGTTCTCAAAAACTTCACGATGCGTATCTGGTTGCCGACGTTCTTTCCGTTGAACCGGCGGAAATTGTGGAGCAATTGGGGGGGGGCGGTTTGACTTGGTGACAATGTACGGCGTTATCGAACACTTGCCCAAGCGACAAGGGTTTGAATTGCTGGAACGATGCGAGGCGATTACAAAGCGTTTTTTATTGCTGGAGACGCCGAACGGATTTGTGCCACAGGGTCCGGAATTCGGCAACGAGTATCAACGGCATCTATCCGGTTGGTTTGGCCACGATTTTGTTGGTTTGGGTTATGATGTGTTTGGCACGACAGGATGCAAATACTTTCATGGTTACGCTGGCGAGTTTGATCCATGTTTCCCGGGCGTGATCGCTCTGGACGCCGTTTTGGCTTGGCTTCTTAGGGCAAAGAAATGCTATCGTCATGCTTTCAATTTAGTGGCGATTAAAGATGTGAACGGTGTTCCCGCGCGACTTGAGCCTCCGCAACAATGCCGAAGTGGTCGGCACGGACGAAGCATTCTTCGAAGACGAAGACAAGCGAACTGTTCTTGACCTCTACAACGAAAAAGACGGCATCCTTGACGGCGACGACGAAACCGACGTCGACCTTTCCTCCTATGCCTATCAAATCTGGAAAAACGCAACCAAGGCCGACCCAACCCTCAAAAAGAAAATCGAAAACTTGCCGCCCGTCGTCTATTCCGCAAAACCCTACAAACCAACCCGAATACGACCTGAAGGCGTGTTAGTTTACATGCGCACCGCCCAAGAATACGACGCACTAGCTTGGATCGGCCCCGATGGTAAAAGTGTCACCGAAAGCCAATTCGAAATTCTCCGAACCGCCGAATGCCCTCCCAACACCCCGGCACAACCACGCCTACCAAACCATCATCATTTAGTTGCCAAAGCCGCCGAATATATTGCCCGTGAAGAAAAACAACCAGGCGGCCAACTCGGCCGTCCATCCGGCGCCCGCTTCCGCGTCTATGAACGCCTCAAAAACTACGCCCAAAATCTAAAAGACACCCTCTTTCATACCGACGAATTGAAAAAAGCCATTGACGAAGTCTATCGTTATCCACTACGCGCCGCCGCAATAGATTCCCTCACTCGCCAACTGCGCAGCGACATCTCCAACGAAAACCTCGCCCGATTAGTCCTTTCCCTCTGGGAAGAGAACCGGCTCTGCATTTCGCATAAAGAAGTCCCAACCCAAAACACTCGAATCATCTGCTCCTTAAGCTTGATTCCAACTCATCATTAGCCTAGCTTCTAGTGGTTTTAGTTATTCATGTTTCTAATGAAGAGATGAGATTAGATAGCGGGAAAGTGCGGGGGTGGTTGGAGAGGGGGGCTTTCCGAAGCATCCTGTGCGGCAGAGGATTGAAAGAGAAGTGGCGAAGCGGGTTCGCGAGCATTTGATTGTGTATGTTTCGCATGATGAAAAGACGCAAGTGTGGCAGTGGGTCAAGCGGGAGTTGGGGAGGCCGGAGAGGACGCGGACGCATGTCTATCATCGGGGGCGGACGAGCGAGTTGTTGGTTCAGAAGTTGGAGAGGCTTCACTTCACATTGGAAGAGGAGGAAAAAGGATTGAGCATTGTGGATGTGGCCGGGCGGGTTGGTTTGGCTTTTGATGTGGAGAAAGTGACCAAGCAGTTTTATGAGCGGTTCCAGAGGGAGCATAGCGATTTTCTGGGTTTCATAGAGGGGGTTTTGGATGTGGCTGGGCGGGAGTGGTATGCGTCGGTGATGCTCAATCGCTTGATGTTTATCTATTTCATCCAGAAGAAGGGGTTTCTTAACGGCGATACCGATTATCTCCGCACGAACCTTTCCCGAAGCAAAGCAGCTGGCCCAGACCGGTTCTATAAAACCTTCCTCTGTCCGCTCTTTTTTGAGGGGTTTGCGAAGCCGCCCAACGAGCGCAGGGAGGAGGCAAGAAGGCAACTGGGTGAGGTGCCGTATTTGAACGGGGGGATTTTTCAGAGGCATCCTATTGAGAGGGAACATGGGGAGAACATTCGGATTCCGGGCAAGGCGTTTGAGCGGTTGTTTGGTTTCTTTGAGCAGTATCAATGGCATTTGGAGGATCGGCCATTGCGGAAGGCCAACGAGATTAACCCGGATGTGTTGGGGTATATCTTTGAGAAGTATATTAACCAGAAACAGATGGGGGCGTATTACACGAAGGAAGACATCACCGGCTATATTGGGCGCAACACGATTCTTCCGTTTTTGTTTGGGGAAGCGCAGAAGAGTTGCGCGATTGCGTTTGAGCCGTCTGGCGGGGTGTGGCGGTTGTTGGCGGAGGAGCCGGACAGATACATTTACGGAGCGGAGCGGCACGGGATGACTTATGATATTCATCAGCATAAAGAGCTGGCGGAGAAGCGGGAGTTGCCGGGAAAGATAGCGGTTGGAGTGAAGGATGTGGGGAAGCGGGAAGGTTGGAATGATCCGGCGGAGGTGGAGTATGGGTTGCCGACGGAGACTTGGCGCGAGCATGTGGGAAGGCGGCGGCGTTATGAAGAAGTTCGGGCCAAGTTAGCTGCTGGGGAAGTGAGGTCGATTGAGGATTTGGTGACTTATAATTTAGATATAGAGAAGTTTGCGCGGGATGTGATTCAAAACAGCGAGGGGCCTGAGTTAGTTCGGGCGTTTTGGAAGGCGTTGGGAGAAGTTTCGGTATTGGATCCGACTTGCGGGTCGGGGGCGTTTTTGTTTGCGGCGCTGAACTTGTTGGAGCCGTTGTATGGGGCTTGTTTGGAGGCGATGCGCGGTTTTGTGGGGGATGTGGAGCGGGCGCAAAGTACCCCCCCCCCCCCCCCCCCCCCCGCAAAGTTGGAAGATTTTCGGGAAGTGTTGGAGCGGATGGAAGGGCATGCGAGCGAGCGTTACTTCATTCTCAAGTCCATTATCATGGGGAACTTGTATGGAGTGGACATTATGGAAGAAGCGGTGGAGATATGCAAGTTGCGGTTGTTTTTGAAATTGGTGGCGCAGGTGGAGAAGAAGGAAGATATCGAGCCGTTGCCGGACATAGACTTCAATGTGCGTTCTGGGAATACGCTGGTAGGCTTTGCTTCGCTGGAGGAAGTCAAAGAAGCGTTGGGAAGCGATCTAATCAAACAACAGAGCTTGCCTCAGATAGAAGAGCGGGCGGCGGTTGCGGATATAGCGTTTGGGAAGTTTCGGCGGATGCAGACCGAACTGGACATGGATGTGAACCAGTTCAACAAGGCGAAGGAAGACTTGCAAGAGCGGCTGGAGGCTTTGCGCGGGGAGTTAGATGGCTATTTGGCGAAGGACTACGGGGTGAAGATGGAAGACAAAGGGGCGTATAAAGAATGGCAAAGGAGTCATCGGCCGTTTCATTGGTTTGTGGAGTTTTACAGGATAATGCGGCAAGGCGGCTTTGATGTGATTATTGGCAATCCGCCCTATGTGGAATACAGCAAAGTCAAAAAGGATAGAAAGGAGGGCTACACCATCAAAAACTATAAAACCCTCCCCTGCAGCAATTTGTATGCTTTTTGCATCGAACGGGTATTCACATTGTTACGCCAACAATCTTGGTTTAGCTTTGTTGTCCCCATCAGCATTCAAACAACATCTAGAATGAGCAGCTTGCAACAATTGTTTATTCAAGAGAAGAGGCATACCTATTTCAGTACATTTGATGTTTATCCCAGCAAGTTGTTTGAAGGAGGCAAACAAAGGATTAGCTTGATAATCGCAACCGAACGTCTGGGCAAATCCCGATTTTGGACTACGTTTTACAACCGTTGGAGGCCAGAGGAAAGAAGCAAATTATTTTCCAATTTGCTATACTTTCGGTCATATTTGGACAAAAATTGTCGTGTAATTCCTAAACTTGGAAACAGGACTGCAGAACAAATTCTCCACAAGCTGAGCAAGTTCAGCATAGCGCCATATAAACGAAAGCCGGTGTCTCCGTCATTCTATGTTCATGGAATTCCGTATAACTATGTTAAGGTATTTGATTTTGTACCTTACTTTTGGAATGAAATTGATGGACAGAAAAAATCTGTGGACTTAAGGCCTTATCAATTAGAAAGACAAGAGTTGAGGGGAACTGTGTTGGCTATGCTCAACTCAAACCTTTTCTTTTGGTGGTGGTACTCGCTATTTGATGGATACCATTGTGGACGTCACGAGATTTTGTCGTTTCCAGGGGGCATTCGAGAGATGAAGGATGAGATTTGTGAAAATCTTAGTAGTCTAGCAGAACGACTAATGAGGGATTACAAACGACATAGTAGACGAAGAGTGGCCAATTACAAAGCAACAGGAAGGGTGGAATATGATGAGTATTATCCTAGGAAATCAAAGTCTATCATTGACGAAATTGATCGTGTATTGGCGAAGCATTACGGTTTTACGGAAGAAGAGTTAGATTTTATTATTAATTACGATATTAAGTATCGCATGGGTTTGAAAGGCTAGAAAATATGAGTAAAAAAGAGGGAAGAAACAAGATGAGTGATGGGGACATTTCTTTGCCGAGGGATTACAGGGATTTGCTTTTGGAAGTGAAGGCGCGGGTTCGGGCGGCGCAGCATGAGGCGCTGAAGGCGGTCAATAAGGAGTTGGTAGGATTGTGTTGGGATATTGGGCGCATAATGTTGTGCTTTTGCAACGGTGCAAGGATGTGTTGGCGCGGGAGTTTTATGTTCGCATGACGCGCAAATTTGGTTGGTCGAAGAGTGTTTTGGCGCATTAAATTGAGGGGCTGGTTTATGAGGAGTCTTTGCTGGGGCAGACGAATTTTGAGCGGGCGTTGACGCCGGAGTTGCGGGCGCAGGCGAAGTTGGCGGCGCGGGATGAGTATATTTTTGATTTTCTTAAGTTGGGGGAGGCGCATAGCGAGCGGGAGTTGGAGCGGGGGATTCTTGGGCGGATGGAGGATTTTTGCATAGGATGGGCGAGATGTTTGCGTTTGTGGGCAGTCAGTTTTGGTTGAAAGTGGATGGGGAGTAGTCTGGGCGGAAGAGAGGCGACATGTCGTTTGGATGGGTTGATATGGAATTTAGCGAGCATGCGGTTCGCGCGATGGCGGAGCGAAAAATTCTTGAGGAATGGGTTGTGAGGGCAGTTCAGGAGCCGATATTGCGCGCGCCGGATTTAAATGATTTTGAGATTGAGCGTTTTTATTGTAAGATACCGGAAAATGGAGGGCGTGTTTTGCGCGTGGCGGTCAATATTCGTGTTGCGCCTTGGCGGGTAGTGAGCGCATTCTTTGATCGAACGATGAGGGGAAAATTATGAAATTGCATGTGGATAAGAAAGCAGACGCGCTTTATTTGCGTTTGGATGAGTCTGTCATTATTGAGTCCGAAGAGGTTTCGCCGGGGGTGGTGCTGGATTACAACGGAGACAACGAAGTGGTGGGCGTGGAGATGCTTCGTCTTTCGGAGCGTTCTTCGGTTCTCAATCTTTCTGCTTTGGAATTTGAAGCGAAGTAGCTGCCGGCAAATGGGAAGGGCGGGTAGGCGGGCGATTGGCCGTTTTTTTTGTGGGCGCAAAATGGATATGAACGAGTTGGACGATCTTTATGCCGGGCTTACGTCGAGGACGATGGCGAAGTTGGTTTTGTTGGTGCTAGATGGGTTGGGTGATTTGGCGGCGAAGGAGGAGGGGTATTTGACTCCGTTGGAGGCGGCTTCGACGCCGCATTTGGATGATTTGACGCAGGGGTCGACGCAAGGGCGGATGTATCCGGTGGCGCCGGGCATTACGCCGGGGAGCGGGCCGGGGCATTTGGCTTTGTTTGGGTATGATCCGCTGGAGCATCAGGTGGGGCGGGGGGTGATTGAGGCGTTGGGGCTTGGGTTGGACTTGCGGGATGGGGATGTGGCTGCGCGGGCGAATTTCTGCTCGTTGGATGGCGAAGGGATTGTGACCGATCGGCGAGCTGGGCGGATTGAGACAGAGGAGTGTGAGCGTTTGTGCGCTTTGTTGGCGGCGGAGGTGCGTTGGATTGACGATGTTGAGGTGATTTTTCGAGCGGGGAAGGGGCATCGCTTTGTGGTTGTGTTTCGGGAGGAGGGGTTGGAAGGGCCGTTGACGGATGCGGATCCGCATCGGGAGGGGAGGAAGATTCCGAAGGCAATTCCTGTGAATGTGAGGTCGGAAAAGGCAGGGAAAACGGCTGGGGTTGTGGCGAAGTTTTATGAGCGGGTTCTGCGGATTCTGGCGGAGGAGTCGCCGGCCAACGGCTTTTTGATGCGAGGGATTGCGTCGCAGCCGGCAATCCCGAAGTTTCAAGATCGTTATTCGCTTCGGCCGGCGTGTTTGGCGGTGTATCCGATGTATAAAGGTTTGGCGCAGTTGGTGGGCATGGCGAAGATTGAAGGCCCTCGCACAATTGACGAACAGTTTGCTCGGTATTTGGAAATTTACGGCGAGTATGATTTTTTCTTCATTCACTATAAGTATACGGACATGTATGGCGAGGATGGCAACTTTGAGGCGAAGAAGCGGGCGATTGAAGATTTGGACGAAGCTTTGCCGATTTTGTTGGAGAAGAGGCCGGAAGTTTTGGCCATCACCGGCGATCATTCTACGCCGTGCTTGGTTCGAGGGCATTCGTGGCATCCGACGCCGGTGTTGTTGAATTCGCCTTTTTCGGGGGCGGACAAGTTGGATCGTTTTACGGAAACTTCCGCCAACTTGGGTTCTTTGGGCGTATTTGAGGCGAAGTATTTGATGCGATTGATGCAGGCAAACGCCCGAATGTTCGACAAGTTCGGCGCTTGATTGTCCACTCCTCCAGTAGTGCGGTTTGCGAAATCGGGATGAAGGCGGTGATTTTGGCGGCGGGAAAAGGCAAGCGGATGGGGAAGCTAACCTCGTCCTTGCCCAAGCCGATGTTGAAAGTGAGCGGCAAGCCGATTCTGGAGCATATTGTGGAGGGATTGTCGGCGGTCGGCGTCCAATCTGTTTGCGTGGTCACGGGATGGAAGGCCGAGATTGTGGAAGAGTATTTTGGCGACGGCGCCGCTTGGAATGTGGCGATTTGCTATGTGAGACAGATTGTCCCGGACGGCACGGGCAAGGCGACGGAGTTAGCCAAAGACTTTGTGGGCGAGGATAGCTTTCTTTTGACTTACGGAGACATTCTCGTCTGGCGAGAGACTTATCGAGCAATGGTGGATCGTTTTGCTGGCGGTCACTTTGCGGGGCTGTTGGCGGTGACTCAAAAAGAGGACGCGACAAAAGGCGGGCTTAGCATTTTTGACGAAGATTTTTGCTTGGCTCGCTTGCTGGAAAAGCCAAGCGCAGCGCAGATTCGCGAACTGCGGGCGCAAGGTTCGTTGAAGAGGAGGGAGCCACTTTACTGCAACGCCGGCGTTTATATTTTTCGGCCTTTGTTGTTTGATTACACGGCAAAGCTTCGCAAATCTCCTCGCGGGGAATATGAGTTGACGGACGCTCTTCAGGCGATGGTTGCCGACAAAGCCCGAATTGCCGGCCACTTGATTGCGGGAACTTGGGCGGATGTTCGAGACGCAAAAGTGTTGGCCGCGTTGCAAGCAGAGTCTTCTCCGCAAAGATAGCCGAGTGCTTCGCGGCCGGCGTTGCGGAGTTTCTTGCGGGAATGTTTTTTGAGGATGGTTTTCTTTTTGGTTTCCTCTTTCTCTGGAAATCGGCTAACTTTTCCGCATGGCATTTTTCAATTGCGACTTCAAAAACGGATTGCGGCGCGGCGGCGTTCTTTGCGCTTTGGTTGCGGCCTTTTCGGCGGTTGCCGAAGATTGGCCGAATTTTCGCGGCCCGCGGCATAACGGAATTTCAAACGAAACGGATTGGCGCAAGGATTGGTCTGGTTCGCCTCCGCCGGTGGCTTGGCGGGCGGAAGTGGGGATTGGGTTCTCCTCCTTTGCGGTTGCCAAGGCGCGCGCGCTGACTATTGGCCACATAAACGGCAAGGAAGTTGTCTTTTGTTTGGATGAGGCCAGCGGCAAAAAACTTTGGACGCATCGTTTCCCCAGCGAACTGGGAGCGAAGTATTACATTGGCGGGCCGGGTTCCACGCCGTCGGTGAACGCAGAGACCGGCTTGGTTTACGTTCTGGGAAAGTGGGGAGAAGTCTTCTGTTTACGGCTGGCGGATGGCGCCGTTCAATGGAGCCGCCGCTTGGCGAAAGAAGAAAAACTGCGGACGCCGGATTGGGCGTTTAACGGCTCGCCGCTGTTGCTGGGAGACTTGGCGGTGTTGAACCTCGGCAAGGCAGGTTTGGCGCTGAACCAGAAAAGCGGCGCCACCGTTTGGCGTTCGCAGGGAAGCGAATGCGGCTACTCAACGCCTGTTCCCTACCAGTTTGACGGGAAACAAATGGTGGCGATCAGCTCAGAAGAAGCTTATTCCGGCGTGGACGCCCGCACCGGCAAAATTCAATGGTCGATCCCGTGGCACACTCAATACGGAGTCAACGCCGCAGACCCGATTCTCTTGAAAAATCGAGTCTTTGTTTCCTCCGGCTACAACAAGGGAAGCGGACTCTTTGCTTTGGGCGACGACCAACCGCGCGTTCTTTGGAAGCAGAGACTCTTTCGCGCCCAGCAAAACGCGCCAGTGCGAATCGGCGATTTTTTGTACGGCTTTGACGGAAACAACAATTCGCGCGCCAAGATAAAGTGCGTCGATTGGAAGACGGGCGAAGTGCTTTGGGAAGAAGAATCCTTCGGCTATGGCGCGCTCTCGGCCGCGGGAAGGGATTTGATCATTATTTCCGCAAAGGGGCGTTTGGCCATTGCCGAAGCGTCGCCGAAAGAATTCCGCTTGATCTCAAGCCTGCAGGTGTTGGGAGCGGATTGTTGGACGGCGCCAATATTAGCCAACGGCCGCATCTTTTGCCGCAACTCGCATGGAAACGTAGCTGTCCTTGACGTCCGAAATGCCCAATAATCGCTTGCAACAAAAAACAAAAACGCTATGCAAAGCCGTGCCTTCGCCGCTGGGAAAACTCCCAATCGCCGCCAGTTTTTGAAAACAACAACCGCCGCCGCGATTTCCTTCCCTTTCCTTTCCCTTAGCGCCAACCCCGCAAAACGCTATCGCACCGCGCTCATCGGTTGCGGCTGGTGGGGAGGAAACATCATGCGCGAAGCCGTGGCCTCAAAACGTTGCCAAATCGTCGGCCTCTGCGACGTCTATCGCCGTCCTTTGCAGGCCACCGCCGACGAAGTGAAAAACCTCAACGGCGATCTAGCGCGATCGTTCGACGACTACCAAGAAATGCTTGCGACACTGCGGCCGGAAATTGTGATTGTCGCCACGCCCGATCACTGGCACGCTCTGCCCTCCATTGCCGCCTTGAAAGCCGGCGCGCATTTGTTTGTGGAAAAACCGACCAGCCATACCATCGCCGAAAGCCAAGCCATGTTGCGAGCCGCCCAAGCCGGCGACCGCGTCGTTCAAGTGGGATTGCACCGCCGCATCGGCCCGCATCATCGATCCGGCATGGACTTCATCCGATCCGGCAAAGTCGGCCGCATTGGAATGATCCGAATGTTCGTCACCGGCGGCGCGAATGGAAAAGAACAACCCGCGCCCAACACGCCGCCGCCCAGCGGCATGAACTGGAATCAATGGTGCGGCCCCGCTCCCTTGCGCCCCTACAACCGCAAACTCACGCCCGGCGGCTGGCGCCACTTCCTCGACTACGCCAACGGAACGCTAGGCGATTGGGGCGTTCACTGGCTGGATCAAGTGCTGTGGTGGACGGAAGAGAAATATCCTCAAACCGTCTTCTCTACAGGCGGCCGGCCCATATTCGGCCCCGCCATTGCCAACGAAAAAGAAGCCACAACCGATGCGCCGGATACTCAAATCGCCGTCTACAACTTCGAATCCTTCACCGCCGTTTGGGAACATAAAAAATATTCCGGCAACCATTCCGAAAAACACAAAATCGGCGCCTATTTCTACGGAGACAAAGGCGTCTTCCATATGGGCTGGCGCGATGGCTGGACCTTCTATCCTAAAGACGGCAAACAACCGGCAATCCGCCAAAAACCGCAATTCAGCGATCCCGTGGACGGCAACAACCTCAAACAACTTTGGCAAGACTTCCTAGACGCCATAGAGCAAAAGGGACAGCCGGCGGCCAACATAGAAACTTCCCACCGCGCCTCCGTGTTGCCTCTGCTGGGCATGATTTCCCTTCGCTTGGGACGCAGCCTCCAATGGGACGGTCGGCGCGAGCAAATCCTCAACGACCCCGAAGCCAACAAGCTCATGCGCCGCCCCTACCGAAAACCCTGGACTTACCCAAAGGGCTAAAAATAACTTTACAAAGAAAAAACAACTTGCATATGCCTTTTATCTCTATTAGAAACTTTCTCAACGAAACAGACGAATATCATGGTGATCGACAATGGTCACTTACAAACCTATGACTTCTAAAGAGAAGTTCGAACACATCAAGAAGCTTTATCATGAGCGGTTAGAGCAAAACCCTAAGGCTTACGAAGATGCAGAAAACATTATGCGGATCGCCAAATTGAAATTCTGCGGCGACGAAGAAGGCGCCGCAATAGCGGCCAACAATTACAACGGTATGAGTGACGCGGACTTTTGGGATATAATAATGCGCCGATGGAGCGAATCGGTGCGCGACATGAAAAGCGTTGAAAAGTTTCAACCTTGGAAAAACGACTTGGAGGAACTGGAACACACCTTGGACACGGACTCCTTTACTTTTTACGAATGCTTGAAACACATGGACGCCGTTTTGGACGACTGGGACGCTTACAAAACAGATACCGAAGAGAAAAAAGCGGCCAGAGCCGAGTTCCAAGCCGAGCTGCGCTTGCAGTTTTTGACGCAACTGCGGACAATGCGAAACGATAAGCAACTCCGCATTTTCCACATCGATCTAGACGATATGATACAAGCCATGGAAGAAGAGGACGTCGTGTACGGGCTTGCCCGCATAAAAAACTTGATTTAGCGAAATGATAACGTCAACTGTCCCCGCTTAGATATCCTCGTTTTCGTCGTCGCCGTGCTGTTGCGCGTCCGAAATAAAACCCCACTCTTCGGCGATGTAATCCTCAATGAGTTTTCCCCGCACAGAGATAAACTCTTTGAAGTCTTCCTTTGTCTTGTTGGGCTTTTCCATAATCTTCAAGCAGTTGTCGTCAATGAAGAAAGGCTTGTATAGTGTCGTCAATTCTTCACCTCCCCATTCGTTTCGAACATCTGCAACTTGATCGAAGGGGTTCATTTTGCTCCAACGCACGTTGGTCTCTTGGGTGAGAGGCATGATATTCAACGCCAATTCGTACTTGTCGACTCTACGCTCCCAACCAGTGATGTAGACTTCACAAAATGCCCTTGGAAATATGTGATGGGACTGCGCTGAAGCTATGGCTGTGCCTTCGTTGCATCCGCCAACTGGCTTTTTGTTGTAAGGATCCAGCGGGTTTTGCTTGCTAATTAAGAAAGCGATTAACTTCCCTCGAGCACTAGTCGGAGCGATTCCTTCAACTCCAGCCAAAGACGGATAACGAATATCTTCAAGCCATTCTGGTTTGCGTTTATCGCCCTCCTCTATCCATTGCAACAGTTCCTTAGTGTCGCGTTGTTGGGTAGCAGGTTGCGATTCGGTGTATCGTTGCTTTAAAATCGAGCCAATAAACCACCGCTCGATGTTGTGTTCCCAGCGTTCTTTTGTACTTGGTTGAGTGTATTGCTTTCGCGCTTCTGCTAAAGCGATAGCAAGCGGGGGAAGCATGGCGTCATACGACACTAATTGGTTAGTGGCGTCTAGCCCCATGCCGAACTGTTTCGAGAGAAACTTACCCGATTCGTTTAATTGCGTTACCGAGTCCTTCTTGTACTTTGTGAAGTTTCTCGGCGTTATGTATTTTGGGAGAGAGGTTTTCTTAGGATTTTTCCTATCCATCAATGCTACGGTTTGCAGGAAAATCTCGCCTGTTGTTTCTATGTTTCGATAGTGCGAATTCTCGCCCTTAAAACTGTCGATTTCTCGGCGAAGGGAAATGCCGTGAGGAAAAAGCACTGCGGTTACGATTTCGACGGGCGTTAGGCGTTGCCCCGAAGTGTTCAAGGTTGCAAACACCCTCGTGATTGCGTCAACAGACATGGAGGCATCCAACACTGTCACGGGAACGGTAGGCTGGCTACCGATTTTAAAGAGAGGCACAAGTTTGTCTATGAACTTGGTTCGGTCAGGATAGTCTTCTAGATACTGGTTTTTTGCGTCGGAAAACTTGAATTCGCCCGCCAAAAACGGTGTCCACAACAAGTGTTTGCGTAGCAGATTTTGAGGATTACTCGACCGCCTTTGTCCTTTGATGTATTTGTCTTCGTCATCCAACTCGGCGGCGAATTCTTTCAGGGATTCTTCGTTATCAAAATCCAAGTCTTTTTCGATCGCCAATTCCCAAAGTTTGCCAAGGTCCAGAAAGTAGTGCGAGCTGCCGGTGCCGTAATACAGAGACAGCCCGGCAGTGACGCGTTGTTGACCGTCCAACACGTAGGTTTCCAAGTATTCGCCGCCCGTCTCCACGCCTTCAAACAATCTGGGGGAGAGGGGCAGCTTGTCCGAAGCCTCCAGCGTCAGAAATCCGCCAAGCGGATAGTTTTTGCGGATGGAGTCAAACAACTTCGCCACTTTGGGGCGGTTCCATTTCCAATCGCGTTGAAACTCAGGAAGCCGAAGCTTGCCAACGTAAGCCTTATCCACTAAACTCCTAAATTCTTGAGTTTGGGTAATCATTACAGTTTTATCAAAATTAAATTATCGGCGAAACTTGCGCCATATCGGTTTATTATTCTTGCGATGGATTGCGAGTCAAGCACAAAATAGGAAAGTTTATGCCTATGAAAACTTCAACCCCAGAAAAGGTCGTCTTGGAAATCCCGTTGAACAAGGACAACTTTATTCATATTATGGCGAATGCGCAGTTTCTGCTGGCGCGCTATGGATGGAACTCAGGATCCGAGGCCATTGACGCAGACGGGATAGAATGCGATCCGCTCAGCAAAGAGGCGGTTCGGTTCTGCATCGTCGGCGCGATTAAGCGGTCTATCGCTGATCTGCAATGCGCGCCCGCCGACAAAATCAATGCCGCCGCCCAACAAATCCTAGAGCGGTTCCTAAAAGTCACGAATCTAGAATTGCAAGAAGAGCCGATGCCGGGCGAACCCAACTCAAAAGAGCATGTCGGCGTTACCTTTTGGCAAGACGGCGCCACCGAGCGCATAGTCGCCGACAAAATCACTGAAGCGATAACTCTCGCGAAGCAACGCCAATAGTCCGCGCCCGCGCAAATTTGACTTTTATAGAATCCTGTGGACAAAGTTTCCAATGGCGGATTTTTCCCGTTCCAAGCGTTCGTTTTTTGTTTTGCGGGTTTTGGTGTCTTTGGCGGTGGGGGATGCGCTTAGTGAATTTTGCAGTGCCGTTTGCCTTGGATGATTTCGCCGATGATGGATGCGGGTTCTCGGATTCGTTTTAGATAGGCAAGGACGGCGGCGGCGCTTTTGGCGGACACAACTGCAACCAATCCGATTCCCATGTTGAATACGGCGAACATTTCTTTTTCAGAGATTTGGCCTTCTTTTTGGATGAGGGAGGATAGGGGAGGGATTTCCCAGTTTGTTTTGGCGATTTGCGCGGCGGTGTTGGGCGGCAGAATGCGCGGGAGGTTGCCAATGAGACCGCCGCCGGTGATATGAGCAAAGCCTTTGATTTGTTTTGGAGAGCGGGGTGGATTGAAGCGAGCGAGCAGTTTGCGGATTGGTTTGAGGTAAGAGCGGTGGATGCGGAGCAGTTCGTCGGCAAGAGTGTTGCCCAGTTCTTCGACGCGGGCGTTGGGACGCAGTTTCATTTTCTCGAAGAAAACTTGGCGGGCGAGCGTGTAGCCGTTTGTGTGCAGGCCGTTGGAGGGGAAGCCGATAATAATGTCTCCGGGACGAATGGTTTTGCCGTCTGGGATTGTGGATTTTTCGGCAATGCCGACGATGGCACCGCAGAGGTCGTATTCTTTGTTTTGGTAGAAGCCCGGCATTTGAGCGGTTTCGCCGCCGATTAGGGCGCAACCGTTTGCCCGACAACCGTTGGCAAGGCCGACAATGATTTTGTCAAACACGGCCGGTTGAAGACGGCCGGCGCCAAGATAGTCGAGAAAGAACAGCGGTTCGGCGCCAAGAACGGCGATGTCGTTGACGCAGTGGTTGACGAGGTCTTCGCCGATAGTGTCGTGCCGATTGACGGCGAAGGCTACTTTGAGTTTTGTTCCGACGCCATCCATGCTGGAAACGAGAACCGGCCGACGAAAACGTTTTGCGGACAGTTGGAAAAGGCCGCCAAATCCGCCAACCGCGCCGAGAACTTCGGGACGGCGAGTGGATTGAAGAAGATCGGGAAGCGAGGTTTTGAGATGGTTGCCAAGGGCGATGTCCACGCCGGCTTTGGCGTAGGCTTTGGGTTTCATAAGCGCGCAAGTTTGGGAAAAAGTTAGGGCGTCCGTTTGGGTTTGGAAAGAGCGGATCGGCGGATTTCAATGAGATTTTGCGGAGGCGGATCGTGTTTGCTTTCGGCGAGATTTGCCCGATTTTCCGCCGGTTTTTGCTTTTCCAGTGCGCTGTTTTTTGCCTTTTGCCGTTCTGTTTGAAGTGGAGCGATGGGATTTTTCTCCGGGCGGCGGTTTTTTGGCGATTTCGATTTTGCCGTCGGAAAACTCGATGACGTGCCCCTCGTGAACAAGCCAGTGAAGGTTGGCGATGATGGCTTTTTCTTCCGGCGTCCACTGGTTGACGGCGGGGTTTGCGGGAGCGGCTTCTGTTTCTTTGGCGTCAGCGGCGGAAGGCTTTTGGGCGTTTGGGCTTTGAATCTCGGCTGGTTGGTGCTCGGTTTGAGGGCGCAGGGATTGGATAAGTTTTTTGCGGGTGCAATCTGGATGGGCTCGGATAAAGTCCAAAATGCGCTGGATTTCTTTGGATAGAATTTCGTCTTCGCTCAGGCAATGAGGTCGGGCAACCGAAACATAAAGATTGGGGCGGTCTCTGCCGTTTCTGGCGAAGCTGAAGACTTGCAGTCCTTGTCGGGAGAATATTCGGCCAAGAATCGTTGCTGATTCTAGCGGGAAATTCTGCTGTTCTTCGAGGTAGAACTGAATCAGTTTTCGCACGGATTTGTCGGGATTTTTCAATCCTGCCGTAGCGGCGAGGTGGAGGGTTTCTCTGGTTTTGAACGTTTTTTTGAGGTGATGGGCTTTGAAATGGGTGGCTACTTCGTCCATCGACGCCAGAACGGATGCGTCCGACTTGGTTTGGTATTCGGTTTTCCAGCTCTGGTCGTCCAGCCATTTTTGGACGGCTTCTTTGTCATGGACAATTTTCACGCGGTCTTTGTAGGCCTGAAAGTTCATCTTAGGACACTGCTCGGCGTGGAGGTCTTGCAGGGTTTTTTGGTAGCCGTGATAGTTGGGAGGGCCGAGGATTTTGCCGGAAATTCCGCATTGAGCGACAAAAGCAAAGTTCCCCTTGGGCGGATCGATTTTTATCCGCACGCGCTTGTAAAATTTGTCGAAGTACTTGCGGATTGTGTATTTGACGGCCGTGTCTTGAGACAACCAAAGAGTATCGTCAAATGAACAAAGCCATTGTTCGGAGACCGGCTGGCCCGGCCCTTTCCGAAGAATGGATGCGGAGATTTGGAATCGATCAGGGCGATCCAAAACTAGGCGGGCAATGTCAAAAAGAGAATAGGCCCTGCATTGTTGCCGAATCTTGTCGCCTAAGGATTTGACTCTTTTTGGATCAGGCAGGATGGAAAGCTTCAAGTTTGGCAAGGATGCAAGGATCTTTTCCCCCTCTTCGCGGGTGCGCCACTTGGGTTGGGGTTTATGCGGCGCCTGCCCGCTGTTTCCAATGGGGGAACGGTTCGGCTTGCCGTCCGGTTCTCGATCCGACTTTTGATCCCGAGGAGCGGCCGGCCGGCTTTGCGGACGCGTTTGTTTGTCTTCCCGCAAAGAATCATTGCCTCGGCGTTCTTTTGCTTTTGGCTGCGGCTTTTCTTGCTGATTGGAATGTCGAGAATCTTTTCGGCGAGACGGCGAAGGCGCTTCGCGGTCTTTGTCTTTGGAGTAAGGATTCGCCTTCGATGATTTTTGCGCCCAGGAAGGCAGAAAGGCCGTCTCCAAATCCAACTCCAATTTTGGCTGCTTCTGAGGCTCACTCATGACGTTCTGCGTTCCTTTTACCCTGCCGTCTGTGTTTTGAAAGGGCAAGAATGCAAGTTTTCGGAAGCAAATGCAAGCCAAGAGGAAACACTTCCTCTTTTTGCAGATCGCTAGGATCGGCGATCGCGCCTAGCGTCAGCTGTCCGTCGCAAAAATGTTTCGAAGGCGCTTTTGCAATTCTCGCCCATTCTCTGCGAGAATAGTTTTGAAGGAAAGCAAAACGATTTCAGGCTACCGAATCTCAGACGCATGCTCCTTCAACCAGCGCAAGTCTTGCCTCATTCTTTCCTGTTGAGTGCCGCCGGACGCCCAGCGATGCGCTTCGGCATGGCCGTCGGCAAAGGAAAGCCGTCCGCTATTGTTGTGATACTTGGCGGGCTTGTCCATCGTGGGAGCGAAGGGATGAACGTCAACCCGAAACAAACTGTCGTTGATGCTCTCTCGATCTTCGTCGAGAAAAACAAAAAACTGCGACGGTTTGCGAATTTGGCCTTCCTTTTTGAAGACCACGCCCAAGCCCGGCCCGGACTGCCCGCTGGCGCCTCTCCAAGTCCTCCCGTTCATATGATTGTTCATCGCATAGCTGCGCACAACGGGGTTTTGCCGGCTTTTATCGCCCGGACACTTATAGACGCCTTCTGTGCCAATGTAATTCCACAAAAGCCCTTGGCGAAGGAGCGCGGTGTTCGTGTTGTCCGTCGAAGGAGGCACCACATCAGGTTTGGAAAAGAACCCCCGACACCAGCCGCCATTGGACACCAATTTAGAGTCGTTGTCGTCCGCATACATCTGCCACGCCAACTGCAGCTGCTTTATGTTGCCCATACATTTAATCCCTTGCGCCGTAGCCTTGGCTTTAGACAAAGCCGGCAACAGCATCCCAGCCAAGATGGCAATGATCGCAATCACCACCAATAACTCAATCAAAGTAAACCCCATTCGATTCATCTTATTCATATCTATATGCATCCTCCGCTGATTTAAGAAACAATACCTGCGCCTTTATTAAAAAACGACCATCTTCGCTTGCCCAGTCGCATTTTCCATTGCCTATTAAAAAGACTACTGTTCGTTGCAAAATGTGACAAACCAACAAACGAATACAACAAAAAATTGGCGGCAACCCCGCCAAAGAACCGTCCAATACCTCGTTTTTTCGGCAACACTCGCCGTCGAAAAACAAAGGCGACGCACTTGCTCGTTTCCGCTCTGCCAAACAGCGCAAGCCATCCACGATTTCCGACGCAAAACCGATCCGTCTTTCGCACTTCGCCGAACCAACCGTCTTCTGCGCTCCTTCCCAAATCCACCGCTCATATAATATCCTCATCCGCAACCCAACCGTTTCCCATCCTTTTTCCCATTTTGCTCCGTTCCCTTCCTTAATATTGGACCATCGCAAAGCCTTTTCCCAAAAAACAACAAAAAGGCAAACAGCAATCCCACCAAACCATCCTCAAAGAAAAACGAAGAAAAGCCCTCAGGATAATCGCGCTCCATTTTGCTTTTGCATTGAATCCCGAACAATCCACAAGAAAACAAAGAAAAATCCCCTCACAAAAATCCCGCCAAGCGCAAAAAAACAACAAAATTCCCCTCCTCGCCAAAAAAATCGAAGAAAATTTAAAAAAAGGCCTTGACGGATTCTTGAAATCGGTTATATTTGTTTCCGTAAGTTCTTTCGCTGGCGTTCCTTTTGGATTTTGGGGCGCCTGCCGAATGGCACAGTTCGTCTAAGAACTTCGAGGGAAGCCGAATTCGCTTTCCTTGGGTTCTCGGGGCAAACGAGCGGGAAATTTTCTCTCGCTTTTTGCCAGCAGAAAGGACTTACGACGGCCTGGGGCGTAGCCGTAAGCGCCATTTTGACAAGAGTAAATAGTCCGAATATTAATTCGACATGAAGACGATACATAAAGTTGTGCTGGCCTTAGCCAGTTGGTTTGCCCACGGAACTTCCAACCCCGCCCCGCAAGGAAACCGGGCTTTGGAAAAGATCGACGCTTTGACGCACGGCCCCTCGCCGAGCCCGAAGCAAGATAACGACGGCCGCGGATTCCTTCTCTTTGGAATGCCGCGGGGAATTCAATCCGCCTGCGCCGTTTTGGCCGCGGTTGCGCTCTTTGGAACACCGCCGGCCGCCCAAGCCGATTGGCCCGATAAACCGATCACTTCCATCACGGTCCATATTGATTGGATTGGGCATGGCGATGAACACGACATCATCACCAAATGGTGGCGAGATGCCAACTTTCTCACGATGGATGTCACTTTGGACAATCCGGATGACAAATGGGTGAAATACTGCTTTTACGGTCCCGGAATTCCGTACAGCCAGATGGTTCACAGAGACGGATCCTCCTACTATTTTGATGACGTGGAGGCGATTATTGCTTGCCCGGGCTATTTGTCCGGCGAGTATTGGTTCGACGTGAGTGAGTATTCGCTGGGAGGCGACTACAACTGCGTTATCATGGAGAAAAACCCGAAAGATCCCGGCAATGTGGAAAAGTACAAAGTTGTGGCTTCGATTCATTTCTACGCGGGGATGAGCAAGGCGTACGTTTTCTCCAACAGAAACGGAGCGGCTTACTACATCGACATCACCTACGATCATAGGTTGTTTCAGGCTCCTGATGACGAAAATGATTGCTATCCGGTTTATGGGGTACATGCCGGGGGATTCGCAGGATGATTAAGGGCGGATTCAAGACCGCGGAACGGAGCGAAAAAAGCTCCGATTGAACGGCGCCGCCGGCTCGTTGCCCGAACGGGCCGGCGGCCTTTACTTTTGGCATGGATATTGCTCATTTTTCTGGTGATGAAAGAGAATCGTTTGTCGTCTTTCGATAGGAATGGCCGTTCGGCGTTCACTTTGATTGAGTTGCTGGTGGTGATTGCGGTTATTGGGATTTTGGCGGGCATGCTGTTGCCGGCTTTGGGGCGGGCTAAGCATGCCGCTCGGCGGGCGGATTGCATCAACAACCAGCGGCAGATTGGGATTGCCTTCGCTCTTTACGCAGTCGACAACAAAGATTATCTGCCGCCGCAGGTGCAACTTTCTTCGGACGTCGCCAAATTGGAGCATCCGGCGTGGAGAAAATTTCGGACGCCTAGAAAGGAAAATATGATGCTCCGTTGGGATGCAGTATTGTGGCATGACTATTTGGATCGCAACACGAATGTGTGGCATTGCGCCGCCAACACGAAGCTGCCGCTGGCCATGAAGAAAACGATGGAAGCGAACTTAGATCAAAGTTGGCGGGAGTGGATACCCGACTTAGACAAGGAGTGGGGGTTCAGCTACGGCGGGAATTTTTTGGGAGTTGGCCCGTCTATGGTCGAGCAATTTTTGGGAATCGGAGGAAAAGAATTTCCAATAGTAGCATTCGCTTCAGGCTTTTTCAGTACGAGCATCAAGAGCGCGGCGATTCGCGCGCCGTCGGAGATGATAGTCATGGGAGATCGAGCAAGTTGGAGAGTTTTGGATCGGGCTCCGTTTGTGCGGGTTCTCGGAACTACCCATGGTGTCTCCGCTCAATCCTACTCCGGTCCGTCGGCCAATCATTTTGTTTTATGGTACACTGCGGGGAGAACTTTGAGTCAGCGGCATAGTGGGAGGACGGTTATGCTTTTGGCGGACGGGCATGTGGAGACGGACACTGCGCGCAACTGGACTTTGCCGGTGTCGGAGAGGCGGCGGCGCTGGAATTACGACAATCAACCGCACGAGGAATTCTGGAAACACTTGAGCCCGGACGGCTGGAATCCCATTGGTTTCGACGAACCATTTTGAAGCAAAAGGCGGCTGGTTGACCGCAGATCTTTGGATAAGCGGGCAAAGTTGGAGTTTTTGGAAGGATGTTTAGGGATGTTATAGATTTAGATTTAAAGGATCGGTTATTTTGTTGAGATGTTGGATGCTGAGGGGAAGGTAGTTTTGTTAGAGGGCTTGGCTGGTTGGCGCGAGGCTTTGCGCAAGTCGGGCAAGTGTTTGGTGGTAACCAACGGGTGTTTTGACTTGTTGCATGCCGGGCACGTTCGGTATTTGGAGCGGGCGAGGAAGCTTGGGGACGCGCTTTTGGTGGGTTTGAACGGGGATGCGAGTGTGCGGGCGTTGAAGGGGGCTGGTCGTCCGATTTACGGCGCGGCGGATCGGGCGTTGGTTTTGGGGGCTTTGGCTTGTGTGGATGCGGTTTGCGAGTTTCCGGAGATGCGGGCGATTCGTTTTTTGGAGATTGCTCGTCCTGATCAATATGTTAAGGGCGGCGATTATACTTTGGAGACTTTGGATAAGGAGGAGCGAGAGGCGGTGGAGCGATATGGGGGGCGGGTTGTGATTTTGCCTTATTTGGCGGGGAGGTCGACGACGGAGACGATTGAGAAAATTGTTTCGGAGCGGGGCAAGGGCGCTGAAGGTTAGTCTTCTTCGAAGTTGCTGTCGACGAGGGCTTCTAGTTCGTCTAGCACGGCGTCGGCGTCTTTGCCGGAGGCTTCTACTTTGAGAATGGATCCCGGTCCGGCGGCCAGCATCATGAGTCCCATGATGCTTTTTCCGTTGACGCGGACGTCGTCTTTTTCGACAAAGACGTCGGCTTCGAATTGATTGGCCACTTTGACGATGAGCGCGGCGGGACGGGCGTGGATTCCCTGTTTGTTTCCCACCGTGAAAGCCCTTCTCTTTGCGGACGAGTCGCCAACTTCTGCCATAAAAGGGAGAATTATGGGGAAAACGGTTCGGAAAGCCAACGAAATTTCAATGGCGAGTTGACTGGCGGACGTCCGATAGGAAACGGAAGAAGTGTTTTTTGAGGGAGGAGGCCGCCTTTTTGGGTTGTGAGAAAGTCGCTAACGGTTTTGGGAATTCGTCATTTTGGAGATCAGCCGTTCGTTGAGTTCGCGGGCCGGATTGTAGCCGGCGGATTTCAACTTGCTTTGGAAGGCGGCCACTTCGATGAGTCTGGCTAGGTCTCTTCCCGGACGGACGGGGATGGTGATGTGGGGAATTTTGACGCCGAGGATTTTTACGTATTCTTCATCCATGCCCAGTCGGTCAATGTTTTTGGTTTTTTCCCACGGCTGGAGGTTGACGACGAGGTCGGCTTGTTTTTGGTAGCGGATGCTTCGGACGCCGAACATCGCGGCGATGTTGACGATGCCGATGCCGCGCACTTCCATGTAGTTGCGGGTGTGTTCGACGCTGGTTCCCATGACGTAGTGATTGTCGATGAGCGAGACTTTGGTGACGTCGTCGGCCACTAGGCTGTAGCCTCTTTCGATGAGCGCTAGGACGCATTCGGATTTGCCAATGCCGCTTTCTCCGCGGATGATGACGCCGACGCCCAAAATATCGACCATGCTACCCATTTCGGTGCTTCGGGGGGCAAACATCATTTCCAGCGCCAGCGTCGCCAAGTTAATGAACTTCATCGTAATGAGCGGCGTCTTGAAGATTGGCACTTTGGCCTTTTCCGCCGCTGCGAGAAAGGCTTTGTCTGGGTTTAGGTTTCGGGAAAATACGACGCAGGGGAGGCGATGGGAAAAGAGTTGGGCGTAGCGGTCGAGTCTTTCGGCGGGCTTCAGCGATTTTAAGTAAGTGGTTTCGGCACTGCCAAAGGCCTGGATGCGTTTGCTGGCAAAGTAGCGTGTGAAGCCAGCGATGGCCAAACCGGGGCGGTTGACGGTCGGCTCGCGGATGATTTTTTTGAGGCCAACGGCGCCGGCGATCAAGTTGAGTTGCAGTTCGCCGGCGTGTTGCGTGTAAAATTGTTCCACCGTGACCGGGTCTTGTTTCATACGGGCGGGCTTCAGAGATTGAATTCCGGCCCGAGATAGATTTCGCGAGCGTGGGAATCATTGGCAAGAAACTCCGCGATGCCTTCGCAGACCACTTTGCCGTGATGAATGAGGTAGGCGCGGTCCACTAATTTTAAGGTTTCTCGGACGTTGTGGTCGGTGATGAGGACGCCGAGATTGCGCTCTTTGAGGCGCCTTACAATTTTCTGCACTTCATAAACCGCGATGGGGTCGATGCCGCTGAACGGTTCGTCTAGAAGCAGGAGTTTGGGGTTTGTGACCAACGCTCTGGTAATTTCCAAGCGCCGTTTTTCGCCGCCGCTAAGGGTATAGGCCTTATTTTTGGCTAGATGGCTGAGGTCCAGCTCTTCCAAGAGAAACTGCAACTTTGTTTGGCGCTCTTGTTTTGTCAACCGACAGATTTCCAGAATGGCCATGATGTTCTGCGCGACGGTCAATTTGCGGAAAACCGACGGTTCCTGGGTTAGGTAGCCAATGCCGAGTTTGGCTCGTTGATGCATCGGCAGATGGGTAATTGGCTTTTCTTCGAAGAGGACGCTCCCTCGATTCGGCTTTAGAAGGCCGACGACGAGATTGAACGAGGTCGTTTTGCCCGCGCCATTTGGCCCCAAGAGCCCTACAATTTCTCCAGAACGCACTTCTATGTGGACGCCGTTGACGACTTTGCGCTGCTTGAAACTCTTTTCCAACTCCCTGGCTTCCAGTAGCGGGGCGGATTGAACAGCAGATTTTGAAGCGGATTTCGGGTCAGACATAAGCGGATGCGGACTGCCCTTGGAACAACGGCGCGAGGAAACAAGGAATAGGCATCGGGGTGGCAAAGTTCATCATGGAAGCGTGCGACTGCGGAATTTTCCGCGAGCTTGGAAAGTGTTTTGGATCTGGTCCCAAAGCAACAAGTCCGCCGTAGCGTGAACGTTTCGGAAGCCTTGGGAAACGGCGATTCGAGCGTGCAGTTGGGCGTCTCCGGACAGTTCAATCCAGCCTTTGTCCGCAAAGTAGATTGCCCGGCGGCCGGCAGCAGTGCCGTGGACGTTTTGGATTTCAACCGCGCCAGAGGCGGTCAAACGTCGCAACACGTTGGAATCGCTGGAAAAGTCGCCAATCAATTGACGGCAGGTGAGTTTGCCCTCGGCATGGCGGATTTGCACGTTGCCGGAGGCTTTTAGGTTTTGGATAGAGCGGAGCGTTCTCCCAAACACAATGTCCAAAGTTTGGCCATTCATGGTTCCTTTGGCGTCTTTGACAAGCACGTCGCCTTCGAATCGACCTTTTCCAGAGGCGAGATTGGCTTTGTTGGCGATGATGAGAAGTTCTGATTTTTGCGCAGACACCGCCTTCGGCGCTCGGGCCAGGCTCAGGATTCCTCCGCCGGGAGCGGTGAAGCGAAGCAGTTTGACTTGAACGTTGCCGTTGGCCGAAACGACGGTGTCCGCATCGTTTTGGCGGAGGTGAATGCGGTCTCCTTGCGCGCTGAAGTCTCGGCCGACGAAGCGGGCCTTGCCTTCGATGACAATGTCCGAGCGCCTTGGTCCCAACGGGGTGAAAGTGATAACGGAACCGGAGGTTTGCGTTTCTTCGTTGCCGTCGCTTCGAGTGACTCGAACTTCCTTTTCGGCGATAATTCGTTGGATGGTCTGGCTTTCCGATTGGATGAATGCCGTAAGCCGTTGGCTCTCCACGTCCCATTTGCCGGCCGAATGCGCTTGCACTCCGCCAAGGAACAAAACTTTAGATTCCGATGCCAAGTAGGTGTAACTGCCGGCACGCAAATGGATTTTGGGCGAAGCGGAGTTAACAACCGCTTGCGACGGTTCGGCGGGCATAATCATTTGGGCGTCTCCGCGGACGGTAAAGGCGGGGGTTGTGTCCAGATTCTCGACGTCGATCTCTTGTCCGCGGCCTTCATAATCGTCCGCGCGCCAAAAAGGGTCGCCTCGAAGTTGCAGTGTTTCGCCGGAGTTTGCAGTTTGATAACGCGCCCTCTCGCCAACCAAAACGGTTGTCCGTTCCTCGGATCGAAATTCAATCTGGACGTTTCCTTGAGCCTCAATTGTCCGCGCGCCTTGTTTTTCATCAGGCATGAGAACTTTCACTTGATCGCAAATTAGTTGGAAGCGGCCGCCTTGCACGGCTTTGACTTGGCCGCGATAAGTTCCGACGTTGGAAGTTCTGTCGTAATCGAAGCGATCCGCCCTCACTTCAATCGGCGCAGAATCAGGCGCGGGCTCGTCGGGCTTTTGATCCGCCGCCGGCTGGGAAATAATTGTGCGAACGTTGTTGGAAATGGATAGGTTGGAAGTGGACTGCATCCAAGAAAAACCCAGTCCTTGTATAGAGTAGTTTCCGCCTGCTTCCCGCAAAGAGATCGGGCCGGCGGAAGATGCCTGTCTTTGGGCCACTTCAAAGAAACATTCGGGCGCGTCAATCAATAAACGGGGTTGAGGCGGAATTTGATCGTCGTAAATCTGAATGGCCACCTCCGAAATTCTAAATCGGCCATCCGCCAAAGTTTCCGCCCCGCTGCCGACGAGCAGTGTTTTGAGTTTGCCGTTTTCCATAAGCGGCATCCGCCAACCGCCGGAGACTTTTCCGGAAGCAGTTTGCGCCACAACCGCCGGACACTCCAAAGCAAAGGCCAAAAACATAGCGCCGCAAAGCAAAGGCAAACAAGAGCGTCGGCTTTGCGTCCCGGCCGACGGAGGCGGTTCGGCGGCTCCAAGTTTTCCATCCTTTGTTTCCTCCGGTTGGGCATCTTGCTTTCCGGGTTTCTCTGGATTGTTGGCGAGCCTCTTTTTGCCGTAAATTTCTTCAGGTTTTTGCAACCGTTTCTCGAGAATCAGGATCTGATTGCGCTCATTCACGGTTCGGTAAAAACACGAAAAGTATCCTTCGTGGCAGGCGGCGCCAACCTGTTCGACTTGGATTAACAGCACGTCCCCGTCGCAGTCGAAGGCAATTTGCCGAATCTTTTGCGTATGCCCGCTGCTCTCTCCTTTCATCCACAACTTCTTCCGGGATCGGCTCCAGAAGTGGGTTTTCCCCGTTTCCAAACTCATCTGCAGCGAATCCTTGTTCATCCAAGCCATCATCAAAACTCGCCCCGATCGATGATCCTGAATAATAGCCGGAATCAAACCGTCGGCATTGAATTTCAATTTGTCCCCAAAACCGCCCTGTAATCTTGCGCTCATTTGTTAAACCCTTCGAATCGGCAACCCCCTGCCCGCAAGATGCTCTTTCACTTCGGCCACAGAATACTCGCCGAAATGGAAGACGCTCGCCGCCAAAACAGCGTCCGCCTTGCCATGAATCAACACTTCGGCCATGTGTTCCAATTTGCCGGCGCCGCCACTGGCTACCACCGGCACGGGCGCCAACTCGCTTACGCGGCGAGTGACTTCCAGATCATAGCCGCCCTTGGTTCCATCGGCGTCTATGCTGTTGAGAACGATCTCTCCCGCTCCCAATCGAACCGCGCGGCCGGCCCATTCCAAGACATCTTTTCCGGTATCTTTTCTTCCACCGTGAGAGAAAACCCGCCATTCTTCAACGCCAACTCGCTTCGCGTCAATGGAGACGACGACGCACTGGCTTCCAAACTTCTCAGCGCCTTCGGTGATCAATTCGGGCGAGGCAAGAGCGGCCGAGTTAATGCTTACTTTGTCGGCGCCCGCCTTCAGCATAAGGCTCATGTCCTCCAAAGTCCGAATGCCTCCGCCCGCCGTAAAAGGCATAAAACACTGATCCGCCGAACGTTCAATAACGTCCACCATCGCCCGCCGGCCGTGAGCGCTGGCGGTAATATCAAAAAACACCATTTCATCGGCGCCTTGCTGGTCATACTTTATAGCCAACTCGACTGGATCGCCCACGTTTTGAAGTTCGCCCGCCTCGGCTCTCCCAAATTGGATGCCGCGAGTAACCCGGCCGTCATGAACGTCTAAACAAGGAATGACGCGCTTTGCGAGCATTGACCTCCATTAAAAAAGAAGCGCCCTTTTTTGACAAGGACGCGAATGGAAAAATTTGCCAGCCCGAAAAACTTCCGCTTTCCAGGCTGGCAGATGGATCGTGCGCCGGACGCAATCTGGAAAAATCAAAAAACGCCGACAAATCCAGAATTACGCTAGACCAAAACGACCGTTGAAATTCTTGAACTCTTTCTTATCGCCGTATAACACGGAGTTCAGAGAATTCGAAGGTTTGTTCGTGCTAAACTTATAGCCCAGCTTGTCTACCGCCTCCAAAATCTCCGCCTTAGTCAACGGTTTGCTGGCGATGGCCTGCCGAACAGCCTCCTTCAACGACAACTTGTTCTGAGCCCTAGTCCGAACCCTCGCGCTCAAAGCCGCCGCAGAAGACTCAGCCTTCTTCTCGCCGCCATCAGTCGACGATGAAGATGAAGAGCCGGCCTCCTTTATCGGACTAAAACGGCCGCCGCCCACATTTCGAAACTCCTTCTTGTCGCCGTATAGCACGGAACTTAAGGAATTCAGAGGATTGCTCGTGCTAAACTTATAGCCCAGCTTGCCTATCGCCTCCAAAATCTCTACCTTAGTCAAGGGCTTGCGGGCAGTGGCCTGCCGAATCGCCTCCCGCAACGACAACTTGTTCTGAGCCCTAGTCCGAGCTGCCGCCTTCTTCGAAACCGCCGTAGAATCGGAAGATTTCTTCGCCTTAGCACTAGCCGACGATGCACGCGGCAACGAAGAGGACGCCAAAGAACCAGCCCCCTTTGTCGGACTAAAACGACCGCCGCCCACATTTTGGAACTCTTTCTTGCCTCCGTATAACACGGAACTTAAGGAATTCAGAGGATTGCTCGTGCTAAACTTATAGCCCAGCTTGCCTATCGCCTCCACAATCTCCACCTTAGTCAACGGCTTGCGGGCAGTGGCCTGCCGAATCGCTTCCCGCAACGACAACTTGTTCTGAGCCCTAGCTCGAACCCCCACCTTCGAAACCTTCTTAGCAGCGCGAGCTTGCTTCGCTCCGCCACTAGGGGACGGAGTCGATGAAGACGATTCCTTGGATTGTAATAACTGTAAAATCTGGCCGATTTCGTCCAGACGTTTTTCCAACTCCGCCTTCTCGTTCAAGATAGATTCGAGATGCGGAACATATTGTTGCAATGAATCAGATTTCATACGGAGAAAAGTATGCCCCTCAATTTATGCTTTGTAAAGACTTTATATTAAAAAAATAAAAAAATGCGGCTAAGTGGAATCCTATGTTCGGCGCGGAGAATTAAAGGAAACAAAAGAATGGAAACGGGAAGAATTTGGCTGTCTACGACCTCTCCGTTCCTTATCCCCAGCGGCGCCAAAGCGGCAAAGTCTCGCATCTCTATGGTTCGCTTCAAGCCCTGCGGCATGGAAATAAGCGCGTCGGGATTAATCAATTTGGCTCCCTGCCTATCTAAAAATCCGTAAAATAACGCCGAAAAACCCCACAGGCAACAACCCCCAAAAACAGCGCAATCTTACTGATGCCAATACCAAATCTTTGTTTGTTCTCGCGTTTGTTTAATCATCAACCAACCTTTTTCCCTTTGCGAAAAGATTCTGGGCGCTGCCGTCTCGGCTATTTTTCCGCTTTTTGCCAATATTCAAACAATTAAAACAGCCTCGAATTCGGATGATTCTAGCTATTAACGCTCCGGAAAGTGAATTCGCTTCGTGTATCTTTGCCAAGACAAATCTCAGCAAGTCGCCGGCGTTGGCTAAAAATCGGCCTAAATACGCAAAATACAATCGGCAAGAAATTGGTTGCCGTTGCCGGCGTTTGCCCTTAACCTTGCCGACAAGTTTTTAGTGATTGGAGCATTATGAAAAGATTGTGCGTGTTCGCATTATGTATCCAGTTTGCCGCATTGGCGGCGCTTCGCGGCCAAAACACCCCCGTCAAAATAGAAAAAGCAGGCTTTGTTTCCATGTTTGACGGGCAAAGCTTGAAAGGTTGGACCCCAATGATGAGGAAGGGCGCCACCTCAAAAGCCTGGTCTGTGAAGGACGGAATGATTGTCGGGAACGGAGATCATGGGATTGGATATTTGGCTTACGACCAACGGGAGATTGCGGACTTTGAAATGAAGTTCCGCTATCGATTCCCAGCCGGAAAGGGAAACAGCGGGGTAAGTGTTCGGGCAACAAAAGATCGCACCGGCAAACGAGATTTTCAGAGTTACCACGCAGATCTCGGACACCTTGGAATTGGCAAGAATGTGCTCGGCGCATGGGATTTTCATACTCCGGGACGAAGAGAACACGCTTGTTTCCGCGGAGACCGCCTTGTAATTGACAAGAACGACCTACCCACAGTGACGCCAATTGCCGGCGCGGTAAAGGCAAGCGACATCCGCAAAGGCGATTGGAACGACGGACACATCATCGTCCAAAACAACCGCTTTCAATTCTTCCTCAACGGCAAGCCTTCCTCAGAGTTCGTCGAGCATCTTCCAAAGGAAAAACGATTGCGCAAAGGCATGATCCAACTGCAACTGCATGACCCGGCAATGATTGTGCAGTTCAAAGACCTTTGGATCAAAGTGCTAAAATAACCGATTTATTTTTTCGTTCAAGGCAGAACGATGGCACCTTGAAAACACTCCAAAGAAACCACAAATCCTTCATTCTTTCTAATCGGCCGGCGCATTCAATCCCTCATCCTCTTCTTCCTCCGGCGGTTCTTCATACATCTGCGTCCGCCGATTCCACCATGCGTAACTCCATGCATCGGCGTCTGCGGAACGTTCAAGCAAAGAGGCGCGGACCAATTCTCTTTCGAGCCTCGATTCAATACGATATAGAAGTTCTCCGTCAAATATCCCCGGAACGATAATGGGTTCGATGATTTTAACATCCACGGTCATTTGCCCTTTTTGTCGCCAACAAACGACGGATCCCGCTGCAAAAACCTGCACATAATCTTGAGACAGACTCGTGCTTCGCGGATCGTCTAGAAAGGCTACTGCGACATCACCTTCTTTCCCTCCATCAAACGTAGATACTTCATCGCGAACCCGAGCCACTGCGGTTTTAAGATTCGCATCTTCTTCGAAATCCGCCGATGCCTGCAATCGATCCAGAACGTGCCGAAACTCAAGATACAACTTTTCCGTCAACCGAAGGCTGCCGTATATCTCGTCGTACACAACAATGCACTTGCCTCTCACCCAATTTTCCCCCGTATTCCACAGAGAGATCTTTGTGTTCGCCGAATGGACGTCTTGCGTTGAAATACTGTATTCGCGGATAAATACTTCCCGCAACCTTGCGGCCAACGCCTTTTTTGATCGATCCTTTGAACCAATCTCGGTTGATGTATAGGACGATCCCGCTGGTGCGGAAGTTGCGCGAACGAGGGCGCATGTTCGAGTTTTTCTGCTGCAGTTCTCGGTAATCGTAGAAGTTGTTCTTGTGGTCGGTATACCCTTCCACTCTCTCCGTAACCTGCATTTGGCATTCGGCCAGGAAACCATGTTCTCCTCGTACGATGTGACTCTCTAAAATGCCGTTCGAGGTTGTGCTAGCATTGACCCAAGTTATGATTTTTGGCTGCGTCAAACGAAAGGGCGCAGTGGGTGTCACGCGAATGGACGGGTTGAATCCTTTTGTCCACCAAGCGATCACTTTGTATGCCCGCAACATGTGAAAATAAGTGGCGCCGGGATAACATTCGCGGAGGGCCTGTGTTTGGTTCATTTCTCCAATTTTCTCGTCTTCGATCCGGCGCATTGTGATTTGGAACCTTGCTTCGACAACGTTGCGCAACGGATAGCCGTGATGCGGCGTGTCGCCGCCAAGATCGGCAATCCCATCGAATTCCTGCGGACGGTTGCCGCCGGGGCGCGCCATTTTATGTATATCACGGAATCCGTCAGGCCATGCAACTCGGGTCGGCGTCTTTGAAGGAGCGCCAAGAGACTCCAATTCAACCGCCAGACACCGCGCATGCGCAAACTGCATAAAGCGATTGCCCAAATACAAGTAGGAAGGTTCGACCGACATTTTATGATACTCGCGAAACGACGTGCCATACATTTGAAAAGCATTTGGGGAAGCGATCACGACAAAGACGCCCGTCCCGCGTCTTCCAATGCGGCCAAGCCGTTGCCGATACGCCTTGCGCGTTGGCGGAACGCCAAGGTTAAGACCAACCCGCAAGCTGGAAATATCAATGCCGAGCTCCAGCGCAGAAGTGGAAACAACCCCTCGCAAAGTCCCATCCCGAAGACGCCGTTCAATCGCCCGGCGGTCGTCCGCTTCAAAGCCAGCCCGATAGGGCAAGACCTCCGCAGTGATCAGCGCGTCCTTTTCATCCTTCATCCCGCCAGCCCGCTTTGCCAAAATTTCCACGCCTTTTCTAGAATCCACAAAAGTGATAAAACTGCCGTCGCCTCCCTTGCGGAGCAAATTTTCATGGACATACTTGGCAACCTCAGATTCTTTGCCCTCTGGACAAGCAACGTGCGCGACAAGCCTCTCGCATTGCGGCGCCCCGTCTTTCTCATAAGTGATGGAGGCAAACTTCGCACCCGTAAGCTGTTTCAAATGCTCTGCGGGATTCTGAATCGTGGCCGTGGCGGCGACAAACTGCAAAGGAGATGCCTTTTGCGCTCCATTTCTTGAAAGGAAGTTGCGCGCCGCCATCAATCGACGCACAAGAAAGGCAAAGTTGCTGCCAAAAACTCCTTCCAGCGTATGCGCCTCATCCAAAATCAGCGTGGACAAAGATCGGACAAACTCCAGAACCGCGAACGAAGCCAGATTGCTCATCAACCAAGCATGACACACGTCCGGCGTCATAATCACAATGCGGGAGTTTTGGAGAATCCACTCGCGGTCTTTGACAGGCACAGACCCATCGATGCGTCCAATCTTCTCTTCGGAAAAGTCAAGCGACTTCGCCATGTCTTGCCATCCGCAAAGTTGGTCTTCAGCCAATGCCTTCAAAGAATAGAAAACAAGAACGCGCGCGGCAGAATCCTGAAGCGCCTTATGAAACGCCAAACAGCGAAAGACCAAACTTTTCCCCGAAGCCGTGCCGGTGGACAACACCAAATTGTCGCCTTGCGCAAGAATATTGAGAGCTTGGGCTTGGTGCGACCATAGCGGATTTTTGCGGCCGTCAAACTGACGAGAAAGATACGAACCGATGGGAGAATTGAACAGGAACTCCGGTATAGAAGCGTGCCGCGCCTGCTTGCCCGGAATCTCAAACTGTTCCATCACCACCATTGTTTGGAGAACATCTCGAAGCGTGTTGTACATGATTACGTAAATATGGACTTAATGTATGGCCGTCAATCCTGTATTTCCTCAAATTCTCCGAATGCGCATGACCTTCCGACCGGGCAAGAGGATCGCGATATCTTGCGGAAGGATGAAACATCTGTCACCTTCGATTCTGCGGCTTGCGCTCGGCTTTTCCAAACAGATTTCAATCATTGGGAAAGGGAAGTGTTCTCAATCAATTGAAAAACCCCCTTGAATGCGGGAGCCGAATCTGTATTCAATGACCTGCCGACGACAAGCCTTGCGGGGATTTCGCAGCGGAGACCGTCGGGATCGTCAAAAACGGAATTAATTGCAAGGACGAATTCAATATGCAGAAAAAACAAGGAAATGCCGGGAAACCAGGACACCGTTATTCCGCAAAGGATACTTTGGCACCTGTGAGTTTTATATGCTCGGCGCCGCAGGCCAAGAGTGTTTCGGTTATCGGCGACTTTAACGAGTGGAATCCGGAGTCCAATCAAATGAAACGGCATCCGGACGGCTCCTGGCAATCCAGTTTCTCGGTGCATAGCGGGCATCACCGATACCAGTTTTTAATTGACGGCGTGCCGCATCTGGACCCACAGGCAGCCGGCGTCGTGAATCTTGATGGAAACTCCAAGGCTTCGCTGTTGTCGGTGAGCTAGACCTTGTTCGCACTCAGGCAACCCATCAAAGAGAAAAACGAACCCAATAAATCCAAAAGAGACCCCCCTCCCCCTGCAAACCCATCTACTCCCAAAATCCAATAACCACAAATCCCATCTCCCTCTCCCTTTGCAGTCCACAAACTTTGAAAACACCAACCACACACATACAACCCGAAAAAAACACTCCTCCTCCCGCAAATAACCAACACCAGCCTCCCAATGCAATCCATAAAATGCCCCTTCCTATAAAAACCTCCCTTTGCCACCCGACCAACCCCAATCCACCAACCGCCAGAACCTTTTTCCCGCAACAACAAGGCGGAATGGCGCGCTTCGTTGTCGGTTTCCTTGTTTGGCCGTTTCTTCTAATGCGTCATTCCTCATTCAAAATTCTCCTCTTTCAAACAACATGCTTTCCGCACTGACTACTAACCCAACAAAACACGAACCACCAAAACTTCCTTCCCACAACGGCAAGAGGGAAGGGCGCGCTTCTTGGCGCTCTTGGACGTTTCTAACAAACTTCCTTTCCTCTTCCCTCTTTTCTTCCTTTTCCCATTTTGAGATTGAACGAGGCATCGGTCAGAGACAGCGAACCAGCCAGAGCGCATTCCCAAGCATCGCTGGACGCCGGGCGAATCAGAGTTCCTCCAAAAGCCCAACTCGCCATTGTGGATTCCATCGTGGAGTGGCCCGCATTCGCAGTCTCTTAGATTTTGAAACTAGTTCGTTGGATGAGGTTGGATTCCGTTTGAGGCTGTTTTATTCGTTCTTTCCCATCCACGAAAGAGGCGACACGAGGAAGAGAATTCTCCTTGTTTGCGTCAAAACGGAAGCAACGAATATCAGCCAGAAGTCTCTTTTAGCGGCGTTGCTCGTGTCGGCGCTTTCTTCTTTGGTTTCTGTAAAGCAAAGCTGAGCGCAGTTATATATTGTCTCTACCATAGCCAAAACAAGGCCAACCAGACCCCCTGGTTTTTCTCCAAGCCCTCTATAACACGAGCCGGCAACTCGATAAGATCTAGCGGGGAGAGAAATGTTCGCAATCAAGACAGTTGAGAAATTTACTTCTCAGATAGCGGCAGACACATTGACAACGCCAGCAAGTCTAAGGATACGAACTGTCCCCATTCTTTCTGATTGGCGAGCTCTAATATCGAAGACATCGATTCGGCAAGAAAGAGAATTTCGGGCAAAGGCAGAACCAACGCCAACATTGACTTTGCCGCTAGCGCCGCTAATACGCCGATGATTGCCATTGTCAGCGCTAACGGCAGAACGATTGAGCATTTTTGGGTGGACTAGGATAATCCATACGATGCCCTTGGGAATTCGCTTCTTCAGCCGTTTGTTCTATTCTACCAATCTGCCTTCTTCTTAGGCAAGAGCGGGTTGGATCAACAAGCTCATTAGCGACTTCCATGCGCAAAGCGACAATAATTCTGTGGACCTATTAGGTTTCTCCTAATCAAAGAGCAGAGGCTTACGTCCCCTTCTTAGCGGCAACACTAATGGCTTGGTGCGGGTTATCGTCCACAGCAGAATCATTCTCAAACCCAAAGAATACGCATTGCGTTTGATTTGTTTGCGTTGGCTTTTGTGGTTGTTCGCCACCTCTTTCATAAGAAACGGCAAGCCCAAGCCGCCACTTTGTAGACTTAGTTTGGTGTTGCGGATTTTCTGGTGTTTGTAGCGAGCGACAAAAATGACAAACCACCACAGCTAGTAGCCGGGGATTTATAGCCTCGCCCATCTCCAACAGCTAGCGATTGGCGAGGAGGTACGGCTGGTGAGTTGTAGTCGGCTAGTTGTTGGGCAGGCAAACCAGCGGCCGGTGCTTTGTGGTTTGATGTTTGTGGTTTGCAAATACGGTTGTGCAGTTGGGTGTTTGGTTTGTTTGCGCTGGGTTTTGTTTTCTTTCATCGCCGTATAACGCAAAAGAAACTTCAAGCCTTCGCAACTTTGTAGTTGGTAGCGGGCAACTTGTGATTTGCGGGACTATGGTGTGCGGTTGGTGATTAGCGACGGATGATTTGTAGTTGGCCAATGGCGGAGATTGCTTTTTTCTAATCTTGTTTCCAAGAGAGTTAGGAAGTGGAAGTTTTGGAGTTACGAATTTGGAATTGGGGATGATGAATTGGCGGTGGGTGAACGGTGGTGTTGAAGTGGGGAGCGAGAGGATTCCGGGATGTGCGGTTAGGAGTCTTGGGGTGCGGTTGGGCTAGGGGCCGTTGTCCATAAACTAAACGAAAATTGAATTTTCCTTCGATTCAGGATTTCGCAAAGCGGTGTTTTTTGTTTCATAACGAGTGGTAAATTGGGATTGTGGGAATGCGGAGTGGTTGCTTGCTTGACGTCTTTGGGGCGGAGTGGGTAAGATAATTCGCTTTGTTTTGGGTTTTGAGTTCATGGAATACAAGAAGACACTGAATTTGCCGAAGACGAGCTTTCCGATGAGGGCGGATTTGGTTCGTCGAGAGCCTGCGCGTTTGGCGCGGTGGGAGGCTTTGGGTTTGTATGGCCGTCTTCGGGCGATGCGGGCGGGGGCTCCTCGTTTTGTGCTTCACGACGGCCCGCCTTTTGCCAATGGAGACGTGCACGTTGGAACGGCTTTGAACAAGGTTCTGAAGGACTTTGTGGTCAAGTTTCAATCGATGATGGGCAAGGACGCGCCGTATGTTCCGGGTTGGGATTGTCACGGCTTGCCGATTGAATTCAAGGTTGTGCAGGAAATGCGCCGAAGAGGGGAAAAGGACTTTCGCCCGGCTGAAGTGCGTCGGTGTTGCGCCGCTTATGCGCGGAAGTTTGTGGATTTGCAAAGGCGGCGGTTCCAGCGATTGGGCGTTTTTGGCGATTGGGAGGCGCCTTATTTGACGTTGGACAAGGAATACGAGGCGGAGGAGTTGCGGTTGTTTGCCGAATTGGTGGAGCAGGGTTTGGTTTATCGCGGGAAGAAGCCGATATATTGGAGCATTCCGTGCCGCACGGCGCTGGCGGAGGCGGAGGTGGAGTATCGGGATCATCTCAGCGAAAGTGTGTTTGTCAAGTTTCCGGTGCTTGGTTTGCCTCGGACGTTTGCGGTGATTTGGACGACGACAGCCTGGACGTTGCCTGCCAATCTGGCTATTGCGTTCCACCCCAAACTTCACTACGCCCAAGTGTTGGCGGGCGAGGAGACGTTTTTCGTTGCGGTCAGCTTGCTGGATTCTTTGGCGGAGAAGTTTGGTTGGACGGATTATCAGATTGTTCGAACTTTGGATGGCACGCAGTTGGAGGGGATGGAGTATCGTCATCCGTTTTGTGAGCGGAGCGGGCGGTTTTTGGCCGCAGAATTTGTGGAGGCGTCGGCAGGGACGGGCTTTGTTCATGTGGCGCCGGGGCATGGATTGGAGGATTACGGGCTGGGCAGGGCGCATGGTTTGCCGGTGTATTCACCGGTGGACGATGAGGGGCGGCTGATGCGGACGGATGATCTTCCTGTGTCCGAGCAGATGGGGGTGGAACTGCTGGGGAAGTCGATTTTAGAGAGAAACGGTTCCAGCGAGGCGAATCAAGCGGTGCTGGCGTTGGTTCAATCCCGCGGGGCGCTTCTGCATCAAGAGGCGTATCGACATAGTTATCCGCATTGTTGGCGAAGCAAGACGCCGGTGGTGTTTCGAGCGATGGAGCAGTGGTTCATTGGAATGGATCGCCAAGACTTTCGTCAAAGAGCGCTTGCCGAGATTGAACGAGTGCGGTGGCTGCCGGAATGGGGCAAAAATCGAATTGAAGCGGCGGTGCGTTCCAGGCCGGATTGGTGCATATCGAGGCAACGGGCTTGGGGCGTGCCGATTCCGGCTTTTTATGATGCGGACGGCCGCCCGATTCTCAATGCGGAAGTGGTTCGCCGTACGGCGATATTGGTGGAAAAGCACGGATCCAACATTTGGTTTGAGACCGAGTGCGGGGCGCTTTGGGAGCAAGTGCGTCCGGCGGATTGGGCGGGGGCGGAGCCGAAGCGCAAGTCGGAGGAGACTTTGGATGTTTGGTTTGACTCTGGTTCGTCCTCGCGGGCAGTGCTTTTGAAGCGGTCGGAACTGCGCGCTCATTCCCGCGAAGGTCGCCCTGGTTTTCAAGCGGATTTGTATTTGGAGGGAAGCGATCAGCATCGCGGTTGGTTTCAATCTTCTTTGCTTCTTTCTCTGGCGGGCAACGGAGCGTCGCCTTATCGCTCCGTCTTGACGCACGGATTTTTGGTGGACGCGGATCGGGAAAAAATCTCCAAGAGCCGGCAAGGGCAGAGCGGCGGCCAAAAACCGCAAAATGCCAAGGCCTATGTGGAAAGGCACGGCGCGGACGTGCTTCGGCTTTGGGTTGCCTCGCAGGATTTTCGCAACGACATCGTGGTCAGCGAAGAGCGCATCCGAAAGGCTGGCGAAACTTATCGCGGGGTTCGCAACGCGTTTCGCTACCAGTTGTCCAACCTTTACGATTTTGATCCGCTTCGGGATGGTGTGCCGGAGGGCGAATGGAATCGCATTGATCGATGGATTTTATGGCGTTTGGGGCGGATTGAAGCGGAAGTTTTGCAAGCCTACGAACGGCACGAATTCCATGCGGTCTGCCAAAAACTGGCGCAGTTTGCGACGGTGGATCTTTCGGCGATTTACCACGACGCGGTGAAGGACCGCTTGTATACTTTGGCGGCTCGGCATCCGAAGCGGCGCGCGGCGCAGACGGCTCTTCGTCGTTTGGCGTCGCAACTGAGCCGACTTTGGTCGCCCATTCTGGCATTCACTGCGGACGAGGTTTGGGAACATCTGCCGGGAGGAAAATCGGTGGATTCGGTGCATCTTTCGCTATTTCAGCCGACGGATTTGTCGCTTGGCAAAGAGGAGCAAGAGCAATGGGAGAAATTGTTTTCGCTTCGCGACCAAGCGCTGTTGGCCTTGGAAGCCAAACGACGTTCCAAAGAGATCGGCAAGCCTTTGGAGGCGGCCGTAGTGATTCAGACGGAAGACTCCGCTGCATTGGAGCGGGCTGGCTGGGGCGAAGACTTGCGCGAAGTCCTCAACGTTTCGCGGCTAACTTTTGTTTCCGAGAGGTCCGCAAGCGAACGCGAATCCAACAAATGCTTGCCCGATGTCGGCGGAGCGGAAGATGTGCAAGTTTTTGCGGCCGAATCTTTGGGCATGCGCCGCTGCGAGCGTTGCTGGCGTTGGGAATCCGCCCTCGGAGTCGATTCATCCCATCCGGGCTTGTGTTTCCGTTGCACCGAGGCGGTTGCGCAAAACACTTCCCTGCCGGGCCGATAAATCGAGAAAGAGAGCGGCGTTTTGAAGAGGAAGCAAGCCAACTGGCCGCAAAAATTGAGATTGACGGAAACTTCGACCTTACGCTGTCGGCTTGGGAATCGTACGATTCGAGTTGACGTCGCCAATCAATTAGACTAGAATAGATAGATATGAGTTTGCAAAGTCAAAAATCGTCAAGGGGAAAATTGTCTTGGCTGGAAAAAAAGATGCATTCCTCCCGTTCTCGCATTTTGCGTCGTATTTTCCACTTTCTTCACTTCTACGTTCGTCCGCTTCTGCTCACCTTGATCGCTCTTTTTTTGGCCGCGGCTTTTTTTATGTTGGCGACGTCTTTCCGCTTTTTGCGATCGTCGCCGAAAGGCTTTCAACCCGTCATCCGAATAACCGTTCTGGATTGGCTTCAAGCGCGGGCGCTGGCGCGAAGCGCCAAGGCTAGCGAAGCCAAAAACGACTTTGCCGCCGCCAAAATGGCGTGGCAGCTGGCAACCGGCAACGATCGCGGGAATCCCCAATGGCCGCGCGGCTGGTTGGCCAACATAATGCATGAGAAACCCTCTTGGAAGCTGAGACGCGACACCACCGCGTACAGTTCCCAACTTCTGTGGTTCTCTCCGACGAATCGCGCCGACTTCGCGCTGGTTGCCAACGCTCTGGAACATTGCCGGCTTTACCGCGATGTTTTGGATTTGTTCGAATTCGAGGAAGATTCTGTTTCCTCGCAAGAAACGGCGCCTCTTCTTCGATCTCTGTTTCACTTGGACGATTACAAAGCTTTTCGGGATCGTTGGTCGTCGCTTCAGTTGCAAACTCCCCACATTGACTGGCTGGAAGACCCCTTAATGAAACTCTATCATCTTGGAACCAAAGCGATTTTGGAGAACGATCCGAGCAGCCGCGACGCCCTCAACGAAGCAGTCGCCGCCATTTCTCCGTCTTCTCCGCATTACGCGCAGGCACAACGGATTGCTCTGCGGGTAGCCGTTGCCGACGGCGCCGTTCCCGCCAGCCGGAAAATTTTGGAAGACCTTCGCCAAAGCAAAGAAGCCATCCTCCCGGATACTCTACGGTTTTGGCGATTGCTGATTACCGAGGAAACGCCGAAGGAGATCGCGCAAGATTTGGAAAACAGCGGCGCCCCCGTCACCGAACAAGAGGCCGTCGGCCTGTTGCAAACGCTTGCAGACGCCGGCCTTGTCGAAGAAATGTCGAAGACGGCGGAGAAATTGATCGATCAAATCGGCACCGACTCGCCTAATCTCTGGTTCGCTTACGGCGACTGGCTTATCGATCAAGAAGAGTGGACTCTCCTGCGCAACTTGGCGCAGCAAGCCTCCGGAATCCCTGAAATCGAACCAATAATATTTTACTGGCAAGGCCTTATCGACCGGGAACGCGAACGCTACGATCAAGCCCAAGAACGATTCTTAAAAATTGCTGACTTCCCGCCGCAATCGTTTCTGATCCGATTCGAACTGGCCCGGAGACTTCTTGGATTAGACCAGCCCGAAACCGCAGACAAACTGATGGAAGGATTGGACGGGAAAACCAACGAAAGCCACGCCTACTGGAAGCTGCGGGTGGACTCCGCGCAGGATTTGGAAGCCTTCTCCCAAGCCGCTAAAACGGCCTACGACTCCGATCCTGAATTTGACCGCCACATCTACAATTATGTCGACGCCCTGTTGCAAGAACAAAGAGAGCTGGAATTGACGCTCTCTCTCAGCGACAAATTGATCCAACAGAGGCCGGATTTTACTCCCTTCCAATTGCTTCGCGCCCGCGCCCTCAGATTGAATGAAAAACACGAAGAAGCCGACGCCTTGGCGAAGAAAATCAACGACGTTCGCGCCGAAAGGATACAACAAGTGGAGCAAGCCCGCTCCCAAGGGGATTGGAAAGCCTTCTCCCAAGCCGCCAAAGCGGCCTACGAGTCCGATCCAGAATTCAATTCTCACATCTACAACTACCTTGTCGCCCTGCTGCAAGAACGAAAAGAACCCCCATTGACGCTCTTTCTCAGCGGCAAACTAACCCAACAGAGGCCGGATTTTATTCCCCTCCAATTGCTTCGCGCCGACGCCCTCAGGTTGAACGAAAAACACGAAGAAGCCGAAGCCTTGGTAAAAAAAATCGACGACGTTCGCGCCGAAAGGATACAACGAGTGGAGCAAGCCTTTTCCCAGCGGGATTGGAAAGCCTTCTCCCAAGCCGCCCAAGCCGCTTACGATTCCGATCCAGAATTCAATCCCCACATCTACAACTATCTCGTCAGCCTGCTACAAGAACGAAGAGAACCCCCGTTGGCGCTCCTTCTCAGCGGCAAATTGATCCAACGACAGCCTGATTTGCCTCATTTCCACTTGATCCACGCTCACGCCCTTTTGCTGAACGAAAAATACGAAGAAGCCGAAGCCATTCTCCAAAACATCTCGATGACAGAAGAAGCGGCGGAAACACCTATGGCCAACGACTACAACATGGCGCTCTTCAAACTAGCCACCGGAAAAGACCAACGTGAAGAAGCCCTGCGCCTTTACAAAACCTTAAATCTGGAAAACTACATGCCGGAAACCGCTCAATGGGTTGAAAAAATCATCTCCAAAATAAGCCAAGCGGGGGGGGGGGGGGGGGGGGGAGCCGTAATTGGAAACAACAAGTGGAAGAAATTGGAGTCAATGGCGGCGGAAGTTAACTTCCGCCGGCGATTCAGATATGTCCGGGGAATCGGTTTATCATTTTGGGATTTCTAAAAATCCATCAGGGAGTTTGGCAACGAATAGAGATTGAAACTCCGCTTTTTGATTATTCGGTTTTCATTTTGTTTTGCGGTTGCGCAATGCTCGGAAAAGCGAGAATTTTTTGGCGACGGTTGCCGTTGCTTTTTCCCGTGTCCAAAATCCCTTGCCAAAGTGCTGTTGCGCGCTAATGATTCGGGGAAGTGAGAAACGAAGGAAAAATTTGGATGCCGGCGGTTCTGATGCTGGTTTTTGCCGCCACTCGCTGGCCCGGCTTGATGCCCGCAAATTTTAGCGCCGCTTACGCTTTGGCGTTTTGCGCCGGCGTTTACTTTGGCAAATGGAGCGCTTGGCTTCTGCCTTTGACTACGTTGTTGTTGACGGACGTTTTGCTGAATCTTCACTATGGATACCTGTTTCATTGGCATCAGATTTTTAACTACGTTGGCTACTTCGGCCTGATTGGAATGGGACGAATTTTAGGGGCGAATGCTTCTGCGCTGCGCTTGCTGACCGGCAGTTTGCTTGGCGCTGTTTTCTTTTATTTGGTAACCAATACCGCTTCGTGGTTTTTCAATCCTTTTCAGAACGTCGAATACACCCGCGACGGGGCGGGCTGGGCAATTGCGTTGACTCAAGGAACTGCGAACTGGCCGGAAACTTGGGTCTTCTTCCGCAAGACTTTGATTAGCTGCGGTCTGTTCACCGCTCTTTTTGTCGGCGCGATGAAACTGAAACTGGCGAGAACTCCGCTAGAAGAGAAAATGCCGGAGAGCGAATCTTCCAAAAGTCCCGCTTGAATGCGGAAATCGCTTGCGTCCTATTTTTAGGCGAAGAGTGTTTCGATGGGTTTTCCTAAACCGTCGCGAGTCACATAGAAGGGGCGCTTTTCAACTTCGTAGGCGTGTCTTGGGGAAATGCCCATCGCTTGATAAATGGTGGCGTGCAAGTCCTCGATGACAACTGGGTCTTTGATGGTTTTGCAGGGGCGTTCGTCAGCCGTTTGGCCGTAGAGGAAGCCTTTTTTCATTCCGCCGCCAAAGAGCAGCACGCAACCGGCGTCTGTGAAGTGCCGATGCATTCCGTAGTGTTTTTCCTCTTCGATTTTTTCCGGCACAAACACTTGATCTTTCACTTTTTTGCCCGGTTTGCCTTCGGTCATCATGTCGCGGCTGAATTCGCTGGCCAGAACGATTAAGGTTCGATTCAATAGGCCTCGTTCTTCGAGGTCCAAAATTAGTTGGGCGACCGGACGGTCAATTTGTTTTTTCATGTGGACGAGGCGTTGGTGGCCGTGTTCGTGCGTGTCCCAGTTGAGGAAGGGGATGTATTCGGTGGTGACTTCGATGAAACGGGCGCCTGCTTCGACCAATCGCCTCGCCAGCAAGCAACCGAGACCAAATCGCCCTAGCGTTTGCTCTTCATAAACGCCGTCGCGGCGACGCGAGGCTTGAGACACGGCGCCGGGGTCTACTCCCGGCGGCAAGTATTTGGCCAAGGATTCCCGCGGTTCCAAAGACAAGTCAAACGCTTTGGCAGCGGGGGAACTCAACAGACGATGCGCGTTGTCCATTGCTCGAATTAGCGACTCTTGCTGGTAACCACTTCCGTGCCGTCCGATAGGGCTTGCGTCCAGAAGCCTCCGGTAAAGGCGGTTCCGATTTTGAAATCGCCCGACGCTCATGCCCTTGGGCGGACGCACTGCGGCGGCGGCCTGTTCCGGATAGGGAACGATGAAGGGGCCGTATTCGCTTCCCAAAAAACCGGCGGTGTGAAAGGCCTTCAGCTCTTCGCCCTCGCCCACGTCGAATCGTTGGCCGATGTCAATAAAGGCGGGCAGAGCCGGGTTGCGCGGGCCAAGCGTCCGCGAAATCACCGCGCCGATATGGGGAGCGGCGACGGTTTGGGGCGGCGCATATCCTGTGTGCCAGTGGTATTGATGTCGGGAATGGAGAATGAATCCCAGATCGCCGGCCGTGTAGGATCGAATCAAGGCGCCGCGGTCCATCATCGCCGACATATGCTCCAAACCCGCCGAGAACTTGATGGAATCTACCGCCGTGTCTATGGAAGGAAAAGTGCTAAGAACGCGGCGAGGGTCCATCCCTCGTTCAAAAGGGACGTGAGGCTTGGGGTCAAAGGTTTCGGTCGAGGCCATTCCGCCTCCCATCCACAAGAGGATTAGGCTGTCGGCGGTGGACGCCGGAATTTTGCGGCTTTCTTCATTGGCAAAGGCAACCGGAGCGCCGGCGGACAAGGCGCCGAGGACGGTGGATCCGGCCGTTTTGAGAAAGTCCCGTCGATTCCAGTTTTGAGCAGTCATCTTTATTTACGCATGGGTTCTAAACCCGTTCATTCTGCCGGCGTTTTCCTGCGGTATCAAGACTAGAAAAACGGCAAGAGCGACTCTTTTTGGCGCGCGAGGCGTTTGTCACAGGGCGGCCCGCCCAAAGAATTGGCAACATCTCGCCGACAATGAGACGGGACGGTATTTACCAGTCCACCGCGACGCTTATGCGATTTCCAAAGCGATTTTTGTAATACACCGTTTTGTTCGCCATTCCGTATTCGTGAATCATTTTGGTCACCTTGACGTCGAAGCAACAATACTCGGCGATTTTTAGGATCTCTCCTTCTTTGAACCATTGGATTGCCTGCAATCCTTCCGCTGTTTTTTCTGCGCCCAAAGTCGCCGTGGCCACCGCGTCCAACGAAAGGCGATGATTCAAAGTTTTCTGCAAGTCCATCATCAAGTCCAAAGTGGGAACTTGCGTTAAATCGACGACGCTGTATCCGTGCAACACTTCATAATCGAAGCGGAAGTGATTGAATCCCACGACCAAGTCCGCTTTGAGCAACTCTTGAACCAACTCGCCAACCTGAGGCTCGCCATAAATGCAATATTTTTCTCGCCCCGTGCTGTAAGTGACACCCACGCTGATTCCCATGTCCCGAATGCGATCCCATCCACCGACCTCCTGAGCCGAGCGCTGCGTCTCCAAATCAAAATAAACGATGTTTTTTCCCGACATAAAAAGCCAATCAACAAATTATCCCATCGACAAAACGAGAGGGACTGTTTCCCAATTTTCTGCGAAAACCGTTTTTTCGGTTCCCAAAGTTTTTGGAAAAAACGTCTTGCCAATCGAAAGGACTTAAATCAATTTAGTGGTCGTCGCGCGCGGCAGACGCCCGGGAACATCAAAGCGCCCCGCTCGCCAAGCGCCAAATATTGAATGCGAACCTAACAATTGATAACGGCAAAACATAATATGAAAATTGCAATCCTTTCTTTAGTGTTGGCAATCAGCGCCCTCCCCGGCCAAGACCAATCCGCTACGCTGAAACTGCCTAAGACTAAATCCGCGCCCGGCGCAAAAGTCTACATCATCTCTCCGGCTCACGGCGAGGAGGTCGGGAAAACATTCTCCGTCAAATTCGGTTTGAAAGGAATGGGAATCGCTCCCGCCGGAATCAAATTCGAGAATACCGGCCATCATCATCTTCTCGTGGACGTGGACGAACTGCCCGACCTCAACAAACCGTTGGAATCCACGGAAAAGATTCTTCACTTCGGCAAAGGCCAAACGGAAACCACCCTCACTTTGGAGCCCGGCAACCACTCCCTCCAACTTGTGCTGGGAGATTATCTCCACATCCCTCACGACAAACCAGTGATTTCCCAAAAAATTTGGATCACAGTCAAGTAAAATCCAAGCCGCCGCCAAACGCAAAAACAACAACTTCCATCTCCGGCAGAGTCTCCTTTTCCCTCGCCGGCGGAACATTTGATCACTCATGTTCAAAGTCATTCGGAATTCGCAAGGCGAGAAAATTGACTACGCCTATCACGCTGGAAACAAAGATTCCCGGCAATTAGTAATCATCGGCCACGGCGTTACCGGCAACAAAGACCGCCCTTTCATCGTCGCTTTGGCAAAATCGCTCGCCGGCAGCGGAATGCCGGCCATGAGAATCTCCTTCTCCGGCAACGGAGAATCCGAAGGACGATTCGAAGACTCCACCATATCCAAAGAAGTGGATGACCTTGGGGCCGTAATCGACCAAGCGGCCGACTTTTCCATTGCCTACGTGGGACACAGCATGGGCGCCGCCGTCGGAGTCTTGCGGGCGAGCCAAGACCGGCGCATTCGGCAATTAGTCTCCCTAGCGGGAATGGTTCACACAAAACGATTTGCCGAAACAGAATTCGGCATGGTCAAGCCGGACGAAGGAAACATGTGGGACGACGAAAATTGTCCGCTTTCCAAAAAATATATGGACGACCTCACGGCAATTGAATCGACCGTCGACTACGCCGCCCAAATCACCGTGCCTTGGTTGCTCATCCACGGCAGCGAAGATGACGTCGTTCCTCTTCAAGATTCGAAAGACATCTTGGAAAAGGCCGACAAATCGGCGCGCTTAATCGAAATACCGGGCGCCAACCACGTCTTTGCCGAACCACACACGGGAACAATGGCAAGGCACGTCGTTGACTGGCTAAGCGCGCGGTTTCCCGAATAACCCCGCTAGCACATTCAAGAGAGATTCCCGACAATAATATGACCGTGAGTTTTTAGCCACGCTTTGCTTTTTCCATACTCCGGGCAAACATCGCCCACAGCCGCCCAAAACTGCGGCGAATGGTTCATGTAACGAAGATGGCAAAGCTCGTGCAAAATGACGTATTCGCAAACTTCAGACGGAATCTGAATCAGCCGCCAATTCAGGGAAATTGTGCCGCGACAAGAACACGAACCCCAACGCGTGCGCTGGTTGCGAACCGTAATCCGACGGGGCAATCCCGTCTTTTTCGTTGCCAACCGCGCCGCCAAAATCGGCAGCTCGCGCCCGGCGACTGCCCGCATCTGCGCTTCAATCTCCAGTCGCAAGTCTTGAGACAGCGATCGGACGACAATCGACAAATCGCCAATTGCAACCGCGGCCTTTGCGTCGCCAATCTTCGGAACAATCCGCTCTTTTCGTCCCCGATACCAAACCTCCGCCCCAAGCCTCCATTCCGTCCGCCATCGAGAGGAACTCCGCCGCAGAAGATCCATCCGCTCTTCCACCCACGATTGGTTTTTCTCCCAAAAAGCAACGGCATGGTCGAGATCCCCGCCCCACGGCACGGTCACACGCGCTGTTTGCTCGTCAAGAACTCGAAGGATGTAACGCTTTGCCCGGCGATTTCGCACAAAACGCACCAAAAAAACGCCGCATCGACCAACCACCGGACGCTCCGCCATCAATGCGGACTGCGGGAATGTCTTCTCCTTTTGCAAACCACAAAACCTTGCCACTTAAAACGCAACACGCAACCCTCTCTTGCAAATAACGCTTGATTTCTTCAAAAAATAAACCACTCTTTCCTTTTCTGCTCAAAAAGTTGCAAGAAAAACGGATTTTACAGTAGCGGATGGAAGATCACATCGAACTGGAAGGAAAAGTCAAAGCAGTCTTGGCGGGAACCATGTTCCGCGTCGAATTGGACAACGGCCACGTGGTGCTCGCTCACATCTCCGGCAAGATGAGGAAGCGATTCATCCGATTGACCATCGGAGACCGCGTCAAAATCGAAATGTCGCCTTACGACCTCAACAAAGCCCGCATCGTATATCGACTCGGTTAGCCGCCGGCAACACTTTGCAAAATTGCTCCATTGCGCTTCATTGAATTCGCGAAAACTGCATGCGGCATTTTTGCAAACCCGTCCAAAAAACAGACCCGCGGGCATCATCTTCCCCAAACTAGCCCAGACCACAAAGACAAGCGTTAATCGAATCAACTCCTTATACGCGCCGCAGAGAAAAACAAAGATCGCTAATCTTTTTCCCTTCTTTCTTCGAATCCCAATTCTGAACGCGCTCTTTGGGACTCCCTGCCTCGAATGCTGCCGCAACTTTTCCATCAGCCTTGAAATCCCTTCCCACCGACCTTTTTCCTCCCGGCAAAAACCATCCTCCAGACCATCCGCTTCAAAACAGGCGCCAAATACGATTTGATTGCCGCCGAAAGAATCGTCTCCCATATTTGCCGCCGCCAAGGAACCAAGAAAAACCAACAGCGCCATGGTTGCTTTGAAACCGTCCACAACATGGCCAAGGCATGCCGAATCCGAGTTAACCGATTTAGAAGACTCCTTGCATGGCTAACCAAAGCCGGCATTTTGATTGCCGAATACCGAGAACACCAAACCACCAAATACACGGTAGCCCATGGCCGCCAAATGATCATGCCGATGGTCATTGACGACTTGAAACTAACCCCAGCCCAGAACGCCGTTGCCCGTATAATGCTCCGCTATGGCATAATCTCCATTCGCCAAGCCGCGAAACTCGCCAACGCCAGCAAGAACACCGCTAGCAGAACCGCCAAACTTCTAGAAGAGAAAGAAGTGATTAACGTCCGCAGAATCCAAGGCTGTACCAGCGAATATAAGTTTTGCCGCAAAGTCTTAAAGTTCTTTGGTAGAACTGTCCCCAAAAGGCCCGGGGGACTGTCCCCAAAACGACCGGCCATAAGGAATTTCGGAGGAAGGCTTTCTCAATTGAGAACCCAAATAGCCATCCAACAGGCTAAAATGCGCGATGAACAACGACGAAAAGAACGAGAAAAGGAAAATCCCAAGCAAGCAGCCATCCTAAAGGAGATAAACGACATAGGAAAAGCCACAGGAAACTTTCTTCAAGCCTTTTTGGACAACTGCCATAGGCTAAAAGACGCTTAAAAACCGCCTCAAACCAACAACACAACACCAGACATGACTCAAGAAATAGACGAATTCACCAGACTCGACCGAGAACTAACCGGAGTTTCCAATGCGCTGTTCGGATTAGACGGAGAAATCAAAGAAGCCTGCAACGACGACAAGGAAGTAACCGAAAAGATTGAAGACGTGTACCAAGCCATCTGCAACCTGCAACAAGCCATTGACGACTACAAAAAGAAAAACCCCTAACAGACATGACCCTTTACGAAGAACGAATCCTTTACGAATTAGCCCGATACAACTTGCCCAGAAAAATAACCGACATAGCCAAAGCTTGCCGACTCTCCCCTAAAACAACCCGCCAAGCCATCCATTCCTTAACCAAAAAAGGCTTCCTAACCGCCAATCATGCCATCAAAAAACCGCTGCCATGGCGACTCCCGCCAGAATTCCACAGCCAACGACTCCCCGCTAGAACTTTCATAGCTGCCGCCGAAATCCATAAACATCCCGAACTGAGCCACGCCGAAATAGCCCAACGAGCAAAAACCAGCAGAGCAACCGCCATAAGAGCCGAGCGAATCCTCAAAGCCATAACCCGAAAATCACGACTCAAACGTGCCGAACAACAAAACAAAAACCTCCACACCAACAACCGAACCATTGCCCAAAGACGAATCCAAGAACGCCAAGAACAAGAAAAAGAACGACAACGATTAGAAGAACGCGAACGAAGAATCGCCCAAAGAGAACAAATCTTAAAAGCCCCGGAAATCATCCAAAACCGAATCCAATCCTTAAAAGAAGAAGTCTTAAGACCCACCAGCCCAAACCGCCAAACCCAAATCTTTATAGAAATCAAAAGACTAAAAACTGAGCTCCGACGGGCCAACTTTAAAGCCCTGATATCCGCCGAAAGAGGATTTTGAAGACCGAATCACCGCCAATTCCAGACGATCATTTTTTGAACATTGCGAAATAATTCTAGATACAATGATAGCGACAAGGGGTACGGCTATCATTGTCAAGGCCTCGGCGCAAGCTTTTTCTGCAAAATACCGAAAAAAACCGACTTTCAACCTCAAAACAGCCCAATTCCAACCCTTCCACAGACGTCACCGTTGGTAACGAATTAGAACATTTGGTAACGATAGAAACCACCAATTCTTTGCGGAAAACCCCCTCCGCCCCCCGTTTTCCGCCTGCTAACGCCAAGCGGAACTTCCTAAAAGGAAGTTCCATGGGGAATCCCTCTAGGAGAGGGAAAAGGGAAAGGAAAGATTTGGGAAGGAAGATTGAAAAAAAACCGCCAAGCCAGAAACCCGACGGTCACGAAACAAAGGCAAAACTGCAGCGCCGTTTCAAAAATCCACTAATTCATCCGCCCCGTACAACGGCGCCCAATTATCAGCAGGAAGACCTTGAAACAATTCGACCGGCCAACGATTCCGATAATGCCAACGATTCCAAACAGCAGAAACAGGCAACGTCCAATCCCGAAGAGAACCATGCTCCACGTGGCCATCCAGAAAAGCCATGTTCGACCACCCAGCATGCCGCCGACTAATCCCAAAAGTATAATCGCGAAAGGCCGACGAATGCACCTGTGAAACAGAATAAAAAGGTTCAAGAAACGCCAGACCCGAACTTTTCATGTACCAACCCGAAGAATCCCCAAAAGCCACGCAATCCACCGGTGAAACAACCTCCTCCATCTTACGAGAGTAACGTTGCGAAACTGTTAAGCTCCAGCCTTTCTCCACAAAATACTCAAACTCAGGAAGAACACGCTCTGAAACAAGCATAGAAGGATTCGCCCCATACGCAAAATTGAACAGATGCGGCAAATCTCGTTTCGCGTAATCGCTTAGATCCTCTCTTTGCACAATACGCCGCAATCGCGGCAAATTCCCGGCACATTGAAAAACATTAGTATTCTTGCCCAAATAGTCTATCCACAATTTCCAATGCCACTTCGTGCCGAATCTCCGAGGATCCGAGGAAAACATACGCCAATGCTCTCTCCCTATCAATGGCGGCAGAAAGTCTTCGTAATCGGCGGCGTACAGATGAGAAGCCAGCACAATTTGCCGAAGGTTGTTTGAACAGTGAATTCGCTTGCCGGCAGATTTTGCCTTGCCGAGAGCAGGAAGAAGCAAAGACGCTAAAATGCCAACGATGGCAATGACCACCAGCAACTCGATCAACGTAAAGGCCTGTTTCTTCACTCAGAAAGAGGATTAAAACTGCAGCGCCGTTTCAAAAATCCAATAATTCATTCGAAGGCGTAGGAGGTTGCCAACCAGAAGAAGAAGGCATGTCACCGTCACCCCAATGCTTTTTATTATCGAAGTTAAAACGCGTCCAATTCTCCAAAGACGGATAAAGCATTTGATAAAGAGTCTCCGAGCCAACATGCCCATCTGCAAACAGAACGTTCACTTGCCCAGAATGACGACGAGCCACGGTTAAAGGCCTATGACCAGAAGAATCAATGCCATTAAAACCACGAGATACTAAGAAAGTATGGTCACCAAATTTGCCAATATGCGAGCCATCCGCTTGCGAAATCATGCGCGAAGGAGAAACCACAGCAGACTCCCGAACCCCAGAGATTCCCCAGAACTTAGTTTCCTTATTCAAGAGAGTCGGCTTTAAACCGAAATCGTTTTGAAGATAACCCCAAGGCCGGAAAGTCGATCCCGGAGGATTAGGAAAATCACCAGACCAGCCACCAGCTTGAAGAAGCTTCAAACCCCGGCCCCGCTTCTCGGCAGGACAATTGAACAAATTCGTTTGCCCATCCAAATAGGAATAACAAAGCAAGCTATTCCAAGCTTCACCAGTAACCAAAAAGCCATCGTTGTCGTTTGCGTACAGTTGCCGAGCAATCCCAATTTGCCGTTGGTTATTAAGGCAAACCGCTTTATGAGCTGCCGCTTTTGCCCTTGAAAGAGCAGGCAGGAGCAAAGACGCCAAGATACCGATGATAGCGATAACCACCAGCAATTCGATCAACGTAAAAGCCCGATTCTTCCAATCCATAGCGGAAAAAGAATAACCCAACAACCGCGCCAAAGACAAGAATCAATCACTGTACCAAAAGCCTCTGTCGTACCAAGTGCCATAGTAAATAAGCGGCGGGTAATAATCCGAACGACGAAACGGCCCTAAGTAAACAGTAGGATAATCCACATAGCAGTAGATCGCAGAAACGTACCCGTCTGTGACTTCAATGTACACGGTAACATCAATCTCAAAACCATCGGAGAAAAAAGGACGTCCATCAACCCAACCATCACGTGACTTTGGCCGAAGCTCAAAATCGTACGAGTAAGTAGAAGTACCCCGCGGCGGATTAGCCATATAAACGGAATCCGGCCAACGAAAAACAAACGAACTAAGAGGAGACGAAATACGACAAAGACCATCAGGTTCACACAAGTACGCCCCATCAAACGCCTCCCAACCAGAACCAACATCCAAAGAAATCGAGAATCCAGAAGAACTGTGATTGTGGACTTCAATGCTGTTAACGTAAGGAGATAACAACGTAGGCGAATCGGACGGAAGAGGCTCATCAGGCGGACGTTCTTGCCCAACCGCCGAAGGCGCAAAGAGAAGACCGACTCCGACAACACCGACGACAACAGCGGCCGCCGTTTCTTTAATTTTGGACTTTGAAAACGCTATGCGAGCGGCATCCAGACCGACCGCAATAAGCGCAAATAATAGTTCCATACACCGCCAAAAATACCGATTCCCGAAAGAAAGGCAAGAAATTTCAAATAAAAAAAAGCGGAAGATTCCAAGCGGAAAATCAAAACTTTCAAAAAGAGAGATTTAGAGGAGGAATAAACACGAAAAACCTTTCAAAACCGCTTGAAAAGACCAACAAAGCAGACAGGAGAAAGCCAACAGGCAAACCCAGAGAAAGACGACAACGAAAAAGCCCGCCGAGAAAAAACGGTGACTCCAACCCACTAAAGAGATGGCCAGCAAGAAAACGGAGAGATTTGGTGAGGAGGAGCGCAGGCGGGTTGGGAGCGTTGCGGGCGCGAGGTAGTAGGTTGTTTGCGCATTATTTTTTATCGTTTGAAAAATGAGTGAGGTAGTAAAGTTGTAAAGTCATGGGGGAATGGAAAAAGTGCTTGGATGGATTGCGGCTTGCGGATCGGCGCATTGTTGAGGCGATTTTAAGGAAGGCAAGGCGGGCGGGGTTGTCGGCGCCGGCAATCCGCGCTTTTCTGCGAGGAGTGTTGCGGGCGCTTTCGGGGGATTGGGGTTGGATTCGGGAAGCGGAAATTGAACCGGTTGAATCGTTGGCGAGGGTCGAGTGCTTGCAGTCGCGGGGCAATTCGACGGCTTTGCTGCCGCAGTTGGCGGTGATTAAGTTGAACGGCGGTTTGGGTACGAGCATGGGATTGGACGCGCCAAAGTCTCTCATAAAGGTGAAAGGTGAATGGACGTTTCTCGACGTCATCGCCCGGCAGATTCTTGGGTTTCGGGAGCGATTTCAGTCGCCATTCCCAGCCTTTTACTTAATGAACAGCTTCCGCACGCAGGAAGAGGCGCTGACCTTTTTGAAGAAGTATCCCGGTTTGCCCGACTCGGGTGGACAGCTAGACTTCTTGCAAGGCAAAGTGCCGAAGTTGAACGCCGACACTTGGATGCCGGCAAAGTGGTCGGCGGATGAGGTTTTGGAGTGGTGTCCGCCCGGACATGGTGATATTTATCCTTCGTTAAGGGATAGCGGGTTGCTGGATCGCATGTTAGATTGCGGCCTTTGCTACTTGTTTGTTTCCAACGCGGATAATTTGGGAGCTTCGGTGGATTTGTCTTTGTTGGAATACTTCGTCGACTCGGAAGCCGATTTCATGATGGAGACGGCTCGACGGACAGTTGCTGACTGCAAGGGCGGACACTTGGCGAGGCGAAAGGCGGACGGACGGCTCATTCTGCGGGAGCTGGCTCAATGCGCCCCTGAAGAGCGGAATCAGTTTCAAGACGTCGTACGCTATGGCTATTTCAATACGAACAATCTCTGGCTTCGGCTTGACCGTTTGAAGGAGGCTCTGGAACGAGGGAATGGAACGTTGCCTTTGCCGATGATTCAAAATCGGAAAACGCTGGATCCGCGAAATCCCGCCTCGCCCCTTGTCGTGCAAATGGAATCGGCAATGGGAGCGGCCGTGGAATGTTTTGACCGGGCAATTGCCGTGGAAGTGCCTCGGTCTCGGTTTGCGCCGGTCAAGACAACTTCGGATTTGCTGAGCCTTTGGTCAGATGCTTATGTGTTGACGGAAGACTGCCGCTTGAGGCTTGCCGACGAGCGCAACGGGCGGCCTCCGATTGTGTCTCTGGATGCGAAGCACTTCAAAATCCTAGCTGAGTTTGAAAGCCGTTTCCCGGACGGGTCGCCATCGTTAGTTCAATGCGATCGCTTGGAAGTCTCCGGCGACGTGGCTTTTGAGAAGGGCGTCGTTTGTCGAGGTTCTGTGAGTTTCTCCAACTCCGGCTTGGAACGCGCCTCCATACCGTCGGGCGAATACCGTGACGGGAATTGGACTTTTTGACAATTTGCCGCCGCTTACCCAAAATCCAAGAGAAAAGCCAACCCAACCAATCCACAAAGTCAACTCCTCCCCGCCCCCAACAAAAATCTAGAATCCTCCAAACCAAAGCCAGCAAACCGCGCGGACGCCCGGCTTGGACGCAACCATCCACCAAGCGGATCCTACTCCCCCATTCGCCCTAGAAAAAAGAAATCACCCCCCTCCCCAACAAACGCCAACCGCTAATCCCATAGACAAATCTTCCCTCCATTCCTCATCCCTAATCCTTAATCGACCATCTTCATTCAGCGAATTCCACCTTTGCCTCCCGGCCACCAACCACCGCAGAAGAGAGAAAAGCCAACCTAACCAATCCACAAAGCCAACTCCTCCCCCTTCCCCAAACAAAAACTTGAGAATGCGCAGGCCGCAAACAGTTCCGGCACAATCTCTCGCCCTCTGCTCGCTAATCCCGCATCTCGAATCCATGCATGCTTAGCCATCACCCCACAAAAGTCCCCCCGTCCGCAAAGGCAAAGCGGCCCTTTCTTTGCCGATCGCAAGGCGGAGGATTGGGCTTTTGGGGGAGTTTTGTTGTTTTGTCTCTTTTTCCTGCGTCATTCCGAATTCTCCAAAGCACTCGACAGCCAATCGTCTTAAAAAGTTTCTTCTTTGCCATCGGCAAAAGGGGAGATTTTTTGCGCTTTTTGGTGGATTTTGTCGTTTTTCAACGAACTTTTCTCAACTTTTTTCTCTTTTTGTGATTTTAGGGTTGATACATTCCTTTTGGGAGGGTAGAAGTGCAGAGAAATTTTTAACAGCGAACTAGATTTTTATGAAACAATACATCAATAGAAAACGGAGTTTGTCATTATTAGCGGCCGTCGTCTGCCTCTGCGGGGGGGGGGGGTAGCGAACGCGCAGTTGTTCATCCATGTTTATCCTAGCCAGGACAACCCTACCAGCCAAACCCTCTGGATTTTTAGCGGCTCTTCCGCTGCAAGCAGTAATAGTGCAGTCCGAACCTCCGGCAATTTCTCTATTGGCGACTCTTGGATTGGCAACGGCAACGTTTTCAACGCCAACTCGCCTTCCAACCAAACCATCTCGCTCTCTCCCTTGTTTTCCAGCGCCACCAACCCGATAGACATCGAGTCCATTCAAAAGAGAATTCCGGGAGGGGCTAGAACGCAGGTCTTTGCCGCCAGCGCCACCAACACGCCGACCATCACTATTGCCAGCGGTAGCCGAACCATTGCCAACCTTTGGATGACTGATGGCGGTAATCAAGATAGCTTTGGGATTCGTGTTTCTGGGAGCGCTTTGTCCTATTCCAGCGGGAATTCTTCGGCTTGGGTGGGTTCCGGCATTTTGAACAAACCTATCGGCGATTTCTTTGCGGGAACCTTCAATAATACCGCATTTCAGTCTACATTTGCGGCGAATTCCGGCGGCTCGGTGCGGGTTGTCATCAACAGCCAAGTCATCCCCGAACCGGAGGAATATGCCCTCATCTTCGGCCTCTTTGCCCTCAGTTTTGTGATTGCCCGCCGCATAACGCAAAAGAAACGGCAAGCCCAAGCCACCACTTCGTAGCCGTTGCTAACGGTAGGTGATTTGTAGCCGCTAGTCTCTGGGCTGGCGGGAATTCGTTGTTTTGACTTTCTTAGCGGCTAACGCGTTGTGGCTGGGCAGATGCCGCTGGCTGGTTGAATTTTGACTTCATCGACTTCACTTTGGGATTTTTTCCGAATCGAAGTCTTTTTTGTTCCGTAATCAATGACGAATTCGGATTATGGGAACATTCTTCTCGATTCGCTCCTGGCAAAGGAAGACTTCACGGTCTCGAATTAACAACAGGCACAATCATTGAGAACGTGACTGACGCATGCGGCTATTCACTGCAACGCCACCCAAGCCTCCAATTTTGCCCAAACAAACCGTAACCCAATCAACCCCTTACGGCAAAGGCAGAAGTTCTGAACAAATCATGCAGATCGCAAAACTCCCTTTCAATGTAGAGGAATGAAGACTCGGCTGGGTAATTTTCTCGCATTTTGTAGGTAAACGGTCGGCAAGACATTCTGGACAAAAGCCATTCCGCCGGGTATTTTTTTGTTTGTGCTACTTGAAGATCACGTTGGGGACGTTCTTCGCAAGGCCCGCTTGGGGCGAGGGGTTGCGCTGGAGCGAGCGGCGGCGGCGTCTCGGATGCGTCCGGAGCAGCTTGCGGAGTTTGAAGAGCGGGGCGAGCCTTCGGACGGGATTGACTTTGACGCTGTTGGGGATCTTTTGAATCTCGACGGCGAAAAACTCCGCCGAATCGCTGGAGGATGGCTTCCCGCCGCTCATGAACTTTCCCGCTGGCAGTGCCTCCGGAAAATCGAAAATGATCCCGGAGGAATGGCGGTCAACTGCTTCCTTCTTTGGGATCGATTTTCTCAAGAGTCCGCTCTTTTCGACACTGCTTGGGTTGTTGGCCCGATTGCGGATTTGCTGAATCAATTCCAACTCGCGCTGAAACATATTTTTATCACTCACTCCCATCACGATCACGTTGCGGCTCTCGGCGAGTTGAGAAAACAAGCGCCCGATGCGGCTGTTCATTCAAATTCGTCTCATGCGCCTCAAAGTCAAAGACTGAGGGAAGGAGAATGTTTCTCGGTTGGAGAGTTGAACATTGCATGGCGCGAGACGCCCGGCCACGCTGTGGATGGGGTGACGTATGTTGTGGATGGCTTTCCCGGCGAAGCGCCGCCGGTGGCGGTTGTTGGCGACGCCATCTTTGCCGGCTCCATTGGCGGCGCTCTCAATCGCTTTGAACTCGCCCGGCAACGCGTTCGAGAAGAGATTCTAACCCTGCCCGAATCCGCCTTGATTTGTCCCGGCCACGGCCCCGTAACCACCGTGGGAGAACAACAAGATTGCAACCCGTTTTTTCCGGGGCTTGTCGAATCTTCCGGCGTCGTGAAATCCAGCCGACCAGACAACAGAAGAACGGAAACGCGGACGCATTGAGTCCCAGAAACTATAACCCTCCCTCAAAAATGGCTTGGTTCTCTCAAAAATGGCGGCGGATTGGGAAGTGGACTTTTTGGATCACCACCATACTCGGCATCCTCATTGCCATTCCGTTGCTCAAGACGGTTTGGCCTTTTCTGGAAGTTTTATGGGCGACGAGGTCTGAGGCGGCCTTGGAAGCGAACCCGAACTTTCAAACGAACCAAACGGTGACGCTTTCTGAGGAACCTGAAACTCTTTCGTCGCTGGCGACTGCGGATGATGAAATCGCCAATTTAGGATCGCGTTTGGATCAAATCTCGCATTTAGATCGAGAGGAAATGGATCAGATGATGGGAAAGATCGCTGCGCATTTTGGCGTGCCGGAGCCATCTGCGGCGGATCCCGAAGTTTACGATGAAGACTCGGCTGTGTTTGAAGAAGTCAACAAAGTGATTCGCGAGATCGACGGTGTTCGCCATCACATTTACATTGTGGAGATGAAAGACCGCAACGGCAACCGGACGACGTTTTTGGACAGCTTCGAAAAACCGGACGCGTATTACGAACGCACCATGCAAGTGATGAAAATGGTGCGCAAAAACGCCCAGCTCAAACACATCTACGACGCCGTTTCCCCCATTTTGGCCAACATGGCCAACGAACGGGAAGAATCCGCGCAAAACGAGAGCGCGGAAGTGAACTTGGAAGAAATCCTTTCGGAAGAAGAGCGTTCCTCTCTAACAGAATCTCGACTTCCTCATACCGCAGAAGAGCCGGCGACAAAACATTGACTCACTCGAAAGTATAAGGCATAGTTGGAAATCGAGGTCATGAAAATTTCACACGTTTCTTTGCAAGGCCAGTTGCTGTTGGATGGAGGCAGGCTTCGAGGGTCGTTTTTTCATCGGAGCGTTGTGTTGGTGTGCCAACACGATCTGGAAGGCGCTTTTGGATTGGTGATCAACCGAGCAACCCAAAAAAATATCGGCGAAGTTCTTGAAGACATTCCCGACTCGCTAAAGAAACATCGGCTTTACTTGGGAGGCCCCGTGCAGCCCGGCGCCTTTTGTTATCTTCACGGCGACAACTTCCTGCCTTCCGGGAACGTTATGCGCAATCTGGACTTAGGATACTCGCTTGAAGATTTGACCGAAATTGTGGGGGATTTCTCGCCGACGAGGAAAGTGCGTGTGTTTGCCGGCTACGCTGGCTGGAGTCCGGGACAGCTGGACGCCGAGATGGCTAACAATGCTTGGCTGACTCATCCCGCCTCTATGGAACTTGTCTTTAAAAGCGACACCGGCAGATTGTGGAACCACATTTTAGGGCTGAAAAATTGGCGGCACCGCCTCCTTGCCCAGTCGCCGGAAGACCTTTCTTGGAACTGAATGAAAGAAACTTCAAGAAGAGAGCTCTCCACTCTCCGTTATCCACGCAATTGGAGATTTTTTCCAGAGGCATTCGCCTCAGGATATTTTTGGAAGTTTTTTTGTGCAAAATGAACAATCCGCTAGTCTAATGAACTAAATGAGTCCGCAACTTGCGGAAGAGAAACCAATAATAGACGATACGTTGCGAAAGTTTTTAGCCATGAGATTATTTTTAGAAAATAAGTTCAAGTCGTTCCTTGCCTGCGGCATTGCGGGAGGGGTAATTGGGTTGGCTCTTTTGGGAGCGTCGCCAAAACTCAAAGAAGGCGTTGCGCCGCCAAAAGTCCGCGTGGACGACACGCCAATTTCAAGGGAAGGCGCCTTGCGGGCAAGCTTTGCGCCGACCATCAAGAAAGCCAGCCCCAGCGTCGTCTACATCTACACAAAAAAGCAGATTCAATTCCGTCGTCGCCAGCCTTTCTTTCCCTTCGGCGATCCTTGGTTCGACAGATACTTTTTTCGCGTGCCTCCGTTAATCGAACAACGAGAACAACGCGGTTTGGGATCCGGAGTGATCGTGTCCGAAGATGGCTACATCCTAACCAGTTATCACGTCGTGGAAGGCGTGGACGAGATTGAGGTTCTCTTGGAAGATGGCGAATCTCCATATCAGGCGAAGATAGTGGGCACCGATCTAAACACCGACATCGCAGTCATTAAAATCCAAGCCAAGGGGCTTCCCGCCATCACCTTGGGCAATAGCGACAATCTGGAAGTTGGGGACGTCGTGCTTGCCATCGGCAATCCCTTCGCCATCGGCAAAACGGTGACCATGGGCATTGTGAGCGCCACCGGACGCAGCGGCCGCAGCACTTTGGAAGGAGGCGACCCCGGAACCTTTATCCAAACCGACGCTGCCATCAATCAAGGCAACTCTGGCGGCGCCTTAGTGGACACAGACGGCCGATTAGTGGGCATCAACACGGCCATCGCCACACAAGGCGGCGGTTATGACGGAGTCGGGTTTGCCATCCCGGTCAACATCGCCCGAAACGTCATGAACAATCTGGCAACGCACGGCAAGGCGGCGCGAGGCTATCTTGGAATAGGATTTCAACCGATCACTCCCGACTTGGCCGAAGAATTTGGAATCGACGAAGCGCAAGGAATACTGGTGACCTACGTCGTTCCCGACAGCCCGGCGGAGAAAGCGGGCATCCGCGACGCAGACGCCATTGTTGAGTTGGACGGAAAACCGGTGAAAAACATGCGCGAATTTCAAGCGAGCATCGCTTCCTCCCCGGGAAAAGAAATCCAGCTCAAAATAATTCGAAACCGCGAGGAAACGAACGTCGAAGTGACTCTGGAAACTTTGGATGAGAATGCGCTCTGGAACGAGGATTCGGCCGACAATCCTTTGCGCGGCATCCAAGTTGAAGACTTGACCCGCAACTGGAGACAACGTTTCGGCATTCCGCCGCAAATCTCCGGCGCCATTGTTGTAAACGTGGATTCTTCCTCTCTAGCATACCAAATGGGAATTCGCGCCGGCAACGTTATCCAGAGCATTAATCGGAGACCCGTCGCCAACGCCCAAGATGCGGACCGCCTCATCCGCCGTTTGAAAGGGGATAGAGTCTTGCTCAAATTGTGGCGCGGCAACCAAAGCGGCTACCTTGTCATTCGCAAGAGACGCTAGACAATGATCCCTCTCGCCAAGCCTATAGAAAGACCTTCAGCGGCGGCAAAAGGCAAAAACTTCCTTCAACCAGAAAACCGGAAAGGCATTGTATTCCCGCCGCATAGCGTGGCTCTCTTATAGAAAACGTAGCGGCTGAGAAAAGCGGCTTTGTAGTGAAAAATATTGCAACAACGGAATGCGACTTTTCCGCACCGCAGCTCGCATATTCTCTTGTCTGAGACGGTTGTTGGGTTGGAGAAGAAGCTCGGTTGTTAACTGGCTTAGCGTATTGTCCGCTTCTGCCTTGTGATTGTGGATTTGGTGGTTGTTTTACAAAGTGAAGTGTCTTTCGATTCTTGCCGTATCCTGCCCGCCAACGGTAGAACTGCTTGCGAGCGCGCCTAGTTGTTTCTCCGGTTTGTCGTTGGAATAGATTTTGCAAAGGGATAAATTAGCGAATCTTCTTCCTCTAAATATAATGCATTACTTTGACTATAATGCGACGACCCCCGTGGCGCCGGAGGTATTTGAGGCGATGGCGCCTTACTTGCGGGAGCATTGGGGAAACCCGTCCAGCGTGTATGCCTTCGGCCACAAGGCAAAAGAAGCGATTGAGTGCGCCAGAGAGTCTGTGGCGGCGCTTATAGGATCGGAGATCGGCGAGGTGGTTTTCACCAGCGGAGGCTCGGAAAGCAACAACACGGCGTTCCATTGCGGTATGAATGCGGACGCAGGGCGACGGCATTTGATTGTGTCCGCAGTCGAGCATTCGGCCGGCATCCAAGCGGCGGCGGATTACAAAGCGCAAGGGTTTCATATCACTCATCTCCCGGTGCGTTCTGACGGTTTGATGGACTTGACCGAACTGGACGCCACGATCTGCCCGGACACGGCGATGTTGTCCCTCATGTGGGCAAACAATGAGACAGGCGTCATTTTCCCAATAGAGGAGGCGGGCGACTTGTGTCGGCGGCAAGGCGTCTTATTTCATACGGACGCGGTGCAGGCGGCGGGAAAGGTGGCCATCAATGTGAAGGAGGCGAAGGTCGATTACTTGTCGTTGTCCGGCCACAAGATTTATGCGCCCAAAGGGGTGGGCGCGCTTTATGTGAGAGAGGGAGCGCCTTATCGAGCGTTAATATTAGGCGGTGGCCAAGAAAAGAGACGTCGGGCGGGAACTCAAAACGTAGCCTCGATTGTGGCGATGGGAGCGGCGGCGAAGCTTGCGTTGCAAAGTTTGGAAGAGGAGTCGACGCGAGTTGGCAGACTGCGCGATCAGTTGGAGAAAAGCCTTCTGCAAATACCCTCCATCCGCCGGAATGGAGCGCCGGCGCCGCGTTTGCCGAACACATCCAATCTCACCTTCGAAGACGTAGAAGCAGAGGCGCTGTTGTTGCTTTTGGACAAAGAAGGGATTTGCGCTTCCAGCGGCTCCGCTTGCTCCACAGGTTCGCTGGAGCCGTCTCACGTGTTGACGGCAATGGGATTACCGCGATCACTGGCGATGGGAAGCGTGCGCTTCAGTTTAGGGCGAATGACAACAATGGCCGACGTGAATCGTTTGACCTCCGTATTGCCAAAATTGCTCAAACGCCTTCGCGCCGCGATCCCTCAAACTTTTTCCACCTAACAGTTTCCTTTTTATACAGTTGATTTCACAGCGTTGCCGCTCGACAATGGGCGCGAGATGGATCCAATTTTAACATTATTGAGAGAGAACGCCTCCTTGACAGCTGCGGAGCTGGCCAATCGTTTAGGGCAGTCCGAAGAAAAAATTGCCCAAGCCATTCAAGATTACGAAGCTCGGCGTGTGATATTAGGCTACCGCACTTTGATCAATGAAAAGTTGTTGGGAGAAAGCCGAGTGCGCGCCGCTATTGAAGTGCGATCCACGCCGGAACGGGAAGACGGTTTCCATCGGCTCGCCACTCGCATCGCAAAGCATCGCGAAGTGCGCACTTGTTGCCTGATGTCCGGAACCTACAATTTTCTAGTGATCGTTGAAGGAAACAGCTTGGACGAAGTCGCCTCCTTTGTCACCGAAAAACTAGCTGTGTTAGAAGGCGTAATATCCACTTCCACACATTTTATGTTGAAATCTTACAAAGAACATGGCGTTCTTATACACCAAGACGAAGATGCCGAACGATTGAAAATCAGCCCCTAACTAAGTAAGTAAATAAGTAAAGCCTTCAAAAAACCTCCAGCACAATGGCCATCGAAATCGACCCGCAAATCACCCCCCGGAAACTGTTGCCGAAAATCGAACGCCTCTTTGAAATTTCCGCACAAAAACTCGACTCCATCCACCGCACATGGAAACCTTCTAACGGAACTCCAGTCTTTACCGTCCAAGGACGCTACACAAGCCGCGGATGGACAGAATGGACACAAGGATTCCAATACGGCTCCGCCATATTACAGTTCGACGTCACCGGCGAAGAACGCTTTCTCAAAATCGGGCGGACAGCCACCTTGCGGCAAATGGCCGCCCACGTTTCTCACACCGGCGTCCACGACCACGGGTTCAACAACGTTTCCACCTACGGCAATCTCTTGCGTCTCATGCAAGAAGGCCGCCTTGCAAACAATGAATTCGAACAAGCCTTTTATGAATTAGCCCTAAAAGTTTCAGGCGCCGTCCAAGCAAGCCGATGGACGCCAATTGCCAACGGAGAAGGATATATCTACTCGTTCAACGGTCCCCACTCTCTGTTTATAGACACAATCCGCTCGCTCCGCGTCTTGGGAATAGCGCATCGCCTCGGCCATATATTAATGGGAGAAGGAGATCGCCCAATATCCCTGCTCCGGCGGCTGATAGAACACGCTCGCTCCACATCAACCTACAATATATATTACGGCAGCGGACGAGACGCCTACGATACCCGCGGGCGAACCGCTCACGAAAGCCTATTCAACCTGAACGACGGAAACTATCGCTGTCCCAACTCTCAGCAAGGCTACTCCCCTTTTTCCACTTGGACGCGAGGCTTGGCCTGGGCAATTTGCGGATTCGCGGAACAATTAGAATTTCTAAGCATTCTCAAAGACTCTGAACTAAATCCCTTAGGCGGCCGGGAATCCATCGAAACTATGATGCGAAAAGCAGCCGAGTCTACCGCCGATTTCTACTTGGAAAATTCCTGTCGGGACGGCATCCCGATCTGGGACACTGGCGCCCCGGACACCACGCGAATGAGAGATTACCTCGACAAAAATTCCGATCCTTACAACCCATGGGAACCTATGGACAGCTCGGCAGCAGCCATCGCGGCGCAAGGATTGATTCGACTCGGCAACTACCTATACCAATGCGAAAAAAGCAGATCAACAAAAGGCAAACGTTACCAGCATGCAGGACTTACAACGGCCGACACCCTCTTCTCCGAACCCTACATCTCGACAGACGTCAACCACCAAGGACTAATTCTCCACTCCGTCTACCACCGTCCCAACGGCTGGGACTACCACCCGCCGGGCCGTAAAGTCCCTTGCGGCGAAAGCTCGATGTGGGGAGATTACCACGCCCGCGAACTAGCGCTGATAATCTGGCGCGAAGCCAAAAGCATGAATCCATACCACTTTTACGATTGTGCAGATAAAGCAGTCAAAATATGGGATCCATCTGCGAAATCTAATAAGTTCGATACATTTCATTTTAGCGGCCGCTTGGAAGAAAGATGCGAGAATGGTTGTCGGAACAAGGAAACTTGATTCAGATCTATCCCCCTTCCACATTATCTCACTCGAAAAATACAACTTTAAACCCTGATCCTTAATCGGCTCCGCCCGCCCGCTCTCAAAAATATCCAACGCGCAAATCACCAGCGCAACTTCCTCCATCCGATTCGGGAATTTCGACTCCAACTTCACCAGAACTCCAGACTTCTAAACTGCCTCTTGAATCTCTCGATACTTCAGCAAACGTTTATGCCGCAACATCAAACACAATTCAAAATCCTCCCGCAACAACGTCAACAAATCCCATATCCTTGTGGACGCTCCACCCACCTTACCCGGCGGGATAAATAGATATACCTTCCGCTTTCTATCCACTAAAAATCCAAAATAAGGAACGACGAACGAAAGATTCCGAACCAACATTCCCTAATGAAGAAAAAGGAAAACACCTTTCTTCCTGCTTTTTATTAATTTCTAATTTGCAATTGCTAACTAAGTCGTCTGCACGTGAAGTCTCGAACCACCCCGGTAACAAGCCGTTCCGCACCAGCGAAAACCACAAACGCCTCTCCCGACTTGACGCTACCCACTGCTCCCCCCCTCCCCTGCCGCATCCGCACTTCCCTCCATGAAACCATACACATAACCCAAATAAGCGGTGAACACAACCAACACAAGTATCGCAACCATGCTCAACAAACCTTTGCTGTTCGATAAAATTAGGAATAACCCCAGCGGCGCTTCAATCAAAACCCCCAATACTCCCAAATAATTGACCATATCCGCTTCCCCGCGCACAAGATAAGGCAACCAATCGGAAAAAGACCAAATCTTGGACGCCACCTCTACTAAAAACACCACGACGACGGCATACGGCACTAACACACCCGCACAACGCAAGGAGCCTTTCATCTTTCTAATCGAAGCCTTGTCTGAAAGTCATGGACAACTCTAGGCCATTTTGTGGGCAATTGATCCAAAGCATTGGTATCCCTTTGACGAAACATCCTGAACGCTTCGAGCAAAGAATTCAAAGCCTCCACATCGTCGTTAGATTTGTTCAAAATCCACCAGTTAAAAGTGTGTTTTATGCTATCTTGACTGTTTTGGCTCACATTCCAATAGTCGGGTTCCCGGAAGGCCATGAAGTCTTCATAGGATCTGGTTTTCAATTGGTAGAACCAAGCGGTGAGTTTTTCTTCCAGCAAGGTCTTTTGCAAGGGAGTCAAGATGGCGCCTTTTTCTTGAACGAGTCTTTTGACTAAATTGGTTGACTCCGAACTGTCCAAGTCTATCTTCTCCATTCCCTGGCATTTCTTTTGGATAATCTTTACTTTTTCTTCTTGGGGTAAACCGAGCAGAAAATCGGGCATCGGATCGATGTCATCATCTCGATAGAGCAAGATAAAAACTAAAACCACTATCATTGTGACCTATACATCACAAAAAGTTGTTTTATCTGTCTCATAATAAAAAGGGAGAAAAATCGAAAAGTCTATAACGCTTCTGATTGGGATGAAATCAAACCGAAGCGCTTGCCAATTTTTGAGTTGTTGAACGTCCGGGATTAGTGGTACGGATGTTCTTCCTTGTTTTCACAAGTGCCTCAGATATGCTGTTGCATGCTGTCTTCTAGAGAAGAAGCGGTTTGTTTTTTGCCCTGCTTGATGGCTTTTGGCCGCCAAGAACTTCAAGCAGGGCAGGATGTGTCCAAAGGAGGTCTTTGGTTTTTGCATAGAATCGATATTTTCCATCATGTCTGCAACTTTCTTTTTCAACTGTTCTTTTCCGAAGAGAAATCACTTTTCTTTTCAAGAAAATTTTGTTTGCGAATTCTCTTATTATTTCAACTTTTTCAAGGGAGAATGCGCTTTTTCGAGTCAGGCAATTTGGATTTTTCCAAAGAACGCCATGGTGATTCAAAGCCACTTTCAAAGAGAGTTGTATGCGGTTGGCTGGTTATGAGTTTCCAAAGTGGATGGGCGAGGGAATGGTGGTTTTGGGCGGTTGGTTTGTGTGGTTGTTTTGGCTGGGAGGGACAGAGGAGAGAAAAAGGGAGGGGTTATTGGCGGGCGTTTTTGTTGTTTTTGGCTGTGGGGATGGAGCGCATGAGTTGAGCCATTTGGAGGGCGGCAGAAGCGGCTTCGGTACCGCGGTTGTGTTGTGGGGTAGAGAGGCAACGTTGGCGGGCTTGGTCGGGGGTGTTAAGGAGGAGGACTTGGTGGATGATGGGGAGAGTTTGGTGGATTTGGATTATGGCGAGGGCGTGGGAGATGGCGGCGGCGATGTGTTGGGCGTGTTGGGTGTCGCCTTGAAGGATGACGGCGAGGCAAAGGATGGCGTCAAGGGGTTGGGCGGCGTTTTGAGAGGCGGCGGCGAGTTTGGCGGCAAGGGCGGGGATTTCGAAGGCGCCGGGGACGCGAAAGGTTTGGAGTTGGGATTTGCGCAAGCCGGCTTGTTGGAAGGTTTGTTTGGCGGCGCGGAGCATGCCGTTGACGTAGCGTGCGTTGTAGCGTGCGGCGACGATGGCGAAGCGGCTGTTTGCGGCGGCCGGATTTTTTCGCTTGGAGATGGGTTTGAGCATATGGGATGCGAGGGAGTTGGTTTAAGTTTAAGTCTAGATGAGGTGTCCCATTTTGGATTTTTTGGTTTGGAGGTATTTTTCGTTGTAGGGGTTGGTTTGGGGGGCGATGGGAATTTGTTCAATGATTTCAAGGCCGTAGCCGTCGAGTCCGATGACTTTTTTGGGGTTGTTGGTGAGAAGTCGGATTTTTCGGAGTCCGAGGTCGGCGAGGATTTGGGCGCCGATGCCGTATTCGCGAAGGTCGGAGGCGTAACCGAGTTTGAGGTTGGCGTCGACGGTGTCACAACCTTGCTCTTGGAGTTTGTAGGCGCGGATTTTGGCGGCGAGGCCGATGCCGCGGCCTTCTTGGCGCATGTAAAGGAGAACTCCTTTGCCGGCGGCGGCGATTCGTTTCATGGCTTGGCGCAGTTGGCCGCCGCAGTCGCAACGCAGGGAAGCGAAGGCGTCGCCGGTCAGGCATTCGCTGTGGACGCGGACAAGGGCGGCTTGGCCGTCGGCAAGGTTGCCGCAGGCGAGGGCAAGGTGGTGAACGCCGTCGACGGAGGAGCGGTAGAGGTGAAGTTGAAAGTGGCCGCAGTCTGTTGGCAGGCGGACGGTTTCGATTTTTTGGACGAGGCGCTCGCGTTGGCGGCGGTGTTTGATGAGGTTTTCGATGGAGCAAAGTTTGAGTTGGTGTTGGGTGGCGAAGGCGCGAAGTTCGGGCAGGCGGGCCATGGATCCGTCGTCGTTCATGATTTCGCAGATGACGGCGACGGGGCGGCATCCGGCCAAGCGAGCGAGATCAACGGCGGCTTCGGTGTGTCCGGCGCGTTGGAGGACGCCGCCGTCTTTGGCTCGCAAGGGGAAGACGTGGCCCGGTTGGACGAGGTCTTCGGGGACGGCAGTGGGATCGGCTAGGACGCGGATGGATTGGGCGCGGTCGGCGGCGCTAATTCCTGTGGAGATGCCCTGGGCGGCGTCGACGCTGACTTGAAAGTCAGTGCGGAAGGAATCTCGGTTTTTGGAGACCATTTCTTCGATGCCGAGTTGGCGGAGCCGTTGTTGTGTGGAGGGGCAGCAGATGAGGCCGCGGCCGAATTTAGCCATGAAGTTGACGGCTTGGGGGGTGATGGTCTCGGCCGCTAGGATGAGGTCGCCTTCGTTTTCGCGGTCGGCGTCGTCAACAACGACGACCATTTTTCCAGCGCGGATGTCGCGGAGGACGTCTTGGATGGGATCAAACTGTTTTTCTTCGCTCACTGAGTTTGTGGTTGTGCGCTTTCAAAAAGGCGTCGTTTGGGTTGACTGAGTCAACGGGCTGCGGCGGCAGGCGGGGAAGTTTGCCGTTGTTGTTGATGGGTAATGGCGCTTTCCACTTTGGCGAGCGCTCGATCCAGTCCTTCTGGGTTCTTCCCGCCGCCGCGGGCAAATTCGGGTCGGCCGCCGCCTTTGCCGTCGATTTCCGGAGCAATGCGACGAATGATTTCATCGGCGCGGACTTCGGGGCAGTATTCCGGGGAAACCATGGACACAAGGACCGCGGATTGGCTTGCGCCGCCGCCGAGTACGATGACGCCGGAGAACGCGGCTTTCAAATTTTCGGCAATGGTTTGCACGGTTTTTCCGTCTGCGGCGCCGAGGTTGGCAACGATTAGAGGAATGGCCGACCGGCCTTCGACGGACGGGATTTTTCGCGCCGAAGCCAAAAGGGAGCGAGACTGGTTGGCGGCAGCTTGATTTTGTAGCGTTTTGAGCTGTTTTTCGAGTTGTTTTTGTTGTTGGAGCGTTTGTTCCAGTTTTCGTTCTAGTTCGGTTGGCGGCGCGTTCAACCGGGTTGCTAGTCGTTGAATTAGTTGGGCGTCTCCGGCTGTTTTGCGCAAGGCGGCTTCGCCGGCAATGGCTTCGATCCGGCGGACGCCGGAAGCGACGGCCGCTTCACCGACGATTTTAAAAAGCCCGATTTCTCCGGAGGTTCGTGTATGGGTGCCGCCGCATAGTTCCATGGAGAAGCCGTTTAGTTGGTCGGATTGCCCGCCAATTTGGACGACTCGGACTTGACGTGCGTATTTCTCGCCAAAGAACTGCATGACGTCGCTTCGGCCTTCGACTTGGCGGCGATCGACTTCAAAGCAGTGAACGGGTTCGTTGGCCAGAATTTGCTCGTTTATCAGCCTTTCCATGTCGGCAATCTGCGCAATAGTCAGGGGGGGTGCGTTGAAGTCGAAGGTCAACTTTTCAGCGCCGACGAAGGATCCTTTTTGAATGGCGTCGCGGCTGACGACTTCGTGGAGCGCCCAATGGAACAAGTGCGTTGCCGTATGGTGTCGTTCGATGGCCCGCCGCCGCTGTTTGTCGACGCTGGCGAAAACGCGGTCGCCTGACGCCAACGTTTCCGTCGATTTGGCCAAGATGTGAACGATGGCCGATCCAATTTTTTGGGTGTCTGTTACTTTCCAGATTTCGCCGCCGTGTTGCAGGCTGCCTTGGTCGCCCGCTTGGCCGCCCATTTCATGGTAAAATGGGGAGACGTCCAGCAGGATGGCGGTTTTGTCCTTCATCTGCGCCCGCTCCAGAACTTGGCTTTGGCACTCCAAAGTTTCGAATCCGCAGAATTGCGTGGTCGTCTTCGTTTTCAAACTTGACACTTTGACGGTTTCTTTTTTGCGGGAGGCCCGCGCTCGTTCTCGCTGCGCTTTCATCAGTTTCTCAAAACGCTCGGTGTCCACTGCGCCGCCTTGTTCCCGCGCCAGCAGCTCGGTCAAATCCAGCGGAAATCCATAGGTATCGTAAAGCTGGAAGGCGTCTTCTCCGGAAAGCAAGAAGCTTTTTTGCGCGCTTGGACTTGCCGATTGCGTGGCGGGCAACTGTTGTTCACGTTGCTTTTGCGCTTTGCTTTGAAAGAGCTCCATTCCCCGGTCCAGAGTGCGGCGGAACGCCTCATCTTCGGCATAAATCACTTTCTTCACTTGTTCCCGCTGGGCATGCAATTCAGGAAAGAAGTCGGCCGGACAATGGTCGACCACGGCATCGACTAGACAGTGGAGAAAAGGCCCGCGAAGGAGGGAAAGCGTCCTTCCATAGCGCACTGCCCGACGAAGAATTCTGCGCAAAACGTAGTTGCGGTCCGTATTGCCCGGCAAGATGCCGTCGGCAATGGCGAAGCTGAGCGCCCGGACGTGATCGCCAATCACCCGGAAGGCTATGTCGATTCGCTCCTGCGCGGAAAGGTTGGCGGCGTGGGCTTGGGAGGGCAAGGTGGAGCAATAGCGTTTCCCGGTCAATTGCTCCAGTTCCTCGAAAAGAGGACGGAAAACGTCGCTTTCGTAGTTGGAGACGGCAACGCCGAAGTTGTGGAATCTCTGCGTATTTTGGAGAATGCCGACGATCCGCTCAAATCCCATGCCGGTGTCGACGTGCTTGGACGGTAGGTTGTCGAAGCCGCCGGCTCCGTTGGCGTTAAACTGGATGAAAACCAGATTCCAGATTTCGATGCAGGCGGCGCTGTCTTTGTTGACTAACGATCCCCGGGTGTTGCCTTCCAAAGTCAAGTCAATGTGCAACTCCGAACACGGTCCGCAAGGGCCCGTCTCCCCCATCATCCAGAAGTTGTCCTTTTTGCCCCCGCGGACAATGTGCTCTTCAGGAGGCAGTCCCGCCTCGGTCATCACTGCCGCCCAGCAATCGTAGGCTTCGTGGTCAAACTGCGCCGGATCCCCCTTTGCCTTGTCCGACGCATAAACCGTGGCATACAATCGCTCCGGCGGACAACCCCAGACGTTCACAAGCAACTCCCACGCCCACGCAATTGCCTCCATCTTGAAGTAATCACCAAAAGACCAATTGCCCAGCATCTCGAAAAAAGTATGATGATACGTATCCCAGCCCACGGCCTCCAAATCGTTATGCTTGCCGCCGGCGCGAATGCACTTTTGCGTGTCCGCCGCCCGTCCCGGTTTATAAGGGCAAGGCGACTGCTCCAAAAAAATCGGCACGAATTGATTCATCCCTGCATTGGTAAACAACAAATTCGGCGCCTTAGGCAACAAACTGGAAGACGACACAATCGTATGCTGTTTCGCCCGGAAGAAATCCAAAAAATCCCGACGAATCCTATCGCTGCTCGGCACGGAGACCAGACTCATAATTCTCGCAAAACCTTAGAGTAATTTGACAACCGGCGCCGCAAAACGCCAGACTCAAGACACAGCAAAATAGGAAAAACCAAGCCTTTAGCCAGTATAATCTTGCCGCCTCATCGGCCTTTTGGAATAGCCAAGCAGACAAGGTTCGGCTGAATTCGGCATTTCCGCCGTCGTTTACGCAAGAAACTAACTCCGAAAACCATTCCCATGGTTCTTCTGTTTTTGCCCATTTTGTTTCCCCAAAATTAAAAAACGCCAAAAGACTTGTGTTTCCCACAGAACACCATTTCCGCTCGACAGAAAGCCAAAGAGCATGACAAGTCATACTGCCTCATAGCGAACGTCCGCTATGGATGTAGAAAAACTCTTCTATAGATCTGACACGACAAGCGCGGCTGCCCGCGGAGTTAGATAGTAGACAAAAAGAAACACAAGAGAACAAAAGGCAAGCCACCAGCCAGCCATAGACAAGAGGCCACAACGGGCAAGAAACAAACTGGGAGAAGACTGCGCGAGAATCAATTGACTGGAGAAATGTTGCGCCTTAGAGAATATCGGCTTGATTGGCTGGTCGAAGAACGGGAGAACCTTGTTGCAATCGCTATTACCAAGACACCCAGACAGACCAATCTGCGCTGCACTTATGGCATGTCATTCTGCCAGCCAAAGGTAGCAAGCGTCTTAGTTGTTCAACGCAAAAACTCCTTGAAGTTATTAGAATGCTATAATCAAAGCAAATGAGAATAAAGAAGACATGGTATTAGATGGTGTAGATAAGTTTCTACAATCCACAATCATTGTTCTTTGTCGATGGACGTCCTCCTCCCGTCGAAAATCAAGCGGACAAGCCGGATTCGCGCGATGTGGAGAAAGAGATGTTGGTGGCAGAAATGGAAGGATCGGTTGTTTAACAAGCAAAAGCTATTCCGTCGCATAGGCGTTGTTGATGGAGGGAGTTCCGTTAGATATTCTTGGGATTGTTAGCGTTGTGTTAGATGGAAGCGCGCTTCGGTAATTCGTTAACACAACCAAAACTATTTTGGCGGGCGCGGATCCACTTGAGAAGTAGTCATTCCTCTCAAAATTCTCGTTATTGACTAAAACGAATAAAATCCCACAAAAAACACAAGTTTACAAACAAAGAACGTTCGCGAGATTTTGAGGATGTACCATCGACAGATTCACTCCGAAAAATTCGAATTTAAACCAACTTTTGCGTCGAAATTTCTCAAACAAGTACGAGATGCTCAGAAATATGATTCCTAACCAAAGACAAATCCAGACTTTGGCAAAATCGAAATTCGCCACATTCTCGCGTCCATAGTATTTGCGCGTAAAGTTATGGATATCATGGTAGTGACAAGACGAAGTAACTGATAGCATGGTGCCATCTTTTGTGTGCCTTTTCACACGAATAAGGGTTGTATATAGAGTAAATCACAATTCGCGGGCCGTGCAATGTACTCAGTAAATAGGACCGGATGTCTTGCTTCCCATTTCCTGAAACTTTGCAACACTGTTAGATTCACTCTCGCGCTTCCTTGGAAAAACACCCATTTTTGCGTCAATCGTTTTGACCAAAGGTATGAATGAGACGAATGTCTTTTTTCCATACATTTGAACTAAGGTAAGCCCTATATCGTTATGAGACAGAAGGACAAGTGATGTTTGGAATTGCAGTATCAATGCATAAATATCACATTTGGCGAGGCACTTCCTCAAAACAAAATCTAAATCTACCACCGATCTGCTCGGAAATAGATGAACCTACCATAATTCAACCGGTTCGAGATCGATATTGCCTTGTACAGTTCTAAGAGGAGGTACACTTTTTCTTTACGCAGAAAATCTTCAGTATAATCTTGTAGGATAGGGATAAGACGAGGATCTAATCGAAGGCTAGGTTTCAATTTAATCCAACATCTTGAAAACCTTGCGCCACGCGTCCTTTCCTCCGTCAACACATCGAGAGTTCCATATATGTTCTGCGTTTTTTAGCGACAAGCAATTTTTCTCCTTCTGGTGTCACTGCCTCTCGCAACGCGTCCCATGAAATTGGTCTATAGTCCCAGCCTTCACTAATCAGAACGGCATCGCAAGTTGGAAGTGCGTCACGAACGGAAGAGTTCTTATAGATTCACAAAATCAGTTCCACCATGTAGTGATCCAGGACTGCATCTCGTGGAAATCATCGCTAAATCTGTCTATAGATATCGGCGTAACCGGCATCTTCATATATCCGTTCACACCAGTTGTGAAAATTTCTGTACTCCACTTGTTTCCTGATAATTTTGGGATTAATTATACACCGATCGACAAGATCTCGAAGGTATTTTATTAACCTGATGTTAAATAAACATATGAGGATTTGCTTGCCTTCACCAGCAAGAACGGCGGATCGCGCCGCAATGGCTAAGCTTTTGCTAGAGCTTCCCAGACCTTGGAAGCGACGATCGTCGATTTGTCTAATTGAATCCTCTTGCTCTTTGCTGAAAGAGTCTCTTTGCTCTATCCTTGGAAAGTCGTTTGCAACATATTCAGACATAAAGTAAAAAATTCGCTGCTTTTCCGGAAAATCATTTTCAGATTTTCTTTCCAGGTTGTCCGATTTAACTAAGGAGTAGTATTGTGGGTGTTTTCTCATATCAGGAGGTGGATGATAACTTAATATCTCGACTACCTCTGACTGAGGCATCTTTGTAAAGGTGAGCCCTGCAGGAATTGCTTGTTTAACCGTGCGTCCGAGCTGATCGTTGAGATGCGGGCGATATAACTCTAATATTTCTTTTTTATAACGGCGAATCTGGTTGGCTGGGATTTCGGATTGTGTGATCCCCTTCAATTGAACACCGAATAGTAGTCGGAGGCCAATCCTTAATCTCAAACACGGCGATACCAACCTTCAGGTTGAGGAGAACAAGATCCGGCCTCTGTCTATCGATCTGTGACTGTAGATACATCTACTATTCGGGAGCGATCTGGGGCATCAAACAGTTCAAAAACATTGTGTCCGTCTTCTATGAGAGGCGTTCGCAGGAAATCCTACAGGGCCTTGGGTGGATTGATGATACGATATTGCATAGAAAACCTAGCGCCTTTTGCTACCTGAATATCCCTGTGAATATGATTTTGTTTTAATTCTTGAGAATCTGCTGAATCTACATCGTATCGTCAACTTTACTTCTATCATTGAATGAGATTTTATAGAAGATGCAGGTGTTGACGCGGATCCGTTTTCGAAGCGATTCCGCAATTCCCCGGACTTTTTCTTTGAAACAATAGATCGAAAAAACTTTCCGAGTCACGATTTGTTTTAGCGTCATAGTCAGCCAGGGAATTTGTGATGTCGCCCTTTTAAAGAAAGAGACGATCCTACTGCGCCAAATAAGCCCGCTTTCCCTCTGCCCCCCTCCACTCCTCTTCGGCGCCAAGGCCTCAATCACTTCAGCATTGCCGTCAACAACAAAAGCCCTTCCATTTTCTGGGACGAGAACTCGATTGCTTGATACTCAGGGATTAGGGGCCGCTTCGGGACATTCCAGACGATGTGCTTCATCAACGATAAACATGTCCGAACCGGTCTCCACCACTTGCCGAGGCCGAAATGGGGAATCCGCCTAAAAGCGCGTGTTACAAAGAATCCACTGATTGTCCAGAAATGGATCGACCTCTCCCTCACTCAATTTGTTCTTGCGGGACGTTTCGAATAGATGTGACTCGGCGGAAAGACAGAGGTCTTCGTCGAAAATACTCGCTTGAATGTTGAATTTACGAAATAACTCTACAAACTACTGACGCACCAAAGACGCGGACGCCACATTCAACACCCGTTCGTCGCCTTTGTATGCTATTCCCTTATTAGAAACAGGAATTCTTTGTTGGGTTCCTCAAGTTCTCGCGCCCATTGGCGGGTCCATCGCATAAACGACATTATATTCTTTGTATAATCCACCTCCACAATCTCCACAAGTTTCCCACAATTTTCTATCACTTCATTGAGTTCTTGACTCATCCATCGGTACTTCGTATGAATCTTTCCCTCTGCTGTGAATTATTAGCCACACTCAAAACGAAAAGTAAATATAGATTGCTCCAATTCAAAGAGACAAATGCGAAATCTTACTCTCCTTGTGTCAACATTCCCTTCCTCGGCATGGTTATGAATCTCCAATGTGCAAACAGGCGCAAACTTTTCTTCGCGAATATAAACTAACTCCAAATCGCCGCCCCGGCAACAACGAATCGTGTTGACGAATTATCAAAATATGCTTCAGACTGATACAATATGAACAAACTCCAGAAACATCCAATCCGGATTTCCTGCCAATGCCAATCCTAGAAAATCCCCCGAATTGATTGAACATTCTTTTCACAACTCTCCTTGTCTCTATCGTGTTAATCGCTTCACTCCGTCTCGTCTGCGACCAGTTATACACGACGTGCCTAAACTCATATGGCTAATTGAATATCAACCATAGAGTATTGTGAGGTAGAGAAGCGGATTCGCCGCTTGTTAGGTGGTGAAGAAGAGGTCTATTCAATGATATGCAGAAGAATGCATATAGAAGAAAGCGGCGTTTCCAAATCGCTTGTATAATGTGAATTGTCAAAGTAATTGCGGCGAAGATTGACGAATTGGTGTGACATCTTATCTGGAGTTAGGAAGATTAGCGTGATCTTTCTCAGATTGCTTGCGATCGATATTCTCTTCTATGCGATTGGTTAGCGGGCAGATGCGGGCGAACACAATGAAGAGGATTAGAGAGGCGGAATCTGTTGGCGGCAGATTAGGTTTTGTCGACGGACCTTTTGGAATTGAGGAGAGATTTTGTTTGCTTTTGAAAGCAGGCAGGATTTATGTTTGGCTTTGGCGAGTATCTAGGGTTGACGGCCGCGGATAACGAGGAAGTCGACTTCCGCTTTTTCTTTGCTGCGCACGCGTATCGGAGTTCAAAAAGTTGTTAAGTGCTAGGTTTGTCTGCTGTTGTTTTCCCGGCTTTGGGCAAAGGGCGGGCGATAAAGGTTTTTGTCTGCTGTTTTGGGTTTGAGATTGCGGAACGATCGCGGAGGAATTGCTTGAGAATTTTGCGCAGGGTTTGGGGAACGTGTGATGCCAAGAACGTGGAATTCGTAGCGAAAGGGGCGGAGGGATTTGATCTGGGTTTTGACGGTGCTAGGAGAGATTGGGTAAATTTAAGATGGTGGCGAATTGATTGGGAATTAGTCGTGTCCGAAGATTTTCGGTAGGGCGAGGTTTTGAATTCGGACGGGGGCGCGGCGGTCTGTCGTGGAACGATTGAACGCGCCAAGAGGAGCGAGAGAGGCGGGATGCATTGGGGGATTGCAGCAATCTCTTCGGATTAAATTGCAGATTGGTTAAGAAGTTCGATTTTATTCAGGGGAAAATTCCCTAGTTAAACCAGCGGGAAGGCTTGTCGAGGAAGGGATTCGCCAGCGATTCGTTCTCGGCGGCGGACTCTTTTGTTTTGCTCTTTGAGGTTTCGTGCAGTATTCTGGGCGCATGCAAAAGTTGGTTTCGTTAGTGTTATGGTTTTCGGTTTTGGGGAATGCGTTCGAAATGAAAGCAGAAGAGAATTCGCCGGGAGAGTCGTTTGTGTGGCAGACGGAGCAGTTTGCCGATCTGAAGATCCTCCGTTATCAAGTGCCGGGGTTTGAGTCGTTGCCGCTGCGGCAGAAGCGACTGCTGTACTATCTTGCGCAAGCGGGACTTTCGGGACGGGACATCATTTACGATCAGAACTACAAACACAATCTTTGCATCCGACGGACGCTGGAGGCGGTGATGGACAGTTATCGCGGCGAGCGTTTGGGAAAGGATTGGGAGGCGTTTTCCGTTTATTTGAAGCGCGTTTGGTTCTCCAATGGAATTCATCATCATTATTCCACGAAAAAGTTCCAGCCGGGATTCAGTCCGGATTACTTTGAGAAGCTCGTTCGTAACTCGTCCGCTAAATTATTGCCTTTGGCGGATGAAGAAACAGCGGAAGATTTATTGCGGCGCTTGCGACCGATTTTGTTCGATCCGTCCGTCGACCCCAAGCGGGTAAACAAGGATGCGGGCGCGGACCCAATCGCGGATTCGGCAAACAACTACTATGAAAATGTTACACAATCCGATGTGGAAGCCTTTTATGGGAAGATGATTGACAAAGGAGATGAGAAACCTATTTCTTACGGTTTGAATTCGAAGCTCATTCGGGAAAACGGAGTGATTTACGAAAAGACTTGGAAGATCGGCGGTATGTATTCCCATGCCATTGAACGGATTGTATACTGGTTAGAAAAAGCGGCTGGTGTAGCGGAGAACGCTAAACAGCGCCGAGCATTAGAACTACTAATCGCCTACTATAAAACTGGACAACTGCGCGCCTTTGATCACTATAATATCGCTTGGGTGGCCGACGTGGATTCTCAAGTCGACGTGATTAACGGGTTCATTGAAGTGTATGGCGACGCGGCGGGGTATCGCGGCGCCTATGAATCGGTGGTGTCGATTCAAGATCCGGAAGCCTCCAAGCGCATCGCCGCCCTTAGCGAAGCGGCTCAATGGTTCGAAGATCATTCGCCAATTCTCAATGCGCACAAGAAAAAGAAAGTGCGAGGGATTTCCGCAAAAGTGATTAACGTAGTCATGGAAGCCGGCGATTGTTCCCCCGCCTCGCCCATCGGCATCAACCTTCCCAACGCAAACTGGATTCGTTCCCTGCATGGTTCGAAGTCCGTGAATCTAGCCAACATTGTGCGCGCCCACGACGAAGCCTCGAAAGCCAGCGGAATATTGGAAGAGTTTGCGGCGAGCGAAGAAGAAGTGGCCCTTTCTAAAAAGTGGGGCGCGCTATCCCACAACCTTCATGTGGATATGCATGAAGTTATTGGCCACGCTTCAGGCAAGATCCACCCCGGAGTCGGCACCCCGAAGGAAACGCTTAAATCCTACGCTTCGACTTTGGAGGAAGCGCGGGCGGACTTGGTGGCGCTTTACTTTGCAAGAAACCATAAGCTGATCGAGCTAGGATTAATGCCCTCCGCCGACGTCGGTAAAGAAGCCTATCAAAGCTACATGAGAAACGGCTTGTTAACACAACTGAGGCGGATTGAACTGGGCGACAATATAGAGCAAGATCATATGCGCAATCGGCAGTTGATCTGCAAGTGGACGCTAGAAAAAGGCGCGGATAACAACGTTGTTTCTCTGGAAAAACGAAAGGGCAAAACCTACGTCGTTATCCGCGATTATGAGGCGCTGACTCATTTGTTCGGCCAATTGTTGCGGGAAATTCAGCGCATCAAATCCGAAGGAGATTACCAAGCGGGGAAAGCTTTGGTGGAAAGATACGGTGTGAAGGTAGACCGCAACCTGCATAAAGAAGTGCTGGAACGAGTGGCCAATTTGAATATCGCCCCCTATTCTGGATTTATCAACCCGCGCCTTGTTCCTGAATTCGATGAGCAAGGTGAAATTGTGGACGTGCGCATCGAATACCCGGACGATTTTATGAAACAACACCTCGAATACTCGGCGCGCTATTCCTTCCTGCCGACTTACAATTGAACTTCAATTGTGAGTTGCCGTTAGATCGTCCATTACGTAAGGAATAATATAGAATAGTATTCATACACATCGTGGAAATCTTAATCTACATTCTTGTCCCGTTGTTGGTGGTCGCTAACCTTGTCGTTGCCGTTCTTTCCCTGATTCGAATGGGAAAACCCGGTTCGGACAAAGCCGAGAAGGCTCTGCGCGAAGAGTTGAAAACCTTGCGCGAAGAAAATTCCCATCAATCGCGCGAGTTGCGCGTGGAAGTCCTTAACATGCAGACCCAATCCAACGATTCCTTGATTAGAACTGTGAACACAATGGGTAGCGAGCAAGAAAAACGGCTAGACAAGTTGACCGGCGTCATTGGCAAGTCTGGAGAAACGACACGCGAGCAAATCGAAAAACTTATCGAACGGGCAGAGATTTCTTTGAAGGCAATCAGAGCGTCCAATGAGGAGCGCTTCGAAAAGATCCGGGCTTCGGTCAACGAGCAAATTCAAGAAATGATGGCGAAGGAAGAGAAGAAGCTTGAGGAAGTGGTTTCTTCTCTGGATAAACTTTCTCGGTCCAACCGCGACGATCTGGAAAAAGCGAGAAAGACTTTGGAGACGCAGTTTCAGCGCATTCAGGGGAGCAATGAAAAGAAACTCGACGAAATGCGAGAGAGCAACGAGAAGGAGCTCAACAAAATGCGGGAAACGGTAGATGAGAAACTGCAAAGCACTTTGGAAAAGCGGCTGGGCGAGTCCTTCAAGCTGGTGAGCGAGCGTTTGGAAGCGGTGCATAAAGGGCTGGGCGAGATGCAAGAACTGGCCACCGGCGTCGGCGATCTCAAGCGGGTTCTGACAAACGTCCGAGAGCGAGGCACTTTGGGGGAGTATTTGTTAGGGGACATTCTTGCGGACATTCTGACGCCGGATCAATACGAGCGGAACGTGCGCCCGACAAGCACGAGAGAAGTTGTGGAGTTTGCGGTGAGGCTTCCCGGCAAAGACGGCAACGAGGGGCATCCGGTTTGGTTGCCGATTGATTCGAAGTTTCCGAAGGAGAATTACGAGCGTTTGTTGGACGCAGTAAAGCAGTCGGACCCGAATGCGGCTCAGTTGGCGGAGAAGGCGTTGACCGACGACGTGCGAAAGGCGGCAAAAGATATAAGCGGGAAATATGTGTCGCCGCCCCAGACAACGGATTTTGCCATCATGTTTCTGCCGACGGAAGGGCTGTATGCGGAGGTGTTGCGGCAACCGGGATTGCACGATCAATTACAGTCTCAATACCGGGTGTTGGTGACTGGGCCGACGACTCTTGCGGCGCTTTTGAACAGTCTCCGTATCGGGTTTCGGACGTTGGCTATTGAAAAACGATCCAGCGAGGTCTGGCAAGTTTTGGGCGCCGTGAAAACAGAATTTTTTAAATTCGGCGAGGCCTTGAAAAAGGTCAAAAAGCAGTTGAACAGCGCGGCGAAGACGATTGACGATGATTTGGGAACGCGCACGCGCGTGATGACGCGAAAGTTGCGAGAGGTAGAGAAATTGCCTCAGCAAGAAACGGATAATCTGCTGGGTTTGACGAATGGCGGAAGGGAAGCGGCGGAAGACGGGAATTCAGAGAATGAAGGCGATGAAGAATAACTTGCCGGCGCTTTGCTGGGGCTGGCGAAGACAAAAATCGAGGCATTCGATGAGTGACTTTTTCGTTTCTATTGAACCGTTTCTAATTTTGCGCCGCGATTCTTTTTCGGCGGATGAGAGGACATGCTTGGTTTTGAGAGAAAATTGACGCATTGCATAGATTTATGATTCCACGAGAGTTTACCTTTTTGGCGATTGGCATTGGTTTGATGGTCGGCGTTGTGATGACGGCGGCCAACGTTTACTTAGGGCTTTACGCTGGGATGACCATTACGGCTTCCATTCCGGCGGCGGTGATTGCGATGGCGGTGTTTCGGGGCATTTTGCGACGGCAGAGCATTCTCGAAAGCAACCTTGTGCAGACCATTGCCAGCGCCGGCGAATCCATTGCCGGCGGCGTCATTTTTACGCTCCCCGCCCTTGTGCTGGTTGGGGTTTGGCAAGACTTTCGCTTTTGGCCGACAACCTTGATCGCCATTGCCGGCGGGCTCTTGGGTGTCGCCTTCATGGTGCCGTTGCGGCGGGCGCTCATCGTGGAGGAAAAGGAACTGACTTATCCAGAAGGCGTGGCCTGCGCCGCTGTTTTGAAAACCGGCTCTTCGGAAAGCCTTTCGGGGGTTTGGATGATTGCCAAGGGACTGCTGGTTGGAGGGATTGTCAAGTTTTGCTCCGGCGCTTTGGGTGCGTTGTCCGGCGTCGTCGAGTATGCGGCGCGGGTGAAAAACAGCATTTTCTATTTTGGCGCGGATATTTCGCCGGCGCTAATGGCGGTGGGCTACATCGTGCGATTGCCCATTGCGATGCTGGTGTTTTTGGGCGGCGCCGTTGGCTGGCTTTTGGCCATTCCGATGTTTGGTATATTTGGAATTCCAGAGGTTCTGGAGGGCGAAACAGCCGGTCAAACAGCGTGGAATTTATGGAAGGCCAAAATTCGTTACATGGGTGTCGGCGCGATGGTTGTCGGCGGTCTCGCCTCCATTTTCTCGGTGCGTTCGGGAATCGCTTCGGGCTTCAGGCGGCTGGCGGGCGTTGGCCTCGTCCAGCCAAATGAAAAAACCATAAGAACGGAGCGGGACATCTCTCCGCTCGGCTTGGCCGGCGCGCTGGTTGGCGCCGTTGTTCTCGTGTTCTTTTTATATTGGTCGCTTGTCGGTTCTTGGCCTGTTTCGCTTCTAACTACAGGCATTATGGTCGCCTTGGCCTTTGTATTCGTGGCGGTGTCCAGCTACGTTGTCGGCTTGGTGGGAACTTCCAACAATCCGGTTTCCGGCATGACGATTTCCGCTCTTCTGGCTACGGCCGCGCTGTTTCTAGCTCTGGGGTATCAAGGAGATTCTGCCATCTTGTCCACATTGGGCGTTGCCGCCGTCGTTTGCTGCGCGGCCACCACTGCCGGGGATTGTTCGCAAGATTTGAAAACCGGCGTGCTGGTCGGCGCCACGCCGCGTTACCAACAATACGGGCAAATCCTCGGCGTGCTTATACCCGTCTTTGTTGTCGCGCCGGTGCTGTCGTTGCTCCATTCCAGCTATGGCATTGGCGAACAACTCAAAGCGCCGCAGGCCACGCTTTTTGCCAGCCTTGCGGAAGCGTTGTTCGGCGACAAAGACTTGCCCTACGACATGGTGGCTTACGGCGCGGCAATCGGCGTAGTTGTCCTGATTGCGGACGCCTTCCTAAAACGCGCGCGCTCCCCGTATCGACTTTACCTAATGCCCTTGGCGGTGGGCATTTACCTGCCGATTACCTTGTCTGCGCCAATACTATTTGGCGGCTTGGTGCGTTACTTTGCGGAACGCAGCCGTCAATCTCGCCCCGGAGAAACAGATTCCGGAGTCTTGCTCGGCTCCGGCTTCATTGCCGGCGAAGCAATCATGGGGATCCTCATCGCCTTGCTCGTCTTTCTCAATGTAGACGCCAAAAACATCAAACTGGTCACTTCCACTCTTGTCTTAGGAGCGGTTGCGGTTTATCTCTTTTTCACTGGGCGGGCAAAAGCAAAAACCCCCTAACTTTTTGCGAACGCAAGTTTACCATGAACACTCCTTGGACGACAAACGACGGCGTTGTGTTCGGCATACTATGTCTAATATTAGCCTTTGTCTTTCGCACTGCCAGCAGTCCAAATCCGTTCTTCCGCCGTTTTTACAGCGTCGTCCCTCCTCTGTTAGTATGTTACTTTGCCCCTTCTGTATTCACTTCGCTGGGGATTTACGACCCGGAACAATCCCAAGTTTATTATTTCGCTTCTAGGTTTCTACTGCCGGCGAGTCTAGTTCTTTTAACATTAAGCACGGACTTGCGCGAAATACTCCGATTAGGGCCAAAAGCGGTAACTATGTTTCTAGCGGGAACCGTGGGCGTCATTTTAGGTGGCGGCCTTAGCCTTCTTACAATGCAACAACTATGGCCGGCCGCTTTTGTGGAAGCGGACGAAAACCAAGTATGGCGCGGAATGGCAACCGTCGCCGGCTCGTGGATCGGCGGCGGCGCCAACCAAACCGCAATGAAGGAAGTCTTTGAAGTAGAAGACAACATGTTTTCCGCCATGATTGCGGTAGACGTTTTAGTAGCCAACGTCTGGATGGCCTTTCTTTTATTCGCCATCCCGTATTCAGCAAAGTTCGACCGCTGGAATCGCGCCGACGCTTCAGTCATTGAAGACATCAAGCGCAAACTGATCGCCCGAAGAGAAGGAACGGAAAAAGCGGCGCAGACAACGGACTTGTTCACTTTGCTGGCTATCAGTTTTGGGGTAACCGGGCTGGCGCACGGTTTGGCGGATTGGCTAGCGCCTTGGCTGGAGACAAATGCGCCGGGACTGGCCAAGTTCAGCCTCACAAGCCATTTCTTTTGGCTAATTGTAATTGCAACAACGGGCGGCATCCTGCTTTCTCTTTCAAAAGCCTCTCAACTAGAATCTGTCGGCGCCTCCAAGTTAGGCACCGTCTTCCTTTATGTGCTAATCGCCTCCATCGGAATGAAAATGAACGTAAAAGCAATCTTCCAACATGGTGAATACTTCGTAATGGGATTGATTTGGATACTTATTCACGGCATAGTATTATTCACTGTTGCGAGAATTGTACAAGCGCCCTTCTTTCTCATTGCGGTGGGCAGTCAGGCAAACATCGGCGGAGCGGCCTCGGCGCCGGTAGTCGCCGGCGCCTTTCATCCATCCCTGGCGCCCGTCGGAGTATTGCTCGCAGTTTTGGGCTACGGCGTAGGCACTTACGGCGCTTGGTTTTGCGCCCAATGGATGCGCATTCTCAGCGGAGGATAGATTAGAATTAGGAGAAAAGAAAAAAGTAAAAACATGTCCACAATCTTTGCTATCTCTACTATTTCTAAACACTATGAATTAATAGTATTACCGACCTAGCAAGTTTGAAACTTCCAGAAAACAATTCTATACTAACGGCAACTCCACTTACGATTAGATAAGCGGTATTAAACAATGCCGCCAAATATGCCTTGACAATGCCGAATCTTATTTCCACTGCGCCGCTAAAATCCAACGCCGACGTTTCCAATCGACCTTTTCCCAACTTGCGCTCGAATTTAGAATCGCCCAAAACAATCCGTACAGAAACGGAGGCTTGCGCCGTGGATTTGTCTTTATTACAAATGCCCTTGTCATGTCTTGGAAGACTTTGATTACAGCCCAAGCGTTTGGTAGCCCGCAAGAATCCGCTTGGAAACTGCTACTCACAAACGGTTGCGAGGTAAAAGCAAAGTTTGGCCCATTATCGGCGGAAGAACTTGCCCAAACGATAGACGGCGCGGACGCCACTTTATGCGGCCCGGACGCTTACACAAGGGAGTTCTTTCAGCGGCCGGAAGCAACCAACTTAAAAATCATTTCCCGTTGGGGAGTGGGCTATGATTCTATTGATATAGAGGCGGCGACAGAAGCCGGCATTGTGGTTGCCTACACGCCGGGTTTCTTAGACGAAGCAGTAGCCGATTATACTTTTGCCTTGCTGTTAACGCTTGCGCGTCGCACGGCCGAAGCGAACGAGGCAATAAAGGCAGGACGTTGGGAAGCCCTTTGGGGTTATGATCTCGCCGGAAAAACACTGGGGATTATCGGTTGCGGACGAATTGGACAAGCAGTCGCTCGCCGGGCAAAGGGCTTTGGCCTGCGTTTGCTAGGCTATGATTTGTTGGAAAATCCAGCGCTTCGATCCCTAGGAATCCAATACGCGCCATTGCCCAAGATTTTTGCTTCCAGTGACTTTGTAACATTACACGCCGCTTTAACGCCGCAGAATCGCGCAATGATTGGTGAGGAAGAGTTTCGGCAAATGAAACCAAACGCCCTTTTCATCAACACGGCTCGCGGCGCTCATGTGAACGAAACGGCTCTGACCAAAGCACTCCGCGAAAAATGGATTGGCGGAGCGGCTCTAGACGTCTTTGCCGAAGAACCGTTGCCGGCGGATCACCCATTCCGCTCCATACCCAACCTGCTATTGTCGCCGCATCAAGCCGCATGCGCCCGCGAAACCAGAGAACGAATTTCAACAGCAGCAGCGCAGGCAATTATAGACTTAATGCGCGGCCAAATGCCGCAATGGATAGTCAACCCCGAAGTCTTCCACTCCCCCTCCCTGCGCCCGCTCATTCAACCCTCCAAACCGCCAAAAACATAACTCTCACCAACACAATCAAACTTCCAAAAAACGAAACTGCCTAAATCACTTGACAATCCGCCGCAGGCAAAATCGATCCGTCGTCAATGGATGTTCCGGACTGGGAGGCAAATACAGAGGCTCTTCCTTTTCCTTCCGAACCGTCAACTCGCAAACTTTCCTCAATTCCACATACTGCTGGTATTCCCTTTGAATCTCTTCTAACACTTTCAAATAATTCCTCGAACCTTTTTCTTTTCCAAACATAGCCGTCATGGAGTGCTTTCCGTCCTTATGAAAAGCATGAACTTATCCAGCTCGTTGCACAATTGAGAAACTAGATTTTTACTATCACCTGCAAAATGATCAGAGAGTGTTTCAATCAACCCTTTATATCTTTCCTGCGCTTCTCCAAATTGGTCATTTATCCAGTTGGGCAAACCGTTGAGTATACCGCCAGGTTCTTCTAATGCACGAGCCCAATAATCGCGCTGTTTCTGAGACTCTTCATTGTATTTTTTTCCATCGGGATCAATCAATCTTGCAAGAGCAAGAATATAAGACAAACGATAATCCTGAGGATGGGTTCCGTAAAATTTTGCTATATCAATACCGATCCTTTCAAGAAAAGAAGATTTATTAAGAGAGTCGGTTTTAATCTCTTCGTACAGACCATTGTCGAGAGAACGAATGTAGATTAAAATAGGGCAAATTGGATAGTAAAGACCACCTTTCCATGCAAGAAAGATTTCAACGTGCAGTCTTTGCATTTGCCGATACGAAAGTTTTCTCGCTAGAGATAACAAATCTATGATGTGTTTGTTTGTGCGTATACTATATTGGGAATTCGCAGCATAGACACAATTAGCCTTTCCAAGTCTTCCTTCCATCGATTGATAGAATTCATCCACCCATGACTGGCTCTGATAATTTCTGATTACCGGCATGGGCAGAGGAATGTCGATGTTCTTTTGCAAGTACTCCTTTGCGTTAAAAGTTCCACCGTATACTTTCCTCAAACTGGCGCACAGCTGTTCCCCATTGGCCACTAATACGAAGACAACGCCGTTAACAGAAAAGATATGCTTGACCTTCTCCAGCATTTCAATGGCGTAAGTTGGACGGCAACGATCCAGTTCGTCAATGAAAACGACAATTTCCCCATCCTCTGTCAAACTTTCCAAGTCCTTTCGGAATTTCTGGATCCTATCGGCAAATGTCTCATTGGGTTGCAAACGTTCCTCCAACAATTCCAATCCCGTGTCGATCGCCTGCCCCACCGGACCCAATCCGGCTGTGATGATTGGATGAGTAATCGAACGTGCCAATTTCCAAACCGAAAGGAATGTCTTTTTCAAATCCTCCAGTTTTTTCTTGTTTTTCTCGTCACCTTTTAAACTGAGAATTCCTTCGCCGATGGCTAAAAGCGGATCGTCGTTGAAGTCGTTTTGATAGGCATCGATGTAAATCGTTTTCCAAGCCGACTTGCCGGTGTTTTTGCTTCCTTCAAGGTGTTTCATCCAAGCCTCGACCAACGTGGTTTTGCCGCTTCCCCAAGAACCGTCCAACAAAAACACGGATTCCTTTTTCTCTTTAAAGATTTCCATCAACGTCGTTGCGCTTATGACCAGTTGTTGCGAATCAACGGGCAAATGGTCAAGTGGCTTCTCTTCATTCGGTTTGAGCGTGTATTCAAACATTTTTATTCTTCTTTTACGGATTCAATTGTCAAATTGGCGGCCAGTTTAAACGGGCTTTTGTCGTTGTCAAACTTTTTTCTGCTTGGGTTTTGGCCTATCTTTTGTCGTTCCAGATGCGGGAGATGGAGGCTTGAATTTTCTTCTTCATTCGGTTCGCTAATTCACGGTTGGCGTCCACTAATGCTTGCTCCGATTCAATCTCTGCTACAATTTCCTGCTGAACTTCTAGCGGAGGGAAGGGAATGCGCAGTTGACTGAATCTGGACTTGATAATTTCCTTGTAAGTGGATCCGCTGGCTTGGGCTTGCATTTCGGGAACAAGCTTTGTTAAAGCCAATGCAACATATTCGGGAATCGCACGGGATAGATTTTTGATAACGACGTTTTTGAAACCTTGATTCGTGGCAAGCGGGATTCGATTTATTCCGATGCGTCCAATGGTTGCTCTGGAGGAAACCACCACGGAGTTTGCCGGAAGCATTTTCGCCGCTGAGTTCCGCAAGCCTGTCTCGCTTATTGTCCGTTCCGTCTTAGTGATTTTCGTAATGATGTCATCTGGAGGCAAGTCCACTAATGTAATCCACGGGATGCCTCCATTCCAGTATTCTTTGACACCGGATTTTGGCGTGCCTCCGCTTTCCACTAGAAACAAATCAGAATCTCCTAGTTGGACTAGGGGCCAGTTGGGGTTGAGGGGGAGGGTGGGGTGGTAGTTTTGGATGATTGTTTGGGCGGCGTTTAGGAGTTTTTGGTAGTGGTTGATTTCTTCCATGAGTGACTGTTGGACTTCTACAGGTGGGAGGGGGATTTCGATTTTACGAATATCATTTTTGCGAATGCCTCCCATAATGCCGTCTACTGCTCGCTCGTTTTTTATGCGTTGGAAAGAATTGTTTGCAATAATGTAGAATAGATAACCGGGCAGAACATTTTTGCCAGGGCGTAAAAAGCAGAATCCAGTAGAGAAAATCGATCCGTTGTATTCATCATCTATAAAAACGATTTTTGAAGTGTTCTTCATCACTGCAAATCCAACATCGTCTTTCTGCGGCAAGATGTTCGCTCGACTCGGACGTCCTTCGTAGGAGACAAGTTCGTGTTTGCCACGAATATGTGTGGAAATGGCCCCAGTAGAATAATAGGATTTTTCGCCTGAAAATGGTTTCGGTTTCTCGGTGACAATAGAGCAAACTTCTCCCAGCCGTATCATTGGGTATTGGGATTGGGTGGGGGTGGTTTGTTTGTAGCGTTCTTGAGAGAGGTTGTAGTCGCCGGTGGCGGCGATGACGCTTTTCTTGACAATCAAAGCAACGCCTTGCCGAAGGAGTTTGGGCATCGCAAAGGAAGAGGAACTGGGTTCTTTTTCTAGTTCGTCTGTGTTTATCACTTGCCATTCTTTCACGGCTTCCGCTATTGGCGGCAGGTCGTTTTGTTCTATCGGACGGCGTTGCGCGCCTAAGTCGTAGCCGTCGCTTTCCACTTTGAAAAAGGCGATGCTTTCTCGCTGCCGCGCGAATGCGTTGTCTAATATCAATAGGGAAGTCTTGACGCCGGAATACGGCTGAAAGACGCCGGCCGGCAAGGAGATGACGGCCGCTAAGTGTTTTTCCACTAATAACTTTCGCAGTTGTTGATAGGCGGACTGGCTTTGGAAGATGATTCCTTCCGGCACGATGATTCCCGCCCGGCCGGTGGCTGTCAAATGCTCGGCGATGTAGTCCACAAACAATACTTCGCTGCGTTTGGAGCGTATGGAGAAGCGGCTGTGCGGCCGGATGCCTCCTTTGGGCGACATAAAGGGCGGATTGGCGAGTATGACATCGGCTCGTTGGGTCCAGCGTTGTTCGCTGGTTAAGGTGTCATATTCATAAATCTGCGGCGCGACAAAGCCGTGCAGGTATAAGTTCGCTAAGGAGAGGCGCACCATGTCGGGCGAGATGTCGTAGCCTTGCAGGTTTTTGGCGAGGCGCTCTTTTTCGTCGGGGGACAGAAGGTTGCGGCCTTGGCGGGTGGTATTAGTTTGTTGGATGTGTTTGTAGGCGGCGATGAGGAAGCCGGCGGTGCCGCAGGCGGGGTCGAGGATGGTTTCGTGTTTTTGGGGTTGAGGAGGTTGACGATGAAGTCGATGATGTGGCGCGGGGTGCGGAACTGGCCGGCGTCGCCTTGGGCGCCGAGGACGGCGAGCAAGTATTCAAAGGCGTCGCCGAGTCGTTCGCTATGATCGTATTGGAATTCGTGGATGATTTTGAGGAAGGCGCGCAGGGTTTCGGGGCTGTTGTAGGGGAGGAAGGCGTTTTGGAAGAGGGTGCGGAAGAGCGGGGGGATGTTGGGGTTTTGGGGGATTTTGGACAAGGCTTCGGCGTAGAGGATCAGGGTGGCTTGGCCGCCGAGGTTGGGTTGGAGGAGGTTGCGCCAAGCGAAGCGGGCATAAGAGCCGGCAAAGAACTTGCGCCGGCCTCCGAGTTGTTCGGCTTGGGCGTCGATGTCGTCCATGAACTTGTAGATGAGGGCGATGGTGATTTGTTCGACTTGGCTTTTGGGGTCGGGGACTTTGCCGACAAGCAGGTCGCGGGCGGCGTCGATGCGGCGTTTGGTGTCCATGTCTAACATAGGCAAGAAGAGAGTTTATAGTTTCAAGAAGAGGATTCCTAGTGGTTTGTTGTTGTTATCATTTTGCCAATTCTTTTGATGCGGGCTTTTTGTTTGTTTGAGAATGTTTTGTGATATGTTATTTAGGGGAGTGGTGTCGTTTTTTGGGTTTTGGTTTTTGTATTTTGCGCGGCGGCTTTTATATCGGCGATGAGGGTTTGGGGTGTCCAGGTGTTGCCGATGTAGATTTGGCGGATGGTTCCTTGGGGATCAACGAGGATGGTTCTCAGGTTATGATCCCAGGAGTCGATGAGTTGTTGGGCGCGGGTGAATTGAAGGCCGAATTGTTCGGTGATGGCGTCTATGTCGGCGATTTTGCCGGTGAGGAAGCTCCATTTTTTGGGGTTTGCGGAGAGTGTTTGGGCGTAGTTTTTGAGGATTTTTGGGGTATCAAAGGCGGGATCGAAGGAGATGGTCAGGAAGTGGAAGTTGGTTGGGGATTGGGGGTCGTTTTGGAGGGTTTCGCAGGCTGTTTTGAAGTATTGGGACATTCGGGGGCAGAATTCGGGGATGGGACAGCGGGTGAAGATGAAGGTGAAGATGAGGAAGTTTCCTTTGAAGTCGCGCAGTTGTACTGGTTGGTTTTCTTGATTGACGAAGGGATAGTTTGGCAGGGGGTCTCCGATTTGCAAGGATTGGACTTCGCGGGCTGGGCGGAAGGCGGGAACGGGATTCGGTTGCGCGGGGTTTGGGTTGTTTGGGATTGTTTGGATTTGGTCGATCCAGCTTTCGGTTTTGGCGGTGTGGAGAGCAAAGGAAACGGCGTCTCCGACTTGGAGGTTGGCGAGTTCTGTTCGGTCTTTGACGGAGAAGGGCATGGTCATGGCGGGCATGTAGTTTGGGATTGGCTCGTGGGCGATGTGAATTTGGTTTCCGCTTTGGGGGATTTGTTTGATGACGCCGCGGGCTTGAAAGGTGCGGAGGGTTTTGGTGGTTTTTGTTTCGGGTTGTGGTTCTTTGGGATGGGGGCAGCCGGCGGTTGCGAGGAGGGCGCTGAGAGTGAGGGTAATTGTTAGAAGGCGGTTGGTCATACTTTATTGGGGGTGGAGGATATGGTGAAATTGAGATGGGTCAAGTGGATTTTGGGCGTCGGCGGTTTTGACATTTGAAGCAGCGGGATTATGCTGGAGGCTATGCGGAAGGTTGGGGTGTCTTTGGGGGCGAGAAGTTATGAGGTTCTTATTGGGAGGGGGCTTTTGTCGGCGTTGGGCGGGCATTGTCGGCGGTTGGGTTTGGGGTCTCGTTGCGTGGTGGTGACGGATGAGATTGTCGGCGCGAAGTATGGGGGGGCGGCGATGGAATCGCTTGCTGGGGCGGGGTTTGAGGCTTCTCTTTATACTGTGCCTGCGGGGGAATCTTCGAAGAGTTTGGAATGGGTGCGGGCGGGTTGCGATTGTTTTGCGGGGTTGCGGTTGGAGCGAGGGGCGTTTGTGGTGGCTTTGGGCGGGGGCGTGGTTGGGGATTTGGCTGGTTTTTTGGCGGCGGTTTATTTGCGGGGGATTGATTTTGTGCAGGTTCCGACGACTTTGTTGGCGCAGGTGGATAGTTCGGTTGGCGGCAAGGTGGGGGTGAATTTGGAGGCGGGGAAGAATCTTGTGGGGGCTTTTCATCAGCCGCGGTTGGTTTTGTGTGATTTGAGGGTTTTGGAGTCTTTGCCGAAGCGGGAGTTTCGGGCGGGGATGGCGGAGGTAGTGAAGTATGGGGTTATATGGGATGAGAGATTGTTTTCGCTGATTGAGGCGGAGCATGGGAAGGTTTTGGCGCAAGAAGAGGGTTTGCTGGAGTTAATTATTGCGCGGAGTTGTGAAATTAAGGCGGACGTGGTGGCGCAGGACGAGCGGGATGGGGGGGTGCGCGCTGTTTTGAATTTTGGGCATACGGTTGGGCATGCGTTGGAAGCGATTACGGGCTATGGGGAATATTTGCATGGCGAGGCGATTTCGGTAGGGCAAGCGGCAGCGGCGATGTTGTCGGCGAGGGAGTTGGGGCTGGATGCGGGCGCCGTGAAGCGAATTCGCAATCTTCTTTGTTCTTTGGGTTTGCCGGTGTCGGTTGCTTTGAGTGGGGAGCAGAGAGGGAAGTTGCTGGAGACGATGAGGCTGGATAAAAAAGTGAGCGAAGGAGCGGTGCGGTTTGTTTTGGCGGAGCGGATTGGCAGGGCGCGTTGGGGGCAGGCCGTTGGAGAGGAGTCGATTTGCGCTGTTTTAGGGGCTCTAAAAAAGGGATGATAATAGGGTGCGGAGGTAGCGGAAAGATGGTTGTCGGCGCGCTCTTGTTCGGGGATTTTGTGTGCTGTAGAGTTTTGCGGGGTTGGTGCATTTGCACATAGAGAGATTGTCAAATTTGTTGATTCTCGTCAAAATTAAGTGTTTGTTATGTCTAAAAAATCCAGCGCTTGGAAGAAGTGGATTATTGCGTTAATGGTTCTCGGAGTTGGGGGTATTTCGTGCAGCCAAATGGGAGGGGAAACGGCTCATTTTGCCAAAACCGTTTTGGAAATAGACGTCTCACAACAACTCACGGAAGAAGAAAAGGAAAGCATTTTCCAAGCGGCCAACAGATACGGCTACTGCCTTAAACAACTGCGCTCGCTCTCGCAATGATATCGAACATCTTTCTCTTCATTTTCACTTTTCTCTCCCTCTACGTGCTGTTATCTTGACAGCAACCCCTCCCGTCAAAGCACTGTGCTCACGACGTAGGTGTGCCATGGACCGCCATAACTGGAGATCGGCAAACCCGACGGACGACTCGGACGTCTTCGTTGCTTGCACAGACTGCAGAATATCTTTGAGATCTGAATCGGTGAGATCTGAACTGAAAGGATTCGGCTATGGATTTTTCGCCGCCTTCCTCTGCCGCCTCTTTAGCATCTTTGACTTTTTTCTCGATATCTTCCCCAAACTCGCCTCTTCTGTTCTGTGAAAAAATCCCGGACACCCGACAAACCGACCTACCTCCGCCATAACTGGAAACTTCCAAAACCAACCGCCGCCTTCCTCGCCTGCATGGATTGCGGAAGGAAAATCTCCCTCTCACCCCGAAGATGCCTTTAAGCTGAATGCAATCATCGCTCGCTCTGGCCGCCTCACCAAAGCCATAATCGCAGCCCGCGCCGATGGTGGAACAGCCTTGCCGGAAGGATTTCGAAGGCCGGGCGGCGGGCAAAGCTTTGGCGGCTGCCAACGAGGAGAAAAGCCGCCTCGCAATGATTCCGGGACAGAGACGCAAACCGTTTAGCTGCTGGAGCTGGGGGTAGAAGGCGAAGAATCCACGCCTCGATTGAAAGCGCCGCAAGTGCGCACCGGAATATCAGACGGCGACAACACGGTTGTATTGTCCGGCTTATCTGAATCGGACGAAGTAGTGACCTCCATTTTATCCATAGAAGGAAGCTGATATTCCTTGGCTTCGGCCAATCCGTTTGGGACGATCTTTGGGCGGGGGCGAAGCGGCCGGCACTAAGTCGATGGTTATGACGGCGATTATCGAGCTTCAAAACATCGTCAAGATTTATCCAACGGGGAGAGTTTGCGGCCGTTATGGGCACCAGCGGTTCGGGAAAATCCACTTTGATGAATATTATCGGCTGTTTGGGATCAACCCACGCAATGGCTTTACTGGTTGGCCAGCGTAAACGTATCCCGCTTGCAGCCCGAAGAATGGGCGGAGATTCGGAACGAGAAAATTGGGTTTGTCTTTCAAGGATTTAACCTGCTGGCGCACTTCCGCCCGAGACAACGTCGAGCTGCCTATGCTTTATGCGCAACTGCCGCTCCGCCGAAAAGAGCAGTGGTAGCGCGCGAACGAATCTTTGGATTTTATCGGCTTGACGGATCGAGCGGATTACTTGCCTAACCAACTCTCCGGCGGACAACAACTGGTGTCCATTGCCCTGTCGTTGGTGATGAATCCCTCCCTGCTTCTTACCGACGAACCGACGGGCAATCTCGACACCCAAACCGGCATCGAAATCATGAGTGTCTTCCAGACTTTGAACGACCGCGGCATCACCATTGTCATGATCGACCACGAATTGGACATCTTTCAATACGCCAAGCAAAACGTGATGATGCGCGACCGATTTCAAGCCAAAACGGAAATGGAAAAGTTGCAGCGCGAACAACAATCCGACGTCCTGCGCATTGTGCTCAATACCTTAAAACGGAACAAACTACGAACCAAGTTGACTACGTTGGGGATCGTCATCGGCGCTCACGCGGAACTCGAAGCCCAAATCAAGAAAATGGAGCAGAACATCATCATGGTGTTCCCAATTTCCGCCGCGGCGGCGTCAGTCCCGAAGTTAGCGCCGAATACTTGCAGATCAAAAGTTGGGACGTGGAATCTGAGACCATGTTTTCTCAGCAGCAAATTGCCATGGTCGCCAAAGTCGCTCTATTAGGCGTCACCGTCGGTGCCGAGTTGTTTGAGGAAGTCGACTCCATTGGGGAAATCATCCTCCCTCGTCGGATCAGATTAAGATGACCGAATCATCGTCCCCTACACCAGCGATATGAAATGATTGACGACCGTCGACAAAACAGAGTTCGAAGAATCAACATTCAGGCGGGAATCCCACCATAATGCGGGTGATTGAGGAAGAAATGACCCGTCTGATTCGGGAACGGCAAAAAACTTGTGACCGCGCTCTTGGGCGCGGTGTCCGGCGTCTCGCTAGTAGTTGGAGACATCGGAATTATGAACATCATGCTCGTCAGCGTCAATGAGCGCACTCGCGAAATCTGCATCCGAATGTCCGTCGTCGCCAAAGCCCGCGACATCCTCTTCTAATCTCCACACCGAAGCCGTCATCCTCAGCACTTGAAACTCCTCGTCATTACAGTTAGGAATAACTGCCTCCGTGCCCATCTCTCTGCAACTAGACCGGCCGACGCTGACGCCGACCAACGCCATTGTAGTCGATTTCCTCTTCAGCGCTGCCATCGGAATCTTCTTCGGCTACTACCCCGCCCGCAAAGCCTCTCGCCTAACCCCCATCGACGCCCTGCGATACGAATAAACATATAAACAATCACCGCTTAACTATATAGAAACCATGTGTTGTTTATGCTTAAAAATGGTGGAAACTAAATAGTAAAATATAAAATTCTACATGAACAGAGAAAGGTTTCTCATAGTTGCTAATAAGAAGAGTTCTGTCTTTATAGGTGTTAGCAATAGTGAATTCACAAGTCTCCATATTCAGCGGAGACGAAAAAGTCTGCTCAAACATCCGGTGCCATCTCAGTTTTTTCGATGATAATGTTCCAACAACAATGCGGTTTTATTGAAAAGGTTTTTCTTTATTGGGATCTTTGCCTTTCTGATTGATATGAGGGGAATCTCTAATCTCAGAATAATCAGGTGAGGAAGGTTGCTATCGTTGCCGCCAGAGAACTACGTGCGCTTGCCCGAAAACCTTCTGTTTATGGGATGCGCGGTGCTTTTCTACGCCTCCCCGCGCTTGCTTGGGTGCTGGCCTTGCTTATGACAAGCAAGGAGAATGGCGTTCCTATCCTAATGACGATCAGCCTAGTTGCGATGATCTTGTTTGGCTTTGGCGGCGCCTTGGCCGTTTCGTATGCGATCAGTGCTGAGCGAAGGCAACAAACGCTTGGCTTATTATTGCTTACGCCATTGCGTCCCGGCCAAGTGTTGTTGGGCAAGTTGGTTTCCAGCGGGTTGCAGTTTGCCTTATGTCTTTTGGCCGTGTTTCCGGTGATGGGGCTGGATGGTGGTGTCGATTTCTCTCATTAGTTCGATGGTGAGTGGGAGGTTTTTGACGCGGAGTTGGGTTTCTAGGTAGGAGGCGGTGTCGGAGAATTCAGTGAAGATGATGACTTTTCGGCCGGCGAGGTCTTTGTCTTTTTGGAGAAGTTTGGTGAGTGCGGTTAGTTTGGAATCGCGATCGGGTCGGACGTTTTTGACGAATTCTAAAAAGCGGGTGATTTGTTCGAGGTCGTCAAAAGTGTCGTCGAGCATTTCGCCGAGGTGGTAGTGTTGAGGGTCGAGCGGAGCAACGGCTTGGCGGTCGTCTTCGTCGTCCGCCAAGAAGTCGCGCTGTTTGTCGTCTTCGTGGCCGAGTTGTTTTAGGAGTTTGTGGCGTTGGGTTTTCCAGAGGCGGAGTCGGTTTTTGTTGGGGGGCTTTGGGCGTGAACTTCCGTCCAAGCCAAGAGTTTGCGGAGCAGTCGGATGCAGGAATTTTCGAAGGCTTTGGCGGAGCTTTCAAAGCGTCTGACTTGTCTGACTTGGGTGCGCGATTTATGTTTTATCGTTTTCTTCGTTTGAAGAATCAGAATAGAGATTTTGGACGATGCCTCTTCTGCAGCACGCGAAACGCCATCTTCTCTGCCAATTCATCGAAACGGACTGGAGTATTATGCCTCGCTATTTCGTTGCGAATCTCTGCCGCAATCTCTCTGTTGAGTTCCGTTCGATTGCGTTCCATTCGATTGCCCATAAAAAATTGAACTGTGCTTAAAATGGATTCTCCTATTATGAACACCACTCCGACGGAAAGAAATAGACCAGTGATATTCGTGCCAAGCGAATCAAGTACCGCATACCAGCCGTGCTTCCATTCTGTGCGAAATGTAAACTCTAAAACGATAGCTCCGAGAATCGAAATAACGCCGTAAAATAGACCTTTCCACTTTGGATTGATTGAAAAGAAATCAACTCTCGGCTCTTGTTTTCTTTTCTCTTTTCGCTCATAGCTCATCCCTCGTTTCTCTTATCGTAAGCGTTCCTGATGACCACGTACAGCAGTGCGGCAAAGCCCGCAATCATCATATATGCCTCAGGTTCAGGAATCGCTCGGCTGTGAACTTGTATAATACTATCGGAAGTGTGGAAATAAGGAATCGGGAGACCATCTCCGTCGTCTCTCCATACCGCATACCCAGAGGAAAAGATCGGATTGTCTAAAACCAAACGATCAGATGAAGACAAAAAGTCTCCGATTGGTTTGTTCAAAATGCCTGACCCAAACCATCGAGTTCTTTGCCCGTTGGTATAAACCAGATTGGGAGGCGTGATACGAATTCCAATCTCATCGTAATCGGCGTCGTTCATAAAAATGTTACCGATAGGTCTGCTCGTGCTGCCGATGGTAATCGTTGGCGCGTTGGTGTGAGAGTCATTGAAATAATTCGACCGTCCATCGGGTCCTTCTTGAATTTTCACTTGAACGGACTCGATGTCTATCGAGTTGGTGCTGGAAAACAAGGGAGAAAGAGAAACTAACTGATTGCTTGGCTTGTTGGCGGCGTAAAAGTTGGTTTTATTGAGATAACTGAGAGGATTATTCAAGCGAAGTTTCCAAGAATCTCGGCTGTGGAAGTTTCCACTGCTCCGGATGCTACTGCCATAATTTACGCGGCCGGAAGCGGCCCCAGCGTGTCCAAAAGTCCAAATCGTTTGGCTGTCGGGGTTGTCTTGGCTGGGATAGACGTCGATGTAAAGTTGCGCTTGCCCCCCCCCCCCCCCCCGTCGTTGCCAAAAATCCCGTCAGAGCCAGCCAAAAGAAGCCGAGAGCCATTCGTTTCTTCAAAATTGCATCAAATCCACTCATCTCGAAATCACTTTTGCCCACTTCGGCGGCGTTGTCAAATTCAAATCAAAATAAATATGGGATCGTTCTTTGGTGTGGTGTTCGAGGATGCGGAGGATTTTTGGGGTGATGTCTTTGGCTTCGTTTCAGTGGCGGTTGTACCATGCTTGGAGTTCGGAGACTGAATCGCCGGCAAGGCGAATGTTGAGTTCCACGTTGCCGCCGATTCTGGGGTGGGTGAGGTTAGAGGAACCGACGAGGGCTTCGGGGGTGATTCCTTCGCTCTTGGGGTGAGGGATGTAGGCCTTGGCGTGGAATTTGACCTTGCGATACATCCGACTGGATTTGACCGGTTTTCAGCGCATTGACGACGACAGGAAGGCCGACAAGGAAGTCGTCTTTTGCCTTTTCCGAGTCAATGCTGTGTTCCAGCCGTTGGGAGAGATCGGCGAGGCCGGTTTCGAAGGCCTGTTTTGTGCGTCTGGAGACTTCGTTTCCCATGAGGATGCGAATGGTCGGCACGGTTTGCCATGCGTCGTCCAGCGCCAGCAGTCCGCCGATTTCGAAGAAGCCGGTAGCGGTGTCCACGGCTTTGGAAGTGAGTCGCCATTGTTTGAAGCAGTGAAGGACTTTTCGCTCGGGGCGCTGTTGTCGATGATGAAAAATTCGGGGTCGGGTTTGTTCATGTCGGTGGGTTTGGAGGTTGTCGATGGTTCAGAAATGGATTGGAGAAAAGGCTGGTTGGCGGCGTGCGTCGCTGGGCGTTTTTTCAGTTGAGGGAGGTTTCATCTGCCGCCGGTTTTTTTGCCCTTTTGCCGGTGCATCATGCTCCGCCGGGCTTCTCGGTCGGCTTCTTTGGCGCGGAGGTCGCGGCGTTTGTCGCGGCGTTCTTTTCCTTTGGCCACTCCTAGGAGGACTTTGACTTTGCCGTTTTTCCAGTAGAAGGACAAAGGAACTAAGGCATGGCCGCTTGCGGATTCGATGCCGCATAGTTTTCGGATTTCCCGTTTGTGGAGAAGGAGTTTTCGTTTTGCTTTGGGGGCGTGGTTGGAAAGATTTCCGTGATCGTATTCGTCGATGTGGGCGTTGTGGAGGAAGGCTTCGTCGTTTTCAATCCGCGCGAAGGCATCTCGGATTTGGCCTTTGCCTGCGCGGAGGGATTTGACTTCGGTGCCTTTGAGCGCGATGCCCGCCTCCAAGGTTTCGAGGATTTGATAGTCGTGGCGGGCTTTGCGGTTGCTGAGAATTTCGGTTTTTGCCCGTTCGGTTGCCGCTGGTTTTTTCACAGAATCTTTGGGCAAATTTTCCCGCCCGAAGAGATTGTCGACGCTTGCCCCGGCGCATCACTTCGTGTGAGGGGGGGGGGGGGGCAAAACGGGTTAGGAGTCCAAAGTTTCTTCCGTTTCTTCTGAAGGAGGGGGAGACCAGGTGATCTTGTCTTCGACGATCTCACGGAGCGCAATTTCCATGTTACCCAGCCGTGCGGTTTCTTCCACCAGCGAGCGTCCGTAGCCTCCGTCGCTGGCGTTCAAATGCCGGATGCGGTGGGCGGCCGTGTTGATTAGGATGTGCGAATTCGAGATTTTATCCGCCGCTTTTTTGAAGAGTTCGTTTTTTGAAACAAGTCCCATAAGTTCTTTCTGAAATTCAAAGGGAAAGAAAATAAAGGTTGGCTTCGATTTGGCAACAACTTTTTTGCGTCGCTCGTGGAACGAAAGAAGATTGGAGATTGCCAAAGAAGGCGAACCGCCGCAGACTGGGCATTTAATTTTCGCATTTTTCCAAAGCTTTGCCGATGAAGAAAGTTTCCTCCCAGTTTGCGGGGCGAGAAGAAAGGTTGTCACGCTGGAATCGCCTCGGTTGTGAACCAGGCAATGGCGGAGGATGGATGGGGAATTTTGTTTAGAGCGGCGGGATGGCCTTGGATTTGCATGATTATTTGAATCGCTGCGGTCGTTTTGTCGATCGAGGATTGCGCCGTCTGCTGCCGCCGGCCGTCGCCAAGCCCAAGGCGCTGCATCAGGCGATGCGTTATTCAGTTTTTGCGGGAGGAAAACGATTGCGGCCGGCCCTGTGTTTGGCGGCGGCGCAAACGTGCCGGGGAAGCTGGGAAGCGGCGCTTCCGCTGGCTTGTGCGGTGGAGTGCGTTCATACCTATTCGCTGATCCATGATGATTTGCCGGCGATGGACGACGACGATCTTCGGCGAGGGAAACCCACAAACCACAAAGTGTACGGCGAAGGATTGGCGATTTTGGCCGGAGATGCCTTGTTGACGCACGCTTTTGAGCTGGCGGCCGGCTGCGAGGGATGGCCGCGATACGGCCACCAAACCATTGTTCAAGAAATCGCCCAAGCGGCCGGCTCTCGGCAGTTGCTCGCCGGTCAAGCAGCCGACCTGGCGGGCGAAGGCGAATCCTTGTCTCACGCCGAGTTGCAGTATATTCACGAGCGCAAAACCTCGGCCTTGCTGCGCTGCGCCATGCGATTGGGAGGAATGAGCGCCAATTGCCGCCCAAAAGAACTGAAGGCTTTGACGGACTTCGGCTCCCGTGTGGGCTTGGCCTTTCAGATTGTGGACGATATTTTGGATGTGACGCAAAGCACGGAGCAATTGGGCAAAACCGCGGGGAAGGACGCGGCAAAGAAGAAGGCGACATATCCAAGCGTCGTTGGTTTGGAAAAGTCTCAGAAAATTGCCCGACAGTTGACGGATCAAGCGTTTCAAGATCTGGAAGCCTTTCCCAAACGGCGGGCAGAAGCCCTTTACGCCTTGGCGCAATATTTGTTAGAGCGAGACCGATGACTTTGCTTTCGCCATCCCCCCTCGTTTTTGGATTAGGACGTGATTCTGTAATGCGAATTCGAAATTGCGAGTTTAGAGTTTTTGTTATTGAAAGTGGATAAAAGAGATAAAGGAGAAGAAAAACAAAGAGATGCCGCTGTCTTTTTTTCATACCTTTCTTTCCATCCCATTTTTCCCAGTTCCTTTCTTGTTTTCCTGCTAAACGACATATCTCCACTAAGAAACTTCACTTCAGAATTGCCAAGTCAAAGGCAATATTCAACCGTCGGGAATCGCTAACTTCCCTCTGCTCTCCGCTTCAACCTCACCCACCGTCAATTCGTCATCCCCAATTCCAAATTCGTAACTCCAAAACTTCCACTTCCTAACTCTCTTGAAAACAAAATTAGAAAAAGCAATCTCCGCCATTTGCCGACTACAAATCGTCCGTTGCTAATCATAAATCACAAACATCAAAGCACAAAGCACCGGCCGCTAGTTTGCCCGCACAGCAACTAGCCGGCTATAAGTCACCAGCCGTGTCTCCTCGGCAATCGCTAACTGTTGGAGAGAGGCAAATCTATAAATCACAAGATACCAGCTACAAGCTGTGGGTGCTTTATCGTTTTCGTCGCTTGCTACATACACCAAAAAATCCCCAACACCAAACCAAGTCTACGAAGTTGTGGCTTGGGCTTGCCGTTTCTTATGAAAGCGGCGATGAAAGAAGACAAAACCAAGGGCAAACAAATCAAACGCAATGCGTATTCCTCCAGTTTGGGGATGATAGCTCTGTGGACGACAACCAGCACCAACCCATTAGTGTTGCCGCTAAGAAGGATCCGTAAGCCTCTGCTCTTTGATTAGGAGAGACATAATAAGGCCCCAGAATTATTGTCGCTTCGCGTATAAAAGTCGCCAATGGATTTGTTGATCCAGCTTGCTCCCACCCAAGAAGAAAACAGCTTGGTAGAATAGAACAAACGGCTGAAGAAGCGAATTCCCAAGGGCCTCGTATGGATTATCGTAGTCCACCCAAAAATGCTCAATCGTTCGGCTGTTAGCGCTGACAATGGCAATCATCGGCGCGTTGAGACACGAGCGGCAAAGTTGATGTTGGCGTTGGTTCTGCCTTTGCCTAGAATTCCCTTTCTTGCTGAATCGATGTCTTCGATATTAGAGCTCGCCAATTGGTTGGCCTTGTTTTGGCTATGGTAGAGACAATATACAACTGAGATTGGCTTGGTTGGATGAGAACAGGGGAAGAAAGCATCCCAACTACCGACGCCGCTAAAAAGGATTTATTGCCGATGCTTGTTGCTTTCGTTTTGACGCAAACAATAGAAAACCTCTTCGTCATGTCGCCGCTTTCGTGGATATAAAATAACGAATAAAACAGCCTCAAATGAAATCCATCCTCGTCCAACGAACCGGTTTCTAAATCTAAGAGACTGCGGATGCGAACCACTCCACGATGGAATCCACAATGGCGATTTATGTTTTTGGAGGAACGCTTCTTCGCTCGGCGTCCAGCGATGCTTGGGAATGCGTTCTGGCTTGGTGGCTGTCTCTGGCCGATGCCGGGTTCAAGCTCAAAATGGAAAAAGGGAAGAAAAGAGGAAAGCAAGTTTGTTAGAAACGCCCAAGAGCGCCAAGAAGCGTGCCCTCCCATCTTGCCGTTGTGGGAAAAAGTTTTGGTGGTTCGTGTTTTGTTGGGTTAGTAGTCAGTGCGAAAAGTGTGTTTTGTGGAGGGGGAGAATTTTGAATGAGGAACGGCGCATGGGAAGGGAGGGCAAAACTGCAAGGTGTGCGAAGATGGGTTTTTAGTTTTGAAGAAGTTCTCTTGGTTATTGTCGGCTGGGTTAGTGGCTGAATTCGGAAGAGTGGAACATCCCAACTTGCTGGTTGCAAATCTATAAAGGCGAAGAAAGAGAAATCGCGGAGGGGAAAATTCTTCCTTTGCCTTGTCGTGACAAAGGTCAGCGGCCAGTTTTGCTTGCAAACAAAAGCGGAAAATGGGCGAAAACTGTTTGTTAAAAATGAGGAGGGAACAATATCCATCTAGGCGGTTGTAGCGATATTTCGAGGATGCCAGTCTGAATGAGGAGACATGAAGCGCTGTTGGTTGCCGGTTGTGGCTTTTCTTTCTGTTTTTTATGGAGGTGGCTAGATCTTGGAGTAGTATTGGTCGATTTTGTTTGCGACGTCTTTGAAGCTAATGTCGATTTCGTAGATGCGTTTGAATTGCTCTATGGCTTCGGCGTTTTTGCCGCTTTTTTCGAGGACGGTGCCTAGATCGTAAAGGAGTTCTTTTTTTTCGTCGTCGAGTTCGGGTTTGTCTTTGACGGCGGATTGGAGGGTGCGTTCGGCGAGGTCGAGCATTCCTCGATGACAGAAGCATTTGGCAAGGAGCCGTTGGGCGCGTGTTTTGAGGTAGGCGCTGGCTTGGGCTCGCTGAAATTCTTTGATGGCTTCGGTTGTTTTTCCTTGTTTGAGGTAGTGTCGGCCTAGTTCGAGGCGAATGGACAAATCGGTGGGAAAGCGTTCTGCAAGGGATTGGCAGTTTTTGAAGTCGAAAAGTTCCTTGCGGCGAAGGACGTCTTGGTGTTTGGCTGGGTAGTTGGGGTCGGCTGGGTCGAGTTGAGCTGCTTCTGCGTCGAGTTGGGCGAGTTTGAGTTTAGCAAGGATTTGGTGGATTTCGGGGTCGGCGCCTTGTTTGGAAGCGGCTAATTGTTCGAAAAGAGGAAGCGATTGTTCCCAATTGCCTGCTTCTCGGTAAATTTCGGCTAGTTGGCGAAGGATTGACAGGTTGTCGGGGTTTTGGGCGAGTTTTTCTCGGTATTCGGCGGCGAGTCTTTGAAGGGATTCTTTGGGTTTTGTGGTTTTTTCCTGCTCTTCCAACTGAGCGGCTTCGTTTTTGTCTTTGAGGATGTCGCGGAAGGTGCCGCTTCCTTTGGCCAGTTTTTTGTAGCCGCCTTCGCCGAGGGATCGTTTTGCGGAGGCGTCTTTGAGTGCCTGAAGGATTTCGGGATCGCGGGGGTTTTGGGCGGCTAGATCTTTGAGGATGTCTTCGGCTCGCGGCGTGTTTCCGGCGAGGAGGAGCGCTTCGGATAATTTGAGGGCAATTTCTTTGTCCGAAGGCAGGTTTCGATGCGCTATTTCGAGCGACAAGACGGCGGTTTTGGGAAATCCGCAGGCGACGGCCGCTTGGGCGAGGGTTTTGTGCGCGGCGATGCTGTTGGGGTTGTTTGATAGGATGGATTCGCAGGCGGCGAGGGCTTCTTCCGGGTGAGTGCGGAGGGCGATTTGGGCTTTGGCCAGAGAGCAGGAGCTGCTGGCTGTGCCGAGCATTTTCTTAAAGAATCCTTTTTTTCCGGCGTGTCGTTTTACTTGGGTAGCGCGGAGGACTTCGCGGGCTTCGTAGCAAGATGGCGCGTTTTTGAGAACGTTTTCCAATAGGGTAACGGCGTAGTCCAGATTGTCGAGGTCAAAGGCATGCTTTGCTTTGTCGAATTGCTCGCGCAGCTGCGTCGAGAGGTCGTTGGCCTTGGTTTCCGGCATATTTACGGGCGTCGATTTTTTTTGCGGAAGATTCTGCCCGCTGTTTTCGTCCGGCGCAAAGTCCGCCCGCTTTGGTTTCATTGTTGGGTTTCTTCTTGTTTTGCGCAAGAATACACTTGCATTTTTGAGGAGGATTTGAATGAATGGGTTTTCTGTTTGCGGTTATGGTGGAATTGGCAGACACGCAACCTTGAGGTGGTTGTGCCGCAAGGCGTGCAGGTTCGAGTCCTGCTAACCGCACCGTTTCTGATTTTTTGGGGATTGGACTTGCCGTTGGTTTTCGTTCTGTTTTTTTGGGGTGATGAGGCGCTTTCTAGATTCCGTGCATTTTTGTTTTGTGGAGGGCGGAGGGAATCAGCTTTGGCGGCGTTCCAGCAGGCGTTCGACGTATTTTCCCAGTATGTCTGTTTCTAGGTTGACGTATCCTCCTTGGACGGCTTCTCGGAGGTTGGTGGTTTCCAAAGTGCGCGGAATGATCCAAACTCGGAATCGCCGGGACAACACTTGGGCGATTGTCAAGCTGATGCCGTCCAAGGCGACCGAGCCTTTGGCTACCAGATATTTCATCAAAGATTGGGGAGGCATGACTTCTAGGCGCCAGTCTTTGCCGTTTTTGGCCCATTGCGTGATCTTGCCGACGCCGTCGATGTGACCGGATACCCAATGCCCGTCCAGTCTTCCCTCGGCTTTCAAGGGTCGTTCTAGGTTGACCAGCGATCCTGCGGCAAGGCGCCGAAAGTTGGTTTTCCTCCAAGTCTCCCCAAGAATGTCCGCTGAGATCAGGCGGGCTTGGCGTCTCCCGGAGATCTGAACAATCGTCAGACAACAGCCGTTCACGGCGAGGCTGTTTCCGAGTTCGAGGTCTTTGCCCACGGAGCAAGTTTGAATCTCCAGACGGATGCTGTTTTGTTTTCGGATCCAGCCTTTGACACGGCCGGTTTCCTCAATAATGCCTGTGAACATAAAGATTGTTTCCGATTGCCGGCGTTTTGGTTGTCAATTGTTCCCGCGTCTGTGAAGCGCCGCGGATTTGGAAACAAGAGAAGCCGTGAGCAACAAGTCTTCTCCCACTTTTTTGTATTGGATGTCGGCGAGAGAAAGGAACTCCGACGGATCGCTTTGCCCGCCGCCGCCGACCGATTTTCGAGAATCAGCGCCGCCCAGAATTTTGGGAGCGTAGAAAAAAGCGATGCGCTGCGCGAAGCCTCCTTCCAAAAAGGCAGCGTTGACTTGTCCGCCGCCTTCGACCAAAAGACTAGTGACACCCTCTTTGCCCAAGCGTTCCAGTAACCACTTTAAAAAAGGGAAGCGGCCGTTCCGATCTCCGCTGATTTCCCCAAATCCTAGGCCGCTGGAGGCTTGCCAAACGGCAACCCGTTTTCTGAGCCGGGCCACTCTTGCTTGGGGCGCTTGGGGACCGACGACGATTGTGGTAAGCGCGGCGCAACGATCGACGCACAATTGCGCGTCCACCGGAGTTCGGGCGCGGCTGTCCAACACAAAACGCCGCAACTGTTTTTGCGGATGCTCTTCCTCCAAACGCGCCCCTCGCCGGACGGTCAAACTCGGATCATCCGCTAGAACCGTGTTAATCCCCACCAAAACCGCGTCGTGGCAAAAACGCATCCGCATTCCTTCCCGGCGCGCTTCTGCACCCGTGATCCACTTGGACTCGCCCGAAGCGGCGGCAATTTTGCCGTCCAAAGTCATCGCCGCTTTGATCGTCACCAATGGGCGCCGATGCACAATCCAATGGGCAAAGCCAGGATTGAGCGCCTCGGAAGCTTTGCGGAAAAGCCCTTGGGAAACGCGGACGCCGGCCTTCCGCAGAATCGCAAAGGCGCGCCCAGCGTGTTTTGGATTGGGGTCTTTGGCGGCGGCCACAACCCGGGCGATTTGATGTTGAAGAATGGCGTCTGTGCAAGGAGGAGTGCGCCCTGCGGTGGAGCAAGGCTCCAAAGTGACGTAAAGAGTGCTTTGCCGCGGGGAACGCCCGCGTTCCAGAGCCGAATGTATGGCTTCAATTTCCGCGTGCGGCTTTCCCGGACCGCGATGCCATCCTTGGCCGAGAATTTCTCTATTTTTGGCCAACACCGCGCCAACCGCCGGATTGGGCGAAACCAAGCCGACGCCTCGTTTCGCCAACAAAAGCGCCCGCTTCATCAACGCCGCGTCCGCCAAAGAATCTTCTCCGTCGCTCATACGAACATCTGTTCGCTCTTTTTCCTCTCTCGCGCCGATCAAGCCAAAAGCCAAGTTTCTCAAACAAAAATTGACAATCAACAAAAATGCGGGAAACATCCTTTTTTACCGCGTTCACCGCATGAAGTTTGGAAAAATCATCATTCAATCTGTCAAATCCGCTTTGTATAAAATAAAGCGGTTGTTGCGTTTCCTTTGCAAACGCAAACGCCTTCCGATTGTAAAAGCAAATCCAGAGAACTCAGAAGACCAGAATCCCCAAAATTCGCTGCCGGAAGAAAGCCCGAAAACCAAAGACAAATCTTCAAAAGATGACAAGGAGCCAGACCCGAATTCATCCTTGCCGACACAACCTGATCCATCCAAAGAAACAGCGTCTCCGCCGAAGCAATCGCAGAAAAGTCAGACGCAAGTTCCCGCCGAAGAAACGCCTGAGTTATCTTCCCAAAACGCCTCCGATTCTTCAGAAAGTTCGGGCGACACAAAGGATGCGATTCCCGAAACTCAACTTGATTCATCAAAAGAAGAAACGATGTCTTCGGATCCTTCGCCGCTTTTGCCTTCACCGGAGAACCCGGAACCGCAATTGGAAAGTCGGCAAGACAAAGATCTGCAAAAACAGTATGAGCCCGTGAAAGCCCCAGGAAAGCGAAGCAAAGACAAACCAAAAAACCAAATCGCCGAAAACGGCAACCGTGCAACAAAACCGCAACCGCCTCGTTACCGTTTCATCTGCTACGAAGACAACAGAGGATGGGCAGTCGCCCTTGCCGTAGAAGCAGGCCAAGAGGTGCAATCGGTGCGGCAGGGAAACAACGAGTTGTCCACAAAGGATTGCCGCTACATCTTGGAGGACATTGGCGCCAAAGTGGCGGTCAAATTCAAAGACGGACATTCTTCCAAAACTTTTCAACTTTTAGAGAAACACAAGTTCGCCGTGTTCAAAATGCGGAAGAACTGGCAAGGCAAGGGGCAAAAAGTCAAAACTCTTTCCAGCGGCGATTATGTGGTTCTCGCCCATAAGTCTTGCGGCGAACGAATCGGCAAGCCTCCGATAGAGGCCGAACGATGCCGCTACGACGATTTCACGGCGCATTTTTTCTCCGTTTCCGAAGATAGCGAGAGGGACGGTTTTGAAAATTGCTCTCTTCCTTTTTCACGGTTTTCGTTGAGTGGACAAAGATTTCCCGACGACTCCGACTTGGGAGAGTTGTTTGGCGATGAGGCACCGCAGTTGGTCGATGCCGAAGAATGGCGGAAAATCTCTTGGATTGTGGTTGGAAGGGAAAACGGCGGCAAAGTGCCAGACAAGTTCCGCCCCGAAGAAAAGAAGACGATTGCCGAGGTTCTAGGCGAGCGTAGCGGTTGGTTCTTTGTCCGCATATACGACGCCAATGCCAACAAGTTGGACAGCTTGCATTTTCGCCGGGCAAAAGGCTTAAACAACATACTCGTCAACGAACAGCCGCTTGGGAAAGTGTCACCGATTGTGCCGACAAAAAACGGCCATACGAAAACCATTGTCCAATTTAAAGGAGACTCGCCTGTGCGTCCGGCGGATAATTCCAATGGAATTTGTAAAGTGACGGAAAACACTTTTGCCGTTTTGCCGCATCCAGACAACGATTGGACAAAGTGGATTTTGGGCAGCGGCGAAGACTGCGTGGAATCGGAAATTCTTCTGCCGAGGATTTGGTGGAAGTTCATTGAGGGAAAAGGAAAAGAAGGCGATTGGCAAGACACTCCGATAGAAAGGAAGCGCGAAGCATTTCGCCAAGCGGGGAACGAGAAAATTCGAATTCGTTTCTCGTTTCGCATTCCAGAGATTGCCGTTGGCTTTGACAACTTGAACTCTACGGATAACCCAAGATTCCGAACCAAACTGTCCAAAGACCGAAAACTCGTGAGGCGGAATTCCGTCTAGATGATTTTGCCGATTATCAAGCCATCGAAAAACCGCTCCGCAAAGCGATTGATCTGTGTGTGAAACTAAAGGATAACAACATCATTTTCCCCATCGTTCACATCCCTGCCGATCCGAAACCGAAGCCAAAACCAAAGCCGCCGAAAATCAAACTTGTGATTGGCAAGGGTTGTAGCTTTCCGGAGTTGGAAAAGGCTGAAGAGGAATTATACCAAGAAGGGCTGATGTCCGCCGCCAAAGCGGCAGAAGAATTTAAGAATTTTGCCAATGATAAGCGGAATAATAATCAAGTCGCGAGGCTGACGATTCTGTTTGACGATATTAATAAAAGGCTTACGCTTGATTTTGATCCGCGTCGAGAATCCTGCACACTAAGGAACGTTGAAAAGTTAAAAGCGTTTTTTAAAAAGCATTTTGAAAAGGAATAACCATGCCTAGCGAAAGTAAAATTCAAAAGTGGCGCAATGTAATACGGACGCGCTACAAGAATTATTTGAAAACGTCTTTTTACTTCAAAGACACTGCGTTGCGCGAATCCTTTGCCCAAGCATTGCGGGAATACGAATTGATGAAGAAGGAGATTCCCGAACCAGCGCGAAGTTTTCAGCGCGGAAACAAAGCGCGTGATCTGGCCAAAAAGTATTTTAGGGACAAAGCCAATCCCCTTTTGCCGGCTTTGCGTGAAGGTGATTTATACAGTCATCAGGAAGAGGCGATTCGTCTTGTCTATGGCGATAAGAAACATGCTGTCGTAGCCACCGGCACCGCCAGCGGCAAAACCGAAAGTTTTCTCTATCCTATTTTATTCGAGTTGTATCGCCAGCATCTGGCGGGCGAATTGCAGAAACCGGGAGTGCGCGCGCTGATCCTCTACCCGATGAACGCGCTGGCCAACGATCAACGGGAACGCTTGGGCAAAATTTGCAAGACCTTACAAAAAGAAGGTTCGGGCTTTGCTCCCACCTTCGGACAATACATCGGCCAGACACCGGAGAACAGACGCCAAAAAATGCGCGAAACACCGCCGCACATCCTGCTCACCAACTACTCCATGCTGGAGTATTTGCTCATTCGCCCGGACGACAGCCCGCTTTTTGACAACGACAAGGGCAGGCATAGGCAGTTCATTGTCCTGGATGAAGCGCATCAATATCGCGGCGTCAAGGGCATGGAAATGGGCATGTTGATTCGGAGGCTCAAGCAACGGTTGCGCGCCGGCGGACGCGGCGATCAATCTTTCCGTTGCATTGCTACCAGCGCGACCATTTCCTCCGACAAAAGCGAGAAAAGCAAAGTTGCCGTGGCTCAATTTGCCGGAGAATTATTTGGCGAAAAGGACGGTTTCTCCGCTGAAAACATCATTTTCGGCGAACGGAAGGAATCCGAAAAACAGCAACCGTCGCGCTTTCATTTCTTTATGCGGGCACTGGAAGGGGCTTTTCTAGTTCGCGAAAATGGCGCGGACAAAGTCGTCTTGAACCGCATAGGAAGCGAAAATTCCGGCCGTCCCCTGGAAATCGCTTTGTGCGGCGAATGCGGCCAGCATTATTATGTCGGACAAGTAGGAGGCGAAAGCGTTGCGAAAGAGGCTATCCGGGATCCGAGCCACGAAAAATTTGGCGTGGATTTTTATCTGCCTTTGACCGAAGAACAATCAACCAAGGACAATCTGCGGCTGTGTCGCCGTTGCGGGAAAATTGGGAAAAACAGCCCCGATTGCGAATGTGGTGAGGCAGAGTCGTTGCCGGTTAAAAAATGTGAATCGCATAAAGAGAAAGAACGCAAGGATCAACTCAAAAAATGCGAGGCTTGCGGATATTCACGGGGCAACGTCGGAGATCCGGTGCGAGAAATCGTTCACGGCACAGACGGGCCGAACGTCGTGATTGCGACCGCTTTGCACGGTTTGCTTTCGGAAGAAAATCGAAAAATCCTGACCTTTGCGGACAATCGCCAAGAAGCGGCCTTTTTCGCTTGGTATGCCCAAGATAGCTACGAAAAATTCCTCGACCGCAATTTGATTTGGCGCGCGCTCACTCATGGAAATGGCGAAGTTTCGTTGGATGGATTGGCCAACTCTTTGCAGAAAATTTGCGATGAGAATCAAGTATTTCCTGAAAGCAAAGTGGAAGCCGACAGAGAGCGCAAAGTGCGCGCCATGATTTACCGGGAAGCCGTTACCGAAGAGCATCGCATTTCGCTGGAAGGCGTTGGCTTGGCAAAATGGCATATCCAGCTGCCTGCAGGCTTGCCGTTGCCGCAGGAGATGCTCAATCCGCCGTGGAATTTTACGAAAGACGAAGCGAGATTGCTGATCTCCGTTTTGCTGGATGACTTGCGCATTTGCCCCCAGCAGTGAATGTTCCTTAAATACCGAATTGTCTGCCCCAAGAACCAGCGGAGAGAACCAAAATCCACTGATCAAGCCCAAGCCCAAAAAGCAGAAAAACCATCCTTCACCAACGAAAAAACGAAGAAAAATGCGCCTTCTGCACCCTGAGAAAACGAGAAAAGCCGAAAAGAGGCAAAAAAAGTTAAGAAAATCGAAAAAAATCTTGCGCTCACGGTGGATTTGTGATTTATTAAATATATCGCAAACATTTGGCGGTGCGATTCGTTGTCGGGTCTACCGCTAAATAGCACAGTTTATGACAGTGTTTCGGGAGAGTCGTAATATTCTCTTTCCTGTTAGCTCCGGCGAACAGGCAGGAATTCTCGTGTTTTCTCCGCTGAATGTTTGTGATAACGGCCTGGACGCGGGAAGAGGTTTCCCAAAGGCGCCGGCCAAATGTGGAAAATACAGTTTAATCCAGTAAAGAATTCGACATCATGAACCAAATAAACCTGCAAAATCGTCTTGCCGTTTCGAATGGAACGGTCAAGAATGGACAAAATAACGCCATGCAACCTGCATTGCAAACAACGGAAAATGGCCAAGCGGAGAAGAAATCCCCGCTGAACCGCATCGGTTTATTCGCCATCCTCGCGGTTGGAGTGGACGCTGCCGCGTCGTTTTTGAAGGCCAAAATGGAGAAAGCGGCGGCCGTTGCTTCTCAAGTTGGCGCCGCCATTTTGAAGTCCAAGAAGGCAGTCTCCGCTGCGGCGACCGCCATCCTTGGCGTCATTCAGCCCAAACTGCAAAAGATTGCGGAAAACCGCCCCGCCAAAGCTAAAGCCCGTCTCGCCAGCGCCCTCCGCTTCGCGCTCTTGGCCGCCTTCTTCATCGCCAGCCCACAAGCGATGGCAGGATGGGCTCCTCCAGCGCAGAATGTTCCAGAATACAAAGACAACCATTTCGAGAAAACTCTTAGAATCTCGGTTGGACGTAGAACATTGCCAATCTGGACGCCGTACTACAAGACATACAAATTCCATTCGAAGTACTACCCCTACAATCTGAAGTATTACGGCAGGCATATTGTAGGAAAAGCCACATCTACGCACTGGACAGGTCTAGGGACTCGATTGTCGGGCGGAAAAGTTACCTACTTTTATGGGGGCGATCATTGGCAATCCTACTGGAAGCATAGATTGCCGTCAGGTACCATGGTTTGGTCCCCTAGCCGCACTCATCTTACCTTGGCCAACCATAAGAAAATGGGAGACGAAGTACACGAAATGCCAACTGCAACAGGAAAAAGGCAAACTAACGAACATTGGAATTTTTACGTTTACTTCCCAGACACTTCTGAATACATAACGTCACACGATATTACTCCATCAAAATTTGTGGTAGGTTTTGGAGCAATAGATGACAACGTTCATTGGAGAGATGATGAAGCTGCAGGTTTTTGCACGTCAAAATCTTTTACTGCGCCCGGACATTCTATCAAAATTAAGCCTTGCATACCAGATAATATGTGGATACCAATACAAGGTTACCTTATGTACACTTATTCGGTTAATCACTTTCGCGATTGATCACGAGTTGTCTTTTAGGATAACAACAATTCAGAGGAGAAATAGACCATGAAAAAGTCAATCATAATCCTATCCGTCGGTGTTGCTGCAGTCTCGCTTATCTGGCTGGTTAACGAGATGTTTCTTGCCAAAATGAGCGCGCCGAAACCGGACGATAAACAGCAAAAGGCGGAATCCGCACAGCAAGGATCGTCACCAACAGAGCAAAAGACAACAGCTAAGCCAACATCCAAACCTCCAGTCTATGATTTGTCCCAAAAAGCTCATTGGTACAACCCTGAAACGACCTTCGGTATTAACGAATCAAGACTACTCTCTGAAATGCTGAAGCCCTTTCAACCATCTCACCTAGAATTCCAGATCATCGCTCAATACGAAACTTCGTTTAAGAATCTTGCCAAATCTCTTTCCGAGGACGAGCATTTTTCTGTTGAAGGGAGAACATGGCTTAGAAAGGAGACCGACAAATTGAACGGGCAAATTCTAAAAGACCTTGGAGTCGAACGACACCGATTTTACATAGAAGTAATCGAGCTAAGTACAGGCTACTATGACACTTGGAAAGTATTGAATGTCAACGGCATTAGTGAAGAAAGAGTCCAAGAATTTCGGGAATTGGCGGATCAATTTAATCAGCGAATGCATGGCCGTCCTCTTTTTCGGGCAGATAGATATGTTGCTCGTTCTATGCCAAGAGAAGGGTTTCGAATCAATTCTGACGAACGAGAGCGGTTAGCCAAAGTCTTTCGAGATCGGATTGAGCAAGATTTTGGAAAACAGGTTCTTAACGACGTTCTTTCTCTCGGAGGTTCCACTTTTTTTATGGACGATCTAGAAATGGGAGTCGATACAATGAGGCATATTAATCTGATTCAAAACCCTCTACAAAGAGAGCGATTGGAAAGGTTGTACGATTTTAAATTCGTTAGCGAAGATGAAATCCAAGAACAAATGGAGGAAGACAAACGTCTAGAAGAACGGGAAAGGAAACTTGTGGAAGAATGGATCGAACATTATGGCACACCAACAGAACCTGAAGAAGCCTCTAGCGACAGTCCTTAAACAAGTTCGAGTTTGTGTTGTTTTGCTTTTTCAAACCGTCGGGTTTGCCCCGGCGGTTTTTTTATGCCATCTGCTCCGCCAAGCAAAGCATCGAGCAAAATTCTTCAAAACTTATGCGACAGCAGAGGTTGCGCTGGAGGGAAGGGATTAGCGGTTGGCGGCTTTTTGAAGTTGGCGCACTGCGGCGCGCAGGTTGGGTTTGCCAAAAAGAGAAGAGCCTGCCACCAGTGTATCGGCGCCGGCATCTATGCATTGGGCGCCTGTTTCCGGGTTGATTCCGCCGTCCACTTGGATTCTAAATTGAAGGTTTTTCCGCTTTTGCCATTGCGCGGCGGTTTGAATTTTGGGGAGAACTTCCGGGAGGAACGCCTGCCCGCCAAATCCGGGATGAACGGTCATGATGAGGAGCAAGTCGATGGATTCGAGGTAGGGAAGGACGGTTTCTATGGAGGTCGGCGGATTGACGGCAAGGCCGGTTTTCAGGCGGGCTTCTTGGATTTGCTGGAGTAGCGGTTGGACTTTTGGTTCTAATTCCGCGTGGACGGTGATGGAGTTGGCGCCGGCTTTTTCAAAAGGTTGAATCAGAATTTCCGGGCGTTCGCACATAAGATGAACGTCCAGAAACAGAGGTGTCAAATGGCGAATTGTTTTGACGACGCCCGGGCCAAAGCTGAGGTTAGGCACAAAGTGCCCGTCCATGACGTCGATGTGAAGCCATTCCGCGCCAGAGCGATTAACGCGCCGAAGTTCCCTATCGAGGCGGGAAAAGTTGGCGGCGAGAAGCGATGGGGCAATGATGAAATCCCGCGCGGATGTTGGCATAGGGTTGTAAGAGACCGAATAGTGCGGGGAGAATCTGTTTTCCGGCAGGGTCGGAGATTTTTCCAAAAGCGATATTATGCGGTTGCGGGCGCTGTTCCGTCAAAGCCGGGGTTCATTTCGGCGTCTGAGGGAGTGGATTTTTCGGCTTCTTTTTGTTGTTTGGGGGATTCAGCGGGGATTGGCGGCGGCGTGTCGGATGGGATGGTGAAATTGCCGGTTTTGACGATTTCCTCAACTTGGGATCCGTCCAAGGTTTCGTATTCGAGGAGGGAGTTGGCGATTTTTTCAAGTTTGTCGCGGTTTTTGTGGATGATGCGGCTGGCTCGTTGGTAGCCCTCGTCGATGAGTCGTTTGACTTCTTGGTCGATTTCTTGGGCGGTGCTTTCGCTGTAATCTTTGCTTCGGATCATTTCTTTACCGAGGAATACGTAGTCGTTGTCTTCGCCGTATTGCACCATGCCCAGTCGTTCGCTCATGCCGAATTGGCAGACCATGGCGCGGGCGATGTTGGTGGCTTGCTGAATGTCACCGGCGGCGCCGGTGGAGAAGTCGTGGCTAAAAAGTTCTTCGGCGATGCGCCCGCCCATGGTCACGGCGATCATGTCTTCCATTTCTTTTTTGCGGCGGTTGAGCACGTCTTGTTCCGGCAAGGACATTGTGGAGCCGAGGGATTGTCCGCGGGGAATGATGGTGACTTTGTGGAGGGGGTAGGTATGTTCGAGGATTACGTTGATGAGGGCGTGGCCGGCTTCGTGCCAAGCGGTGATTTGTTTGTCTTCGTCGGACATGGCCATGCTGCGCCGTTCGCGTCCCCAGCGGACTTTGTCTCGCGCTTCTTCCAGTTCGGGCATGCCGATGGCTTTTTTGTTGTTACGGGCGGCTAGCAAAGCGGCTTCGTTGAGGAGGTTGGACAACTCGGCGCCGGAGTAGCCGGGCGTGCCTCTGGCGATGACGGCAAGGTCGGCTTCGGGGGCGAGTTTTACGTTACGGGCGTGCACTTTTAGGATGGCTTCTCGTCCTCGTATGTCGGGGAGGTTGACGGTGATTTGGCGGTCAAATCGGCCGGGCCGCAAAAGGGCGGGGTCTAGCACGTCGGGGCGGTTGGTGGCGGCGATGATGATGATGCCTTCTTGGGTGTCAAATCCGTCCATTTCTACCAGCAGGGCGTTGAGGGTTTGTTCGCGCTCGTCGTTTCCGCCGCCAAGGCCGTGGCCGCGGCTGCGTCCGACGGCGTCAATTTCGTCGATAAAGATGAGGCAGGGAGTGTTTTTTCGGGCTTGTTCAAACATATCGCGCACGCGGCTGGCGCCGACGCCGACGAACATTTCCACGAAATCCGATCCGCTGATGCTAAAGAAGGAAGCGTCCGCCTCGCCGGCGATGGCTTTGGCAAGGAGGGTTTTGCCTGTTCCTGGGGCGCCGATCATCAGCACGCCTTTGGGAATTTTGCCGCCAAGTTTTTGGAATTTTTTGGGGTCTTTTAGGAACTCGACCAGTTCGGAAACTTCTTCTTTGGCTTCTTCGACGCCGGCGACGTTTTTGAAAGTGGTTCGGTTTTTGTCTTTGGAAAGCATTCTGGCCTTGCTTTTTCCAAAGCTGAGAGCGCCTTTGCCGGCCATTTTGATCTGGCGAAAGATCAAGAAGTAGATCAGTGCCGCAATAATGACGAAGGGGAGGAGGCCGGTGAGGAATCCGATTAGCAGAGTGTTGGTTTCTTTTTGCTCGAACTTGCCGGAATTCAACATGGCTTCGTTGAGTTCAGGCAGGATTTGGCTTTTTATCCAAAATCCGACTTCCCGTTGACCGGTTTCATCTGGGACAAAGGTGCCGTCGGGGTTCCAGTCGCCGGCTTTGCGTATGCCGGTGATTCTTTTCAAATCCTCGTATTGAGGATCATGGGTGACGGTGCCTTTGACCACTAAGTGAATGTTGGTGACCAAATGGAAAAGCTGACCGTATGTCAGCTGCTCGCGTTGGGTATTCCTTTTCTCGTTATGCAGGATTAGCAGAACGAGGGGAATGATGACGAGAAAGGCAATCCAAACCATGATGCGGGGAGGAGACTTCGAGTCCCCGCTTTTGTCATCTTTGGCCGTATTTTTGTTTTTTTCAGGCATTGTCGTTTAGGGATAGGCTAATCGTTTTTTTGAGGAAGGCAACAAAGTTGGGTCGTTGTCGTCGTATTGGATTTGGCGGCGGGCTAGGTCTCGCAACACCGTTGCATTCTTTTGGAGAGTGGATTTTTTGCTTTCGAATGAGTTTCACAATTCCGATTCTTTCCGCAAGAAGGTTCGGGAAAGGTTTGAATTTTTTGGGAAAGAATCGGCTTTTTCGAGCGCTTCGACGTAGTCGGAGAGAATGTTTAACGCTTCTCGAAGGTGAGGATCGGGTTTTCTGCCCTCCTCTTCTTCCTCTTCTTCGTCTTTTCCCGCATCGTTTTGGTTGTCGGAGTCCGTGCTGGCGTTTTTGTCGTCGTTCTTATTTTCGGCGTTTTCTTCGGGCGTTTCGGCGGTCAAGGATGGTAGCGGCGTTAAGGGGACGTCTTCGTTTGTTGCGTCAAGGGTGAGCAAGAAAACGGATTCTTTCGGTATGGGGCGGTTTTGGCGCTCTTGCTTTCGGGTTTTTATCCGCGCTTCTCCTTGTTGGGTTTCGGCGATTCGCGCATTTTCGTTTAAGGAAAGGAGTTGGCTCTCTTGGAACTTGCGGAATCGGTCGATGTCTTCGCGCACGTAGGCAAAGTCTTGATCTTGGCGGACGCGGGCTTTGGATAGTTTTTTCAAATTTTCCAGATAGGGGGTGACTCGGTTCAGGCGGGGATATTTTGCGGGCTGGATTTCGTCGATTTCCATGCTGTTAGGAAGATGCTCTTCGCCAATTTCCATATAGTCAAAGACGGAGGGAAGGATGATGTCGGGCTGGACGCCGAGTCTTTGTGTTGGGTCTCCGTTGACTCGGTAGAAGTTTTGGGCGGTAAATTTGAGATTGCCGGAGTTTTGGGGCTGCGCTCCGGAGCGGTTGCGGAATGCGGGATGATTGAGGCTTATCATCATTTGCACGGTGCCTTTGCCGTGGGTGGATTGATCGCCGACGATGATCGCTCTTCCGTAATCTTGCAGAGCGGCGGCGGTGATTTCAGATGCGGAGGCGCTCTGGCGATTGACCAAAACGACGAGCGGTCCGTCGTATATGGTTTTCGGATCGCGGTCGTAATGGGGTTTTACGACGTCGCGAGAATTGCGCACTTGCACGACGGGGCCTCTGGAGAAAAACAGCCCTGTCAGCTCAACCGCTTTTTCGAGGATGCCGCCGCCATTGTTTCGGAGGTCCAGGACGATGCCGTTCACTTTTTCGCGTTGGAGGCGTTGAAGGATTTTGCGAACGTCGCGGGCGGAATCTTGGTAATATTGCGGGAGTTGGATTACCGCGAGCGTGCGCGGCGGGCGTCGCAGGCGGGCGTTGCGCGGAAAGTCAATGATTTTGGCGCTGGCTTGGCGGTCTTCGAGCTCGATGACGTCTCGGATAAGGGAAACGACTTTGGTTTTCGAGCCGTCGGCCGGTTTGATGGTCAAGCGAACTTCGGTGTCTTTTGTGCCGCGAATCTTGCCGACGACTTTCCGCAGTCTCATGCCGACGACGTCTTCCGGCTCGGCATCCGCCTGGGCGACTTTGATGATGACGTCCTTCGGTTTGATTTTTTTGCTTTGCGCTGCCGGGCCGCCGGGAACGAGTTTCTCGATTTTGCAGTAGCCGTTTTCGGAGCGAAGAAGGGCGCCAATGCCGGTCAGTTGCAGTTTGACGTGGTTAATTTCGAAGTCTTCCACTTCGGAAGGACACATGTAGTTCGAGTGCGGATCGTAGGCGTGGCCGATTGCCGTCAGATAGCGTTGAAGAACTTCGTCGGGCTCGAGGCTTTTCCAATCTTTGAGCACCCAAGTATAGCGTTTGGTCAGTCGTTCTTTGACGTCTTCCGGCGGCTCTTCGTCCAGCCTTCCTTGAAGGATGTCTGCCTTGATGTGCTTTCTCCATATTTCGTCGGCTTCTTCTTCGGTTGTCGGCCACGGTTTTTCTGAACGATCGAGCTCAAGGGCTTCGTCCGCTTGGAAATCGTGATCCGATTCCAGCAGGGGTTCTACTTTGTTGACTCTTTCCTCAAGCCTTACTAAGTAGCGTTCGAAAATCTCAAAAGCCGGGCGGGCGTCTCCTTGCCTTGTCAGGTCGTCCAGCATGGTTGCGTATTTGCCTCGAAATTCTTCCACGTCGTTCTTCAAAAAGATTCGGCGGCGAGGGTCCAGAGCGTCCAGATAGTTTTGAAGCGAGACTTTCGAAAGTTCGTCGTTGAACTTTTCTTGCCGCAAGTGATCTTGGCTCAGGATGTGTCCCACTATCCGGGCGATGTGGCCGGATTGACCTTCGCTAAGTTGGACGCCGTTCGCTTGGGAGACAAGAAAGACAGCGGTAAAAAAGAGGTGCCAGAGTTTCATAACCATTTCTGCTTGGGCAAGCATGCCTTCTTTTTGGTGGGAATCAACCATCTTTTGTGTCCGATATTTTCAAAAGGCAAATTCTTCCGATTAGCGTTTGTGTCAAACTCATGGAAATCCGCAAAGCGCTTTTCGCGCCAAGAGCGGGCTTGGGGCAAAGTTCTTCGGACCGCCGCCGGGTTTGATGGGGCGAGAATAGTCGTTGAATATTCGCCCGGAAACATTTACTCTGCGCCTGGATGTTGGACGACCGCCCTTATATGAAGAGTGTTTCCTTCGGTTCCGTGTGTCCGGCGGTGAAGGCGATTCTTTGGACAAACGCGGGCATCTTCGTGTTGCAGGCGCTCTTGGAAAAGTGGGGCGGTGTTTATGTAATTCGGGACGTTTTTGCTTTGAGCCAAGAGGGGCTTGCCCGCGGATATGTTTTCCAATTCATCAGCTATCAATTCCTCCACGGCGACCTGTGGCATTTGCTGGCCAATCTGCTGGTCATCTATTTCATTGGCAAAGAAATGGAAAGGGTTTTGGGCCGAAAGAGTTTTCTGGTTTTGTATTTTTCGGCGGGCGTCCTCGGCGGGCTCTTGCAAATTGCTTTGTCTTGGATCGTTCCCTTAATGTTTCCCAATCTTGCCGATCGGTTTCCCGATGTTCCGGTAGTAGGCGCCTCGGCCGCCGCCTTTGGTTTGGTAGCCGCCTTCGCGGCTATGTTTCCGAATCAACCGATTACTCTGCTGCTCTTCTTTGTGTTGCCGGTTTCTTTTCGGGCGCGGACATTGTTGTGGATTGCGCTGGCGCTGGCGATTTTCGGGATTGTGGCGATGCCGGAATCCAGAGTGGCTCACGGCGCTCATTTGGGGGGACTTTGCGCCGGAGTGGCCTATGTGTATTACATCGTTGGCGGGCGTTGGCGATTTCAAAAGCCTGCGTTTTCTCGTCGAAGTCCGCAAAGGCGAAGCGGCGGCAAACCTTGGGCAAAGGTTCCCCCTGTTGCCAAGAAAGGGCGAAGCGGCGCAGACTTCATCAGCCGGGAAGTGGATCCGATTCTGGATAAAATATCGGAGCAGGGCATTCACAGCCTCACGGAAAAGGAACGGCGGCTTTTGGAGTCTGCCCGCTCGAAAATGAAGCGGGACTAACCGGCCTGCAATATTGGGCAATCTTTTTGTTTCTTGGTGATTTATGATTGAACGCTACTCCCGCCCGGAGATGCGGGAAATTTGGACGGAGCAAAGAAAGTTGGATCTTTGGTTGCGGATTGAGCTGGCGGCCGCCGAAGCCTTGGCGGAGCAAGGAGTGATGCCTGCCAAAGATTTTCAGACAATGCGAGACAAAGCCTCGTTCTCGCTTGCTCGTTGTCGGGAATTGGAGCGCTCTTTGAAGCACGATCTCCTTGCTTTCACCACCAACGTTGCGGAAAACATCGGCCCTCCCGCAGGGCGTTGGCTTCACTTCGGCTTGACCAGCAGCGACGTGATCGACACCGCCTTTGCCCTTCAAATGACCGCCTCGGCTGATTTGCTTTTGAAAGACTTGGAAAAACTGCGGCAAGTCATTGCTAAAAAGGCGTTGCGCTTTCAATTCACGCCGATGATGGGTCGCAGCCACGGCATTCACGCCGAACCAACCACCTTCGGCTTGAAGATGGCCTTGATGCACAATGAGTTTGGCCGAGCGCAGGAGAGGTTGACAACGCTCCGAAGCCGAATTGCCGTGGGAAAGATTTCCGGCGCCGTGGGAACGAACGCGCATTTGTCTCCCCAAACAGAATCCGCGGTTTGCCGTCGATTGGGGCTAAAACCGGCGCCGATCTCTACTCAAATCATCCAGCGGGATATTCACGCCGACTTCATTTCGTGCCTGGCCTTAATCGGTTGCAGTGTCGATCGCTGGGCCACGGAGTTTCGGCATCTGCAACGCACCGAAGTTTTAGAGGCTGAAGAGTTTTTTTCCAGCGGGCAAAAAGGCTCAAGCGCCATGCCTCACAAACGCAATCCCATCACCAGCGAGCGTTTAAGCGGCCTGGCTCGAATCCTTCGCGGCAATGCGACGGCCGCTTTTGAGAATGTTGCTTTGTGGCATGAGCGAGACATTAGCCATAGCTCGGTGGAGCGAGTGATTTTTCCGGATTCTTGCATTTTGCTGGACTATATGTTGGATGCGCTTGCCCAACTCGCCGAGGGATTGATCGTTTATGAGGGAAACATGCGGCGGAACCTGGAGGCTTCTTCGGGCTTGTGGCACTCGCAAACCGTATTGTTGGAATTGATCCGACGGGGATTGAGCCGCGAGCAGGCTTACGAAGTCGTGCAGCGAAACGCAATGGAAACTTGGAAGGCGAAAAACGAAGGCGATCCAAGCGCCGACTTCAAAAAACAACTGCTCGCCGACCCGGAAGTGACGGAGAGGATAAGCGAGGAAACGCTGGAGGAACTTTGCGATGCGCAGTTTCATTTTCGGCACGTTCAAGAGAGGTTTCGCAAAGCGGGAATTCACTGCCCGGAGGATCCTGATAATCTTCCAAACTCATGAGCCGGCTCAACGGCAAGACAATTGTGGTGATGGGGGGCAGCGCAGGGCTGGGAGGCTCGGCGGCGGCGGCCTTTGTCAAGGAGGGCGCCCGAGTGGTTGTTGTGGGACGCAATGCGGAAAAAGTTGGGCGGACGGTGACGCGGTTGGGAGAGGATCAAGTGGCGGGAATTGTTGGCGATGCGCGCGCGCCAAAAACAGCGGAAGTCGCGGTCAAAAAAGCGGTTCAAACCTTTGGAACGCTTGACGGCCTCTACCATGTGGCCGGCGGGTCGGGGCGGCAAATGGGAGACGGGCCGTTGCACCAAATCTCGGACGCCGGTTGGGAGGAAACTTTGTCGCTAAATCTAACTTCCGTCTTTTATTCCAATCGCGCCGCTGTTCGGTGGTTTCGAGAACACTCCGTTGCGGGAACGATATTGAACTGCGGTTCCGTGTTGGGGTTTTCTCCGGCGGCGCGTTATTTTGGAACGCACGCATACTCGGCGGCCAAGGCTGCTTTGGTTGGCCTTGCCCGGTCGTGCGCTGCGACGTATGCTGAATCGGGCATCCGTTTCAACGTCGTTGCCCCGGCTTTGGTCTCCACTCCAATGTCCCAAAGAGCGCAGGCGGATGAAGCGATCCTTGCTTATGCGAAGACGAAACAACCTCTGGGGGCGAAGGGGATTGCGTCGGTTTCCGACGTCGACGGAATTGCGGTTTATTTTATGTCGGACGAATCGCAGGGTGTGACGGGGCAAGTCCTGGCTGTGGATTGGGGTTGGTGCGTGTCCGAAGGACAGTGGAAGGAGCATCGGTTTGCGGAATAAGGGAAAGCCGTTTACAAATGCAAAGGAAGAATTCAGTTGATCTGTCGGAATTAGAAGGCGCAAGAAATGAAACTGTTTTTGCAAAACAAAAATCCAACTACCCGTTTTGACGGGAGTCTGAGGCAATGGATGAACGGCGGCGCTTTAGCCGCGATTATCTTGTCTTCTTTGCCGGGCTGGAGTGCGGAATCAACCCAAGTAGAACTGCACTTGAGCACCAAACAAAGCCATCCGGGAGAAACCGTCTGGGCCGGCGTCCATTTCACCTTGGCGGAAGGATGGCACACCTATTGGCGCCACGGCGGCGATGCGGGAGCGCCCCCTCAAATTTACTGGGAACTGCCGGAAGGAGTCTCGGCGGGCGAGGTTCAATGGCCGGCGCCGGAAAAGCACAACAAGGAAGGTGTTTACTCTTATATCTATCCAGAAGAAACCATGTTGCTGGCGCCTCTGTCGATTTCGTCCGCAACGAAGAACCTGTCCATTCGCGCCCGCGTGGAGTGGCTTGAGTGTCAAGAAGAGGCCTGCGTTCCCCGTGAAACCACCGTGAAGGCGACGTTGACGGTGGGAGAAACCGGCAGGCGCTCGGCTTCGGCGGGGCTTATCGAACGTTGGAGGGCAAAGGTGCCTCGAATCGATGCCTCCCTTTCCCTCGAAGCGGAGTGGGCCGGCGCCGGCGAAGAAAACAAGCGCAGTTTTCTGGCCTTTCCGGGCGAGGGAGAAAAATGGACGCTCAAGGATTTTTATCCGCACGGCTACGATGATTTTGACGTTATGGGCGGAACCGTTGTCCGCCAAAGCGAGGAAGGCCGAGAGGGAATTCAGAAAACCGTCTTCAATTTCGAAGAGCAATGGCCAAAAGAAATCGCCGGGTTGGCGGTTGTTCAAAAGGCGGGGGAAGAACCCGAATTCGTGGAGACCGTGTTGACTATCGGCGGCGATCTGAAAGAAGCGCCGCCGGTCAAACAGCCGAGGGTCGGAATGTTTCTGATGCTTTGGTTTGCCTTTTTGGGAGGATTCATCTTGAACTTTATGCCTTGCGTGCTTCCGGTGATCGCCCTTAAAATTCTGGGTTTCGTCAACCAAAGCCAATCGTCTCCCGGCAAGGTGAAACGGCTTGGTCTCCTTTACGCTGTGGGAGTGCTGGCTTCGTTTGCGGCTCTTGCCGGACTTGTCATTGGAATGCAATGGGCAGGCCGACCAGCCGGTTGGGGAACGCATTTTCAAAGCGTTGAGTTTTTGGTGTTGATGATGATTTTGGTGGCGTTGGTGGCTTTGAATTTCTTTGGCGTTTTTGAAATTCGCTTGGGCGGGAGGGCAATTGGGGCGGCCGGCAAACTTTCTGGGAAGCAAGGCTATTGCGGCGCGTTTTTCAATGGCGTGCTGGCGACGGTTCTGGCCACTCCGTGCACGGCGCCATTTCTGGCTCCGGCTCTTGGATTTGCTTTTGCGCAACCGCCGGCTTGGATTCTGCTGTTCTTTGTGACGATTGCTTTGGGTTTGGCTTTTCCTTATGTGGCGCTCAGTTGGAATCCTCGCTTGCTGGCCTATTTGCCGAAACCGGGACCTTGGATGGAAAGGTTCAAAATGGCTATGGGGTTTCCGATGATGGCCACCGCGGTGTGGTTGTATTCGGTGGCTTTGTCGCACTTTCCGCCGGGATCGGAGGCGGCGTTGTGGCTGGGGATTCTTCTGGTTTTGGTGTCCTTGTCTGCCTGGATTTGGGGGCAGTTTGTACAGCGGACCGCGGTTCTGCGGCCATTGTCTATAGGGATCGCCTTTTTGTTGGGTGCGGGAGGGTTTGTCTGGATTTTGGAAGGCGAGCTAAAATGGCGCGCGCAAAGTGTTCCCGCCGAGTCGTTTGGCGGATTGATTGTTGAGAAGGGAATTGAATGGCGGGCTTGGTCTCATGCCGCGGTGAATGAGGCCAGAGCTGCCGGGCATCCCGTGTTGGTTGATTTCACCGCAAAATGGTGCGCCAGTTGTCAAATCAACAAGCGTAGCAGCATCGCTGTTGATTCGGTGCGCGAGAAACTTCGGGCAATTGGCGCTGTGACGTTTCGCGCGGATTACACTCGCAAAGATCCTAAAATTACCAATGAGTTAAAACGCTATGGTAGGGCCGGCGTGCCTTTAGTTCTGGTGTTCGCGCCCGACGAAAAGGTGCCGGCTCAGGTTTTGCCCGCTTTGTTAACTCCCAAAATAGTTTTGGACGCGCTGGATCGCGCCGCGAAAAATGGACGGAGAATGGCGACCTATTGAAAATCGGACTCGTCTTGCTCGCGCGTCTCGGCACAAATTTGCAGGAAAGAAAATATTGAACATCGGGTTTTTCCACCTAAATACGAAACTGCAACACTCTTAAAACGGATTCCCTCATGAAAGTCTTTGCTGGCAACTCCAACCAACCGCTTGCCCAAGCCATCGCTGAGTATATTGAAATTCCTCTGGGAAAATCCACCGTCGCCGCCTTTCCGGACGGGGAAACCTTCGTCAAGATTGAGGAAAACGTTCGCGGCGAAGACGCCTTTGTGGTGCAGTCGACGTCCCCGCCGACCAATCATCATTTAATGGAGTTGCTGATTATGATTGATGCCCTGCGTCGCGCCAGCGCTTCGAGGATTACCGCCGTATTGCCCTTTTACGGCTACGCCCGCCAAGATCGAAAAGACCAGCCCAGAGTCCCGATCACCGCCAAACTCGTCGCCAATCTACTCGTCGCCTCCGGGGCGAACCGCATCTTGGCTATGGATTTGCATGCCCAGCAAATTCAGGGATTTTTTGACATTCCCGTGGATCATCTTTATGCGGCGCCCGTCGCCTACGAATATCTCAAGGCCAAGAAGTTGGAGAATCTCGTGGTCGTCAGCCCAGATGTGAGCGGCATCAAGATGGCGTATGCATACGCCCAAGCGCTGAACGCCGACCTTGCCGTCGTCGCCAAGCACCGAAGGAGCTCGACCGACGTCGAGCCAATGTCGGTGATCGGCGAAATTCATAATCGAACCGCGCTGGTGGTAGATGATCTGACGGAAACAGCAGGCACATTAGTTTGCGCCGCCAAAACCTTAAAGGAAAAAGGCGCCGTCAATATTTTGGCCTGTGTTTCCCATGCAGTGCTTCACTCTACAAAAGGCGCGCAAAGATTGAGCGAATCAGCTATTGACGAATTGATTACAACGGATACAGTTCTCCGCACGCCCGTTGAGGGGATTAAGGTGACGACTTTGTCTGTGGCTTCGTTGCTGGGGGAAGCCATCAAGCGAATTCACAGCAATTCCTCCGTCACCTCGCTGTTTGAATACAAAGGCGACCGCGCCCGTTGACAGCGGTTGGCCTTATCGTGGATTGACAATAGAAAATCAGAAACAGAAAGAACGAGATAATATGAGAAAGACTATTGCATTATTCGCGGCCGTCGCTTTCCTTTGCGGCGGGTTACAGGAAGTGCAAGCCGATGTGACCGTGCTGAAACGCTACGCGGATGGCAAGTCAAAACTGGAAAAGATTGAAGAAGAGACGAGCGACGGCGTTCCGAATACTTGGTTTCTCATTAATGACGATGTTGATCTGTTGGAAATCATCTACTTGGGAGGACGTTCATCGAGCGGTGACGGCGTTACGCAATTCTCTCTGAACGGATGCGCCAATCTGACGAACTTCGTCGTCTGCGTCGAGCCGAATGGGGATTTGATTTTCCGTTTAGGCGACGCGCAAATGGATGCGAAAACCTTGAAAATCCGCGCCGTCGAAGAACAGGAATTCGAAGTCTTCTATTACAATGAAGAAGGATATGCGGTTTTCCCAATCGACGACTTCTGGTCTGCGCCGATGACGGAACAAGAGCGGATGGAATGTTTGAAACAGCACCGGTTTCTGTCAATAAAGGTAGCTCGTGACCCTAACGGCAATCCCGGTGTGAGATTAACTTGGACACCGGGAAATGCGATTGAGGTAGCAGAATATCCAGAAGGGCCTTGGAGGAATTTATTCTCGGCTGATTGGGGTTGGACAGATAATGTTCCATTTATCTTTACTGCCGGTCCTGTGAAATTCTATCGATTCAAACCAATTGAGAAAGGTGAAAATGAGTAACGAAATGAAGAGAAGTTTGGAGATGACGCTGGGGATTGCCGGCGGTGTGATTTTGGCGCCGGCGTGTATTGCGGCGGTGTTTGCGCTTTGCTATTAATGGATTGAAATATGAAGGCAGTTTCTTTGAATGCAAAAACTCGGAAGGTTTTGGGAAGAAATCGGGTGAAAAAGATTCGCGCCGCCGGTCGAATTCCCGGCGTTCTTTATGGAAGGGAAATGGAAAACCAAGTCATCGACGTCTCCGAGAAAGACTTTGAAAATCTGGTGCATCATTCCGTTTCGGAAAATGTTTTGGTCGACCTTTCCATTCAAGGCGAGCGGGCGGGAAAACACCTGGCCATGATTCAAATGGTGGACCATCATCCGCTGAGCGGGAAAGTGCTCCATGTGGATTTTCACAAAGTATCCGCCAATGAGCCGGTCACCATCACCGTGCCCATCGAAACCAAAGGGGAGGCCATCGGTGTCAAAACTTCGGGCGGAACGCTGGAACATGTGTTGTTTCGCACCAAAGTCAAAGCCTTGCCCAAAGACCTGCCGGCGGTGATCATAATTGATGTCACCGAAATGCAGGCCGGCGAAATTCTTCATCTGGGCGAAATCCCGCTCCCTTCAGGCGTTGAGGTGTTGGGCGCCGAAAGCATACCGGTGATTACAATTACAGAGCCTCGCCTCAAAGCCGAATCAGCGGAACCCGAAACCAACGAGGAAACTTTGGAGAAATAACCGACGGCTTTATGACACTTGAACCAAGCCAATGAACATTGCCCAATCGCTCAAACAACCGTTGCTGAATGCAAGGCGCTTATCTAGTTGCCGGGTTAGGCAATCCCGGAGCGGCTTACGCCGACACGCGACACAATGCCGGATTTTTGGCGGTGGATGGCTTGTGTCGTCGAATCGGTTGCGAACTCAAACTCGAACGTCCATTTGAAGCTCGATGCGGCGGGGGAAATTTGGCCGGCCAAAAAGTCATCTTTTGCCAGCCGCAAACGTTTATGAATCTTAGCGGCAGAGCAGTGGCCAAGATAGCGTCGTTTTACAAAATCGACGTCGGTCGTATATTGATTTTGGCGGACGACGTCGATCTGGAACTAGGCACAATCCGCCTGCGCCGGCGCGGAAGCAGCGGCGGCCACAACGGACTCAAGTCCATTGAAAAAGAACTAGGAACAGAGCGTTATGCCCGCTTGAAAATCGGAATCGGTCGGCGAAAACCAGGATCGGTTCACGGGCATGTCTTGGGGCGCTTTCAAGAAGGAGAACGAGAATTATTGGCCTGCGTTTTGGAGCGAGCGGCGGATCAAGTGGTGGCCGCGGTAACGGAAGGATTGGAAGCGGCCATGAGCCGTTACAACGGTTTGGTTGCGAAAATGGCGGACTAAAATTAATCATGAAACAATACGACGGACTATTTATTTTGAAAAGGATTGGGCACGAAGAAGATCTCGGCAAAGTGATCGACGGCATCTCTTCCTGCATTGCGGATGCCGGAGGCAAGGTAACCTCCATCGAAAGAATGGGAAACAAAACCTTTGAGCGCGTGGCGAACAACAGGTTCAAAAATGGCTACTATTTTTCCGCGCTTTTTGAAATCTCGGCCGAAGGCCTCAAGCAAGCGCAGGCGGCGTTGCGAGAGAACCACGACATTTTTCGATCCTTCATTTGCCGGGCCGCCAAACGGCCGCCCCTCGAAGCCCAACCCAAAACATCAACCGAATAAACTCCGATTCTCATGTCCTCTTTCAATAAAGTGATTCTCATGGGCAACCTCACCCGGGATCCAGAAATGCGCTACACTACCTCAGGCACTGCGATTGCAAACATCAGCCTGGCGGTGAATCGAAAGTGGTATAATGAAGCAAGAGAGCTTCAAGAAGAAGTCACCTTCGTCACAGTTGACGCATTTGGAAAGCAAGCTGAAACCATCGGCCAGTATTTCAAAAAAGGAAATCCGATCTTCTTGGAAGGCCATCTCCACCAGGATCAGTGGGTAGACAAACAAACCGGGGAGAAACGAAGTCGGCTGAAAGTTGTTCTGCGAAATTTTCAGTTTCTACCTTCCGGCCAAAGCAGGGAAGGCGGTTCGCCGCCTTCTCCTCGCCGATCCGCCGCAGACAGCGAACCGCAAAGGCCGCCGCCAAACCAGTTGCCGCCGCCAACACAGCCGCAAAGGTTTCATCAGCCGCCAAATCAGCCGCCGCCAGCGGACAGCGGGCCGCCTCCTGAGGAAGACGACGACGTTCCATTTTGACCGGGCTTTGTAAATCTTGCGCCGGCAGGCCCTGAAGGAAATTGAATTAATATGCAATAAGCGTTTTGAGAAGACTATGGCAAAAAAAGAAGTAATTTTGGTAAGGCCCGTCTCTGGTTTGGGTGGGGAGTCGGATCGGTGTCAAGTAGCGGCGGGATACGCCCGCAATTATTTGATTCCGCAGGGACTGGCGATTCCAGCAACAGCGGCCAACAAGAGACAACTAGAAGTGTTGAAGGCGCGTCGATTAAACCGGGAAATGTGCGAACTCAACGCCGCCACGGAATTGTCGTCGAGTCTCTCCAAACTGATCTTGACCTTGAAGGCGCGCGCGGGCGAAAAAGGCAGGCTCTTCGGTTCGGTTTCGGCAAGCAACATCGCCGCCGAACTCAAACAACAGTTTGACGTCGACGTAGATCGGCGGAAAATCCACCTTGAAAATCCCATCAAAGAGATTGGCGAGTATGTGGTGGAACTAAAATTGCACGGCCAAGTGACCGCCGAATTGCGGGTAAAAGTGGAAAGCGCGAATCAAACCGTCGACGATGCCAAGAAAACTGCAGGCGCAGGCAAGTTCACTGATTCGGAGTCGTAATTTTCGGCGTTCGCTAGAAAAATCTAATTTTGCTTTGAAAACGCCGGTTGGAAAATAAGCAAGCGAAGTGTTGATTTTGCCCCTGCGGAGGCATTAAATTTTTGCATGAACCGCGTGCGCGCGTAGCTCAATTGGATAGAGCGTCGGCCTCCGGAGCCGAAGGTTGTGGGTTCGACCCCCGCCGTGCGTACCAGACTTTTTTCCTTCATCTTCGTTTTTCCCAACCCGGTTTGGTTTAGAATGAGGATGCAAAACGCGAAGAACCATTATTTGATCGGAAAACAAATCGTCGTTATCAAATCGTTTTCCGGTGTCTCGCACGGATTGTTCTCATAGATTTCAAAAGGAGGAATCTTTTTGTCTTGGGTAAAGATTTTAGCCCGCGCGCGGAGCATCCCCGCCGACCATGCATTTCCCAAGTGCCGATACGGCCCTGTATGTTTGATGGAGAAAACACGGCAACCGGGCAGATCGCCGGAAACGAAACCATCGGGAAGATTTCCCGGAACGCCGACAACAGGGAATCCCGTCGTGTATCCCACGATGCCTTTGGCAAAGTTCCATTGATAGTAGTTCGCAAATGGATTTCCCGACGGCTTTGGTCCCTCCTTGTCAATCCAATCTTGCAGCTTTTGAAAATCGGCCTTCATCCTGTCGCCGATGTCGGCAATGGCGCACGATGTTTTGACGCCGACATAAGAAAAACCGGTCTGCGAAGTTTGGCCAATGAAATCCAACTTTGACGGGACGGAACCGAGCTCGATAAAATCTTTGAGCATTGTCAATCCGCGCTGATAGTCCATGCCGATGAGCGTGGTCATCATCGGTTTCATCCAAAATAGGAAAAAAGGAATCGAGCCTTTCATGCTCCAAGTGACTTCCGAGCCGCCATCGAGTTCCTCAAATGTGAACCGCACGGCCGCCCGCGATTTCCAAGGCTTGAAAAAAGTCAGCTGACAATCGATGGAACGGAACGGCTCTTCGTTGACGATCTTGATTTCGCTACTGCCAAGAATCTTGCCTTCACAACTGTGGCTCTTGCCGTCGTCTGAGTATTTCACCAAGCATTCCGGCTCGGCAATTAGCCAAGGCGACCAGGCCGGCGATTGACGAAAATCGCGAATAACAGCGTAAACTTTCTCCGGCGACGCTTTGACCTTCGCCGATTTTTCAACTCTCAATTCTGACATACGCAAACCTCTTTAGCAGTCAATACTGCCGCGAAACAAGGTTTTGCGTCAAGAAAATAGAAATGGATACAGTTTGCCTTTGCCTCTCAAAAAGAAGAATTGTCGTCTATCCGCGCAGAGCGGAAATCCAACGCCAATCGGCCTTCCGCATCAACGCTTGCGAATTTCTCCTCGGCTTTTTTCCTCGTGAATTTTGGCGATGCCCCAGCCCGTGTATGCCAGAGCAATGGCGATAAGAGGCGTAAAAATATTCAGAAAACAATAAGGAAAATAGGCCAGCGGAGACACCATCAGCGTTTCCTTCATATACATTCCGCAACTGTTCCAGTAAATCAAAGGCGAGCTAAGAGTGCCGGCGTCTTCCAGCGTGCGAGACAAGTTCTTTGCGTGAAGTCCCTTCCGTTCGTAATCCTCGCGATACATGCGTCCGGGAACGATGATAGAAAGATATTGATCCGCAGCCGCAACGTTCATGCCCACGCAAGTGCCTACGGTAGCCGCCACCAGCGAACCCGTAGAGCGGGCAAGCCGAAGAATGGCGCCGGCAATGGCCCGGAGAAAACCGCAACGCTCCATCACCCCGCCAAAAGTCAGCGCGCAAAGGATAAGCGAAACGGTGTACATCATAGAATCCAATCCGCCTCGATTGAGCAATGGATCGACGGCGGCATTCCCCGTTGCCGAGATGTAGCCGGACTGCGCGATGTCGAATATCTCCCTCAACGAAACGTTCTGAAATCCCACAGCCAAAACAGCCCCCAACAAAGCGGCGCCAAGAAGCGAAGGCAAAGCCGGAATCCGCCACACTACCACGATCCCAATCAACAACGGCGGCAAAAGAAGCAACGGATTCAAATCAAAGGCCTCGTTCAACGCCAAAAGAATGGCGTCCACAGAATCCGCGCTCGCCTCTGCCGCAAATCCGCGCCAACCCAAAACTCCGTAGAGAAGAAGCGAAATCGCCAGCGCCGGCACAGTGGTGAAAAGCATGTGCCGAATGTGCTCAAACAACTCCGCGCCGGCGACTGCGGGAGCCAGATTGGTCGAATCCGAAAGCGGCGACATTTTATCCCCGAAATACGAACCCGAAATAATCGCGCCCGCCGCCATCGGAAGCGGAACCCCCAATCCTTCGGCAATCCCGATCAAGGCAATCCCCACAGTGCTTACCGTAGTCCAAGAGCTTCCCGTGGCGACGGAAACCACGCAACAAATGAGACAGCCGGCGACAAGGAAAATGCTCGGATGCAAAATTTGAAGGCCGTAGTAAATCATAATCGGAACAATGCCGCTTGCGATCCAAGTCCCAATCATAACCCCGATGACGCAAAGAATCAGAATCGCCTTCATCCCGACTGAAATCCCTTCCACGATTCCGCTCTCTATCTCCTTCCATGAATTGCCTAAAAACAATCCCACAATCGAGGCAACCGCCGCGGCCAAAATGAGTGGAATGTGTGGATCCCATTCCTTGCCGTCGTGCAAAAGAGCGTTCCCAATCAGAAATCCGATCAAAGCGAGAACGGGAATCAATGCATACCAAATCTTTGGCGGCGGCTCCTTCTCCGCACCGGGTTCTTGCTTTCCAGAAGTCACGCCCCTCTATAATGAAACAAAAGAATCCTCCACGGCAAACAAAATGATACAGGATTGGAAACTGAGTCTAGACGATTTCGTTTTAAAAGTTTTCTCCGCCGAAGAACGGGAGATGGGAAGATCGTAAGGCAAGGAAGAGAGGACTTTGCGGTTTTCTTTTCGAGGGAAGGCTTGTTGAATGGGCGCAATGGAGCAGCGGCGGGCGAAAGTTCGGAGATATACGGCGGAAACGAAGATTGATGTGAGTTTGGATGTCGACGGGCAGGGGGAATATCAGATAGAAACCGGCATTCCTTTTTTGGATCACATGCTGTGCCTGTTCGCCAAGCACGCCGTGTTGAATCTCAATCTCCGATGCCGCGGGGATGTTGAAGTGGACGGACATCATACGGTGGAAGATTGCGGCATCGCCTTGGGGCAAGCGTTTCTTAAGGCTTTGGGAGACAAGAAGGGAATTCGACGTTACGGGTTTGGTTTTGATCCGAGGAATCCGTTGGCGGCGGAGTCCTATGCGCCGATGGATGAGTGTTTGGCGCGCTGCGTGATTGATTTCGGCGGGCGGCCTTATTTGGTCTGGCGAGGGATGGGATCGATGGGCTTTAAAATTGCCGAAGCCGAAAGAAACCAAGACATGTCTTCCCGCTTTCGCTTTGGTTTGGCGCGCGAGTTTTTTCAGGGTTTTGCCAATGAAGCGCGGTGCAATCTGCATATGGAATTGCTTTATGGGGAAGAGCCTCATCACGTTGCGGAAGTTTTATTCAAAGCCTTTGCCAAAGCAGTGGATGCGGCCTGCGAGCGGGATCCTCGCATCGCCGGGCAAACGCCAAGCACCAAAGGAAGATTGTAGCGGAAAAACCGGCGATTCAATTACCTTTGGATGATGATTGTTCTTGCTTCGCCTGCATGTCCATTTTCCACAGCTGCTTTTGGGTTCGATAAACGATTGTCACCAAGCCGATGAGAAGTATCCCGAAGAGAACGGGGACGGTAATGGGCCACTGGGAAGTTCCGATAAAAATAATAGCGGTGTTTAGAACAATAGCGAGAATCCGCACCTCGGTGGGTCCAATGCCAAAGTAACTAATTTCAAAACGATTGGTCGCCGCAAACCAGAGAAAGGAATTCACCATGTAGCCTCCCGTAATCAAAAGCAGGCCAAAGAAGTAATAATCCAGTCCTTCAGGCGCTATCATAGAGTAACCAATCACAATAGCGCTTTGAAACACATAGTCCAGCAAGTGGTCCATATAAAAGCCCCACTTGATTAACCCGGTGCCTCGACGCCGTCCCAAAGCGCCGTCAAAAAGATCGCTTAAGTATTGCAAAACAATCAAAGCCGAGACCGCCCACAGCCAATGGGGGTTGCTCTTGGCCAGCCAGAAGAAGAGTAGAGCCAGCAAACTCCAGAGGAGGGTAAGCAAAGTCAGATGGTATGTCTCTATGCCGTCCGGGATGCGGGGCAACCATTGGTCGACAAAACGTTTCTCCCAACGTCCCAAAATGGATCCGCCTACTTTTTTGTCGCCAGCAAACTTAGAATTAGACATAGGCAAAACTTATAAATTCCTTGTCAATGTTACAATGTTAAAGAAGAATGATTACGCTGGGGAGAGATAGTAGAAGGCGAGGAATCCGGCCGGATAGAATTTGCAGGAAACAGTTCGCCGACAGCTTCTCTTTGACGAGATTTAGCTGTAATCTCTTATCGATTTTATAGAATGAGGCCGCATCAAGCGCTTCCCGGCCGGTACTCGTTCCTTGGATCCAGTCCGCTCTATTCTTTTTATGCGCAATGGATAAAAGCATAGGTGTTCTTTGTTAGTTGATTGTTGAGTGTAGCTTATATCGCGCAATGAAAATCGCTTTCCAGCTTATAGCAAGTGTCGTTTGAGAAAGGAGTTATAGAGTTGGCAACGCGGCGCCACATCGAATTGGGAACTGCCCACAATGAGGCCGGAACTTCTCAATCGATAAAAACTTTCGGGAGTCGGGCAACCTTCCCCTTTCAAAACGCCTCGCATGATCTCAGTGAGGTTTGGGTCTTTGGCCAAAAGCACGAGGATGCGGCGCAAGTGATCTCCAAAGACGCCGTCGTCACGGCCGGCTTCGCCAATGAAGGAGGTGAGCGATGTTCTGCGGGAGGCGATTTCGTGAAGGCTCCGCCGGACGAGATACGGATGGCCGCCAACAAACTGGTGGAACGGCTCCCGCTCGGTAGCGGACAGCGGGCTATTGTAGAGTTGGTTGAGGTTTTCAATTTGTTGCGCCGAGAAGTCTTCTAGCAGGAGCCGGGTGCCGACGTTGAACGGCGATTGGTTCATGTCGGCGATGAAGAGGTGCGCTTCGGTGGCATAGGCGATGGCGAGGGTAAGCTCGCTCCAAGGACCGGAAGGATCCAGGGCGCGTTCGTTATGCCAAGAACGGAAAAGCCCAAAGACTTCGCTGCCGTAATCATGGGGGAAAAGTCGATCCACTTCGTCCAATCCCCAAACGAACGGGGCGTTCAGGTTATTCAGCGCTTCGCGCCGAACGAAGCGCTCAAAGTTCACATTGGGGCTGCGGCGTTCGTCCCAGACATCGGAGGGCAAGACGTCTAATTCCAGTTGATCGGTCAGAGATTCTGCAAGGCTGAGATAAAAGCTGCCAATGTCGGAAAGGTTTGCAGCATTGAATTTCTGAAAATCGGTGAGAGCGACTTTGGCGCCTCGCTCGCGGGCGGTTTGGAGGCCGCGCGCCAAAAGGGAAGTTTTCCCAATCTGCCGCGCGCCTTTGAGCAGAATGATGCTGTCGTAGCGGAGAATTGCGTCGCGAAACTCGCGGTCCGCAGGACGTTTAAGGTAATAGTCCGAATGGAGAGGCACGGCGCCGCCGACCGGTTCAAAGGGAAGCGGTCCCGCCGGTTTGCGCGGTTCAGGGATGATCCGAACGGGGCGAGGCTTGGAAACGGGGCGGGGGACAAGACGAAGCCCTTTGGAAATGGTGGAACGAGCGGGCGAGTGACGCACTGCCTTTGCTATTCTTTGGAGCAGGTTTTCCGCAATGGCCGCATTGTCGGCCTCGCCTTCCCAGAGAAGATGTTCAATCGGATCGAGAATGCCTCCAACGGGATCTGGAAGATCGCCGTGCCAATGGATGCGGATGGGAATAAGCGCGGGACGGCCTTCATGTCTTTGGGCGGTGTCATGGGCGATTTCCACTTGAAACGCCAGCATTTCATTGGCGACGGCGGGCTCGGATAAGAAAGGAACAACAACGTGAGCGGAGCGAATGGCGTCGGCGATTTCCGCAGCCCATTGGATGCTGGTTTCGGCGGCCCGATCCAAAAAGACCGAATAGCCGTTTTGGAGAAGTTGTTTCTCCAGATAGAGGGCCAGCCGCTTTTCCTGATCTTCCGCAGAGCAAAACAAGATCACGACCCGCAGACGATCCGGCTCAGTTGACTTGGTGGAGAATGGAGACATGTTTTCGCGCAAAAAAGGTAATTCTCTTATGACACCGGGCAATCTGCCTCTCATTTCCTCTCGAAAAGGCCCGGGCAGTTTGACCGAACCGTCGGCATAAGTCAATCCTTCAATCCATCTTGCGACATTTTTCAATCTCCGCCGATCCCCGTCGCGAAAAGACGACTTGGTTTTTCTCTCTTTGCGTTCGCGTCGGTTTGCTGTAACAAAACGGGAATGAAATCGGCGTATGAATTAGCCATGGAACGCCTGCAGGCAAATTCTCGCAGCGTTCCGCTCACGGACGAACAACGAGCCAAAATGGCAGAACTGGACTCAATCTATCAAGCCAAGATTGCGGAGAAAGAAATTTTTCTCAAAGGACAAATGGCCAAAGCGATGGAACAAGGAGACTTGGAAGCATTGGCTTCCTTGGAAAAACAACTGAGCGTTGACCGCGCCGCCTTGCAAACCGAGCAAGAAGAGAAAAAGGAAAAAATCCGATCCTCAACCACTTAGTGACTTGCGCTAGATTTCAGACGCCCGCGCCGCAAGAAAAATTTTGCGCTTCCTTGCGAGCGTTTTGCCCGTCTTTGCAACCAACGGACGGCAAAAGCAAATCCTCGCCAAAACCTGATCTTGCCCGCTTCGCCGCCGGCAATGGTGCTGTTTGATTTTAGTATTCCAGTCTTTCTTGGTTGAGGGGTTTGTTATTGAGCGGGTTGATCATTACCGGCATCTTGGGGAAAACGGGTTCAGGTTCCACAAACAGACTCTTCACCGACCAGTGTTGCATCCCTCGATAATCCCGATCAAATTGCGCATTCGGCATTCTAAAAGTGCCGCAAGAGCAAGCAATCTTTTCCATTCCATCCGACCATCCCCTGCCGTCTAGCGTAATAAAAATGCCCGCCGCCACTCTCTTTTTAGATTGAATGGTTTCTTTGAACGCCTTGACGTCGTTGATCGTAAAGCCTCCGCCCTTGACTTGCACAATCACTTCGTCTTTGCCGTCTTCGGTTTCTTCCAACAACTTTCCCTTGCCGTCAATCCCGCCGTCGCATCTTTGGATTTTGTTGGAAAGGATGCCGATGTTGCCAAAGTTCAAGACCTCGCTCGCCCACGATTCAAAGGCAAACTTGTCTTGCTTTGCGAGCAGTCTCGCCCCCGCCATGTTGGTTGGGATGCCTTCAATAGGTATCTCAATGCCGCACTTTTCCATTCGCTTTTTAGTGACCGAGTAAACAGAGAACACGGAGATGTCGATTCCCACAAACTTGCGCCCATTGCGAAAGGCAGACTCCATTGTGGTTCCACATCCGCAAAAGGGATCTAATACTACATCACCGGGATTACTGCTCGCCAAGATTATCCGATCTAATAACGCCAAAGGTTTTTGCGTCGGGTAGCCTTCGCGTTCTTTGGCCATTGGGTTGAGCGCCGGAATGTCAAAGACGTCTTCAGGATGTTTCTCAATGTCGGTTGCGGAAATGCGCGCGCCTTTTGGATTCTGCGCGCGCTTTATTGACTTTTCAGTGCGCGGGATTTTGACGGCATCGGGATTGAAAATCATTTGAACTGTTTTGTCTGTTGGCGGTGTTTTGGAATAGAAGAGAATGGTATCGTGTTTTCTCGCAAACCACTTCTTTGAGACTCCGCCAGTTCTATATTTCCACACAATTTCATTGCGGAAGTTTTCTTTGCCAAACACGGCGTCCATAAGCAGTCGCAGGTAGTAGTTAGCGGTGTGGTCGCAGTGCAAATAAATGCTCCCCGTTTGTTTGAGCATGCCGTGCAGTTTCCAAAGTCTATCGGCCATATAAGAAAGGTAGGCCAGCATTCCGTCGTCTTCCTCTTCCAGCCAGTCTTTGAGAGATTGGATGAGCTTGCTTGCCGGATGAGCGACTGATTTGCAGATGCGTTTCGTGCGGGCGATGGCTTTGTCATCGTAAGTCCACATATCCACGAAGGCGTCCATAGAGCCGGTGTCGGTTTCTTGGGCTTTGGAAGTGGGCGCGCCGTAGTTGCGGTTGCTGTTGAAGGGCGGATCGCCGTAAATCAAATCCGCCACTTCCCTAAACCCCTTCTTTTCCCAATTGCTGATTATATCAAAACAATCTCCGTAGTATGCCGCATCTGGTATCATATGTTTCCTATTTTAATAAATGACGGATTGTAACTTAGGCGGGTTAAAAATTTGAATGATTTCCCTTCGCTTTGTCAATTTTTGGGAGGGTCCGTTCTCACTGCGAGGAGAGTGTGGCGATAAAGTAGCCGGCGACGATGGCCGAGCCGATGACGCCGGCAACATTAGGTCCCATAGCGTGCATGAGGAGGTAGTTGTTGGGGTCGGCTTTTTGTCCTTCGGCGTGGGAGACGCGGGCGGCCATTGGAACGGCGGAAACGCCGGCAGAACCGATCAAAGGGTTGATCGGGGTTTTGCGGCTGAACAGGTTCATAAGTTTGGCCATCAGCACGCCTCCGGCGGTGGAAATGCCGAAGGCAATTATGCCGAGGAGGATGATTTTCAAGGTTCCGGTTTGCAGAAAACGTTCGCCCTGCATGGTAAGTCCCACGCTGGTTCCTAGAAAGATGGTGACGATGTTGATGATTTCGTTTTGCGAGGCACGCAACAGGCGCTCGGTGACGCCGCATTCTCGGAGGAAGTTGCCCAGCATAAGCATTGTGACCAGCGGGGAGGCGTCTGGGACGAGCAGGACGCAAACGATGGTGACGACGATGGAGAAGGAAAGTTTTTCCAGTTTGGAGACTTTTCGAAGGGATTTCATGCGGATGCAACGTTCGGATTTTGTGGTTAATAGGCGCATGATGGGCGGCTGGATGAGGGGGACAAGCGCCATGTAGCTGTAAGCGGCTACGGCGATGGGGCCGAGGAGTTCGGGGGCGAGTTTGTTGCTGGTGAAAATTGCGGTAGGGCCGTCGGCGCCGCCAATGATGCCGATGGAAGCGGCTTGATGAGTGGTGAAGCCGATCAGACTGGCGCCGAGAAAGGTAAAAAAGACTCCGAGCTGGGCCGCCGCGCCGAGGAGAAGCATTCGAGGATTGGCAATCAGAGGCCCGAAGTCGGTGAGGGCGCCGACACCGAGGAAAATCAGCGGTGGAAAAATTTCCAATTTGACCCCTTGCGAGATGAAGTCGAACAGTCCGCCTTCAATTTTTGTAATCTTATAGGATGCGGGAGTTTCTTCTGTCTTTGGTGCTCCCGCGCTTGGGGTTTGTGGGGTTGTTTGCTGGGATTCCGTTGCCGAAACTTCCTGAACGGCTTCCACGCGGATGCGCCCCGGCTCCAGTCCTTCGGCAGTTTGCTCCAAAGTGATGATGCCCCGAGAGGGAAGGTTGGCAATCAAGGCGCCGAAGGCGATGGGGACCAACAAAAGCGGCTCAAACTTTTTGCCGACCGCCAAGTAAAGCAATACGAAGGCCACCAGCCACATCGCCGACATTTGCCAAGTAAGCGACGCAAATCCAGAAAGGCTTAAAAATTCGAGCAAGTTGTCCAGCATCGAGAAAACAGAGGTTCGCTTAGTTCAATCCATTAAGATCAGGGATTGCCCTTCTTCTACGGCGTCGCCTTCCGAAACCAAGATGCCGGCGATGCTGCCGTTTTGCGGGGCATAGACGTAGGTGTTCATTTTCATGGCTTCCAGAACCATGAGTTGCTCGCCTTCTTTGACGTTTTGGCCTGCTTGAACGTCGATGGTCACCACTTTTCCGGCCAGCGGGCTGGGGATGGGCGCGCTTCTTTGGGCTGGACTTTGCGCGGGCGGCGCAGAGGCGGTAGATTCGGGCGGGGAAGCGTCTTTGTCCAGCGGCTCAACGGTGACGTGATATATTTTTCCGTCAACGGTAACTTTCAAATTTTTCATACGCTATCGCTTGTTCGACGGCTTTTCGGGCGCTTCCTCAATGCTAACGATCCGGCAAGGCTCGCGGATGACCGTATGCAGAGCTGCGGCAATAGCCGCGACGTGTTCGACGGCGATCGGCGATTGAACCTTCGTCGTCGCGTTTTGCGCCGAAGCGTTCTCAACTGGGAAACGTGAAAAAATGGCTCCGAGCAGCGAAACCGAAGACCACAGCATCACCAGCGCTAGCAAGACTATGGCGAAACCCGTAATCTGAAAAAGAATTTTGGCCGAAATCGAACTTTCCAAGTCCGCAACGGCGGCCAATGCCAAGATGAAATTTGTTTCTGCGCCGAACATGTTTTTCGTATAACTCGACAAGCGGATTGTTGAAAATGCGCTGCCTAGATTCAACATTTTTTTGCAACCCTCTGTTTTCAGAGCGCATTTTCTCTTTTTGAAATTGTCGAGAAATTCGTAAATTAACTTTTGTTTTCGTTGGATTTTCTCGAATCAGCAGTGAGACTTTTTGTTTATGGAACTTTGCGTCCGGGGTTGGGCCACTCGCTAGGCCAACAGCTCGAACAAGTGGGGCGACGGCTTGGTTTGGGGCGTGTTTTCGGGCGTTTGTATGATTACGGCGCATTTCCAGTGGCAGTGCCAGATGCCTCCCGGCGCTTTTGGGTGACGGGAGAAGTTTTTGAAGTGAACGCCAATCCACTCTTCTGGAGTCTTTTGGACGAGTATGAAGATTTTAAACCGAACGATCTTTGCCATTCCCATTTCCGCCGCGCCAAAACCGAAGTGAGAATGGAATCTTTGGAACGACTGCGCGCCCAAATTTATTGGTATCGGCTTCCGGTCGACGGCTTGGCGGAAATTCCGGGCGGAGATTACTGCGATTATCTCCGGCGCCCCGGCCAACTTTGAAGTTGCAAAAATCTTGCTACGCAAAACGAGAAAGAGGATTTTTCCCTTGCAAAAGCGACTCGTTCCCAGCCTAAAACAAGCCCGAAATCCACAACCATAAGCAGTTTTCCATCGACACCGGAGTTCCTTTTCATTATAGATTTATCTATGAATTTATTTGATCTTTCTGGAGAAACAGCAGTAGTCGTCGGAGGCACGGGCAGCTTGGGAGGCGCCATTGCGCAGGGTTTGAGGGAAGCGGGAGCCAACGTAGCGATATTAGGACGCAGCCGGGAACGAGGCGAAGCGCAAGCCTCCAAAATGTCCGCAAAGTCCGCCAAAGCAATCTTCCTCCAAGCCGATGCCACGAGTCGGCAGAGTTTGGAGGCAGCGGCGGCGGCGATAGAAAAACAGGCCGGCCGGCCCTCAATTTTGGTGAACGCGGCCGGCGGCAACGATCCGCAGGCGACCGTTTCCGAAGAAAACCCGTTTGAAAACATCTCTTTGGAGGCATGGCAAAAGAATGTGGAACTGAATCTGATCGGCGGAGTATTATTTCCCTGCCAGGTTTTCGGCGCGGCAATGGCCTCGGCCGGCAGAGGAAGCATCATCAACATTGCCAGCGTTTCCGCTCATGTGCCGCTCTCGCGAGTAGTTTCCTATTCGGCGTCCAAAGCCGCAGTCTTGAGCGTCACTCGGTTTCTTGCGAGGGAATGGGCGGAGGCCGGAGTGCGGGTCAATTCAATTACGCCGGGCTTTTTTCCGGCGGAACAGAACAAAAAACTCTTGTTTCAAAGCGATGGAACTCCCACCGACCGCGCAAAGCGGATTCTCCGCCACACACCGATGGGCCGTTTTGGCGAAGCAAAAGAATTGATCGGCGCCGCTCTCTTTTTGGCCTCTTCCCAAGCAGGCAGCTTTGTCACCGGCGCGGATATCCGCGTGGACGGCGGGTTTCTTTCGCAAACGATTTGAGAAAAAATCAGGAAAAACAGCCATGACGGACTCCATCATTGCGCCCCAAGGAACTTTGGTATCCGCCGGCGAAGTGGCTTCCTTGATGTCGTCCGTCTGTCCGACCGACGATTATGTGGGCAAACGCGTTCTAGCCATCCTGCCGGACTCCACTCGCACCGCCCCCGTAGGAATGGTGTTCCAAGCTTTCCACAAACAAGTAGCGGCCGCCGTTGCGCAACTAGACATCATGATCGCCTTAGGAACCCACCGTCCGATGTCCGAGGCAGCTATTTGCCATCGAATCGGAATCTCCCAAAAGGAACGCCGAAGCAAGTATCGGGCAGTGCGATTTTACAATCACGAATGGAACAACCCCGCGGCATTGCGCAAAATTGGCGTCATATCAAAAGCCATGCTGAGCAATTTGACCGGAGGGCGCTTTGCGATGGAAATTCCAGTCGAGATCAACAAACAATTATACGACTATGACCGTATCGTTATCATAGGGCCGGTGTTTCCTCACGAAGTGGTTGGCTTCTCCGGCGGCAACAAATATCTCTTTCCCGGAGTCAGTGGTCCAAAACTCTTACACTTTTTCCATTGGTTGGCGGCGCTAATTTCCAATCCGAAAATTATCGGTCACAAACAGACGCCAGTGCGCAAAGTAATCGACTACGCAGGCAGCTTGGTGAAACTCCCCAAACAATGCTTTTGCATGGTAGTTCGAGACCGCGGGCTGGGAGGCATCTTTGCCGGCACGCCGGAAAGCGCTTGGGAAAAAGCATCCCATCTTTCCCGCCAACTACATATCACCTACAAAGAAAAACCTTTTCATACAATCTTGTCTTGCGCGCCGCCAATGTATGAAGATCTTTGGGTCGGAGGAAAATGCATGTATAAACTTGAGCCAGTGCTGTCAGACAACGGCGAGTTGATTATTTACGCCCCGCATATCCGGGAAGTCTCCGCAACGCATGGACGGAAAATTCACTCCATTGGCTACCACTGCCGGGACTATTTCTTAAATCAGTGGAACCGTTTCAAAAACGAGCCTTGGGGCGTATTGGCCCATTCCACTCACGTCTACGGACAAGGAACTTTTGTTCATGGAATCGAAACGCCACGGGCGCGGGTAACCTTGGCGACAGGACTCAACCCGAAACAGTGCAAGCAGTTGAACCTAGGCTACCGCGATCCAAAATCCATTGATATAACATCCTACGCAGATCGGGAAGATCAAGGAGTTCTGCTTGTCCCCAAGGCGGGCGAACAATTATTTCAACTCAAAAACCCGCCATCCTGGGCTTGCCCAGACTGATGAAAAATTGACACAAAGAAAACTTGCGCTCCATAAATGCTGTGTTTACAGTATAAAAATTGATTCTGCCATGAAAGCAACCGAAGCTAGACTCCTTGATTTTCTTAAAAAATCACCACAGTTTGTCATTCCGATTTACCAGCGCACCTACTCTTGGGATCAACCGGAGTGCCGTCAACTCTGGGATGATATACTGCGCGCCGGACACGACGAAAATATTCGGTCTCACTTCTTGGGTACCATCGTGTACATCCAAAGTGGACTCTATCAAGTCAGCAGCCAGTCGCCATTGCTAGTCATTGACGGCCAACAGCGATTGACCACCGTGTCTCTCATTATCGAAGCTCTCGCTCGGGAACTTAAAAGCGAAAAACCCGTCCAAGGTTTCTCTCCAAGAAAGCTCCGCAACTACTACCTTCTTAATCCTGAAGAAGAGGGAGGCCTTCGATACAAACTGCTCTTGTCCCAAACCGACAGAGATACTCTGCTGGCGATTGTGAACCAAAAAGCGCTATTGGCGAGTTCTTCTTTGCGTCTGAGGGAAAACTTCGAGTTTTTCAGGAAACAGATAAAAATGCTAGGCAACAATCTTGAACCATTATGCAAAGGGTTGGTCAAACTCATGGTGGTGGACATCGCATTAAGCCGCGACTATGATAACCCGCAGCTAATATTCGAAAGCATGAACTCCACCGGTCGCGAGCTCGGCCAAGCCGACCTCATACGCAACTTTGTCCTAATGGATTTGGAACCCAATCAGCAAACTCGGCTGTATAACGACTATTGGCGCCCTATGGAGATTGCCTTTGGGCAGGAAGCCTATAGCAAACATTTCGATGGCTTTATGCGTCACTACTTGACTGTCAAAACTGGTGAAATACCCAACGTCCGTAGAGTTTACGAGGAGTTTAAAATGTATGTGTCTAAAACACAATTAGTTCCTGATTGTATAGACGATCTCGTAGCTGATATTCACAAGTTTTCCGGTTATTATTGTGCAATGGAGTTGGGAAAGGAAAAGAATCCGGACTTGCGTGCCGCTTTTGCAGATCTCCAAGAACTCAAGGCGAACGTCACACATCCCTTTCTGCTGGAAATTTATGACGATTATACTAACAATTTACTGTCTGCGGAAGAGCTCGATCAGGCTGTTCGGCTGGTGGAGAGTTACGTTTTCCGTCGCAATATCTGTGACATTCCCACTAATTCAATGAACAAGACATTTGCGTCGTTTTCCAAGACGTTGAATAAGAAACAAAATTATTGGGAAAGTATAAAGGCGCAGTTCTATCTCTTGCAATCTTATCGTCGATTTCCTGATGACAAAGAATTTGGTCACGCGATTTTGGGCCGAAACCTCTACAATTTTCAGCGTAGAAGTTACTGGTTGCGGCGCCTAGAAAATCACGGCCGCAAAGAGCGTGTTTCCGTTAACGAGTACACTATCGAACACATCATGCCGCAACATCTGACGACAAAATGGGAAGAGGCGCTGGGCGAGGATTATAAACGGATTCACGAAGCCTATTTGCACACTTTAGGCAACCTCACCTTGACTGGTTACAATGCCGAATACGGTGACCGTTCCTTTACTGAAAAACGCGACATGAAAGGCGGATTCAAGAAAAGTCCGCTACATCTCAACGAAGGACTCGGCCAGTTACAAACTTGGGATGAGAAAGCTATCCAATCTCGCGCCAAGCGTCTGGCGGAGAAGGCTGTTACCGTCTGGCCTGCGCCTTCGTTGCCAGAGGCAATATCTAATGCATATCAGTCAAAAACTCCAAGTGTTTGTGGTTATGCTATCGAGGATTATAGATATCTTGAAGGTGATTCGATCATGCGTTCTCTTTTTGACAGTTTCCGAAAGGAAGTTCTATCTCTTGACTCTTGTGTCGATGAGGTATTCCTTAAGAATTATATTTCTTACAAAGCTGAGTCAAACTTCGTTGACGTAATACCCCAAGCAAAAGGACTAAAGATTACTCTGAATTTACCATTCCACGAGCTTCAAGATCCGCGCGAATTGGCTAGAAATGTGAGCAATTTTGGTCACTTGGGTGCTGGCGACATTCAAGTAACCTTCAGCCGGTTGGAGGACTTACCTTATATTATGGGACTGGTGAGGCAAGCCTTCGAGAAACATATGGGAGATGAAGATATGCTTGTGTAAATTAAATGGTCTGTGTTATTTTCTGCAGTTGCGATTCTGGAAATTTGATCTCATGATAAATTTAGGAGTGAGGATTCGTTTCATAACCGGAAATAAGAGGATAGTATGAACGACAAAGTTTCAGGGGTCTCAACGATGACGGGGAAGGTTTTTGCGGTTGCGGTGGGCTTGCTTTTTTTGATGGTGGCGGTTGGTTTGGGCGCGGTGTTTTTGGCGGCGAAGAAGCAGGCGGATAATCGCGACCGGCATCCGGTGATTGGCCAGCCATCTGAGCTCCGCTAGCCGTTGTTTTACCAATCGCCGTCGATGAGTGGGTCGATGATTTTGCGTGACAGGTCGGCGGCGAGCAGAGGAAGCGCCTGCCGTTCGGCGCTGGCGAGGTCGTTGAAGGCGCGAATGAGTGTGCGTCCGGTGACGGGGCGTTGTAGGAGGGTTTTGCCGGCGCGGCGGTTGAAAACTTTGACTTGCGCGGTCATTCTGATTTCGAAGTCTCGCGGGGTGATAACGTCGCCGGGTTGGAAGGTTAGGCCAACGCGGAGGTATTGGACGATGTTGCCGGTGATTTGAAGGTCGCCATTGCCGTGGGTTTCGAGTTTAAAAGTTCCTTCATTTTGGATTTGGCGGCGCAGGGCGGAAGCAAGCGCCGCCGAGAGGCGTGGTTCTTCTGTTTGATTGGGAAAGGGAAGGATTTCGATGGATTGAGCATCGGCCGCCAATCCCGACGCGGAACCAAGCCGATAGCCTGCGCAACCTGCGGCGGGGAGGAGCAAGACGGCGAGGAGGAGGAAGTGGATGGCCGACCGCGTTGGCATCATCGGGTTTCTGTTGAAGTTTCGGCGGGCTCCTTGACTTCCGTCTTGAGTTGGGCAATGCGCTTTCGGGATTCTGCGGCGTATTCGTGTTCCTCGTCGTTGAGCAGGCGGGAAAAGATGTCGACTACGTTGTTGTAGTAGGTGAGGGCGCCTTGTTTCTGGTTTTTTTTGTCGTAAAAGCGGGCGATTTTGAGGCTGCCTCGGGCTTGTTCCACTCTGAGTTTGCGGATGTTTTCTTCGGCTTCCGGGACGCGTTCGTCGTCGGGGTAGAACACGATGAAGTCGTTGAAGACTTCGATGGCTCGTTTGGCGATGCTTTGGTCGTATTCGGCGTCTTTGGCTTCTTTGGACAGGGACATTCCCGCTCGATAGAGGGCTTCGGCGGCGATCTCTTTTCTTTCTGCGTATTTGTCGGCGGCAGATTGGTAGGCGGCGAATGCGGCGGCAAAGTTTTTCTTTTTCTCATTGGCCGTTCCGATGCGGAGTTGGGCTTGGGCGGCGACTTCGCTGTAGGGGCCGGGTCGGATCAGTGTTCTGTACATCTCCGCGGTTTTGTCCATAGATCGAAACAAGGGAAACAGTCCCCACAGGCGGAAACGCTGGCCATTGAGAAATTTGTTGGCGATTTGAAATTGTCGTTGTAACACTTCGTCGTATTTGTCGTAGTTGGGGTGTTTGGCGACAAGTGTTTGGTAGGCTTTGAAGGCCTTTTCGTCGCGGCGGTTGCCTTCGTAGGCTAATCCGATGAGATGTTGCGCTTCGGGGGCGTAGTCGGAGAGCGGCCATTTTCGGATGACTCGTCCGGCAGCTTTGACGGCGATTTTGTAATCTCCTTTCTGATAGGCTTCGCGGGCGGCTTCGAGTTGTTGTTTGGCGGTGTCGCGTTGCCATTTGCCTGCTTGGCCGGGAGTTTCGTAGCTCCATCCTTCGCCGGGTGTGTAAATGAAAGGCGCCCAACACTTGTTGGCGGCGAGCAGAAGCGTGAAAAGGAGGAGGGGAAGGAGTGTGGTTTTGCGCGTAATGCACTTTCCAAAAAGCGGCGGCGTTGGCTTTGGGGTGGCTTTTTGGACGGCACTTTTGCTTGACAACCGCCCGCTATGGCCTTCCAATTGACGTATCGTTTTCTCTCCGTTCATTCGCTCCATTGTAATTTTGATTCAACAGGAAGTTGCAAATTCTTTATGTTAGCCGCTGGAAAGATTTTAGTCAAAGTTTTGTTTGGCAGTTGTTAAAAAGAGGCCAAAAGAGCGCGCCAATGGACGACCGTCGGCGAGGGAGAGGATTCGGGCATGGGAGCCGGGATAAAGTTTCAGCAGGGATTCTGCCTTGGAAATATCGACGACGGAAAGCGCGGTTGCCAGACTGTCTGCAATGATGCCGGAAGGAGCGATAACGAAAACCAGACGCCTTTCGGTTAGGCCGATGCCGGTGCGCGGATCGACGATATGAGAGTATCGTTTGCCGTCTAAAACGACGTATTGATAGAGGTCGCCAGAGCTAGCGATGGCTTGATGTTTGAGGAGGACGTAGGCGGGCGGAGTTTCTTCGGTTTTTGAGAGTGCAGCCAAGCGAATGCGCCATCCTTTTTTATGAGGCGGCGGCTCCGAGACGGCAATGTCGCCGTCTCCCGCTACGAGCGCGCTTTGGATGCCGTGTTGTTGGAGGATTATGAGCGCTTGATCCAGCGCGTCTCCTTTGGCGATCCCGCCCGGATCCAAATGCATGTTGGGAGTGGTTAGGCGAGCTTGTTGCCTGGAAGGATCTAGTTGCAAACGGCGCCAGCCGACGCGTTTGAGGAATCGGGAGAGTTGGTCGGCCTCTGGATATTTGCGAGTTCGCCTTGCTTTGCGCCACAATGCGGACAGAGGGCCGACGGTAATATCAAAGGCGCCGTCGGTTTCGACCGACAAACGTTGAGCGCATGCAATGACTCGGTAAAGGTCGTCGCTGATCGGCGTCCAGGAAGAGCGTCCCGATTGATGCCCCAAGTGGCTCAATTCGCTGTCGGTGTCGTAGTTGCTGAGCGTTTGATCCAGCGCGGCGATTCGAGAAAAAGCGGCGGCGGCGGCCCGCTTTGCTATCCCTTCGGATGTTGCGTAAAGGACGATGCGAAAAGGAACGCCCATGCGGGGTTCCGAAAACTCGAACCGTTTTGGCAAGGAAGACGCGCTGTTGACTGAGGTGAGCGCCATTCCGCCAAGCAACAGTCCGAAGAGGATTCGGCAACGAAAGCGCCTTTTAGACGGGGGGACTCTCTTGCCCGGTTTCCGTTGGATTGGGAGATTTTTGTCCATCGTTTCCGCGCTGTCGTTCCAGAAAAGCCGCAGTCTCCTTCTTTTTGCGTGCGGAGGAAGATTTCAGAGTTCCCAGCCGTCTCGATAGGTTTTATGAAGGTATTGGTTGGCGGCTGGGGAGTTGGCAAAGCGGAGGTTCGGCCCGTCCCAAAGGAGTTTTTTGTTGTTGGAGCGGATGGCAATGTTGCCGAGCAAGATGGTTTCGGTGAGGAGGCCGGCGTAGTTGAAATTAGACATGGCCGGGCGTCCGCCCCGAATGGCCGCAACCCATTCTTCCTTCATCCCTCGGTCGCCTCGGCCGTTGCGGGGCAGGCTGGGTTTTGGTTTTTCATAGTCTTGGAAGGCGTTTTCGGGGAGGAGTTTGTATTGGGATCCGTAGTCGTTTGGAGTGTAAAGAATGCCTTTGTCGCCGATCAAGAGGGAGCCGCTTCCCGGAGGATTGTGGCCGTGGAACAAATCTTTGGGAGGGAGGTTCTTTTCTCCGCTGGGCAGCTTGCCTTCGTACCAATAGAAATCCACCGGCGGAAGGTAACCTCGGGCGGGAAACTGGAACTTCACGGTGGCCCAAGCGGGATAGGTTTCCGGGTTCAAGGGGCCGTTTTCGGCTTGCACAGAGTAGGGGTAGCCAAGTTTGAGAGACATAAACGCCATATTTGCGGTGTGGCAGGCCATGTCGCCGAGCGCGCCGGTGCCAAAATCCCACCAGCCGCGCCACTTGAATGGATGATAGACGGGATGATAGGGACGGCGCGGCGCGGGGCCGAGAAAAAGGTCCCAATGGATATGCTCCGGAACGGGCGGCGTTTCCGGCGGGCGGGCAATGATGTTCGGGGCTTGCGGCCATACAGGGCGATTTGTCCAAACATGAACTTGCCGAACCGAACCGATGGCGCCGGATCGAATGACTTCCACAGATTCCCGGAATCCATTATCCGCCGTTCCCTGGTTGCCCATTTGAGTGGCGACTTTGTAGCCTTGCGCGGTTTCCCGCATCAGCCGCGCTTCGAACACCGTGTGCGTCAAGGGTTTTTGGCAATAAACGTGCTTGCCCAAGCGCATAGCCATGACGGAGGCAGGGGCGTGGGTGTGATCCGGCGTGCTGACGGTAACGGCGTCAATAGACTTGTCCATCTCTTCCAGCATGATGCGGAAGTCGTTGTACAACTTGGCGCGGGGAGCTTTTGCGGCTCGTTGCCGAAGCGTGTTGTCGTCCACATCGCAAAGGGCAACCATGTCGCCCAGCTCGCCGGCCTGCGCTGAGTCACTTCCGCCTTTGCCGCCGACTCCAATCGAAGCCATGTTCAGCCGTTCGTTAGCACCCCAAACTCTGCTGGGCAGGAAGGTGAAAGCAAAAGTGGATGCCGAAGCAACGCCGAGGAAGTCACGACGCGAATAGCGAGTTTTGTTAATTCTTTGCATAGGTAGGTCTTTTCTAGTTTGTTCCAACGAATACAACGCAAGTTTCGGCGCGAAAAAAGCGCTTGGCAAGCAAAAAATGTCGAACAAGGTTTTAATCGGCGCTTGGCCGTCTGTTTCGCCGAGCATTTTCAAGGAGACAGCGAGGCAAAATTGTCAGAAAAATGAAAGTTCCGATTAAGGTGTATTTCCGCCAACGGCGGCGCTCTGTAAAAAATGCCGCAAAAATCCCTTCCCATCGCCAACCCCTATTTTGAACGCCTTGCCCATCAGCGACGCTTACGATCATCCAATCCCCGCCCAACCAACTAAATCGTCTTTGCACTCCCCCAATGCGGCCAATCCAAAAGAAAACACCCCTAAAAACAACACCCAAAAACTAGAATCCGCAAGCCAAAGCAAAGCAAACTGCGCCGACACCAGCTTGAACTCAACCATCCCCCTCAAGCAAATCCTACTCACCGCTTAGCCATAGAAGAAAGAAATCCCCCCCAACAAACGCCAACCTTGAATCCTCCCTTACCGCTTGTCCACCAACCCACTGCTTCAAAACTTCCCCTCCCCCGACGGCAAGGCGGAATGGCGCGCTTTTTAGCGAATTCCCTCCTTTGGCCGCTTCCTCCAAATGCGCCATTCCGAATTCGGAACGCTCCAGAGCGCTCGCCAACCGCCTCAAAAAACTTTCTTTTTCCGCAGCGACAAAGCGAAATTGCGCCATCGGCAAAGCCAGCCAAGCGGGATTTTTGCGCTTTTTCTCTCGTTCTTGTCATCTCCAACGAACTTTTCTTCCCTTTTTCCTCTTTTTTGTGATTTTCTGCTTGACACGAGGGGAATGAGAGCGTATTTGTTATTCAAATTGCATTGCGAATTAGGTTGCATTGCGGATTCGTTTGTGGGAAAGTCAGTTTGTTTTTACGGTGATTTGATTATTTTTTATTATTTTTTGTTATGAAAGAACAAAAACATTTGAACGGTAGGAAGGCGAATTTGTCAAAATTCGGGCATCGGGCATCGGGCATAAGTCTGCTCTTCTAGCGGCGTTGATAGTGTCGGCGCTCTCTTTGGTTTCGGTGGAGCAAGGGCAAGCGCAGTTGTACTTGGACATTTTCCCTAGCCGAGACGACACCAACGCGACGCTTTGGGTTTTCAGCGGCTCTTCCACTGGTTGGGCGCATAACAATGTGCCTCCCACCATCCGATCCAGCGGCAACTATAACCGCCAAGACACCCACAAAACGAGCAACGCCTTTCTTCAGGATCCAACTTCGACCACGCCCGCCGCTCTTTACGCCTTGACGCCGCTCTTCACGGCGACGGCCACCAACGCGCCCAACGACCTCGAAACTTTGGATTATTGGAAGGGAAGAACCATTAACTGGGGCACCACCAACACGAACGACGACATCGCCATTCCCAGCACGGCCACCAATGTGCCCACGATTAGCTACACCGGGCGCGGCAGCCGCACCATCGCCAATATGCATCTGAACAATGTCTACAACACGGGTTGGGACGACATCGGCCCGCGGATCAGCGGCAGCGATTTGAACTACGGCAGCAGCGCGGTCGCTGTCACTTGGATTGGAGCGGCGACGATGGCGAAACCGATAGGGCATTTTCACCTTACGACTCCGGGCAGTTACAACGGCAATCGGGCGGGCAACGGGATTCTTGGGGGTTGGACGGGGCCGCAAGCAAACAACCTGCGCATTCGAGTGCACAGCACGATTCCCGAGCCGGAGGAATACGCGCTTGTGTTTGGCTTGTTTGCGCTAGGCTTCGTCCTCTTCCGCCGCCATTGGCAAAAGAAACAACGCCAAACCCAAGCCACCACTTTGTAGCCTGCGCGCTTTGGCGGCTAGCGAGATGCCTTCGTTGATTGGATTTTTAACTTCGCCTCAGAATCTCTGAAGCGGAGTTTTTTTTTGCGCATTTTTTCGTTCAGCTCTCAATGAAGCATTTGATTCGGCTTGAGGGAACACAGCGAAGGTTTTTTGAGTGCAAGAAGGATTGTTGCCGTTTTTCGCTTTTTGGATTATTCCAGTCCGCCGCGATAATGACCAGGCAAAGATTTTGTTTCCTAAAATGCGATGCATTGGGAATTCTAAATACAAATTGCGGAAACACGCGCTAGGCGGAGGTGGGTAATCGCTGGCGGGAAAGCCAAAGCATAGGTGAATTGTGGGATCAGTTCCTGGCGAACTCGCTGTTGAATGGGCGCCGCAACGGATTCGCTTTTGGTTGTCGCGCTTTTTGTGATGGCGAAGGCAACGAGAATTTTCGGCGGACTGGTTTTCCTCGTTTTGTATTTTTCGGCTGGGGCGGCAATTTTGGGGCAGGCGGGACTTCTCTTGACGTGCCGAGGGATTTTCGTTAAGTTGCTTGGGCTAATGACGATTGAACCTGCAAATAGTTATCTCGTTCCTATGGTGGTTGAAGAGACCGGTCGGGGGGAACGAGTGCACGATATTTATTCGCGTCTGCTCAAGGATCGAATCATTTTTTTGGGGACGCCGATAGATGATTCGGTGGCCAACGTGATTATTGCCCAGTTGCTCTTTCTGCAAATGGCGGATCAAAAAAAGGACGTTCACTTGTATATCAATTCGCCGGGGGGCTACGTCACTGCCGGCTTGGCGATTTACGACACGATGCAGTTTTTGACTTGCGACGTGAACACTTACTGCATCGGCCAGGCGATGAGCGCGGGCGCCATGCTGTTGGGCGCGGGCGCTAAGGGCAAACGCTTTGCCCTGCCCAATGCCAGCATTATGATTCATCAGTCGCAGGGCGGAGGCAGAGGGCAGGCCAGCGATATTGAAATCCAGGTCAAGTATTTGATTCGGATGAACGAACGAATGAACGAAATCCTTTCCCGTCATACGGGGAAGAGCGTGGCTCAAATTGAGGCGGACTGCGACCGCGACAACTATATGACGGCGCAAGAGGCCAAGGACTACGGTTTGGTGGATGACGTCGTCAAGTCCCGCAAAGAGATTGCGACGAGCCTGCAGGGGCGTGCGGACGCAAAAGAATCCCCCAGCAAAGACGAATAATTTTATGGCTAGGGAAAAGCCACCGCCTCGCTGCAGTTTTTGCGGCAAGCCGCGCGCCGAAGATCGCAAACTCATTGCCGGCCCGCACGTTTATATTTGCGACGGTTGCGTGATGGTGTGCAAGAGTGTTTTGGACAGGGAGCGAAGTTCGGGGCGGCAAGAATTCCTCCAGTGGAACAACCTGAAGTCCAAGGAGAAACTCCGTCTGTGGCGGCCTTCGGAGATCAAGGAAATTCTGGATGAGTTTTGCATTGGCCAAGAGCGCGCCAAAAAGACTTTGGCTGTCGCGGTGCACAACCACTACAAACGGCTGCAGTTGGATCCTTCTGGCGGCGCTTTTCGTCTTAATGGAAAGAACTCCGACTGGGAGGATGTGCAAATTGAGAAGAGCAACATCCTTATCATTGGGCCGACTGGCTCTGGAAAAACTCTTTTGGCCGGCACTCTTGCCAAATCTTTGGACGTGCCCTTCGCCATTGTGGACGCCACGACGATCACCGAAGCGGGCTATGTTGGCGAGGACGTGGAGAACATCGTTCTGCGCCTGTTGCAAAATGCCGACTACGACGTTCAGCGAGCGGAAACGGGGATTATCTACATAGATGAAATCGACAAGATCGCCAAAACGACGGAGAATGTTTCCATCACTAGAGACGTTTCCGGGGAAGGCGTTCAACAAGCGCTGTTGAAGATTATCGAAGGCACGGTGTGCAACGTTCCGCCCCAAGGCGGGCGCAAGCATCCTCAGCAAGAATACGTCCGCGTGGATACCACGCACATTTTGTTCATCTGCGGAGGCACTTTCGTCGGTCTCGATAAAATCATCCAACGGCGTCTTGGCCGTCAACTGCTAGGGTTTGGAAGGGGACAAGACGAAGAGGCCGGTCTTGTCTTGGAAGGTCACGAAGCGTTGCATCGTGTGGAACCAGAAGACCTCGTCGCTTACGGATTTATCCCGGAGTTTATCGGCCGGCTGCCTATGTCCACGGTTTTAGAAGAACTGAACGAAGCCCAGCTCATTTCGGTTCTGAAAAGCACGAAGAATTCTTTGGTGAAGCAGTACGCCAAACTTTTCGCTTATGAAGGGATCGCTTTGGAATTTACCGACGACGCCCTCTCTGGCTTGGCAAAGAAGGCAATGGAAAAAGGCACGGGCGCGCGCGCGTTGCGGGGGATGCTTGAAAAGCTGATGTTGGACGTCATGTATGAAGTTCCCGCCCGAAAAGACATCAAAGCCGTGAAATTGACGCGCCCGTTTGTTGATGGTCTCGCCGAACCGGAATTCCTCCTCAAACCCGGCCAAGAGGCTGCGTAGTTCGATTTGCGGATTTTGCTTTTTCCGCGCGCTGATGGCGCAGTTTCCAAGCCGCCGATGCAACTTTCTTGAAAATCAATGAATTCAATGAACACCGTCGCCGAACATATTGCCAAAATTCCTCGATCCGGGATTCGCGATTACTTTGATCTTGTGCAGAACATGGACGGGGTGATTTCGCTGGGCGTGGGCGAGCCGGATTTTGCCGCGCCTTGGTCCATTCGAGAGGCGGCGATTTATGCGCTGGAGCGTGGGCGAACTTCTTACACCGCCAATTTGGGGATGCGACGGCTTCGGGAGGCGATTGCGGCCTATGTTGCCCAAAAATTCCACGTGGATTATTGTCCCGACCGGGAAATACTGGTCACGGTTGGCGTTAGCGAAGCCTTGGATCTTGCGTTGCGGGCGTTAGTCAATCCCGGCGACGAAGTCCTTTACCACGAGCCTTGTTATGTGAGTTACCATCCCGGCGTTGCGATGGCTCACGGCGTTCCGAAACCTATCGCTTGCAAACGGGAAGACAACTTTGCGCTGGCGCCGGAGGCGATACGGGCGTCGGCCAAGAGCAAAATTCTTATCCTAAACTTTCCCACCAATCCCACCGGCGGAACATTGTCGCCGAGCCGTTTGGAGGCCGTCGCCGAGTTTGTCCGAGAACGCAATCTCATTGTCATCGCCGATGAAATCTATGCGGAACTCACTTACGAAGGACGGCATCTTTCGATTGCCTCTTTGCCCGGCATGCGCGAGCGGACGGTGTTTCTCCACGGTCTTTCCAAAACATTTGCCATGACCGGCTTTCGAATTGGCTACGCCTGCGGGCCGGCGCCGATTATCGAGGCTATGTTGCGCATTCATCAATACTCCATGCTCTGCGCCAGCATCATCAGCCAAGATGCCGCAATCGAGGCGTTGACCAAAGGCGAAGCCGCCGCCCAAGAAATGCGCGATCAATATCGTCTGCGGCGGGATTTTGTTGTGCGCTCATTCAACGAAATGGGGCTGAAATGCGCTTTGCCTCGCGGGGCGTTTTACGCCTTTCCGTCCGTTCAGTCGACCGGTCAAAGTTCCAAAGACTTTGCGCTTGGCCTGCTCCGCAGCGAAAGAGTGGCCTGCGTTCCCGGCAATGTCTTCGGAAGTTCTGGGGAAGGCCACGTCCGATGCTGTTTTGCCACCAGCTTTGAAAAGCTGGAAGCGGCCATAGATCGCATAAAGCGTTACGTTGTCCGATTCGTGTCATAAAACGGAGAAAAATCGGATAAAACGAATAAACGAAAATGATGGCAGACAAAGCCAGAGAGATTTTAGACGTCAAAGAAGCGAGCGGGTTCGGCGAATGGCTGAAGAGAAACCGAAACCCTCTCCATCCCCGAACCAGAACAACGAGTCGATCTGAACTGAATTAACGAAAACGACCACGAAAGAATAGAAAATCATGGACGCACCTCATCAAGACGAAAGCGTCGCCAACGGCGCGCTGGCCCGCCGCATCACCCAAGTGATGTACGGCCGGGAAACTCAAGCCGAGCGTACCCACATCCTCGCTGGCAAAAACAACGCCGGCAAAGCGCCGGACATCGTCATCACCGCAACCGGCCGCTCGCCCGTAATCATCGAAGCCGAATACTCGCCGGCCATCAACGTGGAGCAAGAAGCCAGAGACCGACTCGGCTACAACATTGAAGACCAAATCCACCGCATCGAAGCCGTCATCGCCCTGCGCTACCCGAAAGACTTCGAGTTCGTCAAAAACCTCGACCAAGCATTCGAAGACCCCCAACTCAAATTGCAATACTGCGCCGTTTATCCCCAAGGCAAACGATTCCCGACAACCGGCTGGCTCACCGGCTCGGTCTCCGATCTAGCCGACCTCATCCATCTGGTCGATGTGCCGGAAACCGCCTTCCAAAAATGCGCGGAAAACTTGGAAACCAGCATCAATGAAGCCGTCAGCATGTTCCCGCCCCTGAAGAATTTGAACGAGGGACCGGTTCACAAAATCTTCAAACGCCTGGGTTTGACCGAAGACTCGAAAGTCAAAGAACTTAACTGGGAGGAGCGGAAGAAAGCCAAGAGAATCCAAGTTGGACGCATTGCCGGCGCCATCATCGCCAACGCCCTGCTCTTCCAAGAGCGCATCGCCGCCGCTTACCCCGACCAAGACATCCCGCCCATCCACCAACTCTTCGGGCAACACGGCCAAACCGCGCAACGAGCGGCGTTGCAGGCTTGGAAGAAAATCCTCGAAATCAACTACTGGCCAATCTTTGACGCCGCCATCCAAATCATCGACGTCTTGACCGTGAATCCCGCCGGCGAAGTCTTGCGCATCCTCGCCAAAGCCGCCGAGCGCATCCACGAAGACGGCCTGCTGTATGAAAACGACTTGACCGGCCACGTCTTCCAAAAACTCATCGTCGACCGCAAATATCTGGCCGCCTTTTACACTCTGCCCACTTCCGCCGCATTGCTCGCAAGAATAGCCGTTGACAAAATGAAAGACGTCGATTGGAGCGACGCCGACAAAATCGGCAAGTTGAAGATTGCCGACTTTGCCTGCGGCACGGGAGCGTTATTGTCCGCTGTCTATGACCAGATTGCCAACCGCTACGAACGCACCGGCGGCAACCCCGCAGACCTGCACCAAGCCCTAATGGAAGATGTGTTTCACGGCTTTGACGTGGTTCATTACGCCACTTGCTTGACGGCGTCCATCCTGTCCGGCAAACAGCCCGGCATCGCTTACAACGCCACCCACTTCGGCACCATGCCCTATGGACGGCAATCCGATAAAAATAAAACCGTGAAGCTCGGCTCGCTGGAGTTCTTGGGAACATCCGATCAACGCATCATGTTTTACACCGGCGACCCCGCCAAAGCCATTCACGGCCAACGCAAAAAGCGCGATTACATCGAAGTCAAAGACAACAGCCTCGACCTCGTCATAATGAACCCGCCTTTTACGCGAAGCACTTCCAGAGAAGGCGAAACAGTGGACACCTTCGCCGCCGCCTTTGCCGGCTTTGGCGCATCCAATGAAGACCAAAAAGAAATGGCTAAAAAGCTGAGTCGAATGGCAAAGGATACTTGCTATGACGGCAACATCGGCGTTAGTTCCGCATTCGCCGCTATCGCCAACCAGAAACTCAAACCCGGCGGCGTCCTCGCTCTCGTCTTGCCATTGACGGTTTCAGTCAGCACTCGTTGGCAAAAATTCCGCACGCTCCTCGCCAAGCATTACGAAGATGTGGAAATCGTCAGCCTTGCCACTCCCAAAAACTACGATGTCGCCTTCTCCGCAGACACCTCGATGGCCGACTGCTTGATTGTCGCCCGCAAGAAAAGCGCAACTATTTCCGCCCGCTACCACAGCCCAACCCGTTTTGTTTCCCTGCATCAACGCCCGGACAAACTGGCGGCGGCCGGAGAAACAGCCAGAGAACTGATGGCCAAGAAAACCAAACGCGGATTGGAAGACGGGCCGTTTGGCGGCACAGATATCGATTGCGGATTGGAGAAAATGGGAGAAGCCATCACCGCAAACCTCCCTAGAATCAATCCTCAATGGAACGCCGTTCGCATCCACGACTTTGAACTCATCCAAACCGCTTACCAACTCACGCAATGCAAACTCCATCTACCCAAACGCAAAGCCGAACCACTGCACATCACCCAGCTGAAGAATGTTGGAAAGTTAAGGCCGCACTGTCGAGTCCTTGTCGGCCCGTCAGACGCCCCACCATTTTACCAAACCGCGCCCAGCGACAAACTATCCAGATAAACTCCTCTTTTGATGCGCCAACAATCCAGTTCCTCCACTTACACACTCTCCAACCTACCAACCATGATAAACCAAGTTGGATTATCCACGGCATTAGAGAAAACGAATCGTTTCCTCTTAACTTTTTTGGACGACCAAAGATTTTCAAAACTTATATCCGATTGGGCAGCGTTCTATAATTACATGTGGCTCAAAACTAGAAAACTTCCAGATAGATCCATACTGAAAAACGGTAGAGATGAAAGCGGTTTTTGAGGTTTGATTGTTCACGGTTTGAGGAAAACGAGAGATAAGAAAAGCGCTGGACGAGGTTTTATGTTGGGAATTCAAATTGCGGTCGAGGCGGAAGGTTTAGGAAAGGTTGTGAAAGTGGTGAGGTTTTTTGGATTGTTTTTGCGGTTTTCGCAATGTAAAAGATATTCCTTGTAAAAGGGATGTTGGGTAAGAGACTTTAAAATTATTGTGGATTTAGCTGGGCGTCCAAAGTGGTGATTGTGGAGTGTTCGATGTGGTGAGAGTTGCTTTGACGGCGATGTAAGGCGGCGCGTAGCGGCTGCGTTCTGGGAAGCTTCCTTTGGGTGCCGAAGGATCGGCGTGTTTCGGCTCTTTGACATCGTTGATGGCAAAGCCTTGCGCGCACATTCCTCCTAGTATGGATTCGAGTGTGTGCAGGAATTCTTTTGTAGTTGCTTCTCGGTGTTCGGAGTTGGTTACAGGAGGTAGCGGGCCGGAGCGGTAGTAAGGCTCTTGGATGTCGTAGATGCCATTGGCGGAAGGTTTGGCGGCAGCTTGAAGGCTGATGGGTTGTTTGTGTTGGGAAATGTAAACGCCTCCTGTTTTTATCACTCGCGCCACTTCGCGATAGACTGTATGAATGTTTTCCACATAGCAAGTGCTGACGGGTTGCAGGACGATGTCGAAAATCCCGTTGCCCAAGGGGCTAAGGTTGTTCATTGAGGTTTTTATAGTTTTTAGAGTCACTTTTTCCCGGCGGGCGATTTCTCGGTCCAGCATCAGCATTGTCTCGCTTAGGTCGACTACGGTGACGTCTGCTTGTTGCGCGGCAAAGATTGGTCCGTGACGGCCTCCGCCGGCTGCTAAGCAAAGCACTTGTTTTCCAGCGATTGTTCCGGGAATCCAGCCAAAAGGATTGATCACTCGCTCTGGGTGTTGGAAGTCTTCGTTTGTCGCCGGCCGGGCAAAGCCAGACTTTCGCCGAGCGAGATTGTCCCATGCCCATTGGTTGTGTTGTTCGGTGGAAATCATGGACTGCGTCGCCGATGGGTTGGAGGGGTTTGCTGCATTCGCCGAGTTGACATTAGCGCGTTGGCGGATGGAATGAATAGGAATGAAGAATTTTGCGGTTTCAAAACTTCCGAAGCGTCGTTTATGATGTCGCTATGTCGTTGCAGGAAGAAATGACGGAAATCGCCCGCCGGGCAAAGACGGCGTCTCGCTTTTTGGCTCGGCTTTCGGCGAAAGATCGGAACGCCTGTCTCAGAAGCATGGGAGAGGCGATTGACGCAAAGAGCAAGGCTATTCAGGCGGAGAACCGGAAGGATATGGAGTTTGGCCGGCGAAGAGGGCTTTCCAGCGCATTGTTGGATCGGCTGGAGTTGACGGACAAACGAATTGCGGGGATGAGCCGCGGTTTGCGGGAAGCGGCGGCTTTGCCGGATCCGGTCGGCCGGGTTTTGGAAGAGCGCGTGCGCCCCAACGGGCTTAGGTTGCGAAAAGTATCGACGCCGATTGGCGTAATTTTGATCATTTACGAATCTCGGCCAAACGTCACGGCGGACGCCGCCGGCCTGTGTTTGAAGTCGGGAAACGCCGTCATTCTGCGCGGAGGCAAGGAGGCGATCCATTCGAATCGAATTCTTGCCGAAGTGATGAGCGAGGCGGCTCAGGATCGGTGCTTGAAATTTCCGCCGGACGCCGTTCAGGTGATTCCAACTCCCGATCGGCAAGCGATTCCCGCGCTCCTTTCCTTGACCGAGCATATCGACTTGTGCATGCCCAGAGGCGGGGAAGGATTGATCCGCGCCGTGGTGGAATGTTCCCGCATTCCCGTGATTAAGCATTACAAAGGAATCTGTCATGTCTACGTAGATCGTGATGCCGATTTTGAGCAAGCTGCGGCCATTGTCGTCAACGCAAAAACGCAACGACCGGGCGTTTGCAACGCCATCGAAACACTCCTTATTGACGATCCCATTAAAGCCAAGTTTGCCCCTCTCGTCCTCCAAAATCTGTGGGAACGAGGCGTGGAAATCCGCGCGGACGCAAAGCTCCTTCAAGCAATTGGCGGACAAACTCGCCCCCAAGGAGCCAAGCTGGAAACCGCTTCAGAAGATGATTGGAAAACCGAATATCTGGATTTGATTCTTTCGGTCAAGATCGTCAACGGCGTTGAGGAGGCAATCCAACATATTAACGAATTCGGGTCAGGAAACGCCGAAGCCATTGCCACCCAAAACGAAAGCACCGCCCGGAAGTTTATGAACGAAGTGGACTCTTCAACCGTTTACTGGAACGCTTCCACTCGTTTCACAGACGGCGCCGAGTTTGGCATGGGCGCGGAAATCGGCATCAGCACCGACAAAATTGGCGCCCGAGGCCCGATGGGCTTGGAAGAGTTGACTAGTTACAAATGGCTCGGATTCGGCCAAGGCCAACTGCGCCGTTGAAGAGCGAACGCAATGTCCGCCTCTCCATCCGCCTCCCAAGGAAGAACGATGCCCTTGCCTTCGCCAAGCCCGAAGGATCGAGCCGAATTCCTGCGATCCCGCTTGCCCAACGGCGGCCTATTTGCCGGGCAAGAATGGAGAATCTCTCCCGATCCCTTTCTTTTGGATTCCCGCCTTGCCGAAGAACTTCACCAACTAGGGCGGATGCTGCTGCAATTCTATAAAACGAGCGACTTGCTCTATCGAAAAAGCGTGGCGGGGAAACTCCCATCGTGGATTGCGGCCTTGCTGGATCAAGGCAAGCCCGAAAGCCTCGTGCAACTCCAGCGCAACTCGGCCTTCAAAGGGCAAGTCCCGCGCGTGATCCGCCCGGATATAATCCTTGCCGAAGAAGGCTTTTCCATCACGGAACTGGACAGCGTTCCCGGCGGCATCGGGCTAATCGGCTGGCTAAACCAATCCTACAATCTGCTGGCGCAAAAATCGAAAAAAACAGCACTATCGGAACCAACCGCAACCTTGCCGTCAAAAACAACCACTTTGGAAACACTTTGGCCACACAAGCTGATTGGAGGCCGTTCAGGCCCCATCGACGGATTCCGCAGCATTTTTGATAATCCCCGCCGCATTCACTTGGTGATTTCCGAAGAATCCGCCGCCTACCGCCCCGAAATGGAATGGCTGGCCTCGCAAATTTCCACCTCCGACTCACTTGACAATTCTTGCGCCGCTCGAACTTCCCACTTTGACGAATTTGGCAAAGGCGACGCCGTGTATCGATTTTTTGAACTATTTGATCTCAAAAACGTTCCCAACGCCGCCCGGATTTTCGACTTCGCCATCCGAAAATCCATTTCACTCACGCCACCACCGAAATACGTTTTCGAAGAGAAAATGCTCTTCGCCCTGCTGTGGAACCGCAATCTGCGCAACTTTTGGAGGCAAGAGTTGGGGGAAGGATTCTTTCGCAAACTGCAAACGCGCATCCCTTACACTTGGACACTGGATCCAACCCCTTTGCCCCCTCACGCCGCCTACCCAGAATTAGGACTAACCAATTGGCGCCAACTCAAAAACCTTTCCCAGAAAGACCGCCGCCTCATTTTGAAAATATCAGGCTTTGCGCCGGAGGCTTGGGGCGCAAGAGGCGTGCATTTGGGTAGCGATCTATCCGCAGAAGATTGGAGCCGAGTTGTAGATCAAGCCATCAATCTTTTTGGCAAAAACCCCTACATCCTCCAACGATTTACAAAACCAAAAATCGTCAAAAGCCAATGGGTGAACTTCAAAAACGGAACGCTACAACCAATGACGGGAAGAGCGCGGCTTTGCCCCTACTACTTCGTAAGCGGCGAAAAAGACCTCGCCAAAGCAGAACTAAACGGCTGCCTCGCCACAATCTGTCCAGCCGACAAAAAAATCCTCCACGGCATGCGAGACGCAATCCTAACCCCCTGCGCCGTCTAAAACCTCCTCAACGCCTCCCATCATACCAGTAAAAACAAGCCTTGCGACTTCGCACCATCCACCAATGGCAAAACGTCAATTTAACCAAAGTAACTATAAACTCAGCAAAAGAATACAGCTCCAACTTTCTAGAAGAAGTCAACAAAGGATGCTTGGCCAGAATGACCACCGACTTCCCTTCCCGTCGAGCCTCCCGTTTCATCCGCCTGCCCAACTCCACATCCTCAGCAGCAAAATACCGCAAACTAAACCCGCCCAACCTTTCAAAAACATCCCGACGACAAAACAAAAAGGAGCCGGGCGCCCAGCGAAAAAAACAACTAATCCAATTCCATATCTGGAACATCCACTGCATTTTCGACCTGGAAACACCTCGACAAGCCAAACAACAACCTCCACCAATCACTTCACCACTGCCAATCGCTTGGCGAAGATCCTCCAACAACCCCCGCGAAACCAAAGAATCCGCGTCCACAAACACCAACCAATCCCCACTCGCCGCAGACGCCCCTCGATTCCGCGCCCGCGCAATGTGATTCTCCCCTTCAAAAACTACGTAAGCCCCAGCCTCCCGCGCCCCTTGAGCCGTCCCATCACTAGAATTGTTGTCGCACACAATCACCTCCCATTCCCAACCGCCCTCAACCAAAACCGCCGCCGCCTCGCCAATAGCCGCCAAACACGAAGGCAACAACTTCTCCTCATTAAAAGCAGGCACAACAAAAGAAATCTTGCGCTTTCCTTGCATAGCAAATTCTCTCAAAGAATCATTAAACCATCTATTTCCTCCCTACGCAACCATCTCGATCTCTTTTGTTTGTTAATATTTCCCTTTGCCCTTCCACAAAAAATTCGTTATTTTGTAATCTATTTGGGCAATGAAAAAAACATTGGCAACCGCCGCCCCACAAACAAGCGGGCCGACAACGCATCCTTGCGTCCTCAACCCGTCCATGCCTCCTTCCCGCTAAACTCATAAACCATGTTGAGCGATAAAGAGAAGCAAGAGATCGTTCGGCGCATTGAGGGCAATCGGCCGTTGTCGGACAAATATCGCTGGATTCTTTTTGACCATAATCGGCGGCAAGTGGAGTTGGTTTGGAACGGCAAGACGCCTGATATTTGCAACACCGTTCTTCCTTTTGAAACGCTTGAGCGAGTGGACGAACCTCGCGCTGAAAAGCCTGTGTCCGAAGAGGCGATGCCGCTTTTCCCCATTGATGAGCGCGGGAGGCAACTCGAAAGCTGGACGAACAAGTTGATTTTTTGGGGGACAACAAACTCACTTTATCCGCTTTGAAGAACGGCCCTTTGCGACGGGAGATAGAAGCGCAAGGCGGTTTGAAGTTGATTTACAACGATCCGCCTTTTGATGTCGGCGCCGACTTTATTCAATCATCCAATGAAAGACGCAAGCGAATCTCAGCGGCAGGAAAGTTGGGCTGGTTTGTATAACAATCAAGACAGACCCACAATGCGCTATGAAATTCTTGGCAAGACAATATCATCTGGACAATGGAAATGGTCTGAGCAACGCGCATATAGAGCCATCGAGAACTACAAAGTTTATGAACGAGATTTCTCTCATATTACATTGACTGAGTATTGGAAGAAGACCGGCAAAAAATTGGAATTTATTCGACGGCGTGGAACGGGAATGCCTCAGTACTGGGTTCCGCCGAGAGAAAAAGTCTTCTTTCTCGGCAGAAAGCAGGATCGGATGGTGGTTGTCGGTCTCATAGATATGGCGGTCAACAGGCTGGATATAGAAGAGGCGATTGGAGCGTGCCGCCGGGCATCGGGTCATCAAAGTAGATGTCTTAGGCTTTGAGTTTGAGATGGGCTTGTTTCCGCATGCGTTAGAAGAGGCGAAGTCTCAGGGCATTGCGTTGAGGCCGAAGTATATTCTGCGCGAAGTGTTTGACAAGCGGGCGGTAGATTATGAGATTGAGAGCAAGAAGGAAAGGATATGGGGAAAGGATGCGGAGAGGGGGAAGTGGAAGGAAGAGTGGACGGGGGTGTATGTGTTTGAGAACGAGTGGCCGAGTTTTCGGACGAGGCAGGATCGGCGTTTGGAGTTAGTGAGCGCGCTTTGGCCGTGTTTGCCTGGTCGGCGCAAGCTTGCAGTGAAGGTAGTCAACATCTTCGGCAACAACACCACAAAAACCATTGAAATAACTCTATGAATAGAATTTTAGCGAGAGAATAGTGACTTCGTATGTTTTACGCCGATCTGCATCTTCATTCTAAATACTCCTGGGCAACAAGCCGCGATTTGGATTTGGAACACCTTTTCTTATGGGCGAGGAAAAAGGGCGTTCAAGTATTAGGCACTGGGGATTTTACGCATCCAGCTTGGAGAGCGGAACTGAAGGAAAAACTTATTCCCGCTGAACCCGGTCTTTTTAAACTTCGGGAGGAAATTCAGAAGTTGTTGGAGCGGCAATATCGAATGCCTCCGGGAAAACCCGCGCGGTTTCTGCTCGAAGTGGAAGTTTCCACTATCTATAAAAAGGGAGGCAAAACCCGCAAGGTTCATCATCTACTTTACGCTCCGGATTGGGAGAAGGCGGATCGGCTTGTGGCTCGGCTGGCAAAGATTGGCAATCTTCAGGCTGACGGCCGTCCGATTTTGGGTTTGGATTCGCGTGATTTGTTGGAAATCGTGTTGCAAAGTGGCGAAGATTGTCATCTTATTCCGGCGCATGTTTGGACGCCGTGGTTTTCTGCGCTGGGATCGAAGTCGGGATTTGACGCGATTGAGGAATGTTATGGCGATCTTGCGCCGCACATTTTCGCTATTGAAACTGGGTTGTCTTCGGATCCGTTGATGAATCGGATGGTGTCGTCTTTGGATCGGTTTGCGCTAGTGTCGAACTCGGATGCGCATTCGCCGGGAAAAGTGGGCCGCGAGGCCACTGTTTTTCATACGGAAATGAGTTATTCCGCCATAATGAAGGCGTTGCAAACTAAGGAGGGGTTTGGAGGCACCGCTGAATTCTTTCCGGAGGAAGGCAAATATCATCTGGACGGATGTCGGCGTTGCGGCGTTCGGCTTCGCCCGGAGGAAACCAAAGCTTGCAGCGCTTATTGTACGGGTTGCGGCAGGCCGATTACCGTCGGCGTTATGAGCCGCGTGGAGGAGTTGGCGGATCGCAACCAGTCGGGGCTTCTGCCAAAGGAACCCGGCTTTTCTAGTTTAATTCCTCTTGTGGAAATTCTTTCAGAAATTGAGGGCGCGGGCACGAACAGCAAAAAGGTTCAATGCATGTATGAAAAGGTATTGAGTGCGGTAGGTTCTGAGATGTTTGTTCTAGTATCAGCTGTGCTGGACGATGTGGAGAAAGCATGTTCTTCACATCTGGCTGAGGCGTTGCGCCGGATGCGGCGGGGGGAAGTTCTTTGCGAAGCGGGCTACGATGGGAAGCCTGGGATAATTCGGCTCTTTGCTGAAAAAGAAAATTTCTTCCCTCCTTTAAAGAGATAAGTTGACTTTAAATATAATTCCTAAAAACACCGCGATATAAACAATCTATAAGAACTAGAAATGTTTTTAGACAGTTTTAAAGCAAGACTTCTTCTAAAACTATCACTACGGGCTACGCTGGTGGGTTGTGGAGGAGTCTCGCTCGCTACTTGTCTAAGGCATAAGTTTTGCGTCGAAACGGCCGCAAGTTGTGGGAACAATTGACGTCTGCGATTGGCTTTTGTATTATGCCTAGATGAATTCGACACTTTGCGTCGCCGTTGTGGGGTCTACCGGGGCTGTTGGCGTGGAAATGTTGCGGACTCTCGAACGGCGCCGCTTTCCGGTCGGAGAGATAAGGTTGTTGGCTTCCGCTAGATCGGTGGGAAAGACGCTGGCTTTTTCCGGCAGGAATGTCTCGATCAGGGAACTGACGGAGGAGGCGTTCCAAGGAATCGACGTTGCGATTTTTAGCGCAGGAAGTGGGATTAGCAAACGATTTGTGCCTGTTGCAGTGAGGGCCGGCGCTGTGGCGGTGGATAATTCCAGCGCATTTCGTTTGGAATCCGATGTGCCGTTGGTGATTCCAGAAATCAACGGCGAGGACGTCCGCAATCATCGAGGGATTTTGGCGAATCCGAATTGCACGACGGCGATTGTTTTGATGGCGTTGCATCCTTTGCATCGGGCGTTTGGCGTTGTCCGCGTGTTTGCTTCGAGCTATCAGGCGGTTTCCGGTTCCGGCGCAAAGGCGATGGAAGAATTGAGGAATCAGATTCGTCAAATCGAAGGCGGGGAGCCGGTTGCCAAAGAGATTTATCCTCATCAGATTGCGTCCAACGTTCTGCCGCAAGTCGATGTTTTTCTGGATTCCGGCTATACAAAAGAGGAGATGAAGTTGGAAAGGGAAGGGCGCCGCATTCTGCATCACGATGATTTCCGGGCCAGTGTCACTTGCGTTCGTGTGCCGGTATACCGCGCTCATTCCATTGCTGTCTCCGCGGAGTTTGAAAAACCTGTGAACGTCGACGAGGCACGACAAGCGCTTGAGGATGCGCCCGGAATCGAGGTTGTCGATGCTCCCGAAACGAATGATTATCCCATGCCGTTGGATGTTTCGGGAAAGGACAACTGCGCGGTTGGGAGGCTTCGGAAGGACTGCGCTTTGGAGAATGGATTATGTTTTTGGGTTTCCGGCGATCAATTGCTCAAAGGCGCGGCTTTGAACGCCGTTCAGATTGCCGAGGAGTTGCTGAAACTATAAGGTCGCCTTCCCTGTAGCGCGCGTGTAAATTCGGAGAAGGGATCTATTTTTATGATTGGGATTTTTCTTAAAACCAACCTTGTTTGAAGGAGGAAAAATTGAGAGCAAGGTTGAGCTTTCTTAAAATCTTGGCCGCGTTCTGCACGTTTGGGCTGTAGGAATTTGAGGAAAAAAGTTTCTTTGCCGGCAGTGAGTCGAACGAATCGTCTCAAACTGGCAAACACACGCTTTCGCCAAGCGAATTTCTTGATGAGGGCAAAGGCTTTTCTTCAACTCGGCAAGACCCAAGGCGCTCGGTAAGGCCGATTCAGCAACGAATGCCCTACGTGATCGCCGACGACTTGTTCTCGGTCGGGATCCCAAGTCAAGTCTCGTCCTAACAACATGGCGATGTTTCCGAGGTGGCAAATGGAGATGGAGCGATGCGCTTGTTCCACAGGAGCTACGGGTTCTTTGCGGGAGTAGACGCAGTCAACGAAATTGCGAAAATGGTTGTCGCTGGCCGGCAGGCGAATGTCTGAATCATCGAACTTTTCGTCCAACAAAGACTTTGGATTGGCTTCGATCCGTCCGCGATTGACGTAAACCCAACCGTCTGTGCCTTTGAAGGTGACGCCCATGCGGAATTTGTCTGAAATTTTCATCACTACGCCGGAGCGATAGTGGGCTTCGAAGGAGTATTCGGTCGCCGTGTTCCACAAGGGGTCCTCCGGCCAGACGCCTTTGGCGTTCTTGATTTTGACGGGGCCGGTGTGCGTGGTTCCCATTCCCCATTGGGCGATGTCTGGGTGATGTCCGCCCCAGTCTGTGAGTTGACCTCCGGAGTAATCGTAATTCCAGCGGAAGTTTACGCCCACTCGTGCTGGCGCATAAAGGGCGTGGGGCGCCGGCCCCAACCAGAAGTCGTAGTCAAATCCTGCAGGAACGGGCTCCGGCGCCTTGCGGTCTCCGTTTTTGCCGATGTCCGGGCGTCCTCCGGGCAATCCGCACTCTACTTCGAGGAGTTTTCCGATTCGCCCGTTTCGCACTAATTCGCAACCGTGTCGGAAGCGTTTGTCCGAACGTTGCTGGCTTCCCGTTTGGAACACTCGTTTGTGACGTTTTATTGCGTCGCTCATTGCCCGGCCTTCGACGATTGTCAGCGAGAGGGGTTTTTGGCAGTAAACGTCTTTGCCTGCTTTGGCGGCCAGGATGGTTGGAATGGCGTGCCAATGGTCGGGAGTGGCGATTTCCACTGCATCGATGTCCGGACGATCCAGCAAGTCCCGAAAATCTCGATAGCTGGCGCATCCCCGATAACGACCGGAGTCTGATTTTTCCGCATAATGCGCTTCGGCAATTTCCCGCGCTGGGTCTCGTCCGGCGATTTTTCCATTCCAATAGCCCGCGCCTTTTTTGTTTACGTCGCAGACTGCTAGGACTTGCACTCGCGAATCTCCCAAGAATTGTCTCATGTCATTGGTTCCCTGATTTCCGGTACCAATGATCCCAATTGCAATCCGATTGCTCGGCGCCACCGCACCCTGCAATCCTAACACGGAGGACGGCACAATTTGGGGAAAACCCAACACTGCCGCTGAGGCGCCCGTCGCCCGGCGAAGGAATTGCCGCCGAGAACTTGCCAAAGAAGAAGTTTTATTTTTCAACATAACTGAAATAAATTTAAGGAACTCCGGAAAGAATGTCCAATCCGCTAAAAAAGGCAATCATTCTTTTCTTCCAATAAATATGCGACGGAAAAATCGAAGGGAAATGGCGAAACTCATAGGCAAGAGGTTCAAGAAAGTAAACACTTTGAAAAGGTTTTACGAAAAAACGGCCGCTGTTTGCGCCTCTTTCATTGAGTTCGGCTTCGCCTCTCGCCACTTGCCATGTTCACGGATGAGGTCAATTAAGCGCTCTACGGCCTCCGCTTCGGGGATGTGAAACTTCACCGCTTTTTTTCCAACATAAAGGTTGATCTTTCCGGGAGCGCCGCCCACGTATCCAAAATCCGCATCGGCCATTTCTCCCGGTCCGTTGACAATGCACCCCATCACGGCGATTTTCACGCCTTTGAGATGCTCGGTTCGGCGGCGGATTTTGGCGGTGACAGCTTGGAGGTCAAAAAGCGTTCGGCCGCAAGAAGGGCATGCCACGTAGTCGGTTTTGAACGAACGACAGCCCGCCGCTTGAAGAATGTTGTAGGCGAGACGCAGCGACGCGGCAGGATTGGCCTCGTTGCGAATCATAACGGCGTCGCCAATGCCGTCCGCCAACAACGACCCGATAATCGTCGAGCTACGCAACAACGCAATCCGGGAATGCAACGGCGGATCAGGAGGGAGCAGAGTGTCTTTTAACAGAATCGGATTGTCCCATCCAAGCCTTCGAATCTTGGCGGCAAGAAGCCGAAAGGCTGGAATCGCCGGCAATTCCACTCCGTCGGCAACCGTCGTCAACTGCGCATCGCACTGCACGGCAAACTCTCGGCGAGGATCAACTTCCAAAAGATTTAAATCTTCATAGACCGCCTCTGGTCGGACGTCGTCAAAGGGGCGAATCTTCGGCGCGATTGTTTCCCAATTAGATTGAGTGACCACGACTCGAATGGGTTGATCCGCTCCTGCGGCAATATTTTCCGCCAACTCAATTTCAGGCGTTGTGCGGCGTCGATAGGCGAACGGATCATAACTCGCTTGAAGGTCAAACGCCGGCGCTTCTGCCGAAGTCAATTCTGGAATTTCTGCCAACAGATCGTTGCAGACGGCGATTTCCTTGGGCGAATCTTCGGTCAACGAAACCCGAATCGTATCTCCCAAACCATCGCAGAGAAGCGAGCCAATTCCGACGGCGCTTTTGATGCGGCCGTCCTCTCCGTCTCCTGCCTCAGTCACGCCCAAGTGGAGTGGATAATTCCAATCCGCTCCCAAGTCTTCCAACCGCGCCGCCAAAAGACGATAGCATTCGATCATCACTTTTGGATTGCTGGACTTCATCGAGAATTTGAAGTTGTGAAAATTCAAACTGCGGGCGATTCGGGCAAACTCCAACGCGCTCTCTACCATCCCCAGCGGAGTGTCGCCAAAACGGTTCATGATTCGATCGCTCAACGAACCATGATTGACGCCAATTCGCATCGCCCGACCCAAGTCTTTGCAACGCTTCACCAAAGGAGTAAACTTCGCCTCCAATCGCGCAATCTCCTCGGCATACTCGGCGTCCGTATATTCTCGCACTGCGAATTTTTTGCTATCCGCGTAATTTCCCGGATTGATCCGCACCGCCTCCACCCATTTCGCCGCCTCCATAGCGGCTTCGGGTTTGAAGTGAATGTCCGCCACAATCGGCGTCGGACATCCTTCGGATCGAAGCCGGGAGACGATGTGTTTTAGGTTTGCGGCGTGCCGCACGGTTTGCGCCGTAATGCGCACAAGCTGGCAACCCGCCTTTGCCAAGTCCTGAGTTTGCCGCACGCAGGTTTCCGTGTCCAAAGTGTCGCAAGTGAGCATGGACTGCCGCACGACTGGATGATCGCCGCCGATAATGACGCCGCCGTTGGACGGATCGCCAACGACCACCTCGCGAGTCTTCCTCCGACAAAAGCGATAAAAAGAAGAACAATAGCGCATTGAGATTACGGAGAGCGGGTGGGTTCCATTGCGGGATCGGACTCGGCCTCAGGAGCGGCAAAATAAATCTTGGAGGTTTTCTCCGTGCGCAAATCTTGAACGTCGAAAAAGGTAATGTAGAGCATGTAACCGATGATTAACAAGGCGCATATGTTCTGGACAGAATTGAGAATCCAATAGGGTATGGGCCGACGGAACAGGCCTTCTGTTGCGGCCATCACAATATGGCCGCCGTCTAGAACCGGAATGGGCAACAGATTCAAAATCGCCAAATTGACATTAAGCAACACGCTAAACCACAAAGCCAGACGCCAACCAAATTCACTCTCAAACAGGAGATAGTAGATCCGCATGATCCCAATGGGCCCGCTCAAATGCTGCGCCCCAATGTCCGACTTTCTCGTTAACAAGGCGTCAAAAGTGTTCACCATCGCCATCACACTTGCCTGAACTTGCTCCCACGGGCCGGGATGAGCAATGGTAATATCGCCCGACAAATCCCACGCAACACCGATCATCACCCGTTTCTCTTCTTCGTAGTCTTCCGGATAAACCGGCATCTCCGGCCGAAGCTTTACTTGGATCGGCTTATCATCACGGACAATATCCAAGACCATATCGATGTCCGGATTATCTTGAATGTAACGGCTTAATCTCCGCGGATTATAGAGTTTGATCGAATTCACGGCGGCGATGATGTCGTTGACTTGAATCCCCGCTCGCTCAGCCGGACTATTCTTTTGCACTCCGGCGACGATGGGCGTCTGTAGCGGAAGCATCTTGATTTGCCTCAGGCTTGCGCGTTCCCAGGCCTTAGTCTCCTCACGGGTAGGCGTGGCAGCTAATTCTTTGGTCTCTCCGTCGCGATCCACTTTGATGGCTATCGTTTCTCCGACACTGCTCACGATTCGCCAAGTGACCGCATTACCGATACCTGTCCATCGCTCCACTGGCCTCCCGTCGACTTCCAGAATCTTGTCACCGGGAAGAATGCCCGCTTGCTCGGCCGGCGATTCCGGAAACACATAACCCACCACTGTTGTGGTTTCCGTTTGGCTTACTGGTCGGCCGATACCCCAAACAATGCAGGCAATCAAAATCGCCAGACCGAAGCTGAACAAGGGACCGGCAAAGGCAACGATGATCTTGTCCATCGCCTTAATCTTGGGCAAGTCCGCGTACTTCACTTCGCTTTCCCCTTCCAAAGCCTCCATCGGCGCCAGTTGCGGCAGAGCCACAAAACCGCCCGCCGGGATGCACCCCAACGAATACTTTACTCCGCCATAAGTCCGCTCCCAAAGCGGCTTGCCAAACCAAATCCCGAATCGCTCCACGTGCAACCCCCGCCATTTCGCCGCCCAAAAGTGTCCCAGCTCATGCACGATGATGAGCAAGTTGAAAAGCGCTAGAACTTCCAAAAGGATAAAAATAAAATTCAATATCTGCATAATGCGCGCCGTCTGCCATTGCGCTTGGCGTCGAGCGCAATATACTGCCTTCTCTTTGCTTGGCAACCACGGAAAATTGACGACCCACTGGAATTTTGAATCCGGTGAAAAAACCTCGGTAATCCAAGGATTGTGCAGGCTTGTCCAAACCGCGATGGGGAAGACTTTTTTATTCGCTTTGAAAAAGCCGACGCCTGATAATCCGCCCAATGCGCGTCGTCTTGATCGAACCCGAAATTCCTCCCGACACTGGGAATATCGCCCGACTCTGCGCGGCGACAAAAACCTCGCTTCACCTCGTCGAACCGCTCGGATTCCAGATGAACGACAAACGCCTGCAACGCGCTGGAATGGATTATTGGCAACAAGTTTCGTGGCATCGATGGGACAACTGGCAATCCTTTCACACAACCCAAGGCAGACGGGGACGGTTTTGGTTCATCGAATCCGCAGGGGCCAAACACTACGCCGAAGTCCAATACGCCGCCGAAGACTTTCTCCTCTTTGGCCGAGAATCCGCCGGCCTGCCGCCAAAGTTGCTTGCGCAATACCCGGACTGCTGGATCCGCATTCCGATGTTCCATCCCGCCGCCCGATCGCTGAACTTGGCTAACTGCGCCGCCATAGTCCTCTACGAAGCGCTTCGACAACAAGGCTTTCCCAGCGAATGCGCCTTCCCGCCGGCTTCTACCGTCGGATGAACGGCTTGAGGCGAACTGCCCGCAAATCCAATAACTTGAATACGTCCGTTGGGGAAAGTCTGTCTGCATCTTCTGATTTGGGGGCGGGCAAAATGAATTGGAATCCTCACAAATTCGCGTCTGCCGGCGAGGATTCTTTTTCGTCAACTTCACCATTGAGGATTTCGCACACTAGGCGGAAGCCGACATAAGTGCTTCTTTCTTCCTCTCGCCTGCCGCTTCGCAAGGAGGCTCGTTGATATTCGATGGGCAAAAACCAACTGCCGCCTCTTATGACCCGTTCCGGGAAAGGCGATTGACGAATCGGATCCGTCGCCCCGTTGCGACGATGCCGATAAACTTCGCGGCCGTAAAAGTCACCGCACCATTCCCACACGTTTCCCAACATATCGTGCAATCCCCAAGCATTCGGTTTTTTGGCGGCTACCGGTTGAGTGCCGCCGCCGGAATTGCTTTTCATCCAGCAATAAGCGCCTAAGGTTTTGTCCTCGACCAAGCCTCCGCCCTCTCCAACCAGAAACAATCCCCAACCGCCCGCCCGACAGCAATACTCCCACTCCGCTTCGGTGGGCAATCGGAAACGCCTTGTCCCAAGTTGATTGATCGCTTTGAGGAATTGCTGCGCGTCGCGATAACTCACAGAATCCACCGGCCGATCATCTCCTTCAAAGGAGACTTGGGCATGAGGCTTTCCCATGACGCGCTTCCACTGGGCTTGGGTGACTTCGGTTTGGCCAATCCAAAAAGAGCGGCGAATGACAACTAGATGGGCGGGCTGTTCAACGGAAAGGAAACGATTCCACCATCCTTTTTCTTCCAAAAGCAGTTGGTTTTCTTGAGTGGATCCCATCACAAACCGACCGGCTGGGATGTGAACAAAGGGAATGCCGTGAATTTCCTCGCGGTCAAACGCGGCGGCGCGAGCCAGATGCGTCCCTACAAAGATAGAGGACATTGCAAACATCGCCACGCCAAAGGCGAAAGAGACTCGGATCCGTCCTCTTTTCCAACTCGCTAACTGCCCATTGCCGGCCATGAAAAGAAAAGGCGTTCGCGAATTCGGCTATCCTTTGCGCAATACAAACGACAAAGCGGGCCGTTGATTGCGTCCTCGTCCTTTGGGATTGATGCCGCTGAGCGCCAAGGCCGTGGCATAAATATCCCCGTGATTCGGGATAAAGGATTCGGGATGCGCTCGCTGTTCCTTCCCCAGTTTGCCGGTGACGGGATCGTAGTTGGGATCCAAAGTTCCGTCTGGAAGGATGGGAATTGCCATCAAAGTCTCTTCCCCGACTCCGCCAAATTGTGTGTTCGGCTTTACATTGCCTCCAAGAAACGCGCACGAAGTCACCTTCCAATGAGCGCAGATGTCTTGCCCGTTAATCTGTTTGGTCTTTTCCTGCTCGGAAATGTTTTTTTGGAGAATGCCGTCGACGTTGCCGTGAAGCGAGCGGCCGAATTCAGAGGTGATCACGATGTTTGTCAAGTCGAAGTAAGAGCGTCCAGTATTGCGATACTCCGTCGTTTTTAACTTGTCCACATAGGCGCGCAACGGCTCCCAAAGGTCTTCGGCCATCATCCGTGTTTGATCGGGCATTCCTCTTGGAGTCCGCCCGTCCCTCGTCCAAAGGTTTTTGCGGGTATGGTGGGAGTCAAAACGCCGCACATCTCTGGACTCAATGAAAAACCCGCAGGAAAGCCCCGCCCGCATCATTTCAAAACTCATCATCGCCTGCACGTTGACGTTGGGGGAAAACTTGCTTCGCGCTTTGTTCCCATTCACGCTGCGGTAAGTTGTCAGCTCGTCCTCTCGGCGCACTTTGAAGGCTTCCCGCAACTCCGGATCCTCAAACAAATTCGAAATATCCTGAGGATCTAAGGAACGACCTCGTTCATTCAGCTGCCTGTAAATCTCCCGAGCGGAATAGTAGCTTTTTACCGACTCCAAATTTTCATCCGATAAGAAAGCGGAATGAGCGCGGTCCAAAAATCCTTCAATTACCTGGTTGATGGCGTTTTCAGAACCTTGCCGCATCTGTTGGATCATCTTCTTCAGTTTGGCCGGCGTGCCGGCATAGATTGTATGGGCGTGAACGGGCCCCAATCCATGATAGTAGCCCCGCTTACCTCGATATTGCACTTCGTTAAGTTCGCCATCCGACAACCACCAATGCCACGATAAACTCGGCAACACAAATCGCTGGCCGAACACTTCGGCAAAAGCCTGCATCACTGAACGCTCGTCTTCTTCCCGCTCTTCGGATTGCCGCAGATTGTAGTGTCCCATATGCACTTTCAGACGGTCGCGGGAATGACCGGATCCGGTATGCATCGAGCTGATCACCGCCATATCGTCGAAGAGGTCTTTGCCGGCGCGGGCTAAGTAACCGTAACGGATGTTCCCCTGCTGGTAGATCGTATAATCTTCATCGCCCCAACGGAGCACTCGGTAGCGCTCGTCGCTAATACGATCCAACCGTTTGTGAATGTTGTTGGCAGTCATCACGGGGTTGAACATGTCATAGCCGCACCAACCTCCCTCTAAATACCAATAAGTTAAAAAGCGAGGATTCTCGTTGGCTTGAAACGCGCCGCTCGCCAAGCGATCCGCGCGGTCGTCCCGAGGCGCTCCATACGCGGCAAAGTAACGAAGAAAGTCCGCGCAAGTCAGCGCCCCAAAACTGAGACCTGCCCGCCGCAGAAAACTTCGGCGCGGCAACGTGGCCAGCCTTTTTTCCTCAGATTTTACCGTCACCCGCTCATCCACTTGGCATGGTTGAATCGCATTCATCATTTCACCTTTTTGTTTCCTCTATAAAAACCGTTTACTTTCGGAAATACATTTCTCGCATTATGCCGACGATCCTCTCGTCCAGATATTGGTCGCAAGCGGTTTGGATAAAGCTCTCTTCAACGCCGTGCAAAGCTTCGGCAATCGACCCCGCAATGGCGCCGAGTGTGTCCGAGTCTCCCCCAATGGAAATAGCGTTGCGCACCGCATCCTCATAACTTTCGGACTCAAGGGCGCAAATAATGCCCTCGGGAACCGTGCCCTGACAAGTTTCGTTAAATTCGTAGTTCGGCCGAATCTCATCCACCGTTCCGGACAAGTCGTAGCCGTATTCTTGAGCAATCGTCTCTCGAATAGCCGGTGCCGAACGGCCGTTAAACGCAAGCCAAATTGCATGCGTTGCAGATTTGGATCCCTTAATGCCTTCTTCATGATTGTGAGTGATAGTGGTTACCCGCTCTGCGGCGGCAAGCGCGTCCTCAAGATTGTTATGCCGATTCAAAAACGCCGCCGGCGACACTCGCATCGCCGCCCCGTTGCCAAAACTCCCGTAAGGTTCCGGATTCTCACTCCCGAATACCCAATGGAAAAACATTGCTCCATAACCACCACTCGGAAAATCTTGATAGTCTCGACAAAATTTTTGCAACGCAGGAGCTGGATCCAGATTGTGTAGCAAAATATCCGCTACGGCCGCAGTGCATACCGTGTCGTCAGTAAAAGAGCACTTCTCATGAAAGAATTCGAACTCCTTGCTCTTGATGTTGTTAAACTCGAATCGAGAGCCGACAATATCACCAATGATTGCGCCAAACATGATAGTGATATAATTAGTTAGTTTTTAACGTTCTTTTCTTCTATTTGCGCAGACGACTTTTCCTCTTCAAAGTAAGCGGAATTCATCACCAGCGCTTTTAGCAAACCTTTGATGGTAAAGCTATCCTGATGCACGCGATCCCATAGCTGTTTGTACAGCATCCGTTCATCGGTTCGGTAACGCATCATCCGTCCAAATAGAAAGTTGAAGTGAGTGTCCATTATAGTGCGAATGAATCTTTCTTTCCGGACCGCTTGAAACGCAAAGGCTTCCAGCCCTTCTCCCTTGAAGGGGTAGTCCGCCACTAGATTATGATCACTGGCCTCAATAGGCAAACCGTACTCATCGTGAATCCGAAACTTTCCCGAATCATCCCAGAAATTTCTTTGAAAAGCGAGGGGGGTGAGGATTTTATGGCAGCTATAGCAAGTCGAGTTTGGATCGGTAGTGCCTAATGGAGTCGTGCCTTCCCGCTGTTCCACGATCTCCATCGGCACTTCGTAACGGTAGCCCAGAAACAACATGCTCACTTGCGCGGCGTAGTTGTAGTGAGGCAAGCCGGGCTTTCCTTCGATAAATCCGGCGGTTGTCAACACGCCGGTATTGCCATGGTAACCGGGCCTCTCTCTTCGGTTCATAGCGCCGTCCACAGTGTAGTTCCCAGTCAAAATCTCTTGGAAGGGTCGGTTGTGAAACGCTACATAGCACCACAACCGCACCGGCTCATCTTGGCTCTCTGTGCCTTGGCTTTCTAGATAAAGCCGAATTCGATGATAGTAAAACCTCCGGAAATCCTCAGAAGCCAAATAGTAGTCTACCGCTTCTTCCCAGTTCCAGTTGCTGAGAAATCGGCGCAACTCATCTTTAGTCGGCGCCCGCCCCGCAAGGTCTAATGCCAAGCGAGACAGTAACAATCGCCACCGATCGGTTTCTTCGGCAACCCAATCCAGCGCCGGCGCCCGGGTAAAAAGAAAATCTGGGTGCCTCATCATTGCCTGTGTCAAAGCCAGCCAGCCTTGGAATTCAGCGTCTTGACGCGGCACTTCAAACGACAAGAGCTCCCCGTCCATCCGCTCTTCTATTGGCGCCCCGGACAATTGCCTCCATTGATAGCGCAACCGGCCCCCTTGGATTGTGAAGGATTTCGAAGCGTCCAACTTTGCCCGAGTGCCGGCCTGAACGCGCAACGGCTTGCTCAGCCGAATCAAAGGCGAAGAGGCCTCCGCGCGGACGGCCATCGGCGTTCGAGGCTCGTGATCTCGTTTCCCCGGATAATAAATTCGAAAACGGTAAAACGCATCAGGCAACCAGCCGTCTTTAGATCGAATTTTGGGAAAATAGCGCAAAAACAACTCGCCTTTTCGTTGGTTTTTGTCTTCCACACGAGTGCCTCGATGATTGTAGGCGCCAAAAGAAACCGCCTTGAACGGAGACCAGTCGCCGAATCCTTCCGCTTCTTTGGTATTCACTTCAAACTCTTGCCCGTTGGAAGTCTCCAAAAAAACCATGGGACCAACGGCGACCTTCCTTATGGTGTCGCGATTGTTGATTTCCACATAACCAGAATTGCCAAAACGAAAGACCGGCTCCAATTCCACAAACGGAACTGTGTCTTTCCGCCCATCAAAAGTGTAGCGCACTAGGCCGCCTTGCAAAATGGGTCCCACGGATTTGTTGGCCATCGAGCCTTCTTCACCGCTGTGACGCACTTCTACCAACACTTCCCGCGCCGCAAAATCACGAGGACGCCAATACAAACTTAAACGATAGTTTCCGTCGAATTCCGGCGACAACGGCACTTGAATATGCGTGCCTTCCGCCGCATCGGATTCTTCCTCCGCGCTCCAACGCCCATCTCTTTCCGAGATCTTCCAACCGCCCTCGAACTGAACGCGCTCATCTCCAACATCGATCCATTCCACCGTGTCCCCATCCACATGCTCCAACAACAATCCGGCAAAGGAAACCGGCGCGTCTGTCTCCTGTGTGTGAATGATCAAGCTCTGCCCCAAAGCGTCAGCGCGAAGAAAAAACACGTCGTCCAGCTTCTGCCAAGCGAGATTCTTTTCTTCGGCATTTTCCGGAATTTCCTGATTCAGAAACTGCTGGTTAATCGGCAAACCGTCGGCAGTCACCGGCAGATTCATAGTCTGGACAGAACGCAGTCCGGTGGATTCGTCCGTCACTTCCAAAGCAAAAACCAAATCATAACCGCGCCCAGAAATCTCGCTTTCCCTCGCCTTCAAATCAGCAAAAATCTGTTCGGCCGCTTCGATTTCCCGATCCGTCGGCGCCCGCAAAAGAACGCGCTCATACAAATAACCAACCGCCGCTTCCCAATTCGCATCCCGCAACCCCCAGAAATCCTCGCCGGCAAAGGGTCCTGATCGGGAAACATAAGCGCGCTCGGCCACATCTCGCGCCATTTGCTCCAAAGTCGTCAAATAGCCCACAGTCGCCCGGCTGGATTCATTAAAGCGATTCTCAAAATCCGCGCCGCCAAAAAGAGCAACATTCGCCCGAAACAAATCCACGCCGTTCCGCACCCAGTCGTCGCCAAATATCGCCTCTACCTTTCCCTTCAACTGCGTCCAAGTCAGAAACTGCGTGTCCGCCTGCCTTTTTCCTTCGCCGCGATACGGCGCCAATAATTCCGGCGGGAAGCCTTCGTCCTTCAATTCACCGCCGGAAACCGCCTCAACTTCCTGCGCAAAGGCTCGCAACAATTCAATCTCCTCGGGCGACCACGGTCTTGCCTCTTTCCCTTTGGGCATCCGGCGCTTTGGATTTTCTGCCTCCAAACGATCCAACAATCCATCCGTCCGCGAAACATCAAAATAACCGTTGGCAAGCAACATCCGAAAGTCATCCCGCGAATCTCCAATAAAAACGAGGTCCGCGCTTGTGCCTTCATCATGGCAACCAACGCAACCAACCTCGCCGCCGCGCAACAGCAAAGGATAAATCCGATCTTCAAATCTTGACTCCAAACTTGCCGCGCTCTGCAGAGACAATGCATCCTCTCCCCAGACAAACATTCCCAACAGACAACCCCCCAACAACCCCGCGACTCCACGAAACTGCCGAAACCAACCAGCCTGCGTATAAATCATCATCCCAAACAACCAGACAGACTACTTTAGAAATTTAAGAAAAACAAGAGATTTTTTGCGTCCAATTCCCAATTGCGCCCACTAAAAAGACCCTTCCCAAACAATCGCTCGCAAAATCCAACGCCACCGTGAAAAATCAGAAAACATCATCAGCGCAAAAGAAAAAGAAAAAGTTCCCAAGAATTGCGAAAAAGCAGGATCCCCAGATCGTTTAGATTTGTGCCGCCTCTTGCCATCGATGGACAACCGCTTCAATCTTCTCAATAGATGCCATAGAGGAACAAGTGGGGATTTCTCGCGTTTTGCGGCCGCCAAACGATATCAACGGCCCGATGCCATTGGGATCATGATTTGCTTGTCGAACGACAAGAATGCGATTGCAAGAACGAAAGAAGAGATCAAACTCAACAGAGATTGCTCATGAAGATTCCGTTATTGACGATAAAAGTCACCTGCGACTTCAATCAATCCCACTTGGTAAAGCAACACGGCATTCGTTTTACTTTGGGAGACAACCAGCGAGTCATCGACATGGACGCGAAAGGCGCCGCTGAGCGCCGAGCGGTAAAACACGACGTGAAGGGACGGTTTAAAAAGCTGCGGATGATTGGTTTTGAAAGCCAGTTTCCCAATAGAGAATGGGACCTCGATATGTACGAATTTCACACTTGGCCCGGTATGACTAACCGGGTGGTCATGGAAAAAACTTACTACAAGGAAAAAGTGAGCGAAGAGTATCAGATTGAAGAGATCAAGTTTGATCAGCCGGGACAAGCAAATAATGTTCCCAGCACAACGGAATAGAAAGGAAACTAGAGAATAAACGACAAGTGGATGATATACTTAGGCGCCGGGATGTGCGCCATTGTTGCCCTGTTGCTAGTCTTCGGGGGAAAGAAGAAAGGAACAACAGTCGAATTGGAACCGGCTGTAGAAGTAATGGAAGAAGAGGAAACTTCTCTAGAGCCTAACGAACGAAGCGCAGAGCAGAGGAGTCAACAAGATCAACTGCAAGCGGCCGCCGAAGCTTGGCGACAAGCCAACGAAGAATCTGCCGCAGAAGAAGCGAGGATTGCTCGACTAGCGGAGGAGTATAAGCAAGAACTAGCCGCCAAAGCCGCTGCCAAGGCAGCCAAAGAAAAAGCGGAGCGAGAGTATTGGGAAGATCGAAAGGAATGGGTGGAAAACTTTCCCTTCGAGCCAACTTATCACCCTGAGTTGGTTTATGTTCCGCCGCAAGGCGAGAAGTGGAATGTCAGGGATGAAGACGAAGAAAAGATGATGTTTGCCGTGGCGCGGCATGGTTTCATCAGGCGTTTTTACGAGAATCCTTTGCGCTACACCAGAGGCTTTGAAATGTTGGTCAATATCATGGAAGAATATGGCTACGGGAATAATCCAGAACGTATTGGTAATGTCTATACTGCAATAAAGGCTTACTATGAACGATCAATTAAAGCGGAGGAGGATCCGGAGGGTAGGGCGAGTGGCATCACTTTCAACGAGCGCGGATATAGCACATGGCAAGAAAAAGCTAATAGAGCTCATGAAGCTATTGCAGGCAATATGTTAGCTGGAAAACGCCTGTTGCCGGGGGAAGAATTAATGCATATGGAGACTGCCTTTGAGATCAGAGATCGAATCTTGGTTGAAATTCCGGAGGAAGAGTTCATGCAATATCAAGGTAGCTTTGCCTACAAGCATGACTACGAAAAGGATCTCAAGCCCGGCGATCCTTTGCTAATGAAATAACACCGCAAAACTAATAAACTGAAACCTAGCCAAAGCCAATTCCCTTCCTTTCTTTGGAATTGGCTTTTTTGTTGAAGTGGAGTTGGTTTGTGTGATGTAAATTGTGATGATAGTTTTAGGAAGTTGTGTTTGAGGTAGTTAATGGCTGGTTTGGTTGGATGTCTTGGTCGTTGACGGGTTTTGCCAGGCCGGCTTTGAGATGCCATGCGGCTAGCGCGGCTACCATTCCGGCGTTGTCGGTGCATAAGTGGGGCATTGCGAGGCGGAGGGAGAGTCCTTTTTGATCGCAGGCTTTGCGGAGGGCGGAACGCAGGCTGGAATTGCAGGCTACGCCGCCGGAAGCGGTTATAGTGTTTTGGGGGCATTTTTCGGCGGCGCGAATGGTTTTCGCTACCAAAACTTCGACGATAGCTGTTTGGATGCTGGCGCAGAGGTCGCGAATGGATTGGCTGTTTTGCAGGGTTTCCGGGTGTTTTTTTAGGAAGTAGCGCACGGCGGTTTTGAGGCCGCTGAAGCTGAAGTGGTGGCTGTTTTCTTGTAGCATCGGGCGCGGAAATGGGAAGGCGTTGGGGTTTCCTTCGGCGGCGAGTCGATCTATTTCTGGGCCGCCGGGGTAGGATAGGCCGATGAGTTTGGCGGTTTTGTCAAAGCATTCTCCGGCGGCGTCATCGAGTGTGTTTCCCAGCACTTTGTGGCGCAATGGCGCATCAACGCGCACGAGCAGGGTGTGTCCTCCGCTGACAATCAAGGAGATGTTGGGTCGAAATTTTTCGAATTCGACGCGCGGCGGGTTGCCGGAAATCCACGGGGAGTATAGGTGGGCTTCGTGATGATGAAGATTGAGGAAGGGAAGGTTGAGGGCGAAGGCAAAGCCTTGGGCGACGCGGAATCCAATCATTAGAGATGGAGGCAGTCCTGGACCTTGCGTGGCGGCGACGGCGTTCAGATCAGCTGGAGAGAGTTTGGCTTGGACCAGGGCTGTTTGGAGGATGGGGCGAATGTTTTGGAGGTGTTGTCGGGCGGCTAGTTCGGGGACGATTCCGCCGTAGGCGGCGTGGGTTTTGATTTGCGAGGCGACCGTGTTGGCAACGATGCGATTGTCCCGGAGAACGGCGACGCTGGTTTCGTCGCAACTGGTTTCGAAGGCAAGCAGGTTCAATCTGCGACTGGGTTGAGTCTGATGTGGAGGTGGGCTTTGTCGGTTGGTTATTTTTTGGCGATTTTGTCGGCCGAGTTTTTGACGCGCTGTTGATAAAGGCGGATTCCGTTTAGGATGTCCCGCGCGCGGTCGAGTTGTTCGTCTCGGGCGTAGCGGATTTTTTTTCGTTGTTCTTCGGAGAGATGGGAGAGGTTGTCGACTCCTCCCGGGTATTGTTGGTAGTAGAGGGCTTCCATGTCTTCGGAAGAAATGGGGACGAGAATGTCGGGGACAATGCCTTGCTTGTGAATGGTTCTTTTGTTTGGGGTGTAGTATTCTGCGGTGGTGAGGCGGAGCGCCGAGCCGTCGGGTTGTTGCAAGATGCTTTGGACGGATCCTTTGCCGAAGGTTTTTTCGCCGACGATGATGGCCCGCTTCCAGTCTTGGAGGCAACCGGCCACGATTTCGGAAGCGCTGGCGCTGCCGCGGTTGACCAACACAACCATGGGAACGTCGAGCAGCGGATTCTTTGCCCGCGCGCGACGCACAGAGGGCGTGGAAGGTTTTTGCCCTCGCATGGAAACGACCAGTTGTCCCGGTTGGATGAACTTTTCAGAAACTTCCACGGCTTGATCCAGCAAGCCTCCGGGGTTGCCGCGAAGGTCGAGGATGAGCGCTTCCATGTTTTGTTCGGTGAGCCGGTCGATGGCTTCTTGAAGATCGTCGCTGGTTTTCTCGCCGAATTGAATAATTCGAATGTAGCCGATACCATCTTCGCTCAATTCGAAGTCCGGACGGCCGTGAATGTCCTTGATGGTTCGGATTTTGATGACGGCTCGGGTAAGTCGGATTTCTTTGGTAGTGCCGTTGCTGGGGCGGAAGATTGTGACTGCGACGTCGGTTCCGGGTTTGCCGCGGAGTCTTTGGGCGGCGTCTTGGATGGTTGCGCGTTTGGAGTTTCTGCCTTCAATTTTGACGATGCGGTCGCCCGAAAGCACGCCCGCGCGGGCTGCCGGCGTGCCGTCTATCGGCGCGACGACGGTGAGAAAATCATCCCGGAGTTCAATCACAATCCCCACTCCGCCGAAAGCGCCTTCGGTGTCTTTGCGAAGTTCCTCGTATTTTGTAGGATTCATAAACTCGCTGTGCGGGTCCAGCGAAGTCAGCATCCCCTTCAAGGCGCTTTGGATCAGGGACTTGTACGTCAGCCCTTCCTTGTCGACGTACTTTTCCCGAACTTGTTCTAGCACGTGGGCGAAGACTTCCAGATTTTCATAAGGATAGTCTTCGGTTCCCGCTTTGGCCGAGTCTTGGTAGGTAAGCGCTCCGAAGAGGAGGTTCAGGGCCAGAATTGCGGAAATGGAGGAAAAGAGGATGCATCGTTTGGCGGCATTCATGGTTCTTAAAAACTGCGTTGACTGCCGAAGAAAATAATCCGTTTTGCGATCCATGGCAAGATTCATTCTTGAGATTTTCGAGAGAGCAACCACTCGACAAACGGCAAATCCGCTTCGACGGTCACTTTCGGGTTGGGATCGTGGTTTTCCACGAGAATGACCGGTTGCCCAATCAATTCGCAAGACGCCGCTTCGTCCGTGATCTGCGCTCCGGTTTCTTGCGCGTATCGCAGTGCTCGCATAAGAATTTCACGGCGAAAGACCTGCGGCGTCTGCGCCGCCCAAAGCCGCGCGCGGTCCACATTTCGGTAAATTCTTTGCTTGTCGTCGGCCTCCTTCAAAGTATCCGTCACTTTTGCGGCGGCAATGGCGGCGCCCCAACGTCCGGCCTCTGCGAAGCAGTTCGCAAGAATTCGATCGGAGACGCAGGGCCTTGCGCCGTCGTGAACGGCGACCAAACAAGCCGATTTGTTCGTCGTCTCTAATCCTCGCATCACGGAATCTTGGCGTCTTGCGCCTCCGCGCACCAATTGAAAGGGTTTCTTTGCCCCGATCCAGCGAGCCGTTTGGCGAAACGCCGCTTCTTGCTCTGGGCGGATAACCATGATGATTTCATCAAGGGCGGGCGATTGATCCAAACATTTCCACGTATGCGCGATGATCGGCTTTCCTTTGGCCTCAAGAAACAATTTGTCTGAGGATTTTCCCATTCGAGTTCCTTTGCCCGCCGCAACAATGATCGCCGAATTCACTGCTTCCTTTTAACTTAAAAGAGGAAAAAATTCTCTAGAGAAAGCACCGAGTGGAAATGCTTGACTCAACGCAAAGGCAGTCTATAATATTTTATTTATTTTGCGATCCAACAAAAAAGATTAATGAGCATAATATACCAAATTCATGCGCGCGAGATTCTGGATTCTAGGGGCAACCCCACAGTAGAAGCAGACGTTCTTTTGGAAAGCGGCGGCCTTGGCCGAGCCTCCGTTCCTTCAGGCGCCAGCACGGGAGAAAACGAAGCCGTCGAATTGCGCGACAGCACAGAAGATCGCTATCTTGGCAAGGGAGTTTCCCAAGCGGTCGACAACGTCAAAAAAACCATAGCGCCGGCACTGCGGGGCGTGGACGCTCTGGATCAGCTCGAAGTGGACCGCATCATGTTGGATCTGGACGGCACGACAAACAAACAGAAACTCGGCGCCAACGCCATTCTCGCAGTTTCTTTGGCCGTTGCCAAAGCCGCCGCGACGCATCTTGACCAGCCGTTATTTCGATATTTAGGCGGCACAAGCGGCAAAGTGTTGCCCGTTCCCATGGCGAACGTTATCAATGGCGGGGCGCACTCCGACGCTCCCATCGACTTTCAGGAGTTCATGATTGTTCCCCAAAAATTTGACGCCTTCTCCGAAGCCTTGCAAGCCGCCGCCGAAATCTTCCACACGCTCAAAAGCGTTCTCAAAGACAAAGGGCTTTCCACGGCCGTCGGCGACGAAGGAGGCTTCGCTCCCAATCTTTGTTCCGCCGAAGACGCCATTGAATCCATCTTGGCCGCCGTGAAAAAGGCAGGCTACCGGGCCGCCGACCAAATTTTTCTGGCTCTGGACGTTGCCTCTTCTGAGTTTTACGACGCCGAGAGCAAGAAATACGTTTTCCAAAAAAGCACGGGAGAGAAAATTTCCGGCTCCGAACTGGTAGATTATTACGACCAACTCATCAGAAAATATCCCGTCATCAGCATCGAAGACGGCTGCGCGGAAAACGATTGGGAAAGCTGGAAACTGCTCACCCACAAGATCGGAAGCCGAGTTCAACTTGTGGGCGACGACCTTTTTGTCACCAACGTAAATTTTTTACGGCGCGGCATCGCCGAAGGCGTGGGCAACTCCATACTCGTCAAAGTCAACCAAATCGGCTCGCTCACGGAAACCTTTGACGCAATTGAATTAGCCCGAACAAACGCGTATAGTGTTGTGATCAGCCATCGATCCGGAGAGACTGAAGACGCCACCATTGCCGACATTGCCGTCGCCACAAACGCCGGGCAAATCAAAACAGGCTCGCTCAGCCGTACCGACCGCGTCGCCAAATACAACCAACTCCTCCGCATCGAAGAAGCATTGGGGAAAGACGCCATCTTTGCAGGCAAAATGCGCGTTTGAAAAAGCGCTTTCTTTGGACAAGACGACTATTCCTTTTTTCCAAAAACGAGAATATGCTGCCTCGGCAATACATCCAAAGTCTCTATCCACTTAAACCCTTGCGCCGCCGCTTCCTTTTTCACTTGTGATTGGGTCATCTTATGGAGTGGCTTGATCGGCACCCAGTCGTCTTCCCCCCGATATTCCACCAACACAACCCGGCCGCCCGGCTTCAACGCTTTTCGAATCGCGATCATCATCTCGTGCGGAAAAGCAAACTCATGATAAACATCAACCAAAATTGCCAAATCCACCGACCCTTCGGCCAGTTTCGGATCCTTTTCCGTGCCTTGCACGAGGCGATAATTCGTCAACTCCCGCCTTTCCATGTTGGCTTTGAGAATCTTTAACATCTCAGGCTGAATATCCACGGCGTAGACTATTCCACTCGCTCCAATGCGCCGCGCAATCCTCCGTGTAAAAAAACCGCTTCCCGCGCCAATGTCCGCCACCGCCATTCCCGGTCTGAGTGCTAACGCATTCATCAATTTTGACGGCGCTTCTTCCGCTTCCCGCGAACTTCGCTCCAACCAACCCGCGCCCAAATGCCCCATCACTTGAGCAATTTCCCGCCCAAAGTAAAACTTCCCAATCCCGTCCGGATCGGGAACCTCTTTGTAAGTATAAAGCGTCTTCGCCTTGGAATCGTCGACGGCTCCGTCCGTTGTCTCCTGCCCCCATACAACGCCGCCATCGTTCCTCATCCACAAACAGAAACAAACGCAAACAAAAACACAAAATTTTACAATGTTCATACGAAATTATTGATTAAGCTGCCAATCCTCCTCTTTCCGCAAGACTTTTTGCTACGCTAACACAACAGCACCGAATTCGTGTTGGCGCGAAAAGAGTCCCGACCGTCCATCCAGTATGGATAAAGAACATCGCTGAGAATTCTGAGAATTGCTCGGCCAACCCGCAACCCCTAGTTTCTTATTCGCATTGAAAGAGAAACAAGGCCGGACGCAGTCAAACTTTTTTGAAAAATGACATCGTCAACAAAAGTTTAATCTTGCCCGAGGCCTGGAAGTGAGGCAGGATTCCTCCAGCGATCCTTATTTTTATGAAAAAGTTGCAGAGTTTTTTTGAAGAAACGGCGGCGCTGATTTCGTGGGAATGCAAACGCCATTGGTTGACGGCGATACTCTGCGGATGCATGGGAATCGTGTCGGCTGACGGGGAAGCGAGCCGCCCGAACATTCTTTTCATCATGGCGGACGATCATACCAGCCAGGCTTGGTCATGTTATGGCGGGCGGTTGGCGGATTATGCGAAAACGCCCAACATCGACCGCTTGGCAAGCGAAGGCGCTCTTTTGAAAAACTGCTTCTGCGTCAACTCAATATGCGTGCCCAGCCGAGCGAGCATTTTGACCGGACAGTATAGCCATAGGAATGGTGTGAAAACTCTCCGCGACGCCTTGCCGAGCAAGGCTGACAACGTTGCCAAACGGCTTCAACAAACCGGCTATCAAACCGCTTTGATCGGCAAATGGCATTTGAAAGAAGCGCCTTCGGGATTCAACTATTGGAATATCATCAAAGGGCAAGGGCGTTACCGGGAACCGGTGATGTATGAAATGAAAATGAACTCAGGCAAGGCACAGAAAGGATCTTACTCCGCGGACGTGTTCACAGAGAAAGCGCTGGCATGGCTGGATCGCCGCGATGCCTCTAAACCCTTTTGTTTGATGCTTCACTTCAAAGCCACGCATGCGCCGTGGCAGTTTCCTCCAAGATACAATTCTTTATATAAGAATGTAAAAATCCCCGAGCCGTCTTCTCTTATGGGAACTACGGGGCCGGCCAATAGTCGAATTCCTGGTTGGCCTTTAGAAATCTTGACGGAGCGAATGACCTCGGCGGGAAACCACGGCGACGGCAGGCTTGTGTTGTCCTCTGAAGATCCGGCAATCGTTCGACAAGAGACTTACCAAAAATTTATCAAAGACTTTCTTCGTTGCGGGGCGGCGATTGATGAGAACGTCGGGCGAATCCTAGATTACTTGGATCGCCATAAATTAACAAAGAACACCATCTTGATTTATACAAGCGACCAAGGTTATTTTTTAGGAGAGCACAACTATTTCGACAAACGGTTTATGCTTGAGGAGAGTTTGCGAATGCCTTTTGTCATTCGATATCCAAAAGAGATCGCCGCAGGGACCACGGTAGACGACGTCATTCTGAACATTGACTTTGCCTCGACGTTTCTGGACTACGCCGGCGCGGGCATTCCCGCTTCTATGCAGGGGCGAAGTTTCCGAGCGAATCTTCGCGGTCAAACCCCGGCGGACTGGCGGGATGCGATGTATTATCGTTATTTTGAAAACAGCGAATGGCGGCCCGCGCATTTTGGCATTCGAACGAAAACAAGAAAACTAATTTATTTTGACGGACTTTCTAATGTTGCGGAAGACAAACGATGGGAGTTCTATGATTTGACTGAAGATCCGCATGAAAATAGAAACCGTTACGACGAGGTGAGAGGAGATAATATTATTCGAGAACTTAAACAGCGTTTGTTCACCCTACAGGCGCAGTTGGGAGATTCCCCGTAAATCTTCTCCCACGGCGCAAACGCTTGGCCTTTTGTCTTGCTCTTAAAAACTCAACGCGCGATATAGAATTGCGCCGTTCTCATATCTACTACGGCAAACACGGAAGAAGGATCTTAGCGCTCTTTTTCTATTGCGCTTGACACCGGCGTATAGGGGCCTTTTACACTATTCGGAGAATAAAGCGTTCCGGCAAACTTAATTGTAACTTTGCCTTCGTTTATTGCGATGCCAAGAATGCCGGATATTGGAACGGCGTCCACCCGAAACTGAGGGTAACCAGCGCCTATAATCTAGCCGCGTCCCAGCACATTGGCGTTGGAATACAACTCGCCGAGGCTCCATCCGTTTTCCGATACAGTTTCCAAAGGATCGGCAGTGAGCGACCAATTGAAAAAGTGTTCTGAAATCCGTCCGGCGCGGAATCGACTATGTAGTAAGTTGTATTCGGCGCTAAAATAACGTTTGTAGGTGATCGGTAAGCATATTGTCCCGCCGACTTGGGGGAATCGCCGCTCGACAAGGCACTTGCGAAGGTGTTGCCCGCAATGCGCAGGGTCCGGAAGGCGATGAATGGAAAAGCGCTATATTGGAAGTTGGCGGGGAAACGGAAAAAGGCAAAACCGCCGTGCCGATGCCCATTTTGAGAATCACTTGATTCAATCGATAGCCGAGCGGATGAACGCCGGTCGTCAATGAGGCGGCGGCTGTTTGATTGTTGTTTCCGAGATTTCCGATCCTGATGAAGTTGCTCGTCGGTCGTTCCAAGTTGCCGGTTTCAGCGTCGGTGATTTTCAAAGAGGTGGCTTCCGAAAATAGAAAAAATGCCACCGTTAAAAGAAAGAAAAGGCGCCAGCGTTCCATGCAATTGAGTTTACCGGAATTGTTAGGCAAATCCAAAATAAGAACTGCGAAGCGCGTTGAACTTGCGGAATGCGCCGCGTTTTGTGCTGGCGGTTTGCCGCTGTTTTGGCTGGATTTTGGAGGGTGGATTTCGTGCGCGGGCGAATTTGTGTAAAGTTTCCGCAAAATAGGGTTGCAAAGAGTGTGGATAACGGCTACAAAAGGCGGCGTCTTGATTCTTCGCCTGATACTTGCGGTGTTGCGCCGTTGCTGGGCGGTTGGCATCAGGGTTGCACAGAGTTGGAAGGAATAAACTGTTGAATTGGTTTTGATGATGAAAAAGTGGACTGGATTTTTGGGAGTGATTCTCTTGTTGTGCGGCGTCTCTTCGTTGCGGGCGGTTGCGGAAGAATCGGTGACGCTTAACGGCGTCGGGCTTTGCGCCAAGTGCGCGCTGGGGCAGACGGATTCGTGTCAAAACGCCATTAAGGTGAGCGTCGACGGCAAGGAAGTGATTTATCTTCTGACGGCCAACGCCGTCAGCAAGGCGTTTCACAAAAACATTTGCACGGGAAGTGCCGACATTTCGGCGGTCGGCGTTTTCCAAGAAGCCGGAGGCAAGAAGGTTTTTACCGCAAGCAAGTTGAGTTTGCGCAAGGAGGAAGTGGTCAAGGGCGAAGGGCTTTGTTTGAAGTGCGCTTTGGATTTGACTCCCGCCTGTCAGAACGGTGTCCGCGCGCTGGAAGAGGGCCAGCAAGTTCTTTACATCCTTACGGATAACGACGTCAGCAAAGCGTTTCACGAGCAGATTTGCCAAAAGACTGCCGCCGTCGTGGTTTCCGGGAAGATTAGCGCAGTGGCGGAGTTTGCGGGCGTCAAGAAGTTGACGCCGTCCAAGATTGAGCTGGCAAAAGCAAAGGCACCGGCGGCGGCCAAGCCCAAAGCGGCCAAGCCTGAAAAAGCGAAAAAGCCAGAAGAAAAGACCGTTCAGAAAACAACGATCAAGGGCTTGGGCATGTGCGCCAAGTGCGAGTTGGGAGAGACTGCCCAATGCCAAAACGCCGTGAAGCTCGTCAAAGACGGCAAAGAGTGGATTTATCTGTTCGCCGATAATGACCTGAGCAAGGATTTCCATAAAAACGTCTGCACCTCAACCGCGAACATCATCGCCGTGGGAGATTTATTGTTGCGGGAAAAAGGCCGGCCGATCTTTACGGCGATAAAATTGGAAGTGCAGGAGTCCAAGAAGCTGGAAGGCGTCGGGCTTTGCCTAAAATGTGAGCTGAGCAAAAGCCGGGTGTGCCAAAATGCAATCCGCGTTTCCACAGACGGGAAGGATGTTCTTTATATTTTGGATCAAAACAGCGTCAGCAAAAAGTTCCACCGTCATCTTTGCCAAGGCACTGCTTCCATTGTCGCTGAGGGAACCGTGGCTGAAATAGACGGACGGCTGGAATTCACAACTTCCAAGATCGAGCTCAAGTAAGGAAAAACGGCGACAAAAGAGCTTTCTCGCGGCAGCTTTTGTAAAAAGAAAGATCGAGAATCTCATGAACGAGAAGGAGAAGGTTTATCAATGCCCGAAGTGCAAGGACGAGAATAGATCGCAGTACGTCCCCTTATATGAAATGCCCTAACTGCGATCTGAAAGCATGCCGGCAAAAGGCCATGGATATATTGCATGAAAAGTGGCATCGAAAAATCGAGACTAAACCCATGGTAACAGGCTATAACTGCCTTAGGTATCATCCGCAAGAATTATGGAATGACCGCAAGTTGGTGCAGTGTTTTCAATGTGGAACGGAGATTCGAATTACCATGTAAGGATAAGAGATGAATAAACGATTGGAAAGATTGGCGCGGCGGGAAAGCGAGCGGAAGAAGAGATAGTTGCTTGTGACGTTGGTTAATCTTGTAGCGTTCAAAAGTGACGTTATTCATTTATGGTTATCACGGGACCAGATTTGACAAAGGCGCCGCCTCGAAGTCCTCGAGTGCGCTTGGGAGGGTATGTGATTTTGCCGCGCTTGCTGGATAAGGGACGGGCGACCATTGCCGGGAAAAACGGCGCCTATCAGTTCAGTTCTCCTTTGGACCGCCGGTTTTTTGGCTTTACCGGCATCCGTCCCAACTCGTTGATGAATCAACTAGCGACAGGAAAGTCGGATGAGTTGATTTTGCATTGGGTTCGCAAATCAACGTCTCAACCACGTTGCTGGGCGGAGGTTGAATCGTGGTCTGAGTCAGAAATGCGGCGGGCGCCTTCGGACGTCGAGTCACGGAAATTCTTCAATGCGATTCAAGAACGCATCGCGCCCGGCCGGGATGATATTATTACTTGGTTCGACCTCTTGGACGTGGACGACTACGTTTCTTTTCGAGGGAAAATATAACGCAATGCAAATTTATAAATCGGGTAACGACTTGGTGTTTCTTTCGCCGGCGATCTACGCTTGCGAATTTCTAGAAGGTTGTTATCTGGATTTTTCATCGGCTTCTGCCAGCTGGCGCAGGTAATCAAAGGAAAACAAACCGGTGTTGTGTCCATCAGCCCAAGTTGGCCGAAGAGCGTAACCGCCTACTTTTGTCAGGCGGATCAAGGCGAACGCTTCGGGCGTCAAGGGTTTTGGAGCGCGTTGGTAGACGTTGCCCATGATGTCTTTTTCTCCTTGGCAACTTGCGCAGGGACAAGAACGGCGCAGGGATTGGAGCGGGATAAAGCTTTCTTTTTGGTCGTCCCATTTGATGACGAGGCTGTTTCCAATCACTTGGACGTCCATAGGTTGCATAAGGTGGATTGGGGAAGGTTTAGAGTTCCAGTGTTTTTTCAAAATCAGTGAGCGAGCGAGGATGTCCATTCTCTTGGATCAGCGCGACGTCTTCAATGCGGACGCCGCCGATTTCGGAGTAGTAAAGGCCGGGTTCCACGGTGACGACGTTTCCTGTTTGGAGGATGTCCAGAGAGCTTGTCCCGATGTTGGGCGCTTCGTGCAGCTCCAATCCAAGACCGTGGCCGGTTCCGTGAAAGAAGCCTTGCATGTGGTGATTGCGCCGTTCGGTTTTGTAGCCCGAAGATTCGAAGGCGCCTTGGATGGCTTCGTGAACTTTTCGCGCTTTTGCGCCGGAGCGGATTGCGTTCAGCGCGGTTTGTTGCGCTTGCAGAACGCTTTGGTAAATTCTGCGGATGGACTCCGAGGCGCGGCCTTTGACGACGGTTCGGGTCAAGTCTCCGAAGTAACCGGTGGCTTCCGATCGGGGAAATACGTCGATAATGATGGGCGAATGCGCTTTCAACGGCCCGCTTCCTCGTTCGTGCGGATCGCAGGCTTGGCTGCCGCCGGCCACGATGGTGTTGCTAGGAAGTCCGCCAAATGAGCTGATGGTTGCATGGATGGCGGCGCGAACTTTTTCCGAAGTCAAGGGACGATCTTGATGCCAAAGCTGTCTGTCTTTTTTGATCTCGGCGTTTCGGATTAAGGAAATCCCGGCACGCAATTCCTCTTGGGTCAAGCGCAGAATCTCTTGAATCTTGCGAACTTCCGCCGGCGATTTTACGGCGCGCTCCGGAAAGAGGCGGTCGGGCGAAAGGGAAATGTCCGGCCAAGTTTCCCGAATGATTTCAGCGATGCCAAAGGGAAAGTTTGCGGGAACTCGCACTTGGCTGATACCGAGTTTGTTCATGAGGCGGCCGGCGACGTGACCGATGTTTGGGTTGGGAATGCCGGATTGCGCTGTTTGTCCCCGCAGTTTGGAAAAAGAGTGAATGGTTGCGTCAGGAAGGTGTTTTGCCGCTCGATCCATTTCCAAATCGCTCAAGACTAAATGAACAGTTTGGTTGTTTTTCAAATAGATAAAGGGATCGGGAATGAAGAGGCCGGTGGCGTAGAGCATGTCCGCATTGCGTTCGCTGTCTGCCACAAGGAGCAGTGCGGATACTGCGGTTGCAGAATCAACAGCGTTCCGGTTCATAGAGAAAGACTGCTTCTATTAGTGAAGATAGTTCGGGGCGAGAAAATACAACCGGCCAGCCTGGATTTGCGAAAAGTCAAAACCAAGGTCCACTTCGATTCGGTTGGAATCCGCACTGCCGAAAAGCTGAAGAAAATCGCCCAGTCCAAGATGCCGTTGATATTGGATGAGGTAGAAGCCTTGGACGCCGAGAATTTCCTCCATTCGCTCGCTTGCCTTGTCGAAGTTGCCCAATTCGTCCACAAAACCGAATTCGAAGGCTTGCTTTCCCGACAAAATTCTGCCATCGGCGTAAGTTTCCCAATCCCTTGACAAAGCCTTGCCGGCGCCGTTGTTTTGGCTTTGCGCCCACGATCTGCCTTCGCGGATAACTTCCTTGAAACGATCAAAAGCCTCGTCAATCATCGCTTGGAACATTTCCCGGGTTTCCGGCAGGATTTCGCCGGGCGGCTTTTCTCCGCTGAGCATGTCTTTGAATCGTCCGCTTTTGAACACTTGGGGTTGGACGCCGACTTTGTCTAGCAGGCCGCGATAGTTGTAGCTGTGCAAGATTACTCCGATGCTTCCCGTAATGGTTAATGGATTGGCTACGATCCAGCGGCACGGCGCCGCGATGTAATAACCGCCAGAAGCCGCCAGCCCGGACATCGACGCTACAACGGGTTTCCCCGTTTCCCTCTGAAATCGTTCAATCTCGCGGTAAATGTCGTCCGAAGCAAGAACCTCGCCCCCCGGCGAATCAATCCGCAACAGCACGCCTTCTACGTTTTCGTCCTCCGCAGCCAATTGCAACTGGCGTTTAATAGATGACGCCATCCCTCCTCCACTCGAAGACAAGGACAGACTGGAAATGATCCCGTCCGCCTCAATAAGCGCGACTTTGACCCGGTTGGTGGATGCATTATCTCTGACAACGGTTTCCTTCCAAAGGCCGTCGGCGGAAGTTCCCTTCAACGCAAGATCGTCGCCTACGCCTCCAAGAATGCCCAGCCAAGTTAGGCCCAAAAGAATTAAGAGAACGAGGCTGAAAAAAAACCATCCCCGCCCCCGAGAAGAGGAAGAAGCAGTTTGGACAAGCCGAACGCGGGGAACATTAGGCGGTTGATCACTTTCCATAACCAAAACTCTACATTACCTTCGCGCCGTCTGCAAGCGCCGGTTTCCTTGGTTGCCTCATAAAAATCCTCCTTGTCGAGAATGGGCGCAGATGCCAGAACCGCCATCAAAAATCCACCAGTTCATCCCAAGGCGTCGGAGGTTGCCAACCGGAAGCAGAAGGCATCTCCGAATCCCGCCAATGCTGCCGATTGTCATAATTGAACCGCGTCCAATTCTCCACCGATGGATAAAGCATTTGATGCAGAGTCTCCGATCCAACATGGCCATCCGCAAACAAAATATTCACTTGCCCAGAATGACGACGAGCCACGGTTACCAGAGTACCCCGCTCAGAAACCAAAGGCGGAAAACGAAAAACCAAAGGACAACCAAAAGCCCCAATAACCCGCAATTCTGGAGAACTACGTTGAAAATCCATTCCAAAGGAAGAGCCATCGGCTTGCACAACCATGCGCGAAGGTGAAACCACAACAGACTCCCGAAGAGAACCGAAATAAGTAGACCCTGATATCCCCCAGTGGGGATCGTCCTCAGTTCCATAGCGATTCCCTTTGTTGTCATGTATACCAATAGCGTTTTGTTGATAGCCCCAACCCCACCAACCGGGCCGAACCTTGCCCATAGACACTAAGCGAGGAATTCGCTTCTCCGCCGGACAATCAAAAAGATTCGTATTTGCGCCCAAATACTGAGCGCAAAGAACAACGCCCCAAGAACCCCGCAATTCCGACAACCGAAACGGAATCAAAAAGCCATCGTTGTCGTTCGCGTACAGTTGCCGAGCAATCCCAATTTGCCGCTAGTTGCTAAGGCAAACCGCTTTGTGAGTCGTCGATTTTGCCCTTGAAAGAGCAGGCAAAAGAATGGCAATGACGACCAGCAACTCGATCAACGTAAACGCTTGCCTACGGAAGAGTGACAAACAAGTTACCACCGGCGGAGTAATAAACAGGAACTTCATAACCGTCTCCATCACTGTCTGACGACTAAGTCGTCATCGAGTAAAAAATGCGAAGAAAATAAAAACCGCTGGAATAAGAACCCAGCGGAGAAGAAAGCCAAATCAAAATCTCATGCTTTTCTTTTAATATGCGATTCGATCTTGTCATCCACGAAACGCACTAATAACCGAATCCGTCGCAATAGTTTTCGTTTTACCAATCCTATAAACGCGCGGGCAAAAGACAGACGCATACTACTAAATTCAGATCCAGAAAAAATCAATAAACAAACAACCTTTGACAGCTAATGAATAAGAAACAATTCTTTTGAAGCGGCAACAAATAAGGAGTCGATTCCCAAACCTGTGGACGCGTCTAAGGAATGGAAAAACGATTCTCTTTTGCATCGGCAGGTGTTAAGCAATCAATTCCACAAATCCGCCGATGCCTGTTCGTGGAGTCACAGCGGGTTGGAATGGCTTTGCGGGGGAGGCGTTAGGCAGTCTCAAAAATTTTGACGGACTCGCCTCAAAATCTCTTTGACCTCAACGTTTTTCTTCGCTATGCTTTGCGTTCTGTTTTTTTGGATATGACAAAGCTTTCGATCAAAGATGTCGATTTCGGCGGGAAACGAGTTCTTCTTCGAGTGGACTACAACGTGCCTATGGAGGAGGAGAATGGGCGGATGATCATCAACGACGCCACGCGAATCGAGTCCACCCTGCCCACGCTGGACCGCTTGATCGCGCAAGGCGCCAAGATACTCTTGGCCGCGCATTTGGGAAGGCCGAAAGGGCGGCGAGTGGCGGCTTTGTCTCTTCGCCCGGTGGCTGGGAAACTGGCTGACATGATCGCCCGCCCGGTGGCGTTTGTGGACGACTGCGTCGGCGAGAAGGTGGAGAAGACAGCGGCAGCGTTGTTGCCCGGCGACGTTTTGTTGCTTGAAAACCTTCGCTATTACGCCGAAGAAGAGGCGAACGATCCCGATTTTTCCGCTCAACTCGCCGCGCCGGCCGAGGCCTATGTGAATGACGCCTTCGGGGCCTCCCACCGCGCGCATGCCTCCATTCAAGGAGTAGCCGAAGTCGTCAGCAAACGGGGAGGCATTTGTGCCGCCGGTCTTTTAATGGAGCGCGAGATAAAGTTTTTGGGAGAGGAACTCGAACAACCCTCCCGTCCCTTCGTCGTGATTCTGGGCGGCGCCAAGGTCTCGGACAAAATTGCCGTTATCGACCGTTTGATCGAAAAAGCGGACGTCTTGCTTATTGGCGGCGCCATGGCTTATACTTTCCAGCTGGCCAAAGGACGCAGCGTTGGAAAATCGCTGGTCGAATCGGACAAAACGGACGTGGCCAGAGCCGCAATGGAAAAAGCCAAGGCACGAGGCGTCCGTCTCCTTCTTCCCTCCGACACCACGGTGGCGACTCCCGTTGTTTCCGCCAATGGCCGTTCCTTCCAAAACCTGCGGTGCAACAACGAGCCCAACATTCCCGACTCCGAAGAAGGCGTGGACATCGGCACCAACACGGTTGCCACCTACGCCGCAGAAATCGCTCGAGCCAAAACCATTCTATGGAACGGGCCGGTGGGTATTTTTGAGGACAAGCGTTTTGCCGCTGGCACCTTTGCCATCGCCAAGGCCGTGGCCGAATCCACCAAAACCAATGGCGCAAAAAGCATCGTTGGCGGCGGAGACAGCGTTAAGGCCGTCAACCGCGCCGGACTTGCTGATCAAATCACATTCATGAGCACCGGCGGCGGCGCCAGTCTTGAATTTCTAGAAGGCAAAGACCTGCCCGGTATCGCCGCCATTCCCGAAATCAACAAGCAGAAACGCTTTGAGGAGCGTCGCCATGCAGAAGAAAAGGAGAGTGTGTAAATGGCGGAGTCAATAATAATTGTGGCGGGTGTGTTCATTATATTTACCATCCTGATTGGATTGCTTTGGGATTGGGTAAACGAAGACTACAGGAAACTTCGACGACTTCAGAAGTGCCATAATTACAAACCTAATTGGATGCCAAAGACTTGGACCGAAGAGATTAGGAAGGAGGACGGATGAAAGCATCAAACAAAGCATGGGACGATGCCAGACGCATGGCTGAACAGAATCGAAGGCAGGCAGAGTTTGACAGAGAATGGCAGGAATCCTTGAAAGCGGCTAGAGTCAAACCTACCGAAGCAAATGACAAGAAGTTTTGGGAATACTACAAACGGGAGTATCCTGAACTGTTGGATAACGAGGACAAGGAAACAACCATCGAGTTGCTGATCATGAAACGAGAGCTACACATTCAAGATCGCATCGGGCTGGCTTCCCTGTCAATCATCTTTTGGCCGTGTGTTTGTCTATCTTTGGGTTTATTTGAGCAGGCGGAAAGAAATGAAGATGCTAAGAGCAAAACTAGAAAGGAATTACAGATCTCCCAATTAGGTAATTGCATAATCAGGTGTGTATCGACACACGGCGGGGGCAATTGCCTCTCGCTGTTTTCAAATAATTCAAAAACGACGCGTAAACTCGTTTCGAGCCGCAAACCACCCAACGCATAATGGAAAAAGACCGCAAACTCATCATCGTCGGCAATTGGAAAATGAACAAAACCGTTGCCGAAGCTTTGGACCTTGTCCGCGGACTCAAACGAAATCTCGGCCAAGTGAAGGAAGTGGATATTGTCGTTTGTCCGCCATTTACCGCCCTCAGCGAAGTTTCCCAAGAAATCATTGACTCCAACCTCCGACTCGGTGCGCAAAACATGAGCGAACACGGCGCCGGCGCCCGCACCGGCGAAATTGCCGCTGAATTCCTCAAAGAATTCCTCGTTCGATACGTCATTTTGGGACACTCCGAAAGACGCCAATACCAAAAAGAAACCAACGATCTCATCGCCCAAAAGGCCGCTGCCGCTCACGCCGCCAACATCAAACCCATCGTCTGCATTGGAGAAACTTTGGAACAACGGGAGAGCGGACAGACCGAAGCCGTCGTCAACGAACAACTCGCCGGAAGCCTTGCAGGACTTGCCTCCGCGCAAGTTCAAGAAACCATCCTCGCCTACGAACCCGTTTGGGCCATCGGCACGGGGAAAACGGCTTCTTCAGAGCAAGCGCAGGAAGTTCACGCCTTCCTTCGCGGCCGGCTGTCGGCGACTTACGGAGGCTCGATTGCTCGGCAAATTCGAATACAATACGGCGGCAGCGTCAAACCCGGCAACGCCCGGGAGTTGATGAGCCAACCTGATGTGGATGGCGCTCTGGTTGGCGGCGCGTCTCTTGACGTTCGCAGTTTTACTGATATTGTCTTTAACTCAGTTTAGTTTTTGTTATGTCTTTTCTCCCTCTAATCATCGTTCTTTTCACGGCCGTTCTGGTCGGCGTTTGCATCTTGCTCGTGTTCCTAATCCTCGCGCAGCTTCCCAAAAAAGACGCCGGGGCGGGACTTGCTTTCGGCGGCGGAACCGCCGAAGCAATCTTTGGCGCCGGAGCCAGCACTCCGCTGGCGCAAATTACAAAATACTGCGCCGGAATTTTCCTGGGACTTGCGTTGGCACTGTCCGCTTTGAACACCTATCTGGGCAAGGAAGACCGCCTAATCAATCAAGAAGCGGCTCGTCAAGCGGCCGAAACCACTAACGAACCCGCAGTTGCCCCCGGTGCCGATTCAGAAAATTCGGCTTTGGAAGAAGGCAACGCCAACCCGCCAAACGCTTCCACCGCCGAGCCACTGGAAACGCCGGAAGAAACAGGCTCTGCCCCCACTCCCGAAACGACTCCGCCGCCGCAAGAAACACCGGCCGAATCGCCCAATCCCAGCAATTAGCGAGCCAGAAATCACTCCGCGGTTTTTGCTTGTTCTACCGGCTCCCTCGAACAGAAAACAGGATGCCAGTTTCTATCCAAAAAACGAAGCAACCTGAAAGCCAACGATTTGGCATTCGCAGTGAAAATTGCTTGCCGGGAATGCGCAAAATCCCCGCCGAATCTGTGCATTTTGCGGCCACGGACCCGCCGTATTTTCTGGACGGAATGGGAACAGACTGGGACAAATCCAAATTGAATCGAAGAGTAAAGCCGGGAGTGATTGGCGGATTGCCCGCGGGAATGAAGTTCGACAAGAGCCAAGCAAAACGGCTGCGCGAATTTATTTTGGAAATCGGCAAGGCGTTGCATCGAGTTCTCAAACCCGGCGGATTCGTCGCTATGTTCAGCCAAGCAAGATTGGCCTACGCCATTGGCGACGCTTTGGATGAAGCGGGCTTTGAAATTCGGGACATGCTCGCATGGAAATACGAAGGCCAGGCAAAGGCGTTTTCCCAAGATCACTTTGTCCGCAAAATGAAAATTAGCGATTCAGAAAAGAACCGCATCGCCAAAGAAATTGCGGGAAAGAAAACGCCTCAACTAAAACCGCAATTCGAGCCAATCCTGCTAGCGCAAAAGCCGCGAGAAGGAACCTTTGTCGAAAACTGGCTCAAACATAAAACCGGTTTGATGTCCCCCGACCAATCCATCCTCGGCAATGGATTCCCCGGTACCATCTTGGAATGTCCCAAACCCAAAAAAGGAAACGCGTTAGGACATATCACCGTCAAACCAGTGCCGGTGATGCGGCAGCTAATCCGACTGTTTACCCTAGAAGGTCAAATTGTATTAGACCCCTTCACAGGCAGCGGAACTACCGCAGTGGCCGCGCTTCAAGACAATCGCAGGTTTATAGGATTTGAAATCGATCCTGATTATGCCGCCATTGCCGCAAAGAGAATTCGCGATGAACAAAAACTACTTTGAAAGAGTGCCAACTGAAGAAGTTCTTTCCATTGATAAAGAAACATTATATGCCGTGTTTGAAGAAATTCAGTCAGATTGGGAAAACTATTTAAAACATTCAGGAATTACACTCCCGAAGAAAGGAACTTCTAAATGGCATCAACTGACAATTCTAAAACACTTTGCGGGCAAGGCAGTTCACAAGGACGATATTGCGCTTTTGATACAGAAACTGCGGGGAAAATCGGCAACCGACCAACAAGTTCGACATCTAAAAACACAAGGCGGCTGGTTTATATTGAACAGAGGAGATTCCGTTCAAGTGGATGGAAAAGAATACTATAACCCGGAAGGTTGCCATGTATTAGTGACAACCGAGCGGTCTTTTCCGCATTCCACTTTACAAAGAAGGGCGGCAGTGGCGGAAGGTGATTGGGAAGAGATATTGAAACAATACAACAACACTTGCGCTTCATGCGGCACAAAGGTAGGAGAGTATCATCGGTTTGATTCTACGTATAAAGTGGAGGTTCTGGAAAAATGCCATATGGATCCAAACAAAAATCTAGAAGCGGGAAATATTATTCCCCAATGCAGGTGGTGTAACAGAACTTCGCGCGGAGATTTTACTTTTGACGGACAAGGAAGCCCCAGCACCGTAGCCGGCGTTAGGCCGGTTCGTCGGGCGGATGATGAGGTGATTGACAAAATAGAAAAGTGGATGCGGGAGAAAAGGGAGCAAGAAACGAAGAGAGGAAAACTCATATGACTTTTCGAGCGCAAACGCTGGCCTTGGCGGCCTTGACGACGGTTGCCACCGCTTGCGGGCCGATGTCTCTTCCGCCGGCCGACTTAGTGATCATCAACGGCAAAGAACCCGAATCGCTGGACCCCGTCATCATCAACGGGCAAGCCGACGGCCGCATTGTCTCTTCGCTGTTTGAAGGATTGACTCGGCGAAACGGCGTTGGCAAGCCGGAGCCGGGATTAGCCGAGTGGTGGAGTATCCATGAAGACGGCAGGGAATATCGCTTCTATCTGCGCGAAGGGCTTCGCTGGTCTGACGGCACGGCTTTGACGGCGGAAGACGTTCTTTATTCGTGGCGCCGGGTGCTGGAACCGGCAAGCGCGTGCGAATACGCAGGTATTCTTTACTGCGTCCGCCGGGCGAAGGCGTTTCACCGCGGCGAGATTGCGAGTTTTGACAAAGTCGGCCTTCGGGTCGAATCGCCTTTGGCGCTGGTGGTTTCTCTCAACCAAGCGACGCCTTATTTTCTTGATATTTGTGCGTTTCCAACTTTGGCGGTTGTTCCTCAGAAACTGATTGAACGGCATGGCGACCGCTGGCTGTTGCAATCCGGCATTCCCGTTAGCGGCGCCTACACGCTGGATTTTTGGCGGCTCAATGATCGCGTTCGGCTGGCCAAAAATTCCAACTACTGGGATCGAGACAACGTGGTTTCGGACATTGTCGACATCCTTCCCACCAGTCATCCCGGCGCCGCTCTCAACCTTTATGAAACCGGCGCCGCGGACATTATTTGGGACAGAGAGTTGATTCCGACGGAACTTGTACGGATTCTTCGTCATCGTCCGGACTTTCACCTGGCGGATTTTTTCGGCACTTACTTTCTCCGAATCAACACTGATCAAGCGCCGTTTCAAGACTCGCGCGTCCGCCGGGCGCTGTCGCTTTCCATTCGCAGGCAACGCATTGTTGAGAAAATCACGGGCGCAGGAGAACGCATTGCCCGTCATTTGGTGCCGCCCGGAGTTCCGGGCTATGAATCTGCCGAAGGTTTGGCTTACGATCCGGCGGCGGCAAAGGAGTTGCTAAAAGACGCCGGCTTCCCCAATGGAAAAGGCTTCCCTCCCATCGATTATCTCTTTAACAGCTCCAAACTGAACGAGCAAATTGCGGTGGAAATTCAGTCCATGTGGAGGGAAAACCTCGGCGTCAAAACTAATCTTCGGCAACTGGAATGGAAGGCCTACCTGCAAGACCAGCGGGAGTTGCGCTACGGTGTTTCACGCAGCAGTTGGTTGGGAGACTATCTGGATCCCCAAACCTTCCTCGAAGTGTTTGCATCGCACAACGGCAACAACCGAACCGGATGGAAGCACTCCGCTTATGACGCGTTTTTGGAACAGGCTAACTCTGAAGTTACAATGCCAACCCGAATGCAACGGTTCCGGCAAGCCGAAGAAATCCTGGTGGAACGGGAAGTTCCTATCATTCCCCTCTACTTTTATGCGACTATGGAATGCTACAACCCGAACCAAATCATCGGAATTCAGCCCAACGTCCGAGCGGAACACCCGATTCGGCTCATTGGGCGCACTTTTTCCGGGATTGAAGAATGAACTTTTTTCTGCGCAGACTTCTTGGAATTTTTCCGCTGTTGCTGATCGTAAGCCTGCTTGCGTTCATGCTGGTTCGGCTGGCGCCCGGCGGTCCCTTTGACCGCGAACGAGAATTAGCCTCGCCCGAAGCCGAACGACTTCTCCGCGAAAAATACCTGCTCGACGCTCCTTTATGGAAACAATACCTAAACTACCTAAGGCAGTTAACCCAAGGCGATTTTGGCAACTCCCTCAAACACCGCAACCATTCGGTCAACGACGTCATTGCCCAAGGCCTTCCTATTTCTCTCTGGCTGGGCGGGTTGGCCTTCGTTTTTAGCGTATGCTGGGGCGTTCCCTTAGGTTGTCTTTCGGCAACCGCAAAACACAAGGGAACGCAGCTATTTGCGGATGCGGCCTCTATGCTCGCAATCTGCATTCCCGCGCTGGTTGTCGGACCCATCCTGATCATGGTCTTCGCCGTCAAACTCCGTTGGTTGCCGGTGGCGCTCTTGGATTCGCCAGCCCACTTTCTCCTGCCGGTCGCCACTTTGGGCATTTACTATTCCGGCCATGTGGCGCGCCTCGCTCATCAAGGAATTCAATCGACGCTTCAATCGGAGTTCATTGTCGCCGCCCGCGCCAAAGGCCTTCGAGAAACAACCATCCTCATCCGCCACGTTCTGCCGATTGGCCTGCTTCCCGTCGTTTCTTACTCAGGCCCCTTGCTTGCGGACTTGCTCACAGGCTCGTTTGTCGTCGAGAACCTGTTTCAAATCCCCGGCATCGGCGTCTTCCTCATCCAAAGCTCGCTCAGCCGCGACTATCCAATGATCGTCGGACTGGCCATGGTTTACGCGTTTCTCTTAATCTTCCTCAACATCCTCGTGGACATCTCCTACCGGCGCATAGACCCCCGAATCCGCCAGAATTGAAAAATGGAAAAAGAAAAAATAAGCGCGGGCCAAAATCATTCAAACAGCGGAACAGAACCCTTTCCCTCCAAACGCAAAACAGCCAAAGCCTCCAGCGCGGCCCGGCTTTCCGCCTCCTTTTTGCTCTTCCCGATTCCTCGTCCCAACTCCCGTCCTTCGTGATAAGCGGCGCACTCAAACAAACGGTCGTGATCCGGCCCGGAAACCGACTCTATTTGATATTGAGGAGGATTAGAAGAGCGGGATTGCAGAATCTCTTGGAGCTCGCCCTTCGGATTGTCCAAACTGGGAATCAATTCAATTTTCCTCAACTCCTCCTGAAACAAACGTCGAATCCACCGTTGCGCCGAGACAAAACCAGAATCCAAATACACAGCCCCCGCCACTGCCTCAAAAGCGTTCCCCAAAATAGACCGACGCTCCCGCCCGCCGCTGATTTCCTCGCAACGCCCCATTCGGAGATATTGCCCCAATCCCAAACTCTCGGCCCGCGCCGCCAAACACCGACCATTCACCAGCCGAGCCCGCGCCGCCGTTAGCAACCCCTCGCCCGCATCGCCAAACCTTTCATAAAGCTCATGCGTGATCACCAACTGCAACACCGCATCCCCCAAAAACTCCAACCGCTGATTGTGCAAGGAATCCCCCTCACCCGGCCGAACAGCCGAAGGATGCGTCAACGCAAGTCGAAGAAGTTCCCGCCGCTGAAACCGATAACCAAGAACCACCTCCAAACGAGCCAACTCATCCCTATTCTCCGCTCTCGCTTCCATTTTCAGACCTTTCTCGCCGGCGCTTCAACCGCTCCATCCGCTCCCTCTTCCGCCAAACCATCATCTTGCCGCGCCCCCAAAAACGCATCCACACCGATCCTCAATAACTCCGCCACATCCCTCTGCACCGCCGCCAACTCCCTCAACTTCAATTCAGGATCGTGAACCGCAAAGACGTCTCCCGACTTCCCATGCTCATAAACAAACACACGCGAACCCTCCCGAAGCATTTCCTCCCGAACCTTCAAAACCCTCTTCCGCTCCAACATAGCCGCCAAAATAAAACAAGCCGGACGATGCCGCCGCTCCCTTAACTCAACCAACTTCCTCAACGCCGACTCCGCCGTCTCCCTTTGCAAAGGCTCCGGCGGCGAAGGCGGCGGCGACAAAAACTTCGCCCGCCAATGAGAAACAAACCCCTTGCGGTCAACAGCGCCATGCCCATACTGCCCATCCCAACAACTCTGGCAAACATCCGTCCGAGAATACTCCCGACGCTCATCAAACAACAACGTATGATAAACCTGTCCGTCCGAAAAAGAAACGCCGCAAGCCCGACACACAGCCGCCCGAGGCCGAATTTTCCATTCACTCATAAACTCCAAACACAATCCTATACACCATTTAACCAAAAACAACACCTCCCAGCCCAATCCTAACTCCCCCAATCGTCCCGCACCCAAATGAACCATCGACGCCCTCTCCGCCCCCAACCCTCTAATCTCACCCACAACCCCGACCATGCTCCAATAACAGCCCCTCCACATCCCCGCAAAACATCTGAACCACATACCTCAACGCCTCCCCAAGCCCAACCTCAACTCCCTTTCCCCCCTGCCGCTGAAACTCCATCAAATCATAACACTCACAACCCCGCAACGACCGACTCGTCAATACATGAAAAACCTCTCAACAATCCGCATCTAGTAATTAATAGTAAAAGTAAAACAAAAGTCTTAGACGCAACAACCAATAGCCGGCGCCTCATACAAAGGAATTCGCGCGATTAAAATAAAAAAAGAGCGCTAAAATGCTCAGCAATCCACAACGAACAAACAACAGTCAACAACCGGCGACTGGATAATTGTAAACACCCAATCCCTCATTCCCCTCACACCCCCAACGCCTCCTGCCAAATCGTCCTACGACTCCTTAAACCGATGCCCCAACGTATACACAAACTCCACAAAAATCCAACGACGCCATCTTGTTCTTCGGCAACAACTCCCACTCCGGCCCAAACCGATGCCAACGATACTGCTTCGCCATCACCCGATAACGAACGTCCCTCAAGCCTAACAACTCGTAAAAGTAAGACCCGCCCTTAAGGCCAATCTCCAGCTTGCTGTCACTGCCCACCACTACGGGGCAACTATTGTTATCCAAAAAGCCAAATGTTTGCCGGCCCCGCAACTTGCCCGCGCAAGTCGAAAGCGTCGTTATGATGCCGATGCGATGCCACATTCCTCTAAGTCTTCCTTTTGTAATCATCAATTCTCTTTCCATCTCTATAATACGGAACTTCGGTATACTTCACCGACCCCTTGCCCATAAACGCGTAATAGATATAACTGACGCCGGTAAAATGCCCCGAATGAATCGCTTTATAGCTCAAATCCTCTAATTCCCAATTGCCAGTCTTAGAGTTGAACTGGCGATTGGTGCGAACAACATTGCGCGTGAACGGACAAAGAAACAAGTCCGCGTCGCTCACATAATGCGGGAACAGCCTGTTGACGTCAGAGTCGTTGCCGTCCATCCGAGGAGAAAAAGAACCGCGAGAATCTTCTTCGGCATAAAGCAGATTGGCGATGCCAATCTGTTTCAAATTGTTCAAACAAACCGTCCGCCGAGCCATCTTCTTAGAAAAAGTAGCGAATGGAATCTTTTTGTCTCCTCCAATTATATGAATCCCCATCGGGAGCCATTTGCTATGCTGCGGAGACCAATAATATCCCACATGGACGGGATAAGGATTCTCGTTGCGATTATCACGAATCAGAAGAGCTAAATAAGCCGCTTTGACAGAACCGTTTCCAAGCAATTTGTCAAGCGACGGGCGAAACGACAGGCTCGAACCGGGAACAGCGCCTCCGGATACAGCGTTTGTAGATCGTTGATACATAACGAATTGCGGATTGCTGTGACTTTTAGAGATATTGTCAATTTTCAGTGGCAAGTTTTCTAGCGCCAAACTTTGCCAGCACTGCCTGCAGTATTCCAGTTTTCCCTCAAGAGAATACGCTCGCTTAACTAGCAGTCGCCAGTAAGTTTCAAAAACCGCCATAGGAGAACTAACGTCGAAGAGCGCGGAATCAAAGGAATCGATACTCTCGGCGATATAGGGCTATTTTCTGAGCATTGGATCCTCTTTGATTGTCTCCGATTCTTTGACGAATTCTGAGCGAGACGGCGGCAGATTCGATTTATACAGGCTCAACAATTTTGCGTTTAGCGGAATGCGAAAGGCGCGGAAACTTTCCCAAGTGCCGTCATAGTGCGCGTAGATGAATTGGATAGTCGCCCTCGCCAAAGATTGTCGTTGTAAAGATGTCAGAGACCGCGCCTCTTTGTGTTAGTAAATGGTTTCTCTGACTTTTGTCTCGAAAGCGTCGTCCTGTTCAATTGGAACATAATTCGCATTTTGCCAAGGAAATCATATCTTTTGGATAATTTTGGAATTAGCGAGATAGATTAACCAATTTTACTCGTAATCCGAAGGACAACCATCCTTATCTCGCCCAAACCATCCTATTTCTCCGTCATCGCAACAAGTCCAAGCCTTCTGCTTCCAAACCCAGCCTCGCCCTGTGAAGTAAGCCTCCACTCGCCAACCCCTCAGGCAACCTTCGGTAGGAGGACAACATCTAAAAGACGAGTTAGTTCCATCTGGCGTAACAGAGCTGCATTCATCGCCATCCTTTTGGACAACCGCTGCCGCTGCCTTGGCCTGTTGCGGCAACCCCAGCTGCGGTGAGCATGGTTGTCGCGGCGATGGCCATGCCGGTTTTGCTGCAGAGTTTCTTGAGTTTGCCCGGTTGTCAGCCATTCGGCGCCACGGTTTCCCCGCTCCAAGCAAAAGCTTGCGCGGATGCCTGAGCGGCCTTCTTCTCCCATGCTTCGCGTGTTGTCATGTAATAGCAAAAAGGAGAGGTTTTGTTCTGGAGAAAATGAACTTTTTTGCGTTTTCTAGCATTTTTTCTCAGGTTTTGTCGTTCTTTTGGCTGTTTTTGCCAGGGATCCATTCCGACAAGGCCTTTCGAAAGGCTTTGTTTTGGTGGATTTTTGGAGGAAATTGCTCACTTTGGCCTTTGACTTGAATCCCAAGGGTTTTCCGATTTTCTCGCAAGTATAGCCTTGGTAGAGCAGTTGGGCGGTTTGGGCTTGGTAGTTGTTGGGAGGGAAGAAGTTGGAGTTGGGTTTTATGGGGTTCATGGGGTTGCTGCGTTTTTTGAGGAAGGGCATAGCATTCTTCATATTATGGGTTTTATATCCAAATAGGTGTTTAGCGGATAGAGATAGGAAAGCGGAAGCCAGTGGATAAGGGAAGGAGAAAGGAGAGGCCAAGTCAATTTTCAGGGTTGGCTGTCCGGAGGAAGGGGGCATAGGGAAGGAAGCAATTTTCTTCGGTGCCGATGAAGTTTCTATCGGCTTATTGCGGGTGAGGAGAAGGAATGTTGCGTGCTTCGACGATGGCGGCTTGGAAAATTCTCTGAAGGGGAACGTTGTTTTGGAGGGCGAGGGTTTTGCAGGCTTCGTATTCGGGAGAGGCTTGGATTGCTTTGCCGTCTAGGAGGCCAATTTTGACGGGGACTTGTCCGTAGGGGGTATTGACGATGGATTGGGTTTGTTGGAGTTTGAAGCGTTTGGTTTCGTAGGTGCGGACGCCAAAGGCGCTAGTTTCTTGTAGGATGAGGCGGGCGAATTGCTGGATGGTTTGAGTTGGGCAGAGGATGGTGAACAGGGTTGCGGGGCGGTTTTTTTTGCCGTAGACGGGAGTGTGGAAGGCGTCTAATGCGCCTTTTTGAAGGGCTAGTTCTAGGATGTGGCCGAGGATTTCGGGGGAGAGGTCGTCTAAGTTGCATTCTACGACGCCGATGATGTCGGCGTTCCATAGCTTATCTTTGTGGTTGAGAGAAGGTGTTGTTGGGGCGGGTGTTTGGCCGAGGATGGCACGTAAGACGTTGGGGCGGGTTTGGCAGTTGTGGGTTCCCAGTCCGTAACCGATTTTTGTTGGGGTTAGTTGTTGCATGGGGGCGAAGGATTCGGCGAATTGGGCGAGGATGGCGGCGCCTGTGGGGGTGATTAGTTCGTGGGGTTCGTTGCATTGGCTGAGGGCGGCGCCGCGTTCGCCGAGGATGGCTAAGGTGGCCATAGTTGGCACGGGAAACCTTCCGTGGGCGCAATGTACCCAGCCTGATCCTTCGGTGATAGTAGAAGCGAGGACGCGAGGTTTGTTTAGTAGTTCCAGTGCGATGGCGGCGCCTACAATGTCCACAATAGAATCGACGGCGCCTACTTCGTGGAAGTGGACTTTTTGCGGTGGCATGCCGTGGACTTTGCCTTCGGCGCGAGCGATGCGGCTAAAGGTTTCTATTGCGTTTTTTTTGACCCAATTGGAAAGCGTGCTTGTGTTGATAATGGTTTGGATTTGAGAGAAATTTCGGCCGTGGCTGTGGGAATGGGTAGGATTGTGCGGGTGTTTGTGATTGTGGGGATGGTCTTCTAAGATTACATCGAATTGGATTCCTTCGATATTGGATTTTTGTTGGCGGCGGATTTGTAGTTTGTATGTATCGGTTGCGTTTGCGGGGGATTCTGGGTCTGTGAGTTTCAGTTTGGCGAGTTCTGTTTTTAGGGAGTTTGCGGGAACGCCGAGGTCTAACATAGCGCCTAAAAACATGTCGCCGCTAATTCCGCTAATTAAGTCAAGGTATAGGGTATTCATTGTTTGGTTGGGGGTGGTTGGGTTGGAGAATTCTGGAGGCGGTTGATTTGGTTGGCGGAGAAGGCCGCGCCAAAGCCGTTGTCGATGTTGACGACGGTGACGCCGCTGCCGCAGCTGTTGAGCATTGCCAAGAGCGAGGCGACTCCGCCGAAGTGAGCGCCGTAGCCGATGCTGGTGGGAACGGCGATGATGGGTTTGTTCACGAGGCCGGCAATCACGCTGGGCAGGGCGCCTTCCATTCCGGCAACGACGATGAGGACGTTGGCCCGGCGCAAGACGGGGAGTTGGCTCAAAACTCGTTGCAAGCCGGCGATGCCGACGTCGTAGATTTTCTGGACGCAATTTCCCATGAAGTCGGCGGTGAGGGAGGCTTCTTCGGCGATGGGAAGGTCGCTGGTGCCGGCACAGGCGACGACGATAGTTCCGGGCTTTTTGGGGAGAGGTTGGCTTGTCAGGGTGAGGCAGCGCGCTTGCGGGTGATGTTGGCTTTCTGGAAAGGCTTTTTGGAATTGCGCGGCGGCTTTGGGTTGTACTCGAGTAACGAGCACGGGTTGCCGGGCTTGGCGCAGTGTTTTTGCGATGCCTATGATTTGCTCGGGAGTTTTGCCGGCGCCGAAAATGACTTCGGGGAAACCTTGCCGTTGCGCCCGGTCAACGTCCACTTTGGCGTATTCTAATTCCGCAAAAGGGCTGGCAAAGAAGCGAGCCAGCGTTTCGGATTCGGACGCTTGGCCGTCTTTGTAGGCTTGGAGGCATTTTTGCGCTTCATCGGCGGTCACGAAGAGGAGTTTGCCACAGCGTCTCCACGAAGTCACGGAAGAATGTTTCCTTGTTTTCTTGTGCATTCTTTTGAAAGAAAAGAAAGCTGGTCGAGTGCGGCTTCTCGTTGCGCTGTTTTCCAATGCTCTTTATATTTCGAGCGATAGTGGGCGAGCGAGGCGCAGTTTATTTGGTGGGAGCGGGGCCGGGAGACTTGGGCTTGCTGACGATGCGGGGCGGGGAGTTGCTGGGGAGAGCGGAAGTGGTGATTTACGATGCGCTGGTAAATTCTGATTTGTTGAGGTTGGCGCCTCGGGGTTGCGAGTTGATTTACGCGGGCAAACGGGCCGACTCGCACGCAATGCCGCAGGCGAAGTTGAATCGCTTGTTGGCGGAGAAAGCCCGTCAAGGGCGCACGGTGGTGCGGTTGAAGGGCGGCGATCCGTATGTTTTTGGGCGGGGTGGCGAAGAGGCTGAGTCGCTGCGGCAGGCGGGCGTTCGTTTTGAAGTGGTGCCCGGCGTTTCCTCCATTGTCGCGGCCGCCAACTACGCCGGCATCCCCATTACGCATCGAGACTTCTGCTCCGGCTTTGCCGTCGTTACCGGCCACGAAGACCCAACGAAGCCGTCTTCGAGAGTGGACTGGGCGGCTTTTGCTAAAATGCCGGGAACAAAAATCGTTCTGATGGGCACAGAGCGCATAGCCTGGATTGCGGAAAAGCTGATCGCCTGCGGGATGAAAGCGTCGACTCCGGCGGGAATGGTTCGCTGGGGAACGACGGGGCGGCAACAAGTTCTAACCGGCGCGCTAAACAACATCGCCGCCCAAGCGGCGCAAGCGGGTTTTCAAGCGCCGGCGATTGCGGTGATTGGCGAAGTGGTCGGCCTTCGCCGGAAACTGAACTGGTTTGAGGAGAGGCCTCTCTTTGGGCAACGGACAGTTGTCACCCGCACTCGGGAGCAGGCCAGTCGGCTTTCTTGCCGCTTGCGGGAACTAGGCGCCGAGGTGCTGGAAATCCCAACAATCAAAATCGATCCGCCAACAAGAAAAGAAATTCTGGCGGAAGCAATGGCGTCTTTGGGCGAATATGATTGGCTGGTTTTTACCAGCCCGAACGGAGTGACGGCGTTTTTTGATTATTTTTTCCGGGCTTTTGACGACCTTCGCGCATTGGGCAACCTTCGAATCGCCGCCGTAGGGCCGGCAACCGCCGAGAAGATTGCGGCCATACATTTGCACGTTGATGCCATGCCGAAGAAGTATTTGACGAGCGAATTGGTTGCGGCCATTGAGGCGGTGGAAAGCATTGAAAATCTCAAAATTCTTCTGGCGCGAGCGGAAGTTGCCAATCCTGAATTGCCCCGGGAACTGACGGCTCGCAGGGCGATTGTCGACGACGTTCCCGTTTATCAAACATTGCCGGAAGAAGACAGGAATGGCGCGGCGGCGCGATTGTGGGAAGAAGGCGCCGATTGGATTACGTTCAGCAGCAGCTCGACCGTTCGGCACTTTCACAAGCGGTTTCCCTTGGCGCGGCTCAAGGCAAAATATCCGCATTTGAAATTTGCCTCCATCGGCCCGGAAACCAGCAAAGCATTGGCCGAGCTGGGAGAACAACCGAATGTAGAAGCAACCGAACATACTATCGACGGCTTGGCGTCGGCCATGCTAAACTATGCGTCTGACTCGTCTGACCTAAAATGAGTAAACTCAACTGCAAAAACCAAACCGTCTTCATCGGCGACAATCGCGAAGTAATGCGCGGGCTGAACTCGGCGTCCGTCGACTTGATTTGCGCGGATCCGCCCTTCAACAAAAAGAAGCGCTTCAACCACACCTTCGGCTCGCCGCAATCCAAAGCCAAGCGAAAGCCCGGCTTTGACGATTACTGGACGATGGACGATGTCCGCGAAGAAGAGCATGAACTGCTCAACGAATGCTACCCCAAACTCTATCATCTCTGCGCCGCCGCCCGCAACATGCATTCGCCCGAAATGCAAGCCTACCTGATTATGATGGCCGTGCGCCTGATAGAATGCCATCGCCTGCTGACAGAAACGGGGAGCCTCTACCTCCACTGCGACCCCACCGCCAACGCCTACTTGCGCCTCCTCCTCGACGGCATCTTCGGCCAACAAAACTTCCGCAACGAAATTGTCTGGCGTTACAACCGATTCTCACGGAGAGGCGAGGCGTTTCCATCGATGAACGACACCATCCTCTTCTTCGTCAAAAACCATCAAGCCAATCCAACTTTCAATCGATTGTTTACCGATTTGCGAGATTCAACTCGTCTCCAAAGAGGCTGGCAAACCGTCGTCGATCAAGGCGTGAAGAAACTGCTCGTCTACAATCAGGCAAAGTTCGAAGCGGCGGTCAATGCAGGAAAAATCAAGACAGAAAGATATGACAAAATCGTTCCAACGAATGCTCGTCAACCTATTTTGGGAAATAACTGGGATATTCCATTTCTCAATTCGCAGGCAAAAGAGCGTTCTGGTTGGGCGACGCAGAAGCCGTTAGCGTTATACTCGCGGATGATACTAGCGAGTTCCAATCCGGGCGATGTTGTGTTAGATCCGTTCTGCGGATGCGCGACGACTTTGGTAGCGGCAGAGAACGCCGGCCGTCAATGGATCGGCATCGACAGAGAGAAAGAAGCGGGCAAGCAAGTCCTCGTCCAGCTCGCCAAACTCAACGAAAACACCGCCGACTTCTGGCGCAACCACATCACCATCCGCCACGACATACCCGCCAGAACTGATTTAGGCGACATTCCGCATTACCGAACGCATTTCAGCGCGCTTTACACCGAGCAGAACGGCATTTGCAAATTATGTTTGGAGCAATACGATTCGCATGTCATGGAAATGGATCATATTGTGGCGCGCTCCAAAGGCGGGAAAGACAACATAGAAAATCTGCAACTTCTCTGCACTCGTTGCAACAAACTCAAAGGAAATCTATCTATGGCGCAAGCCATCGCCAAAGCCAAGAAACTCGGAATCCGCAAGGAAGACTAGAATGAAATCAGACGACATCGCATAATCTTTTGGGATTGCGCGGATCGCTCAGGAGAGAAAATGATTCAGCAAAGTTTGGAACTCTAACTCCTGAATTTTTTGAAGAGGCTTTTGGATTTCTGAGGCGGAAGGAGACTCGGTTTGGTTCATGGCGCGATGGCAGGCGTCCACAAAGGCAAAGGCGTCCCAACGACCATTGGGGATTAGTGAGGAGACAAAATCGAATTCGCCGGAGACTTGGCCGCTCTCGCCAAGGGATTGCGAATTGGCGGCCGCAAAATCGCAGACGGCAACGGCCAGCGCCGGGAAACTGGGATGATCGCCAACCCGGCGAAACCAATACTTGGCGTTGCTGTTGTCCGGCTCTCTGCGATGCATGATGCCGTGAAGAAAACTTCCGTCGGCCGTCTGGATGCTTTGCGAGATTTCGTGGGAACCGTTCAAATCATCGTGCCACAGCAGGGCGGAGGATTGTAGAAGACGCCGAGTGTTCTCTTCTATGCCGTTGGCTTTGCAAAAGGCGTCGGCAAGTTCCAAGAGTTCGCCGCGGCTTTTGACGCCGGGACGGGAATTTGGTCCCAGCGAGGGAAGGGAGTCGGTTTGAATCGCTTGCAAAAAGGATTGAGTGAGCGGAGAAAGAGTCGTCATTTTTTCGTTTTCAGGCGGATACTGGGAAGGCGTCCCGCAACGGTCAATGTTTTTGTTCTGTTTCCTCGTCCTTAATTTCTTGGATGTCGGCGTCGCTTCGAAGTTTTTCGACGTAGGTTTTTAGCTTTTGATTTCGGCGGTCGAGGCGAAAGTCTTCCGCAACCTTGTCTTTGGCTGTTTCAAATGGTTGCGGCGTGGCGGGTTCTTTTTCGGTGACTTTGGCAATGTGGAATCCGTGGCTGGAAGCAAACACGGGGCTGACTTCGTCGACGTTCATGGAAAAAGTGACAAACTCAAACTCGTCCATGAGTTCTCCCCGCTGGAACCAGCCCAAATCCACTTCCTCCTTCGGTTTGTCCGAAAAACGTTCGGCAACGGCGGCAAAATCCGCTCCGGCGGCCAGTTCTTGCCGCACCCGGCAACACTCCCAAAAGAGGGCTTCTTTGTCTTGGGTTTGGCGAAGGGATTTGTAGATGTGCATTGCCCGGACGCGAGGATCCGAAGTGTATCGCTCTATGTTTTCGCCGTAGTATCGGCGCAAGGATTCTTCTTTTGGCGGCGTTTCTTCCCCGCAAATCTTTTGGACAAGCTTGTCCACCTTGCCGTGGATCGCCGCTTGTTGCCGAAGCAGATTCGCTTCGTCCGGGCGAAAGCCGGTTTGGTCGAAGAATGGCGCTTGGCCTTCGTAGTTTTGCTTCATTTGTTCGATGGTTTGATGGATTTCCGCATCGCTTGGCTCCGGCATGCTACTCTCCGCCTTTTGGCTCAGCAGCACGCGGCCGATGACGTTTTCCTTCGCCTGCGCAAGAAATTCATCGTCGCGTTCGCAACAGCTCACTTGGCTTTGCTGTTCGTGCCAAGATTTTATCTGACAAAATTCTTGATCAATCAGATCGGGATGAATCTGCTCCCCATTCACAATAATTTGCACGGGAAAGGAAGCTAGCCGTTTGCGCAAACGCTGTCAAATTTTTGGAAAAATAGGAAAAATCGGAGCTTGACAAAGAATTGGCCGCCCGCCTATAAATTCTTCTTTTGAAATTCTAATCGTAAAGAAAGACAAACATTATGGCCATTGCAGTAGGAACAAGAGCCCCCCAATTTTCGTTGAAATCAAAACGCGGCGAAGAAGTCATCGATCTGTCGCTGAGCGACAACCTCGACCAAAAGAACACGGTTTTGTTGTTTTTTCCGCTGGCGTTTACCGGCGTCTGCACCAAGGAATTGTGCGACGTGACCGCCGGGTTGAAACAATACAAAACCCTCAACGCGGCCGTCATCGGCATCAGCGTGGACAGTCCCTTCGCTCAGGAATCTTGGGCGCAAAAAGAAAACATCGGAATCCCGCTGGCCAGCGACCTGAACAAAAAGACCGCCCAAGATTACGGAGTCTTGCTGGACGACTTGATGGGATTCGGCGCCGTGAGCGCGAGGGCGGCCTTCGTCATCGACAAAAACGGCATCATCCAGTATTCAGAACAAACTCCAACGCCCAAAGACCTTCCCAACTTCGCCGCCATTCAAGCGACGCTCGAAAAACTCCAATAACCAACCGCCGTCGTCGACGGACTTTTTCATTGTTTCATTGGAAGCAACGAAACCGCACTGTTTCGGCTTGCGCTTCGTTGCCGTTTCGAACTCGGAAAAGCGGGACTCCTCGTTTGAAAGGAGACATTTGCCCAGCAGCTAAAATCGGTTTAATTTTATCTCGACTCTCAAACCATTCGGCAACACAAACCGCTATGAATCAAAAAGCGCAAATCGGTTTTATCGGCACCGGCGTAATGGGGCAGAGCATGGCGGGACATCTGCTTGCCGCCGGCTACCGACTTTGCGTCCACAACCGAACAAAAGAAAAAGCGCAAAACCTTTTGAATAAAGGCGCAATCTGGCAAAACACGGCCGGAGACGCCGCCGCCCAAGCCGACTTTGTAATCACAATAGTCGGGTTCCCGCGAGACGTGGAATCCGTCTATTTTGGCGAAAATGGAATTCTGGAACGCGCAAAACCGGGAACGATAGCCATTGACATGACCACCTCAAGCCCCGACTTGGCGGTCCAAATTCACCAACAAGCCCAATCCAAAAAAGTAGCCGTTCTGGACGCTCCGGTTTCCGGCGGCGATATTGGCGCGCAAGAAGCAAGGCTTTCCATCATGGTCGGAGGCGATGCCGCCGCTTTTGAAAAAGCCAAACCCATCTTTGAGATTCTGGGCGAAAACATCGCCCTGCAAGGCGGATCCGGCGCCGGCCAACACGCAAAAATGTGCAACCAAATAGCCATCGCTTCCGGAATGACGGCGATTTGCGAAGCCTTAGCCTACGCCAAAAAGTCCGGCCTCAATCCGCGCATCGTCCTCAAAAGCATCGAAAGCGGAGCGGCGGGAAGTTGGGCATTATCCAACCTAGCGCCCCGAATCCTGCAAGAAGACTTCGCCCCCGGATTCTTCATCAAACACTTCCTCAAAGACATGCGAATCGCCCTCGAGTCCGCAGAAACAATGAAGCTGAACCTGCCGGGCCTAAAACTAGCAAAGCAATTGTACGAAAAACTAACGGCCTCAGGCGGCGAAAATGACGGCACCCAAGCCCTCTTTAAATTATACCAAACGCAAATGATCCCCCATCCTCCGCCCGCCATTCTCCGCAACACTTCCCTCCGAACGCAAAAACAATTTGAAAATAAAGACAACATGGGCTAAATTCTCTCGAACGTCGATTTTGGAATTTTACAGAAAAGCCGCATCGTCAGTATGGAATTCAACCGCCGCCAATTCGGCCAATTCATCGGAAGCGCCATAGGTAGCCTCGCCTTCACCGGTTGGCACCGCACCACCAACGCCGGAAACATCTACCGAGTCCAAAAAGGCGACAGCCTCTGGAAAGTCGCCGAGAAATTCGGCACCTCCGTCGCCGAGCTCAAAAAGCAAAACCGACTCTCCTCCGATACCATTCACCTCGGCCAACTCCTATATTGCCCCAACGACGTCCTCTTCTCCACTTCCAAAAACATCTACCGAGTCCAAAAAGGCGACAGCCTCTGGAAAGTCGCCGAGAAATTCGATACCTCCGTCGCTGACCTCAAAAGACAAAATCAGCTTTCCTCCGACATTATTCGCCTCGGCCAAAATCTCCAAATCCCCGCCGGCCTCCCGCAAACACTGCGCTGGAAAATTGGACATAGAAGAGTCGACCGCAACCGCTGGCGGAAAATCATCGTCCACCACTCCGCAACCACCGTGGGAGACGCCTCCAGCTTTGATCGATTCCACAGGGAAAGACGAAGAATGGAGAATGGTTTGGCCTATCACTTCGTCATCGGAAACGGCACCGGCTCGCACGACGGAGAAATCGAAATCGGCCGCCGCTGGAAAAAACAAATCTACGGAGGCCACGTCAACGGTCAAGATCTCAACGAAATATCAGTCGGGATTTGCCTCGTCGGCAATTTTGAAAAAAAACAACCCACCGGACGCCAACTAAAATCTCTCTACAACCTAACCCGCTACCTACAAATCAGCCTGCTCCGAGGACGGCAGGAAGTTTGGGGACACAAAGACCTGCCCAATCAATCCACCGCGTGTCCGGGAAAGTTCTTTCCATTAAAACAATACCGCTCCCATTTTGCCTAAACCGGCCACTCAACAAATCCAACAACCCCGCAAACAAAAAACAAAAAACACAAACCCCCTTTGATTTTCTTACCAATCCTCGCCCATGCCCATCTTATACGAAGCCCTGAAACAATCCGCCCTTCAATGGCGCAAAAGCGGATACCCTTGCGAAGAATACCCGATGATAGGCGAAATCCTCGCCTACCAAATGGAAACGCAAAAAGACAGCCCAACCCCCAAGTTTCTGCGCGAACCACAACTCCTCGCCCTTGAAGTATACTGGTATATCCGCCTCATACTGCAAACTCCCCACGTCATAAACCTATACAAACATTACTACGCAAAGAACAAGAAAGACTTTTTCAAAGCTCTAAAAATTCCCATCTCAAAAGACGCCCAAGAATTAGCATCCATAGACTACATCATCGAGAAGGTCAAAACCGATCTAAATTGGGTCAAAGAAAGACGAATTCAAGCCTTGCACGAAGCCACAATACTGCCCTATCCAAGTTACATTCTCGCCTTGACGATGGGCGCCGGAAAGACTGCGCTGATTGGAACAATCATCGCCACAGAATTTGCCATGTCCCTGCGTTATTCCCAAGGCAACTTTATGAAAAACGCCTTAGTCTTTGCGCCCGGCACAACCATCATTGAAAGCCTGCGCGAAATCAGCGGACTGCCCTATGAAAAAATTCTCCCTCCCAACATTAACCGAGATTTCGCCGCCAATCTAAAAATTGAATATCCGGGTAGCCGAAAAGACATACAAGCACAAGAACGTAGCAGTTACAACTTGATCGTTTCCAACACCGAAAAAATTAGCCTGCGCGCCCGAAGAAGAAGCAATCAGACAGAAACGGACTATCGAGAAAAGGAACTTCAAGCCAATTGTCGTCTCCAAAAAATCGCCAGTCTGCCCAACCTCGGCGTCTTCTCCGATGAAGCGCATCACACTTACGGCAACACTTTTGACAAACTAAAGCGAGTGCGCGAAACCATCAACTACATTCACGAACACACTCCCATCATCGCGGTGGTCAACACAACCGGAACGCCTTATTACAAAAAAGAACATCTCAAAGAGGTTGTCGTCTGGTACGGACTCAGCGACGGAATACAAGACAATATCCTAAAAGAACTCTGTAACGGAATACACCAATACAATATCAAAGGGCAATCAGAGAAAACGGTTTTTAATGACATCATTCGGGAGTTTTTCAACAAATACGGAGACGTCTCACTCCCCAACGGAGCCAAGGCAAAAATGGCCTTTTATTTTAAAACCCAAGAACACTTGACCCAATCTCGTCGATTGATTGAACAAGCCATGGCAAACATCGGCGAAAGTGTTGATCAAATATTAGTCAATACACAGCAGTCCAAAGCCGAGGAAATGGACCAGTTCAAACGACTCAACAACCCCGGCCACCAAAAGCGGATTATTTTATTGATAGGTAAAGGCGTGGAAGGTTGGAACTGCCCCAGCTTGTTTGCCTGCGCGCTAATCAAAGAGCAAACAAAGAGCAATAACTACGTCCTGCAAGCGGCAACTCGCTGTCTGCGGCAAGTGCAGGGAAACCAGCGTCCGGCCAAAATATTTCTGGATCGCGGCAATGCAAAGATTCTAGACAAAGAACTGCAAGAAAACTTTGGAACCGACATCATCCGACTCTCCGCCGCCTCGAACCCCAAAGAAACAGTCACCATGCGAGTTGTTAAAGCACAACTTCCCAAGCTGGAAATTACCCGCACGGTGAAACGAGCCGTCCGAACCGAGCCGCCAAATCAAAAAATTGCGTTGAATCCACCAAAACCCCAACAAGCTCCGTCAATACTGCGCAGTGTTCTCACCCCGGATTTCAGCGGGCCAACACAAATTCTAATGCCAACCGGCAATATAAAAGAACTGCCCGCCGCAACGGAAACAATAAGTTGTTACACCGCCTCGCATAAAATCGCCACAAAATACCATCTACCGGCCATGCTGATTTTAAAGCAACTTAACAATCTATATCCGCAAAGGGAAATGCCAAACACCCACTTATACAGCTTGTTTCAGCAGGTGGAAGATCAGCAAGCGAATTACAAGACTGTGGAAGAGAAGATTACCGAAGCAATGGCGCTAATTCGCCTTCAAGATGAAAATGGCAAAGATGTTTTTGAAAAGGACGAAGACGGCGTTTACGTTCACCGCTTGCGCCTGCTCGAAAGAACGCATCAACAAATGAAAGAGAATGGCCTGCTCATCGACAATAAACAAGATAAAGACAATCATAACTTAAGCTTTCACTACACTCCTTACAACTTCGACAGCAAGCCGGAATGCGCTTTCTTTCGGGACATATTGTTTGCGCTTAACACAAACCCCGATGAGGTAGAAGCATTCTTATTTACGGGCGGTTTGACCGATTCCAGAAAGACTGACTTTCATTTCGAATACTTGGGCGAAGACAAGCGATACCATCGATATTTTCCCGACTTTGTGATTGTGAAAAAGACGGGCGAGTTTTATATTGTGGAAGTCAAAGCAGAAAGCGAGGGCGGCGACAAAACAGTGGAAACAAAGAAAAAAGCGGTGGAGCGTTTGCAGAAAATGCAACCCGATAAATTTAAATACAACGTCGTTTATACTTCCACAGGCACCATAGAAGCGGATAAACTCAAGCCCATCATCGATTGGATTTACTCACAATGAAGAAGAAAACGGTTAGAATTACTGCGGTGAAAGGGCGGCCGATGCTGCATTGGGTGGGGAAGAAGCCTTTGGACAAAGTGAAGCATTTCCCGGCGCAGTTGCGCGAGACTGTGGGTGTGGAAAAGCCGCCCGCTGAGCCGTCTTATGATGCGTTTGTGAAGAGCGGCCACAATCTATTGTTTCACGGCGATAACAAAGAAATCTTGTCTTGTCTTTTGATTGCCGGGTTTCGGGGCAAAGTGGATTTGATTTATGGGGATCCGCCCTTTGATTCTGCCGCGGACTATGTTCGCCAAGTGCAGTTGCGGGGGCAGTCGGCCAAATGGAAGGCGGCGGGGCATACTGCCATTGAGAGCGCGCAGTATGAGGATATTTGGGCGAACGACAACTATTTGCAGTTTATGTATGAGCGGTTGATATTGTTGAGGGAGTTGTTAAGTCAGCAAGGGAGTCTTTACTTGCATTGTGATTGGCATAAAAGCCATCACTTGCGTTTTTTGTTGGATGAGGTGTTTGGAATAGATGGTTTTAGAAATGAAGTTATTTGGCACTATCCGAATTCCGGGCTGAAAGCAAAGTCAAGCAAGTATCATCAAGTGCATGATTTAATTCTGCATTATGCCAAGAGCAGTAATTATATCTGGCATGAGCAACGTGAAGCATTTGACGATGAAAAACCTCGGCGACAACCGGTACGGGTATTTAACCCTAAGACCAAAGAGGCAGATGTGGTGCGTGATAAGAAGGGCAAAATACTGTACAAGACAACGACGGATAAGTTAGTAACGAGTGTTTGGCGTATCCCAATGTTGAATATTGGGCATGAGCGACTTGACTTTCCTACTCAGAAGCCGGAGGCGTTGTTGGAGCGCATTATCAAGGCGTCGAGTAACGAAGGGTCTATTGTGTTAGACTGCTTTTGCGGCAGCGGCACAACCGCCGCGGTTGCCGAGAGTCTGGGAAGACGCTGGATTGTTGCCGATTTGAACAAGGGCGCCATCCAAACTACTATCAAACGAATCCAAAAGGTCATCCGCTCCAAAAACGGCGACCTCGCCAAGCAAAACGGCCGCGGCCTAATCCACTATCGAGTCAATAACTACGACTTTACCAAACAAAACGGATTCAAAAAGATCATCATTTCTAAATACGGCATCCAAAAAGACAACGGAGACTTGTTTTTTGACGGCGTCGTGGATGGCAAGTTAGCTAAAATTATAGATATGAACCGGCCTTTGAACCGGCTGGACATTCAGATTATCAAAGATGAGATTGCGCAGAACCGGCCGGAGGAAATACGAGACATTGTTGTGTTTTGCAACGGCGCGGAGATGGGGATTGTTGCGGAGATGGCCCAAGAGAAGAGTCCGATCAATCGCATTCGCATTTGCGACATACAAGAGGACGGAGTGATTGCGGAGCGGCCGGCGGAGGCGGATGTTCGGATTCGCAAGAAAGGGAAGAAGGCGCTGGTGGAGATTGTGGATTATATTAGTCCGACTATTTTGGCGCGGTTGGAGGTAGATCGGACGTTGTTTGAGGAGCAGGTTGGGGATTATCGGGCGCAGATAGACTGCGTGCTGATGGACACCGATTATGATGGGGAGTGTTTTCGGATTGTGGAGAGTGATTTGCCGGGGAGGAAGACCGATTTTATTAGAGGGCGCTATGAGCTCAATCTGCCTCGCGTTGGGGCCAAAGTAGCGGTGAAAATCGTTGATATGCTGGGGGAAGAATGGATTGTGGTGAAGTAGCTTTTAGGTTTTGTGGGGCGGAGAGAAGATTGGGTGCTGTTGCCATCTTGATTTCTTTGACGATTGGCGGGTGAAGAGAGAATTCGATTCTTTGGTCGCTCGGCAACAAGAATTCGGCAAAGGCGGATCTTACAGCCGGACGAGTGGATTGTAAGGGAATTATTTGCTTTTGAGGGGAGGCAATGTTTAATCTTGCAAGTTGCGGATGTTTTTTGATTATGGATGCAATGGCCGCGTTTGTTGGCTCGGATCATTTTGCATTTTATTTGCGGGGAGGATGTTATGCAGGAATTAATTGCTGAAGCGTTTGAGTTGGTGAATTTGCCCTTCACGGTGCTGTTTGGGTTTGTGTTTCTGTATTGGCTTTTGGTGATTATCGGGGCGTTGGACGTGGATGCGGTCGATTTTGACTTGGATTTTGACGCGGAGGGCGAAGGCGGGGGGCGATGGGGGCATGTGGCCGCGCGTTTTTTTCATGCGGACGAAGGGCCGTTTATGGCGATAGTGAGTTTGCTGATTGTTTTTATGTGGGTGTCAGCCATGCTGTTGAATTATTACTTTAATCCGGGCCACGCGTGGTGGTTGGCGGGATTGCTGGCCATTCCTAATTTTGTGGTGAGCGTAGTGGCGACCAAAGCGATTGTGTTGCCGGCGCATTGTTTGATTCGGCGATTTCGTTGTAGTGAGGAGCCGGCAGAAGTTCCTTTGCTGGGGAAGATATGCCGCGTCGTTACTTCGCGGGCGGACGCTCAATCTGGGCAGGCGGAGATAGAGCAAACGGGAATGCCGATCAAGATTAATGTGCGGACGGCGGATGAGGCGAAAGCTTTGCGCAAAGGCGATTGCGCGGTAATTTACTCGGAGGATACGGAGAAGAACTTATACTTTATTAAAAAATTGGAAGACTGATATGGAAGCATTGTTGGGACAAGGATTTCCCCAGATGGTGGGGGCTACGGCGGTGATTGCGCTGGTGGTTATTTTTATTGGCGTGGCGCTTTTGGTAGTCAAATGCTATCGGAAGATTGAGCAGGGCAAAGCCATTGTGCGCAACGGCATCGGCGGCACTAAGGTTTCGTTTAGCGGGATTGTCGTCGTGCCGGTGATCCATCGATTTGAAGAGATGGATATTTCTGTCAAACGAATTGAAATCTATCGGCACGGCGAAGACGGCCTAGTGTGCATGGACAACATCCGCGCCGATATTAAGGTGGCCTTCTTTGTGCGGGTGAACAAGACGGCGGAGGACGTGTTGCGGGTGGCGCAGTCCATTGGCTGTTTGCGGGCTTCGGATCAGCAAGCTTTGGTGGAGCTTTTTGACGCCAAGTTCTCCGAGGCGTTAAAAACCGCCGGCAAACAGTTCGACTTCACCGACTTGTATAGCGAACGAGAGCGATTCAAGGAGGAAATTCTCAAAGTGGTCGGCACGGATTTGAACGGATTTGTGTTGGATGATGCGGCCATTGACTATTTGGAGCAGACGCCTCTGACCAAGCTGGATGAAAACAACATTCTCGATGCTGAAGGCATCAAGAAGATTACCAAGCTAACCGCCGATCAGAAGATTCTGGCCAACGAAATTCAACAGAACAAAGAAAAGACCATTACCAAGGAAAACGTCGAGGCTCGCGAGGCCATATTAGAGATGCAGAGACAACTGGCGGAAACCGAAGAGCGGCAGAAACGCGAAGTCGCCAACATCAAAGCACGAGAGGAAGCCGAAGCCAAAAAAGTCGGCGAAGAAGAGCGATTGAAGGCGGAGCAAGCCCGCATCGCCTCGGATCAGGAAATCGGGATTTCAGAAGAAAACAAAAACCGCCAAATCATCGTCGCGCAAAAAAACAAAGAACGCACCAACGCCATCGAAACCGAGCGGCTGGAAAAAGACCGCTTGCTGGAAGCCACCGAGCGGGAACGGATTGTGACGCTGGCGCAGATCGAGAAGGAGAAAACAGTCGAAACTGAAAAGAAAAACATTCAAGAAGTCATCCGCGAACGCGTCGAGTTGGAGAAAACCGTGGTGGCCGAACAGGAGAAAATCAAAGACGTAGAAGCTTTTGCCGCCGCCGATAGAGAAAAGAAAGTGGTAGTCACCCGCGCCGAGATGACGGCCGAAGAGGCGCTGGTGCGGGACATCAAAGCGGCTGAAGCGGCCAAAAAAGCCGCCGAACTCAAAGCGGAAGAAGAAAAGTATCAACAATTGACGGCCGCACAGGCGAATCGGGAAGCCAGCGATTTGAAGGCGGGAGAACTTTTAGTTCTGGCGGAAGCGGAAGAGAAAACCGCCGAAAAAGAATCCAAGGCTGTGAAACTTCGCGCCGAAGCCAAGACGGCGGATGAGGCCGCCGTTGGAATGGCGGAAGTGTCCGTCACTCAGGCGCGCGCTGAGGCAGTTCGGCAACAAGGTGAGGCCGAAGCCAACGTAATGCAACTCAAATTCAGCGCCGAAGCAAAGGGCATTACGGAAAAAGCGGACGCCATGAAATTGTTCGACGGAGTGGGTCGCGAGCATGAAGAATTCAAACTGCGGTTGAATAAAGACAAGGAAATTGAGATGGCCGCAATCCGCGTGCAAAAGGGCATCGCCGAAGAACAAGCAAAGATTGTGGGCGAAGCCTTGAAGAGCGCGCGAATCGACATTGTAGGCGGCGAAGGAGCTTTCTTCGACAAAATTGTTTCCTCCATTACGCAGGGCAAAGCCGTCGACCGCGCGGTAAGAAACAGCCGCGTGCTGAGCGACGTCAAAGAAACATTTTTCAACGGGGACCCCGAATACTTCCAATCCCAATTTCAGGCTTGGGTAAAGCAATTCGGCTTGACGAGCAAAGACCTCAAGAACACCTCTCTTTCCGCGCTTCTGTTGCGCATGATCGCGGAAACAACAGACGGGACGGCGAAGTCCGCCATGCAACGGGCACTTCAGTTGGCCAACGACAAGGGCTTGGCGGAAAAAACCGGCGCCGAAGTTTTGGGAGAACATTCAGCGAAAACAAAAGCCTGATTTCAAGGTTCTGAAGAAAATTCGTTATGTCGGATTCGGACACTTCCCCTGAAGCGGTCGCCACCCTGGACAACATTGCGCTGGAGGGCGGCAGTTATGAAATCATCCGCGCCCGCTTGAAAGCCCAAGGCGAGGAATTATCCAAACGCTTGGCCAAGTTGAATGACTTGCGACGCAACGTGTTCGGTTCCATTCCTCTGTCGCTACTCCGAGCCGAGCGCATCACGACGGAACATAACTGCGTGCCCCGCGATATGGTGCCGGTGGGGAAAAATCACTTCCTGTTCGGCTACAACGTTCATTTCGGCCTCAAATCGGAAATCCGGCTGTCGGACGTGTTTGCGGTCTACGAATACCGCGATGGGGGGTTTCATGCGTCGGCGGCAGACTTATTGAAAACGGGGCAGTTTGAAGCCGACTTTAAAAGTCTCTATAAGTATTACAAGAATACGAAGTTTGTAAAATTCTCTTTTATAGGTCCTTTTTTATTCATGGTATTCCGTGTAGGGAAGCAAGTGTCGGATATAAAGACCTTCAAGTGGCTTGCTAAAGACGACGATTTAACTTATATTGGCAACCGTAGCGATCATGAATTTTCCTTTCCCAAACAGTATGAATGTGACTGGAGGCGCACGCACCGAGATTTTCACCGAGACGGCGCCCATCCTCATATTTCCATAGGAGACCGCCTTTTTGTGTCCTGCACAGGTGGGCGGTTTATCGCCAAAGTGGAAGACAACACCGAAAGCGGCAAGGGCATATACTCCGAGCCGGTTGAGCATGAGGATCAAACATTGGACGATGCGGAGATTTTTTACGCAAATATAGGCAATTTGATTCTGCTAAAAGTTCGGCCCTTTCAAGAAAAGCGCTTTCGGTACTTTGTATTTAACGACAAGCTAAAGACATTGGAAAAGATCGACGCTCTGGAACATTCCTGCGTGCGGCTTCCCGAAGATCAAGGCATTATTTTTTCCGACGGCTACTATTTGCAAACCGGCGCGCTGAAGCGATTTGATACCAACAAAACGGAAATGCTGTTTGAGCGATTGGTGGCTTCCAACAATGGGGAGGACTACTTATATGTTTTTTACAATCGGATGTTGGGAGACTACGTGCTGATGTCCTATAATTTGATTACTCAAACTGTAGAAAATCCGATCCTTTGCAATGGCTTTTCCCTGTTTCAGAATGGAGAGATTGCCTATTTCAAGTGTGAAGAGGAAGCGCAGAAACATCATACCATTCAAATTTGGCAGACTCCTTATGTCGCGGCCGAGTATGAGAAACAAGCGGATCAAGAATCCTTTTTATATAAGATTGGCAATAGGGACGTGGTTCGTTGCATGGCGGAATGCCGCAATATTTTGAATTGGATTCGCAAAGAGGAGGTTTACGCGGAGTTGTATGTGGATATTGTGCGGTCGACGGGCGATATTGCGGACACTTACTTTTGGGTGGACAAGGCGGAGGCGTTTCATCTTCGCGAGTCTTTGGAGCATATTCGAGAAACGGCCAGCCGGGCTATTGACGAGTTTGAAAAAGTCCGCCGCATTCGGAAGGAAACCGAAGCCTCGTTTGCCCGAGTCAGCGATGGAACAGAGGCGTTGCTTCGCAAAATTGCCCAAAGGGATCCGACCGGCGTCGACGAGTTTGTGAGCCGCTTGAGCGCTCTGCGAAAAGCCCGCGGGGAAATCTTGTCGTTGAAGGAATTGCGTTATGCGGACTTGCCGGCGATTCAAGTATTGGAAGGGCGGGTGGCCTCCCAGACCGAAGTTCTGTCGCAACATTGTGTGGACTTTCTAATGCGGCCTGAATCGTTAGCGCCTTATCAAAGCCGAATCGAGTCGCAGCTGGCGCAGACGGAAAAATTGAGAAAAACCTCTGAAGGAAGGCGACTTCAGGAAGCGGTGGAGCAATCGGGCGAAGAATTGGAAATGCTCATCGATATCGTCAGCAACCTTAAAATTGAGGACGCCACTGAATCCACGCGGATTATTGAGCGGATTACTCGGATTTATTCGACGCTGAACCAAGCCAAAACGGCGCTTAAGAATCGATTGAGTCGCTTGGTTTCGGCTGAAGGCGCGTCCCAGTTTAACGCGCAACTAAAACTCTTGTCGCAGTCGGGGCTCCACTATCTGGACGTTTGCAACACGCCGAACTTGTGCGACGAGTATTTGAACAAATTGATCGTGCAGATTGAAGAGCTGGAGGGAAAATACTCGGATTTTCCCGAGTTTACGACGCAGCTGTCGGACAAACGCGCGGAAGTTTACGAAGCCTTTGAATCGAAGAAACTTCAACTGGTTGAAGCGCGGAACAAGAAGGCCAATGCGTTGTTGGCGTCTGCCGAGCGGATTCTGAACGTAATTCAAAATCGCTTAGCCGGGATGGCCGGCTTGGATGATATCAACGGCTACATGGCCTCCGACGTCATGGTCGAGAAGATCCGCGATCTCATTCGACAACTCCACGAGTTGGAAGACTCCGTCAAGGCGGAGGAATTAACGGTTCGTTTGAAAACGGCGCAAGAGGACGCGGTCCGCCAGTTGCGCGACAAAAACGAGCTGTTTGTAGAGGGGCAAAATCGGATTCGATTCGGCGAACACGAGTTTACGGTCAACGTTCAGCCTTTGGACTTGACGATGATTCACCGCGAGGGGCGCATGCATTTGCACTTGACGGGGACTCGATTTTTTCAACCGGTGGAGGATCCCGATTTTTTGAAAACCAAAGAGGTCTGGGAGCAAGAGAGCTTGGCTGAGAACAAGGCGGTTTATCGGGCGGAGTATTTGGCGCATCAAATGCTTTTGCGTCTTGTGGAAGGCGGTTCTGTGGAAGACTATCTTCAAGCGCCGGCGGACGAACGTTTGAGCCAAGTTCAAGCATTCATGGAACCGCGTTATGCGGAGGCGTATCAAAAGGGCGTTCACGACGCGGACGGCGAACGAATCTTGACCGCGTTGGCCGGCTGTTGGCGGAGTCTTGGCTTGGCGCGTTTTCAACCAACGGCCCGCGCTTGCGCTCGCCTTTACTGGAAACTGCTGGAGAACCAAGAGCAACGAAGCCTTTGGGAAGCGCAACTTCGCAGTTTTGGCGAGAAAAACCAAGCCTTTCCGGGGGAAGAAACGCAAGCGGAATACGTGAAGGCATTGCTGGCGGGGATCGAAGATTTTTATCGAAAGAGTCCCTTATTTTCCGCTGAACGGTTTCCCGAAGCGGCGCTCTATCTCTTTCATCAACTTTGTTCGAAGGAGGCGTTTATTGTGAGCCGGGAAGCGAAGGAGATTCACCGGAACTTTGAGAAACACTTGGAAGGCCTCCGTTTGCGGGACGATTACCGCGCCGCTCGCGAGGCGGTGAGGCCGGAACCGGCGCGCGAATTTCAATTAGTGCGAGACTGGGTGCGAGGCTTTGTGAGGCACGCCAGCCGGCCGGAACAGCATCGATTCATTGATGAAGCAGCTATAGTGCAGTTCGCCGCTTCGAAAGATCTCCGGCCAGTATGCTCCGAAAGCGCCGTTGTTCTTCTCGAAGAACTTCGCGGAGCGCATCCCCGAATTCAAGACGGACGATATACTTTGGATTTTCTGGAATTTACAGAGCGCTTGCGTCGGTTTGATGCGGAAGAGGCGGCCGTTTATCGGCAGTATCAGCAACGGAAACAAGTCTTGCTCCAGAGCGCTCGTCAGGCGATGCGTCTGGAAGAATTTCAACCGAGAGTCCTTACTTCCTTCGTTCGGAACCGGTTGATCGATCAAGTGTTTCTGCCTTTGATCGGCGACAATCTGGCCAAGCAAATCGGTAGCGCCGGAGCGGGCAAGCGAACTGACCTCATGGGCTTGCTCCTCCTCGTTAGCCCGCCTGGCTACGGCAAAACTACATTAATGGAATACGTCGCCCACCGACTGGGCATTACCTTCGTCAAAATCAACGGACCCGCCTTAGGCCATCAGGTCACCTCCTTGGACCCCGCCGAAGCCATCAATGCCGCCGCTCGCGCCGAAGTTCAACGACTCAACTTCTCCTTTGAGATAGGCGACAATGTGATGATATACCTCGACGACATCCAGCACTGTCATCCGGAATTCCTTCAAAAGTTCATCTCCCTCTGCGACGGTCAGCGGCGCATCGAAGGCGTGTGGAACAACCAACCCCGAACCTACGACTTGCGCGGACGCAAAGTCGCCGTTGTTATGGCTGGAAACCCCTACACGGAAAGCGGAGAAAAGTTCAAAGTTCCCGACATGCTGGCCAACCGAGCCGACACTTACAACCTTGGCGACGTTATCGGCGATCACGAAGACGCCTTCGAAACTTCCTATCTAGAAAACGCCCTTACCTCCAACCCCGTTCTCTCCCCCTTGCGCAACCAAAGCCGGCATGACCTCCACACCTTCATCCGCATCGCTGAAACCGGAGAGCGCGACGGCGCTGAATTTGAGGGAAACTATTCTGTCGAAACCATCAACGAAATACTCAACGTGTTTTCCAAACTCGTTCGCGTCCGCAACGTCGTCCTCGCCGTCAATCAGGAATACATCCGCTCTGCCAGCCAACAAGACGCCTATCGAACCGAACCCCCTTTCAAACTCCAAGGCTCCTACCGAAACATGAACCGCTTGGCAGAAAAAATCTTGCCCATCATGAACGACCAAGAAGTGCAAGAACTGGTGATCGATCATTATCAAAGCGAATCCCAAACGCTTACTTCCGGCGCGGAATCGAACCTGCTGAAATTTCGAGAAATCAACGGATGGCTCTCGGACATCGACCAAATTCGCTGGGAAGAAATCAAAAAAGTCTTCCGCCGGAATCAAATCATGGGGCAAGCAGATCCCGCAGATCCCGTTGGCCGCATCGTTTCCCAGCTTGCCATTTTCGCCGAAGCCCTTCAAAGAATTCAGCAAACCCTGCAAGGCCGCTTCGAATCCCTTGCTCCTTTGCCGGACTTAACCGCTCTCTCTGCGCCCTTGAAAGAAATTCAAAACACTCTGGCAAACGAACTGCCTCAAACCCTTGCTTCCGCCGCCTCCGACGTCTCTTTGAGCCGCCTCCAAACCGAAATCGCCCCGCTCAAACAAAATCTCTCCATTCTCCGCCAAATCCTCAAGCGCTACGAATCCGACCAAACCCAAACTTCCCAAACCGAAACCTCTGAGCAACACATCGACCTTAGCGGCGTTTCCATCACCCGGAACACTCTCAACCAAATCTATCAACTCATTGAAAAGGACGAAAAACAGATCCAATCCGCCAAAAACTGCCCGCCCGCCAAAGATCAAACTCTTAAACAGAGTTCGCATTCCTAGTTCGTAATTCCAAATCCCAACCGTCCTGCAACCGTCAATCCTCAAAAACCGTAGAATTCGCAACCAGTGGCGACGCGAACCGCTCGCTATTCAGCGGCGAAATGGCAGTGGAGAGTGACTTTGCGCTTCTTTTAAATCTCAATGATCTTGAAAAACCGAAACAAAATGCATCCTTTCTCGCAAATCTTATAGCCATGAACCGCCTTCGAATCTCAGAATTTATAATTCGCAATTTTAGTAAGAGAGGATTCGGCGAGAGAGCGGATTTTCTGCACCATGGAGTTAAGGCCGGTGCTGCGCGTGGGACTAAGATGTCGATCCAGTTCGATGCGAGTGAAGATGTCTTGGGCGTTAATGGCCAGGATTTCTTGCGGCGTTTTGCCGGAGTAGAGGATCCTCAACATGGCAATAAGGCCTTTGACGATTTGGGAGTTGCTATCGGCGAGGAATTCGATTCGGCTCGGAGTTCCCGGCACAAAAGTTTCTTTGAGCCAAACGGTGGCCTGACAACCTTTGACGCGGTTTTCTTCGGTTTTGTCGCTTTCGTTCATAGGGGGCATTTTGCGGCCGAGTTCCATAAGATAGGCGTAGCGGTCATCCCAATCTTCTAGAATTTCAAAATTCTCGACGAGTTCTTCGATGGTCATGGAGATTTTTAGCGGTTTTTTAGCACGACCGTGCGCGGATTTCTCTTTTCTAGTTGGCAATAAGTTGGGCGGCGGCGGATCGAGCCCATTGGTCTGCGTCCAAAATTTCCCAAAGGCCGGGGGAGTGGACGGGCTTGTGCGCAGACATGGTTTGGGCGACGGTTTCGGTGATTTGTGGAAAGGAGATATTGCCTTTACAGAAAGCGTCAACGGCAACTTCGTTGGCGGCGTTGAGGACGGCGGGGAGAGTGCCGCCGACGGCACCGGCCTCACGGGACAAGTTGAGGGAAGGAAATTTTTCGGAGTCGGGTTTTTCAAAGCTGAGGGAGGCGATCTGAGCAAAATTCGTTTGGACGCGCCGGCTGCCGATTCTTTTGGGATAAGTAAGGGCGTATTGAATGGGCAGGCACATGTCCGGCGCGGAAAGCTGGGCAAGGATGGAGCCGTCGATGAATTCCACCATGGAGTGAATGACGCTTTGCGGATGAACGATGACTTCGATTCGGGGAATTTCGATGTTGAAAAGCCAACGGGCTTCGATCATTTCGAGCCCTTTGTTGAACATGGTGGCGGAGTCAATGGTGATTTTACGGCCCATTTTCCACGAGGGATGTTGGAGGGCTTGGCGGAGTTGGATTTTTGGAAATTCTTCTTTTGGCTTTTCTCGAAAAGGGCCGCCGGAGGCAGTGAGCCAAAGCTTGCGAACGGAATCTTTCGGCTTGGCATCCAAGCATTGGAAAATGGCGGAGTGTTCGCTATCCACGGCTAAGACGCGCGCGTTGTGTTTTTTGGCTTCTTGCATGACGACTTCGCCGGCCATAACCAGAATTTCTTTGGAAGCGACGGCGATGTCTTTGCCGGCGCGAATGGCGGCTAGGGCCGGCTTTAATCCATCTATGCCGACAATGGCGATGAGGACGACGTCGGCGTCCGGCAGTGTGGCGAGTTCTATGAGGCCTTCGGCGCCGCTGGTTGTTCGGACTTGGCCGGGGGCTTTTGCGGCCAGTTCGGCTTTCAAGTTGTCGTCGCGGATGGAGATGAGCAGGGGATCAAACCGCAGGGCCTGGGCAACGAGGGCGTCGACGTTCTTCCCTGCAGCCAAGCCCATCAATCTGATGTGATTGGGCAGGTCTGCGGCTACCTTGGCGGCGCTTGTCCCGATGGATCCGGTGCTTCCAAGCAAAACGACGTTTTTCATTGCGTGGGCGGGCAGCTTTAAATTACCAGTGCCAATTGACAATACAAGTAAAACAAGGGCGCGTTAAACAATAAACTGTCGATGAGATCCAAACAACCGCCGATGCCGGGAAAAAAGGCGCCGGAATTTTTGGCCCCGGCTTCTCTTTTCAACAACGATTCGGCCAAATCGCCGACGACGGCAAACCCGCCTAATAGAATGCCCAAAACGAAGCTGTGAATGCCGCGAAAGGGAGCAAGATCGTTCCCGGCAATGTATACCGTGAGAACGCTGGCGGCAGTGGAAATTGCCAAAGCGCCGGCAAAGCCTTCCCATGTTTTTCCCGGGCTGGCAAATGGCGTCATCTTGTGTTTACCGCAAAGCGATCCCACAACATACGCCCCAAGGTCGCTAAACTTTGTTATCAAGAGAAAATAAAACAGTAGCCAAGAGCCGTTCATTGTGGGATGGTAGTAAATCTTGGCCAGAAAAGAGAGAAGCCAGAAGACATAGAGCCAACCAAACAAACTGGCGGACAAAGAGAGGAAAGAGATCTGCTTGCCCGTCCATAATTGGGATGACAGTAGCCAAAGCAGGAGCAACGTGAGAATCCAAATCTCCGGATTTGGAAGGCGGAGAAAGGAGGGCAATGCAAAGGGACTCCAACCTTGCAACACGGACAAAAGCAAAAGTGCCAAGCCAGCGGTAAGAATTGGCGCCGGGAAAACTCGCGTTCCGGTTTTGGAAAGCAGGCTGGCGTATTCGCGGATGCCGAAAACTCCTAAAAAGGATAGAATCAAAAGAAAGGCAAGGTTGGCGACGGCCGGATGGGAAGCCAACAAGGCCGCAAGAACGACCGCCCACAGAGCTAGCGAACTGGCGAGTCTCTGCCGGAAGATTTGAGAGCGTCCGGGGGAATTCTTCATCACGAGAAAGTAGGTTTTCCCAGTGTTTCCGTTGCCGAATTTTTTGAAAGAGGCGGGTTGGCGTTGTGGCCTTCCCGTTTTATTCGATTCGGCGGCGCATCGGCTTTGTTTGATTCAACGGATTGCCTTCCGCTAAATAAGTTCTGGATGGAGAAGGGCATTGGATTGGCGAGGAGCATTTTCCAACAAGCGTTCTTTGGCGTTGGGTCAAATCCTTCCGAATCTTCGGTGGCGGCGAGTGTATTCTTCCAAAGCGGCAAAAAACTGGGCTTTGTGGAAATCAGGCCAGAGGGTGGAGGTGACGACGAGTTCGGCGTAGGAGATTTGCCAAAGCAGATAGTTGCTAAGGCGCATCTCGCCGCTGGTTCGGATAAGGAGGTCGGGGTCGGGAATGTTTCTCGTGTAAAGATGCCGGGCGATCATCGGCTCGTCAATCTCTTCGGGCAGGATATCTCCTGATTTGACTTTGGCGGCGATTTCTCGGCAGGCTTCAACAATTTCGGTGCGGCCTCCATAGCTCAGAGCGAGGATTAGGGTGAGCCCGGTGTTTTTTGCCAGAGCGGATTGGGTTCGAGCAATTTGTTCTTGAACAAATTCGGGGAGGCGATGGATTTGGCCGATCGTGGCTAAGCGGACGTTGTTTTGGGCCAGTTCTGGGCATTCAGAGTCCAAGTATTGCGCCAGGTATTTCATGAGGGTGTCCACTTCACTCTTCGGGCGATTCCAATTCTCCACAGAAAAAGCGTAGAGTGTCAGGTATTTGACGCCTATTGCGCCAGCAGCACGAACAACGGCCCTCACGGAATCGACACCTTTGCGATGGCCTTGCACTCGAGGAAGTCGCTGTTTTTTGGCCCAGCGGCCGTTGCCGTCCATGACAATGGCGACGTGAGCGGGAACGGTCGCCTTGGCTTGTTCACTGAGTTGAACTTCGGTTGCGGCCATTGCGTAAAGAAGAAGCAAAAAGCGGTTGGAAAGCCGAGGGGAAGAGAGGAATTAAGGTTGCAGTTCGATGGTTTGGTCTCGCGCCGGGCCAACGGAAACGATTCGGAGACGGTTTCTGCTGAATTTTTCAATCGCTTCCAAGTACCGCAGGGCGTTTAGAGGCAAGTCAGACCATTTTCTGCATTCCCGGGTAGAACGAAGCCAACCGGAAAATTCGGCGTAGATTGGTTGACATTTCGCCAAACTGCCCAGGCTGTTGGGAATGTGATCAATTTTCTTTTTGCCAAGTCGGTAGCCGATGCAGAGATTGATGGTCGACAAGGCGTCCAACCCGTCCAGATTGGTGACGGCGATTTCGTCAATCCCGTTCACTATGGAGGCTTGGCGGGCAAGCACGGCGTCCCACCACCCGCAACGGCGGGCGCGTCCCGTGGTAGAGCCGAATTCTCGTCCCATTTGATGAAAATGCTTGCTCAACCAAACGTCTTCGGTGGGCATGGGGCCTTCTCCAACGCGGGTAGTGTAGGCTTTCATGACTCCGACGACTTTGTCGATGCGGTGGGGAGGCACGCCTGCGCCCGTGCAAGCGCCGCCGGCAGTGGTAGAAGAGGACGTGACATAGGGATAAGAGCCGTGGTCTACGTCCAGAAAGGCGCCCTGAGCGCCCTCAAAAAGAATGCGATTCCGATTTTGACAAGCTTCGTAAAGAAGGCGAACGGTGTCCACTACAAAGGGTTTTAGACGGCGGGCGGCAGCGAGATAATCGGCGGCGACTTTTTTGGCGGAGAGTTTGTCGGCGCCGAGTGCGTTGAGGATTTCGTTGTTCGCTTGAATTCGCTGCTCTAAGAGGGGAAGGAATTGCTCAGGTTCCATGAGGTCAATCATGCGAATGCCGGTTCGGGACGCTTTGTCGCTGTATGCCGGCCCAATGCCTCGCTTCGTGGTGCCGATGCGGTTCTCGCCTTTGGCGATCTCCCGTCGTTCGTCTAGAAGCCGATGATAGGGGAGGACGAGATGGGCTGTTTCGCTGATGAAAAGATTCTGGTTGAACGGAATTCCCAATTTTTCAAGAGTCTGAATTTCGCCGACAAGGTGAACGGGATCCACAACCACTCCGTTGCCAATCACGCATTTTTTCTCTGGGCGAAGGATTCCTGAAGGGATCAAGTGGAGGACGTACTTTTCGCGGCCGACGAGGACGGTGTGACCGGCATTGTTACCTCCTTGCATGCGGACTACGATGTCGGCCCGGTCAGTAAGGACGTCAATAATTTTCCCTTTGCCTTCGTCGCCCCATTGGGTGCCGATTAAGATCGTGTTGGACATATTAATTTGGCGGTTCGGCACGAAAAATCCCAGAAGGAAGTTTGGGGCGACGCTTGGATTTACAGCAAGAAGTTCGCCCACTTCCGCAGCTGCGTCGTTTCAGCTTATGGATTTGGCACCGGCAGAGGATTCACAATCTCGTCAATAATGGTTTCCACGTCGCCCGTTGTTTCTTCAGGGTCGCCGGATTCCGATTCGGTTGGTGATTTCGGTTCTTCGACGGCGCTAGAATCGCCCGGCGTTGGCGAAACAACATTTTCGTCTTCGGCGGCTGCTTCGCTCTCCTTTTCTTTGACAAGGTCGGATCGTTTGTTTAGGAGCGCGTCAATCGTCCACTTGGAAACGAGATACGTCCACTTTTGATAGGCTTCTTCAGTTTTCAACTTCTTTTCCAACGGTTCGTTCTTTTCTTTGAATTCCTTATCCAAACGTTCTTTGTCTTCGGCGCTCTCTCCTTCCGGGGCCTCCCGTTCGGAAGGAATATCGGCGGAGATCTGAATGCTAATTGGATAAGAGTCGTCTTCATCCGGCTTGCCGATTTTGACGACGTAGGTGAATCCGTCAAAGGTTTTGAGCGTCGCCGAAATCGGCCGGTTCATTTCCGTGACTTCGTCGGTCGCTTTAGGACCTACAATGTCGCTGAAACTAGGGGAGGAAAGAATGTTTTTCAGGCTGTAGGTTTTGGTGGAGTCCAATTCTTCATCTTCAGCCAATCCATCTAATTTCATGTCCTCTCCATCCTTGTCCCTGAAAATGTGCCAAGAGTCCGATTCTTCCGGATGATCCACTTTGGCAGATTGGAGTTTTTCGACTTTGAAAAAATCTTTGTCGAGCCAGGATTTTGGATCAGCCTCCACCGAGGAAAAAGTTTCCGACACTACAATGACGTTTTCTCCACCCGCTAAAACAAAACGACCGGCGGGAACACGGAACTCCGTTGGCGATGAAGATTGCGGCTCGTTTGGTTTTCCCAACAAAAGCGAGGCCACTTCCGGTTTGTCTTTGCTTCCAAAGGTGAGGAGTGTTCCGGTTTTTTCTCCCTCTCCGGGAGGAATTAGCTGAAAACGGCCGTGTTGCTTCGGCCCGGCCTCAATTTTTTGGGCAATTTTCAAGTCCCAAACGCTTTGCAAGAGATCGCCAATTTTGGAGAAGTCGGCCGGATAGTTCGAACGATCTTGGACCGTCCAGATTTCATCGTGTTTGGCAACGGTCAGTTTGCCGTCCGCATCCTTTATGATGATGGAAGTGACTTGGTTGAGCGGGAAGTCGGGGAGCACCTTGCCTCCCAAAGCGCTTTCGGACTGCTTCCAGCCCTTTTGTTGTTGGCGGAGGACAAGCCAACCCACTCCACCCACGAGGAGAAGGACGATGAAGAGTTTTACAAACTGTTTTGCATTCATCTTGCTGCGGTTTGAATTCGTTTAATGAGAGCGATAAAAATGCCGATAAAGGCCACGAAAATGGGCATGAAGGCGATGTTCAGCCATTTCAACCTGATTTCCAGCGCGTCCACTTCTCTGCGAAGATCGCGGCGCATTTGCTTAAGTTCCTTGTTGGTTTCTACCTCTTGTTTTCGGAGTTTTTCCAGCTCAGCCTGCTGTTCTTTTGAGAGAACGAAACGCTGGCCTTGGGAAACGTCGGTGCGCTTCCTCTGGAGATCGTTCAACTTGGTTTGGGTTTGTTGTCGTTTCTCTTCCAGCGCCCGAATTTCGGAACGGTATTTCTCTTCCGCCTCTCTTTGCTTCTTCTGAATTCGAGTGAAGGGGCGGTTCATCGAGGCGCGGCTACGGACGTGGATGAGGCGGTCGTCGCCGGCCAATTGCTCGACGAGGTTTTGAGCCAACGCTAAGTTCCCGTTTATTGTGGATATCAGGCGGGCGCCGAGAAAGTTTTGAACGCGGACGGAAAAGGGATCGGCGAGAAAATCCGCATCGCCAAAGAGAACGACCGCGCCGCCTTCTTTGGATTCTTTGAGAGGCTCTTCTTCGGATTCCTCTTCCTCGTCTTCTTTGTCGATGTCCTCTTCCGCATTGGCTTCCGCTTCTGTTTTGGGCTTTCCTTCGGGGAATGCGGTTTTGAACTTCCCGTCCAGCCTCAGGGCAATGGGGCGCTTTTTGTCTTCAGATGCAAAGTCACTAGCGATCTGCTGGCCGGAAAGCCTCGCCATAAATCCATCGACCAACTGCGATTGTTCCGTGGAATGAAGCAACACGGTCTGCTCCAGTCCTTCCAACGGCTCGCCGCTAAAAGCGCCGGCGAAAGGCATCAGCAACTGATCTATTTGAGCCGTGACTTTGTTGGTCTGGTCAATGCCGTTGACGTTGACGATCCGGTTAATGCCGTTGTCGTTAACGAACAACACGGCGGGTTGAATCTGCGCAGGTCCTTGCCCAAAGGAAATCTCCTTGGCGAAGGACATGTCGGCCACGACTTTGCCGCTGTCAAATTCCAGCCCCCAAGCTTTCAACAAATTGGGGAGGTTGGAAGTGCTTGGCGGCGGCCCCATCATGTTGTTTTGGCTCGGTTGTGGATCGGTAAGTGCTAATGGATCGAGGAAAACCAGCAGATTGCCGCCTCTGAGAAGGAATTGATCCAGAGCGTATTCGGTTGTTTCGGAGATTGCCTTCGGATGAATGACGATCAAAACAGTGACTTCGTCGTCAATGCTTTCGGCGGTCATTTCGATTTGCCGAACTTCAAAGAGCTGCTGCAACTGCTCAATCACAACCCACGGATTTTGCCGTTGCGCCTGCCCCATGCGAACCATCATAGGATTGGCGCCAAAAACGGGCAGGGAGCTCATCACGCCGACAACGGTTTCTTCCACGGTCATCACTTGGGAAACGGCGCGGATAATTTCGTATTCCAAATGTTCTTCCCGCGAAGGGTCCAGAAACGGAATGGGGACGGTTTCATCCAACATGCTGACGGCAAGCCCCAGATAGATGCGCTCTGTAAGCGAGAGTGCTTGGCTTTCGATCCCGTCCAGCCGGGCAGAATCTTCAGCGTCGGAATCCGGTTGAGGATCGAATTTCTCGACCCGGATCTTGCCTCCGCTGTTTCGGCGGAACTCATCCAACAAATCTTCCACAAGGCGAACGTGAGTCTTGAACTGCGGCGGCATCACTTTGTCATCCCGTGTGGCGTAAAAGCGAATTTGGACGGGAGTGTCCAGTTCTTGTAGGATTTGCTTGGTGCCATCCGAAAGAGTGAACAACTTTTCGGCTGTGAGGTCGAAACGATACTTCGCAAAGCTGGCGATGATGTTTAGGCCAACGACAATCGCCAAACAAGCGGCGACTCCTAAGGTGGAAAAAAAGAATAGACCGAACTTTTTCATAGCTGGGTTCTCGTTCAGTTGGTTCTGAGACTGCGCAAAATAACGCCCGTAGTAAACAGGCTAAAACCGATGAGCGAGAGGAAGAAAACCAGATCTCTAGTGTCAATCACTCCTCTCTGGAAACTGAGAAAATGCGTCATAACGCTAAAGGATGAAATTAAATTGACCAACCAGCCCGGCGCCCATTGCACTAGCATTTCCGTAACCGGAGGCAGTCCGGCCAAAATCAGAAACAGACAAATCACGACCGAGAGAATGAAACTGACCACTTGGTTTCGAGTAAGCGCCGAAGTCATGCAACTGACGGCCAAGTAACTGCCGGCCAGCAGAACGCTGCCCAAATAGCCGCAGAGAATTGGCCCCATATCCGGGTTGCCGAGATACCACACCGTCAAGACGACCGGAAACGTCAGACCCAGAGCCAAGATGAGGAAAAGCCACGAAGCGAAAAACTTCCCCAAAACCGCTTGACTAAGAGTAATGGGCATGGTCAACAGCAATTCTAAGGTTCCCTGCCGCCGTTCTTCGGACCAAAGACGCATTCCCACCGCCGGCACCAGGAACAGATAAATCCAGGGATGCCAAGTGAAGAAGGCGGTCAGAGCGGCTTCGTCGCGTTCAAAGAAGCCGCCCAAATTGCTGCTGAAGGTGAAAAAACCAATTAAAACTAGGAAAATAACGATGAAAACATAGGCCACCGGCGAAGCGAAGTAACCGGCAATCTCTCGTTTGGCAATGGTCTTTGTGTTCGAAAAACCGCTTTTCATGCTGTCTCTTCTTGTGCTGTTTCAGATTTTGTAATGCTTCGGAAAACTTCATCCAATTTGCCTTCTTCTGTGCGGAGCTCTTCAATGCGCCATCCGGCCTGATGCGCGACGTCGGCGACGCTGGAGGCCAAGTCTTCCCTGTGCCTCGGATGCGCCGCTGTGATTTTCAAAGTTACGGCACCGTTGTCCGCCAGAACGAGCACTTTGTCGACCGCGCCGATTTGGCCGAGACGGTCTTTGACGGCGTCGGCATCAGCCTCCTGCAATTGAATCACAACGGCGCCGGCGTTGGGCGATTTGAGTTTGAGTTCGTCCGGGGTGCCATCGGCGACAATCTTTCCGCGATCCACAATAATTGCCCGATCGCAGACCGCTTCCACTTCTTCTAGAATGTGCGTCGAGAAAATAATCGCTTTCTTTTCGCCCATTCGTTTGATGATGCTTCTGACCTCGTATTTTTGATTAGGATCCAGCCCGTCCGTTGGTTCGTCGAGAATCAGAATGTCCGGGTCGTGAATAATGGACTGGGCAAAACAAGTGCGATGTCGATAGCCTTTGGAAAGAGTGTCGACACTTTGATGAGCGACGGATTTGAGAAAGCATAAATCCAAAACCCGATCCACGGCGCTTCTTTGTTTGTCGCCGGAAAAACCGCGAATCCGAGCGGAGAAATTTAGAAAACTCTGAACCGTCATATCCGAATAAGCCGGCGCATTTTCCGGCAAATAGCCGATCAAGCGCTTCGCTTCTATTGGATTGGCGGCGACGTCGAATCCGCCAACGACGGCCCGTCCCGCCGTGGCGGGAAGAAAGCCCGTAATCATGCGCATAGTCGTCGATTTCCCCGAGCCGTTCGGCCCCAGAAATCCCAAAACCTCGCCGCGCTCCACGGAAAACGAGATGCCGCCGACGGCAATCTTGGGGCCAAAGGCTTTTTTTAGATTTTCTACTTTGATCATTTCTACGTCAGCAATTGTTCTTTTCAACAGCCTTGTTGCCTCTCGATTTCAGCAACGACAGAAGATTCAAAAAGGAAATTGAAGGAGTTTGTCAAATCTTTTTTCTCTTCCCGTTAAAACAACAACCGATCCAAACCGACAAAACGCACATGCCAGACAGACTTCCATTTTCTTTTGTGTTTAGACACAAAAAAATAAAAATGTTCAAAAATTTGGAGAGTTTTTCTCGTTTTTCTTGGTTTCTCATTGCCGGGAGAAAAGCCGCATTTCCTTAAAGAACGCTGTCTACGGAACGCCTGCACAAGCAATTTTCCCTCCATTTTCTTTCAAACCTCGCCGCTAAAAACCGAAGAAAACGCAATTCAATCGCGCCTGAACAACAACGATTCTTTGCCCGCTGCCGCTTTCCATTTGCCCCTGCAACTTACGGTTGCGGATTTTTTTATTTGCCAAAAGCCACAATATGTGCTAAAGTTTCTTATCTTTGCGAAGTTAAGTTGAACTCAAGAGCTAAAAGGCTGGATAAACTCTCTGGAAAATCATCAGAAAGAGCCCAATGCAAGCAATGCGGGAGACACTTCCGTCGACTCCTCGCCGGGATCGTTCCAAACTTCCTGCGATCACATTCATTTTCACAGTTCGCATCCAACCATTGCTGAATGAACACGTGACAAAATATGGCCAATAAAGCAAAAACTCCAAAAAAAGAAAAAGACAAGGCGCCGCCAAAGAAACCAGCCAGAAAACCTGTCCCCAAAAAGCCATCCGCCCCGCAAGCCCTAGCAAAAAATAAATCCGACGGCAAGCCGGCTCCGCAAAAAAAAGTAGCCAAAACAAAATCAAGCCCGCTTGAAAAAGCCGAACCGAAAAAATCAAACCGAACCGAAAACAAAGACAAAAAAATCAAACCGGCAAAAGAAAACCCCACGGCGCGCCAAAGAAAATCCAAAAAACAGAGCAAACGGAAATCAACCCCGAATACCGTCTCCTCAACCCATCGCACCCGAATTGATTTAGAGACCATCGTGGAGGCATCCGTCAAGAAACTTTTCCCCATTGCCAAGGAACAGCAGATGCGCCTGACGGATGAGGACGTCAACGACGTGGTCAACGACGCCCTGCTCGAAGGCGTCACGCCAGAGGACATAGAAGAAATTTTGTCCAAAGTTCAGTCCCGATTGCGCAATTCAAGCATCGAGATCGTCCCTCAAGACGAACTGGACCGCATCAAGAAAAATGACGCTGAAGAGGCGGACAACGTCGATCTTGATGATCCCGTCCGAATGTACATGAAGCAGATGGGCAAGACCCCGCTGCTGGGCAAAGAGCAGGAAGTCAAAATTTGCGCGCGGATCGAAAGCGCCGAAATCGAACAACGACGCATTATTTACCGCATGGGATTTGTCGGTAAAGAACACGTTTTTCTGGCCGAAAAGTTGATGGACGAACCGCCCAAAGAGCGATTCGACCGCGTGGTGATCGACAAAAAAGTCCACAGCCGCGACAAACATCTAAAATCCCTCCGAAAACACGTCAAAAAAGTCCTGGAGCAAGACCAATTGACCGACGGGAAGTATGCCTCATGGCAAAACGCGAAATCCAAAAAAGGCAAAGCCAAACTGAGTGCCGAATTTGAAGAAGCCGACAAAGCGTTGCAAAAAATGTTCGCCAAATTCTACTACAAACAGACTTTTCTTGAAGACATGATGTTCGCCAAGCAACAGGACAAGCAACAGGAAAAAGACAAGTGGGAAAAAGATAAAGACAAAGTGAAAGAAATCGAGCAACGGCTCACCAAGCAACTAGGCAGAAAACCCTGGAAGCAAGAAATCGCCGAAGCCGTCAACAATCAAGTGAAGGATGTTAAACGACAAATTATCTTGCCGGAACGGGGAAGGGAATTGCAAGAGATCGAGGAAACCATCCACATCCAAGCCAAAGACATTCTGCAACAGATTCCAAAACAACTAAGCCAAAAGCCTTGGGGTCGAGAGATTGTCAAGAATCTTGACAAACTTGTGAAATATGATCGCCAGATTTCAAAATGGGGACGAAATCCTCAAGAGATAGAACAGAAGATTCGCCGCTCAAAAGCAGAAAGTCAGCAACGGATCGTAAAAAGACTTGTTCGAAGACTGCAAGAGATACTAGAGAAAATCCGGAAGCTAGTAAAGTATATCCACGAGCAGATCTCACAGAAACTGCCATGGATGAAAAATATCTTAGAGAATCTTAGCAACCTAGTAAATATAGTCTGGATCCAATTCTCACAAAAACAAGAGCAGAAATATCAAGGGCAGGAAATCGAGGAGACGATTGACAATCAAATAAAATTCGTCCAGCAGCAAATATCCGACGTCCAGCAGTATATTTCAAAATTTGACCGAGAGCCGTCTGACGAAGATATCGCGGACAAAATGGGAGTTTCTGAGGAACTGATCACAAAGACCAAACCTCGCGTGCGCGATTTGCGCAACGATGACTTGGAGGACATGATGTCTTCCAAAATAGATATGTTGATGGATGGACAAATCTTCAATATCTACAAGAAATTATTAGACAGCGTCGACGAAATTGAAGAACTGTCGGGCATGGTGCGCCAAATGCCGCCGCCCCGGAAAACCTATGCCGAGAGCATTCGCGGAAGCATTCGAAGAATCCGAAAGCTTCTGTTGCACGACGCTGAAAAGCAGGAAAAGTTGGATGACGTTCTCCAAAAGATCCCCGAAAAGATCGAAAAGGCTTTGAAACATCCACTTCTGCACTCCGGTGAGCAAAAATTCCTAGAAAAGTTCAGAGAGTGTCTCGAGGAACGCAAAAAACTGTTCTGGATAGAAAAAGAGCACCAAAAAATATTAGAAAAGTTTCGGGAATGTCTCGTGAAACGTAAAAAACGGTCGACCGAAGAAAAAGAGCATCAAAAAGGGTTAGAAAAAGTATCAAAGAAGATTCAGAAGTGTCTGGAGGAAAGCGGAAAATCAAAGGAGAAGGGAGATCGAAAAGTATTAGAATTTCTTGAGGAATATAAAAAACTGTTTCTAGTAAAACTATCTATAAAATTGCCAAGGGAAGGGGATGAGATTCGAAAAACCTTAGAAAATCCCGTCAAAGAATACAAAAAACTGTCCTCGGAACTATTGTCAAAAGAAGAGGATCTCCAAAAGGCATTAGAAGGGTTCGTCAAAGAATACGAAGCAATGTCTCCAGAATCGCCGTCAAGAGAAAGAGAGATTCGGAGGGTCTTGGAAAATCCCCTAAAGAGTCTCGAAGAATTCCTAAAGCGTTTTGAGTGCCTCATGAAACAGATAGAGGAGCAAATTTATGAGAACTATAAAACGCTTGAACTTCTGGAAATAGATCTGAGACTCCGAGATCTTCACAATTCAGATCTGTCGGCAAAACAAAGAGAGTCTCAGAAAGAGTTAGAAAAGATTCAAGGGCGTCTTGAGGAACCCAAGAAACGGTCCATTGCGCAGAGTATTCAGGGATTCCAGGATTTGTTGGCTGCCGAGCTTCCAACCGGCTTGCAAAAGGAAAGAGTGGAGATGGAAAAACAACAGATTGAGCTCTTGGAAAGCTACGTGCGTATGCCCTGCGACGACTACATCAAAAGTTATGCCTACCTTGTGGAATACTTGGGCAAGGCAAAAAAGGCCAAAGACGAGATGGTTTCCGCCAACCTTAGGCTGGTAATTTCTATTGCGAAGAAATACACCAACCGCGGCCTTTCCTTTCTTGATCTTATTCAGGAAGGCAACATGGGATTGATGAAAGGAGTCGAGAAATTCGAGTATCGCCGCGGCTATAAATTCTCCACTTACGCTACATGGTGGATTCGCCAGGCGATTACCCGTTCCGTAGCCGACCAAGCGCGCACGATTCGGATTCCCGTTCACATGATCGAAATCATCAACAAGTTGATGCGCGTTCAAAAGCAATTATTGCAGGACTTCGGCCGGGAACCGACTGCGGAAGAGCTTGCCGATGAAATGGGCATCCCAGAAGATCGTGTCAACGCCGTGCTGAAAATGGCGCAGCAGCCGATTTCTCTCGAATCTCCTGTGGGAGACAGCGGGGACGCCAACTTTGGGGATTTTATTAAAGACGAAAAGGCCAAAGACCCTTCGGACGAGACCAGCCAACGGCTACTGAAAGAACAAATGGAGAAAGTGCTGGGCTCGTTGACAGAGCGGGAAAGGAAGATTTTGAGGCTCCGATTCGGTTTGCAGGACGGCTACGCGAGGACTTTGGAAGAGGTTGGCAAACAATTCAAAGTAACCCGAGAACGGATTCGACAGATCGAGGCCAAAGCGCTTCGAAAACTTCGCCATCCGACGAGAAGTCGCCAATTAGAGGGATTCCTTGAATCAAGCGCAGATGTTGCATTGAAAAGGAAAGACGCCGAACCAGATAAATTCCGAAGCGTTTAATTATCCACGGGGCAAAGATTCCCGTCCACCCTAATTGAAATCATCAACTAGTGGACACGCGTTTACAAGCAGTTGCCGCAAGAATTCAGCCGAAGACCTCTCCGGCAAGAAGGACTCGCCTGCCGACAAAATCGACATCCCCGAAGAGTGCCTTAACAGCGCCGTGCTGAAAATCGCGCAGTAACCGATTTTCCCTCGAATTTCCTTTGGAAGGTGCCGCCCAATACAACGACGTGTGAAGGAACAACGACTTGTCCCATTGAAGAACGACTCATTCCAATGCCGGACCCACTGACAGAACGGGAAAGGAAGATTCTTGAGCCTCACTTTAGCCGACACACTGGCCGCCTGAGTACGCTAGAAGAATGGGACAAACAATCCAAAAGCGCCAGGAACGGATTCGACAAATTAAAGCCAAAGACCTTTGGAATCTTTGCCATCTAAAGCCGCCAATTAAAAGGATTCCTAGAATCTTCAAAAGAAAAGCCATAGAGTTTCCTCTCTAAGTTTCTCTGGCGGCGGAGAGGACAAGCGTTTCAAACGAATGACGATATTTCCCATTGTCGATCGCGAGCTGCGGGTTTTATCTAAAAAAGGCTCGCTGTATTGGAGTCGCTTGCTTTTTGCCGGACTGGCCATTGCCGGAAGCCTTTTCTTCTTTTCCCTTATGCGCCATCTCCCCCCTTCCGAAGTGAGCCGGCCTCTGTTTGGCTTTCTGGCCGTTCTTACCTTTCTTTACTGCTGGATGAGCGGCGTTTGGATCACTTCGGACTGCCTTTCTGGAGAGAAGCGAAACAACACTTTGGGTCTATTGTTTTTGACGGATTTGAAAGGCTACGATGTAGTGCTGGGCAAAATGGCGGCCATTTCACTGCACAGCATTTACGGAGTGGCGGCGGCGTTTCCTGTTTTGGCGATTCCCTTGCTGCTGGGCGGTGTGGGGTTTGCCGAATTTTGCCGGCTAATGCTGGCGCTTTTCTTGACTTTGCTTCTTTCCTTGTCGGTTGGAGTCGGCGTTTCGTCTATGAGCCGCTCTGCGGTAGTGTCTGCGCTGGCCGTGTTTTTCGTGATGCTATGTTTTAGCGGAGGAGGTCCGGCTCTGGCGTTGTTTTTAGATGTTTCCACAAAAGGGCGCTTCCCTGATTCCATATCGAAGTTGTTGCTAGTTCCCAGCCTTGCCGTTGCCTCTTTTTGGGCGATGGAGTGGAGTTACAATCAATTTTCGCGGGCGTATTGGATGTCCATCGGATTCAACGCCGCCTTGATCGTGGGAGTGCTCGTTTTGGCTTGCTTTGTCATTCAGCGCGCGTGGCACGAAGGCAATTCGGTCTTTGAACGACTTCGGCGGCCGGAATCACCCGGATGGCGGGAATGCCGACGGAGACTTTTTCGCCGGGCTGAGATCGGCGACAAAAATCCAATCTTTTGGTTGCAATCTCGTCCCTCCGGTCATCCTGCATGGGTAATGCTGGTGTTTGTTTTAGGCGGACTTTACTGGATTTGGGGCAGTTTGCAGTTTGGACAATCCTTTGCCGAAGACAGAGGCGTCTTCTTGGGCATTTTGATCGTCACACAACTCATCATCAAATGTTGGGCGGGGGTGGAAGCGGCGCGAAGATTTGGCGAGGAGCGGCGAAGCGGCTCTTTGGAATTGTTACTATGCACGCCACTTGGTGTGCGGGAGATTTTGCGCGGGCAAATGCAATCATTGCGTCGGCAGTTTTTCTGGCCGGCTTTTGTGTTGTTGCTTCTTTGGTTTCTATTTTTGGCCACGTTGGATTTGCCCTCTCGCCGGGATTTATCCCACTCCGGTTCCCTAGTTTTGATGATTTTAGGCACAATGGTTTTGTTGGTTTTAGACCTTTGTGCCTTGTGTTGGTTGGGCATGTGGAAGGGATTGAACGCCCGATTTGTCAGCCGGGCAATTCTTGCCAACCTCTTCACCGTTCTTCTGCTTCCCTGCCTGCTTTTTGCTTTGATTATGTTTATAGCTTTATCATCCACTAGAGGATTCTTAAACGAGAGTTTTCCGTGGGCAATGTGGTTCTTGATTGGACACATCAGCTCTTGCGGCTGGCTTTATTATGGATACAATCAACTGATAACAAAGTTTCGATCCGTTGCCGCCGGCGAACGGCCGACTTGACAACGCCGCCTCAGAGCCTGATTCAATTTATATTCAAATACCAACAACGCAAAAAACGGCCAAGAAAACCCAGCGGTTTGAAAAAGCAAAACGGAAACGAAGAAAAGAAAGTGAGGAGAAAAGGATGACCGATAAAACGGCACTCAACAGAAAAAGAAAAACCCCGACAATAAGAATTGGCCGATGCAATGGATGATAAGATTGCCAAATGGCCAGCATCATTGAAACACAACAATGTCAAAATCGGCATGATGGAAAAAGCCGCTCATAAAAATTGACGGCCACTAGCCCCGAAGAATCCTTGCATTTGAGGATAGTAGCTGAGATAGAAAAACTCCGGCAATGTACGATTGCCGGGGCGCTATGATTGATTTTAGTTACAGGCTATTGTTGTTAATGGGCAACGCCCCGTATTCGGACATCTTCCCGTCCTGGCAAAGCCATCGGTATCGGCTCTTCCTCCACTGCTCCTTCCCACGGCAAATCCGCGTTTGCCCCGCCATCTTTCCCTCGCCTTATTGTTCCCTATCTTCTAACGGCAAAACCTAATCCAATTCTAGCAAGAAGAATTTTCCCCGCTAACGCAACGAACGCTGTTGTGGTGCGGAATTCTAGGGGAGGGGGGAGGTTGTTGTTGTTATTGAAGTCAAGGCGCAAGACGGGATATTCCTGCCGCTAGCCGAACTCCCATGCCTCTCCCGCATCCCCATCTATATCTATATCGACCTTCCAAGTCTCCTAGATTGCCCTTCCCAATAACCCAACCCGCTTGCCAAAACGCCCCTGGCCTAGCTGAACGCAGCAGCTCGCCCCCTGCTTGCGGCGGCGGCGCGGCCTTCGCTCTCGCTAGAACGGCTTTCTCCGAGCGCGCCCGCGAGAAATCCTTGAATGGATCCCCCCTCTTCTCCCCCGCAATCGTTCCCCAACCAAACAACCAAGAAACTCCTTTTGCCCTCCTCCACCGGCCGATGAATCCCCATAGCCACCTCCCTCTCTGAGATTGCTCTTGCTCTCCAGTCATCAAAGAAAATGCGCCCTCCTCTGAGAAAAAGAAGGGCGCAAAGAAGAAGCAAAACAACCAAGTGCCTCCCAGAAAATGCGGAGATTATGCAGGGTTTGCTCCTAACGAGCCGCAGGCGTCCCAAAGCCCACTAAACCAAGAGTCTCTTGCCCTAGCGCCGAACTCCCCTCAATCAATCCCCCCACATTCCAGCCCACTAAGCCTCCCACGCTAGTCTCTCCCCGAACTTCCCCTCGAACATGACTATCCGCTATCTCCCCAAAGTTATGACCAACTAATCCCCCCACACTATTATAACCAACCACTCGTCCCCGAACAGAGCAATTCACTAGAACCCCTTGACTCAATCCCGCTAAGGCGCCTACCCAGTTCACCCCTCTTATCTCTACCCCCTCCAAAACTACATGGACGATTTGCGCCCGATGCCCGACCGCCCCGAACAAGCCGGAAGGTTCATTAGCGAAGAGAGCGGGAGCGCTCTGGTTTTGAAACAAGTTGTCGATGGTATGACCGTTGCCTTCAAAAACAGCTTGGAAAGGTTCGGAGAAAGAGCCGATGGACGGCCAGCCGTTTCCCTTGTTCCAAAAGGCGTCTTCTTCATTGATGGTTTTGTCTCCATTCGTGTCGAAGGTCAGGTTCGTTGCGAGTTCGTAGCCTTGGGCTTGGATATGGTTGGGAACGCCCATGTTGGCGATAGCGCTGGGGAAGGCTTGCTTGTAAGCTGCCGCCACCTCTTCTTTGTCCGGCTGGCCGTCGCCATTCAAGTCAAAGCGAAGGGCATGAAGTTGCGCAAGGTGGCTGACTTCAATCAAGCCGTCATCATCTAAATCATAGTCGGTCGGCGGCAACTGGACGATGGGGGCTTGTTCTCTGGGTTCGGGTTCGGGGGTTTCCTCTTCTTCCACGATGGTGTGGGCAATGGCCACGGAGACAATCCCCGCATCATTGATAGCTACAAAACCCGAACTCTCCGGTATCGAATGGCGAATGGTTGCCCGCTCGTTAGTGTCGGCGGCATCCGAAGACGCCGTCACGGTCACGGTTTGGTAGGTTTGCCAAGTGGATGGTGTGAACATCAGCCTGCTGGGATTGATGGTGATTCCGGGATGCGTCGTTTCTATGTTCACAATCGTATCCTCGATTCCTCGGGAAGAAGTGGCGCGCACTTGGTAAGTAGCAGAGCCGCTCTCGCTCAAAGACAAACTAGTTGTTTTGAACATAAGCGAGGACGAAGTCGATCCTCCATTCCGCGATGGAAACGGAGTTATTATCGGCACCACGGCACCGCCATTGTTCACATTGACCGGAGGATCCGGCGCAGGCTCATCGTTATCTAGGATTTGGACTTTCACCGTTCTTGGCAAAAGGACGGAGTTAGTAGGGTTGCTCAAAACCACGCTGAAAAATTCGTTCGTCTCGTTTATGGCGTCGTCAATGATGGGAACGCTGAGGTGACGCCGGGTTTGACCGGGTTGGAAGGTGAGCGTGCCTCTGGTTTCGGTGTAATCTTCGCCGGCAATGGCCGTGCCGTCTTGCGTGGCGTAGTCGACGAAAACAGCGGTTCTGCCGGTGGCCGCACTGAGTTCAACAGGAATTGAAACTGTCCCGCTGGGTGTGTCTTCAGGAATCTCCACTAATCGTCCAAAATAGTTGCTTGTTGTTGTTGTGACTATGACTATGCGTTCGTCAACATCCAAAGCAACGTTGGGAATCCTCTCCGGGTCGTCGTCTTTGATGGTGACGGTGGACGTCCATCGGTATTGCGGGTCGTCGGAATCCTCCTCAAACACCACGGTAAACGTTTCATCCAGTTCAGGCTTGTAGTCGTCAAAGATTTGGATGGCAATGTGAGATTTGGATTGAGCGGGCACCCTGCCGACGCCTATCGAGCCGTGGACGCTGTGGATGTTTCTGCTGGGGTAGGGGCTGTAGGAGAGGCGGAACTCGCCGAAGGACTGGTAGTCTCCGAGGTATCTTAAGGATCTTGTTCTATCATCATAAGTGTATCCGGGGCTTGCTGTGCCAGCTTGCGTGTAATAGCGCATGTTTAGGTTGCCAGTGGCAATGATATTCGTCTTTACCGTTATGGTAAAAACAACGCCCTTGAAAGACTCATACTCGCCATCAGGCGCACCTTCCCGGTAGAAGACATCCCGGCCTTCTCCTATCTTAATCTCAGAACCATTCGACAATATCTCTAGGTGTTCCTCATTACGTCGAATACTATAGGGGCTGCTCCTTAATTCAGCGAGTTCGACTTGTATCCCAGGAGGCAGGAGATCGAGTATTTCCGGATCATATCGAATTTCGACTCCGCGGAGGAAAAGAGAATCCAGCACCCCGTTGGGCAGAGAAGTGAAAGAGTTTCTCACCAGATTCAGTGTTTGCAGGTTGGTCAGCTCGTCAAATATCCCCGCAGGCAAGGAGGTCAACCGGTTGTCGTAAAGACTCATCCCTTGCAGGTTGGTCAGCTCGTCAAATATCCCAGACGGCAAAGTGGTCAACTGGTTGTCGTTAAGATTCAGTGTTTGCAGGTTGGTGAGTCCGGCAAATATCCCTGCCGGCAAAGTGGTCAAACGGTTGTCGTGAAGATTCAGTGTTTGCAGGTTAGTCAGCTCGGCAAATATCCCTGCCGGCAAAGTGGTCAACTGGTTGTCGTTAAGATTCAGTGTTTGCAGGTTGGTCAACTCGTCAAATATCCCCGCAGGCAAGGAGGTCAAGCGGTTGTCGTGAAGATTCAGCGTTTGCAGGTTGGTGAGGCCTTGGAGGTCGCCGGCTTGCAGGGAGGAAAGTCCGGCGTTTATATTCTCGTGCCAGTCGCGGCCATCCCAAAAAATGGCAATGTTTTCAAAGTCTAGAGAAGTGACGCCGCTGAGTTGGTTCAAGTTGGTGACTTGGTTGTATTGGGTGATGCTCGATCCCAATGCGGCGAGGATTTTGTCAGCCACTTCCGTTGTTCGGCCGTGCAGAACAGACTGGGGGCTGTTCACGGTGCCTTCCGGTGGCGGAGTAGTTTGCGCTATTGTGGTTTGTTGGCCAAAAACAACAGAGGCCAGCAGGCCGATAGCCAACAACAAACGGATTCGAGTTTTGTGCATTCTTGTCATGATCGTGTCTCCAATAGGAATGTTCAATATTGTCATAGCAATTCTCTATTTCTTCTGATTTCTAAATTCTAAACTTCTTAACTCAAATTTCTTGCGTCGTTTTTTTCTTTGGCTGCCGGAACTTTGTAGCGTTCCGGCAGCCAGCAAAGGAAACGTCGTTTCTCTTCCGGCGGCGACAAAATTACGACCAATCGGGCTTGTCCGTTAACATTATCTTCCCGAATTTCCCGAATCTTTTTGAATTTGGCTTCCGCCAACAACCGCCATTCTCTCGAAGGCAGATCGGGGCTTTCCTCTATTTTAAACTTTGCCGCCATAGTTTCTCTTTTGTTGCTTTGTTTAATCCCTTTATGTCAGGCAACGGGAGTTCCATTGAGAGACTTTCGTCCGCTCGACACTCCTTTGGGGAAAACTGCTCCCGCGTCCAGGCCGATTGGCATTTCCAAGCGGAGCAAATCACGCGAGTTCCTGCCTGTTCGCCGAAGCCAACAGGAAAAGGTAATTACGACTCTCCCGACGCGTTGCATATCCAAACTGTGATATTTCAGCGGGGAGACCCGATAGCGAATCGCCCCACTCAGAAATGCCAAAAGCAAGAAAATCAAAAAGCGAGATCGAGCGCAAGCTTTTTTTCGTCTTTCTTCGATTTTTTTGGGCATGTCGCACCAAGGAGGGCAAATCGCGCCAAGAAATTCAAAGATTGCGCGTCTTCGGGTTCTTTGCAGTTGGCGGGGTTTGCTACCGGCAAAGGTTTTTAGGAGGCCGTTGGTATGGGGCGTTTCCAAATGGGAACTGTTTTTTTCATTTCGTCAATTAGCCATTGCGCGGCGGCGAAGGCTTCTTTTCGATGTCCGGAAACGACTTCGACCCAAAGGGATGTTTCGTTGACTTTTACCGCGCCAAGGCGATGGATCAGGCGCAAAGATTCGATGGGCCATTGCGATTCGACGGCGTCCAAGAGTTTGTGGAATTGATGGACGGCCATTTCCTGATAGGCTTCGTAGTTCATCGCTTCTATGGTTTTTGAATTTTCTTCGGCGCGGACAATGCCGGCGAAGGTCAAAGCGGCGCCGGCTTCCGGGGAGGCTTGTCTTGCTTGCAACAAGGCCTCCTCATCAATGGGACTTTGTGTAAGAACGATCTGGCGTTTCATTGAGTCATCCGCCTTGAACGGGAGGGAAAAGGGCGACGCGGTCTCCCGGTTGCAGAGAGTAGTTTCGGTTTTGATATTCCACGCCTACGGCGATCAAAGTGGAGCGTTCCATATCGGCCAAGCGGGGGTGTTGCTGGTAGAGAAGGGCCAGAAGGTCGGCCAAAGTTGCGCCTTCGGAAAGTTCGACGCGGGTTTGTTCGATTCCCGTCAAGTCTTTAAAGTAGGAGTGGAAGGTGACGGAAATGTTCATAGTAGTTTGGATGGGTTTGGCGGCGCGTTTCGCCGCAATGGCTCTTCCTCTAAAACGCCGAGAAAAGGGAGGTTGCGGTAACGCCCATCGTAGTCCAATCCATAGCCGACTACGAAGCAGTTGGGGATTTGGAAACCCACGTAATCGGCTTGAATCTGAATGGCGCGCCGGGCGGTTTTCTCCAGCAATACGCAAGTGCGGAGGTCTTGCGGAGACAAGGATTGGAGAGTTTTCGCAACGGATTGGAGCGTTTGGCCGCTGTCCAGAATTTCATCCACGATCAAAACGCGGCGCCCTTGGACTTCAAGGCTCAGTTTTTTCGTCGTTTCCAAGGGGCCGGGGCGGGTTTTGCCGCGATAGCTGGAAACGCCAATGAAGTCAATGCAAAGAGGAATAGGCAGGAGGCGGATTAGGTCGGCAAGAAACAGGATCGAACCGTTCAAAACGCCGACGATAACGGGTTCTTCGTTTTGGTAGTCTTGCAAGATTCTTTGCGCCAGCGCGCCGATTTGTTGAGCGAGTTGGTCTTCGGAGATTAGGATGCTTTTGATGCCGGGAAGAGAGGCCTTCCAGTTCGGCCTAAGTGTTTGCGGGGCAAGCGAAAAGCAGGAGGAAATCACGGCCTCGCTCTGGTGGCGCAAATCGCCGTTTCCAATAGGAGAAGCGGCGGTTGCGAATTTAGCAAACGGTCCATGAACGCAGGCAGTGTAGAATTGCCATCGCCAAGCGCAAGAAAAAGTTGCGAACGCTCCGCAAAGATTTTACCCTTCCCAAGCTAAAGCCAATAGAAAGGAAATAGTGAAACGGCGAAAGTCTCTATGGATTTACGCGGGCATTGTCGGGAGTTTTGCGGCAATCCCTTTGGTTTTCTTCTTTGCGAAAAGACACTTCGCCAAAGCGGAGGTGGAGAAGAAACTGGCGGCATTTTCGGCGCAAGGCTTTCCTACAACTCTAGAGGAACTGCAGGAATCCTATGCCTATCCAGAAGGCGAGAACGCCGCGTTTCTTTACACGGACGCATTTTCAAAAATCGTCATCACCAACGAGCAAAAGGAATCCATTCCTAGCCTGCTAGGCCAAGCGGCGCGGAAGTCGAGTCCGGGCAAAATTCCTCTGGAAACGCTTCAGGCAATGGATGAGGTGTTGGCGGCCAATCAAGCCGCGCTGAACCTAATTCGCGAAGGAAACTGGATCGGAAATTGCCGCTACCCGATCAATCTTCGAAACGGCGCCGAAACTTGGTTGACCCATCTTGGCGGATTCAAGCAGGCTTGCCGCCTGCTACGATTGGAAGCAGAAGCTCGGCTGGCGCGATCCGACACCAAAGGCGCCTACAATTCCATATTGAATGGTTTCCAACTCGCGCAATCGCTTTCCAAAGAACCCCTGTTGATCTCTCACTTGGTTCGGTGGGAGGCCTCCCAAATTATACTCTTCGCCTTGGAACAATTTTTGAACCAACATCCTTTAACAACCGAACAAATCGACGAGCTAACACAATGGCTTTCCGCCGCGCAAAACCCCGCGCAGATTCAGACGGCACTTAGCGGCGGATTGTGCATGACACTCCACTACTACCGAAAAGGAGCGATCCAGACGGTGATAGAGTGGGGCGCGATACAACCCGTAAATCGCACTTGGGAGACCCCGTTTGGTAAAGCCCCTGTGATGTTGGGCGCGATTTGGATCGACTCCACGTCCATTTGGGATGAAGATTGCGGATTTATGTTAAACACATACGAAAAATTATTTTCCTCTATGGAACTTCCAGCGCCCCGAAGGCGAGAGTTTCTTGCGTTGCAAAGCGAGAAAATCCGCAAGATTAAGGAACAATCTGCAATGGCCTTTTTGCTTTCCGAAATGTTTCTCCCCAGCACTGTAAAATTTCTGGAAAGAGAACTTCGTTTTCTGGCGAGCATTCGGACGGTAGCGCTTTCCCTCGCGATTGAACGTTATCGTCTTGTCGGCGATGGACAACTTCCGACTTCTTTGGAAGCATTGCCCACCGAAACTTTGGAAACTTTTGGAACAAACCCCTACACAGGAGAACGAGTTCAGTACTTTATTTTGGAAAACGGCTACCGGCTACTTAGCGCGAAGCAGAACAGCGCAGAGCAAGAAAGTCAGAAAGGCGTGTTGGATGCAAGTTTCACCGTCAAGCGCTAACCAAAATCACGGGCGGTTTTAGTCTTCCGGCAAAGGAATGGGCCGGTCAGTTCTGGCGCCGTTCAAATAGCGCTCCAGCCTTCTTGCTGTTCGAGAATATCTGTCGGCAAGGTCTACGGTTTCTGCGAGATCGCGTCCGAGGTGGAACAATTGAAGAGGTTGTCGAATGTCCGTTTGGATGCCTTTCCAATGGCCGCTTCGGATCGCTCTGGCAAAGTGGTCGGCTTCGTGGATTTCCCAATAGAGATAGTCGTGCCGACGCTGCCTTCGATTCAACAGCGTCGGCAGAAACGAAATTCCGTCGATATTTTCCTTCGCTTTGATCCCCATAATCTCGGCCACTGTGGGAAACAAGTCCCAAGCGGCGCACAAGTGATCGCTGACAACGCCGGCTTGAATTCGTCCTGGCCACCGCGCCAGCAGAGGCACTCGAATTCCGCCTTCAAACAAACTGCCTTTGCGCCCCCTTAATCCTCCCGTCGAATCAAAAAAGGAGGGATCAATTCCTTCCTCTGCGTGGGGTCCGTTGTCGCTGGTGAAGAACACCACGGTTTTTTTGTCCAGTTGAAAATGCCGAAGCGTGTCAAGGATTTTCCCAACCGAGCGATCTAACCGATAAATCATTGCCGCCAGCGTTTTCTGAGGCTTCGGCCAATCTTCAGATTGATAAGGCTTGTCGGTGGGCGATTGAAGGGGCGCGTGCGGCAAGGTGTAGGCGATGTAGAGGAAGAACGGCTCCCGCTGATTCAAAGGGACAGCTTTGCCGGCGACGAAGTTTGTAGCCGCGTTGGTAAAAAGATAAGGAGCGTATTTGGCTTGTTCGCTGAGGTTTTCTGGGAAGAGTATCTGAGTTTGATTCCGCCACAGCGTGGACGGGAAGTGATTGGTCACGCTTTCATCCTCCAAATAACCAAACCACTCGTCAAAACCCTGCACAGTGGGAAGGCCGCTGGAACCGGGACCGCCAAGCCCCCACTTTCCAACCGCGCAAGTGCGATATCCCGCCTTTTTCGCCAGCTCGCCCAAAGTCACATCCTCCAAAGCCAGCGCGACCCTTCTCCTCCCGCGGATGCGGGAATGGCCAGTGTGAAGCCCAGTCAACAGAGCGCCTCGCGAAGCCCTTCCAATACTGCTGCCCGCATAGTAGCTGGTAAAGCGCATCCCTTCGGCCGCAAACCGATCCAACTGAGGCGTCTGGAAACGCCGCTGCCCGTAAACGCCAATGTCTCCAAAACCAAGATCATCGGCCACAATCACAATCACATTCGGCAACACCCGCTTGCGGGCGGCCTCCCCCGCCTCCATTCCCCACAAAACGCAAATGCCAACCAACAACAACCAATCAACAACCGCTCGCATAACTCGTTTCCCAAACTATGCCCCCTTTCTATTCCGCATTGCCAGTTTTCTCGGCGCCGTTAATGTAGCGTCGCCCGAGTGTTCGGCTCCTTCATAAGCGCCGCATCCAAATCCAAATAATAATCCAACCGCCGATTAGCCTCCCGCTCGTCAATCCCTCTTGCCATCAATAGATAAGCCGAATAATGATTCCCCTCAGACTCCACCAACCCGCCGTAAAAATCAGCCAATTCCAGATCAACCCCCCGAAATCCCTCCGCCATAAATTGAAACTTCTCGCAACTCCTACCCTCAATCAGCGCGCAACACAACAAATGATCAATCACTTGCCCCCTCTGCCCCGACCGAATCGAACGCATCATCCCAGAAATCCAAGCGCTCGGCAAAGCCGGCCCAAAAGGAATATTGCGCCGTCGCAACAAATTCATCACCAACTGAAAATGCTCCAACTCTTCTATAGCAATCGCGTTTAGTTCTTCCACGCGGTCATACAACTCCCGATAACGCTCCAAAGCCAGCGCCGTCGTTGCCGCCCGCCTCTCCAAATGCGCATGATCCAACAAAACCGAATCCACATTCAAACGCACCCTACACCACCAATCCAAAGGCACCTTCGCCCGAAACAACAACATCCTCTCTAACATAACAATCCCGACTCGAGCGCGCAAGCCAAACCCTCACAATCCATCACTAAAAAACCTACCTCTCGATTGAACCAGCATGCGGCGCACTTTGCACAAAACAAACTGCTTCCTACAATCCCTTCCGCCAAAAAACATATCTCCAAAAAACTCTCTTCCTCTCGCCTTGCCACCCCCCAACCAAACCAACAAGTTCCTTTGCGAAATCGAAACCCAAACCACCCCTGAATCTCTGCCATACCATCCCTTGAAAAATATATGAAAAAGTTTTTCCTTCTCATCACTTTTATGGCTTTGGTCAACAACCATGTTGTTCTGACACAACAAAACTAACCCGCTCCCGGCAAACACCAAAATCCGCCCAACAACCCCGACATCATAGATGAAAACAAGCCGCGCATCGAACCCCCCTTCTCCAAAACTTCCATGAAAACTTTGCGCCTTAGCTGCAACCGCCCGGCCTCACCATCGAAGGCTTGCCCCAAACCCATCGGCTTTGAACTTTGAAAAACATCAGGCAGCCCCGAACGCGTCCAAACTTCTTTGTTGACTCAAAATACAAGTTCGGCTTTGTATTATCATCAAATAATCATTGTGAGGTGAATATCATAAAAAGTTTCTAATTCCACAAACGGCCAGCGCTTTTTTCATTGACTCTGAACGCAAGTTCGGCTTTGATTGCCGTCAAAACGTCAATTTAGAACTGAAATCATGAAAAAGTTCGTTATTTTCGTATTTTTGGCACTATTGGCTAGCGGCAATGTCGGCTTGTTGGCGCAACTTGCTCCGGGAGATGACGAAGATCCGCCCAACGGGCCGGTTATTGTGGATGAGAACGATCCGGGGATTGACCCCGCCGTTCTTGAAGACTTCAACGAGAACTTTGCGCCTTGGTTGCAACCGCCTGGCCTCAGCATCGAAGGTTTGCCTGAGCCCATTGGCTTTGAACTTTGGAAGACCGGCGGCGGCCCGGAACTCGTCCGAACTTTTTCCAACGAGCTGGGCGTTTGGCAAGCTGCCGAACGCGCCGAGGCCGAAGCCTTCTCCAAACGAACAGGCATGCCGCTGGTGTGGCGAGATCGTCTTGTTCGCCTCGATCCGTGGGACAATGGGGAGATTTCTTTCCCAATAGAGCGTCCCGTGCAGTACTACCATTTTTTTGCCGTGATGGTTGGGGTGGAGCATGGCGAGCCTGTTTATCTCACCACTGCCAATGTGGAGGCGGCAGACACAATGGGAACCGACGAACTGTGGACAATCAACAGCGCGTTACTCCACGGCCTTTCCGGTTTGAACCTCAATGGGGAAGGCACTCAGCTGGCCATGTGGGACAGAGGAGATGTTCTGGCCAGCCATCAAGAGTTTGCGATTGCCAACAGTGCCGGCGAAGTCAGTAGCCGAGTGATCGATGGAGACGACGTCACCGACGCCGGTGCCGATCAGCACGCAACACTCGACGCCGGCACGTTGGTGGCGACTGGTGACGATCCCCGCGCCAAAGGAATGTCACCTCATGCTACGTTGCTTGCGCACGACTACCTCAATGACTTCACGGAAATGACCGCCGCCTTTGCCAACACCAACAATCATTTTCGACTTTCCAATAATTCTTACGATAGGCATGCCGGTTGGGGAGGCTGGATTAACTATTCGAATAATTACTACCCCATCTGGAGAGGTGTTCCCGCTGTCAATGCTACAGAGGATTATAAGTTTGGATTTTACGGCGAACGTTCGCAAGCAGTCGACGACATCGCCTATTGGAGCCGTTATTATCTTTCGGTGTGGCCTGCCGGTAATGAGCGAGGTAATCCTGGACGCCCTTACGGGATTCCTGATGTTGATGGGCAATTTCACCTTACCTCAGTAACTAACCGCTATTTTGCCCTAACTAACCAAGTCACAACAAACACCATTAATGGAATATCAACGTTAGTTACTAACATGACTCCAGTATTACATACAAATACCCTGCCCGCTAATGATTTCGACGTGGACGGTGGTTACGATTTATTGAGAGCATATACAGTGAATAAAAATGGCTTGGTTGTCGGTGCCGTGCGGAAAATACCGGGGGGCTACGGATCTTTGACGACCAACGTCGTCACTACCACAAGCATAACCACTTTTCCTGATGGCATGATGGTCACCAACACGGTGATGACGACCAATGTGATAGTGAACACCAACGTAGTGATGACCCAATTTAGCAGTTGGGGGCCGACAGACGACGGAAGAATCAAACCCGACGTCGTCGCCGCCGGAGAGCATATTTACTCAACTGATATCGATCAAAGCACTTCAACCAATGACGTCAATATGAGTTATCGTACTGTTTCCGGCACCAGCATAGCGGCGCCGACGGTGGCGGGTTCGCTGAATCTGCTGGTGCAACTGCATCGCAGGCAAGTGGGAACCAACAACCAGCCGATGCTCGCCTCCACTTTGCGCGCGCTGGCCATTCATACTGCCGATGAAGCCGGCGATCATCCCGGCCCCGACTACCGCTTCGGCTGGGGACTGTTCAACGCCCTATCCGCCGCCAACCTCATGACTAATAACTTCCACAGCGATTCCCTAGCTCATATCAAAGAAGTTCCTCTATACAACATTCGAACCGTGGTTACCAATGGAACAACCAAAGACTACACCGATTACATCAAGTTTCCCGTCGTGGCCAGAGGCAACGAGCCTCTCAAAGTCACTCTTTGCTGGAACGATCCGCCGCCGCAAACCTTGCCGGCCCCCGCCTTAGACTCTACTAAGCGAATGCTGGTCAACGACCTAAACTTATATCTCACTCGCTATACAACTGTTACCAACTCCAACACAAACATCAATACATCCATGACGCGCTATCGCCCTTGGGTGTTAGATCCGGCTAATCCGGCAAGGGCGGCGCGGCGCGGTTACAACAGTCGAGATAATGTGGAGCAAGTGGTTGTGGAAAGTCCAATCACCAACGGCGTTTATGAAGTGAATGTGACCAAAAGAGGGAGACGGAGGCGGTTGACCTTTCCGTTGCGGCCGGTGACGGGGAGCGCCATGGCATATACGAATCAAGCGGTGTGGACGAATCAATGGGTGTCGTTGTTGATATCGGGAAATGTACCGCAGCCGGAGCCGGCGTTAGAGATTACGGATGATTTGAGCGAGACGAACTTTATCTCGTTGCGTTGGTCGTCGGTCGTGGGGCGGGTGTATCAAGTTCAATGCCAGACGAACATAGTGTTGTCGCAAGGATGGTTGCCGGCTTCTGGGGAGATAGCGGCGACGCGGACGAGCACGGCGGTGCGGTTGCCTTTATTGCATACCAATGCGCCTTCGTGTTTTTATCGCATTCGCCGCGTGCGCTAGGAAGGCGGCCGAGAGGAAGAACAGCCGCTGCAATCTTTTTTCGGTTTGTTTTTCTGTTTACTTTGTTGGGAGTCTATAATTTGTGGTTGAGATTTTTAAGCGGGTTTATTTGGTGGGAAGAGAATAGTTCCATTTTTGGATATAGTATCTCCATGATGTTTTGATTTGGCGCAATTGGTTTTGGGATAGTGGGTATTGGTTTTTTTTGTAGGAAGAGAGCGAGGCGAGATGGGCGGCGACTTTGGGGCGAGTTTTGGGCCAGTGGGGCAAGGCAAGCAGATTGTGGATGCGTTCCAGTTCTTTCAACGGGTTTTGTTCGAGGTTTTCGTAACGAGTTTCGCAATACTGGGTGGGGGGCAGGGTGGAGGTTTCGTTGTATAGCGCATTTAGCATCCGCGGGTAAGCGCGCAAAACGAAGGTTTCTATGTTTAGATTTTGGACTCGTTGGAGGGACAGGCAGGAGAGCATTTCACTGAAGTAGTGAACGGAGGAGGGGAAGACGTTGTAGGGATTGCGGTAGATGTGAAGGAATTTGGCTTTAGGCCAAATGGACAGCAAGCGGCGCACTCGCGCGGTATAGACGGGATTTTTGATTAGGATGCGGGGTTTGCGTTGTTGGCGCGCCACTTTGCGGAGAAAAAGGCGAAGTTCTCTTTCCCAGCGCGCTATTTTTGCAGCCGAGGCGCCGTCGAAGAAAACGCCGTGGTGGAAGCGCTCTGAAAACTTTTTTGGAAAATACAAGGCGTGAAAGACAGAAAGCAACTGGCGGTTCGCCAGCGGAATTTCATCCTCTTGCGGCGAGTTTGGCGTTACGGCGACGGGATCCACGCCCCGCGTCGCGGGCAACGCTTTTTCCAAAAAGGGGCGCAGCCAAGTTGCCAAGGTCAGAAGCTCGCCGGGCAGTCCGCTGGCCAAAGGGGAAATGATTCCGAAGGCGGGTGAACATGCTAGGAGGTTGTGAAGATGGGTAGTGCCGGAGCGCCAATGCCCGACGATAAACACCGGCGCTTGGAGCGAGTTTGGCATCCGACCGTCTTGTTGCATGGCGAGGCGTTCCAACGCAGCAAACGGCGCGCGGAGCAGTGCGGAAAGCAGAAAGAGGCCTGCTTGGGGAAGGCATCGGAGGGAAACGCCGCCGTGTTGGAAAAAGGCGCCCAAAAGCGTCTTCAAATCGGCGCCCATCAACGGGTGCCTCAGGCTGGGGGAAGGTTGCAGGTTGCGGATTGTCACGGCGTTGGCTTTCCTTTTTTCTACTTTTTCGCCTCAGAGCGTCGCCTCTTGCGAATCGCGAGTATTGAAAAGCGGCCTGAATTTTGCAACAAACTTGGGAGGCAAGATGAAGTCGTCGTTGGAAGAGAGTTTTGACCTCAAAAGCTTAGTGGCCGCGAGGCAACGGGAGAGGCATGATTTGTATCGGCACTTTCTCAATCCCAAGTTTGTCCAAACCCTAAGCGCAATCGGTTTTGATCGGCACTACACTCGCGGCGCTGGCGCTTATCTCTGGGACGAGGAAGGCAACAAGTATCTCGACTTTCTTTCGGGATACGGGATGTTCAATATTGGTCGAAATCATCCGACGATCAAGAAGGCCGTCCGCGACTATCTGGAACTGGATGATCCTTGGAAGATTCAAATGGGCGCGACGGCACTGCCGGGTTTGTTGGCGGAAAAATTGCTGCAACAAGTTCCTCATCTGGAAAAAGTTCACTTCACCAATTCGGGCGCGGAGTGCGTGGAGGCGGCACTAAAATTTGCCCGCTGCGCCACTCAAAGAGAGACCGTGATTTACTGCGAGCGCGCCTTTCACGGGTTGACCTACGGATCGCTTTCGCTAAACGGTTGCGAGAGTTTCCGCGAAGGATTTGTTAGCTTTCTGCCGGGGCCAGTGCCAATTCTCTACGGCGATCTCGAAGCCCTTCGCCGTCGGCTTGCTCAATCTCCTGTTGCCGCCTTTGTTGTGGAACCCGTTCAAGGCAAGGGGGTTTTTCCCGGCGCGCCGGAGTTCCTGTTGGGAGCGCAGGAGTTGTGTCGGCGATTTGGCGCATACTTAATTATGGACGAAATACAAACAGGCATGGGACGCACCGGCAAACTGTTTTCCTTTCAGCATATTCCCGAACTGGAGCCGGACATGGTTCTCGTCGCCAAATCCCTTTCCGGCGGGATGGTTCCAGCAGGGGCGGTGTTGATGCGCCAGAAAATTTACGAAAAAGTCTTTTCTCGAATGGACCGCTGCGTAGTGCATTCTTCCACCTTCGGGCAAGGCGGGCTAGCTATGGCTTGCGGGTTGGCCGCTCTTCATGTTTTGAAGAGCGAGGGTTTGATCGAAAACGCCAAAATACAAGGAGCCAAACTCCAATCCGGCCTGCAAGCCTTAGCTGACGAGTTTGAGTTATGCCGCGAAGTTCGCGGCCAAGGCTTGATGATCGGCGTTGAGCTTGGCCGGCCAAAATCACTCGCCCTTCGCTCGGCTTGGTCGCTTCTTCATGCGGCGGACGGAGGCCTTTTTCCTCAAGCCCTCATTATGCCGCTGCTAGATCGCCATCGCATTTTGACCCAAGTCGCCGGGCATCATATGGACATCATCAAACTCCTCCCCGCCTTGACGATTGACGAATCGGACGTTCTCTGGTTTCTTCGCGCCATGCGGGAAGTGTTGGAAGAATGTCACCGCTTTCCAGGCCCCGCTTGGACAACCGCAAAACGCCTGATACAATTCGCGGCCGCGCAACGGAAAAAAACGCCGCCTCCCGCTGTTTGACCGCCTCTTTCCCGTTCAAAACAAACAAAGCCTGCGTCCAATCTACAAAACAGCAAAATCCAAAAAAAGACAAAGCGAAGTCCAATTTTGTTCGCAAAACTATTTCTCAAAAAACTCTCTTCCGAAATGCAGCCGCTATGGATTCGTTCGTTAGATTCTTACCCTCTTGTATGCTTGCGTGTTCAGGATCCCTTCGTTACACTATGTAGGGAAAAAGAGGCAATTGTTTTGGCATTCTCCTTTTCATTATAATTCTAACTCTTCACAGGTTTTTCCACTTGCTTTTCTTTTTGTTTAAGCATAACAAGCGAGAAGTGATTTGATTCTTTTTTATCTCATGCAAACCACCGCGTTCCGCAAAATCCTGCATCCCACCGACTTTTCTACGGGCGACTACAGCGCTTTCGCGCATACTTTAAGGATGGGATTGGCAGGCCAATCCGAAGTTACCCTGCTACACGTCAGCGACAACCGTCCTTCTGTTCACTGGTCGGATTTTCCGCCCGTCCGGGAGACGCTGGTGCGCTGGCGATACATCCCCGAAAACGCCACTCGGGAAATGGTGGAATCCACCGGCTTGCTGGTAAAAAAAGCGCTTCGCAGCGGGAAAAACCCGGTCGGCGAAATCGCCCGCTACCTGAAACAACACCCCTGCAACCTCATCGTCTTGGCAACGCACCAACGAACGGGGCTGGCGGCTTGGTGGCAACAATCCAAATCCGAAGCCATCGCCCGCGACACAAAAATCATGACCCTCTTTGTTCCCCGCCAAATCCAGGGCTTTGTTTTGGCGGAAACCGGCAACATTCGCCTCAACCACATCTTGGCGCCCATTGCTAAAAAACCAAGACCCGGCAACGCCGGCAAAGCCGCCCAAGCCATCGCCACCCTGTTCTCCGTCGACAAAGCGCGCATCGAGTTTCTTTTCGTCGGCCATGAAACCGACGCGCCGGACATCCGCCTCCCTCATCATCCGGGTTGGATAGTCAAACGCTCCACAAGGGAAGGCAACGTAGTAGAGCGCATCCTGGATACCAGCGAAACCCAAAACAGCGACCTCATCGTCATGGCCACCGAAGGGCATCATGGATTCCTCGACGCCTTGCGAGGTAGCACTACCGAACAAATCGTCAAACACGCCAAATGCCCCGTTCTCGCCGTCCCCGCCTAACTCCAATTTCTCTTTCCCCGTTCATACAGTAACCCCGCTTCCCCTCACTTGAAGAAAAGGATTCATTCCTTGCCGATATAGCGGACACATTTCATTTTTGAGTCAAAGACCTGCAAAGCACTGCTGTCACCCATTTCGGCGAAGGGAAGTGGTCGTTTTTCATCGATTGCAATGCAAGTTTTTCTTAGTGTATGGAGCAAGCATTGCTAGCCGCCGAGCGATTGATCGTGCCTTGCACGGCGGCCGGTTTTTCGGCAAGAGCGATCAGCAACATCGATCAATTGGTGTATGGTCATCGAGTGCCTCCAGATTATGAAAAAGCGAGTTTTAGTTACAAAGCAACCGAGGAGTTCTCCATGACCTTGCCGAAGATGCGTTTAGTGGCCATCGTAGCATCGTATCAGGGAAAACCTATTCGGAAGCTGCGTGCAGGAAAAATCTATGACCTAGATGGAGAGCCAACCACGGTGAACCATGAATCGTTGGATTTGTATCGGCGAGCGATCCAAAAATTAGTTGGCTTGCTTTGACTCGTTGCGCTTGGTTTGCGGAGTCAACGACAATCAGATAGAACGGTAAAGTACGCGCTATACACAAATGAATCCAAAACTTAAGAATCTGGGAGTCAGCGAATACGAGGTCTACATCGATGGTGATCAGATCGGCAAAGTCTGGGTGTCACCAAGTGTTTTGCAGTTGGACCGTAGATAGCCATGCAACTCAACGGAACGCTGTGAAAGCATTAGTCCGTCAGTTTAAATCTAATCTACTATTATCAAGAGTGGAGCAAAATCAAAATAAGGCAAATGGCTTCAAATGTTTGGTTTTCGCGCTCTGTATTTTGCCCTTCTTTTTTAGATGGCGGATTGCCACAGGTGTTGCAGTTATGGGGTTTGACGGGCGGCTTTCTTGGCGAGGTACAAAGCAGCGACGGTCACAGCGTCTTCTTCGAGTTGCGCGAGTTGCAGTCTGGGCGCGCGAGCATGATTTCCATGAGATATTGAGAAAGAGCGTCGACTACTGCACGGCGCAAAGGTTCGCCAAAGGAGGGACAAGCCGCCGCCGAGGATGATGGCTTGCGGGTGTTGAAGGTGGACGACGTGAGAAAGGCCGAGGTCGATGGCGGAGGAGTGTAGAATTTCGAGGAATACTTTTTGTTTCCGAAGGAGAGAGGCAGGAGGCCCTGCAGATTCGGCGTACGTGATGGGTCTTTTCAAAATGTGGTCGTACGAGCCCTTCACTATTTCTTCGGGGTCTTTTTGCGAATCCAGATGATACATCCGCAGACACTCGAAAATGTTGCCGGTAGCCACCGGGTTGTCTCCGCGTCCATGTTCTTCCAGAATGCGGTAGAGTTGCTCGAATTGCGGCGTGAACCTTAGATCAGTTTCAAAGAATCTTCGCAAAGAGGCGTGATTGCTGAATATGGGAGCGTATCCGTATCCTTCTTCCAGCATTTCTTCGGTGATGACCACGTCAGGATCGGTGGTTGGCTTGTACGGGAAGTTAGCCTTCCAATTGGCCAGTCGTTCGGCTTCTTTTTGCATTTCTACTAGGTCTTCAGGCTTTTCCACTTCCATTTCTTCCGGGGTTGGCAGAGCAAGATTGGGAGTCTTACCACTGGAATAGATCACTTAGCCTACTTCCCAGCTTTGCATGTCGTTGGCCTCTGGTTTGGTCTTCGCTTCGTTGTTTTCTACGGCTGGCTTGATGATGTCCCAGTACGTGTAATGGCCCAGAAAGGATCCAATCCCAATCGAAGCTATCCAAAAAAGATTCGTCCAAATTGATTTCTTTTTGACTTTGTCGCTCATGGTCTTTTCTCGTTTGGTTATTCTAGTTGTCAGTACCTATTTGCTGTTCGGGAACTTCGTATTGAATGGGAATGGTTCGATCCTCGAATACCTCGTCGGTCCTATCGACCCGAATGTCGCCTGTAGTCCATTCAGTTTCTACTTTCCAATAAACGATGCTTACGTTGTATTGATATTGTTCTTTTACCCATCGGGTATTTCGAGGAATGAATTATCCTCCCAAATCGACGCTGTCGTTTTCCACGGCGCTCAGCTCTTCTTGAATAAACGTCTTTTCTGATCGTCGATCGTAATTCCATCCGTCTGATTCGTAGGTCATGTCATCGAGTGTGACCATGACTATGGGGTTGAATTTGTCTTTTTTGCGTTTGGGATCTTTAGCTTTGGCCGCTAAATCTTCGTCTTTCCCACTACCGATGGTTGACTTGAATTCGTGTTTCAAGTAGTTCTTCACATTGTCTCCTACCCAGATGATGAACCCTCTTTTGCCTTTGTCGTAATCCATGTGATCTGGGTATTTGCAGACCGGATCTCCTTGGTTGTGACGATTAATTACACCGGGTCCATGCTATCTGCGAGAGCCGTAACTATGCCGGTAATTGTCTGGATCAGGTTTCCAGATTTCGTTGTCTTCATTCCACATCATTTTCTGATAATGGCAGTCGAAGTAGTGGTAATTTCTTATCTTCTTTGCACTCTCGACGAGAGTATTATGGATGGGAGGGTCGTTTAAATTGTATCTCCATTTGGTCTGGTAAGCCCACTCTCCGCTCTTGCTGTACCAGTGAGTTTGCTCGCCGTCGACTTCGGACAACCAAACATCCGCTCTCGCTTCGACCGTTCCTTTGGAGGCACTGCCGGGGGAGTCTACATTCTTTTTTATGCCATCCCAAGTAGTGGATCCTCCAATGCTGACAGCATAACTTACACTAACAAACCATAGGGCTGGGAACAAGCAAATTCTGGGGATACTCGGGATATGCGATGAAGAAGATTCGCGAGATATCCATCTGATTCGCCGCCGTTTCAAGTTCGATTGCAAAAGCATTTCGTCCCAATCACCACCTAGAACGAGGCGGATTAAATTCATCGTTGTGCGCTCCTTTCACATGACACCAAAGCCACAAATGATCAGAAAGGCGATCCGGAGTTGGTTGAGGAATGGCGGGTGAAGACTGCGTCCTGGAAGGGAATGCGGCGTTGTAGTGGCTTTGTGTCTCTTCATCTGGAAGAACGGATCTATACGAAGCAAAGGCAAGTATACGGCCTTTGAGATTAAGTAGGCTATCTGGAAGGAATGATGACCAGCCAAGATCGCTGGCCGCATGCGTGAAAATATGCCCGTATCCATACAGAATTCTCACTTGTTGGCCGTCCATAAATACCTCTGTATCCGGGCCATCGTAAGTGTAAACAATATGCGCGTCTCGGTTGTAGGGGCTAGCCAGACTTCGCCCGGAGATTGATGTGAAGAAATAGTCTCCCACGTTTCGTTTTGTAACGACCAACTGATTGATCCGTGTAGATAAAGTTCTCTCCTGATCAAACTTCAACCACCAGATATTATCGCCAAGCAATACGGGCGAGAATTAATCCATCTGCGGAACGTTCACCACAAACTCATAAGTGGCGGTAAAAGATCCCGTCATTGTCGGATAGGTTCTGCGTTGGATGGGTTGTGGTATCAACGGGGGTTGTCATGATTGAATTGTGTGAAGTCCCCGCAGAAACAACCGCTTACTCCCAGTCATTTACTGAAAATCCAGCCACTCCGCTACATGCTGAGGGCAACGTCAAAATTCTGGCCAGCAAGGCCGCCTGTCGACTCGCTAACTTTATTTGCATCCTTCGCATTTTCTATTCGGCAATTTTTACAAAAACTCATTGTCTTTCATCTCTATCACTGCCGAAGAGCAAATCGCCCTTTCCCCAAGTCCAATTTTTCCATCAGTACAAAGACTTTCAATCTATCGACTTTGCGTTTGGCAAGCGTTTTTGGGTCGCATAGTTCAGAAGTCGATTGGAAAAAGACTTATTCAAAAGAGATGGGTTGGGGCGGGGGGGTTACAGTTCCGGGTTCTAGGGGTGTTTTTAGAGAGAGGAGAAAGGCCATGAGATGTTCAATTTCTTGAGGAGTCAGCAAGACGCCGAAGGGAGGCATTGGGGAAACTTCGGCAGGGTAGCCTTCAGCAAGGACTGCCTGCGGTTCTAGCAAGCTTTGGCGGAGGTAGTCCGGTTGTTTGCGGGCGGCGATGCCGTCTAATGGGGGGCCGACAATTCCACCTTCGCCTTTTACTTGATGGCAGCGGATGCATGAGGCCGTCGGATTTTGGCGGAAGATTTCTTCTCCAACAGCGGCGTTTCCTGAAAGCGGAGTTTTCTCGGCAAAGGCGGGTTGGAACAGGATTTCTTGCAGCGACAAGTCGTCGTAGTAAGCGGCGCCGGTGGAGGTTCCCCATCCGCCAAAGAGACAGTTGATGAGGATTGCGCTGCGGTTGCCGGAGTTGAAGGTGACTTCGACTTGCGTCCAATCTTTTTCTTTTTGCAGGGCTGGAGTGAGGGCGCCTTGCATGGAGTGAACGTTGAGAAGCGCTCCCATCGCGCCGCTGAGGCCGCGCGTCATGATCCAACCGGAAAGGCGGTATTCCGTGTTGGGTTTGACGGCAACTTCGGCGCGCCATCCGGCGTCGGCGCCTTTTTGAGATTCAATTTTTAAGGCACGGCGGCCGCTGCGAACAAAAGGAGGGTTCTCAACAACTACCGAGAAAGTAGTGTCTCCTTGATCTCGATAGATATGTGGATGCCAACCGGTGACGGCCGTGCCCAATCCCTCTTCAAAGGAAGGATTTTGCAGGAGATTGGGACCTAGTGTTTTCTCGCCTAAGGCAATGTCCAGCCGCTGCGCCATGGTTTTCAAAGCCAGCGAAAGCCAAGGGTCTTCGCGGTTTTCCGGGTTGAGAAACAGGCCGCTGACTGCTCTCTTCACGGTTTGGGAGGGAGCGGCGAGCTGCGCCATTTTAATGAATGCTTCGCGGCGCACGGCCGGATTAGCGTCGGCGATGACCGCCGTGTCCAACAGCAACTGCTCGGCTTCCGCATCGTTGCCAAGGGCGCGGACGGCGTTTTGTTTTAGCTTCGAGTTTTTGTTCAATAAAGCGGCTTGATGCGCTTGGCGGTCCAATCGGTTCATGCCGTGCAGCGCCCAGAGTGCGTGGATGGACGATTGTCCGCCTGCCACTACTTTTTTCCGAAGCAGGGGAACGGCGTTTTCGGAGGGAGATTCCACCAACAGCCGTTGCGCGGTGAGGCGCCAAAACAAATTGGGATCGGACAAAGCTTGAACCAATTTCCGCGTGGAAGCGCCTTGGAGCGAAGCAATTTTCGGCGGGGCGGCGTTTTCCCAGACAAGGCGGTAAATCCGGCCGTGTTGACGATCTCGATTCGGATTGATGTGGGCGTTGCCGATGCCTCGTTTGGCGTCGTAGCCTCCGCGGGCGATTGACGGTGTTGGGTTGTGTTGGATGATGAAGTTGTACCAATCGGCAATCCAGAGGTTTCCATCCGGCCCCACTTCCGCGGCCACTGGCGAAAACCATTCATCCGCGCTGGCGACAATGGCGAAGGCATTCTCGGCCCGAAAGCCGGAGCCGTCCGGCAAGATTTGGAAGCCGCCCAAAAGATGCCCCGTTGGGCCGCAAACAAACGCCATCGAATCCCGCCAAGGTTCGGGAAATCCTTTAGAAACGGCCAGAGCGTGCCCCGCTCCCGCGGTGTAATTCCCAAAGGCGTCGACTTGTCGGACATTGGGCGTTAGCGGATGAAAGGCGGAGGAATCGGCAATCATGGAAGCCGTCATTTTGCGGGGAGAATTTTGGTAAGCGGTCGTCGGAAAACCGCAGAAGAAACTCGGATTGTTGTTGGCCGTCGAGCCGAAAACGTCGCCGGCCGCATTGAATCCAAGCCCCCAAGTATTGTTGTTGAACTGGTGCAGAAAGGTGACGTTTTCGCCGTCGGCGCTCATTTGAAACACGCCGGAGCCAAAGCGGTTTGGCTCGCTCGCTTTCTTGCCGGCATATCCGGAATAGCCAATCGCGCCCCAAATTTGGTTGTCGAATCCGTAGCGCAGATTGGACGACCCCGCATGAGTATCGCCAATCCCCCAACCGGTGTTCAAGGTTTGACGGGCATCTGCGCGATTATCTCCGTCCAAGTCCTTCAAAAAAAGCATGTCCGGCGCATGCGCCACGATGACTCCGCCACGGCAGGGAAGGAGAGAGGTGGGAATGTTCAATCCTTCGGCAAAGACAGTCACCCGGTCGCAATGCCCGTCCGCATCCGTATCCTCCAAAATTTTGATCCGGTCGTTGCCTTTCCGTCCCGGTTGGATTTCGTTGGGATAATCGACGCTTTCCGCAACCCATAATCGGCCGCGCTCATCCCAGCTCAAAGCGATCGGGTTGACAATGTCCGGCTCGCCGGCGAACAACTCCAATCGAAATCCCATCGGCACGCGGGTGTAGTCCATGCTGTCCTTTGGCGACAGCGGGAGTTGATATTTTAACGGTTCCGGCCGGCGTTCATAGTTGGGAATGTCGGCGCGTCGTTGATATTGAAGAGGGGTTCGGTCGTTGAGAAACGCCTCATAACGCGCCCGCCGCTCCTCGCCAACCGCCCATAAAATGCCTTGCTTCAAAAGCGCATGAAATTCCGGCCGGCTCCACACTCGGTGGTCGTGTCCTGAAGCCGTGTAAAACACTCGGCCCTTCCCTTGCGTCCGCGCCCAAGTCCACGGCTCCGGCTCGGTGTGAGGGTCTCCCGGCAAGGCGTCCCGCACTTGTAGCACCGTTCGGTTAGCCGGGTTGTGGTCGGAATGGAAGTAAGATTCGTCCCATGCCTCCAAGGGAGGAATTCCCGCTACGGCGGGATGGTCGGGACGAACAGTCCGCACTGGGAACACGCCGCTTCGATGGCTTTTAAACCGCCCGCCAACCAGCCGGCCATAGCCCGGTTCGTTGGCGAAACACCAACTAGCGCAATGCACGGGAACAAAGCCGCCGCCTTCTTCGACGAACGAAAGCAGGTTCCGCCATTGGCCGGGCAGAATCTCCGCATGGTTCGCATAAAGCAAAAGCGCGTCGAATCGACGCAGAAAGCCCGCGTTGCCCAAGGCTTCTTCCACCGAAGTCACATAGTCAAAGTAAATGGCCTCCGGGCCGAGCGCCTGCTGCAACATCGGATAGTAAAGATTGGAGTTGTGGTGTTCGCTCTTGTGGCCGAGAAAGAGAACGCGAATCGGTCCCTCGGCGGCAAAGGCCGACAGACCCGCCGCCAAAACGAAGCTATAAATTGCAAGTAGAACACGCATGATTATATTATTGAATTGATTGCTTGTGGAACTATAAATTAAATGATTCTCATTGAAATTCTAATTATCCAGATCCTGTCGGATGCCTTCGGTGTGCGCTAAAAGCCAAGAAAGCAAAAGGTTTGAAAACGGTAAAACAGAATAAGATAAAACCGCCTCATGTTTATTCGTCTTATGATATAATGCCGCCTGTTTTTTGATTCCGTTATTAAAGTGGCCAATGTTTATTCATTCTAGAAAACAATTTGTTATCCAACCTTTTTCTTTTGGGTGGCGTAGAATTTTTCTTGGCTTTTACTTCGCCATTCGAGTGCGATGGTCGAGTTGAATTTGCAAGTTAGGTTCGGAAATGGCCGTCGCCGGAGAGTCTGGACGAGGGTGGGCAGCGCGGCGTTCTCGAAACTCCTTCCACCATTCCGCCGCCCGGTTATCCGTCCAAGTTTGGTAGGCCGAGGAACTGCACAAGATGGCGATCAGAGATTGAGCGGATTGCGGACGGCGGGAAGGTTCTTTTTCTAGGCATTCCATGATCGCCTTTTCCAAAGAATCTTCCACGGCGACTCCCAGCCGTTGATGCGGCGGCTCCGGCGTTGAGGAAATATGTTTCTGCAACACTTCAAAGGCCGATTCTCCTTCGAACACATTTTCCGCCGTCAACAGGTAATAGCCCAAGGCGCCGACGGCATAGATATCGCTGCGATGATCTACTTGATCCGACAAAGACACCGCTTCAGGAGAAATAAACTGCGGCGTGCCGGCGATGGTCAAGCTGTGCGACACTTCCGTCGACATCTCCGCATAGTCTTGATACGACTTGGCCAACCCAAAATCCAACACCTTTACCATGTCCTCCGCCATGACTCCCCGATTGCAAAGAATAACATTGGCCGGTTTGATGTCTCGATGCACTAATCCCATCTCGTGCGACTCGCTGAGAGAAGCACACACTTGTTGTAGAATGTGGATCACCCGCCCTTCGGAAAGCCTTCCCTCCATCTGAATCAACTCCCGCAGGTTAACGCCGTCGATGAACTCCATCGCATAATAAAAAATCCCGGCCGGCGTGTGGCCGTAGTCAAAAATTCGAACAGTGTTGGGATGGACGAGCCGGCAGGACAATTGCGCCTCTCTCTCGAATCGCCGGATCGTCTTCTCGTTGGCATTGTCCGGCAACAATAATTTAACCGCCGTTTCCCGCCGCAGCAAGACGTGCCGCGCTTGATACACCAATCCCATACCTCCCTCGCCGATTTTCTTGATTAAAGTGTATTGTCCCAACTCTTTTGCTTCTAAGGCCGCCGCTTGCATCCGCCGCCGCAACACAATGTTGAAATGAGAAAACAAGAAAAGGCCAATCCCGCACAAAATGGACAGTAGGAAAAGAATGAGAAAAATCAGACGCAAAGTCCGCAACGGTTTAAACGCCTCTTCTGCATCCAACTTGGTAATGACGCCAAACTGATGATCCGGCAACCACTGCCACGCGCCAACCACGGAAACCCCGCGATAATCGCGGACTTTTTTGATTTCCTTTCCTTTGCCGCCCGTCGCAGCATTCCGAACCATCGAAATCAAAGGCCGGGACTCTTTAGGTTCCTTGGGTTCGTAGCCTTCGGTAAGATTGCCGCCAGGATCGCGAAGTTCAAGCGTTAGCGGCGATGCATCCCCGCGTTCGAGCAATCCCCATTGGATCAGACTTTCTTCAAAGCGGCTCTGCGACAGCATGATTCCATCGGAAGAAAAGGCGAATGTTTCCCCCGAATCGCCCGGGCGGGCAACCGATAAAATGCGGGTAAACTCTCGCCTGGGCTCAATAATTAATCCAAGAGCGGCAACCGCTTTTTGATCCGCCGCCGCTCGAATCGGCGCCGCAACCGCCATTATCGTTCGATTCCCGCGCCCTCCTCGCATCGGTCCAACAGCGCTCCGACTTCCAAATAGCGGACGCTCTTCGCCTTCCCGCCGCCGCATAAAATCCCGCCGTCTCTGGCCGGCTTCTTCGTACGCCCGCCGACGATTGGGAGACATCCGCGCCGGTCTGTACGGCGTCAGCAACACCGACTCGCCGCTTTCAAAAATATGCTGGAATTTTTCTCTCGCCGTGTCTTGCAATTGGTAGCCCAATATTTCCTCCGGCCCCGTTGCAATGATGATCCCATCCGGATTAATGACCACGAATCCCAGCCCCAACACTCGAATCCGCTCCCCTAAATAGCGCCGAATTTCTTGAACTTCTTTGTAAGAGCGCAACGCCTCTGCTTCCACGTTCTTTTGGGACACCTGTCCCGCCGCCACAATCAAGGACTGAATTTTCTCTTCCGAAGCCAGGATTTCGACAAAGCGAAGCTGGTCGTTAATCCACAAATCCAGAGCCGTCACACTGGATGCAATGAGCGAGTCCAGTTCGTGGCCTATCTGCTGCTCCACCGCCCGCTGAACTTCGGAATCGCACCACCATCCGATCAACAACACCGCTGCCGCCACAAACAACGGAATCAGCCAAACCTTTTCTCGCCAAAATCGCATATTTTCGTTCCGCTCCACCAAGCGCTCGCCGCCACCTTAACAAAAGACGAAACCAAAAACGAGAAAATTTCACCGCGCTATCCACCGCATCATCAAGCGTCTCCCTGCTTGCCGAATGACAAATCCTAGATAAAAATTGGGAAAGAACCGCTTATTAAGAAGACAGCGCGCCAACAATCCATTGCCCGGCAAACATTGAAAACTTCAGCATCGCAACGCCTTATGGAAAGCAACAAAAACCGCCTCCGTCCAATCCAAACGGGAACACTCCGCTGGCTGGGAATTCTTGGGGAATTCACCCTCGCCTTTTTGCTCACTGCCGGATTGCGCGGCCTTTTCGAGTATTTTCGGATGCGCTTTCCTTCAGCCTTCGCGAATCTCGCCATTTTAGCCATGGTTTTCCCAATGGCCGGTTTCACCATGCTTTACCACCGCTGGCGAACCCGGCCAAAGACCTGTCAAATCCACCTCGGCGGTTGGCGCAATCTGCCGCATTTGGCTATAGGATTGGCAATTGGCTTCAGCCTCGGTCTTTTGGGGATGCTGGCCGCGCATTGGATAAATCCTCATTTCTCCCTTAAGTTTGCCGATCCAAGACAAACTGATTGGCTTCAATGGACTCAAATCATCGCCGCAGCCGGCGGCAGTAGCATCTGGGAAGAATTTCTCTTTCGAGGCATCATCACCGTGCGCCTCCTCCATTCAGGACTTTCCTTTCATCGCGCCGCCTTGCTTAGCGTCGGCATCTTCACCGCGATGCACTTTGGCGTCGAACCCGTCTATTGGTTGTTCTTTGTGTTTGCCGCCGCCTATCTGTTAACCGGTTTGCTTTGCTTCTTCGGAAGCATCGGGGCGCCTTTGGGTTGCCACTTCGCCTTTAACTTCATCCGCCACATGGTCAATACCGAAACCTGCATCCTTGCCCCCAACGCCTACGAACACCTTCCACTGCTTGCCTTCGTTTGGAGCGCCGCCGCAGGAATAGCCGCCCTGCCTTTCTTGCTTTCCAAAAAACGCGCCGCTTTTCTTCCCAACAATCTTCCCTCAAAGCCATCGACAAAACCAAAATCGCCCTTGTTCTAAGCAAAACCTTCCAGCAAACAGCAACGGTAGAAAATGTCTAACCGGGCAGGCCAAAGCAAACGATGCCTGCTTCATTCAGGCGGTGTCAAAGCCGGCATGACTGGTTGTGCAATTTGTATCTGTCCAACCTGCACTTGTTTGATAAACGCCGCTCCTTTGTGATTCTCGACAATCTTTACAGCATTAGTACCCGTGAATGTATGAGTGGTTGCATGAAACACGGACAAACTCAAATCCTGTAGTTTCTTATCTTCTTCCAGTGCCGTGATTTTCAGCCCGTGTTTTATTAGAACGTCTTTTGATAGATGTCGACTGTGGCTTTTAAAATGCTTGTGGTTTGCGAGCCATTTGGAAACAGAGTTGGTTTGTTTTTCACCGTTGGAAGAATCCTTAAGCATGTAACTTTTTCAGCCAATGTTGCACAAGTTTCTTAGACATTTCCAACGCTACTTCGCACTGCGCCAGCAAGTCGGGGCCGTATTGACTTAATATTGGTAACCACATCGAAAGTTTTATGGGATCCAAGCACTCGCGTTGCGCTTTGTCAAACTGATCCAAAACAGATTGAGCAGGAACCGAACGCACACCCAACGGGGTCGCAAGCAAGAGTTGTGGATCAGTCGGACCAAGAAAAGAATATTTGCCCATTACAATCTCATCAGCCGCGCAGGCAATCATCGTTGCCGCCGACATAGCGAGTTGCGGCACAATTACTCGAATGTTCGAAAATCGAGAACGCAGGTAAGAAACGATAGTCTCGGCGGCTTCTGCCGAACCTCCGAGGCTATGCAGAATTAGATCCAAGCCCGGCCCTTGCAAACTCGAGTTTACTTCCATGAGCGCGTGAATATCCTCGTCGTTGATTGAAGTAAAATTAGGCGGAGCTTCTTGCTTCTGCAACCATCCCGAAGCGTACAAAATGACGTCGAGATTGGTATAATCGTTGAGTTTCTTGAGATATCCACGGCGGACGCTATCGAAGTCTGGCGGCGCGCCTTGTGCAGATGGCTCTAGCTCATCGAGTATTTTACTCTATAAAGGGATAAGGTGAGTTTCTTTCGGAGGCAATTAATCCATGTTTGCGTGGTCCGCATTCGTTACTGTTATTTTTGGTTCTGTGGCCGCTCGGTAAGCGTCCATGCCTTTGTCGGCCTTTTGCCAGTGGCCGAAGACTTGCATCATTTCGCGCACGCCGGGGCGAGACTGAGCTTTTTTAAGCATCTCTTCGTGGGATTGAGCTCGTGAGGCCGGCTTCTCCGTTTTCTTTTTTATGTCTCTACTTTCTACTTTCCGATTTTTGTCAACCGTCTCTTTCGAAAATACTTGGTTCTATCTTGACAGCAATCTTTTTTTGGCGATTCAATTGCTCGGTTTATTCAGCAGTTTCAATGTGGTTTTGTTGTTGCCGCGAACGCTTGGTTCTTCGCACCAGAGACGGCGCAGTTTGGCGATTGTGGATTGCAACTTCTTCGGCAGGGAAAGCCATTCCGCAGACGGCTTCGTCAATGCGTTGGCGGTTTCCATCGCAGTGCGCTAGACAGGTCGGGCGCAACTCCAACTTGGCCAAATCCTCAAACGCTCCCGCCGCCGCATCCAACCGCGCCAAATCCGGACACGGAATCTTCCGCAACGCCCCAATCTGCGTCGTGCTGCACCCCTTTTGCGCTCTCTGTCCGCGCGTCCAGTGCGTAATCATCCCCAAAACGCTGTTCGCCCAGAGCGCAAACGCTTTTTGCACGCGCTCGTCTTCATGCTGTAAAGTCGTTCAAGTGCCACTTCCGAGAACTGCATCTTCGGTTGTGGCAGACACAAGCCCTTGTGAAGTCCAGCTCATGTTCCGCGTATAAAGCAGTTTGCTTTTTTTGGCTCGCATTCTCTGCGCCAGTTCCTTGCGGATTTCAATTCCTTTGTGCGTTGGCCGGACGATGAGTCGTTTCTGCGTTTTGCAATCCGCCGCCCAAAGTGCAGAGTCTCTGGCCTGCAAATGGCCAATTAAGTCATGCGTCGGGCCGGCTGAAAACAATCCTTCCAAAGTAGTCGTTCCGCAGCGAATTCCGTGCGTCTCGCCGCCATCCCAATCCCGCAGTCTGCCTTTGGCCAGTTCGCCTGCATCGATCGCCAAATCCGCATTCTCCACGCCCAGATAACTCTACGGCGCGCCTCCCCCCCCCCAATCGGTTCAAAAACAGCAATTGCCCCGATTTCTTCGCTGCCCATATGGATGGGACGGGCGCTCATTGGATGAGGAACAGACCGTTTGAACCGTATTCTGAATCACTTTCTCAGAAACTCCTTGTTCCCGAAGCGAATTCTCCAAACGCTTTTGAATCCGTTCCCGCTCTTCTCTGCGGCCTTTTTCTCTCCTCCCTTCTCGAATTACATCTTCCCAACCCATAACTATATCTCCTACTTGAAACGCAAACCAAATGAAGACGACCGAACTGACAACGCCGTCCCGAATCACGTTGAATATCTCCACCAACTTCCGCTCCATTTTTCATACAGCGTAAATGCGGACACAACAACGCCGCAAAGCGAAAGAACGCTGTAAAACAAGCCTCTCCACTTTGAATGGATTGCCCAAATCGATTCTTTGAATTTGTCTTCATCCCCAGCCACGACGACAAAAATTAGCCCACGAAGAAAATCTTTCCAACTTTCAAAACTCCTTTCCCGTTTGCAAAGCGCGCGGAACGACCGCTACCGATCATTGGACGCCGAACAGGCGGATCGAACAATTTCCTCATCTCCCTTTTCCAGAAGTGAATGGATTATCCACTCTCGCTCTCCTCGCCGGGCTTTTTCCTCCAAAAGCCGAAGCCGCTCTGTCTCTTTTTCTTTGCGCTTCTGATATTCCTCTCCGCGCTTTTCTATTTGTCGAAGAAAAAAATCTCCCGCACTCATGGCAAGTGATATCCACCGCAGTAGCCGCCCGCTCTGCGATAATCTCGGCTTTCCGCTCCAATGGCACTTCGGGGTCTCGGAGCAACATGTTATCGACTTGCTCCCGCACTTTCTCTTTTTGGGTCTTGGGCAACACAAATTGCGATCCTCCTTGGATAATCAGGAAAATCACGGCAGCAAAGACAACCACGCTAACGCCAACTAACCATTTCTCTCTCTTGCTCATCACAAAAACTCCTTTTCTCCCAAACTTTTACCACCAAAAAGACCGATCTGTCGACTCTTTTTCGTGTCTTGTCACCCACTTATGATGAGGCAGAACCACGGTATTCGTTGTAATAGGGCCGCTTTGAACGCCGTTGGCGTCAATGTCTTGATTCAAAACGGTCGTTTGCTTGTCTTCAATGATCTCGTCCCACCAGATTTTGATGCCGCCGCGACAGCCAATCAACTTTTCCATCTTATGGTTTGGCAGGCATATCTTAGTGCTATCGATCGTCTTGAAATCATCTTCGTAGCCCTTGACGTTATTCCATGGTGCAAAGTGTTTCACCGTTGCGCTCTCGGTCCAATGTCCCGCTTTTCCATCCTCGCCGTTTTTGCCGGCCACCCAAGTCAATTTAATCAAATCGGCGTGCAGCTTGGCGTCATAAGTATAGCCCAACTCCTTAGCTTTGGCTTTCAAATCGCCATCAATCTTGCTGCTCCACCACGACGGATTGGAGATTCTGGACTCCAACGGAACATCAGGATACTCGTGCTTTATGGAGTTCCCGTAATAAGCCCAAAACCCGCCTCTAGACCAACCAACTAAACCTTGCTGCGCAGCTTCGTCGTGAGATAGAAGCCAATCCCAACCCGCTTTATTTACCCACCAGTCGCCGCTCATGATTCCGTTTTGAATATCTCCCACGTATGCTTCGGCTTCTTCGTCCCAATTAACCCAGTGGTAATCGTAGTAATAACTGGCATAGTTTCCGGCTGCGCTCTCATCGATCAGTTTCGTTAGCTCGTCTCCGTAAGCGACTCCGTGTAAGACGGTGCTGGATTGAACCGTTGGAGATTGATAGTTCGGGTGATCGTCGTAAATGCTGGGGGTTGCCGCCATATCCGCGCCCGTGTTGCCGGGCTTGGCGCCAACGAGAACGTGAATGGCCCTTCCTATCGTGTAAAGCGTGGCCCCAGTGGAAATGAGTGCCCAAGCCTTTTTCCCGCGTTCAATCCAGAAGATGAGTCCCAACGGATTGGCTAGCGATGTAACCGTAAGGATTCCCGCCATCAGCAAGGCAGTACTCCACAAAAGAGCAGGCTTGAGCCGACGTTTGCTTGGCGCAGAATGGTTGCGCTTGCGGACAAGGTGTTGAGCGAGTCGCCGTTTGAGCCGCAAAAGGAACAGCCAAGGCAAAAAGGCCGCCGCTGTTGCATCCGCTTCCGCATTGGACAACGGAAACGATGCCGTTGCCAGCATGGTTTCCTTGAATGAAGGGAAGGTTTCTGCCGTTGCCGCCAGCGAGTTGGCGGAATTCGCATCCAACTTTTCCGCATCGAATGAAGTGAAGGTTGCCGCCGCCGCGACTGCGACGACGCTAATGATGGTCAACAATGGTGTTTTAATTTTCATAGCCGATGTTTTTAATGCACTGTTCGGTGTCTTTTCTTGCAAAATAACGTTTTCTGGCAACCGCCGAGCAGACACACATAACTCCAACGGCACCAGGCCATTGCGACTCATCAGCACGTTCATGCGGAAGGATTGGCATGTTCACTCAAACAAAGCAACGAGAGACGAAAACCCTCGATACCGCTCCAATTTCAAACTTTTCTATTAGCGATCAACCCGACGAAGCGAGTCGCACTAATGAGTCGCAAGAGCAAACTTGCCAGAGTCAAAATCGGAATGCAAGCGTTTTTTGATCTTTTTTTGATTTTTTTCTTGGGGCGGGAACTCGGCAAGAATTTCGCAAAATTCTTTGGAAAAATCGCCTTTTTGGAGGCAAGGAAACCGAAGGAAATGCGATTCCCCTTTGCGCTTTAGAAAATGGATAAAAGAGGATGGCTTTGGAGTGTTCTTGGGGCGGATTGTTCACCAATCTGCATGCAGCTTATACCGGATGGACCTGCGTATCGTTCTGGTTGGAGGGGGATCATCACGACGCGAGGGGGTTCGAGACGATTTATTATGATGCAGGGAAGTATGAATTGTGGGAGAAGGTTGATCGGTTCTTCAACAAACTCAAACAATTTCGTTGCATTGCCGGGCGATGTGGAGAGATCAGTCGGAAGTTCCCGGCGTTTGTTCATCTCATGGCAATCTGGGCATCGGGTTGTGTGGACGAATTATTGGAAGCGTGATTTTAACTTTTGATTCACATTGCTTTTGCTTCAGTTGAGTGGGATTGACTGCTGGGCGCTGGCGGTTGGAAGATGGCGGAGAGGGGGGGATTCGAACCCCCGATACCCTTTCAGGTACTCACGCTTTCCAGGCGTGCGCCTTAAGCCGCTCAGCCACCTCTCCTTTTTGCGAAAGTGTTTGTGATTGTCGCATCCTTTCCTTTGCGCGGCAACTTTTTTTGTGAAGCGAGATGGCTGAATGGACGGCATAAAAAAGGGAAAGCGGAACTTATTGGGGGGCGATGGTGTTGCATTTGCTGGTTGTTGGGAAGAGGAAAAACGCCGCTGTGGAGACTATTCGAACGCAAGCCGTTACATTTGACGTTGGGGGGACGCTGATTCAGCCGTGGCCTTCGGTGGGGTCCGTTTATGCCGAGGTTGCCGGGCGGCATGGCTTTTCCGGCTTGGATGCGGAGCGGATTGAAAGGCAATTCCACCAAGCGATGGCGGAAAGGGCGGAATTTCAACATACAAAGGAAGAATGGTTTGGGGTGGCGAGGGAAAGTTTCCGCGGTCTTTTGTCGGAGGCGGCTTGCGCGGCTTTTTTCCCTTTTCTTTATGAGAGGTTTGGGAGGGCCGATGTTTGGCGGGTTTATGGAGACGTTCTTCCGGCTTTGGATCAGTTGGCGGAAAGAGGATTTCGCTTGGCGGCGGTGTCCAACTGGGATGCCCGGCTTCGTCCCTTGCTTCGGGAGATGAGTCTTATGCCTTTTTTTGAATCTGTGTCCGTATCCAGCGAAGTTGGTTTTTTGAAGCCGTCCGCTGTTTTGTTTGAGCATGCGCTTCGAATGCTTGGACTGCCTGCCAGCGCGGTAGTTCACGTTGGGAACTCTTTTGCCGAAGACGTTGTGGGGGCAAAAAGTGCCGGCTTGGCGGCTGTTTTGTTGCAGCGGACGGGGAAGAACGGCCGTGGTTCTATTTCCCAATTGACCGATCTTTCGACTTTGCTTGCGGAAGGTTGGTAGTTTTTTGGGCTTTGACTGCTGGGAATCTTGAGGGATTTTCATTCGTTGGGTTGACAGCGGCCTTTTTTATTTGGTAAGCAAGGAGGCGTTTGTTTCTCGGCGCGGAGAGAGTGGGAGGCGGGCGCGTTGGACGCTGCCTAAAAGCCGCCGCCCTGGCCGACGGCTTATGAACGGTATCACCGCTATATTTCATTCCACGATTGGGAAGAAGTATTTGATGGCAATTACGGGCTTGTTGCTTGTTTTGTTTGTGATTGGGCACATGCTGGGCAACTTGCAGATTTTTCTGGGGCCGGAAACGATCAATGCCTATGGCGCTTTTTTGAAGGGAAAGCCAGCGCTTCTTTGGAGCGCGCGGGTTGGTCTTTTGGTTACGGCGGCGGTGCATGTTTGGTCGGCGGTGACTTTGGCCGCGAGAAACCGGGAGGCTCGGCCGATTTCTTATCGCGTGAAGCGATTCGCGGGCGCCGGCTACGCTTCCCGCACGATGATTTGGAGCGGGCTAATTGTTCTCGCCTTCATTGTCTATCATTTGCTTCATTTCACCTTTGGCGTGGTGGACCCCGCTCTGTTGCAACTTCGGGATAAATCGCAAAGGCACGATGTCTATCGGATGGTGGTTTTGGGGTTTTCGCATCCGCTGGTTTCCGGATTCTACATTTTGTCTATGGCCCTTCTCTGCGCGCACCTTCGGCATGGAATCAGCAGTTTGTTTCAATCGCTCGGTTTTCGGGCCGGGAGGCAAAGGGTTTGGGCGGATCGTTTGGCATTGGTTTTGGCTTGGGGCGTTTTCGTCGGCAACAGTTCGATTCCTTTGGCGATTTTGTTCGGCTACGGAAATGAGATGTTGAAGCAGTGAAGTTGGACTCGAAAATCCCCTCCGGCCCGCTGGATAAACAGTGGGAACGCCATCAGTTTGAACTTCGGCTTGTTAATCCGGCGAACAAGCGAAAGTATGAAGTCATTGTCGTCGGTTCGGGGCTGGCTGGCGCTTCTGCGGCTGCAACCTTGGGCGAATTAGGCTACCGCGTTCAATGCTTTTGCTACCAAGACAGCCCTCGCCGGGCGCATAGCATTGCGGCCCAAGGAGGCATTAACGCGGCGAAGAATTATCAGAACGACGGGGACAGCGTTTATCGGCTGTTTTATGACACGCTAAAAGGCGGTGATTTTCGCGCTCGCGAGGCCAATGTTTATCGGCTGGCGCAGCTGAGCGCCAACATTATCGATCAATGCGTTGCACAGGGAGTTCCCTTGGCGCGGGAATATAGCGGGCTACTCGCCAATCGCTCCTTTGGCGGAGCGCAGGTGTCCAGAACGTTTTACGCTCGCGGACAAACCGGCCAACAACTCCTTTTGGGCGCCTATCAAGCGTTGAGCCGACAAATTGCCGCTGGAAAAGTGGCCATGTTTCCCCGCACGGAATTGCAAGACGTCGTTCTCGTCGACGGCAAGGCCAAGGGAATTGTGGCGCGCAACCTCATCACCGGTGAAGTTCACTCTTATCTTGCGGACGCCGTTGTTTTGGCCACCGGCGGTTATGGGCCGGTCTTCTACCTTTCCACCAACGCGGTCGGCTGCAACGTCACCGCGGCTTATCGCGCTTACAAACGCGGCGCCGCCTTTGCCAACCCGTGTTACACGCAAATTCACCCCACTTGCATTCCCGTCAGCGGCGATCACCAATCCAAGCTGACGCTTATGTCGGAGTCCCTGCGCAACGACGGCCGCGTTTGGGTTCCCTCAAAGCCCGGCGACGCGCGCTTGCCGCAAGACATTCCGGAGAACGAGCGAGACTACTATCTGGAGCGGAAGTATCCCGGATTCGGCAACTTGGCGCCCCGCGACATCGCCTCTCGCGCCGCCAAAGAAGCCTGCGACGACGGCAAGGGAGTGGGGCCGGGCGGACTGGGCGTCTATTTGGATTTTCAAGACGCCATCTCCCGACAAGGCGAAAACACAATCCGCGAGCGATACGGCAACCTGTTTGAAATGTACCAACGGATCACCGGAGAGAACGCCTACCAACGACCTATGCGAATCTTTCCGGCAGTGCACTACACGATGGGAGGTCTCTGGGTGGATTACAACCTGATGAGCACAATTCCCGGGCTGTTCGTTCTCGGCGAAGCCAACTTCTCCGACCACGGCGCCAACCGGCTCGGCGCCAGCGCGTTGATGCAAGGGCTGGCGGACGGCTACTTCGTTCTTCCCTACACTATCGGCCACTACTTGGCCGGCGAAAAACCCGGACTTTCCCGCGCCAATCACCGAGAATTTCAGAAGTCCGAAGAAGAGGCTCGGCGACGCATAAAGTCCCTTCTTTCCATCAACGGCCAGCGAACGCCCCGTTCCTTTCACCGCGAACTGGGCAAACTCCTTTGGGAACACTGCGGCATGGCCAGAAATCAGGCGGGCTTAGCCCAAGCCCTCAAACGAATCCCGGAACTGCGGGAAGAATTCTGGGAAAATCTCAACCTTTCCGGCGGCGCCGACGAATTGAACATTGCATTAGAACATGCCGGCCGCGTGGCCGACTTCATGGAATTTGCCGAGATCCTCTGCTACGACGCCTTATCTCGAAACGAATCTTGCGGCGGCCACTTTCGAACCGAACACCAGACCCCCAAAGGCGAAGCCAAGCGCGACGACGAAAACTACGCCTACGTCGCCGCTTGGGAATACAAAGGAGACAACCGCCTCCCCCGGCTACACAAAGAACCCCTCGTTTACCAAGAAGTCAAAATGTCCACAAGAAGCTATCAATAAAATGAACCTAACATTACACGTCTGGCGGCAGAAACAAGCCGACGACTCAGGACAATTTGCCACTTACCCTGCAAGAGACATTAGCCCGGACATGTCCTTTCTGGAAATGCTGGACGTGGTGAACGAAGACCTCATCCAAAAAGGAAAAACCCCCATCGCCTTTGACTCCGACTGCCGGGAAGGCATCTGCGGCACTTGCTCCCTCGTAATCAATGGACTCGCCCACGGAGGCCAAAAAGCCTCCACCATCTGCCAACTACATATGAGAAGTTTCCGCGACGGCGACGAAATTACCATCGAACCCTGGCGTGCCGGCGCCTTCCCAGTCCTACGCGACTTGATCGTGGATCGATCCGCCTTGGATCGAATCATCCAAGCCGGCGGCTACGTCTCCGTCAGCGCCGGAGGCGCCCCAGACGCAAACACCTTTCCCATCCCCAAATCCAACAGCGAAAAGGCCATGGACGCCGCCCAATGCATCGGCTGCGGCGCCTGCGTTGCCGCCTGCAAAAACGCCTCCGCCATGCTCTTTGTCGCCGCCAAAGTCTCCCACCTCAGCCTCCTGCCCCAAGGAAAAGCCGAACGCCAACGCCGCGTCCTAAACATGACTGCTCAAATGGACAAAGAAGGCTTCGGCGCCTGCACCGTCACCGGCTCCTGCGAAGCCGCCTGCCCCAAAGAAATCCCCCTCGACTTCATCAGCCGCATGAACCGAGAATACGGAGCCGCCCTCCTCAAAGGAACCGCCTAGTCCCTCGACTCCAATGCAAACCGCGCCCAACCCACCGCTAAGCGCAAACCCATCCATCGCCCGCGCAACGCCGGGCTTCGCCGTTTGGCTTTTCCAACAATCCCTCAGCATTTTCATCAGCACCTACCAACACAACCGCCTCCTAATCCTTTCCGCCCCCAACCGCCAAGAATTGTCTCTCGCCGCCCATCCTTTTGACCGCCCAATGGGCATCGCCGTCTCCTCTTCCACCCTTAACCTCGCTACGCGACAGCACCTCTGGGAATTCCGAAACGTCGCAGACCCACGCGAAAAAAACCTCTTTCAACTCCACTCTATAACGACAACCGGCTACTTAGACGCCCACGACCTCATCACCGCAGAGAACAACGATCCCATCCTCGTGGACACCCTCCACAGCTGCCTGCGACACATCGAACACCGCTCCCCGCCCGAACCAATCTGGCATCCTCCCTTCATATCCAAACTATCCCCCGAAGACCGCTGCCACCTCAACGGCCTCGCCGCCGAAGACATCACACCCCGATACGCCACCGCAGTCAGCCCGTCCAACGAAGCCGAAGGCTGGCGCCAAAACCGCCGCAACGGAGGAATGCTCATCGACGTCGCCAACAACGAAATCATCCTGAACAACCTCTCCATGCCCCACTCCCCAAGACTTCACCACAACCGACTCTGGCTCCTCAACGCCGGCACCGGCCAACTCGGATACGCCAACCCAACCAACAACCTTTTCCAACCCATCGCCTTCTGCCCCGGCTTCCTACGCGGCCTCGCCTTTCACAACGAATTCGCCATCGTTGGCCTCTCCCAAACCCGCCGCAATCAAACCTTCAACAACCTTCCCCTCGCCAACGAATTGAAACACCGCAACCAACAACCCTTTTGCGGCCTTGCCGTCATCAACATCCAAACCCACAAAATCCCTTTCACACTCCAATTCGCCGCCCCTCTAGCCGAACTCTTCGACATCCAACTACTCCACACCTCCCGCCAACCAACCCTGCTTTACCCCACAACCCGCCAAAACCATCAATGAGCCATTGCAAAACGCTCCGAAAAACCAAAAACAAACCGACCGCCGCCAACAAAAACTGAAAAAAGGTCGCCTCTGCACTCAAAAAAAAGACGAGAAAAAGTCGAAAAGAGGCAAAAAAGTTAAGAAAATCGAAAAAAAGCTTGCGATCAAGGTTGTTTTGTGTTTTATTGAGTACGTAAGAGCCATTCGGTGTGGGGATTCGTCAATCGGGTCTCCCGCTGAATATCACAGTTTATGACGATGTTTCGGGAGAGCCGTAATATTCTCTTTCCCTGTTGCCTCTTGGCAAACGGGTGGAAAACTTTCGCAATTCCCATGCTGAATGGTTCTTACGCGGCCTGGACGCGGGAAGAGGTTTCCCGAAAGCGCCGGCCAAATCGGAGAATACAAAATAGATTAGATACGCAACTCGACATGAAGAAAGTAGCATTTTACTCGAAACCGCTTGACGACTCCAATGGAACGGTCAAGAATGTACAAAACAACGCCATGCAACCTGCATCGCAAACAACGGAATCGCCGGAAACGGTCAAGAACGGCCTGCTCGCCGTCCTTGCCGTTGGAGTGGACGCCGCCGCATCGTTTTTGAAGTCCAAAATGGAGAAAGCGGCGGCCGTTGCCTCCCAAGTTGGCGCCGCTGTTTTGAACTCCAAGAAAGCGGTCTCCGCTGCGGCTTCCGCTGTCTTTGTCGGACTTTTGCCTAAACAGCCGAAGAAAGCCCGCCTCGCGGTCAGCGCACCCATCCTCGCGCTACTCGCCTGCATCTTTTCCGCCCAGCCCCAAGCGATGTCGCAGTATCTAGATTACGGCCCGCATCTTCCAGTAGGCGCTCCGTTGCCTTTCTACGAAATAAAAAACCAAAGCAGAGCCACGACCCTTACCCCCAATATTCCTTTGCTTGGCCAATTCGCTTATGGTTCTGAAGATTGGCATACAGACTATCGGTTCAATTCAGAGTTTTTTCCACCTTCTTTTATGAGTTTGTTTGGGATTTATGCGGCGTCATTCGAGTGCAGATTCGACCCCGATGAAACAAGCATTTTTGATGCTGGCTATACGTCAGCTCTGTATTACAGATCCGGCGATGTTGTTGCAACATTCTACTTTAGGGATAAATTCGGTCAAGTAACGGCGTCGGGGTCGTTCCCGCCGAGTCATGGTCTAGTTGAACATTCCCAAGTTGGGAAAAAAATAACTGAACACACCCCTGCGACTCTCGCTAATTTTATGCTTGAAAGAAGAACTGTCGAAGAGTGGAAATGTCCTTTCTATTCCTCAAGCACCGGCACTCCTCGACCCGGCGACATCATTGCTCATATCGCAACATGGTTTGTAGCAAGATACGAGGGCAAGACGCTAGAGGATGGATGGGATGGATCGTGCGATTCTATCACTGTTAAGTCGCCCGGTCCTGAGGTTATCCACACTCCTTGCTTGCCAAGCAACATGAACGCGGCGACAAATAGTTGCATTATTTACCATTTGGAGACCTCATTTACGGCTCGCACTTCAGCAGCTCGATGAAAGTGGAAAAGACAATGAAAAAACCAATCTTAATTATCGCCGGCGGGATGGTTGCCGTCTCGCTAATCTGGCTGGTGGACAAGACTTTTCTTGCCAAAGAAAGCCAGCCGAAGACTGCCGACAAACAGCAAGAATCTGCGGTTGAAGGGCAAAGTTCGCCCACAGAGCAAAGGACAACGGACAATCCCACTTCAAAACCTCCCGTCTATGATTTGTCCGACAAAGCCCATTGGTATGACCCGGAAACGACCATTGGATTTCGTGGATCATACCAAACGCTCGCCAAATGGCTTGAGCCTTTCAAGCCCAATGCGGAGGAATTCCAAATCATCGCGCAATACGAAACCGCGCGCAAAAAACTCAAGGAATCCATGTCCGAAGACGAGTATTACTCCGTGGAGGGAAGAAAACGGCTCATTGATGAAATCTTGAAACTAAATAAACAACTTCAGCAGCAATTAGGAAAAGAACGGACTCAATTCTACGCGGAAGTTCGAGAGTTGGGGACTGGCTATTACGACACTTGGAAGGTTTTGACCGTCAACGGCATTAGTGAAGAGCGCGTCGCCGAGTTCCGCGAACTTGCGAATGAATTCAATCAGCAAATGCACGGTAGGCTTCTTTATCGGGCAGAAAGAGATGCGGCTCGTTACGTTGCGGAAGATTTTCTTCGTGTAAGTTTGAGAGAGCGAAAACAAATAGCCCAAGCCTTCCTGGATCGGATTGAAAAGGAGTTTGGAAAACAAGTTCTCGATGACGTCCTTTCTCTCAGAGGAGAGACGTTTTTTATGGATCAATTGGATAGGGGCGATCTGAGTCGTTCCATCAGTTTGTTGTATGATCCAAAACAACAAGAGAGGCTGAATAGTTTATACAATGTTGACTATAATCTCCATAGCGATGATAATTCTGCCGATAAAGAATGGGAGGAGGCAGATCGTCTAGCAAACCGAGAAAAAGAGCTCATAAAAGAATGGGCAAAAAAATACGGCGCACAGCAAGGAGTGCCGAGAGAGCTTCCAATCGGTTGGATTCCTTAACCAAGTTTGAGTTTGTCATGTTTCTTTCTAAACCGTCAGGCATTCCCCGGCGGTTTTTTGAAGTTAGCGCACTGCGGCGCGCAGGCTGGCTTTGCCAAAGGGAGATGATCTTGCCATAATCAAATAAGAGGAGAAACAGACCATGAAAAGACCCATCCTAATCCTGTCCACCGGCATTGTTGTGATTTTGCTTCTCTTGATGGTTAACGAGAAGTGGCTCAAAGAAACCAGCGCGCCGAAGGCTGCCGTCGCCAAACAGCAAGAATCTGCGATTGACCAGCAAGGCACGCCAACGTCGTCGCAAAAGGAAACTGAGGCAAAGCCAACGACAAAGCCGCCCGTCTATGATTTGTCCCAAAAAGCCCATTGGTATGACCCCGAAATAACGGTTGGATACCGCGGATCATTTAGAACGCTCTCTGAATGGTTGAGACCCTTTCACCCAACCACTCAAGAGTTTCAGCATATCGCTCAATACGAAACCTCACGCAAAAAACTCAGGGAATCCCTTTCTGAAGACGAGTACTACTCTGTGGAAGGAAGAAAACGGCTCAATGGTGAAATTGACAAACTGATGGATCAACTTCATAAACAATTGGGAGAAGAACGTTACCAATTCTACGTAGAAGTGCGCGATCTTGATACGGGGTACTATAACACTTGGGAAGTGTTAACTGCCAACGGAATTAGCGAAGACCGCGTCCCTGAATTCCGAAAACTAGCGGATGAATTTAATCAGCAAGCATACGACAGGCCTCTTTATCGAGGAGATACGTACATAGCCCGTCCTGCGCCGGGGGATGATTTTCGTATCGATATTGATGAGAAAGAACGAATAGCCCAAAGTTTCCGTGAGCGGATCGAAAAGAAGTTTGGGAAACAGGTACTTGATGATATTCTCTTTACCGGAGGTTTAACGGTTTTTATGGACCAGTTAGATAGAGGATCCGATCCGATGCGGGTGATTAATATTGTGAGGGATCTTGAACAAAGAGCGAGATTGAAAAAGTTGTACGGGATTGAATTTTCTAGCAATAGAGAGGCATATGAAAAACAAAGAGAAGAATCTAAGCGACTAGAAAATCGAGAAAACAAACTTTTAGAAGAGTGGGCAAGACGTGAAAAAAATTCACTCGTTAATCCATAAAACGAGTTTGAGTCTTCCGTTTGCTTTTCTCAAACCGTCGGGCATTCCTCGGTGGTTTTTTACTTTGTCGTTGCTGGAAAGCGAGCTTGGGGGTCAAGTATTGCAGAGGATATTTGCGATATGGAGGGCGAGAACTATGGGATGACAGAGTTGGAAGAATGGGTTGAGTTCTTTGAAGAGAAGGGTTGCGAGGAGTGTGCCGGATTATCTGACTTTAGAATTAGCTTGAAGGACGCTTATACGAGGTGGTTATTCGCTTTCGGACTGGTTCTGAGGAGAAGGAGGCGATGTTGCGCAAAGGCGTTGGTTTTGGGAGAGAAGTTCAAGAAGCATCTGGAGTATCCGATGCCGTGGACGGAGGGGACTCATAGGGTTGTGAGGGAAACGACGGAGTTAGTTGGAGGATTGGTGGACGAGGTCGAAGAGGATCGATTGGAAAGAGAGGCGCAGGAGCGGCATGTAAAGCGGATGCAGATCATGGGGGACGGTGCTTTTGGTGGTTTGCGGGCTGATTGGGTTTTGGGCGGTGTTGCGGCAACAGCGCCGCCTAGAGAAGCAGACTCCTCCAGAATGAACCAAGCCTCTTCTTTGCCCCCAAGCAATTCAGGCCGATGTGTTGTAGACTCGGCGGCTGTTTTTTAAGGGTTTGAAAAATAGTTCGTTTTTGGGAATTGACGGTTAGCGATTGTTTCGTGTGAGGTTGGTGTCAACGCAAAGTTTTTTGTGGATGGAAGTGTGCTTGATATTTGCGGGGAATTTTGGATAATGCGCAGGAGGATAGCGATATGAGGATGTTTGTTTGGAAAAGTTTTTTGGCGGGGGCGTTTGTCGTTGCGGCGGAGGCGGATGTTGCGAAGACGGGTTTTACTCCCGGACACGCCGCAAAAATGAGACACGTGCAGGAGGCGGCTTTGTCTCCGGATGGACGGCACGTCGCTTATGTATTGTCGGTGCCTCGCGATCCGGTGAAGGGAAAGAACGGCGTTGCCCAGCGGGAGTTGCACGTTGTGGATTGGCAGGGCGAGTCCCGTCCGTTTGTCACTGGAAACATCTCGGCTTCGAGCCTTGCGTGGTCGCCGGGTGGAAGGGCGATTACTTACTTGGCGAAGCGGGGCGAGGATAAGCATGTCGCACTTTACGAGATTCCGATGGACGGCGGGGAGTCTCAAAAAATCTTTGGGCATGAAGCGGATATTTCGAAGTATCACTGGAGCGGGCAGGCGGATCGTTTCCTCTTTGTCGCTACGGAGAAAGCCGAAGAAAACAAAGCGAAGGAAAAGGGATTCAACGCCGAAGTTTATGAGGAAGAGATCCAACGCGGGCGCGTTTGGATAGCCCGGCGGGAAGGGACGGAGGATGACTGGGAGGCGGAGGCTTTGGCAATGGAAGGTTCGGTGTTTGACGCGCGGTGGAGTCCAGAAGGCCGTCGTTTGGCCGTGGCCGTCGCGCCCAAGCCGTTTATTGATTTCTTTTATATGTATCAAAAGATCAAGATCGTTGACGCCGATTCGGGGGCGGTTTTGGCAGAGGTGGATCATCGCGGCAAGCTGGGGAACTTTCGCTGGAATCCCAACGGCCGTTCGTTGGCGTTCCTTGGAGGCGCCCATATCCACGATCCGAGTCCGGGAAGGCTCTTTGTTGCGGATGCTTCCAACGGCTCTTCGCGGCGCTTGGCGGCCGATTACTTGCCGGACTTTGCAGACGCAGAGTGGCTGAACAAGGAAACCTTGCTCTTCATTGCCGACAATGGTTGCGCAACCGATTACGGGCGATTGAATGTGGTCTCCGGCGAGATGCAATTGTTGAATTTTCGGAACGCACCGGTTGCCGAAGGAATGAGTTGCGCACCTCAAGCGAATCGAGTGGCCTTTGTTGCTTCTGCGCCATCTCACGGCTTGGAGGCATTTGCCGCGCGGACGGAGGGAGGGAGGATGCGCTGTTTGACTCGTTCTAATCCCTGGTTGGACGACGTTTCTCTGGCGCGGCAGGAAGTCGTTCGCTATACGGCTCGCGACGGCGTCGAAGTGGAAGGCGTGTTGCAATATCCTTTGTCTTATCAGAAGGGTGAACGTTATCCGTTGATTCTTGTTGTGCACGGCGGGCCAGAAGCGCGGGTGGCGAACGGTTGGGTAACCACTTATTCGCGTCCGGGCCAATTTGCCGCAAGCGACGGCTACCTTGTGTTCTATCCCAACTATCGGGGTAGCACCGGGCGCGGCTTGGAATATGCAATGTCACATCAGGCCGATTACGCGGGCAAAGAGTTCGACGACTTGGTAGACGCCGTGGATTATCTGGACAAGATCGGATTAGTAAACCCGAAGAAAGTGGGTGTAACAGGCGGATCGTATGGCGGTTACGCTTCGGCATGGTGCGCTACTTACTATACTAAGCGTTTCGCGGCGAGCGTGATGTTTGTAGGAGTTAGCGATCTAATATCCAAGCACGGCACGACGGATATCCCGGACGAAATGTATCTTGTCCACGCGCGCAAACGCCCTTGGGAAGACTGGCCGTTTTTCTTAGAGCGCAGTCCGATTTACTACGCAAAGCAGGCGCGGACGCCGATATTGATTCTTCACGGCAAGGAGGATCCGCGGGTGCATCCGTCGCAGTCGCTTGAGTTATACCGCACGTTGAAGACACTAGATAAAACACCTACACGGCTGGTATGGTATCCGGGAGAAGGACACGGCAATCGGCGAGCGGCGGCGCGTTATGACTATTCCCTGCGTTTAATGCGCTGGATGAACCACTACCTCAAAGGGCCGGGAGGTGACCCGCCGCCGCATACCTTGAATTACGGCTTAAACGAAGAAAACGGAGAGAAAACCAAAAAGAGCCGTCCACCCTCCACCCGTCCTTGAAAACATCAAAGTTCTTCGGTAATACATCGAGTATATCAGCAGCTCTTGCGTAAGTTCAAACAGCGTGGAGCCAACCCTATGTCCGAGAAAAACCTCACCGCTTTTTTGGATCGCCGCGGATTGCTCGTCCACATTTTCGGCATCCGTTGCTCGCTGAGATTTTCCCCAGTTGCATTGCGTTGAAGATTGCGGCACATTCGCCGGCATATGGATACAGTTCGCATCGGCATCATCGGCATGGGCAACATGGGAAGACACCACGCCGATTATCTGCGCAAGGACGCGGTCAAACAGGCGGTGTTGAAGGCGGTTTGCAGCCCTTCGCCTCACAAGTTGGAATTCTATAAACCGCTGGCGATTTACGGCGACGGAGAATCCTTGATCCAGTCAGGCGAGATTGACGCCGTCATCATCGCCACGCCCCACTACCAACACACCACGCTGGGCATGAAGGCGCTGGACGCCGGCCTGCATCTAATGGTCGAAAAACCAATTTCAGCGCACAAAGCGGACGCCGAGCGGCTGATCGCCAAGAGCCGTCAGCATCCTTCCGCCATATTTGCCGCCATGTTTCAACTTCGGGCCGAGCCGAGATACGTCAAAATCCGCCAGCTCATCACAGACGGTGAACTGGGCGAAGTCGTCCGCATCAACTGGATCATTACCGATTGGTATCGAACCGACGCCTACTACGCCAGTAGCGCTTGGCGCGCCACATGGAAAGGCGAAGGCGGCGGCGTTCTCCTCAACCAATGCCTCCACCAGCTCGACGCCCTCCAATGGATGTGCGGAATGCCCGCCAAAGTACGCAGCTTCGTGCAACTCGGACGTTTTCACAACATCGAAGTGGAAGACAGCGTTATCGCCTACTTCGAATACCCCAACGGCGCCTCCGGCGTCTTTGTTTCCTCCACTGGCGAAGCGCCCGGCTCCAACCGCTTGGAAATCATCGGCACCCACGGCAAAATCGTCCTCGAAAACAATCAACTTGCCTTCACCCGCAACCAAACCTGCATGCTGAAATTCAGCCGAACCGCCAAAACCGGATTCGCCAAACCCGAAGTGTGGAACATCCACATCCCCTTTGCCAACGCCAACGCTCCTCACGCCATGCTCATGCAAAACTTCGTCAACGCCATCCTCCACAAAGAACCCCTCCTCGTGCCGGGCGAAGAAGGCCTTCCCTCCGTCGAACTGGCCAACGCTATGCTTTACTCCGGCCTTCTCAACCAAACCGTCACTCTCCCATTAGACGCCGCCGCCTTCGAAACCAAACTCAACCAACTCATCGCTAACTCCAAATTCAAGAAACAAACCGCCGAAGTCTCTGCCGACGACTTTGCGCAATCCTTCAACCGCTAAACCAAGAAACCTCCGTGGCCAGCTCGCGCAAATACCTTCACCAAATTCAAGGCCGTTATCCCCGCCTCGATACCGAAGACCTCATCGCCATGATCAACGCCCTCGCCTCCGTCTGGGGCGAAACCAAACAACCCCCAAACCCATCAGCCTCACACCAACCAACAACCCAAGCCCACTATCGCCTCGCCTCTCAAATCCTTTGCGTCCTCCCCAGCCCCTCTCAACCTCCCTCCCTGCCCTCCCAAGTCTCGCACCTAGCCAAAACCTTCTCAGGAATCTCCCGAAACCCAAACCTCCGCAAAAAATTCCGCAAATCCATCTCCATCGGCCTATTGGCCACCTGCCAAGATGCTGACGCCGTACTCCGCGAACTCTCCCAAACCGGAATCGGCGGACTCTTCCGACTCTAACCCCCTCCCATCCACACAGCGCCAAAACCGAAGAAAAAATTACATCTTCCCCTTGCCTTCTCCCTACGAATCTCGCTTCCCTATCTCTATCGGTCGAACGCCTATTTTGGTTGAAACCCATAACATGGCAAATACCCCCTCCTCAAGCCAAAATCCGACAACACCTCACCCACCTGCTCTGCGTCCAACGAAAACACCGCCCTTGCATCTCCTTCTACCAACCCCATCACAAAACACCACATCGCTAACAACACCGCCACCCAATCCCACCCCCCTCGCCAATACATTCAAAGCCACTCCGTCAACCTATCTAGAACACGACGTGCGGCTCGCTTTTGCCCTTCCTTGCTGAAGCCATCCAACAACTGCCGGAAAAACAGGCCAAAGCCGTCCAAGTCTCCTGCGAATTATTTGCCGGGCGAGGCGAGTTTGACTTCGCCAGCGCAACGACCAGACGGAAGATTCCCGTTGACATCAACTGGAAGAACATCAAACTCTGTGTCTTTGAATGCCCTTTAAAATCCGGCAACTTCATTGACCGCCTAAAGTATCTGCACGAGAAATTTGTTAATATGCCAGACTGGATAGAGATCGTCAAACAAACAGTCCACAAGACAACCCAAGAACTGAACGCAGAACTTCGCCAAGTTTGCGCGAACGACGGAGAAGGCCTCATGCTTCGCAGAATGGACGATGCATACCAAGGCGGCAGAACATACGATTTGCGGAAGTTCAAACCACTGGAAGACGCCGAGGTCGTCGTCATTGGCGGGCATGAAAATGGCAAGCAGTCCGTCCGCATGAGAGATGCCGAAGGCCGAGAGTTCCACCTCACCTGCGAAGAACCAACTACCAACGGGAACAGTCGTTACCTATTACCTACCAGTTCACCGGCAAAACGAAAAACGGCATTCCCAAACACACAAGTTTCCTACGGATTAGAGGATCCCTTTGAAAACTTCGTCCACAAAAGCCGACAAACACGAAAAAGAACAGTAAAAGAGACAAACAAAAAAGCACCCTAATCAATTCATAAATCCAACCGCCCTGAAATATTAAAAATATCGAGGCCGAAAGGAGAATCAACTCAGAGAGAATAAGAAACAAGTACTTAAACCGATACTTTTAACGGCGGTCGGCTCTTTTCAAAACCAGAGCAGCGGATCCCGTGGGCGCTTCAGGCGTCTCCAAAAGCCGACTGTCTCCACTCCATGCGGTCGACAAACAACAGACGCTGTCTTTTCTTCCCTCCCCGCAAAAAAACCCGCCAAAACAGAATCAAAAGGCAAATTTTGCTCTTGAAAACTGCCAAATCGCACAAAAAAACTCAAAAAATCCTCCAATCTGCAAAAAAAAGTTGAGATTTTTTGAAAAAAAAGCTTGCGCTCCCCTTGGATTTCTGTTTTTCTCGGTTTTGAAAGTCTTGAACGCAGGAAGATTCGCTTGTCGGGTCTCCTGCTGAATATCACAGTTTGATGATGATTTTTGCTCTGGGAGAGTCGAATTCTCTTTCCCGTTTGCTTTGGCGAATGGGCGGGAAATGTTCGCGTTTGCCTGCATTCTTGACTTTCATTGACCTGAAATTACAGAATAAAGTATTAATTGCAGTTTATGAGAACATTATTCGCGCTTATTGCGGTTGGGTTGGACGCCGCCGCAACGCGCTTCAAGTCCAAAATTGAAAAGACGGCGGCCGCTGTTGTCGTCGGTGTTGTTGGAGTCGGTTTGCTTGTCGGATCGCTTTCTTTGTTTGCTGATCCGGTTTCTCTTCCTGATGATCCGCCTGGAACTGGGTTTCCTGGGGCGTCCATGAACGTCTGCGCTCCGGTGATTTCTTCAATTACGGTTACCGACGATGGTTCGGCGGGCTTTCGAGTTTCGGTGGATTTTTCGCATGGTTGGGATATGTTTAGATGGATTCGTTGGTCTCCTATTAGTTGGAGGGGTTCGGGTTACGATTTTGGAGCGAAGGATGCTGTTTTGCATAATCCACTTGAGCGAGGGGATTTTTGGAATAGTCGTATAGCGTGGTTTGATACCGTGTTGCGGACTGCGGATGGTCAAGGTAGAGACGTTCATTTTGATTATTTTGCTCGTGGCGGTACTGGCGGCAAATACTTTGAGATGGCGATTGAACCTCAACATGACAGGGTGGTTACTGTTGCAGGCAAGAAATATGACCCTGATGATTATTGGGTGAACCTTACTTTGTACGTCACAGATCGAGATTCCAAAGGCAAGCTTCTGCCGGCGGGCAAGTATCGCATGCATTGCTGGGTTTCGGACAGCGATGGGAATGGCTATTATGTCACTGTTTATTTCGGTGACGAGGCTTTCTTTTAAGGAATGGTTGTGTTGAAGAGTCGGGCTTTTACATTGATCGAGTTGGTGGTGGTCATTGCCATCATCGGCATTTTGGCGGGCATTTTATTGCCTGCTCTTTCGCGGGCTAAGGCAACGGCTCACAAAACGGTTTGCCTTAATAACCAACGGCAAATTGGGCTGGCTCGGCAACTGTACGCAAACGACAATGGCGATTATTTGATTACCAAAAGTTGGTGGCCAAGGCTCAGTTTCTTCTATTTGGGAGGGCAAACGAATTTGTTCAATTGTCCGGCGGAGAAGCGAGTTTTGAAAGCGGTTCAAGCTGCTGATTTTCCGTTTGTTCATTATCCAACTTCGGGAAATACGTCGCCGTGGGGTCCTGAATTCTTCCCTTGGGGTTATTTGCAAAATGATTTTGGATTAATTCCGTCTTCTTCTTCTTCCGGTTGGAAAGACAAGTGGTGGGGGGTTTCTGGGCATCCTTTGCGGCCCGGGGGCTGGACTCGGGGGATTCGGGATTTTCAAGTGGTTTCTCCTTCGCGCATGATTGTGCAAGCGGATGGTTCTCGTTTTGGCGGTTATCCTGATGGTGGTTTTCGTTTAGATCTGTTCTCTCATGGTTTCATTGGTATTGATTCTAGAGATAGGTCTTTAAACGTGGCTCGTCGGCATTCTGGGCAAGTGAACGTTCTGTTTGCTGATGGGCATGTTGGCTCGGAGTCTTTGTATGAAATGCTTTTTCCGTCTTTGGAGAATTGGACACGGTTTAATTATGATAATAAAAAGCATTGGTTGGATGGTGACATGCCTTCTTCTTCCGGTTGGCAACCACGTATGCCTTGGGATGAATTAGTGGATTTTTGATTCCACCAGAACGAGACCGCTACTAAGCCATAACGAAACCCAACAAAAGAAAGGAGAAATCACCGAACACCTCCTCACCTGAGAGAAAGCCGAAAATCAAAAAATACGGACGCCTTCTCACTGCCAACGAGCGGTCGACTCAATGGTGGCAAGAGCAAGACGCGGATGCCAAACGCGCCGCTTACGCTGCGCTTTACGCCGAGCGGAAAGACTGGATCGACAACTTCCCCTTCCCGCCTCGGTACCATCAAAACATCGTCTATGACCCGGAAAACGTCGCGCACAGTGAGGAAAAGTTCTATGCCTACCAAAAGGAATTGGAAAGGAAATCGGGAGAACTATGGCACAGTATTCCGGACAGAGAAACCGAAATCTGGGCAAGAACCGATATGACCTGCGAAGAAAAAGAAAGTACCAAGATCAGACTAGAGGTTGAAGAAGCCCGTCCTTGAAATCATGGCGGAACGGCGGGTTATAGATCGACATAAACGGCTGGCCGGCTTTTACAAGCAGCACTATCGCTATCTGCCGGAGTTTGAACAGGACTATCGCATCTTCGAAGAGGAAGGATCCGGAGACAACCCCCGTTCAAATTGCGGATACCATGGTTGCCTTGGAAATGCACAAAGAAGCAAGCAAGCATGATCCCGACGAACTGCATCAGTATTTCGAGGGGCCGATTGAAGGGAAGAAAGGCAATTATCCCTACACCAACCAACAATTCCTCGATAGAAGTTTTCATTGGATAGTTAACTCAATCACCTATAAATACAACTTCCTGCCCGGCGAAACACCGCCAAGCAGAGAGCAAGCAGAGCGGATAGCCAAACGCTTAGTAGAAGAAATTCCAGCAGACGGGTTCACCGGCAAAACTTTTCTTTTTGGCATGATGGATCCAGAGGACGACGAGCTTGTGCCGGGGCAAAGTCTTTTGGTTGAGTAAGTTCTATTTTGATCAATGGAGATAGCCAACAGTCAATCGTTTCTGCTTGGCAGTTTTATTTTGTGCCTTTTGTTGACCAGCGGGGCGTTTAGCAGACTGGGAGGCATGAGCGGAGAGAACATGAACGAGTGCCTAACCCGAATTGGCAGTTTGGAGGAGAGCGTTGCCAAGTTGGATATGCGCGTCGGTGGTTTGGAGGTGGTCATAGAAGAAGGTTTCAAGCATTTTGAAAAGCATTTAGAGAAAATGGAATCCAGCCTGACGGTCAAGCTAGACAAAATCGATGAAGACATTCGCATAAACGGGAAGGTGAGCATAAACGTTCGATTGGATCGCTTGGAAAACTTAAAGTACCTGGGGTTTGGGGTAATCGGGGGTATTGGCAACTCCTTTAGTAGCCGGTTGGATAGATCCCTATTTTTTTGTTGGTAGAGAAATTGATTGGCAAGTAAAGTTGGGTTTGGCCTTTGCTTTGCAACCGTCGAGTTCCGTCTCGACGGTTTTTTGAACGAATGGAAAAACATTATTTAGCCTGCGATCTTGGAGCGGAGAGCGGACGCTTGATTGGCGGAAGCATTGACATGAACGGCCGCCGGTTGACGCTGGAAGAATTTCATCGATTTCCCAACGCGCCGATCCTCGACGGCGGCTCCATTCATTGGAATCTGGACTCGCTTTACGAAGGGCTTTTGGCCGGCCTCAAAAAAGCGGCGGCTCTCGGCCTGCCTTTTCAAAGCATCAGCTGCGATTCTTGGGGAGTGGATTATTTGTTGTTGGATGCTGGCGGCGGGGTCATTGCGCCTGTTTTTCACTATCGAGACCCTCGCACTGCGGTTGGCATGAAGCGCGTGTTGTCCAAAACGGACTGGCCGGCAATCTTCGCCGAAACCGGCGTTCAACGGATGCCGATCAACACGCTCTTTCAACTCGCCGCCGAAGAGCCCGCGCGTTTAGCCAAGGCGAAAACCATTCTGGGAATCGGGGACGGATTCAACTATCTACTGGGAGGCCGCCCCGTCATTGAAGTTTCTATGGCCAGCACGTTTCAACTTTACAATCCTCAAACCAAAGGCTGGTCCCAAAAACTATGCGAATCGGCGGGCTTGCCAATCGGCCTTTTCCCCGAAATCGTTCCCTCCGGCACTCCCATTGGGAGGCTTTCCGACAAAGCGCGACAAGCCTCAGGTTTGGGCAGATTGCGCATTGTCGCCGGGTGTTCCCACGATACTGCGGCGGCCGTAGCCGCTGTTCCCGCCGAGGAGGCAAACTGGGCTTATCTCAGCTCCGGCACTTGGTCTCTTCTGGGCGTCGAACTTTCCTCTCCCATTCTTACGAACGCCTGCCGCGATCTCAACTTTACCAACGAAATCGGTTGCGGCGGAACCACCCGGCTTTTGAAGAACATCAGCGGCCTTTGGCTGCTGCAAGAATCCAGAAGAATCTGGGCGGCCGACGGACGAGAGTTTGACTACGCCGAGCTTGCCGGCTTGGCTTCGCAAGCAGCGCCATTTCAATCTCTCATCAATCCAGCCGACCCGCGATTCACCTCGCCGGCGAACATGACGGAATCCATTGTCGCCTTTTGCCGAGAAACCGACCAGACGCTTCCAAAAACACCGGGAGGCGTCACGCGCTGCATTCTCGAAAGCCTGGCGCTCCTTTATCGCAAAACCGTGGAAGAACTGGAATCCGTCATCCAGCGCCCTGTCAAAATCCTGCACATCGTTGGCGGCGGATCCAGAAACCGCTTTCTGAACCAGTTAACGGCTAATGCGATTCAACGCCCCGTCATCGCCGGGCCGGCAGAAGCGACGGCCGCGGGAAACATCGCCATTCAAGCGCTAGCGGCCAAAGACCTCCCAGACTTGACGGCCATCCGAAACATCGTTCGGGAATCCAGCAAATTGGAACGTTATGAACCAGAACAAGAGGCGGCGTGGACAATGGCGGCAGAGCGATTTACCCAACTTACCAATCGCAAACCTTAAGAGCGAACATCCACGCTGGCAACCGCCATAGCTGCAATTCCCTCTTCCCTCCCCAAAAATCCTATTCCCTCGTTGGTCGTGGACTTCACGCCCACGCGATCGGGACTCAACCGCAACGCCTCGGCAATGTTGCGCTTCATTTCCAAAACGTAGGGACTCAATCGGGGACGCTCGGCAATCACCGTAGCGTCCACGTTCACAAGAACGCCCCGGCGAAATTCCACCTGGCGACGCGCTTCCTCCAAAAAAATACGGCTGACGGCGCCTTTCCACATCGGATCATCATTGGGGAAAAACTGGCCGATGTCTCCCGCTCCGACGGCGCCTAGCACGGCGTCGCAAACCGCGTGCATCAAGACGTCGGCGTCCGAATGGCCGGCCAACCCTTTGGGATGCGGAATGGTCACTCCCCCAAGAACCAGCGTTTCTCCCGCCTTCAGAGCATGCACGTCGTAACCTATGCCTACATGAATCATAACATATGATTAACAATCGAATTCTACGAACGTCCGCTAGGATGGCGCAAGGTTTTTCCCGCTCGCTTAAAAACACGGCGGCAACAACCGAACGCAATGGAAATAAACTTCTCAAACATGCGTCCTTTCTTTGGTTTTTCTGCCGCTGTTTCCCTTGCCTCTTCCTCCAGTTGCCATTCCAATGCTCGACAATCCCTAAGTGCTCGGCAAAACCGTTTCCAGCCTATACTTCATCCCCCGCTGTTTGCACCACATCTCCGCCGCTTTGCCTTTGCGAAGGGCGTCATCTGAATCGATTCGGCCAAGGTCTTTTACCTCGATGACCGCCTTCTGTCCGTCTTGATACTCCACAAGGAAGTACGGCACATACCTTCGTTGGCGTCGTTGACCGTCGATCCACGGAATGATAACGCCGTGCCGCTTTACCCACTTGCGGACGTGCGCGTCGCCTTCCAAACGCTCCAAGTCACTATCGTAGTTTTCAAAGTTCCATAGACTCGTCGCCGGACTCTCGTATTTCCCGCGGTTGCTAATCGCCATATTCAAGGATCCCTCCGATCAAACCGGGCACGGAAGAGACTTTTTTCCTCACCTGCGCCAGCATCTTTCAAACGAACTCCACTTCCGAACGCTCGACCAGCCCAAGAGACAATCCGCTAAGAAACTTGGCGCGAACGTGGCGCAACAGGGCGCTACAGACTTTTGCCTTGTTGTCCAAAGCAGCGTAGCCAGCCTCGACGGTCAAGTCCTTGGCCATCTGTAGCAAAGCCTCCTTCACCGCTTCGCGCAGCTCTTCATCCGATATTTTCACCACAGCCCCTTCAGAATCCTCTTTCTCCGGCGCTGAGTGAACGGTTTTCCAGCCTTCGCCGCCCAACTCTCGCCCCACCACGCCGGCAATGTCCACTTCCGTAATCTCCACCGCCGTGGGATCGTACTCAATCTTATCCAGAGCCTCTTTCCAGTTTTCAAGCGGTTTCGGAGGCTACTGAATTTCGCCAAGATCAAACTCGCCCTCATCTGCTGCCGAATCCGGCTCCGGCACGTCAATCACCAAATGCGGTTTGGTCAGCTCTTACTTCGGCGGCGGATCCGGCAAGTCTTCAGTCTCGTCAAATTCATCGTCAATCAAAACTCCTTCCCGTTTTTGGCGCTAAATATATCCCACAACCATTGATGCTCCAGCTTGGGATGATCCACGGCGGCGCAAATCTGCCGATCATCTGCTTGAACACTCCCTTTCCGCATCCGGCGCAGGCCGCGGCCAATGACTTGTTGTCCATAAAGCTTGCTACTGAATTTGCGCAACAACAAAATAACGACCACTTCCGGCACGTCCCAGCCTTCGCGCAACATCAGCGCGCTCACCACGGCTTTGTAAGGATTGGCACCTGGCCTTTATTTGCCCAGATCGGTAGCGCGCCGACGTTCCGCATCGTGCTGTCTTCGGTAACCAGCAGCGTCTTTACTTTGAAATAGTTGTTCAGCGTCTGCTCGGCCTTCTGCGCGTCCAGCTTGCACACCGCCACCATAAACAGAATCGGCTGATAACGCCCCTTCACCCGCCGCTCCTGTTCATCCAAGCGGAGCAGCGCAATGGCCTCTGCTGCTGCATCGGCTTGGGATCCGTGCCCCACTGCGTGGCGTTCAATCCAAGCCGATGCACTTTGTCCCAGTCAATTTCCTCCACTTTGCGCTGTTCGCCCGTGCGCGCATCGGTGTAAGTCAACTGCACGGTTTTGATGTCCGGTTGATAGATCACCGGCGTCTTGACAATCCTTTCCGCCAGCGCGTTGGTCACATCATATTCGTAAATTATGTCGCTGTCCGGCGGCGCGATCCGGCGTTGCCATCGTGTCCAAGCGCAACGCAATCTTGTCCCGCATCCGAAACAGAGTTTCTTCATATTCCGGCGCCGGCGAATTATGCGCCTCATCGTTGAACACGGCAAATTTTGGCCCGTTCATCAATCCCTGCAGATGGCTCTGCACCCTTTGCGAACTTTGGTAAAACTGATGAATGTTCCCCAAAATCACGTGGGCACTCAGCAAGCTGGACAATCCACCCTCTTTGCCGCTCCCCAAAGTTGGCAGCGCAAAGTCATCCGTCCGACAAAACGCCCAATCCGGCAACAAATCCTATTCCCTTTGCCGAAAAATTCATGCAAACTTCCGCCGTGCTTCCACATCGTTCCACTCGGCACCGCCTTCGGCGAGAGCGACGGCAACATCGGCAGGCGGCCTGGATTTTCCTGTTGGCCGCCATTGTCGTGTTTCTGGGAATGCTCTTCTTTGGCTTCAACGCGCACTCTCTTCCTTCCGCCCGGCATCGCACGCTTGGCGCCGCTTACTCCGTTTTGGTTGGGGTTGGCGTTTATTTTCTCGCGAGAAGCGCTCTTTGGATTTCCAATTCCAACATGTCCGCCTGGCGTAAAATCAGCCTTTGCCTTTTCTTGGCCGCTTTGGCCGTTGCCTCTGTTTTTGGATCTTGGGAAATGGGTCTCTGGCCAATCCGCAAAGAAGAACTTTAACTCCGCTTCGAACGGAAAAATCGCTCAATCCGTTGCGGGTTGATTTATTTTAGCGAGACTTTGTCGCAAAGCTATCGAAGTTGAGTATATTCCTGCCTTGCGTACTTCTCGGCGGCCAATTCTTCCGCTTGGCAAACTAAATCCGCCGAAGGCTCTGGAAGATGACTCCACTGCACGTTCCACATTTCGGTGGCCGCCTCAAGAAAAGCGTTTTCCCATTCTGCGCGGGCAATCGCCTTCGGCGGCAGCTGAATGGAACCTTGAATCAACAAACCGTTTCGGTTGCGTTTCTGCGCGGCGCCGGCAATCTTCTTCCCCGAAAAAACAAGATCATCCGCTTCGGCGCCCGCAAAACACCGCCTCGCCTTCCCCAAAACCACCTCTTGCGCCGGCGCCAACTCCGTCGCAAAACCCAACTTCCCCAAAGCCTTTTGAACCCACTGATGAAGACGCAAATAACTCTCTTGCGCCCGAATCCCATGCCAAGCATCCCCAAAAGGAAAAACCAAACTATACGTCCAATCATCCCCGTGAAGCACAAGCCCGCCGCCCGTTGGACGACGAAGGAGCGGCCGAATGCGCGTCCATTCGCTGACATCGACGAATTTTTGAAATCGGCCAAAAGTTGCGGCCGGTTCTGCCCAGCCGTAAAACCGCAGAAGCGGATACCCTGCATCCCTCGCCAACCGCAGACGCAACTCATCCCAAGCCATGTTCAACGCCCCCGGCAAGGGATTCGTCTTCCAAAAATACCATTGAGCCGCCGCCACAACGCCTTTCTATATGCCAAAACCCAAAAAAACGAGAATTCCATCCAGAACGAAAATTGCGCAAATCGAATGAAAATCACACGGTAAAACCATTTCCTCCACGCATCCAGCTCAAAACTCGCCAAATTTTAAACAACAAGAACAAAACTCCCCTCGAACCAGAGAGAATTTTTCCCTTTTTTCCATAAAAACAAAGCAGATTCCCAAGTTTCTTCCAAAGTTGGCACGGCGATTGCTTGAGAACAAAGCGGAAGCCAAAATGAAAACGACTGGGAAAAGCCTCGAAAAAAAAGCGAAAAAAGCTTGGCAATCCCAATCCGCTTCGGCAAGGTTTCCCTCGAAGCCAGTAATAATTGAACTGTAACTTAAATTATCTATCGACATGAAACAACTTATTCGCAACAAGAAAGACGGGGCCTTCACGCTCATCGAGCTGTTGGTCGTTATCGCCATCATCGCCATTCTCGCCGGGATGCTCCTTCCCGCCCTGGCCAAAGCCAAAGCCAAAGCGCAGAAAATCAAATGCGTCAACAACCTCAAACAAGTCGGCCTCGCCTTCCGAATGTTTGCCGTGGATCACGACGATAACTTTCCAATGAACGTTCCCTACAGAGAAGGAGGATCTCTAGAGGCAGTACCAAATCTTAGCAATGCAAATGGAAAACCAGACCCTTACATCTGGATGCACTTCGGCGCCATGCGCAACGAGCTGAACACGCCGAAAATATTGATTAGCCCGCCTGATTCTCGCACAGAATCCACAACCTTCGATTACGAAAGCGATAACGAACCCTTCAACCATAACAGCAATATCAGCTACATCATCGGCCACGATGCGAGTGAAACCAAGCCGTCTACCATTTTGTCTGGTAACCGCGACATCATCAACAATGCCAGCACGAATATTAATGTGACCAACCCCCAAGGCCACGTTCTGCAGTGTAGTTACCGAGAAAGTGCCGGGCGGAGGGGATCGGGGTGGGTGCGAACCGAAGACATCCCAAGATTGAGTGGTGAAATGCACGGACTCTCCGGCAGCAACTTTGTCTTGGGAGACGGTAGTGTTCATTCCAAAAGCACCGAAGGTCTGAAACAGCAGTTGGTGAATTCTTTATCTGGAAGCGGGACGACGACCACTTTCACTTTCTCGCGTCCGAATAAACCAAGGCCGCCGGGACGCCGAGACTCCCTTCCTCAAGGCGTCGATAAAAACACTGGTTGGTTGGCTCAGTAACGGCTTAGTTACGGCTTAGTAGGCTATTTGTTTCCTTTCCGTAGCGCGCCTCGGCTTGCTTGCCGAGGTGCTTTTTTGCGTTTAGCGAAGGCCTGTTTGCGGGCGAATATTCCAATTGCATTTCACGGCATGCCCGTGTAAAAATGGCCGTTAAATGAATCACCTTGACGAAATGGATCGGCGTTTGAAACAGATCGCCGAGAAGTTGGTGGAATTCGACAACCGTTTAGTCGAATCGGAGAAACACCGCGCCGAGTTCAACAAACACCGCTTGGAATTTGATCGGTATCGGGCGGAATTTGACAAGCATCGCAAAGAGGCGAACGCGCGCTTGGCGGAGTTGGACCAGCATCGCGCCGTGGAAGCGGCAAGCCGCGTGCCAAGTCCGCCATACACCGCAAAGAAGCGGAAGAACACCCGTAAAAAGGCGGCGGAGTATCGCAAAAAAGCGGAGGAGTATCACAAAGAATCGGCAGAGTATCGCAGGGAGTTCGACAAGTATTGCCCGAAGCGCGAGAAGTTTCTGCATAAGCTGGACAGGCGATTGGACAACATTGCGAAGATGGTAGGCGCTATGGGCAATAATACCGGTGGTCGCATTGCCGAGGAGTTTTTCTATCGCGCTTTGCGGCGCGCGCCGCGCATTGACATCCTGGAATTTGACGATATTCGCGCCAACGTCACGGCCGGGCCGCCGCGGAAAGAGTGCCGAGTACGACATATTGATGACGAATGGCGAGTTTGTCGCCATTGTCGAGGTCAAACACAATCTGCGCGAGAGCGATATGGAAAAGATGCGAGAAGTTTTGGTGCCGAACTTTCGCTTTTTGTTCCGTGAGTTAAGCGATAAGATTCAGGTTCCGACCGTGCGGGCATCACGGCAAATTCAAACGCCGTAATATTGGCTCATGAATGCGGCTACGCGTTGCTTTTGTCGGATGGTCAGAAAGTTCAAGATGCGCGGTATTTGCGTTGCATTCCGCGCGAAAAATAGCTGCCGAACTTTCGCTTTTTGGTGGTTTTTTGTATTTTACCGCCATTTTCTTCGTTGTTTTTTGGCGCAGGGTCTTTGTTTCTTTTGAACGTCGGCGCAATTGCGCTTCCTTGGCGGTTATTCTGCCGTTATGATGAAAGGCCTCTGGGATGAGAGAGATAGATTTGCAAGCATTAATTCAGAGCATCGAAGCTGAACAAAGGGACATCGAGTCCCTGCGAAAGACCATCGAAGCCGATGGCAAAACGCGGCAAGAGGCGGCAGAAAAGGTAGCGCGAGCATGGGAAGCGGACCGCAAAGCACGGCAAGAGGCGGCGGAAAAGTCGAAAAAGATAGTGGAGATAGCGGCGGAAGAATCGAGGCGAGGATGGGATAATCTTCGAGAATTTCAGATTCAATCCACTCAGAGGATGGAGCGATCTATCGAGGAATCCATCTCCAAGGCAGTTAACCAAGTAGCCGGCTTGTTCACAACGCAATGGGGGCTATTGGTGGAACCGGGATGTGTCGAACAATTTCGGAAGATTGGAATGGATATTTCCCGAACCATGCAACGGATAGAGCACCCCGATTCCGACGGCCGTCAAATGGAAAGGAAATTGTCGCAGTGGAAGTCAAGGCAAAGTTGAAGGTTGCGAACGTGGAAAAACACGAAAAAAACCTGGGGCGTTTCAGAGAGGTGTTTCACGAATACCGCGACAAAGAAGTTTTGGGAGCGGTTGCCTCCCTTCATTCGAATTCGGATTCAGACAAATACGCTTGGCGGCGCGGAATGTTCGTTTTGAAACCGGAACAGGGTTTGGTGAGGATTGTCAACGGCACCGACTTTCTGCCGAAGCAGTTCTGAATCTACGGCTCTGAATTCGGCGGAACGCGTGGGGAATTTTCTCCTTCGGCTCTCTTCGTTGCCGGAACGCCTTTTTTATTTAGAAGATTTGTTTTGCGGATTTGAATGAATCGGCGCCGCAAAAATCAACGGAGAATCGTGTTTTTGGAATTCGATGGATTGGAAGGGCACCACTTTTGCACTTCACACCGAACACAGTCGGGATTGCGGGCGCGGCAACGGCGGCGGCCGTGCCAAATCAGCCAATGACTCAACAATGCCCACTGCGTTTGAGGGGCCAAAGATTGCAAGTCTTTTTCGATTTTCTCCGGAGTGGTTGACTGAGTCAAGCGAAGCCTTTGGCTCAGCCGCGAAACGTGAGTGTCCACCACGATTCCAGAGTTGATTCCAAAAGCGTTGCCAAGGACGACGTTGGCCGTTTTTCTGCCGACGCCGGCCAGAGATGTCAATTCGCTCATGGTTTGTGGAACTTTTCCGTCGAATTGTTCAACCAGTCGGGAACAACATGCCCGGATATTTTTGGCCTTGCTCCGAAAGAGGCCGATGCGGCGGATTTGAAGTTCCAGTTCAGGCAATGAAGCGTCGGCATAATCGCGAGCCGAGCGATATTGTTGGAAGAGAGACGGAGTGACGGCGTTGACTTGTTTGTCTGAGCATTGCGCCGAAAGAATGGTGGCAATTAGAAGTTCCAGAGGCGAGGCATAGTTCAGCTCGCAATGGGCATCGGGATAGGTTTGGGCAAGGCGCTTCCAAATCGCCGCCGCTCTTTGTTTTTTCGCCTGCTTGGATTCTTCGCGCATGGGAACGACAGAGAGAAGTGCATTTTGCTTAAACTGCCCGCCATTCGGAGATTTTCAAAGGGAAATACGGCTCTATGGATATGACGGTTTTGCGAGAGAGCGTCACAAAACTTCTCGCGCCGGAATTTCGGGATATTCAAAAATTTTGCCTTCGTAGTTGCGGATGACGATTCGATTAGCATCGCGGCGGACAACGTATTCTGGATGGATGGGAGTTTTGCCGCCGCCGCCGGGAGCATCGATGACGAACTGGGGAATTGCATATCCCGTGGTGTGGCCGCGCAAACCTTCCATGATTTTAATCCCTTCACTGACGCTGGTTCGAAGGTGCGAAGAACCTGCAATAAGATCGCATTGGTAAAGATAGTAGGGGCGAACGCGGCAGCGCAGAAGTTTTTGAACGAGCGCGCGCATGACGTCGAGACGGTCGTTCACCTCTCGGAGCAACACCGACTGATTGCCAAGCGGGATGCCGGCGTCCGCCATCTTATCCAGCCCGCGCTTCACTTCCACCGTCAATTCAGTTGGATGGTTGGCGTGTATGCTGACAAAAAGCGGATGATGTTTCTTCAAGACAGCGCACAATTCGTCGGTAATGCGCTGGGGAAGAAAGATGGGAATTCTCGTGCCGATTCGAAGGAATTCGACGTGTTCCATTTCGCGAAGCCGACCCAACAAATAGTCTATTTTCGAATCACTCAAGAGCAACGGATCGCCGCCGCTCAAAAGAACGTCCCGGATTTCGGGGTGTTGGCGAACGTATTCCAGCTGCCGTTCCAATTCAGGATGAAAGCCGTATCCAGAAGCATTGCTAACCATGCGGGATCGAGTGCAGTATCGACAATACGCGGCGCATCGGTCGGTAACCAAAAAGAGAATTCGGTCGGGATAGCGATGGACGATGCCGGGAATCGGAGAATTACCGTCTTCCCCACAAGGATCGGTCATTTCCCAATCGGCGGTTTTGGTCTCGTTGATTTTTGGAATGACTTGCAGCCGAATGGGACAACGAACGTCGTCCGCATTGATCAGATTAAAAAAGTAAGGCGTGACGGCCATCGCCAGTTTTCGATTGGCCAGTTGAATGCCACCTTTTTCTTCGGGCATGAGATTAGGGATTTTTGCCTCCACTTGCGCCAGCGTGGTGATTCGATTTTTCAGCTGCCAACGCCAATCGTTCCAGTCCGAATCAGAAACGAAGTTCCAAGCGCCTTTGCCAGCAGCTTGAAAGGTTCGGAAGTTATCTAAAGAATTGCCCAAAGAACATTGAGGCAGAGAATCTGCCTTCGTTTCCGCCACCATTAAATCTGACATCGCTGGAAGCGAATATAAGCCAAACCCAAAGATTGTCAAGAGAACTGGCCGAAGACTTGTGCGCCAATCGCAACCATTCCCTTCCATTTACTTCAACCAAGAAGGAATTTTCTCGCCCGCCCACAACGCCTGCAGCTTTTCCCGCTCCCGGACAACGCTACATTGCTTTCCTCGAACCATGATTTCAGCCGGCATCGGCCGAGAATTATAGTTGGAAGCCATCACAAAAGAGTAGGCGCCGGCGCTGAGAATCGCCAGAAACTCGCCTTCTCGCACTTTGGGAAGAAGTCGATCCCGGCAAAAGCAATCGCCGGACTCGCAAATCGGCCCAACAACGTCAGTCCGCACTCGAGTGCCTCTCTTTTTCCGAAGAGCCACAATCTCATGCTCCGCGCCATAAAAAGCGGGACGAATCAAATCATTCATGCCCGCGTCCACTATCGCAAAATTCTTTTCTCCCGTTCGCTTGGCATATTCCACTTTGGTCAGCAAAATGCCGGCGTTCCCAACAATAAACCGGCCGGGTTCCACCAAAATCTTGAGTCCCAACGGCTTCAGCAACGGCACAATGCGCTCGGCATAAGACTGCGGCGTCAAAATCAATTCCGCCTCCTTCCTCTTCCACCAGCCCGGCCTGCCACTTTCCAAAGCGGACTCATACACAATGCCCAACCCGCCGCCGATGCTAAAAAACTCAATGCCGTAGCGTTCCTTGAGCTTTTTGACGAGCGGAAGCAACTTTCTGACCGCGCTTTCAAAAGGCTCAACCGTCGTCAACTGCGATCCGATGTGCATTTGAACGCCCCGAATCCGCAGCCGAGACAGCTTGGCCGCTTTCGCATACACTTTCTCCGCCTCCTCAAAAGCAATGCCGAACTTGTTTTCGTAAGTGCCGGTAGTAATTTTGGAATGCGTTTTGGCGTCCACATTGGGATTGACGCGCACCGAAATCGGCGCAACTTTCTTCAAACACCTCGCCGCCGCGTCAATGCGCTCCAACTCCGGCTCGCTCTCCGCATTGAACGCGTAAATGCCCCGACGCAAAACCATCTCAATCTCGCGCTCCGTCTTGCCAACGCCAGCAAAAACGCACTTTCCTAGATCCCCGTCCGCCGCCGCAACCCGTTCCATTTCCCCCTCGCTAACCACATCAAATCCCCCGCCCAACCGCGCAACCGCGCGCAAAACCGCCAAGTTCGAATTGGCTTTGACCGCATAACAAACAGCGCAGTCCAAAGCGCCAAGCGCCTCCTTCAAACTTTGGTAATGCCGCTCTATCGTGGCCTGCGAATACACATAAGACGGCGTTCCATATCGGGACGCAATTTCCGAAAGAGAAACTCCTTCGCAAAACAACTCCCCCTTCTCATAATGGAAATCATGCATTCCAAAAAACGCTATCATAAATCTGCCGCCAAACTAACAAAAAAAGCCAACCACGAAAAGGGATTGGCGAAAAGGAAGGAGGCGCAAAACTAGGCTTAGTCGTCTGCGGCTTTGTTCTCGGCGGGCGAAAGTTCCATGCCCACTTCTCTGTACCACTTCAGCTCTTTCTCTATCTCTTCCTCGCTCATGTCGCGGAGGCTCGATTCCAGCATACTTCTAAACTCCGCAAGTTCTAATTCGGCTCTCGTAATTTGGCCGTTAGAATACAAACGTTTCATGCGTCGTAATTTATCTTCCGCCGCTTTTGTCTTCTGTCCGTCTGGACCATGTAGGATTGAGCTCCATCGGTCATCCCCCAGCGTTTCTCTTACCTCATCCTGAAGCTCAGTTTCCGCTCTCCAGCTGTCTATGTCCTTCCCTTCCAGCGCGTCCATCCTTTGGAGACCTTCCTCAAAATCTTTGCGCGTCCTTGCCGTTTTGGTCACTTCTTTTTGAATGGCCATCCTTCGATCGATGGCGGACTGGTGCGCTTCCGTTCGTAGACGTCCGTCGCCGCCGAACAGTTCATCCAGCAAGTTCGCCTTCTTTTCATGATAGGTGTACAAGGCAACAAACTCTCCCTTGCTGGGCTGAAACCATTCTAATTCCGGCCGCATGTCCCGCGCTAATTGCGAATGCTCTAGCTTGTATTCCCGCAACTCGTAGGGCGACAAATACTCGCTCATCCGCGCCCACTGCTCCCGCTCTAAATCCCGAATGGCTTTGTCCGCCATGTCTTCAGCCAAACGTTTCGCTCTGTACTCATCTCTCACTTTTGGATTATCCCAACTGCCGGGAGTAATTCCTTTTGTTTTGATGTAAGATCGTTTGCGTTCCAGTTCTTTTAGTTGAGGAGTGTATTCTGCGGCTATGGCATGAACCGCCGCCCAATCCGCTTCGCTTGTCTTTTGTAATACAGAACGTGCAGAAGTTGTTTTTCCCTTGTTGCCGGCCTTTTCTTCCTTCGCCGTCTTTTGGCTTGTCGTTGTTGTCGGCTTATCGCTTGGATTCAACGCAATGTAAACCAAAACTACCGCCAACAAACTTAGGGAAACAATTATCGTTCTCATCTTCGCTGTTCTCCTTTCTTTGCTTGAAGTTTATTTTGATATTAATTTTAATTTTTCTAGGAGTTCTATTATTTTTATTGGGAGTTCTATTAGTAAGATGAAGGAAGGTATGATGATAGATATTAAGATTATTAATTTCTTCTTTGACGATTTCGTAGAATTCTTCGCGGTCGGGTGGTCAGAAACCGCCTCTGGGGTCTCGGAATCACGCCGTATTTTGTCAATCTTCTCTTCCCAATCAGACAATTTTCTTCTCGCCTCAATGCTTTCCCAGATTAAATAAGAGAGTCCCCAAAAAAGAGAAATAATGCCGCCGAACAAGGCAAACGCGATGAAAACGCCATAACGCCCAAACTCATCAGACGTAGACGCATGAGGAAACCAAACGTACTCAATGACGATGCAGACAGCACAGATGACGAGGAACAAGACGATAGCACTACCGAAAGGTATCAAAACACGTGATATCAAAGCACGTAAAGCATTCATTTTCATAATTTCAAAGTGGCGGTGAATTTAGTTTGAAGGGTAGTTTGGCGAATTTCTGGTGGGAATGCAAGGAAAAAATCGTGGAGTTCGACGGTTTTTTGGATCGAGGCGGTTTTTTCAATCTTTTCACCTCAAATTACGCCGTATTTCGTCCTTCTTCTTTGTGCGGACGCTCGGCCTCTCTTTCTTCCGCTCGTTTCCTTCAATGGGGACGCACTCTTCCTTTGCGGAAATCAATCCGGCTTGACCCGGAAGAACTCGGCAGGCTGGGAAGACTTGAGAAAGAGCCAACGCGGTGCGCCATAGGTGACGTCCTTCCAAGGTCCGTCGATGCTTGGAGCAGACTGCAAAACGCCTCCTTTCCAAGAGATCTCGACGCCGTCGGGTCTTCGTTTCATCGTCAGCCTCGGCGGAACTCCATAAACCTCAATGGAAACACCGTGAAAAACTGTTCTAATCAATCCATCATCATCCGGTTCTAGATTCTGTATCAAATCCTGCATAGGCGGGATTCTGAGCACATTCTGTCCCCGAAACAGATAAAACGCCCGCATATCTTTATGCAGTTGCAAAATTGGCAGGTGGTTCCCTGTCTTCAAACGAAACGGGATGGAAGCATCAATGCCTATATCTTTGGGGAGTTTAAGGGTTGTCAGGTTGAAACTGCCGCTGTCTCTAACATTCAGCCATTCCATGTACCTCAGTCCTGCGGGCAAATTTACGATGTAATAGGAGGAATCCACGAACTGCCTCGTATCCCCGGAATTTACCGCCCGGGATTCGCTGTTGCGGTGTGCGTTGGTGTAATGAATCCGAAGCCATTCCTGCGCCGTTGTTTCCCCGAATCCACCGGCAAAGCAAGCGGCGGTCAAAAGCAATCCCAATGTTTTGTCTCTATTCATCGGTTTCCAAATCTTCATTGCGTTCATCTTCACAAAATCCTCAAACCAAATTTCCCAATCTCAAAGCGGCGGCAAATTTAATTTTGGGGCAGATTGGGGAATTTCTGAAGGGAAGGCAAGGAAAAATCGAGGAGTTCGGAAATTTTTCTTCGGGAGGCTTTGTCGGCGGCGGTTTTGGGGTTTTGAGTGCGGGATTTCGGTTCTGAGACAGCTTAGTATCGGCTTAGTCTCGGTTTTGCGGCGGTTTGGCGAGGCGTTGCCAAAGGCGGGGAAAGGGATAGGCAAGGAGGGTTTTGGCGATGATGGCTTTGACGGCTTGGTGGGAGATTTTGGCGCGGCGCGATGGATTGAGCGGGTCGTCCAGCGGGAGGGCTTTCAAAGTTTGCAAACCGATGAGAACCGGCCAAGCGCAGGCCAAGCGAACGCGAACCCAGCGGCGGGGAAGTTGGTTGGTGTATTCCCAGCCGTTCATAAGAAGTTGGTTGGCTTTTTGCGCATAGCGCTGGAAGAGAGGCGCAATTTTTTGGCGAGTTTCATTGGTGGATGGGACGGCAAGATTTTTTGGCGACAGGCCGCTTTGGCGCAGGGCGTCTTGGGGCAGGTAGCATCGCCCTTGCTGAAGGTCTTCGGAGAGATCTCGGAGAATGTTGAGCAGTTGAAGCCCCTTTCCAAAACGAACGCCGGCGCAAAGAAATTCCGGCGGCGGATTTGGGTTGGTGCTGAGTTTTTGGAAGCAGATTCGAGTCCAAACCTCGCCGACGCAACCGGCCACTCGGTAAGTGTAGTCGTCCAATTCGGCGTCTGATTTGAGGCAGACGACGTTCTGGGCGTTGGCGTTTTGGAATCGTTGTAAATCTAGGCTTTGACCGCTGATGATGGTTTGCAACACGTCTTGAATCAGGCGACGTTCTGCTTGGTCGACGGTTTGGAGCAGGGCGAGACTCTCGCAAATATGATCAAGAAGTTCTCGTTCTTTTGTTTGAGTTTGGCGAGGCGGGGAAAAGGCAAGGGCATTTGGCTCAATGCGCCCGCTCTGAACGGCCTGCGCCAGTTGGCAAAGCGAGGCCTCGCGAGCGGCTGGATCAACGAGTTTTGTATCGGCGATGGTGTCCGAAGTTCTTGCCAGCAAGTAGGCAATGCTGATCGGACGACGAACAGGAGCAGGCAATATCCGCAAAGTCAGGCTAAACGAACGGGAAACGGCTTTGAGAAGATCGGCGGGCGGAGAATTTGCCTGAGGCATTCCCGCGTTCTTGCTGTTTTCCAATTCATCCATCCGCATTGTCGGCGCATTCTCGGTTCAATCGGGTTTGCCAGTATTCGAGTTGGCGTTGGACTTCTTTCCATCCCGGCGAGCCGATTGTCTGGCGCTCGCAAAGCCCGCGATCCAATGAGAACACCGCCAGCGCGTCGCTTTGGAAACGCGGATCCACCGATTGAAGATCGCCCAAAGTCAGTTTGTCGAGCGGAAGTTTTTTTTCCTCCGCCAAAGCGACTACTTCGCCCACAAGGCGATGGGATTCCCGGAAAGGAACGCCGATTTGGACGAGGTAGTCTGCAAGGTCTGTCGCCAACAAGCTGGGGTCTTTTGCGGCGACTTGGCACGATTCGAGGACGACGTTGGTGTGAGCGATCATCGCCGCTAAGATGCGCAGGCAGGCGCGGATGGTATCGGCCGTGTCAAACAATCGTTCCTTGTCTTCTTGCAAATCGCGGTTGTAGGTCATCGGCAAACCCTTCAACAAAGTCAGCACGGAAACCAGATTCCCGATCACTCTTCCTGACTTGCCGCGGGCCAGTTCGGCCAAGTCTGGATTCTTTTTCTGCGGCATCAGGGAGGAACCCGTTGTGTAAGCGTCGGCAATGGCGATGAATCCAAACTCGGCGCTCGCCCACAAAATCCAATCCTCAGACAACCGGGACAAATGCACCGCCAACAAGGCGGCGGCGGCCAAAAACTCCACAACGAAGTCTCGATCGCTAACTGCGTCCATAGAATTTCGGCTGATCTGCGGCTTGTCTTGCGCGTCCACAAAACCCAGCTCTTTGGCAATCCATTCGCGATCCAAGCGAATTGTCGAACCCGCCAAAGCGCCGCTGCCCAGCGGACAAACATTGATCCGTTCAAAGGAATCGGCAAAGCGAGCAACATCGCGCTCCAGCATTTCCACATAAGCCAGAAGATGATGCGCAAAGGGAACCGGCTGCGCCCGTTGAAGATGCGTATAGCCGGGAATGACCGCGGGCAACGAGCGCCTCCCAAAATCCACGAGCGCAGATTGAATCCGGGAAATCTCCTCAATCACCTCCACCGTCTCGTCCCGAAGCCACATTCGCAAGTCCAGCGCAATCTGATCATTGCGGGAACGCGCCGTGTGGAGTTTTGCACCGGCCGGAACACGGGCGGTCAAGGCCGACTCTATGTTCATATGAACGTCTTCCAAATTTGGATCCCAAAAAAACTTTCCCCCCTCAATCTCGTTTCCAATCTCCTCCAAACCTTTCAAAATATCGTTGAGTTCTTGCTCCGCGAGAATGCCAGCTTGACAAAGCGCACGGGCGTGAACCATGGAACCAACAATGTCCTGCCTCCAAAGACGCTTGTCGAAGGAAACTGACTCTGTAAAATCAATCAAACCTTCCGCCGCTGTCTGGCCAAATCGTCCGCTCCTCGATACTGGAAAGTTCCTTTTCATCGCCTCGGCGTAAAAGACAACGCCGCTCTAGCTACTTGCACTGACAGCTTGAACACCTCGGCAAATCGCCATCATTGCCGCAAATCCAAAAAATCCAAACACCCGCTTCTTAAAATCACTCATAACTTTATTAAACGAAAAAAGTATAAAGCATCCCACTCAAAAAAGAAACAGAATATGTCTGCCTCAAAACCGAATGCGCCAAGGCTTGCAAAACAAACTTCCGCTCTCTTGACTCCATAAACGTCAAAACCTCAAAGACGCATTCCCAAAAGCCCGCGATCCAAAAAGATTGGCCGGCCTTTCTCTATATCATTTTGTAACGTTCAATCCGAACTTGCGTAGCTTTGCTTTCTTTGCTTTCTCATGGGTTAAAGATTCCTTTTCTGCTTTCTTTTTAGTCGTTGTCTTGGACGATGGGGACGATGCGGTAAAAGGCGGCTTTGGAGGATTTGTCGAGTGGGATTTTTAGATCGCTTTCCTCGATGGTATGTTCGCTCAACGTCTCCCACTTTGCTAAGTCTATGGATCGCTGAAAAAGGAAAGTCTGCGCGCAACCGTTAGCCTCTACAATAAGATGCGTCCCCTCAATGCGTATGCTCGCCAAGCGCAAACGCAACACAACTTCCAACGCCCTTTGATATTTCTGAATCGCACTTCGCAACGCACGTTCAGTAGCAATGTATCCCTTGTAAGGTTCGGCATTCAACGCTCCGTCGCTTTTGTAACTGCCGACGATGTCCCTAATTTGAGAATCTGCATCCAGATCAAGCTCTTCAAATTCTTTGCGTTCGGGAATTTGGTAGGGAGCATCATCCAATGTGCCTACCACATCTATAATGAAAGAAACAAGCAATGATTTCTGGAGCTTTAGTTGAGCATGGAAGTCAGCAACTTGTTTTTCATAGCAGGGCGACTGTGAGTCGTCCGGTTGCGGATCGTCAGCTGTCCACAACTCCAAAAAATCTTGCAGAGGGAGAATCTCTCTTACAGACCTCTGCGCGTTGGCCATTGTTCCACTGCTTAGAAAAACAAAGAACAAAAGAAACCACCGAAACAATCGATTCGCATTCATATTCGTTCACTCTTAACTTAGTTCTATCTATCGTCCGTATCTCATTTCTCGATCTAACTGCGGCACATAGCGCAAAATTGTAGCGCGCTTCACCGGCGCAAAGGATTCGTGCCTGTCTAAAAATGCGCGCAGTAAGTTGGCCAAACTGGAGAGAGCTCGCCGCGCGGGATTCTCAGGCGTTTGATAAACTGTGTTTCCAGCATACATGGCGGCGGAAACATCATACAAAAAATCCGCCAACTCTAACATTACGTCATAATGTGCTTCGTTTGCGTTTATTTCGGATGTTGGTGGCACCCCTGAATACTGCTCGTGGACAATCCTGAGATGTTCTATTTGCTGTCTAGGCAGGTCGGCGATTATGCGGTCTCTGCCTCGTTCCAAGATAGCGATCTCGTTTTTCAGCCGGCGAATTTCTTCTTCCGCTTCGGAAATCCAGCCTGAAATCATTTCGCGCCATTCTTCGTAAGTGTAGGGCGGCGGCGTTCTAGGGTTTTTGCCGTACTTGGCTTCGTATCCAGCCCGAGTTCTTTTTTGACGACTTGTTTTGATGAAGGCTTCTTCTTGCGCGATTTGCCGCTGTTTTAGGGCGATGCCGCCGGCGTATCTTTGGGTGGTTTCTTGCGTCCGAAGGTCGATCCAAGGAAGGGTTCGTCTAGGCGGATTGCCGTAGAGATAGCCGATGGTGAAGTAATCCACCTCAAACTCATAATCGGCTCTTCTGATTCGGGGAATCCGCACATTCGTTTTGTGCCAAGCGTTCAGCGTGCTGACGTAGTTATGAAATTCGGTCACGCAATCCCAACAACCATGTCTAGGTCCCTCGGTTTGCGCTTCCGATTCCGATGGCCTCAGCACGGTTGCGGCGATGGCGACGATGCAGAACATTTTGCTCAACGATTGAAAACCCAGCGGCTTGCCGGGAACGGTCTCTTCCAACAATTGCTTTTTCATAAGCTAGTAAACGATATGTATTCTAATGTCAACTGTCTTTTGGCCTGAATGCGCAGAATTTTCTCTTCAACGCCCTTCTTCAGGCCGAAATGGAAACTGTTTAGCAAAAGAGATTGCGAAAAACTTCCAGCCTGTTCGCCGAAGCAACAGGGAAAAAGCATGCGACTCTCCCGAAACTAAAATAAACTGTGCTATTTAGCGGGAGACCCGAAAGAAGGAATCTCTTCGCTAAACAGTTTCCGAGAGCAAGAAAAGCAAAAGGCAAATCCGTTGGCAACCCTTTTTTTGAGTTTTTTCGATTTTTTTTGTGAGGAGGCGGCGGTTGGCGGGTTTTTCTCTGTTTTGAGGTGGGTTTGCGGCGGCGGGTTGTGGGTTGGCTTTGGATTGGTGGAGGGAATTCTCTTTTTTCTGGCATTTTTGGGCGTGGGTTTCAATCTAGTGATGTGGATGCCATTGAGAGAGAGATACGGGTGGCGTATTCTCATCGTGTGTTTTTCACGCGGGAGGTTTTCGGGCTGGGCAATTCTCTTCTGGGTTCGCTTTGCATTGGGGGGCGAGGAACGGACGCGGTCAAGGTGATTGTGTTTGTGGATGAGGCAGTTGCGGAGGCAATTCCGTCTTTGGCGCCGGCGATTGAGTCTTATTTTGGGCGTCGTTCGGATGCGTTAGAACTTGTTTGTTCACCGGTTTTGATTGAGGGGGGCGAGCGGGTGAAGAATTCGTATTTTCATGTTTCGGAGGTTCATTCTCGTTTGGATCGTTTTCATATTGATCGGCATTCGTATGTGGCGGCGGTGGGCGGAGGCGCTTTGTTGGATATGGTGGGTTTGGCGGCGGCAACGGCGCATCGGGGGGTGCGGCACATTCGCATTCCCACAACGACTTTGAGTCAAGGGGATTCCGGCGTTGGGGTGAAGAATGGGATTAATGCTTTTGGGAAGAAGAATTTTATTGGGACTTTTGCGCCGCCTCATGCGGTGATTAATGATTTTGGGTTTCTGGATTCGCTTTCGGAGCGGGACAAGCGGGCGGGTTTTGCGGAGGCGGTGAAAGTGGCTTTGGTGCGGGATTGTTCTTTTTTTGAGGCATTGGAGGCGGATGCCGGGCGGTTGATGGCGTTGGACGAGGAAGCGGTGGAAAGGTTGGTGCAACGTTGCGCGGCCATTCACGTCGAGCATATTGCCACTTCGGGGGATCCATTTGAGTTTGGCTCGGCTCGGCCTTTGGATTTTGGGCATTGGGCGGCGCACAAGCTAGAACAGATTTCGGATTATCGGATTCGACACGGGGAAGCGGTTGCCGTCGGCGTGGCGTTGGACACTGTTTATTCGGGGTTGACGGGTTTGCTAGACGAGCGTTCTGTAGAGCGCGTGTTGTGTTTGCTGAGTGGGATAGGACTGGAGATTTACGCAAGCGAGATTCACCATATGGATTCCAAGGGGAACTGGATGATCCTTCGCGGTTTGGAAGAATTTCGCGAGCATCTGGGCGGGGATCTGAGCATTACGTTGTTGGAATCTATTGGAAAGGGCGTGGAGACGCACTCTGTGAATTTGTCCAAGGTTGTGGCCTCGATGGACGTCTTGCGAGACCGTTTTCAAGCTTTGGGGCGGCCTATTGCGATGGCACGATGAACGTCGATGCGCGTTGTAGCAGAAGTGATTGCTTGCGGGATTTTTCGAATTTCCGGGATTACAGGCAGACTTTACCACAGGCGAATGTTTGAGAAAATTGCGGCATCTTGGTTTGGTTTATGAATCGACTGGCTGTCATCAACGCCGTAGGGCTTTGCGGTGCCGTTATTGGCCAAGCCATGCCGCGCATTGCATCCTATTGTCGACAAACGCAGCGGCGAGTGATTCAGCCCGCCTTTCCGGCCGTAACCTGTACTGCTCAGAGTAACTATTTGACGGGGAAACGGCCTGAGGCGCACGGGATTGTGGCCAACGGCTGGTATCATCGAGAGTTGGCCGAAGTCCAGTTTTGGAAGCAATCCAACGCGTTGGTGCGCGGGGAAAAGATTTGGGAAACGATGCGGCGCAAGAAGAAAGGCTTTACCTGCGCCAAGCTCTTTTGGTGGTACAACATGTATTCCACCGCGGACTTCTCCATTACGCCGCGCCCGATGTATCCTGCCGATGGAAGAAAAATCTTTGACATTTACGCTTTTCCCTACTCGTTGCGCCCAGAAATCAAGAAGGCGTTAGGAGAATTTCCCTTTCCGACTTTTTGGGGACCGGTTGCGGGGCGGCAATCGCCTCAAGGATCGCCGGATGCGGCTTCGCGCTGGATTGCCGAGGCGGCCAAATGGATCGAATCCCACCATCATCCGGATTTAAATCTGATCTATCTCCCGCATTTGGATTACAACTTGCAGAGGCTCGGGCCGAACCATCCGGAGATTGACCGGGATTATCGGCGGCTAGACGCCATCGTGGGCGATCTACTGGATTTCTTTGACTCGGCGGGAGTCCGAGTTTGCCTGCTTTCCGAATATGGAATTCACCCTGTCAAAAGACCGATCTACATCAACCGCGAATTCCGCAAAAAAGGCTGGCTTGCAGTCAAAGAAGAGCTGGGACTGGAAATGTTGGACTGCGGTCAAAGCCGGATTTTTGGCGTTGCGGATCATCAGGTTTGCCATCTCTACGCCAATGATTCTTCGACGCTGACAGAAGCCCGCCGGCTACTAGAAAAGACAGAGGGAATCGCCGCCGTGTTGGATTCAAAGGGCAAACGGCAAGCCGGAGTGTCCCATGAACGGTCGGGAGACTTGATCGCCATTGCGGAAGACGACGCCTGGTTCTCCTATTATTATTGGCTGGACGACAAGCGGGCGCCGGACTTTGCCCGGTGCGTCGACATCCACCGCAAACCGGGCTACGATCCCGTCGAATTGTTTTTGAACCCCTCAATTCGGTTTCCCCGCTGCAAGATTGCTTGGCGTTTGTTGCAAAAAAAGTTGGGCTTGCGGATGTTGATGGACTTTATCCCGCTGGATGCGAACTTGGTCCAAGGCTCGCACGGAAACTGCCCCCAAAACGTCCAACAATACCCGGTGATCATTGGACATGGCATCGGTGACGATGAAGAAGAAAGAATTGACTCAACCGAAGTCTTCAACCGCCTCATCCGAATGATGTCTTGAAGGAGAACCAATTTCTCACTCGCTCGGCGGGTTGCCGTCTTGCAGAATTTAGAGCATCATGGAAGGAAAAATTCACTGGCTTTAGGCGACGCTTTGAACTTGAACAACTGAGCTCTTCAAAGCCTCCAAAATCCATGTAGATTACGATAAGAAGACGCCCCAACTCCTGCCGCCCAACCTGCGCAAGAGATTGCACGGATACGCAACCAAGCCGCCGCACCAAGCATTCGCCGATTTGCACGAGCGCAAAAGAGCGCACGCCGAGAACTGAGCCAAACATCCGCCAAAGCCCAAACCCGAAGCCAAAAAGGAAGAGAAAGCCCAGAAAACCGTTGACAAAACCGACAAAACAACCCCAAAATCCAAAGACCGATGAGAGAGAAACTAATCATAGCAGGCATTCCCGTCGCAGGGGTAAGCATTGCGATAGCAATGTTAGCGGTGGCAGATTACATGCGCCCAAGCAAACAAGCTGAACGCAGAGCAGCTAGGCAAGCGGAAATCAATCGACTCACGGAGGAGCGAGCGAAAGCCCAAGAAGAGGAAACCCGCCAAGCGGAATTACAACGCGCAATAAAAGAAGAGGAGGAAAAACGCAGAGCGAAAGAAGCGAAAGAACGCAGATGGAAAGCAGAAAGAGATGAATGGAAAGAGCGATACAAAAACAACGACTGGCGAACGCAAGCCGAACTCTACTTCTTCAAAGGAATCAAATACTCCCACAACGACAATCCTCGCCAAGCCTACTACAACTTCCGCCTAGCGCGAGACAGAGCCGGCCCCAATGAAATCAAAGAAATGAACAAGATAATACGGTCTGGATGGGGTGGTGATACGAGAGGATACTGGAGCCTATCCAAATACCCCAATCAATTTTGAGAGGAGAACCGCCAATGAAACTGGAACTGGCATCTGCAACCGAGCCTTATGAAAACAAAGAAAACTTCTCGCCGGGGCATTTTGGCCGGAGGCAGTTGGATCGTCGACAGAGTCAAGTTAATCGACGTGTTTCCCCAGCCGGAGACCCTCTCCAATATACGCGGCGAATCCCGCGGCACCGGCGGCTCGCCTTACAACGTCTTGATCAATCTGGCTAAGCTGGGGGCAAAGTTCCCGCTTGCCGCCGCCGGATTGGTTGGCGCGGACGAATTAGGCAAAGAAATCCTCAAACACTGCAAACGCCACAAAATTGACACAAAACAATTGCAAGTCGGCAAAGAAGCGGCAACTTCCTACACGGACGTGATGACCGAACAGAGCACCGGGCGGCGCACCTTTTTTCACTTACAAGGAGCTAACGCCGAATGGACGGGCAGAGAACTCAATTTCAAGCAATCCAAAGCGCGTTTCTTTCATTTGGGCTACCTATTGCTGTTGAACGCGTTGGATCAACCAGACAAACAATACGGCACCAAAGCCGCCGCCCTGCTGTCCAAAGCGCAAAAGGCGGGACTAAAAACATCCGTGGACGTCGTCAGCGAAGACAGCAACCGATTCCCTAAAATCGTAACGCCAGCCTTGAAGCACACCGACTACTGCATCTTGAACGAAGTGGAAGCCGGCAAAACCGTCGGCTTCAAAACTCGCGACGGCAAAGGCAAACTTGACACCGACGCGATCAAACACGTTGCGGAAAAACTTCTCCAAGCCGGCGTCCGCGAAATCGTCATCATCCACTTCCCTGAAGGCGCCTTCGCTCGCACTCAAGACGGCGCAGAAGTTTGGCAATCCTCCCTGAAACTCCCGCCAAAATACATCCAAGGCGCTGCCGGAGCCGGAGACGCCTTCTGCGCCGGCGTTCTGCTCGGCCTGCATGAAGGCTGGGACTTGCAACGGTGCTTGTTTGTCGGAGTCTGCTCCGCCGCCGCCTCATTGTCGCAACCCACCTGCACCGACGGCGCCACGACGCTGGAAAACTGCTTGGCCTTAGCCAAAAAATACCGTCCCCGACCAAAATTGAACGACACTCTTTAACCACATCCTACAACGTTTCCACAAAGCATTCTCCAATCCGCCCGACGCTAACAAAAAGACAACAGACTCCCAACAATCCCCCTCAAGTGGCCTCTAGAAAAAATAACCAGAACCGAGGCTTCTCTAGCTAAACAGAATCCCTCTTCTCTCACCCAGTTCGCAAACCGCCAAGAAATCAAGCGCGTTCCATGTATTTTCCCGTCCGAGTGTCGATCCGAATTCGCTCCCCTGTTTTGATAAAAAGAGGCGCTTGAATACGAATGCCCGTCTCCATAGCAATCGTTTTCTGCACGTTGCTTGCCGAGTCGCCCTTGATCCCTTCCGGCGCCTCCGCAACAGTCAAAACAACGCTGGCCGGCAACTCAATCGCTATCGCCCGCTCCTCAACAAAGGTCACAACGCAAGTCTCATTCTCAACCAAATAATCCTTCGCTTTCCCCACGAGCGCCTTGTCCAACATGACCGTCTCGTAAGTGTCGGGATCGGAAAAAACATAATCGTTGCCGTCCACATAGCTAAACTCCATCTTTTTTGAAAAAAGCGGGATGACATCCACTCGCTCCGTGGAGCTGAATCGAACGTCCGAAGAATTGCCCGTGCGCAAATTCCGAAGGCTCATCTGAACAAAAGCCCGCTTGTTCCCCGGAGTGCGATGTTGCGAATCAAGAACCACACAAATCTCGCCCTTATAGCGAATCGCCATGCCCTTGCGAATGTCGTTTCCAGTCGCCATAATCTTGTTTGCCGTCTTCAGAATCGGCCTTCAAAAACTCACTGCCCCTTGCAAATGCAACATTTTCCAATCGCTTGAAAACAGAAACCCAAAAAAATATCGACGCACCCACCACAGAGCAAGCATTTAAACCAACCGCAATCAAAAAATCCAAAGCTATCCTTCCCGAAGAATTCCAATCCACCTTCTTTACCCAACCATCCTTGAACCCAACCCCACAAAAAAAAAGACAACGGAACTCAAGCGTTTTTAAAAACCCACAGCCTTCGCATCCGAAAAAGCTAAACCGACGCTTGTCGCAAAACCCAACTCAGGTTAGTCCTGCTTGTTTTGGTGCCGGGATGGATGCGTCAAAATCACGGTGAGATCCGCTTCTTTATGCAACAAACGCAACAAATGCCGAATCTTCGTTGTCGCTCCGCTCAAATGCCCCGGCGTCCCATACAAATACACCTTCATTGCGCCGAACGAGAACTAATCATGGTCGGAAAATCTCCCAGTCAGACCGCCCTTTGCATCCGAATAAACAGCCATGTCAATTCTTCCCTCGTCCTCGGAAAGTTTGTAGCGATAAATGTAATCGGCTCTCTTAATCCATTCCACATGCCCGTCGGCAAACACTACGTTGCTTCCCGCCTCGCCGTGATTGTCCTCATTACTTGGATATTGATCGTAAGACCCGCCCTTAAGGCCAATCTCCAGCTTGCCGTCACTGCCCACCACTACGGGGCAACTATTGTTATCCAAAAAAGCCAAATGTTTGCCGGCCCCGCAACTTGCCCGCGCAAGCCGAAGGCGTCGTTATGATGCCGACGCGATGCCACATTCCTCTAAGTCTTCCTTTTGTAATCATCAATTCTCTTTCCATCTCTATAATACGGAACTTCGGTATACTTCACCGACCCCTTGCCCATAAACGCGTAATAGATATAACTGACGCCGGTAAAATGCCCCGAATGAATCGCTTTATAGCTCAAATCCTCTAATTCCCAATTGCCAGTCTTAGAGTTGAACTGGCGATTGGTGCGAACAACATTGCGCGTGAACGGACAAAGAAACAAGTCCGCGTCGCTCACATAATGCGGGAACAGCCTGTTGACGTCAGAGTCGTTGCCGTCCATCCGAGGAGAAAAAGAACCGCGAGAATCTTCTTCGGCATAAAGCAGATTGGCGATGCCAATCTGTTTCAAATTGTTCAAACAAACCGTCCGCCGAGCCATCTTCTTAGAAAAAGTAGCGAATGGAATCTTTTTGTCTCCTCCAATTATATGAATCCCCATCGGGAGCCATTTGCTATGCTGCGGAGACCAATAATATCCCACATGGACGGGATAAGGATTCTCGTTGCGATTATCACGAATCAGAAGAGCTAAATAAGCCGCTTTGACAGAACCGTTTCCAAGCAATTTGTCAAGCGACGGGCGAAACGACAGGCTCGAACCGGGAACAGCGCCTCCGGATACAGCGTTTGTAGATCGTTGATACATAACGAATTGCGGATTGCTGTGACTTTTAGAGATATTGTCAATTTTCAGTGGCAAGTTTTCTAGCGCCAAACTTTGCCAGCACTGCCTGCAGTATTCCAGTTTTCCCTCAAGAGAATACGCTCGCTTAACTAGCAGTCGCCAGTAAGTTTCAAAAACCGCCATAGGAGAACTAACGTCGAAGAGCGCGGAATCAAAGGAATCGATACTCTCGGCGATATAGGGCTATTTTCTGAGCATTGGATCCTCTTTGATTGTCTCCGATTCTTTGACGAATTCTGAGCGAGACGGCGGCAGATTCGATTTATACAGGCTCAACAATTTTGCGTTTAGCGGAATGCGAAAGGCGCGGAAACTTTCCCAAGTGCCGTCATAGTGCGCGTAGATGAATTGGATAGTCGCCCTCGCCAAAGATTGTCGTTGTAAAGATGTCAGAGACCGCGCCTCTTTGTGTTAGTAAATGGTTTCTCTGACTTTTGTCTCGAAAGCGTCGTCCTGTTCAATTGGAACATAATTCGCATTTTGCCAAGGAAATCATATCTTTTGGATAATTTTGGAATTAGCGAGATAGATTAACCAATTTTACTCGTAATCCGAAGGACAACCATCCTTATCTCGCCCAAACCATCCTATTTCTCCGTCATCGCAACAAGTCCAAGCCTTCTGCTTCCAAACCCAGCCTCGCCCTGTGAAGTAAGCCTCCACTCGCCAACCCCTCAGGCAACCTTCGGTAGGAGGACAACATCTAAAAGACGAGTTAGTTCCATCTGGCGTAACAGAGCTGCATTCATCGCCATCCTTTTGGACAACCGCTGCCGCTGCCTTGGCCTGTTGCGGCAACCCCAGCTGCGGTGAGCATGGTTGTCGCGGCGATGGCCATGCCGGTTTTGCTGCAGAGTTTCTTGAGTTTGCCCGGTTGTCAGCCATTCGGCGCCACGGTTTCCCCGCTCCAAGCAAAAGCTTGCGCGGATGCCTGAGCGGCCTTCTTCTCCCATGCTTCGCGTGTTGTCATGTAATAGCAAAAAGGAGAGGTTTTGTTCTGGAGAAAATGAACTTTTTTGCGTTTTCTAGCATTTTTTCTCAGGTTTTGTCGTTCTTTTGGCTGTTTTTGCCAGGGATCCATTCCGACAAGGCCTTTCGAAAGGCTTTGTTTTGGTGGATTTTTGGAGGAAATTGCTCACTTTGGCCTTTGACTTGAATCCCAAGGGTTTTCCGATTTTCTCGCAAGTATAGCCTTGGTAGAGCAGTTGGGCGGTTTGGGCTTGGTAGTTGTTGGGAGGGAAGAAGTTGGAGTTGGGTTTTATGGGGTTCATGGGGTTGCTGCGTTTTTTGAGGAAGGGCATAGCATTCTTCATATTATGGGTTTTATATCCAAATAGGTGTTTAGCGGATAGAGATAGGAAAGCGGAAGCCAGTGGATAAGGGAAGGAGAAAGGAGAGGCCAAGTCAATTTTCAGGGTTGGCTGTCCGGAGGAAGGGGGCATAGGGAAGGAAGCAATTTTCTTCGGTGCCGATGAAGTTTCTATCGGCTTATTGCGGGTGAGGAGAAGGAATGTTGCGTGCTTCGACGATGGCGGCTTGGAAAATTCTCTGAAGGGGAACGTTGTTTTGGAGGGCGAGGGTTTTGCAGGCTTCGTATTCGGGAGAGGCTTGGATTGCTTTGCCGTCTAGGAGGCCAATTTTGACGGGGACTTGTCCGTAGGGGGTATTGACGATGGATTGGGTTTGTTGGAGTTTGAAGCGTTTGGTTTCGTAGGTGCGGACGCCAAAGGCGCTAGTTTCTTGTAGGATGAGGCGGGCGAATTGCTGGATGGTTTGAGTTGGGCAGAGGATGGTGAACAGGGTTGCGGGGCGGTTTTTTTTGCCGTAGACGGGAGTGTGGAAGGCGTCTAATGCGCCTTTTTGAAGGGCTAGTTCTAGGATGTGGCCGAGGATTTCGGGGGAGAGGTCGTCTAAGTTGCATTCTACGACGCCGATGATGTCGGCGTTCCATAGCTTATCTTTGTGGTTGAGAGAAGGTGTTGTTGGGGCGGGTTATTGGGTTTCCCCTTTGGTGACGCGAAGGAAGACTTCTTCGAGTCCGAGGGCGTCTTTTCGGAGTTCGGTCAGTTTGGCGCCGTTGTGGATGAGTGTCTCGGCAACGCAGCTGGAGTCGGGAGCGTCAGGGGACATGGTGATTCGGATTTGGCCGTTTAGTTCTTCGGCGTTGAGGATTTGGGGGTGGCGTTGGAGGATGGTGAGGGCGGTGGATGTGTCGGAGGCGACTTGTGCCCAGAGGATGGTTTCGGATTTCATTTGGTCGGCGGCGCCGGTGACTGAACCGCTGTAGATGAGTTTGCCTTTTTCGATGATGGCAACGCGGTTGCAGAGGTTTTGGAGTTCGCTGAGGATGTGGGAGGAGATGAGGATGGTTTTGCCCATGCGCTGAAGTTCTTGGAGGATGGCCATCATTTCGATGCGGGCTCTGGGGTCGAGGCCGCTGGCGGGTTCGTCGAGGAGGAGGAGTTGGGGGTCGTGGATGAGGACGCGGGCGAGGCCGAGTCGTTGTTGCATGCCGCGGCTGAGGGCGCCGATGAGGGAGCCTTGTTTGTCGATGAGTCCGACGAGTTCGAGCACGTCTTTGACGGTGTTTTCGCGCTGTTTGGTGGGGATTTTGTAGCAGGCGCCGAAGAAGTCGAGGTATTCGGTGACTTCCATGTCTTTGTAGACGCCAAAGAAGTCGGGCATGTAGCCGATGAGGTGGCGGACGGAGTTGGCGTCGCGGGCGACGTCGTGGCCGAGTACTTTGGCGATGCCTTGGCTGGGGGCGAGGAAGGTGGCGAGGATGCGAAGCGTGGTGGTTTTGCCGGCGCCGTTGGATCCGATGAAGCCGAAGAGGTCGCCTCGGTGGATTTGCAGGTTGAGGGAGGAGAGGGCCGTCATGGTTCCGTATCGGCGGGTTAGGTTGAAGGTTTCAACGGCGGTTGCGGCGGATTGAAGTTCGTTAGAGTTTGTTTTTTCCATAGGTTATGCGCGTTGGGAATTCAAAATTGAGGAGGTTTGTTTTCTTTTTGGTTTATTGGTCTGTTGTGTTTGGGGAAAGCACGAGTCTGAGTAGTGTAGCGCGATTTTTTCGGATGGCGGAGAATTCGTTCAGCCAAGGAATCATGGCAAGATCGGGACAATAAGCTAATAGGATAACCTCGCCTCGTTCCGCTGCTGGAGAGAGTTCCATTCCGTTGGGAAAGAGAAAGCCTCTGCCACCAGCGGCGTCTTCTTCCCAGTGGGAGATGAAGGCAAAGACCATAGAGTGCAGATCCGTTCCGTCGATGCGGAAAGTATCGCCGAGGTGCCGTTGTTGGGATTCTAGGGCTTTAGAATAGTCTCTGCCTCCTTGCCGGATGAATTGCCTCAAGGTTCGGCCGGAGTGGGGAAACAAGTGTTCGGTGCGCGATTCACCGGGGGCGAGTCCTTCTATTCTAAGAAATCGGCCTTTGGCGGCGATGCCTATGGCTTCGATTGCTTGGGTGCCGCGGTTTTCTAGACGGATGGCGATTTTGTTTGGACTGTGTTCGACTAGGCGGGCGGCGAAGGGGCTGGGGGCGGTATGTGTCCAATCGGCGACGTGCAGTTGGTTCATCCAAACCGGCACGGAAATCCGCGCCTTTGCGCCTGAAGCGCTGAGAAGGGTGTCGCTTTTGCCGACTTCCTGCCCGCCTCGGTTCGGCCCAAGGAATCGGGAGCGTAAGGCAGAGTCCGGAAAGGGGCATTGCACATTGTATTCGGCATTGGCGGGCGAGTAGACGGACATGTAGGAGCGTCCTCTGAGTTTGGCGGTTTGGCCGGTTGGCACGGCGTCGACGATGTGAAGTTCGTTCCACTCGACGTCGCCGGCTCGGAGGCGGTAGCCGATAAAGTAGATGAGTAGCGAAAAGAGAACGACGTAGGCCGGAAAGGTCGCCCAGGTCAACATTTGGCGGTTGAGTTTTTTCAAGCACCAATAATCGAAGGGTCCAATGACCGCCAAGTAAACCGCCAACAGGAGGAGAAGCCAAGAGACGGGAAGTTTTCGGATTTGCCGGCTTTCAATTAGAGAGCGGAAGGCGCCGTCCAAGCTGAGGCCTCTATAGTTATCAAGTTCCCAGTCGCCAAACCATTCAGGGGCAATGCGGTTGATCTTCGCCCAGAACCAATTTTTGTTTTCCCAAGAAAGGAAGGGTTCGCGTTCCGGGCTAAAAGTAAGCACGGTCACTTGGCCTCGGCCTCTGGGCGCAGTGATTATCAAGGGAAGGTCTTCAGCGGCCAGCAAGACTTCGCCGTCGAGCCGTTGGCCGGTCACAATCGGCATGGCTTCGCCTTTGAGGGCTTCATTTTTGGAGCGGCGCTTTTCCAGAATTTTCGAATAGTCGAAGCTGGCTTTGAAATCTGCGCGACCGCCGGGCAAGGGCGGAGATGGAATGGGAGGCGCATTGCGGGGACGACTGGAAGAAGAATTGTCTATCGCCGAGTCCAAAAGATTTCCCATTGCGCCGCTAATGGTTTTTGGCGGGAGCGAGCGCGAAGAATCCTCCTCTAGCCATTTTTGAAAAGAGTCTCCCGCCAAAACTTTGCTGAATCCTTCCGGGCGGAAAGGGCATAAAGGTTGAATCCATTCAGTGGCCAGCACGTCGGCAGGCTGTTCTATCGCCAGAAACAAATGCCCGCCGAAGGCCACCCAAGCACTGAGGGCGTCCGCTTGATTTTGGCTCAGGCGAAGCGCTTGTTCTGAACTGAGATAGAGTGAAGAGAGACTTTCCAAAGCGATCTGCGTATCTGGGAATTGTTCTGGGTAGAAGCGTCCGACTTGGGGCTGAAGCCTGCCGTTGGACTTCTGAAATTGAGGAAACTGGGGCGTGCCGGCGAAGGTTCGGGAAACAGACCCCATAATTACGCCTTCCCAAGCCACTTCTTTTGCGGAGATGTTTAATTGACTGGCGCGCAATTCTCTGCTTTCATCGTATAACTTGGCATTCCATCTAGGAAGGCCTCCGCTGTAGAACAAAGGGAAGGTAATGCGTTTGCGGGTATTGGTGGGAAGTTCCAAAAGGATCCGATGCTTTTGCTCAGTGCCAAAGTGCGATTTTGCAATCTCAATCGTTCCCGTGAAGGACGGGCCGTCGTGCCAGACTTCGCACGAAACGGGAAACCAGCCAACTTCCCGCACAACACCGCCGTAGCCAATAAAAACGTCAAACTGAATCGCCCCACATCGGGGAGAAAACATCAAAAAAGAAGCGAAACAAAGCGCTGCCGCCGAACGCAAACAAAGACGGATTCTCATTATAGAGGTGGCGGATTGTTTTTGAGGAAAAAAGCAAGTCGTTGTCGGTCGCTCTTTACCTATCCCTTTCCAACAATTTCCAAAATATGCCGTATTATATTTCATGCTCTTTTTGGTTGAAGTTCCGCTCTCTGATGCCAAGACTTTTTGTGTTTAGCGCGCTTTTCCTACAATGCGTTTTCAAGGGTTTGTTAGAAGTTGGTTTTCTAGGTTGTGTAAATCGAATTTCATGTATACGAGCAATTTCATTTTCTTTTCGGCGGCGCGCAATTGTGGAAATTTGGGAGGACGAGCGAATCTCAACTCCCAATATTTATTTTCTAATTGAGATGCTTCCTCTTCGTTTCCGGCTTCGCGTTTCTTGACTGCGGCAAAAAGGATTTGCATTCTTTCTAGCCTGACTTCGAGATCTTCAAGAAGCGTTTCCTGCTCTTCTGGTGAGATGTCTTCGTCCGACCCGTGTTTCATGTATTGACCAATCTGCCAATAGACAAATTTTTCTTCAACCTCTGTTTCTGTGAACGACGTAGTGTCGGCTGTTCTTTCAAACACAGCGTCCATTATTTTGTTGGCATTCTTATTTATTTTCTCCGTTTTATTGAAATCCGCTATGTAAGAGTAAGGTTCAATTTTTTGAAATTCTTTTACTAATTCGTCTGGAATTGACAATTCCGTTTGTGGTTGCGGAACGCTGCCATCTGCTTTATCTGGTTTTCCGCAGCTTGTAAGACCGATGAATGCCGATACGAAGATTACTAATAATTTTGTCTTTGCCGATGATCGTTGCTTGGTTGGCGTCATGCTGTTGTATTTGGTTAAAATTTTTCTTTCGCTGGTTGAGTTTTGAGTTGAGGCAATGGCGCGCAAAGTCTTCGAGGTCTTCGGCGGTTTTGATATGGGTTTCATTTGTTTAACAAACAACGGATACTCGCCCGAACCTGCGGCGCATAGCTTTTTCCAAAAAGGTTAAAGTGGTTCAACTGATGATATAATAAATACAAATACTTTCTCCGTTCAAAGCCGTCAGCAAAGGGACTGGCTTGGCGGTAGGCTTGATAGAATTCGGCGCCAAAGCCGCCAAACATTTCGATAATGCCAAACTCCGCCTCGCGGTCGCCATAATAAACAGCGGGATCAAAAATAACCGGACTTCCCGCATTCGTAAATCCAATATTCCCCGACCACAAATCTCCGTGCAACAGAGAGGGCTTCGGGGAATAGCCGTCGAACCATTCCTCGATTCTGGCCAACACTTCCTCCGATCGGGCAAAAGCGGCGCCGCGGCGTTTCGCCAAGTCGAACTGAAATCCCAACCGCTCTTCCCTCCAAAATCTTGTCCAGTCGTCGCTCCACGAATTTTTTTGGCGCGTGCTTCCGATTGTGTTGTCTCGATGCCAACCAAAGCGCGGCGCGCTCCTTTGATGCAAAAGCGCCAGCCGACGGCCCAGCTCGGACTGATTCGATTGCCCGCCGAATTCGATGCATTCCAAGCCCAGCCATGCCTTCCCTTCCACTTCGCCGCAACAGAGAACTTCCGGCACCTGAATAACGCCGCTTGCCCGCAATTCCCGAAGCCCGTCCGCTTCTGCTTCGAACATGTTCCGGCGCGACTGATCGTTGATTTTCACAAAAACGCGGCGGCTTCCGGCGCCGAGAACCACCGCTTCATTGATGCATCCGCCGCTGACTTTTCGAACGGAGACCGAGGAAAAATCCACGCCCGCAGACTCGGACAATTTTGCCGCAATCTGTCTCCAAAGATCCACAAAATCAACTTCGGAGAAGAATCTTCTCCCGCACAAAGGTCAACACACCTTCACAACCATCTTCCAAAATATCCAGCGCTTTTTCAAAACCCGCCAACCCGCCGTAATAAGGATCAGGCACTTCCTGCGCCGAAGAACTTGAAGCAAAGCGGCCGAACAAACGTATCTTGTTTCCATAGCGTCCTTGCCGATCCATCGCCTTCAAGTCAGCCAGATTCTCCCGATCCATCGCAAGAATCAAATCAAAAGAGGCTAAATCTTCTTCCCCCACCCCACGAGCCCTTCCGCCAAAGGCAAAACCGCGGGATTCCCCAGCCCGCCTCATACGCGAATCAGGCGGCTGCCCTTGATGATAATCAATCGTTCCCGCAGAATCGCATTCAATCACATCACTCAAGCCCGCGCGCTCCACAAACCGCCTGAAAATGCACTCCGCTGCCGGCGAACGACAAATATTCCCCATGCAAACAAACAAAACCCGACAACTTTTCTTCATAATCACCGTTCTCTACCCACAAATCCTCCACCTCGCGACAGTTCATTCGGATTCCCCTCCAGATATTAGGAACAATCCGGCGCCAAAGAAGTTCAATCTCAAAAACAAGTAAACGCCAAATTTTGCCATCCCACTCGGCAAGATGCGATTTCGCTAACAATAGCGCATCAAAGATGTAGCGCAATCTCCATAAAAAACCGAAACAAATCCCAACAACCCCTCCCAAACAAAAAGAGAATACCCCGCGAAAAATCCCCTCCACCGCCAAAACCATCCTCCAAAAAATGAACAACCCGCAAACCCCGCAACCACTATACAACCTACAATTAGCATTTAGCAGATTGCAATGCAAAAACAGCAAAGTCCTCCCTCTTTTTGTCAAGTCATCGCCCAGCGATTTGCCCTTTCACATCCCACCTTACTTCTCCCTTTTGCCCCCTCATCCGCATCCAAAAAACTCCCTCTCTTCTCAACAGCCAGAAACCAGCACGTTCCTAGCCAAGCATTCCCAATCGGCAAAACCAATCCCCAACGGCCGCCAAAACCAAAAAATCCCCTGCAAACTCACCTACTCCCCCCAATCCACCAACCATAAATCCCATCTCCCTCCCCCCTTCCCAATCCACAAACTTTGAAAACCCCAACCACACACATACAACCCGCAAAAAAACACTCCTCCTCTCGCAAACAACCAACACCAGCCCCCAACGCAATCCATAAAATGACCTTCCTATAAAAGCAGACCTTCCCCAACCAACCCCAATCCACTCCGCCAAAACCTTTCTTCCTCTTCCCTTTCTTTTACATGAACAACCCCGCTAACAGAAATTTGTAGACGCCAGCACTTGCGTGCCAACAAATCAAGAGGCCGGAGATTTGTGTTCTATGGCTAAGTGATTTGCGCTTTGGCTTTTGCTGAGGTTGGCCTCGTTTTTAAACCTCTTGCGAAGTTTTTGTTTGTCAAGTAGTTGGGCGGCGGGGTTTGGGATTTAGAGGGTAAAGAAAAAGAAACTGGGGGAACGGGAGAAGTGAGTGGTTGGCGGAGGTTGGAAGGGAAGGGAAAGGTTTTTTGGAGAAGAAGGGCTGAGGATTAGCGGAGGAAGGATTTTAAAAAGTCTATTTTGCCTCTTTGTTGCGTTTGGGCAGTTTCCACAAAGAAAGAAACATCCCCGCAGGAGGGAGCGAGATTGGAGGAACGGGATAAGGAAGCAAGTGGTCGGCAATGAAGTAGATGGAGATGGGTGGTTGGTGGCCTGCTAATGACAAAATGACAAAGACGTCTTTTTTCCGCCTTGTTTTCGTAAGTTGGGAAGCGGGGAAATCACAAATGGCGAATTGGGTTTACGGTCTTTCTCAAAAAGCAGATGGAAAAGCGCTGAACGGTTGCCGTCTCGCCTCTGTTGCATTGCTCTGAATTCGGCATTTTCTTGTTTGCATGAATATCGATCTAGCCGCTGATTTCTGAGTTGCGAAGGTTTCCAAATGTTTGACTTTGCTGTGGTTTTCACAGAGAATGCTCGGCGAGCCTATGAAATCGTATCATTGTTTAGGGAAGGTCGGCGGCTCTCTACCGCCGCGTTGGTGGAGGTTTTCGCATTTCGGCCGCGGGGTTTTCTTTTTCTTGATTTTAACGGGGAGTTTGAAGCTGGCGGAAGCTTCGCTTTTGGCGGCGGATTCTGCGAAGACTGCTCAGGTCTCTTTTAACCGCGAGATTCGCCCGATTTTTTCCGCGCATTGCTATGCCTGCCACGGGCCTGATGCGGGACAGCGAAAGGCCGGCCTTCGATTGGACGTTGAAGAAGAAGCGTTGAAACCGTTGAAATCCGGCGGTCGCGCTATTGTTCCCGGCGATTCACTCGCCAGCGTGCTGATGTCCCGCATCACCGATGAGGATCCCGATGATCGTATGCCGCCGCCGGAACACGAAAAGCCTCTATCATCCAAGCAGATCGACACCTTGAAACGCTGGATCGATGAAGGGGCCCAATGGGAACGGCACTGGGCATACCTTCCGCCAAATCGCCCCGCTTTGCCGTCTCTGCAACAAACTGGATGGGCGAGGAATGAAATTGACCACTTCATCCAAGCAGAGCAAGAGAAGCAGGGGCTAAAACCTTCTCCTGAAGCGCCCAAAGCGAAATTGATCCGCCGCGCGTCGTTGGATCTCATCGGCCTGCCGCCTTCAGTGGCAGAGATCGAAGCGTTCCTGGAAGATGATTCTGAAGAGGCCTACGAGCAACTGATCGACCGGCTGTTGGACTCAAAGCACTATGGCGAACGTCAGGCGCTGTTTTGGTTGGACCTCGCCCGCTATGGCGAGACGCAGGGATTCCACCACGACCGCCACCGCGATATGTGGCATTGGCGCGATTGGGTGATCCGCGCCTACAACGAAAACAAACCCTTTGACGAATTTACCATCGAACAACTCGCCGGCGACCTGCTTCCCAACTCAACCCCAGAGCAAAAGATCGCCACCGGCTTTCATCGCAATGAGATGACCACCTCCGAAGGCGGCGCGCTTCCCGAAGAGTATTCCGTGAAATACGTCGTGGGACGAGTCGACACTACAGCCCGCGTTTGGCTGGGAACTTCCCTTGCCTGCGCCGAATGTCACGACCATAAATACGATCCCATATCGCAAGAGGATTACTACCGATTCTTCGCCTACTTCAACAACGTGCCAGAAGACGGTCTAGACAGAAGCATGAACCCACGTCCCCGCCTCTCCCTTAAAACTGATTCGCAAGAAAAACAACTTCAAACCCTGACGCAAGAGATCAACGCGCTGGAACTGGCCTACGCAAACTTGGTCAACTCGACTAATGAGACATACAACGCCGGCCAAAAAAATTGGATGAACAAACTGGAAAACGAGGGCCGTAAAAACTGGCGTTTTCTAAAACCTCTGGCCGCAACCACGGCGAACGGATCAGATCTTGCATGGAATGCCGATCATATTATCACCGCCTCTGGAACTCTTCCCAACAAAGAAATCTACACACTTGACTTTTATACCGACTTGCCCGCTGTCACCGGCATCCGCCTCGAAGCCATTCCCGACGGAAATAGCGGCAATATCGGACGCGCGGAAAACGGAGACTTTGTTCTGACTCGATTTGAAATCCTTTCCCGGCCGGCAAGCCGCGCCGAGCTTGCCCGCGCGTCCTCCCTGGCCTTTGCTCAGTGGCGGATAATCGGCCCTTTCGGCAACCGCATCCCTCCGTCGCAACTTCTGGACACCATCTTTGGCCCGGAAACTCATCTGGACTTCAACGCCTCCTTCGGCGAAGAGCGGCGGCAATGGTCTGATCCAATCAACGACTTGGACGAAGCGTTAAAAACGCTCGAAGGCAAAACCGGCGCCGTCTATCTTGCGGGAACTATTGCCGCGGGAAGTCCCACAGAGACAACCATTCGCTTGAATACCACACTTCCTTATCGCCTTTGGGCGAACCTTACCGAAATTTCAGCGCCGGCGGAAAACGAGCCTCTCAAAATTTCCCTTCAGAAGGGACAAAACTCCATCCTTTTGAAACTGGCGCTTGGCGGCTCTTCGCCAAAGATCCAACCGACGTTGCTCGCCGAACAATCTCAATGGAAACCCGTCAAACTCAAGGCCGCCGCCGCCAGCCGCGAACGCCCTCGATACGGCATCCAAGGCGCCTTGGACGACAAAATCGAAACCGGTTGGTCCGTTTGGGAAAAAGAACCGCAGGGCAAGGACACGGAGTATGCCTGGTTTCAAACCGACCAGCCGCTCGGCGCCAAAAGCGGCGGCGCTCTCCGAATCCAACTTTCCTTCCGCTCGCCGCTTCCGCAAAGACTGCTCGGCAAATTCCGCCTTGCGGTTACCGATTCCTCCACCATTGGAGACTGGATCGCCATGCCCCAAAACATCCGGACGGATCTGATCCAGTTTTTCAACCGGCAAAATTCCCAACTCCCTCCCTCCATTCAAGTTTACTATCGCGAAAACTTCATCGAGGAAGCTCGTCAACTCAAAAAACTACTCAACGCAAAAAAGAAAGAACGAGCCGACTTTGAAAACTCCCTGCCCGTGGCCATGGTAATGGGAGAACGCCAAACGCCAAAAGACACCTTCGTCCTCATCCGCGGCGAATACAACAACCCCGGGAAAAAAGTAGAGCCCGGCCTTCCATCCGCCTTGTATCCAGAGTTTTCAGAACTGCCGGAGCAAAAAACCAATAACCAAACCCAACGAGGCAATCGCCTAGACCTCGCCCGCTGGCTCGTAGACCCCAGCCATCCGCTTACCAGCCGCGTCATCATCAACCACTACTGGCAACAATTCTTCGGCACAGGCATCGTCAAAACCGCCGAAGACTTCGGCTCGCAAGGCGAATGGCCCAGCCACCCAAAACTATTAGACTGGTTAGCCCGCGAATTTGTGGAGAGCGGCTGGAACATCAAACACATGCACAAACTCATCCTCACCTCCGCAACCTACCGCCAAGACTCAAAACTCCTCCCTCAAAACCTCCAACTCGACCCCAAAAACCGAAAACTCGCCCGCTTCCCCAGAACCCGCCTCGAAGCCGAAACCATCCGCGACCTCGCCCTATTTACCGGCGGCCTGTTAAACCCAACAATCGGCGGCGAAAGCGTCTATCCCTACCAGCCACCCGGCCTCTGGGAACAACTGGCCTTCCAAGGCACCCGAAAATGGGAACAAAGCAAAGGCGTCAAAAACTACCGCCGCGGACTTTACGTCTACTGGCGCCGCTCCGTTCCCTACGCCTCCTTCGTCACCTTTGACGCCCCCAGCCGCGAAACCTGCACCGTCCAACGCCCCCGCACCAACACCCCCCTACAAGCCCTCGTCCTCATGAACGATCCCGTCTACCTCGAAGCCGCACGTTCCCTCGGCCTCCGCATCCTAACCGAAGGAGGCGCCACACCGGACGACAAAATCCGCTTCGCCTGCCAAACCGTCCTCAGCCGCCTTCCCCTTCCCCAAGAACTAAGCCAACTGCGCCAAGGCTACCTCGACGAACTGCGCTACTTCGAATCCAACCGCATCGCCGCCAACCAACTCATCCACGTCGGCGCCTCCGAACCGCCCCTCAACGCAGACATCTGCGAACTCGCCGCATGGACCATCATCGGCAACATCCTCCTCAACCTCGACGAAACCATCACCAAAAACTAATCGGCCCGTAAAATGAAACCTGCATGAGAAAAACTGCCAAAGGAAAACCAGTTCACAAAACTACTCCAATTCCATCGCCCCGCCCTGTTCACCCACGCATCCTGCCAACTCCCCAAACTAAAAGTCTCCACTGGACGTTGCCTTTGATTTTGAGAATTAATTGGCAAGCGGTAACCGTCCATATGCCATAGCCGTTTTCAAAACACTCCTCGCTTCCGCGTCGCGCCAAGAATCCCACCAAAAAACCTAATAATCACCTCGCTAAGCGAGCCTGCGCAACTCAAATCAGGCAAGAAGGGAGTATCAGGAGAGTGCGGATAATTACTCAGATTCAATGGGAGTTTCTCGGATTTGCGCAAATTACTGCTTGGCAATTATTTTAATTGCCAGCGGAACGATTTCGTAAATCTTTGAAAACAAGTCATTTACAAGATTTTTAGCCTATTTCAGCAGAAATCAGCAATTATCTAGATTCAATGGCAATTTACATTGTTCTTCGGTTCTTTTCTTTGGCATTGAAATAGCCAATTAAAGGAGGGGCAAGCGCAGAAACGGCGGGCGGATTGTTTGTTTGCAATTGTGTTGGAGATGGGAAATAGTGGTTTGGCGTCTATGTGAAACTCAAAAGTCAAGCGGATTGGTTGCTTTGCCAACTCGCGCAAGTTGGGCGGGCGTTGTATTGCGGGCAAAGAATGGCTGGCGTTCCCGGTCAATGGATTGGTCCGGTAAGCGACCGGAAATTCGAGGAAGTTTCCGCATATGAGCAAAGGTATCAGGACGGGAGCGATCCTTTGGTTCTTGATATCATTGAGGTGCCGGTTCTTCGGGCGAATCCCAAAGCATTCCAGCAGGAGAATTGGTTGATTGACTCAGCACGCCGCTGGGTTCAAGTCGGGCGCATTGGTTGGGAGGACTTGCCGACGTGGATTGACGAGGATGCGCTGTTGTGGATTAACGGGCATAGTTTGCGGGAGGGCGTTAATGATCGTGTGCCGGTTGATGAGGCGAATCGGCTTTCGGATTCTTTGAATATCATCAAAGTGGAACGGTTGTTGGTTATCGTCGATCCGCCCAAATCCGGCAAGACGCATCCAATGCGCGGGCATTTTCGCTATAACGGCGTTGATTATCGGTTGAAAATCACCGATGTTGGGGCGGAAAAAGAAGTGAAGGTTTATCTTGCGGCGAGTATGGCATCCGCAAACTTCGTTATCTAACAATTAGCTTGAGCGATCCGTTTGAGGGCTATTGTTACAAGTTAATCGCCGCCATTATCAAAGATCAACGGAACAAGCGGATTATGTCCAAAACTCAATATCTCGTATTTACTGTTGGCCATTCTAATCATTCGCTGGAGTGTTTTATGGAGTTGTTGCGGGCGCACGGCGCGGATGAGGTGGTCGATGTGCGTTCGGCGCCTTATAGCGGTTATATGCCCCATTTCAACCATGATTTTCTAAAAGACGCGCCGGGAAAATGAGGGCATTGATTATCTTTTTATGGGCGGCGAATTGGGCGGCCGACCGGCTGATCGTTCTTGCTATGATGACAATGGGCGAGTGATGTACGGCAAGGTTGCGGAGACCGACGGGTTCAAGGAAGGGCTAAAGCAGATTATCCAAGGCGCCGATGAGCGGCGCATTGCCTTGATGTGCAGCGAAAAGGAACCGCTAGAATGTCATCGCACTTTGCTGGTGGCGCACAATTTGGCGCAGAAGGGGGGGATTACAGTTCAGCATATTCTGGCCGAAGGCAAGCTGGAAAGCCAAGATGAAGCGATGAACCGAATGCTGGGCATTTTCAAGTTGCCGCCAGATGGCGATATGTTCCGCACGCGGGATGATGTGATTGCGGAGGCCGTGTCGCGCCGAGAGAAGCAGTTTGCGTTTGTGGATGATAATAGGATGAAGGCTCAGCACGGTGATTAGGACAATGCGCTATGAAGATTTATACGATTGGATTCACTAAGAAGACGGCCAAGCGGTTCTTTGGATTGTTGCGGGAATCGGGGGCGGAACGGCTGGTGGATGTGCGGTTGCGGAATACTTCCGGGCTTTCCGGTTTCGCTAAAAGGGATGATCTGGCCTGGTTTCTGCGGGAACTTTGCAAAATGGATTACATTCACCTGCCGCGGTTGGCGCCAACCGGGGAGATGCTGGACGCCTATCGGAAGGAGCATAAGAGCTGGGAGGTTTATGAGCGCGAGTTTCTGGCGCTGATAGAGGAACGGCGCATTGCCAAAACGGACGTCAAGCGCGTTGTCGACAATTCCGTTTTGCTGTGCAGTGAGACATCGCCGAGCATTGTCATCGTCGGCTGGTTGTCGAGTATCTGCAACGGCATTGGAGCGCAGTGGAAATTAAGCATTTGTAAGGCGTTCGGTTTGTCCTTCATCGAGATTCTTCAGCCCGATTAGGAGGGGCATCAAACCTTGTCGCGAAAAAGCCGCCTCAAGCCTCGGAAACCGAGAAACCAATTTTTCGAACGGGGGAAATTCTTTTCATATTAAAGGGAGGTTTTAATATAGACAGAAATTCGTTTCTTGTTAAAGACAGGCTTTAATATGGATGATTTGCTGGGGAGCAAAACAGACTTTTATGAAGGATAATTCTGTAATTTCTTCGCGATCCGGGCGATATGTGATGCAAATAGAAGGCTATCGGGCATTCCTTCCTTTGCCGTTGCCGCCAGAGCCTCCTGTCCAAATCACCGGTGAACTGCAAAACTTGCTTTCTCAGGCGGATCGTGCTTTGGGACGGTTGGACGGTTCCATCCAAACATTGCCTAGTCCTAATCTTTTTCTGTTCATGTGCGTGCGCAAAGAAGCGGTTTTGTCGAGCCAGATTGAAGGAACGCAAAGCTCGTTGCAGGACGTGCTGGAGGCGGAGGCGGCGATTTTGGCCGCGGATCATCCGCAAGATGCCGATGAGGCGTTGAATTACATTGAAGTGATGAATCACGGATTGAAACGCTTGGGCGAACTTCCGGTTTCCGTGCGGCTGATTCGCGAAATCCACGCCAAACTCTTGCGCGGCACGAGAGGATCGCACTTGACTCCGGGCAAACTGCGAACTCGTCAAAACTGGATTGGTCCCGAAGGTTGCGGATTGAACGAGGCCGAATTTATCCCGCCGCCGCCCAACGAAGTGCCCGTCGCTTTGGGGAAGTTGGAGACGTTTCTTCACAATCCCGGAGACTGCCCCGCGCTAATCTGGATTGGAATGGCGCATGCTCAATTCGAGACGATTCATCCCTTTCTGGACGGCAACGGGCGCGTGGGGCGTCTTCTTATCACTTTTCTGTTCTGCGAACAAAAAATACTGCTTCAGCCTGTTCTTTATCTTTCCTCCTTTTTCAAGCGCCGCCGCCCACAGTATTACGAGAAACTGCAATCCGTGCGCGACAACGGCACTTGGGAAGAGTGGCTTGCTTTCTTTCTGCGCGGCGTTGCGGAAGTAAGCCAAGAAGCCACGAATACCGCGCGAGACGTTCTGGCTCTTCGCGAAAAGCATCGCCGTTTAATCACCGACAAACTCGGCCGCGCAGCCGCTAATGGACACTGCGTGCTGGAATATCTTTACGAACATCCCATTGTTCGGGTGAGCCACGTGCAAAACTGGATCGAGGCAACCTACCCAGCAGCCAACAACTTGGTCGCTCGAATGGCGGATTGCGGCATATTAGAGGAATTCACCGGCCATTCGCGCAACCGCGCCTTTCGATACCGAGACTACATTCAGCTATTCCACAAAGGCACCGAACGGCAAAACCGCAAATGATCGTCCCATCCCTTGCAACCAAGCGCGTTGTTTTGTAAACTGAATTTGCCTCAGATTTCAAGACAGATCGGATATTCACAAGCATTCTCAAGACACCCTCGCTATGCAACGTGTAGAAACGAACAATCGCAAGCCAAAGAACCGCCTCTTTTCCTTGCCGCGCTTTTGCCTTCTCTGCGCTCTTTTGCTGGTTCTTCCGCCTCTCAGCTTGCCGTCGGAAGAGCCCAAGAAGTCGACCGCGCTGTCGCTGGCCAATGTTTATCACGACGGGGTTGATGTCGAGCAATACTGGGTAAGCGAAAAACTGGACGGCGTCCGCGCGTATTGGGACGGCAACGCGCTTTATTCCCGACAAGGCAATCGATTTCAAGTTCCAGATTGGTTCATCAAAGAATTTCCCCAGACGCCTCTGGACGGCGAGTTGTGGATGGGGCGCGGCACTTTTGAAACTTTGTCGGGAATCGTTCGCCGCAAGAAACCTAACGACGAAGACTGGCGCAACATTCGGTTCATGGCGTTCGACCTGCCGGAAGACTCCGCCGACTTTGACGGACGATTGTGCCATCTCAAGAAAATCTTCAGCGCCATCAAATCGCCGCAGATTGGTTTAGTGGAACAATTTCGCGTCGCCGACTCCGCCGAATTGAAGGCCGCTCTGCAACGCATCGTTTCTCAAGGCGGCGAAGGCTTTATGCTCCGCAAAGCCGACTCTCGACATCGGGCTGGACGCAGCGACGATCTGCTAAAACTCAAACTGCACGAAGATGCCGAAGCCGTGGTTGTTGCGCACTTGCCCGGCAAAGGCAAATACAAAGGGATGCTCGGATCCTTGTTGGTGGAAGCGCCGGACGGAAAACGCTTTAAACTTGGCTCCGGTTTCTCGGATCAAGAGAGACGCCAACCGCCGCCCATCGGCGCAATCGTCACCTACAAGCACTACGGCAAAACGCGCAACGGCATCCCGCGCTTTGCCAGTTTCCTAAGAATTCGAAACACTCCGTAAAAATACCAGCATGGCTTATCTACCAATGTCCCCGCAAAGCGTTATTTGCAATTTCTTTGAGAACGGAATCTTCGAATTCACTGCCGGCTGGACAACTTGTTTGGCTATTTCAAAGGAGATTTTTCAGGGAAGATTTTTGGGAAATACCTGGCTATGATTCCACCGAAGATGAACGCTAATATTTTATCAATCATGTTTAAAGTTTCTTTTTCGATCCAAACAAGACGGGCAAAACCAAAGCCGTCGACCAAATGCAATACCCGAACTATAATGATAACACCAATAATAATCAATAACGTCCAAAAGATGTATGGTAGAGATTTAATAAGCAATTCTTGGAATGCGTCCCTCCTTGCCTGGTCCCGCTCTTCCCCCTTTTGATCTCTAGAAAGACTGGCTACATCTTTGTGGTCTTTCGGTGATACATCTTTTACATCTTTTGGCTTTCCTGATTCTCCTTCAAAAGATTCTTCAGTCGGCTTTTTGCGATTCTCGGAATTTTCCTCCATAGTATTTCTTGATTACGTCTTCATCTATCACAACATCAAAATCATTCTGTTTTTCATCGTGGTTCCATGTCTTATCCCAAGGTGTATCCTTTTTGTGGGTTATGTTGGACATTTGCCAGCCTGAAAAATCTCGGTAAAACTTCCAAATTTTGTACAGAAATTGAACGGTGCCCCCATCGTCCAATTCTTCGATCCTTTTCATTTCCGTACTGATTCCAGTGTAAGCCGTTTTGTCAATAGATCGTTTGCCATATTCTTTGAAAGCGTCATAAACGCTTCGGATAACGGGTCCGTACTTCCATGCCTCGACATCTTCTCGAATCAATGGTTTTTCATTGACGCCAAGATGCCAACCGTGCGCTATGTAAACGAGTTTGATGAGCTTCAAAACACCCTCAACGGGTCGATTCTCGGCAAGTCCCCGCTCAACGAAGTAGTTAGCCACAACAACTGCCGGAAAAGTTTTCATGCGTCGGTTCCTCCTTCGTTCTCTCGCTTTAGTTCGTCGTCTTCGTCCAGATTCTTCTTCTTTAGCTTGTTAAACAACCATTTGAAGCGTCCCGTCAACCATTTGAAGAAAAGGATTATTCCACCCAAGCAGATGAAGCCGATACCTAGATAGAAGCCAATCGTCAATAATACAAACAAAATGGCCAATCCAACGAGCAAGAGCCAGATGGGGAAAGCCAGTAAAGGCGGAATTCCAAGGTCAGACTCCAATCGCCAAATATCCCGTCCCCACCAATCGTATACTGCATACAAGGCAAAGAGGATTGCGACAATGATTACGCTTTGGCCAACCCCCTCGATGAAGCTGCCAAGAGCGGCTTTTGCTCGCTCTTTCTGTTTCCGTTTCTCTTCTTTGAGTTGGCGGATTTCTCGAAGAATCTCCGCATTGGATGGTTCTTCAGCACTGTCAGTTGCTTTTGAATCACTCACAGGTGTATATTTTATGTCCGAGAATCGATTTGGCAAGGAAAAAATTTCAACTTTGTTGAAACCCGACAAAAGCGCAGACAAGATGAACGAAAGCCATGAAGGTTTTCGCCAGTTTGTCGTAGCGAGTGGCAATTCGCCGGAATTCCTTGATTCGACAAAAGAACCGTTCCACTTTTTGCCGCATTCGATATTTCGTTTTGTCGTAGGGAAAGAGCATTTTCCTGTTTGACCTCGGCGGAATCACGGCTTCCACGCCTTGATTTTCCAAGAATTTGCGGATGTCGTCGCAGTCGTGGGCTTTGTCCATCACGGCGGCGTCCAGCCAGCGGGATTTTGGCACTCCTTCCCAAACAGATTGGAAGGCGGTTGCATCATGGTTTTGACCGGCGCTCAGGCAAAGGGGAACGGCGACTCGTTCATCGGCGCAGGCGGCGTTTTTGCCCACTTCCCGCCATTGTCAAACTCGAATCAAAGATAAATATCGATTATGCATTACTTCAAGCGTCGTTCGGAGAGACTAGACGCTCTTTTTGGGCGAGGGTTCTGGCCAGTGAACGCGGATATCCCGCTGGGGAAAGGGGATTTCGATGCCGGCGGAGTCGAAGGCGTGATGAATGGCAGTGTGGAGTTCGGTGGTGACGCTAAGGCGGTTTTCAAGCGTCGGCAGGTAGCAGCGAAGGACAAGGCGCAGGGAGCTGTCGTCGAATCCTTCAAAGGTGGCGAGGGGTCCGGGTTCGGACATAATGAGAGGATGGTTTTTGGCGGTGTTGAGGAGGATTTGGCGGGCTTTTTCCGTGTCGGCGCCATAAGCGACGCCGACTTCGACGACGATGCGGTTGATGGTGTTGGTGAGCGTCCAATTGAGGATTTTGCCGGTAATAAATTCTTTGTTAGGGACGATGAGTTCTTGGCGGCTCCAGTTGGTGATGGTGGTGGCGCGGATGCGGATTTTGGTGACGACTCCGCTGACGTCGGAGACGGTAACGATGTCCCCCACGCGGATGGGGCGTTCGGCGAGGAGGATGACGCCGCTGACAAAGTTGGCCACCACTTCTTGGAGTCCGAAGCCGAGCCCTACGCTGAGGGCGGCCATAATCCAGCCAAATTGTTCAAGAGTAAATCCGAGGACGTTGAATGCAAAGACTATTCCCAAAAGAACGATGGCGTATTGAGTGACGGAGACGATGGCGTAGCGGCTGCCCGGCGCCAGAGGAAGATTTTGGAGGATGCCGATTTCAAGCACGCCGGAGACGTTGCGGACGGCGACGGTTGTGATAACGGCGATGAGCAGGCTTAAAGCCAGGTGATTTAAAGTGACCGGTCGAGTCCTTTCGCCCCAGATTACCACGTCGTCAAGCGCGTTAAGCGCGGGCAGAACGTCGGACCAAATCCACCAAACGCCCAGCAAGAGGGAAAAGCTCATCAAGGAGCGCAGGAAACGCCGGGTTTGCTCCCCGAGGGTTTTGACGTCGAGCGCTTCCTCGTCCACTTCGAGGCGCGGCGCGGCTTCTTCAGAAGCGCCATCCGCTTCGCCTCTTTTGGAGATCGTCCGGCGGTGAGCGAGCCATTGCTCAAGTTTCAGCTTGCGCTCTTTGGCCAGAAACCACCGCCGTAGGAGTTGTTGCACCACAAAGGCGCCGACAAAAAAAGAAACCGTGATGGCCGCCTGACGGGTAAGTTGCACGGCGGTGTGATGGTAGCCGAGCGCGGAAAGAATGCCCAAACCGATTGGAGTCAATACCAAAAGCCCGTACCATATCGATTGCAAACGAGCCATCCATCCTTCGGGCGAACGCGAGAGGACTCCGGATAGAACGCCGTCTTTGGGGCGCATAGTGCGAAAAAGCAAAAAGGCCACGGCTATGAGCAAACCCGTCAAGGCCAATCGGCTCAATCCCGTCCGATGAAAATTATCGGTTAACTCTTCGGCCAAGTCGATGAGGACGGTGCAACACAAGACGACCGGCAAGAACCAGAACAACTGCCGGCGCACCATTGCGGCGAGGGCGGGATTCCAGCGGAAATGCGCTTGCCCCAAGCCCCGCGGGCGGCAGACGTTCAACAGGATCAAAATCCCAAAAAGATGCACGGAGGCATACAACAGGCTGCTGCCGAGGCCGTGTAAGATTTCCACGTCCGACTCCCGTTCCTGCAAGTGCCAGCCGAGCAAAGCCAGCGCGGAGGCAATGGGCGCCGACTGAAGAAGCAACAAGAAGGCCGCTTGCAAAGTGATCCCAAAAGAATCCGTTGAGATGCGTTTGACTCCCGCTGAATACTCATGTTCTTTGCGGCGAAAGAGCGGCCTTGCGACCAAAGAGAACAGCAGAATCATCCCTAAAAAGGCGGCGAGCCACGGACGCTCTTTGGGAAGCGATGACGCGGCCCGAAGGATTTCTCGGCGGTTTTGCCCGGAAGCCAGCCATTGAAGCGAGGAGACAGCCTCGCGCAAGGCGGACGGTTTCCAAGGCGGCGCGCTGGGAATCCATAACAAACGCTCTGCTAAGAAATCGGCGTATTCTTCGACTTGCGCAATGTGTTTGGTTTCTTCGAAATCGAGTTCTCCTAATTTTTGTAGCAAGCGGTTGTAGTCTTCGATTAGCAACGCCAACGCGGCCCGTCTAGCCTCCAGCAAACGGCCGGCTTCTTCTTGAACTTCCGCTTCGTCGGCGCCTCCAAGTCGGGCTTCGGCGTAATGCGCCCGGCACCAAGTCTGAACTTGTTCCGGGTCTTTGGCGTCGGGCAGAGCCATCTGGTCATCTTCGGCCTGCAAGCGCAACGCCACGGCTTCGGCAATGGCTTCTTTTCGTTGATCCAAAGCGGCGCGATGAGTTCGCAGGCTTGGCAGTCGCCGTCTTTGGTCTAAGAGTCGCTCCGCCAGCGCGTCGCTTAGGCCGACGTCTTTGATTCGGTCGCGGGCGAGTTTATATTCCTTGCTCACCTTGTCTTTCTGCGCATTCAAAGCCGCTAGTTCCGTTTTAAGTTGGACGTCGATGCGTTGCACCAGCTTAGTGCGTTCATCAGCCAAAGCGGCGTAATCCTGCGTCAGTTTTTCCACCAAGGGATGCTTATCAGCCGCTTTTTGGGTGGCTTCTTCCGCTTCTCGCCGTTGTTTTTCCACTTCGCGTTGGCGCTGTTTGACCAGCAAACTTTCCAGAGCGCCAACCCGAACTTGTTGATTAGCCATTTGCCGCGCAATCCAGTCGCGCTCGGCCGCCGATTTTTCTGAGCGCAAATCCAGGCTTAAATGCTCCTGTTCCAACGCCGCCGCCTCGGCGGCTCGCGCGGCCTTTTGCGCCAAGAAAACAGCTCGCTTGGCCGTAGATTCCTCAAAGACGTCGCCGCTGGCTTCCGCTCCTTGCAACGATTCTTCAATCTGCGCCAAGTCCGAAGCGACTTGCTCCCGCCTCGCCCGCAATGCGCTGGGACGTGACTGCAGTTGATTCACTTGCTCCTCCGCAGCATTCCACTGATTCTTCAAGCTGGCCAACTCCGCCCGCGCGGCGGTTGCCATCTGCTCCAAGTCCGACGACGACAATCCGGACGGAACCGCCGCTTCCGCCGCATTGGTCGAAATCGTCTCGCCAAGGTTTTCCAGCTCTTTTTGAAACTTAGCCGCATCTACGGGAGCCGACTGGATGGAATCCCGGAACGACGCTTCCTTTCCCCTGCTGGCTTTGGCGTCTTCGTAATAGATTTGCGCCGATTGATACGCTTCCAACAAACGGGACTTGAGTTCGGCTTCCAAATCTTGGTTTTCTTCTACCAGCCGAAGATTGTGGCCGACGGACTCCAACGCTTCTTCAACAGAACGCCGCTGGGCAAGGTTCGGATCAGCGCTGTCCGCAGCTTGCGCTCCGCTCCCAAACACAACGACAAAGATAGAAAATCCCCACAAAAACGCCGGCAAAGGAAAGAATCTTGGCAGTCTCATTCAAAAAAGAACTATCCAACCATCTCCGCAATTGAATTACAATCACCATCTCGCTTTTTCAGCGGCAAACCGCCTGCCTAATTCAAAAATTGGAAAAAGCCGTAAAAGTCCTTTCTAGAGACTTTTAGAAGTCTCTTGGCGCAAAGCGAAACTCCCTCGCGAAAAATCAGTGGAATCCAACCCGCCAATCCCTCAAAATAAGGCCCAAACAAATTTTATTTATGGACGCAACGCCCAAAAATGCCGAAAGAAAACCCAAAGAAACAAACTGCCCAGTTTCTTCGCGCTCTTCAGAAATTGGCAGGGCTTGTCAAAAAGGCCGAACTATTACTATCCTCCCATTGCAAAATTACAGAATCCAAATATGACCAAACTGGCACGACTCTTCGGTTTCCTCCTCCTTTGGTGCGGCGCGCTTCTCTTACTTTTTTGGTTCGTCAAACCCCTTCGGGCGATTGGGACGTTCTTTCTTCAACTTCCGCTTCTCCTACAAATTGGGCTTGCCGCCGCCGCAATCGGCTTTATTCTGTTGCTGGGAACGGTAATCTGGGAACGAATCCAATCCCGAAAAACCGACAAAGAACTGCAAGACGAACCTTAAAATCTGCACGCTTATGTTAATCATCAACTCCGACCGACTCGAAGGCTACCAAATCACCGAATACCTCGGCCTCGTCCGCGGCAACACCATTCGCGCCAAACACATCGGCAAAGACCTCCTTGCCGGCCTCCGCACCATAGTCGGCGGCGAAATCAAGGAATACACCGAAATGCTGATGGAAGCCCGCAACGAAAGCATCCGCCGAATGACCGCCCACGCCGAAAAACTCGACGCCGACGCCATCATCAACGTTCGCTTCGTCACCTCCCAAGTGATGACCGGCGCCGCCGAACTCCTCGCCTACGGCACCGCCGTCAAAATCAAAAAACACCAACCTTGAACCGCACCGTTTTTCCTTGCGGCAGTTTTCTTCAATGCAAATATCGACGTCAGCCAAAATTCAGAACCGGATTAATTTCAACACATGAAAACAACGAAAATCTATGCAACCACAGGAACACTCGCGGTTGCGGCCAGCGTAATCGTAGCCCTCTACATAATCAACCAAGCCAGCCCCACAATTGACCGTCCTTTCCTTGAAGCCGTCAAAGAGAGAGACAGAGCCATTGCTGCGGAAAAAAGAGCTAAAAGAGAAGGCACCAAACAGGAACAATCCGACGCCAGCTCACGACTTTGGAGAGCTGAACACGAAGTCATCTGGATTGCAAGACAGTTGCATGGCGTCACCAATTCTATCGTCCGCAAATGGTTTGCCGATGAAGTGGAAGAAATCAACCGTTTCGATGAACTCAAAAACCTCTCGGAAAAAGAACAACTGGAACACGCAAAAAAGGAAATAATAGAACAGCGGACACTCTTGTACGGAGATACACCGGAAGAAGCCGAGGAATATGCGGAAAGAAGAATCAATTCGTTTCTTTTCAAATATACACTGAACTACCCCGGCAAACTAAGTAGAGCCAAAGACGACCTCCTCGAAAGCATTGACCGCACTAAACATAGATGGTAATAACAGCATCAACCACCGAGGAAACGAAGGAAATCCAAGTCCTTACCGACAACCGTTGGCCAAACGAAGACTTGACCACCAAAGTCAACTCCCTCGAAATCGACGCAAAAACAATCCTTCTTAAAGCACTTGAAGAATCTCTCGAAGAATGATAGGTATATTGACAGTAATATGAATGATATGAGCACACAATCCGAACACGAAGAATGCATTGAATGTGGACACAAACTGACCAAATACCCCGCCTGCGGCCACGACCTCAAACGCATAAAAATGACCGAAAAAAAGTCTGCGAGATCGCCCTGAAAGTGATCAACGCCTGCGAAAGTGTGTCACGTATAGGTTCGCTAGAAATAAAAGACGACCTAACAAGTGCGGGAAAACACGCGGGGATGCTACTCAAAGACATAATGAAGACAGCCAGAGATCAAATCTCAGAAAAAAGCAAAAAGCCTGCCTCATAAAGGCTGTAGGAAAAAATTGGATCCATTTCTTAGAGTCTAAACCTATCGAAGGTGCAGACCCAGTAGAAATGTGCACATTTTTTAAGGCAATAGATAATGAATTAAGCTAGGCTCAAACGCCGGCATTCACAAAATGCGACTCTCCCGGCAAGGCTTGAAGGATTGGGAACGAACCGTCAACATCTTTAACGGCCAAAAACTCTCCGTCGCTATGGAACTGAACAACCAAGGCCATCAGCGCTGGAAAGAGACAATCGCCTTTCTCAACAACTTGAAACGCGAAAGCATTCTCTCCCAAGGCGAGTATAAAACCCTCCAAGGATACACACAAATGCTGAAACAAAGCGGCCTCAAGGTAAATACCGCCGAGAGCCTGCAAATCATCAACAAAAAACAAAGTCTCTTCGACTAATAAACCGCCATTGCCATCTTATGCACCCTTCCCTTCCACTTCGTCTAGGGCCAGCCGGCTTTCTCGCCTTATTGCTTGTCATCGCGGCTCTACCAGGATCCGCCCAATCGAAACGGCTAGCGGTTGGCCAAGTAAAAGTCAGCGAAGCACTTGAGGAAAAAGCCCTCGCCGACGGAAAATTGAATTCGCTAGAACGAGTCATTCAAATGTTGGACGACAAGTTAACCTCAGCGCTTCATACGACGAGAAAGTTCCAAATTCTAGCCCGTAGCGACGTCAAGAGTCTCCTAGAAGAACAATCTCTAAGCGGAGGAACTATTGGCAACGCGGACTACTTGGCAATTGCAAGCATTGGCGACTTTCAAGACATTACCGAAGGAAGCGGCAGTCTTCGCCATCCTCAAAAAGGCGGTTTCCCGCAGAATTCTTCGCATCGGCGTTACCCTTAAAATCTATAATACCCAAGAGGGCGCGCTTTTGGAAACAGCCGATGTAACGGCCGAGCGTATCGCAATCATCGAAGGCGGCGACTACGCCCAGTCCGACGGAAACCCAACAGATGGTCTTCTCCAAGAAGTCACCGCAGAAACCGCCGCAAAAACCGTCCAAAAAATTCTCGATGTCATCTACCCTGCGCGCGTCGTATCTCTCACCGGCAACATCCTCGTCTGCAACCGAGGCGAAGGCACCAACATCGCAAAAGGCCAGATTTGGAACCTTTACGCCGTTGGAGAAGAACTAACGGATCCTGATACCGGCAAATCCCTCGGCCGCATGGAAGTTTACGTCGGCAAAACCAAAATCACCTAGGTAACCGCCAAATTCTCAAAAGGCGAAGTGCTCGAAAATTTGGGCGTGACTCCAGGTGCCATTCTTCGTTTGGAGCAAAACTAGAAATCCATCATCTTCATTTCCCCAACTACATTACACTAATACTATGAAACGAACACCCTTTCGCTTGGCTTCATTTCTTCCGGTCATTGTCCTGCTATCCGCCTGTCAGACGTACCAACAGCAGGGCGACAAAGCGATGCGGCATTGGAAAAACGGGGAAACAACCCTCGCCTCCAAAGAATTTGGCAAACTGGCCGAGAAAAACGTCAAGTCCAAAGACCATATAATCTGGAATTTAGAATACGCAACCGCTCTCAGAAGCAACAATTCCCCTCAACACAGCCTAGAAGTTTTTCAGATTGCGGAAGACAAAATTGATGAATACGAAAATAAGGCTCAAGTGTCGGTTTCTCGCGAGGCGGGCGCGGCCGTTTCTAACCAAGCCAATCTTCCCTACCGCGGCCGGTCGCATGACAAAATCATGCTCAACACTTACAAAGCGCTCAATTATTGGCAAATCCATGAACACGACAAAACCCGCGTCGAAATCTTTCGAGCGTATCAAAGACAACAAGACGCCGTAGAAGGAAACAAACGGGCAATTGAAAAAGCCCAAGAAGAAGAACAAACCATCAAAGAAAAAGAGTCCATAGCAAAAGCGAGAAAAGACGCCGCCTTCCAAGATCAAATTGACACTATAAAATCGAACTTAGAAAATTTAAAACCATACGCTGACTACGTCAACCCATTTACCGTTTTTCTTAACGGACTCTATTTCCTCTATCATTCGGAGGTCGCGGCAAATTGGGAACGATCCAGAAAATCCTTCGAACAACTTTTAGCTCTCGCCCCTGAAAACACTTACATTAAGCAAGAGCTGGATCGTGTTGCTGACAAAGCCAATAACTTGACATTTCATCCCATCTCCTACGTTATCTTCGAAACTGGCAGTGCTCCCATCCGCGAACAAATTCGCATCGACATTCCGATCATTATCAGCAAAGTCTCCTATGTGGGCGCCGCCTTCCCCAAATTGGCGTTTCAAGAAGACTACCACTACAACCTGCTCGTCAATGCTGGAAACGAAGTCGTCCCAACCCAAACCATCGCCAGCATGGACAGTATTGTCGGCCAAGCTTTCAAAAAAGAGTTGCCCATCATTATCACCAAGACATTAATCTCGACTATTGTAAAGGCAACGGCAGCCTATCTCGCCAACGAAGCAGCCGACGAGGCCGGAACTTTTGTCACTTTGTTCACAAGGATTGGGACAGCCCTTGCCCAAGCTGCTGTGAACATTGCGGATATTAGAACATGGACTACTCTGCCAAAAGAATTTCAGTATTGCCCCGTCCCAACGCCGGCGGATGGACGTTTGACATTGAGAACTCCGGACGGAACGCAATCAGTAAAATTAACCGTGAATCCAGACTCCTTTCATTTCATCCACGTCCGATCTATCAATCGAACTTCCAATCTTATTGTTACCCATCACAACCTCTTACGATCGCAAACCCTATCCGATTCTTCATTCTTTGTGTTTTGGTGGTTTCATCCGGATGCGCCACCGTCAATACAGTCGAGCCCAAACAACTTGCGGCAAACCGCTCAACTATTGCCGACAAGCGGGTGATCACGGATCCGATATTGAATGTTCGCGCCCAGATACTAAGCGTGAATGAAACCATCACTCTTGACGGCTTTATAAAAGTCCAAGTTGAGATTCGAAACGCAACTAAAAGAGCGAAACAATTGGAGTATTTATTCGAGTGGCTTGACGAGCATGGCGACCTTGTGCCGTCAACTTCGTCGCGATTTCAAACGAGGGAAATCCTCGGCGGCGAGACAATTTTCCTAACGTCAATTTCCCCTCATCGTACAGCAAAAGACTTTAAACTTAAGCTCATTCGGGCTAAAAATTAACGCAACATCATCACCAAAAACAGTAGCATAATACTATGAACTCAAAAAAATATTTTGTCTTGACATTGACCGTCCAACTATTTATCATGGGATGCGCCGGCAAGACCAGATACGTTGATCCTCAACGAGGCTCTCTGGTCGTCAGTCTTGGAAAAATCAATATCCAGGATTTTGCCAATGCAGCCCAATCCCTGACTCAATCACTGATTGAACAAGTCATTGCCCAAGGACGCTTGCAACGATCGGATCCGAACAAACCCGCAATCTTCACTATCAGTAGAATTGTCAATAACACCGCCCAACACGTCGACATGGATTTATTAATCAAAAAAATACGAGTGGAACTAAATCGAACCGGGGAAGTTCTCACAATGACAACCCTGGCATACGGAGTCGCCGAAGATCCCTTGGCCGAACAAACTCAACAATATCGAGAATTCCGTGGAGAAACCCAAGAGTCTCCTATTCCCGACTACACGCTAACCGCAAAGATCATTGAAGACTATGCCAGAGAAAACCGAACGCGGCAAACGAGCTATACCTTTCAAATGTCGTTAACCAACAAAGACGGCTTGGCAATTTGGGAGGATGAAATAGTCATTGTTAAAGCAGGGACTAAAAGTGCGGTTAGTTGGTAAATCTCGATATCTACCTTTTTCTAATTTGTTTAATTTGTTCCTCGACAAGGTTGCTATAAAAAGCAATAAAACTTGAATGCTTGCCTCTTTAGAGTTTGCAAGATATAGAAGTTGATGAAGTAAATCCCATGGTTTCCTTCATCCGCTGCTAATAGGGAAAAGAACAACTGATTCTCTTCTTTGCATAATGTTTTAAGAAAGCGAATTGGTGGGAGTAGGTGCGAGATCAGTTTCTTTAACATGCCATGGAAGGCCGTATTTTTCAAGATCGGCCATGAAGGGATCGGGATCGAATTGTTCGATATTAAAGACGCCGGGGCGGTTCCAGCGGCTCTCTAGAATCATTTTAGCGCCAATCATCGCCGGCACGCCGGTGGTATAAGACACGGCTTGCGAGCCAACCTCGCGAAAGCAAGCTTGGTGATCGCAGTTGTTGTAAATGAATACTTGTTTTCGTCGGCAGATGTCAGTTTCCTTCCGTCTTAAACGCTCTTCAAGTTCTTTTGTTTCAACTGATTTTTGAATTTCTTGAGGCGTTTTTGATTTCGTGTTTGTAGATGTCTTGAGTTCCCCTTCAATAAGGCAACTGATGCAAGTTTGGCCTTTTGTGCGCGGACCAAGCTCTCCCGGATCAGGAAGAAGAGTTTTGAGAAACTGAAGCGGCACTACGGGTTGGCCGTTAAAATCAATCGGGTCAATGCGCGTTAGCCCCACGTTTTCCAAGGCTTTTAGGTGCGTTAGATACGATTCGCTAAAAGTCATCCAGAACCGAATTCGCCTCACATTGGGGATGTTGCGGCAGAGGGATTCTAGTTCTTCGTGGTACATAAGGTAAGCCTTGCGGACGCCGATTCCGGGAAAATCAAAGTTCAGCGATTCAGCGAGCGGCGCCGTTTCCAGCCATTCTCCTTTTTCCCAATAGCGGCCGTTGGCGGTAATTTCGCGGATGTTAATTTCGGGGTTAAAGTTAGTGGCAAAGGGATGCCCGTGGTCTCCGTCATTACAATCCAGAATATCGATGGTATCAATGCGATTGAAGAGATGTTTTTGCGCATAGGCGCAGAAGACATTGGTGACTCCGGGGTCAAAGCCGGAACCGAGTAGCGCCGTGATGCCGCGTTCTTGGAAGCGCTTATAGTATGCCCACTGCCAATGGTATTCAAACTTGGCGAGGTTTCTCGGTTCGTAGTTGGCGGTATCAACATAGTGAACGCCTGTTTCCAAGCAGGCGTCCATGATGGAGAGGTTTTGGTAAGGCAAGGCTACGTGGATTACTAAGTTGGGCTGAAAGCGCTTTATTAATTGAATTAATTCCAGCGTATTATCGGCGTCCACTTGCTCGGTTTGGATTGGATTGGAGAGTTCTTTGGCGATGGCGTCGCATTTCTCGATTCGCCGGCTGGCCAAACAAAGCGCGCCAAAGACCTCTGGCGCTTGCGCGCACTTGTGCGCGACGACTCGGCCGACGCCTCCCGCTCCTATGATTAAAACTTTTTTACTCATTGTTTTCTACTTGCCTCTCGAGACGGCTAGGCCAAGCGGTCGCGATAGTCTTCATAATTGAATTGTCGGACGACTTCAAAATCTTCTGATACCCGGCGCAAGATAATGGCCGGGAGGCGCACTCCATTGAACGTTGTATTCTTGACCATTGTATAGTGCGCCATATCTTCAAAGATCAAGCGGTCGCCAAGTTTCAATGCGGAGTCGAAGGAATACTTTCCTATCCGATCGCCGGCCAAGCAAGTTAAGCCTCCGAGTTGGTAGGTATAATCTTTCTCCCCCGGCAGGCCGGCGCCTCGGACTTCCGGACGGTACGGCATTTCTAAAACATCCGGCATATGGGCGGTTGCGGAGATGTCCAGAATTACATTGGGAATTTTCCCGTCTATTATATCGAGAACACTTCCTACTAATATGCCGGCGTTCAAGGCGATTGCTTCCCCCGGTTCGAGATACACTTGCAAACCGTGCCGGGATTGAAAGGTTTTAATTATTCGGCACAATCGATCTAAGTCATAGTCTGCGCGGGAAATATGGTGGCCGCCTCCGAAATTGAACCATCGAAGCCCGCCGAAGAATTCTGAAAAGTTTTTTTCCACGACTTGAATGGTGCGTTCTAATGTGTCGGAGTTTTGTTCGCACATGGTGTGAAAGTGAAATCCTTCGATTGAATTGAGATCGACGCCGTTCAGTTGGTCGCGGCGAACGCCCAATCGGGAATCTTTGCAACAAGGGTTGTAGAGAGGCGTTTTTACTTCGGAATATTCGGGATTGATGCGGAGGCCAATCGACACTTTCTGTTCAGAGAAGGAGGTTGCGCGGGCTTGATAGCGTCGCAGCTGAGGAACGGAGTTGAAAACTAAGTGATCCACCAAAGGCAATAGTTCGTCAAGGTCGGTATCGCTGTAGGCCGGCGAGCAAACGTGTAATTCGCCGCCGAAGAGTTCCCTGCCGAGTTTTGCTTCGTTCACCGAACTGGCCGCCGTTCCGTTCAGCGCTGTTTTGAGGAGAGGAAACACGCGGTGCATGGCAAAGCCTTTTAGGGCAAGCAGTATTTTGGCGCCGGTGCGATCTTGAACGGATTTCAGAATGGAAAGATTCCGTTGAAGAGCCTCTTCATCCACCACGTAGCAGGGCGAAGGCAAGTCGCGGTAGTCCATGCTAATATTCCTGAATTTGCCAAGGCAGCCCCATTGCGCCCATTTGATTCATAAACGGGTCCGGGTCCAACTGTTCGGGGTGGAAGACGCCGGGCAACGCCCATTGGCCGGAGAGAATCAATCGCGCCGCCAGCGTAGCGGAAACGCCGGTTGTATAAGAGACCGCCTGAGATCGGGCTTCGGCATAACAGGCTTCGTGTTGGCAGATGTTGTAGACTAGTGTTTTTCGCGGCCGCCCCGCCTTGCGCCCTTCAAATAGACATCCGATGCAAGTCTTTCCCTTAGTGCGAGGGGCTAGCGATGCCGGATCCGGCAAGAGTCGTTTGAGAAACTGGAGTGGCACAATCTCGCGGCCTTTGTGAAGGATGGGACGGATCGAGGTCATTCCGACGTTTTCCAAGACGCGAAGATGCCGGAGATATTGCTCGGAAAAAGCCATCCAAAACCGCACGTTGCGCACGCCGGGGATGAATTCGGCGATGGACAACACTTCTTCGTGCGCCATTAAGCGGGCTTCGCGAAGGCCGATGCCGGGAAAGTCAAATTGCCGGCGGGTTTCCAGCGCCTTGCTTGTTTTGAACTTTCCTTCTTCAAAGGCGATGGCGGGCGCTAAAATTTCTCGGATATTTGTTTCGGGATCGAAATTGGTGGCAAAGGCGTAGCCGTGATCTCCGGCGTTGCAGTCAATAATGTCAATTGTCTCGATGGAATCGAAGAGTCGCTTTTGGGCGTGGGCGCAAAAGACGTTTACCGCGCCCGGATCAAATCCAATGCTTAGCACGGCCGTGGCGCCCGCCTCCTGGAAACGTGCGTGAAAGGCTCGCTGCTCGGCGTAGTCGTATTTGATGCGTCCGCGTTCGTCATCCATAGAGGTGTCGACGTAGTGCGCGCCGGTTTGCGCGCAGGCGTCCATGATGGCGAGGTTTTGATAAGGCGAAGCCGCGTTGAGTACTAACTGGGCGTTGCGCTGGCGAATTAGACGAACCACTTCGGAAACCCGGTCGGCGTCTACTTCGGCAGGATGAATTCCGCCGTCGATTTCTTGCGCAATCGCCTCGCACTTCTCGATACTCCGGCTGGCAATGCAAATTTCGGCAAAGACATTTCGATGTTGCGCGCATTTGTGCGCCGCCGCTCGCCCCACGCCACCGGTCCCGACGATGATCACGTTTCCCATAACTCAATGATGTCTGTTCCAATTCTGAACGTTTTTCAAAAGGCAGGCGCGGTCGGCTTGAATCTAGGCCAAATTGGTTTCTCGTCGTCCATTTCCTCGCAATAACGTCGATTCCCCAGAGCAGATTGATTTAAGCGAACGAACCTTCCTTTTGCCAACGTTAAATTTGAATTTGCCCGGATTCGAATTCTCTCGGCGGGGATTCCAAGCGGAGAATTTTGGGAAGCGCAACTTGTAGTTCACTTTGGTTTCGCTATTTTAATGAATTCAAAATCAAAGCGGGAAAAAAATATCTGGAAAAAATCCTTGACGAAAACCTTCGCGTGTATTTTCCTAATCGAAATTTGACATCGTATTTATTGATTTATGCCGGCAGAAGTTCAAATAAACAACAAGTTGGTCATCGTCGGAGTCGCTGTTTTCGTTCTTGCGATCCTCGGCGCCCAAATCACCTACATCGTCCCGCCGGGCTATCGCGGCGTGCAGGTCACGATGGGCAAAGTGTCGCCGAACTTCAAAGAAGAGGGCATCGGGTTTAAACCGCCCTTTGTCAGCACGATTCAGCTTCTCAACGTGCGCCAGAAAACGGTCCAACGAGAAACCATCTGCATTTCCGAGAACCTTCAGGAAATCAAAGTGACTGTCGCCGTGCTGTATCGCATCCCGGAAGAATCGGTGGTCGAGATTTTTCAGCAATATAAGGGAGATCCGTTCAACTCCCTGGTTTATCCCCGAGTGGACGAAGCCCTAAAAGAAGTCGCCAAAGAGCGAACTGCCGAGAACACTGTCAAGGAACGCAATCAGGTAAAAATTGCCTCTTTGGACATTGCGCGAAAGAAAGTCGGCGACCTGATTCACATTGCCGACTTGGTGCTGGAAGACATTTCGCTCTCCGATCAACTGGAAAACTCCATCGAACAAAAAATGGTGCAAAAACAAAACGCCGACAAAGCGAAATTTGAACAGGACAAGGCCCGCGTCGCCGCCGAAACCGCGATTATTCAAGCCAAAGGCGAGGCCGAGTCCATTCGCATTCGCGGCAGAGCCTTGGCCGAAAACCCCGTTTTCATTGATTTGCAAATAGTCGACACCTGGGACGGCCGCACGCCGCGTGTCATCAGCGGCGGCCAAAAAGGCGCCGGCCTGCTTTTGCCCGTCAGCAAGCCAACTTCGCCGGCCGACGTCGAACAACAATAATCGAATATCGCTTCGCCAAAGAAATCACAGCCAAAAAATCTAGAATTTTCTATTGCGCATGAATCCTCAAACAATGCAAAAACTTATCGGCGCCGGCATCGTCGTCTTCGTCCTCGTCCTTGCCGGCTCGCAATCCATCTACATCGTCGAACCCGGCAACCGAGGCGTGCGCGTCACCCTCGGCAAAGTTTCGGACGTCTTTGTTTCCGAAGGCCCGACCTTCAAACTTCCTCTGGTCACCCAAATTCACCCAATCAGCATCAAACAGCAGACGCAGCAAATGACGACCGAATGCTACACTTCCGACCTGCAGCAGGTGAACGCCGAACTTCGCGTTCTCTACCGCATTCCCGAAGCTTCCATTGTCGAGCTTTGGAGAAACTATCAAAGCGACGACGGCCTCCAACCCGCCTACTTTCAAAACCTGATCCGCCCGCGCGTCACCGAAGCCCTCAAAGAAGCCGCCGCCACCGAAAACTCGGAATTAATCGTCCAAAAACGAGAATCGGTTAAGAACAGAACTTTGGAAGGCACTCGGAAAAAACTGGGCGAAACCTCCCAAGGCGCGGCGCTGATATCCATTGTCGACATCGCGCTCCAAGGCATCGGCCTGTCCCCGGAACTCTCTGTCGCCATCGAGCAAAAGATGATTCAGGAGCAAGAAGCCAAGAGAGCGAAATTTGTCCAAGATCAAGCCAGAATCGAAGCTGAAACCGCAATCATCAAAGCCGAAGGCGAAGCGGAATCCATTCGTCTGCGCGGCGACGCCCTGCGTCAAAACCCTACCTTCATCGACCTTCAGATTGTCGAAAAATGGGACGGCCAATCGCCCTTGGTCGTCAGCGACGGATCCGAAGGCGGCGTCCCAACGATGATTCCGGTCGACCCTTTCCAAGATCCGTCCCCATCCTCTTCGGTTCGATGAATCCGCGCCAACGCGCTCTGCTCGCCTTCCTGCTTCTGATCGCCTTTGCGGCCTTTCTGCTCTTCTTTTTTCCTGTGGCCCTTGCCTTTCTCGAAAAAGCAACCCGGAGCCTTCGCTACCTTTGGTGGCTCATTCTTCTGCTCGGACTCGGCCTTTGGCTTCTTTGGAGCGGCTCGCGCAAACCCTAGACTTATTCGCAGACCGGCAACCTTCCGACAAAAACGCTTTCTCAACCATTGCGCAAACACAACAGACTCTCCTCGCATGGCCGCCCGGCAAAATTCAAACGACGAACTTGCCGGCCTCATTGAGCGAGTCTCCTTCTTCAACGAAGAAACCGGCTTCGCTGTTCTTCGCGTCAAAGTCGCCAAACGGCGAGAGCTTTTGACCGTGGTCGGCCAACTCCCCTCCGTTAACGCCGGAGAATGGATTCACGCCGCCGGCAACTGGGTGCGTGACCGCGAACACGGACTCCAACTGCAAGCCGTCGCCATCAAAACAACCCCGCCGGCCACGCCCGAAGGAATGGAAAAATACCTCGGCAGCGGCCTAATCAAAGGCATCGGCCCCGCCTACGCCCAAAAACTGCTCAAACACTTCGGCCAGCAAATCATCAACGTCATCGAAAACCGATCCAAATTGCTGGAACAAATCGACGGCATCGGACCAATGCGCCGCCGCAAGATTCGCCAGTCCTGGAACGAACAACGCCTCATCCGCGACATTATGATTTTCCTCCACTCCCACGGAGTCGGCACCGGGCGCGCCGTGCGCATTTACAAAACCTACGGCGACAAAGCCATCGAAACCATCCGCGCCAATCCCTACATCCTCTGCCAAGACATCCGCGGCATCGGCTTCAAAACCGCAGACCAAATCGCCCAAAAAACAGGAATTCCACCCCACTCCATCCTCCGCGCCCGCGCCGGAATCCTTCACCTCCTCCGAGAAGCCGCCGCAAAAGGACACTGCCGCCTGCCGCAAAACCTCTTGCTGGAACAATCGGCAAAACTCCTGCAAATCGACGACGCTGTCATCCAGGCCGGATTGCGCCAAAGCCTCGAAACCCAAGAACTCCTGCTTTACCCAAAAAGCGATGAAAGCAAACAAACGCAAAAAGCGCCCAGAACGGCCGAAAACCGACAATCGACACTCGCCCCAGAAGAACCAGCCGTCTACCTGCCGGCCTTGCGGCGCGCCGAACAAACCATCGCCAATCGCTTCCTTTCCTTAGCCGCTCGTCCCGCAGCCTATCCGCCAATGGACATTCCCAAAGCCATCCAATGGATCCAAAAGCAAATCGGGATCACGCTAGCTCCCTCACAAATTCAAGCAATCTCCACCGTCCTCGCCCACCGCGTCGTTATTGTCACCGGCGGCCCCGGAGTCGGAAAAACAACCATCCTTCGCGCCCTCCTCAAAATTCTCGACGCCAAACAAATCCCCTTTCTCCTCTGCGCTCCCACAGGCCGCGCCGCCAAACGAATGACCGAATCCACCGGCCAACCGGCAAAAACCATTCACCGCCTTTTAGAAATGGATCCCCAACGCGGCGGGTTTCAATGCAACGAATCCCGCCCTCTCGACACCCAACTGCTCATCGTCGACGAATGCTCCATGGTGGACGTCCCCCTCATGCACCGCCTCCTTCGCGCCCTCCCCGAACACGGCCACCTTCTCCTGATTGGCGACGTCGACCAACTACCATCCGTCGGACCCGGCTCCGCTCTTCGAGACCTCATCATCAGCGCAACCGCTCCCGTTGTTCGACTCACCGAAATCTTCCGCCAAGCTGCCGGAAGCCAAATCATTGCCGCCGCCCACCAAATCAACCGAGGACAAACACCGGCATTCACCTCCACCCCATCCAATTCCGACTTCTTCTTCATCCAACGCGACGAACCAGAAAAAATCCTCTCTACCCTCCTTCACGTCGCCAAAAACCGCATCCCCCAAAGATTTCAAGCAGACCCCATTCGAGACGTCCAAGTCCTCTGTCCCATGAACCGCGGCAGCCTCGGCACCCGATCCCTCAACACCGAACTCCAAAACGCCCTCAATCCCCCGCAACCAAACCAACCCGCCGCGAATCGCGCCGGCTGGCAATTCCGCCCCCGCGACAAAGTCATCCAAACCGAAAACAACTACGACAAAGAAGTCTTCAACGGCGACATCGGCCAAATCACAAAAATCGACCCCGTCGAACAAACCGTCTCCATCCGCTTCGACAACCGCAACGTCCCCTACGACTTCGGCGATCTGGACGAACTCTCCCTCGCCTACGCCATAACCATCCACAAAGCCCAAGGCTCCGAATTCCCCTACGTCGTCATCCCCCTTGCCTCCCAACAATACATCATGCTCCAAAGAAACCTCCTTTACACCGGCATCACCCGCGGACGCAAACTCGTCGTCCTCATCGGACAACTCAAAGCCATCGCCATCGCCGTTAAAAATATTCGCTATGAACAACGTTTCTCCGGCCTACCCCAACTCCTCCGCTCCAAAAACACTTAACATCTTCGCTAGAACTTTCCAGTTTGGAAGACTTGCGAGCATTGAAATTAGAAAAAGGAACCACCCGAAAATTCCTCACCGGCCAACATCCCAATCTAATAACCACAACATCTTCTCAATGCGCCTTATCGGAAAAAACCCGCACCGTTTGCGCCGAACGTTCACCTTCATCTTGCGCTGGAGACGGAAGAATATGCCTTTGTTTATGGATTGTTGGCGCTGAAGTTTGTCCTTGTTTACCGGCAGATATAACGTTGTTTCCCTAACGGTCGCTGAGTCCTGAATGAATGGGGAATTCCCCCGGTTGGCCGCAGCGGTTTGTGATTCCCGCCTTGCGCTCAAAGAATTGTGGACGGCGGAAAAGTGGCTCTCCTTCTCGCAAATTTCGCAGAGAATCCTTCGATGCAGGCCATGCAAGCATACGGAAAGCTATCGAAGAAAACCCTCCGACCGTCGAGAATCCGAGAATAGATCCCTTTAACTTGCGCCCGATGGATGCATTCTGTCAACCTTAATCTTGCTCCCAAAACGCGGCAATTTTGGCAAAGCTCTGTTGACCCTACTCGTCCCAACTTAAAGTCTGCGCTTGGCAAAAAAGAGTTGACGGAGGGGGGAAGGGGGATATTCTTTCTCTCGTCCATTTCAATTGGGGTGTGTTGACACTAACGGATCATTTCGAATATGAGTGCGAATGCGATGAACCCCATAAATATTACATCCAGTTTGTCAAATCTGGAGAACACGCGGCGATAGCTTTTCAACCGGCGGAATAGCCTTTCTACTTCGTTGCGTTTCTTGTATAGCTCTTTGTCGTATGGCCAAGGATGAAGACGGCTCTTCTTGGGCGGCACTATCGGACTCATTCCCATCGCTTTGGCTTGCTGGCGGTTCGCATCGCCTTCATACGCCCTGTCCATCAGCAACGGCACTTTGGCCGTCTGCCTTCCCCTCTGGCGCAACAACTTGCGGCCTTCGGGCGCGTCGTGCGCGTTCCCTGGCGACAGCGAGAACTTCACTGCATGGCGATCGCTTGCAGCAACCATATGAATCTTGGTATTCCAGCCTCCGCTCGATCTTCCGATGGACTGCGGGCCGTTTTTTTAGCGCGCCCGTTCCATCGGGGTGAACCTTGATACTCGTGCTGTCAATAGACAGTGCCTCTGGCGAGACATTCCTCTGCTCTTTCAAAGCCTCAAACACTCTGTCCAGAACTCCCTTCTTCGACCAGCGGAGCATTCTCTGATGAATGGTCGACCACTGGCCAAAGTGAGCGGGCAATCCTCTCCACTTGCATCCGTTCTCCGCCATGTATAACAAGGCATTGAGCATCTGCCAGTTAGAGATTCGGACATTGCCTCTTTGCGTCGGCAAATAGGGGGCAATCTTTTCCTATTGTTCTTTCGTTATCCGCATAAATTCTACAAAAAGCCGCCGAGACGAATCCCGACGGCGCACGAAAAAGAAACAGCCAAGCAACCAGCCCGCTATTTCAAAGGAGATTTTTCAGGGAAGTTATTTTTGAACTCTTCTGAAAGGATGGGTTTGTCCTTGATAGATGTCGGTTTTGCGAGATCCGTAAGATTTCTCATCAGGAACTGGGGAACTTAATCGGAAAAAGGTAAGTTGGCATGGATAGTCAGTCATTGGAGTTAACTCGATTGGCAACGATCCGTTGTTCATAATTTCCAGAGTAATTTGCCCTTCAAAAGCCGGCTGAATCCACGGCGCCGTTTGATGCATGCTCAACCCAACTCTCGCATAGGTGCTTCTTCCTTCCACCATGGCAATCATGTCGCGAGGCACGGTAACTTTCTCGTACGTCATCGCCAAAACGAACATTTTAGGCTTTATCGTAAATGTCTCCAGTTGTCCTAATTCATCCTTTTCTTTCAAATCTCGTGTCAAATAGAAACCAGCGGACTCAATCGTTTTTATGCCTTTGTCAATCGAAACCTTTACGCCATGCAAATCCTCCCTCAAAAGGGTAAAAGAGAAACCAAGCCGTAAATCCACAGAGGCTTCTCCGAATTGTTTGTCTTCCAACGGAGGATCGAAGACTATTCGATTTTCTTTGATTGCTGTTCGGATATCATTATGCGAGAGAATCATGCTGTTTGCGTTTGATGACCCTCTTTCAACTGTAATAAGTTTGCGTTTTTTTGGATCCAGTCCGCAGAGAAATCCATCAATCCAGAAATGAACCAACTTCCCGGAAACCCTAGCGTGTATGTGTTTTCATCCGCGCTTTGAATTACTCCGGGAATGTAGCCGTCTGGCTTGTCTCCATCTTGCCAAAGATACTCCTTGCGAACGAAGCCTGAATAGGATCCTTCCTTTGTTTCCACCGTTACCAATCGGTCGATTGAAAACGTGCCTTTCTGGATGTGGCAAGGAATGCTAACGTGCTGACCAACCTTAAATGTTTTCATTTCTAGTTTTCTTTCGAAAGTGACGAAAAAAGACAAATCCAAGAGCGAACAATCCAAACACGAGAGCATATTCCTCTGGTTCGGGGATGACGTGGCGGTGTAGTCTTAGTTGGATATGCCCTGCAAAGCGTTCCGCAAAATAAGGATTGTTACCAGTGTTACGAACGTCTCTCCCGATATTGATAAAATCCTCGATTGGTTTGTCCAAAACGCCAGAGCCAAACCAGCGGAATGTTTGCCCGTTGGTATAAACCAGATTGCCTCCTGATGTGCCTCGGATTCCCATCTCATCAGCACTTGCAGCGCCTAAGTCTATCCGTGATCCCCGGTTCATAAAAATACTGCCGATGGTTTTGCTTGCGAGATTCCAGCAGTCATTGTCGGCGAGTTGGTTGCGCTGGCGGAAAAAGAAGATGGGATTCTCGTTTGAACAGACTCGATGTCTATCAGGTTGTTGGTGCTGGAAAACAAAGGAAAAAGAGAAACCAACTGGTTGGTTGGCTGGTTGGCGAAGTACACATCTACTCCATGTGCCGCATTTAATTTCCAAGAGTCTCGTGCGTGATAGTTTCCGCTACTGCGAATGCTGCTTCCGTAATTTGCTGCAGATGAACCGCTAAAAATCCAAAGTGTTTGGTTGGAGTTGTCTTGGGATGGATAGACGTCGATGAGCAATTGCGCTTGGCTTTCCGGCGTTGCCCAAATCAGAGCCATTCCCGCCCAGCCGAGAGCCGTTCGTTTCGTCAATATTGCGTTGAACCTCATCCTGCCAAAAGCAATTTACCCGATTTCCTTATTTCGTCAAGCGCCAGATTTGAACATTTCCCCAAAAATCTCAAGCGGAATCATCGTCGGCTTGAACGAAAAACGCAGAGGCAAGCAAACCGATTCCAACGGCAACGGCGGCCGCCGGTTGGAAGAAAGCGGAGACTTGGACGCCGCGGACGCCCTCCTTTTGCGTCTGGGAGGGAAGAAGGTTTTGAACGAAGGAAACGATGCCTTTGGCAGTTCGCGCCAAAAGCCCCGCCACAGCAACCCCGACAACGCCGAGAATCGCCAATTTTCCTGTCTTTTCTTGTGTTCGCATAAGCTATCTTTGATTTATTTCTGTTTAACAACCATTCGGCAAAGCCGAAAACACCTCTCAAGATAGCATGGTTTATCAAAAATATAAGCCTGAATTCGAAAAATTTCGAGGCGAAAATGCGCCCTATTTGTGATTTTTTACTGGTTGCGAGGCTAGTCAGGCAATTTTTTTGAGATTTTTTATGGATTCGGCGCCCGCTTTTCCTCTCTCGCGGTTGAAATTATGGAAGTTCCATAGATTCGGAAACCGTGGCGACGGAATGCTTTTTGAGCGGGACGGACTCGACACTGCTCAAACTTAACGTCGCAGAATTGCCAGCAGTGTGTCGGGAAATATCTGGAATCTCCATAGATTTCGATCAAACCGCCTGCTATTTAGTGTCGACACGCCCTAAATTAAGTTTTGCGCTTTTCCAAACTGTTGAGTTTTTGTCTAGCGTTTTTTGTCGGGTTTCGGGTTTTGTGGAGTTTGGCACGAGGGAAGCGGTTCTTGCGGTTTGGCGGAGTGTTGGGCTAGAGTTTTTTTGTGAACGATAAGGTGACCAGTCTTGCCAAAGGGCTTTTGCAATCCTATGTTCGGCATGGCGGGATTAATCATGTGGACGGGGCTAATCTCCCGTCAAAGTCGGCGATTGCGCAAATCACGCAAGACCTTCTTAAGTTGTTGTTTCCGGGCTATTTTTACGATCAACAGATTCACCGCGCCGAGCTGATGGCTGAAACGGCGCATTTGTTGGCTTCGGTTTGCGGGCGATTAGAGGATGAAATTTACAAGGGTTTGGAGCATTTTCCGCCAGAAGGATTGCGGCCGGCCGACTTTCGGAAGGAGGCCGCTTGGTTGGCGGGGAAGATTTTGGAGCGATTGCCGTCTATTCGGGAGATTCTGCGAACAGACACGGAGGCGGCTTACAATGGGGATCCGGCTGCGTTGAGCCTCGAGGAGGTGATCGTCGCCTATCCCTTTATTGAAACAATTGCGGTTCAGCGGCTTTCGCATTTGTTGTATTTGCGGCGCGTCCCCTTGCTACCGCGCATTATGACCGAATGGGCGCATAGCCGGACAGGGATGGACTTGCATCCGGGGGCAAGAATCGGACCCTACTTTTTTATCGATCACGGCACCGGCGCCGTGATTGGGGAAACCAGCGAGATTGGCGAGCGGGTAAAAATGTATCAAGGCGTGGCGCTTATTGGGCGCTCTCTTTCTGGCGGCCAAGCCCTGCGGGGCAAAAAACGGCATCCCACAATTCACGATCGAGTGACTTTATATGCCAACGCAACGGTGATGGGAGGAGACACCGTTGTGGGAACGCGCAGTACAATTGGCGCCAACGTTTTTCTTACTCACAGCGTCCCTGCGGACTCTTTGGTCGTTGCGGACGACGTCAAAGTCAACGTGTCTAGTAAACTGAGCAAAAAAACCGGCAATGGCGGCTGTTCCATTTAGCGACGGCAAAGCAAAGAAATGTCTTTCCTACGCCTCGCTTTGTTGTAATTCTCTAGTTGTCCTTGAATTAATTCAGGCATAATTCTCTCCTTCTGTTCTATACCATTCCGACGCAGGCAACTCTACCACCTTGTCGTATTCTAATCCAAGTCTTTTCCTTGTCTTCAGTCTTACTAAAAAGGCACAAGTCTAAAAAACATGTATGACCAAGCACTTCCTTCTGGGTAATTTATAGTCAACCGATGCCATCCGTCTATGGGCGCATGGAAGTCAGGATAGCACCTCCATCTTCTGTCCGTAATCTTTAGCTTGTATTGCAGCCATCCGCCTCTATATCTTAATTCTTTGAGTTCGCGATCAATAATTAATTCCGGCGCGTATCCTTTTGTGAGATAATGGTGTTCATGGATGTCTATTCCGCCAATATACACACAATCATGCGCGGTTGTCAAATTGAAAACCGCTAATCCAATCAAAATCGATATCTTCTTCATAATTCGGCTTTGCGCGGCATTAGACCAACGATTCTCGGCGATGCGACTTCACACCCCGAATCTCTTCCAAGAAGGTGTATTCCTGACCGCGCCGCAATGCATCCAGTTTCTCGCAGTGCTGTTCAATCGCCTGGCTGGGGAAGGCGTCTACCTTACCGTCAGCACGCCAACAAAGAATCAGATGCCCAGTTCTTTTTGGAAAATTCGTTTCCATACCTTTCAAAGTATCAAGATTCCTGTCCTTTGGCAACTGGTTTTAATGCGTTCCTTTGCTTATGCTCGGACAGATGAATGGCTTGGCTTGCCGGTTTGTCAACCGCAAATTTGGCTTTCCAAAATGCCTTTGTCTCCGCCATTTCCCTGCAACTTCGTTTGGTTTATTAAATTGTCAAGCTTTTTCTCAAGTTTTTTTCAATCTTTTTTCCGATAAATTTCAAGGATTTCGTCCAATGTGTGGTACCTTGGCTCGAAGTCTATTGATTGATTCCATTTCTCTGCTTGCTCTCTAGCAGTTTCCAATTGATCGTCCTTCGCCAATTTTTCGTAGTAATCAACAAGTTCCGATGCTTGTAGTGATTGCCTGATGCGTCCTTGTGTTGTTGGTTTTACGCCTATTGATTTCTGTGAAACCTGAGTCCATACTTTGCCCCATTCTGGGATTTCGACTGCATATTCATCCCTTAGCACGGTTCGAGCTTGAGCCAAATAAGCCCAAGTTAGTTGAAGCGATAAATCAAACCCCACGCACTTAACAAGCTGTTGTCCTTCGTAAAGTTTCTTGAAGCAAGGTCTTCCGTCCTTTCCAGATCTTGTGAGCATTAGCATAGCGTCAACTACTCCTTTTCTGCAGATCGATTGAAATGAGTCCATGATCGTTCATAGCTAAATTGAACATCATGCACTTTGAATCCTCCCAAGTAGACAAGTCCGAGAAAAAGATTAGCAAACGGATCGCCATAACGAATACCTTCAATTTCAAGGCTTGTGTATTTTGAAGTATCGGGTTTCGTAGCCTTCTCCAAATAAGTGAATCCTCTTCTTGGATTCCTTACAACTCCGTCACCTCCTTCTAGGAGCATAGTTCCGTATTCTCTTTGCGCTTCAGGAACTCCAGCATCAGCTAGACGCACCAACTCGCTAATTTTCTCTCGTTGATTATTCATCGTCTGTATTTAGGATTATTTTCTATTCTCGGTTAAATTGAAATATCAGACACCAGTGGCGCCGAAAGGTTACATCTTTTTTTCAATTATTTTTGATTCGATGCACAGCCTAGACCAAGTTTCATAACTATCGAGATTTTTTAAGGACTTTGCCAGACTGACAAACTCTGGGGAAGAGATTTCGCTTCGGCGGCTCACTTTTGCATCGTCAGGCAACCGCATAATGTGAACAATGCCAAAATGCACTCTTCCCACTTCGGTCGAATCATCGTTGATGGCGGCGACCGCAGAAGTCGGGGCAGTTTGCAATCCCGTTTCCTCGCGTACTTCTCGCAGCAATCCCGCCATGTATCCTCCCTGCTCATCGCAGTCCTGCTCGGTAACATGGCCGCCAAAGCCAATGGACAGCATGCCGTGCAACCGGCTTTCCCCGCCGCCGTCCCCCCTGCGATAGCGCAAAATCTCGTTGCCTTTGGTAATCAAAACATACGGAATCCACTGCTTGAAACAGAAGTCTCGCTCGGCCTCAGATCGGGGCAGGAAGAATAAGTTTTCCTCGTTGGCCAGCAGTCGAGTGTAGCGTTCCACTTGCATAGACAAGCCTTGAAACAAGCCCGCCCTCTCCAAAACAGACCGCCTCAAACAAAGCACTTTTTCGTCATGCACGACCGTTTTCATTCTGCTTCCATTCCATCGACAAGCAAAAAATGGAAAAAGAAAATAGCAAAGAAGTCAAATGGAAAATAGGGCTTGTTGGCGTCGAAAATGTTTCCGTCATTGAAGGACAATAAGAAATGGAGAGTGTCCCGACCATTGTGATTGTTGGAATTGGCGACTGTGGGAGTTCGGATACTATTGGCGGTGTGCGTTGTGGAGGAGACTCTAAAAATCCAGAGGGTTTGATTGGTGGGATTGTCTTGGCTGGGATAGAGATGGATGACCAACTGCGCTTAGCTTTGTTCGATCGGAACAAAAGAAGAGAGTCCCGAGACAACGAACGCCGCTAAAAAGCGGCAATTAAAGGCCCGTTGCCAATCGTAACGAGAATATTTTCATAGCGTCAAATATTTAATTCTAATAAGGATTTTCAAATAAACGAAAAACTGCTTTATTTTTAGGCTCTTCATCGGAGAACGTCAAGCCCAAATTGAGAAAAAGAGAAAAAAGTTAAGAAAGGTCCGTTAAAAAACAACTAAACACGCAAAAAAGCGCGAAAAGGGAAATCTGGGATGGGAAAATTCGCCGTCTTGCCATTGTGAAAAAAGTTTTGGAGCGGTTGGTGGCCAAGCGGCGAGGCGGAATTCGCTGAGGAATTTTCGTGAGCTAAAGGTTGTATTGACGCTGTTTGCTGGCGGCGCATTCTTTGGTTTTTGGGAATTAGGAGGAATTTTCTTTGGGTTCGTTGAGTTTGCTCTTCTCTTGGATCCACCGTAGCGCATAACCGTATCAGTGGGAACGCGACCTAATCCGAACCCAACCCAAAAAAGAAAAGGCTTTTCAATAAAATCGGATTGCGCATAATGGCTTTTTCCTAGTTGGCGCTGGTTTGCGTTGGATAGTGTGGCAAACAATTTGGCGCACCAAGAGGGGAGTGGATATGAGCGAAGATAAAAATCGGTTGGATCAAGACCTTCAGATGATTCGGACGGCCCAAGGCAAGGGGGTTGTCCAGACAATAAAAACATATGCTCGGCTTTCTGGTCCGGGCTGGCTTCAAAGCGCCATTACTTTGGGAGGAGGCTCGCTCGCAAGCAGTCTGTATCTCGGCATTTTGGCGGGCTACGGCATGCTTTGGGTGCAGCCATTGGCGATGGTTTTGGGCATCGTGATGCTGAGCTGCATTGCTTTTGTGACTCTTTCCACGGGGGAGCGGCCTTTTCAAGCGATCAATCGGCGCATCAATCCTGTTCTCGGCTGGGCATGGGCGATTGCCGCCTTGTTGGCCAACATGGTTTGGAGCTTGCCTCAGTTTGTTTTGGCCAATGGAGTGGTACAACAAAACCTCGCGCCGAATCTGCTGGGCAACGACACAGGCCGATGGATTGTCTGCGTTTTGATTTTGGCGCTTACGGTTGGCATTACATGGAGCTACGGCAATGGCAGTCGCGGCATCAAAATTTATGAAGGAGTTCTAAAGATTATGGTGGCTATGATTGTGCTTAGCTTCATTGGCGTGGTTCTCAAAGTAGGTTTTTCGGAGGAGGGGTTACCTTGGGGGCGAATACTCGGCGGTTTTATTCCTGATTTGAGCCGTATCAACGCGCCCGCCGAAGGTTTTGTTCCGCTTTTGGAGGCCGTTCCGGAAGGCGCCCGGAGCTTTTGGCGAGAGCACATTGTTTCGGAACAGCGGGATGTGATGATTGCTGCAGCTGCTACCGCCGTAGGGATTAACATGACTTTTCTGCTTGGTTATTCGCTTTTGGCTAAAGGTTGGGGCAAAAGTTTTCGTGGCTTGGCGGTCTTTGATTTGTCCACCGGCATGTTTGTTCCCTTTGTGTTGGCCACTAGCTGCGTGGTGATTGCCGCTGCCAATCAATTTCATCCTCAACCGGCGCCCGGTTTTCTTGGCGAAGGGAACGGGGTGGAGGAACGAGTCGAACCGAACAATCCAAAGTCTGCAAAGGGGTTTCAGAATTTAATGAAGGCGCGGGTCAAAGGCACTTGGACGGATGCGGAAAGGCAGAGCGTCCAAGACGATGCCTCGCTGGATGCTTTGGTTCGGGCGAAGCAGGATTCGGGCGAAATTGCCGAGGCGGAAAAGAGACTGGCGGCCAAGTTGATCCGTCGCGACGTTTTTGAACTGGCGTTTTCTTTGGAGGCTTTGACCGGCAAGGGATTTGCCCATTGGATTTTTGGGCTTGGCGTGCTTGGTATGGCGCTTTCCACCATCACCATTCTCATGCTGATCTCCGGGTTTGTGATTTGCGAGATCTTCGGACTTCCTCATTCGGGCTGGCCTTTTAAGCTTGGTTGTTTGGCCGCCTGCACCGGCGTTTTCGGTCCCTTCTTCTGGAAAGAGGTGGGCGCGTATCTTGCGGTGCCGACTTCGGTCTTTGGCTTTGCGCTTTTGCCCATCGCTTATATTTCTTTCTTTTTGTTGTTCAACCAAAAGTCGTTGATCAAAGAACACTTGCCTTCCGGTCTGGCGCGATTTTTTTGGAACGTTCTTCTGTTTGTTGCCGCGGGGGTTGCCACATTCGCCAGTTTGTTCGTCGTCCATCAAAAAGCGGGGATATGGGGATGGATTGGGGTTGGGGTGTTGTTGGTTGCGGCTCTCGTTGCTCATTTACTTGGAAGATGGAAAGGTAGATTGACTAAATTTTTGGAAACAGTTTTGCGGCATTAAACATTGTTCTGAAAATCAAAATGGAATTGTGTATTGCGAAGTCGTACGGATTTGCTAAAGTGGCGCGCTAGCCTAATGAAATTGTTTTCTCATTGCCGATTTTTTGGAGTTTGGGTTTTTGTCGCGCTCGTTTTGGTGGTTAAAGCGGCACCCGATTCTCTTTCTCCGGAGCAGACGGAGTTCTTTGAGTTGCGGATTCGACCGATTCTGGCGCAGGATTGTTACGAATGCCACAGCGTTGCCGGGAAGCAAAAAGGCGGCCTGCTTTTAGACCATCGGGCGGGTTGGCAGGCCGGGGGCGATGGGGGACCCGTTATTGTGCCGGGAAAACCGGAAGAAAGCCGACTTCTTTGGGCTATTCGCCACGATGAGGAGACCTTGGTGATGCCGAAATCCGGCGCCAAGTTGGAGGAAGCCGTCATTGCCGATTTTGTTCGATGGATTCGAATGGGCGCCCCGGACCCTCGCGACAAACCACCCTCTCCCGAACAAATTCAACAAGACCAAGACTGGGAAGCAGTTATGCAGCGGCGCAAAAGCTGGTGGAGTTTTCAGCCGATTGTCGACTCCGTTCCGCCCGAAAGCGAGTGGTCGAGTCATCCGGTAGACCGATTTTTGGAAGCGCAACGCAGAGCCAAGGGGTTGGAGGCCGTCGGCCCCGCTGATGCCAACAGTTTAGCGCGCCGTCTTTACTTTGCCCTCATTGGCTTGCCTCCCACCGCTGAACAAGTTCGCGCTTTCCTGCGGGCGCACGAGGAAGATCCAGCACGGGCGGTAGAGTCGCTGGCGGACAAACTTTTGGCCAGCCCGCATTTTGGCGAACGCTGGGCGAGGCACTGGATGGATTGGATTCGCTACGCCGAGTCTCACGGCTCCGAAGGCGATCCGCAAATCGGCAACGCGCACTTGTATCGCGACTATCTCATTCGGGCACTCAACGCCGACGTTCCCTACGATCAACTGCTTCGCGAGCACGTTGCCGGTGATCAACTGCAACCGCCGCGCGTCAACGAACACTTGGCCGTCAACGAGTCCCTGATCGGCACCGCTCACTGGCGCATGGTTTTTCACGGATTCGCCCCCACGGACGCGCTGGACGAAAAAGTCCGGTTCACCGACGATCAAATCAACGTATTCTCAAAAGCATTCATGGGGCTGACCGTTTCCTGCGCCCGCTGTCACGATCACAAGTTTGACCCCATCAGCCAGAAAGACTACTATGCCTTGTTCGGCGTTTTTGGCTCGACCCGGCCGGGACGCAAAGCCATCGACCTGCCGGAAAAACAGAATCTTCACCGCATCAAACTCGCCGCCTTGAAGCCGCAAATCCTCGCCGCCGTTGCGGAGGACTGGCTTCGGTTCATGTCAGAATTCAGGCAAAGGCTGGCCGCAGAATCCGATCTAGTAGAAAAGGCGGAATCCAAGGAAGCCTTGCTGCATCCCCTCCGTGTCATCGATCAAGAAGTCGCCGACGGCAAAGCCTTTTCAGAAACATGGTTGGCCTTGACGCAAACTTGGAAAGCGGATCGTCGGCAATGGCGGGAGCATTTGGCGCGAGACTATCCTATTCGTTGGCGATTGGATCGGGAGGAAGACTACGCTCAATGGTTTGCCGAAGGCGCCGGATTGGCAACTGGCGTCTCCCGCTCCGGAGATTTTAGCGTTGCGCCCGAAGGAGACGCTGCGCTCTCCGGCATTTATCCCGGCGGGGTCTTCACCCACTTGCATTCCGCCAAACACGGAGGCCGGTTCACTTCACCGGACTTTCGTTTGGACGGCGATTACGAAGCTTGGATGCGCGTTTGCGGCGACAACCGTTCCATGTCTAGATACGTGGTTCACAACTATCCACGCAGCGGCACCGTTTATTCCGTCCGCGAATTGCGCGGCGACAAGGGCGCAAAGTGGCATTGGGAACGCTACTCGCTGGATTATTGGAACGGCGAGGACGTTCACCTAGAAATCACCACCGCCGGCGACGCTCCCTTGCTGGTGAAGAACGAGCCTCGCTCTTGGTTCGGCATTCGCGAGGTTGTCGTTTTCAAACAAGGGAGCCCCGCGCCGCCCCAGAATCCCAGAAACTACTTGAACCCGGTCTTCCAAATTGCCGAAGAATCCGCGCCCGCCAATCGCAAGCAAGTCGTCAACGCCTATGCGGCCGCAGTCGAAAAGGCGGTGAACGACTGGAAGGACGGGAGTCTTTCCAACGCTCAGGCCGAATTACTTGACCGTTCCCTCCGCCTCGGCCTGCTTCCCAATTCTCTCGCCCAACTGCCTTCCGCCAAACCGCTCCTAGAAAACTATCGGCGGCTGGAAAACGCCGTTCCCGTTCCCACTCGAATTCCCACCGTCGCCGAATGGACGGCTCAAGACCAACGCTTGTTTGACCGCGGCAACCACAAAAAACCGCTCGAAAAAGTGCCTCGACGCTTCCTCGAAGCCATTGACGACACTCCCTACCAAACAAAACACAGCGGCCGCCTCCGCCTTGCCGAAGACTTGCTTCGCGCCGACAATCCGCTACCGCGCCGGGTCATCGTCAACCGCATTTGGCATCACCTTTTCGGCAAAGGATTGGTTCGCACGCCGGATAACTTCGGCCGTCTTGGCGCCCGCCCAACGCATCCGCAGCTTCTAGATCACTTGGCCGTCCGATTTGCCGAGCGCGATCAATGGTCCATCAAACGCATGATTCGTTACCTAGTGAGCACGCGCACTTGGCAACTGGCCGGCGAAGCCTCAACAGCCGCCCGCCTGCGCGACCCAACCAACGACTTGCTCTCTTGCGCCAACATCCGCCGTCTTGAAGCGGAGTCCATTCGGGACTCCCTGCTACAAGTCTCCGGAATGCTAGACTTGCTGCCCCCCGCCAAGCCAATCGCCGGCAACCAACCGCACCGCTCCGTTTACATGAGCGTTATCCGCAATCGTATGGACCCGTTTCTTGGCCTTTTCGACGCTCCGGTGCCGTTTTCCGCCCAAGGCCGTCGCAACACCACCACGGTTCCCGGCCAATCCCTAGCGATGATGAACAGCGACTTCGTGGTCAACGCCGCCCAACAATGGGGAAGGAGGCTTCGCCTTCAATCCGAACAATTTGGCGTCCAAGAGTTGATTGACTTCGCTTGGCAACGAGCCTTTGCCCGCATGCCGTCACCGCAAGAGCGCCGGCAAACCGCCGACTTCATCGCTCGGCAGCGAGACGCTTACAAAAAACTAGCCGCCACAATCTCCAAACAGAAACAATCTCTCGAAATCCTCCAATCAAAACAAGCACGCCTCCGCCAAACAGCGCAAAAACGGTTGCTCGGCGAAGAGGCCGCTTCCGAAAACAATCCCGCCTTTCTGAAACCGATATCGCAGTGGTTGTTTGACGAAGATGGCCGCGACAACGTCGGATCGTTGCACGCATCGCTTGAAGGCAACGCACAGATTGAAAACGGCGCCTTAGTGTTGGACGGAAAGACGGCCTTTGCCCAGAGCGTTCCATTGACGGCGGACTTGTCGGCCAAAACATTGGAAGTCTGGTTACAACTGGACGACTTGGAACAACGGGGCGGCGGCGCCCTCTCCGTCCAAACACAAAACGGCGCGATTTTTGACGCCATCGTATTCGGCGAACGCCAACCCCGCCGCTGGATATTGGGGAGCGACGGATTTGCTCGCTCCCAAGACTTTGGCGGACCGCGCGAGAATCAAGCCATTGAAAAGGCGATTCACCTGGCCATCGCCTACGCCGCCGACGGCACAATCACCGGCTACCGCAACGGCGAACCCTACGGCAAACCTTACCGCGCCTCAAAACCGCCAACTTTTCGCGCCCAGCAATCTGAAGTTCTTTTCGGCCTCCGACACGGTCAACCGGCCGCCGGCCGCCTCTTGAAAGGCAAAATCCTGGAAGCCCGGCTTTATGACCGCGCCCTTACCGCCAAAGAAATCGCCGCCGCCGCCAACCGAAACACCCGCTTCGTTTCCGAGCGAGACTTGCTCTCCGTTTTGTCGGAAGCCGAACAAAATCACCGGCGCCAATGGAGCCGGGAAATTGCGACCTTGCAAAAAAACTTATCCCAAATGGAATCTTCCGCCCCAAAACAAGGCGAAGACGAGGTTTGGACAGACCTAGCACTTGCCATTTTTAACATGAAGGAGTTTATCTATGTTCGATAACCGCCCCCCCATCTCGCGAAGAAAAATGCTCGAAAAATGCTCGAGCGGTTTTGGTTTGCTGGCGCTGGCCGGCCTCTTGAACGAAGACAACCGCAGCGGCAGAAACCGGCTGCTTGCCGCTGCAACCCCGCCGCCACATCCCGCCCGCCAAAACGAACCGAAGGCCAAAAGCGTCATCCTCTGCTACATGTCCGGAGGCATCTCGCACATAGACTCCTTCGACCCCAAACCCCGCCTCCGCCAAGAAGCCGGACAACCCATGCCCCTAAAAATCGAACGCACCCAATTCAACAACAACGGCCAAATCTTCCCCAGTCCCTTTGAATTCCAAAAATACGGACAAAGCGGCCTCGACGTCAGCAGCCTCTTTCCCCACCTGAGCGACTGCGCCGACGAACTTGCCGTTATTCGCTCCATGACCAGCCCGGTCAACGAACACGCCCAAGGAAACTTCGCCCTTCACACCGGCTTTCCCTTCCTCGGCCATCCCAGCGCCGGCGCTTGGATCAGCTACGGACTTGGCAGCGCAAACGAAAATCTGCCCAGCTACGTCGTCCTAGAAAGCGGCCACGCCATCCCGCCGCACGGCGGCGTCGGCTTGTATAGCAGCGGCTTTCTGCCCGCCCAACACCAAGCCTCGATCCTTCAAGCAGACGGCGATGAAGCGGTGGACAACATCCGTCCTCGCCAAGCCCTCAACCTACAGCGATCCCGGCTGGACTTTGTGAACCAAATCGACCGCGGCTTTCACACAACCATCCAAGGCCACGACGACGTCGAAGCCTCTATCCAAAACTACGAAACCGCCTACCGCATGCAGTCCGTCCTCCCTGAAATCTGCGACATTAGCGGCGAAACCGACGCCACCCGCAAACTCTACGGCCTAAACGACGCCGATCCGGAAAAAGTCGCCTACGCTCGCCAAGCGCTCCTTGCCCGACGCCTCGTCGAGCGGGGCGTCCGATTCATCGAGCTTTCCTGCCTCACCAAACGCATCGGGGCCGGCGGCGCCGCCAACCCGTGGGACCAACATGGCGAGCTCGAAAAAGGCCACCGCAACATGGCCTACCAAGTCGACCAACCCATTGCCGGTCTTATCAAAGACCTCAAGTCGCGCGGCCTTCTGAACCGAACCCTGATCATCTTCACTGGAGAATTCGGACGAACCCCATTCTCTCAAGGCTCTAACGGGCGAGATCACAATCCCTACGGATTCAGCCTCTGGCTGGCCGGCGGCGGCATCCGAGGCGGCGCCGTGCGCGGAGCCACTGACGAATACGGCTACCACGCCGTTCATCAAATCTCCACCATCTACGACCTCTGGGCCACCGTCCTCCATCAACTGGGAATCGACCACCAACTTCTTACCTACCGCTATGCGGGCCGCGACGTGCGCCTTACCGACGTCCACGGCCGCGTTATGCAAGAAATCCTTGCATAACAGCCTCTCACACTGCCCGCGTTCCCATCTTCTATTTAATGAAGTCCAACTTCAAACAAAGTAAAAACTATATGCTAAAACACGGTACGATCCCGCTATGATAGATTATAAAAAAGTCTTTTCTCGATTGTTGAAGAAAACTTTCCTACTTCGAACAGGAATCGCGCTCGCCATTATAGTGGCAACATTCACAGCCGGCGTATATGTTGCTCAATACAAAATATTTCCCTACGCAATAATGCAGAATTTGGGAAACGATCTAAAAGAAGCAATCCCCGGCCTTTTTCCGCAGATTCCCGAAACCATCCTGACACATTTATAGGCTTTGGAAACAAATATAGTTCCTCTGGAAAAGTTTACAGGAACAGGCGGCGCCATTGAAAGCCTGAGCAGTGGAGACCTACTAATCGCAACGCCTCACGGACGGCTCGCGCGGATCGCCCCGAACGGAGAGGTATCTTATTTGAACCAAAAAGTCCCGATGAACAAATCGGGTTTGGAAACATATATCCGCGAACATCCAGAATTCATTATCGGCATAAATGGATTTCGAGTTGCCGACATTCTATTGAAAGAGCATTCGCCGGAACGTTTCCAGCTGTTTGTCTCTCACCACTATTTTGATGGAGAAGGTGTCCGGTTTCGATTGTCCGCCGCAATCTGCCGCCGAGAAGAAAAGGCGGGGGGGGGGATTACAATCCTGCCGCAATGGAAAACGCTATTTGATGCGCGACCGTTGTCTCTGAATTTTAGGCAAAACGGCAATCAAGCCGGTGGAAAAATGTTAATGGATGGCGACGAACACTTGCTAATTATAATTGGCGATCATGGCAAAGACGGGTGGGAAGGTATTCGAGAAATGCCTAATCTGGTGGACAACCCGGATTTTCATTTAGGGAAACTAATTCGTATTGAAATATCCACCGGAAAGGTGGAAACACTGACTAGCGGCCATCGCTGTCCGCAAGGATTGGCGCGCGATAAAAACGGCCGCTTATGGGCAACGGAGAACGGACCGCAAGGCGGCGACGAATTGAATCTGTTAGAACCGGGAAGTGACTATGGCTGGCCTCATGTAAGTTACGGCATCCGATATGGCGGCCGAATTCAGAATACCATTACAAAGGACCTTGCCGGCCGGCATGAAGACTTCCAAAGGCCGGCATTCGCTTGGGTGCCCGCAATAGCTCCCACCGGCATGGTTGTGAATGAGGCGCGCTGGTTTCCTTTGTGGAAGGACGATTTTCTTATTGCTGCCTTGCGCGGTAAATCCATCTATCGTTGCCGCCTCTATAACGACCAAGTCCAATATGTTGAGAAAATTAAAATTGGAAAAAGACTACGGGATATAGAGTGGATGCCGGACGGCCGTATCGCTTTGTTGGGAGATAAAAGCGAAGTGCTGTTTTTGTCTCGCTCCACAAAGTACTGCACCGATGAATATCGAAAGATGCGCCATGTGTATGCAGCGGACTGCGATTCCTACGAAAAATGACGCATCAGGATCGTTCTACTTTATATGAATTAGCAAACTAGGGAATAGCATCGAGAATAAAACCTCTGAAGGCAAATGCGGAGAATAAACCGCAAAGTATAAATCTATAAAAACATGGCAAACGCATTTAGAAAACATGGTTGCGTCGCCAAGAAATTCCATCGACACAAGCGCATCGTCGCCTATCCGGGAGGCGGTTCGCCACGAACGCAAAGGCATCGGCGCAGAATCTTACCCCGAGCATGTCGAGATCGCGCATCGCCGAATCGGCCAAGAATTGAACGGCGCTTTGCGCACGCGCCCGATGGGCAAAGCCATCTATGACCCAACGCAAGCAAGCAATCCTCTTGTCAAGCCTCCCGAGAAAAAACTTGCCAACAACGCCAAAATAACGGAACATGGCACTTTGAAATACAAGTTTCTTTTAAGCGAAATAATGCAATGAAAATTCAGGTAACAGAAGAACATATCCGTCAAGGGAAACCAAAAGACACGGCCTCCTGCCCGATTGCGCTGGCCATCAAAGACAATCCGGCCTTTGAAAAAATGGCCGGCTCCGTCGAAGAACTCGGCGTTGGCTACAACTACAGCCTTGCCGACGGAGAGAGAACGGTTGTCGCCGACGTCCGCAAGGAAGGTCTGCTGACAAGCCGCTTCAAACTGCCCGATGGCGCGCTTCAATTCGTCAAGCAATTCGACAAAGGAGAGCCGGTCGAGCCAACCGAGTTCGAACTCACAAAAGCCTCCGTCCAAAAATCCGCCAAAAAGAAAAGCGCAGAGAAGACCAAAGACGCAGTCCAACCCGCCGAGCCAGAACCAGCCAAAGCCTCAGCCAAGAAATCCGTAAAAAAGAAAACAACGAAAAAAGCGGCCAAGAAGGCCGAAAATGCAGTTGAACCCGCCAAAGTCCCGGTGGTCAAGAAATCTGCCAAAAAGAAAACCGCAAAAAAGGCGGCCAAGAAAACGACCAAGAAAGCGGCAAGCGCAAAAAAGACAACAAAGAAAGCGGCCAAAAAGACCGCAAAATGACGCAACTGCCTTTCGAAGAGCGTCCCCGAACTTGCGATTCTCAGCGACATCATGGATGCTTGGTCAGTACGGGCTGATCCGAGTTTGAAAACAACGAACATATGACAACGAAACAAGCAGCGGAAAGAGCCATAGAGCCAAACTGGAAAAACAAGACTCTCTTCCTCGGAGACAACCTGCACGTGATGCGCCGAATGAACTCAAGATTGATCGACTTGATCTATCTTGACCCGCCATTCAACAGCAATCAGATTTACACTCACGCAATCGGAAAACATCCGGTCTTTCGCGACATTTGGCACGAAACAGACTTAGACAAAGCCGAACACGCCTTGCTGGCGAACTATTCCGGCGAAGACCTCCCGCTGTTCGCACGCGAAAAACGGGCTTACATCCACGATGTTTCTCCACTTTACAGCGCCATTGCAGGAGCGCGGGCAACGCACGGGGGAAGTATGTTCAGCTACCTCGTTTGGATGAGCCTGCGCTTGATTGAATGCCGCCGCCTCCTCAAAGAAACCGGAAGCATCTATTTACACTGCGACCCCACCGCCTCGCATTACTTGAAAATGGTTATGGACGCCATTTTCGGGCCGGAAAACTTCCGCAACGAAGTCGTCTGGTGGTATTACAACGGGTCAAGCGCAACCAAACGGTTCTTCCCACGCAAGCACGACATCATTCTGTTTTACGCCAAAGATCATAAAGCAAATCCAACTTTTAACCCAGACGACATCCGCATTCCATACGAACCAACAAGTGGGTGGTTGAAGGGAAAAAATAAAGACACTTACGGACATCCTAACCCCAAAGGGAAAGTGTCGCCAGATGTTTTTCGCATTCCATCGATAAACAACATGGCCAAAGAGCGTACCGGCTACCCGACGCAGAAACCAGAGAAGTTACTGGAGCGCATTATCAAGGCGAGTTCCAACGAAGGCGATATGGTGTTTGACCCGTTTTGCGGATGCGCAACTTCATTAGTTGTTGCGGAGAAACTGGGGCGTCAATGGGTCGGCATTGACGTGGTCGAGCAAGCCGCAAAGGAAATCAAAAAGCGCATGGTCAAACTCGCCATTGACAGAGGCGAACACGAACTCGCTATCTGGAAGGGCATCACCAACCGTGACCTGCGCAAGCCGAAGCAATTGGATAAATTTCAACGCACCGATCAAGGCAAACTCCCCGCATCACGCACTCACGCCAAATGGCTTTTCGGCGAGCAGGAAGGCAAGTGCGGAGGGGTGAACGGGGGTGGGTGCGGCGGCGAGTTTCGGATTGGTAACTTGGAAGTAGACCACATTGTGCCGAAGTCCAAGGGCGGAACGGATCACCCAAGCAATCTGCAATTGCTTTGCGGTGCGTGCAACAAAATGAAGAGCGACAAACCGCAAGCATACCTAGATGCACAACTCAAAAAACAAGGAATCATCCTGCACTAAACGGAAGCAATCGAATAGAGTTTTGTTTGTTCGTATTGTCAAAAGGAAATTTATGCTAAAGGATTTTGAAATTCAGGCAATAATAAAGGCACCAAAGAGGATTGTGCATAAGAATCCTGTAAAAGGATTCCGTGAGGAAAATCGTCACCTTGGTTGCCGTTTGGAATTGGAATCCGTTTCGGACGAAGAGAAGAAATTCAAGGTCTTCATTCGGCGGAGCGTCGAATTCATCGAGAATTTTTCCATCGGATTACAATATGAAATCAACATATCGTTACTGAAAATTGTCACGTTAATTCGTTACAACGGACCGCACGGGGAGATCAGCAGGCATTCGGGCGGCCATTACAACAAGCCGCACATTCATCGACTCACAGAAACGGAGATAGCTTCTGGAAGCATGATGCCGCAAGAAAAGCATAGGAAAATCACTGACAAGTATCGCACATTTGAAGAAGCCATTTGGATTTTCTTCCGCGATACTGGAACAACAAATTTCACCAAGCATTTTCCAGAACTACGGCAAACAAGATTGTTCAATGGACAATAAAAACCGCATTCGCGAACTGTTGGGGAGCATGGCGGTGAAGTTTGATTTCTACGAGCGCCGGCCGGGTAAATATCAACTGATCCTCCCAATACTACACGAGGACGGCGATATGGTGGACATCTACCTAGTGAAAAGCCCGCGCGGAGAAGGATACATTCGCCTTTGCGACTTCGGACTAACATTAATGCGCCTTTCCTATACATTGGATATGACTGAAACACGTCAGAGAATTTTAGGCAGCGTACTCATTAACAACGACGTCCAAAACGATACCGGTAATCTTTACTTAGACGCCCCCATCGACATGCTTTATGAAAGTATTTTACAATTCGCAGGCTGTGTTCAAAAGGTGTGCAACATTCGCTATTGGCACAGAGAATCCATCCGCAGCACGTTTTACGATGATTTGGGGCAATACATCACAACGAAACTAAAAAGATTTAACCCAATTGCGGATCAATCTCCAATCAGCGCATATCCTGTCAGTGCAGACTGGTCCATAAAGCATAACAAACGCAAATTCTATCTCTTCGGAGTGCGAGGCAATGAGAAGGCGAAAAACGTTGCTATTGCTCTTCTAGAGTTTGAGAAAGCGGGATTGCTGTTCATCAGTATGGTTATTCATGAAAACATGGAAGAACTGGGCAGGAAAGAAAGGCTTTACCTCACCAAAAATGCCGACAATCAGTACCCGGTGTTGCCCGACTTTCAAGAGAAAGCTTCTGGTGATATTAACCGGCTTGCAAGCGTAGATTCCCATGAACTCACCTAATGAACGCTAATATTTGCCTTTATTGTCGATTTTTGCTTGAATGGCGTTTTGATTTGGGGTTTGATGGGTTTGATTGCGTCCGATAATTCTTTTACGGCAATTTGGTTCACAGCAATTTGGTGCTTTATATTGGTCTTTTGCATCGTTTGGCTGTGACTTTTAGCGCGGTTGATGTTACGCTTGTTTAGCGATCCAGAAAATATGCCAGATTAATATAAGAAAGAGTCAACTGGCGCTGGATCTTCTTGCGCAAGTGGCTCGGCAAGGCGTGCGCTTTGTTTTCTTTGATTTGAAGGGCGAGTTGGAAGACGACCCGCAGAATCCGAATCAACGGGCAACTCGAGACGAATTCCTTCAATTGACGGGCGCTAAATATGTTCGTTTGATTCAAGAAAGTTTGCCTATTAATCCCTTGCTTTGCGATGAGAACTCTACTCAAAACGTCTCCATTGCCTATGAAATTGCGGCGTTGATTCGGTGTTTTGCGCCGCAGTTGGGGACCAAGCAAGAAAGGGCGATTGCCAAGGCGTATCAGGCATTGTCAACGCCGGACTTTGCAGGGCTAGCGGATGAATTGGATGGCATGGACGCGCAAGGCGTTGATTCACAAAATCGTGGATTTCAACTTGTTTGCTTCCGCGCAAAATGCGATCTCTCCGGACGAATGGTTGCAATCCTCGCTGGTGATTGACTTCAAGGGCTTCGGCAACGACACCATCACCAAAAGTCTAGCGGTGGCATTGATTCTTAACTTTTTGATGAAGCGTATGAACCAATCCCTCCCCGTTGAAAACGACGTGCAACCGTTGAAGTGCGTTCTCTTTGTCGATGAAGCGCACTTGCTTTTGCCGAAGGAAGGCAAGTCTGGTTTGCTAGGTTCGTTGGCGAGGCAAGGACGCTCGTGGGGTTTTCCCGTGTGGTTGGCGTCGCAAGATGCCAACGCGTTTTTCACCACTGGAACCAATGCGACCAACTTTGCTGAGTTGGCGAATCGCAGTCTCCATTTTTCGCCCAAAACACTCAGTGCCGCTGAACAGCGCAAGATTTTGGGTGAGTTGCCGTCTCGTATGCCGGAGAAAGGCGAGGCGGTGTTGCGAAGCCCGAATGGACTTGCGATAGGCAAGGTGCGTCAATTCTGGCGCGATAAAGGAAGGTAAACATTGCGATATGCGGATGCTTAAAAACTAGGCAACTGTGTTTGAATATTGAGTTTGCAAGTAGCGCATTGGGCAAATGATTAGCGGAGTGCGTAAGTTAGCATTAGAGCTTTCTGTGCAACAACAATTTGCGAATTTCGTTGGTAGTGTTTGTGATACGAATATAGTTGTTCGGATTGGATTCTCGTTTTTTAGATTCGAAGTTTCCCGATGTAGTTAGTTCAAAAATTCTGCTGACAAATATTTCCAGTTCTTCTTTGTGTTTGGAAAAATACCGATCCGAGTAAATCTGGATCATTGAATAAACCGTCCGTAAATTGCCTTTGACTCGCTGATCCAGAAGTTTCGGATTTGCATTTTTGCCAACCCAATCGGGAAAACAATATTGAAGCGAGTCGTTTTGAATTTCATCTAGACGTTGCAGGATGGAATCAATCAGCGCGGATTCGTTGGAACGTTTGGCGAAATACCATTGCAAGAAAAATCCGCCTCCCAGTACGATCACAAGTGCAGGGGCTATGTGGTGAAGGAACTGAAGGATGCTTGTAGCAAAGTTAAACAACATAGGAACTCGGATAATTGGGCAAGTTCTCTGTTGTCAGGCAGGTTCTTTTTCCGGTTTGGCGTTTCGGATGTGTCTCCAGATAGATGTTTCGTACATCTTGAATTCTGGTTTTTGGTATTTAATTTTCAAACGCTTTTCGAGGTCTTGACTTGTAAAGCCGTGCTTGCGCACCAAGCCGCCGAAGGCTTCTTCCAGAAAGGAAGAGCCGAATCCTTCGGTGTCGTCAATAGTGACTTCAACGACGTTGTTCCCGTCCCGCAAAGCCGGCGCTAGAAACTCCTCGCGAAACCTTTGTCCGCTAAAATTGCCGTCGGCGGGATGATACCTGCCCATCGGCACATCCGAAAAATCCCGCCCGATATGGATTTGCTTAATTTTCATGAGAAAGCACGACGGACCACTCAATGAGCGTGCCGCCTATCGAGTTTTTGAACTCTTCTTTAGATTCTGTTAAGTCTTCTGAAGATTCTCCATTGAGATTTCCCCCTTTCCAAGCCATTTGAAATTTACCTCTTTTGCTGTAAATGCGCAACTGACCGTCGGCGGAGGCTTTTGCAAAGTGGACCAAGTCTTGCAGTCCAAGCCCTCGTTCCGGCTGCTTGGTGGAGGTTCGTTTAGCTTCCATTGCCGCGGCAATTTTTCGAGAATCGTTGTTTTCTATGTTCCAGTCAATCATTTTTTTGAAAAATGGATTTTGGGGGAGAGTTTCGGGAATTCCAACGCCGTGGTCGTAGAAAGTGACGCATAAACGCCGAGTCTTCTTGTTCCAAGAGGCTGATAGCCACCACGGTTTGTTGCCGTAAGGTTTTTTCTTCGAATCGTAGTAGGCGTGTTGCCCGACGTTTGTGATGGCTTCCGTTAGCCCGGTGAACAACAGTGCGTGGTTTTGCATTTTTCTTCCAACGATTTCCTCAATGTTTTCTCGAAGCGTTTTTGCTACTTCGCCTTTGTTCGCTGTTTTGGATCCACCGCGATAAAATTGAGTAAATATCGTGTTTCCCTCTTTGGGGCGTTCTGACGGTTGTGGTAGATCGAGAAGTTTGAAATATCCCATTTGCGCCAGTAATCTTTGGATGTCCGGGTGCCATGATTCGGTATCCGCCCGCAATCTGCCGCCCACGGCTTGATTCCAACAATCTACTTCGCTCGCCAATGCCAACGCTGCCGATGAAGAAATGTTTCGGATCTTTGAAAAATCGAGTCTCTTGAGTTTCTTTTTGTCCGAAACCACTTTTCGCACGGAATGGAAATAGGTCGTAGTATCTTCGTAGTTTTCCAGAAAGTCCAAATGTTTTGGCAAGTAAATTTCTCTCGACCATTTGCTTTGGAATTTTCTCTTCTCGAAAAGGCGACGGCGGGGACGTTCCTGCCAAATTTTGGCTTTGAGACGTCGCAGCGTGTTTCCTTTTTGACTGCCTAAATCTTGGCGGGTGATTCGGATGGAATGTCTTTTTGTGAAGAGTGCCATGCTTGTGGAGAGTATCTATGATATGTGAGCTATTGGATGGTGGCGAGGATGTTTTCTAAGGCTTTGGCGGGGTCGGGGGCGGCGTAGATGGGGCGTCCAATCACTAGTCGGTCGGCGCCGGCTTGGAGGGCTTCGGCGGGAGTCATGGTTCGTTTTTGGTCGTCTTGGGCGGTGGTTGGGCGAATGCCCGGAGTAACGAGTTTGGCGTCGGTTGGGAGGGTTTGCCGTAAGCGGATGATTTCTTGCGGGGAGCAGACAAATCCCAGAAGCCCGGCTTTGAGTCCCAGCGAAACGAGATTTTGCACTTGATCGGCGACTGGGCTGTGAATTCCGATTTGTTGGAGGTCGTTTTGATTCATGCTGGTGAGGACGGACACTCCGAGCAACCAAGGCGGCTGGATGCCGAGAGAGGCGGATTCTTCTTGGGCGGCGGTTTGTGCGGCTTGAATCATGTCTCGCCCGCCTGCGATGTGAATGGTTAGCATTTGCACGTTGAGGCGAATGGCGGCGCGGATGGCGCTGGCCGCTGTGTTGGGAATGTCGTGGTATTTCAGGTCGAGAAATACGGCGGCGCCTCGGTTGCGGATACGGTTGATGATTTTGGGGCCGGCGGCGGTGAATAGTTCCATGCCGACTTTGAATGCGCCTGCTTGGTTGCCGATGCAGTCGATTAGGTCGGTTGCTCGTTGGATTGTGGGAACGTCGAGGGCGACGATGACGGGGTTTTGCATCGGAAGGTTTTCTCGGCGCTTTCGCGAGATGGCGCTAGCGTCCGGCTTGTTGGGGATGTTTGTCATTGCGGATCGCGGGGCAGGGAGTTGAGCAGTTGACGGGCCGGCGCATAGTCTGGGCGAATGGTTAATGCTCGGCCGGCGGCTTGTTTCGCTTCGAAGTAGCGGCCGAGTCGGTAAAGGATCGTGGCTCGCGCATAGGGGATGTCTGGGTCGTTGGGGGCGGCGGATTCGGCTTTGGAGAGGGCTTGGAGGGCGTCTTCTGGATTCCCTTGCTGGTTTTTTGCCAGGCCGAGGTTGTACCAAGCGCGGGAGTGCGTTGGGTCGGATTGGACGGCTTTTTCAAAAGCGGCCACTGTTTGGTCGAGATTGTTCAACTCATTCCACGCGAGGCCGAGTTTGTATTGGTATTCGGCTTCGTTGGGAGCGAGGCGGCAAGCGGCTTGGAGTTCTTTGAGTGCTTCTTGGTGATTGCCGATTTGGCTGTGCACGATAGATAGTTCGTGGCGGATGGGCGGCGAGTTGGGGTCCCAATGGGCGGCTTGGGCGTAGTGGCGCAGGGCGTCGTCGAGATTTTGTTGGGACAATGCCCAAGCGCCGAGCTGCATTTGGCCGGTGGGTTGGTCGCTGTTGTGTTGCATGTAGTGGAGGAGTTCTTGGCCGGCTTGGCTGGAGGCGTCGAGTTGGTGTCGGAGCGCCCAAGCGGCGTTGATGCGAACGTTCCGATGCGGGTCTTTCAGGAGGCGGTTCAGCGCGCGGACGGTTTCTGGGTGTTGGTTTTCTGCCAGTGGGGCAAGGGCGACGGCGGCTTGGGCGCGAACAAGGGCATTAGTATGGGCAAGCGCGTTGAGAAGGGCGTTTTGCACTTCGGTGCGATCGATCCACGGGGATAAGAGGCGGGCGGCGCTGGCTTTCCAAAGCGGCGATGTTTCCGCGTCTTCGGGGTTTTCTTCCGCCGTGTTTTGAAGCATTTGGATCAATGGTTTTCGCGCGGAGGGTAGTCCTTGCCGGGCTTCGGCGATCCATTGGGTTCGCTGGCGTTCGTAGCGGTTCATGCGGTCTCCATACCAGTCTTCGACAGAGCGGACGGCCCATTCGACTTTCTGGTCTTGATGGCATCGGTTGCAAGCATTGGGGATGCCAAGGCGTTGGGTCATGAGGGGGTCGGGAATGGTAAAGCCGTGATCTCGACGCGGATGCCGTTGCATGTAGGTGGTGTGCGGCATGTGGCAGTTGACGCAAAGGTTGCCTTCGCTGTTTTCGGGGTGGTGGGAATGGGCGAGCGGCTCGATCTTTGGGCTGTTGGGATGAGAGCCGTTGTGACAGCGCATGCAAAGCGCGTTGCCTGGGAGGATGGTTTTGGTGGAGTGCGGATGGTGGCAGTCCATGCAATGAACGCCCGCTTGGTGCATTCGGCTGCTGATGAAGGAGGTAAAGACGTAGTTTTCGTCGCGCACTTGACCGTCCGAATAGAAGATGTCGGATTCATCCGGAACGGCAAGGTTGTAGTGATCAAAGTAAAATTCTCCGGGATAGAAGTCTCCGGTAAGTTCGGCGCGGCGGGAGTGGCAACTGCCGCAGGTATCGAGAACTTGCGTGGGAGTGCGCTTTTGGATGGAAGGGTCTGGTGTTTGCGATGTTGGGTTTTGTTGTTGCCACTGGACGTGGTCTTTCATCGGTCCGTGGCAGGCTTCGCAACCCACGGAGCGTTCGGCCATAGAAGTTTTATAGGCGTCGGCAATGGGATCGTAGTTTTTGCGAAGCCGTGTATTGTGGCAGGAAGCGCACATGCTGTTCCAGTTCATGCCTCGTCCTGTCCAATGTCCCCATTCGCCGGGACGTCTGTCTTCCTCGCCGTAGACGCAAAACCAGCTCTTGTCGGCGGGATCAAAAGCGGCGTCCATTGCTTGAAGACGCCCGCCCTCATGCGAAACGAGAAATTGGCGGAGGGGTTCGTGGCCGATAATTCGCTGGACTTCGTGGTGGGCGATTTTGCCTTCGAATCCGAGCGAGGCAATTTGACGGCTTCCATTAGAAAGCGTTGGATGCGTTTCCGTGCCGCCGTGGGCAAAAGGGCGTCTGTTATGAAAAGCGGGATCGTCCAAAGTGGCGCTTGGCAAACGCTCAGCCAGACCGTGGTTGGAGATTTTCCAAGAATCAAAAGCGGACGGATGGCATTCCCGGCAACTTTCCGAGCCGGCATATTGCGCGAAAACAATTTCCTCCGGTTCCAAGATTGAAGCGGATGAGGTTGGCGCCTCTGGTTTTTGCTGAGTCGGCCGCATTTTTTGGATGAGGAAGATTCCGCAACCCACAGCCAAAAGAAACCCAACGGCCGCCAATGGCCACTTTGACTTTTTGGGAGGGCGCGGTTTCGAATGTTTCTGTCTCTTGCCCATAAGCGGCAAAGTCTGCTAGTCAGGCGCCCATTTTGCAACAAACAACCCCGCCGCCAGCGCAAAATTTCACAACGAACGATTGTTAGACAAAAGACCAATCCGAGAAGCATCCGCTTGAACAATCATCCGCAAAGGCGACGCCATTTGCTCAAATTTTTCAGATTATTTTCAAATATGCATGCTATTCGTTGTTGTCTCCCGCAATTCGCCTCTGACAAGATCCCAGGCGTAGCATAAGAGCGCATTTTGCATTTGGAATCTTGCTACCGTGGCCATATAGTTTTCTCGTCATTGCTGAGTCTAAACTAAAGAAACTCTAAACTAAAGAAACGCTGTTCATTATGCCGCCCTTCGCGTCAACAGATCGAGAATCTTTCTCTGCTTCCTTGCCACTGTTGCGGGTTGTCGCTTTGCTTGCATTGCCGTCCGCAAACTTAAACCTGAACTCGCAAGTCGCCTCGCTTGTCGTGGATGCTCCGCATCCGCAGGCGCCGCCGGCGTTTACGGCAGTTGGCGACTGGACGCCGCAAGAGGAGACGACGTTTTTCCCCTTAAATGGAAAGAGACGCTATGATATTGGCGATTTGACGGGCGATGAGCAAGCCTATGTCGAACTCATCAATCGGGCGCGGATCGACCCCAAAGCCGAAGGCCGTCGGCTTGTCGAAACGGAGGATCCAGACGTGCTTGGCGCTTATCGTTCTTTGAATGTCGATTTGGACTGGGTGCTTAATGCGCCGGAAGAGGGATTTAATCATCTGCCGGTCGCCGGCGTCCTTGTGCCGAATGCGGCGTTGACCAAGGCGGCCCGACGCCATACGCAGGACATGTTTGACAACAATTTTCAAGGACACGGAGGCAGTGACGGAAGCCGACCCGAAAATCGAGCCAAAGACGCCGGCTATTCATGGACTGCAATAGGGGAAAATGTTTATGCTTATGCGAAATCCATCTTTCATGGGCATGCGGGGTTCAACGTCGATTGGGGACGCAACGAACCCCAAGGCATCCAAAATCCGCCCGGACATCGCTTGAGCATTCACAATCCCATATGGAAAGAAGTTGGGGTTGGCGTGATTAACGGCTCGAAGGGGGATGTGGGACCGCAATTAGTAACCCAAGAGTTTGGAACTCGGCAGAACATTACACCCTTTGTCACCGGCGTGGCCTACTACGATTTGAACGGCAATCGCTTTTATGATTCCGGCGAAGGTTTGGGAGGCATTCGGGTCGATGTGAAAGGCTCGGACTTCTACGCGTTGACTCACAATTCCGGCGGCTTTGGCGTGCCGGTTCCCCGCAACGGCAGATATCAAGTCACTTTTTCGGAAGCGGGCTTTGCGGAGAAAATCGAATCGGTTGCCGTGTCTCGTTCGAGAAATGCGAAAGTGGATTTTACTCCGATTTATCGTCCGCCGCAAATTGCCGGCCCGGACACCATTCCACCCCGGATGGATACTTCGTTCACCTTTTCAACCGTTGACGGAGCAACCGCCTATCAATGGCGACAAAACCTTTTGATTCCGATTGACGGCGTCGAAGGCGCGGAAACGCGTTTAAGCGATTTTGAAGAGGAAACCACCGGCAGATATTCTGCCCGCACTTCATCCGTCAAACATTCGGGCCGATATAGTTTTCGCCTCGTTCATCCGACGGGAGATAAACAAATCCTCAACTGGAATCGAGTCTTCCGTCCGGGCAGAAGCGGCGCGTTGCGCTTTCAGAGCCGATTGACGGTTGCTACTTCAGATGAAATCGCGCAAGTGGAAGCGAGCGTTGACGGCGGCGCGCATTGGACTGTGATTTGGTCTCAAGCCGGCAGTGCGCGAGGCAGTTCTCAGCGCGGCGAACCTAGATTCTTCCGGCGAACCGCCGATCTTTCCTCCTTTGCCTTCCAACATATTCGCCTCCGTTTTGTCTTTGCGCTCAAAAATGGCGGAAGATTCTTTCCCTATAATGGGTCGTCTCCCTCCGAATGGGGTTGGTATTTTGACGATCTAGAACTTGTGGACACAATGGAAATTGTCGAGCCATCACTACACGAAGTGGAGGAGGCCGGTCGTTTTGCGTTTGCGCCGCTAATCGAAGACGATTATTTGCTGGAAGTTCGCGCCAAAGTGTCCGACCGCTGGTATCCTTTTGGCCCGTCTAAACTCATCACGGCAAGCCGCTCCGCAATCATCGAGCCTCCTCCGGTGAATCGTCCTGTGTTGACTATTACGGCGAATGATGTGATGCGTGAGTTTGGGGAGACGAATCCGGTTTTCATGGTGAGTTATTCTGGTTTTGTGAATGAGGAGGGGCCGGATGTGTTGGGGGGTATTTTAGAGTTTGATGAGGGGGGTGGCACGGAAGAAGCGGTTGCGGGGGTTTATGATTTGACTCCTTCGGGGCTGACTTCATCGAACTACAATATTGTGTTTGTAGGGGGTTCTATCACGGTCACGAAGGCGCCTGCGGAAGTCACATTGGGGGATTTAGTGCAGGGTCATGATGGGTTGCCGAAGACTGTTTCTGTGGTGACGGTTCCTGAGGGTTTGAATGTGGATGTGACTTATGATGGGTCTATGGATGCGCCGATGGTTCAGGGTTCTTATGCGGTGAGTGCGGTTGTGAATGATCCGAGGTATTCGGGGAGCGCTGAGGGCACTTTGAAGATAACGGATTTGGCTATGGTTACTTTGGCGGATCTTGCTCAGGTATATGATGGCACGGCGCGCGTGGTGTCTGTGGTGACGGATCCTCCTGGCTTGGCAGTTGAAGTGACCTACGATGGTGGCGAAGCGGTTCCGGTTGCTGCGGGGACGTATGAAGTTCGCGCGAGGATTGCTGATCCGGACGAGGTTTATTCTGGTTTTGCGGAGGCGGAGTTAGTTGTAGCGAAGGGGAGTGCGCAGGTTAGTTTTGTTCCGGGCTCGTTGACTCGGCCGATTAATGAGATAGCGGCTGCGGAAGTTGTGACGGTTCCTGCAGGTTTGGCTGCGCGGATCACTTATGGTGAGGGGTTTGATGCGTTGCCTCAGTTAATTGGTCGTTATGATGTAGTTGCGGTGATTGAGGATCCGAACTGGGTAGGCAGCGTGATGGGTGTCTTTGAGATAGTCAGGGCGCCTCAGGAAATCAGGATGCTTCTTCCGGTGCCGATAGGAGTGGAGTTGATAGGGGAGGCGCGGGAGATACCATTGATTGCGACGGCGACTTCTGATGATCTGGTTAACTTTCCGATAGAGTTTTTGGTAGGGGAGGGGACGGATGCGTCTGCGTTTGCGTCTGTTTCTGGGAATAGGTTAGTGATTCGGGGGACGGGGGATGTTGAGTTAGTTGTTAGGCAAGCGGGGGATGAGTATTGGGCGCCGGTAGAGCGCACTTTCATGATAGAGGCGACTGGCCAGCCGGCTGTTCGGTTAGCGGAGATAGAAGTTTCGGATTTGGAGCAGGAGTATGATGGGAATCCTAAGGCGGTGGGAGTAGTGACGGTTCCGGCTGGTTTGGCGGTGGTCATTACTTACGATGGGAGTTTGGAGGTTCCGGTGGATGCTGGGACTTACGAGGTTCGCGTGGAGGTCAATGAGGAAGGCTATGAGGGGGTTGCGGTGGCTATGTTGACCATTACTCCGTCTGCGAGGAAGATTCCTGTGGATATTGAGATTACGAATTTGGAGCATAGGTATGATGGGAATCCGAAATCGGCGATGGTGTCGCTGGATCCGGCGGGTGTTGCGGTGAGCATTACCTATAATGGCAGTCCGGAGTCTCCGGTGGATGCGGGCACTTATGAGGTTCGTGTTTTGGTTACAGCTGAGACGCACGAGGGGTTTAAGATTGCTACGCTGACGATTACTTCTGGCGAGGCGGGGATTAGTTTTGTGGAGGCTTCGTTGAGTCAGTTGGTAGGTGAGGTTCGTCCGGTAGAAGTGGTGACGGAACCGGCGGGGTTGAATGTGCGGGTTATGTATGATGGATCGGCTGATGTTCCGGCTGCGGTTGGGGAGTATGAGGTTGTTGCGACTGTTGAGGATAGGAACTGGGAAGGTAGAGCGACGGGTACCTTTAGGATTCGTTTAGCTTCGCAGGAGATTACTGTTGGGGATTTGACGGATTATAGGCCTTGGCCTATTGCGATGGAAGGAACGCAGATGATCATTTCTTTGCCTGTTGTGGGGGCGACTTCGGGTTTGCCGGTGACGTTAGAGGTGGACGAGGTCAATTCTACAGGGGAAGCGACTTTGTTTCCATCGGGCACTCGTTTGAATGTGACGCAGCCGGGGGATATAGTGTTGATAGCGCGGCAAGCGGGCGACGACAGATGGGCGCCGGCGGAGAGAAGTTTCACGGTGACCGTCACAGGCAGAGGAGTTCCAGTCCAAACACCAGTTATACGATTGACAAGTTTGGAGATTGCCAACGGACAAGTCCGCGTTGTATTCGAGGCCGATTTTGGAGAACCGCAGGCATTTGATTTGTTAACAGCCTTAGATCCTTCCGGCCCTTGGCGCATTGATCCAACGGCGAACATCCTTGCGCTGGACAATGGATTCGCGGCAACAACTAGCGCAACCGGCACCGACGAACAATACTACCGCATCCAAAGTCGGTGAACAAAACTAACATCAGCAAACAGGGTAATTCTGCTCGCCGGTGAAACATTTTGGAAATTGCGGTTTCTTTTTGACTTTTCCGCCGTCGGCCAACGTGAAACGCACTCTGATTTTCCTCTACATCATTGGTGGGGCATTATTGCCCTTGCAAGGACAAGAGGCAGATTCCTCTCCAAGTTCGGCCAAGACGGAACCGGCGGAACAACAATACCAACGCCTTCTCGAACTAGACGACGCCGCATTACAAAAAATTAGCGAATGGATTCGCGCCAGCCAACAGCACGACGCTTTGGAAACGGAAACCATCGCGTTAGCTGGGAAAATCAACCGCGCCGTTCAACCTGTCAAAGAAGCCTACAAAACCTTCCTCTCCGCCCACCCAAACCACGTGCAGGCGCGATTAACCTTTGCCAGCTTCCTCTCGGATATTGGCGAAGAACAAGCCGCGCTGCCTCACTTGCAAAAAGCGGTCGAAATCAATCCCCGCCTGCCCGCCGCTTGGAACAACTTAGCCAACTACTACGGACACAACGGCAACGGCAAAGAAGCTTTCGCTTGCTATGAAAAAGCCATCGCGCTCAATCCTCAAGAGCCATTATATTATCACAACTTCGGCGCAGTTGTGTTCTTGTTTCGCAACGAGGCTAGGGAATGCTATCAACTCACGAATACCGAAGTGTTTGACAAAGCGCTGTCGCTCTATAAAAAAGCGTTAGAACTGGACCCAAAAAACTTCGACCTAGCTGAAGACATCGCCCAAACGTACTATGGTATAAAAACCTCCGATCAACCTTCTAAAATGGCGCGTCCCCAAGAGGCTCTCGACGCCTGGCAATACGCCGCCTCCCTTGCGCCCAGCGACTTTGAAAAGCAAGGCGTCCGCATTCATCTCGCCCGCGTTTACCTTGAAATGAGAAACTCCGAACAAGCCAAACGCGAACTAAACCAAGTTACACTTCCCGTCTACCAAACGCTAAAAGAACAAGTGGACAAACACATCCTAGAATTCCAATCTTTCCAATCCAAAGAGAACTAAGAGATTATTCATTGGAAAAACCGAACTTGAAAATGCTGGAAGAAATTCAAAAACAAAATAACTTTTGCGGGATCCAACGGCATATCTTTCTCTGCGCGGACCAAACAAACGCCAAGTGTTGCCTCAAAACCGACGGCTTGAAATCTTGGAATTATCTCAAAAACCGCCTCAAAGAACTGGAACTTGCCCCCAACAAAGCCAAAATTTTCCGCACCAAAGCGAACTGCCTGCGCATTTGCGCTCGCGGGCCAATTGCGGTCGTCTATCCCGAAGCCGCTTGGTATCACTCATGCACGCCGGAGACGCTCGAACGCATTATTCAAGAACACTTAATCGAGGGGCGCGTCGTCCAAGATGTCTTGATTGCGGAAAATACAAAGTTCGGAAGCAAGCGCGGACAGGCGATTACTTTATAGATTCTATAAAATTAGATTAGGAAATAAGATTGGGCTTTATGAAAGCAGGCAGATTGTTTCGTGAGTTTTGACGGATTCGAGTTGCCGCCGGCTCACGAGACTTGATTAACAACATTGGTAGGGGAATCGTTCATAAAATTCTCGACGTTCTTCGCCGCCATTTGCAACAGACGTTCTCGCGCCGACCGAGTTGCCCATGCGATGTGCGGAGTGATGTAACAGTTTCTCGCCTTGCAAAGAGGACTGCCGTTGCGGGGAGGCTCTGTTTCTAACACATCCAATCCCGCCCCGGCCAATCTTCCTTCGTTCAACGCAGCGGCCAACGCCGTTTCATCGACTAGGGCGCCGCGAGCGGTGTTCACCAAATACGCGGTTTTTTTCATCAGCCGCAATCTTTTTGCATCGATCAAATGATGCGTCTCCGGCGTGAGCGGGCAGTGCAAAGAAACCACGTCGCTTTGCTGTAAAATCTGTTCCAGCGAGCAGAACACAACCCCGTCTTCTTCGCCAACCGTCCCGGAACTTCGAGTTGCTATTGCCTTCATGCCGAAAGCCTGAGCAAGACGCGCCACCTCTTTTCCGATTCGGCCGTATCCGACAATGCCGATTGAGGCGCCCGCAAGCTCGAACAAGGGGCGTTCCCAATAACAAAAATCCGAACATCGACTCCAAACTCCTTGCCGCACGCTTACGGCATGATGCCCCACCTGCTGGGTCAACTCCAAAATATGTGCAAAGGTCATCTGCGCCACTGACTGCGTTCCGTAAGCCGGCACGTTAGTCACCGGAATTTGTCGATCCCGCGCCGCTTTCGTATCGACGACGTTGAAGCCGGTAGCCAAAACGCCGATGTATTTCAATTTTGACAAAGCGCAAATGGTCGCGCGATCCAAAGGCGTTTTGTTGGTCAAGACAATCTCAGCATCCATTGCGCGAGAAATTGTCTGAGACGGCAAAGTTCTCTCAAAAAATTGCGCATTCTCCCAGCCGTTGCAATCCAGCCCAACTGAGGTCTCCGGGATTTAAAGTATATCCGTCCAGCACCACAATCCGCTTGCTCTTTGTCATTTTCATGCGTTTCCTCCGAAAAAAGTTCGCTCAAAAAATCAAAAATGCTTTGACAGCATCCAAAAATGTCTTACTCTCTTTCTTACTTGCTTTGAGAAGCGGAAAATTTAAGAAACAGACAATGAAAACAATTCGCAATCGAAAAAGTCGAACCATCTCAACACCCATGAATTTTATTATGCAGTCAAAACATCTCCTTTTCCAAACAACAATTGCCTTCGCCGTAACTCTTGCCGGCACAGCCCAAACCGCCGAAACTCTAGAAATCCAAGTTACAAAAAACGACGGCAAGGCGTACATCCTTCCAGTAGATCGAGACACTAGCTCTTTGAATTTTGAGAATTTTGGACTAACAAGTCTCGTCTTGCCCGAAGGTTTGTCGAATTTGCAGACGCTCAATCTTTCCGGGAATTCGTTGACTAACCTCACTTTGCCAACGGGTCTGTGGAATTTGACTTCCCTGGATTTTGAGTACAACGGGGCGAGCCTGACTTTGTCTGCGGGCTTAGTGAACTTGCAAACGCTAAAAATTAAAGGGAATTCGTTGACGAGTCTGACATTGCCTACGGGCTTAGCGAACTTGCAAACGCTCGATCTTTGGGAGAATCGGTTAACGAGTCTGACTTTGCCCGTGGGGTTGGCGAATTTGCGGACGTTGAATCTTGCCACCAATCAGTTGACGAGTCTGGCTTTGCCCGCGGGATTAGCGAATTTGTACTCGCTCAATCTTTCTGGAAATCAGTTGACGAACCTCACTTTGCCAGCCGGTTTGACAAGCTTAGTGGATTTGAATCTTTCGGGCAACAAGCTCGTTAATTTCACCTTGCCGAGAAGCAACTTGCAGTACCTGAACCTTTCGGAGAATCAATTGACGAGACTAACTCTGCCCGCCGGGACAACGAGCCTGAGAACACTCAATCTCTCATGGAATCGCTTTAAAAGTTTGGCTTTGCCCGAAGGACTGACGAATTTGTACTCGCTCAATCTGGATCAGAATCAATTGACAAGTTTGACTTTGCCTGAGGGTCTAGCAAGTCTGACAGATTTGAGAGTTTTATGGAATCCATTCAGGCGTTTACACGTCCCCCGTGGAATGAACACTGACGGTTTGAGAATCTGGTATCATGTCCTATCAAGTAAGAGGGACTCTCTTGTTGGGGATCTTCCGGCGGATGCTACGTTTAGCATTGCCATTTACGATCCGGCGGCGATTCTCAAAATATCTCGCTTGGAAGACGGCGTGGAAATCTCTTGGAGCGGAGGCACGTTGCAATCCGCTCCCGACGTTGCCGGTCCGTGGAACGACGTCAACGCCATCAGCCCGGTGTACCGTCTCCGCAGTTCTTCGCTTTCATCCGAGTTTTTCCGTTTGCGAGCGGAGTAAAATTGTTTCTCTTCGGTGGCGGCGAAGGAAAACAAAGCAACTTTCTTTTTGTTTTACAAGTTGTTGGCGATCCAATCGCCGAGTTCGGAGGTGGAGCAACCCATTTGGCCGGCGCCAAGTCCTTGGATTTTCTCGCGGGCGGCGCGGATGACGGTTTTCTCGACGGCTTGGGCGGCCTTTGTTTCTCCCAAAAAGTCCAGCATCATTTGGCCGGCGCAGATTGCGGCCAGCGGGTTGATGATGTTTTGGCCGGTGTATTTGGGTGCGCTGCCGCCGATGGGTTCGAACATGCTGGTTCCTTCGGGGTTTAGGTTTCCGCCGGCGGCAATGCCCATTCCGCCCTGAATCATGGCGCCAAGGTCGGTGATGATGTCGCCGAACATGTTGTCGGTGACGATGACGTCAAACCATTCTGGATTTTTGACGAACCACATTGTTGTGGCGTCTACGTGGGCGTAGTCTCGCTGAACTTCGGGAAAGTCTTGCCGGCCGATTTCGTGGAAGGCTCGTTCCCACAAGTCAAAGGCGTAGGTAAGCACGTTGGTTTTGCCGCAGAGCGTCAATTTTTTCTCTTGGTTTCGTTTGCGGGTGTATTCGAAGGCGAAGCGCAGGCAACGCTCGACGCCGCGCCGGGTGTTGACGCTTTCTTGGATGGCGATTTCGTGCGGGGTGTCTTTGAACACGAATCCGCCTGAGCCGGTGTAAAGTCCTTCGTTGTTTTCACGCACGACGACGAAATCCACGTCTTCTGGCTTTTTGTTTTTCAAGGGGCAAAAGCGTTCGTCGTAAAGTTTGACGGGGCGGAGGTTGATGTATTGCTCCAACTCAAAACGCAGGCGCAACAAAATGCCCTTCTCCAAAATGCCGGGCTGGACTTCAGGATGCCCGATGGCGCCAAGCAACACGGCGGGAAAGCGTCGAAGCTCGTCGACTGCTGAATCGGGCAAGGCCTCCTTTGTCCGCAAATAGCGATCTCCTCCGAAATCGAAAGATTCGTAGTGGATTTTGAAATTGAATTTTTGGGCGGCGGCATCCAACACTTTGACCGCTTCTCGAATCACTTCGGGGCCTGTTCCGTCCCCGCCGATTACCGCAATATTGTAGCTGTTCATTGATTTTTTTGCCGGCTAGAAGGCACTTTTGCCTTGCCTTGAAAAGAGGATGGAAGTTTAAAGTCCATCTCCGGCAAAGGCAAATCAAATCTCGCGGCATTGTCGGAAAAATATTTCCTTGCCAACACAATTTATGTGGGATAATTTGGCTCGGTTTTATGGAATTTCGTTGTCGGATTCCGCTGAGATCGATTCCGTTAAAGAAAGAGAGTGGGTTATGCCGAAAGTAAATCGTCGTCGTTTTATACAAACCAGCGCCGCTGCCGGCGCCGGGATCATTGCCATGCCTTATATTGGCAAGGTGCTGGGAGCAAATGAGAAGTTGGGAGCGGCCGTCATTGGCGTCGGCGGGCGGGGAAACTCGCATCTGGGCGCCTTTGTTGGCGATGCGCGAACTGAAGTGCGGGTGATTGTCGAGATTGACGAAAAGATTGGCCGCTACCGTTGCAACGAAATTGAGGAACGGCAGGGCAAACGTCCTGCGCTCGTCAGCGACATGAGACTGGCCTTTGAGTCTACCGACGTCGATGTGATGAGCACAGCTACTCCGAACCATTGGCATGCGTTGGCCGGCGTTTGGGCTATGCAAGCGGGGAAGGACGCCTACATTGAAAAGCCCATCAGCTACACGATTGCCGAAGGGAGCGCCTTGGTGGCGGCCGCCAAAAAATACAAGCGGATGTGCCAAGTCGGCACCCAATGCCGCTCCAACCCGGCCATCATCAACGCAATGAAATTCCTGCGCGACGGCGGCATTGGCAAAGTTCATTTTGCCCGCGGCCTTTGCTACAAACGGCGCAAATCCATCGGTCCCCTTGGGGACTATAAAATCCCGGACAACGTTGACTTCAACCTTTGGAGCGGTCCGGCGCCTTACACAATCCCCAAACTTACCCGCGAGCGATTTCACTACGATTGGCACTGGCAGCGGCACTACGGCAACGGAGACCTTGGCAATCAAGGCCCGCACCAGACCGACATCGCCCGTTGGGGACTGGGGATTAACACTCAACCCAAAGCGGTTTTAAGCTATGGCGGTCGCCTTGGCTATCAAGCGGAGCGTAATAATCCAAGATACGTCGACGCCGGGGACACCGCTAACACTGAAGTCTCATTATACGACTATGGGGATAAGTGCATCGTCTTTGAAACCCGCGGCTTGGACGTCACCAATTCCGATGACGAAGAAATCAACAGACTTTTCAAGCAAACCAAAGGCAATAAGATCGGCGTGATTTTCTACGGTTCCCAAGGCTACCTTGTGCAACGATCTTATACCCATTGCATTGCCTACGACAAACAATTCCAAGTCATCCGGGAATTCAAGGGCGGCGGCGATCACTTTGGAAACTTCATCGAAGCTTGTCTCTCCAGAGATGCAAGCCGTCTAAACTCCGACGCTTGGGAAGGTCACCTTTCCGCAAGCATTAGCCACCTTGGCAATATCTCTTACTACATAGGCGAGCAACACCACGTCTCACCCAACCGCGCCAAAGAGATTCTGAGCAAAGTCAAAAGCCTGGACGACAACCTTCACACGTTGGAGCGCACTATCAAACATCTGAAGAAAAACGGCGTGGATCTGGATCGGTATCCGATTTCCATGGGGCCGTTGTTGCAATTCGATCCGGTGCGGGAAGTTTTCCCTGAATCCGCCGCTGCCACGGCGCTTACTACCCGAAACTATAGAGAAGGGTTTGTATGTCCTACGGCTGATCTGATTTGATTAGTGTCCAAGTTGGCTAGCGGTTCATAGCGTTGTCGAAATCAATTCATTTTGAGTTCTTTGGGGAGGAACATTAGAGCGCGTTGGAAATATATTGTTAGTGGAATGTTGAGAAAGAGTTGGTTATGTCAAAATTAAATCATCATCGTTTTAAAGAGGCGGATTCGGAAATCATCGCAGAAGATGAAGTTACAACGGAGAATCTCGAGGCGCTATTTAAGCGAGCCTTTTTTAGCGCAAAAATTGACGAAGACGAGCGTCTGGTTATCGGTACTGAAAGCATTCGAAGAATCTTTGTGGGAGTGGATGAGGATCGAAAACTGCTGAAATATATGGCGGCATTCGGGCTCAAGGAAGAAGCGCCTCTGGAATCGAAACACGCATTTGTCAACAGGATGAATCATCGCGTTATCTTTCCGCGATTCTCGGTGGTGGAAGAGCGTTCCGACGTGTTGATAGCGGATTATTTTCTCACTTTTGAGGGAGGTATTCTCGCTTTTCAAATTGTGTCCTCCCTTCGTTTGTTTTCGCGAGTTGTGCGCGGTGCCATTAATGAATGCGATGATGATGACTTGGTCGAATGATCTTCTTAAATCGCGGTGGAACCAAAAAACGCCAACAATTTGAAAAAGAGCCCGATGACGGCAAAGATAACCATCCAAGCCTCTTCTAACTTGCAATTCCCAATGAGGCGCAATCTGGCGTTTTTAGTGCGCCTACGCTTTTTATTTATTCCTATTCAAATTCAGATCCACTAATTTTGCCCAATCAAAGTAGTCCGAAGCCATAGAGTCAACCCGATCGGCCTGCGTTGCCGCCAAGTTCTTCGTCTCGCAACGATCTTGTTTGAGATTGTATAATTCCCAATCCTTTTCCAACTTATCCCATACCAATTTCCAATCGCCTTGGCGGATAGCGCGGTTTCCCGCCCAATACCACGAAAGTGAGGGATGGCCTTTTCGAGACTTTCCAAACAGCAGAGGCACCATGCTCTTTCCCTCTACAGGTAACAGCTTTCGTTCTTTATATAATTGGGGATATTCCGCGCCGGCCAATTCGAGACAGGTTGGCAACAAATCAATAATGTGCGCTACCGACCGATTGATCGAACCGGCCGGTACCTTTCCCGGCCACCACGCAATCATCGGCGTTGTAATGCCGCCTTCGTGAAGCCAAGACTTATAGCGGCGAAACGGCGTATTCTGCGCCCAACCCCAAGAGGGGCCCACCGCTACGTAATCATCCTTTGGGCCGGGAACGCGCCTCTTTGGATCTCGACCGCCCGGCTCTTCCGAACAGCCGCCGTTATCGGAAAGAAATAAGATTAAAGTGTTGCTCTCAATCTCTTCCTCTTCCAATGCTTTCCGCAAACGGCCGATGTTTTGATCCATCGAATCAATCATTGCGGCATAGACCGCCATGCGAAAGTCCTCAAAATTATGATCAGCGCCGGCCCATTCATAAGCTCTAGAATCTCTTTGGGTAAGACTCCAATTCGCCGCCGCTAAGCCCATCGCTTGTTGCCTTTTCCAACGAGCCGACTGCATAGCCTCCCAACCTCCAAGATAACGGCCGCGATACTTTGCAATATCTTCCGGCTTTGCATGAAGCGGATAGTGCGGCGCCGTATAGTTTAGATGCAGAAAGAACGGCTTTCCCGCCGAGGCAAACTCCCGAATGGACTCGATGGCGTGATCGGTAAACGCATCCGTCGAATAGTAATCATCAGGGAAAGAAGTTACCGGTAGATCGTTTCGCCCAAAACTTCGGATCCTTCCTCCTTTGTAAGCAGGGTCGGGACGAGCCGGATCAAAGAAATTACAACAACCGTCCAACAACCCGTAAAACTTTTCAAACCCGCGAAAATACGGATGCGTTGAACGATCAAAATCCCGATGCCAACTCCCTGCAATGTTTTTCTTTGCTCCCCGCGCTTTGAGCAAATGCCACTTTCCGGACAACGCCGTCCGGTATCCGGCCAGTTGCATTCCCTCGCCCAAGGTAATCATATTCTCCCGCAAGTGTCCCGGCTTGCCGAAACGCGGATAAAGTCCCGTTAAAATCGACGCGCGGGTAGTCGTACATTTGGCGTTGTTGTAAAACTGTGTGAACCGCATTCCTTCCGCCGCCAACCGATCCAAGTGAGGAGTTTGCACTTCTCCCCCGTAACAACCAATGTCTGAAAACCCCATGTCGTCGCACATGATTAAAATGATATTTGGACGCGGACTTGCCTCAGAGAAAACTGCCCGAACAACGGCAAAAAGCGCCAAAAAGAAAAAAAACATCCGCGCCGCAAAGAATGCAAAGAAACGCCCCCAACCGGAAATATCATCTAAAACTCGGATCATTTCGGCAGAGTATCATAATCACCAAACAACGCAACCCTAAAAATCAATTGCGCATTAAATAGCAAGAGGATCGCTGAGCCGCAAACGGCAAATCTAGCGAAGATTAAACTCTTTCACTTGGTAGTTCAACCCGCCCACTGATAAGTGATTAGCCGAATCAGGAGCAAGATTTGCACTATCCAAAACAAGAAGACGACAATCCACAAAGGGGCTTTGGATGGAAAACTTTGCAGGAAAATACCCGCAGCAACAAAAACCGGAAATACAACCGCTCCATACCTCGTCAAAGAAACAAATTGTCCGCTCATAGCCTGCAACAAACCCAAAGCCAGCGCCCAAAGAACCCACTCTCGATTTAATCGCCAAAGCAACGGCAACAACGACAGCCCCGTAATAAAAAGAACCCGATCTAAAATAGAACTTTTGAATTCGTGCCAGTGCATGGTTTGAAAAAAGCCGGCAATAAATCCCGGAACGTCTGCAAGGTTTGCTATCGAGTGAACGCCCCAATACTTCTGCGCTTCAAAACCAGCGAAAGGGTCGCCGATTGCCAGCCACATCACGGCAAAGTAAGACAGCCAACCCAAAGGAACGGCCGCGAATACATGCCAAGAAAGATTTCGCCGAGCAAAGAACCGCCAAACCAAAGGGAGAAAACAAAAAACTCCCGGTCCCCGCACCAATGGCAACATACATCCGCATGCCCAAATCAGAGAGGAACGGCCTGTTTGAAGCCCGCGCATGAACCCCATCAATAAACAAAAAACAAGGACTCGCTATAGGGAAACTGAAAGAAAATGGACCCTGGATAAAACGCCAACAAGAGTAGGCTTGCCTTTGCAATGTTCTGAGCCGATCTATCATCTTTGTCGGGCAACTCGACTGCGGAGTTTTGCGATACTTCTCGTCGCCGCCAATCCACGACTACGCGATAAAACAAGGCCAACCCAAAAAACGATAGCGCGTTTGCCAACACCAAGCTTGAAACCACGTAAGCCTTGGAAGAAGAAGAATCTCCAAACAGCCACACGCCGGCGCGAATCAAGGCCGGCCACAAAGGATAGAACGCCGCCGAATAGGGGCTGGCCGAGTAGCCTTCCTTGGCGATGAGCAGGTAATGCGCGCCATCATAAGCCGTGAACACCGAGAGCGCATCCGGTTTCTTGCCCGGCGGCCATTGAACCCACAACTTGCGAAACCGCGCCTCGTGCACTTCGGAATTCGCCCAAGCCGCCGCCAAAGTCACTGCAAGCAGAATCGCCTTCAGCAATGCGGCGTAGCCGATGCCGCGCCGCCAATTAAAAGCTTCGTCCGCCTTTCCCGCGCTCATCGGTCAATTGGGCGAGGAGGCGAAAATTCTATGCGGCGATTTTCGGAGCAAGGCAAAGAGAGCCGCGCCCAGCAAACACGCCAGAATCATCCACGCCAAAAACTCTTCCCGATCCTTTGCCCACGGCCACCATTCCAAAAAGTGTCCAAGGCATTTGCAGGGCGCTTCAATATCGCCGTGCAATCGCGCCAAACGATAGCCGGCAAAACCGCTCCCTAGCCAGCCAATGCCATACAGCGTCCCCCAACCCAAAGGGAATTCAAACGCCGCATACGCCATGCAAAGTTCGAGAAAAAGCGCAACTGTCAACAACGCGCCCGCGCAACGAATCCACCGCTTCGGCCATACAAGCGAAGAAGTGGATTGTAACTTTAACGGTTCGGCAATTGGGTTTTGCATGCGAGAGGCAGAGCGACGGTTTTTCAAGGTGTTAGAAAATGGTTTCGTAAATGCGGTGGGGCAATAGATGGGCGTCTATCAAAGCGGTCACGATCCAGCGCTTCTGCGCGGGATCCCAAAAATGACGCAACAAAAAGGGCGCCGCCCGCCTCATCTAAGCGAACATACAAAAAGGTATTCATACAAACGACTTGGCCGTCCCGTTGCAGAACATCCTCCAGTTTAGGGCTTACATGAAAGAAAGTGAACCCCCCGGAGTTTGTCGAAGGGGCTATATCCTATGTTGGGAAAAGTGGCTGCCACAGCGTGGCCTCGGTAATCGCGATACTCAAAAAAGAGATATTGGTTCAGAGGATCAGGGGCTTCCCGATGTGCAGTGCACTCCGCCTTCATTTCGTCCAGACAAACCGCTTGGAAGTACCCTTTAAAATAGTTGCTACGGGAAACGTCTCGGAAGAATTGAAAGAACAAGTCTTCATAATCTGGATCTGTTTGCGGAGGTTTTACCGTTGGCGGCTTGCTTTTCTTCGTTGCACATCTCATTGCTGGTGCATTGGAATGAGTTACCTTTTGAATCTTTCATAAAAAAATCAAGTTTGTCAAAGAGTCTTTTTTTTGTTGCGGCGTTCAATAGCGCAAAGTTTTCGTTGCCAAAGACGGGGGAAATAAAGCAAAAATAGCGCTGATGTCGGCGGGTCTGATTACAAATGCTCACTTGTTGAGTCCCGGTTGTGAAATGAGCGAGGCGGCGATTGCGATTGCGAACGGGAAGGTGGAAGCGATCTTTGGCGCGACGGATTCTTGGCCGGATTATCCGATTCTTTTTGATGCGGCGCAAGCGATGGTAATTCCGGGATTTATTGACATTCACACTCACGGCGTTGCCGGGCGAGATGTTTGCGATGGAAGGCCGGATGCAGTGCGGGACATTGCGAAGGCGAAGCTGGCGGAGGGTGTAACTACTTTTTTGCCGACGACTTTGACCTTGCCCAAAGAAAACCTTGTGAAGGCTTTTGAAGATGCGGCGGGTTACTTTGCGCAACAGGATTTTGCCAAAACTCCCGGCTTTCATGTTGAAGGGCCGTTTATCAATCCAAACTATGCGGGCGCGCAAAATCCGAAGCACATTCGCCCGCCAAACTTTTCAGAGATTGAGAGGCTGGCGGCGATTTTGCCGATTCGCTTGGTATCTTTGGCGCCAGAAATGCCCGGCGGACAAGAATTGATTCGTTCGCTTTGTCAGTGCGGTATTACGCCGTCTCTGGCGCATACGGGCGCAACTTACAAACAATTCCTAGAAGCCAAACAAGCGGGAGCGAAGCACTTGACGCACTTTTGCAATCAAATGACCGGGTTGCATCATCGAGAGATTGGATTGGTCGGCGCCGGCTTTCTCGATGAGGAAATTATGATCGAGATCATCTGCGACAAAATCCATGTTTGCCCGGAAATGATTCGCTTGGCATTGCGGAGAATCGGGCCGGAGCGCTTGATGCTGATCACCGATTCTATGGCCGCTTCCGGGCTTGCCGACAAGGCGACTTTCTCTCTTGGCGGGCTAGAAGTGTTTGTTCAGGACGGAGCGGCGCGCTTGGCTTCGGGCGTGTTGGCGGGAAGTGTGTTGAAAATGAACGAGGCTTTTCGGAACTTGGCGGCGCTGTCCGAACTGCCTTTGGTGGATTTGGTGCAAACGACGGCGTGGAATCAAGCCAAGTCGCTCGGCCTGCCTCAGTTGGGAAAGATTGCGCCCGGATATTGGGCGGATTTGGTGGCGTTGGAAGACGATTTTTCGGTTCGGGCGGTTTTTGTCAACGGCGTCCAACAAGCGATTTCCGTTCCCCAATAACCGACAATCGGCCAATCCACATCGCCGGCCGATGACGCTTGGAAGATTCCCGACCAGCAAAACGCAAACCAATCCACGCCGCGCAAAAACCGCCCTTTCGTGGGACGCGCCTTCCCGTTCATCAGGCTAGCAAAGCCTCTCCAATCAATGGAAAGAATAGAAACAATCCCACAACAAAAAAAACCGCCGAAAAATGAATCCCGACGGTTGTTTTTTCCTATCGACAAAAACGGAACTATTTGATTAGAAGAGGGTCTCCGGCTTTCAATTCGTCTTCGTGCTTTTGAACGTAGCAGAGGTTTTTGTGTCCTTTTTCAAGGAATCCTTCCCCCGGAATTTCATTGATCAGACGATCCCGGATTTCCGTTGCCATCTCCATGGACATTAGCAGACTGTCATCTTCTCTGGGCATTGGCGGGCTTCTTAGCGATCCTAGGATGCTTTCTCTCAAGTCTTCCGCTCTGTCCCCCCAAGTGACGTCGCGCACTTCATACGGACTGCCAAAGGATGCTTCGTGTTCTCTTTGTATTTGGTTAGCGGTCTCTTCAATGAACTTGAGCTTTTCTTGGGTTGACATGTTTTGGTAGGTTGCTTGAGCTTCTAGGGGAAGGTCTTTGAGTGCGATGATTGTGGGTTCTTGTTTAGGCATTGGACGACGAACGCGCACGTTTTTACGATAGACTGAATCTGGATCATGTTGCATTGCCTGATGGTATTTCCGAATCGTATTGAACGTCCATCCTAGCGGGATGGGGTGGAATTCTTCTCCGAGCTCTTCCTTGACGATGTCGTACATCTGCTCGAATTCTTTGGTGTACGGCAATTTGCTTTCGTAGAACCTTTTTAGGAATCCATGATTGCTTACCATTCTTGCCATTTTGTCGTAGGCATTAGTTTCTTCTTCAGTCCATTCTTCGGTCCACTCTTTCAAGTGGTGAGGGTCATAGATGGTTGGATCGAAGGTAATCTCTGGATGGGGAGTTGGCTCAAACGGGAATCGTTCCACCCATTCCTTTCTGCTTTCCCACCACTCTTTTTCCGCCTCTTCTTTGGCGCGTTTGGCGTCTTCTTCCGCTTGAACCAGCTTTGCGAGCTCTGGATCGTTTTTTATCAGCTCTGCCAATGCTTCATCTTGTTCACGTTGCAGTCTCGCGTTCTCAACGCCTTGCCGCCACCGCTCCATTTGGTTGGGAACGTCTTCAATTTGGTTTTCCACCGTTGCTTTTGGCGGCTCGACGATTTCTTCCACAATTTGCTTTGGCGGCGAGAAAACAGACACCAGCATGGCCGTGATGCCTCCGATAATGACAACGGCGAATCCGCCGTAAAGGAATTTATCTGCTTTGTTCATTGAATTGCTTTCCTTTCTTCTTTTTGATTAGTCAATATGCACTACGACAAGCCAGTTTGTCCTCGACCACCCCATACGGTACGTTCCTAAAATGCCCGGAATTCTTCCGTGTATCAGTTTTGATCGCTGTTCGATTTTGCGGGTAATGCTTGCGGTGATATGCGGCGAGTCGATTGCTTGGTTGTTGTGGCACAGTTTCCTCCATCTTTGATTGTCTCGATACGCTTCGAATGAGACATCTAAATCTTTTTCCTCTCTATTTCTTGATCGACCATACATGTCTATATCGACCTTGTCCCAATATACGGTGCCTGTGTAGGTTTGCGTTTCTCGTGGACCCTTGTCTCCTAATTGTGGGATTTTTGGGACGTTGGGATCGTTGAAATCGCTTTTCATTTTGTGACTTCCCACCCTAGAAGTCCACTTTGTTTTTACCCACAAATCGTCCTTCCATTCGTAAGTGGAATCTTTTTCCTCTCTGCGGATGCGGTCGAGAGCTTGGGATGCCACTTCTTCAAATGAGTCCTCCCTTGCTTTTATGCCTACTGCCCAAGCCGTGTCACCGTTGTCGTTCTCTGCGCATCCAGAGGCAATGACTATCCTACTTATCTCTTGGTTTGTCAGATAATAGGAAGCTGTTTCTTCATCCATGGTTCTTCTACCGTAGCTCTGCCAATAGTGCCATCCTCTTGGTGTGCCGTCTAATTCGTCCCATTGGACCGCTAGGTCACTTCGGAGAACCGTTCCGTTTGCTAGTATTCTTTCAAATTTGTGATAGTTGAATCCCCAGTATGCTCCGTTGACGGATGCGGTCGCCATCTTTGCGTTGAGGTAGCGATTAATTAACGCTTGTTTGGCCGCCGTCAATGTTTGGCCAGCAGCCCATCCGGTAAGAAAGACGACGACGGGATGCAGTGCCATAGCCGAGATTGGCGTCAGCAAGGCGACCACCGCGACGATGGCGATGATTGCCTTCTTCCGCAAACAGCTGGGCGCAAAGCGCAGGTGCCACGGCGTCTTGTTTGATGAATTCCTCATCGTTTTCTCTCCTTTGGAGACATTGTCCCCCGCGCATTTGGCGCGGTCAAGATTAATTCGGTTGTTTAATTGGATCATAAAACGGTCTTTCTTTGATTAAGTGCAGTAATGTCTATTCGATAATTTCGGGTCGATGAAGCTCTCCGGCAGAGTAAAAGATGCGAAGTTCCCGCCCGTTCGCCTGAGCGAAACAGGGAAAAGCGCGCGACTCTCCCACCAAAATTTCATATCCAAACTGTGATATTCCGGCAAGAAGACTCGATGTCGAATCGACTCACCAGAGAGCTTCAAGACGGAGAAAATCAAAAATCCAGCTGGAGCGCAAGCTTTTTTTTTTCGAGAAATCTCAACTTTTTGAGTTTTTTACGGGATTGGCGGGCGCAGGCAAATTCTAGGTTTTGGCGCGGTTTTGTCGACTGGTGGGTTCTGTGATTTTTGGGATTTTATCGGTTCAAAAAGCGGTCTGAGATGGCTTAGTAACGGCTTAATAATGGCTTAGTCTCGGTTTTGCCGAAGGGAAAGGGCGTCTTCTTCTCAAGCGATTTTTAGCGGGAACGGCTTCTAGTTTGGTTTTCCGCGAATGCTTGGCGGTTTGCTTTGGGGGTTTGACGCTGTCGGCTTTATCGTTCATTCTAGGGCAAGCGGTTTGGAACAATTCTTATGACGAAGAAGCAGTTAACACTTGGCCATTCTCCGGATCCGGACGACGCCTTTATGTTTTGGGCTTTGGCCAAGGATCGAATTCCTACGGGGGGCTATGTTTTTGAACATGTTTTGCAAGACATTCAAACGCTGAACGAGCGAGCCGCCCGAAGCGAACTGGACATCACGGCAATTAGCGTTCACGCCTATGCGTATGTTAGTGAGAACTACGCTCTTCTGCCCAGCGGGGCGAGTATGGGCGATGGATATGGGCCGATGTTGGTTGCCAAGCAAAAGTATAGTCTTGAAGAGATTGCTGGCAAGACCATTGCCGTTCCCGGTGTTAGAACTAGCGCTTTTCTGGCTCTTCAACTTTGGATGGGAAGGCCGGCGAGGGAGTTTTCGTTTCGGGTTGTGCCTTTTGATCGGATTTTTCAAGCGGTGCAAAAGGGTGAAGCGGAGGTTGGTTTGATCATTCACGAAGGCCAACTAACTTACGAAAACGAGGGGTTGGCTCTTTGCGAAGACCTCGGCATTTGGTGGGGACAAAAGAACGGCGGACTGCCTTTGCCTCTTGGAGTCAACGCCATTTGCAAACGCTTTTCGGAGGAAGAACGAAAGACCATTGCCAATCTCTTGACGCAGAGCATTCAATACGGTTTGGATCATCGCAGGGAGGCGATTGACTATGCCCTTCAATTTGCGCGAGGTATAGGAACTGCGGAGGCGGATCAGTTTGTTCAAATGTATGTCAATCATTGGACGCTGGACTGCGGCGACAAAGGGCGCGAAGCGATCCGCCGTTTCCTTGGTCAAGCTTATGAGGCGGGCTTGATTCCTCATCGGCAGGAGTTGGAATTTGTCGGCTGAGGAATGGTTTGCGTCCGCTGGCTCGAGAAGCTTTTGGTTGCTTATTTTTTGTTTCTTTGCCTGCGTCCAAGGAGTGGTTAGGCTTTTTTGGGAGTGCGCTGATGTTGTCCGACAAATCCGATGATGACTTTTTTGAGTTTGGGGTCCCAACCAAAGGCAATCCGTATGGTGTGGCGTTCGTCCCGGCTTTTACCCGTGCCGATATGTGGTTCTAGATCGTAGGTTTTGTTGTTGACGATGGTGGTGTACCAGCCCGGAGATTCTCGAAGCGCGAATTCGCTTTGGTTTGCGCTGTAAAACCAGTTGGAGCAAGTTTGGCGCAGGGATTCGTCCAGATTGGGATTTAATGCGCCGTTCATGCGGGCATCCCGATAAATTACGGCGAGCCATTCTAGCGCTTTGAGGACTTCATCGGGTTTCTCAAAGTTGTTTTCTTTCTCTTTCCATTTTGAGTGGTTGTTTAGCTTCACCAGCAGTTTGTCGGAATAATCGCGTTTTGCTTTTTCAAAGGCTTCTTGCACGGATCGCACTTTTTTATCCGTCTTTTGTCCGTCGGCATCTGCGGCGGACTTCTGTCCCATTTTTTGGTAGGCTTCGCGCCATAATTTTTCATCTTTGCGGCTGGTGTCGAGGCTGGCCCGCAGTTTTTTAATCTCTTCTTTGTTGTCGGCAGCGATCTGCTGCAGTTTCTCGATTTGTTGTTGGAGTTGTTGGATTTGTTTTTTGTCGGTTTTGGAGGCTTTTTGCATGTTTTGTATCTGTTGGCGCCATTCTTTTTCTTTGGCTTCCATTTGTCTGTTTTCCCGTTCGGGTTGGGGGGGAGCGGAACGAGGGGAGAGACTTCTCGTTGGAGGGTGTTGCTGAGTCAGCATTTCTTTTAGTTCGCTGTGCACTTTGAAGACGCGTTGGGCGGCTTCCTGCTGTTTTTCTAGAAAAGATTTTTCCCGTGCGTAGGTTTTGGCTTCTTTGAATTTTCGGCGCTGGGCGGAATATTGCCCAAGCGCTTTTTTTAGGTGATCCGCTTGTTTGCGGGCCGAGTCGAAGTCTGAGGAGATTGGTTCCCGCGTCACGGAGGGAATTTTGATGTCTAGGAAGGCCAAGTCGTTCGCAAACTTCTGTTCCACTTCGACCAAGGTGCTTTTCAAGGAGGCGACGACGGATCTCTGGGCTTGTTTGGATCTGCCGATTTCTGTGATTTTCTGGCAGAAAGAATCGAATCGGCTTCCCCAGAGGGGATCATCGGAAGGAAGAAGATTCAAGGAGTTTGTCCATTCGTTCAGCGGCAGCGAGTCGGCTTCTTTGGTTTCTTTGACTTGGTTGGAGAAATGGATGTGTATGACGTAACAGAACATCAAGTCCACGTGTTCCGAAGGGAATTTGGCGTTTTGCGAGTGGATGAAATCCTTTATGACGTTTGTCCATTCGTTTGTTTTTGGGCAGCCGCGCGGGCAGTTTTTTCTGGCTTGGATTAGAGTGGCGAGGCGGCTTTTGTCGGCTTTCAAAAAGCGCAACACGGCGTCTTCAAGTTTCCGATGCGTTTCCTCCCAGAGGCCGAGCATGAGCAAAAGTGGGGGCGATTCTGGCGATGAGTAGTGCAACATTTGGAGTAGGGGGTCTACCAATATCTTGGGACATGCGTCCAATGCCTTTTCCGGGTCTTTGAATCCCGGGATTGCGGGGAATGCGGCTTTGAATTGTTTAATCGCTTCTTTGAATTGTCTCTGAAATTCGGGGGAAGTGTTTTTCCACTCTTCCAGCGCCTTTTTGATCATTGTGCGGAGTTGGTGTTCGTCCAGCGCGGCGGCAAAACTCATCCTGGAAGCCACTTCCGGGTCCCAATCGCCTACAACGTTGTTCTGGTTCATCACTTGCCTTTCTATTTTTTCTGTTGTCTTCGGTTCAATCGGAATTCACTTCCTCCCGCACGGATAAGGGCGCACAACGGCAACAAAGTTTCCCGCGTTTGCGCCGCTTCCTTCGCATCCATCTTGAGTCGGAGAAAAGCGTTCTCAAAATAATTTGATCTTCATCATGCACGCAACGACGGCAACTGGCAAGCATTTCCTCTAACGGCGAGTTCCGAATTTGAAATCTCTTGAAAAAGCCCGTAACGAAGCATCGCGGCTTTTTCATCGATGCTTGGTGCCAGTGGGAAAACCGGATTTCCTCTTTACCGAAGAAAAGAATTCTTCTAAACCTTTTAGCAACTTGTTGGTTTTTGCGCTGACGCTCGACGCCATGTTACCCTGAAACCTTGCCGAAAGCGCGCCGTTGAAATTCATGCCTGCTTCTTTTCCGCGCGAGGTTCGCACTCGGGGTTATGTTATTCGGACTTGCCGTCTGACGGATACCAGCCTGATCGTCGATTGGCTCACAGAACACAAAGGGCGGATTTCCACCGTAGCCCGAGGCGCCTTTAGAAAAAAATCAGCATTTGCGGGAAAGCTGGATTGGCTCTTTTACGCCGAAATTTCCTACCAACGAAGCCGCACATCCAATCTCCACACCCTCAAAGAAGTGGAACTGCGAGCCACTCCCAGTCAAATCCGTCGATCCATTTCCAGCCTGAATCAAATCGCCTACTTTGTGGAATTGATTCGGCGCGCTACGGAAACAGAAACGCCCATTCCCGACATTTTCCAACTCTTCCATCAGGCCGTGCGCCAAGCCGAACAAGACGTTCTCGGAGCCTCTTTTACCCTGTGGTTCGAATGGAGACTTCTGGATATTTTGGGATTGCATCCGGCAATAAACGACGGACGCCTGAACGAAGATTGTCGGCAAATCTTGACTCTATGGAGCCGAACTCCTGAGAAATTTCCCCATGAACGGGCAATCCATCCATCCCAAATCACACGACTTGGAAGTCTATTCGCTAAACACTGGATCGCAGAAATTGGCCGATGCCCTTCATTGCGAAACCGGCTGCTTCAGTAAACTTCAACGCCTCTGCTTCCCGCCGCCTCCAACACAAAAAAGAGCGACCGCTTCAACGCTGACGCTCTCCAAAAAACAGGCATCCGCCCGTAAAAAATTGTGAACGAGGCAAGGCGGGAACCAACCTGCCCGGACGTCTTTGTTTCTCTCGGTTGGACTTCAGTTTATGCCTGCTCCCGTTTGTCCTTGCGATTTCCCATCAACTTCGCCTTGTTTTGTTTCAAGTATTTTTCCACCGCGGGGCGAGGCTCCAAGCGAACGGGAACTCCCTTTTGACCCAAATTTCGCAAGTGGCGGTAATGGCAAAGCGTCTTGCCCAATTGAACGATCTCGATATGAAACTCGCCCACTTTCCACAACTGCCCGACCTTCAAAACCGGCTTTGCCTCTGCTTTCTTATCCGCCTTCATAAATCCCCATTCTCCTCCAAGCCTCCCCGCTTTGTCAATTTTAATCGGGAAAAGAAAAAAGCGCGTCCCCAAAAGGAAACGCGCCCCTCCGTGTGTTTGGTTCCAAAAATCTTGAATTACCGGGCAAAGACCGCCCTTTCGTGTGACGTGCTTTCTTATCTTCCAAACTCACACAATCAAACTTACCTTAATTCATCCGTTCGTCTTTTGGAGAATCTGGACCAACTGCAAGTTTAGTCATTGATAACTCAAAAGTAGCTTTAGAAAACGCATTTGCTGTCTTAATAGCCCTTTCGATTAGTCCACGCGTTTTTCGTCTAAACCAACAGATTGAAGAAGAGATCACGCAAAATATAGCGAAAGATGCGCAGTCGCAAGTTTTCTCATTGTCTCTTCAAAATCGCGCGCGCGTAGTTTTGTTGGCAACTTTTTTTGAATGGCCAACCGAACCCTCGCAATCTGCGATCTGGTTTCCTTTTGCAACGCCTTGAAATGCTTGTTCTTCGTAATCATTGAAGATTTGCTGTCGGCATAACCCATCGACTCTTCCAATATAATCAGCGTCAGCAACTCCATCTTCAGATTCTCGCCATCGGGCAATTTTATCAACTCCAATATATTGTCGTATTTATCCATAATTCATTCCACCTTGTCTACCAACGCGCATCCCAGCCAACCATAACTCCTCACGCCAAACTAACAGCAAGCGTCGAAACCGTTATGTTAACTTCAACATCTTTCATTTTGCATCAACGGACGGTTTGGGGTTTTTACCATACAAGCGATGCAATTCCGCCGCCCGCGCTTGCCCTTTCTCCATCTGCTCCGTCGTTCATTTTCGTTGAGAAAATTCAATTTTCACAGATACGTGGTCATAGTTAGTCGATCCACAATTTGTGCCTCCATCTCGAAGTACAGATATCCTCTCTAATGATTTAATGGCTTCTTCCAAGTCCGGGTCTTTTCCCGATGTTGTCTTCATTGTTGTCTTCATAACTGCCAAAGCAATCGTGGCAGCTGTACCAATCAGCAAGCTATTCGTCTGATAGCCTTCCTTAACGATTTCTACCTTTATGTTTTCTGCAATCATTTATTTGCTCTTACTATCTTTATTTGATTCGATCAATTGGTTTAGAATGGCAGATCGCGCTTGCCCTTTCTTCCTCTGCTCCGCCGTGAGATCCTCTTTGATGGAGGAAATCAGTTCTCTCAGTTCTCTTAATGATTCTTTGTCTCCATCTGCTTTTGCCAAGAGAACCCAAGCGTATGACTCAATGAAATCCTGCGGCACGCCTTCACCATTGTAATACATCACGCCAAGATTGTGCTGCGCCTCGGCATCCCCTTGTTCGGCCGCTTTCCGATACCACTTTGCCGCTTCCACATAATCCTTCGGCACGCCTCGGCCAAAGGAATACATCACGCCAAGGCTGTTTTGCGCAAAGGCATGCACTTGCTCGGCCGCTTTCTGATACCACTTCGCCGCTTCCACATAATCCTTCGGCACGCCTCGGCCAAAGGAATACATCGAGGCAAGGTTGTTTTGCGCAAAGGCATTCCCTTGTTCGGCCGCCTTCCGAGTCCACTTTGCCGCTTCCTCATAATCCTGAGGCACACCTTCCCCTTCGGCATACGCCACGCCAAGGTTGTATTGCGCCCATGCACGCCCTTGCTCGGCCGCTTTCCGAGTCCACTTTGCCGCTTCCTCATAATTCTGCGGCACTCCTTGGCCTTTGTAATACATCCAGCCAAGGAAGTATTGCGCTTCGGCGTCTCCTTGCTCGGCTTTTATTTTCGTCGCCTTGAAACGCTCGCTTTCTTGCCCGTTCGCCATTCCCGCGCCGCAAAGCAAAAGCAGAGCGACGACCGTCAACAAATTAAGAGAATTTAATTGCTTCACACGCCCCCAAGAATAGCGATTCCCGGCGGCGAGTCAACAAAAATCTCAACTTTTTTTTGCGAGATGGCGGGCGCAGGCAAATTCTGGGTTTCGGGGATTTTTGGGCGGATCAAAAAACACTCTGATACGGCTTAGTATCGGCTTAATATCGGTTTTGTTCAATGGGAAAGCGCGTCTTCTTCCCAAGCGATTTTTGGCGGGAACGATTTCTAGTTTGGTTTTTGCCGAAGGATTGGCGGTTCGCTTTACGGCGGGGGTTGGTTGGTGTTTTGGCCAAAATTGCTTAGGAATGGTTTTTGGGTTGGGAATGGTTGGCTCTTGAAGAATTTCTAATGCCCGGAGTTCGCTTGTCGGAGGAAAAGCATCGCTTTCCAAAATAATGGCTAATATTTTTGGTTGTGGATTGTCATACATGTTGTGGAAGCGGCACAATCCGATGAGGATGTCTTTGGGAACGTTGTAGCAACGAGGTCGATGCCCGCGGCTGACTGATGGAATGGATGGAAACGACCAGGAAGATTCATCGCTTGCCGGCTTGTTTGAAGCGCTGGAGGCGCCACTTCTGCGCTACGCTTGTAAAATGGTGAAACGACCCGAAGTTGCGCAAGACTTGGTGCAAGAGGCCTTTTTGAAGCTGCACGCCCAGCAAGGTTCGGTGTCCCGGCCCGAGGCTTGGCTGTATCGGACGGTTCATAATCTGGCGGTCAATTGCATTCGAAAGGAAGGCCGAATGGTGCCGTTGGTTTTGGATGAATCCGAAGAAGCGTCGACTTCAGGGCAAGCGGCGCATGAGCCGTCGCCGGACGAATGCCTCGCGCGGATGGAAACCGTCGGTCAAGTTTGTCTCCTCTTGCAAAAGCTGGAGCCGAAGAAGCGCGAGTTGATTCGGCTCAAATTTGAAGAAGATCTTTCTTACAAAGAAATTAGCAAGCGCACCGGCCTCAGCGTCGGCAACGTCGGCTATCAACTGCACCATTTGCTGAAAGATCTCGCTGTCGAGATCGAGAAAAACGGAGTTTTCAAATGAATCCGCCCCTGCCTGAATCCAACGACGCCGAAGCCCGGATTACGGCTTTCCTGCTCGGCCAACTGCCGCCCGAAGAGCGGGAAGCGGTGGACAAACAAATCGCCGCCGATCCGAAGTTGTCCGCCCTAGCCAATCGTTTGATGGAGACCATTATTTTGCTGCGGCAAACGGCGCCATTTGTAGCGGAGCTGGGCGATTCAGAGAGTCGCCAAAACAAAGAGACTCAGCCAGCAATCCAAGCAAAGGGGCAACGACAATCGACAAGCGGGCTTTCGGCGGAGGAAACTTCTCCGGAGACGAGTGAGGGCTTGTCTTTCCCGGCTGGTCGACGGAAGGCTCTTTTGGCGGCGCTCTCCACTCCCGCGCTTTCCCAGTCGCCGCCGCAAAGCATCCTGCCTTGGTACTTGCCTTTGGGCGTTGCCGCCTGCTTGGTTGTCGCTCTTTCGTCTTTTCTCATTATTTTGCCCGGCTTTGTCAAAACAAAGGCGAAGAACGATAAATTAACGGTTTCCAACACTGCCGGGCAATCCGTCCGCCTGCTAGAACGCGAACCTGTCGTCCGGGAGGAGGAGGAGATGCGGCGTCGCCTTTACGATAGCGGAGACTCCACTGAATCCAATCTGCCGCGGACGCAAAGCCCGGCGCAACCAGCGGTTTCTTTGGACGCCCTTTCGGCGATTGGCGGAGGCGAAGAAGTTTATTCCGCAAGGCCTCGTTCCCTAGCGGGAGGAGGCGGTGGAAGGCTGGCGAGCGAAGCGGAGGCGTCCGCGCCGCCTCGTGCGCCGCGTCGCGGGATTGCGTTTTCTTCTGCCGAAAGACCGGCCGCAAAAGCGGCGAAACCGGTTTCCGCTCCTTTGACTTCCGCTGCCGAGACACGATTGGGACGCAACGTTGCGAATGAGGATCGCTTGGAGAGAGATTCTCAAGCTGCGCAAGAACCTGCTGCGCGTTATTATTTTTCCCAAAATTTAGATCGATTGACGACTGAATCGGATCCTTCTTCAGAATCCGATGCCGCAGCCTTGCAAACCGGCGCTCGACAAATGGCGGCGGAAGATGGGAATGCTCGATTCTTGCATGAAAGTCTCCACCAAATTGAAGGCAGAGAGAGGGAAGAACTCTCTCATCGGGCGCGCGGGCGTTTGCCGGATTCGGCGGCGGCATTAGGCGAGTTGGCCGACTTCGAGAATGCTCTTCCCGCATTGGAAGACCTTGCGGTGGACAAAGAGTCTCCCGCTCCGCAAGCTCGCGGAATGCCTGGCGCCGATTTTTTTGGCGACAGATTTGGACGGGAAAGCGTGGAGAACAAAAAAGAGGCCGAGTTGGGGCAAGCAGAGCCGTCTCCGTTATCTCGATTGTCTATCGCCGCCCGCCCCCAGTCCGCCTTCCGAGGGGAATCCTTGGATCTCAGCCGGGGCGCTTATGAAGGATATTCTCAGGACGACGGTGGAATTGATGGCGGCGCCCGGCAACCGCAAGAGGACGCAGTTTCCGGGGAGGAACTATTCGCATGGGGGTTCGATTCTTTTGGCGGAGAGGCAGACTCATTGGCCAAGACGCCGGGCTCGGCAAACGAACGGCAGGCGTTTGATGGAGACGCTTGGGGAGTTCCGAATGAAGAACTTTTGGCCGAGCAACAATTTGGTCTCCACTTTGCGCCGGCAAAAGAGAATTTTTCGCTTGCCGAGTCCGGAGCGGAAGCGGAGAACGTCGAACTTCGATCTCTCGGCATCCGCCCGGACACGGCCGCGTTAGGCACCGCCGCACAGGAACAAGCGAGAGTCTCTGGTTTGGTGGAAGAATCGTATAGCGAACTGGCCGCTTCTTTGGAAGCCAAGGAGGAACGCGCCGCGGCGAAAAAGAACGTTCTAATCCGCAAGCAGGCTTTGGTCGAAAGCGAAGCGGAGGGACTCGAAAAGCGGTTGGAGCGGAAGGATTTGGAAAGCGGCTGGGGCAGAAACCAACCGGCCGCGAACAAAAGGAGGCTCCGGCAGATCGAAAGAACGATCGGCCGTCGAAAGGCGGCGGATTCTTCTTCTTTTCATCGAGAACGATCCGCCGCTACCCATCCTGTTTCCACTTTCAGTTTGAACGTGAGCGACGTTTCTTTTCGGCTTACGGCCGCCAGCTTGTCCCAAGGCATGCTCCCGGAACCGGCAAGCATTCGTCCCGAAGAGTTTCTTAACGCCTTTTCTTACCGTGATCTGTTTTCTCATTCGGATGCGCCAATCTCGGTTCTCACGGAACAAGCCCGATTTCCCTACGGCCACGGGCAGGACGTTCTCCGAATCGCCGCAAGAGCCAAGTCCGCCGGCCGCGCTCGTCAAACGCCGTTAAACTTGGTTATTTTGCTGGATCGCTCTGGGTCGATGGAGCGTCCGGATCGCCAAGCCATTGTGCGTCTGGCGTTGGAGTCTTTGGTGGAAAGTCTCCAGAACGCAGACCGTCTCAGCTTGATCACCTTTGCCCGCGAAGCCCGTTTGTGGGCGGATGGGTTGCCCGGCCAAGAAGCGCGGCAAGCGTTGAATTCGATCAGCAAGCTCATCCCGGAGGGCGGCACCAACTTGGAGGCCGCTTTGGAAGTCGCCTACGCAACCGCCGGGAAGCACTTCCTCCCACGCGGAATCAACCGCGTAATCCTTATGACGGACGGCGCGGCCAATCTCGGCAACACCGACGCCGACGCCTTGCGCTCCCAAGTCGAATCGAAGCGACGTGCCGGCATTGCCTTGGATTGTTTTGGCATTGGATGGGACGGCTACGACGATGAGCGGCTGGAGGCCTTGACGAGAAACGGAGACGGCCGCTACGCTTTTCTGAACGACGTCGCCCAAGTGGAAGCAGATTTCCACCGACAACTGGCTGGCACGCTCAACGTATCCGCGCAGAACGTCAAAGTGCAAATCACCTTTAACGCAGAGCGCGTAGCCCGCTACCGCCAAATCGGATACGCCCGGCATCAATTGGCCAAAGAAGATTTTAGGGACAATACGGTGGACGCCGCCGAGATAGCGGATGCGGAAACGGGAACCGCCTTGTACTTGCTAACCGTTCTTCGGGAAGGCGCCGGCCCCATTGGCGATCTTTCGCTTCGTTTCCAAGATCCAAAGACAAAAGAATACCGCGAGCTTTCATGGAGCATTCCCTATCGGGAAAGCGTTCCAGAGATGGAACAGGCTTCCGCCTCCATGCAGTTGGCGATGGCGGCCGGCATGTTTGCTGAGTGGTTGGCGGGGATTCCCTACAGCCAAAGCATCCACTTGGAAGACCTTCGGCAACTCATCAACCGGGCGCGATCCGCCTACCCGCTGGAACCGGCCGTCCGACAACTGGAAAATATGGTGATTCAAGCGCAAAGTCTGGCCGGAGGCTTGAACCTGCAACCGCCCAATCAAGTTTTCCCTAGCTCACAATAAATCAAAAAAACTTGCGACCTATTTATGCAAACACGTTATTTTCCTCGCTTTCCTCAAACAATGCAGCTGGCCTCGCTGTGTTGGCTTGGCGCTTCGCTTGCCTCGGCGCAGATCACGGAATCGCCGCCCGCCTCCGCCCCCATTCCCGTCAAAGACCTTGCCGTGTCCGGCCAACTAGGAGAGGAAAAGGCGCAGCTGACCATCACGGCGAATCTGCTGGAACGCCGGGAAAAGAAAGAGCGGCCTTTGTACACCGTCCGCGTTCAAAGGGAAATTCACATCAGCAATACAATGCTCCGAAGCCGTCGCAAGATTACCTTCCAACGAGTCCAAGGGGAACTGGATACCGTGACTCTTGGCTGGCCCGGTAAGACTTGGCCGACGCGGGTGACCGGAGCGGGGTTGAAAAGTTGGAGCATCCGCTCCGCAAACCGCGCCGAAGACTCCAACAAGCGCGTGCAGAGCAAAGAAACTCAAGGAGACGTGGAAGTGGAGGGATCCGAAGAGCAGTTGGGAGAGGAAGCCGACAAACGACAAGCGACGTTGCTGATTCTGCAATTTGAAACCCCGGAAAACGAGGAAAGCAAGGAGGCGGGGAAGGGCGAAGCCCAACCCTTTGACTCAAGAAGCGTCACCATTGAAACCGAAGTGGAAATCGACCGCTTGCCCTTTGAGTTTCCCCTGCGGGGCTTGGAATTTGAATTTCCCACTTTGTCGAGCGGCGAGATTCGGCTTGAGGCAATCTCCGATCTCGCTGTGAACGTTGCGGCGGCCGACGGACTTATTCCCGTCGTCCAAGCAGAGTCAAAGCCGCTGCAACTCTCAGAACAAAGCGCGAGAGAATTCCGCTTTTTCGGAAGGGGTTATCGGGCAAGCGTCGGCGTTCGTCCCCGCGATCCCGATGCGCTTCGAGTGGTTTTAACTCAACTGAATATCGAGGGCAGACACGACGAACATTCCTTGTCTTTTCAAGTTTCCGCAACCGCCGCAACGAAAAATCCCCGCGGCGCCCGCCGTCTCCTTCTGGGCGGACAAACGGCGATTACCAAGATCTCGTTCCCTGAAGGTTGCTCCGTTCGCTTGGAATCCGAAGGGTATGTGCTTCGTCTGGAGCGTCCCGGTTCCTATCCTGTCGCTTTTGAGTTTGTCGCAAAAATTGAAGAAAGCAACGGCTGGCAAAAGGCCGGCTTTCGTCTGCCCGCCGCCGCGTTGCTTCCGCTCCATTTGTCCGGTTTTGACGAGGCCACTGAATTTCAGCTTTCCAACGGAGGCTCCGTAGAATCGGCGGAAACCGGCTTCCAAACCTTTCTTCCCGCCGACGGGCGAACCACTTTGGCTTGGCGATCTTTGCAGGAGGAAAAGTCTTCCAAGCTGTTTTACAACACCGAGTCTCGCGCAATCGTCCGCATCGGAACGGGCGTGATGCGGCAGAACATCTCCACGATGGTGACGGTTATGCAGGGGGAATTGAACCGCCTTCAATTCAGCGTCGCCGGCGACGGCGAAATTACTCGAGTTACCACCCCCGATATTCTTTCTTGGGAAGCCTCTCCGACGGACGATCCGCAAATTCAGGAGTTGACGATTCTATTCAGCCGGGCGCAAACCGAATCCTGCGAAATCGACATTTCTACCCTGTCCACTTTGGGAACATTCCCACTCGAAACGCAACCCGTCCGAATTACGCCCCAAGGCGCCATTCGGCATCACGGTTGGATTGAAGTCGTCAACGAGGGCGCCGTGCGGCTGGACATCGTCAACACCTTGGGACTTTCACGAGTCTCCCCAAAGAACGAAGCCCCAGATTCGGAAAACGAAGGCCGGCAAGCCTATCCCTCGCAACGTTTTGCCTTCAGGCATTCTTCCACAGAATACGGCTTGACGGCGCAAGTGGACGACATTCAGCCGGAAATCACCGCTTCCGCCCTCCTCTTGTATCATTTGGGCCACGAGCAGACCCGCATCGAAGCGGACTTGGACTTGGAAATTCGGGAAGCCCCCATTCGGCGCTACGTCGTCCGCATCCCCGCAGACTATGCGGCAGCCGAAGTGCAATCCCATGGACTAGCCGACTTTTTCATCGCTCCAACCGAAAACGACGAAGAATCGGAAATCCGCCTCGAATTCGGCCGACCGGTGTTTGGACGGCAACAAGTCAAGTTGCGGCTGGAAAAAAACGAGGCTTTGGAGGGAAACCAGTGGACTCTCGGCAAAGTTGCGCCGCAGTCTACTCGGCAACTTCGCGGGCACATTGGCGTTTCTTCCGTGCGCGGCTTTCGCATGGCGCCGGACACCTTCAGCGGCGTTTCCGAAATCGCCGCCGTTTATTTCCCCAAACAGACGGAGGGACTGCAGGCGGCCTTTCGCATCACGGAAGCCGACTGGAGCATCCGCATGAACGCCGACCCCATTCCGCAGGCCGTCCAAGCCGACTGCACCCATCTCTACACCATCGGCAACGGACTGGTCTATGGAAGCAGCCTCGTCCAATTCGCAATCTCCGGCGCGCCCGTGGATTCGTTTCCATTTACCGTCCCCGAAGAGTATCAAAACGTGGAATTCACCGGCGAAGAAGTTAGAAACTGGAGCCAAACCGATGCAGGCTACGAAGTTGTTCTTCAGTCACCCCGCATCGGCCCGTACACACTTTTGGTTTCCTACGAGCGCCCGTTCCAAGAAGAATCAGACACGCTAAACGCTACCGGCGCCTTCCCGCGCAACGCGGCGAGTGAACGAGGAACCATCATCCTTTCCAGCAACCGCCAAATTCAACTGGACGCCGAAGAAGCCTCCAATCAACTCATCCGGCTTGCTCCCGAAGAGCTTTCTCCCGAACACCGCCTCCTCCTCAGCCAACCGGTTCTGGCCGTTTTTCAATATCGCCAACGCCCCTTCAGCCTCAACTTGGGACTCTCCACATTGAACGAAGGAAGTTCCGTCAAACAAGTGGCCGACCGCGCCGAAATCCAAACGCGAGTCTCGCAAGACGGGCAAACGGTCACCTCCGCCAAATACTACATCAAATCCACAGGCTCCCCGCATTTTCAGTTGACCCTTCCCCCGGGCAGCGAGCTCTGGTCGGCTCACGTGGACGGGCAAAAAGTCATCCCCATCGCTGCGAACAACGCCAGCTGGATTCCGCTCCGGCCCGAAACAGACGCCGGCCGGCTTCGCTTGGTCGAAATCCGCATGGCGTCCTCATCGCTCACTGCCAGTCCCGTCCAAGTTGCCCTGCCTCAACTCACAGTTCCCATGCTTTACTCAAAGTGGCGACTCGAAGCCGCTCCTCGCCAAAAACTTCGCTATCTAGAAGGCAGTCTCCTCTCCGAACAATTCGAAGGACAATCCAACGGTTTCCAGCAGCTCCGTCAATTATTCTCTGGACGCGGGCCGTGGCCGTCAAATGCTCTCGTCCAACTCATCGGCGCCGCCGCTTTGCTTGCCCTTGCTGTCCTCGTGTTTTACCTAAGCCGTCAAGATCGGATTCGGAACTTCCCATGGCGACGCCTTGCCTCAATCGCCGTAGGCGCTTTGGCATTGCTGGTTGGCGTTCTGGTGATCGCCGCCGTCACTTTGCAGACATTGAGACAACTTCCTTCGATCCAACGCGATCTGGAATTTGACTTCTCCTTAACCTTGCCTGGCCAAACGGCCTCCGCCGTTGTCGAAAACCGGCCGATGGATTTCCTCTTTCGCGACGCCGCCCTCTATGGTTGGCCTCTCATTTTGGCGGTGCTGATCTACGGATACTCTAAGATCATGATGCCAACCCCTTACCGACCCTACGTGGAGCTGGTCGTTTGGCTCCTGATATTTTTCGCCACGTTCTCGTGGCCGAAAGGCGGCCCCGTCGCCCTCTTGCTAATGTTTGCATTCCTGCTGCGATACTTTGCCCTGCCGTCGATGTTGGCCGCCTGGCAGGCAGGCAAAAGACCCTCCCCCGGCCCAAAAACAGCGACGCTAACAGCTTTCCTCTTGCTCGGCCATCCCGCCGCCTTCAGCAGTGAATCTACGTCCGCGGGCGAATTGCCGTCCGCCCGCGCCATCCCCGACCGCGTGGAACAGCAAATCCAAATTGAAGACGGATTTGCATCCGGCCAAGTCGAAATTTGGTGGAATGCTCGCGAGGGAGAAACCATTTCGCTACTTCGGCCTCCGGGCGTCCTTACTCGCATTTCCTTGAACTCCGACAGCGCCAAGCTTTCGGAAACAGACTCCCAAGCGCCGGAAGTAATTTTGGTTGCCCTGCAAGGCGGCGAGCAAACCGTTCAATTCGACTACCAAGTTCCTGTAAAACAATCGTCCGAAGCTCCGTCCGAATTCCAGATTCCCACGCAACACGGCCTCGTCAACCGCATCCAAATCGCCTTGGACGAACCCAACGCGGAGCTCATCGTGCCTCAGGCAATTGCCATAGCCCGCGCCGGCGGCGACAGCTCTTACAACATGTCCGAAGATGAATATGGGAATCCAATCCTTATTGCCCCCGCCGCCGTCAACGGATCTTACAGCCGCTGGACCGTTATTCCCCAACCCATCAACGGCATCCAAATCCAATGGCAACCCCGCCGACGAAACCGAAGCGAAGAAACTCCGGTCTACTTTGCCGAACTTATCACGCTGCTCATTCCCAGTTCCGGATTGATCGAGGGATTTCACGACGTTGCCATCCGCCCCGCTCAAGGCGAAGTTTCTCAAATCCAACTTTTAGCGCCGGCCAAAATCGCCATTAACGACGTTTGGTCTCCAGACCTTTCCCAATGGCGTTTTGAGCCGGAAAACGGCCTGCTGAAAATCGACCTCGGCAAACCCCAATCCAAACCCTTCCTCGTCCGCATCCGAAGCCAATGGATTGCCGCGCCGCTTCCCTACACAGCCGAGCTCTCCTTTCCCGCCGTGGAAGGAGTTTCCGGACAAGTCGGCGCCATCGGAGTGGCTGCCGGCAACGAAGTCCAAATCAAAGAAATCATCCCGGACGGATTGGCGCCGATGGATCCTCAAGACTTTCCCTCAACCCTTTTAGAACTCTGCCGCGACCAATTCCCCGACGCCGGAATTCGCCGAGCATTCCGCTACAGCCAGCCTTCTTCCGCAGCTTTGACTCTCTCCGCAGAACCTGTCGAACCCCACGTCGCCGTAACGACAAACGAAAGACTATCCATCGGCAAAGACCGCACGCTCCTGGCAACCACCATCGACGCCCAAATCTCACGAGCCGGCGTCTTCCACCTCAGATTCGCCCTGCCCGAAGGCATGAACGTCGACAGCGTCAGCGGCAACCAATTAAGCCATTGGACCGAAGCCTCCGACAACGGCGCAAAAGCCATCACCCTTCACTTGAAGCAAAAACGACTCGGCGCCTTGCGCTTCGACGTCACGCTTTCCGGTCCGGGCATTTCCCTCAGCGAAACCTGGACCGCGCCGAAAATCGCCCTCCGCGAAGCCGACCGACAGCGCGGCCAACTACTCATCGTCCCCGAACAAGGCGTGCGTCTCCAGCCAACAACGCGCGACAACGTCTCGCCCATCGACCCGCGAACGCGCGGCCTCTCCGCCAACGGAGCGCAAGCCTTCGATCTGCTAAACCGCAACTGGAACCTAGTCTTCCGCATCGAACAAGTCGACCCTTGGATCGAAGTCTCCTCTCTGCAAGATGCGCTCTTTACCGAAGGCAAAGTCGACGTCGCCGTCTTCCTGGACTTCCGAATCAAAAACACAGCCGTCAATTCCATCCGCCTCGCCCTCCCCAGCGCTGCCAACAACGTCCGCTTCGAAGGCGACCACGTTGCAGACGCCGTCTCCACTCCGCCGCAAAACGCCGCCGACCGCGCCGAATGGACCGTCCGCCTGCAACGGCGCATCATCGGCAACTGCCACCTCGTCCTCACTTACCAAAAATCCCTTCCCGAAGGCGACGCCCCCTTTCCCCTGCAGGGCGCAATCGTCCAAAACGCCAACCTCCAACGAAGCTTCCTCGCCTTGCGAACCCAAGGCCGACTCCAAATCGCTCTGCCCTCACTCCCCGAATCACTCTACCGCACCGACTGGCACAACGTTCCCCGCAGCCTGCGACGCCGCTTGCCAGACAGCCTAACCCCAGAACACAGCTTCCGCGCAGTCTCAGCAGATTTCCAACTCCCCATCGCCGTTTCCCGCCGCCAAATCACGCCGACCCTCGCTGCCCAAGTCAGCCGCTTCCAACTCGCCACAATCGTTTCCCAAAACGGAAGCATCCTCACCCAAGCAGACATTCACCTCCTGCCCGGCAGTAAGCGCAGCCTCGAAATTACCCTCCCGCCAAACAGCCAATTCTGGTTCGCCCGCGTCAACGAACGCACCGTCTCCGCCTTCGAAAACAGCGAACAACTCCTAATCCCCCTCGGCCAAAACCCCCTTCCCACCGGCCAAACCCGCGTCCAAATATGTTTCCAAGCCGCCCCCGCCCAATCCACGCCCAAGAAACTCGACGCCCTCCTAAAAAGCCTCAACCTCGACCTTCCCGCAGACTCCATAACCTGGACCGTCTACCTAGACCGCCAATGGAAACTCACCGACTGGGACGGCGACCTGCAACTCATCGAATCCCAAGCAGTTTCTCCTCCCCATTCCTCCAAACTCGAAGACTACCTCTCCCAAGAAACCGCCCGCCAACGGCACCGCGCCCAAGAAGCCGAAGCATTCCTCCAACAAGGCAACCAACTCCTTCAACAAGGCGACGAAGACCAAGCCCAATTCGCCTTCCAAAACGCCTTCTACCTCACCCCCCACGACGACGCCTTCAACGAAGACGCCCGCGTCCAACTCAAAACCCTAAAAACCCGCCAAGCCATGGCCGGCATCACCGTCCAACAAAACAAACGAAGCGGCGCACTCGAAAACCGAGCAATCACCCAATCCGACCGAAAACTCTCCGCCCAAGAAGTCTTAAAACAAACAAACCCCGCCGACGAAAACACCCTCCTCAACCTTGCCAACCGCCTCGTCCAACAACAAGAGGAAACCGCCGCCGCCCCAAAAGGATTCGACCTCACCCTCCCCAAACAAGGCCAAAAACTCCAATTCCTCAAAAGCGTCCAAGTCGAATCCCTAAATAAAATCTCCCTCCGCATCCAAGCCCGTTCCGCCTCCCGCTCAAACTCAATCCCCTTTATCGCCCTCATCACTGCCGCCGCCCTCGCTGCAACCTACCTCGCCTCCTTGCGCAACCGCAAAAAACCAAGCCCGTCCACGCAAAAAGAAAACGCCTAAAACACTCGCCCGGCCGCCGGCCTCCAACTCAAACAATTTTCCATGAGTTGACAACCCGGCCGATGTCTGCCTTAATCTCCTCGTTCGCGCCAAACGGCCACAAGGCAGGATACCCAAGCGGTCAACGGGGGCAGACTGTAAATCTGCTGGCATTGCCTTCACAGGTTCGAATCCTGTTCCTGCCACCACCCCCTCAATCTTGTCGAACAACAACTTCGGTAAAACCAACTTCCCAAACGAGACAACAACGACATGAACGCAAATATCTTTATAGTTGCCGCAGCAAAGGAAAAACCCCAACCTAAACCCAACAAGGAAAGAAATTGAACATGAAAAAGAAACATTGGCGCCGCCAAATTTTAATCGGAACCATTCTGACGACTGCAGCCGCATCCGTTTTCTTTTGGACACGAGAAGAAGAACGCGAAAACGAAGTGGTTCTGGAGGATGACTCAATCTTGCATTATCTGGGAGCGACGCCCGGAAGAACGGCTTACACCGAAGAAAGTCTATGGCAACGACTAGCCCGAAAATACCTACCGGCCGGCCTCCAATCGGGAATTCCCAAACCATTAACGATAAATAGTTCCCATAGGGCATCACCCAACGGCGCCTCCTTCTACTTCATGCGAAAAAATATGCCGGAGGAAAATTTAGGAACTAAAATGTTTCCTCGAAGGATAGGACGTCCCCTGCCAAAACCTGCCGGAATTAGCCGTTATTCCAGTTGGTATGAACGGTTTGCGTGGGTGGAGGCGGTTGATGAAGAAGGAGGCTTTATTTATCGGCCAAAAGATCTATTCCCGAGGACGAATATTCAGCATTCTAATGACGGCAAGCTAGAGTTTTACCCTTTATCCCTGCCAAACTTTCCGCGGCGTCAACGCCAGTTTCCCCTCCGTCTTTATCTGGCCGACGAAGGCGATCGCCATGCAAGAAACAAAGGCGGGCGGCTGATCGCAACGTTCATGGCAAAGAACCCGTTCCCAACAACAAAGTTTCCAGAATGGACGGCGGCCGATCTGCCGGCGACAAACGTAGTCGACGGCATTCAAGTAGTTCTAAATGAGTTTGAATGCTACAAAGGGATAAACGCTATAGAAATAATGGATCCACAGCAAGGACTGCGATCATGGTCGCCGGCTGATAGGAGGAATTTATTATTCCGATGTATCCCTCATATTGAGGTTTCCCGCGTGGACGGCAAGCCGACAACCTATCAAAACCGATCCCCTAACCATTACTACGCCCCTCGACACCAGTTTTTCGATCCCACAGGCAACAAAGGCGAGGCTTGCGAACTATCGCCGCAAGAACCGGTGTGGAAGTTGCAATTGAAACTTTATCGATCCCGCGATGATGTGTTTCCCGCCGAGCATCGAGGAAAATTTGCCAATCTTCCTGTTCTCGGCGATGGCGAAGCGAAACTGATTCAAAAAACCATGGAAGTGGACAGCGTTGGATTCCGCCTTCTATGTATTTCCGGTCCCGGTTCCACTACTGTAAGCAATCACTTCAAAGACCCCGACAATCTGAAAATCCATGCTGAAAAACTAAAGCAGGATAAAAAACAAGAACTATTCGAAGAACTCAAAGATATTAATTATTCCGGATTCGAATCCGACTCTGGACAGACTCGTAGAGAAGTTCCCATTGGCCAAGGGGCATGGCTTGGTTCATGGGAATCAGCGTGGGAAAATTGGAAATCAAACTATCATCTCGTTGTCGTGAACATGGTAAGAATCAATGGAATTGGAGAAAACTCGGGAGCGGTAGAAGACGTAGAAATTTTATTTCGTTTTACCGATCAAGATGGGCATCCCATAGGCTATCCCGGTCTTTACAGATCTACTCCGCCCAGAGGTTGGATTCAGATGGATGAGTATTTTACCAGATATGAACAGTTTCCGGATGACCGTATTTCGTTAGGGGGAAAGCTATTGGCAGACTATAGCGAACATCGGCCTTTTGAGTGGAATTGGGTATTTCCTTTGGAATTAGACGAAGAGACGCAATCCGTAAATGTGGAATGCATAGTGAATCGAGGATTGACTGCGGAGTTTTTCGTTCGGTCCGAAGATGTATTGGAGTCTTTAGAAACCAATTGAGCCTGATTTTAAATGTTTTGAGTAGATAGGAAGGAGAAGAGTTGGAATCTGAATTGAAAAAAGAGAAAAACAAGGAAGCAGAATCTATGTATCGGCGAAGGCGCATTTGGATAGGAAGCGTTTTGGTAGCCTTGGCGGGGGGAATTATACTTTGGTTCTGGCGTCAAGAGCAAAACCGCACGGTTGTGCTGGATAATGGCTCGGTATTGCGTTACATGGAAGCTTTGCCGGCCGGAGTGAACTATTCGACGGGGAAGGAGTGGCATCGGTTGTTGCGGAGGTATTTGCCGGCAAGGTTCGTCCGTTGGCTTCCGCCGGCGGAGACGGTTTATAATTCTGAGGATGAAGGCATTGTGATTTTTTTCAGACATACAAAAGCGACCGCGCAAGAAAAACATTGGCAGAACAAATTTCCCAGTCGAAGCGAGATAATGGACGACAAAGGTTTTGTTTATCGAATCCAAAGGGGCAGGGGTAATATTCGAATCAGCAATGATGGAACGGAATGGATTACCAAAATTCACCTACCTTTATTCCCACGCCGGCAGAGCCGATTTCCCTTGTTTTTCTATGGTGATAAGAATCTGCAGATGTCCCGCATTATGATCAAGAATCCGTTGCCGAAGGAGTTTCCGTTTCCAGAGTGGACGGCGGATGTATTGCCGTCGACGAATGTAGTTAACGGTGTGCAAATTGTGCTTCGTGGTTTTCGTTCCGCTGGAGAGCCGCAAATTGACATTGCCAGAGTGGATGGCAAGCCTACGCCGTTGCGGCTTCGGCGTTGGGAATTTATGGACCCCACGGGAAACAAGACGGATGGAGGCAAACCGGAACTTCTTTCGCCTCACGAACCCGTGTGGCGGTTGGCAATGGAACTTTACCAATTTAGAGGTGACGAGTTTGCCGCTTGGCAACGTGGGCGTTTCGAGAATCTTTCTGTTCCCGGCGTCGGAGAAGTAATACCTCATAAAAAGAGTATAGAAGTGGATGTGGTCAGTTTTCGGCTTTTGCTTCTTTCGGGGCCGGGGAATACTCGGGTGATTACAACTATCACCAACGGCATGCAGTTTCATGCCAATAAACTCACCCAGCCGGTGGGCGATTATGTCAAATATGTAAGTGGTCCGACTACAGGTTGGGACGCTACGTACTCGAGGTATTCATGGAAGTCTAATTACCATTTTGCGATCATTGATACGTTGAATCCGGGAGAAGACGTTGAATTGTTTTATCGGGCTACTGACCAGAACGGACGGGAATTAGATATTGAGTCAAGCGACTGGTTCGACAACGACATCAAAGACCCTTTGGAATCTTCTTTTCAACGGCGTTACACTCGCGGATTGAAGTTGGATGACGGTGTGAAGTCTTTAAGTGTGGAGTGCATAGTGAATCGAGGATTGAGTGTGGAGTTTTTCGTTTGGTCCAAAGATGTATTGAATTCGTTCGAAACCAATTGAAGATGATTTTGGGAAAAGTTATTAGATGAGTGATAAGTCGAAGGATTTTAATTTAGTTCGCGTAGCGTTGTTAAAGACGGTGGAACGTTTTTGCAAGCACGTGGCCGGTCTTGGTGTTGTTCTTCCTTGCGATGATCGCATAGAGACGGGAGATGATTCACCTTTGAGGCGGCCAGTTGACTGGATGCGGATTAACGGCAAAAGGATTGGCAATCGTTGGGCAGTTCACCCGATGGAAGGTTGGGACGGCACGGCGGATGGGAAGCCGACGGAGGAAGTGTTTCGGCGTTGGCGGCGGTTTGGGCAGAGTGGCGCCAAGTTAATTTGCGGAGGAGAAGCAATGGCGGTTCGACCGGATGGTCGGGCAAATCCGAATCAATTAATTTTACTACCTTCCAATCGATCCTCATTAGAGGAACTGCGGGCGGCTTTGGTAAAAGTGCATTGCGAGTATTACGGTGGTGTGGATGATTTGGTGATTGGGTTTCAGTTGACGCATTCTGGGAGGTTTTGTCGACCGTATAATAAAGACCGATGGGAGCCGAGAGTAGCCTATCGGCATCCGATATTGGACCGTCGGTTTCAGGTGGAGAGCGATGATCAGGTTTTGTCTGATGACGAGGTTCGGGTTTTGATTGAATCTTATGTACAAGCGGCTCAGGTGGCGGCGGATGCTGGTGCGGATTTTATAGATATTAAGCATTGTCATGGGTATTTGTTGCATGAATTTTTGAGCGCGTATACGCGGCCGGGGAAGTATGGTGGATCTTTTGAAAATCGAACTCGAATTTTGCGTGAGATTGTTCAAGGCATTCGAGAGTCGGGGAATCGCATTGATATAGGCGTGCGGTTGAGCGCGTTTGACTTTGTGCCGTTTCGGGCGGATTTGGAACGATTGGGGTCGGGAATTCCAGAGGATTATCAAGATTGTCTTCCATATCGGTATGCCTTTTCCGCAAAGCAGGAAGACCCTGTTGATTATGATCTTGGGGAGACTTTTCAGTTTGTGAGGTTGTGTCGGCAGATTGGTATAAAGATTTTGAATGTGAGCGCGGGATCGCCTTATTACAATCCGCATATACAACGGCCGGCGGCCTATCCGCCTTCAGACGGCTATTCACCGGCTTATGATCCGATAGTGGATGTGGCTCGACTGATTGGGGTGGCGCGGTTGATCAAGGAGCAGGCTTCCGATGGGATGATTATAGTTGGGTCGGGGTATAGTTATTTGCAAGAGTTTTTGCCTTATGTGGTGCAGTATGTAGTTCGTGAGGGCTGGGCGGATGTTGTAGGGCTAGGACGGATGGTGTTGAGCTATCCTGAAATGTTGGAGGATGCGACTACAAAGGGGAGACTTGTTGCCAAGCGGATTTGCCGCACGTTCAGCGATTGCACTACGGCGCCGCGCAATGGTTTGGCGAGCGGGTGTTATCCGTTGGATTCGTTTTACACCAAACGCCCGGAGTTTCTGCAGCTGAAAAAAATTAAGAGGTCTTTGTAGTTAGTTGATAGATATGAGTTTTTTGAAAAAAGTGTTTGGACCTGGCCAGGATGAAGTTTGGAGGCAGTTGAGCGAGGAAATCGACGGGGAGTTTGTACCCGGGGGATTGTCAAGCCTGCCAAAGTTAAGGCATGTGTAGGAGATTGGACGGTGACTTTGGATACTTATACCGTCTCTCATAATAATTTAACCACGACGTTTACGAGGATTCGCGCCCCGTATGTGAATTCAGATAATTTTCGGTTTATAATTTATTGTCGTAGTGTGTTTAGCAACTTGGGCAAGTTCTTCGGCATGCAGGACAATGAGGGCAAAGTGCGGCGGCTTTTTCAGATGGCTCAATTGCGAAAAATGGTGGATTCTCAGACTCAGATTTATTTAACAGTGAAGGATGATGGGGGGATGGTTTGGTGCAGATTTTCCGGAGGGTGTGGACGATCTTTATTTTCAAGTGGCGGGTGTGATTCGAGATATTGTCCGTCTCAAGTCACTTTATCTACTATTCGCCCAGACGCTTCATTCTTTGTGCTGTATTGGCTCGACTTACGAGGAAGATCCGATGGTAGAGCTGTGAGTTTTGTTGGAATGTTAGCTGTTTATTGGGTTGTGAGTCGTTCGAAGAGAATGGGTTCTGGGACGAAGCTGGAGTCGCTGACTTGCACTTGCCATGTTTCTAGGGCGTCCCGCATGCGTTTGAGTGTTTTCTGATGTTTGGGTAGCGACGCTAGGTTGTTGGTTTCGTGAGGGTCTGCTATAATGTCGTACAGTTCTTCGATTGGTTTGTGGGAGCGAAACCAAAGGGATTGAACGGGGTTTAGTTTGCCTTCTAGGTGGTGGCGGCGCATGTCGACGAGGGTTGGCATTTTGTCCATGTAGTCGATGTGTTGGGCGTAGGGGCGTTCGGGTTCGAAGTTGCGGATGTATTTGAATTGTTTATCGCGGGCGGCTCGCATGAATTCGAGGGCTTCGTCCATGCGGTCGCGATGAAAGAACAACATTTTGGGTTCTGGTTGTTTTTTGTCGCCTAGGAAGATGCGTCCGTGCATGTAGTCTTTGGGTTGTAGTCCTGCTAATGCGAGGATGGTTGGGGGCAGGTCTTGGGTGCTTATGAGTTCGTTGTTGGTGGAGCCGGCTTTCAAGCGTCCGGGCCAGCGGACGATCATGGGAATGTGAACGCCGGAGTCGTAAATCCAGCGTTTGCCTCGCGGGAGTCCTCGTCCGTGGTCGCTCCAGAAGATGACGATGGTGTTCTCGGCAAGGCCGTCGTCGTTGAGGCGTTGGAGAATTGCGCCCGCTTGCCGATCCATTTCGGAGATGTTGTCGTGATACCATGCCCAGTCTTTGCGTGTTTCCGGCGTGTTGGGATAGATAGGGGGAAGGTATTTTGCGGCGAGGGATGGGTTGTGGATTTGGTTGGGTCGGAGATTTTGTTGCAAGGCGGCGTGGGTGCCTTCTCCGTGCCGGATTTGGCTTTCGTGGGTGATGGTTAGGTTGATGACGGAAAAGAACGGTTGGCCGGGTTTTCGGTCGCGCCAATCGCCGTGTTTGGCGCCTTGTCGGTCCCATACTTTGCGGGGATCGACTTGGGATTGGTAGTCTGTTTTGGATTTGTTGGTGCAGAAGTATCCGGCTTGGCGCAGGTATTCCGGGAAGCAACGGACTCCGGGAGGGAAAGGGATTTTGGTGCGCATGTGTTGTCCGCCATAGGCGACGGGGTACATTCCGGTGATGATGCCGGTGCGATTGACGGCGCATACACCGGAGGGGGTGAAGGCTTGGGTGAAGCGAACGCCTTGTTCAGCCAGTTGATCTAAGTTGGGGGTGGAGGCGTAGTCGTCGCCGTAGCATCCGAGGTTGGGGCTGATGTCTTCGCAGCTGATCCAAAGGATGTTGGGGCGATTGGTTGATTCTTTGCGGTTTCTCGGCGGAGGGATGGTTGCGGAAGCTGGCAGGGTGAAGTTGCGGCGGGAATAGTTTCCTCCGGGGGAGCGGGCATGGTGTTCCAGTTTGTTTTGGTTTTGGATTGCGCGGATGGCGTTTTTTACGGCGCCTCGGACATGATAGTCGCCGCCTTGCTGGGAGTGTTTGTTGAAGATGGTTTGCAAAAGGGGCAGGGCTGTGTTTGCCGGCGGCCCGATTCGGGCAAAGAAATCGGCGGCGGCGCAGGCCGTGCTACGATGAGGTGATTGCGCGCCTTCATAAAGCGGAGGAAACCAGGGGCCTGCCCGGTCTATTTGGGATAAAGCGTAGCCGAGGGCCATTCGCACTGGGAGGGAGCTTGTGTTTTGAAAGGCGCGTTGGAGTGCTTCGCTTGCCGCGGTGGCTTCCACCCCCAAATTGCCGAGGTGGCTGGCGGCCCAGTAGCGGGCGGCGTCATCGGAGTCGTCCAGCAAGCGAATCAAGTGAGGCACGGCGGGGGCGCCGAAAAGGCCGATGGTTTTCGCTGCTCGGAGGCGTACGGTTTCGTTGGCGGACTGCAAGTCTTGCAACCAGCCTTTGAGGCTGCGTCCGGCCACTTTGGACGCTGGATTGGCGGCGGCGAGGTTGGCGGCAAGAATTCCGACACAAGTCAGGGCGGCGCTTTTCCATAAGTTTCTTAAAAAGCGCGTTCGCTTGGCGGCGACGTTTGAAGAATGGCTTTGTTGCGCAAACATAAGAAGAAAAGCCTAGCGAAGGGGAAGACCGAGGAAAAGTCGAAAATTTTGACAAACGGCAAACAGTGTTGGCACTGATTCTGCTCTTACTTTGTTAGAGAGCCAGCGAATCGTATCCGTTGTCTGCGATTTTTTCCAGCGGGCAGGGCGTTTGAGAAGAACTGGGAAAAAGAAAAATAGGTGATGAAGAAGTGAAGGAGATTTCAAGATGAGAGCGGACGCAAAAAAACCGAACGAAAGGAAAACCAAAACGTCCAATGGAGGCGATTGCCGTTTTTCGCCGCGGGCGTTGTTGCTTTATGAAATAGCAAAACGCCGGGCAAAGCGAACGGCCGAATCTGGCCAAAAGGAGAAGAAACCCGGTCGGCCGGGGGATTGAGGAGAGTTCGGCGGCGGATGATCTCTGAGGGCGGCAATCCGTAAACCTCGACGTTGCGGTTGCGGAATGGGCTTGTATCAAGCCAGGCCGCGGTTTGTCATCTGCGCCAAAGTCCAACGGTATTCGCCAACGAGCTGATCTACGACGGTTCGTTGTTTTCTTTCCGGCGGCAACACTTCCCAAGTGTAGGTTTCCATCTCGAAGTGCGAGCAAGTTCTCGGCTGCTCTTTGATGAAGTCCAGAGTTCCCGCGATGTGGTCGGCGGTGTTGCCGAAGAGTTCGGTTGGCGGCGAGTGGAGCGGGATGTGAAAGTGAATGCGCCATTCTGGGAGCCCGGCGATTGTTTCTTTTACGGGCGAGCGCGGGGGCGCGGTTTTGGTGGCGAGCGCGTTTGGCAAATCTGGATAACGGCGCAGCTTGCCGTCCATCGAGCGTTCGATGACTTGATGGAGATAGACGTCGTTTGCGTAGGCTGAAAGGGCTTTGCGGACTTCAGTTGTCGGCGTCGCTTTCAAGGCCGAGCTGAGGTGAATTTTGCTGATTGGAATTTTGTGCTGTTGCAAGCGGCTTAGGGCTTCCTGCGGATTTTCAAACTCCACGGCCATGTGGCAGCAGTCGTAGTTGACGCCCAAGTGATCCTCCATCCGCAAGTCGCCGGGGCGGTCTTTGCGCATTTGTTCGAAGAATCGGACGGTTTCCTCGCTGGTTTCCAAGTAGCAAAGGGGTTCTGGTTCTAGGCCGAGGTGCAGTTTTTTGCCGGTGCGGCGGCTGAGTTGCTCGATATGGTCGACGCATTTCCACAAGTTTTTCCGCGCTTCGCGGGTTTGGCGGTCGTTTGGGATGAAGTTTTTGTGGGAAACCGGCACCGTGCTTACGCTGCCGTCGACGCCATCGGGTAGCAGAGAGGCTAACAAATCGAAAAGAAGGTTTGTGTATTGCAGGCGCTCTATCGCCGCCCAGTCCGGTTGGTAGGCTTGTTCCTTTACTCGCGTTCCATGAAAGGTTCCGTAGGGGAATCCGTTGATCGTAAAGACGTAGCAGTTTTCGTTTTCGAGCCACTTTTGGAAGGCGTCCAAAGCATTGGGGCGGCTGAGTTCCTGAGCGGCGACGGCACTCAGGCGCAGTCCGATGGCATACGGCTTTTCTGGGCAGACTTGCCGGCGCACTTTTAGCGTGTATTGCTTTAGGGCGTCGAAGGTCTGTTCCCAATGCTCTCCTCGGTGGATGTTTGTGCAGTAGGCCAAATGAAGTCCGTGACTGAGTTTCATTCCTTTGATTTTGAATTGAGATTGCGCAAAAACGCGGTCGTTACTTTGAAGCGTCCGGCTTTGCGGCGGCGGTCGAAAAGTGGGGAGACTGCTCCATAAAGGCCTTGGGATTTCCAAAGACCACTTGGTCAATCCAGTCTGCTGAATGGCCTCGGCGGCGCATTTCCAGCATAGCGTGCGGCACGGCCAAAGGGACGCTGGCGCCCCAGTCGCAGGCGCTGTTCATCCAGATGCGTTCGGCGCCGTAGACTTCCAGCATGTCAATCGCCCGCGAAGGGCTGCACTTAGATTCCGGATACAACGTCATTCCCGCCCAAAAGCCTTCGTCCAGCGCCATCTTGACGGTGTGTTCTTCGACGTGGTCGATGATGCATCTTTCGGGACGAATTCGGGGATCGTTCTTGAGCGCGTCCAGAATCAAGCGAGTTCCCTTTCGCTTGTCTTCCAAGTGCGGCGTGTGAACTAGGATCAACTGATCGCGCGCGCCGGCCAAGTCGATGTGCATTTCCAGCACTTTCAGCTCGTTTCGGCTGTTTTTGTTGAGGCCGATTTCGCCAATGCCCAGGACGTTTGGCTTGTCTATAAACTCAGGGATGAGGGACAGCACTTCCTCGGCCAGCTTCAAGTCTTCCGCTTCTTTGGGATTGAGGCAAAGCCAAGAGTAGTGCGGAAGGCCGAACTTGGCGGCGCGTTTGGGTTCGTGTTCGGTTAGTTGGCAAAAGTAGTCGTAGAAACCATCGGCGCTTTTGCGGTCGAACCCGGCCCAAAATGCGGGTTCGCATACGGCGGCGCAACCGGCGGCGGCCATAGACGCGTAGTCGTCCGTAGTGCGGCTGACCATGTGTCCGTGGGGTTCGATGTATCTCATGGCTGTGAGTGTTCGGCAGTTTTTGCGCCGCCCGGCCAAGCGCCGCAGGCGGCCTTTGTGGTGGCCGCTTCAATGGGCTCGGTCGTTGGGTCCGAAAAGACGTTCAGCGTCGTTGCCGCTTTGCTGGGCTGGTTTCCCGCCAACACCTTTGCCGCTTGATAGAAGGCTTCCATGCGAAAGTCGGTTTTGCCTTCGCTTCGCTCCACGCGGTCGACAAACGCCGCCAAATCAATCAACTTGTGCCGGGCGTCCAAGAAATACAAATCCAGAACCTGTTGCCGTGTCATAAACAAGGCATGGATTGTAGATTGGAATCTGAGCCGTCTTCAAGAAGTTTGACTCCAAAATGTTTCCCAGCGATAGTGATTGGAGCGGCCGCGCCAAAAATGCCCCGCCAACTCATCGAATCATGAGCAAAAACGCCATCATCCGCATCCGAGGCATCGTAAAACGATACTCCCTTGGCGGACAGGAACCGAAAAAGCAAATCGGAGGGAAAATCCAAAAAATCCCGAAGAAATACCTTCTCAGAGAAGAAATCGAAGTTCTGGCTCTGCGGGGCGTTGATATGACCATTCAAGAAGGTGAATACGTTGCCATTATGGGGCCTTCCGGCTCCGGCAAATCCACGATGCTAAACATTTTAGGTTGCCTCGACCGTCCCACCGTAGGCAAATATTATTTGGGCGGCGAAGACGTCTCGGAAATGCCGGATGACGATCTCTCCGAAATCCGCGGTCGCCAAATCGGTTTCATCTTCCAATCTTACAATCTCATCGCCCAGTTGACGGTAATTGAAAACATCCAAGTTCCGCTGTTTTATCAGGGAAAAGACCTCTCCGAAACTTATGATCGATGCGTTGAGTTGGCGAATCTTGTCGGCCTAGCTGACCGCCGCGAACACCGCCCCAACCAACTCTCCGGCGGCCAGCAACAGCGCGTCGCCATCGCTCGTTCCCTAGCCAATGATCCCCTGATGATCTTGGCCGACGAACCCACCGGCAACCTCGATTCCGCTACCGGCCTGGAAGTGCTCGGCATCATTGATCGCCTCAACGCCAGCGGCAAAACCATCATCCTCGTCACCCACGACGACGAAGTGGCCAAACGCGCCAACCGCGTCATTCACATGAAAGACGGCCGGATCGACCGCGAAGTCGCTAACTGAAACGCGTTCCCAAAAATCCTAATTCTTCATTCGTAGCCAAACAAAAAACTCCGCTTGAGAAAAATCCCCAAGCGAAGTGGATATTGAAACTGCGAAATCACTAGCCTGCAACAAAGCCGACGCGAGTCCGCAATCTCTGCTGGCCGCTGGTTGACCGTCGCAGAAACTGGCAGCTACGAAGTTGTGGCGGCTGGTTGGCGGCGTTTCTTTTGCCTGCGCCATCGATGAAAGAACACAAAACCTAGCGCAAACAAGCCGAAGACGAGAGCGTATTCCTCTGGTTCGGGGATGACTTGGCTGTTGACGACAATCCTCACCGAGCCTTGAGAATCCGCCGCGAAGCGAGGCGCCGCAATCCCAATCTTCCAATTATTGTAGGTTCTCCCACCAAAGAAATCGCTGATGGGTTTGTTGAGGATGCCGGCGCCCGTCCAAGCCGAAGACGCTCCGCTGGAATAGGAAAAAGCGCTCCCGGAGACCCGAATCCCTATGCCATCTCGAGATAAAGTATTATCGTCCATAAAAAGGTGGGAAATGGTTTGGTTGCCGCTGGCAATGGTGATTGTGGGCGTGTTGGTGGCGCTGGCGGCAAAAGTGATATTGGTTCGGCCGCCGCCGGGAATCCTCTTTCTGATGGATTCAATGTCTTTGGAGTTGGAACTGGAAAAGAGGGGAGAGAGCGAGATTGTCTGGTTATTGGGCGCGTTGGCATTGTAAAAGTTTCCGCCATGATCGGCAAAGCGCCAAGAGTCTTGTGATTCGTAGATGCCAGAGGTTCGAATGCTGCTGCTGCTCCCCGCAGTGGAGCTGCCGGAGAAAATCCAGAGGGTTTGGTTGGTGGGGCTGTCTTGGCTGGGATAGATGTGGATGTAAAGTTGGGCTTGGCTTTGTTCCAGCGTCGCCAAAGCAAGCAAAACCGTTGCTACAAAGGCGCCGATGGGCAAAGGCTTAGGATTGCGGGGGGGGGGGGGGGGACTTTGTATTTTCATAAGGTCAACCAGTTAATTATTCGAATAAAAGACTTCTCAATAGACTAAAAGTTGCTTCACTCATAGTTTCTTCACCGCAAAGAGTCAAGCCCCAAATCCACAAAAAAGACGAAAAAGTTAAGAAAAATTCATTGGCGGCGGCGAAAATCGCAAAGAAGCGCGAAAAGGGAGATTCGGGATGGGAAAATTCCCCGCCTGTTGCTGCGGAAAAAGAGAGTTTTTTAAGTGGTTGGAAGTCAAGCGGCGAGGGGGATTGGCTTGCGGGATTGGGATCGAGCCAAAGCAAGTGCAAGCACTGTCTAGCCGTCCTGTCCGTAATCTTTGAATTTTCCTTGCCTTTTCTTTTCAGAGCGGGGATTCTTCCTTGCCAACCGAATCCGAGAAGGCAACCGACAAACGAAAGCGATAAAAGTGGCAAAGTGGTATTATTTGAAAGGCGAGGAACGGCTCGGCCCGTTAGAGCAAACGGCATTCGACGAATTGGTTCGACAAGGAACCATTGCGTCGGAAACACTGGTCTGGCGCGACGGAATGGCGGATTGGCAACCCTACGGCCAAGCCGTTCAAGCGCCTTCGGCGGAGCAAATGGCGGGAGATCACGTCGCCTGCGCCCAATGCGGCGGCGTCTTTTTGAAGGAAGACGTGATTTTGTTTCGAGGAAGCTTCGTCTGCGCCAACTGCAAACCCACCTTCATGGCCAAAATCACCCAAGGCGTCGCCTATGCGGCAGAATTGAACTACGCCGGATTCTGGATTCGCTTTGTCGCCAAGTTTCTGGACGGATTGATTGTTGGGATTCCGATGGAGTTTTTGCGGTATTCGCTATTTGGCATGGAATCTCTGTGGAGCCCGGAGACAACGCCGGGTGAGTTGGTTTTCGATCTGTTCAACTTGTCAGTAGCTCTTTGCTACACTTGGCTGTTGACTTGGAAGTTTGGCGCCACTTTGGGCAAATTGGCGCTTGATCTTCGGGTAGTCACGGCCAATGGAGAGCCTATCGGCTGTGGTCGGGCTTTGGGGCGCACCTTGGCGGAAGTCTTGAGCGGCATTCTTTTGCTCATCGGCTACATTATTGCTGCCTTTGATTCGGAGAAGCGCACTTTGCACGACCACATCTGCGGCACGCGAGTCATCCGCAAATGAACATCCCGCCGCCAGCAACGCCGTCCGGCGGACAAGCGAACTTGGAAAACCGGCCGGTTGCGGAAACGCAGCGGACAGTTGGATCGGCGAATGAACGGCAAGCGCCGCCGCCCTTGCGTTGTCCGGCCTGCGACGGCGACATTCTGATTAGCGAGTTGCAAAGCGCGGCGATGAATTCTTGTCCGACCTGCGAAAAAGCGTTGACCGTGCGTTTATATCCAGCTTTGACAAGGAAGGAGACGGTCAATGCCGGACGGCGAATTTTGCTGGAAGAGGAGTCGGCCTGCTTTTTCCACGAGTCCAAACAAGCTGAAAGTCTTTGCGAGGATTGCGGGCGTTATTTGTGCGGTTTGTGCGAGATTGTTTTTGAGGGAAAAACGCTTTGTCCCGCTTGTTTGGAAACTGCGCAGGAAAAAGAAACAATGGACGGCTTGGTTCGCGAGCGGTTTCGACATGATTCCTTCGCCTTGATGCTCGCTTTGTTGCCCATTCTATTTTGGCCGATAACGATAATCACCGTGCCGGCCGCCATCATTTACGCAATTTTTCGCTGGAATTCGGCGGGAAGTCTTGTTCGCTCCGGGAATGGGGTTTTTGCGGCGGCGATCTTGCTTGGCTTGGCGCAGATTGGGTTTTGGTTGTGGATATTTTTCGCGGTGTCTTTTGAAGATTTTTATTTGTGACAATGGCTGAAAAGACTTACGAAAAACTGCCCGGCGCTGGATTTTGCAAGGGTTCGTTCATCAAATTCGGCGGTCTATCGAAAACTTATTTAGGCAAAGATCATCTGTTGGTGGTGGATACTCATTCATATGTTCGGGAAAACTACAAGCGCATTCCCTATCGAGACATTGAGGCAATTGCCGTCGTTCGCACTCTTAACTTTGGCTGGCGGCTAACTTCTATCATTTTTCTGCTTGCCCTTGCTGTTTTTGCGATTGTTTCCGGAAACATCGTCATCCGTTTCTTGGCGCAGGCTTTCAGCATTTTGTTAGGGATTTTGTTGCTGCACGAGCTTGTCAAAGGGCCGGCGGCGCGGACGATGATTCGAACTCGGGTGCAGGAGGCGGAGTTGGGTTCGTGCAATCGCTGGCGGGCGGCGGTGAAGACGATTGCGCTGTTGGAGCCGAAGATTTTGGCGGCGCAAAGCGGCGAAGCGGAAACCGGACAAAATCGAGAAAGTGTTCCATCTCCGGCGGTTGCGAAGAGCGGAGAACCGAGTGGACGCGAAAAATGAAAGAGCTGCGCGAGCAACGGTGTTTTCATCATTGGGAGCGGGAGGCGGCGGCCAAGTGCCGTTCTTGCGGTCGCCATTACTGCCGGGAGTGCGTCACTTTTGTGGGAGGCAAAATGGTTTGCGCGGCTTGTATGGCGGCGGAGAGCAAGGCGCAAACGGAGCGGAAGAGGCGCTTTGGATCGTTGGCTGAAGCGGCTTGCGGCGTTCTGGGTTTTCTGGCGGTTTGGGGACTGGTTGCCTTTGCGGGCAAGTTGATGATTTTGATTCCGGATTGGTTTCACGACACTTCGGGCTGGGAGGAAATGATTGAGTGATGGCACGGAGTTTGGAGAGCAAAGCGGGCGTGGCGGCGGGGAAAACTTTCGAAGAAATCGGCGGGGTGGAGTTGTGTGAGCGGGCGTTCTATTTGTTGGTTGCGGCGCCGGTTCGGGCTTGGTGCGTTTATTTGCTTGGGCTGTGTCCTTTTGGATTGGTTTTGCTTTATTTTTTGACGGATATGACGGTCAGTCCCTTTGCCGGGGAACATTTGGCGACGTTTTCCTTTGCGGTGGCGCTTGCCGTTTTGTGGTGGAGGGCTTGGCAGGCGAGGTTTGCGGCGGAGTTGTTTGCCGTTCTTTCTCGGCGGCCTTTGCCGGCTGGTTCTGCGTTGGATTGGCTTTTTTTGGGTTTGCGTCAAATTGCCGTGTTTGCGGTGTTTTTGGTGGTTGGGGCGATTGCGGCTTTGGTGGTTGTTCCGATGGGCTGGGTGCTGGGTTTTGGGCAAAGCGCTTCGGTGATTGGCGGCGTTGGAGGGGCTTCTTTGCGGCAGACTTTCAAAGAGGCGGCAGCGGAGGTTTTTGTTTGGCAGCGGCAAAACCATGTTGCGTTGTTGGTTCTTTCCGCTTGGGCGTTTTTTGTGTTTTTGAATGGCTACATGTTGGTGTTTATGGTTCCCAAGTTGCTCAAGATAGCGACTGGCGTGGAGACCGTGGTCACCCAATCGCCGTGGTGGGTTGTGTTGCTGAACAGCACGGTGTTTGTTGTGGTTTGCTTTGCGGTTTACGCCGTGGTCAGTCCCTTGGCGAAGGCGGTTTATGTTTTGCGTCATTATTATCTTCGCTCTCGTCGTTCTGGTTTGGATATTCGGGATCGGCTGGCGCGGTTGGCCGAACAATCCGGGCGGAGGGGATTGGCGTTGCGGCTTTTTGGCGGCGCGCTGTTTGCGGGAATGTTATTTTCCTTGGCGACGCCGTTGGGACGGACGCAAGAGGCAGTGACTTCGGAGGAGATTGGCGAGGCTATCCGGGAAGTCGTTCAACGGCCTGAGTTCACTTGGCGGATGCCGGCGGCGGCGAGTGAGGAGGGCGTGTCCTTGTTTAGGCGTTGGCTTTGGAAGGTCAATCGTTGGGCGGAGAACTTTCTGGAATGGATCTTTGGATCTTGGGATCGCGGCGGCGATTCTTCGGGGGGTTGGTTGGGTTCCTTTTCTCCGTCGGTCAAGCACTTGCTGATTGTTTTGCTGGCGGCCGTTGGTCTGCTGTTGGTTTGGTTGCTGTGTCGTTTGGTGTTGCGGCGGCAAAAGTCTTCGGCGGTGCCGGGCTCGGCGCCTCAGGTTTTCGTCAAGCCTGAAGTGGATGATTGGACGGCGTTGGCCAATGATTTGCCGGAAGATGAGTGGTTGGCTCGGGCGAGGCGGTTTGCGGAGGAGGGCGATTATCGCCGCGCTTTGCGGGCTTTTTATTTGTCGGCGCTGTCTCATCTTCACGGCAAACAACTGATTCGCATCACGAGGGCAAAGTCCAACGCGGCTTATTTGAGCGAGGTGAAGCGGCGCGAGCATCAGGTTCCGGGAGTGGAGGAGGCGTTTTCTTTTGTGGTGAAAGGGTTTGACCGCGTTTGGTATGGGCGATATGAAGTGGATGAAGCGAGGCTGCGCGCTTACGAAGACCACGTAAGCCAAATACGAAGGGCGGCGGGATGAATAGGAAGGGGGCAAGACCGGCGATTTTCGCTTTGATTCTGGCGCTCGTTTTGGGGAGTGGATTGCTTCGGTTGGTTTGGTTGCGATTTGAAAAGGGGGATTCTTATCCGAAGTATTCCACCTTTCGTTCGGACGCTCTCGGTTGCCGGGCATTGTATGAAGCCCTTCGGTCTTTGTCCGGCTTGGAGGTTCGCCGGTTCATTCGTTCCGCCGAGACTCTCTCCAATCCCGGTCGGGCAACGATGTTTTGGCTGGGGGCGTCTCCCTCCTTCCAATCCAAGAGAGATGTCTCTTCTCGGTTGAAGGAGACTTTTTCAGATTGGCATCCGCCGAAGCGCTGGCTGGATTTTGCGCGTTCGGGGGGACATTTGGTTTGGTCGTTTCGAGAAACAGATCGTGCGGGAAATTCGGGCGAGGATTTGGAGTTTGGCCCGGGGTTACGATATTGTCGGGCATTTGGCGAGGAGGCGTCTGAGGAGGGACGAATGTCGCGTGTTTCGGATGAGGAAGGCTTGCGCGTTGAGTCGTTGCCTCGATTGGGCCGTGGGGGATTTGTTGTGGATGCGGATGGCGAGTGGGGGATTGTTTTCGAGGCGGACGGTGTTCCGACGGTTGTGCGGAGGCCTTTGGGTGAGGGATTTTTGACCGTTCTCAGTGGCACTTATGTTTTGAGCAACAAAGCGTTGTTGGAAGAGCCGTCGCCGGAGTTTGTGCGCTGGCTTTTGATGGGGCGTCGGGAGGTCTGGTTTGACGAAACGCATTTGGGCGTTCGTTCTCAAGCGAGTATGGTGGCCTTGATGCGTCGTTATCGGCTTTTGCCGTTGTATATTAGCCTGATTTTGATTGGACTGCTGATTGTTTGGCGCTCTTCGGCGAGCTTGTTGCCGAAGTCGAATCGGGTTCCGGAAGCGGAGGCTTTTGTTGATCCTGGCCGTTTGGCGGCGGATGCGTTTGCAGTTGGTGGGATTTCTGGCTTGTTGCGGCGGCACGTGTTGGCGCAGGATTTGTTGCCGATTTGCGCGGAGCGTTGGCGTCGGAGCATGCGCCGTTCTAGCGGCGGCGTTCTTCAATTCGAAGCGGAAATTCAGCAAATCGCAAGCCAAGCGCAAGCCCGGAGCATTTCTCCTGTGGAAGCCTATAGAAAGGCCGCGGGCTTGTTGCGGCGGGCGCAAGTTGGAAAAACCAAAGAAACAGCGTGAACCCGGACATAGAAAGATTGCAGGCCGTTTTGCGGCGGGCGCGGAGCGAAGTGGCGAAGATTATCATCGGCCAGGCGGAAGTCGTCGAGCATGCCTTGATCGCGATCTTCACGGGCAACCACGCCTTGATCGAGGGCGTGCCGGGCGTGGCCAAGACGCTTTTGGTGCGGACTCTGGCCAAGACGCTTTGCTGCGATTATTCGCGGATTCAATTTACGCCCGACTTGATGCCTTCGGACTTGACCGGCACGAATGTTTTCAATCTTAAGACTGCGGAGTTCCATCTGATTCGGGGGCCAATTTTTCACTCCTTTATTTTGGCGGATGAAATTAACCGGGCGCCGGCGAAGACGCAGGCAGCTTTGCTTCAAGCGATGCAGGAGCGAACCGTGACTATCGACAATGAAACTCATCGCTTGCCCGCCGACTTTACCGTGTTTGCCACGCAAAATCCGATTGAATTTGAAGGCACCTATCCCTTGCCCGAAGCGCAGAAGGATCGCTTTATGCTCAAGATACGAATGGAATGTCCGAGCCGTGAAGAGGAGATTTCCTTGGCCCGGCGCTCTTTGGGAAATGATGCGCCGGAAGTGGCGCTGGAGAGCGGCGCCGTTAAACCAGTTTTGGCGCGGGACGACGTCGAGGCTTTTCGGGAAGGATTGAAGCATTTGACGGTAAGAGAGGAGTTGGCGGTGTATGTAGTCGACTTGGTGCGCGCTACGCGGAAGGAGGAAAGCGTTCTTTCCGGCGTTGGGCCGCGGGCGACTCAGGCTTTGTTGACGGCGGCGCGCGCCCGGGCCGTTATTCACGGCAACGACTATGTTTCGCCCGACGATGTGCAGGCATTGGCGGCACCGGTTCTGGGGCATCGGCTTGTGTTGCGGCCGGAGTTTGAAATGGAGGGGTTGACCGTGGAAGAAGTGATTGCGCAAGCGTTAGGAAAGGTTTCCGTGCCTCGTTGACGCGTTTGCCGCGGCGCGGCCTTTTCGCCTTGTCGATGGGAATGAGTTGCAGTCCGAGCCGAAAGTTGATTTTCTGCGTTTCCGTTGCGCTGTTGTCCGGCTCGGCTTTGTATGTATTGGCGCCCGGTCTTTGGCCGGCGCTTCTTTTGTTTGGCGGATTTTTTGCCGCTTGGGTTCTTTGGGACTTGGCGAATTCTTCGGGACAATGGGATGGCGTTCGCGCGAATGTGCCGAAACGGTTTCGGCTTTCTCGTCATCGGCGGGGCGACTTTGTTTTTGAACTGGAATGGCAACGGCCTCGCGCGATGATTTGCCGGGCGGCGGTTGCGTTTCCGGAGGTCGTTCGCTGTTTGGAGCCGGAGTTTTTAGTGGTTGCGGAGGGTGATGAAAAGAAGATTTCGATCCGCGTGCCTTGCCTTGCAGTGAAGCGCGGGCTTCGACAGATCGAGTTTGTTTGTTTGGAGACGGCGTCGCGTTTTGGGTTTTGGCGGATTCAAACTCGTTTGGCGGCAAAGTGCGAGGTGCAGGTCTTTCCGGACGTTTTGGCAGAGCGAAAACAGTTGGGCGCCTTGTTTGTCCGCGGGGAAAGATTGGGAGAGCATTCGCTGCGGCAGTTGGGGAAGGGAAGAGATTTTGAAAAGCTTCGGGAATACGTTCCCGGAGACGGTTATGAGGACATTCACTGGAAGGCGACAGCGAAGCGAAGCAAGCCGATCACAAAGGTCTATCAGTTGGAGCGGACTCAAGACATTTACGTAGTGCTGGACGCCTCTCGACTCAGCGGAAGGCCTTGTCCTGTCCGTTCGCCGGGTGAGGGGCAGACTAGCTATCTGGAAAAGAACCTTGCCGTGGGATTGATGCTTGCGCAGTTGGCCGAGCGGCAGGGAGATCGATTCGGCTTTTTCACTTATTCGGATCGGGTACGGCATTTCTTGCGGGCCGCATCCGGGCGGGCGCACTTCAACGCTTGCCGCGACACTCTTTATCCTTTGGAAACCAGCGACGCGACGCCTGACTTTCGAGAACTGCTCGCCGGCATTCGGCTGCGTTTGAATCGCCGCTCGCTTTTGTTATTTTTGGTTTCTTTGGACGAAGCGCTTTTGATGGAGAGTTTTTTGGAAAACGTCGACTTGGTTCGGCGGCAGCACCTTGCGGCGGTCATCGCCATTCGTCCCCGGTTGGTTCGTCCCTTGTTCGGAAATGAGGCGGTTTCCTCTGTGGATGAAATTTACGGCGAGCTGGCCGGGCACGAAAAGTGGGACGCCTTAGTTTTGTTCCAACGACGTCTAAAAAGCCGCGGCGTCGACTTTCTGATGCCGGAGGCCGACCGACTTGGAATCGAAGTGGTCAACCAATATCTATCCATCAAAAAGAGACAAATTCTATGATTCTGGATTTGGACAAATTCATCCGACAAGAGACTCCGTTTTGGGAAGAACTTCAATCCTTCGTCCGGGAATTGGAGCGCGATCCGCACGCCCGCTTGGACTTTGATCGACTGCAGAGGTTTCATTATCTGTATGAACGCGCCGCCGGCGGGCTGGGAAAGCTGGCCACTTATTCGCTTCGGCCAGAAACAAGCGATTGGCTGGAGCAACTGGTGGCCGCCGCTTATGCGGAGATTCAAGATGGCAACCAGATTCAGTCTCGCTTTTCTTTCCGGGATTGGTTCTTCTGCGTTTGGCCAGCGACGGTTATGAGGCATTGGCGCGCTTTGCTTCTTTCGGCTGGAATTATGTTGGCTGGAAGTTTCTTTGGCGCCGCCGTTCTGATAATCGATCCCGCCGCCAAAGGAGATTTGATTCCCGAAGGCTTCTCTCATTTGCACGGCGATCCATCCGAACGCGTGGCCGGCGAGGAATCTCGCGAATATAGCGGTGGGGAAAGCAAAAAATGGAATTCCGCCTTTTCTGCCAGGCTGATGACCCACAACACCCAAGTGGCCATTTTTGCTCTTTGTCTGGGGATCACTTGGGGCGTTGGGACGATCCTTGTGCTATTTTACAATGGCGTCATTCTGGGGGCGGTTGCCTTTGACTATGCGGCCGCGGGAGAAACCGTCTTCCTGCTTGGCTGGCTGTTGCCTCACGGGATTGTTGAGATTCCGGCCTTTCTCATTGCGGGGCAGGGCGGCTTGCTTTTGGGAAGAGCCGTCGCTGGTTGGCGCAATCAATATTCCCTCTCGGCACGGATGCGGATGATCCTGCCGAAACTGCTTACCATTCTTTGCGGCGTCGCCTTGATGCTGATTTGGGCCGGCTTGGTCGAATCGTTTTTGTCTCAAGACCACGAGCCTCAGTTGCCTTATGCGGCGAAGATCGCCTTCGGCCTCGTGGAAGCGGTCGTCTTGGTTGGATTCTTCGCTCATTTTGGACGCCGCAAGCTTGGGAAAGACAAAATGCAAAGGGAACGGCCCTTTTATTCTCCGTTATCCAATGAAGCCTAATCATCGACCGCTGAAATGAACATTCGGATGTTTCGAGTTCGGACGCCGGAAGGCATCGAGTTTTCGCAGCCGATTGCCAGCCCTGTGCTTCGTCTGTTGGCTGTGTCCATTGACTTCGGGATCATCTTGCTGTGCGTGGTGTTGATTCAGATTCCGTTGACTCTGCTTCGCGTATTGAGCGCGGATACGGCCCAAGCCATCGCGTTTCTCGCCGCTTTTGGGATCGAAATCGGCTACAGCATCGCGCTTGAGTGGAGGCAAAAAGGCCAGACCATCGGCAAGCGCATCGTGCAAATTCGCGTGGCGAACGGGGCCGGCTCCAAGCTTTTGTTCAGTCAAATTGTGATGCGCAATCTCTTGCGTGTCGTCGATCATCTTCCCTTCTTTTACGCCGTCGGAGGGCTGACGGCTTTTGCCGACCGGCAAGGGAGGCGGCTGGGAGATATTGCGGCCGGAACCGTCGTTGTGCGCATTCCCCAACCTCGCTTCCGTCCGCCGGATCTTGACGCAGCTGAAAAGTACAATTCACTGCGCGATTGTCAAACCTTGATGGCGCGGCTGCGGCAGGAAGTGGATCCGGAACTGGCGGACGCCGCTTTGCAAGCCGTCCAACGCCGCTCCGCTTTGTTGCCCGAAGCGCGTTGGCGTCTCTTTTCCGAACTGGCCGCTCGCTTCCAGTCGATTGTTCCGATACCGGAAGAAAATGTTCGAGGCCTTTCCGAAGAGCGTTTGGTGCTTGACATAGTCGATGTTCTCTTTTGCGGAGAGAAGAAATCTTAAAACCTTTGCGGCGGCCTTTTCTGAATCGATCTTGACGATTTCGCAATCTGAATGGAACATCATCCCGAAACAACTTGTTGGAGTTGGAATGGCTAATGCTCGCTGGAAAATAAATTGCCGCCCCCGCATTGGCCGCCTTTTCCCCATTGTCTTTGCCGGGCAGCAGCGAGCCTCTCAAAAAAAGCACTGCCAACGCAATCGCGCGGAGCATTCGTCCGTTCTTCCGCCGGAAATCAGACAAGAATCGGGAATTGGCACTGCGTCCGATTTTGCAAAGAAAGCGGCGGTGTCCGTTGTTCTGGTTTTTGGGTTGGCGTCCGGTTGCGTGTCTGTGCCGGAAAGGCAGGCGTTGCCAAAGGAATTGCGGATTCCCTCGGCATGGTTTGGGGCGGCAACCGTTTCCGCAACGGACGAGCCTCTTTGGTGGGACTCCTTTCTGTCTGAAGAATTGTCGTCCCTGCTTGCCGAAGCCTTTGACGGCAATCCGGACTTGCGGGCGATGACGGCTCGAATGGAAGCGGCGGCGGCCAACGCCCACATTGCCGGGGCCGATCTTTGGCCGAGTCTCTCCGCGCAGGTGGATGGGTCTCGACAGAAACAGAATTTTATAGGCTTTCCGATTCCGGACAATCCGAGCGAATCCGCAGGCGGTTCTCCGTCCGCAACGTACACGACTTATCGGCTTAACTTCAGCACTTCTTGGGAGATTGATTTGTGGGGAGGCGTTCGAGCCGGAAAAAAAGCCGCTTTGGCTGAGTCGCAAGCCTCGCTGGCCGATTGGAAAATGCGCCGATTGTCTTTGGCGGCGTCGATCAGCAAGGCTTGGGTGGAAGCAGTGGCGGCGCGGGAACAACTGCAGGCCGCCCGCGATTCGGCGGCCAGCTTTTGCGAAACGGCGAAGAAGATTGAGAAACGGTATGAACGGGGACTGCGGTCCGCGTTGGATTGGCGGCTTTCGATTAACAGCGCCGAGAATGCGGAAGCGTTGGTTGCGCAGCGGCGGCGGGAACTGCATCAAGCCTTGCAACAAGTTGAGCTTCTTTTGGGTCGGTATCCGTCGGGACAAATTTCATTGTTGGGTCCCTTGCCGCCTTTGAAAGGCGCCGTGCCGGCGGGAATTCCTTCCGAAGCGCTCAAACGGCGGCCGGATTTGGCGGCGGCGGAACGGCGCTTGGCGGCGGCGGATGCGCGTTTGTGGGCTTCGCGGGCCGCGTTGTTTCCCAAGATTAGCCTGACTCCGTCCGCCGGCACGCAAGTGGCCGAGCCGGAAGATTTGCCGGACGCGGGCTTGGGCGGCGTTTGGACTTTGGCCGGCAATCTAGCGCAACCCATTTTGCAATGGGGAAAGTTGCGCGCGGGCGTGGATTTGTCAAAGGCTCGGACGCGCGAGGCGGCCGCTCTCTATGTTTCCGCCGTGCTTCGGGCTTTTAGCGAGGTGGAGTTTGCGTTGCAAAGCGAGTCGCTGTTGGCCGAGCGAGAGCGCCGCGTTCAGTCTGCGGCCGCCGAGTCCGAAGCGGCGCTGGCGCTGGCCAATCGGCGCTACTCTTCGGGTTTGGAAGAGTTGATGAGCGTTCTGGAATCGCAACGTCGCTTCTTATCGGACGCTATTGAAGGGATTGACGTGCGCCGGGCAAGGCTTCTGAACCGCATCGATCTTTATCTTGCGTTGGGAGGGAGCGGAGATTTTGCCGCCGAAGACAAGGTTGCGAACGGGCGGAATGCTCTGCAAGCGTCGCCTAAGGATTGATGAATGGGATGATGCCTATGTTGCGAAAGGTCGTTCCGCCGGTGTTGGTTCTTGGATTGAGCGCCGCCGCTTTGTGGGCGATGGTGAAGTGGCGCCGAACGGCCACGCCAAATCCGGTGGAAACGCCAACGCCAACGCTAGAGTTGCGGGCGTTGAAACGGGTGGATTTTCCAATCTCGGTCAAAAGCCAAGGGACGGTTGAGGCCGCAACCGCCATCCGATTGATTCCGGAAGTGGACGGAATGGTCACGGCGATTTCGCCGTCTCTCAAAAGAGGGGGCGTTTTCCGCAAGGGAGAATTGTTGGTGGCCATAGATTCGCGGGATTTCGAGCTGGCGGTGACGCGGGCTTCGGCGCAAGTGGCTTCGGCGCAACTGCGCTTGGCTACGGCGGAAGCGGAGGCGAAAGTAGCGGCGCAAGATTGGCGGGAAATGGGAACGGAAAAGGAGGCCAGCGCCCTGTTGCTTCGGCAGCCGCAGTTGGCGGAGGCAAAATCGACGCTCGCGGCCGCCCAAGCGGATTGGGAAAAAGCGAATTTGGACTTGGAGCGAACTCAAATAACGGCGCCCTTTGACGGTCGCGTGCGGCGCGCGGCGGTAGACGCCGGGCAGTTTGTGCGCCGAGGCGAGGAGTTGGCGGCGCTTTTCGGCGTAGATCGCGTCGAAGTCCGCCTGCCCTTGCCTTTGACCGAGTTGCGCTTTTTGGATGTTCCTCCGGGAGAAAGTTCAGAGGATTTACAGCGGCGGTCGATTTCTGTTGCGCTGAAAGGGCGGTTTGGCAGGCGGGAACATCGTTGGCGGGGGCAGGTAGTTCGGGTAGATGGGGAAGTGGACGTGGATTCTCGCATGATTGCCGTCATCGCCGAAGTGAAAAATCCCTACGATGCGGAGGACGGAACAAATCCGCCGTTGAGAGTGGGCATGTTCGTCGAGGCGGAAATTCAGGGACGGACGGCCAAGGGCGTATACGTCGTACCGCGGTCGCTGGTTTTAGAAAACCGACAGACTTTGGCGGTGGATGCGGCAGGCCGCTTGCGAATTCGGGAGTTGCAGATTTTGCGGGCCGATCGCGAGCAGGCGGTGGTTGAAGGGGGCTTTGAGCCAGGGGATCGGCTTTGTCTTTCCTCAGTGGACGTTCCCGTGGACGGCATGAAGGTGAACGTCGCCGGTGAAAAAGCAGGAGGCGGGGAATGAACGGAGTGATCCAGTGGTTTGCTCGCAACGGCGTGGCCGCCAACCTGCTTGTGATTTTCATCATTTTGGCCGGATTGATGTCTGCCCGGTCGATCAAGCGCGAAGTGTTTCCGGAGACGGAGTCGGGCATGGTCTCCGTGCAAGTGGATTATCTGGGAGCGGCGCCGGAAGAAGTGGAGGAAGGCGTTTGCATCCGCGTGGAAGAGGCCATTCAAAGCTTGGAGGGGATTAAGCAAATCACCTCCACCGCCCGCGAGGGAAGCGGAACGGTCATGGCCGAGTTGTTACCCAACGCGAACGCCTCCGAAGTTTTGGATCAAATTAAGGCGCGGGTGGATGCCATCGACACCTTCCCGGAAGAGTCGGAAAAGCCGGTGGTTCAGGAAGTTTTGATGCGTCGGCAAGTCATCAACGTTGCCCTTGCCGGACGGGTTTCGGAAGCGGCACTCAAACGGCTCGGCGAGCAGTTCCGGGACGAACTTGCGGCCTTGCCCAACATCACGCAGGTAGAGTTGGCCAACGTTCGTCCCTACGAGATTTCGATTGAAGTGTCCGAGCAGGCGCTTCGAAAATACGGTCTTTCCTTTGACGAAGTGGCGGCGGCGGTGCGGCGGCGTTCTTTTGATTTGCCCGGCGGCTCGGTGAAGACGGGAGGCGGCGAGATTTTGTTGCGAACTAAGGGGCAGGCTTATCGGGGCGCGGACTTTGAAGGCATTCTGCTTCGGAGTCGCCGCGATGGAACGCAGTTATGGCTTCGCGAGGTGGCGCCAGTGGTCGACGGATTTGCGGAGACGGACACCGAGGGGCGGTTTGACGGCATGCCTTCGGTTTTGATTCAAGTGTTTCGCGTGGGCGATCAGAACGCTTTGGAAATCTCCAAAACCGTCCATGAATTTGTGGAGGAGAAGAAGGCTCGCCTGCCCGAAGGCTTGTCGATATCGGCTTGGCAGGACGACGCCTCCTATCTCCGCAGCCGGCAGCAGTTGCTGGTCAAAAACGGCTTGTTCGGCTTGTTGCTGGTGTTTCTCTCTCTGGCGCTGTTTTTGAGAATCAATCTGGCCGTTTGGGTGAGTTTTGGGTTGGCCGCTTCTTTCTTGGGAACACTTTGGGTGATGCCTTGGGCGGACGTCTCCATCAACATGATCTCTCTTTTCGCGTTCATTTTGGTTTTGGGCATCGTGGTGGACGACGCCATCATCGTCAGCGAGAACGTCCACGCCCACCAAGAGTCCGAGTCCGACAAACTGGCGGCGGCCATTCGCGGCGCTCAGGAAGTCGGCAAGCCGGTGATTTTTGCCGTTTTCACCACCGTGGCCGCTTTTTTGCCTTTGTTGATGGTGCCTGGCAACACCGGCCAGATCATCAGAGTGATTCCGGCGGTTGTGATTCCCACCTTGTTGTTTTCGCTGGTGGAGTCCCTGCTGGTGTTGCCCTGCCATTTGAGCCATTGGAAAGGGGAGCGGCGCGTCTCTGGCCGGTCGATTTCAGCTGTTCTCCTCCGGTTTCAGGCTTGGTTTGCCGGTCGATTGAGGGCGTTTATCCGCGGCGTGTATCAACCCATTCTCGCCGCCGCCCTGCGGGCTCGCTACCTCACAATTGCTATTGCCTTCGGAGTCATGATGGTGACGATGGGGCTGATCGTCGGGGGATGGATCAAGTTCCAATTTTTTCCGCCGGTGGAAGGGGACAACATGGCCGCGATTCTAGCAATGCCTCTGGGAACGCCGGCGGAATCCACTCGAAAGGCTTTGGCGAAAATCGAGGCCGGCGCCGATGCGCTGCGCAAGAAAATCGACGGGAATCGGAAAGCAGGCGAGAAGAGCGTGTTTCGCCACGTTCTCTCTTCGGTGGGGCAGCAGCCGTTTAACAGAGCGCAGCAGGAAGGAGGCGGCAATTTCGTCGCCGATGTTTCCAGCGCCCACTTGGGCGAAGTGCACATTGAACTACAAAAGGCGGAGAACCGGCAGGGAAACAGCAGCCGGGAACTGGCCGCTCGATGGCGGGAATTAACCGGAGAAGTTCCGGGAGCGACCGAGTTGATCTTCACTTCCTCTCTTTTTTCCTCCGGCGAGGCCATCAACGCGCAGTTGACGGGGAATGACTTCGTCCGCTTGCGGCGGGCGGCGGATGAGTTGAAGGGGCATCTGCGCTCCTACACCGGCGTGTTTGACATCGCTGATTCCTTTCGCGATGGGAAGCAGGAAGTCAAATTAGCCATCCGCCCCGGTGCTGAAGCCTTGGGATTATCGCAAATGGATTTAGGCCGCCAAGTGCGGCAGGCCTTTTACGGCGAGGAAGCCCAACGCATTCAGCGCGGCCGCGACGAAGTGCGCGTTATGGTGCGTTATCCGAAGTCGGAGCGTCGATCTTTGGGAGATTTGGAGGAGATGCGAATTCGAACGCCCTTTGGAGCGGAAGTTCCTTTCGGAGAGGCGGCCGAAGTTCAGGCCGGTCGCGGATACTCCGAAATTAAGCGAGTGGATCGGCGGCGCGCCATTAATGTAACGGCAGACGTGGACGCCTCCAAAGCCAACGCCAACGAGATAATTGCTGATCTGGAAGCGAATTATCTTCCGAATCTAATGGAGAAACATCCCGGAATCTCTTACACTTGGGAAGGCGAACAGCAGGAGCAACAGGAAACCATACAGGGCATTTTGCGCGGCTACCCCTTGGCGCTCCTCATCATTTACGCTTTGCTGGCCATTCCCTTTCGCTCCTATTTTCAGCCGTTTATCGTGATGTCGGCCATTCCTTTCGGACTGGTTGGCGCCGTTTGGGGACACATCTTCATGGGAATGAACCTCACGATCCTTTCTATGTTCGGCATCGTTGCTCTTTCCGGCGTGGTTGTGAACGACAATCTGGTGATGGTTGTCTATATTAATCGGTTTCGCAGCCGGGGCGGCCAACTGATAGACGCGGTTCGCCAAGCGGGCGCGGCCCGATTCCGCCCCATTTTGTTGACTTCTTTGACGACCTTTGTCGGCCTGATTCCCTTAATTCTTGAGAAAAGCGTGCAGGCGAAGTTTCTGATCCCGATGGCCACGTCACTGGCCTTCGGCGTGATGTTCGCCACGATGATTTCATTGTTTTTGGTTCCTGCCGGCTATCTCGTGCTTGAGGATTTGAAGGGATTGTTTGCCCGGCGGCGGCCCGTCAAAGAAGCAGAGAAGAGATGAGGCCAACTTGCCGATGGGTTTTGCAGAAGATTGTCGGCGGTGGATTGATTGAAAACGCGCGGGCGTTTTTTTGGCGAGACAATCGCCGGCGGATGTTGTGCGGGGATTCGTTTGTCGGTTTTGCGCGAAGGCTTTTGGCGGGCAGTGATTCTTTTTTCGCTTGATTTTCCATGAGGCGCGTCTATTTTTCTTGCTTTGCCTAAAAAGCCGCGGGTGCGGTTTGTCAAAAACGGGCGATCGAAGATAGACAAACGGAAATAGACGATTTTATTCCAGCGTTTGCCGTTGCGTTTGGGCGGCGGTTTTTTGCTTGGATTTTCATTATGCTTACTATGGAAGAAGCCATGCGGCAGAACGAAGTGCGTTTTGCCGCCGGAGACGTGGTCACGGGGACGGTTATCGAAGTGCGTCCCAAAGAAGTGTTGGTGGATATTGGGTACAAAAGCGAGGGAGCGGTGTCGGCTTCTGAGTTTCCCGACATTGCGGAAGTTCAGGTCGGAGACAAGGTTCAAGTGCTCATCGAACGATTGGAAAACCGCGAGGGGATGGTGATTCTCTCTAAGGAAAAGGCCGAATTTAAAGAGAATTGGAAGAAGATTCTGACGATTTGCAATGAAGGCGGCACCATTTCTGGAAGCGTCAAAGCGGTGATTAAGGGAGGACTGCTCGTGAACATCGGGGTCGAGGCGTTCCTTCCGGCATCTCAAATTGACGTCATCCCGCCTAAAAATCTAAATGCCCTTATCGGGAACACCTACGAATACAAAGTGGTAAAAATCAACCAGGAACGGCAGAACATCGTGCTATCCCGCCGCGAGCTGATCGAGCAAGAACGCATGGAACGCCGGGCGAATCTGTTGTCCGTAATGACTCCGGGCGACGTTCGCAAAGGAACCGTCAAAAACATTACCGATTTTGGCGCCTTCATCGATTTGAACGGACTGGACGGCTTGCTTCATATCACCGATATGAGTTGGGGCCGCATCAATCATCCTTCCGAATTGCTAAAAGTCGGGCAGGAAATTGACGTCGTCGTGCTGGACATCAACTACGAAAAAGAGCGCGTCAGCTTGGGAATCAAACAGAAGACGGCCAATCCTTGGGACAATATCGACACCAAATATCCCGTTGGCGCCACCGTCCAAGGCCGAGTAGTCAACCTGATGCCTTACGGCGCCTTCGTTGAATTGGAACCGGGCGTCGAGGGACTGGTTCACGTAACCGAGCTTTCCTGGACCAAACGAATTTCCAGACCGTCGGACGTCTTGCGCGCCAAGCAGGAAATCAAAGCGGTCGTGCTCGACATCAATAAAGAAGAGCAGAAAATCTCTTTGGGCATCCGTCAGTTGGAAGAAAATCCTTGGGACAAAGCACTGGAAAAATATCCTCCGGGAAGCAAAGTCAAAGGCAAAATTCGCAATCTAACCAGCTACGGCGCCTTTATTGGCTTGGAAGAAGGCTTGGACGGAATGATTCACGTCAGCGATATGTCCTGGACTCGCAAAATCAACCATCCATCCGAAATGTTGAAAAAAGGCCAAGAAGTCGAGGCCATTGTTCTTGAAGTCGACAGGGAAAACCAACGAATCTCTACCGGCATCAAACAGCTCTCCGAAGACCCTTGGGAAAACATCGACCAACTTTACAAAATAGGCGACATGATCGTCGGAAAAATCACAAAAATCGCCAGATTCGGCGCCTTCATCGGCTTGAAACACGATATCGACGGCCTTGTTCACATCTCGCAGGTGAGCGAGGAGCGAGTCGAAAAAATCAAAAGCGTCTTGAAAGTCGGGCAAGAAGTAACCTCGCGCGTGATTAAAATTGACAAGGCCGACCGTCGAATCGGCCTCTCCATCCGAGCCGCCAACTACTCAAAAGAGCAACTCGAAGTAGAACAAGCTGTGTTGGATTCTCTGAAACCCGGAGAAGACTTAGTGGCCCTTCAGCACGCCTTTAACGCCGTCGACGATGAACCGGAAGGCGAAAGCGACGGCGAACAAAGCGGCGCTCCGCAAGAAACAACAGCGGCCGAAAAAGAACCGCCCGCGCCCGCCGAATCTGCGGAATAAAAGCGAAGCAAAACGCAATGATTTATTTGGTTTTTGATTTTGATGGGCGCATGTTGTTTAGTCGGTAACTGTTGACGGTTTCCCAAAAACCGTCATATCCAAGTTGCACCTGTTTCTGGCGTTGGTGCTTACTTGCTTGGCTTGCTTTGGCCTCCGGATCAGGTTGTTGCGTCATTGTTTGGGGTATCGGATTTTGGCGTTCTTTTTGCGGATGCTAAGGCTTGGATTTGGTCTTCTTTGGCGGTTGTCTGGGTTTGGTTTTGGGGCGTGCATTACTCGGTTCAGATCATCATTGTCGTGGTCTCTGTTGGCTCGGTTTGTTGGTTGTTTTGGGATGCTGTTTGTGGATTCTTCCGCTCTATTTGGGAGTGATTTTCCGATTTGTTTGATTTTTGAATTTCTCTCTTTTTTGGCTTTGTCGTTGGCGGGCAGGCGTTCCTGCGGTTGCGTCGGCGGAGGTAGCGATTGCTTGATTATGGATTGGTTGAAGGATTTCTGGGAGCGGGATTTTTGGGATACGACTTTGTTTACAATTCTGTTCGAGTGGATTCTTCCGCTTCTGCTTGGCTATATTTTGTTCGAAATTTTATGGTGGTTCTGGTTGCTGTCTGTTTTGGAGAAGTTTCCCGAGCGGGGTTGGCTTGGCAGAATTGGCAAGTTTCTTTTGGGCATGTGGATGCTTCGTCTTTTTGTGATGGCTGTTTTTGCTGTTTTGGGAATCATCCACTTTTACTTTCCAGGGACTTTATCTCCTTGGCTTCCCGATTGGTTCTTTGAGGATTGATTTTCCTCTCTTTTGGCTATGCGTTGGCTCGTCTATGGAGGCTTTGCTTTTTTTTGTTTGATGCCCGCTATTGTGCAGGGGTTGCAGTGGAATCTCTCTCTGGCGCAGTGGAATAGGGAGTTTGCTGCGGTTATGGGGTTTCCTGTGTTTGAGGAGTATGGCGATTCGGGGACGGGGGTTGTTTTGCTTGTGTTTCAGTGGACTTTCTTCACGTCGATTTATGTGTTTTTGTTGGGGTTGTTTGGCGGTTGGCGTCTGCTTGTGGTTACTTGGCGGGCTCTGGGTTGGAAGTTCATGTTGGCTTTTGTGATTTGGTTGGGCTTGGTTGCGGGAGTGGTTTTTTGGGGAGGATTTTTCGATGAGTGATTCTCGATTTTGGTGGTTGATGTTTGCTCTTCCTGCGGTGTTTTTGGGGGTGTTTGGATTTTTGATTTGGCTGGCTGGCGCATGATTGATCGGGCGGAGGTAGAGCGTTGTCGGCGGAAGTGGCTGTTCATGTCAGTGTCTTTCCTGTGTTCTGGTTTATCCATCCACTCGTTTTGGCGTCAGCTTTTCCGCTCTCTTTGGGAGTGCGTAACGGATAGAGGATTGTCATCAGTTTTGCGTCTTGCGCTCTGATTCCGTTGGCGTTCTGATTCCGATGATTGACGGAAAGTGAGGGCGGCGGAGGTGGGCAATGTTTGGATTGTGGTTTTAAGTGCGCCAGGTGGTGAAGGGGTTTTTGGCCAAGTTGGCGTTGAAGTAGCGGTCGTCGAAGGAAACTTCCTTGCCCACCCAACCGGGCAAAGAAAGGGGCTGATTTTCGCTTTCTAATTCCACTTCCGCCAGAACAAGCCCGGAATTCTGTTGAAGGAACTCGTCAATTTCCCACATTTTCCCTTCAAAAAAAACTTGATGGCGAATTTTGGCGATTGCGTCGTAGTGACAAAAAGAGGCCAAAAGTTCTTCGGCGTCAGCAAGCGGAATGGGATATTCAAATTCTGCCCGGCTCAACCGAATGCGCGGACCTTTTAGCGTCAAGAAACCTCGATTGCCCAGAATGCGAACTCGAATGGAACCTTTTCCTTTGACGCCGACATAACCTTGGCGGCATTCGAGGCTTTGTTGGACGAGAGGTCGCCAGTCGTCATTGGCAACGAGGAATTTTCTTTCGATTTCGATGCCCATTGAAGATTAAGCAAGCCGGCATTGCCGCATATTTCGCGCGGAAAAAGGCGTTTTGCGGAAATTTTGCCAGCCGGCAAAATCTCGATTCAAAGCGGGAAGCGCCCCAGCCGACGAAGAGGGAGAAACGGGAAAAGCAAAAGAATTCTCTTTGTTCAAAAGCGTCCAATCTCCGGTTTGTGCCGTTTCCACTCGGCGATTTGCTCGAAGGCGTGCGCCGCCTTCAACAAGGCGGTTTCTCCAAAGGATTTGCCCAAGAGTTGGAGTCCGATCGGCAATTTTGGATTCTGAGCAAATCCGCACGGCAGGCTGATGGCGCAATTTCCCGCCAAGTTCGCCGGAATGGTGAAAATGTCCGAAAGATACATCTGGATCGGGTCGGAAGTTTTCTCTCCGATGAGAAAGGCCGGTGTCGGCGTTGTGGGAGTGAGAAGCAGGTCTGCTTTTTTGAAGGCGTCAAGGAAATCCTGCCGGATTAGTGTCCGCGCCTTTTGCGCCCGGAGATAATAAGCGTCGTAGTAGCCGGAGCTGAGGGTGTAGGTGCCTAAAAGGACTCGTCTCTTGACTTCTGCGCCAAACCCGTGCCCGCGAGTTTTTGAGTGAAGCTGAAAGGGGTCTTCGCCTTCCACTCGGAGTCCGTATCGAATCCCTTCAAAGCGGGCGAGGTTGGCGCTGGCTTCCGCCGTGGCGATCAAATAGTAGGCAGCAACGGCGTATTCGGAATGGGGCAGGGAGACTTCTAAAATCTCCGCTCCGAGGTTCTCAAACGTTCGGACGGCGTCTTCAATGGCGGCTTGAACTTCCGCATTCAAACCTTCGACAAAGTACTCTTTTGGCAGGCCAATTTTCAATCCTCGAACAAAATTCACCGAATCCTCGAGGTCAGATGCGAAATTGGGAACTGGCTCGGAAACGCTTGTGGAATCGCGCAGGTCTTGGCCAGCAATGATCTGGAGAAGCATGGCGGCGTCGGCAACGGTTTTTGTGAGGGGCCCGACTTGATCCAGCGAAGAAGCAAAGGCCACCAGACCGTAGCGCGAGACGCGTCCATAGGAGGGTTTGAGGCCGACGCAACCGCAAAAGGCCGCAGGTTGGCGAATCGAGCCGCCGGTGTCCGAACCCAAGGCCGCAATGCATTGATCAGAACTCACCGCCGCCGCCGCGCCTCCTGAGGAACCGCCCGGAGCGCGATTTATATCCCACGGATTCTTTGTAGAGCCGAAGGCGGAATTTTCGGTGGAACTGCCCATCGCAAACTCGTCGAGATTCAGCCGTCCCATAAGAATGGCGCCGGATTGCTTTAATTTCTCCGCAACGGTGCTGTCGTAAGGAGAAACGAAGTTTTCCAGAATTTTGGACGCGCAAGACAGCCGTTCGTCTTTGACGGCCAAGTTATCCTTGAGGGCGATTGGGATGCCCAAGAGAGGTTTCTTCGATTTTTCGGATTGGGGAAGTGCGTCCGCCGCGACCGCTTGTTCCAAAGCCGCCTCCGCATTCCAGCTGAGAAAAGCGCGGCATTTGTCGTCAACGGCATCCATCCGATTCAGGCATGCTTCGACGAGTTCCACGGCGCGGATCTCTTTTGCCAACAGCTTTTGTCTTGCCTCGGCAATGCTAAGTTCGTTGAGCATGAATGTTTTTTGCCGGTTTGACTCTTTCCCAAACTATTCCACAATTTTGGGCGTTTGGAAGAGCCTGCCGTCCCGCCGCGGCGTGTTTTTCAAGGCTTCTTCGGTCGAGAGCGACGGCTCCACGACGTCGGGACGGAGCACGTTACGCAATGGAACGGGATGAGCGGTTGGTTCCACTCCTTCGACGTTCAGCTCCTGAAGTTTCTTAACATACCGAAGAATGTCGGCCAGTTGCGAACCGTATTCCTTCCGCTCCGATTCCGTCAACTCGATTCGAGCTAATTTGGCGGTATAATCGATGTTGAAATCTGCGCTTTCCATCTAGAAAGAATTTTAGAAATCTGCGCTCGCCGCTCAAGCCCAATGTGGAAACGGCCTCTTTTTCCGAACCATAGGCTATTCCCGCCGGAACATTGCCGTATAGGCGTCATAACTCCAAAATTTTCGCAAATAAAAAGCGTATTGAATCGTGTTCAGCACCGCGAACACTCGATCCAAGGTGGGACGAGTCGAACTATATAATTCCACAAGGGGAGGGCGCCGCAGACGAATGCCTTGCTGCCGCAGGCGGGGAAGACCCGGATACATCGGAGAAACCGAACCTCGTCGAGCATAGTAATAGCGCCCAATGGCGTCGGGAGGATAAGGTCGAACATTTTCTGGATGTCGATAAAATCGAGAAAACCAGTTCTGCGTGGTGACAACAATCTTCCCTCCCTTCCGAGTCACACGAGTGAGTTCCTTGATCAACTGCGCGGCCTGATCTGGAAGAAATACCTGCATCAAATGGGAGCAATGGACCCCGTCAAAAACTTGATCGTCAAACTCCAAAGCCAGAGCGTCGCCCACCGCCGCTCGAAGCCCTTGCCGCCTGCAATACTCAACATTCTCCGGATTGACGTCCACGCCTAAAATGGCGTCCGGCCGTTTGGCGAGAAACGTTCCCGTGCCGCAACCGACGTCCAATATGTTTTTGCAATCCTCCAAAAACTTCAGCGCAATTTGATATTCGCCATCTCTTTTGTCGCCGAGATTAGACAGAATCCAGCGGCCAACCCGATGGAAGACGCCCTCGTTTTTTTGGCAAAAATCTTCCGCCGCGGGCTGTTTTTCCTGCCCAAGAGCGAAAGCCTCCCGCGCTGCGGATACGCTCTGATTCTTCATGAAATCCTGCGGTTCGCCCGGAAAACGACTGACAACTTGAACTCCATTCGGGGAGTAAGAATACAAACTCCTCCCCGCTGGTTTCAAACACATTCTCGCAAGACGGACTCAAAGCAACCCGCGCAATTTTTCCTCCCAATCGCGACAAAACGAACGCAAACCATTGTCGACGGCGGATTTAGCGTTCTTTCACAACAGTTTCAAGGAGAAAGGAATGCCCGCGCAAAGAGTCAGAGAAAAAGGAAATCTTCCCAAATTCGGCTTTCCCTTGACAGCGTCTTTCCCCTAAAATACCGTGCCGATGATGCGGAAAAAACAAGCCGGAACGAAAAAAGAGCCACTGCGCCGGTCAACAAGCCGCCACGCCCTTCCCAACTCAACAGACGCCCGCCTGAAGATTTACCTGCTCCCGAATCTGATGACCGCCGGCAATCTCTTCTGCGGTTTCGTCGCGCTTACCAGCATTGTCCAAGCCAATCCGCAAAGAGAGGACTTCACCAGCATGATTTATCGCGCCTTGTTGTTCATTTTGCTGGCCTGCCTCTTTGACTTTCTGGACGGGCGAGTGGCTCGCATGGGCGGACTGGAAAGCCCTTTTGGAAGGGAGTTTGATTCTTTGGCGGACATCGTTTCCTTCGGTGTGGCGCCGGCATTTTTGGTGCATCGCATCGTGCTCAAAGACGTTTTCGTCGGCCGCCCAGAAATCGGATGGTTCATTGCCTCCATCTATCTTATCTGCGGCGCACTCCGCTTGGCCCGGTTCAACTGCTTGGCAGCCGAACAAAACCAAGACAGTAAAAAAGAGTTTTTGGGCTTCCCGATTCCCGCAGCGGCCGGTTTGGTGGCCTCGCTAACTTGGTTTATTTTATGGATTGACGAAAAAGGTTTTTCCACTGGTTCGTGGCGGTATGTTTTGCCGGTGATTATGTTCTTTCTCTCGATGATGATGATTAGCGAAGTGCGCTATCCCTCCTTCAAAAGTGTCGGATTTCGAACGCGCAGCACTTTTCTAAAAAGCGCCGGCGCGGTGATTTTTATCGGACTCATCCTCATTTTGCAGAACCAAATTTTGCCGGTGATACTTCCCGTGCTGTTCACCGCCTATCTGGTATACGGCTTTGTGCGCTTGAAGTTGTCGCGACGAACAAGATTGGAACTCGAAGACGACGAATTCGAATTTGAATCCCCGCCCGACTCCCGAAATTGACCTTCCCGGTTCACCCAATCGCCTCCAGCGGTTCGCGCCCATTTCCCGCCTCTCCATCTCTTTAATATAGCACCATGAGGACGCCGATGACTAGTACCGCCCAAACCGCGAACAAATAAATCCAGAACGTTGTGCGGAGTTTTCCGATCTCGTTCTGTAGAGACTCCACTGTTTCCTTGACGTTGTTCTCCAGTTCCTTGGGGGGAACAACAGGATCTCTGGTTTTCATTTTGCCGAAAACTCTGTAGATGTCCTTCTCCACACAAGGAACTACCCGTTGGTAATGGCGGACGAGGCAAGTAATAGCGAACGCTACTACCAACAATAACGGAATCGAAAGCCACTCAGTCCAATTCGCGGTCTGCGTCTTCAGGATCATGACGACAGCCACCGACAGCGGCAGACTCAGTACATTGACTGTGATGTCTCCCAGGATCGTCGAGATCTGCTCGGTGAATCGGGCCTGTTCCTCCGCGATCTTGCGTTTCACTTCCTCGAACGAGAAACCGCTCAGGTAGGTGTGCAGGTCGTCCTCGTACGCTTTCGACCATTGCGCACCGCGCTCGACGAATTCGCGAAATGGCACACCATCTCTCAGGAACTCGCACATCGTGGCCCTGAACATCCACCGTTTTTCCTTCTGATGGATACCGTCGGAGCCCATGCGCAGACCCTCCACCACTTCCCAGGCGACGGATGGCACCTTTACGCCCAGCAGTTCCTCACCGAACCTCGTCTCCAACATGCCCAGGCCGTCTTTGGTGCGGAACACCAGCGTCCAGGCGCCGGTGCCCTCGGTCTCGTACTTGTGATCGGCGAGCTCTGTCAGCGCCGTGACGAATCGTGTCAATTCGATGAGATTCCGAACAGTATCGGGTGATGTCTCGTCCCCACCGTGCTGATAATCTTCATCGACCAGATAGAAGCGACCTGGAAGCTTCCCCCGCCCCAAGGGATGATAGCTCCCCACCAGTTCCGCAACGCCGCGAAAAAACCGGGCACCATCCTGTGTTGAGGTGCTGAAGGCGAACGTAGCGCGATTGCCCGTCGCGGGCAGTTCTTCTCCGCTCAGAACCCACTTGCCGTCGACCTTCAGCTCGTCGAGGCGACCATCCTTCACGCTCTGCTTGCGCAGCCGACCCAGGAGTTCGTGTGATTCGGCATAATCTAGTTCTCCACGGAACTGCCGATCGCTCCACTTCGGACATCCGACGCGACGGTACAACCCGACCGCGTCGGCTAGCGGTTGTGGATTACTCATCGTCTTGCAAGGCGGCGTCCAACTTGGCGATGAATTCTTCCTCCGAAATCACCAGCCTACGATGTTCCCGGTCGAAGTAGATTGGCCCGCTGTCTTCGAGTGTCACCGCGGCTTTCTCGATATCCACCTTCAACTGGTTGCTCCGGTACGTAAACCGGGTGTATCGGTTGACGACTGCCTTCGCCACCGGGAATTCCATAGGGACTCTGCGGGTTTCGCTTTGCAGGTGCGCAACGAATTCGTTCGCTAAATCGTCCGCCTCTTCTGGCGGGAAATATCTCCGGATGACTTCGACGACATCGTATAAGCTGACGCGCTCCTTGTTATCAGCCTTCCTGCGAAGGAGATCGATCAGTTCCGCTCTAGCTTCGTATCCCTCGGACCGAATAGATTTGCGAGTGCCAAAAATTCACTGGTCCCAACAATCACACCTCTGGTCGCGGCTGCCGCTGGCGTCCCCGGCGTGCATCCCAACGCCGTGACGAAATAGCCCGCCGCCTCCCGGTTTCCCTTCGGACTGACGAACGATACGTAGGTCATGTCCTGTCGTTCCGCCGCAGCTTCTTCGTACTGACGCAGCCGGTCGAAGACGACGCGCGCGACTTGGTGAAGCTTGCGCAGGTCGAGTTCCGTGATGCTCGTAGGCACCAACCCATCCATCGTGATGCCGGAACGCTGCTTGATCATTGCGGTCAGCAGAAACCTGTCCGTGCTGAAGTAGTCCGCGAACAACAGATAGCCGCCGGTGGCCAAGTTTTGTGATCCAGCCCTATCACGGAGCGCAGCCATGCAATCGTTCGTCAGTGACAGAAAATCGCCGGACGTTGGCTCTGTCTCCATACAGTAGCTCTTCACTATGCTCGGGACCCTCGTGCTCGCAGGGTCGTCGCGGAACACACCGTAGTGCGCCATGTTCTCCCGCTGGCCGATAAGGCCCACGAGCCGGTCGACCAAGTCGACGACTACGGGATTCTCCGCACCCAGCAGGGTCTGCGCCAAATTCACTCCCGCCCCGGGTGCCCCGGCTTCCTTCACTAGCTGATGCACTACCGCGTAGTTCAGTTGCATCGACTTCTCCTCATTTCAGCAGATCGTTTGCGGGCTTGCTCGGCTTGCAGTTACGCGATTGCGCCTTCGATTGATCGCCTTCCGTAATCGCGTTCCCCAAGTTCTCTTCCATTGACGCCAAGTCTTCATCCGACAACCTTTCAAACTGATCTTCGTTAGACGCCCAGTCAACGCCGCTCCACGCGAGACTGCGCCTTTACCGCGCCGGGCTTTTTGTGCTGTCGGGATTATGGCTTTACCCGAAAGAACTCGGCAGGACTGGAAGAGCGGAGAAAAAGACGGCGCGTATCGTCAAAAGTGATGTCCGTCCAAGGTCCGTCGATGCTGGGAGCGGACTGCAACTGGCCTCGATCCCAAACAATCTCGACGCCTCCTTCTTGACGGTTCAACCATATCCTCGGCGGAACGCCATGAACTTCAATAACATCAACCCCTCTCCAAAAATATGGGACATGTCAATTCTAAAAACTCCATCGTCGTCAGGTTCTCGATTCCTTATCAAATCCTTCGCAGCCGGAATTCTAATCGGAAATGAAAAGGGTCCATCGTTCGGTAAAAACCGGTACATCAGCAAAAAAGGCCGCATATCTTTATGCACCGCTAATAAAAGAATTGATCTCCGTTCGTTTTGCTCTTTTCCTTCCTCACCACGGTTTCCCAGCACCAATCGAAACGGCCAGTCCGCATCTTTTCCTATATCTTTGGGGAGGTTCAGGCTTGTCAATTGAAATAAAATACCATCAGGTCGGGAGTCAATTTCCAGAGTGTGCAACTTCGTCAAACCCTCAGGCAAAGTTAGGCTGGTTAGATCAACAAATTCCAAAACCTCGACATCTTTCGCTACCTGCAGAGTGTAAGTAGTGTCGCTTGAATCGGTGTAATGAATCTCAAGCGGTTCCGTTTTCTCCACATTGACGAAATCCCCCGTATTCGGATCACGGATTGTCACAACTTGCGCCGTTGTTTGTCAGAATCCGCCGGCAAAGCATGCGGAAACTATCGCAATGATTGGTTTCCAAAATCTCATAAAGCCCGTAAAATAACCGAGTTTCCTGCCATTGTCAATCATTTAAACGCGAATTTTAATTCTGGGAACCATCCATTTTGCTCGACATCTCATTTCAATTCTTCTGGGGCGTTTTCCGCAACGAACACGCTATAAGTTGTCGCTTGCTGAAGAGGAGGGAAAATTTAACGACTTCTGCTCTTCTTGAAACCATCCGCCGAAGGCTTCTGAACGGCGTCTTTGCCGCAGGGTTTTAGCGTAATCGGGTAGTTCCTCCTTCACTTGCTCTTCCTTCGCCTCAACGAACGAATACACAAAAAGGATCATTGCGCCGTCTTCGGTTTGGGAAACTCGGCTGACTTCCCTCGCTTTAAGATCAAAGGCCAGGCTTTGCAACAAATATAAGTGCGCCCGAGGATCGGCGCCGGCAAGCGTTCGACTGCTTTGGGAAAACAGGGGCATTTGAATCGGCTCGTGCCCGGCCTCTTTGCAAATGGCTTCGAAGGCCTTTCCCTGCGCCAGCTCGTTGGTCAGCGAGGTATGAAAAGTTGCCGCCGCTTCGCGGGCGTTTTCCAAAGACTTTTGCTCGTAAAAATCGGTTTGCACTTGGCCGCGAATCTTTTCCAAAGGCGGCACTTCGCTGGGAAGAATGCTATGAAGCGCAACCAAGTAAGTGCCGTTCGCTGTGTGAAACGCCCTAGTGAAGGGGATTTCCGTGAGTTGAAACACTTGCCTCGTTAGTTCATAGGAATCGCCAATTCTGGGAACAGATTGATCTGCGGCGAAGGGCTCGGAAACTTCGGCCGTGTAGCCCTTGGCGGCGGCCAACTCCGGCAGATTTTCGGCCTTCATTGGCTCGATGTTGAACAACTCCTCCGCCAACTCTTTTGCCTTTTCTTTGGCAATCTCTTGGCCGACTTTCTTAAATTCTTGCCGTTGAATTTGCTCTTTCGCCTCTTCTTCGCTCAACACAACGCCGTTCTTCGTGAACGAATTAGTGCCTTTTTCCATATAAATTCCGTTGATCATCTCCGCCAAGTTAGTGGACTCGGTCAATCTTTCTTTCGCCTCAGCCAAGTAATTTGTCGCGGCGAACTCAAGATAGTGAATCCGCCGTTTTTCAGGCTCCCGATAAAGCGCCATGCGGTTCGTATAAAAGGCTTCCAGCCCCTCCAAACTCTCGCCAAGGTTCACATAATCGCTCGAAGAAAAGAAAACCGCCTGCGTGTTCGCCTGCAAGTTTTGCTCTCGATACAGCCGCTCAGCTTCCTGAGGCGTTACCAATTCGCCCACAAGCCCGGCCAGTTCTTGCAACTGCCCAATGACCACCTGATTGCGCGCAAACCGTTGCAAGTCTCCTTTGTTCATGCCGTATCGGGGCAGGGTATTGGTCACGGCGTTGTCGTAGGATTCGCGCCGAAATTCATTCGTTTCCGGATCCTTAAACTCGTTCACAATCCATTTGGCGGCAGCCTCCTCCGAAACTTCAATGCCACGCTCTTTCGCTTTTTCCAGAAGAAGCAGGCGATTAGCCGTTGCTTGCTCATAGTTCACGCCCTGCCGCTCGCCAAAGAACAGCATCGTTTCTTGATAAGCCTCTCTGAATTCCTTATGAGCGACGGGACGGCCGGCAATCGAGCCAACCGCGTTGCCGCCGCCAAAAAAGTCCAAATTGCCGTATTGAACGTTTGGCGTGAAGAAAACCACGAATGAAATCCCCACCACGATCACGATCAAACCCAAAAGCCACTTCTGATGTTTCCGAATATGAACAAACATAAATCAAAGAATTTTAACCGCAAAGACTACCGATTCTCTTTGCCATCCGTCAACTTCCAAAACCGCTCTGTTCTCGCTCAGAACCATTGCCGCCGCCATTTTGCCAACCGCTAACCGCAAAAAAAAAGCCCGCCGGGAAAATCTCTTTTCCCAAGCGGGCATCGCAAGCAACGAAGGAAAAAACCTATCGTCCTTCTTCTTCAAATTGCAGTCTGGGCGGCGGGCCGGGATCTTCCAATTCCTGATGCAGTTCCCTCGTTCGCCGCGCAATCTCCGCCCGAATCTCTTTGGCCACTGCCGAAGCCTGACTGCGATTCACCGCCGCGGTCATCTCTAACGATTTGTAAAACAAAGCGGCATGTTTTGAGGAAGGGTTTGGGTGTTGTGCTGCGTCAAACTGCCGCTGATCTTTCTCTTGAATCCAACGCGCGTCTTCCTCGCTCATCACTTCCATAAACTGCTCGGCCTCCAACATCGCCGCCGCCAAAGACGCTTTCTGCCAACCTTCAAACTGCTCCAACAACTCCAAGCGCGCCTTGTCCCAATCCAAGCCAGATTCTTCCACCCAATCTCCCTCAGATTCTTCCGCCGGCTCGTTTTCCGAATCTTGAAAGACACTCTCGGCATATTCCACAATGTCTTCGGGCGGCACTTCTTCCATCAACGGATGCCAACCATCTTCCCGCCTTGGCACGCCTTCTTCCCTTGCTTGTTGCGGAGATTCCCCTTCGGGCAAATCACCACCGCAACAAGGAACTTCTTGCGCTAGTGGAGGAACAGCTTCGGGAACAATCTCCCGGAAGGGAGGACGGACGGCTGGTTCTTCTTGAACGACTTCAGGTGATTGCGGTCTTTCTCGTTCTAAAACGGGCGGAACGGTTGGCGTGTTTATCACTTCCAATTCCTTCTTTTTGGCCGTGCGGGAAAAAATGCGTGACAACAATAGCCCCCAAAGCAGCGGTAATCATAGCAGAAATAAACAAGAAATTCTCCGTTCTATCAGAAACGGGAACCTTGTTTGGTTCCTTCTTATACAACCCAAACTTCTCGCCAACGAACATGAACGCAAGCCACGTGAGCGGCATGCCAAGCAAAATGTAGAGAACTGGCACATCGTAGAAAAGTCCTAAGAACATGAAAAAGAACACAAGTCCTCCAAATCCTTCAATGATTATGGCTTTTTTCGTAGTTTTCATAGTTTCCAGTCTTTAGTTTTCCAAGTCTTAATTCTCAATGCTATTGCGCAATTCACTCTCCTCGGTCTCCGCCGCTTCCGTTGGCGCATCTGTCCCTTTCCAAACCTGCGGCAAAAATATCGCCAAGCCAAACACCACAACAAAGGCCAACATTCCCAGCGCGGATATGTTGTCGCTTGTCTTTTCATCGATAGTATCAGACGGAGGATTTCTGTACCAACCCCACCGCTTGACCTTAAAGAGTATCACCATCGCAATCGCTGTAACCTGCAGAGACAAGCAAGCCCAAAGGAAAGAGCGGGGCGCGTCAAAGGCCAGCGCCAATATAGAAGGAATGGACACCGCCAAAGCGATTCCCTCAAACAAAATGCATCGAGTTTTTGCCTTCATTTCTTTCTTACTCAGTTCTCCGCAAATTAGTCCTCCGTGCAATCGTGAAACTCGCCTTCATCCGCCACGTCTTTTCTTATGTTCACTAAGGCGTCGCAAAATTCATCCCACTGATTCCAGTTTCGCTCACTCCAAGTGGTTGCACATGCATCCCATTCCGCTTTTGCAGCCTCAGTATAAACCCAACATCTTACCCAACCAACTAAAAAGCCCGCAACAACCCGGTACGGAGTCTGCTTCACGAGTTTGCTCCAATTAGTAGGCTTGCCCTTGCTCTCAATTGCAGATAAGAGGCCGGCGAGTTCAGTTATTCCACCACCTATTACTCCGTCGTCCAAACAGTCGTCCGCCCTGGCGTACAAACAGGCCCAATAGCCATCTTCCCAATAGCACAGATAGCGGTAATGCCAGTCGTAAGCAACGGATTCGCAGTTTCTCACGTTGCTGACGCGATAGTCGTTTTTGCAGTTCGGCACGTAAGTGTCTGGCATGTGAATGATGTAGGGCTGTGTACGCGTCCTGATAATTTCGCCTGGGATGCGGTTTGGCGAGCAGTTACAGCCTGCATCTCGGTAGCCGTGCGTTGCCTCGGCTTGCGCGGTTGGGGTCTGCGCGGTGGACAAGATGCTGGCGGCGATGCCGAGAATCCAAAGCGTTCCGAAGTTGGGAAGGGCTTTGGCCGATTGTTGGCTCGGCCGCTTTTGGAAGGCGGCGAGTGTTGCGAGGATGAATGCGAGGAGAGCGAGGCCTCCCGCAACGATTAGCGGCGGCAAGGCCGCAGTTGCGATTCCGTCAAAGCTCAACGATCCGTTGAGAACTGTGTCAAATAAATGTTCCATAAGCCGAAAACAATTCCAATTTTTACTGTCTATGGCCTGAACATAACGAAAACACACTTCATGCCTCCGTTCAGGCCGGATTGGAAGTTAATTCAGCAAAGAGATGCGAAAAACGTTCTGCCTGTTTGCCGGAGCAACAGGAAAGATGTATACGGCTCTCCCGAGACCATCATCAAGATTAAACTGTGATATTCAGCGGGAGACCTGACAAAGGAATCTCTTCACCGAAAAAACTTCCAAACGCAAGAAAATCAAAAATCAACCTTGAGCGCAAGTTTTTTCGACTTTTTTGCTTTTTCTCGTCTTTTTTTGGTGGATTGCGGGATTTTTCTTCGATTTTTGGTGGTTGGCTGGGCTGTTTTTTGATTTTTGGGCGTTTTGCAACGGCTTAGTGTTCTATTTGTGTTGGTTGAGTGCGTTGCAGGTTGTTGGCAAAGGATTAGTCGGCGGCGGGGTAGGATCCGAGGGTTTTGACGGCGCCGCATTCTTTTTCGAGGGCGGCGATGGCTTTTTTGAGGGAGGGGTCTTGGAGGTGTCCGTCAAGGTCGATGAAGAAGTAGTATTCCCAGGCTTTGCGTTTGCTGGGGCGGGATTCGATTTTGGTGAGATTAAGTTGGTGTTTTCGGAAGGGTTCGAGGGCGCGATGAAGGGCGCCAACTTCGTCGGCGATGCGGCACATGAGGCTGGTGCGGTCTTTGCCGGTGGGGGGGCTACATTGGGCGCCGAGTACGAGGAATCGGGTAATGTTGGCGGCGTTGTCTTGGATGTCGGTTTCGAGGATTTGGAGTTGGCATTGTTCGGCGGCAAGGGCGCTGGCAATGGCGGCGGCGCCGGGTTCGGCGGCGGCGAGTTGGGCGGCTCTTGTGGTGGAGGAGGTTTCGATGATTTCCGTTTTTGGGAAGCGGGTTTGAACCCAGTTGCGGCATTGTCCGAGGGCTTGGGGATGGGAGTAAAGTTTTTTGATTCGGGAGCGGCAGACGCCGGCAACGAGGCAGTGACGGATGGGCATGATGATTTGGGCGACGATTTTGAGGTCGCTGTCCACGAACATGTCCAGCGTGTTGGAGACGACGCCTTCGGTGGAGTTTTCGACGGGGACGACTCCGTAATCGGCGCGGTCTTTGCTGACTTCGGCGAAGACGTCGGCGATGGTTTTTTGGGCGAGGTATTGGAGGCTGTGTCCGAATCGGCTGATGGCGGCTTGGTGAGTGAATGTGGCTTCTGGACCAAGAAAGGCGATGGTCATCGGTTTTTCGAGGGAGAGAGCGCTGGACATGATTTCACGGTAGATGGCTCGCAGGGATTGGCGGGTTACGGGGCCTTGGTTGAGTCGGTCGAGTTTTTGGAGGACGGCTCGTTCGCGGTGAGGCGCGTAGATGCCGCCGCCGCCGGCCAGTTTGATTTTTCCGATTCCAAGAACGTGTTTGGTGCGTTCGTTGAGGAGGCCGACGATTTGCGCGTCAATGGAGTCAATGGCCTTGCGGTGTTTTTGCAGTTTGGCTTCGTTGGTTGGTTGGTTGGTTTTCCGGAGCATGATGAGATGGATTGTCTGTTGGCGGAGCGGCGGAGTCGCCGTCGGCCGGATTTGGTTGTGTGTTTTGTGTGTTGGCGTTGATTTTTGTTTTTGCGTTTGTTGGGTTTTCCGAATCGGCGGTTAAGGCGAGTGCGGGGTCTGGGGTTGTAGCTAGGCCGGGTTCGACGGTTTGAAGGGATTCTGGTCGTTGAACTTCGATTCGGTGGAGTTCGGGGGCGGCTGGTAGATCGTTCAGTGATTGGAGGCCGAAGTATTCGAGGAAGTATTCGGTGGTTCCGTATGTCATGGGGCGGCCGATGATTTCGGCTCGGCCGCGTTGTTCGATTAGCTCTCGTTCCAGCAGGGTTTGCACGACGCCGTCGACGGAGACGCCGCGAATTTGTTCGGCTTCTGCGCGGGTGAGGGGTTGGCGGTAGGCGATGATGGCCAGGGTTTCAAGGGCTGGTTGGGAGAGTTTTGGCGGGCGGGGTTTTTGGCCGACGAGCGAGCGAACCCAAGGGGCGTATTCACTTCGGGTGACGAATTGCCAGGCGCCGGCAACGCAGATCAATCGGTAGCTTCGGCTGGATTGTTCGTGTTCTTTGGCCAGTTGCTCCAATGTTTGGCGGATGCGTTTGGTGCTGGGTTTGACGAGTGCTTTGCGCTGGCGGACTTCTTCGCATTGTTCGGAAGTCGCGCGGCAAAGGTCGTGCAGTTCGGCAGGCGTCAGTGGTTTTTGCGCGGCAAAGAGAATGGATTCTATGACGAAACGCAAGTCCATAGGAGATTTTAGGCGGATTGTTTCTCTAGTTGCGGCGTTGGGGAGTTTGCGGGACCTCCTCCTTTGCGTCCGCAGTGTTTTCCGAATCGACGCATTGTTCCAGCTCGATTTCTCCGAATGGTTTTCGTTGGAGTGCCTGGATGAGGCGAAGACGGATCAATTCGAGCATGGCCAGAAAGGTGCAGACGATTTCTGGCCGGGAACGGGCGTCGGCGAAGAGTTCTGTAAACCGAATTCGCCTTTTTTGGAGGACGGTCTCCCGGATGAGTTGAATTTTTTCGCTGACGGTGAATAGATCGGCATGAATGTCTCTCGCGTCGGCTTCTTGCTCTTGGACTCGGGTGAGGATGGCGTTGACGGCATGGAGAAGGTCAAAGACCGTGACTTGGGGGTTTTGTTCGGCGGTTTCGAGGGGAGGGAGTTGGGGTTTGCCGGGGTTGCGGGGGAAGATGTTTTCTTGGGCGGTTTCAAAATCCTGGAGACGGCCGGCGGCGTCTTTGAACTTTTTATATTCGACAAGTTGGCGGATGAGTTCCCAGCGAGGGTCTTGGTCCTCGTCGTCTTCTTGGGATTTGTCTTGTTTTTCTTTGGGGAGTAGTTCGCGGCTTTTGATGTGCATCAGGGTGGCGGCCATAACGACGAACTCGCCGGCGACGTGGATGTCCCATTCCCGCATTTGCTCGATGTATTGGATGAATTCGGCGGCCAAGCGGGCGAGGTTCACTTGATAGATATCCACTTCCTGCTTGCGGACGAGGTAAAGCAGAAGGTCAAGCGGGCCTTCGTAAACTTCGAACTGGACTTTGTATGCGGCCATTTGCTTTGTTGCGAAAACTTTGCCGTCGATTTTGCGCGAGAACATCCTATCCCTAAACGGCGGGCTTTGGCAACGACAAAGCGGAGAAACCGGGTTCGGCGCAATCCACGAAAAAAATTAAAATTTGCCTTGTCGAAGCAAATCGTCCACGTTATATTTAATATTAAGTGGACGACGTCTCGCGTTGGGACGTCAATAAATAATGACTAGATACATTATGACTGACCATGATTCAAAAGCTACCGATATGGCTGGAGACTCGGCGATTCTTCGAGAACTCGGCAAAATCAACAATGAACTCGGCCAAATCAAAGAAGGGCAAAACGTCCTGCAAACAAAGGTAGGGAAAATTGAAACCCGCCTAAATTTCCACTTCATCGGACTCATTCTCCTGCTTGGAATAATGGTCTGGCTTCACACCGATCAGAACGCCAGAATCAACCGAGTGGAAGCCCGGTTGGAAACCAAAATTGACGGAGTGGAAGAGCGCATTGTCAGCCGGCTGGAAACCGTCTTCGCCAATCAGCCAACCACGGCTTGCCAATGCGAAAAGGAGAATTAAGCCTATGGACATTGACAGCATACTATTCTGGATTGAAGCCGCTGAGCCTCTTGCAATAGTCTTAGGCGTTTCGGCGTGTGGCTTCGTGTTCTATTCGATGGTGGTGAACTGGATGAACAAAGTCGAGGCGATTTTGGAAGAAATTAAGGAGAAACTGGACAAAGACGATGAGTGAACCAGACATGGAGATAATGACGACTAACGAGTTGAAGATTTTCGTTAGCGGGAAGATTGACGCTCTCGAAAACCATTTGAATACAATGGAATCCGACCTGAAAATTCGGCTGGATAAGATAGATGGGACTCTCAAAGGCTTAGACGAAGACATTCGAGGCAACGGCAAAGACGGCATTAACGTCCGCTTGGATCGTTTGGAAAAGTTGAAGAACTGGGTTTTGATAGTGGCGTCCATAGGGATAACCGCTTTGCTCGGTGGTTTCTTTGCGCATTATTTTGAGTTGCTAGGAAAGTAGTTTAGATTGACAAGAATGATTCAAAACGGCAAGACTGAGGTTTTGCCATGAAAGATTCTGTTTTATCTTGCCGTTTGATTGTCAGCGACAACCTTTGGAAAGCCATTGAACCCATAATCCGCGAAGTCAAAGGAACGACCACTGCCCCGTCCAAACTCAGCCCCCGAATGTTCGTCGAAGCCATCCTCTACATAGCCCGAACCGGAAACCCTTGGCGCGATCTGCCCAGAGAGTTTTGCTGTAGGAATGCCGCTTACAACCGCTTTCGGCGCTGGGAAAAATCAGGCCTTTGGAAGCGAATTTGGAGGCATCTCCAAAGCCTAGACGACAAACCCTTGCGCCATCTCTTCATCGATTCCATCACCGTGTGAGCGCATCAGCATGCCTCCGTCGCCAAGAAAGACGGCGGCCAAGCCAAGCAAGCGATGGGAAGATCCTGCGGCGGCCTGACCACCAAACTGCACGCCGCCTGCGCTGATGACCGCACCGCCGTTTCCTTTTCCCTGAGCCCCGGCCAAAGCCACGATGCCACCGCCTTCCCAGCCGTTTGGGAAGGAGTGCCAAAATCTCGCTGGCTGGACGCCGCTGTAATGGACAAGGCCTACGACAGCGACGACTTCCGCAAATTCTTGGAACATCAGAGCATCGAAGCCGTCATCCCGCCGAGAGCAAGTCGGAAAATGCTCTTTCCCTACGATAAAAAGAAATATCGAATGCGGCGCAAGTGGAGCGATTCTCTTGTCGAATCAAAGGATTTCGGCGCATTGCCACTCGCTATGACCGGCTGGCGAAAACCTTCATGGCCTTCATCCATCTCGTCTCCGCCTTCATCGCCTTCCAGCCATCCGCCGCAAATTCCGCTTGAGATTTTTTGGGAAACGTTCAATTCTGGGTTGACGAAAGAAGTGAATCGGGTAAATTGATTTTGGCAAGATGAGATTCAACGCATTATGGACGAAACGGACGGCTCTCGGCTTCTTTTGGCTGGCTCTGACGGGATTGGCTCTGATTTGGACGGCAACAACCGCTCAAGCGCAACTTCATATCAACACTATCCCAGCCAAGACAACACCAACAAAACCCTGTGGATTTTTCGAGGAGGTTTTGCCACCGCGCATTACCCCAGCAGCATTCGAAGCAGCGGCACCTATCACGCACGAGACTCTTGGCAAATTGGCAGTGCCGCCGACTTTTACCCCGCTAACAAGCCAACCAACCAGTTTTTCAATCTTACTCCCTTGTTTGGAAGCACCAATGCCATAGACATCGAGTCTGTTCAAAACAGACTTCCGGGAGGTGGTTACAGAACGTCGTCCTTTACTGCCAACGATACCAACGCGCCAGCAATCCGCATTGTTGGAGATGAGTATTCGGTTGTTGCCTCAAGAACCATCGGCAAGATTTTTATGAACGACACTGCGAATTACGATGAGATTGGAATTCGCATTACTCCTCCCAATCTGGTTTATTCTTCCAATAATGTATTCCAATTGATTGGCGCCGGCATTATGGACAAACCAATCAGCGACTTTGGGAACTCGCCTCTTTGGACGAGAAGGAGTGATGGACTTTGGCCTCAGGCGCCTTATCTGGCATCTGGATCAGTCAACATAGGCGTTTCCAGATCGTTTATTCCAGAACCTGCGGAATATGCGCTCGTGTTTGGCTTGTTTGCGCTGGCTTTTGTGATTGTCCGCCGTCGTCTCCAAAAGAAAGGAGGAATTGGCGCATGAAAGATTTCCCCGCAATTGTCGTTGCGAATTACTTTGTCGAACGGGCAAGGGAAGCAAAGCAAGAGATAGGCATTTTGAAACTCATCAAACTCGTTTATCTGGCGCACGGCTGGCATCTTGGGCTTTACGGGATAGACCGACCTTTGATTCGAGAAGATGTTGAGGGAAGCACGGACCCGTTGTCCGAGGCGTTTATGATGCTTTCAAGGGATACGGCAAACGTCCCATCAAAGACGAGGCGAAGACGGGAATCGAGGCGAAAATGAAGACTCTCGAAGATATGGCCGACAATGATACAATCGAGTTTTTGGACGAGATTTGGGAATTTTACCGTGATTGGACGCCGTGGCAACTGTCCGAATTGACGCACGAAAAAGGATCGCCTTGGTACAAAACATGGGTCGATGGCAAGAATCAGGATAGTTTTGGAGTTGTGATACCTAAAGGAGATATTAGAGATTACTATATCGCAAGAACCAAAGAAGATTAGAAAAATTCTTGGAAAGACAAAAACGGAAAAACCTAGCGGCAAAGGCAAGGAAGATATTGACGAAGGATTAACCGGCGATGAAAAGCGAATTGAGAAAAGCAGAGAAAATCTGAATATAATTTTTATTCTCGGAATTTGGAGTATTTTTGCGTGTCTTTTTGGTCTGCTTGCAATCCGAGCTTGGCATTTGGCTTGGCCTGTTAGTTGGCATTATCTGGAGGCTTCCCAACTGGATGTTATCGACAAAATACTGATAGCGGCTGGTAGTTGCACTCTGGTAGTCAATTATTACAAATCCTAGATTGAAAAATCCCCTTGAAATAGCGGTTTTTAGTTTCTCTTTTTCTTGGGCGGGGATTGGCTTATTGTCATCCCGTGATTGATTTCGGAAGAGACGATGCCTGCGGAATATGAGCCGACTGCGGAAAATGTAGTCTGCCGTTACGCCAATGAAGTGCGGCTGGTGCTTGATTTTCTGAAAGAGCCGTTCGGAGATCGTTCGCCGCATTACATCACAAGGTTTGGAACTTGCCCGGTTCGATTTGTCGGCGCGGCGGGTTGGGTAGAAACCGGCGATAGCGGCCAGATCGAAGGAGAACCAAAGTCTCTCCTGAATTCTCTTCAAAACGAATTGACACGGGAACGAGGCCTCGACGTTGCCTCGCATTCTCGCGATTTTTTCGACAACATCCGCACTACTCGAGGCTTTCCCCGCGGCCCACGCCGAAGTGATGCGCCGCTCTCACATCACTTGTCATGCGGCGGCGATTGCTTGGATTTTGAAACGCAAGTTAAGAATAGGATCAGTTTGCGAACGATTTATCGACGATCCCGAAACGAACCTTTTCCGTTCCCGGCCGTCGAGGAATGGGCTCTCCGAAATCCAGATCCTCAGCCAAGACTTTTGCAACAGAAGGAATAAACAAAATAAAAAATATGCGCAGTGTTTTCCCATCACAATTCGCCATCTTTCCCAAGCTCACGTTGTTTTCCGGCGTTGGTTATCTCTGTCTCCTAAGCTGGATTCGGGCGGGGGCGTTGGATGAGTCCATTATCCAAAACCGGCATCAACGGCAAGGTCTAGAAGCCAACGGCGTTTCGCCAACTACAATGCCGCTGCCGGAATGGAGCAAGAACCAAAAAGGCCTTCAAGGGAAAGTCAAACTGGATGATTCTGACGTCGGTTTTTCAACCTTGTCGAGAAATCCGATCTTCTTTCAAAGTCGTCGATTTCTTTGCACTCTCGCAGATTCTCCGGTGGAGCAAGGCGACGGCGACGAACAAAAAGCTCTCGCCGCTCTTCTGGCTGATTGGAACAAAGACAACCTTTCCCAAGCCGAAGCGCAAACAGCCATTGATTTGCTTTGGGCAGATTGCCGCAAGCGCATCGCTGCAGAGCGGGCTGCCGAAATCAAATCGCAGTCCATTCAAATCGGAGACAAAACGCTGCGCTACCTTGAAAAAGCCTTTGGCCGTGCGCCGAAAGGAGAACGTTCCTTGTGGATATCCATGCACGGCGGTGGAGGCGCCCCGCCGGAAGTGAACGACAGCCAATGGAAAAATCAAATTCAGCTCTACCAACCGGCCGAAGGATTTTACATCGCGCCCAGAGCTCCCACCGATACTTGGAATCTATGGCACCAGCCGCACATCGACGGCCTGTTTGATCGATTGATTGAAAACTACACGGCGGCGCGCGGCGTCAATCCCAACCGCGTTTACCTAATGGGCTACTCCGCAGGAGGCGATGGCGTCTATCAACTCGCAACTCGTATGGCGGATCGCTGGGCGGCGGCCTCCATGATGGCCGGACATCCCAACGATGCCGAACCCGACAACTTGCGCAACATCGGCTTTGGTTTATTCGTGGGCGGCAAAGACAGCGCATACAAACGCAACCAAATCGCGGCCAAATGGAAAGAGATGTTGTTCAACCTGCGCCAAAACGATCCAAACGGATACCCGCACCTTGTGCGCATCTACCCCGAAATGGGACACTGGATGAACCGAAAAGACGCCGAAGCCCTTCCGTGGATGTCTCAATTCCGCCGCAACCCTTGGCCGAAGAAAATCATTTGGCGACAGGCCAAAGGCATCACCTCCCGATTTTACTGGCTGCAAATCCCCAAACAACATTTAGCCAAAGGCCAAAAGCTCACCGCCGAAGTCGATGGCCAAACGATCCGCATCACCGCTGAAAACACGCCGCAACTCATCGTGCGCCTTTCTGATTCGCTCGTGAACCTTGACTATCCAATAACCGTCATCGTCAACGGCAAAGAACAATTTCACGGCAAAGTCAACCGCTCCGCGCAGGAAATCGTCCAATCACTTCAACAACGCGCCGATCCAAGCTCCGCCGCCCTTGCCAGCATAACGCTAAACTTCTAACAACACACAACAAGGCCGAATTTTATCTGGATCGGTATGAGGGCGCTCTTGCGTCTCTTTGAAAAATTCAAACCCCCGCAATCGCCGCGCGCTATGTGCGTAAAGACAGAATGGCTCATTTTTAATCTTCCTCTTCGGTGGGTTTCCAATAAGCAAAATCGGCTTGGCGCGGAATTAACGCCTTCTTATCCAAGCCCATCAACTCCGGCAAATTCGGCAAGCCTTCAAACAGCGTCTCTTCCTTGTTCCGCAAATCGGCCCGTTTGATGTGCCAATGTTGCAAGCGCGGATATTTGGTCGACGAATGCGGATATTTGAACTTGCCCATCTCCCTCGCAATCTTCTTCATCTCCCGCGTCCAATGCTTCTCCTCCACCGTAATAAACACCCCGCAAATCACGCCCTCTGTCTTCTCAATCCTTCTCGCAAACGCCTCCACCTTATCTTTGCTCGGCGGATTCTTGCCTCCTTTGACCTGCACTAGCACGATATTCTTCCATTTCCCGTTCTCTTGGACTGGCTGCAGCAGAACGCCTTTGCCGTCTGTGCCGCCGTCTTGGCGCTGTTCTTTATTGGCGACGAATGCGGGATGACACAGCTCAATCGCAAAGCTTTCAAACGCAAACGGATCGTCCACTGCCAACTGCCTTGCGCTCGCCAAATCTTCGGGGATGCCCGCAATGCGAATGCCGCCTAATCCAATCTCTTCCAGCCACACTCGGACAACGCTTTGGACGGTAAAGAGAGAAATATCGATGCCGATGAACTTGCGCTTCAATTGATGCGCTCCAACCACCGCCGGTCCGCAACCGCAAAACGGGTCTAACACCACATCCCCTTCATTCGTGCTGGCCTCAATAATGCGTTTCAATAACTTCAACGGCTTCTGCGTGCGGTAGCCGCGCCTCTCTGGATCTGTCGATCCAATATACGACATTTCCCAAACCGCGCGGGCATATACCAAATTGAAAACGCCATTCTCATCTTCGTAGAATTCTGTCTCTCCCCCCCGTAATTGATTTTGCCCGGTTTTCGTCCCTTTGCCTTCGTGTAGGATTTCTCCATTTGCGGATTAAAAGTTGGATTCGCCTTATGATTTTTGCAGTAAAAGAAGATGTATTCGTGCTTGCGGGAGAAATGTTTTTTGCTCGCGCCGCCAGTCCGGTAAGACCAAACAATATCATTGCGGTAGTTTTCTTTGTCGAAGATAGCGTCCATCAGCGTTTTCAAGTAATGGCCGGCGGTTGGATCGCAGTGGAGATAGATGCTGCCGGTGTCTTTCAATAGTTCGCGGCACATGGCTAATCGTTCGGCCATGTAAGTGAGGTAAGCCAGCATGCTGTGGCGGCCGAGAATCTGTTCTAATCCGGCGATGCAGTCGCGGGCGCGGAGCAGGGGATAGAAAGGGTCGTTCGGGCTAATGTAGTCTTTGGTGAGCCGTTTGAGGCGTTCTTCGGGGGCGTCGCCCCATTCCCAGACATCGGTGAACACGGTGGATTGGGCGGTGTTGCCTTTGGCTTTGTTGTCGGCTGTTTCGTAGGTGATGTTGTAGTAGGTGTCGCTGTTCCACGGCGGGTCGAGATAAATCAAATCGGTCAACTTCCGATCCATTTTGAGGCGGGCGTTATTGTTTTCGTCCCAGCGATTCCAGTTGTTCCATTGCATCAAGTGTTTCAAGCAATCGCCGTAATACACCGACGAGGTTTGCATTGCTGCTTTTCGTTCTTTTTGCGCAGATGTCATTGTTTCGTTCGATACGATTCCGAGTCGTTTCCGCTCGGCGCGTCACATTAGTCTTGCGGACGAAGGACTTGCAATGCCCAACAAAAACGAGATCCACAAATTCGCTGTTTCCATAAAGGCGATTCGCTTTTTTATTAGAACCGTGCCGATCCATTTTGGCGGCGCATTTGGGCTTTCCAAGAGTCGGGTTTTTCCGAAATGTCGCTGTCGTCTTCGTAGTATTGCTGAAGGGTGACGAGTTGTTGTTTCAATTGAGCGGTGAGGCGGGCTTGTTCAGGTTGGCCGTAGAGGTTGTGGAGTTCGTCTGGATCGGTTTGGAGGTCGTAGAGTTCCCATTCGTCGCCGAATTGGTAGAAGTGCATGAGCTTGTGGCGTCCGGTTCGGATGCCGTAGTGACGCGGCACCATGTGATAGCTGGGATATTCGTAGTAGTGATAGTAGATGCTCCGCCGCCAATTGGCCGGCGATTTGCCCTGCAGTAATGGGACAAGCGAGCGTCCTTGCATGTCGTCGGGGATGGGCGCGCCCGCCAGTTCAAGGAAAGTTTCGGCGTAGTCCAAGTTTTGGATTAGATGAGTATTGCGGGAACCCGGCGCTGTGACGCCCGGCCATTGGACGATGAAGGGCATTTTCAGGGATTCTTCGTACATCCAGCGTTTGTCGTACCAGCCGTGATCGCCGATATAGAAGCCTTGGTCGGAGCTGTAGATGACTACGGTGTTTTTGTCGAGTCCGAGTTCTTTCAATGCGGCGCGAAGGCGTCCCAGGCTTTCGTCTATGCCTTTGACGCAGCGCAAGTAGTTTTTGGCGTAACGTTGAAATTTCCAGCGCACGAGTTCTTTGCCTGCGAGATTGGCTTTGTGGAAGGCGGCGTCTTTGGGGCCGTAGGCGGCTCGCCAATCTTTGAGTTGGCGGGGCGTCATGCGCTTCATGTTGTGCCATGCCCCGCGGTCTTGACGTATTTGCGAGGGCGCTTGGTTGAATTCCGGCGTCAAGTCAACGAAGAGGTCGTAGTTCAAGTCCATGTGTCGGTCGATTTCTAATTCTTGATATTGGGCGCCGGGCGCGTTGTCTTTCCATTGGTCAAAGAGGGTTGGCGGTTCCGGGATTTCTATGTCGTCGTAAAGGCGGAGGTGGCGGAGCGCGGGCATCCAGTTTCGGTGCGGCGCTTTGTGCTGTACCATAAGCATGAACGGTTTGTCGGCTTGGCGTTTTTCCTGAAGCCATTGGACGGCCAGATCGGTCACGACGTCTGTGCAGTGGCCGTCGATGCGGCGGCGTCCGTCGGGGAATATCAAGTCGGGATTATAGTAGAGTCCTTGTCCGGGTAGCACTGCCCAGTGATCGAATCCTTGAGGGCGGCCTTTGAGGTGGCTTTTGCCGTAAATGGCGGTTTGGTAGCCGGCGGTTTGGAGGAGTTTGGGGAATATCTGCTGGTTCCAGTCGAAGGTGTTGCCGTTGTTCATGAAACCGTTTTTGTGGCTGTGCTTGCCGGAGAGGATGACGGCTCGGCTGGGACCGCAGATGGAGTTGGAGCAGAAACTGTTTTCAAACAGCATTCCTTCATTGGCCAAGCGGTCGATGTTGGGCGTGGGGTTTACCGATTTCAACCAGCCATTGTAGGCGCCGATGGCGTGCGTGGCGTGGTCGTCGGTGAAAACAAATAGAATGTTCGGACGAGCTTCCTTGGCGTGCGCTGGGAAAGTTATCGTCGATACGGCGGCGAACAGAGCGATAAAATGATGTTTCATAAATTAAAAATGAGTTGGGAAAACTTTAAGCGAGACGAATCAAAAGGGCAAGACTCAATATCCGCTGACACCAATTTCCGCAAGGCCGCAGAAGGCGCGGGACGTTTGTGGGGTTTTCTCCTTGTCGGCAAAGGCGGCTTAGAGTTTGCGCAGCTGGATGTGTTCTTCGAGGATGCGTCGGTATTCTTCGATTTCGACGTCGCGTTCGCAACAGACCAGCATTAAGGCGCCGTCGGAGCGGAAATTGCCGTCCCATTGGATGATTTGTTCGTCTGACCAATCCGGGTTGTATTCGCGGAGTTTGTCGTCGGAGAAGCGGGAGAAGTAGGCGCGGACGTTGATGTCCGTTTCGTCCATGTCCGCGGCGAAAGGCGGTTTCTCGTAGTTGGGTTCGTTTGTGGCAGTCATATAAAAATGGGTCAATAGCCGCAGAGTGCGTGGTGTTTTTCTTTGCGGTTGTAGGTTAATTCCATGTCGGGAGGTTGGTGGCAAATGTGGCAATAGTCCGACGGAGGGATCTTGCGGTGTTTTTTTACGGAGGCGCGGTGGATGTTGTGGCAGGAGAGACAGGTTGTGCTTTGTTTGGCCGCTGTTTCTCCGTTTCTTTCCGGCTGTTTTTGGGAATGCAGGCTATCGCGTATGTTCGCCAAAATATGCCGTTCTCTCGGCGGAGCCGCTGCCAAGGCTTCTGGGGAAAGGTCGACGTCAAAGTCGGCAAAGAGATTGTCGCCGACGACGTGGTTGTTGGCGTAGGGCAAGCCAGAGGCTTTGGATTGGCCGGTTCGAATGTGGCATTGGCCGCAAGTGGAGGCAATCACGCTTGGCGAGTCGTTCCGTTTTTGGGAAAGAAAAACGAGCGAAGTATCCTTGGCGTGTTTTAAATCCACAACGCCGTGGCAAGCGTAGCAATCAATGCCCGTGGCGGAAAACGCCTGCGTCCGAGAATTTACGGCGGTGGCATGGCAACCGGCGCATTGTTGCCCGAAGATTTTCTCATCCCAATGGAAAGGATCTTGGTTGACTAGGGCGAGGGCCCCGTCGGCTTGGTTGGGTTGCAGGATGGCGGACAGAATGTCCAGCCGGCCGTACTTTTCGGATTTTCTGAGCAGGCGGATTTGGCGCTTGTTGCCGAGTAGGAAGTGAACTTGATCGGTGAAGGATTGCAAATTGGGATGGGAACGCAACATGGCCTCAATTTCCGGAACCGCGGTGATTGGGCGCAAAGTTCTTTGGTGTTCGTCGATGTTCCAAGTGGCTCCCGCTGTGTTGCGGTGGCAGAAGAGGCATTCGTCTCCCGTGAGGTAATCGGGCAATGGCTTCCCAACATGACTATTTCCGGTTGTCAACGCGTTTGCGCGAGGCGGATCCTCGGCTATTGTTTGCCGAAGGATTAAGGCAAGTGCCGAAAGGATAAAGAGACGCAAGATGCCAATTCGCTCGGGGCGCATTCTAAAAGTTGCTTTTTGCGTGAAAGGATTTATGCCTCGGCGCGGACCCAACCGTAAGCGGCGTTGTCGCGCTCGCCGCCTTGTTCCAGATATGCGGTTTTAAGTTGGGAGAGGGTGTCTTTTGGGAACGGTTGGAGTTCGATCTTTGCGGTATCGACGCCGTAAATTTTGGCGGCGTTGAGGCCGAAAATTTTTGCCTTGTCTTCTTTGGTGATTTTTGCGTAGCCAAATTTTTCGCAAAGTTCATCGGAGATTTGAAAGCGTTTCATGGCGTCGATGACCCACTGGGGCGATCCCCACCAGAGGCAGTCGGTTCCCCAAATGACGTGGTCGGCGCCGTAGGTTTGAATGTTCTTTCCAATCAGGTGTTGGCACAAAAGCGGATGAATAATGGCGGTCAGACCAAAGGAAGATCCGATTTCGCAGTAGACGTTGTCCATCTCTGGGTGGCGCTTCTTGATTTTCATTAGGTCGGCGTGCCAAAGGAAGTCGCCGGTTTCGGGGTCAAAGAAGTCGGGATGTTTGGCTTCGGCTTCGCTGGGGCCGTGCTTCAGCGCGCTGTGATAGACGATGAAGGTAAAGTCGGGGTGATCCAGAGCGGCCTTTTCTAAATCGCCGGGATGGGCGAAGTGGCCGAGCGTGCGGGATTGCGCGGCAAAGCCTTTGTGAACGCTGATGACTTTCAATCCCAATTCGGCGGATTTTTCATAGAAGGGATAGGCCATTTTTTCGTCGTCCATGCGAAAGCCGTTGCCGGAGCGTCCGGGATCGGTGTGGCAGTACCACTTCCAAGAATCGATGCCGTATTGTTTGATCTCTCGTTCCATTTGGTCAAAGAGAGCAGGGAAGTCGGGCTGATTTTTGACTTTGTCCCAATAATGATTGGGAGCGCAATTGCCTTGGCAGAAGGCGCGGGTGCCGCCGGCGATTTTGTTGAGCTGCTTCTTGGCTTTGGACATCAGCCAGCTGGGAAGAATGCCGCCGCGTCGGTCGCGTCCCTCAAGGATGTTGCCGGCCTTGTCTTTGTCGATTTCGCGGCCGGGAATGCCGGAAACCACGGCGAGGCTGGTCTCGCTGTCGAAGAAAATCTCTTTGACAAAGTTAGGAAAGCTGTATTCGTCGGGACTGTCTTCTAGTCGGACTCCCATGCCTTGGAGGATGCTGTTGCCGTATCGGCGAATGCCGAGGGGAATACTGTCGGTAAAATGCGTCTGCACGTCGAACACGAAGTATTCGCCTTTGGGAAATTTCTCTTCGGAGGCGGCTGATTCCAGAGTTTCGGCTTCGACCACGTCCCAAAAAGGCCCATAAACGAGGTTGCTGGCGTAAAAGGCGGTGGCCATTCCCATCGAGGATTTGAGAAAATCCCGCTTGGACATTCCAAGCGCCTTGGATTTCTGAGAGGCCATCTGGTCAATGTGCTGTTCCCATTCCCGCTGCTGTTTGTTTTGCGGACGGGGAATGTACTCTTCGTTGGAGACGGGTTGCGTCGGGACGGGCGACTCCAATCCGATCTTGCGGTCGCGTTGCCATTTAGGAATCCACATAATTTTTCCTTAGTTCAGATTTTCCGGCTATTTTTAATCCTTTGACCCTGCCCACGCAACATTTGTTACAAAGAAATTTGTCCAAAAGTTGTCCGGCTAAATTTCTTTCGGCGAATCCAAAACGCCGTTCGGTCGGCAAATTTGTGGAAAACGAAAGCTCGACAAAACCAAAGCCAAACAAAACGGTGGCCGGAATCCACAGCGAAAAGAACGAAAAAACGATGGGAGTCAAAGATCGAGATTCTCATTCCCAAGGCGCAGTCAGATTCGAATACAAAGGATTCGGCATGTCGCGGATTGTCGTCATTGAACCTGAGTCCAAGTGCTCCGCAGGAAAAACAAGGTTCGCCGAATCGATTCCAATCCCGCATGCTCGTCCGCAAACAAATGGTTACGATTTTTAATCTATATCCATTTCCATTCATCATCACCTTCAATCAGTTCGTCGAATACATCGAAATTGTTTAGGAACTCCTGAAACACCTCGGCGGTGTTGTATTTTGACCCAGTCAGTACTTTCCCTTCAGGGTCTATGCGTAGATTTGTCTTCTGATTGTCGGTCATCTGATATGTGTCGAGGCTGATGTTATCGAATTTCTTTACATCCTCGGTCTTAAAGATGTAGTAGTTGACCTTATCCTTGTCCCATACTTGAATCCAAACGTAAAAAACGCGTCCGTCGGCCAGGTGGTATCGGATTTTAGGATGGAAACTGTATTCTCGTTCCTGTGGTTTACCTTTGTTCACGCCTTCTGAGGTTTTGACTTGAATGAATCTGACTAACATGCGTATGGAGTCCGCGCCGTATTTTTCACACAGATTGGTGACAACATTGGTCTTCCTTCCGCGGTACTCCGCTCTGCGTCGCAACGATGTTGTGAAATCTTTGCATCTATCGCAGTAGCACTTCATGATGACAAAATCAAACTTGTCATCAATATATGCTCTATAAACTTGCCAATCCCTCTGATGCAACTCCATGGCGAGGCGCATCTCACCGTAGAGTCCTATGACTCGTTTCTCTCCGCCTTCATCCTCAGGCATAGTCGTACTCCAGCCACGGGTCATCAAACATGGAGAGATGTTGTCTGACGTTGGTTATGATAGCTTTCCTGAACAAGTCTTTGTTGAGTTCAATGCCAATCCCGTGTCTTCCGGTCAGGGTTGCTTCAATTGGAGTGGTGAAACTGCCCGCGAATGGATCAAGAACGGTTTCGCCCACGCCGCTGAATGCCTGTATAGCGTAAGCGGGTATCTCGCGAGGAAACGGAGCAGTATGCCCAAGGATGTTTTTGCCTTTGGAATTGATCTTGATGACCGGCGGAAATTGCACCAAATCGCGTCGCCATTTTCTCAGGAGCTCTTCATCTACTCGGTTACTTTCGGTTTTCAATTGCGTCATAACATGACTTCTGGCTGAAAACCGTTTGCCTCTATTTCCTGCCGACCGCTTCATACATTCGTTATTTTTACATTCCCATGATTTGATGCCTACTCCAGAATACGCGTTGCCGTTGACTTTCAAACAACCGCAAACGGGACACGGGTATATAGTTTCATCCTTCCGATGCTTATAGAACACAAAAATGTGTTCATAACAGTTGACGGGATACTGGTAAAGCGGGAACGGGCTATCACCGTTTTTATGCCTTTGCGACTGAACCTCTCCTTTGTCCCAGATGAAGTCGTCAACGAAGCGGAAACCCACATCCTCGAAAATGGAAGTGAAGTAGGCCCCTAGCGGTATCCGACGCTTTCCCCACGATGATCGGGTATGCAGATTGTCATTATCGTATATGTCGCCAACATTGAAGACAAACGGATGATGATTGTCTAGGACGCGATAGCACTCCTGAATAATCTCTTTCATGTCGTTCAGGTATTCATCAAGATTATGCCACTGTGAATAGTCTCTAGCGTTATAGTAGGGCGGAGATGTGACCATAAGATGAATACTCTCGGACTTCATTCCCCGCATCAAATCCAAACAACTTCCCCAAAGCATTTTGAGTTTGTCTTGTTCAGAGTTAAGAAAGCTATCTAGTCTCTCGTCATGCGTGTACTCTGATTGGTGTATTTCCTTTACAGTTTCATAGTAGATGCGGATGAATTCGCTGATTGTTCTCTCTTGGTTGCCGCGAATCTCGTTATAGCAGCGGGTCATGAGTTTGTCCAGCCGTTCTTGGGAAAACTCTCGTTTGAGATATCTGGCACTAATCCTAACGATCTTATCTAAGTAAGGATGGTGTTCAGCATTCTCTCTTGATTGGTGACCAAGCGCGACGAAACCATGCCCGTCGGATGATAGCCTTGCACTCGTTGTAGACGATGATTGAACGGCTGTGCCGGTCTTTTGTACGGTTTCAATCATGCGGTCAAAATACTAACTGGTTGGCTACTCCAATCACCTTCAAATAATCCAAATAGTAAATACTCCATCGGGGAAAATCAACGTTCGCATATTCGGTTTTCGGATTAGAATTTTGCGCTTGGGTTTCAATTAGGCCGGCAAGAATTGCCGATTCCGACAGAAACGGCGGTTGCCGTTTCGCCGTGTTTGGCTGGCGAATGGCGGTCGCGACAACGCCTCTGCCAAAACGTTGATTGAAAACAAAAATTGTCTCATCTGCCTGTAAGAATGCCGATTCTTGAAAAACAACTCAACCACTTTTTTAAGTGTTTTTCCTCTCTTTGCCCGATTCTCGTCGGCAGTTTAAAATTGGTTGTTTTTCTTTGCCTGATTTATTAAGTTTGGTTTACTCGTTTTTTTTGAGGGATGAGCGGGCTTTCCAATAGTTTATGGATCCAGAGCAAGACGCAAAGAGCGGTGAGGGCGAAGGGAAACCGCCGCCGGCAAACGATAGTTCAAGAGCGGCGGTCACAAGCGCGGACGGCAAGTACGACGCTTCCAAAATCGACAAGCTGGAGGGTTTGGAAGCGGTGCGAAAGCGGCCGGGCATGTATATCGGCGATCCTGATGAAAATGGATTGCATCATTGCGTCTACGAAGTCCTCGACAATTCCATTGACGAGCATTTGGCCGGGTTCTGTTTTCGCATCGAGGTAGCCGTTCACGTGGACGGTTCCGTTTCGATTCGGGATGATGGGCGAGGCATTCCGGTGGACGTCCATCCCAAGTTCGAAATTCCGGCGGTGGAATTGGTGCTGACGAATCTGCATGCCGGCGGGAAGTTTGGACAAGGCGCCTACAAATACTCCGGCGGCCTGCACGGCGTGGGGGCCAAGTGCGTCAATGCGCTCTCTGAATGGTTCAAGGTCGAAGTTTCACGAGACGGCCAAGTTTACTTCATGGAATTTGCGCGAGGAAAAACGGTGCAGAAGCTGGCAGTGATCGGAAAGTCCTCCCATACGGGGACGTTGGTGACTTTCAAACCGGACGCGGCGATTTTCACGATCACCACGGAGTTTCAATTTGAAACGCTGGCCAACCGCCTGCGAGAATTGGCCTTTCTGAATCCGAGATTGGAAATCTTTCTTGCCGACGAGCGGGAGAACGATAAATCAGAACGTTTCTTTTATGAAAGGGGCATTGCGGAGTTTGTGGAGCAACTTGGCCGGGGCAAAACCTTGATTCATCCACACCCCGTCGTTTTGGGAGGAAAACGGGAAGTTCGCGTCGAGGGAAAACCGGATGAGGTGTATGTAGACTGCGTGTTGCAATACAACGATGGTTACAACGATCAGATTCTTTGTTTTGCCAACTCGATCCGCAACAGCGACGGCGGCACGCATCTCACGGGGTTTCGGACGGCTTTAACCCGCGCCGTCAACCAATACGCTCGATCCAACAGCTTGATTAAAGAAAAGGATCCGGCAATTTCTGGGGAAGACGTCCGAGAGGGTTTGGTTTGCGTGGTCAGCGCCAAGTTACCCAACCCGCGTTTTGAATCGCAGACCAAAGTCAAACTGGTCAACACCGAAATTGAAGGTGTCGTTTCCTCCATCGTCTACGAAGGTTTAATGGCTGAGTTTGATCGCGCGCCCGCTTTGGCCAAGCGAATCATCGAAAAGTCCTTGATGGCCGCGCGCGCCCGCGAAGCCGCTCGCAAAGCCCGCGAAACCGTCCGCAAAAGCGCTTTATCCGGCGGCGGCTTGCCCGGAAAACTGGCCGATTGCTCCGAGCGCGACCCCGCCAAGACTGAGCTGTACATTGTCGAAGGAGATTCCGCTGGCGGCTCTGCCAAACAAGGGCGCGACCGAAAGTACCAAGCCATTCTTCCCATCCGCGGCAAGCTCATCAACGTGGAAAAAGCGCGCTTGGACAAAGTGCTGCAAAACAACGAAATTCGCACCATGATTACCGCAGTCGGCACCGGCATTGGCGATGGCGAGGGCGAAGGCGCCTTCAACATCCAAAAACTCCGCTACCACAAAGTCATTATTATGACGGACGCCGACGTCGACGGCTCTCACATCCGCACCTTACTCCTAACCTTTTTCTTCCGGCACATGCCCGAACTTGTGAAACAAGGCTACATCTACATTGCGCAGCCGCCCCTTTACCTCATCAGCCGGCGCAAGCGAGTGGAATACGTCGACGACGATGCGGCTCTCAATCAAATCTTGACCCGTTTGGGAACCGACGACGTCCGTTTGAAAAACCTAGCCGACGACAAGGTGATCCACGAAGAGCAACTCGGCAAAATCCTCGAACTGCTGGAAGCCCTGGACAAGTATGCCAACGCCCTCCGGAGGCATGGCGGAGACTTCAACGACTACGTCGAACAGCGCCGAGAAGGAACCTTCGAAATGCCCCGCCACTTGGTCATCGTCCGCGAAGGCAATGAGGAATCCGTCCACTATTTCCACTCGGAGGAAGAGTTTGCTCAATTTGGCCGGGAAAATGCGGACTTGGGTCTGTTCGAAGAAACCGATGCCGGCCCGGAAACTGGCCCGCGAGCCAAAAACGCTCTCATCCGCCGCGCGCGGCACGTGGAACTGCACGAAAGCCGAGCCGTCTCTCAACTGCTGGAGCAACTTGCCAAGCACGGACTCAACGTCGATCACTATTCCGCCCAGGATTTTCCCTTGTTTGAACTCATCGAAGGAACGGGCGAAAAACAAAAAGTAAAACCCCTCTTTTCCATCGGCGAGATTTTGGAAAGCATCATGGAAGTCGGCCGCAAAGGGCTGGAAATCAAACGCTTCAAAGGACTGGGCGAAATGAATCCCAAACAACTCTTTAGCACGACAATGGACCCAGAACGGCGAAAGCTGCTGCGGATTGATGTTGCCGACGCCATCGAAGCCGAAGAAATGTTCACCAAGTTGATGGGCGACGAAGTAGAACCCCGCCGCCAATTCATCGAAGACAACGCCCTCAACGTCAGAAACCTCGATGTGTAACCTTTCCGGCCAACTCGACGAAAAAACCTTCCGCTCTCTCACCGGAAATTCGCCCTTTCCTTGGCAGCGGCGCTTGTATGAGAAGTGGGTTTTGGGAAATTTTCCCAAATCCTGTGATCTGCCAACAGGCTCCGGCAAAACCTCCGTCGTGGCCCTCTGGCTCATCGCTTTGGCGGAAAATCCGAAGATTCCAAAACGGCTGGTTTACGTCGTCAACCGCCGAACCGTTGTGGACCAAACGACCGACGAAGTGGAGCGAATTGCGGAAAAACTTGCCAAAGCTGACTGCCGGGAACTTTCCAATCTTTGCGCAAACTTATCCCGTTTATCTGCCATTGACTTCTCAGAAAAGGAAGGCCCGCTGGCAATCAGCACTCTCCGCGGGCAAAGGGCGGACAACCGCGCTTGGTCTGCCGATCCGTGCCGTCCGGCCGTGATTATTGGCACCGTGGACATGATCGGCAGCCGCCTTCTCTTCGGCGGCTATCGAATCGGTTTCAAATCACGCCCGCTACACGCCGGCTTTCTCGGACAAGACGCCCTGCTTATCCACGACGAAGCCCATCTGGAACCGGCTTTTCAAACTTTGGCGGAGGCGATTGTCCAACAGCAGAAAGAAGACAGCCAAAACGCCGCCGCCGCCTGCCAACTCAATCTCGTCAGTTTGACGGCAACGCCCCGCGAGAACGCCAAATCGTTCCAATTAGAATCCGACGACAACAATAATGAGATTCTCTCTCGACGGCTTCACGCGTCCAAAAATCTGGACTTGCATCGGATCGACGATCCTAAGCAACTGCACGAGAAAATTGTGGAGAAATCTTTGAAACACAAAGACTGCGGCAAACCGATTCTCATCTACGCTTGCAAAGTCGACGACGTTGGGAAAATTTTCAATGGTTTAAAAAAATCTAATAAATCGCTCTCAAAACGAGTTCTTTCCTTGACCGGCACTATGCGCGGACTCGAACGGGACAAGTTGACACAAAATCCGATTTTCCAGCGATTTCTTTCCCAAAAGAACAAAACCAACGAAACCGTTTACCTTGTCTGCACCAGCGCCGGCGAAGTTGGCGTCAATCTTTCCGCCAAGCATCTGGTTTGCGACCTGAGCGCTTTTGAAAGCATGGCGCAACGCTTTGGCCGGGTGAACCGCTTTGGAGATCCAGAGCCACTGCCCAAAGATCAACAAACCCGCATCGACGTTGTTTATCCCTCAATAGAAGAAGGCAAAAAGGATTGGGAAAAGCGTTACAACGCCGCGCTCAAGAAAACGCTCCAAATCCTGGAATCTTTAAAAGGCGACGCCAGCCCGCATTCTTTGAGAGAAGCCTTGCGCAAAATTCCCGCCGAAGAACGCAAAGATGCGTTTAGCCCGGAACCGGAAATACTGCCCACTTCGGACATCCTTTTTGACGCTTGGACGATGACAACCATCCAAGGCGAACTTCCCGGACGCCCGCCTTTGGCGCCTTACTTGCACGGTGTTTCAGAATATGATCCGCCGCAAACAACGGTTGCTTGGCGCGAGGAAGTGGAGCGCATCACCGGCGATTTGATACAAGAGCATCCGCCGAAAGACTTGCTGGAAGCCTTTCCCTTGAAACCGCACGAACTGCTGAGCGATCACTCGGACAGAGTTTTCGATCATCTTCGAAAAATCGCCGAAAGGCATCCCGATAAACCAGTTTGGATCGTTGACGAACAGAATCGTGTTGAAGTTCTGAAGATGAAGGAATTGATTCCAAATAAAGAAAAGGGAGAGAAGGCAAAGGAAAAAATGAAAAGAATCCAATACAAAACCGTTCTTCTCTCGCCCGAAGTGGGAGGATTGCACGAAGGTTTATTGAATGGAAAAAAACCAGAGGCAACGGATCCTCCGCTCGACGTCTCTTGCCAATGGGAAGATGAAAAGGAAAAGGGCGAACCTCGCCGCAAACGATGCTACTTCAGAGAAGACGTGCCAACGGGATGGCGATTAGTTCGCACAATCAATCTTTCGCAATCAGAAGATGACGAAGTGGAAACAGACGAAGAAGAATCTTCCGACCGCAAGATATGGTACTGGTGTGAGAACCCTCGGAACGGCGATGGCGAAGGCTACACAAGCGCAAAAGAAGAAGTCTCTCTAGAAAATCACACCAACGCTGTTGTCCAAATCGCCGAAGCATTTGCCAAACGGCTAAACCTTGACCCCGAGATTGCCCGCTCTTTGATATTAGCGGCGCGTTGGCACGATCTGGGCAAAAAGCGCGAACTTTGGCAACGAAGCATCGGCAATCCCGAATATCCACAAAAATGTTTGGCAAAATCTGGTCGCGGCATGATGCAAACCCACCTCGGCCATTACCGTCACGAACTTGGCAGCTTGATAGACGCGACAAACGATCCAGAATTCGCCGCTCTTTCCCCAGACGCAAAAGACTTGACGCTTCATCTTATCGCGGCGCATCACGGCCGGGCGCGGCCGCATTTTCCGCAAAAGGAAGTTTTTGATCCAGACAAAGACAACCCTTTGCCCGCCGCCAAGAAGACTGCGGACGAAACGCCATTAAGATTTGAACGGTTGCAACGTCGCTATGGCCGCTGGGGGCTTGCTTATTTAGAATCATTGCTCCGCGCAGCGGACTACGCCGCCAGCGCCGGACTCACCGCTAAAAAAGAAATCGCCAAGTGAACGAATCTTCTCCACAAATCAAAATCGACGTTGACCCAACCAATCCCGGCCAATTCTTCGCCTGCTGCGGCCTTTTGGAACTGGCCGACCGACTCACCGGCAAAGCCGAAGGCTGGTTTGAAAAAGACAAGAACGAGTTTGTGATAAATGCAGAAACAGATTTAGAAACGTTGACGCAAAAAATCGTTCACGCTCAAATGAAATTTTTAGACAAAGATGACGAGGCGGACAACACGAAGAAGATTCAGATTCAAAAAGACTCGGCTGTCTTGATTGGCGAACCGTTCATGATAAGAATTGATTGGTGGAAGAAATCCAGCAAGGATGGCAAAGAATTCAAGAATTGGGCTGGCCGGCAAAAAATCCATAATATTCTTAACTGCTTGCGTGATAGTTTGAAAGAAATTGTAAAAAATCGGGAGTTGGATGTGATTTATTATCTCAAAAGAATCATTGCAAATCTCCCCCTTTATATTTTAGCTCTGATTTCGGAAGTCATTCATCAAGCATTGATGTTGGCTTCAGTTTGGATGCTCTGCAAGATCCTCCGAGAACTCGAATGAAAATACTAATCATGCCGGCGACAGAGATTTTCGCATTTATTGGCCTTCAGCGTTTTCGGCCATTGCATTTGCGTAACAAGGATGAGAACAGAGATGAATTTATCTATGAAACTTGGGATATTCCTCTTAGTCCGAAAATTGCATCAATCTGCGCTCACGAGCGTATTTTTTCTAGAAAATTTCCCAAATATAGATTTGAATCGATAGATCGAAATAAATACTATAAAGCTTTTTCAACTGCAACACTTCAACCTGTATAATATAGCAATATGAGTAATTCTCCAGAAGAAATACTAAAACAATTCGACAAGTACTTAAAGTCCGACGAAAAGTCCGACGATGTGGCCGCTTTGGTGATTCGGGAATTCTTGATTCCCGTGGAAGGCAAAGACGGCGTTGTGTTTCCCGCAACTTACGCTTCCAAAACGAAAGGACAGGAAAGCGACTACAATATCGATCCGATTGGGAAGGGAGGAAACGTCTGGAATGAGCCAAACGTTTGTTTAATTGACAGCGTTGGTTCACAAGCCAACCGAATGGAACCGTTGTTCAAGAAACCGCCCTATGACGAGCTTGTGCCTCAGATTACCTTTCAAGCCGGGGACGAGGAAATTAACTTGCTAGACGTAGGGCATCGTGCTGGCGATGCCATCGTTCAGCGTACAGAACTTCAAGATACCTTGGAGAAAGCCTTTAAGGCTGTATTGAGTTCCAATCCCAATCACGAGCCGCTGGCTGAGATCGCCCCAACTTCGCTGGTCTTCGGCGTTTGGGATTCACGCAATACCCAAGCTAAACTTCCTCGCCTCATCGCTTCCACCATCCGCGCTTTTGACGTACGGAAATTGACGCGCTCGGCGCAATATTCTCCTCCATTGAATTACGCAGAGCATGGAATCTTTACGAAGGAGGAGCAGAAGAAGGCAAAAGGAGATAGCAAGAATCCTCTCGCACAACTGGGGTTTGTTGAAGTTCCCGCAACCGGCACGCACGGCGGAGTGATCGCCGACGGAGACATTCGCCGCGCCGCAACTTTGGGATTGGCCGCGTTGCGACTTCTCAAAGCAAAAGAAGATGAGAATGCCGAAGAAAAGAAAAAGACATTGACGCTCCGTCGTTACATTTTTGGCTTGGCGTTGACGGCTTTCACCGCTCCTACGAAAAACTATCTCCGGCAAGGTTGTATGTTGGTGAACGACTCGGAAAAACCCGCCGAAATCAAAGAAGTTCACCGGAACGGCCAGCAGACTCCGATTAACTTTGACCACAAAGACGCGCTGGACTTTGCGCAAAAAGCCATGAAGGAATTTTGGAAAGACAAAACGGAATCTGGTCTCCCCCCTCCAAATCAAACGTTCCAATTTAATCCAGATAAAGCCCGAACGGACGTCCAAGAGGCCAAAAAGAAAGCCAAAAAGAAAGCCAAAAAGAAATAAGATGCTTAAGAAACCTAGCCGATTACAGCGATGAAACAATTCCTTTGCATTCAAGTGCGCTTTCTTCGCGGTTCGTGTCATGGACGCGGGGACGGCGATGTACCGGAATGGCCTCCCTCGTCTTTGCGTTTGTTTCAGGCTTTGGTGGCGGCCGCGTCTTTCCGATGGGGCAGACAAGACCATCCAGCGGTCGATTCCCTGCGTTGGCTAGAAAGTCTTTCCGCTCCGAGGATATTGGCGCCGCCGGCTCGGAAAACAGCGCCTTTCCGGCTTTATGTTCCTAACAATACGGCGGATCTTGCGGTGCCGCGCTGGAAGAAAGGGATCCAAAGCAATTTGAAAGATGTGAAGAAATATCAAAATATGCGGACAGAAAAAGACGTTCGCGGCCATCAGATAGAAAATGAAGGCAAAGACGCTCCCGTTTCGTTCGTTTGGTCTGTCGAAAAACTTGACGGCGATCCCAGCTTGCACATCGGCAGATTGAAGGAAACAGCGGCGTCTCTCACGCATCTGGGTTGGGGCATTGATATGGCGGCGGCCGATGCGCGACTTCTTTCCGCCGCCGAAGTGGAAAAACTTCCCGGCGAATCCTATCAACCGGTGGACGAGGAAACCGGGCTTTCCCTTCGCGTTCCCATTCGTGGCACTTTTGAGGCATTGAAAAAGCGTCATCATAAATTTCTCAAACGAATCGAGAGGAAAAAGCAAACTTTTCAGCCGGTGCCGGATCTCACAACTTTCTGCAAACGCTACTACCTCTCTTCAAACAAAAGCCGCAAACCGCGCGTTGCCGCCTTTGCGCTCCTTCCTCAAGAACGAAATACAAGCGCAAGATTTCAAGCCTTCGACCCCGTCGAACAAGGCACGGACGTTGCCACCATGGTTCGCAACCGCGTTTCCAAACCGGAGTTTCACACGCAATTGGGATGGCATCCCAAAGACCTCGCCATGCTTCACGGACATGGAGAAACGGAGAATGACGACCGCTCGCACCAACCGGTTTCCGGCCCTCGTCTGGCAATTCTTCCATTGCCAAGTCTCGAAGGCCGAGGACAAGGCCAAAGCAAAGTCATCGGAAGCATCCGGCGCGTTCTGCTCACAATCATGCGAGGCGATGAAAAGGCGTCCGCCAAGTTGGATGAAGTGCAGCGGATCCTTGCCGGGCGAGTCCTCCGGCCAAACCCAAACGACCGAAGAACTCCCTTCGCCGTTCTCTCGCCAATTCAGCAAGACAGCGTCGTCCGAGAATATCTTCGCCCTGCAAAAAGTTGGGCGACCGTTACTCCGGTTGTTTTGCCCGGCTTTGATGATCCGGGCGGCTTGCGCCGCAGGCTTCGCCCTCCTCAAGTTGAAAATCTTTCCGCAAGCGAAAAAAAGGAAATCCTCTGCAAATTAGAGAAAAGAATAGAGCAACTTCTTCGCAAGGCCATTCTTCACGCCGGCTACTCGGCAGAGATGGCGAAGAATGCGAAACTCTGTTGGCGCGGCACTGGTTTTTGGCCGGGAGCGGCGCTGGCCGGCAAAAGCTTTGTGCCGCCATACCTTCGCCCCTTTCGCCGGTTGCACGTGCGGATTGATTGGCGAGATTCCAAAGGAGAACTAATTGAAGTGAACGGCCCCATTTGCCTCGGCGGCGGCCGCTTCCTTGGAATGGGGCTATTTGCACGCTATAATGTTGCCTCTGCTTGACGAGGATTGATCTAAATAGGATTCGTTGAATAAGAAAAATCTATGCCTAATACTACCCCGCCAAACCAACCCTCGGCCAAGCTCCATTCTTTGCCGTTGCCCTCTGAGTCCATTCGGAAAATCAACGTCTCCGAAGAGATCAAGAATTCCTTTCTAGATTACTCAATGAGTGTAATCATCTCCCGCGCTTTGCCGGATGTGCGGGACGGCCTAAAACCCTCGCAACGCCGCATTCTTTACGCGATGAATGACTTGGGTGTGGGGCCGGCAAAAAAACATCTGAAGTGCGCGAAGATCGTAGGGGAAACAATGGGCAACTACCATCCACATGGCGACCAAGCCATTTACCCTACTCTGGTACATATGGCGCAACCGTGGGCGATGCGAGACATTTTAATTGAAGGACAAGGAAACTTCGGTTCCGTCGAGGGCGATCCCCCGGCATCCATGCGTTACACCGAAGCACGCATGACACATTTGGGATTTAGCCTAATGGTAGACATGGACAAGGAGACGGTGGACTTTGTCCCTAACTATGATGAAACCCGCATGGAGCCGACTGTCTTTCCCGCCTCGTTTCCCAACTTGCTGGTCAACGGAGGAACGGGGATCGCCGTTGGCATGGCCACCAATATTGCCCCCCATAACTTGGGAGAAGTCATCGACGGGGTTTGTGCGCAGATTGACAATCCGGCGATCTCTATCGAATCGCTTATGCAACATATAAAAGGCCCCGACTTTCCCACAGGTTGCCAAGTGTGCGGTATAGAGCCGATACGGCGATACTTCGCTACGGGGCGGGGCAGTCTCAAAATTCGCGGCAAGATTGACGCCGAAGAAACCAAGAGCGGCAAAGATCAGTTGGTCATCACCGAAATCCCTTACAACGTCAACAGAGCGACTCTCGAAAAACGTATTGCCGACTTGGTTAATGAGAAAATCATTACGGAAATCTCTGCCATGCGAAATGAATCAGACGAGAACACCCGCCTGGTAATCGAATTGAAACGGGACGCTATTCCCAAAGTCGTCATTAACAAACTCTACAAACATACCCAACTAGAGACGACTTTTAGCGTCAATATGTTGGCCATTGATCACGGGCGTCCCAAAACCTTAAACTTAAAGGAAGTTCTCAATTGCTATATTGAGCACCGCCGCAACATCATTCTCCGACGCACAAAACACGAACTGCGCAAAGCCGAAACCCGCGCGGAAGTTTTAGAAGGCTACCTAATCGCCTTGGCGAACCTTGATGATTTCATTCGCATCATTCGGAACTCCGCGAATCGAGAGCAAGCAAGGCAACGTTTGCTGGACTATAATTTTTCTCGAGAACAGGTGGAACAATTCGGCATTCTAATACGCAGTGAAGACCGCTTGATAGAAAACCACTACCATCTCAGCAAGACGCAAGTCAACGCCATCCTAGAACTGCGCCTCTACCAACTTACCGGCCTTGAAATCAACAAAGTAAAAGGTGAGTACGGAGAACTGTTGGAAAAGATCAAAGACCTACAGGATATATTAGCGCGGGAAGAACGAGTGTTAGCCATTATCAAAGAAGAACTTCTTATAATCAAGGAAAAATATGCCACGCCCCGATTAACGGCGCTGACGATTGATGAAGGAGAAATGGCGCTGGAAGACCTTATCGCCAATGAAGGAATGATTATTACCTTGACACACGATGGCCTCATCAAGCGCACTAAAGTAAGCGAATATCGTGCGCAACGCCGCGGCGGCAAAGGCGTCATCGGAATGTCTACGCAAGCCCGCGCAACGTCCGATGATAAAGACCTGGACTTCATCGAACATCTTTTCTCCGCCAGCGCGCACGATTACCTAATGTTCTTTACCAACGCCGGACGCGTCTATGTTGAACGAGTGCATGGCATTCCCGCTCTGCCGAGAACTTCCAAAGGCAGAAGCATTGCCAACATCCTGAACCTTCAACCCGATGAAAAAATTGCCGCCCTAATCCGAATCCTCTTTAAAACTTCCAAAGACGGCGAAGACGTCACTTGGAAGCAACCCGGCTACCTGTTCTTTGCCACCAAGCTTGGAACCGTGAAAAAAACAGCACTCTCCAATTATGCCAACTACCGCAAGGTCGGACTTCAAGCAATCAACATCCGCAAGGAAGATCGCTTGATTGCGGTGAAATTAACCTCTGGCGAAAACGAAGTCGTGCTTATCTCCCATGCTGGAAAAAGCATTCGATTTTTTGAAAAAGACGTGCGATCCCAAGGACGCGCCACCTTCGGCGTTCGAGGAATCCGTCTAAGCAACAACGACGCAGTAGTGGGACTAGCGATAGTCGAACCAGACGCAACCTTGTTAGTGGCCTCCGAACTAGGCAAGGGCAAGCGGACCGGATTCGAGGATTACCGCCGACAATCGCGCGGCGGCAAAGGCATTATCACAATGAAAACCACTGAAGAAACCGGCAAAATCACCGGCTCTCTCTCTGTTCATGAGAGCGACGAAATCATGCTCATCACCAGCGGCGGCCAAATGATCCGAACCCGAGTCAAAGACGTGCGCAAAATCGGACGCAACACCCAAGGCGTTCGGTTAATGAATCTCGACACAGGCGACCGCTTGCAGGCAATTGCTCCCGTTATCAGCGACGAATCCGATCCCGAAAACGAGAAGACAGAGACAAGCGATGAAGCGATTCCATCAACTGAAAAGAACAGGAATAACAATAATAAAAAATCGCCAACCCCGTCCAATCATGCTTCTTCGACAAATCCACAAACTCCGAATCCATAAAATAATATCTCGCAAAATTATAGGAGAAAGTAGACAAATCTACCCGAAAGCAAAATCTATCCCCAAGGCAAAACAAGTGGCGATTCCTCAACCAAAACAATCTGGCAATTCTTTGCTTACTCCGCTAGTTCCTTAGTTCTTCTTCCAACCTGCGTCGATCTTTTTCCTTTTGCCTTTGCTCGTGCCAATTCGCTATGCGCTCTTGCGCGCTACCTCGAGGTTTCTCTTGATAATGTGCCCGCGCTATCCAAAACTCTTCATCTAGCCAATCTTCATCCGTTAACAGACGATCGCCCCACACGGTTTCTATCTTCCCCTGCCCAATCGAACCATCTCCCTCTCGCACTAACCCAATGTCTGCGTCATACAATTCACCTATCAAAAATTCGTTAGTAATGCCATACATAGAAAAGATGTCTCGCAACGCTTTCTTATGCGCTTCCTGCCTCCGAAACACTCCTCGCTCCGCCAGCAATTCTTGTATTTCCTCCTCTGAATAAAACCCCAACTCCTTGTATCGATTCCGAATTGCGGTAATCTCCGCCTTATGGTGCGCTAATGCCCGAATGATGCCGCTGTAATCTTCAATGTCGTAGCCGTTCTCCAACAGCAAAGTCATCACTCGCCGCAGGCCGGGATCGTCTTTACGCTTGGAATACACCCAACTGGCAATGTGAAAGTGGCGGTTGACTTTATCTCGATACTCCCAGTCATTGCTTTGCAGGTAACGTTTCGGATCAAAATAATCGTCGGGAGACTCCGCCAATCGTTGCGCCCTTTGTTCCCGGTCGAGAAATGGCGCTTCTCGAGCGGCCATAATTTCCCTTAGAGTAGGGGTGTTAAGATGAGTAGAAACAGATTGAGAGACAGAGGCATTCTCCTCTTTTTCCTCTTGAATCACAAGTGGCTCTTCAGGTGTCGGATCTTTCGGCTTTTCTCTAAAGGATTGAAAAATAAAGCCAGCCAGAAACACAACGCAGAGGATCATCCATAAAAAGTCTTTTCGTTCCATAATCAAAAAATAATGTTTTAGATTGTCAAAAGTGGTTGTAAAAGTTTGCGGATTACTATTCGTCGGCGCTGGCGATGTTTTTCCAGTCTTCGGGGTTTTGGTTGGGCCAATCTTCTTCGTGGGGGAGGTTGTCGTAGTTCCAGCGGCGGCGCTTTTCCGGCACGGGAGCTACCCAGTTGTATAAAGTGTCCGCTTCCACATGCCCGTCCGCCAAAACCATGTTCGCCTTCCCGTTGTGCCGCTGGCTAACTATCGACGCGCCGGCAGATCTTCTTTCGAGATGAGGCTTGATAACTTGCGTGTGGATGGGAAATCGTCGAGGAAAAGCAATTCCATCTCTCCTACTGTACCAATAAGAGGCACTGTCGCCGACGGTAATCATATTGGAAGGAGCGCGGATGCTGCTCATCTTTCGAGACTCTTTGTACAGACTGCCGATTCCTTTCTGCATTGGACCGATTCTGGGAAGCCATAAACCATAATGATGTTCAGTAGTGCCTTGCCCGTTGATGCCGTAGCAAAAACTCCAGCTTTCGCGAAGGGGTTTTATCCCAGGTAATCCCGAGGCCTTATACTGCTCGATGTGTTGCGCCACTTTCTTTTTGTTGTTGGCCAGACAATGCCAGACGTTGGTGTCGCGGCCGTGATAAGCATTCCAGAGAGCGAGCCTCCAGTGGCTATGGCGGAGACTTTTAGTTGCATACGGTGCCGGAGAAACAGGCTTGGTTCCATCCTGAAATGGAGGAACGTAATCGTCGTTATCTGTGGCGTAAAGATGGAAGGCCAAGCCGATTTGTTTAAGGTTGTTGGAGCAGTGGATTCGATGGGCGGTTTCCTTGGCTTTGCTCAAGGCAGGCAGGAGCAGTCCCGCTAGAATGGCAATGATCGCGATCACCACCAACAGTTCAATCAACGTAAATCCGTTTCGTAAATTTGATTTCATTACCTCGATATGAATCGATAGATCAAGATTTATTCGTCGGCGCTGGCGATGTTTTTCCAGTCTTCGGGGTTTTGGTTGGGCCAATCTTCTTCGTGGGGGAGGTTGTCGTAGTTCCAGCGGCGGCGCTTTTCCGGCAAGGGCGCTACCCAGTTGTATAAAGTGTCCGCTTCCACATGCCCGTCCGCCAAAACCATGTTCGCCTGCCCGTTATGCCGCCGGCTAATTGCTGAGGCGCCGGCAGCTCTTCTTTCGAGATGAGGCTTGATGACTTCTGTGTTGATAGGAAATAGTCGAGGGAAACCACCATCTTCTGTCCTTATATACCAATAAGAGACCCGGTCGCCGACGGCAATCATATCGGAGGGAGCCCGGATGCTACTCATCTTTCGAGATTCCTTATACAAACTGCCGATACCTTTCTGCATTATTGGGCCGATTCTTGGAAGCCATAAACCATAATGGTGTTCGGTAGTGCCTTGCCCATTGATGCCGTAGCAAAAACTCCAGCTTTCGCGGAGAGGTTTTATCCCGGGCAATCCCAAGGCCGCGTACTGCTCGATGCGTTGCGCCACTTTCTTTTCGTTGTTGGCCAGACAATGCCAGACGTTGGTGTCGCGGCCGTGATAAGCATCCCAGAGAGCGAGCCTCCAGTGGCTACGGGGGAGACTTTTGGTTGCGTACGGTGCTGGAGAAACAGGCTTGGTTCCATCCTGAAATGGAGGAACGTAATCGTCGTTATCTGTGGCGTAAAGATGGAAGGCCAAGCCGATTTGTTTAAGGTTGTTGGAGCAGTGGATTCGATGGGCGGTTTCCTTGGCTTTGCTCAAGGCAAGCAGGAGCAGTCCCGCTAGAATGGCAATGATCGCGATCACCACCAACAGTTCAATCAACGTAAATCCGTTTCGTAAATTTGATTTCATTACCTCGATATGAATCGATAGATCAAGATTTATTCGTCGGCGCTGGCGATGTTTTTCCAGTCTTCGGGGTTTTGGTTGGGCCAATCTTCTTCGTGGGGGAGGTTGTCGTAGTTCCAGCGGCGGCGCTTTTCCGGCAAGGGCGCTACCCAGTTGTATAAAGTGTCCGCTTCCACATGCCCGTCCGCCAAAACCATGTTCGCCTTCCCGTTGTGCCGCCGGCTGATCACCGCGGCGGAAGAATAACGATAAAACGGTTGCGGGCTAATGAATTCACTGAAAGGAGAACGAAAAATAGGATAATCCAGTCCCCATGTGAAGTAAGCCACTCGGTCGCCCACGGCAATCATTTCAGAGGGGCTTTGAATGCTACTCATCTTTCGAGAATTCCAATCCCGATACCGGCTGCCGATGCCTCTTTGCAAAGCAAACCATTGAGAAAACCCATTGTCGGCGATTGTGCCTTTCATATTGAGACCGTAACTGTGGCTCCAACTTTCGCGGTTGTTTTTCACAAGGTTGGAACCGGCCATGTTGCCGCTCGCCGCAAACTGTTCGAGATGCCAAGCCACTTTCTTTTTATTGTTGGCCAAGCAATGCCATAAATTGGTATTGCGGTCGTGGTACGCTTCCCAGAGGACATGTCGCCAGTAGTTGGGAGGAGGAGTGGCTCGAACATACTGAGGGACATAATCGTCGTTATCTGTGGCGTAAAGATGAAAGGCCAAGCCGATTTGTTTGAGGTTATTGGCGCAGTGGATTCGATGGGCAGATTCTTTGGCTTTGCTCAAGGCAGGCAGGAGTAGTCCCGCAAGAATGGCAATGACGGCAATCACGACCAACAGCTCGATCAAAGTAAAACCGTTTCTCCAATTTGATTTCATTACTTTTAATCAAAGAGCAATATCTGTGCCAAAGATGGGAGACGGGCGGCTTTTTTCGCCCGTCCCCCGGTATTTTTGACTTCGGACCAATCTCAGAGGCTCAATAAGGATAGTCCCTCAACGGGGTCAGCGAACTGTACACCGGCACCCAGTACCAATCCAAATAATGCGGAGTGCCGTTTCGGTATTCCCTCGGATAGGCGACTGCGTGACCCATTCCGTAGTAATAAACGAACTCCGTATCCGATCTATCGGACCCTTCCGCAAAGTGATCGGGATGAGCCGCAACCGAAGCATTGACATAGCACCCGGTTTTCCACGTAACTTGATCGGCGTAATAATCCGTGCTGTTTCCATTAACTTCGAAACGCCCCCAATCTTCCCAATCGTAACCCACGGGAGAGTCCCAGTAATCGTTGATTCGTCCCCAGATCGGATCTGAAGCGGAAATCGAGATTTCCAAATCCATTGAAGGCAATGCCGGAAACCAATTGGTTACGTCATTTGAGGGATCGTAAAGATGGATGCCTACCGAGGAAATGTAGGGCGGTGCCAACCTCAAGCCTCCGGGAAAAGACCAAGTGGGATCGGGATGGATTGCCTTGATTATCGATGGTCCGGCGGGAGCAAGCAGGAGGCCTGCCAGCGCTAGTCCTGTTATCAGAGACTTTCCGATGCCGCGAAGCGAGGAAATCTCTGCCGTTGTCGGCTCGGACGGCCCGAAGGCTTTGCCGAGCGTCGTTGGAACGCCTTCGTCCAAGTTGGGAAACCGGCGCGAATCGTCCGTTTTTCCGAGCGCCGTCAAGCGACGGCCTCGAACCTCATTATTCTGCACTTGTTTTGACTTCATTTGAATTATTCGATTATGGATTTAACTTTAGTTTGGCCAGATTGGCTTTCGCCCCAACTCGCCCCGCTGACCGATACCGGGACATTGTAGCAGTTCTACAAGCAAAAGCGAGAAAGAATCCCACTCATTCGCCCAAACATCGCAGAAGTCGAATTCGGCTCCCTCCATGTCCCGACAGAAGATGTTCTAGTCGGCAGTCGCTCCAAACGAAAAAGGAACGCCCGTTAAATCGTTCAGAAGGGCAATATAGTGGTTCTATAAAATCTTGACCTAGTGTCTTCCCGTCTGCCCGGGTTTTCTTTGCGCTTTCATGCCTTAGTATCATTTCCTCTCTAACCTATTGAAAATAGTTTTTGCGCCTTGCCATATACATGGAGTTGCGAGTTCAACCGTGTATGTTCCTTAATTTTAGATCGCAGTATCTGGAAAGTCATCTTGCCGTTCAGTCGAAACTTCATTTGTCTGTAATGCACTGGACTATCGTGCCTATCCTCTATTTCTCCGATATTCTTGTTGTGAATTCTTGACTTGAAAATGACTTTCTGGGCGTCTTGCTGGTTCTTATTTCTAGCTTTCGAATTGACTAAGTAAACACAACGAGAAAAAGCATCTGTTACGTCTGTATTGAAGAAAATATGAAATTCTTTGTTTTGGATTGCTTCTTTAGACATGCCGAGATAAATACTTAGATAATCCGCATTGCCTCCGTCAAATAATGCCTTTTGTAAAAATGCTTTGTAGATGTTTTCCTGCTCCAACTCTGCCAGCAATTTTCTCATTGGATCTTTTAAGTTTTCCTTTGCTTGCAGTTTATTCTCTTTGTAGTCTTGGTATGTTGGAGGATATGCATCCAAACAGTCAATCATAATGTTGGCCACATTGCCGATACCTTGAAAAATAGTATTGGATACGAACCGTTCTCGACTGTACAGGAAAATCTGCCACCAGTTTCCGCCTTTTACAGAATGAAAGCGGTCTTGCTTGTCTACAACATCCTTTTTGTCCGTTTGCGTGCCTTTGTTGACGGCTCCACCAATCAGTTTAGCGAAATAGTGTTCATTGACATGCCCAGAGACTTTCACTTCTCTTGCATGACTGCTGGTCATTGCTCTTCTGCGATTAGGAATGCTCATCTAACTATCTCCAACAATGATAAGTTCGTGGGACTTCTTGACATGGCAGTTTGTACCGTTTTCTATTCTGTTTTTCCCAATGCGAGTTTCCCCTTGCCCTAGTGTGTACTGCCATTCCACTTCAATAATTTTAAAGTCCGAATACCATTGACGAATTGTTTCGCAGTCGTTGTAGGAAAGCATAAACCCGCCTTTATGATTAGTTAGCAAATGATGAAGCTGTGCATGGTTGAATCCTTTGTGGTGAATCGGGAAGTTTCTTTGGGGATAAATCCCTCTGAACATTTTGCTATCGCCATCCAAGAAGTAAGGCGGATCGCAGTACAGAAAATCTCCATTGTGTTTGGAGATTGTTTTTTCAAATACTCCCTGAGATACGCTTAGGCCGGGACACCTAAAGTTTGCCACCTTGCTTATTAGTCTTTTGACTCTTATCGGTTCTTCGTAGATTTTGGACATCCAGCCAAGGAAGCCGGGTCCGTAGCTCAGATTGTGGTTGAACCAGTAGTGAGCCGCCAGTTCCAACTTGTTTTTTATAGGATTGTCCTCAGTCCGGTGTTGTTTCAGTCTTTCCTTGACACGTTTATATGTCTTTTTGTCCGGACTCCACTGGGAGAGGCGGCTGGCTAACTTTTTAGGAGATTTTAATTGCACTCTCCAGTAATTGGCGAGTATATCAAATACATCGTATCCGACTACTTTGATGCCCAGCTCTTTTGCGCAGGCGATCTCAAAAGAACCTCCTCCAAAGAATGGAGACACTAGCTTGAAAACATTGCCGGGCAGTTCTTTGACCAAATGACCGACTGCAAGGCTTTTGCCGCCTGCGTACCGCAAAGGCAATCCGCCGTATCTTTTAAACTTCCCTTTTTTGCCCGCCAGACCGTTCAGAAAGTAAGTTCTGCGGTCTTTGGACTCTAATGGAAGCAGTTGGGCTGACGTCGGTGTCATAACGAATAAGTTTAATAAAATCTATCGTTTGTGCCGAACAATAAGCTATCGCGATTCAAACGTTTGCCGATTCCTTTGAAAATCACAGTTTCCATCTGGTTGATTGTGACTTGTTAAATCGTTATGAAAAGGAAACTAAACAAGTTTGGGAACTCGGTCAACAACTTTTTCCGGGAAAGTCATTTTTCCGTCATTTTTCAAGTTTGGAGGACGCTGTTGCCGGTGGAATTGGCGAGGAGTTTTTGAGCAGGAATGTTCTGCCTTTGGTTTTTCGCCTTTGGCGAATCTTCTGCAATAGTTCCGCAATCCTATCGATAACGGTTCTGTTTGTTGGATTGGGATTTGACGGTTTGGAAAATGGAGGGTAAGTTTTGTAGCGGAATGTTTATGATTCGATGGGCTTGTTTGTGTCTGGTTTTGTGTGGGAGTTTTGCTTGCGCATTTGCCGATGAGGGAAAGCGGGGTCGTTCGTTTGTCGGGCTGGTTGATTTTTCGGAGTGGACTTGTAGCAAAGAAAGTGGCGGAGAGCGGAAGGTCGTTTTGGAATCTCCGTTGATTCGTGCGGCGATTTCGTTTGATGAGTTGGTAGTTTCGTGGAATGCGGCGCCTTCTTCTCGGTTGTCGGTAGAAGTGGATGTTCGCGTGCGGGAACGGTGGGAGGGACCTTATCTGCTTGGGCATTGGGTTGGCGGGGAGTTTGCTGCTGGGCGGACAAGCATAAAAGGGCAAAAGAATGCGATGGGGAAGGTAAGCACGGACACTTTGGTTCTTTCGGAGCCTGCTCGCAAGGTCCGGATTCGGATTGTATTTCCATTGGGGATTTCCGGCGTTCAAGGTCTTCGTTTTGTCGGTTTGTCTTTTGTTGATTCCAGTGCGGCGCCGAAGGCGTTGGTTTCTAACCGGCGGGCATGGGGCAAGGAGTTGGCGGTGCCGCGTCTTTGCCAGTTGGATTTTGAAGGAGGAAAGGTTTGGTGCAGTCCAACTTCTGTGGCGATGGTGCAGGCGTATTGGGCGAAGGTTTTATCTCGTTCTGAACTGAAGGCGTCGGTGCCGCGGGTTGCGGCGGAAGTGTTTGATCCTGGTTGGGAGGGGATGGGGAACTGGTCGTTCAACATTGCTTATGCGGGGTCTTTTTCAGGGGTGCGGAGCTATGTGGTGAGGCTTAGCGATATAGTGGAGTTGGAGTCCTTTGTTTTGGCGGGGATTCCGGTGCCGGTTTCCGTTTCGTATAGCGCGCTCAAACGGGAGCCTCTCCGAAAGGGAGACGGTCATTTGGTTGTTTGCGTGGGGTTTGATGGGAATGGGGACGTTGTCGTCAACGATCCGGCGAGGTCGCCTTCCGTGCGCTGGGTTTATCCGCGGATTGACTTTGCGAAAGCATGGGGGCATTCAAAGAACACGGCCTATTTGATTTATCCAGAGTCCGCCGTCTTACCCTCGGATCCACGCGGGCTTTGGTCAGTTCGGTGAATGACGCAAAAAAGAGTTGCATGCGCGCCTTCATAAGTGGACAATAAGGAAATGACTTTTACTTTATATCAGTTTATGAAAAACATTGGGAAATACCGTTCGCGCCGTGGTTGCGCCTCTCTCTTGTTCGTTGGGGGGCTTGTTGCCGGTTTGTTATCCGGCTGGGGGGAAGACAATGTTCCGCCGACTGGTTTTCGGTCGTTGTTTAATGGAGAAAACCTAAGCGGTTGGCATGGGATGGGGCATTTTGATCCGCGGAAACTTTGGGCGATGCGGCCGGAAGAACGCGAGGCCAAACGCAGAGAAGACATGGGCAGCGTGCGGCAGCATTGGAGCGTAAAGGACGGCGCCATTGTCAATGATGGGCGGGGCGTCTACCTCACTACGGATGGCGACTACGGTGACATGGAATTGTTGATTGACTACAAAACGGTTGCCAAAGCGGACAGCGGCATTTACTTGCGCGGCAATCCTCAAGTGCAAATCTGGGACTTTACAAAGGAAGGCGGAAAGTGGTCTATCGGGGCGGACAAAGGATCGGGCGGATTATGGAACAACTCGCCCGGAGCGGCCGGCAAAAATCCTCTTGTGTTGGCAGATAAACCCTTCGGCGAATGGAACCGTTTTCGCATCTGGCAAGTGGGAGATCGGACGACGGTTTTTCTAAACGGGCGTCTAGTTGTCGATCATGCCGTGATGGAAAACTTTTGGGATCGTAAAAGTCCACTATGGCAAAAAGGCCCCATCCAATTACAAACTCATGGAGGAGAAATTCAGTGGAAAAACATTTATCTCCGGGAAATTCCCGCCAAGGAAGCAAATCAGATGCTTGCCGAGCCAGGTTTTAAACCTGTATTCAATGGCCAAAACCTAGATGGTTGGAAAGGTCCGATCAATAACTACCAAGTAAAAGACGGCGCCATAGTCTGCAAGCCTGGATCGGGCGGAACGATTTACTACCATCAACCGTGGAGCGATTTCATCGTACGCTTTGAATTCAAGCTGCCGCCCGGTGGGAACAATGGCCTGGCCATCCGCTACCCCGGAAAGGGAGACGCGGCGTATGTAGGAATGTGCGAGCTTCAAGTTTTGGATGATAGCGCCGCCAAATATGCTCGACTGGATAACCGCCAATATCATGGATCCGCTTATGGAATAGCGGCCGCGAAACGCGGCTTTCAACGGCCGGTGGGTGAATGGAATTATCAGGAGGTAACAGTGCAAGGCTCTACCATACAAGTAGTGCTTAACGGAACTACCATATTAGATACGGACTTGGATGAAGTTCAACAATTCATGTCCAATCGTCCGCATCCCGGCAAGAAACGCAAGTCCGGCTACTTCGGCTTTGCCGGACACGGAGATCCTGTAGCCTTTCGCAACGTTCGCATCAAGGCGTTGCGCTAAACAGACTCCGCGTTACAACCAATCCTGTTGAGACATCCACGGGAAACCCCGCGCAATCTTTGAATTGTTGGATTCATTTGCAATGGAGGGAGTCCTGATATTTCTAGGTGTTTTAACACCAAACCGAAAGTTCAAAAATAGATGAGTATTGCCACCCGAAAAGGCGACGACGGGACGACTAGCCTGATGTATAATCGCCGAGTCTCAAAAGGGGACCCAAGAATTGAGATGCTAGGTTTTGTGGATGAGCTGAATGCATCCTTGGGGCAGGTTCGATGCAGGCCCGACGCGTCAAGGATAGCGAACAAAATTGAGAGAGTTCAAAAGCAACTTGTCGGCCTGATGGGTGAGTTGGCAACGGACGGTAGTGACCGTGAACGTTATCAAAAGAACGGATTCCAGCTGGTTGATAAGGAGTTTGTAGCGCCGATTGATACGCTAGTAGTGGAATTGGAAAGTCGAATGTCTTCTTTCCAAGGATGGGCCTATCCTGGGAACAATCCCGTCTCGGCAAGTTTGGATGTAGCGCGGTGCATTTGCCGGAAAGCTGAGCGGCAAGTGTGCCGTTTGATAGAAGTGGGAAGCGAACCGAATCGGGAAATCCAGCGGTATCTAAACCGCCTGAGCGACGCGTTGTGGCTTTTAGCGCGCTATGTTGAAGCGGATGAATTTTTGTGTGAAGAGAAAGGGAATAGCTTGTGAGTGATTGGCAATTAAAAAGCGACGTCGAAGATATTAGAGAAGAGGTTTCTGAAATTAAGGGGGCTCTTTTAGGCAAGGGTTATTACGATGAGGGGTTGAAAAGCGAGATCGAAGATCCTAAAAAGGCTGTGGAAAAAGTGGACGGTTGTCAATGCAACATGGGCATTATTCATAACATAGACAGGCATGTTGTGGATGCTTGCAATCAGACGGACAGCTTAGAATCCACAGTGGGTTTGCATACGATGTTGCTGGTTGTGATTGGCTTGATTTCGTTGGCGAACTTGTTTCGAAGGCGTTGATAAGGTGTTTGTTCTCTTTTTGATTGATTTCTTATTGTTGAGAGTTTTTGGGCGGTAGGTTGCGTTTTCGAGTCAAAGTCAAGTAAAGCTCGCTGTTGCGTTGTCTGCGTTTTGTCCATTGCCATTGGGTTGAGTTGTTGAGTGTGGGAAATGCTTCGCCGTCGGCGATGGTTGGCGCTTGGTTTCCGCCGATGATGAATGGGCAAATGGTAAGATTGATTTCGTCTACCAAGTCGAGGCGAAAGAGGGATTGGTTTAAGGTTCCACCTCCTTCGAGGAGTAGTCTGCGGATGCGCCATTTTTTGTGTAGCCAGGCGAGCGCTTGGCGCCAGTTAATTTGTTTGCCTTTTGTGATGTGAATGCCGGCGGCGGTTGTTTGGTAGAGTTCTCTGGTTTTTTGGGGAGCTGAGTTCGTGGTTAGGATGAGAATGGGCGGCGTGGTAGTTTTGAAAAGAGCCGATGTCAAGGAGAGAGAGCCGGTTCCGGTGGCGGCGATTCGATAGAAGGGTTTTTGGTTTTGGCGACGATTGTGCTTGGCGGGGAGTAGGGAGGCGTTGTCTTTGGTGATTGTGGAGGCGCCGCATAGGATTCCGTCGACGGTTGCCCGGATTTTGTAGAGCTTAGATTGGTCTGCTTCTGAACCGAAACGGGAAAAAAGCGATCGGGGGGCCGCAGTTTTTCCATCGGCGGAGATGGCCATGTTGACGAGCAGATAGGGGCGTTGGCTTGGTGTCGAATTGGAATGGAGTTTGGGCATCCTGATTTTTGCTGAGTGGTTTTTATTGGATAAGCATGGCGTCCCCGTAGCTGAAGAAGCGGTAGTTTTGGCGGATGGCTTGGGTGTATGCTTGGCGGATGAGTTCGATTCCGCTTAGTTGTTTTGGCGAGGCAAAGGCGCTGACGAGCATGAGCAGGCTGGATTTGGGGAGGTGAAAGTTTGTGATTAGCGCGTCGACAAACCGAAATTCGCAGGGAGGATAGAGGAAAAGGTTTGTCCGGCCTTGTTGGGGGCGAAGGTTCCCTTGGTTTGCGGCGGCGACGGTTTCTAAAACGCGGACTGAGGTTGTGCCGACGGCGATGATGCGTTGCCCTTGCGTTTTGGCCTTCGTCAAGGCGGATGCGGATGCGGCGGATAGTTCGAAGGTTTCTTCGTGCATGGAGTGATCCGCGATGCGGTTGGCTTTGACGGGGGCGAATGTTCCTAAGCCAACGTGGAGTGTGACGGGAATCGAGGAAATTCCTTTTTTTTGCAGGTTTTTGAGGAGTGTTTCCGAGAAATGGAGGCCGGCGGTAGGAGCGGCTGCAGAGCCTGGATGTTGCGCGTAAACGGTTTGGTATCGGTTGGCGTCGTCGAATGAACAGCGGTTGGCCGCCCCAATGTAGGGAGGCAGGGGAACTTCGCCGTATGCGTTCAAGTCTTCCAGTATGTTTTCTGTGCCGCTGAAGCGAATCAAGCAGCGTCCGTTTGGATGTTTTTCTCGCACTTCCATTTGGATTGGGGAGTTGAGACCGTTCTGGGCAAAGATCGTCGCTGTGGATCCGGCCGGCATTCGTTTTCCGGGTTTGAGCATTCCCCACCAGAGGTTTTGCGCTTTTTCTTCCAGAAGCAGAATTTCTACGGCTCCCCATCCTTCGCTTTTTTTTCCGCGCAAACGGGCGGGGATCACTTTTGAATCGTTTAGGACGAGAACGTCGTCGGGGCGGAGGAGTGTTTCTAATTCGGAAAATCGTCGATGGCTGAGGGATTTTTTTTCTCGGTTCAAGATGAGCAACCGGGATTGATCGCGCACGGCAACGGGTTTCCTCGCAATCAGACGGTCGGGCAGCGCGTAGTCAAACTCTTTCAATTCAAGGGGCATTCGTTGCTGGTTTCATTTGCCAAAAGGGAAAATTCCTATGGATGAGCGAGAAATTCAACCATGAACCTGTTGCCGAGAAGAGAGGATTTTGGTTGGGGAGTTTTGGATTTCTGTTGGATTTCTGGCGACGGACGATTTTTGGTGATTTAAAAATTTGACGAGTGGGGCAAATAGGGCTATTGTGTTGCGAAGTGTTTCATTATGGAGATCGCAAAATAGGGAAAATTTGTGGAAATGAACGGAATGGCTCGAAATGGCTGAAGTCGTCGAAAGTGCTGAAAACGCTCTGCTTTTCTTCAATTCTGAATACGAGTTTGGGATTGACGCAAAGCGACGTCTTCAGATTCCGGCCAAATGGAAGCCCGGGCTGTCTCGGTTTACGCTGTTGCTTTGGCCGTTGCGTACGAGCGATCCGGATTGTCTCCTCGGTTTGCATCCCGACAGTATGAAGTATTTGACGCAAAAATTGAGGGAAGCTCCTCTGCGCAAGGGAGATGTTTGGAGGCGGAAAATCGGCAAGAGTTCGGTTGATGTGGACTTGGACAGCGGGAGCCGAATTTGTTTGCCCAAGAAACTGGCCGACGCTGCCGGGTTGAAGAAGCGCGCCGTGTTGGTGGGAATGGTGGATCGGTTTCAGATTTGGGATCCGGAGCGGTACGAAAGCATCAGCCCCTTGGATGAAGAGGAGAGCCATGATGATCATTACGATGATAATAGTCAACTTGAGCAACTGATACAGGGCTTATGAGTTTGGGTCGATTATTGGCGGTCGGAAAGTGCGTGGACGGAAGGCCTGCGAGCGGAAATCCGTTCCCATTGAGGGAGTTGGAGTTTTTGCTGGGTTGGGAAACTCGGGAGTCTGGCTCGGGCGCGTTGAATTCTACTGCTGGCATTTTGGATGGCCGAGGAGTAGCGCGAATCGAAGAAAAGGGCGGAAAATTTTCCTTTCCAGAGGCATGTCGCCGGCAAACAACTTCTGGATCATCTCGGCCGAGGCGGTTTTTGATTCAAGGAAAACCAATCCAACGAAAAGGTTTTTGGGAATCGCCATGGGATGTGCGGGTGTCTGCCTCGGAGTGTTTGGAGTTGGGGACTCGGCTGTTTCCGGAGAAACGCAAGTTGGGGCTACGGCAATGGTTAAGGAAGGGGTTTCTTATTTTGTGTGGGAAAAAGGAGAGAAAAATCGACGGTTTTTATGAAAAGCAGTGACATTCAATCATACGCCAGTATTGCTCCACGAAGTGATCGAGCGGTTGTCTCCCGTGCCGACGGGGCAATATGTAGATGGAACGGTCGGTGGGGCTGGTCATGCGCGAGGCATTTTGACGGCGAGTTCGCCGAGTGGCCGATTGTTCGGATGCGACCAGGATGGCGAAGCCGTCAAAGAGGCGCGGTCTCGGCTTTCTGAGTTTGGGGGGCGGTTTGAAATTCGGCGTCTCAATTTTGTCGAACTAGGCGATTGGCTGGAGCAAGAGAGCATGGACGGAGCGATTCTAGATTTGGGAGTGAGCTCGCATCAGTTGGAGGCGGCGGAACGGGGTTTTAGCCTGCGCCGCGACGGGCCTCTGGATATGCGAATGGACGAGCGAACGAGCCAAACGGCGGCAGATTTGGTTAACGAACTTGGAGGCAACGAGTTGGAAAAGATTTTCTTTGAGTTTGGCGGAGAGCGTCGAGCGCGGATTTTGGCTCGGGTGATTGTCGCAGAGCGTCAGAAGCAGAGATTGCAGTCCACCTTGCAGTTGGCGCGGTTGGCGGAGAGAATGCTTCCACGCCGAGGACATGCGCATCCAGCAACAAAGTTGTTTCAAGCGTTGCGAATCGCGGTTAACGACGAGCTGAACAAGTTGGATCGGGGGTTGAAGGTCATTTGGTCGTTGATCAAGCCGGGGGGGCGTTTCGTGGTAATTACGTTTCATTCTGCCGAAGCAAGGCGAGTAAAGAAATTTGGACGTCAAATGGCGGCGGACTACGAAGTTCGCGGGGATTTGGATATGCCGGAGTTTCGGCGGCCGAAACGGGCAGAGTTGAAGTGGGTGGAGCGGCGGGCCGTTCTGCCTCAACGGGACGAGGTGTTGCGAAATCCTCGTTCGCGAAGCGCTAGGCTTCGGGTAATGGAAAAGTTGTGAATGGATGCCGCCCTGCATGAAAATCGCAGGGAGGCTGGAAGTGTTGTTTGAGTTGTATTGCGTTGTGAAAAGGAGTCGTAAAGAAGTAGTGATAGGAACTGGATGGTTGATTAAGGCGATGATTGTTTGTCTTTTTATTGGAGGCAGTTGTGTCGGTTATCTGTGGCAGAAGAGCCAAGTTCACAAGTTGGGCCAGCGGATTCAGAAGCTAGAACGGGAACTAGATCATCTTGAAAGAGGCAATGAAAGGCTCCGACAACGTTATTCGACACTAATATCACAGCCGGAGCTGAAGCGGCGATTAGCGGAATGGGGATCCGATTTGCGCGAGCCCTCCTCAGAGCAAATTCACCGAATTCCAGAAACAAACGATAGGCAAGAAGTCTTGTTGTCAGAAGAACCGGATCCCTCCCAAAATCGTTACAGCAAGCGGGATTAGCTCGTTTTGAAAATTGGAGATTAGAGAATTAGAAAACATCATGGTTTTTCGAGTTCAGTTACGCCGCTTAGTTCTATTCGGCATCCTCTTGCTGTCGGCGTTTTCTCTACTTTTAGGAAGGCTAGTATTCATTCAGATTTTCCGACATGACGAGTTGGAAGTCAAAGCGGCCAAACATACCCGAAGAACCTACATCAAACAAACACGGCGAGGCGATATTTTCGATCGGAATGGATTGTTGCTGGCCGGCACGCAACGTCTCAAAATTCTCTGCGCGGACCCCAGCCGAATCGGGAAATACTATCGCCCCTTAGGCGCCTTGTTGGCTAAACACTTGAAGGTAGATCCAGAAGCGTTAATAGAACGGTTGCGTCCCAGGCAACAAACCAATTCAGAGGGGAAAGTAATCATCGACCCCCATGTGCGGATGCGTATCAAAGTGACCGAAGAAGAGTGGGAAGCGATTCAAGATTTAATGGCAAAGTTGAAAATTCCAAACGAATCTCTTCTCTCTGAAAAGGAAAGAAAGTTTTTAAGAGAAATGCGAAGGCAAGCAATTTTTGTGGAGCCGGTGGAAAGCCATCGTCGCCGTTATCTCAATGGAGAATTGGCAGCGCACGTTTTAGGTTTTGTGCGGACGGAAGAGCGACTCGTCAAGAACCGATCTGTTTTCTATATCAACGGCCAAGCGGGAGTGGAAGCCTCTTTCGATCGTTATATGCAGGGCGCGTTGGGATGGAGAAAAACGGAGACCGACAGCCGTCGGCGCGAGCTAGTAGCCTTCCGAAGTATGGATGTCAAAGCGCAAGCAGGCCTCAACGTTCACCTCACAATTGATGCTGGTGTGCAAGCGATCGTCGAAGAAGAACTCAAAAAAAGCGTTCAGAAATCACACCCTTTGACGGCAACCGTCATCGTAACGCGGCCTCATACTGGCGAAATCCTGGCGTTGGCGAATTACCCCACTTATGATCCAAATCATCACGGCGACTACCCAGCCGAAAATCGGCGCAACAGGGCCGTCAGCGACCAGTTTGAACCCGGTTCGACCTTCAAAACTATTTCCGTGGCTGCGGCGTTGAATGAAAATGTAGTGAATTTAGAAAACTCCATAGACTGTGAAAACGGCCTCGTCTATTTCTATGACAAACCACTCCACGATGATCATCCCTACGATACCTTGATAGTCAAAGAAGTTTTCGCGAAGTCCTCAAACATCGGTACCTTCAAAATTGCCCAGCGCCTGGGAGAAAAACGGCTATATCAATATCTTCAAAAGTTTGGAATCGGTTCGGCGACGGGGATTTCCCTTCCATCTGAACAGCGGGGGATGCTTCGTCCTCTGTCCCAATGGTCCGGTTTGTCCATTTCCCGAGTCCCTATTGGCTACGAAGTCGCAGTGACTCCCTTGCAAATTACTATGATGATGTGTGTGGTTGCCAATGGCGGCTGGTTGATGAGGCCGCTTATTGTGCAACGTCTTTCCGATGAAGAGGGAGACACGGTGATTGTCTGTCATCCGGAGAAGATACAGCGAGTAATTACTGCGGATACAGCCCGTCAAATGACCGAAGCCTTGGAGTCCGTGGTTCAAGAAGGCGGCACGGCGCCGAGAGCTAGGCTAGACCACTATACAGTTGCCGGCAAAACGGGGACTGCCCGGAAATACATCCCTAACGAGGGGTATAACCGCGATAGATATTATGCCTCGTTCATTGGTTTTTTCCCTTCGGAGAAGCCGGAAATTGTGATTTCTGTTATTTTTAATGAGCCAAAAGGAAACATCTACGGCGGAGTGATCTCTGGGCCAGTATTTAGAGAGATTGCCATGAAATTAGCCAATTACCTGAATATCCCGCCATCCAACCAATTGAGGTATCGAAACGGTCGTCCCGATATTCTTATAACAAAGTCCCAGCCTCGTAATAGCCAATCTGCGCGACGTCAACAATGAGAGATATGGAGAGACAAGGGAAATGAGAAAACCGCTTTCCAGTTTGCTGGCAGAGCTTTCGGATTTCGAGTTGATCGGATCCGACGCCGTGCCGGTAACGGGGGTCACTTGCGATTCTAGGCAGGTTGTGCCGGGGAAGATTTTTGTGGCGATTTCCGGCGTTTGCGAAGACGGAAATCAATATGTGGCCGAAGCGCTAGATCGAGGGGCCAGTGTAATTGTAAGTCAGAGCGGAGACATATCCTTTGGCCGTCGCGCGGTGTTGCGAGTGTCGAATACCCGGCTGGTTCTCTCTCAATTAGCCGCGGCATGGTATGACTATCCAAGCAGGTCTTTGGGAATCACGGGCATTACTGGCACGAACGGCAAAACGAGCGTCTCGTTTTTACTCCGGCATATTTTTCGGCGGGGCGGTGTTCCATGCGGTTTAATTGGCACGGTTCGATATGAGGTCGATGATAGGCATATTCCAGCGGTCCGAACGACTCCGGACGCTGTTGAATTACAGAAGTTGCTGCGGCGAATGGTGGACAAGGGGTGTGAAAAGGTGATTATAGAGATCAGTTCTCATGCACTACAACAAGATCGAGTGGCGGACGTAATCTTTGAATTGGCCGCTTTTACCAATCTAACCCGGGATCATCTGGACTATCACGGCGATATGGAAAACTACTATCGATCTAAGAGGCGACTTTTCGACTTGCTTGCTTTCTCGCCGGGCCACAAGGCGGCCATCATCAATACAGATGATGCATATGGTCGCCGATTGCATGCGGAAATAGACAACTTGCCGGCGGTGACTTACGGAATGAGTTCTGCGGCGGATTTTTCAGCCTCAAATATTGAGAAGACACCGGAAGGAACCCTGTTTGACTTGCTTGGTTGCGGAACGTCTCAGAGAGTCTACGTGCCGTTAGTTGGAGTTCATAATGTCCAGAATTGTCTAGCGGCAGTGTCGCTAGCGGCGGAAGTGGGATGCTCTTTGCCATGTATCGTCGAAGCGTTAGAGACGGTTCCGCCCATTCCCGGAAGGTTGGAGCCGGTTGCTCTTGGTCAGCCCTTTGCGGTCTTCATCGACTACGCTCATACTGCGGACGCTCTGGAGCGTGTTTTGGAAACCTTGAAGGCGTTGTCGCCTAATCGTTTGCTTCTCCTCTTTGGTTGCGGCGGAGGGCGGGATGCGGGGAAGCGGGGCGAAATGGGCAAAATTGCGGCTCGGTTGTCCGACCTTGCTTGGATTACTAACGATAATCCGAGATATGAAGAACCGGAGCAGATTGTTGAACAGATTGCTTTTGGAATGCGGATTGGCGGCGGGTTGTGGAAGGTGGAATATGATCGGCGTCGGGCTATCGATAAAGTGATTACTGAGGCATCCGCCGGCGATATTGTGTTAATTGCTGGAAAAGGTCATGAAACCTATCAAGAGACGAACGGCTCGGTTGTTCCTTTTGAGGATCGATTGTATGCGGAGGAGAGTTTGAGAAACCTCGGATATGATTCTGGGGAGATACGTTTAGCGTTGTGATGGAACCTCGACATTTAGGTTTTATAGCGGAGGCATCCGGAGGAGAGTTGCGGAATGTCAGCCCTCGGAATCTTGCGACCGGGGTTGGCACGGACTCGCGCTTGATCAAAAAAGGCGATATTTTTATTGCTTTGGTAGGCGACCGCTTTGACGCTCATCAATTTATTACCGAAAAATTAGGGAAGACAGTCAGCGCTTGTATGGTAGAAGCGGCGCGTCTGAGAGGGCAACCGGCTAACTGTCCGCAAATTGTGGTGGAGAATACGCGGGTTGCTTTGGGATGTTTGGCGAAAAACTATCGTCAGTCCTTTCATCCGGTAGTGGTTGGCGTTACCGGCTCCAACGGCAAAACATCCACAAAACGTTTTCTAAACGGCGTGTTGTCGCAACGGTTGAACATCTGCGCCAGTCCGGCAAGTTTTAACAACGACGTTGGCGTTCCCTTGTCGTTGTTACAATTAAATAAAAGCGATCAGGTCGCGGTGTTCGAAGTGGGAACGAATCATCCGGGGGAAATTCAACATTTAACAAAGATGATTCAGCCTCGCTATGGGGTAATTACTTCTATTGGCCGGAGTCACTTAGAGTTTTTTGGTTCTGTGGAGGCGGTTGCGGAGGAGAAGGGATTTTTAGCGGAAGCGTTGCCGGAAGACGGGGTTTTGTTTGTGAACGGGGACATTCCTCTTATAGATCGGATTTTGGCGCGAACGCGTTCGCGGGTTGTCAAAGTAGGTTTTGGAGAAAGGAACGATTGGCGGGTTCTAGATTGGAAACTCGGCGCCAAAGGAATGGAATTCTGGATGCAAGCTAAGCCGTTGGGAGGAACCCAAAAATTTCGTCTTGCCGTTTTGGGTCGTCATCAACTGGTCAACGCCGGCTTGGCTTTAGCAGTGGGGGCGGAATTAGGTTTGACCGTTGAGGAATTGGAAATGGGGATTGCCCAGTGCGGCGCGGAAAGAATGCGCTTGGAGTGGGGCGAGTTTGGCGGCGTCACCTTGATTGACGACAGCTACAATGCCAACGAAGACTCCACTATTGCGGCGTTAAACACACTGCGGGATTTTCCCTCTCGCGGAGCGCGCTATTGCGTCCTTGGCGATATGGGCGAGTTGGGCGCATTCAGCGCGGCCGCGCATTCTAAAATAGGGCGCGAGGCGGCGCAGTGCCAAGTGGATCACATTATCAGTGTGGGAAAATGGTCGGAGAAAGTCAGGCAGGCGGCCAAAGAAAACGGCGCCCAATCGGCCGAAGCCTACACAAATTGGAAAGAGGCGGGGGAGTCTCTAAAAAACATTCTGAGAAGTGGAGACATCGTGTTGGTAAAAGCGTCTCGAGCCGCCGGGTTGGATCGGCTAGTCGAGTTTCTTAAGCAAGCTTTGTCGAATCGGAAAAGCGGTTCGGGAGCGGATGGGAACTCTCCTCGAATTCCTGTCGCCCCCAATCGGTTTCCTGCGCCCAAGGCTTCGACGAATGAGATTTTGGAGTTTGCTGAGCCGTCGGCCATTCGGCGGCCACCTTTCTCTGTTGCTCAATACCATGCGTCTGGAAACATGAAATAGCGCTGCCATGCTTTTTTATCTGCACCAGTATATTTTGGAGAGCGTGGCGGGGTCCTCTTGGGAAGAGCCTCTTTCGGGGCTTCGGGTGTTTCGATACATCTCTGTGCGCAGTATTGGCGCGGCGTTTACGGCCTTGATTCTTTCGTGGTTGTTGGCGCCGTTCGTCATTGAATGGTTAAAGAGACTCAAATTCCGGCAAAACTATAACGACAAAGCGGAAGCCGCCGGAGGCATGGTGCGAATCATCGACAAAAAGGGAACGCCGACGATGGGAGGCGTCCTCATTGTTTTGTCCCTCGACCTTGCTGCATTGCTTTGGGCGCAGTGGAATTCCTTTGTGTTGCTGACTTTACTATCGTTGATAGTTCTTGCGGCTCTAGGTTTCTACGACGATTACTTGAAGGTAACCAAACAAAACAACGCGGGAGCAAAGTCTATGATAAAAATAGGGGTGCAAGTTCTCCTCTCCTTTGCCATCGCTTTATATCTGTGGAGAACGCCGGAGACGAAAAACTTGATTACGAACGTGATGGCGCCTTTCTTCAAGCGTCCCATCTTAGAAAACGTCGCATGGCTGGGCATTGGAATCACGGTTCTGGCGATTGTGGGGAGTTCCAACGCCGTCAACTTGACCGATGGGCTGGATGGCCTGGCGATTGGTTGCACTATTATTGTTACAATTGTGTTCCTCGTTCTTACCTATGTTGCGGGACACTTTCATTTTGCCGGTTATTTGCGAATTCCTTATGTTCCCGGCGCGGGCGAGTTGACTGTATTTTGCGCCGCCATGTTGGGAGCGAGTGTAGGCTTTTTGTGGTATAATTGTCATCCCGCTCAGGTGTTTATGGGGGATACCGGTTCGTTGGCTTTAGGCGGCGCTTTTGGGATTATGGCGGTTTTGATTCACCAGCCCTTGATTTTGGTTATTGCCGGAGGCGTTTTTGTCGTCGAAGCGGTTTCCGTGATTTTACAAGTGGGCTGGTATAAGTACCATATGAGGTGCTTTGGCGTAGATCGGCGGCTATTTTTGCGAGCGCCCCTGCATCATCACTTTGAAAAAATGGGGTGGCACGAATCCAAAGTTGTTGTTCGGTTTTATATCCTTTCTGGGTTATGCGCTGGATTGGCTTTGTTAACTTTAAAGATACGCTAAACGGGTCCGAACAAAAGAGAGGAGAAAGCGATGAAGATGGAAGACCTTGGCGGTAAACAAGTTTTTGTGATTGGCGCGGGCGTTAGCGGACGGGCATCGGCGCTTTTGTTGGCACAGTGGGGGGCTTTGGTTTGTCTGGCGGATGAGGGCTCGGCGAATTTGAGCGTTGCCGAGGTTCGTGAGCTGGAATCCTTAGGAGTTGATATTCGATTGGAATGCTCGGATTTGCCGGGTCGCTCTTGGGATTTGGCGGTTGTGAGTCCCGGAGTGCCTCCGGCATCGAGATTGATGCAACAACTCTTATGGCGCCGCGTGCCTATAATTAGCGAGGTTGAGTTGGCTTTTCGTTTTTCAAAGTGTCCGGCCATCGCCATTACCGGCACTAATGGCAAAACCACGACCACTCGCCTGATTGAATCAGTCCTGCGGCATAGCGGTCGAAAGACCTTGGTTGCGGGCAATATCGGGCGTCCTTTTTGTTCCGTGGTGGATGGTAGTGCGGAGCAGGATTGTATGGTTTTGGAGATCAGTTCCTTTCAACTTGAGCATGTGGATCGTTTCCGGCCAAAGGTCGCCGTTTTGTTGAATCTCGCGCCCGACCATTTGGACCGCCACGCAAGTTTTGACGATTATTGTCGGGCTAAGGCGCGAATTTTTGAGAATCAAGATGAGAATGATTGGGCGATTCTTCAATGGGAGGCGAAGGAGCATTTGGCGAAGATCGGCGTCGAGTTTGGCCAGAAGGTGCGGACTTTCAGTTTGAAGAATCCGGCGGCGGACGTCTTTTACGATCGCGGTTTGTTGGTGAAGCGAATTCGGGGCGGGAACGAAGTTATTTATGATTGTCGCGAGGGGAAGCTTGTTGGCGCCCATAATGCTGAAAATCTAATGGCGGCTTTGTTGGCTGGACTTGCCTTGGGCTTGGCGGTAGACGAAATGCGGGCGGCGTTGGCGAATTTCCGCGGCGAACCTCACCGGTTTGAAGTGTTGGAGCCGGTTGGGGGAGTTTTGGCGGTCAACGATTCCAAAGCAACGAATCCGGATGCGCTTCGGGCCGCCGTGGAATCCGCCGCCGGTCTTTTGGCGGGCGAGTCAAGTCGTTTGTGGCTGATTGCCGGCGGGTTAAATAAGCGTTTGTCCTTTGAAAATCTTGGGCGTCTTGTGTCGGTCAAGGTAAGCAAAGCCTTCCTTTTTGGGCGGGATGAAGAGGAGATTCGTTCGGCGTTGGGTCGATTCACGGAGTGTTTTTTGTGTCAGACGCTGGATAAGGCCGTGCGCGCCGCGTTCCGGCAAGCCCGCTCTGGCGACGTAGTTCTGTTTTCACCGGGATGCGCCAGCTTTGATCAATTTCAAGACTATGCCGATCGAGGCGATCAATTTTGTTCTCTTGTCGATGATGGGCGATTGCAACAGTCTGTCGGCGGCAAAATGTCCGATCGGGAACAACCTCAAGCGTCAGAAGAATTTTTGGTGCGGGAAAGCGATCCGTCTCGCTTGTCGGGCGAGCTGTTTTTCGCTAGTTTGCGCCTTCGCAAACAAGACAGAATAGATACAACGACATCAACTTTTAACTATAAACCTTCAATTCTATAATACTGCCTATGTACCACAATCCATTACTTCCGTCCGGGTCATCTTCTGATGATCGTCAACATGATGATAGCCAACATCGCAAAACCAAAATACTGATTACGGTAGGCGCCATTGTTGCGCTGCATGTCGTTCCGATTGGAGGCTTCTTGTTATTGCAGGGATGCAAAAAATCGGGGCCTGAATCCGTTGTCGATTCAGGGACGAATGAGGAAACTCTTTTGTCCGATTCCAACGAGCCGAATCCGAATTTAGGAAACACGGAAAATGCTGAAGAGGATTTGCTTGTTGAGGATGGCGATGTGCCTGAGTTTTTGACTTTCGATTCCGAAACAAGCGAGCCTTTGGAACCTGCCGTCTCGGAGAATTCCGGGTTGTCGGAGGGCGAATTGGACCGGGAAGATCCGGGTGATTTGGGTCTTGTGGGTTCGAGTTTTAGCGGAGAGGAAACTTCGTCGCCTGAGCCGGAGGTTGTAGAGTCTTCGCTTCCGACGTCGCCGACTTCTCACAGTTTGGATTACACAATCAAGCGGGGGGACAGGCTTTACACTTTGGCCAAAACGCATGGATCTACCGTGAAGGCGATTTTGGGTGCCAATCCCGGAATCGATCCTTGGAGGCTTCGCATTGGGACGTCCATTGTGATTCCAAGAAACGCTGATTCCTTACAATCGTCGACGCCTTCGAACGCGGGTAGCGAACCGCTGGCGAACGGGAAGGTGTACTCCGTGGAGAAAGGTGATACGCTGATTCGAATTGCAAGGCGCAACGGCATTACGCTGCAAGCGTTGCGCGAGGCAAACGAGTTGCGTTCTGATATGATATTGATCGGGCAAAAGCTCAAGATTCCCGCTGCGGAAGTGGCTTCGGCGACCGCTCGGTAGGGCCGTTTTGGCGTAATCTTCAAGGTTGATTTGGCCTCTTGGATATGCGGCTCGCCACTATGTTTTTGATTCTCTCTGTAGCCGGCCTGCTCACTTTGGGCATGGTGATGCTGTATAGCGCGGTGATTTACGGGGAAGATCAGACGTTTTTGTTTCGGCAATTATGTTGGACGGCGTTGGGTGTGTTGCTGGGTTATGTGGCTTCTCGCATGGATTATCGCTGGTTGCAGGATTGGTTTTGGGTGTTGCTGGGTAGCGGGATAGTGCTGTTGGCTTTGGTATTGCATCCGGATGTTGGGATGCGTCTCAACGGAGCGCGCCGTTGGATTGTCTATGAGGGGTTTAGTTTTCAGCCTTCGGAGTATGTAAAGTTGGCCTTGGTGGTTTTTATTGCATGGTATGGGGATCGTTATCGTCGTCACATGCCGGCGTTTTGGCGGGGGTTGTTTGTTCCGGGCTGTATTGTGGGCGGCGTGTTGACGTTGATTTTTGTGGAGCCGGATCGTGGCACGACGGTGCTTTTGGGTGCGGTTGCGGCGGTCATGTTGCTAATTGCCGGGGCGCGGTGGAGGTTTGTTTTGCCTCCGTTGATGGTTGCTGCGGCGCTCTTGGCGGTTTCGTTGCAGGCGGACCCGGTTCGCAGTCAGCGTTTGAAGGCGTGGGTGGATCCGGAGGCGATGAAGGAGGACTCTGGATATCAGGTTTGGCAGTCTTTGCTGGCGTTGGGGTCCGGAGGTTGGGAGGGGTTGGGGTTGGGGAATGGCCGGCAGAAGCTGGGCTTTTTGCCGTTGCATGAAACGGATTTCATCTTTTCGTTGATTGGCGAGGAGTTGGGTTTAGCGGCGACGGCGGCGGTTGTTCTTGCTTTTGCCGTGTTGGTTGTTTCCGGGATTTTTATTGCGGCCAAAGCTCGAGATAACTTCGGCTTTCTGCTGGGTAGCGGGATTGTGTTTCTGATTGGTCTGCAGGCATTCATCAATATGGGAGTGGCAACCAACACGTTGCCGAACAAGGGGTTGGCGCTTCCGTTCATTAGTTATGGGGGGTCGAGTCTTTTGATGATGTTGATTTGTGTTGGAGTGCTGGTCAGCATCGCGCGGCGAGGAGAGGAGGCGGAATCTTTGGCGGCTTCGGTTGCGATCGAGCCGGAACCTTTGTCAATATGAACGAGGGGCGAGATTTCAGTCAGCGCAAGGTGGCGATTGCCTGTGGAGGCACGGGCGGGCATTTCTTTCCCGGTGTGGCGGTGGCTCAGGAAGTGAAGCGTCGGGGGGGGCAAGTGATGTTGTTTGCTTCTCGGAAGGAAGTGGATCGCGAGTCTGCCGTCGCCCTTTCTGATGCTCGAATTGAGTTTCTTCCGGCGGTGGCCTTGCTTCGGGGGCGGATGCTTGCGTTTGTTTGGGGGGAAATTCGGTCGTTGTTTCTTTGCTTGGCGCGCTTTTTGCGTTGGAAGCCTGAAGTTGTGCTGGTTATGGGAGGGTTTGCCGGTGTGGCTCCGGCCATTGCGGGGAGGTTGTTGGGTGTGCGTGTGTATTTGCATGAGGCGAATTCGGTTCCGGGAAGGGCGAATCGTTATTTGGCGCGGTTGTGCCGCGGGGTTTTTGTTGGTTTTCCATTGGGGAAGGGTGCTTTTGGCGGGCGGAAGATTGTTGTGAGCGGCACTCCGGTTCGAAGAGAGTTTCGACAGGCTTTGCGGCCGGAGGTTTGTCGGCGGTTGGGTTTGGTTTCGGGAGCGCCCGTTTTATTGGTTATGGGGGGCAGCCAAGGTGCCCAAGCGTTAAATGATTTGATGGTGGAAGTGGCGCCGCTTCTTTTGCGGCGGCATCCGGATTTGCAGATTATTCATCTTACGGGGAGGCACGATCATTCGTCGCTTCGGGCGCTTTACGAACGGTTGGGGTTGCGATATTTCCTCAGCGAATTTTGCTCCAATGCTTCGGAGTTGATTCGGTTGGCGACAGCGGTTTTGTCGCGGGCGGGCGCTTCGAGTTTGGCGGAGTATGCAGCGGTTTGCGTTCCGTCTTTGTTGATTCCGTATCCTTATGCCGTGGAGGATCATCAGAGGAAAAACGCCCTTATGTTTGTGGAATCGGGAGCGGCGGAATGGCTGGAGGAGCGTTGTTTAGAGGCATCGGATGCGGCGCAAGTTTTGAGCCGTTTGCTTTATGACCAAGAGGCGCGGCGGCGCATGCAAAAAGCCTTGCAATTTTGGAATGCCGAAGGCGCCGCCGCCAAAATTGTGGATGATTTGATGAAGGCGGGGAATTCCGAATGGGAAGTTTCCGGAGCAAGTTGGAAGGAAGGAAAAGCGGGAAGCCGCGATGCCAAAGAATCGAAGGATCTTTGCGCTGGCTCGGCAAGGTTGCATTAAAGAACATGAGACCGACAGAACTTCAGCATTGGTATTCTCATTCAAAGCGCGATGCGCCGGTACATCTTGTAGGGATTTCGGGTTGCGGGATGGCTTGTCTGGGGCATTTGCTTTTGGACAGAGGTTTTGCGGTGTCTGGTTCCGATTTGACGCGGAATGGATTTTCGCGGGCGTTGGCCGATCGGAATGCCGTGATTTTCCAAGGGCACGATGCTGACCGTTTGTCGAAGAATCGTCCGGAGCTGGTGATTTATTCTTCGGCTGTTCCGCGGGATAATTCTGAGCTGGTCGGTGCCCGGCGTTTGGGGATTCCCACGGTTCGCAGGGCTGTTTTTTTGGCGGCGGTTCTTGCTTTGCAAAGGTCGGTTTGCGTTGCCGGGATGCACGGCAAGACGACGACTGCAGCGTTGTTGGCCTTTGTATTGCGAGATTTGGGGGTTGCCGCAAGTTATGCTGCCGGCGGGGACGCTCTTCAGTTGCCGGCGCCGGCTGCGGATGTTGGCGAGGATTTGGCCGCTGATGAAAAGTCAGGGCGTCCGTGGTTTGTAGCCGAGATTGATGAAAGTGACGGCGGCTTGCGGGATTTCCACCCGGATGAGTTGATTCTACTCAATATCGACGACGAGCATTTGGATTACTTTGTGAGTGTTGACCGCGTTCGAGCGGAGTTTGAGTCTTTGGCGGAGCGGACTGGGGGGGGCAGTGTATTTTGCGCGGATGACGGTGATTTAATCGAAATGTTTTCGAATCGTTCCGACGCGGTTTCGTATGGCTATCATCCTTTGGCGGACTATCGCATTGAGTTGGACCCGTTTGATTATGCGCAGCCAGCGATGGAGCGTTTCGGTCTTTGGTTTCGGGGGCGTTTGGTTGGCAGGTTCACCTTGCAGCTTGCGGGCCGGGCGAATGTTTCCAATGCGGCGGCGGCGGTTGTTTGGTTGCTTCGGCAGGGTTTTGGCGCCAAAGAAATTGCGGGGGCGGTCGCTCGGTTCAAAGGAGTTCGGCGGCGGCAGGAGGTTTTGTTTTCCGATTCGCGATTTTGCGTGATGGACGACTACGCGCATCATCCGACGGAAATTCGGGAGACTATTCAGGCGGTCCGCCGCCGCGCGCCGAAGCGTTTGATTGCAGTGTTTCAACCGCATCGCTACACCCGGACGGAACGGCTGATGCAGCAGTTTGCCTCGTGCTTTGACGATGCGGACCGGGTTTGGTTGACCGAAATTTATTCGGCGCGCGAGAAACCCATTCCGGGGGTTTCCGGCGAGGCTTTGGCGGCGGCGATGCGGCAAAGCGGGAGGCGTCTTGAATGGGAGTCTTCTTTGGACCGGCTTTGGCAAGGGGTTCGCGGCGATTTGAAGTCGGGGGACGTTGTTTTGTTTATGGGCGCTGGGGAGATTACTCGCGCGGCGCATCAGTTGGTGGAGGCGTTGCGGGCGAGTCGAACAAAGGCGGCGCCGGAGTTTATTCACGGATTGGAAAAGGATTTGAGCGCTGGGAGCGTTGTTCGGTTGAAAGAGCCGTTGGCTAGGCGAACGACGCTTCGAGTCGGCGGGCCGGCGGATGTTTATGTGGAGCCGGCTTCTTTGGAGGATTTGGCGTTGACGCTTCGGCGCGCCGGCGAACACGGGCTTCCGGTGTTTGTGTTGGGAAGAGGATCCAACCTTCTCATCCGCGATGGAGGCATTCATGGCGTGGTGCTTTCTTTAGCGCAGTCGGCTTTTTCCGAGCTGAAGGTTCAAGGGAATCGCATGGTTTGCGGCGCGGGCGCTCGTTTGAAGTCGATTGCCGCTGAGGCGCGTCGCAACGGTCTGGCTGGGTTGGAGTTTCTGGAGGGGATTCCCGGAACTTTGGGGGGCGCGTTGCGAATGAATGCGGGGGCTATGGGAGCGTGGATGTTTGACGTTGTGGAGCGTGTTCGGTTTCTCGACTATGGGGGACAATTCCATGAACGCACGGCGGCTGATTTGCACGTCGAGTATCGTCGATGTCCGTTGTTTGAGAATCATTTGGCCGTTGAGGCCGTGCTGCGCGGAGAGCCTTCTAGCGAGGCGGATGTTGGCGCGAGGATGAAGCGTTTCAGCGCCAAGCGTTGGGAATCGCAACCGGCGGCGGCCAGCGCGGGATGTATTTTCAAGAATCCGGCCTCCATTCCTGCGGGGAAGTTGATTGATGAGTTGGGATTGAAGGGAACTCGAGTGGGAGGCGCTTCGGTTTCTGAAATCCATGGAAACTTCATTGTAAACGATGGGAGGGCAACCGCTGAGGACGTTTTGAATTTGATTGACTTGCTCAAGAAGCGGGTGCGCCAGTCCCGCGGAATCGAGTTGAAAACCGAAGTGCAGATTATTGGAGGATGAACGGGCGATGGAACATTGTGGTGATGTCGGGCGGGCCGTCTGCGGAGCGGGCAGTGTCCTTGGATTCGGGACGGGCGGCGGCGGCGGCTTTGGTTTCCAAGGGGCATCGGGTGACGATGTTGGACCCCCAATCCGGAGCGTGGCGTTTGCCGGGAAACGTGGAAGTGGTCTTTCTCGCGTTGCATGGAACTTATGGGGAGGACGGAACTATCCAACGGGAATTGGACGCGTTGGGCGTTCCTTACACCGGTTGCGGCGCGGAGGCCAGCGCCTGCGCCTTTGACAAAGTGAGATCCAAGCGGGCCTTTCAATTTTATGGAATTCCGACGCCTCGATTTGGGGTCTGCAATAGCGGCGCTCAGCGTGGATTGCCCGCCTCGTTGAACTTTCCTTTGGTTTTGAAGCCGGCCTGCCAAGGTTCGAGCTTCGGGGTCGAGTTTCTTCAAGACGGAGAGCGGTGGCAAGAAGCCGTTAATCGCACAGCTGTCTTTGGGAGCGTGTTGGCGGAAGAGTTTATTGAAGGACGGGAGGTTGCGGTCAGCATCCTAGGCCGTCGGGTGTTGCCGATTGTGGAAATCCGTCCCAAGAGCGGCCGCTATGATTATCGCAGCAAATATACAAAAGGCGCTACGGAGTATTTTTGTCCCACATCATTGGATGCGGGGTTGGATCGGGAGATTCGGGCGACAGCGAAGAGGGCTTTTGCGGCGATTGGCGGTGGCCCGTACGCCCGGGTGGATATGATTGTGCGGGGGCGGGAGTTGTTTGTTTTGGAGGTGAACACCATTCCCGGCATGACGGCGACGAGTTTGTTGCCCAAGTCTGCCCGCGCTGGTGGAATTTCGTTTGAGGAGTTGTGTCATCGGCTGGTTGCGTTCGCTATGGAAAGGCAGGGAATGGCATTGGCGGAGTGTTGAGGTATGAGTTGGGAAAAAGAGAAATTGATGTTCAAGAGAGGCGGGGCGGCGAAGAGGGAGCGTCTGGACGTCAAAGCGCGTAGGCAGGGGTTTTGGCATTCCCGGTTCTGCGCGGTCGGACGGCTGATCGTTCTGGTCCTTGGTTTGGGGTGGATGGGATGGAAGGGAATTCGGACGACGGTGGATGCGTTTCTCTTGAGGAATGACGCTTTCGCCCTGCGTTATTTTCACTTCCGAACCGACGGCAGGCTAAGCCGAGATCAAGTGTTGCGTTGGACGGGCGTTCAACCGGGGGAGAATATGTGGGCTCTGGATTTGGCGCAAATTAAGCGGAACTTGGAAATGGCGTCTGTGGTGCGCACGGCGATTGTCGAGCGAATCATTCCCGATCGCTTGAAAGTGCAGATTTGGGAGCGGAGGCCTGTTTTCAAAGCCTATTTCTTAAGCCCCGACAAGGAGCGGAAAGGACGGATGACTCTCAAACCTTATATGATTGATTTGTCGGGCTTCGTTTTTTTGCCAAGGACGGGCTATGGCGAAAAGTTGGAGCGGGAGAGTTTTTGGCAGCGTCTTCCCGAGTTGACCGGGATTAGCGGGTTGCAGTTGATACCGGGAGAGCGGGCGAAGTCGGGGCAAGTGGACTTTGCCATTCAGACGCTTGCCGCCTTTAGATCTTCGAGCATGGCGGATCGCATTCAGATTCGTTCGATTGATGTTTCCAAAAGGCAAGTGCTGGTCGTCAAAACTTCGGACCGGCAGGAAGTGACTTTGGGACGGGGAGAAATCGTGTTGGACGCGTCGGGTCGAGAAAAGAAACTGGCGGCTCAATTCCGAAGATGGGAAATCATGTTGAACAAGGCGAAGCGGGAAAACATGAAGTTAATCAGCCTGGACCTTTCTGTGAAAAACAACCATCCTTTTCAATGGGAGCAGCGGACTCGCGATATTCCGCAGGAAGAGCCGCAACCGCAGATTTCAAAGAGAACGGAGACGTGATGTTTGCGAGCAAAAAAATTGTGACTGGACTCGATATCGGCACCTCGCGAATAACGGCGGCGGTTGCCGATTCTGGGGCGTCGGATGCGGATATGCCCAGGATTCTTGGGATCAGCCAGGCCAAGTCGCGCGGCGTGCGAAAGGGCGAGATTGTGGACGCGGATTTGACGACGGAGGACGTTCGCAACGCCCTTGCCCAAGCCGAACAAAGCGCCGATCAAGAAATTCGCAGTGTTTACTTAGGCGTTTCAGGAGGGCATTTGCGGAGCTTGATGAACCGGGGCGCTCACCCCATCGTATCGGCAGAACGCGAGATCTCAAAGGAAGACGTTATGGACGTCGTCAAAAACGCCAAAGCGGTCCACCTTCCCAACGATCATCATATTATTCACACCGTTCAACAGCATTTCTCCGTCGATGGTCAATCCGGAATTTTGAACCCCCCGGTTGGATTGCTTGGCGCCAAGATTGAAGTGGACTTGCTCATTGTGCACGGCGAAGCCAATCGGTTGAAAAATTCCATTCAAGTAGTCAAGAACCTCCGGATCGAAGTGGAGGAAATTGTCTTTTCGGGATTGGCCTGCGCGTTGGCGGTCTTGAATTCACAGCAAAAAGAACTGGGAACGCTCGTTCTGGATTTCGGCGGCGGCAACATTGAATACGCGGTCTACTACAACGGATTGGTCAGACATGCGGGAGTTTTGCCGGTGGGCGGGGATCATATCTCCAACGACTTGGCCTGCGGATTCAAAATTCCTTTGGGTCGCGCCGAGCAACTCAAAATTCAACACGGATCGGCTTTGAAGGGCCGGCATTTGCCGAACCAAACGATCACAATCCCCGACCTCGTCAACCAACCCGACAAAACCATTCACACCGAGCATCTAAGGCACATCATGTCTCTTCGAATCTCCGAATGTTTTGAGCTGATCGAAAAGGAACTGGAGAAGGCTGGTTGTCTGAACATGGTTCAATCCGGCGTCGTCATTACGGGAGGCGGGGCGAGAATCCCCGACATCATGCGCCGTGCCGAACACGTCTTCGGCGTTCCTGCATGGGGGGGCGTCGCCGGAAACGTCAACGGTCCCGCAGACGTTTTGGAACAGCCGGAATTCGCCGTGGGGATTGGCTTGGCGAAGTTCGGCATTTTTGAGTTGCGCAAGCGACAAGAGCGGAAAATGAAGCCGCCAAAATGGAGCCGCTCCTTTCGACAATGGTTGCAACGGCTTTAGTTTAAATGGATTTCCAAAAGTCACCGAATCGGATTTTACAAACAGCTTAAGCTTATGAGAAACCCTCTCAATTATTTCAACTCGAATAAACGTTTTTCGTCCACGATCGACGAACCCAGCGGCCGCCAATGCCGTACCGCAAGCTTTCCGTTGCCGCAACAGTCCAATCTTTCGGCTTCGGCAAAGCGCTTTTCGACCAAAATCATCGGAGTCGGCGATGCCGGATGCCGCGCCGCGGATATTTTGGCTTGTGAGGAGTTGCCGGGCGTAGACTTCCTTGCCTTGAACAGCGACGTCCAAGGGTTGCAGGCAATGAAAAGCGCTGAGCCTATTCAGCTGGGACGGAACTTGTTGCGAGGATTAAGTGCCGGCGGCGACCCTCAATCAGGGCGAGCCAGCGCGGAAGCGGATCGAGAGCTGTTGGCCAATCGCTTTGCCGGCGCTGATTTGGTGATCTTTCTCGGCGGACTGGGCAGGGGAACGGCAAGCGGCGCTTTGCCAGTCATCGCCCGGCAGGCAAGGGAAATCGGCGCGCTCGTTCTTTCCTTTGTCTCTTTGCCCTTTGATTTTGAAGGGCATCAGTGCCGCCGACAAGCCGATGCGGGCTTAAACGAATTGCTGGCCGCTTCGGACGCGGTGGTTTCGTTGCCCAACCAAGCCTTTCTTAAAATCGTCGGTGCACAGACCCCAATCCTCAGAGCTTTTGAAACTATTAACGGCGTCTTCGCGCAAGGCATCCGCGGCGTTTGGCAAATGGTTGAAAGCCCCGGCCTCCTAGACGTCAGCTTTCAAGACCTGCGCTCCGTTGTGCGAAATAAGCGTGCCAAAAGCTCTTTTGCGGTTGCCGAAGCAGAGGGCGAAAATCGATTGCGACGGGCCGTCGATGGCTTGCTTGCTTATCCGCTCTTGGCCGGCGCCGATGGCCGTGTTGAAGATTCCGATGTTCTGCTGGTCAACATTGTCGGGGATAATCGTCTGACGATTCCCGAAGTGCAATGGATTGGAGAGCAATTGCGCCGCCGCGCTGGAAAGGCAAAGGTGTTCCTTGGCGCGTCCATAGATTCGTCGCTCGAACAAAAAGTCGGCCTGACCTTAATCGCTTCTTGGCATCGGAAGAAACAAGCCACCACTCTGAAAATTCAAGGGAGGCCAGAGGACGACGTTTCTTTTCCCGTGCCGATTGAAGGTTCGAATTCCCAAACCCCTGCCTTCAAGCAGTTTGAAGAAACGGCAAAATCCACTTCCAAAGTAACGATTCGTTCCCCCGGTTCCGTCCATCCGCGGCCGCCGGGCAAACGCCGACCCAAGCAGGAAATGCTAAATTTGAACTCTCTGAATTCTCCCGGCGGGTTGTTTGAGAAGAGTCCGCCAGCTATTTACAACGGAGAAAATTTGGACGTTCCTACTTTCGTTCGACGCGGGCGGGAGTGGAATTAAAAAGTGTCCGCTATCGAAAAGAGCCGATTGAATTCCACGAAGAAAAATAGAAAAATGTAACCAATCTGTGTTTGGGAGCGTCTATCCCTTTTAAGTTCCTCGATGACAAGGCATAAAGTTTCTTTTCAAATGAATCGCTACTTCTTTCTTCTGTTTTTCCTCGCGTTGTTTCCAGTCTGTATCAGTCCGCTTTTGGGACAGCGAGGCGGATTTCCCCCAGGCGGAGAACCCGGAAATCCCACTGAGCCCGAAGATATGCAATTCAAAGACGGCGCGGCCAGAATTCCCGATCGCGCCACTTTTGAAAAACTCTCCTATAAAGGACCGGACGTGGGGCGGGACGAATATCTTGCCGACCTTCAATTCGTCAAATTCATCATTGTAAATCCGGGAGCCTCCGACGTCAAAATCTACTTCATGAACACGAAAAACTATCGGGCGCATCCGTATTATATGCGCGATTTTGGGATTGGCCGGCAGGGAGCGGTACGCGGCGCGTTGACTTACCTGCCTCGAATCGCCTCCCCAAACGGAGAGCCCGGCTTGTACATTTTCGATTTTCAACCCAATGATTCCTACCGGTTTCAAGAAATCCAAATGTTCCAAAACGATCTGACGAAATTTATGCCCATTCTCAAAGGAAGAATCGCCTTTCATCCCTTGCCCGGAAATTTGGATCGATACAAAAGCGAGAAAGCCCTATACGACGCTTCCGACGTAGCGGTTTATCTGGACGAAGACCTCTACAAAAACATTGCCTATTTGCCTCTCAACCCGGCGGCATCCTTCGGCCGACTGAGGCTAATGAACGAAGAAATTCGTCCCTCTCCTCGCGACATTGTGATTTGCCGAACCCTTCCCAACCAAATGCCGCGAGTTGCCGGCGTGATTTCCGAAGTGCGGCAAACCCCGCTCTCGCACGTCAACCTGCGGGCGATCCAAGACAAAACACCCAACGCATTCATCCGCAACGCCTTGCAAAACGAACAAATCCAATCCCTCCTGGGCAAGCTGGTGCGCTACCAAGTCACATCGCAAGGCTATTGCCTCCGCGAAGCCTCCCAAGCCGAAATGGATCGCCATTTTGCCAATCTTCGTCCCGCCAAACCCCAAAAACCGGCCAGAGACCTTTCCAAAACCGCGATTGAGCCTTTGAAGAACATTCAATTTAAAGACGCCTCTGGCTTCGGCGTCAAAACAGCGAATCTGGCCGCAATGCGCCGCTTCGACTTCCCTCCCGAAACCGTCCCAAACGGCTTTGGAATTCCCTTCCACTTTTACGTCGAATTTATGAAACACAACCGCTTGGACGCCGCCGTGAACGCCCTTTTAGAAGATCCAAACGCCCGAAACGACCGCGAACTCCTGCGCAAAAAACTCAAAAAACTTCGAGACCAAATCAAAAAAGGAAACATGCCTCCTTGGATGAACGAAGCCATCGCCGCCGTGCAACACTCTTTTCCTGAAGGAATTTCCATCCGTTGCCGTTCCAGCACCAATAACGAAGACCTGCCGGGTTTCAGCGGCGCCGGGCTGTATGATTCCTTTACCCACAACCCAGACGAAGGGCATCTCTCCAAATCAATCCAACAAGTCTTCGCCAGCCTGTGGAACTTTCGCGCCTTTGACGAAAGGGAATTTTACCGAATCGATCACAAACTGGCGGCCATGGGAGTCTTGCTCCACCCCAATTTCAAAAGAGAAAAAGCCAACGGAGTCGCTGTCACCGAAGACGTTCTCTACGAAACCCAAGGAAACTACTACCTCAACACGCAAATCGGCGAAGATTTAGTGACCAATCCCAACGAACTTTCCAGCCCGGAAGAAATTCTCCTGGGTTGGTATGCAAAAGACGGACATACCGTAGTCCGACAATCCAATCAAACGCCCGAAGGCAAAACCCTGTTGGAAGAAACCCATCTGCGCGAATTGCGCAACCATTTGAAAGAAATCCACAATCGCTTCGCCGAACTATACGGACGCAAACGAGAAGACCGCAACTTTGCCATGGAAATTGAATACAAAATCACGGAAAGCGGAAAACTGGTAATCAAACAGGCTAGACCCTGGATATTTTCCAATCCCACCCAACCGCCTCCAAACCGACAAGCAGACCAAAGTTGAAAACGCGCCGCCGTACGGCGAAAAGAAACAAACTCTTCCCCCAATGATTGCCGCTATGCAGGTTGCCGAAACTTTGGCTGCATTTTTCCCAAAAAAGCCGAAAAAGAAACGCAAACACAATAATTTTGGAAAATTTTTCTTGACCTCCCGCACAATTTGAATTAAACAGACCTTTTCATAAACGCAATACAACGGAATATTATCGACATAGCGAACCCTCAACATAATCTTTTCAAGCCATGAACTCATCGATCAACCAATCAATCTCCCCCCCCCCCCGATCTTCGGGATTCACGTTAATTGAATTGTTAGTCGTCATCGCCATTATCGCCATCTTGGCCGGCATGCTCCTGCCCGCTCTCTCCAAAGCCAAAGACAAAGCCCAAAACACCCTCGACTTCAACAACACCAAACAAATCATGCTCGCCATGCTCATGTACGCCGGCGACAATGAAGAACACATGCCTCATCCCACTTGGGGCGGCGGAGGCAATACTCCTGACGGTTGGGCTTACGCCGGGCGCGGAGTGATGAACGATGGCCGAGCCGGCGCAGTTTCACTAGCGGGGCTAGAACGACAATTGGAACTACAGCGAGATGCCTTTCGAAAGGGGCAACTGGCGCCTTACCTTGGCAATTCCGACAAAATCATGATCTGCCCCAAAGATGCGGTCGAATCCAGAGGCGTCAAACGAAACAAGTATCTCCAGCGCCAGATTAAAATTACCAGTTACACTTGGAGCGGCCCCCCGCCAAACGGCAACGACGGCAGTACCTACAAAACCACCTCTCTCCCTCCCACGGCCATTCTCCAATGGGAAACAGACGAAAACTTTCCCTTTTATTTCAACGACGCTGGGAATTTCCCGCACGAGGGCATATCCCAACGGCATGGCGGCGGAAACTCAATGACTTCCCAAGCTCAACGTTCCAAAGACGTTGGCGGGCGTTCCACCGTTGGCGCCGTCGGCGGTCACGCCATCAATCTCACCTTTCGCAGATTCTACGAAATGGTGGGCAATGATAAACTCGATCCCGACATACCCGGAATTCCCAATCGACCGACCGAACTTCCCAATGATCTTTACTGGCGTCCCGGCCTTCCGAACGGCGGCTGGTAAACCGTTAACTCCAAAAAGCGCAGACAATTTATGAAAACTTCCATACTCTTTGCCTTTGTTGTTTCGGCGATGCTCGCTGGTTGCGGCGGCAATAACGAAGAAAATAATGAGCCGACCGCCGCTGTCGAAAAACCAAAGCCAGCCTCCACTCAAAAAACGGAAAGGAAAACTCGATCCGTATTGGACAAAATCGACGACGCCTTAGATCAAGGCAACTATATGGCAGCCGTGGACATCGCCCTCAGACAAAGCAAAACTCCGGCGGATCGACAAGAAAACGCTCAATATGTGGGAGACGCCATTGCCGGTGCAATGGCCCAAGGAGATGCCAAAGCGCACCAAGCCTATAAAAAACTAAACGCCTTTTGGATGCGACAACAAGGCCGCTAATTGCTTACAACCAAACAATAGTCTGCCTTTTTGAGAAGGATTCCAAAGCCCCAGGTCAAGACCAAACAAAACTACGACTGGGTGTTGAGAGAAATCATCCAAAGCGACGGCACAGAAGCCAGCAGAACCTACAACTACACGAGATGTCGATCAGCCGATGTATCGCACACGGGTAACACGGATTAGAGTTTGTCCCCGCAACGCAAGCCGGATCGAATGATTCGTTGCGGAACTGAACAAGAAAATGCGCAAAAAAACTCCGCTTTCGAGAAAAGGAAAGCGAAGTTAAAAATCCAATCGACAAAGGCATCTCGCTAGCCGCCAAAGCGCGCCGGCCTACGAAGCGGCGGCTTGTTGCCGTTTCTTTTGCCGATGGCGATGGAAGATGACGAAACCCAAGGCAAACAAGCCGAAGACAAGGGCGTATTCTTCTGGCTCGGGGATGATGGTGCTGTGAAAGCGCAAAGTCACTGACGTTCCATACCCCGAAAAGTTCGGAGTCAGCGCGAACCAGTTGTTCACATTCCCGGTAACAAAATCGCCAACCGGCTTGTTTATTAGCAAACCCGAACCCGTCCAAGAAGAGGCTTGTCCGGAATAGCTTCCATAGTTGAAGTTGCTGTTGACGCGGATGCCGATCTGATCAGCGATATTCTGATTGTTCATAAACATCCGATTAATCGTGCGGTTGACGGGCGTCGTGCCGATGGTGATGGTCGGCGTATTCGTCGCGCTGTTGGCAAAAGGAGACCCCGAGCCCCAAACTCCCGCTATTCTATTACTCACCGACACGATGTCTTTGGAGTTGGAACTGGAAAAGAGGGGAGAGAGCGTGATTTGCGCGCCGGAAGGATGGTTGGCGGCGTAAATGTCCCTTTCCGTCTGCCAACTATCGCTAGTGTCGTACGAAGTGCTCGAAGTGCGCAGAGTGCCAGCAGTCCTGACGCTAGAGGAGCCGGAGAAAATCCAGATGCTGTTGGTGGGGGTATCTTGGCTGGGATAGACGTCAATGATCAACTGCGCTTGGGCGTCGTACCCCCCCCCCCCCCCCCCCCCCCCGCAAAGGCAGACGACGGCCACAAATAATGATAGTTTTTGTTTCATAGAATCTCCTGTTTTATAGATGTAACTGTCAAAAATTTCTTCTTTTTTAATCGCTCCACCGCAACGAGTCAACCCAAAAATCACAAAAAAAGAGAAAAAAGTTCAAAAAAAAATTCGTTGGAAAGCGCGAAAACGAGAGAAAATCCGCAAAATCTCGCTTTTGGCGGCTGCGAAAAGAAAGTTTTTTGAGGCGGTTGACGGCTAAGCGGATTTCGCTTGAGGGATTTGGCGAGCAAAAGGGCAAGACTTGGCGGTTTCAGTGCGGTTTTGCCGAATGACGAACTTCCTGATTTTAGGCGTTTTGGTGTATCAAAAAGCGATCTGAGACAGCTTAGTAATCGGTTTAGTGGAGATTTTGCCGATGAAAAAAGGAATTTCGCCGCATCTTGTGAAAACGCCGCCATTGGTGAAACCCCCTAATGTCTATTTATGGCGTCCAGCAGAACCAGCGTCTTGCGCATCGAAAGCGGACTGATCGAATCCTTGAACAGCTTCGCCGGTTCAGGCGACCGGCTGTTTGCTGAAACTCAATTGTTTAGCGAGGATGCCCTAGATTTTCCAGTTGGCGTTCTTTTCTTTGTTCAGGCAACGATCCACGGTCCGCGGTAGTTTCTTGTGAGCCAAGAGCGATGGCCGGAGCCTTTTACAAACTTCATTTTGACCGGGTTCCAGAGGATGGCTTGGCGGTTGTAGTAGGCTTGGTTCATGAGGTGGCAGGCGATGGCCGAGCGGGCGCCGACGCCTTCGTGGGTAATGGGTTTTTTGCGGCTTCGCATGCAGGCGAGGAAGTCCTGAACATGGTTGGCGCTTTCGTAAAGGCGAACGCTTGCGTCTTTGAGGAACATTTCTTCGGCTTTGTCCAATTCGTCGCCAAGTTTCGGGCGTGGATTTTGCTCTTTTAGGTTTCCCGCAAGGATTTTCCCTTTTCGGCTGATGGCAAACTGGCCTCTGGTTACTTGGACGTCGCCGTCCTCGCCGAAAAAGTGGGCTCCGATGCCTTGTCCGTGGACGGTGGCGATGCCGCCTTCGTAGATAAGTTGGGCGCCTTTCATCGCTTCGTTGTCCGATGGGGGAGTGGCGGCAACGGGGCCGCTTTCGTCTTTGCCAAGTCCCCATTGAATGATGTCCAGGTGATGGGCGCCCCAGTCGCAGACCATGCCGCCGCCGTATTCTTTGTAGTTTCGCCAATGCGGAAAGTGGTTGTGAACACCTCGCGGGCTGAGGGTGGAGTTGTAAGGGCGAAGCGGGCCGGGACCAATCCACATATCCCAGTCCAATCCGGGTTCCATTTCTTCTTCCGGCAAGTCGCAGGGGATTCCCGGCGGCCCGAAGTTCACCGCCGTTCGCGTAATTTTGCCGATAACGCCGTTGCGCACAAGTTCGCAGGCAACGCGAAAGACGCGAGAAGAACGTTGCTGGGAACCAGTCTGGAGGATTCGATGATTGCGCTTCGCCGCCTTCATCACGGCAATGGATTCGTGAATGTTGTGGGTAAGCGGTTTTTCGCAGTAAACGTCCTTGCCCGAATCCAAGGCGGCGACGGTTTGAAAGGCGTGCCAGTGATCCGGCGTGGCGATGCAGACGGCGTCAATGTCGTCTCGAGCAACAAGTTCTCGAAAATCGTTGTAGGCCTTGCATGCCGCATTGCCGTATTTCTTGTCCACCTGCGCTTTGGCGGCTAAGCGTCGCGTGCGATCCACTTCGGCAACGGCCACTGCGCGAACGGATTCGTCCCGCATAAAGTTATTGAGCAAGCCTCGATTTTGCTTCCCCATCCCGATGAAGCCGACGTGAATGCGGTCATTGGGCTTGGCCGAGAGAATCCCGGCTGGAAGAAAAAGCGGCGCACTTGCGGCCATAGCGGTGGTCTTGAGAAAAGATCGTCGATTTGTCGTTGGGTTCGATGTCATGCAAGCGAGCATAGCCGCTGGAAACGGCAAAAGAAAGACAAAAAAATTGGATTTGAAGATTGCGCGGTTTCCTTGTGATTTTAAAGCTGAGTTTGCTCTTGCTTGGTTTTGCGCCGGATTCGTTCGAGAATAGAACAATCGTTCTTTATTGAGAATCGGCTTCGGCGTCTGCTATCTCTTCAACCACTTCCCACTGCAGATTGATCATCTTTTGCTGGAGGTGGACTTGTTTTTGGAGGTTTTCAATTATCACATAAGATGCCTCGATTTGAGCTTTTTGGAGGGCTTGGAGGGTTTCGGGCATCGTCATCACTTTTGTGCATGTGGAAACGAAGAGGCAAACGAGGATCATGCCGAGGTAGTGTTTCCATGAAAACTTGGCTTGAAGCGGTTTTGGCAAAGGCGGAGGAGTATTCATTGGTCGGTTAATTTGATGGATGAATCTTTGCGGATCGTGCTCTTATTGAAAAAATTTCGGCAAACTCTGGCATCTCGCCGAATTCGTGTCAAGGAAAAAACGGGATTAATCGGCAGGCTTTTCAAAATCCAAACCCCGAAGAAAGAGTTCCCCGCCGGATTACGCCATTGACGAAGCAACGAGATTGTGGTCTCATAAAAACCGAATGCACTTGTTTTTTGCCGCCCTGCCCGTGGGTTCATTGATCGCGTTGTTGTTTTTCGGAATCGCTTTGTTGCTGGTTCTGATTCTGCGCTTCAAAATTCAGGCTTTTCTCGCGTTGCTTCTGGTTTCTGTTGGCGTAGCGGCGGCATCAAAGTTTGTGAATCCGGAGGCAGTGCCTCTTATCCAAGTGGCGGAGACCATTGTAAAGAGCATGGGAGGAGCGCTCGGCTTCATTGCGACGATTATCGGGCTGGGCGCCATTTTCGGCGCGGTGTTGGAGCATTCCGGCGGGACGCAGGCATTAGCGACTTCCCTAGTGCGAATGTTCGGCAAACAAAAAGCGCCGTGGGCAATGTTGATCACCGGCTTCATCATTTCGATTCCTGTTTTTCTCGACGTGGCTTTGGTGATGTTGGCGCCGTTGCTCTATGCGCTCGCGAGAGATACGAAGAAGTCGCTCCTAACTTTCGGCATCCCTTTGGTGGCAGGCATGGCAGTCACACACGCCTTTGTGCCTCCGACGCCGGGGCCGGTAGCGGTCGCCTACATTTTGGGAGTAAACCTGGGATGGGTAATTTTGTTCGGCCTCTTGATCGGTTTGCCCACGGCAATTCTCTGCGGTCCTTGGATTACGGGAAAGCTCGTTCAGGGAATCGAGGTAAGCCTTCCTGAAGCAGATGTTGACGCAGCGCCGAACTCAAAGAAATTGCCGAGCGTGGGATGGATTCTGTTTTTGGTGGCACTTCCAATCGGGCTAATTCTTGTTGGCACAATCGTTGAACAAACAACCGCGGCCGGACTGGAAACCGGCCTCGCAAGGGAAGATTGGAAGGCGGCTTTGCGCGAGGCTTTGCAAACGGCGACTCTTCTAACGCAAGTTCTTTACTTTCTCGGACACCCGGTGATTGCGTTGCTGTTTTCGACGGGGATCGCCTTACATTTTCTGGGAACGAGGCGAGGCGCGAGCAAAGAAGTATTGCTGGAAATTTCCACCAAAGCCTTGGGACCGGCCGGCATTATCATCCTCATCACCGGCGCCGGCGGCGTCTTCAAAGGAGTTTTGGAAGCCACCGGCATTGCCGAGGCATTGAAAGAAGCCTTCGGAAATTCCGGAATTCCGGCGCTCGTATTAGCCTACCTGTTCGCCGCCCTAGTGCGAATCGCCCAAGGCTCCGCAACCGTGGCCATGTTGACGGCCGCAGGATTGATCGCCGGCTTCGTGGAAAATCTGAATCCACAAAACCTAGCCTTAGTGGCCATTTGCATCGCCTCCGGCGCAACCGGTTTCTCGCACGTCAACGATTCCGGCTTTTGGATGATTTCCCGCTATCTCCGCATGTCCGAAGCCCAAACCCTGCGCTCTTGGAGTGTGGTTTCTACCATGATTTCCCTTGTAGGATTTGGTTTCGCCTTGCTCGTTTCCCTGTTTGTTTGAAAAACATAAGAACCAAACCGACTGCCCAAAAGTATAGCCAACAAAGCAAAAATGACTATCGAACTTCCCAAATGGTTCGACTTGCACGCCCACTTCCGCCAAGGGCCGTCAATGGCCAGCTACCTCCAAGCGCATATCAGCATGGGTTGCGCCGGCGTCGTTGCCATGCCCAATACAATTCCCCCAGTTTCCCAACTATTTGGTCCCAATTCAAAAACCAGTTGGTCCATAGAACAATATCTGCAAAATCTACAAGCCAGCGGCGGCAACCTATTAGATACCCTGATCGTGCCGTTATATTTGACCCGCAAAACAACCCCGGAAATGATTGTCCAAGGCGCCGAAAGTGGGATCCTCAAAGCCTGCAAATACTACCCTCCGCATGAAACCACCAACGCCCAACACGGCATACCTATAGACCAATGGATAGGCGGAGACGTGTTAAGGCAAATGGAAGAAACCCAAACCATCCTCTGCCTGCACGGCGAACAACACGGCCTTTCTGATGAAAAATATCTGGACGCCAAAATCCATGCGGAGTCAATTTTTTACCTCGAAACAATGCCGAGGCTCTGCGAGCAACATCCTCGCTTGCGCATAGTATGCGAACACATTACCAGCAAAGAAGCCGTCGCCTTTGTGCAATCGGCGGGCAGTCGTGTTGGCGCTACTGTTACACCCCAACATCTACTTTATACCATCGGACACTTAATTCGCGGGCTTCGACATCCTCTTTACTGCCTGCCAGTTCCCAAGTTTGAGGCGGATCGAGCTGCCCTTCGCGCGGCAGTCACTACCCCAAAACAAAGCCAATTCTTTGCGGGAACCGACAGTGCCCCCCACACAACCAAAACCACCAAATGCGGATGCGCCGCCGGTTGTTTTACCGGAGGCTACGCCCCACAATTATATGCAATGGCCTTTGAAGAAAGCGGCGCTTTATTGAACACCAAATCCGGCCGTTTGCAATTCGAACGTTTTCTTTGCGTTAACGGCCCCTCTTTTTACAAACTTCCCCTCTCGAAGCATCGCTTTCACCTAGAAAAATGTGCCCAAACATGCATTCCATTAGAAACGCCCGAAAGCCCAGTCATCCCCTTACCACTCGGTATAAACCTCCCTCTAACCTGGCGATTAGCGACAAACCCCGCTACCCAAAACGAAGCGCTACCCAACCCAAGAGCAAACCACTAAAAGTGCCGTCGTTTCCCTTACAAATCCTATCACAAATGCAATCTCTATTTTCTACCACATACGAAACACTCACACCGCTTCGTCACCAAGGTGATTGATATAACGTGCCGTCAAAAATGAGAAATCTGAAATCTACAACTTGGGAGGGAGTCCGCACAAACGAGGCATTGCCAACGGCCGAGCGCCTTTGACTAGGGGGCGTGGTGGGTATTCGAGTTGTGGCAAGTTCGCTCAGCTATTCCGCTAACGACGCCGTCTCGTGGAGTAGGCAAGGCACTTTGCCTTATCCCATCAACGAATTCACCGTCACAGCCGGCGGCGAGTATTGTTACAACTACATCTTCGGCCCTTATTTTGTGGCCAACGGCACTCGATGGACGCCGACTTCGGGCGGTTTGCGGGTGGTAGTTTCCAGCGCGCCTGCAGATTTGGTTCCCGAACCGCAAGAATACGCTCTTGTCTTTGGCTTGTTTGCTTTGGGCTTTGTTATTCTTCGCCGCCACTTCCAAATGAAATGCCAAGCCCAAGCCGCCGCCAATGGCTTTTGATTCGCAGTTAGAGGTCTGTGTCCATTGGCGATTGGGAATTCGCGGCTTGAGGTTGGGAATTTCTCCATTCCTAATTTTTCGTCTGGAATTTTCTTGCTTGAATCTGCAAAGCGCGGTTTACTGGCGGCTTTTGGAGGGAGAGATGGCTGAGTGGTCGAAAGCAGCGGTTTGCTAAACCGTCGTACGCGTCAAAACGTACCGCGGGTTCGAATCCCGCTCTCTCCGCCATTTTTATTTATTTTCACACTGCATTTTGACAATGAATAATCAAGAACAGAAATGGGATGCGAAGGAGCGATACGTGGATGGCTTTGTCCTGCCTTTGCGGAAGGAAAATTTGGAAGCCTATCGCCGGTTGGCTAAAGAGGTGGCCGGGATGTGGATGGATCTCGGAGCGTTGGAATACTGCGAGTGCGTCGGCGAGGACTTGGAGGTGGAACATATGATTCCCTTCCCGAAACTGGCCGCCGCAACGAAGGAGGAAACGGTTGTTTTTGCCTACGTGGTTTGGCCTTCTAGGGAAGCGCGAGACAAGGGCAACAAGGCCTTTATGGCCGATCCGCGAGGCCAAGAAATCGGCAAAAAATGCGAGGCAATTGTGGAGTGCCACCGGATGGCTTACGGCGGCTTTTCCCAGCTTGTGCATTGGCGGAGGGAAGATTGAAAGACGGTCGGCGGAGCCGGCTGGCCTTTATTCGGGCGCAACGCAAGGGAGGCTAGCGGGATTTTCGCCGTTTGACTTTCAATTGCGCTAGGGAGTGCATCAGGGAGGCTTTTACAGAGGCTAATTCTTCGTCCGATAGTTTTTCTTTCAGGCGTTTTTCGGCTCGTTTCCGGGCTTCTTCAGCGGCTTGTTCGTCAATGTTGTCGGCTTGGACGGCCATATCCGTCAGCACGGAAACTTGGCTTCCGGTGATTTCCACAAACCCGGCGCCGACGGCCAGAAACTTCGGTTGGCCGTTTTGAACGACGCGAAGTTCTCCGGCGACAATCTGGGTCATCAGCGGGGTGTGGTGGGGATAAACGCCCAGGTCGCCTTCCAGTCCTGGCAGGCTGACTGTTTCCACTTCTTCGGAGTAGGTTTTTGCCTGCGGGGTTACGATTTCAAGTCGGAGCGTGTTGGCCATTGTTGAATTTTGCTGGTTGATTTTTCCAACGGGTTTTTAGTCTCGTTCTTCGTAGATTTCCTCGATTTTGCCCTTCATGTAGAAGTTTGCTTCGGGAACGTCGTCATGCTTGCCTGCGAGGATTTCTTGGAATCCGCGGACGGTGTCCGCCACGTTCACTTGCTTTCCGGGATAGCCGGTGAAGACTTCGGCTACGGTGAAGGGCTGGCTTAAGAATCGTTGAATCTTGCGGGCTCGAAAAACCGTCAACTTGTCTTCCGGCGACAGTTCGTCCATTCCCAAAATGGCGATGATGTCTTGCAAGTCTTTGTATCGCTGCAGCACTTTTTGCACGCCTCGCGCCACTTCGTAATGCTCTTCTCCAACGATTTCGGCGGCTAAGGCGCGTGAGTTTGAAGCCAGGGGGTCTACGGCGGGATAGATGCCCAGCTCGGCAATGGAGCGCTCCAGAACGATGGTGGCGTCCAAGTGCGCAAAGGTGGTGGCCGGCGCTGGGTCCGTCAAATCGTCCGCTGGAACATAAACCGCTTGAAACGAAGTGATCGACCCCTTTTTGGTGGAGGTGATTCGCTCCTGCAAATCTCCCATCTCGGCCGCCAGAGTAGGTTGGTAGCCGACGGCGCTTGGCGTGCGCCCCAACAAAGCGGAGACTTCAGAACCCGCTTGCGAAAATCGGAAGATGTTATCGACAAAGAGCAACACGTCCTGCTGTTTCTCGTCGCGAAAATACTCGGTAATCGCCAATCCGGACAGAGCCACGCGAAGACGGGCGCCCGGCGGCTCGTTCATCTGTCCGTAAACCAAAGCAATTTTGGAGTTGCCGAGGTTTTCCTGATCAATCACCCCGGCTTCGGACATTTCTTGATAGAGATCGTTCCCCTCGCGTGTTCGCTCGCCGACGCCGGCAAACACCGAGACGCCGCCGTGAAGCTTGGCGATATTATTAATCAGTTCCATGATGACCACCGTCTTGCCAACGCCCGCGCCGCCAAAAGCGCCCACTTTGCCGCCTTTGAGGAAAGGGCAAATCAAATCAATGACTTTGATGCCGGTGGTCAATATCTGCGGGGAGGTGGATTGATCCATCAACGAGGGCGCCGGCCGATGAATGGGATTGTAGGCTTCCGCTTGGACGGAGCCTCTTTCATCTACGGTTTGCCCCGTTACGTCAAACACCCGTCCCATCACGCATTCACCCACGGGCATGGAAATAGGGGAGCCGGTGTCGCTAACTTGGAATCCGCGCTTCAATCCTTCTGTGGAAGACATGGCCACCGCCCGCACCCAATGGTCGCCCAAGTGTTGCTGCACTTCCAGCACCAGCTTTGCCGATTGCTCGCCAACTTTGTATTCCACGTTCAACGCATTATAGATGGCCGGAAGAGTTTCGGTAAATTCGACGTCCACCACCGGCCCGATCACTTGTACTATTTTGCCTTTGTTCATCTTCTAAAAAATCGCCCGGCCCAAGCCCTTGAAGTCCTAGCAAAAACCTTTCAGGAAATCCCCTGAGGAAAAATTCTGGCTCGCCGAAACGAAAGCCTAAAATGCTATAGCGTCCGGACTCCGGAGTCAAGCCGCCTTCAAAAGACAAAGTTTCACCGTTAGCACCGCAATCCAACCGCCTCGCTTCCTACACTTCCTTGACAATTCCCCAATGCACGTCCAGCCGACGGCTCAGATGCAGTTTCACCGCTTTGACCAAGGTTTTGGTTTCTAATTCCCGCCCTTTGCGGACAACGTCTTTTAGCGTCATCCTTCGTTTCACTTCAAAGGAACTTTGGGCAATGATCGGCCCCTCATCCAGATGCATGTTCACAAAGTGAGCGGTCACTCCCGCTATCTTGACCCCGTGTTCCCAAGCCTGGCGATAGGCGCGCGGTCCGGGAAAACTCGGCAACAGCGATGGATGGATATTGAGAATTTTGTTCTTAAAATGCCAAACAAACCGAGGCGAAAGAATCTTCATAAACCGCGCCAACACCACAAAGTCCACCTCAAAATCTTCCGTAATCTTCAGGGCTTCCTCTTCGGCTTCTTGACGTTTCGACCAATCAATCCGGCGGAAGGGAATCCGGGAATGTCGAGCGATGGAGCGAAGTTGGCCGTGATTGGAAATCACCACGGCCGGCAACGCTTTAATCTGCTTCTTGGCAACGGCTTCCAGAAGCCCGCGCAAAACGTGATCCTCTTTGGAAACAAAAATCGCGAAGCGCCGCATCCTCTCTCCGGACGAATGTTGCTTGAAGCGAACGTCCATCTGAAGTTTCTGAGCCAAACGCTTCAACCCCTCCCTCACCGGGGCAAGCGCCCAGTCCTTTTCCTCCCAGGACGCTTGCACAGTCATGCTGAAGTGGCCGCGCGTCACTTGCTCCTCCAGCGCCTCGATATTGGCCCCCATCTCGAATAGAAACTTGGTCGTCGCCGCAACCACCCCACTGCGATCCTCGCCCACCACCGAAATGCTCAGAATCCGACATTGTGACATCCCCAAACATCCTGCCCAAAACAGGCGGATCGTTCAACCACCAAACAAAACAGAAGCGCGCCCGCCCATCCCCAAAAAACAAACTTGCAAAACGCGCCCTTTGGACTTTATGATTAGCGCTGTATGAAAATGAGACTCTCTCCAACCATTCCCACTCTCCGCCCGCTCTCCGCAAACACGGCCACCTGCGCCCTGCTCTTGCTCACTTGCCTTCGCGCAATTCCGCTTTTGGCGCAACCCTCTCCCCCGGAAAATCTCCGCAACGCAATGGAAAGAATCACAAGCGAAAACCTGCTCAACCATGTCAAAATCCTCTCTTCAGACGCTTACGAAGGCCGCGGACCCGGCGGGCGCGGAGAAGACCTGACCGTGCAATACCTCATCCAGCAATTCCAGCAGATCGGCATCCAACCCGGCAACCCCAACGGAACATGGACGCAAAAAGTCCCGCTCGTCGGCATCCAATCCGAAAGCGCCGCCGTATTAGAACTAAAAGACAAAAAACAAACCATCACCTATCCCCAAGACTACGTCGCATGGACAAGCCGCCCTGAACCCGAAGTAGCCGTCAAAGATAGCAGCTTGGTTTTCGTCGGCTACGGCGTTCAAGCCCCAGAATACCGCTGGGACGATTACAAAGGCGTCAATCTCAAAGGACACGCGCTCGTCATGCTGGTCAACGACCCCCAAATCCCTCACCCAGAAGACCCGTCCCGCCTCGATCCACACTACTTCAAAGGCAAAGAAATGACCTACTACGGCCGTTGGACTTACAAACTCGAAATGGCCGCCAAACAAGGCGCCGCCGCCGCCGTTCTAATTCACGAAACCGGCCCCGCAGGCTATCCCTACTTTGTCGTCGTCAACAGCTGGGGACGAGAAAACTTCACCATCAAAACCCCCGACGGAAACAACAACGACGTTCCTATCGCCTGCTGGTTCAGCCGCCAACGCGCCCGCGCTTTATTCGACGAACTCGGCTTGGACTTTGACGAACTCAAACAACGCGCCCTTCGGCCGGACTTCGCCCCCATCCCCCTTCAAGCCAAAATCTCGCTGCGACTCAAAAATCAAATCCGGGAAATCACTTCAAAAAACGTCATCGCCAAAATCCAAGGCGCGGAACAAAAACGCCGCGACGAATGCCTCGTCATCACCGCGCATTGGGATCACCTCGGCATCAACAAAAACCTCGAAGGCGACCAAATCTTCAACGGCGCGCTAGACAACGCCACCGGCATAGCTGGACTGCTCGAATTAGCCAAAACCTTCGCCCAACTACAGCCTCCCCCCGCCCGCTCCATCCTCTTCCTAGCCACCGCCGCCGAAGAACAAGGACTCCTCGGAGCCAAGCACTACGTCGAAAACCCCTTTGTCCCAATGAACAAAACCCTCGCCAACATCAACATAGACGGCCTAAACCAATGGGGCGCCACGCGCGACGTCGTCATCATCGGCTACGGCGCCTCAAGCCTAGACACACTCGTCGAACAAGCCGCCAAAACACAAAACCGCACCGTCAAAGGCGATCCCGAACCCGAAAAAGGCTCCTACTACCGCTCCGATCACTTCCAATTCGCCAAACAAGGCGTCCCCGCACTCTACCTCCGATCCGGCATCGAATACATCGGACGTCCCGCCAGCTACGGCCTCCGCAAAAGCGCCGAATACCGCAACAACGACTACCATAAAGTTTCCGACGAAATCAAAGCCGACTGGAACCTTGCCGGCGCCGTCAAAGACTTGCAGCTCTTGGCCCAAGTCATTTACCAAATCTCCCAAAACCCTCAATGGCCGCGCTGGCGAGACGGTAACGAATTCCTTCCCATCCGCAAACAAAGCCTGGGCAAAACGCCCAGATAACAAAGATTCCTGAAAACAATTCCAATGGGCAAAAGCAGGTTTCTTCATGCCCCTGCAACACAAAATCGAGGGCGAAACAAGAGAAAGAGAGAATGACACCAACACAAAAAGAGACGAAAGCCAAAATGAAAACGAAGGCTGTTTATTACGGCGACTGCCTCACGCACTTGACACAATGGTGCGACTGGAACAGCTCGCATCCGTTTGCGCGGATTCTATCGAACTTGATTTACCTCGACCCGCCTTATGGCATTCGTTTCAACTCCAATTATGTCACCATCCCAAAGTAAGAAAAAGCGAGTCCTTGAAGCGCTGTACGCTGTTTGCAAAGAGCGAGGCGACTTTGTGTTCAGCAATGAGGAAGTCAAGCAAGCATGCGCGCAAATAGGCTTTGGAAATCCATTTGACGCAACCAAGATAGACTCGTCTTTGGTGTTGCCCGACGCCCTGATATCTGACGACGCCTTCGTGATTCACTTGGGAAAAGGCAATCATCGATTCGTGTTCGGCATCGACGCCGGCTACCATCGGTTTGAAGCCGTGCCTGAGTCATCCAAAAGAAAATGGCCGTATCGCCGCAGTATTTTGAACAACATCAACACCAGCGAAAGCAATATCCTGTCTGTCGGAATCAATCAGCGAGTCGTCCACGATTTCCTTTATCAAGATATAACCGTGTCGCCTAAAACATACGGATCGCACCGAACGAAAGTTCCTTTATCATATCAGGTAGGAAAGGACAACATTAACGTCGACAAAGTGCAGGTTGAAATCGACCTCACGATAGAGCATCAAGGCAAGATAACCGTTTTCGAAGCAAAAAACGGCGAGCCTCCCGACTTCAATATATTTCAACTATTCAACCCGTATCGCTACTACCTGCAAGCGGTTGAGGGAAGCGACAAGTTTTCTATAAACTGTTGCTACTTATTGCGGGAAAATGACCGATTGCGTCTCTATCTCTACACATTCGATGACGACAGGAATCCAGGATCCATACGATTAATACGAAACGCCGAATACAATCTCGTGAAGCGATAGATATGAAATCACTCCCCAAAAAATATCGAAACTGCGTCGTTAACGGCGATGTGATGGACGTGCTGCGCGACTTGCCGGACGACTGCGTGGATATGATTTACGGAGACCCTGATTACAATGTCGGCGTCTCTTACGAAGGAAAATCCTTCACATCGTCTTGGGACGATTATGTGCAGTGGTACATCGCTCTTGCAGAAGAGTGCATACGAGTTCTACGAGCCGACGGCAATATGTTTCTCATCAACTATCCCAAGCAAAACGCGCATCTTCGAGCTCTCTGCCTTGACAAAATCGCGCACGAGGTCAACGACTATATTTGGTGCTACAACACAAACGTCGGCCATTCCCCTCGCCGATTCACTACGGCGCATCGTTCTATCCTGCACGCCGTCAAATCGAAGCGCAATCGTTTCTATAAGGACAATGTGGCTCAACCATACAAAAACCCAGAGGACGTCCGCATCAAAGAAAGAATCGCGCAAGGACATAAAGGTCGCATGCCGTATTCGTGGATGTATTTTGATTTAGTCAAGAATGTGTCCCGCCAAAAGACCAACCATCCATGCCAAATCCCTGAGGGACTTGCAGAGATTCTCTTCAAGGCAAGCACGCAACCCGGCGACACTGCGTTTGTTCTGTTCGGCGGAAGCGGTTCGGAGATTGCGATTGCCAAGAAGCTGGGTTTGATATATCTGACGTGCGAACTCCGCCCTCTCTACTGCGAAATGATTGAGAGCCGACTTCGCAATGACGGCGGAATCGCCCCTGAACACATGCATCCGGCAAGGTTGAACGCTGTCAAACAAGACAGATTTTGGAGCAAATAAAGAAATGGAGGCAAAGAAGGCAGAAGGCATCGTTGCCGGCATGTTCATTACCTTAGAAGAAAAGTGGTGGACGCCGGAAATGCGGAGAATTGCGAGGCAGGCGGGCAAGTTCAAGCATCCGCAGTCGGTGACCCAATATCCCAGTCTGCAACACTGGCACATCAAGCAGCACGACGACAAACTACAAGATGGCGATGCGATGTGGGCAGGCTTACCCATTTTGCCGGAGTTAGCCAATCTGTTGAGCGGCAAAGAGCGGATTATCGAGCAACCTACCTTTTGGCATCGGACGTAAAAAGAATCTGACTATGAGCAACAAGCACAGCATATTGACGCATCCCAAGTCGTGGCATACGCCGCTTGAATGGATTGAGCGCGCACGCGCTACAATGGGAGGCATTGACCTTGACCCCGCCGGTAACGCCCAAGCCAACAAAGTAGTCAAGGCAACTTTCCTCAATCCTCATTACACCCGCGGATCACAAAGAATTCCTCATTTACAAAAACATCCGCTGTTATTCTATGAACACTAACCAAGACCGACTTGTTGCTGCGGTAGGCATTTGTGCCTGCATTATCCTGATCAGCATTTTGTTCGTGGATTATCTTCCCCTCCTGATCCATACTTTTACCTGCGGCATCGCCATACAAATACTCTTTGCCATCTTGGTTCAACGAAGCCTGCTTTCAACACCAAGCGCGAAACCTTGCCGAATCGCGTACGCCGCAGTTTCCGTATTTATGACAGCAATCGTCCTTGGAATACTTTCTCTCGACCTAAGTCTTAGCGATCCCAAAATCCTAGTTGGCGGCATGGAACCGGCCACCGCTCTTTTAGTGTTCGGCATTAGTTTAAGCCCCTTTGCCTACGTCTTTCTTTGGATTACTACCTTTCATCAATCCATCTTGCCAAAGCATACTTTACAACATTTAGAAAAACGGAATGAGAAGGGCGAATTCGGCATAAAATAACCATGGAAGAACGCCCGCTCATTTTATCCATTATTGCTGCTTACTTGATCGGTTGCTTGTGCATCGGCGTTTGGGCTTCTCGAAGAACCAAAACCTCAAACGATTTCTTCATCGCCGGCAAGGGGATCGGCTCGCTACTAATGGGGTTTGCCACTTTTTCCACTATGATGAGTGGTTTTGGCTTCATCGGCGGACCGGGACTCGTCTACAAATTCGGCGTTTCTTCTTTTTGGATTTGCTGTTCCGCTATCTTAGGCTTTGTGCTTACCTCGTTGCTAATTGCCAAACGATTCAAAATCTTTTCCGACCTTTTCAACGTCCTCACTTTGCCTGATGCGGTGGCAATTCGATACCGAAGCGAGCTATGCCGTTTTCTTACCGCGCTAGTCATCTTACTAGGAGTGATTGCCTATCTTGGCACCAACATCCTTGCCTTCGGAACTGTCGCTTCCACCTTCTTCAACGTCGACTTTACTCTGGCCGCCATTGTTGGAATGACAGTAGTAATTCTTTATGCGGTTTTCGGCGGCATTGTCGCCGGGCTTTACACCGACGTCGCCCAAGGATTTATCATGGTAATTGCCTCCGCCGCCTTGTTTTGGATCGCTCTAACAACCGCCGGCGAAGGAAGTTTTCCCAACGGGCCAGCGAATATCACTCATGCATTTCGAGAAGCCAACTTATCAGACACCGTCGGTCCTTGGGGACTTTTAGGGCCAATGGCCTGCTTAGGTTTCTTCTTTCTTTTTGCGCTTGGCGGCAGTGGACAACCGCACATTATCACAAAATTCCTCATGTTGCGAAACCAACAAACCGTCCGCTGGAGCCTGCTTGTAACCGCCCCCGCTTATGTGATTTGCATTCTTTTGTGGATGACCGTGGGCTTTGCCATGAAATATCTGGTCATCACCGGCCAAGCAGACCCACTCTCCGATGAAGACCACGCCGCGCCCGTGTTTCTGCTCCAACATGCTCCCGCTTGGCTTGCCGGCATTGCCTTTTCCGGCCTGTTTGCCGCCATTATGTCCACAGCGGATTCCTTCCTCAACATCGGCGCCGGCGTCTTTGCCAGAGATTTCCCTCAAGTTTTTCTTCGACGCACAGCGTCCAACGAACTGCGCTTAGCCAGAACCGCTACCATCTTATTAGCCGTTGCCGCAACCGCCTTCGCTCTCTGGGCAAAGAGGCACGGAGACTTGATTGCCATCCTCGGCACCTTTGGTTGGGGATTGTTTGCCGCCGCATTCGTTCCCGTCGTATCCATTGGTTTCAACTGGAAACGAGCCACCCGTCAAGCCGCTTCCGCCGCTATTATCGCCAGCATCCTTGTCAACGTCGGCCTCGATCTCTTGGCCAAATATCCCAAAGACGCGCCCCTTTACAAAATCCCCGGCTCTGTAAGCATCGGCACGGTATCCCTTCTGGCGTCTATCATCATCTTCATCGCTGTGTCCTTTCTTACCAAACCAGCCGGACTCAACAAAAAACTAGAAACCGCCATTGACAGCTAAACCCCGATTGCCTCCCATTGTTTTCTCCTTCCTCAAAAAATCTGGGAAAACCAAAACCAAGCACCAAATTCCGCTCCGTTTTTTCGAATAAAAATGCGCCAACGACAACCAACCAACCCACCATCCAAAAGCCTCCCAACTCAATAAAACTTGCCAACCACTGCCGTAAACAGTACTCTCCCGTCAATTGCTTTCACAGCCCCGATGAAACCACAACCAACAGCAAAACAACCGATCACCGAACGTAAACTGTCGTTGCCCGACGAACCCGCCTTCAACGTCCGTAACCTCGGCAGCGTCCGTGCGGGCAAATTTCCCAAAAAATCGATCACCCTCTTCTGCGGCCCCAACAACACCAGCAAAACATGGACAATGTACTCCCTCTACCGCTGGCACCGATTGTTGCGTGTACGCACAAAAAGCGAACGCAATGGTCTCCACCTCTTCTTCCGCGAACTCAGTGCCAAACGCACCACCCTCCTCCATCACGCCTGCAAAGAAAAAATCGACATCAACGAATCCCTCCGCGACGTCATCTGCTCCCGTTATGCCTTTCCCATCGCCAGAGCATATCGCAAAAATGAAAAATTTCGCGATGACTTGGGAAAAATCACGAGCCTGCAATTACCGCATCGCTTGGATGACGACATCTTGCGGGACGGTGAAGTGGAAGAAAACGACAAGAGACAAACAAAGCGAGTTGATTTTCGCAAATTTAAAATCAGGAAATCTCAGGAACGCGAGCCCCATTTTTCAGCTTTTGACCGACTAGCGTTCCCTTTCTCAAACAAAGAGAGAAAAACAGACGGCAACGTTGACCTATCTATGAAAGATCTTTAATATAGAAGGAAATAACTTTCAAGAGAGGTTTTTATTAACTTTGTGTAAAGATGAGAAGAATACACAAATAGCCAAAATTATCCTGAAAAGCCCTTTGGGATTGACTCAAGAAATAATACAGCGCTTGTTTGAAAATAATTTTAAAGAGGTCAAGGATAATTTAGACAGCATTAAACAATTTACCGTGGGCATAACTCGTTCTGAAAAGATTGGAAAGTTTTATTCTCTGGCGAAGTTCTATCCTTATCTGTTCTCGTTTCACCAATTTGTTCATAGCTCTTATAGGGCAAGACAGGGAAAAGCGCTTGAAAAGTTGTTTAAGGAGACCATAAGGCGATCCAATCACAAATTCATGGTTCCTGATAAATGAAGAGATAAACAACGTCTAATATCCGAAGTATTTAAAGGTTACGATTCAAAATTAGATATTGACGTTGTAGCAAGAAGAGAAAAAGGGAAAGTTTTAGCGTTGCAATTGAGGTCAAGAGATGACACCGGCGGCACCACTGCAAAAGGGTCTCTTGTGGAGGCATTGCGCCGAGTGATGAAAATAAATGCTGAGAAAGACGCCGAGTTATTTTACCTTATTGGCATCTGGGAGAAAATAAAAAGCAATCAAAAAAATATTACAATCAGTAAAATTTACGAATCTCTTGAGCTACATTTTCAGAAAAAGATAAGCAAAGAAGATTTTATTAACAATATTGAAAAAGGAATAAAACTTCATCAAGGAGTAGTTTTAAAGCTCGCTTATGGTAACGAAGAAATTATTAAAACCATTTCCGGTTGGACCGGTGAAGACGCAAAACTTGATTATCAATCGATGAAAAATATAATCGCCTCGCTTGAAAGGTCTGACGACTTATGGCTCGCTTATGGAATTGCTTCGTTGGAATTAGAAAATATTGAACTTAAAGGAATAAACAATATTGAATAGCTTAACGAATTGTTAAAAACTGAAACTTATGATATTTCTAGTTTGACTACAAACGAGGAATATCTAAATCTAGCAAACGAACTGGCTCTGATAATAATTCCGAAATGGAATGAAGATTCTTTGCCTGTTGCTACTATGTCGGAAAAAGCTCATTACATTCGCGATTTAATATTATTAAGATTTGTTTATCATGTTTCCAAAACCAAAAGTCATTTCATTTAGAGAGAAAGTAAGTGAGATTAAGAAATCTACATACTTAACTCACTCTTTGTATTATCATCCCGCTAAATTTATTCCTCAAATAGTGAGATTTTGCATAGATGAATACACAGAAAAAGGAGACGTTCTTCTTGATCCTTTCGCTGGTTCCGGGACAATGGGGGTGGAAGTCTCCATTCAGGGTTATGAATCTTATATGTTGGACATAAATCCTCTATTGGATTTTTTCTATCCTCTAAAGATGCCTTCGTTCGGAAGGAAGGAATGGGGAGAATCCTATAATGAAGCGAAAGAGTTCTTTAAAGAAATACTAAATCGAGAGCCAAAAAATGTTAAACAGATGAACGACAATCTTAATTATTGGTATCCAGAAAAGTTGTACAATTACTTTTGCAAAGTCTGGACTAATTTTCACGAATTAAAAGATCAAAAGAAGCTTATTTCTAAAAATGTCCTCGCTTTGGTTTTGTTCAAAATTTCAAAGCATTACTCTTATGCGGAACATTCAATGCCTAAATTGTACACTTCGAAAAAGAAAAGAGAATTGATTGAGAAAAAACTGAAGGATCTCGTATTGTTTGAGTTTGAGCAAATCGAAAGAATGGGGTTTGCCATTTTTGAAGATATAAAAAAATCCGTCGATACCTTAATACAATCGAAAGGAAGATTAAAAAAACCAAAATATTTTCCGGGGACGGATTCTTATGAATTTGATTTCCATCGAATTCCAGAAATAGATTGTATTATTACTTCTCCTCCATATCTTCACGCGCAGGAATACATGAGGACATTTAAACTGGAAATGATGTGGGCGGGAATTTCGCAAGAAAAGATTAAAGAATGCATGTCCAAAGAAATTCCTTTTAGAGAATCTCCGTCAAAAATAGAAGGCGATTATATCAACCAGATTAGAGAAAAAATAGGTAGGAAGGATTTATTAAAGTTATACGATTCCTATTTCTGGCTCACAATAAAAGCCTTAGAAAATGCGTCTAAAAGATTGAAGAAAGAAGGAAAGATTTGCGTTCTTATTGGAAACCCAAAAATGAAAGGCGTAGAAGTGGAAATTTGGAAAGTTTTATATGAGTATTTTATGAACAGTTTGAATTTTAAATTCATAGATTTATATGAAGATAAAATCATTTATCGGAAACTGTTTAAGGGAAGAAATAATCAAAATCCAGAAGGAATGAAGTCAGAATATTTGCTCGTTCTTGAAAAATAAAATGGGAAGAACGGCCGGCGAATGACCTCAGAGGGATTGACTTACCGACTGCCAGCGGAAAGACCGCTTATATCGATTATAGTGGTTTACGACTTGGCGGCGCAGTTCGATTCTCTCGTTTCCGGAAGAACGGATCCCCGGCGAATTTGGTTTGTTGTCAATGAAGCTTAATGAATCGGGCTTGTCAAATCGTGAAGAAGTTGCGCAAAGTAAAAGATGGCGTGTTGTTGAAAACTGTTGCTGATCAACTTCGACAACTCATCGGACTAGGTTGTGTTGCTATTGTTTTGGAAAGGATGGATGGTGTGAGGAGGAGTTGCGCTTCGGATTGTTTGAGGGGAATAAAAAGAGAAGAAAGCCCCGAGACAACCAGCACTGCTAAAAGAGCAGACTTATTGTCGATGCCCAAATTCTGACAAATTTGGTTTCCTAGCGTTCAAATGTCTTTCAACAAATAATTCTAAAAATAACTACTATCCGCTGCTTCCGAAAACTTTTCCATTATGCACGGTAGTCGGTGGCTTGTAGCGAACGATGATTGGGATTCTTTAGAATTGATGATCGTGAGCTTGTTCAAAATCACCGGAATCAAAACCACGGAATGCATCAAAAAGCGTGAAATCCCATCTTGCCAAGGCCAATCCATCGAACGCTAATTCCTTTCCGCCCTTGTTGGCCAAGTTGGGAGCAAACTGCTGAATTTTGCCGCGCTTTGTCGCCGGTTGGCCGTTGGCGAGCAATGAACCGTCGGCACAGAGGCCGCCGGTTTGTAGTGGTTTCTCTCTCTGCTGATCGCTGAAAATAGGGGGTTGACAAAGTTTGCCATTGTTTCCTATTTTTGTTCTCAATGTTTTCCTGCGGCTTGTTTGTGAATGAAAGATTGACGAATGGACGGCTGGCTTGGCCTCGCTTTTTGCTTTGGCTTGGTTGCTTTGTCGCTGTGTTTGTCGGCGTCGCATTTTTTGAATCAGAAACGGTTGCGGAGGAATCCGGCGGTTTTAGCAAGGAAGAGGCGGAGCGGCTTTTCGCGAACCAAGTTTGGCCGCGCATTCATGCAAAATGCCTTCCTTGCCACGGCGGCGAGGGCAAGATCAAAGGAAATTTGGATCTTCGGGAACTTTCCGGCGCGTTAAAAGGCGGAGACTCTGGCGCGGCTTTGGTTCCCGGCGATGCGGAAAACAGCTTGCTGATCGCTGCCATTGGCTGGGAGGACGAAGACCTTAAAATGCCTCCGAAAGAAAACGACCGACTTTCGGATGGCGAGGTGGCGCAGTTCAAAGCCTGGATTCAGGCGGGCGCCCCTTGGCCGAGCGCCGAAAGGATTCAAGAGTTGGCGCAGTCAGACGACGCTTCCGCGGATGGAAGTGTTCAAGTGTCCACCAGCGGAGGATTGAGCCAAGAGTGGACGAGTCGCCGTTATCGGCCGGAAAATCTTTGGGTGTATCAACCTTTGGCAAAACGTGCGCCGCCCGCTGGCGACAGCCATCCCATTGACTCCTTCATCGAAAAAGGTCTGAGAGAACGCGGTCTTCTGGCCGCGCCGAAGGCTGATCGGCTTACTCTTTTGCGCCGAGCGACTTATGATTTGCTTGGCTTGCCGCCCGCGCCGGAAGAGGCGGATTCTTTTTTGGCCGATCCGCGATCCGATGGGGGTGCATTCGCCGCCGTGGTGGAAAGATTGCTGGCCAGTCCGCATTACGGCGAGCGATGGGGAAGGCACTGGCTGGACGTGGTTCGCTATGCAGACACGGCCGGTTTGGCCAATGATTTTGATAGAGGCAACGCCTGGCGCTACCGCGATTATGTGATTCGCTCTTTCAACGACGACAAACCCTACAGCCGGTTCATCCGAGAACAAATCGCCGGAGATGAATTGAGATCCGCGAATCCGGAACACTGGATTGCCGCCGGATTCCTTCGCATGGGGCCTTGGGAACTGACGGGCATGGAAATCCCGGCCATCGCCCGCCAGCGCTTTCTGGATGACGCCGTCAACATTGTTGGCCAAACGTTTCTCGGCCATACCCTGCGTTGCGCCAAGTGTCACGATCACAAATTCGATCCCGTGCCGACCCGCGATTATTATCGCCTTTATGCCGTGTTTAACAGCACGCAGCCGGTAGAAAGGCGAGCGCTGTTTCTGCCTGCCGAAAATGCGAGCGGATTTGATGAGCGCCGCTACCTTCTAGATCGCCAAGAGCGCGTTCAGCAAAACCTATCGCGGTTGCAGGCAAAAAGCGGCAACGCCATCGCCGCTTGGTTTCAAGAGCGCGGCTTGCCTTACAAAACTCGAGAAGAAGCTCGAAAAGCAGGTTTAGGCCCCGAAGAAATTCCGCCCAAACACTTCGGATTTACCGTCGAAGACTTTGGGAGGGAACGCATGGCGCGCAAGACTCTCCTCCGTTTGCAATGGGAACTGGAACGGTATGAGCCGGTGGCCTTTTCTGTGTATAGCGGCGTTTCTCCCAAAAGGTTAAAGTACTACCTTCCGCAGCGGATGCCGGCAAATCCTTTGACGGACGGACAACCGGAAGCCGGCCATATCTTGGAGGGAGGCGACGTCTTTTCAGAGGCCGATCCCGTTTTGCCCGCCGCCCTCAGCGTTCTCGACGAGTTGATTCCGGAACTGGCCGCCATCTCCTTTCCCACAAACGTCGTCGGCCGCCGCACTGCTTTGGCCGAGTGGATTGCCCATCCCAAAAACCCGCTCACCGCCCGAACCATCGTCAACCGCATTTGGCAGTGGCACTTCGGCGTTCCTCTGGCCGGCAATCCCAACAATCTTGGCGCGACAGGCAAGAAACCCACTCATCCAAATCTTCTCGACTGGCTGGCTTCGACCTTCCTAGAGTCCGGTGGATCCTTCAAAGCAATGCACCGTCTGATTATGACTTCGGAAGCGTACCAAAGATCCTCCCGCCATCCGTTCCCTTCAGAACTGGAGCGCAAAGATCCAAACCGCGTTAGTTACGCCGCCTTTCGGCCGCGCCGCTTGACCGCCGAGGAGTTTCGCGACAGCATGCTGGCCGTGAGCGGCGAATGGAATCGGCAGATCGGAGGCATCCCTGCCCGCCCCGAAATCAACCTCGAAGTCGCCCTGCAACCGCGCATGGTAATGGGCACCTTCGCCACCGCCTGGCAACCCAACTCCCTTCCCAGCCAAAGGCACCGCCGCTCCGTCTATGCCCAGAAAGTTCGCGGCCTGCGGGACCCCTTCATGGAAGTATTCGACGCGCCCGATCCCGACCTCTCCTGCGAAGCCCGCAACGCTTCCAACGTCGCGCCGCAAGTGTTCAGCTTGTTCAACAGTCAGATCGCTTATGACCGCGCCGTAGCCTTCGCCATCCGCCTCCAAAACAATTCCAAAAACGAAGAAAGCAAAGAGAACAAAGCAAACTCGGCCGCCGCCGCAGAAGCGGCCATTCAACGCGCCTTTGCCCTGGCCTTTTGCCGCTCGCCGAGCCGCTTGGAACTTTCCGCATGCCTTGACCACTTCGCCGCAATGAAGCGCCGACACCAAAGCGCAAAAATCCCAAAACCCAGTTATCCAACCTCAATCGTTCGCGAAGCCGTCGAAGAAAACACCGGCGAAAAATTCCGCTTCGTCGAAACTCTGGACGTGCTTGAAGATTTTCTGCCGGACAAAAAACTCGCCGACGTCCCAGTGGAAACCAGAGCGCTGGCCGAAATTTGCCTGACGCTTTTTAACAGCAACGAATTTGCCTACATTTATTAAAACGACTTAAACTGCCAAACCAATCTAGTTATGAAGGAACTTTCCCCCGCATCAAAACCCGCGTCCGCCGCGTTTCCCAAACCCCGCGCCGGAGACTTGTCGTCGCGCCGTCAATTCCTTTACGGACTGGGCGCCACTCTCGGAAGCGTCGCCTTCTCTTCGCTACTAGCGGAGGAAACCAATCCAAAACGCGGCAATAATCCTCTCTCTCCCAAGGCCGGCCACTTTCCCGCCCGCGCCAGGCGTTGCATCTTCCTCGTGATGGAAGGCGGCCCCAGCCATATCGACACCTTCGACCCCAAACCCAAACTGGCCGAGCTTCACCTCAAACAATTCCAACGCTACGGAAAGAGAAACTCCGCCATGGAAACCGGCCGCCGCTACTACGTCCAAAGCCCCTTTTCCTTCGGCAAATACGGCCAAAGCGGCGCCGACATGAGCGTCCACTGGAAACACCTCCAAACCGTTGCCGACGAAATTTGCTTCTACCGCGGTTGCCAAGTGGACTCCGTCAACCACCCCACCGCCCAATATCAACTCAACACCGGCAACCGCTTCGGAGGCGATCCCGCCATCGGCGCTTGGACCACTTACGGACTAGGAACACTCAACCAAAACCTTCCCGGATACATCGTCCTCCCAGAAACCGCTTTCCCCCAAGGCGGCTCCGGCAACTGGACCAACGGATTCCTGCCGGCCGGCTACCAAGGCGTCCCCCTGCGTCCCCAAGGCACCCCCATCCTCGACTTGCAACCCCCGGACGGCATTACACCCGGACATCAAAAAGCCAACCTTAAGCTCTTGCAGACGCTAAACGAATCCCATCGGCAACGACATCCATGGCACCAAAACCTCGCCGCCCGAATGGACAACTACGAACTCGCCTTCCGCATGCAAGCCGAAGTCCCCGGCCTCCTAGACATTTCCCAAGAAGACCAACGCACCCTGGAAATGTACGGGATCGACAAAGAGCCAACCGACCACTTCGGACGAAAATGCCTGCTGGCCCGGCGCTTCGTGGAAAAAGGCGTCCGCTTCGTGCAATGCTTCCACGCCACTTGGGACTCGCACGACTTTATCGAACGCGCTCACGGCGCCCTCATCCCCCAAGTCGACCAACCCATTGCCGCCCTCATCCGCGACCTGCGCGACCGCGGTCTGCTGGACGAAACACTCGTCATTTGGGGCGGAGAATTCGGACGCTCCCCAGACAACGGCATCCGCGGCGGCATCGCCTACGGCCGCGACCACAACCCCAAAGCCATGACCTTTTGGCTTGCCGGCGGCGGCGTCAACGCCGGCCACACCATCGGCGCCACCGATGAAATCGGCGCCACCGCCGTTTCCCAAATTCATCCCATTCGGGATCTCCATGTCACCATTCTCCGACTGCTTGGCCTCGACGACAATCGCCTTACCTTCTTCCACGCCGGCCGCTTTAAACAACTTTCTCAATTTGGCGGCCAAGTCATCCGCCCGCTCCTCGCCTAAAAAGAGACCGGCTATAAGAATATTAGAAATAACTAGATATGTCTGTTACAGAAAAAGAAGCAGAAACAGCGATAGTTGAGGCGAAAAAACTCGGCGAATTTATAACTGAGTCGCTTGCCCAAGCAATAAACAGACACGCCAAAAGAACAGACGCGCCATCAGGACGTCTTCTTACAATAAGGAAAAGAAGATAGATGCTAGTGAAACCATATTGCCTTTGCTATTTTAATTGAAAAATAGTCGGTTCTAATCACTACAATATGCTCATGCGACAAGCCAGCTGATGAATATGAAGAAGCAGAAAGCAAAGCAGATACCAAATTCCAACACTCGTAGCAACGGGATCTATTACACTGCTTTGCACAATCCTTTCGCTTCTACAGCATTTACCAGATGGGCGAAGCAACATCAGATACAAAGAGAAGTGATCCTAGAACCCTTTGCCGGCGCCAATAATCTTATTGATATGCTGCAAGAATTGGGCCATTGCAAACGCTACCAGTCCTATGATCTACATCCTCAATCACTCAATGTGCAATCAAGAGATACTTTGAGTGATTATCCAACAGGGTATCGGGTATGTATTACCAATCCGCCATGGCTGTATAAAAGTAGCGCTTCGCGGCGAGGATTGTCTTTTCCAAAGACAGAGTTTGATGATTTATACAAACATTGTTTAGCTTTATGCCTCAAGCATTCCCCCTATGTTGCCGCGCTTATTCCGGCATCTTTTTTACAATCCAAGTTATTTCGGCATCGATTGGAGAAGGTGATCTTCATTCATAAGAAGCTGTTTTCCTATACCGAAAATCCGGTTTGTTTAGCACTATTCAAGGAAGGGATGGTTAAGGATACACGGATATATTTGGACCATCAATTAGTCGGCACATTGAGAGAATTGGAATCCTATTTACCCAACTTAAAGACGCCGCTGTCAAGACCGATTCAATTTAATATTGTCGACGGGCCGCTGGGGTTTATCGGCATAGATGATAACACAAGTCCCTCCATCCGCTTTTGCCATGGGGCTACGCTTCGTCACCATGCCATAAAAGTATCTTCAAGAGCAATCACACGCATTGACGGTATCGATGTCACAGACTCTCTGATCGACCGCTTAAACGCGCGTATAGACATGATTCGCACTAGGACCCATGATGTGTTTCTGACGGCGTTTAAAGGATTGCGCAAGGATGGCAAGTACCGTCGCCGGATGGAATATGGACTAGCAAGGGACATTATTGCAGATTGCTTATGATCGATATTTATAAAAAGGCGGTTGCTCAATCTTGGAAAAAGAACATAGCCCAGGTGCGTGACTTACTGATCGCGAATGATAAAAAACTTCTCTACAAAATTCAATCCGCCTATCAGCGATGGGACCTACCTGTATCCGAGATCAAAGAATCCATTACAAAAGATAGGATTGCTGCGGCACATTTTGCGGTGGATCCTAGTAAACAAAAGATACATGAAAAAACGGCAGCGGAATTTATCCGTAATTTGAATGGAATCGTAGATTTCAATCTCCTACTCAACAAGGCACTATATGTGTCTAATGGAGTTCTAATTACTGGAGACGAGTTAAAAATTTATCCAGCGGCAAAAACGATTGACTTTAAGTGGCAATATGGACCTTTTAAGATTTATGCTTCGCACAAATACACACATGACTCAGGAGGCGCGCAAGGAAATCAATATAAGGATCTTCAAGCATTCATACGGGCTTGTTATGGCAGTACGGATTCAAAACTAAGATTTATAGCTATAGCTGATGGGGCTTTTTGTCAAAACCACAATGGCAGAGCGAATAAGACGCGCTTGGATAATCTGAAATCTATGTGCACTCCCCAGATCAAAGTATGCACTATATATGATCTAAAAGAAGTATTGGATAATCTGAAATCTAATATCCCTTAATCTAAACAGTCATTCAGTTTTTTGGCTTATCATGTCATGAGAAACGACCATGCAAAATAAAGAACGGAATCGTAATGTTAACGTCCTCTTCGATGAGGTATTGATCAGTCCGATCAAGACGAAACATAAGGAAATCATGGAAGCCACATTCGCTGAAGACGCCGTTAGGAGATAAAATCGTGAATGAGACAGGCGCGGAAGGCATGGCTTTGGAGAAACGCAGATAGTTTTTAGAATTTTGATTAAGATGATGAACCGATTCAGCACCTTTTTGGCCGGATTCACTTTGACTGCCGCCGTGACTGTTTTTGCGCAGATTAGCGTGGAGGATTTTGACGGCATTCGGCTCTATACTTTGAAAAACAAACACGGCGTCGTTGTCAAGATCACCAACTACGGCGCCACTATTACCTCTATTTCCGTGCCCGACCGCAATGGAAACTTTGCAGACGTCGCGCTTGGCTACGACCGTTTGGAAGACTATGTCAACGCTGTGGACAAACCTTACTTCGGCGCCGTTGTCGGCCGATACGGCAACCGCATCGCTAAGGGGAAATTTACGCTTGACGGTAAAACTTATTCGCTGGCCGTCAACAACGGCCCCAATCACCTTCACGGTGGGATTATAGGATTCGACAAAGTTGTGTGGGAGGCGCATCCCATCGCCGGTGATGATTGGAACGGGCTCCAACTTCATTACTTGGCCAAAGACAAAGAGGAAGGCTATCCCGGCAATCTCGACGTTACGGTGCGCTATAAACTCGGCGACGATAACGCGCTCTTAGTGGACTATCACGCGACAACTGACAAAGCGACTCCCGTCAACTTGACCCAGCATACCTACTTCAATCTCAAAGGTGAAGGCGACGGCGACATCCTCGGACACGAACTTATGCTCAACGCCTCGCGCTACACGCCGGTGGACGAAACGCTCATTCCCACGGGAGAAATCGCCCCTGTTGCAGGCACACCATTTGACTTCACGACTCTGAAACCCATCGGACAAGACATCGGACAATCCCATCAACAGCTGAAGTTTGGCCACGGCTACGACCATAACTGGGTGATTAACGGCGTTCCCAATACCGACCTTCGGCTGGCCGCTCGAGTGTATGAACCTAGCACCGGCCGAGTGCTGGAAGTTCTCACAGACGCGCCCGGCATTCAGTTTTACTGCGGCAACTTTTTAGATGGTAGGCTTCGTGGAAAATCTAATAAACCTTATATCTGGCGGGGCGGTTTTTGTTTGGAAACTCAACATTACCCCGACAGCCCTAACCAAGATCATTTTCCCTCCTGTATTCTTCGTCCCGGAGAAACTTATCGGACAACTACAATTTTTCGATTCGGGACGGAACCGGCCGTGGAAGACCATCTTCCACAAAGAGGCGACAACACGAGAGCCTCTCTGGATTCCAAGCAGGATTTCGTTGTGAAAGTGGGTGCTGATGGAAAGTATTTCCTCGGCGAAACAGAGAGGAATCTCGTCGAATTATCCGCAATTCTAGGCAAAGCCATTCAAAGCGATCCAGATATAATCGTTCTTTTACAAGTGGAGGATTCCGTAAAATTTGATATGATAGTCTCTGTGTTGGATTTGTTAAAGAAGTTGAAAATTTCCAAAATTTCCTTGAGGACTTGAACGAAAACTTATATGCAAAAAGTAAAATATCTCTTCGTAGTGGCGGCTTGGGCTTTGGCTGGAGGCGCGCTTGTTGGCGACCTTCCTTCTGCGTTCACCGGCCACAACTTTGACGGTTGGAAACTCCCGGAACACAATATTTGGTGGACTGCTAAAAACGGGATTCTAAAGCTGGACAGCGGTCCTAACAAAAAAGGCTCCACTCTTTGGACTGTGAAAGAATACGGCAACTTCGTCATGGAGTTTGAATTCAAGATGGGACGGGGAACTGTCGACACCGGCATTTACCTTCGCACAAGCAAGGAACAAATCCAAATTGGCATTTCCGGTTCTTTGAATCGGGATATGACCGCTTCGCCTTACATTGCCGGCAAGGGTTACCCAGTGGAAGCGAAAAATATAAGGCAAACCTTGAAGCCGAAGGATTGGAATCATATGATCATTGTCGCCGTTGGCAAAAACTATTCCGTTTGGCTCAACGGCAGGCATGTGATGAGTTATGATTCCGAATCTGCCGTAAAGCGCGGGCCCGTGGGCATTCAACTGCATGGAGGCAAGAACATGTCCGCTGAATACAAAAACATCGCCATTGCAGAACTAAGTTCTCGCTAATCGCTTCTGGCGAAGGTTTGTTTTTAAACTGGGTATTAGAAAACAGGCAGGTTTATATGAATTTTTGCAAGAACCAGCGAAAGTGGATTTATATTTGAATAGATGAAACAGAGATTGCTTTGTTCTGCGTTTTCCTTGAATTGGCGCAAACGGGATTATTGGGGGAGAATGGCTTTGAAGCAGGTGTCGAGGGTTGGGTAGCTGAAGATGTAACCTTTTTCGACGAGGGATTGAGGCGAAACGAGGCAGCCGGACAACAGCATTTCTCGTCCCATTTCTCCAAACACGATTTGAATCAGAAACTCTGGAACAAAAAACCACGCCGGCCGGCGAAGATGTTGCGCCAAGGCTTGAGTGAATTCGCTGTTGGTTACGATTTGAGGCGCCACGACGTTGATAGGGCCAAGAACAGCGGATGTTTGTTGATCCAGGAATTCGATAATTTGCGGGATTTCTGGCGCCGCGATCCAAGGAAAAAACTGTTTCCCGCTACCCAGCCGGCCTCCCAGCCCCAAGCGAAAAGGGATCAACATTTTCCCCAAGGCGCCGGCGGCAGGGTCTAAAATCGCCCCGAAACGCAAGAGGGTAGTGGAAATTCCCGCAGCTGTTGCCGGGAATATTGCATTTTCCCAATCGACGCAGACAGAGGCCAGAAATCCCTTTCCGGCGGCGTCGGTTTCGGTGCAGGGTTGCGATTCTGAATTGCCGTAAAATCCGACGGCCGAGGCGCAAAAGAAGCGTCGAGGCGGCAGTCGCAGACGGGACAGAGCGTTGGCGAGCTGCGTCGTCCCATCCACTCGGCTGGCGCGGATGCGCTCCTTTTTTGCAGGCGTCCAGCGCCCTTTGGCGATATTGTCACCGGCAAGGTGAATCACGATATCGGCATTTTCCATACGATTTAGGTCGAACCAACCGCTTCGGGGATTCCAAGCCACTCCGGTTTCGGTGGTTTGATCCGAGTGGACGCGCACAATTGGCAGAACTTCCGCCGATTGGGAACGGAAATAAGCGCAGAGTCTCTTGCCAAGAAGCCCGCTGGCGCCGCTGATGAGCATCTTCATAAGAGATCAACATCAACTTGTTTCTTCAAAGCGGACGAGGAAGGATGCAGATTGAGGTTTTTGACGACTTGAACGGTGGAACGAGCTTTGTTGAGGCAGTAAAAGTGAATGCCCGGAGCACCTCCGGCCAAAAGTTCTCTGCATTGTTGGCTGGCGTAGTCAATGCCGTATTCGGCAACGGCGTCGTCGTCTTCGCCCAAAACGCCCAACCGGGAAGACATGGCGTCGGGGATGGAGGCGCCGCAGAGTTGAGTGAATCGCTGGATTTGCCGCCCGGACAAGATAGGTAGAATGCCGGGAAAGATGGGAATGTCCATTCCCAGCCGGTTGCGGACATAATCGCAAAATTCAAAGTAGTCGCGGTTGTCGAAAAAAAGCTGCGTCAGGACAAATTCAGCGCCGGCCGCCGCCTTGGATTGGAGGTAATTCCAATCGGCGTGTTTTCCTTCCCGGCAAGCGATGTGGCCTTCGGGAAAACCGGCGACGCCGATGGAAAAACAGCCGTAGGAGCGAATCAATTCCACTAACTGATAGGAATATTCGAAGCCTCCTTCAAGGGGACAAAACTCGTCCGTTCCGGCCGGCGGATCGCCGCGCAAGGCCAAAATATTGCTGATTCCGGCATCGCGGGCTTCTCCCAAATAGCGACGCAACTCCGCTTGGGTAGCGTTGACGCAAGTAAGGTGCGACATAGCGGTCAGCCGATGCTTTTCTTGGATTTCTTGAACAATGCGCAAAGTTTTGCTGCGAGTACTGCCACCGGCGCCATAAGTTACCGAGCAATAATCAGGGCGAATCGCCGTCAATTCGGGGAGGGTTTCATTCAGGAGGATTTGCTCTCCTTTTTCCGTTTTCGGAGGGAAAAATTCGATGGAAACGACCGGCCGCCTCGCTTGTTTTGCTTGATGATGAATGTTCCGAATGTAATCCATCGCGTCTGAAAAGAGTAGCGGAGACGATGGAAAAGGCAAGCTGCCGCTAATAGAAGGTAACCGTGGACAAAGTAAGCGGCGGAAAAAAGGCCGCAAAATTAACTTGAAAAATCCGCCAAACCAGAGTCAACTCTCTTGAAAATTATGGCCGAAGTCGAAAATAAATATCCGGAAAACGTTAGCGGAAAGTTTTACGTAGACGATCAATGCATCGACTGCGATTTATGTCGGGAAACCGCCCCGGACAACTTCACTCGCTCCGAAGAGGGGGGTTATTCCTACGTAAAAGCACAACCCGAAAACGAAGAGCAAGAAACGCTTTGCGTCGAGGCTATGGAAGGTTGCCCTGTCGAAGCCATCGGCGATGACGGCGGATAGCCTTTCAAGTTTCCTTTGCTTCTTCAGAAGATTGCTTGACGAGGGAAAATGTGACAAGCGGACGCCTTCGTTTCAATGAAGAAGCGAAGGTCGGCCGCTGTTGGAAATTCTCTTTTTTGAAGGCACTTTTTGTCGATGTTCCGTGATGGAAATGCCAATCTGAGTCTTACGCTGTCTATCCTCTCCGAAGATAAAGGTTCTTCGATTCGTTGTTTCGAATCACAAAAAACGCCGTTGCGGCGGAGATGACGCTCTGGGTTGGTTCATTCGTTTAGTTCGTCTCTCTTTTTGCGTTCCTTTTTCAGCCAATCCATTGAGCGGTTGCGTTTTAGTGCAGAGTGATTCCTAGTTTTCTGAGTTGCTCTTCCAAGTAGGCTTGTGGGCGGTCACCTTTCTTTTTGTTGCAGCCAGAGCAAAGCAGTTGCAGGTTGCTGACATGATCCGTGCCGCCTTTGGACTTCGGCACGATGTGATCCACTTCCATGTTCTCATAGCCGGGATTGTTCGGGCATCCAGCGGCGGCGCATCGGCCTTTTTGCTCGCCGAAGAGTCGTTTCTTATGCGTGCGCGGATGCGGCAACTCGCCCCATTCGGTTCGTTCCAATTGAGATAACTGCTTGGTCGTGCGAAGGTCTCGGGGATGAATGCCTTTCCAAATGGTGAGTTCGTTTTCTTCTCGGTCAATGGCGAGTTTGAGCATGCGCTTTTTGATTTCTTTGGCGGATTGCGGGGAGACGTCAATGCCAATCCATTTCCTTTTTAACTTTTCAGCGGCCACTAACGTCGTCGCGCATCCGCAGAAAGGGTCAAAGACCCAATCGCCATCATTGCTGGACGCCCTGATTATCCGCTCTAATAACGCCTCCGGCTTCTGCGTCGGATAACCGCTTCTCTCTTTCGCGCTCATCGCCGTTGCGAATGAAGGAATGTCTGCCCACCAACTTCCCGCCGCTTTGCCCGGTTCTTTTGGCGTCCAGATTGTGCCGTCTGGACGCTTGAAAGGTTTTCGCATTTCAAACTTTCCGTCTTTGGTTGGAACTCTCTGCGTGTTAAAAGTGTTTCCTTCTCCCTTCACATAAAACAGGATGTAGTCGTGGTTTGCTCGCCATTTATGTTTTGAGGGACGGGGTTTTTCATAGCACCAGACGATTTCGTTGCGGAAGTTTCGGGGTTTGAAGATGGCGTCCATTATCATTTTGAGGTAGTGAGAGGCGGTTGGATCGCAGTGGAGGTAGATGGAGCCGGTTGGTTTTAAGAGGCGTTTGCATTCTAGGAGGCGGGGCGCCATCATCAACAGATAGGAGAACATCGAGCCTCCGTGCGTGGCTTTCGCCGCTTGGATGGCGTGATACAGCGCGGGGAAGTCGCGGGCGAGTTGTGCGCATTCGGCTTCGTCCAAATCGGTTTCGCGCCAGATGTCTTTGAAGACTTCTCGCATCCCGCCATCACCGATTGGCTGGCTGAATTTGCGGTTGGAATTGAACGGCGGATCCAAATATATCAAATCCATCAAGCCCGAGTTCAACCGCCGCATCACCTGCAAATTATCCCCTAGAAAGAGAGTCTTGTTCTTCCAGTTCGGCTCCACGATTTGTTTGGTGGCGTTTTGGATTGCCTCGCGGTTCATGCCTTTTGTTTAGCATTTTGGGCGGAAGAATTCACGACGAAAGGCGAGATTCGTCTCCGCAAAGTGGCGCCAGCAATTCTCGAATTTGGGATAGCGAGGTAATAACGGCGTAGGGTTTCAGGTTGCGGCAGCGAACTTCATCGAGCCTCAGGCGAAGGGAACGGCGATCTCCGGCAAAAAGAACGCCGCGGAAACCCGCCTGATGAGCGGGCCATATGTCTTTGAGCATGTCGTTTCCGATGAAGATGGTCTCTTTTGGTGGAATGCGGAATTGGGATTGGAGGCGGCGAGCGATTGTTTCGCAGAGCGCGGAATCGGGTTTGGCTCGTTTTTCGAGGTATGACCACAATTGAAAAGCGGGATGAAATCCGAGCGCGGACGGCGTTTTGCCCAGTAGGGCTTCCAACATCAGCGGCGTGTAGAATTGAGCGTTGGAAACAATTCCCAACTGAAGGCCGGCGCGGCGGCAATAATCGATGATTTCTCGGCACCCTTCGTTCGGCCAAACGGGATTCACCGCGCATTCATATTCGACGGCTAGACGGCGGATCTGGAACAAATCGGGCGGGTTTATGGAGTTTTGACAAGTCCATCGGCGAATCAAAGTACCCCAAACTTCTAGAATGTCCACTTCTGGAAAGTCAATTCTTTGCCGACGGGCTTCTTGATGGCGTCGCTGGATTTCCTGATTGAGCTGGGTCGCATAGTTTGTCGAGGCGTTTGCAAGTTTAAGTTCGGCATTCTGGAGCAAGCGGCGGATGAGGTCATTTTGAGAGGACGGTTGCGTCAAGCTGATGTCGCCGGCGCCTGAGCTGATGAGCGTGCCGTAAACATCAAAAATCACGGCTTTGACTTTGTCGACTGCGTTCGGGATTCGTTTTTCCACTTTGGCGGGCGCGGTGGGCAAAGGCTTGGTTCGATCTCGGAACAACTGGATCAAGGCGTCATGTTGCTCGTCGGTCATCAAGTTTGGAGTATGGTCAAAATCCGCTTTGCAGGTCAACATCGGTGGTTTTTCGTTCTCGCTTTGGCGAGTGAAATTTGGCGAAATGGAACTAATAATGCAAATGGCGGGGCTTGAAGGCTTTGGAAGATGGCGAATGTCGACGACAACGTTCTCGACGCTGTTTCTTTTTCTGCGGCCACTGATCAATCTTCCGCTTACACAAAAGATAAAACGCAAATGAAGGATGAGTTTTTCGGAGAGGATTTTCTTTCAGGTGCTGGCGATGCCTTGAAGCGGCCTCGGCGGGATTTTTTGAAGAGTTTGTTAGCGGCCGGAGCGGGCGCCGGGGCGGTGAATTCAGAGAGGTTGTTTGCCCAAGGTTCGCGGATGCCTTTTCCGGTTTCTCCACCGACCGCGCCCAGATTGCAGACCGGCGCCGATGTGGGCAGCTTGTGGCCTCTGGTGGAAAAGTTGGCGTCCAGAGCCTATTTTCCTTTGGCGTTTACGCAACCTCAATTTCGTTCTTTGAAGTCTTGGAAACAGATGGCGCAGGCGAAGATTGTGGACTTGTTGCAACACAATCTACCAAAGTGGCCCGCTCAAGGGCGAACTATCGAAACCATCGATAAAGGAGATTATGTGTTGGAGAAAGTCCAGTTTAACACCTCGCCATATAGTCGGGCGCCCGCCTATGTGTTGGCGCCCAAAGACGCCCCGCCGCGCCAAACGCCGGCAATAGTCGCTCTGCACGATCACTCCGGCTTTTATTTGTGGGGCAAGGAGAAACTGGTGGAAACCAATGCGGAAAATGCGGTGCTGCGAGAGTTCAAACAACACTATTATGCTGGCCGAAGTCTGGCGACCGATTTAGCGAGGCGGGGTTTTTTGGTGGTGGCGATGGATTTGATGTATTGGGGCGAGCGCCGGATGGTCCTCGATGAGGATCCGGAAGATTGGCGCGCCCGGCCGAATGACTTGGCCGCAGATCGCGTCGGCGCCTTCAACGCTCGAAGCCTTCAAATGGAGCCTCTCGTCAATCTCACTTTGACGGCGGCCGGCACGACTTGGCCGGGTCTGATTTTCTGGGAAGACATTCGAACGGTGGATTATTTGTTAACTCGGCCCGAAGTCGACCGCAATCGGATCGGCGCGGTTGGGTTTTCTTTGGGCGGCATTCGCGCCTGCTACTTGGGCGCGTTGGATTCAAGAATCCGAGCGGTGGCAACAGCGGGTTGGATGGCTTCCGTTCCTTATCAACTCAAGTCCCACGCTAAGCATGCCATTGGTTGCTCCATGCTTGTGCCTGGCCTCCATCGTTACTTGGACTATCCGGACGTGGCGGCAATGAATGCGCCCAATCCCCTCTTGGTAATGACCGGAAAGCGGGACGGAATTTTCCATGCGGAAGGCGTTCTAAAAGGTTGCCAAAAGCTAAGAAAATCCTATGAAAAAGCCAATCATTCGGATCGCTTGCTCCTGCGCGAATTTGAAGCGGGACACGTTTTCAGCGCCGAAATGCAACAAGCCGCCGCGCAGTTTTTTAAGGAGCGCCTTTAAAAGCCATACCTCACCAGCCCAAAGTAATCCGCAGATAACGCAAAAAGCCGGGAATTACCGCCCACAAGCAGACGCCTGCAACGCCAATCAGCAAAACAAACAGCGCAAAGATGACCACGCCCTCCCACATCGATTGATAGTCTCGCTCCGCTCGGCGGCGCTTCTTGCGGCGAAACCTTCGTTTGCGCCGCTTGTCCCCAGAATAACTTTCTCCCAACATATCTACGGTCGAAATTGCCCGCTTCGCCTTTGCCCGCTTGAAAAAAGAAATAAACCGCAAAAACCTCATTCTGATTGGGCCGTTAATCAAGCGACAAAAAACGATTGCGCTTGAAGAGGAAAGTTGCTAGCCTTCCTCTTTTGCGCGACGCACCCGTAGCTCAATTGGATAGAGCATCTGACTACGGATCAGAAGGTTGGGCGTTCGAATCGCTCCGGGTGTACCAGCGTCGACCAAAATGCGTTTTCCGTCTGTTCCTTAGGCGCGAAGATTTCTGCGATTCACTGCTTCCTCCGCATTGTCTCGAGGAGATCAAAGGTGCCGGCAAGATCAAAGTCCTTGGCCGTCAAGCCTCCTTGGTCGTGAGTGCTCAGCGATAGCCGAACCTTGTTCCAGCGAACGTCAATGTCCGGATGATGCCAGGCAGATTCCGCCGCCTCGGCAATTCGATTCACAAAATCAATCGCTTTGGGAAAATCCTTGAACTCAAACTCGCGAACAATGGTTTTCCTCTCACGCCTCCAGCCGGGAACGGAGGAAAGACGATCCTGAACTTCTCTTTCTGATAACAACAACGACATCCACTTATGATGCCTCCCCAACCTTCTTCTGTCACGAAAAAAAATCACTCTGTGAAATATCTTCTCCGCTATTGGCAACGATTCAAGAATTTTTTAAAATGAAGAAAATTGGGATTTATTTCCATTGTGTTCTCAACTGGTGAACTTTGTTGGACGGAAGGTAAATTTATGAATGCTGATTCGGACGAAGGAAAGCGGACGGGATTTTCTGCCGAGTATGTTGGTTTGACGGTTGGCTTGACGCCGTTGGGTTGGGTGTTTTTGGGTTGGATCGGTTTTGTCGTCAGTTTCGTTGTATTGATTTGGTTGGGCGTAGTGTTGGACTAGTTAAAGAATTTCTCTTGATGCCTTTGGAAATTGGCTTTGTTGACAGAAAGTGAATTATGAGTGCTGTTGGTTTAAGCGGGAGAAGTTGGTGGGATTTTCTACCTTGGATGACGTTGTTTTAACGAGATTTTGCCTCATAAAATAGAAATACAACCAAGGAGTCTACAAAAACTGCGGCAAAATTCTTGACTCGAAGCAAAACCTTTAGGGAAAACGTTCCTGCGGTGAGTGATTTGCGTTTGCTTGCGACGTCAACCGTCGATCGCTATCTCCAAAGACTCACGGGCAATCCAGCCGCCGCCAAGAACTAAATCATCCTGATAAAAGACACAAGCCTGTCCCGGAGTAATCGCCCGTTGCGGACTCTCCAGATTTACCCTTGCCCTGCCGTTTGCATCGGGAACAACAATGGCGGGCACGCCCCGATGCTTGTAACGGATTTGAGCAAGCGCGCGAATTCTCTGAGGAGGCTTTTCAAAGGGAATCCAGTTGCAACGTTCGATGACAAAGTCCGTTTGCTCTAATTCAGAGGCGCCGCCGACTACGACCCGATTGGAAACAGGATCCAGTTTCAAAACATAAAGCGGCTCCGGCGCAGAAACTCCCAACCCCTTGCGCTGTCCAATAGTGTAAAATTCTATGCCGTCGTGATGACCGAGGACATTTCCGGCTAAGTCCACAATCTCGCCCTTGTGCGCTTTTACCATTTGCGTCTTCGTCAAAAACCCCTTGTAGTCATTGTCGGGAACAAAGCAAATTTCCATGCTTTCCTCTTTGTCGGCGGTTCGCAGTTCGCTTCGGCGGGCTACTTCGCGGCTTTCCGACTTGGCAAGCCCGCCCAACGGCATCAAAGTCCGCGCCAATTGCTCCTGTTTCAACGAAAAAAGAAAGTAACTCTGATCTTTGCCAGCATCCTTGCCGCGCTTGAGCAACATCCGCCCCCCATCCGCAGATCGCTCAATCCTCGCGTAATGCCCCGTAGCAACCTTCTCCGCCCCTAGCCTCCGCGCAAAGCGAATCAAAGCGCCGAACTTAACCTTCTCATTACACATCGCGCAGGGATTGGGCGTGCGTCCGGCGCGGTATTCAGCAGCGAAATACTCAATCACTTCCTTTTGAAAATCCGCCGCCTCATCCACTAAGTAAAATGGAATGCCCAATCGATGCGACACATTCCGAGCATCCATCACCGCTTGCGGCCCGCAACATTTGTCCTCCGCCCGGGAAATGCAGTCTTGCGGCCAAAGCTTCAACGTAATGCCAACGACTTCATAGCCTTGCTCTTGCAACAAAGCCGCCGCCGCCGAAGAATCCACCCCGCCGCTCATCCCAATGACCACACGCTCTTTCTGCTCCGCACTCATGAAACAAAGATGCTACATTGCCGACTACCCCTCTGTAAAGCACAACACACCCCACCCAAGAAACGCTAACCGCAAAAAAGGCCAGCCCCAAATGAAAAAACCAGCCTTGCCGAATTGGTTTGTCGTCCTGTTTGAATTGCTTGGTTTTGTGTTTGCTTACTCTGACAGAACTGGTTCTCCCCCTCAACGATTCACCTTCGTTGGTGACTCCGACATTGGCGGCGGCGAGGGCGTAATCCTCTCCAAAATCGCCTCATACTCCTCCTCCGGAGGCAACCGAACCGTCCCATCAGTTGCCACCCGCAACGGAATCTCCCCATCTAACTTCTCATCCACTATCGCCACTTCTATCCCTTCATAATAAGGCGTCGGATCGCCAGACGCATCCGTCAAGCGAGCGTTTCTCACGTTCACCGCTTCCACTTCGGGAACGACGCCCGGCGGATAGCGAATTTCAATGTCTCCCACACGCTCGGCCTCCCGCAAAACATGCTTTTCATACCAACCCTCATATGGCACTAACAACTCTTCTTCACCTTTCATTAATGCATGCAGATCTGTTGAATCCCATTGAAGAGTGTTCGAGATCAGATTCGGATGCTCTGGAACCGCTTCCAAAACACCTTTCACTTCCGCAATCAAGCGATCGGCCAGCTTCCAAGCATTCGGCACATTTTCCTCCGAAAGCATTTTTAGATGCATCCAATCGGTTCTGCAGAGCCGTCCCGCCAAGCTTTCTCGTGCCGAGTCTGTTGTTCTGCGCGGGTTATATTTATCCTTTCCCCCATTGGCCTTACGATGATGATAGTTCCACAGGTCACTGAATGCAAGGAAGATGATAGTGGGATCGTAGTCGAATCCGTGTTCTTCCAATATGCGGTAGAATTCCTCAAATGGCTCTGAAAATCGCCCTTCCCACTCAAAGAATTCCTTCAGTGTGAGATATCTTTTGCCAAAGCTCGGTCCGTATTACTTCGGTACTTCCAGCCATGCTCTAGCAGTTGCTTTTCTCGCGTGGTCATTGGGTAATTCCTATTACTAGGTCGGGTAGTATAGCGCAACATGACTTGTTTCGGCTTGAACCGATAATCTCTGGCTAGTGTCGGCTTCCAAGGAAAGATCGCCTCCCAGTTCGCCAAACGAATCGCCTCGGCTCGCTCTTCTGCCGGGAATGCCGAGGGCTCTCGAATTCCTTGCCATCCTGCATCATTTGGTTCTTCAACCTTTTCCGCATTGGGTAGTGGTGTTTTCCCTTCCACCGCCTCCCGCTTCTCCGTCGGCCTCGGCCCTAACAATAACAACCCCCCAATCACCACCACCCCAAACAATATGATCCAATACGACTTTTTCATCTCGCCGGCTAGTCTACCGACTCCACTCCAAAAAGCCAATCCCAAAGAAAGGAAGGGGATTGGCTTTGGCTAGGTTTCAGTTTATTGGTTTTGGGGTGTTATTTCATTAGCAAAGGATCGCCGGGGTTGAGGTCTTTTTCGTAGTCATGCTTGTAGGCAAACCAACCTTGATATTGCATGAACTCTTCCTCCGGAATTTCGGCTAGAATGCGCTCCCGAATCTCCACGGCAATCTCTCTGGGCATCAGTTCTTCCCCGGGCAACAGGCGATTGTGATCTCTCATGTTGCCGACAATAACGTTGTACCCTCTATTAGCCTTCTCTCGCCAAGTGCTGTATCCCCGCTCATTGAAAGCCATGTTATTCGGCACTCGTCCGTCCGGATCTTCAGCGGCTTTGGCAACTTTCTCGTAATAACCGCTTACAGCATTATAGACATTACTAATACGTTCTGGATTATTCCCGTAGCCGTATTCCTCCATGATCTTCACTATCATCTCGAAACCTCTGGTGTAGCGCAGGGGATTCTCGTAGAAACGCCTGATGAAACCATGCCGCGCCACGGCAAACATCATCTTTTCTTCGTCTTCATCCCTGACATTCCACTTCTCGCCTTGTGGCGGAACATAAGTCAACTCAGGATGGTAGGTTGGCTCGAAGGGAAAGTTTTCCACCCATTCCTTCCGATCCTCCCAATACTCCCGCTCCGCTTTTTCTTTGGCTGCCTTGGCGGCGGCTTTGGCGGCTAGTTCTTGCTTGTACTCCTCCGCTAGTCGAGCAATCCTCGCTTCTTCTGCGGCAGATTCTTCGTTGGCTTGTCGCCAAGCTTCGGTGGCCGCTTGCAGTTGAGCTTGTCGACTCCTCTGCTCTGCGCTTGGTTCGTTAGGCTCTGGAGAAGTTTCCTCTTCTTCCACCACTTCCACAACCGGTTCCGGTTTGACTGTTGTTCCTTTCTTCTTTCCTCCGAAGACCAGAAACATAGCAACTATGGCGCACATTCCAACGCCTAAGTATATCATCCACTTATCGTTCATTCTTTGGTTTCCTTTCTATTCCGTTGTGCTGGGAACATCATTTGTTTGTCCCGGCTGATCAAACTTTATCTCTTCAATCTGATACTCCTCACTCACCTTTTCCTTGTAGTAAGTTTTTTCCATGACCACCCGGTTAGTCATACCGGGCCAAGTGTGAAATTCGTACATATCGAGGTCCCATTCTCTATTGGGAAACTGGCTTTCAAAACCAATCATCCGCAGCTTTTTAAACCGTCCCTTCACGTCGTGTTTTACCGCTCGGCGTTCGGCGGCGCCTTTGGCGTCCATGTCAATGACTCGCTGGTTGTCTCCCAAAGTAAAACGAATGCCGTGTTGCACTACCGGATGGGATTGATTAAATTGGCAAGTGTGTTCTTCGTATATTTCTCGAGGATCCCCCACATCACTTGCGCTGCCGGTTCCGTCTGAATCGCAACAAGCGTATTCCACATCAGTGTATTCGCCGGTAATGGTGACGATGTAATTTCCATCATGCTGGACGACTTTGGGATGCACCCGAGTGTCCATCGTCAGAACCGTGTTGAAGTAGAAACTGCCTACCGACCAAACTTCATCCACGCTGTGTATCAAAGAAGACAAATCATACTCTCGCTCGGTCGTGTTCCAGCCCTGCACTTCGGCGCGGGCGGCAGCCTTGTCAAAACTTCCATGACCTATCCAGCTCCATTCATTGCCGGACACATTGGGGAACCATCGGCTCCAAGTTTTGACGCCGTCGCCATCCAAATCCCAGAAAGCCCGCACGGAATACTGGTATTTGTAATAATAGCCGTCCAGATTCATGCCTTCGGCGTCAATGTATTGCGCTGCCGAGGCGCCTTTAAGCGTCGTGAGCGTGCGTTGGTTGTTGCTGTCCCACACAAATAAGTGTCCTTTGGCACTGCTGTCCAAGTGTTCTCGGCCTTGATAACTAATAACAACCGTCAAGTCATCCTTGTTCAGGATAAGGTTGTAGTGGCCGCGCTCCCAATATGGCTCCAGGGCTTTGTTGCTGGCCCAATCGTCTTTGTAGGGATCGATTTCCTTTGCCCAAGAGTCTTTGACGGATTGTTTGATTTCGGCCCAAGTTTCGTTTCCGATTTCATCCAGCGCCTTGTCCAAAAGCCAAAAGCTGATGCCTTCTATGCTGGGTTCAAAAGGCAACACTTCGACCAGCGTTCTTTTCTTGGAACCTGATTCCGCCGCTTCTGCGTTCGGCAAAGCGGATAAGATTGCCGCCGAGATAGCTAAAAGGAGGGCGATTTTCCCCGTCTTTGGAAAAGAGCGGGCCGACTTCTGCGCGATGGCAGTCTTCTGTTGAGCCGCCGCTGTCGCGACGACGCTGATGATTCTCAGTAATGTAATCTTCATGAGCAATCTCCGTTGAACTTAATCTCTTCTTTCGTAACTGCAACCGTAATTCTTGCCGTTCGACAAGCAAACCACGACCCAACGGCATCGGGCCGTTGATATCGTTGACGGTCGCAAAAGCGAGAGATCCCCACTTGTTCACTTATGGCGTCAACCGGGAATTGATCTACTCCAGGCGCCCCAAATCAAACTGTATTTGGCAGGCGCCCCAATCCAGAAGATTGGAGCGGCCGTCAACCGATATCGAGAGGCAACATAAACCCAAACGATTCAGAAATCAAGCTTTTTGCGCAATTCTTTTTAACTTTTTTTCTGCGGGAGAAAATTGGCGTTTTTCTTGGAATTTTGGGAGTTTTTGCCGACCGTTCCGAATTTAGGTTGCCATCGAGTCTCAAAAATTTGTGGAAAAGTTTGCTTTGGAACAGCAGGAACGGGGCAAAATTCTTTGTGAAAAAGGAAAAAACCGTTTTCGCGATTGGAAGAAAAATGTTTTGGCTTTGTGTTTTAATAAACATGTAAAAATGGGACAAGCAAGGCGGTTAGGCGGGGATAGTTAGCGCTGGTTTGCCGAGGATTTCTGGTTTGGGGGTGATTCCTAGTCCGGGTTTGTGGGGGGCTTTCATTCGGCCTTGTTTGCGTTGGGGTGCGCCGTTTGCGGTGCTGATGGTGGTGTAGCTGTTGAAGTCGGTGGAGGTAAACAGCAGTTCGGTTGGGGTGCTGTGGGCGAGGTGGGCGATGGCGGCGGTGGCGAAGTCGCTTCCCCAGCTGTCTTCGATGGTCATGGCTATGCCTAGTTGGGCGCAAAGGTCGCGCGCTTGTCGGGCTTTGGTGAGGCCGCCGAACTTGCTGATTTTGATGTTCACTATGTCCATTGCCATGTCTGCTTGGCTGCGGAGCAGAATTTCTAGGTTGTCGATGGTTTCGTCGAGGATGAAGGGATGAGGCGTGCGGCGGCGGACGGAGAGGCATTCTTCGTAGGTGGAGCAGGGTTGTTCGATGTAGACGTCGATGTTGCGGACGGCGTTGATGACTCGCAGGGCTTGGTGCATGAGCCAGCCGGTGTTGGCGTCGGCAATTAATGTGTCGCCTGTTTTGAGTTGTTGGGATGTTGCCCGGATGCGTTCGACGTCTTCGTCCGGGTTGCCGCCGACTTTGAGTTGAAAGCGAGAGTATCCTTCGGCGCGGTAGGAGGCGACTTTGTCCGCCATTTTTTCAGGGGATTCTTGGGAAATGGCTCGATAGAGTGCGTAATTGTCTCCGTAACGGCCTCCGAGCAAGGTGCAGAGCGGTTGCCCGCACACTTGTCCTAGAATGTCCCAGCAGGCGATGTCGATTCCTGATTTGACATAGGGATGCCCCTGCAAAAGTCCATCCATGCGCCGATTGAGTTTTTCGAGTTCGCAGGGATTGCATCCGATCAAGCGGGGAGCGATTTCCGCAATTCCGGCGCGAACTCCCCGCGCGTAGGCCGGCAGGTAGGAAGGCCCCAAAGGGCAAACTTCTCCGTAGCCGACAAAGCCGTCGTTGGTCGAGACTGCAATGATGGAGGAGTCAAATACGGAAACGGACTTGCCGCCAGACCAGTTGTAGCAACCTTCGCAAAGAGGGAGGTTCACTTGATAGACGTCGATTCGGTGGATTTTCATAACGCAATGGTAAAATCAGACGGCCTCTGTCTTTTTGCATTCCTTCGCAGTTTGGGCGTTGCCGTCGATGGAAAAGTCGGACTCAACGTGTTTTTGACGTTGGTTTGCGGAGTTGGCGCGGGGCTTTTGAACGGCTTGCGATGCCGCGGCGATTTGGCAGACGCCGGCATGAGCGGCTTGGGCAAGATGCTTTCGTGTTGCGTCGCCGGCAATCGGTTCGCCGAAAACAACTTCGGCTTCAATGAATTCAAGGGACAAGAGATTCAGAAAGTGGGGCAAAAACAGCGCTGTTCCCTGAAAACAGACGCGGCGTTCTGGTTTGTTTCCCGGCTCGTGATATTTGAGGAAGCAAGGAGTTGTCGGACTTCGAGTCGTTTCGGCGGCCCAAAAAAGAGAAGAATGAAAGCCGAGGACGCGTTTTCCGTCCGTGCTGGTGCCTTCCGGGAAAATAACAACCCGCTCTTTGGCCTCAAGGAGCGCCGCAACTTCCCGGCCAATCCTCGCAAGGTCGGATCGATGCGCGCGGCGCAAGTAGAGCGTGCCCGCCCAGCGGCTAAGTATTCCAATAACGGGCCAGTGCCGAACCTCGCTTTTGCTGACAAAAATCCCCGGCGCAACGGAGGCGATCACAACGACGTCGAGATAACTGAGGTGATTGGACGCAATAAGACCCCATTCAGGAACCTTGCCGGCCAAGCGAATGCGGAGGCGGAGGATTTGTGCGAGACGCCGAGCATTCGACCGCATCCATTCTTGGCGACACTCGGCGACAAACCGTCCTCCTTTCCGCAGACGAATGCAGTGAAAGAAAAGCTGAGCCGCCCAGACCGAGAAAGCGCCGAGCTTCCGCAAAAATCGGAAGGGATGTTGCAAAATGAGAGCCATGCCCGCTACGGTCAATCATAAGCGGGGAAGGGAGAATTGAGCAACAACTTTGTTAAATTCGGCAACGAGCATTCAAAGCGCGAAACAGGCTCATTCCCAACTTTTACGCTCTATAAAAGAAAGAACGCAAAATAGAAAAAGCCGATGAAATTCATGGCCGAAGGACTCCCTTCAACACATTGACAGTCGGCAGAATCCGCGTAAAGACAACCTTCCATTTTGTCATTCGTATATTAGAGCAGCGAGTAATCGATGAACTTCTTAATCCGCTCAAAACCTCGCCCGATGCCGACGCACGCTTGCCGATTCTCCTTTGGATTTCTCAAAACTCCAACTATCACCAGATCTTGTCTCACTTATGCGTTTCAACGCTTCGCCGGCAACCAGCGCCAGTAGCGAGTGCTCAGCAATTCACAATCACAAAACCAATCCCCAGCCTCTGTGCCTCATCGCTTCGTTAAATCAACAAACCCCGAATCCATAATTTCCCAATCCCAACCTTGCCACGCCACTCTCCACAAATCCAATCTCTTTCCCCATTCTCTGCAATCCACAAACTTTGAAAACACTAACCTCACACGCACTCATGCAAAACACTTCCCCACCCGCAAACAATCAACATCAGATCCGAACGCAATCCATAAAATACTCCTTCCTATAAAAGCCTTCCTCTCCCCAACAAACCGCAACCTAGCACTATAACCTTTTTCTTCTTTGCCTTCTTTTGCATGAATAATCACCGGCAACGGAAATTTGTTCATCACATCATTCGTTTCACAACATAGCAATCCTCACAGAACACCCTCAACCATCCAACCTTTCCAAAACAACAACCCAACTACCTCAAACCCAAAGAAAAATATACAACCAGAAACCAACCACAACCGTTGACCATAAAGATTACATAAAAACACTCCCCCACCACTAGCCACTCCAACAACGACTCCCCCCTCCTCACTCAACACCAATCAACAAAGATTCCTTTCCCGTAACGGCAAGATGAAATGGCGTGCTTTTTGCGGATTTTGTTTCTGTTAACAAACTTTCTTTCCTCTTTTCTCAACTTTTTGTGGATTTGGCTTTGACGCTTTGCGGTATGGGGGACTACTAACAAGCCAGGCCACATTGCAAATTGAATTGCATCGTTGATTCTTTTGATTTAGAAACCAGTTTGTTTTACGATTATTGATTTCGTTTGCGGTTGTTTATTAGTCATTTCATATCAAGGGAAGATGTAACATGATAGAGAGGATTCTATAGTTTGTGTCAAAATTGAGGCAACGGGCATACGTGCAGGTTGGTGGTTTTGGTAGTTGATGCCCTTTCTTCTTTGGTTTCTATGGAGCAAAGCCAGGTGCAGTCGTATATTGTGTCTACCATAGCGGGGAGGGGGTAACGCTAGCAACACACGCTGGGGGTTTAGCAGTTCTCCCACTGTGTGCAACAGTAGCATTGGCATCCGAACATCCTCAGTTTCTAATAATGCTAATCTAACGGACACTTGGTGGTTTAGCGTACCCAATAGCGAAAACATTTACAACGCCAACAGGCCCAGCGATACCAACTTTCCATTTTCTTTCTTATTTTCTAACGATAATACCATAGACATCGATTCGGTCAGAAAGAGAATTCCGGGCGGCGGCCGAACGAACATCACCTTTGCTGCCAGCACCACTAATACGCTTACCATCACTATGGGCACCACTCCTGTCAGCTGAACGATTGCTTGGATGTTCATGAACGATGTGAATGTCGCGAATAATGTCGGCATTCGGGTGAGCAGCTCCTTCAACTATGGGAGTTATGCTGGGCAGGCTTCTTCTTGGACGGGTTCGGGATTGTTGGAGAAGCCGATAGGGGGATTTTCAGATTAAGAATGTGGCGAACTAGGCGGGGCTGAACCCGAACTTTGCGGGAAGTGGAGTGACCATGCGGATACACAGCAACATCATCCCCGAACCCGAGGAATACGCGCTCATATTCGCCCTCTTTGCTTTGGGTTTTGTTTTCTTCCGCCGGCGAATACAAGAGAGGCATCCAGCGGCCACCAACCAGTGATTTATGGCTCAGTATTGATTAGTTAGTCGGTGTTGGCGAATTACCGAAATGCGCTTCAATCTACAATCCAGTCTTATTGTGGAAATGCTCTCTGCAATTCGGGTAGTGAAAGCCTTTGGATTAGAAGAGCGAGAAGTGGCGCGTTTTCGCCGGCTGTCCAGACAACTATTCGGCTATACTATGCGGGGAGTTCGCTCGCAGGAAATCGTAGGCCCCATTATCGAAACCGTGTCCATGATCGCCGTCGGCATGCTCATCGTGTTCGTCGTGCAAACTGAACGCAGTGCGCCGGACCTAATTACCTTCTTTATAGGACTAATTATGTTTTACATGCCGATAAAAAAACTGGCCAAACTACACGTCTTGTTCGAACAGGCAAGCGTGAGCGTCGCCCGCCTACAAAACATCTTAGCCGAAACGCCAGAAGTGCAAGACTCTCCTCAAGCCATTTCCATACAAACCTTCTCAAAGGCCGTTCAGTTCAAAAATGTTTCCTTCGCCTACCCTCGCGCTACCCCTTCCAACATGGCTCTCCAAAACATCCACCTAACAATCCCGCACGGCCAAAAACTAGGCATCGCCGGCGAAAGCGGTTCTGGCAAAAGCACGCTCATCCACCTCCTCTTCCGCTTCTTTGATCCCACAACAGGCGCCGTCCTCTTTGATGGGAAAGACCTGCGCCAGCTCAAAGTCAAAGACTGCCGCAAACTGCTCGCCCTCGTCAGCCAAGACATAGTCGTCTTCGACCAATCGGTCGCCGAAAACATCCGCTGCGGACGCCCCAACGCCACGAAAAAAGAAATCCTCCAAGCCGCCCAACAAGCCCATGCCGCTGAATTCATCAAAAAACTACACAAAGGATTCGAAACCCAACTTGGCGAACGCGGTGCCGCTCTTTCTGGCGGGCAACGCCAGCGAATCGCCATCGCCCGCGCCTTCATCCGCAACGCCCCCATATTAGTGCTAGACGAAGCCACCGCCGCCCTAGACGCTCAAGCCGAAGCCGAAGTCCAAACCGCCATCGACCACCTCGCCCAAAACCGAACCGTCATCTGCATCGCCCACCGTCTCTCTACCCTTCAAGCCATGGACAAAATCATCGTGTTAGAAAAGGGCCTCATCGCCCAACAAGGCAACTATCCTCAACTCCTATCCCAAAACGGCCCCTTCGCCCGCATGGCTCAGCGCCAAGACATCCAAACAAAAACTCAATAACCCACCTGCCACAAACGCCAAACCAAAGTCCGCCCATAAAGTGATGATTCAGCCATTCGCAATCATCTCCCCATTCAAGCCGCCGAAAAACCGAAAAACCAAAACAAACGAACCCAAAAACCGCGGCACTCCACAATTATTTTCCTCCAAACTTTCTTGCCGCTCTCACCAACACAACAACCATCCAAACCCAAGAAAAACGCGCTCCTTTTCCTCACTTTCCCGCCCCAGATGAGCGTCTCTTCGTCAGGACACTCATGGGAATAGAAAAGTCGGATGACAACGCGGGAGAGACAGATTCTTCTCGTTTTTTTGAGGGAACAGATGGGCACATTTCCCCATCCTCACTTGTTGGCCAGTTGCCCCCTGCTCGATGATGCGCGAAGAAACGCCGGGCAAACGGATGATTGGAAAATGGAAGACTGGATTGAGAGGCGAAGAAAAGACGAAAATGCCGCCAGGCAGGAAAGCGCATTGGCTATGCGCAAGGAACGCAAAGGAATATCGAGCCTTGTTAGAAAAATAAAGATTGGAAGGATGGTTGAAGAGGCCGAGAGTTGCCCGAAAAGACAGTAGAACGTTACAGAAAGGGAGGGAACGACTATGTTAGAGTGGACACATTTGCTTTTGGCGGTGTTCGCGTTGTCAATGGCGGCGGGCGAGGTAGACGACACTTCTCAAAACTGGCGCAAGCCGACGGTTTCGGAAGTCACCCGTCTGTTTCAAATCGCCACGCGAGGAATTCCGGAGAAAATGTTTTTTGAGGCGGCAGTTCATCAGCTAAATCCAACGGCGGGACATCAGAAAGGAGAACTTTTTGAGGCGGCAGTGGAAAGCTCGTTGGAACATGATACGGAATTAGCTGAAGCATTGAACGAAACCCCTCCCACAAGAGAGGAAGTGGCTCAAAGACTTCGGGATTTCGCCGCGAATTACAAGGGGAGTAATGGGAGAGTTCGAGAGTGGTTTTCGGGACAAGATCTCTATCGAACGGACGAAACGGACATGGATTCCATTGAACATCTCAGGAGCGGAGCGTGGAAAGAGAAACCTCAACAAGAACTAGATGCCGGGAAAAGCACAGAGGCAATCATGAAGGATATGATAGATACATATGAAGCACGGCTGCAGGCATTCGATTCTGGAAAACTAGTGTACGACCGCATTAACGTTCATATAGCCGATCCCAATTTTTGAGAGGGACGGAGCATCCAGACGTCAAGTCTTTCGGTGCGCATCGCCATATGCAATCGGAAGTGAACTTTGTAGGCGCTTCTGTCAGCGAAGGAATCTTTCACATCAAACCCCATTTATGGAAGGCTTGGGTGCTGGATCCAGATATAGGCCTTCCCTTAGTCTTTTACTTTGCCAAGAAAGACATGAAGACGGCTAAGGAGCTAAAGGAATGTGCGGTTTCCAACAGTCCTTTGGAATCGTTTGATGGCGTGGTTCCAGACCTTTTGAAAATCGAGGGGGTTCTGGGGGATAACAAGGCCAAGGCGCTAGTTCGCGCTTATGATGAAGAACTGAACGGACAGCCGGCTACACGCATCGTATTGAAGCATGAAAGGTCCATAGGTAGGAAAGGCGATAGGAGCGCTGAAAAGGATTGCGGGCAAGAAGAATCCAATGGCGGGCGCCTTGTCCGAGTTCGTGACGTGCGAGTATTCGTATTGGCTGGACAAGCACGATCCGCCCCGGCTGTTGCGGGCGGAAAAATTGGTGCCGGGCAAGTCTCTTTTGCTGTATGAGATGAATTCATTTGACGAGAACTACTTTCCTTTCTTTTGGCGCAAAGAAGAAAAAGATTTAGTGCGAGACAAAACTTGGATTGCCGAAGCAAAGTTTCTTGAAGTTGACTTAAATCCCGACTTCAAAGATGAAGACACCTTTGGATTGAGCCTTTGGGATGGAATTAAACGAGTAACAAAAATAAACCATGACACAGGCGAAGTTCTCTATAATCCGGCTGGGGTAAGGTTTTTGATACCGCCGAAAACGGGCAAGCCTCAACCTCGTCCGATTCCATGGCTCACTCAGCGTCAGGCTTATCGGTTTATTTTGCTTATTTTTGCCTTTTTATCATGTTATGTCGTCATAAGGTCAATAAAGCGGCGACAAAAAGAAAACGAAAGAGACAAGAATCCGTATCGTATACGATGAAGAAGAGGAGCAAAGCAAAGTTCGGGGAGGTTGCGCATCGCTGGCTGGTGCCGGCGGCGGGCATGTTGTTTTGATTGCGGGCGGGGCAAAGTTGATTAGCGCCTTTGGCGACGCTACGATATTGAAGTTGCTAGATCCAGTGTTGCGTTTGCCGTGATGGCCTTTGATGTCCACCGCCAGCATGGTGGATATGGTTTAGTTTGGGGGAGTTGTTAGCGGCTTGGCATTGGTAGGCGGAGGGGAGTGTGGAGGAGATAGGCGGGATGGGGTATCGGCGGGTTCGGAGGGTGTCAATGAATGCGGCGACGGGGTATGAGATGTTGGCGGTCAAGACTTCTGCGCTGTTGAAACGTTGAGGGAGGAAGGTTTTTGTTGGGTTTGGCGGGCGGTTTTTAATTGGGTTGTGAAAAGTGGGAGAGAGGAAAGGTTGTGCGCGGCAAAAAAGATTCTGGATGAGAGATTTTGTGAGATTGTTTTTTGGTTTTTTGAGATGGCTTGAATTTGGGAGCGGAGTTTTGTTTGTCCGTTGTGGATTGTGTTTGGTGGTTGGTGGATTTATTTTTTGTGGGTAAGGTGGGGAAATATATTGACTTTTGGATCGTTGCGGCTTCGGTCGAATCTTTTTCTTTCTCCGCTTGCGGGGTATACAAATTTACCTTTTCGTCTTACGATTCGCGAGTTGGGTGGTTTGGATTTGGCGACTACGGATCTTGTTAATGCCCGTTCTCTTTTGGAAGGGAATTCGAAGGCGATTGAATTGATTGAGACGGATGTTGGGGATTGTCCTTTGGCGGTTCAACTTTTTGGGAGTGTTGCCGAGGAGATGCGGGAGGCGGCGCTTTTCCTTCAGGATCGTGGTGTTGCTTCTGTGGACATTAACATGGGGTGTCCGGTGAGGAAGGTTTGTCGGGTGGGGGGAGGTTCGGCAATGATGAAGGAGTTGCGTCAAACGGCGAGGTTGGTTGGAGGGATGGTAGAGGCATTACGCATTCCGGTTACGGCGAAGATGCGTTTGGGTTGGGATGCGGATAATCTTACGGCGCCGGATCTTGCTCGCGCGTTGGAGGATGTGGGCGTTGCGGCTGTTTTTGTTCATGGTCGAACTCGGCAGCAAGGATTTGAGGGCAAAGTTAATTTGGCCGGCATTCGGGCGGTGGTGGAGGCGGTTCGTAGCGTGCCGGTGATTGGCAATGGGGATGTCACGACGCCGCAGTCCGCCGGGCGCATGTTGGAGGAGACCGGTTGCGTTGGGGTGGGCATTGGTCGAGGCACTTTTTACAATCCTTGGATTTTTCAACATACGCAAACTTATTTGGCTTCTGGTCGGCTGGAATCTGAACCTAGTTTTGAGGAGCGTCTTCGCGTTATGCGTCGTCATTTTAGTCGAATGATTGATGTTTTTGGCGAGGGGAGGGCTTGCCTTATGTTTCGCAAAGTGGCACCTTGGTATTCCAAACGATTTGGACCTGCGAAGCCTTTTAATCGGAAGATTGTGCGTCTTTCCAGCAGGGAGGAGTTCGAGAAGATTCTGGCGGAATTTCTGGAATGGCGGCGGCCGTTTCTCGGCGATGACGGGCAACTTTTGCCGCGCTATCATCCCGGGGTTCTGCAATCTGAATTTGCAGATGAGCCGGCGGTTTTCCGTCGAGATCGCATTCCTGTGCCGAAAGGTCCTGTTGAAAGGTGGTAAGCGATTTTTTCTGAAAAAAAACAGCCGTCCTCAAAGCGTCTTTGTCTTTACTTGAAGGGGCGCAAAAATTTGGGGATTTTTCTGGCGAGCGGCGGGTGGGGGTGGTGACGGGTTGGAGAATAGAATGCGTTTTGATTCTGCTGTTTGGGTTTTGGGAGGTTGGGGTTGGTTAAGGTTTGGCGATGAATAAGCGGTGTTGGGAGAACACTTTGCGAAGGGCGAGGGAGGCGGCGTCTTGCAACTTCTGACAAATTCGATATTGTTCGATGGCTTCCGGGTTGGGGACAGCTTGTTGGTTTGGGTTGCATTGCACAAATTGGCGGGTCAGTGCGGTGATGGAAACGTTTTCTCCTTGTTGGCGCCGCCAGCACCAAAGCGCTTGCAAGGCGGCGCCGTAGGCGGCTCCTTCTTCCACTTGCAGGGTGACTACTTTGGCGTTGAACGCGTCGGCCATGATTTGTCTCCATAGTTTGGATTTGGCGCCGCCGCCCGTTGCTCGAATTTGATCGGGCCAGACGCCGAGTTTTTCGAGTCTTGCGAGGCCGTAGTTCATGCCCAGAGTCGCTCCTTCCATTGCCGCCCGCGCAAAGTGTCCCGGTTGCGAAGTGCGGGGATTGATTCCCAACCAGACACCCGTTCCATCAGGCAGGTTGGGCGTTCGCTCGCCTTCCAAATAGGGAAGCAGAATCAAGCCGTCGCTTCCCGTGCGGACATTCCGGGCGGCGTTTTCGAATTGGTCGTGAGTCCATTGATAGTGGTTTCGAATCATTTCGGTGGCCGAGGTGACGTTCATCGTGCACAAAAGCGGGAGCCAGCGGTTTGTGGAGTCGCAAAAAGCGGCAATTTCGCCGATGGGATCGACGATGGGTTCTGCGGCGCAGGCGTAAATGGTGCCGCTGGTACCGAAGCTGGCGGTGATGATGCCCGGCTCGGTGTTTCCGGTGCCGATTGCCCCCATCATGTTGTCGCCGCCGCCGGCGCTGACCAAAACCTCATCGGTAAGTCCCAGTTCTTCGGCGGCAGACGGTTGCAGGCTTCCGGCTGGTTCTTCGCTGGGAATGAGAGGCGGTAACTTTGCCGCCAGAGAATCATCGACGGCTGCAATCAACGGCTCGCTCCAAGTTCGCCGCCGCACGTCGAGCAAGGCTGTTCCGCTGGCGTCGCCGCATTCCATCACTGCCCGGCCTGTGAGTCGATAGTTTAAGTAGTCGTGGGGCAAGAGAACCGTCGCTAGTTTTTGGTAATTTTGCGGCTCGCGATTTTTGAGCCAGAGAATCTTCGGCGCGGTAAAGCCCGGCAAAATCGCGTTGCCAACCGCTTGCAGGGCGGCCTTCAAGCCGCCGACTCGTTCCGTGATTTGCCTGCATTCGGCTTCCGTGGAGGTGTCGCACCACAACTTTGCCGCTCGGATTACTCGTCCTTTTTTGTCCAGAGGCACAAAGCCGTGCTGTTGTCCGCTTACCCCTAGGGCGCGCGTTTCTGCGGGCTTGGCTTTGGCTTGTATTAATGCTTGGCGGACGGCGTCCGTCGCCGCGTTCATCCAGATTGCCGGGTTTTGTTCCTTAGCGCCCGGCGGCAATCCTTCGATAAACCCGTAGGCTTTCGAGCCGGAACCCTCAACCTTCCCCGTGGCCGCATTGACTACCAATGCTTTGGTGGATTGTGTTCCGCTGTCTATGCCGATGACTAAAGTTCGCATGTTTTCTATGTTAGTAATAAAAGAATAAAACTATGTTTATATTATTTATATTAAACCCTAAAGTGAGCGGCAATCCTTTGTATAAGAGATGCCTAAGGCGTCTTCCGCTTCCGTTCCAGCCAGAGGCGGTGGACGCGGGCCACCTGCCCCATATATCCGTTTTCTTTGTATTGTTGCGATGCCTTTTTAATATAGTTGTAGGCTTTGTCCGAGTTTCCTTGCGCTTCGTGGTACAGCCCCAAGTAGAGATGGGCGTAAAAAATCTGCCGTGCCCGCGCGCCGCCGATTACGCGGCCTTGATGCGCTTGTTTAAGCACTTGCTCTTCCGTTCCTTGTCCGCCAAAGAGGGCGTAGATTTCCATCATCGGCGTTCTGGTGTCTTCGGAGATAGTCAATAGGCGTTTCTTTGCTTCGTCCAGTCCGTGAACCTTGGCCGCGCAAAGGTAGTGCCAGACTGCGTTTTCGACGTCGTTGCGATTCACGGTTTGGTGTTTTTTAAAAAGGCTCATTCCTTTTAGATGTTGGCCGGTATAGTAATAGGAGATGCCCAGTTGCCAATGGTAAGGGGCGCGTTGCGGACGGAGTTGGATTACACGTTCAAAGTCGGCGACGGATTCTTTGAATTGCGCTAGTTTGAATTGCTCTTCGCCGCGGCGTTGCCAGGCTTCGATGGAATTTGGATCCAACTTGATCGCTTTTGAAAAATCATCAACAGCTTTTTGATGTCTGCGTTCGTATTGGTGAATGTAACCGCGGGCAAGATATAGTTTTGGTTCTTTGGGAGAGGAGGCAATTGCCTGATTCGCTAGTTCCAGAGCTTCGGCTACCATGCCGGCGCTGTAGGCGGAGATGGTTCGTTTGTAGAGCTGGTCTGCGGCATTGTCTTGCCCGAAGGCCTGCGAGACCCCGCATAGCAGACACGCTACCAGCCATTTGCAAGTTGCCGGCGTTCGCCCTCGATTCGAATTATTGGAATAGGTTGAATTCATCATCGACAACCTTTATAATATTAAATTTGCGCGAGATTCGCAACTCGTTGTTTTCTCTTGCAATGTTGGATGAGGCAAGCGCGCCTAGCAAGGCTTTCATTGCGGCGGCGTTTTGTTGCGTTCGGGGCGTTCTTCCGGTTGACAAAGACGTTCTATTTGGGCAAAGCTTCGCTCTATGTTGTATGTTCGTCTTGCCCGCTCCGGCGGTTGGTTTGTCGGGATCGCGGCGGTTTTTTTGTTTTCGAAAGTTCTACGCGCTGCGCCGGTGATTCCCGGTGTAGATCATCTCGCTGCGAATGGCGGCGGCGAAGCTTTTCTTGGAGAGATTCTCATTGGTGAACTGGCCTGCACTCAATGTCATCAAGCGGCGGGAAACCGTTTTTGGGGCAAGGAGTCTCCTGATTTAAGCGCCGTTGGTTCTCGCGTCACTCCGCAATATCTCCGCCGATTCCTTGCGTCGCCGCACGAAGTAAAGCCCGGCGCCACGATGCCGAACCTTCTGCATTCTTCGCCCGCCGCTGAGCGGAAGCAAGCAACGGAGGAACTCACCCATTTTTTAACTTCGCTGGGGGGTCCGGTTTTGTTTTCGCAAACCGGCGGCACTTTGGAAGCGCGGGCGCGGGGAGAGGAACTTTTTCATACAACAGGTTGCGCGGCTTGCCACGGCCCCCAAGAAGAAAAAGAAGGAGTTCGGCTGGAGGGTTTTAAGCCCCTTGGCGATCTCGCTTCCAAAACCACCGTCAACGCTCTGTCGCAATTTCTTCTCAATCCCCTTGAAATCCGCCCTTCCGGCCGGATGCCCTCGCTTTGGCTGGACGAAGACGAGGCGCGGGAAATCAGCGTATATCTCCTGCGCGAGCAACTGGAGGCACCGCAATCTGAGAATGCGCCGCCGGTTTCGATTCCGGGATTGAACGTCGATTATTACGAAGCGGATTCTTTCCAAAAACTGCCCGACTTCGCCGTGCTGGAACCTGTCGAAGAAGGAACCGTGGAAAGCATTACCCTGGATCTTCCCTTCCGACGCCGATCCAACCATTACGCACTCCGTTTCCACGGTCAAATCCTTGCCCCGAAGAAGGGCGAATACCGCTTTGCAACTCATTCGGACGACGGCTCGGCAATATACATCGACAGCGAGCTTGTAGTGGACAACGATGGAACGCACGGCATGCGGCGGCGCGAAGGCAGGCGCGTTTTGGAAGCAGGCGCCCATGCATTTGAACTTGTCTATTTCAATGCTGGCGGAGGCGGCGGCCTGCAAATCTTTTGGGATGCCGGCGGCCAATCCGGACAATGGAGGCCGATTCCTCGCGAGGTTTTCCGACGCTTTGGCGGACTGCCTATGGCGCCGTTGGGAAGCGACGCCTTTCAGGTGAACGCTGCCAAAGCCGCCGCCGGCAAACGGAAGTTCCAAACCTTGGGTTGCGCTTCTTGCCATCAGATGGACGACGCGCCTTCAGTTTTCTCGGCCAAGCCGTTAGAGGAGCTGGATCTCAGACGGGACGCCGGTTGTTTGAGTGTCCAAGTGCGGCGGGGATTGCCCGACTATCAACTCAGCCAAGCGCAGCGGCGGCAAATACTTGCTGCTTTGAAAGCCCACCGCCAAGGGGAACAGCCCCTTCCGGCGCGAGAGCAAGTCCAGAAAACTATGGCAGTTTTCCACTGCTACGCATGTCATCGGCGCGGCGGCGTTGGCGGACCTAATGCCGAATTCGCCGCCAAATACTTCCATTCAATCGGGGACATCGACTTGGGAGAAGAAGCCAAAGTGCCGCCTTCTTTGGACTTGGTTGGCGCCAAATTGAAGCCCGCCGCCATCCAGAGCGTCCTCAGTTCTCAAGCCCTGCACGTCCGCCGCATTCACATGAAAACGCAAATGCCGCACTTCGGCCTTGAAAATCTCTCCGCCTTTGTTCGGCACATTGGAATTGCGGACAGCCACCTAGAACCAGATCCCGATCCTCCGTTCCTTGAGTCCGACGCCCGAATCGGCAGAGACTTTGTAGGAACGAAGATTGGCGCCGGCCTTGCCTGCATCACTTGCCATCGAATCGCCGGCCAAAACGCCCTCGCCATCCAAGGCATTGACCTGGCCTCAACTTACGACCGCCTCCAATTCGGCTGGTTTGAGCAGTTTATGCTCCATCCCGCCCGATTCAAACCGGGCACTCGCATGCCGCAATTCTGGTTTAGCGGCCAATCGCCTTTCCCAAACATTCTCGACGGAGACACAAAGAGACAAATTCAGGCCATCTGGTCGTATCTTTCCCTCAAAAATTCCATGCCTTTGCCCGAAGGCATTGTCCCCGAAGGAAGCGTCGCAATGGAGATCGTTCCTGTGGAAACGCCGATCGTGCACCGCACTTTCATGCAAGACGTAGGGCCAAGAGCCATCCTCGCCGGCTTCCCCGAAAAATTGAGCGTTGCCTTCGACGCCAACGTCGTCCGCTTGGCTAAAGTCTGGCGCGGACGCTTCTTCGATCACTCCGGCGTAGAAAGCGGGCGCACGGACAAGTTCCTAGAGCCTCTCGGCAAAGACGTGTTGGACTTGCCGCCGGGTCCGGCGTTTGCCTGTCTTGACTCGCCGCAAATGTCTTGGCCGGTTGCGGAGAAAACGAGTCGGGACGTCGGCGGCCGTTTTCTCGGCTATCACTTGGGAGCCAACCGCCGGCCAACCTTTCGCTATCAACTGAAAGGCTACACCATTGAAGAGAAAGCCGAACCCATCCTGCGACCCGGCGGCGCCGTTTTAAAACGTTCCTTTCAAATCCGCATCGGCGCGGCTGATGATGATCTTTACTTTCTGGCCGCGCAATCCGCTTCCATTGCCGACCAAGGAGAAGGAAACTACGAAGTCGATGGCGGCGCCATCCGCATTCAATTGAAAACTTCCCCAGAAGCCCGCCCCTTCATTCGCATGGATGGAGAAAAAAGACAACTGCTCGTGCCAATCCCAACGGAAGGTGGAACCGCCTCGATCACCCAAATCATCGCATGGTAAATAACAACGACGGAGAACACTTTATGAAACGATTGAAAACTTACCTCCCAATTTTGTCGGTCGGCCTTGCTTTGACCGTCTTGGCTGACGAATCCGAATACTACCAAATAGACACCTTCCCGGCGGATCATCTTCGCATGGAAGTCGGCGCCATGATGCTTCGGCAAGACGGACGCATGATGGTTGGCACGCGCACCGGAGAAATTTACATCATCGAAAACGCTTACGGCCCGCCGGAACAAACCTCCTTCAAACTCTGGACGCGGGGGATTGCGCAACCCCTTGGCCTCCTAGAACACGAAGGCTGGATTTACACAGCCCAACGCGGCGAGCTCACCCGAATGAAAGACGTTGACGGCGACGACCAATGTGACCTTTTCGAAACCGTCTGCGATGACTGGGAAATCAGTGGCAACTACCACGAATACAACTTCGGCCCCCGGCTCGGCCCTGAAGGGTTTCTTTGGATCGTCACCAACAAACCCTTCGGCGGCGAACCTTACGGCCGAGCCCATTGGCGAGGCTGGGCCGTTCGCATCGACCCCAAAACCGGCAAAATGTTCCCTGTTTCCGCCGGACTGCGCTCGCCCGCCGGCATCGAAAACAGTCCTTGGGGCGACGTCTTTTACACCGACAACCAAGGCGAATGGTGCAACGCCTCCAAACTCTCTCACCTCGAATTTGGCGACTACCACGGCCATCCGCACGGCCTCATCACCAAAAACATCGCCGGGCCTCCCTTCAACGAATTTCCTCAACCTGTCTCCGGCACTTTTATGAAAGATATGCGCCTGCAAAATCCGCACTTCAAAATGCCCGCCGTCTGGTTTCCCTACGACAAAATGGGCAAAAGCCCCAGCGGGATGAAGTGGGACTTGACCGAAGGAGGCTTCGGCCCCTTCGCAGGGCAACTCTTTGTCGCCGACCAACATCACGCCAGCGTTATGCGCGTCGTGCTGGAAAAAGTGGACGGCCACTGGCAAGGCGCCTGTATCCCATTTCGCGAAGGCTTTCAATGCGGCATCATCCGCATCTGCTTCGGCAAAGATCACTCCCTATTCATCGGCCAGTCCAACGCCGGCTGGGGCGGGCGAGGCAATCGTCCTTGGGGCATTCAGCGCCTTCGCTGGACTGGCAAAGTCCCCTTTGAAGTCCATTCCATTCAGGCGCAACCAAACGGATTCAAACTTACTTTCACACAACCCGTTGACCCCGCCAAAGCTGGCAATCCCGCCAACTACTCCGGCGAAACCTACACCTACAAACTCGAAAGCCGCTACGGCGGCCCCGAAGCCGACAAAAAACAACTCAAAATCATGGCCGCAACGGTGGCTCCCGACGCCAGAAGCATCGTCCTTGCCATTGACACTCTTCGCGCCGGCTACGTCCATGAACTCCGCCTCAAAAACCTAACCAACCAAAACGGCGTTCCTCTCTTGCACGAAGAAATCTACTACACACTGGTCAACATCCCTAAAAACCTCGCCCTCTAAAACTACTCAGCGGACATTCCCTTTAACACAAATGCAAGTCGGCATCCTCTCAGACATTCACGATAATATCGACGCCCTCCGCCGAGCATTAGAACAGCTTCAACATACCCACGCGCTCCTTTGTTGCGGCGACCTCTGCTCCCCCTTCATCGTCAATGAACTCGGCCAAAATTACCGACGCGACATTCACATCGTCTTTGGCAACAACGACGGCGACCTCTTCCGCATCACGCAAAACAGCCGCGCCTTTTCTCACATTCACCTCCACGGCGAAATGGCGGAAATTACCATCGAAGACTGCCGCTTTGGTTTAACTCACTACGACAACATTGGCCGGGTCTTTGCCGAATCCGGCCGCTATGATGTTGTCTGCTTTGGCCACAATCACCAATTCGAAATCTCCCAAATCGGCAAAACCCTTCTCGTCAACCCCGGCGAAATCTTCGGCGGCCTTACCGGAACTTCTACCTTTGTCACCATCGACACCCACACCCGCACACCCCAACGTCACGAACTCCACTAAACCACCAAATCTTATAGAAAACTTTTTGCGTCTTCTCCCCTTTTACCCAAACGCAAAAATCTCTCTGTTTTTAATGAACATCATATAGCCATTGGGTTTGCTGAAAATTCTTGTTTTTATTCTTATATTTCTCAATCGCCATTGTCTGCGTCGTAAGTATTTGTTTTCAACTTGTTCAACTCGTTAACAATGCGCTTGATTTCGGCGTCGGGGTTGTGAAACCAATCAGTGGACCAAATCCGCCGAATCTTCCAGCCGAGATTTTCCAAGATTTGTTGCCGAAGCCGATCGCGATCCCGAACCGACTTTGCCGAATGATACATTGCGCCGTCGCATTCAATGCCCATTAGATAACGTCCCGGTTTGCCCGGATCTTTAACTCCCACGTCAATAAAGTAACCTTCCACACCCACTTGGGCATCGCATTCAAATCCTTCCCGTTGCAACGCCTCCATTACGGCGATCTCAAAATCGCTGTCCGGCTCCCGGCTTCCAACCTTGTTCGTCTTTTGGAGAAGATTGCCCGTCTCGCAATACTTCAAAAAATCACGCAGAGCGCAAACGCCGCGCTTTGCATTTGGTCCGACAAGAATATCTCCCGAATCCATAGAACTAAAAACATGCATCCGCTTCTTGGAACGAGTGAACAGCACGTTCAAGCGCCGCCAACCATGCTCTGAGTTGATCGGACCAAATCGTTGAAACACTTTTCCGCCGGGTTGTTGCGGTCCGTAAGTCATAGAAATAAAGATTACATCTCGCTCATCTCCTTGGACGTTCTCTAGATTCTTAATAAACAAGGATTCCTGCTTCTTTGCGTCTTTGCTCAACCGAGTTGCGAAAAGACCGTCTTCTTTGGCCAGCATTTCAATCTCGTTTTCGATTTGATCTCGTTGCTTCAAACTCATAGTAGCCACACCTAAAGTTTCGTTTGGCCGCTTTTGAAAGTGTTCGCGAACCGCTTGAACAATCATCTTTGCCTCTTCCTTATTTTGCTTATCTAAGAAACAGCCATCCTTTACCCGTTGGTATCGAATGCCAAACTCCTCCGTTTCTTTGTTTGGCGAAGGAAAAATCACTAAATTACCATCGTAGAAGGAGTGGTTGGAAAAGGCGATCAGACTTTCGTGTCGCGATCGATAATGCCAACGCAGACGACGGGGCCGGGTTGGAAAAATCGACAGGGCAGTTTCCAAGATACTCTCCGAGCTTCCAATGACCGTTTCTTCGTCATCATCGTCGTCTCCGGCCAATTTTTGGAAAAAATTAGTCGGGGGCAATTGTTTGGTATCCCCAACTACAACCAGCTGCGTTCCTCTTGCGATGGCTCCCAGCGCGTCTTTCGGCTTGATCTGCGATGCCTCGTCCATCACTACCATATCGAATTGAAACTCGCCAGGTTCTAGATACTGGGCAACGGACATCGGCCCCATCATAAAGCAAGGCTTCAAGGCTATTAGAGCCTTGCCCGCCCTTCGAATTAACTGACGGATGGGAATGTGTCTTGTTTTCTTTTCGCACTCGCGTTCGAGCAATGCAAGTTCCGTCCAAGTTCCAACCTTGCCGGATCTGTTACCCTCTGGAACTATAGTCTGCCCGTGAATTCTCTGGGCAATTCGCTTGCGTTGCAGTTCCATAAGGCGGTTGTCACACTTCTTGAATTCATCTTGCCGCGCTTTCTGCGAAAGGCCGGAAAAGCGCGCCAGTTCGGGATCTTCCCCAAATATCTCGCGGGCCAACAAATCAAAGATTCCCGCTTGATAGGCGGTTCCACCTTGAGAAACTTTAATATCGCCTTGCTCGACGCAATCGACCAGTTTTCCTAAACCCGCTTCGTTCGTGCCCTTCCTCTCTCGCAAGTAGGCAAGCCAACTTTGCAAGGACGCGACATTACCGAGAGCGCGTTGGTTTCGTTTTATTAGACTATGGATAGAATCACCCGGCTGTTCTTTCCATCTGTTTTCGTCTAGTTGAGTTCGCTCTTTAAATGCGTCAAAAGAATTCTCTTGTGTATCAAGGGATTTTCTCAATTGCGCGGCATAGGCTTTCAGAGACTGAAAAGTTGCGGCAGATGGCTGCTCGTAGATGTATCGAATTAGTATGTGCTTAGCGTCCATTTTGTTCAGACAATCGGCAACCTCCAAAATGTTTGCCAGCGCGGTCAATCTCTCGCTGTTGTTCGCATCTGGACCAATCGGCAAGTCCAGACGGTCTTGAAATACTTCTTTATTTAATTGAGTGTATTCCTTTTTCCATTCCTCAACCTTGCGCTTGAGCAATCCGAGTTTTTCTATAAGGTCAATCATATCCGCTACCGTAGTTGTATCGTTGTCTGTTACTTGGGTAATAGCCTCGTTGATGCCGCAGTTCTCAATCGCTTGTTGCACTTGCGCTAAAGTACGAGACACAATACTATCCTTCCCTATAAGCAAAGCGTTGTCGTCTTTCCATTCTGTAACTGGAGAAAACACCTTACTCAGGCCTTTTAGCTTCTCCAGCAAATTCGCCAATTGTTGCGGCGCTTTTTTATGAGACAGCGACCGCATGGCTTGGAAAATATTCACGGGCAAGTTTAGAATGGCCTCGCCCAAAGCAATTCTGGGATCAAAACCGAATCCGTATTCTTCTCGCACTTTGCGTTGCCAGTTGCGCAATGATTCCCAAGCGGGCAAGTCGGATGCGCAACGCAATAGTTGCTTGCGCGCCGTCCAAAAACTGGGACTCAAGAATCGAAAAACTCCGCCAGTGTTGAGTGCGCTTAGCATCTTTCGCAGTTCTTTTATATCATCGGGCAAATTCTCCGGCGGCAACACTTCTTGCGGAGTTTTTTGAAGCCACATTTCTTCTAACTCCTTCCGCAGTTTAGGGAATAGTGCGTCCAGTTCTTCATTGTCGAAGCATGGGTCCGTATATTTCCAGCAAACGGGATCCAAGCTGGCAATGATCTCAATGGTGGTTTTAAACTCGACAAGTCCCGCCTTATTATCAGGAAAGTATTTGGCGCGGTTTGTATTTCCGAAGGATTCGGCAAATCCTTGCCAAGGTTCTTTCAATTGATTCAGTTGATCTTGAATAGTTTTCAGATCCTCGATTGCTTTTGATAAATCGTATAGAGTGACCGTTTTGCCAACCCATTGTTTTAATTGCTTGCTACCGTCTAGCAGGTCGTCAACAATGGAGAGGTCTTGCAAAATTGCTTGAGTTCCCTTCTGGGCAAGGGATGCGTGACGTTCTTGGAGGTCACTGGACAATTGACGAAAGCGTCGCGCCCTTTGCAACGTCTCTCCACGCAACTTGGGCAGACATTCTAACAGTTCATTGTCTTGTATTGGAGGTAGGCTTTTCAGACTCTCGAGCAGGTTTTCCCAATCGGTCAACAAGTCCGAAAGACCTTTCAAAGTCTCCGCAAAACCGTCCGATTTGCAGCCGAATATTCGGATGATTGCCGTTCTTTGTTCTCGCAAGTTCCGCAAACTTTGTTGCCATGTTTCTAGCAAGCTTTTCACTTTATCCATATCTATGTGGAGTAAATTAACATTGCAAACTCCGTACCAAGGATGGGACTGCAATTTTATTCCTTCGTTAAGTTGCGCGGCGACTCCTTCCCAGACTTTGCGAAAGGCTTTCACTTGGCCTTGATGGCGGAGTTGGGCACCAAGATCATAGTTGTCTCCATTACATCCTTCGGGGTACAATTTTTCCGGGGGGACGGGATTTACAGCTTTGCGATAACGAGTCGCCGCCACGAAGATTTCGTGAGGCGTCTTTTTGGTTTGTTTCCACGGTTGGTTGATGCGTTCGGCATGGCTTTTTAGTTTCTCTTTTAGTTCTTCATAGTGTTGGATTTCCGCTTCAATGTCCACTATGTCCGTTGTTGGGAGGTATGTTGAGCGATAGTGGGTGTTCAGTCGTTTTTCAATTTCTCCAAGCACTTTTTGCTTTTGAGATTTGTGGCTATGCAGTTCTAAACAGAATTCGTCCAATTCAGCTTGTTCCATCCTTCGTTGCACAACCTCCAGCGCGGCTAGTTTCTCGGCCACGAAAAGCACTTTCTTGCCATTGGATAGAGCGGCGGCAATCAGGTTGGTAATGGTTTGGGATTTGCCTGTTCCCGGCGGCCCTTCAATAACTAAATTCTTTCCATCTATAGTGTCAATTAGAGCGCTGTGTTGAGAGCTGTCCGCGTTGTCAATCAAGGGGTAGTTGCCATGAATGTTGAGTGTTTCGTCAATGGGATGCTCTTTGCTGAAGTCGGCGCCGGCGACTGGTTGGTTTTTCTCTTGCTCTTCGCCGGCTTCACCAAGGAATTGTTTTGCCAGCGGATGATCAAGGATGTTGGACTTCTCCGGGTCCATATCGAGATACATCAACAATTTGTTGAAGTTAAGCAAGGCGACGGTCACATAGCGGCGCACTTTCCAGCGCGGTTTGTTTTTCGCAATCATTTCCTGAACTTCTTCAAAGTAGGCTTCGGGGGGTTTGTTTTCGTCGAGCTCAGGCAGTTTCATATTGAAGTCGATGAGAAGTTTCTCGCGCAGGGAGAGGTTGGGCATGATGTCCTCGCCAGAATAGCGGATTGTATATCTATAAGTGGATGTGTTGGCGTCCAGACTTCCCTTGGCCAATTGGAGCGGGAGCAGAAACAAGGGCGCGAGGCGGGGAACTTTGCTGTCGTCTGATTCGTACCATTCTAGGAAGCCTAAGGCGAGGTAGAGAATGTTGGTTCCCATTTCTTCAATGGCCAAGTTGGCTTTTTGAAACAGAGTTTTGAACCGTTTTTCCAATTCGGCGGGATAAAAGAGTGTCTGAATTTCATTGTCCGTATGCCTCTGGTGCCATTCCTCTGACGATAATTCTGGAACTTCATAGTCTGCAGTCTGTCCTAAGTGTTTGGCCCACTCTTCTGCCGTGGGTTTCTTGCCGCAACCTTTTTCCATCCATTCCTCTTCGGTGGATTCCGGCACCGGCAAGAAACGCATTTCTTTTTCATTGAGCAGGGTTTCGGCTAGTTGATTGGGCAGTTCGTCGACAACTCGAAGGCTGGTTTTGGTGTGGCTCAGGTTGAGCAAGGGATTTTTCGCCGTGAGGTCGAGGAGTTTGTCGCGCATTTTTCGGAGGGCTTCTTGCGCTGTGTTTTCGTTTGGTTCGTTGTTCTCTTTGTCTTCAGGCATGGGGGCAAACTGTTTTTCTTGTCGGCGTCAAACTGGTTTTTGTAAGGGAAGGACGGGTTTTTGAAAAGGAAAAAGTCTTGTTTGCGGGTTGGTTTGATTTTGTGTTTGTTTGTTGTTGTGAGTGATGCGTCGGATTTGGCGGTGAGGCATGAGCGGTTGAAGAGGCTCTACGAGGTTAGCAAGATTCTGCACTCTTCGTTGGAGATTGGGCCGGTGCTGGACATTATTTTGGAGCAGGCGATGAAGTTGACGCGCGCCAGCTCGGCTTCGGTCTCGCTGGTGAACCCAACGACCGGCTGGTTGGAGATTGAGGCGGGGCGCGGTTTGCCTGCGGATTCGAGTGGACTTCGCTTGCGGGTGGGGCAGGGAATCACTGGATGGGTGGCGCGCACGGGCAAGTCGGCGCGGAGTGGGGATGTTCAGCGCGATTCTCGATACTTTCCCTTGCGTCGCGGGGTGAATTCTGAGTTGGCGGCGCCGTTGGACGTGGGGGACAAAGTGCGGGGCGTTCTCAATGTGGATTCGGAGGAAAAACACGCTTTCACGGCGGAGGATCAAGCCGTTCTGGAAGAGCTGGCTCTTCAAGCGGCCAAGGTGATGCAGAACACTTGGCTTCACGAGCAGCTTCGATTCAAGGCGCGGATGTTCGAGTCTTTGGCCGCCGTCAACCAAGTTGTGCAGTCCGCCGTCAACCTGAACGAAGCGTTGGACTCCGTTACCTGCGAGGCGCGCAAGCTGATGTCGGCCAAGCTCTGCTCCTTGCTTCTTTTGGATGAAACCGGCGGGCGTTTGGAACTTCGCTCCGCATCTGGCGCCGGACAAGACTATTTGGGAAAACCCTGTTTAGATTTGCGCGAGAGCTTGGCCGGAACGGTTGTGCGAAGCCGGCGCGCCGTGCAAGTCCTTGATGTTCGCGCCTCCGGGATTTATCGACACAGCGCGGTGGCCGAAGTGGAGGGGCTTGTTTCCCTCCTTTGCGCGCCCTTGATCCATCGGCAACATTGCATTGGCGTTCTCAATCTTTATACCGGCGAGCGGCATAACTTTTCCGACGAAGAAATCCGTGTTTTGGCGGTGTTTGCCTCTGCCGCTGCGGCTGCCATTGAGCGAGCTCGCCTCTACGAACACTTGCGCGAACTCGAAGAAAAGCTTCGGCAGAATGAAAAGCTCTCCGCCCTTGGGCTTTTGGCGGCGGAAATGGCGCACGAAATCCGCAATCCCTTGACCGTGATTAAGATGATTTATCATGCCTTGGATTTGCAGTTTGATGAGAAGGATCCCCGTTCTGAGGACACTCGCATACTCGGCCAAACCATTGATCGTTTGAACCGCATCCTGGAACGCATTTTAGCCTACGCCCGTCATAGCGAGCCCGCTTGGCAACAAGTTCGCCCCAATGCGCTTTTGGAAGACTTGAGGCTTCTCATCCGCCACAAACTCAACAAACATGGCATAGAGTTGCGCTGCGGATTCGATCCCCAAACTCCGCCCATACAGGCCGATCCCGGCCAGTTGGAGCAAGCCTTCCTCAACTTGGCACTCAACGCCATCGAAGCCATGCCGCAAGGAGGCCTCTTGACCATAAGCACTTGGCCGCTAAAAGAACGGCATTCCGAAACCAACCACCGGCAAATCGCCATCCAATTCAAAGACACTGGCGACGGCATGGCCGGGACAAAGTTAGTGCGGGCATTCGGTTCGGTTTTAGGAAGCCAGAAACCCGCCGGCGCCGGACTGGGGCTTGCAATCGTGCGGCGCATTGTCGAAGCCCATTCCGGGCAAATCAAACTCCGTTCGGCCGTTGGGCAAGGCGTCGCCATCACCCTTGTATTGCCAATCGCGCAAGACTCGTCCCCGAATCTGTCGGGCGCCGGCAAAGCCCTCCGCGATGCCCATTCCCAAACGCCGGCATAAGCGAGCCAAGTTGCAATACGATTCAAAGAAACGGCCGGCGGTGCAGAGCTGTATGCCAAGCAGCACGTCGCAAATGCGGCAAAAAGTGGAGCGGTTCTTTTGTCGAATCAAAGAATTCCGCCGCATTGCCACTCGCTACGACAAACTGGCCAAAACCTTCATGGCTTTCGTTCATCTCGTCTGCGCTTTTGTCGGGTTTCAATCGGGTTGAAAAAACTTGACAATCGGGGTTGACAAAGAAGAAAAGCAGGTTAAATTAAAGCCGATGAGCAGATGGAAGACATTTGGATTGCTGATAGCCATCGCCGGCTTGCTCGCCGTGCCGCCAGAAATCCAAGCGCAAGAACCAGAGAACTTCGCTTGGATAACCGACACGAACGGAATGACATGGAGGGAAAAAATTGAGCCTCCCGTGCCTAATCCTTGGCCTTCAAAGGACTGGCCTGAGGAGACCCGAGGATATCATTTGATTCTGCGCAACGACAAATCAATAGCCGAGGTTGTCGTGCCGGAACACGCGCGCATCAGTTGGATCGATGTCCGAAGATGCATCAATCTGACCAACCTAGTCCTCAAGCCCAGCAAGGCAGAACACAGCTACTACGACGAAATGATGATCATACGGGCATTCGGTTCTGGACTCCGCAACATCACCGCGCCGAGAACAATGATAAACAGCATCGGCTACTGCTGCCTTGGGGATACCGCTCCGATGACAGATTTTCCATTCGTCTGGACGCTGGCAATTCAACGGACGGAACTGGAACTGCCCAAAATCGAAATCAGAACGCACGCAACCGCCAACGGCCCGGAAGTGGAAATTGTTTGGGGAGACGGCACTCTTCAAATTGCCGACGCCGTCAATGGACAATGGAGAGACTACAGCGGCAATAGTCCATTGAGATTCCCGCTTTGGTTTCGCGCCAAAGACAAGCAGTTTTTCCGCATAAAGAGGAATCGATGAGTGAACCCGAAGAAAGGAGATGGTTGATGATGGAGGCAAATTCAGGGAATCGATCTGGTCAATCAATCCAAAATGGAGAGGCTGGTTTTACGGCACTCTTTCGACTTGCGGCTTTGGCGTGTCCATATTTACCGTATGGACGCTATGCGGGAATGAGACGAGCGAGAGTTGGATTGACATATTCGATGCGGTTTGGAACGGAATTGTCGGTTCGGTTGTCGTTGTTTGGTTTCTGTTTCAAGCAGTAGATTGGGTAACGCCTAGAGCTATTTCATTATTCAATTACATTAAAAAAATTATGGCTTGGGGAGATCCATATCGAGAAGCGCAGATCAAAGAAGCGGAAGCGCAAGCCCGCAAAGAAGAGCGGGAGCGGATTGAGAAGATTTTAGAGTTGCTTCAAAAAGAGAATGTTTCTCCGGATGTTATTCAGCAAGCGCAACAACTATCAGGCAGTATACCGCCTTCCCCTCCACCGCATGTCCGTCAATGAAGTAGCGGCGGCGGTGCGGCGGCGTTCTTTTGATTTGCCCGGCGGCTCGGTGAAGACGGGAGGCGGCGAGATTTTGTTGCGAACTAAGGGGCAGGCTTATCGGGGCGCGGACTTTGAAGGCATTCTGCTTCGGAGTCGCCGCGATGGAACGCAGTTATGGCTTCGCGATGTGGCGCCAGTGGTGGACGGATTTGCGGAGACGGACACTGAAGGGCTGTTTGACGGCAAGCCTTCGGTTTTGATTCAAGTGTTTCGCGTGGGCGATCAAAACGCTTTGGAAATCTCCAAAACCGTCCATAAATTTGTGTCGGCAAAGAAGGCCCGCCTGAGCCGTATGCCAAGCAAAATGGGAATTCTCAATTTTGACTGCACGTTACACCGACCACTTGCCATTGATTCCTTGACTGCGGAAACATTTTTGGAGGCGTTTGCGCGGGTTTAGATGAATTCGTTGATCAAGCCTTCCAGCCATTCTTGCCGTCCGCTTTCGTTTTGGATCGGCTTGGTCTTTTGGAGAGTGTAGGCTTCCAGTTCGGCGAAAGAGGCTTGGCCGGACTCGATGCGGGCGCCAATTCCCTTATCCCAAGACGCATAGCGGTTGCGCACGAATCCTTCCAGCCGTCCGTCCGCTCGAATGGCTGCCGCCGTTCGAAGCCCTCGCGCAAAGGAATCCATTCCCACGATGTGTCCGTGAAACAAATCCTCCGGCGCAAAACTTTCCCGCCGCACTTTGGCATCGAAGTTGACTCCGCCGGGAGCGATTCCGCCTTTTTTGAGGATGGCCAACATGCATTGGGTCGTTAGGTAAATATCCGTTGGAAACTGGTCTGTGTCCCAGCCCAGCAATAAGTCGCCGGAGTTGGCGTCAATCGATCCCAACGCGTCCGCCGCTGCCGCCACTTCTAGCTCGTGTTGCATTGTGTGGCCGGCCAGCGTTGCGTGATTGGTTTCCACGTTCAACTTGAAGTCATCCAGCAAGCCGTATTCTCGCAGGAAGTTTAAACAAGCCGCCGCATCGGAGTCGTATTGATGTTTGGTGGGTTCTTTCGGCTTTGGTTCGATGTAAAATTGTCCTGAAAAGCCGATTTCCTTTTTGTAATCCACCGCCATCCGCAGGAAACGCGCCAAGTTGTCCAACTCTCGTTTCAGATTTGTGTTCCAAAGGGTGGAGTAGCCTTCCCGTCCGCCCCAGAACACGTAGCCTTCGCCTTGCAGTTCCAGAGTGATTTCCAAAGCCTTTTTCACTTGGGCGGCGGCAAAGGCGAAGGCGTCGGCGTTGCAGCTGGTGGCGGCGCCGTGAACAAAGCGCGGATGCGCAAACAAGCAGGCCGTTCCCCAAAGCAGCTGGACGCCGGTGCGCTCTTGCTCGGCCTTCAGCACTTGGACTACTGAGTCCAGATTTTGGTTGGATTGGCGTAGGCTGTCGCCTTCCGGCGCGACGTCTCTGTCGTGAAAAGCGTAAAACGGGGCGCCCAGTTTCTCAAAAAACTCGAAAGCGGCGCGGACGCGATTTTGGGCGTTTTGAATCGAATTCGAGCCGTCGTCCCAAGGGCGAAGGGCGGTTCCGGCGCCAAAAGGATCGGAAAGAGGATTGCGGAATGAGTGCCAATAGACCACGGAAAAACGCAAGTGTTCCTTCATCGTTTTGCCCTCAATCACTTCGTCTTCGTTGTAGTGTTTGAACGAAAGAGGGTTTTTGGATTTGGCGCCTTCGTAACGAATCTTTTCAATTTTCGGAAATGCTTCTGTAGCCATGATTTAATTCGGCGGAGATTAAACGAAAAGGCGATTCAAAGAGTCAAGCGCAAACCCGCCTCGCCGATTTTTTGAAAAAAGAAAGGACCGCGATTAAAAATCTCCCCAGCCCTGCGCCGACAACAATCATGGAGAAATTCTTTCTTTGTCGTTTTGTCAAAAAAGTTCCGGGTTGGTTTCTTCTGGATTGGCTTGGTAGCGCTTGCCGGTGACCATTGGCTCTTGCGCCAGTAAGTGCCGCGCTTTTATACATAGATTTTCATCAAAGTCGGTGTGTTTGCAAACGGCTTTGTCTATCGCTAACTGCACGGAGCATTCATGCGCCTCAGGCAAACGCTTGCGAGGTTGTTTGCATAATTCATCATAAACCTTCGCCAACCCACGAAACGCCGACAGCTTCATGCCACTCAATAACGGCATCGCTACGCGGTTGAGGCTTTCTTTGGCAAAAGAGATGTAAGAAAAAGTCTTGTTCTTCCTTCTCAAAATCATTTCCAATTTTGCGGGCGTGCTGTTGAGGATGAGGCAGACGGCTTTCTCTACCGTTTCTTCGTCTACATTGGGGATGTCCACCACTTCGGCGCCGCATCCTGCGTTATTCAATGAAGGCTTAGTTGTTCGGCAGGCAAAGCTTTTGACGGTTGTTAATCGCACTTGTTCAGCGATTTTCAATTGAGTTAGATTTATGCAAACCTTCTCGAACTTAGCGATGGCGTCTTTCGTCTTTTTCTTTGGTTTGACATGGCAGTCCGGCTTGACTTCCAACTTATCGCAGTAGTCGGTTTTGTGATACCAAAGCGCCAGCGTTGAGTACATTCCTCTGCGACCATCTTCGATTTGAGCGCATCCTCGAACGCCTCTTCCCATTTGTTTGATTTTGATTTGTTGGCCGAGCGTGCTTGTCCAATGGTTTGGGATGTCTTTGGCGATGCGATAGAGGTCGTTGCTGAGAAACTGCGTGGCCGACCAATCTCCTTTTTCCATATCTTCTGGTTGAATTTCATCGACTTCTCCCCATTCTTCCCATCTCTTCTCTTGGCCGCTGATGATGTCTATGGCGCATTTGTAGGCGTCTGTTTCGTGGACGGGGTTGTTGGCTAGTTTGATGACTTGGGTTACGGTTTGGGTTTTCTTCTTGCGCTCTAAAACTAATAGTATTTCAGTGATGGTTGTGAAACCGGAGAAAAATCCTCGTTCTGAATCATAGGAAACGATGATGTAAGGAATGTGGAAGTGTTTGGGCAACCAGAGACGAGTCTTCTGCGCAGCGGGGTTGGACGCCAGCGCGGCGGGCGCAACGATGCCTGCTTTGCCGATTTTCGAGTCAATGTATTTGTCAACCAACGCAAAGAATCCGTGGATACTGCCTGCATTGGAGTTAATCGACAATCCTCTCGCATGCTTTCTAATTTCCTTTTCTCGCTCCCTGAGTTTCTTTTCTGTTTCCGGGTCTTTTTGTTTGAACCGTTTGTATTCAATCGTAAAAGGCGGGTTCATAATGGCGAAGTGAAATTGTCTGCATTCTATTTCTTTCTCTTTGCTGTCTGGTTTTTTAGCGGTGACTGGCGGGTTGAAGAACAGGTCGTCCATTCCCCGCAACATTTCCAGCGAGCCGAGTCTGGCTTCTTGTTCTCCTTTTGGTAGCCCTAGCATCATGCTGTGGAGTTGGGTTTTTTCGAAGGCGACAGCGGGCGCGATCATTCCTAGTCCGGTTGCGGTTTGGAAGATGGCGCGGTTGTTGATGTCAAAGCCGTAAAGCATTTGCTCTAACAAGGCTTTCGCCACTTCTTCTTTGTTCCCCGTCTTTTGATTTTGGCTTTGTGAAACAGCAAATGCGTTAACAGCGTTGCGGCGGGAAGAGTGGTATACATGGCGCCTTCTTGTTTGGCGTCTTTAATGGTGTTGCAAAATATGTTGCCGACGATGTCGTGGTGATGCGCGCCTTTGGCTCGCTGAATGGATTGGGCGGTTTGCGCAAGCATTTTGACGGCGTCGTTGCTGCGCGGTCTGGGCGGCAGAGAGGATAAAATGCGCTGATTCCATTCTAATATGTCTTTGTAGTCTATTTTTAGCCATTTCTCGTAGGCCTTTGTGAACTTCGCTATGCTGTCGCCTTCCAAGCAATCCGACACCTTTGGAGGGCGGTTGGCTTTTTTGAAGTGTTGGTCTCCGATTTCGTCCAGTTTGGTGTGGAACATGAAGACGGTCAGCAAATCGATCAGCAATCCTTTGAAGGTCGTTTCTTCCGCCGCTTCGTTGAGTGAATCCTTGATGTATTTAGCGTCTTTTTTGGAGAACTTTTTGAAGGCTTCATTGACGGCGATTTCAGCTCTTTTCTCCAGTTCTTCCGGTTTGCCCAGTTGGCTGGGAATGCGGGCGATGAAGTCGGGCAAATCTTTGACGGCGTAGTCTTGCCATTGGGGAGGTTTCTTTTTGCCGATGAGGATTGGCGTTCTCAGGGCAATTTTTATTTTCCCGCTTTGCAGGTGGTCTTGGTTTTCATAGCCGTCGGGATAGATGAGGGCGATGGCGGCGTCGCAGAAGTTTCTGTAGTTTTTGGTGTCGACAAGTTCTTCCGCTTGGCGGACGGAGGCTTGTTTATTGGCTCCCAGTTTGACGCCCCAACCGCGTTTGGCTTCTATGCCGATTTTGTAGCCTTGGATTTCGTAGCAGACAATGTCGGCGTATCGGCGGGCGCCTGTGGCGTATTTGAAGGGAATTTCCGTGTCCACATCGACTGATTCCCCCAAGTCTTTCCGTAATGCTTTCCGCAGGATTTCCGCGAGGTTCGCATTCAATGAATTTTCGTCCGCCATTGCTTTAGTTATTTATTGTCTTGTCCGCATACAATACACGCTGTGACGGCAAATTCATATCGCAAAATCCAGAGGTTGCGCCAACGTCTGTTGCGGATAGATATATCATTGATGACCGCAAAATTTCAAGGGGAATAGTGCAAGTTGGGGGCGAGCCAGCGTTCGGCTTGCGCTGTTGTTATGTTTTTGCGTTGAGCGTAGTTGGTCACTTGGTCTTTGCCGATTTTGCCGACGGCAAAGTATCGGGCTTGAGGATGGGAAAAGTACCAACCGCTGACGCTGCTGGCCGGTTGCATGGCGCAGGATTCGGTGAGTTGGATGCCTGCGGAAGTTTCCACATCCAGTAGTTTCCAGAGGGTTTGTTTTTCGGTGTGATCCGGGCAGGCGGGGTAGCCGGGCGCCGGGCGAATGCCTTGATAGCGTTCTCGAATCAAATCTTCTGGGGAAAGGTTTTCGGTTTGGCCGAAGCCCCATTCTTGGCGGGCGCGGGCGTGAAGGAGTTCGGCCAATCCTTCGGCTAGACGGTCGGCAATGGCTTTGGCCATGATGGAGTTGTAATCGTCTTGCTCGGCTTCGAAGCGTTCGCAAAGCGCGTCTAGGCCGCATCCGGCGGTGACTGCGAAGGCGCCCAAATAGTCCGACAGATTGGTGGATCGTGGTGCGACAAAGTCCGCAAGCGCGTAGTTGGGTTTGCCGCCTCTTTTGCGTTGTTGTTGGCGCAAGGTGTGGAAGACGGCGAGGGTTTGTTCTCGGCTTTCGTTTTGGTAAACGCAGAGGTCGTCTTGGACGCCGTTGGCGGGGAACAGTCCGAAGACGGCTTTGGGAGAGAGGAGTTTGTCGGCGATGATTTCTTGCAATAAACTTTGGGCGTCCTCAAACAGCTCGGCCGCTTTGTCGCCAATGCGAGGTTCATCCAGAATGGCGGGGTAGCGGCCTCGGAGTTCCCAAGCGTGGAAAAAGGGCGACCAATCGATAAACGGAACAATCTCTTCCAAAGAGACGTCTGCGACAATTCGGATTCCGGGACGCGCCGGCTTTGGCGGTTGGTAGTTTTGCCAGTCAAGTTTGGCGCGGTTTTGTCGGGCGTCTTCCAAAGACAAGAGCGGTTGATCTTGTTTTCCGGCGTGCCGTTGGCGGAGCGCGGTCTGGCGCGTTTCGTTTTGAGAGGCGAACTCGGCTTTCAAGGAAGGATGAAGCAGGGCGCGGACGGTGCTTGCCGCTTTGGAGGCGTCTGGCACGTGAACGACTGGCCTCTGGTAATGGGGGGCGATTTTGACTGCGGTATGGGCTTGGCTGGTTGTGGCGCCGCCGATTAGTAGCGGAGTTTCTAGTTCCAAACGTTGCATCTCTTGGGCGACGCGAGCCATTTCTTCTAGGGACGGTGTGATTAGGCCGCTCAGCCCGATGATGTCGGCTTGTTGTTTTTTGGCTTCTTCTAGAATTTTTTCGCAAGGTGTCATTACGCCCAAGTCGACCACTTGATAGTTGTTGCAGTGGAGAACGACTCCGACAATGTTTTTGCCGATGTCGTGAACGTCGCCTTTTACTGTGGCCAAAAGCACCTTGCCGGCTGATCGAGGAGTGGCGGATGCTTTTTCTTTTTCCATAAACGGGAGGAGGCAGGCGACGGCTTTTTTCATTACGCGGGCGCTTTTCACCACCTGCGGCAGAAACATTTTGCCGGCGCCAAAAAGATCGCCGACAACGTTCATTCCTTCCATCAGCGGTCCTTCAATTACTTTCAAAGGCTTTCCATAAAGTTGCCGCGCTTCTTCGGCGTCCGCCTCCACAAAGTCCGCAATTCCCTTCACCAGAGAGTGTTTGAGCCGTTCGCGGACCGGCTTTTGGCGCCACTCCGCCTCTTTGGCTTTGGTTTTGGGATTGGCTTTGACGGAGTTCGCAAACTCAACCAACCGCTCTGTAGCGTCCGCTCGACGATCCAGAAGCACGTCTTCCACGCGTTCCAGCAAGTCTCGGGGAATTTCCTCATAAACCGCCAGTTGCCCGGCGTTGACAATGCCCATGTCCAGCCCTGCTCGAATCGCATGATACAAAAAGGCCGAATGCATCGCTTCCCGCACTTTGTTGTTTCCTCGAAACGAAAAGGACACGTTGCTGATCCCGCCGCTTACTTTGGCTCCCGGTAAATGTTTTTTGATCCAGCGCGTTGCCTCAATGAAGTCCAGCGCATAGCGTCTGTGTTCTTCCATGCCCGTAGCCACCGTCAGCACGTTCGGATCAAAAATAATATCTTCCGGCGGAAACCCGATTTTTTCCGTCAGAATCTCGTAACAACGCCGGCAAATCTCAATTCGACGGGCAAAGGTGTCCGCCTGTCCTTGTTCATCAAACGCCATCACTACCACTGCGGCGCCGTATTGCCGCACTTTGCGGGCTTGCTCCAAAAAACGCTCTTCTCCCTCCTTCAAACTGATTGAATTAACCGCTCCCTTGCCTTGCACGCACTTCAGTCCCGCTTCCAAAACACTCCACTTGGAACTGTCGATCATCACCGGCACTCGGGCGATCTCCGGCTCTGAAGCAATCAGATTGAGGAATTGGGTCATGGCCGCCTCGCCGTCCAACATTCCCTCGTCCATGTTCACGTCGATCACTTGGGCGCCGTTTTCCACCTGTTGCCGGGCCACTTGCAAAGCGCCTTCAAAATCCTTCTTCAGAATCAACTTCGCAAAGCGCGGCGAACCCGTGACGTTGGTTCGCTCCCCGATGTTGATGAAATTGGCCTCCGGCGAAACGCTCAGGCAATCCAGGCCGCTCAGCCGCAAATCCCGGCTTGGTTTTTCGAATTGACGAGGCGGAATTCCTTTCACTGCGCCTGCAAGGGCGGCAATGTGCGCCGGCGTTGTCCCGCAGCAACCGCCGACAATGTTCAACCACCTCCTGCGAGCCCAATCCGCCAGTTGCGGCGCAAGGCTCTCCGGCGTTTCTGGGAAACCCGTGGGCAACAACGGATTGGGCAGACCGGCGTTGGGATGGCAACTTATCGCCAGCGGAGAGAACCCGACCAACTCGGCCATGAGCGGCCGCAACTCTTTGGGGCCGAGAGCGCAGTTCATTCCAATACTCAACAAAGGCACGTGTTCCAGCGACGCGTAAAAAGCCTCCAGCGATTGCCCGGTTACGCCTCGCCGTCCGCCCGGTTGAATAAAGGTTACCGAAGCCATCAGCGGCAGACGCTGTCCGCTTGAGGCAAACAACTCCTCAATGGCGAAAAAAGCAGCCTTGGCGTTAAGCGTGTCGAATATCGTTTCCACCAACAAAATATCCGCCCCGCCATCCATCAATCCTCGCGCTTGATCCAAGTAGGCTTGCGCCAATTCGTCGTAAGTAACCTCTTGGACGCCGGGCTGATTGGCGTCGGTGGAAAGGGACGCCGTCTTGGTTGTCGGCCCCATTGCGCCGGCGACAAAACATTGCCGTTGAGGATGCTTTTCTTGGAAGCGATTCACCGCTTGGCGGGCGGCTTTGGCGCCGGCTTTTGCCAACTCATACGCCAGCTCCGGCATGTCGTAATCCGCCAAGGAAATCGCCTGCGCATTGAAGGTGTTGGTTTCAATAATGTCCGCCCCGGCTTCCAAGAATTCAAAATGAATCTGGATGACGCATTCAGGCCGCGTCAGATTCAAAACTTCGTTGTTCCCAATCAAATCCTTTTTCCAGTCCCGGAAACGTTCCCCTCGAAACTGGGATTCGGTAAGTTTGAGGCGTTGAATCATCGTGCCCATCGCCCCGTCCAGAATCAGAATCCGCTCCCTCAAAAGAGAGCGGAGCCGGTTGTCGGAATCTGTCGTCCTCTCAAAGCGCATAAGCCGATTTGTGAATCATGGATCTGGACAAGGATAATGCAATTCGCAAACGCGATTCTCGATTAAGAAATTCGTCCGCCCTCGCCCTTTATCCAGAAGGCAAAAGCAACCCGCCGCAATCAAACAAAATTCCCATCCTTCTATCAAGATTCGTTGATAGGATGGAAAAAAACCGCGCGCAATGAAGGGTGGAGAGACTTGGCTTGAAAAAAGAAAACGAAAAACAACATGAAGCCAAAATGGAAAAGTGTTTGGCGTTGCTGTCTTGACAACGGAAAATTGAATCTATGCGAAGCAGTCTTTGCTTGCTTGAGTTTGGCGAGAGATTTTGGCAGGGCCGACGAGGATTAGCTTGTTTGAACGGACAGAGAAGAGAAAAATACGAATTTGCGGAAGCGAAAGTCGAGTTTGCTTTGCGGTTTTTTCATTTCAGGAAACGGCTTGGATAATGGGGCGGAGGAGATTGATTTGATGGATGAAGCCGTGCGTTTTGTTTAATCCTTTGGCCCGCGGCGAAAAGGCGGCGACGTTTCGAAAACGCTTGGAATCGTTGCGAACGGAACTGGATTTTCACGAGACAATCTCGCCGGATTCCGCTCGGCGCTTGGCCAAGGCGGCGGTGGAACAAGGTTGCGATATCGTGGCGGCGGCGGGAGGCGATGGCACTTTTAACGAAGTCTTGAACGGAGTCGGGTCGATTCCCAACGCTTTTGAGCGAGTTCGGCTGGGCTTGTTGCCCTTAGGCACGGCGAATGTGTTTGCCAAAGAACTGAGGATTCCATTGGAATTGGAAAAGGCTTTGGAAGTTTTGCGGCGTGGAAAGGAACGTTTGGTGGATTTGGCAATGGCTTTTTTTGAGAAAGAAGGGCAAAGCGTTTGCCGTTACTTCGGGCAGTTGGGCGGCGCCGGTCTGGATGCGCGGGCCATTGATCTGGTGAATTGGAAATGGAAGAAACACTTTGGAACGCTGGCTTATGTGGCCGCCGGACTGAAGGCAATTGCGGAAACTCCGGTAAAGTTGACGGTCTCCAATGGTTCGGAAATGGCGAGCGGCGAACTGGCGCTGATCGGCAATGGCCGCTATTATGGCGGAAAGTTTGAAGTGTTCCCCAACGCTAGTCTGACAGACGGTTTGTTGCGCGCCGCAGTTTTTGAGCGGATTCATTGGATGGATTTAGCGCGGCGCGGATGGGGTTTGTTCACGCGGACAATGTTGCGGCAGGAAGGGATTCGGGTTCTCCAAGGAACTCAGATGGAATTGAAGAGCGACCAAGCGGCGCGATTTCATTTGGAAGGAGATTTGGCGGGACAATTGCCCTGCGTTTTCAAAGTGTCGCCGCGTAGCTTGCGAATGATTGTTCCGTGACTTGACCATTCAACCAAAAGGATGTAAGTTGTTAGGCAGTATTATGAATAGTGTTATGCGTTCAAAGCGCAAAGAGTCAACGGCGGCAAATAGTAAAAACACCGCTTTTACCTTGATCGAACTGTTAGTCGTGATTGCAATTATTTCCATTCTTGCGGCAATGTTGTTGCCCGCTCTCAGCCAAGCAAAGGAAGCGGGGAAATCAGCCGTTTGCAAAAGCAACCTCCGCCAAATGGGAATCGCGCTGACAATGTACGGAGATGACTACAATCATTTTCCTTATATTATTAATACACCACAACGTTTCGTTTGGTTCACGCAGATTGGCGAATACTTAGGGATGGGTTCGTGGTTTCTCTGTCCTTCGTATCGTTATGAGATATCGCATCGTTGGTTGTGGGATGCATTTTACTCTCAAAACTGCTATGCCTACAATGGCTTTGGCACAGCTGCCAGATTTTCGGGATGGCGAACTTCACATGCCACAAATGTTTTAGGGCTGGGAGGGTCAGTTTTGAAAAAGAATCTGCCTCCCCCTCCGCCGGTGAAGGTTTCCCGCATCCGCGTCCCAAGCGATATGTTGGCGATTGGGGACTCTCTAGTGTTTCGCCAAACGCCGGAATCAAAAAACGGAATAACCACTTTGCAGTTGTGTCCGTCCGACACTTTTCGGAAGCAAACCCCGCGGCATGGCAAGGGAATCAGTATAGTTATGGTCGATGGACACGTGGAGTTTGTCTCGCTGGAAAAATTAGGTGCTCGGACGCCGCAAGCGCGCAAACGTTGGAACAACGACAATCGGCCGCATCCAGGAACTTGGGAGCCTCCTCCGGCGCCGCTGGAATCGGAATAAGTTTTTCAGCCCAACCGTTCCTGTAACGGCAAACGATTGGAAAATGCAAAACGCCGGCAAAGAAAAGGCAAAAGCAAACATTCGCGTCCGCCTTTGAATTTTCCAAACAAGAAAAACCGCGCCATACGCTCGCAAAATCGCCGAATCCTTCCACCGCCATTCCCCCGTTTTCCACACTTTGCGAGACACTCTAGGGTTGACAGAGGATTGGCGATGCGTTGAAGTTGGGAAATGCGTTTTGGCAAACTACTTTTTGGATTGGTTTTGTTTCTGGCTATTTTTGGAGGAGCCAGCTGTAAATCCGTGCCAGCGGTGGAGCAACGTTTGGTATCCAAACCGAACATGGTGTTTTCCGACTCGCCGGTCTTTGCCTATCAATGGCAGGTGCTAACTCAGATTGAGCCGGGCTCGGCTTTGTCGGGAGGCGCCCAAGCGGCGGGATGCACCGCCTGCCAATAACCGGTAGATTTCAATGCGGATGAAACAAGGATTTCAGCGCGGTTTGACGGGCTTGGCGGTTTTGTTTTTGGCGGAAGGATTGGCGGCGTCTCCGCTAGATATCGAACAATCGATTCGAGGCGAAGACAACGGCGCCAACGCCCTTCAAGAAAGCAGAACGCTGACCACTGCTTCGTCGGAAGAGAATGCGTTGGAAGAAGTGGATTTAGCGCGGGAATGGGATTTTGAACAAAACTTAAACATTAGCGCGGAAGGCTTGTTCACTAGCGATTTTCAAGTGACTCAATACACGCTTCAATATGGCCACGACTACGAGGATACCCAATGGGACTTTGGGCTAACTTATGACAAATATAGAATTGACGTGCGTTCTCCAAGAGATCCGCTTTTTCAATGGGAAATCGAGCAACGCTTAGGAAAGGGTGCAAATAAGATTCCCTCAGATGCGGAACGAAAAATGGCGCAGTTAAACCTCACACATTCGTTGAGCGATCGTGTAGTTTGGCAAGGTCAAACAAGTTACTATGATGGCTTCCAAAATTTCCGGATGTTGTGGTTGCACGATTATTATCGAGAGGTATATTCTATCGACGGTTATCCCAATATTTCGCCGCATGGATACCAGTTGGGAACGCAATTGCGATGGGAGTATTTGCCGGCTTCAGGGTATTTAGAGGCGAACTTCAGTTATTACCAAGACTGGATTGCGCCTAGCGCTGAGTTGGGGCCGGAAGGTCTGGAGTTGGGCCGGAAGGTGATAGACTCCTTTGCGTATCGGTTGGCCAGTGAAAATGTTTTGAGTCCGCGCTTGCGATCCTTGCTGGAGATTCAGATGACGGACACAATGGCGCGAGAGAAGCGCTGGGGCGTTCAAAGCTCTCTCAATGCGGCGCTTGGTGAGTCGTTGGTGTTGCGTGCTCAAGGCGGTTGGGTGGCAGAGGATCCGGCGTCTGAAGCGGAGATTTCGGAAGAGTTTAAGGCATTTTTTGTCGGCGCAACGCTGGAATGCAATTGGACGGACGCATGGCTAGTGAGTGTTTTTGGCCGTTATTATCACGATGAGGGAGAGTTTCAAAATTCTTTGCCGGCGTCTAATGCGCCGCCCGGACTGGACAGCTATCAAGTTGGATTGGGAACGCGTTGGGTTGGAAAGAGGGCTAGTGTAAAAGTCATCGCCGGGCCTTACTTTACTCGATATGAAGCGGTGGACGACGATGCGCCCTTTTTTGAAGACTTGTATAAAAGCCGGGATTGGGCGGCGGTTCAGTTTGCCTTTTCTATACAGTTTTGATTGTAGAAAAACATGATAACGAAAATGAAATGTGACTTAGGAAAATGGACTCGGTTGACGGTGATCTTAGCGATTGGCGTTGGATTGGCGCTCAGTGGTTTTGAGGCGCAAGCGCAGGAGAAACAAGTTGGCGAGATAGCCGACGATTTTGAGATGACGAATGTGAAAACCGGCGAGAAGTTTCGGTTGAGCGATCTAGAAGGCTCGATTGTTGTGTTGGACTTTTTTTCTCACTGGTGAAGCATCTGCCGAGCAAACTCAGCGGTCGTTGAGTCAGATATCAATCAGTATTACCAAAATCTTGGCGGAAATGTGGCTGGTTTGCCAGTAGTCATAGTGGGGTTGGAAAAAGACAGCAGCGGCATTGCCAATGGGGGAATGCGAACGCTTCGTTTTGCCGAGGCTACTGGCTTGGAATTGGTGGGGGACGGCTCGGATCTGGCTGCGTTTCTCCAGTTCTTTCCGCAATCTCGAGCCAGATCAGGCGGCTCGGATTTTGTGGTAGTGAGTGGAGTTTCCAATTCGCCTTCCCATCAATTGTGGGAAATCATCTATCTCCGCACCCACTATGCCCAGCGTTTTCGGGATTCGGTTTCCGATATGCGCCGGGCGATTGATTCTGTTGAAGCGCCTGTTCCGCTGGAACCGGCAACACCTCCAAAACTTTCCCGTCCCGCTTATGTGGACGGTCAATTTCGTTTTGACGTGGAGGGAACGCCGGGGCGTTCGGCAATTGTGCAAATCTCATCCGACGGCGTTCGTTGGGAAGTTTTCCAAGAGTTGGTGTTGGAGGAAGTTCCCGTCACATTTGTGGATGAAACTTCTTCTGAGACGAACTTCCGATTCTACCGCGTACTCAGCCGATAGAGAACCGGCTTGTAGGGAGCCGATTGGCGCAAGGCGTTTTGTTTACTTCTTTAGGGCGTCAATAAAAAGTTGACAATGGTTTCTGCAAATTGGAGAATCTTTTTTTCCGTTGCCTCGGTAGCTCAACGGTAGAGCAGTTGACTCTTAATCAATTGGTTGTGGGTTCGAATCCCTCCCGGGGTAATGACTGAGATTTTGTTGGCAAATGTTGGTTTGAAGCCTTTTCCTTTCCTTTTGGGGCAAATTAGGTTTGGTGACGGGCGTTTCTATTGAAGGCGTGTATGCTTGAATCCGGCCGTCGATTGGAAGTGGATTTTCGGATTGATTACGAGAAAGAATTAAACCCCCAGCAGTGGGAGGCAGTGACTTGTCCGCCCGGTCCGGCATTAGTAATAGCGGGCGCTGGTTCGGGAAAGACGCGGACGCTGACTTATCGGGTGGCCTATCTTATTGAACATGGGATTGCGGCTCGACAAATTTTGTTGCTGACTTTCACAAACAAAGCCGCCCAAGAGATGATGGAGAGGGTGGCTTCGTTGTTGGGGCGAGAACTGCCGTCTCTTTGGGGAGGGACGTTTCATTCGATTGGCAACCGCATTTTGCGCCGCCACGCGCCGGCAGTTGGATACTCGCGGGGCTTTACCATCATGGATCGCGAAGATGCGAAGGGTCTCTTAAAGTCGTGTATTGAAGAGGAAAAGAGCGTCAAGTCCGCTCAGTTTCCCAAGGCGGAGGTGGTGGGGAACATTTTTTCGCAGGCAGTGAATCGGATGATTCCGCTTGCGTCGATGATTCAAGATCAATTCAGTTATTTTGAGCATCTGACCGCGCAGTTGGAATCCATTCGCGAACGCTATCGCGCCCGAAAAGTTAAGGGCGAACTGGTAGACTTTGATGATTTGCTCGCGCTTTGGCTGGAGTTGTTTGACAAGGACGAAGACGTGCGGCGGCAGTATCAACGGCAATTTCGTTATCTTCTTGTGGACGAGTATCAAGACACCAACAAACTGCAAGGGCGCTTGATTGATCGGTTGGCCGAAGAGCATGGGAACGTGATGGCGGTAGGCGACGAGGATCAGAGTATTTATTCGTGGCGGGGAGCGGATTTTAGAAACATTCTCGAATTTTCAAAACGTTATCCGAACGCAAAAATGTTCAAAATCGAGACGAACTATCGGAGCGCGCCGGAGATTTTGCGTTTAGCCAACGAAGCCATCGCCGCCAACGGCAACCAATTCCAGAAGAAACTCCAAGCCGTGCGAGATTCGGGACAGAAACCTGTGCTTGCGACTTGCGAAGACGCCGACGAACAAGCGGGTTTTGTGGCGAATCGAGTTTTGGAATTGCGGGAAGCAGGCGAAAAGTTAAGCGATATGGCGGTTCTTTATCGCTCTCACCGGCACGCGATGGAGTTGCAGTTGGAATTGATCAAGCAGGAAATTCCCTTTGTGATCACGAGTGGCATTCGTTTCTTTGAGCAGGCGCACGTCAAGGACGCGGCGGCTTATTTGAGGTTGGTTGCCAACCCGCACGATGAAATCGCCTTTCATCGCTTGGCAAAAATGTTGCCCGGAATCGGCGGCAAAATAGCGAGCAAAGTATGGAGCCTCTTTTTGAGGCAGTCGCCGAAATTGAGCGTTGCGGAGCGTCTGGCGAATTGCGCTCAAGCCGTTCCCAAAAAAGCGAAGGCGGATTGGGCGCAGTGGACGGCCACAATGGCGCAACTGGAGGATGAGTCCATGCGCCGCGATCCCGGCAAAATGATTGAGTTAATTCTAGACGCTGGCTACGAAGAATATTTGCAAAATCAGTTCGAAAATTACCGATCCCGTTTGGAAGACTTGCAACAGCTAGCGCAATACGCCCAAGCGTTTGAGAACCTAGAAGACTTCCTGTCGCAGTTAGCGCTAGAAACCAACCTCGAAACCGAAGATCGCGCCGCCAAAACCAACAAAGACGACCGCCTTCGCTTGACGACGATTCATCAAGCGAAGGGACTTGAATTTAGCGTCGTCTTCATAATCATGCTCTGCCAAGGTTTGTTCCCTTCTTCGCGTTCTCTCAGGGATGAGGAAACCGGGGAAGAAGAGGAACGTCGCTTGTTCTACGTGGCTACCACTCGCGCCAAAAATGAGCTGTATTTGAGTTTTCCCAAAATGCGTTTTGCGCCGGGACAACAAGACGGCCGACTGGAACCGTCTCAATTTTTGAGGGAATTGCCCGAAGAATGCTACGAGTCTTGGGAACTTTGCCACGGCGAATTTTCCCGCAACGCTCCCTTTTAAGATGAAATCTTTGGCTTGTGTCAAGGCCGGCGCCAAAGCGATTCGCGGGGTGCGCCTTTGCCGATTGCTTGTCCGAAACGCTGGCAGAGACGAACCGGGGCCACAATAAACCCGTCGTCCTCTCAAAACTCAAAAAGTCCTAAATTCTGACTCAGCTACCGCTAATTACACTGCCCGTCGTTTCTTTTGCATTCACCGGCGATGAAAGAAGACAAAACCCAGCGCAAATAAGCCGAAGATGAGAGCGTATTCTTGTGGTTCGGGAACCAAATGCGTGGGCGAGCTGGAAACTACCACTCGAAGGCCGCCGGAACTCGGCACGCCCGAAGTGCCGGCGGCCGCATAATAAGGGCCGAAAATGTAGTTGTAATAATACTCACCGGCAGCGTTGACGGCAAAGTTGGTGATGGAGTGGGACAAGGTGCCTTGCCCGCTCCACGAGACGAGGTCGTTTGTGGAATAGCTGAGCGAACTTGCTGCGACTCGAATGCCCACGATGTCCACGCTTTCGTCTTTTTCCAGATGAATATGGCTGATGGTTCGGGCGCCGGAGGGGGTGGTGATCTGAGGCAGGCTGGCAGAATTGGCTGCTAAAGAATGATCGACCGCACTACTTCCCACCGTGAAGATCGAAGCGCCGCCGGAGGTGTAGGGAATTATGCTTCCTACCGTCTCGAAATTTATTAAAACCGATTGCGTTGTGGTGATGTTGCCGGATCGAGAGGCGGTGGAGCTGCCGGAGAAAGTCCAGACGGTTGAGTTGGTGTCGGTTTGGAGAGGATTGACGGTAAGGAGGAGTTGCGCTTGGCTTTGCTCAATCGAGGCAAAGGAAAGCAAGGCCGTTGTTACGAAGACACCAAGGGACAATGGCTTACGGTTTAGGGATGCGGGGGGGGGGGGGGGGGATTTTCATGATGGTCGATAAGTTGATTTAGTCCAAAATACTTCTGCCGTTATTCTATTTTGTAAAACAAACTACGCATTCATTAAAGCCTTGTTGCCAACGTTTGTCAAACAAAAAAAGAAAAATTCTCCGCATTTTTTCTGAGGTTTTCGTGAGGATTTTCTTGGATTCTTGGGCTTGGCTTTTCTTTTGAATGCTTTGCGCTTGGGTAAATGCAGTTTTAATTGGCCAGCGACCAAAGGGTGAGGGTGTCCGTGTCTTTCACTAGAATTCCGTTTTTGAGAAGCGCTGGCGGCGCCCAAGTGGGATTTTCGGACACAATGTAAGAAGCGATTTTTTCGTAGCGTTTGCCATTGGCGGACAAGACCTGGAGTTCGCCGGAATCCAAAAGAGCGAGAATGTGGTCGGGGATTGCCAGAAAGGACGCATGCTCTCCGGTTCGGAAGGGGCCTTGCCAGAGGATGTCACCGCTTTTGGCGTCGAGGCAGAAGATTCGGCCTCTTCCGTAATGAGAAAATCCATAGAGCCGGCCGTCGTTCATCACGGCGGTGCTCATATCCAGCGCCACTTCTTTTTGCCGCCATTGTTCTTTGACCGTCCAGCTGTTGCCGTGCCGTGTTGGTTTGACGCAGCGGATGCCGCGGTTTTCGCCGCCGACAATCACTTGCCCGTTGTGAACTGCGGGTGTGGGCATGTTTTGGTTGTTGCCCACATGAGGAAAGGAATACTGCCAAAGACGGCGGCCGGTTGTGTTTTCTATGCCGACAAGATTGTTGTGGTTCCATTCGATAATTTGGCGGACGCCTTGAATCTCGGCAACAATTGGGGAGGAGTAAGAGGCGCCGTCGTGGCCTTGACTCCAGATTTCCCGGCCGGTTTTGGCGTCCAACGCGACCAAGGTGCCTTCTTCGTCGCCGCCAAAGTGGATGATGATTCGTTCGCCGTCCACCAGCGGAGAGGTTGCGGCGCCCCAGTAGGGATGAGGCTTGTCGAAGCGGCGGCTGTAATCGCGCCGCCAGAGAGGTTTGCCTGAAGCGGTTTCGGAAGCGGAAAGGACTCCCGTAATGCTCATCGTAAAAATCCGACCGTTCGCCAATGCCGGGGAAGATTTTGGCCCCTTGCCGTGAAGTTCGCCTCCAAGCCCTATTTTGAAAGGCACGGCGTGGCCTTGGCGCCACTTGGGGTGGCTTGTTTCCAAGTCCAAGCACCAAAGCGTTTCTTCTTCGCCTTGACGGGCGTGTTGAAAAACGAGGCCGCCGGCGACGAGTGGAGAGCCGTAGCCGCCGCCCACTTTGGTTTGCCAGACTTTTCTCAATTGCTTTGGCCATTGCTTGGGCGGTTGAAAGTTCTTTGCCCAACCGTTGCGGTCAGGTCCCAACCAACCCGGCCAATGCGCTTCTTCGGCGGGCAAAGGTTGCGGAGCGCCGGCAAGGGCAAAGGCGGAAGCGATAAAAATGAGACGGATCATATTGACTGAATTTTTTCCAAAAGATAGCGCAGTTTTGCTGAGAAAGCAACGAGAAAGAATGGGTTTTTTGGTGCTAGGCGGCTTGCGTGTTTGGTCGGCGGATTAATCTTCGCCGCTCGGCAGAAGTTTTGAAATCCGCTCAATGGAGAGGCATTTGCCGGTGGTTTCGTCAGCGTCAAAGAGAACGCCGTGAAGCGCAATTCGTTTCTTGGCAACGGCAAATCGCTGAGGCTGGTTGGTGAGGAAGCGTTGGATGACGGGCTTCGCTTCGCGTCCCAAAACGCTTTCCTGTCCGCCGGTAAATCCGGCGTCGCAAAGAAAACCGGTGCCGCCGGGAAGGATTTGCTCGTCGGCGGTTTGAACGTGAGTGTGCGTGCCGACCAGAGCGGTAATGCTTCCGTCAAGGAATCGCGCCATAGCAATTTTCTCCGAGGTGGCTTCGGCGTGCATGTCGACGAGGATGATGGGGGCTTTTCTTCGGAGAGAAGGAATGACGGCGTCGATGGCGTGAAAGGGATTGTCCAATGCGGGCATGAACGCGCGGCCTTGAAGGTTGACCACCGCAACCGAGTCGACACCGGAATGCCGCCACACGGTTGCTCCTCGGCCCGGTGTGCCCGATGGATAGTTGAGCGGACGGAGGAATCTGGATTCTTCTTGCAGCAGCTGCGTCACCGTTCGTTGATCCCAAAGATGGTCGCCCGTAGTGATGATGTCCACTTGCGCTTGGTAAATCTCGGCGGCTGTTTCCGGCGTAATGCCGGCGCCTCCGGCGGCGTTTTCCCCATTGGCGACAACCATGTCGATGTTGCGTTGCCTGCGAAGGAGAGGAACGAGTTCCCGAACAGCCCGCCGTCCCGGAGAGCCAACGATGTCGCCGATAAAAAGAATCCTCACTTGCAGAAAACTATCCAAAACTATGCCAATGACAAGAAAAAGCGCCGCACTGGCTTTGCTGGTTGACGTTTCTGAAAATTCTCCCCCAAAATCCCTGAATGCGATGGGTTGTTCTATTGATGAGCGTAGGGTTTTTGCTGTCGAGCGCTTGCCGGAATTCTCAAACCGTTGCGCCGAAATCTTCGATGGAGCGGGAACCTGTTTGGACGGATGCCGAGAATGCCTCAACGCCCGACGACGACCAACCGAATGGAAACGCAGTAATTTTTCCGATCACAAGCGGCGATGGAACGGTGGTAAAAGTAAATCAGAAACTGCGCTTTGCCGTGCTGGAATTTCCGTTGCATCCAATGCCAGCAATCGGACAGCAGCTCTTTCTCTACCGCCGCGGGCAAAAAGTGGCTCGAATCCAAGTTACAGGCCCCGTTCGCGGGCAAACCGTTATAGCAGACATCCTCGAAGGGAATGCGGAAGAAAATGACGAAGTGCGGGCCGATTAACGCGCCTCTTATTTTCCTTCCGCAAAGATCTGCTCCGACAAAATAAGTTCCGCCACCGCAGTTCAATAATAGGAAGGGGACGGCAACAACATCAAAAGACCGGATCACAGAACTCCATGCAGAGTTTTCAACCAGTCGGCATAGTATTATGGCAAGTGCTAAAAAACTATTCCAACGGGGGAAGACTTTCGTTTTCGCTTAGGTTCTACTTGCCTTGCGTCTATATTATGGTGGGCTAACGTTGCGGCGTGTCCCCTTGACCCACTTTATTAGATTGAAGGCGGCAAATGTGCGGGTTTGCCTTGAAGTATTCCAGTAAGGCTTCCGCCGCCCATTGATGGCCGGTTGCGTTCCAATGTCCGTCATGTTTCCAATGCGCATCTTCAATCCGGCCGCCTTGGCGGCGAATGTAGTTCGTCTGGTCAATCACGGGAATGCCGCGCTCTTCGGCCATAGCGTGCATGCGGTCAAATCTTCGATCACCTTGGGTGCCCATAGTACACGTTGAGAGGATGAGCAGCGGAATACCATCTCGATCCGCGCGCTCTTTGAATTGATCTAAGGCGTAAGCTGTAAATTCTAAGGCTTCCTCAAATATCGGCGGCAAATTTTCTCTTTCAAACACACTATTTATCCTCGCTATGGGCGGCCATTCTTTTGCCAGAGAAGCATAGCGGGGGCGCTGGCTCAAATGTTTTACCCACGCAGTCATCTGGATATCTTCAGTCTCCTCGCGGCCTTCTCTAGCGGCTTCTACGCGAGCGTGTTTCCATAACAAGCGTTTGGAATACAGCCACTTGGCAAGGTGGAATTTTTGGGTCAAATAGTTTCTCAATCTTGAAGTCCAAGACATAGGCGGGCGAGGCAACATGTACTCGCGGAAATTCCGATTCGGTGAAAGTAAACGAAAGTCGCCGTTGCCGCTTTTTTCCGCAGTAGCGAATGGGGGACGTTCTGGATCCCACGCCTCGGATTTTTGCAATGAGGAGAGAATTGGATGGTTATTGCCGAAGTCGTTGATAACGAACACCAGCACTAAAACGCAAGGGCGTAGATGCCGGGCAAACTCGTCATAATAAGGCAATTGATTAATTTGTCCGGTGCCGCCGCGTCCGAAGGCTGATGCGGTCATGTTCAGATTGGGCAATTCTTTGGCGGCGAGCCGTTCTAATTGAATATGGAATTTATCGGCGATGGCCACTTGTCTGGCTTCCACAAAAGAGTCGCCAATGATGGTAATATGGCAGCCTGTTCCTCTTTGCTCTGGGCTTAGTGGCTCGCGGTCTAAGAAGCCTAAGCTGTTGACTTTCTCCACTACGAAGAATTCGCCGTAGTTATTGGACGAGCGCACTTCTGCGTTGGGTTTTCTGATGCTGCCCGCTTTGGGATGGAAGTGCGTCGGTTCTTTGTTGGTTAGAAAGGGCCATTGGAGACAGAGATAGGTTTCTAATGCCGCGCAAGCGAAGGCTATTCCGGCCAAGAGCAATAAGGCCTTGCCCGCGGCTCGTCGCCATGAAAAGGAGGGGATTTTTGCGGAGGAATCTCTTTTGATTTTCTTTGTTTTGAAAGATTTGCCCACATTCGTTTTAGTTCTTTAATTCTGGTCGAATTGGTAATTTGGCTATGGAAGCCTCAGCTGTTGCATAAAGTTCGGAGAGTTGTAGGAGGATGGCTTCTAATTTTTTGAAATACTCGGATTCTTTGAAGGAGGCTTTTTGGTCTCGCAGTTCCAGGAGTTTGAGTTCTAGGGCATCGCGCTGTTTTCGAAGTTCTTTCGGCATGCGTTGTTCAAATTCGCTTTGGATAAGGTGGAATTGGTGAGCGCGGCGTCCGTCGGGCGTGGTGTTGTCTTCGGGTTTTTTGATTGCTCGGACGCCTTGATACCAATTGGCTTCGATGCCGCGCTGGTCTCCGGTGTCTTCGAGGAGCGCGTGTTCGGAGGCCAGTCGGCCGTTCAAAGAGTAAAATTCCTCCGTATTGCGGGTTGCCGTCAAGAACGCTTCTAGCAGAGAGACTTGGCCGTCTTTGTCGAGGTCTGCTTCTGGATTGTCGATAGACTCGGAGAAGTAGGCGCCGAAGCGGGAGTAGTTCATTTCGTAACCGCTTTTTGTGGCAGACAGGATTACGCGGTTGGTTTTGGAAAGCGCTTGGATGAAGGGTGCGCTGGCGGAGAATCCGTTCACTACGGCGAGCGGACGCTGACAAGTTTCAAGCCATTTGGCAAGTTCTTCGGCGGAGACGTCTCGCCCTCGCAAATTGAATTTTCCCTTTTTTCCATCGAAGGTTCCATGTCCGTTGAGAACAAGCCATAGTGTCCCCTCTTTCTTTTGGGCTTCTGTTTCTAATAAAGAGCGCAATCTCTCTTTGTCGCTTTGTTCGTTGGGTTTTTCTTCGCCGATGGAATGCACTTTGGCGTTGGCGGTTTTTCCTGCCCGGCGCCAACGGGCGGATCGCTGTGCAAAGATTGTTTCGTATTCGGGGTCGCCGGCAATTCCGGTAACGACAATGATGGTTGCACGATCTTCGGGGGAAGACGAAAGATCGCCCGGCGCCAACCCAAGGCTCGTCAAAAGAGAAAGGATGAGGCAATGAAACGTTTTCATGCGAAACCTTGAGCTCGACGAACGCCCCATTCCATGATGAAGCAACCAATCGCCAAAGCGAACATCCAAAATTTGTGCCATATTGGAGAAGTCCATTCTTCGGTCACGGGCGCTCGGAGGGCGGGCAATTTCTTTGCGAAGTCGTTCAGGTCGGCGGCGTCCACCACTCGGCCGCCGGTTTGGCTGGCAATTTGCCTCATCAGTTCGCGGTTGGGATGGAGCGATTGGAATTCTTCTGCCGCTGGATCCGAACTCCAACCCGCTTCGGCTTGTCCAACCGTCAATCCATTCCTATCGGTTATGACGGCCTCTACTGCGTAGCCTCCGGTTTGCCTCGGCACATAAACGGCCTCGTAAAGTCCAATTTCGTGGGGCGAAGATTCTGCCGTAATTTGCACAGAGTTTGTATGGACTGCTGCCGTCCCGGGAACTGCGGAATTCACGGCTTCGCGCGAGTCTTTCAGCGTTAAGGACTTGACGGTCAAGCGTACTGCGGCGTTTTCCATCGGCCGGAATTGTTTGTCTTTGATGCGAATTGCAATCTGGACGGCTTGGTTGGCGTCGGCCGGGACGCGGTGGATTGTCATTTCGATGGGTTGGGGCGCGTCGGCAATTAACCAACGAACGAGTTGCCGCCAAGCCTTCGGTTGTTCGCCCGTTCTTGCGTGGTCTCGCATTTGCCACCGCCAAAGGTCACCGATCATCATGGCTGCTGTTTTTCCCTTTCCATACCGTTGTACTGCCAGAGCGGGATATTCCGTTCCGGTAGATTCTTCTCGCGCCGTCATGAGGACGGTTGCGCCGGGCTTGGGTTCTCCCACTTGGCTGAGGACTTTGAAGGCCGTCATTGATTCCAACCGCTCTCGCTCTTGGGATTCTCTCGGACGCAGGCGCATCCAAGGCTCCAGCATGCCTTCGCGAGTAAGTTGTATGCGCACTTCGCCCGTTGGGTTGTCTTTCGCGCTTTGGTTCAAATAAACCGGCAGCATGTTTCCTGCAGGCGTTCCGTCGTAGCCTCCGTCCACAAGAGAGTTGTATCCGCCCAGCGCCAGGAATCCGCCGCCGCGTTCGGAAACGTATTTTTGCATCAAAAGCATTTGGTCCGTGGTGAAAAAATCCGCCTCTAGATCGTCGACAAGGATGGCCGCGTATTCGTATAACTCTTCAGCCTTCTTGGGAAAACCGCCAGCCAGCTCGCTTTTGTCCCGCACGCCATCCCGTCTCAGCACCGGTTGATCGTATTGCTCGGTCAATTCGTCTTGTTTGTCGAAGCCTCGATAGAGGGGATTGCTGGTTTCGTTGCGCCGTCCTTTGAATTCGAATCGCGGCGCGCGTTCGGCAATGCGGATCAATCCTACCAATTGAACCTGATCGTCCTCTTGCAGGGCTCGTTTCAAAAACTTGAATTCCCAGTTGGGACGGCCGGCGACATATAAAATTCGATGAGGTCCCCGGCTGCAATCAACCACCAACACTCGCTGGTTGTTGGCCAAAGTGGCTTCGGTTGGTTTCCCAGACGATCCAAAACCTTCGGCCGCCAAGGCGACACGCAACTGATAGAAGGAAACACCGCTCTTTATCGGACGAAATTGAAACCGAAAAGGCAACGTCGCTCGATCTTTCTCAACTTTTTGAATTTGTTCCTCCAGCCCGAATTCTCCATTCGCTTGGCCTTCGTCATCGGACAGAGTCCCAGATTGTTCTTCTCGTTCCTCCCTTGCCGGCGCCAATTTTGCCGACACTTTTCCGCCTCGGAATCCGTTGACGTCCACTTCCGCCAAAATGGTGACCGGAGCATCTTCGAAGGCGGTTTCCGTGATCGCAATGTTTCGGATAGAAATGTCGCGCACTGGCTCGTCCGTTCCCAAAACTACGGGATAGACGGGCGGCAGGCCGTCCCAATCCCACTCTCCGTCAACAATATCCGTGGCGGCCCCATCGCTAAACAGCAACACGCCCGCTAAAGGTTGCCCAGCAAATCGCCGCGACAAAGACCGCAAAGCCGAGCCTAATCCCGAAGCCCGCCCGTCAAAACGAAGATCCGAAAAATCCATTGTCCCCTGCAGGCCGGCGTCAAACAAATAGCGCCGCACTTTAAATTGCGACTCCAATTCTTCCCGCCACGAGGACGGCTCGTCCACCAGTAGGCGCAACATTTGTCTTCCGCGGCTCTCTGCAGAGCCCGCATCTCGGATTCGCATTCCTTGGCTGTTATCCGCCAAAACCGCCAGAAAGTTGGCGCCTGGTTTTGCCCGTGTCCCGCTCCACGACGGTTCCAGCAGACACAAAATCAACAAGCCGAACCCCAAAAATTTAAGAACGAAGCAAATTTGCTTGACGCCCCGCGCCCCCTTCTGGCGCCGATACGAAACGAAAAGCAACGCAGCTGCCAATCCCAGCCCCACCAAAGCAGCGAACAGCCACTCTTGCCTCAAAAATATAACGTTCCCAAAAACCATGGCTTGGAATCCAGCGACCCTTTGCAAAAACAGATTGGAAACATTCTCGCAAAAAAGCGAATGTTTTTTCGTCGCTCCCTCACAAAAAAGACAGATGAACCCCCTCGTCGGTTGACACAAAAGACAAATGCGATACCATTTCCCTCAAACATGCCCGCCGATCCTCGCGACGCAGGCAAACAAATCCGAAGCCGCGCAGAGAAACCAAAAGCAACGCGCAAACGCAAAGTCAAACTTGACTCCCCTCGCTGTTTCCGCAATTTCCTTTCTTCAACATGAACGTGCTTGTCACAGGAGGCGCCGGCTACATCGGCTCCGCATGCGTCCAAGAATTGATCGAACAAGGCCACCGAGTCGCCGTTTTCGACAACCTAAGCGAAGGCCACCGAAGCGCCGTGCATCCGGGAGCGGACTTTCTGCCAGGCTGCCTCAGCCAACCAGAACAAATCCGCCAAGCAATGCAGACTGCCGAGCCTGAAGCGGTGATCCACTTCGCTTCTTCCGCCCTAGTTGGAGAATCCATGCAAGCGCCCGAAAAATATTTCAGCAACAACGTCGCCAACGGATTAAACCTGCTGGGCGCCTGCATCCAAACCCAAGTTCGCAAGATCGTCTTCAGCTCCTCTTGCGCCGTCTACGGCATCCCCAGGCAAGTCCCCATCTCCGAAGACGCTCCTCAAAATCCCATCAATCCCTATGGCGAATCGAAACTGATTTTCGAGAAAATCCTGCGTTGGTATCATGAAATTCACGAGCTTCGCTTCATCGCCTTCCGCTACTTCAACGCCTGCGGCGCCACCGACCAATTCGGAGAACACCACCGCGTCGAAACCCACCTCATCCCCAACATCCTAAAAGTGCCGCTGAAACAGCAAGCCTCCTGCAAAATCTTCGGAACCGATTACCCAACGCCGGACGGAACCTGCGTGCGCGACTACGTTCACGTCAAAGACCTCGCCGCCGCCCACGTCACAGCCTGCCAATCAGACCTTGTGGGTTGCTACAACCTGGGAACCGGCAAAGGCTACTCCGTGCGCGAAGTCATCGCCGCTTGTGAAACCGTCACCGGCGTAAAAATCCCCGTCGAAGAACAAAGCCGAAGGCAGGGAGACCCGCCGGCATTAATTGCCGCCCCCTCCCGCGCCCTCGCCGCCCTCCACTGGCAACCAGCCTTCACCGACATCGAAACCATCGTCCACTCCGCCTGGCAATGGCACAAAACCCACCCCAACGGCTACCCCACCTAATCCACATCCCCAAATTGCCAAAGCATAATTCAATCTAACACGATACAAATAAACACCAAGAATGTTCGATGGAACTTCCCCTCCACAGCACCTATGTGGTAGAATGACTTTTGCCCGTTAAACAACCGATCCTTCCTCCTCTGCCAACATTTCTTTCTCCGCATCGTGTGAATCTAGCTTGTCTGCTTCGTTTTCGGCGAGATGACGGCGATCATCGACAGAGAATAATTATTGAGGATTGTAAGAACTCGTCAACACTGCCTAGCGTTGTTCGTTTGAGTTTTTCGCTTTGGGAGAAAGAAAAAGTGGTGATCCGATTCTCAACGGGTGTGAAGACCTTAAACGGGATGCTCGTAGCATCAAATTAGGAAGCCATTCTGCTGTTGGTGAATGAAGATGGCACGATTTGCTTGCCGATGCTAGAAGAAATGGAGTAAATGCGGGCCGCAAGGCAAGTTAGAGAAGATTCGTCCCCGATTCTTGGCGACGCCGTGAATAGGGAAAGCAATTTGCCTTCGGCAGAACTTGCGCCCAATCGTCCCGAAGAAAACGACTCGGGCGAATAGCTTGGGCGGATGCAAAAGTTCTGTTGTCCGACAGGTTACATGCTAAGGTGAGATCCCCTATTCCATGCGCATCAGTGAAAATGGATGCGAGAGGCCTTGCGATGGCTGGTACAAATAGAAGAGTAAGTTTTGTGCATTGGAATAGAATTCAAGGGATGCTCGGTGTTTGCGGGAAAATCTTTTTTAGAGATATAGTTTAGACTAATATTGCGTTGATGAATTCACAGAAGCAGGAATTGAAAATTATTTACTAGACCTGAATTGATTTAGGATGCATAGTGAATTCTCAAGGGAGGATTGTTGGAGGTAAACATCTACTTTGGCTTTGTGCGGATTGGAAGGAGACGGGGCAGGAGGCGAAGAGGATTAGTGGATGTAGGAGGCGTTGCGTTAGCGAGAAGAAGCGGGCGGATAATAGTATTCGGAAAGTTTTTGTTTTTCGGGTTTGGGCTTGTTGGAAAGCTTGGGCGAGTGGCGTTTTTTTTGATGTGTTGTGGTTTTCGCTTTGTCTGGGGAGAGTTATTGGTAATCGGGGAAACTCATTTTCAAGCAAGTTTCGAAAACGTTGGCGGGTTGGGCAAGTGGTTGCGAGGTAGATTGGAGAGCGTTGGTTTGGTGATTTTCTGGACTTTGTTTGGGTTTGAGGATGCAGTTTAATCGGCCGCTGGCTGTTCAAGAAATGATTTTCTTTTAGAAGTCTGTTTTTCACTTTTCACTTAACAGAATAGATCACAGACCACTGGTTACAATTCATTGGCTTCTGAAAAATTCTTGACGATTGGTGAAAGTCATTCTATAGTGAACAGCTAATAAGTGCCAAAAATAAGGAAACCAGTTGATTGTGAATCGAACGCGCCAGATTGTCGAACAAAGTCCGAGCCTTGAAGAGATCGATATCGCTCAAATAGTCGAATGCGTTATTTTAGACGCTATTGACGCGAATTCGAGCGACATTCACGTCGAGCCGTGGGAGGAAAGTCTCATAATCCGTTTCCGTCTCAACGGCGTTCTCAGGGAGTTTGAGCATTTGCCTCTGGAACTGGCCGAGAAAATCTCGGCGCGTTTGAAAGTCATGGCGAATCTGGTCCACTACGAAACCGATCGTCCGCAGGAAGGGCATGCTCGGGCGACTACGGGCGAGGGAGGCGTGGAGCTTCGGCTTTCGTTTTTTCCGGTGATTCGCGGAGGCGTTGGCCATTCGTTCGCTCGCGGAGAAAAGATTGTTATTCGCATCTTTGATCCTAAAAGCCGCGCTTTCGACATCGAACAACTGGGTTTCGAGGTTGACACTTCGACCGTTCTTAAAGACCTGCTCAGCCGCCCAACGGGAATGCTCTTGCTCACCGGCCCAACCGGTTCCGGCAAAACCACCGCCATTTATGCCGCGCTTTGCCACCTCGTAGAACAGCACGGATCCAGCATCAGCATCAGCACCGTAGAAGACCCGGTGGAGTTTAACCTCTCGCAAATCAGCCAGTCCCAAATCAACATCGCGAGGGACTTCACCTATCCTCTCGCGCTTCGCTCCCTCATGCGCCAAGACCCTCAAGTCATCATGATCGGAGAGATTCGCGATCCCGAAACCGCCGCCATTGCTGTCCAAGCCGGCCTTACCGGCCACCTCGTCATAAGCACCATTCACTCAGGCAGCACTGCCGGAGTCTTCGCCCGCATGATCAACATGGGCATCGAGCCCTTCCTCCTCGCCTCCAGCATCATCGGCATTCTTGGACTGCGACTCGTCCGCAAAAACTGTCCTCTCTGCGCCATGCCTTATCCGCCTGACCCGGCGTTGCTCAAGCGAGTTTCCAAAACACTGCTGGACGATGCTACTTGGCGTCGAGGCGGCGGTTGCGACACCTGCAACGAAACCGGCTTTGCCGGACGCACCGCCCTAACGGAAATGCTGGCCGTCAACGAGCCAATCCGCGACGCCGTAATGGAAAAGTTCCGCACAAGGAAACTCCAAGCCATTGCCCAAGAACAGGGCATGAAAACACTTTGGGAAAGCGGCATTACCCGCGCCGCATCCGGCGAAATTCCCCTGGAAGAAGTCCTCCGCTCTGTTTCCGAAGACCCGCTCACTTGAACTTGCCTCCACCTTTGTATGCTATTTCCTTATTAGAAACAGGAATTCTTTGTTGGGTTCCTCAAGTTCTCGCGCCCATTGGTGGGTCCATCGCATAGATGACATTACATTCTTTTTATAGTCCACCTCCACAATCTCCACAAGTTTGCCACAATTTTCTATCACTTCATTGAGTTCCCCAGCCGCCGCTCTGCCTCCCGAACTATAAGAAAGCAAAATCCACGGGCATGGCGTTTCTTTCAATAGTCGTTCAATAGCTTCTGCTGCAATAAATCTCCCAGAGTCATTTCTGCGAAATTCCTCAAATATTGAAGACGCCACTTCGTCGGACGAGTCTTGCCGACGGAAGGCTTTGCCAAACAAGGACGGGTAATCATTTTTACAAACAGTAGTCCACAAATGATAATAGGAGGCGTATCGAACTCTGGAAGGCGGCATTTTATCATTGTTGGATCCATAAGGCGGATCATAATAGGCTAAGTCGGTTTTGATGCTAGAAAGCGCTTGAAAAACATCGCCGCGCAACACGGTGTTTGTGGTTTGGTTCTTCCACAATCGGGGAACTTGCAACTTTAAGTCTTTGAAGGATCGGGGAGACCAATCCTTCAAGTAAGAAGCAAAGTGGCCAAGTGCGCTGTCGACTTGATCCAGCGCTAAAATCAGACTTGTCAAAGCCACGCTTTTTGCAATCTTATCTAGTTTCAAGGCGTCAATTTCTCTCCGGATAGCGTCGAGTTTTCGTGTGTTTTTCTTCTGCCAAGGTTTCTTGGTTCCGTCGATTTGAATTGCGTTGCCTTTGTTGCCGGGATTGACCTCGCCGCCGTAATGCTTGGTAAACCAGCCGTCTTCTGGAGGTAGCGAATTGAGATGATCAATGAGCGGTTGATATTCTTTCGGATGCTTTCTGTTTTTTAGATAGCATGTGCCCAAAACACGGGAATACTCGGCCAAGTCGTTGGATACTACTCCATATCCCGAGCGAGCAAACGCTTGGCTGACTCGTGTAGATCCGGCAAAGCCGTCAAAAACACTTTGCGCGCCTGTCTTCTTTGACAACACAAGAATATAGGGGAGCAGCTTGCGCTTAGATCCTGTATATTTTATGCCTTCGGTCGAAGGAATATCAGGAATCCCATTATCTAAGAGGAAAGACTGTGTTTGCATTAGATTGGCGGAATATAGGATCTTTGTTTGAGTCGAACAATGTCTTCTTTGATTTTTTCCAGAGCATTCCTATGGCCGATTTCAGAAGAAACAAGCGCATGAGAGAAGAGTTTAACTAGAACATGGTTATGGGAGTAGTTAATCCAACCGTTGGTAATGCTGTCAAAATAGTTGAGACCGTTCTTCGTGTGAGTCCATAGTCCGCGTTGGAGAGCGTTGGCGGCCGCGTTTCCGTAGCGCACTTCGCAAATATAGGCATTGCTGGAATCATAAAATCGATAGACGGGATGCTTTCTTCCTCGATTGCCTGTTTCTCTTGAAATTCTAACCGTTTTAGTTTCTGCTCGATGATAATCGAAAACGAGAATGTTGCAACGTTGAGCTTTCTCGTCATAAATCAAGGGCAAGACGTTTATTCTTCGGAAATCAGAGAAAGCGGAATCGGCAAGCAATAGCGCGATGTTTTCTCTGCCTACAATATCGGCGCCTTCCTGTTCCAACCGTGGAAACATTCTGAAGTTTTTGTCTGTTGAAAGTTGAAGAGGTCCATCGCCATAGGCCTTCAGGCTGACGGGAAATGCAACTTGGGTCATTTCGTTGATGATTTTGATGTCTTCCTCTTTGGACTTTGCTCTGTACAAGTCTTTGCCGACATGCACGGAGCGGAAATCGTACATGTATTGATTGATGAATTCGGCCATGGCGATTTCTGCTAGGTCTCCATGCGTTTTGTTTCCGATTAGGCGCATTGTGAAAATGTTGCTTAACGTTGTGGTGATTAGATCAGGATGTTTTCTGGCGAGGATCCGAAGTCTGTCTGTAAAATCTTTGTAAGGATTCCCTTGGCTCATTTTTGCCTTATTGAAGCGTTGTTTTGTGATTTTATCAAGTGGTTCCTTTTTCTAATTTCAATGCCCGCAAGTCTTCCAAACTGGAAAGTTCTAGCGAAGATGTTAAGTGTTTTTGAGTTGGAGGAAGAGGGTGGACATTCCGGGAAGGGCGAGGTCAATGGCTTGGGGGTGGCCGTTCCAAGGGATGGGTTGGGAGGCAATCTCTTGAGCTGGGTGTGGCGATTGGCTTTCGTAGCGGGTGGATCTAGTGTTGATGGTTTCTTGCCATGTTCCCGGATGGGGGACGCCTAATCGGTAGTGTTCTCGGTCTATTGGGGTGAAGTTGCTGACAACAAGGACTGTGTGCCGGGCGTTCTGCCCGAGGCGAAGGAAGCTGATCACGCAGGATTCGTGGTCGGAGTGGTTGATCCACTGGAAGGTGTTTGAGTTGAAGTCGCAGGAGCCGAGGGCAGGATGGCGAAGGTAGAAGGCGTTGAGGTCGGCGACGAGTCTTTGGACGCCGCTATGGTCGTTGTATTGTAGGAGGTGCCAGTCTAGGCTGCGGTCGTAGTCCCATTCGGCGGATTGTCCGAAGTCGTTTCCCATGAAGAGGGTTTTTTTGCCCGGCCAAGCCCACATCCAACCATAGAGGGCGCGGAGTTGTCGGGCTTTTTCGGGGATGGTGGGGGCGCCCATTTTGATGAGCATGGAGCCTTTGCCGTGGACGACTTCGTCGTGGGAGAATGCCAGATTGAAGCGTTCGGTATGTTGGTAGACGGCGCCGAAGGTAAGTTGGCGTTGGTGCCATTTCCGGTGGATGGGGTCTTTTTTGAAATATTCTAAGGTGTCGTGCATCCATCCCATGTTCCATTTGAGGTCGAAGCCGAGGCCTCCTTGGCTGGTGGGTTTGGTGACTCCGTTCCAGGCGGTGGATTCTTCGGCAATCATCAAGACGCCGGGGAAAGTTTTGTGAACGGCGTCGTTGGTGGCCCGCAGGAAGTTGATGGCTTCGATGTTGTCTCGGCCGCCGTATTGGTTGGGCACCCATTGGCCGCGCGACCGGGAGTAGTCTAAGTAAAGCATGGAGGCGACGGCGTCTACGCGCAGGCCGTCGAGGTGAAATTGTTCGCACCATGAGAGGGCGCTTCCGATGAGAAAGGAGCGCACTTCGGGGCGTCCGTAGTTGAAGATGAGCGTGCCCCAATCTTGGTGCTCGCCTTGGCGGGGGTCGGCGTGTTCGTAGAGGTGGGTGCCGTCGAATTCGGCTAAGGCAAAGGCGTCTTTGGGAAAGTGCGCCGGTACCCAGTCTAAGAAAACGCCAAAGCCGTTTTGGTGGAGGGTGTCGACTAAAAATCGGAATGCGTCGGGCTGTCCGTAGCGATGGGTTGGCGCAAAGAATCCGGTGACTTGGTAGCCCCAGGAACCTTCAAAAGGGAATTCGGAGAGAGGCATGAATTCCACGTGCGTGTAGCGCATTTGCTTTAAGTAGTCTACCAGCTGGAAGGAGGCTTCTTGGTAGGAGAGGGGGCGGTTGCCTTCTTCGGGAACGCGCTTCCAAGAGCCGAAGTGCATTTCGTAAATTGAGATGGGTTGCGACAGCCAGTTGGTTTTGGCTCTGCGCGCCATCCATTCCTCGTCGTTCCATTGGTATTCGGACGGGGCGTTGATGATGGAGGCGCTGTTGGGAGGGGCTTCGAAGCAGGCACCGTAGGGGTCCGATTTAATTCGGATTTGCCCGTTTGCGTCCAGAAGTTCGTATTTGTAGAACATCCTTCTTTGCAGGCCGGGAATGAACAATTCCCAAACTCCGGAGGAACCCATCGAACGCATCGGATGACATAAGCCGTTCCAGCTGTTAAAATCGCCCGTTACCGATACGCGCCGCGCATTCGGCGCCCAGACGGCGAAGGAAACGCCCGGAACATTGTTGATGGTTTGGCAATGGGCGCCGAGTTTGTAAAACACCTGCCGGTCCGTGCCTTCGTTGAAGAGATAGAGATCGTCGTCGCTCAGCGTCGGCAAAAACGAGTAGGGATCGTAAAATTCGCGGAACTCGCCGTTGGTCTGTTCCGTCCAAAGGCGATAGGGGAAGGCTTTCCGCCTGCCCGCAAAGAAATGCTCGAAGAAACCACGCTCGTCGATCTTTTCCAAAGGGCAACGTTGTTCTCGCGCTTCGCCGAGGTGAACTACGCCGCAGTTCACCGCTTCGGGAAGGAAGGCGCGAACAACGATTCCCTGCCCGCCGTTCCTTGTTGCCGCGTGCATTCCCAGCCACTGATGCGGATGGGGATGCGTCCCCTCCAAAATGGAGATTGTCTCATCCGGGAGAGGATTCATGTGATGCGGCGAACCTTGCGTCCGGAATCTCTTGCGCGAGTCTTAGCCGCCTTTTTTCTCCGTGCCGGGAGCTCCCTCGTCGTGTTCGTCCGGATCCGGAATCACCATAAATTCAGGATACGCTTCAATTCCCAGTTCCATCGCGTCCTGGCCGAGTTCCTCCACTCTTTGAGACACTCGCACTCCCATCAGCTTGTCTAAGAGAAACCACGCCAAAAGCGAGACGCCAAACACAAAGACGCCAATCGCCAACACGCCCACGAGCTGGGTGACGAAATTGCCGCCTACAGTGATGCACACCGCCAAAGTTCCCCAAATGCCTGCAAAAAGATGCACCGGCACGGCGCCAACGACGTCGTCAATCTTGAGTTTTTCCATCAGCTTAATGCCGCCGGCACAGATGACACCGCCGATAGCGCCGATGATAAGCGCCCAGTAATGATCGACAAAAGTGGGGCCAGCGGTGACGGCGACCAGTCCAGCCAAAGCGCCGTTCAAGCCGACCATCAGGTCAATGCGTCCGAAGAGAGGCCGGGATACGCAAAGAGCGGCAATCACTCCTGCGGCGGCGGCCAAGTTGGTGTTGGCCATGATGTTCGCCATGTTCACGGCGTCCGCTGCGCTGGACATAGACAGCACAGAGCCGCCATTGAAACCAAACCAGCCCAGCCAAAGAATGAACACGCCCAGAGTCACCGTGGGAACACTGGAAGGCGGGGTGATTTTGACGCTTCCGTCGCGCCGAAACTTGCCTCGTCTTGCCCCCACGATGAGAGCGCCGGCCAAAGCCGCCCAACCGCCGGTGCTGTGAACGATAGTGGAACCGGCAAAGTCCTGGAACTTCGCTCCGGTGAGGCCAGCCAGCCAGCCTTCATCGCCGCTAAGCCATCCTCCGCCCCAAGTCCAAGAGCCGATGACAGGATAGATAAAGGCCGTCAAAATCGCCGTGAAGGCAAAGAAGGTCCACAGCTTGACCCGCTCGGCCAACGTGCCGGAAACTATGGAGGCAGTAGTAGCCACAAAAACCATTTGGAAGAACCAATCGGACATGGTGGAATAGTTGCTCTCACTCCCCACTCTGGCGATCTCGTCGCCTGAAGACCCGTAGAGAAATTTAAACGAGCCGATTAATTGGCCGACTTCGACGTACATCAGGTTGTAGCCGATAAGGTAAAAAGCGATGCCGGCGATGGCATAGAGGCCGATGTTCTTGAGGCAGATCATCGAGGCGTTTTTGGTGCGCACGGAGCCGGATTCCAGCATGGTAAAGCCGGCGCACATCCACATTACAAGCGCTCCCCAAAGGAGAAACGAAAAGGTGTTCAGCACGAACGCGAATTCTTGTCCTATTTCTGGTTGCATAAGTTTTCTTTAGTCGATTTATTGTTTCTGCATTTAACTTGGCCTGTAACCGCGCCAAAAAATTCCCTGCGGCGACGGGCAAAGGCAAGTTTTTAACGGCTTTCCTTCGCCAAGGCAACTCTTTTTTTCTCGATGCGTTTGCCGAGTGTTTCGTCCATTCAATCCATTTTCACTCCGCTTTTTCTGCAGAAAAAATTGGGGCAGCAGCGGCGGAAAATCACAAAGGCGAGAGCAAACAAGCCAAACACAAGCGCATATTCTTCGGGTTCCGGAACCGTCGCCGAATGCACGCGAATGCGCAGTCCACCGCCAAGGGTGTTGTCGCCAAAATAGCCGATGATGTTGGCTTTGTTGCGGATGTAGGGATCGCGGGAGCGAAAGTCGCCAATGGGTTTGTTGATCAAGCCGGCGCCGACCCAGTTGACAGTTGGACGATTAGTGCCGTAGGTGAGATTGCTGCCGCCGCCAACGCGCACACCGAGCCAGTTATTGCCCCCCGGCTGATCATACATAGCCATATGGCTGATGCTTCGGTTGGTGACCGCGCCGTTGACGACTCGGTTGGAGAAGGAAAGAGTGGGCGTTCCCGCCGCGGATGAAAGCGAGGAGACGGTGTTGGTGGCCGCCCAAAAGTTGGTGACTCCCGCATAGTCGAGGGAAGAAGGGGAAAGAGCGGTCAAGGAAAACAGAGAGCCAAAGGCAAGGGGAGAGTTGCCGATGCCTCTGGGGCCGGCGTAGAGGAGGTCTTCGAGCTCGTAGGTGTCGCGTTCGTTGGCTTGGTGTGCGCTGGCGAGGGCGCCGTGTCGGATGTAGCTGTCGGCTTCATTCAAAAACATGGAGGCTTGGGATTCGCCGCTCAAAACCCAGAGGCTATGGGTTTTGGAGCTGTCTTGGCTGGGATAGATGTCGATGTACAGCTGCGCTTGGCTTTGTTCAATTGACGACAAAGAAAGCAAAGTTGCCGTCAAAAGCAAGGCGACGGTCAACCGTTTGGCGGCTGCGGGGGGGGGGGGGGGGGGGGAGGTATTTTCATGGCAAGCGATAATTTGAATTGTCGAGAACATAATGGAACAAACTGTTGAAAATAAAAAACCATCGTCGACAGCATTGTCAAACAAAAAAATGAAAAATAATGAGCGCGAACATTTTATGGAAAGCATTGGCGGTTAAAAGAAAGACGGGTTGCTTGGCATTGTGCTGGTTTTTGGCGGAACGAAAAATGAATTGAAAGTTCGCCATGACGCCGGCGGCTGGCTTTTTGGGGAATAATTGTTGCCAAAGGCGGTCGGTTTTCCGTTTAATGAGGGCTTGATTTTGCTTTTATGAAGTCGGCTGGTCCGCAGTCTGTTTTGGAGGCGAAGGACGGTGATTCCGTTCTCCTTTCGGCGCCGCCTTCGGATCCGGAGTTGGAGATCAAGGACGCTCAGTTGATATTCAATTCTGTATGGGGCGAGCTGGAAGCGGAATTGGGCAGGGAAAACCTTCGTTTCTCCAAAGAATTGATTTTGTTGGGCGGCGCTCCTGGATCGGGGAAAGGCACGCAAACTCAGTTCATCCTCAACGCCCGCGGGTTGACCTGTGATTCGATTGTCGTGAGTTCGCTGTTAACCAGCCCGGAAGCGCAAAAGATTAAAAAACAAGGGGGCATGGTTGGCGACCGCGAAGTCGTGGGGCTGGTCTTTCGCAAGCTTTTGGACGAAGAATATCGGGACGGCGCTGTTTTGGACGGTTTCCCTCGAACTAAAGTGCAGGTGGAGTGCCTCAATCTTTTGGTGGCGAGAATGAAGCAGTTGCGCCGCGAGTTTTACGACACTCCGATGCGGATTCACTTCCGCCAACCTACCGTGCACGTCATGGTTCTCTTTGTGGATGAAACCACCAGCGTCGAGCGACAACTCAAGCGGGGGCAAGAGGTGGAGCGGCAGAATCAAAAAATCCGCGCCTCAGGAAGCGGCGAGGAAAGAGAAGCCAGAGCCACGGATTTGGATCCGGAGGCCGCCCGCCATCGCTATCGAGTCTTCAAGGAGCGGACTTGGGAAGCGCTTCAGTCTCTGAAGCAGACGTATTTTTACCACTTCATCAGCGCGCAGGGGCCGATTGAAAAAGTCGAGCAGAACATCCTCGGCGAGTTGCGCTATCAGAGTTCGTTGGAGTTGGACCCTCAAACTTTTGACCGCCTGCGTAGTCTGCCCCTAGCCAGCGAAATCGTCGTTCACGCCCGCCAAGATTTGGTGCGGCGGTTGGATCAATACGAACTCAACCAAGGCGCGCTTTTCCATCGGGTTGTTGCTTTGATTGAGAAAAAAATCATGCCAGTCGTGGTTCGGCATGCGATTTCCGGCGTGGCCTCCGTCAACACCGAAGATTCGGTCTTGGACAATCCCGACGCTCTAGGAATGCTAATCGACATTTTTTCGGAGCGAGGCTATCACGCGGTGATTGATCTTCATAAAATTCAAGTCCCGGAACAAATGGACCTCCAGACGGGAAAAATCGCCTGCCGCACCAAACATGTCTATCGCATTACGATCCGGTTTCAAGGCTCTGAAATCCGGCGCGGATAAACTGATTTTCCTCCAAGAAACCCGATGGAAGAAAAGGGATTGATTTTGAGATTGAATCTCAATAACATGCTTCTTGTGTTGACCAAAAAAGATCACAAACGCCCTTTTGCGGCAGACGCCGATTCCGCTCGTTGGGTCTCCCTTCAAGACGTGGAACCGGGGCAAAAAGCGCGCGTCCAAAAGCTTCCGTCTCAACCCGCTCTTTGCCGCCGCCTGCGCGAAATGGGGTTCTGCGAATACGCCGAAGTCAAAATCCTCAGCAAAAGCGGCGCCATGCTCTGTCTGGTTTGCCATTCCAAAGTTTGCCTCAGTCGACGGCTTGCGGAATCGGTTTTTGTCGAACCAGCCGAAGTCTAACGGTTTCCACCAAGGCAATCCCATGTCCGAGACTGCGAAACTCGCCGATTTGCCAACCGGTCAAAGCGCCGTCGTCGCCTCCTTTCCCAGCGGCGTTCATGGATTGAATCGTTTGCGGGAAATGGGGCTTTTGCCGGGCGTCAAAATACGGCTGGTTCGCCGGGCGCCTTTGGGGGATCCGCTTGAAATTTCGTTTCAAGGGGCGCTCTTTTCCCTACGGAGACAAGAAGCGGAGCGAATTGAAGTGCATCCGGAACCTTAACAGCTTGTTAGCAACCTGTGCCCACCCAATCCGCAATTTCTCCGTCAACGCGCCCAAAGAAAACTTATGCGCTTGTGGGGAATCCGAATTGCGGCAAAACCACCATATTTAACGCCCTCACCGGCCTTCGCCAAAAAATCGGCAACTATCCGGGCGTTACCGTGGAACGCAAAGAAGGAGAGTGCGTTTCTCCTCACGGCGAGCGCATTCGCTTGCTGGATTTGCCCGGCGCCTACAGTCTGAACGCTCGCTCTCCCGACGAAGCCGTGTTGCGGGACGTTCTCCTCGGACGGCAAGCGGATACGCCCAGGCCGGACCGCGTCATCTGCATTCTGGACGCAAGCAATTTGGAAAGGAATCTCTATCTAGCCACCCAAATTTTGGAACTCGGCCTTCCCACGATTCTGGTTTTGAACATGATGGACGCGGCTGAAGAAAAAGAGATACAAATCGACTTCGCCGCTTTGGAAAAATGCTTGGGCACAACCGTCATTCCCATGCAAGCCAACGTCCAAAAAGGCATCATCGCGCTCAAGTTCGCCATGGCTCGACGCCATCTTCCGGCGCCAAACAAAATCCGATTGCCGCTTCCAAAAAACCTCGGCAAAGCCCTCAGGGAAATCCATCAAACCCTAAGCGAAGCCGGCGTCGTTCAACACAAAGAAGTCGAGTCGGAATCGATCTACCGGCTTTCTCAACACGGCACCAAACCGCCCGACACTCAACCTCAAGCCATCGCCTCCGCCAAACAAACACTGCAAAGACAATTCCCGGACTGGGAAGAGCAACTTGTTTCCGCCCGTTACGGCTGGATACAGGAACATTGCGGCCCCGCCATCCGCCGGCCCGGAGTTGCCAAAACATCTCTCACCGACCGGCTCGACGCCGTCCTGCTTCATCCTCTTTGGGGTTGGACGGCGGCCATCGCCATTCTGGGCGTCCTCTTTTACCTCATCTTCAGCATCGCCGAGGGCCCGATGAAATGGATTGAAGCCGGGGTTGAAGCCGCCGGCCAAACCGTCCAAGAGATTATGCCTCCCGGCGATTTGCGGGATTTAATCCAAAAAGGTGTCATTGCCGGCGTCGGCAACGTCGTCGTCTTTCTCCCGCAAATTCTTATTCTGTTCTTCTTTATCGGCCTGATGGAAGACACCGGCTACATGGCTCGTCTGGCCTTCATTATGGATCGTCTGATGAGCAAAGTCGGACTCAACGGAAAATCCTTTCTCCCCCTGCTCAGTTCCTATGCCTGCGCCGTGCCCGGGATTATGGCCACCCGCACAATCGACAATCCCAAAGACCGCTTGATCACTATTCTCGTTGTTCCGCTGGCCAGCTGTTCTGCCCGGCTTCCCGTTTACTTGCTCATGATCGCCGCCATGATTCCCGCCGAACAAGCCTCCACAACGGTCAAAGTCGGCCTCATGATGCTCATGTATTTTCTGGGAACTTTTAGCGCCTTTGTCTTCGCTTGGATTTTCCACCGCGGACTCGACAAGGAGGAAAACACGCCAATGATCTTCGAACTGCCTTCCTACAAAGCGCCTTCACTTAAAGGAATCGCCTTTCATTTGTGGGAGCGGACTCGAATTTTCATCCGCCGGGCCGGTACCATCATCCTCGGCATCTCCATTCTGCTCTGGGCGGCCCTCACTTATCCCAAATCGAATTCGCCAGACCCCGCCGTCCAAATGTCCGAAAGCGTCGCCGGAAAAATCGGGCGCGGAATCGAACCTTTCATTACCCCGCTCGGCTACGACTGGAAGATTGGAATCGGCCTCCTTGCCTCCTTCGCCGCCCGCGAAGTCTTTGTTGGCGCAATGTCCACTATTTACTCCGTGGTTTACCCCGTGGAAGAAGACGAAGATAACCGCCGCCGACGACTGCGCAACCGCCTTCTTGCCGAGAAAAAACTAGACGGCTCTCCTCGCTACACGCCGCTTCTCTGCCTTAGCCTCATGGTCTTCTACGTCTTCGCCATGCAGTGCATGAGCACCGTCGCCATCGTCAAACGCGAAACCAACAGTTGGAAATGGCCCCTCTTCCAATTTGGCTACATGACCGCCGCCGCCTACCTGGCCTCTCTGCTTGTGTTTCAAATCGGCTCCGCCCTTGGCTATTGACCGCTATGTTCGCCGCAGATTGGCAAAGCATCGCCGCTCCCGCCGTTGTTGCCGCGGTTGTGATACTCTTCACCCTGCGCGTTTTCCGCCGCCGAAACAACAAAACCGCCTGCGGCTGCGGAGGCAAATGCCCTATCCCGCCCCAACAACCTTCCAAAAAGACAGATTAGAGGCGAATAGCTCTCTTAGCCTCTTGCAAAATCGCCATCCCTTGTGCGCCGACCGTCAACAGATTTCCAAAACCAAACGCCTCTTTCTACAATCTTCCGCCCAGCCGGCCACCTAGCAATCGGCAATGCAAAACTTCATGCCTGTTTTTGCCGCCTTTTTTGATTTTGCGGTGTTAATAAATGTGAATCAGCGGCGGCGGTCGGGAAAAACAAGTTGAACCGTCAGCGCTGTTGCTTGTATTTTTGTGTCTATGAAAATTGACTCGCATCAACATTTTTGGAGTTACGATCCTGCGCAATATCCTTGGATGAAGGGGGAAAAAATGAATCCGATTCGGCGGGATTTCGGGCCGAAGGATTTGTGGAAGGAGCAGGCAAAAGTTGGGTTGGACGGTTCTATTGCTGTGCAGGCGCGGCAAAGTTTAAAAGAGTCTGAATGGCTCTTAGAGTTGGCCGAGCAGGAAGCACGCATTCGGGGCGTTGTGGGTTGGGTCCATTTGCGGGGAGAATCAGTGGAAGCCGATCTGGAAGCGCTTTCATCGCGCGCAAAGTTCGTTGGCGTCCGCCACGTTGTTCACGACGAACCGGATGAGGAATTTATGTTGCGTCCCGACTTTTTGCGAGGTTTGAGCAAGCTGCATCGTTATGGAATGACTTACGATTTATTGTTGTTTCCCAAACATCTTCCGGCGGCTGTTGAAGTGGTTAAAAAATTCCCGGAGCAACCGTTTGTGCTGGATCACATCGCAAAGCCTTTTATCAAGGACGGGATTCTTCGCCCTTGGTATCGTCATATTGCCGAGCTGGCCGCTTTTCCCAACGTTTATTGCAAAGTGTCCGGCATGGTTACCGAAGCGGCTTGGAGGGCGTGGCGGAAGCGGGATTTTCGTCCCTACTTGGACGTTGTGTTTGATGCATTCGGGGAGGATCGATTGATGTTCGGTTCGGATTGGCCGGTTTGTTTACTGGCGGCGGATTATGTGGAAGTGGCGGAGTTGGTGACGGATTACCTCTTGCAGTTTGATGAAAATGTCCGAGCCAAAGTTATGGGAGGAAACGCGGCTCGCTTTTACGGCGTAAAGGCAGGGTAAACTAAACGCCATTCTTTATAGGCAAGAGTGCATTGTCAGTCCTTCTTTTCTTCGGCAAAGGCTTGGCGGGCGAGGCGTTCGAATTCGGCAAAGGAGGCATATAAGAAAAAGAGTCCAATTCCGGCAAGGGAAGGGTATAAGAGCCACGGGCGAACTTTGTCGCCACGGGATGTTGTTTTTCTATGTAGTATTCTCCGGCGATGTTGATGCATTTATATTTTCGGCTGGGGAATTTCTTCTTTTGAAATACGGCTTCGTATATCAAAGTTCTATCATACGACGGCTCTGTTTCGCCGGCTCTGTTTTCCCAATTTCCCCATTCAATATAAACGCCGTTTTCCGTGTCTTTTTTATAGAACCTAATATTTATAGTCGTAAAATTTTTTACAAAGACATTGAACTTTCTAATCGTCCGCTCCACTTCTTTTTGCGCTGATAGTTTGTGCGCTTCTGATTCCCATCCTCGATATTCCGGTTGCGAAAGAAACATGCCAACAGTTTCTTTGGGAGCGGAAGACGGCAAGCCGCATCCTGCAAGTGGCGCGGTGACGAAGTAGATTAGAATTCGGTTCCTATAGATTTTATATTTGGAACTACTAGAATGTGGGGCGGTTGCTTTGCGCGGAGCGAGGATGCCGGCCGCTTTGGGAACGGGGATGGCGATGGCCGCCCAAATTTTGCGAAGGAAAAGTGCGTTCATTGTCCGAGGAATTCGTTGGCCGTAGGCGAGCAGGCTGTAATGCTCGCCGAGGGAAAGAACCCAAGGATGAAGCGCCGGATGGCGGCGCGCTAGGCTTCGGGAACGTTCGACTGGAGTTTCTTCGGGCGAATCGGGGTCGCCGGTTTCTTTGGACCAAGATTGGAGGGCTTCGTAGGTATAGGCGATCAAGACTTCCGGCGGCCAGCGTTCTGATTGGCCGGAGACAAAGGGGTTTTGGAATCGACGAAAGGGCGCAAGTCGATTCTTTTTGGCCGCGTCAACCGGCTTTTTGGGCGGGATAGAACGACGCAGGGAGGGCGCCGAAAGATTGCGGAGAAAGCCTAGAATCGCCCGCGAAAGGGCCACAATCAAAGCCGTCAGCAATCGGCGTTTGCAGCAGAGGAAGATGACTGCGGCAATGCAGGCTGCCCCAATGAGAAGATTCTTCAGGATTCGAGCGAGAAAGGCCGCCGCCTGAGCTTCTGCGCCGTTCTCCGGACGACCTTGGTTGGAGAGTTGCGGCTGCTTTCCCGATTGCGATTGGGGATCGGCGTTTGGAGAGCGGGGGTTTTCTGTGTTTTGAACGGCGTTGCGAGAGGCAATCGAGTCGAGGCCTTCTCGGCCTTTGCCGATACCGGCCGGGTTGAAGCGCATGGCCGCTTCGCTGGCGTTTTGGATGAGGGAGTCTATTTTCCTCGAGAATTCCATCCATGCGGCGCCCACGCCCGGTCGCGGCGCAAAGATGGCCAGCAACAGCACGAATCCTCCTATCCCGGCGCCGAATATCATCCACGAGCTGGCGATGTTTGCCGGCATCTTGATGGAGCGCTGTCGCAAGTAGCGGCGCATTCCGAGAAAGCTGGTCGAGAGGAGCAGACCGCAGGCGGCCGCAAAGTAGGCAATCAGCAAGGGAAAACCGGACTGGCCGTCGCCGGAATTCCTTGCCTCCGCAAACCATTGTCCGAGACCGAAGAGGGGAAGCGCCGCCAGAGAGAAGAAAAGCACTCGACGGCCCGGAGGGCGAGAGGCTCGTTTGTTTTTCTTCTGGTTGGTTCTGGGGCTTTTGGACTTTCGTTTTTGGACGCCCGCCGATTTATCGCCAGCAAGATTTTGCGAAGTTGGAGACGAGATTGCCTGCGGTTTTTTAGCTGTCCTTTCCGTTGTTTTTTCTAACAAGCCTTGGTGAGTGAAGTCCTCGGCGTCGTCGATCAAGGCGCAGTCTTGGACGAGTTGGTGGGCAGACCACCAGACGACTGCCAGGCAAATGATTCCTAGTAAAAAAGCAGGGTGAGTTTGCATCAGAAACAACCAAGCGGCCGCAGCCAAGCCGGCGCCGTAAACGCCCGCGTGAACCGGGCTTTGTTCGATGCCGATTCGAGATACCAAAACGACAGCCAAAACAAACCAAAACATCACCCAGCGAACTCCGCCCGCCATTTCTCCTCGATAAAACACTTGGATCAAAAAGAAAACCAAGCTTCCAACAAGAAGCATGATGAGTAAGGGATTGAGGGCGGCGACGAGGTAATCCAAGCTGGTTTTTTCGACTCGCTTTTGGGAGCGAAGCTTCGAGATTTGCCGGCGGCTGGCGCTTTCGTGCGGAGAGATCATACGCTTTAGACAAGGGCACTTACCGCCCGCGCGATCCAAAAAGCAAGGCCAAAGCACCGCTTCTTCCCTCGTTTGCGTTTGGTAAAAGGACAAGGCGAGAGGACGTCGCGGCAAAGTCCCCAAACTTGTTGGAAAGATTGCGATGAATATTCCGGCGCAGAATTTAGGAAAAATTTTCCTCGATGAAAAAAAGCGTTTTGTTGGAATCTGAAACTTGACAATTTCTCTTCCAAAACGGAATCTTTTTGGAATATGCAAAGGCTTTCTCCGTTTTCAACCTTCGCGAGCCCGAACTTTGTCCAACGCGCCCAACTCGGCGCGCGCGGCTTGGCGGCGTTGATTTTGCTGGCCGTTGTTGGGCTTTGGCCGCCGCAGGCTTTCGGAGAATCCTTTGCCGCCGAGGGCTTGGAGTTTTTTGAGAAAAAGATTCGACCAATGCTGGCAGCGAAATGTTTTGAGTGTCACAGTCATCGGGCGGAGAAACTCAAAGGCGGGCTGTTGCTGGATTCTCGCGAAGGCTTTTTGAGAGGAGGAGACTCCGGGCCGGCGGCCATTCCGGGAAAGCCGGCCGGCAGTCTTTTTATCGAGGCCATTGGATATCAAAACGTGGACTTGCAAATGCCGCCTAAGTCGAAGCTGTCCGACCGGGAAATCGCCGATTTGAAGCAATGGGTTTCCCTAGGCATGCCGTGGCCGAAGCAGGCAACGCCAAAGAACGAACGCAAAGAGCCTGTTTTTGACATTGCCGAACGCCGACAAAATCACTGGGCTTGGCAACCCGTGAAAAAGGCGATTCCTCCGAAAGTGGAAAGAGCCGACTGGTCGACGAATCCGATAGACGCCTTTGTGTTGCATCGTTTGGAAACCGAAGGATTGGCACCGGCGCCGCGGGCATCCAAGCGGTCTTTGATTCGACGATTGTCCTACGCGTTGACCGGCTTGCCGCCGTCTCCGGAGGCAATCCGTAATTTTCAAGCGGACGGCCATCCCCAAGCGTACGAGCGATTGGTGGACGGCTTGCTTGCTTCGCCGCAATTCGGGGAGCGCTGGGCGCGGCATTGGCTGGACTTGGTTCGCTATGCTGAGACGCTGGGACACGAGTTCGATTACGAGATTCCCAATGCATGGCGGTATCGCGATTATCTAATTCGGGCGTTCAACCAAGACGTGCCTTACAACCTTTTCGTGAAAGAGCATATTGCCGGGGATTTGTTGGAGGAAGCGCGACGCAACCCGGAGAACGGCGCTAACGAGTCGTGGATGGGAACGGGTTTTTACTGGCTCGGTCAGCAGGTTCATTCTCCGGTGGACATTCAGATGAACCAACTGGACTTGATCGACAACCAAATTGACGTTCTCTCAAAAACCTTTTTGGGGCTGACGATTTCCTGCGCCCGCTGCCACGATCACAAGTTTGACGCGATTTCGACAAAGGATTTTTACTCGCTCTACGGCGTGTTGCGCAGCTCGCGCTACCACGAAGCGGCAGTCGACGCGCCGGAGACTTGGGGCAGTTTCAGAAACCGCTTGAAGGCAAAGAAAACGGCCGCAAGAGAAGCGGCCTTCATCGCCTGGCTGAAAAATGCCGACTCGTTGGCCGAATACGTCCGCGCAGGACTCAGATTGCTTGCCGATTCCCGCGCAGATCAACCGTCCTTGGCATCTACCGCCGGCTCTCCTGCCCGCTTTCAAGAATCCGAAAGCATCCCGCTGAACACGGAAGCGATTCCGCTCGACATTCTCTTCGAAGACTTTGAAAAATTCCCGGAAAAACGATGGGAAGGCGAGGGAGACGCTTTTGCCGACAACCCCTTCGACGGCAAAAATTCCTCTAACGGCGCGTCTTTTGGCGGCGGTTTGGGACAAAGATTTGCCAGCTCAAACAGCGCGGGAACGGAGAAGGGGAAACAAAATCGAGGCCGACTTCTAAGTAAATCCTTCTCCATCCAAAGAGATTACATTCACTTTCTAATCTCCGGAGGCTCCAAGGGAGTCTCCGTTCATTTGTTAGTGGACGGAAAAGCGGCGAGAATGGCGGCGGGGAATCGAGATGATCAATTTCGTCCGAAGCGATGGGACGTGCGGGAGTTTCGTGGACGGCAAGCAAAAATCGAACTCAAAGACGACGCTTCGGATGACTGGGGATACGTGGCGGCGGATCACTTTGTCTTTAGCGAACGGAAGCAATTCTTCGGGTTCCAAAACCGGCCATTGCCCTCTTGGGAACGAATTGTTGTCGAGGCCGCAACGGAGAAACTTCATCCCGTTTTGCTGAATCGTTGGGTGGAAGCGCTGGATGAATCTCGATCCGTTGGCAAGCGCCATCCCCTGTTTGCGTTGACGAGGCCGGCCAATCCCGACAAATCCGAAAAACAAACGATCTTCCACAACCGCCAGCAGAAGCAGGAAAAGAAACTTTCGGACGCGCCCGCAAAAGCGGTGGAGACACTCGGCATCGGGATGGCGGACGCTAAATCGAATGGATGGAGCGGCTGGTTTTTTGACGGACCCGCACTAGTGGACGCTCAAACAAATGCCGGAGAACTTTTGCTTTCCGGCGCTCACGCAACCGTCTTGATGGAGACGCAACCGTCCATTCACAGCGCTCGCTACTCTAAACGTTTTCAAGGAAGCCTGCGCTCGCCCACCTTTGCCATCCGCGAGCGTTATCTTCACGTGCTTGCGTCGGGAGAGAACAGCCGAATCAACGTTGTGATCGACAATTTCAACCTGATTCGCAACCCCATCTACGGCGGACTCAAGAAACATCTAAGCCACTCCGAGAAACGTTGGATCACATTCGACCTAAACCGCTGGCGCGGGCGCAATGCATACGTCGAACTCAAAGACACTTCGACAGGCGATCTGGCCGGAGGCCGAGCCGACTACGGCGCCAACGGATGGTTTGCGGTTTATCAAGGGATCGCCTCGTCAAAGCCATCCCCGCCCCTTCCTCTGCCAGTGCCGGAAAACTATTTGCGAAGTTTGGCCGGAGAGAGAGCGGAATCGGCGGACTTTTTAGCGGCCTGCGAGCAAAAGACGCTGGAAATAATCCAACGATGGAACTTTGACAAAAAACAAAAAAACGAAAAAACGAACGACCGGCTCTCCCTAGAAGACCTAGAATGGCTGAATTGGCTGACCAAAAAAGAACTACTACTTGCGCCGGGCAGGGAAGAGCCATTTCATCAAGCCCAAGCCGAATACACTGCCATTGCCGACCAAATTCCGCCTCCGACGTTGTCGCCGGCAATGGTTGAGGGTTCCGGGAAAGACTCCGCCGTGTTTGTCCGAGGAAATCCAAGAATGCTCGGAGAAACCGCGCCTCGAAAATTCCTCGAAGCTCTGGATTCGTTTCGTCCGGTTGGTGAGGCAGGTTCCGGACGCCGCGAATGGGCGGAACACATTGCCCACCCGCAGAATCCATTGACGGCGCGAGTGTATGTCAACCGCATTTGGCACCACCTTTTCGGACGCGGCATCGTTCCAACGCCGGACAACTTCGGCGTATTAGGAGAAGAGCCTACTCATCCAGATCTTTTGAACTGGCTAGCTCATTGGTTCGTCACCGAAGGCGAATGGTCTTCCAAACGATTGATTCGACTGCTGGCCACCTCTTCCACTTACCAAATGGCCTCCAAGCCGAACGCCGTCGCCGACGAACAGGATCCGACGAATCGCTGGTTCCACAAAATGCCCATCCGACGTTTGGAAGGAGAAGCCATCCGCGACGCCATGCTCCTTGTCTCCGGTGACTTGGATTTGAGGCAATTTGGGAAACCGGTGCCGGTGCATTTGACGCCATTTATGACCGGGCGCGGGCGACCAGGCCGCAACGGCCCCTTAGACGGTGAGCGGCGCCGAACCATTTACCAAGAAGTGCGGCGGAATTTTCTTTCCCCCGCAATGCTCGCCTTCGACGCGCCAATCCCACACGCAACCTTCGGCAAACGCTCCGTCTCCAACGTGCCTGCGCAGGCGTTGATCCTTATGAACGACCCGCTTGGCATTCACCAAGCCGCAAGTTGGGCCGGAAAACTGCTTTCCCAAACAACCGCACCCGCAGAACGGATCGCCCGCGCTTACTTTGCCGCCTTAGGCAGGGAGCCAACCCCGGAAGAAAACCGCCTCGCACTCGAATTTATTCAAAAACAAAGCAAAATTTACATTGAAGAAAAAGAAAACGGCAACCGGCAAGCTTGGTCAGACTTTTGCCACGTTCTTTTCAACGCCAAAGAATTCATCTTCTTAGATTAGCCATGAAATCGAGATTCCATCAGCCCATCAGCCGCCGAGAAATGCTCTCCCGATGCTCCAATGGATTTGGCGGCCTTGCCCTGCTGTCCCTCCTGCACAGCAAGAATCAAGCGCTCGGAGATTCGGCTTCAGCCGCAGCAAATCCCCTAGCGCCCAAGCCGCCGCACTTTGCGTCCCGCGCCAAGCACGTCATCATGCTTTACATGGACGGCGGGCCGGCGCACATGGACACCTTTGATCCCAAGCCCCGATTGAAAGCCGAACACGGCCAACCCTTCAAAATGAAAATAGAGCCGACCCAGTTCAACAACAACGGCAACACCTTCGGCGGACATTGGGAATTCAAAAAACACGGACAAAGCGGCATCGAAATCAGCGATCTCTTCCCTCACGTCGCCAAACAAGCGGACGAACTATGCGTTATCCGCTCAATGGTCTCCGAATTCTCGGAACACACCAACGGAAACTACTTTTTGCATACCGGATTGGGACTGTCCGGACGGCCGAGCGCCGGCGCTTGGGTTGCCTACGGACTCGGCACCGAAAACCAAAACCTGCCCGGATTCGTCGTCCTCAACGGAGGTCTCACGCCTCCGGGCGGACTGGACAACTTCTCCAACGGCTTCTTGCCAGCCACATTTCAAGGATCCGTCTTCCGCCCTTCTGACCCGCCGGTGGCAAATATCCAATCCAAAGAAAAAACTCCACGGCTCCAACAAAACAAACTGGGGCTTTTGGAAGCCTTAGACCGAAGCTCGCTAAAACGGATGGGACGAGCAAGCGCCGTTGAATCCGCCATTGCCAACTACGAACTCGCTTTTCGGATGCAGTCCGCAGTGCCAGAACTAATGTCCCTAAACAGCGAATCCCTTCAAACGCGACGGCTCTACGGCTTGGAATCCGAGTTCGAAGCCACCCGAACCTTCGGCACAGAATGCCTGCTGGCCAGGCGATTAGTGGAACGAGGCGTCCGCTTCATAGAATTGACCTGCCCCAGCGTCGGCGCCGACCGTTGGGACCAACACTCCGGCCTGCTGCGCGGACACGCCAACAACGCCCGCGCGGTAGACCAACCAATTGGCGCCCTCTTGGCCGACCTCAAAAGCCGAGGCCTCTTGAACGAAACCTTAGTCATCTGGTGCGGAGAGTTCGGGCGCACGCCTTTCTCCCAAGGCGCCGACGGTAGGGATCACAACCCTTTTGGCTTCTCCATCTGGCTAGCCGGCGGCGGCGTCCAAGGCGGCACCGCCTACGGCGCCACTGACGAATATGGATACAAAGCCGTCGAAAACCGCGTGGAAATTTACGACCTGCACGCAACCATGCTCCACCTGCTGGGCATTGACCACACCCGCTTGACCGTGCGTTTTAGCGGACGCGACATGCGGCTTACCGACGTCCACGGCCACGTGCTAACGAAAATCCTAGCCTAATGATTCGTGGATTAAGATGATTAATTTTTTAAAAAAATGGCCGCTGCGAAAAATAACATACAGTTCGTCTTCCTCTGTTCTTATGAGGGCGGATTGGCATCGGCTAGTAGAAAATGTCTATCTGCCGGAGAAAGAAAAGGTCTACCATTGCGCCAGTTGCGGAGGCAAAGTCAAGTTCATCCGCGACACCCGCTATTCTCTCAACGCGATTCGATTTCCCCGTTGTCAATTTCCGCCGATAAAAGATGACGCAACAAAAACTCCAGAAAGACAATATTAGCAGGCATAAACGCATCAACATATCCAAGAAGATGGAACATGACAGAGCCGAGGAAAAACACGTCAAAAATTTCTCCCAGCGAGGGGAGACTCGGCAATATTCCTTTCAATATTCCTTTCATCGGCGGAATAATTGTTCCACTTCGTTGTGCCTCTTATACTTCTCTTAGTTATATGCCTAAGAATCTCGACGGCCCTTCAATAGAGAAACTGCCGACTCCAATCCCATCGCCACGGTTGTTACCTTTCGCTACTTTCATAAATAAAATCCATCCGCGATAGCGATTGGGCATGCTTTTCCCACCCGTGCAATTGTCTGTGGTAACCCTATGAATCTTCGTTGGCCAGCCTCTACAAGATTTGCCAATAAACTGCGGGCTGTTTTGATAGTTTGCCGGTCGCATCAGGCGGAGTTTTTATACTGACGCTGTCTAGCGAAAGCGCCGCCGGCGGCCGGCCGATCTGTCGCTTCCCACAGAAAGTCTGTTGACTCTTGTGTATTTTTCCTGAAATCCCTCCTCTCGAATTCTCACGCATTATTCCTCAATGAATGCCGAAACGTAACAGAGAATGAAGCAATCGATGGCGTATTGCCCTTATGCAACCGTGATCAATATAATGCCGAGGAATACAGATTTGAGTTTTGGGGATGTGGAGAGTTTTTCCATCTGATTGTTTGTTTAGAGTGAATAATTTGTCTGTTTCAACGATACTCTAGCCCACTCCAGCGCAATCTGCGTTCGAGGAGCGAATTAAATATCAACCACTCTACACAAGATTTTTCTAATATCTATGCAACTCTTTAGACTTCCCCTAGATCGGCCATGGAAAAGTGCTATTTTCCGTTTGACTCTAGATTTTTTGGTTACTTTTAGCGATTGAGATTGGAGAAATATTTTTGATTTATTTACTTCGTAGCGCTAATTCTCCTATTTTTCCGTGTGAACTTGCCTAGACCAAATTTCCCATATCACTAAGCTTAGTCCTTTTTATATTTGAGCTGTGTTGAGGAATTATCAAAGCATGACGCAGGTGGTCACGAGATGAACAAACGCCAGGAAAGTTCGAACGATCTTGTCATATGGCGTAGCGATAGTACCAGTACCGCCAAACATCGACATCTAGTCATGTTGTATACCTTTGCCCATGACAGTAGCCATCAGAACAGGCATTACCCTCTCAACCAATCAACTCAAGTCGTAGACCACAGCAAAGGGATCCTTGGAGACTGGGACCTTTATCCACCGTTTTTGGGTGACGACTACGTGCTTGAGTTCTTGGAGCACGGGATCGATTGTCGACCCAAGCGTATTGCTGATGAGCAAGTGTAATACCATAAGTGATCTTCAAAAGAGACTATCGACGGAGAAACATTTATCGGGATTCCATGAATTCATCAACACCACTTAATGTTTTTTACAACGTTTTCACTATTTGGTTTGACTTTTTGATGTAATTGAGAAACTTTGTCTATGTGCAGTGAATGGCGACTTATTTGCTAATTCCCGTCATAGTCTAATACTTCAAGAATCTACCGATGCGGATTTGAGGTACCTTACCTTTTCCATATTTTTCCCGCCATCAGTTATTCTAAAGCATTCCCTGCAACTGATTTGCCTTCTGCTCGTTGTCAATAAAATTGGCTTTGTACATTATCGTGTTTTTAACCAGATCGACTTGTTTCAACGGATCCCCGCGAATGTTGAGGATTTCAACACACTCTAGCTGGCAATGCTTTTTGTTCAGCTAAATATCACCGGCGCACATCCATATTTTAACAATCTTCTATGTTAGTTGTTTACTCCGTTCCTCAAGTTAGAGTTAAATTCTCAATAAGATCGACGGATTCTTCTCAACTTTTTCGATATTCCCGCCCCACTCTTTCTGTGGTAGAATATACTTGGTAGTTAGTTTTGCTGTCACTAAGAGGCTTTATAGACTTAGTTTTGATGTGTGTTTCGATTGCTTCAAAAGTCATCATTTTTCCCGCTTTACTGCCAGGCACTGAAAACATGGTGATATAATCAATTATTTTGCAGTCATCAGGTCAGATACAATTTTCGGAAGATTGATCTTTAAAAAATTTAATTATAACGTTATCCACTTGTTGATTTTTGATTTTTGCGAAATCTAATATTTCAATAAAAGGGCTCAACTGATCCCCACTCATTTTGCACAGCATTCGCCATATTAGATAGCTTTTCAATGCCCGAACGCTTCCTTGTTCTGTTTCCTCGGAAACGTCCGTAGTATATAAAAACTACAATGACAGCGTCATTATTACACCGATTTCCATAATCTTGATGTGCTCTAGGGATAATCCTATTCTCGACCATTTATCCTTTTCAATGCTCTGATATATTAATCCGGCTTTTCTATCTTACATTGAAGAATTACCGAAGTGTGATTCAATCTAACACGATACAAATAACGCCAAGAACCGTCTGATGAAACTTCCCTTCCACACCACCAATGAGGTATGGCTTTGAGCTTGCTGAATAACTAATTCTTCTCTCTCTGCTTACATCTCTTTCTCCGCATCGGGCGAACCCATCTCATCTGCCTCGCTTTCAGCGGAATGACAGAAATCACCGACAGAGAATAATTATTTGAGAGTTCTATAAATTTGTCAATATGGACTGGCGTTTTTCCTTTCCTGCGTCTTCTCACCCATGTGAAAAAGCCAAGAGAAACATGAATAAACAAGGAAATGGGGATAAAAAGGCTTTCCTATTAGCTCGGCAAGAGAGATACTTTCGCTTTAGCCATGGGAAAATACGAGAAATTTATTTTTGCCGCCGCGAGCTTTGCCGCCGCTGTCGCCTACAGTACCGCAGATGCCGGCCAGCCGATTGAAGGCTGTCTTTCAGCTTTTCTCGGGGAGCCGAAGTTGGAGACGCAACCCCTTTTTGACGAGGAACGATTTCCGAACATCGTCGTCAGCGTCAAAGGCACCGTGCTGGCTACTTGGGGGAGCAAAGGGGTAAAAGCTCGGCGCAGTGAAGACGGAGGGAAGACTTGGGGTCCGAACATTGTCATTGACGCGGCTGGCTTTCACGGCGGGGGCACCACGGTGGACGAATCTTCAGGCGACATTTTGATTTTTGTGGAGGATCGGCATCCACCGGCGCCTTTGACCCTCTATCGAAGTCGGGACGACGGCAAAACTTGGAATGCCGAAAAACCGATCATCCATCCCGATAATCGCGGCAACGTGCCTTCGATGCACATGAACGAGCACGGCATCACCATTCAACGAGGGAAGCACAAAGGGCGATTGATTCGTCCCTCGCGCTACTATGGGAAAAAGAACGCACGGGAAGAATGGCCTACTCACTACACCAACGCTGTTTACAGCGACGACGGAGGCTTTACTTGGTGGAGCAGCAATCCCTTTCCAGAAAACGGCACCGGAGAAGCCGCCATTGCGGAATTGTCGGACGGTAGCATTTACTACAACTCTCGCGTTCATTGGCACATGCGTCCCAACAATCGGAAACGCCGCGCCGCCGACAGCGCAGACGGCGGACACACTTGGGAAAATTGGCGGATTGTGGAGGTTTTGCCGGACGGCCCGCAAGATACTAACTACGGATGCATGGGGGGACTTATCCGCCTCCCGATACAAGGCTGGAACATCTTGCTGTACAGCAATTGCGACAGTCCCAGCGGACGACGGCACGGCACGGTTTGGGGCAGCTTTGACGGCGGCAAAACTTGGCCTTTGAAACGCCTGTTATTCAAAGGAAAATTTGCCTACTCTTCTCTCAATGCCGGGCGCCCGAAAACTCCGTCCGAAGGCTGGATTTATCTCCATTTTGAAGGCGGGCCAAAAGGAGGATCGACGGTTGCCCGATTCAATCTCGCTTGGCTTTTGGAGGGAACGCCGACCAGCGATGGAACTGTTCCCTCGGAGATCGCAAATTGAACTCGCGCGGCAAAAAGTGTTTGTAAATGGGTTTTTGTTCGCCGGCGGAAGATGCGGGTCAATCGATCACCAAGTTGACGAGTTTTTGCGGCACGACGATGATTTTGCGCACGGTCTTGCCTTCAATGAACGGCTGAATTGAAGAAGACTTCGACGCGAGCGTTTCCATTTCCGCCTTGGACGCCGTTCGACGAACTTTTAACCGCGCGCGCAGTTTTCCATTGACTTGAATCGGAATTTCAACGGTATCTTCCATCAATAGGGATGCGTCGTATTCAGGCCATTTTTCGTAGGCAATCGTGCCTGCGCCGCTGTTTCCAACCAATTTTGAGAAGAGTTCTTCAGCCAAGTGAGGCGCAAAAGGCTCCAAAAGACGGAGGAAAGTTCGCAGGACGGATTGAGGCAGCGTCTTCCAACGGCCTGCTTCATTGGCAAATACCATGAGGGCGGAGATTGCCGTGTTGAAGCGTAGCGCGTTCAAATCTTCGGTGACCTTTTTGATGCAAAGGTGCAGGGCTTTGGTTTGTTCAAGCGAGGGTTCGCTCTCTTGAATTTTCTTGGCAAGCCTAATAGCCTCAAGCTGTTTGGTTGGCGGCTTTGCGTTTTCGTCCGCAGTGTTCTCCCCATTTTCTATGGCGCAGTTTTGGTGGAACGCCTTATCGCTTTCGGGGTCGACAAACAGCCTCCAAACGCGTCCCAAGAAGCGATAAACGCCTTCGACGCCTTTCGTGTTCCAGGGTTTTGTCATTTCCAAAGGCCCCATAAACATCTCGTAAAGCCGAAAGGCGTCGGCTCCATATTTTTGGAGGATTTCATCTGGGTTGACTACGTTGCCGCGAGACTTGGACATCTTTTGCCCGTCTTCGCCTAAGATGAGTCCTTGGTTCACTAGCTTGTAGAAAGGTTCGGGCGTGGAAACGAATCCGAGATCATACAATACTTTATGCCAAAAGCGCGCATACAGAAGGTGAAGCACCGCGTGTTCGGTTCCGCCGATGTACAAATCTACGCCCGGAAGGCTACCTTTGCGGCCATCGCCGCCCATCCAATACTTTTCCACTTCAGGATCGCAGAATTGTTCGTCGTTGGCGGGATCGAGGTAGCGGAGATAATACCAGCAACTTCCGGCCCATTGCGGCATTGTGTTCGTCTCTCGTCGCAAACCGCCGCCGGTCGAGCGCCATTGCGCGGCTCTGGACAAAGGAGGCTCGCCTTCGGGGGTGGGTTTGTAATCAGTCAAGTCCGGCGGAATCACGGGCAAGGCGGATTCGTCAACCGGTTCATGTTCTTCCTTGCGCCAGACGATGGGGAAAGGCTCGCCCCAATAGCGTTGACGGCTGAATAGCCAATCTCGCAGCTTGTAGTGGACGGTCTTTCGTCCTTTTCCCTTTTCTTCCAGCCAAGCGGTGATTTTCTTTTTGGCTTGAGCGCTCGGCAAATCATTCAAAAAATCGGAATTGACCGCGGTTCCTTCTCCAACAAAGCCGATGGAGTCCATTCCTTCCGGCGCTTGGACGACTTTTTTAACGGGCAGGTTGTATTTTGTGGCAAACTCCAAGTCTCGATCATCATGGGCGGGAACCGCCATAATGGCCCCCGTGCCGTAGGTGGACAGCACGTAGTCCGCAATCCAAATGGGAATTTCTTCGCCGTTAACCGGATTGACGGCAAAGGCTCCCGTAAAGACGCCGGTTTTTTCCTTGGCCAAATCGGTGCGCTCCAAATCGCTTTTGCCCGCGGCTTTTTCCCGATAAGCCTCCACGCTTTCTCGGCAATCCGAGCGGACGATGGCCTCCACCAAGGAATGTTCCGGCGACAAAACCATATAAGTCGACCCAAACAAGGTATCCGGCCTCGTGGTAAAAACGGAGATCGATCCTTTCCCATCGGCAAGAGGGAAGAGGACTTCCGCTCCTTCGGATCGCCCAATCCAATTCCGCTGCATCTCCTTGAGCGAATGGCTCCAGTCAATCCCCTCCAAATCCTTCAAAAGCCGTTCCGCGTAAGCGGTGATTCGCAACATCCACTGGCGCATGGGACGGCGCACCACTGGAAAACCTCCCACTTCGCTCTTCCCGTCGGTCACTTCCTCATTCGCCAACACCGTGCCTAAATCCGGACACCAATTCACCGGCGTCTCAGCAACATAAGCCAAGCGGACGTCCCGAAGACGCTTCTTGCGCTCCGCCCCGCCGCAAACATCTTTTGGGCAGGAGAAACGTTCGATTGGTTCTGCCCGGTTCAATTCAGGATTGAACCATCCGTTGTAAATTTGCAGAAAAATCCACTGCGTCCACTTGTAGTATTTTGGATCGGTGGTGTTGATTTCCCGGTTCCAATCGTAGCTAAATCCCAAGCTCTGAATCTGTCGGCGAAAAGTGGCGACGTTCTCTTCGGTGGTCTTTTGAGGATGCTGCCCGGTTTTGACGGCATACTGTTCGGCCGGCAGTCCAAAAGCGTCCCAGCCCATCGGATGCAGCACATTGAACCCACAAGCCCGCTTGTATCGCGCGAGAATATCCGTCGCCGTGTAGCCTTCCGGATGCCCAACATGGAGCCCCGCTCCGGAAGGATACGGAAACATGTCGAGAATATAGCACTTGGGCGGCAAATCTGCCGCCGCAACCTTTCCCCGCAAGCGGTGCCGGAGGGCAAAAGGATGGCCTTCGGCCATTTCCTCGCCGGGATTCCAAGCCTTGAAGGTTTTGTTTCTCAACCAATGCTGCTGCCACTTTGGTTCGATGCAATCAAACGGATATAACTTCCGCGCATTCGGCATAAGCAAAGGATATTGGGAAAATCCATTCCCATCCGCAACCCCTTTTCTCCGTTCTTCCATCCATTCGCGAAGAGAGCGGCGCCCCCGAAGAGAACAATCAACAGCGAAAAAAACCGCCGAGCCGAAACCCGACGGTTGCAAACAGGAGAAAATATCCAACTAGCCGATCAATTTAACTTGTATTCTTGTTGGCGTTGTCGGCCCAGTTCTTCCAGATGCCGTTGTTGTTGGCGGGCGCCTTCTTCGTCCTGTTAGCGGATGGCTTCTTGCAGTCGCCATTCTTCCTCGGTAGGAGGAGGATTTCCCAAAACAGCAGGTCTCAAAGGCCGTTCTTGTTTTCCAAACTCGGCGTCTAAAATGGCCATCGCTTCAGGAGAGAGACGCACATGGCCGTCTTCCGTTTCTTGCAAAGCAAACGTTTTGCCGAAGTTCATAAAACTGCCCAGAAAACGTGAGCTGGCTTGGACTGGCTCGTTGTTTGCGTTCACCAACGTGCCGTCCGCCAAAATCCCGGTTGGACGATTCTGCCGCCGTTTCCTTGCCATGCCTTCGTTGATCGCGCGATTCCGCTCGTCGTTCCATGCGTCAAATCCCGCCTGATAGCCCTCATACGGCACTAACAACGGATCGCCCACTTTGAGCGTTTTGCGTGGAAGAGGATCGTCAGCATCACGTACGGCTACCATAATGCTGTTATCAAATCGACCGCCCAAATCCGCCATATCAGAAACCTCGTTAACGAGTTTTTCTACGACTTCAGCTATTTTATCCTTATGCATTGACTCTTTGTGAGCCCACTGCCAACGGCCATCTATTGCCGACCAAAGACCGTCCTTAAAGCTTTCTGCGTATTCATCCCGATCAAACGGTGGGATAAAACGGAATTCTTCATGGCAATGTCGGAATTTGTTTGGATTCTTTTGTAGTTCTTTAACAAGATTCAGGTCTGATGTGAGCGGGGCAAGTTTATTCTGCGGCAGGCGGCAGTGGGTGCCGTTTTTCTTGGTTGCGGGCTGCGCTTTGTCGGCGGGGTTGCTGTTTTTTGTTTCGTGTTCTTCGTTGCCGGATTCCGTTGTGGTTCCGCCGCGGATTGAGGGGGCGCATTTCGTCGGCAATCCAAAGTGCGCTGAATGTCACGGGGAGATTGCGCGGTTGTTTCCCGGCAGCGTTCATTCGCGTTTTTTCAAGGAAGAGGCCGGGTTTCAAGAGGTTAGTGGTTGCGAATCTTGTCATGGCGCCGGAAGCAAGCACGTTCAGGCTGGCGGCGGAAAAGGCGTTTTCATTCACAATCCCGGCCAAAATCCGCAATCGTGTTTGGACTGCCATCAAGCGCAACATGCCGAGTTTCGCCTGCCGCAGCGTCATCCGGTGTTGGAAGGGCAAATGAATTGCGTGGATTGCCATGATCCGCACGGGCGCGAGATTTTCAAACCGTTCGGTGGGTTGGAGTTGGCACGTGAGGATCAACAATGCGTTTCATGTCATCGGGAGCAGGCGCGTCCTTTTGTGTTTGCGCACGAGGCTTTGCGGGATGGTTGCGTGAGTTGTCATCGTCCGCACGGATCGGTTCACGACAAGATGCTGGTTCAGCGGGATTCGCATCTTTGTTTGCGGTGTCATTCGCAGATGCAGTTGGATCCAGCGCAAGTTTTGATGGGCAAAACGGATCATAGCGCTTTTCTTCGAATGGGGACTTGCTGGACGGCGGGATGCCATACGGCCGTTCATGGTTCGATGGTGAGTCCCAAGTTGCTTTATTAGCGACGGAATTTGCGTGATGGGGCGTTTTTCTTCGTTTTGGCAAGCGGCGTTTGTGGTGGTGGGGATGTTGGTTTGGCTTTTGCCGGTTGCGGCGCAAGAAGTGGATTTGTCGGCGATTCCTGCGGCGGTCGAGCGTGGGATTCATTTTCGGGAAGATGTTTTGCCGATATTGGAGGGACATTGCTTGCGATGCCACGGTGAGGAAAGGCCGAAGGGCGGTTTCAATCTGCGTCGGCGGGAGGCGGCGCTTGCCGGCGGAGATCAAGGCAACGCTATTCTCCTCGGCGACAGCGCAAACAGTCCGCTCATTCACTATGCGGCGCATTTGGTAGAGGACATGGAAATGCCGCCGATTGGAAAGGGCGAACGGTTGACGGACGAGCAAGTGGGAACGTTGAGGGCGTGGATTGATCAAGGGTTGGTTTGGGAGGAGAGTGCTGGGGAAAGTTTGCTTCAATATGTTTTTGAGCCGGCTTTGGGTTATTTTTGGGTTTTTGGCGACGAGGGGAAGTTTCGCGAACATAGTTGGCGGGCCGATGGTTTTTCGGGCGGTTTTGCGGCTTTGTCTCTTAAGGAACGGTTGAAAAACGGCGCGCAATTTGAGATGCGCTCTCGCACTTTTTGGCGCACGAAAGATCACGAGATCGAACTTTCGCTTCGCAAACCTGACTTGGGCTTTTTTGCAATTGGATATGAGCGATTCCGTCGTTACTACGATGATACCGGCGGTTTTTATCCATACTTTGGCCAAGATGCGTTTTCTTTGGATCGCGATCTGTATCTTGATTCCGGTCGAGCGTGGATGGAAGTTGGGTTGGGGCAGACTGATCGGACGATGATCACACTCGGTTACGAAAACCAATTTCGCGATGGCGGGAAGTCTACGCTTCATTGGGGGCCGGTTTTCCCAAAGGATTTGGCAAGCGTGGCGGGAAAAGGCATTTTGCCGTCGTCCAAGCGCGTCGATGAAAGCACGCACGTCTTTAAAGCGGACTTTTGGCACGAGTGGACGGGTGGACGGCTGGAGGAATCTTTTCGCGGCGAGTTTGCGGACTTGGACACGCGACGGGAGACGATTGAATTTGCCGTTGTCGGCTCTCGCCCCGAAAACTGGGAACGAGCAGAAACAAAAGAAGGTTACGAACACTTCAGCGGAGTCAACACGTTCCGCATTGAGAAACAAATCAAACCTTGGTGGCTTTTATCTGGCGGTTATTTGTACGCCAATTTGACTGCCGACGCGCAATTCGATCTTGAAAGATTCTTGCCATCCAATTCGCCGGCAATGATTTTCCAAGATGATTTTAGCAGAAGCCTTTATTTGAAGCGGAATTCTCACGTTGTTAACTTCAATTCGCGCTTCGGCCCTTGGAACGGATGGAGTTTCTTTGCCGGCGCGCAGAACGATTGGACTCGTCAATCCGGGGATGGCGATTTGTTTCTTTACGGAATCACTCCCGCCCAACTCGACACAAACCTTGACCAAAGATCGACGGAAGAAAACTTTGGCCTCCGTTATACGAAGATTCGCAATGTGGTCGTCTATGCGGACGCCAAATTCCAGCAAAAGAAGATCGATCAAAGGGAAGGGCAATTTGTCGACGACGGATTTGCGGCGGACAACGACTTTATGAGGCAGACCGACGCAACGACGGATTACAAGGAGGGCAAGGCAGGCTTGCGCTATTCGCCTCGGCGTTGGTTTTCCCTAGACGTCTGGTATCGAAAACGACGGAGAGAGAACAACTACGATCACCGCTTGGACACGGACGGATTGGCGCCGACGGGAAACGGCTATCCGGCCTTCATTCGGGTTCGCAGTGCCGAAACGGACGACTTTCAGATTCAATGGACTCTGCGTCCGTCGAGCCGGCTTCGAAGCACTCTTTCCTATCGCCTCACGGCAATGGATTACGGCGTTGCAAGCGACTCGGTGGACGTCTTCGGGGCAGTGTTTCCGCCGGGACAATCGCAGGCCGATTACAATGCGCAACGTTGGGCAATATCCACCGCCGCGCAACCTTGGCGCCTCCTTCGCTTTGCCGGGACGGCCTCAATCAGCGATCTTCGCACGACCAGTGGAATTACCGACAACGTCATTCTAACACCCTACGACGGGCAAATTTATACTGTTATCGGAAACGCCAACCTCGCCCTCCGCAAAACCTGGCACTGGGATGCGACTTATTCCTTCTCCAAAGCAGACTTTCACCAGAGCGACACCGGGTTGAATTTGCCGATCGGCATCGATTACGCCCGACACGGCGTCGTCATCGGCTTGGCAAAACAGATTAGCGAGGCCGGCTCCTTCCGACTGCAATACGGCTCCTTCCAATACAAGGAGCCAAGTGCGGCGGGCGTTAACAACTACACCGCCCACGGATTAGCGGCGACTTTTCGATGGGATTTTCGATGACCGCTCTTGCAAGACGAGCATTTTGCCCGCATAATTAGCCATTCTAATCGGAAACTGTAATTATAGACGCATCCGGGAAAATCGGCTATACCTTCATTTCTTAAGTTGCTGTTTAAGGAAATACGGCGAACGAAAAAACGAATCATCAATAGAAGAAAGATTTCACAATGGACATTACAGCAGAAACTCTTTGGGGAATTATGATTGGGCTGGGACTAAGCGCCGCCTGCGGCTTTCGGGTATTCCTTCCCCCCCTAGTCGCCGGCATTGCCGCCAAGTTCGGGTATCTGGACCTTGCGGAAGGATTTCAATGGCTGGGAAGCTCTCCGGCGCTAATCGCCTTCGGCGTCGCCGCAACGTGCGAGATTCTCGCTTACTACATTCCGTGGGTAGACAACTTTTTGGACGCCGTTGCCGGGCCGGCAGCGGTGATTGCGGGGACGATTCTCTCCGCCTCGATGATCGGCGACCTAAGCCCTTTGTCGAAGTGGAGTCTCGCCCTCATTGCGGGAGGAGGCGCCGCCGGACTTCTTCACACGACGACGGCCTGCCTGAGAGGTGGTTCTACCTTGACGACCGGGGGAGTGAGCAATCCCCTGCTTTCAACAATGGAAGCCGGCGGCGCGGTCACCTTCTCCCTATTGGCCATTCTGTCCGCTCTCTGGCCGGCAATCGCCTTGGTTCTCTTATTTCTTGCGCTCGGCGTTATTGCATTGGCGATCCGAAAATGGTCGGCGAAGTTCCGCCCAATGTCCGTTCCTCCATCGCATTCGCCGTGATTCGGAGTTGAACTTTTTTCAAGGCCCTTTCTAAACGGGCAAATTGAGGCATCACAAAAACGCTATGGCACAACTCAACTCCAGGAACGGTTGGGGCAAAAAGAGGTTGACGAGCCGAGAATGGAAAACTTCCCCGCGTTCGGCCTTTTTCTTCGTCGAGAAAACTGCCAAAGATTTTCGGCAAAGAATGAAAAACTCCGGCCTTTTAAAAAAGACTGAATGCATCTGCCGATGGACTTTCGATTGGATGGCTCTCTTTCGACTTCCCGGCGGAAAGGGTCTCCCCTTTTTTGCGGCAACGTTGTGCATTGTCGGTTGCCAAAGCCCAAAGGATCCCTCTGCGACAAGGCCGCCCGCAAGCAAACCAATCCAACCTCATTCTTCTTTGGAGAGGGAGGCGACTCAATACAGCATCCGCTACGACGAGGAAATTAAGCAGATTTTTGAGCTGGCCAAAAACAATCAATGGGAAGAGGCCATGATCGCCGCCAATCAATTGCGCGACAAGAACGCTAATGACCCAGTAGTCGCCCGCGTTCACGATTGGGTGGGAAAGCAACAAGAAATTCTGAGAAGCCGAGCATTAGAAGACACCATTCGCAAGATTGACTCCCAAAACTCCGTCTTCAGCCCCACGGTGGAAAGCTTGCTTACCGAGCAGGCGGACCGCGGGTTGACGCCGCGCAAAGACCTCCGCGACGCAGTGTTGGACATCGAATCCAGACCCTACGTTCCCCGCACTTACAACCAGACGATTTCCCGTTCCGCGCCGATGTTCGACTTCAAAAGCCAAGCCGGGCGAATGGCCAGAGAGTTGGACAAGGAATTTTCCGTCAAATTGGACGACGTCACTTTGGAGTCCGTCATTTTTCAGATTGGCGAAAGCGAAAGCATTAATTTTGTCGCCGACCGCTCGCTCAAAGCCTTTCAAGAAAAATTGAGTCTCAACTTTGAAAAAGTGCGATTAGGCGAGTTTTTGGATTATGTTTCCAGAAACTTCGATCTTCAGTTCCAAGTCGGCGATGACTTGATTTGGATCGTGGACGGTCAAGACGAACAGAAAACCATCGAAGACACCCGCATTTATCGCTTGCGAAAGGGATTCATCCTGCCCGCCATCTTTGGCGCCGACGAAGTCCAACGAACTGAAACCAAAGCGAAAGACGGCACGGTGACAACCGTCACGGTCGAAAAAGCGCAAACCTTTGTCCGCGACGGCGTTCCCAGCACGCCTTCCATTGAGCGGGCGATTCAAAAGTTCTTTCAAGGCTCGGAATACGAAATTGATTATGAGCGCAACATTATTCTGGCTACCGGCACCCGCGAGCAGTTGGCGGTGCTGGAGCGAATCATCGAAGAATACGACCGCCCCCTCCAGCAAGTGTTGATCGAAGCCCGGTTCATCACCGTCTCCGAAGCCGCTTTTCTGCAATTGGGCGCCCTTTGGGAAACCGGCCGTCCGCCGCAAGAAGGACAGACGCCCACGGACTTTCTTGATATTGTCCCCGAAAACGTCAATGTGGGACAAAATCTGCAGGAAACCTTCGGGAATATTCTAAACCGAACCAACCTCAGCCTTACCTTGACGGCTTTGGAACAAGAGGGAGAAACCCGAACCTTGAGCGCCCCCCGCATCACGGTGGTCAACAACCTTCCCGCCCGGATTGCCGACGGCAAAATCCAAAACTACTATGAAGAATACACCGTCACCCAGACCGTCAACGAACGCAACATCGCTTCCACGCTGGTGCCGAAGGGCGCTCCTAAAGAAATTACTTCGGGAGTGTCGCTTGAAGTGATGGCCAGCATCGGCGGGGATGGAAGAACGATTTACTTGGCTCTTTATCCCGAAGTGAATCAAGAAGTGAAGTTGGTTGACTTCGCCACCGTGAGGGATTCCACCGGAAACTCGATTGAGATTAAGTTGCCGGAATCACGCACTCAATCCCTAAAAACTCGAGTGATCGTTCAGTCCGGCCAAACCGTCGTCATGGGCGGCGTGCTGGAGCGGGAACAATCCACCTTCGTCGAATCGGTTCCCATTCTGGGCAAAATCCCCGTTATTGGCGCGGCGTTTAGAAGGCGCACCGAAGTGGACAAACCCCGCTATCTTTTGATTTTTGTGACCGCCACATTGCTCTCTGAAACCGGAGAATTCATCGAATTCGGCGCCAACGGCGATTGGAACGAAGGAGAACCGGCCATTTCATCCGCGCCAAAACCGTGATTCCCATGTTTGCCCAGCTTGCCAAACTCGCCCGCTGTTCCTTTTGGACACTGGAACGGGTGATGATTTTGGATCCGGGAGAAACCGCAACGCTCATCCTGATTGCCGAACGCGTCTTGAGTCGGGTTCAAGTGCGAGAACACATCACCATTCCCAACCACTTGGCGCCGGCCAAAGACATCGTCCCCGAAACCGTCAAACACCTGCGATCCCAATACGATCCCATTCGCATTTACCTGATCCTCCCGCAATCTGAAACCGTTTCCCAACAAATCTCCCTCCAAACGCAGAGCATTGAAGAATTTATCGCCGGCGAATCGGCGCGCTTCCAAAAAATTGAAGACGTCGAGTTAGTATTCGATCATCAGCCGCTTGCCAAATCCTCGATGCCCGAAGAACACGGCGAGCGAGAAAACGGAGGCGGACTATGGTGGCTGACTTATTGCCGAGAACCGTCCGTCCAACAACGGTTGCAAACACTCGGCTTGGACTTTGACGACGTGGACGACGTGACCAGCGCCGCTCAAGGACTTTGGAGTGCTTTTGAAAGCCTGACACATTCCGATGGCGCGGTTTGGGCAGTCGACGTCGGCCGGCGCCACACATCTCTTTTGCAAATCCGCGACGGACGTCCCCAATTCGCCGCCAGTTTTTCCTCTCCCCTTGTCGGTTTTCCGTCAGAACAACCAGAATTCTCCGCCGACCCTTCTCCCTCTGCGGACGCGCTGGAAAGTTGGCTAGAACGTCTCCTCCCCTCGTCCGTTCCTCGCGCCTCCCAGCAAACGATTCCATTAACCCGTCGGGATCGGTTGCTTCTCTTGGGAGAAAAAGGATTGATTGAGCCGGCGGCGGCATTTCTTCGGAAAAGGACAGAGGCAACGGTGATCCTGCCCGAAGAAGAACATCGATCAAAAAGCGGCGGAGAACCAAAAGCCAAAAACCGAAAATCAACAAAACAGCGCCGCGCGCCTTCAGAATTCTCCGCCGCGCTCGGCGTTGCGCGCGCCGCCTTTGGCCTCGCAAAACTCCAAATTTCGCTCCTTCCGCAAGCCTGCCGCCAACGAAGAGACCAGAAATTCTTCTGGAACCGTCTTCGAGGCTGGACGGCCGCCGCCGCTGCCGCCACAATTTTCCTTCTCCTCTTGGCAACTTGGCAAAACGCCGTTTTGTTCCGAATGAGCGACAAGCACATCCAGCGCGCCGAATTCGTAATCGCAGAGATGCAGGAAACAGAAAAAACCCTTTCCCAATCTGCCGCGCAATACGAGCAAGTTCGCCCCATTCTCCGCCTTCAACAAGAAACCGCCGAATTGATCGAAACCTTTGCCGCTCTGCAATTCGTTGCCCAAGACCCCGCTTACTGGCTGGTGCTTCTAGCCGACTTCGACAGCTATTACTCTCAATCGTCGAGCCCAACCGCTTCCAACAAAATGGAAGCGCCGCCCGAACTTGCCCCCGCCAATCCCTTCGCCGGCAAACCCGGATTCGTCGCCGAATTCAGCTTCCGCCACTCAGGCGAAACAATGAGAGCCAAGTTGCTCTCCCTCGTCAACCGATTGAACGAAAACAAAATCTATCGGCACGTCGACACTTTGGCCGAAGACCTCCGCCGCCCGCTAGCCCAAACGAACATTCTCTTTCCCGGCGAACGGCACGCAGCGCTTTCGCTTGAACTGCGCCGAAACTACTTCGACCGCAATCTCCACTTGAACCCCGACTCGCCAACGGCTCATTCCAACCGGAAGACGGCCGAGGCGGAAAAATTCAAAGAAAACCGAAGAGGAACCGACCATCGACAAGAATCCGGAATCCGTCCCAAAACAAGCCCGTTGCCCAGCGATCGCCATCCCCAAAGCGATTCCTTAAAGGAAACTCCTTGATTCAAAAAAGAGCGGCTAGAAACAGGAAGAAACAATGCGCGCAATCATTCGATGGGCTCAATCCAACCGGGGATGCTGGGCAATTTCCTGCTTGATCCTAGCCTATTTCCTCTTTGTTTACCGCCCATTGAATGTGCGAACTAAAGAAAAAGAATCCCTACTGCGCCAGACGTGGAGCCGGATCGAAACAATCCACCGCAAGAAACAAGCGCCGGATCGAATCGACTACAACCTCATCTCTCAAAGCCTCAAACAATTGGCGCCCAATATGGAAAGCGTCAAACAAACACTGCTCTCCCGCATCGAAATCGACAGTTTTTACCAAGACAAAAACAAAAGCCTTGAATTTCAACTCGTCGATTACGAAAACCACCGACAAGAAGTCATCGAATCTCTCGACAAACTCGCCCAAACCCGGCAATCCAGAATTCCTCCCTCCGTGTTTGAAGGCTTTCCCGCCTATCACAGCGACTTATCCGATCCCAACTACCTCTGGATCGAACTCTCATTGACGCAACACCTCCTGCAATCAATGATCTACGCCGACGTCGAATCAATCTCCAAACTTTCCGTACAACGCCAAAGAACTCCGTCAGCCAACGCAGCCCTCCCTCCGCCGCTCATTCCCGTCATTAGCGAGATTCAATTCGCTTGTGATTCCAGCTCTTTGTTCCGCTTGCTACTCATGCTCCCGCTCCGCGCCGAAGAAATCCAAAAAGATCTGAATATCGATTACCTGCCCCACAAACCAAGTTTGTATGTCGATCAAATCCTGATCCAAAAAAACTCGCCCGAAAAACCAGCACACGTTTCCGTTTGGATGAAAATTGTGGGTTTTATCCCTCCGCTTTCCAGACAGAAAACCGCCGAAACGAAGGACAACCGACAACCGGCCAGCGTCGAACGGCAAACCGCCGAACCTCAAGAAAACTAGCGAATCCATTTATATGCCTGCGCAAATGTCTCAAAACACACTGACCACAATTTTCTCCCTGAGTCTGTTGACAATCATCTGGGCGGCGGTCATCCAGAATTCCATTGCGGCCATCCGAGACTCCTTTGCCGCCGTCCAGAATATCGGCGCCGGCATCCCAAACAAAACAACGCTATCAGAAGAGACAAACCTCGACGCCCCAACACTGCCGAAGTTCGTCAACACCCCGGCCGAGCTCCTAAAACAAAACCCCGAAGCCTCCCCCTTCTTTACACGCCACTTTGCGCTGGCCGTTTCGCCCGCTCCAAAACCCGCCTCTCCAACCCGGAAGATTAAAATCGAATTCCAAGGCATTTACCAACAGGGTTCGGGAAAACGAAAAGCCTTCCTGCAAGTGAACGGCGCCTTCAAAGCCGTCGACCTCGGCGACGTCGTTATCGCCAACCTCCGCCTCTTGCAAATGAATTCAAACGAGATTGCCGTCGGCGCCGATGGGAACGACTCACCTCGCCGCATCAGATTTAGCCAATCAGAAACTTTTCAAATTCCCCAGTAGTGCCGCCGATCCCCGAAAATTTACGACCGAACATCGGAGAGATCCTGCGCTCCAAAGGAATTCTCAACGAAAAGCACCTTCAAATCCTCCGCGGCCATCCAAATCAACGCCAACTCCCTGTCCATCGCCTAATCCTCGAGCTCAATCTCGCCTCCGAGCAAGACACTCTTCAAGCATTAGCCAAAGTTCACGACGTCGAATTTCAAGACCTCGAAAACTTCACCATCCCCGAAGTCCTGCTGGAATCCGTTCCCCTCAAACTCATCTTCCATTACCGCTTTCTTCCCCTCAGCGTGAGCGAAAACGAGATCACCATCGCCTGCGGCGACATTCCCAGCAGCTTGGAACTAGCCCACTTTCGCCTTCTCCTCAAACGAGAAGTCCGCTTCCTCCTCACCACGCCCAGCCGTATCGACGCCGTCATCAAATCCCAATTCGGACTCGGCGCCGAGACGGTCGAAAAACTGCGCGAGTCTTCTCAAAGCGAAATGCTGGACAACGAAGAACTCGTCTTCGACTTGGCCGATTCGACCATTGAAGAACGATGGAAACAGAAGAGAACCGGCAAAGACGGCGCCGTGGAAGGAACAATTTCAGACCTCGTTGACCAAATTCTCGCCGAAGCGCTTCGCCTGCGCGCCACCGACGTCCACTTTGAACCCTGCGCCGGCTCAGTCCGCCTGCGCTACCGAATCGACGGCACTTTGCAATCCATCCCCGTCCCCGGAGAACTACGCCGCCTATACGCCGCCATCGTCTCACGTCTCAAAGTAATGGCCGAACTGGACATCAGCGAACGACGCCTCCCCCAAGACGGACGCATCTCAATGAAAACCAAAGGCGAATCCTACGACCTCCGCGTCTCCGTCATCCCCGCCAAACACGGAGAAAACCTTTGCCTCAGAATCCTCGGACGCCAAAGCCTGCATCTAGGATTAGAACAGCTCGGCATGCTTCCGCCCCAAGAAACCCTGTTCGCCAAAATTCTCCAACTTCCCCAAGGCCTTATCCTGATTAGCGGGCCAACGGGAAGCGGGAAAACAACTACGCTATACGCCGCCCTCAACCACGCCAACGACGGACAACGCAAAATCATCACCATCGAAGATCCCGTCGAGTACCAAATCGAAGGCATCGCCCAAATGCAAACCCACGACGCAATCGGCCTCTCCTTCTCCAAAGGCCTGCGCGCCCTCCTTCGCCACGACCCCGACATCGTCCTAGTCGGCGAAGTCCGAGACCGAGAAACAGCCGAAATTGCCGTACGCTCCGCCCAAACCGGCCACCTAGTCTTCTCCACCCTCCACGCCAACGACAGCGTCAGCGCAATCCCACGCCTAATCGACATAGGCGTCGAAGCCCCAGCACTCGGCGCCTCCTTGCGCTGCTCCATCGCCCAACGCCTGTCCCGCCGAATCTGCAAACGATGCGCCAATCCCGCTCCTGCGCCAGAACAAAAACTAATAGAAGAAATGTCAAAAGTCCTCAACCTCCCCGCCGGCCAACTCCAATTCCAAATAGGCAAAGGATGCATCGAATGCCGACAAACAGGCGTCAAAGGACAAATCGCCCTCTACGAATTCGCCGTAATCAACGAAATCACAACAGAAGCCATCCACGCCCAAGCAAGCCTCGCCCAACTAAGAAAAACAGCTAAAACAAACGGCTGGCGCCCCTTGCGACAAATCGCCTTCCACCGCGTCCAAGACGGCACCATCTCCCTATCCGAACTACAGCGAGTAACTTGGAACCTCGATCTAAACCGAACATAAACTGCCGGAAAATCATCAACAAACAACCGGCGCACGTTTCCACAAACAGAGAGACACCAAAAACGAGAACCCCCCCAAAAAAACTGAAACAAATCCCAACAACCCCTTCCAAACAAAAAGAGAAAACCCGCGAAAAATCCCCTCCACCGCCAAAACCATCCCCCAAAAAATGAACAACCCGCAAACCCCGCAACCACCCCATCCAACAAACATCGAGAAAACCTCTCCCCCTTAGCAAAGACAACACAACCAACAGATTTACAAAACCAACCACTCTCTCTACAGACTCCCACCAAACCAACCACCATACAACCCATAATTAGCATTTAGCAGCTTGCAATGCAAAAACAGCAAAGTCCCCCGCCCTGTTGTAAAGTCATCGCCCAGTGATTTGCCCTTTCACATCCCCCCATTCACTTCTCCCTTTCCCCCTCTCATCCACATCCTAAAACTCCAATACCTAAACCAACAAACTTCCTCACTTCTCAACAGCCAGAAACCAGCACGTTCGTAGCCAAGCATTCCCAATCACCAAAACTAAAAACCCTATCTTCGCACCCTTTGCAGTTTTGCCCTCCCTTCCCATGCGCCGTTCCTCATTCAAAATTCTCTTCCTCCACAAAACACACTTTCCGCACTGACTACTAACCCAACAAAACACGAACCACCAAAACTTCCTCCCACAACGGCAAGATGGGATGACGCGCTTCTTGGCGTGCTTGGTCGTTTCTAAAAAACTTGCTTTCCTCTTCCCTTTTTCCATTTTGAGAATGGACGAGGCATCCGGCCAGAGACAGCCACCAAGCCAGAACGCATTCCCAAGCATCGCTGGACGACAGACGAATCAGCGTTCCTCCAAAACATAAATCGCCTTTGTGGATTCCATCGTGGAGTGGTTCGCATCCGCAGTCTCTTAGATTTTGAAACTAGTTCAGATGAAACATGAGGAAGAGCATTCCCTTGTTTGCGTCAAAACGAAAGCAACAAGCATCGGCCGGAAGTCTTTTTTAGCTGTGTTTGTTGTGTTGGCACTTTCTTCTCCTGTTCTCATCCAACCAAGCCAATCTCAGTTGTGTATTGTCTCTCCCATAGCCAAAACAAGGCCAGCCAGACTCTCTGGATGTTCAGTGCTTCTTTCACCACCGCGGCCACTCAAAATGGCCTCCAAAGCATTCCAACCTCCGCAATCTCCAATCATTCCCCTAGATGAGACACTTGGGCATTTATGAACTCTTTCAATAACGGACGCATTGACAACGCCAACAAGTCTAAGGATGCGAACTTTCCTCATTCTCTCTGATTGGCGAGCTCTAATCCTAAAGACATCGATTCGGCAAGAAAGAGAATTCTGGGCAGAGGCAGAACCAACGCCAACATCAACTTTGCCGCTCGTGTCTCAACGCGCCGATGATTGCCATCGTCAGCGCTAACAGCCGACTATTGAGCGTTTTTTGATGGACTAGGATAATCCATACGATGCCCTTGGGAATTCGCTTCTTCAGCCGTTTGTTTTATTCCATCAATCCGCCTTCTTCTTGGGTGGGAACGAGCTGGATCAACAAATCCATCGGCGACTTTCATACGCAAAGCGACAATAATTCTGGGGCCTTATTAGGTCTCTCCTAATCAAAGAGCAGAGGCTTACGGATCCTTCCTAGCGGCCAACAGCGTTGGCTTGGAGCGGATTGTCGTCCACAGCAGAATCATCCTCGAACTCAAAGAATACGCATTTGTGTTTGATTTATTCGCTTTGGGTTTTGTCCTCTTCCGCCGCCATTTTCATAAGAAACGGCAAGCCCAAGCCGTCACTTTGTAGACTTGGTTTGGTGTTGCGGATTTTTTGGTGTTTGTGGCGAGCGATAAAAACGACAAAGCACCACAGCTTTGTAGTTGAGGCTTTGTAGATTTGCTCGTCTTCAACAGTTAGCGATTGGCGAGGAGACACGGCTGGTGATTTATAGCCGGCTAGTTGCTGTGTGGGCAAACCAAGCGGCCGGTGCTTTGTGGTTTGATGTTTGTGATTTGTGGGACAGCGGGTTGTGGTTTGTGATTCACAACGGGTGATTTGTAGTCGGTAAATGGCGGAGATTGCTTTTTCTCGATCTTGTTTCCAAGAGAGTTGAGAAGAGTGGTTTTTTGTTTCGTGATTTGTAGTTGGGTTCGAGGCTATTATTTGCAAAGGGAGATTGGGTTTTTACTTCGATTGAATGTTTTGAAGCAAAGTTTTTCTTTGTTGGCGTAGCTGGGAAGCGGAGGTGTTTGGAGGGTAAAGAAAAAGAAACTGAGGGAATGGGATAAACTAGATATGGAGAGTGGGAGACGGGAATAATGAAGCGGTCAGTAGTTTCTAGGCTATTGGGGTTTTTGGCGTTTCCAGATGAATATCAAGTTTCTCTCTGTTTCATCATTTTTATTCATGTTCAAAAACTTCAAATTTTGAATTCTTTATTACGCATTGTGGGAATCCGCCTTAGTCTCAATTTCCTCCCGCCTTTGTCCAACGGCGGGCTTTCATCTCAAATTGGGGGAGGGTTTGCGGTGGAACCGTCTGGACGGGAATGCGCAAGGCCAAACGTTGTCGTAATTCGCATTCGAGGTTTTGGGCGACGGCCGCCGGGTTTGCTTCGCTACTTTTCGTTTCAATGCGAATAGTCAACTCCGTCAGGCTTCGATGCTCGCTAATTTCGACTTGATATTCGGCTACGCCGCCGGAGATCTGAATAATTTCGTCGATCGCGCCGGGGTAAACATTGACTCCGCGCACGATTACCATGTCGTCAAGCCGTCCGAGAATGCCTCCGTCAAGCGTCGTGAGATTCCGATCGCAGCCGCAAGCGTCGGGCTCGGCCAATTGCACTAAATCTCCCGTTCGATAGCGAATCAGTGGAGAGCCGGTTCGCCGCAAGGTGGTCAAAATCAATTCGCCGCGTTCGCCGGGGACGGCCGTCTCTTGCGTTTGAGGATTTCTCACTTCCGCAAGATAGGATGAATCGATAAGGTGAAGAATGCCGGGGTGGTTGGGGCATTGGAAGGAAACGGGGCCTGTCTCCGTCATTCCGTGATGATCGAACACCGAGGCTGAAGGCCACAATTCGGCCAGCCGTCGGCGCATTGCCGGCAAGCTCCCGCCGGGTTCGCCGGCCACTAGAATGCGGCGCAAGGGAGGCCGTTCCATTTCTTGTTCGGCGGCCATTTCGCCCATTCGCAGGGCGTAGGTGGGCGTGCAAGCAAGGACGGTGATCTCATTTTGCATAATCGCCTGTAAGCGGGTCGCCGTGGTCATTCCGCCTCCCGGCAGGCAAAAACTTCCTCGTCTCAACGCCGCCTCGAAAGCCGCCCAAAAGCCGAGAAACGGCCCGAAGGAAAAGGCAAAGAAAAAGCGGTCTTCCCGGCGCAAACCGGCGGCGCGCATCACTTCCATCCAGTCTTCCAAGATGTGCTTCCAACTCTCTGCCGTATCCAGCCAGCGCATTGGCGCGCCGGAAGTGCCGCTGGTTTGATGACAGCGAGTGTAGCGGCTGAGCGGATAGGTGAGATTCGTGCCGTAAGGAGGATGCGCTTCTTGATCCGCCGTCCACTCCGCTTTAGTCGTCAGCGGAAATCGCTCCCGAAACTCGGCCAGTGAGGAAAACTTCGCCGCCTTCGCAGGGACTCCGATCTTGTTTTGATAGAATGCGTTGGAGGCGAGCGTCTCTTCCAGCAAGTGATTCAACAGCGACAACTGTCGGGCTTCCAAATCCTTTCGCGAAGGATGCACTGCGTTCTTCATCGAACTTCCCGCAAGGAAAGGAGTCCCTCAATCGCCTTTGTCCAAGTAAGCGGGAAATGTTTTGACCATTACGGGTTTAGGTTTGTGCGGACCCGGATTTGGTTTAAAGAGAGTGACCAGCATGCCTCCGAGCGCCGCCAGTAAAATCCCCAAATAAAAAGGCCATCGAACCGCCCCCCAACCTCCCGCCGGCGGATAAATCAGGAGAGAGACAACAGCGTTCACAATCGGCGCGCCGGCAAAAATAATCGACATCACCACCGCCGGAGTCCCTTTGGCGCCGAAGGCCAGCAAAACGCCAAAGGCGCCAATCGCGCCGGCAATGCCCGCCGTCAACGACCATCCCATCCCGGCGCCCGTATAACCGCTGAAGGCCTCGCCCCGATACCATAAAAGCACCAAAGGCGCCAAAACCGCCGTCAAAAAATAAGCAATTCCCACAAACAAAAACGCCTTGTAACGACCGCTCTCTGGATCGCCCATCGTTACCTGCCCCTTGTGCAACAGGATTCCGTAAAGTCCCCAGCAAGACACAGTCAGCAACGCAAAGTAAAGCCACGCCATACCCACGCCAGATGATGTTTCCGTTCCCATAATCGTAAAATCTTTCCAATCCTATTCCCCACCGTCATTCTTGCCAATCTGCCCGCCGAGAATCAACGCTCTTCCGAATCCCCAGAAGCGCCCAATCCCTCGTCCACTTCAATTTTCTCCGCCAAAACCGGCGGCAACTCAACGGCAGACATCTCGCCATCCTCCCCCTTGCAAACGCAAACCACCGTCATCAAGCCAACCGCCCGCACTTCCCGGCCGGGATCTCCGGCCTTGCGCAACGCAAAACCGTAAGTCAACGACTTCTCCCGCTTCTCTCGCACCCGCAACTCAATCTCAATCTCGTCCTCAAATCGAAACGGCCGACGAAAATCTGCCTCCGCCCTCACGCGAGGAAATCCCATGAGCGGATCCAAATCACTCAGAATCACCGAATGCCCAAGACTTCGAAGAAAAGCATGCTCCGCAGACTCCATAAAACGGAAAATGCTGGAAAAGTGCATAATCCCCGCCATATCCGTGTCGGCAAACTCCACTCGGCGCATATAAACAAATCGACTTGGCATAAGACACAATCCGCTCCACTTCAGGATGGACGAAACGCCAACTTTCCGCAACAGCAACACGCTTCCGCAATTTTTGCCAATCCCGTAATCTGCAATCTCTCCCCAAAAAATGCCAACCACACGCATACAACCAACACCAACACAATTCATAAAATGCTTCCCCATATAAAAGCCTGCCCTGTGCCACTCGACCAACACCAATCCACTAACTACCATAACCTTTCAATCTCTTTCCCTTCTCTTGCATGAACAACCACCAGCAACAGAAATCCCTTCACCGCATCATTCCCTTCACAACATAGCAATCCCCGCAGAACACCCTCAACCATCCAACCACCCCAAAACCAAAGCCAACCCCAATTGTCTCGGCGCTTTCTTCTCTCTTTGTCTCCCTCGAACAAAGCCAAGCGCAGTGGTGTTCAGCCACGCCTACTCCAGCCAAGCAGAACGCAAACCAACGGCGCAAAGAGACCGCCTTTTTGTTCGACCGCTCCTTCCCGTTCCTCAGGCCGGCAAAGCCTGCCCAATCAATGGAAAGAATAGAACAATCCCACAACAAAAAAACCGCCGAAACGAAACCCGACGGTTGAAACAAAGGCAAAACTCAAGCGACGCTCAAAAATCCACGGGCTCATCCCAAGGCGTAGGAGGTTCCCAACCTTCAACGGCAGGCATCCAACCCCAATGCCTCCGATTGTCGTAATTGAACCTCGTCAAGTTTTCCACCGATGGATAAAGCAGTTGCCGCAAAGTCTCCGAACCAACATGCCCATCCGCAAATAGAACATTCGCCCGACCAGAATGCCGAAGAGAAATATTCACAAAACGAGAATTCAAGCCAAAATAGCCAAGGTCATAAATACCACTAGGTGCACTAAGAGAAGGCGTCCGCCAAAAATACAAAGGCTCCCCATCTCCCGAAAAAAAGAAACAAGAGGCGTCTGTTTGCGTAATCATGCGCGAAGGCGAAACCACTTGAAAATCCCGAATCCCAGGCGAACGAAACCGCGGACCATTAAACACAGAACTCCCGCTAATTCCCCAAGCCCGAGACTTAATCGAAGGCCCCACCAACGCCTTCAAACCATAATCGTTTTGCAAATAACCCCAATTCCATAAGCCCGCAGGAAGAACTCCCTGAGCCACCAAACGCGAAATCCGTTTCTCCGCAGGACAACCAAACAAATTCGTTTGACCACCCAAATAATCAAAACAAAGATGGCTAGCCCACCATCCACGCCGATAAGTCACCAAGAAGTTATCGTTATCACCGGCATAAAGTTGCCGAGCAATCCCTATTTGCCGTTGGTTATTAATGCAGACCGCTTTATGAGCCGACGCCTTTGCCCTGCCCAAAGCGGGCAGGAGCAAAGACGCCAAAATGCCGATGATGGCAATCACCACCAGCAACTCAATCAAAGTAAAAGCCCGATTCTTCAACTTAGTAATTCCCAAGCGTCTCCCATTCGGAACTCGATGATCGCCGAAAGTGAACGGGAACGTAATAACCCCCCGACTCGCCGGGGCCTCTCGGCGAAATCCAAGCATGCACCCTGTAAGGCGTCACTCCCGTAAGCGGCCTGCCAGTTAAAGGATGCAGATCCCCAAGGTTCAAATAGACGTCGATCCAATGATTCCACCAATAATAATGCTCCCCTCGAAAGTGAACCAATTCATCTCTCCCACCAATAGCAGGCTCAATGCTAAAAGAATAAGAGGAATCAGAAGAACTAGGAAGATCCAGATACACGGAAGGATAAAGAACCCTATTCGCAATCTGTCGACGCCTCTCAGATCTCAATACATTAGAAGAATTTGCACTATAGCGGTAATCTACCCAGGAAGGCACGCCTGAATTATTATACCACCAACCACTGCCTAGGAGAGCGTAAAAGCATTCGCCAAGCCGAAAAAAAGGTGCGAATTGATCCCAACCAGTCGAAGAAAAAGTCACTTCAACGGTGAACCGGTGAAAAGCCTGATCTTCGGTGATCCAAATCGCCTCCACCGTCGGCGCGCAAACATTCGCAATAGGCGGATTGTTTCCTCCCCGCCCAGTTCCAATCGGCTCAGCAAGCAACAAGAGCGAGCTCAATAGCAATCCGATTCCGACAACGACGACGGCGGCCGCCGATTGGAAGAAAGCGAAGACTTGACCGCCGCGGACGCCCTCCTTTTGCGTCAGGGGGGAAAGAAGGTTTTGAACGAAGGAAACGATGCCTTTGGCTTTGGGCGCAAAGAGCAAGTGCCAAGGCGTTTTCTTGGCTTTCATTTCCAGGACATGCTCGACGGTTCCGTTGGATTCGTCAAGCCGATGGTTCAAAACAGGAATATTTCTCATCTGCTGCTACTTTCAACTAGTGACTTTATTTTTGTAATTTCAGGTCGAATGACAATAAGCAAGCGGGTTAAAGCGCAAGTTCCCGCCCGTTCGCCAGAGGCAACGGGAAAGAGAAATTTCGACTCTCCCAGAGCAAAAATCATATTCAAACTGTGATATTTAGCAGGGAGACCCGATGGACGAATCTTCCCGCTCACTTATCGTCAAACGCGAGAAAATCAAAAATCCAGCTGGCGCGCAAGTTTTTTTTCAAAAAAATCTTAACTTTTTTGAGTTTTTTTGCGGCGAGATAGCTGGCGCAGGGAAATTTTCGGGTTTTGGGGCGGTTTAGCGGCTGGTGGATTCTGTGATTTTTGGGGCGGTTTGGCGGTTCAAAAAGCGGTCTGATACGGCTTAGTAACGGCTTAGTCTCGGTTTTGTCGATGGGAAGGGAATGGCGGCGTGCTCTTCTTCCAAGGGATTTTGAGCGGGGACGTTTTCTATTCGGCGCCGATTTGATTGCGGATTGAAGAGAGAATTTTGGCGCTCCATTTTTCCATTTTCTCCACTTCGGGGCCTTCCAGCAAAAGTCGGGCTTTGGATTCGGTGCCGGAATAGCGCAGGAGGATTCGGCCGCCATTGCTTTGCAGCTCTTTCTCGACTGAGGCAAGCAAGTCCGTCAGGCCGTCTAATTCTTCGAAGGGTACTTTGTCTCTCACCGGAACGTTGCGAACTAACTGGGGAAGACGTTTCCAACATCGGGCCAGTTCTTCTAATGACTTTCCTTGCTCTTTCATAATGACGAGGATTTGCAGGGCGGCGATGAGGCCGTCTCCGGTGGTTGCGTGGTCTCCGAAGATTAAGTGGCCGCTGGATTCTCCGCCGAGGTTTAGACCTTCTTGGCGCATCAGGTCGATGACGTGTTTGTCGCCGACGGAAGTTCTTTTGACAAAGCCGCCGGCTTTTTGAAGGGCTTTGTCGAGGCCGGAATTGCTCATTACCGTGGCGGCTAAGGTTTTTTGTTTGAGGATGCCTTTGGAGATCATGTTCAGTCCGACAATGGCCAGCACGTCGTCCCCGTCGATCAAACGCCCTCCTTCGTCCACTAACAAAACGCGGTCCGCATCGCCGTCGTGAGAGATGCCTAGATGAGCGCGGTGTTCCCATACTTTTCGGCAGACGCTTTCTGGATGCATCGCGCCGCATTCTTTGTTGATGTTCAAGCCGTCGGGTTGATTGCCATAAACGAAGACTTCGGCCCCCAATTCTCTGAGGGCGCAGGGGGTAGTTTTGTAGGCGGCGCCGTGAGCGCAGTCCACGACGATTCGCATGCCGTCAAAGGTTAGTCCGCGAGGCACGGAAGATTTGGCGCATTCGATATAACGTCCCAAGGCATCGTCAATGCGGACCGCCTTGCCAATTTCTCTGGCGCTGGAGCGGATGGATTCAATTTCGCCGGAAAAGACCAAGCGTTCCACTTGTTGCTCAATTTGGTCGTCCAGCTTGAATCCGTCGGAGCTAAAGAATTTGATTCCGTTGTCGTCGTAGGGATTATGCGAGGCGGTGATGGCAATGCCGGCGTCGGCTCGCAGGCTTCGCGTCACATAGGCAACGCCGGGAGTCGGCAAAGGGCCGATCAACAGAACGTCCACTCCCATAGAGAGAATCCCGGAAGAAATGGCGTTTTCCAACATATACCCCGAAAGCCGAGTGTCTTTGCCGATCACGATTTGGTGATTGCCTCGGGATTGCGGCTCCAAGTGTTTGAATACGTGCGCCACGGCTCTTCCCAGTTTCAAGGAGGTTTCCGCCGTTACCGGCTCGACGTTGGCGCGCCCCCGCACTCCGTCGGTTCCAAAAATCCTTTTTGAAGTTTCAATCATGTTTTAGATGTTTCTGTTTTTCTGCTCTCTCCGCTTATTCTCGCCGAACGCGCACTATTGCCTCCGCCTGGGGCGGATCGAGTATCTCAACTTCAAGGTTCTCCGGCGCATGCCATTCTAATGCGACTCGAAATGGATTGGTTGACGGAATTTCCATGAGATCGGCGAACACGCGGACGCCGGCAAAGGAAGTTTTCTCCAATAAATTCAATAAGTCCGGACTGCCTTTTACTTTAATTCGCGCGGCGGAAGGCTCAACAATCCACGAACGGGACGACTCGGATGATTTTTGCAACAGGAGGATTGGAACGTCGTACTCCCGGATCTCTGACGGATCGCCTGAAAGCGGAGACATCGCCGTCCAAAGAAAAACAGCGGTCAACACGGAAAACACGGAGACAGACTTCCAACCGGCCGCCAGCCGCCGCCCTCGGTCAGCAGATGGAACTCGAGCGCCAAACCAACGAAAAAAGAAAGACAATTGCGCCTGGATCCAACTCTTCGTTCGGTCGAGCCGTCCCTGGGAATCTTGTCCGTGCGGGGATTGGCATTCAGAGGATTCTGCTGATCTCCGTCCTCCGGTCAAAGACGGATTGGAGGCAGAAACTGAACCAAACAGGATGGAAGTCAAAAAAGAGCGAAGTTCGTCGGCGCTGATCCCGCGGATCAACTGCCCGCGATGAGCGTAAGAAATCATCCCAGTCTCTTCGGAAACAGCCACCACCACCGCATCACTTTCCTCGCTCAACCCAAGGGCGGCGCGGTGCCGAGTGCCCAGAGACGGGTTGAGATCTTGTCTGCGAGTCAAAGGAAAGATGCAAGCGGCTCGAACAATTTGATCTCCTCGAATAACGACCCCACCGTCGTGAATCGCATTGTTGGGGAAAAAAATCGTCTCCAACATTTCGGCAGTCACCGCACAATTCACAACCACGCCGGAATCCACGAGAATCTGTCCCAAATCCACCGTCTGCCGGACAGCGATCAGAGCGCCGATCTTCGCGTCGGAGAGACGATCGGCGGCTTGGACAATGATTTCCAGATTCTGCTGTTGGCGGCGGGAGGGGCGAGGATCGGACTCGGCTCGCTTTGGATCAGGCGCGGCCACAACCCGCCGTACTTCCCGCAATATTTCCCGACGAAACAAGATGAGAACGGCAACCGGCAAGAAAAAGAACATGTATTGCAGAACCCGTTGCAGAACGGCGAGATTTAGCCAAATGGAAAAAGTCCAACAACCAAGAAGCGCCAAAAACCCCAACACGACCAGCTCCCCCTGCATCCGACGGGCAAGCATAAAAATCCAATAGATTCCGAAGGAAAGAATCCCAATCTCCAATGGCGGCCGCGCCGCTTCAAGTAAATTCCATAAACTCACACCGCTCAATTGCTTTCCACATGACCAAAGCCTGCGCTGTAGCCTGCACGTCGTGAACCCGAAAGACCTCCGCGCCGGCATGAAGCCCCCAACAAACGCACGCCAAACTGCCGGAAAGCCTCTCGGAAACATTCTCAATCCCTAAGACCCGCCCAATAAAGGACTTGCGAGAAACGCCCAATACAATAGGCCTACCATGTTTTCTAAATGTTTTTAAACGACTTAGCAACTCTAGATTGTGAAAAACCGCCTTCCCAAAGCCAATTCCTACATCCAAAGCCACTTGTTCCTCCGAAAGACCAAAACGCGAACACACCGCCAGCGACTCGGCAAAGAATTCATCAATCTCCGAAACCACGTTCGAATACAACGGACGCTCTTGCATCGTCCTCGGAGTGCCCAACATATGCATGCAAATGTATCCTGCGCCATGCTCGCTGACCGCTTGAAGCATGTCCGGATTGCGTCGATTCGCCCCCACGTCGTTCACAATGGACGCGCCCAACAAAAGCGCTTCCCGCGCCACTTCAGGCTTTTGCGTGTCAATAGAAATCGGCACATCAATCCGACCCGCCAAACGCTTCAACACGGGAATCACCCGCCGCCGCTCTTCCTCCAAAGAAACAACCGGCGCAGACGGCCGAGTAGACTCCCCCCCAACATCGATGATTGCGGCGCCTTGCGATACCATCTCCTGAGCGCGATCCACAGCCCGATGCGGATCCAAAAACTTCCCTCCATCCGAAAACGAATCCGGAGTCACATTGAGAATTCCCATCACCAACGGAGTCGCTCGAATTTCCCGCCTGCCAATCTTCCACCTCATCCAAAGAATTTAATAATTTGACGACCAATGCCCAACCCAAACCCCGCGCATAAAAACATTTCTCCAAAAGCCCGCAACCGCCCCAAAGTCTGCTACAAACTCGGATACTAAGCAAAGATGCGGAAAACCCCTCGGCAAAACCATCGGATCCAAATTGTACCAGAATGCTCAGCGAATCATGAAATCGCCAAGAGTTTTGCGGACGATTTCCCGATCAACGCCGATTCGCCCACAATCTCCGGCAACCAAAAAGGAACTTCTCTTCCACCAAAACCAAAATAGAAAACACTTCTACGGCACGAGACATCCGTTGATGTTTAGAAGTTGCGTTCCATTTTCAAGCATTTCAAATCTGGTTTTGCGCTTGCCCAACACTCGACAATAATCCTTGTTTTGGGGGATTGAGAATCATCTTCATTCCTTGATTTTGTCGATGCGTGCACAAAGAAGGACGCAAAATCACGCACCTCCTTCCTATTCTTAATTTCTTCCTCCAAACCGCGCCACTCACTAAGTGCCTAATAAAAACTCCGCTTCCAAAAAGATGGAAGCGAAGTTAAAAATTCAATCCCTGTTGTTGCCAACGATGTCTACAAAGTGGCTATTTGTCGTTTCTTTTTGAAGCGGCGGCGGAAGAGGACAAAACCAAGGGCAAACAAACCGAAGACGAGGGCGTATTCTTCCGGTTCGGGGATGACTTGGCTGTGAACCCGAACCAGCGCGCCTTGATCGGGGAAAAAGCTGCCAATGCTATTCGCTCGGCTTCGATAGATCCCCGCTCGAAAATCGCCGATGGGTTTGTTGATTGTGCCGGCGCCGAACCAACGCATGCTTGCTCCGCTGTTGTAAACCAAATCAGCGCCAGTGGTGTCGCTCACTCTGATGCCTAAATCGTGATTATCACCGCCATTGTAATGATGCATATACACGGAGTCAATCGTTAGAGTGCTGCCGACTCCAAAAGAGATCGTCGGCGTGTTGGTGGCGTTGCTGGGGAGGAAGATGCTCTCCCGTTTGAACACGGCGTTCAAGCGGCCGGTCAAAGAGTTGTAGTTTTTGTTGGTGAAGGTAAGCGAGGACGGAGTGAGGGCAGAAAGGGTGAATGAGGCGTTGGTGGGAAGGTTTTGAGCGTAGAGGTTGCCTCCCGTAGTTTTGAAGGTGTCTCGCGTATTGTAGTTGTTGCCGCTTCTGCGGATATAGCCATTGGCGATGAAGGACACCGTTGGGTTGTTGGTGATGCTAAACAACCAGAGGGTTTCGCTGGTGGGGTTGTCTTGGCTGGGAAAGATATCGACGAAGACCATTTGCGCTCGGCTTTGCTCCAAAGGAACAAGAGAAGAAAGCGCCGAGACGAGCAACGCCGCTAGAAGAGCAGACTTATTGCCGATGCCCGATGCCCGATGCCCGATGCCCGATGCCCGATGCCCGATGCCCGATGCCCGATGCCCGATGCCCGATGCCCGAATTTTGACAAATTCGCCTTCCTCGCGTTCAAATGTTTTTGTTCTTTCATAACAAAAAAATAATAAAAAATAACGAAATAACCGTAAAAACAAACTGATTTTGCAATAAACAAATCCGCAATGCAACCTAATTCGCAATGCGATTTGACTTTTGAATATCTTTTCCTTTGCCCCGCGTCAAGCCGAAAAAGGAAAAAGTTTGAGGGATCGGGGAGCGTTTTTGGGAATTGACGAATTGGGAAGGGATGGTTTTTGGGGAGATTTTGAAAAGAGCTGGCTTTGGGATGCGTTGCGGGATTTCAAGAGGATTGAGGGGGAGTTGCGGGGTTTTTTATGCTCGCGGATGGGCTTTTTGGTAAGCGGCTTGGAGTTTTTCGGTGGAGAGGTGGGTATAGATTTGGGTGGTGGCCAGGTGAGCGTGTCCTAAGAGTTCTTGGATGCTTCGGAGGTTGGCGCCGTTGTTGAGGAGGTGGGTGGCGAAGCTGTGGCGGAGTTTGTGGGGGGTAATGGCGGGGTCTAGGCCGGATTGGCTTAGGTATTTTTTGAGGCGCAGTTGGATTAATTTGGGATACACGGGGGTATTTTTGCGGTGGTTGGCGAGGAAGGCGGGCAAGTGGGGCAGTTGGGGATGTTGGGATTCTTGCCAGTAGTAGCGGATTGAGTCTAGGGCGGGGGCGCCGATGGGCAGGTGTCGCTCTTTTTTTCCTTTGCCGAGGATGCGGAGGAGTGGGGCGTCTGATTGGATGTCTTGGACGAGGAGGCGGCAGAGTTCGCTGATTCGGAGGCCGCAGGAGTACATGGTTTCGAGGATGGCGGCGTCTCGGAGAAAGGGGGCGGGGGATGCGTTTTGGGTTTGGCTCTGCATTTCCGTCAGGGGCGCTTGCAACAGTTTGGTCATCTGATTGATGGCGAGGAATCGGGGCAGGCGCTTGTTGGCTTTGGGCAGGGAGATTTGTTTGACGGGGATTTCGGCCAGTTCTCCTTTTTTGACGAGGTAGCGGTAAAAGCTGCGCAGAGCGGAGAAGCGCAGTTGAATGGCGGCGCGGCTGAGTTTGTTTCGGCTGAGATGCCGTAGCCAAGCGCGGAAGTGATGGCGTTGGAGGGTTTTCCATCGGAGTGGCTGGTTTTGTTCTCGGCGATGCCAGGCGGCGAATTCTTTTAGAGTTTGGCCGTAGTTTCTTCGCGTATAGGGCGAGGCGCCGCGTTCGGTTTCCAAGTGTTCCAGGAATGGAGACATCCATTTGTCTCGGCTGTTTTTCTTATCTAAGGGCATAAGAGCGCTTTCTTTGTCGGCTTGGACGGGGGAACGGCTTTTTTCGATCAGGGAGTGTTCCCTCAATCCCAATGCATCATTATTCGTAATCGAGCAAAAACTTCACTTCGGGAAGACTAAAGCGAAGGGGCTGGAAAAACGAGTCCAATCTCAGAAAAAAACCAAAGCGCGAACCACGGACCGCCTGAATGGAGCCTCGAATCACCGGCGATTCGCCGGCCTCGAACTGCGTAGGAAATATGCTTTCCTCTTCCAGTTTCGCTTTCCGCCAACCATAGCGCCGCTTCCAATAATCCAGGAACGGAGAAAAGCGGATTTTCCGTCGCTGCCAGCCGCCAATCATAGACCCCATCCATAATCTATGGGCTGCTAATAACCGCCGGTCTGCCCGCCCGCAACCGCGGGCAAAGCTATAAATTCCCAACTACAAAGCTGTGGTGCTTTGTCGTTTTTGTCGCTCATCACAAACACCAAAAAATCCCCAACACCAAACCAAGTCTACGAAGTGGCGGCTTGTTGGCGTTTCTTATGAAAGCGGCGGCGGACAATGACAAAAGCCAAAGCGAACAAATCAAACGCAAATGCGTATTCTTTGAGTTTGAGAATGATTCTGCTGTGGACGACAACCCGCTCCAAGCCAACGCTGTTGGCCGCTAGGAAGGATCCGTAAGCCTCTGCTCTTTGATTAGGAGAGACATAATAAGGCCCCAGAATTATTGTCGCTTCACGTATAAAAGTCGCCGATGGATTTGTTGATCCAGCTTGCTCCCACCCAAGACGAAGGCGGATTGATAGAATAGAACAAACGGCTGAAGAAGCGGATTCCCAAGGGCATCGTATAGATTATCGTAGTCCACCAAAAACGCTCAATAGTCGGCTGTTAGCGCTGACAATGATAATCATCGGCGTATTAGCGGCGCTAGCGGCAAAGTTGATGTTGGCGTTGGTTCTGCCTCTGCCCAGAATTCTCTTTCTTGCCGAATCGATGTCTTTGATATTAGAGCTCGCCAATCAGAAAGAATGGGGAAAGTTCGTATCCTTAGACTTGCTGGCGTTGTCAATGTGTTTGCCGTTATCTGAGAAGTAAATTTCTCAACTGTCTTGATTGCGAACATTTCTCTCCCCGCTAGATCTTATCGAGTTGCCGGCTCGTGTTATAGAGGGCTTGGAGAAAAACCAGAGGGTCTTATTGGCCTTGTTTTGGCTATGGTAGAGACAATATACGACTGCGCTCAGCTTTGCTCCAAAGGAACAAAAAGAGAAGAAAGCGCCGACACGAGCAACGCCGCTAAAAGAGACTTCTGGATGATGCTGGTTGCTTTCGTTTTGACGCAAACAAGGGAATGCTCTTCCTCATGTTTCATCTGAACTAGTTTCAAAATCTAAGAGACTGCGGATGCGAACCACTCCACGATGGAATCCACAAAGGCGATTTATGTTTTGGAGGAACGCTGATTCGTCTGTCGTCCAGCGATGCTTGGGAATGCGTTCTGGCTTGGTGGCTGTCTCTGGCCGGATGCCTCGTCCATTCTCAAAATGGAAAAAGGGAAGAGGAAAGCAAGTTTTTTAGAAACGACCAAGCACGCCAAGAAGCGCGTCATCCCATCTTGCCGTTGTGGGAGGAAGTTTTGGTGGTTCGTGTTTTGTTGGGTTAGTAGTCAGTGCGGAAAGTGTGTTTTGTGGAGGAAGAGAATTTTGAATGAGGAACGGCGCATGGGAAGGGAGGGCAAAACAAGGAAACTGACAAAGAATCGCGCCATTCCGTCTTGTTGTTGCGGGAAAAAGGTTCTGGCGGTTGGTGTTAGGTGAGAGGGGAGGAGTCGTTGTTAGAGTAGTAAGTGGCGGGGAAGTGTTTTGATGTAATCTTTATGGTCAATGGTTGAGGTTGGTTTTGGGGCAGTTGGGTTATTGTTTGGGAAAGGTTGGATGGTTGAGGGTATTCTGCGGGGATTGCTATGTTGTGAAAAGAATAATGCGGTGAAGGGATTTCTGTTGCTGGTGGTTGTTCATGCAAAAGAAAGGGAAGAGGAAGAAAGGTTCTGGCGGTTGATTGGGTGGCGAAGGGAGGTTTTTATAGGAAGGGGCATTTTATGGATTGCTTTGGGGTTTGGTGTTGGTTGTTTACTGGAGGAGAGAGGTGTTTTTTGCGGGTTGTATGTGTGTGGTTGGGGTTTTCAAAGTTTGTGGATTGGGAAGGGGAGAGGGAGATGGGATTTGTGGTTGGTGGATTGAGGGGGAGTAAGTGGGGTTGCAGGGGATTTTTTGGTTTTGGCGGCCGTTGGGGATTGGGAAGATGGATGGGATGGCAAAGGTGGGGAGATGGGGCAAAGATAGGGGGATTGATTTAGGTATTGGCGTTTTTTGGGATGCGGATGAGAGGGGGAAAGGGAGAAGTAGGCAAGAAGATGTGAAAGGGCAAATCGCTGGGCGATGACTTGACAAAAAGAGGGAGGACTTTGCTGTTTTTGCATTGCAAGCTGCTAAATGCTAATTGTAGGTTGTATGGTGGTTGGTTTGGTAAGAGGTGGGAAAGGGGGAATTCGGAATGGGAAATTCTCTTTTGCCTTACCGTATCAAAGGCTGGCGGCCAGTCTTTTTGACCGCGGGCGGGATCATCGGTGGAGTGGTTTTGGCTACGCAAATTTCACAATTCACGAGTCTTTGTGCGGATTATTGATCTTTTGTGTTGTTTTCCGTTTGTTGAGGGGGGAGCGTCTGACTAGGGGAGGCAGGTGGAGGCCAAGCGGTTTCGAGTTGTTCCAGCTTTTGAAAGTAATGTTCGAAGGCGCGGCGAAATTCGGTGGGCAGGTTGGCTGTTTGTCGGCTGAAGCGCGGCACGTTGCGAGGAGTGTTTGGATTGCCGGCGGCGTTGCCGACTTGTTCTTTGGCGGATTGGTTGGTATCGCCGCCGCTTCGGTTTCCGCCGGAGGATGGCTGGGAGGACATGGACTGCCCTTGGTCGATGGAGGCCATTTGCATCATTCTGGCTATTTGCCGGGCTATGCCGGCGTCGTTGGGATTTTTCCGGCGAACTTGTTCGTTGATTAGGTTGACGGCGTCGGTGAGGATGTGGATGGTGTCGGTTTCGCCGGCGATGGTAGGTTCGCCGGTTTGGTTTTGTTGTAAGAGTTGGGTGACTTTGTCCATTTGGTTGTTGGCTTCTAGGAGGACGCCGTCTATTTCCGGCAGGGGGTTTTCTATAGCGGCGGCGTTCAATTTTTCTTGGATGCGGATTTGGGATTGGGCAAGTTTGGTTGCTTGTTCTGACGGGAGTTTTGGGGTTGTCGGCGTCTTGGCGTCTTGGTTGTTTTTTGAGTTTTGTTTTTGGTTCAGCAGCTGTGTTTGGGTGCGCAAGGTCAGCTCGTTTTCGCGTAGTCGCAGTAGAGACATGAGTAGTTGGGTAAGGTCGATTGTGTTTTCTCCGTTATTGTTGTTGACGTTTCCGCCGCCGGGGTTTTGCGAGGAGGCTGGATTGAGGAGTTCGGCCCATTTGTGAAATTGTTCCGCCCAGTTGGCTAGGTTTTCGACGGCTTGCATGCTTATGTTGTCTTGGATTTGACGGCGCACTTGGAGCAGTTTTTCTGTGGCTTCGCTTGTTTGGATGGATTGGCTGACTTCGCCGTAGGCTTTGCGCTGTGTGCGTTCGAAGAAACGGCTGATTTCTTGCTGAATTTGTTGGGTTTTTTGGCTGGCGTTCCTTTGGGTTTCGGCGAGTCGCTCGTTGTTTGCCTGAAATCGCGGCGCTAGTTCGTTTGGGAAAAGCCCGATGGTTGCCGCCGCTTGTTCCATCAGGGCTTGTTCGATCTTGCTTTCTTCGTTGCCAATGGCGCGCAGTCGTTCTGCGAGGGTCATTGCTTCCATTGCGTCTAAATTTTCGTTCACTCCGCTTTGCATGGCTTTTAGTTCTTGGAGAATTTCCTCTTGGATTTGTTGGGCGTCGGCCAGGTTTTGACTTCGTTTGGCTGGATTTTTCTGCGCGGTGCGGAGGGATTGTGCGGCTTCCTCCATTTTTTGTTGGGCTAGGGATTCCATTTGGGTCATGGTTTGGGTCCATTGTTTCATCATTGCGTCGGTGAATCGCGCGTTGCGCATGGCTTCTCGCAATGTTTTGAAGCCTTGTTGCGCTAGAAGGTTTAGCTGGGAGGCGTTTGCGGTTTGGTCGTCGAGTTGGTCTTGCAAGCGGTTTTTCAAGGTTTCGGGTTTTCCGTCGAGGTTTTCCCGGAGGTTTGCGGAGGCTGCGGCGAGCTTTTCTTGGAGACGGCTAATTTCTTCCAAATGAGTCAATAGTGTTTCCAGGCGGGAGCGAATGAATTCTGCGTGTTCGACCGAGCTGAGGATGTGTACTCGGTAAGCGGTGGTTTCGACAGGCTGACGGGCGGGATGAAAGTCGGTGGCAAAGCCTCGAAACTCCAGCGTGGTTCCGGCGGGAATTTGGGAAATCACCGGGCTGAAGTAGAAGGAGACGTCCAATTCTGTCTGCGAGTAGTTCAGGGAACGATCGTAAAACTCTTCTTTTCGCAAAGTGGCGGGAGGAGGTGGCTCTGTGTCCCACCGCCAATTCAGTCCGAATTCGTGGATTCCAAAGTCATCGCGGGAGGTTACTCGCAAGGCTAGAACCTCGGTGTCGAGAATTGCGCTGTCGAATCCCAGTTCGGGCAGGTCAATGGATGGCTGTTGGTCGGCTTTGTGGCGGATGGCAAAGCGCCACGGTTCTGGATTCTCCAGACCCAGCGCGTCGCGCCAATTCAGCGAGGCTTCGTAAACGTTGGTCAAATGTAGCGGAGCGCTGGAAAACTCCGTTCCGTCGACGGTTAAGGCCAAAGGTTCGTCTTTTCCGTCGCAATGCAACAAAGCGGACGTAAGATTCCGGCTGATCTTGCCGCGAAAGCCCACCGCGCTTCCTTCCAAAACCTCCAACACTCCGCCGGAAATTTTGACTTCTCGGTCGGGTTGTTTCAAATAAGCCGGCAGACGCTCTTGTCCGCTGATTTCCGCAAGTTTGGGACGAAACACCGGTTCCACAGAAAGCGATGCCGAAGCGTCTCCCAAACGCACTTCAAGAACTCGCGAGTTGTGCTGTCCCGTCACTTGAACGCGCAACCGTCCGCCTTTTGCCGACGCTTCCAGAGGTCGTTCGCCTTCAAAACGAGCCCGAACGTTTTCCGGTCTCCAAAAGGACTTGTAGCGAACCTCGGCAATTGCCTCGAAAGCCTCGCCATGCACCGCGATCCCCGCCGCCCGCAGGTTTTCAATACGCACCAAAGTGTAACGAGGGATTTCTCGGTAAGGAGTCAGCCATCGGGAGAACGCGTTGACGGTTGCTCCAGGAAACATCCCCCCAAGCGCGGCCAAAATCAATCCAAGAACAACCGAGGCAATGGCCAATCGCCGCAAACCCAATATCGAAGCCGCCTGATCAAAATCGTAATGCAAGGCGTCGGCGGAGACTTGCTGGATTGCAGCCTCATAAAGTTCCTCCGAAAAGTCCGGCGGGCGCGCGGACTCATTTGCCAACTCCACAATCCCCAAAAGGCGGTCGCCCAACTGTCGATAGCGTCTCTGCACGAGCGCGGCCAATTCTTTGACGCCGAGAGGCCGGACAATCCAGCGAAACATCCAGCGTAATGCTACCCAACCCGCCGCCGCCCAACCAGCTCCAAAAATCGAGGTGCGCACGGCTGGCGCAGTGTCCCAACCGCGGTCTAAGAGAAACACGGCAAGATAAGAAATGCCCAAAGCCGTAAAAACCGCCAGCAAAGCCTGCAAAGTTTGAACTCGCCGCAACCGCCGCCGTAGCTGATCGAATCGCGCTTCTAGTTTGTAAGGGATCTGGATTTTCATATCGCCATCTTCAGTTTGCCGCCGCAAGCTTGCCAAAGCCCGCCAGACATTCCACCTATTAAATCAATCTTGCCAAAAACTTGTCGAGATTGGATTTGCAATGCCAAAGCAAAAAGACACTTCGCAAAATGTAGATCGAGCAATGCCCCAACTCGCCCTTGCTAGCAAACAACATCGGCAGAATTGAATTCAGATGCCTCTTGATAAGATTTTAAGCATTGGCAAAACTTACGCCGTATTCTTTGTTTCGTATTGGATATGAATGAAATGACGGAAATCAACATTCGGAAGGACTTGCTTCGGCAAATAGGGCGGTTGCGTGAGTCGAAGGCCTCCTGTACGTCACGGGATATCACAGAGGACTGCAAACGCAAATTGCCCAGGATGTTATTAATTTGTTCTCCGACCATTTGGATGACTTGGGGCCGGTTGGGAAAATTTCCCTAATTCTCCAAACGCATGGCGGAGACACTTCGGCAGCGTGGAATCTGGTCAATCTCATTCATATGTTTTGCGACGACTTCGAAGTTATCTCGCCAGTAAAATGCATGAGTGCGGGCACGTTTATTTCACTGGGCCCAAACCGGATTGTGATGACCAAACAGTCCACTTTAGGGACTATTGATACAACCATTCAACATGCTCTCGGAACCGCAGGGAAGCGCATGGTCTCGGCTTGAACGTCGAGAAATGTGCGGAAGACTTCTATAAAATACTAAAAATGCTACGCAAAATCTATGCGAATCAGATGCAACTTGGAACTCCGTTTGATATCGGCGCTTTGGCAATGCAGGGACGTGCGATTGACTATAGATTCACTCTCGCTTTGGTTGAAACAGCCGATCCCGGGGCGCATCATTTCATTTCGGCTGGCAAAATAGAAACCGTCGAAGTGAGTCAAGAACAACCGAGTGGAGGAAAATTAATGCAGATTGCGATTCGAGACAATCGAAGATTTGAAGGATGGGAGAAAATAGTACGGAAACGATTGATTGGTCCGGCTTGTCCGCTCAAATAAAAAATCAAGTGATTGTAATCCCCAATCCTCGAGTGAAAATAGTAGCCCTAATTGTTCAACCTTCAGCTTCCAAAGATAAGCGCTTTCTCCATTCTAGGAAGTGAAAATTTGGAGGCGGGTTTGTATTTAGATAGTAGCGGTTGTTGGTTTTTCCACACTCCGCATTGGTCGATTTAATTTTGTCGGCAAGAGTGATTCAATACTTGGCGCGGAGCCGTTCCAGTTGGGCTTGCGATATCTCGCCTACGTCTTCTTGAAAAAAATAGGCGTCGCGAGCGCCGCTTGTGTTCCAACTGTGGAGGAAATACATTTTTAAAAAGTTTACCCAAGTCACGGAGCCGTCCATGTAAAGATGATTGCCGCCTTCGGGCAGTCCGTTGCGGCGATGCGGCGGCATGTTTTTGAAAGCCTCGTCTCGTCCGCTTCCCCATTCGCCGTTGACTTTAATTACGGCATCGGCGGCCAATGCCCAGCCCGGTTTTGACGAAGAGGATTTGACCGGACTGCGGGAAGGGAACTTGTCGGCGGGATTTTTCCACATTTCGATGCCGCCAAAATACTGAAAACCAATCACCCATTGTGGATATCGTGGTTCGAAAGTAGGGAAGCTGGGACGGTTGGGGCAGGTCCAGATTTTGGCGACTCCTCGGTTGGTGTTAATGATGAGGCCGACGCTGGCGGCGGCTTCGCGCTCCGGCGGGTTCAAGCAAATTTGCACCTCTTTGCCTCTCGCCTGCAACAGTTTGTCTTCGTTGTCGTCCGCGTAGATGGTCATGGCGATTCCAATCTGCCTGAGGTTGTTGAGGCACTTGATGCGCTTGCCTTTTTCTTTAGCGCGGGAGAGTGCGGGCAAAAGCATGCCGGCCAAGATGGCAATGATCGCGATGACGACCAGAAGTTCGATCAGAGTAAAAGCGATTCTTTGTCTTTGCATAGGGGCTGGAAGAGATGATGCCTTAACAGAGAGGCGCTGTCCAATTCATTTTTAGCGACGGCCGTTGTTTGGCGCTCTGGAAACCGTCGCCGGCATTTTCTTAGATTGTCCAGATCTTGTCCTCTGGTTACACCGTGATTTCCCAACCTTTGCGATAGGGGCGACGGATGTATTTGGTTAGTTCTGGTTTTCCTTTGATTAATAGAGAGTCGGCATCCCATTGGAGCGTTGTGTCTGGAATCCGTTGCGCCAGCACACCCAGCAAAACCACTTCCGTGAACCGTCCGGCGAGGGCAAAGTTGGATTGGCAAGACGGGATGTCTCCGTTGACGGCGTCCATCCATTCCAAGTAGTTGTTTTGCTGTCTAGCGCGGGGGAGCGAAGGCGCCGGCCAGTCGAAGCCGTCCAGTTCGCTACTTGGTTTCACAACCCAGTTGTTCCTGCCCCGATGAAAAAACAGTTTACCTTTCTCTCCGATCACGACGCTTCCGTAATCTTTAAAGCTCAGTCCCTCCAAAACCTCTGCCGGCGGATGATTAAACTCCGGGCTATTCTTCACCAGAGCCCATTTTTCGCGGTCAAAGCGGGCGTCTAAATAGCCGTCGTACCAAAAGAATTGGAAGCCGTTGGCGGTGGCAAGTTCGCTGGGGCCGAATTTCCAAGTAATTTTGGAGCGAATTGGCGGGGAAAGATTCGTAGCGCCCACTTGCTCGGCGCGGACGCTTTGAGGTGCTTTGGGGGACAAAGCCCAAAAGGGCATGTCCATAATGTGGCAAGCCATGTCGCCTAATGCACCTGTTCCAAAGTCCCACCAGCCGCGCCAAGTGAACGGGGCGATTTTGGGGCTGTAATCCCGCCATGGAGCGGGTCCGATCCATTGCTCCCAATCCAGCCATTCGGGGACGGGTTCTTTTTCGGGCGCGGTGTGAAAGCCTTGCGGCCAAATCGGGCGGTTTGTCCACGCGTGAACTTCTTTGACTTTGCCGATTATGCCGGCGCGAATGAGTTCGACGCAGCGGCGCAGGGGATCGTTGGCGTGCGCTTGATTGCCCATTTGCGTTTTCACACTCGGCCGGCGGCGAGCTATTTCGGAGAGCATGCGCGCTTCCCAGATGCCGTGGGTAAGCGGTTTTTGGTAATAGACGTGTTTCCCGGCCAGTAATGCGGCAGAGGCGGCGTGAAAGTGGTGATGGTCCGGCGTGGAAATGGTGACGGCGTCGATTTGGTCGCCCATTTTGTCGAACATTTCGCGATAGTCGGTGAAGAACTTCGCTTGAGGAAAGTCGTTGCGAACGCGGGTCATCGATTGGAAGCGGCGGCCGACGGCGCTGGAAAGTTTGGTTGTGTCCACGACGTCCACCAAGGCGACAACTTGGAACCCAGCGCGGCGGGCGCCGGAAGTGTCTGCCGCGCCTTTTCCTCCGGCGCCGATGCCGGCAAGAGTCGGCTTTGTGAGTTGTCCCCAGGCCCGGCTGGGAATGAATTGAAAGGCAAAGGCAGCGGCGGCGGACTTGGCTGCGATGCTGCCGAATTGCCGGCGGGAAATTCGATTCTCGGTCAAGGACATGCCGAAGAGTTTTCCAAAAGGCTGCGATGGTTGTCAAGTCTTTAATGAATTGAAAGGGAATATGTTTTGTCTCCGCTTTGGCGGCCGCAGAATTTTCCCCATTAATCTTTTCTCCATCAATCGGGCGTGAGTTGAAAGATTTTTTCGGCAATCTGATTTTGCCAACGTTGCAGGAAGGAAAAGGAGAGGCAGACGTCTTGCAGTTCTTTGAGGAGATCGCTTCGGTTTTTCGGCGGCTTTGCAAAATTCTCCGAGTTGGTTTTGGCGGGAAGTCGACGCCACAACCGGTCGGCTTCCCGAAGTCGGTTTTGATTTTCCAAAAGAATGGCGGAGATTTTTTCCAAAGCATCGGAAAGGTCGACCAACAAAGGGCTTGCGTCCAGATGGCGCTTTGCCTTGAGAATGGGAGAGCTTTCTTCGCGGATTGTGCGGAGGGTTTGGTCGGCTTGCTGGAAAAGCGGGACAAGCTGCATAAAAAGGGGGATCAAGTGTTCCGGCGCTTCTCGTTTTTGGCGAACGTCGAAGCCTGTTTCAAGTTCCAGAAAGTGCGTCAACCGGTCGGCATCGTTTTTCAGAGTTTGCCAAGCGCGATTGATCCCGGCCTGATCGCCGTCCTTTGGTGGTTGCGCCGTTTCCGGGCTGTTTTCCGTCTTTGCCAATGCGCCGTCAAAGTTCTCCAAGTGCCGGCCGCCGTGGGCGCGTTTTGTCAGCTCTAAATAACGTTCTTTCAATTGGTCTGCGTCAATCCACGGCGCGCGGGCAAATTCCATGACGGCAAACCAGTTTTCTGGCGGACGGCTCATTTTTAGAAGCCAATTGCTTAGGCGCTGAAACTTTCGCCGCAAGAGCAACTGGTGGCGGCGTTGGGATTGTTTACTTTGAACCCGCCGTTCTGGAGAGCTTCAACGAAGTCCAGTTCCGAGCCGGTTACATAGATGGCGCTTTTTGGATCCACCACAACCCGGACGCCGGCGGATTGTACCAAAATATCCCGATTGGCGGGCGCGTCTTGCAAGTCCATTTTGTATTGAAGGCCGGAACAACCGCCGCCGATAACGGCCACGCGCAGCACGCCTTCGGGCCGGCCTTGTTTGCGCAACAAGGCGTCGACCTTTTTGCCGGCGCTTTGCGTAAGGCGGATAAGGCGCTCGTCTCCCACTCGGAAACCGGCGCTTGTCGAGACTTTCCTTTTGGCTTGAGAAGCGATCATGACAACGACCAGAACAAAAATAGCGTTGAACAGAAAATTCGTCAAACCTGTTTTCTTCCGCTAGCCGATGACGGCCGCTGGATCCCCCTATGGTTCCTTGACATTTTAAGGGAGGTAGGCCGAAAATCTAGAGGCTGTCGCAATCACTCCGCTTGGCAGATCGCAAACCGCTATAAGACAACAAAGATGAGCATGACTCAAAGCTATCTTGAGCAAGCTCGGCGCCTGCTGGAAGCAGTGGCCGGGCAGGAATCGAAAATCCAGCACGCGGCCGATTGGTTCGCCGCCTCTATTTTGGCGGGACGCATGGTGCATCTGTTTGGATCCGGGCATAGCCGAATCTTGGTAGAAGAAATGTGGCCTCGTTACGGTTCCTTCCCCGGATTCCATCCAATTGTGGAATTGTCGCTCACATTTCACAACGGAGTGGTGGGCGCCAACGGCCAGCGCCAAGCAATGTTTCTGGAAAACACTCCCGGCTTGGCGGAGCGAATTTTGCGCAACTTTACCCTCAGCAGAGCCGACAGCGCGTTCGTTATTTCCTCCAGCGGTTGCAACGTAGTGCCGATCGAAATGGCAGAAGCCTTCCAGAAACAAGAGATCAAGGTCGTTGCTTTAATCAGTCGACGCCATGCGGAAGCTTCGGCCAGCCATCATCCATCCGGACGGAAACTCCAGGATTGCGCGGACTTGGTTTTGGATACCGGAGCGCCGACGGGAGACGCCATGGTTGCGGTTCCCGGACTGAACGCGCCCGTATCACCGGGATCCACCGTTGGTGGATGCTTGGTTGTCAATGCTTTGAAAGCGGAAATTGCCCGGCGCTTGGCCGACGCCAATTCTCCGCCGAAAGTGCTTGCGTCCAGCGCGTCCGTTGGCGCCGAACGCTCCCAAAAACTTTTTGAAGCCGCCTACGACGAACACGCCGCCCGCCTTTCTCGTCTCTATCAATTCAAAACATAAGAACAAGAAACAAAACACGGCGGACAAAAACTCTTTTTCAAAAAATATAGTCTTCTTCTTTCTTTAGAGGCAGAGGTAAGAATAAATAATCCTTTGTAAAACGGTTGCGCAGGCACGGCGCGTAATTATTATAGACAATGCATGAAGAATGAACAATGGACAAAATACTTAAATCATATGAAGTTATTTACAAAGTTGAAAAACATAACGCCGGGAAAGAATTACGATGTGAAATTTGCGATGAGAAAGAGATAAAATTAATAAGATAGATGAAAGCGGAAACTTACTTGTATGCGGGCTTGCGGAGATGGTTTTAGGCCAAGGCAAGGAAAAGGCTGAAGAAGTGTGTAGTGGGAAAGCCGGCGCGACTTGCTCGAAAACTTTCCTTTTCAAAAAACCTATCATCCAACGCTAACTTTTGATCCTGAATCGCTCAATTACGACCCTCTGCCAAAAGACGAAGTCCCCGGCTTTCCTCACGATGACGAAAGATATTGGGAAATGAAAAAGTTGCGGAATCGGCACGCTCATATGCGGGACTTTTACAATTACAAAAATCCGGTGCATTACTCGCCTAAGTTCGAGCAAATCCACCACATATTGACCGAGGAAGGTTTGGAACTCAACGCGATTGTCTGGAGCGAATTATATCGCAAATCGCGAGGTTATTACTATGCTGCGGCACGAGATCCAGGAGCGCAACGAACTCGGAGGTGCGAAACTTGGGAAAGCGCAAAGATGATATGTACGAAATTATATTAGGAGTTTTTATGTCAAAATTGTCGAGAAGATTTCAACGGTTTTTGGAAGGTGGAGGGGAATAGTTCTCGCTTGCCGCGCTTTTGACTTCTATCGGAACGTCAATCAATAAAGGCCGTTGTGGGCAGTCTTTGCGCCAGCCTCGGCTGGAAACCAAAATGCCCGTCAAGCGGCTATGTTCTTCCGCCTCGAATTCTTCGGCGAACAGAGTAAGTTCGTAGCCGTTTGACAAAGTGCGGACGATCTGCGACTTATCCGAGCTAATCTGCCGCCGAAAACCGAAGAAGCGAATAGCCGGCGACTTCGCTTCCTCGCCGCTTTTCCAGTCCTTCGAGTCCGTATTGTTTGCCGCCATCCGAAAATGAGGAGAAACAGCGGAGAGTTTATATTGATCGCCTGTGCGGACGCATTGGATTTTCCAGCCGGGAAACGCTTTTGGCTGTTGCTTTCGAACTGGATCGAACTTGCCTGCCCAATCTGTATTTTGAGCGGCGATTTTGGTTGTGAGAAGAAGCAGTTCCAGTTTTTTGAAGCCCGGATGACATTGCCGACCGCAACACATCCAACTGGCTTCGGCGCCAATCTGCACCGTTTTGCCAAGGGGCAAGTCCAGCGGAGCGGTGATGTCTGTCAGCAAGAGCGCCTCGTTTTGATAACCCCACACGCGATAGACCGTCATGCGTTGCACCTTCGGCATCGGCCATTGAATAGGGCCGGCTTTGAATCCGGGCGGGAGCTGCCAGCGAATGCTTGTTGGAAGGCCAACGGTTCCCGGATTTTTCCAATAAGTGTGAAATCCGGGCGCAATCTTTTGGTGAAGCGCCACGGTGAATCTTTGTCCGGGAACGATGCCGGATTGATCGGAGACAAGCTCGACGCCAATGGGAGAGAATCCCGCAGTTTCAGCCTTCGCATCCGCCAAAACCGCCAAGGAAGTTACCGACAATGCCGCCGCCAAAGCAATTCGGCTCATCTCAATCCAAACTGCTGGATGATGGCTTTCCGTTTCCTCTTTTTTCTCATTGCGCGGTTTCAAACTAGTTCCGGCGCAAGCGGTCTTTTTTGACGGCTTGCATGGTTTTGATGACATCGGGGTTGAAGGGTTTGTCTTTGATGTCGGGGTTCTTCTGGTAAAAGTTGGCGGCCGCCATTTCAAAAATGCTGGTCATTTCTGGGGAAGAAAAGAATTCGACGCGGCCGAGTTTGCGTTTCTTTTTAGCTTGGATGATAGCTTGGTTGACGGCTTGGCGGGCGTTTTCGATTTGCCATTTGGTGGAGAGTCGTTTGGCGATTTCGGGTGGAATGCTGATTCCTCTGCGGGTGTCGCTGACAGCGCCGCACTGATAGACGGAGTGTAGGAGGATGCAGGAAAAGACGGCGATGTCTATGGGGTTGGGAGAGTCGGCTTTTAGTGCTGGTCTGCGCTGGTAGCATTCGTTGATGATTTCTTGGGCGATTTTGTGGAAGCCGTGGAAAAAGTCGGGGAATCCCATATTGAATCCCATGTTATAGAAAGCGTTGTCGGCTTTGCCTTGCTGGATTAGGGCGTTTGCGGAGTCCAAGAATCCTTGCATGGTTGCCATGTCTTTTCGGGCTTGTTCGTCTCTTTGGTGGCTATTCATAGGTTCTTTATTTGAAGTTCTCTTTCGGGGGTGTGGAGCGAGTCCGAGCGTTTGGGCGGCGAGTTGTCATGTTTTTAAAAAGCGTTTTGACGGTTTGGGTTGTTGGTTTTCGATTTCGTGGATGTAGGTTTTCAAGTCGGCGATTGCGTACTGGAGCTAATCCATGCTGATGCTGTGTTCGATGCAGGCGCGCTGGTGATAGGTCAGCTTGACGGGGTGAGTTTTGAGGTTGGTTTCGAGCCATGCTTTGTCGGTGCTGGGCGTTTGGGGCTTATGGTAAGTTCGGCGGAATGGCTTTTTGGGGAGCGCGCAAAGTTGTAGTGTTGGGTAAGGATGACGCCGCAATGGAGGCAGGTTTACCGGGTTTGTCCGCGCTTACCGGTAGGGGTGAATTGGGGGTTGGTTGAAAGCGTGTCCGTTCGGGTTGGCGTATTGCGGTTTCTTGGTGGTTGGGTTCATGTCAATGTTGGTCTTCCATGCGTCTAATAAAGGGAGAGAGTTGTCTGTTTGGGTATGTTCCCTCTTTGATTTGCCTCACTATTTCTTTGGCGCGCTCGGCAACCTCTTTCATAGATGGGTGCTGTTGTTCTGCGTTTTGCTGTTTGTTATAGTATCGTTCTTTGGCGATTTGAACTGCTTCATCAAAGGCTCTGATTTGATATCGTCGGTTCTTTGGATATTTCTTTTCGTGGTCTGCGATAATCTTGACGGCGATTTGGATATCAGTTTTGACGGCGTCAAAGATTTCTTTTGTGGTCATGCCTTGTTCGCGCCATCGGGTTACCACCTTTTCTGTTTTGATTTGGTCTTTTAGCCATTCTTCGTCTAGTTGACTGACTCTTAATTTTCCTGTGTAGGATTCGTGTCTTCGGTGTGCTTTTCGTTTTCTGTTTAGTTAGTCTTGCACGTGCAACATGCTATCGGTCAAGCCGACATATTTGATTTGCGCTTCAAGTATTTCTATTTGTGCTTTTTCTATGAGCAGATTGACTTCTCTAGCGATTTCGGCGGTTGATTGCGTTCTCTGGTGATACATTCGGTAGTCGTTTAGCCAATAGGGTTGGACTTTCTTTTCCACAGGCGGTTTGGGTTTCTCTTTTGGCTGGGTTGGCGGGGTGGCTTGTGTTTCTACGGCGGGAACAGATTCTCTTTCAGGTGAACGCAAAGGTTCGGTTATCGGAGCGGAAACCGGTTCTTCGTTTGGATAGACGTGGGTTGTTTCGGGCGGTTCATTTTGCGGTTGGCTATCGGATTTAAGCCAAGCGGCTATTTTATGGAATGGCATAGTGATTATGAGTAGGAGGTAGCAAGCGAGGATAGCAAACACGACTCTATTCACGAGCTTCCTGCTTTTCTTCTTAGGATTGTTAGGCGGAGTCCATGGCGGGTCTGGAGGTTCGTTTCCGTTTTGTTTGGGATATTCGGTTTGGGTTTCATCAAACCGTCCGTTTTGGATTCGGTCGAAGGCTTCGTTGATGAGTTTGGTTTTCTCTTCGGCGAATTGGCGTCTGCGTTCGTTGTCTTGGTATCGGTCGGGATGCCAAAAGAAAACCATGTCTTTCCATGCTTGTTTGATTTCTTGTGGAGATGCGGCTTCGTCAACTTCGAGGATTTGAAATGCTTGTTTTTTTGTCATGGTTGTTTTCCTTTGCTATGGCAGTGTCAAATTAGATTTTGCCATTTCAAAATATCCCTTGCCATGTTGCCGGCCGCCGTTGCTTTTATGGATTGTTTGGCTCGCAGGAAGGAGTTGTGTCGGTTGCGCTTGGTGGAGTGGGGGTGATGATTTGGAGGAGTTCCACTTCAAAAACAAGGGTCGAGTTCGGCGGAATGACGTTGCCGACGCCTCGATCTTTGTAAGCCAGCTCTGCGGGAATGAACAATTCCGCTTTGCTTCCGACGTTGATTTGTTGCAAACCTTCGCCAAAGCCGGGGATCACTTGGTTGAGAGAAAAAGTTGCCGTCGTGTTTCGGGAGTAAGAGCTGTCAAACTCGGTGCCGTCAATCAATTGGCCGCGATAGTGAATTTGGACTTTGTCGGTGGCTTTGGGTTTGGGGCTTTTGCCTTGCTGAAGGATGCGATATTGAAGGCCAGAGTCTGTTGTTTTGACGCCTTTTTTCTTGGCGTTTTCTGTGAGAAAAGCCTTTTGTTTGGCGGCTTCTGCGGCTGTTTTGGCGGCGGCGGCCTTTTCCGAATCGCTCACTTTCTTTTGGAGCGATTCAATATCGTATTCTCCAACAATGCGGACGGATTGGATCACGACGGGCTTGACGGGAACCACTTTGCCGCCGGGATATTTGGGATGCTCTTGGGTTTCGACGTTGCGGATTTTGTCCACTATGTCTAGCCCTTGGACGACTTTTCCAAACACGGCGTAGGCGGCGTTGCCGGTTCTGGCGCTTGGTTGATCGAGAGCGGAGTTGTCCACAACGTTGATGAAGAACTGAGCGGTGGCGGAATCCGGCTCTGCGGTGCGCGCCATGGAGATGGTTCCTCGCACGTTTTTGAGACCGTTTTTCCATTCGTTTTTGATAGGCGGGCGCAAGCCCTCGGTTTTTAGATCGATGGTTTCCGTGAAGCCTCCGCCTTGGATCATAAAGTTGGGCATGACGCGGTGGAAGACGGTGCCATCGTAGAACTCGCTCTGGGCGTATTGGATGAAGTTCAACGTGGAAATGGGCGCCTTTTCAGCGTCCAACTCCAAAGTGATTTCGCCAAGAGTGGTTTTCATTTGCAGTTGCGGTTGGCCGGCGAATGTAGTCAAAGAGAGCGCAAGGCCGAGCGCTCCGGCGAGACGAATTAGGTGGCGACGCATAAAAGTCATGAGAAAAAGATTAAGAATTGCCGCCGACAATTTCAAGGATGAAATCCGATTCTTGCGGCTACGCTTACTTTTCTTCCTCCAAAAAGACCAACTTGGCGCCCGGTTTTCCAGAAGTTTCGCTGTTCAATCTGTCTAGAAGGCTGGCGGGAGGCGTTGTCGGCTCGACACTTTGAGAGGCGTTTGGCATTGCTTCGGCGGACAAAGCGGATCGCAGGGCTTCTTCCACCATTTGCGCACAGTGAATTTTCGTAGGCGGCAACGGGCCAAGGTCGGCGGCAAGTTCGGGGCCGGACAAAGCGGCGGCTTCTTGCGGAGTTTTCCCGCGAATGAGTTCCGTAGCCAAGCTCGCCGCCGCAATCGCCGTTTCGCAACCGAAGGATTGAAACGTGGCTTTGTCGATGAGTTTTTGGCCGTTCTCTACTTTGTATTTCAGCCACAGGCGAAGCATGTCGCCGCAACCCGGACTGCCGACCGTGCCAACAGCGTCGGCATCGGCCAACTCGCCCATGTTTTTGGGATTCCGAATGGATTCTTCTACTTGTTTCTGAAAGTCGCCGCTTTTCATCGAAGGCTTTAATAAGCGTTGTTTGCAACTAAACGTCAACTCAAAACTTTGCCGCAAGCCAAGTAAGCGCCTTGCCCGCCGCTATGAATTTTTCCAATCGCCTCTCGCAAAATGACTGCGCAAAGAGAAAAGGAGAATTTTGTAAATTCAAAGATTGACACACTCTCGCGCTTTGGTTAGAAAAGGGATTTTTCAATACATGATTATGAAAACGGAAACTCATTATTCGATTCGATCTATTGTCGTCGCAAGCCTGTTGGCCTGTTTTGCGGGGGGGGGGGCTGTGCGACAATCACAAAAGATGACAGCCAGCCCGTAGCCTTCAGCTCCGAACCCCAAGGCGCCATCGTCAGCGTCAACAACATTCCCCGCGGCACCACGCCAACCACCATCATGATAAAGAGAAGTAGCAAAAGGCAAATGGTTCGCTACGAACTGGAAGGATATCGAACCGAAACCTTCCGATTGGGCAAATCCGTGTCCGGGATGACCTTTGGCAACATTATTTTTGGCGGATTGATTGGCGCCGGAGTCGATATTGCCAGCGGCAAAGCCACCAATTACGAAGACAGCGTTCACGTCAAAATGATCCCGCTGGATTCCCCAGAAGCAGATCCCGCCAAAAAAGAGGAAGAAAACCCTGGCGCAAAAACAGCGGGCAACTGAAAAGGCGAATTGCCTGAGACTTCGCTGTTTGAAACAATTTGACTAATCAGAGTAGCCAAGCATAGAGAAATCATAAAAGAAGCCGTTTAGCGGCCGCCGCGGGATTGATTGCAAAATCTGTGCGTTAATCTGGCGTTTTCTGGGATTGTCGCTCCGCCGCGCCAGTAGTGATCCACGTGATCCACTACTGAGTCATCCAGCAGCTTGATTTCCTGCCCGCAAAGGGAACAAGTCTTATTCTGCTCAAACAATTCCTTTTTCAGTTGTTTGGAAAAAGTTCGGCGCCCGTCATTCGGCGGAACATCTTGCATCACTTCCGCCAACCGGCTTTGCCAAGTCTCAAAAACATAGGCAACTCTTGCATAAGATCCAGTTGCTCGTCGCACACGATCAACCCAATTCTTATCTGTAGAAGTCAAATCAAGATATTCCTCATAAATACGGTCGGCAGCTCTGGTGATTTGCCCCAGATCATATTTGGCAAATGATGTCATCACACACTGGAAGATCGGCGCATTGATTCGATTCGACCATTCACCATGAGATGTTGATTTTCCGGGATCATACCTACCTTTTAGTTTTTTTGGATCGTGTTCCCTTTTTAATCGAAATCCATACTCGCCAAAAACTGTTTTTGAAGCTCTTATACAATGCTCGAACTTCTGCCGATATTCTTGAATCTTTTCGGGCTTCGGGTTTTGGAAGGTCTCCATGAACACGTTTAGGAATTTTTTTTGGAGGTTCTTCGCATTTGAGATAAGTTCTTTCGTAAAAGGCGAGAAAACGTAGAATCAAGGCCCGGTCCAGCATGCGTTTGATATTTGTGTCTGTTAGGTGAACACAAGATTTAAAACTTTCACTGGCAGCCAATTCTTTGATCAAGTGATTTAGCTTTCCTCGATAAGGACAGTTACGGATTTCCATTTCATTAAGTTTCGTGCCGCCGGTGTTCAGACGTTCAAATACGATGAAGTAGATGTTGGGATTTGTGTGACTGGAGAGTTCGAAGGTTCTCAGTGGGGCGTTTTCCAGTCTACGTTGCAACGGTTTGTCCAAGTCTTTGAATTTTTTACCTATTTGATCCTTCAGCTGGTCGAGAGAAGTAAGCGCGTATTTATTGTCAAAAAAGTTAAAAACGCTGGTGAGCCGCTGAAGACCGTCAATCACTTCGTATTTGTCTTCTTTCGTTTTCGCCAAGTAAATGACCGGCACCGGAATTTCGAGCAGAAAAGATTCAATCAATTTAGACGATTGCGGTTTGCTCCATATGAAATTGCGTTGCCATTCCGGATCCAGAGTTAGATCGCCGGCGTCGTGCCAACGTTTCAGATCGAAAAGGCTACGATCTCTTTCGTCCAAGCGAACGTTACTCTGATCGGAAATGGGAACGATGGATTCTCCTTCTTCGTCTAGCCCTTCTATTTCTGAGCGAATTGGGGCTTCCTTGTTATCGGCTTTCCAGCGAGGATCTGTCTGTTCCTTAGTTTCTCCGTGGTTCGGCACGGTACTGTGTTTTTCTTCTGCGTTTTCCATAGCCTCCATATTTTAATGTGTTGCTGGATTTAACGTTTGAATTTGCGCTTTGTCAAGGCGTTCGATTATTCAAAAGTAATAAAAGAAAGGAAGTTACCTTGTTTTTTTGGCTCGTTGGGCCTCCAATTGAAAGTAGAGTTTGTGGAGGTGATTGGGAAATTGGTAGCTGCCGCGAGCTTCTGGATCGGTTTCTAATGCGCCGAGTTTTTTCATGCGTTGGAGGAAGTTGGTCAGCACTTTCTTTTCGCCGGCTATTAGTTTTCTCTGAATCTCAGACTTTCGAAATTTTAGATGCCCGGTGGTAGCGGCGGTGGCAATTTTCCGCAAAATGGAACGGTATCGTTCACTACGAATGGCGTCGAGAATTCCCGGCTTAAGGTATTTTCTGCCAATGACGTCAGCGGCGGACACGACACCCTTTATGATTTCTTCTGTTTTGATTCTTTTGTTTTCAGCGACGTGCCAGACGGCGTCTCCGAGTTCATGCGCTAAAGTTGGTAAGCCTCCGGTGAACGGCATCAGCTTTTCTAAAACGGTCCGGGGCACGTTTTCGAAGCTGAATGTTTTTTCATAGAATTGAAGAACTTCGTCGTCCGACCATGGTGCAATGTGGATCACTTCGAAAATACGGGACACCGATTCGTTGTTTTTGATTAACGATCGCCGTCGTTCTTCGAGGCCTACCAACAATAGGCAGAGGGGGATGGTTTTTTCTGAGGATGTTGTCATACCGTCTACAAAGCTTTTGATCCAATGAGCAAAGTCAGACGATTCGGCTAGGCCGTTGATGTCGTCGAGAATCAAAAGGAGAGATTTTCGTTTCCCTTTCATGGATACTAGCAACTTTCTGAGGGCGTCTGCGAATTCATAGTGAGTCTTTGGCAGTTTTTCTTGGGGCAGGTTGAGTTTTATTGTGCCGAATAAACTAATTTCTTCGATATGTTCATGGAACAATTTTTGAAGTGGCGCGTACCATTGTTTATCGGCGTTTTGTCTGACGAGTTCTTTGAAAGTTTCCCGCATTAATCCGGGCAAGTCTTTGACGTCTCCCAGATAGACGTGAGCAGCGAGTGCTTTGTGCTGTGTCTCGGCTTGACGCCGCACGTTGGAAACGAGGGAGCTTTTTCCGATACCTCGTTCGCCGGTGATGAATCCTGTTTTGAGTTTGCCACGGTTGCTGGCGCGCACCATGCCGCATAGGTGTCCTGCTTCGTTTTGGCGGCCGGTGAATAATTCAGCTGGTGCTAGATGTCCGGGACAAAATGGACTGGCTTCGGGATTCATTTTCAAATGTCCATCGTTGCCTGAATATTTAAAGGCAGATTGGTCTTTTGCCAAGTTTTATTTTTATTAAGTTGCCAATCAATGGCGAATCGACATGGAATCGGGATTAAACAAACGCAGATCAGAATCAAGTGCTTCTGCAATTTTTGGTCTCTGTCCATTTTTGGCCGGTTTTAGTTTTATTGTTATTGTTACTCGCTCTATTTTCTCATTTATTTGCGGGATCCCTTTTGGCGCGGCGGGCGGGGTCAATCACTTTATCGGCGTTGTCAATGTATTTTTCCAAAGGTTCGTCGGGGATGGGGTTAAATTCGGTTTGGTTGGTTTCCTCGCGGGTGAGCTGTTCAAGCTCTTCGGGTTGGTTGACGACATAAGGGGTTAGGAAGATGAGCAGTTCGGTTTTGGTGTCTTCTTTGATTTTGCGCCGAAATGCCCAGCCGAGGAGGGGGATGTCTCCCAACAGAGGCACTTTGCGGACGGTTTCTCTTCTGTTGCGTTCCATGAGACCGCCGATGACGACGGTTTTGCCGTTGCCGGTGACCACGACGGTTTCGGCGGAACGTTTGGCATAAACGGGATAGTCTATGTTGTTGATGGGGATGGTTTCGTCTGAGATGGTTGAAATCTCGGGGGCGACGATCATTTCCACAAGGCCGTCGGAAGTGATGAAGGGAGTGACGCGCAGGATGATGCCGATGTCTTCGTATTCGACGGGGAAGGTTTGTTGTCCGGTGTTGCTGATTGTTGGGTTGCGGATGAAGGGGACTTCTTGGCCGACGGTGATGATGGCTTCCTGATTGTTGCGGGCAAGGATGGAAGGACGGGAGAGAACTTCGAAGTTGCCTGCTTCGGCAAGGGCGCGGGCGGTGACGGAGAAGTCAGAGTCGAGGAGTTGGAAGCCTCCTTGGGATCGGAGTGTAGCGCTGAAGAGGGATCCGTAGTTGCTTTGGAGTTCTCCATCCCGTGTTTCCTGTGTGTAGCCTAGTGAGCCTTCGATGCCGATGTCTAGTTCGTCGCGATGGGTGACTTCCACGAAGACAACTTTGATAAGCACTTGCGGCTTGGGGCGGTCGAGTTGTTTGATGACTTGGTCGATGTGAACGTTGGTTTCTTCGTCGGTGATGATGATGAGGGAGCGCGTTTCAGGATCGATCTCGATGAGGGCGTCGCCAAGCATGGTGTTGTTGAAATACTGACGGGCGCCTTCGGTTGTGGTGTTGCCTCCGAAACCGCCGCCGAAGCCTTGTCCAAGGGCGTTTGGCCAAGCGAGAAGGAGGGCGGCGCAGGCCAGCGCCGGGCAAAGTGTTTTTCTGAGTGTTGGGAGAAATTTTTGGAAATATCGCATAGTGTTGGATGGTTGCGGGTTTATTGGCCGGCAGCGCCGCGAATGGGCTGGGTATTGACGGTTCGGTTGTTGAGGGGATTGTTCTGTTGGTTGTTTTGTCGGGTGATGGATCGGGAGGCGCCGTTGAGGCGGTCTTCAAACATTCCGCGCAGGATTTCGGCGACGTTGTCGGCGTCGGCGTGTTCCAAGGCATAGACGTAGACTTTTTGTTTCTTGGACTTGTCTTCATCCAGTTGGAGAATCATTTTTCCAATTTGGCTCATCAACTCGCCGGAAGCGCTGACGATGACGGAGTTGGTTCGCGGGTCGGCCACGGCGACGACGGTGTTTTGTTGTTGCAGGCGTTGGTTTTGGTCTTGTTCTCTGCTTCTGCGCTCGCCTCCTTCTCGGCCAAAAAATCCTCCGCGGCCAAAGCGAAAGCCGGCCTGGTTTTCTTCCTCTTGGTCGTCAAACAGATCGGTTAAGATTTGGGCGGTTTCGACGGCGTCAGCGTGTTGCAGGCGGAAGACTTCTATCTCAGTGATGGCGTCTATGTTGCGATCAATCTGCTTTACGACTTCTTCGATGATGGGCATGGTCTCCTCTGGCGCGGCGACCACTAAGGAGTTGGTGCGTTCGTCAGCCTCCGCCACGACGTGCGAAACTGCTTGCCGCGCTTCGCTGAGGCCCGAAGAGCTAGATCTGGATCGTCCGTCGCCGTCTCCTCTGCCGAAGCGCCGAAGAAACTCTTCCCGCCGCGCGTCTCGCTCTCGGTCGCGGCTGGAAACCGGCGGTTCAAAGATATCCTCAATGACTTCTTCCAGTTCCGTTGCGTCGGCGAATTGAAGCGAAAAGACCCGAATTGTGGAAATGCCGGAGATGGAGGTATCCAGCGCGGTGATGATTTTAGCGATGCGTTGGATGCTGGCTTGGCGGTCGGTAAGGACGAGGGCGTTGCTGCTTTCGTTAGCGGTGAGAGAGGCTTCTTCTGGGAGCAACGGCTGAAGGTTTTCGATCAATTGCATGGCATTGGCGTAACGCACGGGAATGATTTGTGTGACCATTTGATCGGTGGGAGGAATCTCTTCGGGATCGGATCCTTTCTTGACGGGAAGCGTGTGTTTATGGGCGTCGCTTTGATCGACGATTTTAAGGATGCGCCCGTTTCGGATGGCGGCGTAGCCTTTGCCGGCGAGGATTGTGTCCAGCAAGTGAACGGCGTCTTCGCTTGTGATTGGTTGACTGCTCCATGCGTTGATGTTGCCGGAAACTTCGGTTTCAAGGACGATGATGAAGCCAGCCGCCTCGCTCAGGTAGTCGAGAACGGTCTCGATGGGGACGCCTCGAAAGTTAAATTTGAGAGTGGGCGGCTCAGCGGTTGCGCTTTGGAGAGGCGGTTGCGCTGCGGCGAGTCCGAGGCAGGCCGCTAAAGCGCAAGCGGCCCCGAATGAGGAATGCGTTTTCATTTTCATTTGTTGAGTTCTTGTTTTCTGCGTTCGATCATCTGTTTTAAAATGTCGGCTTTGTCGCCCGTGAGGGCGTCCGGTTTTTCCTGTTCCTTGGGTTGCTCGTTTGAGAGTTCCAATTTGCTTGCGGCAGAATTTCTCCAACTGCCGTCGGCGTTCTGATTAAGTTTCCATTCGGCTTCGCCTTGCCGGTTCATTTCCATTCCGATGGCGAGTTCGAAGGAATTGCCTCCTTTTGAAAGTGTCACGGTTTTGTTGCGGATGGAGACGACGGTGTGGCCGGCGATGTTTTGGCCGACTTGGATCACGGATCGGAATGCCGGCTCTGTTCCGGTGAAGAAGGCAAAAGCTTGGCCTTCGTTGTGCATTGTGCCGACGAGCGCGAAGCGGTCAACGGGAATGGGGTGTTGTTGGTTGCGTTTTTGTTCGGCGTCAAGGCGTGCACTATCTTGGCGATGGGCGTTGAAGACGTTGTTGTCCAAAATCGGGGCGAAGTCCTCAAAGCGAAGGCTGTCTTGAGTGGAACCGATCTTTTTCGACTCATTTTCTCCAAAAGCGCGCATGGAAAACAACGGAACGCCCGCCAGAAGGAAAACGAGAACGACTGCGGTTTTGAATGGCGTATTGTATCGGAAATCCTTCATTGTTGGTTTTCCTCAATGCATTGGAGTCCGCTAAAACGAAGGGAGAGTTTGAGTTCTTCGCCCTTGTCTTCGGAAGAACCGATTGTGACCTCTTCAATGTAAAGAGGCAAGGGATCTGTTTCTAGCTCGTAAAGAAAACGAAAGACGGATTCCAAATTGCCTTCGGCGTTGGCTTGACAATCATACGTCCGATAGAGTTCCTCGCGTGAGTTCCACTGCGGCTGAATTCGGGAAAGGGTAACGCCGCTTTCGTTGATCCAGCGATGAGTGGCCTGCTCGACTTTCTCTTCGGCGGCGGAAGCGTCTTTGGGAAGGGCTCTTTGCCGCATGTCTTCCCAACGGCCGACAAGGGAGTCTTCGCGCTCAAGGAGGCTTTGCCCGCGCGCGATGGATTGTCGCAAGCTTTGGATTCTTTCCGATCTCTTTGCCCACAAGTTGCCAAGGGGCCGGAGGATCCATTGATCGGCCAGCAGAATGCCGAAGGCGCCCAAGGCAAGAAAGACAAGCAGGCGTTTGCGGTTTTGCGGGTTCATGGGCGTTGTGGAGGCTCCCAAACGAATTTGAAGTCGAATTGTTGGGTGGTGATGCTTTGCGTGGCGAGCTGGTGAATGTTGTCTGCGGCGCGTAGCCGGCTAATCAAGTCAAGGCGGTCTTGGTTGTCGCGAGCCGAGCCGATGCAGCGAACTTGTCGGTTTTCTTTTATCTCAATGGATTTGAGCCAAACCGAGCCTTCTTTTGGAAAAGACTCGGCGAGTTGGCGGACGATTTGCAGACTTGGCGCCGAACTGTCGTGCCAAGGACGAAATTGCCGAATCTCGGTCTGCTTGTCTTCCAACGTCTTTACTTTTTCCGCCATGCCGTTCCATTCGCGTTCTAGGGATTGAAGACGCCAACCTTGAATATAAAAGACGGCGGCAACGAGAAAGGCAATTGTTCCCACGCTGCCGCCAATCCAAACGTTGCGTTGGGAAGAGGCTTTTTCGGCGAAAATACGGAACGGTCTCCGTTTTGGCGAAAGAAACTCCAGCGCGCGTTGATTGGCAAGTCGCGCCTTCACCGCGGCCTCCAGAGCTGAATGTCGCCCCTCGCGGAATGCCGTTTGAAATCCCATGTCCGCCAATCCTCGCTCCAAAGCTTGCCTCCAATCTGAGGAAAGCTCGGCCGAGTGGCAAATGGCTGTGGCGAGATTTTGGCGGAGATTGCCGGGCAACTGTCCCAAAGTAATGCGAATCTCGCGGCAGAGCGGTCTGCAATCCTGCGCTAAGCCGTCTTTTGGAAAGTTCGACACTCCCTCCAAAGATCGGATGACTGCGAATCCTTCGCCGCATCGGACGCTCAAATCGACGTGATCCGGCTGAACATCCAGCACAAGTTGCGGATTGTTTCCAACAGCCGCTGGCGCCAGCCCCAAGACAAGACTGACAGGGCGAAGGCGCGCGTGCTGTAAAACCTGTTGAATTTGTTCGATTCGATTTTTCGGGATGGCGGCCAGAATCGCGCGACGGGATTGATCCGGGGCGCGATAGACTACCGAGGCCAGTTGCATGTCTTCGATTCCAAAGGGAAATTCGCTTTCGGCCTGCAGTTCCAAGTAGCTTCGAAGATCGCTATCCGATAGGTCGGGAATCTCGACGGAAACGGTCATGACGATATTTGAAGGAAGGCAAAGCAAACAGCGGTTTTCTCGAATTTCTCGTCGATCCAAAAAGGCCCGAATTTCTTGTCCTGCCAGTTCGGGATCATCCGTCCACGGCGATGAGGAAAGTTCGACGGTTGCATGGGAAGAAAAGCGGACGGCGCCGTTGATTCGCTTCGCGATTGCAGTGGTCAATCGGTTCCCCCGGATCGCAAGTCCGAGCAACGATTGAATAGGTTTTGGCTTGAATGGATTCAAAATCTTTGCCTCGGATTTCGTTTTTGTTGCGCCAACTGGAGACGAGTTTGTTCGCCGAGACTCCAACCGGCTCTGGGCAAATCTCGGCGGGAAACGATCCGAACGCCTTCGTTGACGTCAACTACAAATTGTGTCCGGCGATAGCCTTTGCCGCCACGTCCCACGGCGGCAATATCGACGAGGTATTGAGCGGTTGTTCCGGTGAGGTGAGGGCCGGCCTCGTCAAGAGATTCTTCGTCGAGAATTTCGAGAATCCAAGTTGCGGTGGCGGTTCCCGACGGATTGGACTGCCGTTGCGCGACAATTTCGGAGGCTTTTTCGGTGCCGATTCCGGGAATGCAGGCAAGAACGGCTTCGCTGGCGGTGTTAACGTTGACGAAGGCCGCTGGTTCGGCTTCTGCATTGACGAGGAGCCGGCTCTCGATTTGGGCGAATTCCTCGTCGGTCATTCCGGAATCTTGAAAGTATTCAAGCACGCTTTGGTAGTCATCGTTGTTTCCGGGCGTCTGAATCTCGGAGGCTCTCTCTTCGCCGAAAGTTTCTTCCAACAGCGCGTCCAGCAGGCCGTCGGGGTCGTCGTTTAGGTCAATGGCCACCAAAGACTCTGTTGATTCCTCGCTCGCCGCGGTTGCGGCGTCTTGGTTGTCTCCGGCGGCGGGCTTTTCCGTGTGAACGGTTACGTATTCAAAAATGCCCGCATCCAACCGGCCGTCTTGATTGTCGGGCGGCCAAGAGGCGTCGCCGTCGTTTTCGTTGAAATCCAGGACGCCGTTTTGATTGAAGTCTTCGCCGTGGAGAAGCACTGGATCGGCGCCGATCAGCAGACGAAGCTCTTCGACCGAGTCAAAAGGGGCATTTTTAGCCTCGTAGGAAGGATTGCGCAGCAGGTAGGCGATGGATTCAGCGCCGTTTTCGGTGATTTCGTCATCTTCATCCCGCCAATCGATGATGGATCCGGCCAGTTGCGGAGTCATGTAGGGGAGCGCTTCCAGCATTTCTCGCGTAGCGGTGTTGAGGTTTAGTTTGGCGGTTTCGTCTCGGATGCCGAAGAAGGGAATCTCTAAGTTAGAAGCATGGTTGGCGCGGCCAACGAACCAAAATTGCGCTTCGCCTACGGCAACCGGGCCGGCTTGGTAGGTTTCAAGATCGGGAAGAGCGCCGGGCGTTTCCATGTTTTGGATCAGATGAACTGCGTAGCGAAGTCCGGCCTCGATGGCTTGTTCGGCCTGCCATCCGGCAGTCCGGTTTTCCGCAGCCCGAAATTCAAGCATTGCCGAGTGTCCGAAGAGCAGGGCAATGGTCACAAGTCCCAAAGCGATCCATAGGACAATGATAAGCACAGATCCTTGTTTCCAGGTGCGGAGCGATGGAGAACGCGGGTTCATTCTTGGTTCCTTCCGCTGTTGTTGTTTTCATTCGGTGCCGGGCCGTTGCCGCTTTGTCCGCTGGCGTTTTGATTGTTGTTGCTTTCATCTTCTCCCTCTGTTTCTTCGTCTTTAGTCACTTTTGGTTCAGCCAGAATGGGCACGATATGCGTCAGCGAGGGAGGTGGCAAAGGGTTGCTTCGGTTCGTAAGCGCAAATTCAAGGTAGATTTGGACTGCCTTGGGCAGGGCGGGGTCTTGGAGTTCGGAGTCCCATGAAGTCGTCCAAGTTTCGCCGTCGAAGAAGGAAAGTTGAAAGGAGTTGACGCCGGAGAGGAGTCGCTGTTCCGCCGGCGGCTGATAGGTAGGCGCAAGAAGGTTGCGATTGACGGCTCGGACAAGTTCCAGGCTGTTTGGATTTTCACGAGGCTCGTTTGCCGGAGCTAGGTAGTATTCGATTTGTTGCACATCTGACCAAGGCGCGGATTGATCTGTCGTTCCAGTTTTGGCGAAGAATTGGATTTGATCGGCCAAAACGCCGAGACCTCTGCTGGGTTCACAATGGAAACGGTCGGCGCGAAATCCTTCGCTGTAAAATGTGGCGCGAAGGTCGCGTTTGAGGAGTTCCAGCGTCTGAAGCCTCGGCAGGCTTTCTTTCTGTTTTTCGTCCGTCCGCTCGCGAAGCCTCAGCGATCCGTAGAAGACCGCGTTGACGGCGGCCAAAACAATCGCGAAGGCCAAGGTAGCAAACAGCACTTCAATTAAGGTAAACCCCAGATAAGAGCGGGCAGAGAACCGTGGCCAAGCGGTTTTCATGCCTTTGGTTCCTCCGTCAACGTGCCGGTTCGCACCCGGTGTTGGCGTCCCTGAACGGTGAAAAGCACTTGAACTTCCAAGTAGATCATCGAGTCAATTTCCCAGTTTTGTCGATGAAGACGCCATTCGTATGCTTGGTGAATGCCCGGAAACTTGCCGGAAGCCGCTGCATTTTGCCAAGAGCCGGTCAAAACGAGTTCGGTGAGGTAGCTGTCGGCCAACTGCGCGGCCACGGTTTTGCGTTCGGCGGTCACTGCGGCGCGGTTGGCCAAGGCAATCGCATGAACGGCCGCCGGAATGACGATGGCCATAAAAAGCATGGCCGCCAACACTTCCGCAAAAGTGAAACCGGATGCCCGTTGGTCAAGGGCGCGTCGGTATCGCTTGGTTGAGTTGTGGGTCGCGAACTTCAAAGTTTAGTCGGTTGTCAGATTGGGCAATGCAAACTTCGCCTTCGCTACGATCTCGGATTCTGACGAAAGAAAGGCTGGTTTCCGAGATTGAGCCATCGGGCAGAAAGTAAATCGAAGGAGTGCGGGACTTGCTGGCTTGAGGCAGCGAAGCGGTTTCCGCGTCCAGTTCCAAATCGTCGCGGAGGCGATAGTGAAAGGCGTTGTGCCGGTTGGTGGGATAACCGGTTTCCGGGCGCAATCCGTATTCGCCGAGTTTGAGGTCGATCCACAACACCATCGGAACGCCTTCATTGACCGCCTGGTTGCCGCCGTATTGAGTTAGAGCGAGAAAGCGACGCGTTTCTTCCTGCAGCGACCTACCACTGAAAAAACGAGACAACGAGGGAGCGGCAATTGCAAGGACGGCCACCAAGAGTCCCATCACCAAGATCAGCTCCATCAAGGTGAACCCGCGGCTATTTCGATGATATCCAATTAACAATGTCATCATCTCCTCCTGCGCGTCCGTCGGGACCGAACGATCTCAAATCATAACCGTTGGCGTTATGGCGGCCGGGATATTCGTAAAGGTAGTCGTTGCCCCAGGGGTCTTTTGGCACGCCGCGCTTAATATAAGGGCCTTTCCAATCGGGAGTGTTGTTCGGCTGCACGACCAAAGCGTTCAAATCGCCGCTTTTGGGAAAATACCCATTGTCCATTTCGAACACGTCCAGCGCGGTTTCCAAGGTGGATATCTCGGTTTCCGCCGCCGCGACTTTGGCTTGTTTCCCCCGTCCGGCAAACCGGGGCACGACCACGGCGGCCAAGACGGCCAAGATCACCAGAACCAAAAGCATCTCCACCAAAGTGAACCCTTCCCGCCGGGAATATTGCCGTGACAAGTGAATTCCGTTTGTCTTCATCTTCTTTTGTTATGTCGTCATTTTATATAATCCTGAATTGTGAAAATTGGCATAACCATGCCGACGAAAATCGCGCCGATGAACCCGGCAATCGCAAACAACATGGCGGGCTCCAAAAGCGCTACCGCCGTCTTGAGGCGCTGATCCAGCTCTTTTTCGGTGACCTCTGCTAACCGGATGAGTTCTTTATCTAGCCGGCCGCTTTCTTCGGCCACTGAAATCATCTCAACAACGGATCCTGGAAATAAGTTGCCGCAGCCGCGCAAGCTGTTCGCCAGCCGGTCGCCTTTCTGCACGCGCTCGATGCTCAAACCGGCGGCGTCGACCAAAATTTGATTGCCGATAGACTTGCGGGCGACGTTCAAACCGTTCACCAATGGCACGCCGGAGGCGATGAGCGTTCCCAACATACGGCAGAAACGCGCCATGGCAAAACGAGCGTTGAGAGGGCCAAGAACGGGAGCCCGAATTAGCCAGCCTTCCCAAAGGCGCCGCCCTTTCTCCGTTGCCAACTGCTGCCGCCCCAAGTAAATCGCAAAGAAAAGTCCGATGCCCAGAAAAATGCCGTAGTTCTGAACAAAATCGCTGCTCCCCACGATGGCGCGAGTAAGGAGGGGCAAGGAGGCGCCGAAGCCTTCGAAGATGGTGGTAAACCGAGGAATGAAGAACACCAGAAGAAAAATCAGAACCGAGATCGCCAGCACCGCGAGCACGACTGGATAAATGGCCGCCGAAAAAACCTTGGCGCGCAGCTCCTTATCGCGAGATTGAAAATCCGCAATTTGCGTTAACACAAGGTCGAGAAATCCACCCGTCTCTCCGGCTTGAACCATGGCGACGTACACTCGAGGGAAGGTTTCCGGCGACTTTGCCATCGCGTCCGCCAAGGACATGCCGTCTACCACGAGATCATGCACTTCTTTCCATTTGGCGCCGGCGGCCGGAGTCTCGGCTTCGCGCTGTAAAATCACCAACGCATGGCTCAATGGAACGCCGGCGGACAATAGGCTGGACAAAAGGCGGGTGAAGTTTTCCAGCAGGGCGAAGGAAATTCGGTTGGACTTCCAGGGAGGCCGAAACCACAACTCCGACTGCGCCGCTGAGGAGCTTGCTTCGGCAATGTTGACCGCTTTCATGCCCAGGTTTTGGATCTGTCGCAAGGCTTCGGAGCGTCCGCCGGCTTCCAGCGATCCCCGGATCATGGAACCGTCGGGTTGGATTGCTTTGTAGTGAAAAGAGGCCATTGATCTTCAAACGTTGTCAAGGCTCGCTTGCTCATCCTTGGTGACGCGCATTACTTCGTCCGGCGTCGTCGTTCCCTGCCGCGCCAAGCGCCAGCCGTCTTCGCTTAAAGTCCCCATGCCGTCTCGCCTCGACTGCTTGCGGACTTCGCCGTGGGAGCAACGGCGCAAGGCCATTTCCCGAATGGTTGGCGTCATGTCCATCATTTCAAAAATGGCATGCCGCCCGTGATAGCCTGTTTGTCGGCAGGCTTCGCAACCAACGGCTTGAAAAATCGGGGCGCCGCGTTGTTCGATGCCCATCTCCCTGCAAAGCGCTTGAGTGCGGGCGGAAGCGTCCGGTCGCTTGCATTGCGGGCAAAGAACGCGGACGAGCCGTTGGGCGAGAACGGCTTCCACGGAAGAAGCCGTAAGATAGGGTTCGACGCCCATGTCGATAAGCCGCGAAATAGCGCCGGGAGCGTCGTTGGTGTGCAAAGTGGAGAACACCAAGTGGCCGGTGAGCGATGCTTGCACGGCGATCTGCGCTGTTTCTTTGTCTCGGATTTCCCCAATCAGCAGCACGTCCGGATCATGCCGGAGAATGGAACGCAGTCCGCGGGCAAAGGTAAGCCCCGCTTTTTCAGAAACCTGAATTTGATTAATGCCGCGGATTTGATATTCGACGGGGTCTTCGATGGTAATAATCTTCCGCTCCATGTCGTTGATTTCGTTCAACGCGGCGTAGAGAGTAGTCGTCTTACCGCTGCCGGTTGGCCCTGTGACCAGAACAATGCCGTGGGGAAGGCCGAGCACGCGCTGAAAAAGATTCGACTCTCTGGCCGCCATGCCTAGACGGGACAGGCCAATGAGGGAGCCGTCTTGCCGCAGAAGACGCATCACTACGGCTTCCCCGTGCAACATGGGAATGATGGAGACGCGAACGTCCACTTCCGAATTGCTCACTCGAATTTTGATGCGGCCGTCTTGGGGAACGCGTTTTTCGGCAATGTTGAGATGGCTCAGGATTTTAACGCGGGAAACGATGGCCGGTTGGAATCGCTTGATTTCCGCCGGAACGGGGACTTCTTGGAGGACGCCGTCGATGCGATAGCGGATTTGGAGTTCGTTCTCGAAGGGTTCCAAGTGGATGTCAGTCGCTCGAAGGCTGATCGCGTCGCCGAGCACTTGGTTGACGAATCGGATGATGGAGGCGTCGGCCGCCGCGCCATCCAAATCTGCGGCCTCCCCGGCGCCGTCGTCCACTACCTGAAAGGTTTCGTTGTCCTTGAGTGTGTCAATGGTATCCGCGCCGACGCCAAGACGCTTTTTAATCTCTTTTCGAATGCTCTCCGAAGGCGCCAGAACTGGCGCGAGATTGAGACCGGTCATCACTTTCAAAGAGTCCAATCCGCGAGTGGCGAAAAGTCGGCTGGTGGCCACCTCAATGGCGCCGTTGACTTGGCGCAGCGGAAGCAATTCTTCTTTGAGCAGAACCCGCGCCGGAAACCGAGAGAGCAATTCTTTGTCCGGTTCAATGGATTTCAAGTCTGTGAACTCTACCCCGTATTCGCCGGCCAACCACCGCAAAACCGAATCCTCGCTTTCCAGCAAGCGGGCTTTACCGTTGGCGGCCGTCTTTTTCAGGCTATCGGCGTCCGCGAAGGAAAGATGCCCAGCTTCCACCATCTGTTGCAACAGATCGCTCATCGAAGATAAATTAAAAACAGTTGGCCGGCGCCGAAGGCCTGCCGGCTTGTTCCTGTCGGTGCATTTAATCCAGCAGTCCCCAAAGAACCAAAATGGCTTCTTGCTTCGAGGTCACCGCTTGCCGCAGTTCTTCGCGGGCCTTCTTGAGCTCGGCAGCGCGCTTTTTTTGAGCGGCGCGATAGGAGGCGAGCTCCTTTTTGATCTTGTCAACGTCGCCGGATTCAACGGCTTCGCGCAGACTGTCCGCATTGGATTCGGAATCTCCGTCTCCGCGGGATCGGCGATCCTCACGGCCTCTTCGGTCTCCATCATTGTCACCGCCTCGTCCACCGCGTCCGCCGCCAAAAGCCCCAAAGGCGCCTCGCCCGGCGGATCGCCGCATAGCGGATTGTTTTTCCGTGATTTTTGCGATCATCGGCTTCAAAACGCTCCATTCTTCGACGGAAGCGCCCAAATTTTCTCGTAGCCGCTCCATGATCCGCTCCATGAATTGGCCGCGGTCAAATCTATTGCGCTGATCTTGCTGTGCCTGAACAAAAGCGCCGCCAAAGGCAACGCAGGCTAGAATCGTCAAAACTCCAAGTTTCATTATCGTTTTCATTGCGTTATAGGAATCAGTTTTTATTTTAATGTAAGTTTGCGCGCAATCGGCTGCGGCTCGCAAAAACATCTCGCGAAATTTCGTCCGTTGACTTGTGGAAAGTCCTGAGAATCGTTGCGTTGCCAGATGTTTTCACATTGCGTATTGCCGTGTTGCCCACCAAAAAGGAAAGACGAACTTGCGACGGGAAAAGTTACAAAGAACTTGCCGTTGGCTTCCAGAGTTCTGCAATCCCCAAGTCGTTGGATATATTTGGCGGTTGAATCCTGTGGAAAACACCGTTAATCTGCGGCTCTTGTCGTTTTTATTAGCCTATTGAAAGCCAGTTTAGCTCAGTGGCAGAGCAACGGTTTTGTAAACCGTCGGTCGTCGGTTCGAATCCGACAACTGGCTCCATTTTTCATCCTCTCGTTGACGGTCGGCGCAAATGGAATCGGTTTTTTTCTTTCGCCGGATTCTTTTGAATTTTGATTTTTTTAACAAGTCAAACCGCAAAAAAAGACCGGGCAAAATGCCCGGCCTTGCGAGAGAGTTCTTTTTAGCGGTTTGATTACTCTACGATGTAAAACATTTGTTCCTGATACGGCGTTACGCTGAAGGGCGAGCTCACTCCCTCAACCTCGACAAAGGGGCCGTTGACCGTGGCGGCGCTTTTGAGCGTGCCGTTGTATTCGATGTGGACACGAACGTGGTCGTCGCCGAAGGCAACCAGGGCAATCGAAGTAATCCCGGCGGCTATCGGCGGCGGCAACGTTCCCGGATCCACAGGCACTTCCATCAAACCGGCCTCGTAATGCGCTTTGATTTGTTCCGCCGTCAGGGCGACGTTGTAAAGCGCAAATTCATCCAGCCAACCGTCGTAGTAGAATAAATGATCGGAAGAGTTGAATATCGCCGCCGTTGATGCGTTGACGATCAAGTCATGAAACGAGACTTCATTGTTTCGGCGGCCAATGCCGATTCCGTCGGTATGGTTTCGGAGTTGGTTGGCGCCCGTTGCCTCGCCGAACTTCTCGCCGTTTAGATAGCCGGTGATGCCGCCGTCAAAGTTCTCCGGTCCGGTGTCTTCTTCAAACACCAGAGCGACGTGATAAACCGTGTCTTTCTCGATTTCAGTGCTGATGGCGACGGCTTCCTGATCAATCCCCACGCCGACTTCTTCGTTATAGGGCGCTGTGCCTCCCCAAGAGACTTCGGCGCGGTTTAAGACGTTGAACCAAAGCATGGCTCGCGCTGGATTTGTCCCCTCTTCTATGCCTTCGAGGTAGACGTTCATGCCGCGCGTGGCGCCGCCTTGCTCGTAGATGACCTGCCGTTGAGAAATGTCAAAGTCCGGATGCGCCGAGTCCGAATTGGGCAGGTTGCGGGCTTTGAACCAAAACTCAATAGTCTTCCGCGGCCAGCCGGGATTGCCGCCGAGGTTGTTAATGTCCGCATGGTTGGGAATGGAAATCCAATGTTGCTTCTCCGCTTCAAATAACACCGAAGAAGTAGGATCGCCCAAAACCAACCGCTCGGCGCCAAGACCGGGATTGTTTTGGTAGGTTCCCATGTGAAACTCGCTGATTTCGTTGATCGCTCTGGTGGCGTCGGCTTCGGTTTCTCCCAGACGCCAGTAGGCGAAGGGGCCGTCTCGCACAACGACGGTTTGGCCGTCAGGCACGGTAAACTCGTGCCGGAAGGTGCGTGTGACCACTGGATCGCTTGATTCGTCATAAGTAAGAATGGCGACGTGAGTGCCGCCGGGAAAGTAGCCGTCCGGATTCTCATAGCGGACGGTGGTAACACCGCCGGACTTGGTGACTTCCGGGTCAACCACCGCGCCGTTGAGCGTGAGGCCGACGGATCCGTCCACTACGATGATTTCGGCGTCATTGATTGTGTATTCAATTGAGTCCGTTGCTACGGTTCCCGTCGGCGAGACCGAGCTGATGTAAGGACGCTCGGTGGCGGATCGATAGGCTTTGATGGCGTTTGGATTGTCGCGGTCGTTGATCAAAATTCTATCGCCGTTTTCCAGAATGGAATAGAACTCGACGCTCGCGCCGCCGCCGCCTTCCCACCAAAGCAATCGCACCGGATAAATCCCGTCTTCTTCGACGTAAATGTTGAAGCGAGTCTCCGAAGTGCCTCTGGAACCGTCCCACAATCCAAGCACGACGGAAGCTTGATCCTTGAGCGAAGGTCCGCTCGTCACTTCAAAACCGTCGTCGCTGTTAACTCCGAAAGTGTGAAACCCTTGGCTCAATTCCAAAAAGGTAAGAAACTCGGCGACAATCCCATTCTTGTGCTGTTGGGAAGCGGGAATTTGCGGAATAAATTCGTCTTCCGCGCCGTTGTTCACGTTAAAAAAGCCTGTCGGTCCGGGATCGTCGTCATCTCCTTGCTCAAAATTAATCACGGTTTCCACGTCCACCGGAGTGAACTCCCAAGCGGTGGCGTTTGCGGGGCCGGCTTCGTTGATGTAAGGATCGCCCTCTGCGTTGGTGTATTCTCCGGCCAGTTGCCTTTCAGCGCCCGCAATTGTGTTGCCGTGCACGTGATCCACTCCTGACTGATCCGTGCTAATTTGCGAAACGCGGGCGACAAAGCCGGGCGCGTCTGTGTCCACGCCGGAAGCCTTAAATTCAGGAGGAATTCGGGTAAAGATTTCATTCACGGTGAATTGGAATTCGGTATGGTGGAGGGATTGGGAAGTGTCGGAGAAGGAGAGGGAGACTTGGTGGACGCTCATGGAGGCAGGGACTTCGGGGAAGTTGTAGGAGATGGTAGTGAGGCCGCCTGAGGTGCTCACTTCGGGCGTCACGGCCTCGCCGTTCAGAGTGGCCTGCACCGAGTCTTCGTCCACGGAGGCGGAGAAGTTTTGGATGCGGGCTTGGAAGCCGTTGATGTTGCCGGTGGCGGACACCAAGCGGGGCGCGGATTGGATGCTGCCGGGGTCTGCCAGAGATTCTTTTCGAATCAAGGAGAGCAGGGCGCCGCCTTCATATTCTTGATTTTCGTCGGTAATGGAAACAATGCCGGTTTGGCCTTCGCGCTGGGTGCTGACGGTGATGGTGTCATTGGCGGCTAAGTTTTCCAGCAGGAAAACGAGCGAGGCCGAGGATTCGTTGTGATCGTTGGCGTCGCGGATGTAGTGGGTTTTGGTTTCGGCGCCCTGCACTTCTTGACCGTTGACTTCGATGGAGATGCGAGGGTTGGGGCGGTCTGGACCTCCGCCGGGCGCGGTGAACAGGGTGTCTTGGTAAAGCAAGAGATAGTGGCCGGCTTGTTGGATTTGGATTTGGGTGTTGCCGTTGCCGCGCCGATACAATCTGGAGTCGCTGATGGACTCCTCTTCCCATGCCAAAGCGACTTTTTGGGCGGGATTCCAGTTGTCGGGGCCGGTTGCGCTGACGGCCAAGACGCTGTTGCCATCGTCAATCTTCTCCAGATAAACGGAAGCCTGTTTGTTCGGCTGAATGGTTACATTGCCGGTTTGCGCTTGGCGCACGGTTTGCAAAATGAGAGTTTGAGTGTCTTCAACTTGGATGACGCCCGCCCAGTGAACCGAGGCCTTGTTATGGCCGCTGGCGTTGCGAATGTAGCCTTGAAACGCGGTGAACCCGGCTCTGGGGAATTCCTCGTTGCCAAGTAGGATTTCCAGTCCGGCCGAAGCCCGCTGGACGGTGGACTGCATAGGAACGTTGACAAAGAGCATGTAAGTGCCGGCGCTCAGGCGGATGCCCGGCTGGCCGTTGTTGTGCGTAATGCCGGAGTCTTTTCGGGTGGAAGTCCAAGCCAGTTGAGTGGGGCCTGGATCCTCGAAATCTGGATTGAGGTCGGCGTCGTTGGTGGCGGCGTCGGAGAGAGCGGCGAACACGGTGCGGGACGCATCCACCCGCTCGACATAGAGGCTGGCGGATTGGATTTGAGTGCGGATGGCGGGTTGCGCGGTCTTGTAGGCGCGAACCTCGATGACATCGCCGGCGCTCAGGCCGGCAAGCAGGGCGTGGGCGTGATCCGAAGTTTCCCGCTGCATGTTGGCGTTGCGAGGCTGATTGCGGATGTAGCCCGAAGAGCCAACGGTTCCCGGCGCCGGCTCGCCGTTGACATAGACTTCGAGGGCTTGGCAAGGGCGGTTGTCGTTGTCATCTATGCTGATGATCGGCATGGTGGCGGCCACCAGATAGTCGCCGTCTTCTTTGACCATCAGCTTGGCCGGCTCGACAAAAGAATGCTCGAAGGCGCCGGGATCAATGGAGGATTTCTCCGTCCAAGCAATGGCTTTGGGCGTGGCGGAGTTGAGATAGGCCGAGCCGTCGGCCAAGGTGGAGCCTTGCAAGAAAGCGGCGTCTTGGACGGCGGCGCGCAGAGAGTTGGTTGCGACAACGCCGGCAACCAAGGCAACGAAACAAATGTTTAGAGTCTTCATAAAACAAAACTAAGTAGTCAATTAATTGAAATGAACGAGAGAAAGAATATCCCCCTTCCCTCCTCCGTCAACTCTTTTTTGCCAAGCGCAGACTTTAAGTTGGGACGAGTAGGGGTCAACAGAGCTTTGCCAAAATTGCCGCGTTTTGGGAGCAAGATTAAGGTTGACAGAATGCATCCATCGGGCGCAAGCTGAAGGAATCTATTTGAGTTATTAAGAAGCAAGAACAATATGACAAATTCGACGAGTTCGGGGAACGGCAACGGAGAAGAAAAGAAAAACCGTCTGAGCATTTACATTTTTGGGGCCATCGTTGTTGCCATCTTGGCGGCGCTGGTGGTTCCCGGATATGCGGCCCATTTTGAATTGGGCGGCGAGATTTTTTTGCAACTGCTCAAGATGATCGTGGTGCCTCTGGTGGTTACCAGCGTGATGAGCGGCATCCTCGGCCTTGGCGACGTGCGCAAACTAGGAAAGCCCGGGGGTTGCGCGGTGCTGTATTATTTAAGCACGACGATTCTCGCGGTGGTGGTGGGATTGCTTTTGATGAACTTGATTCGGCCGGGCGTTGGCTACAAGGAACAGGGCGACTTGATGGAGGAAGCGGCGCAGAAAGGCGGCAAAAAATCCGCCGCCCGCGAGAAGATTGTAAAATCGCTGGAAGAGGATACCGGCTTGGAGGAGGGGGAAATTGCGGAGATCTTTCCGCAGTTGAAGGGCGAGTCCAAGGAAGTCAGCTCCATTCTCAAGAATCTGGTTTTGATGCTGTTTACGGACAATCTCTTTGGAGCGGCCGCTCAGACCGAGCTTTTGCCCTTGATTGTCTTTAGCATCATCTTCGCCGGCATGTTGACGACGATGGGATCCAGAGTCGGGCAGCTGACGACGATGATCAATCAAGTCAACAACGCGTTGCTGACGTTCATTATGCTTTTGATGCAGATTGCGCCCATCGGCATCTTTTGCCTCGTCGCCGGACGGTTTGGAGAAGCGCAAATGAAAGGGGAATTCGTGGAAGAGCTGCAAAAAGTCGGCGGTTACTTTGTCACCGTAGTCGGCGGACTTGGCATTCACGCCCTTGTTACTTTGCCTTTGATTTACTGGTTGCTGACCAAACGCAACCCGTTTTTGTTCGTCCGCCACATGTTGCAAGCCATCCTGACCGCCTTTTCGACGGCCAGCTCTTCGGCCACTCTCCCAGTCACTATGGAGTGTGCCCATAAAAACGCCGGCGTTTCCAAACGGTCGACCGAGTTCGTGTTGCCGCTTGGGGCGACGATTAACATGGACGGAACGGCGCTTTACGAGGCGGCGGCGGCCATCTTCATTGCCCAGGCGATTGGCATGGATTTGGCCTTGGGGCAGCAGCTGATTATTGCCGTAACGGCGACTTTGGCCGCCATTGGCGCCGCTGGCATTCCCGAAGCCGGCTTGGTGACCATGATTATTGTTTTGAATGCGGTCGGCCTGCCGGTGGAGTACATCGGGTTGATCCTTTCTGTGGATTGGTTGTTGGACCGCTTTCGGACAGCGGTCAATGTGTTTGGCGATTCTGTCGGCGCGGCGGTAGTGGATCGGGTAATGACGCCCGGCTCCGCTCAATCTAAGGGATAGAATGGGGGAACTCTTCAAAAAGACGAAGGGAACGGTTGTTAGCGGCGCCCGGCAATCGGAAATTCTTTCCGGCGGCAATCCGCATCGTTGGGAGATAATTGTAGCGTTTCTTTGCGAGAGATGGTGCCAGAGGCAGGATTTGAACCTGCGACCAAGGGCTTATGAGTCCCCTGCTCTGCCGCTGAGCTACTCTGGCTTTTTCAAAAGTCAAAATGCAGGCGAAAACCTGCGAAGGACAAAGCCTAGCCCATTTGAATTCGTCATGGCAAGCTGTTTGCGTGGGAATTGGCTCTTTTCTGAGGTCGAGCCGCGTTTCGTTTCGCAAAGTTCGTCCCGTTCGATTGCTGGGAGGAGAAATGGCGGCGGCAAGTTCTTTCATTGCCAGCGGCTGTGGAAGGTGGGCTTAATCAATAAATTTTCCGGCGGTTGGCGATGAAGACCGTTGAGGTTTTAGGCACTCCCTTGCGAGTGACGGCGTATGAGGCGTTGTCGGACTTTTGCCATGAGCGGGTTCGAAGCGCGGGCGTTTTTGCCGTTGATTTTACCAATTGCCACATTGTCGCCATGCGCCGACACCACGCTGATTTTCGGGGGTTGACTTCTTGTTTTGACTATTTCGTGCCGGACGGCATGCCTTTGGTTTGGTGCATGAATTGGGGCGGGCGGGCGCAGATGTCCGACAGGGTTTACGGCCCCTCGTTCATGCGCGAATGCCTCCGCCGCACGCGCCCGGGGTTTCGACATTTTTTTCTTGGAGGATCTCAAGAGTGTTTGAATCGGCTGAAATCGCGGGCAAAGAGATTGAATCCCGGTTTGACCGTGGCCGGCGCCTGCGACGGATATTTTTCGGCGGAAGAAGAGGCCGAAGTGGCAGCGCAGATCAACAAAGCCGAGCCTGATTTTATTTGGGTGGGACTGGGAACGCCGAAACAGCAGCAATGGATCGGTCGATGGAAGCCGCAGATTCAGCGGGGCGTGTTGTTGGCGGTGGGGTATGCGTTTGACGTCAACGCCGGCACCAAGCCGGACGCGCCGCTCTGGATGCAAAGGCGAGGCTTGGGTTGGGCCTTTCGATTGGCTTCGGAGCCGAAGCGTTTGACGCGGCGCTATCTATGCTACAACAGTTTGTTTTTGTTTTATTTGCTGTGGGATGGGCTTTGCGGGCGGGCGGTTTGCCGGTTGGATGCGGAGGGCGTTTTGTGATTTGCGGGGTTTATTGTGGAAAGTTGCGGGAAGATTGGTTAAATCTGTTGCGGAATTATTTCTTTCATGGTCGAAGAGAAAAACACGGCGAGTTTTGTTGAAGAGCTCCGGGAATTTTGGGAATTCTTGCCGCAGAAGCGGGTAGTTGGCGTTTTAGCGCTTGCTTGGCTGGGGCTGTTTCAATTCTGGGGGAGTTCCACCTTCGGATATATTGACACGGCCTCGCTTTTTTCGTGGATGTACAATGCGTATACCGCGCCTTTTTCGGAGGACGGCCACGGACTTTTCGTTCCTATCGTTGTTTTGGGACTGCTTTGGTGGAAGCGAAAAGAGTTAACGGCGTTGCGCTTGGAGCCGTGGCCGTGGGCTTTTCTGATCTTTGCCGCTGCGGTGCTTTTGCATCTTGTTGGTTTTATGGCGCAGCAGGCGAGGATTTCGGTCGTGGCGTTGTTTCTGGGTCTCTACGCCATTTTGGGGCTTTGCTGGGGGCGGGGCTGGTTGCGGCGCACTTTCTTTCCGTACTTTTTGTTTGTCTTTTGCGTGCCGATTGGGTCGCTGGCAACGGTGGTGACGCTTCCCTTGCGGCTTTTGGTGACGCAGTTGGCCGTTGGATTTGCTTCGATTGCGTTCCAGTTGGACGTGGTGTGTGATGGCACTTTGATTTTTGATTCGGCGAGGTCCTATCAATACGACGTGGCGCCGGCGTGCAGCGGGATTCGAAGTTTGATCGCTCTTTTCGCCTTGGCGACTATCTATGGATTTATCTCTTTCCAATCTCCGTGGCGAAGGGCGGCGATGATGTTCTCTTCGATTCCTTTGGCGGTTTTGGGCAACGTGTTGCGCATTGTGATGGTGATTGTGGTGGGAAGCGTGTATGGCGAGGCGGCCGGCGAAAAGGTGGAGAAAAACCTGGGCTTTGCCACGTTTTTTTTGGCAGGCATTGTTGGCTTGGTGATTCTTAGCCGCTTTTTAGAGGAGAAAAAGTTGTCGGCAAAGCCGCAAAATGAAAAATGAAGATTAAAGAATGGAAAGTTCCGGCATTGGCGTTGGCGCTGATAGCGGCGGCGGCGGTGTTTTTGTCTTGGTGGTCGGCCAATCAGCGCTTGGGCAAGCCGGGGATTCGGACAACGTCCGGCGGTAAAGCAGGGGAGTTGCAGATCGAATTTCCGCAGTATGTTTTGGATTATGTGGGAAAAGATCGGTTGATTCCCGACGGGATCAGGGATGCTTTGCCGCCGGACACAACGATCGCCGTGCGAGATTACACGGCGGCGGACGAATTTGGAGTGACGCTTATGGGGGTTTTGATGGGAACCGACCGCACGAGCATTCATCAGCCGGAGTTTTGTCTAAAAGGATCCGGTTTTCGCATTATCGGATCGGAACTGGACATGATTTCAGTGGCAGAGCCGAAACCTTACGAACTTCCGGTGATGATTCTTCGAACGGAAAGAGAGCATGAAGGAGTGGTGTATCCCGGTTTTTATGTTTATTGGTTTGTGGCGGATGGCTTGGCGACGGCGCGGCATTGGGAACGGATGTGGTGGATGGCCAAAGGTCTCTTTGTCACCGGCGAGTTGCAACGTTGGGCTTATGTGAGTTGTTTGGCGCTGGCGAGGCCGGGAAAGGAAGAAACCTGCTTGATGCGGATGAAGGAGTTTCTTGCCTATGCGGTTCCGAAGTTTCAACCGCGTCCTGAGTCGTTGGCGAGAAAAGAAGAAGGACGGAAGGTGATTACCGTAGCGGAAGAGTAAAACAATGCTTTCTTCCTGTGCCACTACGCTTGCGAGGGCTTGTCGGTGTGCATTTTTGGTTTTTTCCATCGACGTCGGGTGGAGTAGGAATCTTTGCAAAAACGGAGAGGATACTTCCTTAAAGTGAGATGTTAAGGCGGCAACGGGAAATTCGAAATGGCTTGTTGAGGGTTGCTGATGGCATGTTGTTTGCCTTGGGCTTCCTTCTGGCCTATTTTCTGCGATCCAGCGAATTGTTCTTAGGTTCCTATATTCTGGACTTTTTGGCGATTTTTGGAGGCACCAAGGAAATTGAGAGTTTTGAGAGTTTTTTTCCGTGGATAGTGTTGACGTTGCCCGTGTCGTTGTTGACTTTAGGGTTTTTGGGGTTCTATGATCGGCCTTTGTTGCCGTCCCACAAAGAAACGGCCTGGCAGTTGTTTAAGGCTTGCACGTTGATAACAGTGGCTTTGGTTTTGGTGATGTTTTTGTTTCGAATTCAGCTTTCTCGAGCGGTAATTATCTTGTTTGGAGGGATCAGTTTTTTGCTGATGATGGCCAAGGAGGAGGCGTTGCGGCGCTATACGGAGGCGAAGATCGGCCGGATGCGGTTCCGGCGGCGGTTCATCCTCATCGGCGCGTTGGAAGACACGCAAAAACTCAACGACGAGGTGATCAAAGAGTCGAAGTCGGACTTGCAGATTGTCGCCGATCTGGACGTGAACAAAGTTTCTGTGGAAGAGTTTTTGAGATTGTTGCATAAACATTCGGCGAACGGAGTGATATTGTCGGCCAAACACACATTATTCGGCCAGGTGGAACGGGTGATTCAGGCGTGCGAGTTAGAAGGCGTGGAAGTGTGGATGTTGGCGGATTTTTTCCACACGGAAATCTCGCGGACAATTTTGGACGAGTTCAACGGCCATCCGATGATGGTGTTTCGGTCGACCCCGGACATCTCTTGGCAGGCGGTTGCGAAGCAGACCATCGATAAGATTGGCGCTTGCGCGGCTTTGGTTTTCTTTGCTCCGATCTTGTTTTTCTGCGCCGTCTGCATTTGGCTTACCTCGCCCGGCCCCATTCTCTTCCGTCAACAGCGCAGCGGTCTTAATGGTCGTCCCTTCACTATGTTCAAGTTTCGGTCGATGGTGACGGATGCGGAACAGAGGAAGCGCGATATGGAAGAATTGAACGAAATGCAGGGGCCGGTTTTCAAGCTGTCCGAAGATCCAAGGATAACGTGGATCGGACGGTTCTTGCGCCGACGGAGTTTCGACGAACTGCCGCAGTTGCTCAACGTGTTGAAAGGAGAGATGAGTTTGGTGGGCCCCAGACCCTTGCCCGTGGATGAAACATTGCGGTTTGATGATTTGGCGCACCGCCGGCGACTCAGCGTCAAGCCCGGACTGACTTGCCTTTGGCAGATCAGCGGACGCAACGAGGTGAAGGATTTTCAGGAATGGGTGCGTTTGGATTTGGAGTATATCGACAATTGGTCGTTGTGGTTGGACATAAAAATTCTTTTGCGCACCGTGCCGGTGGTTCTAAGGGGAACGGGCGCCGAATAGAAACAGTTTCAGGAAATGCAGGGCAAAACTTCTATCCATTGGCGATTTAGAGAGGGAGGCATTCTTAAAAGCAAATGCCCGAATGGAAAAACCGGTGAGAAATCGAAAACCAACTTTTTTTGTTTGACGCTTTCCTTGAATCTCGCTAATTCCTTAATTGAACTTTGCAACGCGGAGCGGAAGATCGGTTTTTCCGCGACGGTTTTTGGTTGCGCGGCTGGAAGAGAACATCGGACTTTATGAAGCCAAAATCATTTTTGGGGATCGACTTTGGGGCAGGCACTCTGAAGGTCGCCGAGTTTGAGCCGACTGAGTCAGGTGGCCTTTGCCTTTGTGCCTTTGGTTGTTATCCACTTGGACTGGCCGGCGCCCAGGAGGCGGCCCGCGAGGGATCCATCAAAAAAGCCCTTCAAGCCCTGCTTACGGAAGACGAATTTGCCTCCCGTGACATTCTAGTCTGCGCTCCCGGATTTCATACCTTTTCAAAGTTCGTCAAATTGCCGCCGGTGGATTCCTCGAAAGTGACGCAGATCATTCAATACGAAGCCCAACAAAACGTTCCTTTTCCTTTGGAGGAAGTGGTTTGGGATTATCAAATCCTGGGAACCACGGCCGGCGGCGAGTTAGAAGTTCTGTTGGTTGCGATTAAAACCGAAGCGGTCGAGAAACTCTTCAAAACTTCCGAAGCCAGCAACCTGAGTCTGAACCTTGTCGACGTCGTGCCGGCGGCTTTGTGCAATGCTTTCCGCTACAACTACGGCGACATAGATGGTTGCACCATGCTTTTGGATATTGGTGCCAAAACGAGCAACTTGATTTTCTTTGAGGGAAGCAAAGTCTATTCGCGTAGCATCAACATTGGCGCCAACGCAGTCACCCAGGAATTCGCCAATGAGTCGAAGATTCGATTTCCCGACGCCGAGCAGTTCAAAATCGAAGAGGGCTTTGTCAGCCTGGGCGGCGCCTACGAAGACCCCGACAACCCCAAACAGGCGCAAATCTCAAAAATCGCCCGCCAAGTGATGACTCGGTTGCACATTCAAGTAAATCAGACCATGCAGTTCTATCGAAGCCAACAGAGCGGATCGGCCGCTCAAAAGCTTTTTTTGGCAGGGGGCGCCTCCATCATGCCCTACACCGCTCAATTCTTTGCGGAAAAACTCAACATCGAAGTCGAGTATTTCAATCCATTCCGAACGATTCAGATTGATCCGTCCATCAATTTGGAAGAACTGGCGAAAGTGGCCCACTCTTTTGGGGAAGTGGTCGGACTGGGTTTGCGCCGGGTAGTTCAATGCCCGGTGGAACTCAACTTGATGCCCAAAGCCTCCCTGCAGCGGCAGGAATTCAATCAAAAAAAGCCTTATTTTCTAGCGGCCGCCATTATTCTAATTCTGGTTGTGATGGCGTTTAGCTGGTTCTTTTCCCAAGTGTCCAAAGAAAAACAAAAGGGCCTTGCGCGAGTGAGCGAAATAGCGAAACCTTTGCAAGCGTCGTCAGACCAGCTGAAACCCGAACAGAGAACATTGGACAACCAGATGAAGAAAGTGCAAGAACTGTCGCGATTTCTCCACGAGCGGTATTATTGGTCGGATATCTTGACTGAAATTCGCAACGCCATGCTGGAAGCAGAGAAGGAAACCAGAGAGACGCTGGGAGGCGTCGAGACCGGAGTTTGGATTCGTTCCCTCACACCGGACATCCCCGATCTGGATTTAAATAGTGACGAGCCCCTGGATTACGATGGGTCCGAGGAGGAATTCCAGCCATGGGAGGACCCCGAAATGTTGAAGCGAATGTATAGCATGCCTGACGGGTATGATACATACAACCTGTACGGCTCCGGCGGCTCCGGCATGGAAGAGGAAGAAGTGGACGAGGAAGAAGGTCTTTTGGTGCGCCTAAATCTTATATGCAGTGGCGTCAATCGAAGCGGCGGCAATAGAAATATTGACAGAATTGCGAACGATCAATTGGCTCGAAATTTGCTTGAATCCCTTCGCTCTCGCACAAATAAGTTTGATCCAGAGGGAACAAAATTTCCCAAAGAAAGCGAATTAGAATCGGTTAGCGAATCTGAGGACACTTTCCAATTTGAAATTACCATTCAATTAGCGAATCCAATAAAACTTTGAAGTCATGAATTGGGTAAAAAATAATCTTCAACTGGTCTTTGGCGGATGTGCCGTCTTGGTCTTGATGGGGGCATCAGGTTGGTTTCTCCTTGCTCAAATGGAAAAAGAGAAAGACGTGCAAGCGCAACTAGAACAAGGGATCAATAATTTGAACCGTCTCAAAAATCACGATCCCCATCCCAGCATGGACAACATCGCCAAAGTTAAACAAGAACAGGAAAAAATTCAAAGAGAGCTTCTCCATCCGTTGCAAGAGGCCTTCAAGCCGTTTGCCCTCCCAGAAAATCTTGACGCGTCCACATTCAAGATATTGTTGGAAAAAGGGATTGCCTCGATGCATCGGGAGGCCCGAAACGCGGGGACTCAGCTGCCTAGAGAAAGGAATGACTCTGATTACAGTTTCTCTTTCAGCGATATTCGGACGAAGCTCTCTTTAGAATCGGAGACTTTGCAGCCGCTCGCTTTCCAACTGGTGCAATTGGAATCACTCTGCCAAATCCTCTTTGATTCCAAAATTCATTCTATCAAAAAAATCAAACGACCCGAAGTAAAGGTGAAAGAGAAGTCCGCGGACGAGAAGGATGATGGTTATGCAGACGATTATGCAGAGGAGGAAAAATCGATGGAAGATCCGTATTACCAACAAATGATGATGTACAATCAGATGATGATGTACAATCAGAATAACAACTCTTCGGAAAGCTTTTCCATAAGCTTGGAGGATCATTATATTGAAGAAACGCCGATGACCAACGAAATTACCGGAACGATTCTTTATCCCTTTCGGTTGCGGTTTCAATGTTTCGGTAGAGAACTCTCCGACGTGCTGTCCGGTCTAAATAACAGCGATCACTTTTTTCGAGTCAAATGGATGGCCGTTGAGCAAAAGGGGTACAGCAGTCAACTAGATAGCAATTCCTCATATTATGGAAGCGGCGCGTACAACCCTTACGACACCACGAGCGGGTACGAATACGGAGGCATGCATCAGGCAATGGGCATGGGACATGGAAGGCTCCGAAACGTCCCAACAGCTGGCTTGGAGGAAAAACCATTGACGGTCAATATGTTGGTTGAGGTAATCTCCTTCCCTCCGCTGATGTGCAAAAGTGAAAAACCAAAAGCCGACCCTGTCGCTGATAATATATCCGCTTACAAACATTCGGGATCAATTGGGCTGTAGCAATGGAATTTTTCAGAGAACACTACGAGAAAGTAATTCTCAGCCTTGTGCTCCTATTGTTGGCCGTAGCGGCGGTGTACTTGCCCACCCGCGTTCAATCTGTGAACCAAAATATTGAAAGTGTGATTCGTCGCGAGAATCCGAAACCTTTTACGCCTTTGAATACTGAAACCAATGTAGCGATCCTGGAGCAAAGTCAAAAGAAGCTGCGGGTCAAACTCTCCGGCCCTAAGCATAATCTTTTCAACCCAGTGGGATGGATCAAAAATAAAGACGGCAACCTGATCAAGGATCGCTTTTATGGCATGAGAGGTCCGGAAGCCTTGATAGCCAAAAAAATTGATCCGCTTTATTTTTCGATTGAGTATGGGAATATTGTTACCAATGGGGCTGAAATTTTTTATTCCTTTGGGGTGACTCGCCAAGCGGACGCTAAAAAATCGAATCGTCGGCGTATGATAAGGCGAGTCCAGATAGGCAAGGAAACGGACATCTTTATTTTGAAGGAGGTAAAGGGAGAACAGGCTCGTCCGGAGGAATTTGTGCTCCGTCTTTTAGAGGACAATCGGGAAGTTCGAGTCAGCGGCAAAAATTCAGAGCCGTATAGGGAGATTGCCGGATACACCGTGGATCTCATTTACCCGCCCGAAGAAAGGAAGTTCAACGCCAAACGAAGAGGCGACACAATTAAAATTGCTAAAAAATGGTACGAAATCGTCGTTGTCTCAGAAAATGAGGTTGTTGTCAAAGACAGTAGAACAACTAAGCAGACGACGATTCGTGTCAATGCGTCCGAGTAAAAATCATATGGATCTCCAATTAAAAACAAAACGACTTGTGCTACGTGCATTTAGAACAGCGATGAATTTAATCGCGGTGATTGCCGTCGTTGTGACAACAACCGGCCAGTCTGTTCAAACTTTGGTTCAGGATGAAATTGTGCGCCGAGAAGAGGCCTTAATCGTCCTACGAATGAAACTGGAACAGGCCGAGTCCATGAAAAGCGAGGGAGACTTTGCCAAAGCCGCCCTGATGTACGAAGAAGCAGTGCGCCAGCTGGAAATTGTAGGGGAGATTCCCCAAGTAGAAAACGAACGCGAACGCATATGGAAAGGCATGTCTGCCATTCGTTTGAAGTTGGCCGCTTTGGAACAACGCAACGGCAGGTTCTTTGAGGCTGACAAACAGGTTGGCAGGATATTGAAGCTCAATCCCAAAGATGCGGACGCGCTTCGATTCAAGGAAGCCAACGACAAATTGTTGGCCGAAAACCGCGGCAAAATGCCCAGCAAAGAAACACTCTTCCTTATTCCGGAGATTATCGAAAAGAAAATCGACACCTCCACCTTGGTCAAAGACGCGCAACTGCTCTTGGAAGCCAATCAATTAGAAGCGGCGGAAGCAAAACTCTCGTTGGCCGCTAAAGAAGACCCCGAGAACGACGCCGTTTGGTACTACTGGCGGATACTGGCGGAGAAAAGATATAGCCGCGAAGTTCAAAAACGGGAAATCCACTCCAAAAATAAAATGGTCGAAGTCGAAGAAGCCTGGTCGCCGCCATTGCAACGCCACAAATTGCCGGAACCAAACCCTTTCGCTCGCACCAATCTTGTCCACACCAGTCCGGGACGCCAAAAAATTCAATGGAAGCTGGAGAACATTGTTTTGGATAACGTTCTCTACGACGGGATACCTTTAGTCGACGTGGTCAAAGACCTATCCGAACAGGCAAAGAAACGGGATACCGAGCAGGTAGGCGTCAACTTTTTGATTAATCCCAATGTGGATAACCAGACGCAGTCATTCAACCAGCCCAATCAATTCAATCAATTCGGCAACCAATTTAACCAGCCGGGTGGTATTATAGATCCTACTACCGGCCTGCCTTTGCCGTCGTTGCCCGTGGAGGAAGTGGATCTTTACAGCGTTAGCATCAACATCAATCCCCCGCTACGAAATGTGAAGTTGAAAGATGTGGTGGAAGCGATCGCTCGAATCGCGGAGACTCCGCTCAAAGTTTCAATTGAAGATTGGGCCGTGGTTTTTTCAAGGCTTGTTGGAAATCCCGAGCCGCTTTACACCCGCCGCTATCGCGTGGATCCCAACACTTTTATTCAAGGCATGGAAGGAGTGACGGGCATCTTTTTGGATTCTCTAATTCAGGGCACTGGCGGGGGTGGAGGCGGTTTTGGCGGCGGGGGTGGAGGCGGTTTTGGCGGCGGGGGTGGAGGCGGTTTTGGCGGCGGGGGTGGCAGCTCTCTGCCAATTCTTGGAGTTGACCCCACAGGTTTGGGAGGTGGAGGTGGATTTGGTGGTGGAAGCATCGGCGGTGGAGGCGGTTTTGGCGGCGGTTTTGGTGGAGGAGGCATCGGCGGCGGCAGCCAGTTTGGCGCCGGCGGTTTCTCCGGCGTTTCCCGAGTGACATTGATGCAGGACTTGCAAGTCTTGGTTCGCAACTTCTTTGCGGCGGCCGGCGTGAATTTTACCACGGGGCAGATTGTTGGCGGTGGTGGCATCGGCGGTGGAGGAGGAGGGGGCTTTGGCGGCGGATTCGGCGGAGGCACCACTGGCGTTGGAGGACTGGGGGGGCAAGGAATTGACGGCAAAGCAGTTTTCTTCAACGACCGGACAGGCATCTTATTTGTTCGGGCTACGCTGACAGATTTGGACATTATCGAGGCAGCTATTGCGGCGTTGAACGAATCGCCTCCGCAGTTGACCATCGAAGCCAAGTTTGCTGAGTTCACCCAGGACGACAGCCGGGCTTTGGGATTTGATTGGTTGCTGGGCAATACTTCGATTAGTGATGAAATAGTTGTCCAAGGCGGTAGCGCGCCTTCCATGTGGGGCGCGAATGCGCCGGCATTGGGAGGGGGGAGCGCATCCGGCCCGAGCACTATTTTTCCGGGCACAGGCGGCCTCCCAACGGCTTTCCCAAACACCGCTACTGATCAGTTGCTGAGCAATGGGTTGCGAAATTTTGGCTTGAACGGGACTCCGATTCCTCCGCTGGCAACATTCACGGGCATTCTAACAGACCCTCAATTTCGAGTGGTCATTCGGGCTATGGAACAGCGAGGAGGGGTAGACGTTCTCGCTGCGCCGGTAATCACGACCCTAAGCGGACGCCAGACAACGATTAAAGCGAACGACATCCGATCCATTGTCGTGGGAAACACTGCAAATCAACAAGGTGCGGGCGGCGCAGGGGTAGGCACGGGAGGTGGAACCACCGTTGGTTTTGGCGGCGGCGCCGCGTTAGGAACAACAATCCAACCGGCGACGGTTCCGATCCCGACAGGGCCTACACTGGATGTGATCCCTTATGTCTCAGCGGATGGATACTCCATTCAAATGACGATATTGCCCTCTTTGATTGAGTTTGTCGGCTATGATGATCCGGGTCCTTTTGCCGTGATTGCCCAAGGCGCCTCAGGAAGCGGAGTCGGCACTCCCTTGATCGCCCAATTGCCTTTGCCCCGTCTTCGAGTTCGGCAAGTGGTGACGAGTGCCGTTGTTTGGGACGGCCAAACTGTGTTTTTAGGCGGCTTAATGGCCGAAAACGTCCAGAAAACCAAAGACAAAGTTCCCGTCTTGGGAGATATACCTTTTCTCGGCCGCTTTTTCCGGAGTGAATCCTCCTTTACCCAGAAAAAGAATTTGGCGATTTTTGTGACGCCCAAAATTATTGATCCCGCCGGCAATAGGGTTCATACCGAAGACAATCTACCTTATGAGCCTAGCACAGTTCCACCTCGAGAAGCTCCTTTGAATTTCTAAGTTTTCAGGGATAGGATATCATGCGAAAGGATGGGACAGAAAAAGATTATCATTTTGCGGCCCGCGGCATAATGGATGGCAAAGTTCTTGCTAACATAAAACAATAAGCGGCAAGAAACGCTGGTTTTTGAATGATTCGAGTTTATGATGCAGCTGAATTAGAATAGAGAACGCCTATGAAATTGAAGAAGGAACGATTGGTATGCGCTTCAAGAACGGCGACTATCTGCTTGTTAACGGCTGTCTTTGTTTGGCCGGGACAACTTTTGGAGGCGTCAATCAAACGAATTGACAATGAATATTCTGTTCTAGGGCGCCAGATCGGCGACCAATTTTTTCCCAAGCTCGCTCTCAACGAATCAGGCGGCTATCTGGTTTGGCAGGATAACAATATCGACGGCGACGGTTTGGGAATCAGTGCGGTGAAGTTGGACGCAAACTTCAATGCCGTCCGGGGTGCATTTATTGTGAATCAAGTGGCGAAGGGAGAACAGCAACGACCGACTGCGGCCTTGCTTGACAATGGCGGCGCCGCGTTCGCATGGGAGAGCAATGGCGACATATTTGTCCGCTTTGTTAACAGCGCCGGTGTTTTTGTTGGCCCGGAACAAACCGCCAACACTTACCTGCCTAGTCTGCAACGGGATCCTGCGGTGGCCTCCTTGAAAAACGGCAACATAGTCGTCGTATGGGGTAGCATGGGACAAGACGGCAACCTGCAAGGAGTGTTCGGCCAGATTTTCGATTCGCAGGGCAATAAAATAGGAGAAGAATTCATGGTCAATCAATCCACCCTATTTAACCAGCGAAGTCCCGCGGTAGCGGCCTTGCCTCAGGGCAATTTCGTGGTCAGCTGGATTTCGGAGCGTTTGGGCGCTCAGACGAGCGGCCGGGAATTGACGGTAACAGGAGGCGAACGCTATCAGGTGAACCTTTACGGGCGTGTATTTGACGAACACGGCCACGGAGTGACGAATGAATTGCTTTGGGGTGAACCTTCGACGATCGACGCCAATCCCGCCGTGGTGGTTCTGGACGACATCTTTATGGTCTTTACGAGCGGACACGATAATGTAGAGAGAGTGTTCGACTCCTCCGAAATGCAAAGTGGTTGGGATATTTACGGTCGAGCGTACGACTTTATAGGCGCCCCGCGGGGCGAGCGATTCCTCGTCAATCAAACCACCTACAACCATCAAATGATTCCGGCGATTGCGAGTGTGGACGGCTCCGTCTTCGTGGCATGGACGAGTGCGGGGCAAGATGGGCATCGCGAGGGAGTGTTCGGGCGCATCATCAATCCGTCGGCGCCGCTAGATTCTTCCCCAGAGTTTCCCATCAACACGGAAACAGGCAATCAGCAGATGCTCCCGACCGTGGATGGCGGAGGAGACCGGGCCTTGCTCGTTTGGTCCGGCTTCAGCGGCGGACGCGACAGTTTTGATTTGAAAGCCCAGAAATACGCCGCCGGTTCTCTCTTGCCGGAGCCGGATCCTCCCTTTGTCTTCGGCGCCGGCTTCTGGTCGCTGGGAGTCAGTTGGATGGCGGTTGAAGGAGTGGAATCGTATGAAGTTTATCTGGATGACGCCGACGCGCCGGTGATAGTCAGCGAAAACGCTCATACCTTCACGGGACTTAACGCAGGCACCGAACACTCCGTGAGAATCGCTTATGTCTTTCCTAATGGCGGGAAGTCTCCCGAATCTTCCCCGGGAGTTGCCCGCACTTGGGGACGCGACGAAAATTTCGACGGTCTCCCTGATGAATGGCAACGATCCTATTGGGGAAAAGACAGCGACAACTGGCCCGATAGAAACTCGGATTCGGATGGTGACGGCGCCAGCAATTTCGATGAATTGCTGGCTGGTACCAATCCATCAGACTCGACCAGTCTGCTCCAAACGGCAATCATTTCCTCCGGCCAAGGCTTGCGTCTGCGTTGGAACACGCAGCCGGGAGGTTTTTATCAAGTGAGAATTTCCACCGACGTCCGTTCTTGGTTTGACGTCGGAACGCCTCGACTGGCGGTGGACGTCTTTGACTCCATTTCCATCGGCAACAATCAAGGCATTGCCGTCTACCGCGTGTTGCGGCTCAAATAATCATGTCAGCCAACTTCAAAATGAACGGATTTGTCCCAAAATTGTTTGTGATAGTCGCATTCATCCTTGCCGGAGCGGAGCATTTGCGCGCCTTTTCTCTTCTTGGTCCCCGCCCCCCGTGGCAGACAACAAGATTGGATTATCAGCCTGTGGCTCCAGGTGCCAGAACTATAGGAGGCCCGATGAATATCAATGAAGAATACCGATGGAACGTGCCCATCCTCTACTACGGGTACAGCCCGGAATTCCTCTCCTACTTCGGCCAGAAGGGAGTGGAGGCAATTGAAGAGGCAGTTGCGATAATGAAAGATCTTCCTTCAATGGAAACCGTGAATTTAGACGATTATCAGCTGGAATCAGGTCGAATCAATTTGCGCGCCCAAGCATTGGGATTGACGGATATCAAGTCCGCGGCCTTGTCCTTAATTCTTCAGATTCGAGGGCTTGCGGATCCAACCCGCTATGTCTTTACCCTTCGCAACCGCTATGTTATGGAGAACATTCCTTTCTATCATGTAATCAAGAGGAATTTTGATCCGGTGACATTGCGTCCCAGCTCTTACATCAACGGCACTTTGTGGACCTACAACGGTTTTGTTGAAGGAGATGGTTGGACTGCGGTGGGGAGTTTTCCAGTGGATCCATTGGAAAGATTTTTGCCCCGAACTTTGCCTGTTGTCGCGTATGAGTATTCTGCTTCTGGATTATCTTCCTACGTTCCCGACGGCTTTTACTGGACGCAGTTGACTCGGGATGACATTGGCGGGTTAAAGCATATCTACCGCAGTTCCAACTTCAATCCGGAGAACAGCATTCCCGGTGTTACTGACGGTAGCGCCGGCGCTACCATTGTCGATCCGGATGCCGGACAACAACAGGTAGGAATATTTCCCGGTGGTACCGATTTTACCGATTTTCCCGGCGGAATTATCGATCCGGGACAGAGTCCGACCGACTTCCCAATTATATCCACCAACACTCTGCCTGTCGGTCCGCCGGCGCCGGATCCTGTTGGAGTGGCCGCGCCGGCCGCCGTTCGGGGCGGGATTGACTATATTGGAATGGAGCGCAGCGACTATGATGCGCTGTTAGGCGTTTATTTTGAACCGAGAACGTATCGTTACAACGAGACAATATTAACGAACAACCGAATTGCTTTCCGATCTTTAACTCGCACGGTAACGCAACCTGATATTATTTTTGACGCCCGCGATCTTCAAGGCGGAGTTGCCACTGAGGGTTGGTTTATTTGGGAAATAACTTCTGCCGATGGCTGGTTGAACAGCGATGCTTTGGATGGCATTACCGGCGATGACTACGGCCCGGGCGTGATCACACCGTCATTTCGCATCAGTTTTAACACGGCGGGCGATGCGTACTTGAACTCACCGTCACCGATCCTTGGCGTAAGTGAAGAGGATGACTTTAGACTGCTTATTTGGGGATCGTTTGACGGAAGCACGAACGACCCTATCGTTTTTCCTGTGGGAACTTCGATTCTGGATTTGGAACGGCGAGTGGGCCAATAAAAACAAGTTTTGCTTTATGATTAAAAAGTCGTTGCTCTTATCCGGATTGCTGTTGACGGCGGGTTTAGATTTAAGCCTCCAGTCCCAACCGGATCCAATCTACTTGAACCGAGGGATAGTAGAGTTCTCTGATTCTCCCGTTATTAATGCACTCGCATTTGCGAATTACGGGTCGTTCAGTGTTCGATCGGGACTTCCGTTCGATACTATGAACACCCTTAACTTTACAAACCGCGGCGTCATGTCGAGCTCTGTTGGTTTCAATTTTCAGCACATTGCCTCCGATGGGAAACGATCGCCGGCGTTGAATTTTGTGAACGACGCAAGAGCGGAAATCGTTGCAGAATCTATCTTTTTTGGTGGTAGTGGTTTTATTACTGGCAATGATTTGACTGTCACTCCTGCTTTTCTTCAAATTACAGCTTCTAATGTAGTCAATCATGGTTACTTGCGGGCGGCGGCTTCGGGTTTGATTCGGATTGAGGGAAATAATGTGAATCTTTTCAACGGAGGGTTTGAGATTGAGCCGATTGCAGGAGGCGGAGGCCTTATCGGCACGACTAACTTTCTTCCGGATACTGCTATTCAGGACATATATTGGGGGGGGATAACCAATTTAATAGCGGATACTTCCGGAGTCTTGATTCCAGCCGCAGATTCGCTTATTGTCACCACTCCGCCGCATTTGGTGACCAATGCGAGCTTCCCTCTCACTAGTGTGGAATTGCTCCAATTAGCAAATCCGGAGTCTTATGCGGTTTCCAACGTTTTGGGAACCAACGTTGTCGTTCAAGCAATCTTCGCGTTGGCGGGGCCTGGAATGGGAACGGCCGCGAGGTTCTTTCGCAGTTTTAGCGACCCAACATTAAACACAGCGCTGTTAGAAATCACGGCCAACATCACGAACGTCGTCAATGGCGATTTGGATCAAATTAATCTTTACCTAAAAGACGAATTGGCATGGAACACCAACCATACGCAGTTGCGCAACGTGTATACCGGAACTTATCGGCCGGCGGTTTATGATGTGAGCCGGAGCGCTCCTTTTGAGTGGTCGTTTGGAGGTCCTCCGAATGTGAAGGTTACGCCGGAACTTCTTTGGGGGCCGACTTACAGCAATACCGTAACCACAAACTTATATGCCGCCTACAGCGCGCAAGTGGAAAACTCAGTCTCTCGTCAGATTTTAATTGAGGACTCGTCCGTTGACGATTTGCCGGGACGCATTGAGATCAACGCCGGAAATCTAGATCTCAGAAACGCCCGGTTCCGCGGCGAGGGGATTATCACTATCAACACGGATCATTTAATCAGCAGTGCCGGTTCGGTAGTGGATTCCCAGAACGTTAGTTTTAATTTGGCATCCACCAACGGCATGCTCGACGTGCGCGACGTCGGCAAAATGACGACCGATCGATTCGGTGGCAGCCTGCAAATGTTCAGCATGGTCTGGACAAATCTGAATACCGTTATAGAGGAAGTAGAGATGGAACCGCCGCCACCGCCGGATCCTCCGGATCCAAACGCTCCTGAACCTGAGCCTATCACCGTCTCCGTGACAAATATGTTCAACATATTCCATCATATTTTGGTGGTGGACGCGCGCGGATTGCAGACAAGCGTTCCAGTGTTCACGTATGACTTTACCGCGAACGGCACGAATGTCGTTGTCCGCGACGCCATGCAGATTGTGCGCTCCTTCCAATCGGATGCGCAGAATTTAGAAATAGCGGGAGACCTCAGTTTTTTTGGAGAGATACAAAACATTGGGTCGACCAATCTGCCCAATCTGCGAGAGCTGACTATTAGTGGTTCGTTTGACGTGCCTAATCTTGTGACTTTTGGATTCGGCGCCGAAGGGCCTTTTGAAAGATTTGTGAACAATGGCGCGCTCTCTGCGTTCAGCCCTAGAATTGCCGCCGACTATTTTGAAAACACAGGCGAGATTGTCGGCGGAGGCAATGTGGAAATCCATATGCAAACAGCGAAGATGGATGGCGGCAATATTAATTCGGGGCGAGACATTGTCCTAAATGGGGGGAATGTCAAACTTAGGGAAACCAGAATTGCCAGCGGGCAAAGGCTGTTGATTGATGTCTCGGATGTGCTGACGGACAGCGGACCAGATTCAGAGAACTTACTGAGCGTTGGCGACGGGTTCGTTATGCAAACGAGGCCTTCAGCGGGCGATTTATTGGGAACTACTATTGAAAGTACAGTGCCGAGGTTTTCCCGGATTGATCATGTGTGGGCGTCTGAAGATCGAGGGGCTGTTGCCGCGGGCTTTGAGGATAATTCGGCGATTGGGCAATTAATCCTCAGTGCGCCGCGTGGTAGCCAAGTCCGATTCTTGCCCGCTAATGTTCCCTCCGCTATTTACGTCGACCGGCTGGAATTACAAAACGCGCTGGCGAACGATTGGCGGAATGGATTGCTGATTAGCGAAGGAATGGTCCTTTACTTCGCAGACGCAAACCTTCCTGTTGAAGAACTTGACGGCGCTTTGGAAGGAAGGTTGCGTTGGGTTCGAAGCTATGCAGGAGAAAACAGTTCGGTCGATATTATAATTTCGGAAACTGGTCGGACGGTTCGGGTCAATCGAGGGTTACGAGAGAGTTTGACCATTGATTCTGATGGTGATGGAACAGCGAACGGAATCGATCCTACGCCGTTTGAAGGCGTTATCTTGACGGATATCGAAGTGGATCCGGGAAGGGAAAGCGTGCAGACCAGTATTTCGTGGATGGCGGCGGCGCAAACTTCTTATCGGGTGGAATATAGATCGGCTTTTGCTGACGGTAGTTGGGAGTTGCTTCAATCGGTTCGAAACGAGGCGGGTGAACGCCGAAAGATAACGGTCATTGATGAGGTGAGACTTGATAAAGATACCCGATTCTATCGAGTTACTTATTCCTTAGAGTAATTGGTTGGCGAAGTTGCTTCCTCCGAAAGCTAATAAGAAGATGAGAAGATTCACAGCAATTGGATTCTTGGCGGTGTGGGCGAGTTTGTCTTGCGCCTTTGCCGAAGTGCGCAAGCCTCAGCAGGAATGGGCAATGGTCGATGGCCATAGAGCGCATCCGCAACAGCTTTTGGCAAAGTTAAAGCATGATGATCCCGTTAGCCGGGGACGGGTAAAGCAAATGTTACAGCAGAAAGGTCTGGCGGTGATCCGCGAATATTCGTTAGTGCCGGGGCTGTGTCTGTTATCCGCGCCGTCGATTCAAGGATTAGGGCAAGCGCAGCCGGGTCAGTCTGTTGCCGTCCAAAAGGGCCAAGCGCTGAAAAGGTTGATTCGAGATTTGGAAGGGAGTGATTTGTTTGAATATGTAGAGCCGGATTACATATGGCAGGCTTCCAGAGTGCCTGACGACGACGACTATCATAACGGTAGGTTATGGGGATTGAATAACATTGGGGCGTTTGGAGTGGATATTGAGCCTGAGGAGGCGTGGGACATTACTACGGGATCGCGCGATGTGATTGTAGGAGTGTTGGATACTGGGGTGCTTTACAGTCACAATGAACTGGAAGATCAGATGTGGGAGAATCCGGGCGAAATACCGGGGGATGAGATTGATAACGACGAGAACGGTTATGTGGATGACGTTTACGGCATGAACGCTCTTTCCGATGGCGGGGATCCTCTTGACGATGATGGTCACGGAACCCACGTTGCTGGCACTATCGCCGCGGCCGCCAATAACGGCAGCCCTGTTGTCGGCGTTGCTTGGGACGTCCGCATCATGGGGTTGAAGGTTTTAGGGCCTTTTGGAGGAACGAATTCTGACGTCATGCAAGGCTTCCAATATGGGGTGGATCACGGTTGCAAGGTGATTAACGCCAGTTTAGGAGGCGGCGCGCGCAGTCAATCTATGTTCGAAGCCATCGCCAAGTCCCAACAGAAAGGGGTCTTGCTGGTTGCCGCCGCTGGAAACTCCGGTTTGGACACGGATATTTTTGCCAACTATCCGTCGAACTACGATCTAGACAACGTAATTAGTGTTGCCGCAATAAACCGCTATGGTGATATCTGGGCGTTCTCAAATTACGGAGGCAAAACAGTCGATATTGGGGCGCCCGGCGTGGATATTCTCTCGCTCGGCATTGGCGATGACGACGCTTATCAGGAAAACAGCGGCACAAGCATGGCCTCTCCGCACGTAGCGGGGGTTGCGGCTCTGGTGTACTCCGCATTTCCTAATGCCAGCGCAGAAGAGGTGCGAGATCGGATTATTAGTTCTGCGATTCAGGAAAGCTCTTTTTCCGGCAAGATGGTTTCCGGAGGGAGGCTAAGTGCCTTTAGATCATTGGACGTTAAACCTGACGGTCTCCTTGAAATGACGGTGTCTCCTCCGTCCCAATCTGCACTCCAAACGGGCTCTAAGGTGACAGTAATTGTGCGTGTTACCGACGTCTTTGGAGTCACAAACGCGATTGTTACGGGAACGACTTTGCCGGAAGGAAATTCAATTTCTTTTAGAAATGATGGTGTAGCGCCGGATGTTTTGGAGAATGATGCTTTATACACCGCCGAATTGACCATGCCGGAAGAACCCGGCGAATACGTTTTCTCCTTGCGAGCCGAGGCGCCTGAAGAGGACGAAAAAGAATATGTCTCGGAAGAAGTGCGCTATCACGTCGTGAAACCGCCGGGGAATGACGATTTTGCGTCTTCGTTCAAACTGCCGGCAGAGGGGACGAGCCAACCGTTTGAAGTGATTGACACACGCTTTGCCACCATTGAGTACGCGGACAGGAATGACCAGAGGTGCGAGCCCGAGAGGACTGAAGAAGATATCGGATTCTGTGCTCGTGTGGAGCCTTTCCATGCCGAGGTGTATGATTCCGATTACAGTCTCTGGTGGACGTGGACGGCGTCTGAGGATGGAGAAGCGTTTATCGACACGGTTGGTAGCCATTATGATACGGTAATCGGCGTTTACACCGGAAATGAGTTGTTGACTGGGTTGACGCCGGTTGCGTCTGCAACCGGTCCGGTGGATCCCGATGAAACGGGAAACCATGCCCAACTAAAGTTTTCAACGGCGCAAGGGCAGCCATATCGAATTGCGGTGGCCGGCGCTTCAGAAGAAGAATCTGGGACTTTGCGATTTCGGTTGACGCCGAATGGCACTGCGGACTCAACGGCTCCGGCAGTGGTGATCCGTTCCCCCGCAAGCGGTATCAATTCTCCGGAGAAACGAATTGAATTAAGGGGTACCGTCTTCGATCCTTCCCCCAATGCGAGCGGCGTAGAACGGGTTCGCATTCGCCGCGAGGGCGAAATTTCTTCTTGGGGAGCTACGGGCACAACGGAATGGACTTATTCTGTTCCGCTGTTGTCGGGGCGGAATGTAATTGAGGTAACGGCTGTGGATTTTGCAGGCAACGTGTCTGAAATAAAAACTGTGGAAGTGAATTACTTGGCGTCCGGCCCTTCTAACAATCATTTCTTTAATGCCGAGCTTCTCGAAGAAATATCCGGCGAGGTGAGAGCCGACATTCGCAGGGCGGACAAGCAGACTGGAGAGCCGCACCATGCTGGAAACAGAGGAGGCGCTTCGGTTTGGTATGCTTTTACTCCGACCGAGGATGGCGTGTTGACACTCGAGATTATAAGAGCAGATTTTGATACTTTGCTGGCGGTTTATACTGGGGAGAAGGTGGCCGAGCTTCAGCACGTGGCTTCTAACAACGACGCCTATCCTGATGATCCGGATCGACGAGGATGGAGCGCGATCTCGCAGGCGGTTCGCGCCGGAGTCCGATATTGGATTGCCTTGGACGGTTATCCCGACGATCTCGGCGTGGCGGATATGCGCTATGTCTTTACGCCGGGGATGGTGTTTGATGTCAGCGTGGAAAACAGCCCCGGTGGGAGCGTTCATCCTGGTGGAGGAGTCTTTGCGGCGGGCGTCGAGCTGACGTTCCAAGCAACGCCGGAGGACAACTTTCGGTTTGTCCGTTGGGAAGGCGACGTAGAATCCACTGCAAATCCTTTGACTTTGGCGATTAATAAAGATTTTCGTTTGAGAGCCATCTTTGAGTCTTCGATTTCAGATGGGTTTGAGTCCGGCAATCTGACGGCATTGGAATACAGTTTTAAAGGCAACCAACCTTGGGAGGTGATAGAGTGGGGTATGGACGAAGAACCGCCGGTGCCGTCTTTTGTTGGAAATTTCTCGGCGCGCGCTGGAAGAATCAGCGATGGGCAAAGCAGCTCGCTCATTCTGCGCACTGAAGTTGCCGGCGGAATGGCTTCGTTTGATTTTCGAGTCAGTTCCGAAAAAGACTGGGATGTCTTTGAATTTTACATCAATGGAGAGATGGATACTGATTTTGGAAAGCGGTCGGGCGAGGTTCCTTGGCAAAGTTACGAGTTTGTTCTGCCGCCGGGCAATGTGGAATTGGAATGGCGCTATTCGAAGGACGTCGTCAACTCAAGCCAAGAAGGGGACGACACCGCCTATATCGACAATTTAAGTCTTCCGTTTGAGCGGACGGAAGTTGTTGTTCCTCGGCTGTTTGTGGATATCGTTCATGAAGGGATAAAACTTCGAATCGAGGGGGAACTCGGTCGGGCGTATCAAATTGAATCTTCCGAAAATTTGGTGGATTGGTCGCCGTTGGAGGTTGGTCTGGTGAATAATGAGGTGGTCATTGAGTTTTCCGATCCGGAATTTGAAGGAGATCAACAGCGTTTTTTCCGAGCGATTGCCCGATAATGAAAGCATTTCGAGTGAATGTCTTTTGAGAACTCAAAAAACCTCGTTAGAATCTTATCTATGTCAATGCAATGAAACGCTATTTCCTTCGGTTTGTGGCCGGAAAATCTTGGTTTCCATTAGTGGATTTAGGAAAATTGCTTTGGCTAATCTTTCCATTGCAGAATGAGTGTCGTTGGCGTTACGGGTGGGATAGGTATGGGGAAGACGTTTTTGTCGGGTTTGTTGGAGAAATTTGGGTTTCCTGTTTTGGACGCCGATGTGTTAGCGAGGGAATTGACAAAGCCCGGCGGGGAGGCGTTGCCGGCGGTTGTTCAAATCTTCGGATCGACGGTATTAAACGATGAAGGCGGGCTGGATCGTCGGCGAGTTGCGGAGATTGTTTTCGAAAGCTCCGGCAAACGAAAACAGCTGGAACGCGTTCTCCATCCGCGAATTCGATTGCTTTGGAAATGTCGCGTGGAACCGTTTCGATCTCAGGAAGCCGGGCCGATTTTCGTCGTTATCCCTTTGCTTTACGAGGTTGGAGCGGAGGATGAATTGGACTTTATCGTTTGTGTGGCTTGCCGAAGAGAAGAGCAAAGGGAGCGTCTTGCCGTTCGGGGTTGGAGCGAGGATCACATTCAACAGAGGTTGAAAGCCCAGTGGGCGATTGAGCGAAAAATGCGTTTGGCGGATATGGTCATTTGGACGAGTTGTTCGTTTGCGGCGACGGTTCGCCAAGCCGAATGTTTGGCGGAAAATGCCCTGCGTTTGGCTAGATCGAAGTAGATTGTGTTATGAGTAGTAAAGGGAGGTTGACGAATCTTTGCCGGGCTAGTTTGGCAAGCCCGGAAATTTGTTGATTCAACGGATGAAACCGGAAGATTTTCAGAAACAGTTTGCGGAATTGATGCGGCAACACATGCCGAACTTTGGGAATCCAGCAGGGTTTCAGGCGCATTCTGGTCCGCCGGGGGAAACGCAAAAGGAGGAAGAAAAAGAAAGTTTTTCGTTCGACTACCGGCCTCGAGATGTCAAAGCCTATTTGGACCGGTATGTCATTCAACAAGAAGAGGCGAAAAAGGTTCTGAGCGTAGCGTTGTGCGATCACTATCACCATGTTCGCCTTGCCCGAGAAGGCAAATCGTTGCCGAATTATGCTAAGCAGAACATTCTGATCCTCGGCCCCACGGGTGTGGGAAAGACTTATTTGGTTCGGAGCGTCGCGGAATTGATCGGCGTTCCTTTTGTGAAAGGGGATGCGACGAAGTTTTCTGAAACAGGATATATTGGCGGCGATGTCGAAGACCTGGTCAGAGAGCTCTATCGCCGCTCGGACGGAGACGTGCAAAAAGCCCAATTCGGCATCATCTACATTGACGAGATTGACAAGATCGCCCAATCAGACCAGTCGGTCGGCAGAGACGTCAGCGGTTTGGGAGTGCAGACAAACCTTTTGAAATTGATGGAGGAAACGGATGTTTCCGCTCGGTCGCAGCAAGACGTAGCCGGGCAGATTCAAGCGATGATGGATTTCCAGCGTCGAAGGAAAACCGAAAGCCATATCAACACCAAACACATTCTCTTTATTGTTAGCGGCGCCTTTGAAGGTTTGGAAAGGATCATCAAGAAACGGTTGAACGAATCGGAAATCGGTTTTGCAGCGACGCTACCGCCGGAAGAGCCCTCCGACGGAACAGACTATCTAGACCGGGTGGAAACCAGCGATTTGCTGGACTATGGGTTCGAGCCGGAATTTGCCGGGCGATTGCCGGTAAGAGTGGTTTGCCGGTCTCTTACGGAGGATGACCTCTATTTTGTTCTCAAATCTTCGGAAGGCAGCATTATTCGTCAGTACAAAGCCGATTTTGAGGCGTATGGAATTGAGATTCTTTTTGCCGAAGAGGCTTTGCGCCGCATTGCGTCTTTGGCGGCGGCGGAGAAAACGGGCGCCCGCGGATTGATGACCATTTGCGAACGTGTTTTTCGAAACTATAAATTCGAGCTTCCTAGCAGTTCTGTTCGGCGTTTTGAGGTGACTCGAGATGTCATTGACGCCCCCGAAGTCCATCTGAAGCAAATTTTGCGGCAACAAGAGGATCCAGAAATTCAAGCGGCGAAAAGAGAGATTGATGAATTCACCCAGAAGTTTAAAGCGTCTCATGGTTTGGTTATTCGATTTACGGAGGATGGAATGCGAAAACTCCTCGTCTTTGCTGCGGAAGGAAAGAAATCTCTGCAGGAAATTTGCCAGACGCGCTTTAAGGATTTTCAATTTGGGTTGAAGTTGATTGCTCAAAACACGGGACAAAGCAGATTCGATTTGGATGCCGTTGCAGTGGAGAATCCGGAAAAGGTTTTAAGTGATTGGGTAGTTGCGAGCTATCGCGATTCCCAGAAAAAAACCGTTGCTTCCGTAGAGAACGGTGCTTCGGACGAAACTTCTTCCAACCACGGACAAGTGAGGAACATAAATCTTTGCCTCCCGGCTGATAATTGAGGATTCTTTGGAAATCGCGGGAAATTTTTGCCCCGGCGCAGTTGTTTGACTTATTTTCTGGTTTCTTATTTTGGCCGTTTTTGCTGTGGAATAAATGCTTCGTTGATGTTGATGCCTTCTGAATTCGAGATTGTCTTTGTGTGGGATCAAGCGAGGCCGGAGGGGAAGGCGATCATTGTCCTTCTGGTTCTGTTTTCGATTTTCGCATGGAGCGTTATGGCCTCAAAGGCAATGCAGATGCGCCGTGCCAGCCGATGGAATCGATTGTTTGATCAAGAATTTCGAGAGCAGAAAGAGCTGCTTTCGATCTTCAAGCGAAAAATTCAAGTGGACGGTTGTCCGCTTTACACCGTTTATCAATCCGGTTGTTTTGAATTGGAATTGGGACTCCGGCGAGCCGAAGAAGAGCCTGCCGACCGCGGCGGCAAGGTGAGCCTCCGAAGCGCCGAACATGTAAAACGCGCTTTGGAACGGGCAGTTGCCCGGGAATCCTTGCGGTTGGAGTCGGGGTTGATTTTGTTGGCGATTGCGGTGAGTGGGGCGCCTTTTCTGGGTTTGCTGGGCACCGTTTGGGGAGTAATGAGCACTTTTGCCGAAGTCGCCCGCATGGGAAATGCTCAGTTGACGACGATGGCTCCCGGCGTGGCCTCCGCTCTAGTAACAACCGTGGCCGGTTTGTTGGTGGCGATTCCTTCCATGTTCGGCTATAATTGGCTCGTGCATCATTTGCGGGTGTTGACCGTGGATATGGATAATTTTGCTCATGAGTTTGCGTCCAGAATGGAAATTGAATTTACAGACGAAGTCTAAAACAAAACCCAAGCGTTCGAAAGTGTCGGCCTCCCAGAGAGTTGCTTGGCGGACCAGAACGGGAGTTTGAATAGTTCCAACATAGTTAAAGCATGCGAAGGTTTTCCGAGCGAAACGCGCTAGTGACGTTGAGTGATATTAATATTACTCCGTTGCTGGACCTTGCCTTTGTTTTGTTGATTATTTTCATGATCACAACTCCGTTGCTGGATCAGGGGATAGCTTTGTCACTTCCGCAGGGAGGCAGCCCGGATGTTCCCCTGAAACCAGAACAAATTCGCGTTGTGGAAGTGAGCGCCGAAGGAAAATACTATCTCAACCAAACAGAGGTGAATCTGGTCAGTTTATCATCGGCCATGGCCGACGCCTTGCAAGCGGATCCCAATATCATCGTCTACTTGCGGGCAGACAAGACCGTACAGCATGGTCAGGTAATGGCCGTGGTGGATTTGTTGACAAAGTTGGGAATCCCCGAGGTTTCCATGCGCACAGAGTTCCAGTGAAGGTGAACCAGAAAAAGTATTTGCTCGTTTCCGCAGGCGTCCACGGGATCTTGCTGTTGGGCTTGTTGATTCTGCCGGCGTCTTCGTTCACTCCGGAGAAACCGCAGTCTCCCGCTTTGAAGATTCGCTTGCAGTCTTCCGCATCCATCGAGGCCGTTTTGAGGCAGCAGACATTGCAAACAACGCTGTCCCCGCCTGCGCCCGAACCCGTTTTGATAGATCCTGAACCCGTCAAAGTCAAACCGCCAAAGCCGGCGCCAAAACCACAACCAGTTCCCAAGCCAAAGAAATCTCCAAAAAAACCGGTTCCTACTCCTCAAAAACCCAAGATCGAACCGAAAAAGCCGCCGCAAACCAGGCCGAAGAAACCAGAGATAAAGAACAAACCCGACTTCAACAAATTCCAGAAGATAGAGCGAATGCCGACGACTCAAATCTCCGAAAAAGCGCAAAAACAGCAACGAGAGAGAGCTTCCCAAGCCGCTCATGATCGACAGGAAGTAATTCGCGATAGACTAGGAACATTATCGGAGCAAAATTTGTCCGATAGGTCTGAAGTGGCTGAATTAGGAGCGGACAACGCTTCGGAAAACTGGCGTCGATTTGTTGGAAAATTCTACGATGACAGATGGAGATGGAGAAAACAGACAAAAGTTTCGAATTCTCGTTCTACTGTCGAGGCGAAGGTGGTTATCAATCTCGACGGCTCCGTCGCTTCCGCCCAGATAGTGCAACCTTCCGGCGTTGCGGAGTTGGATGATTCCGTTCAAGATGTGTTGGATCGAGTCCGGAAAATCTCCGAGAAACCGCCATCAAAAACCTCAATCAAAGATCGAACCTTTACAATTGCTTTCAATCTGAAAGATGGACGAATTAACACAGAATAAAACTGCCCAAATAAAGCGATTTCTTGCAGTTTGTTTTAGTTTCTGGAGCGTTGTGTTTTTTGGGGAAAACAGCATCGCTCAGAACGAAATCCATTTAGAGCGATGGCAGTCTGGGACGACGGACCCTGTTCCCATCGAACTAAAAGGATATTCGGGAGAAATCCTCAAAGTTCTGACCTTTGACCTTGAGGTGATGGGGTGGAAAGTCGTTCCAGCGGGAAAGGGGCAGTTCGTCTTGGCCGGCGGCAATAAGGGCGGGCTTCACGGGAGGCTGGAGGATCGTCTTGGCGGCGAGAGCGCGCTTTTTTCGTTGCGTTATTCAGAGGCCGGAAGACGGCAAGCGCACGCCTTAGCTAATGCCGTAGTCGAGGAAGTTTTTAAGGAAAAAGGCATTGCGCTCACAAAAATCGCCTACAAGAACTGGTCGTCGGGGGGGATTCCCGAGATTCACGTTGCTGATTACGATGGGCATCGCGCCAAGCCGGTGACTTGGGATCGATCCAACGTTGCCGCCCCCGCTTGGTCTCCCGGAGAATTAAAACTTTTTTACACCTCTTACAAAATGGGAAATCCGGACATATTTAGCCATGATTTGTCGTCAGGTCAACGTTCCGCAGTTTCCCGTTATTCCGGTCTAAACACCAGCGTAGCCTTGTCGCCCGACGGCCGCCGGATGGCGATGATCCTCAGCAAAGATGGCAGCCCGGATCTGTACGTGGCCAATTCGGATGGCCGGGATTTAAAACGACTGACGAAGACTCGGGAAATAGACGCTTGTCCTTGCTGGTCGCCCGATGGCAATCAAATTTGCTTCACCTCATCCGTGAGCGGCGGCGACAGACTGTACCTCATTCACCCGTCGGGAAGCGGGATGCGTCGACTCAGAACGACCGGAGTAAGTGGGGTTTTTTCAGAGGCTGACTGGTCGCCCGATGGCCGGCAAATCGCCTTCACCGCCCAAATGGGAAGGCGGTTTTACATCTGCGTGGTGCCTGCAAAGGGCGGAGAAGCAAAGGTGTTAACGCAGGGAGAAGATCCATCTTGGGCGCCGAATTCGAGAAATATCGTCTTCATGCGAAAAAAAAATCGACGCAAAACATTATCCATACTTGACGTTCCCACCAAACGAGTCCAAGATGTCCAAAATATTTCGGGAAACAGTTCGCAACCTGCTTGGGCTCGTTGAGATGAATTTGACCGCTGGCTAACTGATTGAACAAGCTGATGAATAAAAACGTCCTTCTCAATACATTTCTTTTGTTAATGTTTTTTGTTGCGCTTGCCGGATGCCGGCGAGAGGCAAAGTCGTTGACCCCTATTCCCGGCAACGAGGGAGCCATTGTGGGCGATGGCGATCCCGCGGGATTGCTGAACGGCTATGATGACCCCAATCCGGGCGCTGGCGGCACGCTAGATGGCAACGGATTTTTGAATGGCGACGGGCAAAGCCCTCTTCCTGACCGCGATTCCATTATTGGATCCAGTGAAGACCGCGAAACTCTTGCGCCGCACACTGTCTATTTTGGTTTCGATCGTTCCTCCATTTCGCCGAAAGAATTGCCCAAAGTGGAAGACGTGGCTGACTATCTCAAAGCCGAAACTGAGACAATGGTCAAAGTGGAAGGCCATTGCGACGAACGCGGGACGGACGAATACAATCGAGCGCTTGGCGAGCGACGAGCCTTGTCCATTCGCGAAGTGCTTATCCAACTCGGAGTGCCTCCAGAGCGGATCACCACGGAAAGCTGGGGCGAAGATCGTCCTGCGGTTTTAGGCGAGACTGAAAGCGCCTATGCCAAAAATCGGCGCGGAGAATTTGTTCTTCTGAGGCCTTAGTTTCTGGTTTCTCGTAATTTAATGGAGAAAAAATCGAAGTTTATTTTGACACTTTACTGTTTCACATCGGTACATTAACTTCCAATCGTAAATGGATATGAATACAACGTTTTTCGCCTTCCTCGGCCCGTGGGAAATTGCTGGAATTTTGGGGGTCGCCCTGCTTATGTTTGGCGCCAAGAAGCTTCCCGAATTAGCCCGCGGTTTAGGGCAGGGCATCAAAGAGTTCAAAAAAGCCAGCCGCGACGTTCAGAGCGATCTACAGCGAGCCATCGACAACATTGAAGAGGAGGATTCGTCCCTTCCCGGCTCTACCGACGCTTCCAGTCCGGTAGAACCGTCAAGTTCCTCAAAACCAGAACCAACCGCCGTCAAGCCCAGCGAACCGCCTAAAACCTAATCAACGTCTCGGCTTTTCTTTTCCTTTCATGTCCGAATCCGAGCATCCGTCTCAGGAGGGCGGCCTGCATCCTGAAGAAAATGAGAAAAAAGGCGGCGGCCCCGTCAAAACCTTTTTGGAGCATTTAGAAGATCTTCGCTGGACTCTTCTCAAATGTTTGGCCGCAGTCGTTCTTTCCATGGTTTTCTGTTTAGCGGCGAGCAATTTTCTTGTTTCGTTTCTGACTTGGCCATTGGACATCGCTCAGGCCAAGCAGGCGGAAAGTAAAGACCTCAGCATTTACTTGGGGGAGAAACGCTTGATGATTCTTCCCGAATCGGTGGCCACCAACGAATTTCCAGAAATTCAGTCTGCGGAATCTGCGCATCGGGCAATTCTCCGCCTTCGAAAGGTAGACACCAATAGATTTTTGGCGATAGAGTTGGAGACTGTGGAACAGAATGACTCCGAACCCGGCATTGGAACGCCCATGTTGAAGAATTACAGTCCGATTGGTCCGTTCAAAGTGGCGATTCAGTTGATGTTGTATGGCGGTCTTGTTGTGGCTTCGCCGTTTGTGATCTTTTTTCTGGGGCAGTTCATTCTGCCAGCCTTGCACATTCACGAAAAGCGTTTCCTTTATCAAACCGCGGGCTTTGGCGTTGTTTTGTTCATTTTCGGTGTCGCCCTTTGTTACTTCATTTTGATGCAGATTGCGTTGAAGGCGACGGTGCAATTTTCGCAGTGGATGGGCTTTGGATCCGACGAGTGGCGGGCGGCGTCCTACATCAGTTTTGTTTGCAAGTTGATGTTGGCAATGGGGCTGAGCTTTCAATTGCCCGTGGTGCTTCTGACAATGGTCAAGGTTGGTCTTCTAAATTATGCCAAACTGGTAAGGTTTCGGCCGTATTGGTTGATCATCAACTTAGCTGTTTGCGCCGTCCTGACGCCGACCGGCGACCCCGTAACCATGATTCTAATGGCGGTGCCGTTGCAGTGCCTTTATGAGTTGAGCGTCTTCATTTCTCGGTTCTGGGAAAAGCGAGAAAAAGAATCGGAAATAAGCATGGAGAAGCAAGATACATAGCGGTTTGGTTGGCCATCCGAAGAGCCGATTCGTTTTATTTGCGAATGGAAAGAAAAATAGGCTTTACAAAGGGCTTTCCGATGCAATAACGTCAATTAACTTTTTTCATTATGCGTATTCTGACTATTACTGTTTGTGTTGCGGCGGCGGCGTTTCTGTCGACCGGTTGCGCGGGACCGGAGCGAAAACTCGGCAGGGGATTAACCAATCTGACCGAAGTAAGCCGTTTGGGAGAGTTGCGTTACTCTATGGAGCAATCGGCAATTTGGGATGGCCCGGAAGAGGGATTGTCGACTGGTTTGGTTCGCGGGATCCGTCGAACCGCAACGAGAACGCTCCTTGGTGCTTACGAAGTGGCCACTTTTCCAATCCCCAAATACGATCCCATTTTGAAGCCCGAATACGGCCGGTATCCAGACAACTTTCGGCCAAATCTGCTCTCCGATTCCACATTCGCCGCAGATGGCGCACTGGGATTTAGCGGCGGCGACGTCGCTCCGTTCTTGCCGGGGAGTCGCTTCAAAGTTTTCGATTACTAGGGATAATGTTAGTTGAGGAAGGTCGCCGGCGATAAGAAAGCCGTCGCCTTTTTGTGGCTTCCTTTTCCATGGAAACGATTCGCTCCGGCTGCAAAATTAATCTGCTTTTGAAAGTTCTGCGCTGTCGCCAAGATGGATTTCACGATCTGGAAACCGTTATACAACCGCTTCCCTTGTTCGATGAATTGTCCGTCAAGTTTGTCAGCCGGCCTGGCGTGGAACTTTTATGCGATCATCGCGAAGTCCCAATCGGAGCGAATAACCTGATTTGCCGAGCGGCAAGCGCCTTCCAAAACGCCTTGGGAAGAAATGACGGTTTGCGGATTCATCTCAAAAAAAACATCCCAGTCGCCGCCGGACTAGGCGGTGGAAGCGGTAATGCAGCGGCCACTCTGCTGATTTTAAATCGGCTGTACGATGGCGTGCTCTCGGCGGAAAAAATGTTTGAAACGGCCGCTCAATTGGGATCAGACGTTCCTTTTTTTCTGAGAAACGGCCCGGCCCTTGCCTTTGGCCGAGGAGAAAAAGTGCGCCCCTTGCCGCCGTTCAAGATTTTTGAAGACGCTTGCGTGATCCTCGTCAATCCCGGTTTTGGCGTGCCTACGTCGTGGGCTTATCAAAAACTTCAATTGAACGAAGCGGACGGAAATCCTGCGCCGGTTTCTGCGGAAGAATTGATCCAGTTGCTTCAAGCAGGCAATTGGAAAGCCTCGATGAAAGGGCTTTTCAATTCATTGGAACGTCCGGTCTTCAAAAAGTATACCGTTTTGGAAATCATTCGCTTGGAATTGTTGAATTCCGGTGCATCCGGTGCTTTGTTATCAGGAAGCGGCGCCACGGTCTTCGGGATAATTCGCGGCAAAGAGATCGGCAAAGAAGTGCGTCAACGGTTTTTGAAAACTTTTGGAAACCAATGTTGGAGTTGCCTATTGCCCCTAGCAGAAGAATAAACGCCCTAATCCGTGTTTCATTGCGGAGGAGGATGTGGAACTTATCATAAAACTTACTCTTCGCTTAGGTTGTTTTCTAGTGGATGGTATGGTGTAGGTTCTGCTGGCGGCATATCCATTTCCATATCTACTGCGCCGCCAAGAAGCGAAGATAAGTCTTCTTTAACTTGCCCTGCGGCGCGCATCTGTTTTATTGCGCGAAACTGTTCCGCTAGTGCTTCCGGCGAAGGCGAAGAAGGGTCTTGCTTGGCTTGGCCATTAGCGCGCATCTGTTCCATCTCTTCTAGCGTCGGCAAGCGGATAGTGCCGTCTTCATTGATCGGCATGGGAAAACTCTCATGCTTGTGGTTGATGACGCGATAGTTGGCGCCTTCAAAGTGTTTGACTGGATCGCCGTCTTTATCCACCAATACCCCATTTTTAATTTTCACCGGCGGAAACAATTCGGGCATCAATGCTTTCAAAGAAGGATCGCCTTCTTCAATGCTTCGCCGGAAATGATAGCGTTGGTTAGCGTAAAAACCTCGCGCTTCCTCATACCAACCTTCATAAGGAACTAACATCTCTTCCTCGCCTGAGAGTAAGGCTTTGCCCATTTCACTTCGGCTACTCAAACCAGTGCTAGTGGTATATTCCATGGTATCACGAGAGAGTTCTTCCATGCCTTGCACTTCGTTCACCAAAAGATCCCGAATGCGCTCCGCTTCCGCCTTGCCCTCTTCCGTCGAATAGTTTGGATTTAGCCATTCCGAATCGGACAACCAACCACGCATACTTTTGTAGTAGAACTCGACCTCTTGTTCGCGGCTCTTTCCAAATATGGGATCCTGCCAGTCTTCGGGAAGCGTCAAAGCATGCTTGTAGCGAAGCAGACTGCGGAAAATCCGAATCGCTATGGCAGGGTTGTGTCCGCGGCCTTCTTCGTTGAGAATTTCGTAGACTTGTTGGAACTGTGGAGAGAAACGAGATTCGTCCTCAAAGAACTTCTTCAGACGCATGTGATAGTCACCGGCATGAATGTCTTCCCAGCGCGCCATATTATAATCCGGGAATTGTCCCATCAAATCAGAAGGATCGATTTGGGCGTTGCGAAGGTCGATCAAGTGCCTCTTAGGGACAAACTTGTGGGCGGGATCATGCGTCGGTTTCCAAGGGAAGTTAGCCTTCCAATCGGCAAGTCTTTTGATCTCCGCTTTGACGGCTATTTCTTGAAGTTGTTGAGGCACGAACGCTTTTTGGTATCGTTGGTCTCTTTCCTTCTTCCGCAGAACTTCCAGTTCTTCCGGTGTCATTTTTTGCGGCTTGACTGATTCTTGCTTGTATAGCACGTCGTATCGAATCACCAAAAACAGAACGATAGCAAAGCCGACCACTATCGCAATAGGCATCCAATGTTGTTTCATCATGGAAAGCTTTCCTGTAGGAATCTTATGTTGTTTTTTCATTTTAGTTTGTTTCGTAGTCTGCGTAGTTATTGGAGAGAACTCGATCATTCACAATCCATTCAGTGCGTTTGAAGGGAACGTCGTTTTGGACAATGGGAGTGGCGTTAGGATCGTTGCTTGGCACTCGGGATATGGTGAGAGTTTCGCGATGGATATTTTTATACCACCAAACGTCGATCCCTCCATAGACAGATTCAGCCCGAACCTGATGGTACATCTCGCAGATGGTTACATCTTCTTCGTAGTTTTCCCAGCTGGGAATGGGGTTGGTTGCTCTATCTTGATTATTCTGCCATGCCCCGTCTGACCAGTGTCCCTTGTGGCCGCCTTGATCATATCGGGCATCTTTGCCGGGCACCCAAGTCAATTTTCTTATGTCGTACCAGACTTTGGCGGTATAGCGCAGGTTTTCCTTTTTGGCGGCCGCGGCCAGACTGGCGTCTACGCCGGATCGACTCAGTTGAGGCGTTTGGGGTTTGGAAGTAACTGTCACGGGGCCATAGACATGAACAGTGCTTTTGCCACTAATATAGTAGATGCCGGCTCTCAAATATGCTTCGCTGGCTGGATCATTAGCGTAGTCGTAGTCTGGATTCAGATCATCTGATGAGGGAAGATTGACGAGAGCATTCCAATGTATTTTGGGCATCCATCCTTTTCCGCTTACGATTGTATTGTAAGTATCTCTGAATTGGTAACGTTCTGAGTCTTCATCCCAGACGACTACGTTACCGGAGTATTCGTAACTAGCATACCAGCCTCGGTTTTCGTAAGCTTCACTTTCTGGTCTCCATTCTTCGTGAAGACCTCCAGATTCTCCAGCGTCATGCCCGTGGTTCCAAATAGAGGATTCTTTTTTTTGCATAACTGAGGCTTATCTCTGGGCGGGCTTCGATTGTGACGGATTTGTCATGGGGGCGGTTGTTCTCCACATCGACTCGATCCACTTCGCCGGTTAATTCATTTTTGATGGTGATGGCGTTGGCGGCTATTTCCAAGGCAATCAGCACCCAATAAATCCAGCCGGCTTTGGGAACGCGCTTTCCCGCAGGAGGAGTCGACGCTGGCGGAGGCGAGGGAGGCGTTACCGGTTGGGTTGTGACTGGCGGGGGTTCGGCGGCGTTGAGGATTTCGGGATTGATGGCAAAGACGCCGGCGATGGTGACGGCGATTGCGGTCGCTAGGGCGATGGTTGCCGTTTTCCAGTTCCAGCGATTTGACTTTAGCTCGGTTTTCACCACTTCGGGCTTTTCAGCGATTGAATCGAATTCTTGGGAGTTTGTCATGGTTAATTTTGCTAATTTTGACGGTTTGTGTGGATTTCGCGGATTGGAAGACAGAATGCCAGCGAAGGCACGGCGAACATAATCCCAAAAGCGCCCGGCTTTCCGGGTTGCATCGAGTCGGTTTGGATGATGTTGATTCATAATCTTAAAAACAATCTATTCTGTTCAATATTCTACTAGTAATGGTTGACCAAGCGTTTTAAGGAACTTTTCCCCGCCAGGCCGTTACGAAAATCCAGTAAGGTGATTACGAGAGTTTTCTGCCTGTTTGCCGAAGCTAACAGGGAAAGACGATCGACTCTCCCGACGCATTGCATATCCAAACTGTGCTATTCAGCGGGAGACCCGATCCAACGAATCACCCACTGGATTTCCGTAAGCGCAAGAAAATCACAGATCAATCTCCTTCGTCAACACTTTTCTTAACTTTTTCGTCTTTTTTTTTCGAGGTTGAGGAAACATTCAGCTTTTTGGTTTGTTTTTGGGGATTATTTGGAGAGGCAAGGTTGATCAGGGTTTGTTTTTGTCTTTCGAGAAATCTTTAGCAACAGATTAGTGTTCTATTTGTGTTGGTTTTGTGATGGCTGTTTGCGCTTGTGTTGCGGCGATCGATCGGGGAGAGAATGCGTTTTGACGAGCGGTTTATTGAATGGTTTTTGAAAATCCGCGAGTGGGTTTTTCTATTTGGCGGACGTTTTGATTTGGAATGTTCGTAAAGAAGATGAGAAGCGCAAGTCTGCGGAAGGGTTTTCCATTGGATGCAACGCTTTTATTTTTTGCCTCGGCAAATCGGTTGGATTTTTCTTGCTAGCAATAAAAAGAAGGGATTGAAAAAGGCGGAGGGGTTGGTGGTTGACGAGGTTTCTTGCAGAGAAAAGCTTTGTGTTTGTTTCTGTTTTTGTGATTAGGTTTTTGGGGATGTTCTCGTTTCTGTTTTGTTGTTTTGTTTTTGTCTGCATGTGTTTGGCGTTGTTTTCTGGGGCAAGGCTGGCGCGGGCGGGGCGGTTTTTTGGGGTGGTTTGTTGGTTGGTTTTCTTTTGTCTGTTGCCGGCGGCGCAGGCTGAGCGGCTTCGTGTTTTGACGTACAATATCCATCACGGAGAGGGAAGTGATGGAAAGTTTGATTATGAACGTCTGGCGGGGAAGATTGTCGAGTTGCGCCCAGATGTGGCGGTGCTTCAGGAGGTGGATCGAGGAACAAAACGGGCCGGCGGAGTGGATCAAGCGGCTCGTTTGGCTGAGTTGACTGGGATGGATTTTGTCTTCGGCATGGCGATGCCTTATGATGGCGGGGAGTATGGTTTGGCGATTTTGTCGCGGTTTCCCATCGAGCGTTCTGAAACTTATCCACTTCCGTTTGACTTTGGTCAGGAGTCTCGCGTGTTGTTGCGGGCGAGGATTGTTCCTGATAACGGCTTGCCGGTTTTTGATTGTTGGGGAACTCATTTGTGTCATCAGAGTCAAGATTCTCGCGTGCGTCAGGTGAAGCAGATTCGTTGGGTGTTGCGTGAGTTTGAAGACGCGCCGGTTGTTCTTGCCGGAGATTTTAATGCTCGTCCGGGTTCTGCGCCGATGAAGGCGATGCTGTCTGATGATTGGCTGGATGCGACGGCGCCTCAATCGGAGATTGATTATGTTTTGATTCGGCGGCGGGATGCTTGGCGGGTGGCGAAGGTGGTTATTTTGGAGGATCGAACGGTTTCGGATCATCGGCCGGTTTTGGCGGAGTTGGAGTGGTTGGGAGAGGAAGGGAAATCCGCGGATGCGACGCCGGCTGATGTTGCGGATTTGGCGGCTTTGGAGGCGCATTTGCAAGGAGCGATTGCGAATGCGGCAAAGGCGGTGGTGGCCGTTAACGGCGGCGCCGGAGGCGGGGTGATTGTCTCTTCGGACGGCTATGTGTTGACTGCGTTCCACGTTGTCGGCGCGGGAAGGGAGGTTCGCATTCGCTTGCCGGATGGAACGAGTCGCAAGGCAAAGAGTCTGGGCGCCTTTCGTTTTGCGGACGCCGCTATGGTGAAAATAGAGGGAGAAGGACCGTTTCCGCATGCGCCGTTGGCGGCCATGCATCGCGCGCGCGTCGGGGAGTGGTGTTTTGCTTTGGGACATCCGGGCGGATTGGATGGCGAGCGAGGCGTTGTTGCTCGAGTGGGCAGGATTATTTCAAAAACGGATCATCTCATGCGGTCGGATTGCCAAATCGTCGGCGGAGATTCTGGTTGCGCTCTTTTCAACTTGCGCGGGGAGTTGATTGGCATTCACAGCCGCATTGGGAAGCCGTTGGATCAAAACTATCATGCGCCCGTCGAAGCCTTCCTGCGCCATTGGGATTCGATGAAGGCAGGGAAGGTGATTCCTCCGAATCGAATGCGGGAACGCGGCGGTTTGGGCGTGCGGACGGTCGACGCCAATCCCGGCGTGCGGGTGGCTCGGGTGGATCGAGAAGATTCGCCTCTGCGCAAAGGAGATGTGATTCGGCAAGTGGATGAGTTTCTCGTTGAGGACGATTGGGAATACGGGGTGGCAATCAGCAGCCGGCAAATCGGCGAGACAGTTCGACTGCGTGTTTTGCGACAAAAGGAATGGATCGACATTGAGGCGGCGTTGCAACGGCGACGCAGAAATAGATAAAATCGAGCGTTTGCCGGTCTCGCAGTCCAAAACCGGCATCCCTGAATTTTTGAAACACGAAAGAAAGACTAATGACCACGATTAACCTAGACTACCAACCGAACGCCGCTTATTACGGCGATTGCGAGGAAATCATCCAAGCATGGAAAGAGCAAGGCGTGCAAGGCATCATTGACCTGATTTACCTCGACCCGCCCTTCAACTCTAAACGCAACTACGGAGACCCAACTTCCAAAGCCAAAAAGAGTGACACCGGCTCGATGGACGCATTCGTGGACATGTGGACTTACGACCAACAAGCCCGCGAACGGGTGGACCGCATCTGCAATCAACAGAAACTCCATCCCGCACGGCTTCTGATCCAAAGCTTGAAGCCATATTTGGAAGAAAACGACGACGGCATGCTGGCTTACATCTCTTACATGGCAGACCGGCTTCGGCTTTTGCATGGTTTACTCCGAGACACCGGAAGCATCTATTTGCATTGCAACCAGTACGCCAACTACTATCTCCGAATGCTTATGGACAGCATCTTTGGCGCGGAAAATTTTCGAAATGAAATCGTTTGGCATCATCCAAAAATAGGAATTGCAAAAAATAAATTTACTTCTAATGTAGACACTATTCTCTGCTACTCAAAGAGTGAAACTTGTAAGTTCACGCCACAAACAACTGGAGAACCAAATGAACTGTTCGAGAGGTGGAAACGGAAAATAAGAGGCAAGAAGCTGTATTACAGCGAAGCAAAAACCATTAAAGATAGCCCGGCAAAATCAAAAATCAAAGTGCTGGAAAAAAAGCTGGGAAGAAAACTGAAAGACAACGACGTCGTGGTTGACTTCAATCTTGCGGAAAATCATAAAGTGCTAGACAACGTGTGGAAAATCCCGTTCTTGCGAGGAAATTCGGAGGAGTACCTTGGTTATCCAACGCAAAAGCCGTTGAAACTATTGGATCGCATTATCCAAGCCAGCACCAACGAAGGCGATATTGTGCTGGATCCGTTTTGCGGTTGCGGAACTGCCATGCATTCGGCAGTCCAAAACAAACGCCGTTTCATCGGCATGGATATTTCCGTGTTCACCATTTACGAAGTGGCGCGCAAACGACTCAAAAGAGAATGCGGGTTGGACGTTCCCATTTACGGCATTCCTACCAACTTTGCCGGCGCCAAACTACTCGCCAAAAAAGACAAAAAGAAATTCGAAGCATGGGCTTCCGAGTCATTGAACTTTGGCAACATCGGCATCATCTCCAACAAAATCAAAACCTGTGATGGCGGCATTGACGGCAGTGGATTGCTGTATGGCCAAACCGAATACGGCGAAGACAAAATCATCGTTCAAGTTAAAGGCGGAGGATTCACCATCGATCAAGTCCGAGCCTTCAAGGACAGAATCAACTCTATCCCCGGCGTTGCGGCGGGCATCTTCATTACGCTGGACGGCGACAATCCAAAGAGTGCACACCGATGGACAAAAGGAATGGAAAAAGAGGCGTTGGATTGCGGCACTTTCAAGATGCCGAACGGCGAGCAATCCTTCCGCAGAATGCAGCACTGGTCGGTGCGAGACCGCTTCAAAGGCGATGATGGCGTCTATCCAAAAATGCCAATAACAATCAATCAACACACCGAAAAGCCGATGGTAGAGATTGGCACGACCATTCCGAACAAGCCCTTGCCGTTGGCGAGCAAGCCGGCCAAGCGCAACCGCCGCCGCAACGGCAAAACTAAGGCATACCTATTTTGATTTGATTGCAACGACCCCAAGGGAACGGGAACAACCATGCAAGCGCAAAATCTCATCTTAAACATGCAGAAATCTTGAGAAAATGAGGCGAAACAAAACAGCGCGGATGATGAGGGGCATAGGGTTAGCGGGGCTTTTGAGCGCGGCGATGCTGGTTGGAAATGCGGGGCGCGCTTCAGAATTGCGCGAAGAACTCCCGGAAAAACTCCGAACCAACGGCGCCGAAACGCTTTTGGCGGTTGCGAAACTGGCGGAGGATTTAGAGGCGGTCACCGTGGAAATCCTGGATGATGGGAAGCCGAAGGCTTTGGGCACGGTGGTTCGTCGGGACGGTTTGGTAGTAACCAAGGCGAGCGAGCTAGGATGGCAGACTGCGGTTCGCCTGCCGGATGGCCGCCAAGCGACGCCGATTGCGGTTGCTGTGGACGAGGGCAACGATGTTGCGGTGCTTCGTCTGGGCATCTCTTTTGGCAAAGCCGCTTTGTTTGCTGATTCTGGGGAGATTGTTCGGGGGAAGTTTTTGGTTTGTCCGGCCGGTTCGCCGAAGGAAGTCAAAATAGGCATTGTCAGCGCTGATTCCAGATTCGTCAAACGGCAAGGCGGCGTGCTGGGCGTTTCTTTGAGGCGGGAAGGATTGTCGCTCGGCGGCGTAGAGGTGGAAGCTGTTTATGAAAGAACGGCGGCGGCTCGGGACGGCGTTCAAAGAGGCGATGTGATTCGTTCAGTGAACGGCCAAGCGGTCTTTTTAGTGGAGCAGCTTCAAAGAGCCATTGCCTCGCATTATCCCGGAGAAAGCGTCGAGTTGGCTTTGCAGCGCGGCGACCGCACTTTGCATCTTGAGGTCACCTTGGGGTTTCGCTCCGCTTCCTTTGGCCGTTTTAGCCGCAATTGGTCTTTGAACGGAAAAACGTCGACCCGATTGTCTGGATTCGAGGAAGTGATCCAGCACGACATTCCCGTGGACGCCCGCGCGATGGGCGGGTTGGTTGTGGATTTGAGCGGCCGCGGCGTCGGCGTTAATATTGCCCGCGTGGATCGGGTAAGCACCTTTGCGTTGCCGACGGCTCTGTTGCGGCGGATTTTGGAAGAATTCGGCGAAGAGTTCTCCTTGCCCGCGGCAGAGTAACGGTTCATAACGGCAAAGTGGAATCCGTCATCTTTGCCGAAAAAACGAGGCCAACCTCTCCGCAGAAGCCAAAAATCACAAGTCGATAGTGGCGGCTTGTTGGCGTTTCTTTTGGAAGTGGCGGCGAACAATCACAAAGCCAAGCGCAAACAAACCAAACACAAGCGCATATTCCTCCGGTTCAGGGATGACGGCGCTGTGAATGCGCAAAGTCACTCCGCTGCCGGCAAAATTCGCTCTCAACCCCGCATAGATCCCCACATTCTTAATGAAGAAATCTCCAATCGGCTTGTTCAGCACGCCCGACCCCGTCCAAGAAGAAGCCTGTCCTGTGAGACTTCCATAGTTGAAGGTGCTGCTCACCCGAATGCCAATGTTATCGGCGACATTTACATTATTCATGAACATCGAAGCAATCGTGCGGTTGACGGGCGTGGTGCCGATGGTGATGGTGGGCGTGTTCGTCGCGCTGGCGGCAAAAGTGATGTCGGTTTTGCCGCCGCCGGGAATTCGGGCATTGACCGATGCGATGTCTTTGGAGTTGGAACTGGAAAGCAGGGGAGAGAGCGTGATTTGCGCGTTGGAAGGCGGGTTGGCGTTGTAAATGTCGCTGGCCGTTTGCCAGCCATCCGCCGAAGAATGGTTGCCTGAAGTGCGGAGAGTGCCGGCGAAGCCGACACTGGAGCTGCCGCTAAAAATCCAAAGGGTTTGGTTGGTTGGGTTGTCTTGGCTTGGGTAGACGTCAAGGATCAACTGCGCTTGGGCGTTGTACCCCCCCCCCCCCCCCCCCCCCCCCCCGCAAAGGCAGGCCACGACCGCTAAGAAAAATAGTTTTTGCTTCATAAGAATCTCCTGTTTTATAGATGTAACTGTCAAAAATTTCTTCTTTTTTAATCGCTCCACCACAACGAGTCAACCCCTAAATCCAAAAAAAGAAAAAAAGTTTGGCAGACGAAGAACAGTCAAGCGGATTCGCTTGAGGGGGTTTGGCGAGCAAATGGCCGAGACTTGACTGTTTCGGCGCGGTTTTGCCGATAGAAAAGATTTTGCCCACTCTTCAACCCGAGCGAATGCCGTAGGCATTCCGCGTTAACGGTTTAACGTTTTATCGTCGGTTTTTTGTGTTTGAGAAACCATTTGTAGAGTTCGGGGTTGGCGTAGCTCTCGGTCCACGAGTCGTGGCTGGCTTCGGGGTAGATGGTGAGCTTGGGATTGCCGCCGACTTTCTTCACGGCGTCGACCATAGTTTTGGATTGGGAAAGGGGGACTACTTTGTCTTTGGCGCCGTGGAAGACCCAAATGGGCAGGTGTCGAATTTTCCGGGCGAATAGCGGATTGCCGCCGCCGCAGATGGGCGCAATGGCGGCAAAAGCATGGGGATGGTTCACGGCCGTGTCCCAAGTTCCGTATCCGCCCATGCTGAGTCCGGTGAGATAGACTCTCTGGCGGTCTACTTTATGGGTTTTCAGTATGTGATTCACAAGGGAAAGGACGTCTTGCGGATTCCAGCGTTGCCCGGCGGGGCATTGCGGGGAAAGCACGATGAATTCAAAGTCGGGATTGGACTCGACGATTTTGGGCGGGCCGTGTTTTTTGACTTTTTGAATGTCGTTTCCTCTTTCGCCGGCGCCGTGAAGGAACACAATCATCGGCAACGATTCGGCTTTTGCGTAGCGGTTTGGCAGATAGAGCAAGTAATCCAGCGACCGCCGAATTTCAAAACGTTTTGCCTTCTGCTCCGCTTGAGATTGCGGAAGGGCGATGAGAACGATGGCGGCCAATCCCGGCAATAGGGAACGGATTAAATAAGAGGATAAAAAGCGCATTTCGAGTTCTTTAAATTTTGGCAAAGACAAACTTTTACATCAAGGCAAGAGAGAAGGCAAGCCTTTATTGCCCCGCGATGCAAGACGTCGCAAATAAGGAAAGAGAATCTGCCCGCTCTTTGCTGGTTTGACAACGAACTTCAGCAGGGATTAGATTGGATGGCGAGTCCTTTTGCATTATATGAGATTTGTAAGATGTTGTCGGTTTTTCCAATTTTTATGAAAAGAATGAAAGGCATGGTCGAGGGCGTTGGTTTGCGTCGATGGTTTGCCGCGCGAGCGTTTTGCGGGATGCTTTTTGCTATAACGCCATTGGTCAGCGCTGAAGTGTCCCCGTCCTTCAATCAGGATATTCGACCTATCCTCTCCGAGAATTGTTTCCTTTGTCACGGCCCGGACGAGGCAAGCAGGAAAGCAAAACTGCGCCTTGACGAGCCGAAGAGCGCTTTGGCCGATCGGGAAGGAATTCGAGCGATTGTGCCGGGCAAGCCGGAGCAGAGCGAATTGATCCGCCGAATTGATGCCGATAACTTGGAGGATCGAATGCCTCCGAAAGATTCTGGGCGGCGTCTCAAAGATGCGGAGAAGGCAATGCTAAAAGCCTGGATTGCCGCCGGAGCCGAGTATGAGCGGCATTGGGCATTCGAGCCGATTGTTCGGCCGGCGATGCCGAAAATTCCCGGAGACTCGGTTGGCGTCCATCCGATTGATCGGTTTCTTTTGGCGCGGTTGCGTGAGCGCGGGCTGGGGTTTTCTCCAGAGGCGAGCCGGGAACGATGGATTCGCAGGGCGACTTTTGACCTCACCGGACTGCCGCCGACGTTGCGGGAAGTGGATGCGTTTTTGAGCGATTCCAAACCTGGGAGTTATGAGCGATTGGTAGATCGTCTTTTGCATCGAGCGTCTTATGGAGAGCGAATGGCCTCCGAATGGTTGGACGTTGCCCGCTACTCGGACACTTACGGATATCAAGTAGATCGGGATCGTTTTGTTTGGCCTTGGCGGGATTGGGTGGTGGAAGCGTTCAACGCCAATCTTCCTTATGACCAGTTCATTATCTGGCAGTTGGCCGGCGACCTTTTGCCCGGCGCGGAGGAACGCCAGATTTTGGCTACCACCTTTTGCCGACTGCATCCACAAAAAGTGGAAGGAGGCAGCGTGCCGGAAGAATTTCGCGTGGAGTATGTGGCTGATCGAACGCAGACGGCCGCCACCGCGTTTATGGGACTCACTTTGGAATGCGCCCGTTGCCACGATCACAAATACGATCCGATCCAGCAGACGGAGTATTATCAACTCAGCTCTTTCTTCGCCAACATTGACGAAGCCGGACTCTACTCTTATTTTACCGACTCCGTGCCGACGCCGACCTTGGTTTTCGACTCCGCAGAGAAAAAAGAACGGCTCCGACAAATGCGGGAAGAAGAACTGCCATCCAAAGAACAAGCCTTTGCGGAAGCCGTAGAGGCCGCCAAAAACCGTTTTCAATCCTGGCTAATTCAAAGCCGAACAAGCCGAGAACCGTTGATTTCCGGCCTCGCTTACTTTGACTTTGAATCGATGGAAGAGGGCAAAATCCCCAACCTCTGGAATCCCGAAAAACCGGCGTCTTCACCGGCGGCCAATCGACAAGCCGCCGGCAAGAGTGGGCTTGGCCTCGTTTTGTCCGGAGATGACGAAGTCGATCTCAAAACAGGCAATTTTCCCCGCTATCAGCCCTTTAGTTTTTCTCTTTGGGTGAAGATTCCGAAACACTTTGACCGTGCCGTGATTTTTCATCGCTCCCGCGCGTGGACAGATGCCGCCAGTCGCGGCTATCAATTTCTGCTGGAAGAAGGCAAGCCCAGCTTTTCGCTCATTCACTTTTGGCCCGGCAACGCCGTCCGCGTTCGGGGGCGCAATCCCTTGCCGCTGCGGCGCTTTGTTCACTTGGGGGTGACTTACGACGGATCCATCCGCGCCGAAGGCTTGCGCCTCTTTGTCGACGGCGAGGCAATTGAGTTGGAGATTGTGAAAGATCAATTGACCAAGAACATTACCGGCGGCGGACACGACAACGTAGCAATCGGCGCCCGATTTCGAGACAAAGGATTTCCGGGCGGAGTGGTGGACGAATTTCGCATATTCGAGAGAACCTTGGCGCCGGTGGAAATGCGCCATCTTTTTGACGGACAATCCCTTGCGCGCTTGTTGCAAGCGCCGGCCGAATCGCTGTCCGCGCAAGAAAAAAAAGCGTTGCAAGCCTACTACTTGGCCGCCGTGGACGCCCAAGTTGCGGCGGCGCGGGAAACGTTAAAAACCTTCCGAAGCCGACTGAACAAAACAGAAGACGGCATGCGGGAGATTATGGTGATGAAGGAAAGCAGGCACCCTCGCGCGTCCTACTTGTTGCTTCGCGGCGCTTATGATGCGAGAACGACGCCGGTTGACAGCCAAACGCCCAAAGTCTTGCCCGATTTTCCCAAAGATTGGCCCCGAAATCGGCTTGGCCTGGCTCATTGGCTTACGGCGTCAAATCATCCCTTGACCGCAAGAGTGACCGTCAACCGATATTGGCAGATGATTTTTGGACGCGGCTTAGTCAAAACACCCGAAGATTTTGGCAGCCAAGGAAGCCCCCCTTCGCATCCGAAATTGTTGGATTGGCTGGCCGCCGACTTCATCGAAAACGGCTGGAATGTGAAGCGACTGCTGCGCCAGTTAGTAACTTCCACCGCTTATCGCCAACGATCAGAAGCCAATGCGGATTTGCTGCGCGCAGACCCCGAAAACATCTGGCTGAGCCGTTCTCCGAAGCGGCGCTGGCCAGCGGAGATGATTCGCGACAACGCCTTGGCCGTCAGCGGCCTGCTCTCAACCAAAATCGGCGGTCCGCCGGTCAAACCTTACGAAGTCGCCGCTGCTTTCAAACCGTCCAAAGTGGATCAAGGCGAAGGACTCTACCGAAGAAGTTTATACACTTACTGGAAACGAACCGCTCCGGCGCCGGTGATGATGGCCTTGGACGCTTCCAAACGCGATGTTTGTTCCGTCCGGCGTGAGACCACCGCTACTCCCTTGCAAGCCTTTGTGTTTATGAATGATCCGCAGTTTGTCGAAGCCGCCCGGAGTCTGGCGTTGCGAGTGATCCAAAGCGATTTGACGCAGGACGACCAGCGATTGTCCCATTTATTTCGGTGCTTGACGAGCCGTCGTCCAACGCAAGCGGAATCCGCCGTGTTGCAAAAGCTGCTCCAAGAACAGAGAGATTATTTTGCCGCAGACCCCAATCAAGCGAAGGCCTTTCTTTCCGTCGGCTTCAGCGCACTTGCCGAATCGGAAAAAACAGCAGAATTGGCCGCTCTGGCCGCGGTCGCCTCCGCATTAATGAGCCATGACGAATGCCTCGTAAAACATTGAAACACCGCCGAAACCAACCATGACCATAGAAGAAAACGTATCGCCCCAAGAAACCAAACCAGCATAATAAGCGGGTTGGACGAATGAGCAAAAACATTGAATTTTAATCATGGACACATCTCATCGAGACGAGAGCGTCGCCAATGGCGCGCTTGAACGGCTGATTAAGCGGGTCATGCACGGGAGGAAAACACGAGCCGAATCAACCCGCATCCGTGAAGACAAAGCCGGCAAGAAGCCGGACCTAACGATTACCGCGCAAGGCCGCTCGCCAGTAGTCATCGAAGCCAAATACATACAGGAGCCGGCAAACAAAGTCGAAGAGCAAGCCAGAAAGCATGTTGGCAAGCGCATTCGCCACCAGACGCATCCGATTGAAGCGGCTATCGCCCTGCGCTACCCCGACGAATTCGCGCAAGCCGACAACATCGACGAGGATTTAGAAAAAACCCACGAATTGCGCTATTGCGCCCTTTATCCCAACAAAGGACGTTTCCCTACAACCGGCTGGCTGAAAGGCTCGGTCAGCGATTTAGCCGATCTCATCGATCTTGTCGCCGTTCCTAGAAGCGCCTTTGACAAAACCGCTAAAGATTTGAGCAACAGCATCGACAGCGCCGTCTCGATTTTGGAAAACTCCGATGCCATTCATTTGACCGACCAAATCTTCTCCATGCTCGGCTTGGCCGACGTCATCCAAACCCAACGCATCCCCGAAGCCAAGAAACGCGAACTCAAAAACACCCAAACCCGCCGCATTGCCTGCGCCATCATCGCCAACGCCCTCATCTTCCACGAACGCATCGCCGGTGTTCACAAACACATCCAACCCATTGACCATGTTTGCGGTCGCCATGTGGACAACCCCAAACAAACCACTTTGGACGCTTGGGAAAACATCTTGGCCATTAACTATTGGCCGATCTTTGACGCCGCCAAAAACATCATCCACCTCTTGCCCGCCAGAGAATCGAGTCAAATCCTAGAAATCCTCAAAAACGCCGCTGAAAGCATCCGAAAGGCCGGCCTGCTTTACGAACACGACTTGACCGGCCATGTCTTCCAACGGCTCATCATCGACCGCAAATACTTAGCCGCCTTCTACACTTTGCCCGAATCTGCCGCCTTGCTCGCCCACTTAGCCATCGCCAAAATGAAAAACATCAATTGGAAAAACGCCCAAGCGATTAGTAAGTTGCGGATTGCCGACTTTGCCTGTGGCACCGGCGCTCTGCTCGCCGCTGTTTATGATCAAATCGCCACTCGCTATGAACGCGCCGGAGGCAACGCCGAAACCCTGCATCCTCTAATGATAGAACAGGTTCTTTATGGTTGTGATGTCATGCCTTATGCCGTTCATATTACCGCTTCTACTTTGTCGGGCAAGCAACCTATCCGAACCTACGACAACTCCCGCCTTTACACTATGCCTTGTGGACGACAAAAAGATAAAACCGTCCAGATTGGCTCGCTAGAGTTTCTGCACAAATCAGAGCAACGAGTATTGTTTCACACTGGCGATCCGGCCAAACGCATTGGCAGCGCTGGCGAAGAAGCCTCCGATCTGCTTAAAGCCAATGTGCCTAATGAAAGCCTGGACATGGTCATTATGAACCCGCCCTTCACCAGTGCCACCAACCACGAAGGCGATCACGCCGACGTCGTCAACCCCGCTTTTGCCGCCTTCGGATCCACCAATGAAGACATGGACGAAATGGGAAAACGACTCAACACGCTCGGCAAAGGAACTTGTTATCACGGCAACGCCGGCATCGCTTCGGCTTTCGTTGCCTTAGCCGACAAAAAACTCAAACCGGGAGGCCTCCTCGCCCTCGTGTTGCCATTGACTGCCGCTGTAGGTGCTTCATGGCAAAAGCTTCGCACACTCCTCGCTGAAAACTACATCGATATTGAAGTAGTCAGCCTTGCAACTCCTAAATGCTACAACGTAGCTTTCTCCGCAGACACCTCAATGGCCGATTGCCTTGTTGTGGGACGCAAGCGGAAAAATGGTAAAACGCCCAATTCTCAAGCCCACTTTATATCCCTTTTCCGCAGACCTGTCGGCTTTGTTGCATCGGCGGAAATTGCCAAACAACTCGCTGCCAAAAAAACCAAACGCAGATTAGAAGACGGACCTTTTGGCGGCGATGAAGTCTTCTGCGGCAAAGAGAAAATGGGCGAAACCATCACGGCAACCGTCCCTAAAACTAAGCCGACATGGAATCCCGTTCGCATCCGTGATTTTGAACTCATCCAAACGACTTATGCGCTCACACAATCCAAACTCTGGCTGCCAAGACGCAAAGCCAAACCGCTGGCGATGACCGAGCTGAAGAATGTTGGCAAGCGAGGTTTGCTGAGCCGAGACATCAACGGCCCCGCGCCCCGCATTCGCTCCGACAAACCAAACCAAGCATCTCCATCTCCCCGTGGCCCGTTCGATGTAAGTGAATCCATCCCCAAACCAACCGACACCTATCCCGCTCTATGGAATCACGACGCCAAAAAAGAAACCCATCTAATTTGCCAGCCCGATTGCCAACTGCGCGTCCGTCCCGGCATGGAAGAAAAAGCCAATGAAGTCTGGCATCAATTCGCCGGCCGATGTCATTTCAACCTCAACTTTACCTTAGGCTCTCAACCTCTCGCCGTCGCATTCACCAAAGAGCCGTGCATCGGCGGCGATGCTTGGCCGAATGTAAACTTTCCAAAGAACAAAAGTTGGGACTACGCCTTCGCTTTATGGGGAAACAGCACTTTGGGATTGCTCTGTTACTGGTGGCATTCCACTCGTCAACAACCCGGCAGAGCCAGAGTATCGATCACTGCATCGGAAACCTTGCCGGTATTAGACTTTCGAGCCTTGAGCCAAGCGCAGATAAAGCAAGCCAAAGCCATCTTTGACGAGTTCAAAGACCAACATTTCCTGCCCGCTTACCTTGCCAATGCCGATGAAACCCGCGAAGAATTAGACAAAGCCGTTCTTTGCGATTGGCTAGGCTTTGACGAAAGCATTTACGAAGCTGTTCGGGAACTGGCGAAGAAATGGTGCGCGGAGCCTTCCGTTCACGGTGGCAAACAATCGAAAATTATCTCAATGAGAGGAAAACAAAGGCAAAGATTATGATGGAATCAAAGAATAGTTTGTGCGCGGGATATGAGCCGGCGCTGGGTCTTGGTCGACGGCAATTCCTGCAAAAGTTCGGCATGGGGTTGGGCGCATTGGCTTTGGCGGACTTGGGTTTGTTCGGTTCTTCATACGGCGGAGCATTGCCGCGCGAATCCAAGTCGCCCCATTTTGCGCCTCGGGCAAAACGAGTGATTTACCTCTTTCAAAGCGGCGGCCCTTCGCAGATTGATTTATACGATCCCAAGCCGGAGTTGAACCGCCGGCACGGGGAAGAGTTGCCGGAATCTGTGCGGCGCGGCCAGCGATTGACCGCGATGTCGGGCAATCAAGCCCGTTTGCCGATGGCCGGTTCGCCCTTTCAATTTGCGCGGCACGGGCGGAGCGGAGCGCAGTTTTGCGAGTTGTTGCCCAATCTGGCCGAGCTAGCCGATGATCTCTGCGTCATCCGTTCCATGCATACCGAAGCCATCAATCACGGGCCGGGAGTGACATTTTTGCAGACCGGTTCTCAATTTCCGGGCAGGCCGAGCATGGGCGCTTGGCTCAGTTACGGTTTGGGAACGTTGAACGCCAATCTGCCTTCCTTCGTCGTGCTGGTTACCAAAAACAAAGGCGGACAACCGCTGGTTTCTCGTCTTTGGGGAAGCGGATTCTTGCCGTCCAAGTTTCAAGGCGTCCGATTTCGTTCCGGCAAAGACCCAGTTTTGTATCTGAACAATCCGCCCGGCGTCACTGCAGAAGGAAGACGACTTTTGCTGAATCGATTGAGAGAACTGCACGAGCTAAAAATCGCCGAATCCGAGGATGCGGGAATGGAAAATCGAATTGCGCAGTATGAAATGGCGTTTCGAATGCAGGCCTCGGTTCCCGAAGTTTTCAATTTCTCAAACGAGCCAAAAACCGTTCTGGCGCGCTACGGCGAAGAAGTGGACAAACCCGGCTCGTATGCGGCCAACTGTTTAATCGCCCGGCGCTTGGCTGAACGAGGAGTTCGCTTCGTGCAGTTGTACCATCCCGGATGGGATCAGCACGGCGGTTTGCAGAGCGGGATTTCCAAACAGTGCCAAGAAACGGACCGTCCTTCGGCGGCGCTTGTCAAGGATTTGAAAGAGCGGGGGATGCTTGAGGATACGCTGGTGATTTGGGGAGGCGAGTTTGGGCGCACCAGCTACTGCCAAGGCAAGTTAACGAAAAAGAGCTTTGGCCGCGATCATCATCCCAAGTGTTTTAGCCTTTGGCTGGCCGGCGGCGGAATAAAGCCGGGAATGACTTTCGGCGCAACCGATCCATTCGGCTACAACATCGTCCAAAACGGCGTTCACGTTCACGATTTCCACGCAACGCTACTGCATCTGCTCGGCATCGATCACGAGCGGCTGACCTACAAATATCAAGGCCGGCAGTTTCGCTTGACCGACGTTCACGGGAAAGTGCTGCGCCCCATCCTCGCCTAAATCCCATGTTCACACAGCCCGAGAAAACCAAAAAAAGCAAAAACTCGACAAAACCAAAGAATCCGGATCCCTCGATTTCTAATCAAACTCGCCTCCTATTGTCCGCAACCTCACCGATCGCGAGAAATTTTTTCCTTTTTTTTGTATTTTCCGCTTGACTGCGAGCGAGGAAGAAACTACAAACAAAAGAAATCGCATTGCGAAATAGGATTGCGTTGCGGATTCGTTTATTGTAGAGTCAGTTTGTTTTTACGGTTATCTAATTTAATAATTATTATTTTCGCTATGAAAAGTGAGAAATATTTGAACGCGAGGAAGCCGAATTTGTCAAAATTCGGGCATCGGGCATCGGGCATCGGGCATCGGCAATAAGTCGGCTCTTCTAATGGTTTGGGCAATGGCGGCAACGCTGTTGTCTTTTGCCCCGCTGGAACAATCTCAAGCGCAACTTTACGTCGACATCTATCCCAGCCAGGAATACACCAACGGCACTCTTTTCATCTTCTCCGGCTCCACCACCATAGCCAGACAGCAATCGCAAGCGCGAGGCTTCCGAACCACCGGCACCGATTGGCTTCAAGACACCGCCTATGCCTTTGACACTCTCTTCGCCTCGGATCCCGGCACCGGCCAAAAAAACTTGACGGCTGTGCCGGCCTCCACGACCTCCGTCACTAACAAAGATTACGAATCCCTGATCGGCTACCTGCGCGTGCGCAACACCGCCTTCAGCAGCGCCAACCTCAACGTCATCACCAACGCCCCCACCCTCGCCGTCCAGAGCACCAACACCCGAACCATTGCCTCTCTATACTTGCAGGATGCTAATTGGGATCGTTTCGGTCCGCGGGTGAGCTCGGCTTTGAGTTACAACAATAGCGACGCTGTGAGTTGGACGGGTTCCGGCGTTCTGACCAATGTGGCGATTGGCGTTTTTAACACTCGCGATCCTTACCTTCGGGCAAGGGCGGTGGGTGCTGCCGGCAGTTTTTATGGAGGCTCGGCAGGCCAACAAGTTAATGTTGCGAATGGTCTTCGCTGGCGGGTTCACACAAACGTCATCCCCGAACCGGAAGAATACGCGCTCGTCTTCGGCCTGTTTGCTTTGGGCTTTGTGATTGTCCGCCGCCACTTCCAAAAGAAACAACGGCAAGCCTCCGCCAGTCAGTAGCCGCCGCTAATAAAACAGCCGGCGATTTGCGGACGCGGACGAGGAATTCGCAATTTGTCGCCGTTGCCAAGCAAGAAGGCCGTTTTATTCTTTTCCCGCCCCGTTTCTGAGTTTTGGAAGCGGGGCTTTTTCAATTCCAAATTTGGATTCAAAACCGCAAACCAAAAGCCGGTTTTGAGGCGAAACCCAAGAATTGGAAAAGAACCGCAGAGAATCTCGTTCCGCCGAGAAAAATCCCGCAGAACGAAAAGCAGTTTGTAAAAATACGGTCTGGGCTAGAGGGCTCCGTCGCCGCGTTCGTCGGTGCGAATGCGAATGGCTTCTTCCACCGGGGAGATGAAGATTTTGCCGTCCCCGATTTTGCCGGTCTTGGCCGCTTTGCTGATGGCTTTGAGGGCGGCTTCCACTCGGTCGTCGGCGACGACGATTTCCACTTTAATTTTGGGGAGAAAGTCTACGGTGTATTCGCTGCCGCGATAGATTTCCGTATGTCCTTTCTGTCGGCCAAATCCTTTCACCTCGATGACGGTCATTCCTTCAATTCCCACTTCGCCCAACGCCGCTTTCACGTCGTCCAGTTTGAATGGTTTTACTATGGCTTCTATTTTTTTCATTGCGTCTGAATTTGCTGTTTGTCTGCCGATCCACGGCGTTTGCTGATGCTCATCCTTGTGCTTTGGCAAAGGCGAACTTTGCCATAAAGTCTCGTTTTTCGACAATCATTAATTTTATTCGGTCGTATGAAATTGGCTATTTGCCTGCGCAAGGCAATGGATTTTCCCCTCGGAAGATGAGGTTGTTATGGAGATGGATTCGATTCTGTTTCCGATTCTTTTGCGCTTTCGACGTTCAGCAGCTTGAAATCGAATTCCTGATGAATCTCCATTTCCATTTCCATATTTTCCTCCGTCGTCCCGCCGGGAAAATCAGAAGGAAGGGTCATCTTCATTTTCATATCCATCTGCGTGTTGGAATCGACGATCATCCCTATTTCAGGAGCGTACCAATGCCTTCCAGACATTTTGCCGCCGACAATTTCCATTCCCATTCCCATCATTGTGCTGTCGCCGCTCGCTTCGGAATCGGCCTTGCTTTCCATGGTTCCGGAGAATGCGATGGACAAGGTTTCTCGGCCTTCACGTATTGTCTTGGATTCGAATTGGCACTGCAAGTCCGTAGAAAGAACGCCCATCGGACCGAGTCTTTGAGTGGTGTTGACCGGCCAAGAATCGCCGGGTTTCACGGGATGCGGCGGCAGTTTGAGAGGCTCAATGAAATTCTCGGCATAGTCTTCGCTTGCAAAGATATCGAACATTCCTTGAAACATTCCGGCCGTCTGTGGATCCAGCGATTCCGTGAAGGTTTCTAACATTTCCTCAGTGCCGGAGGTGGAGACAATTTGGTTGTTTTCATCCAATTCCAACTGAATTTTATGCCCGACCATCTTCTCCATAATCGAGGCGAACATAGCCGAAGCCGGATCATTCTCGTCCACAGGTTGCTCGGAGTCAAAGGAGATATTCATCCCCATCATTTCCATGTCCATGCGGACGTGTCCGAACTCGATTTCCAAGGACTTGCCGCCGTCGGGATTTTCTTTTAGCACGGAAAGGGTGATTTTCTGCGTCTGCGTTTGGCGCATTTCCTGATTTCCCCCCGGCATTTCCAGCGGCATTCCCTTGCCGAACTTGGTTCGAGAAGAGACTTTATGTTCGTAGAGGTAGCGCTTGCCCGGCTCGTAACGATAGGAAATATCTACGTGCTCGGGAGTGAGTTCGGTTGGGGGTTGGTTGGAGTTTGACGTGTCGCTGTTTTCGCCCGGCGAACAGCCGAACGCCAGCGTTGCCGCGCCAATCCAAGCCAAGTTGCGGGCGACAATTTTGGAGAAAAGCGCGCCTCCGAGAGCAGGCCGAAGCCATTGAGATGAATTCATAAACAAAATCTTTAAATGTGATTCCAAACCATCAACATAAGGCTTTTTGTTCGATTTGCAAAATTAAAAAAATGCCGATTTCTTCTGCCTCTATCGCCGTGGCCGGACGAGCAACTCTTGGACGACCGCTCTGGCCGGAAGATTGACGGCCAACAAAACGCACGCGGCCACGTCTTCAGGTTGTAGCATGGAGGCGTACGATTCCAATGGCGGAGGAGTCGGACGCAAGCGCAACAACGGCGTCTGGATTTCTCCGGGAAGAATAGCACAAGCTCGAATGCCGTTTTTGCCTTCCTCTTCGTTGATTGTCTGCGTTAGGCCGCGTTGTCCAAACTTGGAAACCGTGTAAGCGCATCCCGCCAAAGGGGCGCCCCAAAGCGCCGCATCCGAAACAATATTGACGATGGTGCCGGACTTTTGCCTGCGCATGTGAGGCAAAAAGGCCTGAATAACGCGATAAGTGCCGTTCAAATTCGTATTGACGACGCGGTTGTAGTCTTCCTGCGAAAGCTCGAAAAGCCGACGTTTGGGCGTATTTGTGCCGGCGGCGTTCACTAAAAGTTCCACAGAACTGAAAAGTTTGAGAACTTTTTTGGCGGCCTCGTTGACTGCGGCGCAACGACCGACGTCGGCAACGCAACACAAGCAATCTTCTCCGTCAAGACCGGCCGCCGCCGCCGTTTCCTCCAACGTTCTCTTTGTGCGGCCGATAAGAGCCAGCCGCCACCCCTTCCCGGCCAGCGCAATGGCAATGGCGCGTCCGACACCCGTTCCCGCTCCGGTAATCACTCCGCTTCTCTTCATAAACAAAAAGGCCTCGCCGATCCGAAAACTAAAAACACCTCAACAAACGGGCCGGCAAAAACCTGCCAAAAATCGGCAAATCATCCCAAAATATGCCCGGCCTAACGACAAACGCAAGAGTCGCCTTCTTGAAAGAGAAAATAGCATCTTGCCTCCGTTCTTCGCTTGGGATTGGGAAAATTGTAATTGAACTGCTTAATTCGCTTGATTAGCGGATTGGTCGGCGAGTTGAGTTGCGCCTAGTTAACATATTTGCATAGCCGTTTATACAAATGTTGTATGGTATTCTCCTTCGGCAATTTGCCCGTTTCCACTAGACAAAGCACTAAGTCGTTGCTTGAGAAATGAGAAAATACCACGACCTCTCCCTAAAAATATAGAGACGATCTCGATGCGCGCGCATCCTTTTATGATGTTAGCCCCGCTTTTACAAACCCACCGTAGCCGTCGCTACCCAAGTCCCATGCTTTGGCTTGCCATGCTTGGGCGGATGGCTTAATTTGCCCGGTATGTTTGATTCATTGACGAGCAGGTTGCAAACTGCTTTTAAGAACCTACGAGGCTTGGGAAAGATTTCCGATTCCAACATTGCGGACTCCTTGCGAGAAGTGCGCATGGCGTTGCTGGAGGCGGACGTCCACTTCAAAGTGGCTCGCGATTTCATCCAGAGCGTCAAAGAGAAGGCGATTGGAGAAAAAGTCATCCAGAGCATTCAACCCGGCCAGCAGATCATAAAGATCATACACGATGAGTTGGTTCGGCTGTTGGGTTCGTCCAACGAAGCATTGACCATTGAGCCCAAGCCGGCCTCCATCTTGATGGTGGGACTTCACGGTTCCGGCAAGACCACTTCCAGCGGAAAGTTAGCCAAACTGCTAGCCAAAGAGGGAAAGAAGCCCTTGTTAGTTGCGGCGGACGTTTATCGTCCCGCGGCGATGGAGCAACTGGAAACGCTGGCCAAGCAGTTAGAACTTCCAGCATTCATCTTGCGCGGCGAAAGCGACGTGCTAAAAATCGCCCGGCAAGCGAGAAAAGAAGCCGACAAGCAAGGTTGCGACGCAGTCATTTACGACACTGCCGGGCGTTTGCAAATCGATGAGCCGCTGGTTCAAGAACTAGTCAAGTTGCGAAACTTGGTGTCGCCTCAAGAAATTCTGTTGGTTCTCGATGCCGCTACCGGGCAAGAGGCCGTGAACGTGGCCGGTCATTTCAACGAAGTGTTAGAAATCAGCGGCTGTATCTTAACTAAGTTGGATGGAGACGCCCGAGGCGGAGCCGCATTAAGCATGAAAGCCGTCACCGGAAAGCCGATCAAACTCGCCGGCACCGGAGAGAAACTAGACGACTTTGAAGTGTTCCATCCCGAAAGAATGGCTACCCGCATACTGGGAATGGGCGACGTAGTAAGTCTAGTAGAAAAAGCGGCCGAGGCCGTAGACATAGACGAGACAAAACGACTGGAAGAAAAAATGCGGCGGGGAGATTTTACCTTAGTCGATTTTCTAGCCCAATTGCGGCAAATGCGTCAATTAGGCTCCTTGGAATCCTTAGTAAGCATGTTGCCCGGCGGAGGCGATATGGTGCGCGGCGCGGATATGTCCAAGCAAGAAAGAACGTTTCGCCGAATGGAAGGGATGATTTGCGCGATGACACCCACAGAACGCGTAAGGCCGCAAATTCTAAACGCGCGGCGAAGACAGCGCATTGCCGCCGGCAGCGGAGTGCGCGTTTCTGAGCTGAACAATTTGCTGAGCCGCTTCGGGCAAATGCGCAAGATGATGAAAAAGATGGGCAAACACCAAAAGATGCTCAAGCACTTAGGCGGCAGAATGCCGGGAATGCCCTTCCGCTAGAAATACAGAATCGTGTAGCATCAAATGCAACGAAAGCAATAGTAGAAATTTAATCATGGAAAAGTCAGCGGACTTGCCTTTCCGCTATTTATAGAAATTGTAGGAGATACGGTTTTATGGAGATAGTTTTTGTATTAGTTAGTGCAACAATTGCCATTGTTGCGGCGATAGTGGCCAAATTAGCGGCGAATAATGCAAGTCTGAAAACAGAATTAAAACAAGCGAAAGATCAACTGGAATCCGCACAACAAGAGGCATCAGGGGCAAGAGAGTTGAGAACTGAGAAAGCCCGACTTCAGCAGGAAATTGTGGATGTGAAAAGGCAGGTTGAAAATTCGAGTACACAGATTAAAGAAGCCAATTCTAAAATGGATGGCCTGCAAAAGGAGGTTCGCAAGCTGGAATCTGAAAAGATTAAATTCGAGGGAGATTGGAAGAATGCTGAAAAGCAGCTAGAAGAGCGCAACGATCTCATAAAGCAAGCTAAAGATTCGTTTAAGGCATTATCGTCCGACGTTTTGGAGCAACAGTCTAAGCAGTTTATGGATAACGCCGGAGCAAGTTTGAAAGAACGAGAACGGGCGGTAGAAAAGTTAGTGAAGCCGCTATCGGACAAGATCGAGACTCTTGAAAAAGGTCGTGTGGATAGCGCGGCGGCACTCCGTCAACAGATTGAAACATTGGTAAAAGCGAACAATACGCTCTCAGAGCAGACCCAGACGCTTTCATCTGCGCTGACACATCGCCCACAGGTTAGGGGTCAATGGGGAGAGATGCAGGTTGAACGAGTGCTAGAGTTGTCGGGGCTAGCTAAGGGTTTGCACTATGAAACGCAGGCATCGGATCAGCGAGGCGGTCGCACGGATTTCATCGTTCATATGCCTCACAAGCGAGACATCATCCTAGATTCAAAAGTGCCTCTGAATGCGTATATGGATGCGGATAATGCTGAGACCAATAAGGAACGAGCGGATTGTTTGCAACGCCATGCAAGCGCTGTGAAAAAGCATGCTTCGAATCTAGCGAGCAAAGGGTATCAGCGGGGTCTGTCGGATTCTGTGGATTTTGTAGTGATGGTAGTGCCGGAGTTTGCATTGCCTCCGGCTCTTGAACGGGATGATAAACTGCTGGACCGTGCGTTGCAAGATCAAGTCGTGATTGTGATTTACTCTACTTTGGTTGCGTTGCTTAAGTGTGTCGCAATGGGTTGGCAAGAGAGGACTGTTGCAGATCAAGCGTTGCAGATAGGCGAGTTGGGCAAGGAACTTTACGATCGCTTGAGGGTTTTTGCGGGACATTTGGCGGATGTTGGGGGTTCTTTGGATGATGCTGTGAAAGAATACAACAAAGGCATAGGATCGTTTGAATCTCGTGTGATGCCGCAGGCGAAGCGTTTTCTTTCCTTGGGGGTGAAGGCGGCGAAAAAGATGCCAAAGTTGCAGGAGGTGGACGGGGATGTTCGCTTGCTAAAGCAGTCGCACGATTCTAGTTCTGGGAAGTCTGAATTGTCTGATGAGGCGTCGTAGGAATTGGGGACGGTCTGCCTTGGCGAAGTTTCTTCGTTCGAGGGAGTTGATAGTTTCGAAGAGCGAGCGTCGAGCGTATGGGAAGGATCAATGGTTTGCTTCAGCTTTGCCGGAAGCGGTGGCGTTGCCGCGGAGCGTGGAGGCGGTTTCCCAAGTTCTTTCTTATGCGCATCGGCGCGGCATTCCGGTAACAGCGCGGGGTGCCGGCTATGGTTATGTGGGCGGTTGCGTGCCGGTTCAGGGAGGGATTGTTCTTTCGACGGAGCGGATGAATCGGATCAAGGAAATCAATGCGGCGGATTTTGTTGGCGTGGTGGAGCCGGGGGTGATTACGGCGGATTTTCAATCTGAGGCGGAGGAGAAAGGGCTTTATTATCCGCCGGATCCGGCGAGTCGGGAGGATTGTAGTTTGGGCGGGAATATTGCGACGAATGCTGGTGGACCGCGTTGTCTTAAGTATGGGGTGACTCGAGATTATGTGTTGGCTTTGGAAGTAGTTTTGGCGGATGGGGAGGTGGTTCGGTTGGGGGGCAGATGTCATAAGAATAAGACGGGATTGGATCTTCATCGTTTGTTTGTGGGGAGCGAGGGGTTGTTGGGGATTGTTACGGAGGCGACGTTGAAGTTGTTGCCGAAGCCGCCGTTTCGGGCTTGTCTTTCGGCGGGGTTTCGTTCGATGAAGGCGGCGGCTGGGGTTGTGCGGCGGGTTTTTTCCGAAGGTTTTTTGCCGTCGGCTCTTGAGGTGGCCGATGAGTTTACTTTGGCGGCGAGTGAGAGTCGGACGGGTAGCCGTTTGTTTGCGGGTTGCCGGGCGCATGTGATTGTGGAGTTGGATGGACGGGAGCGGGCTGTGCGTTCGGATGTGTTGGCTTTGGGGCGAATTTTCAAATTGCTGGAACCGATTTTTGTTCGGCGAGAGTATGGCGAGGCGGGATGCGAGGCAGTTTGGCGGGTGCGGCGCGAGTTTTCCTTGGGGTTGCGGGATACCGGGTTGACGAAATTAAATCAGGACGTGGTGGTGCCGCGGGGTCGGTTGGAAGATTTGTTTGCCTTTGCCGCTTATCTTCAGAAAAGACATGGGATTCCGGTGGCTTGTTTTGGACATGCCGGGGATGGCAATATCCATGTGAACGTAATGGTGGATCGCGCTGATCGTAGTCAAGAGGCTCGGAGTCGGATGGTGGTGGATGCGCTTTTTCGGCAGGTTCTGGATTGGGATGGCGCGATTACGGGGGAGCACGGCATTGGCTTGGCGCGGCTTCCTTGGTGGAATTTGGCGACGACGGAGAACGTTCGAAAAATGCATCGGCAAATTAAGGAGGCGTTGGATCCTCGGCAAATTCTCAATCCCGGCAAATTTGTGTGATGGCAAAGTTATTTGGCGAGGGTTTTGACGAATGATTTCCGGGCTTCGGGCGTGACGACGAAGTAAACGACGTCTCCTGCCCGCAGTTCGTCTTTGCCGGAGGGGACGATGGTGGATTGTCCGCGGACAAGGCCGATGAGCGAGCCTCCTTTGGGCCATTGGATTTCTGAGACTTGTTTGCCGGCTGATTCGGAGTTTTCTTTGAGCACCAGTTGGAGGGCTTGGATGTTGGCTTTGAGATCGGCGATCTCGTGAAATTTCTCCGTTTCGACAAAGCGAAGAAGGTCTTGACTGGCGGCCAAACGGGGGCTGACGACGGCTCGGATGCCCAGTTGCATGCGGCTTTGTTCGATGGCTTTGGCGAGGTCTGGCCGGTGGATTAGCGTCAAGCAGGATTTGGCGCCCAAGCTCTTGGCCTGCAGGCAGGTCATGACGTTGTCTTCGTCGTCCGGACTCACCGCAATAAAGAAGTCTGCGTTTCCCACTTGTTCTTCTCGCAATTGTTGGCGGGAGGCGGCGTCTCCGTGAATGATGTCAACATCGGACAAAAGGCGGGACAAACGGTCGCAATCCGTTTTCGATTTTTCCATGATGCGCATTTTGAGTCTGGGAGTCTCATCCGCAAGCATCTCCGCTAGCACGAGCGCGTATTCTCCTCCGCCAAAAATGAAGAGATTCCTTTCGGCTCTTTGTTTGATTTTTGGGGACACTCTTGCAAGAAAGGTCTGCGTATGGGCGGGATCGCTGGAGAATGTGATTAGATCGCCGGCTTGGAGGTGGTCGACGCCTTCCGGGATGATGGTTTCTTGGTTGCGGTAGATGGCGGCGATGCGAATGCCTTGCGGCAAGTCTAGGCTGGATAAGGGCTTTTGAAGCAGGTCGCTTTCTGGCGAAACTTCCAACTGCCTCAACTCGATGCGTCCGCGGGCGATTTCCTTGGCTACTATGTCTTCTGGGTTGCGAATAAATTTGGCCAGTTCTACTGCCGATAGTCGTTCGGCGCTAAAGAGATGATCTATGCCGAAGTGTTCTTGGTAATTCAGGAGCAATCGATCGCGCTCGACGCTGGCGTGGACGCGGGCAATTGTTTTCTTGGCGCCCATCTTTTTGGCAATGGAGGCCGCCATCAGATTGGTGTCGTCTTGCCGAGTGATGGCCAGAAACAGATCGCAATCGGCAACGTTGTGTTCGGCCAAAACCGTGGCGGAAGTTCCGTTTTCGCAGATCACAGTAGCGTCTAGTTTTTCCCGAAGCAATGCGGTGGACTCTTCGCTGCGATCAATCAGCGTAATGTCGTGCAATTGGGTGGAAAGACTTTGCGCCAAGTGTTTTCCCACCTCTCCCGCTCCCACGATAATGATGTTCATCCGGCGGATGATTATCTGCGAAGCAGGGAAGATTGGCGAGTATTTTTCCGCTGTAAAAGGGAGATTTGAATTTTGCCTTTGTTGGAATTCTGCATGCCTAAACTGCAGGAGCGTTGACATCCAGGCGGTGTTTTCTATGGTGACTTGGCTTTGGAGTGGGCAATCGCAACAACAAACACAAAAAAGAGAAAAGATAGGAACAATAGATATCTGAAAAAACAATTCTCCGAACCAAGTCGTCAGATTTTTCCTATTCCTATCTTTGGGAATGTTCATGGATTTTTCTCTGTTATCTATCGATATGTCGGCTTGGGCGCTATAAAAGCCTGCCGAGAATACTGTGTCTGATGGCCTCTGGTTGTTGACGGCGACATTTTATGTGCCGTGAATGAAGCCAAAAGAGAGAAATCAGGGGAGGATTCTGGTTTTTGACTGGAAGACCAATTGAAAAAATGCAAGAGACGTTGCGAAGCATGGCTAGATGGGAAGAAACACTTTGGGCAGTTGTGATTGTATCTGCGATCATTGTGTCGCTGTTTGTGGTTAAATGGGCGATTATATTGATAGCTTTTTTAATTAGCCTGTCAGTTGCGTTGTGGATCGGCATGTTTGCAAGATTAATCTTTGCAGTGATTGATAAAATTAAGGAGAGAAGGCAACAAGATTTTGCGGAGGGATAGATGATGGGCTTGGCGGTTTTTTTGGAGAAGGCGGAAAAAGACATGCTGGAAGCGGGCGTGCCGAACGCTCGCTGGGACGTGGAATGGTTGGCGGAGCATGTGACGGGAATTCGAAGGTTGGAACTTCCTTTGTTTTTGGATCGCCGGTTGACCGAAGAGGAAGCGCGCCGGCTGGCGGATTTTGTGGTTCGTCGTTGTCGGCGAGAGCCGCTCCAACATTTGATCGGCTGGGTTTCTTTTCTGGGGTTGGAGATTGAGTCCGGCCGGGCTGCGTTTATTCCGCGTCCGGAGACGGAGGCTTTGGCGGAGCAAGCGATCCGGCGCTTGAAGCAGCGAAACGGAAGCGGCGTTTTGAAGGTGCTGGATTTGGGGACGGGGACGGGATGTCTTTCGGTTGCGATTGCTTGCGCCGTTGAGGGCGCGGTTTGTTGGGCGGTGGATTTATCGCCGCAAGCGTTGGCGCTGGCAAGGCGAAATGTCGATCAGTACGGTTTGGCAGATCGAATTCATTTGGTTCGGTCGAGCTGGTTTTCGCAGTTGCCGCCGTCTTTGAAGTTTGATTTGATTGTTTCGAATCCGCCCTACATTCCGCGTTCGGAAATTGCCTCATTGCCGCCGGAAGTTCGTGATTACGATCCTCGTTTGGCATTGGATGGCGGAGGCGATGGGTTGGATTTTTATAGGGTGATTGCGTCTGATGGGCGGATTCTTGCCGCTGATGGGGGAGTGATGGTTGAGTTTGGAGATGGTCAAAGGGAGAGAGTTCAAGGCATATTCGAGGCGAAAGGATGGAAGCATGTTCGGCGGCATCTAGATTATGCCGGAATGGAACGCGTTTTAGAGTGTGACGCGGGTTGAGAAGAGGAAGGTTGGATTTTTGGCATTTTCTGTCGGAGACTTTAAATGTATGGAGAATTTGCTGATCGAAGGCGGGTGTACTTTGCGAGGAGAGGTAGAGGTAAGCGGGGCGAAGAACGCGGTTCTTCCGATTATGGCGGCGACTCTTTTGACGGGGGAAGCATGCACGATTCGGCGGGTGCCTCGTTTGAGTGACGTTCGTTTCATGGGGAAGATTTTGCAGTCTTTGGGAGCGAGCGTTCGTTTCGATGGGAATACGATTGTCGCGCAGTCCGCCAGAATTCGGGGAAGAGGGGATTATGATTTGATACGGAAGATGCGGGGATCGGTCTGCATTCTCGGCCCTCTTTTGGCGAGGCTGGGCCGGGCGGAGGTTTCCCTTCCGGGTGGATGTGTGATTGGTTCTCGGCCGATTGACTTGCATTTGAAGGGAATGGAGGCATTGGGGGCTGAGGTGCGGATCAAGTCCGGCTATGTTCAAGTTTGCGCTGATCGGCTGGTGGGGAATCAAGTTTTCCTTGGCGGACGAGTCGGACCAACTGTGTTAGGCACGGCCAACGCGATGATGGCCAGTGTGTTGGCGAAAGGCAAAACAGTCATTGAGAGCGCTGCCTGCGAGCCGGAGATTGTTGATTTGGCGGATTTCTTATGCGCAATGGGGGCAAAGATCCGCGGGGCGGGAAGTCCGACAATTGCCATACAAGGGGTAAAAATTCTGCATGGCGCCGATCACGAAGTGATCCCCGATCGTATCGAAGCCGCCACCTTTGCCATTGCGGCGGCGGCGACCGGAGGGGATGTGAAAATCCGCCGGTTGCGTTGCGAGCATTTGGGAGCGGTGCTTGACAAACTGCGGGAAGCCGGCGTCGCTTTTTCCCGGGAGCAGAATGCGCTTCATATTCGGGGCGGCGGAAAGTTGGGCACCGTAGACGTGACGACGCAACCCTTTGCCGGTTTCCCCACGGACGTGCAGGCGCAGATGATGGCGTTGATGACTCAAGCCGACGGGATTAGTGTAATTACGGAGAGAATTTTTGAGTCTCGTTTTATGCACGTCAGTGAACTTGCCCGGTTGGGTGCGGACATTGCCATCGAAGGCGGAGCAACGGCAATTGTGAAGGGCGGAGGGCGGCCATTGAGCGGAGCGCCGGTAATGGCGAGCGATCTTCGAGCTTCGGCGGCGTTGGTCATAGCAGGACTCGTTGCCGATGGACAAACTTTGGTCAAACGCATTTATCACCTGGACCGTGGATATGAAAAAATTGATCAGAAACTAGAGCAACTGGGAGGGCGGGTCATCCGCCAGCGAGAAACATGAGCAAAGTTATTGGCGTTGCCATCTTATTGCTTCTCGGGTTTGCGGGTTGGCGTTTTGCGGCTTACTACCGGGAAGTGAACCGGCAGATAGAAGAGCGGAATAATCATTGGGAGCAAACATCTGCGCCGGCGGAGTCTTCCAGAATGTCTCCGGCTTTGGAGTCGTCGTTAGCAGCGGCGAAAACCAGGGGCGCTTCCGAGTTCAAGAAGTGGATCCGGCAATACCGTCAATATGTTCGAGAACCGCGCTTGTCGGAGATTGAGTTGGATTATGTAATCATAGTCGGGCGGAGTGATCCGGTGGAAGCGCGGCGGGTGTTTGCGGCCGTCCGAAAGCGGAATGGAAAGTCGTCGCCATTGGCGGCGCGAATCCAAAAGCTGGCCAAGACCTATCAGTAGATTCCAAACGTGCCGTCATTGGATTACAGGGGTTTGCGGCCGCTAAAACCCGCGTCCAGTTCATGCCAGTAGCCGATGTCTTCTTCGCCTTTTTCCCAACAAAGGAAAGCTTCTTTTCCATCCCGCAAGTGCGGAAAATCAATCAGTCCGCGATCCAAGTCTTTAATCTGAATTTCTCGAGAACGGAATTCGCTGAGGGTTTGTTGAAATTTCGCGATGCTCTTGGCTTGTTTGTTGACCCTTTGTCCTCCTATGTCTACGCCGGTTTTGAGTTGGTCTTTAAGCAGTTGGTCCAGCTTTCTCAATTGATCGCGGAGTTGTACTAAGATTTCCAACCATTCTTCCACTTGAGGCAAAAGTTCTTCGGCTTCTTGAACGGAATAATGTTTTTTGAAGTGATAGGGCATGGCTGGATCGGTGTCAGGAGGAATCAGGTGGACTTTTTTCAATCGCCCGAAGTTTTCGAAGTATTTTGTCGTTGAACTCTAATTGAAGAGATCGTTTCCAGGCCTTGGCGGCGGCCTCCATATTGTCGAGTGCATGATAGACGGATCCTAAGTGGTCTAAAATTATGGGATCCGGCTCTTCCACGCCTGCTTCGGCGTTCAAGAGGTAAGCAAGCGCCTCTTTGTATTGTCCCAATTGATATAATACCCAGCCCATACTATCTTGGATAGCGGCGTTTTCCGGCGCTAGTTCTAAAGCGCGTTCGATCCAAAGGCTTGCTTGTTCCAGTTTTTTTCCTTGCTCTGCCCACATATAGCCTAAGTAGTTCAATGTTTCGGGATCGTCCGGTTTCTTTTCTAAACTCTTTAGAAATTTTTCTTCCGCTTTTGTGTAGTCGCCATTGCGTTCGTACAGCGCTCCCAGCCGGAAGTAGAAGGACGGCGTTAACCTTTGAGGCGCCTGCTTGACTGCAATATCCTCTGCTTCAATCAAGCGGATGAGCGCTTCTTTGGAGCGTCCTAAGCTGGCCAGGGCGATGCCTGAGTAAAGTTCCCCTTGGAAGCTTTTTGAAAAGCGGATGCGGGCGCGATGAAGGATGTTCAAGGCTTGACGGGGTTGGCGGCGGGTGAGGTGAATGCCGGACATTTCGTAATAGGGCGGTTCAAATTCGGGACGAATCTGAATGGCTTTTTCGTAGTGGGAGATGGCTTTGTCAAAGGCTTGATTGTCCGCCGCGATGGATCCGAGCAGGTAATGTGCGGAGGCGTTTCGAGGATTGAAGGCCAAAAGGGTTTTCAGTTGCTCGGCGGCCAGTTGGGTTTTGCCTTCGCGCAGGTAGAGTCCGACCAGTTTGTCGCGAGCGCCTCCGAGTCCGGGATTGTCTTCCAGAACTTCGCGCAGCATTCGCTGAGCCGTTTCTATTTTACCAACAAAGGCGAAACCGTCGGCCAGGAGAATTTTGTCTTCGGGAGATTCCAATTCGAATTTTACAGTCCGTTCCAGAAATTCATTCAATTCGGCGCTGACGGCGATCAAAAGATCGGGCGAAGAGGCCACGATGCATTGCAGGTACAGCCGCACCAAGCCGGTGGATTGTTGTTTATCGAGCTGGGGAAGGGAGGTTCCCTCGCGAATTAGATTAAGCGCCGCTTCGAATTTCTTTTCTTCCAAATAGGCGGCAACGAGTTCCCTTCTGGCTTGCATGTTCCCGGGCGAAGTTTCCAGGGCTTGGGCAAAGGCATCGCAGGCTTTGGATTCTTCGCCCAAAGCGCGCAGAGCCTCCGCTTTCCGCAGAAAAAACTCCGCCGGAGGGTTCTTTGGCCAATCCGAAGTCTCCAGAACTTTCAGCGCGGGCAAAGGCATTTTCCATTCGAGAAATTTCTGGACAACCTGAAGTTTGAGCGCCGTATTTTCCGGGTCTGCATTCACCGCCAAGAGAAGTTCTTTGACGGCTGCGTTGAGGTCGCCTTTGGCGTAGAAGAGGATTCCTGTAGCGTAGCGGGCGTTAGATTGGATGCGTCTCTGGCCAGCGTCCGCCGAATTGTTGCGCGAAGGAGTAGGCTCTTTCTCAGTCTCCGGGGATTGAGCAAGGGCAGCTTGCCGTTTGGCGCCGAATAGTAGCAACACGGCAACGGTCAACGTGGAGAGAATTCTTTGGCGTTTCATGGCTTGGCAACGGGAAAGAGGGAATCGGGCGGAGGGATGCGGCCGATCCGGGGATCTTGTTTGCTTTCGGAGCATCACCGGCTATTTCTGCCAAGTGCGCTTCTTATGGCGGTTGGCGCGAAGTTTCTTTCGGCGTTTATGCTTGTTGATCTTGGTTTTTCGGCGTTTCTTTAGGGATCCCATAAAATTTGTCTTCAGGCCACTGGCTAATATACTACTTTGTTCAACGGATATTCAATGATTCCTTCGGCGCCGAGTTGTTTTAACTGCGGAATAATTTCGCGTGCCACCGGCTCGTCAATGACCGTTTCTACCGCCACCCAGCCCGATTGGCTGAGAGGAGAAACCGTTGGATTACGCAATGCGGGCAAATTTTGCAACAATTTTGGCAAATTCTTTTTCGGCAAGTTGAGTTTCAAACCTGCTTTGGTTTCGGCGTTTATGGCTCCGCGCAAAAGCATGGAGAGGGTTTCCATCTTGCGCTGCTTCCAAGCGTCGTTCCAAGCCTTGCGGTTGGCGATCAGCCGAGGCGTGGAACTCATAAGCGTGTCCACAATGCGCAGTTGATTGGCCTGCAGAGACGAACCGGTTTCAGTGATCTCCACAATGGCGTCCACCCACTCGTGCGCCTTGACTTCGGTGGCGCCCCAAGAGAACTCCACCTCTGCCCGAACTCGATGTCGTCGAAGATATTTTTTCGTCAAGTTAACTGCTTCGGTGGCAATTCGTTTGCCTTCCAAATCTTTGACGGATTGGACGAGGGAGTTTTGAGGAACGGCAAGCACCCATCGCGCCGCTTGCCGGGTGGTCTTGCTGAAAAGCAATTCGTCAATCTCATGAACTTTGGAGCCGTTTTCTTCAATCCAGTCTTTTCCAGTGATGCCGCAGTCCAGATAACCGCGCTCGACGTAGCGGCTAATTTCTTGGGCGCGAATTAGCCGAATGCTCAGCTCCGCATCATCCACACTCGGCAGATAAGACCTTCCATCTAAGCGAACACGGTATCCCGCCTTGCTCAACTTCTCAAGTGCGGCTTCTTGCAAGCTGCCTTTGGGAAGTCCCAATCTCAATATTGGAGCGTCTTTCTGCGTCGTCATGGCCGAGTCCGATGCAATTCGCTCTCCCGCCGGACGGTTTTGCGCCCGCAGATTTGGATTCGCCCGGCAATCAAGTCCGCCAAGGCTTGAGGATAGAGACAATGCTCGACGGTTTTAATTCTTTTGTGAAGCGTTTCCGACGTGTCGTTTTCTTCAATGCGGACGGATTCCTGGGCGACAACAGCTCCGGTATCGATCCCCTGATCCACCAAGTGAACGGTCGTCCCCGTTACCTTGACACCATAATCCAGAGCCTGCGCCACAGCGCCCAAACCGGGAAAAGAAGGCAACAAAGAAGGATGAACGTTCACAATCCGCTCAGGAAAGGCCTTGAGAAAGTCGCTCTTGATAATCCGCATAAAGCCGGCCAAAACCACCCAATCCACCTTCGCTACTTTCAATTGATCCATAAACTCTTTCTCTGCCCGGTCGTCCAACTTAGCTCGATATCCTCCGGGAGCAATATACACATGCGGCAAAGAACGCTCTTTAGCGCGAACCAAAATGCCCGACTCTTCCACGTCGCTCAACACCAAAACAACCTCCGCGCCCAGCTTCCCCATACGGCAACAATCGTCGATCGCTACCATATTCGATCCCAAACCAGAACCCAGAATACCCAACTTCGCCATCACCTTCTTCCGAGTCCAAAACCTGTTTTCTGAGCGAATCGGCCAAGCAAATCAAGCGGAAAACGCAACGCTTTCGTATCTTTGCCGTTGCCGCAGCCGGCCGGAAGCCCCTGCCTCAAGAGAACTCTCCGCAGCTTCTTCATTCCTCCTTGCCAACAAGGTTTTCGGGGTTCAGCCCTTGCAGGTCTTTGGGTTGAAAGAGGCCGTCTTTTCGAATCAAAGTCTTGTCGAACCACACCTCGCCGCCGCCCCATTCCGGACGCTGAATCAATACCATGTCCCAATGCACCGCCGATCTGTTTCCGTTGTCACACTCTTTATAGGCTTGTCCCGGCGTAAAGTGCAGGGAACCGGCAATCTTCTCGTCAAAAAGAATATCCCCCATCGGATTTCGAATCTTTGGATTCAATCCCAAAGAAAACTCCCCCACATAGCGGGCGCCCGCATCCGTATCCAAAATCTCATTCAAGCGCCCCGTATGATTCGACGCCGCCGCATCCACAATCCTTCCCTTCCGAAATTCCAACCGCACATCCTCAAACCTCGTGCCCCTATACAAAGTAGGCGCATTAAATCGAATAACCCCATTCACCGAACGCTTCACCGGACAAGAAAACACCTCCCCGTCGGGAATATTCCGATCCCCACAACACGCCTCAGCCCCAATGCCTCGAATGCTAAACGTCAAATCCGTCCCCGGCGCCGTCAAACGCACCCGATCCGCCTTTTCCATTCGCTTCACCAACGGCCCCATCGCCTTGCCCATCTTCCGATAATCCAAAGTGCAAACCTCGAAAAAAAAGTCCTCAAACGCCTCCGTGCTCATCCCCGCCGCTTGCGCCATACTCGGCGTCGGCCAACGCAAGACGCACCAGCGAGTCTTGTTCACCCGATAATTTTGCGCCGGCCGAAGAATCCGCGAATACTCCGCCAAACGCTCGCTTGGCACGTCCGCGTTCTCATTCGCATTCCACGTCCCGCGCACCGCAATATACGCCTGAACCTTTTTCAAACGATGCAGCTCAATATCCCGGAGAACCTTCGCCTCCGCCTCCGTCATCCACCGCAAACACTCCCGCCCAATGCGCGTATTGCGAGTTTCCACCACCGAAATTGCCCCCAGCCTCCGCGCCGCCCGAATCAAAGCAATCGTAAAAGCCTCCGGCGCGTCACTAGCGTCAATCAAAACAAAATCACCCTTCTTCAAAGCAACAGAATAACCGACCAACAAATCGGCCAACCTCTCATATCGAGAATCCCTCATCCCTTCCCCTTCCTTCCCAGCCCAATCCTGCGCAGACAAATCTTTCCAAACATATCGCTCCCCAAAACCAAAACAAAAAACTCCCCGCCCCGCAATCTAAAAAACACACAATCCCATCCCAACCAACTGCCAACTTGCCGCCCCCAATAACCCCGGCAATCCACAAAATCCACGCTGGCAATCGCCAGAACAGCCGCCAAAAAGTTAAGAGCAAAATCGTTGACCCAAATCCCAACGCAGTTTATTCTTTTCTTTTTTGGCGGAAATGGCCAAAAACGCTGAAAAGAATTGAAGTGTCGAATGAGATTTTTCGAGAAAAATGAAAAAGATCGTTGACTTGGATCTGCCTTTTGGCAAAACTGCCGAAAAGTTAAGAGCAAATATGCGTACGTGTTTCATATTTATGGAAACGAGAAAGACGGCCAAAATCCGCCGCCAACTCAGCTCCCCCCCCCCCCCCCCCCCCGAACGAGTGACGTTTTTTCTCCAGAATCGCGCACCATTCACCGCCCTTCGCAAAAAAGATGAAAAAAGTTTGATGCCGCCCGAACTTGCGGCCAAACTCCACTCAAAGTTTTGTCCGCAAAGCCAAGTTAATAATCCGCATTCTCAAAAACTCATGAAAAACGTTCCTTCACGCCGCGTCCACCCAACAAACTCCCAAGAAGATCAACGTTCTCTTTTTCCTTTTGCCGTTTCTTTGTCCCGCCTGCGCTTTGCGGCGGCAAGGCAAATTCTCTCCTTCGGAATCGCCCTTGCCCTGCTGCGTCTTTCCATCCCGGACGCTTCCGCTCAGCAAAATCCCGCCCGCAACCCCGATAAAGATATCGCCACCTCTGGACTCGGCCTGAGCAACAAAAACGCTAGAGGCATTTGGGTGGACGAGGGAAAGCAAGTCATGCTGGTGCTGGACGCACACGGACAGCACAAGAAGATTTTCTCTTACTGCATGGAAACCAAAAGACGTCTGGATAATCACCATAAAGACGGCGAGGTCACCAGCAATCCAGATGCCGACGATTTCTATTTGTACAGCGCGGGAACGACGCAACTCCCCAATCCTTACGGGATTTGGTCGGACGGAACGACGCTCTGGGTGTCCAATTTTGGCCAGAAGGATCCTGTTACAAAAAATTTTGATGGTCCAAAGGCTATTAAGCCTCAAATTTACGCCTACACAATACTGTGGGAAACCTCGCCAATCGATTCGTCAAAAAAGTATGCAAAGAAGGGAACTCGCGTTTCCGGCCAAGACTTCAACCCCCAGACCCTGATAACCGCAGGGAACGAAAAGCCTCACGGCATCTGGGTTCGCGGCGAGATCATGTGGGTCGCCGACAACGGAGCGGACAAGATTTTCGCATACAACTGGCCGAACAAAACTCACAATTCTTCCAAAGACATCACCTTGACGCATGACAAAGCGTACGCTCAGGGCATTTGGTCGGATGGGACGACCCTATGGGTAGCGAATATTGCGGGGAGTGGTCCTGACTATAAACAAATAATTTACGCCTATGATATAACCTCCAAAGCCCGGGATCCTAGAAAGGATTACACAGCGTTAAGCGCGGCGGGCAACGACAGGCCTCGCGGCATTTGGTCGGATGGAACAACCATGTGGGTGGCCGATCAAACCGACAACAAGATTTACGCCTATAATTCCCCTGTTTCTCCAAACATCGCCCTAGATTTTGACACCCTCCAAAACGCCAAAAATCAAAAACCTAAAGGAATGTGGTCCGATGGCGAGACCATGTGGGTGGCCAATGTGTCTATAAGTAAAGCTAAACTTTACGCCTACGATTTTTTCACTAAGGAGCGGATACCTGATAAAGACTTCAACACCCTCGCCGCCGCCGGAAATAACCAGCCTCACGGCATCTGGTCGGATGGAACGACGATGTGGGTGGCCGACTATGAAGACGGCAAACTTTACGCTTACAAAAAGGCGGATAAGACTCGCGATGAAGACAATGACTTCAACACCCTCGCCGCCGCCGGAAATAACCAGCCTCACGGCATCTGGTCAGATGGAACGATCATGTGGATAGCGGACACTGCAGACGACAAGGTTTATGCTTACAAAATGGCGGGCAAGAGCCGCGATGAAGACAGAGACATCGACGACGTCAAAGCCCTTATTGGAAATCCACACCTTCAAGGAATCTGGTCGGATGGAACGACGATGTGGGTAGCGGATTTGCTTAAGAAAAGCAGTAAGATTTACGCATTCACCTTGCCGGTGGTGGAGGTGAATAATGGAAGAACAACAGTCACAAAAGCGAGTCGAGTTGAGGCAAAGGACTTACCGGTATTGGCGTTGGCCAACAAAAAAGCTCTCGGACTATGGTCGGATGAGACGACCATGTGGGTAACCGATGACGCCCCCAGCAAGATATATGCCTATCGTTTGTCGGATGCGGCCAGTTTGGGAGAATTGAAGATAACGGGGCACATTCCCAGCCCCAAATACGAAGACTTCGACGTTGATCTCAAAATTAACGATGAGCCGAAACCATTTAATAGCGGAATTACCAGATATACCGCCTCCGTTCCCTACGCAACCGAACGCCTCACGATTGCGCCAACAACCCTTCGCACCGACGACGTATCTTCCATTTCCCCGGCAGACACCGACACGACTGACACGGAGAACGGCCACCAAGTCAACTTGGCCGTCGGCGAGAACACAATCTCAATCACCGTGGATACCCCAGAAACGGACACCACCAGCCGCCCCCAGACTCGAACCTACACCGTCGTCGTCACGCGAGAATTCTTTACCTTTAACGATCCGTCCAAGGATATTTTGGTTTCGGCCAACTCCATAATTGAGGGCATCTGGGCAAACGCAACAACCATCTGGGTGGCTGACGGCCAAGACGACAAACTCTACGCCTACACAATATCAACCAAGTCACGCAATACCGGGGAGGATATTCCTTTGGCTGAAACCCAGGAAGAGTCCCCGACAGACTTGGAATTGAAGAGTAACGACAATTCCGACCCTCGCGGCATCTGGTCCGATGAAACGACGATGTGGGTGGCTGACAGCGAAGATAACAAACTCTACGCCTACACAATATCAACCAAATTACGCGATGCCGGCGAGGATATTCCTTTGGTTGAAGCCAATGCCAATCCTCGATGGATATGGTCGGATGGCGCAACCATGTGGGTGACGGACAATGCAGGAACCTCCAAAGCGGACGATGACAAAATCTTTGCCTACAAAATGTCCGACAAAACCCGCGATTCAAGCAAGGAGATTGACTTAGCAGGACTGGCCAAAGATAACAACAAACCTCGCGGCGTGTGGTCGGACGGCGCCAACCTCTGGGTAGCAAACAACGGCGCAGACAATGCCAAAATTTACTCCTACAAATTGGCGGTGACCGAAATTGACTGCCGAGAAGAAACCAAAGACTTCAACACGCTGGAAGACGCCAAAAACCACAACCCGAAGGCCATCTTTTCCGACGGCTCAATCATGTATGTGGCGGACTCCGAAGACGATAAGATATACGCCTACAACCAGCCTCTCTCCGGGAACGCTTGGCTAAAAACCTTGATGCTGGGCGGCGACGTCTATTACGGCACAGAAGACTTCAAACTTTCCAACCCCACAACCCATTACGACGCCTGGGTGGATAGCTCGACGGCCACGACAACCATCACCGCCGAAGCGCAAGACCCGAACGCCGTCTCCGTAAAGATCGCACCAGAAGATGCCGACTCCAATACAACCGGCCATCAAATCGCGTTGAGCGCAGGAAACAACCCAATCAGAATCACCGTCACCGCAGAAAACGGCGTCATCGACAAACTTTACACCGTCAACATTCACCGAATCAATAGCTACAGGCGAATCCCGCCATTAGACTTCGAATTGCTGAAAGTCAACGCCGCTCCAACGGTCCTTTGGGCGGATGGCGAAACCATGTGGGTGGTGGACAGCAGCGATAGCAGCGATAAGACGGTTTATGCCTACAAGATGAGCGGGGAGGAATGGGCGATCCAGAACGACGACAAAACGTTTCCTTTTAGCACGCAGAGTCTTCAAGGCGACGGAATCTGGTCGGATGGAACGACATTTTGGGTATCAGATCATCAAATCCACAAGCTTTTCGCCTATAAAAATGAGGAGAGCGCGGATGGAATTTTTGGAGAACCCGATATTGTCGGAGACTTCACTACCCTAAGACCCGAAGGAATACTATCTCCCCGCGGCCTTTGGGGAGACGGCGCAACCCTGTGGGTGGCGAACAAAAGCAACAATCTTTACGCCTATACGCTAGCCAACGAGAATCGAGACTCCCCCAAAGACGTCGTACTTAGCAACATCGACGACAACAGCGGCGACCCTGAGATTTTGGATTTTTGGGCGAATGAATCGACTATTTGGATGGTGGACTCTCGCGCAGACTATGCAGGCAAATTGTATGCTTACAAACGGAGCAGAACGGGCGCAAAGGACGCCAACGGCAAACAAGTTCGCGATTCAGGGAAAGACATCACTTTGTCAACAGACAACGGAGATCCTAAGGGAATTTGGTCAAATGGCACGGTAATGTGGGTTTCGGATGAAGATGACGGCAAAATATACGCCTACCGCATGCCAATGACGTCCCCGCCTACTACAACGCCCGGAGTCGACGGCAACTCGGACTTCTTCTTCTCCGAAGATTCTACTTTGAAGAATTTGCAATTGAGTGGAGCGACGCTGACTCCCGCCTTCTTCGCAGACAATCGGTATTACACAGCTCTTGTGGATCACACCGTCCATTCAGCGACGGTGACAGCCACTCCCAACGATTCTGGGGCCGCGGTGAACATCTTTTCCGGCGTTCGCGGCACAACCAGAAGAACGGCCAGAAAAGGCCCGCAAGTTTCTTTTGAAGAGGGCGACAACATTATCGCCGTCGACGTCACTGCCGAAAGCCGAACAGCTCAATCCACGTACATCATTGAAGTGACGAAGGCCGAAGCGCCGCCGACATCAGGCGGGCCTTTGCCGCAGCCGCAAAGCTTTCAACTTTCGGCGACTTCCAGCGCAAGCCAACCGGCTTTGACCGGTTCCTCCGCCGGAGAATGGAAGAGCCGCTTGATTTTTGCCGAGCCTCTGCTGGACGGCGGCGTTCGATTCGTGTTTGCCGTTCCCGCTGTCGAAGAGTTTAGAATCGAGGAAACACCCGATCTTTTGGGCGAAACTTGGAGGACATTGCCGGAGGAGGAAGCCCAAATCCTGCGGGAAAAAACGGTTGACGGCCAAGATCGATTGACCATAATTTTGCCGAATGCGCCCGGAAAACAACGATTCCTTCGTTTGACGCCGCAACGCTAAAAAGTTCCGCTAATCAAAGAAAAAACGCCGCAAAGAAATTTTAGTTTAGAAGTTTAGAAATCAGAAGAAATACGAAGTTACTATTAAGATATTTAGCATTTTTTAAAGACACGATCATGACAACAAAATTGTACAAAACTAGAATCTGTTCTCTGCTGGCTATCAGCCTGCTGGCCGCTGTTCTTGCTCAGCAAACATCAACGGCGCAAACCAATGGAGAAGGCTCCGATGATGCCACTTTGAGCGCTTTGACATTAAGCGGAATAACCTTGACTCCCGCCTTTTCCCCGGAGAAAACGTCGTACACGGCGCCTGTAGATCTCACCGTCGATTCGACGACGGTGACGGCTACGCCCACCGTTCCCGAGGCTACTGTGGAGATTTTTTCCGGCGTTCGCGGCACAACCAGAGGAACGGCCAGAAAAGGCCCGCAAGTTTCCTTGCAAGAGGGGGACAATATCATCGCCATCGATGTCACCACCGGAACGGATCATTCAACTTATCTCGTTACCGTGACGCGGGCTGAGGTGCATCCGCTGCCGAGAGGCAGCACCGTGAACAGCCCCGGCTCCGTCCTCCACGGACGAACAATAGAAGTAGCCAACTCCATCCTGAATAAATTGCCCGGCATCACTCACTTCAATCAAGTCACCAACCTTGCCCAACTCAGCATCGTCACTTCTCTGGACTTATCCAATGGAGGACTAGCGGGCGACTTTAAAGGCCTCACCAGCCTGCAAACGCTGAATCTTTATTACAGCGGTTTGACCTCCTTGCCTTCGGGGATATTTGACGAGCTGGGCAAGCTGCAAACGCTGAATCTTTATTACAGCGGTTTGACCTCCTTGCCTTCGGGGATATTTGACGAGCTGGGCAAGCTGCAAACGCTGAGTCTTAGCCACAACGATTTGACTTCCTTGCCTTCGGGGATATTTGACGAGCTGGGCAAGCTGCAAACGCTGAGTCTTAGCCACAACGATTTGACTTCCTTGCCTTCGGGGATATTTGACGAGCTGGGCAAGCTGCAAACGCTGAGTCTTAGCCACAACGATTTGACTTCCTTGCCTTCGGGGATATTCGACGAGCTGGGCAAGCTGCAAACGCTGTATCTTAACGACAACGATTTGACTTCCTTGCCTTCGGGGATATTTGACGAGCTCACCAACCTGCAAGCGCTGAATCTTCGCAGCAACCAGTTGAGTTCCTTGTCTTCGGGGATATTTGACGAGCTGGCCAACCTGCAGACGCTGAGTCTTAACTACAACGATTTGACTTCTCTACCTTCGGGGATATTTGACGAGCTGGGCAAGCTGCAAACGCTGTATCTTAACGACAACGATTTAACTTCTTTCTCGGAGGGGGCATTTGACGGCCTCACCAGCCTGCAAACGCTGTATCTTTTCGACAATCAGTTGACTAATTTGCCGTCTAGGATATTCGACGAGCTGGGCAACCTGCAAACGCTGTATCTTAACGACAACGATTTAACTTCTTTCTCGGAGGGGGCATTCGACGGCCTCACCAGCCTGCAAACGCTGTATCTTTTCGACAATCAGTTGACTAATTTGCCGTCTAGGATATTCGACGAGCTGGGCAACCTGCAAACGCTGAATCTTCGCGGCAACCAGTTGAGTTCCTTGTCTTCGGGAGCATTCGACGGACTCACTAACCTGCAAACGATGGAACTTTACGAGAACCAGTTGAGTTCCTTGCCTTCGGGAGCATTCGACGGCCTCACCAACTTGCAAACGCTGAATCTTCGCTATAACCAGTTGGCTTCTTTGCCATCGAGTATAGGCAATCTCGTCAATCTGCGAAATCTATTTCTTTCCTATAACCCTCTGGCCTCCATACCTTCGGGATTTTTTGATAGACTTACCAATCTGCAAGATCTGAGGCTTTACGACACCCAATTGACTTCCTTGCCGGCGGGAATCTTCGACCAACTCACCAATTTGAAACTTCTGACTATTTCCCCCAGTCGACTAACCTCTTTGCCATCAGGAATCTTTGACGAACTTACCAACCTCCGAAATCTGTATATTGATAGGAATTTGTTCTCCTCCCTGCCATCGGGGACGTTTGATGAATTCGTCAACTTACGCGTAGGAGAGGCAGGAACAGGGAATCTGATATGGGAGTCGTCAGGGACGCGGCCATCTTTACCGCCTGTGTTACCGTCTGTGGTCGACAGCCCCGGATCTGTTCTCCACGAACGAACAGGAAAAGTGGCCGAAGAAATCCTGAGGAAACTACCGGGCATCACGCAATACAACCAAGTCACCAACCTTGCCCAACTCAGCGGCATCACTTCTCTATACTTATCCAACAAAGGACTCGCCAACCTGCAAGCAGGCGACTTTAATGGTCTCGCCAACCTGCAAACGCTGAGTCTTTACGACAACCAGTTGACTAATTTGCCTTCGGGGATATTCGACGAGCTGGCCAGCCTGCAAACGCTGCATCTTTCCGGCAACGATTTGACTTCCTTGCCTTCGGGGATATTCGACGAGCTGGCCAGCCTGCAAACGCTGAGTCTTCATAGCAACCCACTCACCTCCTTGCCGGCGGGGATATTCGACGAGCTGGCCAGCCTGCAAACGCTGAGTCTTCATAGCAACCCACTCACCTCCTTGCCGGCGGGAATATTCGACAAGCTGCCCAACCTGCAAACGCTGGATTTGAGCGGCATCAGGTTGAACCTTCCTGCCTCATATGCTGCGGTCATCTTCTTCGATTCGTCCGATTTTGAGATAACCGAGGATGGCAATAGAATTCTCTTCAACGTTACGGCTAATCTTCATGCGCCCTACCCCCTAGGCAATTTTGCCCCTGAATACTTCTCGGTGGAGTATGCCACGCAAGACGGCACGGCTATTGCCGGCCAAGACTACACCAAAACCAGCGGCACGATTACTTTTAGAGACAGCCGAAGCAGCGTCCTGCAAGCTATCATCTCCATTCGCATTATAAACGACGACTTGGACGAACTTGATGGAGAAACTTTTACTCTAACCCTCAGCAATCCTACCAACGCTGTTTTCCTTGGCGGCGCCTCTCAGTTGACGGCTACCGTCACCATCATAGATGACGAAGAACCGCCAACCGTCTCTTTGTCTTCTCCGCTGAACGCGCATATTTTGGAGGTAACCGAAGGCAACGAAGGCACAACCAACGCCGAGTTTCAAGTTCAACTTGGCCAAGCCTCAGGCCGAACCACTTCCGTCGACTACGCCACGCAAGACGGCACGGCCATCGCCGGCCAAGACTACACGGCCACCAGCGGCGCGCTCACTTTCCCCGCAGGCACAACCACCCAAACCATCTCTATTCCCATCCTTGGAGACGCCTTAGACGAGCCGAACGAATCTTTTAACGTGATTTTGCTCAATCCTACCAACTCTGTTCTCCAACCCAAGACGGTGCGCATCGAAATTATAGACGATGATGAGCCTGCGCCTCCAGTCAACGTAAACATCGGCGGCGCCGTGGTGCCGATAATAACCCCCTTCCCCTCGCAGAACGACGGATTAAGCGCCAAGTCTTTGATGTTCAAAACAACTAGTTTGTCTTTGAGCGAGAGCGGCTCTGCTACTTACCAAGTGCGCGCCACCTCTTCTCAAGAGAGAGAAATGGTTGTGAACCTAGCGACGTCGCATCCCGGAATCACCGTCAATCCCAACAGACTGGTCTTCAACCAAAACACTTGGCAGTCTTACCAAACCGTGACCGTGACGGCGTCTTCGGATGCCGCCGACACCAACGAGCGGGCAACCATTCGCCATTCGATACCGGAGAGTCTGGGTTTCGTAGCCATCAACGATGCGGGGATTGTCTCCGTGGCCATTGCCCACACCATCGTGGAAGAAGAGGAAACCCCCGAACCCGAACCCAGAGAACAAGCCCCCATCGTCCAGTTGCCGCCGACCGACTATGATTTAGATGACGACGGCTTGATTGATGTCAGCCACCTTGCGCAACTTCATGCCCTTCGCTTTGACTTGAATGGCGACGGCCAGCCGGACAAAGAAGAATTCGCAGACGACTATTCCCAAGCCTTTCCCAGCGCCATAGACAACACCAAAGCCCAAGGCTACGAGTTGGCCGGCGATTTGGACTTTGGCGACAACCCAACCAGCTGGGAATCCATCGGCCTTTTCTCCCAACCTTTCCAAGCCGTTTTTGAAGGCAACGGTCATACCATCTACAACTTGTTTCAAGACCAGAGCGATCCCGCTCTCTTCGCTGATGAACCTTCCGGCTTGTTTGGGGTGGTTGGCAATCGCGGACAAGTCATCAATTTAGGCTTGGAAGATGTTTCCATCCAAGGGGTGAACTGGGTGGGCGCGTTGGCTGGCTTGAATCTAGGGAGCATTGGAGTCTGTTCTGTGACAGGCCGAGTGGAGGGCGTCAATGGCGTTGGCGGATTGGTAGGGCGAAACTTCGGCGACATTGTCCTCAGCGTGGCGGACGTGGAAGTAAAAGGCGTTCTCTGGGTGGGCGACTTGGTCGGAATAGACTCGCAGGCGCGCTAAGCGAACCCCCGCATTTTTCCAAGAGAAAATCTTTCTTCTTTGCGCCCTTCTTTTTGAGGAGGGAGGGCGCTTTTTCTTTGATGACTGGAGAGCAAGGGCAATCTCAGAGGAGGGAGGTGGCTATGGGGATTCATCGGCCGGTGGTGGCGGGCAAAAGGAGTTTCTTGGTTGTTTGGTTGGGGAAGAGTTGCGGGGGAGAAGAGGGGGGATCCATTCAAGGGCTTCTCGCGGGCGCGCTCAGAGAAAGCCGTTCTAGCGAGAGCGAAGGCCGCGCCGCCGCCGCGGCAAGCAGGGGGCGAGCTGCTGCGTTCAGCTAGGCCAGGGGGTTTTTGACAAGCGGGTTGGGTTATTGGGAAGGGCAATCTAGGAGATTTGGAAGGTCGATATAGACAAGGATGGGGATGCGGGAGAGGCATGGAAGTTCGGCTAGCGGCAGGAATATCTGGACTTGCGGCTTGAACTTCAATAACAACAACAACCTCCCCCCAACGGCGCTAAGGAAGTAGGGAATAAGGGAGTTTTGAAGTCCAAGCGGGTTGTGGTTCTAACAAAGGGGACGAATATATCCTTCTCTATCTTTGTGGGTGTGTGAGGCAAACAGGATGGAGGCGGGAGAAGTATCCGGGCATTTTGTTTCTTATGTCGTTAGTTTCTGATTCGTCAATTGGAATTGGGTTGAATGTAGGGGATGGTAAGGGGGCCTTGGGGAAGGGCGGCGATGCGAGCGTTGGTGCCGAGTTGTTGGAGGCGTTGGTGGATGGTTAGGGAGATGTTGGGGCAGGGTTTGAGGTGGATTTTTTGGAGGGTTTGGGGATCGAGGGCGCTGTGGACTTGGACTTCAGCTTGGCGTTGGATGGAGGAGTCCTTTGTTTTTGAGGATTCCGGGCCCGCGCTCATCCCTTTGACGCTGTTGGTAGAAAAATCGAATCCGAAAACTTCCCCTCCTCCATTGCCAAAAATAAAGGAAAACAAAAAACCAATTCAGCAACTCGAAAGAAAAAATCGTTGTTCCCCGCCGCCCGAATTCAGTCATTCCTTTCCCTGTGCGGACAAAAACTCGCCATGAAACCAAGCAAGACAATCTATGAAAAAAATCGAAAAAAGATTGCATTTCAGAATTGGATACAAGAGTCCCGCTTTTGTGGCTGAGAAAATATGAGGATGAATTCGTTTTTCACCGGCTCAGAAGTTAGCCAAGATTGGCAAAGCCAACTTGCCACCCCTTCTCGCTCTGTCCGCTTGTCGCCTGTTTTTAGCCAATACTACCGATTAGGCGGCGTGCATGCCCGTTTGCGTTTGCATCACCAGTTCGACCGCTCGCTTGGGAATCGACTCTTCGTTTTTGATCACCCAAGAAACGCAAAACTATCCGCAAGAAGAGCCGCGAATTTACTTCCTCGGCCTCAATGATCGCTCCACAATCCGCCTAATGCGCCGACGCTTTCAAATCGCAATAGAGCGGACAAAACCCGAAATCACAATTTACCATTATGGCGGCGGCGATCCAGCGCTTTTGGCCGACTTGGACGGCACTTCCCGCCGCATTCTCGACCTTACTTGCAACTTTCCCAACCTTGACTCTTGGCTCCAACCGCGCGCCCACTTGTTCGATGGAATTCTTTCCGTCAGCCAAAGCGCTTGCAAAATTGCCCAAAAAGCGTTGCCAAACTGGGACTCTCGGCGCATCCAATGGTGGCCGCAACCCATTATGCCGCCGAGCAATCTTCCGCGCTCCCCAAAACCACCAAAACCTTTGGTTCTTGGCTACACCGGAAGAATCATTCGCTCGCAAAAACGAGTGGAGCGGATCCCGCAAATCTGCCGCTTGCTGGACAAACGGCAAACACCTTACCGCTTTGAATTTCTAGGCGACGGTGCTGAACGCCCCGCTTTGGAACGGGCTTTGCCGCAACGTCCCCAGTTTCTCTTCCACGGCATCCGCCAAGAACGCCAAACTCGCATCGCCGAAGCCCACCCGCGAAGAATCTCGCGCCCAAGCCCTCTTCGCCAGTCGACTCCTCTCCAAAACCGATTTTGAAAAAGCCGCCGCTCAACGAAAATACGCCGAAGCCAACCTCAAACAAGCGCCGGAAGCATCCTTGCCCTCTACCACTTCACACCCGGCCAATACCTTCTCACCGGCCAAAAAGTCGCCGAAGTCAGCCCTTCCAAAACTCTCATCGCCGAAGCATAGCTCCTTCCTAAAAACATCGGCCACATCCAAGCCGGTCAACCCGCCCAAGTATCCATCGACGCCTTCCCCACAACCGAATGGGGACGCCTACAAGGAATGCTCTTAGAAATCTCCGACGACTACTTCCTCGTCGACAACCAGCCGATATTCCGCCCCAAAATTGAACTGAGACAAAACCGACTCCAACGTCCAGACGGCACCGGCGTCCTCGTCAAAAAAGCATGAGTGGCAATGCCCGCCTCATCGCCGCCCACAGAAGATTCTGGGAATTGCTCTACCAAGACGCCCACGAATGCTTGGTACCCTCTGCGCCGCCAATCCCATCCACGAATTTCTTCCCCGCCAGCTCCGCCGAACAACACGGAGTCCGACGGAGACAACACAACAGAAAAACTAGCGGGGAGGCATATACACAAACCAATAATACCAACTACAAAGATGAAACCTAAACTACCGTTCATAACCGGGCCGACGGAAACCCCGCCGGCATCATCGAGTCGGACGACTCCCCAATCGCTCGGCAAAGCCAGCGACTACGGAGTCACCGACCTCATCAACATCGAACTCGAACAAGTCAAAGGCGGTTAGCTTTCAATTATAGACAATGAGTTTTCAAAAAGATACTGCGCTTCTTGATGGGGCATTAAGTCCATTCAAATGGGTTGTGGGATTGGCAGTTCTTGTTGTTGTTTTTGACAATGCCAAAATACACTTCTTGGGAGCATTGCGAGAAAGCAGACAATTATACCATGCCGCCACATTCGGGTACGATGCGGCGATTTTGGTTTTTATTTGGATGTGGAAAAAATCATTTTCCCTTTCCTTATTGGGATTGAGACGTCCTAAGAATCAACGTGTTACTTGGGCTATCGTTATATTATCGATATTGATTATAGGTTATACTGTAGGGTATATCGTGCTTCCTAAGTACAATGATGATTTGGCATCCTCCACTTCTGAATTTACAAGGGGTGTGATTCCAAAATCCTCCGAAGTTCGAGCAGCGGGAAAATCAGGAGACTGGGAACGTTTCTGGTATTTGCTCGTTATTTTCCAGTTCAGTCCTCTCATTTTTGGAGTGTTGTGGGAAGATCTTTTCTTTCGCGGAATTGCCATGCGCACATTGCAAGCACGGTTTGCCAAGACTTGGTCTGTTTATCTATGGGTGACCGTTATTTTTATCTTATATCACAATTCTCCTTACCTTATTGCCCAAGGAGATTTAGGTTCACTGGCGTACTTTGGAGGGATTAGCTTAGTTGCGTGCTGGCTACAGATTTATACTCAGAGTTTATACCCATGTATTTTGTTTTATTTTTGGAATAATTATGTCGTGTTTTGCAGTCCCATGCTCGGTATTTCTGGTGATCTAAACCTTTCATTATTTGAATGACTCAGATTCTATTTATGAACCGAGTCGGTCTTTATCTATTACGCAAGAAACGACTTGCAAAGGTACCCATATTTCTTTTATATGGATTGCTACTTGTCGGTTGCGCTACTAAACTGTTGCGGTATAATGATATAGTTCGCTAAATTGATAAAGTCATGCTTAGCGGCCGGATTTTGGCGGAGTCGGATTGCGAATGTCCCCTGGAAACTTTTCAAGCCGACGGCGAATTAGCTCGATCCATGAAAGTGCTGAAAATATCCTCTGACATTAAGACCATAACGCTTTCGACAGACGAACGAGGGCACATTTTCTTTCCAGTGCAAGGAGATTTGAGGCGAGAAAATTCTGGAATTCGGATTTTTGAACAAGGCAAATTCAGGAAAATCAAAAAGTTTCACGTAGTGGCTCCCCGATTGTCGGAAATGAGAGTAAATGACAATTTTGCAGGAACGATCATTCACCCTCAAAAAAATGCCGTGCGCAAGGCCGACATGTTCATCATTTATTATCCTGAAGAAATGTTAGACGAAGCATATCTTAGTGCGAAAGAACTACACAAAGAGCAAAAATTTATTGCAGAGTTATTAGGCATCCAACCGTCTGCGATTGGGGTTAATCTTGTGGCCAACGACGACACATTCGGATCTTTCCAAAATTCCATATCTATAAAAGCACACATTGAGCGCAAAACTCGCGACCGCAACGATAGAGAATCTAATCAAACGCTCTCTGCAAATCAGAAGATCTTGTTCTTCGGTCCTCCGAACCACGTCACACTTCAACTAGATTCCGAGCATACCATTTTCTCTTATTTTTGCGGTTGGCATACGAACGAAGTTGCTCGTTGGATTAATGTTCACGAGTGGACGGAGATTTCTTTAGAGGGAGATGAAGTTCGCTTGCATCGATCGGACAAGAAAAGACGCAATCGAATTTTTGTCGATGACCTTGCGGATTACGTGGGCATTCATTATAAAAAAATTCCTGTCTCAATGGAGATCGAGTCGGGAAAGCACTTTGAAACGCCTGTTGCGATATGGTATCCAGCAAATCAATCTCGCCTTGCATTTTAGGACGTTGGGTTGGAAACCTTCCCATTCGCAGAATGCTAAACTCTTCAGCTCAGTAGAATCAGCCGAGTATGACGAGATGTTAAAGCATGACTTTTTCAAAGAATCTGTTTTGGACGACGTGGAAGGTGCCGGCTATGCGGTGGGGTTTTATTTTTAGGAGTGGTTAGCGCGGGAGCACGGCCGCGATTTACCGAAGCGTTTTGTTCAATCATTGCTGAATGCCAAGCCCCAAGACCGCGATTTTGAAGGGTGCTTGGCCATTTTAGAGAATCTGACAAGGGAAACTCAATTGAAAGAACGGGTTGCCAACGCCGACTTGGGTGAGACTCTGGAGTTCCTCAAAACCTTGCCGGTAGCGGAATGATCGAGGCGCTGGTTTCTTCGGAACTTGTTGCTCATTCGATAAGATGATTAACCAAAATTTTACCTTGTCATGAACTCAGATTCTATCAAAGAAACAATTTCTCGGCGGACTTTGTAGTTCGTGGTTTCATGGACAATAATAAGTCTTGCGAGCGGTTGGATATGGACAATCTATGATAAACTTTCTCTAGCGTTGTCCAATCTGTCCATTTCCGCTTACTATGCATTCTCTTTCTCTCTTTCTTTGGGATTCCTCTTTTGTTTTTTGTTAAGCGTGAAACTGTTGAACATCCAATTTCCAAAGGCTTTCTTTCGATTCGTCGTCAATCAAAGAACGATATGGACGATTGCCGTTATTGGTGTACTGGCAATATGGATTTCTATTGAATGCTTTGCTCTTTCTTTCTTCAGCAATCAAGCGAAAGAAGAAATTACGCAAAAGCAGGGAGCCTATAGTCTACTGCACCCAGGAATCGGCAGGAGGATTATCCAGAGAAGCGTGGAGGCAATCCCCATCATTTTTCTCATGCTTTTGAACTATGTAGTTTCTTATTCGGTTTTAAAGAAATCTTTTATTGACGAATTTTATTGGAAACCTTAGCGACGTGCATTGGTTGGTTTTTCGGTTTTATGCTTTCAGGTTTGGCCTTTGTCGCTTGGCATAATGAATTTGTTCACCTCTTTATGGGCAATGGCGAAAGTTCTTGGGAAACCTTATGGTATAATATGTCAAGATTTTTATCTCACATTATTGCAAATTTTTTGATTCGTTGGTCGGGCTCCATTTATTCGGCAATCGCGTTTCACTCGTTCGCAGATTATATGCATGTTGCTTCAAGAGTTTCCTACTCCTTTCTCATAAACTTGAATTGAAATTTATAGCGGAAGGTTGGGATTGCGTGATTTAGGGAGAGTTTGAAGGGATTATTTGTGCGGCGATGAAGTTCAAGCAACGGGATGGTTCGGATTGTGGGCCGGCGTGTTTGGGGTTTGTGACGGATTATTATCGGCTGCGTTTGCCGTTGGCTCGGATTCGGCAAATTGCGGGGACGGATGCGGTAGGAACGACGGCTTTGGGTTTGATAGAGGCGGCGGCGAATCTGGGTTTCCAAGCGAAGGGTGTTCGGGGGCCGTTTGAGAGTTTGGCAAAGGTTCCCAAACCGGTGATTGCTCATTTAAAACTCCAAGAATATCGTTTTCACTTTGTGGTTTTGATGAAGGTTTCCAAACGCTGGGTGAAGGTGATGGATCCGGCGAACGGGCGATTTCATCGACATTCGCGCGAAAGATTTCGGAAGCGGTGGACTGGCGTTTTAGTGATGCTGGCGACGGGAGAATCGTTTGAGGCAGGCAATCGAAAGACTTCGACTGGTTTGTGTTTCTGGCGATTGATTCGGCCTCACCGCTGGGCTTTAGGGCATGCGTTTTTTGGGGCGGCGGGGACGGTTCTTTCGCTGACGGGATTAACGGTGGTTCTGATGGTGGAGTGTAAGGCAATCGCGGGGTGAATGAGGATGGGCTATATTAGGGTAGTCGACGCAGTTTCGGGGGCGTCTATTCTGTCCATAACATAGCGGAAACACTTTTCCAGAGTCTCCAGACCAATACCCGGCTCCGAAGCCAAACGGCTGAGGGAGTTGACTTCGTGCTTTCCTTCCAGAACTTCGCAGACTTTGCGGAACAAGTCAATCCACAGACACATAGCCTTGGCTATAGCCTTATCGCCATCCCGCGCTGCATACGCAGTACCGTGCTGCGAAACTCCTCATACAGGTCATCAGTGGCCGTAGGGTCATAGCTGTAGATTTCTACCGGGATGTCGCATTGGGATAGGTATCGCTGCATTACCGACTGGGATACATCCTCTTAGTCAGCCCGCCGTTGGTGGCGACCAACAGAGGGAAAGCGATGGATTGAATGCCCTTTTGCTGGGAAGTAGCGATAAACTTTTCCCGCCCGGCCTCCAGATAGTCGACTTTAGAAGGGTTTTTCTAGTGGAGTTTGGTGGGGAAATTCAACGCCCACCGCTGTTCCCGAGCATCAACCGGCGGGCTTGTAGAGCCTCAGGTTGCCGATGTCAATGCATCCCGCCCAGCAGTGTCCAACATAATAGGTCGAACATCTCAGGCAGGCGCAACTTGAACTCCAAAGCAATGCCGTCGCCCATCACGCCGACGGTGTTGACCAGAGTTCGGCACTGGCTGGTAAAGATATTGCCGGTTTTTATAGTGAGGTTAGACATCAAAGTACCACTTCGGTGGAATTTCGAAATCTACGTTTGGCAGCTCGATTTGCAATTTATGCTGGGTATATTTGGTGCAAACTATCACACGCTTAACCCGTTCAAAAGGGACGCGGCCGGGCACCAGAACCTCGGCGCAACGCTTTCGTCTGCCATCTTCAAAATTGTTCCAGTATTCGGCCCAGATACAGTATTCGCTCTCTGCTTTACCGCCTACAATTCAATTGGCGGGTAAGCGGAGGCGTTTGGAATTGGCGGCGATTCGTCCCTTTTTGGCGGAAAAATCATAGGGAGAGGGATTTGTCTAGTAAGGATTTTGCGGGGGGAAGGAGCGAGGAAAAAAGGAAAAATTCGTTTGACAAGCGGAGGGCGGAGGGTTTTGATTGCGCAGTTGCCCGCGGTTTTGCCGTTGAACGGTTGTGTTTCGGCCCGGTTGGCGGCCGATGCCGCGGGAGGCTGGTTTGAGAAAATGAGCGAACGGAAGGTAAGAATTGCGGTCGTCGGGCTGGGTTTTGGAGCGGAATTCATTCCCATTCACCAAGCGCATCCCCTAGTTGAGCTGGTCGGGATTTGCCGGCGCAACGAGGCGAAGTTGAACAAAGTCGGCGACATGTTCGGCGTGACCAAGCGGTACGCGGACTACGAAGCGTTGTTGCAAGACCCGGAAATTGACGCCGTTCACATCAATTCGCCGATTCCCGACCATGCCCCGCAGTCCATTCAAGCGTTACGGGCGGGCAAACACGTTTTATGCACCGTGCCGATGGCCACCACGGTTCAAGAATGCGAAGAGATTTGCCGAGCCGTCGAGGAGACCGGCCTCAAATACATGATGGCGGAGACCGTTGTATACAGCCGCGAATTTCTCTTTATTAAGGAAATGTACGACAAGGGCGAGCTCGGCAATCTGCAATATCTCGCCGCCTCGCATCCGCAGGATATGGACGGATGGCCCGATTATTGGGAGGAAATGGTTCCGATGCACTACGCCACTCACGTCGTTAGCCCTTGTTTGGGGCTTGTGGACGGCAGGGCGGAATACGTCAGTTGCTTTGGGAGCGGGACGGTTCGCGACGCCGTTGCCCGAAAGAGCGGCAATCGGTTTGCCGTGGAAAGCTGCCATATCAAAATCAAGAGCAGCGATCTTTCGGCGCATGTGTGGCGCTTCCTTTACGACGTGGCGAGACAATACCGGGAGAGCATCGACGTTTACGGCAGTAAAAAGAGTTTTGAATGGACGCTTGTGGAGAACGAACCGCACATCCTTCACGTCGCCAAACGGCCAGAGCCGGAGATTCCAGAGAGAGTGGAAGTTCCGGACTATGCGCACCGGCTTCCCGAAGCGGTTCAAAAATTCACGCAGTCGATTGAGGATGATCAGCATTTGTCTTTTGTGCAAGGCGGCGGGCATGGAGGCAGTCATCCGCACATGGTTCATGAATTCGCCACTGCGGTGATTGACGACCGCGATCCTTGGCCGAACGCCAAAACCGCGGCCAACTGGACTTGCGTCGGCATCTGCGCCCATCAAAGCGCCATGCAAGGAGGCTGGATCGTCTCCCTGCCCGAATTTACACATTCTTAAACGGCAAAATATTCTTTAGACTTTCTGTATTCATTAGCAACGACATCATTCGAATATAGCAAATTATGAACATAAAACAGGATGGTATTACACCTAACGCAGGAAGGCTCTTATGGGCTGGATTTATGGCGATTTTGGCGGCCGGCGTCGGCTTTGGCATTCGGGGAGGTATTTTAGCCAACTGGGGTACTGAATTTGGTTTTACCGGCGCTGAATTAGGCAAAATCGGAGGGGCTGGGCTTACGGGCTTTTGCTTTGGTATCATTATTGGCGGTGTAGTGGTCGATAAAATCGGCTACGGCAAGCTGGTCTTTGCTGCCTTTGCGTTTCATGCGCTCTCGGCCTTTGTGACACTCGCCGCTCACCCTGAACAAGCGCAGATGACTGCTTATCAGTTTCTGTTCTGGGGCACGTTTATTTTCGCAATTGCCAATGGAACGTTAGAAGCGGTGGCCAATCCACTAGTAGCCACTCTTTTCCCAAACAACCGCACTCATTACTTAAATATTTTGCACGCCAGTTGGCCGGCGGGGTTGGTGTTAGGCGGTTTAGTTGGGTGGACGCTTGGTGAAAGCGGCATTTCTTGGAAATGGTTACTGGCACTTTATCTGATTCCTACCGCCGTTTATGGGTGGATGTTTCTAGGCCAGAGCATGCCAAAATCCGAAGCGTCGCAAAAGGGTGTTAGCTTTAGCGAAATGTTTCATGAGATCGGCCTTTTGGGCGGCACAGTTGTAGCGATTATGCTAGGACTCTTTTTTAACTCGATCGGAGTCATCGGCGCCACGGGAGTTATTCTGGTTGTGATTCTGATGATTACCCACACACATGGAAAACGCGGAGACGTCCGGGTTCCTTTGGGAGTTTGGCTCATCTTTGTGATGTTCATCACCCATGCGTTGGTAGGCGCAGTCGAATTAGGAACGGATTCTTGGGCGCAAAACATTACCGGCAATATCCTAACTTCGGCACAAGGTAAAATCCTCTTCGTTTTTACCTCGCTGATAATGTTCAGCCTGCGGTTCTGCGCGGATTTTATTGAAAAGAAATTGGGATTGTCGCCCGTCGGCATTCTCCTAACTTGCGCCATCCTTGCCTGCGTTGGTTTGAATCTGGCCAGTAACATTACTACCTTTGCCGGTGCCATTGTCGCTTTGGCTATCTACGCCGTTGGCAAAACCTTCTTCTGGCCGACTATGTTGGCAGTGATTGGCGATCGATTTCCGAAAACCGGCGCTGTGGCTATGAGTATTATGGGAGGCATTGGCATGATGTCCGCCGGACTTATCGGCGCACCGGGTCTTGGCTATGCCAAAGACCGCTTTGCCGGCGCAGCGCTGGAAGCAGCCGATCCCGTAGTGTTTGGTAAATATAAAGCGGAAAAACCAAGCGGATTTCTTTTCTTTGCCGAATCGACCGGTCTCGACGGAAAAAAACTGGGAGAAATACAAGGAAAACTTAACACTGCCCGCGAGATTCTTGAAGCGGGAGAAGTAAAGGACCTCGATCCAGAAAAACTTGCTCGGATGAACGAAAGACAAAGGCAGGCAAAAGAAGAGGAGCATGCAGAGAAGAAAAAAATTGAGGCTGATTTAGCGGACAAAGGCTTGCTAAAGCCTGAAGGCAGTGAAAATCCGGTGACCGACGGCTTATTGATATTGAGCGAAGAAGAACGGAAAGTGCATGCGGCCAGCATCGAAGGGGATCGCAAGACGTTGCGGGCCGATGCAGTGATTCCCGCCATTATGACGCTGATTTATCTCGGACTTTTCTTTTATTTCAAAATCATCGGTGGTTACAAGGCGGTAACTATTTCAGAACCTAATAACAGCGCTTCAGGGATAGTTAATGGGAAGAAAAACAAAGAAAAGAGAGGAGAGTAAGCCAATCTCCACCCGCTTCTTTTTTAAGAGCTGGCGCTGGTGTAACGGGAAAGAGCCCAGCGCCAGCCGAGCTCGGAAACCAGCACACAGATGACCGCCATGCCTAGAAGCGAGAATACTTCCATAGGCGAGGCAATCTTTGCGGCAAAGAACTTCACAGGAACGTTCGAGACTAAAAGCATCGGCACGCCAAAAGTAAAGAAAGCCCTGAAAGGGCCTCGAAAGGCGGAGTCGGGCAAGCGCGCGATGTTGAAGAGATTGTAGTATCCCCAGACGATGCCCTGCGCTTTGACGGAAAGAAAGCTAATGCTCGCCAGCAAGAACATTAGGGAGTAGTGTATGAGTATGCCGATGCAGCAAAGAAGCCCGAAGCCAACGCATTGACGGAGGCTGGGCGCAAACTGCATTTCGTGGCAGGCGTAGGCCATGACCGCTATGCCGCTGAGGGCGCCGATGATGGATCCTGGATCGACGGTTCGCAGCGAGATTAAAAAACGCGAGTTGACCGGAAGCAGGAGCATGAAGTCCAGTCGGCCGGTGCGGACGTGTTCGGATAGGGAGACGAGATTGTTGAGAAAGAGCGCTTGGAAAAGTTGTTGTATGAGCTGGCTGGCGCCGGTTAGCAGAATTACCTGCCATTTTGTCCAGTCGGCAATTCGGTTGGTATGTGAGTAAATGACGGCCACAAAGGCGAGTTGGAGACCAAACCAGATCATTTCCACGAGAATCCAGAGCAGGAAGTTTGTTTTAAACTGCATGTCCCGCATGATGGAGTTTTGGCACAACGCTCCGTAGATGGAAAGGTGGCGTCCGATGGCGGATGCGGCTTTTCGGAGGAAAGAGAAGTTGCGTTTTGGCGGGGATTTCATAGGGGAGTTCAGCCGCCGACGGCGCCGTATCTTCGAATGCCTCGCTTCCATACAAAGGCGGCGACGCCGAATGCAATCAACACCCAAAAGCATTGAATTCCGATGCCTGCAAATAGCGCGTTGCCGGTAGTTCGTTCGAGCAAAATGCTGGCTGGAAAGTAGAGGAAGTAGGGAAAGGGCGTGTAGATTAAGGCGTTGACGATTTTTTCGGGCAAAATGTCGAGCGGAAATAAATGTCCGCCGGCGATGTATTCGACAGCGAACATGATAAATATAAAGGTGTCGATTTCCAAAACCCAAAACGCCAGCAAGGCCATTGTGAAGGAAGTGAAAAATTGGAGCAAGGCGGTTAGGATCGTGGAGAGGGCGAACCAGCCGTACACTTCGATTTCAGCGGGGAGTTGCAGGGAATCTCGATGGTAAAAGAGAAACAGGCCGATGGGGAGCAGGCTACTGACGAGGTATATCATTCGTCCCGAAACATAAAGAGTTAACCGATAGCTCATATAGTGGATTGGCTTGAGGAGAATTTGGCTGATTCGCCCGTCGCGGATATCGGCAGCGATTTGCCAGTCGTCTTCATTGACGGCCGTAAGCGCGTCCACGACCGTGATGACAAGGTAGTAGGAAATCATCTGGGCCAGCTGGTAGCCGGCGACATTGTCTCCGTCCGTCTTGCCCGCGTAAATGGTTTGCCATAAAAAGATTGTGGCGGCCAACGGGATCAGACCGAAGAGGGCGCGGAAGAAGAAATTCACCCGATAAACTAAGAGGCTTTGAGCGCCGAGGTTCAGAACTTGCAGATATTTGATCATCTTTGGGCGGGAGCGTTTATTGGAGAAATTTAGGTTCACAGACGGTTAAGTCTTGGCAACGACGGAGTTCGGCGGCGAATTTCGCAAGACCTTGTTTTTCGGTCTTGCCGAGTTGGTAGCGGATAGATCGCGTCAAATACTCTCGCCGAAAAGCTTCGCCGAAGGTTTTGTCAGAACGCGCAATGGTTTCGAGGTTTTGCATTCCATTGTTTTTGGCGCGTTTCAATTGAGGCAGGATTGGGGTGTAGTCAACGCCTTTTCGGATGAGCCAAGCGGCGTAGACGAAGGGCAGGCCGGTGTCTTGGTGCCATGCATCGCCCAAGTCCCACAGCTGGTGCGTGCGGTTGTGTTGGCGGAACTGGATGGCGGGGTTGCCTATCAGCAACACGTTTTCCTTTTCTGAAGCGGCGGCATAGTTGGTCAACACTTTCCACTTTGGACAAATGCCGCGCCAACGCAAGAGCACTCGAAGCAGATTCACGCTGGCAAGAGAAGCGGGATCGCAGTGCACTTCAGAGACGTCTTCCAATCTGCCTCGGTGAGCGAGGAAAACGCTGTTCACCTTGCCGGCGGAAGAAACGCCGATTCCATCGAGAATGAAGTAATCCCGGCGGAACAATGCTTCTGTGACGCTCAGGAGCGCCGCGTCCAACTTTCCCTGTTGTATGCGTTCTTTTAGTTGGTTGGGAGGAAGGAAGACAATTGATTTGAGTCCCCAAGTCAGCGGCGCGGCATTTAGGTAAGGCACTGAGCCGATGCGCGGATTTTTGTGGTGGGGAGACATTGCAGGGATGGTTGGAATTCCTCGATAACAAGTTGGCAGTGGAAAGCGACCAACGGGTGCGGGCTGCATTACGAGGCCGGCGGCGTTTGAATTGAAGTTTTGCCCGGCGAATGGCCTTCTGATATCGGCTCGTAAAACGTGTTTCGTTGCACCGGCGTTTTCCCCGCTTCTCGAATGGCTTGGATCATAGAGTTCCGCGTTTGGCGCTGGGGAGATTGGGCGCCGGCCATATGGAAGATATGCTCTTCGTGGATGGTTCCATGCAAGTCGTCGGCGCCGTAGTTGAGGGCGACCTGCGCAAGGCCAAGCCCCAGTCCCACCCAGTAGGCCGTGATATGATCAAAGTTATCCAGATAGATGCGGCTGACGGCGACGGTTTTTAGAGAGTCGGCGCCGGTTGGCGGATGATTTACGGGAATTTTGTTGGATTCCGGTTGGTAGGCAAGCGGAATGAATCCAACAAAGCCGCGAGTTTCATCCTGAAGAGAGCGAAGGCGGCGGAGATGATCGACTCGGTCTGCAACAGATTCTACATGACCGTAAAGCATGGTGCAGGTGCTTCGTCCACCGAGTTGATGCCAAGTGCGATGAACGTCAAGGTATTCTTCGGCAGATTCTTTGCCCTGCGCAATTCGACGGCGCACTTCTTTTTGGAAAATTTCCGCCCCGCCGCCGGTGAGAGAACTTAAACCGGCCTCCCTCAACGCCAACAATGTGTCGCGGACGGACATTTTGGCCAGCCAAGCCAGATGAAGAACTTCGATGGCGGTAAAGCATTTGAGTTCGATTTGCGGGTCCAGCGCCTTCAGGCTTTGAAGCATCTCCGTATAGTAGTCAAACGGCAGAGAGGGATGAAGCCCTCCAACAATATGCAGCTCGGTGATCCCATCGCTCAACGCCTCACGGGCTTTTTCGACAATGGCCTCCAAACTCAATTGAAATCCATCCTTATCCCGCTTCTTTCGGGCGAAGGAACAGAATTGGCAACGCAAAATGCAGTAATTGGAATAGTTGATGTAGCGGTTGACGAGATAAAAGGCTCGATTGCCGTTCTTTCGGCGGTTGGCGGCGCCGGCAATAACTCCTAGCGCGTTCAAGTCCTTCGTCGCAAAAAGACGTTGCGCTTCGGCTTCGTTAATGCGCTCGCCGGCAACGACTTTCTCGTAAACGTCGACCAATTCACTCTGCGCCACGGCGATCTTCATGCGCGAACGCGAAACATGGGAAACGCTACTTCCATTACAGTGACGAACAAAAAAATCATGCTAATCAGAGCATTGAGACGGAAGAAAGCAAAATGAATCCACTTCAAGCCCCGCTTCCGCGCCAACCAATGCTCAAGCAAAAGACAAACCAATATCAACGCCATGCCAGCAAAATAAGCGAAGCCTAAGAAACCAAAACGAACCCGAAGCAAAAAGCCAAAGGCAACCAGCAATCCCCACATAATCAAGTGGGCAAGAAAGGCGGCTTGAAGGGCGTTTTTAATTCCCCAGCGAACAATAAGAGAGCGGAGACCGTGATGACGGTCGAATTCGTAATCTTGAGCGGCGTAAATAATGTCAAAACCAATCAACCAAAACACCACGCCTAAAGCAAGAACGACCGGCACAAGACTTAGACGGCCTTCCACAGCCAGCCAAGCGCCCAGCGGAGACAAAGACAAAGCCACTCCCAAATAAACGTGCGTAAAGTCGCTAAAACGCTTGGTGAGTGAATAGAAACAAACCAGAAACAAAGCCACGGGCGAAAGAAAAAAACAGACGGAATTGATAAACCAACAAGTAACCAAAAACCCCAAAGCACTGATGCACCACAACGCAACCGCAGTCGAAAGCGTTACCTTCCCAGTCACTAAATGACGGTGTTTTGTCCTTGGATTCATGCCGTCCAGTTTCCGATCCACAATTCGATTGAAAACCATGGCGCAAGTGCGAGCCGTAACCATCGCCAGCAAAATAAGCAAAAACAATCTCCAACCGGGCCAGCCATTTTCCGGCGCCGCCGCCACAACCATAGACGCCAAAGCAAACGGCAAGGCAAAAACAGTGTGCGAAAACTGAATCATCTCCGCCCAGTTTCGCAATGTGGCAATCCACTTAAACAACATCCAGCCAATATACTGGGTTGCCCGCCGTCTGGATTTCAAGGCTTTTCTAATCGGCGAGATGAACGATCCCTGCCGCAAAGGAATTTTATAATTTCGGATTGCACTTGTTTTTATCTTTTTCACGTCTTCGTAACACAATCTCGATTCTCAATCATTTTAAGGGTAAATGGAACTTTTGATTCGTTGTCGTTCTCCACCGTCTTTTTAGTGGGTTGGAGATCGCTGTTTTTCTTTCGGGCATGCCATTTTTCTCGTCGTTTTCCTGCTTGCTGTTCTTACTGTCGTTTTAGCGGATTGTTGGCTTTCTCTATGTTTGCTTGCTTTCTCTCCTCTCTCCTCTCCTGTCTGCTTTGGCGGCCTTTTCAAGCAGTTTTGAAAGATTTTCTTGCCTCTCAATCTCTCTATTTGGCAACCGGAATCTTCCTCTCTTTTTCTCTGTTGGAATCTTTTTTTGAAAAGTCTTGTCTTCCTTTCGAGAATCGGTATTTTTTGCGGTTGTGAATTCATTTTACGCATTAATTGCGGTCGGTCTGGATGCCGCTCGCATAGCGTTCTCCAAGTCCAAAATTAAGGAAACGGCGGCCGCTGTCGTCGTCGGTGTTGTCGGAATCGGTCTTCTCTTCGCTCCTTCGGCGGTTGGGCAGACTTCTTCTCGTTCGTTCTTGTCTCCTTACGTTAACAGCATTGAAGTCCATAATCATAGTTCGGCTGGTTTTTCGATTTCTCTGGATGTTGGCTCTGGTTGGGAGGCGTTTGGTGGGGCGAATTTCTGTTATCCAGATCCAGATGCTCCTGATGGATGGGATACTTGTTCTACCGAGTCTTCTACTCGTTCGGTTACTTATCGCTGGCCGGATTCTGTTTACATGCTTAATCCGCCAGAGGGGACGTCTACTCACTCGTACAATTTTAGGATCCAGCCGGAGTATGGTGGGACTTTTGATGCTGCGGGACGTCCTGTTAGCTCCGCTGGTTTGGCGATTGATGTTACTGTCTACATTGAAGTTACGGATGGTGCCGTTTCTTCGATTTACTGCTGGGTTAGCTATCCTTCTACTTATTTAGGACCGTTTCGTCTTGAGAGTTATTATCCGTACCTGATTTATCAGGGCACCACCTATGTTGATGGTTGGTGGTACAATGATTGATTCTTGTCTTTGGCACGGTTGTTGGGTTATTCTTTTTCCGCTATGAATTGGAAGAATCGGGCGTTCACGTTGATCGAATTGCTGGTGGTTATTGCCATTATCGGCATCTTGGCGGGGCTATTACTGCCTGCTCTTTCGCGGGCTAAGGCGACGGCGCATAAAACGGTTTGCCTCAATAACCAGCGGCAAATTGGGATTGCTCGGCAACTGTACGCAACCGACAACGATGGCTTTTTGGTTACTGGCGGAGATTGGAATAGCCCGCTTTGTTATTCCTATTTGGATGGTCAAACGAATTTGTTCAATTGTCCTGCCGAGAAGCGTGGTCGGGTTTTGAGGCTTCTTCAAGCTGGTGGCTGGTCGGTACCTTCTCCTCATCATTTTGGTTTTCTTGGTCGTCGTTTTTGGCCTTGGGGTTATGTACAAAACGATGGTGGTTTGAAGCCGACTCGTCTGAGTAAATTTGAGCAGATATTTAAGCATTGGGGGATTTCTGGGTCGCCTTTGCGGCCTATGGGACTGACTCGTGGACTTCGGGAGTCTGCGGTGGTTTCTCCTTCGCGGATGATTGCGCAGGCGGATGGCTCTTATTTTGTCAGATCTCACACTGGCGGTATTGCTATATCCTTGGGTGGTTTTGACGGCATAAGTTCTTCTGGTGTTCCTGTAGACGTTGCCCGTCGGCATTCTGGGCAAGTGAATATTTTGTTTGCGGATGGGCATGTTGGCTCGGAGACTCTTTATCAAATGCTTTATCCTTCTTTGGAGAATTGGACACGGTTTAATTATGACAATCGGCAGCATTGGCGGGATGGAGAAATGCCTTCTTCTTCCGGTTGGGAACCTCCTACGCCTTGGGATGAACTCGTGGATTTTTGAATTGTTCTTCATTTAGTTCTCTTTGCGTTGGTCTGTCGTTCGGTTGGGATTGGTTTTTCCCTTTCCTTAAGGGCAATCGAAGGTTGTTGAAAAAAGCCGAGCTAAGGCGCGCTTGCGCATTGTTTGCTTCATTCTCGCTCTTCCAGCCAACGAGGCGCTACGGACTGCTCAATCCCCAAGTGATCCAAAACTCTGGCCACTACGGTGTCGGCTAAATCGTCAATCGATTTTGGATGGGAATAAAAAGATGGGTTGGCGGGGAGAATGGTGGCGCCGGCCAGCAAGAGCGTCTCGAAGTTTCTGACGTGAATTAGGTTCAAAGGCGTTTCCCGCGGCACAAGGAGGAGCCGTTGTTTTTCCTTGAGCATCACGTCGGCGGCGCGGAGCAGGAGATCGCTGCCAAAACCTTGAGCGATTCGCCCCAAAGTTCCCATGCTACAGGGGATCACCACCATAGCGTCGAAAGGATTGGATCCGCTGGCGAAGGGCGCATTCATGGTTTTCAATCCGTAACGATGCACTGCCGGGTCCAACTGCAGGCCATCTGGCAGTTCTTCGGCGATGACTTGGCGGGCGTAGTTGCTGATCACAATGTGAACTTCGTGCTGCGCGCAAGAAAGGCGATTTAAAAGTCTTTGCGCGTAGATGACGCCGCTAGCGCCGGTAATGGCAACGATGATTTTCAAAATGATTGGGAGACACTGATGCAAGTGCCTCTCTTGCCAAAGATTATGAAGGAAGAAAAGATTTTCGGCAATTCCCAAAAACAGCAAGACGGGCGGCTTCGCAATTTGCCGTTGACTGGTTGGTCGTCAAAATCGGCTCATTCAAACGGTGATTGCTCGGCTCTGCGCCGATAGTCGCACCGGAGACTTTCCACAATCGGGGAAGATCCGATTTTTCTCCCGTTCAGGGAAGCGACGGAAAGGATTTCCCAAGCGCTTTGGGTCAAGAAAACCGCTTGCTTCGCCCACAGCGCCGATTCAAAAATGTTTTCTTCTTGGCAAGGCAGATTTCGGGAGGCGCAGATTTCCTGAACCACTTGACGAGTGATACCGGGAAGAATGCCGGCGGAAAGAGGCGGGGTTCCGATAGAGTGTCCGTCAAACCAAAAGATGTTGGCGCAGCTTGTTTCGGCCACATGTCCCTTTTGATTCAAGAAAATGACGTCGTCCGCATTTTGGCGGTCTGCTTCGGCTTTGCCGAGAATGAGGAAGAGTTGGTTGGTTGTTTTGTGTCGACAAAGCGGATGCCGGGCGTCAATCCGTTGACTGCTAGTAATCAAACGCCAGGCCGGGATTAGATCTTGCGGACAATGAGGCGCCGGATGCAAAGAGACAATCAGGGAAGGATTTTGGGCGTTCTGAATGGAATAACCGCGCGGACTTTGGCCGCGAGTCACTTGAATTCGCAATAGAAACGCATGGCGCTCGCTCTCTTTGCCTTTCGACAAATTCGCCTGGTTTTTGGAGAGTAGAGTTCGGACAACCGCCGCCAACTTCCCGGAATCAGGCCGAAACGGAATGGCCAGCGCGGCCAAAGATGCCGTCAATCGGGCAAGATGCGCCTCCCAAAAGGCCGGGCGTCCGTCATAGATGCGAAGTGTCTCGAAACAGCCATCCCCATACATCAAGCCCCGGTCGAAAATCGAAATCGCCGCAGACTCTTGCGGAAGATATTTGCCGTTGACGTAAGCAATCATCAGTCCATTATCGGCGTCACTCTCCAAATGAGGAAAGAAGCGGAGCAGGCGGTTGTTCGGCATACGGTTTTTGGGAGAAGCCTTCCGGCCGGCTCAGGGAAAGCGCTTCCAAAAATCCGCGCGCTTTGTCCATCGTTTCCTCATATTCAGCAGCCGGATCCGAGTCCGCCACAATGCCGGCGCCCACGTTGAAAAACAGACGACCCTCCGCCCGGAACGCCATGCGAATGCCGATGCTGAGGTGCGTTTCTCGATTGAATCCGATGAACCCCAAAGCGCCTGTGTAAGGGCCGCGGGCAATAGGCTCCAGTTCGTCGATAATCTGCATCGCCCGCAACTTGGGTGTTCCCGTCACGCTCCCGCCCGGAAAACAAGAGGCCAGCGCCTGAACGTGGCTAAACCGCTTGCAAAGAACGCCTTCCACGGTGGATACCAGATGTTGCACCTGCGGATACCGCTCCAATCGAGCCAAATCGGAAACCATCACGGAACCAAATTCGCAGATTTGCCCTAAGTCATTCCGCAACAGATCGGTAATCATCACCAGCTCCGCAAGTTCTTTGGAACTGGATTGCAGTTCGTAAGCTAGTTGAGCGTCTCGCTGCGCGTCGGCAGATCGAGGCCGAGTCCCTTTGATCGGACGCGTGCGCACGTGCCGTCCCGAAATCCTCAAAAAAGATTCAGGCGACGCCGACGCAATTTGCATTCGCCCAAAGTTCATCCAAGAAGCCAAAGGCGCCGGCGACACTTGCGCCAAACGCCAATACACCTCAAAACCATCGCCATCAAACAGAATATCCAGCCGATGCGAAAGATTCACCTGATAAATATCCCCCGCCCGAATGAAAATCTTTGCCCGCCTCACCCGCTCCATAAACGCCTCGCACGATAAATTCGAACAAAGATTCCCGCCAAAATCCCCCATCTCATCAAAACAAAAAGAAACAGAACTCAACGGCCTCCGAAGTTGCCGCAACCACCACTCCCCTTTCTCTTTTGCAACCGCAACCGAACGCGAACCATCAGCCCGCATTCCCGTCGAAACCACCCAGCACTTCCTCAGACAATGATCGAAAACGCACAAACTATCATAGAAACCCACGCATAAATCGGGAACTTCCGGACTCCGCGCCGCTTTGGACGCCAACTTCTTCGTCAACTGCCGATTCAACTCATACCCCCAATAACCAAAAACACCCCCCAACGGAAACGGCAAATCCACCTCCTCCAGCAACTCATACCTCAAAAGCCTCTCCTCCAAAAACACCCAAGGATTGCCATAACTGACAAACTCCCGCCCGCCGGCAACAAAACAACAGCGATTGCCCCGCGCCTCCAACCGCGCAAAAGGCCGCGTAACCACAAACGAAAAGCGCTCCCTCTCCCCCCACAACGCCGATTGAAGAACAATAACGCCCGACTCTTGCCTAACCTGCCGCGCAAGAGTCAGCGGCGAGTGGTCCGTCTCCACCTCTGCAATCCAACTTCGCATCCGATCCACAAACAAAGTTTAACGGAAGACAATAAAAACTCCGCAAGAAATTATCCCATAATCCCAATTCACCATTTTACCGCTACAAAGCCGCTACTAAGCCGTCTCAGCAGGCTTGAAAACCCAAGAAAGCCAACCGTTTTCCCGAAAATAAAAAAGACAAACCGCAATCCTGCCAAACCATTCTTCAAAGAAAAACGAAGAGAAGCCCTCAGAATAATCGCGCTCCATTTGCCTTGCAGATTGAATCCCGAACAATCCATAAGAGAACGGAGAAGAAAAAGCCCTCGCAAAAATCGCTCCAACCGCCAAAAAACAACAAAATTCCCCTCCTCGCCAAAAAAAATCGAAAAAAATTAAAAAAAGTCCTTGACCCATCTCCGGAATTCGCTATTTTGGCGTTTCCTAACAGTTTGGTGGTTGTCTCATGTTGGGGCGCTCGCCAAATAGAACAGTTTGTGACGGAAAGTCTTGGAGGGAGTTTTGAAACTCTCGTCGTGGCAGCGAATAAGCGAGGATTCTCGCATTTGACTGCTGAACTGTTAGGACGAGACCCAGTTTTGGTCAAGCCGGGTTGGAAACGAAGACCGTAAAAATCGATAATCGCGGATATACATAGCACATTATGAGCGCAAAGAAACTTGCTCAGCAGAAGGCGGGGCCGATGGGTCCCGCGTCGGAAGAAATCAAGGCGGATTCCCTCGGGTTGCGAAACCTGAAAGGAACCGTGAAAATAACGTTGGAAACGCTTCGACGCATCCAACGGCAGACGGCGAAGGCTTTTTCCCTTGTGGGAATCGCCTCGATCACCGGAATGGGCATTGCGGGTCTCCTGCTCGCTCCCTTCCCCGTTCCAACAACCGACGCGCAAAGCGTCTCGACGCAATCAATGTACGGGCCGCCTCCGGTTCCCACGGCCACCAAGGTCGTCGTTCACATGCCAGGATACGGCCAGACCGGAGATTTGGACATGACCGTTGCCTATCACAACCCGGAGAACACCGATCCCTGCTTCTATTGGTCTGGAATTTACGGGGACGATGGTCCATTCGGTTGGTGGGAATACCAAGATGCCGAAGAACATGATCACCACAACTACTACAACTATTGGAATGGTGAGTTCTTTTATCCCGGAGCGGATCCGAACTTCGATCCGTGGCTCGACGCTCAGTATTACGAGTGCAAGATTGTGTTGTTTGGCGACGGCAAGTATTACGATCGGCCTTCGTCTAGGAGCGCTACTTCAGGTTTTGGCGTCTCTTGGGCGGAAGTCGAGTTCTGGCCGGGAGTGGTCTATCCGTGGGGATTTCACCATCCTTTTGCTTGGGTTCGGGACAGCGACGGCAATGGGTACTATGTGCCGGTGACGGTGAACGGCGTCGATTATCCGGCGGGAAGCGGTTACACGCCTTTTAGTCCGTAATCGACAGATGGCGGGCGGGAAGAGTGAACGCTTCGCCGCTTTGTTTCAGCGGCCCGGTTTTATTTCCGGCCGGGTCGCTTTTTTGGCATGAATTTTGCTGCTATTTTGGAAAGAGAGTTATGAACTGCGAAATGACAGGAAGAGAGAGGAACTGGGCATTCACTTTGATTGAGTTGCTGGTGGTGATTGCGATTATTGGGATTTTGGCGAGCATGCTGTTGCCGTCGCTGGGGAAGGCAAAGGAGTCAGCTCGACGCATTCAATGCGTGAACAACCAGCGGCAGATCGGGATCGCCTGGGCCTTGTATGTTGCCGATCATGAGGACTATCATCCGCCGCATATTCAGGCTGGGGGGAAGACTCATCGCTATTGGCCGGAAGATCCGCCGTATCACGTTTGGAATGTATCGTGGCGGCATTTGATTTGTGACATGTATATGGGACGGAATACCAACTCGTGGGAGTGTCCGTCCAATCACAGAGGGAAACTGTTGCAGGCGTTAAAGGAGTACGACGAAGACGATCCGAAAGTGGGACGCTATATCTATCAATATTGGAATTTCAGCTACGGAATAAACAGCGCTGGCACTGGGATTGGTGGAAGTCCCCGCTGGCTGGGGATGAGTCCGTGGCGGGGGAAGACAGATGAGGCGCCTTACCCGGGGAACGGATGGAAGGCTTCCGTGATTCCGATTCGATCCAGCGAGATTCGGGCGCCGTCGGCGATGGTTCACTTGGCGGATCGAGCCAGCTACGGAAGGAGCCCGGGAGAGAACGTGGAAAAAAACATAAAGATTAGAGGCAACACCGGTTGGGGTCCGCGAGGTTGGGATACGCTTGGTCCGAGAACTAGCTTTCCTGTTTCCAGCCTGAGCCGGCGGCATAGCGGGAATGTGAATGTGCTGTTTGCGGACGGGCATGTGGATTTGGAGAGTTTGAAGGAGTTGACTTTGCCGCAGCCGGAAAACATGCGGCGATGGAACTACGACAATCTGCCGCACGAGGGAGAAGGCGGCGATGGGAAGGGATTGCGGCCTTGGTTTCGCGTGCTAGCGAGCGAGTGGGATCCGTATAGTTGGGAAGAAGTGGAAAAGGAAAACTAAAACCTTGCCGCAACTAGCGGGTTTTGTTGCTTGCTCTGTTTTCCATTTCAAGGGGTTGTGTGGAGAAGGGTTTTGGGACTTGTTGGTTTAGTAGATTTTGTGGGAGGTGGAGGGTTGGGGAGATGGTGTTGAGGAAGGGGTTTCTAGTTGGCGTCTTAGTTGGGGAATGTCGTTTTTGATGGTTTTTTCTAGTTCTTGTATGAGGCGGCGGCGGGTAAGGCGAAAGGGGTATTGGAAGGGGGGGATTGATTGGAGGGAGTGGGGCATTCCTTTGCGGACGCTGGCCCACAAGGCTTGAATGTCTTGCCGTTCGGATAGGCCGATTTTGTGGTTGTAGGCTTGGTTGAAGAAGGCGTCTAAAAACTCAACTCGGCGATGAGAGTGGCGGAATCTATCTAAAAGGAGTTTGCCAAGATAGTAGGTGAGGATGCTAATTGTTAGTCCGCCTATCATTAGTAATGCGCTATTTTTCCAATCTAGTTGATTCCAAAGCAACCAAGCAAGGATCGCCGTGGCAGTTGGAGAAATTACAATTAAACTGCGCCATAATAGTTTTTTGTTTCGGTAGGCGAGGCCGATTTGGTCGCAGACTCGGCTGTGAACGGCCAATTTTCGGGCGGTTTGGAGCAGGTCGCTAACGGAGTTGTCGGCTCGGCGGGTTGTGGTTTGTTTTACTTCGTTGATGATTTCTTTGCGGGCGTCGTCAAAGTCTTCCAAAGGGATGACGCTGTTTTCAGGGCGGTTGTGGGTGTTGGCTTGTTCTGGGAGGTAGGTGGTGAAGATGTGAGGGATGTCTTTGCTGGGGATGGCTTTGGAGAGGTTCCAGCATAGGGCGCCGTAGGATCGAGCGAAGTCCCGCATTGTGGCGAACAAGTCGGCTTTGTTGAGGATGATCATGAGTTTGTGTTCCAGTCCGGCCAGCGTATGGGTGAGGATGGAGATGGTTTCGGCGGTGGTGCCGGGTTTGTCTGGATCAAAAAAGAAGAGGATGAGGTCGGAATGTTCGGCAAAGGTTCGGACGCTTTTTTTAAAGTCGTATTGCCGTGTATTAGATTGGCCGGCGGCGTCGATCATTCCCGGGCTGTCGATTAGGTTGAGTTCTTGTAGGATGGAGCAAGGCAATGTTCTGAGGCGCAGTTTGGAAATGAAGGCGGGGCCTAAGCGGTGGAGGTTTTGCCAGGCGAGCGCGGGATGCGAGGCGACGGTTTGGCCGTCAAAGGAATCTGTAGTTTCTCCGTAGGCGATGATGGTAAATCCGTCGTCAGTGGGGGCGAGTCCCGTCTTTTGGATTGGGGTTCCTAGAAGGTGATTGATGAAGGAGGATTTGCCGGAGGAATGGTTGCCTAAAAAGAGGGCGGCCGGCTGGCGAGGAGCGTTTTCTGGATGGACGGGCAGTTCAAAGGCTAACGAATCAGCCAGCGGTTTGAGCGCGGAGCGATAGAGGCGGTTCGTTTTCTGATGCAGTGCAATGTAGTCTGTCATGTTGGAAAAGCTTTGCGGCGGGTCGATAATGGAAAATTGCTTTGCTTCTGTCGGCAGAGTGCCGCTTTCTCAATGCGTTTTCTCATTGCGTCGCGAGAAGTGGCGGCAAGGAAAAAGGGAGGAGATTGCGGCGCGCTTTCCTTTTTGGCAAAGGTCATTTGCCTTGGTTTAAGGTGGTCAGGATGTCGTCGGTAATGTCGTTGGAGCCGTCTGTGAAGAGAACGATGGGGGCTTGGTTGATGTCCACTGCGGCGGTGTTCAGCACCAAAGAAAACCCTTCCGAGCGAGCCTTGACTTTGATGGTGTCCTTAATTTCGGTGATGAGGTTGTTTTTGTGCCGGACTTGTTGTTCGGTCAGCCGGACTTCTCCGCTTCTTTTGTGACTGCGGATGTCGTTTTCGAGTTGGCGGATTTGTTGTAGTTTTTCTTCCGATTCGGTGTTGCGTCGCTCTTTTTCGCTAGCGGAAAGGGCTGAATCCTCCGCCGATTCTTTGATGGCGAGATATTCTTTTTGCGCCGCTTGAAACTGCTCGATCATTTTTTTCTGCTGATCGTTGAATTCCTGCAGGCTGCCGCTCAACTTCTTGTCGAGTTGTTTGGTTTTCCAATAGCCGTCAAAGACTTTTTTCATGTCGACAACGGCGATTTTAGGTTGGGCGAGGGCAACGGAGGCGCTCAGAAGCAACAGGGAAAGGGCGGCGAAAGTTTTCAATGTGTAGGTCATGATCGGTTTTTCTCTCTAAAATTTCTGTGATTCGTAAAGCAATTTTGAATGGCGGGCAAGTTCTTTTTTGCGCGGGCTTTGCCGATGGTTTTGCGTGTTTGGAGTTTAGAAGGGGCGTTCCCAGCCGACGCCAAAGTTGAATCGACCAGAATCGTCGTTGTCCGCATCGGCGGTCAAAGGAATGCCGTAGTCCAAGCGAAGCGGGCCGATGGGCAACTCCAAACGCATGCCAATGCCAATGTTGTCGTTGTAAGTTTGCGTTTTGCCGGAGATACGCTTAGTGATTGGTCTCCCTTCCCAACCGGGTTCATCGTAAACCACATAATCCTCAAGATAATCGGTGGAAAAGCTAAAAGCGTCTTTATAAACCATGCCGATGTCATAAAATACGGCGAGGCGGAAGCGTTCGATGACCGGCACGCTGTATTCGGCGGAGGCGAACCAGCTGGTCTTGCCGCCGATGGGTTCGCCAGTATGTCGTTCAGTATGGTCGGTTTTGTGGACGTCTTTGGGTCCGACGTCGCGGAAGCGAAAGCCGCGCAGGGAATACAATCCGCCGAGGAAGCTTCGGTCAAAGAGCGGCACGCGGTCGGAGTCTCCGTATTCTTCGATGACGCTGATTTGGGCTTGGAGTTCGAGGATGTGGCCTTCGGCGAGGCCTTTGAAATAGTGTTTGGTGCCAAGGTCGATTTTGTAAAAGTCAGTGTCGCCGCCAAAGGGGCCGCCGGCAAGGTGGGTTCGCAAACGAGTCAATTGGCCGACATTGGGCAGGCGACCGGGGCCGCGAGTATCGTAATAAAGGATGGGGCTGACTTTGGAGACGAGACGTTTGCCGGCATCCTCCTCTTGCTTGAATACATAGTAGGCGGGATGAACGTTGGAGATTTCCACTTGTTCCAGGGTGTAGCCGAGTTCGCCGATGACGAAGTCGTTGAGGAGCGGGGTTCGCAGGCTGACGGTGCCGCCGCTTCGGGTTTCGTTGAAGATGCTGCTGAGGAAGTCTAGTTCGCGGTGGAAGAGGCTGGTGGAGAGTTCGAGTTTGCGGTCGAAGAGCCACGGTTCGATGAAGGTAAGTTGGTAGTCTTGGCGGCGGGTTCCGATTTGGGTTCGGATTTGGAGTTTTTGGCCGCCGCCTTGGAAGAGCGGGGGTTTGGCGATGTCGAAGTTGCCTTGGCTGAGTTCGATGAAGCCGACGAGGTTTTCCACGGAGTTGAAGCCGGCGCCGACGACGAAGTTGCCGGTGCCTTGGGCTTTTTCGGCAACTTTGACAACGAGATTTTTGCGGTCAGGGATGTCTGTGGGTTCGACGCTGAGGTCGACGGTGTCAAAGTATTGAAGCCCTTCCAGCCGCAGTTGGCTGAGGCGGGCGCGCACCATGTTGAAGGGATCGCCGGGGGCGACGGCGAGTTCGCGGCGGATGACTTTGTCTTTTGTTTTGGTGTTGCCGCGGATGTCGATTTGATCGATGAAGTTTTTTTGTCCTTCTTGGATTTGGTAGTTCAAGTCCATGGTTCCTTCCGCAGTGTTGGCGGATTGGAGGGGAAGAATTCGGGTATCGCCTTGGTTTTGCGGGCTGAGGTAGCCGGCACTTTCGTAAAGATCGGCCACGGCTTGGTTGTTGTCGTCGAACCCTTGGGGGGTAAAGACGTCGGCTGGACGCATGGCCAAGCGGCTTTGGGGGCCGGAGCGGGTTTGTTTGAAGAGAATCTCTTCCGTGGAAAAGACTTCGTTGCCTTGGATTCTGAGGTCGCCGACGCGGTATTGTTGGCCTTCAAAGATTTCCAAGGTAAGAATCATTTTGTCCGGCTTGGGATAGTCGAAGCGAACGTCTCGAATGACAAAATCAAGGTAGCCGTTTTCGTAGTAAAGGTCGCGGAGTCTTTCGCGGTCTTCGAGGAATTGGTCTTCCTTGTAAACGCCGGAGCCGGTCAGCCAGGAGAAAGCCCAACGGTTGCGGGTTTTGATAGTTTTTCGCAGTTTCCTAAGTTTGAAAGCTTCGGCGCCTTCAAAACGTACCGCCTGAATGCGAACTTTGGGGGATTCGGCGATTTCGAAGGTGACGGTTCCCTGCCCCCGATCTTCGTCGATGGAAGGCAAGTATTTGACGGAGGTTTCGCGGTATCCCTTTTTTTCGTAGAGTTCTTTGATGGCCTGCGCGTCGGTGAACAGCTGTTTTTCGTCAATGGGCGCGCCGATCTTTGAGGCGATTATTTTCCGAAGCCGTCGGGTTTTGAGGCGGTCGTTGCCGGAAAACTCAATTTTGGAGAGAGTGGGTCTGCCTTGGACGGAATAGATTAGTTTGATTCCGTCGTCTGTTTTTTCCCAAGCGACGTTGACGTTGTGAAAGTAATCGGTTTCAAGCAAGCTTTTGATGTCCTGATTAATTTTGGACGGAGTGATCAAGTCGCCTGCGCGCGTTTGGATGTTAGCTTGAATGCGCTCGTCGCTCACTGCGGGCGGGCCGACGTGGCGAATTTCGATTTGATCCACGGTTTGTTGGGAGAGTTGCGCCTGCCCGGCAATTTGGAACAGCCAGCGAGCGAGAAAGATCCAAGTTAACCAGCGCCGTTTTAAGGAATGACTCATTTAATTTTAGTTAGTTCCCGTTGGATGGATATCTTCTGCGCTGACTCTGGCGGCATTTTCAAACCGGGTCAAGCCTTTGAGGAAGGTTAAAGGAATGTCGCCGGTGGGGCCGTTGCGCTGTTTGGCAACCAAAAGATGAACGGCGTGTGAGTCTTTGCCGACGGCCACGTCTTCTTCGGCATCTGCGGGAATGTAAAGAAGGCCGACGAAGTCGGCGTCCTGCTCGATGGCGCCGGATTCGCGCAAGTCCGAAAGGCGGGGCTTGCCCTGCCTTGATTCGACCTCGCGGTTCAGTTGGCTGAGCACAACCACGGGAACGTCTAGCTCTATGGCCAAAGCCTTGATGCGGCTGGAAATGTCGGCGATTTCCTGTTGCCGATTCTCCGCCCGCCGCGAAGAAGAGCGGAGCAATTGAAGGTAGTCAATGATGAGCAACTCCACTTTATGCTGGCGCACCATGCGCCGAGCGCGAGTTCGAAGGCCGAGGATGTCTAGTCCGGCAGAAGCGTCGATGAAAAGAGAAGACTCCATCATCTCCGAGGCGGCGCGCGTGACGTCCGCAAAGGTCGATTCATTCAGCAGGCCGTGCCGGGCGTCGTGCATGCTGACTTTGGCGCGGGAGCATAGCATCCGCAGCGCGAGGGTCTCGGCGGTCATTTCCAGACTAAAAACGCCGACCGGTCGCTTCTGGTCCACGGCCACGCGCTCGGCGATGTTCATAGCCAGAGAAGTCTTGCCCATGCTCGGCCTTGCGGCGATCACAATCATGTCGCCCCGATGCAGGCCGTGCGTCATCCGATCCAAATCGACAAAGCCAGTGGCAAGGCCGTCCGGCGCTCCGCCTAACTCCTGCCAGTTTTGCACGGTGGCAACGGCTTGCTTGACCAGCGCGCCTATGGATGTGTCCGCTTTGCCCGATTGCGCTCTATTGATGGAGAGGACATCCCGCTCGATGTCGTCCAACGCCTCGTTCACATCGTCTGGCCGGTCGTAAGCGGCGGCGGCGGCGGCGGAGCAAACGCGAATCACGCGGCGCAAGATCGCCTGCTCCACAAGGATGTCCAAATAACTGCCGAGAACGGCCACCGAAGGCGCGGCGTCCGGCAACGCAGCCACATACTGAATGCCTCCCGCCTTTTCCAACTGGCCGCGGTCTTGGAGTCGTTGCCGCAGAATCACCGAGTCAATCGGCTTTCCCGCATCCGCCAACTCCACCATGGCCGTGTAAATCGTGCGATGCCGAAGCTCGTAAAAGAAATCCAGATTGGCAATCTTGGCCGTCACCAGAGGCAGGGACTCCTCGGAATCTTGAAAGATGCAGGCTAGAACCGCCCGCTCCGCTTCCGGCGAATGCGGCGGAAGCCGGGACGCCGAACCGCCATTCGCCTTAGACTTCACCCCATTCTCAGTGCCGGGAAGATCTAACACATCTGCCCTGTCGTTTGAAAAACTCATCGCGCCAAATAGAAAGCAAAACCCGCCAAAATCTCAAGAAAGATTTGCTGGCACACTTTAAACGGTTTTTGAACTCTTATTGAACTCTCATTTACAACTTATCCATAAAATTGCCGACAAAAAAGATTGGACTTGAAAAGCAACAAAGCGGATAATCCGCCTTGTTTCCGAAAGGCGGGCAACTATGGCAATGCTAAACATCAAGGAAGCGGCGGAATGCCGCTATGATCTAGTCTCTCTAGGAGAAATCATGCTGCGCTTCGACCCCGGCGAAGGCCGAGTTCGGACGGCCCGAGAATTCAAAGTCTGGGAAGGCGGCGGCGAATACAACGTCGCCCGCGGCCTGCGCCGCTGCTTCGGCTTGCGAACCAGCATAGTCACCGCCTTTGCCGACAACGAAATCGGCCGCTTGCTGGAAGATTTCATCCTCCAAGGCGGCGTGGAAACCTCCCTCATCCAATGGCTTCCCTACGACGGCGTCGGACGCACAGTGCGCAACGGCCTGAACTTTACTGAACGCGGCTTTGGCATTCGCGGCGCCCTCGGCACACCGGATCGAGGCATCACCGCCGCCTCGCAAATGAAACCAGGCGACATAAACTGGGAAGATTTGTTCGGCAAACAAGGCGTGCGCTGGTTCCACACCGGCGGCATCTTCGCCGCCTTGTCCAAAACAACCGCCGACCTGACCGAAGAAGCCGTCCGCACCGCCCAAAAGCACGGCACCATCGTTTCCTACGATTTAAACTACCGCCCGTCCCTCTGGAAAACCATCGGAGGCAAAGCAAAAGCGCAAGAAGTCAACCGACGAATTGCCGCCAACGTGGACGTCATGCTCGGCAACGAAGAAGACTTCACCGCCTGCCTCGGCTTTGAAGTAGAAGGCCTCGACGAAAACATCTCTGCCATCGAAGTGGACAAATTCAAAGCCATGATCCGCGCCGCAACCAATGCCTTCCCCAACTTCAAAATCACCGCCACCACTTTGCGCGCCGTCAAAACCGCCACCATCAACGATTGGAAAGCCATCTGCTGGGCAAACGGCAACTTCTTCGAATCCCGCCACTTTCCCAATCTCGAAATCCTGGATCGAGTCGGCGGCGGCGATAGCTTCGCTTCCGGTTTGATTTACGGCTTCCTATCCACCGGCGATCCCGCCCAAGCAGTCAACTACGGAGCCGCGCACGGCGCGTTAGCAATGACCACACCAGGCGACACTTCCATGGCCTCGCTCAAAGAAGTAGAAAAAATCCTCGCCGGTGCCAGCGCCCGAGTCGCCCGCTAATCTCAATTTTTGTTCAACTCATGCACAAGAACATACCCAAACCAACAAACTCATCGACGCCATTCGCCAGCACTTTCCCCCCCTGCATGACCGAAACGAAAACCAAAGACGGCCAAATCCAATCCGCCATCGACTTTGACCTCCTGCGCCAAGAACGCTCTGACTGCCTCATCGAAGGCCCAACCGAACGCTACCAACTCAACTGGACGGGCAAACGCCAATCCCTCCTCGCCGCCAACCAGCCCATCCGCAAAGCCTTCTTTCCTCGCCGCGCCGAGAGTGTCCACTTTGAAACCACGCCGAACTTCTTCCTAGAAGGTGACAACTTGGACGCGCTCAAACTTTTGCAGGAAACTTATTTTGGCAAAATCCAATCCATTTACATTGACCCGCCGTATAACACCGGCAAAGACTTCCTTTACAAAGACAACTGGCGCATTTCCAAAAAAGAATGGAACAAGCAAACCGCCGAGCGCGACGAGGAAGGCCGTCTGATAGCCAATCCGAATTCCGATGGCCGCTTTCATTCCAACTGGCTTTCTATAATGTATCCCCGCCTCTACCTCGCCCGACAACTGTTGGCAGACAACGGCGCTATCTTCATCTCCATCGACGACCACGAACAACATAACTTGCGCAAAATCATGGACGAAATCTTCGGCGCTTGTAACTTTGTCAACAGATTCACTTAGATTAGCAATCCAAAAGGTAGGCCAACTAGGACAAAAAGGCCCCGCCAAAAAGGGCAGACGGTGATATAGTCTTAGATTTCTTTGCGGGCAGTTGCCCGACGGCGCATGCGGTGATGAAGCGAAACAAAGAAGACGGCGGCAACCAGAAGTTCATCATGGTTCAGTTGCCAGAGAAATGCGGAGAGAAAAGCGAAGCCTTCAAAGCCGGCCACAAAACCATCGCCGACATCGGCCAACAACTAGAAGACAACCCCAACAACCCAAAGCCAGACAAACTCGCTCAAAACAACCATTAGATGCGCCGTCCAATGACCTTCTTCTTCCCTCTCCCTATTAGACACCGGCTTCTGTGTATTGAAAATTGACAACTCCAACTTCAAAGACTGCAGTCTTCCGCATGATGAATGCAAACAAGAAGACTTGGAAGACAACCTCTTGCCCAACCGCAAACCCTTAGACTTACTTTTTGAAGCTATGTGGATTCTAGGATTAGATTTGCATTTGTCCATACAAACCGAAACCCTCCAAAACAAGCAGGTTTTCTTTGTCGCCGGCAACCATGCAATCGCCTGCTATGAAGAAGGACTCACCAAAGACTTGGCCCAAACCTTAGTCAAATATAAGCCTCGGCGCGTTGTATTCCGGGACGGCGGCTTTGCCTCAGACACCATCCGCATCAACATCGAGCCCCACACTTACATCACCGTACTATAATACGATCAAATTTTCAGGGAAGTAATGAAAGGAAAAGGAATCGACGTCAATTAAAATGAAATGCCCGGATTACGATAAAGAATTAGAGTCGAGAATGCTTATTGATGGATGGTGGCATTCCGAGAATTGCCACCAAGAATTTAAGGATCCAGAATGGCTTGATTACCTTGAAAAACAAAAAGAAGAGGAGAAATTTTAGAGAATTAGAGGATTTAATAGGATGTCCCTGCAACCAAGAAAACGAATAGGAAACTCCCATTTAATGCCCCCCACCACAAGCGAGGATTTGGGCTCTATCTACCGAAGCGCGGATTGACTTCAATCAAATTTCTTTGGATAACTTGCTCGTTGCCAAGCACGGTCGAAGGTTTGCTTGCGGAAACCAAAATCCCCGAAATTGTCCGGGGGCAAACCCCCGCGCATTGTCCAAAGACTTAAACCTATCGCTTCCAACTCTCACTTTGTCTACATCGGAAATCCGGGAAACGGAAAACAACGGACGCGCGGCGCATAGGGCGGATTGACAAAGTCCGGAACATTTTGGGAATGCGTCCGCTTTTCCGAGCGGGGTTGCAGCTGCTTTGCGGAAATGAATGAGGGAACGGCAAAAGATGCGAACCTTTGGCGTTTTTAGCCACAAATTAAGGAAGGTTTGTTGTTGGCCAATCTTCTGAATTGGACGGATTTTCTTTAGGAAGTTAGACTTGCCCCATGTTGCGCTACGAAAGAATTTCTGCAGAGGAAAGAAGCAATTCGCATTTGATGATTGTTTTGCATGGTTTGGGCGACAGCATAGAGGGTTATCGTTGGCTTCCGTCTGCGTTGAATTTGCCGTGGTTGGGCTATGCGCTTGTGGATGCGCCGGATGATTATTTTGGTGGCTATTCTTGGTATGATTTTCAGGAAAACCCGCATTCCGGCATTGTTCGGAGTCGCAAGTTGCTTTTTGAGTTGTTGGACGGTTTTTGCGCGGCGGGATACTCTTCAGAGCGCATTTATCTTTTTGGTTTTTCTCAAGGTTGCTTGATGACTTGGGATGTTGGCGTTCGTTATCCGCGGCGGTTGGCTGGTTGCGTTGGTGTTAGTGGTTATGTACATCAAGCGGAGTTGTTATTGGCGGAGTCTTCTTCGGTCGTTGGGGAGCAAAGATTTTTCATTACTCACGGTTGTTTGGATCCGCTGATTCCCATTGCTCCCGTGCGCGCGGAGATTCAAAAGTTGATGCATAAGGGTATTTCCATTGAGTGGCGCGAGTTTGAGAAGGAACATACCATCGACGGAGAAGAAGAGATTGAGGCAATTCGGCGGTTTGTGTTGCGTTGTCGGGCGGGCGAGACGGATGCGGCGGATTGAAGGCGGGCAAATGTTTTTTATTTTTGTTGTTTGGCGGCGGATTTGGATTCTTTGGCGCGAGTGGAAAATTTTCATTTGACGGTTTTAGAGGTTTTCGTCAAAAGCCGCCGATGACAATCACTCGATAGAATCTCGCCACTGAATGCGGTTGGGGATCGGCAACTGTTTTCCAGAAGGGCGAAGCGGAAACGAAGGGGCGGTTTTCTGGAACCTTCAGCGTTTGCCAGAGAGTTGGCGAAGTCAGCGCGTCCGTCCATTGCACTTCGTAAAGTCGATTGGGGAGTTGGCGGAATTGAATTTCCACGTTTTCTTCTGAAGTCCGCACGCGGATTCGCTGTTCGTGGCTGGGCAAAAGCGGGTGGGTTTGTTCGATAAATTCGAGAAAGTTGACTGCTTCATCGCCGTCTGGGTTTGCGTTGGGCAGGCTGTGCGGATTGGTTTTTGAGCCAAAATGCGTTGTTTGCCAATCGGCAAAGCTGGGTCGTTGGGACAATTCATCGACGATCCATCCCCGCAACAAGCGGATTGCCTGCGGGTCTAATTCGTTTGAAGCGAGAGGCGGCATGCGTCCGACTTCAGATTGGCTGATGCGCCGAAAGAGGATGGAATGATCCAGCGAACCGGGCGCGATTACAAGGCCGTCGGGGTTTCCTAGATGGTTGGATGGCTTGCCGTAAAGGAGGTGAGTGTTTCGGAGCGGGGAGGTGATTCGCGCATCCCAAGGCACGGACGCTACGCCGCCGGGTTGATGGCAGTTGGCGCAATTGGCTTCCAAGTAGGATCGCACTCGGTATTCGAGGCTTTGCGAGGCGTCGTCCAAACGGGCTAGGGCCGGCAACAAATGGGCATTTTCCAATGGAGGTTGGAAGAATCCGGCGTCGCTGAGTGCTTGGAGTTGATCCACGGGACCGCAACCGTAGTCAATCGCCTTGTTCAGTTGCGCGGGAGTAAATCCCAGCACGCCGCTAGATCGGGAGTTGTGGCAGGAGAAGCACTCTCGACGGCTTGGATAGCGCCAAACTTGGACGCGGGTGCCTTGCGGAGTTTGCACTGGGATGTTTTCGTCCAGTCCGGAGGCTGGCACTAGGGTTGCATCCGTCTGCGAATCGTTCCAGCGATAGGTCACTCCGTAGGAAAGTCCAAAGGGGGTTTGCACCAGAATTCTAGTTTCGAGCCGGCGAATGGAGGCAGGATCGTCGAGATTTTGTTTTAGATTGAATTGCTTGATCCAAACGGCGCCCGCTGGATAGTGCATTTTGTTCGGCGATTGCAGGGAAAAGTTTTGGTTGGAATTCGGCAGAGAAAACCAACGTTGTTTGACGGCGAAGTCCGACCAAAAGGGAACGTTGATTTCGTAAGGAACTACTCCCGCGCTGGGAAGGAGTTCTTCAAGGTTGCGAAACACGCCGGTTTCCGAAAGGCGCTGAGGCAAAGGTTGCAGTGCGGGATCGGGTTTGGCAACCAGCCGCTTCACGATTCCCTCAAACCAGTCTGCCAACAAAATTTCTCCGGTGGCCGGATGGATTCCGATGTCCGAAATGCCGGAATCATATAGAAGCCATTCGATTTTGCCCGCCGTGTTTCCGTCGGGATAGAATCTACCTAAAAAACCGTTCCAGAAATCGGAAAACACATAAGAACCGTCCAACGAGGGAAGCGCTTCGCCTCTATACAACAGTCCGCCGGCAATGCCATTGCCCAGTTCTCGGCCGTATTCGATCAGGGGCGACTTGTAATCGTTTTTAGACATTCCCGGCCGCCATTTAGGACCGATCATACTACCTTCCCAATGCGCCCAACCGTAGTTGCCGCCCTTGACGATGCGATTGACTTCTTCCCGAGTTGTCTCGCCCGTGTCGTTGCAATAAAGACTCCCGGTCTTGGAATCGAACGAAAACCGCCAAGCATTTCGCAACCCCACCGCATAGAATTCCGTCCTGACCGCTTCCGGGCCTACTGGAACGCCGTTGAAGGAAACTGCATCCACGAACGGATTATCCGCTGGAACTAGATAATTCCCCACAACCGCCGGATGAGGATTGGGAGGCAAGTTTCCCGCCCGCATATCCACGTCAATTCGAAGCATGCCGGAAAAGAAGTTGCGGTCGATTCTTTGGCTGTTGTCCAGCGCATCCGCGCCCGATCCCTCGTCTCCCACCGTCAAATAAAGATAGCCGTCCGGCCCAAAAGCCATTCCGCCGCCGTTATGCCAAACGTGGCGATCGAACTGGTTGAGGAGCACGATCTCGCTGGCAACGTCTGCCCGATCGGAATCACCCTCCAACACCCGAAACCGGGAAAGACGATCATGCAACCCCGTTCCTTGAGAACTGACGTCATTCAGCGTGTAAAAGACGAAGAAAAATCCATTCCGCTCAAATTGCGGATGAAAAACAACGTTCAGCAAACCCGCCTCGCCTCCCGAAACCACGCGATCTGTAAGATCCAAAAAGATCGAAGCCTGAGGATGAGCAAAGTGGGAAATCATCCAAACCCGTCCCCCTTGCTCAACGACGAACAATCGATCCCGCTCGCCGACCGGCGCCGTAATCCTTACCGGGCGATCAAACGCAATTTGCGGGAAAACATTGACCGTATGATAATCGTAAAGCTGAGGCGAAAGCGGAAGATTCAACGGCGTCGAATGCGCTCGAATCAATCCCGACTCCAACTCCGCAGAAGCGCCGCAAGCCCAAAACCAAGCCCCAATCCACACCCCAAAAAGAATGCCGCATAACTCCTCGCGCACCTTTCTCATCCAACCACAACCGTCCCGTTGTCAAGCAATCATCAGCTCTGGATCAAAACATAAGGAAAACTTGCGGTTGGCTGTTTGGCAATCGCTTCCATCCGCCACCCACAAGCGAAAGTCAAACCATGCTCTCGCCTTGGAATCTGCCGGCGACAAGTTCGCAGTCGTGCGCCGCTTGGTGCCGTGTCCCCACTTATTTATGCGTCGCCTCAAAAAAAGAGAGCAAACCAGACGAAACCAGAAGCATCGCCTCCAACCGCTCCAAAACACCAGAAACACGACAAAATCCCCCCTTCCCTCGTCAAACTCGTCGTAAGGCGCAGTGCCGTCTGCGGACAAAGCGCCCCTCCATTCTCCCTACTAACAAAGCCAAGAAGAATTTTTCCCACCCTCAATCTCCCTTTCCATCCCCTTTTGCAAAGTGAGCCATCAAAAGCTCGCAATTAGCCGTTAACAATTGGGGCAAAACGAAATTATGCGACTTGCAATAGAAGCACTCATCCTCCCCCTCCTGCGCAATCATCCTCTCCCCAAACATCCAACATCACCCAGCCAACAAAACTTTCCTCCACAACCACAATAACCAATAGATAAAGCCATCTGCGGAAATTTTTCTTAATTTTTTCCTCTTTTCTCACTCTTTTTCCATTTTTGGCTTGATCTTTTGTGATGGAGAACTTAGAAACGATTTTTTGTCTATATGGAAGTTAGTCTTTTACATAGAGTTAAATGTTTGGCGCTATGAAATATTCTCGTTACGATCGGACAATTCTGATCAAGCGTGTCTGCCCACAATGCGGCGGTGGGAAGTTCGAACGCTCGGAAAATTTTTCCAAGAATGAATGGTAGTAGGTACTTGTACTGATTGTGGTTTTGTCTATTTACAGAACGTGCCTGGTTACAATCGGATGATCGAGGAATTCGCCTGGGAGAAAAGCTGGCAGGAAGAACGGACGCGGAAGGTGAAGGGAACATCCGATCACGATGCACTTGAGTCTGGTGCTTCGTGCAATCCGTGAGCCCTTTCGCAAGTCGGAGCAGATATTCTCGCGCCTGTTCAAGCCCGACCCTCTTTCTGAACGTTGGTTGCGGCAGCGGAGAACGTATTCCGGATGGATACTACACCCCCTTATGGTATTGAACTTTCCAGAGAGCTTTGCCGGATAGCCAACATGCGCCTGAAACCACGCGGTGGTTTCTGCATTCACGCGCCGGCGGTCGAGGGTATCGGTCAATTTGAATCCGGATTGTTTACCGGTGCCATCCTGCGCTCTTTTCTCGAACATGAATGGAAGCCTATGGAATTGCTTGCTGGTGTTCACAGGGTGTTACGGGATGATGGAATCATCTTTGTCCGGGTTCCGAACTACGCCTCTCTCAACCGCAGGGTACGGGGTGGCCAATGGTGTGGTTTTCGGTATCCGGATCATGTCAACTATTTCACTCCATACACTCTCTCGAATGGCGGATGATAGCGGTTTTCACATGGATCTGTTGAATCCGCTGAAAATAGCCATTGACGACAACATTAAGGCTGTGTTGACAAAACGTACTTCTGCGAACTGAGCATCGCGAATTCGAATTGTGGAAACGTGCTTCCAAAGCTCTTTGCCGAACAAACAAAACCGATACGAAAAACTTTTTCGTCATTCCGACGACAAGTTGCCTTGCGCCCAATCCGGCAACTCCGAAAACGAAATGTCAAACACCGGCACGGCGAGAAAATAGGTGACCAGTGTCACCAACAACACGCCCAGAAGATTGACGCAAAAACCCGCTCGCGCCATTTGCGGTGCTGCAATCATGCCGCCGCTAAAAACAATTGCGTTGGGAGGCGTGGCTACCGGCAACATAAAGGCGCACGAAACGGCAATCGCCGCCGGTATCATCAGCAACAGCGGATGCACTCCCAAAGCCGGTGCTAGCGCCCCGCCCAAAATCGGCATCATAATCGCCGCGGTAGCCACGTTCGAAGTTAACTCCGTCACAAACGTAAGCAACAACGCAATGCAGGCGACAACCGCAATCGGAGGCGCTCCTTCCAGCGCAGTCAACTTCCCGCCAATCCATCGAACCAATCCCGTCTGCTCAAAACCCGCCGCCAAAGCCAACCCGCCGCCAAACAAAATCAAAATTCCCCAAGGAATTCGCTTGGCCCAATCCCAATCCAACGCAAATTCGCCCCGCTTCAAATCCACCGGCGCGACAAAGAGAACCAGCGCGCCCAAAACGGCCACGGTTCCATTGTGCAGGAAGGCCGATTGCGGAAACCAACGAGACCAACCCGGAATCATCACGCTTCCCAAAACGACGTCACTCCGAAAAATCCAAGCCGCCGCCGTCGCCGCCCAAACCGCCAAAACAATCTTTTCCCCTCGATGCATCGGTCCCAGCGCCCGAAGACGATCTTCAAGCGCCCGCCCTACATTGCGCATCGACAACCCCTCAAAACGAAATAGAAACTTCGTAAGCAGACACCAAGTCAGCGGCAGCAAAACCGCCACAAGCGGAAATCCCAGCAACATCCACTGCAAAAAACCAATCTCCTCCGCTTCGGGGTATAACTTCTTGAATTGCCCCAGAAGAACCCCATTAGGCGGCGTCCCAATCAAAGTGGCCACCCCGCCGATGCTCGCCGAATAAGCAATCCCCAAAAGAACGCAAACCGCAAAGTCTCCCGCGCCTCGGCCTTCCGCATTCTTGGCCACCATCTCCACAACCGCCAACGCAATCGGCAACATCATCAACGCCGTCGCCGTATTGGATATCCACATCGACAAAAACGCCGTCGCCAACATAAACCCTCCCACCAAAGCCTGCGGATGCGAGCCAGTCCGCTTCACCACTTGCAACGCAATCCGCTCGTGCAAATTCCACTTTTGCATCGCCATCGCAATGAAGAAACCGCCGGCAAACAGAAAAATATTCGAATCCCCATAAGCGGCGGACGCCTCCCCCGCCGAAATCACGCCCAACAAAGGAAACAAAGCCAAAGGCGCCAAAGCCGTCGCCGACAACGGAATCGCCTCGAAAATCCACCAAACCGCCATCAGCGCCGCCACCGCCCCCGCCCGCTGCGCCTCTGCGCTCATCCCTTCAGGAGTCGGCGCCAAAAGAACGCACAAAAACAAAAGAGGACCGAGAAACAAACCCGCTAACTTATATCCCGCATACCCTCGCTTGTCCGAAGAATCTTCCACACAAAACCATTTTATCTAACCAACATACCCCAAAACACGCAAGACATTTCCCACCGCCAAAAAACCATCACTGATCCATTACTAAGCCGCCGCAAAACGCTCCAGAAACCAAAAAACAAACCGCCAACAACAACAAAAACCAAAGAAAAATCGCCCAATCCACAAAAAAAGACGGAAAAATCGAAAAAAGTTGAGAAAAAAGCTTGCGCTCAAGGCGGATTTTGATTTTCTTGGTTTTTACCAGCACTTAGCGCGGCGATTCGCTTGTCGGGTCTCCCCGCTGAATGTCACAGTTTGAATATGAAAATTCGGCAGGAGAGGCGAAATTTCTTTTTCCTGTTGGCTACGGCGAACAAGCAGGAACTCGCATATTTTGCTTCGCTGAATGTGGTTCAATCGATCTGAAATGCCGAATAAACGACACCATAAAATAGAAAATCAGCCTTATGACTCAATTAAACAGTAAAAGACAGCTTGACAATCCCAACGGATTGGTCAAGGATTGCCCCAACACAATGGTGAACTTAACCGACCAACCGCCAGAGACGCCTTGGTTCCAGCGACCTCAAGAAATCTTCCTTGCGGCATTGTTCAACTGGATACAGCGACCGGCAAAGGCAATTTCGGGATTGGGAAAAGCCATTGTCATCGGAATAGTTCTTTCGGGATTGTTGCTTGCTCCTATTCGCCCGCCCAGCGCATGGGGAGCAACGGATACATGCAAGGTGAGAAATCTGGAAGGGGAACTGCAAACAGTCCCGTGTTGGGCTCTTCTCTGCTACCAAATTTATTTCCAAAACATGCGATTGGTTCGCAATGGAAGACAATCTTGCATCGATGGCGCAAGAGAGATTCGGGATGAAGCCATCATCACGGCCGGAGAAAATTTCTTGATAGCGGAAGCCGCAATAGCATCAGGGTTGGCCATCTGTCTTGGCAGATGCACTGATTTGAACTGGGTTCTTGAAAAGCCTTGTATAGCCAGGTGTTTGGGTGGAGCGGCGGCTGCGTCCACTGCCAATGCCGGGTTCCATTCCGGGCAAATTGCCAGAGCATGGGCGGACTACTACCTTGCCCAACGAAAATGTAAAAGTGATTACGGTTTTTTCGAAGATTTGATGGAAGAACAGCTAACCAAATGTAAGGAAAGGAACAGACCCAGTCCCTAAAAAACGAATCCAATATTGGAACAAAAGAGGTAGAAATGGCCGCGAAAAAGAAGAAGATTACTTGGGCGGAATGGAAAGCCAGATGGAAGTCTGAATGGACATCCGACAAGGTCAAGGCAGAGTGGAATAAAATGTGGAATACGGACTTGATACCGGTCACCAAAGAATTTAAGGCAAAACAGCCGGGAATGTTTGCCCTTTTTGTTCTTCTCTGTATTTACTCTTTTTTAGCAATCATAATAAGGATAGAGCCCTCTGATGATATCAATCTGATGAAAGAAGAGATTGTCGCCTTGGAAGAAGAGAAGGATCGTTTGAATCAACAAGTAACCGTCTTGCAAAAAGAAAATCAATCCCTAGAATAACAAATTTGAGGAAGCAAGCACAACACAAGCGATAAATCCGTCTTTGCATTTAGAAGACTCGGCAGCGTATTATGAATCAAATCACCGTCGTCCAAAAATTAAAACAATCAGGTTGGTATCCTCTTTTTGTTTTCTTCTTCGGTTTCTCCCTCCTTTTAACTCTATTTAAGGTAAAACCATTCTACGATGATCACGTCTTGAAAGGAAAGATTACCGCCCTAAAGGAAGGGAACCGTCAATCCAGACAGCAAGTGGACAGTTTGCGGCAGGAAAATCAATCTTTGAAACAACAGATTAAAACAGCCAACGCAACACAGTCAGCAAACCAGTCTTCTTTTTTAGAATCTTCGGCAACGTTCATTGCTCCTATGTTGGTCAATCCGACGGGCATTGAGGCCGATGTGGTAGGAACGGCAGAGTCTACTGACTTGCGGAATGAGGCCGCTGAGACTGCAAACCTGCAAGGTGAAACAGAGTCGCTAGATTGGGACTCGTTACGGAATGCTATTCTGGACGAAGTGCCGCCAAACCAACGGGACGCTGTGGAGGCTTTTTTCAATGACGGCGAGGCTTATCGAGAATCTCTGACCACTCGAGCGGAAAGACAATCGCTTCAAGATTATACGGAGGCTATTATGGAAGGCGCCATGTCCCAAATGAAAACAATAATGGAAAACGGCACTGAAGAAGAACGCAAAGCGTTGAAACGGACTTTGAGCGATCCGGCTCGGTTGAAACTTGTCCTGCAAATGGTAGAAACGAGCGCAGCCAACGCAATGCGGACTATGGAAGAAGCGCAAAGAAGCGCAGAAGAATTGATCGAACAAGAATCTATTGAAAGAGAATTCATTGAGGAAGAAATCTTAACCGTGGAATAAATACCATCTATCATGAAGAAACCATTGAAATTGCAAGGCCGTGTATGGCTGTTTTTGGCGGCCTTTTTGCCGAGTGTTTTATCATCTAATCTTAATGTTCAAGCTTTTACTTTAATTGAGCTTCGAATAATCGAGTTGTTAATTATAAAGATTGAGAATTGTCTAGCGGATGCAATTCCCAAAGTCGAAGAAGCGAATAACAACTACATTGAGGCAAGCAATCAGGCGTGGCAAGACTACCTTGACGAGATCAGCGCAATGGATTTTTCGGATCCAAACGTTACAAAACGAATTGCCGAAGCACAAAGCAGGCGAGAGGAAGCAATCAACGAGGCAAGAGCAGAGCGGAATCGTATGATTGTCGAAGCTAGGGAGGATTTTTTCAGATGTGTCCGCGCTTGGTAGAAATTCGCTATTGAAAATAAAAACCTTTCCACCAATCTTCGGCAAAATTGCTTTGCCGGCGGTTGGTTCTTGTTGGCGGGAATCTTCCCGTTTTGCGATAGATCGGCGGGAAGGAAAGCGTTGAAAAAATTGACTTTGCGGGCGTTTGCAGAGAAAATGGTTGAGTTGTTAATGAAATGTTCAACCACAGATTAGCCTTATGCTGAAGCATCAACTTATTCATCCTCGAATCAACGAAATCCTCGGTCGTGCCGGGCATCACGCTACAATTTTGATTGCCGACGGCAATTACCCGGCTTCCACAAAGAAAGGGCCAAATGCCGAAGTGGTTTCATTGAATCTTGCTCCCGGCATTGTCACTTGCTCCCAAGTTTTGGAGACGATTCTTTCCGCCATCCCGATTGACGCCGCCAATACTATGGGCATTGACGAGAGCGATCCTTATGCGCAAGCAACCGACCCGCCTGTATGGGAGGATTACAAGCGAATTCTGCGAGAAGCCGGCGCTACGCTGGAACTCGAAGCTATTCCAAAATGGGATTTTTACCGAGCGGTTGCTTCCGATAACCATGTATTGACCGTGCAAACCGCCGAGCAAGCGTTGTGGGCAAACATTCTTCTTTCTATCGGTTGCCGCCAAGATTAAATTCCTTCCCAAACAAACCGCTGGTTGATAAAAATCGGACGGAGTAAACAATCGAATTTTTCTGGTATAATGTTATGAGCAGTGGCGAACATATGGTGCGGATCATCCGTTGGCTGGACGACCATTTTTGCGAGCAACCTTCGTTGGAAACTCTTGCCGAACGAGCGCGAATAAGATCGTCCCGCCTTCCTCGCGAGTTCCAACGGTGGATTGGAATCCCGCCGAAAGACTTCGTCCGGGGACTCACGCACAATTGCCCCAAAGCGATGTTGCGAGAAGTGGCCGGCGCCTCAAATTCAGCGCTTGCCAACAACCATTACATTTCTCTTCAAAGAGTCACTTCGGAAGAAATCCAATCAAAAGGCGCCGGCCTGACCTTTTCTATTGGCCACGCGGAAAGTCCGTTTGGGCTGTGCAGTTATGCGGAAACCAAGCAAGGCCTTTACAAATTCCGCTTTACAATGGAAAAGAGAGGCAATATTGAAGCCGAAGTCCGAAGAGAATGGCCAAAAGCCGATATAAAGAGAGACGACCAACGGGCGAAAACTTTGACCGATTGGGCGTTTCCTTTTCCCCAGAAAATCGCCAAAAACGGCAAAGAGTTGAGAGAAAATTCACTGCGAATTTGGGTGCGAGGAACAGACTTTCAATTCCAAGTATGGAAAACGCTCCTACAACTGCCTTTGGGCAAGCTCGCTAGTTATGGTTTTATAGCCACCCATCTAGGGCAGCCGAAGGCCTCCCGCGCCGTTGGCAACGCTATCGGCGCCAATCCGGTCGCCATGTTCATCCCTTGCCATCGAGTCATCCACTCCAACGGCCACGTTCGAGGATACCGCTGGGGCACAGGACGAAAACGCGCACTCATTGCCTGGGAAAGAGCTAAATTCTCAAAAGAAAACAGCCGCGGTAGCAATTGCACACCAGAAAATGATTAACTACTGCTTTCGGTATAAGAAATTTTCTCACTAACAAAATTGCGTTGTTTTTTATTTAGATTTTGCCTAACGCATTGCAGGCAAACCGGCAAAGCCTGCCAAAAGAATATAAACTAAAACCAAAGCCGCCATCCAATTTCCCTCTCCACGATCCATTCCTGCCCACTCCAACAAACCGTCCCAACACGGACATGCCCCCTTCGCCCCCACACCCCAATACATCCCTCGATACATCAACAACCCGTTCCCCAGAAACAGCGACAAACCCGCCCGAAACAAACGACCCTTCCCCAACAAACATACCAGCCCAATCGCTATCTCCGCTAAACCAGCCACTACCATCAACTCCCGCCACACCAACCCAAACACCGGATCCGGCTTTCCCAACAACTCTGCCTCCCCAAACACGCTCGCTCCCTTCGCCAAACCCACAACCACAAACAACAACCCAGACGCCGGTACCAATCAATGATGAACAAAACAGGCGAACTTGCCCATCGGCTTATACTTCTCTTGGGTTTTTATATCCACTTTTATTATTGCTCCCTTAGTTGTTTTCCTTTCCAATTTCATGGCCACCAACCTTTTCCGCTTCGCCAACGCTTCCATTGTTTCCACGGACTGCCATACATGGCGAAGTAAATCACTACGCCGAAAAACCCCAACAAAACCCCAAAAACAATCCGATTCCGAATCATCTTCTTCCTCCACGCTGCCGCCCGACGCTGCCGCTCATCCTCCACAACGGAAAAGTAGTTGGTGACGTTGCCGGAGATAAACTCATACCTCAACCGATTAGTATCGCCGACATAATAAGTCAAAGGATCCAAATCACTATCCGGAAACAGCGCCTCCCGAATCTCAAACTTCTCCAAATTAACAGTCGTCACAGACGCATATTCCAAAGCTCTTTCAGAAGGCATATCCCCGTCATCTAATATTACTGCTTGCCAAGTAAAACTACTGGCTATCCATGTTTTAGGATCGCTATCAGGGTAAGTGTATTGAAGCAACCGCCGACAACTGGTCGTCTTCTTCGAAGTCAGACTTTTACTATCATAATATGCCGAAATCACCCGGCCGTCCGCTGAACGGCGCACTTCTCCTTTGAATGTCTCGGACTGGTCTACTCCTTCAAATGCGTTCCCATTCCATGTCATTTTTCCCGGAAACATTGGAAATTCCAAGTTTTTAATTTTACTGGCAACATGGACTTCATATCCTGGAGATTTTATCGACATCAATTCTCCCTGTATACTGGCAATTTCAAAGAGGTTGGTGTTGAATGTAATAGAGCGCATGCCCGGGGTGATTTCCCAATAGGTCCCGTTGGCAACCCCAACTGCAAAACTGTACTTCTGTTGTGGAGGTCGAGGAGGAGGCCAAGGCGCCTCTTCAGGCCAGTCTTCAGGGCGCGGCGGCACAAGCGGCGGAGGTGTAACAGAATCGAGGTGAGTGATTACAAAACGCTCACTTTCTGTTTTTAATTCCAAACGCATAGGGGGAGAAGGGTTAGAAAGACGAATACGCGGCATATCTCGTCCCCCTCTCAGAATTAAAGTATTCATCCAAAGTTAATTGCAACATATCCGCCTCGGCTTGTGAACTTTTTGTCGTCATCGTCGCGGAAAGATACAAGGACTGTTCCGGTTTCAGTTGCCAATTTCTGAAGGAATCAACAGGTTGCCCTTCAGCCGGCGAGCGTGCCACCGCCGTCAAGCAAAGAATCCAATAAATCGGTTTTTCGCAAAGGCTTCTCAAACTCTTCATTGTTTTATGCATTCCATTAACCTAATGAGCACATCTTCTCGTTTTTCGAATCGGGCGGCTACCATGGATGAGGACAGCAGTCGCCCCACCCATATCCAGTAGTGACATTCTTTGTTTCTGTAACTACACTTGCAACTTCCCTGAAATTACTGCAGTTCGAAGAGGGAGCGTGCCGTATTTGTCTGAACTTATATTCGCAGTGCCTTCGTGAGGATCACACTCTGTGTAGCCCAACTCACCGGGATCGGCAGTGTCGCAAGTAGAGTACGTGCTCGTTGATTCCCACACTAACTCCAAATCGTACGGTCTCCAGAACGGGGAACTTTCATCAGTAATAGCCGGAAGGCAAAGCGTTCTGGACTCAATGCAATTTTCATCTCTCCCCACATAGCACCCGTCATATCCATCATAAGCCCAGAGGGCGAGAGTGGCGAGGAGGATGAGTTGCGCGGATGCCTGAGCGGCCTTCTTCTTTTCCAATGCTTCGCGAATAGTCGTTTCGTTTTAATAGTTAGTTAGTGAGCGATTTTTGTTTTCCAAGCAGAGAAGCTCGCCGTTTCGCAAGACTTCTTCCCCGTCGTCTTTTTGACGGCCTGTCCAAAATTGGAAGAAAACAACGGGGGTCCATGCATAGAAAGACGATCAAAATCGGAAAAGGTTGCGGAATTTTCTCTCTTTTTTCTCATTTCCATTGACACGCCAATTCAGCAAGGCTTTTCGGAAGTCTTTGTTTTAACGGATTTTCTGGAGGATGCCGTGTATCAGTTTGGATTTGGGTGTTGTTGGGGAGGAGGTTGAGGATTTTGGTTGGATGTGGGAGGGGAAGTATCGCAGAGGGGCGGGTCGGAAAAATCTTGAGGCTTTTCCGAGCGGCGAAACGAAGGCAAAGGGGGTTTCTGTGGAAATGAAATTCGACGGCGGTGATTTTTTTGGTTTGACAATGGCGAAACTTGGCGTAGTTTTCTTTCTTTTCTTGTTGGAAGATCGCTGAAGGTTGGCGAGAATTTTCTGGAACGCTCGGCCTCAGGTTTGGTTTTTGGCAAAGGAAAATGTGTTTGCAATAGAAAGAATTCGAATGGAGCAATCTCTGATGAAGAAAATATCTTGGAACTTGGCGGTGGTCGTTTTGGCGCTTGCGTCCCTTGTTCGGGCGGACAACTCGACGTTGGATGAAACGAAAACCCGAGTGGCTTTGCCGCTTCCCGCCCCGCCGACGATTGACGGTTTTATTGACCTAGCCGGCGGAGAATCTTGGGTTTGGGCGGGAGGCGTCGCAGGCCGAAACTGGCGCGTCCAATACGACGATACTTTGCCCGATTTTTACAAAGGCGGCGAGCATAACGAAGGAGGCATGGTGGATCCCACTGGGAATGCCGATTTAGAATACGACATTTACGTCGGCTATGATGCGGACAATCTCTATGTAGCGGTTCGAGTCAAGGATGACGGGGTGGGAGATGACGACGCCGCAGCGAATTCAGAGGACGAGATGACTTGGCAGGACGACAGCGTGGAAGTCTTTGTGGATGGTGACAACAGCAACTTCCCAATGCGAAACGTGAACGATCCGGCCGTCATCGGCGCCGGCGGGCAATACGTCATCGCTGCGAACAACGCTTTTCGAGATCAAGAAGCCGGCAATCCCGGCTACGGCGAGGATGCGGCCTGGTTTGCCCTAACACGGGACAATGAAGCTGGTGATGGCTACGACGCTGAGTTCCGCATTTCGATGGATGAAATCGGCAATCCCCAGCCGGGAGATGTCATCGGCTTTACCGTGGCCGTGAATGATGACGACGACGGAGGCACGGCCGAACGCCAAATCATTTGGGTCGGGCGGACGCACAACGAAATCACTTATGGAAACCTCATCTTGGGCGGGCGAAGCTACACGGCTCCCAAAACAACCTCTGCTCCGACCATTGACGGCCAAGTGAATGACGATGAATATGCCGGCGCCGAGGCCGTTGTGGTGAACCGATTTACGGGAATCTATAATATTCCCGCCGGGGACGACAATTGGGAAGAAGGCGATCACGAGTTCACTTACCAAGTGGTTCACGACCAAGATGCGATCTATGTAGGCGTCGAGGTGATTGATGATGAAATCTTTCACGACACCGCCGAAGCTGGTTCAGAAGACGGGCAAACTTGGGTTGACGACAGCGTAGAAATTTTCTTTGACCCCGATGACAGCAATGATACTGGACGTGGCGGCAAAAACTACGAAGGCCAATATGTAATGACGGCAAACGGCGCCCGCCGCGACAACGAGGCGAATAATCCCACCTTCGGTCAACAAGAAGATTGGTTCGCCGTGGCGCGGAAAACTTCAGGTGGTTACTCCGTCGAATTCAAGGTTAGCAAATCGGCTTTGCTTAATCCCGAAGATGGAACGATGATGGGATTCAACGTCGCGATCAACGATGATGACGGCAACAATCGAAAGGCGCAGTTGAACTGGAGCGGACGCCCGCACTCAGAGTTCACTTACGGCCATTTGACTTTGGCAAGCGAGCCGGAGCCTCTAACGCCTCCGTCCCTCAGCCTCAAGCGGAATGACGATGGAAGTTTGACGGTTGAATTTGAGGGAACTTTGCAAGTGTCCACTAGCATAAGCGGCCCTTGGACCGACGTTCCTCTCCAAGATCCGATCACCGTCAATCCTTCCAATCCGCAAGACCCGTTGTTTTTGTTAATTCCCGATGCTCGGCAGATGCTCTACGCAAGATCGGTGCGGCAGTAACTAATTGAAAAAAATTGTAACTTTTTCTTGACATTCGGTGTCTGTAGGTTATTTTGATGGCAAATAGCCAGTAAGCGCAAAATAAATTCAGCGTGTATTGATGATGAATTCTAACCAGTTTTCCATTACCTTTTCGTTTCCGTCAGGGGTAGACGGTCCGCAAATCATTGAAAAAGACGGATGGTCTGGGAAGGGCATTGTTTTTTCCAGATCCGTTTTCGATCAAGTTCGCAACCATTCCTTGTTCAATGACCCGCTAAATCCATTAATAAAGGCGCCCGGCGTTTATATCTTGTGGGAACGAGGAGAGGAATACCCTCGCGCCTATATTGGAGAATCCGAAGATCCATCTAAGAGGATTTACGATCACGGCAGGGATAAAGACAAGGATTTTTGGACTTGGGCGGTTGTGTTCAGCGGAGGTTTGAACAAGGCCCATATTCAATATCTAGAGGCAGAATTGGTGTACCTTGCCGAAGAAGCAAAGCGTTGTGACAGAGGCACGGATAATACTCCGCAAAAGCCTCATTTGGACATTGCGGACAAAATAACGGCCGAGAATTTTTTGGGAAACATGTTGTTGTGTTTGCCGATTGTTGGAGTAGATTTTTTTGAGAAGCCTCGCGTTCCTTCAAAAACGCCGCAAACTTCCAAGTTTGTCTCCACGGAAGATCAAACTTCCACGCCAACCACGCAGCGAGAATTGCTTTTGACCGGGAATTATGGAGTGAACGCTAAAGGGTATTACAACCCTCGTGAATTTGTCGTGCTAGAAGGTTCCAAAGCGTCTAAAACCGAGCAGTCTCTTTTAAGAGTACAGCAACAGCAACGGAAGGAGTTACTTCAATCAGGTGTCTGGAAAGATAAAGATGACAGGAAAACGTTTGTGTTCACGCAGGACTATGCGTTCAATTCCCCTTCGCGGGCTTCGAGTGTGTGTCTAGGGCGAAACAGCAACGGTTTGACGGAATGGAAAGATAAGAATGGTCTTTCTCTCAAGGAGTTGCTTAAGAGCTCGTAATATAATGGACACAGCAGAGTTTTTGCGTCCGCTGTTTTACAGAAACGTCGCTACTCTATTCCCTCTGTCATCTCTGTTGCGAATTTCTCAAAATTCCTACGAAGTTTTGGGCATTTTACAGTCCAAACACTTTCTGCATTTGCGTTCGAACTAATCGAAGCCGTTCAAGGCCGCCGCCGCTTACTTCCGCCGTCGACCAGCCGGTAAAACCAATGTCCGACAAGCCTTTTCGAACTTCGTCCCAAGGAAGATCGCCATCGCCAATGTCGGTGAACTTATTGTCCGCTCGGCTGAATCCTTTGACGTCTAGTTTTACACAACGATGGCCAAAACTTTGGATCCACTCCCGCGGTTGGCCGTATTTCCAGTGGTTTCCGATGTCGTAATACATGCCTACCCAAGGGCTGTTGAAGCTGTCCACAAACCGGACGAATGCCTCTGCCGATTGCTCCGGGGGCGCCGGTTTGTTGTGATCGTAAAACATTTGATTCCAGACGTTTTCGATCAAAATTGGCTGTCCAAGCGCCGCGGCAAGAGGGATGATCTTTTGAATCTCCTTTCTCGCTCGTTCTTCAATCTCCTTTGCAGGTCCGTCGCTACCCCGGCCGATTACAATAAGAACGCCGTTGCCCCCGGCGGCATGGGACACTCGAATGCAGTGCTCGACATTGGCGACTCCTTGCGCCCGAATCTCTGCTTTTTCGCTGGTCAGCCGTTGCCTCCAGTGCGCGTGATTGATCGCGTTGTGGACGAAGACACCCGATTCTCGCACGGCGTTCCTTGCTTGAAGGGGGGTGTATTCCGCCGCTTGATCCAAATCCACGCCGTCAAAGCCGGCCTCGCCCGCCAATCGCAAACGCTCCGTCAAGGTCAGTTTTTTTCCGTTCGCTTCTCGTGTAATCATGCTCAGCTTGCAGGAAAGCAAAATGGGCTTTCCACGAGGCGGGAGCGGGATTTTTTCTGCGTTGGTTTCCTCAGCTCGGCCGGTGCCGGCAGTGGCAAGTGTGGAAACAGCAACAGCGGCGGCGCCGGCAGAGAGAAATCCTCGCCGGTTGATGGTTGTCGGTACTTCTTCCCCGCCGCTTTTCCAGTCAAGTTGGTCTTTCATAGCGTTAGCGTTTTAGCAAATGTTGGACTCCTTATAGCCAAACTCTCTTTCCCAAGTCAATCATCAACCGGATGCTTTTGGCAACAATAAAATCTCGCAATTTCCGGGCGCATTAGTCTGGACGGACAATTTTCTCCAGCGTCGGCTTGGCGAACCGCGCTTGCGCTTCTCGAAACTCTTCCGTCAACCAATCCTCGTCCGTCAGCAATCGATCCCCCCAAGCCGTTCTCGGCCTTCCTTCGCCAAGAGAACCATCGCCGGGCTCAATCAGGCCAATGTCTAACGTCCACAACTTACGGATTAGATTTGCGTCCTCGATGTTAGATGCCTTCCCAAACTCTCGCATCAAATGTTCTTCCAAGGAAAATTGATCTTGCGCTTGCCGAAAACCTTCTCGGAATTCTTCTTGTTTCCGTTTCCAATTCTCCACTTCTTCCGGCGAACCATCGGTCTCCTCGATCGTCTCTTTCACAGCCTCCGCAATGTAATCAAAGAGCGTTCCTACCTTGTATTTTCCCAAGTTTCGGATCACAAGAGACCACTCCTCAACACCATAACCGTGTTCCAGCAAGAGAATCATAATTTCCTGAAAGGCGGGATCGTATCGCCGAGAAGAATACAGATAATCCCCGATGCGACGGTGCTTGAGAAGTCTTTTGCGATACTCCATATCATCTCGGTTTAATAACCGTTCTGGGTTAAAGTATTCGTTGGAATGAGGTGCTGTCTGCTGTGCTGTTTCCCTATGAAGTGTGTGAATAGATTCGTTCATCTGTCGATTCTCTGCCGTCTCTAGATCAAAAGCGACATCTACTGTTGTCACTTCTGCCTCCGTAACTTCTTGCTTATCAGCCGACATTTGGGAATTCCCCTGCTGAAAGAAAATCACCATCGCCAAGCCCCCCAACAAAATCCCACCCACCATAAATAAAAACTCTCTCCGCTTCATATCAAGCCTTTCATTCACTTGGGAAATTTTTGTGTTTATCAAAAAGAAATGCGGATGGATCCTCTCCGCACACCTCCATTCGCAAACTCTTGATCCACTTCATGATACGGAAACCTCTCCGGCGGGGTGCCGTCAAACCGATCTCTCGCTTCCCGAAACTCTTCCGTCAGCCAATCCTCCTCCGTTAGCAACCGATCTCCCCAAGCCGCCGCCGGCTTCCCTTCGCCCAAAGAACCGTCGCCCGGTTCTACCAAGCCAATATCTACCTCCCACAACTTCCTCACCAGATTCGTGTTTGTAATCTTGCAGATGCCTCTAAGATGGCTGACCAGTTCTGGAAAACGTTTCTCTTGTCTTTCCCACAGTTCCTCTAATTCCTGTTCCATGCTCTCCATAGCCTCCGGCGGAGTATCGCCTGAGGCAACCCTTTCCTCAATAGTGGGTTTAAACATTGCCAACTCCATCTTATATCGTCCCAGCGTGCCGACCACAAAAGTCCACTCCTCGATCCCATAGCCGTGTTCTAATAGAAGACACATAATTTCCCGAAAGGCAGGATCGTCTTTCCGCGTGGAATGCAGATAGTCTCCGATACGATGGTGCTTGAAAACCTTCTTGCGATACTCCGAGTCACTGCGGTCGTGAACTCGTTCAGGATCGTAGTAATGACTAGAATACTCTTCCAAAAGCCGCTCTCGCTCCGCCCGGGTTTCGTTAATCTGGCGAATCGAAGGAAAATGGAGATTAGCGGAACTTCTTTCCTGAGCCTCCGGCGTTGTCTCTGTAGCCACTTTTGTTGACGTCACCACTTTTTCGGTTTTTTCCTCGGCGGACGGCAGTTGGGAATCTCTTCGCTGAAAGAAAACCAACATCGCCAAAACTCCTAACAAAACTCCACCCGCCGCAAACAAAACATCTTTTCGATTCATCTCAAATCTCCCGTCAATTAGACTTTAATTTTGTTTGTTGCGTTCATTTCCATAGATTATGCCACAAAATAGAGTTTTGGCAAAGTTAAATTTGAAAACTTTTATGTCATGGAAAATGTGACAAAAACACAACTTCAGAATGGTGAATCGATTAAAAGTATCTAAAGACTTTTGGAAAAGTCGTCAAATTTTCCGTGGAAAAAGGCTTTCCAACGAGTTTCTAGATGGAGATGTCTCGATTCCGCGGTTCGAGACTTTTGCAACGCTTTGCTTCGAATTGGCTCATTTTGTCCGCTCTGTATAAAATTGCACATTTTCCAGCGTCGGAGATTGATTGTCAAAAGAGTGTTCAATGCGATGATTTAGAGAAAATAATTTCTGTAACTCATTGAAAACAAACAAGTTGCATTTTTATTTTTCAAAAAGAGATTGAGTTGGCACTCTAAATGCTTTGAAAAGTTTCGGCGATTCAAATTGTAAAACCCGTCGAACAACTATTAGTGATTATGAAGAAAATTGAAGCCATTATAAAGCCGTTCAAGCTGGAGGATGTAAAAGACTCCCTCGGCGAGATAGGCGTGGAAGGAATGACCGTCTCTGAAGTTAAAGGATTCGGGCGTCAGAAAGGGCACACGGAAATTTATCGCGGTAGCGAATACACGGTAGATTTTTTGCCGAAGGTCAAGTTAGAGATCGTGGTCTCCGACGAGCAATGCGAACCGGCCGCGAAAGCAATTGTTAGCGCCGCAAAGACAGGCAAAATTGGGGATGGAAAAGTGTTCATCAGCACGGTGGACGAAGCCATTCGCATTCGGACTGAAGAGGTTGGCGAAGCAGCGGTTTAATACAAAGAAATCAGAGAACCTCACATTTCAACTTTTCCTTTTTAATCAATAGCATAAGTATAGATATGAAAAAACTACTGTCTTATTTGCTTGTTACTGTTTTGTTTTCCTCTGTTTTTGTTGCGCCGAATGTTCTCGGCCAAGAAGAGGAATCGGGAAGTTCTTACTCGACCATCGAAGAATTTCAGGAACAGCCGCTAATCTATCCCAAGTTTGTGGTAGATAATCTTTGGATTCTGATTGCCGCCGCCTTGGTGTTTCTTATGCACCTCGGCTTTGCCACCTTAGAATCGGGTCTTACTCGCCAAAAGAATACGGTGAACGTGCTTTTCAAGAATGTGTTCATCATCTGCATCGGCATTCTTAGCTACGCGCTCTGGGGTTTTAATTCCATGTATCCGGGGGATTGGACGTGGAGTAATGTTTTTGCCTTGGGAAGTCCCATTGGGTTCGAAGATGATGTTGCTAACCTTACGAAGCAGTATGCGAATTACACTTATTGGTCCGATTTCATCTTTCAGGCAATGTTTGCGGCCACGGCGGCCACAATCGTTTCCGGAGCGGTGGCCGAGCGGGTAAAACTTCCGTCCTTTATGATTTTCGCCGTTTTATTAGTGACGATTTCTTATCCGATTACCGGCTCTTGGAAATGGGGTTATGGCTGGTTGGACGATCTCGGTTTTTATGATTTTGCTGGTTCAACGGTGGTTCATGCTGTGGGCGGTTTCGCCGCTTTGGCCTGTGTGATTGTATTGGGACCGCGCCGGGGCAAGTATCAAGCGGATGGGAGAATGCGCGCGATTCCCGGCCATAGTATGCCGTTGGCGACCATTGGCGTTTTCCTGCTGTGGTTGGGTTGGTTTGGATTCAATGGGGGTTCGGTTTTGAGCGCCGAGCCCGAAGATGTCTCCCTGGTGTTTGTGACCACGTCGATTGCGGCGGCAGCCGGTGGGGTGACTTCGATGCTTGCCTCATGGTTGGTGTTGAAAAAACCGGATCTTTCTATGGCCTTGAACGGGGTGCTGGCTGGTTTAGTGGGGATCACAGCGGGCGCAGATTCGGTTTCTGTGTTGGTTTCATTTGTCATTGGGATTATTGCCGGCGTGATTGTAGTATTTTCAATTCTTTTCTTTGACAAAGTGAGGATTGACGATCCGGTTGGAGCCATTTCAGTGCACGGTATCTGCGGCATTTGGGGAACGGTTGCCGTGGGGATTTTCACCGAACATTCAATCGGGATTCAAATTCTGGGCACGTTGGCAATATCGGCTTTTACTTTTGTCTTTAGCCTAGTGGTTTTTGGAATTCTCAAGGCTGTCCTGGGTGTTCGGGTTTCTGAAGAGGAAGAGGCCAAAGGCTTAGACATTGGCGAGCATGGCATCGAGGCTTATCCGAACTTCCAAAACGCTTCTGAGATGTAACAAGGAAGGCGGGGGTATTCTATTTCATTAACTTAAAGATGACGGCCGGCGGATGATTTCGCCGGCTGTTTTTCTTTCTTGCTTTAATGCATAGAATTTCGGAGTTTCCTCCACCTGTGAAAAGGCTGGCGATTCTAAATTGATTTGGCTTAAAATGGATAGTGCGACTTTGCTGTCTTATGATGGTGTGGCGGAAACTAACACTACCAGCCATCATCTGCGGCAACGAAGATTAAATGTAGGTGAAGTATGAATAGCTGGGCTCTCATCGGGGTGATTTTGGCTTACTTCGGAGTGCTTTACGGGATTGCGCGAATCACCGGGGGACGGGCGGACGGGGATTCCTATTTTCGAGGCAATCGATCTTCTCCTTGGTACATAGTGGCGTTTGGCATGATTGGCGCTTCGCTTTCCGGCGTGACTTTTATTTCTGTGCCCGGCTGGGTAGGAAGTAGAAACTTTTCTTACCTGCAAATGGTGCTGGGTTATTTGATCGGCTATGTAATCATCGCCCATGTGTTAATACCTTTATATTACCGCCATAACCTCACTTCGATTTACGGATACCTCGGCAAACGATTCGGCGAGCAAGCATATTTAACGGGTGCGGGTTTTTTCTTGATGTCGAGGGTGATTGGCGCTTCCTTTCGATTGTTTCTCGTGGCGTTGGTGTTTGACTTAATTCTGGAAAGATTGGGATTGCGCACGCCCTTTATTGTGCCTGTGTTGATTTCCATTGCGCTAATTTACATCTATACTCGCCGGGGCGGCATTAAGACCGTTGTTTGGACGGATACCTTGCAGACGGCTTGCTTGTTATTGGCGGCTTTTCTATCGGCGGCGTGGATTGTGCAACATCTCAATCTTTCTATGACTGCTGTGTGGACAACGTTGTATGAAAGCCCTCGCACTTCCATCTGGGTTTGGGATTGGGGAAGGCCGAATCATATAGTGAAAGACTTAATTGCCGGCGCCTTTATTGCTATTGTGATGACTGGCTTAGACCAAGATATGATGCAAAAGAATTTGACTTGCCGTACGGCGTCGGAATCGCAAAAGAACGTGTATTGGTTCTGCGGAATCTTGGTATTGGCGAATATTCTTTTTCTGACGCTGGGCGCCTTGCTCTATCACTTTGGGGAGTCGCAGGGCGTTGTGTCTCTATCACAAACAGCGGAGGGAGTTTCTTTGAAAATCAAGGACCTTGAAACAGGGCATTGGCTGGATCGGCGGACGGACGAGTTGTATCCGATTTTGGCGATGGATTATCTGGGCGGATGGGTGATGTTGACTTTTACGCTTGGCTTGATCGCGGCGGCGTATTCCAGCGCCGATTCCGCTCTCACAGCGTTGACCACTTCTTTCTGTGTTGATTTTCTCAAGTTTGAATCCAAAGCGCGGTCGGAGGCTGATCGAGAGAAAATTCGCGGGCGGGTGCAGTTGAGTTTTGCGGCGGTGTTGCTGTTTGTCATTGTTATTTTTGAGCGAATCAACGACCAAGCCGTGATTGAATCTATATTTAAGATTGCCGGATACACTTACGGCCCTTTGCTGGGGCTTTTTAGTTTTGGCTTGCTGTGTTCTCGTTTGGTTCGGGGCGCTTGGGTGCCGGCAATTTGTTTGGCGGCGCCTGTCTTGACTGGGTTTTTGAATGAGTTTCTGTCGTCCCTGTTGGATTTCAATCTCGGCTTTCTCTTGTTGCCTGTGAACGGCTTATTGACTTTTGTTGGCTTGTTGCTTATCTCGCGGGCGAAGGAAACTGAACTTGCTGTTGGCGAGAGAGGGTTTTGAAAGAAACGGCAGGGAATTCTTTTTAATACATGGAACGGTTGAAACGCATCGAAACTGAATCCCGAAGAAAATTTGCGTTCTGTTTGCTCAGCATGCTGTCGGGAATTGCGAATCAAAAGTTCGTCCATGTCATTACAATCAAGTTATCCAAGTCATTCGGCGCAAGTGGATATTAATCTTCGGCTGAACGGCGCCGTCCTGCCAGTCTCGCAATTGGGTCCTGGCTTTCTTATCTTGACCCAAGCGACGGACGGCCATCCTCCAACCAACGCCCGCATTTTTATGCAAGTGGACGACAGTAGCGAAGAATGGCCTGTCCGTCTTCCCGAAGGCATCCGCCCAAATATCCGCCAAGTTCTCCTCGATTCTGCAGATTGATTGCTCCCCAAAATTGGAGTTTTCAATCCGCAAGTCATTTTCAATCAAATAGTTACAAAAGTGGCCGCGCTCTTTCGAGCGCGGAATTTTTCGGAATCCAATAGCGATTCCTTCTTCAAACCATACTTCAATGTAGCCGCATTTATTCATGCAGGCGGCTGACCATGCTTAAAATCAGTTTAAATGTCAAATCCTTTCCTTCTTCATACTATAAAAGTATTATCTTGAATTCCCTTTGACCAATGGGCAAAGTCGTCTCTTATGAAATTTTTTAAAACGAATGGATCAGAACGAGACGATCTGAAGAAGCGAAGCAGAGAAAACCGGCGGCGCAGATTGCGGCGGTCAAGGAGCGAAAAAAGGCTGGACAATGGAAACACGGAATCCTTAAGTTATCTGCTTTTTGAAAAACAGCGCGGAGAGACTCCCGATTTGGAGCCTCCGGTGGACTGACCTTCAAAAATAGAAAGAGATATGCTATGCCAGATGAATTGACTGAATTGACGTTTGAAAAATTGAAATCCGCTGTAAGCGGATCGGCGGCGGCGTTTCGTTGCCGAAGTATACTTCAACCAGCCGGCGGAGAAGGCGACAAAGTGTTTCCGCCAACATATGCGGGAGCGGTTTACGCCGTCGAGAAGCGCAAGATTCCCCAACGAGACGAGCCTGTGCAGTGCGTTTTGTTGGACAGCGTGCAAAGCCAAGCCAACCGCATGGAAGAAGCCCTTCAAATGGCAGTCAATAGCGGCGATCTGGCGATTCCGTTGATTCAAGTGGATTTTTCGGATTATGCGCCCACTGGCAACGAAGAAGAAGATCGCAAAAATGGAAAATTTCGCGATGACTTGGGAAAAATCACGAGCCTGCAAGTGCCTCACCGCTTGGCCGACGCCATCTTGCGGGACAGCGAAGTGGAAGAAAATGACGGAGGCCAAACAAAACCAGTTGCTTTTCGCCATTCCAAAGTCGGCAATGGCATCAACACGGCAAGCCTTAAAAATGCAACGCCCATTTTTCAACTTTGCCCGACGGCTCTTCTGTTTGGAATGTGGGACAGCACCGGCCCCAAAGGCGGACTGGGAGTAAAATTTGAACGAGCAATGGTTTCGGAAGTGGTTGGCATTGGCGCAGAGATAGACGATTTGTTGAGAGGAGTCCGGCGAGATCCGCTTGAAATTCGAGCAGAAGCTAAAGTTATCAAAAAGGTGGGAGATTGGCGTCCAGCAAAAGAGGATGAAAAAGGAGCTGTTGAAAAAGGGGCTGTATCTCCCTCGGCAATCAATCACAGCAGCGTTCCTTTTCCCAAGCAAAGGGAGAAAAAAACGGAAGACAACAATTATTCTGGGGCGACAATTGAATATGCGGAGCAGTTGACGACGCTTTCTTTGATTGCTTTACGGCGGCTTTCTTTTCCTGTGAAGGGGGCGGAATCTACTGAAGCAAATCAAGCGGGGCGGGCGGTACTGGCTGCGCTTGGGCTTTGCGCGGCAACTTTGGCGTTTGAGGCCGGCATGGGATTGCGTTCCCGCTGTTTGCTTTGGCCGGAAAATGCGCACGAATGGGAGTTGCTCGACAAGCCGGGCCAAGAACCGCAACAATTTTCGCTGGATCGGTCTTCCGCTCTTCGGCTTGTCCAAGATGCCTACGCAGCTTCCAAGGCTGCGGGTTTGGGTTGGAGGGAAGAACCACTGACGCTGAAACCATCTGATGATCTGGTTCAATTAGTTCTCAAGAGTCAGGAATTGGCGGTAAAGGAAAGCACCGACGCATAAAAGGCAATCGGATGTTTGCTCTGGGAATTCGGTATCTCAACGGTTGGGTGGCTGCGAGTCAAGTGAACAACTTTGACCAAGTCGAGTGGCCGCCGCATCCTCGCCGCGTTTTTATGGCGATGGCGGCGGCGCACTTTCAAGAGGGCGATTCAGAAGAAGGGCGAAAAGCCTTGGAATGGTTGGAAACTTTGGATGCTCCCGAAGTTTTTGCGTCGGATTACAAGGAACGACCGACGGTGACGAGTTATGTTCCCGTCAATGACAAACCGATTGACAAAGAAAAGAAAGGCATGCCTCTCCAATCCGCTCCCGGTATCATTCGAAATCGGCAGGCGCGCACGTTTGCGCGAGCTTGGCTGGAGGATGAAAACGTCTTTTTGATCTGGCCAGACAAGCCAGACAACAATGTCACGCCGACACAGGAAATTGCCGAATCTATTTCCAAAATCTGCGGCCGAGTCACGCGCATTGGTCACAGCAGTTCCTTCGTGCAAGTTCGAGTTGTGGAAAATCCCGAATGGGAAAATCAATCGGCAAAATTGCAGAAATGGATTCCGAACGGCGCGCAAGCGAAGCGGAAATTTCGGGTTTTGGGAAAAGGCACTTTGGATTACCTCCGCAGACAATATAATGGCGATGCAGTAAAAGAATATGGACAACTAAAAATTGACGAGCATGCCTCCGATAAGAAACGGCAAAAACAAGCCAAAATCAAACTGAAGAAAAAATACAACAACCAACCGCCTAGCATGCATCCCAAATCTTCCGGCTGGCATGGCTATGCTTTGGAGGGGGAGAAATTGGCGGCTTCTACACCGGGCACCGTGTTTGACGAAAAGGGATTGATTATTCAGAGACTTTGCCGCGAGTCGGGAGATTATCGCGCTCTTGACGTCGTTTCCACTTTGCGAGTCACCTCCGCTTTGCAAAAAACTTTAATCAAGATGGCCGCCGATTTGGACATTGATTTGCCTGAAGAAATTAGCGGTCATAAAGCCGATAAAAGTCCGTCCGAGCAACCGCATTTGGCCATCTTGCCTCTTGCTTATGTGGACAGTGAACACGCGGATGGGAAGCTAATGGGATTGGCCTTATCTCTACCGCGGGAATGTTCTGCCGATATTCGCCGCATTCTCCTCAAATGTTTGGCCAAAATGCGCGATAAGACAACCGATTCATCTCCTCAGTTGAAGTTGGGAAAATTAGGAGGATGGAATCTTGACGGGATTGTGGAGGATCGCCCTCCGTTCAATTTGCAGGCTTCCACTTGGACGGCCGCGCACCAAGGCGCAACAGAATGGGGGACGGTGACGCCGATCGTTTTAGATCGGCATCCAAAAGCAAAGAACATTGCCGAATACCGCGCAGAAGTTGCGAAAACGATTCAAACCGCCTGCGAGCGAGTTTTGGATTCTAAAACGCCGGAGAAAGAAATGCCGAAAATTGTTCACGTAGCGCCATTGCCCGTCAGTCCTCTCTTGGGAGTGCCGCCGGCTCACTCGTTCCCAAAAATGGAGCGCAAATTGGGCGGCCAATGCTGTCATACGCATGCGCTTATCGAGTTCGACAAACCGATTGTCGGGCCTTTGCTGGTTGGCGCCGGGCGCTACCGAGGCTATGGCCTTTGCCGGCCGATGAGAAGGAAGTAAAAATTCGATTTCGAAGACGACCAATGGCCGACACAATGCCAAGATTTGTAGAGTTTTTCCGTGATCTTTGGGGGTGTGAACCATTTCCTTGGCAGTCCAGGCTTGCCGAACGGGTAGCAGGGAAGGGGGGCGAATGGCCTCAGTGGATTGACTTGCCGACCGCCAGCGGCAAGACCGCTTGTATCGACATAGCGGTTTACGCCTTGGCGTCGCAGGCCGATTGTCCCGTTTCCGAAAGAACGGCTCCTCGGCGAATTTGGTTTGTCGTAGACCGGCGCATTGTCGTGGACGAAGCCTATAAGCGGGCTGGTCAAATCGCAGACAAGCTGCGCAAAGCGAAAGACGGCGCGTTGTTGAAAATTGTTGCGGATCGACTTCGGCAAATGAGCGGACTGGCTGAAGACGCTCGGCCATTGGCAACGGCTCGTTTGCGCGGCGGCGTTCTCCAAGATGACGGTTGGGCGCGCATTCCTTCCCAACCGGCGCTTATTACCAGCACGGTGGATCAGTTGGGTTCTAATCTTCTGTTTCGGTCTTATGCGCACGGGCAAAAAACTGCGCCGATTTTTGCTGGCTTGGCCGCAAACGACAGCCTTCTATTTTTGGATGAGGCGCACTGCTCAAAGCCTTTTGCGCAAACTCTAAAAGCCATCCGGCAGTTCAGAGGCGAGAAATGGGCTGAAGAACCAATTCGCAATCCGTTTGCCTTCGTCACGATGTCCGCCACGCCGGGAAATCGGCCGGAGACAAATATTTTCCCGCAAAATGACGATGAGAAAGAGAAGGCACTCGACCACGAATTGCTCCAGAAACGCATTCGAGTTTCAAAACAGGCGGAACTAAAACTGTGCGAAATCAAGAAAAGCAAGCCGAATGGTGAGGATCCTTTGATTAAGGAGGCAATTGGACTCGTGGTTGGACTCGTGGAAAAGAAATTAGAAGGAAAATTACCGTTAAAGATTGCTTTGATCGTTAACCGAGTTGCCACTGCGGAGAGGCTTGCCAAAGAATTGAAAAATAAATGGGGGAAAAATGAAACTGAATCGGAGGAAAAAATGGAGGCTCGCGCCGACGTTGTTCTTCTTACTGGGCGTTTCCGGCCTTACGAACGAGATGTTTTGGTGGAAAAATGGAAACGATTTTTGCAAGCATCCGCTGCTGAAGACCCGAAGAAATCAATTTTGTTCGTTTCGACGCAGTGCATTGAAGTAGGAGCGGATTTTAGTTTTGACTTGATGATTACCGAGTGCGCCAGTTTGGACGCTTTGCGGCAACGGTTTGGTCGAGTCAATCGCTTAGGCGAGGGCAATGAATCTCATGTTAGCGCCGTCTTGATTCGCGATGAGGATTTAGGGAGCAAAGCATCCGATCCCATCTACGGAGAAGCCAAGAAAAAGACTTGGAAATATCTTGAGAAAGAGAGCAAAAAGGTGGAGTCAGAAAATGGCGCAACTGAAGACGGCAAGGCGAAAAAAGGCAAGAAAAAGGCCAAACAAAAATCTGTTGTGGACTTTGGGATTCGCGCTATGGACAAGTTTATTAAGGAAAAGATTGGTGACGATTTGAAAAAAAGAAGTTATCTTGCGCCTGCTTTGGATGCTCCGATTCTTTTGCCGGCGCATTTGGATATGCTCTGCCAAACGCATCCCGTTCCGCATCCTGCGCCGGACGTCGATTTGTTTTTACACGGCAAGGATCGAGGCGCGCCGGAAGCGCGGATCATTTGGCGGGCAGATCTCAATGACAAAAACCGAAATGATTGGCAGGAAATCATTGCCGCCTGCCCGCCGACGAGTTTGGAAATGCTTTCGGTTCCTCTTTCTCGCCTGCGGCAATGGTTGAAAACGCCAAAAATCGAAGACGATTTTGGAGATGTCGAAGGCTTGTCGCCGGAAGATAACGAAGAAAAGGGCAAAACTGAAGAACGGCAAAATCGTCACTTTCTCCGTTGGCGAGGACGAAGGAAAGAGAAGAAAGGAAAGAATCGAGAGCCTGATGTGTTCAACGACCCGAAAGAAATTGTTCCCGGCGACCTTGTTGTCGTTCCGGCGGATTACGGGATTGATGGACTGGGACAAACCTTTTTGAAAGAAAGCGAGCGGGAAGGAGTTGGGAAAGAGCAACTGGATATTTGGGAAGCCGTTCAAAAAGCCGCTGGCAAGGCGCCGGCATTGCGCTTGACTTCGGCCATTAAGCAAGTTGCGGAGCATCCGCAGATGCAAGAATTCTTGGAATGGATAAAATCCGAAGAGCCAAGCGACAAAGAGATTCGAGAACGAATTAAAGAACTCAAACTAGAATCCGAGCATTCTGCCGAAGAGGAAGACGATTTGCCAAAACACGTGCTAAACTTTCTAAAAGAAAACAAAATCCAAAAAATCGAAAGACATCCAAGCGGCGGCGTTATTCTTTTTGGCAAAGTGGCGTCGTTCGATAAAGAAGAGGACGATTTATTTGCCGATGAAGACGAACTGACGTCGGCTTCACAAAGCTCCGTTGCATTGGAATATCGTTTATTGGAAAATCACTTGGAGCAAGTTGCTTGCCTAGCTGAAAAACTGGCCAAACACTGTTTGCCAAAGGAATTTTCCCCAGCATTGTTTCAAAAGGTCGGCCAATGGCACGACGTGGGAAAACTGGACGAACGATTTCAAATTTTGCTTCACAACGGCAACGAGGTAGCGGCTTTTGGTGAATCTTTGGCAAAATCCGATAAAATTCCCAGCTCGCCCCAAAGGCGACGGACGATTCGGGAATCCGCCGACTTGCCGGAACATTTTCGGCACGAGATGCTTTCCCTTCAACTGGCCGAGCGCTTTGCCAAACTCCATGAAGAAGAACGCGATTTGATTTTGCATTTGATTGCGAGCCATCACGGTTGCGCTCGGCCTTTTGCGCCGGTTTGCGCGGACGAAGATCCGCCGGCAGTTTCAGGAACGGTCAATGGATGCAAATTCCATCTTGGCAAAGAAGAACGCCAAAAGGATCCGCCGCATCAATTGAATTCCGGCGTGTCGGAACGTTTTTGGCGTTTGACCCGCCGATACGGTTGGTGGGGGCTTGCCTATTTGGAATCCATTCTTCGGTTGGCGGATTGGCGCGCCAGCCGAAACTCGAAAAAACCGCATGAATAATTCCGGCAAAAACGAAGGCATAGAACTGCTTGCGCTAAACGGCGACAATCCTCTTGGTTTTTTGGCTGCGCTTGGCGTTGTCACCGTGTTGCATCAAACTGGAGAGAGGGAAATCCAGCTTTCTTGGAAACGCAACTTTTCGAGGACTCCGTCTTTGCACGGATTTATCGGCGACAAATCTGCGCTTGTCAAGAAGTTGGCAATTGCCCTCAAAGGCCGAACGGTGTCGGAAAAAGCCAGAGAAGAAGAACGAAAAACCAAAAAAGCATTTAAGACGACGAAAAGAAATTGGAATAAGGCAAAGAAAAGGAAAGCAGAAAAGAGCGAACTCTCTCGTTTGGAAGAGGAAATGAAGCATTGCAAGAAAGATTGGCAGAATGCTTTGAAAAATGCGGACCAAAGCCCTGAGTTGGCATTAGGACAACGTCCCGACGTTGAAAAAGACGTGTATTATGATTTTGCTCAAGATTTTCTAGATAAACCTTCGAGACTCAATCGGATAGCGGTCGACATGTTGGCCGCGTTTGGTTCCGACGCGATTGTGGCGCGAGAATCTAACGGCAAGGAAAAAAGCCAAATTGAAGTAACACCGTTTTGTTTCATCAAAGGTTCGGGAAACCAGTTTTTTCTAGATACTGCTCGAGACTTGATGAACAAGGTCGCAACAGGGGAAAAGGAACTACTTTGCAAGCCCTTATTCCAAAAATGGGATTATCTTGATGAAACCTTGTCTATGCGTTGGGATCCTTTAGAGGATCGGCGTTACGCGCTTATGGATATTGATCCTAGCAAAATCAAAAGCCGAACGGTTTGGATGGCCAACTTGCTGGCTTATCGCTCGCTGGCGTTGTTTCCTTCGGCGCCTGTTAGAGGACAATTGAAAACTACGGGTTGGATCCGTTTGGAAGAATCAAAGAAAAAGCGAAATGTTTTTACTTGGCCAATTTGGGACAAACCAATCGGGGTGGATACTATTCGAAGCTTGTTGCAACACTCGGAACTGGCGCGAAAATCTCCATCTTTAAAGGAGTTAAAGCCTCTTGGCGTCTGCGATTGTTTTCGTTCCGAGCGCATTCAAGCGGGGGAGTTTTTTAATTTCTCTCCCGCCTCTCCTCCCGTTTGATTTTTCTTGCGCGCAATCGCCTTGACGGTTTGTCGGTTTTCCGCGCAAAGGCGGAAAGAAAAGATCTGTTTCCGATCCACGGCGATTGAATCTTGGGTTGCGAATTTTTAGGGAGATGGGTATTCTGCGCTTTCGATTTTGTCCGGTGGTGTAATGGTAGCACAAGGCCCTTTGGAGGCTTTAGTCATGGTTCGAGTCCATGCCGGACAGCCAATTTTTTCTTTTCTCAATTTCTGTTGCATTTTCGGCAAGATGGCTCGAATGGATTTTCGAGGATCGAACTTGTGTTGAATTGGCCGATTTCTTCCTTTTTCATGGCGCTGGAAAGAGGTTATATTTTTCGTCAACCAGAATCACTTCAAGGCATGTTTGAGAAAGCCGATTTAAAGACGGGAGCAAAGGCGAAAAGTCTTGGCTTATTGATTGGCGGGGTTGTTTTGTCGGGCTGGGCGGAAATCTCCGTCCAATTGGGGACGAGAGAGGAGACGGTTGACTTCGCTCGCCAGATTTTGCCGATATTGTCCGACAAGTGTTTTGTCTGCCACGGGCCGGACGCAAAGAAGAAGGACTTCTTGCGATTGGACTCTTTTGCGGGAGCGACGAAGGATCGAGGCGGTTATCAAGCCGTCAATCCTCAAGCGCCGGAAGAAAGCGAGCTCTTGGCTCGGATTTATGACGCCGACGATCCCATGCCGCCGGCAGACGCCGAAAAACAACTCACGGAAAAAGAGCGAGAGTTGCTGAGTCGATGGGTGAAGCAAGGAGGCCAGTATGCAAAGCATTGGGCTTTTGTTCCGCCGCATAAACATAGACCGCCGCTGCGAGAGGGAGTGCGAGGAAACATTGACGCCTTTCTAGCGGCGACAATGGAAAAGGCCGGCGTGGACTTCGCCCCGGAAGCGGACAAAGCTGTCTTGGCCCGGCGCGCTTCGCTGGTATTGACGGGATTGCCGCCGGAGCCGGAGCGTCTTGCCGATTTTTTGGCTGACGAAAGGCCGGACGCTTACGAACGTTTTATCGAAGAGCGCCTTGCCAGCCCGCGTTACGGCGAACATCAAGCGCGCTACTGGCTGGACGCGGTTCGCTATGGAGACACGCACGGACTACACTTGGACAATCGGCGGGGAATTTATCCTTATCGCGATTGGGTGGTGAACGCGTTCAACGAAAACATGCCTTTGGACGACTTTATTACTTGGCAGTTGGCCGGCGACCTTTTGCCGAACTCCACTTTGGAACAAGAGTTGGCCACCGGTTTCGTGCGCATGAACCCAACGACGGCCGAAGGAGGCGCCATTCCGCTCGAATTTCAGGCCAAAAACAACTTCGACCGCACGGAAACACTCGGCACGGTGTTCCTTGGCATGACGCTTTCCTGCGCTCGCTGCCACACCCATAAATACGATCCCATCACGCAAACCGAGTATTACCGGCTCTTTGCCTTCTTCAACAGCACGGCGGAACACTCCATGGACGGAAACGCATATGTTTACGGACCGGTAGCCAAAGTGCCGAAAAACCCCGCAGATTGGCCGGATTGGAAACGATTTTTGAAAAAACGCTCCAACTTACTGCGCCGGGCGGCAATGGAGAAAACCGTTCCGCCAAGCGCTCTGGTCGAATTCGCCAAACCCCGCGCCAAGTGGAAGGCAAGCCAGTGGAAACAGAGCCCGGTTCTGAAAGCAGAAGCAACCTTTCCGAAAGAAGAAGATTGGAAAGAAGCCAAAGGCCTGCCGGGCGCAATTCCCAAAAGTTCGTTGCCAAAGCCCGGAAAAGCTCTCTGGGTTTCCTTTGAAGTGAAAACGCCAGAGAAGCAAACACTTTGGCTTCGCTTTGCCGGCGGCGCCGGTTCCGCAGTTTTCATCAATCGCGAAGAAGTGAGCCTGCAATCCTCCGTCTCTTGGGGACAAGTCCCAATCCTCGCGCCGCTCCTCCTTTCGAAGGGAACGCATCATGTTCACTTAAAAATAGCGGGCAGCTCGGCCAGCGGCCCAATCAAGGCGCGGTTGGAAAACCCTTGGGACGCAGTAGCCAAAGCCGGAAGCCTCAAAACCAGCAACGAAGAGAAACGCCTCCTATTGCTCGCTGACTCGGCCGGACCGTTCCACAAACTCGGCCAATCCGCTGATGCCCTTCGCCTAGCGCGGGAATACGCAGCCAAAGAGCCCGCCTTGACGACAAGCCTCATCGCCAGAGACTTGTCAAAACCGCGGGAAACCAAAGTGCTGCGGCGCGGCGAATATCATCTGCCCGTCGGCGACGCCATCCAACCCGGAGTGCCGTCAATCATGGGAACACTTCCCAAAAATGCGCCGCGCAACCGGCTCGGCCTCGCGCAATGGCTGACCTCACAAAATCACCCAACCGCGTCCCGCGTGTTGATCAACCGCGTTTGGCAACGCACATTTGGACACGGCTTGGCGCGTTCGCCGGAAGATTTTGGCGCACAGGGACAATACCCCTCCCACCCCGAGCTTTTGGATTGGCTGGCCGTCGAACTTCAAGAAAGCGGATGGAACCTCAAACACATGCTTCGCCTCATGGTAACCAGCCGCGCCTTTCGCCAAAGTTCAAAGCGGCGACACGAAGTGGACGACCCCGAAAACCGACTCTTCGCCAGAGGGCCAAGCCACCGCCTAGATGCCGAAACCCTGCGCGACATCGGTCTTTGGGCCGGCAGAATGCTGGATTTCCAAATGGGCGGCGAAGGCGTCAAACCCTACCAACCGGCCGGTTTATGGGCAGCCTTGGCGCATCCCGCAAGCAATACAAAGCGATACTTGCAAGACGAAGGCCGGCGCTTATACCGCCGAAGCCTATATGTCTATTGGAAGCGAACCAGCCCGCACCCAATGATGACTTTGTTCGACGCGCCCAGCCGAGAAGCGAGTTGCGTGCGCCGCTCCCGCACCAACACGCCTCTGCAATCGCTTGGCTTATTAAACGAAACCCAGCGAGTCGAAATGGGACGAATGCTTGGAGAACGTCTGCTGCGGGAAAGAGCGAACGATGCCGACCGACTGGACTTATTGTTCAATCTTTTAGCAAGCCGTTCGCCAATACATAAGGAACAAACAGCCTGCCTACGATTGCTGGACCAAATGAAACAACGTTATCAACAAGACGAAGAATCCGCCGCAACCTTGCTCGCTATTGGAGAGGCAACCGGAAAAGGCGCGCTCAACATCGCCGAGCACGCGGCCTGGACGCAACTCGCCTCGACTGTATTAGCCAGTGACGCGGCCATTTTAAATTACTAAAATAGATAAATGCGAATCCACAACACGCCTTTTACCGTTCTATAAGTCGATGTTACTATTCTAATATAAAAATCAATTCTGATAAATAACATGAAACAAAAATTACCTTCTCCTTCACGGGAAGAACATCCGCGGCGGGAATACGATCTAATGATGACCCGGCGGCATTTCTTTGGCCGCTCAGCGCTGGGTATAGGAACAGCGGCACTAGCAAATCTACTAAGTAGCGGATTGTTGCGAGCTGCCGAAGCCAACAGCAAAGGCCTCCATCACACGGCCAAAGCCACACGCGTCATCTATCTGTTCATGAGCGGCGGGCCAAGCCACCACGACTTGTGGGACTACAAACCGAAAATGAACAATATGTTCGGCGAGCAACTGCCAGAACATATTCGAAACGGACAGCGAGTCACCGGCATGACGGCCAACCAGAAAAACGGATTGCCGTTGGCGCCTAGTAAATACCGCTTCTCCTTTCAGAAAAACAACGACCGGGGCGTTTGGGTCAGCGAGCTGTTGCCGCACACCGCAACCGTCGTCAAAGAACTCTGCGTCGTGCATTCCACCTTCACAGAAGCGATCAACCACGACCCGGCCATCACCTACATTCAAACCGGAAGCCAAATTCCGGGAAGGCCGAGCCTGGGCGCCTGGGTCAGCTACGGATTGGGAAGCCTGAACGAAAACCTCCCCGGCTACATAGTCATGCACGCCAAAAGCCGATTCCCCGAACAAAGCCTTTTCAACCGCCTTTGGGGCACGGGATTCATGCCCTCCGATCATCAAGGCATCCTGCTCCGCAGCGAGGGCGATCCAGTGCTTTACCTGAGCAATCCGACGGGAGTCTCCCGCTCCGATCGCCGAGCGCAACTAGATGCTTTGGCTTCCATCAATCAGGCGCAGCACGAGCGCTTCGCCGATCCCGAAATCCTCTCCCGCATCCGGCAACACGAAATGGCCTACCGCATGCAAACTTCCGTTCCCGAAGTCATGGACTTGTCCGACGAAAGCGAGTCTACCTTCGCTTTATACGGCGAAGATTCCCGCATTCCCGGCACCTTCGCCGCCTGCTGTCTCAACGCCCGCCGTCTGGCCGAGCGCGGCGTGCGAAACATCCAAATCTTCCACCGAGGCTGGGACGCCCACGGCAACCTGCCCAAAGAGCACGAATCCCAATGCAGGGACGTCGACCAAGCCTGCGCCGCCCTCATCCAAGACCTCAAACGCCGCGGCATGCTTGACGAAACCCTCGTCGTTTGGGGCGGCGAATTCGGACGAACGGCCTATTGCCAAGGCACCCTCAAACAAGACAACTACGGCCGCGACCACCATCCCCGATGCTTTACCGTTTGGATGGCCGGCGGCGGCGTTCAACCAGGCATCACCTACGGACGAACCGACGACTATGGATATAACATCGCCCATGAAGACGGCAGCCCAATGAACCCCCAACCCAACAAAGAACATTGGACGCCGGGAACCGTGCACATCCACGACCTCAACGCCACCATCCTCCACCTTTTAGGCATTGACCACACCCGATTAACTTATCGCTACCAAGGCCGCGACTTTCGCCTCACCGACGTCCACGGCCACATCCTCCGCCACCTCCTCACCTAGTCTCGTTCTCTCAATAAGTGTTGTTATGAATTCAATGAAAAACCTCTTTCTAACAGACGAAGAAATACAAAATTGGATTACTGAGCCCAAAAAGATGAACTGTTCAACGGATTCTCTTTTGAAAAATATGAAAGTTAAAAAAGGTCGAGCATCTTCAATGTCCCAAAACACCGTCAGGTTTCCTAGGCAAAATGGCGACGGCGATTGGCAGATATACTTGCGTCAGAATAAGGAAATGCGCTGGATTTTTTCTGCGGAATCGAATTTCTTCCCAAAGGGAGAAATCAAGCGTTTAATCTCAGACGCTACAACGGAAGAAGTCACGAACATACCAATAAATTGGAAGAAGAATCTCCCTTTTATGATTTTCATATTCACCAAACCACAGAAAAATACCAAAAATCATCGTATAAAAATGATCGCTACGCCCCGTTCCGACGGACCGCTACGCGAATTTGAGAGGCGCTCTCAAATGCCTTTTAACGGATTGCCAAGTGGAAACTGGAGAATCCAAAGATTCCCATCAAATAGAGATGTTTTCGTGAACTTAGACACTATCCAAGATTCATTTCAGTTGGCCGTTAGTAAATCGGTGAGGATATTCCCTGAGGGAATCGATCGTTATCAGATTTTTACTCCGTTTCATTTTGACGATGGCGATCATTTTGTGATCATCCTCAAAAAAAATGCGCAAGGGAATTGGATAATCACGGACGAAGGACATACTTATATGCACATGAGTTACGATATAGATTTATCTTCCCTCAATAGTGGTAATCGCAACCAAATCATAGAAAGTGCTTTACAAAAGCACAACATTCAAGAACGAGAAGGAAGAATTTTTGCAAACGTCAAGCGTCTTGCACATGCGGGAAACGTTCTCTACAGCTTTGTTCAATGCCTTATCAATATTACGGACGTTTCGTATCTGAGTCAGAAGAGAGTTTTATCTACATTCATGGAAGATTTTAAAGCATTTATCAGCAAAACAATTGATGATCCTGCAAGATTTGAGTTCAAATATATTGACCAAACACGTGATCCCGACGGCAAATATCCGGTGGATTGCCGCGTTAATGGAATACCTCGCCCCTTGTTTCTGTACGCGATCAACAACAACAATAAATGCCGAGATACAACCATTAGCATTTTGCAGTTTCAGAGCTGGGAACAGCCTTTTTTAAGCTGTGGGATTTTTGAAGACCAAGTGCAGATCAACCGCAAAGTGTTGGCGCGTTTTACGGATGTCTGCGACCGTCAATTTTCCAGCTTGGCTACAAATAAAGAAAGAATAAGAGATTTTCTTGCAGAACAGATGCAATGACATGCAATTTAAAATGATTAATCAAGTGGATAAATATACAAAGCGGTTTGCCCAGCGGATTGGTCAAGCAGTTAGAGGATTTATGTCTTTCGTAGTTTTAATCGTCTTTTTTGGAGGAAAATATGCCGGAGTTGAATTTCAAGGGGAAGCAACATGTTTATGCGCATCATATGACGGTGCCGCATCGCCCGCTCGTGCTGGACGAGAAGCGCTCGCTGTTGAACGGCGCCGATGCGTCGGGCAATCTCATCATCAAAGGCGACAACCTGTATGCGCTCAAATCCCTGATGCCGCGCTACGCCGGGCGGATAAAAGCCATTTACATCGATTTTTGGCCTCCAGCACAACCATCAACATTTTGATGAACTCCTGAACCATCCGCATCAAATAATCCCGGTGAATCATCCTCAAAGAAATAAAGCCCTCCTCGACAACACGCAAGCAAAAGAACAATCCACCGCCGGCAATAAATCAAAACACTCCTCCTCTTAGCAAAACCAACCACCTCCCTCTACAACCTCCCCTCAAACCAACCACCATACAACCCATAATTAGCATTCAGCAGTTTGCAATTCGAAAACAGCGAAGTCTTCCCCTTTTTTGCAAAGTCATCGCTCAGTGATTTGCCCTTTCACATCCCCTCGCCTACTTCTCCCTTTTGCCCCCTTCATTCGCATCCAAAAAACGCCAATATCTAAACCAACAAACTCCCCCCCTCACTTCTCAACAGCTAGAAACTAGCACGTTCCTAGCCAAGCATTCCCAATCAGCAAAATCAATCCCACCTCTTTAGCACTCTTTGCGGTTTTGCCTTCCCTTCGCTTGCGCTGTTCCTTTCATTCCACAATCTATTTCCCTTGCTCTCGCATCCCGGACTCACTGCCCGCAAAAGCCAACAACCGCCAATCAGAACCAACCTCAACCATTGACCATAAAGATTACATAAAAACACCCTCTCACCACTTACCACTCTAACAAAGGCTCCTTCCCCTAACCTAACACCAAACCTCCCGGAAACCCGAACCAACCAAACTTTCTTTTCCCACAACGGCACGGCAAAGGAGGTTTTCCCCTCGGGCGTTTCTCGCTTTGCGCTCTTTTGGCGAAGCCAGCGGGGCGTGGTTGACGGCCAGAGAACGCTACTTCCAACCCACGTTTCCTGCTTGGAAACGCTCTCCGCATCCCAACCCAGAAACGCGCGAAGGGAACTGGCTCTCCCCGCCCCACGAAACGACGGCCATCGGCAAGATGGGATTTATGCGCTTCTTGGCGGATCTGGTTGTTTCCCAAGCCGTCCGCGGAAACTTTTGTTAACTTTTTCTCTTTTTACGCTTGACGGCGAGCGGGGAAGAGAGTATCCAAAAGACAAACCGCATTGCGAATAGGATTGCATTGCGGATTCGTTTGTGGGAAAGTCAGTTTGTTTTTACGGTTATTTGGTCATTTTTTATTATTTTTTTGTTATGAAAGAACAAAAACATTTGAACGCGAGGAAGGCGAATTTGTCAAAAATCGGGCATCGGGCATCGGGCATCGGGCATCGGGCATCGGCAATAAGTTTGCTCTTCTAGCGGCGTTGCTCGTCTCGGCGCTTTCTTCTCTTTTTATTCCCCTCGAACAAGCCCAAGCCCAACTCCTCCTCACCATCAATCCTCTCCAAAGCGACACCAACAACACAACGCTTTGGACTTTCTCCGGCTCGACTATCCCCGAACTTTCCTCCTCCATCGCCACACAATCGAACAACTCCAATCACTCTGCCAGCCAAGCAGCCTTGTTCCCCTTCGCCGCCACCAGCGGCTACCTCTCCAACCCTTCCGGCACTCAATTCCTCACCGCCAGCGCTCCTGCCCGATACAACACAGCAACTAACTGGGCGCCGTTGACGGTAAGCCTCTCCGTTGTCTGGCCGAACCATTCGGTGGTGAGAGAGAAAAGATCCACAAAGGGAAGCCCGTAGTTGGCGGCCACTTCCTGTGTGACGCCGCTGTAGAGGGCAAGATTGGCGTTTTCTCGATGGCCGTTGGGCAGGTCGAGTTGTGCGGACAGATTTTGGAAGGCGATGGAGGAAACAAGCGCCAGCCGGGGCGCCGATTCTCCGTTGTATTTTTGCGCCAAAGTGTGTTGGACGAAGGCCTCCAGTTCGGCCCGATATTTTTCCAAACCTTCGGGGCCGTCAAAAGATTCGTTGAACCCGAAGAACGCCAAAATCGTGTCCGTCCGCAGTGTTTCCAGCCATTCGTCCGGTGAGGGAAAATGGCCGGCGCCGTTGTGAATTTGAAACTCCGGGCGGAGTTTTTCCGCGCCCGGAAAAGCCCATTGAGAGCGTCGAGCCGGATGCGGACGAAAACTCGGCGTCCAAGCCGGACGCGCCATATTGCGGATGACAAGCTGCCGGTCGGGAAAGCGGAGTTGGAGTTCGGTTTCAAAAAATCCGTAGGCAATCATCCGCTCCGCCAAACCGTTGCCGAGAAGCACAATGCGCTCTGATTGTTCCGGCGGAGGGAGACGCCCGGGATGCGCTCTTTGTCGCTCCAGCTTTTGAATTTCCGTTTCGGAAAGAATGACTTTTGGAGACGAGCCAAGCCTGAAATCAGACGCCCGCAGGCCGCGCCGAAGAAAGTAATCTTTCTTCTGAAATCCGTAAAAAGAAGGCTCAAAAGGATCGACCGGCTCCGCATTGGCCCGCGACGGAACGACCATTCCCGTCAAGTGAAAGGCGGCGTTGACAATGAGCCGCCGAAGGTCTTCCCAGCGAAAGTCCACCGACGCTCCGGCGGTGGTGGCAAAGCAAAGTCCCTTCCGTTTTCCCGCAGGCGAGGGATAGCTTTTCAACCAAGCCAGCGGCATCATCGGGTTGTTCTTCTCGCCTTCAACCGGCATGGAAGAAGGGTCCAGCGTCTCCGTCACCGCGCCCCGAAGCAGAACGGTGGACTTCTTCGGGTTTAAATGGCGGATGCCGTAAATGTCCGATGGCGTAAAAATGTCCGAAACTCCGTTCAAGATTGGATGATCAGCGTTTTGCTCCACCAAAACCGCCCGTCCGCCCTGCACTTTGTGGCGGCCGTGATGGTTGACCCAGTTGTCTCCCACAACCATTTTGCCAAAGTTTTGCCAATCGTAGCCGCCGTAGCGGTCGTCGTTGTCGAAAGCGTGTGTTGCCGTGCGGAAGGCGATGATCGGTTTGGCTTCGTTCAAGTAGTCTAGGATGGGTTGCAGTTGGCGGCCGGGAAGTTTCCTTCGGCGCGTGCCGATAATCATCAAATCCGCCGTCGCCAGCGCTTCGGTGTGAGGAATGTTGGACACTTCGTTTGGGTTGACGTAGCCGGTCTCCTTGTCGATGGCGAAGAGAACGGTGCATTGGAAACCATGCCGCTGACTCAAAATCTTGGCCAGCATCGCGCAAGACTCCTCGGATCGATATTCTTCGTCGCCCGAAATGAAAACGACGTGTTTGCCGTTGGAAGCGCCGGCTTTGGGTTCAAACACAAGCGGCTCGTCTTGGCAAACAGCTTGCGCCGCCAGACCGAAAAGAACGGCGACAACTGAAATTAAACGAAAGCGTTTCATCGTAAATCTGGAGAATTCAAAAATCTGCCGCAGCAATTGTAAAGAAAGAAAGCAAAACCCTTCCCAATCCCAATGCCGAACTTTTCCCACGCCTAAAATCGGATCTTGCCAAGAGAAAGAGAAGAGAGCATGATTTGATTTTCCCGGAAAGGGTTGGTTTTCACTTTTTTAAGTTTGGCGTTATGAAGGCTCGTTATGTTGCGGATTTGTTTGGGAAACCCGGCGAGAAGTTGTCTCCGCCCCGTCAAAGTTCTGCGCCCGGCATGTCGGATTTTTCAGGTTCGGGCATGTTGCCGCAAGCTTCGGCCGGCGGCGCGTCAATGGCCGCTGCGGCGGCTGCGGCCAAGGATATGGCGGATCGGAGCGCGGTGTTGGTGGAAATGATGGAAGAATTGGAAAAACGCCTTCGCCGACAGGCGGCCAACCTAAGCGAAAGCGATCCACTTCCCGCCGGCCCTCCAACCAGCAGAGAAACCAGCGCGCCCAGCCAAAGCGAATCCCGGATTGCCCTTCCTTCCTCCAATCCGCCAGCCGTATAAAAAAGTTTTTTAGAAAAATACAAAGAGAACAAAATGAAAGAGGAGAAAAGCGCAATGGATTCTTTAGAATTCCTTTAGAAAAGTTGACTTTGATTCTGCGGATTACGACGCAACGAATCGAATAGGATCCGTTCCCGCTAAAAATCGCTTGCAAGAAGAGCCTCGCGGAAATTCCCTTTCCATCGGCAAAACCGAGACGAAGCCGTTACTAAGCCGATACTAAGCCGTCTCAGACCGCTTACCGAGCCATCCAAAACACCCCACAAAACCCCCAACCGCCAAACCCACTCGCCGCCGCAACGCCGCTGTTGACGCCAAAAATTCTCTTTTTAAAGATTGACTCCTTCCGCCAAAGAGCCTAAAAACGAGGCAGATTTTTTATGGCTAAAAGAACTCTAACATTTTGGACGGCCGTCGCCTGCCTGTGCGGCGGTCAATTGGCGGCGCAGGAAAGACTTGAGATCCAAATCTCGAAAGTCGGCGTTTTTTCTGACCATTGAAGTGGATCGAAATATTGAGCAATTGGATTTAAGCGACTCAGAACTAACAAGCATTAAGTTGCCCGAAGGATTGACGAATTTGAAGGAGCTGAATCTTGGAAACAACCTGTTGACGAGTTTCGCTTTGCCTGAAGGATTCGCAAATTTGGAGAATCTGAATCTTGGAAACAACAATTTGGCGATTCTCACCTTGCCAAAAGGATTGATGAATTTGGAGAATCTGAATCTTGGAGGCAATCGGTTGACGAGGCTCGCTTTGCCTAGTTCGATAAACTTAGACAACCTTGCTTTCCATGGACTTGGCAAAGCATGGTTCAATGACTACGGTGCTATTTACTACCCAGATGGAAGCGTGTGGGAAAAACTTGGGATTCCAGTCACATACCGCAGCGGCTCTTCTCAAACCATTAAAGTGCATCCAGATATCGAGGAATTGGATTTATCCAATAAAGGATTAACCAGCATCACCTTGCCCGAAGGATTGACAAATTTGAAGGTGCTGAATCTTCGCAACAACGAGTTGACGAGTTTCACTTTGCCTGAAGAATTGACAAATTTGAGGACGCTGAATCTTGAAAACAACCGGTTGGCGAGTCTCACTTTGCCCGAAGGATTGTCGAATTTGGAGGGGCTGGGTCTTTCCCAAAACCGGTTGGCGAGTCTCACCTTGCCCGAAGGATTGTCGAATTTGGAGGGGCTGGGTCTTTCCCAAAACCGGTTGGCGAGTCTCACTTTGCCCGAAGGATTGTCGAATTTGGAGGGGCTGGGTCTTTCCCAAAACCGGTTGACGAGTTTCACCTTGCCTGAAGGATTGACAAATTTGAAGGTGCTGTGGCTTTTCGGCAACCAGTTGACAAGTTTCACCTTGCCCAAAGGATTGATGAATTTGGAGAATCTGAATCTTGGCGACAACCGGTTGACGAATTTCACTTTGCCGAACGACTTGACGAATTTGGAGGCGTTGCATCTTCCCAGCAACAATTTGACGAGTTTCACTTTGCCTGAAGAATTGACAAATTTGAGGACGCTGAATCTTGAAAACAACCGGTTGGCGAGTCTCACTTTGCCCGATGGATTGACGAGTTTGCAGAGGCTGTATCTTCGAAACAACCGGTTGACGAGTCTTACTTTGCCCGATGGATTGACGAGTTTGCAGAGGCTGTATCTTTGGGAAAACCAGTTGACGAGTCTTACTTTGCCCGATGGACTGAAGAGTTTGCAGGAGCTGTATCTTCGGAACAACCAGTTGACAAATCTCACTTTGTCTCAAGATATGGCAAGTCGTAGGGAATGGTTGGATTTATACATTTCTAATAATCCGTTGGTGAGTATAAGACTACCTGTTGGATTTGATAAAATCAGATATGATGTTGGGCCTAATCTTTATAGCCTTTCCTATTATGACCCGCTGTCTGTCGCGCCATCGTCTCCAAAAATATCGATATCGCGAGGGGAAAACGGCTTGGAGGTCTCTTGGGAAGGCGGCGTGTTGCAAAAGTCCGCCGGCATTGAAGGCCCTTGGCAAAACGTCGATGAAACCAGTCCGTTGCAAGTTAGCCCTTCGTTTCCCGCAGAGTTTTTCCGCGTGCGAGCGGAGTAATTGTCCACTTCCATTAGCCGTTGGAAAATGGGGAAGGCGATGGAAAGGGAAAGAGAAGTTGGCAATGCGGCTGGGTTGGCGGGGCGAATCAACTTTCTTTTTCCAACGGCATTCTAAAATGTTTTCAATGTTTGGTTGCTTCCAGTTCGCCGTCGATCTTTGAGTGCGTTCCGTCATGGATAAAAGCGAGAGAGGATTCGAAGATTGAAGGTTTTTGCGTTTTTGGCGTTGGGCGTTCTGGTTGGCGGCTGGGTTGGCGCCGCCGTGCGAATCAACGAAATCCGAATTGAACAACCGGGCGCGGATGAGGATGAGTATTTTGAGTTATTCTCCACGGTTGGCGGGGAGTCTTTGGATGATTTCACTTATTTGGTAATCGGCGACGGCGCGGGGAAGGGCGGAGTGATTGAGGCAATGGTAGATTTGTCGGGGCGTTCTTTTGCTTTGGGTTCGCGGCATTTTTTGGTGGCGGAGGATACTTTTTCTCTTTTTGGCGCAAAGCCGGATTGGACGGCGCCGTTGAATTTTGAGAATGCGGACAATGTGACGCATCTTTTGGTTCGGGGTTTTGCAGGACGGATCGGGCAAGATTTGGACGCCGATGACGATGGGATCTTGGATGCGGTTCCTTGGGACTTGGTGGTGGACGGCGTTTCTTTGACGGCGTCTCTGGATTTTGGCGATCCGATTTACGCGGCGTCGTTGGGATTGGAAAGCGTGGGGCCGAATGGAAACTTTGTGCCGGCTCACGTCTTTCGAGTCCTCGATTCCGAAGGCTTTGCCATTGGGGATTTCTCGCCGATTGGCAAGACGGATACGCCGGGATTGCCCAACGACGGCGTGTTGCAGATTGCACTGGACAGAGCGATTTTCGAGATTCAAGGGAACAGCGCAAGCAGTCCGTTGGTTGGTTTTAAGGTGAGGACGACCGGAGTTGTGACCGGAGATTTCCAGAGCGGCGATGAACTGCGGGGATTTTTTCTGCAAGATACGGCTGGGGATGGAGACGACGCCACTTCCGACGGGGTTTTTGTGTATGATCCGAATGGCGCGGAGGTTTCGGTTGGGGACAAGCTGCGGGTCACCGGATGGGTAAAGGAGCATTACGGTTTCACGGAGATTTACGAAGTTTCGAAGATCGAGAAAATGGGGAGCGGTTCCATCCTTCCGATGGCGCTTCATTTGCCGGAGGCGAAGGAAAGGGATTTGGAGCGGTTTGAAGGGATGTTGATTCAAATCGTTTCCCCGATGAGGATAAGCCAAAACTATTTTCTGGGCCGTTACGGACAGATGACGCTTTCTTCTCCCGATGATTCCGGCAAGCCGGGTCGGCTGTTTCAACCTACGAGCATTTTTCCTCCGGGCGCAAAGGCCGAAGCTCTGGCGGCGGAGAACCAACGTCGGACTTTGATTTTGGATGACGGCCGGGATAACCGCGCTCTCGGTGACAACCCCGATCCCGTTCCTTACTTGGGCGTTGCGCCGGGAAGGACGCTCCGCTGTGGAGACCGAGTGGGAAACTTGATCGGGGTTTTGGATTACGGGCGGATCAACGCAGATCTGTGGAATCCGGATCGAGATTACCGACTGCATCCAATCGTGCCGCCCGAATTCATTTTGGAAAACCCGCGTCCGGCGAGCGCGCCGGCAGTGAGCGGCAATCTGCGGGTGGCGAACTTCAATCTGTCCAATTATTTTACGACCATCGATGACGGCAACGCGGTTTGCGGGCCGAATGGAATACGTTGCCGCGGCGCCGATTCAGCCGGTGAACGGCGTCGTCAAAGGGAAAAAATCCTTGCGGCTATGTCCGCTCTGGACGCCCACATCCTCGGAGTTGTTGAAGTGGAGAACGACGACGGGGCGACAATGCAGGACTTGGTAGATGGTTTGAACGAGGCTGGGGATGGAAAATACAGATTCATCGACTCCGGCACCATTGGCACGGACGCCGTCAAGGTAGGCTTGATATATCAACCAAAGATAGTGGAGACGGAAGGTGACTTTATGATTTTGGACGATGCGGTGGATAAGCGGTTTTTCACCAAACGAGGGCGTCCTTCGCTTGCGCAGAGGTTTCGGCATCGCGCCACGGGGGACGCGCTTACCGTTGTTGTGAATCATTTTCGATCCAAGGGAAGTCCTTGCGACGCCTTCGGCGATCCGGATGCCAACGACGGGCAAGGGAACTGCAACGGCATTCGCAATAACGCGGCCGCGGCTCTCGTGGATTGGGTGTCCACTGAATCGATTGCTGGCGTTGACCCCGACGTATTGATCCTCGGAGATTTGAATTCTTACGCCAAAGAGGATCCCATTCGAACCATTGAGTCCGGCGGATTCGTTAATCTGATTGAACGTTTTGCGGGAAGCGCCGCTTACAACTACGTTTTTGACGGACGCGCCGGCTATTTGCATCACGTCTTGGCCAGCCGAACGCTGGCCGTCAAAGCGGCCGGGCTTGCCGAATGGCACGTCAACGCCGACGAGCCCAAGGTTCGAGACTACAATCAAGAGTTTCAGCCGGCCGGTTATTTCACGCCCGACGCGTTTCGTTCTTCTGATCACGATCCCATTTTGATCGGACTTCAAATGGGAGCGGACGCGCCAAAAATTGCCTCGGCCCGTTGGGATGGATCGACGTTCCGCATTCAATTCGCGGGGCTTTCTGGGCAATCCTACGCTATTGAATTTGTCGATAATTTGACGCATCCCGATTGGCGGGCGCAAAAGATCGTCGTTGCGGATGAGATGGGGCGCTTTGAATTTCTGGATTCCAATCCGATAAGCCCCGCCGGCTTCTATCGAGCGCGTCCCCACTTTTCTTTTGCGCAATAAAGAGGGATATGCCACTTTGGACGCGCCGTTTTATTGAGCGGCGGAAGATTGGATGAAACTTATGAGACGGAATAGACGAGCGCAGGCAACGGTTGCGGCGACAGTGTTTTTCTTCGCTTTTGTAGTGGTGGCGCAAGATGCCGCCGAGGAAACCGAGGAAATGGTCGAACTGGAAGAGTTTGTGGCCACTGGTTCCCTTTTGCCAAGTTCGGGCGCCGCCTACGAAGCGCGTTCCGTGCCGATTCAAGTGATCGAGCGAGAGGCCTTCGATGCGGCCGGCTTCGCCACTGCGGAAGAGTTTCTACAAAAGCTGCCCGTCAATAACGGCGGCGCGATCCCGATGCAAAATAATCAGACTGGATTTACGCCGGGGGCTTCCTCCGCTTCTCTGCGGGGGCTTGGCGCGGATTCAACTTTGGTTTTAGTCAACGGCAAGCGGCTGGCGCCGTGGCCGACTGGAGCGGGAGGAAGTACCGCCTTTGTCGATCTGAACTCCATTCCCGCGGCGGCCATCCGGCGGATAGAAGTGCTAAAAGACGGCGCTTCCGCCACTTACGGCGCCGACGCAGTGGCCGGAGTGATCAACATCATCACCGACTCGGATTACGAAGGCGCGGAATGGACGACCCGCTACGGCAACGACTTTTCCGGCACGGACTCTTCCGAATTTTACAACAGCCTTGTCTACGGAATCGGCGGCAAACGAGGCAACTTGTCGGGCAATGTTTTTTATCTGAAAAAGAACTCAATCTTCCATGCGAATCGAAAATTTTCCGCCACGCCGCCGTTTCTGAGCTCCAACTCGATTCCGATGAACATGCAACTGTCTGCCGAAGCGGTGCGCGAAGCGCTTCAACTTGGGCCAATGGAACTCATCCCCGGTTTGGACGACGTAGGCGTTCCTTCCGACCAGAACCGTTTGATTATTGTCACTTCGGCGCCTTCCAACCCGGACGGAACGCGCACCGCCGGCGCCAACGTCGAGAACAACGACGGCAATCTGAGCGCCGGGGAATATACTTTTTTGGACGGATTTGGGAATCATTCGCGCTACAACTTCAACCGCTTGGCGCAGTCAACGCCGGAGATTGAGCGGCTCGGAAGCTACGTTCAATTCAAGCAAAAACTCTCCGGGCGGCTTTCCGCTTACGGCGACGCCAACTACGTCGGAACCGAGGCTTTTAACACTTTGGCGCCCACTGCCACCGGCAACTTCCGCAACTTGGACGGAGTCAGCATCGTCATCCCGGCTCGCACATCCTCTCCCATTAACCTTCCCGCATCAAACGCCAAAGGGAAGGCGGCGAATGGTTACAATCGACACGTCGATCCGGCCACCGGCAAAGAATTCTTCCGCCGGCGCGAACAGCCCAGAGACGCTTACAATCCTTACAATCCCTTCAATCAAGATATTGAAGGCTCGTCTAGAATTCGCTTGGAAGAATTTGGCATCCGCACCGAAGAAACCAACGCCGACGCCTACCATACAACTTGGGGAATTCAGGGCGAAGATGTGGAAGTCGGCAACTCCGCTTGGGGCTTTGACGTCGGCTTTCGGCTCAGCCGTGTGGAAGAACTTTCCTTGTTGCGCCGTGTTTCCATCAGCCGCCTAAATCGCTTGATAAATGCGGCGGACCCTTGGTTTGATCCGTCCAGCAATGAGTTCCTCGGCGCTACGAATCCTTACAATCCTTTTGGCGCTTCTCAATTCGACGGCTACTGGAACGAAAACAATCGCGCGCTGGCCGGCCATGCAACGACGGTTCTCAAAAACTCCGCCAAATCCGAAGTCTTGTTTGGTTACGCCAATGTTTCTTCCAGCGATTTATATGAACTGCCCGGCGGTGATATTGGCTTGGCCTTGGGTTACGACTGGCGCAGGGAAAGCATTCGTCAGTCCCCGGACGTTCTTTTTGCGACTGGAGATCTTGCGGGAGAATCCACTCGAACGGCAACCAACGCCGACCGTTCCATTCAAGCCTTTTTCTTCGAGGCCTTTGTGCCGATTTTAGGGCCGGAAATGAACCTCGGCGTTTATTCTTGGGACGTCAATCTCTCCGGCCGTTTTGAGGACTTCATCACCAGCGATCGTTCCACCTTCGTGCCGAAAATCAGCTCTCGACTTGCCTTCAACCGGCAGATTGCTTTGCGCGGAAGCTGGGGCGAAGGATTTCGCGAGCCGTCTCTTTTTGAACTCTTCGCCGGCAAAACGGCCGGTCAGGCCGCCATTTCCAACCCGTTTAATCCAGAAGACAACAATCCGGAAATCAACATTACCACGGCGGGCAACCCGAATCTCGAAGCGGAAGAATCCGAAAGCTACAACTTGGGGATTGTTTACTCGCCTCAGTTTCTCAAAGGTTTCACCACCAGCTTGGACTATTGGCAGATAGAACGGAGGGGATCGGTCGCCAACAATCCGCAGGATACCGTCGACAGAATATTTGGCGGTGGCTCTGTTTTCCCCGGCGAATCCGTTCAGCGAGACGCTCAAAACAATCTTCTATTAGTTGAAACAGTCTTTCAAAACTCCGGTTTCAGTCGGTTTAGAGGAATAGACATCGCCGCCGGCTACGTTTTGCCAACCGACCGCTTTGGAATTTTCCATTGGGACTTCAACTTCACTTGGCTGTTGGAAGCGCTTCGGCAAGATAATCCGAACCGTCCCATCTTTGATTACGTCGGGTTTGGAACGGCTACCAACTTTGAACTGCGCGAATCGCCAGACGAAGTCAAAGAAAGCGACTTGGCCATCGGTTCCCAAAGTGGAAAACCTCTAGTCATCGCCAATGTGGGAAGCAATTCGGATGGCTATTTGGAATACAAATTTACCGCCTCTTTGGGTTGGACTTACAAAAACTTAGATATGCATCTTTTTGGCCGCTACACTTCTGGTTTTGCCGATGTGAACTCAGACTTTCAGTTGACCGAAGTGGACGACCGCTTCCTTTGGGATGCGCAGGCTTCTTACAATATCTTTGCCGACAAATCCGGTTGGTTTGCCAACACCGCCTTTACCATCGGCATTGAAAACTTGTTCGACACCGATCCGCCCGCCGTCTTTGCGGATTATCAAACCGGCGACGGCTATCCCGGTTCTCTTTACGAGCCGGACGGCCGCCGCTACTATCTGAGTTTCAAAAAGACTTTTTAACAATACAAATGAAAATGAAGAAACGATGAAACAAAGCGGGGGACAATTCTCCGCGCGGCTTAGGGTTCAATGTCCCTTTCTCTGCATGGTGGGCTTGGGTTTTCTCCTTGCTTATTTGACGGCTCCTTATCCGCAGATTGCGATGTGGGTGGGGTTTCTCTTTGCCGCCTATTCCGCCGTCGCCAATGATAGCATTCAAACGCTGGGAACTTTTATCGCCTCCAACCGGGATGCGCCTTGGTGGTTGTGCTGGATTTTTGCCGCAAGCATTTTGGCGATTACCATTTTTTACAGTTGGTTCCACTACGGCGGAGACGTCAGTCACGGACGGCTCGCTTCCAAAGGTTTTGAGACGGCGCCAACGGAGTTTGAATTTCTACAACTGGCGGCGCCGGTGTTTCTGCTAATCCTAACTCGGCTGCGAATTCCAGTGTCCACAACCTTTTTGCTGCTCAGTTGTTTTGCCGCTTCGGGCAGCGGCATTTTGAGCGTAACCAAGAAAAGCCTAATCGGTTACGGCATTGCGTTTGTTTGCTCGATTTTGTTGTGGAGAACTTTGGGGCGGTTTATGCAGCGAAAGTTCACTGGAAAGGCGCATCCCGCTTGGCGCGTTTTTCAATGGGCAACCACCGGCTGTCTTTGGTCGGTTTGGCTGATGCAGGATGCGGCGAACATTGCCGTCTTTTTGCCGCGCTCGCTTTCTTGGGTGGAGGCGACGGTCTTTGTCGGCGTCATCGTTTGCGGCTTGGGCTTGCTGTTTAAAATGGGCGGAGAAAGCATTCAAAAGGTTGTGGATGAGAAATCCAACGTCGTCGACGTGCGTCCGGCCACAATGATTGATTTGCTTTATGCGATTATCCTCTATGTATTCAAAATTTATAGCAACGTGCCGATGAGCACCACTTGGGTGTTTGTGGGCTTGCTGGCGGGGCGGGAATTGGGAATGGCTCTGACTCGTTCCGGCGAGGGAAGAGGCTTGAGGCATGCCTACAAACTCATGTTTAAAGATTTGCGGAATGTGACCATTGGCTTTGTGATTTCCCTAATCTTAGCCGCCGCCATAAACCCCAAAGTGCGCGAAAGCTTGTTCGGCATCGGTTAATCCTAAACATGAGTCTGTTCGATTGGAATAGAAACAACTCTTTCCTTCCCATCGTTAAAAGCTACTCCGCACGCACGCGGAAGAATTCTGCAGGAAGCGAAGAAATCCAAAGCCGCCTGCGGAAGTGCGGCTAAGGCTTCAGTCGGAAAAACTTGGGGCTGGAAAACCCAAAGAAGCTGTGCAATGTGCCTTCTCTCTTGGTAGCTATGGATTTCCAAGGGCCGTTTATAGTTGGAGCGGACTGCAACCTGCCGTTTTTCCAAACAATTTCTGCGCTGTCTTCTCCGCGCCTTATTGTGATAAACGGCTTTCCATAAACCTCAAATTCATCAAAAATAGGAGGAGAGACCTTAAATCTGAAAACACCATCGCTGTCAGGGCTTTTATTCTTTATCCAATCCTTCGCGGCAGGGATGCTCAGTATTTTTTCAGACACCACGTCTTTCAACCTAAAACGCTCCATCTCATAATGCACAGCCAATTGCCGAAGCCCATATCCGTTTGGTGGTTCTATGGATCTGGCTGCCTCAACCACCAACATAAAAGTGGGGGCGCGAACGACATTTTTCGCCAAATCTTTGGGGAGTTCTAGTCGTCCTAAGTTATTTTGGGCAAGATTCAAATGCTCCAAATTGATCATTCCACTTGGCAATTTAAAGCTGCTGTCCAAACCACAGTTCCAGAGGGACAACTGCCGTAAATTACTCATTCCGCTCGGCAATTTAAAGCTGCTGTTGCGAACGGAGTTAATTACCAAATGCTCCAAATTGCTCATCTTGCTTGGCAAAGTTAGGTAAACGGCGTAACAATTCAAATACTTCAAATTGCTCATCTTGCTTGGCAAAGTTAGGCGCCTCACGGGATTTAAAGAGACATCCAACTCTCTCAAATTAACCATATCACTTGGGATTGTTAGGTTTCTTAAATTAGTTTTGTGAAGACGTAAAGTGCGCAAATTCGTCAATCCTTCAAGGACAGTTGAACTTTCCAAAAAGCTGTCCGTAAAACGACAATTGTAAAGTTCCAAGTGCTCCAAATTCCTCATTCCGGACCAATCAGACCAGCTTGGTATGAATAAAAAACCGCGTTTCCTATTTCCGGTGATTATACCCTCACTTTCCCAAATGCGGCCAATGCTCAAACTGCGCAAATTGGGCGCGATTGGGAAATCTAGCGATAAATTTCCCCAATTTAAAGAGACATCCAACTCTCTCAAATTAACCATATCACTTGGCAAAGTTAGGCCTTTGAGACGATTGTCGTAAAAACGTAAAGTGCGCAAATTCGTCAATCCTTTAGGGAAAGTTATTCTAGACAGATCGGTAAATTCCAAATCCTCTACATCATCCCTTACTCTAACAGACCCATTGTCAGTCTTAATCGTTGCCGCGTTTACTTGGAGGCCGGCAACAGCGGCCGCCGCCAATAAGGATAAGATTCTCTTCATGTCCTCTTTCTAATTTTCTTTTTCCGCCCGATTATTCAAATGGACAATCTTTATTTATTGTTTTACGGCAACAAATTAGGGTCAGTGCTTTTGTAAGGTTGATCGCTTTCCGATTTCTCCGGCAATGGAATTCTGCTGTGCCTATCTTCCATTTTCCCTTTGCAATCTATTTTTTGAATCTCATTTAAAGCAGATTCGAACGATTTAATGAGTTCGTCTACTTCGTCACAACCTCGCTTTTGAGCCACAAGCGCCCATATGTACGGCAGTTCCAAGTTTTCAGGATCTTCAGGTTTGTATTTCTCGCACTCACCGAACGCAACTTCTCCGTAATATTCGCTGTCGTGGCTGTAAGACACACCAGATTTACCCATTTTAGCAATCAAGACCATAGCATCAACAAGACCACCCCAAGCGGCGCTTGTGCAATAAATCCATGCCGTTTTAATTTTATGTTCGTCTCTCCGAAAAACCCCCTCGTGAACCAACCTTCCATAATGGAATAGCGCTCTTACCCCTCTTTTGCTAGGTTCTTTCTTTCCCCGCTCAATCGCCGCCCCAAGAAATTCCGATGCTCTTGCAATTCGATAGCCCGCGTCGTATCCCTTAAATGCTTTGCCGTCAAGACACAACAATGCAAAATCGCACAGTTCGTCGACGTCTAATTTATTCCAATCGACTTTTCCCTGCCTCCTTGCGTCTTCCAGTTCTTTAATTCTCTGTTCAGTCATAATCTTAATTTTCTGCTTTCTCTTTCCCGCTTGTTGTTCAATCGGGACAATTTTAATCATCCGCCATCGCCGAGATTGCGCCGGCAATCGGCATGAATCCAGCCCAAAAGGCCTTCCCGTTGCCGCGAAACATTTTCCTATTGCCAATCATTTTTCTTAAGTCAATGACGGTTTCAAAACCAAACGGCTCCATTTCTGGCATTTCAAAAGAGAAGAATCAAGCCCGAAATCGAGAAGAAATGAAAAAAGTTTGAGAAGGGAAGGGCGGCCAAAGCGGATTTGATGGGCGGGCAAAAGCGTTGTTTTGGGGCGGTTTGGCGGCTGGCGGATTCTCTGGTTTTTGGGGATTGGGGCGGTTTCATAAGCGGTCTGAGACGGCTTAGTATCGGCTTAGTAACGGCTGAGTCTCGGTTTTGTCGATGGAAAGGGAATTTTGCGCGTCTCTTTTTCCAAGCGCCGCCGTTCATGGGAACGCAAGCGAATCCAATGCAAAAAAATGCCGCTGAATTGAAACAGAATCGCTTTCGCTCTAGTCTTTGTTTGGTAGCGGATGGCCAGCGCGCAAAAGAATCGGCGCGTAGGCAAGGGGAGGGGAGAGGAAGGCAAGCGAATGGTGTTTTGTTGTTTTGACCTTGAACTAAAAGTAAAATTTCGGAGATGGAACTGAAACCCGCCCCGAATGGACGAAGAGGAAATAAAGGCGACTCTGGCGCAAGTTCGAGCGGGCGATGAAGGCGCCGCTTCGGCGTTGTTGGAATATATGAATCCTTTGGTGATGCAAATTGTTTGGAGGCGATGTCCGGCGGGAATGGCGGAAGAGGATATGGCGCAGGAGATTTTTATTCGGGTTTTCAAAAACTTGAATCAGTTCCGCGGCAAAGTTCCCTTCAAGCATTGGGTGTCGCGCATTGCGGTGAACACCTGCATTACGCATTTGGCCAAAGCGAAGAAGAGGCGGTTTGAACTGCGGAAGGCGGACTTGTCAGAAGAGCAAGAAGCTGTTTTGGATATGGCGACTGCGGACGAACGCGCCGAAGCGCCCGATCAAAAGACGGCTTCGCTGGAATTGCTGGAACGGTTGCTGTCGCATTTGGATCCCAAAGATCGCTTGATTCTTGAACTCAAAGAGCTGGAGGAAAAATCGGTCAAAGAAATCAGCCAAATCACCGGATGGTCGGAAGTGAACGTGCGGGTGCGTGCCATGAGAGCAAAGGCAAAATTGAGAAACTATTGGCAGGAACTGCTAAAATCTGAGAAACGATGAAAAAACACGACGCCGCATTGGAAAGAGTTCTCGCTTGGGCGGGGGAAGCGCGAGGCGTTCGAAGCCATTTTGATCTGTCGCCCGATTTGCGGGCAAGCACGCTTCGCCTTTGGAAGAGCGGTGCTGAAAACAGCAGGGAAGACTGCCTGTTGCGATTTCTCAAATGGGCGGTTGCCGGGTCAGTCGCCGTGATGGTGATTAGCATTCTCTTAAACTTTCATGTGTTTCAATCCGCGGAAACAGCGACTATGGACGGATCGCCGCAGAAAGTGTTTCAAGCGCAAACCTCGGTCACTTTTTACGTTCCATAATGCAAACTGGGAAAATCATCGGCTTCATCTTGGGCGTCTTTCTTGCCGGCGCGGTCGCTGGCGGCTTTGCCGGCGCTCGATGGCAACAAAGCAAAACAAAACCGCCGGCGGCAGAAGGCGAGAAACCAAAGTCCCGCGAAGATGAAATCATGTGTTGGATGCGCGAGTTTCTTCAACTGAACGCTGAACAAGAGGAAAAAATTCGTCCATTAGTGCGCCAAGCCATTGGGGAATACCAAGTTCTGCAGGAGGAACAGCGACAACGCATCTACGACTTGATTGACCGCTCGGACCGCAAAATTGCCGCGCATCTCAGCGAAGAACAAGCGCAAAAACTCTTTGCATTCAACCGGAACAGGTGAGAGAAATAGCCCGCCCAAAACTTTCCCACTTTCCCCTTTCTCAATTGAGAATTGAGTTTTTTCCGCGAAAATGTTTTTATAGACGCGCTTTTGTCGGCGGAGTGGAAAACCTGCAAGGGAAACTTATTTCCGGCTTTGGAATCAAGGCGAGAAGATTGAAATGAAAAGAGCAATTCTATTTTTGTTGGTCAGCGCCATGCTGTTGGGAGAACAAGCAAATGCCGACGCTTTGGGGCGCGCTGAAATCGGGCTTGGCGCCGCAATGGCGGATTTTTCCCTTTACGATACCAAGCGGCGCTTGCGCTCGTGCCGAGATTATGAAGACGCCAAGGCGCTGGTTCTGGTTTTTGTTTCTACGGAATGTCCATTGGCGAATTTATATTTGCCGACTTTGAAGGCGTTGCATCAGGCTTATGAAGGCCGGGGAGTTCAGTTCCTCCTGATCAACTCGGATGCGGGGGATTCGTTTAATCGGGTTGCCGGACACACTTGGGAAAACGAAATCCCCTTTCCAGTTCTCAAAGACTTTGACCAAAGCGTCGCCGCCGCATTGGGCGCAAAAAGAACGCCCGAAGCCTTTGTGTTGGATTCTGGCCGAGCGCTTCGTTATCGGGGAAGAATTGACGATCAATACACCGTGACGCATCGGCGTCTTGCGCCCGCCAGCGAAGAACTCAAAAACGCGCTGGACAATCTTTTGGCCGGCGAGCCGATAGAAGAACCGGAGACAACCGCCAGCGGATGCCTCATCGACTACTCCGGCAATCCTTACGCCAATACCGCCTTGAACTATGCCGAACACATCGCCCCGATTGTGGATTCTCGTTGCTTGGAGTGTCATCAAAGAGGCCGCGTAGGGCAAATCTCCTTCGCCAACTACCGCCAATTAAAACGCTTTTCAAAGACCATTCGAGAAGTTGTGTTGGAAGAAAGAATGCCGCCGTGGCACGCAGACCCTCGCTACGGCCGATTTGCCAACAATCGTTCTCTTTCCGGCAAAGAGCGTCTGCAACTCTTGGCTTGGATCGACCAAGGATGCCGGGAAGGCGAGCCTCAATCTGCCACGGCGGAAAAGAAGAGCGTCGATTCCACGCAATGGGTGATTGGCGAGCCGGACCTCGTTCTTTCTATGCCGATGGAGCAGAAAGTGCCGGCAAGCGGCGTTGTCGACTATCAATATTTCACCGTAGATCCCGGCTTTGCCGAAGAGGTTTGGGTTCAAGCGGCGGAAGCCCAGCCCGGAAATCCCGAAGTGGTTCACCACATCATTGCCTACATCCTTTCTCCCGGAAAAGAAATCTTTGCTCGCGACGGCGAGACGGCGATTTTAGTGGGATGGGCGCCCGGCGACATGCCGTCGGTTCATCCTCCGGGAACGGCTCGCCGCATTCCGGCAGGCGCCAAACTCCGGCTGGAACTCCATTATACGCCCAACGGCCGCGAGGCCGTTGACCGCTCTCGCATCGGCATTCGATTTGCCAAGTCTCCTCCAAAAAGAGAAGTGCGCACCAACATCATGTGGCAGCGGCAACTGCTCGTGCCAAGCGAAACGAGTTGGCACGCTGAAACGGCGACTTATCAATTTCAAGACGACGCCCGAATTCTTTCCCTGATGCCTCATATGCATCTTCGCGGCGTAGCGGCCAAATACCTGCTTGTCCAACCAGACGGAAGCGAGGAAATCCTGCTCTCGGTGCCTTATTACGATTTCAACTGGCAAAGCGTTTATCGATTTCAAAAACCAATTGTCGCTGCCAAAGGCGCGAAACTAACCATAACGGGTGTGTGGGACAATTCCGCTGACAATCCCAACAATCCCAACCCTCGTCGGGAAGTGCCTTGGGGACAACAAACTTGGGACGAAATGCTAAACGGCTGGATGAATTTTGTTTACAAAAAGCCCCATCGCCCGCGTGAATTGACTGCCGAAACCCATATCCAACAAAGCGAAGAAGAATCTAAAAATAATAAAAGCGTTTTGCTCGGACGACAACCATAAAGGCGCCGCCGTGGACATTTAGTTAGAAAACAAAAAACTTTTGAGAAACAAACAGATGACTAAAAACAAAATCCAAAACAACCGGAAGGCCTTTTGGGCTGGATTCATGCCAATCGCCAGCGCAATCTCGGCGATGGCGGATGATTCAAATTGCCCTGATTGAACGACGAACGGGAAAGAGAAAGCAGAAAATTAAGATTATGACTGAACAGCAAATTGAAGAAATAAAACAGAAAGCTGATGCGGGAGACGCAGAATCGCAGACTGATTTCGGCTTGATGCACCTCCGCGGTATAGTAGGCGTGGGCAAGAACGACTTTGAAGCAGGCCGTTGGTTTTGTGAAGCATCTTATGAACGTGCAAAACGTGGACAAAACCCGAATGCTAGAGCATGTTTCTATTTCGGCTGGATGCACTACAAACGACTTACGCCTGAACGGGATGACCGGGATCACGACAAAATGGCATGGGTATGGTTTTACCAAGCGGCTAGAGCAGGGATCGGTGAGGCTATGATTTTGATCGCCAAAATTGGACTTGAAGGCAAGACTTACGGTCACGATTGTCAGTACTTTGAGTCTTCGTACAATGAGCCTTGTGAACTGGATAATCCTCCAGATCTGACAAAACCGTACTTTTGGGCACTTGTGGCACTAAATCGAGGTTACCGAGAAGCAGACAGACTTATTGAGAAATTAGAAACTAAATTAGATGTTCGTCAACGCATGGTAACGCAAAGACGAGCAAGCGAGAAGGGCAAAGTAATCCTTAAAATGGAAAAGTTGAAAATCTTGGAAGATAAACTTTTTGGCGATTGCGAAAGAACCGATGATTACAAAGGAACTGATGACGGTTTATTGTTACAATGAAGAAAAGCAAGACAAACAACGGGAAGACCTTTTGGCTCGGATTCATGCTAATCGCCGGCGCAATCCCGGCAACAGCGCAGGAAAAACTTGAGATTCAAATCACAATAAGAGACGGAGTTGTTCAAACCATTGAAGTGGATCGAGACATTGAGGAATTGGATTTTGCGGGATCAGGTCTAACAAGCATTACCTTGCCTGAAGGATTGACAAGTTTGAAGGAGCTAAATCTTTCCAGCAACGAGTTAACGAGTCTCACTTTACCCGATGGATTGACGAATTTGGAATATCTGGATCTTAGCCTCACCCGGTTGACAAGTCTCATTTTGCCTGATAGATTGACGAATTTGAAGGAGCTGTTGCTTTACAACCAGTTGTCGAGTCTTACTTTGCCTGAAGGTTTGACGAATCTGGAGTATTTGAATCTTGGCAACCGTTTGACAAGCCTTACTTTGCCTGAAGGACTAACGAATTTGGAGGAGCTGGATCTTAGCTACAACCGTTTGACGAGTCTCACTTTGCCAAAAGGTTTGACGAATTTGAAATATCTGGATCTTCGCCACAACCAGTTGGGGGAATCTCTTTTTGTCTCCAGATACGGCGAGTCGTCACAATCGTTTGAACTTATACATTGAGGATAATCCGTGGATGAGGATAAGACAACTTGTTGGACTGAATATCGAATTCGTTGTAGGGCCTGAGCATTATGGCATTTCTGATTATGACTTACCAGCGTCTCCAAAAATATCCCAAGTAGGCAACGGTTTGGAAATCTCTTGGGACGACGGCGTGTTGCAATCATCTGCCGACGTCGACGGCCCTTGGCGCGACGTCAATCTACGAAGCCCGGTAAAACTGCGATGGCTTTTGATTTTTTCAATTCCTGCAGAATTTTTCCGCGTGCGGAGTAAAGAACAATGAACAACCGTTCGTAACAAACAAAGTGGGAAAAAGATTGAGACAAAAACGAATAGATAGATGTCGAGAGGAGAATAAAGAAATGAGCATAGAATTAAAAATAAAAAAGATCCTAAAAGATGTTGAGGGAGAAAGCACACTCAAATGGATAAAGTCGATATTAAAAGAGGAAATGCTTCCATCATTCCCAAAAGAGTTTCCAAGTGATAAGGAAGGACTTCGTAAAGAAATTGAGCCTTATGGATTTGATGTAGGGGAATGTTGGAATGCGTTTAAAATGTTGAAAAGACGAAAACATTTCGCTTCCATTGAAATGAGAAGCAAAGATTACATACTGACTATCGAAGATTGCAACAACCGTCCTTATGATGACCCTTTAGGAGGTGAAGAGTGGGAAGATAAAGACTTCGAATAGAAAGAGAAATGAAAAAGAAAGCGTTGTATTTTCAAATAGAACTCACTAAAATTGGAGAGCAGGGACCGCATATCATTAAACAAATTAGCCGGCCAGAATTCGAAAAGAATACAATCAATGATCGAGTTTTGAGTTGCGGGTTTAATGCCGCGACAGCTAAAGACGCTAGAATGCTTCTTTGTGATTGCAAACAAGTTACCAGAGTGACAATGAAAAACAAAAAATGGTTGCTGTCTATTTTTCGTTTCAACGTATTAGTTGAGCAAAAACAATGAATGTTGTTTGTAGTAAGCAGAAGAGCGGACCTATAGAGAGGCAGTTGGCCGAGCAGTTGTCGGTTGCTTAAGGCTTGCGTTTCAAGTTTCCGATGGAGGGAAATTGGGAAAAACATGGAATTAGCCAAACACGACGGCATGCTTTTGAAAAGCAAAATCCAAGGAAATTTCGCTTTCCCTTGGCAGGTTGGCGATGCATGGTTTGTGGTTTTGTGTAATGAAGAAAGAGCAAAGGAAAACAGCGGGGCGGAAAATGGCGATTGCTTGCTTGGCTTTGTGCTTGGCAGGTTGCGGCGGCGAGACGGCGCCAAAATCTAATTCTCAAACAGCGGATAAAGAGGGCAACCCATTGACGGCGCCTGTTGACTATCTTGGTGCTGTGAATCAGGCGAAAAAATCGGCGGACAAAAAGCTAAGCTTGATCGGCTTGCAAAAGGCGATTCAACAATTTCAAGCGAGCGAGGGTCGACTGCCTCGCAATCTGCAAGAAGTGGTGTCTTTTGGCCATATCGCCCGATTGCCGGAGGCTCCCAAAGGGTTTCGGCTGGTTTATGATCCGCAAACGGGCATTGTCTCTCTGTCGCCGAATCCATGAAGCCAATGGCGGAAGGGTTTCAACCTCGCGCAAGGAGCGGGCGGAAGATTCAAGCAGCGCCACGATGATGCGCGAGCAGATTGTCATCTTGGATTTTGGTTCGCAATACACGCAGGTAATCGCCCGCCGCATCCGCGAGTGTTCGGTTTACTCGACGATTTTGCGATATGACGCGCCGGCCGAAGAAATTCAGCGATTGGCGCCGAAGGGGATCATTCTTTCGGGCGGACCGTCAAGCGTCTACGCCGAAAACTCTCCCCAACCTGACCGGGAAGTTTTGAGCTTGGAAACGCCGTTGTTGGGAATTTGCTACGGGTTGCAACTCTTGGCGCATTTTGGCGGTGGGGAAGTGGGGCGCGGATTGAAACGCGAATTTGGCGGCGGAACTTTGCGGATTCGAAAGCCTTCGCCTCTGTTTCACGGTTTGCCTGAATCTTTGCGGGTTTGGAATTCTCACGGCGACAAGTTGACTAAGCTGCCGCAAGGATTCGAGGCGGTCGCAGTCACGGAAAATTCCGATTTTGCGGTTATTCAGGATTTGCGGCGAAGGCGATTCGGACTGCAGTTTCATCCGGAAGTATCCCATACCCCAAAAGGCAAAAAGGTAATTGAGAACTTTGTGCATCGGGTTTGCGGCTGCGGACGGGGCTGGACAATGCGCCATTACGCTCGGCAAGCGGTTGAGGAAATCCGCGATCAAGTAGGAAAAGAAAAAGTAATTCTAGGACTCAGCGGCGGGGTGGATTCCAGCGTGGCGGCGGCTTTGATTCATCGCGCCATTGGAAAACGGCTCGCCTGCATTTTTGTCAACAATGGATTGTTGCGGGAGCGGGAGGTGCAATCTGTGAGAGATCTTTTTGGCCGCAGTTTTGACATGCGTTTGCAGTATGAAGACGCTGCCGCAAAATTTTTGGAGAAACTAAAAGGAGTCACGCATCCTGAACAGAAGCGAAAAATTATTGGCGGGACGTTTGTCAAAGTGTTTCAAGCGGCAGCTCAACGCTTGGGAAAAGCCAGATTTCTGGCGCAGGGAACGTTGTATCCCGACGTGATTGAATCCGAGCCGATTGCGGGCAATCCGGCGGCGCTAATCAAAAGCCATCACAATGTCGGCGGCCTGCCCAAAAACATGAAGTTTGAATTGCTGGAACCGCTAAAGCGATTGTTCAAAGACGAAGTGCGATCTTTGGGCGAGGAGTTGGGACTGCCCAAAGAAGTCCTTCAACGACAACCTTTCCCGGGACCGGGTTTGGCGGTGCGCATTTTAGGAGAAGTGACGCGCGAGCGATTGCGGATTCTGCGAAATGCGGACGCAATCGTCATTGAGGAAATAAAGACTGCCGGCTGGTATTATCGAGTTTGGCAAAGCTTTGCAGTCTTGTTACCGGTGCGTAGCGTAGGAGTGATGGGAGATGAGCGAACTTATGAATACACGGTGGCCGTGCGCGCGGTCGAATCGCAGGATGGAATGACCGCCGATTGGGTAAAACTGCCCTATGAATTGCTGGAGCGAATTTCCAATCGCATCATCAACGAAGTGGATGGCGCCAATCGAGTTTGTTTGGATATTTCCAGCAAACCTCCGGCAACCATCGAGTGGGAATGAGCCTCGGTTGCCGCTAATCGAAACGCCTTGTCAAAAACGCCGCGAATCCTTGACTAAGCCGTTACTAATCCGTCTTTAGAACGCTTATGGAGCCGCCATCCGCCAAAATCACCAACGCCATTTTGTATTTTTAGGCTTGGCGACAAGCAGAAGAGAGTCTATGCAAAAGGGCAAATCGCATTGCGGATTGTAAGGATTTTTGGGAGAATGGGTTAGGAAAGGGCGTCGATTGAGGAGATTTTTGTGGACGACGAAATCCCAAACAAAGAGCTGAAGGTTTGGCTTGAGAGCGAGTTCAAAGCCGTCAAAGAGGAAATACGCGGAGTTGATGCTCGCCTGAGCGAGTGGATAAATGGTTTGGACGCTCGGCTGGAATTGATTCAGTGGGGCATGGCTATTTTCATTGCGCCGCTGATGATCCCCTTGTTGATTTATTTCGCCAAGCGAGCATGGGACGAGGCGTCTTTTCAATTCTTGGTCAAGCAAGAGGAACGCAGTCAAGCGGAGCGAGAAGTAGAGCGAGCGTCGACGATAGCGGCAGATGCTTTGATCACAAAGTAAAAAACATTGATAATAAGGATTGAAATATGAAAAATTGTATTGGTTTATTGTTGTTGCGGAGTTGCGTTTTCATTGAGCGCGGCGGAACGAAATGCGAGGGGATTCGCAACAAATTTGACGGAGGCAAAAAACAGCCGACGGAATATGCCCGCATTACCGGGCGGGGTTGGAAGTTGGTTGTAGAACGGACAGAACCCGGCAAGATTCCGCTTTGCCTATTCTGGCCGATTGTGGAGAAAGCGTTTTGCGTCAATCAAACCGACATGGAAAACCACATCAAAAAGCGGTTGCGGAAGTTTCTTTAAGAGAGTAAGAGAGAGTCTATGAAGAGTTGGAACACGATAATTGCAGTTGCGGCGGCCGTTGCCGCCATCCAAGCACAAGCGGAGACGCTTGAGGTTCAATACACAAAACAAAACGGAACTTCTCATACATTGCTGGTAGAGGGAGACATTGAATATTTGGATTTTGGAAATAATCAATTGACTAGTTTTACCTTGCCGGAAGGTTTGTCGAATTTGAAAAGACTCAATCTGGACAACAACAAGCTGACGAATCTGACATTGCCTGACGGCTTGTTGAATTTGAGAGAACTCGCGCTAGACAACAACAGGCTGACGAATCTGACATTGCCTGACGGCTTGTTGAATTTGAGAGAACTCGCGCTAGACAACAACAGGCTGACGAATCTGACATTGCCTGACGGCTTGTTGAATTTGAAAAGCCTTAGACTGGGCCATAATGAACCTTTGACCCACCTTGCTTTGCCGGAAGGTTTGCAGAGTTTGGACTTCATCGATCTTGTGGGCAATTCAAATTTGTCCTACCTGACTTTTCCCAAAAGTTTGACTCGCGTTGGGCACCTTGATATTAGAGGTACTGATTTGCCCGGCTTCCTGTTGATCCGAGAAGAGATGAACAGCATGCGCAAAGAAATGCAGGGCGGGTTTGATCGGCTGGACGCTCGGATCGACGGCGTGAAAGGGAATCTGGAAATGATTCAGTGGGGGATGGCAATTTTCATTGCCCCGATGGTCATTGCCTTGGCGTTGGCTTCCGGGAAAGCCGTCTATGATATTTTGAATTCTTGGGCGAAAAAACATTGATAATAAGGATTGAAATATTAAAAATTGGATTGGTTTATTGTTGTTGTGGAGTTGCGCCTTTTTATTGAGCGCGGCGGAACGAAATGTGGAGGAATTTGCAACAAGTTTGGAGGGGACAAAAAACAACCGACGGGCTAAGCCCGCATTACCGGGCAGGGTTGGAAGTTGGTTGTAAAGCGGACAGATTTGAGCCGGGCAAGATTCCGTTCCGTTTATTTATTCCGATTGTGGAGAAAGCGTTTCGGTTGGATAAATCCGACATGGAAAACCACATCAAAAAGCGGTTGCGGAAGTTTCGTTAAAAGAGTAAGAGAGAGTTTATGAAGAGTTGGAACACGATAATTGCAGTTGCGGCGGCCGTTGCCGCCATCCAAGCACAAGCGGAGACGCTTGAGGTTCAACGAACCGACACAGGCAACAATCCTCAACCGCCCCCGCCATTCTTGACGGTCGGCGAATTGGCGCCCGAAGAAGAGGAAAAGGAGGAAGAAGCATTTCGCCCCTTGGCGGATAAGAAACGTTACGATATCGGCGAATTGACGGACGATGAGCAAGCCTTCGTCGAACTTATCAATCGGGCGCGGCTTGACCCCAAAGCCGAAGGCCGGCGGCTGGTCGAAACGGAGGATCCCGACGTGCCCGCCGCTTATCGTTATTGGAAGGTGGATTTGGACTGGGTGCTGAATGCGCCGGAGGAGGGATTTAATCATCTGCCGGTCGCCGGTGTTCTCGTGCCGAATGCTGCGTTGACCGAGGCAGCCAGACGCCATACGCAGGACATGTTGGACAACAATTTTCTAAGACACATCGGCAGCGATGGAAGCACCCCCGTCGATCGAGCCAAAGACGCCGGCTATTATGGCCCAACATTCGTGGGGGAAAATGCTGGGAAACATCGTTACTCTGCCAGCAGTCGTCCCCCTGACCATTGGCTCTCTGTCCCTCCTGTCTCTGTCTTTTTTTTTTGCATGCGGGGTTCAACGTGGATTGGGGCGAAGGAGCCGGCGGCAGCCGAAATGGCATCCAAATCCCGCCTGGACATCGCTTGAACATTCACTATCCCGAACATCGGGAAATCGGAGTCAGCGTGTTTTGGAGGCTGACGAAGATGTTGAGGGGGTGGGAGTGGGGGGTCGCAGTGGCTGCAGAGCTTGGAAATCGGCGCGGCATTACGCCCTTTGTCACCGGCGTGGCCTACAAGGATCGAAACGGCAATCGCTTTTATGATTCCGGCGAAGGTTTGGGAGGCATTCGGGTCGATGTGGAAGGTTCGGACTTCTATGCGTTGACGCGCAATTCCGGCGGCTTTGGCGTGCCGGTTCCTCGCAATGGCAGATATCAAGTTACTTTTTCAAGAGCGGGCTTTGCCGATGAAATTGTCTGGGTTGTCGTGTCTCGTTCGGAAAACGCGAAAGTGGATTTTACTCCGCTTTATCAACCGCCGCCGCCAAGGATAACAATGACCCGTAAAGCAGACGGCGTGGAAATTGGTTGGGAAGCCGGCACATTGCAAAGATCGCTACTCATAGACGGTCCTTGGAAAGACGTCGAATCTGGAGGAACAGAGCGCAGGATATTTCTTCGACCTTCTCGCTCTTACGAGTTTTTTCGAGTGAAGCCAGATTAACGTCGGAGCGGTCCGTTTCAATAACATCGTGTCGCAAAGAAACCGCACATTTCCCGCATTGGTTTTGCGACTTCCGCATGGTCGCGCCCGCTATTGGCGATTGGTGTGAATTTACGAAATGGAGGGGGAGATTGTTCATTGGCTTGGGGGTTCTTGACTTTTAAAAGCTGTTTTTTAACTTTACCTGTGTGATTGTTGCCGTTTTCCAACTTGGCGGCTGGTTGTTTGCTTGGGTTTTACGGAAAGCGGCTGGTTGTTTTCTTTCAAAAATTGGCGCCGGGAATGTGTTCTGGGGATATTTTTTGGCGGCGGTTGGGTTGGGCTTGGGAGGCGAAACTCTCTGCGCGGTTACGGAGGCCGCAGATGGCTTTCGAACGGCTCAATTGCAACCGATTCTTGGAAGCCAACCGGGATTCCGACTTCAACCTTCTGCAGTCACGGGGGTGGACTTTGTCAACGATCTTTCCAGAGAAACGGCTCTCACTAACGCCGTGGTTCTCAACGGCGCCGGCTTGGCAATTGGCGACGTGAACGGCGATGGTTGGGCTGATTTGTATTTTTGCAGTCTTCAAGGAAGCAATCGGCTATATCGCAATTTGGGCGATTGGCGTTTTGAAGAAATCAAAAACGAGGCGATTGCATGCGAAGGGCAGTTTTCCACCGGCGCGGCGTTTGCGGATGTGGACGGAGATGGGGACTTGGATCTCTTGGTCAATGGAATCTCTGCGGGAACTCGGCTTTTTTTGAACGACGGGAAGGGCGTTTTTAGCGAGCGCAAAGATTCCGGGCTGTCGCAAACGGCTTCGGCAACTTCTATGGCTTTGGCGGACATTGACGACGATGGCGATCTGGATCTCTATTGCGCTCATTACATCGACGTCATGAGCACTGCCGATTCCACAATTCAATACGCTTTGGTTAAACGGGATGGCCGATTTGTTGTCACTCACGTTGATGGAGAGCCGACAACGACTCCCCGATTGAGAAACCGCTTTTTTGTTTCGTCCACCGGCAGATTGCGGGAACTGCCGGAAGCGGATGGCTTGTATTTGAATGAAGGCGGCGGCCGTTTTCGTGCCGTTCAGTTTCAGCCCGGCGTTTTTATGGATGCGGAGGACAATCCGCTGGCGCCTTATCGCGATTGGGGTTTGGCGGTAATGTTTCGGGACATTAATCGGGATGGATTTCCCGATCTTTACGTTTGCAACGATAACGCATCGCCGGATCGCGTTTGGTTGAATTCCGGCAAAGGCACTTTTCAAGCGTTGCCGCCGCTCCAATTGCGGCATACCAGTCGTTCCTCGATGGGGGTGGATTTTGCGGACGTCAACCGGGACGGACACGATGATTTTTTCGTTCTGGACATGTTGTCGCAAAGTCACGCCAAGCGAATGACGCAGTTGGTAAAGCAGTATTCCAGCGGCACGGTTATCCGACAATGGAAGGGGCGCCCTCGATACAATCGCAACACTTTGTTTTTGGGCGGCGACGGCGGTTTCTTTGTGGAAACTGCTTTGATGGCGGGCGTCGCCGCTTCGGATTGGTCTTGGTGTCCAGTGTTTGTCGACGTTGATTTGGACGGTTACGAAGATTTGCTGGTATCGAACGGATTTCTTTTCGACGTTCTTGATCAAGACAGCCACAATCAACTACGGACTTTGAAGTTGTCCAAGTTCGACCGGAAGCGCTCTCGACAATTTCATCCGGCTTTGCCGCTGGAAAACGTCGCTTTTCGCAACCGGGGCGACGGCACTTTTGAAGAAGTCAGCGCCCGGTGGGGTTTTGACGTCGAAGGCATTTCCTACGGCATGGCTTTAGGCGATTTGGACAACGACGGCGACTTGGACGTGGTGGTCAACCAGCTCAACCAAAAAGCCCTGCTTTTTCAAAACACCGCGGCCGCTCCCAGAATCAAGGTAATCTTGCACGGGAAATCTCCCAACGTTCACGGCATTGGCGCGCGAATTCGATTGACTTCCGGCAAGTTGACACAAAGCCAAGAGATGATCAGCGGCGGACGATATCTTGCCTGCGACGAGGCGGCGCGAGTCTTTGCCTTTCTTGGAGGCGCCGGCAAATCAGCTCGGCTCGAAGTAATTTGGCGGAGCGGAAAACATACCATTGTGCCGGCGGTTCTCCCCAATCGGGCTTACACGATTCACGAAGCCGGCTCCTCGCAAAAGGAAACTTTGCCGCAGGCGAAGCCCCGTCCCTTGTTTACGGACGCCGGCTCTTTGCTGGATTATGCCCACCGTGAGGCGCCCGGCAGTGATCTGGCTTTGCAACCTATGCTTCCCAGCCGTTTGGACGCTACGGGGCCGGGGCTCAGTTGGTTTGACGAAGACGGCGATGGTTGGGAGGATCTTTTTATTTCCGGCGGAGTCTCGCCCGCCGTTTTCCGCAATCGGCGGGGAAGGGAATTCCAAAAAATGGAATCCTTGATGCCGTTCCCAGAAGGCCAAGGCCCCGTTTTGGGTTGGAACAATGGGCAGGGGAAGCGGTTTTGGCTGGCGGCGGCTTCGGCGAGCTTGTCTCGCGGAAATTCAAAAACCAGCGTCGACGCAATCCACGTTTACAACGTGAAAACCGGGGAACTTGTGGACGTCTTGGAAAACGGCGCCGAAAGCATTAGCGCTTTATGCGCGGCGGACGTCGATGAAGACGGAGACTTGGATTTGTTTGTCGGCGGCGGACAGCGGCCGGGCAGATACCCTGAACCGGCCCATTCGAAAATCTGGCTGAATAACGAAGGCTCACTGGAATACAGCGAGCGCTGGAGCCAGGCGTTTCAATCCGTTGGAATTGTTCGGGGCGCTGTGTTTTTTGAATTGGACGGGGATGCGCGGCCGGATTTGGCGCTGGCTTTGGAATGGGAACCCATTCGGATTTTTCGGAATTCGGGCGAAGGTTTTTTGGAAGCGACTCGCAAACAAGGGATGAATTCTTTGCGCGGTTGGTGGACGGGCATTGCGGCCGCCGATTTTGACGGAGACGGACGCACAGACCTTGCCGCAGGCAATCGGGGGCGCAACACCGCTCTGGCGATTTACCCAACGAAACAATTTCGAATCTGGTTTGCGGATACAAACGGAAATGGAATCTTGACCGCCGTCGAATCTTGGAAGCAGGGCAATCGCTGGTTGCCGATTGCGGATCGAACGACTCTCTCTTCCGTTCTCCCGAATTTGCCTCGACAATTTCCCACTCACTCTCAATTTGCCCAAGCCTCGATGAAAGACATTCTCGATATGGCCTCCAACAATTTCCAAAGCCTGTCCGCCAATCATGTCGATTCCTGCGTCTTTTTGAACAAAGAAGATGGCTTTGTCCCCAAACCCTTGCCGGTGGAAGCGCAATTCTCTCCGGTTTACGCAGTGAACGCGGCAGATTTTGACGGAGACGGCCGTGAAGATCTTTTTCTCGGCCAGAACGATTTCAGCGTTGCAACCCGCCTTACCCGAAACGATGGAGGGCGAGGGCTTTGGTTGCAAGGGCAGGGGGACGGCTCCTTTGACGCCCAAGGCGCCTTGGCGTCCGGCCTGCGAATTCTCGGAATGTCGCGGGGCGCCGCTCTGGCCGATTACAACCAAGACGGCCGAATGGACTTGGCCGCAACGCAAAAAAACGCTCCCGTCAAATTGTATCGCAATCAGGCAAGTCGCCGCTGTCTGCGGGTAAAATTAATCGGGCCGGAATCCAATCCGGAGGCAATCGGCGCCCGTCTGCGCGTTGTGTACAGCGACGGTTCAATGGGGCCTGCCCGTGAAGTTTGCGCTGGTTCAGGATACAAGTCTCAAAATTCGGCCGTGCAACTTATTGGAATACAAAGGCCGGCGGTCCAATTGTGGATTCGATGGCCCAACGGAAAAGAACAGACAGCGCCTTTGAAGCGAGAAGTTTGGGAAGTGCGCATTCCTTTTGAGCCCGCAAAGAAACTCTAAACTTCCCTTGCGGCGAACGAAAAATAAATCTTTACAAAGAAGCGACGAAATCCTATTATCTCTCTGAATCCGCGCAGAGCGGATCCTTTTAAACTATAACTATAAATCTGAATATCATCATGTTTTGCAAGAAAACCTGCACGTTAACGATGGCCGTCGCCTTGCTGCTTCCATGCTCGGTTTCGGCCAACGACATTGAACCCGGCAAAGAATTTTACACGGCGATCAAAACGCCCGTTCCCATCGTCATTGATGGAAACCTCTCCGAATGGCGCGCCGCCGCCCTCCTGGCCGACCCCCGATTTTCTATTCCAAAAGCTTCTGGCGAAGGCGGACTGACTTTGGATAATGTGCCTGAAGATGGAGGCACTTTGGTTTTTTTCGAGGAACATGCTGGCGGCACTTGGACCGGCCCGGATGATCAAACCTCCGCTGTTCAGGTGGTTTACGACGACGACAACGTCTATTTCGGTTTCACCGTGACGGATGAATATCACGAAAACTCCCGCAACAGCGCTTGGAACGGCGACTCCGTGCAACTCATGATCGCCAATGCGGACCGGGATACACAAATCGCGCTTTACAACTACGCTTTGGGCGGCACGGAAGAAGAATTGGGGGAAAACACCATTGTCAATCACGAAAGTCGGCCGCCTGTGGATCCGGAAGCCGATCCAATTGACCCTGAACTTCTCGACACAGAAGCCGTTGTCGTTCGCAACACTGAGACAAAACGAACCATTTACGAAATTCGACTGCCCAAAGCATCGCTGGCTCTTGAGACACTAGGGGGGGGGGTACGCTTTGGACTTGGCATGGCCATCAACGACGGCGATAGAAAAGAAGACGGGCAGGATGGACAAAAAGGCTGGGGCGGACTGGGCGCGCATTCCATCGTCTTCGGAAAACATCCTCAAGAAACCGCTTTAATCACTTTGGCAACTTCCAACGACATTGAACCCGGAAAGGAACACTACACCGCCAACCCCGCTCCGGACGCCATCACGCTCGACGGCATGTTGGATGAGTGGCGGGGCGTTCCCGTTTTGTCTGATCCTCGATTTTCGATTCCAAAAAATAGCGGACGCGATGGCAGACTTGTTCTGTTTGAACCTCACGCTGGAGGGACTTGGAGCGGACCCGACGATCAAACCTCCGCCGTGCAAATCGCTTATGATGCGGACAATGTTTACTTCGGTTTTACCGTAACGGATGAATACCACGAAAACTCCCGCAACAGCGCTTGGAACGGTGACTCCGTGCAACTCATGATTGCCAATGCGGACCAGAACCAGATAACCGCGCTTTACAACTACGCTTTAGGCGGCACGGAAGAAGAATTGGGGGAGAACACCATCGTCAATCACGAACGCCGCCCGCCAGTGGATCCAGAGGCCGATCCCATTGATCCCGAACTTCTCGACACAGAAGCCATTGTCGTTCGCAACACCGAGACGAAACGAACCATTTACGAAATTCGACTGCCCAAAGCGTCTCTTGGTCTGGAATCGTTGGAGCTAGGCACCCAGTTTGGACTTGGCATGGCCATCAACGATGGAGATAGAAAAGAAGACGGACAGGACGGACAAAAAGGTTGGGGCGGACTGGGCGCGCACTCCATTGTTCACGGAAAAGATCCCGATCAAACCGCGCTTGTCACCCTTGGCGTTGGCGGCAGTAGCGGCGACTTGATATTCCTTTCGGCGATCAACGCCAGCATCGACACCTTCTCCTTTCGGGCCACCGACAAGGGAGACTCCATCGTGGACCCTGCCAGCGCCAAACTGACCATCAACGGCGAGGAAGTTTCCCTGCAAGCCAGCGAGAAACGGCTGGACGCCACCGACTTTTCTTGGACGAGAGACGATGTCTTTGATCCCGGCACTTCCATTACCTACTTGATTGAAATCATGGACACCGATGAGAATTTGGTTACGGATACCGGCACGATCACGACGCCCACTTTTGGTTTGTTGGAGGCGCCGATGCGGGCGACGAGCGTGGACACTTCCAAACCGGGCTTCATCTGGCGCGTTTGGCAAAATGATCTGGAACCGATCAACAACCTGCAGGAAACCGAAACAGCCTTGGCCGGCGAATTGCCGGACCCTTCTACCGGAGATTTGCTTCCCAACTTGGCTTGGGATAAAGCCGAAGGCCCCGTAATTGGCGATCCCGTGAAAGACGGCCCGCTGTACAAATTCGAAATTCCAACCGTCATCAATCTGAATATCAAGGCGCTTGAGGATACACCCGCCGAACACGGCAACTTCAGGCCGGACGAACAAATGCCGGGTGTTCCAGGCGAATTTAATACCACTGACGGAATTGCGGCGGAAATTCTCACCTTCATCGAGTTTCCGGAAGGACAGCTGAAGATGGGAGTAAACAGCGACGACGGGTTTCGCGTGGAGATTGGTTACATCAACGATCGGGAAAACGTGATGAAAGTTGGAGAATTCAATGGCGGGCGAGGCGCTGCGGACTCTTTGCTTTTGCTGGACGTTCGCGAGGCCGGCGTTTATCCGGTTCGAGTCATTTACTTCAATGGCGGCGGGGACGCCAATATTGAGCTGTTCACTCTCAAGGAAGACGACACCAAAGTGCTGGTAAACGATACCGAAAACGGCGGACTCAAGGCTTATCGAGTGGGCGCCGTGCCTGACAAACCGGTTTTGCCGACCGAATTTCGCATCGGCGTTCAATTGGCGGACGGCAACGTCGAGATCACTTGGGAAGTGGAGGGACTTGTGTTGCAGAAATCTACTGATTTGGCCAGCTGGTCGGATGTTTCCGGCGCTGTTTCTCCTTATCGGCCATCGGCGGATGAGTCGACGCAGTTTTACCGATTGCGCCAGTAAAGGAGATTTCAAAGTCTCAACGCAAGGGGGCGGATTTATTCCGTCCCCTTTTTGTTTCGGTTTCTTTTGTTGTGGAAAGCCAATTCCATTTTTCACAGACTGGAGGTCGACAAGGTTTTTTGAATTTTCCTTTTTGTGGGTTGCGCTCAAGTTCCCCAATCGATAAGTCGCGGGGAATTGGCATGAATGCGGCGAATTCTTGACTTTGGCGGAAAAGAATCCGCTAATCATTTTGCCAGCGGCGTAGATCGCCGGCGCATGCCATGAAAAAATCGCTTGAGGAACGCTACGACGAGGCAATGTTCTTGTTTAGCCGGGAGGATTATGCTGAGGCGATTCGCCTGCTTGAGGAAGTTTTGCGGGAAGATGCGAATTATTTTGAGGCTCGATTGTCTTTGGGAATGGCTTTTTGTCGGCTGGGCAAGTTTGAGCGGGCGATTGCCGAAGGACACAAAGCGGAGCAATTGAAACCGAATGAGCAGTTAGTTCATACCAATCTCTCGCTTTTTTACATGCGGGCGGGAGACAAGACCAAGGCGGAGCATCACGGTTTGCAGGCTCGGATTGCTTCTTGGAAGGAGAATCTTCAACCGCCTGCGAGGGACGAGAGTTCGGAAGATTCCGATCTTTCGTTGGCAAAGCCTAAGCCCAAGCCGTATAAAACGCCGGAAAAGTTTCCGGAGATGCCGTGGAAGAAGAAACGGGATTGAGCGTCCGTTTGTTTTGCCGAGGATCGAATTGCGCCCGGTTCATGCCTAATCCTTTGCGGGAAACAGGATTTGAGGAACGTCTGCGTTTGACAATTGAAATTTCGCCGATACAATCCTTTCATCTCCCATCTGTAAGGGCGGGAGACAATTTTCTTAGACGATAGGATTTCTGTGGCCGCTAAAGACGATTACTTGCTGGAGACACTGGTCGATATGGGATTGCTTGCGCCGGAGCAAGTTGAAGAGGCGCGTTCTGAATTGGCGGACGGCGAAGGAGTGCTAGATACTCTGGTTGCCCGCGGCGAAGTCATGCCGCAGAGCGTCATCACGGCCAAGGCCACGCAAGCCGGTTCCGAAGTGATTGAGCTGGGGGCGATGCATCTGGATGACAAAGTGATTGCGTCCGTGCCGCGAAATATCGTCAAACGCTTCAAGGCCGTTCCGGTTTATCTTTCGGAAGATACCGTGACGATGGCTGTCAGCGAGCCGTCCGATTTGGAGTTGATTGACAGTCTTCAAGTGTCTCTTGGAAAACAGGTGGAAATCCGCGTGGCGAGCGAAGAAGAGATTGAAGACGCCATCGCCCGTTATTATGGAAAGCAGCGCGATGATTCCGTCAGCAAGATGATTCAGGACATTACCGAAGGCGAAGTCGAAATCGGCAATTTAGGTGCGTTGGAGGCGGATGACGGGAGCAAGGCGGACACCGACGCGCCGATTATCAAGCTGGTCAATCAACTCGTTGTGGACGCCTACAACTCGCGGGCGTCCGACATTCACTTGGAACCTATGGCCCACACCTTTCAAGTGCGCTATCGGATTGACGGAGTGTTGCGCGAAGTGAAGAGCCCGCCCAAAACGCTTCAAGGCTCGGTGATTTCGCGCCTCAAAATCCAATCCAACATGTCCATTTCCGAACGGCGCGTTCCCCAAGACGGCCGCATCAATACCGCCGTTGGCGAGGGAAAGAGCGTGGACTTGCGCGTTTCCTGCGTTCCCACAACCCACGGAGAGAGCATCGTCATGCGCATCCTAGACAAATCGGGGCTGCGGTTGGGGCTGGCGGAGCTGGGATTTTTTTCCGACGATCAGAAAACTTTTGAACGATTGATCGCTTTGCCCGACGGCATTCTGCTCGTTACTGGCCCAACCGGGTCGGGAAAAACCACAACTCTTTATTCTTGTCTGCACTTTATCAACCGTCCGGATCGCAAGATTATTACCGTGGAAGACCCGGTAGAGTATCAGCTGGATGGAATCAATCAGGTTCAAGTCAATGAGGCGGTAGGATTGAGCTTTGCCCACGCCTTGCGGGCGATGCTGAGGCAATCGCCAAACATCATCATGTTGGGAGAAATTCGCGATTTGGAGACGGCAACCATCGCCATCAACGCCTCGTTGACGGGGCATTTGGTGTTTTCGACGCTTCACACCAACGATGCGCCGAGCGCCGTGACCCGATTAGTGGACATCGGGATCAAACCCTTTCTGGTCGCCTCTTCCACTAGGGCGATGATGGCGCAGCGCCTCGTCCGCCGGCTGTGCAAAAGCTGCGCAAAATCTTACGAACCTTCGGATGCGGAACTGCGCAGCATTGGCCTGAATCCTGCTTCAATTAAGGAAAAAGACGCCAACTACCTAAAAGGTGATGGGTGCGCCAAGTGCGGCAACGCCGGCTATCGCGGGCGCTTTGGAATTTTTGAGATTTTTGTTTTGGACGACGATGCGCGGAAGCTTATTTACGACAAAGCTTCGACGGCGGCTTTGCGGGCGAAGGCTCGCGAGCTGGGCATGCGGACGCTTCGAGAAGACGGCGCGCGAAAAGTGGTTGCCGGACAAACCACAAGCCAGGAAGTTCTCCGCGTAACGGTAACTGACGAAGAATAGAAAATGATTGGAAAAACTCGCAGAAGCCGAAAGAAACTGAATATCCTTTAGTTATGTCGTATCAGATGTCAGATTTGTTGCAGCTTGTGGTCTCCGAAGGAGCCTCGGATTTGCATATTCGAGTGGGCATTCCGCCCTCCATCCGGGTTCACGGCACTTTGCACAAAATCGAAGGACCCTCGCTTTCCCAAGACGACGCCGAAGAACTGATGCGGAGCATTACTTCGGAAGATCATATTCAGCAAGTCCGCGAAAACGGCGGGGCCGATTATGCCTTTGCTTTGGGCGACGTGGCTCGTTTCCGCGTCAGCGTCTTCAAAGAGCGCGGTGACTTTGCCATGGTTTTGCGGCAGATTCCAAATACGTTGCTGACGCTGGAACAGATCGGCATTCCGCCCTCCGTCAAAGAACTGCTTTACAAACCGAGAGGTTTGGTGTTGGTGACCGGGCCAACAGGGTCGGGAAAAAGCACCACCCTGGCTTCCATGCTAGACATTTTGAATCAAGAGCGCGAGGACGTTCACCTGATTACCATTGAAGATCCCATCGAGTATTATCACCATCATAAAAAGGCGGTCGTTACACAGCGGGAAGTTCACGTCGACGTGCCTAGCTTCGGCGAGGCTTTGCGGCGAGTGCTTCGCCAAGACCCGGATGTGATTCTTGTGGGAGAGATGCGCGATTTGGAAACCATCGAAGCGGCCATCACGGCAGCGGAAACTGGCCACTTAGTATTTGGCACTCTGCACACAACCGGAGCCTCCAAAACGATTGACCGTCTCGTCAACGCCTTTCCCACCAATCAGCAGGAAATGATTCGAATTCAGCTATCGACGGTTTTGCAGTCCGTGATTTCTCAACTCTTGCTTCCGCGATCCGACAAACCCGGACGCGTGGCCGTGTTCGAAATCATGATCAACACTCCGTCCATTGCCGCCCTCATTCGAGACAACAAAACCTTCCGCATTAACTCGGACATTCAAACCGGCGCAAAATACGGAATGGTGACTTTGGATAGTTTTCTGCTGGACAAGTATTCGCAGGGAATCATTTCCGAAGAAGAAGTCATCACCAAAGCCCAAGACCCTGCCACCATTATGAGCAAACTCCAAGAAGTGCAAGAAGCCATGGCGGCAGCAGCGCAAGGGGAAGAAGAATAAAGCCGATTCTCATGATAGACGTAGCCTCCAATCCTCTGCTCGGCCTTCTTCAAGAACAATCCCTCTTGGACGACCTTCAACTGGAAACGGTGAACGAAGAAGTCAACAAGAGCGGCAAGTCGGCGTTTCAAGCGGTTCAAGACTTTGGATACCTTGACAAAGATTCCCTGCTTCAAGCGATTGCCAATTATATGGGCGCCGAAGTGGTGCCAATCAGCGAATCCACCGTAACCCCCGAACTCAAAGAAATCGTCGACGCCGCCACCGCGAAAAACTATCAATGCGTTCCCGTGGCTTTCGAAGACGGCGTGTTGCAAGTGGCTTTGGCAGACCCTTTGGACCCTTCCCGAATCGACGAGATGGGATACGTGATCCCGCACCCGATTCAAATGGTCATTGCCGACCCGGACGCGGTGGAAAACGTTCTGGCCATTGCCTACGGCGCTGGAGGCATCGACATCAAAAGCGGCATTGCGGATATTCTCAAGGAACTGGGAGTCGAAGCTGAGTCCAAAGAAAGCAAGGGAGAAATTGCCATTTCCGAAGACGCCTTGGACCTCGGTGCCGACTTTGAAGACGCTCCAATCGTCAAATTCGTCAATTTGGTGTTGACGCAAGCCGTCCAAGACCGCGCCAGCGACATTCACTTCGAGCCGTTCGAAAACGAATACAAAATTCGCTATCGAGTGGACGGCGCGTTATACGAAATCGCGCCGCCGCCAAAATCGCTGGCAATGCCCATTGCCTCAAGGATCAAGGTCATGTCGAACCTCAACATTTCCGAGCGGCGTCTCCCGCAAGACGGCCGCATTTCCGTCCATTTGGGAGGGCGTCAAGTGGATTTGCGCGTGTCTACTTTGCCGACTTCATGGGGAGAGTCCGTAGTGCTTCGGGTTCTAGATCGCACGGCGGTCACCTTGGAGTTGGAGCATTTGGGCTTTCCCTCGGAAATCCTCGAATACACGACAAAAACCATTGAGCAACCGAACGGAATTTTCGTGGTTACGGGGCCAACCGGCTGCGGCAAGACAACCACTTTGTATTCCTGTCTGCGGCGAATCAACCGTCCGCAGCACAAACTACTCACCGTGGAAGACCCGGTCGAATTCGACATCGAAGGCATCATGCAGGTGCAAGTTCACGAAGCCGTCGGAATGACTTTTGCGGCCGGCTTGCGCGCCTTCTTGCGCCAAGACCCAGACATCATCATGGTCGGAGAAATGCGCGACCTAGAAACCTCGCAGATTGCCATCCAAGCCTCGCTGACTGGCCACTTGGTATTGAGTACTTTGCACACCAACGACGCCCCCGGCACCGTAACACGCTTGACGGACATGGGAGTGGAACCTTTTCTGGTATCCTCCACACTTGTCGGCGTCATGGGGCAACGATTAGTTCGCACCATTTGCCGCCGATGCAAAACTCCCTTTGAGCCAACTGAAAGACAACTTGGCTTGTTAAATCTCTCTCCCCATGATATAGGAGGCCGGTCGTTTCACTTTGGAAGAGGTTGCGGCGAGTGCAACGACTCCGGCTACCGAGGCCGAAAGGGGATTTTCGAGTTGTTGCAAGTAACGGATGCCATTCGGTCGCTCATTAATGACCGAGCCCCCTCCGTAGTGCTAAAACAAAAAGCGGTGGAAGAAGGAATGATCACTCTTCGAGACGACGGCCTGCGCAGCATCTTTGACGGCGAAACAACAATCGAAGAAGTGTTGAAATATACTTAGGAAAAACCTTTATGCCCAAGTTCAACTACGTTGCGATGGATTCGCGAGGAAGAGAGACCAAAGGGTCCCTTGACGTGGCGAATCAAAACGAAGCCATCACCCGCCTCAAAGAAATGGCCTTTTTCCCCACAAAGGTAACCGAGGCCTCCGAAGACAAAACCAAGGCAAAAAAAGGCGCCAAAAAACAGGGCAAAAAGAAGCATGGCAAACAAGGACTCGGATCCATCGAAATCCGAATTCCGGGATTGTCGGGAAGAGTCAAACCCAAGGTGCTAACCACCTTTACCCGGCAACTAGCCACCTTGGTAGACGCCGGCCTTCCCCTGCTTCGAGGTCTCCGCGTGCTTGCCAAACAAGAAAAGAACGCCACTCTCCGGCGAATCATCGGAGATCTCGGAGACAGCATCGAAGGAGGAAGCACCTTCTCCGAAGCCTTGGCGCAACACCCTAAAACCTTCAGCAAACTCTTCATCAACATGGTCAAAGCCGGCGAAATGGGAGGCGTGCTTGAAGTCGTCTTAAACCGCCTCGCCGAATTCATGGAAAAAGCGGAGAAAATTAAAGGCAAAGTGATCGCCGCCATGTTCTATCCAGCGGCGGTAATGGTGGTGGCCGTATCCATCCTGGCCTTGCTAATGGTTTTCGTAGTCCCAAAATTCCGGGAAGTCTTTGAAGACATGCTAGAAGGCGCCGAACTCCCGCAGTTCACCCAATTCGTACTCAACGTCAGCGAAACCATAGCCACCAACTCCCTGCAAACCAGCCTCATCGCCCTAGCCGCCTTTTTTGTCTTCTGGCTCGCCATCAAAACCAAATGGGGACGCTGGCTTTGGGACAAACTCAAATTGAAATTCCCCATCTTAGGCCCCGTGATTAGCAAAGTCGCCATTTCCCGTTTCACCCGAACCTTAGGCACACTTGTCAGCAGCGGCGTCCCCATCCTCCAAGCATTGACCATCGTCCGAGAAACCGCGGGCAACGTAATCATCAGCAACGCCGTAACCTCAGTCCACGAAAGCGTCAAAGAAGGCGAAACCATCACCGTGCCTCTGGAACAATCCAAAGTCTTCCCCCCTATGGTAATCAGCATGGTGGACGTCGGCGAGCAAACCGGCGCCTTGCCCGAAATGATGATGCGAATCGCCGACAACTACGACGAAGAAGTCGACAACGCCGTCGCCGCCATGACCTCGCTTTTGGAACCAATCATGATCGTCTTCCTAGCCGTCGTCGTTGGCGGCATCGTGATCGCTCTTTTCTTGCCGCTCATCACTATGATCGATAAACTAGGGCAGTGACGCGGAATTCAATGAAAAAAATGCGCCAATGAGCAAAAATCGACTAATAAATGCGAACTCGGAACAAAGTTGGCACGAATCTTTCTTTAAATCTTGGTGGAAAAGGGCTTTAAAATGATTGACGAAGACAAGGCGGAAAGAGAGCCAAACCAACTTGCTTGGTTGGACGAAAAGGAAAACTACGGAGAAAACCCAATGAAAACTTCAAAACACCAAACCAATCAAAACCAAAGCCGCATTGCCAACCCCATCCCTCCCTCGTTCTCGCCCACCGCCGGCTTCACCCTCATCGAACTGCTCGTCGTCATAGCCATCATCGGCATTCTGGCCGGCCTAACCGTCGCTCTGTCGGAAAAGGCCTCGTCCGCAAAGAAACGCAGCACAACTCAAGGCTTGCTCAAACAACTGGAGATCGAGATCGAAAGCTACAAAATCGCCGTCAGCTCTTATCCCAAATCATCCTTCCCTCCCAATCTCAATGGAGACGGCAGAGTGGATGTGGGAGGAATGACGATGGTTCTCCCCCCGGCAATGAATCCGCTCTTTTACGAACTCACCGGAACGGTTTTCAATCCGCAAACGCGCTCTTACACCTCCATCCAAGGCGGCGACGGGTTGAATACAGAACAGTGCCAGTTTTTTTTCGGAATAGATGGTTTCTACAACATGACGCAAAACCCCGACAAAACCAAGTTTTCCATCAAAAACGCCAACAAATTTGCTCCCATCTCCGTCGACCCCACAGTGAATCTCCTGCTTGCGCCGGCAAAATGGTCGAAAAATACAAACAACAGCTCGCTAGAGCAATATCGTCCCGTTCAATCCAACGATGACGAATTGCGAATGCTCAATCCCTGGCAATATCGCGCTCCCGGCATAAAGAACAACAAGAGGTTTGACCTATGGGCCGACGTGCTAATCGGCAACAAAGTTCATCGCATCAACAACTGGGGAGAATTTGAAATAATCAACAAGAACAACTGAAATCAAAACGCATTTTCAACTGATCCAAGCAAAGGTAGTGAAATGAAAACGACAAAAACATCCAAACCACTTATGGCGAAGTCGACTCGGCAAGGCTTTACCTTGATCGAACTTTTAGTCGTCATCGCGATCATCGGAATTTTAGCCAGCATGCTACTTCCCGCTCTCGCAAGAGCCAAAGTAAAAGCCAGAATAGCCAAAGCAAAAACAGAAATCGCCGGCATCCAAGCAGCCATCGCAGCTTATGAAACCGATTACAGCAAATTGCCCATAGCAAAAGAATTCCGCAACCAGCTCCACCCGAATCCAAATCCAGATTTCACCTACGGAACGTTTTATCAAAATGGAATCCCCTTGACTGATAATAACGGAATGAATTTGCGCCCAGTCCAAAATCCTGAAGGACGACTCAACGCCAGCAATGCCCAACTGATTGTGATTCTTCAAGATATTACAAACTACAATGGTCAACAGACGCTGAATAAAAACCACGTCTTGAATCATAAGAAGATTAATTACCTGAACGCCGAGTCAGCCTCAGATAACAAATCTCCGGGAATTGGCACCGATCTTGTGTATCGCGATCCTTGGAGGAATCCCTACATCGTTACGCTGGATCTCAATTACGACGGTTGGTGTCGGGATGGTTTTTACTTTAATCCTCGAGTATCAGCAAACTCCGAAGGGTCTGGGCATAAAGGTTTAGTACGCAAGCAAATAGGAACACAACCCCCCTATTACGAACATCGAGGAAACGTCATGGTTTGGTCTTTCGGGCCAGATGGAAATATTGACGACAATAACAATGCGATCTCTGGAGCAAACAAAGACAACATCTTAAGTTGGTAATAATGGAAAACGAAAAGGTTGAAGCCAATGAAACGACGAAATGGAGAACTGCGATGCAACGGGAAACGATATCCCGCCAATGGATTCTCGTTAATTGAGCTTTTGGTGGTTGTGGCCATCATCGGTTTGCTGGCTTCCATCACCTTGCCGGCTCTCCGAGGCATCGGAAAGTCAAATGCCTTGACGGGAACGAATCGGCAGCTGCTGGACGATTTAGCGCTCGCGCGTCTGCTGGCCATCAACCATCGAACCACCGTTTACTTTGTCTTCCTAACGCCGGAAATTTTAGATAAGCAAATAATTGAACTTATCGATGAGGATCCCCATTACAATAGAGAACAAGAGGAAGCCATGATAGACCAAGTTCAGAGACTATGGAGTCGTGTGTATTCAGGATACGCAATTTATGCCAAACGCACCGTCGGTAGCCAGCCCGGAAACTCTACACCACAATATCTGACCGATTGGAAATCCCTGCCGGACGGCATCCTATTTGATCCCATTAAGTTGCCGATTAAAAACCCTGCAAATCCTATAAATCGTGGTCCATTGAACCGCCCGCATAAAAAAGAAGCGTTAAACTTTCCCAACGCGGACGGCATCGGCTTAAATTTGCCCGTTATCGAATTCAATGCGCAGGGGCAGTTGGCTTCGGGAAGGGACGAGTCTTTAACCTTTGTGCAAGGAGTCATTGAATTCAATCGCAACCCCAATGGCGAAATTATCCCTTCCAACTCTCCGGATAACTTGGAAGAATCTATTATCTACACATCTCAAAACGAGGGGCAACCTCAACGTCATTATATCCGAATCAACTGGCTGACCGGACGAGCTCGCGTGGTTCAACCCGAAACTCCCTAACTCTCTTCTTTGAAACAAATGAGAACAACAAGCGAACATTCCTTGGCGATATCGAATAGGCGAATCCGCACGCGCCCCCGTGACAATGAGCAAGCCTTCACTATGGTAGAAATTGCTCTCTCCATCGCCATCGTCGCCTTCGCAATGGTGGCTATCATCGGCGTGTTACCAACCGGATTGCAAGTACAGCGAGACAATCGAGAAGAGACCATCATCAATCAGGACGGTGCCTATCTATTAGAAGCAATTCGCAGCGGCGGACTGGGATTAGACGAGCTGACCAATTTCGTCGAACGAATTACAATCATCAATAGCAGAGGAAGTCTTTCAAGCTATTTTGGTAGTCGTCTGCCGGAGGATGGAAGTCAAATTCCACTAACTAACGGACATTTCATTATTGGCATGCTTTCGGTGCCGACGGTAGTTCAGAGAAGTCATCGTAGAGGGACTGTTTGGTCCACTAACGAAGTGACCGCCTTGATGCGTTCAATTAGCGGTTCGGCATCCCAAAGATTCAAGTCGCAAGAGTTCCGGGAAAACGCCTTCACTTATCTGCTAACAACAACCATCACGCCTTACGTTCCAATCGTTACCAACAACTTCTCTTCACGAAACCTTGATCCCGTTGCGCGCGAACGTCTAAAAATGGTGCAGAACTTCAGTACCAATCTTTACGACGTCCGCCTGCACTTCCGATGGCCTGTGAATGTTTCGGGAGAAGGCCGAAACATGCAGTATCAAGTAGGCAAAAGAGAACAAGTCTTTCGATCACTCGTCAACGGCCAGCTGATGTCAACAAACGCTTCTCAGTTTTTGTCTTGGACCAATCATTACACTACTAATCTTTTCTATTTCCAACCATCGACCTTCGCCCCTCCCGCCAAATGAAAACCAACTTTCCCATCAATCCTCACTCTGTCGGAAAGAATGCTTTTTCTCTTGTGGAGTTATTAGTAGCTGTTGCTTTAATGACGGTGATCATTGTCGGCTTATACTCCATGTTCAATGAAACTCAAAGAGCCTTGCGCACAAATGTAAGTCAAGTCGACGTGTTAGAATCCGGCCGATCGGCAATTGAATTGATCGTCCAAGACATCCAACAAGCCGAAGCGCCCGGCCCTCTTCGACAAGTCCCGGCGAAAAGCATTCTCTTTCCTCCACCGTATGAAATTACAAATGCTGGCGCAATTACAAACGGAAGCCCTCATTTTTGGTCCGGAATTCAAACAAATCGCAGCCAACCTTACTTTACAAGACCAATGATTCAAAACTTGGCTGACGACACGAGGCGAATCAACATCCTCCAAGAGGTGTTTTTTCTAACTCGATCTAACCTGAATTGGGTAGCCAAAGGATACTTTGTCTCTCCATCAAGAATCAATGCGGTATCGCCAAACGCTCCGGCAACAATTTCGTATGGAACCCTATTTCGCTTTTCTTCCCCAAATGTGATATTTGATCCCATTAATCCGGATCGAGATCGAACTTTTGAACTTAACCGCCGGATAAACAGCAAGCCGAAATGGTTGTCGGATTATCGGCAAAATTATGATTTGTTGCAAAATTTTTGGGATGTTTATCGGCTAGTGAAAAGTGAGAGTATTTTCATGGCTTTTAATTTGGACAATAGAGGGGAAAAAATCGAGAGAAAAACAGTTGTGTCTCCTTTGATTGACGGCGTGATTCATTTTAAAATACAACTACTAGATTCCCTAGGACAACCTATGCGCTATAAACGCCACTCCCGCTATCACTCAGTTATATTAAGGCCGGAAGAAGTAAATTTACCTGGCGGCGTCCCTGTAGCCGAAACCCGATCTGCCTTTTATGATTACGCCTTGCCTGCCTATGTAGAGCTGGAAATCGGCATTCTGGATCCGGCAACACTAGAAAAAGTAAAATCGATGGAAGGGAATTCCGAATTAGTAGATGACTTTTTGCGACGGCAAGCAGGCAATGTTCATTTGTTTCGCCGGATGGTTCACCTGCCTTTGGCGCCAAAAATAATTCCCAAAACCATGTCCAGGAAATAGAAGAAACCGGCTGATGAAAATACAATCTTCAGAGCAAGGAGTAGTTCTCGTGATCACTTTGATTATGCTTTCTGTGGTGACGGTAATGGCCGTGTTATTTTTAGGCGTTAGCCGAAGGGAACGTGCCTCAGTGTCTGTGACGACCGATCATATTACAGCCAAAGCCATGACTGAATCCGGGTTTGCGCACGCCCAAGCGAATATCGTTTCGCGAATGCTAACGGCCAGCAACAAGTTCAACTACGACTTCGCAGTTTCTACTAACTTTTTAAACATAAACCAAAATGGCCGCGACGTATTTGCCAAAGACTTTGACGACTTTGAGAATTTCAATCCTGAGAACGTAGGTTACCATTACGCAGACAATGGTCGACCCCTCAACGAAAAGCATCAAGCCATCAATATTGGAAATCTACAATTTGACCCTCGCCCGCCAGTCTATATCCAAACGAATGGTAACTCGAGATACCCTTTAGATTTCCGGTTTTTTCTCAACTTCAACCGGAATATCGGAGAATATCAGGAGAATGGTCAAGTCCATCGGATTCCTCATTTTGACCGCTCCGGTCTGCTTTATGAGCGGGCTAACAACCGGGCGCTATTGAAAGCCCCTGACAACAACCAAGCACGGCTGAAGACACACATGGTAGGAGATCCGCAATGGATCGGTGTGCTGGAATACCCCAACCAGCCGCATTCGCCCACCAACCGATTCATCGGCCGCTTTGCCTACTTAATTCTGCCCGAAGGCAAATCACTGGATTTAAACGCCATTCATAATCGAATCAAAAAACCTAGCGCAATAGATGGCGATTACTTTGTGCGAAACCAGGGAGTTGGCCCTTGGGAAATGAATCTCGCTGCTTTCCTTAGTGACTTGAACTTTAACAAATGGGGTAAAGACGGAGGCTATAATTATGTGAAACCAATGATGACAGATAGAAATAAAGGAAGCTCATTCGACGACGCATTTTCCCTTCTTCGACATCGAATGAATTATCCAAATGATTTGCCTAATAATTTAAGCAACACTTTGAGGAATCTCGGAATCAACCCCAACGTTCCCGGCTTTCATAATGACAATATTGATTTCTTTGCCGATGGCCCCTATTTGCAAAAACATTCATGGTTGGCAATTGATGAGGATAAATTAGACAAACCGTATTGGGGAGGGGATTTGCGGCGGGCCTACTACGACGTGCAGGAATTATTCGTAAGAAACCATCCAGATGATCAATTTGTGAATCGATTGAGACAAACAGGCACTCGGCGATCAGGGAATTACAGCACTTACGACAGCTACACGTTTTATCGACTTTTGTCGCAGCTTGGCGTCGATTCCGAAGCGGATGAGCAAGCGGAAACGATGATGCTGACCTCTTCGAATGAAAAAGCGCAAGAAGGCAAAGTGCGCAAGCTGAACCTCAATTATAAATTCGAATACGATCCGGGAAGTGGGCAAACAAAGATTAAGGAGTGGGAACCTCGTGAGTTGTTTCTAAATCTTGCCGATCGCCTGCTGCAGGCGAGTGTTAATATCGCCCCCTCTGATTCCCAATACACGAACCATTTGGGACAATTGGAAAGGATTTATGGAAAAGATCATTTCACAATTGGCGGCACCTATCAAACGAATCGAAACTTTCCTAATTCTGCCAATTTCTCAATTACAAACTTTGGCATTCAAATATGGCCGAGAGTGCATCCAAGTCAACCTCAGTACTCGGCCGGCATTCATCAGCGGCTGCAACAAGCGGCAAATATTGCCGACGTAGTGACGCATCAAAATCAGTCTCGCCCGCCTGCCCGTTTTGCGACAACGGAATCAAGTAAGTTTCCGCTGGTGTTTCGGCCTCAATTCGTCGCCCGCGGTCCAAGAATTTATATTACCAATTTTGTTGAAGTCACAAACAACGCACTAAGTCAGATGAGTCAGCTTTGGCGGGATTTAAACATTCCAACGAATCGCTATGAATTGAAGCCTAACGATAACGTTTGGGGAATTCCTTGGGTAATTGCCGCCAAGAAAGGTTTGCCTAACTTTAACGAATTCGGGGTTCTGACTGCTGTGGAACTCACGAGAAAACTTGAAATTAACAAAGGGAGCCAAAATGCCCCTCGATCGTTTTGGCGGACTAACCAAATGTTGTCATTGAGCGTCTCAAATCTTTTTGGCGTTGAGCTTTGGAATTCTTATGCTCAACCGTATCCACGATCTTTAGATGTGCTGGTTGATGTGCAGAGCAATTTTTTGATGACAAACCAGTTTGGAACATTGTTAGTTTCCAATCTGTACAGCAATTCTTTCAATCCATTCCAAAGGAAAAACTTCCCACCGGATCAATGGTCGGGAGGGGAGTTTCAATTGCCGATTTTTACCAATAGAACCATGTTGCAGGTGGCTAATCGAGGGGGAACAATTCCGGTGCCTAGCGCTATTTATTCTCATCGCGACCGCGGACAATTGATTCCCGTTATCAGGCAGTATTCCAATGCAACGAATGTTTTGTTTCCCGACAATGGTTTTCCTGTTCACAGGATAGGCTTGGCGATGACAAATCGGGTTAGATGTCTCATGACCGATCCTATCACGAAGAGGGTTGTGGATTTTGTGAATTTGGATTTCGTCAGTGGGTTGGATATGCAAGATTTGTTAAATAAGGAACCATCGGGTTATTGGATTGCCAATCGGTTGGGGCATACGAATGCGCCCACTGAGGGAGTGATGAAGCAAATGTTGGTATCATTGGGTAAGGAAGGAGAATCAGACTGGAATTCATATGTTGGCAGAGGCGCCGGACGGGATCGCGAGGAGGCGATTGATCTTTTTCGAACGTTTCTCGGATTTCGACCGTTATATCTATCGTTCAACGAGTTGGCGGATGCCTACAGTCGTTTGAGAGATCCGCGCAAGAGTTTCCGCAGGCAAGTGCCGTTTTCGCCGTCTGTTCGGCTGGTGAAATACGAGACTTTGCAAGCGAATGATCCACTGGTTCACTATACTTTTGAAGACTTGAAAGACAATCAACAATTGGTGTCGAGGGTGAGGATGTTGAAACCCGGACAGAGGGCGGATGATCTTCATAATCTCGGCAGTCTCGGGGAGCCGGGGCGGAAGAATCAACGGTATCGACCGTGGCCTTCAACTTTGGCGGAAGCGGCAAATCAATATAATATAGCGCACAAGGATCCGCTCATTCGGCGGTCGGATGACTGGCAGTTTCCAACGAACAAGTTTCCCAACATCGGCTGGTTGGGAAGAGTGCATCGAGGAACTCCTTGGCAGACGATTTATTTGAAGGGATATGTGGGGAGCTATGAAGGAGGTCAGGGAGGCGATAACAAGTTGAAGTTGCTGACGATGCAGGATTTGCCGGACCCGAATCCGTCGTTGCCGATGCCTTATGATGGGAGAAGTTACCCTTTTCAGACTTTGGCAGTAGATCCTTCGATAGATAATGTGGTCGATACGTTGACGCTGGATAGCGCTACGGCTGGGAATAAGCAGAATATTTTAAATCTTGCGCGGACGAACTGGTTCAAGTGGTCGGGCAGCTCGGGCACGCATCCAACAAACGATTGGAAGATATTAGAGTTTTTTACAACCTCGTTGAACGATAACGCTTCCAAGGGGCTTTTGTCGGTAAATCAGGCGGGGTTGGCGGCGTGGTCTGCGGTTTTCAGTGGTGTTACGGTGCAGACAAATATGTCTCCGGACTCGGTTCAAATGAGAGACATCGAAACACCGAAAGGTCTAAAACCTGCTAAGTATACAGCGCTGACTATTGAACCGGCGGGGCGGGCGGGAATGCCCGGCTACGATTTAGCGAATCCCGATTCTGATAATTGGCAACTAGCGCAGATTGTCAATGGCACTAATGGGATCAATGCAACCCGAGCTCGTTTTCCCGGCGGTCGTTTCCGGCATTTGGGGGAAGTTTTGGCAACGCCGGCGCTCACAGTGCAGTCTCCTTATTTGAATTGGACGAACAGTATCGTGTATCAGTTGGGTTTGGACGACTTTGCCGTGGAGCGAATTCCACAGCAGGTTTTGTCACTTTTGAAGGCGGATGAGCCGCGGGTGACGATTTATTCGTACGGTCAGTCTTTGCGGCCGGCGGAAGGTTCCTTGCGGACGGATCCTAATCCGATTCGTTTGTTGAACTTGTGCACGAATTATCAAATTACAGGTGAGTTTGCGGCGAAGCGGGTCATTCGCTTTGACGGCTCGCTGACCAATTTAAACGCCGTAGTGGAAAGTGAAATCATTATTCCGGCGGATTAGCTTCCGAATGTTAATTATAATTGATGAGGAAAAGTGGCGCATTGATGAAGTCTTTGTCCAGTAGATCTTGGGTTTTGGCGGCCTTAGTACTTCTTGCCTTGGGGATTTTCTTTTGGCGGAAAGTCCGTGATCCTTCGCAAATCACTCTGCCGGGTGTTTCTTCCGATATTGTCATCACCAACGGTCAAGTGTTTTTCCCCCATCTTGGAAAACCAAAGTATCCTCTGTGGACTCGGCTGACGGGCCGTGCAGGGCAATCAACGAGTGCGTCTTCTGTAACTGCATCCGCCCAAAAAGAAGCGATAGGCTACATCCCTTCAGAACCGAGATTTCCTTATCGCCTGCGCAATACGCTTCGACCTCTTGAAGAACTGGCGAGACTCGATACCGCAATTTTATTAAATAACGCGCTGATCGACACCGAATCGCAGATGCCTCTGGTGGTGCCTGAGCATTTGCGGGCTTCAGCGGAAACGGAGAGTTATCTGTTGCAATCGGCGGGGCAGTTTGATCAAGTGTTTGACCGGGAGACTTTGTCTCAACTAGGTGTTAAGAAAGTAGCCTACATTCCTCATAATACTTGGATCGTCCGCATGAAGCCGACAACGGCGGAGCGGCTCAAAAAATTTGCGGAAACTCAGTCTGTTCTCCCTTTTGATCCATATTTCAAGCTGAGTCATCCGTTGCTGGGATGGGCAACACAACGAGGGGATATACCGGGCGTTTTGACTTTGCGGCTTACTTTGTTTCGAGGAGCGGAGGAAGTGGTGTTTGAGGCTTTGAAAACGATGGGAATGGAATATGTTAACGATGGTCGTTCTCCTTTTGGTCGGACAGTTACAATCAAAGCGCCGCGATCAACATTGAGCGCGATTGCTTCTCTAGACGGCGTGTTGACGGTGGAATCCATCGCGCCGCGTCGGATGGCCAATGACTTGACGCGTGTGCTGTTGGGCGCAGACAGCTCTGCGACCAATCAAATGATAAACACCAACCTTCATAATCTGTCCGGCGAAGGTATTTTAGTGAACCTCAACGATACCGGAGTAGATGGGGATCACCCCGGATTTAGTGGAGAGAGGCTTATTTTTGGAGATTCCGCAGACCCTAGCGATCCTTCGGGGCACGGCACTCACATAGCGGGAACGATTGCCGGCAATGGCGCCGAATCGCCCGTGATTACCAATGCACTCGGTTCCCTTACCAATGCTAATTTTCATGGCATGGCACCGAAATCAAGTTTATATATTCTGCGAGTAAACTTGGCTGCCGGCCCTTTGATATCGGATGAATTTCTGCAAGAAGCGGCCGCTGAATATAACTATGTGAACTATGTAAATCAGCATGGAACAACAAATACTCCCCTGCTCTCTAATAACAGTTGGAATTATAGAAACATCCGGGAATACGATAGTAGTGCGGCTTCTTACGATGCGGCGGTTCGGGATGCCTTGCCGGAAAAGGAAGGGGAGCAACCGATCCTTTACGTTTTCTCTGCAGGAAATGCGCAAGGTGGAAATCAACAAGGACGGGGCGGCGAATCAGATTCTATATCTTCTCCTGCGACGGCCAAAAACGTGATCACCGTCGGGGCAATCGAAACTTTGCGTTATATTACCAATTCGATCAAGACGGGCACCATCGACCAAATTACAACCAACGAAGATGGGACAACGATGACCAATCAGGTGGACGTCGAAAAGCAAGTGTTCCTCCCGGAAACGGACAGTTCAACTGAGGTAGCGTGGTTTTCTGGGCGAGGCAATGTGGGCATCGGCGTAGAGGGTGCGGGAGGCAGGTTCAAGCCGGACGTCGTAGCGCCCGGTTCCTTCATTATATCGGCGCTGGCAAAAGATTGGCAGTCTTCTGAACAGTTTCTAGACAGGCAAGTGAACACAATTTCCAATCAAGTGGCTATCTCTGAAGATCTCCCACCCTATACAATTTTTCTACGAGAAAGAACAATTGAAGTCGAAATTTCTCTGCAAACCAATGTAGCCTCGCCGGAAGTGTTGCCGTCGTTGCCTATCTACGCGCAGTTTGACAGCCCGCCTACCACGAACAATCTTGTCGGTTACACCAGCGTAAGACTGACCGATGAGGAATCTTCGCCGCTTCGTATTCATCCTGAATCACTCCCTAGATGGCTCTATTATAGCGTCGGGAATCCAAACGGCAACCCCGTGTCGTTTGATATCCAAGAAGTCATATCCGTGGAAACGGGAAATGAAGAATACCTCGCCGAGTTGGAGGAACTAAACGAAAGTTTGAAGCCGTACTATCGCTTTGAAAGTGGAACTAGCACGGCCACTCCGGCGGTGACTGGTTTGCTCGCGCTTATACAGGAGTTTCTGCGCAACAACGGCCTCGACGATCCAAGCCCGGCCCTTTTAAAAGCGTTACTGATCAATGGCGCCCGCTCTTCCGGCGAGCTTTATAATTTTCAGGTTGACCCGATTATCAATTTTCAGGGATGGGGACTTGTCAATCTAGATAACAGTCTGCCAGCCAACCTCACAGATAATCTGCCATTTAACTCATCTAGTCCGCAAGACTTCACAGGCGGAGAGTCGACGCTTCGATTCCTGGATCAAAATCCCACAAACGCCCTTGCCACCGGAGAACAAAAAAGCTGGAAGTTAACACTGGGCGAGACAAACCCGGTTCGGGCTTTGCCGTTGCGCCTTACCTTAGTATGGACGGACCCGCCAGGAAATCCAAGCGCTGGCATCAAGTTAGTTAACGATCTCGATTTGGTTGTTTCCAACACAGTTTCCGGTGAAACCCTCTGCGGCAATCATTTCACGGCGGATAGCCTGTTTACCCAGGCGACATCGGCAAGCGAATCATTGCCCCTGGACAACGTCAACAATGTAGAGAACGTGTTTATCTCGCCGCCGCTAGACACAAATTATGTAGTGTCTGTAGTGGCTAGGCGAGTCAACGTCAACGCTGTAACAGACCATCCTAACGACGTAGTGCAGGACTTCGCTTTGGTCGTTTCCATAGGGGACAATGTGGAAATGGATGAACCTTTTCAACTAGAGAATCTGGAAGAAGGCGTAGAAGAAGAGTTGGATGATGTAAAATACGTGGAAACGCCGTCGCTCATTGCAATTACCAACGGCATTCCTCGGCTAGCCGACCGCGTCGGAGCAAACGCGCCTCTTCTAGGAGGAATGGATGGATTGTCGCATCAGTGGCAATTTTACGTCTTTACCAACTCTTCACCGCCACCGGGCACAAACGATCTTGGGAATGGACTTGGCTTCACCAATGGTCCAAATGTAGCTTTTGTTACCTTTCTGCCGCCGAATTTGGCACGCCCGCGAAATTTCGAAGCCGATGTTGATCTCTACGTCTCGATGAATCCCGAATTAACTAACTTAGATGCGAATGTCATTAGTAATGCGATACGAGGAAATAACGGCGCCGGCACAGGCGCTTCCAGAGGTCCCGGTGGCACCGAAGCAGTTATCTTGACAAATCAAAATACGGGTAACGATCAAGTATATTATATCGGAGTCAAGTCTGAGGACCATCAAGGTGGAGAATACGCCATAGTCGGAGTTTCTCAGAACGAGCCTTTTGAAGAGCTGAAGAATGGTCAACGCGTGCTTAATGGCGTTCCTCTCAGCCAGGGGATTATCCCGGATGGATCGCCCAATGCGCCCGGGGCTGGTTTGGTTTTAGCGCTCGGCTATACTCCTTTGACAATTCAACGAGTGACGGCGGAATTGTCGTTAGTTCACGACGATATTGGCGATCTCCTCGGAAATCTAAGTCATAACGGTGTCTCTATAGTTCTCAATAATCATACCTTGCTCGACACTGATCGCACTCTTACTAACTTGAACGTTACCTACGACGATTTGGGAAGGATTGGAGACACCGGGCCAGTTGGCCTTATACAACAAAGCGATGGCCCAGGAAGCTTGGTCAACTTCATCGGCGGGCAGGGAGATGGTGTTTGGTTGATGGCGCAGGTGGATAATGCTCTGACGCATACCGGACGGGTACATGACTTAACTTTGCGTCTGACGCCTAGCCGCTTGTTGGAAGGCACTAATATTATCGAGACTGTTCAATCTACAAACTTTTCCTACTTTGTTATCGATGTGCCCACCGATGCAAGCGCTTTGAATGTGTATCTCTCAGATTTTGACCGACCCTTACCCTTAGACCTTTACTTGCGGCGGGGTGCCTTGCCTACCTTGACACAGTTTGACAAACGCGCCTTGGGAACGGATAGTGCTGTTTCCGAAGGACTGAGATTGCGAATTACTCGACGGGACGTGCCTCCACTCAGCCCGGGTCAGTATTTCATTGGCGTCTATAATCCCAACCAAGTCTCAGTTCAATTTCGACTGCAATACATAATTGAAAGGGATTTGCCAATTGCCGCCGAACAGCCGTTTTTCCCGGACAATAACGAACTAAATAAAGCCATCATAGACGACGCTGTTACGCGCGCGCCCATCTTTATTCCCGACAGTCGGACGGTTGCCGACGTGAAAGTAGGGCTACGCATTGACCATCCAAGGTCTTCGGATTTGACGATGCACTTGGTGAGTCCTATAGGCACAAGGGTTTTGTTGTCAGAGAATCGGGGTGGTAGTGTTGCTGACGGTTGGGGTTCGGGACCAATGGAGACATTGACATTTGGAGGGTTTTCGGATCCAGATCCTGCCGAGACTGAAGAGGAAGAATTAGAGGCTGAAAAAATGATCAAGTTTGCCAAATTTCCTTATATGGCGGCTTCCACCAACATCAATTCTTTTTCATTGAGCGGTTTTGAAGAAGCCGATACGAATGTTTATACTGCCGGAGAGAGATTTCGCGCCAATGTAGATGACTTTTGGGAAGTTCTCTCCGGGACGGCAATCATTAGGAGTAATGATGGAGCAGCCGAAGGCACAAACTACTTATATCTCAATAGTGGTCGAGTTTCTGCCAGCGACTTGCGGGTCGTGTTGCCTGATGCAACAGTGGATAGAACGTTGGACTTGTTTTATTCCGCTCGATCTAGCGTGGATCGAGGCGCCCCCATCGGAGCGATTTTTCTGGACGGCAAACGAGTGCAAAGTGTTGACGGCGGTCTTGAGTGGCGGCGCAATACTCCGGTACGATTTCTCGTTCCACCAAACGCGGATCCAATGCCCCTAGAATTAATTTCCTTGCCCAATCAGCCGCCCATGCAAATTGACTACATTGAAATCCGCGAACCTGCGCCCGTGAAATTCTTCCACCCGGAGGAGGCATTGAGTCAGTTCGACGGCGAACCTGCGCTTGGAAACTGGATATTGGAACTTTGGGATAATCGAGACGGCCCCGAAGACACTCAACCTGTTCTGAAAACTTGGCAACTACTGCTAAGTTTGGCCGAAACGAATTTTCCCGCCTTATCGATAAACAATGGTGAATGCGTAACAGACACCGTCCAAGGCGACGAAATCAAATACTATATTGTCGATGTTCCTCGTAGCACAACCTTTGCCACGAATTGGCTCAACAGCGAGCGAAATCTCTTACTGCTTTTGAACGAAGACGGCGTTCCTCAAGACAATGCGGAAAACAGCTTGTCAACAGACTTCAATGGGGAAGGGGAAGGCGGAGCGATCTTGTCCTTGAACGGCACAGTTTTATATGATTCCAAAACGAATCAGATCGAATCTCTAGACTCCCCAATACTTCGTCCGGGACAACGCTACTATCTTGGGGTAAAAAATGTCGATCCCGACGAGGAAAACGGATATGAATTATGCATCCAATTTGATCAGATTGACCCTCAGTATCCGATTATCACATTAACCAATGCCATTCCTTATACCAATACTATTTCTTTTACCGAACCCACTGAATTTCAGTATTATAGATATCGCGCCGGCACAAATGTGACAGAGTTAAACATCGAAGTTTTTCCTGAAAATGGAGACGTCGATGCAGTGGCAAAATTAGGCTTGCCCCTCCCTAATTTGGCTGATTTCAACAAGCAGTCAACGAATGGCGGCTTGGAGACGGAGTGGATTACATTTAGCAAGGAAGATTCGGCAACAACAATTCATTCCGGGAGTTATTATATTAGCGTCTATAATGTGGATACGAATCGGGCGGAGGTTGTTCGTTATCGTATTGTAGCTACGGAAACAATTATTCCTCCTTATATGTTCCATCTTTTAACCAATGGCGTGCCTTACCCCTCCAAAGTGGGCGACAACACAGTCGGCGAAAATGCTCAAGTTACCAACTACTTCCAATTGCGGTTCGCAAACCCTGAAGTTTCTAGCGTGCAGTTTGCTTTGTCAGATTTCACCGGAACAGCAGATCTGATATTGAAGAAAGATGCATTGCCGTCTATTGACGACTATGATCGTATTGCCTCCGCTGATCCAGATCGCCCCGGCTCCGGGCGAATTGTCGTTCGGACCAATGCGACTCTGCCTGACTTGAGCGGGGATTGGTTTGCGGCCGTGTTGAATCGAGGAGTAACAGACTTGGATTTTGCCATCACGGGAACTACTTTTACAGACGATCCTACTTCTATTATTAATCTTACAAACCGTGTTTGGTTCACAAATACGGTTGCGGCATCAATTCCAAACGAGATTCGGGAGCGAGATTACTATCGTTTCGTTGTTGCGCCTGAAGCGGCGAACGTGACTTTTTCTCTGCATCCTCTCGTCGGCGATGGCGTCGGCAAGGATTTAGATCTCTATCTGCGTCGTGGAGATTTGCCAAGTGAAAGCGACTTTGACGCCGTTAGCGCGCGTATCCATTCCAGCGCTGAAGTTATTCGTATGGATGGCGGCAGCCACGCCGACTTGCCACTTTCTCCCGGCGAGTGGTTGCTGTCCGTGGTGAACTACGAACAAGAGGCGGTAACCTATCGAATTCAAGCTTTTCAGAATCTTGTGCTGGGATTTTCTGCAGATCTTCTGAGCAATTGTTTCGATTTGGATTCTACACCCGGTCTCAGATATCGTGTTGAAGTCAAAATTCTCCCTGAAGATCCTTGGGATGGTCTCGAAGAGATTGTTGCTAATTCCGGAAAGACGAGATGGTGTCCGCCTCCTTTATTGAAGAATTTTAGTGGTTTACGCGCAGTGGAGATAGAGGATCCGCCCGATTTGGGTATATTTATCGAGCCTGTAAAAGAGAGAGGTGAGGGTTTGGATATGGAGATTGAACTTTCTGGAGAGGAAGTTTGTTTGCATTGGGATGCCGAGTTGGGGCAGGCTTATACTATTGAAGGAAAGGAAAGGTTGTCGGAGGAAGAGTGGACGCAGATTAGGGTAGTGTCGGCGGATGATGAGAGGGAAGAGTATTGCATGGAAATGCCGACATTGGATTATCACTTTTTTCGCATTCGGCGAGGCGGGGAGCCGCTTCCTCAACCGCCGTCTGGAATTGTTGAATTTGCCCAACTTGAAGGTGTTCGGTTTAATGCGGATCGAGAATTGTGTATCACTTGGGATTCGGAGAGTGGGGTGAGTTATCTTTTGCAAGGAACGGAGAATCTTGACGGCGCTGAATGGAATGATATTGGAACGGTTGTAGCGGTTGGCGAGATGACTTCTTATTGCTTGCCGATAGACATGGAGAGCATGAGGTTTTTCCGAGTGGGGATTTTGGGAGCGACGCCGATTACTCGACAGCGGGTCACATTGCAAGCGGAGATTTTGGAAGGTGGATTAGTTGTTTTAACGTGGAAGGCGGAGCCGAACCGGCGATTTCAAGTGGAGTTCACAGATATAATTCCGACAGGGAATTGGAGATCAATTCTGATGATTGTCTCTTCAAATAGCGGCGATTTTAGCTTTATAGATGATGGCTCTATGACTGGTGGACTTAGCGAGCAGCGATATTATCGTTTGCGAGAGGTGCTGTAGGGTTTACACTGCTTTGTACTTTTCTTTATTTTTTCTCTGTTTTAGTTTTTTGTGATTGGACCGGGGCTTGATACTTATGCTCATTTGATAGATCGCGCCTTGATTGAGGATGTTGGAAGTGGGGATGTTACTTCGCTTTCTGTTGTTCCTAAAGATTGTTTGGCGTCGGCTCGAATAGTTGCGAGGCAAGCACTTGTGGTGGCGGGGCTTGAGGTTGTGCGGGAAGTGTTTCGCCGAGTGGATGTTACACTGGCGGTGTTGATGCGGGTGAAAGACGGAGATTCTCTTTCAGCGGGCGCGGAGATTCTGTCAGTAACGGGGCGGGCGCGTTCTATTTTGTCTGGGGAGCGGGTAGCGCTGAATTTTGCGCAGCGACTTTGCGGCATCGCCTTGCTGACTTGCGCTTATGTGAAGGAGTTGGAGGGGTTGTCTTGTGAAATTCTGGACACGCGTAAAACGACTCCGGGCTGGCGAGTTTTGGAGAAGTATGCGGTTGTTTGTGGAGGAGGGGGAAATCATCGAGGAGGGCTTTTTGACATGGCGATGATTAAAGACAATCATTTGGTTGTTTTGGAGGGTAACCAAAAGCAACGAATCATGGAAGCAGTGAGGCGTGTAAAAGCGGTGCGTCCTGATTTGCGGGTCGAGGTAGAAGCGGATACGGTGGAACAAGCGCTTTATGCAGCGGAAGCAGGGGCGGATGCAGTGCTTTTAGATAATATGGACATCCTCGACTTGCGGAAAGCGGTTGAGGCAGTTGACGGGCGAGCCAGAACTGAAGCGAGCGGAGGCATAACTCTGAACAATCTCCGCGCCGTTGCGTTGACTGGAGTTGATTTCATCTCGGTGGGCGCGCTAACACATTCGGCGGCGGCGGCGGATATTGCTTTGGACATTACAGAAGTGAGATGAAGAGCGATGTCGAAATGTTGCGGGCGCTTTATCAAGCGGGCGCCGAGGGAATTTCCGGAAACTTTCTGGCGGCCAAAACAGGAGCTGATCAAGCATCGATTCGGTCGCGAATTCAGGAGTGGAGGCGCCTTGGGTTCCAAATTGAGGTGAGTCCGCACTTTGGTTACCGTTTGCTAGAAGCGCCACATCGCTTGTTGGGAGAAGACATTGCCGCTCGGATCGGTGCGGTCAAGGTGGTGGGGCGGCAGATTCAAGTGTTTCAGGAAACATCTTCCACCAATGAAGTGGCGTTGCGGTTAGCCGTCGACGGAGTGGCCGAAGGCGCAGTTGTGTTTGCGGAACGCCAGAGCCGGGGGCGAGGACGGCTTGGGCGCGCTTGGTTTGGATCCTCGGGGAAGAGTGTTTTGATGTCGTTGCTTCTACGGCCGGCGTTGCGGCCGCCTGAAGCGGCTCGTCTAACGATTATTGGCGCCGTGGCCGTAGCGCGGGCAGTTGAGAAATGTACGGCCGTCCGGCCTTCCATCAAGTGGCCGAACGACCTGATTGTTTGGGAAAAAAAGTTGGCCGGTATTTTGACGGAAATGCGCGCCGAGACGGATCGAATCCACCATCTCGTTTTGGGAATTGGCTTGAATGTGAATCAAACGAAAACGGATTTTCCCGAAGAACTGCGACAGCGGTGCAGCTCTCTTCGAATTCTCACCGGGCAAGTGTGGAATCGGTCGGCGGTTGCGGCGGCATTGCTCAAAGAACTGGATCGGGATTATCAACGGATGAGGGAAGGGCAGTTTGCGAAGATCGCCGCCGAGTGGCAGAGTCGATGCGTCACTTTGGGCCGTCAGGTTGCTGTGCAGTTCGGGAAATCCACGATTCACGGGCGGTCTGAAGCCATTGATGACGACGGCGCCTTGTTGTTGCGAACCGGTTCAGGCTTGGTGAAACGAATTCTTGGCGGCGACGTTTTACTACGCAACGGTAAAAATGGTTTCAATGGCTAGAAAGACCTTGTGATTCTGTGTGTCGATATTGGAAATACGCATACGCACGTCGGCATTGGCGACGGCCGGCAAATCCTAAGGTCAAAATACTTCGACACAATCCAATGGCGTTCCAGTGAATTCGGCGATATACTTCCACGAGTTGCTGGGCATCGTTCAATTTTTGGAAGCGTTGTTGCTTCCGTTGTGCCCGAAGCCACAAGGAAAATGCAGCGCGCGATTAAGGACTCTCTGTCCGTTCGATGCGTGAGGCTAACTCATCGGAACGTAGTAGGAATTTGCATCGACTATCCCAACCCCGCCACAATCGGCGCAGATCGATTGGCAAACGCTATGGCGGCAACACGACGCTATGGAACCCCCGTAGTTGTGGTAGATTTTGGAACGGCAGTTACCTTTGACGTAGTGAACGCCGAATCTTGTTATATAGGAGGTATTATTGCGCCCGGACTAGGTGCTATGACGAATTATCTCCATGAGAAAACAGCGTTACTGCCTCAAGTGCGAATCCGAGACCCCAAAAAGACAATCGGAAAAAGCACTCGCGAGGGAATGTTAATCGGCGCCGTCAACGGCTATCGCGGGCTAGTATCTCATCTCTTGGATGATTTGAAACGCGAACTTACCGATCCGAGTCTCCACGTCGTGGCCACCGGCGGATACGCAGAGTTAATCGCGCGAGACTTGCCCCAAGTAAAAACAGTTTGCCCCAACCTAACTTTGGAGGGCTTAAGAATACTAGGTTGGGAGCACTTCGGCCAGAATTGAATTCAGGAAAACAAACACCTTGTTTCTATGATTAGAGCGCGACATTGCCGAACAACACTAGGTATAGTATTCTCCTAACATATGACGTCCGCCACAATTCCCATTGCAACGACAGACTCGATCAACGCTCGAATCCTGCAGGTTTCCGAGGATCGAATCCAAGGCTTTCACAGAGATCCAATCGGAACTATTAGTCAAAAATCCGGCATCGAGCGAGAGATTGTCGTCGAACGAATTCAAGCAATGTTGAGCGCAGGCGTTATCCGGCGGGTACGGCAAACTTTGCTAGCTACCAATCTTGCCCGCGGCGCTTTGGTAGCATGGCAAGTGCCGCCGTCGCGATTAGATGCCGCCTTCGACTTTATGTTCCAAAAAGACCCCTTCTCTGGCCATGTAGTTACACGATCCACAGACAGATCCACTCCCGGCTCATCCTATAAACTATGGACGACGCTCAAAGTGCCTCAGAGTTATTCTATGGAAAAACATTGCCGGTTGCTGGCGTCAAAAACTGGCGCCGAACGCTTCCGATTTATGCCGGCCAAACGTCTCTTTGCATTAGGCGTCGGCCATGTGAGGCGCCGAGGCATGCCTCCCGGAAGCAAGACGGACGCGCCAGCCCAAGCCTCAGAAGTCGCCATCGCGCATTTATCTAACCACGAATGGAAAATCTTAACGGCGTTAAAACGAGAATGCACACCGCAAGAATTAGAAGGAGACTTGTGGTCATTGCGAGCTTCTGAAGCCGACGTTTCCACAGAGGAATTCTGCGCAACGGCAAGAAAGCTCACTCGACGCAAAGTTATCGGGCGCTTCTCCACTTTTCTAGAACACGCGAAAACATTAAAAACCGGAGAAAAGGTAACCCGCTTCAACGCCTTGTTTCATTGGGCAGTGCCTGAAGGTATGGAACTAAAAGCCGGCAAAGAAGTAGGGCGTCACCATATTATGACCCATGCCTACTGGCGCGAAGGCGGGCCGGAGTTTCGCAATGTAAATATAATGGGAGTGGCACATGGGACAGACAAAGTACTTTTGCTCCAACACAAAGCCGCAATCGACGCCCATCTCGAATCCGAAGGCATTCTAATTGCTTACACCAACGTCTTTTGGGGCGGACGCAGTGAAATCAAACCTTCGGAAATTTCCCCCTTCGCCTACCGCGAATGGTGCCGTAAAATGAACATCAACCCCGCCGCAATGCAGGAATGAAAGAATCTAAAAATTGCCGATATTTTATACTTTTCCTAGTCTTTGTTCAGGTTGCGTGAGAATAGAAAATCTGCCCGAAAACAAAACATAAGCGCATAGAACAAAAAAAGCCAATCCCCGAAAAGATTGGCCTTGTTGAGAATCGGAATTGTCGTTCTTGCCGTTGCTACCGAACCAACATCGGATCCCCAGCTTTTAGTTCCTCTTCGTAAGTTCCATTCTCCACAAAAATATCCGTCATTTTCAGGTTGAGAAATCGGTCAGGTGGAATCTCCGCAATCAAGCGATCTCGCAAGGCTTCGGCCTCTTCTTGAGACAACAAGATTTTCTCCGGATACCCCCAATCCTTTTTCCGACTCAAACTAAACCAGAAGGAACCTAAAATGTCTTGTTGCTCTTCTCCCCAGGTTTGTCCTTCTCGCCGCAACTTTTCCGGATCCTGTTTCATGGCGTTGTGATACCAAGTCAAGTGCGTAAACGCCCGCCCCCAAATGTACGGATCCATTTCCAGACCGGCCTCAACCATGATGTTGTGCATTTGTTCAAACTCCGGCGAGTAGTGCGCAGGCATTTCGTAGAAGTTTTTAATGAATCCGTGTCGTCTTTGCATTCCAGCCATAATCGAGTAATCATTATCTTGTGGAATCCGACGGCCGTTTTCATCCACTCGATCTTTCAAGACTTCCGGATCAAAGGTAATTTTAGGGTGGTAGGTAGGTTCAAACGGAAAGTTCTCAATCCATTCCTGCCGACTTTCCCAATAGGCTTTCTCTTCTTTGGCTTTCCTTTGCTCTTCAAGCCATGCTTGCAAGTGCGCCTCTTCTTCCGGAGTTGGCAGGCGGAGCGTGCCGTCCGGCTCTCGAACACGATGTCTTGCATTGGCAATGGCTTCGTTCCTTGCGCGATGAGCTTCGATGTTCGCTCGCAGTTGAGACATCATTTCCTTGTGAACGTCGTTGTCGGGCTTCTTTGCCGGTTCTGGATTTGTCGGCGCCGAAGTCTCCGCCGCGCTGTTTTCCTCTTCCGGTTTGTGATCGATGTAAAGGACCACAAGGATGAGCAAAATCATCCCGCCAAACGCCCCGTAAAGGTAGTTTTCCGGTTTCATGGTTTTCGCCTTTCTTTCGTTTAGTCTTCTGGCCAAAGGTTGCTGCAGTCTTGCTCAATGTGCAAGTGCTTTTGTTTGATGATGAGTCTGTAGTTATAGCTTGTGCTCTCCCAAGAGCCTCCAAGATCGCTGTACGGATCCGAAACCCATCTATGCCTCATACTGTACTTCTTCTCCACCCAGCGCTCGACGCCGCCGACCGGCGTATTGAGCTCGGTGATTATTTCGTTCTGATCACAGAGATTGAAGTCCTTGTTATCGTCTTGAACGGCGTTCATTTCGAATCTTTTGCCGTGTTTCGTCATAGGCCTATCGGCGAGAAGATAGCTTTCATAGATAGCGCGGTTCTTTTTGTAAGTGAAGCCGACGGTGAATGTTCCGGTCACTCGAACTTTGGGATGCGCTAACGCAGGCACCGTGGCTTCGGAATAGACCACAAACTTGCCCACCTCCCAGGTTTCATCCCTGCTAAAGACCTCTTTGCCCAGTTCCCAATCTTCTCCGTATCTTTCCTTGACTACTCGATTGGCGGCGTCTTTGTCGAATGGCTTGTCCATCGTTCCATAGAAAAAGAATGTCTTTGCCTGACCATAAGTTCTGCTCCATAATACCACATCGTCTTCTGGATCCACAATTTTGAACACTTTCCCCCAGCCCGAAAGTTTGGCATTCGCAAGTCTGTTGGCACGATCTCCGACAGAGTAGTAACAAAGTCTCCACGAGAATTCAACCATCTTGATTGGCAAAAATCCTCTCCCGTGCCGTTTAGATCCCGCATATACTTGGGAAAATCCTCGTCGTAGTTGTAGGTTTCGCTAATCCGATATTCTTGCCAGCGCGGGTAAATGCCGGCGCTACTGGCGGAGACTTTCAATGGCCGCGGGTCACCGTTTTTGGCAATCCAGGCATTGAGCGCCGCGTCAGTCGCTTTACCGGCAACAATTTCCGCAATGATCAAGGTGATCCAATGTGGCGCTGCTTTTGCAGTGGGCAAGGTGAACAATGTCGCCGATACGGCGACAACAACTATAGTTTTCGCTAAGTTCCTCATAATAGATGTAGTGTTATGGGCTTTAGCCCTCTTTAATTTTTTCTCTGTAACAATCATTCTGTAAAACCCCCGGCATAATGCACCGGGCCATTTGGAAGCATTCTGCTGGTTCAATGCGAGAATCCCGCACAATTCCTATCGAGCATGGGAGAAAATCAGCGGACTTTCTCCTACTCGACAGCGTCCAACAAGTTTTTACATTCGGCGGGTGTCCCGACAAAGGACACCAGCAAAAATGCTTCTAAAAACAAACATCGCCGAAAAACGGAGAAATGTCAAGCGATGGATCGAAGAAAAATGATTTTTTCTCCGAATCTCGGCAAAAACCCGAAAAATTCGCAGATTTTTAAGAGTTTCAGTTAGGGTTTTCTGTGTACTTTGCTAATTCTTTGCGATTTGATTCGTACTTTCCAAACAAGCAAAGACTCGACTTTGGCGGGCGGAATGGATAAGTTTTGGATTTTTAAGAACGAATTTTTTATTTTTATATTATGAATAGGATTCATAGCGGCGGCAATGCCATGACCGGCGATGCCGCCCGGATGCTGGTGCAGGAGGGTCTGCGCCACATTGAGGTCGCCGTACTGCTACTGCTGAAAGCCCTCCGCAACGCACAGATTGCCGACACATTAGGCCTGCGCTCGTCCATCCGCGACCGACAGCGCGACTATCTGACTTATTCGGTACTGGATGGACTGATGGCACGAGGTGCGGTAACGCAGCACTCCGAAACCAAGCTTTTCACCATAGCCACCAACGTGGGCAATCTTTGACGCGGGTCTCAAGCAGTTGCCGCAATATGCCAAAGCATTACAAAAAGTTGGCGCAAGTCATGTCAACACTTGAATTCCCCTGAGCAGTAATCGTTTTACTTATTGGCGTAACTTTGTCTTGCAAGCCGACCAGTTGCGGGAAATTGCCAAAGTATTGAATAATCACGGGCAGAGGTTTAGCTTAGAATACATTTGGCACGAGCAATGTTGGCTTTGTGTTGGATAGTTGGCATTGCTGGCAGGCGGGCGACACTGATGAGCAGATTTTGACTTTGCAAGGCGATGAGATTATTGCTGTGGATCTCAACGATGCGCCTCGCGGCGTCGAGAAACGGGCACAGTTAGACCACCAAAGAGAGTTGCCCGTATCAACGGAAGTAATTGACGTCAAGGCCTTTCTGAACGCCATCCATCAGACGGGTTTCGATGTTCCTGTTCGCACTGAACTTTTCAATGCTCTTTCTCAGATAGATGGATGACGACGATGCCTATGCCGCCACTGCCGCCGCTCTCAAGAAAGCCTTCGCGCCGACAGACTAAGCGTTTGTGTCCGTCTGCTTTCGTGGTTGAAAAGAGATGGTGACGATTGCATGTTGCTTTGGTTGTGCGGCGGCGGCAGAATGTTGTGGAGTGGACGGTAAACGACTTTATACACGATATTAGACTTCGAGGAAATGAATCTTAGAATTTTGTGCAAACTGATCGGCGTGTTGCTGATCTTTTTGGCAGTGGGTCAATTCGTGTGTCTTGCCTGTTCCATTGGGTATTCGGAAGGAGGTGCAAAGGGATGGAATGCGCCCAAAGCCTTTTTGTGGTCTTTCGGGATTTCTTTGGTTTGTAGCACGGTCTTGCTTGTTCTGGGGCGGGGAAGCGGCAACGATTTATTACAACGAGAATCCATTTCGGCAGTCGGGTTGGGTTGGATTTTCTGTGCTCTTTGCGGGGCGATTCCCTATTGGCTTTGCGAGCCGCAGATGAGTTGGATCGACGGTTTGTTTGAATCAGTTTCTGGTTTTACGGCGACGGGAGCGACCGTGATTGAAGATATAGAAGAGCTTCCTAAAAGTTTACTGCTTTGGCGGGCGCTTACCCAGTGGTTTGGCGGGCTGGGCATTTTGGTTTTGTTTGTTGCTTTGCTATCATCGGCCGGCGCCGGCAGCAAGGCATTGTTTCAACATGAATCTTCCGCGTTTGAAACAGAGGGACCCAGCCCCAGAATCCGGCCGAACTCGTTTGAACTTTGGGTGGTTTATGTTGTCTTTTCCTTGGTTTGTTTCTGCGGGTTATGGCTTTCTGGCAAGATGGATGTTTTTGACGCGGTCTGCCATACATTTACGACGGTGGCTACAGGAGGCTTCAGCACCTATAATGACAGTATCGCACACTTCGAAAGCGCATTCATCGAATACTGGATCATCGGTTTCATGGTGTTGGGATCCTTGAACTTTCTACTTTATCCTTGGTTGTGGCCGCGTCGCTGGCGTCAGGGAAAAACCAAGTGGCGCCAAGACGAATCCACCAAAGCTTTTGTTCTAATTTTGTGCGTTGCCGCTTTGTCCATCTTCGTTGTCAATTATGTTCGCGGAAGCGGATCGGATCCCTGGCACGATAATTTTCGTCCAGTCTTATTTCAAGTAGTATCCATTTTAACGACGACAGGCTTCACAACCGATAACTATGACGAATGGCCGGATTCTTCGGTAATATTGTTGGTAATATTAATGATAGTAGGAGGTTGCGCAGGTTCTACCTCCGGAGGTTTGAAGGTAGGGAGGTTAGTTCTTTTCTTCAAGATTCTTTGTTACCAGCTTCGCATGTTTTTTCGGCCTAACTTGGTTATGACAATAAAGCTGAATGGAAATCTGGTGACCGAATCGTTTCGCATGGCCACTTTGTTTCTGATGTCGATAGTTGCAGTTTCGTTGTTGTTAGGCACGGCGGCGGTGAGCTTTCTCGAACCCCAGTTAAATATCCGAAGTTGTTTTTCTGCAACGCTCGCAACGCTGTGCAACATTGGCCCCGCTTTGGGAGAAGCGGGACCGGAAAAAACTTACGCAGGCTTTCACGGTCCCGCCAAGATTTTGCTTTCGTTTTTGATGTTGCTAGGCCGGTTAGAGTTTTCCGTGCTTCTGGTTTTGTTTATGCCGTCGCTTTGGAAACGGTATTAAGCATGTCAGTCAAAAATTCTTCATTGCCTTGCAAATAGAAAAACCTTATAATTCACCCATGCGATATTTTTCATGCATTCTCTTAATATTTCTGTTGGCGGCGATTCACACGGCCGCCCAAGACCGCCCCAACGTCCTGTTAATACTTGTGGATGACCTAAAACCGGCCATCGGTTGCTATGGCGATCCTTTGGCAAAGACGCCGAATATCGACCGTTTAGCAGCCCGCGGCGTTCGTTTAGAACGGGCTTATTGCAACCAAGCGGTTTGCGCCCCCTCGCGCAACAATCTACTGCTTGGGACCCGTTCCACTTCGCTAGGCATTTATTCTTTGGGACAAAACTTTCGTCAAGCGACGCCGAATGCCGTCACAATGCCGCAATTTTTCATGCGACACGGCTATCGGACAGAAGCAATAGGCAAAGTGCTACACACCGGTCATGGAAATCACGACGATCCAAATTCATGGAGCGTGCCTACTTTCCACGAAAAGATTGTCGAATATCTCTTGCCAACAAACTCCGCAAGCGGGCAATTAACACGGGAAGAAGCATTTTTTACCAACCAAATGTTAAATCAGATTCGATCCCTTCCACGAGGCGCTGCATGGGAAATAACTGATGTCCCCGACAACGCATATGCCGACGGACGAATCGCCGACGAAGGAATCCGACGACTGCAGGAGGCCAAGCAACGGCGCGATCAACCCTTCTTTCTTGCGCTCGGTTTCGTCAAACCTCACCTACCCTTCACCGCGCCCAAAAAGTACTGGGAAATGCACGATCCCGAAGCCTTCCCACTCGCATCCAGCCAAAAACACCCTGAAGAAGCGCCTCCCTACGCTGGCAAAAAAGGAGGCGAAATAATCAACTACGCTCCCCTCACTATCGAAAACCTAAAAAACGAAACCATCCAGCGCAAGCTAATACACGGCTACTACGCCGCCGCAAGCTTTGTCGATGCGCAAATTGGGCGAGTGTTAGACGAACTTGACCGCTTGGAGTTTTCGCAAAATACTATAATCGTGCTTTGGGGCGACCATGGATGGCATCTCGGCGACCACGGCTACTGGACCAAACACACCAACTACGAACAAGCCAACCGCATTCCTCTCATCATCGTTGCCCCGGGCATAAACATACAAGGACGCACTACACAACAATTGGCGGAAACAGTCGACCTTTACCCGACATTGGCCGAACTAACCGGCTTGCCAGCGCCATCAGTCCCGCAACCAATCGACGGCATAAGCCTAGTCCCCGTGCTTCGCGACCCAAGCCTCTCCATACGAAACCATGCCTACCATTGCTACCCCCGACGCGGCCGAATGGGAAGAGCAATTCGTACAGAACAATACCGCTTAATCGAATGGAAAAAAATCGGTGACCCAACAAACTCTACTGAATACGAACTATACGATTACATCAACGATCCCGGCGAAACACAAAACTTAGCATCCGAACAACCTGAAACGCTTCACCGATTGGCCGCCATTCTTGCACTCCACCCCGAAGCCAAAAGAATCCCCTAGCCCGCGTTGACAACCAACAGATCCGATCAAAAACAGATTCACCCAAAGTACCGGCACTACGGAGAGCGAGCAAAGGAAACTTCAACCGAACAAAGATACTTTTAACACCCCAAGACCAGACTCCCCACCCAAACTCAAGAAAAGCCAAAATAACCAAAATAAAAAATGCGACAACCCACAATTTTCCTTAAACTTTTTTGCGATCCACACCAACACAACAATCCAAAACAATTGAAAAACATCCCAAAAACTCACGAAAAACACGATTTTGCCACTTCTTCACTCCAAAAAATTGACTCTCTGGAAAAAGTATTGACAACGACTAGTTTGATTATTAAGGCATAGAAAGGGTCCGTAATCCATCTTGCGTTTTAACAAATCGGTCGGATAACCTCACGTTCTTGCGTGCTTACAAATTACAAATCGCCCAGAGGTGAAAGGCTCCGAGTAATTTGAAAGTTTAGAAAAGAAGAACAGTTAAATATACAGAGAGTGGACAGAGAAGACAATAAACGTTACAGAAGAGCCTTTTCAAAAGACATAAACAGAATAACATGAAGAAAATAAAATTATTATTTTATTGGTTCTCCGGTCTCTTACGCTCGGAGAAAGAAATCACGCAACCGCAATCTCAAACCCAGAATCCAATGGAACAGCATTAGACGCAGTGCCAGAACTCCCTTGCCGGCTTGTTCTTTCCCGCTTGGAGCGCATCGGTCGCGATTCTTTTCCTGCAAAAGGCTGTGGGCGCCTTCTATTCCGTCGTTGTCTCTGCGCCGATTGGCTTGGTCATCGCCGGCTTGTTGCTTGCGCCCTTCGCCAACACGCTTCAAGCGGATCAGGGGAATTCTGGCGATCCGACTTGTTGGTCTAAGTTTGAAATCCAGGGATCGGATACCGATTGCGGTTGCGGGGCGGGTTGTGCCTCGAGGAAAAAGCGAAGATATGATACAGGATGGTGGAATTGTTCTCACTCCCATCAGTACGATAGTGACTTGAAGGAACGTTGCGAAGAGAATCTGGAAATACAAGTCGGTTGGTGGTGGCAATGCACATGGCGAATAAACAAGTGGGAGCTCTTCCTCTGCTTTCTTGTAGCCGGTGGAACCGTTATTGGGTGCGGTATTGCATGTTTCAAATATGGATTATGGACTGGAGGATATGCTTGCTGGAAGCGCATTCTTGCCGGCGGCGGTCTCACACTAGCTGTTTGTAGACCTTGCGCCGTTACGACTTGTAAAGAGGTTATTCCTAGACAGTCTACTCCGTTTAGCCAGGCCCTATCAAAAAGAAAACCGTAGGCATTTTCGATGGCGAGCGTTCTCAGACGGGAGGTGGTTCCCTTGCTATATCGCCGAATTCGCTTGAGTTTCTTTGAAAACAAATTGAAGATCATGAAAGCAATGAGAACTGTAATGATCTACAATTATTACGCGGGCGTATTGCCTCTTATCTGGGTCTTGATCGGTGGATCATGGATTCCAAAGGCAGAAACGATTCCATTAGATGAGTTGAAGCCGGGATTAAAGGCGATGTTTGACGCTTTTCTGACAACAGAGCCGGACATTTATGATTGCACCTTTTCCAGTGCAAGTAGCCAAGATGCTGAGCTAACTCGCTGGTTTGTGGGGGAGGTTGATAGGGTTTCTGAGAGGATTCGAGAGAACAGCTTGACGAAGGCGGACATTCCTTTGGCCATCGATCAAATACACAAACGAGTTTTGGGAATAGTCGAAAGAGCCGATGTCCGAAAGCAACGATTTAAGGATGAATTGAAAAAACTTCAAGCGCAAGGAATCAGAAGCAATTGGACGGAAGAGGAGATCGAGGAGGTGTCGAAGGAATTTGCGGAGAAATTTGCAAAGGAACATGGCGGAATAGTGCAACGGGGTGGAGTTGCCTTCAATCTTGTGGAAAAGACAGGAACAATCACTGTGCGCTCTCGCAGAAATGGAGATGACTATCGCACGGATCAAAAGTTGGGGACGCATGTTTCTGAATTGATTGATCCGGACCAATTTGAGTGGGAACAGACGTTTTGCCACTTCTATGATGACGAGAGCGGTGAATTCAGAGACTGGACGATTTTGAATCCTCTCCAAAAACATATAAGTTTGAGCGGTGATTCGAAACGAAAGAAAGGAGAAGCCCCTTTTCTTAAGAATAGAGTATGGCAAGCGTTTTCAATGGACGAATTTGTCATGGTTTCGTTGGTAATGATGGCCATGGATGAGTCTAAGGTTCAGTCGTTATTGCCGTCTTTGATGACTAAAATCGGACTCCGCCCCGATTCTTTGAACGCTAAGGTTTTTCCCATTGATGAGAAGCGAATTGACCGCTTAATCCAAGGGAAGCACAAGGAGGTAATTCTATTTGCAAAGGCGGCCGGCAAGAATACGGAGTTTGTCTTGCTGGATTTTTACAGTCGTAAACAATCGGGCAAACGACCTTTTCTTTCCATCATATGCGATAAGAACGACGTCACTAGACCTTATGTCGTTATAGTCAGAAGCCCGAAGGATGGTATTACTCACTGCTCGTTGCGGGACTACCATGCCAATGGTGAGTTGGGTTTTTATGGAGATTCTACTCAAGAGTATTTAGCACAGCCGAGTTTTGCGGCTGTGACTCTTTTGACTGGTCTGCATCACAGCAAACCGGGGCCGGAAGTATTTGAGTTTCGAGTGCCCGAAGGCTGGAGTTGGCTGAACTCAACGGACCCGGACAATGTAATTATTTACAAGGCAGATGGAACTTCTAACAAAGTTTATACTGTCAAGGAGGGAGAAGACTTCCGAGGGACTACTCAGTCTGTCAAACTGAATTCTTGGCTATATCGGAGTATTTTGTTGGGATTTGTTGTTGGGGCGGCTTTTCTGGTTTGGAGGGCGTTGCAACGGCGAAAGGAGAACGAGAGAAACAAGAATCCGTATCGTATACGATGAAGAAGAGGAGCAAAGCAAAGTTCGGGGAGGTTGCGCATCGCTGGCTGGTGCCGGCGGCGGGCATGTTGTTTTGATTGCGGGCGGGGCAAAGTTGATTAGCGCCTTTGGCGACGCTACGATATTGAAGTTGCTAGATCCAGTGTTGCGTTTGCCGTGATGGCTTTTGATGTTCACCGGCAGCATGGTGGATATGGTTTAGTTTGGTGGAGTTGTTAGCGGCTTGGCAGAATAACTTTCGGCAACTGGTTATGGCTTGGCATTGGTATGCGGAGGATTATCAAGGAAGGTTGGTGAGCAATGTTCATTTGAATTATATGAATAGTTGGATTCGGTGCCAAAGTTTGGGGTGGTGGCGGATGGGGGTTAGTGTTGGGAGGCAATTTCGGGAAAGGTTGTGGTGAGTTCCAATGTGTCGTCGTGTTTTTTCTGTTGAGTTTGTAAGTTGGCGAAGAGAGTTTTCATTCTCTTTAATTGTTCGGGTTGGCTGGCAAGGTCGTATTGTTCGTGGGGATCGGAAGTCAAGTGGTACAGGCGTTTGACTTTGAGTTTTGGGTAGAGGATGAGTTTCCACCCGTCTTGTCGAAGGGCGCGTTGGGTGTCCATGTAGGCGCTGTAAACGGGTATGTTTTTTTTGGCGGATTGGCGATGGGAAAGAAGGGGTAGCAGGGAGCGGAATTCTATGTTTTGGCGTTGGGAGTCGCCGGCTAGCTCAAGACAGGTAGCCATGAGGTCTTGGAGGAAGATGGGTTCGGCGATTTGTGTGCCGGGTGTGGCTTTTGGTCCGGCAATGAGGAAAGGCACGCGGAGGGAGTGATCGTACATGTTTTGTTTGCCTAGTAATCCGTGATGGCCGCAGGCGAGTCCGTGATCGGCGGTATAGATGATCCATGTGTTTTTTTGGAATCCTTGGGCTTTGAGTTCGTCTAGGATTCTTCCGATTTGTTCGTCTAGGTGAGAGATGATGGCGTAGTATTCTTTGCGGTGAACTTGGACTGCGTATTTTGTGCGCGGGTAGACGGCGAGGGCTTCGTCGCGAAGATTGGGCTGGAGTCCTGATGTGACGTGGGGGTATTGGGGTTGGAAGGGGAGGGGGATGGAGATGTTTTGCAAGGGGTAACGGTCGAGAAATTCTTGGGGACTTTGCCGCGGGTCGTGGGGTGCGTTGAAGGCGAGGTACATGAAGAAGGGTTTTGCGTCGTCCTGAGCGGCTTTTTTGGCGGCGTTGCGAAGGAAGTTTATGGCGTCGTCGGCAAGAACTTCGGACCAGTGTTTGCCGCCTTGCCAAAAGCCGCCGAATTTAGGGTCGGCGGGGTTCCACATGTCTGGTTGACCTTCAACGGGGCGGTGATAGCCGAGGGGTCGTTTGTCTTTTGGCATTCCGGGGCGAACGTGGACGACGTGGTTGAAGAGGTGTTCGGGGGGGATGCCGACGTGCCATTTTCCGGTGAAGTAGGTTTCGTATCCGAGGGATTGCATTTGGCGCGGCCAGAGGGAGTTGAGGAATTGATTTTGTTGGGTGCTGGTTTGTTTTTTGAGGTTTCGCATAGTTTGGCTGGCGGCGTGGGCTCGCCAAAGTGTTTTGCCGGTGACGAGCATGGTTCTGGAGGCGACGCAGACGGCGCCCGTCCAGGATCCCATGTTGAAGCAGTGGGTGAATTGAACGCTTTGGCGGGCAAGTTGGTCTAGGCGCGGGGTTTGAACTGTTGGGTCGCCCTCCGGACCCAAGGTGTCGTAGGCTTGGTCGTCGGCGAAAAGGAAGAGAATGTTGGGTTTGGTTTCAGAGGCCGAGGTAGTTCCCGTGAAGAAAATGAAGGCAAAGCTGAAACATGCTGTCCAGAGAGAATGAGAAAAATTGAAAGTCATGAGGCGCAGTCTAACCGAAAAATCGATTTTGCGGCAACTCTTTTTAGCGAATCGGCGTTTTAGATTTCTTTGCATGATTTGATTTTAGCCGTCAACGAACTCGATAACCATTTTTATCGCTACGAAGCGGGCGCCGAAGGCAAGGAGAAAGGCGATGCACGGCGAGGATTATGCCGTCGAGCAAGGCAGAGCATCCGATTTCGGATCCGATTAGCATAATTCCCAAGACGAATAGGGCAAATATGATGGAGCAAATTAGCGCAAATATCCAACCGCCCATTGCGATTGTCCAAACAAACCAAAACGCAATGCCGATTATTCCGATGCCGCAAAAGTTGAGCGCAACGTGGGTTGTGGAGTTTGTTGTTTCATTCTCTTTTTCGTTCATGGAATCAATTGCATAGGCTGTGGAGGATTAGATGTTTTTGGAAAGGAGTGATGGATTTAGGATTTGGGTTCTAATTGGCTGAGGAATCGAGCTAAATCGCGGCGGTAGTCGGAGTCAATTTCCATTTGCGTGAGTTGTTTGTGAACCATCGCCAAGCCGTTGGCTCCAGATTCGGCGGACTGCGCGTCGACAAATCGACGGCTGGGATCGGGGTGGAGGAAGCGTTGGAGGATGTGAACGAGTTGCCGGTTGACTCGCACATAGGGAGGCAGGAGCGATTCTAATTGTTGGGGCAAGGTGAGCTTTAGTTTCAGAAGTTCGTTTTCGGTCGCGCTTCGGTCGGTGGTGAGTCGTTGGCCTCGAAGCAATTCCAGCCCCACTAGTCCTACGGCGTAGATGTCGGATTGGACGGTGGCCGGTTTGCGTTCGTGGACTTCCGGCGCCATGTAAAGCGGAGTGCCAATGAGGGGATTCGTTCGTTCGTTCATCGTGACGGCGCGTCCAAAGTCGATTAACTTGACGTAGCCTAGCGGGTCGATCATGGCGTTGCTCAGCTTGATATCGCAGTGGAGATAGCGGGCGGCGTTGAGGGTTTCTAGGCCGGAGAGCATTTGCCGCATCACATAAACGGCAACGCCGGGTTGGATGCAGAGCTTGTTGTCGTAGAGATTGAGTATGGTTTGGACGCGTTTGTCGGCGCGGGCACTGTGCCAGTTTCGATTGAGGTAGCGCTGTTTGCATAGTTTTAAAAAGGCGCGAAGGTTCATGCCCTCAATCATCTCCATTTGAATGTATCCGATTCCGTTGGTTTCTTCGTAAATGTCGCAGTCGATGAGGTTGGGCGAGCGGGCGGAATGAAGACGAGAAACTTGCGCTGCGATTCGTCCCATGTCCGTCCAGTATTTCTTCACGCTTGAGTAAAGGCCGGGATCGAAGATTTTGACGGCGTGTTGAGTAATGCAACCGCGGGATCCTTGTCGTTCCGCTAGAAAGACAACGCCTTGCCTCCCTTCGCCAATCTGACGGTGAAATCGATAGGCAACCGGGTAAAAAATGGCGTGGGTGCGAAGAATGGATTGAAAGTTCTCAATCAACTGTTTGCGCCCCATTCCAACGAAGGCGTCTCGCTCTTCGACTGTGTCCGAACCGGGAGACACGGTAGGATCGCGCAAAGTAGTCTCCGCATCGGGAGGGAAATCCTTCGGATTATTGAGTGCGGGAGAAATCATGGATTTTTAACTACTGACAAAGCATGCAAACAAGTTGCTTGAAAATCATGCTGGGAATGAAAAATCAAGTTTTTCCGAGAATTTGTTTTTTGAATCCAAACAAGCTTCTCGCGCTAAAAGGGAAGTCAATCTATTTTCGCCGCAGCTTTATCTAAATAATCTTTAATGATTTTTTTGGCATCCATATACATCTTTCTTTCTTCGCCGCTGTCCAATCCAAGAAAGCCTTTGTCTGCGTAGGCCTCGATGATTCTCAAGGCGACCTCGCGCTCTTCTTTGTTGGGTTTAGGGTCGTCGGATTGGGCGCATCCTCCCGTCAATGCGACGATGGCGATCCAAAGGAGTAATTTCAATTTCTTGATCATAAACAAAATCGAAAACTTTGCAAACCAACGGTTGTTTCAATTCGTTCTTTTCGCGCTTGGGTCGCCGTTGCGGTAGCTGTTTAGCAAGGATTTGAGGGCTTTTGCTTTTCCGGGATGATCGGTGAATAGGTTGACGGTTTGTTTGGGGTCTGTGCGCAGGTTGAAGAGTTCGGCAGATTCTTGATGCGGTTGGACGCCGAGAGTTTCCAAAACCGTTTTCGGTTCACGGTTGTCGGCTCCGCTGGGAGCGTCGATAAAAACCCAATCGCCCTGCCGAATGGCGAATTTGCCTCTGCCGCTATGATGGACGACAGCTTCTCGGATGGGCGCGGCGAGTTTCTCCGAACGGAGTGCTGGCAGAATGTTGTAAGAATCTTCGGCGGCGTCCGGCGGAAGATCGTAATCGATGATGGCGGCGACGGTGGCCATTAGATCGGTGAGACAGATGATTTCCGTCGAAGTGGAATTTGAAAGGATTTGACCGGGCCAGCGGGCGAGGAAGGGAACTCGATGTCCGCCTTCGTAAAGGTCTCGTTTGCATCCGCGGCTTCCGGCGCTGCTCCAATGATTGTAGGTTTGGATGTGAGCGTAGGTGTTGGTTTCGGCGCCGTTGTCTGCGGTGAAAATGACAAGTGTGTTGTCCGCCACGCCGGAACGTTTCAACTGATCCAGAATCCTTCCCACCGCGTCATCCAACTCCAAGACAAAGTCGCCGAAGACTCCGCAACCGCTTTTCCTCAAAAACTCTTTGTTTGGATTGATGGGGCGGTGCGGGCAAATGGGGGCGAAGAAGACGAAGAAAGGCCGCCGGGCTTGCGCGCTTCGTTGAATGAAAGCGTTTGTTTTCTCCACCCAAGCGGGAATCATTTGCTCAAAAGTGAAGCCGGGTTGTTGGAAGCCTTTGTTGTTATTTGGGCCGACAATATGAGCGGGGATATGTGTATAATCAAAAGGTTCTAAAGGTTCCGCCAAGACTTTGCGATTTTCCATGAACGCCCAAGCCGGCTGGGCGAGCGCAAAGGAATACGTAAAGCCGGCGTCTAGCGGGCAATAGAGGGCGGGTTTTGACCAGTCAATGTTGCGCGGTTCCACCTTGTCGTCGGGATTCTTCAATGGCCAACGGCGTCCCAGGTGCCATTTGCCGAAGTGTCCCGTTTCGTAGCCGTTGGCCGCAAGCATGGCCGCAAGCGTCAAGCGCTTCGGATCGATGAGTGGTTCCGAGGCGCCGCTTAGCACGCCGCGTTTGAGCCGAGTGCGCCAACAATACCGGCCGGTCAGCACGCCGTAGCGAGTGGGCGTGCAAACTCCTGAGGGCGTATGCGCGTCGACAAAACGAATGCCTTCGTCGGCCAGACGATCCAAGTGCGGCGTTTGGATTTTGGATTTTGGATTGTTGCAAGAAAGATCGCCGAAACCCAAGTCGTCGGCCAAAATTAGAACGATGTTCGGACGATTCGAATCGGCGGCGACAACGCCGACAAAAGGCAGAAGCACTACAAATGCGCCAATCAATATTTTGCTCATAATCTTGTTCATAGATTGAAAAATTCATGCAAAAATTCATGCGCTCGAAATGGCGGCGACAAAGTTTGCAAACGGCATCGGCTCTGGCGGAATCCTAATGTAACTTTCTCCGCGTCATTTCCGTCATTGTTCCTATGAGTGCTAAACATTGCGCTGAAGATTGAACGAAACGTCAAACCCAGAGTCCAACCTTTTTGTATGAAGACATCACTTCTTATTTTGATTGCCGCGGCTATCGCGCTTCCCGCTATGGCCGAAGACCGTGAAAAACGCGAGCGTCCGGAAAAACCTTCCGAGCGCCGGGAGTTTCACAAAGAAAAAGATGCCGCTCGCGAAACAGAGCGCCGCGAAGAACAGGAATCTCGCAAACGTCGACAAGACCTCGAGCGCCGGGAGCAAGAGCAACGGCGGCGATTCGCTGAGATTAAAGAAAAGATGGAAACCCAGCGGCGCATCATGGCTGAAGAGGAAGAAAGAGAGAAAGTCCGCCGAAAAGCAATCCGAGAACGTCGTGAACTGCACGACCATGAAGGAGAACACTTTCGCCGCCGAGAACACGCTGATGAGGAAAAACAACGAGAAATCCATCCAGAAATCCGCAGGCACTGGGCAGGATTGAGGGAGCGCGCCCGCCATTTTGGATTGCGCGAACGCGAACTGAATCTCAAAGAAAGAGAGTTGGCTCTCAAAAAGCGCGAGATCGAATTGAAGTCGCGCGAAGTTAAATTGGATTTGCGCGAGCTGGATTTGCGCAAACACGAAATAGACCTCAAAGCAAAGGCAATTGAGATGGAGAAAAAGGCAAAGGCGATGCATCAAAAAATGCGCGAACCGAAAGCCAAGTCCCACACGATCCAAATCGAAACCAAACCTCACACGCAGGAAATCGAAGTCCTAACGCTCAATGACGTCGTCGAAGGTAAAATGAAATTTGGAACCGGCATCCCAGCATTCAAACACGATGACGTGGTAGTGATTCGAAATTACGATTTGTCGGCTGAAGAGGTAAAACAGCGCGTTAAAAAACACTTAGAAGCGGTGGAAAATTCGGTTGAAGACGCCAAAGGCAAGGCCTCAGAAGCTCAAAAGCAAGCTCTTCAAAAGGCAAAGGAAGCGCTCCAAAAAGCGAAGGAGACAGTCATTATCCGAAAGACAAGATCTCGCGACGATGACGAAGGAATAGAAGCCGTGAACTCATCGACAAAACCTGAAAAAGAGGACGTTCAGCAATAAGAATTGTTGACACATTTTTAAACGAATCAGAGTATTCGGCAGATTGTTCAAACATGGCCGTCTTGTTAGAGACGGTCATTTTTCTTTTCCTGATCCGCTGAGAATTTTAGTAGGCGGCCTTCGCATGTTTTTGGAAAAGTTTTTCCCAGTTTTAGTAAAATGCGAGTTTTGTGGAAGCTAGGTTTTATTTCCGGCGCAAAGTCGATGCCAAGTAGGATGATTACGGGATGATTGCGCAGTGTTTGTGAGCATGGTGTTTAGTTTATGGATTTCCTTGAGCGGCGGCGTAGCCTTGTTGCATGTATTTCAAATCGCGGCCGTTGGGATCTCGGACACCGTGGGTTTGGCCATCAGACATTTGGAAGGTGGATTCGTCCAGCCAACGGTGAAGTTCCACATGGCCGTCGGCAAAGGCGAGGCAGTTCTTTTCGCCATGCCGAATGGCAATGGGGTCCCACCAAGAGTCGGTAAAAGGATAGGGAAGGAGCCATCCGCCCCAGTTGCGGCCTCCAACGTCGGTTTCTTCTTCCAAAAATACGTATTTTGTCGACGGCGTTCGAAGTTGGCTGAACTTAACAATAGCTTCGGGATTGTAGGGCGGGCCGTTCATGCTGCATGGAATCGCATAGCTTCTCCAAGCTTTGCCTTGGTTGACTTTTTTGCTTATCAAAGGCGAATTGCGGCGGTCGGAAAGACAGTGATAAACTTTTGGGTCTTCTAGATAGTCCCATAAAAGCCCGTCTTTGAGGCCGCGAATTGTGTCTTCCACAGAGCCTCCAGAACCGACGAGCTGACCGTTTTCTTTCTGTTTGCGGCCCACCCAGTCGCCTGCCTTGCGGCCGTGATCATGGGCGCCGACGATTTTGTCCCGGTTGTCTCCATAGTAAAGAATCCAAGCTAGGATAAGGTTCTTTTCATTGTTTCGACAAAAGGCTTCTCTGCCCGCTTCTTTAGCTCGAGACAAGGCAGGGAGTAGCATGCCGGCGAGAATTGCGATGACGGCGATTACAACCAGAAGTTCTACAAGTGTAAAGGCTTGGCGCTCGAAATGTTTCATAAGTTTAGATGTTTATTAAATCTTCTCTGGCTTTTTGATGTTTTTAGATGAAGCAGCGCCGGCTAGCGCGAAACAAACCCATGCTACTATAACCATAAGAACAATGAATACAATATTTCCAATATCTTCCATATAAAACGTCTACCTTCTAATTGGCGGTTTTTCCTTTATTCGGAAGTCCAGATGCGGCGCTGGTTGGACTCGCCGTATTCTGCGGGAATGTTCCAGTAGTAACCTTCATGGATGACTTCCGCGTGTTTTTGGGAAAGTTTCTCGCCCAGTTTTTTGATGAGCGCCGGGTTTGCGGATGCTAGATTTTGTTGCTGTCGCAAGTCGTTTTCCAGATTGAAGAGCTGGAAGGTGGTTGGGCGGCTGGTTTTGATTTGAGGCATGTCGTCTTGGACGAGTGGATGGGTTTTGGGGCGTTGCGCGTCGTTGGAGTGGGCAATGAGGCTCCATTGACCGACGCGCATAGCCAGAGACGGATTGACTCGATAAAAAAACCAGTAGAGTGGTTGGCGTCGCTGAAATGTTTCCGGCTTTCCAGTGAGGAGGGGGAGGATGCTGGCGCCGTCTAAATCTCGATCTTTTGGCGGATGGATGCCGACAATCTCGCAAATGGTTGGGAGGTAATCCACTCCGCTGATGGGAATGGAGGATTCTGTTCCCGGCTGAATATTGCCGGGCCAGCGAAAGATTCCAGGCACTCGATGACCACCTTCCCAGAGGTTCGACTTTTGTCCTCGAAGACCGGTTCGTGAGAAATTATTCAAAGGCCCGTTGTCTGAAGTGAGGAAAACAACGGTGTCTTCGGCAAGGCCGGATTCTTTGAGATGTGTGAGAAGATGGTCGACAGCGCGATCCACGTTTTCGATGTTGGCGTGATAAGTTGCCTGTTTCCGGCTCAAATCAGGATAAAGCGCTTGATACTTTTTTACTAAGTCCGGCGGAGAGGCAATGGGAGAGTGGGGTTCGTGAAACCAGACGCATGCAAAAAATGGTTTTGACGGCTGAGCTGCGGCAATGCGGTCAAACCAAGAAACGGTTTCGGAGACAACAATGTGGCAGGAATATCCTTCCTGTTTTCCGACCTTCGCGCCGTTTCGAATGAAGTTGACGGGGTTGCGATGATTGGGCGCGGCATTGTTATCCGTTCCAAAGGAATAGTCGAAGCCTTGATCCGCAGGAGAAGGTTGATCGGATTGAAGGCGAGACAAGTGCCATTTTCCAAAGTGTCCGGTATGGTAGCCGGCTTTCTTCAACAATTCGGCGAGCGTCACTTCTTCAGATCGAAGGTGCATCACGTGGTTTGTTGAGAGGTAGCTGTAAATGCCGCTTCGGGCGGGAATCCTTCCGGTCAAGAGCCCGGCTCGAGAGGGCGAGCAGTTGGGCGCGGCGGAATGGCAATCGGTAAAGCGCATGCCTTCGGCGGCCAGTTGATCCATGCGGGGCGTTTGGATTCGGCTACCATAACAGCCCAAATCCGTCCAACCGGCGTCGTCTAGAAGGATTAGAAGAAAATTCGGCTTTTCCTTCCCCGCAACGTTGCAGAAAATCAGTAGCAGAAGGGTGTAAAATGTTAGTCTCAATTTCATGGATTTAGTTAGTGAGAAAAAGGTTCATTAATTCTGATCGTAGATATATGATTCTCCTTGCTGACGTTATAGGATGTCTTTTCTTGCTAAGGAATGTCCGAGCGGGTAAGAAAAGAGCGGAGCGTCTCCATTGTTCAAGCAAGAGGAGGGCGTGGGCGGATTGAAAAATGAAAAGAAGGAAATAATTTTCAAGAGGAGATTTTGGCTTTTAGTTCTTCCACCTGACGTTTTAGATGCAGGTTCTCCAAGCATGAGAATATGCGGCAGTTGAGCAAAATGGGATTGAATAATTTGGGCATGTAGTCAATCGCGCCCTTTTCAATGCAAGTGGCAATGCTTTCGATTTTATCCACTGCGGTGATCATAATGACTGGAATTTCGGCAATTTTGGGGTTCTTTTTGATTGCCTCTAGAGTTTGGTAGCCGTCCAGCACGGGCATTTGAATGTCCAGAAGAATCAAGTCGACGGTTTTTTCTTCCAGGATGTCGAGCGCTTCCTGGCCGTTTTCGCATTGCAAGATGTTTTCAAATCCCATTTGGGCAAGGTGTCGAGTCATCAATACCCGCATCATTCTGGTGTCTTCCACAACAAGAACAACGCGATCTTTGTATTCTTCGGGAATTTCTTGGGCCATATATTAGTTTGTTTTTACCTCTAGGACGCCGATGGCGGCGGTCTCATCTTTCACAACTTTTGCGACTTTGGTGGAGTGGGGTGCGGTTTCAATGGTGAACGGCGCTACGGCCGCTTCTCTGGCAACTCGCCGAAATTGTTCGATCATATGGTCTAACGAGTTTTTCGTTTCTGTTTCTGTGGGTTCGATTAACATTGCGGCGTCGTATTCCTTGGCGAAGTGCACGCAACCGGCACCGACAAGCGTCGGGGGATGGATGCCGAAGTCGATCAATCGTTTGACGAAGTCGAATGCGCTGGTAGTTAGTGAACCGCCGCTTAGCAAGCACTCGTGCATGCAGGGTTGATCAAAAATTGGGGGGAGAAGGTCCGCCAGTTTGACTTGCAAATAGTTGGCGTTTAGCACGGCATTTTCTGATGCCAGTCGGAGTCCCTTTGCGCCTTGGGTGAGCAAGTAACAGTAGGCCCGGAGCAATACTTCGGTGTGTCCGTAGTGGGATTTGATTCGTCCGATAGAATGGAGACGGTTAAAATTCGGGAATGGGCGGCTGTTTTCCGAGTGGTTTTTTTGGATGACGGGCAGGGGAAGGTAGGGTTCTAGAAAAGCTTTGACGCCCACTGGCCCGGCACCCGGTCCGCCGCCGCCGTGGGGGGTTGAAAGGGTTTTGTGTGTGTTAATGTGGATTACGTCGAATCCCATGTCGCCGGGGCGGACAAGCCCCATTAGCGCGTTGAGGTTGGCGCCGTCGTAGTAAAGCAAGGAACCGTTTTCGTGAATTTTCTTCGCAATGGGAACGATGTTTTTTTCAAACAAACCCAAAGTTGAGGGATTGGTGAGCATCAGGGCAGCCACTCGATTTGTGAGCGCTTTGTCCATCTTGTCGATGTTCATTAGGCCTTCGGGTGTGGTAGGCACGATTTGGCAATCATAGCCAACCATGGCCGCGCTGGCGGGATTCGTTCCGTGCGCTGAGTCCGGAGTTAGGATGAGGTCGCGTCGTTCGCCTTTCTTTTCAAAGTGTTTTCGAATCATCAGGAGACCGGTGAATTCTCCGTGGGCGCCAGCGGCCGGATGCAATGTGACTGCGTCCATGCCGGTCAGCTCCGCAATAAAGCCCTGCAGCTCAAAAAATGCGTTCCAGATTCCTTGCAGGCTGGATTCGGGCTGCATGGGATGGGCTTTGGCGAAGCCGCTCAGTTGGGCGAGGGCGTCGTTGCGTTTGGGATTGTATTTCATCGTGCATGAGCCCAAAGGATAGGGGCCGTTGTCAACGCCGTAGGCTTGGCGGCTCAGGTTGGTAAAGTGGCGGATGACTTCGTGTTCGGAAAGTTCGGGCAAGTCTAAATGTTTTTCTCGGACGGCGTCTGTTTCCAACCAGCGAGAAACATCGCTGTCTTCAAAGTCGGGATCCAAAATGCCAGAGCCGCTAACATCGGGGCGGCTGATGTCAAAAATTCCTGAGTTTAGCATATTGAGGGGAAATTAGTTGAGCGCGCGGAGCGTTTGCGCAAAGTGACCGGCATACTCGTCCAGTTCGGCTTTTGTTTTCAATTCGGTGACGGCGACCAAAAGCCGCTGCGAATTTTGCGATTCCCATTTGGAACAATCAATGCCTCCAAATATCCGTTTTTCTAGCAGGCTTGCAAGGAGTTTTGAGACGTCGCAAGGGAGTTCGAGCAAAAATTCGTTGAAAAACGATCCCGTTTTGGCTCTTTGAACGCCAGACAATTTGGCAAGCTGCGCCTCCAAATAATGCGCTTTAGCCATGTTCAACTCGGCAATGCGGCGGAAGCCGAGTTCGCCGAGCGTGCTGAGATGAACGCTAACTCGGAGCGCCAAAATGGCTTGGTTGGAGCAGATGTGACTGGTGGCTTCGTGTCGAGCGACATGTTGTTCCCGCTCTTCTTTTACTAAGGCAAAGGCCGGTTCTCCCTTCAAATCCTTGCAGATGCCGACGATTCTTCCGGGAAGGAATTCTTCGTGTTCCCTCCGAGTGGCGATAACTCCCAGATAAGGCCCTCCGGCGTTGAGTTCGAGTCCCAGCGGTTGCGCCTCGCAACAGACAATGTCTGCGCCATCTTGACCCGGAGGGGAGAGGCAACCGACGATCAAGGGGTTTATGCTGGCAATGGCCTGCGCCTGAGCCGAATGGGAAAGCTGGCTAATTGCCTTAATCTTCTCAAGAACACCGAAGCGATTCGGGGATTGAACGACGATGCCGGCAGTGGGTTCTTCGCTAAGCAGTTGCCGCGCGGCCTCGATGTCCATTCGGCCAGTGTCCGGCTCGGCAGGCACGGGAACGAGTTCGACTTTGCGGCCTCGAAGATAGGTTTTCAAAACTTGGAGAGATTGCGGCCAGAGGCTGGTCGAAACCAACAATCGATTTCGTTTGGAAATGCGGCAAGCCATCCAGGATGCCTCGGCAATAGCGGTGGAGCCGTCGTAGACCGAGCAGTTGACTGCGGGCTGTCCTAAAATTCTGCCGATAAGTTGCTGAAAATCATAAAGGACGCGGAGAATTCCTTGGCTCATTTCCGGTTGATACGGCGTGTAGGCCGTCAAAAATTCCCCGCGCGAGGCAATGGCGCGAACTGTTTCTGGAATGTAATGCTGGTAGGCGCCGCCGCCGAGATAGGAATTGTGGGTTGCGGTGGTGGCGTTTTGTTGCGCCAGAAATTCCAGTTTTCTTCTCAACGCCCATTCCGACAAGGGGCTTGGCAAATTGAGGGGGCGTTGCAAGCGGATGGAAGGATCGATGGCTTTGAGAAGATCCTCAACAGAATTCAAACCCATCTCCTTGAGCATCAAGGAGCGATCCGCCTCAGTATGGACGTTATAACCAACTAACACGTCGTTGCGCATTGCGGAGCAGTATCCTGTTTTTTGAACAGAAATAAAGAAATTTTTTCAGAACGGGGCGAAAGATTGCTGTTAACGAATTCAACGTTTTGCGAATGCCGAGATGATTTCCCGGGCTGCTTGGCGCGAAGCCCCGGGCGAGCCAAGCGACATAGTTACTCGATCCAGCGCCGCCGCAATTCGAACTCTTTCTTTTGAATCCAATAATCGGAAGGCTTCGCGGGCAATGGCTTTTGGAGTTGCGGCGTTCTGAATGAGCTCCGGGAAAATGGTTTCGCCGGCGAGAATGTTGGGCATGGCAATATGCTGAATCTTTACGGCCCGTTTTGCGATTTGATAGTCCAGCCAAGGCAGTTTGTAGATCACGACGGTCGGCACTCTTAAGTAAGCGCATTCACGAGTTACCGCGCCTGAAGCGGCGATGGCGACGGTCGAACGTTGGAGAATCTCCGCCGCATTGCCGACTTGTCGTTGGACTTCCGACGGGATCATCATCTGAAAACGTTGCATCAAGTCTGTATGGGGAGTGACGACGGTTGCTTGGCACTTTTGGAGGCGGCGAAGTTTTTCAAACGCTTCCAGCATCAGCGGCAAGTGTCTTTTGATTTCTTGCGGGCGGCTTCCGGGCAACAGGGCGATTTGCGGAAGAGAACCGGACAATGCAGAAACATTCGAGGCGAACCGGAAACGGCGAAACCGCGTCGCCATTGGATCGCCGACGTATTTTACTGGAAGTTTGGGAAAACGGTTATGATACCAGTCTCTTTCGAAAGGAAAAATGCTTATCACCAGATCGACTGTGGAGGCCAGCACGGATGCCCGGCCTTCGCGTGAAGCCCAAACTTGGGGAGGAACGTAATAAACAATTCGCGGCGTCCAATTGGCAAACAAGTTTGCTTTTCCGTCGCTCCAAGAACGAAGCGCTTTGGCAAAACGAAGATTAAAACCTCCGTAATCCACTAGAATGATCCATTTGGGTTGTCTTTGCTTGGCTTCCTCTAAAACTCGGCGAAAAATTCTTCTGAAGTGAAAAAATCTTCGCGCGACGTCAAACAGGCCGAAAACCGTCAAACGAGTCATGTTCTCCAAAAGTTCCACTCCCGCGTCCTTGAGTTTGGGGCCGCCAATACCGAAAAAACTGGGAATCAACTCGCCTTTTCCAACAGCGTGCCGGATTTCATGCACCAAATCGGCCGCCAAAACATCGCCGCTTGGCTCCCCCGCCAAAATCATGATCTTGCCGCGTTGCATGGCTTCTGAATTTTAAACACTTTGTCCAACCTCAACTAAAACAGTCTTCCGGCCCCAAGCGGAGAATGAAGATAAAGTAGGCATTGTTCCAGTGTCACGTCGTTTTCTCGTCCAATTTGCTGAAAAAGGAAAGGTCGGAAGCAAAAAACCAAGCCGGGGAATTCCGAGAATTCAAAGTGGTCATTTGTAAATTCTCCCTTTAAACTCTCTCGCGCCACGAGCAAATCGCAAACAAAACCAATCAAAAACAGCAATGGCATTGACAGACGCAGTAACTTTGCGCGGCGTTTCCAAGTCCTACGGAAAACATCGGGCGGTAAAGAATCTGGATTTGCAGGTCCCCGAAAGGAGCATTTATGGATTCATCGGGCCGAATGGTTCGGGCAAAACCACGATCCTTCGGATGATCTTGCGCATTATCCATCCGGACGAAGGAACAATCGAAGTGATGGGGCGGACAAGCACGCGAGCGGCAAACGACCCAATTGGATACCTCCCCGAAGAGCGGGGGCTTTACAAGAAAATGACCGTCCAGCGGCTGTTGCTCTATTACGCAAAGCTCAAACAAACACCAAAAGCGGCGGCGAAACAACAGATAGACCGTTGGTTGCAACAAATGGAACTGCTGGACTGGAGAAGCAAAAAGATCGAAGCGCTTTCCAAAGGCATGGCGCAAAAGGTTCAATTCATCGCCACGGTAATTTCCCGCCCCAAACTCGTTATCTTGGATGAGCCGTTTTCCGGACTAGACCCCGTCAACTTGAATACGATCCGGGAAACGATTGTATCGCTACGAAAAGAGGGAACCACCGTCATCCTGTCCACCCACGACATGGAAATGGCCGAGCGAATGTGCGATTCGATTTTCATGATTTATCAAGGGAAGAAAGTGTTAAACGGCACCTTGCAATCCATTCAGCAACAGTACGGCGAAGATACCATTCGGATGTCCGTGGACGGCGACAAACAAAAAGCAGCGGCGTTGGCGGGCGTCGAAGATTGGAGAGATTTTGGGCAGTATCAGGAGATTCGGTTTTCCGGAGACGCGCAAGCACTCTTGCGGCGGTTGACCAATACGGTGCGTCTCAAATCCTTCACAGTAACGAAACCGTCGCTGCACGACATTTTTGTTCGCATTGCCTCGCCCCAAAAAACTGCCGCCAATGAATAAAATCATCACAATTGCGTCCACCGAATACGTCAACGCGCTTCGAAGCAAAGCGTTTCTCATCGGTCTTTTGGCGATGCCGCTTATGGTGGGATTGATGATCATCGTGCCGCAACTCACCAAAGACAAAGTAGACCTTTCCGACCGAAAATTCGCGATAGTCGATTTTAGCGGACAGCTTGGCGCGGTTATCGTTCAGCAAGCCCAAAAGCGCAATAAAACCGACATTTTTTTCAATGGCGATGACGAAAAAAACAAGCGCGAACAAGCGCAACCCCGATTCCTTCCAGAACTGGTTGCGCTGGGAAATGCCACTTGGGAAGATCAGGTTCTGCAATTGTCGGATCGCGTCCGCAAGAAAGAACTATTCGCCTTTGTCTTGATTGGCGAAAAAGCGATGGATCGAGGCGCCGAAGGAAGCATTGCTTATCACACCCAAACGCCGACTTTCCAAGCGTTGCCATCGTGGTTGGAGCAAACCATCAACCAAGAAGTGCGGCGAATTCGATTTGAGCGGGAAGGATTAGATTCGCAGCTGATTCAAGAAATCACTCGACAAGTCAACATCGAGAGGCTGGGGCTGGCTTCGCAAAGCGAATCGGGAGAAGTCCAAGAGGCAAAAAAAGAAAACCAAATCGCCACCTTCGCCATTCCCGCCGTTTCCATGTTTTTGCTTTTCATGATGGTCATGTCCAGCACGCCGGCTTTGCTCAACAGCGTTTTGGAAGAGAAAATGCAGAAAATCATTGAAGTGTTGCTTTCCTCGGTCACGCCGTTTCAATTAATGATGGGAAAACTGCTGGCGACGGTGTTGGTGGCCTCGACTCTTTCGGTTCTCTATCTGGGCGCCTTGACTTGGGTTGCCGGAAGTCGCGGTTTTTTGGAATGGATTCCGCTTTCTTTGTTCTTTTGGTTCTTCTTCTTTTTAATTCTCGCCATTTTGATTTTTGGCTCCATATTTCTCGCCATCGGATCCACCTGCAGCGAAATTCAGGATGCGCAAAGTTTGATGGTTCCCGCGATGCTTTTGGTGATGATTCCGGTGATGACTTGGTTGCCGATTCTTCAATCGCCGACGGGGGCCTTTGCTCGCTGGATGTCTCTCTTCCCTCCGGCTACGCCAATGTTGATGATGCTTCGAATGGCGATCCCGCCGGGCTTGCCTTTGTGGGAAATTCTCCTCGGAATCGTCGTAGCGGTCGGCTTTACGCTTTTGACGGTGGCAAGCGCCGCCAAAATCTTCCGCATCGGCGTCCTTTCGCAAGGACAAACGCCATCCTTTGGCCGAATGCTCCAATGGCTGCTGTCCAAATAATCCCAACTTTGACGCAGCGGCGCTTTGAATCTGGGAAAAACAAAGCCGAGAATTCCATCGACGCCCATTTGGAACTTTCCGCTTCTGGCGGCGTTGATGCTGGAATCGCCGGATTCATCCCAACAACATGCAGTTATGTTTGGAAGCCATAGGCCGAGAATGCGCTGTTGGACTTGCGCGGCGGCAATTTTCGTTTCGGCGGCTCTGTTAACGCTGTCGCTTGGTCGGTTGGAGTGGACAGCTTTTTGGTCGGTGCTACAAGGAGCAAATCCGCTGGGGCTGTTGCTTGCTTTGGGAATTTTTGGGGCGAGTCTTTTCTTCGCTTCATGGCGTTGGCATCTGATGTTGCGCATCGGGGGCAACGCGGTGCATCCGGGAGCCAGTGTTCGAAGCGCCCTCATTGGCCATTGCGCTCACACGTTTTTATTTGGAGCAGTGGGCGGCGACGTGGCGAAGTCGTGGATTTACGCCCGTTGGTACCGGTTAAAAAGCGCGGAAGTGTTGGGCGCGGCGCCCTTGGATCGTTTGATGGCTTTGACGGGGGCGATTGCCTTTGGTCTTTTGACGATGGGCTTGGGGATTTTTTCGGGCGGATTCGATCCTTTTCGTGATCTCTCGTTGCCGTTGCCGGCGGTTTGGATTCTTGGAGTGACGGGGATTGTGGTTTTGACGGTGCTCGTTGTTTCCCGATGGGGTGGAAAGCGGTTTCAATTAATGGACAGTTTTCGAAAAACCTTGTGGCAAAGTGGCGCGAAGTTATTGCGGGATAAAAACGTGCTGTTCCAGAGCGGTTTGGCGGCCTTTGGCGTGCATGCTTGTTTGAGTTTCACAATGGCGGTTTGTTTGGCTTCGGTTTCTGAGGCGGAGATTCCTTGGCTTTCAGCACTGTGGCTGTTCCCGGTTATCTCGATGATTTCCGGGTTGCCAATCGGAGTAGGGGGCGCCGGATGGAGAGAGGGCTCGGCGCTGGTTCTTTTGGGTTTCTTCAAAATTCCGGCGGAGGACGCGGTGGCCGCGGCCTTGTTCAACTTGATGATCGGCTTTGCTTGGTGCGCCCCGGGCTTTGCGATTTGGCGGCGCGGCGAAGCAGAGTTAGCTTCGGCAAAAACCAAAACTTTGCCGCGGACGATTTCCGTAGTGATCCCGACGTGGAATGAAGCGGATTCGTTGTCGGAAACGGTGCGCTCCGCCAAGTGTTTGCCTGAAGTCAAGGAAATTCTGCTGGCAGATGGGGGCAGTCAAGATAGAACACGGGAGATTGGAAGATTGTTGGGTTGCCGAGTTTTTCAAACAATGAAAGGACGAGGAATTCAAATGCGAGAGGCGGCTCGACGTGCCTCCGGCGACGTCGTTTTGTTATTACATGCAGACACGGTATTGCCCAAGGACGGCGGGCAGCTGTTGCTGAATGTGTTTCGAGATCAACGGGTGATCGGCGGGGGGTTTTGGAAACGGTTTGACCGGCCAAGCGTTTGGACTTGGGGCTCGCGGTTCCGTTGTTTGATCCGGTTGTATCCCGGCGGTCTCGTGTTGGGAGATCAAGCAATGTTCGTTCGAAGAACGGTGTTGGAAACACTAGGCGGCGTGCCGAACATTCCCTTGATGGAGGAGTTTGAATTATGCCGTCGATTGAATCGGACAGGACGCTTAGCCTTGGCGGATGGAACGGTCGTCACTTCGGCGCGAAAGTTTCGTCAACTGGGCGCGTGGAAAACATATTGGTTAATGTGGCGGGTAACCGTTCATTACTACTTAGGCACTCCGGTTCATAAGTTAGCGGAGATATATTCCCGGAAGTAGTGCCAAGCAAGAAAAAGAATACTAATCTCTTCCAATTAACACTTTTTACTAACCTACTACTAATTACCAGATAGTAATTCCTAGAAATGAAAAAAGTTTCCATTGAAAAAATTCGCTTGTTCAAGGGCAGGGAACAATTGCCGGTCTTGACGGCTTATGATTATCCAATGGCAAAGCTCTTAGACGAGTTGAGGATGCCAATGCTGTTGGTGGGAGATTCATTAGGCATGGTGGTGTTGGGGTATCCAGATACCACTCATGTGACAATGGAAGATATGGAACATCATGTCCGATCGGTGGCGCGGGCAAGGCCAGCGGCTTTCATTGTAGCCGACTTGCCTTATAGAAGCTGCGAAACCCCCGAAACTGCCGTGTCCAACAGCCGCCGTTTATTGGCCGCCGGCGCAGACGCTGTCAAAGCCGAGGGCGCATTGTCCATCGAGCCGCAAATCCGAGCCATTGCCGACAGCGGCATTCCGTTTATGGGACACATCGGCATGTTGCCGCAGCGCGTCAAAAAAGAAGGCGGCTATCGGGTCAAAGGCAAGGCGGAAGCGGAAAAGAGGAGACTTGTTCAAGAAGCGGTTTTGCTGGATGACTTGGGCGCCTTTGCCATCGTGCTAGAATTAGTATTGCCGTCCGCCGCCGCCACAATCACTAAGCGCGTCCAATGCCTAACAATCGGCATCGGATCGGGAACGGGATGTGACGGACAGATTTTAGTGAGTCACGACTTGGTGGGCGGGTTTCCTTGGTTCACCCCTCGATTTGTAAAACCGCAATTAAATGCGGCGCAACTTATCAAGGAAGCGATCCAAAGATGGCAACAGGAAGTGCGCTCTCTACGAAATCCGGCGCAGCACAAGCCAGCGCGGTTGACTCATGTCAGCCATTCCGGCGAGGCGGCGATGGTTGATGTTTCTCGGAAACCTGTCTCCCTGCGTTCAGCAAGGGCCGGCGGCGCCGTTTTTCTGCGGCCTGAAACAATCCAACTCATCCAGTCGGACGAAATCGCAAAAGGCAACGTTCTGGCCACGGCGCGATTGGCCGGCATTTTGGCCGCCAAGAAGACCGGAGAGCTCATTCCGCTTGCCCACCCGCTTTCGCTTGCCCACGCCGAAGTTTCGTTTGAAATGCCCGCCTCGCGCGATCGGATTTTGATTTTTGCTTCCGCCAGGATTGCTTCGCAAACAGGCGTTGAAATGGAAGCGTTGACGGCGGTTAGCATGGCGGCTTTGACGATTTACGACATGTGCAAGGCCGTCGACCCGGAAATGCGAATCGGAGACGTGCGGTTGATTTCCAAAGAGAAAATTCCCGCAGAGTAAGTGAGTTCTTCATTTACATCGTCCGATAAAAGCCCATAATTTTCTCATGCAAGTCAATGCGGGAATCATCGCCGTATCCGATAGAGCGGCGCGGGGTTTATATGATGATTTGGGCGGCCCCGCCTTGAAGGAAGCGGTGGTTGGGTATGGTTGGACGGTGGTTGGCGACGCAGTGGTTGCGGACGAAAAACGGGAAATTCAACGGGCGGTCAAAGAGATGATTCAACGAGGAAGCAACCTTGTTCTGACAACCGGCGGCACAGGAATCGCCGCTCGCGATGTTACTCCGGAGGCGGTTCGCGAAATTGCCTCGCGCGAGCTGCCGGGTTTCGGAGAAGTGATGCGCATGGAATCCATGAAGATCACGCCAAACGGTATTCTTTCGCGAAGTCTTGCCGCCGCAGTGGACAAAGCGCTCGTCCTCTGCTTGCCCGGCAAACCCCAAGGCGCGGTAGAATGCCTGGGCTTTGTCGTCGGCGCCATTCCGCACTGCGTCGAAGTTCTTCAGGAAGTTCCTACAAGTTGTTAGCGGTCGGGTTGGTTTTCCGCACTTTTACGTTCCGATGCTTCCGCTTGACATTGACAACCAATCACCGAAGACTAAAAGAGCGATTCAGGCGGAAGGAAACCAGAGGCCTCGCGCTTATGTCCAATCCTAAAAGTAGTAAGTTAATGGAGAAGATTGTCTCCGTATGCAAACGTCGCGGATTCATTTTTCCATCATCGGAAATCTACGGCGGCGTCAATGGCTTTTGGGACTACGGCCCTCTCGGTGTCGAACTGAAGCGCAACATCAAAGATTGCTGGTGGCAAAGCATGACTAGCGAGCGCGAGGACGTCGTCGGCCTAGACGCCAGCATTATCCTGCATCCCCAAGTTTGGGAAGTCAGCGGACACGCCGACACCTTCAGCGATCCGATGATCGACTGTAAAAAGTGCAAAGGGCGCTTCCGGGCAGATCAACTGGATTCCAGCGCCTGCCTTGAAAAACCCGGCAAAACGGTCGCCGCCTGCGATGCGGAAAAAACCGAACCTCGCGCATTTAACCTGATGTTCAAAACTTGGGTCGGGCCAGTGGAATCCGAAGAAAATGTCGCTTGGCTACGGCCGGAAACTGCACAAGCCATCTTCGTTCAATTCAAGAACGTCCTCGACGTTTGCCGCCAAAAAATCCCTTTTGGAATTTGCCAAATCGGCAAGGCATTTCGCAACGAAATCAACCCTCGAAACTACACTTTTCGGTCGAGAGAATTCGAGCAAATGGAACTTGAATTCTTCATCAAACCAGATGAAGTTGTCCAATCTCAAAACGGCACCTCGTCCGAAGAAGTCAACGCCAAAACCCCACTTCCCAACTGGGGCTGGAAACAATGGCATCAATACTGGATTCAACAACGTTTGCGTTGGTATGAAAGCATCGGCCTACCCGCCGACTCTCTACAATTGCACAAGCAAACCGGCGACGAACTTGCTCACTATGCAAGAGCAACCGTCGATATTTTGTTCCAATTTCCCTTCGGATCGCAGGAACTGGAAGGCATCTCCGCACGAGGCGATTACGACTTGCGTCGACACCAAGAACACAGCGGAAAATCTCTAGAATATTTTGACGCCGACGCAAAGACAAAATACCTGCCGCACGTCATCGAGCCAAGCGCCGGCGTGGATCGATTAGTTCTTGCCCTTTTGTGCAACGCCTACAGCGAGGAAAAAATCCCCAACGCCAAAGGCCAACTGGAAAAACGCGTCGTCATGAAGTTTCATCCCAAAATCGCCCCCTTCAAAATCGGCGTATTTCCTTTGCTAAAAAACAAGCCCGTGCTGGTGGCCAAAGCTAAAGAAATTTACAACTCTCTTAAAACCCAATTCGCCGCTATCTACGATGAAACCGGCTCCATAGGAAAACGTTATGCCCGGCAAGACGAAGCCGGAACACCATATTGCGTTACCATAGATTTCGACACCATCGGCGACGGAAACTCCGCCAAAACCAAAGACACCATCACCTTGCGCGAGCGAGACACCACAAAACAAATCCGAGTGGCCATTGACGACTTGCCTACTTTGCTAAAAGAAAAACTCGCCTAAACTTTCCTCCTCTTTTTCCGCCGCCGCCACAGGCAACAGAATTCAACAACTCTACACCCAACCGAAAAATGCCCCAACCCAAACCATTTTCCAGAAAAACCAAAAGTCCCTTTGGCAAAAATTGAAAAAAGTTCGAGAAAAAGCTTCCAACCCATCCAAAAATGCTGCAGATTGCTCTCGATTCCTAAACCTCTGTCGCGAGATTCCGTGAGAATCAGGCCTGACGGTCACGAATCAGAAAAAGCAACAGGATATTTATTGGACATAAAAAACTCCTTTTTTTATTGGAACTGGTTGGCTCGCGTAGCCAAATCGAACAACAAGCAGCGCAAAGGAACAATGAAAACGACAACGACGAAATCAAAGACGAACGGAAAAACGGCAATCCTCGTGGTTGCAACAATAATCGCGGTTGCCTTGATAACCCAAACCACCGGCCCGACAGCGCAATCTACCGGCACCCCGAATCTTCCCGATCCACCGCCAGTCCCAGAACCTTCCTTTCCGCCCTTCCCGCCCGGCGCTTTTAACAACTGCCTAGAGCAATACTATTCGAGGCATGCGACAATTGCGCAAGGGTATGCGAGCCAGCGAAAGCAAATCGACGACTTTTTTAACGCCAAATTGACTCCTGTCGAGGCCTTGATTGCAGCTAAGTTCAAGTTGATAGACGATCTGGAAGCCAAAATTAGGAGCATTGAGACAAGCCCGGCGTACTACGCTGCATATGTTGGCATAGTCGATTTGCAACCATACCTAGACGAAATCAACCGGTTAAGGAGGAAAATTAATGACGCATGGAATCGAATTCATGTAATAAGAAGAGATCAATTACAGCCAATTTTGGATTGCTACGTCAGATGGATAGAGTGGTTAAATGAAAAAACTGCGCGAGAATTGAAAGCAGCATGGGAAGAGTACGAGAATTGTCTAGATAGCGAAACAAACAACGACTAAAATTGTTAAAAAGAAAACAGAAAGGATTCTTTGACGATGAGAAAGCAAGGTTACGTGATTATTGGGATGGGCATGGTTGCATTGGCGGGAATCTTCTGGCTGGCGCATCTTGGCAAGGAAAAAGCAGTGACAGCAGAGGCCGAAAAGACAGAAAGCCAAGTCGAAGAGACGACAGAGGCGCAAAAGAAGGAGAAAAAGCACGCCTTTGCCGAGTTTGTGGAAGCTCTGCCTTCGGCACTGGAGACTTTGACTGAAGACGAAGCGGAGGCAGAAGCAAAGCGAAAAAAGAGACAGGCCTACTTGAACAGCCCGCACGGCAACAGGAAGGAAACCATCTTGGACGGATTGGAGATTAAGGGAGACCCAGAGTTGACAGCATCGTTGAAAGCAATTGCCGAGGAAGATTTGAAGGCCTACGAATCGCTAGATGCGCAAGGCCGGGCTTTAGCCGACTTAGGCGATTGGATTTTTCGGCAAGAAATCAAGCGAAGTAGCGCACAGAGGATAGCTGCCTATCTAGAAGCCCAACGCACGACAATCAGCTTTGAAGAATTCCGCCGAGTGACGGCTCGATACGAAAAAGACAAGCCGGCCAGTTTTGCCACCATCGCCGAAGCGAAGGCAAAAGATGCAATTTCCAGAGCAGAAAGCGGTTGGACTGTAGAGCCGGAGCCTTGGCAGGAAGTGGCCGCTTTCCTAAGAGATCGCCGCAACTTCTCTCAAACAGAACTAGACCAAGGCGACCCCGCAGATCCCAACTGGCATGCTGATCATATTGAGTGGATCGAGCAAACCGCTCAAACCATCGGCATCCCATTAGACAACCCCGAAGACGAAAGCTGGATTGCGGAGAAAATCGCCGCCGCCAAAGAACAACGCTATCAAGACTTAGACGCACCTTTGATTGAAGAACTCAAAAAGATTGACGAAGAAACAGCCGCTGAAGCCGAAGCTTGGGCGAGAGAAAGAATTGGCCACGCAATACAACCATCTAATCAAACAGAGTAAACAGTGGCAAGCAAAGCAAGAGCAAGAGCGGCGTTATAGAGAAGAGATGGAGCTAGAACGCCAACGCAAAGAACGCATAAAGGCCCGCCAATCTCTACAACGGCAAACAACAGAAGAACTCCTCGATTCAAAGGCAGAATAAGTTTTTTGTAGTTGGATAAAGATCACTGATAGGGGGTGTGTCTTGTTTGAAAAAACGGTCCAATTCTTTCCAACCTAAAAACTTTCTAAGTAAGTGAATCAACGCAATGGACAACTTTGCGAAGTTATTTTATTGTTTATTTTGTTAGAGATTTTAGACGGTGGCGCGCCAAGGGCAGTAGTTGAGAAGTTGGATTTCGGGGCGGTTTTCTTGGATGTGGAGGATGGTGACACTGGCGTAGCTGAGTTCAAAAACGGCCATTTGATGCACGGCATTTGAAGGAGCAGGGCGAGCAACATGCGAAGGACGCCGCCGTGGGCAAAGACGCCGATTCGGTTGCCATTTTCGGGGCGGATGAGGATGTTCCAGCTTTCCTGAATTCGGTCGCGGAATTGTTCGATGGGTTCGGCGTTGGGAATGGCGTTGGCTTCCAGCAGGTGAAGCCAATCGCGGGGGCTTTTTCGGTATTTTTCCCGCACTTCTTCCCAGTGGAGTCCCGTCCAATCGCCGAAGTCCACTTCTCTCAGTTCGTTTAAAAGAAGGAGTTTTGTGGATTCTCGGCAGGGCGCGGCGGTTTGGACGGCTCGTTTCATTGGGCTGGAGAAGCATGAATCCAAAGAAAATCGCCGTAGAAAGTTAGCCAGCGAGCGCGCTTGGGCTTGGCCTTGTTTGGAGAGTCCCATATTGATTCGTCCGCCAAAGGTTTGGTGATAGGCGGTTTCCACTTCGGCGTGCCGCATCAAATAGAAGGATCGAAGTTGCCGGCTCATTGTCCGGTGGATAGCGTGGTCGGCGCGGGATCGATGGCTTTTTTTTGCAAGTTACAGAGGGTGGCGATGCCGTCTTTGGCCAAGTTGAGCATTTGTTCGAGGGCGTGAGTATTGAAGGTGGTTTTTTCGCCGGTGCCTTGGATTTCCACGAATTCTTGTTCCGAAGACATGACGATGTTGATGTCCACTTCGGCGGCGGCGTCTTCTTGGTAGCGAAGGTCGAGGAGTGGGGTGCCGTTGACGATTCCAACGCTGACGGCGGCGATGGATTTGACGATGGGCGATTTTTCCAGTTGGTCTTCTTTGAGCAAGCGGTTGACGGCAAGGGATAGCGCTACGAAGCTGCCGGTCACAGCGGCGGTTCGAGTGCCGCCGTCGGCTTGGATGACGTCGCAGTCGATCCAGATTGTGCGGGCGCCGATGGCTTCTAGATTGACGGCGGCGCGCATGGAACGACCGATAAGCCGTTGGATTTCCTGCGAGCGCCCGTCGATTTTGCCGCGGGTGCTGTCCCGCATTTTTCGGTTGGTGGTTGAGTAGGGGAGCATTGTGTATTCGGCGGTGATCCATCCGCCTTGAACGTTTTTCTCTTTCATCCAGCGAGGCACCTTGTCTTCGATAGTGGCGGCGCAGAGGACGTGGGTGTTGCCCCATTCAATTAGCGTGGAACCGGTGGCGTGAGGGGCAATGTGGTTTTGAAAGCGAATCGGACGGAGTTGATCGGGCTGGCGTTGGTCTGCGCGAGGGAATGAAGGAGTTGTTTCAATAGGTTTTGAAGCGCCGTTCATATTTTCCTCGCATCCTAGTATAAAACTTTGTCCGCCGCAACGAGAAACAGAAGAGAGGAAGGGAAAAGCGGAACGAGAATTGGATCTTGAAGATCGATCCCGCAAAAGTAGGATTATCTCTATGTTCATACGCATTTGTTTTCTATTGTTGAGTGGTTTTACGATTTTCGGGTTTGCGGCAGAGAGGCCGAACATTCTTTGGCTTTCCGCAGAAGATATTAGTCCGCACCTTGGCTGTTTTGGCGATCCCCACGCCATCACGCTGCATTTGGATCGGCTGGCGACGGAAGGAGTGCGCTACAAAAGGGCGTTTACCACGGCGGGAGTATGTGCCCCTTGTCGAAGCGGGATCATTACTGGAATGTACCAAACCACCTTGGGCACGCATCACATGCGTTGCAGAGCAAAGCTGCCTTCATTCATCAAGCCTTTTCCCGTTTATCTGCGGGAGAACGGCTACTATTGCTCCAACAATCTCAAGGAAGATTATCAGTTTGAGACGCCGTTGCAGACTTGGGATGATTCCAGCGGCCGCGCGCATTGGCGGGGACGCCTGAAGAAAGATCAGCCTTTCTTTGCAGTTTTCAATTTTTCAGGTTGCCACGAAAGCGGCATTGCCAACGAAAGCAAATATCACTCAGTGACGGCGAGACTGACGCCGAAACAACGGCAGAATGCGGACTCCTTGACCAATCTTCCGCCATATTACCCAGACACTCCGGTGGCGCGGGAGGATTGGAAGCGGAACTACGAGCTGATTACGGCGATGGACGCTTGGGCGGGGCAACTCATCCGGCAGTTGAAAGAGGATGGACTTTACGAGGACACCATCATTTTCTTCTGGTCCGATCACGGCGTTGGCTTGCCGCGAGCCAAGCGTTGGCTTTATGATTCGGGAACCCACATCCCGTTGATTGTCCGCATCCCGGAGAAATGGCGAAAAGACGGGCAGGGAGCGCCGAATTCCGAGACCATGCGATTGGTCAGTTCCATTGATCTTGGCCCGACAGTGCTTCGTTTGGCGGGAATTGAGATTCCCAAACACGTTCAAGGCAGGCCGTTTCTTGGCTCGAATCTACCGATGGCGCGCCGATTCGTTTATGGAGCGCGGGATCGAATGGACGAACGCTACGACATTATTCGCATGGTTCGGGGTCAGCGGTATAAATACATCCGAAATTACGAGCCTCAGAAGACGTTTTATCAGTATATGAACACTTCGGAGAAAGGATCGACGATGAAAGAACTTCGGAGGCGCCACGAGGCGGGTATCCTCCGACAATCCGCCAAACGCTTCTTCTCCCCCACAAAGCCCGTGGAAGAGCTTTATGACACGGTCGCCGACCCTCACGAAATGAACAATCTGGCCGCCGATCCCCAGCACGAAAAACGGTTGCTGACAATGCGAGAAGTTCATCTAGCTTGGGTCAAGGAAACGAAGGACCTCGGCTTAATCGCAGAACCGCTTTTAGTCGATCTAGAAAAGAAAATCGGCCATCGCTACGGAATTCTGCGAAGCGACGGCGGAGAAAACCTTGCCCAACGCACGGCTCGCGCGGCAGTTTTAGCGTCCGGGGAACGACAAAATTTGCCGGCCTTGATGAATGCCCTCAGCGATGAAGCGGCGGCAGTGCGCTACTGGGGCGCCATTGGAATCGCCAACATCGGCAAAGCGGCGGCAACAGCGGAACCCGCCGTTCGCCAAGCCCTTCTTGACCCGGCGCCCGTAGTTCGAACAGCGGCCGCTTATGCTCTTTGTCGTCTCGGCAAACCCGCCGACGCCTTGTCCGTCTTGACCTCTGTTTTAGAGAATGGCGAACAATGGGAACGACTGCACGCAGCCATCGTTTTAGATGAAATCGGTGAACAAGCCCGGCCCGTCATTGACGAATTGCGAAAAGCCCTACAACCGCGCAAAGAACTTTACGCCGGCGGCAAATACACCGTCCGCGTCGTCAACCGCGCCTTGAATGAACTTGAAGACACTCACCGCAACGTGCGCTAATTCATTCCCCGAAAAAACCACCTTTGAAAAAACAGCACTATACAATTTCATTAGAAAGTTGCAGCGGCATCCGCCAACTACTACCCTATGCGTTTTCCGTGGACGATATAAATTCCTCCGCGCAAAATCCCTACAAAGAATGAAAGGCGAGGGCAACCAACCAACACAAATAGATTGCTAGATTGTGACACCTCTAAAATTAGACTACCAAACTGGGGCGGCTTACTACGGCGATTGCGCCGACATAATGACCGCTTGGAAAGAAAAAGGCGTGCAGGGTATCATTGATCTGATTTATCTGGATCCGCCGTTCAATAGTAATCGGAATTATGGCGCGTCCACCTCCAAATCCAAAGAATCAGACACCGGCTCGATGGATGCGTTCACGGATATGTGGACTTACGATCAACAAGCCTATGAACGCACCGAACGCATCTGCAAAACCACAGCGCATCCCGCTTGCGAACTCATCAATGGTTTGCGGAGCTACTTAGAAAAGAGAGACGACAGCATGCTGGCTTACTTGACTTACATGGCCGACCGCCTCTGGCTCTTGCATGACTTGCTCAAAGAAACCGGCAGCATCTATTTGCATTGTGATCCTTCCTCAAACTACTACTTGCGCCTGCTTATGGATGCTGTCTTTGGCGCAAAGAACTTTCGGAATGAGATTGTTTGGCATTATGGAGGAACTGGAAATCAAACAAAATCCTTCCCTGCTAAACATGACAGCTTGTTATTTTACTCAAAGGCAAACAATCACAAATTCAACTCACAAATTGTGCCTGCAAAGAAAACTTCCGGATGGACTGGTAAAGACACGAAAAAGTGCGATTCTGTTTGGGAAATAAATACCGTCTTCCAGTCAAAAGAGAGAAACGACGATTGGCAATACCCTACTAGGAAACCGCTTCCTTTGCTGGACCGCATCATCAAAGCCAGCTCCAACGAGGGGGATATTGTGCTAGACCCGTTTTGCGGATGCGGCACGGCTTTGCACTCGGCTTTCAATAATAAGCGACAATTCATCGGCATCGATATTTCGGTTTTCTCCGTCCACTCCGTGACTCGCAAACGCATGAAAAATAAGTGCGGCATCGATGTTCCCATTTACGGCATTCCCACGAATATCACGGGCGCAAGGTTGCTTGCTAAGCAAGACTGGGAATCGTTTGAGGCTTGGGCGGCGGAGTCTTTGAACTTTGGCGACATCGGCATTCTCTCCAACAAAATCAAAAGATGCGACGGCGGGATTGACGGCAAGGGCAAACTTTACGGAAAAACTGATGATGGCGAAGACGAAGTGATTGTGCAGGTCAAAGGCGGCGCGCCGTCCATTGATCAAGTCAAAGCGTTTGCGCAAGTCATCAAATCCAACTCCAAAGTGGCGGCCGGCATCTTCATTACGCTGGATGATAAAGACTGGTCAACAGGCATGGAAAAGTGGGCGCAATCACTCGGCACTTTTACAATGCCAAATGGAACTCGCTCCTTCCGCCGATTGCAACACTGGCCGATTACAGATCGATTCCAAGGTGAAGACGGCGTCTATCCCAAACTGCCGATCATGGTCAATCCGCTAAATGGAAAACCGCTGGTGAACATCGGGCACACTTTCTAATCATAACTTTTGCGCTTCTGGGGATCATGCAGTCCAACGAAACTATAAAATCATCAGTTGCGTATTTAGAAATGCGGCATAGGCATGGGAATCCATGTTACAAGGAGAAGTTCAATCTGCTTTGCCTACTTGGCGGAGTTAGTGAATTGGTTGACTCGCAAAGAAAGGGTTGCCCAACAAGAGAAACTTTTTCGGAAGTAAACAAAAAGAGCCGAAGTAGCGGCATGTTTTTAAATGAACCAACGAATTCAAGAGATTAGCGCTTGGGGATGGTTTTGGAGATTTCTTCGATGTCGGGCGACAAAGCGATTTGTTCGACGATTCCGTTTGGCCAACGAATTTCAATTCCGACGGGAGTTTGAGAGCTGCCTAAAACAACTGCGCTGGGATTTTGGGATAGGTAACCGTTTCCCAATCGGATTTCGTGGATGGGGCCGGGCGGATTGTCGGCAAAAGTAAGCCGCACTTGGGCGCCGATAGCCGCTTGATTGTTCGGGTCACCTTTGAGTTGGACGCGAAGGCCGGAGCGTTCGATTTGGTTGTGATAAAGCCGCGTTGTTCCGTTGTTTTGCGCGGCGGCCAAGTCGAGTCGACCGTCGTGATCATAGTCGCAAAGCGCAAGGCCTCGTCCTTGTCCGTAGACGGCTAGACCGCTGACACGGGGCGGAACGGCGTGGAAGTTGCTGTCGCCTTGTCCAAGCAGGAGCAATGCGTTGCCGGCGTCTTGGCGTCCGCTTGTCCCGGCGAGAGACCAAATGTTCTGGGTGAGGACGATGTCGATGTGGCCGTCATTGTTCACGTCTCCGGTGTCCAGACCAAACACGGGGGCAAATTGCGCTTCGATGGGGAGGGGACGGGCTTCAAAGAAATCGCCACGATTGAGAAAAACCATCGAGTCAAAGGTGGATGCCTCGATGAATTGCGTGGGCGGGAAGGAGTCGCTTGCGAGGATTTCGGCAACTCGCGCTCGTCCGAAGGCCGTGTAACTGCGGTATTGTTTGAGGAGGGACGGAAAGACGGCGCCAAGCGTCATCCAGTCTCGTTTTGGCACCCAGTCGGCGAGTTCCCAATCATAATCGGCTTCTAGCAATCGTTTTCCCATTGTATAGCGTCTTTCAAAATACAATCGGCGAGGGGGGGAGGGTGCGCTGTTGCGTCCCCAATTCCCGGCGACGATATCCATTCGACCGTCCGCATCAAAGTCTCCGGCGCTGACACTGTTCCACCAGCCAATCAGATCGTGAAAGCGAGAAGGCGAGGAGTTTTGGTCGTTTTCGGCAGTTTGGCGGATTGGCGGGTTCCACGATTCGAATTTCCCGCCGCGATTGAGAAAGAGACAAATGGGCATCCAATCGCCCGCCAACACCAAATCGGGTGAGGCGTCTGAGTTCAGATCGGTGAAGATGGCGCTTTGGACCATTCCCAACTGGGAGAAGGTTTGGGAAGATTCGACATCTAGGACGAGCCGTCCGGATTGGTTGCGAAGCAAGTAAGAAGAGAGAGGATCGGGATAGCGTCCGGCTTTGCGGCTGCCGCCGACAAAGAGATCGAGATCGCCGTCGTTGTCCACGTCGGCCATAGCTAAGGGGCCGCAGCTATCATCAGAGCGCAATACATCCCGGTTATCAGTTCCATGGAGAACGGAAAACTGTCTCAAGGCGGGAGCATCCGGGCGGGAGTCTTCGTAGTTTGTTTCCGCGATAAGCAGGAAGATGTCTTGATCGTTTGGTTTCCATCCTAAAATTGCGCCGTGGTCGCGGGGAACGGCGGAGCCAAAGGCTTGGGCGCGTTGGCGGATGAACTTCCCTTGTCCGTTGTTGCGAAAGACGCCGAGTTTGCCTCCTTTTCCGGCGCCGATGAGGAGGTCTTCCCAACCGTCTCCGTTGAAGTCAAACCAAGCGATCCCAGGTCCACTCTCGCTCAGTTTCCGAGGCAAGAGCTTTTGCATAAAGTAGTCGTTGTAAGAAGAGTCGGAGTGTTGATGATTGAGGTCAGCTGTTGCGTCTTGAAACATAGTTGCTTGGGAATTTTGCGGCGGCGCAAATAGGGAAGGGGAGGGATTGACCGGTTCGATGATTTCATAAAGGTGATTGGCGCGAACTTTTTCAATCGTTGTTCTGCGTCCGCTTCGCCAACGAACGCGGATTGTCGCCTCTGCGCGCAAATCGGCGGCGAAGACTCGGCTTGGATCATCGCTGGAAAGGTAGCGACCGCCGATGAGGAATTCCTGCGTCTGCGTCGGATGTTGGCGGGAGAGGACGGTGACTTTGGCGCCGATTCCCTGCGTGTTGGGAGGCGTTCCTTTGAGCCGCACTCGGATGCGCGGTTTGGGAGAGCGATTGCGCAGGAGCAAGGGCGCATCGTTCAAGCAGTTAATCGCCAAATCCAGATCGCCGTCGTTGTCCAAATCGGCCAGCGTCATGCCGTGGCTAATTCGGGTGGAGTCAAATCCCCAATCGGCGCCGGCGTCGGCAAAGGTCAAATCGCCCCGATTGCGGAAGGCGGCGTTCGGCGTGTTCAAGCGAGGAAAGCGTCGGCGAAGTTGGAGGCGGGCAATTCCTGAAAGCGAACGTTGGCGGATGACTTCGTCAATCTCGCGGGAAACGTCGGCATTCTGCGCGTCGCGCCAATGACCGGTAGTAATGAGAAGGTCTTCGTATCCGTCCAAATCCACGTCGATGAAGGCCGGACACCAAGACCAATCCGATGCGTCCAATCCGCTCAATCGGGCAATCTCGGCGTAGCGGTCATCGCCGCGGTTCAGCAAAAGTGTATTTCGTGGAGATTGCGGGCGCTTGCTTTGAGAATTGCGATATTGGGCAAAAGATGTTTCTTCCATCACCTGCACTTGCCGAAGGGCGTGGCGGCGGCTCAGCATATCCGCCACGAAAATATCATCTGCGCCATCGCGATTGACGTCCGCCACATCCACCCCCATCGAAAACAAACTGGTCTGTTGAACGGCTTCCTCCGCAAGAGGGGAAAAACTTCCCTTGCCGTTGTTGATCCAAATGCGGTCGGGAGATTGGAAGTCGTTGCATACATATAAATCCGGCCAAGAATCCCCATTGAGATCGCGCAAAACAGAGGCCAATCCCCAATCATAGGGCGGGGGAGCGGGACGCCCTTTTTCATCCAAGAAAGCGCTGCTGTTCCAAGGAATTGGCGTCAACCGTCCCTTGCCGTCGTTTCGGAAAAGCTGATCCGCCTGCCCGTTCTCCAAAACGCCGCTTTCTCGGTCAAAGGAAAATCGGCCCATCAAATCGGGAGACGAAGCCGGCCGGCCGTTGTAAGCGACAAGTTCATAAACGCCTTTGTGGATTCGAAGGTCAAACTGCGCATCCGGCTCGTCTCGCATTGTGGAGTTGCGGTAGTTGACCACGTAAAGATCCAGCCAACCGTCTCCATCAATGTCCGCCAAGCTCATCGAAGTGCTACCCTGCGAGTTAGACAATCCCCAAGTTTCGGTTCGTTCTTGGAAAACACCGCGTCCGTCGTTGAGGAAAAGGCGCGTCCCTCGGCGAATTCCATTGACGAACAGATCTGAATCGCCGTCGCCGTCAATGTCCGCAAACACGGCGCCTGTGGAGGCTTGGTCGGCGCAGGCTGTTTTGGAAAAAGCCGTGATGTCTTCAAATCGCCAGCCACCCAGATTTCGATACAGCGCATTGGCGCTTTCCAAACCGCAAAAGTAGAGATCGCAAAGATCGTCGCCGTCAATATCCGCGGAGGCAACGCCCGAACCGTTCAAATAAATCTGATTGGTAATGGAAACCTCATCCCGAAGGCGATTGAGAAAATCAACGCCGGCCACCGCCGCCGACATTTCCGCAAATCCGTCCGCTTCTCCCGTTTCCACCGTCAACTGCGCCCGGCGATGATTCTCGCCTTCCTCCCAATTCAACGGTTTGTCCGCAAACAAAGGCGCAGCGAAAAGAAATGCCCAGAGAACGTTTATTGATGCAAAAATTGTCGGTTTCATTAAAAAAACCGCTGGAAGAACCCAACGGTTGAAAATAAAAGCGCAAAATTTAATCCAATGATTACTCCAATCCGCCGGGAACGGTGGGGCTGTCACTGCCGGGTGTTGCATCATCGCCAAGGTTGCCGCTGGTGGTTTCTTCCTCACTGCCGGGACCGGGCGGAGGCGTTGGCGTGGTTTCTCCGCTATCATCAGTGTTGGTCACCGGAGCGGGAAGAGGAGAAGTTTCTTCCAACAACAAACCACCGGGATTTTGCGCCGGAGGAGAGGCAGCTTCATTGACGCGCGCCCGCCAACGAGCAAACTCCACATCGCTGGACGCTATGTACGCCGCTTCATCAAAATCTCTAACCCACAACGTCCACCAACTTTCTAACTCCGCTTCAGTCGTCAATGTAGCCGCGCGGTCATCGAACGCATCTTGTTTTGCGTTCTCCGCAGTTATCCATGCGCGCAGCTTTGGGTCAGCCGCATCCCAAAGCTCCCGATCCTTCTTTTCCACAGCGTAGCCAATGCGAACGGACATGGAAAGCAAGTCGGCATATTTGAGCGTCTTGTCTTGCTTATGGACGTTGTCCTCCGGCAAAAAACCCAGATGAACCCACAGCGGACGATGTAACTCAAACGCCGCCTGCTCCTGCGCCAAGCGCAGCTCGCTTTTCATTCTTCGGTATTTGTACTCCTCGACATGCGGATACTGCTTTTCTCTATCCGCCCAAAGAGTATCTTGCCAATTCGCAACAGAGTCTGTTAGCCTTTGATATCTTTCTCGCTCTCTGGCAAGAAGTTTTTTCATGTCGGCTTCTTCTTGTTGCTTATCGGTTAGCTCGCCCTTCTTGGTGCGTCGCAAGGCTTCCTGCTCGGCAACATGGAAGATGCGCATCTGGACAAAGAAGTTGTTGGTGTCCACGGTGGACGCCCAGTTTTCCCCAAACTTATTCGCTAAGGATTGGCGCGTGATGGCCGCCTGTTTGGCTACCGCTTCATGCAAATGCGCCTCGTACAGCTTGGGGTTGGATTGAATGATCTTGACAAACTCGGCCTCTTCCTTGTCCAATTCTTCGGCGGTTTCGCCGGTCAAACCGAGATAGACCGCAAACTCTTCGTCGGACATAAAGTCGAACAATTGAGCGAAGATAGATCGCGGCGGCGCGTTTTCGTCCGCCGTTGTCTTTGGCGCAGTCTCTTCGTTCAGCAATCCGCCGAGCGAGTCGTCCGCATTTTGCGTTGGCGGCCCGGCTTCCTGCGCGGCCAGAAAAGTAGAGACCCGCTGATACGCCGGCAAGTGAGTCCATGCAACATAGGCCAACAGCCCCAGCCCCGGCACCATAAACCATGCTAATTCGGTTGTGAATTTGTAAGTGAGTTTAAGTAATGTTTTCATGATCTTAATATCGTAAAAGTGTCGTTCTTGTTGTTTGTCCAATTCAAATTATTCAGTTGCCGCCGCAGTCGCCGTAGGTGAAATGTGCCAAGCATTTTGCGTGATCCGCTTTGGCCGCGTTTATGGCTCTCCTGTAATTTCCGATGTTGTACCGGTACCCCTTGCCGCTAGGGTAGCGACCGCCATTCCAATTGTCGCGGTTTCTTATGGCGCGTGCATAATTGGTGTCTTTTCGGCAGTTATCTCTTTTCATCAAGGCCACTTCATCGGCATGCTCCTTTGTTTTATTAGCGACGTCTATGGCAGATTGCAAGGTGTCGTCCCTTAGGGTCTTGCATATGCCGAAAGCGCCAATGCTGACGACGAGTCCAATAATGCCGGATCCAATGCGTCCAATGGCAACTGTAGATCCTCTAATACGGATAGACAAATTGCGCGAAACGCCGGCTGCCGTTCCCCCCGCTAAGCCTCCGATTCCCAAGCATTCCCACATTATCTCGTCGGCTTGTAGCGCGCCCCGGGCCATCGCACCTAGGTGCACGAGATTGTTCATTTTTAGCTCCTCCGTATACCTTGTGTCGCACCTTATCGCTGCATCATAAGCGTCGTTGATCGCATCCCCTTGGTCTTCAATCTTCTTCAGCACTTCTTGCAGGATTCGGTCGCAGTCAGCTTTGCTGGTGGCGTCGCCGAATTCCAAGTTGTCGTAGCAGGGGATTTGGACTTTGCATTGCGCTTGGACTTTCCCGCTGGGCAACGGCGCTAGCAGGAGGCCGGCGAAGAGCAGGCCGTAAATCGTGCCGATGCCGGCGGTTGCGGCGATTCCCTTCAGTTTCAAGGCGCACGGCGCAAAGCGCAGATACCAAGGCGTCTTTGTCGATGAATTGCTCATCTTCTCCTCTCCTTTGGAGACATTTTCCGCCGCGCTAACGGCGCGGTCAATCTTATTTTTGCTGTTAAATGGATTCATAAAAAGGTCTTTCTTTGCTGATTCGTGTCTTTAATTCCGCATTGGGCCGGCGCATTTTGAGAAACCTCTCCCCGCGTCCAGGCCGATTGAGAACAGCAGGCGAATTAAAAACGCGAGTTTCCACCTGTTTGCCGAAGCCAACAGGGAAAGGTAATTACGACTCTCCCGACGCATTTGCATATCCAAACTGTGATATTTCAGTGGGGAGACCCGATTGACGAATCAACCCGCCTACTGTTCTCAAAAGCGAGAAAATCAAAAATCCACCTTGAGCGCAAGCTTTTTTCTCAACTTTTTTGCGGATTCGAGGATTTCTCGTCTTTTTTTGAGATTTTTGGCCTTTTTCTCGTCTTTTTTGGGCGCAGAGAGGTATTTTTCTTCGTTTTTGTTTTTGTTGTGGAAGGGTTAGGGAAGGGAGATGGTTTGGCGATTGGTGACGCTTCAGAAAATTGGCGAGAGCGATTGGTTTATCGCTCTCGCCAGCCTTCTGCAACCGCTAAACGGGTTTATGGTGATGGTTTGGTTTGTGTTTGCTCGGCGTTTATCGGGCAATGATGAATTTGTTGCCGTCCGCGATAGGCACGGCGGTGCTGGGCGGTGTGGCGTCGGCAATTGGTGTGTATTCTCCGTCGATAGTGTTGGATTCCAGCAAGGAAGCACCATTCCATTCGATCACCAAGTTTCCGTCTTGAACGGAGAAGGCGGTAATGGCCGCCGCGCTTGGAGGTGGCATCGGCGTGAATGGCGTGGATCCGCCGGTAATCCGCGCGTTGTCAAAGAATCCCTTGGTTTGGTTGCCGCGCGCTGTTCCGTCCGCGTCTGCCGGGCCGACGTCGTCCGCATAGGAACCAAATCCAAAAGACAGGTTGTCCGAAAACGGAAAGTCCACTTCCGATCCAAAAACGTCATCCAAAAATAGTTTCACGGTGGAGCCGTTCAGCACCATTTTCATTCGGTGATTCATGCGGTTGTCGAAGGAGCCTCCGTCAAAGGCGGGGATGTTGACACCGTTGCCAGTTCTTTCGTTGTCGTCATTGCCGGGAACGCGGTTATAGCGCCAGCCGAAATTGCGGGCGTCGTGCGTGGTATGATCCACGAAAAAGACGTAGTTGTCTTCGCTTCGCACTGAAATGCCCGTTCGGCTTTCCGAGCTCACTCCCGCCGCCAGGACGAAGTCCACCATTTTGCGGTCGATTTCAAAAGTCAGCGGCTCGGCGGCGGAGGCTGAGAAGGTCTGCTTGGTGAAGAGCGCCAATCCCGGCCAAGCGGGGGTTTCGACTTCTACGTGGATGAGCAGTTGGCCGTCTTCTATGGATATCATCGAGTCCGGAGCCGGCTTGGCAACACCGCTATTGTTGAACGAGAAGCTGTCTTCGCGCCACTTTGCAGAGTCAAACGAAGTTCCCGAAAAGTCGTCGCTGAGAAGCACTTCAGGCACGGAAACCACTTCGACGTTGATTGGATCGTCAACGCAGACGCTTGCGTCGTTGCTCAATGTCAAAGAGGCGGTGCCGAGACCGGTGGGATGAATGCGGACGGTCTGGGAATTCGAATCGCCGGCGGCGAAGTGAAGTGTAAGCGATCCGTCGGTCGATCCAACGGGAACGGCGACGTTGGCGTCGCTGCTTGTGATTGTTACGGAAACATCTTCCGAATCATTGGCAAGACGAGGCACGGTCACCGTCATATCTTGGGTTTGCGCCAAAGTAAGGAGCACGTTGGAAGCGTCGCTTTGTATGCAAGGGAGCGCGTTTTCGATCTTCACGTTGTCAAACCAGCCGGTGACTCCGCTGTCGACATCCTGCGCATAGGCGCCAATCTCAAAGTGGATGCCCGTGCTGACTTCAAATGGAAATTTGCCGCCGAAGACGCTGTCCAGGAAAACTTCAACATCGCTGCCGTCGGCCACCAGCTTCATCCTATATACTATATCTTGTTCCGTCATTCCCGAAAAAGCGTTTATGACCGTTCCTGCGCCGGTTGGAGAGCCGGGATTTACATTCACTCGCCAGCTTGTGGTGTCTCCATTTTCAATCAGCTGCGAGAAGAACACATAACGGGAGCGGTCGTCGTTGGTGATGAAAACGCCGGATCTTGCGCTGCCGCTGAAAGAATCGATAGAAATGCGGTATCCTTCGAAAACAAGGTTGAGGTCTTCGGTCGCCAAGTAGCTGTCGGCAGTCTTCAGAGAAGCGCCCGCCCAAGCCGTGTCCGGAAAACCATCGATTTTCAACCGACCTTCAGTTTGTTCCACGGTGAACTCGCCCTCGGCGTTGCCAAAACCTTGTTCACTGATTTGCCACTTAGAATTGTTGATGGAGTTGCCGGCAAAATTTTCCTCCAGCAACAGACCGGGTTTGGAAATCACGGCCACGGCCAAGACGTTTGCAGAGTTGACGTTGTTGCTTTCGATTCGGAATTGCGTGCCGCCGGGACTATTACCAGCCACTCTGAAGGTAACCGTGTTCTCGCCTCCGGCAGGAAAAGTGAGTTCGAGTCTGCCGTTTGCGCCTCCTTCCGGCACGGCGATGTTCGGATCCGCGCTGACGATGGTTATGGAAATCGCCTGCGACGAGTTTAATCCTGGTGGAATGCGCACCGTAATCGGGGAGCTGATCGCATTTTCTCGAACGCTAATTCTGGTGTCTGAATGGAAGGAAGCGCTCCCTTCGCTTTCTATGACCAAATTGTCCCAAGTTGTATCGGCGGTGTCGTTGTTGGCGCGGGCGTAAGAGCCAAAGTGAAAAACAATGGGGGAGAAGGGAAAGTTCACTTCAGCGCCTTCCATCCCGTCCAGAAGCAGTTTTACCGTGGATCCATCGGCCACCATGCTCATTCGGTGCAGGCCGCCGTCATCAAACGCCGCGCCGTTAAAAGCGCCGATATTGGTGCCGCCGCCGGTAGGCACGTCGCCGGCTTCGCCGATTTTTCGGTTGTAACGCCAGCCTCCTTCGCCGCGCACGTCGGCAAAGAGAATGTATTTGGTTTCGTCTTCGTTGAAAATCCACAGCGCACTGCGGGAGGCAGTTCCTTGTCCCGCTTCTTCCACGCGGTCGATGGAAAGAGTGATTTTTTGCGATTCTGACGGAGCGAAGGTGGGCACAATGCGCAAGGTGCCGCCGGACCACCATTGTTGCGTGGTCGTGCCGACAAAGCGCATTACTCCGTCGCCGGCTTCGGCGTGAATGTCGCCTTGGCCGCCTTCAAAGAACGGATTGGCTGCTTGGTATTTGGTTTCGTTGATTTCGTTGGACTCAAAGTCGTCCTCAAAAATCACCGCGGTGGGGGGAGATTGCGCATAGCCGGCGGATGAAAGAGAAAGCGCGACAACAGCTGCCAACGACGGCAAGTGTTTTCCGACGCTCTTCAATATCGTTGGCGACGTTCGTTCGGGTTCCGTAAATAGCGGTTGAGTCTTCATAAATTTCTCTTTTTGTTTAATGAAAGAAAGCAAGAATAAAGGAAGATTCAAAAACAAGCAAGGATTATTTTTTGTTTTTGCGCGCGCTGTCCGCGGACAAGATTCTTGCCAGCGGATGGCTGTTGTAGCATTTTTGTCGGATGCGTTATCGGCGACCGAGGGTTTCGTCCACTGTTGCGAAGAAGGGAATTTCCGCTCGTTGCGGGAAGATGTCAAACATTTGTGAAAAACAAGCGGAATTTATTCTTGACTCTCCACAAAGAGCGCAATTGAATCCTTGCGTTCACGGGACAACTCGTGAATGGTGAGGAAAAGCAAAGGAAAAAACACGAAAGGCTTTGTAATGAATCTTCCTAGCAACATGACAAACAAGCGCAAACTCGAACGCAAAACCAGCCTTCTTGTTTTGTTTTTGGCCTCAAGCCCTTTGATGGCGGAGGAATCTGCGTCGGAACAAAACCCGGCAAGCGCCATTGCTCGCCCCGCTGGATCTTTGACGGACTCGACGCTGAATTCGCACGTCCAGCGAATTGACGAGCTCGTTCAAGCGGGCTTGAAAGAACAAGACATGCAGGCGAATTCACCGGCCGACGACGCCGTGTTTCTGCGCCGAATCTATCTCGAAATTGTGGGACGGATTCCCAATCTCGAAGAAGCCCGCTCGTTTTTCCAATCTTCTGCGCCGCGCAAACGTCGACAGCTCATTGAGCGGCTTTTGAATTCCGAAGGCTACGTAAGCCGAGAGTTTCACTACTGGGCAGATTTGTTGCGGGCGCAATCCCGACTGCGAAATGCCCCCGGCCAACCTTATCTGGACTGGATCAAGAATTCGTTGCGAGAGAACAAACCCTACGACCAGATAGTGCGCGAGTTGATTGAAGCTGAAGGATACGTCTGGGAAAACGGAGCGGCCGGTTATTACCTTCGAGACGCCGGGATGCCTCTAGACCATATGGCCAACACCTTTCAAGTATTCTTGGGAACGCAATTGGTTTGCGCGCAATGCCATAATCATCCCTACGACGAATTCACTCAATTGGATTACTATCGGCAAGCGGCCTACATCTTCGGCGTCCAAACCACGGACAGAGAAATGCAGAAAGAATATCGAAAGATCAATCGCCGATTGTCCGACGGCGAAAACGTCGATCCCGAAGTGCAACAGATGGCCCGCCGGATGATTCGACCGCTCCGCTATCGCGTCAACGAAACGAATGCAAAGATCAAACTGCCGGACGACTACCAATACGACGACGCCAAGCCCAAGTCCGTTGTAAAACCGGGCGTCCTTTTTGGAGACAATATCCAACTGGAGCGAGGAGAAAGCCACCGCGACGGCTATGCCGCCTGGCTAACCTCGGCGGAAAATCCGCGCTTTGCGACGGTGATCGCCAATCGCCTCTGGAAACGAGTTATGGGCGTAGGCTTGATTGAACCGGTGGATGATTTGGCGGATGGTTACTCGGCCTCTCATCCGAAGTTGATGAACTACCTGACGGAAATGATGATCCAACTCAACTTCGACATGCGGGACTACTTTCGAGTGCTTTACAATACGCAAACTTGGCAACGAAACGTCTCCACAGAAGAATGGACAAAGGGCGCCCCCCCCTATTACTATCCCGGTCCTCTGTTAAAACGGATGTCCGCCGAACAACTTTGGGATTCCATAATCGGGCTGATTGTTCAAGATGTGGACGAACGGCAGGGACGCCCCAACCAAAACCAACGCTACTACACTCAAGCAGAACAATTAGTCGGCATGAGCCCCGAAAAAATACTGGCGTTAGCGGCAAAACAAACACAGGCAAACCGCCTTCGAAACCAACAACTCCAAAAACGGAGAACTCTCCAACAACAGATCAACGCCGCCAAGCAAAATCAAGATTCGGTAACATTGCGCCGTTTGCAACGAGAACAAGAGGCTCTCAATAAAAAAATGCGATTAGCGGAGAAGAACGCGACATCGCAGCGACGCAGGCAAGAACGCTCTCGACCCTATGGCAGTGACGATCCCCGTTGGAGAGGAATCCCCGCTGAATTGGTACGCGCTTCCGAACTTCCTTCTCCGGCGCCGGCGAGGCATTTCCTCCGGCAATTCGGCCAGTCCGACCGCGAAACCATCGAAAACGCCAACGACGAGGCCAACGTTCCCCAGATTTTAACGCTTCTCAACGGCCCCATTCACTTTCATCTATGGAAGCCCAACTCCCTTTTCCGGACAACTGCAGACTCGATGCGGAGTGCCGACAAGTTGCTGGATGCAATTTATTTGACAATCCTGACTCGCTACCCCAGCCCAGAAGAGCGGACATTATTGTTGCCAGAACTCAAGGAAAATCCCCGCACGGCCGCCAAAGACCTTGCTTGGGTACTCTTGAATACACGACAATTTGCCTTTATTCAATAAAACGGAATTTTCTCTGATCATGAAAAAGCTAATCAATCAACTAGATGAATTCTCTCGTCGAGACTTCGCCGCGTATTTGGCCAAGTCTTTTCTTGGAGTCGGATTAGGTCTGCCTGTTTTGCGCTCTTTTGCCTCCGAAACCTCCTTCACTCCATCGCGAACAGCCTCCGCCAAACGCGTGATTTATCTGTATATGACGGGCGGTATGAGCCATCTGGACACTCTGGACCCGAAAACGAACGCCGAAGTGCGAGGCCCCGTGAAAGCCATTCACACCTCCGTTCCGGGAATTCAAGTGAGCGAACACATGGCGCAGATCGCCAGGCGAATGCACAAAATCGCTTTAATCCGCTCACTAACCTCAAATCAAGGCGCGCACGAGCGCGGTCGTTACTTCATGCGGACCGGCTATACTCAGCGGGGAACCATCCGCCATCCATCCATGGGCGCTTGGACGCTTCGACTCGCCGGCAAGTTGAATCAAAAGCTTCCCGGCTACGTGGCCATTGGCGGAGACAGCCGCCATCCCGGCGCCGGCTTTTTGGAATCCCGGTTCGCGCCTTTGCCCATTGGCGATCCTTCGGCCGGTCTTCAAAACAGCCGGTTGCCCCAAGGCACCGACAGGAACAAAATGCAACGGCGCCTTCGCCTGATTGATCAACTTGATGCCAAATTCAAGGCGCGTTACGACCAACGAAAAGTTCGGGCCTACACCAAAGCGTACCGAGATGCAGCCGCCTTGATGAACAGCCGCGATCTGAAGGCATTCGACCTCAACCGGGAAACTGCCGCCGTTCAATCTGCTTATGGAGACAACTCTTTTGGGCAGGGCTGTCTGCTTGCGCGGCGCCTTGTCGAGAAAGACGTGCGGTTTGTCGAAGTCGCTTCGGGCGGTTGGGACACACATCAAAACAATTTCGAGCGCGTCCGGGAACGAGCCTCTGGGTTGGATCAAGCCTTGGGTGCTTTGCTTGCCGACTTGGAACAACGCGGGCTGTTGAACGACACCTTGGTCGTGCTAGCCACAGAGTTTGGGAGAACGCCGAAAATCAATCAAAACGTCGGCCGCGATCATTATCCCAAAGCTTTTAGCTGCCTCATGGCCGGAGGCGGAATCAAAGGAGGATACGTTCACGGCGCCACCGATGCAACCGGCTCCGAAGTCACTGAAAATGCCGTAACCATCCCCGATTTCAACGCCACCATCGCCGACGCCCTCGGTCTACCTCAAGACAAAGTCGTCATGTCCGAATCTGGCCGCCCATTTACCGTCGCCCACAAAGGTGAGGCGGTACGGGCACTGTTCGCCTAAATGCAACGCCGCTGGACAATGCTCCGAAAAAAATCAGAGCCGAAACGCTGTCCGTGGGTGGATTTAAGAAAACCCGATTATGTCGACTACCACGATTTGGAGTGGGGTGTTCCAGTGCACGACGACAAAAAGCAATTCGAGTTTCTGACGCTCGAATCGGCGCAAGCCGGCCTCAGTTGGTACACCGTGTTGCGAAAACGCAACAGCTACCGACAAGCTTTTGCCGGATTTGATCCTCAGCAAGTGGCTCGATTTAGCGAGGAAACAGTGAAACGGTTGCTACAAAACAGCGGCATCATTCGTAATCGGGCAAAGATTCTAGCCGCCATTAACAACGCGCGGAAGTTTCTTGAAGTTCAATCTGAGTTTGATTCGTTTGACCGTTACATCTGGCGTTTCGTCGAAGGCAAACCAATCGTCCATACTCTCAAGTGCCGGAGCGACTATCCCTCTGTCAGCCCAGAATCTGACGCGCTAAGCCGAGACTTACGTCAGCGGGGATTCCAGTTTGTCGGCTCGACCATCTGCTACGCTCACATGCAAGCCGTCGGGATGATTAACGACCACCTGATTACTTGTTTTCGTCGCACTCAACTTATCAATAATCTATAAAAGTTTGGGACATAGGAAAAATCAGCCGAAATTCACGGCTTTTGGATTTTGGGTTTGTTCAAAAGGTTAAAAGCGATTTGTCGAGGAAACAATCAATGAAGTTATTTGCGAAAATTCTAGCTGTTTTAGCCTTGCTGTTTATTGGCGGGATTGCGGTGCTCTTCGCCGTGGTGTTTTATTTCCAAAAGCATCAAGAAGAGTGGTTTGATGGAGGAGACTGGCATGGCCCGATGGCGATGACTCATGCGCCGCCTCTGCCTCTAATGCCCAACTACGAAAACAAAGCAAATCGATCTGCAAAGCCGAAGTTCAGCCATCTGCATGGATATTGCCAAGAACCGTTTTTATTGTCGTTTCATAAAAACAATCCGGAGGATGTCATATGGTTTACTATTGATGGTTCCATTCCGCTACCTACAAAAGAGCATGGCGGCCCCAACGGCCGACAATACGAGAAACCTATAGCGATTGATCGAACAAGCCGTATTAGCGCGGTGTCGCATTCGCCGGGCCGATTGCCGTCGATCCCCGTTACTCAAACTTATCTCTTTCTGGACGACATCCTGCGCCAAAGCCGAGCGGGAGCAGTCGCCGACGGCTGGCCGGATCGACCAGTGAACAGGAACAAGATCCGATTTGACTACGGAATGGATCCAGAAATCATAAAGTCATTCACAAAAGAACAATGGGAAGAAGCCTTCCAGCAAATCGCGACCATTTCACTAGTCACACCCCAAGGCAATCTGACTGACCCCGCTTACGGGATTTACACGAATCCCAGAGGACAAGGCAAAGAGTGGGAACGTTATACTTCGATGGAGCTGATTGATCCGAATGGCGGCGAGGGGTTTCAAGTGGGCGCTGGCATGAGAATTCGCGGCGGATTTACTCGGAATCGTTATTCCCTCAAACACGGGTTCCGCTTATTCTTCAGGAAGATTTACGGCGCCGGCAAACTCAAATATCCGCTCTTCGGCGACGAAGGCGCCGATCGATTCGATAAGGTGGATTTGAGAACGGCGCAAAACTATTCCTGGGCGCGGCGGAGAGAAACCCATTATGGATCGCACAACACTTTCGTGCGGGATGTTTTCTGCCGCGATACACAACGCGACTTAGGATCCCCTTATACGAGAAGCCGCTATTACCATCTCTTTCTCAACGGACAATACTGGGGAATCTATATGACCGAAGAACGACCCGAAGCCGCTTACGGAGCCACTTATTTCGGCGGCAATCGCGAGGATTATGATACGCTCAAATGCAGCAATTTTTCGAGCGGCTATACTCTGGAAGCTACGGATGGAAACACTTCTGCGTGGAGAGAACTATGGGAAGGCTCCCGATCCTTGGCTAGGAATCCGAGCGATGAAGTTTACGCCAAGCTGTCCGGTCTTACACCAGACCTTGCCGCGACCAGCGAAACGCCGGCCTTAGTAGATATTGACAATTTGATTAACTACATGCTGGTCAACTTCTACGCCGGCAATTCGGACGGACCACTCTCCCATTTTTTAGGCAATGAACGCTCTAACAATTGGTTCGCAATACGAAATCGTAATGGATTGCATGGGTTCCGTTTTTTTGTCCACGACGCCGAACACACTTTGGGAACGCCGGACAGTCTTAGCGACCGAACCGGTCCTTATACCAGCCGCCATCAAAACTACTTTCAATTCAGCAATCCACAATGGTTGCATCAAGACCTCATGAGCCATTCCCATTATCGCCAACGATTTGCTGAACTTGCCCGGAAGCATTTGACGGGGGAGGGGGCTTTGACGACGGATCGTTGTGTGGCTCGATTTCGCGCCCGAGCGGAACAAATCGACAAGGCAATTCGAGCGCAATCGGCGCGATGGGGCGATGCGGCGCGCCGCTCTCCTTACACTGCCGACGATTGGAAATCACGGATTGAGTGGGTCATCGAAAACGTATTACGCGGACGGGAAACAACAATCATTGCCCAGCTCCAAGAAGACGGCTTGTTTGACTTGACAAGCAAGAAAGTTGCGTTTCCAGATGTGTCTCAATGAGTTGACAAACTCTGTGCGTTCTTTTTATGTCTTATTGCTGACTGCCAGTCGCCGCCTTGTTATATTCTTTTCTGTTTCCGAACAACGGCGGCATAAAAACGGAGAAGTTCAATCCAGAATGCCATGCGTTATTTGATTACTGGTGGAGCAGGGTTCATAGGGTCGCACCTGGCTGAACGGATTCTTGGACAAGGCGACTCTGTAATCGTGTTCGACGATTTTTCCACTGGAACGCGTGAAAACATTCGCTCGTTGGAAGAGAACGAACGATTTCGATTGGTTTATGGTAATATGACCGACCGCTTGCTCGTTGCCGAATGCGTGAGGGAAGTGGATCGAGTTTATCATTTGGCCTCGGCGGTAGGCGTCAAGATGATCGTTGAAAAGCCGGTGGAAACCATCGAAACGATGGTGGAAGGGGCGTCGAATGTGTTGGGCGCATGCGCTCGTTGTCGAACGCCCGTTTTGTTAACTTCAAGCTCGGAAGTATATGGCAAGTCAGAGGCGCTGCCTTTTTCGGAAAATGCCGACAGCATTATCAGCTCTCCGGGGCATCACCGATGGGCTTACGCTGCCGCCAAGTCATTGAACGAATTTTTGGCGGTGGCTCATTGTCGACAAAACGATCTCCCGGTGGTATTGGTTCGGCTGTTCAACACTGTAGGTCCTAAGCAAACCGGACGGTATGGGATGGTGGTTCCGAGGCTGATCCGTCAAGCGCTTGACGGAGAGAATCTCAGTGTTTATGGAGATGGCACTCAGACTCGTTGTTTTTGCCACGTCCAAGACGCTGTGACGGCACTTGTGGCACTTCTCGACAAGCCGAAGTGCGCAGGAGAAGTATTTAATGTAGGCTCGACAGAGCAAGTGAGCATTAATGAATTAGCGGAGAGAATTATTCAATTGACCGGTTCGAATTCGAAGATTCAACATGTGCCGTATGAAGAAGTCTATGGGCCAGGATTTGAGGATATGCGACATCGAGTGCCTTCGCTAGAGAAGATTTACCGATGTATCGGGTTTCGTCCCACGCGCAACCTGACGGCAATCATCCGCGATATGATATGATTGTTTTTCAAACTTCCGCCTGACCAAACTCGGTTTCATTATGTTTCAGATAAAATTGAATTAAATATAACAAACATTGTGCGAAAAATTGAGGGAAGCGAAAAGCTTTGCTCATTGAGATTTTTGTTGTTTATCTGGCATGCCAGCCGAAACGTTCCGAAATCGGCCAAAACACAAAACCCGACTTGCCGATTACTTTTTCTCGCGGAATGTCGCCCCAATAACGGCTGTCTCTGCTGTTTAGGGTGTTGTCGCCGAATGTGAGGTAATGATTTTCTCGAACTTGGAATTCTTCTTTTTCATCCGGGAAGTTCGGCGAGTTAGTCCGCATGGGCTTGCCGTCGAAGCGAGGGCATTCGTGCGGCCCTTCCATTTCGAAATGCTGGAGCATTTCCTTCCAACTATAGGATCTGCGAGAATGCCGGCTTCTATCCCAGTTTCGCCAGCGTCTTTCCACCGTGCCGTTCACATGCCCTGAATACGCGTCTTTTTGCGGCGGATTATCGGGATTGAAGCTGTAGACGAATTCAAAACCGGAATCCGAGACGTCTAAAGATTGCTTGTTAATGCGTATCCGCCGATCGTCGCCAATGGAAACGGTCTCGCCGCCTAAAGCCACCAAGCGTTTGATATAGTGGGTGTTTGCAGTCAGCCCTTGTCCCTCAAGCCCGGTGGATTTGAAGACAATTGTTTCTCCTCGGCGCGGTCGCCGAAAGTTGTAGATCAAACGATTGACGAACAGACGATCTCCACTTGTCACCTTAATTTTGATTATCGTCTCGCCTTTTTCGAAATGTTTTCGAGACGACGGAAAGTGGGAGCGAAGTCCGGCATAGTGCCAAAGGTTGGCTTCGGGTGAAACGTGCTTTGGAGGAAACCAAACGGTGTATTTCCGGTCGCCGATGAAGAAGCGTTGCTTATACACGAAGGGAAAAACCGGGATGGGTTCTAAATCGATGATTTTAAAAAAGCCTTCGTTTTTTGCGATGACGTGATAGTAGCTTTCTCCATGGATCCAAGAGCGGTACCATTTCTTGAATCCGGAAGGAATCACGGCATCGGGGTTGTCTCGGAGGTTTTCTCCCACAATGCCGTAGAACGTGGGTTGCGCGGAGCCGGTCGGGATGGCCATTGGTTGGAAGAAAAAGGCGCGGAATCCCATCAGCGCAACTGCGACTACAAGGCACACTTCTACGTTGTCGCGCAGGCCGGGGTTTGGATAAGGCCGCAACCACTGGTTGGCGGTCGTCTCCAAATCCTTCAAAGCGATCTGAATTTCCCCGGGAATCTTGCCGTGACGGATCACCTTACTGCTTCTTCGGATCGATTCTTCCAACGCTTGAATGGCTTCGGCGGAAAGAACATCGCGTTGCGCGTTCAGATGCTTGCGAACTTGATGCCGCATTTGCACGGTCGCGCGAATTTTCCGGGACTTTAACCAGCGAATACAGGAACGAATCATGATTTCAATACTTGGACAAAGGCTTCTTGCGGAATGTTCACTGAACCAATGGATTTCATCCGCTTTTTGCCTTCTTTCTGTTTTTCCAACAACTTTCGTTTTCGCGTGATGTCTCCTCCATAGCATTTGGCCGTGACGTCTTTTCGCATAGCGCGAATTGTTTCTCGGGCAATAATTCGGCCTCCGACAGCGGCTTGAATGGCAATTTGATATTGTTGCCGGGGAATGACGTCCTTCAGCTTTGTTGCGAGGGAACGGCCGCGGCTTTCGGCTTTCAACCGATGAACAATACATGAAAACGCGTCCACCGGCTCTGAATTGACGAGTAGTTCCAACCGAACCATATCCGATTTCTGGTAGCCGGCGTGTTCATAATCCATAGAGCCGTAGCCGTGTGTCAGGCTTTTAATGCGGTCGTGAAAGTCAATCAGAATCTCGTTGAGAGGCACTCGACAAGTTAACATCACGCGTCGATTGTCGAGTGTTTCTGTATGTTCCAATATTCCCCGTTTTTCGGAAACCAAATTCATCATGTCTCCAATGCATTCGTTGGGGCATATAATGAAGGCTTTGACCATTGGCTCTTGAATTTCTGCTATATGATTCGGGCTCGGTAAAAATACGGGATTGTCGATCTCTTGCTTCTCTCCTTCTGTGGTCACGACGTGGTAGACAACGCTGGGATAGGTCGAAATAATGTCCATTTCAAACTCCCGTCGTAGCCTTTCTTGAATGATTTCAAGGTGAAGCAATCCAAGGAAGCCGCATCGAAAGCCAAAACCCAAAGCGACGGAGCTTTCGGCTTGGTAAAAAAACGCCGCGTCATTGAGCTGAAGTTTTGCCAAGTTGCTCTTCAATCGTTCGTAATCAGCGTTGTTGATGGGATAAATCCCGCTGAAGACCATCGGATGAATTTCTTGAAAGCCCGGAAGTTCCGGAGCCGGATTGTGGGCGTCCGTCAAGGTATCTCCAATCTTAACGCCGAGAGGTGTTTTGATATTGGCGGCGATATAACCCGTCTCTCCCGCCGTTAGCTTTTCGCGCGCGTAGGGCTTCGGGTTGAAGCTGCCCACTTCCTTGATCTCGATGTTCTTTCCAGAGTGCAACATCTTCGCCCAAACTCCGGGACGCAACTCGCCGTTGACGACTCGGACATGCGCCACAACCCCTTTGTAAACGTTGTAGTAGGAATCGAACAGAAGCGCTTGAAGCGGTCTTTCGGCGCTACCTTTGGGCGGCGGCACGCGTTTGACAATGGCCTCCAGAATTTCCGAGACGCCAATTCCCTGCTTGGCGCTGGCGCAAATTGTTTCTTCCCCCGGAATGGCCAAAATATCTTCAATCTGTTGGATCGTTTGCGAGACGTTGGCGTGCGGCAGGTCGATTTTGTTGATGATTGGGATGATTTGCAAATTCTGCTTCATCGCAAGGTGTACGTTGGCCACTGTCTGGGCTTCCACTCCTTGCGCGGCGTCTACGATCAAAAGCGCTCCTTCACAGGCGCTGAGACTGCGGGAGACTTCGTAAGAAAAATCCACGTGGCCGGGTGTGTCGATCAAATTGAGCTCGTAGCGTTCCCCTTTCTTGCTTTGGTAACACATCGTCACCGGATGCGCCTTGATGGTGATCCCCCGCTCCCGTTCCAAGTCCATAGAATCCAGCATTTGTTCCTGCATCTTCCGGTCGGCAACCGTCCCAGTCAAATGAAGCAACCGATCCGACAAGGTTGTTTTCCCGTGGTCGATATGGGCGATAATGCTGAAGTTTCGAATGCGATCTATTTCCATGCGATCAACCCATGAAGCGGGAAAATACCAAAACCCTCTCGATAGAAAAAGCTGGAATTCCCCCCTCCCCTGCTCCATCAGCGCCAAAAATGATTGGCGAAGTTTCATAGGAGGATTTGTTTGTTTTGCTCATTGGACGGGATTGGATTCCGCTTGTTTTGAAATCATGTCGGAGTGGGAGTTTATTCACTCGACGCGAAATCGGTATCGGCTTCGGCAAGGTCAAGTTCCCGGATCCAAATGTTGCGGTAGCGGACGTCGTGGCCTTCGCATTGGAGTTTGACTCCGCCGGGGCGGTCGGTGATGCCTCGTCCGCCCTTGTTGCCTCCGTCGATGCCGGATCGGGGGCCTCCCCAGACTTTTTTGATAGGGTGATTGGTATGCACTTTGATTCCATTAAAGAACATGGTGACCATAGCCGGCTCCACAAGTTTGCCGTCTTGAAAACGCGCGGCTCGGAAGACAATGTCGTAAGCATTCCATTTTCCGAGTCCGTTGTAGGCGTGATAAGGGGATTCGGATTCGTTGATGATGGCGGCCATTCCGTGTTTGGTTTTATCGCCGTCCAGCACTTGAATTTCGTAGCGGTTTTGGAGATAGACACCGCTGTTGCCTCCGGCTTTGGGGATGAGGAATTCGACGTGCAGTCGAAAGTCGCGATACTTCTTTTTGGTGACAATGTCGGCGGCGCCGTATTTGCCGCCAGCAGCGGCGGGATCATCGGTCATCAAAACGGTTCCGGAATCAACGGGATCATCGACGATTTTCCATTTGATGGGCAAGCTGGAGGCAAACCCCGGCCCCTTCCAATAAGTCCATTTATGGTCGAGCATTTTCCGAGAGCCGTCAAAGAGACGTTCGGCGCCGGCAATCGGCGGGGCGCCAACGCCAACTTCGGCAAAAGAAGCCGCTGGCAGAATGAGAAACCAGCCAAGACAGAAAGAAAATGCAAGCAAAAGCGCTCGCGCCGCTTCAGATTTAGATTTCATTATTTGGATCCTATGATTGCGCTCCAACAGAATGATTCCCGTTTTCGTGAGTTTATGCCAGACTTTTGTTTGGCATCAGGAAAAATAGACTCGTTCCGTTTGGGACGAAAAATCGATTGGGACGTGAAAAAATCCTTGCTTGCGTTTGGACGCTGATGAGATAGCGTGGAACAGATGAATCGACCGGCGCCGTTGGGCTTGATTCTGGCAGTTCTCGTTTGGCGGAGTGCGATCCGCCTCTTGGGAATAGATTCCCTGCCTCCATTGGAACTGGAGATAGCCTATCCTCAATTGAGTTTTGATCGTCCTATCACCGCCGTGAGTCCGCCTTCGGGGGATCCGCGCCTCTACTTGGTGGAACAAAAGGGAAGAATTTTGATCCTGCCGCGAGATAAAGAACTTGAGACGTTGGAAGTTTTTTTGGATATCACCGAGCGCAAACCTTACATCGAAAACGAGGAAGGACTTCTTGGTTTTTGCTTTCACCCGCAGTTTCTATCAAATGGAAAGTTTTACGTCTATTATACACAGCACCAACCTCGTCGGAGTGTTCTGAGCGAATTCCGTCGTATGCCCACCAATGCAAATAAAGCCGACCTAGCTACGGAGCGAGTGTTGCTGGAGGTGCCTCAGCCGTACGGAAATCACAACTCCGGATCCATTGCCTTTGGACCAGATGGCCAGCTCTACATTGGATTGGGAGACGGCGGTTCCCAAAACGATCCGCACAACAACGGACAAAACTTGCGATCCTTGTTGGGCAAAATTCTGCGATTGGACGTCAACGAGCGATCGGGGACGAAAGAATACGGCATCCCCCTAGACAATCCGTTCGTTGGAGTTGGCAACGGCGTTTATGGTGAAATTTGGGCATTCGGATTCCGGAACCCCTGGGGGCTTTCCTTCGATTCCCAAACCGATCAACTTTGGATGGCCGACGTGGGACAAAACAAATGGGAGGAAGTCAACTTAGTCGTCCGGGGCGGAAACTATGGTTGGAACACTTATGAAGGATTTCACTTGTTCAAGGAACATGCCTCAGAAGCGGTCAACACAATTTTCCCCGTGATGGAATACCCGCACTCCTCACAATACAACGATCAAGCCACCTTCCCTCACAGCCTGGGAGCAAGCATCACCGGCGGGCACGTCTATCGAGGCAGTCGGCTCTTGGACTTTTACGGAGTTTACTTTTACGGAGATTTTGTAACGGGAAGCCTTTGGGGACTTCGATTTCAGCATGGGAAAATTACCCACCTCGGCACAGTGGCGGAAATGCCGGCCGATGTCGAACCTCGCCGGAGCATTTCGGGATTTGGCAAAGACGCCGGCGGAGAACTTTATGTACTGTCCTTCAATGGCCGAATCTACAGCCTGAAACCCAAAACAACTGAATAAGTCTCGCCGATGTTTTTCTACTACCTCTACTTCTCATCGTCTTTTCATCTCCCTTGTTGTCATTTTCCCTCGAAGAATATGCGTTACAAAATCTTGACGACAATCTTCCTGCCACTTGCTCCAAATGCTTTGTCGAGTCGTCTCTGCCAGAGGCAACGATGAGACGCCAAATTGTCTCATTCGACAACTCTTAGGAGTCGTTTTTCGTTTTGGCACACAAGGCAAGCTCTGCTTTAAATGAGTTGGTGGATGGGTTCGGCGCCTTCAACGCCGACGAGTCTTTGGTCGAGGCCGGCGTAGAAGTAGGTTAGATTGTTGGGGGCGAGGCCGAGTTGATGGAGAATGGTAGCGTGGAGGTGTTTGACGTGGTAGCGGTTTTGGACTGCGGCGGAGCCAAGTTCGTCGGTTCCGCCGATGCTAAGGCCGCCTTTGATGCCTCCGCCGGCCATCCACATGGTGAAGCCGTAGGCGTTGTGATCGCGTCCGGTGCCTTTGGCGTATTCGGCAGTAGGTTGGCGTCCGAATTCGCCGCCCCAGATGATGAGTGTTTCGTCAAGGAGACCTCGGTATTTGAGATCTTGAAGGAGGCCGGCGATAGGTTTGTCGGTGTTGCCGGCGTGGTAGTTGTGGTTTTTTTCAAGGTCGCCGTGGGCGTCCCAGTTGTCGTCGTTGTGAGCGCCGCCAGAGTAAATTTGAACAAAGCGAACTCCCCGCTCTACTAAGCGGCGGGCAAGAAGGCATTTTTTGCCGAAGTCTTCGGTGCGTTCATGGTCAATTCCGTACAGATTTTTAACGTGTTCGGGTTCGTTTTCAATGTCCACCGCTTCTGGTGCTGTGGTTTGCATTTTGAAGGCGAGTTCGTAGCTGGCAATTCTGGCGGACAGGTTGGAGTTGTCCACGCGATCTGCTAGGTGGTTGTTGTTGAAGTGATTGAGGTGGCGAATGAGCGTTCGCTGTTCCCTTCGGCTCATTTGGTTGACGTTTTCCAGATCGAGAATGGGAGTGCCTCGGGGCCGGAAGACTGTGCCTTGATAACTTGCGGGCATGTAGCCGCTGGTCCAGTTTTTGGCGCCGCTGATGGGACCGCCGGTTTTGTCGAGCATGACGACGTAACCGGGCAAATCTTGGTTCACGGTGCCGAGTCCGTAGTTGACCCATGAACCAAGGGAGGGACGTCCGCTGAGGAGGTGGCCGGAGTTCATCATTAACATTGCGGAGCCGTGAATAGGCGAGTCGGCCGTCATGGAGTGAATGAAGGCGATGTCGTCCACGTGCTTGGCAAGGTGAGGGAAAAGGGCGGAGACTGCTTTGCCGCATTGTCCGTATTGCTTGAAGGTCCATTTCGGGCCGACGACGCGGCCTTGTTTTTTGTGGCCGCCGCGTCCGAAGGTTTTGACGTCAACGGTTTTGCCGTCCAGCGGGTACAGTTTGGGTTTGTGGTCGAAGGTGTCCACGTGGCTAGGTCCTCCATACATGAAGAGGAAAATGACGTGTTTCGCTTTGCCGGGGAAATGCGGTTGTTTTGGCTCCAACGGGCTTTTCCAAGGGGTTTTACCGTCGGCGGCAACGAGTTGGTTGCTGAAGAAGCCGTCTTTTTCGAGCAGTCCGGCTAATGCCAGCGAGGTGAAGCCTCCTCCGATGGTGTGGAGAAAGTCCCGCCGCGTGCGTCCACAAAAAGTATTTTGAGGTCTTATAGTTTTCATTTTCGGTTATCTTTGATTTTTAACGTTCCACAGATTTTGCCTAATTTACAAACCCTAAACCAGTCGCCAATCACTTTCCAATCGAGCAATCATTCAGATTTGAAGGAATTGTGACTCTTTCCCAAATTTTGTCAAACTTTTTATTTCAAGGATTCTCTTGCGGTTTGGCGGATGCCATTCATGATTTTGGGCTTGTTCTTCTTGCGAAACAGGTCGAGATTGAACTGTTGGTGTTCCACTTTCATTTCTCAAATTCGTGCGGGGGTTTATTTCACTTCCTCCCCGCTTGGAAGTTCTTTGCTATGCTTCGCAGCGCAGGGCAGGGCTACGCTCCGCTGAGCTTGGCAATGCTTCGCTACGCTCCGCAGTGCAGTGCTATGCTAGGCACGGCTACGCATCGGCTTTTCATTGTGGATTGTTTGCGTTTCCTGTCAATCTTTACTCTCCGTTTCCTTTCTCTTCGAGACTTACCAGTTTGAATCGTCCGTAGTATCCACTGTTTGTCGGACGCCAAGCTCCGATGCCGACTCGTCTTCCACCAATTTCTAGCCATTGTTGGAGTTGGCTAATATCCACGATGTCGTCTTCCGCATCGACCGTGAATTCGAGTTTCCATTGCTTGAAGTGCGGCCGGGTCACGAGAATGCGATTGCGTTGAATCACGGCGGGAACCGTCAGTTGGACTTCCTTATTTTTGGCGAGTTCATCTAGCGTTTCTCCGAGGGCTTTGTTGTAATGGAAGGCTGTCTTCGTAACGATGATGCCTTCACGGACGAGTGGGCCTTGCTTGAGTTTCTTTGCAGCGTCTTCAAGCATTCGTCGAACGGCTGTGGTTGGGATTTCAGGTTCTCCGCTTTCATTGATCCAGAATCCAAGTGCGGTGTCGATTTCTTTGATTCGGACCTTGTCTGCGCTAGTTCGGTTAGCTCCTTTTTTGCGGATGATTTCCGCTTTTTCTTTTGCGAACGGGTTGTCTTCGTCCATTCCTGCGCACGAATGCATGATGAGGGGCGAGACTCCTTCGATGGTGCATTTGTATTCCATTGGCTTATTGTCTTTTGTATTGCTGTTACTATTTCTCCGAGTAAATCTTCCTTGTTTATTCCGTACGACAGGCATGCCCTTCTCATCTCCGTTGCGATTTGGTGGCAGTGTTTGCAGAGGGCAGTCAGATCATCGGCTTTTAGTTCTTTGCCTTCCCATTCTGGATAATGCCAGTGGTGCGCTTCTTGGGCCGGGTTCATCCCGCAGAGTTGGCAGACTTCATTGCTTCGGGCAAAGCATTCCGCTCTCACCTTCGGCGGTATCGTCGTCTTTGTCTTGCCGTTCTTCAAAATTCAGTGCGGGTCTTTATTTCACTTCCTACCCGCTTGGAAGCTCTTTGCACGGCTACGCAATGCTTGGCTAAGCTAATCAGGGCTATGCATCTCATTGCTGCGCTGAGCATCGCTACGCATAGCAGAGCTAGGCAATGCATCGCTAGGCAACGCAGCGCATCGCTTTGCACGGCTACGCAATGCACAGCGTCGCTTTGCTTTGGAAATCCATTATTGTTCTCTTCGGTTGTCATTGTCAAATTGTGCGGGGTTTTATTTCACTTCCGCCCCGCTTGGAAGTTCTTTGCTTGGCTATACTTTGCTCCGCATGGCTTGGCATTGCGACGCTGCGCTACGCTTTGGAAATCCATTGTCTTCCCGTCTCATTGGCTCTTTTCGTCTTTTGGCTTGTTGGGCGGTTCGAGTGCTTTTCGTAGTTCGGCGATGTCGTTTCGGAGTGGGGCGATTTTCTTTTCCACTTCTTCTCCAACAATTTCTCCCACGATTCTTCTGGTTTCTTGCTGATACTTGATGTCGATGAAGGTTGTTATTCCCGACAACGAAATCCAGACGGCGAATGCGATGGCTACGGCGAATGCGGTTTCCATTCGTTGAATTCTGGCTCGCAGTCCACCCCCTTTTGTCAGAGTTCCACCGATGGCTTCTTTGATTTCGGTGATGTCTTTACTGGTTGTTTCCGTTTTCATTTTTTTCTCGGCTCATTTCAAATTGTGCGAAGGTTGATTTTCTTCTCTTTGTTGGACTTTTCCTTCCTTGCAGGACAGAAAACGGTCAATCTAGGTAAAGGAATTCGTTGAGGTTGACGGCCATTAAACAGAAGCGTTCCAGCGCTTGGTTTTTTGTGAGGCCGGCGATTTGCTGCATTTCATTCATCATGGCCATTCCGTCGGCAATTTCTTCCTCGGAGGGTTGGCGATTGGTTGCCAATGAAAGGCCGAGTTGAACTTGGTCTCTGCGGTTGTCGCCGGCTTCTTTTTGGATCCGCTCGGCAAAGACGGTTGCCTGATCGTTGACGAATTTGCTGTTGAGCATTGTCAGCGACTGGGTAGGCACGGTTGTGGTGAATCGAACGGCGCAAGAGGAATCGGTGTCGGCCAAATCGAATGCTTTGAGCATGGGTTCGTGCAAGGAACGTTTTACAAAAATATAAACGCTTCGTCTTCTGCGGTCTTCTGTGGCGGATTTTCCCCAGGCGTTGCCCGGCCTCGATGCGGTGGCGAGGACTTCGGCCGGAATGTCTGTATAGATGCTGCGTCCACCCATTTTTAGGTTGAGTTTGCCGCTGAGGTTGATGATGGAGTCGCGCACTTCTTCCGCCGTCAAGCGCCGCATGTCAAACCGCCAAAAGAGATTGTTTTCTGGGTCTTTTTGCATGCCCAACGGGTTGGAGGCGGAAGACATTTGATAGGTTTTTGACAACATCAGCGTTTTATGGAATCGCTTCAAACTCCAATCATTTTTGATGATTTCAGACGCCAGCCAGTCCAGCAAGCGAGGATGCGTCGGGCGTTCGCCGTTCTGGCCGAAGTTGCTGGGAGAGCGGACAATGCCGCGCCCGAAGTGAAAGTGCCAGATTCGATTGGCGATCACTCGCGCCGTCAGAGGATTTTCCGGGCTGGCAATCCAACGGGCGAGAACCATTCTCCGGCCAGATGATGCCGCGCTTTCTGGGGCCTCGGGGAGGATTGGGTCTGGAAAGCCAAGGACGGACGGGTAGCCGGGTTGCACAAGATCCCCCTTTGCGTGAGCGTTGCCGCGGATCAGAACGTGGGTATCCGGCGCTTTTCTCCCATTTTCCTGAATGCTTAGCGCGCTTGAAAGCCGGGGGAGTTGTTTGCGGCGCAGTTCTTGAAGTCTGTTTTTGGCTCGCAAGTATTCTTTGAGTTCGGTTTCGCCGAGTGCTTTTTCTCGTTTTTGTTTGAGCAGCAATTCCCGAGTGCGTTTGTCGGCGGCGTCTTCTTTCTCTGGGTTGGAGAAGGTTGCGGCGATTTTGTCCTCAAATTTTTGGATTTGGTTTTCTAATGAAGCCAGTTGTTTTTCGTGTTCTTTTTTTCGGCGGGAGTGTTCCTGTTTCTCGGATTCGTTGGCGATAACTCGCAAGGTGTTGAGCGTGTAGGCGGATTTTTTGAAACGCCGTTGCTGGATGTTGTTCAGCGTGTTATGGAAGAAGGCCATCATTCGATAATAATCGCGCTGGGGGATGGGATCGATTTTGTGATCATGGCAACGGGCGCAACCAACTGTGAGGCCGAGGAAAACTTGCGAAGTGGTTGAAAGTACGTCGTCCAAACCGTCGTAGTAGGCTTGGTCGGGATCAGCCGGCTCGTCGTCCCAAATGCCCAGCCGCTGGTATCCAGTGGCGATAATGGAGTCGGCGGTCACTTTTTCCAACTCGTCGCCGGCAAGCTGTTCCACGATAAAGTCGTCGTAAGGCTTGTCTGCGTTGAAGGCGCGAATGACGTAGTCGCGATAGCGCCATGCCTCCGGTTTTGGGCCGTCGCGTTCATAGCCGTTGGTCTCCGCATAGCGCACTAGGTCGAGCCAGTGTCTCCCCCATTTTTCTCCGTATTGAGGAAGCGAAAGAAGCCGGTCGACAACTTTTTCAAAAGCGTCGGGCGAATCATCCGCTTCAAAGGCTTTGACTTCTTCCAAAGTAGGCGGCAGGCCAATCAATCCGTAGTAGGCGCGGCGGATCAATTGTTGGCGGGTTGCCGGTTCGTTTGGCGTCAAACCGGCTTCCTCCAAGCGCTTAGACACGAAGGCGTCCAACGGGTTCGCATTCCAACCATCCTGCGCAAGTTTCGGAGGCGTCGGTTTTTCAAGGGGACGAAAGGCCCAATAGTTCCGCGTCTTTTCGTTGACTTCCGTAAGATATCCGGAAGACTCTTCCTTGTGGATTTTGGACTGCGATTCTAATGCGGGATCGTAAGGAATTCCCAAAGCCACCCACTTTTTCAAACGTTCAATATCCGCGTCCTTCAGCTTGCCGTCTGGCGGCATTTCGTGGTTGCTGTCGCGGTAGCTAATCATGTCTAGCAGAAGGCTCTTTTCTGGATTTTGCAGATTGACTGCCGGACCGGAATCTCCGCCTCGAAGAATGGCATCTCGAGAAATCAATTGAAGCCCGCCTTTGTTTTTTCCGTTGCCGTGGCATTTCAGGCAATTTTGCTCGATCACGGGCAGAATCTCATTGCGAAAAAAGGCCAGCTCGTCGCCGGGATTTGCAATTGTCCGAGCGCAATGGAAGGGGATGAGGAGACTCAATAGCAAGGCGACTGAATACGCCCGCAGATTTTCAATCAGCGAGATAGGTTTCATTTCATGTAGTTTTAAGCCTTTATCTAACTTCCTCTCGAATACGTTTTCAATAAAAAAATACGGTTTTATGGCAAGGATTCTTTCCTAGCGGACTTTCTTTTGGGAAACGAGGAGAAAATCCACTTGCTTTTTGAAGTTGTTTATTTTGGCCACTTTGACTCTGACAATCATCCCCACTTGTATTGTCCGCCGGGAAGTTCGCCCGAGAATGAGATGGCGAGTGGTGTCGTAGATATAAAAATCGTCTTCCAAGATAGAAAGAGGCACGAAGCCGCTAATTCCAATATCCTCGACCTCGACAAAGAAACCATAGTTCCGAATTTCAACTACCAGCGCCGCGTAGAGTTTGCGTCTTTTCGCTTTGAGTTGCGCGTTCAAGTAGGCGAAGAGTTTGACTTCTTTGCTGTCGCGTTCGGCTTCCGCAGAATTTCGCTCCGTCATCGAAATATGCGCGGCCACCGACTTCAACTTTTTTGCCTTTGTTTTGATTTTGTTGTCAAAGAGGCTGCGGTGAACCACTAGATCGGCGTAACGACGAATTGGGGAAGTGAAGTGAGTATAGTTCGGCTTGGCCAAGCCGTAGTGACCTAAGGGGGACATGTCGTAGCGGGCGCGTTTGAGGGATTTGAGAAAGCTGATTTTTAGCGCCTTCCCCGTTGGCAGGACGGCAAGGCAGCGGAACAGTTTTTGCACTTCTTTCGGTTTCTTGAGGTTGCCGCAGGGAACGCCGCAGGTCAGCACTTCTCCTTGATATGCTCGCAGTTTTTCTTCGGACGGAGGCTCGTGGACTCGATAGATGGTTTCGGCGTGTTGCCGCCGCATCAAACGCCATGCCACCGCTTCGTTCGTCAGGATCATAAACTCTTCAATGAGTTGATGGGAAATGTCGTGTTTTACTTTTTCAATGCTTTTGACGGCGCCATTTTTGTTCAAAATGATTTTGCTCTCCGGAAAGTCGAATTCCAGAGAGCCGGACCGGAAGCGCCGCCTTCGAATAAACTGAGCCAGCTTGTTCGCCTGATGAATCATTTTGCCGATCTGGTCTTTGGGTTTTTGCTTCAGAATTTTCAACGCCTCTCCATAAGTCAAACGGCGCTTGGAGCGAATGATTGCCGAGTAATATCTGGAATAAATGACGGCGCCATCCTCGCGGAGAAGGAATTCAATGCATTTGGTTAAACGATCTACTTTGGGTTTCAAGGAGCAAAGGTCGTTGCTTAGAACTTCCGGGAACATTGGAATGACGCGGTCCACCAAATAGGTGGAGTTGCCGCGTTTCTGCGCTTCTTTGTCCAACGGCGAGTCCGGATGCACGTAGTGGGAAACATCGGCAATGTGAACCCATAGTTTCCAACAGCCGTCTTTTTGCTGTTGCAGGCAGAATGCGTCGTCGAAATCTTTGGCGTCATCAGGATCAATGGTAACGACGTTGTGTTGGCGGCAATCCACTCGGTCTTTTAAGTCTGCGGGCATCACCCAATTTTCCGGTCGTTGGGCTTCTTCCATGACGGCGGATGGAAAGCTGGGAGAAAGATCGTACTGTCGCAGAATGGAGAGCATATCGACGTCTTTTTTGGCCGGAGACCCTAAAACCTCGACAATCCTGCCTTCGGGATTCATCTCTTTTGCTTCCCAAGCCAAAATTTCCACAACGACTTTGTTTCCCATTTTGGCAGTTTGTTGCTTTGCTTCCTTCGACGCGGGGACGCAAATATCGGCGGGAATCCTAGGATCATCAGGAGTGACGTAGAGAAACGACTTGTCTTTTTGCTCCTGCAAAGTGCCGACAATTCGGGTGCGCCGCCGTTCTAAAACTCGAATGACGACGCCGGAGGCTGTTTCCTCTTGCACCTGCGGTTGTTTTTTTAGCCACTTCAGATCGTTCGGGCGAACAAGAACCCGGTCTTCGTGCAAGGCGGTTCCGGTTGCGTTAGCCGGGATGAAAATTTCTTTCAAATTCTCATCGTCGGGAGTGAAGAATCCCTTTCTTTGCCGGGTGATTTGGATGCGCCCGGCAATGAGGTCTCCTTCGGGAGCAATGGCGAAACGAAAGCCTTTGACACGAATGATCCTGCCCGCGCGTTCTAAACGCTTTAGGCTGCCGCGCAATCCGCTGTGTTTAGCTTCCGGGAGGCCTAATAGAGTCGCCAACTTGTCGACGTTCGCCGGAACGCTGGCCTTGCTTCGCAACAGTTTGAGAATTGTTTCTTCCATAAATCAAACCCGCTTTGGGGAGGATGTTTTGATTAGAACCGTGGGGAAACGCCGGTTGGATTCAAAAAATTACCGCCTGAGGCGAGAACCAAAACGCCGCTTCCGTCGACCAAAACGCGAGAAGGCGGGCGTTCGGGAAGAGTTGTTAGATCGAAATTCAGGAACCTTCTTTGCTGGCTCCAAGCCGGGAACGACGCTTCGCTCTACGGGACGCCCGGTCAGGCGCTCAATGTCTCGCAGTTTGCCCCAGTCATCGGGCGAGACGAGCGAAATAGCCATGCCGTTTTCCCCTGCCCTGCCTGTTCGGCCAATGCGATGGATGTAGTCTTCCGCAACGGAGGGAAGGTCGAAGTTGATGACGTGGCTAATCCCTTTGATATCGAGGCCTCGGGCGGCTACGTCGGTGGCCACCAAAATGCGCAGTTTGCCTTGTTTCATGCGGTCCATAGTTCTCCGCCGAGCGCCCTGAGGAAGATCGCCGTGCAAGGGAGCGGAATTATGGCCTTGGGCGGCCAGCATGGTCGCCAGCCGGTCCGCGTTTCGCTTCGTTGCCGTGAAGATAAGCGCTTGAGTGAGTTCGTCTTGTTTCAAGTAGTTGTCCAGCAAGCGGTGTTTGTGAATAAAGTCGTCGGCATGATGCACTTTCTGCCGAATCAACTCATGTTTTACCGTGTTGGAGGTCAGTTGTATTTTGACGGGATTGCGCAGAAGGTCTCGAGCGATGGTCAGCACTTTGCCTTCGAGGGTGGCCGAGAAGAGAAGGGTTTGTCGCTCTTTGGGCAGTTTGGCGGCAATGCTTCGAATGGCGTCGATGAAACCGAGGTCCAACATTCGATCCGCCTCGTCCAAGACAAAAATATCCAGACTGGAATAGTCCAGTCGGCCGCTGTTCATGTGATCTTGAAGGCGTCCGGGCGTGGCCACAAGGATGTCCAATTTTTTTCCCAGCAAGCGAATCTGCGGCGGATAAGGCATCCCTCCAATCACATTGCCGCATTGGAATCGGCAGAAGCGTCCCAAGTCTCGAATGTGAGCGTTCACTTGCGCGGCCAGTTCGCGAGTGGGCGTCAAGATTAGCACTCGAGGGCCTTTTCCCCCGCGCCTTGGAGCCGTCAGCAACTTTTGCATGGCGGGCAAAACAAACGAAGCCGTTTTGCCGGTGCCCGTTTGAGCGGAGGCAAGAACATCCTTCTCTTGCAAAATTTCCGGAATGGATTTTCTTTGGATAGGCGTCGGGGTTTTGAATCCGCAGGCTTTTACGGCCCGCTGGAGTTTATCGGCAAGATCTAGTTCGTTAAATAATGATTCCATATACATTGGCTTGTTCAATCCTCGTCGAGGATGTGGAATGAGATTTTGTTTCTCCCCAAATTGAGCGATGTTTTATCAGAAAAAACTGCTCACCAGTCGATTCACTGAGCGGGTCGCTCCCTGCTGTTGCGCAGAAAACCCCATGAGTGAAAGAACGGGAGATAGTCTTTTCTCTCCAAAATTTCCCGGCTCTGAGTTTCTTACTCAGAGATTTGGCGGAGAAGATTTGCATGAACTTTCTACGGCAAATATCAATTGGTCGCTTTTTATCGCCGCCAACCCAATTTGCAATGGAATGACTCATTCCACGAGAAAGGTCAGAACAACGATTTATCGTCTCTTTCGCAAGAGACGAGTTACCTATAAACTCAAAATCACCCAAGCGCAAGAAAAAAATCTCCGCTCGATGAAGAAAAAAAAGAACGGCGCCGCAAAATCAAAAATATCTCGCTTGGCCGCCGCATGCTTTTCTCTTGAAGCTGGTTATGTGCCTTAAGCCGCTTTATTGCTCGACCGCATAGTTGAAGTAACCGATAAACATTTCATCCCAGCTTTGCTCGCCAAAACGCACTCGTTGATTGGGGTTTGGATTCCAACGATTTTGCCGCGAATTGTCGAAAGAGCCGGAGATGCGAATCTGAGTGCCTTGAGGCAAAAATTTCGGTTCGGCAAGCCGATACATCCGTTGCCAGTCAAAGTGATAATACGGCGTGGACAAAAGAATCTCGGAAGATCCGTCTGGATAGAGAGCCTCGTACTGAAAGCGTTTTCCGCGATAATGCATGTGCGGGCTCATTTCGACCAACCAACTGTCTTGATGAATTCGGCGAGAGGCGGCGACATGGTGGTTGCGTTCGTTTTTCGGGATGTCAATGTCAATGCTGAATGCGGAGGCCGTCACCAATTGCATTTCCGGCTCTTCGTCCGCCAAGTACAACCCCATTTTGGTAACGTCGCTAGCGGCTTTGCCGTTGGGAGTGTAATGCTGTTGGAAAACGAAAGTGGCCCCTTTGGGCAGGAATTTGCCCGTTCCTTCAGGAAAGAACGTGGGATCCAATCCGGGAACGTATCCTGTGTAGAACCCGGCAAGTCCGCCTTGTATGGCGAAAAGATCTTCGGGAGACGTAGTCATAAAAACCAGGCTGTGATGGACGACTTCCGCATTGCCGGGAACAACCACCGCGGCTTTTAACCATGCGTCGCGCGGCACCGGGTTGGGAACGGTTAGATAACGATAGTCCACAACTCCTTCGGCGGGGACTTGCTGCTCCGGAATTTCCACAATGTAATCCGGTTCGCCGAGCATCCAATTTGTCGGCGAGGGAAAAGCAACGGAAGCAAGTGGGTCTTCTCCTTCACCGCGTTGGGCGCCTTGGTGGATCCATTCAATGAGCAATACTTTCTGTTTCGGCCTCAGTTTGGTTTCGTTGGCAAAGCGCCCGTAATAGCCATCCGCATGCCACGGCGGCATTTCACCCGACATCACTTGATGTTTGATGCCGAAGGCGTTTTCCAAAACAGCATCGTAGCCGTCCAACGCGAAGGGAGCAATGTTGCCTTCGCTGTGGCAACGAACGCAATGTTCCACGAAAATGGGGGCTATGTCCGCAGCGTAGGAAATAGTCCCTAAATCTGGCAAGTTCGCCAATTCTCCCGCGCCTTCGGCTAGTTCGACCGACACCGACTCGTTGGCAAAATACTGCGCCAACGCGTTGCGAAGGTAGGCGTTGCGAAGTGTTTCCGAACCAGTGTCCACTTCCGTGATGATCGCGCCTTGATAGAAAAGCGTCCAGTCAATCGAACGGACGGCAAAGGCTTCGGGGAACGTTCGCGGACGGAGGTTTCGCGTCACCATTCGGCTCGAATCCAGAAGAACGGGAAAGTTTGCTCCCAAGGCTTCGGCCTCTGCCTTCAATGCCTTGCGGTCAACCTTCGGCTGGGAAAGAATCGCCCAGAAGAGCGCATTCTCGCCGTATTCGTTTCGCAGGGCTTGAATTTCCGGCAGTATCGGGCGGAGAACGGCAAGCGATTCCCCCACCGCCAAAAGCACGATGACCGGAACGTGAGTATGATAGTAAAGCTCGCGCGCAATGCCGTTCGCATCGATCAGCTTGAAGTTATCCGCCCACGGCAGTCCTCCATCATTTGCCTCTCTCAATCGGTAAAACCGAATGGGTTCCACGCGGCACAAAGGATCGTAATAAGAGCGCAGACCGTTGGGAAAGTTCAGCCGCAGCACGGGATTCCAATCGGAAGCCTCGTTGAGAAATTTCTTTGTTTCCAAGATCAAAGTGCCGTCTGCGGCGGGAGGAACGTCAATGCGAATAGCCTCCCCTTCCCTAGCGACGGACACCTTCAGATCGGAGGCGTTTGCGAGGCTCGACAACAATGCAATCCTCGCCAGAATTGCGGCAAAACCAAATTTTTTGAAGATTCTTGGATTCATAGTTTGTTCCCGGTTCGTTGCTTTTTTCAACAAGTCTCCCAATCTGCATTGAAATTCAAACATCCGTCAAACCACGCAAGCCTACCACCGTCTTTTCGGCTTTTCAAATCATTTGACCAGCGTTTTTGTCTGCGGCGGCGAATGAAACGGCCCGTTAGCGCAGTTGCAAATCCCGAAACAAAAATCCCGTTTCCAAAATTTTGGAAACGAGGATTGGGAAAAGGCGATTTTTGCCGTTGACGGCTACGAAGTGATGGCTTGTTGGCGGCGTTTCTTTTGGAAGTGGCGGCGGAGAATGACAAAGCCGAGGGCAAACAAGCCGAAAACGAGAGCGTATTCTTCCGGTTCGGGGATGATGCCGCTGTGTATCCGCAAAGTCACTCCGCTGTTGGCAAAGTCCGGTTCTAACCCCGCCCAGGCCCCCACATTCTTAATGAAGAAATCTCCAATCGGCTTCTCCAACAAACCTGAACCCACCCAAGAAGAAGGCTGTCCCGAATGAGCCCCATAGTTGAAGCCGCTGCTCACCCGAATGCCAATGTTATCCGCGGCAGTCACATCGTTCATGAACATCGAAGCAATCGTGCGGTTGACAGGCGTCGTGCCGATGGTAATCGTGGGCGTGTTGGTGGCCGTGGCGGCAAAGGTGATGTTGGTGCGGCCGCCGCCCGGAATTCTCTTTCTTACCGAGTCGATGTCTATGGTGTTGGTGCTGGAAAAGAGAGGAGAGAGCGTGATGGTTTGGTTGGAAGGCTTGTTGGCGTTGTAAATGTCGCTGGCTGTCTGCCAACCATCCGCCGAAGAATAGTTGCCTGAAGTGCGGAGAGTGCCGGGGGTTGCGACGCTGGAACTGCCGCTAAAAATCCAGAGGGTATGGTTGGTGCTATCCTGGCTGGGATAAACGTCGAGGATCAACTGCGCTTGGGCGTCGTACCCCCCCCCCCCCCCCCCGCACAGGCAGACGACGGCCACTAATAAGGACAATTTATGTTTCATAAGAATCTAGTTCGCTGTTAAAAATTTCTCTATTTTTAATCACTCCGCCACAACGAGTCAAGCCTTAAATCACAAAAAGGAAGAAACGTTCGTTGAAAACAACAAAAACGAGAGAAAACCCGCAAAAATTCCGCCTTGCCGTCCTGTGAAAAGAAAGTTTTGAGACGGTTGGCGCGCCAAGCGGCGAGGTAAATTTCGCTGGCGGGATTTGTACTCAGCCAAAGCTGGTTTCGTCGCAGTTTGCCGTCTTTGCGCATTCCCTGGTTTTGGGGAGTTGGAAGGAATTTTCTCATGATTGGTTAGGTTTGCTTTTCCCTTCGATCCGCCGCATTGGATGAGCGCAAACACGATCTAGTGGCCGCAGACGCAGGCGTATTCGACAAAGCGGCATCCGCCGCAGGTGGAGAAATCCGCGTTGAATTTTTCGTAAACGGGATCGCCGTTCGGCGTCGTTTGTATCGTCAGAACAACTGGGAGCATATTGCCTTCCGGCAACGGTTTATCTGAAAGGAGAACATCGCCCGCTTGGGTAAACGCCAACTCCGTGGGAGACATGCGGTCGCCGCACTTTAATAAAATGGACATAAAGGCAACGTCAATAGGTCTTGCGTTGCCGTCCACAAAAGTGAGTCGAACCTTGCGGTCTTCCTGAACCAGAAACTCAAAGTTCGGCTCGACGATTGTAATCAATCGCCCGCCGTTGGGGCCTGCAATTTTGCCCGCATGCGTAGGTTCTTTCCCAAATGCATGGCTATGTTGGACGTTGCCGTGCGAATGTTCGCTACGATTCTCTCCGGTGTTCACAGAGCCGTCGCCGCAACCCGTCAAACCAACGACCAACAGCAATACCATTCCTTTCCGCCAATACTTTTTCATAAATTCTTTTTCTCGCTTTTATCGAGATTCACAACCTTGCATCCGGGAATTAAGCCGTCGCTAACGCTTTTTTGTCAACCGCTTGTTTGGCCGCCTTTCGACCAAACAAATAAAACACCGCAGGCGTCACACCAAGCCCCATGAAAGTTGAAGTCAGCAAGCCTCCGACAATCACTACGGCAACGGGATGCAGAATCTCTTTTCCGGGAGAGTCCGCGGCCAAAACCAGCGGCAACAAAGCAATCCCTGCGGAAAGCGAGGTCATCAACACCGGCACAGAACGTTCTAAAGTTCCTCGCTCAATCATCTCTCGGCTAAACATCTGGCCTTCATGCCGTATGAGATAGAGATAGTGAGAGAGCATCATCACGCTATTTCGGGCGGCGATGCCGCCCACCGCAACCAGTCCCACAAGGGTCGCAATGCTGACGTTATTCCCCATTATCCAAGTTAATAACACTCCCCCCACCAAAGCCAAAGGAACGTCGCATAACACTTGCACAACCAAAAAACCGGCGCCAAAATAAGCTCGCAACAAAAAGGCCATCGCCAGCAACACAACGCCGCTGAGGATCACAATGCGCCGGCTGGCCGCTTGCTGTTCCCGATACTCGCCTTCAAAGCTAACATGATAGCCATCCGGAACCGCCACGTTCATCTCCACTTCCCTTTGAAGCTGTGTGACTAACGAAGCTAAGTCTCGCTCGGTGGGATTGATACTCACTACGAATCGACGTTCCATGTTTTCGCGCATAATGACGTTGGGGCCTGTCGCTTTGCGAATATCCGCCACCAACCCCAGAGGAATGCGGCGCTGATCCACCGTGTCAATATACATTTGAGACAAACGTTCCGGAGATTCCCTCCACTCTTCCGGCAAACGCAACACCAAGTCAATCGCCCTTTGCCCTTCATATAATTCTCCGACGACTTCCCCTCCGATCAACGAGGACAACTGCCGATTTAACGATCCCGCAGTAACGCCGTAAGCCAAAGCGCGTTCTCGATTCATTTCGATTCGAAGTTGAGGAATCGGCGCCTGCTGTTCTATTTTTGCTTCCTCCAGTCCTGGAATTTTTCTGGCAATCCTTTGAATCTGGGTTCCTATGCGGCGAATTTCGTCCAAATCTGGCCCAAAAACCTTGACCGCTACTTTTGCGGAAACTCCGCTGAGCATATGTCCGACGCGGTCCGCCAAAGGGCCGCTCAAAGCCGAAAAAGTTCCGGGAATCGTTCGCAGCTTGTCTCGGATTTCCGCCATCACTTCCGATCTCGGCCGCCTTCCTTCATCTAGTTCAACGTCAAATTCCACCGTTGATACCGGAACTACGTGATCGCCTCGCTCCGCCCGCCCCAAACGCCGCCCCACCTTGCGAACTTCAGGCACCGAAAGCAGCAATCGATCAGCCGCATCCGCCAATTCGCTGGTTTGTCGAAGCGAAGTTCCCGGAGCCGCAGTCAAAGCCACCAAAAGCGTCTCCTCGCGAAACGCCGGCAAAAACTCTTTTCCCATCGTCGGATAAAGCGTTGCGGCGGCGGCCAGCAAAACGCCAGCGGCCAGAAACACCGCAAAAGGCGCATCCAACGCCAGCCGAAGCCAAGTCCTGCGAAACACGGATTTCATCCGCCGAGACAACCACCCGTCCCGAAAGCCGCCCCCTGGCTTTGGGCGAAGAAACAACGAACAAAGAACCGGTATCACCGTCAGAGAAACCAAAAACGACGCCGCGATGCTGACAATCGTTGCGACGGCAATCGGCGCAAACACTCGCCCGGCCACACCTTGAAGCCCCAAGAACGGAAGGAACACCAAAATGATGAACAGAGTTGCGTAGAGATGGAGTTTCGAACTTCGGCCGAAGCGCCGGCGATCACCTTCAATCGCGTCTGATGAAGCAGCGCCGACCGGGACTGCGGATTGCCCCTCGCCGCATTTTCGCGCAAACGACGGAACACGTTCTCGACATCCACAATGGCGTCGTCAACTACCATCCCAACCGCTACCGCCAACCCACCCAAAGTCATCGAATTTACGCCAAGCCCCAAACATCGAAAGACGATCAACGAGATCGCAAAAGAAAGAGGAATGGCGGTCAACGTAATGACGGTGGTTCGGATATTCAGCAAAAATAGAAACAAAATAATCGCCACCATAATCCCGCCATCTCGGATCGCCTCTTGGAGATTCGTCGCGGCGTGTTCGATGAAATCCGCTTGTCGAAACAAAGGCATCAGCTCAACGCCTTCCGGCATGCTGGAACGCAAGTCTTCCAAGACTTTTTCCACCGATTTTGTGAGACTCAAGGTGTCAAATCCCGGCGCTTTGGTGATGCTGAGAACGACGCCCGGAGTTCCATTCACCGCCGCATCCCCCCGCATCGGCTCAACGCCCCAAATGACTTCGGCAACGTCGTTGATTGTGACTGGACGATCCCCAAAATGTTTAATAATTCCAGTGCCAATGGCTTCCAAATCCGTCGTCATCGCCAAATTTCGCACCATGATTTCCTGCGGCGCCGCGGACAGAAACCCGCCAGTTGAGTTGCCGACCGCTTGCGCGGCCGCCTCTCGGAGCTCTGCAAAAGTGATATTTAGCACCCGCATCCGTTGCGGATCCGGCTGCACTTGAACCTGCTTCACTCCCCCGCCCATTGCCAACACTTCCGCAACGCCGGGAATGCCCTGCAAGCGCCGGCGAACCGTCCAATCCGCCAAAGAACGCAAATCTCTTGGGGACACTTTGCCGTCAACGCTGCGCATGCCAATAAGCATGATTTCTCCCATAAGCGACGCAATCGGCGTCAAATAAGGCGTCACGCCCTTTGGCAAAAAATCCGACGACGACTGCAACCGCTCTTGAACCAACTGCCGCGCTCGATAAATATCCGTTCCCCAATCAAACTCTACGTAAATTAGCGAGATCGAAACATCCGAAATCGAACGCAGCCGAGTCAACCCCGGCGTTCCCATCAGAGCGCCCTCCAAAGGAAGAGATACCCAAGATTCAACTTCTTCCGGCGCCAATCCCGGCGCTTCGGTCAGCAGAATCACCGTCGGCTTGGTTAGATCGGGAAGGACGTCCACCGGAAGCTCTTTTCCGATTTGAAATCCCGTCAAAAGCACCGCAACGGCAGCCACAATCACAAACGACCGATGGGCCAAAGAAAAGCATATCAGCCGGTTCAACATCGCTAGGAGGCAACGGTGGTATCGCTTCAGCGGGCTCGTTGCGCACGGCTTAACACCAATAGTGCTAACAAGACGGCCGAAAGAATGCCCAGAAAAACGGACAGGCTTTGCGAGGCGATTCCTTTGGCCGCGTCCGCTGTTCCCGCCGTCTTTTGCGCCCGTTGTTCCGGAGTCATCTCCGAACCGTCTTCGTTATGCTCGTGGCCGTGCGCCGCATCCAAAGCCTGCTTCAAAGAGATGGTTCCCCCGCCCGCATACGCCAATGGATAAGCGGCTTTGACCACAACCTCGTCTCCGGGGAACAAACCTTTCAAAATTTCCACATGCGTATCATTCTTCATCCCGGTCTGCACTTCTGCCCGGACAAAAGCGTTTGGAAGGTCGAAGTCTTTCACAAACAGATAGTCTCCCTTAGTGTCGCTCAGCAGCGCCTCGCGCGGAACCGCCACCACCTCTGTTCGTTCGCGAAGGATAATGGAGAATTCCGCTCTCATTTGCGGGCGAACGGCCTCATCGACGTTGGACAGCAGAAAAATGGCTTCGAGCGTTCCGCTTTCCGGGTCCGCCGCCGTGCCAAAGCGCAATAAGCGTCCTTCACGCACAACCTCTGGAATCGCCGCAATCCGAATTCGCGCCCGCATACCTTGCCGCAGCAAACCCACTTGATCTTCAGGAATTCGCGCCACTGCGTAAACTTCGGACAAATCCAAAATTTCCAGAATCTCCGTCGTTGGTTCCACCGGCTCTCCAAGACTGGCATGTCCTTGAACCACCAACCCCGTCAAGGGAGCGCGAAGGCGGATTCGAGGGGGAGGATTGCCCGGCTGTCTGCTCTCAACAACCAGCGCGACTTCGCCTTCTTTCACAGTATCTCCCTCAAAAACTTTCAACTCAGCGATCCGACCGGAGATTCGGCTACTGACGACAGCTCGACGGCTCGGGATCATTTCAATCCTTCCCAAAGCGAAAAGCGTTTCCTCAAAAGTTTTCTTCGAGACTTGAGCCGTCTGAATTCCCAAGTTCTCAACACTGGCCGGATCGAGTATCACCCGCCTCATAACCAATTCCGCCGCCGACAAAATTTGGAACATCCCCACCAATCCTAATCCCGCCGCTACGCCAAAATACATTCGACCCGCAATCGCCTTCCTAATCCAACTGGCCGGTCGCCGCTTCATAACGAATTCGCGCCAAAGAATAGTCTCGCACCGTGTCTAAAAGCCGAATCTCAATATCGATCTGCTGTTTGCGCGCTTGCAGAAAAGTCCGCAAATCAACCAGCCCCTTCTTGTAAGCTGCTTCCACTTCTTGCAAGTGCCGGCGAGCGGCCGGCAATAAGTCCCTTTGAATCTCGTCGACGTGAACCGCCAGAATCGTCATCGTTGCGTTTGCCTCGGCGGCCTCGTTGCGAATCTCCCCCTCCAATGCCCGCGCTGTTTGCTCTAGCCGGAATGCCTTGGCCGTCTTCTCTTCAACGGCCGCTGCATTCTTGTTCCACAAAGGCAACGGAACGGCAAGGCGAATGCCGATCCGCGGTTCCATTTCAAACCCCGCCGGCATATCCTCTTCGCGTGAATTGCGAACAAACAAGCCGAGAGTGACGTCCCTCCATCGTTTCAATCGCTCAATTTGAATTTCCTGCGCCGCAGCCTCTGCCCGCTTAAGCGCCGCTTGATAATCTGGACGCAGATCGACGGTAACCTTTCCTGCCGCAATGTCCCCAAGCAAGGGAAGTTCTCCCTCAATTTCCAAAGTCTCCGAAGGCTCCAATCCAAGCAACGACTTTAACCTGCTCTCAATGCGATTTGCCTCGTGGTCCAAATGGTGAATCTCCAGTTCGAGTTGAGTTTCCGCCAATCTCGCTTGGCCGACATCTAACAAAGAAACTTCTCCCTTGGCTCCACTTTTCTCCACAAAAACCGTCAACTCTCCGGCGATTTTGAGTTGCTTTGTGCGCAACCGCTTTTGCGCCTTCAAGGCAAGAATCTCCACGGCAACGGTCTTTGCCTCAGCAATCACAAGCCGCTCTCGGTCGGCAATATCGCTTACGGCGGCCGCCAAAAGAGAAGACGCCGCCGCTTTTTCCCGCCGCAATCGACTCGTGAGAGGAAATCTCTGATTAAAACCAATCCCGCCGGTGAACTCAATGCTTTCCGGACTGTCTTGATAATCCATCTCGAGCTCAGGATTTTCCCAACGCCCCGCTCCCCTTAGCCTCGCCCGAGCTTCTTGAACTCCCAATTGATCCGCTTGAAGCCGCAGATTTTGATTGCGGACGACCTTCGGAATATCCGCCAGACTTAACGACAAACTGCCCCGAATCGGCAAGGAACCGTCAACCGCGTCCGCTACCGAATTTTCTGAATGAATCTGCCTTTCTTCGCTCCCGTAGAAGGCCGTAGCGCTTGCCCACAGCAATGGAATAATCCAAAATATCTGTTTCACCGACGTCGGACGCACACAAAACAAAATACATTAGATTGTCGCAAAATTGTCAAATATATTGTAATTGAGAACGCTTTTTGCTTCCTTGCGCACAACGAAAATGAATGGCAAACGCATAAGTTTCTGGACATTTTCTCCCGATGGTTTTTAAGTCTTCTCCAACTTTTGATGAATTTCTCTATAAACACTCTCATGTCGGCAAAAACCGCATTCCTTTATTTCCTGATCGTCATTCTCGTTGTTTCCAACAACGTCGCCGCCCAAAATGCCGGCGCCAGCCCCCCAAAACCACATATGCAACTCAACAATCGGGACAAACAATACAAACGCATTCACCAGTTTGCCCTGCGCTTGATCCTTCTCCTTCGTTTCGAGGAATCAAAAGCATTTTTAAAGTCGCATTTAAAAGAATCCCCCGATGACGCCGAGTCGCATTACCTCATGGGCGTCTGGCATGCCCGACAAGGTCAATTCGAAATGGCGGCCGAATGGATGGCCAAAGCGGTGGAAAAAGGATTGCCGCCCGGCCGAATCGTAGCAGGCCCGCACGCCTTGTTTCGCAACGCTCGGCAGGAATCCGCCTGGTTCGCCGAGTTGTTTCAGAACTTTGAATCCCAAATTGTCCACGGTCCTTTACTCGGCAGGCTCACGCATTCTTCCGCCTCGTTTTGGGTGCGAACCGCTCATCCAAGCAAGTTCACAATTATCGCCTCTCATTCAGCAGATTTCAGCGAACCGCTGTGGACAGCCAAAGGAGAAACTCATGCCAAAGACGACTGCACCGGCAGCGCAAAGCTGAGCGGATTATCCTCAAAAACACGCTACTTTTACCGAGTAGAAATCAACGGCAAAACGGCGACAAACCACAACGACGATTTCCACTTTCAAACATTCGCCCGGCCGGGAGAAAAGACTCGATTGAGGTTAGCATTTGGCGGCGGCGGTGGATTCGTGCCTCCTCACGAGCGGGTATGGAACACTATCGAATCGTTTGCTCCGCAGGCCTTGTTGCTTTTAGGTGACAACGTTTATATCGACGATCCAAAGTCCTTAATCATGCAACGCTACACCTACTATCGTCGGCAGTCCCGCCCTGAGTGGAGACGGCTCACGGCCAAAACCGCTGTCTTCAGCATCTGGGATGATCACGACTTTGGAACCAACGATTGTTGGGGCGGCCCAGAAACCCATTCCCCTTTCTGGAAACCTCACTATGTTTTTCGATCCTTTCAGGAAAACTGGATCAATCCAGATTATGCAGACGGCGACGCGCAACCAGGATGTTGGTATACATTCTCCATCGGCGATATTGATTTCGTCATGTTAGATTGCCGCTACTATCGAACAAATCCCAAGCAACCCCCGCCGACAATGCTGGGCCCCGCGCAAAAAGAGTGGCTGAAACGCACCGCCCAATCGCTGAATGGAACCTTCAAAGTAATCTGCTCCTCCGTGCCTTGGGATTTTCGAACAAAAGGAGACAGCCTCGACACTTGGAACGGGTATCCAGCCGAACGGGAAGAACTCTTTTCGTTTTTCGAAAAACAGAAAATCGAAGGAATACTACTTATGTCGGCAGACCGTCATCGGTCGGACGCCTGGAGAATTGACCGCCCCCACGGTTACGACTTTTACGAATTCAATTCTTCGCGCTTGACGAATCAACACGTGCACCAAGAAATGACCAAAAAAGGAGCGCTTTTTTCTTACAATAAAAAGCAGTCCTTCGGCCTAGTGGACTTCGACACTACCAAAGACAATCCCACCGCCACTTACTCCGTTGTCAATATCGATGGAGAAATCATCCACAAGCTAACCATTCAACGAAGCCAACTGTGTTTTCCCTGAGAGAGTTGGAAACCCAACTTTGGAAAAATTAGCCCGGCAGAGAAACTTGCAAAGCAACCTTTCCAGCGAGAAAGGGGGCATAAAGAATATTACTTACTGTTCTCTGCCATAGTATCTTAACTCAGTTTAGAAGTTTAAAGATACTTTTCGGATTCAAGTAACCACTGACTCTGTATAAGTTCAGGTTGTAATTCAACGTCGGCTTGATCTTGCGAATGGTTTCGACGCTTCTTTATCTTCGTCAAATACAATTTTAGCCTTCTCTTTAGATTTTAAAAAAGCGCTCAATCAGAATCTTCCGCAGTGACGGTGACCAAAGCCTTTCCGCTGAGAGCGTCCCAAATTCTGAGAACGCTATCTTGCCCTCCGCCGGCAACATAACGGCCGTCTGCCGAAACGGATTCAGCAAAGACAAATCCGCGCGCGCCTTCCATAACGCGACGTCGTTTCCCATCCAATCCGTATACAGCAATCGAAGCATCCCCGGAGCTTGCCAAAACTTCGGCCTTGTTTCCCAAGAAGCCGACTCCGGTCGCCTCTTTTTTAAAACCTTCAATGTTTCTCTTCCTTTCTCCGGTAACCGCATCCCAAATTTTGACAACCGCGTCCGCCCCGGCGCTGACAAGGGCCCGGCCGTCCGCTTGCCACGAAACATCTAGCACGTGATGTGTGTGTCCCTCCATTGAATGCCTTGTCTTTCCGCTGGCTAAGTCCACGACTCGAACGAATCTGTCCGCGCTTCCTGAAGCTAAATACTGATCGTCCGGCGAAAATTCCAAGGCGGATACGGAGTCGCTGTGAATTGTTTTCAGATCATGAACAAGTTCCATGGTTTCCCAATTCCAGACTTTGATTTCGCCGCTTCGGCTCGGCTCGCCGCCACCGGAGGCCAGCCATTTTCCGTCCGCGCTGAAATCAAGGGCGTTGACACGGTCGACGAATCCGAACTCTTCGCCCCAAGTGCGGCGCAATGTCCATTTTGGATCGAGAGAAACAACGAGGCAGTTCCCATTCTCGGCGATAACCAAAATGGAGAGTTCCGTCAAGAACCGCGCCGTGATCCAATGCGGCGATTCCAGAGAAACATAGTCCAGTTCTTCGCCGGTTTCAGTCTGCCAAATGCTGAGTCGTCCCTTCGGTTCCAAAGCGACGATTCGCCTTCCGTCGGGAGAAAGATCAAGGGAGCGAAACGGGGACAGAGCCGTTTGCAATCGGGATTGAGCCTCGGAGAGCGCTTCCCTTCCCTCCGCAACTGATGTCTCTGCTTCCCTCAACGATTGGACGGCTTTCCGACTTTGCGCTTTTTGTTGTTGCACCGATTTTTTTGCCAACTGAAGCTCGTGTTCCGCAATGGAAATCGATTGTTGCGCCTTGGACAAATTCGCCTCTTCCGTTGCCAAGGTTTTCTGCGCCGTCTTGGCTTCGTCGGTTGCTTTTTTCTTAGGTTCGCCGCTCTCTGCAGCGATTCGATCCAGATTCGACTTTGCTTGGCCAGCGGCGAATGCCAGATTGACCAGTTTTTCAAGCGATTGATTCAGTTTTTGGCGAATGTCTTCCAATCTTTGCGCAGGGTCGGGAGAATTTCCCGCCGCTTGGCGCAACTGTTTTGCCAATTCCTTCGCTTCTCTGGCAGCTTTTTCCGAACTGGACTGGGCGGTTTTGAAAGATTGTTCGGCTTTGTTCTCTTGGCTTTGCAGTTGATTCACTTTTTTATTGGCGGTTTCGTAAGCCTTTTTAGCGGCCTCTCGTTTTTGTAGCACTTTGGCGGCTTCAGCCTTTTTCCCGGCTAAATCGGTTTCCGCTTTCGCCTCTCGCTCAGTTTCTTTTTTCAATTCTTTTGCTGCGTCTTCGGTCTCTTTTTTTGCCAGCTCGCCGGCTCCTTCAAAAAGCCTCAATAGCCTCTCTCTCTCGGCAACTTGTTTTTGCTCTTTGCGGGCGCCCTGCAAAACCGCCGTTTGCTTTTTGGAGATTGTGTTCCAAAGCCCGGCATTGCCGTCCGCCGCAGCGACGGCGATCCTGTTTCCCCGGTCTGCCAGCAACAAGCATTGACTTATAGGATTTTTTAAATTGAGTTCGTTTTTCAAATGCCCCGTTTCCCAGTCAAACAAACGCACTCCTCCCCCTTGCTCCGCCACCGCCAAAAATCTTCCATCGCCTGATGACGCGGCCAATCCGACGATCATCTCGTTCCCTTTGATTTTTCGATCCCGTTCGAAAGCGTTCCTCGAATTTTGTTTCCACAGCTCGATGCCGCCCAAAACCGCAACTGCCAAATAGCGGGAACCGTTTCCCCAACAACTCAACCGCGCGTCCCTTGTCTCCGGCGTTTTCTTTTCGGAGCCGCCGCCGTCCATGGCAATCACTTTAAGCGTTCCTCCTTCAAAAACGACGGCAACGCGGCTTCCGTCGCTCGAAAGACTGACTTGCCTCACCGGCTCCATTTTGCCCCGCCAATGCAGCAACGGCTTGTTCGTGGAAAGTTCCCAAGCCCGAACTCGTCCCGACTGAAAGCCAATCCCCAAGATCAATCGGTCTCCGCTGAGACCGACAGCCGTCACCGAGTCGTTCGGTTCAATCCGCAAGGAGAAATCTTCCATTCTTATTTCCCGTTCCCAAAGCTTTACTTCGCGAAACCCGCCGGTCGCAATCCAGTTTCCTTCTGGATGAAACGCAATAGAGTGGACCAAGTCCAAATGGCTTCGCCGGCCGGACAAGTTTGGATCGCGCAGACGAGACGCCATCTTGCGGACGGGGATTTCGTACACAATCACTTCGCTGCCGCGTCCGTAGGCAACATATCGACCCAACGGTGTCAAGCACACTGAGTAAATAGGCCGCACCCGCTGAGGAACGGGTTGCCAAACAATGTTGGAACGGTCGGCAACTTCGCCTCGGGCGCCCTCCACAATCCAAAGCCGCAACAAACCCAACTGCGCCGCCGTCAAATTCTTCGCATTCGACTTGTTGCCGACCGGCGGCATGACAGAATCTTCGTCGAGATGAGAGGCCGCCCGGAATAACAAACTCTCCTCTGGATTTCCCGGAACAACGACGGGGCCGGATCTGCTCCCTTGGCGAATTGTAGCCGGGGTTTCCAAAATAAGACCCGCTTTCGCCTTCGTTTGGTTATGGCAAGCGAGACAATTGGCACGGAATGCGGGGAGAATCTCTCGTTCAAAATTCACCGGCTCGCTTCGATCCAGCGGGGCAATTGAAATCGCCGCAAAAACCGCCGTGTTGAAGACGAGCAAAAGAGAGAGAAGTTCTAGCAGACGCCCGCTAATAAAGTTTTCCCAACTTGTTTTCGAGTTGTTGAAATTCCAGTTCATTAATACGTTCCCTTGCCGTTGGATGTCTTAAACATTGACATAAACACTGCTTGGTTTCTACTATTACAATAGATGACTGGAGAGAACTTTTTGAAGGTCGTAGATATTTACCTTCTTGTTAAATTTCTTTTGAATTGGCTCTGATTCACTTCCAATCCATATTTTAAGTTCGGCATCCAGATCAAAGCTGCCCGAAGTTTCTATGCTATACTTTGTGATTTTAGAATAAGGAACCGTCAAGTACTCTATTTTGCTTCCAGTAATGCCTTGGACGTCCACTATAATTAGCCTTTTGTTTGTAAAGATAAATTTGTCCCTGAAGATATTGAAACCAACTTCAATGGATTCGTTTCCGATAAGCAAGGCGCCATACTCATCAGTTAGCTTTGCCGAGTCCACCACACCGGCGTTTCCCAAAATGTTGGATAGTATTCCCATAGTATTATTCTCCTTCCTTGGAACTAGTTAAAGCTTGTTTTCGCCATTTGCCTTTTCATTGGGTAAGACCTCGATCTGAATCGGCGGGCTGTAGGTAGAAATTGTCAAATCCTTAGCAGAAGCGCCCGGCTCCCGACGGTATTTGCCCTTCACTTCGGCATAAAGATAGAATTCGTGCCGGCCGGGTTTTAGTTTGTTTTTGGCTAAATCCAATCGTAATACACCGGCGTTTTTTTCTTTTTCAATGGAAACTCCCGGATGCTTCAACAGAGGCTTCAATCCTCGAATTTGAAAATTCAAATCATCTGAAAACCCTTTCAAACGGCTCACTCGAATCGGAATCTTCAGAACGCCGGCCGCAGTTGTTCGCCAAGGTTGATTTCGATCTCCTTCGGCAAACACGCTCACTGGAAAATCTTGGCCAGCGGCCACGGATATTCTGCGATGCGGTGTGAGGCGGGTCATCACCGCTTCGTTGTTATAGTCTCCCACTTCCCAAACCACTTGGCCATGCTCCACCGGGCGAGAAATCAAAGTTCCGCCAATATTAGCTTTGGCCAGCAGCGTCAATTTTCCCGCCGTTGCTTTTGCCTCAGAATCAGCTTCAACCAGCAAAATCCCCTCTGTCCCGCCGGCGGGAATTGTGGACGGATGCACTCGGACTCCCTTTGGCGCCGTCTCTGCAAACACATCCACGGGGCCTCCGAATCCATCCATCCGATGCAATCGAATGCGAAGAGGAAGAACTTGGCCGGGAAGGAGAACAGAAGATTCCACTTTTGCCCGGCGGTTGAGATTTCGATGCAACGTCGACTGCGACACGGAGAAGGCTAAGAATCCTGGCGCAGGCGGACGAATGCAAAGTTCATACAATAACCCTGCCCGATTCCTCGTTCCGTTGAACAAGTCGCTGATTGTCAATCGATAGCGGGCGCTTTTCCGAATTTCCAACCAACCTTGCGGATCCCATGCGCGCAGAGGAAATGTCCGTTCTCCAACATCATGAGGCGCGGCCAGTTCTAATACTTGGGTTGTCTTTCCTTCGTCCTCCAGCTGTTCGACGACGACTAATGGACTCGTGCCGTAGCCGCGCCGATGCGAGCGGACTTCAATCCGATAACGATCCTCTTTCTTCGCATCGAATTCATAAACGTCCTGATCCTGTTTTGGGTAAAACATTCCGGAAACGGCAACGGGCGGGCGAATGATCTGCGGCTTGGATTCTCCGGAAACGGTTTCCTCTTCAACAACCGAATCCAACAGCGAAAAACCGATTCTTTTTTGGGAAAGTTCATCCGCATCCTGCAAGGCCGAATAAAAAAAGCCGGCTTGATTCGGAACACCCAAAAGGGAATGTTGCAACTCCGCCAACGAAGCGCCTCCCTTTTTCGGCGTTTGCGCCCGCAACGCGGCGCGCTCCCAAAAGCCGCCGGAGGAAAGCGCAATGCGGCTCTTTTTGCCTTGCGGCAGATTCCTTCCAAAAACGTAAAATTCTCGCTCCACACCCGGCGCCGCACTCAAAGGCAACACGCAATCCACGTGCGGCCCGTCGTGAATCGACAAGCGATAAAAAAATGGATTCCCTCCTCGATAGGTCAAGTCGTGAACCGCAACGAACAGCGGCCCCGTCGTTTTCACCGTGTAATCCAGCAAGCGGCCTCGCGCATCCCTTTGCAAAGAGCGCCCTTGCGCATCGAGCAATTGGATCACCGGATCGATTTTTGAATCTATCGCTTCGCCAATGCAAACGACAATGACGCGCTGCCCCCACTTCGCAAACAGTCGATAATAGTTTTTCTGATTGGCCGTCGCCCGCCCGTTGATCGTCACACCGAGCGGAACTTCCAACGCATCTTGCATTTTGTTTCCCGGCGAGTCATCGGTTTTCTCCTCTCTCGTTCCTACAGAAAACAGCCTGGAGTTGGACATTCCAAATTTCCCGGACGCCCAAAGCTCAAACAATCCGGCCTCGATCTCGGCAGGAATTTCCACGATGAATTCATCCTTCTTTGCTTTGCCCTCACCGTCAATTTTCTGCCGGGCTTGGATGCGCTCGTCTGAAAAAGAAAGCGAAGCGAGAGCATCCAAATCCGCCCCAAAGATGCGCACCTCAACCGACATTCCCCTTTGCCCGCCGGGAGGAAAAATCGCATGCAATTGAGGCTGAGGAAATTGAGCGACCAGCGTCCAACAGAAACTCATCAAAAGAAGAATCCCCCAACCAAGCATCCGCATCCAAGCCCAATTTCTCATTGAACGTTCCGCTTTGAAATTCATTCCGCAACTACGCAATCAAATCATAAAGAACATGACCATGCACGTCCGTTAATCGCCGATCCATCCCGTTGTGTCGATAGGTCAGTTTCTCGTGGTCAACGCCCATCAGATAGAGAATCGTCGCGTGAACGTCGTAAACCAAAGTGGAACGCCTCCGATCTTGCGGCCGAAATCCCCACAGATCGCTCTCGCCCGCTGTCGTCCCGCCCTTGATTCCGCCGCCGCACAACCAGTTGGTAAAACAAAACGGATTGTGATCCCGACCTTTGCTTCCTTGAGCGCAAGGCATGCGGCCAAACTCGGTTGTCCAGAGAATCAATGTGTCCTCCAACATCCCTCGCTGCGCCAAGTCTTGAATCAACGCCGCCGCGCCCGTGGCCATTCCCCAAGCCAAGGGGCCGTGATCCCGTTGAACGTCCTCGTGCGAATCCCAGTTGCGACGCGGAAAACCGTTGTCGTTTCCAGACCAAATTTGCACAAACCGCACGCCTCGCTCCAGCAAACGCCGCGCAACCAAGCATTTTCGCGAAAAATAATCCGTTTCCTCAATCGGATTGATTTGCGCCTCAAAGCTTTGTCGGCCGTGATCCAAGCCATACATCTTCAAGATAAAATTCGGCTCTTGGGAAATATCCAATGCTTCCGGCGCTTCCATCTGCATCTTCGCCGCCAATTCATAAGAGCGAATTCGCGCCTCCAAACGCCCGTCGACGCGACTCGATGCATGCTCCTCGTTCAACCGCTTGAGCAAGGCAAACCCCGCGGATTCACTCGCCTTTGTGATGTAGCCGTTGTCCGGCGGATGCAGGTCGGCAATGGGATTTTCCCGGCCGGGAAAGATGGTCGTGCCTTGATGCTCGGCGGGCAAAAAAGCGGCGCCCCAGTTCTTTGGACCGTTGGACGCAAAACCGCGATGATCCGGCAAAACGACGAAGGTGGGCAGATTGTCGTTGAGGCTGCCCAAAGCGTAACTGACCCAAGCGCCCATTCCGGGAAAGCCCGGCCGTTGAAAGCCGGTGGACTGCAAATAAGTGGCTTGGCTATGCACGCCGGTTTTTCCCACCAAATTGTGAATAAACGCCATCTTATCCGCGCACTTCCCCAAAGGCGTCACAACTTCGCTGAGATATTTGCCGCACTGCCCGTAAGGTTGAAAAGACCAAGGCGACGCAAAGGTATTTCCCGGACTGCTTTGAAACAACTCCACAGATTCGCCCGGATCCCACTTTTGTCCGTGTCGGCGGCGCAGTTCGGGCTTGTAATCAAAGGTATCCACATGACTGGCCGCTCCCGCCATAAAAAGCTGCACCACGCGCTTGGTCCGCTGCGGAAACTGAAGAAACCCAGAGGCTCCGCCGGTTACAATTGCCTCGCCGGCCAAAGCGCTTTCTTTTCCCAACAAAAAGCCCAAGGCCAAACCGCCAAAACCGCCGCCGGTTTTCCACAAAAACTCGCGCCGATTGAGCGCATTCCATTCATTCCGCTTCCCATCCATCCTCATCACAACCCCTCCACATTGATTTCGCTTTCTTCTTTCTCCTCTTTTTTCCTCTTCTTTTCTTCTATCGCAGACTTCATTAAATTTTCATCTCCATAAGATAGCCTAAGTTTAAAAGAACCAGTAAAGTCAAGACCGATGTTAATAACACGGCTTCCTTTTCTGAGGCGGTATTCTACTTGGTTATCGAGGACTTTCTGTTGGTCTTGGACCGCTTACTGTTGGGCTTCTACTGCTTGCCGGAGTCTCTTTTTTAGTTCTTCAATATCTATCGGCATTTCAATTCCCTCTCTTTCCATTTCTTCAACGTTGGATAGGCGGATTGTTTTGCTATAAGTTCCTACCTTTTCGGCTGCATCAACGAATTTCTTAGCAAAAACGGAAAGGCCTTGCTGAAATTTTGCGTTGTATTTCTTTTCAATCACTCGCATCAACGACTCTTTTTGACGATTTGCTTTGTCAAAGTCGTTGAAGTCAGCATAAGCCGAGATAAGCCAGATTTTCTTGGTGCTGGGAACAACGCTCAGCGCGTAGAAGGTAAACGGTTCCACTGGTTCTGAAGGAGTAAATGCAGCGACGTAATTTTCGTCCACTTCTTTTTCATAGACCTCTCCTAACTTTAATCCAAAGGCCCCTTCTATGTTTTGCGCTGAAGCATTGACGACAATCAAACCCAGCCATCCAATTATGAGGAACTTTTTCATATCTTAATTCTGTACTCTATTGTCAAAGTTTTATGTTCCCGTTGGTTAATCAATAAAAAGAAACTCGTTGAGATTCAAGATGATTCTGCAGGCATTGGCGGCGCCGTGTTGTTGGGCGTATTGCGTCAACTCATCGAGTTCTTTTTGCTGCGGCAATCTTCCAATCGCTCGATGAAACAAGTTTTCCAAATCTTTGCGCAGTCCTTTGCCATGACTGCGAATTGGGCCGGCCATTTGTTCCGCCATCGCGGTGATGAAACGGTTGTTCAACAAAGCCAAGGCTTGCAAGGGCGTGAGCGTTTCCTCGCGTTTGCCCACCATTATGGATGGATCGGCGCAGTCCAGCGCGGTCATAAAGGGCTGTTGCTGGGAGCGAACAATAAAGCGGTATATGGAGCGGCGATGCGAGCGGGCGTCCAGCGGATCGTGGAGGTGATATTGATAGTGAGGGGAGTGTTCCGGCTTTTCGATGACAAAGTCTTGAAACGAAGGCCCATACATTTTCTCGTTCAAACGGTTCGCTAGAAAAAGCGCGCTGTCGCGGATGGATTCCGCATCCAAACGCCGGCGGTTCATTCGCCAGAGAAAGCGATTTTCTCCGTCGATGGCCTCCGCTTCTGGCCGGGTTGTCGAACGCTGTCGATAGGTGGCGCTACAAAGGATCCAACGATGCATCGTTTTTATCGACTGCCCGCCATCCCGGAATTGAACGGCCAGCCAGTCTAACAAATCAGGATGCGTTGGGCGCTCTCCCATACGGCCAAAATCATTGGGAGAGTCCACGATGCCGCGTCCGAAATGATGTTGCCAGATTCGGTTGACGATGGACCGCCAAGTTAGCGGATTTTCCGAGGCGAGAATCCAATTGGCCAAAGCGATTCTTCGCTGGCTTTCGTGATGCTCCGGCGGCAGATCGAAAAATCGCTCGCCTCCTTCAAAAATGTTGACAGCTCTTGGAGAAGCGACTTCGCCGGGACGAGTAACGTCGCCTCGATGCAGGATGCGGATTTCCCGCGGTTTTCCACCATTGTCGCCTGTTCCGCGGAAAGCGCCTTGTCCAGTATGAACTCTTCCGACGTACATTTTCATTGGCGGAGGGAGATCGTCTAAGGATTGCCGTGCCTCTTCCAACGCCGCTTTTGTGGCCGCTATCTGTTGCCGCAGTTTTTGAGGGATTTGCTCTTCCAACAGCACCGCTCGTTCTTTTCGTGCCGCGGCTAATCGGGTTTTTCGCGCTTCGGCATCGCGTTGGATTCCGGGAAAAATGCCGTCTACCAGATTCTTTTTTGCCCAGCGAACTCCGCTTTCAATGGAATCTTTGGCGGTGACGGCTTTGGATCGCGCTGCGTTTTTTCCATTGCGGTCAAAGACCGCAAGTTCCGCTAACGCAAAGATATAATCGTTGTTGCGCGGAGCGAGTTTGGTTGCCGTGACGCGCACTATCCGGGCGGGTTTTTTGCTCAATAAAATCCGTTGCCGAAGCACTCCCGGATTGGCCACATCTGCACCGGTGTAATCGGCGACAGTGACTGCTCGACCGTCAAAAACGGGATGTTTGGAAACTTCTATCCGATACCGAACGGGAAATCCGAAGCCGGCGCCGATCCCGTTGTAATTGTCATAGGCCGACACATACTCAATCCGCTCCGCCGCCACTGCCGAGCCCAAGTCGACTTGCACCCATTTCTCGACGTCGTCTCGGTCGGCAATTTCGCTATGATACCCATAGGCCGGATGCGCTTTTTGGGGAGTTTCCAGATCCTGAATTTCTTTCTCGATAGCGGCTAGGCGTGCGCCTCCCAATTTTTGAACGCGAGTTCGATACTCCTTTTGTCGTTGCTCTAGAGATTGAATTTGCCCACGCAATTTGGCGCGCAAACGGCGAGTTTCCAGATTTGGGTCGAATTCGGCATCGGATCGATCCAAGGCGGCAAACACGGCCTGCAATCCATAATATTCCCTCATATTGACCGGATCGAATTTGTGATCGTGGCAACGCGCGCATTGGACCGTCAAACTTGTGAAAGCATTCATTGCGGTGGTCACCATGTCGTCTCGATCCAGGTTCCGGGCAATTTTGCCATCCACTTTGTCCTCTGAAACCTCGGCGTGGCCAATCCAATCCCACGGCCCCGCCGCAAGAAAACCGGTTGCCGCCAAACCGTCCAACGTTCCCGGATATAAAGCGTCGCCGGCCAACTGTTCCCGCACAAAACGCGAGTAAGGACGATCGTCGTTCAAAGCGCAGATAACGTAATCGCGATACGGCCAAGCATTAGGGCGAGGCTTGTCTTTGTCATAACCGTGAGTTTCTCCGAAATGAACCAAGTCCAGCCAGTGTCGAGCCCAGCGTTCCCCATATTGCGGGGAAGCCAGAAATTTTTCCACCAGCCGTTCGTAGGCGAGCGGATGCGGATCATTGACAAATTGTCGAATCTGTTCCGGTGTGGGAGGCAATCCCAACAAATCATAAGCCAGCCGCCGAATCAGAACCGGACGAGCGGCCTCCGAAGACGGCGTCAGTTGATTCGCCGCAAGCCGATGGAGAACAAAGGCGTCAATCGGGTTCTTGGCCCAAGAAGCCCATTCAGAAGGCAGTTCGGGAACGGGAGGCAAAACCAACGGCCTCAACGACCAGAATCTCGGCGCCGATTGTTTCAAGTTCCGGGCAACCGTATACGGCCAACGGGATCCTTGATCAATTCTTTGCCGAATCGCCGCAATTCGCTTGGGAGACAAAGCCTCCTCATTGATAAGCAAGCGAGAATCTGGATTCGATGCGGCGATCTGCCCGATAATTTCAGTTCGCCTGCCTCTGTCCGGCAACTGAATTTTCCCAGAATCGCCGCCTCGCGACTTCCTTTCCCTAAAATCCAATCGCAGGCCGCCTTTTTGTGATTTCTCGCCGTGACCTGGAAGACAGCAATCGGCAAAAATCGGCAACTCTTCTTCAAATGGCATCCCTTCGGAAAACGCCGGCGACGCCAGCAACGCCAAGCAGATTCTCATAAATTGCGCGCACGTTGTGTCTGCAAATTGTTTGATTCGGATTTTCATTCGATTCCTAGGAATTCGTCCAAGATTTTGGCAAGGGCAGTTTGCATACTGGAAATGACGCATTATTGTCTGTTTCATGCATCCAGTCAATCCCTTCTTTTTGCTGTTGACCCAATTTCCATTTATCTCGTAACCTGCGCGTCACTTGTGGAGCTGATCGATTTGCAGTTCAACTTCCGCATACTGGTATGACTGAAGCATATTGCTCTGAATGTCGCGAGCGACGTGAGATGACGGACGCAGTCGAGGATGTCATGAAAAACGGACGCCGAACGCTCAAAGGCAAATGTTCCGCCTGTGGGACGCTTGTTTTCAAAGTCCTCCGCTCGGAATCCACCTCTACGCGCCAACCGCCAACCAAACCTTTTACTAAACCAACGGCCAACTGATGCTTGTTCGGCAGAGAGAATCAAGCCGGAAACATTTCCTTTCCCCTTGAAAAAATATCACTTGGAGAAATAGAAAAATCTGCGGCTCGCTTCCTCCGCAAAAGGTTTGGGACCGCACTAAGAATCTTCTCCAAAGTGGAAAGAATTATGTTTCCGCGCTCCAAAGTTCAGGCCGGGATTGAATCTCCGCAAGCAACTTGGCGTCCGCCGGAGGGAACGCATAGTCGTTCAACATGGAAGCGGTGATCCATTCCATCGCGTCGCACTCAATGGGCGAAGGCGTTCCAGAATCGAGAGCGCACCGATAAAAGCGAATTCGGAGAGTTTGCTCCGGATAGTTATGTTCGACGGAGGCCAGCAACGCGCCAACCCTCACTTGAATGCCCAACTCTTCGCGCAACTCGCGCTTGAGACAATCTTGAAAACTTTCGCCCGCTTCAAGCTTGCCTCCGGGAAATTCCCAAAAACCACCCAAATGTTTGCCGGACGGCCGCCGAGTGATCAACAGACGGCCCGCATGGAAAACCAAGGCGGCCGCGACCCGAATAATCGGCGCACGCATAAGAAAATCCCTGAATCCATCAGCCTCTCAGATAGACAATCTTTTAGATTCCAAGCCGTATTGGGAAGAATTCTGAATCAGTTAATCCGTTCCCTTGAGTGCGGTTTTCAGGTGGGTTTGTTAATTTAATTGCGAATGACTCTAGAAAGTCTGTCATGGTTTGGATCAATCTGTTTTCAGTGGTTCCAAGTTTCCCATCGTAAGTGACTGGAAGAATTCCAAACCATGAAAAACGATCCCATCGATGTTTAAGTCCATCCTTTGTGTGCGACTTTATTCTTTGACCTAAATTTCCTTTTGACTGTCCAATGTAGACAATATCGCGGTGATCGTACAGAATGTAGATGCCTGTTTGCTTGGCAAAATCAACGGGCTTAGATCCCTCCATTTGGACACCGAGCAATCTTGATCGAGAATTATCAATAAGTGACCGTTTCCAAAGAATTCCGAACGGAGTCAGTATTTCGAAATCATCTTCAGAATCTTGATCTTTGACTTCGCTCTGATCAATTTTTCCATATTTTTCATTAATTTCTTCCTCACGTTCCCGAAGAGCAATGTGCGCTTTTTTAGGTTTAAAGAATATCTTGGGATTTCTGTTTACCTGTGCACTAATGGAAGCAAATGGGAGTCTAGTCTTGCTGAAATCATACCCATCGTCTGGACTTTTCTCCCAACGTTCCTGAAGAATTTGTGCAATCTTCTCTTGGTGAACACAAAGATGTTCTTTTTTCCTCAGTAAACTCCGCATCGATGTAGATAGTTTATTCATATTTGATTTTTAAATTACCGATTGTGTCATCAAAAGTTGAGAAAAACGGCCATTCAATTCGCTGAGGCTTCTTCGGCCGATTCCGTGGGAGACTTTTCTCCTTGCTCGGACTTTTCCGTCGTTTCCTTTTCTGTTGATTCTAAGTCGCCAATTGCATCGTCGGTCGTTGAGGTTTCGAGGTCTACCTCTTCATGCGCTTCGGTTTCCGCAGTTTCAGATGTCGATGCCTCCGCGCCAGCAACGTCACTTTTCAAATGGAGCAATTCAGCAGAATCCAGCGATTCCGCTTCCACCGGGACTTCGGGTTTTGGCTGGAGTTCTGGATGTTCTTTTAGAATTTTGCCTCGCCGCTCACTCGATCGGGCTGTGTAGCTGGAGGGAACGCCCGGCCTATCCAACTCTTCATACAAAGCCAGTGCTTCTTCCAGTTTGTTTTGGGTTTCGTAAATTCCCGCAATGGCTAGTTTGGCTTGGGCGGCAATCGGCATGTTGGCAAACCTGTCCACTACGGTTTGATAGGCGCTTTTTGCCTCTTCCAGTTTTCCAGCGGCGTCATAGCACGCCGCTATACCGTAAAGCGCCGTGTCAAGAAAACCGCTGGAATCATATAACTTCTGGAATTGTTCAAACTGCTTCCGGGCTGGATCAAACTGACCGTTGACAAAGTACGCGCGCGCCGCCAGCAACAACGCCCGCCCGCCCGCTCTCGTTCCGGCGTAAGTTTCCGACAATGCCAGAAACTCCTCGGCTTTGACGTCGTCCGCTTGGTTTTGCTTGATCTGGAGTTCGTAAAGCGCCGCGCCGGCGACTTGTTCTTTTTGATCCGCTCCCCACTTGGCCGCATATAGCGCGGCGCTAATCAGCAAAATTCCGACGCCTGCGAGAAGCAGTTTTTGTTTGTGGACTTCCAACCACGCCAGAAACTCAATCCATCCGGGCGATTTCTCACTGTTTAGACTCATAAATAAAAGCGCTAATCGTTGGACGTTTTCTATAAAAAATCAAGCCGAAAAACTTCGCCGGCGGCGCAACTTGAAGAATATCGTTGAGATCGTAAAAACACCTCGATTCTTTCCTTTTTTCTTTGCCAATTTTCCTCTCCTTCCCGCTAGGCAAAACCGCTTTTTGTAAAACGTCTACTTCGCAGAAGTGACCATCGTCTTAAAATCGTTCTCGGCGGCAAACACAACCGTTTTGGGCCCCGTAAGCTTGATAAATACAAAACCTTGCCCCCCTTCCACAATGGCCCCCAACAATGCAAAATTTTGCTTGGGAACCTTCCGTCCCAATGGCGGACCGCTCAGATACGTGCCTTCCGCCCGCACAAATGTAACCGGTGTCTCGCCAATCTTTGATGAAGTGACGCTGTGCAGCAGCTGTTCCTTCGGCTCCTGGAACTGTCGAAACCATCGATCGATATTCTGTTGCTTCCCGCCGGAATTTCCCGTCCCGAAGTAAAAGAAGACCGCCTCCCCTTTCTCCACGCCTTTCTTGCCGGGAACGCTCAGCTGCGCTTTTCTCATGGACGAGCGAGGCGTTTCCCAACCCCAAGAATCAGGCTTTTTAAAAGTGAATTCGCTTACTTGGAATTCTTTCTTTTCGCCGTCCTGAGCGCTTGCCTCTTCAAAAATTCCCGCCAAAGCCAGCGCCGCCCATACAACCCCCAAACATTTCAACAATTGTCGCATAGAGACCAACATAGAAAACCTTCACCACCTAATTCAAGAAATTCCGGCCGCCGCAATTTGAAAAGTTGCGTTTTCGTGAGGCATCAGCATAATTTTGCCAGCCGATGAACGTCTATTCTGACCAAGACAAAGGTTTTGACGCACAAGTTGCCAAAATGTTGCAATCCTCAAGCCTGTTGGATCCGGCTATCTTCCAACAAACTTCGGACATTATTGAAGCGGTAAAGAAAAACGGAGATCGCGCGCTGTGTCAATTCGCCAGGAAATTTGACGGCGCGGAACTCACTCCGGCAACGCTTCGAGTGCCGGACGCAGAGATTCACGAAGCGAGAAAAGTCCCCGTTTCCGCCAAACGAGCCATCCGCGCCGCCGCCGACAACATTCGATCCTTCAGCCGAATCTCCCGACGAAAAAACTGGCAAGTGAGGAATTCCCATCAGGCACTCGTTGGAGAGAAATTTGATCCATTTGCCAGAGTCGGCCTCTACGTTCCTGGAGGCAGCGCTCCGCTCGTTTCAACAGCTTTGATGACTATTACACTAGCGAAGATTGCCGGTTGCCCGGAAATTGTCGCCTGCACACCTTGCAACCCTGACGGCACAATCCATCCCGCCCTCCTCTATGCGCTTGATTTTGCCGGCGCCACAGAAATTTACCGAGTTGGCGGCGCCCAAGCTATTGCGGCCATGGCTTGCGGAACAACGTCCATTCGCCCGGTCCGCAAAATCTTCGGACCGGGCAACGCCTACGTAGTCACCGCCAAACGCGCTTTGTTCGGCCAAGTCGCTATTGACCTCCTGCCCGGACCAAGCGAGCTCCTGATCATCGCCGATGAAACCGCCAAGCCGGACTGGGCGGCCGCCGACCTGATAGCGCAGGCTGAACACGGATCCGGCCGAGAAAGAGTGGTACTGCTCGCCACTTCAAAACGCCTCGTAAAACAAGTTCTGACATCCATCAAAGACCAGCTCTCCGAACAACCCCGAGCAACTCTCATTCAAAAGACGCTCTCTTGCAACGGTTGGTGTCTGCAAGTCAAAAACATGGAGACAGCCATTGCCATCACCAACCGATTTGCCCCGGAACATTGCCAAATCATGACGAAAAACAGTCGCCGAGTCTCCCGACAAATCACTACCGCCGGCGCAGTATTCCTCGGCCATTATTCTCCTACGGCGCTTGGCGATTACGTTGCCGGCCCTAGTCACGTGTTGCCCACCGGCGGTAGCGGGCGGAGTTTTTCCGGCCTGACCGTCGACCAATTCCAGCATCGAACGAGCATTGTTCAATACCTGCCGACTTCCTTGAAAAAAGCGTTGCCCTCCATTGACGCCTTCGCTCAGATAGAAGGTTTGGCCGCGCACGGCCGCTCCGCCTCAATCCGCTTTCATTAACCCGTCTATCCGCCAATAGAACCGCATTGCCATGTCCTCTTGCGACTCCTTGATTCGGCCGCACATCTGTTCCCTAACGCCTTACACGCCGGGGGAACAACCGAAGGAAACGCCGCTCATCAAACTGAACACCAACGAAAATCCCTACGGACCTTCTCCCAAAGTGTTGGACGCCATCCGCAACGCCGTCGGCGAACAACTGCGTCTCTATCCCTCCCCGACCGCTGAACCGCTTCGGCGGAAACTCGCTTCCCTTCACGGCTGCTCTGCTGATCAAATCATCGTCGGCAACGGCTCGGATGAACTTTTGGCGCTGGCAACCCGAGCTTTTGTCCAACCAGTCGTGAAAAAGACCCAGAAACATTCCGATCGGCAAGTGATTCAGTACTTCTCGCCCAGCTACTCGCTTTATCCGTCGCTTGCCTCCATTCACGCCGCTCGAACCAACGAAGTACCGCTCACCCAATCCTATGGCATCCCCACCCCGCCGCTGCTTCAAAACGCCGGCTGGCGGCCCGATGCGGCGCTTAGCTTCGTCACCACGCCGAACGCTCCCAGCGGACGCCCCTATTGCACCACCGAGCTACGCCGCTTATGCGCGGACACCCGCGGCGTCATCATCCTTGACGAAGCCTACGTTGACTTCGCCGAAGAAAATGCGCTCTCCCTCACTGCGGAATTTGACCACGTCATCGTTTCGCGCACATTCTCAAAAGCTTACTCCTTGTGTTTCCAACGAATCGGCTACTTCGTCGGCTCCGAACCACTCATTGCCGCGCTTCACAAAATCCGCGACAGCTACAACGTCAACGGACTGGCCCAAATCGCCGCACTCGCTACCTTGGACGACCTTCCCTACTACCGCAAAAATCTTCAGACCATCGCCCGGGAAAGAAATAAGCTCGCCCGATCTCTGTTGAATCTTGGTTTTGAAGTAACGCCTAGCGCCGCCAACTTCCTCCTCGTTTCCCCGCCGAACGGTTCAAAAACCGCCGCCATCTGGCAAAAACAACTGCGGCAACAAGGAATTCTCGTCCGTTGGTTTCTCGATCCGTCCGTTCGCCACTGCCTCCGAATCACCATCGGCACACCGGAACAAAACCGAATCCTCCGCAAAACCATGCGCAAAATCCTCCACTCAAAAACCAATTCAGGCGTTGGAAAGCCAAATTCCTTGCCGCAATTCCAAACCGCAAAACAACCGGCAACCGCCAAGGCGAAGCGTTCCGGACGGCAAGCCGCCTCCTCAAAGTCGAACATCCTTCAATCATCGTTAGCGTTTGCCTGATGGTTCCCGACTCTCCTTCCGATTCTGATCGGCTGTGGGCCGAATACGGCGACTTCTTCCAAGATTTGGACGACTTCACCTTGGGAAGATGGATGGCGCAAACCTTAGGACAACTCCGCGGCCGGGTTTGGCGGCTCTCGCATCCCTTGCTTGGCGCCTATCGCCTAGCCTCTCAATCCGCCAACGACCGCGAGCTGTGGCAAAAACGATCAATCGCCATTCCCCACGGCTATCACGTCCTAGACTGTTGCGCCGCCCCTGTCTTGCCCCTCTTCAGCCGCGACATCGTCAATTCCGGCCTAATCTGCGAACACTGCGGAGAAATCGCCATTCCCTTCGCCCACTTGCCCAAAGAAACAAAAAAAACTCTCAAAGATTGGTCCCTACGATATCACAAAGCCCATCAAGTCGCGCACTGGAGCGAAAAACAAAAGAAAGAAATTTCAAACTACTCCCATTGCTACGAAAACGCCGCAAAAGCCGCCGAACACTTACTCCACGACGCGGCCACTCAAATCCTCCCCGCCTTCCTAGATCACTTTCCTACCATCCTTTGGGAAGACCAAGACGAATGCTTAGACGTCCGTCCTGAAGACATCGGTCCAATCCACTAAGTCGTGTCGGCAAATTATCAAAACGCGCTCCATGCAGGCACAATACAAATAATCCCCCAGAAACTTCCTCGCAAAATTCACATAACGGGTCACAATGCGCACCCCTGAATAATCGCTCTCTGTTGATGGTATTGGAAAAACAATATAGCCTTGCGATTGTCTGGAGGCGATATTCTATAATCAAAAGTCGAAGATATGCCTCAAGAAATTATGACAGCCTTCCGCCAAATGCATATCGGAGCAAGGAAATCTCTATCCACACATCAAGAAGAGAAAGGCAGATTTCATTTTTTTGCCGAAGTTTTTTGTTGTGTTTTTGTCGATTTTCAGATTTAAAGTTCAACAAATGTTTGACCATCTAGTTCTTTGCCGTATTGTTGTGGGGAAAGCAAAAATTTTCTAGGCGCTTTTCTAGGTGCAAGAGGAAAAAGCATTTTGCGGTCTGTTGTCCTTTTGATAAATTTCAACAAAGTCTTGTAAGAAAGGTAATTATGAGCATGGCGTTTTCCGTTAGGCGAGTCTTTGCAAGGGGTTGCGTTCTCGGTTGCGGGTTGTTTTTGGTTTGCGCAACCGTTGGCAGCAACGCGGACTTTGATTTTTTTGAGCGCAAAGTACGTCCGCTCTTTGTCGAACATTGTTACGAGTGCCATTCCACTGTTTCCGACCGATCCAAAGGTGGCCTTTTGCTGGACAGCCGCCAAGGTTGGCAAACTGGCGGAGATTCCGGTCCGGCCATCGTTCCTCGCAATCCTAATGCCAGCCTGCTTCTTCAAGCAATCCGCTACGCGAATCCCGACCTCGAAATGCCTCCCGACGGCCGCCTTTCCAAAGAGCGGGTAAAAATCATGGAAGACTGGATTCGCGCCGGAGCCCCGGATCCGCGGGAAGGCGTCTCGCAAGCGCCGGCTCCCTCCATTGACATGAAGCAAGCCAAACAATTTTGGGCTTTTCAATCACCTGCATCGCCCTCAATTCCCGCCGTTCAAAATCGGCATTGGCCAAAAAACGCAATTGACTTCTTCATCCTTTCTCGATTGGAAGAAGCTGGAATCCAGCCCGTTCCACCGGCAAAGGAAGCAAATCTCATCCGCCGAATCTATTTTGATTTGATCGGATTGCCCCCGACCATCGAACAACTGCAAGAGGCGCAAAATCTTCCCGCCCAAATTCGAATGACTGTTTTGGTGGATCGCTTGCTGGCTTCAAAGCATTTTGGCGAAACTTGGGGAAGGCATTGGCTGGATCTCGCCCGTTATTCGGAATCGACAGGCGGCGGCCGCAGCGCTCTTTTGCCGAATGCCTGGCGCTATCGCAACTACGTAATCGACGCCTTCAACGACGACAAACCATACGATCAATTCGTGCGCGAGCAGATTGCGGGAGACCTTTTCCCCGCCGAAAATGACACGCAGCGAGCCGAACAATTGATCGCTACCGCCTTCCTCGTTCTCGGCCCTAAAAACCTAGACCTCCAAGATAAAGAGCTATTACGAATGAACACGGTGGACGAGCAAATTGACGCCGTCAGCCGGGTTTTTCTGGGGATGACTGTCAGCTGCGCCCGATGCCACGACCACAAGTTCGACCCGATTCCAACTCAAGACTACTACGCTTTGGCGGGAATTTTTCGGAGCACTAGAACGCTCAAACGGAGCAACGTCTCCACCTTGACCCGAAGAGACTTGCCAGCCTCCGAGAAACACCGCAAAGCCGTTGCCAACTACGATCAGTCCAAGAATGAACTCGAATCCAAAATTCGAGCGGCGAAAAAGCGCGTCTCAAGCGACGAATCCAAAAAACAATTAGCCGGCTTGGAAAAAGCGCTGAAAGAACTCGCCAAGAATGCGCCAAAACCCATCCCGCAAACCCTTGGCGCGGCTGACGAATCCGAAACCGGAGACTGGCACATATGCGTTCGCGGCAACGTCCATCAACTGGGAGAGAAAGTGCCTCGAGGTTTCGTCCAAGCGATGATGCCCGACGCCTCCCTTGCGCCAAACATTCCGCCGGGACAGAGCGGCCGCCGGGAGCTGGCCGAATGGCTGAGCCGCCCAGAACATCCCCTACTCGCCCGCGTTTGGGTCAATCGCGTTTGGCAACATCTTTTCGAGGAAGGCATCGTCGCTACCGTGGACAACTTCGGCACTCAAGGGGAAGTTCCGTCGCATCCAAAACTTCTCGATTACTTGGCAGTGCAGCTCGTCCGAAACGGCTGGTCCACCAAACGGTTGATTCGTCAAATAGTTTTATCGCAAACTTACCAAATGAGCTGCGCGAATCTCCCCGCCGGCGAAGCCATCGACCCGGAAAATCGACTCCGCTGGCGAATGCCCCGGCGGCGGCTCACTGCGGAAGCACTCCGAGACGCCATTCTCTCCGTTTCCGGAACCTTGACGCACAACCGAGTAAAATCTCTATTTCCCGAAACAGCACAAAACGACACCGCCCTGCAAAAAACATCTTTGGACGTGCCCGCCCTTCTTAACCCGCCGTTTCGCAGCGTCTACATTCCCGTTCTGCGAGAAGAAGGACGGAATCCCCTGCTCCAAGCCTTTGATTTTGCCAATCCCAGTTTCCCGGTCGGCAAACGCAGCCGGAGCATCCTTCCTACGCAGGCGCTTTACCTAATGAACAGCGAGTTTGTCATGGAAGAATCTGCGAAGGCGGCGCAGCGACTGCTGCGGGAAAATCCGGCGGCGACTGAAAGGGATTTGCTGAATCAAGCTTGGCTTCGAACGCTTGCCCGACTTCCCGACGAATCAGAACGGACAATGGCGCTTGATTTTCTTCGACGGTCAGAGGCCGACGCCCAATCATCTGCGTGGTCGCGTCTTTTTCACTCGCTTTTTGCTTCCGTTGACTTCAAATTTTTGAAATAAAAGAAAACCATATGAACTCTCGACTCCAAAGACTCGACACCGGAATCTCCATTTCTCGCCGGGAAATGCTTCGCCGAACCGCTTGCGGCTTTGGTTCCCTTGCCTTGGCCGGCCTTTGCCGGGACGCCTTCGGGGCATCTGCCAACCCGCTGGAAGCCAAGACGTCTCACTTTGCGCCCCGCGCCAAACGAGTGATCTTCCTCTTCATGCAGGGAGGCCCCAGCCACGTAGACAGCTTCGACTACAAACCTCAGCTGATAAAAAACCATCAACGCAAAGTGGACATTCTCGGCTATCGCTTCGACGATTTTCGGCAAATGACCCAGCGAACCATGATGAAACCACTGTGGGACTTTCAACGTCGAGGGCAGTGCGGCCAACCCGTCTCCGCTCTTTTCCCCGAAATGGCCAAACACGTGGACGATCTCTGCTTTCTTCACGGAATGCACACCGAAGGAATTGCCCACGGGCCAGCTACCCTGTTTCTGCATACTGGATCAGTAAACCTCGTTCGGCCTTCGGTCGGCAGCTGGATAAGCTACGGGCTGGGAAGCGAAAACGAAAACATGCCCGCCTTCGTCACCATCATGCCCACCGAACGCATGGGCGGGCCGCAGAACTACGGCAACGCCTTTCTTCCGGTTATCCATCAAGGAACCGCCATCGGCAAAGCCGAACAACCCATCCAAAACGTCAAAATCTCCCACATCGCCAACTCACGCCTTTCGCCGGCCGCCCAACGCCGCCAATTCGACCTGTTGCAAAAGATCAACCGAAGCCAATCCCAAACTTCGCCGCTTGAAGACGAGATCGAAGCCTCCATCAACGCCTTTGAGCTGGCTTATCGAATGCAAAGCCGCGCTTCGGAACTCACCGACATTTCCGGCGAATCCGCCGCCGTCAAAGCCCTTTACGGCATTGGCGACTCAAAAACCGACTCCTTCGGGCAACAATGCCTCATGGCGCGCCGATTGGCTGAGTCAGGCGTTCGCTACATCCAAGTCAACTACAGCGACAACCACGGAGGCAATCCTCGCTGGGATCAACATACCACCATGCCCCAACACGCCCAACACGCCAAAGCCGTCGACAAACCCATCGCCGGCCTTCTCCAAGACCTAAAAACGCGAGGCCTTCTTCAAGACACACTCGTCTGGTGGGGCGGCGAATTCGGCCGCACTCCCTTCTCCCAAAACAACAACGGGCGCGATCACAATCCGCAAGGATTCACCGTTTGGTTGGCCGGCGGCGGAGTCCGTCCCGGCTATGCCTACGGCGCCACCGACGAATGGGGATATAAGGCCGTCGAAAACAAACTCCACATGCACGACCTCCACGCCACCATTCTTCACTTGCTCGGCCTGAACCACGAAAAACTCACCTTCCGCCATGCCGGCCGCGACTTTCGCCTCACCGATGTTTACGGCAAAGTCGCCCACCCCATCCTCGCCTAAACCTCAAACCTCAAAACTTTTTGGAGAAAAAACTCTTACATTGACTTACGGAATCAATATTCTTGGCATCGTTTTACCGATGATTAGCCTTATGAAGAATTCAATTAATTGTTTGGCGGCTGTCGTTGCAATCGCTGTTTCAGAGTCAAAGAAAGCGGTTTTCGCTACTGCTGTTGCCATTATCGGGATCGGCCTTCTCTCCGCACCGGTTGAGCAAGTGCAAGCGCAATCCTCTCTTCCCGTTGTTTCCGAAGTAATTTTGTCTGATTTCGACTTTTTTTCATCCGATTGGTTTACTGTGGAGATTGATGTCGAGATTCCTTCTACCTAGGTGAACGGCGCCAAGTACTTGTTGGTACGGCCTTTACAATCGTACCTCTCTGGGCGGCGTGCGATGGGTTGATTCTGAACGTTTCTCTTTTATGATGCGTGGATTGCAGGATTTCTTACACTTGATTCTGAACTATTAGCTTGAATTCTATCATTCTGCGTATTCTCTTTATGAAATTTACGCTTGCAAGATGGTTCCCCATGATCCGCGTGCCGGCGATGAATCCCATAGATCTTCCCCCGAATGGGTCGAAGTTTGTATTTTTCCGGTTTATACAGCGTTCGGTTCGGTTTTCTTTCCCGCTGCGTTTGTTTATGATAGCAACGGCAACTGTTACAGCGTGCCAGTGACCATCGACTAGCTGGTTGGCTTGTTTTTCGCTGTTTTTGAGGATATGAAAAAGCAGGCGTTTACATTGGTCGAGTTGCTGGTGATTAATGCTATTCTCGCTATTTTAACAGGGCTTTTGCTTCCTGCGATCTCTCGGGCAAAGAATGCGGCGCATAAAGCGGTCTGTATTAGTAACCAACGGCAAATTGGGTTGGCTCGGTAATTGTATACCACCGACAACGAGGGGCTTTTGGTGCCTTTTGCGCAACGGGTGAATGGGCCGAACGCTCCATTTCCTGATAGGCATCGAACTCCACGGACTGCCAATTGGCAGGATGTTCTTTGCGATTCGTATTTAGATCGGAATACGGATGTTTTTGAATGTCCCGCGGAAGCTAGAAAGTTTGCGAAGGTGTTAGATATGTTTCGGCGCGAAGATTCAAGGCTTTTGTCGAATAATACGATTGCTGATTTGGAGAAAGCATGGGGATGGGGCTATGAGTCGAATTATTCTGGTTTTAGTGATGGACATGAGTTGGGTCGACGGGATTTTGGGATTGACGCGCGTCGTGGTTCAGGAATGGGAACAATTCGAGATTCGGATATAACTTCGCCGGCTCGGATGATTGCGCAGGGAGACGCTTCTCGTTATGGCTAGTGGACGTCGGAGGGTAGATGGTTTGCGGTTTGGACAAGTCCTCGCCATGATTTTGGTTTTGCTTCGTTTGCTATTCGAAATTTTTGCAACACTATTTCCCGTCGTCACTCAAAGAAGGCGAATGTGTTATTTGCGGATGGGCATGTGGGCTCGGAGACTTTGCGACAACTGCTTTATCCATCGGTGGAGAACTGGACGCGGTTCAATTACGACAATCAGAAGCATTGGCGGGATTCAACGATGCCGAATGCTGAAGGTTGGGAACCGCTAACGCCTTGGGATGAGCTGCTAGATTTCTAACGTTCTGTTTTGTCAAGGAGACGCGTTTTTTCGGTTGGTTGTTGTTTTCTCCCGTTCGGCTTTTGAATAGCATTGGGCGAATTGAGGTGAGTCGTCGGAAGTGTTTTTGTTAGGAAAGATTTAGGCGAGAGGTTCCGTCTTGGTTGAGTCCGGCGATGGCTTCCATGATTTGTTTGGAGACGGCAGCATAGGCTTTTCGAGTGCGAGGCTCGGCATCGAAGCGGAGAGGAATGCCGAAGACCACCGTAATCGGGTGCGGACGGGGAAATCGCATCTTGCGGTTCCATGCCTCATAAGCTCCGTAGAGGCGAACCGGCACAACGGGCGCGCCGGATCTCACGGCCGTCAATCCGACGCCCGGTTGCGCTGTTTGCAGTGCGCCGTCTTTTGTGCGGGTTCCTTCTGGAAACAATAACACGGCGCCGCCGGCCGCCAAACAATCGAGAATTGCTTTGAGGCCTTTGGAACTTCGCCCTTTGCGGTCCACAGGCAGGGCGTTTACCGAGCGCAAAAATCGGCCGACAACGGGAAAACGAAAGAGAGATTCTCTAGCCAGATAAAAAATCTCGCGCGATGCGGCGCTACCGATGAGCGGAGGGTCCAAATACGAGACGTGATTGGAAGCTAAAATTACGGCGCCTTTGGATGGAATTCGTTCAGCGCCAATGATTTGCCACCGAAAGCAAGACCGAAAGAGGCCTCGCAGAAGGCTTCGGCAAAGACGATAATGAAGTTTCATTTTGGTTTCCTTTGGTTTGCGAAAAGTGGAGCAGAATGCGCTTTGGTTTTTTGATAAGGAGCGGCATCAAAAGAGCAAGCAAGGAGATAAGAGAGAATGGTTGTCCAAGAGCGATAAAACGAGCGGATGCATCAGCTTGCGGTTTCTTGAATCCTCAGATTTTGCGAAGGCAGCAAACCTTCTTTGCGCATCTGGGCGCGCACGGTTGCCAAAATGGTCTTGCTGGACTCCGACGGGCTCAGGGAGGAGGTGTTGATCAAAGTGGCACCGATCGGGATCATCAAGGGAGACTGGGCTCGTTGGCTGTCTTGACGATCCCGAGCCTCTAGATTTTCCTGAACGCCGTCGGCTTCTCGTCGTTTGGATCGTTCGCCTAAGGTGGCGTCCAGATAAAACTTGTAGTTTGTTTCGGGAAAGACGTTGCTTCCAATGTCTCGCCCTTCCATGACGAGAGAACCGAATCGAAGGCATTCTCTTTGTTTTCGCTTCATCCATTCGCGGGCTTGGGGGGCGGCCGCAATTCGGGGCACTAACGCGCTGGTTTCCGCCGTGCGGATTTCTTTTTCTGGGAAATAGTCGTTCACGAGAAGGTGAACGAAACCGCCGGCGCAGATCAATTTGGTTTTCCAGCGACGGCACGCTTGGCCGATAGTTTTCTCGTTGCGGACGTCGAGTTGACGTTTCCGACAGTACCAGGCGAGTGTTCGATACATGGCTCCGGTGTCCACGTAGACAAAACCCAAAGCCTTGGCGACAAGCCGAGCATTGGTGCTTTTGCCGCTGGCACTGGTTCCGTCGATGGCAATGACAATGGACTTGTGCTCTTTCAATGCCGATTCCTTGGTTTCATTTTGCCGTCAATTCTTTGCCTTCGAGCCTTTGCTTTGAATGGCTGTCGCAAATCGCCGCTCCCAAGCCGAAAGGAGGTTGGGCGGATAGTTTTTGGAAGAAATTGGGAAACGTCTTTTCCACACAGGCGGGGTTGCGCAATTGAATTCCCGGATAGCGCAACGCCAAAAGCGCAAAGCACATCGCCATACGATGGTCTCCGTAGGTTTCCACAACGGCGGGACGAAGCGCGCCGGGAAACACCGTGAGGCTTTCTCCTTCTTCGACAACCCGAACGCCGCATCGAGTTAGCTCCGTTCGCAAGGCGGCCACTCGCTCGCATTCCTGCGCTCGAAGCCGGGCCAAATCCACAAACCGACGAGGAACTTCGCCAAGCGCGGCCAGAACGATGGCGGTCATAATGCTGTCGCCTAAATCGCGCTCGCGGGACAATTCCTCGCTATGAGTCAAGAACTTCGGAAAATCAGCGTCGATCTGCCAACCGCTACGGGGCCAGTTCCGAACGCTTACCTTTGCGCCATTCTTGGAAGCGGGCAATCCTAAGGCATTGACGCCCCAGAAGTAACTGCCGCTGGAAGCGTCCGGTTCAATGGAAAATTCGCCGGCATGCTTCATCGCCGCGATCAACCCGGAAGTCATTTTGACGTAAGGCGATTGTTTCCAAGATTCTTCCTTCCATTGAATTTGCCAACCGCCCGCTTCCTCCGCAAGAAGCAGCGCCGAGGCGAATTGCGAGCTCTCGGAAAGATCCACTTCACAAGAAGCCCGCTTCGGCCCCGCGCCGACAACGCCGAGCGGAAGGCGGTCGTTTTCCGCCGCCAAACGGTAACCCAGCTGCCGCAAAGAACGAATCAATCCGGCTTGCGGCCGCTCATGCATTCGCTGACTTCCCGACAACCGGTAATAGCCGTTACCCAAACAAACCACGGCCATAAGAAACCGCGCCGCCGTGCCGGCGTTTCCCACGAATAATTCCAATGGTTTTTCGACGGTTCCGCTCCGAGGGATTCGCCCCGCTTGTCCACGAACAATCAGCGTTCGATTGCTCGCTTCGTCTGGATCCGTCTTGACGACAATTTCGAAGCCCAACGACCTCAAACAGGAAACCATCAAGCGAGTGTCCTCGCTCCACAAGGCGTTTTTTAAGGCAGTCGTCCCTTTTCTCAAAACCGCGACAATCAGAGCGCGGTTGGTAAGACTCTTCGACCCTGGAACGACAACTTCGGCTTGCGGAAGCCGGGAAAGCGGTTCAATGGAAATGACGTCGGGCAACCCCATTGTAATTGCCTCAACCGGCCTGCTCCCATGCGTGCCGACGGGAACGCGCCTCTTCCAAAAAATCGGCCAATCTCTCAGAATTTCCCTCGCGCAACATGCGGCGAAATTCAGAAAGACCTTTGATGTAGTGATCCAGCGCGTCCACGACATTGTCCGAATTTTGCGCCAGAATGTCTTTCCAAATTGTAGTGTTTCCGGCGGCGACGCGGGTGGCATCTCGAAATCCCGAAGCGCACAACTGCCCCTGCATTGCGTCCGCTCCCGCATCCAATACATCGTGCGCTAGAATCGAGGCGACCACGTGAGGCAAATGGCTGGTACGGCTCACAATTTTGTCGTGTCTTGCGGGAGACATCTCCACCATCCGTCCGCCAAGGCTTGTCCAAAACTCAGCAATCCTTTGCGTCGCAGCTTGCGGCGTTTCCGGCAAAGGCGTCACAACACAGACCGCCCCCTCAAAAAGCGAATCGTCTGCATAGACGACTCCAGTTTTTTCCGATCCAGCCATAGGATGACTGCCAACAAAAACCGCCGAATGCCGCCGCGTCAAAGGAGAAAGCCGCTTCGTCACCGCGTTTTTTACACTGCCAACATCAGTTAGCAAAACGCCTTTCCGACAATGGGGTAGCATTGCTTCCGCAAGAGCGGGCATCGCGCCCACCGGCGTGCAAAGGAGAATTAAGTCCGCTTGCGCAACGGCTTCGCGCAAGTCCGACGTGGCGTCATCCACGGCGCCGCAAGCCTTCGCTTCGTCAATCGTCGCTTGGCGCCGCGCATAGCCGACGACCGACTTTGCCAGCCGCCTTTTGCGGAGCGCCAAGCCGACCGAGCCTCCCAAAAGCCCAAGCCCGATCAATGTCACCTTTTCGCCGGACATTCCCGACGGATTAAGCCTGAATTTCCCTTCAAGACAAAGCAAAATCCGATCTTCGACGGAAAAAGGCGACAATCAAAAACGCCGCAAAATCCCTTTCCTCCCTCGCCAAAAAACACCGCGAATTCTTGACTAAACCGTTACTAAGCTGTCTCAGATGGTTTATTGAGTCGCCAAAACGCCCTAAAACCAGAAATTCCCCAGCCGAGAGACTTCGCCGCCGCCCCACCTTTCCTCGCCAATCCACCAAGCGAATTCCCTTTGCCGCTTGGCCGTCGTTCGCTTATTCGTCATTCTTAATTGGCCTTTTCCTAAAAATTCCTAAAAACACTTGCCAAACATGGAACGCCAAAACTGTTTTTTCCCAACGGCAAAAGCGGAAATTTTTGCGCTTTTGGTGGATTTTGTCGTTCCCAACCAACTTTTCTTCACTTTTTTTGCATTTTTTGCGGATTTGGGTTTGACTTTCTTCTTTGGGAGGTTGAAAGTGCAGAGAACTTTTTGACAGAAATAGATTTTTATGAACCAGCATATTCTCAGGAAACAAAGTTTCTCTTTCTTAGTGGCCGTCGTCTGCCTTTGCGGGGGGGGGGGGGGGGTAGCGAACGCGCAGTTGTTCGTCAACGTCTATCCCAGCCAAGACAACCCAACTAGCCAAACCCTCTGGATTTTTAGCGGCTCTTCTACTAATGCGGGAGGGAGCAATAGCATCCGAACCTCCACAAGCTCAGACTACAATCAGGGCGACACTTGGCAATTTGTGACGCCCAGCTCTGGCAACATTTTCAACGCCAACAAGCCCAGCGATACCAACTTTCAACTTTCTTCGCTGTTTGCCAGTTCCAACACCAACGACATTGCTTCGGTGAGAGCCAGAATTCCGGGCGGTGGCCGAACCAACATCACTTTTGCCGCCAGCGCCACCAACACCCCCACCATCACCATCGGCAGCGGCAACCGAACCATTTCCTATCTCTTTTTTGACGATGACAGCATTTCGGACGACATGGGAATTCGTGTCTCCGGAAGCGCTTTGTCCTATTCCAGCGGAGCGTCTTCGGCTTGGACGGGTGCTGGCATTATCAACAAACCCATTGGCGACTTCTTTGCGGGAACTTTCAATCATGGAGGGGGAGTGACTCCCTTGCATCCCAATTTTGCGGCGAACAGCGCTGGCGCCATACAAATCACCATCAACAGCCAGATCATCCCTGAACCAGAGGAATACGCCCTTGTCTTCGGCTTGTTTGCCCTCGGCTTTGTCATCTTTCGCCGCTATTGGCCAAAAAAGAAACGTCCAACCGCGGCTTTGCATTCGTGAATTCCATTTTGAAAACGCAGATTAGTCCGGCGAAGGAAGACCGACGATTAGCCGTTCTTGACCGTTCCAATTGGCGCTTTCTCGAACTCGTCCCCTTCAAGACAAAGCAAAAATCCGCTCTTCGCCGGAAAAAGGCGCAAAATCAACATCGGCGATAAGTCTGCTCTTCTAGCGGCTTGGATAGCGGCGGCGCTTTTGTCTTTCGTTCCCATTGAACAAAGCCAAGCGCAGTTGATCCTCACCATCCAACCCTACCAGGGCGACACCAACACAACGCTTTGGACGTTCTCCGGCAGCTCCACTGCGGATCAATCAATAGGCGGCGGCACCTCCTCGGCGCGCAATCCCAATCGCCCATCGCCTACGACAACAATGGCAGCGACGGAGTTGTCGAACCTAGCGCCGGAGATCAACTCTTTCCATCAAGCGCGCCCTCTCGATACAGCAGCACCGCCCTGTATTCTTTGACAGTGAACCCCACCAACAGGCCGAGAATCACCCTCGGTTCGGAGACTCGAACATTCAACCACATTTTCCTGCAAAACGGCTCAGCAGGGATGCGATTGGACTTCGCATGCCGGGGACAAACTCGTTCAGCTTCAATGCGCACGTTGCCTCTTCTTGGAGAGGCCAAGGCACCTTGCCCCATCCCATCGGCGACTTCACCATTCCCACCGGGACGAACTTTTTTTTCAATGGCTTCGACGGCCCTCGTTGGGCGGACGACGCCAATTCAGGCATTCCATCTCAAAGCACCTTTCGGGTATTTGTTTCCAGCAGGCCGGGGTCTTTTGTGCCGGAACCCGAAGAATACGCTCTCATCTTCGGCTTGTTTGCGCCGGGTTTTGTGATTGTCCGCCGCTATTGGCAAAAAAATCGTGAATTCCATTTTGAGAACGCGGATTAGCCCGGCGAAGGAAAGCCGACGATTAGCCGTTCTTGACCGTTCCAATTGGCGCTTTCTCGAACTCGCTCCAGAATGACTTCCGCGATTCTTGGGTCCAAGCCGATGCTCTTTGTATACCAAACCAATTTGCCGTTCCGTTCGGTGGGGTTTCGCCAAGTCGGTTTTCCTTCGCGCATTTGTTGAGAGACCGCCCGTTCCGGTTCGCCGAGTAGCACGGGAATGTCTTCAAAAGAATGCAAGCCGTCGCTGATGAAAAAAGGCACGACCACGATATGCCTCGATTTGGCCAGTTGGTAACAATCGCTGATTCGCGGTTCTTCCTCCATGAAAACGGCGCGGACGTCGCAATAGTGTCCGCTAGATTGTAGTTGTTGCGCTTGTTCTTCGATAATTACGCGGGAATTTTCGTTGTTGCCTGTGCCGTGGCCGGCAATGAACAGAGAGACGTCGGCGTTTTGGGGGCGCTTGGGAAAAGGATGATCGTCGAGAATCTCCGCCGCGCGGTGCGCCAAAGCTTCGGTCATGCGCAAGTGAGTTCCCACCGGGTTGCCGTAGAAGACGCGTTGCCCGTTCCATTCGCGCACGCGGGGAAAGGATTTGTCCCCATTTTGGCAAAAGCCCAGCTCGCGCGGGAGAACTTGCTGGGTAAAGTATCCTTCGCTGATGAAAAGAGGCACCACGAAGACCTTTTTGGAAAAAACCTGATGCAAGACGCTGGAAAAAGAAGGCTCCAACTTCCAGAAACACTCCTGTACTTCGGCAAACAAGCCTTGCTCCCGGAAAAAATCCCCATGCTGGAAGACGGGTTCGCTAGATTCGGCATTCAGCGTAGAGCCATGCCCCGCCAAAACCAGCGCCGCGTCTTTGAAAGAATCGCCATCCACAACTCATTTCTTACTTCATAAAGGCTGCAGGATTCAAGCAAACATGCGAAATCCACCTTGCTTTGCGGGTGAACAGCGGCGGCGTTGGAGAACAAAGAATAAAATTGACGAGTCGCGCTTTATCCGCCAAATATCTCCAGCGAGTGACGTTGCCAAACTATATTTCCATTCTGCGAATTCTTCTGGTGCCCGTGTTTCTCGCTTCGGTCGTTTATTATGTGAGTTTCGAAAGAGAGGTTTACCGATATCTCGCCATTGCGGTTTTCAGTTTTGCCTCGCTCTCTGACGCGTTGGACGGCTATCTCGCCCGGCAGTTTCGGCAAGAAAGCCGTTTGGGATCGATTTTGGATCCCCTTGCGGACAAGCTGCTCTTGGTGGCCGGCATCGTGGTGCTGAGCCTGTATCACAGCCCCAACCTGCATTCCATTCCTATTTTGTTGACCATCTTGATCGTCAGTCGAGACGCCTTTCTTCTCCTTGGAATCGTTCTCATTAGTTACAGCGGCAAAACGCCCCGCGTTCAACCCAGACTCCTAGGCAAAACGGCAACCGTCGCGCAAATGGCCTTAATTCTCTGGGCTTTGCTCAAATCCGAAATTCGCTGGTTTTTGCCAAACGAGGGATTTTCCGTCTGCATTTGGTTGGCCGGCTTGCTAACCTTAGCTTCTGGTGTGCAATACTTTCTTGATGGATTGAAACAACTGAACGCCGCCGATGTCTCGCCAAACTGACTCTCCAAACAGAAATGTCGGTTTCCTTTATCTTCTTGCCTCCCTCAACGCCATGCGAGCTAATTTGAACCATAGAGTGCTGGAATCGGAATCAGTGCAAAAACAACGATCTAGCCAAGCCAAGAAGCAAACAAAAAAGTATCCCATAAATTCCTTCGTGGAGAAGTGGCCGACGATAAAGGATCGTAGCGGGATTCTGCGGAAGAATCCACCTGTTCGCAAAGACGCACCAATAATGGCAAGCATTTTTTAGCATTGACAACGGGAAGGGATTCCCGCATTGAAAAGGGGCGATATGAAGTTTTGGAAAACGATAATTGCGCTGGCTGCCGCATGCTTTGCCGGCGGATTAGGGAAAACAACCGGGCAAGAAACGCCAACGCTGGAAACGCTTGAGGTTCATTACACCGATTCAGGCGGCACTTTTCACACCTTGCAGGTAGAGAAAGATATTGAGGTTTATGGATTTAACAAACCCAAAATAACAATGAAGGTGTGGAGAAACGGCATAGATGTTCGTTGTTGTGATTATGAAGGCATTTTGCAGTCCGCCCCAACCATAAACGGCCCTTGGAAAGACGTCCAACCCGTCCGAGTTCATACCCCAAGAGTGCGCAGGGACTTTCGCTCTTCCTTGCCCGCTGAGTTTTTTCGAGTAAAACCTTAGGCACACTTCCGCATTATTTTGTCATGGCTGTATGGATTGCTAGATTTCTTGCTCGCGATGCACTGGTTAAAAAAGCAACTAATATGGCGCGTCGACTCAACCAGCGACAATTCGCTAATCTAGCCGCTAAGACAATCGTCAACACGAAGTTCGAGATCGACGTGCGGAATTTTGGGCGGACGATGCAGCGGTATCAAAAGGAATTGAATTACACCTTTGCGGAAGTTTTAGTCAAACAATCCACCTAGATCGCCTTTCACGAGTTCAAATTAGACAAAAACATGATGCGAATTTTCAATCAAGAGTCAGAAGAAAGGATCGCCGCTATGCCGAGAGCAAGATTTTTTGGGAAATATACCCAAGCCAAAAGCGCTCGCTCGTTCTTGTCGTTCCTTGTTTGGATTGTCCTTGCCGCCGTGCCGGCGCGTCAAGCGATTGCGCAACTGCTCCCGCCCGACGCCGTGGATTTATCGAAGGTAAAAATTGCGGAGTTTCAAAAAGCAAGCGACTTATGCCCCGTGACTCTGGCGCCACCCGATCCCTTGCTTCCGATCTTCAAACATGACGGAATCCATTACCGAGCCTCCTCAAAAGAAGCGGAAAATCAATTCAAAGCCAATCCCGATTCCTATCTGGAAACCGCAAAATACAAACGATGGGAAAACAACTTCCTGCGGGCAATGAGTCCAATTTGGTGTCCTGTAACTGATCAAGTAAATCCGGGAGGCTTTGGCAAATACCGCCAACGCGGTTTGGACTGGCGCGCCTGCTGCCAATTTTGCAATCCCGCCTTTGTGCCAGATTGTTTTGCGCTGGCCGAGAAACGTTTGAAGGAACGCGCCAAGAAAGCCTATGAGTTGACCGGCGGCGCTTACAGCGCAACCCCGATCTCGAACCCAATTGAAGGCGCCTTGCGGGCGTCCGAAGATTGGGAAGGAAACCGAATCCTTCCAAAACTGGCAGTGACAACCATCCAAGACGGAGTCATTTCCAACCTAGGCGCCGCCCCAATCGAAGACGCCCGATTTGACCGAGCCTACGGCGAGTGGCGACACTATGGCGGCGATCGCGGACACAACCGCTACTCCTCCCTCAACCAAATCAACGCCGAAACCATCCACAAACTCGAAATCGCATGGCGATGGAAATCGGTTGACGCCGAAGTCACCAAAGCCAACCCTCGCCTTCGCCCCGGCCCTTTTAAACCCACGCCATTGATGATTGGCGGCGTCTTGTTCACAAGCACTTGTTTCAGTCAAGTCGCCGCCATACACGCAACCACCGGCGAGACAATTTGGGTTCACGATCCCCAAAGCTACACCAAAGGAAGACCCGCCAATTCCGGTTTCCAACATCGCGGCGTCGAGTATTGGACCGATGGAACCAAACATCGAATCCTCATCGCCACCGGAGGTCGACAACTCCTCTCCATTGACGCGCTCACCGGCAAGCCTGATCCCCAATTCGGAGAAAACGGAGTCGTAGATCTGACAAAAGGACTCGGTCGAAAATTTGACGAGTCCCAGCTCGGATACAACTCGCCCGGCGTTGTTTGCCGGAATACCATTGTCGTTGGATCTGTTGTTTTTGATTATCCTAGACACCCCACCACACCGCCCGGACATGTCCGCGGATTCGACGTCCGCACCGGCAAAAGAAAGTGGATTTTCCATACCATTCCGCAAGAAGGAGAGTTTGGCAACGACACTTGGGAAGAGGCGTCTTGGAAAAACACAGGCAACGTTAATGTATGGTCCACTATGAGCGCCGATGAAGAACTAGGCTACGTCTACCTGCCCATCGGCACGCCTACCAACGACTACTATGGAGGCCATCGTCCCGGCGACAACTTGTTCGCCGACTCGCTTGTTTGCCTCGATGCTGAAACCGGCAAACGAATCTGGCACTTTCAAGGTGTCCATCACGGCCTCTGGGATTATGACTTCTGCAGCGGCCCCAACCTTGTAGACATACAACATAAAGAGAAAACCATCCCCGCCGTCGCCCAAGTCAGCAAACAAGGCTTTACCTACGTCTTCAACCGAAAAACGGGACAACCCATCTGGCCCATAGAAGAACGCAAAGTTCCTCCTTCCGACGTTCCCGGCGAACGCGCCTCCCCTACACAACCTTTCCCCACCAAACCGCCGGCCTTCGAGCGCCAAACCATATTCGAAGACGATCTAATCGACTTCACACCTGAACTGCGCAAAGAAGCGATTGAAATCATAAGCAAGTATCGCCACGGCCCAATGTTCCTTCCTCCCAGCGTTCCCGGAACCGGCGGCAAAAAAGGATCCCTTATTTTACCCAGCGCCGGAGGCGGTGCCAACTGGGCCGGCTCAGCAGTTCATCCCGAACAAGGAATCCTCTTCGTCCCTTCATGGACGCGTCCACTCCTCTTCAACCTACGAAAATCTCGTTTTAAATGGGAATCCAGCTTCCGCTACAACATCGCCTACGGAACCGTCCCCGGCCCCGAAGGATTGCCGCTAATCAAACCGCCCTACTCCCGAATCACCGCCATCGACCTCAACCAAGGCGACATCGCATGGCAAATTCCTCACGGAGACGGCCCGCGCTATCATCCGGCTATCCGACATCTAAACACTGGACCCCTTGGCTATGCCGGCGACGAAACCATCGGGAAAGGCGGTGGCATCCTTACCGGCGGACTTTTCGTCGCCATTCAATTCCGAGATCGCACTTATGACCAAAAACCCGCCAAGCAAGGCGGCCTTATAGACGCCTTTGATCAGCAAACCGGCCAACACGTCTGGCAATTCGAATTAGACGACCTCTACCCTCTGGGAACTCCAATGACCTACCTCCACCAAGGAAAACAATACCTCGTCGTCGCTTGCAACGACCGCGCCGGCCAAGGCCAACTTATTGCCCTCGCCTTAGCGGAATAAAATCAAATGCGCTGTCAATAAATGCCCAAAACAACAAAAAAACCGCCTTTTTCATCCGCAGACAAAAGTGAAAAATTGGGGGAAAAACTGATTGTCTTAAATTGATCCGAAACATTTGAAAGATGTCCATCATGAAGAATATGGAAACGCGAAAATTGGAAATTGGAAACGTGTGAATAAGCATTTGAACATGAGATTAAAAGCCCGAATGCCCCGCTTTCTGTTGAGAACTTCTCTCGCCGGCGCCATTCATCTATCGGTGTTGGATCTGCCGGAGGAACTCCGCCAAATGTGAGACTACTTTAACAATCCACCCGCCTTCACGAATATTATCTACGTAGTGACCAACTACATAACGCCGGAGATATTCACAAACATTGCCAACATGCAACGGACAACAACGACGCCAAACTGCTTACCGAATATCAGCGAACTCCTTTTTATGGGACAAAGCAACCACGTTTGGTAGAATGCCATGTATACCCCCATCACCGGTCTAAGTTTCGACATTCTAACCAACTCAACGGACGGCTTGTGGCGCATGGATCTGGAAAAAGAACCAAACCCTTTCTTTCGAGACAGCTTGCTTAGGGTTAGAACTACGTTCAGCCATTTTGGTTTTGGTTTATTCGAACCGGGAACTTGGCGCATACAAAAAAGGATGTAGATTTGTTCGAATGGAGCGGCGAAACGGCCCAATCCGCCTTGGGAAATCACTCGCCGCATCGAATGGGACAGCCAATCACGCCTGCCGAAGAGTATATCCGCAATTCACAACGACAATCATGCGCAACTTTATCGAACTTTAACCCGAGTGGACACACCAACGGTATGGTGGGAACTCTACCCTGAAGCCTTCCACCACAACTACCATACGAAGGCGGGAATTCAAAAACTAAACGAAATTGAATTTTTCTTCAGCGACGGTAGTAGAATTTCTAACTACAACGAAAGGCATTATGATTCGTTAGAAGAATCAAAAGCGGTGAGTCGCCGGGTTCAATTTTATAGTTTCCTCTTGTTTGTGGTGGTAGTCAGAGGAACTGGACTTTTCCTGTGCGACGAACTTATCCACAGAAACAAAAGAATCAGATCTCAAATTAACCACTTACTGCATTTATTCATTATGAAGAAAATCATACTGCAAATGTTGGCCTTTACGGCTTTCACGGTGCCGCGAGTAACAACGATCTGTGCTGGTTGGCTTTGCTACAACACCGTAAACGTCGGATGCGATGCATGTCTCACTCCACCGGGTTGCAATTACTTGATTCTTTGCGGCGGCGCTTTCCCAGGCGGGGTGAACTATCAATAGTGCATGGGAACTTCCCCGGCGAAGTAAATAGGAATTGCATTTCAGTCACTTACGGAGGAGAATGGTTTGTGATGGCTTGCCGGCTCCATGCAAGCCATGAGGGTACTTTCACAGGAACGTGTTGCGCAGGAGCCATGTTGGCTGGAAATGCGCTTGGAAGCCCGATTATTCAAGCGTTCACTTGGGGACCGGATTGCTAAGTTTGGGAGTGTAGGTTAATCCCGGTTTAGAAATTTTGCATTGAGATGAAACGGGTTGCTTAGATGGTTCATTGTTGTTTTGTGCCGTTGACGGCGGCGTTGTTCTTTTTTTGTTGGGAGCGCAGCATCGTTGAACGTTTCTGATCTGGTTTTTGCTTTGGGGAAGTCTTGTCCGGGCAGGTTGGGACTTTGTTGGGATTGGTCGGGAAAATGGAGAGCTTGCGGCGGCTTCCATTTTGGCGTTTCCGTTGGCTGTTTGTTTAGCGGGAAGGTTGACGGTCAAGAGGCGCGAAGTTTAAAAACGAATTTGGATTTTCCCTTTTCCTCCTCACCTCGGCAAGTTTTTGCGTCTGTTTGTGAGGACTTGCCGAGGTTTTTCTTGTTTTTGTTTTTAAGGTTTTGCAGAATACGTTGCTTTGTGAGTTCGAACTAAAATGTCGCCCTTGTGATTTTGGCTCGGTTTTTGTTTTTATGACTGCCCCTCCTCCCATTCCTGTTGCTCGGCGGCATGATTTGGACGCTCTGCGCGCGGGGGCGATGCTTTTGGGGATTGTTTATCATTTAGCGCTTTCTTTTGCCGAAGGCTTTCCGTGGCTGATACAAGACAGCCGGCAAGGGCAGGGCTACACTCTTTTTCAATACGCTTCTCACGGCTTTCGGATGCCGTTGTTTTTTGTGTTGAGCGGTTTTTTCACGGCGATGCTCTGGCGCAAGCGGGGATTGAAGGCGCTTTTGAAGCATCGTTTTCGGCGCATTTTCCTGCCGATGATTCTCGGCGTGGTCACCATTGTCCCCGCTGTCTGGGTCGCTTTTGTAGCCGGCTCTATCTATATTTCTGTTTTCCCGGCAACGGCGAAGAATGAAATCGGCGAATTTTGGCCTGCGGTTGTCGACGGGAATTTGGAAAGCGTAAAAAAGCGAATCGAGGGCGGACAAGACTTGGGCGAGCAACATCCGCAATTTGGCGCGACGCCTTTGTCTCTAGCGACGCTTTACGGACGAGCGGAAGTTGCGGACTTGTTGATTGAAAGCGGCGCCGACGTCAACGCCCGCAATCGGGACATGAATACGGCTTTGCATGCGGCGGCATTTTTGGGACACCCTGAAATCTTCAAAAGGCTAATAGAAGCGGGGGCCGATCCTCAAGCCAAAAACTTTGAAGGCAAGACGCCGCTGGACAGCTTGTACGTGGACATGGGAGCCACAAAGTGGGTGATGGGACTGATGAAAATAGAGCGCGAGGAGAAGGACATTCTGGACGGCCGTCAACGAATTCACGAAGCCTATGCCGTGGAATACAAGCTGCCTTCCCTTTCCGCATCGAAATCCGAAGATGCCGAAGAGGAGGAAAAAGGGTTTTCTCAAATCATTTTTGGAATTTTGTGGGCAATTGGAATGGGAATTTGGGGTTTTATTGCGGGGATTCTGTTTGGGCAAACGCTCGGCCATTTATGGTTTCTCGGCATGCTTTGCTGGTTGGCGGCTGGTTTTGCCGTGGTGGCGTGGGTGTTTGAAAAATTGGATTGGAAAACGTCGCGTCGGTTGGTTCTTTCGCCGTTTTTCTGGCTGGGACTCTTTCTTTTAACTTTGTTGCCGCAAATGCAGATGGGGCAAATGGAGCATATTGGCGGAGGTTTTGGGCCGGACACTTCGTTGGGATTGGTGCCGATTCCGCACGTTTTGTTTTATTACATCGTCTTTTTTGGTTTTGGGGCTTTGTATTTTGACTGCGGCGATTCAGAAGGGAAGTTGGGGTGTTCGTGGCGGCTTACTTTGCCGCTGGCGCTTTGTGTTGTGTTTCCTCTGGGTTTGGAATTTTCCACCGGCGTCTTCGGTTTTCGAGACCGCTTTCTTTCTGAAAATTGGCACTCTCCGGCGTCTCATGTTTTCCAAGCGCTTTATGTTTGGATGATGATTGTGGGTTGCATGGGGCTTTTTCGAGCCCTTGTTCCGGCGGAAAACAAATGCGTCCGCTACCTTGCGGACTCCGCTTATTGGCTATATCTTGCGCACATGCCTTTTGTGTTTGTCGCTCAAGCTTTGGTGGCCAATTGGCCTCTTCCGGCCTTTGTGAAGTTGTTGCTTGTCTGCGTCGGCGTAATCGGTTTCCTTCTTTTTACCTATCATTATTTGGTTCGCTACACTTGGATTGGGCGGTTGCTCAACGGCCCGCGGCGGCGTCCTGTTAAAACGAGTTAAGAAAAGTTGGAGGCAACGGCAAAGGAACGAAAATGGGTAGGGCTTGACAGTGCTTGGCGATTGGGGTAGAAAAACGGGATTGCGGCACGGATGATCTGAATGGAAAGAATCAAAGAATACCGGATTGCATTATGAAAGAACTAGACGGAACGAACCAACCTTCTCGCGCTGATTCTCATTGGGAAGAACGCGCCAGGCTTCACATATTGCTGGCGTCGATTCGGCGGCGCATTTTTCTTCAAGAGTTTTTTGATTTCAGCATTCGCGCGGCCTTGCTCGCCTTTCCATTAGGAGCGCTTGCGATTGCCGTCAACCAGTTGTTTGGACCGCACGTTAGTTCGTGGCAGATTCTTTGGGGGAGCGTTTTGGCGGCTTTGATTTTTGCGGCGCTTCGTGCGGTGTTGGAGTTGCGAGAGCGTTCAGAGGCGGCGCTTGCTTTTGACGCGAAGGCGGACTTGAGGGATCGGGTTAGTAGCGCGCTTAGTTTTCTTCGGCATCGGGATGAGACTAGCGCGCCGGAGAAGCTGCAAATTGCCGACACTTTAGAACGGGCCGAAGCGATGAATGCCAATCGATTGTTTCGGATTCGGCTTTCCGGCCGCGTAGCTTGGTTCGCTTTGGCAAGCCTTCTTCTAGCGGCCAGCTTTTTCGTTTCCGGCCCTTCGCCGGTGGAAACTCAAGCGGCCGTGGACGACGCCAAACTGCTCCAAATCGAGGAACTCGACCATTTGGAAAAAGAATTGGAAGAAGAAACCGCCGTCGATGAAGAAGATTCCGAGTTGCAGGAAACATTGGAAAAGCTGCGTCAACTCAAGGAGCAATTCCAAAAAGGAGAACTTTCGGATCGAGACTTGATGATTGAGTTGGCGAGGTTGGGCGACGCGCTGCGGCAACAGAGGCAGGAACTGGGCGTTCAGCATCTGGAAGAAGAACTTGACATGATCGTTCCTCACTTGGCGGCAAGCACCGAGACAAAACAAGTGGCGCAGGCAATTCAAAAGAATCAACTGGAGCAAGCGGCCGAAAAACTGAAAGTGCTTTCCGAGAAAGCCCAAAAAGAAAAGCTGGGCGAAGCCGAAAAGAAACAGATCGCGATGAATATGGGCGCGGCGGCCTCCAAACTTGGCAAAGCTTCGAGCAATTCCTTTAGCGGAGACTTTTCTATGGCTTCTGAGGCGCTGAAAAACTCGGACTCCGAAGAATTTGGCGCCGCTTGCCAATCCATCGGCGACAAACTGGAACGAGTCGGCAAGGCCAGAAAAATGGCGAAAGCCGGCGACAAACTTGGGCAATGCAAGGCTTCCATCGGGCAGTGCAACGCCGCCAACATCGGAGGTTATGCCAAAAACAAGGGAGACGAACAGAATGACAAAAAAGGCGGACTGCAGGCGGGGATGGGAGCTTCTGACAATCCGCTTGGGGATCCGGCACGGCTTGAAGATGGCTATCGCCAACTTATTCAAGTCGCCGGGCAAGCGGGCGAAGGGCCGGTGGAAACGGAAACCGAAATCACCGAAGGGCAGCTTTCACCTAGCCAGCTAGCGATAAAAAACCTCCACGCCGAATTCGAGGCGGCGGCCGAAGCGGCGATTGAAAAAGAAACGATCCCTCTCAGCCGTCGTTTCCACGTCAAACGTTACTTTCAAACCATTCGTCCTAAGGAGTAAGGCGACAAGCGTTTTTGTTTCTCTCGCAACAAAGACTGGGAGAAACGGCGCTGGAGGGCAATGGTCCTCATAAAGAACTTTTATGCGTTTTAGTGCGGCATCGACGCCAAGGAGCGCTTATCGGAGGAAAATTTTTAAAAGAGCAACTTGCTAAACAATCTGCGCCTATGCCGGACCCCACAGCCAAATTCAAACGCGACGCAAAGAAGTTTGCGGCGGGTTTTCAGAAGATTCACACGGAAATTTCCAAAGTCATCGTTGGCCACAATCGGTTAATTGAAGACGTGCTCACGGGGTTTTTCTCCGGCGGCCACGTGCTATTAGAGGGCGTCCCCGGCATTGGAAAGACCGTGTTGGTAAACACGCTTGCCAATTCCATCGCCAGCAAGTTTGCCCGCATTCAGTTCACTCCCGACTTAATGCCTTCGGACATTATCGGCACGCGAGTCGTTCACGAAGATGCCTCCGGCCGAAAGCACTTTCGATTTCAATCGGGGCCGGTGTTCACTCAGGTTTTGTTAGCGGACGAAATTAACCGCGCCACGCCGAAAACTCAGTCCGCTCTGTTGGAGGCCATGCAAGAAAAGGCGGTTACGGTTTATGGAGAGCGGCATTTGCTCAAACCGCCTTTTTTCGTTATGGCCACGCAGAATCCGCTGGAGATGGAAGGAACCTATCCGTTGCCTGAAGCCCAGTTGGATCGGTTTCAATTCAAGTTGTTGGTGTCGTTTCCATCGCTGCAAGACCTCATTGAAGTGGCCAGGCGCACCACTTCCGGGAAACCGCCAGAACCGTCGCCGGTAATCAAAGCTCCCGAAGTTGTAAAACTGCAGGCGGTTGTGCGGGAAATTCCCATTGCCGAACACGTGGAAAGCTTTGCCGCCAAAGTTGTGACGGCCACGCATCCGGATTCCGAGCTGGCGACTCCGCTGGTGAAGCAATATGTAAAATACGGCGCCAGCCCTCGCGGCCTGCAAGCCATGATCCTTGGAGGAAAGGTCCGGGCTTTGTTGGACGGGCGTTTTAATGTGGCCACTGAAGACTTGAAGGCCGCAGCCATTCCATCGCTCCGGCATCGAGTGTTGCTTAATTTCGAAGGAGAGGCGGAGGAAGTTCCAACCGACAAAATTGTGGCGGAGATTCTTGGATCCATTCCTGTCGAGGTTGTTTAAATCAAACCGTCATGTCCACAACCCATCAGGCAACGGACCGGGAAGATCCGCTCTTTGGAGACAACTTTTTGGATAGCCTAGAGTATTTGCACATTATTGCCCGCAAGATTCTTTCCGGCCAAATGAAGGCGGAGCGGCGGAGCCGTCAAAAAGGAATTAGCGTGGAATTCGCCGATCATCGCCCTTACGCGCCGGGGGATGATTTTCGATTTATTGACTGGAATGTGTTTTTCCGAACCGAGTCGCTTTTCCTCAAGTTGTTTGAAGAGGAGGAAGATTTGCATATTTACTTACTGCTGGATTGTTCCGGCTCCAGCGACTTTGGCGTTCCTTACAAATTTCACTTTCTACGGCGAATGGCGGCGGCTATCGGCTATCTTGGCCTCGCCGGTTTGGATCGAGTTTGCGTGATTCCCTTTACGGATTCACTACCTTCAACGGCTTCCGGCCGTCTACAAATTCGCGGCAAAGGCAAGATCTTCCGTCTCCTTCACTTTCTCGAAGGTTTGAAAGCGGAAGGCGCAACCGATATAGACGCCTGCATGAAAACTTTTAGCAACAGCAAGGCGAAGCGAGGATTGGCGGTTTTGTTGTCGGACCTCTACGACTCTGGCGGCGCGATTGCGGCTTTGAACACGCTCCGCTACCAAAAGTTCGACACCTTTGTCGTGCATTGCGTCTCGCCGCAAGAGGCCGATCCCGCGCTGTTGGGCGACTTGCGGCTGCTGGATTCGGAGAGCGATCAGTTCCGCGACCTCACGCTTACCGAAGGGCTTCTCAAAAAGTACCAAAAAGCCTTCCAATCTTATTGCGCCGAGATTGAGGGCTTTTGCCGTTCCAAGGCGATTGGCTACGTTCGCTGCCGCACCGATCGCGCCTTTCAAGACGTCGTCATCCAAATGCTCCGAAGGGAAAAATTCCTTCAATAGATATGGGATTCGCGCATCCGATTATGCTCGCGTTTCTGGGCTTGTTTCTCCCAGTCATCGCATTGTATCTCTTGAAGCAGCGGCGGCGGCGTGTGCAGGTGGCCACTTTGCTTTTCTGGGACAAGATTCTAAAAGACGAACAAACCGTCACTTCGTTCTCGCGGCTGAGGAAATTGCTTTCCTTGTTGCTCCAACTTCTTTTTATCGCCCTGCTTGTTTTTGCGCTGGCGCGTCCGCTTGTTTCGGACAGTCTCACAGGCGCCCGAAGAATCGTCCTCTTTCTCGATACCTCGGCAAGCATGCTGGTTCGAGAGGGAGACAGCGTTCGATTTGACGAAGCCAAGTCGCAAGCGCTCAACTTGGTCAAAGGCTTGGCGCAAGGCGACACGATGATGCTGGTCACGGTAGATCAGCATCCCACCGTCATTCGTCCATTCACAAACAGCAAACGCGAGCTGGAGGCGGCAATCGAAACCCTTTCTCCAATTCACACGGAGACGGACTTTGCCGCCGCTTTGAAGATTCTCGATCATCTTCCAGAGAGCCGGCAAGACACCCAAGTTTATCTGCTTACCGACGGCGCTTTTCCTCCCGTTCCCTACACGCCCGGCGAAGACTTGCAATTCGCCTATCTTCGCGTCGGCGAGACGAAAAACAACGTGGGCATCACCAAGTTTCAAGCGAGGCCTCTGCCCGATTCTCCGCGCGATTTTCAAGTTCACCTTGAAGTCGCCAACGAAACAGACCAAACCGTCATCGCAGAACTCGAATTTCGGTTGAACGAAGCGCTCATAGACGCTTGGGAGTTGACCTTACCGCCGCATGATTCCGTGCAACACCACTTTTCTCAATACTCCGCAACCGGCGGCGCGATTGAAGTGTTTCTGGATTTTCCAGACGCTTTCCCCATCGACAACCGCGCTTTTGGCCGCTTGGCTCCCCTTCCTCCCGTCAAAGTTCAACTTGTAATGGAAGGGAATCTCTTCTTCCAAAGCGCTCTTCTTACCGATCAGGACGTTGACTTGGACGTCGTCGATCCCGCCGAAGCAAAGCCGACAGAAAACTACGACGTCACAATTTGGACTGTTGCGCCGCCGGACGAAACCCCCGCAGGCAACACCGTGTTTGTCCATCATTGGCCGCCAGACCTCGGCATCGTCGCCGAAGGCGAACTAAAATCCCCACTCATCACCGACTGGGAACGAAACCACCCGATTAACCGCCACCTTGCCCTGCAGAACGTAACCATCCGCTCCGCCCGAAAAATCACGGCGCTGGACTCTTTTCTCCCTTTGATTCGATCCTTCAACAACCCGTTGCTTCTATTGCAAGAATCCAAACCCAGCGATAATGCGCCTGCAGACGCGGCCAAAAAGCGAAAAGTTCTGATTTTTGCCTTTGATCCTTTGGCCAGCGATCTTCCCTTGCGCGTTGCGTTTCCCATCCTGATTGCCAACGCCGTCCACTATCTTCAAGGAGGCGACCCTCTGAACGGCTGGATAAATCCAACCGTCGGTCAAAGCTTTTCTTCCGCCGACTTGGCCGCTTTTCGAATTCAGAAAGAAAACGGTGTCATTTATTCGGAGAACTCCGCAGTCGAGGAAAAAGTGACCAAAGTTCTCCGCCCCGATCACTCCGAGCAAGACCTGAGCGAGCCCGGAGATCTTCTTCGAGCGGATCGCGTCGGCCTTTATTATCAAGCCGGCGAGAAAGAAACGATAGAGATTCATCCCCTGTTTGCCGTCAACTTAGCCTCAGCCAAAGAGTCCAAAATACAACCAAGTCCAACCCTCCCCATCCAATCAGAAAGCCCCGTTCGAGAAATCATCGGCGGCTTCCGGCTCGGTTATGAGCCTTGGTTCTTTGTCGCGCTGCTCGCCGCGTTGCTTTCGATTGCCGAGTGGTTTCTCTTTCACCGCCGTTTGATTGAATAATGCCGCTGGAGTTTGAAAATTCGGGTTTTCTTTGGTTAGGTTTGTTAGTTCCGGCGGCGGTTCTGGCTCTTCACTACACGCTTACCGATAGCTCGCGCGGGCAACGCATCCTTTCTCTTCTGGTTCGCGTCGTCATTCTTCTCTTGCTCGTCTTGGCATTGGCCGGCGCGCTTTGGACTTCAAAATCGCGTTCGGTTGCGCTTTGGGTTCTCGGGGATCTCTCCGACAGTGTCCCCGAATCCGCACTTGCCCAGATCACAAATCTTTATCAACGCCTTCATGCCGAGAAACCCACAGAAGGAAAACTCACCCTCGCCTTGTTTGCCTCCGAAAGTGATTGGATTGACGTTCCCGGCGAATCTAAATCTGCTTTGGAAAGTCCCATTCGCCTAAGCGCCGACAACCTGAAAACCGAAACGAACATCGAACTCGCCCTCCAGCAAGCGGCGCAAACCCTGCCCCACGACGCCTTCAAGCGCGTCCTTTTGCTCACCGACGGCAACCAAACCCAAGGCGACGCCTTGGCGGCCGCCAAACGCATTCGCCGCCAAGACGTCAAAGTCTTCACTCAAACCTACGAAGCCGAAGAACGAGACGAAGTGTTGCTGGAAGACTTGCTCGTTCCCACCGAAGTCCAGAAAGGCCAATCCTTCGCGGTAGCGGCGATTGCCCACGCCACAAAAACTTCGAAAGCCTCTTTCACTCTCTATCGCGACGGATTCAAAGTTGGCGAGCGGCAAATGACTCTTCAACCCGGCGCCAATTCCATCGCCTTCACGGAAACGCAGGCAAAGGAAGGGCTCACTCGCTACGAACTCCGAGTCACTGCTTCCGACGGCGATTTCTACGCCGATAACAATGTGGCCTCCGGCATTGTCTCGGTGGCCGGCGAGCCTCGCGTGCTTCTCCTTGAAAGAAATGAACGAGACGCCCGCTATCTTGCCCGGGCTTTGGAAGCGGAAAGCATCCGCGTCGAAATCCGTGAAGGACGCGGCATGCCCGGCAGACTGGATGAACTGGCGCAATACGACGCCGTTTTATTTTCCGACGTTCCGGCAACCGAACTTTCCGTCCCGCAGATGAGACTTTTGCGCTCTTACGTGGAAGACTTAGGTGGTGGTTTCGTGATGATCGGCGGCGAGGAGTCCTTTGGGCTCGGCGGCTACTATCAAACCGCCATCGAGGACGTTCTTCCTTTGCGCATGCGCTCGGAAAAAAAGAAAGACACTCCCAGCCTAGCAATGATGTTGATCATCGACAAATCCGGCAGCATGAGCGGCGACAAAATCGAACTGGCCAAAGAAGCCTCCATCGCCGCGGTCGAGCTTTTGAGCGAGCGGGATTATGTCGGAGTTATTGCCTTCGACCACGATCCCTACAACGTCGTCGACCTCCAAGGCGCCGGCAAAATGGGCATTGTCCAAACCATTTCCCAAATTCAAGCGGGCGGCGGCACCAGCATCTATCCCGCGTTGGCTATGGCGCAAGATAGCTTGTTTGGAATTGCCGCAACCTTCAAACACGTGATCCTCCTAACCGACGGCCACTCCCAACCCGGTGACTTTGCCGGCATCATCGATCAATTGGCCGGCGACACCGTCACCGTCTCCACCGTCGGCGTTGGTAACGGAGCGGACAGCGCACTACTCCAAGACATCGCGCGTTGGGGGAAAGGCCGCTATTATTTTACCGCCGACGCCTACGACATTCCGCAAATTTTCACCAAAGAAACGATGAGCGCTTCTCGTTCCTCTCTGGTGGAAGAGCCCTTCCTTCCCCAAATCTTCAAAGACCACCAAGTGATCCGTTCCATCGACTGGGAACAAGCGCCCTTTCTTTTTGGCTACGTCGTTACCTCGCCCAAAACCACTGCGGAAGTTTCCCTCGTCACCGAACGGGGCGATCCCCTGCTCGCTGTCTGGCAAGTTGGATTGGGACGCTGCGCTGCCTTTACCTCCGACGCCAAAAGCCGTTGGGCGGCGGATTGGATTTCGTGGCCTCAATTCGGCCAGTTTTGGGCGCAGTTGATTCGTTCCGTGCTGCGTTCCAGCCTCAATCAAGGAACGGAAACCACCATAGAATCCCGCGGCAACGCCGGCTCACTTGCCCTGGATTGCGTGAACGATGTCGGACAGTTTCTGAACGGCCTCAAAACAGACGTCCAACTGATTCGTCCCGACCTCAAAGTGGAAAAAACAAGCGTCCACCAAGTCGGCCCCGGCCGTTACGCCATTGATTTTGCGCTGGACCAAACCGGCAGCTACCTCTTCCAAATTCGCCAAACCATTCCCCGACCCAACAACGAGCCCGAAACATTCGCTGACTTCACTCGCGGACTCACCATCTCCTACAAACCGGAATATCGGCGACTCGGCTCCGACACAAACTTCCTCAGCGAAATCGCCCACGTGACCGGCGGACAATACAACCCGGAAACAAAAGATTTATTCGCCCTCGACGAAGACGAATCCGTTCCCATCCGCCATACCCTTTGGCCAAGTCTGCTCATCGCCGCCCTGTTGCTTTTCGTTTTGGACGTGGCCTTGCGGCGGCTCGACCTTGCCGGGCGCGGCTGGTTCCGAGAAAAAGCGCAACGCTACGGTTGACCCTTCCAAATGGCGCAAAGAATCTGCTTTCCCAAACAATCGACATCAAATAAAGTCAAAGCAATAAATCCAATTATCAAAATGAAAACCGCAGGCAACCATCTTATTTGCGTTGGGCTGGCGTTTGCGTCGGCGTGGGGACTTTTTCGCGCGGCGGCAGAGCCGTCGGAAAACCTCGGAACGCGGGACGCAAAAATTCGCGAACGCTACGAACAGATTTTGGAACGCAATCCATTCCAAAAACGCGCGTTTGACCAAGTCTTCGAGAGCTATCTCCGGTGGGAAGGCATCGACGCATGGGTGGAAAAGCTCTCTCCCCGTTTGGCAAACACTGAAACCGGAAGCGCCGCCGCAATCCTCCTCGGACAAATCTACGCCCGCCAATTCAAAACCGCCGAAGCCATTGAAACACTCGAAAGCGCCCGCCAAACCGCAAACAACGCCGCCGCGCCCGCAACAAAGTTCGCCGCGTCGCCAGAGTTCAATCGACTCCTCGGCACCCTCTACTACCGACAAGGCGAAAATCAAAAAGGCATTTCCCTGCTCACTCAAGCGCTTGCGGACTTGTCCGACTTGGAAGAGCGAAGCCAAGTCTCCCGCATCTTGGGCAACCTCTTCCTGCGGGAAGGAAACACCGAACGAGCGGTCGAGGTTTGGAAACAAATTGCCGCGCAATCGCCGGACGACCTCTTCGCCCAAATCGAACTCGGCGCCATTTACGAAGAAAACCGCCTTTGGGATGAAGCTGTTCAAATCTACCAACACATCGCCGCGCTTTCCGAACAAGAGCCTTACCGACGTTGCCGAGCATTGCGATCCATCGGCAACTGCCATCTCCAAGCAGAACGTTTTCCCCAAGCCATTGCCGCCTATGAAGCCGCTTTGGAACTCGTCTCCCCAGGCAACTGGCTTTTTGAAGACGTCAAACTGCGCCTCGTCCAAGTTTACGAAGACATGGGCGATCTTGCCGGATTGGTCCAATACGTCTCCGCTCGATTGAAGCAAAACCCCGCTGACGTCGAATTCCGCGACCTTCTGGCAGAAACGCACCTGCGCATGAACCATCTCGACAAGGCGGAAAGCGAATACCGCGCCATCCTCCAACGCAACCCCCGCCACGCAACCACCTTCGAAAAACTCATCGCCCTCTACCAACGTCTCCAACAACCGGAAAAAATGACGGACGCCTTCGAAAAGTTGATCCAGATGTTTCCGAACGACTCCGATTATCTCCGCCGCTTGGGAGAAGCGCATTGGCAAAACGGCAACGTCGGACTCGCCAAGCAAACTTGGGAACGGCTAATCTCTCCGCAAAAAACCGACCAAAGTCAAACACCCGCCGCCGAACAATGGGCCGAACTAGCCGCTTGGTACGAACTTTACGAATTCCCCGAAGACGCCATCCGTTGCTACCGTCAAGCCCTCGCCACCTCGCAAAAATCCGACGGCGCAAAAAACACGAAACCTAATAAAGAATGGTCTTTTCGCCTCGCCCAACTGCTCTTCGCCAAAGGAGAAAACGACCAAGCCATCGCCGCTTGGGAATCCACACTAAGCGACGCCGCTTCAAGCGCCGAAGTCGCCGAAGTCGCCTCCATCCTCGACGCCCACCAGCAAACCGAAAAAGCCGAGAAACTTTGGAAAACTGCAACCCAAAAATCCCCCGAAAATCTCGACTTCTCCCTGCAACTCGCCCGCAACCTCATGCGTCAGGAAAAGTTTGAAGAAGCCGCCAAAGTCTTCGGAAACCTCGCCGATCAAACCGAGAACGCCTACTTTCAAAACCGCGGCGAAAGCGGCCGGCTAGACGCTTGGGCCCAACTCGGCATCCTCCCCAAAAAACAAGTGGAATGGGAAAAAGAACTGCTCGAAAACCCCGACTCCATCCCCGTTCTCAGCCGCCTAGCCAAACTCTACCAACACGCAGGCCAACGAGAATCCGCCCTATCGCTCTTGGAAAAACGAACCCAACTCCAACCGGACAACGCCGACTTCCGCCGAGACCTGATCCGCGCTTACCGCGCAAACCGCCTTACCAACAAAGCCATTGAAGAACTCCTCCAACTTGCCACCGCCGACAAAACGCGCGCCCGCGCATACCATCAAGAACTCCTCGACATCTACCTCGCCCTCGATCTCCGAGACGAAGCCCTCGCTACAGCCGAAAAAATCGTCGAACTAGCCCCGGCAGACGCCGAATCCCGAATCGACCTCGCCCAAGTCTATACTTTATACCAACACCCCGAAAAAGGACTCCAACAATACCGCCACGCCCTCCGATTGAAACCAAACGAACCGGACTACCACCGCCAACACGGCGAAGCCCTCAAACAACAAAAACGATGGGGCGAAGCCCAGATCGCCTTCCAAAAAATGCTGGACACCGCCGCCGATGACGGCACCCGCCTAAACGCCGTCGCCCAACTCGCCCAAATTCACCAACAGCAAAACACAACAGACGAACTTATCGCCGACTTTACCCGCCGCCGCCGCAACACTCCCAAAAAACTCAACGCCTACAAAGAACTCGCCCACATCTACCAAGAAACCGGCCACCCCACAAAATCATTGACCGTATTAGAGGAAGGGCTTCAGAACGTGGACGACAAAGTTCCTGCCCTGCAAGCCTTAGTTCGCGCCGCCTACGAAGCCCGCGACTTTCCCAAAGTCATCGGATACTACGAACAACTAATCGCCCACAGAGGAAAACCATCCGCCTACGAATACGAAAAACTAGGCAACATCTACGCCCAAATCGGAGACCTCGCCAAAGCCCGCGAAACCTGGAAACAAATGGTAGAAGACTATTCACAGAGCGTTGCAGGCGAAAAGGCGTCCGCCTCTCAAGACCCAAAAGCCTACGACCGCCTTGCCGACATTTTTCAGCGAGAAAACCTTCCCAACGAAGCCCTAGAATACAAACGGCAAGCCGTCGAACTAGACGAATCCAACTACCAACGCCGCTGGGAATACGCCCAAATGCTAGCCGAAAACGAACGTTCCATCGAGGCTGTGGAACAACTGCAAAAACTACTAAAACTAGGCGACCGCCAACAACAGACACTCCCCGAAGAAACAAAAAAGAAAACCATTCGCCAGCGGCGACAAGGCATTCAAAGCCTCCGTCCATACTTTCCCCCTTATATGTCTCCCTATGCTCCATTCCCGTTTCCCTCCGGCGTTCAACCCATCTCTTACCATGTTTCCATCCCCTACGGCCGACAATACTACGGCGCCTTCTCTCAAGGAACTTTTCAAGAAATCCGACCCCATGTAATCCACTTCATGGCCTCCTTATCCCAAAGCAGCAACAGCGCAGACGTTCTGATAGAACAGTTTGTGAAAAAAACCGACGATCAACCCAAAAACACCCAAGCCAAACGCGATCTTATGCTCGTCTATGACTCTTGCGGGCGCATCGACGACGCCCTCAAAATGGCGGAAGAAATCCTGCAACTGGCGCCAAACGACGCCGCGCTTATACAACAGACCGCATTCTACTACGCCAGCCGGCGACAACTCGACAAAGCCGCTTCTCTTTTGGAAAAACTGGCGGAAACCCAGCCCCAATATCAGAACCAAGCAAGGCAAACGCTCATTCCTCTTTACTTTCAGAATCAAGAAAGCGAAAAAGCCATCGCCTTGACAAACCAAATGCTGGAAGAAAATCCAAACGACGTCCAACCGCTCTTCACACTCGCCGGCCTTATGCAACAACGAGGCCAACTAGACGAAGCCATCACACTCTACGAAAAAGCCCAAAAGAAAACCCAAGGCAACTTCGCTTCCTTTTCCATCGCCGGCCTGGCCCGTCTCTACACACAGAAAGGAGATAAAGAAAAAGCCAAGAATTTGTACGCCGAAATGCTCGCCGCCGATTCTGCGACGCCTTCCAGCGGCTATCCTCTTCAACACTCAAGAGTAGAACTTTACGTTCCCCCACCGCGCCATCGCTCTTCCCCTCGCTATTATGGTGGAAGTGTTTTTAGAAACCTCCCGCCGACGTTGATCGGCTCTATTGACTACCAAAAGGCCGAGGCAATGCGCCAACTTCAAATCTTGTCCGACGACGACGACATTCCCCTGCAACCCTTGATTAACCAAGCAAAACAATTGCGCAACGCCAAAAGCCGCGACGCCAAAGACAAGGCGTGGTTGTCCGCCAAACTACTCATCGCTTCTTATCTTGCGGCTTCCGAACTTGACGAAGCGCAGCAATGGCTTGACGAACTGAAGGACGCCGCCGGCGATCGCGTGGAATGGTTCAACCTAGCCCTCCGCCTTGCCGAATCCCAAGACGACTGCGATGCCATGATGCAACTTTACGATCAAGCAGAACGACAGTTTTCCTCCCAAACTCGGAAAATCCTTTCGGCCAAAGCAAGTGTTTCCATTCGTTGCGAACGCTACGAAGAAGCCGCCTCCTACATTCGCCAAATGATCCAACGTCGTTTTTCCCCGGCAGAACTTGTCGAGGCGATTCGCCCCTTGTCTAACGCCGGAGAAAACAAACGAGCCAAAGAACTTTTAGAAGAACACTTGTCGGGAATCAGCCGCAACGGGGAAGCGCTAGCCCTCCTTGCCAACATCTATGCCGACGAAGAAAACTACGAACAAGCTATCGCTTTGGCCCGGGAAGCTTGGGATCGTTCCTCTCACGGCGGTTCGAGCCGGAACTACCGTTACCGCAGATACCCGCCCGGCATCTCTTCTTCTGCCATCCTTCGATCCGCCGGAGGCCTTCTTCAAAACCTGCATCACTATTACGTCCAAGCCGGCCGCAGCGAAGAGTTGATTCAGGAATTTGCCGACCGACTCGCCAAACAGCCCGGCTCCGTCCGCTTGCACGAAAATCTGGCCGCCTTATACACCCTCAACAAGCAAAACGACAAAGCCATCGAAGTCTATAAAACCCTCATCCAAAGGCGACCCCATCTCGTGCAAGCCAAACAACAGCTCGCTCGTTTTTATTCCGAAACCGGCAACTTCGACAAGGCCACTTCTATTTACGAACAACTGCTTAAAACTCATCCCAGCGTTTACCAGCAAATTAGCTGGGAGTTGCGAAACCTTTATCGGCGAAGCGGCCAAGGAAAACAAATTCTCAAAATCGAAGAAAACCTCGCCAAACGAATAAGAGACCCCAATCAACTCCAGCAACTGGCCAACCGATTCCAACAAAGCGGCGAGCTGGAAAAAGCGGCCGAACTTTACAAAAAAGCGATCCAACTATCTCCCGGACATACTTGGATGCACCGTCAGCTGGCCGATGTGTATCTCAAAATTGGCAAACACGAAGACGCCGTTGCCTTGTACGAAAACTGGCTCACCTCCTCTCCCCTCCACACACAAAGCGGAATAGACGGCTATACCCTCCAACACTTAACTGGAGTGTATGCCTCTACCGGACGCCTGAACGAACTTAAGAAAATCAACCAAGAATTTTTGGAAAACAACAATCCCCTCTCCATATCTCTCACCGCTCAAATTGCCATCCTCGAAAAACGCTTTGACGACGCTATTGAATACTTAACAAAAGCCGCCAACACCGGGCAAAACCCCAACGCCTTCAACGACCTGCTGGACATTGCCGAAATCACCGGGCGAATCGACGACGTCCTTGAAGGCGTCCAAGAGCCAATGCTCCAACAGAACTACCACAACAAAGGCCGACTCGCAAAAATCTACATGGCCAAAGGAGACATCGACCGCGGCAAGAAACTCTACAAAGACTGGATCGAAGAACAAACCAGATCCGGAGGGCCTGTTTGGCACTATATGCGTCAGGCAGTCGATACCTTCGCAGAGCACGGGCTATGGGACGAAGTGGAAGCCTTAGTTCGCAAGCTCTCCCCAAATAGTAAAAGACAGCAACGACATATTGTCAGACCGCCGTCCTATGAACAGGAAGAATTTAACCGGGTTGTTGCCGAAATTTACGTGCAATACAACCAACTGCAAAATATAGTCAACGAAGCCATTGACAAAGAAACCTATACGGACGCCGACGCAGAGTTATTCCTCGCCATTGCCAACCATTATCGCTGGAACTATTCCGATCAATCCGAAAGCCGCCGGGAAGCCTTTTTGTCCCGCGTCCTCGCCCGAGGTTCGGGCAATACAACAAAACTGCTTTCCGAACTAATTCAAATCCACTTCAGAAACGGCAACCCGGAAAAAGCCGTGGAACTAGCCCGACAACTTGTGAAAGACGAACCGGACAACCTATCGCATCAGAAAGTCTATGCCGACGCCTTGCTCAGAAACAACCAGCCGGAAAAGGCCGTCGAACCGGCCCGACAACTTATAGAAGACCAGCCCGACAACCAAATGTACCGGCAACTCTACGCCGACGCTATGTTCAACGCGGGGAAACAGGCGCAAGCGCTTGCCATGCTCTCTTCTTGGGCATCCCAAAAGGAGACCCAAGATCGATACAACTTCCTCGCCAATTATCAGGAACGCGCCGGAAGACACGCCGACGCCCGCGCTTCGCTTCTCAAGGCCATAAAACTTGCCGACGCTTCGCGAAAGCCAACCGCCGAACTCCGACTAGCCCAATTCGACGCCAAACGAGGCAACCCCAAAGCAGCCAAAGAAGCGTATGCCAAACAATTTAAACAACGCGCCGACAACCAATCTTTTAAACAATACTTCGACTTCCTACGCAACAACGACTACCTTGAAGAAGCCCGCAACCTGTTCCTCGAACATAAAGACCGCGGCTACCTCAACACTTACGATATGAACGCAGTCTTTGCGCTGTTTACAGATTCGGACAACTTCGACACACTCATCGATATTGCATGGAACCACTTCCGCTATACTGAAAGTCACAGACGCAGATCTTTTTTCCGCGATATAGAACGCAACTTTCATAATGTAAGACGCAATCTCCGAAATATAAGACGCAATTTCGGAAACGAAGACCCCGCCGAAGTGAAGGCAAAACAAAAACGCCTTCTCGACGGCTTTCGTAAACGCGCCGAAGCCGAAGAGCCGCCCAACCAAGAAATCCTCATGTTGCTCGCTAGAACCTACGCCAATGCGAAACTAAAAGAACCCGCCGGCGAGCTTTACGAACAACTAATGCGGCAAAACCCTTTTAACCAAGATTACATTCTAAATCGAGTCCGTTGGTTGGCCGAAAACGGACAAACAGACGAAGCCTTTCAACTTATTGAAAAACTTCCGCCATCTTCAACACTTTACCAAGAAGCCGACAACCAAGTGCAAGTCATCGGCATCTACTTGAAACATCAAGCGCCAAAACGAGCCCAATCCGCTATTAACAAACTCCTAGCTTGGAGAGGCGATGGCGACGTCGAAATCAAAATCGGCAACCTTTTCTTCGCCGAAGAACAATACAAAAAAGCACTCTCTTACTATGAAAACAGCCTCAAGAAATATCGAAAAGACAAACACTTGGCAGAGCAACTCTTCGTCAACATGGGCAAGTGCTATGCCCTCCAAAAACAAAAAGAAGACGCCCTCAAAGCCTTCAAAAAAGCCCGCAACATACAAACCCACGGCTACCAACTCCAAGACCTCTCTGGATGGTTGTTGTCCAACAAACTTTACGAAATCGCAGCCGCTTGGCTTGAAGAATCCCGCAAAACTATCCCCCTATCCTACGATCATATCCAAGACTTGGCCGAATGCTACATCCACTTGAATAAACCGCAAAAAACCATCGCCCTTTACCAAAACCACTGGGACAAAAGCAACGAACGCAACCGTGACAGAGTGCAACGCGATTTCAACTCTTTAATCCGAAGACACAGCAAGCTCAAAGAACACCTAGACCAAGCCGAGACGCATCCCCTGATCGATCAAGCCCGCAAACATCCCTTCGGCGGAGACATTCCCTCAATCCCCATCCCGCCTAGAGAAATAATCGACCGACTACAATTGCCTGCTGACATCCCCGCAGAACTTCGCGAGCATATCCTATCCGATCCCCGCCGTTCGGCTTTTCCGACGCCCCCAAATCGCATTGAATTCGAAATCGAATCCAAACCAACAACACCCAAAACCAACGCCGACGTTCTACAACATTTTCAGGAAAATAAAGCCATCCTGCTCGCTGAACCGCATCGTCTCGAAGCCCTGTTCAAAATCGCCGAAGAAGAAACTGCCACCCAACTGCTTGAGAAAATTAACGAGTCCATTTCCAGCAAATCAAAACAAACCTACTACCGATTCCTCGCCGCGCATTTTCAAGGAAAATCCAAGCTCGCCGCGCAAGAACTCGCCAAGCTTACTAAAAACCCCGACCTCAACGCCGAACCACTAAAACGCCTCGCCACCATTTGCCAAACTACCCAACAACACAAATCCGCCATCACTTTCCTAAATCAACTGGCCAAAGGCGATTACGAAGAAAACCACAAACAATACGCCTTGCAAAAACTGCCCGAACTTCAACTAGAAGCCGGCAACTTTAACGACGCTCTTTCCCACTTTGCCAAACTCTCCCCAGACCAACGGCAAAAAAACCGCGCCTTCCTGCAAACCCTCTATGCATCCGTCAATCAACAAAACCTACCCGCATTTCAATCCGCCCTCAAAACCCGCATTGCCGAGCAACCCGATCTTTCCTCCATCCCCCTGCTTGTCACCATCTATCGCGAAATCCACGAAAAACTAGGAACCCAACCAACCTCAAATACCTTCGCCCTCCGCCCCGAACAACAAAAAGAAGCAAGCCAACTTTCAGCCATGATCCAATCATGGCAAATCGCCGGCCCCTACAGCCTTCACATCTCCTCAAAACCGCCAACCGACACAACTGCTTGGACAAAAAACATCAAACCCAAAGATACCTTCGGCTTTATCTACCTTGACGAGCTTTTCGGAATCAAACAGCTCGTAAACTTCGACAACTTCCGCGACTTTATCTCCGACAATCCTGACAAAGTTGACACCGTCAAAAAGCAACTGCCAAACTCCAACGACTTTCACTTTTCCATAATCATGCTTGGATTGCAAGAATTGGAACTGAACGAATCTAAAACTTTTCGTCATTATCGTAACTCCCTCCTTGATGTGAACAGAGAATCCCTCGCCGCCTACTTTAACTTTGTCAAGTATTCGGGAAGCGACAACCCCATCATAGGACTTGAAGAAGGCGAAACATTTGATTCCATACTCAGCCGCAAAGCAAACCAATCCATAGGAAAATCTGCCTATGCGCGCACCACTCTTATTAGCCCCGACGTGCGCTCCGTCACTTTGGCTTTTGAAAGCGACGATCCCGGAATGGTTTGGCTAAACAGCCAAGCAATCCACCTCTTTCCAGTGGATAAATCCGATGATCCAAATCGCGCCCAATCTTCCTTAAAAGCCGGCGAAAACATTTTGACCGTTCGAATTGACAACCTCCGAGGCCCTTGGTTTTTCAACGCCCAAATTATACAAAACGGCGATGGCATCAGCATACAACTCCCATCCACAAAATCTCAACAAAAAGCAGACAACAAGACAACTCCATGAAATCATTCATTGCTCTCTTTCTAATTTGCGCGGCGTCCGTTTGGGCGGCGGAACGGCCTCACATCATTCTCGTGATGACGGACGACCAAGGCTGGGGACAAACCGGCTACCAAAACCATCCTCACCTCAAAACTCCGAATCTGAATGCGATGGCGGCCAACGGCCTGCGCTTCACTCACTTTTACGCCGGCGCTTCCAACTGCTCTCCTACTCGCGCCACCGTTCTCACCGGCAGAAGCAACGACCGCACCGGCGTTTTTGACCACGGCTACCCTTTGCGCCTACAAGAAAAAACCGTCGCCCAAGCCCTCCAAGACAACGGCTACGCCACTGCGCATTTTGGAAAATGGCATTTGAACGGCCTGCGCGGACCGGGAATTCCCATTCTCAAAGAAGACTCTCACCATCCCGGCGCCTTTGGTTTTGAGACTTGGTTTAGCGTTAGCAACTTCTTTGACTACGATCCGCTGATTAGCCGACAAGGAATTATAGAACAGCACCGCGGCGATTCCTCTGAAATCATTGTCCGCGAAGCCCTCAAATTTCTCCGAGCCAAGCAAAACTCCGGCAAACCGTTTTTCCTCGTCATCTGGTTTGGCTCTCCACATGCGCCGATGATTGCCAGCGAAGCCGACCGCGCCCCCTTTCAAAACCTGCCGGAAAAACATCAACATCATCTTGGCGAACTCAAAGCGATGGATCGCAGCATCGGCGCCTTGCGAAACGGCCTGAGGCAACTTGGCATCGCCCGCAACACGCTGCTTTGGTTCAACAGCGACAATGGCGGATTGCCCGGCTATGGAAAAGAAACCGTCGGCCACTTGCGAGGCAATAAAGGCACAATGTACGAAGGCGGCCTTCGCGTTCCGGGAATTATTGAATGGCCAGCCGTCATCCAAAAATCTCGAATGACTTCCTTTCGCGCCGGCACAATGGATATTTTCCCCACAATTGCCGAAGCCGCCGCCCTTCCCTTAACTTCTATGTTGCAACCCCAAGACGGAATTAGCCTGATGCCTTTGCTGAAAAACGAGATTGCCGCTCGCTCCAAACCGCTTTTCTTTCATCATCGAAATCGCAGCGTGATTATTGACGGAGATCATAAGTTAATTGCGCAAAACAAGACTTTTGAACTGTACAACCTCGCCAACGACGATCAAGAAACCCGCAATCTTTACAACGAAAACGATCCCGTTAGCCAGCGGCTTTTGAAACTTTATAGCGATTGGAAAACTTCGCTAAACGCCAGCCGCGAAGGCAAAGACTATGTTGAAGGAGTTGTTCTGCCCAACAATCCCCAACGCCGCCATTGGAAAGACGACCCCGCCTACCAACCCTATTTCCAACAATTCCAACAAAACGTGCATTAGTGACCAAGTCAACCCTAACGAGTAAAAACCGAATTTTTGATGAAAAAAAACCAAACCAAACAAATTGATTTGCGGGATTTGCCCGAAGACGCCCAGCGAGAAGTTTATGATTTCTACTTGTTTGTGAAAGAGCGCGCCTTGGAAAGACAGAGCATTTTGCGAGCCGGCGAAAGCGCTTTGCTGAGTGAAAAAAGTTTGTCCGAAGACTGGAACAAACCCGAGGAAGACGAGGCATGGAAAGCGTTTCAGTAGGAGAGATTGTATTTGTCCGCTTTCCTTTCTCAGACCTAAGCCAATACAAATTGAGGCCGGCACTCGTGCTTGCCCAAGCGGGAAAAAGCGACTTTATCTTATGCCAAATAACCAGCCGAGTATATGCCGATGCGCAAGCGATTCAATTGCGAGAAGACCATCTAGCAACAGGACACTTACGCAAAATCAGTTATGTGAGGCCGGAAAAACTATTCACCGCTCATATTGGAATTATGGAAAAGACGGTTGCTCGTGTAAAACCTGAAATTAGACAAATGACGATCCATAAAATTACAGAACGATTGAATGCAGAAATTTGTTTGTAAAACAGCGCGCCTTGAAAAAAGTTTGGACGAAAGCTGAGTTAAATCCAAAAAAAGACCAAACGCGAAAAGCGTTTCCATAGAAAAATTAACGATTGCTTTTTGAACGGGAGCGAGTATGAATTTTTGGAAATGAAAATTTTATGCCGAGCCTACGGCGTTCAATCCGCCGTACAATCTTCTAATCCTCACCCTCTGAGGTTTGTTTTCTTTTTCAAAAATCAATGGCTCGGCTCTTTCTTTTTGGTTGGTGTTTTTTGAAAAGTGGGAAAAGCAAAGGAAGAATTTCTTCGCTGGAAATAGAGAATTTATGCCGTGCTGGCGGCGTTCAATCCGCCGCAACTTACTTATTCTGCTTTCTATTTTTGCTAAAAGAAACAATGGCTCGGCTTTTTTCTTTTCCCTTCCCAATTGGGAATTCGCAATTCTTCATTTTATGATTTGTTGGGTTTTGAGGGAGAGGTTGAGGATGCGGGGGAGCAAATCAAAAATGTAGCGGCCGCCGGACAATCCAGCATCAGACGATTCGTCGGCGAGCCAGCGGTTTGGGTTCTTGCGGATTTGACTGCGCTTGTCGACTTTGACTCGGTAGCGGTTCACCAGCCAATCCAAAGCGCTCCTCGCGCCGAGCCGATAGTTATGGCACTCCATAGGAATGCCGCGAATCGTCAGAAACCGATTGTAGCGCAACATCGTTTTATCCCAGTTGCCGGGCTTGCCGCCGTAGCGCATCTTCTCCACTTCAAAATGCGCTGGATTCCGCTCGTCAAAATCGGCGGCCTTCTCTATTTCCCAATCGGCAAACGGCTCGCATGATTCGTAGTTGAGATGCAGTTCCGCCAGTTTCCTGCCGGCGTCAGAGAGTTTTTGGAACTGCGCTAAATTTTTGGGCAAGTCTATCCGCGCCGCTTCTTTGCGGAGCGTGATTGCCCATTTCTTGCGCCAATCTTCTTTATGCAAAAAGCCATAAACATAATGAAATAATCCATCCGCATCGATGGCGTCGTCGTCAGGTTTCAATCCAACCGCAGAATTGAAAGCCCGCAAAGCCAACGGATTAATGTTGCTCTCCCGCTCTCCCTCTTTGGAATAAACCCACCGCGGTAATGTAATTGTCTGAACGCTGTTGAAATTCCTGCTGGGAACGCAGTCAACCATCAAACATGAAAACGGATAATTGACATCGTGGTGAGCGACGCAGATGGATTGATTCTCTTTGCCAATCGGAAAGTATCGATGCTGGTGACACATCACTTCAATTACACTCTCACAAAAATAGAGATGCATTTTGCAAAATGGACGGTCAAAAGAAGTCACGATTTTCTCTGGATCGTGTTCCATTTTGAAACCAGAACGAAGCATGTTTTTGGCGCCGTGAGTCCATCCAAACTTCTCGCCGTCTTCATAAAATGCTTTCTTCTCTTTTGGTTGTTGATTGAAGAATTCCATCATCCGCCAGACTCGCGCTTCTAATTCCGCTCGGTCATAATCATAAACCCAAGCATCTCGGCAAGAACTCGCGCCTTGAGATGTTTGAAGGAAAATGCGGTTCTCGTCTTTTCCATAAAGCGGATAAAGAGATTGAAATTCAGGATTCGCTTGATCCAGCCAATCTCCTTTTGCGTCGGGTTTGATGCGTTGCATTCCGCTTCCTTTCAAAACGCCTTTTTGAACGGCTTTTCTCAACGCCGCTTTCTTTTGAAGCAGAGTCAAGTAATCGCCGACATCCACGTACTTCAGTACGCCGTCTCGTTGTCTGCGGTTGGTTTTGGGTTTGCGGCAACAGATGATGAGCGCAACGCCGGCTTGCGTTCCGGGAAAGATGCTTCCGCCTTCTTTCTTTCTATGTTCTCCAGCGGAACGAGCATTTCCGCGCAGATTGTAAACATAAATGGAATCAAACTCTTTGATGAGACACTTTCTCAATCCGCTTGCCGCTCCGCCTTTGATAAATCCGCCGTTTGTGATGAATCCAAAGACGCCGTCGTTGTCTTCGGATTTTGGATCGCCGAGTCGATCCGACGCCCAGCGGATTGCGTGGATGTAAGTATCATAAAGACTGCCTTTTTGATGCTTGTCAGATTCCGCAACATAGGTTTTCTCAATTCGTTTGCGCAGTTCGTCGTATCCGTATTTTTCTTCAGTTTGCCCGAACACTTTGTCCTGCATTGACCACGGTGGGTTGCCGATGATGACGCGGATTTTGGATTGTTTTTGGTTTTCTAAAATCTTGGCGTTTTGTTGGAAGCCGTCGATTTCAAAGGTCGGTTGCGGATTGTTTTGGTTTTCATAAGCGAGGAAGGTGTCGCCGAGCCAGAGGTTTGGGAAGGGGAGTCGCTTTCCGGTTCTTTCTTGGAAGGCGCTGGCGATGTTGGCTTGCGCCGCGAGATAAGCGAGCGGGAGGATTTCGTTGCCGAAGATTTCACGCTGATATTTGAAGAGCAGTTCGTCGTCAGAGATGAGCGTTTTGTCGGCAATCAGGCGGGCGAGGAAAGTTCCCGTTCCCGCAAACGGCTCGATGATTTGGATGCCCGGACTGCCTAATGTTTTGTTCCAGTGGATTTGCAGGAGTTCTTGGACGAAATGCAGAATGTAGTCCACCGCTTCAATCGGCGAGTAAGCAATCCCTAACGACTGCACTTTGCGCGGAATCGTGCGGCGGAATTCCTGCTCATAAAACGCATTCAGCGCGGCCAGTTTTTCCTTGCCGGAATATCTGGCCGAGAACAACGCATCCACTTCCTCCACCGCGCTCATCTGATGATTTGTTGGGTTTTGAGGGAGAGGTTGAGGATGCGGGGGAGCAAATCAAAAATGTAGCGGCCGCCGGACAATCCAGCATCAGACGATTCGTCGGCGAGCCAGCGGTTTGGGTTCTTGGAGATTTGACTGCGCTTGTCGACTTTGACGCGATAGCGGTTCACCAGCCAATCCAAAGCGCTCCTCGCGCCGAGCCGATAGTTATGGCACTCCATAGGAATGCCGCGAATCGTCAGAAACCGATTGTAGCGCAACATCGTTTTATCCCAGTTGCCGGGCTTGCCGCCGTAGCGCATCTTCTCCACTTCAAAATGCGCTGGATTCCGCTCGTCAAAATCGGCGGCCTTCTCTATTTCCCAATCGGCAAACGGCTCGCATGATTCGTAGTTGAGATGCAGTTCCGCCAGTTTCCTGCCGGCGTCAGAGAGTTTTTGGAACTGCGCTAAATTTTTGGGCAAGTCTATCCGCGCCGCTTCTTTGCGGAGCGTGATTGCCCATTTCTTGCGCCAATCTTCTTTATGCAAAAAGCCATAAACATAATGAAATAAATCATCCGCGTCGATTGCATCATCATCAGGCTGAAGTCCGCAAGCCCGACGAAACCCCCGCAAAGCCAACGGATTAATATTGCTCTCTTTCTCTCCCGCTTTGGAATAAACCCACCGCGGCAGTGTTTGAACGATTGTCGCCACGCAAGATGTATCTGGAATGCAATCAACCATCAAACAAGCGAATTCTTCGGGGTCTTGATAGGAAACGCAGATAGCTTGATTCGGTTTGCCAATAGGAAAGAAACTCGGTTGTAATCCGATTCTCTCAATTACACTTTCGCAGTAATAAAGATGATTTTTTTGGAATGGACGATAAAGCGCAGTCACGATTTTGTCTGGATCGTGTTCCATTTTAAAACCACGACACAAAAGTTCTTTCGTTCGGTGAGTCCAATCAAACTCTTTATCATCGCCATAAAAATCTGTTTTCTTTTCTTTTGATTGTTGGTTGAAGAATTCCATCATCCGCCAGACTCGCGCTTCTAACTCCACTCGATCAAAATCGTAAATCCACGCATCTCTTCGAGTATTTACTGCGGGACCGCTTTGCAGAAAAATGCGGTTCTCTTCCTTTCCAAACAGTGGAATCATCGATTGAAATGTTGGATCAGTTTGACCAATCCAATCACCTCTCTCATCAGGTTTGATGCGTTGCAGTCCGCTTCCTTTTATCACTCCTTTTTGGACGGCTTTTCGCAACTCGGCTTTCTTTTGAAGTCGAGTCAATCCGTCCGCAACCTGCACGTACTTCAGTACGCCGTCTCGTTGTTTGCGGTTTGTCTTTGGTTTGCGGCAACAGATGAGCAGAGAGACTCCCGCCATCGATGTGTCGAACATTGTTTGGCCTTCCGCTTTCGCATTCGCAAAGTTGCGGGCGTTTCCGCGCAGATTGTAAACATAGATGAAGTCAAACTCTTTGATGAGACACTTTCTCAATCCATCGCCGCTTTTGCTGTCGATGTAACCGTTGTTTGTGATGAATCCAAAGACGCCGTCGTTGTCTTCTGATTTTGGATCGCCGAGCCGATCCGATGCCCAGCGGATTGCGCGGATGTAAGAATCGTAAAGACTACGTTTTTGTCTGGCGTTTGTATTCGCAACATAACTTTGCTCGATGTTTTTCGTGTTGATTGGATAGTCAGTTTTGTCGGGGTTTTGGCCGAACACTTTGTCGCCTACTGACCACGGTGGGTTGCCGATGATGACGCGGATTTTGGATTGTTTTTGGTTTTCTAAAATCTTGGCGTTTTGTTGGAAGCCGTCGATTTCAAAGGTCGGTTGCGGTTGGTTGGCGTTTTCGTAAGCGAGGAAAGTGTCGCCGAGCCAGAGGTTTGGGAAGGGGAGTCGCTTTCCGGTTCTTTCTTGGAAGGCGCTGGCGATGTTGGCTTGCGCCGCGAGATAAGCGAGCGGGAGGATTTCGTTGCCGAAGATTTCATGTTGATATTTGAAGAGCAGTTCGTCGTCAGAGATGAGCGTTTTGTCGGCAATCAGGCGGGCGAGGAAAGTTCCCGTGCCGGCGAACGGCTCGATGATTTGGATGCCCGGACTGCCTAATGTTTTGTTCCAGTGGATTTGCAAGAGTTCTTGGACGAAATGCAGGATGTAGTCCACCGCTTCAATCGGCGAGTAGGCAATCCCTAACGACTGCACTTTGCGCGGAATCGTCTTGCGGAAGAAGGATTCGTAAAAGTGGATGAGGATTTTTTGTTTGGTTTCGGAATCTTTCACGCCTTGCGCTCGGATTTTGACTTCGCGGAAGAAGGGTTGCATGCCGTCTAGTTCTTTGGCTAGGCCGTATTTTTGCAAATCGTTCAAAACGGATTCTAATGCGTTGGCGAGCGGAGAGGTTTGTTTGCCGAAGAGAGAATCAAAGACGGGACGGCTCACTTGATGCAAGGCCAGCATTTCGATGGCGTCTTCGTCTTTGATGGGCATTCCTCGCACGTTGTTTTCGAGGGCTTTGAAAAAGCGGTCAAAGATGGGTTCGGTTTCGTCTCTTTGGATCAGGTCAGACAATCGGGCTTGGGTTCTTTGGACAACGGCTTGGGTTGTATGGATCCATTTTGTCCAGTAATAGGGTTCAGAGAGGTCGTGGACGATTTTGGCGAGGACGAAGTTTTTCAAAGCGGGGTTGAGGCTGGAGAATTCAAGTTGGTCATTCAGGGCGTCGGCGATTTCATCGGCGGGAGATTGCTGGTTTTCTTGGCCGATGTCTTTTTGTTTGAGGTAGTCTTTTTTCGCCAGCGCAAGTTGGTTGATTTTGGCGGCAAAGCGGTCGTCGTGAGCTTTGATTGCGTTGATAACTTGCCAGACGGTTTTGTAGACGCCGTCTTCGAGTGCTTTTCGGCCGCTGATGCCTTTGGGAACGGCGATGGGAATGATGATGTAGCCGCGCTCTTTGCCTTTGGCTTGGCGCATGACTCGGCCAACGGCTTGGACGACGTCGACAACGGATTCTCTGGGTTGGAGAAAGAGGACGGCGTCTAATGCGGGAACGTCGATGCCTTCGGTCAGACAGCGGGCGTTGGTGAGGATTTTGCATTGGTTGTTTGCGGGTTCATCGCGAAGCCATTGAAGGGATTTTGCGCGGTCTCGGGAAAGTTGGGTGCCGTCGACGTGTTTGGTTTCGCATTGGAGGGATTGGCCGGCGTCGGTTTCTTGGTGTTCTTTGCAATGCTGGATGACGGTTGGGAAATGTTGGTGAAAGAGTTTGGATTGGGCGATGCGGTTGCTGAAGGCGACGGCTCGGCGGGCGGGCAGTTCGTTCTCGGCAAAGACGCCGGGTTCGCCGTGTTTGCGCAAGGCGTTCCAGCAACCGATCATTCGGGCGCCGTTGTCGAGGTTGATTTCGCTTTCTTCGGCGGGTTTGCGGAGTTCGGCGTCTAGATAACGGCTGGCTTCTTCTAAATCGACTTCTTGGATGATTACTTTGTAATCGCAAAGGATTTCTTTTTCGATGGCTGCGCCAAAGCCGAGTTTGTAAAAGTTTTTGCCGAAGAGTTTTTCGTCGTCCATTGATGCGAGCAAGATTTGTTTGGCGGCGGCTTTGCGTTGGGCGCGGTCTCCATAAATGCGCGGTGTGGCAGTCATGTAAAGGCGTTTGCGGGCGCGGATGAATTCGGAGTCGTGGATGCGTTGGAAGCCTTTGGTTTCGGTTCTGTTGGTTGGATCGGATTGGCCGGTTGTGCGGTGGGCTTCGTCGCAGATGATTAGGTCTAATGGCGGCAAGGGGTTTTGTTGGTTTTGCTGGGCTTGGTGGATGACTTCGAGGCTTTGGTAGGTGCAGAAAATGACGGTCAAGCCTTTTGCGCTGGGTTTGTTGTTTTGGTTTTTGTGGAATGCGGTGGCGAGTTTTTGCGGATTGGTTGTGGGCGGGATTTTGATTTCGAGGAGCGGCATATGCAAAGGGTCGTTTTGGTTTTTGCGTTGGTCTGCGGAGGCATCGGAGCAGACGGAAAAGATGCGCAAAGGGGATTGAGAGTCAGCGTCCCAGTCCATTAGGGATTGGGCGAGCAGAGAAATGGAAGGCGTGAGAAACAGGATTATGCCGTTGGGGGCAAGGGTTTCGGCGATGCGGAGGGCGACTAGGGTTTTGCCGCTGCCGCAGGCCATGATGAGTTTGCCGCGGTCGGCTGTTTCAAAGCCTTTGATGACGTCGTTCAAGGCGGTTTTTTGGTAGTCTCGCAGAGTTTTGACGGATCGTTGCGGGAGTTTGGGAGAGGTTTTGTATTCTGCCCGTTCCTCTTTGAATTGGGGAGTGGTTTCTCCTTTGATTCGAAGGGATACATTCGAAACACTTTGTGCCAGTCCCAGTCAATGGAGGATTTTTCAAAGATTTCGCAACTCCAGCGGGAGACGGAAATTTTGCTGTGTTTTGCTAAGGCGTTTTCAGCTTCTTCCGTCCAATGATCGCAGGTGGAGACAAAGATGCCTTCGGCAAAGTTCCATTGCTTGCTGTTGAGTGCGGTTAGGAAGTGCGTCACTTGGTCGTAAGCGATGCGGCCTTTGGATGGAGAAATGAATTTGCATTGGACGGCGATGAGTTTGTCGTCGTGGGTTTTGGCTACGAGGTCGATGCCGATGTCTGTTTGTTGGCCGCGGTTTGGCCATTCGTTCCAGAGCCAGACTTGTTTGAATCGGGAGCGGTTGGTTTTTTCTTGCTGGAGGAAAGCCTTTACCAACTGTTCGAACATTTGTCCTTTTTGGGCGGGGTTGGCGCTTAGCGCATCGATTTGTTGCAACAGGTCTCGGAATGTTTTTGCCATAAAGGATTTATTTATGCCGATTGTTGGCTGTTGTTGCAAGATCCAGTTTGGGTTTGCGGGCGGGCGGGATTTGAAGTAAAGGAAGGAAAGGATTTTTCCGCCGCGCTGGTTGGCAAAGCGGGAAGGCAAAGAAGATACCGCATATGGAAGCGATTAAGCGTTGGCTGAGACGCCAGCTGTCCAATCCGCAAGTGGCGCTTTTGGGGGTGTTGTTGCTTGTCGGGTTGGTGGTGATTTACTTTTTCGGCGGGATGCTGGCGCCTTTTCTTGCGGCGGTTGTGATTGCCTATCTACTGGATGGGATTTCTCTGCGAATGGAGCGGTGCGGTTTGCCTCGATTGTTTGCCGTGACGGCTGTTTTTATCGGATTTTTGGTGGGGATTTTGTTTCTTTGCTTTGTGCTGTTGCCGGCCATTGTGAATCAAGTGCAAAGTTTTGTGGTGGAAGGCAGTCCAAAAATCATTCGGACGGTGAAAACTTCGTTTTCTAACTTGGCAGATTCGGCGCCGGATTGGTTGGCAAAGTTTGCGCAAACCGTGGATGAGGAAACAGAAGAGATTGGCAAGGAGGCGGAGTCTGTTGCAGAAGCGAAACCGCCAAAGGAAACGGGAATGAACAATGCCAACTCTGCGCCTCTTTTGCCGTATGGACTTATGGATTCGAGTCGTATGCAGGGGGCAGGAATGGAAGGCACGACAAACACGGAAGCAAATGGGGGGGCTTTGGGATGGTTGAATATTGATTTAGGGGAGAAGTTTGTAGAGGAAATTACGAATATTGGGCAGGTTATTGTGGCGCAGTTGCTTAATGCCTTCAGGAATGTAGTGGTGTGGATTGTGTATTTGGTGCTGATTCCGGTTTTGGTTTTTTTCATGCTTAAGGATAAAGAAAAGATAATTGCGTGGGTGATTCAATTTTTGCCGAAGGATCGCTCGCTGGCAACGCAAGTTTGGCGGGACGTCAATGCGCAAACCGGCAATTACATTCGAGGCAAGTTTTGGGAGATTATTATTGTATGGTCGGTGACTTACGCTACTTTCCGTTTGTTTGAATTGAAGACGGCGTTGTTGCTTTCTCTTTTTGTGGGCTTGTCGGTTTTGATTCCCTATGTGGGCGCGGCGATTATGTATATCCCGATTACTTTGGCCGCGTTTGATCATGCGGCGCTGGATTCCGCAGGTAACTGGAATCAAAAAGTGTTTTGGGAAGTGTTTTGGATTTTGGCGGTCTATACTATTATTCAAATTTTAGATGGGAATGTTTTGGCGCCGATTTTGTTGTCCGACGTTACTAGCCTGCATCCGGTGGCCATTATTTTTGCCATTTTGATATTCGGAGGGTTGTGGGGATTTTGGGGAGTGTTCTTTGCGATTCCACTGGCTACTTTGGTGCATGCGGTGATTAAGGCTTGGCCAAAAGAGTTTGCCCCCTCACCGCCGAGCAATCCGCCAAAAGAATGAGGGAAGCCGTTCGTCTTCCCTTTTTTTGCGACGGAAAAGCAATACACCCGCAGTAGCGTCATTTGGTTTTTTAGATGATTAGAACGACGGACTTCCGCGCAAAGCCTTTACTTGGGATTGCGATGCCAGTGTTTAACGAGGAATGCTGGTTGAATGCTGTTTTTGAGCGGGTGCTGGCTCGGCCGGAATGCTTGCAGTTGGCGGCGGTGGACGACGGTTCCAGCGACGGTTCGTGGGAGAAACTGGAATGTTGACGGCGCAAAGACCGGCGCGTAAAAACAGGGCGTCACGAACGAAATCGAGGCAAAGGCGCGGCGATTCGAACTGCATTGCAATATTTGGACGCGCCTTTGATTTTGATTCAAGACGCCGATTTGGAATATCAACCGGAAGATTATCCAAAACTGTTGGCGCCTGTTTTGGAAGGCCGGGCCGATGCGGTGTACGGTTCGCGGTTTTTTCAAAACTCACAGGTTAAAGAAAATCTTCGCTGGCATACGCTGGGCAATCAACTACTGACTTGGATTAGCAATCGTTTGACGGGTTTGCGGCTGAGCGACGAGGCAACTTGTTACAAATTATTCAAACGGGAGGTTTTGGAACGCATCGATCTGACAGAAGATGGCTTTGAGTTCTGTCCCGAAGTGACGGCTCTAAACTCGCCAAACTCGTTCGGAAAGGCGAAGTTCGTTTGGTGGAAGTGCCTATCGGCTATCAAGGCCGCACTTCCAAAGACGGCAAGAAAATTCATATCCGCGACGGCGACCGCGCTCTGAAATCTCTTTGGAAGCATTCCCACTGAGGGCTTTTCCGCTTTCGCCTTTAGTGGAAGCTTAAAAGTTGGCAGCGTTGGCGGTAGTGAAGATGACGTTGAGAAACATTGGCATTTTGTAAGATTTAGAATAAAGTGGCGGGATGATCGACAGCGCCCAAAATTCCGCGCCGTCCCAAGCGCTTCCCAATGAGAAAGGCCATTTTGGTCCCTACGGCGGCCGTTATGTGCCGGAAACCTTGATGCATCCCCTGCAAGAATTAGAAGAAGAATACCGCAAGGCTCAGGAAGACGCCGCCTTCCATAACGAACTTCAATACTACCTGCGAGAATTCTGCGGCAGGCCGACGCCGCTTTACTATGCGGAAAGACTGAGCCAAGCCATTGGCGGCGCCAAAATCTATCTCAAGCGAGAAGACTTGCTCCACACCGGAGCGCATAAGATCAACAACTGCATGGGGCAAATTCTTCTCGCCAAACGCATGGGAAAAACCCGGATCATTGCCGAGACGGGCGCCGGTCAACACGGCGTCGCCACGGCTACGGTCGCCTCTATGTTCGGCTTAAAATGCGTCGTTTACATGGGAGAGCTCGACTGCGAACGCCAAGCACTCAACGTTTTTCGAATGAAAATGCTCGGCGCTGAAGTCCGCCCCGTAGCCGCCGGCCAGCGAACGCTCAAAGAGGCCGTCAACGAAGCCATGCGTGACTGGGTAACCAACGTTCGCAACACCCACTACATTCTAGGAACCGCCTACGGAGCGCATCCCTATCCAGTAATGGTGCGCAACTTTCAACGGATTATCGGCGACGAAGCGCGCCGGCAAATTCTGGAAAAAGAAGAACGACTTCCCAATCTTCTCGTGGCCTGCGTCGGCGGCGGTTCTAATGCCATCGGGCTTTTCTACCCCTTTTTGAAAGACAAAAACGTCCGGTTGCTGGGAATCGAAGCGGGCGGCCAAGGCATGCAAGCGGAACGACATGCAGCTCGCTTTCAAGGCGGATCAATCGGCGTTTTGCAAGGCACAAAGTCCTACATTCTCCAAGACAAACACGGACAAATTCAGCGAACGCACAGCGTTTCCGCCGGACTAGACTATGCCGCAGTCGGCCCCGAACACGCTTGGCTACGAGATCAACAACGCGCGGAATACGGCTACGCTACTGACGAGCAAGCGCTTGAAGCTTGTTTGAAACTTTCTCAATTGGAAGGGATTATCCCCGCTCTGGAATCTTCTCACGCCATCGCCGCTGTTTTAGAACAAGCGCCAAAGATGTCTTCAGAGGAACTTATCATCGCCAACCTTTCCGGCCGCGGCGACAAAGACGTCCAACAAATCGCCGACAAAGCAAAGATATAGTTTCTCCTTCGCAACTTCCGGTTTCCTAAACCAACAACCTAAAAACCTAAAGAAACTTGATAACTATATGCCGTGCTGGGATGCGAATAGTTAGTTATTATTTTCCGCGTTTATTACGAAATTCCTGTAGCCGAACTTCGTTTAGAATTTTTCGCACAATATCAGCCAAAGGCTCTGGGCAGTCACAACTCGAAACTTGGTATGATTCTAGCTCTCCCCAATTCTCTTCCAGAAATGCATCTTCGATACCTATTGGGACATGCGCTGGATTATATGAAAGTTCTTTCTCAATCCAATCTAAAGCCTATTCTTTGAGCGCTTTTATTTTGTCGTTGTAATTCTTTGCTTTTCTTTTGTACCGAGAAAGCAAGCGGATCACGGTTCGGCGATTTTCCACAAGTGTCTGTCGCTGCGCAGGTAAAGGGCGTCGCTGTAAACGGCCGGAGTGCAAAGAATGGTTTCTGCCAAATCCATTTGGCTGACGACAATGCCTTCTTCTTTCGGTTCGGTGTCGACAACTTGGAGCAGGCCGCTTTCGTTGACGAGGTAGAGATATTTGCCCCATCCCACCGGCGTGCTGCTGAAAGGGCCTTTTAGTCTCAGTTGCCAAAGCCTTTGACCATTGCGCAAGTCTCCGCAAGTAAGAACTCCGGCTTGATTGATTGTGAAGATGCAGCCGCCAAGCACCACCGGGCTTGGCGTAGCGGGACGAAGCCGGCTGGAACGCCATAATTCTTCAGGTTCATTAGAATCGGATCGGGGACGCAAGGCCGTAATGCCGCGCGAAGGCAGCAGCAATATGCCGTTGGCGACAACGCTGGAAGGAATGGTGGCCGCTCCGTCTGAGTAGTTCCACACTGTTTTTCCAGTGGCCGGATCAATGGCGGAGACACCTTTGCTGGATTGCAAGGCCACGAGCTTTCGGCTTATGTCAGCGGCGTCTTCCAAGAGAACGGGCGAGGTCCAGTTGGCGGCTTTGGGGCGGTCCAATCGCCAACGGTTCTTGCCGTTTTCCACGTCCAACCCCACGGCAAAGGACTCGCTGTCGTTTTCGCTTTGAATCACCAAAGTATTCCCAACGACAATCGGCGAAGAGGCCATGCCCAAGCTGTTGCTGGCATTGGGATAATCCGCCGTCAACCCGCGCAACCACTGAAGCCGTCCGTCCAAATCCAGACAAAACACGTCGTTGGAGGAAAACAGCGCATAGATTTGTTTGCCGTCGGAGGCCGGCGTGGGTGCGGCAACGCTTGTTTTTTTGTGGCACATGGTTCGTCCCGTCGCCCAAAACTGACGCTCCCAAAGGAGAGTTCCATCTTTTGTCGAGTGACAGCGAATGTGCAGCCGATCTTGGTCGGATCCGCTGGCGCAACTAATGAAAACCCGGCCGCCAACCACGATTGGACTAGATAAGCCTCGTCCCGGCAAAGCCGCTTTCCAAGCAATGTGTTTTCCCTTATTCAGCAAGGCGGGGGGTTTTCCGCTTCGGACAGTGCCGGCGGCATCCGTGCCTCGAAAGTGCCTCCATTCGGAAAGAGATCGAAGATCGGGGGCGTCTGCGCTTTGCAGGCTGACGGCGCTTTCCCATCTCAAAACTACAAAAACCAAAATAAAGGTCCTCAAATTTTTCATGTTTGTTTTTTCGTTTTATCGAATTGCGGAGCGATTATTTTCTGTTCTGGTGGAAATCGAGGACGGAGGGCGATTTTGACTCAAGATGGCCGTGCCATTTTCATCGCAGACTCTGAGTTGGAACTGCCATTGAACCGTCCAATCTTCCATTTGCTCGTTTTGGCAGATTTTGAGCAGAATCCCGTTTTTTCCCGGCTTCAAACGCCCTTTTACTTGGTACTGATCAATCCTCATCCCACGATGATATTCATCTCGCCCGAACAAAAACTTGCCGTTCAACCAGATTTTCCAAGCATTTTTGCAACCGAGCCGAAGTTCTATCGGCATGGCTTCAGGGCTTTCAAATTCGGCGTAGGCATAAGCGACCGCTTCTTTGAGAGGGCCAAAGACGCGATTGATGTCTACCATTCCATATTCGTCGTTGGTGACAAAATCCCGCCACTTTGCCTTCGTCGCTTCCTTTCCTAAATAGTCGGCATTCGAATTTATCTCGTTTTCCGGCGGAAACACTCGATCAAAACCCAAACGGTTTGCGTTCTCAAACGGTCCGATTACCTTCCAGCGCATCAAAAATCCGAAGTGCCTTGGCAAATCCACTTTCTGCCCCAAACGGCGCAGTTCGTCCGCAATGGATTGAATTTGATCAACGTCTCGCGCCGCGCCCAACGCCTGCCGATAAATGAGCGTTCTCAACACCGTTTCTTGTGTCGAGTTTTCGCCCGCCGCTTTCTCCAACAGCCGCTGGACGGCGTCGCGTCGCAACTCCAGACTTGGATCATATAGCATTCCGGGAAGCAAGCGCGCCGCCGATTCAGGCGCAAGCCGCATAAGCAGCTCGTACGCATAACGGCGGGCGCGGGGATGATGACGGATGTCCAAAAGAAATTCGCCCAGTTCAATAAGCGGCAAAGATCGACCGGCGGCCAACTCGCGGTCAATAATGGTGTCCGCCGCCGCCCGCAACCAATTCAAGCCTAGATTCCCAGCTTCTTCCATCCCTCCCAAAACTTTAAGCAAAGATCGGCCATCGGTTTGCTCTAATTTCCGGAGTGCGGACTTGGCTCGTTCGTTGCCGCTACCTTCTTGTCCAACCGCTTGCAGGATCGCAATTTGCCTCTCCACATCCGGTGATTCCACTGATTCACCGAGCTCGCAGAAGCCGACGACAGCGTACCCAAAAAACAAACAAGCTATAAAGCAATTAAATTTCATACAATTCCAATCCTTTTCTATATCCTTCCCGCTATGAATAGCAAACTGCCGGCATTAAATCAAGCCGGTTGTTTCAGGAAAACCGGCCATTAAATTCATACACTGCAACGCTTGTCCTCCCGCTCCTTTGACCAAGTTATCCTCCGCACTCATCACAACCAAACGCCCCGTGCGAGGGTCCAGCCGCCAAGCAATTTCCAATATGTTAGTATTCGTCACGTTCTTTGTGTCGGGAAATTCTGTCTTCCCCAAAAGCCGTACAAAGGGCTCTCTCTCATAAGCAGAGTCGAAGGCTTTTTGGATTTCCGATTCTAAGAAAGACAAAGCCTCTTCCGAAGCCAATTCAGCTTTGGGATCTAAGTAGATCGTAGTCAAAATGCCCCGGCTGACGGGAGCAAGATGCGGCGTAAATTGCACTCGCAACGATTGCCTTGCCGCCTTGGAAAGCTCTTGCTCCATCTCCGGCAAATGCCTGTGCTTCGGCACTCCGTAAGGGCGGAGACTGTCGTTGCATTCCACAAAAAGAAACGCCAAGTCCGCTTTGCGGCCTGCCCCGCTGGGGCTACTTAAGGAATCCGCAATAATGCTCGTCGGGCGGATTAATCCTTCTCGCAACAACGGCCAACAAGGCAAAATAACACTTGTAGGATAGCATCCGGGGCTAGCGATGAGATTGGCGCTTTGGATGCGCTTGCGATAAAGCTCCGGCATGCCGTAGACGACCTGTTCCAAAAGCTGCGGCGCCGGATGCGGCCGGTCGTAAAACTCTTCGTAAATCTCCGCTTTGTCCAAACGAAAATCGGCGCTTAGATCAATTACCCGCACTCCCTTTTGCAAAAGAGGCAACGCAAACTCAGAAGCCATACCATGCGGCAAAGACAGGAAAACAATCTCAGCCGCGCTCGCCATAAAATCCACATCCGGTTGACGAAAAATAATTCGTTTCGCGCCGGGAAAGGCGGCGAATCGGGGAAAGACGGACGCCAGCGATCTTCCCGCGTATTGCCGCGAAGTCGCAAACCCTATCTCCACTTCGGGATGCCGAAGCAACCGCCCGACAATCTCCTCACCGGAATACCCGGAAGCACCAACAATGCCTGCCTTCATTCTCAACACACTCGTTTGTCTTTCGCCTTCATCAGCAAGAAAACATGGAATACATCCATCTCCATAATAGGAATGCACTTACTTCACAAAGCACGATTGTATAAAATTAAATCAATCATATAATGCTGCCTTGTCTGTTTATAGGAAATGTGCCGCCGTTGCATTATTCAGAAATATTCGCTTTTATAGAAAGTTCTATTAGAGGCATCTTTGTCTTGCCAAGGAGTCTTTTGAAATTTGTCTGCGCCGTACTAATCTTCGGGTTCATCCAAACAAATTCTGTTTCTTCTTCGTGCGCGCGGTGACCGCGCCGCCGTGGAGGTTGTTCTCCTTTTTTTCCGCTCCTGTTAGTGCGAGCGCCACGACGACCGGAATTCCTTGTTGATTTGCTGCTACTATCATCTTGTATTTGGTTGCCGCATTGCGCGCTGTCGATTCTCTATATTACACACCTTAGACTTTATTGTAAACTTTAGCGCGTCTGGTTTTTTCAAGTATTTCAAGAGAGCAAACACAAGTCAGTTAACGGAGGGAACGACCACTTTCGTTAGGAAAGCCCACTTCCAGACAGAAGTCTAGGAAAAACTTGGCGAGCATTTTCCCCGATCGACGCAGTTCTTCCAAAACTTCCTTATGTTTTATTTCAGACTTGGCCCGGCCCGCCGCAAGATTAGTGATATACGACAACCCCCCACTTCGAGACCGTATTGGCGAGCAACGATAGATTCCGGCACGACGCTCATTCCCACCAAATCGCCTCCCCAACGCTCGAACATTCGAATCTCTGCAGGGGTTTCAAATCTTGGACCGGAAACGCCCACATACACACCACGGCGCATGGTAAATCCGTGTTTTCCGCCGTTGCGCTCCAAGCAATGATTGAGTCGTTCGCTATACAGACCGCATAAGTCCACAAACTCGCCGCCGTTGTCCGCCCAGTTTTGGCCGCGTAAAGGATTGTCTCCCGTAAAGTTGATGTGATCGCTCAAACATACAAGATCGCCGACCTGCCAACTTTGCCGAATTCTTCCGGCGGTGCTGGTTAACACTACTGCTTGAACACCGCAATGGGACAGCACCCGGATCGGGAGCGTCACCGTTGCCATGGAATGCCCTTCGTAGAAATGCATTCTGCCGGAGACAAACACAGTTCGACACCCTTCCGCAGCGGCCACCAAGATGGCCGCTTGCTCGTGGCCGGGCGTTGCGGGCGCGAAGAAACCGGGAAGGTCGGCAAAAGAAAATTGGGCTTCAACTTTCCAGCCATCCAGAATTGTTTGGAAGCCGGATCCTAACACAACCGCCAAAGACGGCATTTCGGAAACGGCGCCGCGAATCCAAGCCACGGCTGCTTGCAAGTTTGCATCCATTACGAAAACTTTCGTTGTCAGCTTGATTTTCTCCGGCGCATCTCTAACATCAACTCCGAATTGACTTTGCAATATGGAACTGTCAAACGACGAAATACGGCGATACTCAAGACACCTCATTCTGCCTGAAGTGGGCATGGAAGGCCAAAGGAAAATTCGCACCGCTTCCGTGCTTTGTATTGGGGCGGGAGGGCTCGGCTCCCCAATTGCCCTGTATTTGGCCGCCGCGGGAATCGGCAAACTCGGCTTGATTGATTTCGACACTGTGGACTTTTCGAACCTCCAACGTCAAATCCTTCACGGCACGGAAGACGTCGGCAGACCAAAGGGTGAATCTGCGCGGGAAACACTTAACAACATCAATCCGGGGGTAGAAATTGAACTTTACAACGCCGCGCTAACCAGCGACAACGCAATGGACGTTATTGCAAAGTACGACGTCGTTGTCGACGGCACCGACAACTTCCCCACCCGCTACCTAACGAACGACGCTTGCGTCTTGCTCAAAAAGCCCAACGTCTACGGCTCGATTTTTCGCTTCGAGGGACAAGCCAGCGTGTTTGCGCCCGAACTTGGCGGGCCGTGCTATCGTTGTCTTTACCCAGAACCGCCGCCGCCGGGAATGGTTCCCAGCTGTGCGGAAGGCGGAGTGCTCGGCATTTTACCCGGCACCATCGGTTGCATTCAAGCCACGGAAATTCTCAAGATCCTCTTGGATCGAGGCGCTTTGTTGATCGGGCGTCTGCTTCTCTACAACGCTCTGGACATGAAGTTTCGCGAATTAAAACTCCGACGCGATCCTGAATGCCCCATTTGCGGCAAAAATCCCTCGGTCACAAAGCTGATTGATTATCAACAATTCTGCAGCGTCTCCCAAGAGCCGGAAACCGCGGAGACACACCCAGACGAAGTCACCGTCCAAGAGATGCAAAAAGCGTTGCAAGACGCCTCGCTCGGCATCCAAGTGATTGACGTTCGCGAGCCGGACGAACTCGAAATTGCTCGCGTGAACGGAGTGCCGCAGTTCCCACTGAGTGAACTGCCGCAGCGGTTTGTCGAGTTGAACCCGAATCAATCCTACTATCTTCACTGCAAGAAAGGCGGACGCTCGCTCAAGGCGTTGCAATTTCTCCGAGAACAAGGATTTAAGCATGTGAAAAGCGTTCGAGGGGGCATCACGGCATGGTCGGAGGAAATTGATCCCGAAGTCCCTCAATACTAAAAGATCGTTCGCTTCTTCATTGCTTGCCGTTCAAATCCCAAATGGGCAGAATTGCGCTATCCGTAAAAACCTTCAAACCGTTCGCAAAAACCAGCCAATGCGCTCACGCCGAGAAGCCAGAGAAAAAGCGGTTCAGTTTTTGTTCCAGCACGACTTCAACCCCTTGCCGAATTTGGAAGAGGCTTTGGATCGTTTCTGGACTTCGCAAAGAACCGCCCAGATCAAGCCGTCTTCCGGCAACGCAGACGTTCCCCGCGAAGAAACGACCGCTGAAGAAGCCGCCGTCCGCCTTTTCGGAGACCGGCTCATCAAAGGCGTTCTCCAACACTTGGAGAAAATTGACCGCGCCATCAAAGAGCATGCACAAAACTGGGACATCCACCGCATGGCCGTCGTGGATCGGAACGTCTTGCGTCTGGCCATTTATGAAATGCACTACCGAGAGGATATTCCCCCAGTCGTCAGCATCAACGAGGCCATTGACATCTCAAAACGATTTTCCACCGAAGACAGCGGCCGATTCGTAAACGGCATCCTCGATCGCATTCGGCAGGATCTCATGCGCCCCGCCCGAACGCCGGTTCCCAAAGCGGATCGCCTTTCCCCCGATTCCAGTTGATAAAGCAACGCAGAGAAATTTCCAAAACAAACAACTGCAAGCCAACATGAAACTCTTCCAAAAATTTAAGAGTGGACTCAGAAAAACTCAATCCGCGCTTTCCCAAGAAATTAAGCGCATCGCCACACTCTCGCCCAAGCTGACCAAAGAAGGCGCCGAAAATCTTGAAGACGCGCTCTTAGCGGCAGATTTTGGACTTCCCGTGTCCCAACGCATCCTGGACGCCGCCCAAAAAGCCTACGAAACCCAAGGCCGCAACGGAACGGATCTCTTCGCCATTGCCCGCCAAGAAGTCGAATCCGCGCTCGGTCAAAAAGACGCCTCCCTGCGCCAACAAACCGAAGGACTCACAATCATCTCCCTAGTCGGCGTCAATGGAACCGGAAAAACCACCACTTGCGCCAAGTTAGCTCACCGTCTCAAAAAAAACAGCGGCAAAGCCTGGATAGCCGCCTGCGATACCTTTCGCGCCGCCGCGATTGATCAAATTAAACTATGGGGACAGCGTCTTGAAATTCCGATTACCGCCGGCAACTACGGTTCGGATCCCGCCTCCGTCGCCCACGACGCCATTGCCGCCGCCAACGCAAAACACAGCGACTACCTGTTGCTGGACACCGCCGGACGGCTTCACACCAAACACAACCTGATGAAAGAACTAGAAAAACTCCACCGCGTCGTTGCCAAAAAACTTCCCGGAGCGCCTCACGAAGTGTTGTTAGTTCTAGACGCTTCCACCGGAAAAAACGCATTCAACCAAGCGCGAGAATTTAACAAAACCACTCCGCTTACCGGACTCGTCATCACAAAACTCGACGGCACCAGCCGCGGCGGCATGCTTGTTTCCATCCAGCAAGAACTGGGCATCCCCGTCAAGTTCGTCGGCGTGGGCGAACAAGCAGACGATCTACAACCTTTTCAAGCCAAAGAATTTGCCGCCGCTCTCTTCGCAGAATAACCTAAACTTGGCGCAAACATTTCGCTCCATCTGCTTTTACAGATACGGCGCCTGCATAGGTTACTGGGATTGGAAAAAGTTTCTTTTGTTGGACAACCCTTTCTTTGCGAGTCAACCAATTCACTAACTCCGCCAAGTAGGCAAAGCAGATTGAACTTCTCCTTGTAACATGGATTCCCATGCCCATGCCGCATTTCTAAATACGCAACTGATGATTTTATAGTTTCGTTGGACTGCATGATCCCCAGAAGCGCAAAAGTTATGATTAGAAAGTGTGCCCGATGTTCACCAGCGGTTTTCCATTTAGCGGATTGACCATGATCGGCAGTTTGGGATAGACGCCGTCTTCACCTTGGAATCGATCTGTAATCGGCCAGTGTTGCAATCGGCGGAAGGAGCGAGTTCCATTTGGCATTGTAAAAGTGCCGAGTGATTGCGCCCACTTTTCCATGCCTGTTGACCAGTCTTTATCATCCAGCGTAATGAAGATGCCGGCCGCCACTTTGGAGTTGGATTTGATGACTTGCGCAAACGCTTTGACTTGATCAATGGACGGCGCGCCGCCTTTGACCTGCACAATCACTTCGTCTTCGCCATCATCAGTTTTTCCGTAAAGTTTGCCCTTGCCGTCAATCCCGCCGTCGCATCTTTTGATTTTGTTGGAGAGAATGCCGATGTCGCCAAAGTTCAAAGACTCCGCCGCCCAAGCCTCAAACGATTCCCAGTCTTGCTTAGCAAGCAACCTTGCGCCCGTGATATTCGTGGGAATGCCGTAAATGGGAACATCGATGCCGCACTTATTTTTCATGCGTTTGCGAGTCACGGAGTGGACGGAGAAAACCGAAATATCGATGCCGATGAATTGTCGCTTATTATTGAAAGCCGAGTGCAAAGCCGTGCCGCATCCGCAAAACGGGTCTAGCACAATATCCCCCTCGTTGGAGCTGGCTTTGATGATGCGGTCCAGCAAAGGAAGCGGTTTCCTAGTAGGGTATTGCCAATCGTCGTTTCTCTCTTTTGACTGGAAGACGGTATTTATTTCCCAAACAGAATCGCACTTTTTCGTGTCTTTACCAGTCCATCCGGAAGTTTTCTTTGCAGGCACAATTTGTGAGTTGAATTTGTGATTGTTTGCCTTTGAGTAAAATAACAAGCTGTCATGTTTAGCAGGGAAGGATTTTGTTTGATTTCCAGTTCCTCCATAATGCCAAACAATCTCATTCCGAAAGTTCTTTGCGCCAAAGACAGCATCCATAAGCAGGCGCAAGTAGTAGTTTGAGGAAGGATCACAATGCAAATAGATGCTGCCGGTTTCTTTGAGCAAGTCATGCAAGAGCCAGAGGCGGTCGGCCATGTAAGTCAAGTAAGCCAGCATGCTGTCGTCTCTCTTTTCTAAGTAGCTCCGCAAACCATTGATGAGTTCGCAAGCGGGATGCGCTGTGGTTTTGCAGATGCGTTCGGTGCGTTCATAGGCTTGCGGATCGTAAGTCCACATGTCTGTAAAAGCGTCGAGGCTTCCCGTGTCGCTGTCTTTGGCTTTGGAAGTGGGCGCGCCGTAGTTGCTGTTGCTGTTGAAAGGCGGGTCTAGGTAAATCAGGTCGATGATGCCTTGCACGCCCTTTTCTTTCCAAGCAGTCATTATGTCGGCGCAATCGCCGTAGTAAGCCGCCCCAGTTTGGTAGTCTAATTTTAGAGGTGTCACAATCTAGCAATCTATTTGTGTTGGTTGGTTGCCCTCGCCTTTCATTCTTTGTAGGGATTTTGCGCGGAGGAATTTATATCGTCCACGGAAAACGCATAGGTTGGTTGATGAATCGGTTGGCGAGGTTGTCGTTCACAAATCGAAGCGCCGAGTCGTCGAAACGCAAAGGACGCCGCAGACGGACAGCGATTTTAGCCAAGTTCACTAAGGTGCAGGAGCGGTGCCCGTTAACCTCATTCAAAGCAAACTTTTTGCGATGGCGGACAGCCTCGGCAAAATCGGTTACTTGCGGTTTGGGAGACGGCAGAGATTCGAGTTTCTTTTGCAAGTTAGGAATGTTGGATTTCATGCCTTTGAAAATTTTTCCTCTAGGGCCTTCCATGAAGGCAGCTTGCGGGTAACGATTGGCGCCGTCCAAGATGATTTCACAACCGTCGGCGTATTGGAGACGAACTTCGCGCCAAGTTCCGCAAGCGTCCGGATGTTGTGGCGGGGCGTCGGCTTCCACTTGAACCGGGCTTTCGTCGTCTTTATCGAGGAGGTATTGAATGGGGTCTAAATAATGCTGTCCCATATCTCCGAGGCCGCCGCCGTCATAATCCCAGTAGCCGCGAAAAGTGGCATGCACTCGATGCGGATGGTAGGGTTTGTAAGGGGCAGGCCCCAGCCACATTTCATAATCTAGATGTTCCGGCACGGGTTGCTGCGGCAAGTTAGTTTTGCCGATCCAATTGAATTTCCAGTTGAATCCCGTCGCGCTACCGATGGTAGCTTTGATCGGCCAGCCTAAGAGACCGTTTTCAATCGCTTTCTTTACTGAGGCGACTTTGGCGCCCAGCCCGTAGAATTGCCCTTGAAAACGAAACCAAGTGTTTAATCGAAAAACTCGCCCGTTGCGCTGGATGGCTTTTACCACTTTTTGCCCTTCGCCGATGGTTCTCGTCATGGGTTTTTCGCACCAGATGTCTTTGCCGGCGTTCGCCGCCGCTACTGAGATTAAAGCGTGCCAATGCGGAGGCGTCGGGATGTGAATGACGTCGATGTCCTTGCGGTCGATGACTTCGCGGAAATCCCGATAGCAGGCCACGTCGGCACCTCCAAGTTCGACGGCCCGCTTCAAGTGGTTTGCGTCCACATCGCAAACAGCAAGCAGTTTGGCGCCGGTAAAGATGGAAGAAACATGCCCTCGCCCCATTCCGCCGACTCCGATCACGCCGCGGGTAAGTTGTTCGCTGGGAGGGGTATGGCCGGGACCGCCCAACAGCCTGCGAGGCACAATCGAAATGCTGGCCAAGGAAGCCAAGGAACTCCGCAAGAAACGACGCCGAGATAATGGAATTCTTTTCATAAGATCAATCAAAATAATTACACAAGTTGAACGGCGAGGATTATAGTTGCGGCCATCTTTCTCGGCAATACAATTTTAGTTCAACGTGTTTTGGCGATGGCGAAAGCGATCCGCCAAATGAGCAGCCATCGCCAATTGTAGTGGATGATAACAAAGCAACGGCAACACAATCACGCTGATATCTGGGAGTCCGTCCATGGATTCGGCAGGGAAAATGGAATGCGCCATAGGCACTCCCGTTGCCAAGCTTTTCTGCGATGCGCAAAAAAAGGCGGCCATCCGGTTGGGACGGTCGAATTGCAACCAACCGCTAGATCGCCAAACCAACCCGGCGCCCAGCATCAGCATCGCCGCCGCCGCAGCCAGCGCTTCTCCAACCGCTCCCCAACCCAACCGAGCCCAAGCCGCACTTTTTACCCCGTCGCAAAACGTGCAATACATAATGAAAAAGATCGAAGCCGTCGTGATTTTTGGGAACCAAGGTCTTATATTAGACAAGCGGGCTTTTAGGAAGGGCCTCAACATTTGCCCAACAACCGTCGGCAACACAATCAAACGGCAGAGTTTCCAAAACATCGGCGCTATGGCCGCCATTCCCTCCACTTTTGAAAAAAGCAAGAGCGCCGCCCCAATCGGCGTTAACAACACGCCAAGCAGGTTGGAAACCGAAGCGTTGAAAACTGATCCCGCAACGTTTCCTTTGGCCGCCGCTGTAAAAAACACGGAGGAACTAATTGTCGTCGGCAAAATGGCCAAATACAAAAAGCCAAATCGAATCTCCGGCCGCAGCGCTTCGCCTAATAAAGCAAGCAAACCCAAAGCAAGCAGCGGAAACCCAACATAATTCCATCCCTGCACAAATCCATGCAGCTTTATTTGCCTTAAACCCTTTCGGAAATCTTCGGTGGGAAGCGCAAGTCCTTGAACGAAGAAAATCAAACATACGGCGGATTGCCGTGTAAACTCGCTTCGAAAAATCCCTCCTTGTGCGCCTGCCTCCGGTTTCAGCCAAGCCAAAACCGCCACTCCCGCCAACCCTATAAGAAACAAATTTGACTTTATCCAATTCTGCACTGTGCGAAGTCTTTTTCCTCGATTCCGAAGCGCTATAAAACTATTCTTCCGCTCGCGCGCCAGCGCAAGAGTGGGAGGCTAACAACATAATCCATAACACAATCCATTATTGCCTGAGAAAGAGAAACTTTCCTTGACTAAGGTTTGTATAGGTTCCTGAAGGTGTTCTCATAACTGCCGCGCGACGGACCATATAATAAGGTTCTGCGTCAGAGGCATTGCTGTCGATAAATTCTTGGCCGCGAACAGGAGACGAACCGGAAATCCGGCGGTAAGGTCCCATAAGATTGGAACTGCGATAAACAAAACAACCGAGCTCTCCTTGAAGGGATTGTTCCGTCGTCCACGAAAGCACTATGGAATCTTCCTTGCGGCGGCCATCCAAAGTCGTCACCGGAGGAACGACGTGAAGACGCAAGGTAATATCGCCTAGAATCGACAGCGACCGCGGCACTCTTCCTCGTCTGTCGATTTCGTTGGCGGTTTCCAAATAGCAGGTTGCCAGCGGCTCGCCCAAACCCAACGCCAACAAATTCCACTGCCCGTGAAGAGAACTCATCGCCGCCAGCCCGGTGGAAGCGTTTGCCAAAGCCGCTTTGGTAAAACTGTCCTTCAAATTCCAATCGGCGCCCCAAGAACCGTAAAGCATGAGAAAGGCCGACTTGGGACCGTATCCCGGACGGTTCATCAACGAGGTCCGATGGCGGCCGGAAGCAATCGAATCGCTTCCACCATAACCCGCCAGAAAACCCAGAAGCGTTGGCGAGGCCATCATAAAGCAATCCAATTCACACACGGCGTTTTCCCAGTTGCCGAACAAGCCGCAACCGTTGCGGAAGGCGTTAAGCTCAATATTGCGACCTAACCACGGCGGCAAATAAGACTTTGCGGCAGCTCGTTTTTCATAGCGAAAACGCCCCATCCGATAGGCGTGATTTTTATCGAAATATCGTTGTAATAAAGCCGCTTCAATTTTATCGGAACCGCGGGGTCGTCCGGGCAAGGAAGCCCCGGCAATGCTCGGCAAGTTGGAAAAATCCATTCGCCCCACCGCCGCCTCCAAAGTAGAAGGAAGATAGTCGGAATCAAACTTGCCGTCGCCGGGTTGATTGGTGTTGGAGCGATGTGATCGGTTGATATAAGAAACAATCTCATCCGTCCAAACCCCATCGACGTCTCCATAATAGGCGTCGCAAGGCCAGGCTCCCCGATGATCATCGCCGGGCTGTTGATGCCCGTCCTCTGCTTGCAAGCCGGAATAGGGAACCGGAACGTTCCCAATCAATAAGACCACGTTTCGCTCGCTTGGGGACTGTTGGTGAAACTCGATAATCGCTGACTTCACTTCGGTCAAGCGGCGTTGATATCTAGCCTTCCAAGTAGAATGATGTTCCGACGTCGTCCACTGCGAAACGATCCAACCATCTCCTACAAGGTCCAGTTTGAACTGTTCCAAAGTCTTGCCCATTCGGGCGGCAATCTTTTGAGTTGCCAAGAGCAACACTCGTCCGCGACGCTCCACCGGAGGCAAAGGGCCGATCGCTATTTGCAGACGGCGCTGCCCTACGGAATAATGATAACGCAAGCCTTGCTCCAACTCCGGCGAGGCATCCAAATAACGATTCGTCGAAATTAGCGAAGAAAGAGCAGTCCAACGTTCTTCTCCGTCTGCCCGCCGCCGGACTTTCTCCATTCGCTTGCCGTCATTGTTCCAGCGAAGCTCTACCGAAGAAGGCGTCGAGACAACGGAAGCTTCCAAAGCGCACGCATCTTTCCGCTGCGCAAATCCCCTTAACGCGCCCTCATACACTTCAAATGCGTCCATTGTCCCGCCAATCGGTTGGTCTCCCTCGCAGTTATTGCCGAGCCAGAGTCCATACTGCGCGCGCACCGAATCTTCAGGAATCGCGCTCACTCCCTTTCCAGGTCCATACGCCCTCCCGTTCACATAAAGCCAAGTTTCCGTTGGCGAATACACCAATAAAATATCGTGCCACCTCCCGGATTGAAACGAAACCGGCGCCGTCAAAAACGTTTCTCCCTCTCCAATCTGCTGTCCCGAGAAAATGAATTGATCGCCCTTCGGATTCATCATTAACGCCCAATATCCAATTCTTGGCGGCGGCGGAGTCCAAACACCAATGGAACAAAAACTGGCATAATGGCCCGTCCCTTCGCCGGAATTCCAATCCGGCCGAAACCGAAACCGCAGACTTCCCTGCCTCAGGTTCAACCACTTTGCCCTTCCTTCTTCGTTCTCCAAACGGAAAAGAATTCCCGCATCCTCCCCGGCAAATCTCGGCGCCCGCCCTTGAAACCCAGAAACCCACTCCACTGCCTCCGAAGCCTCCCAGCGAAGTCCCCCATTCATCTCTGATCCATTCCCCTCAAAATGCGCAAACGCAATTCGCCGAGGCAAAGCATCCTGCGAAAGAATCTGCGTCTCCCCCATCAGCGCTCCAATCCACAAACAACAGACTGCCCTCTTCAAAATCGCCAATCCTTCCCTCACTCAAAACTTCCACTTTTTAAAAAGAAAATCCATCGCGCCCGGCATTCACCGGCAGAAAAACCAGAAAAGCGCGCATTGAATTCCTTGAAGTCAACTTTCCACAAAATAACGCACGCGAGAGCAACGCATAAGCGGAAAGATTTGCTTTGCCATTTTTCTCGCCTTTGGCAAACTTAGCAAAGCCATTTCTCATGGGCAAAGATTATATCATAGAAGCCGAAAACCTCAGCAAACGCTATTCGAGAAGGCTGGCCGTCAACAACATTTCCTTCCGAGTTTGTCAAGGCGAGATTGTCGGCTTTCTCGGACTCAACGGCGCCGGGAAAAGCTCGACCATGCGCATTTTGGCCGCCTTTCAACCCGCCACAACCGGCGCGGTTCGCGTGGCGGGACACGACGTGTTTTATGAAGCCCAAGCCGCGCAACAAGCCGTCGGATACATGCCGGAAAATAATCCACTCCCCTTGGAAATGCGCGTGCGAGAATATCTCCAATTTCGGGCAAAATTGAAGAGGCTCCCAAAAGAAAAACGCCGACGCATAGACGAAGTAATCCAAGCATGCGGCCTTGCAGAAGTTCAGAAGCGAATTATCGGTCGTCTTTCCCGCGGCTATCGCCAACGAATAGGCCTAGCCGACGCGCTAGTTCACGATCCCCCTTTGCTCCTCCTAGACGAGCCAACCACCGGGCTAGACCCAAACCAAATTCGAACGGTTCGCAGACTCATCAAATCACTCGCGCCCCGGACAACGGTTCTGCTTTCCACTCACATATTGTCCGAAGTCTCGCTTCTCTGCAGTCGCATCATCATCCTTCATCAAGGAAAGATCCTTGCCGACGAATCCACCCAATCTCTTCGGGCCCGCTTTTCGGAATTTTTGGAAATTCACGCCGAAATCGCCGGTCCTCATCAAGAAATTCAGCAAGCACTGCGACAGATTCCCGAAGTCAAGAAAACCTCCGCACAAGAACTCGCCCCGCCCTTTTCCCGATTTGTCCTGCGCGTCCAGTCAGAACGAGACATCCGTGCAGAAGTGTTTAAACTAGCCTGCCAAAGAAGTTGGCCATTGCGAGAACTTCGCCAGCGCGAATATTCGTTGGAAGAGATTTTCTCCCGCCTCACAGAACAATCCACCGCGGAATGACCGTCGTATTCCATTTGACAAAACGAGAGCTTGCCGGTTTTTTTCAAACCTTGACGGGCTACGCAATCCTTGCCTCAGTCATGTTCGCGGTCGGCGCCGGCTTTCTCTACGTGATTGTGGCCATAAACGGACAAGCAATTGACTCTCCCATTACAGAAGCGCTTTACAGCACCCCGTTTTTCTGGTTCATCGTGCTTTTCGCCGCGCCCGCAATTACCATGCGAACATATGCTTATGAAAAATCCGCCGGCACTTACGAGACCCTAATGACATCTTCTGTAAGCTCTTGGCAAGTAGTACTGGCAAAGTTTCTGGGCGCTTGGGTTTTCTTTATAATTGTCTGTCTTCCCTTTATTGGCTACATGCTCCTTCTTCGCCCTTTTTTTGAGGATCCTTCTCTATTAGACATCTGGACCGTATTCTCCAGTCTATTAGGAATCGCCTTGCTTGGGGCGCTTTACACGGCGATAGGCTGTTTTGCATCGTCGCTTACTCACAATCAAATGCTCGCCGCAATGTTCAGTTTTGCTTTAGGCATGAGCATGTTCCTTCAAAGTTTCCTCGCCTCTCGGCTGCCAACATCTGACGGACTTTGGGCAAGTATTTTTATCTATACTTCATTAGTTCACCATTTTGAAGATTTTGTCCGCGGTATAGTAGATTCTCGACATGTTGTTTTTTACGTTACCTTGACCGGATTCTTTCTTTACTTGAACTGGCAGTCTGTCGAATCCCGCCGTTGGTTTTAAAAATCGTTGATGCTGTTTCCACCGTCATTCTCTGTCGCCAAACGCCGAGTTGCCGCGGCAAATAGGATCCTTTCTCTTATCGCCGCAGTGGTTATTGTCGGCGTGCTGAACTATCTTGCAGTCAGGCATCCTCTTCGCAGCAAGTGGTCCCAATACCATCATTTTACTCTCTCGCCGTCAACGGAGCAGATTCTCAAAGGGCTTACCAACCAAGTAGACGTTATCGTGTACGCCAACCAAGATGATTCCACGGCGCTTCATACGTCGATTGACTCTCTCTTGAAGGAATACGCTTATCACAATCCTCGCATTAAGGTTCGCTACGTCGACTACGTCCGCAATCGTCCCACGGCGCGCAGGGTTTCTCAAACCTACGATCTCGCCGGCCAAAATCCGTCTGACTTGGTCATTTTTAGATACGGAGATCGTCATTGCATTGTCACTCATCAAGAGCTCCGCGATTATCAAATCAGCGACCGGGCCAACGCACTGTTGCGAGAGCAAAGCGAAAAAAGACACGTCGGATTCAGAGGCGAATTACTATTTACCTCCGCGCTATTGAACGTTACTTCTGGAGAAACTGCATCCATTGCATACATTATTGGCCACGGCGAGCATGATTTAGAAAGCGAAGGTCCCCAAGGCTACGCCGAATTTCGCCAAGCTTTGGAAGAAAAGAACTTTGAAGTAAACCCGCATCATCTTATCAACAACCAACCGTTGTCTCAGGAAACTAATTTATTGGTTATTGCCGGGCCGCGGCACAAATTTTTAAAGGAAGAAGTTGAGGCGGTGGACCAATTTCTTCGAACTGGCGGCCGGTTGTTGCTTCTTCTCAACGCTCATTGGACAGATTCCACAGGACTGGAACAATTGCTTCTTCGTTGGGGCGTCCAAGTCGGCAGAAACATGGTAAAGGATGTTTCCCAACGTTTAGGGAACGACCTAGTCATCTCACAATTTGGAAACCACCCGGCCACCATTCCGTTGGTGAATGCAAAAGTAGGGTTGCTTATGTCCCCTCCCCGCTCTGTGTATCCATTGCAAACGCTCACGTCGGGGCGAAATTTGGTATGCCAAGGCATTGCTTATACATCCACCAACGGCGTTGCGCAATCCGACATTCCGTCCTTTCGACGCCGGGGCACTATTCCCGTGATGGCTTCCGTCGAGACGAAAGCGACCGAAGTCTCAATATCTTCCGGGGCTCGATTGCTCGTGGCCGGTGATTCCTTCTTTCTTAGCAACAGCCGCATCCGGCAATACGGCAATCGCAACTTCGTCACTCTTGCCGTCGGATGGCTGACGGCTCAATCTCATCTAATTCAAGGCATCGGTCCTCAACCAATGTACGAGTTCCAGCTAACCGTTCCCAACCGAGAGTTCCATCGCTTAAGTCTGCTAATGCTGGCGGTTTTTCCGGGAATCATCTTTGCTTTGGGGCTTGCAGTTTGGTTACGCCGTCGCGCGGACGGAAATTCATGAATCATATAAATTGAAAACTAACTATGCACTGCCGCCATACTTGCACGCTTCTCCTGATTGCCGGCCTATTAGCCGGCTACGCATGGTTCTTTGAGCGTCCCAACTCCAAAAGGAAAGAAATCGCCGCCGACAAGCGGATTTTTCCCGAATTGACTGCCGACCTCGTGACAACCTTGATAATTCAAAATGCTACCGGACGCCTCCAGATGACGCGGACAAATGGAACATGGCAACTCCAAAGTCCGGTTGACTATCCCGCCGAAGAAACCAATATCCGCGCATTTTTAGAAAACTTGGCCCAACTTCGATACCAAGGCGAACCTACCTATTCCTCGGAAGAAGATCGGAGCGATCTTGACCTTTACGGACTAGAATCGCTGGCGCAGTCCATTGTCCTTGCCGGCGACGGCGTTTCGCTTCAACTGCAAGTTGGCGACTCGGAGAGAGCCTTTGTCTTTGTTCAACGTTCGGATTCCAAGCGGATTTACACCGTGCCGACCAACACTTTGAAGCCTCTGGCAAAAAGCGTCGATTACTGGCGAAATTCAAAAGTCTTCCCTCATCCCGTTTCACAGATTAACGATTTCATTTTCAACGGCGACAGGCGTATGCACTTAAAGCGTTCCGCAGACGGCCCGGCTTGGCAAATGGCAGAACCGACGCCCGGCGCCCGTCTGGATCAAGACGCTCTCTCGATCTTCTTTCAACAACTGGCCGAACTTCGCGTGAGTTCCTTTGACGCAACGGCGGCGACCGCGAAACACGCAATGCTGGAGTTTCTGCTCGACGGCGGGCTTCGTTATCCAATCGAATTACTCGGCGCGCGCGCCGATAATCCAATGTTGCACCGAGCGAGATTGGGTTCTACTCGGACGGACGTCTCCATCCCAACAACTTGGGTTCATCCCCTTTTAAAGGCGAATGCATTTCGTAGCCCTTATCTTCTCAACCAAAACCTCAAATTCGAAAAAATTACCATTCACGCGGGAGAGAAGTTTAGCTTGTCGCCCAACGCTGAAGCCCTTTCCTGGCAGCTTTCCACACCAACCCAAGCGATTCCCATGCCGGCCGACAATCGATTGGCGGCGCAATTCCTATCCCAACTGGCCGAATTGCGAATTCGTAAATTCCTCGCTGAAGGCGAATGGGACGCAAGCCGCTTTGGTTTGGACTCTCCTATTTTTACTTTGACGTTTCATCTAAGAACAGCCGAGAACTCCACCGCTAAAATGTTGCGCGTTCGCTTCGGCCGTAAAATCTACGATAATATTGCGGCGCACCGAAGCGATGAACCCACCGTCTACGCCGTGGCTTATGAAGCCGTGATGCGCCTTCCCGCTTACGCCTGGGAATTGCGAGACCGGAAGCTTTGGAACTTTGACGCGCAAAACGTCGCAAGATTGAAGTGGACGCCTCCCAATCAAGCCGCTCGGATATGGCAGCGCTCCGGCGCCATTTGGCAGATCGGCAACACTTCTTTGGGTGAAGTAGAGTCTGCCGTATTGAACGAGTGTTTATATCGCTTGTCGAAAGTGAGGGTAGAATCTTGGACGTCCCGCAATCCGAATGATGATGCCCAATACGACGTTGGTCATCACGCCCGCATTGAAATTGAGTTTAAAGACGGCAATCAAACGTCGCCAAAAATCTTGAATTTTGGAAAAATCACCTCGCAAAGCCATCGCTATGCAAAGTCCGAAGTGGACGGCGAGCCGATGATATTCGAATTTCCTGGGGCGCTTTACCATCAACTCCATCAAGTCTTTGGCTGGCACGCGGCAACGAACCATGAAAACCACTAAGCCCAACCCGCCTAGTCGCCGTCTCCTTCGATGGGCAGTCCGCTTGGCCGCCGCATTTTTACTCACTGTCGCGCTGATCTTTCTTTACCTGAATCAAATCGGCCTGCCTGACTTTGCCAAAACCCGGCTACAAAGCGAGTTGCAAGCCCGCGGTTGGAATGTAGAAGTGGATCGCCTTCGCTGGCAACCTCAAAAACGACAACTGCTCGCCGAAGGCATTCAATGGCAAGCGAACGGCGACGATTTTCAACCGCGCCTTTCTGCTCAGACGTTAGAAATCCACCTGCAGTCCTGGTTTGCCTTTCCGCCGAAAATCAAAGCCCTCACCCTCTGCAACGGCGCGTTGGACTTGCCCTTTTCGGCGTTGGAAGACGCGTCCGCACTGCAGGCAACAAACGTGCAAACCAAACTCTTCCTTGCCGATCCGCACTATTGGGAAATGCAAATCTCTGCGCAGTGCATGGGCGTCGACATCGACCTCCAGGCCCAAGTCACCAACGTCTACGCCTTTAAAAACTGGCGTTCCCAATCCAAAACGAAAGCGACTCAGTGGCACAACGCCCTTCGCCAAATTGTCCAAACATACCAATCGCTTGGATTTGCGGGAAACCCGTCCCTTCAAATCCACTTGAACTTCGACGCCGCGCATCCACAAAAATCAACGGCGCGCCTCAAACTGCTGTGCGACCGAGCCGAATGGAACGACCGTTCCCTAGAAGCCGAAAACATTCGATTTCATGCCAGCTGGAAAGCGGAAACACTCGTCGTGCAACAACTTGCGGCAACGCTTTACGATGGCAACCTAGACTTCCGAGGAACTTGGAACGCCAAAACACGACGGACAACACTGGCGGGGCACTTCGATTTTGACGTCCAACGCATCCGTCATCTTCTCTCCGACAAAGGAAGGCGTTGGTTGAATCAATACAAATTCCAGAAACCACCCTTCGTCCAAGTCCAAGCTAGCGCCATTCTTCCCAAACAAGGCGATGACGGCAATTCCAGCTGGTGGAAAAACCTTCAATCCAGTCTCAATCTCACCGGCCGTTTTTATGCAAACAAAGCAACCTTTCGCACCGTGCCCCTTGATTCTGTTTCGTCTTCAGTCGAATTTTCAAATATGACCTGGAGGCTTCCAGACATCCATATCACCCGGCCGGAAGGCGAACTGCACTTGAATTATCAATGTGACACTCGGACAAAAGACCACCACTGGGAAGTGAATGGCGGCATTGACTTATATGCCTACAAACCCCTGCTAAGCCCAGCGCAAAAGGAAAAACTTGCGCTTTTTGAATTCACCCAACCCATCCACATTCGCAACGGAAAAGTACAAGGGCGTTGGGGCGTTCCCAATCTCACTCAATTCGAAACAAACATCGCAGTTACAAACTTCCTTTTCCGCAACGTCCCGCTCTCCTCTCTTGGCGCCAACCTCGCTTACACCAACAAACTGCTAACGGCAACCCATGTTGAACTCCACTGCAAAGAAGGCCAAATTCGCGCCAATAAGGCCAAAGTGAACTTCGATACCCGGCTTGTCACCACCACCAACGTCGTTTCCACAGCTTCTCCATCGACAATCGCCAAAATGATCGGCCCGAATACAGAGCAATTTCTCAAACGATACCGATTCCTCAAACCGCCTCGAATTCAACTAAACGGCATCGTTCCCCTAGATGCGGAAAACCCCGCCGCCGCCGCCCGTTTCCAAGTGGAAGGCCGCCCATTTGCCTTGGGACGCTTCCAATCATCCCACATCCGCGCCGATATAAACTGGATCCGCCGAAAAGTGGAGATCCAGAACGTCGACGCTTCCTTCTACCAAGGCTCGCTAAAAGGCAACATGAACCTCTCGTTGATGGCAAACCGCCAAGCCGCTTTCAACCTGCATGCAAAAATAAAAAACGTCGATCTCAACGCGCTGTTTGCCGACGCGCTTTTAGAAAAAAACCAACAATCACAAGGGATCCTCAATGGCGAAATTACCATCGATTCCGGACAAACAGACCATTGGAACAGCTGGCAAGGACAAGGACAAGTAAGCCTTGAAAAAGGTTTTCTTTGGGATGCGCCTCTCTTTGGAATCTTCTCGCACCTGCTCAACGCCTTCTCCCCAGGATTAGGAAGTAGCCGCGCAGAATTAGGACAAGCCAATTTTACCATAATCAACGGCGTCATCCACACTTCGGACTTAACTATCCAAGAACCCTCCGCGCGACTTCGCTACCAAGGAAAAATTGACCTTCAAGGAAATCTAGACGCAAAGATAGAAGCCGAACTACTGCGAGACATTCCAATAATTGGGCACGCCCTCAGCGTCGCGCTGTGGCCCGTTTCCAAAATGTTCGTCTACAAAGTCAGCGGCAATCTCCGCGACCCCGTCGTCGAACCAAAATACATGTTCCCTAAACTCCTAACCAACCCAATCCACTCAATTCTCAATCCCATCAACGGAAACCGCCGCAACCCTAAACCAACTCCGCCCGAACCCGCCGCAACAAATTAATGGTTTTCTCAATCCCCACCTCTTCCGAATCCTGTCTACCCTCATATTCCACCCCAACATAACCACGATAGCCGGCGTCCAAAACAATCTTCATCATTCGATAGTAATCCGTGCGCGTTTCGTTGCCCTCGTCGTCAAAGTCATGCGACTTCGCGCTGACCGCCTTCGCATACGGCATAAGTTCCCTCACCCCTTCATAGCGATCATACCATTCATCCCCCCGAATGCGAAAATTCCCAAAATCAGGCAAAGTGCCACAATTCGGCAAAGACACCATCTCCATCACCCCAGCCAACCATTTCCCATTCGACGAAAGCCCTCCGTGATTCTCAACAATCACATTCAACCCAAAACTATTAGCAAAAAAAGCCAGCCGACTTAGCCCGTCCGCCGCCCACTTCATTTGCTCCTCAAAACTTCCCACATTCCCAGTAGCGGCGTTAACTCGAATAGAATGACAACCCAAAAACCTCGCCGCCTCAATCCACTTGTAGTGATTTTGAATGGACTGAGTTCGCGCGTTGGCGTCGGCATCGCCCAGTTTTCCCTCGCCATCTATCATAATTAGCAAACTCTTAACTCCCTCACCATCCGCCCGCTTCTTCATCTCCGCAAGATAAGCGGAGTCCTCCGCCTTGTCCTTAAAGAACTGGTTTACATATTCCACCCCGTCCAAACCAAATTGTTGTTTGGCGGTTGTAGCAAAATCCAAATGATCCATCTTCCCGCCGAACAAAGACTTGTTAAAAGACCATTCGGCCAGCGAAATTCGATACGAACGCGGCGCCTTTGAAGAAAGCGTGGCGCATCCCACACCGCCCCACCCCGCAACGGATCCCGCCGCGATACCAAACTTAAGAAACGAACGACGACTAATACACTTGTACATAATTATCTTGCTTATGAGTTTCTACTGCATCGACAGAGTTTCACTCTGATTTGTGGAAACCGCCGGTTTCCGATTTCGATGTTTGTTGTAGATGGCTCTTTTTGTCCCAAAACGACAGAAAAAAGACAACCGCAATTCCCGCAGTCAGCATACAAGGAGCCATCCAAAAATCCTTCCATTGCATCATAGTGTCCGCAAATAAAGTTCCGGGAATTTCGAGTTTATCCGCCGAAAACATTTTACCCAACGACTCCCAATAAGTGAATTGCCTTTCGGGAATGGCGTTCGACAGCGACTCCATGTTTGTCACGATGGCGCCCGCATTCGCGCCAGCCACACGGTAACCAATAAAAAATCCGATTCCTTGGGTAAAAAATACTAGCATTGCCTGCGCTTGCCCTCGAATTTCTCTGCCCGCCTTGTTCGCTGTATACATAAAGCCGGTGACAAAAAAGAAATCATAGCAAATCCCATGCACAATTACACCCAGCAAAATCATCCAAATTACTTGGTCGGGCGCTCCCAAACTGAACAAAGCATACCGCGCAACCAAAGTCGACATCGCGATTACGATCAACCACTTCACACCCAATCGACGATAAAAAATGGGAATGAGAAGCATAAAGGGAATCTCAAGCATCTGACCAAGAGTCATTGTCGAAGCCGCTGCCCCAAAGCCAATATGAGTCAAAAAGTTGGATGTTTGAACAAAGTAATAGGCAAACGGAATGCAAATCAAGGTGGAGCAGATAATGAACACAAGGAACGGTATATTCGTCAGCATTTTGAACGCGTCTACCATGAGCAAGGCTTTTAGGTTCACCGGTTTTTCCTTTGCCGGAGGGGGCGTTGCCGGAAGAAAGAAACAGAAAACCCCTAACACTAATGCCGAAATCGCAGCCAGATTGAATATATTCGTGCTGCCGGACCAGCCAAAACCTCCTACCATCAACCCAGCCACAATCCACCCAATCGTCCCCCAAACGCGCAGAGAGGGAAACTTGTTTTGATCATCGATGTTGGCAAACGCAATCGTGTTGGCCAAACCAAGAGTCGGCATATAGCAGAGCATGTATCCTATGAGCACCCAGATCAATGTTTCTCCATTGCCGCTTGCCACCAGTCCGGGAGCCAAAAACATGATCCCGCCGCCAAGCAAATGAAGCACGCCCATTGCCTTTTCGGAGTTGAAAAACCGATCCGCTACCAACCCCAAAAACAGCGGCGCAATGATTGCCCCAATAGGAGCGCTCCCGAAGGCACTGCCAATTTGCTTCGCTAATCCATTGTCCGTTAACACGGTGCCTAAGGTGGCAAACCACGCACCCCAGACAAACAACTGGAGGAACATCATCGCCGACAGCAATATTCTAACCTTCGTCTTCATTGCAGAATCTCCACTGTTTCCTATCCATCAAAACACCCGCAAGGGGCGCCCAAAAAAGGAGCGACAATCAAAGGCATTCGAAGAACGACTGCCACGCTAAACCATGCCCAAGCCCACGGCAAGCAGGAATTTTTCGCCGTTTCGCCGGCCGCAAACTTTCCTCGCATTCGCTTTTTCATGCTCGCATAACAACTCGAAGTGTTCTATTTTCCCAAAAAAGCGCGTTAGTAGCAATAATAATATCCATACGGAAACCAATATCCTCCCGGATGGGGAAATGGCGGCGGACCGTGCCAATAATAAACTGGATAAGTGCGCACAGGTCTCGCCGCCGGCGTTGTCAATAAATAATCAATCACTTCCTTGCTCACCCCGGCATCTGCCAACATCCGCACTTGATCGGAGTTAAGTTGGTAAACCGTTCGCTTCTGCTTGAGGTAGCCAATTAACAAGGAATCCGGCACGCGTTTTTCGGCAAGATGTCGAATGTCGATCAGTTCCAACGGCAGACGAGCCTTCATTTTCTCCGCCACGTGAGCATCCACGTCATAAGCGGCCAAATGCTCCGAATAGTTCACGGATCGACTGGTCAACACGCATCCGGTCAACAAAAGCACCAAGACGGCAAACAGACTACTGCAAAAAATCAGCAACTTGGACATTCCGCTAAAATAGACGAACACTCCAGATAGACAAGCCAAAACCGCAAAAACCCCCACCGCGATCCTTGAATTCTCCAATTTGACTTGAGAAAGAAAATCGAGCAGCATCTCCAAACGCACTTTGCCGAGCGCCGGCGCCTGCGAATGCGCCAAACAAGTCAAACAAGTTTGTGAATCCAGAATTATCAAGCAAGTTGAAACCTATTCCAACGCCAAACAAACCCCTCATCCTATGGAAAACATCATCCAGAAACTTCCTTCGCCGAGAACGGTTTCTCATCGCCACCTTGGCGCTCTGCGCCAGCCTTTGGACGACGGGTTGCTCAAAATTCCCATGGTCGCCATCGTCGAAAAAAGCCAATGACCGCAAACCTCCCGCCATCCTCGTGGAAGTGACCAAAATCGACCTCGGCCCCATTGAGCGAGTTTTGACCACATCCAGCTCGCTGGAAGCTGAGCAAGAAGTCCGAGTTATCGCCCGCACCGCCAACCGAGTCATTCGCCTGCTCGTCGAGGAAGGCGACCTCGTAGCCAAAGATCAACTGCTCGCGCAACTGGAAGACGACGTCCAAGAAAGCGCCTTCCTAAAAGCCGAAAACCAAACCGCCAAAGCCAGAGAAGAATTCAAACGCCAAGAATCCCTCTTCCAACAAAACCTCATCAGCGAGCAAGTCTTCCAAGACTCCCGCTACAACCTCAGGCAACTAGAACTCTCCCTAGAAGACGCCAAACGAGAACTCGGCTACACCGAAATCCGCGCCCCCATCGCCGGAACCATCGCCCGACGATTCCTCAAACTCGGCGACGAAGTCCCCAACGGACAACACCTCTTCGACATCGTCGACTTCCACTCCATCGTCGCCCGCCTCTTTATCCCGGAAAAAGAACTCGGCGCCTTGAAAATCGGCCAAGAAGTCCGAGTCACCGCCAACACCTTCCCCAACCAACCCTTCAAAGCCCACGTCGACCGCATCTCCCCCATCATCGAAGCCGGCGCCGGAATGATCAAAGTCACCATCGCCTTCAAACACATCGGCCCGCTCCGCCCCGGAATGTCCATCAACGCCGGCATCGTCGTAGAAACCAAGCCCAACGCCGTCCTCGTTCCCAAACAGGCCCTCACCTACGACGGCGACCGCCAATACGTCTTCCGCCTCAAACCCGGCCGCCAAGTAGAACGCATCCAAATCGACCCCGGCCTCGAAGACGCCTTCAGAATCGAAGCACTATCCGAAATCCAACCCGGCGACCAAATCGTCATCGCCGGCCAAACCGGCCTCAAAGACAACACCCGCATCCGCCTCCCCAACGACCCCAAACCAGAAGACACCCCGCCCGTCCCCGCCGAAGAAAAAGAGCCAAAAAACCGCGACTAAGCCACTACCAAAGTCTCATACCGCTCATTGATCCCCCAAACTCACCAACGCTTACAAGCAAGCTTTCCCTAGCGCTATCGCCAACATGGGCATTCCCAACAACATCAAAGCCCAAGGCTACGAACTCGCAACGAACCTCAACTTTGACACGAACAAAGATGAGACAATCAACGAAGAAGACGCCTTTGGGAACAAGGGAAAGGGCTGGCCGTCCATCGGCTCTTTCTCCCAACCTTTCCAAGCTGTTTTTGAAGGGAACGGCCATAAGATTGCGAACTTGTTTCAAGACCAGAGCCATCCCGCTCTTTTTGCTAATGAACCTTCCGGCTTGTTTGGGGCGGTCGGGCATCGGGCGCAAGTCATCCATGTAGTTTTTGGGGGGGAGAGATAAGAGGGGTGAACTGGGTAGGCGCCTTAGCGGGATTGAGTCAAGGAGTGATTGTCGATTGTTCGGCGGGCGGGCAAGTGGTTGGTTATAATAGTGTGGGGGGATTAGTTGGTCATAACTTTGGGGAGATAGCGGATAGTCATGTTCGAGGGGAAGTTCGGGGAGAGACTAGCGTGGGAGGCTTAGTGGGCTGGAATGTGGGGGGATTGATTGAGGGGAGTTCGGCGCTAGGGCAAGAGACTCTTGGTTTAGTGGGCTTTGGGACGCCGGCGGTTCGTTAGGAGCGAAGTCTCATAATCTCCGCATTTTCTGGGAGGATTCGGTTATTGGGAAGAGCAATCTAGGAGATTTAGCAGATAGATATAGATGGGCATGCGGGAGAGGCATGGAAGTTCGGCTAGCGGCAGGAATATCTGTCCTTGCGCCTTGACTTCAATAACAACAACAACCTCCCCCCAACGGCGCTAAGGAAGTAGGGGATAAGGGAGTTTTTGAAGTCCGCTGTTTGTTGTTTCGGTCACTTCTAGTGAGGGAGCATTGTTGTTCATGCTGGCCGGCGTCTAAACTGGCCTTCCTTGTTGTCAGGTTTTTCAATCTCGCCAGCGTTGCATCTTTCCAAGAGTCTGGTTCACAAAGAACTCCAACAAATGATAAACAGACAGCGTAGAAAACGCATTGGTTAGTGTTTTTAAGAAACTGGGCAATCAAGGGGTCCGGAAATGCATTGATCGGGGTGTCTTCTAAAGTTGCCGTGTCCGTCGGATCCAGAGCGCAGTACAACTAGGGAACGGCATTTTACTTCTTTGTTGGTGCGGTTGCGTCATAATTTTGCTGAGTGTGACGTGGATGTTTCGTTCCGTCGAATTTGCCCGACTCATTGGCAAGCGGTTTTGGCTTGGTTTTCATTGGATGAACAATTTAACGGGTTTGTTGGCGGCGGTTGTCATGAGTTGACACGGTTGGATTCTTGGAACACTCTTGCGGGGTTGCCTGCGCTTTGAGGCGTGGGTGGATTTTATTTTATTATTTTACGCTTTTTGGACGCATCAGCCAACAGACTTGCGTCGGCGCAATCAGGCCGAGGCAGCTTCGTCACAGATCGCCCGGTTGCGGTGCTTATGGTTTTCATTGCGGCGGTTGTCTTCGGGTTTTTCTCTTTTCAACGGTTGCCGGTAGCGCTGATGCCGGAGTTGAATTATCCGACGTTGACGGTGCGGACGGAATATCCGGGCGCCGCTCCTGAGGAGGTTGAGAACGAAATTAGTCGGCCGGTGGAGGAAACATTGGGCGTGATTAATGGATTGAGTCGCATCAGTAGCATTAGTCGGGCCGGGGTCAGCGACGTCGTGCTGGAATTTTTATGGGGCACGGATATGGCCGAGGCGAGTCAGGACACGCTGGAAAAGCTCGACTTGGTGTTTCTTCCGAACGAGGCGGAACGGCCTCTTTTGTTGCACTTTGATCCCGCTTTGGATCCGGTGATGGAATTGAGTCTTTCCGGGAGTGGACAACGATATGAAGGAGAGTTTGGTCTTCGGCGGCTTCGCCGCATTGCCGAGCTTCAACTCAAGCGGGAACTGGAGCCGATACCGGGAGTGGCCGCCGTTCGGGTGCGCGGCGGATTGGAAGAGGAAATTCACGTCCGCGTGGATGAGCAAGCGCTCCGGCGCACGGGCATTTCCGTCCAAACGGTGATTGACCGGCTTCGCCAAGAGAATATCAACGTCGCCGGAGGCACGGTGAACGAAGGCGACACCGAGTATATGGTGCGCACGCTGAACGAATTTGTGAACTTGTCTCAGATTGCCGAGACCATCGTCAAACGCACGGCGCGGGGGGACGTGAAGGTCAAGGATGTGGCGGAGGTGGTGCGGTCTCATAAGGAGCGGGAAATTGTGACGCGAACCAATGGCGAGGAAAGCGTGCAGATCGACATTTACAAAGAAGCCGAAGCGAACATGGTGACGGTTGCCAAGGCGGTCATTGGCCGCGTTGGCCAAATGGGTTCTCCACAAGCAAGCGGATTTCGGGGAAGCCGATGGCAAGGAAATCGAAGAAACCCGGAGGAAAAGCTGGCGGCGCGTCTCTATCGCGAAGAGGGCGCGGAGCTAAAAGTGGTCGCGGATCGATCGGTTTTCATCCAAAGTAGCATCCGCGAAGTTCGAAACGCCGCCGTCATCGGAGGCGGGCTTGCCGTGGCCGTTTTATTTTTGTTTCTCAAAAGCCCCATGGCGACGGTCATTGCCGGCCTGAGCATTCCAATGTCTCTGCTGATGACTTTTGCGCCGCTGAACATTTTTGGGGTAACTCTCAACATCATGTCGCTTGGCGGATTAGCTCTCGGCATTGGAATGCTGGTGGATTCGTCCATTGTCGTTCTTGAATCCATTTTCCGCTGTTGGTCGGAGGGGGACAATCGAAGAGAAGCGGCAATTCGAGGCGTTCGAGAAGTGCGAGGCGCCGTGATTGCGTCCACGCTGACTTCCATCGCCGTGTTTTTGCCGATGGTGTTTGTGGAGGGAATTGCCGGGCAGGCCTTTAGCGATCTCGGCACGGCGGTAGTGATTTCGCTCCTTGCATCGTTGGCGGTGGCGCTCTTTTTTATTCCGATGCTGGCCAGCCGGCGGCGGCGGGAATTCCAGACGGAAACGACGGCAAGTTTTGGTTGGAGCCGTTGGTCTTCCTGGCAACATTTTCATAAAAATCTTGCTGTTTGGCGGCGCGACCGGAGGAAATACGGCATTCCCTATCTTTGGATTCGTCTGTTGTTCGGCGTTGTTTTGGAAACCTGCGGCAAAGTGTTTATGTCTATGTTTTGGCTTTTCCTCGCCCTTTTCGCCAAGGGGTTATTGCCGATTTTTAAACGGACTTTGCGCTGGCTGTTCGCTTTTCCCGCAGCTTGGACGGAAGGCTTTCTCGTATGGATTCATCGCGTTTATCCACTGGCGCTCGGATGGTCGCTTCGGCATCCGGCAACCATGCTCTTTCTGACGCTGGTTTGCGTTGCCGCCACGATGCTCGTTGGCCGCACGCTTGGCTCGGAATTGTTGCCCGAGGTGCGTCAAGGCGAATTCACCGTGGAGGTCAACCTTCCCGTAGGGACGCCGTTGGAAGAAACTCGCCGAATCATGGGGCAAGTGGAGGAAAAAATCCTGGCCGAGCGAGAAGACATTCAAGCCTTGTTAACCACTTTTGGATACGACGCGGCCAATATGAAGCGGTCGGACGAAGGAGAGCACTCCGCTCGGTTTAAGATACTTGCGCAATCGAAGAATGGCTCTGCTTTGGAGGCATTGACTGCTGGACGCTCGGTTGCCGCCGCTGAAGAAAGGATTCTGGAAAGAATTCGCGGTTACCTGAGCGATCAACCGGATATTACCGAGCGAGTCGTTCGTCCAGTTCTCTTCAGCTTTCACAAACCCATCGTTGTCGAAATCCAAGGAGACGACCTTCCAACCTTGAGGCAGTTGGCCCAAGAAGCCGAAACCTTGTTGCAAGACCATCGAGAACTCGCCGACGTGGAAACCACTCTTCGCCAAGGTGCTCCTGAAATTCAAATTGCCTACGACCGCCAGCGGCTTTCCCACTACGGCCTCAATCTCGGCCAGGTTGCCGAGCAAGTCAAAACCCTCGTGAAAGGCTTTGAGGCCACTCGCTACAATCTCAAGGATCGGCGCATCCCCATTATCGTACAACTGGAAGAAGCGGACCGCCGGTCTCCGCGGCAGATCGAAAACCTTGCCGTCACCCAAAGAGCGATGGAAGGAAGTCGAACTACAGCCGTAACGCCGCAAATTCCGCTAAGTGCCGTTGCCTCGCTGCGCATTGGCGAAGGGCCGAGCGAAATTCGCAGAGTCGACGGCAAACGCGTCGCCCTCATCCAAGCCAACCTCGGCCAAGCCAGCTTAGGAGAAGCCGTGGACAAGATTGAAGAAACGCTCTCTAACGAAATCCTCTGGCCTGCCGAAACTTCCTTCGCTTTTTCGGGGCAGAATGAAGAATGGGAACGAAGCCGGGCCGGCTTATATCTGGCCCTTGCGCTCAGCATCTTTCTCGTTTACGTGATTATGGCCTCCCAATTCGAATCGCTGATGCAACCTTTGATTATCATGGGAACGGTGCCTCTGGCGTTCTTCGGCTCGATCATCGGTCTCAAACTGCTTGAAATTCATCTCTCCGTCGTCGTGTTCCTCGGTTGGATATTGCTGATCGGTATTGTAGTCAACAACGCCATCGTCTTGGTAGACTATACGAACATCTTGCGGCGGCGCGGACTAGATATCCAAGAAGCGGTTACAACCGCCGGAAAAGTTCGCCTCCGCCCCATTCTTATGACAACCGCTACCACTATATTCGGTCTCTTTCCCATGGCGCTTGGACTGGGAGACGGCGCGGAAATCCGAACGCCAATGGCCATTGCAGTCATCTTCGGCTTAGCAAGTTCCACTGCCCTTACCCTCTTGGTGATCCCCACAATTTACTTATGGGCAGGTCGCCTCCAATCGGCCTTGTTCAAACAACCTTTCAATGGAAGAGCAGAAACCGGCGCCGTCTTGTGAACGAAAAAAAATCCATTGCCGCCGCGCTGGCCGAGTTCTCCATTCGCCGAAAAGTGACCGTCATCGTCGCGCTGATGACAATCTTAGTAGTAGGCGGCATTGCCGGTCGAAACATTCCGCAAGAGCTTTTTCCACGAGGCTACGAAAGCAAGTTCTTGCGCGTTCACGTTCCTTGGCGGGACGCGCCGGCGCAGGAAGTTCTTGAAAAAATTACCCTGCCCCTTGAGGAGGAACTGAGCACGATCAAAGACCTAGTAGGCATCAATTCCTACTCTTCACAACGTAGCGCCAGCGTCTTCCTCCAGTTTAAACAAAACGTAGACGTCGACGTCGCCTACCGAGAAGTGCGCGACCGCATCGAAAGAGCCAAACTTCGCTTCCCCGACGATGTGGAAAGGACGTTCATCGGCAGAGACGATCCAGACAGCATGCCGGTCGCCATTCTCGGATTGTCCATCGCCCCGTCTGTGATTGACTACTACAACCTTGTGGAAAAAAAAGTAGTTCGGCCTCTCAAACGAATGGACGGCGTCGCCAACGTCAACACCGACGGCATCTTAGAAAAAGAAATCATTATCGAAGTGGACAAAGAACGAACCGACGCCCACGGCTTGAACATCTATCAAATGGCGCAGGAATTGACCGGCGACAACTTTACCCTCGCCAGCGGCCACGTTCGCCAAGCCGGAAAAAAATACCTGCTCCGCTCCGTTGCCACCTACAAAACCTTGCACGAAATTGAAAACCGCCCCATTACGGAACGGCTCCGGCTAAAAGACATTGCCACAATTCGATACGAAGAGCCGGAAAGAAACTTCGCCGTCCGGGTCAACGGCAATCCCGCCGTCGCCGTTGTTATTTTCAAAGAAGGCGACGCCAATACAGTTGAAATCTGCAATCGCTTGGAGGCGGAAGTAGAGCAAATGAAAGAAAGCCCGCTCTTCGACGACATTGAGATGGAACTATTTTTCAATCAAGGACGCCTCGTGCAATCCTCCATCCGCAACTTGGTGACCGGCGGCCAGATTGGCGGTGTTTTTGCCGCAATGGTGCTGTTTCTATTTCTCAAGCGTTTCCGAATGACCTTAATTGTTTCCGCTTCCATTCCGCTTAGCTTGCTAATCTCCCTCACTGTAATGTATTTCACCGGGGAAAGTCTCAATATGATTACCCTATTGGGTTTAGTCATCTGCGTGGGACTTTTAGTAGACAACTCCGTCGTCGTCGCCGAAAACATCTACCGCCACGTCCAAGACGGCTTGCCTCGCTTTCAAGCCTGCGTCCAAGGCGCTAAGGAAATCGCCCTCGCCATTACTATGGCTACCCTCACTACCGTCATCGTCTTTCTGCCCGTCGCGCTAGTAGAAGGTAACAGTCAATTCTTTTTGATGCGGCTGGCCTTGCCGATCTCAATCTCCTTGCTGGCGTCACTTCTCGTCGCTTTGGTATTCATTCCCATCAGCGCCTACGCAACACTTGGATCGAAGATGTCGAAATCCTCTGCCAAAAAACCCGGTCCGATGGAAAAAACACTAAACGCCGTTTACTATCGCACTATTGATCCCCTCGGTCGCTTCTACAACAAAACGCTCGCCTTCTTTTTGCAAAGGCGATTGGACTTGGTGATGCTTATCATAAGTTTGTTCGCGCTTACCTTCGGCGTTGTTAGCAGACAAATTAAAGTGTCTATGAATCAAGAAGAAGACCGCACGTCCTTTCAAATCGGCGTCAAGATGCCCGAAAACTCAAACTTCAAAGAAACAAGCGAGCTCTTCAGCCAACTAGAAGAAGTGATGAAACAAAAACAGAAGGAACTAGGACTAGAAGGATTTATGTTCGTTCACTTTGAGCGCGGAGGACGAGTGGACGGATGGCTGGACCCAGATCATAACTCCCCCTTTACCGCCGGCGAAACGGTCGATCAAATCATTAAAGCCTTTCCCAAACCGCCCGGCGTCCAGTTTGAAACCGGCCGGGAGAGTCAAGTCGAAGAAGCCAAAGGAAAAACCGTCTACGTCCTCAATCTTGAAGGCAACGATTCCGACCAACTCCACCAACTTGCCGAAGAACTGAAGCCTCTTTTTTTGAAAGTGCCCGGCGTGCTGGGCGCAAGATCGGGAAGCGAACGCCCCCCGAACGAACTGGCCCTTGTAGTAGACCGCGAGCGAACCAACGCCGGCAACGTGAACCCGGAATTCATTGCCGGAGTCGTCGGCTACGCCCTTCGCGGCCGAAGCCTTCCTCGATTCCACTTTGAAGGCCGCGAAATCCCCGTTCTAGTGCGATTTCCCGAAGAAGATCGCGACAACCTTTCCACACTCGCCAACTTCCGCGTCCCAACCATGACCGGCAACGCCCTGCCCCTTTCCGCCCTTGCCACCGTCAAAAAACTACAAGTCTCCGGCGGCATCTTCCGCAAAAACAAAAAAACAACCCACACCATTACACTCGACCTAAAAGAAGACAACGCGGCGCAAACTCGCGAGCGATTGGCCGTTCTCCAACAATCCATCGACCTGCCCGAAGGCATTTCCTTTGGCGGCTCTTCCGGCGACGAAGCCTTTCAACAAGAACTCGCCAACCTCCAATTCGCCGCCCTGCTTTCCGTTGTCTTCATTTACCTCCTAATGGGTTTCCTTTTTGAAAGCTTCATCCTGCCGCTCTCTATCATTTTGACCATCCCGCTGGCCAGCATCGGCGTTGTTTGGATTCATTTCATCGCCGGCAAGGACCTCGACATGCTTGGCTTTGTCGGCGCCATCCTGCTCATCGGCGTCGTCGTCAACAACGGCATCGTCCTCGTGGACTACGTCAACCAACTGCGCCAACGCGGATTGGAGCGAACCGCCGCTCTCAAACAAGCCGCCGACCGCCGTTTCCGCCCCATCCTTATGACCGCCCTTACCACTATCATCGGCATGATCCCCCTCACCGTCAGCAAACCCAGCGAATTGGGCATCAGCTACAAATCCTTCGGCCTGACACTCATCGGCGGCATGACCACCGCCACCCTTCTCACACTTCTGGTCATTCCCCTCTTCTACACCTTCTTTGACGACCTCCGAAAATACCTCGTCGGTTGCCTCCGCCGCTTTCTTTAAATCCAATGCTGAAAGAACACTAAGCCGTCACCAAGCCGTTGCAAAACCCTCAAAAAACCAAAAAAACAAACCGCCGCCAACGACAAAAACGAAGAAAAATCCTGCAATTCGCCAAATTTCATCAAAAAAATCGAAAAAAATGAAAAAAGTTCTAGAAAAAACTTGAACTCGTCCCGAATTGGGATAAGTTAGCGGTGCGTAGACATTCTGCGGGTCGCCCTTTATCGGGGCGCCTGCCGAATAAAACAGTTTGTTTCAGAGTTTTTGGGGAGACGATATCAACTTTCCCAGCTCTTAGGCGAACAAAGCGGGGATTTTTCTCTCGCTTTTTTGCCTGTAGAATGTTTACGTCGGCCTGGACGTTGCCGTAAATGCGCCATTGGAACGGAAAGTTAAGAACATATTGACCGAAATACCATTATGGCAACATTACATAAGATTATGCTGGCGCTTGCCAGCTCGTGGAACAACGGAACCTCTAGCCCCGCCCCGCAAGGCAACCGGGCTTTGAGAAAGACAGACGCTTCGATAGCCGAATCTTCATTGATTCCGAAGCAAGAAAATGGCTGTGGATTCCCTTTCTTTGGAATGCCGCGGAGAATCCAATTCACTCTCGTCTTATTCGCCAGTGCTGGAATCTTCTTCGGGACACTAAACGCATCGAAAGCGGCGACGACAATCGTCAAAGACAAAACCAAGCAAGTGGCGGAAGGCTGGATCGAACGAAACATCCCCTCCGGAAAAGCCAAAGCCCAACACGACGGCTACGGCATCAAATCTTACGCCTATCGAAGCGTTCATTGGGCGGACAACGAATGGGTACGTTCCGATAAGGCATACCAACGGAGGCCGGAAAATCCTTTGGTTGTAAAGTACAGGCATAAAAATGATGGGCCTGGATGGTTCGACCTTGACGAGGAAAATCACACAGTCATGCATTGGGACTACGCGTATTACTGGTACGATGCAGGATGGAACTCGATTACAGATGGAGTGAAAAAGGAAAGGCGGAAAATGATCGGAGGCGAAGGATGGCAGCATCCCAACAACGCCAGTTATGTGTACTATGCCCATCGCTACGATTACGACATGAAACACCGAGTTTATTCTAACTACTCGGAAAGCGGCACCAATCCGCCTTCCATGCAAGAAAACTACACCGTGCGGTTTCATTACAAACTGGAAGACATCACCATGCATCATAACGCCTCCATGTCGCGCGTCACGCGAACATATTGGGAATTTAAAGACTGTAAAAACTTGAATGCATGGCAGGACCATCATGAAGATGTAGACGTCTTGGAGGAGGGCGAGGGTTTGGTGTTTGGTCTCACCAAGGGCTCTCTGGAAAAGTGGTGGGGCGTTTGTTGGAGAGGCGAAAATAAAGACACTTTCGAGGTGGCTGGCTTTGAAATTCCGGTGGACTTTCTCGGCATCGGCATTACACCTTGCGTGAAGAAAAAAGTCGGCAGTTTGAAGAGAATGGCGGCGGAAGATGTAGGAACCGTGGAGGTGGACCATTGAAAGATAAGCGCGTTTTAATTGTTGGATCGGGTGTTTTGATGATCATCGTCTTGTTTTGGTTGAGGCCTCGTCCGCCAGCCAAGCCGGAACCGCTAACCGACGCGACAAAACCGTCACCGGTTGAGGTATCTCAGAAGACATACGATTCGCCGCGGTTTCGGGAATGGATTGTGTTGTCTTCGGAGCATCATCCAGCAGAAACACAGCTGGACAACTGGGAGGCTAACTTCCCTTACAAGCTCACCTATCATCCCACGTTGCGCTTCGATCGGTCGATGTATAACCCGGCCGATGAAAGCACTTGGGACCATTCCAGTCGGCGTCGGTTCAAAACCGTCATGGAAAATCACTTTCGCTTGAAATCTTTCTTCGAAAACGATGCCCGGTTTAGCAAAGGTTTTGAGGAGTTGTATCACATCTTGAAGGAACACGATCGGCACGACAACCCTTTGGTGGCAGGCGAAATTTTTCAATACATGGCGGAGTACCACCATGCAAGGCAATACGATCCAGAGGCGGTGATGACAGAAAACGGCAAGCCGGTGAAGATTATGGGGCCGATGGGCAGAGATGGTCCTTCGTTTACCATGACTTGGGGAGAATGGTCGCACGAAATGGCAGAGAGCGTTGTCGGGGTTTTACAGTCTCCTCGTAAGTGGCCGGACAAGGAGTTTATTCCAGATGAAGAAGCGGAAGCCTTACGAGATCGGATTCTAACGGAGATTGCGCCAAAAGATGTACCCGCCGATCCGAGTCTTGGCATTTTGTCTTATGGCATAGAAGACCCGATGATAACCGGTGATCCAATCTTAGTTCCTAACGAAGGCTGGGTGGAAGCGTATTGGGCTTGGCAAGACAAGGTCAGACCAATCATCGACGATCGAATTCATCAAGGGCCGTCTTGGGAAGACATTTTGAAGATTCTGCCGGACACAACGCGACAGCGGATGACGGAAGCCATTCCGGAAGCGACGCGTGAACAGCAGCTGGAATGGGTCAAAGCGAATGTGAAGGTAGTTCCGGCGCCGATAGACTTGTCCTCTCCACCGCCTGCTCCAGCGTCAGAAACAACCCCAGGTTCGTTGCCGGAAGACTGGCCGCCAGATTGGCCTCCACAGGCGCGCAATTGGCCGGACGAGTAGCCGGCTTTCTACAAACTGCAATTCTTCCATTACAACACCCTGCGAGTGATTGTCTTGCCGGGTGTTTTTTCTATAGTGAGGCGGTGTTTTTTGAGGTTGGTTTGTATTGGATTAGGTGGGCTGGTTGCGAACACTTGACTTTTGGCAAAGGAAAGCGGAAAAGCGGGCGGGCGCAATGAAGAAATGGGATTACGATCTGGTTGTGATTGGCGGGGGCAGCGGCGGATATGCGGCGGCTCGCACTGCGGTTGATTTAGGTTTGGAAAAGGTTGCGGTGATTGAAGGCGGCCGAGAAGTGGGCGGGCTTTGCATTCTTCGCGGTTGCATGCCGACGAAGGCCTTGCTTTATGCTGCGGAGGTTTTGCATTTGGCTCGGCAAGCGCAGGTTTGGGGGTTGGACATTCCTCAGGTTGGTTATGATTTTGCCAAAGTGATGGCGCGGAAAGACGCGGTTGTCGGCGAGTTTGCGGCGTATCGGCGACGGCAGTTGCAGGCGGGAGATTTTGACTTCATTCGAGAGCATGCCCGGTTTGTGGATTCGCATTGCGTTCGGCTGGTTTCGGGTAGGGAGGTGACGGCGGCGCATTTTGTGATAAGCACGGGTTCGGTTGTTCGGCGTCCGTCGTTGCCGGGATTGGAAGAGGCGGGTTATTTGACGAGTGACGACGCGCTGAATTTGTCGCGGGCGCCCAAGTCGTTGATTGTTTTGGGCGGCGGCGCTGTGGCGGTGGAATTTGCGCAGTTTTTTCAGCGTTTGGGAACGGAAGTGAGTTTGATTCAGCGGAGCCGGACGATTTTGAGGGAGTTTGACAAAGATGCCGCTATCGAGGTGGAAAAGGCCTTGCGAGCGGAGGGAATGGCGCTGTTCACCGGCGCCAAACTTCTTTCCGCTTCGGCAAGCAGGGGCGGCAAGGCGGTGCGCTTTGAGCATGAAGGCGAGCAAAAGGCCGTGGAAGCGGAAGAGATTTTTATGGCGTTGGGCAGGAGTCCAAACACGGCGGAGCTTGGTTTGGAAAAGGCCGGCGTGGAAACTGCGCAAGGACGGATTGTTTGCAACGCGCAAATGCAATCTTCGGCGCCGCATATTTTCGCTGCTGGAGATTGCGCGGGGCCTCACGAGATTGTGCATCTCGCGGTGCGTCAAGGCGAGATTGCCGCCCGCAACATTGCGGTGCCGGAACAGACTAAGGAAATGGAAGATCGTCTTTTTATCGGCGTTGTGTTCACGGATCCGCAGATTGCTCGAACGGGATGGACGGAGCGAGAGGCGCAAAGACACGGCATCCAATATCGCGCGGCTTCTTACTCGTTTGACGATCACGGCAAGTCGATTCTGATGAATGCGCGGCGCGGTTTTGCAAAGTTAATTGCCGATGCGAAAACCGGCAAAATTCTCGGAGGAAGTTGTGTTGGACCTTCCGGCGGTGAGTTGATTCACGAAATCACGGCGGCTATGGCCAAACGAATGAGTGTTGGCGAGCTGGCCGAGATGCCTCATTATCATCCTACTCTGGCAGAGATTTGGAGCTATCCAGCCGAAGAATTGGCGGCGCAAATTCAAGATGGCAAAGCGAATGAGGAAGGATAAGGATAAGGAAATTGTCTGTGAAGCGACGGTTTTTTGTCTTTGCCAGATTCTGCGTTGCATTCGGATTTCTTTAGAAAAACAGAATTCTGCTTGCATTAATTCGTTGCGTCTATATTCCTAGAAAGGCAAAAAACTATTTGCCGATTACGAAAAGAATTCAAGATGAGCAAGGAGACAAAGCAAGAAGACAACAAGGAAGCGAAGACGGGCGTCGTCAAAACCGCAACGGAAACGGACGGGAAGATTGAAGGAAAATCAAAAACCGTCGATTCGGACTCGGAAGAGCATCGCGAACTAGAAGCGCAGACCGATGAAGCGAATCCGGTTGGCGACGAAAGTGCGGAACCTGAAGCCATCCCTTCCAAGCCTGATATTGTGAAAGAAAGCAAAACAGAGGCCGGCGAAGAGATTGACGGAAAATCAGAAACCACCGTCGTTTTGGATGCGGAAGAGCATCGCAAAATGAAAGAGCAGGCCGACAAAGCGAAAGAGCATTGGGATCAATGGCTACGATGTCTGGCTGATTTTGACAACTTCAAAAAAGGCGCGGCGCGGGAGCGAAGCGAAGCCGTCGAGAAAGCCAAGGTAGAACTTCTCAAATCACTGATTCCCGCTCTGGACAACTTCGACATGGCAATGGCCTACATTGAAAACGCCGGACAGGGCTCGGTGGACTCGCTCAAACAAGGAGTTAACATGGTATTCAAACAGCTGAAGGCCGCGATTCGGGAATTGGGAATGGAAGAGATCAATGCCGTCGGCCAAATGTTCAATCACGATTGGCACGAAGCCGTGGAGCAGAGGGAAAGCAACGAGGTTCCGGAAGGGCATGTCATTGAGCAGACTCGCAAGGGATACAAACTCAAAGACCGCTTGATTCGCGCGGCAAACGTCGTTGTGGCAAAACCAAAGGTTGTCGATTCTGCAGACGGCGTTGCCAATAAAACTTCAGCAGAAGTCTCCGCAAAAGACTAATCAATGGCGAAACGAGACTATTACGAAGTCCTCGGCGTTCGCAAAGGAGCGTCCGCAGAGGAGATCAAGAAGGCGTATCGCAGACAAGCGGTCAAGTTTCATCCCGATAAAAATCCTGGGGACGATAGCGCCGAAGAGAAATTTAAGGAATTGGGCGAAGCCTACGAAGCCTTAAGCGATCCCAAAAAACGGGCCGCCTACGATCAGTACGGACACTCTGCCTTTGATTCTCGCTCTCGAGGCTTTGGCGGAGGTGGAGGCTTCCACGATCCTTTTGAGATTTTTCGCGATGTATTCAGCGGAGGCAGAAGCGGAGGCAGCATTTTTGACAACTTGTTTGGCGGCAGCCGTCAAAATCCGTCCGGCCCACAACGGGGCGCAGACCTCCGCTACGACTTAGAAATCAGCTTCGAGGAAGCAACGATGGGTTGCGAAAAAGAAGTTCCGATCACCAAAATCGAGAGCTGCCGCTCTTGCCGCGGCACCGGGGCTGCTGCGGAAAGCAGACTGCGGACTTGCTCCACTTGCGGTGGACGCGGACAAGTGGTGACCTCTCGCGGCATATTCAGCATCGCCCAAACCTGTCCCGCTTGCGAAGGCAACGGCAAAATTGTTGAAAAGCCCTGCCCGTCGTGCCGCGGCGCGGGACGGCAAGAGAAAACCAAAAAAATCCAATTGAAGATTCCTCCCGGCGTGGATAACGGCACGCGTTTGAGATCGTCAGGCAATGGCGAGGCCGGCATTCGGGGCGGCGCTCCGGGCGATCTCTACGTAGTTTTGCATGTTCGAGAGCACGAGGTTTTTGAGCGCGACGGGGACGATTTGCTCTGCGAAGTTCCCGTCAGTTTTGTGCAGGCCTCCTTGGGTTCTGAGCTCAAGGTGCCGACGTTGCAAGGGCAATGCACGATCAAAATCCCGGCTGGAACCCAATCCGGCACTATGTTTCGCCTGAGAGGAAAAGGCATCAAAAACGTCCAAGGCTACGGCTATGGCGATCTGCACGTAAAAGTGTCTGTGGAAGTGCCCACGCGGCTGAACGCGGAACAAACGGCAAAACTCAAGGAATTCGGCGATCTTTGCGACGACGACGTCAACCCCATCGCCAGCGGCTTTTTTGAAAAAGCGAGGAAGTTTTTTTCCGGGGAATAACCGCCATATGCGCCGATTTTTCCTGCCCGCTCATCTCTGTAGGGAAGAGACGCTACAACTTTCCGATCCAGATGCCAAACACGCCGTCGCCGTCTTGCGCCTTCGCGAAGGAGATTCTATTTCTGTTCTGGACGGACAAGGGAGCGAATTGCTTTGCCGAATCCAGAAAATTGACAAGCAGACGGTGCAAGCGCGAGTGCTTGCGCGCAAGGATCTTCCCAAACTCCCCTATCATCTGACGCTCATACAAGCGGTCACAAAAGGAAAGTCGATGGACTCCATAGTTCAAAAAGCCACCGAGCTAGGTTGCCTCACAATTATTCCGGTGTTTTCCGAACGTTCCGTCGTTCGGCGCGATAAAGCAGCCGCCGACAAACGAGAGAAGTGGGAAACAATCGCCATTGAAGCCATGAAACAATGCGGGCAAGGATGGTTACCCAAAATTCTCCCTCCCCTTCCCTTGCGCGCGCTTCTTTCCAGCAACGCGTTGTCGGTGGGACAACTATCTTTTCTGGCCAGTCTTCAACCGGGAGCCCTCCATCCACGAAAACATTTAGAAGACTACCGAAACAAGCACGGACGCTCTCCTCGCTTTGTCACGGTTTGGATCGGTCCCGAAGGCGATTTCATCCCCGACGAAGTGAACGATATTCAAGCCGGAGGCGCTTTGCCGATCACACTCGGACCGCTGATCCTGCGAAGCGAAACCGCGGCCATTTGCGCGTTGTCGTTTTTAAACTACGAGTTGCAATCTGAAGGAATTTCTTCATCTCACAAATCAGCCTCTATCTAATATAAGATAAGATAGTTTTGTTCGCGAACGGGTTTGGTGCGGCCAAGATTTTATCGAGCAATCTGTGTAACTCGATTGTCGATCGGCAACACAATGGAATGGCGATAAGTTTCCATATACGAGAAACGGGGAAAGCGCAAGGTTTCTAAAAAGCGCTACTCTGTAGGTTCTAATTGCACGCCCTCTGTTGCCTGCCGCCATTCTTCGGTGACTGCCCACAAATTGACCGGCTTTATGGATTTGCCTTCCTTGAGCAAGCGCACGCTGCCGTCAACAAAGGTATAATTCGATCCTATCCCGTGCCGTTTGTGGTCAATCTGTTGCACGTCGTTTCCCTGCTCTCCTTGGTAGTAATCCATATGAACATGATTAGACTTCTTTCTTTTTTCGCCAAACAGCAGAGTTTCAGAAGGATAAGGCACTCGGTGCAACTTCATGCCGTGGGGTTTTATACGATCGGGCCAAGTGCCGTTCCACTTTGTAAATTGATCGAATTCTTCCCGCGTCATGATGCTCCGGAGATAGTCGTTCCAGCCGTTGATTAGGTAACTGCGCCATTCCCGGAAACGGTCGGAAGGACATTTTAGAATTTTGAAATCGGCCGGGCTGTTTGTGGAGAGAGTCTCTTGATCGAATGCTTTCGCTCCTGCGCGTCCGTAGTAAGGCCGGAGTTTGTAAATCCAATTCTCTTCGAAAGTTCGATTCACCGGCGGGCATTGGCCGTCAAAGTCATCAGCGTACATCTGCGCGGCTAAGCCCAATTGCCTCAGATTGCTTGCGCACTTGATTTGACGGGCTTTGCCTCTGGCCTTCGAGAGAGCGGGAAGTAGGAGACTTGCCAGAATTCCAATAATCGCGATGACTACCAGCAATTCGATCAAAGTAAAACCCCGTTTGCGGATCGTGTGCCTGCCGAATCTATTTTTCATCTGCATTTTACCTTTCTTTATAGACACCGCTGGTTGAGCAATTGTTCATATCCTTTGCTCAGTCTCGAATCTGTTCCAAAAAGATCTCGGATGCCGCAATGCCTAATGGACGACGCATAGACAAGCGACCGGCGTTCCGAGTTTTTTCTCATGGGTTGTAGTAGCCCGATCCAAAGATCAGCTCGTCGTGTTTGACTACCCAAGAACGCTTTGGCTCTTCATTCCCGGTCAAGGGATTGGTGAACAAATAATCGCCCCACGCTCCTTCGGGAGACGCTATTTCTAATATGCCTTGCACGATAAAGGTTTCGGTGCTGTCTTTCAGATTGTAGAGATTTTGCCCCACTAGGCTAGGATTGGCGGCGTGCGCCAGAGAAACGCCGTCGGCGTCCAACACAAACACATAAAGTTCGCCGTCGATATAATCTCCGTCCGTTTTAGAAATTTCTTCAAAAACCTGCCTGCCAACCTCTTGATAACGAGCAATGGCGGCGGCGACCTGTTGTTTTACCATCTTTGCGGCGTCCACGCGGGAGGGAATGCCGACATGGAAAAATTTCTGTTCGCCGGAGGCTTTTATAGAATGCGGGCTACGCGCTCCCGCAATGGCGTTCCAAACTCCGTCTAGCGCGGCAGCGGAAGCTAGAACACCCTCTCCGTCCCAGCGGATTGTGACTTGGTCGCCATCGAAAACAATGCTCAAGCTCGTTTCAATCGGCGGCGCGATGGCGTCAATGGCGGGCGCCATCATAAAGAAGTTCAGGTCTGGCGAACCTTCGGCAATAGTTGCCCGCAAAGTAACTTCTCCGTCAAGGTGGATTGAGGACAAGGATTCGGATTCATCTGCGAGCGGAATCCAATGGTAGCCTCCGCCTCGAACGCCTTCGGAACGAAAGGCGCCCAAAGGCTCGGTGGTTTGGTTGGGTTGTCCGGCGTCGCTGGTAACTCTATCCAGTCTTACAACGAATGGCGCATCATCGGCGACGCGAAGGTAAATGTTGAAGTTGCCCGCGTCAAAGCGGCGCGTGTAGTTCAGCCACTCGCCGACTTCCGTATCGTTGACGCTATAATCAGCTTCCCCTGCATCTTTGTAGGCCGCTCGATTCACCTCGTTTTCGTTGTTCGCTGTGTTGGGCATATTGCCGACACTCGGCAGACGCCATACTGCGTCTTCGTTAGCGCGGTTGAACTCGTCGGAAAGCTCGTGGAAGTCAACGCCTTCGGAATCCATGCTGGCGCCTTTGTCAAAGTAGGAATTCTTGTCTGTCGAATCCAAAGTTGGGTTGTCGATAAACATTCCGTTGTCGAAGTTAAAGTCTTCGGCTTCAAAGGTTTTGTTCTCCGTTGAAAAGGTATTGAACGAAAGAATGCCGGTGATGGAGGCGCCGTCGGCATCGGTTACGGTCAGTTCTCCTTCATAGATTACATTTTCCCGCAAGCCCGTTAGTTGGACGTTCCACTCTTGCTCGTTGCCCGTGATTTCCAGATTGCCGCTCCAGTCCCGTCCGTTGAGGACGACACGAATGTTTTCGCGCGGGATGGAACCAGAAGAAGTCGCCGTAAAGGTCACTCCTTGGTTGGCGTCCACAAAATCGGCGCCAACTTCGGGGGAAAGATTCGCATAACTTGGCGGCGGATTCGCAGACGCTCCCAGCGGCGGCACTGCTCCCAATTTCACTCGGCAGAAGTCCACGTCTAATGCGGCGCTCTGCGGCGTGGCTGTCGAACCCATAGCCAGATAACTGAATCCGCTATACTGCCCTTCGCCGCCGTCGCCCGCCGTCATTTTGAACACTTGCGGAGTTGTGCCGCCATCCATGTAAATGGAAGCCACGTGAGTGCCTACGTTGTCTTCGTCTCTTTGGATGACAATCCAGAATTCGTGCCACTGCGTTGGGTCAAAGGGAATGACGTTTTTCCCGTCGCCTTGGCCAAAGTTGACGTCTCCGGAAATTTCATTGCCGGCAAATTCGTTCATGCTGAGGCCGGCAAAGCCAGTGACGAAGCGATTGGGGTTGCCCTCAGGAGTGTCCGAAGCCGTGGTCAAAGAAAAAGCAATGGCGCCGCCGCTTTGCTGTTTGATGACAAAATTCCCTTTGCCTCCGTTTGAAGTGACGTAGCCGTCGCCTCCATCGGGATAGGGTTGCACGCCGCTTTGTTCTTGTCCGTCCGGATGCAGTGGATCCAGCGGGCCATCAGTAGGCACTCGCGCTCGGAAGTGAAGGGTTATGCCGTCGTCCAGCACCGTCGCGCCGGCCCCGTCATCGGTTAGATTGTGGCCGAAGTAAATTTTGCGATTCGATCCCGGATCGGAAAAATCGTAATCTCGCGGATCGCCGGTGTCTTGAATTCGAAGATAGTCCATGCCGTCTTCGGCAATCGTCATGGCGCCGCCCGGACGGTTGTCGTCGCCGAACTCTCCGCCAATGACCGAGCCGTCCCATTGATCAGAATCGTTGTCGTGGCTCCAAGTGCCGTCCAGAGAGGCAAACCCATCCGGCGCATAGGCGGCCGCATCGCCTTCGTAAGCATAATCCCAGCCGCCTTCGGGCGGTGGGAAAGTCGTTTGCGCATTCATTCCGCCTATTCCAAGAAGCAGAAAGGCGCCCAAGCATGGAATATTTGTTCTCGATTTCATTGGATTTCTCCATCTATCCGCAACACTTTCCACTCGCTATTCACTTCCGCGCGGAAACTCTTCAGCTCGCCTGCGATCCAGATTTGGATCTCTTTGTTCGTCATTTCTTCGTCGTTCATTTTCATTTTCCTTCTCTCTAATCATTGCCTCCAATTGCTCGATCGCTTTTCGAGACCACTTAATCGATTCCGCATGATCTCCGTGTTCTGCATATATCTCGCCAAGTTGGATTTGCACGCCGAGATTCCCTTTCTCAGCCGCTTTCCGAATCCTCTTTTCTGCTTCAACATAAATCTTGTCAAGCATGGCTTGCGCCCCGAAAACCCCTTTCTTGGCCGCTTTTAGAACCCACTTCGCCGCTTCATTCTCATTCTTCGTCACGCCTTTGCCTTCGTAATACATCTGACCAAGTTCGTATTCCGCCTTGGCAAGCCCTTTCTCTGCCGCCTTCTGCATCCACTTTGCCGCTTTAACCTCATCCTTCAGCACGCCTTGGCCTTTGGAATACCGCAAGCCAAGCATGTATTGTGAAGCGGCATCCCCTTGCTCGGCCGCCTTTTGAAACCACTTCGCCGCTTCCTTGTCGTTCTTCTCCACGCCTTCGCCGTCGGCATACATCACGCCAAGTTCCCATTGCGCATCAGCGTCTCCTTGCTTGGCTTCTATTTTCGTCACCTTGAAACGCCGGACTTCTTCGCTTTCCTGCTTGTTTGTCATTAGATCAAAAATGCGCCCCGCTTTTTTTCAATCATCCAAACTATGCCGCCGCGTCGGGTTTGCGCCACCGCCGCCGAGGCGCTTTGGTTACCAAACCTTTCTTGATCGCCTTGGCGCTGACTCGAATGTATTTCACCTCGCCATCGACAATGGCCTTCACTCGCTGCAGATTGGGAAAAAACCGCCGCTTGGTCACTCCCGTAATGTGCGTGCCGATGCCGCCCTTTTTTTTAGCCTTGCCGCTGCGCCAAATATGATTTCCCTTGCGGGGGCGCTTTCCAGTCAATTGACAAATTCTCGCCATAGTTGTCCTTTCTTTTCAAATAAAAAGGAGATTTTGGGAATTTCGGCGCCTTATTGCAAGATCTTTCTCGGATTTCCTTTGCGCCGAATTTTTTAAATTTCGTCTTGCCAATCTATCGTCTTCTCCGCAAAATAAGGGCTTGAAAAATTCATTCCAGCAAAAAGTTTGCTTGGCAAAAACACTTCGGCAATCCAAAGTGCGTGGATGAAACGAAATAGTTCAATGATAACAACGACACGAAAAGACCAAATGAAAACGAACCGCATGCACACTTTTCGACGCCGCTCTTCAAGCGCAATTCCTTTTCTCGCCATCGGCGCCCTCATTGCCGTTGCCGCTGGGAAGGCAGAAGTCCAAGTCCCCTCCATCATCGGAGACCGCATGGTGTTGCAACAAGCGCAAACCAACCCCATCTGGGGCTGGGCGGATGAAGGCGAAGTAGTTACCGTAAGCATCTCCGGCCAACGCCACACCGCTCGCGCCAAAGCAAACGGCCGCTGGAAAGTTCACTTGGATCCGCTCCCGGCCGGAGGCCCGCACACGCTCGAAATCAAAGGAAAAAACGCCCTTCAATTCAAAGACGTTCTAATCGGCGAAGTCTGGCTTTGCTCCGGACAATCCAACATGCAGTGGGGCGTCAACAGCTCCAAAGACCCAAGCTTGGAAAAACTCTCCGCTCGCTATCCGCAAATTCGGCACATCACGGTTCCCCAAGTCGGCACGCAGGAGCCTCAACACGATTTTGACGGAGAATGGCAGGCCTGCTCTCCAGAAACCATCGGCGGCTTTTCGGCCGTCGGCTACTTCTTCGGCCGGCAACTGCACCAAACCCTTCAAGTTCCCATCGGTTTGATCGACAATGCATGGGGAGGCTCGTCGGCCGAAGCCTGGGTGCGCCGCGATTTGCTGGAATCAGACGCCCGTTACCAGCCTCTCATGGATCGATGGAAAAAAACCGAACAAACTTATGATCCCGCTGCCGGCAAAGCCGATTACCAGAAAAGACTCGAACAATGGGAAAAAGACGCCGCCAAGGCCAAAGCGGAAGGCAAAACAATCGGCCGCGGACGCCCGCGGACGCCCCGCAATCCGCTGGTCAATCAACATCGGCCCGCCAATCTTTACAACGGCGTCCTAAAACCGCTCATTGGATACGGCATCCGCGGCGTGATTTGGTATCAAGGAGAATCCAACGCCAACCGCGCCTACCAATACCGCGAACTCTTCCCGCTGATGATTCAAAACTGGCGCGACGAATGGAACCGGGGCGACTTCCCTTTTTACTGGGTGCAACTGGCCGATTTCCGAAAGGTGAAACCCGAACCGGCGGACAGCGATTGGTCCGAACTTCGGGAAGCCCAAACACTGACCCTAGATCGATTGCCAAACACCGGCCAAGCCGTCATCATCGACTTGGGCGAAGCCGACGACATCCACCCCAAAAACAAACAAGACGTCGCCAAACGTTTGGCCCGGCTGGCACTCGCCCAAGACTATGGTTTTGACATTGTTCACCAAAGCCCGCGCTACACATCCATGAGCCGTAAAGGAAACAAAATTCTGTTGCAATTCAATCAAGTCGGTAGTGGTTTAGACACCTTCGACATCCGCACCCCTATCGGATTCGCCATCGCCGGGGAAGACCGGCAATTCTTCCACGCCTCCGCCAAAATCACTGGCAACGACCAAATCGAAGTCTGGAGCGACGCCGTAGACAAACCAATCGCCGTGCGCTATGCTTGGGCAGACAACCCCGTCTGCAACGTCCAAAACCGCGAAGGACTGCCGCTCACTCCGTTTCGAACCGACGATTGGCCCGGCATCACCGTCGACAACCACTAACACCAACCGGTCGAACGCGAACTTGTTTAAACCAAGTAGAAAACGACTATGCAACAATACCTAGAACGGGTCATCAACCTCATTGCCCCCGGCAACAACCGCATCGGCAACATGAGCGAAGAAGAAGCCCGCCGCCGCCTTCAAAGCGGCGATTCCGATCAAGTTCGCGCCATCGAAGGATCCTTCTCGCTATTAGCCAAAAAAGGAAAAACCGTTCGCTTGGCGCGCTCTCTTGATCGCCCCACACGCTACTTCCTCGCCAAACGCGAAGAAGGCCCCGCCCTCATCGTAGCCGACCGCATGGATCACATCTTTAACTGGCTGAAATCCGAGGACTTACATAAGCAATTTCATCCCAGCTACTGCCGGATGGTGCCCGCACACCATATAATTACCATCGAACTCATCGGCTGTCCCGATCCCGACCCCGTCTACACTCGATACTTCAACCCGCAACACAACCAACAACCTAAAGACATTGCGGCCATTGGCAAAAATTACATCGAGGCCTTGACGGATGAAATCGCCAAATGGCTGCGGCAAATCCCCGAGAAGGAACCAATTGGCGTCTGCTTTTCCGGAGGTATCGACAGCGGCGCCGTCTTTCTTTCCACCTATCACCTTCTCCAAAAACTCGGCATGAACCCCGGCCGACTCAAAGCATTTACACTATCCGTCCAACACGCAGAAGATTCTAAGCAAGCTCTTGCATTTCTAGAATCCTTGGGGCTGTCGATGTTTCTTGAGGTTATAGGAGTGGACGCAAGCCAACTGGACGCCAACAAAACCTTGCAAGTGCTTGAAGACTATAAACCGCTTGACGTCGAATGCGGCGCAATGGGATTGGCTCTATGCCAAGGCATCCGCCGTCGCTACCCAAACTGGAAACACCTGATCGATGGCGACGGCGGCGATGAAAATCTCAAAGACTATCCCATCGAGGAAAATCCCGAACTTACCATTCGCAGCGTTCTTCATAACCCAATGCTCTATCATGAAGGTTGGGGCGTGGGAAAAATCAAACATTCGCTCACATATAGCGGAGGGTTGAGCCGCTCTTATACCCGCACCTACGCTCCGGCAAAACATTTTGACTTCGACGGATTTAGTCCCTTTACTCGGCCGCAAGTTATTGAAGTTTCCGAAGGCATCCCCTTCATCGAACTTACACAATACGACCCCCAAAAACTTTACAATCTCAAAGGGCAAATCGTTGGCGCCGGCATCCAAGCTGTCACTGGTCTCAAAATGCCGATCTTCCCCAAACGCCGATTCCAACACGGCGCCGCCGCAACTTCCGTCTTGCGCCAACGAATCCCCAACGATGAAACCAAACTCCGCCGCCGCTTTTACGAACTCTATGCATAAGAAGGAGCTCCTTTGTTTCCGATTGAAGGGAAAAAGCGGTGGGCAGTTTGTTGTTTTTAATCGACTTGTTCGGTGACGATACGGAGGATCTCCTGATCCCGGGAAGCCAGAAGATTTCCCATAGGATGGAGCGATTGACGATAAGCGAGGGCGACGGCAACCAAGATCAGTGCGGAGAGTGTAATGTTCCAAGGGAACGGAAAAAACGGAATCCACTGAAACAATTCTTCCACAAGCAAAGGCAGGATTATTGGAATGAGGAGAGGGAGGAACAAGAATGGGAACAGCGTGTTCATTAACGCGCTTGCGCTGGATTTAGTTTTGACGGGTTGCAGGCTTCCGGGTTTTGAGCGGTAAGGCGCTTTGATGGACAGGAGGTTGCCGAACAAAGTCAGAAGCAGACAAAGGGTTAAGGCCTGAAGAAACGCGCTGATCGTATAGAGAACCGGGGATGGGCTAAAAGTTGAATCCCAAGCAGCGGCGAGGCCGTCAAGAAGAGAAACGGAGGCAGGATCGCGAGGTTTTTCCCTAGCAGAACTTCAGAGCGAGGAACGGGGGAAAGGACGAGAGCGCAAAATCCCGAACGATCGAAGCCGAAGGCATTGGTGAAAAACGGCAAAGATCCCATAAAGCTGAGAAATAAGATCGAGCTGGGAAGAAAGCGAAGGAATGCATTCGGTTTGGAAGCGGCGAGGTCGTCGAAGTAAAGGGCACCAAAAACGACGAGCAGAAGGATCGGAGTCAGAAGAGCCATTTTTGCTTCCGGCATCCGAGTGAGGCAACGAAGAGTTCCCCATGCCACGGCGGCGGTTGGGTTGGAGACGCCGGGCAGATTGCGTTCTAGCCAATTTTTTATCGGTTTTGTTTTTCTGCTATTTTTCGCCGATGTTTCTTTTCTTCCAGAACGCAACTTCGAGCGGAGAGAAGGCATTCGAAATTCAGATTGAATGGTTTTGAAGACGCGAATCAAGGCAAGGTAACAAAGACTCGCAAGTGCTAGCGCAATCCAAAAAGCGCGTTTGTATTGTCCTTGTTCGTTGCGAACAATGGAAGCGCTTGCGGAAGCAGGCCAGAGCGGTGGGAAAGCAGATTGGAAGATGGAGAGAGCGGTTTCGGGTTGGATCCGCCAATCGCCGGGCGTGTTTTCTTGCAACGATGTTTGGTAGGCGCAGAGCGTTTTGTGTATCCGTTCTCTCGCCTGGCGCAAGTGTTCTTGATGTCGCCGCAGATTCTGTTGGCGCCAAGCCTCGCTTTGCGGCGAGGCCAACTGCAATTCTTCATCGATGAGGCTGTTTTCGGCATTTTTTGCAGTCTCTTTTATGTCTTTGAGTCTGCTCGCCGCATATTCAATGTCAAAAGTGAGTCGTCGTTCGATTCTTTCGGTCTCGGCGACAGCGCGAAATCCGAACAGGAAGTTGTTGAGAAGCAGGTTGGGAACTTGCGTTATGAAGATAATGGCGCCCGTCATCCAGATGATGAGAGATCGCCTTCGCCATTCGTTGAGCATGAGTTTTGACAGCCAACCACGGAGAGCGTACGTCCACGAAGAAATCGCCAAAATCATCAGGACGAGCAGTCCGAAACCAAAGCCATGCGCTCGCCAAAACGCAACATTGTTCCGATGACAAACCCTGCGGAGATAAAGAGAAACAGAAGGCAGATCGGCGTCCAGTGAGAGACGGCGTAGTTGAAGAGAAACATTTCTTTGAGGGAAATGGGAAGATGCGCTATGCGACGATGATCCAAAGAGTCGGAGCGTTGCAGTTCCGCGAGCAATCCCATGAGCCAGAAGAAGAGAAAGGCGGAAATAGCGCCGCTCAATAGCCAGAGAATTCTGTTGGGATTCGCCGCAAGGAAATCGCTTTTTCCCAAGAAAAACGACCCGATTGTTCCGCCGACAAGGCCTAGCAAGAAAAGAATGCGAAGGATGACGTAAACGGCTGCGGAAAACGCGCTTGCTCGGCGGAAAGCATTGCGGCTGAGTTGCCAACGAAGCAGGAAAATCGCCTTGAGTCGACGCGCGCTCATGGTTGAGAGGCTTGCGAGGAATCGCCCCCCTCCAGCCAGTTCAAGTCTCTGCCTCCTTCCTCTTTGCCCACCACTTCCAGAAACCAATCTTCCAGCGAGCCTTCTAACTTGTCTATAGAAGTTTCATGCACGATTGTCCCCTTGTCGATAATCGCCACGTCGGTACAAAGGCGTTGGACAATATCCAACACGTGCGAAGTGAGAAAGATGCTCCCCCCTCGACGCACAAATTGTTGAAGCGTTTCGCGGAGAATGGAGGCGCTGACGGCGTCCACGCCTTCAAAAGGCTCGTCCAGCAAGAGAAGTTCGGGGTTGCCAATCAAGGCCGCGGCCATTGCCAGCTTTTTCTTCATGCCGTGGGAAAATTCCATGCTGAGTTTGGATTCGTGTTCTTCGAGTTTCATCAGCGTCAGCAAGGAATCAATCCGCAAGCGCATCTCGTTTTTCTCGACGCCGTAGATACGACCGATGAAGGAAAGATATTCCCGGCTGGTCAAATGGTCGTATAAAGCCAAATCTTCAGGCACGACTCCAACGCGTCGTTTGACTTCCAAATCGGCGGAATCTCCCGTCAGCGTATGTCCGAGGATTTGGATGGAGCCAAAAGTAGGCGCAAGCAGGCCGGTCAACATTTTGATGGTAGTGGAGTTTCCAGCGCCGTTGGGTCCGAGAAATCCATACATAAGCAAGCTACGCAAGATAGTAACGTATAGATTTTGCCGTTTTTCCATCTAACTTGTCAACCAACAAAACTCCCCTAATTCGCAGATTTTTCCTCAGCAGATTGTCCTCTGCTCTCTGGTCTTTCCAAAATCTCAACTTCAGAGTTCTTGATTCATTTTCAGCAATGGAAAGCCAAAAGCAAAAAAATCCCGTTTCCAAACTTTTGGAAACGGGACGCTTTCTCTGGCGTTATGACTGCTCTTGCTTGCTTGCCTAACCGCGAACTGACAACCCCCAATCCGCAACAAACCCCAAACAAACCCCTTACGCAACAACAACCGCCGCCGCTTGTCGTTTCTTCTGCAGCTGACGACGCACAACCACAAACCCCAACGCAAACAACCCAAACACCAACGCATATTCCTCAGGCTCCGGGATCACCGTCCCCCGATGAAACCGAACCACAACCGACCCATCCGACCCCGCCGCAAAACGAGGCCCCCCTGTCCCCCCCGTCCCCAAGTTATTGAAACTAAAAGCCGTCCCATCCGTATCCCCCAAATAGAAATCGCTAAACGGCTTCGCCAATATCCCCGCCCCGCTCCATGCCGATGTCCCACTGGCATCATAGCGGAAGGAAGCTCCACTCACCCGAATGCCCAACTCATCCCGATTCGTCGCCCCAGTGCCCGGATCATCGTTCAAAAACAACGACGTGATGGCGCTCGTCCGCGCCACCGAGTTCGTCGTTATCGAAAGCGTCGGATCCGTCACCGTCGTCGTGTTCGTCAGCACATTGGCCACATACCACCGATCCCGCGACGTCTGCGCATCCAAACTAGTGACCGAAGAGAGCGAACTGATCACATTGCTAGGCGGATTGGCGACGTAAAGAGCGCCATCATTCCCCGTCACTTCCCAACTATCCCGCCGAGCGAAGTTCGCGTTCCCCGCAACCTCCGTGCGAACGCTCCATAACTGCGCCGTCGTCGATGAACCGCTAAACACCCACAGCGTGTTGTTGGCGTTGTCCCGGCTCTGATACACATCAATGTACAACTGCGCCTGCGCCCGCTCCCCAAGAACCAACGCCAAGAACGCCACTACCGCAACCGCCCTCAAAAAAGAGCGACCGCTCCCCACTCCCAACAAAACGAATTTTCTCATAGCTCTAACCTTTCTTCGTATCTGCTCAAATAAACAATAATAACCGATAACCGCAAAAACTCTCTAACTCTCTAACCAACCAAACCCCAACGCAAGCTTTTTCTTCTTCCTCGCATCGCGACCCGTTCCCCCCCAATATCCCCCCCCTCCAACCTATGTCAAACAAAAAACAACCAATCTCAAATCGTTGTTGTGAATTTGGGCTCCGATGCTTTTGCGGACGCCATCCGTGCCGGTGTTTGAGACCGGAAGAGAAGCGCTCCACATTTGCATTTCGAAACGAAACATGACGACAAATTGACAAAAAGAAACAAGACGTCAACAAAAAAGTAACTTTTTTTTCAAAATAATGCATAATTTTTGCCGATTCTTTTGATTTTGTCGAGTTTTTAGGGAAAAGAGAGAGAATTTGTTTTTCTTTTTAGGGATTTCTTTGGGGATGACAAAAAACTCAAAAAGACAGAATCTTGGATCCCCCCTTCCCTCCAAAAAACCACCATCCCCTCCCCATCCCCGCATGCCCAAACTGCCTCCCCATAGCATAGAAAAATCAAACGCATGAAATTCGGGTTTGGATTTCGCTCGCCTTTGCGTCATTCTGGGCGGCGAGGAATTGTCATTTATGGAAAATCTCAAAGAGAATTCAGACATTATCGCCGAGCTGGCCGTCGCCTACGGCATGGAATTGGAAACTGTGCAAAACTACATCGCCAACAGCGTTCACTTGGATGGCGTGCGATCCGAAGTGGTCAAAAAGGCGCTGGCCGCGGATGTGGCGGTGGAAGTGCAACACGCGCAACAGATCGCCCAACGAATCAAAACCATCGGGGGAAGGGTTCCCGGATCGATGTCGCTTCAAGCGGTTCAAGAAAGTCTGCAACCTCCCCAAGACGCCACCGACATCGTCTCCGTGATTCAAGGCGTCATCGCCGCCGAAGAAGCCGCCATCGCTCAATATCAAAAAATCATTCGGATTTGCGACGGGCGTGATTATGTTACCCAAGACTTGATTATTCAAATCTTGGGAAGCGAGGAAGAGCATCGCCGTGAATTTGTCGGCTTTCTCAAAGAATATCAGAGATAAGCCGTTCTTTTTGCTTCGCCAAGTTCTATGGAGACATTTGACCTCGCCGTGATTGGCGCCGGACCCGGCGGTTGCGCTGCCGCCATTCGCGCCGCGCAACTGGGACGGCGCGTTGCCTGCGTGGACCGCGAAGCGAGTTTGGGCGGAACCTGCTTGCGCATCGGTTGCATCCCCAGCAAAGCCTTGCTTGAATCCAGCCGCCATTTCGCATTCACGCGCCATTCCCTTGGCAAACACGGCGTTGTCGTCGGCTCCGTCAATCTGGACTTGGACGCGATGATGAAGCGAAAAAACCAAGTGGTTTCTCGGCTTTCTCAAGGGCTCGAACTGCTGTTTCGCAAAAATAAAATTGCCTCCTTCACCGGCGCCGCCCGGTTGACTTCGCCTCGTTCCCTCGCCGTCAACGGGCCGGAAGGGCATTGCCAACTCACCGCTGAGAACATTCTCATCGCCACCGGAAGCCATCCCGCCGCTTTGCCCGGGGTTTCTTTTGATGGCGAACGCGTTCTTTCCAGCACCGAAGCCCTTGCTTTGCCTTCGGTGCCGGAGCATTTGACAGTCGTTGGCGCCGGATACATCGGGCTGGAACTGGGAAGCGTCTGGAGCCGTTTGGGCGCCCAAGTGACGGTGATTGAATCCCGCAACCAGATTTTTCCCGGCATGGATGGCGACTTATCCAACGAAGCCCAAAAACTCCTCGCTCGGCAAGGCCTTCAATTTCGGCTCGGCACTTCCTGCCGCAAAATTGCCTTCCAAAATGGGAAGGTTTCCGTCCATTTGGACACTGGACAATCCATTATTGCCGACAAAGTTTTGGCGGCAGTCGGCAGAGTGCCTCACACCGCCAATCTTGGACTGGAGGAATTGGGCGTTGCTCTTGACGAACAAGGCGCCGTCCAAGTCGATGAAACCTTTGCCTCCAACGTTCCCGGAATCTTCGCCATCGGAGACGTTATTGGCGGGCCAATGCTGGCGCACAAAGCGGAAGAAGAAGGCATTGCCTTTGCCGAATCGCTTGTCCGCGGCGGCGGGGTAAGCGTCAACTACGGCGCGATTCCCTCAGTGATTTTCACCGAGCCAGAAATTGCGGCAGTGGGCAAAACTGAGCGCCAACTAGTTGACGCCGCCGTTTCCTTTCGGAAAGCGGAATTTCCCTATCGCGCTAACGGACGCGCCCGCACCGCAAACCAAACCAATGGATTCGTCAAACTCTTGGTTGCCAAAGACGCCGGGAAAATACTGGGCGCCCACATCCTCGGCGACCGAGCTGGCGAGCTAATTAATGAAGTCGCTTTGGCTATGAACATGGAAAAGAGCGCCTTTGACCTCGCCCGAAGTTGTCATGCGCATCCAACCTTCGGCGAAACTTTGCGAGAGGCCGCTCGGCAAGCCTGCGGCTTCGGAATCCACAACTAACTCCCAATTTTGAAGCGAATTTCACCGGCACGAACAATCCGTCCGGCGCCTTTTTTTATTGTCTCAAACCCGCGAATTCGCCAGATTGTTGCCTTGCTCGGCTCCGCATCGAACCAGAAATGACCGTCGAAATCGCCATTGTCTTCGCTCTGCTTCTGGCAACGTTCTTTGCCATGACAACCGAAAAGCTTCCTCCCGACATCATTGCTTTGTGGGCGATGGGCGTCTTGCTGGGCATCGGGATTTTGAGTCCGTCCGAAGCGTTTGACGTCTTTGCCAACGAAGCGGCCATTGCCGTTGGATGCATGTTTGTCCTCAGTGCTTCTTTGGAGCGAACCGGCGCCTTGGATCAACTAGGAGCGGCGACAGACCGCCTTGTCGGGCAGAGCGATTGGTCCATCCTCCTAGTTCTTCTGCCTCTGGTTGCGTTCACCTCGGCATTTGTCAACAATACGCCAGTCGTTTTACTTTTCCTGCCCATTGTCACCGGCCTCGCCGCCAAACGAAACATTAAACCATCCAAACTGCTCATCCCGCTTTCCTTCGCCTCCATCCTCGGTGGATGTTGCACTTTGATCGGAACCTCCACAAACTTGCTCGTCAGCTCCACCGCCGCCGAACTAGGCCGGATTTCATTTCGCATGTTCGACTTGGCGCCAATTGGCGGCATCATCGCCGCTCTTGGAATTCTTTATCTGCTAACGCTCGGACGCCGTCTTCTTCCCGCCCGCGAGACTCTGGCTTCCATCCTGCAAGCCACCGACGATAAAAAATACCGCACCGAAGTGGCCGTCCTGGAAAACTCGCCCCTGATTGGCAAACGCCTGACCGAAACACCGCTCAAAAACCTTCCCGACGGCCGCGTCCTAGAAGTATTGCGACACAAAGAAGCCCTTCCCTTTGGCCTGGACGAAATTACTCTTCAAGCCCGCGACCGCATTCGCCTCAGCATCCTTTCTTCCTCCGTCATGGAAATCAAAAATCTTCAAGGAATCGAAATCCTCCAACAATCCGATGACATTGGCTTGGAGGTGATCGAAACCGAAAAAGCCATCGTCGTGGAAGGAACCATCGCCCCTCAATCCCAGATCGAAGGCGACACCATCCGCCATCTAGACCTTCGGCGGCGCTACGGCGTCCGCATCCTCGCCCTGCATCGACGAGGAGTGAACCTGAGAAAAAAATTTGAGAACACTCGGCTCCGCTTTGGCGACACGCTGCTGATTGAAGGCACGCAATCCAGCATTCAACGACTTCAAGAAAGCCGCGACATCCTCTTGCTTTCCACCGCCCCCCGCCAAGCACCCCGACGCGGCAAGCGAAAATACGCCCTCGCCGCCTTGGGTTGCTTTGTCTTGCTCGCCACCGCCACCCCCATTCCCATCTCCGTGCTGGCGCTACTCGCCGCCCTCTTCGTAGTAATCACCGGATGTTTGGAAAACGACGAAGCCTACCAATCGGTCAACTGGCGCATCCTTTTTATGATCTTCGGCATGCTCTCGCTCGGCTTGGCGCTGGAAAAAACCGGCGGCGTCACCCTCATCGCCCAATTCATCCTTCAAATCACCGGCAACTTCGGCCCCGCCGTCACCCTTTCCGCCGTCATCCTCGTATGCTCCCTGCTCACTACCTTCCTTTCCAACAACGCTGTCGCCGTAATGGTTGCGCCCATCGTCATCCAAATCGCCGGCTCGCTACAAGCCGATCCCAAACCCTTTCTCATCGGCGTAGCCATCGGTTGCTCCGCCTGCTTCGCCACGCCCATCGGCTACCAAACCAACACCCTCGTCTACGGCGTCGGCGGCTACAAATTCCGCGACTTCGTCAAAATCGGAATCCCTCTTAACCTTATCGTCTGGCTTGCCGCCAGCATCCTCATCCCCTTCCTCTACCCCCTCGCCAAACCAAACCAAAGCGGCGACGAATTGGCTCGTCGAACTCCTCAGATCATGGGCGTTGGTAAAGGATTGGATACGGCCGCAACAGCAGTGTTAAACGCCAATGGCGGCGTAACGCTGACTGGGGCTTGTTGGCGTCGAAAATGTTTCCGCTAATTTCCCAAGTGTCTCGATTATGGAAGCCTCCGGAAATAAGATGTTACTGCAGGTAATCGGAGGGGAGAAGACTCTAAAAATCCAGAGGGTTTGGCTGATGGGTCGTCTTGGCTAGAATAGACGTCGATGACCAACTGCGCTGGGCTTTGCTCCAAAGAAACCAAAGAAAGCGCCAAAACCATTAACGCCGCTTAGCCGGCAACAAAATAGACGCAAGGGCGCAATCCCTTCCCCGCTGTTTGCCGGCGCACAAACTGGCAACAGCTACGAAGTGGCGGCTTCGGCTTGCCGTTTCCTTTGCCAATAGCGGCGGAGAATGACAAAACCAAGGGCAAACAAGCCGAAGACAAGGGCGTATTCCTCTGGTTCAGGGATGATTTGGCTGTTGACGACAACCTGCATCGTGCCAAAATTGGGACCACGACCACTACGAGGATTGAACGTTCCCGCAAAGAAGTCCCCAATCGGTTTGTCGATCAAGCCTGCTCCCACCCAAGAAGAAGCCTCTCCGTTGCTATAAAGCAAGTTGGGGGGTTGAATGCGAATGCCCAAGCCATCGTACTGGTGCAGGGTCGGGTTTATAAACTCCGAGTTTGCATTCTCGCTCATAAACAGGCGGGCAATGGTTCGGGTGCCTCGGCCAGCAATGGTGATGGAGGGCGTGTTGGTGGCGTTGGCGGCAAAAATGTTGGTTTTGCCGCCGCCGGGAATTCGGGCATTGACCGAAGCGATATCTTTGGCATTAGAGCTGGAAAACAAGGAAGAAAGAGTTAGCAACTGGTTGCTGGGGCGGTTGGCGTTGTAAAGGTCGCCGTTGTTGCTTGCAATGGCAGCAGTGTCTCGGGTGTTGAAGTTTCCGCTGCTTCGGATGCTGGTGGTGCTGGGGTAGATAGTAGTGCCGCTGCCGCTAAACACCCAGAGGGTTTGGTTGGTGGGGCTGTCTTGGCTGGGATAGACATTAATCACCAACTGCGCTTGAACTTCGTACCCCCCCCCCCCCCCCCCGCAGAGGCAGACCACGGCAACCAATAAAGACAATTTCTGTTTCATATTGATGTACTGTTTCATAAAAATCCGTTCAATCTGTTAAAAACTTCTCTGCACTTCTACCCTCCCAAAAAGAAAGTGTCAACCCTAAAAATCATAAAAAAGAACAAAAAACAGAAGAAAAGTTCGTTGGAAAATGACAAAATCCACCAAAAAGCGCAAAAATTCCCGCTTTTATCGGTTGCGAAGTTTTGCTTTTTGTCGAATTTCCAAAAGTTTTTTCATTATGGGGAAAAGCCGTGTTTGGTGTTGCGGGAGGCCAAAGGCGTTGTGGAGTTGGCGGTATAAGGCGTATAATTCTTCGTAAACCGACTGGGCGGCGGGTGTTGGCCGGAAGATGTGTTTCTTTGTGCCGGTCATTTGTTTTTGGGCGGCGGGGATGTTTGGATAGATGCCTGCAACGACGGCGCCGCAAATCGCCGCTCCCAGCGCGCAAGTTTGGGAAGATCGAGAGGTTTTCATTGTTCGCCCGGTCACGTCTGCGTAGATTTGCATGAGAAGCGGATTTTTCTCGGCAATGCCGCCGCAGGCCACGATTTCGGAGATGGGGACGCCGGCGTTTTCTATTTGTTCCATGATGATTCTTGCGCCGAAGGCGGTTGATTCGATGAGGGCTTGGTAGATTTCGTCAGGCTGTGTTTGCAAGGATTGGCCGACGAGCAAGCCGCTTAGTTGTGGGTCCGCCAAAATGCTTCGGTTTCCGTTGTTCCAATCTAGGGCGAGGAGACCGCTTTCTCCCGGTTTTCGATTTGCTGCAGCTTGGGTCAGGGTGTTGTGGTTTGCGCCGGCGTTTGGTTGAATGAGATGGATCCACCAGTTAAAAATGTCGCCCACGGCGGATTGCCCGGCCTCTAATCCGAAATGGCCGGGAAGAACCGAGTGGGGCGCAACGCCGCAAAGTCCGGCGATGTAAGGCAGTGGACGGTTCATGGGGGAGACAAGGATGTCGCAGGTTGAGGTGCCGAGGATTTTGACCATGGTGCCTTCGCCGATGCCGCAGCCAACGGCGCCGAGGTGAGCGTCCAAAGCGCCGACGGCGATTGGGGTTCCGGTTGCGAGGCCAAGTTTTTTCGCCCAATGGAGGCTCAGGCGGCCGGCTTTACAATCTGCCGGATGGGCCGCATTGGGCAAGGATTGGCGGATGCGTTCCAGTTGCGGGTCGAATTGGCGAAGGAAGGTGGGATCGGGGTAGCCTTGCCAGTCTTCATGGAACCAGCCTTTGTGTCCGGCTTGGCAGATGCCCCGCGTGGGATGCGCTGGCTTGCCGGCCAGCACGGCGGGAATCCAATCCGCAATTTCTACCCAAGTGCGGGCGCGGCGGAGGACTTTCGGCGCAACGCGGGCGCAATGGAGCAGTTTGGCCCAAAACCATTCCGAAGAGTAAGCGCCGCCGCATTTCTGGAGGTACTCGGGTTTTTGTTGAGCGGCGGCTTTGGTTAGTTCGGCGGCTTCTTCTGCGGAAGTATGGTCTTTCCAAAGCCAGGCGAAGGCGTTCAGGTTCTCTTGAAATTCAGGATGCGCCGCTAAGGGAGTTCCTTCTTCGTCAACGGGCATTGGCGTGCTTCCGGTGGCGTCAATGCCGATGCCTTTGATCTGCGATGGAACGAAGGCGGGGTCTGCTTTGGATGCTTGGCGAAGGGCTTTTTGGGTGGATTGCTCGGCTCCGTTCAGGTAGTCCAGTGGATGTTGTCGAGCTAGTTCAGGCTGCCCGGGATCGGAAAAAATTCCGCCTTCTCCTTGGGCGTAAGAGATTTCGACGGCGGCGATTTCTTGTCCGTCGTCCGTGCGGACGATGAGCGCCCGAACGGCATTGGTGCCGTAGTCCAGTCCGAGAGCGAAAGATGGACAGGAAGCAGTCATGGCGGATTGTTAGCAAGTTAAACCGTTTGAGAGAAGCATGAAACTTGCGTCGTCTTGTTCGCAAGGTTCTTTGGTTGGGCGGAGGAATTGGCGGTTTTTTTGTTTGCTTATGGATTAGTTATTCTTTTAAATGAAGCACTTGCGATTCGAATTGAATGGCGAATTTTATGATCGGAAAAGCAGCCCGCTACTTGACAAAGCAGGAGAAGACGTTGATCTCTCTTGTCTTGTTGATTTTGCTTTCCGGCGCGGTTGCTCAGCGTTTTTTGCTAGAAAAACCTCAACAACTTCAAGGAGCAGACGATGAGACAACAAAAGGAGCAGACGATGCAAACGGAGAATTTTGACGCAAAAGTTGAGCAAATTGTTGCGCGGGACGCCAGATACGGAAGGGATGCCTATAAATTTGTCCGCGAAGTGTTGGCGCACGCGGAGAAGAAACTCGCGCCTAATAAAAAAATCCAAGTCCAACAACCGCAACATATTTCGGGGCAGGAACTTCTGGAGAACATGCGGCAATACACGTTGAAGGAGTTTGGCCCGATGGGAAAGTACGTCTTAGCAGAATGGGGAATCTTTCGCTGCGAAGACGTCGGCGAGGTGGTTTTCAATATGGTGGAGGCCGAGATACTTTCGAAGAGGAAGCAGGATGTTCTGGAAGACTTTGCCGGCGGGTTCGACTTTGAAGAAGCATTTGTGCGACCTTTTCTTCCGCCCACCAAATTGCGCCAAAAATCGTCCGCTCGCTCTGACGCCGGCAAAGAAACGCACCAATGAATACCTCTCCCGATTCCTGCGCGGCGCATTCTTAATTCGCTTTCGCCAAACAATTTGATGTCTGCTTTTTCCAAAAAACCGAACGGAACGGCCGGTGGGAAAGTCAGCGTCGACTGTCGTCAAGGCACTTGGCTCGCCTCTTTGCCCAACGGCTTGACGATGATCGTCCGCGAAGACCGAAGCGCCCCAGTAGTTTCAGCGCAAGCATGGTGCCGCGCCGGAAGCGTCCACGAAGGACAATGGCTGGGAGCGGGACTCTCCCACATTTTGGAACACATGCTCTTCAAAGGAACCAAGACGCGCGGCGTGGGACGCATCGATCAAGAAGTGCAGGAACTGGGTGGAAACATGAACGCTTACACGTCCTTCGACCGCACGGTCTATTGGATTAACGCCCCCCAAGAAGGCGCCCAGACCATTGTCGACATTCTTTGCGACATCATGAAAAACGCCGTTTTGCCGGCCGAAGAACTGGAAAAAGAGCTGGACGTCATTCGACGCGAAATGGATATGACCGACGACGATCCGGGACATTCCTCCAGCCGCCGCTTGTTTGAAACGGCCTACCAAGTAAGCCCCTGCCGCTATCCGGTCATCGGCTACCCCGACGTGTTCAACCGCATCAGACGGGACGACGTCCTCGCCTATTACGAAGAAAAATATGCGCCCGGAAACATCTTTTTCGTTGTGGTCGGCGACGTTCAAGCGTCCGCCATCATCCAGAAAATCGAGGAAGAATATGCTAACGAACCCTGCCGCCCCCTGCTTCCCGCCGTATTGCCGCAAGAGCCTCGTCAGGCAGCCGCCCGCCAACGCGTCGAAGAATCCCCCATAGAGTTAGGCCACTTCCACTTTGCGTGGCACATCCCCGAAGTCCGCCATCCGGACATTCCAGCGCTCGACGTTCTTGGAACCCTACTTGGCGAAGGCCGCAGCTCCCGTCTCTTTCGGCAAGTTCGAGAGCGTCTCAGCTTGGCGCACTCCGTCGATGCCTGGACATACAGCCCCGGAAGTTCCGGCCTCATCGGCATTAGCGGCGTAGCCGACGGCCCAAAATGCGCCGACGCATGGAAAGCCATCCTCGCCGAAGTAAAACGCGCCCAAGAAAATGGCTTTGCCGAAGAAGAAATCGAAAAAGCAAAGAAAATTTTTCTGGCCGGAACCCTCGGCGCAAAGAAAACCATGCAAGGCCAAGCGCAAGATTTAGGCGAAAACTGGATGGCAGCGCACGACCTCGAATTCTCCAACCGCTACCTCAATCAAGTGAAGGCTTTGACGGTCGAAGACGTGCAACAAGTGGCGCAACGATACCTAACCGAGCCAAACCGAACCCTGGCCGCACTCTTGCCGCCGGGCGCCAAAACCGCAGTGAAAACCGCCGCCAAGACGCACCCGCAAAACGCCATCCAACTGGATGAGTTGGACAACGGCCTACGCTTGCTCACCAAAGAAGACCATCGCCTGCCATTTGTCGAACTGCGCGCCGTCTTCCGCGCCGGCGTGCTGGCTGAAACCGCCGAAACCAACGGCCTCACCCGGCTTACCGCCAAGCTCTTGCTGAAAGGCGCCAGCAAACGAGACGCCGCCGCCATCGTCAACGCCATCGAATCCGTCGGCGGCCGAATCAAGACCTACGGCGCCGGCAACAGCTTCGGCATCAGCATCGAAGTGCTCCGCGAAGACTTGCCCCTCGGCCTCGAAATCCTTTCCGACCTCATCCTCCGCCCCGCCTTCGCCGAAGACCAACTGGAACGCGAACGAATCGCCCAACTCGCCGCCATCCAGTCCCAAAACGACCAAATCCTCCAAGTCGGATTCCGAACCGCCCGACAAACCCTCTTCGGCGCCAGCGGCTACGGACTAAACGCCTTAGGCACCGCCCAAAGCGTCCAAAACCTGCGCCTGCCCCAAATCCACAACTTCTTCAACACCCATCGCTCTCCGCAAAACTGCGTCCTTGCCGTGTTCGGAGACATTGCAACCGACGCAGTCTGCGCCGAAGTCAATCGACTCCTAGGCGCCGGCCAATGGCCAAAACAACGCAACCCCGTTTTTCCTCAACCCAAACCGCACCCCATTCGCGAACTCCGAGTCCGCCGAACCGTGGACAAAAAACAAGCCGTCGTCATCATTGCCGCCCAAAGCACAAGCTTTCTCGACAAAAAACGCTACGCTCTTGACCTCTTGCAAGAAGCCTGCAGCGACCTCGGCTCCCGTCTTTTCCTTCGCATCCGCGATCAACTCGGCCTCGCCTACTATGTTGGAGCGCATCACGTTCCCGGCCTCATTCCCGGCTACTTCGCCTTCTACGCCGGCACTTCCCCTGAAAATGCCGACCGCGTTGATCAAGAACTCTCCCAAGAAATCCAATCCCTCCGTCAAGACGGCCTCGCCGAAGCCGAACTCAAACGCGCCAAAGCCAAAATACTGGGGCAAAAAAAAATCGCCCGACAAAACCTCGGCGGCATGGCCTTGGTGACCGCGCTAGACGAACTCTACGGCTTCGGCTACAAACGCTGGGAAGAAGAAGAAACCGAATACCAAGCAATCACCCTTGAAGACGTCCGCGCCGCCGCCAACGCATGCTTCCAACCCAACCGCGCCATCCACACACTCATTACCCCCAACTAAAAACCCTCTCCTCCAAAAAATCCAAAATTCACATGCGCGCAGGATTACCATAAATGCTGCGCTCCACTCCGCCCAAGAAACCAAACTCGAAAAACACCAAAACTTCCTCGACAAAAAACGAGTCTCCGCCCGATTTCTTATTCGCCAACGCGAATAGGATAATCGCTAGCGATCCTTCGACGAGGAATAGACCGTTTCAACGGCTCGAATCACTTCCTCGGTGGATGCGCCTTTCTCTCGAAGCGAATCCACTTGATTCCGAATCCGTTCCCGCACTTTTTGGCGGCCTTTTTCTCTCTGCAATTCTCGATATGGATCTCCCCATCCCACAATTTTACTGATTTTGTTGATGATTACTGCCTTATACCTCTCAAATCTAGGTATTATCCAATCTGCCACTTGAAACGTAAACCAAACGACAACGACCGAACTAAAAATTCCTTGCCAATCTCGTTGAATACGGCCAGCAGCGTGTTCGGACTCCAATCGCACCATTTCGCAAACAGCGTAAACACGGAAACAGCGACTCCGCAAATCGAAAGAATGCCGTAAAACAAGCCTCTCCACTTTGGATTGATTGACCAGATCGATTCTTCAGTGGTTTCAATCCGCTTAAACCCCTCGGTGATGCGTTTTCCGAAGTTGTCAAACTCGTTATACAGTACTTCAACACTGCTCTCGCTAATCTTCGGCATCCTTTCTTTATTTCAAAAATCCACGAGCTCATCCCAAGGCGTTGGAGGTTGCCAACCGGAAACAGAAGGCATGTCACCGTCACCCCAATGCTTTTTATTATCGAAGTTAAACCGTGTCCAATTCTCCAAAGAAGGATAAAGCATTTGATACAAAGACTCCGAGCCAACATGCCCATCCGCAAACAGAACATTCACTTGCCCAGAATGACGACGGGCAACGTTTAAAGAATAACGACTAGGATAAATGCCAAGGAAACCCTGAGAGAACATATCCAAACGAAAAACAGTACCACCACCAGACTTACCAAACCGAGAGCCATCAGCTTGCACAATCATGCGCGAAGGTGAAACCACTTGAAAATCTTGAATCCCTCGAGTCCAACTCCCCGGACTCCCACGTAAATACTCCCCAGAAATTCCCCACCGCTTTTTTGCATCCCGAAAGAAAGAAGACGGCTTTAAACCAAAATCATTTTGAAGATAGCCCCAAGGAATAAAAGGCGGTCCCCACGGCGACGTAACTCCCGGTAACTGACCCCACGGAGGAGGAGGCCTATCCGCAGCTTGAAACGCTTTCAAAACCCGCTTCTCCACAGGACAATTGAACAAATTCGTTTGCCCATCCAAATAGAAGAAACTGAGCCGCTGCCAAAAATTAATGCCAGCAATCAAATAACCGCCATTGTCATTTGCGTACAGTTGCCGAGCCAGCCCAATTTGCCGTTGATTATTAAGGCAAGCCACTTTATGCGCCGACGCCTTAGCCCGCGAAAGAGCAGGCAGTAAAAGCCCCGCCAAGATGCCGATAATGGCAATAACCACCAGCAATTCGATCAACGTGAACGCTTGCCTACTAATCTTCAAACGTTCGAAACGTTCCATCGGCCCCTCCCCCAGCTGAAGTAATAAACAGAAACTTCATAGCTGCCTCCACCACTATCCACAGCCCAAGCACTCATCGATTCAAGAGCTCCTTCGTCATCTACAATAACGTAAAGCTGAACAGAAACACTAGAAGCCACAGAATGCACAACATCGGCACGGGGAGCCCCATACATAAAGAAAAATACCCTCAAGTTTCAACCCTTCAACAACGAAATCAAAGGAATGCGAATAGCCCGGATAAGGAAGCGGCGGCCCGCCGTCATAGCCCGGAATCTCCAGCCAACCTTGATTCGGCGCCTCCAATTCAAGCTTAGTACTCTTGACCCAAAGTCTATCATCAACGATAAAACCATCCAGCTTCAACTGAAATCCAGATAGCAATTCGTCCGAATCCGGATGAGTACTGACATCAAATTCCACATCGAATCCAATCGAACCGTGATTCGAAACCCAAATGCAATTCACCTGAGGCACATTAATCGCCCCGTCATGATCAGCTCGAAGCAAAAACGGAGAGGCAAACAAACCGATTCCAACGAGAACGACAATGCCGAGAGTCACTAAACGCGAAAAAGAGATGTTTTTGTGCATAAGAATTTTAGTTAAGTAGTTCCAAACAACAATAAACAATTCGGCAAAGCCGAAACAACTTCAGCAAGATAACTTGGTTTATCCATTTTGTCCAATTTTTTGAAAAAAAATCCGAGTCGCAAAAAAGTTGTTTTCCTTTATTATTTGAGCTTTTCGGGATTCGAGAGGCTTGACGTGCAAAATTATTCTTGTTTTTTTGGTCTGCAGCCACTTTTTTTCTTTGTGATTTGAGGCTTGGAGCTTTTTTACCGTTGGCGTTTTTGCTGGGCAATTTCAGTTTTACTCGGTGGATTGGTCGAGCATTTGGCGGGCGCGTTTGATCCAGGGTTTGTCTCGGCGGCGGTGAAAGTCGGGTGTATGTTTGTCGGCTCGAAGCACTTCTTTGAACTGGGCGCGGGCTTCTTTTTGTCTGCCGACGGAGAGATAGGCTTCTCCCAATAGAACTCGCGCTTGGGCGTAGGTGTTGGCTTGGAGGACTGATTCCCAAGCGGCGATGGCGTCGGCGTTTTGTCCTAACTGGGCATAGACTTGCGCCAACGTCATTTGGGTTTGCCCGTAGTCGTGCCGAGCATTGGAGGCGATGACTGGCTCAAGCGTTTGTTTGGCTTCGTCTAATCGTTCTTGTTTCCAATAGCAGGTTCCTAATAACGCTAAAATATCGAGGTCTTCGGCTTCGCGCTCGTGGGCGGCTTCTAAATGCTTGCAAGCTTTTTCGAAATTTCCTTGCTTGAGGTAGATTTCTCCCAGCTCGGCGTGATGGTGGGCTTGGTCTAAATGGTGAATTTGATCCTCCAATTCCTGAATTCGCGTTCGATTCGCAGACCACGGAAACTCAAAAGTCTCTTTCACGGGGGCGCTGTTTTGGCTTGGCCGATAAACTAGAAAGTAATAGGGAACGGCGGGAATCCACAAGAAGATGATGGCCCACATCCAAAGCCATTTTTCCCGCCGCAGCGAATCCCAGAACATCCAAACTTGAAAGGGCAGGAAAAAGACGAACAGCGGGATTTGGTCGAGCATTTCCAAGATACGATCCAAAAATCCCAGCAGGTGGATCGCCGCCGTTATTGGCCACAAACTTAAGTCCATTTTCGAAGTCTTTTGTCTGCAGCCAGAAGTTCGGTCAATTGTTTCACTCTCTGCGCTTGGCTTTTGTCGGCCACCAAAGTGGCGTCATCGGTTTGCACGACGATGGCATCCTTCAATCCAACCAACGCAATGGGCGTCTTTTGACTTCTTGCGTCAAAGACGATGTTTCGATGCGAATCGAGATGCACAAAATTCCCCACGGCGCAGTTGCTGTCCTTGTCTGGTTTCAAGTGCCGCGCCAAAGCCGTCCACACTCCCAGATCGTCCCAACGAAAACCGCCGTCCGCAATGACGACGTTTCGGGCTTTTTCCATCAAGGCGTAGTCAATGGAAATCTTTTCCAAGGCGGGATATTCGCGCTTCAGAATTCGAGATAGTTGGGACGGGTTGGCGGCGGCTCGTTGCCAACGGTCGCAGGCGGCCGCCATTTCTGGCCGATGTTCTTGCAACGCTTCTTGAATTGCGGATGACGACCAAAGAAACATGCCCGCGTTCCAGAAGTACTTTCCAGAGCGAAGGTAGGCCTTTGCTTGTTGGATTTTCGGCTTTTCCACAAAGCGCTCACAGCGATAGAACGCGGTCGGCCTTGCGCCGGCAAGCGGCGACAAGGGCTTTCCTTTTTTGATATAGCCGTAGCCGGTGGCCGGCTCGGTGGGGCGAATGCCTATCGTCACTAGCGAATGACAACGAGAAGCCCAATCAAAACCGTCCCGCAAGGTCTGCCGAAACAGTGCTTCGTCGGGAATAACGTGATCGGCCGGCAACACCGCCATTACTCCTTGGTTGGCCGACCGTTGACCAACAACGGCCGCGCCTAGCGCCACGGCGGCGCAAGTGTCCCGACCGCAAGGCTCGGCAATAATGTTCTTTGGAGGCAAGCCCGGCAGTTGCTCGGCCGTTTGTGATGCTTGCGCGGCGTTGGTGACAACAATGACGTTGGACTTGGTCACCATCCGCGCCGCCCGGTCGTAACACTGCTGCAAAAACGAGCGCTTCCCCAGCAAGGCAACCAACTGCTTGGGCGTTTTTTGCCGGCTAACCGGCCAAAAACGTTCCCCCCGCCCGCCCGCCAGAATGAGCGCAAACCAATTCTTGCGCCCGGTCGTTCGGGCAGCGGCGCTGTTTTTACGCTTTGCTTTTCTTGCTGTCGAGATCATGGCTTTACTCGAAAAAACTCGGCGGGAAGAGAAGACCGAAAGAGCCGGCGCACTGTTCCGCCAGATGCGACGTCTTGCCAAGGGCCGTCGATGCTTGGGGCAGACTGCAACGTGCCTTCGTCCCAAACAATTTCTATGCCGTCCTCCAATCGGCGCATCGAAAGAAGCTGGGGCATTCTGTAATACTCAATGCGAAAAGGAGCGTCTGTCGAGATGTGCGCGAAGAGACGCGATACAGTTCCTGGAGGTGTACCGTCATACCAATGGATTGTTAAATCATCGGTGTTCATCCTGTAAGGCACCAGCAAACGACTCAGTGGGGTTTTATGAAGATAGATGTTTTCCAAACTCGCCAACCCTACGGGCATGGTTAAGTTGGTCAACTGCAAACCCCTAATCTCGAGCCCTTTCAAACTCCGCATGCCGGCAGGCAAGATAATGTTGGTCAACTGATTCTCACTTAGATCGAGGATTTCTAAATTCGCCAACCCCTTATCAGGGAATGTTATATTTGTCAACTGATTGCCGCTAATATCGAGGAATTTCAATTGTGTTAATCCTTCCGGCAAAACAAGACTGGTCAATCGATTCTCCATAAGATTGAGTTCTTTCAAACTCCACAGGCCAGCAGGCAAAACAAGGTTGGTCAACTGATGCCCTACTAGATTGAGTTCCACCAAACTCGACAAGCCCTCAGACAAGGCCAGACTCGTCAGCTGATTGCGCCCTCCGACAAGATTGAGAGTTTCCAAACTCCCCAACCCTGCTGGCAAAACAAGGCTGTCTAAATGATTGTCGTATAGATCAAGGCTTTTCAAACTCAGCAACCCTTCGGGCAAGACAAGGCCGGTCAATCGATTCCCTCTAAGTTTAAAGGTTTCCAAACTCGGCAAAGATTCCGGCAAGGTCAGACTGGCCAAATAAAAATTGTAGGTAAGATCGAGTGTTTTTAAACTCGATAATCCTTCGGGCAAGGCAAGTCTGGTCAATCGATTCCCGCTAAGTTTGAGGGTTTCCAAACTCGTCAAACCTTCCGGCAAAGTCAGACTGATCAGGGCAGAACTTTCAAAATCAAGAAATTCAACATCTTCCTCTACCAGCAGGGTATGAGAAGAGCCGTCTTCTTTGGTGTATTGAACCTTGAGCGTCTCCGCTTGGGCTTGGACGCTGGCAAAGGCCAGCGCAATTATCGTTTTCCAAAACTTCATGGCTTTCATCTTCAATTCACAAACTCAATCAATAAACCGCCTTCAATTGCTCCGTCGGCCTAATTTTTGCCAGCGCTTCTTTTGCCCGTTTGCAGAGCTGTTTTGAGTTCCTTCACAAAAGCCGACACTTCGGAAACCAGCGACGGAGAATCGCCCAGCGCGGCAATCCGATTCACTACGGCGCTCCCCACCACGCAAGCCTCTCCAAAACTCGCCGCCTCCCTCGCTTGCGCGGCATTAGAAATCCCAAAACCAATGGCAATCGGCAAGTCCGTGCATCTTCGAATCAACGAAGTCATCGAACCAAGCCCTTCCGAAACAGTTTCCTGCATTCCCGTCACTCCTTCCCGCGAAATGCAGTAGAGAAAACCGGAGGCTTGAGAGGCGATTTGAGCCACCCGATCCGCCGGCGTCGTCGGCGCCACTAGATAAATCTGCAACAACCCCGTCCCCTCCAACGCCTCGCCAAAAGCCTCTCCTTCTTCTGGCGGCAAGTCCAAAACCAAAAGCCCGTCCACGCCCGCAGCCGCCGCCTCTAAAACAAACTTCCTCAGACCTCGTTGATGAATCAGATTGTAATACACATAAAGAACCACCGGAATCTCGCTCTCTTTCCGAATCCGCCGCACCGTCTGAAGCACGCCGGTCGGCGTCGTCCCCGATGCCAAGCCCCGCTCCGCCGCCAGTTGATTCACAACGCCATCCGCAAGCGGATCGCTAAACGGAATCCCCAACTCCAGAACATCCGCCCCCGCCTCCGCAAAACCCAACGCCAAACGCCGCGTCGCCTCTAAACTCGGATCGCCTGCCCCGATATACACTACCAACCCTTTTTGTTGATTTTCTTTCAGCCGCAAAAAACGAGCCTCTATCCGGTTCACGCCGACGCATGTTCTATGCCCGCATCAGAAACCGCAAGGTTTAAACCCCTCGCTCCCTTGCTCAAAACCTCTCTGTTTGCCAAAGGATTCTTGCATCAAATCCGCTTTTGTCTTACATATACAACCCACATCGCATGCACAAACTGACCATCATCGGATCCAAAGGAAGAATGGGGCAGGCGCTGATTCACTGCGCCGCAAATGATCCCCAACTCGAAGTTGCAGGCGCCGTGGACATTGGCGACGAAACCGCGTCGGCCATTGCGGCCGCCGACGTCGTCATTGATTTCAGCGCCCCCGACGCCACCCAGAAGATCGCCAAAGAATCCGCCTCCCAAACCAAACCCATCGTCATTGGCACCACCGGACACACTGAAGAAGACCGCGCCGCCATCCAATCCCTAACCGACAAAATTCCCATAGTTTGGGCATCCAACTACTCCGCCGGCGTCAACGCCCTTTTCTGGCTCACTCGCAAAGCGGCGGAAATCTTGGGAGACGGATTCGACCTCGAAATCATCGAAATGCACCACCATCACAAACAAGATGCCCCCAGCGGCACCGCCTCAACCCTCGCAAACATCCTTGCCCAATCCCGCAATCTCCCGCCAAACAACATCTTGAAACACGGCCGCCAAGGAATCATCGGCCCCAGAACCAAAAATGAAATCGGCATGCATTCCCTGCGCGGCGGCGATGTTGTCGGGGATCACACCGTCTTGTTCGCCGCTCCCGGAGAACGCCTCGAACTCACCCACAAAGCCGGCAGCCGAGACACCTTTGCCAACGGCGCCCTCCGCGCCGCCAAGTGGATTCTCCGCCAAAAACCCGGACTCTACTCCATGCAACACGTTCTCGGCCTCAACGATTGAACCCGCCCCGATCCGAAATTGTTTAGAAAATGCCGTCCCCTCCTAAACCAAACTCCCGGCATTCTGTTTTTCTCGCCTTGGGCGCCAATTTGGGCAATCCATTAAAAAATCTGCGAGAAGCGGCCAAAAGTTTGCAATCTCTGGCCGTTGCGCCGCCCGTGTTCTCATCGCCTTGGATCACCGCGCCAAGGAACTGCCCGCCAAACTCCCCGCCCTTTGCCAACGCCGCCCTACAACTAATCCTTCCCCATGAAATTCAGCCGCAAACCCTCCTCGCCCAATGCCAAGCCATTGAGCGATCTCTCGGCCGCCGTCCCAAAAAACAACCCAACGAAGCCCGGCCTTTGGACATCGACCTCATCGCCTTCAACAGCCTCGTTGGAAAATCTCCCCAACTTACCCTCCCCCATCCGCGAGCGCATCAACGCTTCTTCGTTCTAGCGCCGCTCAACGAAATCGCTCCCCATCTCATCCTTCCCGGACATTCCCAATCCGTCGCCGAATATTTAGCCGCTTGCCCCGCAGACACTTGCGCCCGCCAAATAACAAACTTCCAGTGGCCGACAACTTAAACAAAATGAAAACCCACTCAAAATCCCCCAAACAATCCAACTCACCAGCCTCCAACAGTATCTGCACACAAACCCAATCTCCCCATCCACTTAATGATCTCAATCTCAAGTCCCCATTCGTCATTCCAATTCCCTCGCACAACCGTCGGACTCAATGGCCAAACAGTCAGTGATTTTGCGCCCCTTCTTGCATTTCGTCGTTTTGAACAAACTCCAAACCCAGAATTTCCTACCCCCACCATTCTCAACCTGACGAGACCAAAAACCTCAACGATCCCGCTATCAAAACCCCTCCCATTTTTTTCTCTATCCTCCGCATCGCAAAAAACTCAATTTTTTTCAATTTTTGTTTGACAAACACCCACAAAGAGGCTTTAGTAACGACATCGTTTATTTGCACAGTTTATTTTACATAAGAGCAACAACAGCAGAATATCCTGAACAATTCTAATTATCGTTTATCATGAATCATGAAAATACCCCCCCCCCCCCCCGCAAACCGTAAACCTTTGGCGCTCGTCGCTCTCATAGCCACGGCCTTGCTTGCTTTCGTTCCTTTGGAACAAAGCCAAGCGCAGCTGTACATCGACGTCTACCAAAGCCAAGACAATCCCACCAACCAAACTCTTTGGATCTTCTCCGGCTCTGGCACCACCCGAACACTTTACTCCGTCCGAAACTCCAATGCAGGCAACGACAACCGGCACCGCCGCGACACTTGGGAAGTCGATGACAATAGCGGAGACCTCTATGCAGGCACCGAACCCAACAACTTACACATCGCCCTTTCTCCCTTGCTTTCCAGTTCCAACGCCAAAGACATCGCCTCAATAAATGCCCGCATTCCCGGCGGCGGCAAAACCAACATCACCTTCAAGACCGGCAACAACGCCAACCGAAACCGAACCATCTCGCATATGTTTATGAGTGGGAATGCGACCGGCCATTTATATCGGGACGATATGGGCATTCGGGTCAGCGGCGGTTCCTTCACTTTTCAAAACAACGACGCTTCTTCTTGGAGCGGGGCGGGATTGTTGAACAAGCCTTTCAGCGAGTTTGAGACGGGTTCCACCGATGGAATCTTCACTTTTAACAATCAGGCGGGGCTGGCCAACACAGGTCCCGCTTTTGCGGCCAATAGTCGAGGATCAGTGCAGGTTCGCTTTCATCGAGGCACCATCATCCCCGAGCCGGAGGAATACGCTCTCGTCTTCGGCTTGTTTGCTCTGGGCTTTGTGGTTGTTCGCCGTCATCGGCAAAAGAAGCGCCGCCAACAAACCGCCACTTCGTAGCCGTCTTCTTTTGTTGGAGCAGGTCAGGGAAACGGCGGACTTTAGATTGAAAACAGAAAGAAACTTGAAGAAATAGGGCGCAAGGAGCGAGGGACAAAACAGCGAGCGTTCTTTCGTTTTTCCCTTTCTCTTTCTTCCCTTTCGCCGGCTGGCGCGTTCAAAAGCCAAAGTTCTAAATGCGGATTTGCCGCCGCATTTTCCTTTTCAAAATAATTCTTGGATTCGATGGCGGCATTCTTTACGCTTCGCTTTTGCTTTTACGCAAACGGCATGACTCCCGAGAGCATCAAACAAGCACTTCGACAAGTAAAGTATCCCGGATATTCGCGGGATATTGTCTCTTTTGGACTGGTCAAAGACGTTTCTGCGGAGAACGGCGCCGTAGCGGTCGTGATCGAACTTGCCGGCGGAAGCCCGGAAACAGCGCAAGAAATCAAAACCAAGGCTGAAGAGCAGATTCGCAACCTGCCAGAAGTTCGACACGTTTACGTCGATGTTCGCATTCCTCAAAGCTCTCGCCCAGCCGTTCCCAACGCTCCGTTGCCGCCTTCCAACCAAGTTCCCGAAATTCGGCAAATCATCGCTGTTGCCAGCGGCAAAGGCGGCGTCGGCAAATCCACTCTCTCCACCAACCTAGCCTGCGCTTTGGCCGGGCTTGGCCTCAAAATCGGCCTTTTGGACTGCGATATTTACGGCCCCAGCATTCCCCTGATGATGGGCGTTCGTCAACGACCCAGCCTCAGCGCCAACGAAAAACTTATTCCTCCAGAAAATCACGGCGTCAAACTCATGAGCATGGGTTTCCTGCTGGAAGACGACCAACCCGTCATCTGGCGAGGCCCCATGATTGTCAAAACCATCCAGCAATTCATCTCCAGCGTCGAATGGGGCGAGTTGGACTTCCTGCTCGTCGACCTTCCGCCCGGAACCGGAGACGCGCAGTTAACCCTTTGCCAAACCGTGCCTCTTCACGGCGGAGTCATCGTCACCACGCCCCAGGAAGCCTCTCTCGGCGTCGTCCGAAAAGGCATCGCCATGTTCCGCAAAGTGAACGTTCCCATTCTCGGAATCGTGGAAAACATGAGCCACTTCACTACGCCGCAAGGCGAGCGCATCGACATCTTTGGAAGCGGCGGCGGCCAAAAAGAAGCCAGTCGCCAAGGCGTTCCCTTTCTCGGCCACATCCCTCTTTTCCCGGAAATTCGAAAGGCCGGCGACGCCGGGCATCCTGTAGCCGCTCAAGCGCCGAACGGCGATCCCGGCAAAGCCTTCCTCGCCATTGCCCGCGCTCTCCAAGCTCAACACTCAACGGCGTAGAAGCCGCGAAAAGCTAGCGGCGCGCAGGCTTTTGACGACGGAAGCGGTGAAAGGCGACAAAAACGAGCGCGAAAAAACTCATAACCAAACCAACTTCCTCAGGCTCTGGAACAACCGCCAAAATATTGGCTCGATAGAGGCTTAAGTTGGCCGCGTAAGTTTCATTGCGAAACACGGCGGAATTATTGGCCTGATTTTGAAACCTTCCAATGGTCGTCATAATCCCAGTTAGTTCCCAAGCGCTCCCGTTTTTGTAGAAAAGCCCTCCGCCAGAGTCGCCGGGCGCGGCCTGAAACTCGTCCGTCACAGCACCGTAAGAACCTCGAGTAACCCCCGATTCGTCAAAATCCGTGGTTATCGCTTTGACCGCTCTGAGATCTCCTCCGCCCAAGTCATTGTCTATCGTTGCAAACGGAATGTTTTCTACGCGGTTCTTTCCCCACCGTTTCGTCGATCCGCTTGCATACCTCCAGCCTGTGTAAGCTGCGTTTGTGCTGGAAAGACTCACTTCTGACCACGAGGAATCCCAGGCAGTTTGCGTTGCTCGGCGATTTCTTCCAAAGCCGATTCCAACCACTTCGGATCCCAAAGCGGGCGCAGTGGCGCTGATGGACATTCTAGAGGCGGGCAGGTTGTTCGTTGTCCCGACTGTAATTTGGAAGGCGGCCAAGTCGGTGTAGGTGGACAAAATTTGCAAACCGAAGGGATCATCGGGCGTGCTGGTGGGATTCCTGATTTGAACTAGCGAATTGGGCACCGCATTGTAAGAAGAACCTCTCACTGTAAAACTTGTGAAATTGCCGTCACCGATGTGAGGTGCCGTCAAAACCCAGTGCGAGTAGCTGCCGTTGTGATTAAAGCCGCCTAGATAAACCCCGGAGCCGGTGGCGCCGCTAGTGTTGACCCTTCCCACATAATTCCAGCCCGGATCATCGCTTGGCGCCGAGGTGTTGCCGTCGCCGTTGCCGGTGACAATGATAACGGCTTGTCCCGTCGGACAAAAGCAGATCCAAATCCCAAAGCCAAGAAAGCAGAGAACTTTGCCCCCCCCCCCCCCCCCCCGCAGTTCTGTAAATCTTCCATAAAAAGTAACGAATTTGTTTCATAAATTAAAATCTATACGCGGATAGCGCATGCAAGTCAAGTACTGTTTTGCGATGAGGCGGGTTGCGGCCGTTTCTTCCTTCTTTTGCGGCGGGTTTTTGGTAGCGTGGTTTAAGTGAGTTTTGTCGAGCGGTTCAATCGGCTGGATTTGGATGGATGGGTAAAAGCCGTAATGAAGGCTTCGCCAGAGGCTGTGGAACGGGCGTTGGACTCGGAGAAAACGGGGACAAACGTCTTTGCGCCGCTGATTTCGCCGGCGGCAACGGCGAATCTGGAATTGATGTGTCAACGCGCGCGCCAAGTGACTCGGCAACGTTTCGGCAAAGTTGTCCGTCTGTTCGCTCCTTTGTATTTGTCCAACGAGTGCATCAACAACTGTCGGTATTGCGGATTTTCTCGCGACAATCCCATTTTGCGGGTGACTTTGTCGGCGGCGGAGGTTTTGCGGGAGGCTTTGGCTTTGAAAAGGCGTGGATTTCGGAATCTGCTTTTGGTGGCGGGGGAGCATCCAAAGTTTGTGTCCGGCGGTTATTTGGAGGCGTGTTTGGAGGCGTTGCGCTTCGAAGTGCCGGGATTGTCTCTTGAGGTGGGGCCGATGGAAACTGAAGAGTATCGCGCCATGACTAGCGCCGGCGCCGAGGGATTGGTGGTGTATCAGGAAACTTACGACCGCGCCGTGTATCGGCAAATGCACACTGCCGGGCCGAAGAAAGACTTTGATTGGCGCTTGGAAACGCCGGAACGCGCTTATGAAGCGGGCTTTCGGCGTTTGGGAATTGGCGCCTTGTTTGGATTGGCGGATTGGCGGCGGGAAGCGTTGGCCTTGGCGTCGCATGCGGATTATTTGTTGCGAAAGTGCTGGAAGTCGCAGCTGACGGCGGCTTTTCCTCGTTTGCGTCCTTGCGCCGGAGACTTTCAACCGCCGACACCGCTTGGAGACAAAGATTTGGCGCAATTATGGGCCGCTTTTCGGATTGCGTTCCCGGATGTTGGATTGGTTTTATCCACACGGGAACCGGCCTGGTTGCGCGATGGATTGATTCCGATTGGGGTGACGCATATGAGCGCCGGCAGTCATACGGAGCCGGGAGGCTACACCGGAGCCGGGCAAGACAAGTTGCACTTGACGGAAGGCGGGCGAATCCGTTCGGTAGCGTCTGGTGTTGCCGCCAACGGCGCTTATCCAAACGGAAGTTTGGCAACCGCTCAGTTTGACATTGCCGACCAACGGTCTCCGCAGGAAATTGCGGGCATCATTCGGCGTTTGGGCTACGAGCCGGTTTGGAAGGATTGGGAGGCGGCTTTGTCCGCCTGATTTTTGACGCTGTCCGCTTTTTCGGGAAGGTTTCTAGGCTTGCCAAGCGGTTTTTGGCGGATTAATTTCTCCTTTCTTTTATGGAAAAGGTAGTGGTCATAGGTTCCGGTTGCGCTGGTTTGACGGCGGCCATTTACGCCGCCAGGGCGAATTTGCGTCCGCTGGTTTTAACTGGAAAAATGCCGGGTGGATTGTTGACGACGACGACGATTGTCGAAAACTATCCCGGCTTCCCAGAGGGCGTTGACGGCTTTGAGTTGATGCAGTGCATGCAAAAACAGGCCGAGGGTTTTGGGGGACGAGTAAAGTTCGGCACCGTGGAAGCGGCTTCGCTTGGAAAATCTCCCATTCATTTAACCGTGGACGGTGAAGGCGTTGAAACCCAAACCTTGATTATTGCCAGCGGCGCCGGCCATCGACGTTTGGGATTGGAAAGCGAAGCCAAACTGGAAAACAAAGGCGTCACTTACTGCGCCACATGCGACGGAGCGTTGCCTATGTTTCGAGATAGGCCGTTGGTTGTTGTCGGCGGCGGCGATTCCGCCTGCGAAGAAGCCACTTACCTGACTCGCTTTGGTTCTATCGTTTATTTAGTGCATCGGCGCGACCGACTGCGTGCTTCTAAAATCATGGCGGAGCGGGCCTTGTCCAATCCCAAGATTCAACCCGTTTGGGACTCCGTGGTTCAAGAAGTGTTGGATGTTGCGGCGGGCAAGGTGACCGCAGTGCGCTTGAAACATCGGAAGACAAACGAGGAGAGCGTCCTTGACTGTGCTGGCGTCTTTGTCGCCATCGGCCATGTGCCGAATACGCAGTTGTTCCGCGGGCAAATCGACATGGACGAGGCCGGCTACATCCTCCCCAAAAAAGGAACGCAAACCAGCAAAGAAGGCGTGTTTGTGGCTGGGGATTGTTCGGATCGCGTCTATCGCCAGGCCGTCACTGCCGCCGGTCTTGGTTGCGCCGCGGCAATGGACGCCGAACGCTACTTGGCCGCGCGGCAACAATAATAGTCCGACTCTCGACTATTCTATTCCCGCCGTCTTCTAATGGATGATTCAGCGGAATTTCCTCTTTTTTCTTAAGAAACCCTGCGTATTTTTGCCGCTTGGAAAACGCCGCCAACCGTCCGATATTGACTTCTTTGGTTTATCGACGGCTTTGTTTTTGCGTTTCTATAATTTGCCAAAAAACATAGGAAATGGCGGACGTTCTGTAAGGAAGATGAGAACTTGCGAAAGCCCGTGATTATCCGCCGCTCTCCGGGATCGACCCCCCGTTGATTAGGTATAGCACGGCCATTCGCACCGCGAGTCCGTTAGTGACTTGGTCAAGAATAACGGATCGTTTGCTTTCGGCGGCTTCGGAGTCGATTTCCACGCCGCGATTCAGCGGGCCGGGATGCATAATAATTGCGGACGGTTTCATTTGGTTCAATCGGTCGATGGAAAGGCCGAATAGTTGCGAGTATTCTTCGAGGCTAGGAAACATGGTTTGTCGTTGGCGTTCGTGCTGAATTCTGAGGAGGTTGACGACGTCGGCTTCGGCAATGGCTTCGGTGAGGTTGTGGGTGACTCGGCATCCAAAAGCCTCCAATCGACGCGGCGCCAAAGTTGGCGGGCCGCAAAGTGTGACGCGGGCTTTCATTTTTGTGAGCGCCCAGATGAGGGAACGAGCCACGCGGCTGAAGAGAATGTCGCCGAGAATTGTTACTTCCAAGCCTTCGATTCGCCCCAGTTTTTCCCGCATAGTAAACAAGTCCAGAAGCGCCTGCGTGGGGTGTTCGTGGGCGCCGTCTCCGGCGTTGACAACCGAAGTGCGCAATATGCGGGAGAGAAAGTGAGGCGCCCCGGCCGAGCGATGGCGAACGATCAAAATGTCGGCATTCAGCGCTTCGAGGTTTCTGGCGGTGTCTTTGAGCGTTTCTCCTTTGCGAAAAGAAGAGGCCTCGGTGGAAAAGTTAATGATGTCGGCGGACAAACGTTTGGCGGCTAACTCGAAGCTGATCCGCGTCCGCGTGGAAGGCTCGATGAACAGGTTGATGACGGTTTTGCCGCGCAGGGCGGGGACTTTTTTGATGTTCCGCTCGCCAACGCCTTTGAAGGTTTCGGCGGTGTCCAGCACGGCTTGCACTTCCTCCGCTCGCAGGCTTTGGATGTCGAGAAGATGTCGCCGACGCCATTTCATGCGGCCTGAATGCGGACTTCAAAACCTTCCGCGTTTTCAAGTGGAGCGACGAGCACTTGCGCTCCGCCGGCAATGTTCACGGTTCTGCCGACGTAGTCCGGCTGGATAGGCAGACAACGTTGCCCTCGGTCGATAAGTGTTGCCAGCAGAACGCGTCGCGGTCGGCCAAAGTCATGGAGGGAATCCAACGCCGCCCGAATGGTGCGCCCTGAGTGAATAACGTCGTCCACCAGAAGGATCGTTTTGTCTTGGATTGCCGCGGGAAGCGCGGTGGGTTGGAGGCGGGGAACCGGTTTCTGATCCAAATCATCGCGATGCATGCCCACGTCCAAAGTGCCGCCGGGAATTTTTGCGCGCCAAACAGCGTCTAAAAGCCGGTTGAGATGCCCGGCTACTCGAACGCCTTTGCCGTGAACGCCCACAATCAAGACGCCTTCAGGACCGGGCAAGTCTTTGGCGATCTCTTGCGCCATGCGTTGCAGGTCGGCGCAAACGGACTTGGCGTCGGCAAGAAGTTTGGAAGAATCCATCGAAAACAAAAAGGCTGGAAACGGTTCAGAAAATTGGAAAAAACGGTGAGCAAGCGCCGTCGGGATCGTTCTATGTTTTGCCTGCTTGCCTGCTTTTCCGCCAGTTGGCGCGATGATTCATAATCCAGTCGATGAGGGCATTTTCAAAGCCGATGTCGCGTCCCGCTTTTTCCGATTCCAGCCACTTATGCCGAAGGATTTCTTCGCGCTCGGCTTGAAACTCTTGATACAAAGAAAGATTTTTCAGGCGTCCGTGCATTTCCGCGGCGCCACTTTTTTCGGCTTGACTTTGCATTTTCGAGTTCAAAGCTAACTCATTCTATACCCTGCGGAAACGAAATGGCAAGCGAATAAAGCCAAGCGCGTCAAGGATTCCCGCGCAGGATTTCTTCAAAACCGACAGCCCCGTCCTGTTCTCCCAACTCCGAAAAACTTCGCTCCCTTTCCAACAAAACAAAAATAAACTTGCCAAAAGTCCACAATCCGCTTATATTCTTCTGCCTTAAAAATGATAAGAGTCCGCTGAAGATGAAAAACAATTATATGAACCGAATTATGAACTGGGCGCGTCACATTTTACAGAACTGCGGGGGGGGGGGGGGAGGGGGCAAAGTCCTTTGCCTACTGGCCTTTTGGGTTTGGATCTGCTTTTGTCCAACGGGACAAGCCGTCATCATCGTTACCAGCACCGGCAACACCACGGCGCCAAGCGATGATCCAGGCTGGAATTATGTCGGCAGAATCAACACAAGCGGCGACAACTTTGGATCCGGGGTTTATCTAGGCGGCTTTAATCACAACGGCAGCTACTCGCACTGGGTTTTGACAGCCGCCCATGTCGGCGACGGACGGTTCACAGTGGAAAGTTCTTCTTACGAGGCAGTTCCAAATTCCTTGGTTCATATTCGAAATCCGACCAACACACCCGATGATCCATTTGGTTTGCAAACTTTGTCCACCTACACCGACTTGGCCGTGTTCCAAATTACAGTCGAGACAACGAACAACCTGCCCGCCTCTAGAATGTCCATCAGCGCCACCGCGCCCGCCTTGGGTTCCGAAGTGGTCGGAATCGGTTTCGGAAGAAACCGTCAAAGCGCGCAGACCGCATGGGATTCCTCGTGGTCTGAAGTGAGTCTTTCCAGCACAAACGCAGCTTACACAGGCTGGAGGTATGCAAGCGGATCGACGAAACGGTGGGGAAAGAACCGTGTGGAAAACATCCCTATTACAACGAGCACAAACAATGTGGGTGGAGACCAAAGGGACGTCAAAGTGATCGTGACGGATTTTGACGAATCGGGGGTTACTCGAGGTTCTTACGGCGCTGTGACCGACGAGTTTCAAGCGGCGTCCGGCGATTCTGGCGGCGGGCTTTTCTACAAAACTGGGGGCACTTGGGAACTGTCTGGGATTTTGGTGTCGGTTTGGCGCTATCAGGATCAGCCCAGGAATTCCGCCGTATTTGGAAATCTGACCGATGCGGTTAACTTGAGTCTTTACCGAGACAACATCTTGGCTGTTGTTCCGGAGTCTCGGTCTTTTGGCCTCATTGTTGGACTCTTCGCCCTTGCCTTTGTCGCCTTTCACCGCTTCCGTCGTCAAAAGTCTGCGCGCCGCTAGCTTTTCGCGAATTGTCAGCGACTCGCCATTGACGCTGTGGATTCTCTCAACTGTTGGCGCACCGGTTAGTTTTCTCCGTTGCTGGAAGCAATTTTGTTGACTTTCTCAATCTGGCAAGCCATTCTGAATGGATTGAACGAGTTCGGCAAAATTTTGATGATCGTCGGGCTGGGCATTGCGGCGATTGGTTTTCTGATTGGCAAAGGCTGGTTGGGGCGTTTGCCCGGCGACGTTCACTGGAGTTCGGGAAACTTCGGCTTGCACTTCCCGATTGTCACCTGCATTCTTGCCAGCCTGATTTTGACGGCTGTTTTGTGGTTCTTCCGACGTTGAAAGCGCATTCATTTTTTTCAAAAAAAACTGTCCGGTTTTGGCTCGAACTTCCGTGAACAAAACAAAAGGAGAAAGCGGTTTTAGCTGGCGCAAGGATCGCTTTGGAACGAAAAGAAAAGGTCGAGTTATGAAAACTAAAGTTTCTGTTTTTTCCAGCATGGCGGTCGGCTTGGCGGTCGCGACATTCTTCGCCGGATGCGAATATCCTGTTCCGCCGCCGAGAGCGGTTCGAATCATTCACACGCGGCCGTCTTTTGCGGCGGTGCCTGCGGAAAAACCGGCACCGTCCGGCCCGGAAGCTGAATTTAACATCAAAGACACTTTGAGCAAAACCGCCGCCGAGGTTTTGAAAATGTATGAGTCTGGCGTCGGAGCGGAAGTCCTTGCCGCCCACGTCAAACACTCTTCGAAGCCGTTTCGACTAGAGGCCGATCAGATTATTTACTTCAACGATCTAGAAGTTCCGGATCCGGTAATCGCCGCAATGATTGAGCGCGATCAGGCACTGGGATACACCGCTGAAGAGACACCGCTGTCCACCGGCAAGCAACCCGCTCCTCCCGCGGAAACTCCTTCGACAACCACCCAAACCATCCTCGTCAAAGAACCGGCCGCCGTCACGACGCAGGTCTTTTACACTGCCTTGTCCCCTTATGGCACATGGATGCACGTGGATGAATACGGCTGGGTTTGGCAACCTACGGCAGCGACGGTGAACCTTCATTGGCGCCCTTACTATGATCGCGGCCACTGGGTGGATACGGACGCCGGCTGGTATTGGCACTCCGGTTACTCATGGGGCTGGGCGCCGTTTCATTATGGACGATGGAGTTTGCACAGCGGCTATGGTTGGATTTGGGTTCCGGGAACTATTTGGGCGCCCTCATGGGTTTCTTTCCGCCATACGAACAACTACTGCGGCTGGGCGCCCCTGCCTCCCCGCGCTCATTACTCCGCAACCGCCGGTTTCACCTATCACGGCTCTCGTATAAGTATCGGCTTCGACTTTGGACTCAGCCATCGCCATTACACTTTTGTCTCCCGAAAACACTTCGGCCATCACCATCATCATCGCCGCCACATTGACCATAGAGAAACCCAACAAGTTTTTAACGACTCCACCGTAGTGAACAACTACATTGTCGGCGACAACAACACAATCATCAACAAAGGCATTAGCCGCGACCGAGTTGCCGGAGGCAACTTCTCCGAAATCAGAAAAATCGCTCTCCGAGACGTCGTCGCCGCCAATCAAGCCGTCCGCCCCCGCACAGCCAATCAAAACGAAGCCATTCCCGTTTACCGCCCCAAAGTGATTGACAAAAAAACAGGTCCCACCAAAAGCCAACTGGCTAGACAAAGAGAGCGCCCCACACAAAAAAGGATGCTAAGCCGATCCAAAACAATCCCAACTCCTAGCCGCAGTATCACGCCAAGTTATCGAAACCGCATTACGCCGCAACCCAGCCGAAGCCAAATCTCTCCTCCTTCCTACACCAGAAAACTCAGCCGGCCCGCCAACAACAGCGCCTCAACCCAACGACGAACCATCCAACCTATACCCTCTCCAAGAACTTCCTCTCTACAAAACCGCAACCGCGCAATCCCAACTCCCAGCCGAAGCATCACGCCAAGATACCCAAACAAAACCGTGACGCCCCAATACCAAGCGCTCCGCCCGTCAACGAGTGGCCGTTCTGCATCTTTGCCGAAGACAACAGCGCGCACTCCGTCACGCCAGATGACGACGCCTCGCAGTCAAGCGCCGACACCGACTTACCGCCCCAAGTCCCCGCCCCGAACCTATGCCCCGCCGCAAAGAACTTCCCGCCCGCCAGAAGTCAACCGTTCCGTTCCTTCAAGAAACCGCGTGGCGTCGCCATCCCGCTTGCGACCAGTTCCATCTAGAAATACTTCGCCAAGTCGCGCCCGCTCCATCCCACAACGAGCCAAAAGCATTCCTTCGAAATAAGCATTCGGAAGGCTGGAAAAATGAACGATACGCTAAAAACTATCTGCTGGATTGAGATAGCGACGCTCTTCGCGATCGCTTCCATCCCTGCCCGCGCCGCCATTCCCAACACGGAAACAAACGAAATCATCTACGCCACCGGATTCGAAGCCAACGAAGGATTTGACTCGGAATACACAATTCCCGGTCAAGATGAATGGCAAGCTACCGATGATGGCGATGGAGGCAGCGGCTTGGTGAACGATTTTTTCGAGGGCCAAGGTCAACAGGCCTACATTGGCCGCTTCCCTTTAGAGTCTGATGAAACTGTGGATTCTTTCAGCCTCTTCCGGCTTCTCAATGTTACCAACTTTCCCATCGATGCGCCGATCATCAACTTTAACGTGACGATGGAAATTGTCGACTCCACGAACAACGAACGCGACAACTTCAGGTGGGTTGTCTTCAATCTCAAGAACGAGTTTCTGTTTCTCATCGATTTTGACAATGAAACCAAAGAGATTTCCTACGCCCTTGACGATGAACGAGGACTTATTTCCACTCAGCGCAGCTTTCAACACGGAGACATTTATCAGCTCACGATTTCCATGAACTTTCGCCGCAATCTCTGGTGCGCTACAATGGATGAAACAGTGATCATCAACAACCAGCCGATCACCACCAAAAACGCCGAACTTACTCTCAGTGACATCGGCGTTGAGTGGTTAATCTACAATCCTAAAAAGCCGGGCGACAACTACATGCTTTTTGACAACTACTCTATTACTCGCGCCGGCCCGCCTCGAATTGCCCCCAGAGTGAACATTCAAGGCATCCTGCCCGACGGCAAGTGCGTTCTTCGAGTTTTTGGAGAACTCGACGCCGAATACCAAATCGAAGCCTCTTCGGATTTGAACAATTGGACGCCGATCAAAACCGGCAGAACCTCTGCGGACAAAGGCATTCTCGACGTCGTGGACGACCAAGCGCCCCGCTTTCCTGCCCGTTTTTACCGAGCTTCTATCGTTCCTTAGGGTGAAAGTGAATCCTTTCTTCGACGCGGCAAAAGATTTTTTTCAAAAAATGCTTGCCAAACGGCGCCGGAATCACTATTTCAACAACTGCGGGGTGGAGCAGCCCGGTAGCTCGTCAGGCTCATAACCTGAAGGCCGCAGGTTCAAATCCTGCCCCCGCACCCAATTTTTCTTCTTTGCTCGCTCAAAGAAAGGAGCGGCAAACTTCTCTTCCGCCTTTCTCGGCGCCGTTTATTGCGCTTTCCCTCAATCACAGTTTTGGCTTTGGAAAACTGGGGCTTGTTGGCGTTTCTTTTGGAAGCGGCGATGAAAGAAAACAAAGACCAGCGCAAAGAGGCCGAAGATGAGGGCGTATTCCTCCGGTTTGGGGATGATTTGGCTGTTGACAACAACCCGCACCGAGCCGCTGGATTGCGTCGCAAAACCAGCATTCCCCGCAGCCCCACGATTATTGAAGGTTCCCACAAAGAAGTTGTCAATGAAACACCTCCCTCATCCAGGAAAAGATTGGCAATGGTTCGGTTAGTGCTGGCAATAGTGATGGTCGGCGTGTTTGTGGCGCTGGCGGCAAAGGTGATGTTAGTTCGACCTCCGCCCGGAATTCTGGCTCTCACCGAAGCGATCTCGTCGGTATTGGAACTGGAAAACAAGGGAGACAGAGAGATCGTCTGGTCGTTGGGCTTGTTGGCGTCGAAAAGGTCGTCGTTAGAAGACGTAAAACTCCAAGAGTCTCGAGAAGAGAGTTCCCGGAGGTTCCAAGTGTCATTCGCGGTGGAAGAGCCGCTAAAAATCCAAAGGGTTTGGTTGGTGGGGTTGTCTTGGCTAGGATGGACGTTGATTGATCATCTGCGCTTGGGCTTTGTACCACCCCCTCCGCAAAGGCAGGCGACGACCGCTAATAAAGAGAATTTCCGTTTCATATGAATCTCTGATCTGTCAAAAATTTCTTTGTTTCTAGCCTCCCAACCAGAAAGGGCCAAGCCCAAAATCACAAAAAAGTTAAGAAAAATCGGCTAGAAAATGACAAAATTCGCCAAAAAGCGCAAAAATTCCTCTTTTGGCAGTTTCGAAAGAATAAAGTTTTTGAAGCGGTTTGACAGCCAAGGGGCAAAGGGAGTTCGCTAAGTAACGGCTCCGTGGCGGTTTTGCCGATGAAAAAAAAGGAATTTCCCGCATTTTATCAAAGCGCCGCCGTTTGCGGGAATATCCCCTAGCGAGGGAAAAAGAGAACAGAGGCCGGTCGACTCAACTTTGCCTGCATCATCCTCAAAAAATCGACAAGCGGCTATTCTAATAACAAGAGACGGACGAAGGTCTGTTCTCTGCCATTGGGGAGTGTAACCGTGAGATTGACGGAACCATTGCCGTTGTCTTCGCTGGACGCTTGGAAATCGGTGCTTTCATTCAATGCCGTCCACCGGCTGGAAATCACGTTTGGACTTGTTTGCAAAGCGAATTCGCGACCGGCAGCCAAGAGGAAGGTGAAAGAAACAGATTCGGCGGAAGCGGAAGCGGATAAAAGCCGGCCTTCGAGAATTTCAAATCGAACGATTCTAGGAAAGTCCAACGGCTCTGGTATGACAACAAGGCCGTCCAGAACTTCGACAATGTAATCCGCCATTATTTGAGGCTCCGTGGTCTCGGTAAGCAACACTTCGCGGTTGGGATCGCCGTTGACGGCGGCCAAGGATGCGTAGCCGTCGCCGCCGGCCATAAGGAATTCATTGATTACAAGACCGAAGGTTCGCTGCAAATCGCCTTGGGCTTCAAAGTTGGCAACTACCACGTCTTTCGTGCCATTGGCGCGGAAGATCGTCAGGTTCTTGACGCGGGACGGGATTTCCAAGCTGGAAGCAGATTCCACTCCCGGCCGGCTTGGATCATATTCCAGAAAAATGCCGGATGCTTGGAGAAAGCGCCCATCGGCCGTCGGATAGCGGCTGAGCGCGTTCTCGAAGGTTGCAATCGCCTCTGCCGCCGTTAATTCAGCAATGGCGAGCCGATTGTTAAACGCCAAAGCGGTGTTGATGGACAAGCGAGTGATCTTCGGGCCTTCAATGCTCCGGCGAATGCCGCCGCTGTTATTGAGGGCAACGTCCACCAAAAGTTCCGATCCTCGGCTTTCCAAGTAGCGCCGGGCAAACCACAAAATGGAATCGGTGGCCAACTGACCTAGGTTCGTTTCCCGAGTCCGCACTTCGGCAGTTGCGGCAACTAGTTCCGTCGTCGTTTCTCCAACAACTTGAAACTGCTCGATGATGGAATCTGTATTCCGAAGCGCGGCAAAGATTTTTCGTACTTCGGCGGTTGCGGCAACTTCCGGCGTTTCTATCCTTCCGGCCAACTTCGTTTGCAACGCGACCATTGCTTCGGGCGTGGAAGCAACCGGACCGCTACGTTCATCAACGGTGCGGACGCGGCCGTTCCCATCGAATCGGACAATCAAATTGCCGACGTAGCGATAGTTTGGGCCGCTGTTGACCACAACAACCGGATTCCCTTCGCCGTCCGTGCGCATAACGGGATAATCCGCCGAGGCTGCGTCTCCCGGCCGCAAGAGATTGAACGGGGCGTTGGCTTCGGGTCGAGCAAGAAATCCACTGGCGGCGGCGTTCACTATAATGTCGATGCCTCGCAGGTTCTCTGTGGACATTGGATCCGAGGCAAAGTCTTGAGCGTGGTCCAACAAAATAATCTTATTGATGCCTTGAGATTCCAGCAGATCGACTTGGGCTAACACCATGTCCATAGTGTCTTCCAACGGCAGATTTGTTTCCGGATCGCGTCCGCCAACAAAGTCCAATCCGGGCAAAGCGGAATCCTCAAGCCAGTTAAAAAAGTCCAAGGGAGCGCGACCAATCAGACCGATTTTTTCACCACCGGATTCTACCCATGCGCTTTTCGCCACTTTGCCGGCGTTCTCGACAACGCTGGCTCCATCAAGGCCGATCTGAATAGCCGGCGCGTTCTCCGTCACTTCAACTTTTCTAAAATCAAGATTAGCGGCGAGGAAGGGATAATTCGCAGCGCGCAACAAATGGGCGAAGTTGTCAATGCCTCCGTCAAACCCATGATTGCTGGTGCCGTTGGCCGTCACTCCCATTGCGTTGTAGAAATCGATGTCGGCCAAACCTTTGGCGCCGTAGCCGGCGTGAACCGATGCCTCATAGAAGGGGCCGGGCAAGATATGATTCCCCGCAGTTAGATAAATGGATGGAATGCCTTCCTTGGCCGCCAAACTTTGCAGGCCGTTGAGGACGGCGCCGTAGTTGAGGATGGTAGTCTCTAGCGTGTTTGGATTTTGGAAGGCCGATTCATTGTCTGAAGAATGGATTACTTGCAGTTTGTATTCGGCGGGAGCCGCCACTCGCACCGTGTGAACGGTGATCGTTTTGCTGCGTTCGTAAACCACTGCCAACAAAGGTTCCCCGGAAGGGCTTTGGTCGGCTGGAATAAAGATTATTGCATCGGGACTAACATCACCTGCTTGAGAAATATCTTCGGCAGAGAAGTTCGTAGTGTTTAAATACTGAACAAAGAAGGCGGAATGGGGAGAAGTAATGTCGTACATCATAACACCTCCAACTCTTTCCAAACCGACAAAAGCGTAAACGCGGTTATTGATTTCGCCGATTGCCAACGCTTCCGGTTCCGGCCCCTTGTTGTCGCTACGCTGGTCAAACGAGCCATCCCAATCATTTGCGTTGAAGTTTTCGCCAAGAACTTCGGCGGTGATTCGCTCAAAGTCATCCCCAGAATCAAACACAAGATTGCCGAATTCATCCCAGATGCTAAACGAACGGGCGCCGTATGAGAAAATTTGATCGATGTCGCCATCGCCGTCAAAGTCCCCAGTGACAGGAGAGGCTTGGAGTCGTCCTAAATTTTCGTCTGCCTGCAAAGTTTCCGCATTTGGATAAGAGGCGGGGTCCAAAGTTAAATGTTTGACTCTCCTTGGACCGATGTCGCCGTCGCGATGGGCGCCTTCGTTTGCGCCTACAATATAATTCCGGCCAAGTGTTTCATAAGCCGCTATTGTGTCTGGTTGATACATTCCCTTAACCGGCCATGTTTTGATATTGACCTTGCCATCTCGGTCACTGGCGTCCAAGCCTTGTCCTTCTATACTATGATCTTTGAAGCCAAGCGAGAAGAGATTCGTCAGTTCCATAGCAGCCAAGTCAAGAACGGCGGCGGCGTTGTTTTCCTGCATAGTAACGTAGGCGAATCGACTATCGGGAGTGACCGCTATGTATTCCGGATCTAAGTCTTCCGCTACGGTGGAAGGGCGTAAAAACTCGCCGTCCGAGTTGTTGATTTGCCCGAAGATCCGAATTCCCTTTTCTTGTAAAGCGTCTCTAGAAGAGTTAAACGATGTAAAGTCAATTGTAGTGACTTGATCCTGCGTTAACTGAGCCACGTCGTCCAGTGAACCTGATCCTATATCCACTACGGAAACAGAGCCAAGCGGATCGATAGTATGTCCTTCTAATGGTTCCCCTTCGTTGGCCGTCAAAACTTTTGTCCCGTCCGGAGTGAAGATCACCATATTTGGCTGCACGCCCACTTGGACACGGCTTAGTTCGTTCCCACGGATCGTGTCTAGGAAAACCAAGAATCCATTTTCCCCCGGTACTTCATTGAAGAGAACAACGGCAACGACGCCATTGGCGACGGCAAGGCCGTTGACTTGGCCTCCCAAATCGGGGATAGAGAATTCCAGCGTCGGCGACTCCGGGTCGCTGATGTCCACGGCGGTGATCCCATGGACGGAAAGGTCGGTCACGAAGAGCCGTTGCGTGGACGGATCATAAGCGATCCCCTCGTCAGCGCTCTCGGGGGAGGACTTTTTTCTCAATCTTGCGAATTTTCCTAGTTCGTTGAAGACGCGGACGCGTGGATTTGTCAAATCATCCGACAAGCGGACTTCTCCGTCCAGCGCGTTTTGAATGTATTCAGTGAGAACCTGCCGCTCGCCGACTTGAGTTTGTAGATTTATGCGTTCCGGATTCGACTTGGCGGCGCCAAAAGCGCGGTAGCCGTCGCCTCCAGTGGCCAGAAATTCATTGGCGGCCAATACGAAGGTTTGGGAGAGATCCCCGACAACTTGGAAGTTTTCAATCAAGGGGACGAGCGTTCCGCTTTCGCGGCGGACAACCAAGTGGATTACGCGCGACGGAATATCCAAGGTCAACGCGTCGGCAATTCCCGGACGGCGAGGATCAAACTCGAAATTCAAACCGGCGATTTGCGGAAACGATCCGGACCGATCGGGAAAATGCGAGACTGCGTTTTCCAACGCCGCAAGCAACTCGTTTCCGCTCAATTCGATGATTTCCAAAGTGTTGTCGAAAGCCAAGGCCGACTCAATCGACAACTTTGTAATGTTCGGTCCCAATATTGAATTGCGAATGCCGCCGCTGTTTTTTAGCGCAACATCCACGCTGGCCGCATTCCCCTCTTGTTGGACATATCGGCGCGCCCACCAAAGATAGGAATCGCCGACTAAACGGCCCAAGTTTGTCTCCCGGCTTCGGATGTCGTCTTCTGCGCCGTTTAGCGGCGACGAAGTTGTGCCAACGATGGCGAACAAATCCTGAATTAACGGCGTTCTTGTGAGCGCTTCAAAAGTGGATCGCACTTCTTGCGGCGCTTGCAGGTTCGGCACCGACAACTCCTCGCTCAAAGCCGCCACTGCCTCGGCGGTGCTGGCAATCGGCCCGCTGCGATCATCTATCCCGGAGATCAATCCTTGGTCGTCAAAAGTCACTATCAAGTTGCCGACGTAGCGATAGCTTTGGCCGCTGTTGACAACGCAAACCGGATTCCCTTCGGCATCAGTGCGCAAGACCGGATAATCAACGGCGGGTTTGTCGTTGGGGCGCAAAAGATTGAACGGGCCGTCCGGCTCTGTTTTTGCCATAAAGTCCGTATTGCCAGCGAAGACGATAATGTCGACGTCGCGCAACTCGCTTGCCGGAACGGGATCGCTGCTGAAGTCCAACGGATGATCCAAAAGAATGATCTTGTTGACGCCCCGCGCCTTCAAAAGATCGACTTGCTCCAGAATTTGAGGAATCGCCGGCTTCAACGGCCGGTTGGTTTCCGGATGGCGTCCGCCGACAAAGTCCAGTCCGGGCAAATTCGTTTCCGGGTCCAGCGTGATGTCAAAAAGGTCGCTCGGAGCGCGTCCGATCAAGCCGATGCGTTCTCCGTTCACTTCCACCCAAGCGCTCTTGGCCACCTTGCCTTGGTTCGCCCCGACGCTGGCGGCGTTTTCTCCAATCTCAATAGCGGGAACTCCCTCGGAGAGACGAACTTTGGAAAAGTCCAAGTTTACCGCCAAAAACGGATATTCGGTGAAGCGCAACCTGCGCGCAAAACCATCAATCCAACGGTCAATGCTACCGTTAAATTCATGGTCGCCAATGCTGGTGACCGTCAGCCCCATCGCATTGAAAAAGCGGATGTCGGCCAACCCTTGCAAGCCTAAAGAATCCACTTGGGCGGAAGCCTGATAAAAAGGTCCGGGCAAGGTTTGATCCCCGGCGGCTACATAAAGAGAGGGAATTTTCTCTCGCTCCGCCAGCAGTTTCAAACCGCCAATCACGGCGCCATAATGGAGCAGCTTCGGCTCCAAAGTGTTCGGATCCTGAAAAGCGGATTCGTGATTCGAAGCATGCAAGACTTGCAGTCGAAACCCTTGGACGGGAGATTCCTGCGCAATGGCCGACCGCAAAAAAAGCGCACCAACCGCGCCCGCAATGAATGTTAAAGTTTGTTTTTTATAGAATGTCCGCATAAATAGATAGCCAGTTTCCGTTCACAAATTGTTCAGCACGCTAAACCGCTTTCCCGTATTATGGTTGGAAGAAAGCAGACCGCAAGCGTTTAGAACCGCCAAAAGAAAAAATCACAATTTCATAAACTATCCGCTGCAATGTGGAAATAATTGACACAAAAATCCTTTCCCCACATCCCTAACAACAAATAAACAAATTCCCTACCATCTTTTCCCCTTTCCCAACGACGCTCCAACGCCAATCCTAAAACCCTAAGCGCTCCCAGCCTTGCCTTCTGTCAAAGCCAACGCCATTTCCTTAGCAAAATACGAAAGGATCAAATCCGCCCCCGCCCGCTTGATTGCCAACACCGATTCGTCGCGGCAACGCTCATACTTCAACCATCCCATCTTCGCCGCCGCATGAATTTGCGCATACTCCCCGGAAACCTGATACGCCGCCAACGGCATCGCCGTCGCCTCTCGAAGATGCGCCAAAACATCCAAATAAGGCCCGGCCGGCTTCACCATCAGCAAATCCGCCCCCTCCGCCTCATCCAAAAGAGCGTCCCGCAACGCCTCACGCGCATTCGCCGGATCCAATTGATACGACCCCTTATCCAAATAAGCCGTGTCAGCCGCCAATCCACTCCCCACCGCCTCCCGAAAAGGGCCGTAAAAAGCTGAATTGAACTTCGCCGAATAAGCAAGAATCGCCGTATTCTCCAAACCGTCCGCATCCAAAGCCCGCCGAATAGCCGCCACCCGCCCATCCATCATATCCGAAGGCGCCACCCAATCGCTCCCCGCCCGCGCCAACACCACCGCCATCCCCGCCAAAATCTCCACCGTCGCATCATTATCCACTTCCGCCCCCGCCGCATCCAACACGCCATCGTGCCCGTGATTCGTGTAAGGATCCAAAGCAACGTCGCCAATCAACGTTATCTCCGGCACCGCTCCTTTAACCGCCCGCACAACCGAAGGAATCAAACCGTCCGGATTCAAAGCCTCCCCGCCGCAAGCATCCTTCAATTCCGACGACACACAAGGAAACAACGCCACCGCCCGAATCCCCAACTCCCAAAGACGCCGACACTCCCCAACCGCGCCTTCCGGCGAATACCGAAAAATACCCGGCATCGCCCCAATCGGCTCCGGCGCCGATAAATCCGCCTTCACAAACATCGGCATCACCAAATCCTCCACCCCCACCTGACACTCCCGCACCAAATCCCGCACCCCTGCAGAACGCCGCATCCGCCGCATCCGCCGAGTCCACTGCCTCATTAACTTCGCTTCCATAACCAAAAATCTCCAAATCTTATATCCAACTGCTCTAGCATTCTCTCGGCATAGTCATGGAGATTAACTCACTCTTTTAACAACCGGCCAAGCAAATGAAAAGACTCGGTTTGCGTAATGAGAATGCGGAAACAGTCGGGGAGATGATGAATCTTTTTGGCGGCGACGAGAGGCCGCAGCATCTCTTCGACAATGTCCAGCTCGGCAAACGCCAAATCTACCCGCCTTTGAAGATCCGCCATTGCGCGCCGGCTCATTCCCTTCAATTGAACGAAATTCCCGCCCACGAAAGATAGATGCTAATCAATGCGGGAACAGCCGCGCTGACAATAGCCCAAAACCAGCGGTTCGTCAGTTTCTTGGAATTCTCCAACCGATCTAAACGGACGTTCATGCCTACCTTCCCGTTCCCGCGAAGGTCTTCGTCGATTTTGTCCAGCTTGGCCGTCAGGCTGGTTTCCATCCTCCTCAAATTCTCTTCAAACCGCTGGAATCGCTCGTCGATGACCGTCTCCAATTTGCTGACGCTCTTCTCCAAATTTCCAATTCGGTTTAGGCACTCGTTCATATTTTGATGCTCTGTCATGCCTTCCAGTTAAGCCTCGCGCCTCCCCGCTGTCAAGCCAACGCCACAAAAGAAAACCGCCGAGAAATGAATCTCGACGGTTTGAAAAAGAGAACCAACCTCAAACAAACGACTACTCTTGCTGACGAGCGGCTTCTTGGATCATCCGCCATGCCTCCTGCATTAGCCATTCTTCTTCTGTCTGCGCAGTAGGCGCAGGCCGTTCGGGTAGTTCCACCCATTCGCCTTCTCCATTCGCTTTCATTTCTTCAATTTCAGCGGGCGTCGGGATAATCACTTTGCCATCGGCATCCAGATTCAAAGGAACTTGGTAGCCGTCCGGCGTGGTGATGGAAGCGACGTTTTCCCCTTCTCGGTATTCGATGGGTTTCCCGTCGGCCATTAGCACGTTGCCTTCGGCGACACTGAGCTCGCGATTTAGGCGTTTCATGCGTTCGATTTCTTCCCTTAGATCCCACTTTTGATTCCATTCGTCGTAGGCTTTTTGCCAGCCGGGACTAATCACCAGAGGCGAGAATCCATCTTCCAGTTCGTCACGGTAGTCGTGATCAATGGCAAATCCAGGGTAGGGCAGTTTGTCCATGCCTTGAATTTCGTTGACAATCCTATCGCGGAGAGCGACGGCTTCGTCTTCTGGCATGAACTCCCTATCCGGCCACACTCTTTCCGCATGCAAACTGTACACGATGGATTCAAACCACTTTTCGACCATTTCCGCATTCGTGTTGTATCTCTCCTTTCTGAGGCTGTATGCACTGCTGTCTTCTTCAGGAGGTTTTTGCAAATAATCGTGATAGTGCCACAATGCGCTGTAAATCTTGGCTGTTTGCTTTGGATTATCGCCTCGTCCGTTTTCTTCCAGGATGCTGTAGAGTTGCTCGAATTGAGGTGTGAATCTCGCTTCGCTTTCAAAGAAACTCCGCAGGTAGCAGTGATTATGGATTACGGTAGGGTCTCCGTTTCCATAATTGGCCAGCATTTCTTCGGTGATGACCACATCGGGATCGGTGGTTGGCTGGTACGGGAAGTTAGCCTTCCAGTTAGCCAGTCGTTCCGCTTCCGCCGGGTCCACTTCCTCTTCAGGTTCTTCTTCCGGCTCTTTTATGGATTCCATGTAGTCCCGCGCATCCATGTCGGGCGGCACTTTTATTTTGTCTATGTTGCCGCGATAAACGGCGCCCTCCGGCAGAGCGTCTTCTATGTCCACCCAGACCCGGTCGCTGGTGTCTTTGGCTGGCTTTTCTCCGGCTTTGGTGGTTTCCTTTGCCCGTTGGTTTAGGAAGAACATCAGGCAGGCCGTGAAGATGAAGACGACGGCCACGAATCCAATCATCCACAGAATCGTCTTGTCGTTGTTGAATTTATTGCTCATGGCGTTTTTTCCTTTCCTTCGTTTACCAAGTTTCAATCCTTCGGTCCGCAACATCATGCGAAAATGGCGCCGCTTGTTGCAGCTCGATTACTTTGCCACTTGAAAGCCTGACTTCGTCTCCCGGTTGGGCATTGGTTACTCCCTTTTTCCAAAACAACGTGCTTTTGTTGTTTTTGTAATCGAAGTCGTCCAGTCGGGTGTTTAGCGGAACGAATTCCACATCTTTGCATTCATCCACAATGGCGCTCAGTTTTTTCTTATGCTCTTCTGGCTCTGTTCGTGCCGTGTAAGTCCAATTTCTGCTTGACTCGTAGCGCATGTCGCTGAGATATGCGTATGCTTTTGGTTCGAATTTGTCTAGCTTTTCTTTGACTGCGGCTGATGCCAGCGCGCTGTCTCTGGAATCTTCGTCAACGTCGGAGCAGAATTGATGACTTACGTCGTGCTTTCCGGCCATTCCCCACGTGATGAGGTACCCCGGCTTGCCTTTGTAGTATTTCTCGTGGTCTGGGTAATAGGCGCCTGGCTCCCCTTGGTTGTAGGCGTCGTTGACGATATCTGGGTAATACGTATCATGGCCAAATGTGCGAAAGTATTGGGGTGAAAGCACGTAAATTTCGTTTTCGTCGTCATAATACAGCCACCGCGTTGTGTAATCCATGAATTGGTAGTCTCTGTCAATCAGCACGCGGCCAATGGTTGCGAGATTGTTTGTATGGCGGGACATTGGACTTCCGCTTTTACCGTACCACCAAACCGTCTCGCTGTGCATATCCTCCAAGACGACTTGCGCATAGGCGACGACTGTCCCTGAAGACGGAGTGAATGGTTTGGCGTTCCATTTCGATTTTACAGCGTCCCAAAGCGCTGATCCGGCGGCGCCTCCAAAGATGTCCATTATCCATTCTGGTATTCTCTTCCAATTTCCGACAATTTTGATTGCTGCAATTTCGTCTCCGGCTTGGGGCGTGTAGGAACTTCCACTGCTCTGCGCTTCGACTTGCCCGGTTGGGATTGTCGTGAGCAAAATGCCGGTGACGGTGAGTGCAAGGATGGCGATTAGTCCGCTTTGTCGCAGGATGGCTCCCGGCGCAAAGCGCAGGTGCCACGGCGTCTTCTTTGATGAATTGCTCATCGGGTTCTCTCCTGTGGAGGCATTGTCTGCCGCGGCAACGGCGCGGTCAAGATTAATTCGGTTGTTTAGGTTCATAAAACGGTCTTTCTATGCTGATTCGTGTCTTTTAGTGTCTTTAATTCAGGTCGATTGACCATGCCCATCGGGATAAAAATCGCGAAGTTCTTGCCCATTCGCCGGAGCAAACAGGAAAGGAAACGTTGGTCTTTCCCGCCAAAATTCATAATCAAACTGTGATATTCAGCAGGGAGACCCGACAAACGAATCTTCCCCGATGAACATGGCCAAGACCGAGAAAATCAAAAATCCAGCTCGAGCGCAAGCTTTTTTCGACTTTTTTTCGAGATTGGGAAAAACTCGGCTTTTTGGTCTGTTTTTGGGATTTTTTGGCGGGCAGAGATGGATCTGGTTGGCGGTTTCAAAAATCCATTGGGAAGCTTTCTGAGACGGCTTCGTAACGGCTTAGTTTCCTATTTGTGTTGGTTTTGTGAAGGCGTTGTTGCCGTGTTGGGGTCGAGTGTTTGGCGGTTTGCTGGGAGGTGTTTCCGCCTTGATAATCATCAACATTGGGATGAATTGTTGGGTTCCTGATGGTTTTGCGGTGGTTGGCGAGCGGTTGCGTTTTTATAGCGTTGGCGTAGTTTTGGAGGGAGTTTTGAGCAAAGAACGTTGCGAAAATGTAAAAATGAGTGGGATTCGATTTTCCGAGTCTGTTGAGATTGTTCGTTTCCATTCTTCGGATGGAAACACGTATCGGGTTGAAGACGTTGTTAGCGCCGAGCAACCGTTGGAAATTCGGGTGCGCGGGCAAAGCGTGGCGATTACGATGCGAACGCCGGGTCACGACCGAGAGTTGGCGGCGGGCTTTGCTATTTCGGAAGGACTTATCAAGGAGCCGTCGCAGCTTTTGGAGGTGGATCATTGTCGGCGGGGAGAGGCCGAGCATCCGGAGAACATTGTCAACTTGTATTTGGACGCCGCCACTCCCTGGGATCTGGAAAAACTTTCCCGGCACGTCTTTGCTTCGTCTAGTTGCGGCATTTGCGGCAAGGCATCTTTGGAAGCGATTCGAAGTCTTTGGCCGCCTGTTCGGTCGGATTTTCGCATTGGAACAGCGCAAGTTCTTTCGCTTCCGCGGCAACTTTGGCGGGCGCAGGCGGAGTTTCAGCGGACTGGCGGGCTTCATGCGGCGGCTTTGTTTGATTTGGATGGGCGCATTGTTTGCGTTCGGGAGGACGTGGGGAGGCATAACGCTGTTGACAAGATCATCGGCTGGAGCTTTCTTAACGGCTGCTTTCCTTTGGAAAGTCGTCTGTTGCTTGTTAGCGGTCGGGCGTCTTTTGAGATTATGCAGAAGGCGTTGGCCGGGCGCGTGTCTTTTGTTGCCGCCGTGTCGGCGCCGTCAAGCCTGGCCGTCGAATTCGCCAAAGAAAATGGGCAGACTTTGGTGGGTTTCCTTCGCCCCGACGGCTTCAACGTTTATTCGAATCCGGAACGCATCCAAGCGTCTTCGAGTTTTTCTTGAAAATTCTCTGAACAATCCGCGCCGCATGGCCGAACACTTTCGTTTACGAAAAACAGCCGCTGGTATGCTCTCAATTGGGGTGTTGTTTTGGATCGCACTCTCGGCTATATTGTCCGCCGATGGAACTGAAAAATCCAACTGAAGTTAACAAGTGGACCCGTCGCCAGGCTATAAGCGCGGTCGGAGCGGTCGGAGCGTCTTCCGTTCTGACTGCCTGCGCCACAACGCGAAAAGCGGCCAGGCCTTCTTCTGTCTTTCGCTATTGCCTGAACATGAGCACGATTCGAGGCCAGAATCTTTCCGCCGTGGAGGAAATCGAAGTGGCCGGCAAATCCGGCTACGACGGCATCGAGCCGTGGATGGGAAAGATCCGTCAGTATGTCGAGGAAGGCGGCTCGCCGGCCGAGTTGCGAAGGCGGATTGAGGATTACGGAATGACCGTCGAGAGTGCGATCGGTTTTGCCAGTTGGATCGTCAACGATCCCGAAAAACGCAAACAGGGATTCGAAGAGGCAAAGCGGGATATGGAACTTCTCGCCAAAATTGGAGGCAAACGCATTGCCGCGCCGCCGGCCGGCGTTCCACGCGGGGAGCCAGTCGAACCGTTGGCCGCAGCAGATCGTTATCGTCAATTGCTGGAACTGGGCGAACAGACCGGCGTGGTTCCTCAAATTGAAATGTGGGGCAGAAACGAAAGCATCGGGAAAGTCAGCACCGCTATTTTTATAGCGGTCGAGAGCGGTCATCCCGACGCCTGTTTCTTGGGTGATGTGTTTCACACTTACAAAGGAGGATCGGATTTTGACGGCTTTCGCCTTCTCAGTGCCCATGCGCTCCAAGTGTTTCACTTCAATGATTATCCCGCCGATCCTCCGCCGAACGCCATCGGCGACGAACATCGCGTTTATCCAGGTGACGGTATTGCGCCTCTTCCAAAAATTCTGAACATCTTCCAGTCCGTAGGCGCTGCCCCGGTGCTGTCTCTGGAACTCTTCAACCGCGAGTATTGGAAGAAGGACGCTTTGGATGCCGCCCAAATCGGCCTGGCGAAAATGCGGCGAATCGTTGCCCAAGCGACAGTTCAAACGGCGAAGTAGTTTAACAAATCCTGTTTTCGTTTCCAGGATGACGGAAAAACAACCGCGGTTCTTCGATTCCCGTGGAGTTGCAGGTTCGACTCCTGCCTTCGCCTCCTTCCACTTGCAAATGCGGAGTTTCATCCATCCATTGTGGAGATGTCCTTATTGTTTGGAGGCCGGCGAATGCAGCGACTTAATAACCTCCTTCCGTTCTTCGTCTCCAATCTTTCCGTCGCCGTCTTTGTCGAACCGATTGAGAATGTCTTTGGGGCGCAACCGTTTGCCTTGAGGCGGCAAAAACAGAGCTCCTGAATTAGTGGAAACAGCCTCCGGTTCGGACAATAAAAGCGCGGAGGACACCATTTCCACTCCGGGAAGAAACACTTGCAGACGCGGTTTGCCGTTCTTGGAAGAACGGAAGACAGCGTAATTCAGGTGGCCGAACAACCGTTTCAGCGCCAAAGCCAGCGGCAAGTCTTCAAAAGTTCCCGAAACGACCACGCCTGAGTCCACGGGAATTTGGACGTCCCAATCCGTCGCCAAAGCAATTTGGGTCAAGACTTTTTCAATAGGCCAGTCTTTGAAGTGGGCGCTCACTTGATTTTTCTTTTTATCCCAACGAAACCAATCCTCCGCCAAATCCTCCGCATTCAAAGAAAGCGCGAACATCGCCAAGAGAGCGCAGGACGCCCAAGCCAATCCTTGTCGTTTATTGAACCAAAAATCTTTCATCGCTTCCATTTTCGCAGAAATAAAGATTTTTAACGATATTTCTCTAATGCGCGAAACGCTCGCTTTTCTAACTCATCGTCAAAATTATTGAGATCGCCTCTGAGATTGACACGCATCGCGCAAAGAATCTCTCTCGCAATCATTTTGTTGTATTCTCTGCTTTTTCGTTTGCAGAATATGGAAAAACAAGGCGGACGATGCTTTTCCAACAATCGAAATGCCTGATTTTCCACTAATCCGTTGAAATAATTAGAATTATTGCAATCTCTCTCTACCTCTGATCGAACCTTTTCCGCAATCTCTCTGTTCCGAGCCTTGCGTCTTTTGGCGCAACGTTGTTTTAAATTAACAACGGATTCTCTTGTTGTGAAGAACAGCGTAAGGATAGCGGCAACAGCCACAAGATTCGATCCTGTTAGTCCAAGCATCTCAAACCAATCTTTATCCCATTTTTTGAAAATTATGGCAAAGATAGCACAGATTCCCAAAACCGAGCCAAAGCCAAAATACCAGCACCCCCACTTTTTAGGAACAGATGGGAAAGAGACTCTCTCGTTTCCGTTATCGTCGTTTTTTTCTTTGTTCATCCGGTGGTTTTCCTCCCTCTTCCCACGCGTCTATGAAAATCACGACAGCAAAGGCAAAGAGGCAAACCCCCATGCCAATCATGCTAATGTTATGCATTAGTTCCATAACTACCACCTCCTTTCTTTGTTTTCTTTTGAAATTGACGGAAAAAGATAAAACCAATCGCAAACAATCCAAACACAAGCGCATATTCTTCTGGTTCAGGAATCGCTCGGCTGGAAACCAGTATTGAGAAATGTCCGCTCCTAGATCTCGACGCAAAATAAGGTGCGCCAACCGTGTTCAGCCAACCCAAAGCGGAATAAGTTCCCGCAGTGAAGTCGCCGATTGACTTGTTCAAAATGCCAGAGCCAAAAAATGAGAATGTTTGCCCGTTAGTGTAAACCAGATTGGGAGGTGTGACTCGAATTCCAATCTCGTCAACGGCGGCGTCGTTCATAAAAATGTTTCCGATGGTACTGCTCGTGCCTCCGCTGTTGATTGTCGGATCGTTGGTGACGCTGTTGGGAAACAGGATTGGCTCCGGGTCAAAAATGCGGTTTCTTCGAGAGCCTCCCGGAAGTCTGTTTTGAACGGACTCGATGTCTATCGGGTTGTTCGTGCTTGAGAACAATGGAGAGAGATTGAAGAGCTGGTTGGTTGGCGGGTTGGCGATGTAAAAGTCACCCCAAGTTGAACTGAATTTCCAAGAGTCTCGCGCGTGATAGTTTCCACTGCTGCGAATGCTGCTGCCGTAATGAGCGGTGGAACTGCCGCTAAAAATCCAGAGAGTTTCGCTTTCGGGGTTGTCTTGGCTGGGATAAATAGAGATAATGTAGCTTTGGGCTTGCGCCCCCCCCCCCCCCCCCCGTCGTTGCCAAAAATCCCGTCAGCGCCAGCCAAAAGAAGCCGAGAGCCGTCTGTTTCTTCCACCGTGCATTGATTTCGTTCATGTCGAAATCACTTTTGCCCACTTCGGCGGCGTTGTCAAATTTTTATTTTGGAATCATCGGCATCTGTGGATGGCATGGATAAGAGAAGTCGCCGCAGTTCTTTGAGTTTGGCTTCCGGCGCTTTTCCGCTGAGACGGGGAAAGCGCCCGTCAAACATGATGAAATCGCGGTTTCTCTCCAGCATTACTTTGCCGTCTCGAGTTTCGACCGAGCGGATGTTGCGCTCGCCGGCCAGCCATTTTACTTCGGCAACCAACAGTAGCAATTTTACAGCCTGAGGCAAGGGGCCGTATCGGTCTCGCAACTCGTTTTTTAGTTGCTTTAGAGAATCTCGGTCGTTAACTTGCGCCAATTTTCGATAGATTTCGATTCTTTGCTGGGTCTCCGCAATATAATTGTATGGTAGGCGAGCGATAGTTACTGGCGGCAGGCTTTTGTCGCTCGCCTTTAGCTCTGGCGGCTTTCTAATTCTTTGCGATCCCACGGTTCTCCCAGTTCCTGCGCGGCCGGCTTCTCTTGGTTTGTCTCCGGGATTGAGGGCGAGGAAATCAAACTTCACAGGCACTGTCGTTCTAGGTTTTACGGTTTTTCCTTGGAGCGCGGCCACGCTTTGTTTGAGAAGCTGGCAATAGAGTTCGAAGCCGACTGCGGTGATGTGTCCGCTTTGTTGCGGCCCCAACATGTTGCCGGCGCCTCGAATTTCAAGGTCGCGCATGGCGATTTTGAAACCGCTGCCCAGACGGGAGTATTGTTTCATGGCGTGGATTCGCTTGCGGGCGTCGGACAACAATCCAGCGTGCCGAGGGAGAAGCAGGTAGGCGTAGGCTTGGTGTTTGTAACGGCCTACCCGCCCGCGCAGTTGATATAAGTCGCTCAAACCAAATCGATCGGCTCGGTCGATGATGATGGTATTGGCGTTGGGAATGTCCAGTCCGCTTTCAATAATTGTCGTCGAGACTAACACGTCGATTTTGCCGTCGACAAAGTCGATCATTGTTTGCTCCAATGTTTTGGCGGCCATTTGCCCATGCCCAACGGCCACGCGGGCTTCGGGAACAAGATGGCGAATTTTCTCGGCCGCCGCGTCGATTGTCATCACTCGATTGTGCAGAAAGTAGACTTGGCCTTGGCGGTTCCGTTCTTTTTGTATGGCGTCTTGAATGACGCGCTCCTCATAAGGCATCACGAAGGTTTTGACCGGCAGACGGTCGTGAGGCGGCGTTTCGATGGTGCTCATGTCGCGGGCGCCGACCAGCGCCATGTGCAACGTGCGCGGAATGGGCGTCGCGCTCAACGTAAGCACGTCGACTAATTGGCGCAGCCGTTTGAACTTTTCTTTGTGCGCCACGCCAAAACGTTGCTCTTCGTCAATAATCGCCAAACCCAGATTTTTGAACTTCACATCGTCCTGCACGAGACGATGCGTGCCTACCACAATGTCCGCCGAACCATTGGCCAATGATTGCAGGACAGCGGCGGCGCGCCGCTTTTGGAACCGCGAGAGAAGTTCGATTCGGACGGGATAATCTCGCATTCGCTCCGACAGGTTTTTGTAGTGTTGTTGCGCAAGAACCGTCGTCGGCACCAAGACCGCCACTTGTTTGCCGCCCATCACGGCCTTGAACGCCGCCCGAATAGCCACCTCAGTCTTGCCAAAGCCAACGTCGCCGCAAATCAAACGGTCCATCGGCTTGCTAGACTCCATATCCCGTTTGCTGCTTTCAATGGCGAGGCTTTGGTCGGCCGTTTCTTCGTAGAGAAAGGCGCTTTCAAACTCGCGCTGCCAATGCGTGTCCGGCGGGAAAGCGTATCCTTCTTCGGATTCACGCGCCGCTTGAATGGACAACATTTCCCCAGCCAAATCCACGACCGCCTTCTCCGCGCGCGCCTTGGCCTTGCCCCATTGACTTCCTCCCAAAACACTGAGTGCCGGTGAAGCCTTGCCGGCGCCGACGTACTTGCTCACCAAGTGCGCCTCCATCACGGGAACATACAAACGCGGCAAAGTTTGCTGCGGATCCCGCGCCGCATACTCAATCACCAAACACTCAGGCCCAAAATCCTCCGAGACTTCAGAATCCGACTCCCTTGAAAACCCAGACGCCGGAAGCATCCGTTGCAACCCGACAAACCGACCGACACCGTGTTGCATATGAACCACAAAGTCTCCCTCCTCCAAATTGGAAAAGTCTATTTCCAGCGCAGACCGCACTGCGGCGGCATGCTTTGACTTCAACCGCCGAGGCCTCTGCACCTTGTACCTCCCAAAAATCTCGGCGTCCGCAACCACCGCCCATCGACCGCTCTCTGTCAAAAAACCGCGCCCCAGTATGCCCACTTCAACGCTCAACGCCCCAGTGAAGGACTCTTCCGACCAACTCAATTCCGACCAAATTTCCAAGAACCTATCCCGCTCCCCTGCATTGTTGCAGAAAACATCCACCTCATACCCTTGTCGAAGCCACCGATGCATTTGCCCGAAAAACTGCCGCCGCCATTGCTCCGCCGCCGGCAAGTCAAGCGCCTCACCGTTGGACGGGCAATGCGCCTCCAAACTCTCAAAAACAGGAAGACCAACGCGGCCCCTTTCCCCAGAATCCACCGCCGCAAAATGCGTCCCCTCCGCTTCCAAGCCGTCCGCCCAGCGCAAAATCCGAACCCCGTCCGCACGAACGCGATCCAGAAAAGCCGGCCAAGTTTCCGAAAAATGGTCATTGTCCGGAACGCGCTCGGCATGATGCTCGGCCTGCGCTTCCACTTCTTCCGGATCGCACACAATGAGAACGGCTGACTTTGGCAAATAACCGCTCAAACTGGAAACTATCTTGCCTTGCCCGGACTTGGTCGACTTATCCATCTCTTGCAACAAAATGCCGACTTCGCCAGCGGGAGAGACAGCTGCGGAGTTCATTTTCCTTAGCGACATCTGAGTTTGCGGATCAAACTGCCGAATCGAATCGACTTCGTTCCCAAAAAACTCCACGCGAATCGGCCACGGGCTGACCAAAGGAAACACGTCCACAATCCCGCCGCGCAGCGCCAGTTCCCCTTTCTGTGTGACTTTTGCTTCCGGTTCGTAGGCTTGTTCCTCCAACCATTCCACAAAGTCCAGAGGATCCAAAGATTGTCCCGTTTGAATTCTCTTTACTCGGCGCGCCAGCTCTTTCGGCGGAAAAGTTTTCTGCAACACGGCGGCAACGCTCGCAACCACCAGAGGCGACTCCTCGCCCGCTCTTTCGCTAAACGCCTGCAAAGCCATCAAAGTTTCCAGCCGTTCGCTAATCACATCGACGTGCGAAAGTTTGGCCTCGTGCGGCAAATTCTCCCAAGCGGGAAAAAAAGCCGGCGGCGGACACTCAAAGGTTTTTCCCTTTGCCTTCGGCTTTTGATTTGGCCGCGCCGCCAGCCAGTTCTGCCAAGTTTGGAGATCCTGGTGCAAATTTTCTTGCTGCTTTGACCCCGAAGTCACCAACAGGATTGGAACTTTGCTCTCCAATCGATGAAGTAAGGCCGCCAAAAAAGGCCACGAAGACGGCGCCAAGTTCGTTTCCACATTGTCCCCGGAAACATCAAGATTCGCTCGTAACGTCTCGGCCATTTCCTTCCCGGCAAAACGAGCCTCAAAGCGATCGGCCGGCCTTGTCTTTGCTGTCAAGGGCTGGTTTTGGATCAAGGAATCTTCGCTTGATCTAGTTGCCGTGTTCGTCACTTTTCCCAAATTTCGATCGTTCGACCGAGGGGAACGTCTTCTACCGCCTGCGCCTTGCCTCCCGGCCAAATGATTTCCAAACTTTCGACCGCCGCCGCCGTTCCCAAGCCAATTGTGACCGGCAACTCCGATTGCGATAAATAGCCCCGAAAAGGCATTACCTGCCTCCAAAGCGCCCGCCCATCGACGACAAGACGAATCCAAGCGCCAATGCCTTCCCGATTCTGGCGGACGCCCCGCAGGCGAATTCGAACCCAGTTCCCGGTTGCCGGGAGCTCGTTGCGAAACAAACGCGGCGGTCCATCAATCTGCGTCAGCACAAAATCCAAGTCTCCGTCGCCGTCAATGTCCGCAAAGGCGGATCCTCGCCCAACAATCGGCTCAAACAAGTCGCCGCCCGCCTGCTCGGCCTTTACTTCAAGAAACCGGCATCCATGCTCCGGGCCGCTGTTCCAAAACAATTGAGCGGGCTGTCGATATTGTTGACTCTTCTGAATTTGAGAAATGGCCTCCTCCAAATGGCCGTTGGCGGTCAACAAATCCTGCCAGCCATCCAAATCGTAATCGAAAAAAAACAGCCCGAACTTCAAAAGCAAACGGCTGACGGGACCAATTCCTGCCGGAACGGCCTCGTCCGTGAAAATCATGGAACGGTTTTGCTCGACGTAAAGCGCCGTCATTTCATTGGCAAAATTTCCGATGCCAACCGCCAACCCCTCGTCCTCTCGATACCGCGCCGTGTCAATGCCCATCGCCCCTCGCGCCTTGCCGTAAGCGTCATAAGCAATCCCCGTCAGCGCACCAACCTCCAGAAAAGTTCGATCCCATCGATTGCTGAAAACAAAGTTGCGAACCGTGTCATTCGCCACAACTAAGTCCATCCAACCATCCCGATTCAAATCCACCGGCGCCACTCCCAACGACTTCGCCTCAGGCACGCCTGTCGACCGATTCTCCACCCGAACGCCAGCCGACCCCGACGCATCTCCAAACGAACCGTCACCTCGATTCAAAAAGAGACGCGGAAACGAGCCTTCAAAATTCATCGGCTGCCCGTACGCTCGACCTATCCCCACCAAAGTGCTCCCCAATTGGAAGTCAATCTCCCGGCTCCACTTCACATAGTTGCCGACAAATAAATCCAAATCGCCATCGTTCTCGACATCGAACCACGCAGCGCAAGTGCTCCATTCAGACGTCGATCCGCCCACGCCCGCGGACGCGGTCACATCAACAAACCGTCCTTTGCCCGCATTCCGAAACAAACGATTTTGCCCCACGGCGGTAAAATAAACATCCGGCCAACCGTCGCCGTCATAATCGGCAATCGCGGCGCCCATTCCATAAAAAGGCGCATCCAAGCCGGAACCTTCCGTCACTTCCGCAAACCTTCCGGCGCCGTCGTTCTCATAAAGCGCCGCCGCCGTCGCCAAATCGCTCTCCGACCAACCCGTCCCATTCACAAAGAGCAAATCTTGATCGCCATCTCCGTCAAAATCAAAAAAAGCCACGCCCCCGCCCATCGTTTCCGGCAAAAGCTTGTCCCCTTGCGCGCCGCTATTATGAACAAAATCAATGCCCGCCTCCGCAGTAATTTCGCGAAACACAACCCCCGGAATCGCCGCCGCAGATTCTTTGGGAATTTCAGGAGCCTCCAACTCAGTAATCCGCTCAGGCGTCCGCTCCGCAAAACAGCCGCGCAGCAAAAACACCCCCCAAGCAAGAAGCAGAAGCGCAACAAAAGCAAATGCCGACCAGCAAAACGCCCGGCCAATGATTGCATCATCCTCGGAGGCGGTAACCCCTGCCTCCTTGCCCTCGCCGAAATCCGAATTTCGCATAGCCTTGATATTTAAAGGCAGACTTTCGCGGAAACAACCCGCCAATCCTCACAACCCCGGCGCGCCTGACCGATGCAAGTCATAAATCACCACCGGTTGCGCCGCATTGCGAGCCGCCGGATCCCGCTCGCGGGCAATGGCAATCACTTGATCCCGCGCGTTGTCGTCAGAGCGATAGCGCTCGTGCAATCGACGATGTTCGGCCGCCGCCTCTTCCTCTCCCAACAACGCGTAGAGAACCCCTAAATTGTGATGCGCCGCCTCATTCTCCGGGTCCAAAGCGAGGGTTCTTCCAAAAGCCTCCGTCGCCAAACGCAACGTCGCCTCATACTGCTCCGGCCGGCTTCGCAACGTCGTCGCCTTCCCGGAATAAGTCAAACCCAGCTCATTCCACACCTCGTAATCCTTGGAGAAATCCAATCGGCGCCGAACAATCTCCGCATAACGATCCTCCAAAATACTGCGAAATTCCCGAATCGCTTCATCAAACAAACCATTCTGCCGGTTCGCCAACGCGTTCAACCACGCCAAAGTCCAACGCGGCGCCGGAGGATCAAACACAGAAGCCCGCCCCAACGCCTCAACCGCCTCTCCCACTCGTCCTTCCTTCAAATAAACCCGCGCCAAATTCAGCGGCCCGTCCGGCCTGCCCAGTTCCTCTACCATAGCAAAGGCGTATTCGGCCTGCCGCAGTTGCCCCCTACTGCCGCCATCCTGCAACAACAAGCCAATTCCATAATCATTCCATCGTTGCCATTGGGGAATCGAATCACTCTCGCCAATCTCCGGCGACGACTCTTTCCCATCGGCAACACCCACCGACAACACCACCCGATCTTCGGCAATCAGCGTAATGGGCAAAGAGTTAACAAAATCCGCGCCATAAACATGCTGCATGTAGGTTGTGTCAAACTTTCTATAATTTAGCCGAGCTCTCAATTCAATCGTCCCTACATGATTCGGTGGAACTTCAAGACGATAATGCAACACATCCGCCGCCCCGGGAGGAATTTGATGATCATAAAGCGGAGTAAAAATATCTTGAGCATTGCGCCGATCAATTCGATTCCCCTCCCGGTCTAACATATAGACGTTCACAAAATGCGCCCACGGATCCACTTGATTGAACTTGCCCAGACCACCACTCCTCCCTAATATCACACCATTGGACACCGCTTCCACATCCACCCATACCTCGTTAGAATCCGCAGTGCCCTGAGTAAAGACGTGCCCAACCGTCAAGGTTCTCAAAACTATCTCAACTAAATACGTCCGCCCAGCCGCTAACAACGCGGATCGATCTCTCAGCGGCGCCAACAATTTCCCGTCAATTATGCCGCCTTCGCGAATCCCAAAAATATCCACCCGCAATGAATCTTTTAGAATTTCTTGCTGCGCTGACACGGATTCCCAATCACCCCGCAACGCTGGCACACCAGTGTTGCCCCCAGGAAAAAGGTGATCATGAATCGACAAAACCGAAGAAGTATCAAAGAAATCCGCGCCAAAGTCATCCGACCCCCGCAACGGCATGTGGCAACCGTTGCAGTTGGCCTCCGCTCGCTCAGGATAGTAAAAGGCCTTCGCATTTCCGCCAGAAACTCCGCTTAACAAAAAGTTGTCGTAGTGATTCTGCCCGCGATGCCATTCCTTATAGTGCGTCAGCGCATACGGCAAACTAACCTTATGGCAAGTGGAACAAAACTCCGCTGTCTTGTGCAACGGCTTAAGAAAAGTCTTTTTATGAAAGGCTGGCTTCCCCTTAATCATCTGCCGATTAAGGAATCGAAGCCAGCGATTCTTGCTCTGTGCGAAGGGATAATGCACTGGCTCCTCAATAGTATAATCCGCATTGCCTCTTGGACTGTTTATATGTGTAATCGCATGGCACGCCGTGCAAGTAATCCCTGCATGAGCGGTTGGGTCATTTTCCATATCAAAATTCGGATCATCAAAAGATCCGCTAAAAAACGGCACCACGTCGTGACAACCAGCGCACCACCGAGAAGCCTTCACATTCCCGTCCCGCTCCATCAAAATCTGCCGCGTTTCTTGCACGCTAAACAAATAAGGCGGATTATTGAAAGAACTAAAATGATGCGCGCTGTGGAACCAACCTTCATAGGCATCCGGGTGACACTCCTTGCAATACTGATCCATCATTAACGTCTCTGCCGGAATAAAATTGCCGCTCGCCGTCCGCGCCAAAGATGGCTCAAAATAACGGCTTCCCTCCTTGGGGCCGGCGACATTCCACTGCCGCGGATCCTGGGAGTGAAAGAACACCATCCCTAATACAATTCCACCTAGCGCCAACGCCCAACCCAGCCCCGTCCGCCATCGAATCCTAGGTCCCGCCAAACGATGCAATACATAGAACCAAACTGCTAAAAACGGGGTGACCACATGAATCCAATAAACCATGGACCGAGTGTTTGGATTCCGAATCTCCAACCCTTCTACCCGCATCAAAGCCACGCCGGAAAACAATAACGCCAAACTCGTCCCAAAAAGAACGTAGCCGACCCGGACAGCCCGGCGATTCGGTCGATGGCGAGCATTGCGCATATGAAGGATCCCGAAAACAATCGCCGGCGCCAACAACACAAGCCCCAACAATAAATGTCCTAGAAACATGTACTGGTAAAAATAGTTTTGGTAAGTTTCCCCATGCCACCACTCTAATAAAGTAATCCCGCCCAAATAAGCGGAATTCGCGCCCAATATGGCAACTAAACCCAAAACCACGCGAAGCAATATTCGCAACCGCGGGCCAACCGCCCGAACATACTTCCTCTGAGCCTTCAAGTTAGATCTGGATGAAACATCAGACATCGTTTTCCTTTACCTCTCACCACTATGCCGTGAACATATAAAACAAAACCTTCCGACGAAAAGAAAAAGTCCTTGAACGAACAATAAAATCTTCTTTACAAAGAAAAATCCACTTCTAGCCTTTGGCGAAAAGCAGGCAAAGATTTTACTAGAATTTATCAGGGCCGGGCCAAATTTCTATGACCAACTCCGCCAAGCGTTGGCTACGTTTCATAATAGCGGATTCATCCCATACAGCGGGAGGGTTTTCGAGCAGATCTTTGTTGAGGAATAGGCCGCTGTGCTTGCCAAGAGTTTTCCGCTTTTCTTTCCAAGCGCCATTGGAAAGGCTCGCATTCAATTTGCCCGAAGTCAAAGTCAAGTTGCCAATGGCTTTGACCGCCTTGTTGCGATCTTCCGTCGCTTCCTCTCTGTCCACAACCGTGGATGGCAAGGGCCAATTCTTTTCCCATTTCTGAGGCAAAATATGCTCGACGGTCAATTGACTGGTATTGCCCAGTGGTTCTGCCATATCGCTTCGCATATGCATTTCTATGACTTCCATCACCATTTTCTGCCGGGGCCCCTTGCAATGCATGGAATTGCCGGCAAGTTCTTCACGCACCATGCGGTCGTTGGGCCAAAGACGATAATCGATCGTCGCTGACGAAAGCTTCTCGATTAGAAAATTATCTGCGTTGTGAGATTCAATTTCACGCAAAATCATCCTGAGGAAAAACTCGTTGAGACCCGTAGGACGCAGACCACAGAGCAGCCGCCGCACCAAATAACTTTCCAAGACTTGCACAAACCGCAGCCGCCGCTCCTCGGTGACTTCGGCAGTATACAACCATAGCAACAAAGGCATTATTGTACCACCTACCTCCATAGTTTTTATTCGCGCCAAGAAAGTTTCTATTCCCGGATATATGGCTTTCTCCATATCCATGTATATCCTGCCGGCATTTCTAACACCTGCAACCACTTCTTCTATAGAACGTTTACGGTCCATGTTCTTTGGATTGATGTATTCGCGAAAAGACGCCGCTAGACGATCCACCGCGACCTCTTTCCGAGTGAGCACAACCATCCAATAATTCAGGAATCTATCCAGACGTATTCTAATCAAACGACCATCTCTTGTGCCGGCATGCCACCATTCATTTTCAAACATTCCCCAAAGTTTGTTGGCTTTGTCGGAATCATCAACCACCTTGGCCTCATACATCACGGTGTTTTTGATGAGGTCCGACTGATTCAGGGGCTCTCCACGGGAATTCAGAGTTTCAAAGATGATGTGCGGTTGCTCGTCTTCGTCCAAATCAATGGCGGCCGTTTGAAAATGCTTGGTGAGTATTTCTTCCAAAGCGTTTGATCGGTTCGCGAGATTCTTCGGATCCAGATTCAACCAATTCTCTACCTCGGTAACGAAGTATCCGTACGCTCCCCGGATCCCGGAATTCACATTCGTTCTGCCTTTTTCACCGTCTCGGATCACTCCTTGAAAAGCGTATTTGTCATTGGAATTGGACTGGCGAATTTTGGTCTCGTTGTCGTTATCCTCGGCCCAGTAGCTTTCTTCGTTAGAAGTCAGACGCCGCAAGCGAGACTCCCTTTCAGAATCATTCAAACTAAAAAAGACCTCTTGCGCCGCCCGGATGAGCAGTTGCAGGGTGGTAAGCCGTTGTTGTCCGTCCACGACAATCCGCTTTTCGACTTCCGAGCTGGCGTTGTTCTGCCGTTGCAAGACGATGGCACCCATGAAGTGCGGGCGCAACTTGGCGTTCTGTTGGCGGCAGAGCCAGCCATCGGCAAGGTTGCGAACGTCGTCCCAAAGAGGCACCCATTGCTCGCCCTTTTTCCAAGCATAAGGGCGTTGAAACTGCGGTATTCGATAAGATACCGGCTTGCCGAACAAAGTTTGTAAATCGACCATTTCCGCTTTCATAAATTGACTTTGCTTAAACTGATATTTGAAAAAACGCAAATAATTCTATGGACAACGATTCCCTTTGCAAGCGAAAAAATCTGTTTTTGGCGAGACAGGAAAGTCCGGCAGTTTCCGTTTTCCAAAAATCTGGAAAAACGATTGCCGGAAAAGAAAAATTTCAAAAGCCGAAAACGGAGATTTTGCGGCAAGTCATTCCAAAAACGAGTCCATTCTCTCCGCCGTTTCCGTTCGTTATTTCAGCAGTCAAAATTTTAAGGACAAGATTGAGGCGAGGAAGCAGATGGAGAAAGACAACTTCATCGAACATCAAAGTTCCCTTCCAACAAGGTTTGGGATAAGGTTTGGCAAATGAAAGCGCAATCATTAGGCACAACGGTTGTGGGGAGTTATTCATTTCCATCTTGGTTGGAATATGCGCGTCGGCATTTGGAAGATTTTGGGAGCGCGGATCGGGAGGAAATGATTGAGGACGCGGTGTTGGCCGCCGTTCACGATCAAGTCTCGGCGGGGTTGGACGTGATTACCGATGGAGAACAAACGCGGTTAGACTTCAATTTGTCTTTTTATGGATTTTTAGAGGGGATTGACTTGGAGGAGGCTCCGCCTCGCCTTCACGGACCGCCGGCGCACGATCAGCGAGGCAAGCACCGAATCATAGGCGAGTTGGCAGCGCCCAAAGGCTTGGGAACGGTTAAGGATTTTACGCGCTTGAAGAAACTTGCGCACCGCTATCTTGTCAACGGCGCGGCGGACGGGAAGGATTGTTCTCTCTTGCCTTCTCCCCGGCTTAAAGCCAGCGTGCCGGGGCCTTACACACTCAGCGGCCGTTTAATTCCAAACGAGCATTATCCAAATCGCTACGCAGTGACAGAAGCTTTATTGCCTATTGTTCGAAGGGAGTTGGAGAACTTGGTGGATGCCGGATGCATGGAAGTGGCTGTAGACGAGCCGTCCATGAGTTGTTACGCTCATCGAGAAGACCCCGAACGCTTTGTCGATATTTTCAATCGAACGGTCGAGACTGTGGCCGACAAGTGCCGCTTGTCCACACACCTTTGCTTCGGCAACTTCAAAGGGCATGCGGTAGGTTTGCGCCGCTATTCGCCTATGTTCCCCGCCTTTCAAAAACTGAAAGCCAGCGAGATTCATGTTGAGATGGCTAGTCGAGAGTTTGCCGAATTGCAAATCATCGCCGCCATTGCCGAAACAGCTTGCGTTGCCGTCGGCATTGTGGATGTCAAAAGCTACTATATTGAAACAGTGGAAGACATTGCCCAGCGGGTAAGAAAATGCCTAAAACACGCGCCGGCGGAGCGGCTTTCCTTCGCGCCGGATTGCGGCCTCAGTCAAACCGCACGATGGGCGGCAAAACAAAAATTGCAAAACCTAGCCAAGGGAGTGGGGAAAGTGCGAAGGGAACTTGGCATATCACTGTAAGATCAAAAACGAAAAAAGAAGATTAAAAGATGATCAAAGCTTATCAAAAAGGAAGAACATTTTTAGATGACGTGCGCAAGACAATCCAAGACAAGTCTCGCTTCCGTTGCTGGTGGTTGGGGCAAAGCGGCTTTCTCATTCAATGGCAAGGGAAACATCTTTTATTGGACCCCTACCTTTCTGATTCGCTGACGAAAAAGTATGCCTCCACAGACAAACCCCACGTGCGAATGACAGAACAAGTCATTGCGCCGGAGTATCTTAATTTCATCCAAGTGGTCACCTCCAGTCACAATCACACAGACCACATGGATGCGGAAACCCTAATTCCACTTTTCTCCGTCAATCCTAATCTCAAACTGATCATCCCAGAAGCCAACAGGGAACGGGTCGCCGAGCGTCTTGATATGGATGCGTCTCAATCTCTCGGCCTGGATGCCGGAAGTCATAAGTCCGTTGCCGGATTCGAATTTCACGGGATTCCCGCGGCGCACGAAACTTGGGAAGTCAATAAATCTGGACAGCATCACTGCCTCGGCTATATTGTCCGATTTGGTTCATGGACGGTTTATCATAGCGGAGACACAGTTCTATATCAAGGCATGGAAAACTGGTTGCAACATTGGACAATTGATCTGGTGATTTTGCCCATTAACGGGCGGCTATCAGAGCGTCGAGTAGCCGGCAACCTATGGGGACGAGAAGCGGCGCAATTGGCGAAAAACATTGGCGCCCGAATGGTAATCCCATGCCATTATGAAATGTTTGAGTTCAATACTGCAAGCCCAAATGAATTTTGCCAAAAATGCCGCGAAATTGAGCAGCCGTTTTGCATATTGAGGGCTGGAGAAAGCTGGACATCACCGGCGAAAACAAGTAAATTAACATAGGAAAAGCTTTGTGCGCCTCAAACTTCAAAACGCCTCTGTAACAATACGCACAAAGAAGATAGCCATCAAAGAGTATCCAAACAATTGATTCGCATGTAAAAGATTATAATTAACATAAGATTTTTTACTTCCTCCTTTTCCCAAGTTATATCTGCGAGAGGCGTTTCCTTGTTGAAATTTAGGAATAAATTTAATTAGCAGATGCAAATGGGGCAGAGCGCAATTACAAAAAAACCGCCGAGTTGCCTCGACGGTTGCGTGTTGCAAAGCGTTTTCCTAATGCGATGTTCGGTTATTGTAGCTGGATGACCCGAAAAAACTCTGCGCTATTGGACTGCATTTCTAACGGTTGCTCCAGTATTCCGCCGGTTCCCGTCAAGGGAGTAAAGCGATTGGTCCAATCTGCGTCGATGTCACCGGATTTGACTTGCACTTGGTATTGTTTGTTAGTTTGCGAATGCCACCAAAGGATTAGGCGGCCATCGGCGTTGAATCCAATGGAGAGGCTCTCATCCAAAATCTCGAAGGTGAATGTTTTTACTTCGCTGGCACTTGCTTGGCCTTCGTCGGCTAATGTTGTTCCCGACGCTTGCAATCCAACCCGATAAACGCCCGGCGCGGTGAAGCCCCAATTCTGATGCGAATGGGCGCCGGTAGAGAGCGGAAACACGTCGCTTTGGCTAATACCGTCTTCTGAATTGAAGAACACCGTCGGGTTGCCAAGGGCGTCCACGCTATAAAGCGAAACCGCACCCGGCCCTTCGACGCTTGCCAAGTTCAACGCAACCCCGTCATTTTCAAAAATGCCGGACTCAATTTCATCCGCCGCAATGCCGAGGAAAAGGACGCCGGGCATTTCTTCTTGCGGCAAGACGTTGACGACGGCGCCGGGAGCGCCGAGAAAACGAAAAGCCTCGTTGTCCGGCACGCGGATTTGGGTTGCCGCCCCGCCTTGAAGGATTAATTCTGACGGGCAAATTTCCCGCTCGTTGGCTTCATCCAAGGCAGCTATTTCCCATTCGCCGTCTTCATAGATGATTTCGATGTCCAACTCGCCCTCGCTAAAAATCGTCGGCCCGAAGACTTCAAACAGAAAGGTGGTTTCTTCGCTGGAAACCGTTTGTCCGTCCGCATTGAGAACACCGGAGGCGGTCAACCCGACACGGTAGATTCCCGGCGTGGTAAATCCCCAATTCTGATGGGAATGGCCGCCGGCGGAGAGCGGAAACACGTCGCTTTGGCTAATGCCGTCTTCTGAATTGAAGAACACCGTCGGATTGCCGAAAGTATCGGTTGCGTAGAGAAAGACGGCGCCCGGCCCTTCGACGTTTACCAAGCTCAACGCAACCGCGTCGTTTTCAAAAATGCCGGATTTAATTTCATCTCCCGCAATGCCGAGGAACAAGACTCCTTCCCGTTCGCTCTGCGGCAAGAGATACACGGTGTCGCCCGGATTTCCCAGAAAGGCAAAGACCGGGTGGTTGGGCACTTTCTGCCAAGTGGACGGCCCGGCGTGCAAGGCCGCTTCGTTGGCTTCAAATTCTTGGCCGCTGTGTCCGTCTTCGTCCTCATGGTCGTGTCCATCTTCGTCCTCATGGTCGTGTCCATCTTCGTCCTCATGGTCGTGTCCGTCTTCGCCCTCATGGTCGCTGTGTCCGTCCTCATGGTCGCTGTGTCTGTCCAGCAGAACCAATTTCAATTCGCCATCTTCAAAGGCAACTTCCATCTCCACTTCTCCGCGATCCAGAACGTTCACGGCGAAGCGATAGAGTTGCTCGTCGCTGGTGATTGGCTCCGAAGCGCCGGCCAAAGTTCCCCGCATTTGGAACCCGACAAAATGCGTTCCCGGCGAGGTAAAACCCCAGTTTTTGTGAAGATGCCCTCCCCCTGCGCGCAGCTCTATCTGATCCGTTTCATCGACACCGTCGCGTGAATTCAGTAGGACTTCTACTTGCCCGGTGCCGGCCCTCCATGTCACAAAATCTCCCGGCCCCTCTACGCTGCTCAGCAGCATATCGAAACGATTCTCGGCAAAAATTCCGGACTCAATTTCATCCGTTGAAATGCCCAGAAACCAAGTGCCTTCTCGGGACACTTGCGGAAAAACCCAAATTGGGTTTCCCGCTTCGCCCAAGAAACCGAAGTCGGCGTCGTCGGGAATGGAGAGTTTGGTGTTTTGATCCAAGGCAATGATCCATTCCTCCGGCGGGTGAATTCCCGGCGGACTGTCCAAACGCAATCCCAACTGCCATTGGTTTTCGGCGTAGTTGATGGATACATCGCCGTGTCCATCGGACCTAACCTCTCGATCTCCCGCAGAGATCGACGTCGCCAGCGCGCAAAGCGCCAACTCTATGCCGGTCCAAATGGAGACACGGCTCTTATTTGTTTGCAGTGTGTGTATCATATGTTGTGTTACTTATTGTTATGTTTCTAGTTTTGTCCCAAACGGCTACTCCGCCGCCTACGGACGAAATTCGGGGGGTTGGGCGATGTTGACGCCCTGTTCAATCAGTCGTTTGACTTCGGCGGCGTCAATGCTTTTCACATGGCCGTCGACAAATAGGTAGTTGGCGCGCCCTTTGCTTCGGTCTTTTTGGTGAGCGCCGGTTCGGTGGCGGTCGGGTTGAATGTCGCCGAGCACACTATCCCATCCTTGTAGCCAAATCCGAGAATGAGTGTGATCCTCGCCAACGGTCGGAGCGTTGTCATCAGCGGTTTCAAACAGCAAAATGGTTTCGGACGGTTGCTTTAACTGGTCTAACTTCGGCAAAGGCTCAATCAGGCGCCCATACGGATCCACACGAGGCACGGACAAAAATTCATTCAATATGTAACTGGTGCCGCTCCTTTGATGCCGCTTGTTGCGCTTCGGATCGGCGGGGCAAAGTCGAATCTTTTCCGAATTGCCAACATACGGGCGCAGTTGGCGAATCCACATTTTGTTTGTGATGCGGGTTTCGTGCCCAGTCATCGGCAGCAGCCCTTCAAAGTCATCAGCGTACATTCGAAACCCCAGGCCAATCTGCCTCAAGTTGGACGCGCACTTGATCCGTTTGGCCTGAGCGGACGCCTTGCTCAAGGCCGGTAAAAGCAACGCGGCCAAGATCGCGATGATCGCAACCACCACGAGAAGCTCAATTAATGTAAAAGCACGGACATTTTGGCGGTTCCCCGCCGATCCGGACGGTTTCCGGACGCAGTTCTGATAATTCATCATACAGTTTACAGTTTTGGTTTAGTGAACTTCTGTTCCCGCCGTTATCTATCGAAACAATGGGGAACTTTTTCCGCCGCCCGCAAAAGGCGTCGGAAACGAAGAATGCCTAAACCAAAACCGGAGGCGCACGAGGAGGTCCGTCGGAGAAACGAACGCGCCCTTCAGGAAGGATAGAAAACAGACAAGAAAGATCGACCGACAACAAATGCTCCAAAACCAGTTCAGCGGATTGGATGCTGTGCCAAAAACCGGCGCGACAAAAGGGCTCCAGCGGGCAATCGCGATCGGGAGGGGGAGACTCTGGCGCAGAATCCCGTTCCTCATCGGAATGGCAGGCAGAAGGATAGGTCAACGAACACTCCACCTCGTCGCCGTGCATCAACCAATGGAAATCGACGCTGCGAGCGCCCAGCGAGAGCAAAAGAAACAAAACGACCAAGCTTCCGCCCGTCCCCCCGGCAACGATTCGATTGTTTCGAAACAGTTTCACGTCTCTCTTGTCTCCCAAGTCAAAACAATCCACCAGCCAATGGCAAGCTTTTTAACAAGATTTTTTTTAATAAAAATTCGTCCCTCGCTAAAAAATCTTTTTGTTTTCGTTGTTGACAGAAAATCCCGGCTCGAAGAAACTCCTCCGCAGATGAAAAGTTCATCTTCCAGCAAAAATAATCAAATGAATCCAAAAACCAGTTCCTCTCGATCGTTCGCTTGGGGACAGCGCGCCGCCTTCTCCTGCCTTCTTTTTGCCAGTCTTTTCGCCGCCAACGCCGCCACATTCACAGAGCGCAATCCCGCGCAAGACTTTGACAACCTAAAAAACGCAGGAAATACTTCTCCCCAAGCGCTCTGGTCCAACGGCACCACGATGTGGGTGGCGGACGGCGCCGACGGCAAACTCTACGCCTACAAAACGGCCGACAAAACGCGCGATCCCCTCAAAGACTTCAATACTTTGGACGCAGCGGGAAACAATCTCCCCACCGGCTTGTGGTCTAACGGCACAACAATGTGGGTGACAGATTGGCAGGATACTAAGATTTACGCCTACAAAATGAGCGACAAAAGCCGCGATCCCGCCAAAGATTTTGACACTTTGATCGTCGCCGGAAACATTCGTCCCACAGGAATCTGGTCCGACGGCGACACGATGTGGGTTTCGGACACTGCGGACACAATCTACGCCTACAAGATGAGCGATAAAAAGCCCAATCCCGCCAAAGAGATCAACATCCGGAGCCTTATCGGGAATCGATACGTCCAAGATATTTGGTCAGACGGAACAACGCTGTGGGCAGCGGATTTTGCGGGATCCCGCGGCACCAACAAACTCTACGCATTTAACCTGTCGGGGCAGAGCCGGGACGCCTCCAAAGACTTCAACACACTGGAAGCCGCCGGAAATGATCAACCTCGAGGACTGTGGTCAGACGGAACCACCATGTGGGTGGCCGACGCTAAGGATGACAAAATTTACGCCTACCGTTTGTCAACGCAAGAACCGTCGCTTTCTGACGACAACAACCTGGCGTCTTTGGAACTGGCTGGAGCCGAGTGGCTTCCCGACTTTGACGGCCGCGCCGATTTTTACAGAGCGGTAACGATTGACTACGACGTTGCCCACGTCGTTGTTGCTGCAGTGGCTATTCACGAGGGCGCCTCAGTAGAAATTTCGCCGCCGGACGACGATCCCAACACCCCCGGACATCAGGCGGCTTTATCGACAGGCGACAACACAACAATCACCATCACCGTTACCAGCGAAAGCGGAATAGCGCGAGACTACACCCTGCTCGTTTCTCGGTCCACTTCGTGGCACAGAGCCTTAGATTTTAATGCGCTAAATGCCGCTGGAAACAGCCATCCTCGCGGCCTGTGGTCGGATGGAATCACTATGTGGGTAGCAGATGCTTCGGATGCCAGAATATACGCTTACAAAACAGTCGACAAAACACGCGATCCCGCCAAAGACTTCAATACACTAAGCGCCGCCGGAAACACCAGCCCAATGGGAATCTGGTCGGACGGAACAACCATGTATGTGGCGGACTGGCAGGATGACAAACTTTACGCCTACAATATGTCCGACAAAAGCCGGAATCCATCCGAAGACTTCAATACACTAAGCGCCGCCGGAAATACCAATCCCACGGGAATCTGGTCAGATGGGACAACCATGTGGGTGGCCGACACTGCAGATAGAATTTATGCCTACAACATGTCTGACAAAAGCCGGAATCCATCCGAAGACTTTGACACATATAATACCATCGGAAATCGGTACATCCAAGGAATCTGGTCAGATGGAACAACCATGTGGGCGGCAGATTTTGCCGGCGCAAACGGAATCAGCAAGATCTACGCTTTCAATCTATCGAACAAGAACCGAGACGTAGCCAAAGACTTCAACAGTCTGTCGCCGGCGGGGAATAATCAACCCCGCGGTTTGTGGTCCGGCGGAGAGACGATGTGGGTGGTAGATTCTTCCTACGACAAGCTATACGCTTACCACCTTTCAGACACGGCGAGCTTGAATTATTTAGAAGTCAGCGGCGCCCAGTTGTCCCCTGCTTTTCGCAAATCTATCGTTGAATATTCAGCAGTTACCGATTCGATCACTAACGTTACAATCACGGCAACGGCGGACCGTTCGGAAGCCTCCATTTCAATCTCGCCGACTGACGCCGATCCCAATACCGATGGACATCAAGTGGACATGTCCGAAGGCTCGAATACCATCACGATCACTGTAACCGCTTCCAACACTAGAATCTCTGGTCGCACTTATACCGTGAGAGTTCGTCGAGCGCTTTCCAGCGACAACACCTTAAGAAATTTAACTATGAGCAACCCCTCACTTACTCCTTTTCCTTTCCCTCTTCCTTTCCGTAGCGACATCACCTACTATACGGCTACCGTCGCTCCCAACGTCGCCTCCACCACCATCACGGCCGAGGCCAACCACGCCGAGGCCTCCGTTTCCATCTCACCATCGGATGCGGACACAGAAACTGAAGGACATCAAGTCGCCCTAACAGAAAGTTACAACACGATCACCATCACCGTCACCGCCGCAGATGGGAGCATAAAGAACTATACTTTGGATGTTTGGGTTGAGGATGACACCTCTGATAACACATTGGAAAACCTGACTCTGAATAACGCAACTCTCTCCCCCAACTTTCACGGCAACACCACCAACTATACGGCGAGGGTTGGGCAGGCTAGAGCTGTTACTACGGTGGAGGTTCGTGCCAATCATTCTATGGCACGGACAGTGATTTTGCCGGCGGACGCGGATGGGGAAACTGCAGGGCATCAAGTCAATCTGATTGAAGGCGCTAACTCCATCTTTATTGTCGTCATTGCGCCAAACGGCAACCCTCGCGCTTACACTATAAGGATACACCGATCATTCTCCGGGGATGCTTCGTTAAAATCTCTGCAATTGAGCGGAGTGACCATAAGCCCCAAATTTGTCGCCGGCACTACGAGTTATAGGGGAAACGTTGCGCGAACTACAACATCGACGACGGTGACGGCCCAAAGGAATCATTCTATGGCGCGGACGGTGATTTTGCCGGCGGACGCAGACAGGGAAACTGCCGGACATCAGGTCGCTCTGATCGACGGCGTCAACCCCATCACTATTGTCGTTATTGCTCCGGACGGAACTTCCCGAATTTACACTGTGTCCGTCACTCGACCACCGCACTCTGTTGTAGAAACCGGCTTGATTAGCCATTTGAGCCTGAATGATCGACAGACAGCGCGCGACATTTCCCTTCCATCGACATTATCCGCAAGGGCAAGAACGCCGGAGAGCCGCTTGTTAGCGGTGGAGGCTTCGCCAGAAGGGGTTCGATTTGTTTTTCTCGTAGCGGATTCCGGCAAGGAAGACGGGTTCACGGTAGAGGCTCGTTCGAGTTTGAAAACGGGCAAATGGCGAGTCCTGCGCGAGGGAGTGGACTGCACAGTGATACAAGAAGCCAGCGGAAGAGATACAGATACGCGAGTGACGGTGATCCTGCCGAATGCTGAAGAGAATCAGATGTTTCTTCGTTTGATACCAAAGCATTAAGAACCTTCCCATTCCCAACTCCGCGCGCAAGCGAAGTTTTTGACGAAGAGAATGGCCGCCCCGCATGCTTTCCTCAAAAAATAGGAGGAAAGAGAAGAACAGAGCGACTAAATTATGCCTATGAAGACGAAGGGGATGACGGAGGGGAAGGTTTATTACGGGGACTGCTTGAAGAATATGAGGCAATGGACGGAGTGGAATCAATGCAACCCGCCGGTTCTGGCGGACTTGATTTACTGCGACCCTCCGTGGAACTCGGACGCGAACTACAATGTTCTCTTTGACAAAGGCGAGAAGTCGCAAACCGGCCGCACCGCGCAGGCGACGGTGTTCGAGGATATTTGGCGGTGGAGTCCCAAAGCGGCTAAACGAGTGGACGGCATGCTGGCGGAGAAGCATCATCCGGCTAGGAACTTCGTCCAGTCGATGCGCCTGCTGATTGGCGAGTGCGGGATGCTTTCCTATCTCTCTTATATGGCCGAGCGGCTGGCGCTCTGCAAATTGCTCCTCAAAGAAACGGGAAGCATCTACCTCCACTGCGATCCTTACGCCAACTACTACCTGCGCCTGCTCATGAACGCCGTCTTCGGCGAAGAATGCTTCCGCAATGAAATTATCTGGTGTTATCGAACTGGCGGAGTGTCAAAAAGATGGTTTGCACGCAAACACGACATGATAATCTGCTATGGGAAAAGCGAGCAGGATCTAAAGACGCAAAGCAATCCCGCGCGCAAAACAAAGTTTAACGTACTAATGGTGAAATCCCATCTCGACGACACAAAATGGAAAGAATACCACAAAGGTGCTGACGAACTTGGCTTCAAAAGAGACGAGCAAGGCATGTATCGGATGGTCGGATGCCGTGATTGGTGGGAAGATATTCCATTGCTTCATCCACGAGACAGCGAGCGTTTGGGTTTTCCGACGCAGAAGCCTGAAGCGTTGTTGGAGCGCATTATTAAGGCATCCAGCAATCCCGGAGATATTGTTCTGGATCCGTTTGCTGGATGCGGGACGACGGGCGTGGCGGCGGTGAATTTGGAGAGGGGGTTCGTCGGCATTGACGTTTCTTTGACGAGCGTGGAGACGGTGGTTTACAATCGGCTCAAAGAATGCGGGCGCGAGTTTGAAGTCGGCGGCGTGCCGGAGGATTTGGATTCCTGCCGTCGATTAGAAAGAGAAGACGCCTTTGCGTTCGAGGCGTTCGCGGTGGAGCGATGCTTTCCCGGCCTGCAGGCGAATCATAAGCAGACGGCGGACGGCGGCGTGGACGGGCACGGGCGTCTGCTGCATAGTTTCGAGGGGAGCGATTATGTCTTCGCGCAGGTCAAGTCCAGCAGGGACGGGCGGCCGCCGAGCGTCGGCAAGGTCAGGGACTTTGCGACGGCGATGCGGATGCACGACGCGGCGGCCGGCGTCTTCATTACGATGCGCAGGAAGGATTGGTCAGACGGCATGCAGGAAGTGGCGGACGCGATGGGAACGTTTTCATACGGCGATTCGGCGGTGGAGTTCCCCCGATTGCAGCATTGGTCGATGGAGCAGTTCTATGAGAATAAGAAATACAATCGGTTCGCGCATCTGCCTGAATTGTCGATTCCGCATTCCAAAGAGAAGAGGCCGTTCCACCCCAAACAAAAACTGCTCTGGCGATAAATCATCCCGCAAAGAATGGGAAAACCAATCTATCTCAGCGGAGTTTGGAAAGGAAGCCAAGTGCCGGCTACGAAACACATTCGCGACAAGCTGAATCACTTGCCTCATAAACCGGGGATTTACTTGATGAGGGATCGTTTCGGGACGGTGATTTACATTGGCAAGGCCCGAGACCTTCGCCGGCGGGTAAGCCAATACTTTCAGCGATCCAGACGGCAGTCTTGGGATCTTAAGCTGTTAGCCTTGATTGACGCGATCCACGATTTTGACACTCACAAGGTTAAAAGCGACGCCGACGCATTGCTCCTCGAAGGCAAACTTATCAAGGAGTTCAAACCGCGCTATAACGTCAGCTTTCGAGATGACAAACGGTTCCTGCTCCTCAAGATTAATCTCAACGACCCTATACCCCGCTTCACTTTGACACGATTAAAACAAGACGACGATTGCCGATACTACGGCCCTTTTGCCAGTTCGGGATCCATCCGCCGGACACTCAACAACGTTCGTAAAAAGTTTAACTTGCGCGGCTGTCGGCCTCTTACTCCAAATGAGCACGATTACAAACACTGCCTCTACGCTCATATTAAATGTTGCACTGCTCCGTGCATCGGCAATGTTTCCCGGGAGGACTACTTGAAACAAATTGAAGCCGCTTGCGAATTCCTCGACGGTCAATCCAAAGAGATGGAAGCAGAAATCGAACAAGAGATGAAGAAAGCCGCGGCGAAACTTGAATTTGAAAAGGCCGCCGAACTGCGCGATATGCTCAACGATCTTCGCAACAGCACGAAAAAGCGCGGCCGCTACCAACGTTTGCCTCAAAGACTTTCCGTCGCGATTCAACCGGACCAAGACCTCATAGCTTTGACTCAAGCGTTGCAATTGCCGCATCCGCCCGCGCATATTGAGGGCTTTGACATCTCCAACATCAGCGGCACTTTTGCCGTCGCTTCTATGGTAAGTTTCAAGAACGGTCGTCCTGACCGAGCCGGCTATCGACGGTTTAAAATGAAAAGCGTAAAGGGACAAGACGACTGCGCTTGTATAGCGGAAACAGTAAGGCGAAGATACTCGCGCCTTAAGAGAGAGGCGGAGGCGTGCGATTCAACAGATCCGAACAATTCTCCTTCTCTCTCCGCCAAAATGCCCAATCTCATTCTTATTGACGGCGGTAAAGGCCAACTCAACGCCGCCCTGGAGGAACTCCGAAAACTGGGACTGGAACAAATCCCGATCATTGGATTGGCTAAAGAATTCGAAGAAATCCACTTGCCGAACCGAACGATCCCCCTCCGCCTCAATCGCCATTCCGGAGGACTGAAACTCCTCCAGCGCGTCCGCGACGAATCCCACCGCTTCGCCAACACCTACAACGCCCGGCTTCGCTTGAAAAAAATCTCCGAAAGCCTTCTTGACGAATTTCCCGGCATGGGCAAAACTCGCAAAGCTGCCATTCTTAAACACTTCGGATCCGTCCAAAAACTCAAGCTCGCCAGCATTGAGGAAATCGCCGCCGTGCCGGGCTTTGGAGGCAAGACCTCCGAAAAACTTAAATCCTTCCTCGCCGCCCGCACTCCTCGCCCTCTGCAAAAGCCCTGACTTGCGCTGTCAATCATATAGACGAAACCAAAAGCCTCCAACAATGTCTTATCAACGGGATTTTTCAGGGACGCCAAAAATAATTATTTTCTCTTTTGGGAAAGCTCCGTTTTATATCTGTTTTGTGATTTGCCCGCGCTCATCACAAGTTGGGCAGTGATTCCATGTTGTTGGGTCGCCTGCTCATTAGAATAGTCTCAACAAGGCCTTAGGTGAGTGGCCACTCTTTTCTCTTGATCAGTTAAACAAGAGAGTATCAACGGAAACCGATTCACTTAAGGTAACTTCAAAGAGAACTTGTTCAATCTAATCACTTGTAGCATTGTCAATGCGGTTTACTATTTGTCGGAGGCTATGTTTCCATGCTGGGAGGAATCGATTTCGGAGCGATGGATTAACGAAGTTTTAAAAACCCGAAGCGGTTTCAGCCGGACGATCCGTTGTGGATCCGGTAGCCGTGTTTTCTAACGATGCGCTTTCTTAACTCGCGCGCCGTTTTTCGCTGACGATACGGCGGCAGAGAAACAAACGCCGGCCCAACTCCTATTGCGCTTGACAATGCCGAATCCGTTTGCCAGATTTTTGTTGATGGTTTTTTGGGAAGCTTCTATCTCCTTGTAGAGGCAAGGCTAGGAGTTTCTGGCGCGCATCCGGGAGATGCCTGCTCTTTCCACGACGTCCATCTAGTAAAAAGCAATATGATTGCATCAAAAGACACAGTGACAGCGAACGACGCCGGCTTGCCCAATTCGAAAAAAGTCTACGTCCGAGGCAAGCGGCACGAGAACCTTCGCGTTCCGCTTCGGGAAATTTCCCAAGCCTCCGTCAAATCTCTGAACGGGCGGTTGGAAGCCAACGAACCCGTCCGCGTCTACGACACCAGCGGGCCGTGGGGAGATTCCAGCTTTGCCGGCAAGGTCGAAACCGGACTGCCCCCTCTCCGACGGCAGTGGATACTGGAGCGCGGTGATGTTGAGGAGTGCGCAGAACGTGAACTCCGGACGGAAGATAACGGTCATGTTTTCCGCCAACATGCAAAGTCCGCCTCTTCATCCGAACCGGTGAGTCGGCGAAAACCACTTCGATCTTCGGCGGGGCATCCCGTTACTCAGCTTTGGTACGCTCGGCAAGGCATTGTGACGCCGGAGATGGAGTTTGTCGCCATCCGCGAGAATCTCGGCCGGGAGGAGGCTTTGCGCACGGAAGCCAACCCAACCGGCGCCCGCAACGTCTTGAATCAACAACATCCGGGCCAATCTTGGGGCGCGGAGATTCCCTCATTTATCACTCCCGAATTTGTGCGCGACGAGGTGGCTCGCGGGCGGGCGATTATTCCGGCCAACGTGAATCATCCCGAATCTGAGCCGATGATTATTGGCCGCAACTTCTTTGTGAAAATCAACGCCAACATTGGCAACTCTGCGGTTGCTTCCAGTATCGAGGAAGAGGTTGAAAAAATGCGCTGGGCTACTCGATGGGGAGCGGACACGGTGATGGACTTGTCCACCGGCAAGAACATTCACGCCACTCGCGAGTGGATACTCCGCAACTCGCCCGTGCCTGTCGGCACTGTCCCTATTTACCAAGCGCTGGAGAAAGTGAATGGGAAAGCAGAGGATTTGAGTTGGGAAGTGTTTCGCGAAACATTGATTGAGCAAGCGGAACAAGGGGTGGACTACTTTACCATCCACGCGGGCGTCCTGTTGCGTTTTGTGCCTTTAACCGCCCAACGGGCTACGGGGATTGTCTCGCGCGGCGGTTCTATTATGGCTAAGTGGTGCCTTCATCATCACGCCGAGAACTTTCTTTATACCCATTGGGATGATATTTGTGAGATTATGGCCGCTTATGATATCAGCTTTTCGATTGGCGACGGCCTGCGTCCTGGATCCATCGCCGACGCCAACGACGAAGCCCAATTCGCCGAATTGAAGGTGCAAGGCGAGCTCACACGTCGCGCTTGGAAACACGGAGTTCAGGTTATGAACGAAGGGCCGGGGCATGTCCCCATGCATATGATTCACGAAAATATGCAAAAGCAACTTCAATGGTGTGATGAGGCTCCCTTTTATACATTGGGACCGTTAACAACCGATATAGCGCCCGGCTACGATCATATCACCAGCGGCATCGGTGCCGCTATGATCGGCTGGTATGGATGCGCAATGCTTTGTTATGTGACGCCCAAAGAACATTTAGGGTTGCCAAGCAAACAAGACGTCAAGGAAGGCGTGATCGCCTATAAAATCGCCGCCCATGCCGCCGACTTGGCCAAAGGACATCCGGGAGCGCAATACCGGGACAACGCCTTGAGCAAGGCGCGGTTTGAGTTTCGTTGGGAAGACCAGTTCAACCTTGGACTCGACCCGGAACGCGCTCGGGAATTTCACGATGAGACACTGCCGCAGGAAGGCGCCAAAAGCGCTCATTTTTGTAGCATGTGCGGCCCGCATTTTTGCTCGATGAAGATTACCGAAGACGTGCGCCGCTACGCTCAGGAAAAGGGTGTCACTACCGAGCAAGCGATTCAATCCGGCATGAAGGAAAAATCTAGGGAGTTTGCAGAGGCGGGCGGCGAAGTTTATGCGAAGGCATCGGCGAGCCGGTGAACTAAAGCCAATATTGTCAAGGTTTTTGGAATCGCTCAAGTTTGCGAGCAAATCACGAACATCCTAAGCTTTCGCCGCAGTTCAGACACTTGTAACATGCGCCGTTGCGCATCGTGAAGTGGCCGCAACAGGGGCAGATTGGCGCGTCTTGTTGAAAGTGAGCTATGGCGTCGTTGATTGTCTCAATTCGTTTGCGGCGATGAGACGCGGAAGGTGAAGACGTCGGGGGAGACGTATCGACTTTTTGCGAGATTTCCACATCCTCATTTCGCGGCAGTTCCGGAACGGGGCGGTTTACTTTTTTTTTTACTTCCGCTTCAAGTCCGGACATCACCAATTCTACTTGGTCGGATTCTTGATCGTCGCCAGCGGCGGTGAATTCTTGCGACATCCAGCGGAACACGTAATCGGTAATAGAGGTTGCTTGGCGGATGCTGGGGTTTTTTGTCCAGCCGGAGGGTTCGAAACGTTGATGAGAGAACTTTCGCGCTAATATGTCTAGGGGGACGCCGTATTGCAGTGCCATGCTTGTCAGTGTGCCGATGGTGTCCATGAGACCGCCGATGGTGGATCCTTCTTTGGCCATAGTGACGAACAATTCGCCGGGCGATCCGTCCGCAAACAATCCGACGGTCAGGTAGCCTTCGTGTCCGGCGATGTCGAATTTGTGTGTTTTTGCCATCCTTGTTGCTGGGAGCCGGCGCCTCACAGGTTGGGTGGAGGCGTGCTTGAGGTTTTCCACTTGTTCTTTCAACTGCGCGATTTGCGTTAGCAGCTCATCATTGGTTGTTGAGGAGTCTTCGCCTGTCTTTGAAGTGCTGAGAGGTTGGGATCGTTTGGAACCGTCGCGGTAGATGGCTACGCACTTGAGGCCGAGACGCCAGGCTTGCACGTAGGCCTCTTGAATCTCTGCCACTGAACAGTCATTTGGTAAGTTGACTGTTTTAGAAATAGCGCCGCTAATGAAGGGTTGGGCGGCGGCCATCATCTTTAAATGCGCCGAGTAGTGAATGCTGCGAGTCCCTTGAAAAGGTTTGAAGGCGCAGTCAAACACTTGAAGATGTTCCGGATTCAGTCCACTGGCGATGGCGTCTTCGTCCTTGCGGATGTCTTCGATGGTGTCGTGTTCTTCCACGTGCGCGATGATTTGACGGAGGGCGGATTCTTCATAGCCTAATCGTTGCAATGCTTGAGGCACGGTTTGATTGACGATTTTGAGCATGCCGCCGCCGGCCAGAAGTTTGTACTTCGCCAGCGCAATGTCCGGTTCGATGCCGGTTGTGTCGCAGTCCATCATGAACGAGATCGTGCCGGTGGGCGCTAGCACGGTGACCTGCGCATTGCGAAACCCGTATTTTTCTCCCGCCGCTTCGGCTCGTTGCCAGCAGGCCTGAGCTTTCTCTTTCAGATTGTCGAACGAGCTGGCGGCAATGGATTCCACTGCATCCCGATGCCGCCGCACTACGGCCCTCATGGAGTCTGCGTTACTCGCGGCTACGGGATGGTCGACGCCGGCGCATTTGGCGTCCCGCCAACCTTGGAACGGCCCCATCGACTCGGCAATGGAGGCGGATTGGGTGTATGCCTCGCCGGTCATAATTGCCGTGATTGCGCCGGCCAGGGCGCGGGCTTCCTTCGAATCATAAGGCAGTCCGTAACTCATAATTAACGCGCCCAGGTTGGCGTAGCCCAATCCCAATGTGCGAAAAATGTGAGAGTTTTTGGCAATGGCGGGCGTGGGGTAGCTGGAGTTGTCCACCAAAATTTCCTGGGCAGTGATAAAAATGCGCACCGCGGCTTTGAATCGATTCGCGTCAAAACCATCGGCGCCAGAGAATTTCATTAAGTTTAAGGAAGCCAAGTTGCAGGCGGTGTTGTCGAGGAAGACGTATTCGGAGCAGGGGTTGGTGGAGTGGATCGGCGCAGTTCCCTTGCAAGTATGCCAACGCTGGATGGCGGAGTCGAATTGAAGGCCGGGATCGCCGCAAAGATGCGCGCCTTCGGCAATCTTGCGTAGAAGCTTCGCAGCGTCTTTTTTCTCCAGAGGTTCGCCGGTGGTGACGGCGCGAGTCCACCAAGACCGTCCGTCAAGAGCGTCCTGCATAAACTCGTCACTAACGCGAACAGAGAGATTTTCATTTTGATACATGATACTCCCGTAAGCATCCCCGTTGTAGGAACCGTCATATCCGGCGTCGATCAAAGCCCAAGCCTTTTTCTCCTCCTTTTGTTTTGCGTCGATGAACTCCTCGATGTCGCCGTGCCAATCGCGCAAAGTGTTCATTTTGGCAGCGCGGCGGGTTTTTCCCCCAGATTTCACCACGTTGGCCACTTGGTCGTAAACGCGCAGGAACGACAACGGCCCGCTGGGGCGACCGCCGCCGCTGAGCTTCTCCCGGCTGGAACGTAAAGGAGTCAAGTCAGTGCCTGTGCCAGAACCGTGCTTGAAGAGCATCGCCTCGCTGGCCGCCAAGCGCATGATGTCTTCCATGTTGTCCTCCACAGATTGAATGAAGCAGGCACTGCACTGCGGATATTCGTATTGAGTGGGCGACCGAGCCGCCTTGTTTGCGCTCCGATGGTAAAACCAGTTGCCCTGCGCCGAGTTCTTTCCCACGTCATACTGATGCCAGAGGCCGACGTTGAACCAAACCGGAGAATTAAAAGCGCCGTATTGATGCAAACAAAGCCAGCACAACTCCGCATAAAACACTTCGCCGTCCTCCTTGCTGAAATAACCGTCCGCAATCCCCCAATCCGCAATCGTCCGACACACTCGATGAATCACTTGGCGGACGGAACGCTCTCGCCCGGCAGTTCCCTGCTCGCCGTAAAAATACTTGGAAACCACCACTTTCGCCGCCAGCAAGGACCATGATTTCGGCACTTCGACATCGTCTTGGCGGAAAATCGTGCCGCCGCGCTCGTCGGTGATCTCCACACTCCGCTTCCCCCAATCCACCGAATCAAAAGGATCCTCCCCCTCTTCGCTGAAAACTCGCTCAATCGACAACCCCTTGCGGCGATCTGAGGCGGTTGCAGACCTCAATGACGGTTCACGGACGCTAATCATGGCAAATTCGAAATCGGCAAAATCAAAATACTTCTCCTAATGCTCCCTTTTGTCAAACGCAAAAATCGGAAAAAATCTCCAAGATAGACAACCCAGTTTTTAGCCTTCGAGGAGAAAGATTCAACTTCTTTTGTGGATTATCTGCCCGCTCTGCGGTGGACAATCGTTGACAATGCCGGCGGCGCGGGGCAGATTGGCTTTGTGGATTTAACGACCGGCAACCGACTGCTTTATGGCGACTGCCTGACTTTTTTGCGGGAATGGAAATGGGACTTGGTGGATTTGATTTATCTCGATCCGCCGTTCAACAGCAACCGCTCCTACAACGCCATTTACAAAGACGCCACAGGCAGGCCTTTGCCCGCCCAAATTGAGGCGTTTTGCGATATGTGGCAACTGGACGGCAACTCGGAGCGCGCTCTTCAAAACCTGCCAAAACTCGCCAATCAGCAAGGCGTTTCTCAAGTCGTCGTCGATATTTTGCGCACTTGGGCAAACACTTTGCGCCACACCCATCCCCAACTGCTGGCCTATCTGATTTACATGACCGAACGGCTGATTTGCCTGAAAAGCGTTCTGAAACCCACCGGCTCGCTGTATTTGCACTGCGATCCAACCGCCTCGCACTATCTCAAAATCACTTTGGACGGGATCTTCGGCCACCAAAACTTCCGCAACGAAATCGTTTGGAAGCGATGCTCTAGCCATGCTCTGGCGGAAAAAGGCTACGACAAGGTTGCGGATTGCATTCTTTTCTATTCTCAAAGCGAAGAAATGAAATTCAACAAAATGTTTGGCAGAGACTTTGATTTGGAAAAGAGATTTCCGCACATTGAGGAAGAAACAGGCCGACGCTATCAACATTGTGCTCTTGAGAATGCGCCAAACAAATCGAGTGCTGGCCAACCTCGTAAATTCATCGACCGAACAATAGTCAGCAAAATCGGGTGGAAGTGGACTCAAGAAACACTGGATGCTCGATTGGCCAAGAATCCGTATCTAATTTATTGGACAAAAAATGGGAAGCCTCGATATAAGATTTACGCCGATGAGTATCCGGGGCATGTGCTTGGAACAATTTGGACGGACGTTCCTTACCTATCTTCGGGAGACAAGGAACGTTTGGGCTATGCGACGCAGAAGCCAATGGCGTTGTTGGAGCGGATCATCAAGGCGTCCAGCAACAAAGGCGATTTAGTTTTGGATCCGTTTTGTGGTTGCGGCACAACCATTGAAGCGGCGCACAAGTTGGAAAGACGATGGATCGGGATTGACGTCGCTATTCACGCGGTCAAACGGGTTAGCGCCGTGCGTTTGGAAGACCATCTCGGCCTGCTGGCAGGACGCGATTATGTGTTGGACGGCATCCCCAAGGATTTAGAGGGCGCTAGGCAACTGTGGGAGCAAGACCCGTGGCAGTTCCAAAAATGGGCAACCGAGCAAGTGGGCGGCTTTGTCACTTCCAAACGCACGGCGGACGGCGGGATTGACGGGCGGCTGTGGTTTGCGGGCGAGAGAAGTCGTTTGGAAGAGATGATTTTGGAAGTAAAGGGCGGCAAGCCAAACATCCAATTCGTTCGGGCTTTGGCCGGCGTGCGCCAGCAACGCAAGGCGGCGATGGCCGGTTTGATTTTGTTGCAAAGTCCTTCGCCGGTGCAACGACGAAACTTCGAGCGGGAAATGGCCGGCGCGGGGAGCGTTGAAGTGTTGGGAGCGTCTTATGCGCGGTTGCAGTTATTGACGGTGGAGGAAATTTTGGCGGGCAAGCGTTTTCAAACTCCCGGCGTGGCCGGCAAAACTGCCGCCGACCCCGTCCTCCCAATGGGATAGGGGCGGCGAGATTTCTCACAAGAAACTTGGCCAAAAGCTTCTTTTTCCGTTACAGTTTCCTCCTCATGAGATTTGTCCGGTGGTTTTTCCTCGCCAGTCTCTTCCTTGCCAACGACCTGCCAAGCCTTTCCGCTCAGGAAAGCGCCGAGTGGGAAATTGAGTCGGCATCCAAAGAAAGCAGTCTCTCTTACGATCCCGATTCCGGCGTGGGAACGGCAGAAAACGGCGTCATCATCAAGTATAAAGACGCGGCGCACGGGGAAGCGTCACTTTATGCCGACCGCATTACTTTCAACCAAGCATCAGGCCAAGTCACCGCCGAAGGATCGGTCACTTTGCAACGCGACGGGCAAGCATGGAGCGGCGAGCGACTGGAATACAATTTTCGGACTGGAACTATGGGGGCGGCCAATTACCGCACGGGAAAACCTCCTTTCTTTGTTGCCAGCAATTCTCTGCTTGGTTCCGATAAGGCCGGGAATTACACAGCCGAGGGCGCTTATTTGACTACGGACGACGTCAAGAATCCCAACTATCGAATCCGGGCCAAACGCATTCAAATTGTTTCCGGCAAACACTTTGTCGCCCGCAACGCCGTTATTTACATAGGAAAGATTCCCGTTATGTATTTGCCTTGGCTTAAAGCAAATCTGGATCGACGCGGGAATCGATGGTCGATTACGCCCGGTTACCGTTCCCGTCACGGAGGCTACTTGCTTTCCACTTACCATTATCAAGCACTCACAAACCTAACCGCCCGCCTGAATTTGGATTATCGAACGCAACGAGGCGTCGGCGGAGGGCCGGATTTGCAATACGATTTGGGCAAGTTCGGAAGCGGCGAAGTTCAATCCTATTACTTGCACGACAAGAATCCGGAAAAAGACGACGGCAATCCAATTCCCAACGACCGCTTTCGATTCCGTCTTAGCCATCGCGTTCCTATTCGAACGAACTTCACCGCCAAAACCGTGATCGAAAAACTAAGCGATAAGCGGATCCATCCCGATTTTTTCGAGTCCGAACACCGCCGCAACACGCAACCTCGCTCGTTTCTTGAAATCGAACAACTCGGCCGAAACTTCTCGCTCTCGCTGTTGGCGCAACCCCGCGTGAACGACTTCTACGAACGAATAGAACGACTCCCAGAAATCAAACTCAACGTCTTCAGGCAACAAATCGGACAACTTCCACTCTACTACGAAAACGAATCAAGCGCCGGCTATCTAGGACATCGATTCGCCAAAACCAACAACTCAACCAATGACTTCCACGCCGCTCGTCTGGATACTTGGCATCAAATCGTCCTCCCCATCACTTTTTTCAACTGGTTGAACGTCGTTCCCCGAAGCGTCGGGCGTTACACTTACTACGCCGCTACCCACGGCAACTCATTAGAAGAACAAAGACGAGGAGTTTTCCACACCGGTATGGAGGCAAACTTCCGCGCTTCCCGCACTTACAACGCAGTCACAAATCGCTTCTGGTCCATTCAAGGACTCCGGCACATAGTGCAACCATCCATAAACTACGCCTATATTCCAGAGCCGTCCACTTTGCCTTCGATGTTGCCTCGGTTCGACGGCGAACTGCCCAGCCTATGGCAACTCCCCATCCAGTTCCCCGATTACAATTCAATAGACAGCATCAATGCCCAAAACGTCCTGCGATTCGGACTCCGCAACAAGCTGCAAACCAAACGCGGCCCCAAACGACACAACGCAACCGTTTGTCGATTGGAACTTGTTCGCCGATTGGCATATCAATCCCCGCCCCGCGCAAACTAGCGATCTAAGCTCCAATCTAGATCTCTATCCTCGAAACTGGATGTCTTTTCACTCCTTCGTTCGGTATAGTCTTAACGAAGGGGATCTTCGCCTCGCCAACCACCAAATCACCCTGCTTCCAAATGACGTTTGGAGCCTCACACTCGGACATCTTTACTTAAGAGATGAACCAAAGTATCCCATTTCTTGGGGCAAAGGCAACAACGTCTTTTACAATACTCTCTACTATCGATTCAATGAAAACTGGGGAACTCGTCTAAGCCATCAATTCGAAGCCGGGGACGGCACTTTGGAAGAACAATCCTACACCTTGTATCGCGATTTCAGAAGTTGGACGGGCGCTTTCAGTTTTCGCGTCCGCGACGAACGAGACGGTTCACAAGATTATACCATCGCCGCCATCTTATCTCTCAAAGCCTTTCCGCGCTTCAGAATGCGTGAAGACACACTGTATAACTCTCTTCTCTACGGAAGATAAACTCAAACGAGACAAAGACCTTACGCCTCTCCTTATTTGTAAAGCTATTGCTTTTTAGACAGACAAAGACTCTTTCCTCTCATAACAACAAACAAACTCGAACGCAGATTTGCGTTCATAACCTAGTTTCAGGTGACAAACCCAAATCTCGCCTAGCAACAAAGCGTTTTGTCCAAATCGGAAAGTTAGACGCGTCCTCTCATTTGTTCGAGTTCTTTGTGAACCAGACTCTTGGGAAGATGCAACGCTGGCGAGATTGAAAAAAAAGAGAAGCAAAACAACCAAGTGCCTCCCAGAAAATGCGGAGGTTATGAGACTTCGCTCCTAACGAGCCGCAGGCGTCCCAAAGCCCACTAAACCAAGAGTCTCTTGCCCTAGCGCCGAACTCCCCTCAATCAATCCCCCCACATTCCAGCCCACTAAGCCTCCCACGCTAGTCTCCCCCCGAACTTCCCCTCGAACATGACTATCCGCTATCTCCCCAAAGTTATGACCAACTAATCCCCCCACACTATTATAACCAACCACTTGCCCGCCCGCCGAACAATCGACAATCACTCCTTGACTCAATCCCGCTAAGGCGCCTACCCAGTTCACCCCTCTTATCTCTACCCCCCCCAAAACTACATGGATGACTTGCGCCCGATGCCCGACCGCCCCAAACAAGCCGGAAGGTTCATCAGCGAAGAGAGCGGGATCCCTCTGGTCTTGAAACAAGTTGTCGATGGTATGGCCGTTCCCTTCAAAAACAGCTTGGAAAGGTTGGGAGAAAGAGCCGATGGACGGCCAGCCCTTTCCCTTGTTCCCAAAGGCGTCTTCTTCGTTGATGGTTTTGTCTTCGTTCGTGTCGAAGTTCAGGTTCGTTGTGAGTTCGTAGCCTTGGGCGGGGACATCAGCGGGAATGCCCATGTTGGCGAGAGCGCTGGGGAAGGCTTGCTTGTAAGCTGCCGCCACCTCTTCTTTGTCCGGCTGGCCGTCGCCGTTCAAGTCAAAGCGAAGGGCATGGAGTTGCGCAAGGTTGCTGACATCAATCAAGCCATCATCATCTCGATCATAGTCGGTCGGCGGCAGTTGGGGTTCGGGGGCAACCGGTTCTTCGGGGTCTACGCTGTCTTGGCTGTTAGGTTTCTCCACAACCTTATGAGCAATCGTTAGAGAAACGGCGCCGGCGTCGTTTCTAGCGATGAAGCCTTCGCTGGCGGGGATGGAATGCATGATATATGCCTGCTTGTTCGTGTCGGCGGCGGCGGCGCTGGCAGTCACGGTCACGGTTTGGTAGTTCTGCCAATTGATGGGGTTAAACATTAGTTTGCTAGGGTTCACGGTGATTCCGGGATGCGTGGTTTTTATATTGACGGCCATTTCTCTGTTTTGGGAGGAAGTGGCGCGCACTTGGTAGGTAGCAGAGCCTCCTTCGCTCAAGGACAAACTAGTTGTTTTGAACATAAGCGAGGACGAAGTCGATCCTCCATTCCGCGATGGAAACGGAGTTATTATCGGCACCACGGCACCGCCATTGTTCACATTGACCGGAGGATCCGGCGCAGGGATTGTCGTCGTCAAAGATAAAGATGCCGATTTTGAATGTTTCCGCGACGTTGTTGGGAGTGCGTTGCCGGAAGAAGATTTCAAAGCATTCGATAGGCTCGTCCACGTCGTCGTCCAGAATGGGAATGAAAACGCTTCGTGTGTGATGTTCGGGATCCAAGTCCATGAGTGTAATTCGGAGGGGATGTAGTAATTCTTTCTCTCCTGGATGCCTCCTGATGGAATCGCCGGGCGTAAAGGCGATCGTGCCGCGGATAGCTTCGTAGTCTTCCCCGGACGTCGCCTCGGCGAATGGGTCGCCTGATTCATCCAGGGTGACTCCGCCGTCTTCCGTCCAGAAGTCGACCAAAACGGAATTGGTTGATTGGCCGGTTCTGATACGCCATTCCGTCACGGTTTCCTTCGCGCGTTCATCAAAGAAACTACCAACACCCAAGGCAGGTATCTCGCTTCCTTCGTAAGCGCATCCGCCCGGAAAGCTGAAGTGAATATTCACTGTAAACGATCTTCCACGTTGCTCCGGTATGAGGTCTTGTACCTCGCGGTCATAAAGATTAAAAGGATACAATGGAGCGAATGGAGCAAAACTCCGAATTAGACTATCAGCACCTCAACATTTTCCTGCCCCGATTTTTTCTTTTCCTTTTTGTATTCTTCGTACGTTACAGACCACCAATACAAATAAGGCTTAACCGGTTGATTGTTGTCCTCATTTTGGCCTTCGTTTATTCCTGGGATAGTGAAAGGCCTTCAGGCAGTAATACCATTTCTATGATGGGGAAGACTGAGGTCTAACTGGCCTTGCCCAAAAGCCGTCGGCGTTCCCCCGGTTAAAATCAACACAACCACCAAAGGCGCTAACAACAAAAAAGGCGAGTTTTTCATAATCCTATTCCCATTCTTTAATCCATCTCTATTCTGCCGCCAACCGCCAAAAAAAGGGAAAAGAATCGCTTCTCCGGGAAGAAAATCCTGACCAAAGGTCTGGTCAGACTGAGGCGCGAGCGTCAAGCGCAAGAATTGCTGTTTTTCTTCCGCGCTTGGAAGAATCGCCGTCAATCGATCATGGTCGTGGCCACGGGATTCTCTCGTTGCTTGGAATTCATCTTCCGCCAACGCCTTCCATTCTCCCGACATCAGACTGGCGATTTTCTCGATTTTGAATTCTCCCGCAGGGACGAGAAAGACAAATCGGACGCCGCCGTACGGCAGAGGCTCGGCAAAAATCAGCCGGCTTTGCCCTTCCTTGAGGACAGCGGAGGAACCGTCCACTTCCGCTTGGCTTGCGCTGGAAGTTGCCGACGGTTGAAAGCTTTGCGGTTGTAGCAAAGGCCCACCCGACGACGGTGGGGCTTCGGCCTTTGTCACCCGAATTCGATAAGTCGAGCGAGCCGTTCGGCTTTCGGAAGTAACGTCAATGGCGATGACGTTGTATCCCTCTTCCAAAGTCACCTGGGCGACCCTGTGGGCCGTGTTCTTAGAGCCAGCCTCGTCACTCGACCATAATATCTCCACGGCATCCTCCGAATCATTGGGCGTCGCCGTCACCGTCGTCGAAGCGACATCGTTATGGGGTCTGTCCTAACGCTCTTTACTCTCCAAATCATAGGAGTATATCTTTCCGGCTTTGTCGGACACCAGCATGGTCGTGCCGTCCGTCCAAAGACCTTTAGGCCTTTTGTTCCCGTCGGCGACTCCCAAGGTGTTGAAGTCTTGAGCAGAATTACTTACATTCGGTGAAGGTTTGCGCGCAAGCCTTCGGAAGGGAAAAGATCAGAAGGGCGAGTGAGATGTCGAGAGAAAATCTCGTTGCAACGCGCAGACGGCGCAGCAAAGGAACGGCAAAATGGAAAAGGGAACGTGGTTCTTTTGGGTCTTCTGAGTGAAAGGAAGTTTGTTGGGCGTGCGCATCGTGCGGTAACGTTTTCTTCACGAATTTTTGAAGATGTGGATTATTAATTCGGCTTTTTGAGCAAAACTTTGGGCGGAGATTGGCCGCAGATTGGAGAGGCGTCAAGTCTTTTTCATCTTTTTGGCGAAGGATAGCGAATGGAACGTGATTCCAAGAGGGAACGTCGATCGTTGGAGGGGGGAACAAGTCGGACTTGGCAGGTTTTGATCGTCTTTCTCGTTTCTGTAGATATTACACGTAGGATGGCATATCTTTACTCTTAATTTTTCAGCAGTTTTGCCAAAAGGCAGATCAGAGTCAAAGTTTTTTCATTTTTCTCAAAAAATCTCACTCAACGCTTCAATTCTTTTCAGCGCTTTAGGTCATTTCTACCAAAAAAGAGGGAATAAACTGCGTTGGATTGAGCCGTCAATGATTTTTCGATTTTTTTCTGGCTCTCTTGTTTGACGGTTGTTTTAGCGGTTGCCAGCGTGGATTTTGTGGATTGCCGTGGTTGTTGGACGGCGAGTTTTGGCGGAGGGTTTATTGTGTTATTTTTTATCAACGCGCCATTGGCTTTGAAAAAATTGGGGATTGTTCAACAATCGATCGACAAGAGCATGTGAGCGGGCGAGATTGAGTTCTCTTCTCGCCGAACACATTTTGTGGCGAGGACATTTTTCTAATCCTTCGGGACGCATTGTGTTTGTATAAAAATACTCAGTTGTCAAAGTGTTATAAGATAGCATGCCGTAAAATTTGCGCAGACTGGAAAAGGCGTTATCGGCCGCCGGCGGGCAGATGATTGTATAGATAGCGGCTTAAAAGTTGGTATAAGTGCGGCGTTGTATTGACGCCTTCGCGGATTGAGTGCGTTCGGTTTGGGTAGGCCATCATGGTAAAGGGCTTGTTGAGGGCGATTAGTTCGTTGATTAGGGCTTCGGTGCCTTGATAATGCACGTTGTCGTCGCCGGTGCCGTGCACAAGCAATAGGTCGCCTTTTAGCCGATTAGCAAAGTGAATGGGGGAGCCGTCTCGAAATCCAGACACGTTGTCTTTTGGCAGTCCCATATAGCGTTCTTGGTAGATGGTATCATAGTAGCGCTGGTTGGGGACTGGGGCAATTGACATTCCCACGGCGTATTTTTCAGGATATTTGAACATCATATTCAAGGTCATGGAACCGCCTCCGCTCCATCCCCAAACGCCTACTCGTTTTGGATCGAGTTCTGGTCGTTGTTTCAACACTTGATCTAATGCAGCCGCTTGATCTTGCGGCGCTAAGATGCCGACTTGGTGGTAGACGCACTTCCTCCAATTGCGTCCTCGCGGGGCGGGAGTGCCGCGGTTGTCGACGCTCATCACATAATACCCGTTTTGTGTATGTAGAAGATGCCAGAGATAGCGTTTGCCTCCCCAGCGATCTAGGACCGTCTGTCCCGCGGGTTCTCCATAGACAAACACAAGCAGGGGATGCTTTTTGTCTAATGAGGCTTTGGGCGGCGACATGATCCATCCGTCTAATTCGACGTCTTCTTCTATGGACACGCGAAAAAACTCAGTAGGTTTGCGGTCCAGTTTTTCCCATGCTTTTCGCAGTTTGGAATTGTCGGTGAGCGGACGGAGAACTTGGTGATCTGGGAGGGTTACAAGATCGCGGACTAAGGGAAAGTTTGCGGACGAGTAGGAGTGTATGGCAAATTGACCGTTTGGGGAGAGCTGATAGCCGTGAACGCCGGCTTGATCCTTCGGAGTCACTCGCAGGGCTTCGCCGCCCGTTATTGGGACGGCGTAAAGATAGCGTTGGGTTGGGTTTTCCGGCGAGGCAATGAAGTAAACGCGGCCGCCGGTTTCGTCGATTCCTTCTAGTTGAATAACGTCGTAATCGCCGGGAGTGAGCAATTTGAACTCTTTGCCAAAACGGTCCGCCAGATATAAATGACGCCAGCCGTCGCGCTCGCTAAGCCAAAGAAATTGTTTTCCATCTTTTAGCCAGCGCAGAGGACGCACATGTTCCACCCATGCCTCGTCTCGATCAATTAGTATGGTGTGCGATTCTTTGTTACTCACTTCCCAAGTCATCAAGCGGTTTGTGTTCTGCAAGCGGTTGAGTTGTTGCAGAACTAGCGTGTTGCCAGAGCCTCCGTCCCATTCCAAAGAAGCGATGTAGTGATTGCGGGGATCCCCGGGCGTTGGAATCCATTGAGTGTCTCCGCCGGAGGCATCGACGACGCCCGCGCGGCAGGCTGGATTTGTCTCGCCGACTTTTGGATATGGAATCGGGATTAACTTGGGGTAAAGCCCGTCGGTGTTATCCATCAAGTAGAAGACCCCGACTCCTTCGGTATTGATTTGCCAGTAGGCGATTTTGGTGCCGTCCGGACTCCAGTGAAAACCCTTTCGCAGGCGGAATTCTTCCTCATAAACCCAATCGAAAGTTCCGTTGATTATATGATCTGAACCGTCGCGGGTTAACCTCCGCATTGTTTGCGTCTTCCAATCCTCGATATAAATGTCTCGATCATAGACGTAGGCCACACGATGATCCACAGGCGAAAAGGTCGCAAACATTAAGCTGGACGGACGGGCGTCTTTTCCCAGTTGGCGCAGCTCGTGACTGGTAACGTCAAACACCCAATAATCGCCGCGAGTTTTCGCCCTCCACACTCGGCGGCTGTTTGTATACAGTAATAGATACGCGCCGTCATGCGACCAAGAGTAATCTTCAATGCTCAGAGGCTTTGTCTCGCCGCTCGGAATTAGATGTCGGGCGGCAATCAAAATCCGTTTCTCCTCCGAACCGGGAATGTAGAACACAATATCCTGCCCGCCCGCCTTTCCTTCGGACTTCTCGACGATTGTATATCCCGAACTGTCCGGCAGCCAACGCGCCGGCCCAAAAGACTCCTCTTGGAAATCGTCTCCTTCAAAAATCCGCTCCAGAGTCAAGCGAGATTCATCCTTCTCGTCGCCGGCAGATTCCTGAGAGCAAAGCCCCGTTGTCGTCAACCCGCCAAGCAAGGACACAAAAAGAAAATATCGAACAAAAGAAGTTTGCATGAGAAAGTTTCGTTTCATCAGGTTTCATTTCAACGGCTCAAAAAGCCGCGTGTTTGATTGATCGGCAATTAATGATAATCTCAAATTCCGCCTTGTCAATTCGCAAGCGCAATTTTCTTGAATTGCTTTGCCAAGAAACATCGTCCAAAGTGTTTGCCGAAAGCGAAAATTGATAGCATGAAACTCTTTGCCGTTCGTTCGATCCCCGCCGCCCTTGGGTTGTTTTTCCGACGTTGCTCCGTTCCGCCGCGTCCGATCAAAGCGCTCCTGTGGACTCTTGTTTCCGCGCTCGCCTTTGCTTTGGATGGCGCCGCCCAAGTCCATAAGTCGGATGGGGCTTACAACATCGTTTACGTCTCGCTTGCCGGAGAAAAACAGATTCAAATCTACCGTCAAAAAGAGGATTCCGGGGCGCTTGTCTTGACCGGGCAAATCTCTACTCCGGCACAACCCGGATTCCTTGCGGCCAACAGCGGCGGCACCAGACTCTTTGCCGCTTATCGATCCTCTGGGGAGATTGCCGGCTACAAAATGGATCCCAAAACAGGCGAACTCCAACTCCTCTCCGTCATTTCCGCAGGAGCGGATCCCGCTTACATTGCTTTGGATCGCTCCGAATCCTTTTTGCTTTCAGCCTATTACCGCGCTGGGAAAGTCGGAGTCCACCAAATCAACCGCCAAGGCGCGCTCCTCTCCGAAGCGGTTCACTGGCGTCCCACCGCCGCAAAAGCCCACGCAATTCTGGTTCACCACGACAATCAATGGGCTTATGTTCCCCACACCGGCCCCAATGCGATTTATATTTTTTCCTTCGACGCAAAAAGCGGGCGTTTGTCGCCGGCGAAGCCGCCGCTCGTCCGCACTGGCGCTGGAACTGGCCCCAGACACCTCCAGTTCCATCCTCAACTGGACTGCCTTTATTTCGACAACGAACAGGGCAGCAGCGTGAGCGTCTTTAGCTTTGACCGCAACACAGGCCAAATCCGCCATCAGCAAAGCTTGTCCACTCTTCCGGCAAATTTTGACTCGCCCAACACTTGCTCGGACTTGGAAATCACTCCAGACGGCCGTTTCCTTTACGTCGCCAATCGCGGCCACAACAGCATTGCCGGCTTTCGTGTTTCTCCCAAAACCGGCCGCCTCCAATCCATCGGACAATTCCCCACTGAAACCACGCCGCGTTCCTTTGCCGTCACGCCTTGCGGCAAGCGGATCGTCGCCGCCGGACAAACCTCCGGCTACCTGCAAATCTCTGAAATCCAAAGCGAATCCGGCCGGCTTCTCCCGAGCCATCGAACAAAAGCTGGCTCTCGTCCTTGGGCCGTCCTAGCCGTTCGCGGCCTTCCCCAATGAGACCGAATCCCCTCATCGTCCAATCTTTGAAGAAAAAGAAACCGCAAACTTCCCAGAAATCGGCGGCGGCAAAAATGCCGTTTTGATGTTTACGATTCCGAATTTCTTCCCAATACTCGTTCCTATGGATCCGAACCTATATCGCGTCATTCACGTCCTCGCCGTCATTCTGCTGGCCGGCCTTGCCTTCGCCGCATTTGCCAACCCCGCACAAACCTCAAAGCGCAAAGTGCTTATAGCCTCCGGAATTTGCAGCTTGCTCGCGCTGATTGCCGGATTCGGGCTTATTGCCAAGCTCAGCATTCCTCTTTCCTCAACTTGGATTCTCGTCAAGATCTTCTGCTGGCTTGGCCTCTCCGCAATCGCCGGCATAGCCTATCGACAACCCAAAAACATCCCTTGGTTGGCGGGCATAAGCATTGCCTTACTCCTTCTCGCTCTTTGCATGGTCTATTATCGGGGCGGACTGGAATAATCCAAAAAGCGAAAAACGACAACGTTCCTTCTTGCGCTCAAAAAACCTTCGCCATTCCCGCAAGCCGAATCAAATGCTCCAGTGGGAAACTGAACAAGAAAATGCACAAAAAACTCCGCTTTCGAGAAAAGGAAAGCGAAGTTAAAAATCCAATCGACGAAGGCATCTCACTAGCCGCCAAAGCGCAACAGCTACGAAGTTGGGGCGGCTTGTTGTTGTCGCTGTTTCTTTTGGAGGTGGCGGCGCACGACAACAAAGCCCAGGGCAAACAAGCCGAAGAGGAGGGCGTATTCTTCTGGCTCAGGAATGATGGCGCTGTGAATGCGCATAGTCACTCCACTCCCCGCAAAGTTCGGGTTCAAAGTCGCCCAGTTCCCCACATTCTTAATGAAAAAATCTCCAATCGGCTTGGGCAACAAGCCCGAACCCGTCCAAGAAGAAGCCTGTCCTGTGAGACTTCCATAGTTGAAGGTGCTGCTCACCCGAATGCCAATGTTATCGGCGACATTTACATTATTCATGAACATCGAAGCAATCGTGCGGTTGACGGGCGTGGTGCCGATGGTGATGGTGGGCGTGTTCGTCGCGCTGGCGGCAAAGGTGATGTCGGTGCGGCCGCCGCCCGGGATTCTGGCTCTCACCGAAGCAATGTCTTTGGAGTTGGTGCTGGAAAGCAGGGGAGAGAGCGTGATTTGCGCGTTGGAAGGCGGGTTGGCGTTGTAAATGTCGCTGGCCGTCTGCCAGCCGTCGGCGCTAGAATAGTTGCCTGAAGTGCGGAGAGTGCCGGCAGCGCTGACGCTAGAGCTGCCAGAGAAAATCCAGATGGTGTTGGTGGGAGTGTCTTGGCTTTGGTAGACGTCAATGATCAACTGCGCTTGGGCGTCGTACCCCCCCCCCCCCCGCAAAGGCAGACGACGGCCACTAATAAGGACAATTTATGTTTCATAAAAATCTAGTTTGCTGTCAAAAATTTCTTTATTTTTAATCACTCCGCCACAACGAGTCAAGCCCTAAATCCACAAAAAAAATGAGAAAAGTTCGAGAAAAATTGGTTGGAAAACGACAAAATCCACCAAAAAGCGCAAAAATTCCCCCTTTGCCGTTGGGGAAAACAGTTTTCTTCGGGTTCTATGATTGGCAAGCCTTTTTTAGGAAACGACCAATCAAGAACGACCAATAAGCGAACGACAGCCAAGCGGCAAAGGGAATTCGCTTGGTGGATTGGCGAGGAAAAGTGGGGCGTCGGCGAAGTCTCTCGGCTTGGAGAATTTTCTGCCTTTGCGGAGTTTTAGCGGCTCAAAAAGCCATCTGAGACGGCTTAGTATCGGCTGAATGGCGGTCTTGCCGATGGGAAGGGAATGGCGGCGAGCTCTTCTTCCAAAGCAATTTTGAGCGGGAACGGCTTTTAAAAAAGCCTTTACTTTCCAAACAAACCAACTTGAGTGCGCATCTTTGCAGTGCGCCTTCCCTTTGCCTCAGATTCCGCTTTTATTTCGCTCACCATTTTGTTTTCTGCTGCGTTCTTATTGAGGCGGGCGATGTTTTCAGGCTGATTAGGATTTGTCTGGAGGCTCGGCACCGTCAATCATCGCCAAGCGGCGGCGCGCTTTTTCGGCGGCTTGTGTATCGCCGTATTCGTTGTCTAGGCGGCGCAGAAGGTCAATGGCTTGTTCGGGTTTTTCTAGGGGGCCTGAATAAAGGTTGGCTAGGTGAATGGCGGCCCATCCCCAGCGTTCTCTGGGCAGTTTCTTTTGGAGGATTTCTTCGTATTCCAAGGCGGCGGCGAGAGGGTTGTTCAGATCTTTTTCGTAAATCTCGGCGATTCGAAGGGCGGCGTGCTGTTGGCGGGGGCGTTTGGCGAGGTAGTCCCGCAAAAGGCGAACGGCTTCCAAGTAGTTGCCTTTTCCCCATTCGGTTTCCGCAGCTTCGTATTCGTCGTCGAGCATGTCTTGATTGTCTTCATTGAAGAGGGTTTTGACGGTGCGGTTGCCAAGAAATTGGGAAATGTCCCAAGCGGCCAGCAGGCCGATGCAGAGGATGAGAAGGCAGAGGCCTCCGCCGTAGAATCCGAGTCGAGGGGCGGGCGGGAGAGGAGTCTTTGACGAGGTGTTGCCGGCGGCGGATTCCGTGGTGATGGTTGCTGGTTCTGACTCGGTTGCATTGGGTTCCGGGTTTTGAGTTTCTGCGTTTGATTTCTGATTTTCGGCGTTCTGGGGGACGGAAGCGGTGTTTTCGGCGGGGGTGTCGATGTTTGTTGTTACGGGATCATCGAGCATTTGAATCTTCGCTTTTTTCGAGGTCACAGTTTGATAATCGCGAAGGAAGTGTTTTCCAAAGTAGACGGCAAAAGTGATCAAGATGAGATAGATCGCGATTTTTGCGAAGATATTCATAAATGCTTGGAGTTTTAAAATAAGCGGATTTTCGGCGGTAAAAAGCGGAATCTCTAGATTGCGATGCCTACCAAAGCGGCGGTCAGGTAGCAAGTCAAAAGGCCGCCAAGCATGGAGCGGAGGCCGAGCGCGGCCAATTCGCCGCGTCGCTTGGGAACAAGCGCCCCAATGCCGCCGATTTGGATGGCGATGCTTCCAAAGTTGGCAAAGCCGCAGAGCGCGTAAGAGGCGATTGTAAAGGTGCGCGGATCCAACTGCGAGGCTTGCTGCGTGAGGCTTAGGTAGCCGAAGAATTCGTTGAGGACGATTCGCTCGCCAAGGATTTGCCCGACAGCGGCGCAGTGTTCGGGAGGAATGCCGAGCAGCCAGGCAAAGGGGGCGTTGATATAGCCAAAGAGTTGTTGAAGCGAAAGGGGCGAGGCGACGCCCAGTTTCGCTTGCGGCCATTGGAACAGATAGTTGGCCAGTGCCACCACAGCCACAAAGGCGATAAGCATTACCATCACGTTGACCGCAAGTTTGACGCCGTCTTGCGCTCCGCGACACAGGGCGTCAATGCTGTTGGAAGCCGTGCGCTGGACGAAAAACTCCGCTTTGCCGTCGCTTTTGCCGACAATCTGATTGGGCAAAAGAATTTTGGCGATAAAAAGCGCTCCGGGCGCGCTGATGAGGGAAGCAGTCATCAAGTGGCCGGCAAGTTCCGGCCGGCCGTTCGCTCGTCCCAATTCAGCATACACGGCCAGAACGCCGCCGGCAATTGTCGCCATTCCGCCGGTCATCAGCGCCAGCAACTCGCTGCGCGTCATTTTTTCCAAGTAGGGACGGACGACGAATGGCGCTTCGGTTTGGCCAATGAAGCAGTTGGCGGCGGCGGCCAGGCTCTCGCTCCCCGAAGTTTTCATCGCCCGTTGCATCACCCAAGCCATAGCCGCAACCACTCTCTGGAGAATGCCCCAATGATAAAGAAGCGAAGAGAGAGCGGCGATGACGATGATCGTGGCCGAGATGAAGACGGCAAATATCGGCCCTGTTTCCGGCCCAAAACTCTGGTTGAGTTTGGAAGTGTCGGCCAGCGGCCCGAACACCACCGCCGCTCCTTCGGTCGCAAAGGTGTTGATCCGCAAAACGGCGCCTTGAGCAAAGTCAAACAAGACTTGGCCGAGCGTCGTCTTAAAAACAATGAAGAGAAGCGCCAGTTGAATGAGCAAACCGCCGGCAATGGTTCGCCACGGCAGGCAACGCCGATTTTCCGAAGCCAGCCAAGCAATGCCAATGAGGGCAAACGCACCCAGCAAGCTAGTGAATTGCAGAATCATAAGATTTTCCGTCGGGCAATCCTTTTCTTTTTTCAGTCTCTGGTCAAGACTACAAAAGGCAATGAAACTCCAAACGCGCCGTGGGTAAGGCAAACGGTTTTGGCGATGCATCCTTGAAAAAACGCGGTCGGCCAGATCGATTTCTTTCGATTGAGGCCTCCAAGTTGTCTTGACAAGAATCGGATTGAATCCGAAGTATTTTGAATTTTGCGATATGGCGCGCGTGCTTTTAATCTTTCGATTCAGTTGGCCTTATGTGCGCAAGTATCGGTGGCGTCTATACGGCGCCCTTTTGGCCGGAGCGATCTTCGGCTTGTCCAATGCCGGCGTTCTTTGGCTCACAAGAACGGTTCTAGAACGATTAAACCCCGAAGAAGACACCAAAGGCCATGAACTGGTTTCCAATAAAACGCCTTCCTCGGACGCATCGTTTTTCCAACGCTCCTTGCCGCGCACGGCAAAAGCCTTGGAATCCGCTGTCGCCTCTACCAAAGCCGCCGTTGCAAAAGTTGTAGACCAATGGCTTCCCAAAATGGGTAGCCCGGTAACGGCTTTTCAGTTACTAGGTGCTTTGCTGGGACTGCCCCTTCTAGTATCCATCCGCAGCGGCGGGGAGTATTTGAGCGCCTATTGGATGTCTTGGGTAGGCGAGCGGATGGTGAACGACTTGCGGGTGGAAGTTCTAGAAACCCTGAGCCTCCTTTCTTTGAACTACTTCAACCAAGCAAAGATGGGAGATATGATCACGCGCATCAACGGTGACACCTTGGCGCTCCAAAACTGCATTCGCATCGGAGTCAAACACAGCGTTACCGATCCAATAACCATTCTGGCAGTCTTTGCCTATCTTGTCTTTATGGATTGGCAGTTGATGGCCGGCGCGGCCGTGTTGCTGCCGATATGTCTCGTGCCAGTAATCATATACGGCCGCAAGGCGCGCCGTGCCTCCACGCACAAAATCCAAACCAACGTCACCCAATCCAGTCTTATTGTGGAAATGCTCTCTGCAATTCGGGTAGTGAAAGCCTTTGGATTAGAAGAGCGAGAAGTGGCGCGTTTTCGCCGGCTGTCCAGACAACTATTCGGCTATACTATGCGGGGAGTTCGCTCGCAGGAAATCGTAGGCCCCATTATCGAAACCGTGTCCATGATCGCCGTCGGCATGCTCATCGTGTTCGTCGTGCAAACTGAACGCAGTGCGCCGGACCTAATTACCTTCTTTATAGGACTAATTATGTTTTACATGCCGATAAAAAAACTGGCCAAACTACACGTCTTGTTCGAACAGGCAAGCGTGAGCGTCGCCCGCCTACAAAACATCTTAGCCGAAACGCCAGAAGTGCAAGACTCTCCTCAAGCCATTTCCATACAAACCTTCTCAAAGGCCGTTCAGTTCAAAAATGTTTCCTTCGCCTACCCTCGCGCTACCCCTTCCAACATGGCTCTCCAAAACATCCACCTAACAATCCCGCACGGCCAAAAACTAGGCATCGCCGGCGAAAGCGGTTCTGGCAAAAGCACGCTCATCCACCTCCTCTTCCGCTTCTTTGATCCCACAACAGGCGCCGTCCTCTTTGATGGGAAAGACCTGCGCCAGCTCAAAGTCAAAGACTGCCGCAAACTGCTCGCCCTCGTCAGCCAAGACATAGTCGTCTTCGACCAATCGGTCGCCGAAAACATCCGCTGCGGACGCCCCAACGCCACGAAAAAAGAAATCCTCCAAGCCGCCCAACAAGCCCATGCCGCTGAATTCATCAAAAAACTACACAAAGGATTCGAAACCCAACTTGGCGAACGCGGTGCCGCTCTTTCTGGCGGGCAACGCCAGCGAATCGCCATCGCCCGCGCCTTCATCCGCAACGCCCCCATATTAGTGCTAGACGAAGCCACCGCCGCCCTAGACGCTCAAGCCGAAGCCGAAGTCCAAACCGCCATCGACCACCTCGCCCAAAACCGAACCGTCATCTGCATCGCCCACCGTCTCTCTACCCTTCAAGCCATGGACAAAATCATCGTGTTAGAAAAGGGCCTCATCGCCCAACAAGGCAACTATCCTCAACTCCTATCCCAAAACGGCCCCTTCGCCCGCATGGCTCAGCGCCAAGACATCCAAACAAAAACTCAATAACCCACCTGCCACAAACGCCAAACCAAAGTCCGCCCATAAAGTGATGATTCAGCCATTCGCAATCATCTCCCCATTCAAGCCGCCGAAAAACCGAAAAACCAAAACAAACGAACCCAAAAACCGCGGCACTCCACAATTATTTTCCTCCAAACTTTCTTGCCGCTCTCACCAACACAACAACCATCCAAACCCAAGAAAAACGCGCTCCTTTTCCTCACTTTCCCGCCCCAGATGAGCGTCTCTTCGTCAGGACACTCATGGGAATAGAAAAGTCGGATGACAACGCGGGAGAGACAGATTCTTCTCGTTTTTTTGAGGGAACAGATGGGCACATTTCCCCATCCTCACTTGTTGGCCAGTTGCCCCCTGCTCGATGATGCGCGAAGAAACGCCGGGCAAACGGATGATTGGAAAATGGAAGACTGGATTGAGAGGCGAAGAAAAGACGAAAATGCCGCCAGGCAGGAAAGCGCATTGGCTATGCGCAAGGAACGCAAAGGAATATCGAGCCTTGTTAGAAAAATAAAGATTGGAAGGATGGTTGAAGAGGCCGAGAGTTGCCCGAAAAGACAGTAGAACGTTACAGAAAGGGAGGGAACGACTATGTTAGAGTGGACACATTTGCTTTTGGCGGTGTTCGCGTTGTCAATGGCGGCGGGCGAGGTAGACGACACTTCTCAAAACTGGCGCAAGCCGACGGTTTCGGAAGTCACCCGTCTGTTTCAAATCGCCACGCGAGGAATTCCGGAGAAAATGTTTTTTGAGGCGGCAGTTCATCAGCTAAATCCAACGGCGGGACATCAGAAAGGAGAACTTTTTGAGGCGGCAGTGGAAAGCTCGTTGGAACATGATACGGAATTAGCTGAAGCATTGAACGAAACCCCTCCCACAAGAGAGGAAGTGGCTCAAAGACTTCGGGATTTCGCCGCGAATTACAAGGGGAGTAATGGGAGAGTTCGAGAGTGGTTTTCGGGACAAGATCTCTATCGAACGGACGAAACGGACATGGATTCCATTGAACATCTCAGGAGCGGAGCGTGGAAAGAGAAACCTCAACAAGAACTAGATGCCGGGAAAAGCACAGAGGCAATCATGAAGGATATGATAGATACATATGAAGCACGGCTGCAGGCATTCGATTCTGGAAAACTAGTGTACGACCGCATTAACGTTCATATAGCCGATCCCAATTTTTGAGAGGGACGGAGCATCCAGACGTCAAGTCTTTCGGTGCGCATCGCCATATGCAATCGGAAGTGAACTTTGTAGGCGCTTCTGTCAGCGAAGGAATCTTTCACATCAAACCCCATTTATGGAAGGCTTGGGTGCTGGATCCAGATATAGGCCTTCCCTTAGTCTTTTACTTTGCCAAGAAAGACATGAAGACGGCTAAGGAGCTAAAGGAATGTGCGGTTTCCAACAGTCCTTTGGAATCGTTTGATGGCGTGGTTCCAGACCTTTTGAAAATCGAGGGGGTTCTGGGGGATAACAAGGCCAAGGCGCTAGTTCGCGCTTATGATGAAGAACTGAACGGACAGCCGGCTACACGCATCGTATTGAAGCATGAAAGGTCCATAGGTAGGAAAGGCGATAGGAGCGCTGAAAAGGATTGCGGGCAAGAAGAATCCAATGGCGGGCGCCTTGTCCGAGTTCGTGACGTGCGAGTATTCGTATTGGCTGGACAAGCACGATCCGCCCCGGCTGTTGCGGGCGGAAAAATTGGTGCCGGGCAAGTCTCTTTTGCTGTATGAGATGAATTCATTTGACGAGAACTACTTTCCTTTCTTTTGGCGCAAAGAAGAAAAAGATTTAGTGCGAGACAAAACTTGGATTGCCGAAGCAAAGTTTCTTGAAGTTGACTTAAATCCCGACTTCAAAGATGAAGACACCTTTGGATTGAGCCTTTGGGATGGAATTAAACGAGTAACAAAAATAAACCATGACACAGGCGAAGTTCTCTATAATCCGGCTGGGGTAAGGTTTTTGATACCGCCGAAAACGGGCAAGCCTCAACCTCGTCCGATTCCATGGCTCACTCAGCGTCAGGCTTATCGGTTTATTTTGCTTATTTTTGCCTTTTTATCATGTTATGTCGTCATAAGGTCAATAAAGCGGCGACAAAAAGAAAACGAAAGAGACAAGAATCCGTATCGTATACGATGAAGAAGAGGAGCAAAGCAAAGTTCGGGGAGGTTGCGCATCGCTGGCTGGTGCCGGCGGCGGGCATGTTGTTTTGATTGCGGGCGGGGCAAAGTTGATTAGCGCCTTTGGCGACGCTACGATATTGAAGTTGCTAGATCCAGTGTTGCGTTTGCCGTGATGGCCTTTGATGTCCACCGCCAGCATGGTGGATATGGTTTAGTTTGGGGGAGTTGTTAGCGGCTTGGCATTGGTAGGCGGAGGGGAGTGTGGAGGAGATAGGCGGGATGGGGTATCGGCGGGTTCGGAGGGTGTCAATGAATGCGGCGACGGGGTATGAGATGTTGGCGGTCAAGACTTCTGCGCTGTTGAAACGTTGAGGAAAGAGTCTTTCGTGCAATCCGTCGGGGCGTTTGTTTATTGACTACGGAGGAGGTGAAAGGAGGAGAACCTGTACCACTGAAAATTTTGGGTAGGGCGGTGTTTGATGTGACTGGAGTTTGGCTAGAAGCGATTTCCAAGCGAGCCATTGGCGGTTTGGATGTTGGCTTGGAGTGCGTTATGTTGGGTGGATGCGGCGGATTGTTAGCGTTGTTATTTTGTTGGGGGTGAGTTGTTGGGTTTATGGCTCGATTTTCGGGCATCCTTTTGTTCGTTATGACGGTATGACTTATGTTGTGGGCAACGGGCGGATTCGCAAGAGGGTGACGTGAGAGAGGTTTCTTTGGGCTTTTTCCTCGCTTAATGCAAACACGAGTTATTGGCATCTGTTGACGTGGGTGTCGCATCAGCTGGATTGTTCGGCGTTTGGGTTGAATGCGGATTGACATAAGTTGACGAACGTAGTTTTCCATTTATACAACACTATATTGATATATGAGTTATTGCGGCGTTTTCCGCAATCGAAGCCATTGGCGTGCGCCGCTGTGGCGGGTTTGTTTGCGTGGCATCCGTTGCATGTGGATTCGGTGGTTTGGGTGAGCGAGCGCAAGGATGTGTTAAGCACGTTTTTTATTTTGCTGGCGTTGCATTTTTATTTTAGTTATGTGAAGAGGCGATCGTGGAGGAGATATGTTGTTGTTTTCGTTTGTTTTGCCTGCGCTTTGATGAGCAAGCCGATGGTGGTAACTTTGCTGGCTTTGATGTTGGTTTTGGATTTTTGGCCGTTGCGTCGTTAGATTGGGGATGAGTGTATGGGTGACAGGGAGTCGGCGGAGGCGTCCGTATATCACTTTTGGTTGGGTGTGGTATGTAATTACTTTGTTCCCGGTGATCTGGTTGATTCAGACGAGTAGCCAAGCGCGGGCGGATCGTTATACTTATTTGGCTTTGACGGGGATTTTTATATGGATTGTGGGGATTGGATGAGTGGGTGCGTTGGCGGCAAGCGGTGGGTTTTTGGCGGGTTGGCAGGTGGATTATTGGAAGGACGCAGAGACGTTGTATCGGCGGGCGGTGGCGATTGATCCTGATCGGGAGAGGGCCTATACGACTTTGGCGCGGTTTTATCGGTAGCGCGAGGATTGGAGTCGGGAGGTGATTCATTTGCGGAAGTCATTGTTGTGTGAACGGGAGCAGCCGGCTTTGTTGAATCAGTTGGCGCATCCGGAGGAGAGGTCGCGGCGAAGGGATCAGAATTTGCAAATCCAGAACAACGTTTTGCATTCTACCTTTAAAGATGGGTGTTAAAAAACTGCTTTTCTGGGAAGTGTATGCATTTATCCTCGTTTGGCGTCGCAGCCGATTCAGGAGGAATCGCTTTTAGCCGCGCTATTAGAACCAACCAATGAGTGTTATGCGGTCGCGAAGATTACGGGAATTAATCTTTGTCAGGGAATTCGGCGGCAGCACGGTGGCGACTTTATCTCAGCCATGTCTCCCAATCTTTATGGTGTCAACAACAAAAATGACTTGCAGACTTCCCACGTCTTGCCCGATCTGTTGCGCAAGTTCTTGGAATCTAAGGAGAAGGGCGCAGATTCTGTGACTTGTTGGGACACGGGGACGCCCAAGCGCGAGATTCTTCAGGCAGACGATTTGGCTTCTGTTGCTTGTTTCTGCTCGAAAACTACGAAGAAGAAAGCGTTATCAACGTCGGTTCTGGGCGGGAAATCACCATTCGAGAACTGGCCGAGTTGCTTCGAAAAATCACGGGGGTTTGAGGGGGAAATCCAATGGGACGATTCGAAACCCGAGGCGGTGCGCGCAGCCTTTTGGATTCTTCTCGGATTCATAGTTGGGCTGGCGTCCGAAAATTGATTTGGAAGATAGCATTCGTCAAAACTTACAGACAATATCGGAAACGGTTTTTCCGGCACTGATCCGGGGCGCAAAGAAAACATGGCGAAGCGTTGGTGATTGGTGGTCGAAGCCGTTTGGCACATGGTTCTTCCGGGAAAACAGGCGATAGTACTTTCGGAAGAAGCGTTTTCGAAGGGAGAATCAGCTGCGGATTATTGGATTATCGAAGATGAACTGGACGATGAACGTCGTGCGTCGCGTCTTTGGGAGAAGATTGCCTCCAAAAACGCCGAGCGAGGACACATGATTTTCCGGGGCGCGAAGGCGGACTTTCAGAAGTCTCGTTGCGAAGATTGACCGGCGCGGATCGCCTTCTAGGGATTGTTGGCGGCGTTTCTTTTGGAAAAATGGCGGCGGAGAATGACAAAGCCTAAGGCAAACAAGCCGAAGATGAGGGCGTATTCTTCCGGTTCGGGGATGATCTGGCTGTTGACGACAACCCGCACCGAGCCTTCAGAATTCGCCGCAAACCTAGCTCCCAAACTCCGATTGAACGTTCCCGTAAAGAAGTCGCCAATCGGTTTGTTGATGATGCCCGAACCTGCCCAAGCCGAAGAATTCCCGGTGGAATAGGACAAACTGCTTCCAGAGACGCGAATCCCAATGTCGTCCGCTTCACCGCTATCTTCATCCATAAAAAGATGGGAAATAGTTCGGCTGCCGCTGCCGATGGTGATGGTCGGCGTATTCGTGGCGTTGTTGGCAAAAGGAGATCCCGCGCCCCAAACTCCCGCCGTTCTGGTTCTCACCGACTCAATGTCGTTGGTGTTAGAACTGGAAAATAAGGGAGAAAGTTGGAAGTTGACATCGCTGGGCTTGTTGGCATCGTAGAAGTTGCCAGAAAATTCCCAAGAGTCTTGAGCAACATTGTAATTATTGGAGCCTGAGGAGGTTCGGATTTGAGTACTGCCCAAAAAGGCGGTGGAAGAGCCGCTAAACACCCAGAGGGTTTGGTTGGTGGGGCTGTCTTGGCTGGGATAGACATTAATCACCAACTGCGCTTGAACTTCGTACCCCCCCCCCCCCCCCCCCCGCAAAGGCAGACGACGGCCACTAATAAGGACAATTTCTGTTTCATAAGAATCTAGTTCGCTGTTAAAAACTTCTCTGCACTTTCGCCCTCCCAAAAAGAAAGTGTCAACCCCTAAATTCAAAAAAATGAAAAAAGTGAAGAAAAAATTCGTCGAAAAACGGCAAAATCCACCAAAAAGCGCAAAAATTCCCCCTTGCCGATGACAAAGTTTTGCTTTTGTCGCTTGCGAGAAGAAAGTTTTGAAGCGGTTGATGGCCAATTGGCAAAGAAAACTCTCTGGATGGATATCGCCAATTAAGAATTTAGGAATGACGAATGGAAAAAAGACTTGCCTAAAGGATTAGCCGTTGCCGCTGGTTGCGGGCGGAATTGCTTCCTTCCAACAGCCAAATAGCGAGCGGGATTCGCCGGTGGATCAGCAGGCAAAAGGTCCGAGAATCGGTTGTTTCGGCGCAGCTTGCCGACAGCGGACTTTCTGCCTTTGAGGGCATTTGGCGGCTCAGTGATGGGAATACCCCTCTAGCCTCCCTCGTTTTGGGGAACGAAGCAACGCGCAAATCGAAGAGTCCTGCGCAGGTTGGGCTGGATTTTGGCGCGGAATAGGTGGTTTCTTGTCTGGCTGTTCGGTAGCGGGCGTTCTGGCCACAATGGGGAACCGTTGAATGAGTCCGTTGTTGACTTGGTTGTGTTTTGTCGAGATATGGGTCGCCCGTTGGATCGCGCCGCGGCGGGATTATGCCTGTAGCGTCATCGTGCCGGTTCGGAACGAACCGGGAAATCTCGGAGAGATTCTAAATCGCCTGCCGGCGTTTGGAACACCGCGCGAAGTCGTGTTTATGGAAGGCGGGTTCGCAGACGGGACTTGGGAAACCATTGCGGCGGAAATTCAAAAACTTCCGGGCGAAAACATGCTGGCGCTGTGGCAACGAGGCGACGGCAAGGAACAAGCGGTGCGGCAGGCCATCAATTCGTGTCAGGGCGAATTGATCTTCAGAATTCGGGAATCCCTTTGGATTCAGAGGCAAGACGCGCGTTGAAAGGCACGGGATGCCCGGTAACAATCCGCCAAGATCGATGCGACTTGCCCTCTGTTTCCAAGTTTTTGACGCGTTGCGAGGGAACGCTCATTTAATGGCGAAAGCCGCTGTCTTTTCGAGAAATGCTTGCCTAATCTGCGTCTAGTTTGCACGATGTTCAGATACGGAAACGCAAACGGGGCGAGATGGCCTTCAGGCGAGTTTTTCAGCATTGGCAACAAAATGAATCGGCAAAGCAAACGGAATATCGATTGGAAAGTCGTCGGTTGGCTGTTTGCCTGCTGTGGATTATTAGCGGGCTGTAGCAACGCCGGAAACCAAAGCGACGGCGGAACGTCGGTCTTTTTTGCCGCAACGGTTGCCGGGATTACTTTCTTGGCTTCTTTTGTCGGAGGAGCAGTTCCTATGTGTTTCCAACTGGATCGCTGGCATCGCTTGCTGGAAACTCTTACCAGCCTCTCCGCCGGTTTCCTTGTAGCGGCTGCATGTTTGATCGTTATTCCCGAAGGTTTTGATCGTTTTTCTCACAAGACCTCTCCCCCCGCTATGGAAACGCCTCACGAACACGAAGATCCCAATCATGCCCACGCCCATTCTCATCACCCGGCCGGAAAGGAAGATTTTCTAAAATCTCCAACATTGGCCGGCCTAGCCATTTTGGCTGGTTTCCTGATGATGCTAATTACAGAAAGCCTCGGCTTCGGACACGACATCCACGAAGAACATCACGACCATTCCGGAGGCCACGTGCATCATCCCGCAAGCGAAGGAAAACGGCTGGCGACAACCGTCGTCATCGGACTGACCATTCATACAATCGCCGACGGAATGGCCATCGGCGCCGGCTTGGCCACCGGCTCGCATGTCTTAACCGGTTCGCTGGTGATGACTTTGTTGACGCATAAAGTTCCCGCGGCTTTTAGCCTAACCTTGTTCAGCCAACACGCGCACGGAAACCGCCAGCGAACCTGGATTGACCTTACGGTGTTCAGTCTGGCAACGCCGCTGGCCGTTCTAGGAACTTGGACAATCTTGGGCAGACTGTCTGACCAAGTACTAGGCATGGTATTGCTATTCTCCGCCGGCACCTTCATTTACGTGGCCACGATTGACGTCCTGCCGAATATCTTGCAGACAAACAAACGCCGAGTGGCGGCGTTATATGTTTCCCTTGGATGCCTAACGCTTCTGGCCTTGATTATACTGTTGAACATTCTAGGCTTTACCCTGCACGACCACGATTAAATGCTAAGAATGGTTCAGAAAACGATGGAAGCGAATTCCGTCAATAAAACAGATACACACGACGCTGTAAATCAGAAAGACCTGATTGCTATTCATCCCGGGAAACCGAGAGCCTGAAAAACCGGTTTGACGAGTTACCCAACCGCCGAGCGGCGGTCTCTTCCTCAAAGGGGCGGAGTCGAAACAATTCCATTCATGGGAGCTTCGCTGAGGCTATACCCCATCGCCGCTCCCATCAACACATTCCGAACCATGCCCAAAATAATCGAAGTCTGATTCGACAACTTCGCCTCAATCAATTTCCCGAAACAACCGCACTCTGGCGGATTGCCCGCCAATCAAAAACCAGACTAACTGCCCCGTAAAAATTATCACCAAAACCAACCCGGCAAAAGAAAGACACGGCAGCGATAACACGCAAACAACAACGAACCCACAACCAGCTCAACCGCCACTACTAAAATGCTTAGCGGCAGCAGAAAATGGATCGGAACGCCGTCGTGTAATAACGCCGGATAAAGAACTGATAAATCGCCCGCTTTCAAAAGCCCCGCCAACAGAAACACACTGCCGCATACCAGAGAAATGATATAAACTGAAAGTGGAATATCCTCTTTCGTTTCCCATGTTTTCATCGCAATGAAGGAATATAGTTCAATGGCCTAAAAGATTACATCGACAACCGCTTCGATATGGTATCGAGTATGGGATACCGATAATCATCGACGGAGCAGAAATAATCTGGGATCAACGGGCTTTGGCCTTGTCCCAATGCCCTGCGCGCCATAAATACTGAAGCGTTTTCGTTGTAATGCACGCCTTTATAGGCGAAGTAGGCATAAGCCAGGGTGATTTCGCCGGTCGTTTCCAGTTCCTGCTTTGGAGTTTCCAAGGTGAAGTATAGAGGAATCGGAGTACCCAAGCCGAAGGGAACAACGGTGTTGGCGAAGAGTCTGAACCGAGGCATTTTGTTCGTCGAGGTGAAAGGCCAGCGATCTTTTTCCGGCACGAAGTCTGTCACATTAGCGCAAAAGCGCGGGTCCGCCAGCGAATTGGTGCGCACGATATGCACGTCGAACAAGTCGTTGATTTTCCCCAATGGCCATGTGGCGGATCTGCTGCAGCTCTTCATAGTCCAGACAAACCTGGGAAATGAAGTTGGAATAAAAGGTGCGATAAGATCGTGAGGCTATCTGATACCTCAGGATTGTCTCCTCGGAGCCGAGTTCGGGGCGTCTGTCCAATACCAGTTTGTAGGTGTTGCCTTCTTTCACGCGCTTCATAGGGAGAGCATCCGCCTGCAGTTCTCATAAGTTACTCTTTATCAACGGTTGGGTTTGATAAAACCAAGCCCTCATTCTTCCTGCGCGTTCCTCTCTTCTTCCTCAACGGCTTTGCTTTGAGAAGATCCTCAAGCGGACCATATTCCTGTTGTATGATTTCCTCCGGGACTCCCATTGCTCGATCGACTCGAATGTCGATGATGTCCTTTGGAGGCCCTTGATACTTGGCCTTCGCCGCCAGAAACTCTTCATCCAGCCAATCCGCATCGGTGAGCAATCGGTCGCCGGGCAAAGTCGTCACCGGATCCTCTCCCAGCAACTTTTCTCCTTCTTTGACGTCGAGCATATCCAGTTTCAAAAACCCGTCGATCAATGCCCGATTGGTAATGCCGGCAGAGAAACCAAAATCTCTGTAAATGGTATCATGACGAAAAAATGGTATCATGACGAAAATCTTGCATTTGCATCCATCGGCCGGTTCCTGGCATCGGGTTGTCCGTGTTAATTGCCTCTTCGATCTCCCACTCGGCAAAGCCAGCCTCTCTCATCGCTTTTTGATGCACCAACACGGGAGCATTATGTTCCAGCAAACATTGAACTACCTGCATCCATTCCTCAAGTCCGTAGCCGTGTTCCAGTAACTGCGACATAATTTTGCGGTAGCGCGGGTCATCGTGCCGCGTCGAAGTAAGGAAACGTTTCACTTGGTGGTGGTAGGATACTTTCTCCCGGTATTCCATATCCCGATTGTTCGGATCGTAATACTCTTCGGGAGATTCTTGAATCCGCCTAGATCTCTCCACCCGCGCTTCTGAAATCCGACGGGGATCTGTAGCCTCCCGAAAACGATCGGCCACAGAGTTTTCCATTGCTGCCGCCGGCTTATTTTCCTTTTCTTTTGCCGCTGCATTCGTTGTCGGCTTGTCGTCTTTTTGCCCCATCCAAAGCGACAAGACTATCGCCAAAACAATGCCTCCCCCACCCACAATCCAAACAAAATTATCCGAATCCTTCATAAGCAAAAACAATTAGAACTAAAGCAAAGCTTGAAACAGAAAACCAACCTCAAAAAGATTGCACCGAAAATCTAGTGATTGGATAAGGGCCAAAACAGTAAGTGCAAACCCGTCCATTCGGAACCGTGATCTCATCCTCAAATTCTTCTGTTCTTAGCAAGTTTTTGTTTCTTGCATAGTAAAGGATAGTCCAAGCCAATCCAAAGTCTTGATCTTCTCCAGACAGGTTAGCCACGTCGACGTGAGCGCTAGCCATTCCGTTTCTATATTCAGAACTAGGCCGCGTTTCTACAATTGGAGGATTATATCTCGTCCTTCTGTAAATTGTTCCATTAAGAGTATCGTAGGAATCACAATAATTGTAAGTGTACGAAGTTCTAGTTCTACTGCCTCTAAAACGGTACGTTATCTTTGTTTTCTCTTTTGCAGTCGCATTCTGTGAAACTAAACTGTAGGTGCACTTTCGACTCCACATTAAAAGGGTGTTATCGGTGCATCGAGAAATACCTCGAATGTACTCATCCCTGAATCCTATGTAAGCGTCCGAATAAATGAATTTTCCAGATTCCGCCGTTCGCCCGCTTGAATAGATGTAACCGGTTGGAGGAGATGTCTGCGCGATTGGAGCGATGGGCATGGGCGGGACAAGCAGGCTGGCCGTGATTAATGCCGTTGTCAAAGGCCGGACAATGACCGCCCATGCTGTTGTTTAGGAACGTTGCCGTTCCCGTCTTGACTGCCTCTTTCAAGGCGTGAATCGACCGTTTGGCGGCCGTGATTTGTTGCAATGAGTATTCCTTCATGGCGCTGATTCTGCTAGTTGATGATTTTTCGAAAGTTGAGATTGAAGTGTTGGCTTTTGCCGATTTCTGTTTTTGTCACAGAAACGCCGGGAGTCGGCGGTTGCTCTGCGCAGTGAAAAGCAAGGGCAGGAACGCCATTGCTTCGCTTGTTTCCGTGCCGGCCAAGGCGGCTGAAGTCGCCGCTATCGCGACAACGCAAATAGAGAAAAATAACGAGTTTTTCATAACTTGTTGTTCCATCTTTCTATTCAATAATGCCGAATCTGTATAACCGTAACCGTTTTTCCTTTGTCCGACAAGCGGACGCGACCCAACGGAACCGGGCCGTTTGAAATTACAGCAACGAATTGCGGAGGAATTCCGCTGGTTCATCCAGAAAGCCGGGAATGAATTTTGCTCGCGTTGTCGAGCTATTCCACGCAAGCGAGCTATTCGACAATCGGGTGTTGCTGTAATTTTAAAAGCAAATCTTTTTGCCCGCCGAGAAAAAATCGGGCTTCAAGGGAAGAAAAGATGTTTTTTGGTTTGGGATCGGTTTGCTTTGGCGGATTTTTCCAGAAAGTTGCTACGATTTGAGAGAAATCTCGATTCTTCTTAGGAATTGAGGAATAGGGATAAATAAAAGGTGGACGGGATTTTTGCTTCCCATGCACCTTGGATAATTCTTGCAAGTGATCGTTTTTGCATGAGGGATTTTGTTTTATTTTCTGCGCCGGGAAGATTTTTTGGCTTTCTTTTTCTTTTTGGGTGTGGGCGTTTCATCGGCCAAGGCAGCTTGGGCGGCGGCGAGGCGGGCGATGGGAACGCGGAAAGGGGAGCAACTGACGTAGTCCAATCCCGTTCGGTGGCAGAATTTAACGCTGTTGGGTTCGCCGCCATGTTCGCCGCAAATGCCGAGTTTGATTTCCGGCCGGGCGCTTCGGCCGCGTTGCACTGCGATTTCCATGAGCCGGCCGACGCCGGTTTGGTCGATGCTGGCGAAGGGGTTGGCTTTGATGATGTCCAGTTCTTGGTAGGCGGGCAGGAAGGATCCGGAGTCATCACGGCTCATGCCAAGCGTGGTTTGCGTCAGGTCGTTGGTTCCAAAGCTGAAAAATTCGGCGTGCGCGGCGATTTCGTCTGCCGTTAATGCGCCGCGCGGCACTTCGATCATGGTTCCTACCATGTAGTTGAATTGGGTTTTTTTGGCTTTGGCCACTTCCCGCGCCACTTGGTGGATGACTTGGATTTGCAGTTCCAGTTCTTTGGCGAATCCGACTAGAGGCACCATGATTTCCGGGCGGGTTGGGATGCCTTTTTTCTGCACTTCGGCGGCGGCTTCAAAGATGGCGCGGGCTTGCATTTCGCTGATTTCGGGGTAAATGACGCCGAGTCGGCAACCGCGATGGCCGAGCATGGGGTTGAATTCGTGGAGGTCGTGGACTCGTTTGGCGATGGTTTCGACGCTGACTCTGAGCCGTTCGGCCAATTGGCTTTGGGCGGCGTGGTCGCGCGGCAAAAATTCGTGCAAGGGCGGGTCAAGGAGCCGAATGGTGGCGGGCAGTCCTTTGAGGGCTTTGAAGATGCCGCGAAAGTCGCTTCGCTGGTAAGGAAGCAGTTTTTTGAGGGCTTTTTGGCGATCTTCGATTTTTTCGGCCAGTATCGTTTCGCGAACGGCGTCGATTCGGTTGCCTTCAAAGAACATGTGTTCTGTGCGACAGAGGCCGATTCCGACGGCGCCAAAGGCGACGGCATTTTTGGTTTGCTCGGGAGTGTCGGCGTTGGTGCGGACTTGGATTTTGGCCGCTTGTTCGCACCATTTCATAAGTTGGAGGTAGTTTCGGCAGGTGGGACTCTTTTTCGGATCGAGATTTTTGTCGATCAGTGCTTGGAAGATTTCCGAAGGCGCTGTTTTGACTTGTCCGCCATAGATTTCGCCCGATGTGCCGTCGATGGAAAGGTGGTCGCCTTCTTTGAAGGAAGTTTTTCCGGCGCTGACCGTTTTTTGATCGTAGTCGATGGCGAGCGCCGCCGCACCGCAAACGCAGACTTTGCCCATTTGGCGGGCCACTAATGCGGCGTGCGAGCTCACGCCGCCGCGGGCGGTAAGAATCCCTTCGGCGGCGATCATGCCGCGAAGGTCTTCCGGAGAGGTTTCTACCCGGACGAGTAACACTTTTTCGCCCTTGTCGGCGGCTTCCACGGCGCGTTCTGCATTGAGGTAAATTTTGCCGGAAGCGGCACCGGGGCCGGCGGGAAGTCCGTTGGCAATTCCTTTCGCCGACTTCAAGGCTTGGCGGTCGAAGATCGGCGCCAAAAGTTGATCCAACTGTTCGGCAGGCACGCGGTGGACGGCTGTCTTCCAGTCGACGAGGCCTTCTTTCACCATTTCGCAAGCAATGCGGACGGCGGCCACGCCGGTGCGCTTTCCGCTCCGCGTTTGCAACATGAACACCGCGCCGTCCTCGATGGTGAATTCGAAGTCTTGCATGTCGGTGAAGTGAGATTCCAGAACGCCGCGAATGCGGTTCAACTCCTGAAACGGCTGCGGCATGGCCTTTTCCAGATCGGCAACGGGTTGGGGAGTTCGCACTCCGGCCACCACGTCTTCCCCTTGGGCGTTGATCAAAAACTCGCCGTAAAACACTTTTTCCCCAGTGGCAGGATCGCGGGTAAAAGCCACGCCGGAACCGGATTGATCGCCCGTATTGCCAAATACCATCGCCTGCACGTTGACGGCCGTGCCCCATGATGCCGGGATGTGATACTTGCGGCGATAGACGATGGCTCGATCATTCATCCAAGAACCAAACACGGCGCCGACCGCGCCTTCTAGTTGCTTCCACGGATCGCTGGGAAAGGCTTTCTTGGCACGGCGTTTCACTAAGCGCTTAAATCGCTTCACCAACTCTTGAATCGCATCGGCATTCAGTTGAGTGTCTTCAACTTCTTCCTCCTTTGGAAAGAGTTCCCGTTTCAATGCTTCGATTTCGGCCTCAAAAGGATCGTGCTCTTCGTTCGGCCCCTTCTGCACGCCCATCACCACATCGCCGTACATCTGAATGAATCGACGATAGCAATCCCAAGCAAAGCGCGGATTGTTGCTGGCTTTGGCCAGCGCCTTGACGGTTTTGTCGTTGAGGCCAAGGTTCAAAATCGTGTCCATCATGCCGGGCATAGACTCACGGGCGCCAGATCGAACGGCTACCAAAAGAGGCTTGCGCACGTCCCCAAACTTTTTCCCCAGAATCTGCTCCATGTTGCGAATCCCGTCTTCTATTTGCTCCCGAAGTTCCTCCGGATATCGGCGCTTGTGATCGTAATAGTAAGCGCAAACCTCAGTGGAAATGGTGAAGCCGGGAGGCACCGGAAGTCCGATGCGAGTCATCTCCGCCAAATTGGCTCCCTTGCCTCCCAAAAGAGACTTCATGCCGCCACCGCCGTCCGCCTTGTTGTTCCCAAAGGCATAGACGTACTGCGCCGCCTTTGACCTCGCCATAGATTTTTTGCGAATGGATTTCTTTGCTTTAGCCATAATCTGTTCTAGTTCGCCTTCTAACGCCGGAAAATCTCTCCATCCCAGCGCGTCCAAGCAAAACGAAGAAAAAGCATAACAAAACACGCCAACATGTCAACTGCCAATTAATCCGCTCCCGCCATTGCCATCCGCTGGCTCCTAGAAAACGACAAACCCAATCCACAGAAAAACAGGCAATGAAGAAAACGCCCGCCCCAAACGGCATTCTCCAAAAAGAACGCGACATCAGTCCGCACTATTGAACCGAGCCAACCCGCAAATCCCAATTCGACGTTCCTTTTTGTGCAAAATGCGAAGGAAAGTCTCTAGGGAGTTGGAAAAGCCGACGCCCCAACAAATCCCCGCATTGCAAACGCCTTCAATCAGTTGTGTCCTCTTCTTTCGCTTTGGATCTTCGCTCGCCGCGCGTCCAACTCTGCTTGGATAGCCTCCATCTTTTTCTCATTCTCAATCTGCATCTCCGTATACTTCATCCTCAACGCCGCAATGTTGGTTGCCGCCTCAGACAAAGCCATTCGTTCCGCTACCGGCAGATTCTCCGCTACTTGTCCGCCAGTAATCCTCTTGAAGGTTTCTTGATATACGAAGTCAAAGATTTCTTGATCAGTCTCGTCAAACTCCGCCAAAACATCTTCCACTTCTTCGGCTATCCTTTCATCTGCAGCGCGATATTCCGGCGGCATTTGATCCAAAATCTGATTTTTAAAAGTCTTCCAATCCGCTTGCGGATCGGCAGTCATTTTAGAAGTGTCAAAAGCGATTCCTCCTATCACAACAACACTTTCCCGTTCTGCAGGTTTTTGTTCTGGCTTTACCGGTTGTAACTCTGTCGATGAAACAGATTCTTCCTCTGTCGCCGCCACTTGATCTGGAGGAGGATCCGCCGCAGGCAAAAGCATCTCTTCCGCATCCCTTGCCTCCGGCGGCGACTCTGTTTCCACCTCCGCCGCCTCAATGGGCAACGGTTGCGTTTCTACCGATTGAGAATCAGGCGGCGACTTACCCTCCCTCTTATCGAAAATGAATTCCCCCGTCACAAAATACCATACCACCGCAAAAATAATGCCGGGCACAATAAAGCCCAAAAAGAACGTATCCAAAAACTTTTTCATAACTAGAATTCCACTCGATTAAAAACCTTGCAAGAAAATCAAACTTCGCAAGGATAGTTAAAGTTAAAATTACTCTTCTTCAATTGCCCTTTTCTTTTCCGTCTCCTCGTCTTCGACCGGCAAAGGCGGTTGCTGTGTAGGAAAGTCAACAGGAGGCGGTTGTTTCTCTCTATCCATATACTGGAATCCTATAGACATCACAATCCCAAACAAAATAAGCCCAAAAACTTCCAATGAAAGTTTCGAAGAAAACTCACAAACTCCATCCAAAAACTTTTTCATAATCGATTGAAAAACTTGCAGAGGATTGGACTCTGCAAGATCGATTGAAGTTGCTCTCTTACTGAGAGCCGCCTTTCTTTTTCAGTTTATCCAGTTGAAAATCTCGCTCTCGTTCTGCGGCTTCCAACTGGCGGTCTCGATGCGCATCGCAAATACTAAGATCAACCGCGAGGGCATCTGCAATAGCGCCAAGTTCGATTGATAGGATCAACTGGCAAACTACTAGTTTAACAGGAATTAATGATCCCAGTGTGTAATAGTAATCGTCATCGCTCGGCCTTCCTGTCCCGGGAGAATCGAAGCCTCGCTCTCCTTCAGTCGGAGGATCGTCATATGGATTCGTCCAGGGAGCGGGTGGCTGGCCGGGAAGAGCAGGCGGAATAGCATCGATGGGATTCGGCCATTCGCCATCCGGAAGATCTGGAATAAGATCTAATGGAGTTCTTTCTAGGCAATCCATGTGGTCTTCGAGGGCATCCAGTATTCGTTCCTGCGCATTTCCTTGTGCGATGGCTCGGCATAGTTGATCGATCAGACCGATCTGTTCGAGATCGCTGAAGTACATCAACCAGATGGATTGCTCTTCGGGCGACATGCTTTGCACGTGCGCTTGAAGGGGCGCGAGCAACAATCCCGCAAAGACCATTCCGATGACAACGGCTTTTCCAGCTAGGCGGCTGGCGGTTGCCGTTGCCCGGACCAACATCTGCATCCCGCGCCAAAGCGCTTTCCACAGTTCCAGGGGATGACTCTCTACGATAAACAGCAACGCGAACGCCGACAAAACGAGCCACAAAGGGCTCGGAGTATCTATTTGGCTATTCATAAGGCAAAAACCTCCTCGGTTATCATAGCCGTCTTTTGTTGCCCGGCAAGCGGAAACGACCCAACGGCAGGCCGTTAGCAACCATTTAGCAAGTGCAAATGCGAAATTTCCGCATATTCGCCAGAGCATCGAAGGAAAGATTGTTACCTTCCCTCGAAACGATCGAATTAAACTGTTCTATTGAGCAGATGCACCCAACCGTGGAGACACTTGCTAAATAGTTGCTAGAAAAAAATTTAATCCCGAAGGATTCGGAAACCAAGTTCCTTTTACGATTTCCTTGAATTTTTTCTGTAGGCAAAAGGGGCGTTTGTCTTGGTGTTTTTTGGCGAAACCGCAAAAAGCAAAAAATTGCGGGTTACTGATTGATTGGGAACAGCGGAAAATTGTCCGAGGCCTTCGGACTTCACATTGGAGGGATTGCTCCCTCCACCAAATGCGCTTTTTCTCCTGAAAAATAAGAAAGAAAAGTAAGGAGAAACATATCGTCACATAATCCTCTCGAAAAATTCTCGGCAAAGTTCGTTTTGCCGAGGTGTGCATTGCAGTTTTGTGTGAAACTGCGGACAATTTATTCGTAGCTGTCATCAGTACCCGGACAACCCCAGTAACGGTAAAGCTGCTTGCTGTACGTCGAAAATACCCATTGTCCGGTTACAGTGCAGCCACAGCACGGGACTAATGCAAAGGCCCAAGCTCTGCACGGAAGAAGCAAGGGGTAAGATATACCCTAGTATTCGCTTGCAAAGCCTCCGTAGCAATTGTTCACAGAATATCCATTACTTCGCATAGTGCATATTTCAATACGGAGAGGATAAATGCTACACATCACAAACATGCCGCGCTGTCCCGAACATACGGTCTTTTTAGCATAGTTGTAGCAGTTTCCGCTTTGGCTATAAGCCTGCCCGATTAGTAGCAAGCTCGTTATCAATAAAGCAATCCATTTCCTCATGTTGTATCGCCTCCTTTCCGTTATGATAAAAATTTGCCGGATGAAATTTGTTTTCTATTAGCTTTGCTGTTTTATTGTTTTCTTTTGGATCTCCGATAAAGAAACCACACAACGGCGGGCAGGAGCAGTATAATCACCGCAAAATTGAACAGCGGATTACCGAAAATAGGAGTTTCAAAACTATCCTCCACCGGAATGAGTCTCAGAGGGTTCTGGTTCATATCATACTCATCTCCATTCTGTTTGATATTAGTCCAATGGTCTGATTCACTCGTGAATTGTTTCCAGCCGCAATATCCTTCGGGATAAGGTTCGCGGGCTGGGATGTATTTTATCATCAGGATAACCGGCGTATGGGGGAAGATTTCTCGCTGTTTTCCTAATAATTCGAGATTCTAACGAGGATCAGTTGATCATTGCGATAACTAAGTTCGATTAACCGACCGGCAATTCCTTTATGGGTTTGGGATCGTGAATAGCGGATGCGGGCGATTCGGTTATTATTGCCGGAGCGGTCTTCCGTGGTGAATAAAGTGCCGGAAATATCTCCCGAACCAAATCCTCCTAAAACTTCTGCTTGAAAAGAAATTTCGCCTTTTGCCGCCAAAGCGGGAGGAATTTCTTTTATTTGAATCGTGTTAACGTTGACTTCATACATTCCCAAACGGAAGAACTCGGTCGCCTGTCGATAAGCGATTGGGAAGACATCCAGTCCAATTTTATCCTTCTTCAAGAGATAAACGCCGTTGAGGGAGTCTGTGGAAATGACGCCGCTGGGATTCAAACCCCACCAATATTAATCGATATGTCCATTAAATTCTCTGAGTCGGACAGAACCGTTCCAAGCGTCTTTGGGATGGTTTAGAGATTGGATAATAAACCGGCGATCTGGCAGATGACGCACAGCGAAGAATTCGTCAGGGCTACTGAGTTCTTCTTCGCTGATTCTGCCGGCATCAACATCGGCCAAAAACTGGTTCACTTGTTCTTGCGTCGGAAAATCGCGTGGATAGAATGCGAGTTTTCGCTTGAAGACGAGGGTATCGGTGGGCAGCGGGTTTTGCACAAAGTTGACGAAGTTCTCCGCCGTTACGACTAACGAATTGGAAGTTGTAAGATTATTTTGCGCCGCATTGGATTCACCGGCGCTAGATTCTTGCACATATAGGTTGAAGGCATTGGACAGAGCAAACGGGGATCCCATCGCCGCGGCGACGAGGCTAAGAGAAGTTAGCAGTGAATTTTTCATAAGGCTAAAAATACTTTCTTTTCTTACTAAGCTGCGATAATTGGGCGCAAGCAAAAACGTCACTCAACACAATCTGCGCAGGCCGTTAGGAATTATCTGACAGATGTCAATGCGAGAACTCCCCGCTATTCATCCACGAGGGCATTCAAGAGAGAAACATTCATTCCTCCAGGCACTCTAAACCAGACTGTTGTATTTTGACGGGCGCCCCGAGATTGGAGGCATCTATCAAATAATTCTTGAAAGCAATTTTAATCCTAAATGATTCGGAAATTAAAATCTTTTTGTGAGTGGAAAAGGGGCATTTTTCTTGGTGTTTTTGGACTTTTTCCCCATTGTGTTGAGTTTGGGTTTGTCTTTGAGGCAAAAAATCTTATGCGGATCGTCAACGGATTGAAAGAATCTACTTGCTTTTGCTTTCATCTTTTGTTGAAGTCCGGGTTTGGCGACTTCGTGTTGCGAAGTTCCAAGTCAATGGAAGGGTGGCTGAGTTGGTTGAAGGCACCTGACTCGAAATCAGGCGCGCGGTTTATCCGTGCCGCGGGTTCGAATCCCGCCCCTTCCGCCAGTTTTTCTATCAAAAGGCATGCAAACGTTCGGCTCAAGAAAAACGTAATTATTTCCCCGCTGCAGCGAAGAAATAGGGAATGATAGACTTAGATTTGTTTCTATCAGATGATGGTTTGCAAACTGCTCTTCAGGTGTCTCTGGACTGCATCCGTTTCCTATACAGCTATTGACGGCAAGGAAATATCTTTGGAACAGCAACACTTACAGCATTAAAAACTAAGAATAAGAAACATCAGGTTCGGTTTTTTGGAGAGTGTTATTGATGCCTTCTTACTAATTTAACCGCTTCCAAAGCGGACAAGTGGCCTTCTCGACGTGAGGCGCCGGCAATGGCTAGCAATCGTCCGTCCGGCATAGGCACAATGCGATGAAAGAAACGTCGCTGGGTCAGCTTTCCCAGATTCTCCCAGTTATCTTCCTCCGCATTCAGTGTCCAGAGATTGGCGGAATAAGGACTCACGATTAATCTGCCGTTCACGCGACAAGCTGCCGAACCAAAACCCTGCATCGGCCCTGACGGAAGCATCGGACCTTTGTGCCATTTTCCCGAGGCTGTGTCATAGACATCAATTTCGCGCGAGGTGTTATTGTCTTCGTCCATGCCACCGATGAAGTATATTTTGCCGTTCACGGATTCCGCCGAAAGCGCGCGGCGTTGGAACGGTTGCGGCAACAATTTCCACTTTGGTTCTGATTCTCTTAAATCAACAACAAACATTGTATCGTGCCAAAACTTGCCGCCGGCTTCGCCTTCCATTTTCCAGCCGCCGCCGACATAAATTTTCGAACCGACGATTACAGCCTCGTGGCTCGAACGTTCCTCAGGCATCGGAGAAATATCCATCCACTTATGCTCTCGGACATCATATCGGGCAAAATCAGCAAGCGAGTAGAGACCTATATGGCCGCCTGCTTCCTTTCGAGGTTGCATTCCTCCCAATCGATATATGGTCCCCTCAAATGCTACCAATCGAGTCCCTTGCGCTCGATTTGCGCTGGAGAGTGTTTCCCATTCCGCGCCGTCCACCAAATTAAGACGCATAAAATCGCCCAACGTAGTTTCTACGGAATAATCATGGGCTTTTCCCGTATGCCCGCCGTAAACGTAAACTTGTCCATCAAGCACTTCCGCTCCGAAACTAGTGACCGCCTCGGGCAATGGCGGCCATTTTAGGGAGGCAACCTTGCTGGTTTCCGAATCATCTGCATACGCACTTGCAACGGCCGCCGTAAAAACAACCCAAGAAACTCTTATTGCTGCAAAACTCTTCATCGCCAACTTTTTACTTCCGATTCGCATCCGCCGTCTGCCGGTAAATTGCGATTTGTTGTTGCTAAAATGTCATCGATGTCATCGAAGAAATACAAGCAATCAGCGAAAAAACGCAAACAAACAAAAGCAAGCAATGGAAAGTATGGTTAGGCTTTTCTCAAATGAAATGGAATAAATATCGTAGCGAATCAAAAGGCTTCACGCTAATGGAACTATTAGTGGTGATTGCGATCATTGCCGTTTTGTCTGGCATGCTCCTGCCTGCCTTGTCGCAAGCGAAGGAGAAAGCCCGCTTCGTCAACGAGATTCATTCCGCCAAACAATTGATGCTGGCGCATCGAATGTACACCGACGATTATGACGGTCGTGTTCTTCCCGGATACCGATCAGGTTTCCCCGCAATCGACCGTATCGGACAGCCAATCCCTCATCCCATTAACGCCCGCTATCCTTGGCGCATTGCTCCGTATCTCGGAAAGAATTTTGAAATTCTATATGCGAATCGCAATCGGGCGCTTCTGCGTTCCTTTGCCCAAGAGGATAAGAATTATACCTATCTCGCCAGCTTGTTTCCTTCTTTAGGAGCGAACTCGACATTCGTCGGGGGCGACCAACAACTTCTTCCTAATCAAAAAGCCTTTGAGAAATTCGGGCGCTTTTGCGTTTTGCGAGAATCCGATGCAGAGCGGCCTTCAAGTTTGATTACCTTTCTCTCCGCGCGTCATCAAAGCAATCCAAAGGAAGAAGTGAGAGAGGGATTCTACCGCACAAGACCGCCTTACCTTTCGGGGCGACTTTGGATGGAGGAATGGAATTCGGCGGAGCCGCCAGAGAAATTCGGCTTCGTTCATCCTCGCTACAACAGCCGTGCAGTCACCGCTATGTTTGACGGACACGCAGAAGGCTTGGGATTTGAAAAGCTTCAAGACATGCGTTTCTGGGCGAATCCGGCTGACCGTCCCGACTGGGTGTTGCAAGAAAAGTAATCTCCGATTGCCTTATATGCATAATAATATGAAGTCAAAACAAGGAACAGAATTTTCTAATGTTGGGATGTCGAATCTTGCGGACATTGTCATCCGCCCTCTCGACAAAGACCGTCGTCGCCCGAAGCGGCATTTGCCCTACCTCTGCGTGCGAAATGGACGGCTTACGCTGATTGTAAAAGAAGGTGAGGTTGTGCCTCTGCCAGCACCTTTCCGCGAATCCAACACGAACATCGGAAGGTCATAGAAAATAATTTTTTTACTAATTAACAAATAATAACGTTTATTAAGTACAATATGAAACAGCCATCTATCTTTTCTTTGTGGATTGCAATAGCAGTGATTGCATTGCATACGAAAACAAATGCCGCCGAGTTTGCCATTCCTGATTGGTCGGACAATCCGAACGCTCGATTTTCTCAATGGCTCAACTTCACTTCTGCCCATGGGGAACCCGGCAATAGGCCGGACGTAGAGGGTAGCAATGCCGGCGGACTTCTTACTCAATCCGTCCCCGGCGCTATTGTCACTGGCAGCGGCAATATTTACAATCCTGCCGCTCCCAGCGTATTCCTCCTCACCCACGAGTCCGATTCTTCTTATCATACCGTCGTCTTGCAAACCAAGATCATCGGAGATATTGACACTGAAAACGTAGCCCTAGAATACGAAAAAGATGGTCAAACGGAATCCATTATGTCCCCGGCGGTTGAACTTGCGCGCGAGGCCGGAGGCTTTGGCAATACAATTATTTACCAGTGGACGTGGAACCTTTCCGAACTTGACCTGAATCGCATTTCCATTCGTTTTGGAGCGGCAGGTGCTCACGCCAGCTTGTCCAGTCTTCGCTTAGACATCTTGTTGGAAATGGCAGCGACAGGCGAAGTTATTGAGGCTAGTTTTGACAATCCCTCCCAGGATCGCTGGAATTATCCTTGGAATTCCACACCCGGCGCTCGCGCTCTAGCTTCGCTTTTTCGGTCGACGGATCCTGAAGTCGGTGTTCACCGGTATGGAACTTTTATTGTCGGCTTCGACACTTCCAATTTAATTCCTGAAAGCAACAGTTCCGGCGCCTATCAAATTACTGCCGCTCAGATTCGGTTAATGACCAGCGGCAACTTTGAAGTCCCCTATGATCCAAGCTATGATCCCGTTGCTTCTCATCTTCCGGAAACTCACGAGTTATACTTGGCAGACGAAGACCCCGGCCGTCCCATTCAAGTTTTCGGCGCGGGATTTCGCAACGATTTCAATATAGAGACGTGGAATGAGGCAACACCTTATTCGCCCGGCGGCGATGCCCAAAGAACTGTATTCCCGATTATCATAAATGAAAGCGGATTGCCGGAAGATGTTAGTCTTGCCGTCGATTACGACAATCCCTCTGATACGACGCCTTTTGCCGTCGGGAAACTGGAAGATACAGAGGCGGGTGATCTTATCCCTGAAGATACATGGATGATCTTTGACATCGACTTGAATGACGCTGGCACGTTGGCCTATTTGCAGCAAGGGCTGTCTCAAGGCAAACTTTCGTTCACCTTCACAAGTCTAAACGGAGGAGGTCGGGAGGTTCGCACTTACCCTGAGTTTTACACCAGCGATCACCTTGTAGGCGAGGCGCCTCAACTGCAACTGAGCGTTCGCATTGTGGACGACTCTATCTTGCCCGCGCCGCCGATGATTACCGGCATTCGCCGCACGGCCGGCGGCGTTACAATCCAGTTCAAATCGCCCGGATCAGGAACCGTCGGCATCCGTTGGACGACGGACTTTACTTCTTGGGCAGACGTCGACACTCTCACCATAGAACCGCTAGGCAACAGCCTATACGAGTGGACGGATTCTCAAGTGGATGGAGCCATGAAATTCTACCGAGTTTTTATCACTCCGTAGTTGACTCGGTTTGCGGCGGTTATCAAACCTGTTTGTCAAACACGGACGGACTTCGACGAGTCTTGCGTCGGCTTTCTTTTTATTATGAAAATGCACTCAAATCAAATGGTTTCTTTGCTTGCATGGGTTTTGCTATCGTTTGGCGAGATGGTTTCGGGAGATGATTCGTCCAAGCACTGGCCCGGATTTCGGGGCGGCGGCAATAGTGTGGCCTTCGTTTCAACCTTGCCGGAGCGTTGGAGCGACAGCTCTGTTGCATGGCGTGCGTCTCTTCCGGGATCGGGGCAATCCAGCCCCGTGATTTGGGGCGGCCGCTTGTTCACAACCAGCGCTGATGGGGCGAATAAAGAAACGCTCCACATCCTCTGCCACGATTTGGAAACCGGCGCGGAGTTGTGGCGCCGCGAGTTTCTCAACTCGGCTCCGGAGAAAGTCACCGGCTACATTAGCACCTCGGCGCCAACGCCCGCAGTGGACAAAAATCGTGTTTACGCTCTCTTTGAAAGCGGCGATATTATTTCTCTTACCCATAAAGGGCAAACGGTTTGGAAACGCAATTTATCCCGGGATTATGGCCCTTTTGAAGGCAACCACGGCCAAGGCGCTTCCCCAGTCTTAAGCTCGCGCGGATTGGTTGTCGTGATGGATCATAAAGGCGACTCCTTCATCGCTTCCTTTGCCAAAGACACGGGAAAAACCCTTTGGAAAACGTCGCGCAACACTTCTTCGGCTTGGGCGTCGCCCGTGATTCGTCGTCGAGCGGATGGCGGCGAAGAAATCGTTTGTAGTGCAAGCAATACAGTTGCCGGCTATGATCCAGAGCGGGGAACTCTTCTTTGGAACTTCAACGACGTTGACGGCAACAACGTGCCGACCGCAACTGCATTTGGCGGATGGATATTCGTCGGCAGTAACAGCAAAAACAACGCCCTCCTGCTTCGGTTTGAAAATGGCAAACCCGAAGTCGCTTGGAGAGCTGCGGAGGCTTCCTCTTCTTTTGGCTCTCCGCTTATCCACAATGGCCGCGTCTACCTCGTCAACAAGGCCGGCGTTTTGTTCTGCTACGCTTTGGAATCCGGCCGACTGTTGTTTGACCGCCGCTTGCCCGCTTCCACTTGGGCATCGCCGCTCGGCGCTGGCAACCGAATTTGGTTCTTTTGCAAAGACGGATCGACCGTCGTCATGGAAAGCACCGACACTCCGAAAGTTTTGTCCGCCGCCTCGTTGAAAGTCGCCGGAAACGATCGCGTTTACGGCTACGCAGTCGCTCCCGGCAAATTCGTCTTCCGCCTCGGCGCCGAGTTAATCTGCGTTGGCCAATAACGAAAAACGCCGATGCCACCGACTCGCCATGCCTGCGGATTTGCTCGCCGCTCCTTCTGCATCAAAATCCCTCAAAAACATTTGAACAATTTCGACATCGCTTTGCGTTGGAAGTTTCCCGCTGGATGGCGTAGAATTTTGGCGTTGTGAAGAGGCAGGGCGCGCCGAGGAAACGAGACAATAATTCATAATAATCATGCTTTGTGTTCGGAGAGAAAGATCGGCAATAATATGAATTATGAAAACGTTCGGCCGCGCCGTTTCTATGCAGTCACAAGCGCTTTCTTGGCGGGCTTCCGGGCGGAAAATTGCCTTGGTGCCAACAATGGGCGCTTTGCATGCCGGCCACGCCGGCCTCATTCTTCGCGCTAGAAAAGAAGTCGGCCAAGAGGGGCGGATCGTTGTCAGCGTCTTTGTGAATCCCGCGCAGTTTGAAGAAGACTTTGCCGACTATCCTAGATCTGAAAAGGCCGATTGGGAACTCTGCCGGCGCACGGAAGCCGACGCCCTTTTCCTGCCCCGCTCGGCGCGGGAAATTTATCCCGACAAAACAATCCCTTATAGCACTTTCGTTTCCGAAGAGCGGCTGAGCCAGCCGATGGAAGGCCAATTTCGTCCCGGACATTTCCGCGGAGTGGCCACCGTCGTTTTGATTCTCCTAAACATCGTCCAACCTACCCACACTGTGTTCGGCGAGAAAGACTTTCAACAAGCGGCCATTGTGAAAAAAATGATCCGCGATTTGCAGTTTCCCGTAAAATTCGTGTTGTGTTCGACCGTGCGGGAAAAAGACGGTTTGGCGTGCAGTTCCCGGAACGTTGGCTTGAACAAACGGCAACGTTCGGAGGCCAAACTCTTATGGCATTGCATTGTCGAGGCTCGGAAAATCGTTCGCCAAAGCGATTCCGCCGGCTCTGTCTCGTCCGCCATGATAAAACGCCGGCTGACTCCCATGATTGCCGAAACTCCCGGAGCCAAACTGGACTATTTGGAAATATTCAATCCCCAAACACTCGCGCCGCTACGGCGATGCCGGCGAAATGATCGCATCGCCCTGGCGGTTCGCTTTGGCAAAATACGACTGATCGATAACGGCAAGTTGTAAAACCGCGCGCAATCCCAACACACCCGCCGCGTTACTGAGAACCTAGCGCATCGAAAAATAAAAGAGAACACGACGAAACCAAAGCCCCCCTCCAATCTTCCTTTCTAACCGAACTTATCACCCTTCACTCTCAGTCCCAGTGTCCAATAATCTCGGCACAAGGACATAAATCCTCCCATCCACCCCAATTCGTCTTATTCCTAATTCCAAACCAATTCTCCTACTTCTCCCCTCCCGGACTCACTCTCTGCGAATGCCAACAACCCAAAACCAACCCACCTCAACCATTGACCATAAAGATTACATAAAAACACTTCCTCACCACTAGTCACTCCAACAACGAATCCCCTAACACTAAACCTCCCGGAAACACGAACCAACAAAACTTCCTCTCTCACAACGGCAAGCCAAAGGAAGAATTTTCCCCTCCGCGATTTCTCTTTTTCCGCTTTTTTGCAAAATCAACAGTTAGCGAGCAGAGATTCACAATCATGAATTTGCAACCAGCAAGTTGGGATATTCCACTCTTCCGAATTCAGCCACTAACCCAGCCGACAATAACCAAGAGAACTTCTTCAAAACTAAAAACCCATCTTCGCGCCCTTTGCAGTTTTGCCCTCCCTTCCCATGCGCCATTCCTCCTTCAAAATTCTCCCCCTCCACAAAACACACTTTCCGCACTGACTACTAACCCAACAAAACACGAACCACCAAAACTTTCGTTTTCACAACGGCAAGATGGGATGACGCGCTTCTTGGCGCTCTTGGTCGTTTCTAACAAACTTGCTTTCCTCTTCCCTTTTTCCATTTTGAGAATGGACGAGGCATCAATCAGAGATAGCGAACCAGCCAGAACGCATTCCCAAGCATCGCTGGTCGTCGAACGAATAAGCGTTCCTCCAAAAGCCGAACTCGCCATTGTGGAGTGGTTCGTATCCGCAGTCTCTTAGATTTAGAAACTAGTTCAGATGAAACATGAGGAAGAGAATCCCCTTGTTTGCGTCAGAACGGAAGCAACCAGCATCAGCCAGAAGTTTCTTTTAGCGGCGTTGATAGTGTCGGCGCTCCCTTCTCTTTTTGTTCCTTTGGAGCAAAGCTGAGCGCAGTCGTATATTGTCTCTACCATAGCCAAAACAAGGCCAACCAAACCCTCTGGTTTTTCTCCAAGCCCTCTATAACACGAGCCGGCAACTCGATGAGATCTAGCGGGGAGAGGGATGTTAGTAATCAAGACAGTTGAGAAATTTACTTCTCAAATAACAGCAAACACATTGACAACGCCAGCAAGTCTAAGGATGCGAACTTTCCCCATTCTTTCTGATTGGCTAACTCTAATCCTAAAGACATCGATTCGGCAAGAGAGAGAATTCTGGGCAGAGACAGAACCAACACCAACATTGACTTTTTCCGCTCGTGTCTCAACGCACCGATGATTACCATTGTCATCGCTAACAGCCGAACGATTGAGCATTTTCTGGTGGACTACGATAATCTATACGATGCCCTTGAGAATTCGCTTCTTCAGTCGTTTGTTCTATTCTATCAATCCGCCTTCTTCTTGGGTGGGAGCAAGCTGGATCAACAAATCCATCGGCGACTTTTATACGTGAAGCGACAATAATTCTGGGGCCTTATTATGTCTCTCATAGTCAAAGAGCATAGGCTTACGTCCCCTTCTTAGCGGCAACACTAATGGCTTGGTGCAGATTGTCGCCCACAGAGCCATCATCCCCGAACCAGAAGAATACGCTCTCATCTTCGGCTTATTTGCTTTGGCTTTTGTCCTCTTCCGCCGCCACTTTCATAAGAAACGCCAAGCAACCGCAACTTCGTAGCCGTTGCTATCGGCCGGTGATTTGTAGCCGCTAGTCTCCGCGCTGACGGGAATTTGTTGTTTTGACTTTGTCGTTTGCTTTGCTTTCATCAATGCGTGATCATCCCCGAAGTGGAATAATCTGCATTTGTGTTAGGTTTGTTTGCGCTGGGTTTTGTGGTTGTCCGCTGCCGCTTTCATAAGAAACGGCAAGCCCAAGCCTCCACTTTGTAGACTTGGTTTGGTGTTAGGGATTTTCTGGTGTATGTAGCGAGCGACAAAAACGATAAACTACTTGCAGCTTTGTAGCTGGTATCTTGTGATTTATAGCTTTGCTCGTCTCCAACAGTTAGCGATTGGCGAGGAGGCACGGTTAGCGATTTGTAGCCGGCTAGTTGCTGTGCAGGCAAACCAGCGGCCGGTGCTTTGTATTTTGATGTTTGTGATTGGTGATTAGCGAGTTAGTGGCCGAGGGATTTCAAGGTTTGTGATTTATGGTTCGCAAATTCGGTCGTGCAGTTGCACGGTTGGTTTGGTTGCTTTGGGTTTTGTCATTCTCCGCCGGTGCATGCGACGGGCGGGCAAGTGTCAGACTAAACCAACTAGTTTTCTGCCCATCCAATAAAGCGCCAGCAAGGTGAGAAGGAAGCCTCCCCACCAAGGATTTGCCCAAAGGCGAAGGCGAGTTTCTCGGAGGGCGGGTTCGGGCATGGATTGCAAGGCGTTGACGACGTCGGCCAGTTCTTCGGCGTCGGCCAGTTGCCCCCGGCTGACGGCGGCGATTTCCCGCAAGGCGCGACGGTTGACGGGTTGTCCGATTTTTTCCAGAAGAGGACGAGTGACTGGGAGCGTGGTTTCGAGCCGGCGTCTGTGTTCTTCGGCTTGGATCGTGATTTGGTGTTTTCCGGTTTCCTGCGGTTGGAAGGTGGAGGCAAAGACGCCCCAGCCGCCTTCCAAAGAGGCAAACTCGATCTTTTCGGAGCGTCCTGAAGGACTGTCGACGTGGGCCAAAACACGGCCGCTTTGCGCAGGATAGCCGGATTGGTCGGCAACAGCGGCTTGAAGATGGATTTTATCTCCGACTTCCGCTACTTCCGGCGTCCAGGTAAGGCGAATTCCTTCGCTTTTTGAGAGGTGTCTCTGATGCGCCATCCAGCGAACAATCTGGCTCCAGAAACGGTAGTGGTATTTGTCTTCCACGCCGCGCCGCCACCGCCAGGCGCTGTCCGTGCCCATGAAAAGCACTTTGCCGTTTCCAAAAGAACGGGTGACCAGCAACGGAATGCGCCCCCAAGAGTTCCGCACGGCTGAGTGAACTGCTAAAACTTCCGAACCCGGCCGGCTTTTCTCGACAGCGGCGCACCAGTAAAAGCCGGGGAGTTGACGCCATAATTCGTCGTTTTTTTGCGATTTTGCGTCGAATCGAGTCAACCAATGCCTCTTGCCAAAGGTGGAAAGCGCAAGCCGGGATTCATTTTGAAGGGCGATGCCTCCAGGCTTTTGTCGATCCAAAACTACAGGGATCAAATCGGCAAGAGGCCCATTGAGCAAAGTCTTTTGAAAGCCGCTTCGCCCTGGCAGGAAAACTAAGCCGCCGGCTTGTTGCTCCACGAGCCCGCGAATCAATTCGAGATCGCTCTCTTTGAGTTGCTCCGGAACCGCACCGACGTCGCCAAGAAAAATCACGTCGTAATCCGCGATTCGTTCTTTGGATCCGGGAAAAGACGGCAAGTAGTGCCGGCCGGCTCCCGTCGCAAGGCCGGGATGAAATAGAATGCAATGCATCTGCACGCCCGGATCCCGTTCCAAGGCGTTTCTCAGATAACGGTATTCCCAGCGTGGCTTCGAATCCACAACCAAAACCTTGAGCGTTTCTAAACGAATGCGAATCGAAAGCGCTCTCTCGTTGTTGTCGGCCAGCAATTCGTCCGGCTCGGAAACCAATCGAAGTCTCAAATTACGCTCTCCCGTCTTCTTGGGTTCCCAAACAACAGCTTCCAGCAAGCTGTCTTCAGGCGGAAGAAGAACCTCTTTTTCCATTAGAATCGTCGGCAAAGCGCGGCTCTCTTCGCCCGCAACGTCCTCCAATCCATCCAGTAATTGGAGTTTCGTCGAAACCTCGCGGGAAAAATCATTGCGCAACCGAACGGGAAGGGAAATTTGCTCTCCCAAAAGGCCGTAGGACGGCGCGTCGACGTCTTCAATCGCAATATCGGGCAAAGGCGTCTCTCGTCCAACCGCCACCGCAAAAACGGGCACTTTTCGATCTCGATACCGAGCGGCCGCGCCTACAGGCGATTCCCCCAGATTCCAATCGCCGTCACTTAGGAGAATCACGCCCTTCAAGTCGTCAAATCGCCGCAGCACGTTTTCCAGCGCCAAACTCAAATTGGTTCCCTCCGCGGCATCATTGGACACGTCGGAATTGCCCATTCCTCGACCTTCCTCAACGTTCTCCAATCCGCCATCAAGCGAAGGCCTCGCAAAAGCATGAACATCAATGCGGGCGCCGGCCTCCAAAGGCGCGTAAAACCGATTGGTTAACACATCCTCCACCCAACTCTTGCGGGAAACCGCCCGGTTGGAAACAACCGCATCCGTCGTCGTCATGCTCGCTGAAGCATCGTGGAGAATAACAACGGCGGGCTTCTCCGTCCGCTCAACAAGGCGAACCCTCTCCGGTTTCAAGAGAGTCAAAACAAGGAATGTGACGATCCCAATCCGCAATCCTTCCAGAAAGCCAATCGCCAAACGAAAACGTCGACGCTTCCAATGCCTCCACGACAACCAAGCCGCAAAACCCCAAACAGCAACTCCCAAAAGAATCACCGGCAACGAAGCAACAATCGTCCAACCGCTCATAACAATGCTACAAAAAGAAATACAATTGCGAATACCCTGCCCGGCAAGAAACGCAAAAACTCCAAAAACAACTCATCCGGCAAAAACCAACGCCTTGCAGGCAACACCAACCGCCGAAATTCAACATCCCATCCCATAAACCTGCCGAAAAAATATCACTCTGTCAAACCATGAGAAAACAAACCCCTTCAATTCCCTCGCGCTTGTCCTGCCAAACACTTGCTCCCGCCGCGCAATAAAACATGGACTCTCTTATAGAAAGCACAATTACAAACATAACAAATAAAGTTTTCATAAACATGCGTTTCAATGGAGCCGCAAAAGAAAAATCGACCATTTAAGAACTTGAAATTTGCAATTTTTCAGGCAAAGGTGAATCTCCAACGCAAAGGCCTGATCTCCCACAAAAGGCCACTTTAGCGGCTCACTACTACTAAGCGTATAAAAGTCTCAGAACGAAAAAGAAAAAGCCCATCATTATTTCCAATATAATAGAAAGCACACCGTTAAAAAGGCTTTTCTACAATAGTTCTGAGGAACCGACAAAACGGTGAATTTCTTCGCGGCCTACACTGCCATCTAGTTGCTGGATATACTCACTGCTGGAGACGAACTCGAGATGAGTCCGGGCATCGTTGCAATGGGAACGAATTGCCAGCCGGTCTGCTACATCGGCATGGCTTGCCTTGCTGAGGAAGTCTTGCAAATAGGCCACGTGAGACTTCCATAACGCTATGTCGTGGGATTGTTTTGACTGCAATCGCCGCTGATACCAGTCGCTGGTGCGTATGGTTTCGCCATCAAATAATCGGCGGACTTCGGGACTATCCAGGCGGTTGCCCTCGAAGCGGCCGTCTTTCATTATATGTAGCACTGCGCGCAGCGGCGGGCAGGCAAAGTCGACGCTACCATCATCAAAGTACTGCTGAGCGACTCGTTTTTGAGTCGCCACAACGTTATCTATTCCCTCGGCGAATACTTCCATGTCTTGGGTTTCCGGTCGGAGGATTTCATCGGTAAAAACTGCGTCCGGGTGGCTGAAGATTCGACCTAAGAAAGTAACCGCAAAGCGTCGGGTAATGCGATAGCCCAATAGCGAAAAGGGGAGGTTGCGGCCTTGAAATTCTATATCTTCGCATTTGCTTAGGTAACCTTCTCGGATGAGGAATTGAGGATCTCGTTCTGCGGCCGGCATTCGACACCATAGCTCTGGAATTAACAAACTAACGTCGTGGTCTATTCGGGCGTTTGGCCCCACGACGCCGGCCGAAGTGAGAAATGCATTGGCGCGAGTCAGCGCCGCGGAAACAACCATTGTATTTAAGTCGATTACCGGAGGCAAGGCGTTGAAGGGGCCTTTGGTCAGAGCGCCTTCGGAACCGGCGCCCGTTGTAGATGGGGACTTCCCTGTCATACTACAAATTACCTCGATTAAATACTCCGGCAATTCCATATAGTGGATTGGATTATAGACGGCCAAGGAGCGAATGCCGGCTGCTCGATCCGGCGGATTGTTTCGCCTTCCGGGGACAACGCTATCGACAACCGTCGTTACCGGCTTGTCTGGCGGAATGCGACGCTGAAAGCGCATTCCGACTTCTGAAATATGGTTCTGTCGTTCGCTTAAAAGGTCTGGGCGAAGTTGCAGGTATCGCGGATTTTTCGACGGTTTTCCGCTCACAATTCGCGGGCAAGCGCTGGAAACGAAAAAAGACGGTTTTGAACTCTTGCCAGCCGCCCGTATCAAGTCCCGCATTGGTTGGGTGTATTGAGCAAACCCAATGGAATCTTCTATTATGGCTTGAGCATCTTGCTGTGTTAACGGCTCAAAGTTGGACAGGAAATTGCCGCCCCTCGCTAAGTCGAATTCTGTCTGTTTGTCGTAGCCGCGGTGGACGGCGTCATCTGGGCGTTGGAAGAAGCGGTTCTCGCAGTTTTGAACAATCTTTACGGAAATTCCTCTGTGCTCCGGTTTGACAAAATCCAAATGACGCGAGGCAAAGACCACGCTGGCCGTGATGTCGTCTTCAAGCGAGCTCTTGACTGCCGGCTGAAAGTCTTTTCGCAATCCGAAAGTGCGCCATAGTCCGACGGAGGCAAATCCCACTCGCAAGTAGGTAGTGACAAGCTTTCGGTTGTCACACTTTAATTCGTTACCCGGTCTGCCGTTAATGATGTCGACCGTAAAGTGGGATCGCCAATCTTCTTTCCAATCTTCTCGATAGTAACGTTTGACTACAAACACCAACTCCTTGACGTGTTGCGGAATGGAATGGAGCCATTTGTTGTAGTCGTCGGCATAGTCCCGGTTTGAGGGGGTTAACAGCTTGATCACCGATCCTAAGGAGCGTTCAAAGCTTAGGATGGAGCGCAAGTCCTTCTTTTTGGGGTCCCGGAAGCGGTTAGAGTAATCTCGGTTTAACAATTCAGCAACTAAGTCAAAGTCTTTTTCTATATCCGCGATAAAAACCGGCCCATATAGCACCGCGTCGGTTAGGGGTTTGGAGATTTCTGATTTTCCTCCACCGGAAACCGTGCAAGGCTTGTGGCAGACAATGCCTTCGGAAACCGTGCCTACCAGTCGCCAAGAGCGGTTGCCGCTTGGTTTTACCATTTCTACTTTGTATCCTGAAGGGCGAATGTAAGTCACCCCGGGCAGCAGTTTGATCTCTTGCCTCTCCCCGCATTGCAACCAGCTGACGGATTGTCGGTGCAAGTCGAATTCCACGTCTTCAGGGACGTAAATAATATTCTGGAATTTCTTGTCCACGCCAAATCCTCGAGGGTCCATATTCATCCAACTTTGGTAGTTTTGGACGACTTCTTTAAAGGAATGCCCGTGGCGTTGGACGTGAAGGTGGCCGCTGAAGTCTTCGCCTAAGTCGTAGGAGGGAAAGGCTATGGCGCCGCCGGCGTGTTCTTCTTCAGCTAAGCCGAAGAGGTTTGCCGAATAGCTGATTTGCGTTTTTACTTCTTTTTTGCAGTAGCCGAAGTAGTTGTCGGCGATTAGCGTTACCATTACCCCTTTCTCGTCGCGGGCGCACAATTTGAACGCTTGTCCGTTGTTATATAATTCGTCCGGGCTCTCCCAACAAAGCCCCGCTTCCTGCATAGCTTTTCCGGCTTCGGAACGTGGAGGGAGGCCGGCTTCCTTTTTTGTTACCGAAGTCAAATGCGGCGCTAGAATGACACAACCGGTGTGCCCGGTCCAATGGGCGGTGTCCAAACCGGCGTCGTTTTCAGGCAAATATGGGTCTCCGGCGTTTCCAAAAATGCTTTCCACAAAATCAAGGTTCGACACCAAGTTGCCCGGGGCGAAGAAACGAATTTCCATACGCTTTTCCGGCATCAGGTCGGGAATTTCCGGGCAAACTAAGGGGCGCAACAGTAGCGAGGCAAAACACCGCGCCTTTTCTTTTTGCTCAGCCGTGAAGGGTAGTTGCATTAACTCTTCCGGCGGATCCAAAGCGCGGCGAAGCAGATTGGCAAAGACCGGCAACGGCGTCGCTAACTTGTCCGCAGGAATGGGAAGTCCGCCTTCGGCAATGTGAAACACGCCTTTGGTGGTGCGGCGATCCTTTGCGGGATTGTGCAAAATGCCTTGCCGAATTCGATAGGAATGTAGTATCTCCGAATGAAACTCGTCTCCGTTCGCCGGCAAGGAAAGCGTCCGAGCCACTCCGTGCCGATCTAGAACAAAGCTTTGCGCCGGCAATCGAATGGAGGAAATTATGGGAAACACATGATCTTCGCTCCAGCGAATCGGGGTTTTTTCGTATTGCCCTCCTTCCGTGCTGACGGTATAAAGATACTCATCCAGCCATTTTTGGATTCGCCAATCCGCCGGGCAGAGGTATTTGGAGAGCAAACGTTCCCGCTGCCGATGGTGCGCCAACAAAGCGCCGGCAATTTCATGGAACTTCGATCCAGGTTGCTCCACCGTTGGGCATCCCATGGACGCCAGTTTGAGGTTAATATACTCAACGGTAATATCGTCGGGGTAAACGGGCGTTTCCACGCCAACCCCCAAGGTTTTCTCTTGGTTCATTTTTGTTGTCTTTCGGTTGAATTTGACAGCGCCTTGCCTTTCTCCAAATCGTCTTCTGATAGATTAAAATGTTGCAGATCTTGGGGTGTATGAACGGAGAAAAAAATACAAAAATAAAACCGTCCGCCGTCGTTGCCTCCGGCGGCACCCCCAAGCAGAAATCTTCTATACAAATCTTTTATATTTTAAAACCAAAAACCGGACAAGTCAATCAAAAAACTTTCTTGGCGAAAACTGCCTCTCTATAGCATCCATGCAAACGATCTTTTTCGGCCGTCTTCAAAACGTCGGCTCCGCACTTCCAATGCTTTAGGCAATAACTTTCCCTTCGTCCTCCCATTTGGAATGTTTTCCACTTTCAGTTTTACCAATATAATGCCGAGCGATCCTTTGCCCGGCCTTTGTCCGTTGTAGCTTTCTTTATTCTTCTTCCGCATTCCAATTCATGTCGGTTTGGGCAAGAGGCTCGCCATTCAATGCATTTCTCATCGGCGGCAACTTCGGCCGACCAGGATTCTCCCGAAACTGATCTTCCACCGCCCAGTGCTGCATCATCGGATATTCCTCCGCAACCCCAGAAATGCGAAACTTGCCGCAACTATTCGCTTCGGCTTGCATCGGCCTACTCCAATCACTCTCGCGCAATGTAATAAACACCCCAGCCGCCGCCTTCTCTCTTTTCACCACTTGCGCAAAGTCCCGCACTTGACTCAATGTCGGCTTGCCTCCCTTCACTTGCACTAGCACCAAGTTTTTCTTTTGGGTAGTTTTATTGAGCAAGCGTCCCCGGCCGTCGATTCCGCTGTCGGCGCCCTTCTTTTTGTTGCTAATAATCCCGCCGGGTATCATGCTTTCAGATGCCCACCACTCAAACTTATGTTTGTCTTGCTTGGCTAGTTCTTCGGCTTGGCGCAAGTCTTTGGGAATGCCCTCGATGGCGCAGGGGATGCCGTTCTTGCGCAAGCGCTCACGGGACACTCCTTTGACGGCGAACAAGGAAATATCAATGCCGACAAACCTTCGGTTCAGTCTAGCGGCGGCTTCTAATGCCGTGCCGCAACCGCAAAAGGGATCGAACACTAAATCCCCCTCGTTGCTGCTGGCTCTAATAATCCTCTCTAATAACGGAACAGGTTTCTCCGTCGGATAACCTTGCCGATCCTTGCCTCGCACCGGCGGAATATCGCACCACAAATCTTGGAGTTTGACTCCTTTGGCGTCATCTAGATATTTTTTGTAATTGAACACCGAACCAGTCTTTAGCTGAACCAACATGCCAGATGCGTACAACTCCTCCATTTTACTCCTCGAGAATCTCCATGCTCTCTTAATTCCCATGAATTCGTAAATTTTATTGCCCCCAGTCTCGTTGGTACAAGGCAATAGACGATATTTGCCTATTTCGTCTTCATATTTGTAGGCTTTTTTCACATATTCTTCTTCGTACGGTAGATACTGGATGCGGTACTTAGTTTCTTTGCTTTTGGCGTACCAGAGGATGACGTCATGGATTTTTCCCAAATGCTTCGATGCGAGGTTGTGGCTATCAGCGCGCCGTTTCCATATAATTTCGTTGCGGAAGTTTTCTTGGCCGAAGATAGCGTCCATCAGCAGGCGAAGGTAGTAATTCGCATAAGGATCGCAGTGCAGGTAAATACTGCCGGTGGATTTGAGAAAGTCTTTTAACACCGCCAACCGCTCGGCCATGTAGCTAATGTAAGAAAGCATTTTAGATTCCGGGATTAGAATGCTGAGACTTTCCATCAGCTTGCTGGCGGGATGGCCGACGGCGCCAATCATCTTCTGCGTGCGTTCGATGGCGGCCTCATCCCACTCCCATATGTCGGTGAAGACAATGTCTTGGGCGGAGCCTGTGTCTTCGTCTTTTTTGTGGGGTTTGTTATAGACTTCGTCGCTGTTGAAGGGCGGGTCCATATAGATCAAGTCGGTTTGGGGCCCTGTCCAGTTTTCAGGTTTCTTCCATTCCTCCATCAGTTCCAAGCAGTCTCCGTAGTAGATGTTTCCTGTCTTCATATGTTGTCTTTGGTTTTGGCGGGATGGCAAGGGGAAAGTTATTTTCCTAGTGGGAGTCTTTCTGCCAAGCGTTCTGGCAGGCCGGCTTCGCGGATTTTTCGCATAGTGGTTTCCATATCGTAATCTAGCCGTCTTAATTCGATGGTGCCTAAGTTGATATCGTAAATGACGTAAGTTGCTTTGGGCACTCCGTCGCGGGATTGGCCGACACTGCCTACGTTGACGAAATACTTCTTTCCGGGTTCGACGGGAAACTTGGAGTAGGTTCCTCCTCGCACTGTGCTGTCGCGCACGAAGGCTACGGGAACGTGGGTGTGGCCGAAGAAACACACGCTGGTGTGTTGGTAGGTAAAGCTCGCGGCTGCTTCGAGTTTGTTGAAGACGTAGCCCCAGCGTTTGGGGATGTCCAGGGTAGCATGCACGATGGAGAAATTGGCTACTAATTGAAAATATCGGAGGTTGCGCAACCAGGCGCGGTCGTCTTCGGTGAGTTGGTTTCGCGTCCAATGAACGGCGGCGGCGGCGTGAGGGTTGAACCCTTCCAAACCGTCTTTGCTGGAGCAGTATTCGTCGTGATTTCCTTTGACGCAGGGGAGTTGCATCTCGCGGACTTTGTCCAAGCATTCCTTGGGGTTGGCGTTGTAGCCGACCACGTCGCCCAAACAGGCGTAGTGGGTGCATTGATTTTCCTTTGCATCCGCCAGCACGGCGTGAAACGCTTCCAGATTTCCGTGTATATCTGCGATAATCGCGTACTTCATTTATTCTTGATAAATCCCGTTTATCTCAAAATTTCAAAACCCCGGAACTCGTTGGTCGCTTCGGACCAATCTATTTTCTCGTCTCGAATCATCGGCCCTAAGCCAGAGTCGCGCACGGCCGTGAGAAAGGCCTTCAGCTCTTTTTCGGATCCTTCCGCAATTAGTTGCACTCGGCCGTCGGCAAGGTTCCGCACGGCGCCGCAAAGTTCGTAACCGCAAACTAGTTGTTTGACCGTGTATCGGAATCCCACTCCTTGAACTCGTCCTGAATAAAAAACGGTGATCCGCATTGTTAATCTATTATTTGGTTCTCCACTTTGCCGCAGGGAAACGGTTGCCGGTAATGCCTCCTCCAATCAGCGGCAAGAATCAAGCCAGAATCCCTTCTTTTTCGCAACGATTTTATTTCTCGGCCGGCGCCCCGGCCTCTGTGGAGGGCGGTTTGCCTTGCCTCAAGTGGATGGTCTCGGCTCATTGCTTGCGTTGCGCTTTTCTCTTTGCGGCCAGCAACCGGCTGGTGGTAGATTCGATTTCCTCATGCTTGTCTTCGGGCGGAGACTCTTCTGCGGCGGGTTGCGGGGTTTTTTCGGGTTTTGCTTTTTGAAAGACGGAAGTGGTTGTTCCCGTGGAGTTGAGGCGGGTGGTTGTCGGCGGCTTTTCGAGGATTTCGGTTTCAGGGGCGGGGCGAGACTGGCGGGCGCGAATAGCGTCGCGGCGTTGAAGTAGCGCGCTTAAGGATTCGTCTCGCTTGGGCGCGGATTGCTTTTGCCGCCAAAAGCACAGCCAAGTGATTGTTCGATGATAAGCCCGCGCCAAGTCGTCTCGATCCAGCTGCACTCGGCGCAGTCCCACGTCCAAGGGAAACAAAAGGATCGCCAGTTTCAAAAACCATTCCCACAAATCATTGGGCTGGAAGGTTTTGATGCGGTTGCTGGCAAAGGGATTCGCGGTTTCCAGAGAGGAAAAGAAAACGCCTCCCTCTGAGGCGTCGGCCAGTTGTCGCAGCAGTCCCCAATGCGGTTCGCTGGTTGCGTATTCGGGCGAAAAACTCACGCTGGTTCCGGCCATTTGGGTTCCCAAAAGATTCTCGCCGTCCATTAGCATTAGGTTCATCGTATAGGCGCCCACCTCGCGCGCCTCAAATTGCGCTTCATAACGGCCGGGCGCGGTTTGTCCCAGTCGAATTGTTTCGTTTTCCCCTGAAGGCTTCACCACCCGCGCATTGAGTTCTAGGAAGTTTCGGAAATCGCCTTCTTCATCGACGGCCTCGACGGCAATGGAGCCGATCCCTTTGTCGACGGTGACTTCGGTCGAAAAATCGGTGTTCTCCACTCGGCGCAGGGCCCATTGGGCGATTTGTGACCAAAATTGCCGATATTGCCCCCAAGACAACCAGGAAGCGGCCCACTTTGCCCGCGCATCGGAGGTGAACGCAACCGCGCGTCCCAGTCCATATTGCCAATGCGCCAGCAAGGGGTCTCCGTTTTCCGTGACCAACGGAATCTCCGCCCGGCTTTTGGGCGCCGTGGCCACGTATCCCAACAGTTGCGGCAAAGGTTCCCTTCCCAAGCCGCGAATTAACTCGCTGGCGGCCGCCCGCTTGGGGATGAATGGTTTTTCGAAGATGGCCGATTTGAGAATGACGGCGGTTTCTTTGAGGAAAATTTGCGGCAATCTGTCCGGAGAGCGCACGTCGTAAAAGCGGCCCCCTCCCCGGTCAGCGATCCACTGCATGGTTTTCGGCCCGGCGTGGCCGGCAATCAATACCGTGCTTACCGTGATTCGGTCGCCGACAATGGACTTCATTAATCCTTCGGACGGCGCGCCCGGATCCCCGTCGCTGAACACAATCATATGCTTCAGATTGGCCGTCGACGCTTTCAATCCTTGATGCGCCATAGCCATGACGTTTTGAAAGCTCGGCAAGTCGCCCTGGTTCATTCCCCAGATTTTGGCGGCAAGCGCGCGTTTGTCTCCTACTTTGGTCATGGGGAACAGCCACCGCTCCCTTCCATCCCAGAGGACGATGCCCAGTTCGTCTTGCGGCCCCAAGGCGTCCAAAGCGCCGACGGCCACTTTCCGCGCCACTTGATTGCCGTTGTTGAATTCCATGCCGTGCATCACCATGGCCAAGGCGCCGCTGGGCAGGACTTTTTTGCTGCTTAACTCCATATCCAAAGGCAATGCCCGCTCCAACGGCGTGCCGCGATAACCGCCGGCGGCATAGCTTTGGTCGCCGCCCACGCATACTAAGCCGACGCCAAAGTCGCGAACGGCGCTTTCTATCAACAGCATGGCGTCGTTGCCCAAATCGCCGGCCGCGATGTTGCTCAGAAAAATGGCGTCGTAGCTCTGCATTTCCGCCAGAGACTGAGGAAAGCCGCTCAAGCCGCCGGCAGAAACTTCCAGTTGGGAAGATCGCAACGCGGCCACCAGTTCTTGATCCAAGGCGGGTTGATCGGAAATGACGAGAATGCGCGGATCGCCGGCGACGTTCACAAAACTGATGGCCCGGTTGTTCTGCGCCACCGCGTCGCCTGCGGCGGCAATTTCTACATCGTAAGTGTAAAATCCAGAATCCGGCAAAGACTGCGGAAAGGTGAAAAGATTCTTTCCCGCCTCCAAATCCACTTCCTGCTCTCCCAGCAAGCGGCCGTTGCGAAACAAGCGCGCGGTTGCGGCGCCGCTCTCGTCAGCTTGGGCAAAAATCTTCGCCTCAAACGTCGTTCCTTTTTTGACGTTGCTCGGCAGTGTCAGCCGTTGCAGGGAGACGTCGTTGCGTCGCTCCGTTCCCAACGGAATTACATCCACGGACACGCCCAGAGGCCGGACGCCGGCCACGGCGGAAATGGCTTCTCCCAGATTCTCGTTGCCGTCGGAAAGTAGCACAAGTCGTTTTTGGCCGTGCTCCGGGAAGGTGGCCGTGCCTAACCGAACCGCCGCCGAAATGTCCGTGCGATCTGTTTGCACAACTGCTTGAATCTTCCCCAGCTCAACCCGCGGCTGCATCATTTGCTCAATGCCGGCGTCGCCTCCGAACACGAGAACGCCCGCTTGATCTTGGCTTTCTTTCTTTTGGACAACTTCGTTGACGTATCGACGAGCCGCCTCTTGTTGGGCTTCGGGAACGCTTCGCGAACGATCCAGCAGAAACATCACGTTCATCCCCTCACGCGGATCCAACCTCTGAATCCCCGCCATCGCTAAAACCAAAGACGCCGTCGCAACCAAACGAAGAGCGCACGCCAGCCAACGGCGCCAAGGATCCAACGAAGCATCCGAACAATGCGCCAGCCAAACCACCCACACAACTACCGGCAGAAAAAGCCAAAGCCACTCTGGATTGGAAAACTGTATATTCACGGCAACGACCGCTTGCGAACGAGTTTCTGAATGCGATGATTCCCCGAATCCGCCACCCAAAGATTCCCTTTGGAATCCAAAGCCAAAGACCACGGATTGCTGAACTGCCCAAGCGCCGACCCCGGCCCGCCGATGATTTCCACAGATTGAAACTCCGGATCAAACACCTGAATGCGGCTGTTCCCAAACTCGCAAACAAATTGATTTCCCTCCGCGTCAATTTTCACATCGTAAGGATAGCTCAACTCCCCCACTCCTGAACCCGGCTTTCCATATTCCTCCGTCCAACGCCCTGAATCGTCAAACACCTGAATCCGATGATTGCAAGAGTCGGCGACAAACAAGCGATCCCAACGATCAATCCCAATCCCCTCAGGACGATTGAACGACCCCGCCTCATCCCCCGCCCGGCCAAACGCCAAAGCCAACCCCCTCCCCGCCGGCAAAAAGCGCTGCACTCGCTCCACTTGCTGAAACTCCGTTACAAACAAATCCCCCGACGAATGGCAGGCCACCGCCCGAGGAAACGCCAACTTTCCCGGCTCCTCGCCCCGCATTCCCCACTGAAACACCAACTTCCCCTCCGGCGTAAAGTGATTAACGCGAGCATAATGCGGCTCCAGCACGATAATAAGCCCGTTGCCGTCTCGTCCCATTCCTTTGGGACGCCCCCGCTCTGTCTCCGGCATTTGCCAGAAACTCAGGTAACGCCCCGAAGAATCAAAGCGTTGCACCCGACCAGTCATATCCACAGCAAAAACATCGTCATTCGGACCCACGGCCACAGAGCGCGGCTTGTTAAACTGCCCGACTCCCGTCCCCTTTCCCCCCGTCGCCTGAACCGCTGAAAAAAAACGACTCTCCAAAGAGGGCGCAATCTCCGCATCTCCGCCGCAGCCCGCGCCAATCCCAACCCAAGCCAAAACCGCCGCCATCCCAATCCACCGCCGAGCCATTTGCCAAAGCCTCCCGACAATCCACGGTGCCGCGCCCAAAAAAATCAGCAAAGAACACAAAGCATTCACTTGCCCAGTATGCCCGTAGTGAAGCAAATTAAAAACCCGCAACGCCAAAGTCTCCACCCCCGGAGGCACGATAAAAATCAAAACCTCCACTTCCCACAAACAAAACAAATAAATCATCCACCACAAATAGAACAACCCCTTTCCCGCCGCCGGCAAAACGCAATGCCGCCAGCGCCGCCAAAACCCGATTCCTTCCAGCCTCGCCATCGCAACCAACCGACCATCCACCCCGTTCAAAGCAATGGCGCCGCCGCTAACGCCCAAAGCCAAATAGCGCAAAACCAACGCGGCCACCACGGGCATCCAACCCAACCCCAACCAACCGCCGGCCGCCCAGTTGTTTGCTAAAGCCAACCCGGCCCCCACCAACGTTCCCGGCGCCAAAAATAACGCCCAAAAAAATCGAACGCCAACAACCGCGCGAAGCAAAACCCCAAAAACAACCGACCCCAACGCCCCCAACGCCGCAAACAGCACCGAGTAAAAAATCGCCAGCCAGCTCACCGCAAGCGATTCTCCAAAATCCCGCCACGTTTCTTGCGACAACGCCAACCAACCTAATGGCACAAGCAATCCCAAACCCAACGCCGCCATCACCCCCGCCCCACTGCACCCAAGAATCCAGACGCCCAACCGCCGCCGCATCCACCGATTTGAGAAATCCCGACTTCGTCCACTCCAACCAAAATCTCGTCCGCGAACGCAAAAAGCCAAAAAAACCGCCGCTACCAAAAGCGGCGCCCCAATCTGCATGGCCCGCCCCCAACGCAAATCAGCGTTGAACCTCACAAAGACCTCCTCCGCCAACACCCTAACCTGCAGAATTCCGGGAACCGCAAGATTATTGACCGCCAGCCCAAACGCCAACAACGCACCCCAAGCCAAAGGCCGCTGCATTTGAGGCCAAAGCATCCCAACAAACAAACGACGGCCGCAAACAAACGGATCCAGCTCTTCCATCGCCCGCACCAACGCACCCCGCCTCGACCAAAGAAAGAAAAACGGAATCGGCCACAACAACAAACCCAACACGCCGGCGGCGCCGGGAATGGAATACAAAAAAACGCTCCCCAAGCCTCCCATCCACCCGGCGCTTCCAAAAATCTCCATCCAAACGGCAACCGCCAGAAAGTGCGGCAGCAAGAGATTCACCGCCGCCCAAATCGGCAAAGTCTTCGCCAACCGAGCCGGCAACGCCAGCCAAGCCAGCGCCACCGCCACCCCAACCGCTGAAGCCAACGCCGCCGCCCCCAATCCCAAACACAAGGTATTCTGTAACAAGTCCCCCTTCACCAGCTGAAAATTGTATACAACCACTGGCAGGAAAAACAAGAAACTATCTAAAAATAAAGAATGTCAAAAAGGCGCCCGCCTTCTTGCAAAAGTCAACGTCAATTGAAAAGTTTTTGCATATACCATTGACAAACGGCGACGCCGAATTAGAAACAAAGCTAAATATAAAATGAGCCGATGCAAGCCTATATTTGACAGATAGTTGTAGAAGCTAAGCATTCTTTGATACGAACCCGTGCGCCCACTATTATTTAAAAAGAGGAGTCCGCAAAACATTGTGAATTATATCCAACAAAGTTTTCGGACGGCAAAGACTAAGCCAATATAGAAGAGAGGACGCGGCCGTGAACGTCGGTCAGGCGAAAACGACGGCCTTGGTGTTTGTAAGTAAAACGCTCGTGATCAATACCCAACAAGTGCAGAATAGTCGCTTGTAAGTCGTGAACGTGAACGGGGTTGACGGCGGCATTCATAGAAAGTTCGTCGGTGGCGCCGTAGGTGATTCCAGGGCGAACACCGCCGCCGGCCATCCATATGGTAAAGGCATAGGGATGATGGTCGCGTCCCCAACGTTTGCGATCTTCAAGATTGCCTTGTATAAAGGGGGTTCTTCCAAATTCGCCGCCCCATATTACAAGGGTGTCCTCTAGCAGTCCCCTCTGCTTCAGGTCTCGAATTAAGGCCGCTGAAGGTTGATCAGTGTCCCTACACTGGTTATAGAGCTCGGTGGTGAGGCTATTGTGTTGGTCCCATCCGGCGTGCATGAGTTGCACGAATCGCACGCCGCGTTCCACAAGTCGCCGGGCCATCAGGCAGTTGTAAGCGAAGGTTCCCCGCTCTTGGACGCCCGGTCCATACATTTTCAAAGTGTCTTTTGATTCGTCGGAGAAGTCCGCAAGTTCTGGAACGCTAGTTTGCATGCGATAGGCCATTTCGTATTGGGCAATTCGAGAGAGAATTTCCGGGTCCCCGAAGTCTTGATATTGGCGCCCGTTGAGTTGCGCCAAGCCGTCGAGAAGCCCGCGCCGAAGTTTGCGGCTCATTCCCTTCGGATTGGAGAGATAGAGGACGGGTTCGCCCTTGCTTCTAAATTTGACGCCTTGGTATCGGGAGGGAAGAAAGCCGGCGCTCCAGTAAAAGTCGTAGAATATCTGGCCGCAGGTGGTGTTTTTGGTGACGGAGGTTAGCACGACGTAGGCGGGCAGGTTTTCGTTGGCGCTGCCAAGTCCGTAGTCCAACCAAGCGCCCATAGTCGGGCGACCGGGAATTTGCCCACCAGATAGGAGTAGCGAAATGGCGGGAGCATGGTTGATGGCATCGGTGTGCATGCTTTTGATGAAGCATAGTTCGTCGGCGATGGAGGCTGTGTGGGGCAGAAAGTCGCTGAGGGATGCGCCGCTTTGCCCGTGCCGTTTGAAGGGCTCAACCGGGGCTAACAAGAGTTTGCCGGTTGGCTTTCCTGTCATTGTGCTAAAGCGTTTTCCGGAAATATAGGAATCGGGAACCGGCCGGCCGTGCATGGCGGCTAATGTGGTTTTGCCGTCAAAGAGTTCCACATGGGAAGGACCGCCGTTTTGAAAAAGGTAAATCACGCGTTTTGCTTTCGGGGCAAGGTGCGGGATCCCGCCGGGAATGCCGTCGGTGCTGGAGGCAAGGATGCGCGGTTCCAGCAATGTTGTCAAGGCTGCCGCGCCGAGTCCGAGGCTCGTTTGTCCCAGGAATTCTCGGCGGGTCAGTTGGCGGCAGTGTTCGAATATCGGATTCATTGTTTTGACAAGCTTTCGTCCAGATTCAAAATCAGGCTACATACGGAGGCGTAAGCAGCCAGCTCTGCCGGATTTAGCGCGGCGGCGGGCATGGAGTCGCCTTCGGCAAGCAAAGCCTCCGCAGCCGCCGGGTTCTGGGTGAATTCGTTTATGGCCAATTCTAATTGATTCAGAAGGATTCGCGTCTCTTCGGGTCGGGGTCGGCGTCCGATAACTCGGCGGAAAGCGTGGATTAGCCGCTGTTTTGGGGAGTCGACGGCGATCATCACGCTCTCCGCCAGCACGCGGGAGGCTTCGAGGTAGGTGATGTCGTTCAGCGTCGCCAAAGCATGAAGCGGAGTGTTTGTGCGGGTGGATTTCACGGCGCAAGTCTGCCGTTTGGCCGCGTCGAAGAACATGGTCGGGCCGATAATGCGGCGCCAGAAGGTGTAAAGGCTTCGGCGGTAGAGCGCCAGGCCATTGTCTGCTTGGTAGCGTTTTTTCCCAAAAGTGAAGTCTGCCCATACGCCGGCGGGTTGATAGGGTTGGACTGGGGGTCCTCCGATATTGCCGACCAAAAGGCCGGATGCGGCCAGCGCTTGATCACGGATCATCCACGACGGCAGACGATAACGCGGGCCTCGCGAACAGAGACGGTTTGCCGGGTCTCGTTTCCGCTTTTTCGCCGTGGTTTTTGAAGATTGGCGATAGGCCGCGCTCATAAGAATTTTCTTTTGCAGTCTCTTGACGTTCCAACCCGAACTCACGAACTCTGCGGCCAGCCAGTCTAATAGTTCCGGATGAGAAGGTCTTTGACCTTGGACGCCGAAGTCTTCCGGCGTGTTGACGATACCTTGCCCAAAAAACATTGCCCACTGCCGGTTCACCAACACTCGGGCAGTAAGGGGGTTGGAAGGCGATACCAGCCAGCGGGCGAGGCCGAGCCGGTTTTTCGGCAAGTCGTCGGGCATGGGAGGCAAGATCGGCGGCGTTGCCGCGGCAACGCTCGAACCCGGCTTGTTATACAACCCCCTCGTCAAAACGAAGGTTTGACGCGGTTCGGCGCGATCTTGCATCACCATCACTTTGGAAATTTCCCGGTTGAGTGCGTCTTGTTGTTGGCGCAGTTTTTTCAAGGCTTGAAGTTGGCGAAAGTATTCAGCGCTTCGGTTCTCTGCGTATTGGAGAAGGCGATCTAGTTGCCGATCTTTGCGCTCGGCGACGTCCGCATCCAAAATCTGGCGGACTTCGTCGTCAATTTTGCGAGATTGGATGGCACTCAGTTCCCGACTTTCCCATCGCCTCAGGGCTTGCTCGGCGGCCTGCTCGTCTGCGTCGAGGCGAATTTTTCGAGATTGTTGCCGCTCGGTCGGCAAAACCAGCACCGGCGGGGTTTGTGGATCGCCGCCGCCGCCGTCGACCGGCGTTTGGTTGAAAAAGGCGAAGAGGCCGTAGTAATCGCGCTGGCTCAGAGGATCAAATTTGTGATCGTGGCAACGGCAACAGTTGAGAGTTAGGCCGAGCCAAACGGTTCCCACGGTCTCGGTCATGTCCATCACGTAATCGACTCGATTCTCCTCCGGGATGCGCCCGCCTTCGCCGTTGATCATGTGATTGCGGTTGAAACCGGTTGCCAATACCTGTTCTTGAGTGGGATGGGAAAGCAAGTCGCCTCCGAGTTGGAAAACGGTGAACTCGTCATAAGGCATATTTTCGTTGAACGCTCTGGCCGCCCAATCCCGCCAAGGCCACATCGTCCGTTCTCGGTCGCCTTGGTATCCGTTGGAATCGGCGTACCGCGCGGCGTCCAGCCAATCCCAAACCATTCTCTCTCCATAACGCGGCGAGGCGAAAAGACGATCCAACAGGCGCTCGTAGGCGTTTGGCGCCGAGTCTTGAACGAAGGCATCCACAGCCTCCGGAGTCGGCGGCATCCCGTGCAAATCCAAATGCAGCCGCCGAATCAGTTCCTCGCGAGAAGCTTCCAAAGCGGGAGCAATCGACTCGGCTTTCAATCGGCGGCGGATGAAAAAGTCAATTTCATTTCGCGCCCAGCCAGAATCGCCAATCGTTGGCAAAGCGGGCCGCTTCACCGGTTCAAAAGACCAATGCCGTTGCCAGCGGGCGCCTTCGGCCACCCATTGCCGCAACGTCCCAATCTGCTCTTCGCCCAACGGACGCTTCGCCTCCAGCGGAGGCATCCGCTCAGCGGCGTCTTCAGCCAGAATTCGAACAATTGCCTCGCTCTTCTCCGGCTTGCCCGGCACAAAAGGCCCCAAACGGCCGGGCGCGCCCAAAAGCCCTTCCCTCGTGTCCAACCGAAGACCAGCTTTGCGCTGTTCTCCATCCGGTCCGTGACAAGAAAAGCAATGCTCCGCAAGAATTGGCCGCACTTCCCGGTCAAAATCAACGGACGATTGAACATCTTTGAGAAATCCAAACTCCGCCGGCACAACCACCAAACAAAGCAAGCGCCAAATTCCCCGAACCCTTCGGAAAAAGGAAATCGCTAACCAACAAAGTTGCAAAAGCAAGCGACTCATGTTTTGTTCAAGATTACCCCCAAAAATCCAAACCCATTCAACTTCCTTCGTCAATCCTGAATTCTCCACCCTTTAGTTCCCCAATCCTCCAACGACTTCCTGTCCGCCAGTTCCAGAAAAACAAAAATAGACGACAACGCCAAAAAACCTCAATCCTGCTCGCGAAGATAGACAACTAATCCATCCTTCGAATCGAACAAATTGCATTCTAACATACTTCTGGTATTATTGTCTAATAATTATAATGGCGACATAATGGCGGCAATCGTTCGCCGCACTCTAATCCTCAAGGAAAAAAATGGAGTTTTTTGTTCACGGAATTGACGAGACTTTCAGCCAACAATTGCAAGTTGGACGCCAAGTCGTCGGTAGAAACTCCCAAACAACAATCCGTCTCTACGATCCTTCCGTTTCCCAAACTCACGCTGAAATCATATTAGAAAAAACAGCGTAATTTGCGTTCGCGACCTAAACTCAACCAACGGAACCTTCGTCAACGGCCAAAAAGTGCGCAAAACCTCCATATCCCCCGGCCAAGAACTCCGCTTCGGCAACATCCGCACAAAAATCGACAACCAACCCGTCCGCGTCATCATCCCAGAAATCAAAACACCAAAACAACCCCAACCAAGCTGGATGCCGGATGGCAAACCCGCCTGCCTGCTCCATCCCGAATTCCCCGCCGTCTATCGCTGCATCCAATGCGGCCATGCGCTGTGCCAACACTGCGTCCGGCAAGTAGGGCTAATCGGCAAACCGCCCAAACTCTTTTGCGCCATCTGCTCCGGAAATTGCCGACTCCTCAAAAACAAAACCGAAAAAGATTCCCGCGGCGCAATCCATCTTAAAAAAATGCTCAAAAAACTAGACCGCTTCTTTGCCGCCAAACGATAACCATTCGCAAACCCATCTGCATCTCCACAACAAACTCGCCCAGCAAACAAAAACCCAAGCGCAGATTCCTCCAAAAAACTGTGGGAAAACACCCCAAAACATCCAACCTCGCTTTACAGAACATTGCCCATCAAAGCACTCCGCACGTCGCCGCAAAACTCTCAAAACATCGGCAACCCGCGCGAATTCTAACAACCCAAGCCGGCGCCAAATATTTCCGCGCAACCAGAGAAAACGCAGAACCTTTCAACAAAACAAAAACCAAGTCCGTTCGCCCTCTGCAGCAGTACCGTATAATTTGCTCGGCAAAATTCGGGTTCATGCCAATTGACTTCTGCGCCGTTACTTTGACCTTCAAAGCATAGGCTCTGTCCTGTTTAGTCAGTCCTTCAAGATCGGAGGCCATGGTGAACTTCCACCTCGTGCGTCTTTTGCTTTTCGAGAGATGAAAAAAAGCGGGACGAAACCCGCCGCCCCGCCATCATTACAAAGGTAATAGCTTCATGGGCATAACCACAGGATTACTCGTGAGAAAATATAGCGGAATGGTGGATAGGATACAAGTCTTCATTCCGAGCCGTTTGACCGGAGATCTCTAGTCTCGTCAACCCTACCGCGCAACTCAACCGCCTCTTCAAACACCTTGGCAGCCTGTTCGCCAACATTACAGAAGTCATTACGCTCGTCTTTCTCTATGAACTGGAGCAGACACTCGATATTATCGCGTGCTTTGGATGCGGCAAGCACCATAAATGCGTCCTCTGCTTTGGCGTTGTATTCCTCCGGGCCGGTCTTCTGGATGATGTAATTCATCAGATTCTTGGCACATGTGTTCACCAGTTTCAGAGTGCCTTGAAACTGGCTAAATTCCGTTATAGGAATGCGGACGCCTTCTTTGAGTGAGTGGTCTTTTACGGCAACCGTCAGCAAGCCCTGCGTCTCCGTTATGCCGCCCAGTTCAGCGAATGCTGCGAATGCTTTCTGGCGACCTGTCACAGCTTGACTTGGAAGAACTCGTAAGGGAGAGAAAACCGAAGAAAGAGCCTATGCTCTCCACCAGATTCAACCTCTTTCCAAAGACCGTCTATGAGAAGGTATCTTTGCAATATGTCAGACTCTCAACTAATTTCCACGCCATCTGCTTTGCGGGTCATTGCGATTGTTTGTCGAACTCCATAAACCTCAATTAAAAGAAGACGGCGAGCCTCAATTCTAAAAACCCCGTCACTGCCAAGCTTGCCTCGTTCCACCCAACATTGATAGTGCCTGGGCGAGACTTAATTCTGAAAACACCATCACCGTCAGGGCTTCGGTTTCTTATCAATCTCCTCGCAGGCGGAGAGGTCAGTTCCTCATCGATTTCATCAGTAACCGTTGAAGACGAAACTTCTCCATTTGGTAATGCACAGATAATTGATTAGAAGATTTATCCACTCAAATTCCTTTCCAAAATCTTCGGATAATGGATAATCTTAGGCTTGTCAAAGGATTGTGGTAAACAAACAAAAAATCCAACCTCACCAATCCCTTTGGCAAAGATAGGTCAGTCAATCTACAATTCATTAGTTCCAAACTTCCTAATCTCGTCAAACCTTCAGACAAAGACAAATTAGTCAACAAATTACCTCCTCTAATTTTCAATTCTCTTAATTTCGTCAAACCTTCGGGCATAGATAAGCTGGTAAAGGGATCTCCGCTAAATTCCAAAACCTGAACATCTTTCTCTACCTGCAACTCATGGCGGACGCCTTGGATGCCTTCTAGTGTGTGTATTCAACCGTGAGCGTTTCCGCTTTGGCTTGTAGGCCGGCAACGGCCAACGCAATTATCGTTTTCCAACTCATCATAAAATCCTCAAAATAAATCAGAGAGTAACTCCCCTATCCAACGAAAGAAACCGCGAATCCAATCCCATAGAAGCCAGCATATTCCGCATGCGGACATGACCACGACGCTGATACAGATCGAGTAGTGCATGGCCAGAAAAACAGCCAAAACCGCAGCAGCAACGCAAAACAAAGCCAAAAACACAAACCAGCCAACCTTATTGTATCTCTTCATAAATCCCTCAATCCTGCCCGCTGGAGCGGAGGTTGCGAACTTCGTCAAGCATGCGCCGCAGTTACACGGCCTCTTCAAACACGGTCTCCACATACTCTCGCAGACCGAGGTCGGGGCGTCCGTCGCTGTCCATCATCATCTTCATACTCTCCACACAGTCACAGATTTTGGTGGACGGTCATCAGCATGGCAGAATCTAGGTAGTTGCGCTGATAAGCCTCCGGGCCAATCAGGGAGAGAATCTTCTTTCTCAGCTGGTTGACGCGCTGTTCTAACAACCGGCCAAGCAATTGGAACTCTTTGGTTTGCGTAATGGGAATGCGGAAGCAGTCCGAGAGATGATGAATCTTTTGGGCGGCGACTAATGGCCGCAGCACCTACTCAACTACATCCAACTCGGTAAAGGCCAAATCCACCTGCTTTTGAATGTCCAACATCAGCGTCGATGAGGATGCTTGAATTCCCTTCAAAACGCCAACCTTGCCCTTAACCATCGGCTATTTGATTAAGAGAGGATCGCCGGGTTTCAATTCTTTTTCGTACTTTTGGTTGTAAGCAAATGCTACCTTGGGCATTTCTAAAAAGCCTTCCGAGGAGATTTCATCGAGCAAACGTTCTTGAATTGCACGTGCCTGTTCTATCTCCATCCACGGTTGATCGGGCTGGGTGCGTTCACGCAACGCTCCAACAATGCATCTTTTTAGGCTTTCCGCTTCTTCTCCGCAAGTGATGTCCACGGTTTCGTATTGGAGAGAGGCATCTTTGCTTTGTGATACTTCATAAGGGTATTAAATGTCCATCCAAGTATGATTGGATTGTTCGCTTTTTCTTCTGCGGAGACTTCTTTGACAATGTCGTACAGCTGTTCGAACTCTTCGGTATAAAGCAAACGGCTGTTGTAGAACATTTTTAGGAACTCACGGTTTTTAACCATTTTTCTCGTTTCCCAGTAGCCTTCGATTCCGTCATCTTCTAGTTATTTTCTGTTAATATCGTAAACAGTCGGATCAAAGGTGATTTTGAGTTGGTGGGTTGGCTCAAACGGGAATCGTTCTATCCACTCTTGCTTGCTATCCCACCACTCCCTTTCCACTTTTTCTTTGGCTAATCGCTCGGCTTCTTTTCGTTTGAGTTCTTCTTCGTAAGCCTTGCCAGCGTCGAGTTGTTTTTGGGTGACGTAGACTTTGTTCCCATCGTCATCCAAGTAGTATCCGACGTAGCCGTCTGGAATCTGCGGCATCTGCGTTCCCGCAACGTCCGGCGTGGTGGATTCGAGTATTGGTTGCTCATTTTTAGGCGTTTTGACGGTTTCTTCCGCTTTTTGTTTTGGCGGAGAGAACACGGAGACCAGCATGGCCTCGATGCTGGCAATTGCGACGACGGCAAATCCGCCGTAAAGGACTTTATCTGTTTTGTTCATCTGGATGGTCTTCTTTCTTTGCTTTGTTGGTTTAATTTTGGATTTCGTAATCTGTTTCTCCGTAATGAATCACAACAGGCTTGGTTACGGTTTGCACTTTCTCGAGTGTTCCCCATCCTCCATATCCTCCAGCATTTGTGACAACAACCACCTGTGCGAATGTGGAACGGTCTTCAAAAGTTCGGTTGATGTCGTCGCTAATGTGCGGCGCTACGGTGATGTCTGGTTTTGTTCGCAAGCCTTGTGATACTCTATTTCCGGCGTGAAGGAGCCAAATTCAATGATTTCTCTTCTTCTATCTTCCTCTGCCCGCCACATATCCGTTATGTCGCCCGTGTAGCCAGCGGTAGAGCCAGTCTCATTAATTGACATACACTTCCAGTAAAGCAAACTTTCGCATTCGTTGGCTTCATTGTCTACGGCGTCTGCATGGCCGATCGAGATCCTCTTTCTTGTGGGTTCCTATGTAGAAGTTGCCTATCCAGTATGCGCCGCTGACCAAGTCTCTGGCCTCTATTACACCGTCCCCAGTGGGAATGGTTACGCCGGCATTATCATCCAACTTATCTTTTGTGACCGCATCCAATCCTCTTTCAATCAACCATGTTGCGATCGCTACAACGAGAAATTTTCCGAGTGTTATGGCGGCTGCGGTAGCAGTGATCGGCTCTGCCTCCTCGGCTTCCTTTTGTGACACCTTGACCGGCATCAGCAAAATGCCGGTAATGAGCAGGAAGGTGAGCGCGATCAGGTCGATGCGTTTGTGCGTCCAGCGGGATTTCTTCGCTGCTTGGCTGTTTTCCATTGTTTGCGATGCGTTTGTCATAGCATCAATTGGTTCATTCTTGGTCGTTCCGTTGGAGACGTCAAGACGACTTTTGCAGGTTTATCTGGTTTATAGTGTCGAGTTTTCTATTTGATTGTGTCGTTTATTCTGCATTTGGCCGGCACATTTTGGGAAACCTCTTCCCGCGTTCAGGGCGATTGAAGAAAACAGAGCAGAGCAAAAAGCGCGAAGTTTTCCGCTTGTTCGCCGTAGGAAAACAGGAAAGAGAACTCGTTACAACTCTCTCAAGGTATTTTCATATCAAACTTTGATATTTCAGTGGGGAGACTCGATCAACAGAATCCTTTCTGCTTGGTGCTTTAAGATCGAGAAAAGCAAGAGGCAAACCCGGAGCGCGCAAGTTTTTTCAACTTTTTTTGCGATTTCAGCACCATTTCTGGCGTTTTTTGGGAGGGGAGCGAATTGCCTATTGAATTGGCTTTTCGGCTGTTGGATGCTTGAGGGTTGTCGAATAATTTTGCTTGGGATGTCTCTTCAAATTGGGTTTTGCGTTTTTCTTTTTTGGGATTTTTGATTGTCGTATTGGTTGTTGGTTGAATCACGGCGGGCTAGAGCAATCTAAAATTTCTCTTTTTTGGATTGACCGGCGTAGGGCGGGTGTGGGGTTCTTGGTGGAGGTGTGTTTCGTTTCAGTTCATTGCCTGGGCCACGGCTTTGTTCCAAAGGATTCTTGCTAGCAGTCGCCGTCTAGGAATTGGTTGATTTGGCGGTTTGTAGGTTAGGTCTTTTTGGCGCAGGAGTTCTTTCATGGTTTTCTTTGCTTTGGAGCATTTGCCGCATTGTTTGGCGGGTTTGTTGGATTCTTTGTTGTTGGTTTTCTTCTAATTCTTCGCGCTTAGTTTTGCAGGGTTTGGGTGTAGAGAAAGGTTTCTAAACTGGTTGGACGGTGTTTGTGAGGGATCCGATACCGGAGATGGTGATGGTAATTATATCGTTGACTTGGAGTGTAAAGTCTTCGTCGGGCACAATTCCCGTTCCCGTCAAGAGCACGGCGCCGTGGGGGAAGGTTTGGCTATGGCGGAGGTAGTTGACGAGTTCTACAAAGGATCGTTTAATTTGGCTGACGGATGAAGCGCCGGAGAAGACCGTTTCTTTGTTTCGTTGGATGTGGATGCGGATTTTCCATTTGCGCGCGTCGGCTTCGGATGAACCGAGCAGAATCCAGGGGCCGATAGCGCAGGATTTGTCGTAGATTTTGGCTTGAGGCAGGTAGAGGAGGTTTTCTCCTTCGATGTCACGCGAGCTCATGTCGTTGCCGATGGTGAAACCGACAATGGAACCGGCGGCGTTGATAACCAATGCTAGTTCTGGTTCTGGAACGTTCCATGCGGCGTCTTTGCGAATGCCAACGGGAGTGTTGGGGCCTACCACTTTTTCCGGAAGCGATTTGAAAAAAAGTTCGGGGCGGGGGGCTTCGTATACTTTATCGTATGCGGTGGCGCTGAAGTTCGACTCTTTCATGCGGGCGGTCTTGCTGCGGTAGTAGGTAACGCCGGCGGCCCAGATTTCCTGCATATCCACAGGAGGTAGCAAGACGATGGAATCTAAGCTGTTTCTGGGAAGAGAACTTTGGTCAATGGTTTTGAGAAAATCAGCGGGATCCGATTTTTCCAGAACTTGGCTCAAGTGATGGATTCGCGCGGGGGCAAGGTCGATCGCCTGTTCAGATTCTGTCACTAAACCAACACGGACGATGTCTTGAGGTCGGCTACGATATTGAAAGCGGCATAGTTTCATATTGAGAGTGGGGACAAGGATTGGCGGAAATCTTTGTGGACGAGGGCGTTAATGAATTCTTCTTGGGGCGGCATGTCTTTCTTAGAGTCGTATGCGTCGCAAATTATTTGAAGATTGTCAATATGATCGGCGCCTTCTTTACTCAACAACGTCTTGTTTTGCCGTTTGGGTTCCTTTGCGTTCATGGGCTTTGGCTGTTTTTCTTTATTGGGAGAGGAATGCTCGAGACGCTGAAATAGCGAGGTCTTTTAGAATTTCAAACGGCACCTGTCCAGCTTTGTCACCGATTTCCTTTTTGATTTTTTTCCACACGGTTTCTTCCCGGATCGAGTCTAGAAAGTCGTGGCCATCCCAAGTAAGGCGACTAACGAACGCATCCGCATTTTCATGAATGAGGCCATCCAGAAGTCCGGCATCTTTCATAATAGCGCACTGATAAGTTTCATGGAGATTGCTGTATACTAAACATTGCCCATTGTTGGCTTCTACTTCCAAAAGGATTTTCCGAATCAGTTCATAGTCGCGTTTCATTTTCAGAGCGGCGTTTAAGGCGTGCGCCATTTTGTGGTCTCAGTTTATTTGCGTACGGTTTTGATTTCAATGAAAAAGTTGGAGAAAAGGTTTTCTTTTCTGGTGTCGGCAGTTTTGCGCGGGCGTTGGGATTGTCGCGTTTTTAGGCTTTATAGGAAAGGTTTGCTGTGGAAAGTTCGGCAAGTTGTTCTTCGTTGGCGATGGGGATAAAGCGTAGGCCTTCGGCGACGAGCGGTTCGGCCCAAGTTGGTGTTTGTGCCCAGTCTGGGTTGTGGTTTTGGTCGAATTGGATAAGGAGGATGGTTATGGCGAAGCCTTGCCGCCGGAGTTGGCCGAGCGCGAGCGCTGTTTTTGGAGAGGCGTCTTGCAAAACCGGCACGATGCCGGCGTCGCGGGGGAGCGCGTTGGCGCATTCTTGGATGAGTTCGGGGAAGTTCAGGCTGTCTGCGGTTTCGAGGCGGCCGAGTGTCTCCAAGATTCGGGCGAGTTGGCCGGAGTCTTTGCGAGGGGGAATGGCTAAGGGACGGAGGCGGTCTTTGGGTTGGCGTTGTTTTGTTTTTTGGCGGGCTTGGGAGCGGGAAGCAAAGTCTCCCGTCCAGCCTTCGTGTTGGATTCTTTCGGCGGCGTCTCGGCCGTTGGTGATCAGACCGATTTGCCGTCCTTCTTCAAAAAGCGCGTTGGCTAGGGAGGCAACGGTTGTGACCGCCAACTCGGCGGAGGCTTCCGCTCCCGGTTCGTAGAAGGCGTTTTTGTGAAAGTTCAGCAGGAAGACGGCGCCGGCAACGCAGGAGTTTTCATAGACGCGGCTGTGTAATTCGCCGGTTCTGGCTGTTGCCGGCCAATGAATTTGATTCAGCGGGTCTCCGGGATGATAAGGACGCACGGCGGCAATTCGAGTGGGGTCTTCAAACAGGCGATGGGCGATTTGGATTTCGCCAACTGGCCGACGCGAAGCAAGGAGAGCGCCTCGCAGAGGAATTATTTTCGGAGGCACGAGGACGAACTGCGGCTCGGTAATGACGCGGAATCGGCGGTGAAGCCCGAACAAGTCTCCTGTTTCAAGCAGTAGAGGGCCGAATTGGTAATAGCCTCGTTGGTGGAAGGTAACGGTGTATTCTAGGGAGTGCGATTCTTTGGGGCCGAGTTTGAGGATGCCGAGCGGATTTCCTTGGATTTTGATTTTGGGCGGCGTTCGGGCCGATCGCGGAATCGATTCCTCAAAGATAAGCCAGGGGATTGTGAAGGGACTTTGATTTTCGATCTGGATGGAAAACGTTTGTCGTCCCCCAATGGCGATTGTGAGGGAATCCGTCGCGCGCGCAGTGTTCTTTCCATCTCGCAGAGGAGAGCGAAAAGCCGCCAAGCCGTCGGCCCATTGTCGGGCAAAGAAGCGGCTGAGCAGCATTGTCCCCAACAGCACGTAGGCGGCATAGATCCAGTAGCCGAGCCGCAAAATCATTCCCGTCGCGAGAATGGCAACAGCGAGGAAGATCCACTTTGTTGTCATCGATAGCTGCCCGGAGGCGGGACAGGAACGGGAGTTGATCGCAATAGATCGTCAATGATCTTCGGAACGGTTTTCTTTCTTAGGCGGCTTTCCGGTTTCAAAAGGAGGCGGTGTCCGAGAACAAAGGGGGCGAGCAGTTTGACGTCGTCCGGCAGCACGAAGTCGTATCCGTGAACGGCCGCGTAGGCCTGAGCGCAGTGGATGAGCGCGAGGGAAGCCCGGGGGCTCGCCCCCAAACGCAAATCATGATGATCGCGGGAAGCCTGCGCCAAAGCGACCACGTATTCGGCGATTTTGGAATCGACTCGGACTTGGCGGACGGCTTGCTGACACTCCAGAATTTGCTTGGCTTGGACGACTGGTTGCAGTTGGTCGATGGGATGCTCTCGCTGGAGTCTCTGCAACATGGCGGCTTCTTGCGCGGCGTCGGGGTAGCCGAGTCGAAGCCGAATCAGAAAGCGATCCAACTGCGCTTCGGGGAGAGGGAAAGTGCCCTCGTGGTCGATGGGATTCTGCGTAGCAATGAGAAAAAACGGCGGCGGTAGGTCGTAGTTGGTTCCGTCGGCGGTCACTTTTCGCTCCGCCATAGCCTCTAACAGCGCGGATTGGGCCCGCGGCGTGGCTCGGTTGATTTCGTCCGCCAACACAATTTGCGCAAAAAGAGGGCCGGGGCGAAACTCGAAGTCAGCGGCTTTCGGATGGAAGATGGAAGTGCCGGTGATGTCGTTGGGAAGCAAGTCCGGCGTGCATTGAATTCGTTTGAAAGAGCATCCGACGCTCCGCGCCAAAGCCCGAGCCAGCATTGTTTTGGCAACGCCGGGAACGTCCTCCAGAAGAACGTGGCCGTCGGCCAAGTAAGCTGTCAGCGTAAGAACGATTTCTCGGTGTTTGCCGACGATGACTTTTTCGATGTTTTCCAGAATCTGCCGAGCAAGGGGAAGAACAAACGAATCGCTAGCGGATTCTCGCGATTCAGGCACTGCCGCTTTGGGTTTGGGAATGCGGATTGTTGGCGCCGAGCCGTCGCTTAGAAGAGTGGCGTCACCGCAATGCGGGCAGGCGGCCTCAGTGCCGTTCAGCTCGTCGGGAAACTCGATGTGTTGGCCGCAACCGGCGCAGGCAGTCTTCGGCATGACAAAGATTCTACTATGCTTTTCATATCCATTCGAGTAGAATTGATCTTGCCGTGGCAAGAAAATTCCAAAAAGAAATTTTGTTTGACCAAAAGGATAGTGTAAAACTTAATGAGTTTTTACAAAAGCAAAGAATAATGAACACGAATCAGCAGTGCATTAGTGCGGCGGGCGCGTTGCTCGCTTTGATTGTCGCAATGGAAAGTCCAACCGGCCCGCGAGCCGATTCTCCCGGCAACACCGAGTGGGAAATCCTGTTCGACGGAACGTCCACCGACCAGTTTAGAGCGTTCCGAAGGGAATCGTTTCCCTCTGGCAGCTGGAAAATTGAGGACGGTCAGTTGCGAACCATCCCCGGCGGCGAAGAAACCGACCTCGTCACCAAAGAGACTTACGGCGATTTTGAGCTGGCCTTTGAATGGAAAGCGGCAACCGGCGCCAACAGCGGCGTCATCTATCGGGTGAGCGAGGCATTTGGCCGCTCATGGCACACCGGACCGGAATATCAAGTGTTAGACGACGCCGGACACCCCAACGGAAACAATCCGCTCACCGCGGCGGGTTCGCTTTACGCACTGATCAGCGCCGAAGGAAAAACATTAAAACCAGCCGGAGAATACAACACCTCCCGCATCATCGCCCAAGGCAACCGGATCGAACATTGGTTGAACGGAAAAAAAGTCGTCGACCTAGAACTGGGCAGCTACGCGGCAAATCAATTGATCGCGAAAAGCAAATTCGCCAACATGCCCCGATTCGCCAAAGAGCCAACCGGCCACATCTGCCTTCAACATCACCGCGACGAAGTTTGGTTTCAGAACGTCAAAGTGCGGCGCTTGCCTTCCCCGTCCCTTCCCGCCCGCGCCCGCAAAAACAACCGGCTCTCCTTAGAACAAAGGAAGGCCGGCTGGCAAAACCTCTTTAATGGACAAAACACCGTCCGCTGGCGCGGTTTCTTGAAGGAAGAATTCCCAAAAATAGGGTGGATTGTGGAACACGACGCCCTCAAACACATCTCCCAAGGCGGAGGCGGCAGCATCGTCACAAAAAATCGTTACCGGGAATTTGACTTTCGATTCGAATGGCGAGTGGCAACCGGCGCCAACAGCGGCGTCAAATACTTCATCCTCGAAAAAGAGCGCCGCCAACCCATTGGCCACGAATACCAAATCATCGACGACAACCAACATGCCGACGCCCTCCGTGGATCCAAACGGCAAACCGCCGCCTTCTACGATTGCCTTCCCGCCAAAAACCGCGTTCTAAAACCAGTCGGCCAATTCAACACCTCAAGAATCCTCGTGGACGGAAAACAAGTGGAACACTGGCTCAACGGCGTTATGGTTCTAAACTACACTCTCGGCAGCTCCGAACTCCTGCAAGCCATCGCAAAAAGCAAATTCAAAAATGTGGAAGGCTTCGGACAACCGCAACGAGGCCGCATCCTCTTGCAAGACCACGGCGACGAAGTGGCCTACCGCAACCTCCGCATCAAAAAACTCAACTAAGACACGCCCAGCCACAATCATCAAAAACGCCCCATGGCAAATATCAACGACCTCGACTTGAAAAAGTGGAAGGAATACGACGACGTCCTCACCGACAGCTTATGGCTTCTTAAAAACCGAGACAACTCCGGCGCCCATAACAACGCCTATCACGGCAACTTTATCCCGCAAATCCCCAACCAACTAATCAGAAGATTCACCAAAAAAGGAGACATCGTCTTAGACCCTTTTTTGGGACACGGCACCACGATCATCGAATCCAAACGATTAGGACGGCACGGAATAGGAATCGAATTGATCCCTGAAGTGGCCAACATTGCGCAACGCAACGTCGGCGGCGAGTTGTCCATCAATGGCGACGTCACTTCCGAAATTGTGGTGGCAGACAGCGCCGCAGAAAACGCAAAAAGGAAAGTATTCGCCTGCCTTAAGAAAATTGGGAAAGAGAAAGTCCACCTAATTATACTACACCCACCCTACCATGACATCATAAAATTTAGCGACCGGAAAAATGACTTGTGCAACTGCCCGACGGTGGAGGAATTCACCGCAAAGTTTGGCGACGTAATTGAAAACTTTGTCGGCTTGTTAGAACGAAACCACTATTTGGCCATCGTGATTGGAGATAAATACACCAACAGCCAATGGATTCCCCTCGGCTTTTCCTTGATGCAGGAAACCATGAAACGAGAAAGCAAACTGCAATTGAAAAGCATTCTAGTAAAAAACATCGCCAACAACCGCGCCAAGCGGAATCAGGAAAGTCTCTGGCGTTACCGCGCGCTTGTCGGCGGCTTTTATATCTTCAAACACGAATACATTCTGGTGTTCAAAAAAACATGACGACGCACGTCTTTATAGTAGACTCGATTACATTCCGATTCCACTTAGAGTATCTCTTTGCCGGCACAGGATCAAAGGAGCATTCCATTGATTTCAATAATTCTCAATGCACCAAATTGCATCACACAACGGAAAACATGCTTGTCAATATGATTGCCGATGCCGGCAGAGTAAGGCACGGAGATCAAATTATATTTTACCTGCAACAAGACTACGGGAAGAAAATCTTTGAAGGAAAATTTTTCGGCGTCTTTAAAGCTGCAGAGGATGGGTCGTTTTTGGATAACAACGACTCTGAACAATTCCTCAAGGAAGAACTCGGCAAATCATTGACATTTCGAACCCTTATTTCCCCATATAAAGCCTACCCCGAAGGTGTAACGGAATGGGAAGCGCTGGATGAAATTCAAAACTTAACTTCTCCCAATCAAATGCTGTGGAGTTTGATATACAGAAAACTCAAAGGCAATCGCGGCAATACAATGATTACCCATTATGAAGCGGAAAGATTGCTCCAGCTTATCAGGAATAAAAATGGAAGAAAAGAACTAGACTATTCTGGCAATCTGCTTTCTTTCGATCCCAAGATCGAGAAAATAATTTCTCTTGGCGGGGAACCCAATTCTTACAAAGGGAAGCAAGAGGAAATTAATTTGCTGCCAAGACTGCTTGGTAAATACAAGGAAGGCAAATCGTTTGAAGCGCATCTACAAGCATACATAACGAAAAACATTGGTTTTGGAATAAATGAAAGTTTGGATAGCACCGTGTTGGATTCTGGACGGATTGAATGGCTTGGGAATGAAGTTTCATGTGGTGTAGGCATGCAGAGAATAGACGTTATGCCGTCTGTTATGAAAGAAAAACAAAGAGTTTTAATTCCAATGGAACTGAAGTCTGTTGAAGCAAACGAGAAGAACGTGGTTCAAATTCAGAGATATGTGGATTGGATTCGGCAATACTATATTCCCAATAAACCAAGCGATATACAACCGATTTTACTAGCTAAGAAAATCCACAAAAAGGGAACCAAATCCTACCGCAATTTGATCGATAGTTTCCATCGGTTTAACAAGAAAAATAACGTCAATTGTGAGCCGTTGAAATTCATTGAATTTTTCTTGCACCGTAATGATCTGCAATTTGAATTGGTTTCCTACTAAACTATTTCATCGCTGGTCGCTAAATCGGAGGAAAGAATGTTCATAACGAGGCAAAGGTTTGACTGTCTGTTTTCTCGGATGCTGCCTCTACTTTTATTTCAAAGTTGGCGATCAAGGATTCGAGCATTGGATTGCGGTTTTTCTCTTTGGCGCCAACGTGGTAAAAGTGTTGCCGAACGACAATGGGGAATGTCGACCATAATTTTTCTATGAAAACATTTTCCCGAAAGTCATTGCTATGCCACGTCGATAAGAGAAACTTGCATGGCGCCGAGGAGAGGATTTTCTTCAATTTCCTCTCGTGTTCTTCATGCCATCTGTTGAAGTAATCTGCGTGGCGATCCATATAAGGCGGATCGCAGTAAATCAAATCATCCTCCCCGGCGGCGGATACAGTGTCGGAGAAATCCCGGCAGTGAAACTCGTATTCTCCGATGCTCATCGCGTCGGATACCGCCCGCACTTGATTTACAATTTTTGTAATGTAGGCTGGAGCGAAACGATCAGGCTTGCGGCAAAAGGGAACGTTGAACTTGCTCTTCCGGTTGAAGCGAATCAACCCGTTGAAGCATGACCGATTCAAAAATAGAAAGTCCAGTGGAGCGGCGCCCCGATTAAATCGTTCTCGCACTGTGTAATAATGTTCTCCTTGGGAACGGCGGAGTTCTGCTCCTTCTTTCTCGAGAAATTGGCGCGTAGAAATGGACGTGATTTTTCCTTCGGCAACGGCTTGGTAAAAACGGATCAAGTGCGGATTGGTGTCGGCCAGAAGCGCCCGTTGCGGTCGAATGTTGAAGACAACGGCGCCGGATCCGAGAAACGGCTCAATCCATCTCCCGCCAAAATCGGAGGGAACCGCCGAGCGAATCCAAGGAACAAGTTTTGTCTTGATGCCTTGGCACTTGATGGGTGGAACAATGATTTGGGAAAAGCTTATGCCATGTTGTTTCTCGGAACTATTTGCGAAGTGTCCCCGCCTCGATACCGAACGAAGTCTTCAAGAGAAGTGATTTTCTTTAACTCGCCGGACTTTGTTTTAGCAGTAATTTTGCCGAAGTTCATCCAGTAGTCGTCGAACCACTCTTCCCCTAGTTTGGGGCGAACATTCCATTCCCTGAAAGAATGTCTTCAATTCGTTGTATGCTACCGATATTTGCCGTGTTGCCAGAACCTCCTTTGTCTCCCGCAATTTTCCACTTTTCAGCCACAAAAGGTGAATCTCCAGAATTTTGGAAATGATCTTCGTGTCTGAAGAAATTGTGTACACATTTTTGAAGACGTCGATAAACCCTTTGACCGTCCATTGGCCGTCGTCGGCGCTTACATGATTGGCGAGTGTGGATGCCAGTCCGTTCAGCGCGAATTCGAATTCTAGTTTTGACAACATTCGTTCTGCCGAGTTTAGGCCGTTATTTTGGGATTTCGCAACGTTGGGAAGGAAGAAAAAAGAACATTGGACGGCAATCTTTTCTGTGGTCATTTTCGGGAATCCCTTGCGCGGGGTAGTTCAGATGACGGAAAACTGAGCTTGACCAAGGAAAACACGTGGAAAAGAATCGCTTTTTGTGAAACGGGATGGGACAAACAAGGACTTGATATTCACAATACGGTAAACTAAATTGCATCGGAGAGGATTATGAGAAATATGGGAAAAACTAGGGCCAATTTTCACGCGTCGTCTTTTAAGGGGAAGGAGGCGCTTGCGGCGGGGCTTTTCTTTTTCGCCGCGATTGGATGCTTGCAGTCCGCAAGCCCGCAACACGAAGGAAACGTCGTCCCTCCGAACTTCATTCTTATCTTTGTGGACGACCAAGGCTATCAAGACGTCGGTTGCTATGGCTCGCCGACTATTAAGACGCCTCATCTGGACCGAATGGCGGCCGAGGGGACAAGGTTCACGGACTTTTACTCTTTGGCGCCCGTTTGCTCGGCTTCTCGCGCGGCGCTTTTGACGGGTTGCTACCCGATTCGGACGGGGATTACCGGCGTATTGTTTCCTCGTCATCAAGAGGGATTGAACCCGGCGGAAACGACCATCGCCGAAGTTTTGAAGACCGAAGGCTATGCGACGGCTTGCGTTGGCAAGTGGCATTTGGGGCATCATCCGACTTTTTTGCCGACCAATCATGGCTTTGACTCGTTCTACGGCCTTCCTTATTCTAACGATATGGACCCGGTGAAAGGAAAGAGCCGCGACTTGGATCGGGCTTGGCGGGAGAGAGACGCCGCGCCGTGGAACGTGCCTTTGATGCGCAACGAAGTAATTGTTGAAAGGCCTGCCCAACAAGAAACGCTTACCCAACGTTACACGAAGGAAGCCATACACTTCATCCGTTCCAATGCGGACTCGCCCTTCTTTTTATACTTGCCCCATACAATGCCGCACATTCCTCTTTATGTTTCTAAATCCTTTTACAATCCGGATCCGCGCAAAGCCTATGCGGCGACGATTGCGGAGATAGATTGGTCTGTGGGCGAAATCGTAAAGACGGTGAAGGAGTTGGGCTTGGATAAAAAAACGCTTATCGTCTATACTTCAGACAACGGTCCTTGGTTGGGAAAGAAGCATCACGGCGGAAGTGCTCTGCCTTTGCGAGGCGGAAAGTTTAGCACTTACGAAGGCGGGATGCGCGTTCCATGCATTATGCGCTGGCCCGGAAAAATTCCGGCCGGCCGAGTGTGCGCCGAAGTGGGAGCCTCTTTTGATCTGTTGCCCACATTTGCCCGGTTGGCGGGCGCTTCGTTGCCGAAGAATTTAGTTTTGGACGGCAAAGATATTTCCGCTCTCTTGCTCGTCGGGGAAGAGAGCCCTCATGATTTCTTCTACTATTATAGAGGCCAACGATTGCAGGCTGTGCGGCAGGGGCCGTGGAAGCTAAATCTAAAACGCTTGCAAAAGCAGAGTCATGATTCCGAAGTCTTCGCGCCGGACGGTCTTCATCACTTGCCGTCCGATATTAGCGAAGAAGAAGACCTATCGACGGATCATCCCTCGGTTGTCAAAGCACTGGCAAAAGCCGCCGTTGCCTTTGATCGTAAGTTAAAAGCCGAAGCCCGACCCGCCGGCCGTTTGGAAAATCGTTAGCAATGAGTTAGAAAGGAAAGCGCTATGAGAAGAAACAACAATAGACAACGTCGCCGACCATGGTCCCATCTTCTTTTATTGGCCGCCGCCTTCTTGGGAAATGAAGATCTCCTTGCGGGTTTGCCGCCAACAAATTGGATTCACAATGAATTCCCTTCCAACCAAGCAACTACTTCGTTTAATTACTCGCCGACCATTGTGCAAACAACGGAAGGACTTCTACTAGCCTGGATCGGCGGGAGCGGTCTTCACCATCCAGACGCAAGCATTTACTTGGCAAAGCGGGCAAAAGAGTCTTGGATCCGTCCTATAAAAATCCTTTCCGCAGTGCATCCTCGAACCCTCATGCAAAGTGCTTGCCGGCGCCCGGTATTGTTTCAACCGTCCGAAGAAACCTTGTTGCTCTTTTACAAAACAAAAACCGCGCAAGGGCGGATTACCGGCTGGTTAACCAGCTCAAGAGATAATGGAACAACATGGTTTCCCTCCAAGTCCCTCCCTCGTTTCATTTCCGGCCCGGCGCGGACCAAGCCCATCGCGCTGTCCGACAACTTGTTCCTATGCGGCGGCGACAGCCTCGATGCCGGCCGGCGGTTTCACATCGAAAAGGCCGAGGCCTTCCGCGAAAGTTGGAGCTGGACGCGAACGCGAGATCTCAGCTCGGCAATGCGCCACAACGCCAGCGAGCCAGTTCTGCTCAATCACGGCGAAGGCCGTCTCCAAGCGCTTTGCCGCACCCGGTTGGGACACATTGCCGAAACATGGTCGGAAAACAGCGGAAAAACTTGGGGCCCGGTGCAACGAACGGTTCTGCCAAATCCAGACGGCGGCTTGGACGCAGCCAAGTTGGGAGATCGGAAATTTGCTCTGGTTTACCAACACTCGAACCGCGAGCGCGGCATTTTGAATCTTGCCTTCACGGAAGACGGTCGGCGCTGGTCGGCCGCCGCTGTTTTAGAATCGCAACCGAAGTCCCACTTTTCCGATCCGTCGATAGTGTTTGGCGTCGATGGGAATCTGCATCTGGCTTACTCCGTGAACCATCAACAAGTAAAATACGTCGCCATAAACCCCAACCAACTCTCTCCAGTTCCGATGGTTGAGGGAAACTGGCCTTATTAGACGAAAAAAACGACGTTCCGTGCCAACCGACTACATCGGAGGTTTTTCAGGAGTTCCACCAAACAGGACCTGAAGACTGGCAACCGAGAGAGGGGGACAGAAACCGGGAACAACTATTCGAACTGTATTACGGAAGTAGACTTGGCCGGCTGTCAGAATCGGAATGGCTAAACATGGAGTTCTTGACTGAATAAGGCAAGGCGGAAGCGGAGCGCATTCGGGATCGTTTGATCGAAGAACTGCAAGGCATAGAAAAACTGCCTCATTATACCATGAAATACGGCATCAGCGGCGGTTTGGACAGCAATCATCCAGAGGCGCATGGTTTGTTATCTGAGGAGGAAGAGATGTTAGTTCCTTACGAAGGTTGGTATGAAGAGGCGCGAGGTTTTGACGCCAATCAGCGGTACCAGGTTCAAGCGAAGTATTGAAGAAGGCGATCCTTCTTTGAAAGCATTGATGCCTGAATTGTTTCCGCCGGTGAAAATCAAAAACGGGGTTTTAGTGAACAAGGATGGCGATCCAGTCAAAGACTTCCCCGGCGGCAACTATCGCGTCATCAACCACAAGCATGAGAGTTTTCCCATGCTGATCAATGAAGACGGCACCATTCGTTTACCGACACTGAAAGAGATGGAACAAATGCGCGCTAAAGGCGATGTGAGGCTATACTTGTCCCGCTTTTTGGCCGCGCCGTGGATATGGAAATGGATATGCCACCAGCAGAACTTGCGCCAAACCATTCGTCGGAAAACAATCCAGGCGAAGAAGATTAGAAGATGTAAGAGGCCTGGCAACTTATGCAATGATACATAGGAGGATGGAAGGCGAAGAGGATTAGCTGATGTAGGAGGCGTTGCGTCAGCAAGAAGAAGCAGGCGGACAATAGTATTCGAAAAGTTTTTTGTTTTTCGGTTTTGCGCTGATTGAAAAGCTTGGGCGAGTGGCGTTTTTTTGATGAGTTGTGGTTTTCGCTTTATCTGGGGGTCGCCCATATGGTTTTGGAAACATTGGCGGGTTAGGCGAATAACTTTATTTATACTTTTTGCTATGTAGAAGGATATGAGCGGCGTTCAAACCGGGCGATCCGCTGTTGGTTTGTTGAACGGGGGAGAAATTGAAATTGATGTTTTAATCTCTGCGGAGATTGGGTTTGCGGAGTTTTTATAGTTTTCTACCTTGTTTATTATAGTTTCAATATGATTTATTCTGGTTTTCTGGCTGGTATATTTAATTTATTATAGAGGTTTGTTTCTGCTGAATGTTTTTAGAGCGAGTTGTTGGGACATAGAGTGGTTGTTCACGGTCAAAGGCGAGAGTTGCCAGCGGAGTCAGCGGATTTTTCGTCTTCGTTTCTTTTTGGGGTATTTTGTGGAGCGTCTTGTTGTTTCTGTTGCGGATTGTTCCACTTTCTTTTTAAGGGCGCGGATTTGGTCGCGGAGCAAGGCGGCTTTTTCGAATTCAAGATTGTTGGAGGCCATGATCATTTCTTCTTCCAGCTCTTGGATGACGGTTTGTGTATCGAGGTCTGCGGGAGCGTCTTTTAGGATAGCAGGGGATTTGCCGCGGCCTTGAGTGCGCCATGAGAGGCTGTCTTCGACTGGTCGGGTAACTTGTTTGGGGGCGATGTTGTGGGTTTTGTTGTATTCGATTTGTTTTCGTCGGCGATAGCTGGAGGTGGCCAGGAATTCTTGGATGCTTTTGGTTTTTGTATCCGCGTAGAGGATTACTTGACCGGATAAGTGTCGAGCGGCTCTTCCGGCGGTTTGAATGAGGCTGGTAGTGGAGCGAAGGTAGCCTTCTTTGTCTGCGTCGAGGATGGCGACGAGCGAGACTTCCGGCAAGTCCAGTCCTTCGCGTAGTAGGTTGATGCCGACAAGGACGTCAAATTCTCCTTTGCGCAGAGCCCTGAGGATTTCCACTCTTTGGATGGCGTCGATTTCGCTGTGGAGGTATCGGACGTGGATTCCGATGTCTTTGAGATAGTCGCTTAGTTCTTCAGCAGTTCGTTTAGTGAGTGTGGTGACTAGAACGCGTTCTTTGGCGTCGGCTCTCTTTCGAGCTTCTTCGATGAGGTCGTCGATTTGTCCGCAAAGCGGTTTGACGGTTACTTTTGGATCTAACAATCCTGTTGGGCGGACGATTTGCTCGATGACTTTGCCGCGGCTCCACTCAATTTCACGGGAGGACGGCGTGGCGCTGACGTAAATGGTTTGGCGTTGGAAAGCTTGAAATTCCTTAAAGTTCAGAGGCCGGTTGTCCAAGGCGCTGGGGAGGCGGAATCCATGTTCTACTAGCGTCGTTTTGCGAGATCGGTCGCCGGCGTACATTCCGCCGATTTGCGGCACCGTGGCGTGTGATTCGTCAATGATCAACAAGTAGTCTTTCGGGAAAAAGTCCAGCAAGGTATGGGGGCGGGATCCGGGCGGGCGGCCGCTGATGTGCCGGCTATAGTTCTCAATTCCAGAGCAAAAGCCCATCTCTTCCATCATTTCTAAATCATATTCCGTCCGCATTTTGATGCGCTGAGCTTCTAATAGTTTTTGACATTTCTCGAACCGCGCGATTTGCTCGGAGAGTTCTTCTCGAATTGTCAGAATGGCTCGCTTCATTTTGTCCGCCGAAGTGACGAACTGCTTGCTTGGATACACCGTGACGTAAGGCAACGATTCCAAAGGATTGCCCGTCAAGGGATCAAAGCGTGTGATTCGGTCGACTTCATCGCCGAAGAATTCGACGCGGAGACCTTCCTCTAAGTAGCCGGGGATCAATTCTACTGTGTCGCCCCGCACTCGGAAGTTGCCGCGTTTCAAGGCCGCGTCGTTTCGTTCATACATCATCTCGATCAACTTTTCCAAAAACTGTTCGCGCCGCAGCTGTCCGCGCGTTCTGATGGAAATCAACATGGCTTCGTAATCTTCTTTGCTTCCAATTCCGTAAATGCAGGAAACGCTGGCGACCACCACGACGTCTCGCCGAGAAAAAAGGGAGCTCATTGTAGAAAGCCTCATGCGCTCAATTTCATCGTTTATGGAGGAATCTTTTTCGATGAAGGTGTCGGTTTGTGGTATATATGCCTCCGGTTGGTAATAATCAAAGTAGCTGACGAAATACTCCACCGCGTTGTGGGGGAAGAAGCCTTTGAACTCGGCGTAAAGTTGAGCGGCAAGGGTTTTGTTGTGCGAGATTACTAAAGTGGGACGATTCACTTTGGCGATGACGTTGGCGACCGTAAAGGTTTTTCCCGAACCGGTCACTCCCAACAAGGTCTGGTGAGGGCACTCTCGCCGAAGGCCACGAATCAATTGGTCAATGGCCTTTGGCTGATCACCCGCAGGTTGATAAGGCGCAATAAGATCGAACATCTTTTCGTCAAGATAGAAAAGGAAAACAACGGTGTCAACCGTCCACTCACAAGTATAAGGCCGTTTGCAGGAGCATTCGTCATAAAGGCAAAAAACGACGTTGTTCCCAATGGATTGGCTTGGACGACGCCAGTGTCCTTCCAGTAATTGACAGCGCTCTTGCTTCGAGTTTTGGGGGTGGTAGAAAATCTCACCAATCATTTCGCATCAAGGGGGAAAGGTTTCCCCTGTTCGGCATTGGACATTCGGAAGAAAATGAAAAACTAGAAAACGAGTCTCCGTCTTTGTTGGAATTGTTATGAGACAGGGATTCTGGGCAATGCGATAAAATAGTTCGTTTTGACGGTTCTTGACCGTATTATTCCGTTGCCGTTCGGAAGAGAGTTTTCTACTCTTCTGCATGCTCCGGATTCGCCGGCGTTTCGGTCGGAGAGTTTTGATGAAATGATGGATTGGATTGCTCGCTTAGTCTCCGTTTACGCTAACGCATTATTCCCCCTGGTTTTCTATTGCGGCATCGGCGCGGCGGTCTTTCGCTATTTAGATATAGATCGCCGAAGTCTGAGTCGTCTTTCCGTGCATGTTTTTTTGCCACCTCTTCTTTTCGTGAACTTGATGAAAGTGCAAGTTGGGACGATCGAGATTTTTCAGGTGGCACTCTTTGGTCTGCTCATTTTGGGATGCATGGCGACTCTTGGAAGAATTTACGCCTTTTTGCTTCGGTTGGACGGCCCGACGACGAGTAGCGCCATCCTTTCGATCACCTTCTTTAACGCGGCAAACCTTGGATTCCCGGTTTCTTTGTTTGCCTTTGGAGAGGCCGGACTGCTCTATGCCATCTTGTTGGTGTCCGTGAAATCGGCGCCTCACAACGGCTTTGGCATTTACGTGGCCGCCCGCGGCCGGATGTCTCGCAAAGAGGCGGTTTTGGCTTTGGCGCAGATGCCTATGTTTTATGCCATTTTCGCCGCCATAATTCTGCGATTGTTTGACGTCACCCCGCCTCCATTCCTTCTTACGCCCATCGAAACTTTGGGGCAGGTCGGCATTCCATTAATTCTTCTTTGCGTCGGCATGGAGTTGGCGGACATCCGCATCCGCCGGTGTAGCCTAGAACTTTTAGGAATGGTCGTCCTTCGGTTGTGCGTTTCGCCATTGCTGGCATTCGGGCTGACTTGCGCCATCGGTATTGACGGCCTTTTGCAATCTGTATTGATCCTGCTGGCCGGGATGCCGAGCGCTATGGCGCCCGTTGTTTACGCGCGGATGTTCGGAGGCAACGTAGAATCACTAACCCAAGCTGTGTTCTATTCGACAATTGGCAGTCTTCTTACGCTGCCCGCAATGTTGTACCTCCTGCGCTAAAGGTCGGCAAAGAGCGCCGCCAACTTTGCTAAGTCGCAGAGGAACACAGAGTGAGTTTTGGAAATTATTTGCCCCCCTTCATTCTCTCCAACCTACGGCATTCATGGCCGCTGTCGTTTTAGCGGTCTGTCGTCTTTCTCTGGGTTTCTCCTGTCGGTTTCGTTGGTCTTTTCAAGTGGTTTTGAAAGGTTTTTCGTGTTTATTCCTCCTCTAAATCTCTCTTTTTGAAAGTTTTGATTTTCCGCTGTTGGAATCTTCCGCTTTTTTTTATTTGAAAAGACTTGCTTTCCTTCCGGGAATCGATATTCTCGCTGGCGTTATGCCCATTTTCTTTGTTTTATGAGCGATTTGTTTGGACGCCGCTTCGCGCATTTCAAAGTCCAAAATTAAGGAAACGGCGGCCGCCTTTGTTGTTGGAATCGGCCGACTCGCTGGTTCAACTGACGAAGTTCAAGCCGCTTGTGATCCACCGGTTTTCGACGTTCGCTTTCATAAGACTAGCGGCGAGGGCTGGACGGCTGATAGCTACGTTGGGATGGATATCCAGTTCAAAGGCGAGTCTGGCAAGAAGTACGAGGTCGTTTGGCATGGTCTTAAGAGGCTGTTCATTTGGGATTGGAGGAGGGGTCCTCGCTATGTGTTTACTCGTGAAGACGTTAGTGACTATTGGTATCCGGGCGGTTTTGAAGAGACTCTCACGTACGATAATTTCTATTGGGATCACACTATCCCTTGGGATTGGTGGTACGGTTACGGCTGTTCGATTTACGAAGGGAAAACTGTAAACGGCAAGTGGGTTCGAGGGAATTCGGTTGCTAGTGTGCATTTTTACAGCTATCAAGAGGCGGCTCTTATCTATCTTTACGGTCTTCCTTTTGAATTGAATCAGTATTACTGCACGATTGATTACGAGCCTGGGCTTTCTTCGTTGTCGAAGCATGGCTATACTGAGGGCTGTTGGGAATGGGTTGGTCCTAATGATCCCGTCTGGCCGAAGTATAACGGCTGGCGTTATCATGGCGATCATGGCTCTCCACGTTTCGATTATGAGTCCAGCTGTTCCTATGAGTTTGATCCTTCTCCGTCTTTTGGTTGGCGTTGTTCTTGGGATACGTCTTCTTCTGGTACTTCCGATTAGCGGGTTTTTGATTTTTTGGTTATGGTTTGGCCCGGTTTCTGCTTAATCTTTGGATTGTGAATATTTTGAATTTTCATTTTCAAAGAGGCGGGGGCCGGGCTTTTACGTTGATCGAGTTGGTGGTGGTGATTGCCATCATCGGTATTTTGGCGTCTTTGCTCCTGCCGGCCTTGGGGCGCGCAAAAGCGGCTGCGAAGCGGATTGATTGCGCAAATAACCTGCGGCAAATTGCGCTGGCTTCTCATATGTATGCTGATGATCACGAAGATTTTCTTCCGCCTCTTGTGGCTTATGATTTTTCAGATCATGATGTTCCTTGGCGGGTGAATTGGAGTGTCCATTGGCATCGTTTGCTGTGGTACAATTATTTGGGAAAGAATACGAACGTCTTTCAATGCGCTGGGAATTCTCGATTGCGTTGGGCGCTTAGTCATGCCGCTAAAACTCCTTTTGATTTGTCTTCGGTTTTCAATTTCGCTTATGGCGCGAATGGGCAAACTTTTGTTTCGGAGAAATTAATTTCTGGGGGTGCCAGGAGGAGTAATTCGCCTGCTGATTATTACTCTCGCAAGGTGTCTGAGATTGTTTCGCCTGCTGATTGTGTTAGTTATGGGGATTTGGTTGGATGGCAAAGGTTTATTGTTGGGAAAGGTTTTTTCTTTCCGCATTTGCATGCTTTTTTTCCGCGTACCCTCGGTCACCGGCCATGGCTGGTGTCTTCTCGGAATCCAAAATATACTTTTGGGATTAGTCGGCGGCATGCGGGTCGTTCCAACATGGCATTTTTAGATGGGCATGTAGAGCATGGAAGTTTGCGGGATTGGACGTTACCGGTGTCTGCTGTTTGGGATCGTTGGCATCATCGCAATCAATGGCCAGTTGAAGATTTTCAAGATTTACCTGCGGACGATTGGGCGCCGCTTTACGGGGCAGACGAGCATGTGGATTTTTGATTTTCGCCTGCTCGCCGTCTTTTTAGCGGGCTTGGCCATACCGTTCCTCTGCCGTCTTTCCCTTCTGGGAGGCGCATTTGGCGGTTCTTGAGGGTTGTTAAATATGCTTATCGTAGTCAAAAGCGACGTCTGCGCTGGGTTGCGTGTTGCTTGGATAAATTTAAACGTTCAAACACATCAATTACAAAAACGCATTGTAGCGCCATAACCCAACATTAAATGAGTCAAAGTTGCATAGCCAAGATCGGCAACAAAGCGCTTACAACACGGGTCCGATTTGCCAAGGAGCAAACTCTTCGTCTCCGATGCCGGCGAGTTCGCTTTTTGTTTTTTCGCCGCTGGCTACGGAAAGGATTTTTTCGAAGATGCGCTGCCCCACTTCTTCCACGGTTTCGGTTCCGTCGAGAATGGTGCCGGCGTTGATGTCTATGTCTTCTTCCATCCATTGGAACAGCGGCGTGTTGGAGGCAATTTTGATGCACGGGGCGGGTTTGCAACCGTAGACGCTGCCTCGGCCGGTAGTAAAAGCGGCGATATTGCAGCCGCCGCTAACTAATCCCGTCATGCTGACTGGGTCGTTTCCCGGCGTATCCATAAAACATAAACCTTTGGCCTCAATAGGTTCGGCATAGCGATAGACTTCGGACAAGGGGGATTGGCCTGCTTTAGCGACGGCGCCCAAGCTTTTTTCGTAAATCGTCGTCAATCCGCCTTCTTTGTTTCCATAGGAGGGGTTGTTGTCGATTGAGGCGCCGTGCAATTGGACGTGATCTTCCCACCAATGAATTAGGTTGAGCAGTTTTTGCCCGACTGCTTTTGAAGATGCCCGCCCGACGAGCAGGTGTTCTGCGCCGTAGATTTCGGGTGTCTCTGCCAGCACGGAAGCGGCGCCTTGCCGGACGAGTTGGTCGGATGCGCATCCCAGAGCGGGATTGGCGCTGATGCCGCTGTTGCCATCGGAGCCGCCGCAATTCATCGCCAGAGTCAATTTGTCGGCGCTCTGGGGGGTTCGCCGGCGATTGTTCACTTGCTTCAAAATATGGATCACGGCTTGAATGCCGGCCTCGGTGGTTTTTCGCACGCCGCCGAGGGTTTGGATGTTTAGACAAATCGGTCCGTTGTTGGAGCATGTCCGATCCAACCCTTGCTTTTGGATGAGGTGCGATACTTGGTTCACTTCGCATCCCAGTCCGATCATCACGCAACCTCCCACGTTCGGATGTTTGGCCATTCCCCCGAGAACTCGTTGGAGTAGTGCCAAAGGTTCGGAGGGAAGCAGACTGCATCCGCTCTTGTGCGTTAGAGCGATCACTCCATCCACATTCGGATAATCGCGCGCAAACGCGGGCGTTTGAAAGGCTTGGGCCACGTATTTAGAAACGGAAGCCGAGCAGTTCACGCTGGAAATCACGGCAATGTAATTTCTAGTTCCCGCTTTCCCGTCCGAACGCGCAAAGCCTTGAAAACTTCTTCGTTCGGCAGCGATTTTCACCGGTTTGTAATCGACGCAGAATTGACAATCTCGGTCAAAATCTTCCACGCCCAAGTTTTGGGTGTGAACGTGATCGCCTCGCTGAATGTCTTTTTTTGCGAAACCGATTTTTTGCCCATATTTTACCAAAGCCTGCCCTTGTTTAACTTCTTCCAGCGCAATTTTATGTCCGGCCGGAATTTTTTGACGGCAGACGATGGTTTCCTTTTGAAAATGCAAGGCATCGCCGGCTTTGAGAGGGAACTTGAGCACCGCGACGTTGTCCTCGGACTTCAATTGTATCGCGAGTTTTTTCACTGCTTTGAGTCCGCCGGGAAGGTTTGTTGCGGGGAAAAATCCAACGGAGACTCCAAAATGAAGGGTTGACAAACACTGCGAATTGGCAGATTGTAACTGCAAAGAAACCGAGGATATCGGGCGCAATAGAAAAACAGCATAGAATATGATCTCAAGAGAACAGCCTTTTTACAACAGAAATCTCTACTCAGAGCACTCCGGAAAGTATCATGGCAGCGAAGAAACCCTGAAAACCGCACAGATTCAGGTGGAACGCAAAATCTTTACTTTTACCCTCAAGGAAAATCCTCGAGGCCGGTTTCTTCGAATCACAGAAGACGTCGGCGGACGCCGAGACACGATCATTCTGCCCGCCACCGGGATCGTCGAGTTCAAACGGGTGATTGACGACATGCTCAAAAGCCTGCTTGACTCTCCTCAATGACGGAATCGGGAAAAGGCGCAATTGCGTTACAGTCCTGCCGATTTGCCGCGGCTTGGCGGCGAGGAAGTCAGAGAAACCTTTCTTCTTCCCGTTCCCTGCGGTCGTCTAGGCTTTAAGCGAGGCGCGTCTCCCCATAATTCTTCCAAGGCGTATCGTTCCCGCATCTCGCGGCTCATAATGTGAACAATTACGTCGTCGTAATCGATGACTATCCAAGCGGCCGTCAGTTTGCCATCGATGGATCGAGGACGAACGCCGTGCTTCTTTTTGAAATGCTCTACAATTCCTTCACAGATCGCCCGCAAGTGCGTGGCGCTTGTGCCGGTAACGATGAAAAAAAAGTCAGTTACCGAAGACAACTCGCTTACGTCCAAAATTGCCGGCTCCGCCGCTTTGCGGTCATCCGCATACGCATAGCAGTATTGCGCCAATTGCTTCGAATTCATTCAGAAAATTCTGCGCAACGATCCCTCATCAGATCGGCTTTCAAAAGCGAACTGTTGTAAGAAACGCGAATCTATAGCCATTTGAGTTCATTTGCGATTCAAAATCAAACCCAAGCCAACCGATAGGAATCGAAACCGAACACAGATTCAACTATCCAAATAAAACCTCTCTCGGCGAATTGCCTCGGCCACCGCCGCCGGCAACAGCCAACCTACTGGGCGACCGGAGCGAATGCGCTCCCGAATCAACGAAGAGGACACTTCAATAGGCCAACCACGCAAACGCCGACAAGGGAACCCTTCGGGCGGCGACTCCCATCGTTGACTCGGTCTTGGGATCACCGCAAAATCCACTTTTTCCGCCAATGCCTCAGCCTCTTTCCATTGGGGAAGGGTTTCCAAATGATCCGCCCCAATGAGACAGGTCAACTGCGCCGAGGGATATTCGGCGGCAAACTTTTTTACCGTATCAATCGTAAAGGAAATGCCTCCGCGCCGCAGCTCCTTCTCGCAAACTTCAAACTCCACCCTGCCCGCCAAAGCCAACCGCAAAAGACGAACACGCTGAACAGCCGCCAACGGTTTAGAATCCTGCTTGAATGGAGAACGAGCCGCAGGAATAAAAATCAACTTGTCCAAAAACAGCTCCTCATAAGCGGCCTGAGCCGCCAACAAATGCCCCCAGTGAACCGGATCAAACGATCCGCCGTAAAGCCCAATTCGGTTCACGACTCCACTCTATCTGCCGCTCCCTCCTCGCTCAAACGCAACGTCTCCTCTCGAAGAACGCCCCGACCGAAGAAAGTCCGAATCTTCCTGAAACACTCCCTTGACCTTCGGGAACAACCGAACCGCCTCGACAATCATCCACAACTCCAAAACAATGGTCGACAACCCAACAACGATCAACAGAACTTTGCCCTGACTCATCCAACTGGGATGATCGCTTGACCCAATAAACAACTGCCAAACCATCGCCCACAACGGCATAATCAACATAAAAACCATCGGAATCGCAAGAAACCAAACCGGACGCCGCCGCCGCCAAAGATAAAAGGCAATCACCAAAAAAGCGCCCCCCGCCAAAAGCTGATTCGTCGCCCCAAAAAGCGGCCATAAAAGAAGCCCCCCCTCACCGGCATTTGCCAACGACCACTCTTGACCAGCCGGCGGCAAACCCGCCATACCCGCCGCCGCCGCAACCGCAAAAATCGCCGCCCCATGCTTATTCTGCAACCAAGCAAACGCGCCGCCAACCCAACCGGCGGCGGAAACTTTTGACCCCATCGAAACCGTAGCCAACTCCTGAACCACATAACGTTGCAACCGACAAGCAGTATCCAACGTCGTCCCCGCAAAAGACGCCACCAAAACCCCCATCAACGCAACCGACACTTCACTAGACAAACCCAAAGCCCGCAAAAAATTCGCCGCGCCAAATACAAAGGCGGACACCTTGGCCGACAACGACCCGGCAGCCCCCCAAGAACCATAGCGATCCTCCCACGCCTCCCCTCCAACCAACACCCGCCCTTCCGCCGCCAAACCCAACCCCAACCCAGCTCCGCAAGCCAAAATCACCAAACACGCCAAAAACCCCTCGGTCAGCATCCCGCCGTAGCCCACAAACCGAGCGTCCGTCTCCCTCTTCAACTGCTTGCTGCTTGTCCCACTCGACACCAAACAATGAAACCCACTAACCGCGCCGCAAGCGATGGTAATAAACAAAAATGGGAAAATCGCCGGCGCTCCTTCAGGCGCCAGATTGACCGCCGGCGCCGCCATCTGCAAAGCAGGACGAACCCCGTCCGCCAGTGGAGAACCGCCCCAAAACGCCGACACCGCCAAACCAAAAACAATCAACCCCAAAGCCGAAATCAACTGCAGAGAGTTAATGTAATCCCGCGGCTGCAAAAGCGTCCACACCGGCAACACGGACGCCGCATACGAATAAAGCAACAACACAAGCACCCAAGTCCAATTCGACCAACCCGCCAACTCCCTGTTAAACTCGCCCAAAAATCCGCTATCCCCAAAAAACACCGCCAAATACATCGCCGCCAAAGCAAACAACGACGGCAAAAAAATGCCCAACCCCTTGCGCCGCAACCATATCCCAATCCCCACCGCCAACGGAATCTGAACCACGCAGGGAAAAATCGCCGCCGGATACAAACGAAACACACTCGCAATCACCAGCCCAAAAATCGCCAGCACAATCGTCAACGACAGCGCCAAAATCAGCAGAAAAATCCAGCGCGCCCGCCGATTCAACACCCGCCCCGCTATATCGCCCACCGTCTGCCCGTTATTCCGAAGACTCACCACCAAAGCCCCAAAATCATGCACCGCCCCAATGAAAATCGACCCCAAAAACACCCAAAGCAATGCCGGCAACCAACCCCACATAATCGCAATGGCCGGCCCCACAATCGGCCCCGTTCCCGCAATCGAAGTGAAGTGATGCCCAAATACAATCCCCCGACTCGTCGGAACGTAATCCACCCCGTCTTCCAGCCGATACGACGGACAAACCGCCTTGGCCGACAAAGCGAAAATCTTGCCTCCCAGCCACCGTCCATAAGTGTGATAAGCAACCAAAAAACCCGCCCCCGCCAACAGCGCAGTCAATAAAGGAACCATATTCTCCAATCCAAAAACCAACAAACTCAAATCCAATCGCCGAGACTCCACCTTACAATCCAACCCGCCATATCCCAAGAAATCTTTTCCCGCCGCAAACAAACCAAAACCTCAACAATCCGGCCGTCAAAACCCGCCTCATTCATTTCTTCATCTTCCTCGCCGAAAAAAACACAGACTTTTTTCTTTTTTGGGCTTGACAAACGCCGGAAACAATGGTTTCTTAATCTTGTTTTCGATTTACGGAAAAGAAAACTTGACAAAACTTGACAATTATAGAAAACTTTGAGCATGTTTATGAAAAATGAGAACAGCGAACAGCGAACAGCGAACAGCGAACAGCGAACAGCGAACAGCGAACAGCGAACAGCGAACAGCGAACAGCGAACAGCGAACAGCGAACAGCGAACAGCGAACAGCGAACAGCGAACAGCGAACAGCGAACAGCCGGCAAGCGGCTGGCGGTAAGTGTTCTTTTGACGGCGACTTTGCTTTCTTTGGCGCCGATTGAACAAAGCCAAGCGCAGTTGTTCATCCACGTCTATCCCAGCCAAGACAACCCCACCAACCAAACCCTCTGGATTTTTAGCGGCTCCTCCACCGCAAACTCCGCCGGCAACGTCCAAACAAGCTCTTTTACTTCTTTCAGTGGGAACAGCACGGCGAATCTTAACGGAAACCTTTACGATGCCAATAAACCCAGCGATACGCTCGTTCAACTCTCTCCCCTGTTTTCCAGCTCGAATACTAACGACATCGTTTCGGTGAGAGCCAGAATTCCGGGAGGCGGCAGAACCAACATCACTTTTGCCGCCAATGCCACCAACACGCCGACCATCACCATCGCCAGCGGCAGCCGAAGCATTTCCCATTTTTTCATGGACGATGATTCCGACTACGACGACATAGGGATTCGCGTCTCCGGAAGCGCTTTGTCCTATTCCACAGGGAATTCCTCGGCTTGGACGGGTTCGGGTGTTTTGAACAAACCCATCGGCGACTTCTTTGCGGGAACCATCAATAGTGGAGGAGGTGGTGAAACTGATTCTCCCTATTTTGCGGCGAATTCCGCCGGCGCGGTGCGAGTTATTGTCAACAGCCAAGTCATCCCTGAACCGGAAGAATACGCCCTCATCTTCGCCCTCTTTGCCGTGGGTTTTATTTTCTTCCATCGCTGGCGAAAGCAACGAGAACCCCAAGAATCCACCGCTTCGTAGCCGCTGTCAATGGCTCGCCGCAAGAACGAATTCCAAAGTCTGAAAACAGTTTTGAGCGATAGGCGGCAAGATTTGCCTCAACACTGTTCAACGCATATTGAGACGGTTGCCGCCCGAATCTGGAACGCTCTGGGGCCAAAACTAGACGCCGCACTTTGTTATTTTTATTATCGCAGAAAATTGGTTGACGCGGCCGGAACTTTTTGATTGGATTGATTCCCATTTTGCGAAATTCATTATGTATGCGGTAATCGAAACGGGAGGGAAACAATATCAAGTCGCCGCTGGCGATCAGGTGGAAATTGAGCGCATTCCCGCCGAAGAAGGCAGCTCAGTGACGTTTGACCGCGTTCTGATGCTTTGCGCAGACGGTTCCGTCCGAGTGGGAACGCCAACCGTAGAGACGGCCACCGTGGTGGCGGACGTTGTTTCCCATCAAAGAGGCCCGAAAGTCACCACTTTCAAAATGAAACGGCGCAAAGGCTATCATCGAACCAAAGGGCATCGGCAAAATTTGACCGTTGTCAAAATCAAGGAAATTAACGGTTGAGGCAATATGGCGCATAAGAAAGGACAAGGAAGTTCTCGAAACGGCCGCGACAGCAACAGCAAGCGGTTGGGGGTCAAGAAATTCGGTGGCGAATGGGTCTCCGCCGGTAGCATTATCATCCGGCAACGAGGTTCTCGTTTTCATGCCGGGTCGAACGTCGGCGTTGGCCGCGATTGGACTTTGTTTGCCTTGGCCGACGGAAGAGTCTCTTTTGAAAAGGCCAAGCGTCGAGTCAACGTCATCCCCGTGGAAAAAACTGAGGCTAAAAATTAAAGAATCTTTGTTATGAAAAGGGCGTTGTTGATTAGCTCGGCGTTCTTGGCCGCATTGATAAGTTCTTCGGGGTGTAAGGAGGAACCTCCGGAATCATCATCCAAGCCTCAATTGAGGATTTTATCATTCAGCATGCTTTGAACTTACTGCGTCTCCAACGATCTCAAGCATAGCTGCTCTCCACAATGACTCCAGAAAGACCCATACCAAACATCACGATGGAAAGTTACAACACGTTCATATTATTCTAAAAAATTCTGGAGGTCTGCCAATCCTGAATCCCTCAACGGCGCATCCGCCAATTACAGCAGCGTCTCAAAATTAAATTTTCCAAAACCCGCCTTTGCGGAGCGGGATCGGCTTTGCTTATGTTTGTCGACGCCGTCAAGATTTATGTGCAGGCCGGCAAAGGAGGGCGTGGTTGCGTCGCTTTTTTGCGGGAAGCGTTTCGTCCCAAAGGAGGCCCTTGCGGCGGCAATGGAGGCAAAGGAGGCGACGTGATTCTCGAAGCCGACGCCAACGTCAACAACCTTGTCAACCTATTCTACCAACCGCACCTGCGGGCAAAAAACGGAGAACCCGGCGGCGGCAAAGGAAAGGACGGAAGCAAAGCCAAAAACTTGCTGGTGAAAGTCCCCTGCGGCACGTTGATTTGGAAACTGCCGGATTCAAAACGCAATTCAGACGCCTCTTCTTCTCGAAAATCTGAAGATAATTCCAAGAAGACAATTCCGAAGGCCGTTCCAATTCAGCCGACTGTGGTTACGAAAAACTCCCGTTCCCAAGACTATCGAGTTCTTCGAACATTTGAAGACTTTTGTTGCCTCAACAATCCCGAACTTCAAGACGCCGTTCTCTATGGCGATCTCACCGAATCGGGGCAACGATTTTTAATTGGCCGAGGCGGGCGAGGAGGATTGGGCAACAAGAACTTTGCCACTGCTAGACGCCAATTGCCGCGATTCGCCCAACCGGGAGAAGCCGGCACCGAAGGACGTTTCTTTCTTGAACTTCAGGTGATTGCAGATATTGGGTTCGTCGGCTTCCCTAATGCGGGCAAGTCCACCTTGCTGGCGGCACTCTCACGTGCGCGCCCCAAAATTGCGGATTATCCCTTCACTACTTTGCATCCAAACATCGGAATTATCGAACATGCCGACCACACACGGACAACCATCTGTGACATTCCCGGAATCATCGAAGGCGCTCACAAAAACGCCGGGCTTGGACATGATTTTCTCCGTCACATCAAGCGGTGCAAGGCCTTGGCCTGGTTGGTAGATATGACGGGCGCCGCTGGCCGCAAACCTTGGGAGGATTACCGTCAATTGCGAAACGAATTAAAAGCTTATGACCCCGCAATGTTGAAACGCCCCGCCATTGTTCTTGCAAATAAAATGGACGAAACGCCCTCGCCAAAGAATCTGGAGCGGTTCAAAAACGAGATCAAACGAGTCCGCCCCATCCCGATTGCCGCCGCGTTTGGCCAAGGGCTGGACGAAGTGAAGAAAGCCTTTCGCCGGGCAACAGAAAAATCTTCCCGACAACGACAACCTCATACCTAAAACCGCAAAAGATCCGAATTCTCTTCTGTTCCCTTAGAGGGCCCAAACACAACCGAGGCGATGACAGCTTGCCTTACGGCTTGGCGATTTCGAAACCTTCGGGACAACGAAACGGGGAGGCGTTGTAATTTCCGACGAACCTTTGGATCTTTGCCGGAGAATCTCGATATTCTTTGAGAAACTGCGGTGCTGCGAGCTGCCCGTTGGAATGAGAGACGGGCCGGAATTTCTTTCACCGGAGGCGGGGGTTGCTTCCTTAACGGTGTTTTAGGTGACGCGATCGGTTGTGGAGGCGGTTCCGGCGGTTTGGATTCCGCAGGGACTGGTTCTACTTCGCCTTCTAACAAACGTCTCAACCGTTCTTCCCATTGTTGCTGTTTTTCTCTGAAGTTCCGTCGGCGGGGTAATGACGTCTCTTCAGCGATATTTTCCTCCTCGGCGGCGGCATCGGTCTGCCGGGATTTGCGCCGTTTCCCTATCCACTCAGCCGCCGTTGCTAACAGCGAAAGCAGAATGAGAAAAAAGATCGGATTGTCAAACACAAGAAAACCTCAATGGTTTAGAGACAACAAACATTTTCCAAAGCGGACATTGGTTTTGGCCCCGGAAACAAAATTACGCTTCTTCACCTTCATCTTGCTCCGGCTTGGCAATGTTATCGCGCATCACGGTGTCCGCTTGGATATTTTTCATCCGATAATAATCCATCACGCCCATGTTACCGCTACGAAAGGCATCGGCCATGGCCAAAGGCACTTGCGCTTCGGCCTCCACCACGCGGGCGCGCATTTCCGCTACGCGCGCCACCATTTCTTGTTCCGTAGCCACGGCGGCGGCTCTCCGAACTTCGGCTTGGGCTTGGGCGATGAGTTTGTTCGCATCGGCTTGTTCGGCTTGGAGTTTGGCGCCGACGTTCTCACCGACGTCCACATCTGCAATGTCAATGGAAAGAATCTCGAAGGCGGTGTTGCTGTCAAGGGCTTTGCTGAGAACGGTTCGCGAAATCATATCTGGATTTTCCAACACGTCCTTGTAGCTGTCAGAGGAGCCGATTGTCGAAACGATGCCTTCGCCTACTCGAGCAACGATAGTGTCCTCTGTGGCGCCGCCAACAAAGCGATCCAAATTAGTTCTCACCGTGACGCGCGCCCTTGCGCGAATGATAATTCCGTCTTTGGCCACGGCATCGACAGTGCCTTTGCCGACGTTCGGCGACGGACAATCAATGACGCGAGGGTTAACCGAAGTCTTAACCGCTTCAATCACGTTCTTCCCGGTGCCTTTTGTCGCCAAATCAATGGCGCATGCGCGATCAAAATCCAATCGGATACCCGCTTTGCGGGCGGCAATCAAAGCTTGCACAACCATGTCAATGCTGCCTCCCGCAAGAAAATGCGTGGAGAGATCGTCAATGGAAGTCGGCAATCCTGATTTGACCGCCGTTATGCGGGAGTCTACCACTTGCCCCACGGGAACAGAGCGAAGCCTCAATGCGATCAATTCAGTAAAGCTCACGGGAGCGCCGGAAAAATGAGCCTTGATCCACGCGCTGAGAAAGTTGAGCCCCAACACCAACGCCACCAAGACAACTACGCCAAGAATCGCCCATATCCCCAACATCCACCCAGGCGCCGCAAAGAAATACTCGATTGTTTCACTCATAACTACAATGCCCTTCATCTAGAAAACTCAGATCTCTGTCAAATAAAATCAGCAGTCTATGTCTTTTCGCAATCTCGGTCAAGGCGAAAATTCAGAAATCATACAAATTTCTCTCCCCCCGCTAAAAACAACGCTCCCCTCTTTATCAGATGCGCAAATACCGCCAAATCCAGGATGTCTCCAACTTTGCCCGGACGCGCTGTTAGCAAGTGAAATCTTCGAATCGCTCTAAATCCCAAAAGAAACCATGAACGACAATGGCTTCGACCGTTGGTCAATCGAGAAGAAGAATTTCCGATAATCGCGGGTACCATTTTTGGGAAGCCATCGAAGCGAAATCATGCTTCGGAGTTTGAGGAAGGCAAAGACACTTTTTTAGACAACCGTCGGCCTTTTTTTCATCTCCTAAATCAAAGTTGCCGGAGCGTTTCTTCCGATGGCTTGAACTTCCAAAGATGGCGAATGGAACGGATATACATGCGGTCTTTGATAATCGCCGGGGTCGTGTGACAAGTTTCGTTTAATTCAAAGCTTCCCAGAACTTCGAACTCTCCAGCACCGCTCACAACGCAGACCTTCCCCGAATCGGCAACGGCAATCAGTTGATCACTTACCAATATAGGCGATCCAAAGAATCTGCCGAAAACTCTTTCCACCCATCGGACCTTGCCTGATTCGGGTTCGACGCAGGACAAAATGCCTCCGTCGCTCCAGAGAAAAAGATTGTTTTCACGGGCAAGAAAAGAAGGAACATAAGGAGCGGAGCGGCGAATTTCATAAGCAAGTTCGGGCGCAGACCCAGCATCGCTCGGCGGACGCACGGCCACTACAAAATTGCCTCCTCCTCCGCTACCACAACTGCCGAAGACCAAACCGGCGGCAACGATTGGAGAGCTGCAACTCCGCTTGTCAAACGCATTCGAATACTCCCAAAGCAACGAGCCGGTTGCAGGGGACAAAGCGCTGATTCCGTGCGCTTGGCTGTTGACGAGAAGAATGGGATTTCCGTTTGCATCTTGCGAAATACACGGGGTGGAGTAGGCGGTCTTGGCGCTTCTCCGGGGAGTTTTCCAACGCGTTTCTCCCGTTTCCCGATCAACCGCGATAATAAAGCTCTCTCCCAAATGCTCTTTGGCAAGAATGACGAAATCCCGGAACAAAATCGGAGAAGTGCCAAGTCCGTGCTGGCTTTCAAACACGCCCAAGTCCCGTTGCCAATGCAGCTCGCCGCCATGTCCCAAAGCCGCCAGATAAAGATGATCCGGACTTCCCCAGCTGACATAAACTCGACGGTCGTCCACTGCGGCGGTGGGAGAGGCAAAACTGTTGAATCGATGTTGTTGAAATGGTTGGTGTGGAAATTCTTTGCGCCATAAAATCTCGCCGCTCTCGGAATCAACGGCGAATACGTAGAACTCTTGCTTCTCGTCCGCCGCCGCGGTCAAAAAAATCTGATTCGCCCAACCGACGGGCGAAGAATGCCCCATCCCCGGCAACCGTGTTTTCCAAACGAGGTTTTGCTCCGAAATTCCCTGAAAACTTGCTTCTCCGGAGGCTTTGCCGGCGCCGTTTGGCCCCCGAAAACGAGTCCATTCTTGAGACTTTGTGGAGAAGTCGACGGCTATGAAAATCGTTGCTAACGTAACTTTTGCGATGAATAACTTCATGGAGAGCTATAATGGAAATTCCAAACGGAATAAAGCAAGCCCTATTTTTACAAATGGAGATCTTGCGCGCAATCCCCGCTTCTCCAGTTGTTCAGTCAAGTATTCCATCGTTCTAGGCTCTTTATTCCTTGCCCAGCTTTTTCAGCAGTTCTTCCATTGTTCCCTTCCCTTTCTTCAGGTTGCAGGGGCCGCAGAGAAGTTGCAGATTGCCAACATCGTCGTCTCCTCCTCTGGCAATCGGGCGGTCGTGGTCAATGTGCATGTATTTCTTGCCCGGCGCATGCCCGCATCCCAAACACTTCCCGTCTTGCTTAGTGAACAAGTAGCGAAACGCCTGCTCTCGTTGTTTGGCGGTCAGCATTTTCCGCTGACGCTTCGGCGGTTTGCGCTCGATGTTTACCTTCCGCAGCCAATCTTCCGAACCTTCGTTCAGTTTGTTTAGTTGTTGGACAACTTGCTTCTTAGTTCATAACCAGTTTGGTTTATCCGATTGCCTACGCATCCGACCTATAACTTCGTTGTTCTCGTCATAAACACGAATGACATATTCTATATGTTCTCCTCCGAAGTTAATCATTTGCTGGTTCGTTGTTTGGCTTTATGCGGAAGAATAGATTATGCCTCTTTGCATAAGTCCACCAGCCGTTCTTGTTAGGAAGATGGTCTGTTATCTCCACCCAGTCTACTAGATTGTTACTTGCCTCAATCCTATCAAAATTAGCGCAAAGAACTATAAATGGTTTTGTTCCTAGATATTCACGGTCATTTAGATGTCTGCATTGGTAAACCTTTATAAAATAACCTAGTTTCTCAACATTAGTGGTTGTCCCAAATTCAATATACTCATGTTCTAGCTCGATATACCTAATGTTGATATTTTTATGGTGGGAATTTAGAATCGATACAGCCCCTGCTCTTTCATCTACCTCCAATCTAAATTCTATGTCTGTTAGTTTCGGATAGTATAAACAATTTATTGTCTTATGCTGATGTCTTTGCCAGCTCCACGAGCCTACAAACACTATCTTAATGATGTTCTTTCTGTGTTTGTATATCTCATCAAAAGCATTATATGAAGAGCCGTGATAAAACCACTCTCCAGTGTCAAATTTTAGTAAGAATTCTCCAACTACCTCCTGCGCCATAACCGCACAGGCCAACAATGTAATAATTCTCGTTCCCATCTTATCAACTAATCAATATACCAATCACTATACCCCAAACCGAATGCTACTATAGCAAACCCAACTTCTATCCAAAACTCTTTCAGAGCTGTCTGCTTTCTTAATCCACCAGTATTTCTGGTTACCAGTGCATCTTTTATGAAAGGATGTATTGTTCATCGCCCGCATGATGTCAATGTTGTCGCCAATAAAGACGCTCTGGTTTTTCCAATTCGGCTTCACGCGGCAGTTAATTGGATTATATCCGAAATCGTTTAGGAAGTGGATTTTTCTCCTGATCCCAGATTTTTCGGAATTTTCTGGACCTCTTGATTGCCATGGCTTCTTTAGCAAGTTCTCTCAATTCCAACAAAATGGTTTTCAATTTTGAAGGCAGTTCTTTCTCGTCAATTTCATCATAATCTCCATCGAGAAATTTGTATTCAACACCTTCAGGAATTGTTGGAATGTTCGGATCTTGCTCAAACAAATGCCTGTCAATGATTTTAAGTGCTTCCTTATGAAGAACTTGTAGTCTATCCATTTTGGTTAATTGAGACTTTTTATTTTCTGGATCATTCAGATTGATGTTTTCGATAGATTCCAGAACAGCCTTTGCATCATCGGCTATTTCAACGTGTTTTCCTTTAGTCAACACGTAGTTGTTTTTCGCTTTACGTTCCACCTTGACACCGTCCACTACAGTAGACTGGCCAACTTTCATTTCCTTAATTACGGACTCTGTCATAACTCCTCAGTTTATAGTTGCCTGTCCTTTTGTTTATTTCCACAGACACTTATCTGTTTCAATGTTGACGGGCATAAAAAGCGCGTTTTGTTTGATGAGAACGCGCAAACTCACAAGGCAACCGCATCCAATCTTGGATGGATTTTGAATTGGCTTTACTCCGGCCGAGCGGGTCGAGAGGGGCGGCCTTCTCGGTTGCCGCCGGGACCGCCGCGGCCACGGTTGCGATTGCCTAGGTTTTGAGAGAGTGTTTCAATCTCGGATTTCTCCAAGAATCCATCTTTATTCTTATCCCCACGATCCATCAATCCGGCCATTCTTTCAGGAAGCTCTCTTGCGCTAATCTTCCCGTCGGCATTTTTATCATGCTCCATGATTCGATCCAGAAAGCTTCTTCTACCAAAACCGCCAGCAGCTCCGCCTTGCCCTCCGCGCCGAAGGCCACCGCCAAAACCGCCTTGTTCTCTGCGAGGCGGTCGAAGCTTTTCTAGCTCGGTTCGGATCTCGTCTCGGCCGACTTTTCCATCTCCATTTTTGTCAAGTTTCTTCAAGGCCGCCGCTGCGTTGGCAATCTCATCCGCAGAAAGAGCGCCGTCTTTGTCCGCATCTAAAGCGGCCATGATCACAATGCCGGGAAAGAATTCCGGGGGGAATCCTCCCCCAAAACCGCCGCGGCCTTCAAAGCGTCCGCGGCCTTCTGCCGGCTGAGATCTTGCGGAATCGGCCACAAAAGCCAACGCCGCCACAATAATCATTAGTTTCGTCCATTGATACATAGTGTCTCCTTTTCTTTTCTGTTGTGATTTCGATTCAAACACATTGTAGCCAAACGCGCTACTTTGCGCTTATACAGTACAAATATCTATCGGATCTAATATAAATGTCATTATCCGCAAACGCCGGAGTTCCGTTAAATTGACTATCGTCTCCCTCTAGGCGATTCTGCGCCAATAATGAAAAGCGGGGCTTCGCTTCAAGAACATAGGCGCCGCTATATCGGCTTACGGCGTATAATTTATCGGCTGCATAGATTACAGAGGCATAAACCGCTCTGCGCCTTCCTGATCCAACGCCTGGAAGTCGTTCCCGGAATTGAACGGAGCCGTCACTAGCCTTTATACACATGGCGTCTCCACGATCGCTGATCCAATACAAGTAACCCTCATGAAAAACCGGGGAAGCCACATACGAACTTGCCCGGCTTGTCCAAAGCATATGAGAAGATGTCACGTCTCCTTTCCCTCCCAAACGCACCGCAAAGCTGCCCTGTGTGGGGAAACCGCCAAAACCATATACGACGCCGGCAGCAGTTGAAAGCGAGGGGCAGATATTTCCCGGCAAGCCAGTTTTCGCATACCATCCCAGCTTGCCCGTATTTGGATCCAACCCCCAAACTTCCCCCGGCACGGCGATGAGAAGGCTTGTTTTCCCGGTTTCGAGAGAGGCTAAAAGCGGCGTTCCGTAAGCGAGTTCCAAACTTGAAGCCTCCGCGATCCAAACTTGTTCGCCCGTCCGCTGATTCAAAGCTCGTATGGACTGGCTTTCCTCGCTGGCGTTGACAATCACGTTTTCGCCATGAAGCACTAAACTGGACGCCGATCCCCATTGACGGTTGCTTGACTCTTGCCCCACATCCGCCCGCCATAATTCTTCGCCATTGAAGTCAAAGGCAATCACGCCTGTTTTGCCAAAAAAGACGAATACTTCGCGGCCGTTGGTGACCGGCGTATTGCTGGCGTAGCCATGTTCGCTAATGTATCCTCGATATGGGTCTTCAGGCAATCTGGCTGGAATTTTTCGCTCCCAAAGAACACTTCCATCGCCACGATCGACGCAGACAAGGTGGCGAACTAAGTTTTCCATTTCGCCGGGATCGCCCGCGCCAACGCCGTAACCGGAGTAACAGGTCGCAAAAACTTGATCCTTTCTGACAATGGGGCTGGAGGATCCCGGACCGGGCAAGAGAGTTTTCCACTTCAGATTTTCCCGGCTCGACCATTGAACGGGAACCTGCAAATCCACACTCTTTCCGTTCGAGTGTTTACCACGAAACTGAGGCCACTCGCTTGCCCGAAAATTTACGGGAAAAATGTTTGCGAGAAGCAACGTCCCTAATAATCCGATTAAACAAAAACGATAAGAAAGATTTCGCATCCTGAGGAAAGAGACGAAACGACAATTAGGAAGGTTACAAAAAAATCCGCCGCCGCGGAAAGCCTTTCATTCGAAGGTTCAAGGCATCCTTTAACAAGAGTCCGCTTATTTGGAAAAGCACATCGTCCAAGCGGAGGTGAATCTGACGAATAAGAAAATAAACTTCCGACAAAAACCATTATCAAAAGGAGAAATGTTGAACCGTTATTTCTTTTTGTCTTTCTTAGAAGATTCCTCGGTTGCGGATTCTGGCGATGTAGCAGGATCGGATTGCGCTTTCGTCTTCGACGAAGCCTCGGCTGTTTCCGACGGTTTTGTTCTGACGGTTTCAGTTCCTTTTGATTCGCCTCCTGATTCTTCAGCGCTCACCCATTCCAAAATAGCCGTCGGGGAAGCATCGCCTCGACGGGGTCCTTGTTTGATGATTCTGGTGTAGCCACCTTGCCTTTCTTGATGCAGAGGAGCAATCTCGTTGAAGAGAATTCGCACGGCGTCTTCTTGATGCAGCTTCGCCGCAGCCAAACGGCGATGGTGAATGGTTCCTTTCTTGCCTAATGTTAGCATCTTTTCCGCCATTGGCCGGGCGGCTTTCGCTTTGGCAAGCGTAGTGGTCACTCGGCGGGATTTAATCAGGCTGCAAACCAAATTGGCCAGCATCGCATTGCGATGGCTCCCTTTTCGTCCCAGCTTGGCTGTGTGTTTCCGATGTCTCATTGTGTCTCTTTTCTTTGTTTAGTCGGCTTGTAAACCTTCTCCCTCCGTGCTGGTCGTTTCCACAAAGGAAGGATCCATTTTTGGATCGCCGAGCTTTAATCCGAAGCTTTGCAATTTCTCCTTGATTTCGTTGAGAGACTTTTTGCCGAAGTTGCGATATTTTAACATTTCGGTTTCGGATCTGATCGCCAACTCTCCCACCGTGGTAATGTTGGCGTTATTTAAGCAATTGGCGGCTCGAACGCTAAGTTCGATTTCGTTCACGCTCATTTTACTGAGTTCCATCAGCCTCTCTCTCTCATCATCTTTCTGTTCTTCAACATCCTCAAATTCAAGGATGTTCTCGTCATACCCGACAAACACATCCAAGTGCTTTTGCAAAATCATGGAAGCCTGAGTCAGCGCGTCATCAGGAGAGATTCTTCCGTCCGTCCAAATTTCGAGAATCAATCGATCATAGTCGGTGCGTTGTCCCACACGGGCACTCTCGACTGTGTATTTGACTCGGCTCACTGGAGAAAAAATAGAGTCAACTACAATCACTCCAATAGATTGACCGGGTTTTTTATTCTCGTCGCCCGGACAAAAACCGCGCCCTACTCTGGCCTCCATTTCAATCTCAAACTTCCTCTTTTTATCAATCGTGCAAATGGGATGCTCCGGATTGATCACTTCTACATTCTGGTTTTCAGTGATATCTCCGGCAGTGACAGTGCCTTGCTTATGCACAGTGAGAAACAAAGTTTGCGGATCCCGATTGTGGAATTTCAACTTCACCTGCTTCAGATTCAGGATGATATCCGTCACGTCTTCGGCAATTCCATCTATAGAAGCAAATTCGTGCATCGTCCCATCAAGTTTGATGGAAGTGATCGCGGCACCTTCCAGGGAGGAGAGGAGAACGCGGCGCAACGAATTTCCAATGGTGTGTCCATAACCGGTTTCAAACGGCTCGGCTACAAACTTAGCGTAATTCTTTGCAGTGGCATTTTTGGCCAACTTCTTCGGCATTTCAAATGGGCCTAGTCTAACTGGCATATGATATAATTTGTTTGGCAGCTTTCGCCTGATGTTCGCCGGTTCCCGTCCGCGGCGACACCTTGTATTACTGCACGGATCATTACTTTTTCGTTCGATTAACGGGAATAAAATTCAACAACCACCTGCTCGTTACCAATCGGCTGAATTTCGTCGCGCGTTGGCATTCTGAGGAGAACTCCTTTGCGAAGTCCCTTATCCAAGTTCAGCCAGTCGGGGACGCTTCGGCTCGCGGAGCTTTCGATGTTTTTTACCGCCAACTGTTTTGAGACGCTGGCCTCGCGCACTTCAATAGTGTCGTTCACTTGAACAGCATAGGAGGGAATGTCGACCCGTTTTCCCTTTACTAATAAATGTCTGTGAACCACCATTTGACGAGCCGCCGGACGAGAAGGCGCCAATCCTAAACGATAGACCAAATTGTCCAACCGAGTCTCTAGGATTTGAAGCATGGTTTCGCCCGTCACTCCGCGCTGTCGCCGTGCTTTCTCATACACCGCGCGAAACTGCCTCTCCTGCAACCCATAATAATAGCGAAACTTTTGTTTCTCAGCCAAGCGAAGCGCATAGTCCGTCTGCTTGCGGCGACTTTTCGAGCCATGCACTCCCGGAGCATAGTTGCGACGATCCAAAGATTTGGACGGCCCAAAAATGGGCATGCCAAATCGACGGCTAATTCGCGTCTTCGGTCCTGTGTATCGAGCCATATTTAATTCCTACACACGTCTTCTCTTGCGAGGCCGGCAACCGTTATGAGGCACGGGTGTCACGTCCTTGATCGAGGATATTTCCAAACCAATTGCCTGCAAAGCGCGGATCGCCGATTCCCGGCCCGATCCCGGTCCTTTTACACGAACCTCCACTTCTTTCAAACCATGAGACATCGCCTGCCTCGCCACATCTTGAGAAACCTGCTGCGCGGCAAAGGCAGTGCTCTTGCGAGAGCCTTTGAAGCCAATCTTTCCAGCACTAGACCATGCAATCACATTTCCCTGCATATCGCTAATCGATACCAGCGTGTTGTTAAACGTGGCGAAGATATTTGCAATCCCCACCGGAATATTTTTTGAACCCTTAGCTTTGATGATTTTCGCCGGCCCGCTGTCCGTGGCCAGCAACTCCACAACGGTCGGAGCCGACCCCGATTTTCCATCGGCTTTCTTGCCTCTACCAAGTGTGGATTTATCCCCGGTTTTTGCGGCCGGATTTTTGGCGGACGCGGAGAGTTTCGGAACATTCTCGGATTTTCTTTTCTTCTTCGCCTCAGGCTTTGTCGAAGGTTCAGTGTCAACCCTTTCGGTATCCTCTTGATTTTCTTTTGCGTCTTCAGCCATAAAAATTGCCGTTAATCTTAGTGACTAATGAATTCCAGACTTCGCTTTCGGGTTTCTTTGAACTCCGACCGTTTTCCTCGGACCCTTTCGCGTTCGGGCATTTGTCGAGGTTCGTTGTCCGCGCACCGGCAGTCCTCGGACATGCCGAAGTCCTCGATAAGACTTGATTGCCTGCAATCGCTTAAGGTTCATGCCTATCTCGCGACGCAAATCTCCTTCGATTGCATATTGACCATCCTGCACAGACCGAACAATTTTGCTCACTTGATCGTCGCTCAAATCCTTGGCCCGTGCACTTGGATCGACGCCGGCGTTTTTCAGAATTTCTAAAGAATTCACAGGGCCGACACCGTACAAATAACGAAGGGACACATCAATCCGCTTCTCTCCGGGAATATCTACACCTAAAATACGTGGCATATGTTTTCTTTCTCAATTGGATTAACCCTGCCGTTGCTTGTGTCGAGGATTTGTGCAAACCACACGAATCACTCCCTTGCGCCGAATGATTCGGCAATGCTCGCATAATTTCTTGACAGAAGTTTTGACTTTCATGCTCTTCAGCTTGCTATATGTTCCATAATCGTACCCTTTGACAGATCAAACGGTGATATGGTCACTTTGACTCGATCTCCGGCGTTCACCCGGACGAAAGCCAACCTCAGATCACTCGACAAGCGAGCCACAATATGATGACCATTCGGCATTCTCACTCGACAACGATGGTTAGGCATTAATTCGACAACCGATCCTTCAACACTGATGGCATGTTCTCCGGGCATGTCAAAATTTCTGGCTCGCCATCGGTCACCAAGACAGTATGCTCAAAATGAGCCGAAGGCCGGCCATCCTGTGTCAAAACCGTCCAACCATCCGAAAGCATTTTCACCTGTTCTGTTCCCAAATTGACCATCGGCTCGATAGCAAGCGTCATCCCGGCTCTTAATTTTGGCGACTTCTTGCCGCCGGCAAAAAAATTCGGAATTTGCGGTTCTTCGTGAACCGACCGCCCCACGCCGTGACCGGCAAACTCTCGCACTACCGACATCCCATGTTCTTCAACACAACTTTGCACCGCCCTTGAAATTTCGCAAACTCTATGTCCCGCCACGGCTCTGCTAATCCCTTCGAACAATGCTTTTTCCGTCACATCCAAAAGCCTCTGCTCCTCGACCCCGCAACCGGCGACGGCCACCGTCAGAGCATTATCTCCAACAAAACCACCATATCGAATGCCCACGTCCAAACTCACAATATCTCCAAACAACAATCTCCTAAGTCCCGCAATTCCATGCACAACTTCCTCGTTCACGGATATGCAAATATTGCGCGGATAGTTTTGGTATCCCAAGAAAGCGCTTTCGCATTCATAAAACGCCATTCGTTCCGCAGCATACTCGTCTAACTCCTTCGTCGTTCTTCCCGGTTCAACAGCGGCAGCCACTTCTCTCAGAATCGTGTTCGCAAGCGCTCCCGCCTCCCGCATCGCCTGAATGCGCCTCTGACTTTTTGCGACAATCATATCATATAATCTGCAAAAGAAAAGCAAAACGATGCAAGCAACCCAAAGGAACTAAAACCGCCCCCGTATCCGCCCTTTCTTCATAAATCCATCGTAGTGACGGGTTAATAGATGCGACTCAATTTGCCGCATTGTATCTAAGATGACGCCCACCGTGATTAAAATGCTCGTGCCTCCGAAAAAAGTGCCTACGCTAAACGGCACGTCTAACAAGTTGTTTAAGATGATAGGCATAGTTGCGATCATAGTGAGAAAGATTGCTCCCGCAAAAGTGATGCGGCTCATGGTTCGATGGAGAAAATCGCTGGTGGCCTGACCGGGCCGAACTCCCGGAATATACCCGCCATGTTTCTTTAGATCATCGGCAATTTGTATCTCGTTAAATTGAGTCGCTACCCAAAAATAGGAGAAGAAAAGGATCATCATCCCCTGCAAAAGTATATACCCCGGACTACCGTGGGCAATTAGCTGACTGATATCCGTAAACACCGTGGTCTCAGTCACCTCGCCAAGGTTGCTGAACAACATTCCTGGAAACATTAAAATTGCTTGGGCAAAAATAATCGGCATCACACCGGCGTAGTTCACTCTCAACGGCATAAACGAACTTCCGCCGGAATAAATCTTTCTGCCCACAGCTCGCTGCGCGTATTGCACTGGGATTTTTCTCTGCGCCTGCGTCACGGCAATTACCCCCGCCACTACGGCGACCAAAATTAGGACAAGAGCAACTCCGTGGAAAAGGTTATGGTTAGATGATTCTATCTCCCCCGGGGGATTGAACATCAAATAGAGATCGCGCACAGCTTGGGGCAGCTCTGCCAAAATCCCAACGGTAATCACCAATGAAATGCCGTTGCCTATCCCTCGCTCAGTAATCTGCTCTCCAAGCCACATCAAAAGAAGCGTTCCGGTGGTGAGGATTAAAACTGTTTGAAAGCGATACCACCAAAGCGATTCAGAAAGCACGAGTTCTCCATCAAATCCATTAAAGATTTTGCCGGGATTCTCCCAGCTCAAAGCCATCACAAAGCCTTGTCCCAAGCAAAGGATCACCGTCAAATACCGTCCATATTGAATGATCTTGGCTCGCCCACCCTCTTCTCTCGCCAATTTGCTCAAGGCCGGTAAGACGGCCGTCATCAACTGAATAATAATGGTAGCGCTAATATAGGGCATTATGCCTAGCGAGCCAATGCCGCAGTGTTTCAAGGCGCCGCCGGTGAACATGCTATACATGTCTAGCAATCCCTTCTCGCTGGATTGATTTTGCTCAAAAAACGCGGCCAAGGCCGCCCCGTCCAAACCGGGAATCGGAATCAACGCAACAAGACGACACACTGCTAACACAAACAGAGTGAACAGAATGCGCAACTTGAGCTCCGGGATTTTGAAGCAGTTTGCGAAGGTATTGGCGATGCCGGCCAGCATAGTCTCCGTTCTTCTTTACGATTGAGGTTCGGGTTTTTTCTTTTGGGTTGCCGGGACGATTTCCCATTTTCCTCCGGCAGCTTCTATCTTCGCTTTTGCAACGACACTGAAGGCTTGCACTTTAACGGTTAACTTTTTCGAAATCTCTCCGTCGCCGAGGATTTTAATTCCAGAGGCACGGCCATTAGCCAAGCGAGCGGCTCTCAACGCAACGTCATCCACAACGCTTCCTTCAGGAAAAATGTCTAAAGCTTCAATATTGACGGGAATATACTCTGTCGCATGCCGGGCATTGCTGAATCCGCGCTTGGGCAAGCGCCGAATCAAAGGCATCTGACCTCCTTCAAATCCAGGACGGAAACCCCTTCCTGAACGGGCACGATGCCCTTTATGTCCGCGCCCGCTGGTCTTTCCACGTCCGCTCGAATCGCCGTGTCCAAGGCGTTTCCGTCGATGTTTCGCCCCCGGGCGCGGTTTTAAATCATGTAAACGCATGGGATTTATTCAGGTGCGGTCTCTTCGTTTGTCAGTGCTGGAGAGGTAGTAGATGCAATCTCTGCCGATGAATCGGCTTCGGGCAATTCTTCTTGAACTTCGGCCATTTTATCATGAACGAAAGTTGAGGAGGCCGAATTCGTCAAGGACACTCCTCGATCGGCAAAAATATCGACTCTTCTTCTCAATCCGGTCAAAGCGGCTAAAGTCGCCTTCGCCACGTTGGCCGCATTGTTGGAACCTAGCGATTTTGTTAAAACATCCTTCACTCCCGCCGAATCTAACACGCAGCGCACGACTTTACCGGCAATGACTCCAGTTCCCGGATACGCCGGCCGGAGCATGATGGATGCGCCTCCAAAACAGGTGGTCACTCGATGTGGAATGGTATTTCCAGACAAGGCAACCAAAACCATGGAGCGTTTGGCATTTTCGCTTGCTTTCCGAATGGCGTCGGCCACTTCTCCGGCCTTGCCTAAGCCGAGACCTACTTTGCCTTTGCCGTCGCCGGCAACGATCAAAGCGCTGAAATTAAACCGCCGGCCGCCTTTCACCACTTTGGAAGAGCGATTGATAAAAATGACTTTCTCCGTGATTTCCGATTCTTCTTTATTGTCGGAGAATCTTTGGGCGCGGACATCACGGCGCCCTCGATTACCGCTTGCCCGTCCGCTTTGTCCTCGAAAATTGCCTCCCGATCGAGAGGAAGAGGCTGGAGGTTGTGCTCCCCCGGTTGTCGGGGAAAGGTTGCTTTCTTTCGTATTCAATGTTTCTGCCACGGGAAATTCTTGTTTAGTTTAGAATTGAAGACCGCCGGCTCGGGCCGCTTCGGCCAGCGCTTTGACCTTTCCATGATAACGGGCACCGCTCCGATCAAAAACCACAACGGTAATTCCCTTTTCTTTGGCGAGGGAGGCCGCCAAATCCCCCAACACTTCTGCGCTTTTCACATTAGCGCAGAGTTCATCTTTGGATTTGGCCCGTTGGCTGACGGAGGAAACGGCAGCTAAAGTGGCGCCGGCTGTGTCGTCAATAAACTGCACGTAGGCGTTCCTTTCCGTAAAGCGAACACTCATACGCGGCCTTTCCTCCGTTCCAGCAATCTTTTTCCGAATGCGAAATCGTCGCCGTTGCACTAGCTGCATTCGTTTTTTTGTTTTCATTTTCTCACTACGAAGTTTTGACGTTGCCCATTTTCCTACTGCACGGTCTTGCCTTCTTTGCGAATAACGCGCTCGTCTTTATACCGAATGCCTTTGCCTTTGTAGGGTTCTGGTGGATAAAAATTCCGAATCTCGGCAGCCGTTCTGCCCACGGCCTGCTTATCCGCGCCCTCAATTCTGACGCTTGTCCCTTCGGCAACGGACACTTTAACGCCTTCGGGAATTAAGTAGCGGATTGGATGAGAGTATCCCAAACTCAGTTCAATCTCTCGGCCTTTGGCAACCGCTTTAAAGCCGACACCTTGTATTTTCAATTCTTTGACAAATCCTCGGGAAACGCCGATTACCATGTTATTCACCAAGGAACGAGTCAGACCGTGCTGAGACTTTGCCTCTTTATCGTCGCCATCCCGTTCCACAATAACAATGTCTCCCTTTACGGAAACAGTCGTCAGGCCGGGCGCTTCCCAATTCAACTTTCCATTCGGCCCTTCAACATTTATTGAGCGGCCGTCAACGGCTACCTTAACTTTATCGGGCAAAGGGATCGGCATTTTTCCAATTCTCGACATATCGTTAATCGTCACCAAACATGACAGAGAACTTCTCCGCCAATATTTTGTTTCTTCGCATCGCTTCCAGTCATCACACCGCGGGAAGTAGAGAGAATCGAGATTCCCATTCCCCCTAAAACACGCGGAATTTCCCGAGCCCCCGCATAACAGCGCAAACCGGGGCGGCTAACCCGCTTGATCCCAGCAATCACTCCGCGCCGCTCTTTATATTTGAGGGTTATGGAGATTTGCCTCTTTTTCTCGCCGGACACATGATACTGCTCAATATATCCTTCTCGCATAAGCATCGAGGCAATTCCTTCCTTCAATTTGGAGTGAGGCACTTCCACTTTGGGCAACAATACGGAATTTGCATTCCGTATACTGGTTAACATATTGGCAACCGGATCCATACTTTCTACCAACTTGCTTTTGTTACGCCGGGAATTAATCCCGCTAGCGCCATTTTCCGAAACATCAGACGAGAGCAACCGAATTTCCTGAAGTATCCATGCCGTCGTCCAGTGACATTGCAACGATTTACCAAGCGAGTTGGACTGGCGTTTCGAGGCAGCCGGCTCAGTCCTTCGTAATCGCGCTTGCTTCTCAATTCGGCTCGACGCTCGGCATACTTCTTCACCGTCGCCGCTTTCTTTTTGTTTCGCTCAATCCAGGATTTTTTCGCCATATCAAAATCTCCGTTTATGCAAAGGGCATGCCCATTAGTTTCAGCAACCTGCGGGCTTCTTCATCCGTGTTCGCCGTGGTGACAACCGTTACGTCCATTCCCTGATTCCGTTTTATTTTATCAAGGTCGATTTCGGGAAAGATGGTTTGGTCCGATATGCCAAGGGAGTAGTTCCCGCGCCCGTCAAAAGACTTGCTTGGAATACCGCGAAAGTCGCGGATGCGGGGCAAAGCCGCGGTGACAAGTCGGTCGAAAAACTCATACATCATGTCTCGCCGCAAAGTCACGCGGCAACCTATGGGCTGCCCGGCACGCAGTTTGAAGTTCGACACGCTTTTTTTGGCTCGGCAAAGCACCGGCTTTCTTCCAGTAATTAAGGCCAAATCTCGCGAGGCATCCTCCAGCGCGCCTTTTTCCAGAGTGGAGCTGACTCCCATGTTGACCACGATCTTCTCCAATTTTGGAATCTGGTGAATATTAACGTACTTGCCGTCCTTCTTTAACAGAGGCGCTACACTGTCAACATATTTCTGATAAAGTCTCGGTTTCATTCTACACTTTCACTCTTTGGCTCGCGTTTCGCCGCACGAGCGTCAAATTTCTCCGCCAACATCAAGTTTGAAAGATGAATTGTTCCTTCTCGTTCCAGGATCGCGCCTTCGGGATACTGCTGATTCTTTCGGACGTGTTTTTTGATCAATTTCACCCCTTCAACAATCCCTCGCCCGGTCTTGGGAAACACGGCGATAATTTTTCCGCGTTTTCCCTTTTCGGTCCCGGACAAAACAACGACTTCATCGCCTTTTTTTACATGAATCTTTGTCGGCATAATCTCAAATCACTTCTGGGGCGAGAGAGACGATTTTTGTAAACTTTTTCTCTCGAAGTTCCCGAGCAACGGGACCAAAAATGCGCGTTCCCCTCGGATTTCTATCCTTGTTGATAATCACAATGGCGTTGGAATCAAAACGAAGATACGAGCCGTCATTTCGACGAATGGAGCGTTTTGTCCTAACGACGACGGCGTTTACCACTTCTCCCTTTTTCACAGTCCCATCAGGAGAAGCTTCTTTGACGTGTGCCTTGATGACGTCGCCGACACGGGCCACCCGTCTCCCCTGCCCTAAAACACCAATCGCCGCCGCTTTTTTGGCGCCTGTGTTATCGGCTACTCTTAACAAACTGCGTAGTTGAAGCATTTTTCTCTCGCTCTTTCTATTGTTTTAAGCGGCGGATTTTGAACTTAAAACTTCAACCAACCGCCAACATTTTGTTTTGGAAAGAGGCCTCGTCTCTAGAATCCGAACTTGATCTCCCACTTTTGCCCGTTCTTGCTCATCGTGCGCGTAGCATCGGCTAAACAACGTAACCACCTTCTTATAGCGAGGATGACGAATTCGCCTTCGAACTCGAACAATAATCGTCCGATTCATTCTATCTGAGATCACTTCTCCCACACGCTCTTTGCGATGTCCCCGTTTTGCTGAAGTTTCTGCCATAGTTGGTTAATGTTAAATTTTGCTCTTTGATTGGCGGCGAAGAATGGACATCTGAGTTTCAATCCGGGCAATGTCTCGGCGCAAATCTCGCAGGCGAGAGGGTTTTTCCAACTGGCTGCTGGCTTTCTGCAAGCGCAGATTAAAAAGCTCTTGGCGGGCATCTCGATTCTTGGCGCTCAATTCCACCGGCGAGAGATCGCGCAAATCTGACATTTTTAGAGGCATGATGATTAACTTAACTTATGTCGTGCAATGAACTTAGTTCGCATGGGCAACTTGGCCGCCGCCAATCGCAAGGACTCGCGCGCCAAACTTTCAGAGACACCGTCAATCTCAAAAAGAATCATCGCCGGCCGAATCACCGCAACCCAGCCTTCCACAGGGCCTTTGCCTTTTCCCATTCGAGTTTCCAAAGGTTTTTTTGTGTAGCTTTTATCCGGAAATACACGAATCCAAACTTTGCCCCGCCGCTTCATGTTGCGGGTGACGGCAATGCGGGCTGCTTCGATCTGTTTGTTGTTGAGCCAACATCGCCCCATCGCTTGCAACCCGAACTCCCCAAAGGCAACGGCCGCGCCGCGCCGCGCGATTCCCGATCGACTCCCCCGCTGCATCTTCCGATGCTTCACTCTGGCCGGCATTAAAGGCATACAAACTCTCCTGTTTTCTTTTCCCTCACTATATTAACCAAGAAACGACGAACTCGTTGCCGCGGGCCTCGTCTCCGACAACACGTCCATTTCTCCCTTGCAAATCCAACACTTGACTCCCAAAACCCCGTAAAGAGTCTTCGCCTCCGAAAAACCATAATCAATATTCGCGCGCAAGGTATGCAAGGGCACCCGCCCTTCCAAATAAGATTCAACGCGCGCCAATTCAGAGCCGCCAAGACGGCCCGCACATCGGATTTTAATGCCTTCGGCACCAAAATCCATAGTGGTTTGGACGGCCTTTTTCATCGCGCGCCGAAAAGAAATCCGGCGCTCTAGTTGCAGGCAGACGTTGTCAGCAACCAGTTGAGCATCTAGTTCAGGTTTTTTGATCTCCTGAATATCTACATAAATTTCCTTCCCCGTCAGCAACGAAATCTCTTCCTTCAATTTGTCGATCTCAGCGCCTTTGCGACCAATCACGACGCCGGGCCTTGCGGTGAAAATTGTGACCCGGCAACGAGTGGATGCCCGCTCAATCTGAATTTTTGGCACTGAGGCCGCCTCCAGCTTCAACTTCAGAATGTCGCGAATCCGACAGTCCTCAGCTAGCAATCCCCTAAAGTCTCGTTTGTCAGCATACCACTTCGAACGCCAATCCCGGTTCACGGCAATGCGCAGGCCAATTGGATTTGTTTTTTGCCCCATGTTCTAACTCTGATTAATCGGACACTACAATCTTCACATGACAACTGCGTTTTAGGATCGGGCCGGCCGCCCCCCGCGCTTTGGGAACAAACCGCTTCAACGATCTTGCTTGTCCGGCAACCGCCTCCCGCACAATCAGCCCTTCCGGCTTCATATTGTTGTTGTTTTCCGCATTGGCAATTGCCGACTTCAAGGTTTTCTCGACGATCCGCGCCGATTTCCGAGGCACGGCAGAGAGAACCGCAACTGCCTGTAAAGCGTTCATCCCTTGAATTTGGCGAACGACTTCACGAACCTTTTGCGCCGACATTCGAACGTTGCGAGTAATGGCCTGAACTTTCATGGCTATTTCGTTACTTTGGCAGTGTGCGAACCGTGCTTGCGGAAGGCCCTCGTCGGCGAAAACTCGCCCAACCGATGCCCCACCATGTTTTCCGTAACAAAAACCGGATGAAAAACCTTCCCATTGTGAACGTTAAAAGTGTGACCGACAAAATCCGGCGTAATCATGGATCGCCTCGACCAAGTCTTGATCGGTTTCTTCACTCCCGCTTCGTTTATCTTAGCAATCTTCTTAAGAAGAGACTCATCCACAAACGGCCCTTTTTTGATTGAACGTCCCATACCGATATTATTTGCGCTTCATTGGACGACCATCCCGCCGAACCAAAATGAAACGGTTGGAAGTTTTGTGTTGATTCCTCGTCTTATATCCTTTGGCCAACAACCCCCAAGGCGATACTAAATGTTGCCGCCCGCCGCCGCTTTTCGACTGCCCCTGCCCGCCCCCATTCGGATGGTCGACCGGATTTCGAGAAACTCCCCGAGTCAAAGGCCTGCGACCCAAATGACGGGCTCGGCCGGCCTTTCCCAACAGAACATTTCCATGCTGGCTGTTGCCTACGGCGCCGATAGTGGCCTGGCACTTTTCATGAAACTTGCGGATTTCCCCCGAAGGGAGTTTTACCTGCGCATATCCGGAATCAAAGGACATCAGCGTCGCAAAAGCGCCGGCGCTCCGAACTACCTGACCGCCTTTGCCGGGAACCAACTCAATGCTATGAATACTGGAACTGACGGGAATTTCAGACAACGGCATCGCGCAGCCAACTTTCTTGGGAGCGCCAACGCCGCTCATCACCTTGTCTCCCACTTTGAGGTCTTCCGGCGCAATAATATATCGTTTCTCCCCATCGACATATTGCACTAATGCCAATCTGGCGGACCGGATGGGATCGTATTCAATGGCGATCACAAAGGCCTCAATGCCATGTTTTTGGCGGCGGAAGTCCACGTTGCGAATTTTCTGCTTATGGCCGCCGCCGATCGCCCGAGCCGTAATCCGGCCGTAGCAATTGCGCCCGCCGGTCTTTTTTCTCGTCTTGGTGAGCCGCTTCTCCGGCTTTTTCTTAGTAATGTCGGCAAAGGACTCCACCGTCAAAAAACGCCTGGCCGGCGTCAACGGTTTGAATGATTTTACAGCCATAACTTTTTGCCTCCCTTCATTTTATGTGAGATCAATCTTATCTCCCTCTTTTAGGGTCACTATTGCTTTTTTCCAATCCGAACACTTGCCCGCTTGGTGCGTCCGGCGGCGGCGAGCCTTGCCCCGCATATTCATCGTGTTCACGCTCAACACTTTGACTTTGAACAACTCCTCCACTGCCTGCCGAATTTGAATTTTATTCGCCCGCCGGTCGGCAACCACGGCGTATTGGTTTTGCTGATCGGAAAGCAATGTGCCTTTCTCCGTGATCCAAACCATTTTGACTATGTCAAAAGCATTCATAGTTATGCTTCCGCTCTTTTTTCTATAAGGCGATTGTCCACCACTTCAAATGCGGGCTGAGTAAATACCAAATGATCGCATTTTAGCACCTCGTAGGTATTTAAAGTCGACGCCAAAGTAACTTCGGCATAGGGAACATTTCTCGCTGAGAGAATCAGATTCTCATCCTTAGAATCTGTCACAATCAAAATAGTGCCGTCAAGCCCTAGAACGGCACATACGTTTAGGAATGCTTTGGTGCTTGGTTTCTCGAAACCAAACGAATCCACTATTTGAACGTTTCCATCCTTCAACCGTTCGCTCATCGCCTTTTTGAGAGCCAAACGTTTGGTCTTTTTGGAAATCTTTTTCCGGAAGCTTCGAGGTTTCGGGCCAAAAACAACTCCGCCTCCTTGCCAAATAGGGGATCGAGCATAGCCGGCGCGCGCGCGACCTGTGCCTTTTTGGCGCCAAGGTTTCCGCCCTGAACCAGCCACTTCCGCAACAGTTTTAGTGCAGGCCGTTCCACTTCTTTGCGCAGCGGTATAGGCGACAACCGCTTCATGAACCGCTTGCGTGCCCCGCCCATCGGCAATGAGTTCAAACCGTACCTGATATTCGCCGCCTTCGGAGCCTGAGAGACTTTTAATTTTAATATTCACGATGCAATCTTTTTACGCGTTAGGCGGATGGTTTTGTCTTTTGTTTTTTCTTCGCTCCCCGAATTATCACGTAGTCTCCCGTAGCCCCGGGAATAGCGCCGCTTACTAATAACACCTTCTCATCTTCCATGATTCGCATCACTCTCAAATTTTGAACAGTGCGTCGCGCTTGCCCCATGTGTCCCGGCATAGGTTGGCCTTTGCGGATGTAGCCCGGTGTCGATCCTTGGCCAACAGAGCCCGGTCGACGTTTCCAGCCTTTGGCGCCATGCGATGCGCGTCCTCCGCTGAATCCATGCCGTTTCATTACTCCTTGAAAGCCACGGCCTTTGGTGATTCCTACCGCATCGACAAAATCACCTACTGAAAAACAATCCCATGGATTCACTTCGTCGCCCGGTTTAACGGAGAGATCAAAGTTCCGAAATTCTTTAATTTCCCGGCACAGCTCTGCGCGATATTTACGGAAATGTCCCTTCAAAGGTTTGTTGACCCGATGTGTTTTTTGGGATCCAAAGCCCAATTGAACCGCGCTGTATCCGTCTGTTTCCTCGGTCTTGCACTGCAAAACTTTGTTAGGGCCGCACTGCACCACGGTAACGCAGACCAAGTTGCCTTCCTCATCATAAATTTGGGTTTGCCCCAATTTTTTTCCCAGCAGACCAACCATACCTATATTTTGATTGTGATATCAACTCCCGCCGGGAGGTTGAGTTTCTTTAATTCATCAACTGTTTTGGCCGTAGGGTCAAGAATGTCGATCAACCGTTTATGTGTTCTTTGCTCAAAGGTTTCGTGCGATTTTTTGTCCACATGAGGAGAACGTGTCACCGTGAACCGCTCAATTCGCGTGGGCAACGGTATCGGCCCGGCGACTTGGGATCCAGAGCGCTTGACCGTGTCAACGATCTCACCGGCCGACTGATCCACAACGCGATGATCATAAGCCTTCAATCTGATTCGAATTCGTTGTTCTGGCATTTTGTTCTCCAAAGCTAACTCTGAAAGCTATCCCCACACGGCAAGGTGTCTCCGATGTCCAAAATTGATGCTAGGACGTTTGCCGGCACCTGTTCGAATTTGACCGGCTCCATAGAATAAGAAGCGCGGCCTTTGGAAAGAGAGCGCACCGCCGTTGAATAGCCGAACATTTCTGCAAGCGGGACTTCGGCATGAAGGATTGCGATGCAAGGTTTTGAATCAATGCTCAAAATTCTGCCTCGCCGGCGGTTGAAATCCCCAAGAATATCTCCTTGATATGCTTCTGGAACGTCTACTTCCACATTCATCACCGGCTCCAAAAGAATCACGCCCGCATTTTTCGACGCATTTTTGAAAGCAAAAATTGCGGCCATCTTGAAGGCAAGCTCGCTAGAATCCACTTCGTGAAAAGACCCGCCCACAATGGAAAGTTTAAGATCGACCATCGGATAGCCGGCCAAAACGCCGCCAGAGGCCGATTCTTTCAGCCCGGCGACGACGGCAGGAAGAAATTCCTTGGGAATCATTCCGCCAACAATCTTGTTCTCAATTTCAAGCCCTCGTCCGGCCGGATTCGGTTCCATGACAATTTCTACATGGCCGTATTGTCCTTTGCCCCCGGATTGCCGAATAAACTTTCCCTCCCCTCTGGCCGATTGGGTGACGGTCTCTCGATAAGCGATTTGCGGCGCGCCCGTATTCGCGGCCACTTTGGACTCTTTAAGCAATCGAGATCGAATGATCTCAAGATGAAGCTCGCCCATTCCGGAAATGATCTGCTGTCCGGTTTCCTCGTTGGTGTGGGACTTAAAGGTCGGGTCTTCGTCAGCCAGCCGTCGCAGCCCCTCACTCAACTTTTCGCGATCCGCAGTTGTACGAGGTTCAATGGCCATCGATATGACCGGCTCCGGAAAAGTGGGCGGTTCCAACAGGATTGGATTTTTGGGGCTACAAAGAGTGTGGCCGGTAGCCACGTTTCGCACCCCGACGATTGCGGCAATGTCTCCCGAATAAATCGTCTCCACATCAATGCGCTTCTCTGCTTGAATCAACAACAAGCGGTTGATTCGCTCCTTCCGCCCGGTTCGGGCATTCAAAACGGCGATCCCTTTTCTGAGCAATCCTCGATAGACACGGAAAAAGACCAATTTCCCAACAAAGGGATCTGTCCACAGCTTAAATGCTAAACCGCAGAAATCCTCGCCATCGTCCGGCGCAATTTCGACGGAGTCTATAAACCTGCCCGCCGGATGCCCCTCCATCGGCGGAATATCCAATGGAGAAGGCAAATAATCAATGATGGCGTCCATCAATGGTTGAATGCCTTTTTTCTTAAAGGCCGAGCCGCCTATGACGGGCACCAACTCTAATCCGCAGGTCAATCGACGGATCGCTGCCTTCAACACGGACGGTTCGATTGGCCGATCCTCGATGACCAACTCCGCAATCGCCTCATCCTTATCCGCCACCGCGGCAACGAGTTGATCCCTGGCCGATTGAGCGCGTATCTCCTGGTCTTCGGTGAGGGCAACAACAGAATACTCTACTCCCAATGGATCAGAATCATTGTAGACAATGGCCTTTTGGCTCACCACGTCGATGACTCCCTTGAGTCGATCCTCGCTACCAATCGGAATAATGACCGGATAAGCATAAGCGCCGAGTTTGCAACGCATTTCTTCCACAGCGCTGTCAAAATTGGCGCCGATCCGATCCATTTTGTTGACAAACGCAATTCGAGGCACGTTGTATTTGATTGCTTGTCGCCACACGGTTTCGGACTGCGGTTGCACGCCGGCGACGCCGCAAAACACTGCTACGGCGCCATCCAAAACTCGCATGGATCGTTCGACTTCGGCAGTAAAATCGACGTGGCCCGGAGTATCGATGATATTGATTTTGAAAGGCACCCCTTCAAAACTCTTCAGCGTGCCGTCCCGTCTTTGTGTCCAAAAACAAGTAATGGCGGCCGCTGTAATCGTGATGCCCCTTTCCTTTTCCTGCTCCATCCAATCCGTCACCGTGTTTCCGTCGTGCACTTCGCCCATTCGACGAATCAATCCCGTATAAAAAAGGATCCTTTCCGTCGTAGTGGTCTTTCCCGCATCAATATGCGCCGCAATGCCAATGTTCCGCGTCTGTTCCATGGGATACTCGCGGTTCGGCGAATTGGCCGGAGACAATTGTTGGGGAAACGAAGTCACTAGATTAAGAAAATAAAAACGCCCCGTCTTGCCGAACGCCTCGGGGCAACTTGGATTGGATAGATTTTACCAACGAAAATGTGCAAACGCTTTATTGGATTGGGCCATTTTGTGTACTTCGTCCCGACGCCGAATCGCAGATCCTTGGCCGCGGTAAGCATCCAGAATTTCTCCCGCTAATGCCTGCCTCATGGGAACTCCCTTTCTTGCGCCAGCAAATTTGACCAGCCAACGCAACGCCAGGGCGTTTTGTCGATCATGGGGAATCTCCACCGGCACCTGATAGGTTGCCCCGCCCACGCGCCGCGGCTTCACTTCTAAACGAGGCTTCACATTATCCACCGCCCGTTGGAGAATTTCCAAAGGATTCGGACTAGTCTCCCGTTTTGCCAGGACGTCAAAAGCACCGTAGACTACCTTTTCCGCCACTGTCTTTTTTCCTTTAACCATTACTACATTCGTGAGCTTCGCCACCAGAATGCTGTCGTACTGCGCATCTGGAACCACACCCCTTTTTACCGCTTGTCGACGACGTGACATAAAATCTAATAACGCATTTAAAGAAATGCGCCTATTTCTTCTCCTTCTTTTCCTTGGGGCGCTTAACCCCATACTTGGACCGACTTTGACGACGTTTTTCCACTCTGCCTGAATCCAAGGCTCCTCGCACAATGTGATAACGCACGCCGGGTAAATCTTTAACGCGCCCTCCCCGCACAAGAACGATTGAATGCTCCTGCAAGTTATGCCCCTCGTCGGGAATGTAGGCGATCACTTCGTAACCATTCGTCAGCCGAACTTTGGCTACTTTGCGCATCGCGGAATTCGGCTTCTTCGGCATCCTGGTCATCACCTGAACGCAGACCCCTCGCCGAAACGGACAACCGTCCAAAGCCGGCGACTTCGATTTAAGCCGAATCTGCCTGCGTCCCTTGCGCACAAGTTGATTAATGGTCGGCATTGTTGCTCTAATTCAGTGACAAAACAGTGACAAAAAACTCGTTTTAAACCTCATTCCGACAAAACAGAAAGCGGATAATACTAAAATCAATCTCCAATGCAACAGATTATTCAAAAAAATTGGAAGCCACTGCAATTTTTCCCAACCTCAACCGGCAAGAGGCTCTTCCAAGAAGGCTTCTTGCCCCTCTTCCTCTTCGGCTTGCTCTTCCAAAAGCTCCGGATCCGCCAAGTATTTGACCTGAATGTTTCGATAATTCGGGTATCCGGTACCGGCGGGAATGATGTGCCCCATGATGACGTTCTCTTTAAATCCTCGAAGATAATCTTTCTTTCCTAGCGTTGCCGCCTCGGTCAACACTCGAGTAGTGTCCTGAAAAGAAGCCGCGCTCAGGAAACTCTCGGTCTGCACTGACGCCTTAGTGATGCCCAACAAAACCGGCTCTCCTTGCGCAGGCTTTCCGCCCAACTCCTGCACGCGCTGATTTTCCTGCTCGAAAGTTAACTTCTCAACCTCCTCGCCGGGCAAAAACTTAGTGTCGCCAGCGGGATTCTCCTCCTCTTTTCCATCTGGAATCCGCACTTTTTGCAACATTTGACGAACAATGACTTCGACGTGCTTGTCGTTGATGGTCACTCCCTGCAGACGATAGACCTCCTGAACTTGGTTCACCAAATGCTCCTGAAGTTCCAAAGGGCCGCAAACTTCCAACATCTCGTGCGGATCAATCGACCCTTCGGTAAGTTGTTGTCCTTTTTTCACGGTGTCCCCCTCGAAAACGATCACGTGCTTGCCCATTGAAATTAAGTGTTCTTCTCCTTTGCCGGTGTCCTCATCCTGAACAATGACGCATCGCTTAGCCCGAACAATGGGACCGAATTTAACGACGCCTCTGATTTTGGAAATCTTCGCTGGGTCTTTGGGACGTCTGGCTTCAAACAACTCCGCCACTCGAGGCAGACCGCCGGTGATATCCTTGGTTTTCGAGGTTTTGCGGCGAGGTATTCTTGCCAGCAGAGCTCCCGCTGGGATTTTTTTCCTTTCCTTTACCATGATGTTGGCATCGGAAGGAATCGAATAGTTGGCGAGAGGTTCGCCTTTGTTGTTTAAAATTTTAATCTGTGGATGCAGGTCTCCCTTGTGATCAATGAGCACCATCGCTTCCTGTCCCGTAGCTTCGTTGACCTCCCGCTTCATCGTGACTCCTTCAATGATGTCCTCAAATTCCACCTTCCCCCGTTGTTCCGAAAGGATCGGCACCCAGTCGGGATCCCATTGAACGAAGGTTTGCCCCTTCTCAACCGTCTCTCCGTCCTCCACGGAAATCACGGCGCCGACCACGACAGGGTAGGATTCCAACTCCCGGCCTTCCTCATCCACAATGACGACGCTTCCGTGTTTGTTGAGAACGATACTGTTCCCATCTTCCAGATCGACCTTGCGGATGTCTTTATAGACCACTTTGCCGGGATTTTGCGCCTTGATTTCAGGGTCGGCAAAAGTCACAGAAGCTACTCCGCCGATGTGGAAGGTTCTCATGGTCAGTTGCGTGCCGGGTTCGCCAATGGATTGCGCGGCAATAATGCCGACGGCCTCCCCTTCTTTTACCAATTCTCCAGTCGCCAGGTTGGTGCCGTAGCACATTCGGCAAATGCCGCGTTTGCTTTCGCAAGTCAACACGGAGCGAATTTTTACTTCTTCAATGCCGTGATCGTCAATTTTGTCCGCCAATTCTTCGGTCATTTCTTGGTTGGCTTTGACAAGGAGGTTTTTCTGATCATCCGGCGCTCGGACGTCGTCGCAGGAAATGCGGCCAATTAACCGTTCGCTCAGTTTGACGACTTCGTCCCCTCTTTCGTAAATGGCTCTGACTTCGATGCCGTTAATGGTGCCGCAATCCTCTTCTCGCACGATGACGTCTTGGGCGACGTCAACCAGTTTTCGGGTCATGTAGCCGGAGTCGGCTGTTTTCAAGGCGGTGTCGGCCAATCCTTTGCGGGCGCCGTTGGTGGAAATGAAGTATTCCAGAACGGAGAGCCCTTCGCGGAAGTTGGCAAGGATGGGGCGGTCAATAATCTCGCCGGAACCAGGTTTGGCCATCAAGCCTCGAAGACCGGCCAGCTGCCTCACTTGTTGACGGTTGCCCCGAGCTCCGGAATCCACCATCAGACAAATGGGATTGTATTCGTCTTTATTTTGGTTCTTGCGTAAGGTGTCGAACATCGCTTCGGCAATTTGATCGGTGCAATTAGTCCAAGCGTCGATGGTCTGGTTGTAGCGTTCGCCCGAAGTAATCACGCCCTGTTCATACTGCTTTTTGATTTTGTCGATTTTCTTTTCGGCGTCGGCGATGTGCTTTTTCTTTTTCTCAGGGCCGATCATGTCGTCAATCCCAATGGAAGCGCCGGATCTGGTGGCTTCTCGGAAACCTACCTCTTTTAACTTGTCAAGGATTTCCACGGTTTGTCTGGGGCCGCACTTTCTGTAACAGTGCCAGATCAGATCGCCAAGTTTGCCCTTGTCGATCACTTGATTGGGAAAACCCAGATCAACCGGCCAAATTTCGCTGAAGATCACGCGGCCTACGGTGGTCTCGATAGTTTTCCTTTCTTTGTCGCCAAAAACCGTTTCTCTTCCAAAATCCGGGTTTCGCAGTTCAATCCAGTCGTGCAGGGCTAGCGCGCCGTCTTCATAAGCGAAAATGGCTTCTTCTTTAGAAGCAAACAACCTCAAGCGATTGGCTCTTTCTTTGTTGGCTCTAGCTTTCAAATAATCGGCCAACTTGTGCTGATTCCGCCGCTTCTTTTGGTTTTTCACATCCTCATCGGCGGTTAGATAGTAGCAACCTAAGGTAATGTCCTGAGTCGGCGTCATAATGGGGCGTCCGTTGGAGGGGTTAAAAATGTTGTTTGGCACCATCATCAAAAACCGCGCCTCCATTTGCGCTTCGACGGAAAGCGGAACGTGGACGGCCATTTGGTCGCCGTCAAAGTCAGCGTTAAAGGCGGTGCAAACCAAGGGATGCACTCGAATGGCCTCGCCTTCGATAAGAACCGGCTCAAATGCCTGAATGGATAAGCGATGCAATGTCGGCGCCCGATTCAAAAGCACGGGATGCCCGTTCGTCACTTCTTCCAAAATATCCCAGACTTCAGGAGATTGCCGTTCAATGAGCCTTTTGGCAGATCGGACGGTATGGACGTAACCCTGCTCCTTCAAACGCCGGACGATAAACGGCTCAAAGAGAACTAAAGCCATCTTTTTGGGCAGGCCGCATTGGTGGAGCTTCAGCTCCGGACCAATGACAATGACCGAACGGCCCGAATAATCAACGCGTTTTCCCAGAAGATTTTGCCGAAAGCGGCCGCTTTTGCCTTTGAGGATTTCGCTCAAAGATTTTAGGGGGCGGTTTCCCGATCCCAACACGGCTCTGCCGCGCCGCCCATTGTCATACAGAGCATCGACCGCTTCCTGGAGCATCCGCTTTTCGTTGCGGATGATAACTTCCGGCGTTTTCTGCCCGATTAAATTTTTGAGGCGATTGTTCCGGTTGATGACGCGCCGGTAGAGATCGTTCAAATCGGAGGTTGCAAAGCGCCCGCCTTCCAAAGGCACCAGAGGCCGAAGGTCTGGAGGAATCACAGGCAAAATTGTCAGAATCATCCATTCCGGCTTGCTGTGGGAATTGTCGAAGCCTTGAAAAAGACGGATTCGTTTGGCCAGTTTTTTTCGGGTTTGCTTGCTTCGGGTTTCAGCCATTTCTTGCTGCATTTCTTTAATTTCGCCGCGCAGATCGACTTGGGCTAAGGCCTTTCTGATTGCCGGGGCTCCTATCTCGACTACGAAGGCGTCAGCGCCGTAATTTTCCCGCGCCTCCTGATACTCATCCACAGTCAGCAGTTGATGTTTCTCCAAATCCGTGGACATCGGATCGAGCACCAGGTAATCTTCGTAGTAGATCACCCGCTCAAGATCGCGCGCGGTCATGTCCAGCATCAAACCAATACGGGAAGGCATGCATTTGAAAAACCAGATGTGGGAAACAGGCACGGCCAACTCGATGTGCCCCATCCGCTCCCGACGCACTCTGGATTGAACGACCTCGACGCCGCAACGGTCGCAAACCACGCCGCGGTGTTTAATTCTTTTATACTTGCCGCAAGAACATTCCCAATCCTTTTGCGGTCCAAAGATGCGCTCGCAAAACAAGCCGCCCTTCTCAGGACGAAAGGTGCGGTAGTTAATGGTTTCCGGGTTCTTGATTTCGCCTTTAGACCAGGAACGAATCGAATCCGGCGAGGCAACGGATATAGTGACATGGTCAACCGAGTTGACGGGGCCAAGACCTAACAACTCGCGAACGGTTTCCTTTGTTTTGATCATCTTTTCTGGATCGGAAATTCTAATTCTTCGAATGCCTATTTAAACTCTGTGCAACTCTTCCGATTCCGAATTCAAAGTTGGCGACACAGCAACAAGGGAGGGCAAACTTGGTCTCTCCCGGCCGTGAACATAGTCAACTTGCACGTCCATGCCCAAAGACTGAATTTCCTTGACCAACACGTTAAAGGATTCAGGCACTCTGGCGTTCAAGGAGTTGACCCCGTTGACGACGCTTGCGTAGATGTCAGTTCGTCCCTGAACGTCGTCCGACTTTACCGTGATCAATTCCTGCAGCGCATGCGCCGCTCCGTAAGCTTCCATCGCCCAGACTTCCATTTCCCCAAACCGTTGCCCGCCGTATTGGGCCTTGCCACCCAAGGGCTGTTGAGTCACTAACGAGTAAGGGCCAACCGCCCGAGCGTGAATTTTATCAGCCACCAAATGCCCCAACTTCAGCATGTAAATGTACCCCACGACGACCTCTTGATTAAATGGCTCCCCTGTTCGGCCATCGTAAAGAACCGCCTTGCCGTCCTCTTTGACAAGCGAGCAACCCCTTTTTTTCTCTTCCCCGCCCGCAGAACCATTGCTTGACGAGGAGGCCATCCCGAAATCCCAAGCAACGCCGTCTTCCTCCTTGACCAAGTCATCTGCCGCTTTCAAATAATCGCGGACGCCGTACTCCCTCAATTTTTCCCTCAAGCTTTCCTTTTCTTTTTGATTCGAAGCAACGGACAAACTCTCATCCCTCCATTTTTTCAAGAGATTGTGGAGCGTCTCTCTTTCCTCATTCTTCTCTTCGCCCTTTTCCTTAATGCCGTCAAAAATGGGCGTCGCAAAACTCACGCCGAGGATTTTAGCCGCCCAACCCAAATGAGTCTCCAACACCTGGCCGACGTTCATTCGGGAAGGCACGCCTAAAGGATTGAGCACAATGTCCACCGGAGTTCCGTTCGCCAAGAAAGGCATGTCTTCTTCGGGCACAATCTGCGCCACCACTCCCTTGTTGCCGTGGCGCCCCGCCATCTTGTCTCCCACGGAAAGCTTCCGCTTAGAGGCGATGAACACTTTGACGGACTTGACGACACCGGACTCCTCTTCCTTGACCCCAGATTCTTCGCGATCCAACGCCTCGTCCCGCTGTTTTTTCAAATCCTCGAACTTTGGCTTGAAGGGCTCAATAATCTCGAGGATTTTGTCCCGAATCGGCGAGGTTGGTATCAAAAGGCGATCATAGTTGTTAGCAAGTTTCTTCAACAATGTCTTGGTGATCTTTTTGTTGGCGGGGATGATGATTTCGGCAGTTTCGGAATTGCAGACCTCCCATATAATTTTCTCCAACAACAGATGGCCGCTCAACTTCTCGGTCAACTGATTCAGGAGTTCTTTCCTCTTCCTTTCGTAATCCTCTCTAATTTGCCTGGCTTGCCTTTTGGACTCGCTCATTTCCGATCGCGACGACCGTTCATTTTCCTTCTTGACGTCTCTTACTTCCATGACAATGCCGTAAGTTCCCGAAGGAACTCTCAGCGAGGAGTCTTTTACGTCCGCCGCTTTTTCTCCGAAGATTGCCCGAAGCAGTTTTTCTTCCGGCGCCAGCTCTGTTTCGCTCTTTGGGGTCACCTTGCCCACCAGAATATCCCCCGGCTTCACCTCGGCGCCCTCGCGAATTATCCCGTTCGCTCCCAGATCTTTTAATGCCTCTTCTCCCAAGTTCGGGATATCCCTAGTGATTTCTTCAGGGCCAAGTTTCGTATCCCGAGCGTTAACTTCAAATTCATCAATATGAATGGATGTGAAAACATCGTCCTTTACAATCCGCCGGCTGATCAAAACAGCATCCTCAAAGTTATAGCCGTTCCACGGCATAAAGGCGCACAAAACATTTCGTCCCAACGCCAGCTCGCCGTTTTCGGTGCAAGGACCGTCTGCAATCACATCGCCTTTTTTGACGATCTGCCCTTTTGCGACCAAGGGTTTCTGGTTGATGCAGGTCGCCGCGTTCGAGCGCATAAACTTCCGAAGCTGATACAAGTAAACTTCATTCTTGGGATCGTGTTTGAGTCTGCGCCTCTCGGGAAGCTTCCCGTCCTTTGTAATGACAATATATCTGCTGTTGTCTTCTTTTTCTCTGCGTTTTCTGCTAGGCAGACGGAAATTTACTGAAGCCACCTTATATTCTCCCCCCACCTTCAAATCGTTCGCCACCACAACAGATCGTGAGTCTTGAGCCGCCCGCTTTTCCAAGCCTGTGCCCACAAACGGCGCTTCAGTCACCAACAAAGGCACCGCTTGCCTCTGCATGTTCGACCCCATAAGAGCGCGATTCGCGTCGTCATGCTCCAAAAAAGGAATCAACCCCGCAGCCACAGACACCAACTGCTTCGGAGACACATCCATGTAATGAACACTATCCTTAAAACCCTCTTCGCAACGACAATCATCCGGATTCTTCTTGCACGTTCGGCACTCAAGCGGATCCACGTCAAGAAAGTCCCCCCTCTGCCGGCACATAGCGCGTTCCAATTCTCCATTCTCCTTAATGGAAGTATTCGCCTGCGCCACTACGTGCTTTTCTTCCTGATCCGCCGTCAGATATTTAACATTCTCAACATTCTTTTCCCCAAACTTCCGCAATGCGGCTTCAATCTCTTTTACCATCCCTTCCCCAAACTTCCGCAACACATCTTCATCAACCTTTTTCCCAGATTCTCTAATGAGGAATATCCTATCGATCTTCTTCTTCAATGCTCGTTCCAATCGATCTAATTCCGAAGGAGACATCTCAAGATGAAGACCTACACCATGCTTGCGGCCAAACTCTTCTAACTTCTTCTCAATCTCCTTAACATCTTCAGCATCAAGAACTTGCTTGCCAGATTCTCCCCAATACTTTGCCGCATTCCAATAGTCCGGCTCTTTTCCATCCAGTTCCGCTTCCAGTTCCGCTTTGTCTTTCTTTTCCTGATATTCCCTCAGAATACCATTAGCCTCGTTGACGCGCTTACTCCATTCCTCCGCTTTAGCCTGCAATTCTTTGGAGGCTTGTCCTCCTTCATATTTATCAGGATGATAGTCCGCAACCTTTTTGCAATAGCTTTTCTGTAGTTGTTCCGAGGTTGCCTTTTCTTCCAAGCCAAACAAATCGTAAAGATCCTTAATGGTAGGCTTTCTTTTAGTTTGTTTGGGAATGTTTTGCTCCACTAAGTCAGCCCGCTTTTTCCCCACCAAATCCTTCACCATGCTAATCTTAGCCCCTTTCAAACATTCTTGAACTCGCTCGCTGAGTCCGAGTTCGTCCAAGTTTGTATCGAACACTTTCTTCCGTTGGCCAAGAGACGGCATTCCAATACGAAGCTTTACGCCTTGCTTCTTTCCATAGTTCTCTACCCCCTCTTCAATCCCCTCGAACAATTCTTCCGTGTATCCCGGATAATCCTGCAATTGTTTTGGAGTTTTCTCTACCAAGTCCCGCACTGTCTTGATTTTAGCCTCCTTGAAATAATCTTGAATCTTCGATTCCACATAGAGTCCCCAATCTTTCCACAAGTCCTCTTTTCTCCTCCGCACCAAAGAACCCACAGTTTCCACATTCTGCTCTTTCAAGAAACCCACGACAGAAGCGCTAAGTCCAAGTTCTTCTACGCCTTCCTCCTCCGGACTGCGTGACGGCACTCGGCCTTTGTTCACTTTGCGGTAAGGCGTCTCAATAAAGCCATAATCGTTGACACGGGCAAAGGCCGCCAACGAAGCAATCAATCCGATATTCGGCCCTTCAGGAGTTTCGATGGGGCAAATTCTTCCGTAATGCGAAGGGTGAACGTCCCGCACTTCGAATCCCGCCCGCTCGCGGGATAATCCGCCCGGCCCCAAAGCCGAGAGACGACGTTTATGAGTCAACTCCGCCAAAGGATTGATTTGATCCATGAACTGCGAAAGTTGACTTCGGCCAAAAAAATCTCGAACCACAGAAGAAAGCGCCTTCGGATTAATTAACTTCTGCGGCGACATAGTGTCTAAACCCTGATCGAAGAGGGTCATGCGTTCCTTAACCAAACGCTCTGTCCGCGCCAACCCAACGCGGCACTGATTCGCCAACAACTCGCCCACAGTCCGCACGCGACGGCTACCAAGATGATCAATGTCATCCACACTGCCCTCCTTCCCCATCTTCAGCCGGAGAAGATACTTCGTTGCCTCAACCAGATCATTTGCCTCTAGAACTTGCTCAGTCAGTTCATCCTCTACCATGCCGAGACGGATCTCGACAAAAAGGTCAGTATAAAAATTAGGGAAACGCTTTTCCCCAAACTCTCGCAATGCGGCTTCAATCTCTTTTACCATCCCTTCCCCAAACTTCCGCAATGCGGCTTCAATCTCTTTTACCATCCCTTCCCCAAACTTCCGCAACACATCTTCATCAACCTTTTTCCCAGATTCTCTAATGAGGAATATCCTATCGATCTTCTTCTTCAATGCTCGTTCCAATCGATCTAATTCCGAAGGAGACATCTCAAGATGAAGACCTACACCATGCTTGCGGCCAAACTCTTCTAACTTCTTCTCAATCTCCTTAACATCTTCAGCATCAAGAACTTGCTTGCCAGATTCTCCCCAATACTTTGCCGCATTCCAATAGTCCGGCTCTTTTCCATCCAGTTCCGCTTCCAGTTCCGCTTTGTCTTTCTTTTCCTGATATTCCCTCAGAATACCATTAGCCTCGTTGACGCGCTTACTCCATTCCTCCGCTTTAGCCTGCAATTCTTTGGAGGCTTGTCCTCCTTCATATTTATCAGGATGATAGTCCGCAACCTTTTTGCAATAGCTTTTCTGTAGTTGTTCCGAGGTTGCCTTTTCTTCCAAGCCAAACAAATCGTAAAGATCCTTAATGGTAGGCTTTCTTTTAGTTTGTTTGGGAATGTTTTGCTCCACTAAGTCAGCCCGCTTTTTCCCCACCAAATCCTTCACCATGCTAATCTTAGCCCCTTTCAAACATTCTTGAACTCGCTCGCTGAGTCCGAGTTCGTCCAAGTTTGTATCGAACACTTTCTTCCGTTGGCCAAGAGACGGCATTCCAATACGAAGCTTTACGCCTTGCTTCTTTCCATAGTTCTCTACCCCCTCTTCAATCCCCTCGAACAATTCTTCCGTGTATCCCGGATAATCCTGCAATTGTTTTGGAGTTTTCTCTACCAAGTCCCGCACTGTCTTGATTTTAGCCTCCTTGAAATAATCTTGAATCTTCGATTCCACATAGAGTCCCCAATCTTTCCACAAGTCCTCTTTTCTCCTCCGCACCAAAGAACCCACAGTTTCCACATTCTGCTCTTTCAAGAAACCCACGACAGAAGCGCTAAGTCCAAGTTCTTCTACGCCTTCCTCCGACCAGTGAGGCAACTTCAATTTGAGATTCTCTACCTGCCTCAGTACCAAAGATCCCACAGTTTCCACATTCTCCTTTTTCAGACATTTCTCGACGGAATCGCCAAGTCCAAGTTTTTCCACGCTTTCCTGCGACCAGTGCTTTACTCCGATCTTTTGGTTGATTTTGTAACGACCGACGCCTCCTAAGTCGTAGCGTTTGGTATCAAAAAACAGTCGCTGAATCATCGTGTGAGCATTGGCTTTTGTCGGCGGGTCTCCCGGACGCAAACGTTGGTAAATGTCTTTTAACGCTTCTTCGTGGTTTTTCGTCGGATCCTTCTTAAGACATTTGATGATAATGCCTCCATCGAAGCTGATATTCACAACCTGGATTTTGCGCACGTTCAAATCGGCAATTTTCTTCACCTTTTCCTTCGATAAAGGCTCAAAGGCGTGCGCTATCTTCCCCCCATTGTCCAAATCCAACACATCTTCTGCGGGCACTCTGTTCTGAATTTCCAGATCATTCAGTTTGGCCAATTTTTTGATCGGCAATTCTTCTACTTCGTAAAAAAGTTTCAAGATCTCGGCATCGGAGTTGCAGCCAAGCGCCCGAAAGAAAGTCGTCGCCAGAAATTTGCGCCGCCGTTTCTTGCGATCTAGATAAACCCAAAGCATATCGTTGGTGTCAAACTGCGCCTCATACCAAGACCCGCGGTCAGGAATGATCCGGAAGGAGTGAAGCGTTTTTCCATTGGCATGTTGAGTTGCCTCAAACGCTAATCCGGGAGAACGATGGAGTTGGCTGACGATCACTCGTTCGGCTCCGTTGACGATAAAAGTGCCTTGGGGTGTCATCAAAGGGATGTCTCCCATAAACACCATTTCTTCTTTCACCACCCTTTGTTCGTCCTTCAATCGGAACTTCACGTGAAGCGATGCGCTAAAAGTCAGGCCTTCTCGAAGGCACTCCAGCCAACTTACTTTAGGCTCGCCGATCTTGTAAAGAACGAAATCCAGCTCGCATTTTTCATCGTAGCTTTTGACGGGAAAAATCTCCTCGAACACGGCTTGCAAGCCAATCTTGTCTCGCTTCGGCCTCTTCGGATCAATGCTCTCCGGATCAATGACTTCTCCTTCCTGATTTTTTATCTGCAAAAATTCCCGATAGGAATCCACTTGGACTTTGATCAGATTGGGAGGCGGAATTACCTCTTCAATCTTGCCAAAATTAATCCGCTCAATTCTTTTTGTTGGCATGCCTTTAATTCAAAACGGTACCGCTTGGTTGGAAATCAATCAGCAATCCTTGCAGAGAGGGCAAAAACACCCCTCCACCAGCGATTATGCCGGTTGAAACTCCAAATCCGCATTTTTATTGAGACGCTCTTTTTGGACGTATGTTCAATAATTATTCTCTGATAACGAGAAAAACACAATGGCTGGAACGTCAAATCCCAAATCCAGCCTCGACTCTACTTCAGTTCGACGGTTGCCCCCACTGCCTCTAGCTTCTTCTTTGCGCTTTCCGCTTCTTCCTTCGGCACTGCCTCCAGGATGGCGGCAGGAGCGCTTTCCACTAGCTTCTTGGCATCCGCGAGTCCCAGTCCGGCCTTGACCTCGCGAACAGCCTTGATCACTGGAATCTTCTTATCCGACGGGGCGGAGGCCAAAACGACGTCAAATTCCGTCTTCTCTTCTTCTCCACCGCCTTCGGCAGGAGCGCCGGCGGCGACGGTCGCCACCGGAGCGGAAGCGCTGACGCCCCACTTCTCTTCCAATTGTTTCACCAAGTCGGCAGCTTCCATCACTGTCAACTCACTCAATTTTTCCACTAAGTTACTTATATCTGCCATTTTTCTTTGGTCTCGTCGCCAGTTCCCTAGAGAGCTGATTTAAACCAAACAATTCAGTCGACGATTTACTTTGTTTTTGTGTTCCGTGTCTTTTATACGGCCACTCCCTTGAACTGCAGTGACCCGCAATTTCTGGCGGCTATTTATGCTGTTCACTCCTTGCTTTGAGGACTAGAGCCAATTGTCTTGCCGGCGTTCCAATCACTGTTGCCAACCGTCTTGCCGGGGTTTGTATCAACCCAACAAGCATAGCGCGCAGTTCAGCTCTCGACGGGAGATCCGCGATCCGATTCACTCCGCCGGCATCCAACCGATCGCTCCCCATAAAGCCGAAGAGAACCACCGGTTTTTCAAACTCTTCGGCGAAATTCTTCAGCACTTTAGCAGCTCCAAAAATCTCCCGCCGGCCGGTTACGACCGCAATTTGCCCTTTTAAAACTCCGCCCAAATCCTCAATCCCCGCTCCCATAGCCGCAATTTTGAAGATTGAGTTCTTAACGACGTGAATCTCGCCATCCACTTCAAGCAACCGCCTGCGAATCTCGGCAAATCGATCCACCTTAAGCCCGTTGTAATTGACCGCAATAAAGTAAGGAGAAGATTGAAGACGCTCCAAATACTCATCGCTAATCTGCTTTTTTTCGAGTCGCATAGTGTTCTATAATCGAATTGACGGCTAAGCCGCTTTCATAAAAGGCTTCACGTTAATATGGACCGGCGGGCTCATGGTGCCACTCAACGTACCGCTGATAAGATAGGTTCCCTTTGCGCTCGCTGGTTTCGCTTTTAAAAGAGCGCCAATGACGGTTTCCGCATTTTCTTTCAAATGATTTGCGGAAAACGACAATTTACCGATCGGAACGTGAACGTTTGCCGCCTTGTCGATCTTAAACTCCACTCGCCCCGCTTTTACCTCGGCAACCGCTTTTGCGGTGTCTTCAGTGATCGTTCCAATCTTTAGATTCGGCATCAATCCCTTAGGACCAAGAACTTTCCCCAATTTCCTGACTTCAGCCATCGCATCCGGTGTTGAGATTGCAACGTCAAAGTCTGCCCAACCTTCGCGGCATTTTTTCAGATATTTCTCATAGCCGACAAACTCGGCTCCTGCATCGCTGGCCGCCTGGGACGCTAGCGAACCATCCGCCGCAAACACCAGCACTCGTACTGTCTTGCCGGTACCATGAGGGAGCGGCGCCGTCCCTCGAACCATTTGATCGGATTGACGAGGATTCACCCCTAAATGGATGGCAAGATCCACAGTCTGGTCAAACTTTGTTTTCGGCAGTTTTCCCAAAGCGGCGATTGCTTCCTCAAGATCATATTGTTTCTTGAGGTCGATAAGTTCCAAAGCCTGTCTGTATCGTTTGCTCGGCATTTTATCAGGCGGGACTTCGCGCAGTTTCTCCAGAGACTGCTCCCGCTTGTTTTTAGTTAGTCTTTGATATCGATTCCCATGCTACGCGCGGTACCCGCGATTACTCGAAAAGCCGCTTCATTGCTGGCCGCGTTGAGGTCTCCTTTTTTCGTTTTCACAATTTCCATCACTTGATCCCGAGTGACGCTACCCACTTTGTTCTTATTAGGCGTCTTAGATCCTGAGGCAACACCAGCGGCCTTCTTGAGCAATAAAGCCGCCGGCGGCGACTTGACAATAAAAGTAAATGACTTGTCTTGATAAACAGTGATCACCACAGGGACGATTACTCCGGCTTGGGTTTTGGTGCGGGCGTTGAACTCCTTGCAAAAGCCCATGATGTTCACCCCCTGTTGTCCCAAGGCCGGACCTACCGGCGGTGCAGGATTCGCCTGCCCGGCAGGAATTTGTAGTCTCACTGTTCCAGTAACCTTCTTTGCCATTGACTCTATGCTTTCTCCACTTGCCAGTATTCAAGATCAACCGGCGTATTCCTGCCGAAAATATTCACCGTCACTCGAAGCTTGCCTCGATCCGGTTCAATCTCTTCAATAACTCCGTTAAAATTGAGAAACGGGCCGTCATTAATTTTCACTGTTTCTCCGACTTCAAAGTCAATTTTTGGCTTTTCTTGCCCTTCGGATTCAGAAATCTGCGTCTTGATCATTTCGATCTCCTCATCGGAGGTTGGCGTCGGACGGTCTCCGCCAATAAAACCGATAATCCCCGGCGTCTCTTGAACAAAATACCACGGACGGTCCACAATTTGTTGATCGTCGTCCAAAAGCGCTATATTGATAAAAACGTAGCCGGGATACAACTTTCGTTTTGTCACCGTCTTTTTGCCTCCCCGTACCTCGGCGACATTTTCCTCCGGCACTAATACGTCTTCGTATACGTCTTTGATATATTCCTTCATCTCTTCGGACTGGATCCATCGTTTTTTGATGTTCTCTTTAACTTTCTGCTCTTGCCCCGCCAGGGTATGAATTACGAACCATTGCCTTTTCATTGCTTGATTAGTAGACCGTCGACAACCGATCACATAATTAGATTCATGACCTGCCGGACGACGAAATCAATCCCCACGACAAACAGCCCCATAATTGCTGTTGCGATAATGACCACCACCGTAGAACCTTTCAACTCATTCACCGTCGGCCAAGCGCACTTTCTGAGCTCAATCTTCGTTTGCCCAACATACTGGGACAACCGAAGCAAATAACCTTTTCGCCACAGAAAAGCAAACACTGCCGCGGCCACGCCAATCCAAATAAAATCCCAAACATTCACTTCTCTCAAACACCTTTGGCGGAGGGGGAGGGATTCGAACCCCCGAAGGTTTTCACCTTAACGGTTTTCAAGACCGTCGCGATCAACCGCTCTGCCACCCCTCCCGGATTTCTCCACTCCAACGTTGGCAGGGCGGGAGGGAATCGAACCCCCAACCTACGGTTTTGGAGACCGTTGCTCTACCAATTGAGCTACCGCCCTCTTTCCCGCCGCCGAGTAACGTAAATTCGCTATTCGACAATATCGCTGATGCGCCCGGCGCCGATTGTTCGGCCTCCTTCGCGGATGGCAAAGCGCTGGCCTTTTTCCATCGCGACCGGTGTAATCAGCTCAATATTCACAGAAACATTGTCGCCGGGCATCACCATTTCCACCCCTTCGGGCAAATTCACCGTTCCGGTAACATCACTCGTCCGGAAATAGAACTGCGGCCGGTAATTGGTGAAAAACGGCGTATGTCGTCCACCTTCTTCCTTCGACAACACGTAGACTTCGGCCTTGAACTTTTTATGCGGGGTAATCGAACCCGGACGAGCCAATACCTGCCCGCGCTCGACATCCGTCTTTTTAATCCCTCGAAGCAAGACGCCGACATTATCTCCCGCAGTAGCGCTATCCAAAAGCTTTCTGAACATCTCAATGTCCGTTGCAGTGGTTTTTTGCGTCTCTCGCAGGCCAACAATTTCCACCTCGCTCATCTTTTTCAGCTCGCCGCGTTCGACACGGCCGGTAACTACTGTGCCGCGGCCTTCAATGTTGAAAACATCCTCAATGCACATCAAGAAAGGTTTGTCCACGTCCCGCGTCGGCAGGGGAATTTTTTCATCAATCGCCGCCAGCAAATCCTGGATCGCCTTCTCGCCTTCGGCCTTTCCCTCCAGCGCGGCGGTTGCGCTTCCCTGGATAATCGCCGCGTCATCGCCGGGAAACTCATACTTGTTCAACAACTCTCGAACTTCCATGTCCACTAGTTCCAACAAGTCATCGTCCGCCAAATCCACCTTGTTCAAAAACACCACAATGGCAGGCACGCCCACTTGCCGCGCCAGCAGAACATGCTCCTTAGTCTGCGGCATGGGGCCTGAGGAAGCATCCACCACCAAAATGGCGCCATCCATTTGCGCGGCGCCCGTGATCATGTTCTTAATGTAGTCGGCATGTCCCGGACAATCGACGTGGGCATAGTGCCGAGTCTCTGATTCATACTCGACGTGGGATACCGCAATCGTCACCGTCTTGGTATCGTCGCGGACGGTGCCTCCTTTGGTAATGTCCGAATAAGAAATCTTCTCAGCCAATTCCTTGCGGGCTTGCACTGCCACGATCGCTGCCGTCAAGGTTGATTTGCCGTGGTCAACATGTCCGATCGTTCCCACATTGACATGCGGTTTAGTTCTCTGAAACGCTTCTTTTGCCATTCAATTTTATGTTCTGATTTATACAAACTGCCTCAAATACAAGGCGTAAAATATATTTCTGGAGCCCATGACCAGGATTGAACTGGTGACCTCATCCTTACCAAGGATGTGCTCTGCCAACTGAGCTACATGGGCTTGCCCAAAAAGCTCGCCAACGCTTTCCCAAAAGACAAAAATCACCGTCAACCCTGCTTTTCCATAACTCAAAGGGCAACGGTTTTTTCGCTTTGCCCCCAGAAACGAGCAACGAACTTAAGAGCAAATCCAGCCGATGTCAACAAATTTTTCAAAAAAATAAAAAAATCCGAGAACGGCGACGCAACCAGATAAAAAGCGCTGGGAAATCCAAGTCAAAATCCTATTTTCCCTTGAAAAATTAAGCCAATCCAAGCGCGATAACTCCCAAAACAGCAAGCAGTCCGCCAATGAACGCCCGCTTGCCCGGTCGATCTCCTTCCATCCAAAACGTCATAGGCATCACCGCCAAAGGTGCCGTCGCCACTATGGAAAGCACAATTCCGCTGGGAGTATGTTCTAGCGCCCATTGATAACAAGCCACGCCAAAAGTCGGTCCGGTCAAACCAGTGATCACGATCCATCGAAAAGACTTCGACGGAGGCAACAGCATTCTAATCAATCCCACCGACTCCGCCGGCTTTCTCCCGTTGATCCAAGCAAACGACAATGCGCCAACCGCCAAACCGCCAAGAATCCGCTGATAAGCAACTGACATTCCATCAATGTCAAAACCGTCCCGGACATTCGCCGCATATCCAACCCTGCTCATGACGGCGCCAATCCCTTGTCCCATTGCGGCCAAAACGCCCCAAGCCGCCCCGATAACCAGCGTTCGCCTATCCAAATGAAGATTTTCAGCGGGAGCCAACGCAAAGCCGACTCCTCCCAAAATGGATCCGACGGCAATAATTTCAACCAAACGGAGCGTCGTCCCCAGATAAATCCACTCGCAAACAGCCGCCAGCGGAGCCGCTAAACAATGCGTCAACAACAAAGTCAACCGCGAACCCAAGCGAGGATAACTCAAATACAGGGCCAAGTCGCCAATGCCAAATCCAACAACGCCGCTAGCGAAAAAAATTCCCCAAGCGCTTCCGCCCCAGCCGCTTCCAAACGCATGCGCCCATGCTCCAAGCAAAACAGAAGCGAGCAAGAGTCTCCAAAAATTCGCCTCAATGCTTCCCGCCAATCGAGTCGCCTGATTGGCCGTCACCGCCGAAAAGCAAAATAACACGGTGGCCAGAATCGCTGGAATCATGAAACCTAGAGTTCTGATCTAAACAGACAACTTCGCCATGAACACGGCAGAAACCGCCAAATCTTCAATCTTCGAATCCTTTTTGGCAGCGGAAATTCTGCCCCATTCCAATGCTCTCCAAGGCGCATGCAACCCAAAAGGCCAACCCCATCCCAACAAAAAAACACAAGTCCACAACAGAAAAGAAGAAAATTTTCACCAAACCGACGCACAAAAAGCCAATGCCGAAGTTTTCTAAATGTTTAAAATTCCGCTCCCTCGTCTGATTTCTGGTCTTGTGAATGTTTACTTTGGTAAACAACGGCGACCCCTCCGTCGAATCAGTCTTGATTTCAAAAGACGAATAACAGAAAATGCGCATTCAAAGATGCCGATGAAAGAGCACTCTTGAAAATACTCAGAATATCAGTAACCTGAATTTCTTTATGGCCGAATCAGCTACAGCAACAAAGAATGCCGCCGACAGTCCGGCAACATCGAGCCCGCTACGCAAACCAAAATACCCCGGCATCCGCGTCACCTGCAACGGGAATCAACTGGTCGCCGAGCACGTCGAAACCCGCATCACTGAAGGCGGCGTCTTTTATCCCATCACGCCATCAACAGAAGGCGGCGAGATTTATCAACAGTCTTTTGCCCAAGGCGAGCTCAACGTCTTCGGTGACCAAAAAATCGCAGTGGAATGCGAAGGCGAACACGCGGCCCAAGGAGGCGCCACCGCTTATTCCGTCGCCGGGCGCCGAACCGTGAATTTTACCTCCGGACAAGGCATCGTCTACGCAATGGAACAGTATTACCACGCACCGGGAAAATGCTCCACGATGGTTCTGGAGGTCGGCGCCCGAGCCTTGACCAAACATGCGCTGAACGTTCACTGCGGCCACGACGATTTCTACGCGGCCTTGGACACGGGCTGGACTATGCTTATGGCCAAAGGCGCCCAGCAAGCAGCTGACCAAGCCATTATCCTCCGCAAGGTTAACGAACTCTCCCTCAATCCGGGAATGAACATCCAAGACGGAATGCTGACGACCCACTCGGAGCGAACTTACCACTCGCCCGAAGCAGAACTGCTGCGAGAGTTCCTCGGCGCTCCAGACGACGTAATTGAGTGCCCAACCACCGCCCAACGCGAATTGTTCGGCCCCACTCGGCGGCGAGTCCCCGAAATGATGGACCTCAAGAACCCCATCCTCCTCGGCCCCGTGCAGAATCAAGAACATCATATGAACGGAGTCATCGCCCGACGCGACAATTTTAACGAGCCCATCCTGAAGTTTCTGGAAGCCGCCTACAAAGAATTTGGCCGGTTGACAGGCCGCTATTACGGGCTCGTATCGGGTTACAAGACTGAGGACGCTGAGACGCTGTTCATTTCCCTGGGTTGCGCCGCCGAAAACATTGACGAAGCCGTTGACTACTTGCGAAAAAAACAAAACGCAAAAGCCGGCTCACTGCACATTAACGTTCTGAGGCCCTTCCCGGAGTCCGCCATTATCGAAGCCATCCGCGGAAAAAAGAACATCATCGTCTTGGAACGAACCGACGAGGGACTAGCCGGAGACAATCCCTTGGCGCGCGACATTCGAACCGCGATCGGAAAAGCCCAAGAAACAACTCAATTTGGAGGCGCCGTCAGTCCGCTTGCTATCGAGGAAACCCCAAGAATATTCCGCGCCGCCTACGGCATTGGCTCCCGGGACTTTCGGCCGGAACACATCCTCGGCGCTTATGAGTTTTCCCAAGGAAAAATCAATCGGAAAGACGGCAAAAACGCTGCCGATGGCGAAACATTCTTCGTCCTCGGCGTGGATCATCCCTACGCAGTCATTTCCAAAAACACCCCCTCTTTGCTTCCTGAAAAAGCCATTGCCGTTCGATTTCACTCCATCGGCGGTTGGGGGATGATCACGACGGGCAAAAACCTCGGTTCCATCATCGGCGAGTTCGGCAACTTGATCTCCCGTCGAAATCCGAGCTACGACGAACACGGCGTTCTCGAAGACAAGCTGTTCGTCAGCGCCAACCCAAAATACGGTTCGGAAAAGAAAGGCGCCCCCACCAACTATTACTTAGTCGTGGCCCCCCAACCCATCCGAGTCAACTGCGAGTTAAATCACGTCGACGTAGTTCTTTGCTGCGATCCAAAAGCATTCACCCACACAAACCCGCTGGAAGGAATCAATCCCGGCGGCTGCCTCGTCTGGGAATCCAAAGACAGCCCGGAAACCGCATGGCAACGCATCCCCGCCCATCACCGGAAGTTCATTCAGGACAACAAAATCAAAGTCTACATTTTGCCGGGATTCGACATCGCCAAAAACGCCACCAACCGCGCCGACCTCCAACTTCGCATGCAGGGCAACTCTTTCCTAGGCGCATTCTTTAGAGTCTCCAGCTTTCTTGCGGACAACGACATCTCCCAAGACAAATATCGAGAAGTCGTCCGAAACCAATATGAAAAAAAGTTCGGACGCTTTGGTGAATCCGTGGTGAACTCCAACATGGAAGTCATGACCCAAGGCTTTCACCGCGTGGTCGAAATCCAATATGGACAGCCGGAAGACTCGGATACTTCCAGCATGCGCAAAGCTCCGGTCATCCCCTTGGGCAATCACCGAATTCCGGCAACCGCCGGTTGCGAAGCGAGCGGCTGCGGCGTTCCCCTTCCGTTCGACGAACAAACCGAAAGACCTCCTTACGCTGCGTTGTCTAAATTCGACAGCGAATATCGTAGCGGACTCGGCTACCACCAACCATCCGGCGCGCTCGCCTCAGTCGGCATCATGGGCGCTGGAACCGGCGCCACCTCCTCCAAATACGTCGCCCGCAGAGAAACTCCCGTCTACATCGCCGAAAATTGCACGCAATGCATGGAGTGCATCACCGCATGCCCAGACACCGCTTTGCCCAACACCGCGCAAGAGATCAAAACCGTGCTCCTAACCGCCGCAAAAAACTACGTCTCTAACAGAGAACAGCAAGCCGAGCTGATTAAACAGTTGCCCGGCATCGAAGACCGCGCTCGCGCAAAGATGGTGGAAGCTGTCCAGGCCAAGCAAAAAATCCCCTTTATCGACGTCATTCGAGAAGAAATCGACACTCTGGACTCCATAAACCATCACTCCAAAGAACAATTTACAGGCATTATTGAGAAACTGCCGATTGCTTACTCCTCCGTTCCGGCCATTTTTCGATCCATCGAAAAAAAGAAACCCGGCGAAGGCGGCCTCTTTTCCATCTTCGTTTCCGATCTTTGCAAAGGTTGCGGGGAATGCGTTCAAGTCTGCGGCGATCACGACGCGCTGCGAATGGCCGAGGAAACCGAAGAACTCAATTCCGAACTCACTACCGCCCAAATCTTTTCTCGACTCCTCCCAGACACCAATCAGAAATACTTGGGACTTTACAACGACGGGGCGCCAGAAGATTCCAGAGAAGCCGCCTTGCGCAACCACTTGATGGTTCGCCGCAACTACGAAGCGCTTGTCTCAGGCGACGGCGCCTGCGCCGGTTGCGGAGAAAAGAGCATCCTCCGCGCCGTTGGTTCCGTAACCGAAGCCTATATGCGCCCGCTCTATCATGCCAAAGCCGCCCGCCTTCGTGCCGTCGCCGATCGACTGCAAGCCGAAGGCCCCGAAAAACTCGCGAAACTGCGAGACCTCAGCAGCAAGGAATACGAACTTTACCGGCAATCCATAGCCCACGTCGCGATGGGACTTGGCGGCGAAAACGACGCAGACACCCAAAAGCGGATTGCCGATCACGGAGAGATTACCGACCGGGAATTCATTGACGCCCTCTGCGCCTCTCTGCGAACCGACGCCTTCAACCACAAAGAACTCCAAGCCGTCGACGGCAGAATGCCCAACGGCATGTCCGTAATGTTCATGGGCGCCAGCACCGGTTGCAATACCGTCTACGGATCCACCCCGCCCTCCAACCCCCATCCCTACCCTTGGATGAACTCCCTCTTTCAAGACGGCGCCACCATCAGCTGGCTACTCAGCGAATCCCTCATCATCCAACATGCCCGTCGATCCGTCGTCCCCGAACGCCTCGCCCGCAACTTGCTGGAACGCGATGAAAATGTGATTTCCGAAGAAGAATACTTTCGGTTGACGCGGTTGGACGATACCTTCATGACCGATCAAGAAATCAAAGAACTACCCAAAGTCTGGGTCATCGGCGGCGACGGCGCTTTGGGAGACATCGGCTTCCAAAACGTCTCCAAAGTCATCTTGCAGAACCGTCCCAACGTCAAAATGATGATGCTGGACACCCAAGTCTACTCCAACACCGGCGGCCAAAACTCCGACTCCTCAACCATGCTCGGAGGCTACGACATGAACCAATTCGGCCAGGCCTCCCAAGGGAAACTCATCGAAAAGAAAAACGTGGCCGAAGCATTCACTGCCGGGCACGGCTCGCCTTTCGTGGCGCAAGTTTCGATGGCCAACGCCGCCAAACTTTACCGTGCCATGCTCGACGGCATCGAATACCGCGGCACCGCCTTCTTTCAAGCCTACACCACTTGCCAGCCGGAACACGGCGTGCCAGATAACATGTCCGCCGATCAAGCAAAAATGATCCGCGACGCGCGAGGCATGCCCGAATTCGTCTTCAATCCACGCGCCGGAGAAACTTCCCAAGAAGCCTTCAGCCTGAAGGGAAACCCCACGCCGAAAAAAGACTGGTGGCAAACCAAATACAAATCCTCTGGCGAAAAATACAACTTCACCGTAGCCCACTGGGCATTAACCGAAGCCCGCTTCCGGAAACACCTCAAAACAATCACCGAAGAACAATCCCAAGAATTCATCCACATAGACGACATGCTGGTCTGCATCAGCCAGGACGACGTCATTAACCGGAAGGTATTCGATCCCGAACACCGCTCTTTCGTTCCCAACTTCGGCGTCTATATCAAAGCCGAAATCAACGGAAAAATGAAATTCTTCACCGTCTCCCGCCAAATGGTCTTGTTTGCCGTCGAACGCCGCAAATCCTGGCGCATGCTTCAAAGCAAGGCCGGCGTAGTGAACAAAGACTACTTGGCTCAGAAGTCCCTCTTGAAAAAAGTCGACGCCAACGAAATCGCCCTCGAAGAACTGCAAGGCAAAACCCGCCAGCTATTTGAATCCGAAATGGCGTCGCTACAATAAAAAACAAACCGGCCAAGCGCTACGCCCGCTCAAAAACAACTGACTCTAAATTCTGCAACACTTTGGCGGCTACCGCTTCCACACTGTCTTGGCCACCTACAACGCGAATGCGCTTCGGTTCCGCCTCAGCCAACTTGCGAAATCCCGCCTCCACTCGCCGAAAAAATGCATCGCCGAACTCATCCCCTCGACCGCGGCGGTAACTTGTTTCTATCGGAATGTCTAAATAAATAGTGGCATCAGGAACCAATCCGTCGGTAGAAAAATCAATCGCCTCCCGCAAACAATCCAAATCCAAACCGCGCCCATAACCCTGATAAGCCAAAGTCGAATCCGTAAAGCGATCGCATAGAACCACTTTTCCACTTTTCAAAGCCGGCCGAATCACAGAACGCACCAACTCGCTCCGGCTGGCGCAGAAAAGAAAAAACTCCGTCTCCGGCAACACCAATCCCGCCAAAACAGTGTCCTTCAACAAAACCTCCCGCAACCGATCCCCAACCGGCGTTCCGCCCGGCTCCCGCACAACGCAAACGGATTTTCCCCTTCCACGCAGAGACTCCGCCAATCTATGAATTTGCGTGGTTTTACCGGCCCCCTCAATCCCCTCAAAAGTAATAAAACGCCCAGTCATCAGGATCCTTGACAATTTTCATCTCTGTCTTTGACAGACTGTTTTTGACCTTCCGGCATCGAGTGGAATGTTTCCTCAATATTTCTTGGTTCGGCGATTGTTTTCTCCACAATGAAATTCAAGAGCCGAAAGAGTTTCTCTACCAACGGTTTATTATCTTCTCCGCTCAAGTCAATCCGCCCTTCATGGGCGCCGCCCTCATTCCCTGTAATGCGAAGACTGTCCAACGATTGTATAACACTCTCGGACAATCCCTTTTTCTTCAAATTGCCTATGGCTCTGTTTAGATTTTGTTCTGTTTCGCAAAGTTTCTTGGCGGCCAAACGAAGTAAAGCCGCCGCCGCTCTCGGCGAATCTCCGGCAATTTTGCGGGCTTCGTTGTAATACCCAACTACCGAATCCGGCATGTCGCCGTGAGGAGGCGGATTAGTTAATATCTTTGGATAAACAAGCCTTTCGTTTATCCAATAGGAAAATTGGTCACAGCGCCGACACTGAGAAACTAAGGATTGAACATCTCCTTTTCTTATGCCATCACCTAATCCAGGTATCACCCAAGCCTTTTCCTTTATCCTTATTAGATGACGAACCTTTGAGAAATCGCCTCCAGATTTTACAATATCTATATCTACGTCACTTTCGCTAGAACTACCTAAAAGTGCCATCCAAACTTGATGCGCGTAAGCGTTACACCTTGGGCAATTGAAGGCTGTTCCCTTTAATTCGGGGGCTATATACATCTCTTTTTTCATTTCAAGTGACTCCCTTTACAATGGCTAGAGATCGTGGATGCGTGCTTGTCTCCGGCCTGCAGGTTGGAGCGGTAGGTTTCTCTTGAGGGGAGGTTTTGCCGCGGCGCACTTTGAGTCGGATTTTGTTGCGCTCGGTAATGGCTTGCAGTTCGTCTTCCGCAACCTTTACGCAGTGGTTGACAGCTTCGATGGCTTTCTCAATTCGGAGGTGGTTGGCTTTGTCGATGCATTTGTCTTTGGCGTCTTCAATGTGGAATTTGGCGTTGGCGAGATCGGCATCGCTGTCGAATAGGCAGGGAGTGAGTTCGATGAGTTTCATGCCCACGTCGGTTTGCCGGAATGTTTCGGGGTAGATGCATCTCTGAATCTCTGGCGATATCAGTTTGCGGGCGAGTGCGAGATAGAATGCGTGCTGGCTAATCATCGTCTTCCTGTTTGTTGAATCGCTCTTTGGATGCTTGGCGGCCATTCCTTCGTGTTTGGATTGAGGGCTGTTTTGCCATCGGGTGTCATGGGCATGTCTCTTCTTCATGTCTTCTTGCCATTTCGTTTCCGATTAGATTTTGCAGACACATCAGTTCGAATTCGAATACTTGTTTTGGCGTTGAGCCTGGGCGGAGATACATGGGTTGGTTTGCTTTTTCTCCTAGTTCTTTCTGAATTTCTAGGAGCATGTCTATCAGCTCGTCGTCGGGGACTCGTCGGAGATAGAGCTTTGTTTTGGCGTCCACAAAACTTCCCATGAAACTCCTCGACGTGCAGTGCGCCGTAATCAGACGCCTTGCCCCACGTATCTCGGCTATACTTCCTCGCCTTCGCGTAATTCTCGCGCTCTCCTATTAATTCTGCCGCTGGCATATCTTTAACCTTTCTCTGTTAGTGTCGGTTTTCCTTCCAATCTTTGTAATCATCCAAAGTGGTGTTTTCTTTTTTGAATTTGCCTTTGACTTTGCGCCAATTTTCTTTCCTTTCTTTTACTCTTTGAAGCCTTCTTTCTTCTGCCGCTTGTTGTCGGGCGTCTTCGATGTTTTGAATTCTTTGATTCTCGGCGTCTAGGTGTTCACGGAAGACGATTTCCATGATTTCATCGAGCCTTTTAGAATTTCGCTCCGCTCTCTTTGCATGTCCTGAAACGAAGCAGATTGCAATCAATATCAATATATTAATAGGGATTAGTAGTTCCATTACTTTGCCTCTGTTGTTATTTCTAAATCTCTATGCATTCGTCCAAACCATGCCCGCTGGCTCTCTGCGCGCCATTGGTGCCGGCGACAAGTCCAATGCCTCTTGACTTGCCGGCTTTGCGCTTCGGTGGTCAATCAAGAAGTCATGCATTCCACCGGCTTTCACATCGTCCATCTTCGCGCAATGGTCTTCAATCGAGCCACTATAAATGGCATCCCATCCACCATCCGACTTCCGCCGGGCAGTGAACACAAAGTTTGTATTCAATGGGGTTTCCATTTGATTTCTATTAATTCGCGTTTGCGGAATCTTTGTCAAACTCGGATTCTTGTTTGTCTTCTACAACATCGGTGCTTGTCATGCTGTTGCGCACTGCCACCGGGTCTAATCTAAACTCGTTCGCAATCCGTGTGGCCGATTGCTATATCAACCACTCTTCATGCTCCTTCTGCGCTTGGACTTCTTCAAACCGCCGGCCTTCGCGTTGCATGCGGGGCAAGTGTAGGGTTCGGTTCTCGGCACGCAAGCTAGAATCGATAAAAAGTTTGACACTTTTTCGACGCTCTCTGGGCGTCGTTTTTTGTGTCTTTGCAGTGGATGTTGGAGGCTCTCCTTTGGAGTTATTATGTTTTTGGCGTTTCTCTTTTTGGCGTCATTTTCGAGCTTATTTAGGGCGTGCTTTGCGCTCGTTTCTTTGTGATTTTCTCTCATCATAGCCAACATAGGCTAGTTCGTTTTGGCTTGGGCTTTGTCGGCTGGCGGCGGATTGTCGGGAAAGCGTTTTGTCAAGTAGTCGGCGAGCTCTTGGATTTGCTGGCTGCTCAGCGGCCCTCCTTGTCCTTGGTGGAAGGCGGGCATTAAGGTTCCGGGTTTTCCGTGAGTGATCCAAAGCGTCCAGTAGGCTTGGTTGCGCCGGATTCCTTTTTGCGCGGCGGACAAATCTGGAACCATAGTCGCTCGATGCGGGGTTTCGTGGCAAATGCCGCAAGCGGCGACAAAAAGGTCTTCGCCTTGTTTGCCAAGAGCGGCGTCGTAGTGGCACGACTTGCAGTTGCTTTTGAAGACTGCTTGGCGATCTTTGGCGGCGATTTGAATGTTTTTCAATCGATCGCTGTCGCTCATCGCTTTGCCTCTAACTTTTCCCGGATTAGAAATGTGGATTTTAAATGAGAGGTCTTTTTGCCCGGCGGAACTAAATACGGAAACAGACTTTGTGAGTGTTCCGTGTTTTCCCTTCAAGTCGACTGCCAAATGGATTTGGTCGCTCTCCCCCGGTTTTAGCGTCCAAGGCAGATTCGGATGCCGAGTCAGGGTGCAACCGCAGGAAGGGCGAATTTGGCTGATAGTGACGGGACGATTAGAATCATTGGATACTTGAAAGAACAACTCGCCTTTCTCGACGCCCGGTTTTGGACGGACTTCCTTGAAGACGGCATCCCAAGTCAACGTTTTGTCCGGAGTGTATCGCTGGTTAGCGGCGCGCTGTTTTGGAGGCGGCTTTGCTTCGGCAGGGCGCAAAGGAGCGGCCACTTGGTAGGGATTCTTTGAGTTGGATTTCACCGGCGGCAGTTCATAAATCGGAGGCGGCACTTGGGTTTGAGCCGACCATCCGCAACCAAAGAGCAAGGCGCCGACAAGCCCTTGCCGCCAACATTTTGCAATTCGTTGACCATTCATCTTGAACATAGCGAAAACTAAATTACTAGCGGAAAAGCGGCGGAATTTCAAGCCCGCTTTGCTCGCGGTCCGTTTGGCGTGTCTTTAATAATCCAGCCCAAACCCAACAATTCTTCCCGGATAGCGTCCGCCCGTTGAAAGTCCTGGGCTTTCCTGGCCGTTTGCCGTTCCGCCAAGGCCTCCAGCACTTCGGACGGTGCTTCGCCGCTTGGCACCGGCGCGCCCACGCCCAACACCGAGTCTACCCGCTTCCAAGCGGCAAGATTGGCTGCAGCTTCTTCAGGAGGCATTTTCCCATCGCCAAGTTCCCGATTCATCTTTCGCACCCAATCAAAAACAACTGCCCACGCAGACGAAACATTGAGATCCTCATCCAGAGCCTTTTCAAACGCCGCCAGAAAACCAGATTGCGCTTCTGCGACCGCGTTTCCGGCGGTTTCGCCCAGCTTTCCAATGCACTCATCAATGCGGCGCAGCGCAGACCTCCCGCCGCGCAATCCATCCAGCGTAAAATTGAAAGTCTCCCGATAGTGGGCGGAAATAAGGATAAATCGAATCTCTCGTCCGCTAAATCCCCTCTTTCTTAAATCCCTCAGGGTGAAAAAATTTCCAATAGACTTGGACATCTTCTTACCTTCGGCCAAAAGATGCGCTACGTGAACCCAATAGCGAACAAACTTCTCTCCTGGCTTTTGTCCGCCGGCGCCTTCGCTCTGCGCAATTTCATCTTCGTGGTGGGGAAACATCAAATCCTCTCCTCCCAAATGGAGGTCAAAACTCGCTCCCAACAACTTCATACTCATAGCGCTACACTCAACGTGCCAGCCCGGCCGGCCTTCTCCCCAAGGGCTTGCCCAAAAAACCAGGCCGTCCTCCGGCGCGCGCGCCTTCCAAAGTGCAAAATCCGCCGCCGCATCCTTTTCATACTCATCACTTCGAACCCTTTCACCGGGCCTCATCTGATCAAAATCCAACTTCGTCAACTGGCCGTACACTCTGCCCAGCTCTTGATACCTTTGGATGCTGAAGTAAACCGAACCATCCCCGGCCGTATAAGCAATCCCCTTATCCATCAACTTCTTTATTAGATCTATGATCTCCGAAATATGATTAGAGGCGCGGGGAACTTGATCCGGCCGAACGCACCCCAAAGCGTCCAAATCCTCAAAGAACGCCTTCTCAAACTTGGCCGTGTAATCCTTCAACGACACGCCTGCTTTTCTCACGCGAGCAATGATCTTATCCTCAACATCCGTCACATTCATCACGTGAATTACATCATATCCCCGAAACCGAAGGTATCGACACAAAAGATCGGCCAACACAAAAGTGCGGAAGTTTCCTATATGAGCAAAGTCGTGAACGGTGGGTCCGCAACAATAAAGACGAACCAACTTGCCCCCTTCCAACGGAACAAAGGCCTCGACTTGCCGAGAAAGTGTATTGAACAAACGCAAACCCATTCTGAACGCCGACAACTTAGCCTTCCACCTCGCAATTATAAAGAGCAATCATACGAAACAAACCAGCGCGCGGAAAATTTGCCTACTCACAAAAAGGCGCGTCCACTGCGCACCGGCAGTTTTGGATTCGTGGACAAAGCGGTTTAGAATGGAAGAGACAAATACAATTGTTACAGGCTATAACCGCACAGGCCAACAATGTAATCAATCTCATCTTCATAATCAATTCCCCTTCCTTCTAGCTATTTCGTCCTTCATTAAATTGTATTTCCTATCTTTCTCGTCTTGTTTCCATTTCCTATATCCTCTAACCGCATTAGATTTCTCCAGTTTGTTTCTACTCTTCTCATATATCTTATTTTGCTCATCCACTTTTATATGCTCTTTGAACACAATCTCTAATATCTGCCTTACTTTTCTTACGTCTTTGTATGCGAACCACATTAGAAACGGAAACAATACTATGCAAATAACAAACCATGCAACCAACCATACAAGAAATGCCAAACCTAACGCTGTTCCTATCAGACCACCTATAATCTCTTCCATAACATCAATCTCCTATGTATTCCAAATACTCCACAACAATATAGTAGTTGCTCATGAGCCGGCTCTTCCAGTAGCAGTTCCTTTTTTCTTCATAAAGAGCATGAATACGATCCGGCAGGGCTGGCAACGGCAATATCAGCTCAATATGCCGTGAATAACATTCGCTTCTTCGACTCCCGTCAACCTTGTGTCCAGACCTTGGAAGGGAACGGAGAAACGGCGGTGATCAATTCCCAACAAGTGAAGCATAGTGGCGTGGAGGTCTCGGACGTGTACAATTTTGTCGACCGAATGGTAGCCCAATTCATCGGTAGCACCATAGGCGACGCCGCCTTGGACGCCGCCGCCTGCCAGCCACATAGAAAAGCCTTTGATATGATGATCTCGCCCCGGCCCACCCTTTCCTTGATACATAGGCGTGCGCCCAAACTCGCCGCCCCAGATAATCAAGGTTTCTTCCAACATTCCGCGTTGTTTTAAATCGGTCAATAGCGCCCAAGTCGGCTTGTCAGTGAGTCCGCAGCAAGTGTTCATATACCGCACGAGATCGCCGTGATGATCCCAACCGCGATGGTAAAGGTGAATGAATCGCACTCCGCGTTCGGCGAGCCGTCTGGCGAACAAACAATTGGAGGCATAGGAGCCATCTCCGGGAACAGCGCCATACATTTCTAAAATGTGTTGAGGTTCGTCGGACATATCCACAAGTTCCGGTACGGAGCTTTGCATGCGAAAGGCCATTTCGTAAGCGGCAATTCTTGTTTCAATTTCTGCGTCTTGCAGCGTTTGGCTGCGATGCCGGTTTAGTTGATTGATGGTCCGCACCAGTTTTGATTGTTGGGCGTTGGTGGTGCTGTCCGGATTTTTGACATAGTAAACGGGATCGCCGCTGGATTGAAACTCCACGCCCTGAAAGCGGCTGGGCAAAAAGCCCGAAGCCCACTGCCGAGAGGCGATGGGTTGCGGATTGCGGCCTCCCACGCTTGTCAAGACGACAAAGCCCGGCAAATCGGAAGTTTCCGCGCCCAACCCGTAAGTAATCCATGCTCCCATGGACGGCCGGCCGCTGATCGCCGTGCCGGTGTTCATAAAGGTGTGCGCCGGATCGTGGTTGATTTGCTCCGTAACCATGGATCTCACGATGGCGATTTCGTCGGCCATTTTTGCGTGCCAAGGCAGAAAGTCGCTGATTTCCTGACCGCTCCGGCCGTATCGACGAAATGCCGTCATCGGTTCTTGGCATTTCAAAGCCTGCCCTTGGAGTTGCGCAATAGGTTGTCCCTGCGTGTAGGAATCGGGCATGGGTTGTCCGTGAAGCGCGGCCAATTTCGGCTTGTAGTCAAATGTTTCCAAGTGGGACGGGCCGCCCGCCATGCACAAGAAAATGACGCGCTTTGCCTTGGGCGCCCAGTGGAAAAGGTTTTTCTTTCTGGCTTCTCCGCGCAGGTCTTTTTGCAGGAGCGATCCGAGAGCAACGCTTCCAAGACTTAGGCCGGACTGCCGCAGAAAAGAGCGCCGGCTGAGACTTTTTTGATTTTCGATGTCGTCATGCATAAGCAGATCAATTTGCCGTTCCGCAGGTTTGACAGACGCGAACGTCATCTTTCGGCGTCGGCGATTTCTAGTTATAGCATTGGCATTTCACAAGTCAAGTTCGTGGAAATCCCGAGACGGCAAAGCAAGTTCCGCAATCCATGCAAACGAGGAAGCCGTCTTTTGGTTTAGGCGTCTTCCAGTTGTGAAGTTTGGCGCAGCGCGGTTTGTCAGAGGATGGTTTGGCGGGTTTCATTTGGGGAAACTGGGAAAGAGCAAATACAGAACTATAGTAATAATCCAAAGCAAGATGATTCCGCCGCCCATTAGGAGGCAACCCAACATGATGATCAGTCCGAGCCAGCAGGCGATGAAGATTATGCAGGCGCGAATCGACCCAAGAAGAATGATGAAGCATTCCGCTTCTTTTATTTTGGTAAAGAGCCAACACCAAAGCCAGAACTGTCCGAGCGCGACGGCGATAAAGAAGATGACTCCGATTTCGTTTTTCGCCATGGGAAGGTAAAAAACGACAAGGTAGAAGAGCAGTCCGAGCGCGTGGGCGATGGTCGCTAGCTTTTCCCAAATGGCTAGTTTTTCCCACATGAGATTTTGCGGTCAAAAGAGTTGTTGCAGGAGCAGGATGATTAGGCAGAGAAAGCCGAGCGCGGCGGCGATGGTTGAGATTGTGGTTTTCCTTTTCATAGAGAGCGCAGTCGTTCCAGCACGGTTGGGTATCTGTCCATGATTTCCGCAAGCCGTTTCTTTTCGTCGTCGGTTATTTGTGCATCGTTTATTTCCAAAATGGATTTGTTTGCCGGTTAAAATCGGGTGATGGTTTCGCTGAGGTTCAAAATGGCCCGCGCAGCCAAAATCCAGGCTTGGGTTTCGTCGGTTTCTCCTTCAAGGAGGGAAACTAACAAAGAAAGTTCTTCGGCATCCGGCGCGCGGGAAAGCGTTTGCTCAAAGGCGAATCGAAGCCGCTTTTCCCGCGCGAGGTCTCCTTCGTTTTTCATGCGCTCGGCCAATCCTTTGGCGGCGGCCACAAAACTGGGATCGTTCAGCAGAACTAACGCGCTTAGAGGTGTGTTGGACACTGGCCGGCGGGCGGCGCATTCTTCCCGGCTCGGCGCGTCAAAGGCGGCGAACATAGGATGGAGGAACTGCCGTTGCCAGTGAACGTAAACGCCTCGGCGCCATTGCCTCTGATCCGAGTGAGGTTTGTAAGTGCGTTTGGGAAAGTTCAAGTGCCGATAGTAACCGCTCGGCTGAAAGGGTTTTACACTGGGGCCGCCAATTTCGTAGTTCAGCAGGCCGCCCGCATCCAGAAGCGCGTCTCGAATCATTTCGGCCGGCAACCGAAAACGAGATTGGCGGGAAAGAAGTTGATTTTCAGGATCGAGCGCGCGCATTGCCGGAGACGCTGAGGAATCTTGTCGATAGGTTCGGCTTTGCGCCATGATCCGCATCATGTGTTTGATGTTCCAGCCGCTTTTCACAAATTCAATCGCCAACTGGTCCAGCAATTCTTCGTGCAACGGCGGTTTGCCTTGGGCGCCAAAATCATCAAGCGATTGCGAAAGCCCGTTCCCAAACATCAAAAACCACAGGCGATTGGCGAATACTCGCGCCGTCAGAAGTCCGATTCCGTCTTCGGCGTCGGTCAACCAACGCGCCAAATCCAAACGGGTTGCCCGCCGAGCGGTTTCCAACTTCAATGAGCCGAGAAAAGCCGGCACGGCCGGCGCCACTATCGGCCCGGAATCATCCAGCCAGTTGCCGCGCGGCAATAGCCGAATGGTTCGCGGAGAAACAGCTTGCGTGACCATGATTTTCCGCATTCCCGCCGCAATTTGTTCCCTCAATCGGCGCAAATAGGAAAGCCGGCGATTGTCGGCCATCCCATCTTTCTTGTCGTTCGTCTGTTTTTCCAGCGCTTGGATTTCGCGTTCTAAAGAAGCCAGTAAGAGTCGTTCGCGCCGGCTCAAGACTTGGATTTCCGGCTCGCGCCGCGTGGGCAAGTCGTTGGTGCCGTTTTTGAAATGCCGCGTTTCATCTACGTCGGCGAAAAAAGCCTGCATCGCATAGAAATCCCTGCTGGTAATGGGGTCGTATTTATGGTCGTGACATTGGGCGCATCCCATAGTGGCGCCTAACCACACGCTGGAAAGGTTGCGAACCCGATCTGCGCCGTAAATGGCCAGATATTCTTTTGGCTGGACGCCTCCTTCGTGGGAAGTTTGCAACAGGCGGTTGTAGCCGGTGGCGATGCGTTGGTCGACGGTGGGATTGGGAAGCAAGTCTCCGGCCAACTGTTCGCGGGTGAATTGGTCAAACGGCATGTTGTCGTTGAAGGCGTCGATTACATAATCGCGATAAGGCGAGATGTTGTGATCCTGATCTCCGTGATAGCCGACCGTGTCCGCATACCGCACCAAATCCAACCAATACACGGCCATTCGCTCTCCAAACCGGGGGCTGTTCAGCAAAGCGTCTATCAACCGTTCATACGCTTCGGGCGTTGGCGCGGCGGCAAATTCCCGGACGACTTCCGGCGCCGGAGGCAGGCCGACCAAGTCAAAGCTGAGCCGCCGCGCCAGAGTCACGGGGTCCGCATCCAGAGAAGGTTTCATCTCTTCGGACTCCAGTCTGGAAAGCACCCAGTGATCAATCCAGTTTTGCGGCCATTCCTTTTGGTTCACTGGCGGTGCCGGCCTTCGCGCCGGAGTTTGATAAGCCCAGTGCCTTGACCAACGCGCGCCCTCCGCAATCCAACGTTTGAGGAGTGCCACTTCCTCCGCCGTCAATGACTTTCCAGAATCTTCCGGTGGCATTTGATCCGCCAAATCAGAAGCCTCAATCCGCACCGCCAATTCGCTGAGATTCGGCTGACCGGGAACAATGGCCGCCCTGCCGGATCGAAGCGCTTTTGCCTCCGATTCCACATCCAAGCGCAAATCCGCTTGCCGTTCTTTTGCATCCGGTCCGTGGCAGGAAAAACAGCGATCCGCAAGAATCGGACGAATATCCCGATTGAAATCAACCGGCGCCGCCGGCAAAGAGCCGCCTTGCAAGACGCCCAACACAACCAGAACGATTCCAAACCAAAAACGTCGATCATCCCAGAGCCAACGCTGGAATCGGAAGCAGAAAATCAAACAACCCCTTCGCATGGACTAAGGCTAAATATAATACATTTCCGGCTCTTGATTAGCCGCTTCCACAATCTGCTGAAAGTGGATCGACCCAGACGCCTCCTCCAACGCCCCCTGAATCCGTAGCCAACTTTCCCGCAGCTCAGGCGGACAACCCAAATCCCCCGACGGCTCAAAAATGCGGCCGTGAACGCACTGCAACACATCCGCCAAAGTAATTTCCTCAGGCGGGCGCGCCAACAAATACCCGCCGTCTTTCCCCCGTTGGCTGCGAACGATCCCAAATGTCTTCAGCTCAATCAAAATCTGCAACAAATAGTTTTGTGGAATCAACTGATCTCTCGCAAGCGACTCGACGCGAACCGCCTTGCCGGAGGCATAACGACGAGCCAAACCAAGCACCGCCCGCGCCGCATAATCGCACTTCACCGTCAGCCTCACTTAACCAAGTCAACCCTAAATCCCCACGCCAAGCAACCCTTCAAATTCCGCAGAACCTCATCCATCAACACCATCGCCGCTAACAAAATTCTGCATTGACCCAACCCGGCGTTTCCAGTTTCAATTCCGAAAAATCAAAAACGAAGCAAAACTATGGACGCAACCACACCCGCCGCCGCCAGGCGCCTTTCAAAATCACAGCGAATCAGAGCCGCAATGTGGATCGCGCTCGCCTGCTTCTTTTTTGCCGGCTGTCAGCGCAACCCAAGCCGCATCATTCCCTACCAAGGAAAACAACACTTTCCACCGCGCTACCAAGTCCCCCTCCGCCAAAGACAACCGCCCCGCCAAGTTCCCACATCCGGCGTCGCCAGCTTCTACGGAGAAGAACTGCGCGGCAACCCCATGGCCAACGGCGAACCCTTCAATCCCGACCATTTAACCGCAGCCAGCTGGTTCTACCCCTTCGGCACAAAGATCCGCGTCGTTCACCAAAACCGATCCGTAATCGTAACCATCACAGACCGCGGCCCCGCAAAACGCCTAGTGAGGCAAGGGCGCATCATCGACCTCAGCCGCGCCGCATTCCAAACCCTAGCCCATCCCAACGCCGGCCTCATCCCCGTGCGCCTCCACCGTATTTCAAACTGACAACCGATCCCCAAAAAGACGCCAACCCTTGCTCTTTCACTCGCCCTTTCCTCGCCGAAAACCCTGCCAGCGACGCAAGACTTTTTTGACCTCTTCAGGCAACAAATCCTTCACAACATCCCCCCTCGTTCTTTCCATCCCTGACCAGTCAAGAACCCGCAACTCCCGACCGCACGAAGGACAGATCGTCCCTCCCGCATCTGTTCCTTTCCCCGAAAAACACTCGCCGCAAAAAAGCATATAACAACGATCGCATTCAAACTCGGCGCGCGTTTCCCGATGTCGCATGCAGCTATAAGTCCCATCCTCCAACTGCGCGGGAAGAGCAGCCTCCCCTTCCGCAGGCCTGCCCTCGCTCCCATCCCCTCCAGCCGCTTCAATCCGAATGGCAAAAGTCCCCAAATTATCCCCCAAAACCTCAAATTCACAATGACGCCCAGAAACCGACAAATCATCCACCACAACGTCATTCTCCACCGTTCGTCCCAGCGAAGTGCGCCCCTCCGCCAAAACACGCAAATGAACCTTCCCATCCCAAGTCGAATATCGCAACTTTATCATCCCCTTCTCCAGCCAACCGCGCCTTCGGAAACCCACCAAAACTGCCCTCCCCCAACACCCTTTTCAATCTCATTCTCCATTCTCACAAAACTCCCAATCCATCGTACGCCAAAACAAACCCACAACAAAACACCGCCAAAACCCCCCCTTCCTCCTTGACCTCTCCGCCTCAAACCAACAAAACTTCCCGACGGCTTCTCAAAATGACAACGAAACTTCTCCTCTACGCCGCCCTGCTTACAGCCAGCAGCGGCCTTGCCTTCGCCGCAATTCGCATCCTGCGAACCAACCGCGCCATCGCAACCGTCTGGCCAGATTGGGAAGGCATCAAAAGCACAACAACCCTCTGGATAACCCTCGCGCTATCTCTATCCCTATCCATCGCAACACCATTCATCCCCGAAAAACCCGCCAAAACTTCAAAAAATCCGCAACCAGTTCCACAAACAGAAAACTTGAAACTCGAAAAAGAACTCGCCAAAATCCGCAACCAAATCAAAGAATTAAAACAGAAAGAATCCACCCAAACACAACCAGCCCCAACCTCTCCCACCAACCCCCTAACAAAAAACACCCCAAAAAAAACCCGCCAAACCGCCGCACAAACAACTCCAAACCCTCAACAACAACCCCCGCAACCCAACCCCACGCCCCCAACTACCCAAAAAACCACGCCCCCGCCCATCGAACAACTCCGCCAAACCGTCATCCAATCCCTAATCACAGTCTCCACAAAATCCCTCGAAACCGTCGCCCACAAATCCCTCCTCAACCTCCTCGCCAACCAACTCACCGTCAACCCATTCCACTACAGCAACCTCCAATCCACCCTCAAACACCGCCTCCGCAACGGCTACAACCCCACCTACCTAGACACCCTCAACACCGCCAACGGAACCACCCACCTCTGGAAAATCAAAACCACCGCGCCCGGCCCCGACATCCTCCAAAAACTCACCATATCCAACGGCAAAATCACCGCCTTCCACTTCGACAACCTCCGCTAATCCACTTGCTCCGTAATAATCTCCAAAAAAGAAATTCCCTTAAAATCCGCATCGTGCGTTACCAAGGGCACTCCGTGCCGAACGGCGCATGCGGCAATCCATGCATCATTAGTCGCAATGGTTTTCCGTTGCCCCGCCACAATTCGTCCATAACAACGCGCAATTTCATGGTCATAAGGAATCACCACAAATTTTCCCAACGTCGTTTCCAGTTCCTTTCGCCTCGGCTCGCCCCAGTTCCCCCTTTCCGCCCAGGAGTACATCTCCCCAACGGTGATAAAGGCAATCGCTCGCAACCGTCCTTGCAAGTGCGGCGCATATACCGCCGCCAAACGGCCGCCCTTCATCATGTATGAAACAACGTTCGTATCGAAAAGGATCCAGCCGCCGTTCACGACCGATCCGATCCTTTCCTCCCGGGATGACGCAGCTCGTCAATCCACTCTTCAAATCCATCGTCTACTTCACCCGGCCAAGTGCCAATAATATCGCTCGCGTCCTTCATCGGCTTCACCCCCTGCGCCTTGGCTAATTCCTCCAACGATGGCGACTCCCAAAAATTTTGCGAAAACAGCGCCCATTGCGGCAACAAATCCACCGACTCATCCTCACGCTCTTTCAACCGTTCGATGTCGTGAATCTGAATGCTCTTAATCTTGCCGCTGACTGGGTCTTCCTCCGTTTCCCCAACAACTCGAACGTGATGCAGAATGTCGCTCAGAACCTCCTCCTTCTGATCTTCATCGAATAGACAAAGCACGGGATCGCCAACCGAAGGATGCACTCGGCAACAAGTCTTATGTTCCTTGAAATCCGCCATAAGCAATCGTCCTTCAATGGTTCGCATGTTTGTCTGAGGTCCTTGGATACGCTTTCGGATACGGTTGAATCCTTTCGGTGTAAACACCGTGCTTATAGGCGTAGCTTGCCGACGCAAAGTAAATTCGATCTTCGCAATTCCCCGGTGGAAAAGCGTTCCAGCGTCGCGCCAAGCCTTCAATACACCGTTGTCGCAACCCTCAGGCAACGGTTCTTCCAACGCAATCTCCTGCACCGTTGCCAGCCCGTCAATTGCTTTTTTTAGCACTTCCAGACCAAAGTCCATGCTGGGCAGGTGCATGGTGGTCTGCCTGCGCTCAAAGCCTAACACTGCCGCCGGACTTCCGTGCGTTAACTGCACCAAGTCGAATTCTAGCTTTTGTTTGACTTTCTTTGGAGGTTGTCCCCGACGCACACTCTCGGCCTTGCCTTGCAAAACCCAACCAGTCCGTTGCAACGCCTTGTCCATGCCCGAAAGAAAGCGCAACAGATGCGGCACCGGAATTGTCCCCGATCCGACCGCCTTGCCTTCAAACCGAATCTTCAATAAAGGATCACGCCCACTCATAATCTCCCCTCTTTCTAAGGTATGCCTACGATAATTTCAAATCCAAAAACCAAGCGCGCCATCTTGTCCGTTCATGTTTTGCGCTCGCCTAAACCCATGCGGTATTTGATGTCGTAGTTGATGATGAAATCCAACTCTTTATCAGTGAAGCCGTAGTGCTTGGCCAGCACGCGGTCGATTTCGTCTACCTTTGCCTTGGCTTGTGCCGGGCGGTATTGGTCATAAGCCATCTTGCCCGGACGGTATTCGCGTGTGGCTTTTAGCGCTTTCAAGTGTTCAGCGCCAACTTCGTCCAGATCATTTAACAAATCTTGGTGTAAATCAATCTTGAATTTTTGCATATCTCGAGTGTTCAAACTCCGACAATTGGAAACCTTCCGCCAAAACCAATAGAAAGTGCTGGAGTTTAATACAGCGCATATCGCAAGAAGCTTTTTCCTCGCAATGGAATACGAGTTACACGCCTTTGAAGAAACTGCTCCATCAAAAGTTCGAAGCCGGTATCCGCCGGTGCCGCCACAAATCGAAATAGTTTCTCCACTACTTTGGAAGTAGGAAGGAATCGAATTCTTATTCCTTTCAATTTTGGTAAGAATCGCATTTTCTAGAGGTGAATCGTTTTTAAGCCATACTTCTGTATGAAGTAAGGGAACTTCTCGGTAAAAGAGCAAAGGCATTAGACAGTCTCGCTCCTCACTTTTCCAATGCCTAAATCTAGCAGAGTATTTGTATTTACATCGCTCGTTAGATGGGATGGCGATCGTAATGGTTAATTGTTGGTGCGCTTCCGCAAACAATGGGCTCGGACGGTCGGCAAAATTAGAGATATACATCGTATCAGATTCAAAAATATCTCGAAGAGATTGCATTCTATTTGCGCTAGTGATGGAAATTGGGACAATCATTCCAAAATAAGCAGTTTTGCTTTTTAGACTGTTAGCGCGTTCTAGAACAAAAGCGTAGAGATTGCTGCAGGGGAGGGTTTTATAGTTTTTGATGGTGTAGCCCTCCTTTCTATCCTTTTTGACTTTGCTGTATTCCACATAGGGCGGATTGCCAATAATCACATCAAAGCCGCCTTGCCGCATTATCCTGTAAAACTCCACAAACCAATGAAACGGCCGATGACTCCTTTGCCATTCTTTATACGCCCCTTTGTCTTCCATCTTCACCCCGTAGTCCTTCGCCAAATAGCCATCTAACTCCCCGCGCAAAGCCTCCAGCCGCTCTTGCAAGTCTTCCTTCGCCTTGTTGAACTGGTTCACATCCATGTCCAGTTCGGTCTGCATCCGCCGAAACTTCCCAAACGCTATATCCGCAACCGCCGCCCGCTCTTCTATCTGAGGCAAGCTCTGTTGTTTGATTAGATCGCTTCCCAACGCTTCTTTGACTTCCTCCAGCGAAGCAAAGCCTACCAGCGTATTCCCAGAACGCACATTGAAGTCTATGTCCGGCAACGGCTCGATATCTTCCTTCTTCTCCACCTGCGCCACCAATTTCAAAAACAACCGCAACTTGCATATCTCCACCGCTTCTTCCATAATGTCCACTCCATACAAGTTCCCCATGATAATGGACTTGAGAATGAAGTAACGCTCGCTCGCATGCCCTTCCATCCGCTCCAACACTTCCCGAAAATCTTCCAACTTTGCGGGGGGGGGGGGGGGGGGGGGGGTACTTTGCGCCCGCTCCACATCCCCCACAAAACCGCGCATCGCCTCCAAACAAGCCCCATACAACGGCTCCAACAAGTTCAGCGCCGCAAACAAAAACGCCCCCGACCCGCAAGTCGGATCCAATACCGAAACTTCTCCCAACGCCTTCCAAAACGCCCGAACTAACTCAGGCCCCTCGCTGTTTTGAATCACATCCCGCGCAAACTTCTCTATATCTAAATTATAAGTCACCAAATCCTCAATCGACCTCACTTCCCCAGCAGCTAACTTGGCCCGAACTTCTTCATAACGCCGCCGCCTTCCCACATGCTCGCGCCAAGTCTCCGTCGGCAACCCATACTCCACCTCCGCCGGATCATTCCAACCTTCCCGCTTCCCCACATCCTTCACTCCAACCGCTATCTTTCCCGGCAACTCCCGCTTCTCCGCCAGCTCTTTATGCTGATGAATATCATAAGTCATCCCGTGCCGCTCCGCTCCGTAAATGTATCTGTCCGGCTCCTCCGCCAACAACCGCCACACCCCGCCAGACGGCTCAAACGCAATCGCGCAACTCTTCTGCGCTTCCCCAAACAAAAACGGAAGAATCGTGTTGCGCCCAATATAGCCGGTGATGTCTTCCTTCGTGTAATACGCCCCCATCTGTTTCTGGTTAATATACTTCTCAAAGATATACCCCAACACATCCGGGTTAATCTCGTTGGCCTTCCGCAATGGCCGATCCTCCAAATGCCATTGATACTGCTCAAAGAAACCAAACAACCGCTCAAACGCCTTGCCCGGAATCCGAATGTTCTCCCCATGTTCCCTCTCAATAGGATGCCTCTGAAAAATCCCCCCGTTCAAATACGGCACCTCACCCAGTTGCCTTCTTGCCTCCTCCCTGCGCTCGTTGGGCGGCTTCGCAAACCCCTCAAAAAAGAGCGGACAGAGGAAGGTTTTATAGAACCGGTCTGGGCCAGCTGCTTTGCTTCGGGAAAGGTTCGTGCGGAGATAATCGGTATCGCCGTTAAGAAACCCCTTCTTCTGGATGAAATAGATAAACATCAAGCGATTGAGCATCACCGACGCATACCACTCCCGCCCAGCCACATCCAAAACCCCCTCTATGAAACCCAGAAAATCGCTATGCTCCCTCTGGAACCGCTCATAAAACTGCTTGGTCACTTTCTCCACATCAAAAGCCAAACCAACCCGCCCGGCCACATCCACAATGCTCAATCCTTTTTCCTCCTCTTCCAATGTGAAGTGAAGCCTCTCCAACTTCTGAACCAACAACTCGCTCGTCCGCCCCCGATGATAGACATGCGTCCGCGTCCTCTCCGGCCTCCCCAACTCCCGCTTGACCCACTGCCACACTTGCGTCTTTTCATCATGCGAAACATACACAATCAAATGCTCGCGAACCCGCTTCGCCACTTCTCTTTCAATCCTCTGCCGCACAGGATGCTTCGGAAAGCCCCCCTCAGACTTGGCCGTGTATCGAAAAACTACCAAGCCCCGCTTCTCCGCTACCCCTTCTAACAAAGAAACTTCCCCGCCAACAGAAATGTTCATATCTCCCCCATAATAATCCCAGCCCAACTCCTCCACAAACAAACCCCGCAAATCCCCCCTCTCCAACCACCCCCGCACTTTCCCGCTATCTAATCTCATCTCTTTTCTTTTTCCTTCTTCGTCAGTTGCTAAGACAATGTGAGTTCTTCTTGGAGCGCGTCTTTGCGATTATTCTCATTTTTTTCGGAAGATATGGAAATCGCCGCGTTTGATTTTAAGACAATCGGCATGAGATCTATCTTTTCAATTTGAGATGGAATGTGGAAAAATTCTTTTATGTCATTCCAATCTTCGTCTCTTAAGGTGACCAATTTATCGAGATAAAAACTGACCCAACATCGCCCCAATTTCGACCTAAAATTCTCTTGCAAAAGTTTATTTTGCGTTATTTCAACGTATTTGTCGTCCAATTCAAAACCGATGAAATTTCTGCCCAAACGCTTGGCGGCCAACGCCGTTGTGCCCGTGCCACTAAAGGGATCGAGAATGATATCGCCCTCATCTGAGGACATTAAAATGATGCGTTCCAATAAATGTATGGGCAACTGGCAGGGGTGTTTGTCTCTGTATTTATTGTGCTTTACCCTGTGAATATCCGTCCACACATCGGACACGAGAGGGCCGAATGGGTGTAAGAGTCTTTTTTTGCCACCGTAATCTTTTGCCAATAGCCCTTCTTTTCGCGTGCGTTTGTGCGGATAACGAATCTCATAAAATTTCAATTGTTCGATGTCTTTGGCGTAAAATAAAATCCCATAATGCGAGGGTTGCAGGGTTTTTCCCATTGGGGCGGTCGGCGCGTCCCAACTTATCCAGTGCTTGAAATCGGCAATTTTATTCAGATACGCCGTATAAAATGTGAGCCATTTCGGTATGTTGTGGACAAAAATACTGCCCGTTGGTTTGGCAATGCGAACCATTTCGGTTATCCAAAGTTCGCACCAGTCCAAATATTCTCGGAGTTTTCGGCGATCTTTGTAGCTATTGTAGGATTTTTTGAGGTTAAAGGGTGGGTCCGCAAACGCGACATCTACCGAGTTATCGGGCATTGTTTTTAGCAATTCTAAACAATCGCCTTGAGTAACACTGTTTAGGTATCGTTCAATCATCTCTCTTTCTCACTTTGAAAAGGTTTTGAGAAGGCGTTCAAATCGTTCTATTTCACTTGCTTCAAATGTGAAAACATCATCATAGGCCGAAACCATACGCCACAGATCGCCTCGGCGCACATACCAACCCACGCCATCGATAAAACCAATAAATTTGGCTGTGGGATAATGCCTATCTATCAACGTTTTGATATTGACTTCTGTTTTTGATTTATCGCCCTGTCCCGATGACGTTGTCACTAAAAACGAACTTTCTATGATGAGTTTGGGATTTTGCTTGTTGGGAATAATAAAGTCCATTGTTCGTTTCGCAACGGATTCGTTTTTGGACAACTCGGGAAGGTCGCCTTTCGCAAAGGTAATTCCTTGGTCTTGTAAAATCGTGGTTATCAAATATTCGGGATTATTTTGTGCCTGTCCTGAATAACTCCCTTTTTCTTTGTAGCGAATCAAAGTATCAATTAGAGTGGGCATTTCAAATTTGAGTTTTGAAATCGACAGTTTTTTGATCTCAAAAAGAGGCAATGTTTTTGCTAAAAACGGTACGCTTGCCCCCTCGAAAAACAGATTTACAATGCCTTTTCTGAAGTATTCGTTTCTCTTGATCAGGTTGGATATTTTGCTATCTCCCCATTCGGTTATGTCTGTCAATTCTGCTTCCTCTGCCCACTGATCCTTATGCAACAATCTTGCCAATTCCACATCATTGGTCACTCTTACGAGGGTAATGAGCCTTTTTAAGCTCTCATTTGCAAATCCGGTTAGTGCGAGTAAAGTTTTCAAACCGTTTTCTTTTGTTGCCAAAAGGTTTTCAAAAAGCTCTCGTCTTACCCCATGTGTTTCCACATTGTTTTTTAAGACCAATAGGGTTTCATTCAGCGAGTTGATATACCCTTCGTATTTCTGTTGAAAAATTGGGTTGTGAAAATAGAAGGTATTTTTCTCGATGACGGTTTGAAATTTTGTTTCATTTGCAATCATGTCAAAATTTTTCCTCCCTTCTTTTCCGTGGGATTTATAGGAGCGCCGGATTGCCCGGACGCCGCACCTTCTTGAATTCCATTGAGGTAGGCGAGGATGAGTTGGGGCAGGTCGTCGCTGTATCCGCCTTCGAGGACGTTATAGAAGGGCAAGTTTTGCCAGGCAATTTGTTGTCCTAGCCAGTGGAAGTCTTCGGCTTCGAGGGTTTCTTGGGCAAGGGGGTCATGGGCGTAGGCATCAAATCCGGCGGAAACGGCGATGATATCGGGCTTCCATTGGATTAATTTTGTCAGCACTCGACGGAGGATGTCTCGGTATTCTCTTCGCGATGTTCGCGGCGGCACAGGGAAGTTGAAGCAATTGTTGCCGGCGTTGGCTAGTCCGGTCCCGGGATAGCAGGGGTGCTGATGCACGGAGAAAAAGGCGGTGTTTTTTTGGTTGAGGAGGATGGATTCGGTGCCGTTTCCGTGATGCACGTCGAAGTCGAACACGGCGACACGTTTGCTAAGGTTGGCGGAAGCGTGAAGAGCGGAGAGGCCGACGGCATTTAGATAGCAAAATCCCATGGCGCGGTTTTGGGTGGCGTGATGTCCGGGAGGGCGCAAGAGGCTAAAAGCGGGTTGGCCGTTGAGGGAGAGTTGCAAGGCGTCCAAGGCGCCGCCAACGGATCGGCGGGCGTGTTCGTAGATTTGGGGATGGGCGGGCGTGTCGCCGTCAAAGTCTGTTTTTGGAGATTTGAGGTTTTCGAGGTGTTTTGGCGAGTGCGCTAGATTTAGGAGATTTTCCGTCGGCAAGTTGGGTTGTTTCCATTGAATTGCAAGCGTTTCTTGCGTTCGCAAGGCCTTGGCGGTATTTTCGATTCTCGCCGGCCGTTCGGGGTGACCCGGCGAATGATAGGCTAGGCAACGTTGGTCTGTAATTATGCACAACATGGTTTGATTGTAGCAGATGCGCGGCTTTTTCGCATGTAGTGGTTTTAGCGGTTTGGGGACGCGGCGCGGTTTGTTTGGCGCCGCCGCGTTGTGATTGTCCAGAAAGAGACGATGCCGCATTTTCCCAGTCAAGATGAGTTTGAGCGGTTGGCCGTGCAGGGGAATTTGATTCCCGTCACGCGGCAAATTTTGGCGGACTTCGACACTCCGGTTTCCGCTTATTGGAAACTTCGCGGGCAAGGCGAGGCCTTTCTCTTTGAGTCGGTCGAGGGCGGCGATCGTTTGGGGCGGTATTCGTTTGTCGGCTGCGATCCCAAAGCGATTATTCGGCAGTGGGAGGATCGGGTAGAATTGCGGGAGAAGGGAAAGACTGCAGAAATCTATCGGGTTGGCGGCCGCTCGCCGTCCGCCGGCAAGGCGAACGAAGTTCGAGACGCTTTGGAAGTTGTGGAACGTTATTTAGATCGCTATCGCCCGGTGCCGCTTCCTCGCCTGCCGAATCGCTTTATCGGCGGCGCCGTGGGGTTTATTGGCTATGAGTTTATTCACGATGTGGAGACGGCGGTGCCGAAGCCGAAACGAAACGAGCTTGATACACCCACGGTTTACTTTTTGATTGCGGATGAACTGCTGGTTTTTGACCGCGTGGAGCAGACGATCACCATCATCGTCAATGCCAAGATTGAGGCCGGCCAAAACGCCGCCGCCGCTTGGCAATCCGCCATTCTTCGCATTGAAGAACTTGTCCGGGCGCTGGCGCAGCCAATCCGATATCGACCGGCCTCGCTAGTTAGGGAAACGCTTCCTCTGGACTTTCGGTCAAACTTGGAAAAAAGCCGATTCCTGTCTAACGTGGCGAAGGCCAAAGAATACATTCGGGCCGGCGATATGATTCAAGTGGTTGGCTCGCAGCGCTTTTCGGCCAAAGTCAACGCGACGCCATTGGAAGTGTATCGCGCTGCCCGCTCCGTCAATCCCTCGCCGTATATGTTCCTTTTGGAGTTGGAAGACATGGCATTGGTCGGCGCTTCGCCTGAAGTCCACGTGCGCTGTGAAGCCGGACGGGTGGAAATTCGCCCCATTGCCGGCACTCGACCGCGCGGCCAAACCTCAGAGCAAGACCTTGCCAACGAAGCCGAGCTGCTGGCCGACCCCAAAGAGCGGGCCGAACACGTCATGCTGGTGGATTTGGCGCGAAACGACATTGGCAGAGTATGCGATTTCCAAACGGTGCAAACCAAAGAACTCATGGTGATCGAACGATATAGCCACGTGATGCACATCGTCTCGCAAGTGGAAGGCCGTTTGGCCAAAGACAAAACGCCTTATGACCTGATGCGGGCTACTTTTCCCGCCGGCACGTTGAGCGGAGCGCCAAAAATTCGCGCCATGCAAATCATTGCCGAGTTGGAACAAACGCAACGAGGCCCTTATGGCGGATGCGTCGGCTATTTTTCCTATCACGGAAACCTAGACTGCTGCATCACCATCCGCACCGCTCTGATGAAGGCGGGAAAAGCTTTTGTTCAGGCCGGCGGCGGCTGGGTGAATGATTCCGTTCCAGAAAAAGAGTACGAAGAAACCGTCAACAAAGCCAAATCCATGTTTCAAACCATCGCTTTGGCGCAAACCATCAGCAAAGAAGCACGCGATTAGAAAGCGTCCCTTTTTCATCCGCGAAAATAGCAACGCGAGAGTCAACAAGAATCGGCCGGCTTGGCCGCCGCTCGCCTTCTCCGCCTTCGAAAGAACGCAAAGGCCAGCAAACCCAAGCCGACAACCAAGGCGTATTCTTCCGGTTCCGGCACAATCCTCAGTTGGATGCCATCGCTGTCGCCTCCCATCCGAAAAGTGCCGGGGTTGAAGGCTTGGTCAAAAGTGGCGCCCACCGTTGCATCCAAGCTGAAAAAACGTTCGCTGTTGGCGGTGTAAGAGTAGGTTTGGCCGGTACCCGCAGGAAGCGCGGAAGCAGAATCGGTGACAAAGTCCCAGTAATGAACGTCGTTCGAGATGAGGAAGCGAAGGCCGATCACATTGAAGCTATTTGTCGCTCCGTTGGCGATTCGAGACATCGGCAGGCCGCTGTCGAAAGGAACGTACTGTCCTGTGCTAAAACTGCCTATGATGTTTGTTTTGTAGGGAAATGGGCTTGAAGGACGGGCTTCTAAAAGAGTGTTCAGCTGAGTGCTTGATCCCAAACTTGGATCAGAAGAATTGGCCACGCCGCTGCTTCCTCTGGTGAACGAAGCGTTTCTCGAAGGCCGATAGTTTCCGTCGCCTCCAAAAGTGATTTTCATGGCCCGCATCCCATTGGTGCCGTCTAGCGTAATCGGCATTTGGGCTTGGCTTTCGGCGGCGATTGCCAAGATTGCGGCGGCCAAAAAGAGCCGTTTCAGTCGACTAGCGCGCGGGGGGGGGGGGGGCAGAGTGTTGCGGATTGCGAGAAAACCGAGCAGTTCGAAGCCGCCCGACCAAGAGAAGTGTCCTTTTGTTCATGCATAAAAAATCGCAAATTATTTGCCGTTTAAAAAATGAAAAATAACCCCGCGCGCCGGCAAAGTCAATCCCAATTCAAAAGAATTTTGCGTCCAAAAACAAGATTCCCCAACCTTCATCGCCAAATCGAGATCAACAAACCAGAAAACCAACCCCGCTTTCGCTTCCTCGAAGACGGCGACGGTGTCCGTCCATAAATCAAAAGCCAAGCAAAAAATCGGCGCATTTCAAAACCGGCGGAAGAAAAGCCGCCGGCGCCGTGAATGAAACCAAGCGGAAGAATAAGAGAAAACACATAAAACCCCATCTCCCGCCTCACGACGCCGACGGCAAAGCCAATCCTAACAACAACAAGCATGCCGTTTAAGCAAAAAAAGCGGCGCACATCGGGCGGTGGAAAAAACCGACTCAATCTTCATCTTCCCCGCCCCTTATTAAACAAATCCAATCAACAAGCGAATCCCTTCGCGCCAAACCAAAAACAGAACCCCGACAACCGCCTCCAACTCAAAAAAGTCCAAGCGAGATTCGGCCGCCTTTTAATAGGCGTTGCTTTGATTAACCATGAGTCCCCTTTCTTTGAGCGTTTTCATTAGCCACGCCATGGTTCTATTTCCTTTGAGCGTATTACAACCGGAGCATAAGATTTGCAAGTTGCCGAAGTGATCTTGTCCGCCTTTTGTTCGGGGAACTTTGTGGTCTATGTGCGCGATATGTTTATCGACGTGTCTTCCGCATCCTTTACATATGCCGTTCTGATTGGTGTATAGGTCGTTAAAATGTTTTTTGTAGGGTATTGTTGCGGCCAGATCGGTTCGCGCGATGGGCAGCTGTTTTAGAGATATAAACTTCCCGTTCTTATCTTTCTTTACTTTTCCGTCTTTATCTTTTTCGTAAGTGTTAATTATGATTACTCTTCTTCCCCAATCTTTCCCCAGTTCGTTTTGCGTCTCGGTTTCCGTTCCCTTGTTGAGTTTATTGAGTTGTTGGACGACTTGTTTTTCCGCTTCGGGATGTCGGTCAATGCCAATCCATTGCCGGCCGGCGTTTTCGGCGGCAACCAGAGTAGTTGCGCATCCGCAAAACGGATCAAAGACGACGTCGCCAGGATTGGTGCTTGCCAAAATAATTCGAGAGTAAAGCGCGATGGGTTTCTGTGTCGCCCAACCAGATTTTTCTTTGGATTGCGAATTGAGATGATCTATTTCCCAAACCGTCGTGAGAGCGTTTCCTCTCGTCGTATCCACACGCCTGATGATGTCAAATTCACTTATTTTGATTTTCCCAGACTTTACTTTTGCGTCCACTTTTTCCTCATCGTAAATGTAGAGATACCTATGCCCGTTCATGTTTTTCGTGTTGTATCCAGAATCGACTAACTGCTGTTTGCGTATGGATAGTCTAGTTTCGAATTGCGAATTGTAAGTTGCCAACTCGGCGTTTTTGGCGTAGAAAAGAATGGTATCGTGGCCGCGCAAAAACTTCTTTGCCGCCGCGTTAGAAGTCTTTCCATAGTGCCAGATGATTTCGTTGCGGAAGTTATGTTGGCCGAAGATGCCGTCCATCAGCAATCTCAGGTAAGTATTTGCCGAGTGGTCGCAATGTAAGTAGATGCTTCCTGTTTCTTTTAGAATTCTTTTGCATTCAATGAGTCGGACGCCCATGAATACAAGGTAGCCGAGCATTCCTTTGGAGTGGAGTTTCCCTCCTATTTTGCAGACTTCGTATAAGTCGTTGTGATCGCTTTCCAGAAGTTTATGCTCTTCGTTTCTTTCGGCGTGCAAAGTCCAGGCGTCATCGAAACCAAATTCCTTTTTCCCGCCGAATATGTGGTCGAATTTCTTATGTTTATTGAATGGGGGATCGGTTGCGATTAGGTCTGAGGTTTGCGAGTTCATCGCTCGCATGATGTCAATGTTGTCGCCTATTAGAACGGTTTGGTTTTTCCAGTTTGGCGGTTGCGCCATAGAGGGATCGTTGTCCGGCGATAGCAATAGTTTTGTGGTTACTTTCCTTGTCTTCATGTTTGTTGGTTTGAACGTGTTTTTAGTTGGTTCACGTTTTGGGCAAATGTTCGAGGACGGCCTCTTTTTCTTCCTTCAGTTCGTTGACGGAGAGGCCAATTTTCTCTCGGCTAAATGCGTTGAGCGGCAGGTTTTCCACGACTTGCGGCTCGCCTCCAGCGTTTTGGACGCGAACGGGAAAGGAGCAGACGAGGCCTTTGGGAACGCCGTATTCTCCGTTGGAAGCAAGGCAGAGGCTGTGCCATTCGTCGTTGGGCGTCTGATGAAGGAGGGAATGGACGGTGTCCACGATTGCATTGGCGGCGCTGGCGGCACTGGAAGAGCCGCGGGCTTGGATGACGGCGGCGCCTCGTTGTTGCACGGTCCGGATAAAGTCGCCTTGAAGCCATTGGTCGTCGTTGATGATGGAGACCGCCGGCTGTCCGTCGATTTTGGCGTTGGCAAAGTCGGGATACTGCGTGGCGGAATGATTGCCCCAAACGGCTAGACGGCTTACGGTCGCCACTTCTGCGGACGCTTTGCGGGCGAGTTGAGACTTGGCTCGATTTTCGTCCAGCCGGGTCATGGCAAACCAACGGTTTTGGGGAACTTCCGGCGCGTTGGCGGCGGCGATTAAGCAGTTGGTGTTGCAAGGATTGCCGACAACGAGCGTTCGGACATTGTCGTCCGCATTTTTCTGAAGGGCGCGGCCTTGCTCCACAAAAATTTTGCCGTTGATTCCAAGGAGGTCTTTGCGTTCCATGCCGGCTTTGCGCGGCACGCTGCCGACTAGGATCGCCCAATTCACTCCGTCAAAGCCTGCGTCCAAATTCGAAGTGGACTCTATGTCTTTGAGGAGAGGAAAAGCGCAGTCTTCCAACTCCATAAGAACGCCTTCCAAAGCGCGCATAGCCGGCTCAATTTCAATCAGATGCAAGCGCACAGGCCGTTGGTCGCCAAACATTTGGCCGGAGGCAATTCGGAACAAAAGGGAGTAGCCAATTTGACCAGCCGCGCCGGTGACGGCCACACGAAGAGGAAGAGAATTTTCTGTCACGGCTCAAATAAAAAAGACAACAGCGGAAAACGCAAGGCCTCTCATCAATTCAATCCAGTAATTTTTCCATAGCGGCGTCCATACAGTCAAGGCTTCGGATAATGTCGCCGCCGCCTTTCCTAATAAAAAACTCCACTTGAAGATTGACAACGCTCGCCATCGTGTCGCCGGCTCGCCGAAAGTCGTTCCGATACCCCATAATCCGCTTGCCCTTGGCAAACGCATAGCCAATCTCGCTCGCCGTGCCGCTGTCCACGTCCACGCCGTCCAACACGGCAAACACGCCGTCCGAATCGTCAATCGATCGCAGGTTCGCCGCGCCCTTCGCCGCGCAAAAATCCCGCCATTCTTCCAAGGACGCATTCAAAGACGGCGGGAATGGCGGAAGCATCCAAGGATCCAGAACCTCAACGCCGCAACTTGCAACGGCGGGAATGATTTTGGATTTGTGAAAATCCATCGTGGATTCCGCAAACCCCAACGGACTCGCGATGTAAATCTTTTTCATACTTCAACTCAACAATGCCCTAAATCGCCGCAAAAAGCCCGCTCTCTCCTTCGGCTCTTGCAAAACTATGTCGACCAAGGCCGCAGCACGCCCGGCCCGGCCCTTCCCAACGACCGCAAAATAAAAATCCCCTCCCCGTGATTCGGAGCCGAACAAAAACATCGCTTCCAAAAAATGAAAGCGAAGTTGCTTTTAGAACTGCGGAAGGACTAGCCGGCAACAAGGCCCGCACGAAGCCTCCATCCCCTGCTAGCCGCTGGTTTGCCGACAACAATCTCCGGTTGCGAACCTCAAAAAAATCGCAAATCGCCGACTTTTGACAACAGCTACGAAGTTGGGGTGGCTTGGGTTTGGCGTTGTTTCTTTTGGAGGTGGCGGCGGAGAATGACAAAAGCCAAGGCAAACAAACCTAACACAAATGCATATTCCTCTGGTTCTGGGACCAAAGCCTTTGGCATGCTGGAAACCATTATCCGAAAGCCGCCAGAACTCGGCGTCCCCAAAGTGCCGGCCGTCGCAAAATAAGGGCCGAATCGGAAGTTGTAATAATACTGGTTGGCGGCGGTAACACTGAAGTCGCCGATAGGATAAGGCATGGTGCCTTGCCCAGTCCAAGAAACAGAGGCTCCATTGGTGTAGCTGAGCGGAGTTGTTCCGGAGACTCGAATGCCCACCGTATCCAACTGGAAATCATTAACCAAGTAGATATGGCTGATGGTTCTAGTGCCGGAAGGCGTGGCGACCTGCGGCCGGTTGGCGGAGTTGGCCGTCAAGGAATGGTAACTTCCCGAGCTTGAGTATCGGGATGGCGCGCTTGAGGTGAGGAATTGCGTGCCGCCACTGGGAAGGTTCACTAAATTGGCCACCGCGTCGTAAGGGCTAATGCTTCCTCTGCTGCCGAAGGATGTTGCCGATGAGGCCGAGATGTTGCTGGTTTGGGAGGCGGTGGAGCTGCCAGAGAAAGACCAGACGGTTGTGTTGTTGGTATCGCCTTGGAGGGGATTGATGGTGAGAAGAAGCTGGGCTTGACTTTGCTCCAAAGAAACCAAAGAGAGCGCCGACACTATCAACGCCGCTAAAAGAGCAGACTTATGCCCGATGCCCGATGCCCGATGCCCGATGCCCGATGCCCGATGCCCGATGCCCGATGCCCGATGCCCGAATTTTGACAAATTCGCCTTCCTACCGTTCAAATGTTTTTGTTCTTTCATAACAAAAAATAATAAAAAATAATCAAATCACCGTAAAAACAAACTGACTTTCCCACAAACGAATCCGCAATGCAACCTAATTCGCAATGCAATTTGAATAACAAATACGCTCTCATTCCCCTCGCGTCAAGCAGAAAATCACAAAAAAGAGGAAAAAATGAAGAAAAAATGAAGAAAAGTTCGTTGGAGATGACAAGAACGAGAGAAAAAGCGCTTTGCTGATGACGAGAATCCCTCCTTGCGGACAGCGGCCGCTGGCTGTTGCCTTCGTCCAAAAGCATGGTCAAAAGGAAATCCAAGAGGGAGAAAATCCTCCTTTGTCTTGCGCTTGGCGAAGAATGGCCTCTTTGTCGTTGCGGGGGAGGAAGTTTCGGGGATGCAAGTTTGGCTGGCTGGCTGGCCAGAGCAAAAAGAGGATTGTTTTGTTTGGAAGCGGAGACTTTGGAATTCAGAATGACACGGAAGCCACCGCCCAACAACGCATCCCCCCAAAAGCGCAATCCTCCGCCTTGCGGTCGGCAAAGAAAGGGCCGCTTTGCCGATGCGGGCAAGGGAGTTTTGTGAGGTGATGGCTAAGCGGTGCATGGATTCGAGATGCGGGATTAGCGAGCAGAGGGCGAGAGATTGTGCCGGAACTGTTTGCGATCTGCGCATTCTCAAGTTTTTGTTTGGGGGAGTGAGGAGGAGTTGGCTTTTCTCTCTTCTGCGGTGGTTGGTGGCCGGGAGGCAAAGGTGGAATTCGCTGAATGAAGATGGTCGATTAAGGATTAGGGATGAGGAATGGAGGGAAGATTTGTCTATGGGATTAGCGGTTGGCGTTTGTTGGGGAGGGGGGTGATTTCTTTTTTCTAGGGCGAATGGGGGAGTAGGATTCGCTTGGTGGATGGTTGCGTCCAAGCCGGGTGTCCGCGCGGTTTGCTGGCTTTGGTTTGGGGATTCTAGGTTTTTGTTTGTTTTGTTGGCGGTTGGATGAGGGTTTTGAGATAGATTAGTATCGGATTAGTCAAAGAGCATCGGCTGGTATGGCGACGGGAAAGGAATTTTGCGGTGTTTTCTTTTATGTGAAGGAGAAGATTGTCGGGATTTGTTTGGATTGGTTGGTTGGCGTGAATTTGCGCTTTTTTCGGAAGCCGAAGATGAGAAAATGGAAAATTTGCCGCCATCGTAATTCTCGATTGACTAATGGAAATATTTTAGGATGATTAAGGGGATGTTCCGTTTTACCGAGTTTTTGTTTTTCCTTGTTGTTTTTTGGCACGGGGTAAGCGGCCAGGCCGCTCATTATCGCCATGTTTTCCATAAGATTCAGTTGAGCGATCAGTTTTGGAGTGAGGGCGCAAGCGTCGGTGACTTTAACCGCGATGGCGTTCTGGACGTGGTTTCCGGTCCGTATTGGTGGGAGGGGCCTGATTTTCTTAAGCGGCATACTTACTATCCGGATGGAGAGTCCTTTCTTTTGAAACAAGCGGCGGGCTCTGCCAAAATCATCCCCGGCTATCCCGGCGCATTGAGCGGGAGAAACGCTTACTCCAACAACTTTCTGATCTTTGTTTTTGACTTTAACGGAGACGGATGGGACGACGTTTTGGTTTTTGGATTTCCCGGAAAAGAAACCATTTGGTATGAGAATCCCCGCGGCGCCGAGCGCTTTTGGAAGGCGCATGTTGCCCTTGCCGTCACCGACAATGAATCCCCGCATTTTACCGATTTGACCGGAGACGGACGGCCGGAGATTGTGTGCAACTCAGGCGGTTACTTCGGATTTGCCGCGCCGGATTGGGACGAGCCGACGAAACCATGGCCGTTCCGCCCGGTGACGCCCAAAGGCTCATGGCAACGCTTTACGCACGGCATGGGCGTTGGCGACGTCAATGGTGACGGACGGCGGGACATTCTCGAAAAGAACGGTTGGTGGGAACAACCGCCTTCTTTGGCCGGAGACCCGGCTTGGCGGTTTCATCCGGTGGATTTTAGTCCCGGCGGCGGCGCGCAAATGTATGCCTACGATGTAGACGGGGATGGAGACAACGACGTCATTACCAGCCTCGCCGCTCACGGCTATGGCCTGGCTTGGTATGAAAACATTCAGCAAGATGGATCCATTCAATTCCAAGCCCGCGTTTTTATGAACAAAGAACCGGAGGAAAACCGCTACGGAGTTAAATTTTCCCAACTGCACGCCTTATACTTGGCCGATATAGATCAAGACGGTCTCAAAGACATCATCACCGGAAAACGCTTTTGGGCGCACGGGCCAAGAGCAGACGCCGAGCCCAACGCCCCCGCCGTTTTGTATTGGTTCAAACTCGACCGTCGCCAAGGCGCTGTGGACTTCATCCCCTTTCTTATTGACGATGACTCCGGCGTCGGCACTCAAGTGTTAGCTAAAGACTTAAACGCGGATGGCTTTCTCGAAGTCATCGTCGGTAACAAAAAAGGTGTCTTTGTTCACCAACACCAAGCCCAAGAAATCAGCGCGGAACAATGGGAATCCTTCCGCCCTCAGCCGCGCCGCCCTGCCGGCCAATAAAAAGAGATTACACGGCTACGCCAACAAACCCGAATACCAACCCTTGACAGCGCAACTCTACACCCGAGCTGCTGCCAAAGCCTTCTATAAAATCCTCCTCAAACGAATCAAAAAACAAAAGACGCCAAATCGGAAAATGAGTAAGTCGAAGACGATCAATCAATGAAGCGGAAGGAAAGCAACCTCCGCACGATTTGAAATGAGACGAGAAAAAAATGAAAACGGAAACGGAAACAACCAGTAAAGACATCGCCGAAATCAAAGAAGCCATCGGTGGAGCTCTGACAAAAGGGGGTGGACTGCGAGCCAGAATTCAACGAATGGAAATCACATTCGCCGTCAACATCGCAATCGCCGTCTGGATTAGCCTGTCAGGAATAACGCTCTACCTCGACGCCAAATTCGAAAAGAACACACGGAAAATGATAAGAGAAGAACTCGTCCCACTCCGAAACGACATCGCCGAACTACGAAAAGCACTCGAATCGCCCAACAAGCCAAAAGACGAAAAGAGCCAATGAAACAGGAAGACAATGGATTTCCAAAGCGATGCTAAGCATTACAAAGATTGGTTGCTAGTCCAGCGATATTGTCTCTCTTTTACTCTTTCTTCCTTTTCAAATGACGTGCAATTTCTTCCGGAACGTCTGGAGGAACATCAGAAAGCAACTTTTCCCCAAGTTCTATCCAAGTGTTTAGAATTTTAGAACGGAACTTTTCCTCACTCTGCATTTCTATTCTCTTTCTCTGCAATCCGTAGCGTGGTACTTCCTGCCTGAATAGCATCCTGAACTGTACTTCAATACGCATGAACTTCTTTCCTTCTTCGATTGGGGAAGGACTCGCTAAACTAATCGTCCAAATAATCGGACAATTATTTGAATCCATCCTAGAATCAACAAGATCAAAGGTGGTTTTGTGTCGGCACTGCATAAAGTGATCCACCGCAACCTCCTTCGCGGAACGAAGATTCGTGCTTTCCTTGTCGATTAACTCGGCCATTAAGCTGCCGCATTTCTCACAATCAACTTGATGATGTATCATTCAATTTCTCCAATTTTCTTTTCTGTCAATCTCAAAATCACTCACTGACGGGTTTGACCCGAAAAAACTCGTAAGGATGAGAAGGCCGAAAAAGAGCCTGCGCTCTGTTCCGCCAGATTCGACGTCTCTCCAAGGGCCGTCTATGAGTAGCGATCTTTGAAGTATCCCCGCCTCCCAACCAATCTCGACGCCGTCTGCTTTGCGGGTTATTGTGAATGTTGGCTGAAATCCATAAACTTCCACCAAAAGAGGATAGCGAGACTCAATTCTATAAACGCCGTCACTGCCAACCACAATCTTTCCCCCAGAAATAAGGCTATGTCTAGACTGAATTCTGAAAACACCATCAACTGTCAGGCTTTCGGTTTCTTATTAATTCCCTCGCAGACGGAAAGTCAAGTTCTTCAAGTTCTTCACCACTCTTTCTTAGCCAAAACTCCCTCATATTTTTATGCATAGACAATCGCTCAATAGAGGAAGCCAATTGCAACCCAATTCTGAAAGGGTACTTTACATTTTTTCCAAAATCTTCAGGAAGTTTCAGGCTTGTCAGAGGAGTGTCGTATCGCGTGGCAATACGCAAATCCCTCATCTGCACCAATCCCTTGGGCAAGGTTAGGTTCGTCAATCCGCAACGCCATAAACCCAAGATTTCTAAACTCCTCAAACCTTCAGGCAAGGTTAGGTTCGTCATGTTACCTCCTCGAAAACCAAAATCGACTTTCAACACGCTTAATCTCGTCAATCCTTCGGGCAAAGTTAGGCTGGTAAGGGGGATGTTTTCAAATTTCAAAACTTTTTCATCGGCATCTACCTGCAACTCATGGCGGACGCCTTCGACACCTTCTAGGGTGTATTCAATCGTAAGCGTTTCCTGCGCCGTTGTTTGCCAGAGTCCGCCGGCAAAGCATGCGGCAGCCAGCGCAATCATCAGTTTCCAAAATTTCATTGATTTCATCTTTGATTCCAAAAACGCAAATTTGGCAAGTTTCGAACCGCCACAATCAAGCATGCCGTATTTCTCCGCCAATCTAACAGATTCATCCAGCAGTTCTTCTTCATCGACGCGTTGTTTCCGCTGTTTTTCCAGTCTTTGTCGGTGCGGTGTGACGGCAAAGGTGAGAATTCCAATTTTGCTGGGCATATGGCTGATCCTCTTTCACGGTGAGGGGGGTCTCGATGCGGTGGCGGGGAGAGGAGGAGTCTTCCCGGCTGCAAACGCAGTTGGGACGATTCGGACAGGGCGCAAGAGGTTGGGAGATTTCCTTCTTTGGTCGAGCGGTGTTTTTCTCCTTTGGGTTGCTTTTTTCATTCTAACATTTTCCACACTCGAATTGTTTCGGTCACTCCCCATGCTTGCGCGTCGCAACCGCGCTGTGTATGCGGCGCGTCGCCGTCTATGATTTCCGGGATTTGGCCGATGCAACCGGTTTGCATCAGGCCGCAGGACGCTATCAGATAGGCGCGGGCGGCGGCTTTGGACTGCGGCGAAAACTCCCAAGCGCGCATCAATGCTTCGCAGAGGATTCCCAAAGTCCAAGTCCACGCGGTACCGTTGTGATAGGCTGGTTTGCGGCGAGTGTCTTCGTCGCCTTCGTAGCGTCCCCAATAGGGACGGCAAGGATCGTTGATCAGTTGCCCGGCGACGTTGCGCACCGGCAGGGGAAGGCTGGTTGGCAAGGGCGCTAAGGAGCGAACGGCGCCAGGAACCGCCAAATGACGCATCGCCGCTTGGACGGCCCGTTGCGCTCGTCTTCCGCGTGCGAGGCCGGCGCTGATCGCCAGAAGAAAGTTGCTTCGCAAAGCCTCGTCCAAAACGCCTTCGGCCGCGCCAACGCCGGGCTTGGCGACGATCAAATCGGCGTAATATCCCGCTTCTTCCAACCAGTAGAATGTTTCCAAGGAAGCCAAAGCCCGCGCCGCCAAAGTTTCCCACGATTCTGATTCAAAAGGCGCGCCTGTTTTTTGGAGCAAGCGGAGCAACATAATCCACAACACTTGAATTTCAATTGGGTAGCCTTCCCGCGGCGTTCCGGGCGGATGATTGGTGTCCATCCAAGTAAAGTGCGAAGGACTCCAAACCAAACCCGAATCGGCGTCCACTCGAATGCCGTTAGGCGTTCCGGCCAAATAGCCGAGGGCGATTCGCTGCAAAGTTTCCCCGATGGCGCGCGGCTTTGCCTTCTTTGCCGCAGCGCCGTCGACAATCGTTTCGAGAAACGAGACCCCGCGCAAAGCCACCAAATCCGCGCAGACCATTCCATACCATAGCGGCGCGTCAGAAGTATCCCGATTGGAAGCGTCTTCTCCGTGCAGACTGTTAGGCAATGTGCCGGACTCCTCAAAACGGCCAAACACTTGGAGCAGTTGAACCACCTCTTTTTCGTAACCGCAAGCCAGCAATCCTCGCGCGCAGATCAAGGCATCCCGCCCCCAATCCAAAAACCAAGGATACCCCGCAATCACTGTCCATCCCTTTCCGCGCCTTGCCAAAAATGCGTCCGCCGCTCGAACCAACCTCCCGCCAAACCGATCTTTCGGATGAATCCCAGCCTGCCGCAAGAGGCCTTTTGCCCGCCGCCTCCGCCGTTCAAAACACCGAGAAACCTCCGCCATAGAAACAGCCAACTCGGCAGACACAACTAAATGCGCTGCCTCGCCAGCGCCAATCGGCACTTCAAACCAGCCCGGACTATACGCATCGCCTTGACCAACTTGACCACGACTAGCCTCCACCAGATGCGACAAGCCAACGCACCACTCTGGCTCGGGATGAAAAATCCCCCTATCGCAAAGAACCTGCAAACACCGCGACCCCGCCGGCCGAAATGCAAAACCCGCTTCCCCCTCCAACAGACGAATGTGCCGCGCAAAATGCCGCTCGCTATCTTCGTTTCTCTGTGTTTCCCCATGAAAATTCCGATCCTCCACATCAACCCGAATCGTCATCGAAAGCGGAATCGAATCAACAAAATCCGCAGGCAAAGACTTCGCGCGAACAGCGCACCGACCATACACGCGCTCCACATCTCGAAATGAAAGACGCAGCCCCTTCGTCCGCCTGCATCGAATCACCGTCGTATTGGAACCATCCATCATTTCCGCCATCACTTCCAGCCGAACCCAACGACCCTTTCCCGCGCAAACCAGATACCGCCACCTCGCCGGCGGACCGGAAGAAAACGAAACCAAATTCCTCCTGCCCAACGGGGAAAGCATCCCATCCGCATTCACCCAAAGCCGCGCCCGCTTAGCCAAAATATGCCGATCCGTCGGCACTCCACCATCCAAATTCGCCCCCAAAAGACAATCATACTTCGACTTGACCCGCCCAAAATCAACCGCCAAACGCGCCATGCCGCCACGACCGTTCGTCAACAAAACCATCGGCGCCTCCAAATTCTCAACCTCGCCGTTGAAGAGTTTCCTCGTCTCCTCCGCAGAATCAGCGGATAAAAACAACACCTCTCCCCTCACAACACCGGCAGGTCTACCCCGCCGCCGAAACTCAACAACCGCCCGCCCCGGCCTTTGCCGATCCGCATCCACACACGCCAAATGAACCCCGCCCGACAACTCCGTCGAAACAACGCCACGAAAAACCTCCTTGCCCGGCCAACGCAACCGCACTTCAAACGCCTCCCGATCCCGAAACACCAGCCAATGATTAGGAGGCGCCTGCACAACCCGCCGATCCTCCCCCAATTCCCACAAAACTACCGCCGGAAAAGCCTTTGGAAATTCTCCGCACTCTACCGCCAAATCCCACCAAGAAACCGCAGAACCAGACGGCAAAGACCTCACAGCCGCCAAAAACTCAAGAGGTTGCCGCGACGCCAACTCAGCCAATCCATCCACGTCAAAATCCCCCAGCAATCCTTCCGGCCTCACCGCTTGAATCGCCTCCACCATCCACGCCTTGACCGCTTGCCGCCGGCGATAGCGCGTCCCCGACAAACCCATCGGCTTCGGCGACGAACCCAAACAATAAGCCGCGCCCGGCCCCAACCCAATCTCCACAGAACCATCCGACTGCCCTTCCACCCGCGGCAAATCCTGCCCCAACAAATCCAACCGAGGCTGGCCAACAGATTCCCAATCCAACGCACTCAAAAACAACCCCGCAGCTCGCCGAACATCCGTGTTCACCAATACCAAAACACAATCCTTCCCCTCCCTAGACACCCGCCGCAAAGCCAGCACAACCGAATCGGAACCGCTCAAACGCTCCACAACCGCCCCGTCAAAAAAGCAAGGATGCCCCGCCAAAAGCCGATTGAGCCGGGCCAACTCCTCGACAATGTTCTCTTGGCTTCCCCAATTCAATCCCGTGCGCTGATGCACGATAATCTTCTCCGCCGCCAGCCACTCAACCCCGCATGTAAAACCAAACCCTCCACTGACGCTGGTCAACCCGCACAAACGATTGCGCAACAACGACCAAGCCGCTCCCCGAGCCGCCAGCCGAGGATTGTCGTGAGTTTCGCTGTAATGCAGATACAAACCCCAGCGACCGCTTTGCCGCAGCGAATAATCCAAATACCGAGAAACCTGTTCCCCCGAATAATTTTGAAAAAGCTCCGAATACGCCCACTGCATCCCTCCCTCCGAAAGCAACCGCTCCGTCACTTCCCAAGCGCCGCCCAAACCCTCCAGCAAAAAAATCGTTGACGGAAACTCCCTGCGCACCCGCGCCGTGATATACCGCCACAAAGACAAAGGCACCTTATAGCCCGCATCGCACCGAAACCCATCCACCCCCCGCCTACACCAAAGAAGAAAAACCTCCGCCAACTCCTTGCCCAACTCAGGGTCGCAATGCTCCAACTCCACCAAATCCCTCCAGACCGTTCCCCAAGCCCCCGGACTGGCAAAACAGCCGCCCGCCTGCCGACGAAACCACTGCGGCCGCGCCTCATACAAACGCGACCCCCAACCAGTATGATTAATCCCCAAATCCAGAAACACTCGCGCCCCCAACCGATGCGCCTCCGCCGTCAACTCGCAAAACTGCTCCTCCCCCGTCGTTCGACGGTCAAACTCCACCAAAGCCGGATCCATCGCCCCCCAATCCAAAGACGCATACGGACTCCCATAACGCCCAAAACGCGCAAAAGTCGTCGGCGCGGGATTCACCGGCAAAAGATGCACAATCCGACAACCCAACCTTTCCACAATATGCCCAAGCGCCCGCTTCAAATCCCGCAACGTCCCCGAAGGCGGAATCACCGCATAACCGCGCCGATCCCACTCCCGCAACCGCTCCTCCTCCTTTTCATCCACAAACCGCGCGCTCTCCTTAGACATCCCAAAAAGCCTCGGCCAAGCGCAATAAACCAAATTCGCCGTGCGACAATCACTCGGATGCACCGAAACCCCAAAGTCCTCGCCCGACGGCCAATGCTGAACCCCCCTCTCATCCATCAAATAAGCCTTCGCCCAATAAAAACCCGGCTCGGCCAAAACCAAACTCAAACGAAACCCCTCCGCCATCCGCTCCATCGGCAAATCCTGCCAAGCCGACCGGCCAATCGGCGCCGACGCCTCAAAAGCCCGCACAACCTCCTCATCCCAAGCCTCCCCTGCCCCAATCGTCGTCCGCAAACGCGCACCACACTTGCCCACATCCCCGCCTTTCGCCCGCAACCTAAAAGTCAAGCGATCCCCCACAAAAGCCACCCGCCGATCCCCAGGCGACGGCGCCATTGCCAACTCCCAACTCATCCTTCCTCTCTCGCAAAAACCACGACAATCCCAACCCAAACTTTTCCCTTGCCAGAACGCTCGTCTGACTCGTCTGACTCGTCTGTCTGACTCGTCTGACTCTTAAACAAATCGCTTCGTATTTTTTAATAAAGAATCAAAAGACGCAGACAAATATATTGAAAATAAAAACTTGATCGCTCTTGGCCGTCGGAATGTTGGCCTCCGCCTTCTTCTCTTCCGCCCAAGCGCAAACCACCTCACATCGCAGAACCCACGATCAACTGTCCTGCCTCCATCCTCCATGGCAGAACCCAATCAATCGCCGAAGCCATCTTAGGCGCCTTGCAAACTTGCAAACTCTGATATTGCACAACAATTAACTCAAAGCCGTATACTAATTAAAATGAGAATTCTCAACTTTGCCGTCACACCCCACCAACTTCTGGAACAACTGGCCGGCGGGGCCGTTCAATCCCTTCCTCGTTGGAACTCGCTGGAAAACGACTTGGCCGATTGGTTCCACCAACTCAGCGCCAAAACAGGTCCGTGGCGCTTCCAACGTCGCGCCGTTTCTCCGGACGCCATCCCCGACCTTGACAAAGTTCCCAAAGTCACCGATCACGTTCGCCGCCTCTACGCCGCCGATCAAATCGAAACATTAGCCTCCACAGGCGACCGCGAAAAAGCAGTGCAAATGGCCGGCCAACACCAGCTGGTCACTTCCGTTTCCGGCGCCGTCGTCTTGGAAACAAAAGAACAATTCGACCGCGCCGGACTCTCTCCCGTTGACCCTGCCGAAGTTCCCGTAATCCCGGAACCAACGAGCTGGCTTCTGCTAGGCCTCGGCCTTTGCTTGGGAATGTTGCGCCATTTTCGCCAGCGCCGCCGCGCTAACGCCTCGTTGCCGTGAAACCAATCCGCTTCTTCCAACTCCCAATGTTCGACCAACTTCACTGGCTTGCGGCATTGTCGCCATTGGCCGTCCCAATCGTCTTTTACAGCCTAATCGGCCACGCCGCTCTCTTGACCGGCGAATGGCCTTCCCCAAAAGGAATGCAAATGGAAGAAGCGCAAAAAGCCTCCGCTCTCTTCGGATTCCACTCCGTTATCGCCTTCCTCAGCATAATTGCGTTGAGCCTGCTGCCAATCGCCTGGCTCATCCTTCTAGATCAAGCGCGCTTATATCCCAACCTCGCCGCCTATGGAATTCGCTTTGCCGTGTTTGCCGTCAACCTAACCTTTTGCCTCTGGCTCGGCCTCGCCGATCCCGGCCAATTCCTCCGCTGGTTTCTAAACGGCTTCTAACCCACCGCCGCAAAACCATAAATTCTACGGAGACTTCTTGGATTTCTTCTTCGCATATTCCAAACCGTCCCCCCTGATACACATGGATGAGAGTCTGCCGCACAGAAGCGAGGGCGCGGCTGACTCGACGGCGCATATTGGAGCAGGTTGTATGCTCTTCCTCCGCCATTTTCTCGTAAGACGCGCCCTCGATGTAGCGACGATAGAGTAACCTCGTTGCGCTATCCTCCGACTGCTCCAAATACCGAACCAACCGACGCGCCGCCGCTTCCTTCTCTTCTTGTTCCATCGCCTCGTCCGGTTGTATCGACCGAAGCGACTCAATCGACTCATCAGTCAACCGCTCCAAATCCAAATCATCCTTCTCGCCATCGTCCGGCATCTTCGACGCCATCTCCGCCCGGAACACCACCCGCTTCTGCCGACAAACCAGCCTCCGATGCGAAGCAATCCCTAGGCGACTCGCAATCACCGACAGCCAACCGGCCAAACCAACCAAAACACCGTGGCACTTGCGCTTCGCGCCCGGAGCCTTGAAACCGAAGGAAATCGCCGCAACCGCTGGCGTAGCCGTGATTTACGGCTTGCTCTTCACCGGCCTCTTGTTCGCGCCGTTGCTGCCGCACCTGGCCGCGCAAAGCAACTCGCCAACCAACAACAGCCCCACCAACAGCGTCTCCACTCCGACGCCAACCGATCATCCTACCGGGCTGGGAGACTATGACAACGCCCGCAGCGAAGCCGATTGCTACGAAATTTGGAACAAGAAGAGAGAATTGGAGTGGGGGAAGTACCTAGATGCCCAGAGAGCTGCAGACGCTGCTTGGGGATTGTGTGCGACGAATCGGAATTTGAGTCTGCAGCTGAATGAAGCCAACCTTCAACTCGCCATAATCCAAGCAGACGTCGCTGCCGAAAGTAACTTTTGGGGGTGTCTAGGCTTTGGCGGCGGTCCGGCAACAGGGGTGACCATTGTAGGCACTCGCACAGTTGTTCGCTGGGTAAAAGGCGGCGCCGTGGCCGCAGGTCGATTAATCAGCGGCATTGCCGGCGGCGGCGTGGCTCTTGGTTCCCCTTTGTCGCCTGCCGAACTTTGGCGAACAACGATCTAGCGAGGGTCATAGAAGCGGCCAATGATGTCAAAGATATCCAAGACGCAATAGCGGAGACTACATTTAGCCAATGCAAAAAATCAGCGAATGTCAAGGCATTATCAGCCGAAGCAAATCGGCTGAAAGCAAAATATTACAGACACTACAGCCATTGGAAAAGACAATACGACCGATGCGTGGAATTTTTTGAAGACCAAGAAGACGAAAACCAAGACGGAAACTGCGCAACAATTGACTAACCATGGAAATTGGGGACTACATTTCTGATTTGCAACAAAGTCTAATTCTGGATGCAAATCTAACTCGAATTCAAATAGGACATTTGGGTTGGAAGTTAACTTGGATGATTTGGCAGTTAAGCGTAATATTCATCATGCTGATGATTATTAGTTCTCAATTGAGCAAATTGAACAAGAAACTAGAATCAAAGAAACAGACGAACAACGATAACAAAACAAGCACTAAGTAACGACGCACTAAGAACGACACTTTTACGAAACTAAGACAATGAAAACTTTACTTGACAATATTTTTTGGGGCGGAATTGCGCTGGCATTTATGCTGGCTCTGTTTGTATTACACCACTGGCCTGCGCATTAGCGGGTCACCACTGTTCTGGCCGCGCAGGAGACCGGACCGCCAACACAAAATGCGGACGATTCACTCGGCGGCTTGCTGAACGAAGAAACCGCGACGGAAACCACGGCGGACGAAAACGCGCCGCCGCGTTCCATCCTCGCTCAATTGATCGACTTCATGTCAGATGAGGAGTTTTTGGTCTTTCTGGCTTTGACCGGCCACTCAGCCGAAGAACTGGACAAGGAGGAAAACGAGTACGTCAAACTCATTCAATCGAATCCGAAACTTTGGGATGAACATTTGGATGAAGCAATAGCGCAAAGCGCAGAAAGTACTCGCACGGCCGTGGAGGAAACTTTGGGAGTGGACTATGAGAACATCGACACCAACAACTTCTTCATCCAGATGATGATCTTCAAAGAGGCGGAAGACAAAGCCATAGAGCGCATGAGAAATGGAACGCCAACTCAACAGCAACAGGAAGAAGCGGATATGAAACAGATTCTGGATCGCGAGTTGGAAGCCTATCAATACCAAACCAACAACATTGCTGAATGGAAAGAACACGTGAGATGGGATGCGGAGCGGGAAAAGGAGAATCCAAACGACGTGAACTACAAATACCTCAGGATGGAGTCAGAACTACGTTTGGCGCAGCAACAGTCGGTGTTAGAAGTCTTCCGACCGCTTTGGGTTCATCTGGGCATTCTGCCGGAAGACGAAGTCAACAAACAGGACGAGACGCTAAACAACGGCGCCTTGCTAAAAATATGGACGGACGCAAGAAACAATGCAGACCGGCGGGAGCAAGCGATATGGGACAGACAATCTCAAGAGTTCAAAATATGGAAGGCTGGACAGGAAATGATAGAAGTTCGGGTATCCACCTTGACTGAAGAAGAATTGGACCGTTGGATTGACATAGAATTGTGGTCTTCGACAGAGGCAGGGCGCATTGCGTTGGATGATGCTAAGTTTGCGCTTTGGCGGGCCAGCGTCAATGAAGCCGCCGCTTCTCCCGCGCAAAATCCCGGTGGATTGCTGTTGGAAGAAACCTCGCCTCTTCCCGCTCCGGTGACCAACACCGATGCCGGCGAAGAAACCTCGCCAACGCCTCCGCCCAGTTCCGGCAGTGAGGAAGAAACCACTAGCGGTGGCCTTGGTGATGATGCAACACCCAACAGTCCCACCGTTCCCGGTGGACTAGAGTAATCGCCGTAAAAAGTAGAGATGAAAGATCCAGAGATAAAAACCATTAACGAACTGAAGATTTTCATCGCCGGCGAGTTTTCCAAGATTCACAAGGACTTGAAGGAGATAAACAAGATTCTCCAAGGCAATGGGAAGGCAAGCATGGAAGTTCGAATTGATCGTTTGGAAAAGTTAAAGAACTGGGTTTTGATAGTGGCGTCCATAGTGATAACCGCTTTGCTCGGTGGTTTCTTTGCTCATTATTTTTCGTTGTTAGAAAAATAACGAGAGTCAGACGCTGCAGAGAAGAAGAAACCACCAACGGCGGCATCCTTGGCGATGACGCAAATTGAGGGAGGGCGAGAAAATGAACTGGACAACACCATTCGCGTGGATCGGAGTCGTTTTAATCTGCGTCCATGTGAATTACATCGCCGCCGCCAAATTGCTCCAACCGCAGAAAGAAACGACCCTTGGAGAATTGAAGGTGTTCATTGCCGGGGAGTTTCAGCGGATTGACGAGCGGTTTAATCAAGTGGACGGACGGTTCGATAGGATTGAAACTGGATTGGATAAGATAGAAGGGGGTTTGAAAAAAATCGACGATGATATTCGAGGGAATGGAAAAGACAGACTCAATGTTCGGGTAGTTCGTTTGGAAAGTATTAGAAACTGGGCTCTTTGGATAACTGCGTTGGCCGTAATCCCGGTAATAACTGCTTTTCTGGGCGCTTCCTTTGTTCATTATTTCTCGAATTTAGAGAAATGGCGAAAAGCAGAATTCTCTGGCTAAATTGAGCCGTCAATATCGGCGGCTTTTTGATTATTTCTCGGCTTGTCGAGGCGTTTGGTTTCTTGGTTGGGGTTGGGGATTGAGGTGGTGAAGTCGCCGCCGAGCGCGAGGTGGAGGTTGATGCGGTTTTGCAGTCGCTGGTTTTTGAGGGAGATCATGGCGTTGCGGGCGTTGACGGCGCGGCGCTGAGCTTCGAGGACTTGGATGATGGTTACGAGGCCTTCTGAAAACTCGCGGTTGGCTTGGGTTTCGGCAAGGTCGGCCTGCTCTAGTTCCACTTTTAGAAAGGCTTCTTGCGCGGCTAGCGAGCGGTCTCTGGCAAGGGCTGATTCCACTTCTCGGAAAGCTTGCAGGGCGGTGGCGACAAAGGATTCCACTTGGATTTGATTGCGGATTTTTGCTTGTCGGGCTTGGGCTTGGAGTCGTCCGCCTTGGAAAATGGGTTGGGAAAGATTAGCGGTCAGATTGCGGGCAATGCGCGTTGGATCGGCGATCAGATCGGCCAGTTGCTCGCTGCTTGTTGATGCCCCTCCGGTCAGACTGATGCGGGGAAGCAAGTTTTTTTCGAGCAGCGTCGCGATGGAATGCCAACCAAAATGAAAATTCTCATTATTGATGGTACGTCGTAGCAGCGGGGGGGGGGGGGCAAGCTGCTGCGCGTCCGGCTAGGCCAGGGGGGTTTTGGCAAGCGGGTTGGGTTATTGGGAAGGGCAATCTAGGAGACTTGGAAGGTCGATATAGACAAGGATGGGCATGCGGGAGAGGCATGAGAGTTCGGCTAGCGGCAGGAATATCCGGCCTTGCGCCTTGACTTCAATAACAACAACAACCTCCCCCCAACGGCGCTAAGGAAGTAGGGAATAAGGGAGTTTTGAGATCCGCAGTTGTTTCGGTCCCTTCCAGTCAGGGAGCATTGTTATTGATGCTGGTCGGCGTCTAAACTGGCTTTCCTTGTTGTCAGGTTTTTTTCAATCTTGCCAGCGTTGCATCTTTCCAAGAGTCTGGTTCACAAAGGACTCCAACAAGTGAGAGAGGGCGTCTAACTTTCCCATTTGGACAAAACGCTTTGTTGCTAGGCGAGATTTAGGTTCGTCACCTGAAACTAGGTTATGAACGCAAATCTGCGTTCGAGTTTGTTTGTTGTTATGAGAGGCGGAAGTCAAGCAAGTGGAAGGTTAATTCTCTTAATGGTATTAGAATGTTTTGTAATGATTCAGGCGGTGGCCTTTTCAGGATTGGTGGTTTTAGAGAGAAGCAGAGTTAGGGCGTGTTGGGGTTGTGGAAATGTTTAGGTAGGCAGATGAGGAGGAAGGGATTGGGGAATATGGAGGGGTATTTTCAAGGAGTTTTTCGGGCTATAGTGATTAAGTTGTCCGCTAGTTCTAGCCGCCCCAGCAATGCTTCGGTTTTGTTGTAAGCCCAACGCAGTGGTGCGAGTCGTGGGGATTGTTTCCAAGTGGTTGTTTTTTTGAGCAGTTTTGCTCGTTCGGTGTCTGGCACGCGGTTTTTTCTTTGATGGTATAAGTCTTGAGCAATGACGAGTGGATTGAATTTTATAGTAGAGTAGTCGATGATTTTGAGATGAGGTATGCGTTGGATGAATTCGAGGAGCGCTTGTTGGGAAAAGTAGTTTAGGTGTTCTGGCATGATATAGCGGTATTTACTTCCTAGAAGTCGGACGGCCAGGCTTTTTCGGTTAGGGACTAGGATGAAGCAGAGGCCGTTAGGTTTGAGGAGGTTGGTTGCTTTTTGCAAGAAAGGAAGAGGTTCTATTAAGTGTTCGAGGATGGCCCAAAAAGTGACTGCGTGAAATTGTTGGTTGCCGAAGTCATGGATAAGGAATGGCTTTCGGACGACTTTTAAGCCTTTGGATTCGGCATAGTCCAAGGCAGGCCCGGCGATGTCGACACCGACGCCTTGGTAGTTTCCTTGTTTTTGGAGGTGATAGAGGAAGGCGCCGGTGGAGCATCCGACGTCTAACACTTGTCCTGCTGGGCACCATTTTCGGAAGTATTGTATTTCTCGTTCAAACCGCACGGGAGCGTAGTCACTTTCCAGTTTGTTTGGCGAGAGGTAGAAGGGAACAGCTAGTTGGTTGTAAAATTTTCCCGAAGCCAAGTCTGTTGCTATGGGGCTGGCATAGTAGAGATCGCATTTTAGACAACGTTTTACGTGTAGGTTGTCTTTGCGCCATACTGGTTGCCGGCGGATGTTGCCGCATCCTGGGCAGGCGCGAGGGATATTAACGCTGCCGGAATTGGATTGGGTGTTATTTTTCATCTTTGATTAGAGGGGAAAATCTGCTGAATCATTCGTCGCAAAAACATGCGTGGGCTACCTTCGATTTTTGCGATTTTTGGAATCTAATAAGATGGTAACTGGGCCGTCGTTGATTAGGCTTACTTGCATGTTTGCGCCAAACCGGCCTGTGGCAATGGGGGATCCCAGTCGTTTTTCCAGCTCTTGAACCAGAAGTTCGTATAACGGAAGGGCAATTGCCGGCGGAGCGGAGCGGATAAACGAGGGACGATCTCCTTTCTTTGTAATAGCGTGCAGGGTGAATTGGCTTACGAGCAAAACTTCCCCGCCAACGTCGAGCAGGGAATGGTTCATTTTCCCTTCTGAATCGTTGAAAATTCGCATTCGAAGAGTCTTTTTGCAAATCCACTGGATATCGTCTTTTGCGTCTCCGGCCTCCATGCCGACAAATAGTAACAAGCCGCTCCCAATTTCGCCGCAGACGGCTCCGTCCACTTTCACATCCGCTCGGCGAACGCGTTGCAACAGAATTCTCATGGCAAAAACAAATTCACGCGGAAGACGCCTTGTCCGTAGTCTTCGCGCTTTTGCGGCAGTTTTGCATGAATTGCGCTTTTTCGCAAAGAGTAGATTTTTGTGGAACAAAGCCTTTGCATTCGGGCATAATTTAGTTGCTCGGCGGATTTGTATGAGCGTTGTTTTCAAAGAATCTTTCTGCGTGTCGATAAACGCGGCAATACACTTTTTGCCATGCCGATTCCTGTAATTAGCGTTGCGGAAATGCGCTCGTGGGAGGAGGCGACTTGGGCCGCCGGCATTCGGGAATCTGAGGTGATCGGCAGGGTGGGACGGGCGATTGCGGATTGGCTTTTGTCTCGCACGCATTCTTCGGATTCGATTCTGATTGTCGCCGGCAAGGGGCACAACGGAGACGATGGACGCGATGCCTTCAAATGCTTGTTGTCCGCCGAGCGGGACACGTCTTTGTTGGAGGTTCGAAATCCAGAGCAAGCCGCCGGCCGCTTAGAGCAGGCATTGTCCCGGCGTCCTTCGGTGATTTTGGATTGCTTGTTCGGCATTGGCCTCAATCGATCTTTGTCGACAGCTTGGCAATCTGTGATTCGCCGGATCAATCAAGACGGGGCGATGGTCGTTGCCGTCGACGTTCCCTCCGGCTTGAACGCCCAAACTGGTTTCCCAATGGGCGGCGGCGTTCGAGCGGATTACACTTTGACGGTCGGCGCTCCGAAAGCGGGAATGTTGACTTCCCAAGCGCGTCCCTTTGTCGGCTATGTGCGCGTTCTTCATGAAGTTGGCCTGCTGTCAAACTTCTTCTCCGCATCCCAATTCGGGGAACCGTCGAAGCGCAGAGATTCGGGGAACGGCCAGAACGAAGAGCCGGCCCGCGGCCATTCGCTTTTCTTCAGTCAAGAGGAGGATTTTTTGGGCTTTCCGCCGCCGCGGCGGGCAATGGATCATAAAGGCAGTTTTGGACACTTGGCCATCCTTGCCGGCAGCCGCGGGTATCACGGCGCCGCCGTGTTGGCGGTTTGCGGCGCGATGAGGGCTTGCCCGGGGCTTATCACTCTTTCGACAACGCCGGAATGCTATCTGCCGGCGGCGGCTCACTTGCAACAAGCCATGGTTGAACCCTGTGGAGAATTTTGGCAACCGCCCGCCAAGGCAACCGGAATTCTTGCCGGACCCGGTTTGGTGGGGAAGGACGTTCCAGATCGGCTCATGGAACAACTGCGCAGGCTGTGGCGCGAGGACGAACGTCCGGTTTTGGTTGACGCTTCCGCCCTGGATTGGCTACCGCAAGGTGCCGAGACTGCCGGGTTGCGAGGGATCACGCCCCACGCCGGCGAAGCGGCGCGGCTTTTGAAATGTGGCCCCGCCGACGTCAACGAGAATCCGGTCGACTGCCTGCGGGAATTGTCGTCGCAATTCGGCGATTGCTGGGTTGTGCTGAAAGGCGCTCACAGCCTGATTGGACGGAAACAAGGACCCGTTTTTTTTAACGCTACTGGAACGCCGGGACTCGCCCAAGGCGGCAGCGGCGATGTTCTTGCCGGATTCTTGGCCGGTCTTCTTTCGCAACCTCGATGCCAAAACGACCCAGAGACGGCCTTGCGTTGCGGCGTTTGGAGACATGGCGAGGCCTCCGAGCGGTTGCAACAAACACGAAATAACTGGACTGTCGAAGAACTCCCCGCTGCTCTCCATCTGTAATCCCGGCTGTTCCAAGCAAGGAGTTCCGTTCTCCATCCCGCCGCGAAATTTTTCCTTTACGAAATACTCTGGCGCGCGCAAACTGGCGGAATGCAAAGAAGCAAGGCCGGCCTCGTCGCGTTCATCTGTTTGCTATTTGGATTTGCCCTCTTTGGAGCAGCGGCAACTTTTGAGTTGGAAAACGGCAACACATTTTACGGCGAAGTGTCAAAACTGGATGAAGACGGCCTGGTGATCCGGATGGAGGACGTCGGCGGTTTTTCAGAGCGCATCGAGCTGGTTTATCTATCGCAGGAAACTCTGCAATGGCTGGCGCAAACACCCAAGTACAAACCCTTTGTGTCGCCATTCATCGAAATGCCCGAAGAGGATCTGAAACAGCCGCCGCCGATTGTTCCCAAACCAGTGGATCGATTGCCGCGGGCGACCCAAGAATCTTCCTTTCTCTCCGCCTTTGCCAGTCCCATCGGCGTTCTTTTTCTGCTCGCGTTTTACTTAGGCAACCTTTTGGCGGCCTACGAAACGGCAATTTATCGAGGACGATCCGTTCCTCTTGTATGCGGTTTGGCGGTTATTGCGCCGGTGGCGACCCCCATTATCTTTCTTTCTCTCCCCGCCGCCGAAGGCTCGTACGCCGCTCCTTCTTGGGAAGAAGCTGAAGAAACGCCGCCGCCCCCCAAACCAAAAGAAGATCCGCGCCCAGTCGGAATTTCGGCGAACAAACCCTCAAAACTTGGACTCCGACAATCCGCCGCCCCCAAGAGTAGTCAGGCGGCAACGCCATCCTTCTACACCCGCAGCAACACCGAGTTCAACCGCCACTTCTTTGAAACAACCTTCTCCGAATTTTTCCGCGTCGTCCCTTCGCCCTCGATCAAAGACATGGTCATCGAATTCAAAGGAACCAAAAAAGAACTCGTCGCCAAGCGCATCACCAGAATCTCCGCCAACGAAATCCACCTCCAACTGCTGTCGGGAAAAAAAGAAGCAGCCATGCGTTTTGGAGAAATCGTTCAAGTCAACCTGCGGCATAAAAACGAAAAATAGCCGCCGCCAAACATGACCGCCGGCCGCAAAACCCTGATGTGAAAGCAGTTCGCACAATTTTCCTCGGAACGGCGGAACTAGCCCGACGCTCGCTCCGAGCCTTAATTCACTCGCCCACAGTGAACCTGATCGGAATCATTAGCCAGCCGGACAAACCCCAAGGCCGACGCCTGCGAATCAAACCCACCCCAGTCAAAACCGAAGCCATCCAACACTCCCTGCCCGTCTGGCAACCATCCTCTCTGCGAACAGACACCGCCTTGCTCAAACACTTAAAAAATCTGGCCCCCGACCTCCTCATCGTCGTCGCCTACGGCCAAATGCTCCCCCCCGAAGCCCTTGAAATCCCTCCACTCGGCTGCCTCAACCTGCACCCCTCCCTTCTGCCCAAATACCGCGGCGCCGCGCCCATTGCTTGGCCCATCCTCAATGGCGACCCCCAAACCGGCGTCACCATCATGAAAATGGACGAAACCCTCGACACCGGAGACATCATCACGCAAGAAACCACCTCCATCTCCCCCACAGAAACCGAAGGCGAACTGCACAACCGACTCGCCCAACTCGGCGCCCAACTCCTCGCCCGCACCCTGCCAAAATACCTCAAAGGGGACATAACGCTCCGCCCCCAAAACCACCAACACGCCACCTACGCCCGCAAACTCGCCCGGCGCGACGGCGAAATCGACTGGCGCCGACCAGCGACCGAACTCGCCAACCAAATACGCGGACTCCATCCCCGGCCCGGAACCTTCAGCCATCTGCAAAAACACAATGAATCCCTCACTATAAAATTCTGGCAGGCCAAACCCCAACCAGGAACCCAACTGGAACCCGGAACCGTCACTGAAACTTCTTCACACAGCATCATAGTCGCCTGCGGCCAAAACCATCTCCGAATCACCAAACTCCAAAGAGCCGGGGGAAAACGGCTCCCCGCCGGCGCCTTCCTTGCTGGATTTTCTATCGCGCCGGGAAACCAATTTACCATTCCTAATACTACTACAACAAAACCTTCCCTAAGGCCAAACATCTCCCAGAAATACCACCAAATACAAATAGCATGACCACACACTACTGGCTCGTAAAGCAAGAACCGAAATCCTACTCATGGTTTGACTTTGTCAAAGAAGGCCAAACCGAATGGGATGGCGTCCGAAACTACCAAGCGCGCAACTACCTTCGCGCCATGTCCAAAGGGGACATCGTCCTCTTCTACCATTCCGTCGTCGGCAAAAAAATCATGGGCATCGCTAAAGTCCTCAGAGAAGCCTACCAAGACACAACTGCCCAACAAGGCGACTGGTCTTGCGTTGATCTAAAACCCCTCAAAGCCCTCAACAACCCCGTCTCTCTAGAAACAATCAAGAAAGACCCCCAACTCTTCGACATCCCTTTGCTCAAGCAATCCCGCCTTTCCGTCATGCCCCTCACCGCCTGTCACTTCCAACGAATCCTAAAACTCGGCAACACCAATCTATAAACGTGAATCCCCGTTTACCGCGCCCAACGTCAATCTTATCAGCCAGACAACCGTCGCCTCTTCTAATTGTAGAAAACCCCGCAACTCATCAGCTTTCTCTCCTGTCGATTCCAAAAAAATTTGCCTATAAGAGGGGTTCTCCTATATTAGATCGCGACCGACCATGTATAAATTCAGCGCTTTAAAGCCTTCGAAACATCAACCTATAAAGTCTCTAATTTAACGCTGAAACCATGTGGGCAACGAACATCAAAAACGACAAATTATATATCTATAAAATAAGCAATAAAAACCGCTGCCTTCAAAGTATACGATCAGCCGTGGGCTCTGAAAATACTCCTTCTTTGGTTAAGGGGAAAGATCGTCGCAACGTTCCTGTGTAAAAAGAAAAACGAAAGAGTTTAGGGACTTTGGGAATTCTGGGACACTCGTCTTCAATCGACGGAAAAATATCATTTACGAAATCCAAAACGATTTTCCAATTTTGGGCAAATGATTGGTTTCTCGGTCTCGATAAATGGAGTTGATTGGGGGGAGGATTTTCCGAATTGGAACGAGTATGGGCATTGGTTTGGGGCGAATTTCAGAAATGCAGACGACGGCCGGATTATCTGAAAATCCGCTGTTCAGCAAAAAAACGGCGTTGTGGAGCATTTGCAAAGTTGACAAAACTGGAATCTCCATCTACTTTTGGCGGGAGAGGAATTAATTTTTGACAATGGAACATTTATGCAGAATTACTGTTGCCGCTTTTGCCCTTCAATTGTTGACGGGGTGCCTCGACGCCAAGGAGGAATCCGTGAGTGATCTTTCGCCTAAACAGGTTGATGAACCATCCATGAGCTTGGCCACTTTGGGAACGGGGTGTTTTTGGTGCACGGAGGCGCTTTTGGAAACTTTGGATGGGGTAAAGTCCGTCATTTCGGGTTATTCAGGAGGACACAAAGAAAACCCGACCTACAAGGAAGTCTGTTCAGAAACCACCGGCCATGCGGAAGTAGTGCAAATTGTCTTCGACCCGAAAACAATCTCTTATGAGGAGATTCTTTTCTATTTCTGGCAATCTCACGACCCAACCACGCTCAATCGCCAGGGAAACGACGTCGGCACGCAGTATCGCTCTATCATTCTCTACCACGACGACAAACAAAAAGCCGCCGCCGAAAAATCAAAAGCCGCCGCCGCCGATTCTTTTGTGGATCCCATCGTAACGGAGATTGTTCCCTTTGAAAAATTCTACCCGGCGGAAAAAGAGCATCAGGACTTTTTCCGCAACAACCCGGCAAATTCCTATTGTTACTTCGTTATTCGCCCGAAGTTGCAAAAATTCAACAAAGCGAAGGAAGAGCGGACTAAACGTCAATCCATCCCTTCCAACGATAGATGAGCCAGCCAACCTGCTCGTAGAGATACAATCGGAGGATCGACAAATGTCTAAGCTCCGGGATAAGACACCAGGAAGGTGGAGGGAAGGTGTGAAAATCACAGGCTACCGGGATCGCGTTGTGAATGCCCATGCTTTGGCAGACTGCCTCAGCCCGGCGTATGTGAGAGGCCGAGGTTACGAGGATCATGCTCTGCCATTGGCGCTCTTTCATTAATCTTTTTGCCGCGCACACTTCTTCATAAGTATTTTTGAGAATGCCAAGATGCTCGATGGCTACGGGAAGATTCCAACTTTCCAGCCAATCTTTGGTTGCGGCGTATTCAGAAATTTGGGGCCCTTCGTCTCCCGCGGCGCCGCCGCCGATGAGCAGAACCTTCGCCTTGCCGGCTCGGGAGAGCGCCACTCCGGCCAAAAGCCGATCCACGCTTTCTCTGGCATCGAATCCGTGAAATTCTCCGTCGCCTCTTTTCACATGCCCGCCCAACACAAACACGACATCCGCATTCGGCACATGGAGCGGATTTTCCCTATAATACGGGCGTTCCAGAGTCGCCAGCAACCAGCCGGAAACTCCCGTTCCTCCAAACACCGTCAAAAAAGCAACCCCAGAGAAGACTATCGAAGCCGGCCGGTATCGCTTTCGCGCAATTAAAAAGACGCCGAAGACAATGAGAAGCAACCAAATGATGGCGACGGGATCGACCAACATTTTTAGAAACTCGTTGACGAGATTTAAAACGGACATTCTATTCAAGGTTTTCCTAAAGCAAAGGCCCTTCGCAAGTTCGACTCCATTGCTTTCAGATCGGCGTCCGCGAGTTTCTCCAAACTGAACTTCGTTGGACGCCCAGTCAACGACCTGCCTCGCGAGACTGCGCCGTTTGCGCTTCTCGCTGTCGGGATCATGGCTTCTTCAAACGAAAAAAACTTGGAAGGTGCCGAAGGAAACATTCGCCAACGCAATGCTCCTCCGCCAAATGCGACGTCTTCCCAAGGTCCGCCTATGGTTGTGGATGTTTGCAATAGGCTGTCCTCCCAAACAATTTCTAAGCGTCCGTCTTTCATGCGGATCAGTCTTATTGTTGGCGGCGCTCCATAAACCTCAATTAAAACAGAGCTAGAAACGGAGCTGCTATCTTCGAAATCAGTTTTGACATCAATCTTGAAAAATCCATGACTGTCAGGGCTTTCATTCTTTATTAATTCCTTCGCAGCCGGGATTGTCGCATCGATTGGGTCTGCGAGATCACGCCAATATATCAAAAACTCCCTCATCTCGTAATGCACACACAAATGATCAAGATTAAGAGAGCTATGCAATTGAAATCCCTCCGGAATATAAGTTTCAAGTTTTATATGATTCAAGAGAGCGGACCGCTTTCTCTCCGATGTCCCGCGGCGTGCCGGCGAAGAGGCTGCTTGCCACTTCCTCGATCCGCGCCGTCAGTTTCATCAACGGCTTCATTACCTTCCCTTCGCGGAAGTCACCCGCGTAATGCCGCGCAATCATGTTACGCACCCGGGCAGCGTTCTCCGCGTTGACAAAATCCGCCGTTGTGCGCATCAGCCCGCTTCGGAACACGACGCCGGTCGTGCCGGCGCTTCTCTCCCGGGTCGCGTCCAGCTCCTCAAGTCCGGCCAGACTCGCCACGGCGCGCAGCGTCCAAGGGTTGAAATTCCATATGTGCCCGTAATGGAACAAGTTTCCGCGTGATTTGACGCGGCAGTCTTCTTCGATGTTCGGGACCTCGACATAGAGCACTCCTTCAGTCGCCAGCCAATCCCGGATCATGGCGAGGTACTTCACCGGATCGTTGAGGTGTTCAAGCACGTGGTTGAGCCGGATCAGATCGAAGCCCCCCCCCCCCCCCCCCGCTACCTCGAACAACCCGGGGCCAAGATGGGCGGTGCGCACGTCGATCCTGAGTTCCTCACGGCACCAAGCGGAATAGCTCCTGTTCGGCTCGATCCCGACAGCTCTCTTGCCCAGAGACTGCATCAGAAAGAGGAATTCACCCGATCCCGCTCCCACGTCCAACACTGTTTCCGCCGGTTCGATGATGTCCTGGAAGCGGCGAATGTGGCTGGTTGCCCGCCGGAAATTTCTCAGAATCTGGCGCTGGCGCGGACGATCAGCTCCCTTGTATGCGATGCGGTAATCCTCGGAGTAAAACTTCGCCAGCTCCTCGTCGCCGGGCACGGGATCGTTCCGGACCAGTCCGGTTTCGGTGCAAAGCACGGTACGCAAAGGATTTCCTTGGCGGTCCCGCTCTGAGACCACCTCGACCGCTCCTTTAGTCCAAGATAAACACATATCAAATCAGTATCCCATCTTCACACTCTCCGCTCGTTGGAAGCCGGATCATTTGGCAAAATGGCTCTCTAGCCGCTCTATTTCACAGGCGCCAACCGTTCGACATCCTTAAACTCCACGTCCATATCTTGGCCTCCGTGCAGTTGTAGCGCAAAGCGACCTTCTGCCCGTCCGCCATCTTCCACCAGCTCGGCGGATTTGCGGCCGTTGATTCGGACGACCGTTCTCCGTCCCCAAGCCGACACCGTGAGTTCGTTCCATTCTCCCGGCTTGTACCACTTTGTTTTTTTGTCCGCCGGATGTTGGATCACCCAGCCTCTTCCGCCGGTTTCGTATAATCCGCCAGTCTCATAACTTGTGTCCAGTTCCACTTGAAAGCCGTGGACGCCCACTGCGTGATTAACCGGTTCGGATCGAAAGTAAAATCCGCTGTCGCCTCGATTAATTTTGAATTGGAGACGCACTGTAAAATCGCCAAAGCTTTGCCGGCTCAGAAGCAGTCCGTGGCGGCGCTCCGCCTTGCTGCTGCGGCCTTGGAGGATTCCTTCGCGGACGCGCCATTCTCCGCCCGGTTTCGGTTCCCAACCCGCCAAGGTTTTCCCATCGAACATCGGCTCCCATTCATGCCGACCAAGGTCTTGAATGCGCAAATGGCGCCAGGCAATCTCCATAGGAACTTCGCTCGACGTTCCGTGAACTTGCAATGCGATAAAACCGCTCAAGCTCATCGAGTCCCGCAAGTCGGCCGCCAAAACTCCGTTGATCCACGTCCGAATATGATCTCCGACAGCTTCAATCCGATAGTGATTCCATTGATTTTGGCGAAAGGCTTTTCGCGCCGGCTCGTTTTCTTTGAGATCGTGAATCCAGTCTCGCCGAGACTCGTCGTAAATCCCGCCGGACCAAGCCCGTTTGGAGGGATCAATCTCGACTTGATAGCCGTGCACAATCCCCCTTCGATAAGTCGGAATGCTGGCGCTCCGAATTTGAATCCCTGCGTTCATCTTGGGATTTACCTTGAACTCTAACTCCAAAATGAAATCGCCGTAATCCCGATTTGTGCAAAGAAAACTATTTCGAGATCTCGGAACCGTTGTTCCCACAATCGCGCCATTTCGAATTTCATATTTTGCCTTCCCTCCCTTTTGCGTCCATCCGTCAAAATTCTTCCCATTGAACAGTGGCTTCCAATCAGCCTCAGCGGTGAATCCGTCAGCGATCCAAAAGATCGTCAAAACTCCAACCGCCGCCCGCAAAACCATTCTCGTGAAAATGCATTTGAACTTCGTCATTCCCGACAGCAAACCACAAACCGCTCCCAAACGCAAAACATTCCCCGCGCAACGCCACGCCGGCCGCATCCGGCCTCCAATCTTCTGGCCGACAAACTTGCCATTCCATCCCCAGCCGCTAAAATCCTCAGCGGACAAAAGACATGCGCATCCTTTCCTTGACCATCGGCCTCCTGCTTGCTGCGCTAACCCGAAGCGCGGAGCCGCCTGCACTTCCCTCGGCAAAAGAACTCCAAAACTCCCCAAACCTCATCCAATCCAAAGGCCTCGGAAAATTCCAAATTGGCAAAGTCAGCTTCGACTCGCGCTTGCGGAAAGTTTCCTTCCCCGCCCAAGTCAACCTTCGCGATGCCCTTATCGAATACGCCGTAGTCGGCAAAATAGGCAAACGACACGAATCCCTGCTGATGACCGAAGCCGATCCCCTCCACATTCACCTCGCCATGCTCCTGCTTGGAACCAAAACCCCGCCGAGAAAATCCAAAAACAAAGACAACCCCATGCCTCCCGGACAAGCCATAGACATTCTCATCTCTTGGCAACAAAACGGAAAAGAACAAACAAGGCGCCTTGAGGACTGGATCATCGTCGGAGAAAACAAACTTCCCGCCGGCAGAGGCAAGTGGATTTACAACGGCGCCCGCATCGAAAACGGGCAGTTTACCGCTTCCGCCGACCAATCCATCGTCGCCCTCATCCTTGACGTCCACGCCCTAGTCAACAACCCCCGAACCGGCAACGAAAACGACGAAATCTGGTTTCCCAACGAAACTCAAATTCCCGCCCTCGGCGCAAAAGTAGAAGTAACCTTCCAATTGGAAAAATTAAAAAAAGAAAATTAGAAAATCACTAACGCCATAAAGCGCAAAATTCAAAGGCAAAGTCCTCACCGCTACCGACACAGGATTTTTGTAGACCCCATTCCCCCTAGACAACGAAGATGATTTTCGCCAAGGGGGAGGACGGCTTTACGGAGTGGATATAGTGGCGGATTTTTTGTTGGGGGCGAGGCGGAAGAAAGCGCTGAGGTGGTTGGGAGGAACGAGGTAGCGATTGTTGGTCGAGGGAACTTCGATCCAATCGACTTTATGGCGGTCTTCTTCCTCTTCGTAGTCTATTGCGGCGGCCGTTTCTAATATGTAATCGCTTCGATCCGACGGCCACTCTAATAGAATTCGGCCTTCCTCGATGCGAAGGGTAAGCAGGGGAGGCGGGCATTGAGTTCCGGCAATGTAACAGTTTAGAAAGTCGTGACGCTGATAGATGAAAGGCATTATCCAGGCTATCCAACTCTCGCGAAAGCCCCCCAAAATAGCGGCTTCCTGAACAACGGACAACAACGCCTCCGGATGATAGATCGTATTGTTAAATTCATAGAGCATTTCTAGATACTCGGATTCATATGCGATAAAGAAAGAGTCTCGGATCCGGTTCCAATTCCCCCAGCGGTTGCCGACATTGCCGATGCGGGATTCATCGCCCCCGTAAAACGGGTGCATCATGGCGTTTTCCGTTAGCATCGAGGCGTCCAAGTCCCAAGGCAGCAGGCACCATTTGCCGTCGTCGGCCTTTTTGTAGAGAAAATAATTATGATTGACACTCCCATCGCGAGTGGCAACATAATTTTGGGCGCAGAGATAGCGCAAGGTGAGGTCGACGTCGAAGTGTTCGGCCAGCCAAGTTCGCAGGGCTTCTTGGCCTTGAGCGCGGGCTTGGTGCAGGCCTTCGATCATCGCTTGGGGCGCGTCCGCAACGCCGTCAAAGGGATGATTCTTCCACTCCAAAGTCTTGCGGTTGTAGATGTGTTCATATCGTTCCTGCTTCGTGTAATTGTAGATCGGCCCGGTAAGAAGATCAGCGTTTGCATTTCGGAAAAGAGGAGAGACCTGCGTTTTGAAAAGGTCGCCCACTTCGTCAAACCATCGAGCCACGAGGTCGCGGCCCGGTCGCTCTACTTGAAAGGCGTCGTCGTTGTAGTCGCAGCCGTTGATGCGCAACTTCGCCCAGCCGGTGCGCGGCGCCGGCACTCCCGCCAACTCAAACAGCCGGAAAGAGATGTGTTGCACCCAACCATGTGAGTTTCTAAGGATCAATACATCCATGCCGTCGGGCTTCCGATAAGAGGGAAAGTCAATCCGCCAATTGAGGAAGGGCACTTGATCGTCGTTCCGACTCGATGCGCATTCAAAGGGAATGTCCCCGGCGCTTACATGTCTTCGCAATCTGCTTCCTTGATGACGCGCTTGCACGTCGTGCACTATTCCATTGGCCACAAAAACCGCCGGCACTTCTTCATTCCAGCGAGGATTGACCCGATTGTCAATCTCCGGCCCAATAGCGAGGTTCTCTTCTAACCGCCGCCAATTAGCCGCCGAAAGAAATAGATGATAAACATCAGAATGCCCATTTAGGCTCTGCGGCTCCACAAAATACCCATGCCACGCAAACGCATCCCGCTCCCCCGAAGGCGAAACGCCCCGCCCCCCCCCACGCTCTTCCCATTCCACTTGATAGCGAACTATCGAATTGGCCGGCAACGATGGCATCCGCACGCTCCACTTCCCTTTCCCCAAATCGCTCATCGTCAAACTCATCACCGCCTCGCCCCCATCCACCTCCACATCCTCCACCCAATATCTTACCCTTGCCGAATCCACCAAATCCCCCTTCGCAAACCTGACCAACAACAACGGCTCCTCTCCACTCATCACTCTCTCAGGCTCCGTCCCCGCCTCCCACAACACCGCCGGCCCCTCGCATGCCCCCTCTTCCCCTTCCATCCTCCCCGGCGACGGCTCCCTCTCCGCTACCCAGTTGGACGCATCCCATCCCACCCCCTCCCAACACACCCGACGCAACGACAGGTCTCCCCCTTCCGCATCCGCCAAACCCCCGTCCGCCAACGAAGGCCAAGGAAAATCGTCGTCATAAACTACCCCGTCCGCCAAACTCTCATCCGGCCGAACTAACAATATCCGCCCCCCGCCGTTCCCCATATCTCCCTCATAAGCCCCCGCTATCTCTCCTTCCCCTAGCCACGAATACTCCCGCCCCAACCGCTCCGGCGACCAAGCCACGACTATGCTCTCCCCAGAACTTATAACCACCCCCTCTCCAAACTCATAGAAAACTTCCCCAACCAACGACCAGCCCTCTAAGGACATCGCCTCTCCCCCGTAATTCGTTAACTCTATAAACTCCGTCCCCCGATCCTCCTCGCCCCGCAACGCAGGATGATACACAAACTCCGACACCCGAACCATCCCCAACCCCTTCTCCCCTTCCTCCTCGCAATCCATCCTAGAATTCGCCCGTCCCGGCGACGGCCTCCCCAACGGCGAATCCGTCCAAGCCTCAACCGCATCATAAGACAACTCCCAACATCCCCTCTCCAACGACGACCCCAACCCATCCGCCCCCACCGGCCACGGCAGACCATCCTCATACCGAACCGAATCCACAACCACATCCCATGCATCCAACAAACTTATCCGCTCCCCCCCATTGCTCAACGAACCCCCATACTCCCCCAACAAACTCCCCAACGGCAACTCATAACCCGCCCGCAATCCCTCCTCCTCATCCGCTATCACATAATAGCCACCCGGCTCTAACACCACTCCCAACCCAAACTCAAACCGAACCCCCCGAAACTCCCAGCCACTCACATCCACCGCCTCCTCCCCCAACACATACAACTCCAAATACTCTCTGCCCGCCCCCTCCCTACTATGATACATCAACTCGCTAATCCCAACCAACGGCGAATACAACCGCCCATTCGACTTCCCCGGCGAACCCGCAACACTCCGATACCAATCCCGACCCCCGTCCGGATACCGCCCTATGCTCACATCCCTCTCCTGCGGCCCAAACCCATATGCATCCACAACAAAGGAACCATCCGGCGCCGCCAAATAAATCGTCTCCCCACCGGAACTCAACCCAAACCCCGTCTCCTCCCCAGAAACTTCTACTACGAAAAACTCCCCAGACCCAATCACACTCCCCGCCGGCAAACGATGCTTCCCCAACTCACTCCCCTCATCCGACAACAAAGCCCCGCTCATATCTATCGCCTCCCCCGTCGGATTGTAAAACTCCACATAATCCATCTCTACACTATGACTAGCCCCCACCTCGTTAATCACCACCCCGCGCAACGAATTGATCGCTTCATACATCTCCGCCGTCCACCAACTCGGTCTCTCCCTTAGCGCCCCTTTCGGATGCCGACTTCCTGCCCATGCCCGTCCATCCCCCAACTCCCTCGCCCAATCCCCTACAAACTCCAACGAATGCCCCGTCCCTCCAAACGCAACCGCAGGCCAATCCCCGCCAACCCCATACTCAAAATCTATCCGCTCCATCCCAACCGCATCCCGCAACCGAACCCGCTCCCCAGAATTGGACAACCTCCCCGAATACCCCCCAACCACTTTCCCCGCCTCTATCCCATAATATCGACCCACTAAATAATCCGCATCCTTCGCCACAACCAAATGCTCCCTCGCCCCTATCACACTCCCCGCCGGAAACACAAACTCTATCCCCCGATCAAAATACCATCCGCTCACATCCACCGCCACATACCCCCTATTCCTCAACTCCAGATACTCTCCCCGCTCTCCTCCTTCTTCTTCCGACGGCGAATACAAAAGCTCTGATACCACCAACTCCCCGCGCAACCCCAAACCCATCCCTATGTAAACAATCACCCCGCCCAATAATCCCAGACACCATCCCCGCCAAGCCCAACGCACCCCCATAACCCCTATCCTCTCTCTTTTCTCCATAAACTTTCTTCCTTTTCTTTCCCGTCCACTCTCTCTTTTCTTTTACGGCAAGCTGGGCGAATCTTTACCGTGTCCTTTCATCTTTCAAAAATTGAACGTGGTTGTCAAGCATAAGCCGATTGCGCCCTCCGGGATGCGCGGAGCGGCCGCGAATTTCCTTCGGAAGAGAATCTATGGTGTTGGGAAAATAGGCGTCCACGATCAATTCCACGTCGGAGGGGCCTTGGGGAATTCCTATGAAAGGATTGTTCGTCTGCCGCAAATTTTGCACTAGTTGGGTTTCTGACTTACCCCAGAAATTGTCGAGGGGAACGGGGTCGTCCTTCCTATCAAAACGCCACATCCAGTAGTTGGACAATGGGGCGTTGGTTGTCGTTCCAATATGCTGGATCGCCTGCTCCGCCTTTCCAAGCGGCGAGCGGGCGATGCTGGGACAAGACCAAAGGCCGGCCAAAGCGTTGTAGTTGGAAAACACAATTCCCGCCCAGCCGGTTCTAGGGTCGGAGTTCGGCCAATTGCTCCAAGGCCGATAGTCTCCGGGAAGTGCGCTTTTCAAATCTCGCCGATCCGGAAACTTTCGCTCGTGGTCGTCGCGATACATGGCCATTGCAAGCCCCAACTGCCGAAAGTTGGAAACGCAACGAATGCGCCGCGCTTGTTCTTTCGCTTGTCCCAAAGCAGGAAGGAGCATTCCCGCCAGGATAGCGACAATGGCGATGACGACTAGCAACTCGATCAACGTAAAGGCGCGCTTTGGGACGGGGTTTATAGATCGATTCCTCATATCAAAAATTGTTTGGAGACAGCAACGGCAGAGCGAAGGCCAAGTAAGAGTCGCCGGACTTGGTGCCCATTTTGCCGCCGCCACAGGCAATCACGACAAACTGGCGGCCGTCGACAGCGTAAGTGGCGGGCGTAGCGTAACCGCCGGCGGGCAGATTGGTTTCAAAGAGGATTTTGCCGTTAGACTTGTCGAAGGCTCGAAATCGTTCGTCTTTGGTGGCGCCGATAAACACCAAACCGCCGCCGGTCACAATCGGCCCGCCGTAGTTTTCCGTGCCGGTAGGCGGGATGCCGCGTCGAGTCAATTCGGAGAATTCACCCAAGACAACTTGCCAGAGCAATTCGCCCCGGTTGAGATCGATGGCGTTTAGCGTTCCCCAAGGCGGCTCCACTGCCGGATAGCCTTCGGGGTCAAAAAAACGGTTGTATCCCGTGTGCGTGTAAGGCACGGCGATGTTGCGGCGCTTTTTCTCGGATTGCTTTGTCGGCGCCTCTGCTTTGGATTCTTTGCCGTAGAGAAAGTTCATCACCGCGTTTTTTTCCTTTGTGGAAAGAAATCCAAAGGCCGGCATGTTGCCCTTCCCGTCATTGAGAATGGCCAGGGCGTCGTTCCAATGCATTCGTTGTTTAATGTCTTGCAGGCTGGCGACGTTGCGCTGGGGATCGCCTTGCCGCGAAACGCCGTGACAGGCGGCGCAGTTGCGTCGATAGACGATTTCTCCCGGACTCAAGGGTTCGTCTTTTTCTGAATTCACTTTTACCATCGTCAGTATCCACGGCATTTCATTGCCGTTGACGAACAAGACGCCTTCCTTTGGATCCCAGGCCGCTCCGCCCCATTCCCCGCCGCCGTCAAAGCCGGGAAAGATGACGGTTCCAGCAAGGCTCGGAGGAATAAACTGCCGCCCGGTTCGCACTTCCCGCAAGCGTTGAACAACGTATTCATGAGATTTCGGCGAAATGCGCGTGGCCATTTCTTCGGTGAACTGCTGGCGCGAGAACGGAGGCGGCTTCAAAGGCAAGGGTTGCGTCGGCCAGGCGGCTTCCCCTTCCAAATCAGAAGCCGGCGACGACACCTCCTCCATCGGAAACAAAGGAAGACCCGATTCCCGATCAAAAACAAAAACATGTCCGGACTTGGTAACCTGCGCAACCGCATCAACCTCTTCGCCATTCCGCTTCACGGTGACAAGATTCGGAGGCGCGGGCAAATCCCGATCCCACAAATCATGGCGGACGAATTGATAATGCCAAACCCGCTCGCCGGTTCGCGCATTGAGAGCCAGCAAGCAATTGCCAAAAAGATTGCGGCCATGCCGATCCCCTCCCCAGAAATCAAACGAAGGCGATCCCGTCGGGCAAAACACCAATCCGCGCCGAGTGTCCACCGTAATGCCGCTCCAAGCATTGGCGCCGCCGCTTCTTTGCCAAGCGTCCGCCGGCCAAGTGTTATGGCCAAACTCTCCGGGATGCGGAATGGTTCGGAACACCCACGTCAGCCTCCCCGTCAACGCATGCCAGGCCCGAATGTGTCCGGGAGCCGACGGACCCGGCCCTTCAGAAACACGAGTCCCCAAAACCAAAAGATCCTCAAACACAGCGCCCGGCGAATTGGAAAGCAAATAAAGCTTCGAAACATCCCTCCCCAACCCTTCCCCCAAATCCACCGAGCCTCGATGGCCAAACTCAGTCAAAAGCCGCCCCGTTTCCGCATCCACCGCAAATAACTTGCGTCCCGCAGTAAACAAAATCCGCCGATTCTCACCCCGCCTATCTTCCCAATAAACCACGCCCCGATTCACCCCCAAGGCCTTTCCTTGCCCGGCGGACTCAAACGGATCAAACACCCACCGCTCCTCGCCAGTCGCCGCATCCAGCGCAAACAACTTCAACTGCGGCGAAGTGCCATACAAAACTCGACCAACAATAATGGGACTGCACTGGATTTGAGAACGCCCATCCCCTCTCGCATCGCCGGTTTGATAACGCCAAGCCACTTTCAAGCCGGCCACGTTGCCTCGATGAATTTGCGCCAAAGGCGAATACTGCGAGCTCGCCGCATCCCCGCCAACAATTCGCCAATCTAAATCGCCGGCCCCGCGCGCTTGTTCCGCCCAAGCCCAACAAAACACAACCCAAACCGCCACTCGCAAAGATTGCCTTTCCAGACGATACAATTTTCCGTTCATCCAAAGGCAAAGCCTACCAAGTGAATTGGAATAGAAAAATCATTTCCTCCCCCACCTTCCTCCTCGCCGGCTCTCGCCGGCTAGCGCGCGTTCCCACAATTCAAAATCCATCATTCTTTACAAAACAAAAAACTCCGCCTCGAAAAATCCCGAAGCAAAGTTGGGCCGGAACTCTGAAAAGCCCGAAAACACCAACCACAAGCCAATGCTAACCTTCCTCGCTCCACGATCCAATCTGGCTGCCCCCTCACCGCCAAGCCGTCATTTCGAATTCCCAATTCATTATTTCCAATTCCAAATTCGTACTTCCCAACCCCTCGCTTCCGAACTCTCTTGGAAACAAGATTAGAAAAAGCAATTTCCGCCGTTGGCCAATTACAAACCATCCGTTGCTAATCACCAACCGCACACCATAGTCCCGCAAATCACAAGTTGCCCGCTACCAACTACAAAGTTGCGGCGGCTTGAAGTTTCTTTTGCGTTATACGGCGATGAAAGAAAATAAAACCCAGCGCAAACAAACCAAACACCCAACTGCACAACCGTGTTTGCGAACCACAAAGCACAAACATCAAACCATAAAGCATTGGCCGCTGGTTTGCCTGCACAGCAACTAGCCGGCTACAAATCGCTAACCGTGCCTCCTCGCCAATCGCTAACTGTTGGAGACGGGCGAAGCTATAAATCCCAAGCTACAAAGCTGTGGGCGATTTACCGTTTTTGTCGCTCGCTACATACACCAGAAAATCCCTAACACCAAACCAAGTCTACAAAGTGGAGGCTTGGGCTTGCCGTTTCTTATGAAAGCGGCAGCGGACAACCACAAAACCCAGCGCAAACAAACCTAACGCAAATGCAGATTATTCCACTTCGGGGATGATCACGCATTGATGAAAGCAAAGCAAACGGCAAAGTCAAAACAACAAATTCCCGTCAGCGCGGAGACTAGCGGCTACAAATCACCGACCGCTAGCAACGGCTACGAAGTTGCGGCAGCTTGAAGTTCCTTTTGCATCAGGTAGCGGCAGAAAATCATAAAACCCAAAGCGAACAAATCAAACACAAATGCGCATTCTTTGAGTTCGGGGATGACGGCACTGTTGACTTTGACTTGCACCAAGCTGGGAGAATTGACCGCTAAGAAGGATCCGTAAGCCTCTGCTCTTTGATTAGGAGAGACATAATAAGGCCCCAGAATTATTGTCGCTTCACGTATAAAAGTCGCCGATGGATTTGTTGATCCAGCTTGCTCCCACCCAAGACGAAGGCGGATTGGTAGAATAGAACAAACGGCTGAACATGCGAATTCCCAAGGGCCTCGTATGGATTATCCTAGTCCACCCAAAAATGCTCAATCGTTCGGCTGTTAGCGCTGACAATGGTAATCATCGGCGTATTAGCGGCGCTAGCGGCAAAAGTTGATGTTGGCGTTGGTTCTGCCTTTGCCCGAAATTCTCTTTCTTGCCGAATCGATGTCTTCGATATTAGAGCTCGCCAATCAGAAAGAATGGGGAAGGTTCGCATCCTTAGACTTGCTGGCGTTGTCAACGCATCTGTTATTGAAAGAGTTCATAAATGCCCAAGTGTCTCATCTAGGGGAGTTGATTGGAGATTGCGGAGGTTGGGATGCCAATGCTCCTGTTGTTGCGGCCAGTGGAAGAACTGTTAAACATCCAGAGGGTCTTATTGGCATTGTTTTGGCTATGGTAGAGACAATATACGACTGCGCTCAGCTTTGCTCCAAAGGAACAAAAAGAGAAGAAAGCGCCGACACGAGCAACGCCGCTAAAAGAGACTTCTAGATGATGCTGGTTGCTTTCGTTTTGACGCAAACAAGGGAATGCTCTTCCTCATGTTTCATCTGAACTAGTTTCAAAATCTAAGAGACTGCGGATGCGAACCACTCCACGATGGAATCCACAAAGGCGATTTATGTTTTGGAGGAACGCTGATTCGTCTGTCGTCCAGCGATGCTTGGGAATGCGTTCTGGCTTGGTGGCTGTCTCTGGCCGATGCCTCGTCCATTCTCAAAATGGAAAAAGGGGAGAAAAGGGGGAAGAGGAAAGGAAGTTTGTTAGAAACGACCAAGAGCGCCAAGAAGCGCGCCATTCCATCTTGCCGTTGCGGGGAGGAAGTTTTGGTGGTTGGTGTTTTGTTGGGTTAGTAGTCAGTGTGGGAAGTGTGTTTTGTGGAGGGGGAGAATTTTGAATGAGGAACGGCGCATGGGAAGGGAGGGCAAAACTGCAAAGGGTGCGAAGATGGGTTTTTAGTTTTGAAGAAGTTCTCTTGGTTATTGTCGGCTGGGTTAGTGGCTGAATTCGGAAGAGTGGAACATCCCAACTTGCTGGTTGCAAATCCATGACTGCGAATCACTGGCTACTGGGGCTGGCTTCGCCAAAAGAGCGGAAAAAGAGAAATCGCGGAGGGGAAAATTCTTCCTTTGGCTTGCCGTTGTGGGAAAAGAAAGTTTTGTTGGTTAGGGTTTCTGGGAGGTTTGGTGTTAGGTGAGGGGGAAGGAGCCGTTGTTGGAGTGACTAGTGGTGAGAGGGTGTTTTTATGTAATCTTTATGGTCAATGGTTGAGGTGGGTTTTGAGTTGTTGGGGTTGTTGTTTGGGAAAGGTTGGATGGTTGAGGGTATTCTGCGGGGATTGCTATGTTGTGAAATGAATGATGCGGTGAAGGAATTTCTGTTGCTGGCGGTTGTCTATGCAAAAGAAGGAAAAGAGGAAGAAAGGTTAGGGTGGATTGGGGGTTGGTCGGGTGGCGAAGGGCGGTTTTTATAGGAATGGTCATTTTATGGATTGCGTTGGGGGCTGGTGTTGGTTGTTTGCGAGAGGAGGAGTGTTTTTTTGCGGGTTGTATGTGTGTGGTTGGGGTTTTCAAAGTTTGTGGATTGGGAAAGGGGGAGGGAGATGGGATTTATGGTTATTGGATTGGGGGGAGTAGGTGAGTTTGCAGGGGATTTTTTGGTTTTGACGGCCGTTGGTGATTGGGAAGAAGGATGGGATGGCAAAGGTGGGATTGGGTTTTATATGTGTTTATGTTGTTGGTGGGTTGTGGTTGGTAGTAGAGCGGAGTGAATTCGATGGTTTTGGTGTCAACTAGGGGATTGGTTTTGCCGATTGGGAATGCTTGGCTAGGAACGTGCTGGTTTCTAGCTGTTGAGAAGTGAGGGAGTTTTTTTGGGATGCGGATGAGAGGGGGAAAGGGAGAAGTAAGGTGGGATGTGAAAGGGAAAATTACTGGGCGATGACTTTGCAAAAAAGGGGAAGACTTTGCTGTTTTTGAATTGCAAACTGCTGAATGCTAATTAAGGTTGTATGGTGGTTGGCTTGGTGGGGAGGTTGTAGAGGGAGGGGTTGGCTGTTGAGTTTGCAACAGGCATGAAGTTTTGCTTTGTCGATTGATAGTTGTTGGTTGCTTGGTGGTGAATTTGGTGAGAAAAGAGGGGATTTGGGATGGGAAAATTCTTCGTCCACTTTGTCTTGTTTGTCGTCAAAATGGCTGGAGGCGAGTTCTTGTTCGGAAGCGGATCCTAGTTTCTGGTGTTAGAATGGTTGGCGTTAGTTTTTGTTTGTTGGCAGTGGATCATTGGGGCGACGAGGTGAGTGATAGGAGGAATTTCGCTGTGTTTTCTTTTCAGATCTTTGTGGTTAGCGGGAATATGCTTTAGGCGCCTTGGTAGGCGCAGGCGGCGTTGCATGTTTCGGCGACGGTGACGGTTGTAAGCAGGGGCAGTTTGGGTTTCAGGCGATCCCAAATCCATTTGGAAAGGACTTCGCTGGTGGGATTTTCCAGGCCTGGTATTTCGTTGAGATAGCGATGGTCGAGTTGTTCCCACAGGGGTTGGAAGGCTTTGGAGATGTCTGCGTAGTCTATGAGCCAGCCTAGCTGGGAATTGCATTCGCCGGCGACGGTGATTTCCACTTGGAAGCTGTGTCCGTGCAGGCGCCGGCATTTGTGATTTTTGGGGAGGAAGGGGAGCAGGTGCGCCGCTTCGAATTGAAAGGTTTTTCGCAGTTCCACCTTCATAGTTCCCAATCTGTCCAGATGATTAAATCGCCCAGGCTGAGGCGTCCGTCGTGTCGCCAGGCGATGGAAGGTTGTTGCATTTTGCCCGGGGGGCAAATGCGGGTTACTCCCCAGCGAGCAAGTTGTTTGACGAGGGATTGGGCTTCATGCGTCGAAGCGCACAAGCCGACGCAGGAGACTTGCCCGCAGATTTCGGCGGCGCCGTTTAAAGCGTCGGTCAGTCCGTCGACGGCTTTGACGTAAAGGAAGCGGTTTTGGCAGCTTTTTTGGAATCGAGGATCGTGGTCGAAGATCACTGTCCAAGCGGTGGATTTGCGGCTTGACCATAGAAGAGTTTCCCGGCTGTTGGCCGCTCGAATTTCGTAGAGGCGGCGGCGGTTGGCGATGATGGCGGCGGCTTGGTTGCTGATTGGGCCGCGTGGTTCGGATTGTTCGCGGCGATCCAGTTCTTCGGCAATTGCTTGAGCCAGTTGGTCTGGGCTGGTGGCGGCGCCTTTTTCGGCGTAAACGATGTGGGGCGACAGGCAGCCGCTTTGATTCCAGAGTGTCACGTCGTCCACGATTTGCTCTGCCAGCGTTTTGAGAGAGCAGTTTTCCAAGCCGGTTTTGGTGGCGTAGGCGAAGCTGACTCGATGTCCGTAGGGCAGGAAACGCGTTTGGCGGGGCAATCGAGATTCCAGCGCTTGGATGGTTTCGTCGCTTCCTGTTGCTGTGACGCAGTCGGCTTTTTGCAGGAGCGGGGTTTCTAGCGCTTGGTCGCCGCCTTTCCATTCAGCAATTTCCAAGCAGGCGCCTAGTTTGGCGTCGGTTTCGTAAATCGAATGGGCGAAGAGTCGCGGCAAGAAGGAAGTATGCCGTGCGCACTTGACGAATTGAGCGGAGCGGGTCAGCAAGCCCAAAGTGATGCTGAGGATCGCTGGGTTGGGGATGGCGCCGCCGGTTATGTGAGCGATCAATTCCGGACCCACGGCGAAGCTTTTCCGACTGGTGCGGCTTTCGGCTTCGGCGGAGCTGGGGCAATCGAGACGCCGGACGTGGCCTAAATCTTGCAAGAGGAGGAGGTTGAGGTTTTCTGGAGTTATCTCTTGGAACAGGTTATCCAAGCCTTTTTGAATTGAGGAAAGCGGAAAGCCTGATTGTTGCGTTCCGTGTTCCAAAGCCATTCGTCGAATCGGGTAATCGTTGTCGAGCCACTTTTCGGCCACCAATCCCAGCGTTCGCAACAGGCTTTCGGTTGGACGTTCTAACAGATACCAGCGGCGGTTTTCCCTCAGGGCGTCGCATGCTTGGGTGATGATTGCCGGCGTTAGGACGGCCTTTTCCGGCAAGTCTGCCAAAAAGTAATTCGGCATTTTTTCCAGAGTCATTTTTTGATCTTTCAGGTTTCTGGCATCAGGGAGCAACCTCGCGCTTCCGCATTGGCGGCCCGTCCTAAAAGTTCTATGCCTCCGGAAAGTCGCCGTCCCAAGTCCTCTGTTTGCAATCCCATGACGGACCAGACGTTTGCCAAATCGAACACTCGAATCAACCCCGTCTTGCCTTCTTCCGCTTCTTGCCCGGTTTCTGGGACGATTACTTGGCAACGCGCCCACGGCGGAAACCGAAAGGGCCTCGCTGGATTCAACAGCGGGACACTACGAACGCAAAGGCAAAGATCTTTGGCGTCCAGACGGCCGTCATAGGCCTGTGAAGACAATTCGCTCATCCCGTATTCTGAAATCATCCGACCGCAAGGAATTCCCAAGCAGGCTTCCAGTTGGCGATAAAGCGCGGCTTTTGTCAGCTCGCGGGTTCGTCCTTTGTATCCTCCGGTTTCCAGAAGCCGGCTTCCCGGTGGCAAAGACAGCGTCTGGCGGCTTGCGCCCAGAGCGTCCAGCAATTGCACGAAGTTGAAGGCGGTCCCCAGCAATGCGGCGGGAGAATTTCGGCGGCTGGCTTGGCGCAAGTCTATCAGCAACCGGTCCGCATCCACTCCCCATTTTTCGCCAGTAATTAATCGGCCGTAGAAAACAGACTTTGGAAAACCTTGCCACCTACGCACGGTTTCCAACATGTGAACGAGGGAGGAATTCGGCGTTTCAATCGGCGGCGGAGTCAAGATGAAAAGCCTTTCGGTCTCTGGATTCGCCGGCGGAAAATGATGGAAAAACCAATGGGCGAGGCTTTTTTCGTAGAGAGCGAGAGAGTCTTTGGAATGAAAGTGCCGGCTTGGATTTTGCCCTGAGGTTCTGCTGGATTGAAACACGAAAGATCGTTGAGCCTTCGGCAGGGAAGTAATCTCAAACTCTTTGAACGCCGAAGTGGGAACGCAGGGAATCTGCCGCCAATTCGCCTTTTGACTTGTCAGGAACGCAGGCGTTTTGGGCTTGGATTTTGCCAAATACTCGACAAAGCGCCGATAACACTCATTGGATTGAACTTGTAGCCGAAACAAGGCGATGGCCAGTCGTCCAAAAGCGCGATCATCCAGTGCGGAGGAATCAAAGCCTTGATCCGCCTCTTGATCCATCAAACGAGCCAAAACTGCCGCAAAATCGCGCCGGGAATCGAAATTTTCCATCGTCCGAAATGAGAAACGAAAATCAAAGAGGCCGCAGGTTCAGTTGCCTCCTGCCGGCTTATCTTCATTGAGCGGCGGATTTGGTTTTTTCCTCATCGGCGGAGAGTCGTTGTATTTCGCGAAGTTTCTCCCGCAAATCTAGTTTTTCGGCAAGGTTTCGGGCTTTGCGCAACATTTCGGTTTTGCCGGCGGAATACGGATGCCGTTCGATCAGGTTCAAATACACGGAAACGGCTTCGGCTTCTTTGTCGGTTTGCTGAAGAAGCGTCGCCAAGCGTTGGCCAATTCGAAGATCTTGCTGCGGCGATGGCTTTCGTTGCAGCGCTTCCCGATAAAGGCGGGTGGATTCGGCGCGCTTTTCTTGCTCATAGTGCAGGTCCCCCAATTTCTCGGTTAGCACTGCGCTCTTTTGAATTTTCTTTTGAACATCGGCGTCGTTCTTGATGGACTCAAGAATTTGGTCCATCGATATTTGGCCGGCGATGGCCCGGTTGATGTTCAGCAGGATTAGCCATTCGATCAAAGGGCTGTTTTCGCGTTGCAGCTTTGCCTGAAGAGCGGGCAGATTGGCAAAGGGACGATAAAGCGGATCGCCAACCACTGTCGTCTGCCAAGAGATTGCTAGTTGGGAGGCGTATGCAGCCTCTCCAAAACTGAAGCCGCGAAATAGGCTTTCAAAGAAAATATGCAGCTGCGGCGACAGTGCTAAATAAGGTTCGTAAACGCAGCCCATTGTGGCGGTTGCGCCCGCTTCCAGCAAAGGCCCCACCCAACGTTCGGTTTTCGAGCGGATGGTCAGCGCGCTGTAAGAATGCAGATGATAGGCAACAGCGCCCGGCATAAACTCAACCTTTTCCCGACGAAAAGGGCCGGAGACGTGGGCGTCATACCAACCGGCATACAAAGCCGCGTGGCTGATCGGCAAGGTTTCAGGGAAGGTCTCGGGCTTTCGGTCTTCATAGGTTTCAAAACCAAGATGCCGGCTGAGGGCAGCCGCGTGGGCAATCCAGTCGTCGCCCAGTTTATACTCTCCGCTCTCCAATCCGCGCAGGTCGAAGTAAGCCCGTCCCCAAAGGCCGTCTTGTTCCGCAGCGATGGCTTTGTCCACGAGTCGTTTGGCAATTTGCGGCGAGGGGCCGTCCAGTCTAGCCACCATCAAAATCCCCTTTTCCGGCCGGATTACCAGCGAGTTGGTCGTCCCGTAAACCGGATTGGGACGCCAGCCGTACAACTTCAAGGGGTTGGGGAGTGTTGCCAATTCGCTGTCCACCGCCGCTTGGTTTCGCCGCATTTCGGGCGGAAGTTCCTCCATTCCCTCCTCCTGAATTGTTCGGTCAGATTGAATCCGAAGCGGTACTCCATAACACAGCGTCAGGTAGCGGATGGAAGATTTTTTGACTTTGGGAACGGCTTCCTCCGCTTTTTCCTTCACTACGTCTTCAAACTCAAACCAACCCCGTTTCCGAAAAATTGCCGCCAACGGACCTTGCAACTTTTTTTGGAAGACCGCGCGGGAAACGGTTTCTTTGTCTGGCAAGTCCAAGCCAAGAATCTGATCTTTGGGAATGCGGCGTTTGGTTGCGTAGTGTTGGGCGACGGATTCCGAATCGGGAAGGTTTTGGTTGAAAACGACGACCACGGACTCACTCTCCGCAGACTCGCTTGCTGGGACAGAATTGCCCAAAAGCGCGCCACTCAACGACGCGACGGCTACCGTTAACGGCATGTTTTTCCATTCTTTCAAAGCGATTTTCCTATTCAACATCCAATCAACTCTCTCGTTTTCAACATTTCAACAGCGGCGCGGTCGGCGCTTGATTAAGAAGAGGAACGTTTTGTCTGGTCAAGGCATTTCTGCGCTATTGGTTGCGTTTGCCGAATCGATTTTCCAATTTTTGCGCAAAGGAAGCAAAAAATCAAGTCAGGCTCACTTGAAGGCCATCGTAGGCCAAAGCCACGGTTGACGGAAGTTCCGCTTGATCCACGTCGTGATCGTAGTCGTGCGTCAAATGCGTCAGCCAAGTCTGTTCCGCCCGAATGCGGCGGGAGGCCGCCAGCGCTTCGTCCAAAGACATGTGCGTTGGATGCGGCCTCTTGCGAAGAGCGTCCAGCACCAGCGCGGGAAGGCTATGCAGTTGCGGGAAGGCGGCTTCCGGGACTTCTCGACAATCCGTCAAGTAGGCCAGCTTCGGCTTTCCTTGTTGGCAAAACAAATAGCCCAAAACCGTCATCCGCCCGTGAGAAAGCGGAATAGGGGTGATCCTCAAATCCCCCACTTCAAAAGGTCCATCCACGATTTTCGGGTCCGGATAAAAATATCCCCGCCACCTTCGCCTCGGCTTGAATGCGTAGGCAAACACCCGCCGAACGGCCTCCATAGTTTCCGCATTGGCGTAAAGCGGCATCCGGCAATTTTGCATCTCGCAAAACCGCCGGCAGTCATCCATCCCCATAATGTGATCGGCATGCCCGTGGGTAATCAGCACGGCGTCCAATCGCCGAATCTTTTCGCGGAGCATCTGCAAGCGAAACTCCGGCGTTGTGTCCACCACCAACCGAACATGATCCGTCTCCACATAAATCGACGACCTCGTTCGATGATTCTTGGGATTCGCCAAAAACTTCGGCGGATAATCCGCGCCGATGATCGGCACGCCTTGGGAAGTGCCGCTTCCCAAAAAAATAAATCGAAACGCCATGCGATGATTTTTGCCGTTGGCCGGATTTAGATTGATTGAACTTCACCGCTCGGTAAAACTGCCTGTCAACATAACATAAAATTGTTTCCCGGATTCATCTTTTTCCATGCTTACCGCGCTTCGCATCAAAAACTTCGGATTGGCGGACGACGTCACTCTTGAATTCGAGGCAGGCTTCACCACCCTAACGGGAGAAACCGGCGCCGGCAAATCCCTCATCATCGGCGCACTCAGCCTGCTCCTCGGACAACGCGCCGACCGCAAACTAATCCGCGCCGGCGCCGAAAACTGCGCCATTGAAGCCATCTTCGACATCTCCTTCCTCAACACAACTATCGAAACTTTCCTCGCCAAAAACGGCCTCGAACCTTGCGAAAACAACCAACTTCTCCTTCGCCGCACCGTAACCACCGCCGGCAACAACCGCCAATTCGTCAACCACTCCCCCGCCTCCCTCTCCACTCTCGAAACACTCGGCCAACACCTCGTCGACATCCACGGACCCCACGACCACCAATCCCTCTTCCACAACCAAAAACAACTCGAACTTCTAGACGAATTCGCCGGCATCACCGCCGACCGACTCGCCTACACCCAGCAATTTACTCAATGGAAAACCCTACTCCATCAAAAACAAACCATCCTCGCCGACGAACAAGCCCGCGCCCGCCAAATAGACCTCCTTCGCTTCCAAACCCGGGAAATCGACGAGGCCCAACTTGCCCGCCTCGACGAACAAACCCTCGAAAACAACTACCAGCGCGCCCAAAGCGCCGCTCAAATCTGCCAACTCGGACAAACCATCCTCAACACCCTCGGCAACCCAGAAAGCAACTGGAACAGCGGAGAACCAACAACCAACCCCTCCCTCACCGACGCCCTCGCCCAAATTGGCCGAGAACTCCGTCAACTCACCCAACTCGACCCCCAAACCCAACCCCTCGCCGACACCCACGCCCAACTCGCCGAACAAACCCACGACTGGCAAACCCAACTCTCCCTCTACCTAGACACCATCCACATTGACCCCAACCACCTCGCAGAACTCGAAGAACAAATCAACCGACTCCAAACCCTCAAACGCAAATACGGATCCACCATCCAAGAAATCATCCAATTCGGAAACCAAGCCCGCCAAAAACTAAAATCCCTTGAATCCAGAGACACCGAAGTCCAACAAATCGACCGCCAAATCGCCCAACTGAAAACAGAACTCATCGCCAGCGCCCGAAAACTCACCGCCGCCCGCACCCAAAAAGGCAAATCCCTCTCCAAAGCCGCCCGAAAACAACTCAAAGACCTCGGCTTCCCCAACGGACGATTCGAAGTCCAACTCATCCCCCACCAACCCGTCGAACCAAAGAACAGCGAAGAAACCGCCCGCCTCCGCCCCGCCGGCGCCGAACGCATCGAATTCCTCTTCGGCCCCAACCCCGGCGAACCCCTCCACCCTCTTAAAAAAATCGCTTCCTCCGGCGAAATCGCCCGTGTTATGCTCGCCCTCAAAACCGTCCTCACAGCCCAAGACCACATCCCCCTCCTCATCTTCGACGAAGTGGACGCCAACATCGGCGGCGAAACTGCCCACGCCGTCGGCCAAAAAATGCGACACCTCGCCAACCGCCGACAAATCCTCTGCATCACCCACCTCGCCCCCGTAGCCGCCAACGCCAACCACCACCTCCAAGTCGCCAAAACCACCCAAAACAACCGCACCCACACCCAAGTCCACCCCCTAAAAACCAAACAACGCATCGACGAACTTGCCCGCATGCTCGGCGGCAAAATCCCCGCCGCCAGAAAACACGCCGCCGCCCTCCTCCCCAACGCAAAATAAAACCAATGCTGAAAAATACAGAACCCTTCCCCAAAAACCGAAGCCAACCCCCTCGCCAAACTCCGCCAATCCACGGCAATCCGCGGCAATCCACGGCAAGAAAAAAAATGAAAAACTTCCCAGGCGATGTCTCAAAAATCTCAAAACATCGAAATAACAAAGAAAAATCGCACTTTTCCAACCAAAACTTTTCTTTGGAATATCGAGAAAAAAGCTTGCGCGCGAAGTTGCTTTGTGATTTTCTCGCTCTTGACCGATTATTTTCTGATGTGGGTTTCCGTGAAAATCGGGTCTCCCGCTCAGATGTCATAGTTTGATTTTTGACTTGGGAGAGCCGATATGCTCCTTCCCTGTTGCTTCGGCAAACAGGCGGAGTTCTTCGCGTTTTTTTCCGACAGAGAATAATTGGTCAGGCCTGACGGCCACGGATCAGAAAGAACAACAGTGTATTTATTCGACGATATGAAAAACTCCTCTTTTTATTGGAACTGGTTGGCTCGCGTAGCCAAAGCAAGCAACCCGCACCGCCAAGCAGTCGTGAAATCGGCGACATCCCAGTCCCCGATCAGCGGAAAAACGGCGATCCTCGCCATAGCAACAATAATTGCGGTTGCCTTGACAACCCCAACCACCGGACCATCGGCTGAAATTCCTGAGCTTCCCGATTTGCCCGATCCCGGCCCTGTGCCAGAACCAGCTTTCCCGCCAGTTCCGCCCGGCACCTTCACTTGTTTCGAGTATTACAACGCAGTAAGATTGATGCTCGAGAATCAGCAGGCGAATTTTTATCAGGCCATCGAAAGAACCTACAACGCCAAATGCAAACCTTTCAATGACGCTATTAAAAGAATAGAGCGTCAGATAGATTTCCACCAGCGGGCATACATAAGCGCAATAGACTGGAAAATGGATCTGTATTTTCGTCTCTACCCTAACGTCAATGATCCGCGGCTAAAGCAATTGGACGATTTAGTCAAAAAGCACAGAAAGGCTATGCATGATTTGCGGCAACAAATTTACGAGTTGGTCGATGATTTGGGCAAAATTCGCGATTGGTGGGAAAAAATGGTCAAGTGGGCGAACGAAAAACATCGAAAAGAAAATGAGGCACTAGATGCTCATTACGGAGATTGTCTTGACAACGAAGGAGACGACGACTAAGAAATGACCGAAAACAAAGCAGGAAAGGAATCTTTGACGATGAGAAAACAAAGCTACGTGATTATTGGGATTGGTTTGGCGGCGCTGGTAGGAATCTTCTGGCTGGCGCAATTGGATGGCAAAGAAGAAACCTCAACCGCCGCCAACAAACTGCCAGCCTCAAACCAAGAAACAACGGTTGATTCAGAGATGGAGAAACCAATCGATCCCTTTGCCGGAATGCGAAGGCAATCCACTTCAGAGATCGAGCCTTTATCCGAAGAAGAATTCAAAGCATTAGAGGCAGAAAACGAAGCCTATCGGAAAAAGCAAGAAGCCTATCACAACAGCCCAAGCGGCAACTGGATGGAAAGATACCAAGATAGTTCGGACGAGATAGAAGATTGGTACGACAAGAGACAAATAGCCAAGTACAAAACGAATCCAGACTTCCGGGCCGTAGCCGACTTGGACGATTGGATTTCCAGACAAACAAGCCGGCGAAGCGATGAGGCTTGGGATGCCATGTGGGAAAAATTCGAGCGCACATTAAACAGAAATGTAGTTCGTCCTCAAGACCTGCCTAACAGCACCGCCACCATTGCCGAAGCAAAGGCGCAAGATGCGATCAACAAAATCCAAACCGGCTGGGAAACAGACCCCGAACCTTGGCAGGAAGTGGCCGCTTTCTTGCGAGATCGCCGCAACTTCTCTCAAACAGAACTCAACCAAGGCGACCCCGCAGATCCCAACTGGCACGCCGATCATATCCAATGGATCGAGCAAACCGCTCAAACCATCGGCATCCCCCTTGACAACCCCGATGACGAAAGCTGGATTCAAGAGAAAATCGCCGCCGCCAAAGAACAACGCTATCAAGACTTAGACGCGCCTTTGATTGAAGAACTCAAAAAGATTGACGAAGAAATGGCGGCGGCGGCGGAAGCTTGGGCGAGAGAGCCGGACAGCCATGAGAAAGAGGTAGCTACACAATACAACCAGCTAATCAAACAGGATAGAAAACAGCGAGCGCAGCAAGAACACGAGCGGCGCTATAGAGAAGAGATGGAGCGCAATCCCGTCTTCAAAGAGATGGAGCGAGAACGCCAGCGCAAAGAACGCACAAAAGCCCGCCAAGCCGAAGAGCCAGCGCAAGAAACGCCTACTTCCTCAGAAAGCGAGTAAGCTATCTTTTCCGCTTTGCATAGACATGCTTAGGCTTCCACAACCGACTAAGTCGTTGTCCATATAAGAGAAAGCTAGACTTGTTCTCTGGATCTTGTGCTCATTCTCAGGGAACAAGCAAAGCCATCATAAGATTGTCATGCCGGGCTTGTTTTACAATCTAGATTGTTATTCACCATGTTTCCTCTTCTTTTTCCTCTTATCCATCAAAACCTACATAGCGAATTCCCTCTTCAATTGTTATTGACGCCTTTTTCTTTTCTAATTCGTTGTGCCGCAATATTATCCAACCCGCTCTATTCAGTCGGCTGTCAAGCGAACATTTTGTGGATGCTTGGGATAAGGAGAGGGCAAGATTGCGCTTTATGATTTGAGAAAGAACTGGGGATGTAGAAAGGCTGCCGAGTGGTTTGTTTTGGTCGTGAGTTTTGCCCGGCGTTTCGCTGTTGTTCTTGTTAAGCGTTTTTTGGTTTGTAGTTTTTTGGCTTTGTTTGGCTAGGGAATGCTGGCATTTTGCCTGCCGATGCAGTTGAAGAATCTGACGTTGTTGGGATTCAAGTCGTTTGCCGAGCGAACCGCTATGGACTTTGAGGCGGGGATGACGGCGATTGTCGGTCCGAACGGCTGTGGGAAGTCGAATGTGGCGGATGCGGTTCGTTGGGTGTTGGGGGAGCAATCGGCCAAGGCGTTGCGGGGCGGAGAGATGGCCGATGTGATTTTCAACGGCACTGATCAGCGCAAGGCGTTGGGGATGGCGGAAGTGTCGCTGACGATGAGCGGCATAGACGAGGAGTCGCTCGAAGCGGCCGGCATCCCATTGGACTACAACGAAGTGACTTTGACGCGACGGGTGTTTCGCGACGGCGGTAGTGATTACTTCATTAACAAAGCGCCTTGTCGGTTGAAGGATATTCAGCAGTTGTTTTTGGGGACGGGCGTGGGACGGGCGAGTTACAGCATCATGGCGCAGGGGCATATCACGCAAATATTGTCGAGCAAGCCGGAAGAGCGGCGGATGTTGTTTGAAGAGGCGGCGGGGATTACGAGGTTTAAAGCGCAGAAGCGGGAGGCGATGCGAAAACTGGAGGCAACGGAGCAGAACCTGAGGCGAGTGGAAGATTTGATTAGGGAAGTGAAGCGGCAGATTGGCTCGTTGCAAAGGCAGGCGGGAAAGGCGCGTCGGTATCAACAGATTCGGGCGGAGCTGCAACATTTAGAAACGCAACATGCTCGGCATGAATATGACGGCTTGGAAGCGGGCATTGTGGGGAAGAAAGCGGAGGCGGAACGATTGAGCGGAGAGATGGCGTTGGGAACGGAGCGGAGGATTGAGGCAGAAGAAGGCTTGCGTCAAGAACGGGAAGCGGCTGCCGGGTTGGATCGAGGCATTCATCAAGCGAGAGAAGAGGGTTTGGCGATAGAGAACCAGATTGAGCAACAGAGGAGTCGGATTGGCTTTGAGGAAGAGCGACAACGAGAGTCGTCGGAGGAAGAGCGACGAGCCAACGAAGCGATAGAGCGGGCGGAGCAACGGCTACAAGAGAGCGAGAAAGAGCAAAACGCCTTGCGGGCAAAGTTGCAGGAAGCCGAGCAAACCTTAGCCGACCAAAAGAGTTTCCTTGAAGAGAGCCAAAGCAAGACGGACGAAATCGAAGAAAGCCTGAGAATAACAGAAGAAGCGCATCGCCAAATGCAGAAAGAAGCCTTTGCAAAAGCGCAGGAATTAGCGGAAAACCGCAACCAAACAAGCGCATTAGACTTGCTAAAAAAAAACCAAGAAACAAGGCTGGAAAAGCTTTCCACCGAAAAGCGCCAGTTGGAAGAAGAACGGATTCAGTTGGCCGATTCGCTAGAACGACTGGCAACCGAACAATCCGCCCAAACCCAGCAAGCCCAGCAACGCCGCGCCGAGCTTCAACAACGTCAAAGCCGCTGGGAAATCTTGCAAACCCAATCCGCCGAGCAAACCAACCAATTGGACAATCTGCTCCAACAACAAACCGAACAACGTTCCCGTCTGGCCTTGTTGCGGCAACTAGACGCCGAACGAGAAGGCTTTGACCAAGCCGCCGCAACCGCCCTTGCCCAATCCTCCCATCTCCTCGGCTCTTTGGCAGATTTCCTTCACGCTCCCGACGAATACCTCGCGGCCATCGAAGCCGCGCTCGGCAGCCGCCTCCAAACCCTGATTGCGCAATCCCAAACCGACGCCGAACAACTTATCCAACAACTGCGCGACGCCAAAAAAGGCCAAGCCCGCCTCCTTTCCCTACAACTGTTCGCCGCCAAAACCACCCCGCCAACCAATCCCAATCCCGCCTCCGACTTGCCACCAGACGCATTGCCCCTTGCCGACCTTATCTCCGCCGAACCACCAGCCACTCCCGTAATTCAAACCTTACTCGGTCAAACCTTTCTCGTTTCCGATCTGGAGCAAGCCACCCACCTCTGGAAACAAACCCAAGGCCAATACGACTTTGTCACCCAAGACGGCGAACTCCTCACCCAACAAGGCCTCTTTCTTGCCGGCCGCAAAGACAAATCCAACCAGCCGGCCGCCTCCATCCTCGGCCGCAAAAACCAAATCCGCAAACTAAGCGACTCCGAACGCCAACTCCAAAAAACTATCGACCAAAAAACCTGCCAAAAAGAAGAACTCACAGCCGAACAAACCGCCTTGCAAACCCAACTGCAGCAAGCCCAAGCCGATCTCAAAACCGCCGAAGTCGCCCTCGCATCTGCCAAAGGCCAACACTCCGCCCTCAACAACTCCCAATCCCTGCTTCGCCAAAAAATCGAAACCGTCCTCTTCGAAATCCAAACCCTCGCCCGCCAACAAGAAGAAACCCTCGCCCAACAAAATCAACTGACCGCAGACGCCGAACGCCTCCAAACCCAAGCCGCAGACGCCGAAACCTCCCTCCAAAACCTTGCCCAACAACTCGAACAAACCCGCCTCCAACAAACCCAAGCCAACGAACAACTCACCCAAGCCAAAATCAACCTGGCCGCCGGCCAAGAATCCTTCGCCGCCCTCGCCAACCAACAACAACCCCTCAAACAACGCTTGGAAGAACTCGCCCAAACCATCGCCCAACACCGCAACCAAACCCAAACCATCCTCGCCAAACAATCCCAAAGCCAAAACGCCCTCGCCGACAGCCGCCAACAACTCCAATCCCTCGCCAACCAACAAAAAACCAACCAACAAAAAACCAACCAACTCCTCCAGCAAAGCGCCGTTCACAAAACCCAAATCAACCAAAGCGAAACCGAACTCCAAACCCTCCGCGATCAACTCGAACAAAACCGCCAACAAAAACACCAACTCGAACTCTCCCTCGCCCAAGACGAACTCCAAGCCAAAAACATCTGCCGCAGAATCGAAGAAAAATACCAAACCAACCTCCTCGACATCCGCAGCGAAACCATCACCATCACCGAAACCCTCGAAGGCCAAACCAGAATCCAAACCCTCTCCCCCGAAGAAATGCAACAAGCCGGCATCGCCACCAACTGGGAAGCCGTCGTCCAACAAATCCGCCTCCTACAACAAAAACTAGACTCCATCGGCCCCGTCAACCTTGTCGCCATCGAAGAATGCCAAGAAACTGAACAACGCTTCCAATTCCTCACCAACCAACACAACGACCTCGTCCAAGCCAAAACCGAACTCCACGAAGTCCTCAACCGCATCCACGCCCAAACCCGCGAAATGTTCCTCCAAACCTTCCACCGCATCCGCGACAACTTCCGCATCCTCTTCCAAGAAATCTTTGCCGGCGGCAACGCCGACCTCAACCTCAGCAACCAAACCGACGTTCTAGAAAGCGGCATCGACATCGTCGCCCGCCCGCCCGGCAAACGCCTCCAAAACATCCGCCTCCTCTCCGGCGGCGAACAAACCATGACCGCTGTCGCCCTTCTCTTCGCCATTTACCAAGTCCAGCCCAGCCCCTTTTGCCTGCTGGACGAGCTGGACGCCCCGCTGGACGAATCCAACATCGACCGCTTCCTCAACATCCTCAAACGCTTCCTCCAGCACTCCCAGTTCATCATCATCACCCACAACAAACGAACCATCAGCGCCGCCGACGTTCTTTATGGCGTCACCATGCAAGAACGCGGCGTCAGCCGTTTGGTCAGCGTCAAATTCCAAAAAGAACCCAACAACCACCCCCCCGAAGAAAAACCGGCACCACAAACCGAACAACCCGAAAAAACCGAAGAAACCCAAGAAGAAACCAATCCCTTGCCCGCAGACTTGTCACCCGCCTAATAAAACCCCGCTTTGACAAAACCAAGATGTTGCCCGTTGCCGCTTTTGTGAACGCACTTTGTCCGTTTGGATTTTCGACAAAATAAAATTCGGTTTTGACAAAAACTAGCGACCGCCGCTATCTTTTCCTTTCTATGAAATCCACAATTCGCTTAGCAAACCGCCTGGCCCGATTATTCGCCATTGTGTTGATCCCGCTCCTCGCCCTGCTCATATTCACAGCCTGCGAACCCTCAGACTCCGCAGCAACTAATGAATATTTAGAATCCCTGAAGGGAAAAGCCGAAGCCGGTGATGCCCAAGCGCAGTTCGACTTCGGCTTCATGTTTGATGAAGGCATAGGCGTGCCGGAGAATGATATTGAATCCGTGAAGTGGTATCGGAAGGCGGCTGAACAAGGGCATGCCGGAGCGCAATACACTCTTGGCTGGAGGTATTTGACAGGCGAAGGCTTGCCAAAGAATGACACTGAAGCGGCAAAATGGTTTCGGAAAGCGGCAGAGCAAGGGCATGTCTTGGCGCAACTCAACCTTGGCGGGATGTATCGCGGTGGCCAAGGCGTACCTCAGAATGACTTCGAGGCAGTGAAGTGGTTTCGGAAGGCGGCCGAGCAAGGGCATGCTAAAGCGCAAAACCTCCTTGGCTCTATGTATGCCAAAGGCCAAGGCGTGCCAAAAGATGTCGTTGAAGCGGTGAAGTGGATTCGAAAGGCGGCCGAACAAGGGGATGACTTAGCGCAACACAATCTTGGCGTAAGGTATTACGAAGGAAAAGGCGTGCCGAAAGATGATATTGAAGCAGTGAAGTGGTATCGGAAGGCGGCCGAGCAAGGAAATGCCAGAGCGCAATACAACCTTGGTGTAGCGTATACCAAAGGCGAAGGAGTGCCCAAGAGTGATGTTGAAGCGGCAAAATGGATTCGGAAAGCAGCCGAGCAAGGACTTGCCGAAGCGCAGAACAACCTTGGATTGAGATATGCTTACCGAGGCCGAGGCGTGCCCAAGAGTGATGTTGAAGCGGTAAAGTGGATTCGAAAGGCAGCCGAGCAAGGGTATGCCGAGGCGCAATACAACCTTGGTGTAGCGTATTACAAAGGCAGAGGCGTTTCGGAGGATTATGTTGATGCTTATGCGTGGTTTCTTTTGGCCAAGGAGCAAGGAGACGAGGGTGCGAATAAGGCCGTCGAAGATTTAGATAAGCGTTTGACGGCGGAGCAACGGGTAGAGAGGCAGGCAAGGGCGGCGGAGTTGGATCGAACTATTTCCTCACTTCCCAGCTTACAGTAAATAACGTCGCCGTCAGCGCATACCATTGTCGGCTGTTTGGCTGTTTTCTATCGTCGTGCTAATTTGCTAAAAACAAAATCTAAATTTTGCTAAAACTTCCTTTGTGAACTTTTTCAATCCTGCAGTTGCCTCCTTTATAAAGACACTTCGCCCTGCTCGGATTTTTGGCCAAGTTGTCGTTGCTTGCCGTGAAGAACGCTATGAAGTTCGCCATGGCAACGATGCCGAAACTCCCGCCGAGCAACTGGAACTTCTCTCCGCCAAAGAACTCCGCGCCCGCCTTTCCAAAGACGCATCTGGCCGCTTTCGTCCTTTGCGTTCGGCTCCCGATCTTCCCGCCGGCTGGCGCGCTATTGCTTCTTCTTCCGAAGACCTTTGGCGCATCCTCAACGCTGTTTATCCCGGCGCTCTTGGCGATTGGCACGCCTTCCGCCAACGCAAAAAAACCGCCGTTCATTTCTCCGAATTTGTCGCTCGGCAATCCGGCATGTTCCGCGTCGTTGCCAAGCTAAACAGCGAGCAAGCGCAATGCGTTGCCGATGCTTGTTGTGATGATCGACTCTGCTTCAAACAAAGACTTTGGAGCGCCGCCGAAAATCGCGAATCCAAACCGCCTTCCAATCTTGCCGAACCCGGTCTTGTCTGCCTTGAACCTTGCTCGCTTTTCTTGGAACTTGCCCGCCGCGGCTTCAAACTTGGTCAAGCCCAATCCCTTTCCCTGCAAATCTCCGAAGAAGAAGGCGACCTTCTCCTTCAAGCCCTCGACCACTTTGCCCAAAAAAACACGGAAAATCCCGGCCGCTTGCGCGCTGCGGACTTTGCCACCTCAGCCAATCCTCGCCGAATTCACCTCCTTCGCGCCCAAATCGCCCGCCAGCAACCCAAAAAACCCGGAGAACCCACCATCTAAAAACAAACACGGACGAACAATCGAAACAGGATAGAAAAATCCATGGAAAAGTTTCGTTTCCTTTTTGTTCCTTTATGTCACTCTTCCCATGCCAGATTAAACCTTTGAGAAATAAAACAGGTTATGAAGCAAACAACGTTGCTGTTCACAAATAGGAAAGGCTCGGCTTTGTTGGCCGCCGCGCTCACAATTATTGCCCTGCTCACGGCCTGCGGAACCGAGGAATCCATAGAATCCCTGAAGAAAAAAGCCCAAGCCGGCAACGCCGAGGCGCAATTCAATCTAGGCTTGATGTATTCCACAGGCATAGGCGTGCCAGAGAATGATGTCGAAGCGGTGAAGTGGTATCGGAGAGCTGCCGAGCAAGGGCATGCCGAATCACAATTCGAACTTGGCGAGATGTATTATTATGGCCGAGACGTCCCTCATAGTTATGTTGAAGCCGCGAAGTGGTATCGGAGAGCTGCCGAGTAAGGGGATGCCGAAGCGCAATTCAGCCTTGGCTCGATGTATTACTATGGCGAAAGGATGCCGGAGAACAATATTGAAGCATATGCGTGGGTTCTCTTGGCCAAAAATCGATGGGACGAAGAAGTGGGCGAGATCATCGAGGCTTTGGAAAATCTGTTGACGGCGGAGCAAAGAGCAGAGAGGCAGTCAAGGGCGGCGGAGTTGGATCTCACGATTCCAAGGGAGTAGGGTTTGCTTTGAGTCTTGCCGTGTTTGGGACGGGGAAGATCGCTTTATGCCGAAGCCGAAGATTCCAGAGAATGAGGTTGTGTTGAGAAAGCCAGGAAAGGTTGCCCAGTTTAAGTTGACGGCGCAGCTAGATTCCATTCTCGCTTCTACCAGACTTCGTCTGACTTTGTTGGGGATCATTTGCGTTTTTTGTACTAGGATTGTTGGTAGCTGATGCGCAAAATTTGCATCAAGTCAACACCCAAAGTCAATTTACGATCCCATAATGTCAACATTCTTAAACTCCTCAATCCTTCAGGTAAAGTCAGGCTGGTAAGGGGAGATGTCTTCAAATTTCAAAACCTCTCCATCGGCATCTACCTGCAACTCATGGCGAATGCCTTCAATGCCTTCTAATATATATATATATTCAATCGTGAGCGTTGCTTGCCAGAGTCCGCCGGCAAAGCATGCGGCGGCCAATATCCGCTATTTGTTTCGTCGGGCAAATCTGTTAATTGTATTTCTTACTTACTGAATGGATTGACTCTGAAGACATGAGTTGGATGATCTAATATATCAGAGTGTTTCCAGATTAGTATATTTTTGCTATTAATTGGTTTTTTTATTAATTCCCAAATCTTTCTCCAGTTTGCTTTTTTCTGGATTTTTTAAGTCTAAGTCTGAGTGATATAGATCACCGCCAATCCATGCCATAATTATATCTTCTTTAATTTTCCACATTTTTAGGAATTTACCTTGATTACCAAGTAAAGGTTTCCAATTTATCAAAGATCCTACATATCTAGTAGAGTATATACTGATACCCCACGATGAATCTTTTGAACATTGTATTGTGTTTAATTTAGATCCTCTAATAAGTATTTGAAGAGGTTTAGAATTATCGAAAAATACAATATTAGTTACGCTACAATTTCTTAGATCTATAGAGTTGGGAATATCCCCGAAAAAGAATATCTCTAAAATATTATCTTTACCATTGAATTGATGCGAGTGAGATTTACCTTCATCTTTTTTACCTCTGTCATTAATGATTTTCCATCTCTGTACTTTACAATAGCGTTATTTTCGCTATTTAAACATCCAATCGCCAAGATGCTGCGATTACAAACACAAAGCGTTGTATTTTAGTTAAGCCCGCTTGTTGTATACTGCGGACATAGATGGATGTTTGTCTTGCGAACTCATATAATCCAATTATTCGTTTCATTATCTCTATTGTGATTTTCTGTTTTGCTTAGTTGTTCTGTCTCTCAAAAATCTCAATCTTTCAAATGCGGAATTCATTTCCAAACAACGCCGACCGGCTCACGACGCCCGTTAAACGCCGACGACGGGGTCAAAGTCTTCAATAGCCGTCCATAAAACGGCTCCACATACAAAGCACCATAAGGGGTGACTTTGACATCATAGGCGCCTTGCTGACGACGCGCTTTGTTGTAATGTAATTCTCTAGTTGTCCTTGAATTAATTCAGGCATATCTCTATTCTCTTGTGCTTATTATACGAAAAAACCGCATAGGTTCGTTCTTGTCTATTTCAACAGATCTGTGACTGACAACGTTGTGGAGAGAGACTCTCGTGCCTCTCCCCTCAGCTTCCCTCCATACGTCACTATACCGAATTGTGTCAACATGCTCCCAAGGACCTTCCAAACTTGTTGATGTTTCAAGGATGACTGTACTCACGACACGAAATGAAATCCAATCGCCACGGGGACAATCTGGGTGATTCCAATGTCCTATTCGTTTAAAATGCGGCAGTTCTTCGATATCCTCCACAAACCCGATAGGTAATTTCCAACCTGTTATACATCCCCGTGTCTTGGGTCTGTCGGGTTTCCATTTGCAAGGATACAGGCAAACCCAATCAAAACAATCAGTCTTTTCATAATTTCGGCTTTTCTAGGCATGCTCCAACGATTCTCGTCGGTGGCTCTTCAATGAGCGGAACTCCTCCATGAAAGTATACTCTCCGCCGCGCCGTAAGGATTCCAATTTCTCACAATGGTCTTCAATCGAGCCACCATAAATGGCATCCCATCCACCATTCGACTTCCGCCGAACAATGAAAACAAAATTCACCGTTGGGCTTTCTATGCACGAAATCTTACTTCTTCACTGAATCGTTGTCAACCTTCGCATTTTTTCTTTCCTCTGCAATTCCAAAACTTCTCGCCGCCAAATAATCGATGCAATGCGCATTTTTGCGATCATCCCCCGAAGTTCAATCGGCGAAACGAACCACACTTTGCCTGTTCAGACCGGGTTTGTCAACCTTGTAATCCCCAAAAAAAGGGAATCTTTTTGCTTTTTCCCGCCGTCCGTATCCAATCGAGGAAATGGATTTAGGAAAAAATTAAGGTTGACTCCCGCCGACAGAAAGGATATCCTCCAACGAAAAAATTGGATGAGCACGGCAAATCCGCAGAACGAGGAACGATTTCCGGCGTCACTGAACGCTCGCCCGATGAGTCCAATCTGGATTCCCAAACCGCACGATCTGCCACGTCACCTTCGCTGCCAGTCGTTTCAATCCGATTTCAAAGAAATTTTTAACGTAGAAAAATGCTCACGGAAAAACAACAATGCGTCTTTGACTGGTTGAACAAAAAGCTCAATCAGCCTGTTTTTGCAGATGCGTACAAAGGCGCATTGTCGCTTTTGAACGAAAAATCTCCAGGGTATATCACCTTTGTTTCCCACGCAGGCAGAGATTTGATGAACATATTACCCAAGGAGGTTGCAGGTGTGTCAAGGAGCAGGGTGGACTATCATCAACAATTAGATGAACTAGAAAAAGAATGGGAAAATAAATGGGGTACACCACTAAATATTACAAAATCGAGTGAGGATAGAGAGCTTAGGGATGGCGGAGAAGAAGAACGATCGATCCCTTATAGAGTGTTTCAGAAAATACAAAAACTGATTGATAAACATAGAGATAGTAGAGAAAAAGATCATGCTTCTCTTTTCTTTACAACCTTTTTAGATTATTCAGATATAGATAGAATCCCAGAAAATTTCTTACAGGAATGGAAGACATTAAAAGGATGGTTTCTTAAATATGCTCATCTAAGGAGTAATTTCTCTAACAAAGTGCCATCTGAACTTATAAAACATTTTAAAACACTTGACGAATTGATGTACGTCGCTGCAAGCAGTGAGTTCAAGCGAGTAAAGGAGATTAATGAAATATTGGAAGAAACCAACCACTAAAATGGTTGAAAAAGCTCTGTCGTTGGTTAGAAAAGAAACTGACCGTTGGTTTTTCTTTTCTCGATTAAAAAATCCTTTGTGGATTCAACCGTTGGATGAGAAAAAGTGCTTTCAATCACCTCCCAAGGCTAGACGATTGCCTGACAATTCTGTTCTGTTTCCGTTCTGGCCGGAGTTTCAATATCTAAAAAACGTGTGCGTTGATGCGCCGGAGAAGGTAATTGAATTGGTTTTGAAACTTCCCAAAATGGAGAATCCAACAGTTTGTGATGATATTCTAGATATTGCATTGCAACTTTCCGGGGAGCAATCGGCGAGGCTTAAATCAAAGATTCTTGAATGTGCAGAGGTAAAAATTAAGTTTTCAGGACATAAATACTCAGATCTTCTAATTCGTTGGACTGCGGAGAATCAAATATCGACTGTGTTGGAACTTTCAAAAATACTCGTTAGGTTCGAGCCCGATCCTCAAGCGGAAGAAAAGAGAGAATCTCGAAAGAATCGTGTGAGAAGTATAGAAATTTCTCTTTCGTCTCTTTTAACTCCCTCTCCGCGATTTGATGATTGGGAATATAGGGAGATAATGGACAAGGGCGTTCGTCCGCTGGCGGAAAAAGAACCTTGGACGGTTGCCCGTATTTTGATTGATGCAACGGCCAGCATGATTCGGATGACCATGCATCCGGAAGATATCGATGAGACGGAAGGCGCGAAAAGGTATGAGATATTGTCGTATCGAGCTCTGGACAGGGTTGACTATACTTATACGGATTCTAAGTGGTGTCTTGTTCAGGCGATGAAGTTTAGTTGTGAAAAGGTGTTTAAAAAATCGCCGGAATCCATTGCGCTATTGAACGAAAGCCTTTGCAACCAACGTTGGAAGGTTTTTAGACATCTTAGAGAACACCTTTACACGCTTTATCTAAACGAGCAAACGAAGCCGTGGATTCGAGAGTTGATTCTGACGCATAAGAATTACGATTGGAATTATTCTTACCACTTTCAAAAGATGATACGAATCGCCTGCGAACACTTTGGCGCGGGATTGCTTAGCGAAAAAGAGCTGGAGCGAATCTTTGAAACCATTTGCAATGGTCCGTCGCAAGAGAGTTCCAGAAAACGAATGGGAGAGCGATTCACCGAAGAAGAATTCAAAAAAGACCAACGTCGATCGCATCGGTTGTTACTTCGGCCTTTTGCCTTCGTGCTTTTTGGCAAGTATTTAAGCTACTTTCAAGAGTTAGAAGATGAATTCGAAGAGAAGAAAATTTCTGATAAAGATTATTTACGCTTTCGTTCGCGTTCGTATGGCGGGAAGGTGAAACAACGCAGTCCAAAGCCGCAGGAAGAGCTGGCGAAAATGGCGGATGAGGATCTGCTTGTCTACATCAATGAATGGAATGACAATCACTACGACGAAAAAGAACCTCTAGTGGATATTAACATCGAAGCCCTTGCCAGAGAGTTTGGGAATGTTTTTAAGAAGTTTATTATGCCAAATCCCGAACGCCTTGAGTTTTGGATGAAAAATCGAGAGCAAATTCAGCGGCCGATTTACGTGCGGCACATAGTTGAAGCTATGCATGAACAAGTGAAGACGAAGAATTTCGACAATCTAGACAAGTGGTTGTCGTTTTGCAAATGGGTTCTTTCCTATTACGATCAATCTGTTGAGAGAGTCGCAAAAGATGGACAGAAATACAAACGTAGCGATGAATTAGAGAAAGATATGGAATATAATCCGAGGTGGGCTGTTGGAGACTTTATTGAAACTTGTTTTAAGGAAGAAGTGGATGCGCCGATTTCGCATCGAAAATCGTTGGCAAGGCTTCTAGAAATGCTTTGCACACAATTTGATTGGGGATTAGATCAAGGAAAATTGTTGCGTTCTGATTTAATGGACGAGGCTATCAACAACATTCGCAGCAGAGGACTGAAAACCTTAGTTAAGTTTGGGTTTTGGGTTCGGCGGCACGATGAAGAGGCTAAGGTTTCCGAAGTAACGAGCATTTTGGAGAATCGTTTTGATTTGGCAATAGAACGGCCTCTGACACTGCCGGAATATGCTGTGTTGGGGGCGGAGTATCCGAGGATTTACTTTCTGGATCAGACTTGGACGGAGGAGCATAAATTGAACTTCTTCCCGAAGGATAGGCGGAAGGAATGGTTGGCGGCCTTTGGCAGTTTTTTGCGTTGGCATCAGCCGTATTTGCCGATTTTTGAGTTTCTTCGTGAAGAGTTTGTTTTTGCGCTGGGAAATTTAAAGGATATGGAAAAGGACAATTCTGCGGGGGAAAATCTAATCGACGTGATTGGGCAAAAGTTGTTCACTTATTATTTATGGGGAGTTTATCCGTTGAGTGGAAGAGAAAGCCTAATTGCGCGTTACTATCAAGAGACAAAGACAACGAAAGAGCAGTGGAAAAGCTTATTCACTTGGGTTGGATTTGTGTTGCAAAATCACGATGGGAATATGGAGGAAAAACTGCTGGATCGATTTAAGGAGTTTTTTGAATGGCGATTGAATGCAAGAGAAATGGTGGAACTTGGAGAGTTTTTCCTGTGGATGGAAGCGGAGTGTTTGGAAGCGGAATGGCGATTGGATGCTTACTCTCGTGTTCTTGATTTTATCGACTCGGTGGATGCAAAGAGTTTTAATGATTGGGGCAGGTTTTTTAACAGATTGGTAGGATTGCGTGGAATGTTAGAAAAACATACTGCCAAGGTGGTAGAGTGCTTTGCTAAAATGACGGACATTGCGTTCAAGAATAACTCGACTTACTTTTATATTCCGTCGGACGATGCAAAGGCTATTTTGAAGGCCGGTCTTGGAAGCAAAGACGAGATTGTAATAGAGAAAGCTAAGCAGGCTCAGAAGAACTTGCTTAAAATAGGCCGCTTTGAATTTTTGAATTTGGATGAGTAACGAAGCGGAGAATTTATGGATCGACCACTTGAGGCAACAAGTTGAGGGAAGGGATGGCAAAATGTTGCGTGAGATGAAGGCTAGTCTGTCAAAATGGGATATTGTTCTTGGGATTGTTTGTGGTTACGGTTGTGTTTGTTTGGTTGCTCTGGAGTCGGACGCAGGTAGTTCGCGAGGATGAGTTGCTTCATTTGCATGATGCATGGTTAGTGGGGCAGGGGGCGCTTCCGTATCGCGATTTTTTTGAGGATCATGCTTGTTGGTATCACTTCCTTTTGGGGCAGGCGGCGGCTTTTTTGAAGCCTGAGGCGGATCGCGAGGCGGCTGTTTTGTTTGTGAACTTTGCTCGCGAGTTTTCCTTGCTGGTTGTGTTAGTAGGGTTGGGGCTTTTGGTTTGGATTGGTAGGCTTTGGAAGGAGTGGAGACTGGGCTTGATGGCTCTTGTTTTGCCTTCCGGAGTTCCCTTCTTTTTAGAAACGGCGATTGAAACTCGTCCGGATGTTCCGACATTTGCTTTATGGATGGGCGCGCTTGTGTTGTTGCATTCGGTAGTTGGCGGCCGAAGGCCGGCGGATAGTGGTTGGCGGCGGGCGGCGGGGAAGTTGCCTCAGGCGGTTCGATGTTCTTTTTTGTGGTCGGGCATTTTTCTTGGATCGGCTGTGATGTTTACGCAGAAGATGCTTTTTGCGTTGCCTTTGTTGGCGTTGTTGGCCGCTTATGGTGTTTTGGAGTGGTTGCGTTATTGGTCTCGTTGGCTACGGTCGCCGATTTTGCTGGGTATTGTGTTTTTTGTGGTTGTGGAGTCTTTGTATTTTACTTCGTGGAAGCGTATTGATTCGCAAGTGGCATAATCCGATGGATGATGTGTTGTGGGTGGTTGACAATACTGAGCCGTCGGCAACTTTTTTGGATGGTTGGACTGGTGCCGAAGTGTTTCGTCCGCAAGCGTGGTATTATGGGTTTGTTCTGATGAGGGTGTTGTTTTTGATGTTGTGGATGCTTATGGTAGGTGAAGGAGAGTTTCGATTTTGCCTTGGTGTTTTGCGGTTGGGCGGCGTGGGCGAATCTGCGAAGAGGGTGGATTATGGTTGTTTGGTTTATTGCTGTTTTTTGATGGTGTAAAATTCGTTGGAGGATGGGTTTAGCGGCAGGAGGAATTCGTTTTCGGGGAATTGGCCGGGCAAGTTGGCGATGGCTTGAGGTGCGTTGTGGATGGTAGATTGTTTTAGGATTTGGAAATGGTTTCCCGGTTGGGAGGGCCAGCTGAGTCGCAAAGTTTGTGGGTTCCATAGGGAGAGGTTGATTGTGAAAGGGCGGTTGGGGATGGTTGGCGGGGTTTGGAGGGTTTGCTCGCGGGCGTTGTTGAATCCGTCGCCGTCAGGATCGGCTTGGGGGCCGTAGACTAGGGAGCCGAATGAAGATCTTTCCCAGTGGTCGTCCAGTCCGTCCTGGTCGGCGTCAACGATGGGAACGCCTCGTAGGATCAAAGAGGCTGAGGTGATAGAGCCTACCTCTTTCGGTTCTTGGTCAAGGACGGTCAGTTTCCAGGTGCCGGCGCTGGGTTCGAAGAAGTGTTTGACGGACCAATATGTCCAAAGTTGGGGGCCGGCGGATTCGTCGGCGTTCATGGTCTGGAAAATGCTGCGAGAGCCGTTTGGTGAGAGGAGGGTGATTCGCAGGTCTCCCCGGTAAGTATGCGTAGTGTCGAGTTGCAGGCCGACGTGTTCGCAGATTAAGGTGTCTGGGACGTTGAATTCTATGGAGGCGGCGTTTAGGGAGATTTTGGCGGTGATGTCTGATTGATTTTGCAAAAGATTAGTGAGGGCTTCTCCATCGTTTTGGTTGATGCTGAGGGCGGGGATGGCGGAAAAGTCGGTGCCCGCCATTAAGATGATTTTGTCTTCGTCTTGATGGTTGAAGATGATGGCAAATTCGGCGCCGGCTTCGTGCGCGTGGCGAATTTTTTCGGCAAAGAGGGCGTTGCCTCGTCGAATGAGTGCGGCGCGTCCTTGCAGGCGGGCGGAGACGGGCTCAAGTGCTTCGTCCGCAAACACCAAGGGGAAGCCGGCGGTTCCTGCGTCGGCAAAGGTTCCAAGACTGGGCAGGGCTTGGATGGATCGTAGGTTGAGAGGCACGTGGTTTCCGCCGATTTCGAGTTGCAGTCCGGCGTCGGGAATTTGCTGATTTGGTCTTTTGGTTTTGGAAATTTCGACCGTGGCTGGGCGATTTTTCCAAATTTTGGCGAGTTCGATTGCGAATCCGGCGTCGGGGACTCCGTAGCCTGTGTTATGGCTGAATGCGAAGCCGGCGCTGTTAGACTCGATGTCTGGGTCGTTGTTTTCCGGTTGAAAGGAGGAATGGATGAGGATTTGCTGAACGTCGCGGTAGGAGAGGCTGGGGTTGGCGCTGAGGATCAAGGCGACGATTCCGGAGATCAAAGGGGCGGATCCCGAAGTTCCTTCGAATCCGTCCTCGCCGATTAAGTAGTCGGCAAGATCTGCCTGTCCGCTCCAGACGTATCCGGGCATTCCTTGGCGATCGGTGGTAGCCAAGCCGGGAAAGTCTGTATCTCCGCTGGGCGCGGACACAAGAAGGCAAGTGCCTCTGGTTGAGTAGCTGGCCGGCGATCCGTCGAAGCGGACGGCGCCGACGGCAATAGAGCGCGGGTCATTGGCGAAGCCGTTGTCATTCGCGTTGTGGAGGGATCCTCGTCCGTTGCCGACGGCCCGCACCATGACAACTCCTTTGCCGGCGCGTCCGTTTCGGATTGCGTTTTCAATTCCGGCGTCGGAAAGGGCGTCTATGCCGACTTGCTGAGGGCGAACCGGCCCCCAGCTGTGGTTTTGCACGGCGATTTTGTCTATCCTGAATTGGAACGCGTCCATCAAGGCAAGGTCGTCCACAACGCTGTCTGTTCCCCAAAAGTTGTCGAAGATGACCAAGCTGGAAAGGTTCGCTTTTGGCGCGGCGCCGATCACTCCGGTTTTGTTGTTTCCTTCGGCGGCGATTAGGCCGGCGACGGCGGTGCCGTGAGCGTCAAAGTCAAGAAAGCCGCCGTTGTTTGGGTTCGTTTCGCCGAAGTTAAAGTGCGGGCCTTGTTGCGTGCGGCCGGAAAGGTCTGGGTGTTCTAAATCCAATTCGCCGTCCACCACGGCCACGGTGACGCCTTGGCCTTTTGCGATGCTCCATGCGGAGCGTAAGTTAAGGTCGACGCCTTGTCTCTGCCCCCGTTCGTCCCGGTTGTCCACGTGCCAGCATTGCGAAAAGTAGGTGTCGTTTGGGCGAGGGGAGTATTTTCCCGTGCGTCGGTAAGAGCGGCGCATTACTGGGTAGCAGGCCAGAGTGCCCGGTTCCCTGCAAAGCGCCTGAGCCGTTTCCAAAGCGCGAAGCGGATCGGCGGCGGCGAGGATTACCAACCGCGGGTGAATTTGACGCACTTTTTTCAGAGAGAAGCGACGAAGCATTTCCTTGGGGACGGGCGCTTCCGTCTTCCACACAATCCGTTGGCTCAGGCGGACTTCGGCTCCAATCGGGCTACCGATTCGGGCGGGAAGCCATTCTTGGGAATTCGCTGGCAACGATGCTTGCGCCGCGCTCTTGTCGGCGGCATTTTCCGCATCTTGTGAGGCAATGCGGACATAGTAAACTTGCGGATGCGGCTCTAGGAATTCGATGCGGCGATAGCGATCGTTCTCAACTTCCAAAGTAATTGAAGTGGAAGAAAGAGGGTTTTCCAATTCTGTCGACTGCGCCCGCAAGGGAAAAAGCCAAAAGGCTGACAATAGAAGAACTGCAAGGAAAAGGGAAATCGCCGGCGCAATGCCTGAAGCTGTTTTTATTGTTTTAGTGTCCATAGTTCCAATAATTTTATGGCATTCGAATTATATGTTTCGTCTGCGTCATAGGCACAAAATCTTAGTTGCTTTCTCTAAACAGTATGCCCGATGTTAACGAGAGGTTTTCCGTTTAGTGGATTGACGGTGATGGGCATCTTGGGATAGACGCCGTCTTCACTTTTGAAGCGGTCAGATACCGGCCAGTGTTGCATTCTAGGGAAGGACTTCGTGCCGTCGGGCATCGAGAAACGCCCCAGCGAATCGGCCACTTTCTGCATCCCCGCTATCCAATCCGATTCGTCCAGCGTAATGAATATGCCCGCCGCCACCTTTTTATTCGAGCGGATTGTATGCGCGAATCGCTCCACCGCCTCTTTGTAAGATGGCCGAGTATCGCCTTGTTTCCCTTTGACCTGCACAATCACTTCGTCCTCGCCGTCGTCCGTCTTGCCGTAAAGTTTGCCCTTCCCGTCAATCCCGCCGTCGCATCTTTTGATTTTGTTCGAAAGAATGCCGATGTCGCCGAAGTTCAAAGACTCTGCCGCCCACGATTCAAAGGATTCCCAATCCTGTTTCGCCAGCAGTCTGGCGCCGTCGATATTCGTGGGAATGCCAAAAATGGGAACATCAATGCCGCACTTGCTTTTCAATCGCTTGCGAGTCACCGAGTAAATGGAGAAAACCGAAATATCAATGCCGATGAAGCGGCGGTTGTTATTGAACGCCGAATGCAAAGCCGTGCCGCATCCGCAAAACGGATCTAACACTACATCCCCCTCATTACTGCTCGCCTTGATAATGCGGTCTAGCAAAGCCATCGGCTTCTGCGTCGGATAGCCTTCCCGTTCTAAACTAGTGCCTTGAATAAACGGGATTTTGAGAACGCCTTCAGAGACTCCATCTTTCATGTATGCTGTGCGAACCACTCCCTTTTTGTCTGTGTAAATCTTGTAGCGTTTGCCTTGCTCGTCAACTTTGTCGTAACGTCTGACTGATTTTTTATCGTATTCAAAAAGCGTCGCTTCATGGTTGAACTTGGTTTTGAGCAACGGGTCTGCCTGCGTTTTGGCGTCTTGTTTGCTTTTACCATAGTGAAGAAGAATATCGAAGTTTCGAGGCCATATTGATTTGCTTGAGTGAGGTTTGAAGTAATGCCAAATGAGTTCGTTGCGGAAACATTTCTGACCAAAAATGTCGTCCATGAGAATTCTCAAGTAGTGCGCAGCATAAGGATCGCAGTGCAAATAGATGCTACCGGTTTCTTTGAGCAGGCCGTGCAAGAGCCAGAGGCGGTCGGCCATGTAAGTCAAGTAAGCCAGCATGCCGTCGTCTCTCTTTTCTAGGTAGCCGCGCAAACCATTGATGAGTTCGCAAGCGGGATGAGCGGTGGTTTTGCAGATGCGTTCGGTGCGTTCATAGGCTTGTTGATCGTAAGTCCACATATCCGTGAACGCATCCATCGAGCCGGTGTCTGATTCTTTGGATTTGGAGGTGGACGCGCCATAATTCCGATTACTATTAAACGGCGGATCCAGGTAAATCAAGTCAATGATGCCTTGCACGCCCTTTTCTTTCCAAGCGGTCATTATATCGGCGCAATCGCCGTAATAAGCCGAATTCGGCTCGTAGTCTAAGTTTAGTGTTTTCATAGTTCCAATAATTTTATGGCATTCGAATTATATGTTTCGCCTGAGTCATAGGCATAAGATCTCTGTTACCTTCTAAACAATCCCCCTCGTTTGACAGGCAGTTCCTTTCCATCCAGTGGATGCGCTATTTCAGGCAACCTAGGCGTCAAATTGAACTTTTTGTTATAGCGTTGCCCCGCATGCCAATGTTGCAAAACAGGGAATTCTTCAGCCGAATTTGGGTCGGTTTTGAAAGCCCCAAGCGAATCGGCAACCTTTTGCATTTTGGTAGTCCAGCTGTTTTTATGGAGAGTAATAAACACGCCCGCGGCGACTTCCGATCTAGTTTTGATTTCATGCGCAAAGGCTTTGACTTTGTCAATGGACGGCTTGCGGCTTCTGGTGGCTTGCGCAAGGACAAGTTCTTTGCCGTCATATGTTTTATGAAGAAGTTTCGCTCTTCCGTCCACTCCGCCATCTTTGCGTTGTTGGTCGTTGACCACCATGCCGGGAGTGCAGGCTTGGACGGCCCATTTTTCAAATTCAAAGGGATTGTCTTTGGCAAGGCGTTGAGCGGATTCCAAGTCTTCGGGGATGCCTCTAATGTTGACGTTGAGGCCGGCATCTTCAAGCCTGCCGAAGGTGATGGTTTCAACGGCGAGTAGTGAGATGTCGATTCCGACAATCTTTCTGCCAAGCAAAGCCGCCGCTTCAAGGAACGGCCCGCAACCGCAAAACGGGTCTAACACAACGTCGCCTTCGTTGCTGGACGCTTTGACAATGCGTTCCATAAGCGGCGCTGGTTTTTCCGTTGGATACCCGCGCCGTTGCTTGCCAAGTGCGGGCGGAATGTCCGTCCATAAGTTCCCTAGTTTCAAGCCGGGATAGTCCTCTAAGTATTGACGGCGTTCCAACTTGCCGTCTTTGCGGATTACAACGTTACCTTTCTGATACTCTTCTTCTAATCGCTCTTTGCTCAATCGCCAACCAGCGGTATGCGGCGGATAAAAGCCTTTCCACTTATAACAGAGATTGGGACGCGGCCCCATTGTTTTGCCTCTAAATATAGCCCCTGAATCGTCTCTGTATTTCCTCCCGTGTTCATCGGTTTTGTTGAACTTGGCCGCAATCTCATCTTCGGTAAGCGAGCGAAAAGGGCGCAGTTTGGCTTCTTTGCTGTTAGCGTAAAAGAGAATGATGTCGGTGTTGTTTCCCCAAGTCTTCGGGGCGTGTTGTGATCCTTTCTGGGAGGAAACGGCTCGCTTCCAAACAATTTCATTGCGGAAGTTTTTGGGTCCGAAGATTTCGTCCATGACACATTTCAAATAATGCGAAGCGGTGGGATCGCAGTGAAGGTAAATGTTCCCCGTTTCTTTAAGCAGATCCCGCAACAGCGCGAGGCGGTCGGCCATATAAGAAAGATAGGCAAGCATTCCGCTATTCTCAAGCATAGATCGGAAGCCGGCGATGGACTTGTTGGCGCGATGCGAGCAGTCGTCGCAGATGCGTTGCACGCGGTCTTGGGCGTTATCTGGGCCGGTTGTCGTCCAGCGCCAAGTATCGGTGAAGGCCCTCATTTGAGCGGAAGCCCCCGTTGCGTCTTGATCAAACAAGTAGTTGGCGTTGCTATTGAAAGGTGGATCCAGGTAGATGAGGTCAAACAAACCAACCAAGCCGTGATATTTTTTCCAGCGTTCCAACCATTTGCGATTATCCCCGTAATACACGGTTTCCGTTTTCAATTCTTCCGGGGTATCCAACATGTTATGATCTTCTAAATAATGTCATGTATTATCCGAGTTTGCCATTGAATGTGTAGCGCAAGGACGTAAAATGCGAGTTATTCATGCGGACACTCGGCTGATGATTCTAGCGGACAACGGCAGAAGCAAATGCGGCCGCAAGCGGTTTGGGCCAAATCGACGGAAGTTCTAAAACGGAACGGATTCTGACTCCGGCGGAAGGATCTTTGCGCTTTTGCCCTAAACGGTCGTCCACTGTTTTGAGTTTGCCGATTGTTCCACTGCTTCTAAAACTTGTTGATTCTTCAGGCCGTCTTCAAAAGTGGGTTGGACGGATTGGCCAGCGAGGACTGCGTTAACAAAGTCCGCCAAAGTGTGAACGAAGGTGTGTTCATAGCCCAAAATGTGCCCCGGCGGCCACCATTGGCCGACGTAGGGATGCGTTCCTCCGGGCTGTGTGACGAGAATGTCGCTGAATCCTTGGCGGTCTTCAGGCTGGCGGTTGTCAAAGAATTTGAGGCGGTTCATGTCTTCAAAGTCAAAGAAAAGGGAGCCTTGGCTGCCGTTGATCTCAATGGCGATGTTGTTTTTGCGGCCGAGGGCAAAGCGCGTGGCTTCCAGATTCGCAAGGGCGCCATTTGCAAACCGCCCGATGAACATGGAGGCGTCGTCCACGGTGACTTCGCCCATTTTTGCCGCGCCCGCAGTGCCTCCTAGTCCGTCTCCTTTTGCGGCGGCGTCTTCAAGGGGTCTCTGTTTGATGAAAGTGTTCATCAAGCCGCAGACTTCGGCAAACTCGCCCACAAGGTATCGTCCCAAGTCGATAATGTGGGCGTTGATGTCTCCGTGCGTGCCGCTGCCGCTCACGCCTTTTTGGAGCCGCCAAACGAGAGGAAAGTTCGGATCGACAATCCAATCTTGGGCGTAACGGGCGCGGTAGTGGAAGAGTTTGCCGATGGCGCCTTCTTCAATCATCTTCTTTGCGTGGGCGATGGCCGGAATGCGCCGATAGTTGTGGCAGACCATGTGAACGACGCCGTTCTTTTTGGCGACATCCAGCATTTCCCGGCATTGGCCGACGGTGAGCGCCAACGGTTTCTCGCACAGCACGTGCTTGCCGGCGTTGGCGGCGGCAATGGCAATCTCGGCGTGCGAGTCATTCGGCGTGTTGATGTCGATGATGTCGATTTCCGCATTTTCGATCACCGCCTTCCAATCTGTGGAAGCGTTTTTCCAGCCCAGTTCTCGGGCTGCGGCCGCAACCCCTTCAGGATTGCGCCCGCAGATAGTGTGCATTTCGAGATCGGCTTCCAAAGGAAAGAAGCGCGGGGCTTGTCGCCAGCCGTTGGAGTGCGCCTTCCCCATAAATCGGTATCCGATCATCCCTACGCGAAGAGTCTTTTTCGTCATCGTTGTCAAAAATGTAAAAGTGTTGATTTGCTAGACCGCCCTCTTATAGTGGCTTTGCCGGGGCAAGTCAACGACGTCTTGTCCCGCTCCAAGCGGCAAACCGCTTGAAAAGGCAACCAAAAGTATTGTCGAATTATGGCCGATAATTATTTTGTAGAAGTGCTCAAGTCGAAACTGCATCGGGCGCGAGTGACCGAAGCGAACTTGGACTACGAAGGCAGCTTGTCGATTTCCGAAGACTTGATGCGAACCGTCGGCATTGTGCCGTATGAAAAAGTCTTGTGCGGCAACCAAACCAACGGCGCCCGATTCGAAACCTACGCCATCTCCGCTCCCGCCGGCGCCGGGCAAATTGTCTTGAACGGCGCCGCCGCTAGATTGGGCGCGGTAGGGGATCGGCTTACCATTTTAGCCTTTGCCCGAATCGCTTTAGAAGACGCCGCTTCTTGGAAACCTTCCATGGCCACGCTATCGGAAACCAACCAAATCGTCACGCTACGGCATCCAAAAAACACTGCGCAAACCGCCGCGGCGGCGAAGTCCGATCCGACGCCCTCGCCGACCTTGGAATCCGTCGTTTTTGATTGACGAAGCCTTTCCATGCAACTGACGACCGGCGACATTGCTGCCCGACTCCAAGGCACCTTGCGGGGCGATCCAAAAGTGCCGATTGTCGGCGTCGCCTCGGCCAAAGAAGCCGTGCCGGGGCAAATCGCCTTTGCCGAAGACCGTCGGCTTTTTCAAGAAGCTTTGGAAGGCGGCGCTTCAGCCGTCGTTGTCGGAGAATCTTGCGAAGCCGCGGATAAAGTGTTGATTCAAGTCGCCAACGTCCGCGTCGGCCTTGCGTCGCTGCTGGAACTATTTCACCCTGAAGAAATCTTTTCCGCCGGAATGCACGCTTCCGCCGTGGCGGCGCCAAGCGCTCAAATCGATCCCACCGCTTTCATTGGACCCGGTTGCTCCATCGGCCCCGGTTGTTCCATCGGCCCCAAAGCTGTGCTTTACGGCGGCAATCATCTTGGCGCCAACTGCCAGGTCGGCGCCGAAAGCCGTCTGTTTCCCAACGTCGTTCTTTACGCCGACACCGTGCTGGGAAAACGCGTCCGCATCCAAGCCGGCTCAATCATCGGTTCGGACGGCTACGGCTACGTCTTTGACGGAGAAAAACACCGAAAAATCCCCCAAATTGGCGGTGTTCTCATCGAAGACGACGTCGAACTGGGCGCCAACGTGACCGTAGATCGCGGCGCCTTCGGCAAAACCATCATCAGAAAAGGCGCCAAAATCGACAACCTCGTGCAAATCGCCCACAACGTAATAATCGGAAAACACTGCGTCATCGTTGCCCAAACCGGAATAGCCGGCAGTACCACCATCGGCGACCACGCCGTCGTTGCCGGACAAGTCGGCATTGCCGGCCATCTCAAAATCGGCAACAAAGCCATTATCGCCGCCCAATCCGGCGTCATGCGAGACGTCCCGGACGGCCAAAAAGTCTTCGGATCCCCCGCCCAAGGCGACCGCGAAGTCAAACGGCAACTGCTCGCCCTCCGCCAACTGCCCGACTTGCTCAAACGATTCCATCAACTCGAAAAACAGCTCGGCAACCAAAAATAGCCCAAAAATCTCCCGACCGTTTCCCTCTTGCCTTTCAAAATTGCCTCGCTTACAATCACCTTTTTTCAACTTATTTATGAATAATCCAGTCAATCCCATCCCTGAGGAATACGGAACCATCACTCCGTACTTGATTGTCGACGGCGCCAACGACGCCATCGCCTTCTACCAAAAAGTGTTCGGCGCAATTGAACAAATACGACTCTCCGGACCCGAAGGCTCCGTTGGCCACGCCGAACTCAAAATCGGCAACTCTGTCATCATGCTGGCCGATCCCTGTCCGGCGATGGAATTCGAAAGCCCGAAAAAATACGGCGGCACGCCGGTCTCCTCCTGCATTTACGTCGAGAAATCGGACGAAGTCTTTGCCAAAGCCATCAAAGCCGGCGCAACGGAAATTAAGCCTGTCGCAGATCAATTCTACGGCGACCGCTCCGGCACCATCCGCGATCCATTCGGCCACGTTTGGACAATCAGCTCCCGCATCGAAAAACTAACGCCCGAAGAAGTCCAAAAACGAGCCGCCGACTTGATGGCCAAAATGGCCGCCGAAGGAGGCCACTGCCAAAGCGACAGCTAAATCGCCGCCAATCCACGTGGAAAGACAAAGCGAAACATTGCCGAATCTTCCCGCGTCGCAGGCGAAGTTTGCAGAGAAACCGCCCGCAAGAACGCCCCGAAAAAGCGTTCCCCGAATTATTGTGTCCTACAATTTCCAAACGACCATCCAAAACCGATAGAAAACGAAAAACGAAACTTTATGACGAAACTCATGCCAATAATTGCGGCCGGTGTGGTTGCTCTTTCCGCTGCATTCAATTGGGAAACAATTCCCTTTGTCTGGGTAGTCAGCTTTATTGTCTACGGCTTCAGTCTCTATTTTTCCAACAAACGGACGGAAAACGACGCCGAAAGACTGAATCAACTGGCCGAGCATTATTACTTTGTCGGTTACATCGCCACCATCACCGGCTTGGGTTGGGTTCTTTACAAGTTGGGCATGCGCGTCCAATCCAACCAAAATTTAGAAGAATTGTTGACCCCAGATTTACTCAAACTAGGCGGCGTCAGCGTTGGTTGCACCATCATCGGCCTGATCGGAATGAACCTTTTCCGCGCCCAAGCATTTGAACAAGAACAAAAAGCCCGAAAACGCGACGCCGAACTTGACCGAAAACGAACCGAAGACGTCGTCCAACAAATCGCCGAAAACTTTGACAACTTCCAAAAACGAATGGAAAAACTTGAAAGCACCCGCATGGAAGAGTTTTCCCGCCTGATGGATGCTTCCGAACTTTCCAAAATGTTGACGCAACTGGTTGGCGAAATCCAAGGCGGCGCCGAAGATTTAAAAAGCCTGCGCAAAGTCTCTTCCGTAGCCATCAGCGCGGTTGACCGTTTGGAGAAAAAGTTGACAAGCATGGACGGCGCCCTGCAAGGCATCGCCGAAGGATCCGGCAAAGTGCAACAAAACTTCGCAACAATCGCCGATCAATCCGACCGCATCGAAACACTGGCCGGCCATTTAGAATCCGCCTCCAACTCGCTAAAAACACTGGGCGAAGACGGCAAATCCAGCGTCCAAGAACTGCGCGATCAATTCGAACTTCTTGGTGAAATCATCTCTCAAACAAATGCAGAGACCAAAAGTTGGAAAGAGAAAATCAGTGATGCGCACCAACAAATGGACGACTTTTGCGCCGCATTCAGCAACTTGTGCTTCAAACTGCAGAAATCCGCAGAAACAGAAATCGGCGACTTCTGTGCCGCCTTTGAAAACGCCTGTCACAAACTGAACAATTCCCTGCAAACCGCCGAAAACTTCGTTCAAAAACTAAGCGACGGTACCAACAAAACCGCCAACTTTTCCGAATCTTTAGAAAGCCTCACCGCCCAAACCGCCCAACACCACGAAGCCTTTGAATCCTTCAAAACCGACCTGCAACAAACCGCAACCGCCTTGACCCAAAACATTCAAGAACTGCTCGCCCAATTCAAAACCCTCGGCGAACAAATGACCACCGCCGCCCAAGAAACCCAAGATTGGAAAGAGAAAACCAGCGCCGCCTACCAACAAATGGACGACTTCCACGAAGCCTTCAGCAAAATATGTTCCCAATTGCAAAACTCCGCAAACAAAGAAATCAGCGACTTCTGCGCCGCCTTTGAAAACGCCGGCCTCATACTGCAAAACTCCCTAAAAACCGCCCAAGACTTCACTCAAAAAATAAGCGAAGGCGCCGCCCAAACCGCCAACTTTTCCCAATCTTTAGAAAACGTCACCGCCCAAACTACCGAACACCGCCAAGCCTTTGAATCCTTCAAAACCGACCTGCAACAAACCGCAACCACCTTGACCCAAAACATTCAAGAACTGCTTGCCCAATTCAAAACCCTCGGCGAACAAATCACCGACGCCTCCCAAAAAACGCAGACTTGGAAAGACCACACCAACGAAACCAGCCAAGAAATCCAGCGCTTCGGCGAAAGCTTCCAAACCACCTGCCAACAACTCAAACAATCTTCAGAAACCGCCGGGAACTTTGAAGAGTTCGCCAAAGGAATAAATGACTTTGTCCAGAAAGTAAGCGAAAGTTTGTCCCAAATGCCCAACCTTTCCCAGTCCTTGAAGGAAATGGGCGAAGGAACTAATCGTAGTCGGAAAACACTAAATGACCTCAACACAGAGTTGGAAACGATGATCCAAAGGTTGAAGGATCTCCTTGAGGAAACCACAAAAAAGCGGAATCTTTTGCAGAAATTATTTGGTTGGAAATAATTTTCCTTCTCATCGAATCAAAAAAGCCAAAAATTAAAAAACAACTCGTCCAAAAACAAAAAACGCAATTGACTTAAAATCTATTAACCGTTAACAATAATTCCTATACCTTCCTATGAAACGCAACCGCAACTCTCACAGCGGCTTTGGCCTGCCGCTCTTTATCTCATTTAACGAGCTGGCTTGGCTAGCCGTCGTCGGCGTTGTCCTCATCGCCGCGCCGCAACTCGCCAAAGGGAAACAACAAAGCCCGGACTTGCCAGAAGAGGAAGAACAACCCCCAGAACTAGAACCGACTTTGACAGAGAAAAATAAGTTGCGACACCAACTCAAAGAAGCGGAGCAAGAATTAGCCCAAGCAAAAGATCAACTGGAAAAAGCAGAGCAAGAGTTAGAAAATAAAAACGCCGATGCTACCTTTCTTCATGCCGAGTTGATTAGAAAAATTGATACACTCGAAAAACAGCTGAAAGAAACAAAGCAAAAGTTAGAAGTTGCGGAAAGCAGAAATGCCGAGCTGCCTGCGAAAATTGATGCGCTGGAAAAACAATTGAAAAGCATGGAACAAGAACGAGATCTGGCTTTGGCGGAAGAACGCAAATTGCGCAACCAACTCAAAGAAACAAAACAAGAATTAGCCAAAGCGCAAAATCAACCTGTAAAAGCGGAACAAGTAGTGCGCAAGGAACTATTAGGCTTGAAAGGAAAATTAGAAAACGTCGGGATTTTGCTAGATCGCTCGTCCAGCATGAAAAAAGGCAACCGATGGGAGGAATCTATACAGATTGTAAAAACATGGCTCAATCTCTTGCCCATAGAAAACTGCTTTCTAATTCCTTACAACGACAATCCTGACACCTTTCAGACCAATAAATACCTTCCCGTTTCCGGCCCAAATGGTAAAAGAAATCGAAACTGGCTGATTAAACAGATTAGAGATATTCAACCGACTGGCGGAACTCATATCATCAGGGCATTGGCAAAAGCTTATGAATATCCGAATCTGCAAACCATCATTCTTTTCACTGACGGTCGAAGTGGAAACATGGAAAAAATTCGCCAGTTATGCCGCAATGAAAAACAAAGCCGGGGAGTGACGGTGAACGTGGTCGCCATAGGAGATTACTTTGAAGAAGAGATTGGCGAGTTCCTCAGAAATGTGGCGAAGGAAACCGGCGGCGCCTTCATCGGCCGCTAATTTTCTCTAATCCCACAATGGAAAAAAGACTGGAAAAGAAACCTCCTTCAATCCACTGACAACAACCGAAAAGAAAACCAAGAAACCAACCTTCACCTTCCATTCCACAGTTCAAGCCTCCTCTTTTATTCCCCCTTCCTTATCCAGCGAATCCTCCTTGCCCTCCTCATCTCTCTTAAAAGTTTCTTCAAGGATTATTCTGTGTCTTTTCTCCATCTTTTTTTGTTCGTCGATGTCGGAAATCTTGTCCACTCTTTCGTTCATGCGCTGTTTTACTTCTGCTTCGCCAAGGTCGCGGAGTTTCTCTTGAAACTGCTTAATCAAATCCTGCTCGTCATTTTCTTCAAGATATTCGCGCCATTCCTCTTCGGCTAACGATCCCTTGCGCTTAATCGAGAGATGCTCTTTCAGGCCGTCAATAACTTGAACGAATACAAAGTCTTTGCCTCTTTTCTCAAACGAATCAGGGGAAATATCTAGTAAAAATTCTATCCACTGGCGAAGATTCTCGAAAGATTCCTTACGTTGAAGGTTGAAGAAGTTCTCCCCGTGTTTATGGGTAAAATTAGTGCAGACAGGGTGATTTGCTTCGGATTTTTCCAGTTGTTCGCTTGCGTATTTACAAATGACGAGGTCGGAGATAGCCAGCCCTATCTCTTCCCGATAGATAAAAATGAAGTGATCTAGAGGAGAAAACTCTGATGTGAACTCTCTTCCTCCCGGCGCCTCTTTATTGGCAAGTAGGGACAATTCTTTGCCAGCCTGGGAATCTTTGCAGAAAATGAAGTTTGGCGACTGCGTGGCCGCCAAACTCAGAAGATCACACCCGTTAATGATTTCTACGTGAGGAAAAGAGCTGCGGACAAGCAATGCAATATTAAGTTGTTTGAGGTCGGAGATGGCTTTTTTGCCGACTTGAAATTTGTCAGTCACCGCTTGGCTGATCTGGTCAAAGGTTTTGTCCACGCGGAAAACGAGGCGATCCGTATTTTGGTTTCTAAGAATCGACATCAGGGGCTCTCCTTTCAGAAACTCATCGCGCAATGACTTGATGTCGTGGGTCTTCATAATTTCAGCGACACCAAGTTCCACGTCATCAACAATACTGGATGGTTCTCCCCGCGTGATAATCGACAAGTTGTTGGCGCTTGGAAGTTCTAACAGCTTTCCTTTTCGCGTTCGGCAAGCGTCCCGGAAAAGTGGCAGCCTACCACTTTGGGAGACGATGTCTCTGGACAGTTTTTCCAAAAACAACAGGCACTCGGCAAGAATGCCGTGGAGAAAGTGATCTCGAATTTCCTTCAGCCGATCATTCGCCTCCCGTTGCCATTGATTCCAGACGACATTGCGAACGTATTGCTGATATTCGTTCTCCACTTTGGTCCTTTTCTCTTTGGAAAAGATCCGTAGGAAAAAATCCCAATTTCGTTGTTTCTGGCGAAGCCATCGTTTCCAGAAATCACCAGAGATGTAGTATTTGTTTAGCACCAAGTCTGAAGAGAAGGGAAATGGGGAAAGGGTTGCCGGAAGTTGCGCAACCTCAGTCTTTATTTTTGAAAGGATTCCCTGGATGTAGGTTTTCGTCTCCGCATTAGTGTGATCATTCATGTAGCGGATCACGATTTTTCGAATGTTTTCTTTCAAGTCTTTGGCTACCAAAATCTTGGCATTGTCAATCTTGCGGTAATAATCTCCATTGGAGTTTAGACGGTCTCCCAGTGTATTGCTTCGGACTGGAAATCCTGCCATGAAGTTGTCGATCATTTCCCATTCAATAAGGCTGAATTCGGCAAATTTACTTCCAAAAAGAGTGTTGATTTCGGCCGGCAGATTAAGATTGACTTGGGCGTCTGCCACAGTGCCAATCAAGCTCCCTTGGGCTCGCTCGTAAGAAGCGCCCCAGTCATTCTGAACTCCGTCATCCACTTTGCCGGGATCAATCTCTGAATTACCAAGCAAACTATCAATCATCTTGATGGCAAGTTGCAGATTGATTGCCCGGGAGATTCGGTTTCGGGGATACCAGATAGCGGAAAGTCCAAAGGAACTGAAAGCGCGCATGTGGCCTTTATCATTGGGTTGGAAGTATCCCTGGGTGGTTTTGAGATTGACACGATTCTCATCTTTTTTATCGGCAAGCCCGGCCACGACTTCGGTAAAAAGGTTCATGGCGCACATTTGTCTGAGATCGCTTGGATTATCCCCGGTAAATCCGCCATTTTCTTGGTTTTGCATGGATTGCAGATAGACCGTGTCAAACGGAGCATCCAAAGTGTTGATTTCCTGACCGTCTGGAAATGTTACCTGATAGCGGCTTTTGTCTTGATAATAAAAGTCGAGTTCACGTAGCGCCGTCCAGCAGTTAACGCTGGGGACTTTGTGCTTTGGATCTTTGCTATGAACATCGTCCATGACGGTGAAGAGGCCGATGACTTCCGGACGACCTCCCCCCATCATCATAGCGCTATCTCTTCGGATGCCGAGCAATTCGCTGACAAAGTAGGCCACGTCGATAAAGGCGCCGCTGCAAGTGCCGCCGCAAAGGGTGCCGCAGATGTAGACCTTCGGTTGGATTTTGACGAGAGATTTCGCGGGAAGGTCAGTGTTGGGGTGCTTGTTTGGAAAATATTCCTCGCATAAGAATTTGTCTGCGGCATCAATATTATTCCTACCGCGAATCGCCTCAATGGACTCGATTAATTCACGGCGAACCTTATTCTTCCAGTTTTTCCAAAGACATAAACGGCCGGCTTGCCGAAGGTTTCCAGCGCCGACCTCGTAGCTTTTTTGCCCCCGTTCGATGAGGCGGTTGTCCAGCCAATCTTTCAATCCAAAACCAGAGTCTTGTACGTCGCTTTCTTCCAGTCGTTTTTTGACGACTTCCACATCGGCAACGGTGATATGGAGAGGCTTAATTTCCTCATAAAGTTCTGGATTGTGGGGAATAAATCCGTTATCGGGCTCTTTATTCTTGTCCGTTTCGATAGCCAGATAACGAAAACAGGGAAGTCCGGCTCGTCCAAATTCTTCGAGCACGAATTTTCTCAGGTCTTGAAGAATTTCCCAGCCATTAGTGCCAAGCCCGATGAACAGGCAAGGCCTGATCGTGAATTTGTCATTGTCTTCTGCCATAATGCTTTAAATGAAATGAAAAAATTCGTCTGTTTAGCTTAAAAAGTCTCCGGGCATTGTCTCCTCGGAAATGTCCACTTGCAAGGTTCTTTTGACGCCAAAATCATCCGTGACTTCGACTGTGCTTGAAGACTTGAGACGATCAGGCTTGCGGTTATCTCCGGTCGAGAAGAAAATAAGCGAATCGGGATGCCGTTGGAAAGAGCAACCTTTTGCGGGAATATCGCACACAAATTCATCGCTGGCGCCGTCCTCCGCCGCATCCGCTTGGCTCAGGTAGATTTTGTCCTGCATTTTCAAAATGAAAGTTTTCAACAGATTGAAACTTTGGCCGGCGTTTGGGTTGTCGCTTTTTTTAGATTCCAAAACTTCGAAGATTTCCACGCGCATTTTCTTGTCGGGCGGCGGCCACCCGTCGCGGACTTTTCTGATCTCCCCCAAAATTTTGCCCAAAACAAACAAGAGAAAAAGCGCCGCAAGAGCCAAAATCCACCAGAAACGCTGCAACCAACCTTTTGGAGGCTCTGGACTGATGGCAATGAAAAGGCTGTTCGAGGATTGGTCTTCGCCGGCACCTTTTACAGTCAACGTAATGGTTTTATCGCCCGGCGTTTGGAAAGCAAATTCAGGATGTCTTTCCATGCTAGAACCTTCATCGTTGAAGTTCCACTGCCAAGATTGAATCAAGCCGATGGACTCGTCCAGAAAGCGGACTGTTTCCCCCACTTCTATTTTAGAAAGGCTATATAAACCAATCGATGCTTGGGGCGGAGGAATTTGCGGAGAAGGAATAGTTGGCGGCGAAGGCAGAATATTTAGGTTGTAGATTGTGCTACGAATTTCTTGGCCATTAGAAAGTTTGCCAACAAGTTGAACTCTAAAAGTCTTTGGATCATCTCCATCGTTTTCATATTGATGTTGCGGAGATCTTTCCGCACTAGTTTGGCCGTCGCCAAAATCCCAACGGAAGGAAACAAAATTGCCTTGGGACTCGTTGGCAAATTGCACAACCTGCTTATGGTGATATGTTTTTGGATTCGCTCGAAAATTCACAATGGCGTTCGGTTCCCTGACGATGATGGTTTTAGGATCAGAATGAAACCACTTGCCACTTTCACCTTGCGCGGAAAAGACAACGGAAAACTCTCCTTCGGAAGCAAACTTCCATTCAAAATCTAATTCCTTGCCTTTGGTCTCCCTGTTGATTTCCCACTTGTAAGCAACGGGATGTCCTAAACTGCGCCCGAAAAATCGGACGGATTGCGTAGGCGCGGGATTGACGGGATTCCAGTGGAGGATTTGCGGTTGGAGCGGCGGCGGTTGATACGGCTCAGAAACCTGAATAGAAACTTGCGAATGTTCCCGGCCATCTTTCAAGCCTTCCACTTTGAGGCGGATGGTATGCTTTCCGCCGCTTGTAAAAGTGTGCCGCAAAACTTTATTGGTGGAAACCGGTTGTCCGTTCACGCTCCAACTATAAGTTTTGTAAATCGAGAAAGTGTTTTCATAAGCGATCATTTCCTCGCCAACGCGAAGTTCCTTCGGCCGCCATTCAATGAGCGGATACAACAAAATCTCAAAGTCGGGATCGTGTCTGAGGCGAAAGCCGGGATGGTCTTCCACATCTCTTTGGGTTTTTACATCCATCTGCAAGTCGCCGAGAATGACGAGGTTGCCCGTAATACTCTTGCCGTCCACAAGCGGGAAGTCTTCCACAACTTCAAGAAAAGTAGTGACGCCTTCGTTGTCTTCCCCGTCGGTGAAGACTCTCACTTGCACTGTTTGTTCGGGATTTTCCGTTGCGTAGCGTGCGGCCACCTCCAATGCCTTGCGCAAAGTCGTCCATATGTGTGTCTTTCCAGTTTTATGCGCTTCCGCTTCTTCGTCGATTCTGTCGCACCATGAAAGCGCCGGCTGAAGATCCAATTTGTTTCGGAAAATGAATTCTCGTTGCGATTGGATTCCAGAGTTAAACGAAATCAACGTGAGCCGCGATCCAAAAGGCAAGGCTTGAAGCCAACTTCGTAGCGCATCTTGCACTTTGATGATCCGCTTCTGCTCATCGCTTTGGGAAACGCTGTTTGTCATCGACCCGGAAGTGTCCACTACAATTACATAGTCCGCCGCTTGTAAAAACCCGCCGGCCAAAAGGGCCAGCGCCAAAAACACTCTCAAAACAATTCGATCCGTCATAATAATAGAAAACAAATTTACACTTTCGGCAACAAACCCCCGCCGGCAACAGCTTTTGCTTTGGCTAAATGTCGTCGGCGTGCGGCCATATTTGGACAATCGCTTGCGCTAATTGCTCGCTACGTTTCACAATTGCCGTTTCGTCCCATACTTCCGGAGCGTTTTCCAGCAACTCTTGGTTGAGATATAATCTGCTGTGTTGGCGCAATGCTTTCTTTTTGTCTTCCCATGATTTGTTGGACATTGAAGAATTGAGTCTCTTGCTTGCCAGAGTTAAATTCCCAATGAATTTGACACAATCTTCTCTGATAGACTCGGCGACCTCCCTATTTGTTGTGTCTTCTGGAAGAGGCCAATTCCCCTTTGCCCAGCTTTTGGGCAAAATGTGCTCAACAGTTAGATCTTTGGTATCGCCAAGCGGCTCTGCAAACTTGGAGCTAACGTGTTTTTCGATGGCTTCAAAGATCATCTTTTTCCGTGCTGCGGTGCCGGGCATTGGATTCATAGTGAGATGACTAATTACCAAAGAGTCATCGGGCCAAATGCGACCTTCAATTTTCTCTTTCAAAAATTGGATTATGACGTTATCCGCTGGTTGATCTTTTTGCTCTTTCAATCGTTCCACCATATCGATAAAAAGCAGATTCAGTGAACCTTCCTGAAGTTTTTTACACATTCGACGCACTAGATAGCTTTCCAATGCGCGAGCGCTTCTTTGCCGTTTCTCTTCGGAAACGTCGTTTGTGTAAAGCCACAGCAAGGGCGGTATGATTACGCCGTTACCCATCGTCTCGATGACGCGCTCTAGGAACAATTTGATTAATTCTGCTTCTCTAGGATCAGAATGTCGCCTGTGCAACTGGATCTTCTCAATATCCCGATAAACTAATCCTGCTTCCTTGATGTCTTGCGCAACGGTTTCAATGTCTGGTTTGAACTTTTCAATGTGGTTGCGAAACTCTGCCGCCGTGCGATCCAATTTAACGTATTCCCCGATGCGCATCATAATCCAATAGTTCAAGAATCTGTCGATGCGGATCTGAGGTTCCTTACCTCTTCCATCTTCTTCCCTCCACCAGTCATTATCAAACATTCCCCACAACTGCTTTGCCTTCTGCTCGCTGTCAACAACGTTGGCTTCGTACATTATCGTGTTTTTGACAAGGTCGGCTTGTTTCAACAGTTCTCCGCGAGTGTTGAGGATTTCAAAAATGACGTGCGGTTTCTCTCTGGTGTCCAAGATAATGGCCGCCATTTTCAGATGCTCGGTGAGGGCGCTGTACAAAGCCGTAGCTCTGACATCGACGTTTGGATGACGGCTGACCCACTCGCCCACATTTTCACGAAAGTAATTGTAAGCATTTGTGATGGCGCGAGCCTTGCCGAATGCGTTGATCCTATCTCTAATCACATCCTGAAAATCGGCTTGATCCATAGTGTTGGACTGGCAGATTTTGATTTCGTTGCGAAAGTCGTCGCCGGTTCGTTTTTGGTCATTAAGCATGAGTTTGCCCAAGCCCTCGAATTTTCTGGTATGGATCAGATATTCTTGAAACGCATTTTGCGTGGCTTTGAGCAGGAGTTGCAGCGTTGTCAACCTTTGCTGGCCGTCCACTACGAGAACCTGCCTCGCTTCGCCAAAAGCCTTTTCGTTGACCTTGTTCTGCAAAACGATGGCTCCCATAAAGTGGGGGAGTAAATCTTTTTGCTGGTCGAGAATGCGGTCCGCCATTTTGCGGACGTCGTCCCACAACGGTTCCCATTGTTTTCTGCTCCACGCATAGGGGCGCTGGAACTGCGGAATGCGATAAGAAACGGAATCGTCAAACAAGTCGTCAATCCCTTGAATTTTTGCGTCTATCATAAAAATGTGTCTCTTTTGCGGTTTTTTCCAAAAACAAAGGTTAGTGTTTTGGAATGATTTCCACTTTTAGGCGAATGCGAAGACGCCGGGCAATTTCATCGAGCTGCTCTTTCTTTTTTAGAGTGCTTGAATAGATGCAAATATACCATCCCTGGATTTTTTGTTGCGCGAATGTTTTACCGTCGCGGCGTGGGGCAGAATCGATCAAAGGAACTCCATTCCCGCGAAGCCCTAGTTTGCGGACTTTGTCGATTCCGATCTTTTGGATGGTTTCGACAAAGGTATTCCTCGCGGAGTCTCTTTCAATTCTCTCTCCGTTGGGAAACGTCACTCTCAATCTGGTTTGACCCGCTGGGGGTTTGTAAGGCGGCGGATCATCTTCTGGAGGATCCTCAAGAATGCCGATGCCGTCGATCCATTCTTGGCGCAAGGCGTTCACACGGGTTTGGAAGGCTTTCAGGCTCTTGCCGCGGTCGGCAAGAACCTGACCTTTCTTAAAATCCGCGTTCGCATAGGCTTGCGTGATTTGTTTCGTGATTTCCTGATAGGATTTGTCCAGCTCTTCAATGACTAGCTTGAAGGCTGCGGCGACGCTGTCTTTGTTTAGATGTTCGTTCATGTTTATTTTGGTACGGTGTTTTTGGCAGTTGGCAAACTTACACGACGTCGGGGACGACGAAGGGTTTGCGGTAAAAGCGAGAGAGGAGGAGGTTGGCGGGAGTGTGGCCAATGAATTGTTCGGCGTGTTGGTCGATGCGGAGTTTGGGGCCGAGTTGGTAGGTGGAGCGCGAGGGATCGATGCCGATGGCTTGGGTGTTTTCGAGGACGGTTCGGAGGGAGTCGGTGATGACTTCGGATTCGCCGAGGGCGGTGGTTGGGTTGGCGAAGGGATATTGCCAGCCGAGTCTGTAGGAGATGTTGCCAAGGTGGCAGAGGGCGCTGGAGTAGTGGCCTTCCAAGATGTCGGCGTGTTGTTGGCGGCGGTTGCGGCTGCGGACGGCGTGGATGAAGTTTTCAAAGATGTTGCCGTTGTGGAGTTGGAAGTCGACTTCGCCGAGGTCTTGGCCGTCGCCTTGTCCGTTTTCGAAGAACTTGCCTTGTCGGATGACGCCGGCTTCGAGGTAGAATTCGTTGTCCACGATGCGGGGGAAGTCGCTCATTTTGCCGACGAGGCCGCGGGTTTCGAAGACGAGTTGGGTTTGGCCGTAGTCAAAGACGGCGAGTTGCATGTTGGGTGTTTGGCCTTGGTCGGCGTAGTTGGGGCCGTCGACGTAGCGTCCGCCGATGGCGACGACGGATTTGGGGAGAGTGGCGTCTTTAATGGCCCAGCGGGCGATGTCCATTTGATGAACGCCTTGGTTGCCGATGTCGCCGTTGCCGAAGTCCCAGAACCAGTGCCAGTTGTAGTGAACGAGGTTGCGGTGGAAGGGTTGTTCGGGAGCGGGGCCGAGCCAGAGGTCGAAGTTCACGTTGCCGGGGACTTCTTCGTAGGGTTTGTAGCCGATGCTCCAGCGGGGTTTGCAGCAGTAGCCTTTGGAGACGAGGAGTTTGCCGTATTGGCCGCTGTGAACGGCGGCGATTTGCTTGGCCCAGCCGCTGCTGGCGCGGCTTTGGGTGCCGTGTTGGACGATGCGGTTGTATTTGCGGGAGGCTTCAATGCATTGACGGCCTTCAAAGACGTTGTGGCTGCAGGGTTTTTCGACGTAAACGTCTTTGCCGGCTTGGCAAGCCCAGACGGTGATGAGGGAGTGCCAGTGGTTGGGCGTGGCGATGGCGACGGCGTCGATGTTGTTGTCTTCCAAGAGATTACGGACGTCGGCGTAGGTGGAGACTTTGTGGGCGTTGTCTTTTTCCAGTTGGGCGACTCGGCGGCGGATGACGTAGTCGTCAATGTCGCAGAGGGCGGTGACGCGGACGCCGGGAATGCTGCGGAAGCCATTGATGTGAGAGCCTCCGCGTCCGTTGATGCCAACGACGGCGACTCGAATGTCTTCATTGGCGCCGAGGACTTTGGAGTGCGGATGAGCCAACGCCAGACCGAAGCCGGCGCCGATGGTGTTTTTGACGAAGTGTCGACGATTTAATTTTTTCATAAAAACAGATATTTAATTGTTATTTGGAATAAGAGTAACTGGTTGAGTTTATAGCGCGGGCCGTTTTGAAAAGCAAAGGAAATTCAGCGAAGGCGGGAAGAATATCAATTGGGCCGGTTTTTTGGATTGCGGTTCAGCTCAGTATTCTCATTTGGAGTCTATGTTCGTTCATGAAAAATCGGTTAACTCCCGAACAGGCTGGTTCGGCGACTCTTCAAACGGTCTGGCGAGCGTCGAATCCGCTGAACGTCACTCCGTTCATCTGCGCGAATCGTTTCGCCATGACTTCTAGCGCTTCTGGATTGTTGTCAATTAGAAGAAACCGCCGATCCAAATCATAGGCGACTTCGCCCAGCGTTCCGCTACCGGCAAAGAAGTCCAACACTATGTCGCCGGGACGGGAAGACGCCTGCACAATCCGCCGAACTATTCCTAACGGTTTTTGTGTTGGATAGCCCGTTCGTTCCTTCCCGTTGGTTGGCACGATGGTATGCCACCAAGTGTCTGTTGGCAGTTTTCCTTGAGCTGCTTTCTCTTTTCCAACTAAACCGGGAGCCATGTAGGGAATGCGATCCACTGCTTCGGCGTTGAAGAAATACTGCTTGGCGTCCTTTGCATACACTAAGATATTGTCATGCTTGGTTGGCCATTTGCGCTTGCTACGGCCGCCGTAGTCGTAAGCCCAAATGATTTCGTTTAGAAAGCAATCGCGCCCGAAGATGCCGTCCAATAACACTTTGACATAGTGAACCTCGCGGTAGTCCAGATGAAGATATAAAGTGCCTGTAGAGACTAGAACTCGATGCGCCTCAACCAGCCGCGGTTCTAGGAACGCCAAGTAGTCGTCGAAGCTGTCATTATACGCTCGCTTCGCTACGGCAACGGACCGATAGCGCCGACCTTGAAAGCCCGTTCGGTCACCGTTGTAATCGTCGCGAACGGTGCGAAGTTGTGTTCGGGTTTGCGTCCGTCCGGTATTGAACGGCGGGTCTGTGTATATCAAATCGGCTGAACCCGCCGGCATTTTCCGCAAGATCGGCAGGTTGTCGCCAAAATGCACTCGCCCGCGCTCGTCATCGCCCATTGCTTTGGCGCGGCATTCTGGTTGCACTTTTCTCATGCGGCGGCGAGAGGAAGAAGATCAATCGGGCAAGTCTTTTCCCTTTGGTTCGGGCAGGAAGAAGGAGAGGATGAAATTCGCCAGATAGACAAAAACGGCGATGCCGGCGGCAACGTACGCCAGTTTTATCGGAGCGAGGTCGGCGTCTTCCGTAGCGGACAAAGTGAAAGCCAGCCAAGCAAACGAAGTGCCCAGCATCCGTCCGCCGATGTTGGCGGTAAAGCCTTCGCCCGTGCCGCGCAGGTGAATGGGATACATGCGCGGCAAATAGTTTCCCCAGAAACTGAATTGTCCTACCGTGAACAGTCCGGCGAAAAACACGCCAACATAAAGCAGTGCAAGATCATGCACAGCCGCGTAAGCAAAGACCAACGGCATCACGACCAAGCCCGGCAGCAGAAATATGCGTAGCAACTTTTGACGGCTTACAATCCGCACTACCAACAGCGCCAACAAAATCCGCCCGGCCAAACCGCCGACTTCCTGCACTTTGGTGACTTGCGCGGCAACCGCTTGCTCTCTTTTTTTCCGGTCGGGAACGCTCATTTCGGCAGTTTCTTCCCTCACTTGCGGCAAGCCAGGAACCATCCGTTGCACATGCTGAATCGCCCCAAAAGCCGCGCCGTAGGAAAAACCAATCATCAAGGTGGCGAGGATCGTCGTCTTGCGCAACTGCGGAGTGGCAAACAACTCGCGCAAGCTCGGCCGTTTGAGGGTTCCCGCCGCTTTCTTTTGCCGCCAAGCCGGCGATTCGGGCAGGAAGGGACGAATGATAATCAAAGGGATCGCCGGCAACAAACCGGAGATCAGCGTATAACGCCAAGCCGCATTCGGATCGGCAATCACTCCGCCAAAAACATTCAGAAAATTCGGCAGCGCAATCGACGGTAAATTGCCTCCGTAATTCACAATTAACCAATTGGCCAGCGCCACCATCAATCCGCCGACAGAAGAAGCCGCCTGCGTGTAGCCCAGCACCTTTTCTCGCTGTTTCGGATTTGGAAACAACTCAGCCAGCCAGGCAATGGCGGCCACAAACTCCACGCTCACCCCGATGAAGGTTGTGCAGCGAAAGAACAGAAGCATCCAGGGCGTTGTAGAAAATCCCGCCGCAAACGCGGAAACCGCATAGAGCAAAATGCTGTAAGTCAACACCCGCCGCCGTCCGAACTTGTCCGTCAACCACCCGCCCAGAAGGCCGAAGACGCCGGCGGCAATGGCCGGAACAAAGAAAATCATCCGGCCCCAGTAAGTAAACTCTGCCGATCCAGGCGCCGCGCCAACCAATTCCATCAAAGCCGGACGAATAATCAGCGGCAACATCAGCAGCTCGTAAATATCGAAGGCGAACCCGATGACGGCGATGGTGCAGATTAGCCACTGCGTGGGCGTAAGCGGTTTGGCTTCAGGTTGTGCGTCGCTCATAGATTATATCTGTGGTTTCCAATTCGCGTCTCTCTCGCTCCCGAAAAAAGCCGGAGAACTAAAACGGCGAATAGCCAAAGAATGCCTTTCTTGCGCTCGACAATGCAAGCCCTTTTCTTTCCTGCCGAATGATTCTTTCTCTCCGATGCGGCCTATGGTTTCTCATCGTTTCCAATTTTCGCTTGCCTTGCCGACTGTGTTTGGCAAAATTTGCCCTTCTTTATGAAGTTGATTTTTGCCTCATTCCGCCGGCAACCCGATGAAAGACGCGAAAGAATCGCCCGCTCGTAAAACGCCGGAAGAGCGGCGCCAGATGACCGATTTGGAACGGTTGCGGCATTCGTGCGCCCACATATTAGCGGCGGCAGTTTTGAGGATTTGGCCGGAAACCCGACTGGACATCGGACCACCCACCAAAGAGGGATTTTACTACGACTTCGATCTTGCCGAACATCGGTTTTCGCCGGGGGACTTTGAGCGCATCGAGGCGGAAATGAAGCGGATTGCCAAAGAAAATCAGGTTTTTGAGCGTCGCGTCAAAACCCGTGAACAGGCGCTTGCCCACTTTGCGGCGGCCGGACAAAAGTTCAAAATCGAGCGCATCGCCGACATTCCCGATGAAGAAGAAATCTCCTTTTACCAAAACGGCGAATTCATCGACCTCTGCGCAGGGCCGCACGTTCGGCGCACGGGAAATGTCAAAGCCTTCAAGTTATTAAAAGTAGCTTCCGCCTATTATCGAGGGGATGAGAAAAACCCGCAGTTGCAGCGCATTTACGGCACGGCCTTCCCCAGAAAGGCCGAACTGCAAGCATGGCTGGAAGCGCAGGAAGAGGCCAAACGCCGCGACCATCGCAAAATCGGCAGGGAAATGGCGCTCTTCGCCTTTGACGACGACGTCGGTCCCGGATTACCCCTCTGGCTTCCCAAAGGCGCCGTGCTGATTGAGGAACTGGAAAAACTAGCCAAAGAAACCGAATTTGCGGCCGGCTATCAACGAGTCCGCACTCCCCATCTGGCCAAAGAAACCCTCTACAAAACCTCAGGCCACCTGCCGTATTACGCCGAAAGCATGTTCCCGCCTATGGAAGTGGGCGAAGGAAAAGACCAAACCGGCCAAGAAATTCAAGAGCGCTACTATCTCAAGGCGATGAACTGTCCTCATCACCATAAAATCTTTGCGGCCGTGCCTCGAAGCTATCGCGATCTTCCGCTTCGCTTGGCCGAATACGGCGCCTGCTACCGCTACGAACAATCTGGAGAACTGATGGGACTAATGCGCGTCCGCTCCATGCAAATGAACGACGCCCACATCTACTGCTCGCCAGAGCAATTCGCCGAAGAATTCCGAGCCGTCAACGAAATGTACTCAAAGTATTTTCAAATCTTTGGCTTCAAGAAATATCAAATGCGTTTTAGCACGCACGACCCGGCAAAGTTGGGCGAAAAATTCGTCGACCAACCGGAGTTGTGGAAACAGACCGAGACAATGGCGCGCGAAGTGTTGCGCAGTAGCGGAATCAACTTTGTGGAAATCCCCAACGAAGCCGCCTTTTATGGACCGAAGATTGACGTCCAAGTCTGGAGCCTCTCCGGAAGAGAGTTCACCATCGCCACCAACCAAGTGGACTTTGCCGTGCCTCCCCGCTTTGGTCTGGCCTACAAAACATCGGAAAACACATTGGCCACGCCCCTTTGCATTCATCGCGCCCCGCTTGGCACGCACGAGCGCTTCATCGCCTTTCTAATCGAACACTACGCGGGAAACTTTCCGCTTTGGCTGGCCCCAGAACAAGTGCGAATTTTGCCCATTGGAGAAGAGCCCGTCCCCTTTGCCCGGCAAGTTTGCCAAACCCTGCGCAAAAGCGGCATTCGCGCGGAAATCGACGCCGGACGCGACAAAATCAACGGCAAAATCCAAAACGCCGAACAAGCCAAAGCACACACAATGCTGGTTGTTGGCAAACGCGAAGCCGCATCCCATTCCGTTTCCGTCCGCGTCCACGGGCAAGGCAACCTCGGCGTTCAGCCTTGGGAAAAATGCCTCGTCCAACTGCAAGAATCCATCCGCCTCCGGCAACCTTGACAAAAGGAAAAGTCGCCAACAACAAAATCGCTTATACAACAAAATAGAAAATACATGATACCAGATGCAGCATACTACGGGGATTGCTTTGATATAATTAGCAAATGGGAAAAGGAAGGATTCAAGGAAGTGGCGGATTTGATTTACGGCGATCCGCCCTTCAACAGCAACCGCAACTACGGCGCGCCCACTTCCAAAGCCCAAGAAACCGACACCGGCTCTATGGACGCCTTCGTGGATATGTGGACTTACGATGACAAAGCCATCGCCCGCACGAAACGCATCTGCAAATCAGTCGCTCATCCGGCAAGCAAGCTCATCCAATCTCTCAAAGACTGGCTGGAAGAGGAAGACGACGGAATGCTGGCCTACCTTTCTTATATGGCCGATAGACTTTGGAAACTGCACGGCATGCTTAAACAAACAGGGAGCATTTATTTGCACTGCGACCACACCGCTAACTACTACCTGCGACTGCTTATGGACGCCGTGTTTGGCAAAGAAAACTTCCGCAATGAAATTGTTTGGCACTATCCAAACCGTCTATCCCAAAAAGGATTCCCATTCCCCAAGATGCACGACACCATCCTCTGTTACTCCAAAACCGAGGAATTCGCAAGGAACGAATTACTCGTCAAAGACTGGTCGCCTTCTAAAACTCAACGGCGCAGGCAGAAAAAAGGATATGAATACTACAAGGGAACTCTCATTGTCTATGATGAAAAGAAAGCAAGAGATGACGGCATTGATCTTGATAAGGTTGAGTTCAAACGCGGAAAAACAGGAAGAAAAAGAATCAACTCTGTTTGGATATTGGACGCTATCAACTCGATGGCCAAAGAACGCGAAGGCTACCCGACGCAAAAACCTTTGGCGTTATTAGATCGAATCATATTGGCGAGCAGTAATCCCGGTGATGTAGTATTAGATCCCTTTTGCGGATGTGGAACCACAATGGAATCCGCCTTTCGCAATGGGCGCAAGTTTGTGGGAATCGACATCTCCGTGTTCTCTGTTTACTCGGTCACTAAAAAGCGAATGGAAAAGTGCGGCATTGAGATACCTATTGAAGGCATCCCAACCAACATGGCGGGGGCGAGACTGCTCGCAAAGCAAGACAAGTTTGCCTTTGAATCGTGGGCGAGCGAGGTCTTGAACTTTGGCAACATTGGCATCCTTTCCAACAAAATCCAAAGATGCGACGGCGGGATTGACGGCAAGGGAAAGTTGTTGGAAGAAACCGAAGATGGCAAAGACGAAGTGATTGTGCAAGTCAAAGGCGGAGGCTTTACGATCAACGACGTCAAGGCGTTCAAAGAAACCATTCAATCTAAAAAGAGAGTGGCGGCGGGCATTTTTATTACGCTAGACGGCAGGGGATGGTCGGATGGAATGGAAAAGATTGCTCGCTCTTGCGGCACTTTTAGAATGCCGAATGCGCAATTTGATCGGGATTATCGAGGGATGCAACACTGGTCGGTGGAGAGTCTGTTTGTGGAACCTGAACCCATTTTCCCCAAGATGCCGGTAATGATCAACCCGCTCAATAACAAACCCCTCAACCAGGAAAGACTGGAATACTAAAAAATCAACGCAAGATGAAGAACACAAAGATGAAAGCAATAGTGTTGGAGGCGCCCCGCAAGTTTACGATGGCAGAAAGGGAACGGCCTAAAAAACTGCAACCGGACGAGGCCTTGGTGCGGGTGCGCAGGGCGGGAATTTGCGGCACCGATGTCGCCGGCTATCTCGGAAAAATGCCTTTCTTCCGGTATCCAGTGATTCCCGGCCACGAGTTGGGGGTGGAAGTGGTGGCGATTGGAGAGGCGGTTCAGAATGTGAGGCCCGGAGATCGATGTTCGGTGGAGCCTTACCTCAATGATCCGCAAAGTTTTGCTAGCCGCAGAGGCCGTCCGAATTGTTGTGATCGATTAGAAGTATTGGGCGTGCATAGGGACGGAGGACTTCGTCCTGAATTTGCGCTTCCAGCTCGGAAACTGCACGTCTCCACAAAAATGACTTACGACCAATTAGCATTAGTGGAAACTCTGGCGATTGGTTGTCATGCAATTCAGCGCGGGCGTCCGCAAGAAGGGGAACCGGTGTTAGTAATCGGCGCCGGGCCGATTGGCCTTTCGGTTGTGGAATTTGCCCGAATCGCAAAAGCCAAAATTACAGTCTTAGATATGAATGAGCGGAGGCTTGAATTTTGCCGAAAATCTATGGGAGTGGAGCGTATCATTTTGGCCAAAGGAGGCGAGGCCGACTTGCACGAGTTGGAGCGGATAACCGACGGCAATGGATTCCCTTTGGTTTTGGACGCCACGGGAAACCACCACTCTATGTCGCAGGCGGCAAACTTTGTGGCGCACACAGGACGGCTTGTGTTTGTGGGAATTACCCCTCAGGAAGTGCGTTTTTCCCATCCATTAGTGCATTGCCGCGAAATGACCTTGTTGGCCTCACGCAACGCCCTGCCCGAAGATTTTTCCAGAATCATTCGCCTTATTGAAAAAGACGCGATTGACACTCGCCCGTGGATCACGCACCGATCTGAGTTTGATCAGTTGATCGATGATTTTCCATCCTACACACTGCCGGAAACCGGAGTGATCAAAGCAATGGTAGAAGTTAGTTGATGCGGACGGAGTTTTTTTCATAGTCTTTTCACAGTCAAATAGGAAAAAGATGAACGACAAAACGGACAACCTTCAAGTATTCCTGGTGGTGGGAAATTGCGCGGAACAATCAAAAACCAGAACGGCGATTCTTCGAGCCAAAGAACTGCTTAAAGCCGATGACTGCACGACGGACCTCTTTGATTGCGCTGTGGAAGACTTGCCCTTATTCAACGTTGAAACTTCCTATTCCCGCCCCTCGTTTAGTGCCATTCGGCAGCGAGTGCAAAACGCCGACGTTCTGGTTTTGGGATCGCCTGATTATCACGGAAGCATGAGTAGTACGCTAAAAAACTTTCTAGATCATTTCTGGAAGGAATACGCCGGCAAGTTAATTGCTTCAGTGGTAGGCTCGCATGAGAAAGGGCTTACGGTTCACGATCAAATTCGAACCGTGGCGCGCCAGTGTTATGCATGGACTTTGCCTTATGGAATTTCATTTCACGAAGAATTAGACTTTGGCGAAGATCAGGCAATTGGGCGGACATTAGACGACCGCTTGCGGATGATGGCTGGCGACCTCGCCCGCTACGGACGGGTTTTAAAAGCGAGGCGAGAGGCCGATTTGTTGGACGGCGAGAACGGTTTTATGGCGCGCTATCGAGTTTAGATTTGCCTGTTTTTCTGAAGGGGAAGATTGTTTTGTTGCGCGCATAGAATTAGATGGAAATAGCGATGGAAGAATGGAACCAACTAGATGAGTTGCTTAGTTGCTGGAACGGAAGAGAGCCTCGCAACGTGGCGCCCTGCACGGCGGTGATATTCGGCGCTAGCGGAGACTTGACTTCGCGCAAGTTGATCCCGGCGCTTTACCATCTCTTTCTCGGCGGGCAACTGCCCAATCCCTTCCGAATTGTGGGAGTGGCCCGGCGAGAAAAATCGGACGCCTCCTGGCGGGAAGAACTCCTCTCCGCCTTGCTTGCCAAAGGCCGCCGAGTGAACCGCGCCGCATGGAGTCAATTCGAACAATTGGCGTTCTATTGCCGGGGCGATTTGACCGATTCGGCCGCCTACCAAACTTTGCGCGGCAAACTGGACGGGTTCGGCGATCCGCGATTGTCCGAAAATCTGCTTTTCTACCTCGCCGTCTCGCCCAGCCGATTTGCCGAAGTAGTGAAGCGCCTTCGCGACTGCGGACTCGTTCGCAAAGAATCCCAAAATCAACACTGGCAGCGAGTGGTGATTGAAAAACCATTCGGCCACGACCTCCACTCCGCGCAGCAGCTCAATCGCGAGATCACCGAGTGTCTCCACGAAAAACAAGTCTTCCGCATCGATCACTACCTCGGAAAAGAAACCGTGCAGAACATCCTAGCCTTCCGTTTCTCCAACGCCATTTTTGAGAACCTTTGGACAAGGGAAGCCGTTGACCACGTCCAAATCACCGTCAGCGAAAAACTAGGCGTCGGCAGCCGCGGCGGCTACTACGAAGAAGCCGGCGCCTTGCGCGACATGGTGCAAAACCACCTCTTGCAAGTGCTCTCCCTCGTCGCCATGGAACCCCCAGTCTCTTTGGACGCCGAAGCCATCCGTGACGAAAAAGTCAAACTTCTTCGCTCCATCCGTCCCATGTCCGCCGCAGACGTAACCCAGCAAGTCGTCCGAGGACAATACTTCGGCGGCGAAATCCAAGGCCGACAACGCCCCGCCTACCGCGGCGAAGACAAAGTGGCGCCCGCTTCCAACGTAGAAACCTTTGTCGCCCTGAAAGTTCGCATCGACAACTGGCGTTGGTCCGGCGTCCCCTTTTACCTGCGCACCGGAAAAAACCTGCCCCTCAGTGCCAGTGAAGTCCGCGTGCAATTCCGGCCCGTTCCCAACGTCCTCTTCGCCGCCGATCCCTCAAAGCCCGTCAACGCCAACTCCATCGTCCTCCGCCTCCAACCCGACGAAGGAATTTGCCTCGGATTCAACGGCAAACTCCCCGGCAGCAGCGCCCGATTAGGGCCGGTTTTGATGAACTTCCGATACGCCGCCGGCTTCGGCGCCTACACCCCGGAAGCCTACGAACGCCTGCTCCTAGAAGCCATAGCTGGCGATTCTACCCTCTTCATCCGCCGCGACGAAGTCGAAGCAGCATGGACCTTTGTGGACGCCATTCGCCAAGCCTGGGGAAATCGTCCCCTCAGCAACCGAGAATTTTACGCCGCCGGAACATGGGGACCAGAAGCCGCCGACTCCCTCCTATCCCAATGCGGCCACCACTGGATCCAACCCGCCAATCCCACAAACCACTAACATGCACCACGCCTCAAACAAAGAACCGCCGCCAAGACGAATCTGGAAAACAAACCACTGCACAATAAACACCTTTGCCAACGCCAACGAACTAGCGGCCGCCGTTGCCGAACAATGGATTCAATTCATCCGCGACGAAAATCGCCCGCTTTCCATCGCCCTCTCCGGCGGCAGAATCGCCCGGCCCCTCTTCTCCCAAATCACCCGGCAAACCCTCCGCGCCCAAGTAGATTGCAGCAAACTCCGCTTCTTCTGGGCGGACGAACGCTGCGTTCCCCCAGACCACCCCGCCAGCAACTTTCTCCTCGCCCAAAAACACCTCCTCCAACCCATCAGCATCGACGAACGGCAACAATTCCCCTTCATCGGAAGCCTTCCCCCCAAAGCCATGGCCAAAAAAGGGATGCAAATGCTACTTGCCGCCTTCCACAACACCAACCAAACTTCAAAAGGCAAAACCGACAAAACCCCAATCCTCGACCTCGCAATTCTGGGAATGGGCGAAGACGGCCACATCGCCTCACTGTTCCCAGAAAACATGGAAACCGACCTCCGCCGTCCAGAAGCCTGCTTCAACGTAACCGCCGACAAACCTCCGCCACACCGCATCACACTCAGCTACAAAGTCCTAGCCGCCGCCAAACAAACTTGGATACTCGTCTCCGGCAAAGGCAAAACCAAAACACTCCTCCAAGCCATCCAAAACCAAAGCGATACACCAATCCGCCGCCTCCTCTCCCGCCGCCAATCCACCCAAATCTTCACCGACATCCCCCTGCCCGAACCAAAGACAAACGCCCCCGACCAAACCCCCAAAAAATAACCAAGAAAAACGCGCTCCTTTTTCCCACTTTCCCGCCCTCGAAAAAGACTCGCTTTCCTCAAAAAAGCGTTGGCGACGATTGCCAAAGCAGTTGAGTTCTCTCTCGCAACTTGCTAATGAGCGTCTCTTCGTCAGGACACTCATGGGAATAGAAAAGTCGGATGACAACGCGGGAGAGACAGATTCTTCTCGTTTTTTTGAGGGAACAGATGGGCACATTTCCCCATCCTCACTTGTTGGCCAGTTGCCCCCTGCTCGATGATGCGCGAAGAAACGCCGGGCAAACGGATGATTGGAAAATGGAAGACTGGATTGAGAGGCGAAGAAAAGACGAAAATGCCGCCAGGCAGGAAAGCGCATTGGCTATGCGCAAGGAACGCAAAGGAATATCGAGCCTTGTTAGAAAAATAAAGATTGGAAGGATGGTTGAAGAGGCCGAGAGTTGCCCGAAAAGACAGTAGAACGTTACAGAAGAGCCTTTTCAAAAGGCAAAGGCAGAATACTAGGCAGACAAGAAAGTTATTCTTTCCTTAGAGTTCTTCAGCGCCCCGCGCTCGGCGAAGGAATCCACGCAAACACAAAATCGGACACGAATCCGATGAAACAACAGACACAACCCCAAACCAAACACAAAGCCTAGAATCAGACACAACATCGGACCAAACGCAAAACCCGGAATCCGAAACTCCACATCTGCTTGTTCTCTCCGCTGACGAACTAGGACAACTCCGTCAAAATACCGATGCTCGACACTTTGGTCTTGGTCAACTTTCTATCCATTGGTGGCTTGATTCTGGCCGCAACATGCAACTTCGATTATTCTGATAGTTATTGTCATTCGCCTGCTCCGCCTGAGTTAATCCGCATAGATTGCTACTATTCAGGACATACTGGCCAAGCGCAGGTATGTTGTGGAGTTGCGAACGCGTACCGCTACGTTAGACGTTTCGTTCACATTAAGACGGAAACTTGGGGAAATCTCGAATTCTGTTGCACTAAAGGCACGAAATACGACGACTGTCGGAATGGCACAATTCCGAAGGGATGTGCATGGTACTTACAAAGCTGGCATTGTCCGCTACCGGGTCAGGACTGTATTCTGCTTCCTAAACCTTATATTAGAAGAGGACATCTTAGGCACGTAATCACCGGGAATTATTGTCCGCCGGATGACTCGACTGCAGGCGATGCTACGAGAGACAATCCCTCTGCCGATCCGTTCGATAACTAATTCGGGAGGAATTTGCGTTTCTATTGAGGTCTCTGCATAATTCGTTTCTTCCCTTCAAAACTGAAAATGTTTCTTCGATTTTGTGAGATATTTTATATTTCTCTTTAAGTAAATAACGAAATAATAAAAGCATAATGAAAAACTGCTCTTTCTTGTTGCGGCAGCGGCGATTGGCGCGCCGATGTTGAACGTGAATGCTGCCGAGGTTACTCTGGAAACCGTTAAACAACTGCTCTCTTCTCCGGCTTGTTACGGTTATATCCGCTACGACCGAACCGAGATTGAGGAAAATCCAGCCGAAAACGTGATTTGGTATTGTGAAGCGCGGGTCTGCGGCACCAATTTCGTGTATTATAGTGACCCCCGACAGGCATGGCGTATCCTTGTTAAATAACTAAACCAAATCGACAAAAGCGAGCCATTTTCATTTGGGGTCGCAACGAAACAACACGATGGAAAATGACGGGCGACGCCGTGATGTAATCTATTAATCCAAACGAAGAAAGTCTCGACGTCGATACTTTTACCGTAGATAGCAACTACGATGACTTATTAGAACTTCTAAACTTAGGTTCTAGATGGGAGATTCTAGGAAGAATTGCCCTTTTTCAATTCAAAACGGACAATCTCTTGCCGAAGAACTTTCCCAACGAAATTCGAACAAGTGAAACGCTGGAAGAAAGCCGTCGGTGGTTTTTGATACACGAGATCATTCCAGAGCTAGATGCTTTGATTTTTGCGATTGACCGAGGTGGTTTTGTTGGCTTTGGGCGTGCTGAAGTTCATTGGCTTGGGGCAGGAAATCAAGTTTTTCCCTTTTCCGTCCCCATTGCTATCGTTTCTAAACAACTCGCAAATCAGTTTGTTTTTGCCATTTTGTTCTTGAGTATGGCTTGGCTAATTTTTAGAGTTTTCTTTCCGTTAGGCGGAGAGTTGCCGGTTTTCACTGGCAACGGGTTGCCGGTAGGATTGTTGTTGGCGCATGCATTATCATCTTGAATTTGAGAAGCCGATTGCCGAACTGCATCGAAAGCTTGAGGAGCTTCGCCTGGATGCGGATGGCGGCGCCTTGGAGGGGGTCAGCATTGCTGATGAGGTCAATCGGATCGAAAAGAAGTTGGATGCGACTCGGCGGAAGATTTTCTCCAATTTGACGGCGATTCAGAGGGTGCAGTTGGCGAGGCATCCCGAACGCCCTTTTACTTTGGATTATTTGCGGACGGTTTTTCATGGATTTCTGGAGTTGCGCGGCGACAGATTGTTTGCCGATGATCGGGCGATGGTGGGAGGGTTTGCTCGTTTGGAAGGCGAGCGCGTGGTTGTCGTTGGAACGCAAAAGGGGCGGGATACGAAAGAGAAGATTCGGCGCAACTTTGGCTCGGCGCATCCGGACGGCTATCGCAAAGCGTTGCGTCTGATGCGCTTGGCGGCCAAGTTTGGTTTGCCCATTGTTTCGATTATTGACACTGCCGGCGCTTATCCGGGAATTGGCGCCGAAGAGAGGCACATTGCGGAGGCCATTGCGGTCAATCTTCGGGAAATGATGCTGTTGGAAGTGCCGGTGATTGCTTTGGTCATTGGCGAAGGAGGATCGGGAGGCGCCTTGGGCATTGGCGTGGCGGATCGCGTGCTGATTTTGGAAAACGCCTACTATTCGGTCATTAGTCCGGAAGGTTGCGCTTCCATTCTTTGGAAAGATCGCACAGCGGTGAAAAAAGCTGCGGAATCGCTGAAAATCACGGCATCGGATTTGCTGAGCTTTGGATTGGTGGATCGGATTATTCCAGAGCCGTTGGGCGGAGCACATCGAGGTTTGGAAGCAGTGTCCGGAGAAATTCGGCAAGCATTGTTGGAGACTTTGACGGAGTTGCGGGAACAATCGACTGCTGAGCGGATGGAGAAACGTTATCGAAAGTTTCGCTCCATTGGGCGTTATTTGGAAATGGCGACGACGGAAAGCGAAGATTCCCTTTTGGCAAACTCGAATTCGGAATCGGGAAACAACGGAGAAGAAGAAGAGACGCCAAAAGCAGACGAAGCGGAAGGATTGGGAGAGAGTTTGGAGCGGAAAGTTTCGGAGAATGGCGGGGACGGAGAGGATGCGCCGGCAGGCAAAAAGCAAGAGGCAAGTTAGGCGGCGCATTTTGCAAAGGAATGCCATGGGGATTTTGCTTTTTGTTGGGTTGGCTTTTGCTGAAGTTGACGGTTTCCAAGAATTTATTGACTTGGGCTTGATGTGAAAGAGCCTTTGTATCCACTTACTTTTCGTCCCCTTTTCAAAGAAAGAGTTTGGGGCGGGCGCAACATCGAAACTCTTTTTGGCAAACGCTTGCCCGAAGGAAAACGCATTGGAGAGTCTTGGGAAATTGCGGATCGGCCGGAAGAGGTCAGCATAGTCGCGCAAGGGCCGTTGACCGGGCATTCTTTGCGCCGATTGTTGCAAGAGCGATCTGCCGAAATCATGGGAAATTCTCGCCTTCAAGCGGGACGATTTCCCTTGCTTGTCAAAATTTTGGATGCGCAAGAAAAACTTTCGCTTCAAGTGCATCCGCCGGCCAAAGTTGCGCGGAAGTTGGGCGGCGAACCCAAAACCGAAGTCTGGTTCATGGCGGATTGCCAGCCGGATGCGGCTCTTTTCGTCGGGCTCAAAGCCGATGTTTCTCGCTCACTTTTTGAGGAGAAAATCCGATCAGGCACGGTGGCCGAATGTTTTCATCGAATTTCAGTAAAACGCAAAGACGCCATGTTTCTTCCCAGCGGGCGCGTGCATGCCATTGGCGGAGGCAATGTGATTTTTGAAATACAGCAAAATTCCGACACCACTTATCGCGTGTTTGATTGGAATCGCTTGGGGTTGGACGGAAAACCGCGGGAACTGCACATCGCCGATTCGCTGGAAAGCATTGACTTTGCCGATTGCGAACCTTCGCTGGTTGGAAGCCAACTGCGCCAAGTGGACGAGGGAGTTTCGACGCGGGTTTTGGCCGACTGCGAATTCTTTCGGGTTGAGCATTTTCTGCTGCAAACCAACGGCAAAATGCGCCGGCTGGCGGGAGAAAAAGCGCGAATTGTGGGCGTTTTAGCAGGGAATTTGCGCTGTGAAGGCGACGGCGTGCGTTTGCAATTGAGGCCCGGAGGATTTGGATTATTGCCGGCTTCTGTGGAAGTTTCCATTGCCGGCGAAAGCGAAAACTGCGAATTCCTTTTAGCCACCGCTTTATAGATCGGCAAAAAACGCAAAAAAGGCCTGTCGATTGAAAGCAAAACCGGCAGGCGCGCATTTCAAAAATGGGAAAAGCAAGTTACAGATTGCCGCGGATTTGGGCTTCTGTGACGCCGCTTTTTCGTTGGGTGCGCAAAGCCCACCAAAGGGCGTCGGCGTCTTTTCTCATATATCGTCTGTTGATGCTGTTGCCTTTTCCGGCGATAGATGGCCAAGGATTGCCTTCTTTTATGATGACAGGCAGACTCAACACAGAAGCCGTCCATTTGTGGATTTCGGAATGGCCGTCGGTGAAGGCAATCCCGGCCGCCCCGTTGTGATAATTCGCTGGAATGTCCGTCCACGGATTGCCAGCTTCCATCTCGGTGGTGAAGTTTCCGACGTCATTGATGCTGTTGGGATGCTCGTCCATATACATCCAAGTTTGAGCCGGGCCGGGATCGGTTAGGCCGGACATCTTGCGGGTGAAGTTGGGGAAATCACGGCAACCCCAAGCATTGGTGTCGTCGCCAAGTCGAATGTTGCTGGAAATGCTGCGCACGCGTTCTGGTTCGCTTGTCCAGCCCGCTTTCCCTTTGTTCCGGTTGAAGAAGGTGACTTGGGCTGGAGTGATGTATTTGTCCGAAGGGCATTTGAAGAGGTTTTTGGCTTTGGCAAAGTAAGGAGCGAGGTTGGAATATCTGTCATCAAGCAGGTAGTCTAAGCGGAAGTTGTCTTCCCGGTTGTTGAAAGTCAGCCAGCCGGTAACCCAAGCGCGGCTGTCTCCTTGCGCAATGCCTTGGCCGTGCCGATTTTGTGGGAAGCTGTCTTCGTTGTCGCCAAGGTACATGTGGCAGGCGAGCATGAGTTGTTTGGTGTTGTTCATGCAGAGGATGCCTTTGGCTTTTTCTTTGGCTTTGCCCAGCGCGGGCAAAAGCATGCCGGCGAGGATGGCAATGATGGCGATGACGACGAGCAACTCAATCAACGTAAAGCCCGATTGTCGGGGTTGGTTGGTTGGTTGGTTGGTTGGTTGGTTGGTTGGTTGGTTCATGGCCTAAAGAGATTATGGTTATGGTTCGCAATGTCAAGTTCCAATTTCCGTTCAATTTGTTCCAATCAAAAGTGATGGGGAAGATTAAAAAGGCAATCTGAATTTCGAATCAAGCTTTTTTTCGATTTTTTTTGTGAATTTTTTTATGGGAATTGGCGGTTTTGCGGTTGGGAAAAGGCGGTGGTCGGGGCGGCCGGACTCGAACCGGCGACCTTCTGAACCCCATTCAGACGCGCTAGCCAGGCTACGCTACGCCCCGAAACTGCGCTGTTTTTGCGTTTCACGGGAGAGAGATTAGAAGGCGGCACAGGTTTTTCAAGGTTTTTTTGAGCGGTTGGATTTACATTTCTGTTTTGATTGTTTTGGCGTTCCGGTTTGGATGAGCGGGATTGGCGGCATGGATTTGGCGGCGGCAGTGGAAAAGCTTTTGCAGCGAGAGCGGCTTTTGCCAGACGGCGAGGCGGTTTTGGCGGCGGTTTCGGGCGGTTTGGATTCGATGGTTTTGCTGGATGTTTTGCATGGATTGGCGGGAAAGCGGGGTTGGGATTTGACGGCGGCGCATTTTAATCATGGGCTTCGAGGCAAGGAAAGCGATGCGGACGAGCGGTTGACGCGGGAAGTGGCGGCACGGTTGGGATTGGATTTTGTTTCGGAGCGGGCGGATGTGGGATTGGCGGCAAAGGCGAAGGGAATTTCTTTGGAGATGGCGGGGCGGGAGTTGCGGCATCGGTTTTTGGCGCGAATTGCGGCGGAGCGAGGGATGGGATGGGCGGCGTTGGGGCATCATGCGGACGACCAGTTGGAGTTGTTTTTTTTGCGGGCTTTGCGCGGCGCGGGGTCGGAAGGCTTGGGCGGGATGCGGATTTGCGGGCGTTCGGCTTATTCGGCAAGGCTTTGGTTGGTGCGGCCGTTTTTGGAGCGGAGAAAGGCGGATTTGCGGACGTATGCGAAGGAGCGCGGTTTGGTTTTTCGAGAAGATGCGACGAATTGGAGCAAGGATGTTTTGCGGAATCGGATTCGGCATGAGTTGTTGCCTTGTTTGGCGGGGCTGGGTTTGTCGTCAATGGAGAAGAATGTGTCGCGGTCGATGCGGATTTTGGCGGACGAGCATCAATTTGTGGAGGCGCAAAGTCGGGAGTGGTTGCGCGGGAAGGAAAAGGAGGATTTTAGCGAATTGCCGACGGCGGTTCAGCGGGAGGTTTTGCGGTTGGAGTTGTTGCGTTTGGGGGTTGCGCCGAGTTTTTCGTGGATTGAGTTGTTGCGGCATTCGAAAGTTGGGCAGGCGGTGGAAGTTTGCGGCGGCAGGCGGTTGCGGAGGGATGAGCGGGGAAGATTGGTAGATGCGGTGGAGGAGTCGGTTTCGTTTTTGGATGCGGAGGCGGTGGTTGAGTTGGCGGTTGGAGAGGCGTTTTTTTTTGGCGGTTTGGAACTGCGTTTTACGGTTCAAACAATTCAAGCGGTTGGGGATGGGCGGGATTTTTTGAAGAAAAGGGAAAAGAGCGGCGATGGCAAAGCGTTTTCTGGGGTGGAGTTTTTTGACGCTGGATTGTTGGAGCCGAGGATTCACTTACGGCATTGGCGTTCTGGGGATTGTTTTTGGCCGATTGGAATGGCGGGGACGGTGAAGTTGCAGGATTGGTTTGTGAATGAGAAGGTGCCGATGCGGGAGCGAAGGCTTCGCGTGGTTGCGGAGAGCGAAAAGGACGGGTTATTTTGGGTGGAAGGAATGCGGATTGGGGAGCGGTTCAAGGTGGGTTCTGGGACAAAGCGGGTTGTTCGGCTGGAATGGCGGCGGCGGGATTTGATTTGACGGGTTTTTGTTTTGGCGTTTGCGGGCGTCTTCTTTCTTGACTGGAATTGTTCTTTGAGGCGAGGATAAGCGCTTATGACGTCGCCGTGCGCGATTTTGTGTTATGAGAAGATTCTTCCCGGCAGTCAAGTGGCGGTTCGTTTGGAGGATTTGGGGTATCAGGTAGAGGTTTTGAATGATTTGGGGCGGTTGGCGAGCGCGGCGCGGCGGGCAAAGCCGATGGTCGTGCTGGTGGATATGGAGGCGGGCAAGGCGGCTTCGGCGATTGAAAATTTGCGCAAAGCGGAGGAAACTTCGCATATTCCCGTGCTTGCGTTTGCGGACGAAGGGGATGAGGAATTGGCGCGGCGGGCGGGAGCGGATTTGGTGACCGGCAAAGAAGCGTTGTTGGCGCAGTTGCCGTCGCTTTTGTCGCGGGTTTTGGAATTGAAAGAGTAAGGAGGATCGAGTGATGGGAATAGCGGCAGTTAAATTAGATCGGGGCATTCACGTGATGCATTTGTTTTATCGGGTGGATCGAGCGGTTTGGGAGGATTGTTTGGACGGCGTTTCGTATAGCGTTTGCGAGCAATTGGAGGCGCTTTTGGAGGCGAACGATCAGCCGTGCCAACCGCGAATGGTTTCCTATTTGAATGTGGGCGGGAAGGCCGATTTGGCGTTTATGATTTGCGCCGCCGATTTGGTTGAGCTGAGCCGCTTGCATCGAGAGCTGGAGTTTTGTTTTCCGCCGGATGCGTTGGAACTTGTTTACAGTTACTTGAGCGTGACTGAGTTGCCTGAGTACGTCACGACTGAGGAAGATTTGAAGCGGATGATTATTGGCCAAGAAAACTTGAAGGAAGGAACGCAAGCCTTTGATGATCGGCTGGAGACTTACAAAAAAAAGCAGGAGGAGTATCGGCGTTATCGGCTGTATCCGGAGCTGCCGGATTGGGAAGTGATGGGTTTCTATCCGATGAGCAAGCGGCGAAACAGCGCGGACAACTGGTATGCGCTGGACTTTGAAACGCGCAAAAAGTTGATGGCCGGTCACGCCAAAGTGGGGCGGCGCTATGCGGGGCGGATTGTGCAATTGATCACGGGGTCGACGGGCTTGGATGATTGGGAGTGGGGGGTGACTTTGCTGGCGCATCAAGTCGATGCATTGAAGGAAATCGTCTATGAAATGCGCTTTGACGAAGTGAGCACCCGATATGGGGAATTTGGCCCTTTTTACGTCAATTTGCGGATGGAGATTTCGGATGCGTGGGCGCATTTGAAGTTGTGAAAAAGCCGGGGTGAAAAAGGAATGTCTCGCCCGTTTTTTGGAGACGGAGACGTTCTATCGCATCGGCCAATTGAGATCTTTGAAGGAGTAAAAAGGACAGGTGTAATATGGCCAGCGGGAAGGTAAAATGGTTCGACAACAAAAAGGGATTTGGGTTTATCCTTCAAGAGGAGTCTGATTCCGATGTTTTTGTGCATCACTCGGCAATCAACGGCAACGGATTCAAAACCCTCAACGAAGGAGAAGTCGTCCATTTTGAAGTCATCGAAAGCAACAAAGGATTGAAGGCGCAGAACGTCCAACGCGTCTACGTTCAATAAGCCGCGGATGAAAGCGTGGCATTCTCCGGATTCGATGCTCTCTTCTCTCTATGTACACGTTCCGTTTTGCGCCAGGAAGTGCGAATATTGCGCGTTTTACTCTGAGCAAGCAGGAAAAGAGCGGATGGAGCGATATGTTTCGGCGTTGATTCAGGAAATCCGCGCGCAGACTTTTTGCCTATCGCCGCCGCAAACCGTGTTCTTTGGAGGAGGAACTCCTTCGCTTTTGCCTCTTTCGCAGTGGGAACGCATCTTCGACGCTTTGGAGGCGGAGGGGTGGCAGTCCGTTGGCGAATTCACGGTGGAATGCAATCCGGCAACCGTCTCCGCCGACAAAGCTCGGCTCCTTCGAGACGGCGGGGTGAATCGAATCTCGCTGGGAGTGCAATCCTTAGACGACGCGCTTCTTGGCCGGTTAGGACGCATGCACTCCAAAGACATGGTATTTCGTTCTTACGAGATTTTGCGGGAAGCCGGCTTTGACAACGTCAATCTCGACTTGATGTTTGCCTTGCCGGGCCAGACTCTGAAAATTTGGGAATCCACACTGACCGAAGCGTTCGAAATGAAAAGCGAACATCTTTCGTGCTACGAAGTCATTTACGAAGAAGACACACCTTTGTTTCAGCAGTTGCAATCCGGAGAGATTGCCGTCGATGAAGATTTGGCGGACGACATGTATGGGCTGTTGCTAGACTTGTCGGCTGAAAACGGATTCGAACAATACGAGATCGCCAACTTTGCAAAATCCTCTCCTTCCGCCAAACTGCCTTTCCGAGCCTGCCGTCACAACGTCAACTACTGGACGGGTGGGGAGTATCTTGGGCTTGGCCCGGCGGCGGCGAGTCACGTTCACGGTTGCCGCTATCAAAATTGGCCGGACGTTCGGCAGTATTGCGCGGCCGTTGAAGCGGGGAAACCGCCCAGAGATTCGGATGGCGAACGATTAGAGCCGCTGGCCAAAGCGGCGGAAACAGCGGTCTTTTGGCTGCGCATGAACCGCGGAATCCACTTCGACGCGTTTCAACAGCGCACAGGATTTGACTTCGAAGAAAATTGGGCAAAAGAGCAACAAGATTTGATTGCCAAAGGATGGGGAGAACGCCGTGAAAATTGTTTTCGATTGACTCGCCAAGGGCTTCGCTTTGCCGATGCGGCGGGCGCGGAACTTTTACGGTTCCCCGACGAAACGCAACAACACAGGTCGGCGTCCCATTCTTCGCGCGCCACCAAAGCCGACGAAAGGCTGCTAAAGAAAAGGAGTCTGGATCAATTGGGAATTAGCCAAAGAACACGCCGACAATGAATGCGCTAGTGTCGAATGGCATGGCGGCGGACAGTTGTGTTAATGAAAAAGTTTTCTCTTTCGCAAAGGTTTGTGCTGATTTTTGTTGTCGCCGGCGCTCTGGGATTGGCCGTCGCTTTTGGCGGGCGACTGCTGCTGATCGACTTTATTGACGCCGCCTACAATGGCGATTCGTTTGAGTTTATTAACAAAAAACTCGCTGACGATCGTTTGGAAGATCCCGCCATTCGCACTATAGATTACTATCAACAGCGCGGATCCTCTTTCCTCAACCGCATAGTATGGTTTTATTTCATCGGCGTTTTCCCTTTGATATTGGGCTTTCGGAGGCTTCGCCAAGTTCTTGTGGAATTTTTTGCCGCCACCGCCCATCCCTTCCATCTGGCGCTGTTTCGCATCGTTGTTTTCAGTCTCTTATTTATCCTGTTATTTATCCAAGGAAACTTGGATTTGGTGGTTCAATTGGACTCCGCCTCTTTGGTGCCTCTTCCCGGATGGGGATGGTTGCGTGATGTCCCATTGGGATTCGTGTTGAACCCTGATGTGATGGAGGCTTCTCGCCTTCTTTTCCAGCTCTGTTGCCTTGCGGGGATCGTTGGTTTTTATACGAGGACGGCGGCTGTTGGCGCGGCGGCTCTGGGTTTGTATGTATTAGGAATTCCTCAGTTCTTTGCCAAAATAAGCCACTACCATTTTTTATGGTGGTTCGTCGTTTTGTTGGCATGTTCTCCTTCGGGAGACGCCTTGTCGGTCGATGCCGTGCGTCGAGCTCGGAGATCGGGAACTCAGGGAATGCCCTTACAGGCGGCCCGCCGCTATGCGTTGCCGATTCAATTTGCGCTGTTGCTTCTTGGCGTGGCGTATTTCTTTCCCGGCTTTTGGAAGTTTGCCGTCAACGGCCCCGAATGGGCGTTGAGCGACAATCTCAAGTTCAAGATGCGCTATATATGGTTTGTTCAGGGCGGTTGGCTTCCGTTTTTTCGCTTGGATCTTTACCCGTTTCTGTATCAAGCCGGCGGTTTGTTGACGATTCTGTTCGAGATGGGCTTTGTCATCGCTGTCCTGCATCCTCGCACTCGAGTGTTTAGCGTTATGGGCGCCACGCTGTTTCACTTGTCGAATCGTCTTTTCCTTAACGTTGGGTTCCCCTTCATGGTCGCCGTTGTTTACGCCGCGGCTTTGGACTGGCACAAGCTGTTTCGCTGGTGCGGCCGAATAGTCTTCGGGCGGCGGGTTGTGTTGCGACATCGGCTTGATGCCGAGCAAAATCTTGCCGCAGTGATGCAAAGCGTGGATTTATTTGGCGCCGTTGATTACCAAGTCGACCGCGCGGCGCCAAAGGAATGCCCGCTTTGGAACGGCGCGCCGCTCAGGGGGATTCGTCCATGGATCGCCGTATTGTTGCGCGTGCCTTTCATGGGATTGGCCCTGCCCGTTCTGCTTTTCCCAATGCTTCGTCGGGGTTTCCAGCCGAGCCGGTCTTCGGCATCCACTCGACCAACCGCCATTGCGGGCGCTTTGCTTTTGGGCGTCAACATTTTGTGCGGCGCCGCGCTGATTGATTCTTGGCCGTTTGCCGTGTATCCAACTTTTGCCGGCATGGATAAAGGCCAAGTGCCTACTTTGTTTTTAGCGGCTCAAAATGATCGGGGAGAGATTGTTGGAGAGGTTCGTCCTTTTTTCCATCCTGATTTCCGGTCTCAATTCGAATCTAATAGTCGATTGAACGCATATCTAAAACGCTTAGCGGGATTGAAACGAAGCGAATTGGAAGCGGAAAGCGAGAAAATGGAGGCGCTGTGGAATATTTGGAAAACATCGGATCCGGAAGTAGGCAAGCTCGCCCGCAACGTGCAGTTTTACCGAATTATGGTCTCCACCAGTCCTGAAGAGTTCGGCAATCCGTTAGACGAACGCGAATTGCTTTACACGCTTACTCCGTAAAGCAGTTTTTGAGAAGGATGCTCTTTGCGAAAATTCCGAGTTTCATTGTGTTTGTTTCAAAGGATTCGCGTGGAAGAAACTTTTCGGGCAACAGCGGCGGAGAAGGCCGAACGGCAGATAATCAGATAGGAAACAAGGCCTTTTTTCGGAAAATTGTTGGGAGATTTTTGGAAATTCTATGATAGATTTGAAGAAATCCATGAATTGGGAATGATACGATTCTGGAGAGTGGCGGAGGCTGATCTTCCGGCTCTTTTGGCGGGCTTGCCGGTAGGCTTCGGTGGGTTTTGCCTGCCATATTTTGATGATTTCGGCGACGCGATTCCAATCTTCCGGCGGGTAGAGAAGCGCAGGGTCCAAGGCTTCAACAATGCCATCGCCTCCGCTGCCGATCTTTGGAAAAATCGGCAGATTGCCGACGCTCATTGATTCTATCATAGACAGGGGAGACCCTTCGTGGTCGCTGGTGTAAAGAACAAAATCCCATTGGGACATGATTTTCCAATAGTCGTCTCCGCTTTTGCGTCCCAAGAATATGACGGCGGCATCCGAGGGAAATCGGGATGGAAGGGAATCCTTCGCAGTGCCGTCGCCAAGGAATTGGAGTTCGCAGTTTATTTTTCCTTCCATGAGTTTTTGCAAGAGTTTTGGGAATCTTTCGACTCGTTTTTGAGCATATTCCAGGCGACCGACAAAGCCGATGACAATGCGACGTTTTGCCAAAGCCGGTCGTTGTTTGAAATGAGATTCCGGCGCAATTTTGGCCGGCACGGGAAGGTGACGAATTCGAGCGGGCCGCAGTTCGGGGTATTGGGATTGGATTAGTTTGGCGATGGGTTGGCTGTCGGTAAAGATGCCGTCAAGGCTGCCGCGCAACTGCTGAAGTTGGCGCTTCAGGTAAGGCCATTTTGAATGAACGGCGCCAATTCTTCGGAGGGATTGAGTGTCAAATTCGCCAAAGAAAGGGAGTCCCCAGAGATCGTGGAAGATGGGAACGTCGTAAGTTTTGCGGCGTTCCCAGCGCCGGAATTTTCTCCGGGCACCGCAAATGGTGTTTTTCCCAGAAAGCCCCAAGCCTTCCACTGCGGGGTTGGAAGGGGAAACTCCGGCGGGATCGAAAAAAGCAAGCATCGAGCTGGAAAGTCCTTTGGCGGGGTCGAGCCGAAGGTGGGTGTCAATGATGGACTGGACGCCGCCAAGGGATCGATAGTGAGTAAAGTAGTGGCGGAGGCGCAGCGGGCGTTTTGAGGTTGAAGAGTTTTCGTTGACCGTCATGGGTTTGCGCGTTCCATTGCGGATGTGAAGGTTTTTGAGGCGCGGGGGAGTTTAGGCGGAGAGTTCTAGCATTCGATTAATGGGCGCTTTGGCTTGGGCGATGAGTTCTGGGGTTAGTTCTACCTTGGGTGTTAGAGTTTCCAAGCAGGCGCGGAGTTTGCCGAGGGTGTTTCGTTTCATGTATTTGCATTCGTTGCATCGGCAAGAGTCGGTGGGCGCGGGGATGAATTCTTTGTCGGGGCATTCTTTTTTGAGCCGGTGGAGCATTCCGGATTCGGTGGCGACGATGATTGCTTGGGCGTCAGTTTTTTTGCAGTAGCCGACCATTTTCTCCGTGGAGCAAATTTCGTCCGCCAGCAATCTGACGGATTTTGTGCATTCTGGATGGGCAACTACGGGAGCGTCCGGATGCAAGCCGCGAATCTGCAGAATGCTGTCGCGGGTGAATTCGACGTGGGCATAGCAGTTGCCTTGCCAAAGCGTCATGGGGCGGTTTGTTTGTTCGGTCACCCAGGCGCCGAGGTTTTCGTCCGGCACGAAGAGGAGGTCGCGGTTCTTCGGGGCGGCTTCGACGATTTTTTTGGCGTTGCCGCTAGTGCAGATTACGTCGCTCAATGCTTTGACTTCCGCGCTGCAGTTAATGTAGGCGATGGTGTAAAAGTTAGGATTGGTTATTTGGAGGGTTTTGAGTTTGTCCGCCGGGCAGCTTTGTTCTAGGGAGCAGCCTGCATCTCGGTCGGGAAGGATTACGGTTTTGGCGGGATTGATGATTTTAGCCGTTTCCGCCATGAAGTGAACGCCGCAAAAGACGATGACTTCGGCTTCTGTTTTTGCCGCTTGCTGGGAGAGGCCGAGGGAGTCGCCCACATAGTCGGCGAGGTCTTGTATTTCGGGAACTTGGTAGTTATGCGCCAGAATTACGGCATTTTGCTGGTTTTTGAGCCGGAGGATTTCTTGCGACAGTTTGTCCAGATGTCGAGGCAGTGGAGGAGGTGTTCGGACCGTCATATCGGGACCGCCGCGATGTTCCAATGAAACAGGAACGCTCATGGGGGGGAGTTTATCTTTTGAAGGCGGGCGTTGGCAAGGATTTTCCTTCGCTTTTTTAGGAAGAGTTGAGAGGGGTACGCTTGCGGATGTGGCTGAAGAAGGCTTCGGCGACGATGTAGCCGGCGCAGTTTGCCGCGCCGCATTGGCATGGGTGGTCTCGATAATCTTCCAAACCGTAGCCGTAGTTGATGGTAATTTCTTCGCCGGGCGCAATGGGAGTCAGGCTATAAATTTGAATCTCGTCGGCGATTTGGCGAGTTTCGCAGTTCGGCGAGCAGCTGTGGTTGAGGTATTTGGCAAGATTGTTGGGAACGTCGCCGTCCACGTCGACTTCTTCGTTCAAGCAGAAAATGTAGGCGTTTCCTTCTTTGAGCCGTTGGGCGGAAAGTTTTTTGGAGATTTTTTCGCCGAAGTATCGGGCGATCTGCGTTTCTTTTGGAATGCGGCGGCGGGCAAAGGCGCCTAGATGATGGATAGAGGAGGGGGCAATCTTCATCCACTTGTTTTGGCGGGGTGGGAATTGGGTTTTCGGCTTGAAGGCGGGATTTTTGGCAGGCAAAAGGCTTTCTAGCGGGCAGGCGTTGCATTGGGGGTTTTGAGGACGACAGAAGTTTTTTCCAACGTTCACAATTTGGGCGTGGTAGTCTTGCCAATAGTCCAGCCGGTCTTTTTGGGGAGGATTGGCCAATTGGGTTTCGCAAAGAGTTTTGATTTGATGATAGTCGGCGTTTTCCTCAATCCAGTGGTGCCTTGCAAAGACTCGCTTCGTATAGGCGTCGACGACGAAAGTTGGATGATTTCCGGCGTAGAGAAGGATGCTGTCCGCAGTTTCCGGCCCGATGCCGCGGACAGCCAGCAGCGCTTTGCGGGCTGACTGAGTGTCTTGTTGGAAAAAGAAGTCTAGAGAGCCTTGATAATGGGTCATGATTTTGGCGACGAACGCTTTGAGTCGTTCGGCTTTGACGTTGTAGTAGCCGGCCGGCCGAATAAGTTGGGCTAGCGCGTTCTGCTTCTGTTTATGGATGGCGCGGAGGTTCAGGGCGCGGTTTCTTTTGAGGTTTTGAATGGCTCGCTCGACGTTTTGCCAATTGGTGTTTTGGGTAAGAATGGCGCCGACGCAAATTTCAAAGGGACTTTCCCCTGGCCACCAATGCCGATGACCCGAATGTTGCCGCATCTGCCGGTAGGCGATTGTGAGGGGAGGAGTCATTTTTGAGAAAGAGTTTGCAAGCGCCGAGCTGGCAGAGAGTTGACGAGAGGTTGGGGTCGCGACGGCATGCACGATTCTTTGCCCAACCTGCATTTCACGATGAGGGCAAAATCAAACATTTTCGAGACGGCAATGGGACATCGGCCTTTGCTAAACATAGGTCGAAGAGAGATTTCCGTCAACGCCATCTGGATTACTGCAAGTATCTTGTGCTCTATCGTCGCTAGACGATGAGTCATCTTTTTGTGTTCTTTAGACATAATCTAACCTTTCGTATCTTAATTGTTAATGTTAAGCCAGCGCTTTGTATTACGCCGACATAAATGACGGTTTTTCATATGCGAACACCGCCAAACGCATATTGATCAGCTTTTCCAATATCTAATTTCACCCGTAGAATTCATTCTTACCATTAAGAAAGGAGGTTTGATTTTTTTAATACCAACAAAATAATACAACGCAACTTTTATTGTTGGCAATACCTCAATATTGCCTTTATGATGCATCGCGTATTGCGGCAATTTTAACAAACTCTCTGCAATTTGGGTAGATGTCATTGGATATGAGATTTTCGAAAGTATGTCCGCAACCTCATATACTCTCGTTCTGAACCCAATATTTTCCCTGAATCTTTCCCTATATCCAGGCGGAATATTATCCAATGTCTCTTTTTCGCTCAAATATGAAAAATCTGGATTATCATCTTGCTTTTTACACACATCAATCATCTTTCCAGAATTAAGATCGGTGACTAATCTTAATTTTGATCTGTAAAATTCAAGATCTTTTTCAAGATAATCTAGATCTCCGTAATCATACCCATGCTTTACATTTTTAATCTTTGATTCAACACGATTAATATTAGACCGTATCCATTCCTCATTTATATTAGTCCCTCCTATGTCCGAGATTTTGGCCTCAGATGCCGTTCCGCCAATATGTTTTGTCGTCATAGTTTTTTACTGTCTAGCCCTGCCATTTCGTAATCTACTAACCTCAGTGCTAGCAGATGATTTCAGCAAGACATACAAACACAATCTTACAAACGATGTTCCACATATTAAAATCGCCGTTCGTCCTTGACAGTCCCTTGACCATCTTGAGAAACCATTAAGCCAAATATGCGGAAAAATTGCAACAAAAAATTCCATACAAGAACTTTTTCAGCCTGTGTTGGCACGGATTTTGCTAGCAGCATCTTAAATCACATATAATTTACACCGTTTTCGAATATTCACCGTTCAGATTGCCAATGTGTCTCAACACCGCAGATTGACAATCCAAATCGAATATTCTCCACACTCTGTTTGAATATTCACCGCTTGTATTCGGTTTCGTAATACCAAATTCCGCATCTCGTGCCAAATAGTCTTTTCAATCCAAGAATAAATCTACGGTGGACGAGGATGGTGTATAATAAAACAAATATTATTTCCCATCTACAAAAGAGTTAAAGGGTAATGGGGGAGACTAACTGTTGGACTCGGCTGTTTCCATCAAAAGCAATCTGAAGCAAGCGAAAGGGAAAGGCTTTCCGCCGGTTTCCTTCATCGGCACGATTTGCAGCGTTGACATGTTGGCTAGGAAATTGTTCACTTCTTCGTTGATATGAAACGCATTCTTTGGATATCGGCTCTTTTGGCCGGAGGCGTCTTGGCAACGCGTCCGTTTGAAGCCAAAGGCGCTGAGGGCGTGGTTTTGAACGAACGCGTCAACGTGCGGGCGCGTCCCAGCCTTGCCAGCGAGGTGATTTGCCAGATTAACACGGGAAGCCGAGTGCAAATTCTGGATTCTATCCGCTCGGAAAATCCTCAACAGGGCGAGCCAAAGGAATGGTATCGAATTCAAGTGCCCGCGCAGGCCACTCTTTGGGTTTCTTCTCAATACATTGATCCGGACACTCATGCTGTGACTGCTTCTCGCTTGAACATCCGCGTTGGCAGGGGAACGAATTTTTCCGTTGTCGGACGCATCGAAAGGAACACGATAGTCAAACCGATTCGATCTTTGGCGGGCTGGACGGCGATTCAACCGTTGCCCGGCACGGAGGCCTACTTGGCCGCAGAATTTGTCGACCTAGTCCCAGAGAAGGAAATCGAATCTTTCGTCCCGGAAAACACTTCCGGCCAAGTGCCTCCCATCATTTTCGATGAGGAAATTCCCGAAATCATTATCGACGATCCGGAGGCAAAACCCGCCCCGCTAGCCGAGAGCGGAACGAAAACTCCGTCGGCGCAAGGAGATCAAACGCTCCCGCCGCCCATTTATACGGAGGAACCGTTTCCGAAAGATTCTGAATCGCCGGCACCGGGTTCTGATTTGGCAACCGCGGACCAACCTCCCGCCGAGAAACCCGATCTTTCTCTTTCCGAAGAGGCCGCCGCTCGTCGCAAGAGAATCATCACCAGAGATGGCATAGTCCGACGCGTCCGAAGCATCCAAGCGCCCGCCTATTATCGGCTTGAAGATACTAGAACGGGCATGACAATCAACTACCTGCACACCGGCGAGTTGGAAGTGTATCTAGGCGACGGCAGGGAGGCTTTGAAATCCTACGAAGGACGTAAAATTCGAGTAAAAGGCGTGGAAGCCGTCGACGCTCGCTGGCCGGGAATTCCGGTCATCGAAATTGAGGAACTTCGAGATTTGGAATAGCGAATCCGGTGGACAATCTTCTCGACGGCCGCCAAATCAGCGCCGAATTCAACGCGGAAACCGCACGGCAAATTTTCCGTCTCCAACAACACGGCGTCCGCCCGAAACTGCTTTTTGTGCGAGTTGGCGAAGACCCCGCCTCGCAGATTTACGTCGGAATGAAGGAAAAAGCGGCGGCCAAACTTGGCATCCAATCCGAGACTATAGTCCTCCCGGAAACCATTGCGGAATCCGAACTCATCGAACGGATTCAAGACGGCAACCGCGATCCGCAAACGCACGGCATCCTCGTTCAAGCGCCGTTGCCGAAACCCATTCGGGAAACGGCGGTTTATAGAAGCGTTTCCCCGCAAAAAGACGTGGACGGCTTTCACCCTGAAAACATAGGCAAACTCTGGCTGGGTGACCCAACGGGATTCGTTCCTTGCACGCCCGCCGGCATCCACGAACTCCTTCGCCGCAGCGGCGTTGAAATTCCCGGCTCGCACGCCGTGATTCTCGGACGAGGCAACATTGTTGGCAAACCAATGGCCGCGCTGCTCCTCCGAAAATCGCCGAACGCAAACGCCTCCGTCACCTTGTGCCACTCGCGCACGCCGAAAATTGGGCAACACTGCAGGGAAGCGGATATTCTCATCGCGGCCATTGGCGTTCCTAGGTTTGTTAAAAAAGACATGGTCAAACGAGGCGCCGTCGTGATCGACGTCGGCGTCAACCGCATTGCGGACGCCCAGTTAGAATCGGGGACAAAACTTGTTGGCGACGTTGCCTTTGAAGAAGTGCGGCCGATTGCGGGAAAGATTACTCCAAATCCGGGCGGCGTCGGCCCGATGACCATTGCCATGCTGATGCGCAACACGACAACGGCGGCATTGAGAATTGCGGAGGCCGCCGGTTTGATGGCAAAGTATTGATTTTGAACTATGGAACCCACGCGCATCCTCCCCGACCTTCAATGCTCACTTCTGTGTGAAGACGTTCGACAGGAATCTAACGGCAACTTCATTCTGGTCGGTGTGATTGGTTTTCTTCGAGTCCCTCAAATTCCGATTACCGTGTTGAAGATCTGTATTTTCAACCGCTGGACGGCCGGCGTGGGATCGTTCACCGAAACGGTGCGGCTTGTCGGCCCGGACCAAACAACCGTCATCCGAAAGAGCCAAGTCAAGTTTAGCCTCCGCGAGGCGTCCAGCCATGCCACCAACGTCTCCCTGTTCGGGCAAGTCGGGTTCCGGGAATCCGGCGTTCACTTTGTCGAAATCATCGTTGAGGAAGTGATGAAACTGCGATTTCCCTTTGTGATTAAGGCCGCGCCGCCTCCAGACAATCCGCCGCCATCGGCTTCGGGAACACCGCCGCAAGCGCCTTCGGGCGAATGCTAATCCCCCGCTTGACAAGAATCCTTGCCCGACAATGAAATCGAAGGAATCCTTCTCGAAGCAGATCGTTGGGGACGTTGCCGCGGTTTTGCCGATTCCTTTGACTTTTTCAGGCACTGCCGCGTTTTCCCAGCGGCCAGCGTCTTGGCTTCTCTTGGTCTGGATTGTGCTGGCTCACCTAGCCTCCGGCGCCGTCCTTTGGTTTTTCCACCTTCGTTGGATTCCCGTTTTGGAAGAGTCCGCCAAGTCGTTTCCTAAAAATTTGTCTATCCGGACGGGGCGTTTGTATTCTTTGCCGCCGAACTTCACTCTTTGCAAACAGAATCGGTTTCTCTCCCTGACGATGCGCTCGGATTCTGAAGCGGCCGGCGATATGACAGCGGACTTTCAACTGATCCTGACTCGCAAAAAAATCCTCCTGAGGTCGTGGTTCGGCTCTTTGGCTTTTTCCTATCCCGATCGGCAATTCATTCCGTTGGCGCCCGACCAAATCATGCCGTGGTGGAATGCTCGGAAAGCGTTGTTCACCGCCATCGCCTTTGCGTTTCTTGCGCTTGGACTGCTCGCTCTCTGGGCATGCCTGGCAACTTGCTGCAGTCTTCCCATCGCCGTTGTTTCTTTCTTTGCCGGCCGGCGGATCGGGCTTTGGGACTCCTGGCGTTTGGCCGGAAGTGCGACTATACCCGGAACCGCAATTATGATTGCGTCCATTTTTCTGTACGGACTTCATCTGCTTCGGCTTCCCGGCTTGCTGTTGGCGGCCGGACTCTGCTTTTTCGCCGGGGGAGTTTATGCACTTGGATCCATTGTTCACCTCCCTCGATCTCGCCAATCCTCCGCTCAGCAAAATCCTTTTGCGTCGCCGGACCCGCCCGCTAGGAATTTCCCGCCGAATGCCTCAAGTTAAACACTTCTCGAAGACCGTCCCCAACGAAGTGGAACGCCAACAAAGTTGACACCAACGCGCCGGTTGGAAAAAGAATCATCCACCAGTAAATGCGGACGGGGTTAATCTGCTGCGCCCCTTCGGAAATCAAACTGCCCACACTGGCAAACGGCGGCTGGATGCCCAACCCAAGAAAGCTCAAGAAAGACTCATAAAGAATGATGGAGGGAATCGTCAAAGTCAGATAAACCGCAAGCACTCCGTAAAGATTCGGCAAAATGTGACGCCGCAAAATATGCCCCGCCGACGCTCCCAAGACACGACTTGCCAGCACGAAAGACCGCTCCTTCAGCGCCAACACTTCCCCTCTCACAATGCGGGCAATCGTCAGCCAAGAAACCGCTCCGAGCCCCAGATACAACAAAAGGAGCCGGACAAAAGAAGCCGCCTCAACGGCGCCATCATCCATAAGCAGACCGAGAAACCGCTCCACATAAGGAAGAAAAATCCCGTCATAACCGGCCATCAAGACGATGACAAAAATAATCGAAGGCATGGCGTACAAAACATCCACCGTCCGCATCAGCACCGCGTCCAACCAACCGCCAAAATAAGCCGCGCAACTTCCCCAAACAGCGCCAATGACCAGACTAACCGCCGCGCCGCAAACCCCGACAAAAATCGAAATCCGCAACCCAAAAACCGTCTGACCAAACAAATCCCGCCCGTGAACGTCAGTGCCGAACCAATGCTGCGCCGAAGGTGCGGCAAATTGATTCTCGGACAGAGCCGTCGGCGAATGTTGCGAAAAAAAAGGAATAATCGTCAGACAAAGAACCAAAAGCAACAGATACAAAGCCCCCGCAACCGCCAATCGATGGTTCAAAAACCGGCGCCAACCGTCCGGAATGGACTTCTTCCAACGCACCTCCATTGGCGCAGAGAGCGGCGACCCCGAAGAGAAAACCCGCGCCGCAATCTAAAACACTCCGATTTTGTGCTTAATCGCGAATTCTTCCGGAGTGGGCTTCGGTATGTATTTAGGAGGCTCAACGATACCTCGGCGCACCCAATCCTCGTATTTTTTATGCAAGCGTTCGATGCGCTCCATTCGCTCCGGCGACAACGAAGTCGGCATTTCCTTGCCGACGGTTTTCTGGACTTGCTCGCTGATGCTAGAACCAGTTTCTGCTTTGGATGAATGTTCCATGACGAATAACATAAGGTGTTAAGTAAGGGGTTAAAAATTCAACATAGCGCCGAATTTTAGCCTGTAATTCAGGTTTTTTTGAGTAATCTTCAATCTCAAGATGAAGCACTTTTTGGAGAGTTTTTAGACCGATTTGCCGTCCATGAGAATGCCATATTTTATTGTCGGAAAGGATGTTGGCGATTTCTTCCGCTCTTTTTCTCTTTTCGTTGTCTGTGACTTCTTTCCCTTTCTTTTCCGAGTCGGGATGATGTTTGGTCCAATTGCGAAACTTGTATTTGGCAAGCCATTCTTTGAGAAGGGTAATCGTTAAGTTCCTTGCCTGTTCATATTCGTTCAGCAGAGCGAGGTCTTGCCCTTTGATCATTAGCACATCCGCTTCAGTGAGTTTTCCTTTGGCGGATTTCTGGATTATTTTCTCGATCTGGTCCAAATAGCCCAAGGCTGACACCCAAGTTCTGTTGTGATCTTGAGGATCAATCGGGCCGGGCACTTGAGGATCAATCGGGCCGAGCGACGAGGAATAGTCCATGTGGATTTTGTCTCCTGAAAGAGCAAACAGCGTCCCGGCAGACATTGCGTAGTCGGGAATAACAAAGTTCACAGAATCGTAGTGATGCCGAAGAATTTCAACCAGTTTCTCAACGGTCTCGGCGCTGCCTCCCAGCGTTTGAAGAATGACGGAAATGGTTTTCGGATTTTCTACGGGATCGGGTTTCAGGTTTTCGATCATGTCCCGGAACGGATTTTTGACTGCCGGAACAATCGGGCCGAAGAATAAGACCGCGTCGGTTTTGAGAGAATCCTCAATGGCTTTGAGTCGTTCCGTGGCTGTTTCTCGAATCTGGCTGTCGAACTCTCTCATTTCTTATGCCGTTTTCTTTTGAAAATAGCGGCGGTCATCACTCATCGGTTCCCTCCCGATGTTTGAGGCGTTGGCGGTTCTTCCGTGGTTGGCGACTCAATTTTCGCTATGCGGAAAAGCTGCTTGTCTTTGGCCGCGGCCAGCGGAAAACGCAACGGACTGCTTCCCAAATGGTCTCGGTATTCTCCGCTGACAGCATCGGCGATTTGAAGTTTGCCATCTCTCCAGACAATTTCCACTTCCCGGCCGTTGTCGGTTGCGTGCGTTCTGATTTCGATTTTGGGCAGTTCCAGCTCCGTCCATTGAATTGGCCACCAACCGAGAGCTCGATAAATTCGATAAACGTAGGTCGCGTCTCTCATTGTCTTTGAGCAGGTGATGTTGCGGAGATCAGTGTGATCCGCATGGATGATTAGCAATTGGCCTCCTACAACACGACCGCTGTCGTCGTGTATGTATCGTGCTTCGGCAGGCTGGAAGACGATGTTGGTCAAGTTGACGCATCCCCAGCATTCGATGGCATTGATGATTGCGTGTTCTGGCACGAGGATTGAGGCGATTTTGGGTTTATCGCTGTCATTGAAGACGAGACTACTGTTATCGCCGATGACGGAGATGATTTTCTTCTTCCAAGTCATTCCTTTCGTGTCGGTTATCCAAACGTAGTTCTCCGGTTTTGGCGAGAGTTGCGCTTGGGATTTTTCCGGCGGCACGGCGAGCAAGCCGGCCGCAATCAAGGCGAGGAGCGCCAAATTTGTAGAGCAAGTTGCAATTTTCATAGGTCTTTTGTGTTCGTTGAATTGATTCGGTTCCGGCGGCGTTTACAAGACAAAACGCCCGCCGCAAAGAAATAATACGACTCGATTCTCGGTTTGTTCAACTTTTTTAATTCTTCGCAATTTGGATAATCGCGCCTACGGCAAACGCCAAGAACGCCAAATTGATTCCGCTCAGCGGGATTATCACCGCCGCTATCAGCATTCCCTTGGTGACCATCTTCTCTTCCAAATGCGCGAACTTGGAATCCATGTCTTTGCGCAGCTCTGCCAACTGCCCGCTCAGGCTCTTGTAATTATCTTCGCTCATCGGATTTATTTTCAATGATTTCCCGTCTCTTTGGAATTAATTAACCTGCTTTCTCGCTTTGTCAAGCATTTTCAAGTGGATTGAAAAGCGACGAATGCGCAGACGATGTGGACGAAAGCCATGAAGGTTTTGGCGAGTTTGTCGTAGCGAGTGACAATCCGCCGAAACTCTTTGATTCGACAAAAGAATCGCTCCACTTTCTGCCGCATTCGATATTTTGTTTTGTCGTAGGAAAAGAGCATTTTCCGGTTTGATTTTGGCGGAATAACGGCTTCGATGCCTTGATTTTCCAAGAATCTGCGGATGTTATCGCTGTCCAAGCCAGAGTCATCCCGGCCAAGCCGAGAGCCATCCGTTGCTTCCATAGTTCATTGAATCTCCATCATGTCGAAATCGTTTTTTCGAGAATTCCCTGCCGTTGACAAGCCTTTTTTCCAAAATAATCCGAAGAACATTTTCTAAGATTGCGTTTTTTGAGGAGAGTCTCCAATCTGTCTTTGTTTGTTGACGCGGGACGATGCAGGACGCCATTGGAGACAGAATCGCAGATTGAGCGGCGACGGCCTCAAAACAGGAAACAAAAACAAACGGCAAGGAAACTTAGCCTCTCGCAAGAGTGATTTAAAGAAGCAGTTTTCCCATCAGACGCTTATGTCGGCAAAAAAGAATTCTCCCAACTCGAACCGACGGCGCTTCCTCGCTGGCGGAGCCGCGGCGCTTGCCGGGGCTCTTCCGCCTTTGACCGGGCTTGGCGTGCTTCTCAATCCGCTCCGAAAGAAGTCCAATCTTGGGCAAGCCGTTCGGGTGACGTCTCTGTCCGCTCTTCCGGCGGACGGCGTGCCGCGAAAGTTTCCCGTTGTGACCGATCGCGTCGATGCTTGGAATCACTTTCGCAACGTTCCCATCGGAGCCGTTTACTTGCGGCGCACTGAAGAGAATTCTGTGGAAGCATTCAGCGTGAGTTGTCCGCATGCCGGTTGTTTTGTGGAATATCGAAGCGCGGAAAAGAATTACCTTTGCCCCTGCCACGACAGCCGCTTCAATGTCGACGGTTCCATTCAGGATCCCGACAGTCCGAGCCCGCGAGGCTTGGATTCCTTGGAAGTGGACGAAGAGAAACTGCAAAGCCTCAACGAGGTCTGGGTTCGGTTTCAAAAATTTCAGGCCGGCAAAGCGGAAAAGCGGGCAATCTAAAAGGAGATGCATGATCATTCGTTGGCTTGATGATCGAACCGGCATCCGGAGGCTTCTCTCCGAAGCGCTGTTCGAGAACATTCCGGGCGGTTCCCGTTGGCGTTATGTTTGGGGAAGCACCTTGACTTTTACTTTTTTCGTTCAAGTTATCACCGGAATCCTCCTCTGGACGGCCTACAGCCCCAGCGCCCAGACGGCTTGGGAAAGCGTCTTCTACATTCAATACGGAATGAACTTCGGCTGGCTCTTGCGCGGCGTGCATCACTACACCGCCCATGCCATGAACATCTTGCTCGTGCTTCACCTGATGCAAGTGATCGTGGATGGCGCCTATCGCGCGCCGCGGGAGGTCAACTTCTGGTTTGGCATTGGCTTGCTGATGCTCGTTCTCGCTCTTTCGCTGACGGGCTACCTACTGCCTTGGGACCAAAAGGGCTACTGGGCAACAAAAGTGACCACCAGTTTGGCCGCCGCTGTTCCAGTTGTCGGTCCCAGTCTGGAAAAACTGCTAATCGGCGGCGCCGAATACGGCCACCACACGCTGACCCGTTTCTTCGCCTTGCACGCCGGCGTTCTTCCGGCCGCGGTAGTCGTTCTGATTGTGGGACATATCTACCTGTTTCGGAGACACGGCGTGACCGCAAAAAAACCCCTTCGAAATCCCGACGCCGCGTTCTGGCCCGATCAAGTTCTCAAAGACGCCGTGGCTTGTCTGACCGTGTTTGCCGCCGTTCTTTTCTTCGTAGTCAAGGGAAAATTTGCGGGAGACGGACATCTCGGCGCTCTTCTCGCCGCGCCGGCCGAGCCTTCTGAATCCTACGCCGCCGCCCGCCCGGAATGGTATTTTCTCTTTCTCTTTCAACTGCTCAAATACTTTCCCGGCGAGCGAGAAATCTACGGTTCCCTAGTCATTCCGGGAGCGGTCGTCCTTTTGATTTGTCTTATGCCCTTTATTGGCCGCTGGCGCATCGGTCATCGATTCAACGTCGCCGTGATGTTCACTCTTCTTTTGGGAATCGGCGTTTTGACTTTCCTAGCGTGGAATCAGGATCGCAATAACTCGGAATATCGGCAGGCCGTCGCCGCCGGCAAACAAACAGCGGAGCGAGTCAAAATCTTAGCCAAGCCGCCGCCCGAAGGAATGGGAATTCCTTATGAAGGAGCAATTGCCCTCCTGCGCAACGACCCACTCACCCAAGGGCCAAAACTCTTTGCCGATCATTGCGCCGGCTGCCACCGATACGACGGACACAACGGCTTGGGAGCCCGACTGGAAGAGGATCCTTCGGCGGCCGATCTCAAAAACTTTGCCTCTCGAGAATGGCTGGGGAAACTGCTCAGCGAAGAACACGTCGCCTCGGACGCCTTCTTTGGCAAAACCGCCTTCAAAGAGGGAAAAATGGTGAAATTCGTCCAAAACAAGGTGGCAAAATTCAACGAAGAGGAAATCGAACAACTCCGCAAAGCCATCATTGCCCTTTCTGCGGAAGCCCGGCTGCCTCTCCAAAAAGAGAAGTACCGAGCCGATACCCAACTCATCCAAGAAGGAAAAATCCACCTTTTGGATGACCTTGGTTGCGCCGATTGCCATGAATTTCACTTCGAAGATGAAGACGCCACGGCGCCCGATCTCACGGGATACGGTTCCAGAGAATGGCTTGTCGAAATGATTCGGAATCCGGAACACGAAAAATTTTACGGCGAAAAGAATGATCGAATGCCTTCCTTCGGCACCGAAGGCATTCTTAGCGACCGCCAAATCCATCTGCTGGCAGACTGGATCAGAAACGACTGGTTCTCTCCAACTTCCGCAGAGACCGAACCCGCAACAGAATGATTTCCGAGGCAATACAGATAAACGCGCCTCGCCGAAGCCGAACCTTCTCGCCAAGCGGTTGTTGGTTGCTTCCATGCCTTCTGTTTGGCTGCGCAACCGCAACAATCCATCCCACGGACGCAAAGTGGGAAGCGGCCGTTCAGTCCTTTGAAGCGCAAGACCGCATCCGCCCCGTCGCTCTTGGCGGCGTTCTTTTCATCGGGAGCTCCAGCATTCGCAGGTGGGAATCACTGGCCGCCGATTTTCCCGATGCGACCGTCGTCAACCGTGGATTTGGCGGCTCCCATATTATCGACAGCGTCTTCTTTGCCGACCGCATTGTTATTCCCTACGAACCGGAAACGATCTTCCTCTACGCCGGCGACAACGACGTTGCCGACGGCAAAGACGCGGCCGCTGTTTTTAGAGACTTCCGTCTCTTTGCCAAAACCGTCCATCGCGCCTTGCCCAACACAAAAATTGTGTTCATCTCCATCAAACCAAGCATCAAGCGTTGGCATCTGGCTCCAACAATGCAACGAGCCAACGACTTGGTGCGGGACTTTGCGCAAAAAGACGAACGATTAGCCTTTGCGGACGTCTGGACGCCTATGCTGAACGAGTCTGGACGCCCGAAGAAAAGCCTTTTCGTAGACGACAACCTGCACATAAATCACGAGGGCTATCAAGTGTGGAAAGAAGTTATCCTGCCCCTGCTGTGACAAAAATTCGCCCCGTTCAAAAAACTATGTTCGACAACTTTCGAGACACCGCCATCCACATCAAACAAGGAATCCCCGGCAGACGCTTCATCGACTACTACGACTATCGAAAAACGCGGAAGAACGAATCCACCGCCAAACATTTGGGGATGATTTTTCTCGGTAGCCTGCTTTTGATTGTTGGATCCCTATTAGGTCCCGTCCCCGTGATTCCCGGATTCGTTTTAGCCGTTCCCGGCATTGCCATCATTTGCTCTCGCTCCAAAACCGCCGCCAAATTGCTCGACGCTACCGAAAGACTCCTTCGCAAAATCCACCGACGCCGCAAACCTCCCACCACCATCCCCAACGCCAATTCCACCCGCAAAAAAACAGCGCTCCAAAAACCAACCAAACCGTGACTCCAACCGCCCAAAACCAATACGGACAGAATACTAAGCTGTTGCCGAAGGCCTGCTGATCGATTGGAAACCGCAAATCCTCCCCTCCTCGCCTACCCCCGCCGCCAGAAAACACGCCGCCGCCCTCCTCCCTAACGCAAAATAAAACCAATGCTGAAAAATACAGAGCCCTTCCCCAAAAACCGAAGCCAACCCCCTCGCCAAACTCCGCCAATCCACGGCGGAAAAAATAAAAAAATTGCCGGGCAATGTCTCAAAAATCTCAAAACATCGAAATAACAAAGGAAAATCGCACTTTCCTAACCAAAATTTTTCTTTGGAAAATCGAGAAAAAAAGCTTGCGCTCAAATAAAAAGCATGGTTTTTTGGAAGCGCACTGACCAATTGGTGTGGGGATTCTTTGTCAGATCCCCCGCCAAATGTCACAGTTTAGAACGGCATGCCGGGGAGGATTCAAAATCTCTTTCCCAAGATGTCTTGGCGAACGGGCGGGAAACCTTCGTGATTCCCACGCCAAATGGTTAGTGCATGGCCTGACGGCCGCAACATTAACGACATAGACATTAAATATTAACGAGACATGAAGAAACTCTCTTTTTATTGGAACTGGTTGGCTCGCGTAGCCAAAGCAAACAACCAGCAACGCCAAGCAGTTGTGAAATCGGCGACTTCCCGGTCCTTGATCAGCGGAAAAACGGTAATCTTCGCCATTTTAGCAACAGTCGCAGTCCTGTTGGTTCCCCAAACCACCATGCAATCGGCTAAATCCATCGTTGCCCCAGACCTGCCAGATCCTCCGCCTCATCGAGAAGTTCTTCTTCCGCCATTTCCCCCCAGGCGCCTTCGACAGTTGCGCGGATCAAATGGCTTCGAGAATGACAACCATCAATCAGGATTACGACAATCTGTTAAAAGGACTCCAAAACTCCCGTGACGCCAAATTGAAGCCCATCGATGACGCAATTATTTCAAAGACGGTAGAGATAGAGAGCATCCGCGACGAAATCCAACGTAATGAGCGCAGATACGCCAGCATATACCTGAGATTCGGCTATACTTCTGCTACAAAACAAATATTGGATCAGATAAGTGATGAAAATGACAAGAATAGGGAGAAGATTAAGGATTTGCAAAAAGAAATTGAAGAATTGAAAAAGATACGGTTCGATATTTGGGAATGGTACTACAAATGTGTAAAGTGGCTGAACGAAAGACACCTCAACTATAGGAGAGCCGCGTTCAAGGAATTTTGGGATTGCGTTACCAGCGACACAGACGAAGACTAAACACAAAAACGGAAAGGAATCTTTGACGATGAGAAAACAAAGCTACGTGATTATTGGGATTGGTTTGGCGGCGCTGGTAGGAATCTTCTGGCTGGCGCAATTGGATGGCAAAGAAGAAACCTCAACCGCCGCCAACAAACTGCCAGCCTCAAACCAAGAAACAACGGTTGATTCAGAGATGGAGAAACCAATCGATCCCTTTGCCGGAATGCGAAGGCAATCCACTTCAGAGATCGAGCCTTTATCCGAAGAAGAATTCAAAGCATTAGAGGCAGAAAACGAAGCCTATCGGAAAAAGCAAGAAGCCTATCACAACAGCCCAAGCGGCAACTGGATGGAAAGATACCAAGATAGTTCGGACGAGATAGAAGATTGGTACGACAAGAGACAAATAGCCAAGTACAAAACGAATCCAGACTTCCGGGCCGTAGCCGACTTGGACGATTGGATTTCCAGACAAACAAGCCGGCGAAGCGATGAGGCTTGGGATGCCATGTGGGAAAAATTCGAGCGCACATTAAACAGAAATGTAGTTCGTCCTCAAGACCTGCCTAACAGCACCGCCACCATTGCCGAAGCAAAGGCGCAAGATGCGATCAACAAAATCCAAACCGGCTGGGAAACAGACCCCGAACCTTGGCAGGAAGTGGCCGCTTTCTTGCGAGATCGCCGCAACTTCTCTCAAACAGAACTCAACCAAGGCGACCCCGCAGATCCCAACTGGCACGCCGATCATATCCAATGGATCGAGCAAACCGCTCAAACCATCGGCATCCCCCTTGACAACCCCGATGACGAAAGCTGGATTCAAGAGAAAATCGCCGCCGCCAAAGAACAACGCTATCAAGACTTAGACGCGCCTTTGATTGAAGAACTCAAAAAGATTGACGAAGAAATGGCGGCGGCGGCGGAAGCTTGGGCGAGAGAGCCGGACAGCCATGAGAAAGAGGTAGCTACACAATACAACCAGCTAATCAAACAGGATAGAAAACAGCGAGCGCAGCAAGAACACGAGCGGCGCTATAGAGAAGAGATGGAGCGCAATCCCGTCTTCAAAGAGATGGAGCGAGAACGCCAGCGCAAAGAACGCACAAAAGCCCGCCAAGCCGAAGAGCCAGCGCAAGAAACGCCTACTTCCTCAGAAAGCGAGTAAGCTATCTTTTCCGCTTTGCATAGACATGCTTAGGCTTCCACAACCGACTAAGTCGTTGTCCATATAAGAGAAAGCTAGACTTGTTCTCTGGATCTTGTGCTCATTCTCAGGGAACAAGCAAAGCCATCATAAGATTGTCATGCCGGGCTTGTTTTACAATCTAGATTGTTATTCACCATGTTTCCTCTTCTTTTTCCTCTTATCCATCAAAACCTACATAGCGAATTCCCTCTTCAATTGTTATTGACGCCTTTTTCTTTTCTAATTCGTTGTGCCGCAATATTATCCAACCCGCTCTATTCAGTCGGCTGTCAAGCGAACATTTTGTGGATGCTTGGGATAAGGAGAGGGCAAGATTGCGCTTTATGATTTGAGAAAGAACTGGGGATGTAGAAAGGCTGCCGAGTGGGTTGTTTCTTCTCTGCCTTTTGGGCTTGGGAAACATCGGCTTCTTGGGGAGTCGAGGAGGAAAGTGGAACTTTGAAGCTGAGGCTGATTTGCAAAGCTTTTGAGTAAGATTAGGGAATGTGGCAAACTTGTTTTGCGGGGTTCGAAGAGAGATTGTTAGCAAGAGCGGGTTGGCAGTTGGTTTAGAGAGGAAGCAAAAGTTTTTAGATTCTCTCTACACAAGCATTGAATGAGCGCCATTAGATGTGCCATTCTCCAATTACTATTAGGGTTACGAATAATGAAAAAGCAACACTGGATGCCTATTGTGATTGTAGTTGGCTTCACGCTTGTCCTTTTTTAGCAATTCGAAATGAGGCGCTATACGATCAGGACTCGGCTCAACTGCCAAAAAACTGACGATAGAAGAACTCGAAGCAGTGCGGAAGAAGGAAAAAATCAACGATACCAATTCAAGCGGAGTATTGAAGCAGGCATCTCTCTTTGAAAGCGTTAATGTCTGAATTGTTTCCGCCGATAAAAATCAAAAACGGGGCATTAGTGGGCAAGGATGGCTATACAGTCAAACATTTTGAAGGTGTCAACTATCGCATCGTCAACGACAGGCACGAAAGCTTTCCCATACCAATCAATGAAGACAGCACCATTCGCTTGCCAACGCCGAAAGGGATGGAACGGATGCTCGACTCAGGTCAAACGAGGCAAGACTTGCCCTTATCCTCGGCGGTGCCGTGGATAGGGAAAGCAATTAGTCTTCGACAGAACTTGCGACCAACCGTCCTGTAGAAAACAACTCAGCCGAATAGGTTGGGGAAATATAAAAGTTTCGGCGATTGCTAACTTATATGATATAGTAGAGGGCTGGATGACGAAGAGGAAGTTTTTCATATAGGAAAGATTTGGGAGGATGTTCGGCGTTTATTGGAAGACCTTTTTTAGAAATATAGATGAAGATAGGTTGTGTTGATGAATTCACAGAATCAGGAATCGGAAATTATCACTAAATTTGAATTGATTTAAGATGCATAGTAAGGAAGATTGTCGAGGAAGATTTTTTGGAGATAAACATCTACTTTGCCTTATGCTGATTGGAAAAAGATAATCTGTGTAAGCCTATCCACAGTTTGCTGGCTTCCTATAGATTGATTGATTTTGAGTTTTTGTTTTGAAAAGGAAAAATAACAATCCGATTCTCGACAGCGCAAAGGTCAGAAGGGAGGAATGCTCCCAACGCCAGGGTAGGAAATCATCCCTTTGAAAAAAGTGACTATCAATTTGAAATCTCTCGATTGGGTATCTTATGACGTCATGCATGTTGAAACAAAATCTTTCTAAATTAAGAATTCGGGCAAAATGAATTGTTTTCTATTTGCTTCTACGGCGGCAGTTTTTTAGAGAGTAATTATATCATTCCGCTTGCTCAGCAGTCATGCCTTCGGAGATCCTCAACATCCAACTCAAACTCTAAAAACTCAACCCTTCTGATACATCTCCTCCCTCTAAACCTGCTTCAACCAGCGCTCCTTGCACGATTCTCCTCCCTTTTGGCATGGCCTCCTCAAAGGCAGAATACCAGCCCGTTGCAGAGAATGTCGAACCTCTATAACTATCTATAACCAATAGAGCTTTGAAGCCAAACGCTTTTGCATCGCCTTTGAGAACAACTTGCCTCCTCGCGCAAGCCAAACGCCGCTTCTTTCCTTTGCGCGGAGGCCTCCACCCCTCTCGCATTCCAATAAATAGAATAAAAAGCCCCTTGCCTCCGCAAATGCAGGCCGCAGAAAACAGACAAGCCCTTTTTGCCTGTTTGAGTTCAATGCTGGACAACGATGGGGAGATTGGCGCGCCCTCTTTATGCGCAACTACAATCCGCGAACATGGGACAATGCGCTGGATGGCTCGATTTCTTTTGGATCGGCAAACTTCTTGGGAACAGGCGAAGGCCGAATCAGGCCGGCTTTGGAGGAAGCGCAAGGGATGCGGCGGAAAAGAGCGGCGTCTATTGTTTGGATTGGATTGTTGCTGGGGATGAAGAGAGGCGGAGGCGGAGCGCAACCATCGGCGAGGCGGGGAACGCTGTTTCACATTCTAATCTCTCTATTCTTGTGTCGGCGCTACAGAAAGCCTTTTCATTCTTTGGACGAACTTAGGGTCTTTGTTGGGGCGTGGGCGCTGGGCGGGGTGGAGGGCTGGTTGGGGTTGGCATTGGTTTCCTTTTGAAGAGGGAGGAAAGGGATGGAAGCCGTTCTTTTGCGCATCCTTAGCGCAGGCCAAAATCATCCTCCCCTACATGGGGGTTGGTGGTTGCAAATATTCAAGAGACGCTCTTTACTCAAAAAAATCTGGCTTTCAATGGGTTGGAGGGGAAGTTTTGCGACTTTTGTTTTTTGGCGGGAGGTAGCGTTAGTTTGTCGCCGTGTTTCCAAGCAGAAATTTCGACGAAAATAAGGATTGCTTTTATTGAAAAACGTGCATAACTAGTTGTTTTGGAAGGGCGGCCGGTTGCGGCTGATTCCAAAAGCAAAAGTTTTCCGAGCGGCAGATTTTCCTGCGAGGGGTTTTTAAATCATCTGTTGCGTTCTGTTTGGGAAGGATACACAAAAATCGACGAATGGTCAAATTGACGAAAATATGAGTGGGAATAGAAGGCCTGATAAAGGTGGGAAAAAGTTTGAGAAGGGAGAGGGCTATTTGGAGATAGCGGAGAAGGGCTTTGGTTTTTTGCGGTCTCCGGAGGCGCATTTTGCGCCTAAGCCGACGGATGTTTTTGTGACGCCGGACACGATCAAAAGGAACTTTCTTCGGGAGGGGAGTTTTGTGAAATGCCGCACGCAGGCGCCGCATCGCGGGAACAATCCGCAGTTGAAGGAGGTTTTTGAGATAAACGGGATGAAGCCCGCCGAGTACACGAGGACGATGCGTTTTGAGAATCTGACCGCGATCAATCCTATTGAGAAGTTCAATTTGGAGACGGCGCCGAACGTCATCGAGACGCGAATTATTGATTTGGTTACCCCGATTGGGATGGGAACTCGCGGCCTCATTGTGGCGCCGCCTCGGACTGGGAAAACCACGGTGTTGAAACAGATTTGCAACGCGGTGACCGCGAATCATCCTCAAGTGGAGGCGATTGTGTTGTTGATTGACGAGAGGCCGGAAGAAGTGACGGATTTTCAGCGATCGGTAAAGGCGGAGGTGATCGCTTCCTCCAACGATCAGGAACTGGAAACCCACGTCCGGCTTTCCCGTTTTGTTATCGAAAGATGCCGTCGCCGCGTAGAGACGGGCAAGGACGTCTTCGTGTTGCTGGATTCGATCACCCGTGTAGCCCGCGCTTACAACAGCGTGCACGGCGGGAGCGGTCGCACAATGACGGGAGGCGTGGACGCCCGCGCTTTGGAGGTCCCTCGGAATATGTTCGCCGCCGCCAGGAAAATCGAGGAGGGAGGCTCGCTGACTATTCTGGCCACCGCGCTGATTGACACTGGTTCGAGAATGGACGAGCTCATTTTTCAAGAGTTCAAAGGGACGGGGAATATGGAGTTGGTTTTAGATCGAAAACTTTCGGACCGCCGCCTGTTTCCCGCGATCGACATTCCTAAAAGCGGCACGCGAAAAGAGGAAAAACTCTTTGATCCCGAACACATCGAGGCGATTCACAAACTCCGGCGGGAAATGGTGGACCTTAAATCAGTGGAAGCGATGGAAACGCTGACAGGAGCGATCAAGAAATACAAAACGAACGCGGAATTTCTCGACCGCATGGCATAAACGCGGGAGCGACTCTTTCCAACGGCGCCGCGATGGCCAAAAGAATTTGTCCGTTATAGGGCGAGCCTTTTTTTCCGGCAGATTTTCATTGGATCGCATGCCCCGCATTCCTCGAATATCCAAGCCTCCAGTTTCTGCCGCCGCTGAGTTTCCTCCCGGTCGAGAGCCTGTGGTCGGCATTATCGGCGGCGGGCAGTTGGCGCGGATGCTTTGTTTAGCGGCTTCGGTGCTGGGAGTACGTACGCAAACGGTGGAAAGGCAAGCCAGTTGCCCGGCGGGCGCGGTTAGCGAACGGCATCAAGTTGGCGATTGGAACCTTCCAGCCGTTGCGTTGCGGTTGGCCGAAGGTTGCGACGTGGTCACGATTGAAAACGAGTTCGTCAATTTTCAAACGCTGGAAGCTCTGGAAAACCAATCGGTCACGGTTCTTCCCGGCTCGGCTTGCTTGAAGATTGTGCAGGATAAACTCGTTCAGAAGGAGTTGCTCAGGGCAATCGGCATTCCGACGCCTCGTTTTCGGGCGGTGAGTTCGTTTTCAGCGTTGCGGGCGGCGGCGGCGGAATTCGGTTTTCCCTGCCTAGTCAAGCGCCGGCGCAACGGATACGACGGAAAAGGCAATTGGACGATGGCGAACGTTGGGGAGTTGGAGGCCGCTTGGCGGCGGCTCAGCGGCGATTTGCTTTTTGCCGAAGAGTTTTGCGATTTTGCGGCGGAAATTGCCGTGATAGTCTGCCGCTCGAATTCGGGTGAAACCGTTCGTTATCCGGTAGTGGAAACGATTCAAAAAAATCACATCTGCCGCGTGGTCAAAGTGCCGGCGTCGATTTCAGAAGTATGCAAGCGGGAAGCGGTTCGGATCGCCGTCGAAGCGGTGGAAGCTGTGGGAGGCGTCGGCAGCTTCGGCGTGGAGATGTTTTTGACAAAAGAAAACCGCATTCTGGTCAACGAGCTGGCGCCGAGAGTGCACAATTCGGGGCATTACACCATCGAAGCCTGTTGCACTTCCCAGTTTGAGAACCATATTCGGGCGATTTTGGGTTGGCCTTTAGGATGGACGGAAATGGTGAAACCGGCGGCCGTTATGGTCAACCTGCTGGGCGATGCAAATGGCGATTCTTTTCCTTCCGGCGTCTCTCAAGCCTTGGGAGTAAAGGGAGTTCACCTTCATCTTTATGACAAGGACGCCAGCAAAATGGGGCGGAAGATGGGGCATTTGACCGTGCTGGGAGAGTCTGTGGAAAGCGCGTTTGCCAAAGCTTCTCAAGCGGCGGCGGCGCTGAAGTTTGGGAAACGATAAATGGATATGAATTCTGGAGAATCCGAAAATCCGCTTGTCGGCGTCATCATGGGCAGCGATTCGGACTGGCATGCAATGAAGGCCGCCATCGACGTCTGCGAAGAATTTTGCGTTCCTTGCGAAGCCAAAGTAGTCTCGGCGCACCGCACTCCGAAGGACATGGCCGAGTATGCGTCTGTTGCGCATCGGCGCGGATTGAAAGTGCTGATAGCCGGAGCCGGAGGCGCCGCGCATCTTCCGGGAATGACGGCCAGCTATACGCCGCTTCCAGTGATCGGAGTTCCCATCGAAAGCAGAACGCTCAAAGGCATGGACTCGTTGCTTTCCATTGTCCAGATGCCGTCTGGCGTTCCCGTTGCGGCCGTGGCCATCGGCAATGCCAAAAATGCCGGCCTTCTCGCCGTTTCCATTCTTGGCGTTGGCGACGAGCGTCTTCGCCAGTCGTTGCTTGACTACAAACGGCAAATGGCCGAAGAATCTCGCAGGAAGACCGCGAACTTGAAATAATCCGCCCGAAATTTTTGCCATTTTCCCTAGTCATGAAAAACATGAAAAACTTTCCGAATGAGGCCGCCCGCGCTTGCCTTTCTTTTTCTCTCCGGCTGGTCGCGCTTTGTTTGACCGTCGTCTTTGTCTCTTCAACGTTGCTGGCCGGCAAGGACGATCGGCGTTTGGACATTTACTGGATTGATGTGGAAGGAGGCGCCGCTACGCTCATTGTCACCCCGGCGGGAGAAAGCATTCTCATGGACAGCGGAAATCCCGGCGGTCGAGATTCCGGACGCATTCACAAACTCGCTACGGAAACAGCGCGGATCGACAAAATTGACTTTTTAATCACAACGCACTTTCACTTAGATCATTATGGCGGGGCAGCGGAGCTGGCGCAAAAAATGCCGATTTCAGTTCTTTACGACAACGGGATTCCTTTGAAAAATCCCGACAATCGCCCGAACGACACTCGGTTTCGCTTGCTCATCAAGCCCTACCGAGAGATGCAGGTTGGCGAGCGAAAAATCCTTGCTCCCGGAGAGAGCATTCCCCTTAAAAACACAGACGGCGTCCCAATTCGATTGACTTGCTTGGCGGCCAAACAAAAGCTGGCGACCGTTCAATCCGTTGCCCGCCATTCGGCCTTGCAAAAAGCGTCCGACACAGCGGCGGAAAGCATCTGCGACTCTCTTCCCAAGCCCCATCCGCAAGACACTTCCGCCAACGCCAACAGCATTGTGACGCTTCTTGAATTCGGCGATTTCCGCTTCTTCAACGCCGGCGACCTCACATGGAACATTGAGCCTCTGCTGGTCTGCCCCCAAAACATTGTCGGCTCTACGGTGGACGTTTACCAAGTCACCCATCACGGACTGGATTCGAGCAATAACCCAGCCTTGCTTCAAATCCTGGCGCCCACCGTCACCGTGATGAACAACGGCGTCACCAAAGGTTGCGGCCCAAAAACCTTTGCCGCCCTTTCCGCTCTCCCTTCGGCAAAAGCGCACTATCAAATGCATAAAAACCTGAGGCCAGACCGACATCACAACACTGCCGACGAATACATCGCCAACCTCGAGAAAAACTGCGGCGCTCACCCCATCCACCTAAGCGTAGATCCCTCCGGCAAACACTACACCGTTTCCATCCCTTCCCGAAACCATCGGCGCTCTTTTGAGACGACGAACAAACAAACAGTTCCACGCGCAACCCCGGAAAGTGCCAACTAAATTCCCGCCAACAAAAGCAAAACGCGGCGCCAATGAAACGCAAAGCTATTTATCCGGGAAGCTTCGACCCCATTACCAACGGACATTTAGACGTCATTGAACGCGCCGCCAAACTATTTGACCTCGTCATCGTGGCCATTGCGGACAACAACGCCAAACATCCTTTGCTGAACGTCCAGTCGCGAAAAACACTGGTGGAAGAAGCCACTCGGCACGTAGCCAATCTTGAAGTGGACACTTTTGACGGCTTGCTCGTGGACTACGTCGCCCAACAACGCGGACAAGCCATTGTTCGAGGACTGCGGGCCGTTTCCGATTTTGAATTCGAATTTCAAATGGCCCTGATGAACCGGCAACTGGATAATTCCATCGAAACCATCTTCATGATGCCCAAGGATCGATTTGCCTTTCTCAGCTCAAGCATCGTCAAAGAAATCGCCAGCCTTGGCGGTTCCATTGACGGCCTAGTTCCCGATCCGGTTCGTCGCCTGCTCCAAAGACGCTTTGCCGCTCGCAATCTTCCCAAAACGAACTAGCACGCATTCCCGCCAACGGCGACGCTTTGAGAAGAACCGAAGGAAATCCAAACCCGAATTTTAGCGGCAAAACCGAGACAAAGCCGATACTAAGCCATCTCAGAGGGCTTTTGGAGCCGCCAAAACACCCCAAAACCAGAAAATTCCCCAAGCCGCCCAACCGCGCCGAAACCACGCTTTCCCTCGCCCCTCCAATCCGCTTTCGCCGCCCAACCGCTTTCCCCACTCCTTCCTCATTTTTTCATTTTTCTCAATTTTTCGCTTGCCATCTTCCGCCGAAGAGCCTAAAAACGAAGAAATCTTTTAGCAAAAAATGGTGATGAATTAGGAAAGCGTAGAATTCAAGGCGACGAAAATGAAAGCCGAGCAAGAGGATACCGATGCACAAAATAGACTTGGCGATATGTATTACTTTGGCCAAGGCGTGGGAAAGGATTATGCGGAAGCGGCCAAGTGGTATCGGAAGGCGGCCGAGCAAGGGCATGCCGATGCGCAAGCCAAACTTGGCCTGATGTATGCCAAAGACCAAGGCGTGAAGAAGGATCATGATAAAGCGGCAAAATGGTTTCTGGAAGCGGCAATGCAAGGGCATGCCGATGCGCAAACTTCCCTTGGCGGGATGTATGCCGCAGGCGTAGGCGTGCAGGAAGACTATGTTGAAGCATACGTTTGGTATCTCTTGGCGAAAACTAATGGAAACAAATTAGCAGCATGGATAATTCCCATCCATGAAAAGCGTCTCACGGCGGAGCAAAGGGAAAAAGGCCAAGCGCGGGCGGAGGAATTGCGTCGCTTGATAGAACAGAAAAGCGCAGAATGATTTTTCTATTCTGGGCGAAGAGAAAAAACAAAGCGGTTCTCAAAAATGGACATGAAACAAATCTCATCTTTATTGACGGCCGTCGCTTTGCTTTGCGGCGGTTGCGATTTCAGGTCGACGCGAGAAAAAGCCGAGCAAGGAGACGCCGATGCGCAAGTCAAACTTGGCGTGATGTATTTCTTCGGCGATGGCGTGCCGCTGGATGATGCGGAAGCGGTGAAGTGGTTTCGGAAAGCGGCCATGCAAGGACATACCATGGCGCAAAGGAACCTTGGCTCTATGTATTCCGGCGGAGGAAAAGGCGTGCGGAAGGATAAGGTTGAAGCCTACGCTTGGGTCCTTTTGGCGGATGCAATCTCAAAATCTGATTCGCTCTCCTCGATATCATTTGACCACATGAACCCTGATGATATTGGTTTTTGGATATCTCTCAGGCCGGAGGAGAGAAAGAAAGGGCGAGCGCGGGCGGCGGAACTGCTTCGCTTGATAGAACAGCAAAGCGCAAAATGATTTTTCCATGGCGGTGGATGGGATAGGCTTGGCCGCCGAATGAACGGGGTGGCGCTTTTGGCCTCCGCTTGAGATTGGACTCATTTTTCAAAAAGCCACTTCGCTTCGGGTTTTCCCAAGCGGAGTTTTTTGTTTCCTAAAGAACGATAAACTCGAATTCTGAAAACACTCGCTAGTCAAAAGCCGGCAAAAGCCTCTGAGAGCCGAGAAATTCGCCCGCAGTCCACTGAATTTGCAAACTTGCCAAGCGCCGATTTTCTCGGCATGCTTTCGAAATGCGCTCGTTTTCCATTCTTTTAGTTTTTGGTCTTTTATGGATTTCGCCGGCTGCGGCCAAAGAAGATTCCCGCTGGAACTTCATTGTCATTTTGGTCGACGACTTGGGTTGGATGGACATTTCCTGTCAAGGAAACGACTATTTCCAAACGCCGAACATTGACCGACTGGCCGCCGAAGGCATGCGATTTACAGACGCTTACGCCGCTTGCGCAGTTTGTTCGCCCACCCGCGCGGCGCTTCAAACCGGACGCTACCCGGCTCGCATTGGCGTGACCGATTGGATTCGCGCCCGTTTCCAGCGCGGACGCGCCGCCAAACCTCCAAAGCCTTCAGATTTCGTCGGCTCACCAAAACAGCGCCTGCTTTGCCCGCCCAATCCCTACTGGATGGAGCGCGAAGAAATCACCATTGCCGAAGCCTTGAAAAAAAGCGGCTACAAAACAGCGCATATCGGAAAATGGCACTTGGGCGACGATGATTGGTATCCGACGCAACAAGGCTATGACGTAAACCGGGGCGGATGCGACTACGGCCAGCCGCCGTCCTATTTCGATCCCTTTGCGCAGCCGAAGCATAAACACCCCATGATTCGCCAAGGCATTCCCCATCTCGAAGGCAGAAAAAAAGGGCAGTATTTGACCGACCGTGAAGCCGAAGAAGCCATCCGTCTCATTCACCAATGGAAGGAAAAGCCATTCTTCATTCACCTCGCTCACTACGCCGTGCATACTCCCATACAAGCCGAAGAGTCCATCGCAGCAAAATACCGCCAAACGGGAAAATCAAACACAAACGCAAAATACGCCGCCATGGTGGAATCCGTTGACCGTTCCACCGGCAAAATACTGCAAACTTTAGACCAACTGAAACTAGCCGAAAAAACCATCCTCCTCTTCACCTCTGACAACGGCGGACTCGACCGCAACGGAAACCCCACTGAAAACGCCCCCTTGCGCTCCGGCAAAGGATACCCTTACGAAGGCGGAATTCGCGTCCCCTTCCTCGTGCGCTGGACCGGGCAAATCCCAGCAGGCAAAACCTCCGCTGAACCCATCAGTTCCATCGACGTATTTCCTACCATTCTAGAAGCCGCCCAAATCCCGCTGCCCAAAAAACGCACCATTGACGGCCGCTCCCTCCTTGCCTTGCTACGCTCCGGCGGACAAAAACCCTTGAACAGAGACGCCTTAATCTGGCATTTTCCTCACTACCGTCACGCTCCAGGACCTTACAGCATCATCCGCAAAGGCCCTTGGAAGCTCATCCAGTTTCACGAAGGTATTCGGGAACTCTATCATCTAGGCAACGATTTGGGAGAGCGTCGCAACTTGGCGACGGAACGCCCCGGCTTGGTCGACGCGCTGGAAACCGAACTCGCGACAAGCCTGAATAATATGAATGCCCTCATGCCCCGTCCCAACCCCAATTATCGCTCTGACCATTGAAATAGTCACCACTCCTAGACGAATCCATCCAAGAATCGTTGCTCACGACGAAACTCCCCCCTCCGCTTAGCTTCACAAATTTATACGGAATCAACAGCAAAACTCCATGCCCTTCGTCATTCTTCGCATCATCAGGAATCCGCTGGCTACACCCTGCGAAAGGACAACCGCCCCCATTCTCCATGCCGCCAGACATCAACAGAACATGGTCGTTCTCTTCCCGCCAGTAGCAGGAAAATCTATGCAGAACAGAGGTTTGCGCGAGAAGAATAGAGTCAAGCGCGCCTTGCCCCAGAGCAACTTCTCCTCACTGCGAGTGAACTTCCATGAGCCGAATCGAACGGCGCGTGAAATGCCTCTTGCCCCAAGACATTTTACTCTTCCATACATAAGAGTTTATACAACCATCGAGGCAACGGCGCATGAAGTTATGCATGGTCGATAGCGTGGAAACCGCTCCCAGAGTCGTTTCTATAGCTTGCGCTTTTCGCCTAAGGACAAAAGCGAGGGGAGACGGCGTTCTCGTGGCCGAACTCATCAAGATATTGCGCTATCCAAGAACGCTTGCTTGATAGTTTCATATGAGGCGGGTTTCCGTTGATGAACGTATTGGGCGGGTTTTGCTAAGGTATCTTGTTGTGCGCTTGGTAGAAGATGGTTTGGAGGATATTGGGGGGAGAGCTCATCGGGGACATAAGTTGCGGTATTTTGCGCTTGATGTTTTTGTGGCGGTTTAGAAGGTCAACTAGTTGTTGGATTTGGGCGGGCTATTGGAGGCGTGCTTGAGTTTTTGTTGTTTGGGGTTAGTTGGATTGTGGATCGGAGCGCGCCGCTGATGCGCAATCGTCATTCTGCCTCTGCGGAGGGGGAATCCGCCAAGGGTTCTCCGAAGGCCATCGACAGAAAACCTCCTCTCCATATTCCACATATCTGCCAATATGGGCTGGTAAATGAGGCTGCGGAAGGAGTGGTAACCCGCCGTCCCTACGGTTTGTAAAATATGGAAATCGGATGAGAGAGACCGTCGTAGAATACTATGCCTTGAAGAGCATACCTTCATATGAATCGAGGCGAGCAACATTTTTTCCGGGTCAATTTCTCATCCTATCGCCTTGCTTGTTGCGGAAGGTCTTTGAGTTGTTTTAATTTTCTAATATTGGGCTGGGGGTTGGGGAATTTGTTTTTGAGCATCATTTTTCATAAATAGCGAAAGACCATTCCCCCTAGACAACGAAGATGATTTTCGCCAAGGGGGAGGACGGCTTTACGGAGTGGATATAGTGGCGGATTTTTTGTTGGGGGCGAGGCGGAAGAAAGCGCTGAGGTGGTTGGGAGGAACGAGGTAGCGATTGTTGGTCGAGGGAACTTCGATCCAATCGACTTTATGGCGGTCTTCTTCCTCTTCGTAGTCTATTGCGGCGGCCGTTTCTAATATGTAATCGCTTCGATCCGACGGCCACTCTAATAGAATTCGGCCTTCCTCGATGCGAAGGGTAAGCAGGGGAGGCGGGCATTGAGTTCCGGCAATGTAACAGTTTAGAAAGTCGTGACGCTGATAGATGAAAGGCATTATCCAGGCTATCCAACTCTCGCGAAAGCCCCCCAAAATAGCGGCTTCCTGAACAACGGACAACAACGCCTCCGGATGATAGATCGTATTGTTAAATTCATAGAGCATTTCTAGATACTCGGATTCATATGCGATAAAGAAAGAGTCTCGGATCCGGTTCCAATTCCCCCAGCGGTTGCCGACATTGCCGATGCGGGATTCATCGCCCCCGTAAAACGGGTGCATCATGGCGTTTTCCGTTAGCATCGAGGCGTCCAAGTCCCAAGGCAGCAGGCACCATTTGCCGTCGTCGGCCTTTTTGTAGAGAAAATAATTATGATTGACACTCCCATCGCGAGTGGCAACATAATTTTGGGCGCAGAGATAGCGCAAGGTGAGGTCGACGTCGAAGTGTTCGGCCAGCCAAGTTCGCAGGGCTTCTTGGCCTTGAGCGCGGGCTTGGTGCAGGCCTTCGATCATCGCTTGGGGCGCGTCCGCAACGCCGTCAAAGGGATGATTCTTCCACTCCAAAGTCTTGCGGTTGTAGATGTGTTCATATCGTTCCTGCTTCGTGTAATTGTAGATCGGCCCGGTAAGAAGATCAGCGTTTGCATTTCGGAAAAGAGGAGAGACCTGCGTTTTGAAAAGGTCGCCCACTTCGTCAAACCATCGAGCCACGAGGTCGCGGCCCGGTCGCTCTACTTGAAAGGCGTCGTCGTTGTAGTCGCAGCCGTTGATGCGCAACTTCGCCCAGCCGGTGCGCGGCGCCGGCACTCCCGCCAACTCAAACAGCCGGAAAGAGATGTGTTGCACCCAACCATGTGAGTTTCTAAGGATCAATACATCCATGCCGTCGGGCTTCCGATAAGAGGGAAAGTCAATCCGCCAATTGAGGAAGGGCACTTGATCGTCGTTCCGACTCGATGCGCATTCAAAGGGAATGTCCCCGGCGCTTACATGTCTTCGCAATCTGCTTCCTTGATGACGCGCTTGCACGTCGTGCACTATTCCATTGGCCACAAAAACCGCCGGCACTTCTTCATTCCAGCGAGGATTGACCCGATTGTCAATCTCCGGCCCAATAGCGAGGTTCTCTTCTAACCGCCGCCAATTAGCCGCCGAAAGAAATAGATGATAAACATCAGAATGCCCATTTAGGCTCTGCGGCTCCACAAAATACCCATGCCACGCAAACGCATCCCGCTCCCCCGAAGGCGAAACGCCCCGCCCCCCCCCACGCTCTTCCCATTCCACTTGATAGCGAACTATCGAATTGGCCGGCAACGATGGCATCCGCACGCTCCACTTCCCTTTCCCCAAATCGCTCATCGTCAAACTCATCACCGCCTCGCCCCCATCCACCTCCACATCCTCCACCCAATATCTTACCCTTGCCGAATCCACCAAATCCCCCTTCGCAAACCTGACCAACAACAACGGCTCCTCTCCACTCATCACTCTCTCAGGCTCCGTCCCCGCCTCCCACAACACCGCCGGCCCCTCGCATGCCCCCTCTTCCCCTTCCATCCTCCCCGGCGACGGCTCCCTCTCCGCTACCCAGTTGGACGCATCCCATCCCACCCCCTCCCAACACACCCGACGCAACGACAGGTCTCCCCCTTCCGCATCCGCCAAACCCCCGTCCGCCAACGAAGGCCAAGGAAAATCGTCGTCATAAACTACCCCGTCCGCCAAACTCTCATCCGGCCGAACTAACAATATCCGCCCCCCGCCGTTCCCCATATCTCCCTCATAAGCCCCCGCTATCTCTCCTTCCCCTAGCCACGAATACTCCCGCCCCAACCGCTCCGGCGACCAAGCCACGACTATGCTCTCCCCAGAACTTATAACCACCCCCTCTCCAAACTCATAGAAAACTTCCCCAACCAACGACCAGCCCTCTAAGGACATCGCCTCTCCCCCGTAATTCGTTAACTCTATAAACTCCGTCCCCCGATCCTCCTCGCCCCGCAACGCAGGATGATACACAAACTCCGACACCCGAACCATCCCCAACCCCTTCTCCCCTTCCTCCTCGCAATCCATCCTAGAATTCGCCCGTCCCGGCGACGGCCTCCCCAACGGCGAATCCGTCCAAGCCTCAACCGCATCATAAGACAACTCCCAACATCCCCTCTCCAACGACGACCCCAACCCATCCGCCCCCACCGGCCACGGCAGACCATCCTCATACCGAACCGAATCCACAACCACATCCCATGCATCCAACAAACTTATCCGCTCCCCCCCATTGCTCAACGAACCCCCATACTCCCCCAACAAACTCCCCAACGGCAACTCATAACCCGCCCGCAATCCCTCCTCCTCATCCGCTATCACATAATAGCCACCCGGCTCTAACACCACTCCCAACCCAAACTCAAACCGAACCCCCCGAAACTCCCAGCCACTCACATCCACCGCCTCCTCCCCCAACACATACAACTCCAAATACTCTCTGCCCGCCCCCTCCCTACTATGATACATCAACTCGCTAATCCCAACCAACGGCGAATACAACCGCCCATTCGACTTCCCCGGCGAACCCGCAACACTCCGATACCAATCCCGACCCCCGTCCGGATACCGCCCTATGCTCACATCCCTCTCCTGCGGCCCAAACCCATATGCATCCACAACAAAGGAACCATCCGGCGCCGCCAAATAAATCGTCTCCCCACCGGAACTCAACCCAAACCCCGTCTCCTCCCCAGAAACTTCTACTACGAAAAACTCCCCAGACCCAATCACACTCCCCGCCGGCAAACGATGCTTCCCCAACTCACTCCCCTCATCCGACAACAAAGCCCCGCTCATATCTATCGCCTCCCCCGTCGGATTGTAAAACTCCACATAATCCATCTCTACACTATGACTAGCCCCCACCTCGTTAATCACCACCCCGCGCAACGAATTGATCGCTTCATACATCTCCGCCGTCCACCAACTCGGTCTCTCCCTTAGCGCCCCTTTCGGATGCCGACTTCCTGCCCATGCCCGTCCATCCCCCAACTCCCTCGCCCAATCCCCTACAAACTCCAACGAATGCCCCGTCCCTCCAAACGCAACCGCAGGCCAATCCCCGCCAACCCCATACTCAAAATCTATCCGCTCCATCCCAACCGCATCCCGCAACCGAACCCGCTCCCCAGAATTGGACAACCTCCCCGAATACCCCCCAACCACTTTCCCCGCCTCTATCCCATAATATCGACCCACTAAATAATCCGCATCCTTCGCCACAACCAAATGCTCCCTCGCCCCTATCACACTCCCCGCCGGAAACACAAACTCTATCCCCCGATCAAAATACCATCCGCTCACATCCACCGCCACATACCCCCTATTCCTCAACTCCAGATACTCTCCCCGCTCTCCTCCTTCTTCTTCCGACGGCGAATACAAAAGCTCTGATACCACCAACTCCCCGCGCAACCCCAAACCCATCCCTATGTAAACAATCACCCCGCCCAATAATCCCAGACACCATCCCCGCCAAGCCCAACGCACCCCCATAACCCCTATCCTCTCTTTTTTTTTCATAAACTTTCTTTTCTTTCTTTCCCGCCAACCGACTAAACACAATCTTGCACCGCCCACCGCCGATCCGCATTTCCCCAACTCTCCCCCATCCCAACCTCCTATGGCAAGATCACAATCCAATATCTCCTCCCCTTATCATCAACAACACAACGCAACAAACTGAAAATAACTCCCCCCATCCAGCTTGCCAACCCCCTCTTTTCCCGGCAACACCGCAAAGCCTTTTCAACAAGACAGACTAGACCGAATCTTCCCTCCGTTCGAAAACCAACTTTCCCAACTCCGCCACCTCACCAAGATCGAAACCCAAGCAAAACTTTCTCTACCAAGTTCTTTTGTCTGTGAGAATCGACGGTTTGCGCCGCCTGCCTGCTTGGGTTGAATCTGTTTTTGCGCAGATCGTTGCCGGTGAGAAGTTGCGGCGTTTCTCTTCCTTGTGTTCGGGCTGCATTTGGGAAAATGCTCGGAGGTCGAAGAAAGAGGGAAATCAAACAAAAAAATCTCACCGGTCTTTGCGAATACCGGAGGCTTCCAAGCAAAGTCACTTTGGCAAAAAGAAACTATCGGAGGCGTTCGAACGCTTCCAAAACCGCCAGGAGGATTTCCCTTGATTTTGCTGTAAAAGTCGTTGAAGACGACGTTGTCGGCTTCGCTGTGTTTTCTGAAACTTGCGTTGGGCGTCCCGTTGCCGGCGCAGCATTTCCCGCTCTTTTTTCTTGAGGGCTTTGATGAATTCCTCGCGTTGCTTCTTTTTTTCTTGCGCTTGTTTTTTCTGCTTGTCCCGCAGTTGTTTTTCCAGGGCTTTGTTGCTTTGCTGGTTTGGTTTTGCCGGGGGGACTTCGCTTTTGGGGGAGTTTTTCTTTTTCCAAAAGCGCCAACCATCGGCTTCGACGTTGGACGTGTTGGCAATAAGCATTGACGCTGCCGCGCAAATAAGGATGACTTTTCGACCGAACATTTTTTGAGTCAAACAGAGTAAAACAGTGCCATGCAATCAAAACTTGAAGATGATTTCAAGGTTTGCCGGCGCGGCTTTGTTGGTTTTTTGATCTTTTTCCCAAATTCCGCATTGATTTTTTTTGAAAGACACGGCATTTTCTTCCTCAACTGAATAGCGGCGAAAACTGCGCGGCAAAGGATTGATATGAGTGAGAAAAGTCAAAATTTGGAAGTGGTTGCTTATTTGAAACCGTATTGCGGTTGGAGCGAGGGCGTGCGGGCCATCATGCGGAAGTATGATATTGCCTTTGAGGACCGCGACATCATTAACGACCCGGCGCAACGGCAGGAGATGATCGAAAAGAGCGGGCAGATGCTTAGCCCGTGTGTGCAAGTCAACGGCTTTATGCTGGCCGACGTCAGCGGCGAAGAAGTTGAAGCCTATCTCCTTGCCAACAAGTTGGTCGTCCCTTCAGAAAAAGCGGCGGACGCTCCCACAAATGCTCCCTGCGCCGATGAGGCGCATGCCGAGGACCAAACGGTCAAGTTCAAGGATTGAGACGGATTTTCCGATCCGTTGGATCCGACGCGAAGACAAGAGGGGCGGCTTCGCGTTTTTGTTTCCGATCAAGCGACGCGATAATGCCCGGCAAGACTTCAGCCGATGGGACGGCGCGGTGGCTATTGGAAGACGTCCTTGACTTTGATTACGCAGTGGAAAGAGCGGAGGAAGCCGGCTTGGAGTTGGATTCCATTCACCGCAAAGTTTTCTTGGCATTTCTCGCCATCCACAAAAGGGAGACTTTGGATTCCTTGGATCGACGGCGGGTTTTTCGATTTTGGCTGGAAGCGCAGCGAAACCAAGCGCCGCCCTCGACAATCTGGCCGGGCGCTCTCTTTTGCCGCGGCAAAACCCTGTTGACTCGCGCACTCATCGTCGGCGCCGTGTTCGCCGGCGCTCTGGTCAGCGCCGGGTTGCTCCGCTACGACGGAATTCAACCGGTCAACGTCTTCGGCTTTCTTTTTATTCTGCTCGGAGGCCAACTGCTTCTGCTGGCCGCTTCTTTTGCGGCGCTGATTCTCCGGCCTCTTGGCTTGTTGAGTCTGAAGACCGGGATCATTGCTCCGGGAATTTACCGCCTCTGGAAGCAAATCGCGGCCGCCACGGAAAAGGACGTTTTGAGGCAAGGCAGCGGCGAGACGCGCCTTCGAATCGCCGCCTTTTTCGGTTCCTTAGGAAAGAAACATTCGCGCTATCGACCGTTGCTGGCCGGCTTGATCGCCGGCTTGTCACAAACTTTTGGCGTTTGGTTCAATATCGCCGCCGTTGTGTCAACTCTTTTGCTGGTTTCGTTTAGCGACCGCGCTTTTGGTTGGCAATCTTCGCTGAATCTTTCCGCCGAAAGCGTGCATCGAGCAACTCGCGTCGTTGCCCGTCCTTGGTCGTCGTTTTATCCGGCCGGCGCGCCCTCAGTTTCGCAAATTGAAGGCAGCCGAATTCACCTCAAGGACGGCATCCGATCGCTGGCCAACGAAAATTTGGTTTCTTGGTGGCCCTTTCTCGTATGTTCGCTTCTCGTCTATGGTCTGCTGCCTCGTCTTCTGCTCTGGCTGATTGCTTGGGGGATCGTTCGCCGGCAGTTGGGAAATATCGGCTTTGATTCGCTACGTTGTGATTGGCTTTGGGAAGGCATGATCCGCCGACAACTTCGGACTGCCGTTGACGAAGAATCGCCGGCGGCATTCGCGGCGGATCCCCCCTTTCGCCAAGCGCCGAAAGAAAAACAGCCAACCGCCTTTTGTTCCACGAACCGCCAGACCGCCTTGCTTTTTGCCGAGACTGAATTGGCGAATCGCATCCGGCGCGAAGCCGTCAACGAATCGATTCATCGGCAAATTCATTGGACGGTTCGTGGATGGATTCCTCTTCCTAACGAAAACGAATCGTGGGAAGACTTTTGGACGGCGTTGGATCCGATGCGATCCCAAGACGCCTATGCTCGGATCATCGTCCTGCAAGAGAGTTTTCAGCCGCCGATCCGCGAGTTTTTGGATTGGCTAAAACGGCTCAAAGAAACCCAAGACAAAAATGGGAAAGCGATCGTACTCCTTGTTGGACGGCCGGAGAATTCTGGGCAAATCGGCACCGTAAGCGAAATCCACCGCCAAATCTGGGAAAGATCCGTTGAATCCCTTGGAGACGAGAATCTCGCGGTGGCTTCCTTGGCGATCCGCAATGATGACGACAAGTAGCCCCATTCCCACCTACGCCGTCGTCGGTCATCCCAACGAAGGCAAATCTTCGGTGGTCGCCACTTTGACGGAAAATGATTCGGTGCGCATTAGCCCGCTTCCCGGAGAAACTACCGTCAATCGAGAATATCCCGTCCGCATCGACGGACGCACGGTGATTCAATTTGTGGACACTCCGGGATTTCAACATCCACGGCAAATTCTCCAATGGTTTCGCTGGCGCGAAGCCTCCGCATCTAATCTGACGAAACAATTTCTGGACGCTCACGCCGGCGATTCCGGTTTGGCTCACGATCTCGAGCTGCTAACGCCGATCGCCCAAGGCAGCGGCATTATCTACGTCGTCGACGGAAGCCGACCCATCAGCATTGCCGACCGAATGGAAATGGAAATCCTGCGGCTGACCGGCAACCCCAGAATGGCGTTGATCAATCCCAAAGACTCCGACAATGCCTACATTACCCAATGGAAAAGCGCCTGCGCCAAATCGTTCAACTCCGTCCGAACCTTCAACGCCCACCAAGCAACCTACGCCGAGCGCATCGCCTTGCTGGAAAGCCTCAAAAGCATCCACCAAGATTGGGAACCAGCCTTAGCCTCCACCATTATCGCCTTCGAAGAAGATTGGACAAACCGAATCCACCAAGTCGCCGGCATCCTCTGCAACATCGTCCGAAACGCCGTTGTGCACACAGAATCCAAACTCATCTTCCGGCCAAACGAAGAAACCAACGCCCACGGCCTCCTGCGAGAGAAATACCGAAAAACACTTCTTGAAATCGAACAAAAAGGCCATCGACAAATCCGCCGCCTATTCAAACACAACATCTTTAACGTTGACGTTCCCCCGCAGTCCGTCCTTCATGAAAACTTGCTTGCCTCTCGCACTTGGCAAGTTTTGGGCCTTTCCAAAAAACAAATCATTTCAACGGCCGCGCTCCTTGGCGGCGGATTGGGCGTCAAACTAGACTTGCTGGCCGCCGGACTAGCCTTCGGCCTTTTCACTCTCTCCGGAGCCGCCGCAGGAGCCGTCGCCGCTTGGCTAAAAGGGGAAACCATCGCCCGTGCCAGCATCAAAAAGCAGAAGCTCGGCGGCGTCAAAATCACCATCGGACCCAACGCCAACCCTCAATTCCCCTTTATTCTCATAGACCGCGCCCTGCTCTACTTTCAACACGTCGCCAACTGGGCGCATGCGCGTCCCCTGCCAACGGACGAGAAGGCATCTCAATCCGCCCAACCCAAAGACGTCGAACAAGGATTCACGCGGCGTTGGAGCCAGAATCAAAGAGAAATTTGCGCCCGATTCCTCCGCTACTCAGCCGGCGGCGCGTCCTTGGAAAAACTGGAAAGCGCCGAACGGGAATTCCACCAACTCCTTCAAAAAACCCTCCGGCAAATTTCCCGCCCCGGCAACCAAAACGCCGAATCAATGGAGCAAACCCCGGCCCGGTCCTAGCGTGGAAACAAAAGCCCCCCGGTCGGGAAAACCGGGGGGCGCAAAAGCGTCCCGAACAAGCTGTAAGCCGAATTCTGTCTGCGTTCCTAAGAACAGAGAGGATCATTCATCTTAGCGATCCACCCGGAACTGTCGCCGGCAAAGCCGGCAAGCGGAGCGGGCAACTCCAAAGTCCTCTATTCGATCTTGCTCCCAATGGGGTTTGCCGTGCCTCCGCGGATTACTCCGGGAGCGGTGGGCTCTTACCCCACCTTTTCACCCTTATCCGAATAAATCCAGACGGTTTGTTTTCTGTGGCACTTTCCGCCGAGATGCCTCGCGGCAATCCCTCCCGTGTATGCCCGCAGCCACCGGCGACAAAGCGCCGGCGCCTTGGTTACACGGCATCGCGCCCTATGGAGTTCGGACTTTCCTCCCTCGGTCGATAAACCGAGAGCGACCCTCCGCTCATCCGGGACGCCACCAACCATAACCGCCCGCCGCTCCGAATGCAAGCGATTAAAAAATTAAATTGCAGGCCCACGAACGTCGATATTCCTCTTGCGCCAAAATTGAAGGCTATTTCCTTGTACACGGCTCAATAGAAAATTGCTACTGATTGCACAAATCATAAAACTCCACAAACTGATCCCTTCGGTCACCGGCGCGGAACCTCATCGCTGCCCGGGGATGCTGATTCAGCAAGCCCGTAACGCCGTACGGCACCAAAGGCCCCCACTCCATCTGCTCCCGAAGAGGCAGAAGATAATCTTGTAAAAGCTTCAAAACCGGCCGCAAGCGAAACTTTGGATTGCGGAGAAAGCCAATCAAAAGCTCCATCGGACAATTTCCCGCCCCGCGGCCGAGACCGTACATCGTCGCATCAACCCGATTGGCGCCTTGAATAATCGCCTCAATAGTGTTCGCAAAAGCAAGCTGCTGATTGTTGTGCGCATGAATGCCGACCTCTTTGCCGGCAGCCCTCCCCGCCTTCAAATACTTTTGCACCAGCCGGCGAACCTGCTCGTAATAAAGAGCGCCGTAACTGTCCACCACCACCACGGTATCCACAGGAGTCTCCATCAACGTCGCCAGCGCCTGATCAATTTCGGAATCGCTGACGGTCGAAATTGCCATAATATTGCACGCCGTTTCATAACCCTTGCCATGCGCATCCCGAATCATATCCACCGCAACCGGAATTTGATGCACATAAGCGGCAACGCGGATGCAATCCAAAACGCTTCGCTCTTTGGGCAAAATATCTTCCTTGTAGTCCGTTTTCTCCGCGTCGGCCATAGCCGACAACTTCAACGACCCTTCATTGTCGCCCACAATTCGGCGGATATGATCCTCGTCGCAGTATTTCCAGTCTCCAAACTGATCCCGGGCAAAAAGCTTCTTCGATCCCTTATAGCCTATCTCCATGTAGTCAATCCCTGATTCCCTACATGTATCATATACCGCCCAAACAAAATTGTCTTCAAACATGTGAGCGTTAAGCAAGCCTCCATCCCGAATCGTGCAATCCAATACTTTGATATCAGACCGAAAAGTCACCCAAGGCGCTGTTTGCGTTGTCATCTCAATTAATAACTATTTATTTCACGAATTTTTTCCGCCCCAATGCAAAATCCCTATTCCGCACAGGAATGCGCGAAAAGTCAAGTCATTCATTGCCCAAACTCCCCATAGCTTTCTACCGACGGAAAAAGAATCCACCCCAATTACGTAAAAACAAATCCTATCTTTATGCTTCAAAAAAGGATGAGAAAACCTGCAGAAATTCGACTTCCTAGACCGATTCCAACTTGAATCAACAAGAAAAACAAACGAAAACGACGGCGAGTTTGGCAGCATTGAAAAATGGAAAAGATCTCAATGTGATCTCCTGAAAAGCCAAACATTCTTGAAGCTCTTATAGAAAAAAGAGGAATCAAAGCCGATCTAGCTTTATAATTCGTGTTCATGCAAAGGAGGAGGGGGGATGATGGAGTTCTGTTCTCAAGGAGGGAACTTGCCTGCCTCAATGCAATTCCAAAGACATTCTCGCCGCGCTCGCCACCATAACAAAGAAGAACTGACGCTTTCCAACCCGCCCAGCATCTTCTTCAAAAAACAATCTTGTTGCTTGTCCCAATGCAGTCTCAAATCTGGTTGTCTTCTGGGATGCGCGGCCCCAACCACGCCCCACCAGCGATGCAGGGCATCCCCCAAATTCAGTCTTATGCGCCCTACAAGGGAGAGACCCCTCTATGAGACGCCGGACAAATGAAAACACTTTTCAGAGCGCCCTTCTTACCTGTTCCCTAGTCATAACCACAATCTACGAACTTGCCAGTGGCATGCTTCGTCTCTCCTCCCGGAGACGGGGCGCAACATCTCCTTAGCAGAATCTTGGGGTGAAGAACGGCGTCTTTGCCAAACGCTCGCAAGCTTGAAAAACCATCCCATAATTATCATCTCTCCCACTCTCATAAATCGCCTGACTCAAACCAACCATCGATGGATTTTCTATGTTCTATGTTGTTTCCATCCCTAGAACATAAATCTTCCAAAGTTCAAGTTGGATTTCAAATTCCCTAAGGGCTTGCTGTCCGCCGGCTAGGTCTGGCAGGGGAAGAAGAGTCTTTTTGGTTATTAGAGTTTGTGGGGAGGGCGGTCAAAGGGCTTATAGTTGCGGGTTGAGCCAAAGGGTCAACTTTTTATAGTAGAGGTCGTTTACGATGGAGGCTGTCGATGTCGCCGGGCTGCTTTGCGCTTGGGGGGAGAAGATGTTTTTGGTAGGGAGGAGTGGCAAGAGAGGATGGGGCAGATAGATGTCTATAGTTCTATGCTTGGGGGGCGTCTAGCGGAGTTAACTTATTGGCGGATTGGGATTGCGGGGGCGAAGAGGAAGGTTTGCTGCCGCCACGATTGAGGAGGGAGACTTGAGTGTTTCCTTATTATTTCGTTTGGCATCCTGTCTTATGTTTTGCGAGAGAATGCGCGAACCGCGTCGTTAGGATTCTCGGCAATGTTTCTTTGGAGATCGCCGTTCATACGGATTAGGCGGATTGGAAGAATTTGGTAATTTACATAAGATGTCGTTTAGTAATGTGAAGAGGAAGTTGGAAGGGATTGCCGAGATTGGACTCGGATTGTTTGTCTTGGCGCTTGCCTCTAAGGCACTTTAGTAACTTTGGACGGACATTATAGTGATTAGGTAGAATTAGAGCAATTAGTGACTATTGAAAAATGGAGGACAAGCCGTACAAAAATGCGGATTAGATTTTTCATTCCACTTATTCGGATTCCACTCATTGGAGGCCGAGATTACCGTTTTCACTCGACAAAACCAGCCGAGGCAATTTCATTAACTCGCTAAGCATAAACCAAACAACAATTATTTAATAAAATCCACACCATCATCTGCGCCCTAAAGAGGAAACCAGTTGTCTGCGTCGAGATACTGAGATTCTTCAACAGGAAAACGATTGCGATGATGCCAACGATCACAAACGGCAGAGATCGGCAACATCCAATCCTACAAAGAACCATGCTCCACGTGGATATCTAGAAAAGCCATGTTCGCCTGATCAGCATGCCGTCGACTAATAGGGAAAACGTCCATTGTACCCGGCCATGGACTTTGAGAAAACACATGCGGTAGCAATGGAGGGTCCACAATCACATTATCTCCATCATAAAATTGTCAACCAATACGCTTCCAAAAACTTACACAATCGGCAGGCGAAAAAATCTCAGAGATTCTGCGAGCATAAAAATCAGTTAAAGCATTATGCTTTGATTCCTTAATTCTCGGATGAAGCCGATCCGAAATGATGACTTGCGAATTCGCACCATAAGCAAAATTGAACGTAAATGACAACCCCCCTTGGATTATCAGACTGAGAAATCATTTTGAACAAAAGCGGCAATTTGCCGAAGGTTGTTTGAGCAATCAGTTCGCTTAGCAATGGCTTTTGCCTTTCCAAAAGCAGGCAGAAGAAGAGAGGCGAGAATGTCGATGATGGCAATGACCACCAACAGCTCGATCAAAGCAAAAGATCGGTTTCCGATCCTTTTCATATTTGAAAGAACAGCAAAAATCGGGCCAAATCAAACAAAGAAACGACTTCACGGACAGTAAGGTACGGGAATATTCGCCAAGCAAATGGAACCGTAATGAAAACGAGGCGAGACAACGTTGCTCATATACCAACCATGATAACAGTCGCCTGTAGAACCCCCAAATTTCAACGAATTAGGAATCGGATACCAATCAATCGTGCAATAATACTGATTCAATTCGAAAGGAAGACGCGAATTGTCGAGATAGACAAGAGCCTCCTCATGCCAAGGGTAAAAATGAACCATCGCAACCTTCCGGCCACGAACCCATTCGCCATTTTCTTAAGGTCATTCGCAAATGGTACAGCCGTAGTCCTCGGAAAACCAGTTCCACGGAATGGCGTGATCCCACCAAAATCTCTCGTAAGAAAGAGTCTGTTGAAAACTCCATGAATAAGAATAGTCACTAACGTCATTACGATTAAGAATATACCCAAAACCCCTCAGGTCCCAGACGATCAATCTTTTTAGACCAATCCAAACGACTTCGTACTATTTTCCAGACTGGACTTCAAACTCAATATCCATCGCAACATAACCGTCCCCAAACGTCCAGCCTCCTCCAGTAAACTTATGGAAACAGACGTCGAAGACCGGCGGATCGCAAGCGGATTAAACGTCGCCAGTTGACTCAGCGAGCAGATCGAAACCGACAGCAACCGCGGCCGCCGTTTTCTTAATTTTAGACTTAACGAAATTTGAAGTGGTATCTAAACCAACCGCTATTAATACACTTTGACGAAACGTGTAGTTAACAAATACATTGAAATTGGCAATCATGCAAGCTTTATTTAAAAAATTAAGCTTGATGGAATCTCAGCAAATCAGCAAGAAAACCGAGCTTTGATGGCCATTTCTTTACTCGGAAACGTTCCTCGTGAAACGTGATGAGGTCGGGGAGGTCGTGGGTAAAACCTTCCAGCTGGCTGTGTTTTGGGAAGTGGTCGTTGTTGGCGTGAAAAACGCAGTAGTGCAGGCGGGCTTGGACAAGAGTGGCTTTTAGATTATTTGTTTGGCGGAGTGTTTCGGGATAGATCGAGGCAATGATGGCTTCAAGGGATCGGTTCTCGTTTTTGAGGCGAGGCGTTTTGAAACGGTTTTTGGTTTCTTCTTCGCCGGAGATTGCGGAGTTCAAATTCGGCTTCAATGATAACGGCGCGCGAGGCCTTCGCCGATGATGGAGATGTTTGGGCGTTCTCTGGGATGATCGACAATGACGTCGGTGTTTTCTGATCGGACTTGGGATTGGGAGAACATTCTCGTCTAAGAGTTGGGCGAGGGTGTTGTTGAGGTTGGGTTGGTGTTGACGCGGCATGGGTTGGGAAAGTCTCAAGGAGAAGGGTAGGTTTTGTTTTTGGTTGTCCATTGTCGTTTTTGGTCAAGCAGACGGAGGGGGTGTGTGGTTTTATTGTGAGGGATTGAGGGGGGTAGTGGTGGTGTTGATGTGGAGGAAGTGGAGCCAGGCTTGGGTGACGGGGCGTTGGTAGATTTTTTGGAGGGCGGCGCGGTAAAGGGCGATTTGGGGGGTGTGGAGTAGGGTTCGCTCTGGGAGTTCTTTGGGTTGGATTTTGTCGGATTTGAAGTCGAGGAGCCAGATTTCTTTGGGTTGGATGAGGGCGAGGTCGACGGCGCCTTGGATGATTATGGGCGCGTTGTCGACGGCGGGGTTGTTTGTGATGTTGAAGCCGAGTTTTTGGAGTTCTTGGCTGGTGAATTGGGCGGTGAATTTGAGTTCGCGGCGCAGGTATCGGGGGTTTTGGTTGCGGATTTGGGTTCCGATTTGGGACGTCCAGAACTCGATGATTCGGTGGAGTTGGATTGTTTCTGGATCGCTAGGTTGGATGCGGTTTTGGGCGAGGAGGGTTTGGATGGCGGCGCGGGCGTCTTTGATGTTGGTTGCTTGGTTTGGGGGGAGGAATTGGAGGATGCGATGCCAGGCTTGACCGCGGGTTTGGGCGGATTCTTGTTGAGGGTTTTCGGATTTTGGTTTTTGGGTTTTGAATTTTGGGGGCAGGGGTTTCGGGAAGGGTTCGTCGGTGTCGAGTTGGCTTTGTTGTTTGAGGATGCTGGCGGAGGCTTTGGCTCTCTGGGTTGTAGCGATGAGGAAGGGGTATTGCCAGTTGAGTCGTTGGAGGAGGGTTTGAGGGTTGAGGGCGGTTGGTTTTGGTGGTGGCGGGTCGTCGTTGTTGGGGGTGGGCAGTTTGGGTTCGTCTTCGAGAAGATTTGGGTGGATTTGCCAATGGATCCTGTTTTCAGTGCTTTGTGTGAGGTTGGGGTTGGAGGCGAGGCGGGTTTGGCGGACGAGCCAGGGGCCGAGCCAGTCGATGAGGGAGTTTGCGTGTTGGGAGGAATTTTCTTGGGTGCTACGTTTTGGCCAGGTTTTGAGGATGGTTTGTTCGGTTGCGGCGCCGGTGAGGAGGAGTCGTTCGCGGGCGCGGGTGAGGGCGACGTAGAGGAGTCGGGCTTCTTCGGCGATGAGTTTTTCTCGTTGTTTTTTTTTGCCGAGCCGGTGGGGAAGGGAGGGGTAGGTTTGGACGGTGCCGGGGAGTTGGAGAGTCCAGCATAGGCCGTAGCGGTTGTCGAGGATTAAGGGTTGGCGGATGTCTTCGGTGTTGAATCGTTTGTCGAGGTTGGCAAGGATGACGATGGGGAATTCGAGGCCTTTGCTTTTGTGGATGGACATGATTTGGACGGCGTCGGCGGTTTCTTGGGGGACGGGGTCGATTTCGTGTTTGGATTGGCGGAGTTCGTCGATGGATTGCAGGAAGCGGGCGAGGTCGGGGAGGGATTGTTGCTCAAAGTCGCTGGCGATTTGGAGGAATTGTTGCACTTGGGCTTGGTGGTTTCGCCAAGGGGTTTGGCTGGACAAGGCTTCAAGGTAGCGGGATTCGGCGAGGATGAGTTGAATGCGTTTGGGAATGGAGTGGGTTCGCCCGGCGAGTTTCCAGCGTTGGTAGTTTGTCAGGAATTGGCTGCATTTTTTTTGCGCTTCGGCTAGCCATGTTTTGCCTTGGTTGGGGAGGTTTTTTTGGAGTGTTTGCAGTTGAGGTGAGTTGTCTTCGAACGGATTTTTGTGGAAGCGCCGGAGGGCCTGCCAGAAGTGGCCTTTGGGTTGGGCGAGGCGAATGATGGCCAGTTCGTCTGGGGTGAGGCCGCAAAAGGGCGAGCGTAAAACTGCTATGAGCGGAATGTTTTGGAGCGGGTTGTCGAGGATTTTCAGAAGCGCGAGGAGGTCTTGGATTTCAGGAAGATCGAAAAAGTTGTCGGCGGGCATTTGCACGGGTATTTCGTAGTGGCGGAAGACTTGTGAGAGAAGGCGGGCGGCGCCTGCGGGTGAGTTGGCCGGTGTTGTTGGAGTGAGGGAGCGGAGCAAGATGGCGAAGTCTGCCCATTTTGCCGGGCGGGTTTTTTGGGTGTCGGCGTCAAGGATTTTTGTTTTGCCGTCGATGATCGAGCGGATGCGGCGGGCGATGATGTGGGCTTCTAGTGTTCTGGCGTCTGTGCGGTTCTTTTTGGTTTTGATCGCCAAGTGGAATTCCACCGGCGGGCCTGCGTCTGGGTTTATCGAGTTGTTTGCGGATTGGGCGGGGAGGAGTTGGTCGCCGGAGTTGTAGGGAAAGCCGGCGGCTTGTTGGGATAGCGATTCGAAGAAGTCGTTGAAGAAGCGGAGCAGTTGGGGACGGCTTCTGAAGTTGTCTTGAAGGTGGATGACGGCGCTTTTTGATCGGCGTTTCCAGTCCGATTGGTAATGTTGGAGCAGTTTTGGCGTGGCGCCGCGAAAACGGTAGATGCTTTGTTTTTCGTCGCCGACGAGGAACAGGTTGGCGGAGTCTCCTTGTTGGCAGAGGGCGCGCAAGATGGCGTCTTGGGCTGGGGTGATGTCTTGATATTCGTCGGCAAAGACGTATTTGAATCGGGCTTGGGTTTCGCGGGCGATTTCGGTTTCTCCGGCGCGGTTGGGGCCGCAGAGAAGGTCGAGCGCGAATTGTTCCATGTCGTGGAAGTCAAGCGCTTCTCGTTCTTTTTTGCGTTTGCGGAAGTGTTTTTGGAAGTCTTCGGTTAGTTGGAGGAGGGCGAGGATTTGCCGGCGGCATTGTTCCCAGTCTTGGAGCAATGGCGATAAGCCGGGCTGATTTTCTTTTTTGTCCCAAAACAGGGATTCAAAAAAGAGCGCGTCTTGGAAAAATTCTTTGAGCGGTTTGCGGGCGCGGGTTTTTTGGCCTTGCGGCCAGGATTGGTCGGCGGCGGCAATGTTGTGGAAGCAAGCGGCGAGGGCGTTTGGGGCGTCTGGCTGGGCGAGGGCGAGGCGCAAGGTTTCTAGTTCGTTGATGCATGATTGCAGGTTCGGACAGGATTCAGCGCCGTTTTTCAAGGCGGGTAGGAAGGCGTCGTTCCATTGAGGCAAGGATTCCGAAAGCCAGCGGAGCCACAGGTCTGGGTTGGCGGCTTCGTAGCGTTGGCGTTGTTGGCGCATCCATTGTTCCGGCGCGGGTAACAGTTGAGTATGGTCGTGGAGTTGGAGAATCCAGGCGCGGATTTTGTTGACGCCGGCTTGGCGCATCCATTGGCGAATAGATTCGGCAGAGGGCGAGGTCGCGCGGCATCCGGCGTCCAACGTTTCCACAAGAGCTTCTTTTTCAAGGGCGTCGCGTTCTGCCGGCGACAGCGTTCGCAGTTGGGGGCTGAGGCGAAGCTCGTGAGAGTGTTCGAGGACGAGGCCAAGCGCGATGCTATGGAGTGTGCCAATCTCGGCGGTGTCGAGCAAGGCTAACTGTTCGGCGACGCGTTGTTTTATTTGGGCGGAGGTCTTCAAGCCTGCAAGGGTTTCCGCATCGAAGCGCCGGTTTAGTTTTTCAGCGATGCGCCGCTTCATTTCGGCGGCGGCGGCTTCTGTGAAGGTGACCATAAGGATTTGGTCTAGGTAGATTGGGTGGGTTGGATGGAAGAGGCGGTCTAGGCATCGCTCTACCATGGTATGCGTTTTTCCGGTTCCGGCGCCGGCGAGGACGAGGACGTTTCCTTCGGCGCGGATGGCTTTTTGTTGGGCGGCGGTGAAGTTCACGGTTCCGGCTTTTCGGCGGAGGAATGGAGGGTTCGATAGGGATGCGCTCCGGCGTCTATCCGGCACACGGTCGGGTAGGGGCAGTAGGCGCAGGGGGTTTTTTCTTTGTGTTTGTAGGGGGTTGCGGCGATGTCTCCGGCGAAAATGCGCTTGCCGATATTGCGGACGGTCTCTTCAAGTCGCCTCGTCATTTCTCGGAACGCTTGAGGAGGCATTGCGCTCTGTTCACATTTTGCGGCGTCTCCGTCTTTGTTGAGGGCGTAGGCAATTTGGTCGCCTTTGGCTTGTTCAGGACGGTTGTCTAATTGGCGGAGGTGGTCGAGGTTGAAGCGTCCGTTCCATTGAAAGGCTTTCGAGCGGTCTGCGTGTTTGGTTTGGGCGTCGTTTCGGTGGCTGGATCGGGGCGCCTTGCATTGCAGGGGGACGAGGAATGCGCCGACAGGGGTGAGGGAGTTGATTTTCAATCGTCCGGCGATTTCGGGGTGTTGGGCGATGGCGTTTAGGTAGATGAAGAGTTGCAGTTGTATTCCGTTGTGCAAGAGGACGGGGTCGAGAGAGGCGTTGCCCGATTTATAGTCGATGATGACTGCGGCGGTTTTCCCGAATCCCGGCTTTCGAAGCACGTCCAGCCGATCAATTTTTCCAATAAGAGCCAATTGGGCGCCGTCTTCTAGGGGAAGCGTCCAGGGGCCGAAGTCGTCGTTTTTTCCTCCAAAAGCGAATTCGGCCGTGTGCGGATCAAAGTTGTATTGTTGCATCCATTGGATTGTGACGGCGATGAATTCTTGCAGTTTCTCGCCGGCGGTTTCTAAAGAGAGGCGAGCGGCTTCGTTTTTTTGGAAGACGCCTCGCTGGAAAGCACCGGCGGCGTTGTCGATGATTTGAGCGACGAGTTTTCGCGCTTCTTGAGGAGCGAGGTCGCGCCATTGCCGTTTTTGGGCTTGGACGCGGAGGTGGAATTTTTCGAGGACTTCGTGTTGAAAGCTGCCCAATGTTTTGGCGTCGAGCTGCCGTTGGTTTCGTTCTTCGGCTTTGAGGCCGGAACGCAGGAAGAATTGGAAGGGGCAGGCGGCGAATTGTTCAAGCCGAGAGGCGGAGGAGCGTAAGGTGTTTGTCGCTGCTTCGGCTTCGGCCGCGTTTTTTGCATCGGCGGCGGTGTAAAGAATTTTGGCGACGGCCGGCGAGAGTCGTTCTGATCCTGCTTCAGCCGGGAGCGAGCAGGGAGGCAACAACGGGGCGGTCTCCAAAGATTGGAAAAGTTTTTCCACTTCGGAATGCGTTGTTTGCCCGGCCTTTGAGCGGAAAAGCGGACGAACGAGCTCGCTCCAATGTTCGGCTTTGTGCAAAGGCGGACGCCCCTGCCCCGTCCAGCCGTCCACGGTGCGCTTGCGGGCGAAGCGCCGAGTTTTGACGGAGGGGAACAGACGTTGAAGGTGGGCGACGATGGATGAGGGATTGAGCGGCCGGCCTTCGGCGTCTTGCTCCGTGTAACTAACTGCCAACTTTTTCCTTGGCCGAGTGCAGGCGATATAGGCATAAAATCGTTCGTGAGCAAGCCGACGTTTGACCGGCGGAAGCCAACGGAAGGCCGATTGCTCCAGTTGTTTTCGATCCGCCTCCGTAAGTAGAGGATGCCGCCGCGGCCGGGCGGGGAAAACGGATTCGTTCAATCCCAACAGTAGAGCGAGTTCGACTTCCGGATTTCTCGTGCGGTCGACGGCGCCGATGAGAACTTGATCCGCGCATGGCGGGATGACGCCGACCGTGAGGTTGCCAAGACCATTTTCCAAAATCGCAATCCAATCCGCCAAAGGCCGGCGCATGTCGGCAAAAGCAAGCCGAACGTTCTCCAGCCATGCTTGGAGTTGTTGCCAGGCGGCCGCATGAACGGCAGGTTCGACTCCGACAGATTCGGACGCCGCCGGTTGATCCCACTTTTCAAGCTGGTCGGCCAAGTCGATCCGTTCCCAAAACCGGCGAATGGCCGCGGCCAGTTCCGCTCCGCTGAGGAGTTTGCTATGGACGGCGCCGGCGGGGAACAACTGCGATTCCAATTCTTCGAAAGGAACGATGGACGCTTGGCGGCATTGCTCCAAAGATTCCGCCAACGGATGCGGACAGCTCTCGGAATTGAACGGTCGGCGCCATTGGCCTCCTTCGATGTTGAATTCCAAAGCGACGTTTTCCAAATGCCAAACTTGTTCGATGCCGCCGCCAAGCAGCTGCGTTTTGAGAGCGGCAAACCAATCCGCGTTTCGCCAATCGAATGCAAGCAAACGCAAGGCGCTTTGCGTCAGAATCACCGCCGGATGATGCCGAATAGAGTCGCGCTGGTCGATAAAGTGCGGAATTTGGTAGCGGCCGAAGATTTGTTGGATCTCGGTTGCGTAGCCTTCCAAACGACGGACGATGACGGCAACTTGACGAAAGCGAATTCCCTCTTCCCGGACGGATCGCAAAATGGCACGGGCGGCGTGAACGACTTCCGTTTCTGGATCGGTGCAAGCCGTTATCGCAACATCCTCCGCCGCAATCGGCAGAGGTCTTGGCGCCATCCAATGAGCTTCGAGATGTTGCAACGGCAGGCTGTCTGAAAATCGGGATCGTTCCGAATCGCGGGCAAGACGGACAATTTCCGTCTCAACGCCCGGAAGTCTCTCAATGCTCTGACGGCAACGTTGCCAAGTTTCGTCAACGGTCGCCCATAGATTGAGCCAAGAAGAATGGCTCGGCTTTCCCGGATCCACGCAAAAACACAAGTTCGCCCGCCTGCTTCGGCGCACTACGGCGGCCAGCAAGACCAGCTCCTGGGCGGTCATCTCCGCAAAACCATCCAGCCAAAGTTCTTCCACAGAAAAGAGAGAGGAAGTCTGCGAACAAAGTTGCTCCGCGGCCAGTTCCAGCAAAGACTCCGTATCCTTGAGATCCGCCTGCAAAAGCCACTGCCGATACAGACCGGAGAGAAGCGCCAAGTCGTGCAGCTTGTTCCGCAACCTTGGTGAAAGTTCCTCGCGCTCTTTCAATCGATCCAACTTTTCGGCGTCCACCCGTTGTCGGCCAAATTCCTGCAAAAGAGCGGCCAGTTCCTGCGCCAAAGCCGGAAAACCAGCCGCCGCCCGAAACGCCCGCAACCGTTTTGAGTGTTTATCAAGCAAGGATCGGAGAACCATAATCCGCCCCTCGTCGCTGAGAATTCGAAAAGAGCCGGGGGACAACTCGCTCAAAACACGCTCCGCAAGACGGGCGAAGGAAAGAATCTCCAAACGCGTATATCCGCCCAACTCGCCATCCGCCAGGATTTGAGATTCGATTTGGAAAGTAGCCTGCTTGGGAGCAAGGAAAAGAAGCGGAGGCCCTTCCGGATCTTGGGCAAGCCGCCGGCGAACAGACTGAATGCAACGATGCGTCTTGCCGCTCCCAGCAGGGCCTAAAATAAATGCCGCCTTCGTCCGGCTCATAAAGTCTAAATAACGTCGCGCTAACTTCTACAGATGCCGTCCTTTAGGAAAGCCAACCGCTTGCCGTTACGTTCTCCGTTCCTAATCTTTCTCTTCAAAACTCTTTTCCGCATCTCTCCTTTTTAAGAATTTCTCAATCGCTCGTCTCTCAACTTCTCGTTCGATCCTCTTTCTAACCGTTTTTCTAAGTTCATAACTGGTGCTGAACACGCGACATTTAAACTCACTCTGACTCTAACAATAAGGTTTTACAATCGCGATTCCGTCAAAGGCGCTTTTTATGCCTTGCCGCAGCACTGTTTGTACTTTTTGCCGCTTCCGCAGGGGCAGGGAGCGTTTCTCCCCACTTTGGGACCGACGCGAACCGGCTCAGGTCGAGGCTTGCTGGCCGCTTCATTAGCCTCGCCAACCATGCGTCTCGCCTTTTGCTTAGAAGTTGGCGACGCCTGCCCTCTGTCGCCCGCAAACGCATTCGCGCCTTGATGCACGGTTCGCTGCGGCAGCTTGGCTAAAAAGTTCTGGAACGCCATCAAGCTGGATGCGCTGCGAAATATATTGTGGCAAATCTCCGACTTGATGTTCGCCATCAACTCGTCAAAAATTTTGAAGGCTTCGTTCTTATATTCAATCAGCGGATCGCGCTGACCATAAGCGCGAAGGCCAATGCTACTCCGAAGCCCGTCCATGCTATATAAGTGCTCTTGCCAAAGTTTGTCCACGGCGCTGAGAATGGTAAACCGTTCGATACTATGAAGCGCCTCTTCGCTCTCGACGCTAACCTTCAATTGGTAGGCTTTTCGAACACTGCCGGCCACAAATGAAGCCGCGGCCATTTGCGCCGGACTCATGTCCTCAAAAATCGAATCCCGCGCCTTTGCCGGCTCCGTTGCGGAATTCGCCTCTCGCAGAATCTCCCCCTCCGCAATGCCCAGAGGAAAGTTTAGATTAACCCAATCGGCCAATGCCCGAATATTCCACTCGATTGGCTCCGCATCCGCCGACGAATGTTCCTCCACTTTGGCAACGACCACTTCCTCCATAATGTCCAACAGCCGATCCTGCGCGCTCTCGGTGCGGATAACCTCATTCCGAAAGCCGTAAATCACCTCGCGCTGTTTGTTCATCACGTCATCGTATTCCAAAGTCCGCTTGCGAATTTGAAAGTTATGCTGTTCGACGCGCTTTTGCGCAGTTTCAATAGAACGATTCAACAAGGGATGCTCCAATTCCTGCCCCTCTTCCAAGCCCACTTTTTCCATCACCTTGCTAATGCGGTCTGATCCAAACAAACGCATCAAGTCATCCTCTAACGATATAAAAAAGTGGGAGGAACCATTGTCGCCTTGGCGGGCGCAACGGCCCCGAAGCTGGCGGTCAATGCGACGCGCCTCATGCCGTTCGGTGCCAATCACATGCAGGCCGCCCAGTTTGTTGACGCCTTCAGCCAGTTTTATATCCGTGCCGCGTCCCGCCATATTAGTGGCAATGGTTACCGCCCCCTTGTGGCCGGCGCGGGCAATGATTTCGGCTTCTTGTTGGTGATACTTGGCGTTTAGCACCGAGTGCACAATCCGCTCTCTCTTCAACAGCCGGGAAAGATATTCACTCACTTCCACGGAAATGGTTCCCACTAATATAGGACGCCCTTGGTTGTGAATGTCTTTAATCTCCTCGACAACGGCGTTATACTTTTCGCGCCTGGTTTTATACACGGTGTCGTGCGCGTCTTTCCGTGCCACCGGACGATTGGTGGGAACGACTAAAACCCCCAGCTTGTAAATGTCTAAAAACTCGCTAGCTTCGGTTTCCGCCGTGCCGGTCATCCCTGCAAGCTTGGTATAAAGCCGAAAGTAGTTTTGTATGGTAATCGTGGCGTAAGTCTGCGTCTCTCGTTTAATTTCCACTCCCTCCTTCGCTTCCACGGCTTGATGAAGCCCTTCGCTCCAACGGCGCCCCGTCATTAAACGGCCGGTGTTTTCGTCAACAATAATCACTTCGTTGTTCTGCACAACGTATTGAACGTCTTTCTCATATAAACAGTAAGCCTTAAGAAGTTGCGAGATAGTGTGAATCTTCTGCGCTTTGGCTTCGAACTCTTTCTGCGCATTGGCCTTCGCCTCCATCCTTTGCTTGGCGTTCTTAGATTCATTGCTGTCAATCTCATGGTAAATCTCCGTCAAGTCCGGCAACATAAAGGCGTCGGGGTCTTCCGGGCTCAGAAAACCGCGTCCCTTTTCCGTCAAATCGGCGTCGTGGCTTTTTTCTTCTATCGCAAAGAACAGCTCTTCCTTTTGCGCGTATAGATCCTTTTTAGTTTGATCAGTGTGAAGCGTCATCTCCGCCTTGTTCATAAACTTCACATTCTCCGGAGTTTCTAAAAAACGCAAGAAACCCGCGGACTTCGGATCGCCCAATTTCGTGCGATATAGCAACAAGCCGAGTTCCTGCGCCAACAAATCGGCGTTCTCCGGAGAAGAACCGTTTTCGGGGCGGAGTTTTTTGGAAATCGCCTCCGCTTCCCGCAAATAGTTTTGGCAAAGCTTTTTCTGCCGCCGCACCAAACCTTCCACCGCCGGTTTGAGTTGATCATAGCGATTGTCGGCATGCACCACCGCCGGACCGCTGATGATGAGCGGCGTTCGCGCTTCATCAATCAAAATGGAATCCACCTCGTCTACAATCGCAAAGTAATGTCTCCTCTGCACTTGCTCCTCCTTCTTCGAAGCCATGCCGTTGTCGCGCAAGTAGTCAAAGCCAAACTCCGAGTTAGTGCCGTAAGTGACGTCGCATTCGTATTGCTCGCGGCGCACCATCGGCGGCTGGTCGTGCAAAATGCAACCCACGCTCAATCCCAAAAACCGATACACCGCGCCCATCCATTCGCTGTCGCGCGAGGCCAAATAATCATTCACCGTCACAATGTGAACGCCCCGCCCGGACAACGCGTTCAAATACACCGGCAAAGTCGCCACCAGCGTCTTGCCTTCGCCGGTCGCCATCTCCGCAATCCGCCCCGAATGCAGCGCATAGCCTCCAATCAACTGCACGTCGAACGGAATCATCTCCCAGCGAAGCGCGTGTCCCTTCACCAAAACCTCCGAACCGCACAAACGACGGCAGGCATTCTTCACCACCGCAAAGGCTTCGGGCAAAACGGCGTCCAACTCCCGCGCCAAAGCCGCATCCTCCTCAATGGAAGAAAGCCTCGCCCTCCACTCCGCCGTCTTCCGCCGCAAATCCTCGTCGCTCAACGCCTGATAGGACGCCTCAATCTCGTTGATTTGCGCCACCAAACCCCGAAGCTTCTTCACTTCCCGGTCGTTCCGCGTCCCGAAAACCTTCTTAAAAACCGTCTTTCCAATCCCAATCATTCGCAGCCAAAACGCTACGCAAAAAACGCCGAGCCGTCAAAACATTCTCGCCCCGCCGCAAATCACCAACTGCCTCTTACCTTTCCCAAAAACCAACAAAAAAAGCCAACCCCACGAAGGGATTGGCTCGGCTTGAATTGCCCGTTCGCTCCTTCGCTTACTCAAACGAATTCGGATTGGGAATTGGTGGGGGCGGCGGCGGCAAACCGGCGGCCTTTCTTCGCTCTTCCAACCTCCGGGCGATGATCGGCGAAGCCCAATCCTGCCACTTCCAATACGCTTCCACCCAGCCTTCCTTCGGAATCAGAAGGGAATCGCCTTCCTCTAGATCATCGCCGTATTTCATAATCAAACCGAACCTCGGCGGATCGTAGCGGGTCGTATCTTCCGGCGGAATCTCCGCCAGTATTCGATCCCGCAAGGCCATCGCCTTTTCTTCCGGCATCCACTCTTTGGCCGGCCACCTCTTCCGAGCGTGCAGCTTGTAAACAATGCTCTCAGCATGAGAATGCACCTTTTGCCCCCAAGTCATCTCGGTTCTTCTAAAAGCCGGCACCATTTTAGTAATCTCCTCTCCCGTGGACGGATCCACGCCGGCGAAAACCTCTTTCATAATCACCTCGTCGGGATGATAGGCCAGCGCCTCGTGATAGTCTTGTATGTCGTTGAAGATGCCGGCCGCGACCCCAGGATTGTCGTGCCGATCGTATTCCTCAAGAAGATGGTAGAGCTGCTCAAAAGTCTCAGTAAAGCGCAACTCGTTCTCAAAGAAACTTCGCATGAAAATATGCTCGTCAATCACTGGATGCATCCGCTTGCCGCCCGGATTATTCCAAGTGGCCGGGTTCGCCGGATCGTAGATCATCGGATCAAACTTCAAGGTGGGATGATAAGTCGGTTTGTAGGGGAAGTTGGCCTCCCACTTTGCCCGCCGCGCCGCTTCTTCAAACTCCTCCTGCGTGGGCATTGCCTGCACTGGTTCTTCCGCCGGCTTCGGCGCCTCTTCAACCAAAGCTTCCTCTGCCGGCGCGCTTGCCGTTTCCTCTTCTTTCTTTTCTTCCGGGCGCGGGCTCAGCCAGAAAATCACCGCCACGGCAACCGCCCCAAAACCGAGAATCCAATAACGTCTATCTTTCTCCATTCTCTTACCTTTCCTTCTAAATGTTACGCGCCAGGAGGGCTACCTGATAGAAATCGACGCCGAATCGCATCGCAAGTCGGTGTGCAAGTTTGTCCCGAGCAAGTTTCCAAGACGAAAGCCACAGGGGTGAAACTCCCGTCAAAACCCCATTTCCTCTCTCGCTTCACGAAACCGCTTGTTCTCGAAGCTACCAAGCCTTCGCCATGCTCAAGAAGATCGACGTTCCTGTAATCATCGCTCGTGCCGGACATATTGTATTCTTTGGGTCTTTCCCATTGATCCCTGGTGGTTCTTTTGAGCCAAACCACGCCTTACCCTGTTTCCTCGTGTTCGCCGTAGCTCAAGTCCTCCAGTTGATATTCAAGAGTAACTTTGATAGTGTTGGGCATTGCGGGCGCTCTTGCAAAAGATCTGTAGTAGGATTTAACTTTGTGGGTCATGTCGTAGCGGGCAGTGTAAGCCCAGGACACGTGATCGCCCGTCGGGCTTTTGAGCTTTTCACCCCAACTGGTTTTGCCTGAACCCCAATCAACGACGGTTTCCCCATCTTCGTCGACAGTTTCGTCATACTCATCATGGAAGAAGTAATCAAACTGCCATTCCTTGGGAGTGTGTGATGGGCGGGAGCCATTCGACCACATGTATGCCCAACTATTCGATTCAAAGTTCCAAAAGCGCGTCTTTAGATAACCATCTTCGTAAGGCACGTAGCCGTGAATCGCTTCGTTAACATCCGGCCCATAACGCCTAAGATAATTCCATGTAGAAGACGGCACGAAGATGCTATAGTTGCGTGATGCCACACTGTCGCCATACCAAGTGCTGTCCCAGAAAAAGTAGGAGTTTACGTAGAGACCGCCCGCACGAGCTGATGCCCAGCCCTTGTTTAGAAGATTCAAAATTCTCAGACCGCCAGTCGGTCCAGGGAGTCTGCCATTAGACGCAGATTGGATTTGGTGGGGAGTTAGCACAAGCCAGACTATGATGATAATTGGCCAGCGAAAAAGGCTGGAAACTATCCTGACAATCCCTGAGAAAATCCAGCGGAACGCCTCTACGATGAATGAAAGAAACCAACAAACTATATCTAATGATAGATCTCGGAATCCGTAGCGGTGAGAAGAGCCTTTGCGCGGGCGTTGCAAGGGGCATTTGGACGGGTCAGAACGTTGATTTCCGGTTTTGGGGGTTGTGGTGATGCCTTTGTAGGCGATGAATATCACGAGAGCCAAAGCCGCCGTCATTCCGATGATAGTAATAATAATGTCAGTCATAATAATGATCTTTCTATTTTACTTTTGAGTGTGTTTTTCCATTGACGGCCTTTGCTTTGGAGAGCGTCGGCCAAAATTCTTAGTGTTGCGGTTTGTTTTTGGCGCGCTCTTTTTCCTGCGCTTCGGGTTCTTGGCCGAGGGAGCCTTTGCGCCGTTGGGTTTTGCCGAATTCGTTCCAAGCGATTTGCTGGGCGGCGGTCAACTCTCGCCAAGCGGAGGCGCAACCGGAGAGAGCGGAGCGAGCCTGCCGTTGGGCGGGAGTGTTGGGGTTGACGGGATGGGCGCGCATGCGGGTGTATTGCCCGTAGCGGTTGCGGGACCAAGTGGTGGCTCCTTGGGAGCCGGAAGTGGGAACGCCTAAAAACTTTGCCATAAGAACTGCCTTTCTTGATTTCTATTTCTATTTCCAACTTGAGAATTGCGCACAAGTCTCGTTTTATTCCAAAGATTTAGTCCAGTCTATTTTTTCCATTTCTCGAGTCCGAATCACCACGCATTTCGTCCTTCTTCTTTTTTATAGAAATCTTAATTTTCAAACTAGCCACCCAGAGCCAAAGATCAACCAACCAGAGAGTGACAAGGGTGCTGACAGGAAAACCAGTCAAGCCGATAAGGCAGTTCATGAGAAAATCGAAACCTGGCGACTCCCCAGGCTTATCAGGCGTGCGACCATCAAACAACGCCGTCGGCAATACAATAAACGACAAGAGAGAAACGAAGACGCATACTACGGTAAAGCGAAAGAAAGCTATCCTTCTCGTCAGTCCAAAGAACAAGAGAAGAGAGAAGATAACTGAACCAACCAGACAACTCGGTATATCTAAAAAAACTGTCATTTTTCCAATTTCAAAATTACGGTGAATTTAATCTGGGGACAGATTGGCGAATTTCTGGAGGGAAGGCAACAAAAAATCGTCGAGTTTGCCAATTTTTCTTCGTGAGGCTTTGTTGGGGCGGTTTGGGATTTTTTAATCGTTTCACTTCAAATCGCGCCGTATTTCGTCCATCTTCTCTTCCAAATTATCCATCCTGCTTTCCAAACCTCCAATCTTCCTTTCCAAATCATCCATCTTGCTTTTCAAACCGCCGTAAGGGCTGTCAATCTCGTTTTTCAGGATGTCAAGATTCCTTCCTAAACCGATAATCAGGTCTTGTAAGGTCCAGCCTACGACTACGATGGCGGAGAGAATGAAAGCCACGTCGAAGGATATCATCTCGCCCCCAAACAACCAAGAGAGCAACCAATTGCCCCCTACAATGCAGGTGCATACCCAGATAACTCGGAGCAAAAATATCATTTTCTTAATTTCAAAGCGGCGGTGAATTTAATCTGGGGGTAGATTGGCGGATTTCTGGAGGGAAGGCAAGGAAGGATTCTCTGGGTTCGCCGTTGTTTGGGGCGGGGCTTGGGCGGCGGCGGTTTTGGGGGTTTTGGGGGCGGGATTTCGGTTCTGAGACGGCTTAGTATCGGCTTAGTAACGGCTTCGTCTCGGTTTTGCGGCGGTTTTGGGGTTGGCTTTGGCGGGAAAGGTTCTTGCTTTGGGGGCGGGGTTTGGTGTATGGATGGCGCCGATGTTGGACATCAAAGTGATTCGAGAGCGGGCGGAGTCCGTGCGGGCGCGATTGGCGCGGCGCGGGGACGGAGAGGAGGCGTTGGTGGATGAGATTGTGGATTTGGACGAGCGATGGCGGGCGCAGTTGACGGAGGTGGAGGGGATGAAGGCGGAGCATAAGCGGGCTTCCAAGGTGATTAGCACTTTGGTGGGGCAGGAGAAGTTTGACGAGGCCGAACGGCATAAGCGGTGGATGCGGCATCATAGCCGGCAGATTACCAGCAAGGAGCGAAGGGCGGATCGGGCGCAAAGGGCGTTGCGGGCTTTGATTTTGAAGTTGCCGAACTTGCCGCATAAGTCGGCGGCCAAGGGGGCGTCTGCGGCGGATAATGTTACGGTGCGAGAATGGGGCGAAAGGAAAGAGTTTTCATTTGCGCCGAAGAATCATCGGGCGCTTTGCGAGGATTTGGGGTTGGTGGATTTTGCGCGGGGGGCGAAGTTGGCGGGGAGCGGTTTTTTGCTTTACACCGATTGGGGGGCGCGGTTGGAGCGGGCTTTGATTCAGTTTCTATTGGACTTGCACACTTCCAAGCATGGATATAGCGAAGTGTCGCCGCCGTTTGTGGTTAATCGGGCTTGTATGGAGGATGTGGGGCAGTTGCCTAAGTTTGCGGATCAGGCGTATGCGGTTCGAGAGGGAAAGGACGAGCAGAATGTGGGAAAGCATTGGAATGCGCTGAAGAAGTTTCGGCAGGCGGTTCGGCAAGGGCAAGATGAGGAAACTTTGGAGGAACTTTGGCAGGCGGTTCAAGAGGGGAAGGATGAGGAGACTTTGGGGAAACTTTGGCTAATCCCAACTGCGGAGGCGCCGGTGGCGAATATGCATCGGGGAGAGCGATTTTCTTATAAAGATTTGCCGATTCGATATTGCGCTTATAGCCCTTGTTTTCGAGCGGAAGCGGGAGCGGCCGGAACGGGAACGCGAGGGATGATTCGCGTGCATCAATTTGACAAGGTGGAGTTGATCAAGATTGCGCTTCCCGATCAAAGTTACGATGAATTGGAAAGCATGGTAGTGGATGCCGAGCGGGTGTTGCAACTTTTGGGTCTTCACTATCGCGTTGTATTGTTGTGCGCTGGGGATTTGGGTTTTGCGAGCGCGAAGACTTATGATATAGAAGTGTGGTCGCCGGGGCAGGAGGATTATTTAGAAGTTTCTAGTTGTTCTAATTGCGAGGATTTTCAGTCACGGCGCATGGAACTCAAATATAAGTCTGAAGAAGGGAAGGGTTGTTTTCCGCATTTGTTGAACGGAAGCGGCACGGCTTTGGCGAGGTTGTTTGTGGCGCTGGTGGAAACGCATCAACAAAAGGACGGGAGCATTCTGATTCCCGAACCGCTGCGGCCTTTTCTTCGCGCGGATCGGATTCCTCCCCAATAAGCGGCGCTTTGCGGCGCAAGGGATGTCCGATGAAGGTGTTAATCGGCTGCAGCGAGGTGCAACCGTTCTCAAAAACAGGTGGTTTGGCCGATGTGACAGCGGCTTTGGGCAAGTATCTTGGCGCGGCGGGCATTCGCGTCGGCGTGGTGACACCTTTGTATCGCGGCATTTTGGAGGCGCATCCGAGCATTCGGCAAACAGAGCGAGTGGTGACAGTGAAGCTGGGTTCGCAAAGGGAAAGCGGCGGGATTTACGAGTGCGAGCCGTCAAAGAACTTGACGATTTATTTTGTGGATCACCAGCGTTTCTTTGAGCGCAGCGGCATTTACGGGGAACGCAACGTCGATTATACGGACAACGCTGAGCGCTTTCTCTTTTTTAACAAAGTTCTGCTGGAGCTATCGCGTCAGATTCCGTGGAGGCCGGACGTCGTTCACGTTCACGATTGGCCGGCGGCAATGCTTCCCGCCTTGCTGAAAAACGAAGCGCAAAAGGGCAACTATCCCGCGCCGCCGAAAACCTTATTCACCATTCATAATCTCGCCTATCAGGGGCTTTTTCCGTCGCATTGGATGCCGTTGACGAATCTTCCGCCCGAATACTTTACGCCGACCGGAATGGAGTTTTACGGGCAACTGAGCTTTCTAAAAGCCGGCATAGTCTACGCCGATCATCTCACCACGGTCAGCCCTTCTTATGCCAAAGAGATTCTTAGTGAAGAATTTGGCTGCGGATTGCAAGGTGTTTTAGACGAGCGGCGGGATCGATTGACCGGTATTCTCAACGGCGTGGATTACGCCGAGTGGAACACCGCCAACAACCCGCATTTGGAACATTCCTATTCTTCGGAAAACATGCGCGGCAAAGCCGCCGAGAAAAAACGACTGCAACGCGACTTGGGATTTGCCGTCGACGCCCAAATTCCTCTGTTCGGAATCATCTCGCGGCTGGTGGAACAAAAGGGCATCGCGTTACTGGCCGAAGCCCTGCGACAAAGCCTGCAACGCCCCATGCAATTTGTCCTGCTAGGTTCGGGAGAGCCGGACTTGGAGCGCATGATGCAAGAACTTGCCCGTCAATTCCCAACTCAAGCCGGAATCAAAATCGGCTATGATCCTGTTTGGGCGCACCGCATTGAAGCGTCCTGCGACTTTTACCTAATGCCGTCCCGTTTTGAACCCTGCGGCCTCAACCAACTATATAGCCAGAGATATGGAACCATCCCCATCGTGCATGCGGTTGGTGGGCTTCGCGATTCCGTTCAAGACGAAAGCGAAGGCGAAAACCAAGCCACCGGCGTCAAATTCGCCAAATTTACCATCGACGCCCTCTTGGAAGCAATCTGCCGGGCAAGGAGGATTTTCCAAAAAACAGAACTTTTTTGCGCTTACCAACGACGCGCCATGAGCCGTGATTTTTCCTGGAAACGCGCAACCAAAGCCTATCTTAATCTCTACCAGAAAATTTTGCGATCCGATGCATCTTCGTAATTTCCTGCCTTTCCACCTCGATTTGTCTCAGAATCCGCTTGCTCGTCTCGGTAGAATTCTCTTGACGATATTTTCATTAAGATATTTAATTCCCGCTCTTTTCAAACGGAAAATGGATCAGTTGAGATTAAGTCTGGTTGGATATGACAAAGCAATCAAGAGTCGGCGAATTTGCTGGGCAAGAGCGTATCCTTTAGCGCAACCATACAAAGCAGACTGCAATCTGAATCGGACCCCAACAAACAGTTCGTAACAAACTATAAAATTGTAACCTAGAAATACTATGCGCGTTTGGTTAGTAAGATTCGAAGAAACTCTTCCGATAGACCCGTCTCCTCGACTCTACCGGATGGGAATGGCGGCAAACGCACTCCGAGCCGCCGGACACGACGTGGTTTGGTGGACGTCGACGTTTGACTGCCGCATTCACCGACTTCGCTATACAAGCGACAAGGTTGTCGACGTGGACTCTGGTTTTCAGATTCGCCTGCTTCATCTAGGCTCAGGGCATTCGCGCGCTGTCTCCGTCAAGAGGGCGCTGGTTGGACTTCGGCAAGCGCTCCGCCTGCGAGCCAATGTTTCTTCGGCGTCAAAACCAGATATAATCTTGTGCGCCATGCCGGCGCCGGAATTGGCTCGAATGTCCGTGACTTTAGGCAAGATCTATAAAGTCCCCGTGTTAATTGACGCCCGCGACATGTGGCCGGATGTTTTTGCGGATCTTTTCTCACCCATCAAGCGAATGCTGATAACCCCTTATATTGTTGCGATGCGAATGGTGCTTCGTTCCGCGGCGCGCCAGGCGACGGGATGCATTGGGATTACCGAACCTTACTTGGATTGGATTCTCGGATATGCAGGCCGGCCGCGATCTGCAATGGATGGCGTCTTTCCCTTAGGGTATACGGATCTGAAAGTGGATGCTAAGGATGTAGCTGATGCAGAGAAAGACCTTACCTCTAAAGTGCCCAATCTAAATAATTTAGATGTGTTTAAAGTTCTCTTCCTCGGACGACTGAACCGCACCGTGTGGGATGCGTTTGAACCAGTCCTTGAGGCGGCGTCCAGACTTAGAAACCATTCCCGTCCTTTTCAATTTTTGTTTGCCGGAGCGGGCGATTGCGCGGAAGAACTAAAAAAGCTCGCTCAAAAACATCCTGAGATTGTCTTTCTCGGACACCTAGGCACCTCGCAAATGGCCGTTCTAAAAAGCTGCGCTCACGTGGCGCTTCTGTGCATTGCTCGAAGACGCGATTACCAAATTAGCCTTTCCAATAAGATATTTGAATATCTTTCAGCCGGACTGCCGCTGGCTTCCCACTTAACGGGATTGGTAGGCGATCTCATCACCAAGGAGCAATGCGGTTTTATCTACGAAAACGGCGAAGAGTTAGCTGCGAAATTAGATGAACTCGCAAAAAACGAATCCAAACGCAAAACCTTAGGGCAAAAGGCGCGAAAAGTATTTCTTGAAAAGTTTGATGCCGCTCAAATTTATCCGAAAATGGTACATCACCTCGAACACGTCGTCCGCGCTGAAAAAGTAAAACAACGTCAAAGCAATTGAAAACACTAGTCGGGAAAAACCAAATCCACTTCCCCTCTAATAAATATAACTTCCGATGTGTCAAAGCATTCTCGACTCGCCACAAATCGCCAAACGCACCCTGCCTTTCCCAACAAAACAAAAAAGCCAACCCTGAAAAGGGATTGGCTAAAAGGAAGGAACGCAAACTAGGCCCGGCAACTTACTCGTCCGCAACGAATTCGTCTTCCGTTTCTCCTATCATCGCTTCCATCGTTCGCTCTCTGGCGGCGTTCACTTCCTCTAACGTAGCCTGCCCGTTAACCCTCATCTCCTCCACTCGATCCGCCTCCAACTCCGCTTCTACCACTGCCTTACTATTCGGCCCAAAATCGTAGAGATACTGCCGCTCTTGCGATAGGGGAGGCACGCCCACTCTAGAGTATTGATAAATCGGCCGCATTTCGTCCATGTAAAGCCGAAGATCGGGGTCCGTAGAGTTGTCAATCTCAGCGCGTTTCTCTTCAAACGGCTTGTTTTGGCGCAAGATCACTACGAACTTTCTGTCTCCTCGACCACGTGCTTTATCCATTTCTACCCAGTTGCCGTCAAACTTGCTGTCCGCGATGGCGTCAAAGGCGTTGTCCTCGTGTTCTTCGTCAGCGAAAATCGACAGAAACTCGCCTTCGCTCAAAGGAGGATCCATCCACGCCGCCTTCTCTCGAATCATGCGCGCTCGCCACGAATGTTCTAGCTTGTATTCCCGCAACTCGTAGGGCGACAAATACTCGCTCATCCGCGCCCACTGTTCCCGCTCCACATCCCGAATCGCTTTCTCGGCGTTATACAATCCATCCCAAACCGCGCTCTGCTTGTCGTGCCATCCTAAGTTGGGATCAATTCCTAATGGTTCAAATTCATCCCCCTGAATGTCAGCGTATCCCAATTCATCTGGTAAAAATTGGGCAACTACAGATTTGAACTCATCTCGTTGATTTTCCAATTCGGCCAACTGAGGAGCGTATTCCTGCGCAATGGCATGAACCGCCGCCCAATCCGCTTCGTTGGCCTTTTGACGCGCACGAGGAGAAGTTGTTTTTCCCGCGTTTCCGCGGGCTTTTTTTCCTTCCGCCGCCGTCTCTTGGCTTGTTGTCTTTGTTGGCTTATCGCTTGGATTCAACACAATGTAAACCAAAACTACTGCAAACAAAATTAGTGAAACAATTATCGTTCTCATTTTCGCTGTACTCCTTTTTGAAATTTAGTTGCCGTTGCCGCTCGGACGTTGTGCTTGATTGGTCGATTGTGCGTTTGGTGTGATGGGAATTTCGATCTCAATGGGGCCGATGGGAATGTTGATATTCAGCGAGGGACCGTCACCGTCGCCGTTTCCTCCACCGTTGCTGGGTGTCGGAATCGGCGCCGGGGGAGCGTTCTCCCGAATGCTCACATCGAGAATATTGGACCAATCCCCGCCCGGAGAGGAAAGGGAAATTGTGGTCGTCTCTTCCGGAGAGAGTGTTACAGTTCGACTGATGGTTGTTGGATCGGTGGATCCGTTGACTCCGTAATCAATATTCACCGTAAAACGTTTTGCCCCGCCGCTCGTGTGCTGGGCCGTTAGTTTCATGTAAGTTCTCCATCGCCCAACGTGTTTTTGGGTTGATGAATTGACGTTTCCAAACCAGCCACGGCCGGTCAACCAAGTTCTACTTCCCACAAGCCAAGCTTTGCTACCTAGGTCAATCACGGCGGGATCTTTATCGCCCCGTCTTACAAAGTCGTACCTGCTCCTCTTGCCGGTTACTGGATCCTTTTCTGTACGGTAATGATAGAGGTTATCGTATTCAGGCTTTTGGTTGTCAGCCACGAACCATTTGGTGGATTTAGCTGACAGGATGACACCGTAGGTTTCTCGAGTGCCTTTATCCCAATAATAGCGCCAAGTAGCGACGCTTTCCTCTCGTCCCCGTGAGCCTGGCCTGCGGACTCGGTTAATTTCCTGCTCCGCAAGTTCCCATGCACCGAAGCGATAAATGGGCATAATAAGGACTATTCCCGCATCTTTGACTCGGTAGGTTCTCTTGGTGTCCGTGCCGTAGAGTTCGTAGGTAGGCGGAGGCGATGCCGCTTCGGCGTCGTTGGGGATCGACGTCAAAGCGGTGACGACGGCAAGGAAGGCGGCGATGACCGCTTTCTCCTTGATCGGTGACTTGGACGTCGTCGATTCCATGGTTCCGTTGCGTTGAGTGTTACTCAATTTGGCTACGTTTGCCAGCCAATTCCAATAAAAAAGGACTTCTGCATGTCTACTTAATAATCTGTTAATGTCAAAGCCGATTCAGGCCTGTCCATTAACCATCCGACGAAGAAACGCGAAGAGTCTTGCCTATTTGCCGAAGCAAAAGGGAAAGAGAACGTTACGGCTCTCCCAACACTAAATCAGACTGTGACATCTGAGCAGGAGACCCGATTTTCAACGAAGGCCCCCGCCAGACGGTCAATGGACAAACGCAAGAGAAACACAAAGCAATCCCTTCGTCAACATTTTTTTTCGATTTTTTTTTGCACTTTTTTTCTTGGATTGGGAAAAATCGGCTTTTGTCTTTGTTTTCCGTCGTTTGCGGCGGCGGTTGGGGTGGTTTTTGGGGGCGGGATTTCGGTTCTGAGACGGCTTAGTCTCGGTTTTGCGGCGGTTTGGCGAGGCGTTGTTTTTCTCTGCATCATTGCTTCCGCATTTACGGAGTTCTTTGGCTGGGAAAGCGGCAGGGCAGGCGGATGGCGGTTTGGAGGCGTTGGAGGTATTGGCTACGAGGGATTTCTACGGCGCCAAGTTGTTGAGTGACGGGCGTTAGCATTTGGATGTCGAAGAGGGCGAAGCCGGCTTGTTTCAAGGCTTGGTGAAGGTAGCAAAGGGCGATTTTGGAGGCGTCGTTTTGGCGGTGAAACATGGATTCGCCGGCGAAGAGGCCGCCGATGGCGACGCCGTAAAGTCCGCCGACGAGTTGGGTTGCGTTCCAAGCTTCGACGGAGTGGGCGTGTCCGAGTTGGTGGAGGTTTTCGTAGGCGAGGATGAATTCTTGGGTGACCCAGCTGTCTTCGCCGTTGGGGCGGCGGGCGCAGTGGCGGATGACTTGGCCGAAGGTTTGGTTGAAGGTGATGCGGAATGGGTTTTGGCGCAAGCGGCGTTTGAGGCTTCGGGAGATGTGAAGGCGGTTCCATTCGAAAATGGCGCGCGGATCGGGAGACCACCAGGTGACGGGGTTGACCGACCAAGGGAAGAGGCCGATTTGGTAGGCGGCGAGCAGTTGTCGGGCGCTGAGGTTGCCGCCGACGGCGACGAGGTTGGCGGTTGATTCGGTGTGGATTATTGGTTCTTTTTTGGGCGGAGTGCGTTTTGAATTGCGGGGCGCTGTTTTTCTCTGTGTCGTTGTTTTCGCATTTGCGGATCTTTTTGGTTGGGAAGGCGGCGGGTGGTTTGATTGGGAGGCCATGGCTTGGGTGTTTTGGTTAAAGTGCGTTTAGGATCAGGGTTTGGAGGAGGCCGGATACTTCCATGGCAAGCAGTGGATGGGCGTTTTCTTGGTTGAGTTCTATGGAGGCGAGTTCTTCTGGATCGGGGCGGTTGAGTTTTTGCCAGCTGCCGATGCGGAGGTCGTTTAGGATTTGGAGGAACCAACTGCAGTCTTCGGTTTTGAGGGAGAGCAGGGCTCGGTCTGGGAAGGGTTTCCAAGTTTTGGGCGAGGCCAGCCATGTTTGGAGTTTGGCGCGGTTGGTTTGGGTATGCTCGTTCAGGCTGTTTTGGAGGAGTTGTGTGTTTTCTCGGACTTCGTCGGCGTCGGCAAAGGCGGAGAAGCAGCGGGATTCGTTGGCTACGAGCGGATAGTCGGAGAGGATTTGTTTGAGAAAGTCGGTTTCGGCAAGGCCGAGTTCAATGACGAGAGCGGAGTCGGTTTTTTCAAAGACTCGCATGACGATCATTGGTCGCGTTCCATCGTGGCCTGCAGGTTGAAGGCTTGCAGTTGGTGGACGTAGTGTTCCGCTTTTTCCAGCGTTTCGCGCGCCAGCAGGCTTTTGCCGGTTTGGTGCACTTCCAGCATGTGGCGTTCGGCCTTAGCCTTTGGCCAGCCGAAGACCTTCTGGAAGACGTGAGTGACGTAATCCATCAAGTTGACGGGGTCATCCCAGCAGATTACCAAGTAGCCCGGATCCAGTTGGGTGTCTGCGTGGGGGCGTGTTGTGATTTCCGGTTCTTCAAGAATCGGCATAGCCAAATTATAGACGACGCCGGCCGCGAATTCAACCGACTCAAATGACTTTGCGATGGCTTTTGTTCTGCCTGCGCAGAATCAGAGGCAGCCGGCGGTCGAGTTTTTTCTGGGAAATGGCGTGCGTCCGATCCGCATAAGCATCTGCTCATATAGTTTGTGCGAATCCGTTTGTCGCGAATTTTGTTCTTAATGGTTTGGCGGGAAATGCGCTAGTGTTTGCGGTTTGCCGGATTCGTCCATGAAAAAGCCTTCTCGACTGGTTATCTTTCTCACTGTTTGCATGGATCTTATCGGGTTCGGGATTGTGTTGCCGCTGTTGCCGCAGTATGCGGATCAATTTGGAGCGTCGGGGTGGCAGATCGGAGCGATCATCGCTTCGTATTCGGTGATGCAGTTCTTTTTTGTTCCGTGGTTGGGCAGGCTTTCGGATCGCGTAGGTCGTCGCCCTGTTATTCTAGTCAGCACAGCGGGATCGACGTTTTCCTACGTGCTTTTTGCCGCGGCTTCTTCTTGGGAAGGCTCGCCCGGCTTGTGGATGCTTCTCGTCTCGCGGGTGTTTGCGGGAATTGCGGGGGCCAACCTCTCGGTTGCTTCCGCTTACATCGCAGACGTTACGGAGGCGGAGAATCGTTCCAAAGGCCTGGCGCTCATCGGGGTTGCCTTCGGCGTCGGTTTTATGCTCGGCCCGGCGATTGGCGCGATAAGCGCCAAGTTTTTTGGATTGCCGGGGCCGGGCTGGGTAGCGGCGGCGATTTGCGGGGGAAACTTCCTTTTAGCTTGCGTCATTCTGCCCGAAAGCCGAAAATCTTCCAGCGAGCCGGCGCCGGATCGTCCCAAGTTCAAGCAGTGGGAACACACCTTGCGCCAGCCGAAGTTAGGCCTTTTGATCGGGATATTCTTTCTAGCCACCTTCTGCTTCGCCGGTTTTGAAAGCACTTTGCCTCTGTTGTTGAAAGAACCGCCTTTTGAATACGATAAAACCCGAGTCGGCTATGTATTCGCTTGGTGCGGCCTGATTGCCTTTCTGGCGCAAGGATTGGTGGGTCGCCTCGTCAAGCGCTTTGGAGAGCCGTTCCTAATTAGCGCCGGTTTGCTCGGCGTTGCGGCCAGTCTCTTTCTGGTTCCTTTTGTGAAAGGCGACTACGCTATGTTGGCGGTCTTAGGTTTGTTTGCTCTGTTCTCCGGACTTAACCGCGCGCCTACAATGGGTATGATTTCCCTCAACGCGCCAGCCAACGAACAAGGAAACACCTTCGGCGTCGCCCAAAGCGCGGGAACTCTGGCGAGAATTTTTGGACCCTTGACGGCCGCCACTCTACACGACCTTCGTCCCCAACTGCCCTACCTCCTTGGCGCGGGCATTGCGGCAATGGCCGCTGTCTTTGCCTGGTTGTACTTAGTCCGCCGCAAAGATCCGCAACTGCCCCGCACAAAAAAGAAGTAAAATGAACAACAACGACATAGAAAGGTTGGAATATAAGATTGACGACTTGAATCATAAAATAGATTCAATGCAAAGTAACATAAACACAATCTCATCTTCTAGTAGATTTGTTCTTTTGGCGATTGGCGTTGTTATTGGTTGGGAAGTAGGGGAAGTTATAGATTTTTGGTATATTTTAGATTTGATTTTTAGATGACAAAACTCATCCCTAAAAGCAAATCTTATGAACGTCGCCGCCGATAATATTAGCCCATTCATCGGTGCCAATGCGTTCGTAGTCCGCCTGTCTTTCTCCTTCGAGAAAGGAATCATCAGCCTTCGCCCAAATCTTTGCCGCATGTTTGGCGAGAATGGGCAGGGACGACTCAATCACTTCTCCATCCGCAAACGAAGAAGCCGGTCGACTGAGAATCAAGGCTCCAACTCCGCAAAAACACGTTTGGACGCGCAATTCCCCAAGCGCCGCCAAACCAGCCGCCACTCTCACCGCTTCCGCCGCTCGCCGATTCGCGCGCGGATCGGCGGAGACAACAATGAGCAAACCGTTTTTTGGCGGCGAAAGATGTTTCCCAGCGCAATCCGACACAAAGCGATCCGAATGCGCAATGATGTTGTTGAGCATCGAAAACCCGCCGTAAACAACGTGTTCGCAAAAAGGCAACGACCTCCGCTGCGCCGCATACGCGCAGGCACTGATCCGAACGCCTTGCTCGGCCAGCCCGCGCATTTCCTCTGCCCCCTCCACAGCGTCGTCCAAAAGATACAAAAACACCCGAACCCCTTCCCATTGTGACTCCTCAGCCAAAGCCATTCCGATCCGGAACTCCACACTGCCCGGCGCAGTAGTCAGCAACATGCCCAAAGCGCCTTGTTCAGTTTCCGCCACATTCACTTCCATATCCAAACCACTGCGAGAAATAAAGCGGCCTCAAAAAAGCGCAACCAGTTCAAACCACCGCAAAAGAACAATCTCGCAAGGTTTCGTTTCCTTGCCATTCCCAAGCAAAAAACTTGCCCGCGCGTCCGCTTTCCGTTATTCTGTATTCCCTTTTGAAACAACCAAATAAAACGACATAAACCTAGCCTATGCCGGAATCCTACATTCAAAACCTGTTCGCCAAACGCATCGGAGGTAGCCAATACGGAAAATCCCCTGCCATTTACAAATTTGAAAAAATCAAACGGGCAAAACTAGCCGCTCGCCAAGCCTATCCCGAAACCGAAATCATTGACATGGGAGTCGGCGAGCCTGACGAAATGGCTTCTCCCGACGCCGTTCAAGTGCTGGCCGAAGAAGCCCGCAAAGCCGACAATCGAGGATACGCCGACAATGGCGGCCAAACCCTCAAAACCGCCGCCGCAAACTATCTCGAAAAAGTCTGCGACGTTCCCAACATCAATCCAGAAACCGAAATCCTGCACTCCATCGGAAGCAAAGCCGCCCTCTCCATCCTGCCCGCCGCCTTCATCAATCCCGGCGACTACGTGCTAATGACCACCCCCGGCTACCCTGTCTTCGGCACTCACGCCCGCTACTACGGAGGCATCGTCCACAACCTCCCTCTTCACCGCAAAAACCACTTCCTGCCCGACTTGCATTCCGTTCCTCCAGCCATTCTCCAAAAAGCCAAAGTCTTAGTCCTCAACTACCCCAACAACCCCACCGGCGCCATCGCCACAACCGAATTCTTCGCCCAAACCGTCCAATTCGCCAAACAACACCAACTCATCGTCATTCACGACGCCGCCTACGCCGCCCTCCTTTTTGAAGGAAAACCCCTGAGCTTCCTCTCCATCCCCGGCGCCAAAGAAATCGGACTCGAACTCCACTCCCTCAGCAAAGCCTTCAACATGACCGGCTGGCGCTGCGGCTTTGTCGCCGGCAACCCCCTCCTCGTCCAAGCATACGGCGACATCAAAGACAACACCGACTCCGGCCAATTCCTCGCCATCCAACACGCCGCCGCCTGGTGCCTCAATCACCCCGAAATCACCAAAACCATCGCCGCCAAATACTCCCGCCGAATGAACGGCCTCGTTCAAACCCTCCGCTCGCTGGGCTTTGACACCGTCAAACCTAAAGGCTCCTTCTTCCTCTACACCCCCGCCCCGCAGGCAATCACCCAACCCAACGGACCACGCATCCAATTTGCCTCCGCCGAAGACGCCTCCCAATGGCTCATCCACGAGAAACTCATCTCCACCGTGCCGTGGGATGAAGCCGGCGCCTTCCTGCGCTTCAGCGTCACCTTCGCCGCCCCCACCTCTCAAGCCGAAACTCGCCTTCTAAGCGAGCTCCACTCCCGCCTCTCCCCCCTCCGCTTCCACTTCCCCAATCCCTAACCAACTATTGAAAAACACACCTGATGCCTTTCCCGCCCCCTGCACCAAACCAGAAATGCTATCGGTTAAGAAACTTCGCCGCTTGATTCAAGTAGTTCCCGAATCGTTGTAAAAGATCGATTAGTTTCCGAATGTGTTGCAAAAGATCCAACAACCCCTGATCTTTCGCCAAAGCTTCCGCAACCTTCAAATCCCTCAGCGCACGATACCGATAGCCCTTCATGAGGTAAGCAATGCCGCGATTGTAATAGATTTTGGCGAGATATAGTTTCAATTTGATCACCATGGTGTAATCTTGAATGGCTTGGTCGAATTTGCGCATACCACTGTATGCCTTGCCCCGATTGTTATAGGCTTCGGCAAGGTCGGGTTTTAGTTCTATCGCCTTGGTGCAATCTTGAATAGCTTTCTCAAAATCGCCTTTTTCGCAGTAAGCATAGCCTCGATTGCTATAGGCTCCGGCATAATCGGGTTTTAGTTCAATCGCTTTGGTGCAATCTTGAATAGCTTTCTCAAAATCGCCTTTTTCGCAGTAAACAAGGCCTCGATTGTAATAGGATTCGGCATAATCGAGTTTTAGTTCAATCGCTTTGGTGCAATCTTGAATGGCTTGGTCGAATTTGCGCATACCATTGTATGCACTGCCTCGATTGTTATAGGCTCCGGCATAATCGGGTTTTAGTTCAATCGCTTTGGTGCAATCTTGAATAGCTTTCTTAAAATCCCCTTTTTTGTAGTAAAAACCGCCTCGATTGTTATAGGCTTCGGCAAGATCGGGTTTTAGTTCAATCGCTTTGGTGCAATCTTGAATAGCTTTCTCAAAATCGCCTTTTTCGCAGTAAACAAAGCCTCGATCGTTATAGGCTTCAGGATCATCTGGTTTTAGTTCAATCGCCTTGGTGTAATGTTCGATAGCCTTCACATTATTATGTTGATTCTGATAGATCAAACCCCTGACAATCTCCCCAAAGGCGCTTATATGTCTACTTTGGTATTTGATAAATCCATGAAGATCATTATAAATAGTTTCTGTAGAAATGCCATGAGATTTTCGCAAAACTTCCAAAATGATATTTTTGAGGTTGTGTGGAACGTTGATTGTATGAGACCATTCTTGTTGTTCCAGATAACCTTTCTTCGGTTGAACAAATACGCTTTTTTGAGCATCAGTCCGATTTTTCGGATCGCGAGGACACCAGATGTGTTTGCTTGCGTTCTCTGAATTTTGCATTACAATCACCCTGCCATCCTCCTCCATAGCGCCATCACAGGCAAAGAAAAGAGCGATGTAGAATTTGGTGGTGAAGTCTATAAGATTAGTCTTGCCTCCAAAGTGTTGAAGTTCAGACAAGATTTCATGCTCATCAGTAAGATCAGTGTACTTTTTGGCTTTCTTGACCATTTCTTTTTGAACAACCTCAATATCAATACCTTCGATATCAGTATCTTGGTATTGACGATAAAGACCCGAAGAGACTTTGCCATAGTATTTGCGTTCCCCGCGATAAATGTATTTGTCGTCAGCATCTATTTTGGTTAGTTTATCGATAATTTCCAAAACTTTGTCCGAAGGATCATTTTTCTTTGGTTTGCTTGACCATTTCTTTTTAAATACCTTCGATATCAATATCTTGGCATTGGCGATAAAGGCTCGAAGAGGTTTTGTCATAATGCTTGTGTTCTCCTCGATAGATATAGTTGCCTCCCATCCGATATTTTGCCAAGTTTATTGATCACTTCCAAAACTTTGTTCAAAGGCTCGTTTAGAGAATCAGAGTAATTTAATGCGCTCATAGTTTAATTAATCCTCACAGGAAGAACGAGATTGTTAGTTTCTTTCAATGTCAAAAAGTTTGTTATGCGGTGTCTTTCAATTTTGCGATATTTTCGGGAGCGTATCTATCTTGCCACTCTATGTAACCGGCGCCGCCCGATTCTAAAGCGCTTAAAAACTCAGGCCGAATTTATGTCTATTATCTGATTATCGTGTGCGCTATCAATATCGACAAAAATAACCCCTTTGTCAACCTTTTTTCTTCAATTTTTTTTGAGGCCGTTTTCCCTTGTTATTTTAGCTTTTTCATCGTCCAGTCCTCTCTTCCCGAATTTTATCGCGCTTTTTTTTGCCGAATCGATTAAGGAATGCGAAAAAGGATGCAGAGCGAAGCAGGGAGATTGAAGTCGATGATCATCGAGACTATCGCTCGGCAAGGGCCAATCTCAGCGGCTCAATTTATGGAGCTCGCTCTTTATCATCCTCTGCATGGTTATTACGAGGCTCAAAGCCGAATTGGGAAAGCCGGCGACTTCATCACCAGCGTGAGCGTGGGCGATTTGTTCGGCGCGCTTCTTAGCGAGCAATTGGGGCAGTGGACGCAAGAGCCAGGCGCCCAATCCCCGCTCTGGGTTGAGGCCGGCGCGCATGACGGCCTGCTGGCTTGCGATATTCTAGACCACTGCCAAAGAAGCCATCCGCAAACTTACGAAAAGGTCAGCTATCTTATTGTGGAGCCATCGGAAACTCGGAGACGCCGACAGGAACGCCGGCTAGAACGGCATTCTTTCAAAGTGGAGTGGATGAGATCTTGGGAAGAATGCCCGCGAAGGAGCATTTCGGGCGTCATTTTTTCTAACGAATTGCTAGATGCCTTTCCTGTAGAGCGCGTTTGTTGGGACGCGGCCAAGCGAATTTGGCGGCGATGGGGAGTGACGGCGAAGGAGGAGAATTTGCATTGGTGCATTCTGCCTGAGCCATTTTCTCCTCTGGAGGCCGGCCTGAGCGGAGAATTCTTTGAGGCGATTTCCGAACATCTCCCGGACGGATTTACTACGGAGGCTGGCGTGGCGGCTTCGCACTGGTGGAAGCAAGCGGCTGCCCGGCTTGCCGCCGGCTATTTGTTCACGATTGACTATGGTCTTGTAGCTCACGAATTCTTCGCGCCTTGCCGGCGCCAAGGCACCCTCCGAGCCTACTCCCAACACCAACAAACCTTAGCTTGACGAATATCTCCCTACATAAATAGAAAGCTAGATAAAAAGATTCTACTAATGCCGTTAAAGCACTTCAACACGATTTCCTTTTTCCGATAGGCTACTTGAAAATCAAATGTGAACTCAATTCTGACGGATCCCCTGGAAGTAAACTGGAACTTATAGACAATTTCCTGCTCATCTAGGTAAGCCTGGACATCTTTCTTAAAAACTTCGGCGACAGTATGCTTTTCCAACACGTGAATATCTCAATCTCCAACATTGCCTAAGCAAATCGTGCTTCCTTTGCGGAAAACCGACCTCTTGGGTTTGGACTATCAATTCCCCTTTCTTTTCTGTAACGCCGTAGTTGAGTGGCACTTTTTTCAACATCTTTTTCTGGGTTTTATGGGAAAAAGAAACGCCCATCAATTTCAATCGTGCAAAGTTTTGCTATCCCCCGAGAGAATAATGCTGTCGTCTTGCTTTTTGGCGTATATTTCTGGTGTGTCATTGAACAATCCCAAAAAGGGAGTGGAAATCAAATTTCAACCATCATTGCCTTCCGCAGGAATATGTGTCTTTAACCGAAGCCAACTGTAATAGCTATCCACATGTTCAGAGAATCAGTTCATCCTGATAATTCTCGAATTCCGTTTTCAGATTTATTTTCCGAGCAAATGCCCTTGTCGCAGGGAATATGCCATTCGCGTTAGCCACACTTTTCACCGGAAAGTCATCAGCCAAGGGAATTGCCCAAGTCTTCGGCAGATGGATCAAATTCATCACTTCATCATTTGTCAATATTTCTTTTCCGGTTTATTCAATTTATCTCTTTGCGTCTCTTCTGTAAGGATGATTTTGATTTCTGTCAAACAGTAAAGTGAAAGAACGAAGCGGTCGATTTGGGTTTCCAATTTGATGGTGTTGGCACAAAACATTTCATCTGCATCGTAGGCATAACGTCCTTACTTGGGTAAGTCCATCAAAAAAGCCTCTCTTTCGAGAATTCCTGATGGTAGGCAATCTGATTCTGCGTTTCAAACCAGTTTGTTAAGTCCCAATAGATAGCCACATTCTAATCTTTTAGCGAGGATATGATGCTTGTTCGTCATAGATTGAAGGATCGTGCAGAATTAGTCCCACAACTCTTCACAACCGCTGTATTCTTCGCATCAAGGAGGTAAACCGCGCAAGGCGAGGAGCAACTCCGGCAGCAACTTATAGTTGATAAAAGGTAAAGCCTGCTTGTTCATTCTCTTTCTTTCACGATGGAAGATTGTTCTAGGAATGCGATACTGGTTCTTATTTTTTAGGCGTGAGTAAAGTTGATGGGCCGCCAAACGAATAATGATTCGTAGTGGTGATCTTAGAAATGAGGCGGGTCACTCTCCAAATGGGCCTCTCAGTGCCTCACGTTCCGCATCTTGTTCGTATTCTCGCGCTACCCCACACATTGCTGTCGCAAAACGCGAATAACCGGTTGTATTAAGAACCTCTGCCTTTTCCCGATTTCGCTGCGCTAGTTCTCGCTCTTCTCTCCCTGCCGTGAAGCTATGGCCGCCCCGCTGATTGAATATCTCAATCGTAAAGCCAGTGCGCATTCCGTCTGCGTCTCTGGCGTTCAACGCCTCCGCAACCGCGCGACGTATCCATAGCCCGTCGGGATCACTCGGCGCATTTGTCAATACATGGCCAATCCGCTCCTGAGCAATTTCACTATGTCCTGTCTCTTCCATAATTCGTTTCGCCTCTTCCAACCAGAACTTGAATTTCTCTTCATCAAAAGAGTCCTCCGAAATCTTGCCGGGACACTTTTTCCACGCGTCTAGGAGCATGTAGGCGTTCATGCCCTGCGCCTTCCTTTCTTTGCTCGGTTCGGCAACGATCTCAGGCTCATTCTTGGAACGATAGGCAAGAGCAATGATCTTAGCGAAGTAGGCGGGATCCAAAGCAAGACGGCTTTCAAGCGTAACCGGAGACACCTCTAAATAACGACCCAGAAAGGAGAGAAAATGCCATTCAATCTTGATAAGATCTTTTGAATCAACGGCAGAAGACTCCTGAAGACGCTTTATCACCGCGACAATCTCATCAGTCCGATATTGTCTTAGCCGATCATACGCATCGGGCATATCCCCCACTGCGAGAAATACCCGAATCGCTAGGGCTTCCTCGAATCTCTCTCTGCCATTGACGGCGCAACAAACACAATGGACGGCTTCGAAAACCCTGCCATATTCGATCAACTTCTCTATCGCCAACGTCAAGTCTTGCTTCGGGCAAAACAGAGGAACGTCAACCTTTTCCCAATAAATTTTTTCTTTCTCTCTGCCCAGATGTTCTTCAATTCGTCTCCAAACACCCTCCTCAAAGGGCAGCAACATGAGGAACGCATTCTTCCGGGCGTCATTCCAATCTTTCCCCAGAACTGAATCCACCCAATCCCAACCCCTTTTCTGAAATCTCCCCCAAACAAATCCCGCCACAACCACCTTGTCGACCTCGTCTTCTGCGTCCAGCAGCGAGGGAAGAATCGACTCCTCCAGATCTTCTTTTCCGCGGCTTCCCGCCGCATATCCAACGTTGCCGGGCGGGGAAACACTCCGCGCGAAATCCAGCACGGCGGACACGCCGCCCGCTTCAAATATCTTCCGCACTGCATTTTGCCGCGATCGAGCAAGGCGCTTTTGCTGTTCCTCGTAATTTCCAGTATCCGGAAAAAGATCAAATGTCTCTTCAAAGAGATAATGATATTTCAGCGGAGGCGCCTCCGGCGCCAAATCACTGGCCACTCTCTCAATTCTTGCTATATCCCCTTCCGGCATCGCCCACCTAGCATCCGCATATTTCCGATGCCTCCTCACTATGCCGTCTAACTTCTCCCAGAGCAGACAGCGTTCCGACTCCGGCAAAGAGACGACTTCTTCTGAGGCTAATCGCTCTAGAAGATTGTCTAATGAATGCGGGATTGGGCATACCGGGCATACATTCAATCAACTCGCCCAGTCTCTCCGCGCTCGTCTTTACTATCTCTAGAGCCAGATCGGTGTAATTCTTTATTTGTTCCCAATACTCTGCCTCCGACACTCCCGGCTTCCAATCTCTCGGTATGTAACCCCGCCAAGTCGGTTGACGACTTCCAGTCGTGTAAGTGCGCTGGTTGGGCAATAACCCTAGAATTAACTGCCACCCTATGTTCGGATGCTCTTGCAACACGTTTTGGACTGCGTCTTTTCGTTTCTCCACGGAGGCGCTCGTTTGCACATGCCACGGCAAAAAGATGTCGAAGAGAGAATTGATTGGCCGAGTTGTCCAATTCCCGCCCGGATCCAGCGTCGCTAGGTCGGCCAGTATCACGGCTACCCGCGATAGAAAATCCGAATGCCACGCAAGAGTTTCCAAGGCCCTCAATAGTCCAATCATATAAGTCCTTCCACTGCTTTCTTGAGCAAAAATCTCTCGAAAGGGGGATCGATCCAAATGCTTCAATGCTGACTCAACATTCCGAAGAAACTCATAGGGAGCCGCTTCGGCCAGCAGCGGCAACTGCGAATCCAAACTCGCCCACATATCCCATCCCGCCCCCTCCAAAAGCTTGCGGACGGTGCAAACAGCCACGCATTCGGCTTTTCCAAACGAACACTCGGAAAGTGCTTCTGAGCGGCTACCAACAAGAGCGAGTGTTTCTGCCAAGCCCTCACGCAGCATCCGAGAATGTTTCAAACGTTTGCCCGAAAGGATTGCTTCAAATCTTGGATCCCGCTCCCCTAAAACAGCAACGGCAACCTCTTCCAGCCGATCCAGATCATCATCCGTTATCCGGTTCCCCAATGCGCTCCATGCTTCCTCCCGCCCGACGAATCGCCATTTTTCATCGCGTTGAATTAGGGGAGAGTCCGAGCTAAGCGCGTCAGATCTCAGTGTCTCAATCCTCTCCCCATATTCTTTCCCCCACAACCGCCCCAAAGCCTCCCGATCCGCCGCGCTCTTTCCATCCCACTTCCTCACAAGCCCCGCTTGCGTCATGAACCTCGCTGTTTTCCATGTCGCATAGGGAGGCTCTACCCCCAGTCCCCCTAGATGTCTGAGTAAAGCAGACAGCCGATTCCCGCCAATGCGCCCTAATTCGCGCGAACGGCCATCACTATAACCGGCCTCTTTCAGAACCTTTTCTATCTGGGATTGAGATGGACTTTGTAGTTTGATGATTGCAGGGTTTCCTCCTGTGAATGCACCACAACGCGGAACGATCACCGCGTGTCCTTTTCGCGTGGCGATTGTTAGGAGATCCGCTCGTCTGTCCGACTCCAACTCGAGCCGGGGGTTAGCGACCAAAACATGTGATTTCCGAACTTCTACAACCGTACGCCAAGCGTTTTCTTCAGCGATATAGAGGCATCGGTTGGCGTAATCTCTTGCGGTATCTTCATCAAGAGTCTCAATGTAAGCTGCAACGAAATCGGCGACATCTTGCTCGCCTTCTGCAAACATCAACAACTGCAACTTTTGCGAGGTGCCGTCGAATAGTGCCTGAAGCGCATTGCAGGCATGGCTACGCCCTTCAGTGAATAGTGTTGGTGGAATGGGGGGATCGCCCGGTTTAGTCAGAGAGACGATATTTTCCCAATGCTCCCTCGGAGTAGAAATCACACCTAAGTTGCTCAACAAGCCTATCTCTCTTGCCATCCACTGGCCCACAGCGGGAAATTCCCGCAACCAATCGGCGAGCTTAACGCCGTCGATAATGCGGATAGCTTTCCAACCTTTATCTTTTCTGCGTTCCAGCCACCTTATTTGTTCCGGTGCTCCCCATCCAGCGAAACGAGGAGTCACAAAAACAAATGAACCTTGGGCCCGATCATCGGCGGAGAGTTGGCCTGTTCTCTTTTTGAAGTCTTTGGTCGCCTTGGCCTGCGGCCTCTTCCCGTGCCGATCTCCCAGTACGATCTGCCATCCGGAACGAACTCTGTAAACTCCGATTCCGCCTCCACGATACCATCCCATCCACTCTGATTCACAGCGCCCTCATACGGAATGCGGATCTCAGAGGCTTTGGAGACAGACTGCTTCACAAGCCTGCGGATCAACTCTGGTATCACATCTTGACTGGCTCTGCTATTTGCATATTGTTCGAGGTCGGACGCGCTAACGATGTGGGCGTTTCTTGAAAAACATCGCGCGCCAACGGCCTTTCTCTGCTCTTTTCCTTGGTTATTCATTGTATTTCCTCCAGTTTCCTTGCCTGAATCAAGAATTGACGCGAGTTTTTGGGATTGCACAGATTACCCTGCCGCCCCTCACCCTCACTGTTTCTTTTCGCACCACCTGCCAACCCAATCCGTGTTTTTCCGCTTAGTCCATTTATCTCTTTTCTCATTCTTTCTTTCAAGGTGATTTCGGTTTCTGTCAAACCATAAAGAGAAAGAACGAAGCGGCCAATTTGTTTTTTCTGAATCGCCGACGGTTGCCGAGAGAGTCAAACGCTTTTGCTTGCACAAATGCCGTTATACGCTGGAGGCTCGCCGCTTCCTGTTGGTGACCAATTTCGTAACACCTTCGTACACCGCCTCGCGCTCCCCTGCTGTCAATTCCAACGCATCAAACACCGCGTCGTCAATTTGCCGACGCTCCGGCGATGGCGTCAGCACATCCCAATCTGAGGAGGCGAATAGAGCCGCATCTAATAACGGTAATAGCGACGGGTTAACTATAGCTTGATTCTGCGTCTCATATGCTTGGATTTTCAATAGACCACCGCCAAAATTCGCTCTGCCCCCGATATTAAACATCAGTTGTGATAGGGTTGTGTTCATCGAGACGCAAAGACGTAAAGGTGATACTTTTTTGCTACGGATTTGCTGAAAGTTATCACTCCAAAGTAGAGTAGATTCCGTAAAGAACGTTCTCGCTGTCGTGTCTATCCACCGCGGATGGCTTCTGAAAGTTGGTCGATTGTTGTAACCACGCGCCTCGCCCCATTCAATGTATGCCAGAGCACCTGTGCCGGCCAGCTCTGCCTTGTTTCGGTGGCACATAAAGATTTGATTAGCTAGGGTAGAGTGATTCACAATGAGGCTACGCGACTCTCTCGAGCTTTTTATCACTGGGCGGAGATATTCCGGCTCTACCGTCCACAGGTCTACTTGATCCTGTGTGAGATAGAAAAACTCGTTGGCTCCCGTAATTATACCGAGGAAGACATCTGCAACATTGCCCAGGCGAACTAGTTTGTCGGCGCATTTATCCAAGATATGGTGGTAAATGTCCAGACCGCGCAGATACTTGCCGCCCCACTTGTCGCCGATGAATTTTTTATTTTGTGGGTTGGTTGCCGCCGCTACTAGTTCCGCCCGGCTTTTGGCGATTTCCCGCCGTTCACCCCCCGTACGCACCGCCAATTCAAACTTATTCCGCAGTTGCACAAACCGGGTTACATTATTATCATTGGCGGTTGTTTTGCGGATGACGCTGATGATGGTGTTGATGTCCGCTGTGGAAAATTGTCGCTCAACGGCACTTTCGTAGATAGCTTGGATATGGGCATTTTTCAGCAGATGTTCTTGGAGTTTCGCGCCGTAGCCGACATCTAACCAACTGTTAGAGCAGACGAAAACGTGCATTCCGCCATCGCGCACCAGTTGCAGGGGCGTGTGTTGCTCGGCGAAATAGCGGCGCGTGGATTTGCCGTATTGCGCCTTCAGCCAACTAGTTGGCCTTGGTTTTTTTGGAGTGGGATGTAAGGGGGGTTGCTGATGAGGATGTGGAAGCCTTGGGGGATGCCGAACATGTAATGGGGGTTGAACCAGGGGGCTTGGGCGTTTTGGTCGTAGGGATTCCAGTGGGCGATTTTGCGGGCGGCCTCAGAGGAAAAGTCGGCGGCGCGGAGGGCGGCGGCCAGTTTTTCTCGGAGTTCTTTGTCTTTGGTTCGATATTCCAGCTTCTTGTGAGGATTGGCGGCGTGGAAATGTTGTTCGCGGTTGGATGCGAGTTCTCTGCGGAGGTCATGGATGTCGTTGGTAGGAAGTTGATCTATCTTGCTGTGGAGCGGGAGGAGTGTATCGGCGGCGATAAAGCGGGTTTCTAGGTTGGGCAAGGGCTGGATGCCGAAGTTGTCTTGGGGGTTGGGGTTGGGTTGTTGTTCGATGGCGGGGGAGATGAAGAAGCGCAGCTTGGCGATCTGCGTGGCGATGGGCTGAATATCCACGCCGAAAATGCTGTTTTGAATGAGATACAGCTTGCGTCCAAAGTCGCCCGAATACTGCTCGAAGGTGTCGCTGATCTCATTGAGTTCGGCTTTGCGTTCTCGTGGGTCTTTCGTGTCAAACGCCGCGTCTGCTTTGGCGCGGGCGCGTTCTTGTTGGAGATGTTGCCAGCGGTGGTTGTGAGGGTCGAGGCGGCGCAAGGCTAAGATGAGTTTGTGGAGGATGGCCATAGGAAAGGCGCCGGAACCGACCGCCGGATCGAGCACTTTGATCTCGGAAATCGCCCGCACAATGCCCGCTGTTTCATCCTCTTCAAACAGTTCATGGGCGTCGTTGAACGCATCCTCGTAGTCCAGCAAATAGCGCAACCGATCTTGCCAAAACCCTGTGTCGGCATCGCTTGGCGAACACGCTTGCGCCAGTGTTGCCACCAATGCTTCGTCTGCCATGTAATCCACCACAGGGCGCGGGGTGTAATAAGAGCCGGTCTGCTTGCGGGCGGTGTCGCGGGTTTCGGGGTTGTACGCGGCGAGGAGATTCTCGAACACCTTGCCGAGCAGTTTGGGATCTAGGGCGACGTCCTGTTCGACGGGCGTGTTTTCCTCGATGGTGAACTTGTAGCGGTCAAACAGGCCGCCATTGATGAACGGCGTTTGCGCGAACAGGGCGAGCAACTGGGCGGGGGTAGCGATCTCCTTCTCGTAGCGATAGCGAGAGAAATCGCGGTGCGTGGCGTTGCTCCCCTTGCTGAAACCGCGTCTGTCGATTTCAGTGTTGAGGTTTGCGAAGAAGAGGTTTTGGAGAATGGCGCGATAGTAGGAGTCGCCGGAGTCGCGGTCGTAGTCTTTGAGGAGCGAGGCGACTTGCTGCTCGACGAAGAGTTCGGAAGCAACAAGGCTCTTCTCCTTGAGGAACCAGATGAAGAGCAAGCGGGTGATGAGCCGGATGACATGCTCTTGCGGACGGAAGGTTCTGGCGCCGACCTTTGGGAATCTGGAGAGCTTGCGCTTCAGCGATTAGTCTCTCACTTTTTCCAAGTGCGGATGGAAAAAGGGGCGCGAAAGTCCGATTGGGGAAAGCGCCCATTGACCCCAAAGATGCGGGAATACGCGCTGAATGACGTGCGCTACCTTCTGCCCTTGCACAAAGTTTTGAAAAATCGCCTCCAAGAAGCGGGTCGGCTGGACTGGCTATTCCAAACCTGCGCGCGGCTAGGCGAAGAGGCGGCCAAAAGCGCGGCCGCTTCCAACAGCGACGACTGGCGCATCAAAGGCAGCAAAGGCTTTGAACCCAGAGAACTCGCCTGCCTCAAGACGCTTTGGGATTGGCGCGAACGAGAAGCCATCGCCGCCAACAAACCCCCGTTCTTTATTTTGAGCCACAAACTCCTCCTCCTACTCCCCCGGAGGACTAGAAGGCAAGATTGTGTTAGATCCTATGATGGGCGGAGGCACCACTCTGCACGAAGCCATTCGATTAGGAGCCAACATTATTGGGGCAGATATTGATCCTATTCCGATTGCGCAAGCTCGCGCTAGTTTTGCCTCCGTGTCCCTGGCTAGCTTGCAAAGCGCCTTCAACCATTTTTTCTCCCGCATATACAATCAATTGGGATATTACTTCCAAACCAAGTGTCCAAGTTGCCAAAAGACCGTGGACATTCGGCACACTTTATATGGAATCAAGAAAATCTGCGCTTGCGGAGAAGCCATTCAAATTGACCAATATGATTTGCGCAGGGAAGCCGGTAGAATAATCCGAATTTGTCACCAGAGTGGGAAGATTTTGGACGGCCCAACCCAAGCGATTCCTCCTTTGCAAACAACCCGCCTGATTACCAAGCCTGAGAAAAAATGCGCTGTTTGCGGGCAAGAATACGCAGAGATTCTGGACCTGCCTTTTCATGCCCGTTATGTGCCGATTGCAATCGTTGCCGACTGCCCCAATCACGGGATGTTTTTCCGCTCTCCTAACAAGATCGACCAAGAGCGAATTCAACTGGCTCAAAAGCAAAGACCCAAATTAGACTTTGGTTGCTTGGACAATTTCAAAGTGAAAGACGGTCCTAAGTCCGGCGATCTATGGAAACGAAACATTCATTCCTACCTCGACCTTTTCTCATCTCGTCAGTTGTTATACCTTCATCAGGCTATCCGACAATTGCGCGAGCAGGAGTATAGCAAGGTAGAAAGATTAAATATTGGGATGCTTGTCTCTACCTCTTTGGAATTTAACTCTATGCTCTGTGGATACAAAGGATGGTACAAAAAGCGGCCGGGTGCAATCCGCCACGTTTTTGCGCTGCATGCGTATTGCTTTCAATACACGGCTCTGGAAAATAATCCCATCCGCCTTGAAAAATCATCAGGCAATCTACAATCGCTCTTTCGAGATCGGGTGGAACGGGGACGGAGATGGGCGGCTTTGCCCGTGGAAAGAAAAATCGGCTCAGACGGTAAAAGCAAATTAGTCCATATCATAGGAGAGGAAGACTATGGCGCCGAAGTTTTTAATCAAGACGGCCTTGTTAGCGGCAAGCGGAAGTTTTGGCTCATCCACGGAGATTCCCAAAAACTGCCTGTGAACGACCATTCGGTGGATCTAATCGTCACTGATCCTCCCTACTATGACAGCGTGCAGTACAGCGACCTAGCGGCCTTCTTTCGCGTGTGGTTAAGCCGGCTACTTCCTGATGAGGCAAAATGGACATATGATGAATCCCGTTGCGCCGTCACAACCAAACAAAGAGCGGGCAGCGGCAATTTTGTGGCGGCTCTGTCGGGGATATTTGCCGAATGCGGTCGCGTGCTAAAACGGCATACGGGCCGCATGGCATTTACATTTCACCATTGGGATCCGGACGCATGGGCGGAACTGACTATAGCTTTGAAGAATTCGAAGTTCAAAATTGATCCATGTTTCTGTTGTGTGTTCCGAACATCCTATTTCAGTACACATTCGCAATTTGAATTCGATACGGCACGACAGCATTTTGTTTTTTGCTCTGGATAACAAAAGTTCCAAAGTTTCTTGGATGCCTTTGGAAACTATCGACACAAAGGACAGCGAAACATTTTGTCGGCAATACGGATTAGCCCTGGGCTGGCTGTTGGATGGCAAGTTTTCCTCAAAAGAAATCCGAGGCGTTTGGAAGAACTTAATTCAAAGGAAAATTCATGCCAACTAGATCAGGCAATCGCCCGGCGGAAGTATTTGGATGCCCCATCGATAATCAATCCGAGATTGCGCAAAACATCCGCGCGAGGCATTGGTGTCCGTTTCAAAACCGCCGTTGCGACAAAAAGAACCGATTGATTGGTTTTCCTTTTGGCGTTTGTTCTGCCGAATATAGCGGAGAAATTCGTATAGTTTGCCCGCATCGATTTGAGGAACAAGGTTCGATAAAAGGAGTGTCCAAAGTTTTGGAAGATGTTGCCACGCATTACTTCGGCAGTTTTGACAACATTATGGCTTTTCCTGAAGTCCGGTTGCCGAATGTTGGGAACATTGATTTTGTTCTGGTGAAGCACAAACCGATGAAGCCTGAGGTGGAAGATTTTGTCTCCGTGGAGTTTCAATCGGATTCTACAGCAAGCACAGGCGCGTTAGTTCAGGGAATTACTGATTTTTTGCAAGGGCATGATTTGCGAAACAAATCCTATAAGTTTGGCATGAATACTTATGATTCTATCAAGCGCGCAATCACTCAATTAATGACTAAAGGCATTGTCTATGAAAGTTGGGGCACAAAATGTTATTAGGTCATTCAAGAATATATTTACGCCAATCTGGTCAAACGATATGGGATTAAGACAGATGGATTTTCTTCACAACATGCCTCTCGATTTTCACTCTATAAGTTAGTTGCTCGAGATAATTTTTTGAAGTTAGAGTGCGCTCGATTTGTTTCCACCACCGTCGATGAAGTATACCAAGCCATGCGCAGTAACCCCGACATGCCTGCTAAAGATAAATTTGTGAAACAGTTGAACGCGAAATTACAAATTCAATTGAATGTGCGGGATCGTTGATTTTTTGTAAAATCCCGGGACATGCGGTGGAAAATCGGATTGGAATGGCTTTTGTCTTTTGAATGAGGCAGTTTTGGGTGCGGTTGGTTTTGTGAGTGTATGAATTGAAGATGAGAAAGACGTCGAGTCAGTGGGACTTTGGGGAGTTGTTCGAGGGCAAGGAGCAAAAGAAGGCGTATTCGGTGCGCGAGTTGACGGCACGCGTCCGCAAGACGCTGGAGGCGCATTTTGAGCGAGTGCGGGTTTTGGGTGAGGTCTGTGATTTTCGAGCGCGGGGTTCAGGGCATTTGTATTTCGGGCTTAAGGATGGGGAGGCGCGGTTGGCTTGCGTTTTGTTTCACGGAGGGCTGGCGTCACACCGCGCGGCCATTGACAATGGTGTTGAGTTGATTCTGGAGGGGGATCTGACGGTTTATGAGCCGCGGGGGCAGTATCAGTTGGTGGTTCGTTCTGTAGAGGTTTCCGGGTCGGGCGCTTTGCATCTCGCTTTTGATCGGTTGAAAAAAAAGTTGGCGGGCGAGGGGCTTTTTAGTGCTGAGCGAAAACGGCCGATTCCTCGATGTTTGTTTCGTTTGGGAGTGGTCACATCAGCGAGAGCGGCGGCTTTGCGCGACGTTCTTCAAGTGGCGAGGCGAAGGCATCCTGCGTTGGAAGTAGTTCTTTGTTCTTGTCGCGTGCAGGGGGAGGGAGCGGCGGCGGAGATTGCGGCCGGCGTCGAGCGATTGAACCGCTATGCGGCGGCTGGGATGGCGGGCAAGCGGTTGCAGGCGGTGTTATTGACTCGCGGGGGAGGGAGTTTGGAGGATTTATGGGCGTTCAACGGGGAAGTTGTGGCGCGGGCGATAGCGGCGTCGCGTCTGCCGGTGATTTCTGCGGTGGGTCATGAAGTGGACTTTACGATTAGCGATTTTGTCGCGGATTTGCGGGCGCCGACGCCCAGCGCGGCGGTGGAGTTGCTTACTGAGGGGGTGTTTTCGAGCCGGGAATTTGTCGTTGACGCCGGTAAAGAGCTTCGCCGGTTGGCGCGGAGTCAGTTGCGCCGTCGTTCGGAAGTTTCCAATCACTTGTGTCATCGGTTGTCGGCTCTTCATCCTCGCCGCTTGCTGAATCTTCGTCGACAGCGGTTGGATGATTTTGAGGCTGTTATGGCGCGAGCGGCGCGGGCGCGGTTGGAAAACGGCTTTTTGATTACGGGCCAATTGGCTCGGCAGTTGTCGATTCGTCGTCCTGCGGCGAGGCTAAAACGGGAACGGGAAAGGATTCGTCAGTTGACAGAGCTGGCGGCGGAGCGCGTTCGCCGAAACTATGGACGGAGGCAAGGCAAGCTGGATCGCCTTGGCGAGGCCTTGCGGCTGCTGTCTCCCTTAAACGTTTTGGAGCGAGGGTATTCCATTACGCGAGACGCGGAGTCAGGTAGGCTCATTGATTCTGTCGGAGATGTAAAAAAGGGCGGGCGCGTTGCCACAACGATTCGAGACGGGGAAGTGATTAGCGAAGTAAAAGATTGGCAACGGAATGAACGGGAGGATTCGTGAATCTTTTTGAGGAGGCGGTTTGGGCGTCCGGAGATGTTTTCATTTTACATCCGATCTCTTTGCCGGGAGAAAAGCGTATTGCGCCTTTTGGGCAAACAGTCGCAGCCGATGGAATCGAAGGCAGAGTGCGAAGGATATCGTTTCTTGACTGTCAGCGCGCTGGCGCGTATTATTGTGAGCGGTGAGTTTAAACTTCAAAGTTCGAGTAAGTGCCGGCTTGGAATAATCGTCCGAGTTCCGGCAGTCGCCTGTTAATGGAGGATGGAGGAAATCCTTCTTTGGCGAGTTCCCGTGATCAGAGACGATCGCGGGCTTTTTGAATGCTTCAAAAACAAAAAGAGGAATGAGCAAAACAGCCGAAATAACAAGACCGTCCGCCCAAAGTGCCGGGCGGGGAGAGTTGGGGCCGTCTATGTCCGGGAGCGAGATTCTCGTAGCCGCTCTGGAACGAGAGGAAGTGGACACCATTTTCGCCTATCCCGGCGGCGCCAGCATGGAACTGCATCAAGCATTGACGCGCTCCAACCAAATTCGAGTCGTACTGCCGCGCCATGAACAAGGCGGCGCATTTGCCGCCGAAGGCTACGCGCGTGCCTGCGGCAAGCCGGGCGTATGCATGGCTACAAGCGGACCGGGAGCCACCAATCTAGTCACAGGAATTGCCGATGCCTACATGGATTCCGTGCCGCTCGTGGCAATCACCGGCCAAGTGCCCCAAGCCATGATCGGCAAAGGCGCTTTTCAGGAAACTGACTTTTTTGGAATGACCTTGTCCGTCGTCAAGCACAGCTACCTAGTCACCGACATCAACAAAATTCCCAAAATTATCAAGGAAGCTTTCTACCTTGCATCCACCGGACGGCCAGGGCCGGTCGTAGTGGACATTCCCAAAAACATCCAACAAGCCCGATGCCAACCCGTCTTCCCCGCCCAACCGCAAATTCGCGGATACCAGAGCCTCCCCCAAGCCAGCGACCTCGCCCTAAACGAAATTATTGGACTCATCGAAAAATCCGAACGCCCCGTGTTTTACATCGGCGGCGGCGTGATTTCCGGCGAGGCAAGCGACGCCCTGCGCGAGTTTGCGCAAGCGACCCAAATTCCCGTAGCCACCACCATCATGGGCTGCGGCGCCTTCCCCGAAACAGACCCCCTATCCCTTCGATGGTTGGGAATGCACGGAGCCGCTTATGCCAACTGGGCAGTCAGCGGCGAATTTAAAAAAACGCCTCAACCCAACGGCGGCATAAAGGTTGAAAAAGTTGCCGACGGCGCAGACCTGCTGCTCGCCTTCGGCGTCCGCTTCGACGATCGCGTGACCGGCAAAGTCAACAAGTTCTGCGAGCACGGCACCATCGTCCACCTGGACATAGACCCATCCGAACACAACAAAAACAAAAAGGCGCACCTGCCAATCGAAAGCGACGTCCAATACGCTCTTCAACGCCTGTTAGAAATGGTGCGGCAACGCCCCATCCAAAAACGCTTCCACCATTGGCACAAACAAATCCAAACATGGAAAAAAAACGCACCCTTCCGTTACAACATAACAGAAGAAGTCATGCGCTCACAACACATGCGCGATCACATGGTCGGACTGGAAGAACAAGTCATCCTCCCCCAAATGGCAATCGAAATGCTCTACAAACTCACCAATGGCGAGGCCATCATCACCACCGGCGTAGGGCAACATCAAATGTGGGCCGGCCAGTATTACCAATACAAATACCCTCGACAACTGCTAACCAGCGCCGGACTAGGGGCAATGGGATACGGCTACCCGGCAGCGCTAGGCGCCAAAGTTGCCTGCCCAGAACGCCAAGTCATAGACATCGACGGCGACGGCTCCTTCCTTATGAACATACAGGAATTAGCCACAGCTCATATCGAAAAAATCGCCGCCAAAGCCCTAGTCCTAAACAACCAACACCTCGGCATGGTAGTACAATGGGAAGACCGCTTCTACCAAGGTAACCGCGGCCACACCTACCTAGGCGACCCTGAAAATATGAAAAACATCTACCCGGACTACGTGGCCATGGCAAAAGGCTTCAAAGTGCCTTGCGAGCGGGTCATGTTCCGCCGCGACTTAAAACCGGCAATGGAACGCATGCTCGCCTCCGACCAACCCTATGTGCTGGACGTCATCATCCCTTACACTGAACACGTCCTCCCCTTCATCCCAGCCAACCACACCGTTGCCGATATGATCTGCCCTTGAACCCGGCGGACAAACTTCATGCTCCGAAGCGAATCAAAAATAAAAGCCTGAAGAATAAGATCGACATAAACAACCGCGTCAATATCCCGATCCACGCGGATTTGGGAATACCGCTTCCTTAATAAAAATACAAACAGCGTCTGCTTGGTCAACAAGAGGGCAAAGGTAAAGATTACTGAATGAATTTTCTCTTTCAAAAACTTCGAGACTGACTATATTGTCCTTCAACACAAAGGTGGACCGAGCAATTCCGGCAATCTGCAACTTCTTTGTAATCTTGATAACTGCATTAAAGGGAGACTACCACAAAAACATTCCAGAAAAAACTGGAAAGCGAGCACGTTATGCAATAAACGCATCCAGCTTTTTGAAATAGATCTAAATATAAGATTGTCATGGAAACCAACGCAAAACCATTCTAACCTATACGAAAAAGAACCCATATCGACCGATCCTTCCATATCAGGCCAATGAATATCTCAGTCAAAGACTTCCTACTATCATAAAGACGAGCATTCCCTTTTCCTCATCGTTTTCATCGGTACCAACAACACTAGCAAGTTTTGCCCAGCCATTTGGATCTATGCATGGCATCTATGTTTCGGTAGGAATAATCACTTTTCCCGCTTTTAAACTTCGAAATCCAACTTGAAGTGAGAATTGCAGAGATGCCTTAGCATCAGCAATCTCGACGTACTGGTCCAATATTCATCAAATGCTGAAACAACGATTGGTAGAACTATTTATCAGAGTTTATAGCGCAATCCGTTTCCAAATTAAATTCAATCGAAACGACACTTGTTTGTCCACGCAAACTTCCAAAATGCTCATGAATCCGCCTGAAAAAATATCAGCGCAAATTTGCATCTACAATTAGAGGATTGTAAAATTTAATGAAGTTTTTTCAATATAGATAAACAAATTATGACATTCAAATTGATCATCCATCTCCACTTATTAACGAGATCGATAAAAATATATTCCTTTTAGCGAACATTTACTTCCCGCCTACCGGTTACACAGGTAAATGTAGCAAGATGACGATCTCAATCCCTTTCCCTCATTCCTCCGCCATCACATCCAGCAACGTCATCATGACAATGCCCTTCGATCAACACCACCTAAATACTTTATACCCAGTGTAGGCGGATATGTGGAATATGGAGAGGAGGTTTTCTGTCGATGGCCTTCGGAGAACCCTTGGCGGATTCCCCCTCCGCAGAGGCAGAATGACGATTGCGCATCAGCGGCGCGCTCCGATCCACAATCCAACTAACCCCAAACAACAAAAACTCAAGCACGCCTCCAATAGCCCGCCCAAATCCAACAACTAGTTGACCTTCTAAACCGCCACAAAAACATCAAGCGCAAAATACCGCAACTTATGTCCCCGATGAGCTCTCCCCCCAATATCCTCCAAACCATCTTCTACCAAGCGCACAACAAGATACCTTAGCAAAACCCGCCCAATACGTTCATCAACGGAAACCCGCCTCATATGAAACTATCAAGCAAGCGTTCTTGGATAGCGCAATATCTTGATGAGTTCGGCCACGAGAACGCCGTCTCCCCTCGCTTTTGTCCTTAGGCGAAAAGCGCAAGCTATAGAAACGACTCTGGGAGCGGTTTCCACGCTATCGACCATGCATAACTTCATGCGCCGTTGCCTCGATGGTTGTATAAACTCTTATGTATGGAAGAGTAAAATGTCTTGGGGCAAGAGGCATTTCACGCGCCGTTCGATTCGGCTCATGGAAGTTCACTCGCAGTGAGGAGAAGTTGCTCTGGGGCAAGGCGCGCTTGACTCTATTCTTCTCGCGCAAACCTCTGTTCTGCATAGATTTTCCTGCTACTGGCGGGAAGAGAACGACCATGTTCTGTTGATGTCTGGCGGCATGGAGAATGGGGGCGGCTATCCTTTCGCAGGGTGTAACGAGCGAGAAGAACGCTTTGTTGAATAATAGAAACATTTCCTCGCAAATGTGTTGTTTCCGTAGATGCGAATGATCAAAATTTACTTGTAGGAAAGCTTTATGTCTTGCTTTCATAAAGTCTTAAATAGTATCTGTGAAACCTAAAGTCACAGAGGGAATTTATTTTTATATCTGGGGAGAGAGTTGATGCTGTTGAGTTGTTCAGGATCGCACGTGAATAGCAAGATAGAGTTTTTGAAATTGATAACTATCCGTTGTCAGCGGTAGGTGATTTGCCTGGAGAAATTTGATCATTTCGCAAAAAATATAAGTCACTGGATTCTTATAGTTCCTTTCTCATGGTGCTTTGCGTTATGCACCGTCAAAATAAATTAGTGCTGTCCACTGTTCCTAGATAATCAACACTGTGTTTTCTATTGTTGGCCCGCTTTTATTTTCGAGCGAAGATTGGCCAGTGCTGTTACTACCGAAAGATCGTTGGGCGCCAGTTCCTCTGCCTTTTCTAAATGACGCATCGCTTGATCCCACCGTTGCAGCTCTGCATAGGCGCGGGCGGTTTGGATCAGTCCGTCAATAGAAGTGGGGCGAATATCCAAAGCTGTTTCGAGAGTTTCCAAGGCTTCCTCATACTTTCTTTGGTTAATCAACGATTCCCCTAGCGCAATCAGAATGTCTGCAGTTGCTGCGCGAATTTCAAGCACTTGGCGGAGGCTTGCTTCTGCTTCCTCCGCGCGGACAGGATCTTTGGCGAGGGCTTGGCCGATTTGAAAATGCGACAACAAGTGATAGGGGACTTGTTCAATGACTTTCCGCCATTGTTCGACGGCCTCTGTTCGCCTTCCATAACTAAGCAAATACCTGCCGTATTGGTCGCGCAACACAAAATCGTTTGGATTCCTTCCAAGCGCCCGCTCAAATGCAGGTTGCTGAATGGAAAAGGAATCGGAGACAACACCAACCGCATGTTCTCGGAGTTCCCGATCAAGCCGGAGGCCTCGTTCGGCATGAACAGATTGAGAGCGAAACGGCTCTTCGTTTAATCGCCGCCGCATAGTTTGAGTCATTTGATAATCGCTCCATCGAGTCAGCGTCAAACCACTGGCGCAATCGTCAAGCGAGGGCCAAGGCGCCAAGTTTCTCCCTTGTCTGCCAGACGAGAGTTGGCCTTCGATCTTGCGGGCAAAAGCCAAGGCGAGAAGGTAATTTCCCGGAAATCGGAAATGAACGTGATCCCAAAACAATTCGTCGCCGGGAATGCCATTGGGCGCGTTGAATGCAAAAAAGGATTCAGAATCAACGAATGCAACGCCCTTTGATGGATAATTCGTCGCCGTTTGCTTGATGATTTTATTCAACTTGCCGTCGGTTCGAAAGCGAAGCGCATCCATATCGCGCGCCAAAAGAAAGCTCTTTCGAGCTCCCGCATAGTCTTGCAAATGCCAAAGGCAACGCGCGGCTAAAAAATGAAGTTCAGCATAATCGGCGTCTATTTCCATCGCCTTTTGAATCGCCGACAAGGAGGCATCGTACGAACCCGCCCCAAACAATTGCGACGATTCCTCAAAGAGGCGGTTCCATTCTGCGAGAGAATCGTTGCTCAGAGACTCAGGCATCGCAGACCGGAAGGGAGAACTCCCGCGAAGGTTCACGGCTATGGAACTAACGAAAACCTTCGCACCGCCTTGCAACCCGGCCGCAATAATGTCGTTCAGATTTACCTCGAAATTCTCATAAACGCCGTTCAACCGCGGATCCTCCGCCGACACTTGATGCTTTGTGAACATCGCCATTCCTCTCCATTCGGCCTCGCTTTTGGAACGCGCCGCCACGGTTTTCCAAAATGAGTTGGCCATTTGGCCGATTCGAGTGCGCTTCACCGCCAAACTTGCTCGAATCAATCGCAAATTTGATTGACTAGCGCCGAAAACCGTTCCCGGACCGAACTGGCCGACGACTTCGTTGTTGCCAATATAGAGACACCAAAAATCAGCATTCACGCGCGCCGCCGTTTCCCTAGCCATCGGCACAATGACGTGCGAATTGATGGCGGTAACCGCCAAATTGACGACTTCCCAGTTGTGATCCGGATGCCGACGATCCAACATGAATTTCAGAATTCTGGCCATTCCAAAAGCGGGATTCGGATCGCCCATAGCGGCGGATTCGCCGAAAATGATGACTCGCTTCGTGTTTTTTGGCTTCTGGGAAGTCAACTGAATGGGTTGAGGCGAACGAGACAGCACCTTCGGAAAGAAACTCCAAAAAAACCGATGATTCTCTGTAAGAACCGACTCGCCGTTGATCTCTCGTTCCAAGAAGAATCGCGTCGAATAACCAAACCCAAATAACCGCAATCCGCCTTCAATGATTGCCAGCGCAACAAAAGTGCTCAAAAGAGCAAAAATTCCAAGAAAAAGCCGATTCTTGCCAATGGAAAGCCTTCTCATTGACGGCGACTCTCTTTGCAACAAGAGGCTTTTTGACACTTTGACGGATCGATGTCTCTTTTTTCGCTTCAAGCCAAACAACATAACGGAAATCTGCCCAATTTCGCAAGCCCGCCGCTTGAAATGGAATGCCGGGACTTTGCCAACGATTCGCCAAAAGACTTCCGACGCGGAATAATTCACTCCCTTTTCCCGGCGCAATCCATCGAATTGAAACAAAAATGGGATGATTATGAAAAAAAGTGAAAAAATGCTTGCCAAAGGATTGCTCGCCCCTAAACTTTTCCTCGATTCAGTTACACTTAACTTAAATTAATTCAAAGACATGAGTTCGATAACGCAGATTAAAGACACTTACTGGAAGTGGCTCGCGGTCGTTGCGGCAGCGACGGCCCTCTCAACGGCAAACGCCGGCGAGCGCACTTTTGATTTTGAAACCGATCCTATTCAAGAGGATCCGAACTATTTTGAAGCAATTCAAAGCAATTTAAGCGAATTAGCGCCGCAGGATTTCGATCCGTGGAGCGGGGCGAGTGTTTGGGAAGGAACGGGTAATCCCGGAGAATTCCTGGCGCTTACCGAAGCGATAGGCTCGCAATGGACAATCGTCGTTTTTCCCGATATCGACGACGGGCAGTTGGTCAAGGCGTTCACTTTGACGGCGGATATCCGAACCGGAAACAGCACCACTGACCGAGCGGCCGACGGTTTTTCCATCAGCTACGCCCGCGCGGAAGATCCCTTGGTTGAAGCGGCGGTTAACGGCAATGATTTGAATCAAAATTTGTTTGGCCATCCCCGAGTTGCCGAAGTGGGCGCATCCACAGGCGTTGCGATATCTTTCGATACTTGGGATGGAAATCAAACCCAAGAAGGGTCAGCTGAAGACGAGTTTGAGGGAATTTATGTCCATGTTGACGGCAAATATGCCGGAGGCGTGAAGTTGCCTACACGGCACGGCAACTGCGATGATGACACCAGCCTCCAAACAGGCCCCCGCGCTAATAACGACGACGCAGCGAAAAACAAATATCCCCACCTGGGAGACGTGGGAGGCAATCCCGACGTGCTTTGCTGGCAACCGCTGGAAGTGTCGCTGACGGAAACCGGATTGCTCACGGTGAAATGGAAGGGAAGAACCATTTTGGACAACTTCGAAACCAGCTTCTTTCCCAGCCCCGGCCGATTGGTGCTGGGCGGCCGCACCGGCGGTGCAAACTCCATTGTCCACATCGACAACATTCACTTGACCACCGTCTTAGCTGATAAAGCGCTACTGAGCGGGCTAGAAACTGATGCCAATGGCTTTACCGTCAATTTCCGCGACGTCGGCAACAGCCGGATTGATCAAAATTCCATTGCCCTGGAGTTGGACGGAGAGTCAATTACGCCCACGGATGTTTCCAAAGATGACGACATTACCTCGGTAAAGTACACTCAATCCACCTTCTTTGCGCCGGGTTCGATGCACGAAGTCAAAATCACCGCGATGACCTCCGATGGCGACAGCATTGATCAGACCGTGCCGTTCACAATCTCCGGCTACGCTTTGGTGGGCGCCGAACACAAGTTGGAAGGCACTTTCACCCAACGAGGCTTCAAAATGCGGGTGGTGCAAGCCTCTGGCGGTCGAGTCAACAGCTTGCCGGATCGTGAAGACCATTTGGCGAATCCGGGCGAGAATCTCGTCGATTATGTGGATCGTACCCCTGACGCAGCGGGGTACGTTGATATTGAGGGGGTAATCAACTTTGACCAAGGTGCAGGCGCGCAAGGCGTTTTTCGTGAAGGCGGTAGCAATAATATTCCCGCTACCGACGTGGCAGAAGAACTCATTCCCGGCATTCCGGGAAACACCGGTTCAACGGACCATATCACTGCAGAGATTTTGACGGTAGTCGAGATTCCCGAAGCCGGTCTCTATAGATTCGCTTTCAACTCCGACGACGGATTCAAGACCACCGCCGGGAACACGGGCGACGCTTTCAACGCCATATTGCTGGGAGGCTTTCCAGATGGTGGTGTCGGAGGGAGAGTTGCTGGGAGAGGCGCGGCAACGACTTTCTACAATGTCGCTTTTGAAGAAGCCGGTTTCTACAAATTGCGCAGCATCTGGTACGAAGGCGGCGGCGGCGCCAACCTAGAATGGTGGACGGCCGATAAAGATAACGACACTCCAATCGCGCTGTTGAACGACGATGAAAATGGGGGATTAAAAACCTACCGGGATATTCCGGACGATCCAGTGTCCGTCGTTTCAGTCAGCCCGGCGGTGGATGTGACTGATGCCGCCCCTCATAAGATTCAGGCGATCATTCGCGATGGCTCCACCAGTTTGGACGACGGTTCTGTTACGCTGACGGTAGACGGAGAAACAGTTACACCGGAGATTACTACTTCAGGCGACAACACAACGGTTACATTCTCTCCTCAACCCTTTTTCAAGCCTCTGTCAGAGCATACAGTGGAACTCAGTTTCACCCACGATGGGACGGCGGAAACTCGCTCTTGGGATTTCACCGTGGCTAACTTCTCGACGTTGGACTGTGCCACGGGAACGGCGTTGGGATCCGGTTCGGAGCGTGGGATTAACTACTTTGTGCATCACAATCAGGGCGTCGGCGGTGTTGGCAATATCCAACAGACCGAAGACCGATTGGTCAGCGATGTGGAAAATTTTGCCGATCCTGAGCGTGGTTCTGTTGAGGTTGTTAACTTCCAGCAAGACGCCAACCTAACTCAGGGAAATTTCAACGACGGCAACGGTTTTCCTGACGATCCGATTCCAGGTCTTGATACGGGAGATCAAAACAACATCGCAGCTGAGTTCACGGCGTATTTGGAATTCCCGGAAGCCGGGTATTACCGAATGGGTGTGAACAGCGACGATGGCTTCAAGGTAAGCAATGGCGAGGCAGGAGATCGTGGGCCGGTCAATGATGCGCTGGCAAATGCGCTGAATGGCGCCTATTACAACGCTGATCGCGGCACGGGGGAAACAGCTTTTGGTTTTGCGGTTTCCGCGGCCGGGGTTTATCCGATGCGGTTGCTTTGGTGGGAAGGCGGCGGCGGCGCTGACGTGGAGTGGTACAGCATTGCTCCGGACGGTACTCGGACGCTAATCAATGCCGAAGGAGGCATTAAGGCGTATCAATCGCGTAGCGCAACTGCTCTGGAATGCCCCCTAGCGGTAACCTCTATCGACCCGGATAGATCAGCAACCAATGTGTTGCCGAATGCTCCCATTCAATCCGTCATTCGAAATGGAATCACCAGTCTGGATGCCGATTCCGTGATGTTGACGCTGAACGGACAGTCTGTCACTCCTGAGATCTCGACGACGGGCGATGAAACAACGGTTGCTTACACTCCCGAGATGCTTCTTCCATCCGGTTCGACAAACACGGTTGCGCTCAGTTTCACTCACGGCGAAGGCACAGCGGCAAGCGAGACCTGGAGTTTTATTGTAGAGGATTACTCAACGCTGGACTGCGCTATGGGAGTGGCAATGGGAGCCGGCTCCGATCGCGGATTCAACTTCGTGGTTCATCAGGGAGCGAGCGGTCCGATGGGCAACGTCCAGAATGCCGAAGATCGGTTGGCTAGCGACGTGACTAATGGAGCGGATCCTTCGTCTGGCACAATTGACGGTGTGATCAACTTCTCCGCAACCAATCATGGGAACCGTGATGAGGTCACTACCGAACCCCAGGGGAACTTTCGTGCGCCAGATTTCCCGGATGTGTTGATTCCGGGCATTCCGGGAACTGAAGGCAACAACGGAACCGACAACATTGCAGCTGAGTTCACGGCGTATTTGGAATTCCCGGAGGCGGGGTATTACCGAATGGGTGTCAACAGTGATGACGGCTTCAAGGTAAGCCTAGGAGGACCGGGAGATCGAGGTCCTGTGGACAATGCGCTGGCAAACGCGCTGAATGGGGCCTTTTTTAATGCTGGGCGTGGTGCGGCGGATACGATCTTCGGTTTTGCAGTTCCTGAGGCCGGGGTTTATCCGATGCGGCTTATCTGGTACGAAGGCGGCGGCGGCGCTAACGTGGAGTGGTTCACTGTTGGATCCGATGGCACTAAGACGCTGATAAACGCCGAAGGCGGGCTCAAGGCCTATCGTTCGCTGAGCGCGAATCCAACTTCTTTGTCTTGCCCGGGCGTAGGTCCCGTTATCTCGGCGTCTCTCAATGCCGACGGCAATGTTGTGCTTACGTTCACCGGCACTTTGCACAGCAGCGACAGCGTGACGGGAATGTTCGAGCCGGTTGAGGGGGCTACTTCGCCTTACACGGTCACCGTGAAAGCAGGAACGGTTACTCCTCCTACTCCCGGTCAACCTCCGACACCGGCGCCGCAGATTCCGGCAGCGCAGTTCTACATTGTTCGGTAATCTGAAGGAATAGTTCTTCGCCTTTCTACACGGGGGTCGGTTTTTCCGGCCTCCGTTTTTTATTTCTATATGTGCTGTTCGACGCCAACGGATGAGTTTCGAGGAATGGGTAAATTTAACAATCTGAGGCGCCGTTACTCTCTTTGATACGGCAAATGGAGGAAAATGGGAGGGGTTGTTGGGATGGGGAGGCGGTGTGTTTTTGTGTCAGGGGTTTTGGTTTTGGGGTAGGAGGTTGAGGTAGTTGAGAGGGATGTGGTTGTCCCACCATTTGATTTCGAGGCTGCGTTCGAAGTATTTTCTGGCGGCCGGATAATCGCCTCGGTTCACTTGGTGCCATCCCATGTAGTTCAAGACTTCGTGTTGATTGGGGTCTAGGCGGACGGCTTCCTCGTAGTATGGAGTGGCTTCGTCGATGCGGTTTAAGCGATCCAGCGCCATGCCGATGCCGAGGTAGTTGAAGGCAAATTGGGGATGTATTTTTGAGGATTTTTGGAACCAGAGGATGGAGGTTTCGAGGTTTTCTTTGGCGTTTTCTGCGGAGTGGAATCCGAGGTGTCTTAGGGATTCGCCAATGTTGTAGAGGGTTTGGAAGTTTTGCGGTTCGATTTGGGCGGCTTGTTTCCATTGCTCGATTTGTTGTGTTATGGTTTTGGCGGTATCGGCTTGGAGGAGGTGGCGTTGTTCGCGGGCGCTTTTGAGGCTGTTGAGGATTAGGAAGGCGGCGGCGGTTGCTAGGGGGATTGTGTAGGCAATTTTCAAGCCGGGACGGTCGTTGATCCAGTGGCGGGTGGAAGTGAAGCGGAGGTGGCTGGCGGCTAGTGCAAGGATAACGGTGGCAATGATGGCGTTGGCGGGGACGTGAAGGTTGAAGTCGAAAAAGGAGTGGACGGCCAAGGCGAGGATGGAGCATAAGGTGCCTAGGAGGAATGCGGAGCGGTTGCTGTTGCGGTTGGCGCCTATGTCTTTGGAGGTTCGGTTTACGTACTTTTGTGTTTGGATGAGTCCGCCGAGGAAGAGGATGCAGCCGATGCCGGCGATGGTTGCGCCGATAATTCCCCAGTCTACTAGGAGGTTAAGGTAGTCGTTGTGAACTCGGCCGGGTCTTGCTTGGATTTCTAGGGGACGGTATTGGGGGAAGCGATAGTCGAAGTGTCCCGGTCCGACTCCCCAGATTTTGTTGTCTTGCCACATTTTCCAAGCGGCTTTCCAGATTGCGGGGCGGGTGCCGACGAAGGCTTCTGAACCGCCTTCCTGCATTTTTTGCAGGCGGTTTTGGAGTTTGTCGCTCTTTTGGTAGGCTATTGTAGTGGTTGCGGCGAGTAGCATGAACGCGGCGATTGCGGGAATTCGATATTGTCTTTTTTGGAGAAGTAAGAGGAAGAAAAGGGCGAGTGCAGAGCTGGTAGCCAGCCATCCGCCTCGTGACATAGTGACGGCGATGCCGGCCAGAATCACGATGCATCCATAGCCTAGAAAAACTTTGAAGGTGTAATTGTATCGCCCGGCGAACAGGAAGGCTATTCCCAGAGGCGCAATCAATTCCAGAAGTCCGGCAAGGTGGTTGGGACAAATATAGGTTCCCGAACCTCGTCCAGCGTATTGAGCGGGTCTGCGGAAGTGCCAGACGTAATCGGATTGGGTGGCGCATTGGTAGATTGCGTATAGGGATAGGATCGTTGCGAGGGCGAGGAGGAGAAGCGCCACGAGTTGCGTTGTTTCCTGTTTGTGCATGTTGTTGAGGACGAGGAGGAAGATTGCCGTATAAACGAGGATTTTTAGGAATTCTTGCCGGGCGACGTATTCTAGGTCCGCCTCTTGATAGCGGAACCACGCGAGGCCGACGAAGGCTAGCATCGCCCAGCATACCGGAGGGAAGAGGAGGCGGTGGTTTTTGTTAAGCCAGAATCGCAAGATCCAGAGTATTAAAGCCAGCGCGGTCAACACTTGGATTGCCAGAAAGTCAATTGGCCGAACGGCGCCCGTTGCCAGAGGGCCGAAAACAAGGATTCCGATCACTAGAGCGAAGATTCCCTTTTCGCAGGATTGGTCGAGTTGTTTGCGGGTCATGATCCTTGGCGCGTCTCGTTTTGCCAAATCGAGATTAGCGCAGGAGTGAGCGGGGATCGGTGATTTTGCCGGTCAAGGCACTGGCGGCAACGGTGGCTGGGGAGGCGAGGAATACTTGCGATTCCTTGTGGCCCATTCTGCCGGGGAAGTTTCGATTGGTGGCACTGATGCACTTCATCGGCGTGTTTATTCGGCCAAAGGTATCGACGGGGCCACCTAAGCAGGCGGCGCAACCTGCGTTTTCGGTCATTTGAACGCCGGCATTTTCCAGGATTTGCCAAACGGTTTTGCCGTGCCAGACTTCTGTTTGCAGGTCGTGGACAATTTCCGGCGTTGCGGGAACGCCGAAGGTGTCGATGGCCACTTTTCTGCCGTCGAGGTAGCGGGCGAATTCGAGGAAGTCGCTGGTTTTGCCGCCGGTGCATGAGCCAACGTAGGCCCGATCTAAAGTGATGGATTCGAGTTCGGACGCTTTTTTTCGCTGGCCGGGGTTAGGATGGCAGGCGACGGTGGGTTCGAGTTGGTTGAGTTCGATGACGGATTCGTAGACAAAGGTTTGGTTTGTGTCTTGTTCCACAGGTTCGTAGTTGCGTTTGGTTCCGTTGAGTTGGGTGCGTTCTTCTACCAGGGCTTGGGTTTTTTCGTCGTATTCGAAAATTCCGTTTTTGCCGCCGGCTTCGATGGCCATGTTGGCGATGGTCATTCGATCGTCCATAGAGAGGCCTTTGGCGCCTGTTCCGTCAAATTGCATGGCTCGGTAAGTGGCGCCGTCGAAGCCGATTTCGCCGATGATGTGGAGGATGATGTCTTTGGCCATCACGCCGGGTTGGAGGGTTCCTTCGAGTCGAAAGCGCATTGTTTCCGGCACTTTGAGCAGGAGTTTTCCGGTGCCCATCACGAACCCGGCGTCCGTGTTGCCAATCCCGGTGGCAAATTGATTGAACGCGCCGGCCATGCAGGTGTGGGAGTCGGTGCCGAAGAGGGCTTCGCCGGGGCGGGTATGGCCTTTTTGCGGCAGGGCGGTATGGCAAACGCCGGCGTAACGGCGGCCGTATTGCCGTTTGAGGTTTCCTTTTGCGGCGTCGAATTGCCATTGCCCTTCGGGATCGTCAATCACGTCGTAAAAATACGGAAGCCCTTGTTCTTTGGCAAATTCGCGCAAAATGTCCACGTTGCGATTGGATCGAGAGTCAGCGGTAAAGATGTAGTGATCGGGGATGATGACAACTTTGCGGGCGTCCCACACTTTGGCGTTTTCGCCGAACTCGCGCTTGAAAACCCCGATGGTGCCGGGGCCGCAGACGTCATGAGTCATCAAAATGTCCGCATTGACCCAGACGTTGTCTCCCGCCTGAACGCGGGCTTTTCCGGCCGATCGAGCGAGAAGTTTTTCGGTCAAAGTCATAAAGGCGTTTAGAATAGGGCTTTGAGAAGGAAACCGCAACGATGGAATGGCCGCCAAACCGTTTGTCCGGATGATTTGCAAAGGGGTGGTCAATGGCAAAAATTCTAAAAAAGTGAAATCGCTTGTTGCCAAATGGAATGTTTTCCCCGCTAATATGCGCGGGCGCGGAGAAGCCGCTCCGAGAAGATTAGAATAATGATGACGACGGATCTTTCCCGATACAGGAATATCGGAATTTTTGCTCACGTAGATGCAGGCAAAACCACCACTACGGAACGAGTGCTGAAGCTGACCGGAAAAATTCACAAGATGGGGGAAGTGCACGATGGAGCCGCCACCACGGACTTCATGGAACAGGAACAAGAGCGGGGGATTACCATTCAGTCTGCCGCAACCACTGCTTATTGGAGAGGGCATCGGCTGAACATTATTGATACGCCCGGACACGTAGACTTTACGATTGAAGTTTATCGGTCGTTGAAGGTGTTGGATGGAGGCGTGGGCGTCTTTTGCGGTTCTGGGGGAGTGGAGCCGCAGTCAGAAACCAACTGGCGCTACGCCAACGATTCCAAGGTGGCGCGCATCATTTTTGTGAACAAACTAGACAGAGTGGGCGCTGATTTTTACAGCGTGGTGGATCAAATTCAAAAGATTCTGGGAGCCAAGCCGCTTGTGATGGTGTTGCCGATTGGCGCGCAGGAAACTTTCCGGGGCGTTGTGGATTTGCTGACTCGCCGGGCGCTTGTGTGGGATGATTCCGGCGATCCGACGCAATTCACCGAGCAAGATCCGCCCGCAAACATGGCAGAAAAGATAGAGCATTACCGCCAACAGTTGATCGAGAGCGCCGTCGAGCAAGAGGAAGAAGTCATGGCCAAGTATCTGGACGGCGAAGAGCCGGACGTCGACACCGTTAAACGTTGCGTTCGCAAAGGCACCGTTGATCTGGCCTTCTTCCCGACTTTCTGTGGATCGGCGTTCAAAAACAAAGGAGTCCAAACGGTTCTAGACGGCGTCGTGGACTATCTTCCGGCGCCGACCGAAGTGCCTCCGCAGCCGGAGATTGACCTGCAGGGCAACGAAACGGGAGGGCATGCGATTGTTGATCCCGCTAATCCCTTGCGGGCGTTGGCGTTCAAAATCATGGACGATCGTTACGGAGCCTTGACGTTTACCCGAGTCTATTCCGGCAAGTTGAGGAAGGGAATGAGCGTCTTGAACACTTTTTCCGGCAAGGAAGAACGAGTGGGCCGCATTATCGAGATGCATGCAGATTCCCGCGAGGAAGTGGAATCCGCGCAGGCAGGCGACATCGTCGCCTTGCTTGGGATGAAAACCGTTCAAACAGGCCATACTCTCTGCGATCCAGACAATCCGGCCACATTAGAGCCGATGGTATTTCCAGATCCCGTCATCTCTATGGCCGTCGAGCCTAAGGACAAAGTGGCCGTAGATAAACTGGGCGTCGCTTTGGGCAAAATGGTGAGGGAAGACCCTTCCTTTCACGTCGAAACCGATCAAGAAAGCGGCCAAACCATTCTCAAAGGAATGGGCGAGCTGCATCTGGACATCAAGGTTGACATCTTGCGGCGAACGCACAAAGTGGAAGTCAACGTGGGCAAACCTCAAGTCGCCTACCGAGAAACCATCACCAAAACCATTCAAGACGTCTACTTTCACAAAAAGCAATCCGGCGGAGCCGGCCAATTTGCCAAAATTGAATATACTCTTGAACCCGCCGAGCCGGGATCGGGCTTTGAATTCGAGTCCAAAGTGACAGGAGGAAACGTGCCTCGAGAATTTTGGCCGGCGGTGGAAAAAGGATTCCGCGTCTCGACCGAGAAAGGAGTGCTGGCCGAATATCCCTGTTTGGATTTCAAAGTGGTGTTAAACGACGGCGACCATCATTCCGTAGACTCTTCCGCCATCGCTTTTGAACTCGCCGCCAAAGCGGCCTATCGGCAATCCATTCCCAAGGCCGGCCCGCAATTGTTGGAACCTATCATGAAGATCGACACTTTCTGTCCCAGCGACAACGTTGGAGACGTGATTGGCGATTTGAGCCGGCGGCGCGGCATGATTAAAAGCCAAGAGAATTTGCATTCCGGCGTTCGAGTCAAGGCCGAAGTACCCATAGGCGAGATGTTCGGCTACATTGGCGATCTTCGATCTATGACTTCCGGTCGAGGGCAATTCTCCATGGAATTCTCCCATTACGCGCCGTGTCCGGCCGGCGTTGCCGAGCAAATCATTGCGGAATTCCAAAAGAAAAAATCCCGACGTTAACGCAACCCGACCCCAAAAGACCATGCCCTCAAAACCAAAGGATAAAGCCATGCAACTGCAATCGGTGTATTACGGCGACTGCGTGAAGCATTTAGAGCAATGGTACGCGCATAACTTTGAGCTGCTCCCATCGGCCCGCAGTTTAGCCGATTTGATTTACCTCGACCCGCCGTGGAACAGCAACGCCGATTACAACATCCTCTGGGATAAAGGCGCCCACGCGGACGAAGGCTTCACCGCCCAAGCAACCGCCTTCACGGATATTCGGGAATGGGACGATGACTCTGCCGAACGCGTCCAAATGCTCAAGGAAGCCGGCAATCTCCTGCATACGGGACACCCGAAGTATCCTTTGAAGAAGGTTTCCATAGTCATGGAGAGTTTAGAGAACATCATCCCGGAAACCGGCTCGCTGGCGTATCTCGCCTACATGGCCGAACGACTCGCCTTCTGCCGCGAACTGCTCAAAGACACCGGATCCATCTATCTCCACTGCGATCCAACGATGTCTCACTATTTGAAACTCATCATGGACGCCGTGTTTGGCGTGGAGAATTTTAGGAATGAAATCACTTGGAAACGAACCGTGCGGGGATTCAAGGGGTCGCAGTTTCTTCCTCGAAAATTTAACAACAACACCGACAGCATTCTTTTCTATGCTAAAAGCAAGGGAGAGGCTTGTTTCCGGATGGACAGAGTGCTGGAACCGTACACCCAAGAGTATCTGGATAATGCGTTCAAACTGGATGATTCGAAGGGAAAGTATTATTTGGATGTTGCGTTCAATCGTCGAGGCGCTTGGGCTAGACCTAATCTCTGCTACAAGTACAAACCAGTCGGACAGGAAACGGAGTTCTTTCCGCCGCATCCGTCAGGGTGGAAAGTGGGGAAGAAGAGAATGGAAGAGTTGGAAAAGAGTGGGGAGCTTGTTGTTCAGAATGGAAAACTCTACCGCAAAATCCGACCCAAAGCGGGAAAAATCCGCAACAATCTCTGGGATGACGTTCCCGAAGCCAAAGGCAAAGAAAGGAGATTCCAAACGCAGAAGCCGAGGGCGTTGTTGCGGCGCATTATCCAAGCATCCACGAATCCGGGCGATGTTGTGTTAGACCCGTTTTGCGGTTGCGGCACAACGATGGTTGAGGCGCATTCGTTAGGCCGGCGGTTTGTCGGCATCGATATCTCTCTTTACACGGTGCAGAACATCGTCCGCACGTGGTTGACGGAAGTGGGATTGACGCGGGAGCAGATTCACATTGCCGGCATCCCCCAAGATATGGCGCAGGTTCGGCAGTTGGCGGAAGACGACAAGTTTTCATTGAATACTTCTTCTTTTTTAACCATTTTATTGCTTTTAAATGTGCGTGACATGGTCTACTGTTCCCAACCGATATGGGCACAAGCCGGGATTTCAAGGTGTGCTGCGGTAAAACCGAGTTTGAGCAATTTATACCAAACCTCGGATTCACTCCTGATTTTTGCTAATGGATACAGATTTTGATAATCTGCCACTCGGCACAAACCGGGGTGATAATATCCAACGATCATCTTGAACCTATAGCAATTGCTAGGTTGCGGATGGCAGAATCGTATGCCGTCAATCTGATCAACCGGGATGTTCCCAAGCACCCGAGGCTCGATACTGCCATGCAACATGATGGAGGAAGTCTTCGGCAAAGCGTTCAGCACAATAAAGGATTCTTGGATAGAGCCGGTGCGGAAGAATGCCCAATCATCTTTGCAGTGAAAAATGTAAGGAAATTTTACTTGGACGTAAGCGAGATCAATAGCGGCATACAGGCGTTCGATAGAAGCCGAAGCCCCCCGCTAATCTCAGTTTGTTGACAAGAATTTTGGCAAGTTGAAAGGGGCAAGCACTTCTCGAAGGCTCATCGCTGGAGCCTTCCACAAGAATGTATTGTTTGGGTTGGACGTCCATAAACTTGAGAAAGGAGGCAACCGTGCGCCGTGGTAGATCGAATTGTCCGCAACTGGTAATTACCAAAGAATAATTCATAGAGAAAACGGTTATTATTTAAAGATTCAGTCAGGATTCAACAAACGACTTCCTTAAGTTCTTGGTGAATCCGTCTCATCACAAGCTCTGGAGTCAGTGCTATCATACACAGATTTTTGTTCTCGGCCAAGGGGCAAACAGGTCGATGGCAGGGAGAGCAAGCGACGTTCGCACTCAAAACTCGGCTTTGATTATGAATCGCATAACTTCGCCGCCAATCGGTCGATACGAATATGCCAAAAACTTTTCCTCTTGATAATCCAATGGTGTGCATAGGGGTGCTATCATTGGTCACAGCCAACAAGGCTATCTTTCCGACGTGAATTAGATCTACTATTGGAAGTTTCTCGCAGGCGTTGACGCCGCATTGATACGCCAAACGGGAGCGAAGGTTTTTGTCATCGGCTCTGCCAATCCATACGGTTGTAATTCCTTGTTCTGAGAACAACTTCACCAAGCGAAGGAAATGAGATTCCGGCCATCGCTTGGAGATCCAACGAGAACTGGAACCCGTGTGCATTAAAACAAATTGCCCGGAACGCAAACGATTTCATTCCATAAAGACTTCTACATTTCTTGACGTTGTATGCCTCCAATCTTGCTCGTCAAAACTTTGATAAGGATCCTCCACACCTATAGATTTAAATATTTGACGAATGCTCCGGATGCCGTCACACCTTTGATTGCGCGGTATTGTTCCACTCTTGTTGTAAGGCCAACCGGGCCACAACCCAACTCTCATTGTGCTATATGATGCCCAGCTATACAACTTGGATAAAGTGTTTCCTTGCAAGTCAACGATAATGTCAAAACCATATTGTCTCAATAACAGTGCTGTTCTTAAAGCCGCAATGCCTTTATGACGCGGAGAAACAATCACTGTGATCGTCTTGCCAAAAAGTTCCCGCACAAGTTCTTAAAGTAAGGCAATAGGGAGAATCGAAACATTTTCTTCGCCGTAGTGCAGGCATAAGCGATGGATTGCCGGTGCTACCCGGAACATGTCTCCCAAAGCTTTCAATCTTATGATTAACACTTTGCTCATGTGAAGATGTTCAAAGTTTTTCAGGCGAGGTTTCTGAATTCGACGGTTTGGGCAAGTTTCCACAACTCATTTTCTAGGTAGACGCAAAGTTCATCCGCCTTGTTTCCTAAATGGTGATTGATGTGTTTGCCCCAAAGATCTAAAACGCATAGGCAAAAATGATGGAGGAATAGTTCTATCACTAGTTTTCGAGCAAAACGGGCAAAACAGGGACTGCGATACCATCGGATGGCTTATTTCTTTTTCCTTTGAATGAAGTGTCCGACGAGGGTCATTGCGCTTACGCCTCCTAATATGCTGGCTACTATATGATGGCCGTTTATCGCAAGGAAAGTCGAAGTGCCGATGCAAACCATCGCGATGAGGAGACCGAACCATTGTTCCCGGCTCGTGTCGCGAACGGAGGCTTGCAATGCTTCGTTTTCCCAGCCGATGCGGTGATTTTGCTCTTTTTCGGCCATGGCAAGAATGCGTTCAGCACTGCCCGGCAACACTTTATCATAACCTCGATACATGGATGGCGGAGGCAAAGGGCCAGAAAAAGAAGAGGCTTCAATCACTGAAAGCCGAGTTCTTGGGGCAGTTTGTCCAACACCTCCGGTTTGTCCAGAACTGTCTTGATCGGCAGTTTGTTGGTCGGAGACGCGGATGGATTATCTGCTTCCTTCTTCTCTGCGTTCGGTGTGCTACGGTTTTTCCGGCCGTGTTTTCTCATCGTATTGTTCGAAGGCGCGATACATGTCTTGGCCGATGCGTTTCAGGTCTTGGTGTTGGGCGTCTTTGGGGTATCGGGGTGGATCGAATGGGGTTTGGCCATTGCCGGCACCGCTGAGGACGTCGAGCAGTCCGCTCCAGAAGGATCCGGAATATTGCCGGTAGCGCTTTGTGGAAGTCTCAGGCATTTCTTCTTTTCTCCTCTTCAACGGTTTCTATGTTTTTATTGTCGCTATCGCCAGTGAACTTGATCGCTTCCTACGAAACAAGCCGCATTTTGTCCAACATCATTTCCAAAGTCAAGGGATTTTGAGGAAAGGTGGAATTTTTGCGCCGTGGACATTTTTCCTCTCTTGAAAAAGGGGATTTTCTTGTTCACCAAGATTCTCTTCGTTTGAAGGAGCGGTTTTCGCGGCTGTTTAGGCGGTTGATATCATCTTGGAAGGAAGCCAGCGTCGCCTTCACTTTCAGCATAAACGCATGGGCGTTCAAAACCGATCCGCCTAGCGCAGCAACGGTGTTCTGCTCGGCGTAGTCGTCGGTGATGACTAGACGGCGTTGACGGCATGGAGAAGGTCAAAGACCGTGACTTGGGGGTTTTGTTCGGCGGTTTCGAGGGGAGGGAGTTGGGGTTTGCCGGGGTTGCGGGGGAAGATGTTTTCTTGGGCGGTTTCAAAATCCTGGAGACGGCCGGCGGCGTCTTTGAACTTTTTATATTCGACAAGTTGGCGGATGAGTTCCCAGCGAGGGTCTTGGTCCTCGTCGTCTTCTTGGGATTTGTCTTGTTTTTCTTTGGGGAGTAGTTCGCGGCTTTTGATGTGCATCAGGGTGGCGGCCATAACGACGAACTCGCCGGCGACGTGGATGTCCCATTCCCGCATTTGCTCGATGTATTGGATGAATTCGGCGGCCAAGCGGGCGAGGTTCACTTGATAGATATCCACTTCCTGCTTGCGGACGAGGTAAAGCAGAAGGTCAAGCGGGCCTTCGTAAACTTCGAACTGGACTTTGTATGCGGCCATTTGCTTTGTTGCGAAAACTTTGCCGTCGATTTTGCGCGAGAACATCCTATCCCTAAACGGCGGGCTTTGGCAACGACAAAGCGGAGAAACCGGGTTCGGCGCAATCCACGAAAAAAATTAAAATTTGCCTTGTCGAAGCAAATCGTCCACGTTATATTTAATATTAAGTGGACGACGTCTCGCGTTGGGGTGTCGGCCAATCAATCCTTGACCGAATAAAGACTATGCAAAATCGCAAATGGAAGACGAAATGGGTGACTTTCGGCCTCGCCGTGGTTGCTTTGGCTAGCAGTCTGGCGCCGTCAAAAGCGCAAGCGCAAGAAAACTTCGCTTGGATAACCAACACCAACGGAGTGACTTGGAAGAAGGAAATCCACTCCAGAGGGCTACTTCACTTCAGGGATGACAGTCCTTGGAGTGACTTTTCCGGCGAGAGACCCAAAATCGCCTCAATCTTCGTTCCAGAACACGCAAAGATCAATTACATCGAAGTTTACGGCTGCGTCAACCTGACCAACATCGTTCTCCTTCCCGCCTTCCCCAAAGAACACCCACACTTCACTGGAAATCCTTTAAGCATCCATAATATCCAGAGCTCTGGACTCCGCACCATCACCTGCAAGAAGACAATGAGAGACAGTATCGAATTTTATGGAGGATGGGTGAATTTTCAAGGAGAAGGGTGGTCAATCCAAAGAGCAGTCCAATGGATAGACTTGGAACCGCCCCAATCGCCATCAGAAAGATCACAAACGCACTAACCGGCACCGTCAAAGAATTGGAAATCATCTGGAGAAACGGCACGCTTCAAATTGCTAACGCCGTCAATGGCAAATGGGAAGACTACAGCGGCCCCAGTCCATTAAGAGTCCCGCTTTGGAAAGACAAGCAATTCTTCCGCATTCGCAAAGGAGATGACTGAAAATGAAAGCAAAGAGAGACAGCCGATATGGGGAGTCTGAAAAAAGCATGAGTTTTGGTTTTATACGGCTTTGCTTATTTGCGGCGTTGCTGTGGCCATTTTTACGCTGTGGAAGGAAAGGTACGACGAAACTTGGCTGGAAATATTCGACATACTTTGGAGCCGTGTTCTTGGTTCGGTCGTCCTCGTTTGGTTTGGTTATCAAGCATTGGAGTCAGCTATGAGTGCGTATCAAGCTTATTTGGATTGGCGAGAGGCTCGGCTGAAAGCAGCGGAAGAGAAAGGCCGCCGAGAAGCGGAAGCGCGTCTGCAAAAAGCGGGAGAGAAAGGCCGCCGAGAAGCGAAAGATCTGTTGCGCAATTGGATTGAAAACGATCTTCGAAAGCAGGGAAAACCTGAAGAGGAGATTCAGCGATTTCTACAACAACTCGATGCTTTGGGAAAAAAGCGTAAAGATTGACAAGAATGATTCAAAACGGCAAGACTGAGGTTTTGCTATGAATGATTCTGTTTTATCCGGGCGTTTGCGGATTAGCGACGCTTTTTGGAAAGCTATTGAACCCATAATCCGCGCAGTCAAAGGAACGACCACCGCCCCGTCCAAACTCAGCCCCCGAATGTTTGTCGAAGCCATCCTCTACATAGCCCGAACCGGAAACCCCTGGCGGGATATGCCCAGAGAGTTCGGCGGTTGGAATGCCGCCTACAACCGCTTTCGCCGCTGGGAAAAATCAGGCCTTTGGAAGCGAATTTGGAGGCATCTCCAAAGCCTAGACGACAAGCCCTTGCGCTCTCTCTTCATCGATTCGACCGCCCCCGTGCGAGTGCATCAGCATGCCTCCGTCGCCAAGAAAGACGGCGGCCAAGCCAAGCAAGCGATGGGAAGATCCTGCGGCGGCCTGACCACCAAACTGCACGCCGCCTGCGCTGATGACCGCACCGCCGTTTCCTTTTCCCTGAGCCCCGGCCAAAGCCACGATGCCACCGCCTTCCCAGCCGTTTGGGAAGGAGTGCCAAAATCTCGCTGGCTGGACGCCGCTGTAATGGACAAGGCCTACGACAGCGACGACTTCCGCAAATTCTTGGAACATCAGAGCATCGAAGCCGTCATCCCGCCCTAACACTTCGCCGTATTCGAGAAAGCGGTGCGTTGCCCGCTCAATAAGGTCGTCCGCGGTTTTGCCTCGGGGCGAGTACAACACTTCCAGCTCCGGCGAAGAGGGTTCGCCGACAATGTTTCCCGCGGGGTGATTGCCGTCAAAGACAATGGTAACCGGCGTCTGGGCGGCGTCTTGATAGCGGTTCAAGCGTTGGATTAACTCATCTCGCGCCGCCGCGCTGTGCCGCGGATGATCGGGCGCGATGTCTGGACATCGATGCAGGACGCTGTATCCGTCGATGAGAATTCAAATCCATCCCATGCCAAAAGATTAAAAGAGCTTGACAAAAATGTAAATCTCAAAAAGAGACGCTGTTGATTGCTCGGCGCGTTGGCTCCGTCTTGCGCTTCGGCCTTGCGCGGGTTAGAAAAACCAAATGCGAAGGCGACAAAATTCGACGCCGAATTCCCAAGCTGTTGCCGACTCTTGGGAACGCAAAGCGCGGCTTTATAGAATGTTGACGATTCTCTGGAGTTTTCCCTCTCTGGGCGGCGTTCTTATTTTGGGAGACAACTGGCGGCCTGAGTGGTTCCAAACTGTTGCCGATGGAGGAATCGCCTCGATCCGAATCGAAGTTTGGGTCGCTCTGGGACTTCTGTTGACGCACTTGGGATTGGCCGCTTTGTCCCGCCATTTTCGGCGATTGAATCAAAACCGCAAACAAGCTATTTTGGAAGAGACGGACAGCTAGATCGCGAATCAAAAAATGCCCATTTACGAATACGAATTGAAAGAAGGAGATTGCAAGGTCTGCGGCGGAGAGTTTGCGCTTCGCCGGCCTTTATCGGCGCCGCCATTGACAAATTGTCCTTTGTGCAAACGCTCCGTAAGGAAGCGAATTTCCAACTTCCATTCTCCCGTCAAGCTCAAGCCTCTTTCCATTTCCGACGCGAAAAACGCCGGCTTCACCGTCTTGAAAAAGACAAGCAAGGGCGAATACGAGAAACAATAGGCAACCGCCAAGCGACGGAAAATTTGTCGGCGAGACCTCTTGACTTGCCCAAGCGAATGGCTTTATGAAAACTTCCTCATGAGCGATAAGCAAAAGCATTCTTTCCAAGCGGAAATCCAGCAGCTGCTGGACATCGTGATTCATTCTCTTTACACGGACAAAGAGATTTTTATTCGAGAGCTAGTTTCCAACGCTGCGGACGCCTGCGAAAAGTTGCGGTTCCTGCAAAGTTCGGGCGCCGAAATTTATGAGCCCGAAGTGGCGCCTAAAATCTCAATCGCCACCGACGATACCGCTAAAACCATTTCCATCACGGATACCGGAATCGGAATGACCCGCGACGAACTGGTGGAAAACCTTGGCACCATCGCCCATTCCGGATCCAAAGCGTTCCTTCGACAAGTCTCCCAGCAAAAGGAAAAAGAAAAAGCGGACGCCAACTTGATCGGGCAGTTCGGCGTCGGATTCTACAGCGCCTTCATGGTTGCCGCGGAAGTTCGAGTCCTCACGAGATCCTATCAACCGAACGCCCCCGGCCATTCTTGGACATCCGCCGGAAAAGGCGCCTACGAAATCGAAAGCGCGCCGGACTGGAATCGCGGCACACGCATTTTGATAAAACTTAAAGACGACGACAACGCCTTCTCCCAAGCCTCGCGAGTCGAATCCATCCTCAAACGCTACTCCAACTTCGTTCCCTTTCCCATTGAACTCAACAGCCAAACGGTCAACACCGTTTCCGCCATCTGGACGCGAAGCAAAAGCGAAATCAAAGACCAAGAGTATAAAGAATTCTACCAGTTCATCGGCCACGACCCGGAAGAACCCCTAGGCCGTCTCCACTTTGCCGCAGACGCCCCGCTCGCCATCCAATCCATTCTCTTTATTCCCGCCAAAAACATCGAAAACATGGGGCTTGGCCGCAGCGAATCCGAAGTCAACCTCTACTGCCGAAAAATCCTCATCCAACCCAAAGCCGAAAAACTCTTCCCCGAATGGCTTCGCTTCCTCAAAGGCGTTGTAGACAGCGAAGACCTTCCCCTGAACATCTCACGCGAATCCATGCAAGACAGCTCCCTCATGCAAAAACTCAACAAAGTATTGACCACGCGCTTCCTCAAATATCTGGACGAACTCAGCAAAAAAGACCCCAACCAATACAACAAAATCTATCAAGAATACCAACGATTCCTCAAAGAAGGCGTCATCGCCGACTTTGCCCATCGAGACGCCCTTGGAAAACTGCTCCGCTACGAAACCTCGGCATTGCCCCAAGGAAAAACCACTTCCCTCTCTGACTACGTCCAGCGAATGAGCCCCGACCAAAAAGAAATCTACTACCTCTTTGCCCCCTCGCGCAAAACCGCCGAAACCAGCCCCTACTACGAAGCCCTCCGCGCCAAAAGCCTCGAAACCCTCTTCCTTTACGATCCGTGGGACGAAATGGTCATGGAAAACTTGGGACGCTTCGCCGAAAAACCCCTCTGCACTGCCGAACGCGCCGACATCAAAATCGACGCAACGGAAAGCGAATCCCTCACCGAAGAACAAATCGAGGACCTCGTCCAATGGTTAAAAGAAAACCTCGGCCAACAAATCGACCAAGTCAAAGCCTCCCAACGCCTACTCGACAGCCCCGCCGTCATCGTGGACGCCGACAAAACCATGACCGCCAACATGCGCCGCCTCATGAAAGCCCTCAACCAAGAACCCGGCGCCGCCAAATACGACCTCGAAATCAACCCTCGCCACCCCATCATCTTAGGCCTCCGCGCCGTCAAAACAGCAAACCCCAAACTCGCCCAAACCATTGCCGCCCAACTCTTTGATAACGCCCGCATGGCCGCCGGCGTATTAGAAGACCCCCGCGAATCCGTTCACCGACTCAACTCCCTCCTCGAAAAACTCCTCGACGCCAAGCCCACCTCAAGCGCGCGCGAGGCAAAGTCATCTTCTGGAACTTCCTGCCCCCCGAAGAACTCGACACCCTCCTCCACATCTACAAACGCGTAAACAACAAAACCCTCGTCATCTCCAGAACCTTCGGCATCGAAGGCCGAAAACTGCTCCACCCCGACGACAACTTCGATCCCATCCGCGAAATTAACGAACGTTTTGAAGGCAAACCCTCCGCCCCTGAAAAACTCGCCCTCGAATACGAAAACCTTGTCCGCCAACTACCGAACTACCCCCTCAAAGCCTATCCAAAACCCAACGCCCAAGCCGTTTTCTTCTGCTTTCGCATTCCGCGTCCCCGCTTCTCTCCAATCCCACAAACCCACTTGGACCGAAGAAGCCGGCGAAACCATCTGGGGCTTCTCCTCGACCTAAACGGCAACCTCATAGAAACCCAACCAGAACGCATCGCCGACGAATTTGCGCGCACGCAGCCAAACAACTCCCCGCCAACCCTTCGGCATCTTCCTTGTCCAATTCAACCAGGCCAAACTCCCCATCGTCCTCCTCCGCAGAATCCTCAACGCCCTCATCATCAAAAAGCGCAAAACCCAAGAACGACACTACTGGAACCCGCCGACCTCCTCTTCATCTCCACCTTCCAACCCAACAACAACCCCAACCTCCTATTCGCCCACTTCCACCAAAACCCAAAAAACCAAAAAACCAACCTTGCGCGTCCTCGGCTGGAACGGCGACGACACCAAACTCAAAACCGACTACATAAAAGAAACCCTCAAAACCCGCCTCCAATGGCCGAACAACCCCGACGACACCAACCACTGGTGCCAACAATGGACCCAACCATTCCAACACAAACCAGTCCATATAATCCGCACTGCGAAACAACTTGCCCAGAAACTTGCCGAACTCGCCGGCAATGTCCGCGATGCCATCCTTGCGCTGATGGATTGCGAGGATGAAGCCAAAGGCAAACTGGGCAAACTCCACAAAGCCTTTAAAACCGCACTCATCCAAGACCTGACGCCAAAAGACTTTGCTGACACTTACGCCCAAACCATCGCCATCGACCAACCCAAAGAATCCGACGCGTTCACCCAAGACCAACTCCACGATTTAGGGACCATCGCCAATCTCTTCCTGCGCCAAATGCTGACCGCATTCCTGCATGCCAACCGGAAGAACGGCCAACTCAACTTTGACGAACTCGGCGTCCAAAACATCATCGAACTCCTCCAAAGCGATCAGATCGACTTGCCCGCCATCCTCAGAGACTTTGGACGGCGCAAACAAGCCAACCAATCAGTTTTTCAATCTTTCTCCATTATTTTCTAGTACCAATAATCCAAAGGACATCGAGTCCGTTCAATCGAGAATTCCGGGAGGCGGCTACAGAACGCCGACTTTTGCCGCCAGCGTCACCAATGCGCCGACAATCACTACGCCGTGCAGTCAAAAATGAGAATTCTCATTTTGCTTGGCATACGGCTGTTGTTGGGCAAGGGGCGGCGGTGTTGTCGCCCTCGTTTAGTTCAGGTGGTCGGGAAGTTCATCAAGGGGAAACCCTTCATTTTGCCAAACGGAGCTAGCAATTCGAACCCATGCGGCACCGTCTTCTACTTTTAATTGAATGCCTTGGGACGAGTCGGCAGTAATATCGCCCCGTAACTTCTTGAATCCGTCAAGGTCGTTACACAACTGCTTCAGCCGCTTCAGTCGTCCGATGTTTTGCACAAAGCGCATACTGTTCTTCACGTCAATTTCGCCAGACACCGGAACGACACACAGGAAAAACCTTTTCCCTTTTTGAACGGCGGTTTTTGCTTGGGTGGCGGTCATTCGCACTTCTTGACCTCGGGTGGCTTTCACCTCAACCAACCAACGCCGACCGGACTTGTTTATTTCAAGAGTAGCCAAGTCGTACTCCTCAATCGCGAGGTCGGATCCAACTCCGGTATTTCGAACGGTAAACCCCTCTTCAAGATATTTTTCAAGTACCTCTTTAACCAACTTCTCCACGTGCGCGCCCAAGCGCTGATTGCCATGCACAACCCGCCTGCGCTCCCGCCGTTCCGCGAGATGCTCGAGAAGCTTCGAATCATGTTTCAGGTCTTCCGCAAATTCGATGACGGGTTCCAAATCGCCGCCTGTGGAAGCCAGTATTTTTGTGACGGGTTTCAAGTCGCCGTCTGTGGAAGTCAGTATCCTTGTGAATTCCTTCTCCTGCTCAGCGCGTTCTTCATCGGTACTTGCCATGAACGAGCGCGTCAAGTCGAACTGCGTCACTCCGATGGCTTCCAAAAGCTTGACGGTGGCAGGGCTATCGTCGAGAGAAGCGGGCGTCCATCCGCTGCCGCGCAGCAGGTTGGCAAGCGATTGGGCGTCCGCTTTACGCGCGCCTCTGGAACCTTCGGCTGAAAACGGAACCCATTTGTTGCCGGATACGGGTATTAGCCATTCGGCGGGGTAGTAGCGATGGGTCTTGCTGCAGTCGCAGTCCGCCTTGCTGATTTCCAAACCGCCGAGGTCATGCTTAGTCATCCACTCCGTCAGAAAACGCCAAAACAGACGAGCAAGACGCTGGCTTTGGCGGACTCGGGCCATAATTCCGATGTCGTCCTTATTTATGAACGCAACATCGGTTATAGAGACATCCTTGGAGGTTTTGTGGTCTCCATCAGTTAGAGGTTCATCGGGGAGAAAGGTTTCGAAGTTTAAACAGACCTTTTTGGTGATAATGACATTCCTTCGGACAAACCCATCCGCTTCCAAGACTTCCCAAACCTTGGGGTCAGACACAGCCTCTGAGTCTGAGAAGGCATTGGCCAAGGTATATCGACTAGGGAAAAGTTTGTCGAAATCTTGAAGTTTTGGCGGCCAAGCCGAAACAGGGGCAAGCGGTCTTCTCAAGGCATCATCCGCGTCCCGCTCCAGTTTGATGACTCTCCGCTGTGCCGAGGTTTCATTGGAGAACACCGGGAAACCCCGCAACAAGTCCCATTTCTGCTGTTTGACTATCCAAGTGAATAGCCTCACACTGGCTTCTGCGAAAGCGGCGTCCGGGGTCTTTTCGGCCCGGTCTTGCAACCTTCTAATGAGTTCTCCAGCTACGTAATCGTTGTCCCAGTCTCCCCGGCCAGGTTCTTCAGTGAGAGCAGCAATCCGGGTATCCCGCAGATCAATTTTAATCCGCCATTCCAGCAAACCGGCGACGGTTTTAAGTTCTTCACTTATTCCAACGTCGTGATGTAGCTCCAGCAATTTGTGGAGAAAACCGGCTTGGCTCGGCACGATTCGGTATTCGCTAACTACATCGGCCTGCCCATTATCACGGAGAAAGCTAATCAACTGGTCGAGCCAATTGATTGCCGGGATGTTCCCCTTTAAGGAATTGGCAAGGCGGCTAACCCGATGCGTTCTCGGGTCAGCCGCCGGGTCTCGTGATACATCATCGACGATTGATGCCAGCTTCCGACCGTCAATCGCTTCGTCGAAAGTCAAAGGCTCGTACTCCGACAGCCTTGCCCAACTCCTGACGGCATCACACCAGCCGGGGGCTTCATCCCGCCGCGGCCAAATATCACCGTCCTTTCGCCATTCGACCAGCAAGTCCCAAAGACTCAATACACCTTCCGGAGTATTCGCGATAGGAATCTCCGATTCTTTGGGAGGCATAGCCTTGCCAGACTCGTTATGAACCGCCGGGGTTTGGCGAATTTTCTCGATGAGGAATTCCTTGAGAAAGTCGCGAAGCTTATCCTCGTTCACACACTTTTGAGGCAGGATGTTGGGAATTTCTGCCAAGCGGTAGGCATTACTCCAGCCTGATAACGCTACGAATTGCAGCATATCGACAAGCAAACCGCAGGCTTCCTCAAGGACCTCTTGGTTTTTCTGGTTGGCACCGTTGGCGTTATCTCTGTTTTGCCACAGATACACGCCATCGCGGCTTTCCGTCAGGGTAAAACGAGAGCTGTTAATAATGGCCGGGAAGCTGAAGTTTTCAGTTCCGATTAAGGGAAAGCCCAAGAAAAGCCGGGGAGTGTTCTCAACTTGCAGACACTCTTTCCCGTCATCGGTTGATTCCATTGGGATGGCAACCGACAGTTTATTGCCATGGGAGACAAGGTATTGGCGCACCTTTTTGTTGCCATCCGCAGTTTCCGACACCGTAATCTGCTCAATGCCGGACTGTTGCGGATCCTTGCGGTCAATTTCATTAAACTCTACAATCCCGTTAGGGGTTTCGATTTTGATGGTCGCAAATTGACTGTTGAAAGCCACTACTAGGGAAGCACACTGCTTCAGTTTTGCAATGCCTTCCGATACCACATCAAAGGCGTCGTCCCGCAGAGGATGATACCTGAATTCTGTGGTGAAAGAGTCGTTGGCTGGCGAATTGGACAGGGACCTTTCAAAGGCTTCCGCGGCGCTCCTCATAGAATCGCTGAGTTCTTTGACCGAGCCCAACTCACGCTTCAAGCGAAACTTGAAATTTCGGTTGTCATCAAGGCGGCCCGAAACCTCGATTTCCGGCGAAAGCAGATGCGTAGTGAGGAAACCGCTGCCGTACCGCCCAATGGTTTCCTTAGTTTCGACTTTTGTCGAGCCGTGGTAAATAAGATGGGCAATTTCTTCCATCTTGAAATTGCCCCCGTTGTGGCGAAAGACAATCTCATTCTCGTTTTGCACGATGGAAGCGATGAGTTTGCCATCGGAATTAACCGAGGCGTCTCGTGCGTTCTGCAAGATCTCCCAAACCCAGCGGGTAATCACGTGAGCACGGTTATTTTCCTGCTCCTTAAGGTGCTTAAGGACGCTCTGGGCCGTGTTGTCAATGAGTACCTGATTTTCAATTTCTGCAAATGACTGAACCATGGTTTTACTTGCGCTTCCGATTTTAGCCAAGCGTTTTCGATAGTTGGCTTCGGCGTTGTTCCAGAAGCCCGCCAAAGTGATAATGTCATTTAACAAGATTTGCCGCAAGGAAATGAATTCTATGGTTTTGGACGGGGACTCGGAATGTCGGCATGGATTTACTGATCGAAGAGGGAGGAAACGTACATTTTGGCAGATCCTAGTTGGATGGGTTTTTCGCCGATTTTTTGCAGGAAAAGTTCTCTTCGGCGAACAAGCGGACTCCGATAATCACGGCATCTTCAAAATTGTTGTGAACGCCATCGAGTTGACCGTTGTGCATTAGAGCGACTTTGCCGAAGTGTTTCTCCTCCAAATCGGCCTCCATTTTTTGTAGGCGTCAATGTTTTTGCGCAGTTCGTTTTTTGCGCTGTTTTCTACTTTTTCTATTGTGTCTGCATTCGTCATTGTCGTTCCTTCTTTTCCTTTTTTCAACGAGCCACATTGGAAGTCTGCGGGAAACAAGGCGGGAAAGCATGGGGGAGAATTTTTGGCGCATATTTTTTGCTTGCTTTTTGGTGGTTTGGGGGGCAAGGATTTGTTTCTCGTTTGGATGCGAGTGTAGCTCAGTTGGTAGAGCGTCACCTTGCCAAGGTGAATGTCGAGAGTTCGAGTCTCTTCACTCGCTCCATTTTTGCTTCGTTTGCGGGCGGTTTCTCTTCTTGGTTAAGAATGCTTTTCCTTTTTTCGGCGTCAATCTCGGCGTTGGGGTTTGGCATTGCGGATGAAAGGAGAAAGGGAGCAAAAAAAAGCGCCTTCCAAGTTGCGAAAGGCGCGACGGGCAAAAACGGTTGGAGGTTTTGCTTTTTGGGGTTAGGAAGTAGGCACTTCGGCGATGGTTTTGAGGATGCGCGAGCAGATTTGGTAGGGATTGCCTTGGGAGTTGGGACGGCGGTCTTCGAGGTAGCCTTTGTAGTTGTTTTTGATGAAGCTGTGCGGCACGCGTATGGAGGCGCCTCGGTCGGCCACGCCCCAGTTGAATTTGTCGATGGACTGTGTTTCGTGCAGGCCGGTCAAGCGCTTCTCGTTTTCTGGGCCGTAAGCCTCGATGTGCTCGTCTTTGTTTCGATCAAAGGCGTCCATTAGGGCGTAGAAGTAATCTTTGCCGCCGATTTCGCGCAGGTATTTGGTGGAAAAGTTGCAGTGCATTCCGGAGCCGTTCCAATCGCCTTCTTGGGGTTTGCAGTGCCATTCGAGGTCGATCCCATATTTTTCGCAAAGCCGAAGGAGGAGATAGCGGGCTACCCACATGTCATCGGCGCATTTTTTGGAGCCTTTGGCAAAGAGTTGGAATTCGGACTGCGCTTTGGCGACTTCGAAGTTGATGCCTTCGTGGTTGATGCCGGCTTCCAAGCAAAGGGAAAGGTGTGTGTCGACAATTTCTCGGGCGTATTTGCCTACGTTTTCGTAGCCGACGCCGCAGTAGTATTTGCCTTGCGGCGACGGGAAAGTGCCGGGTTCGCTGGGCCAATGCAGGGGGCGTCCTCTTTCGAACAAGAAGTACTCTTGCTCCAAGCCAAACCATGCTTCGGGATCGTCGAGAACGGTGGATCGCATGTTGCTGAAATGCGGCGTGCCGTCCGGGTTTTCCACTTCGCACATTACCAGAAAGGCGTTGTCGTCTTTCTCGTAAAGCGGCGCCCGTCCTTTGTCCGGATAGAGCGCGACGGGTTTGAGCATGCAGTCGGAGTCGCCTCCTTCGGCCTGCTGCGTGGAGCTGCCGTCAAAGCCCCATTGGGGGCAATCTTCAACGGATTCAGGTTTGTGGCTGACTATTTTGGTCTTTCCACGAAGGTTCTGAACAGGCTGATAGCCGTCCAGCCAAATGTATTCGAGTTTGCATTTAGGCATATTGACTTCTGTTGTGTCTATTAATTCGTTGAACAAACAAAAAAGCCATTAAGCCTGAGTTTTTCAACAAAGTCAAGCGCAAAGCAAACGGCAAAGCCCCAATTTTGGCAATCCATTGCGTTTTTCGGAAACTTGCCCCTCTTGCGGATCCAAGTCGGGTTCGTCGGACGGACGGCAAAGGAGGGCTTCCGCTTGGAAAGCAATGGAAAACAGATCGGCGGTTGAATCCGCTGTTGCTCGGCCTTATGATTTTGCGAGCGTGGATCCGATAGCGTTTTCAATCGGCAATTTTGCCGTTCATTGGTACGGCGTTTTTGCGGCGGCGGGGCTTTTGATTGGTTTGAAAACGGCGGCCTCCCGCGGTTGGCGATACGGCCTGCCTCCGCAGAAAGTGTTCGATATGGGGCCGTGGATCGTGGGCGGAGCGATAATTGGCGCCCGGGCATTTTATGTTTTCACTTATTGGGAAGAGGAATTTGCCGGGAAAGGATGGGCGGCCATGTTTTGGATTCGGCAGGGCGGCCTTGTTTTTTACGGCGGTTTTGCGGCGGCGGCGCTGGCGGTGATTTTTTACGCTTCTTGGAAAAAGCTCGATCTTTGGCGCGTTGCGGATGCTTTTGCCCCCAGCGTGGCGCTTGGCCACGCTTTTGGCCGAATTGGATGTTTGATGACCGGCTGTTGCTACGGAAAGGTTTGCGAACTTCCTTGGGGCATTCGGTTTCCAGAAGGGCATCAAACGCATCCGGACGCCGTGCATCCCACTCAAATCTACGCGGCGTCTCTCAATTTTCTTCTCTACGCAGTTTTGGCGTTTCTTTATCGCCGCAAATCCTTTGACGGCCAAATCTTCGCTCTTTACTTGATGGCCTACGCCGTTGTTCGCGCTTGTTTGGAAATCTTTCGCGGCGACTATGCGGGGCAAAGTTTGCTGACTCCCGGTCAAACGATGGGAGCGATGGTGTTTGCCGTCGGGCTTGGCCTGTACTTTTGGCGCGCTCCATTCGGCAAATCCAGGGTAGCCTCTCGGCCAAAGTGAACGAATCGCAGCGCATTGCAAATGACGAGGCGGCGGCTTGGATAGAAATTCCCGTCGCCAAGTCGGAATGCGGCCTTCGGTTGGACGCCTGGCTTTGCCAGCAACTGCCGCAGTTTTCGCGCACTGCATTAGCCCGGTTCATTGAAGAAGGACGCGTCACCGTCGGCGAACACAGCGTCAAGCCTCGATACACGCCCAAAGCGGGCGACTTTATTCGCATTTGCCCCCCGCCTTCCGAAAACTGCGAGATCCTGCCCGAATCTATGCCTTTGGAAATTCTCTTTGAAGACGAGCATCTTCTCGTTCTCAACAAAGCGCCCGGCCTCTGCGTTCATCCGGCAACCGACCGGCTCGCGGGCACTCTCGTCAATGGATTGCTTCATCACTGCCAGGGACAATTGAGCAACATCGGCGGCCCGGCTCGGCGGGGCATCGTTCATCGGCTGGATCAAGGCACCAGCGGCTGCATAGTCGCTGCGAAAACCAACTCGGCTCACGAGAACCTGAGCCATCAATTCGCCAACCGCACCGTCCAGAAAATCTACCAAGCCATTGCCTGCGGTCAGGTGTCTCCTTTGGAAGGCGCGATTCAAGCCAAAATTACCCGACATCCATCGCACCGCAAACGCATGATGGCGACCGAAAAGAGCGGACGCGCGGCGCATACTCAATTCCGAGTGATTGAGCATTTCCCCGACGCTTCGCTTGTTGAGGCCAACCTTCGCACCGGACGCACTCATCAAATCCGCGTCCATTTTCAGCACATAGGCTTTCCCTTGTTTGGCGACGCCCTTTATGGCGCTCGCAAAACGCAACGATTGGCGGCCAAAATTCGATTCCAACCCAAACGACAAATGTTGCACGCTTGGAAACTCGCCTTTGACCACCCAACGACAAAGCGGCGAATTCATATGCAAGCGCCTCTGCCTTCCGACTTTGAGGAAACCTTGCGCCAACTAAAAACACCGTGAGGAAAAACGCGGGAATCCCAAAACGCCGTGGCGTTTGCGGGCAAAAATCTTTGCCAAACTGCATTATCGCCGGTAATTTGGATGGGATGAATTTTGACCGACTTATGAAAATCCTTTCCTTCTCCAAAAGCCGATCAGCTTTTTGCGCCTTGTTGTTTGTTTTTTGCGCCGCGTGTTCTGCGGCCTTGCCGCCCGAATCACCAGTCTTTGACTGGGAAGACCCGCCGCAGGGCGCATTTTCCGAAGACTGGATGGAAGTGCATCTGGCGGGGCAAAAGGTCGGCTACGCGCATTTTTTGCTTCGGCGGGAAGACGACGTCGTTCACACGGAAATATCGGTATTCATGAAAATGACTCGGGGACCAGTTCCTCTGGAAATTCAATCCTTGGAAACGACTCGGGAAACTGTGGACGGCAAGCCTCTGAGCTTTCTCTCGCGGATGGAAATGTCCGGCCAGCCGACGACCAAGACGGGAACCATTGAAGAGGGAAAAGTGACTTTGACCACCAAGGGTCCGGGACATTCCGACACCAAAACCTTCCAACTTCCCGCAGATGCGTTGATGGTTTGGGGAATCTCCCAATATCAATATCGGCAGGGATTCGAGACGGGAACGAAGTATCCAATCTCCTACTACTCTCCCAGCCTTTCGCCGCATTCCGCCGTGCCGGGAACATTTGAGGTTCTAGGCAAGGAATCCGTGGACTATCGAGGCACGCCGTTGCAAGCGATTCGATCCACGCTTTCGCTGCGCGTCGGCGGCACTGACATAACTTTTCAATCTTGGTCCAACGAGCACGGACATCTTCTCATCCAAGTCATGGATATGCCGGGGATGTCGCAGAAAATGATTCTAGTCGACGAAGAAACCGCATTAGCAGACTTCGTTCCTCCAGAGCTTTTCCTCTCCAACCTAGTCCAACTGGACAAAGCCATTCCGCCCCAAGCAAACCGGGTTGTGTATCGAATCCGCCTCGAACAAGGAGACATCGGGGAAAACCTCCCGCCCGAATCAGACAACCAAAAAGTGGCTTACAACGCCGAAACACAAACCGCCCTTGTAACCGTCACCCGCTCCAACTTGCCCCAAGCGGAAAAAGAACTGGCCGCGTCCACAAAAGCATCGCTTCGCCGGGCGCTCATCCCCAACTTGTTTGTCAACAGCGAACATCAAGCAGTCCTCAAACTGCTCTCCCAAATTGAAGTGGAGGAGAACGCCTCCTCTCTGGAAGCCGCCCGCGCACTCAGAGACTTTGTCTATGATTACATCGACAAAAAGAGCCTTTCCATTGCCTTTGCCTCGGCTAGCGAAGTCGCCAAAACCGCTGAAGGCGACTGCAGCGAACACGCCGTGCTTCTGGCTGCTTTAGGCCGCGCCCAAGGCATCCCCAGCAGAGCGGCGGTGGGGCTGATGTACGTTCCCAATTATGAAGGGCGGAAAAACGTCATGGGATACCATATGTGGAATCAATTTTACATCGACGGTCGTTGGATAGATTTTGACGCCACCCTTGACGGAACCATTGCCGGCCCCAAACGCCTCGCGTTAGATTACTCCTACCTAGATAATGAATCGGTGACGCAAACCAGCCTCAACCTGCTCGACAAAATCGGAAATCTCCGCATCGAAATCGTGGAAACAACCAAGTAATCAACGCAAAATCGATGGGCAGGATTAAAAGGAGTAATGGAACGGGAATAGCGATTGCTGGAATTGTAATTGCCGCGGCGATTGTTGATGATTTATCTTAGCGGTTTTAGCATGAAAACGATGAAGGTTTGGAAAACAATAATTGCGCTGGCCGCCGCATGCTTTTGCGGCGGGGAAATGGAAACGATAGGGCAGGAAACGCTCACGGTTCAATACACCAAAGAAGACGGCTCTTCTCATACCCAACTGGTAGCGGATGATATTGAGGTTATGTTTTTTAAAGGCCTGAAGAGCATAACTTTGCCTGAAGGATTTACGAACTTAAGAGTTTTGAGTGTCTATAATGGTAGTTTGACTAACATGTCTCTGCCCGAAGGCTTGACGAATTTGACAGACCTAACCCTTTCCAAGAATCAGTTGACTAGCTTCACTTTGCCTGAATGGTTGCCAAATTTGGGGTATCTAAACATTCGGAATAATCAGTTAACCAATCTATCCTTGCCTGAAGACTTATCAAGTTTGGCGTTTCTAAGCCTTTCTGGCAATCAGTTGACCAGCCTATCTTTGCCAAAGGGATTAGTGAATTTGCGCATTTTGAACATTGGAACAAATCCTTTGACAAGCCTGAGACTCCCTGAAGATTTGGCAAAAAATGCGGATGAGAAATTTTATTTTCCTCCACTTATTGGAGATGGAAATGGATTTTCTATTCAGGGAGGATTTCAATTGTATAGCTCTCCTAATCTTGATCGTTTATCTGTGCATTACGAGATGAGGGAGTTTCCGATAGCACAAAGGCTAGAGAACGAAGACGCAAACCTTATATATGCGCATGCGACAATCCCGGCTGCGAAGGAATTAATAAAGAATGAAAGCCCAGACAGTGATGGGTTTTTCAAGATTGATCTCGAAACTTATTCCGAACATGGAATCTCCTCCGTTTCTGGCTCTGTTTTAATTGAGGTTTATGGAGCGCCGCCAACAATAAGACTGATCCGCATGGAAGACGGATCATTAGAAATTGTTTGGGAGGACAGCCTACTGCAAACTTCTCCAACCATAGACGGACCTTGGGAAGACGTCGCATTTGGCGGAGGAACATTGCGTTGGAACATTAGGCCTTCAGATAGTGAACCTTCCAAGTTTTTCCGATTAAAGCCGTAACTCTTCGCCTCGCAACAAGATAATTCCTTGAATTGGAACAGGAAAAGAAACTCAAAGACGAGATGGCAAAAGCTAAGGAAGAAGGGTAATCATCCGCAAATGTGACAAACGCCATAAGGAATACCCCGCCCGCGATGATCTTGGGGAGTTTGAGAATTACGAAACACTACGAGTAGATTGAACGGTATTCCAACCCAACTCGGATCCGAACGTTCTCAACAAATATGCGCGCCCTGCGTCTCCACATAAACCGCGTAGAGCGATTGGCTGGCCGTCATAAACAAGCGGTTTCGTTTAACCCCGCCAAAACATACATTAGAGCAAATCTCCGGCAGGCGAATTTGCCCAATCAGATCGCCATTCGGCGCAAAGATCAACACGCCGTCAAAGCCCGCGCCAAACCAACCGGCGCTAGCCCACAAGTTGCCGTCCACATCGGTTCGTATTCCGTCTGAACCGCCGGCGCCGACGTTCGGCACTTCCATTTTGCAGAACACTCTTTGATTTCTCAGCGTCCGCTGATTGTCCAAGTCAAAGACGTAAATCGGACCCGGCGACCCCGCGCCCGTGTCCGCAACATAGAGTTTTTTGTAGTCCGACGAAAAACAGAGGCCGTTGGGCTTCGCCAACTCGTCCGTCATCAAAGCCATCTTCCCGGAAGTTGGATCAACCCGATACACCGCTTCCTTGAGATGCAACGGACCGCGCCGCCCTTCGTAGTTCATTATGCTTCCGTAACCGGGATCCGTGAACCAAATCCCGCCGTCTGGATGCGCCACCGCGTCATTGGGCGCGTTCAACGGCTTGCCCTGCCACTCCGAAGCCAGTACCGTTACCGAGCCGTCATACTCGTAGCGAACCACCCGCCGATTGCCGTGCTCGCAGGAAATCTGCCTCCCGCGCCAATCAAAAGTGTTCCCGTTGCTGTTCCCTGAAGGTTGCCGAAACACGCTCACCTTCCCATTCTCCTCCAGCCGGCGATATTGCACGTCATTGGGAATGTCGCTCCACACCAAATACTTCCCCACGCCGTTCCACGCCGGACCCTCCGCCCACAGCGTCCCTGTATGCAAACGTTGAATCGGCGTATTGCCCAGCTTGTAGCGACCAAACCGAGAGTCCAAAACCACAATGTCCGGGTCTGGATAGCGCACGGGAACCTTGCCCGACCAATCGCGCTCTGATCCCCTTGCCATCGTCAGCGCCGTTGTGCCGCCAAACGCCGTCGCCAAAAACGACCGCCGATTCATCGCGCCAAAATCAACCCGCCCCGCCTTGCCAACCTCCCCAGAAACATCCAAAACCTTCATAACATCCTCACCGATCCGTCTTGCTCTATCTCGATCAATCCTCTTCAAACATCAAAGCCATTCATTATGACTAATGCAAAGCCATTACAAGTAAAGGGTTAATTATCAGCACTAACAAAATTAAAAACAATAATACATTCGTTGACTCCATATAAAGCCCCGCTTTCCACTCGCCGTCCATCAAATCGCCGGGAACCTCCCACCGCAAAGCATACAGAAGCGTCTTGCGCATTGTGCGCAAAGCGCGGAGACATTCGCGAACGCATTTCATTGTAAACAACTTTTCCCTCCTTCGTCAACCGCTTGCAAGAAACTCCGCAAACAATAACGGGCGAACGACTATCTTTGTCATCTGCCTCGCCTTCTTTCCGCCCGGCAGCCTCAACAAATCCACCGCGAGCTGGCACTCTGTCTCCGCACAAACCCCCTCCCGCTCCAAAAATCGCATTCGGCGCCAGACCCATCCACAAAATCGACCTCACCAAAGCGCAACCGCCAAGCCTTCCCAATCATCCTATACCCCTCCACCCTGCATCCTCGCCGCCACCCCGTCAACATTCCACTTGTCATTTTCTTCATCCCCACTTCCCTATTTTGCCGCATCTTCGCCCGCTACCTTTCTCCAAAACTCCCGGCAATAAAAAGAAAAAACCCCAAAAACAACACACAATCCATCCCTACTCTCCCTTTTCTCGCCACTCCCCAGAAACATCTCTAATCCGATAATAGCCGTCCATAAGCCGTTCCGAAACGCTCCAAAAACCAAAAAACAAACTACCCGCCCAACCAACCTTCCCAAACGCCAAACAATCACTTTCCCAAGCAAATCCCATCAACTAGAAAATCCCTGCCCAACAAAAAATCGGAAAGAAAAAGAGGAAAAAGTTTTAGAAAAGACTTGATCCCGTCTCGGATCAAATTGGGCTAGATTAGCGGTGCGTCATCGTTTTACAGGCGTTCCTTTTTGGGTCGCCTGCTGAACGTCACAGTTCATTTTAGAGTTTCGGAGGAGGCCGTATACGCTTTTCTTCGGCTCTTGGGTAAATGAGTGGGATTTTTCTCTCGCTTTTTTGCCTGTGAAATGATGACGTCGGCCTGGACGTTGCCGTAAATGCGCCATTGGAACGGAAAGTTAAGAACATATTGACCGAAATACTATTATGGCAACATTACATAAGATTATGCTGGCGATTGCTAGCTCGTGGAACAACGGAACCTCTAGCCCCGCCCCGCAAGGCAACAACCGGGCTTTGAGCAACGAAACAAACGCCTTGGCGTCCGCCTTTGCCGAACGCCAAGAGCAGACATCGGCCAAAACTCCTCCCATTCCCAACCTAATCGGAAAAGGAATTGGAAAGTTTTGGATTCCCATCCTTCTCGTCACCGCAACCTTACTGTCGATAATCCAAATCGAGCAGCTCGAAGCGGCGTCCGCATCCACAAATCAAATCACGCGACAAACTCCGCCCTCTTACCGAAGTAAATCGCCTACATCATCTACCAATCGGGTAATTCCACCCAGAAGAAACACCGCGCCTCCATCAAGAACCGTGGTGCCAACCTACCGGCCTTCAACCAATCGAGTGTCCAGACCTCCATTGAGAAGAACGACTCCGTCCACCAATCAAGTGTCAAGGCCACTTCCCCCTCGAAAAAAGGTGGTTCCGCCAACAACTCCATCAAGAACGACTCCGCCTCCTAGACCGACGACTCCATCCAGATCAACGCCACAAGCAAAGAAGAAGAAGCCGGGAAACCCGCCCACAACTCCGCCGGGAAGAGGCGTTGGCGATGGCATCGCCGCCAATTACATCTACGATGCTCTCACCGGCAATAGAGTAGCTGTCTCTTCGTCTATGGACGGCACAATGGGCGCCGTTCCCGCCGTCAACCAGAGGAGCAGAATCAGAAGACTCGACACTGTCGACGGAAGCAACTACACACCAGGGCCCGACAATGATTCTGAAGAAGACTCATTTGACGCCAACCACAAATGGACAGAATACTACAAAATCGAATGGAACGGAATCATCGACAACCCTGAATACGATTCTGATGATCTCGACTCTCTTCAATACATAACAAAATCCGCTGATGGTGAAGGTCCTGGTGAAGGTGAAAGTAATGCCGATTACGGTGATGATTTCAAGACAGCATTGGAAATGTACGAAATGTACAACGGTGCAGAACGTGGAACAATGGTCGATTCAAGAGGAAGAACAAGAGGAATTTGGGTGGAAAAAGGAAAATGGATTAATCAAGGAGAAAGCCAAAGAATCAAATGCGAACACGAGCTGGTGGACACAATCCAAACTCCAAACGACTCACGCCTCGCCAACGGCCAAACCTACAAAGTGGGGGTAAAATGGAAACTGGAAAGACTTTCTAATTACGGACTGCTACCGAGCGAAACGGGGCATGGTTTCATTACCAAATTCCGCGATCGGGCGTGGCGTTATCGGTATCTAACGGGCGATGACGAATTTAGCGCCACTAGCGCAAGCAGAGTGTCAGTCAAACTACTCGAAAAAAACACTCAAATATTCGATGGCCCTGATGCTCTGGGGCGAAGCCGTCTGTACTGGGAAGGCATCCAGGAAACAGTTGGCAGCAGTCCGATATTTGGGTTAGGAGGCACGACTCGAACTCGTTGGGAACGAAGACAAGACGACGAACTCAAAGGAAAAGAAAAGAAGGAGAGCAACTAGATGAGAAAAAACAACACGACGAAAAACGACAACATGAATCCCAACTCCACAAACAGCAAATTCAATCTGTTTGCGTCGGGCTTGGTTCTTTTGGCGATCGGTCTTTCTTTGGGAGGCTTCCTCAGCGGCAAACGCTCTGAAAAGGCGCCCAAGGAGGCCAAGGTGGAAGAAGCCAATAAAGAGGCAAAGGTGATTGACGGATTCGATGCGGCGGCGGAATTCCGGGAGCGGCACAACCGCGCCCTCTCGCCCGAAGCCCGCGAAGACAATCGCAGAAAGCTTTGGGAGCAAAACTTCCCTTACAAGCCAACCTATGATCCTGCAGTCACGGTCACTGCCAACATGATCTCCGATGATCCAGAAAGCGAAGACTTGTACGCGGTGACCACCCACTCTGAGCTGGAAAACTTCTTCAAAAACGAAAATTGGCTCTCGCCGCAGTTCGAGCAGTTCTATCGCATATTAGAAAAGCATGGCCGAACCGAAAACCCGGCCGCCATAGCCAATGCGTTCTCATGTCTTCAGGACTATTACCAAGCCTTAGACCATGACCCCGAAGAAATTGTGCTACAATCAAACGGGCAACCGTCAATGGTAAGAGTGCCATCTACAACGAGCGGAAGGGACACTTGGAGACCAACCACATGGGGTGAGCGAAGGGAAAGCTACAAGGAAGGAATTGCGTCTGCGCTGTGCCGATATCAAGACTGGCCGCCACAACACCACGAAGATTGGTCTGAGGAACGCGCGTTCTCCGTAGCCGAAGAGCTAATCCGAGATGTTTCCAACATGGCCGACATTGCTTACGCCGGCTATTTTGCCGGTTCGCACACTGAAAGATATAGGAAGTCGTTAAAGGTTGGGGAGCCTTTGATGACGCCGTATGTAGGGTATCAAGCCGCCTATGAAGAAGTGGAGTCCAAACGGCACAGACGGCTCAATGAAGCATGGGCAAAACAAAGAGAAAAGAAGATGCGTCCCAGAGGCATCCGAGCGGACGGCACATTGGTGAATGCGGCCGGCGAACCCATCATGGTCAACGAAGGGTCTTTTGGCGGCTTTATGGCAAACGGCCAAAGGTTTGATTTGCAACGAGGCGAAGACGGCAGAATGATGCTCTCTCCCGAAGCGATGAAAGCCTTAGACGAACAATCTGGAAACAACCCCCCGCCGCAACAGGATGCTAATTCTCCTCAAATCAGCGAAGAAGAACGGCGACTACAAGAAGTCCTGCGAATGTTGGAAGAAGCTGTTCAGCAACAACAATAGCCTGTAACCAATAGGATTTGATCGCAACTCAGGCAATCGTGCATTGACGGGGTTTTTATCTCTGCCAAGTATCGAGCAATTTTCAATCACCGGATTTCCCAACGTTTTTTCTATTATATTTATAAGTATTGAGGAAAGAGCAATATTAACGGATTGTGCAGCATTTGCTGATACAACGAGAGGATGTGAGGATTCCCAACTTGCAGGCATTCAACGCAATTTTATAACATGGAAGAAGTATCAAAACACCATCAAGCGGCTGGCTCTTCTGTCGCAGTTTGGAAAATGGCGTGTGATTTACACCCAAATAAACCACTAGGCAAAGAAAGTCGTCCTCGACCAGGCGCCTCAACATTTGAAGAAAACAGATCGACATTCCCAAAGGCGATTTCCAACGAACAACCCCATGTGGAAGGTTCATCCTAATGGGACTAGGACACTAAAAACGGCACCCAGTTTATCGGAAAAAGCCTCGCGGACGCTGGACTAGTAAAATTTAGTTTGAACATTCGGGGAAACAAATAGGCCGGTCGCCAAAAGTCGACTCCATGGACAGCGTTTTTGAAAAGGTTTACCCTCAGTCAAAATAGAAGAAACTCCTGCAGCATTGGTGGAAAAAGGCGAGATTCCGTTTCAAGCAAAAGTTCCAGAAGGGTTCTGTTCCGTAAATATTCCCAGCACTTTATTCACCATCGAAGAATACATAGGTGATAGCAATCGAATCGCCCACATCTGCTATTTACGGTTTCTATTACATAAAGGAATTACCCACCAACTAATCAAACTTTGTTTTCCCGCCTTGCATGGAAGTCCCGGTAGACAAAAGCTCCGTTGCGGGTGGAGCGCGCTTACGAAGGTAACGAGAATGGTCGGCAGTCGTTGGCGATCGAGTTGTAGCCGGTAGTTCCTCCGTTGAAGAGCCGTCGACGTATTTGGGAATATGATTGATATCTGTTATACAAAAGGCACAATGAAGTGTATCGACTATTCCGCCGATTGAAAGGGGTATTGCCGAATTTTCTCTCGCTTGGAAAAACTCGATCTGTTTCTCGGTTCTATCCTGTCTCCTTTCTTTAATGAATTCCGTTGGAAACACTCCATAAACGGAGAATTCAAGTGTAAATTGTGTGCTAACAGCCAAATTGATGACGGCAATTCATGCCATTTGTAGCCGTGTTCTATTACGTGCAAGATGCGTAAAGATCAGAATCAACTTAACGTTCATCCCTCCCAGAAAATCTTCCCAAACCGATTTTTGTTCTTGCGTTCGGCTCTGTTTTCGCTGGTTTCATTTTCGGATCTTTGGTTGCCGTTGCGCGTTTTCTCAAATCAGATTTTTAGAAGTGGCTTAGGATTTCGTTTTCGGGCGGTTGGGAAATCAAAGGCGAAGTGGCGATTTGTTGTTGCGATGGCTGTTCGTCAAGGGGAATCCTTCTGGAACGCGTCGACGGATTGCTCCTGCAGAAAATTGTTTTTTGGGGGCATTGATTCTGGATTTTTGCGTGGAGAAGCTGTATTAACTTCCGGAGATGGAACGAAGTCGTGCCGCTGCGCCTTTTGTTTTGGCGGGAGGATTCGTTGGGGCCGGCGAGGAATCAGGCGGTTGACGGCACTGGCGGTTGGAAATTTTTAAGGAGAGCGCTCGGGAGGCAATCTAATGGATATGTTGCCAAGGGCGGTGATTTTATTAGCAAATCGATGGAGTTATGAGCGAAGATGCTTTCAATGGTTTTACGCCGCGAGCGCAGCAAGTGCTGGCACTGGCGAGAAAGGAGGCGAATCGATTCAATCATACCTACGTGGGAACGGAGCACTTGCTGCTCGGATTGATCAAGCTTGGACAAGGAGTGGCGGTGAACGTCCTCCAAAAAATGGGTTTGGAGTTGGAAACCGTCCGATTCGAAGTTGAAAAACACGTGCCGAGCGGTCCGGACCAAAAAATCACCGGCACTATTCCCTACACGCCTCGAGTCAAGAAAGTCTTAAACTTGGCCTCCAAAGAAGCCAAACAGTTGTCGCATACTTACGTGGGAACCGAACACATCCTTCTGGGGTTGTTGCGCGAAGGCGATGGAGTTGCGGCGAAAGTGCTAAAAACTTTGGACGTCGACATCGAACAAACGCGGCAGGAAGTGTTGAGAGAACTGGATCCCAACTTTCAAGAGGACGACGATCTTGACAAAGAGATGGCGGAAAAAACCGGCGACAAAAAGAGCCCCGTCAAAACCCCTGCCTTGCGGGCCTTCGGCAGAGATTTAACGGAAATCGCCCGAAGACAGGAAATGGACCCCGTCATCGGCCGCAAAGACGAAATTGAGCGAGTCATACAAATTTTGTGCCGGCGGACAAAGAATAATCCGGTGCTTTTAGGCGAAGCGGGCGTGGGCAAGACGGCAATCGTCGAGGGATTGGCCCAAGAAGTGGCCCGCGGGAACGTGCCGGAAATTTTGCGAGACAAGCGAGTGGTCACTTTGGATCTCGCCCTCATGGTGGCGGGCACAAAATACCGCGGCCAATTTGAAGAGCGGATCAAAGCGGTGATGGACGAGATTCGGCGTTCGAAAAACATCATCCTCTTCATCGACGAACTGCACACAATCGTGGGCGCCGGCTCGGCGGAAGGCACGATGGACGCCTCCAACATCATCAAACCGGCGCTGAGCCGCGGCGAAATGCAATGCGTCGGCGCCACAACCCTGGACGAATACCGCAAATACATCGAACGAGACGCCGCCTTAGAACGGCGATTCCAATCCATCAAAGTCGATGCTCCCTCTGCCGAAGACGCTGTCCTTATCCTCAAAGGCCTCCGTTCTAAATACGAAGATCATCACAAAATCTCTCTCACCGACGCCGCTCTGGAAGCCTCCGTAAGACTTTCCGACCGCTACATCACCGGGCGTTACCTTCCCGACAAAGCCATCGACGTTATGGACGAGGCCGGATCCCGAGCCCGCATCCAATCGATGACCCGTCCCCCCCACGTCAAAGACTTGGAAAACGAAATCAGCGAGATCAAATCCAAAAAGGAAAAGGCCATCAAAGAGCAGGACTTTGAGCGAGCCGCCTCCATGCGAGACCATGAAAAACAGACAAAAGGAAAACTCGAATCCATTTTGGACGAATGGAAATCCTCCAAAGAAGCAGAGCGCGTCGTCGTGGACGAAGACGACATCCTGAGCGTCGTCGCCAAGTGGACGGGCATCCCTTTAAAACGAATAGAACAGGGAGAAGCGCAACGCCTGCTCGATATGGAAGAAGAACTATCCCGCACGGTTGTGGGACAGGCTGAGGCCGTGGCGGCGCTTTGCAAAGCCCTGCGCCGCTCCCGAGCCGACTTGAAAGACCCCTGCCGGCCAATCGGCGCCTTTGCTCTGTTGGGACCCACCGGAGTGGGCAAAACACTTCTAGCCAAAACAGTCGCCGTCAACATGTTCGGCAATCAAAAATGCCTCATCCATCTGGATATGGGCGAATACATGGAAAAATTCACCGTCTCGCGCCTTGTGGGATCGCCTCCCGGCTACGTCGGCTACGAAGAAGGCGGACAACTCACCGAACAAGTCCACCGGCAACCCTATTCCGTCGTGCTGTTTGACGAAATCGAGAAAGCCCACCCAGACGTCACCAACCTGCTCCTGCAAATCCTCGAAGAAGGCAAATTGACCGACAGCCTCGGACGAACCGTCGACTTCCGTAACACCATCGTTCTCATGACTTCCAACGTCGGCGCCAAATCCGCCGGAAGCAGCGAAGTCATCGGCTTTACCCAAGGAAGCGAAGAGACCGATTATGCCGCCATGCGAGACCGCATCCTCGACGAAGCCAAACGGCGCTTCAAACCCGAATTCCTCAATCGTTTGGACGACGTCATCGTCTTCCGCTCGCTCAACAGAGCCAACTTGATCGAAATCCTGGCCCTTGAAGTGGAAAAAGTTTTGGAGCGACTCCGCAAACGAGAAATGGAATTGTTGCTGGATGACGGCGCCAAAAACTTCCTCGTTGAAAAAGGATACGACCCCAGCTACGGCGCCAGACCCATGCGCCGCGCCGTCGAACGCTACCTCGAAGACCCCTTGGCCGAAGAAATCCTCAAAGGCAACCTCAGCGGCAACGTTCCCATCCAAGTCACCGCCGACGGCGACCGCCTTTCCTTCGTCCAAACCACCCCCGCTAATAAAACCGTCTCCAGCTAGAAACCAACCTGCAATGCCGATGAAATCGAAGAGCCGGAAAACCAGTAACCGATGACCACCTCTTTGAACCGGAACGCGCCGCTGAAATCACGGACGAAGAGAAAAACCGCATCGCTGAAATATCCGCGCGCTCCCCATCCATCCTGCAACGACTCCGCTCTCTTTGACCCGCGCCATGAACCCTGATTTTTGGATACTTTGGATACCTTTCCTTGTTCTCGTTGTCATGCTCAGATTCGCCTTGGCATCCCTTAGCTTGGTGGAGAAGAAACAGGAGATACAGGACGAGAAACTGGACGAACTGGAATGCCAACTGGCCCGACTGGAAAACCGACTAGAATCCCGTTTCAAACTGCCTGACGTTGACCCATCCACACTCGACAAAGAATACATGACCCTCGACGAAATGGAACGCGAAGCGTCTCGTCTCTGGGTACTCATCGGCAACCGCGACATACCAGACAAAGAATCCATATTGAAAACATTGGATGACGCACTAGACAAACTGAGAAGTTTGAAAAAAGCAAACATAGAAGCGATATGCGAAATGGGCATAATGTCCAAAAAATACAGGCGCCACAGGAGCCTCATGGAACAGGAAGAAGAACTCTGTAGAGGCCAGCTCAGAACCGCTATCCTCCTCGCCCGAATGGAATTTTCAGACTGGGAAAGAAAAAAGCAACAGGAAGAAGAAAGGAAAAGGAGATTGGAAGAACGGGAAAGGGAAAAGGATTCGCCCGAAGAACCGCCGAAGAACTGACTCCCGGCCTGCCTGCGTCAAGGGACGACTTCCTCGTTTGCCAATCCTGCAACCGCCATCATCCAAGCCCACGCTAACGCCCAAATCAAAGAAAAGGATTGAAGGGTTGGAAGTGGATTGCCGTCATAGCCATCGGCGTCTTTGCCGGCCTTTTATTGGCCAGTGGAACGGTTGCCTTTAGTCCGCGATGGAAAACTTGTGAATTGTGGTCTGGGCGTATTCTTGTCCCGGCCGCAGAATTGTTGAGGGAAAGTGCGGATGGTTGGGAGAGTCTGGGAAGTGCTGGCATTCTAAACAAAAACCGCTTTGCGGCCCATAAACCGCGCCTGACTTCCCCGAAATGGTTCCGTCCAAAGAATTGCCGGTGTAAAACTGAATGCCCGGCTCGGTAGTAAGAACGTCCATCCGCCGGCCGGAAGCCGGATGAATCACCGTGGCCGCCAACGCCAACACGCCGAATTCTGATTTGTTGAGAACAAAGTTGTGATCGTATCCCGCCAAGTTTCCGCCGGCCTTTTTCATTTCTGTTTCCACCGCTTTTGGCCGGCGAAAGTCCAAAGGCGTCCCCGCCACAGAGCGAATCTCGCCGGTGGGAATTAACCAATTATCGCTTGGCGTATAGTAATCGGCATAGATCGTTAAAATATGCCCGCCAATGAAACCGCTCCCCTCGCCTCCAAGATTCCAATACGCATGGTTAGTCAGATTCAGCGGAGTGGATTGATCGCTAGCGGCGCGATATTCCATTCGCAGCTCGTTGGACTTGGTGAGGGAATAGACCAGTTCCGTCTGCACCTTTCCCGGATAGCCTTCTTCGCCGTCCGGGCTGGTATAACGCAATTTCACGCCGCTAGCCTCCGCCGTTTCAAAAGGAACGCCGCGCCAAAGCTTCTTGCCAAAACCCGCAATGCCTCCGTGCAGATGGTGAGCGCCGTGATTCGTAGCCAAAGTGTAGCGATTCCCATCGAGAGTGAACTTTCCGTTCGCAATACGGTTAGCGTAACGGCCGACAACGACGCCCAAACTAGGAACGTTCTCCAAATAGCCCGTGTAATCGTCAAAACCCAAAGCCACGTCCGCCAAATTTCCGTCTCGGTCCGGCGTGTGAACTTCCATCACGGCTGCGCCGAAGTTTGTGATTTTAACTCTAATCCCGTTGGCATTTTGCAACGTGTAAATGCAAAAACCCTCCGGAAGGCCAAATTCAGCCTTTCCCAATGCCGTGATTACTTCCATCAAAAGATTGCCGCGTTGCGAAGAAAAGACCGAGCGTCGAAAGCCTTTCGAAGTTTCTCATCCACTTTCCCAAAAAATGTCGCTCCATCCCACGACGTCAATCAAAACTCCGATCTTGCGCCTCGGCGCCCGAAAAGCAGCCAGAAATCCTCTGCTTCCGGACAACGCCGTTTTCCAATCGAAAATGGCAGTTGCCCAGCCGTCGCGCCTCTTGCCGACTGTGAGTGACATGAAGCACGGTAACACGGGTTTGCCGGTGAATTTTCTCCAGCAAATCGCACATCTCCGCCCGAAAATCTTCATCAAGCGCACTAAGAGGCTCATCCAAAAGAAGAATGGCAGGCTTGCTCGCCAATGCTCTGCCGAGGGCAACCCGTTGCGCTTCGCCGCCGCTGAGTCCATCGGGATAACGATCTAGAATTCGACCAACTCCCATAAGAACGGCCAATTCCCGAACTCGATCCGTAATCAACGGCGCGGGCAAATGGCGAACCGCCAAAGAAAACCCCAGTTGATCCCGAACCCGAAACGTCGGAAAAAGAGCGCGATCTTGCGGAACATAGCCGACGCCTCGCTCCGCCGGTTTTTGCCCGGCCGCATCCCGCCCCGAAAGCCGAATGCAACCGGTTTGAATCGGACGCAACCCGCAAATCGCCTCCAACAACGTCGTCTTGCCGCAACCACTCTCTCCCATCAGCACAGCGTATTGACCGGACTCAACCCGAAAATCAATCCGCTCCAAACAAAACCCGCCCTGCCGAATTCCCAACTGCTCCACCTCAATCATACCCGCCATCCCGTCTTCCCCAAAAAACGCGCGAGAACCAACACAACGGCCGCCATCGCAACCATAATCAAAGAAACCGCCAGCATCCCTTTCAAATTACCTGCCTGAAGCTCCAAATAAACCGAAGTGGAAAGAACTTCCGTCTGCAACCTCGTGGCGCCAGCGAAAACCAAAATCGGGCCAAATTCCCCCAAAGAACGCGCCCAAGCCAAAGACCCAGCAGCCAAAACTCCACGCCTAGCCTGCGGCAAAACAACTTCCCAAAACGCCTGCCTCCGACTACAACCCAACGTCATCGCCACCTCCTCAAATCGAATCGGAATCTGATCAAACACAACACGCATAGTCCGAACCGCAAAAGCCGCCGCCGTCATAAATTGAGCAAGGATCACCGCGGGAATCTCAAAAACAACCATCGAACTTGCCCACGAAAAAGGCGGAAAGTTAAACAGAATCAATAAACTTACCCCAATCACAATCGGAGGCAACACAATTGGAACTTCCAAAACAGCGTCCAGAAAACTCTTCCCCCGAAAAGAAAAACGAGACATCAAATAACCAATAGGAACGGAAACCCAAAGCGACAACACGGCGGAAATACTGCAACTAACCAAACTCAAAATAATGGAATACCGAATCTCTCTACTACCAAGAGAGGCCAGCAGAGACTCCCGATCCGTATACGCAACGTCCGCTAACAACAAAAGCACAATAAGCCCCGCATAGAAACCGCCAAGTACAAGCAAGCAAACAAAAAAAGGCTTGTCCGAAGGAACAACCAAAGGTCGGGCAAGCGCCTCCTCCAATCTAGAACAAGACACTTCCAAAGAATCCTCAACAACGTTCTTTGCCTCCTCCAATTCTGGATTAAGAAACTGACGCCGCTTTCCCACAAACTCAACAAGACTCAAAAATACGCTCAGGCGAATCAATATAAAAACGCCTATATGGCTTTGAAGTTGTCTGACCATCTTTATTGAACAGCCAAAGCCGAACTCGCACGTTCAATCCACGGTACTTAAACTGCTTCGGCTTTCCATTTTCTTCAAACAGATCTTGATAGCCGTCTATCTTTTTCTGAGCAGAAGTATGTTCTATACCCTTGGGATCCACAAAAACAATGTGATATTCGTTCCCTTTGCACATCCAAAACACAAAGTCTGGAAAAAAACAGCGATAGTCGTTTACCGTCCCATCATAGTAGGGAATATAAATGTTCTTATCCCAAAACTCATTTATCTTGGTAAACATCCAAGCATCCCAACTCAAACTGCGTCCCCTTAACCAGATCTCCAGCGAATTGAGAAACTCCACCTCGCTGGGAACCTTAATAATATGCCGTATGTAATCCGCCGTCTCATTGCCCAATATTATCGGAAAGTAGTAATGTCTCACTATTTTTTTGATAATCAAATCCTTAAACCTAACCTCATCTTTCCAAGAAACTCGCTGGGCGAATTCATCCCGACCTATCTCTCCCTCTTCAGCCCTCCATGCCATCTCTCTAATCTCTTGATAGGATAACCGTTCCTGCTTCACTTCATCTATTTTGTGCTGAATCTCGTCGACATGTTTGTGCAAAACCCGAATCTCCCGAAAATGAACTACATCTTGATCTTCCAAAGGCCGGACTCCATCAGTTGCCTTTCCCATTTTAGAAAGATAGGACAAAAGACGCTCTTGTAAAAAAGGAAGCCGCGCATAATCTTTCTCCGGCGGATTCTTATCTTTCTCATCCTTTACCACGCCTTGCAAAGCAGCTAAACGCCCCTTGTCAAACCCATTCCGCACCATAAATACAGCATCAGAAGTTTCTTTCAACCAGCTTGAAAACCTTTGCCGTGTTCTCTTACCCATTGCAAACTCTGGCTTAGACTGATTCAAATCTTTCTCCGCTTCCCGATATTTCGGAATTAGGAGAGGCATCTTCTCCCCATCGATTGTAGGAACCTGCGCTTTCTCAATGCCGTCTAGCTTTTCAAACGTAGCGCTTTTTTCCGTCTCCAAGCTCCCTAACACGGATTTGATGGCTTTGCGATTAGTGGCAAAAAGGAAAAGCGTTTCCGGTAGAATCACTTCGTCATCATGAAGTTGCCCAATCTTTGCCTTTTCATTGTCGTTATTGAAGAGAAAGAAATAACGTCGCCGCTTGCCGGGGAGTGTTTCTATACGCACGCCGCGGCCAATCGACTGCACAACAAACTTCTTCGCATCGCTTCCACCTATGTTAATATAGTTAATTACATTAGGACGATTAGAGTCCCAACTTTCAAAAAAGGACCGCGAACCCATAAGTAGAGTAATTGGGCTTTGTTCCAATCCGTCAAAATACGATGTTTCCTTCATTGCCGCCGTTTCCTCATACCCCGCGAGAAGTTCCCTCCGCCACTTGGAAGTATCTCCGATGCGTATCAAGGCAAAAGGGGAATCAGCGTTTTTCAATTGAAAAGCTAATTCCTTATTGTCGCGACTGCGAATCAACTGCAAAGCGCCCTTCTTATCACTTAGAAAAACCGCCTTGCGCACGTCGGCTGCAGTCATCTGCCTCAGAAAACTCTCATTCTTCCCAAGATGCTCCGCCCCCTTTTCTTCAAAAACAAAACCCCCATTCCGCCTCCACCAATCCTCAATCAAACTGCTTTTCGCTCCCTCAAAAAGCGATTCCTCAATCTCTCCCGAAGCCAACCCTCGCAAGATTTGAAAAAACGCCCATAAGTCGTTTCTCTCTTTTTCCACATTCGTGTTGACCGAGTTAACCAGCGTCAACATCAAGGGCAGATGATATAATTCAGGAATGTTTGTTTTCCCACGAAGTTCAAAAACACGACGCGACACGCAGGCAAACGTCAAAAGAGATTTCAAAACAATTTTCTCTCTTTCACTTCGATTCACTTCGTCACTCCTATCCTTAAACGCAGTGTACTCCTCCTCATTCAAATAGATATTTTTGCCGCGCCCACCCTTGACAAATTCTTCTAAATTATATTTCTTCACAGTAGTTACAATATCTTCCTTGTCAGCAAATGTGGCGGAAAAATTGAATAAAAATCCCTCGCGAGCCATAACCGCATAATACGCCTGCCGTTTCGAGTCCTCTTTTCCACCCTTATGCGCTTCATCCAGCAAAATATACCACTTGCCGTCGTTCTCATAGCGACGGTAGTCGATCAACGCCTCTTTCTGCGCATCTGATACATTGTCACTACGATGATAGTAAACCTTGATTACATTACTTGTCCCCAGCCTCCCTTGCCTCACGCGATGAATTTCCTGAAGAGACACAAAGTCAAGAAAAAGCCCTGTCTGGTTAAATTCTTCTATACTCCGGCGGATTTGCCCCAACAAATGTTCGCTCGGCGCCAAAACAAGAATGTTGCGAGATGGAATCTTCCCGTGTTGTTGCAAACAGTGTAAGTATTCAATCAACTTGATCATCACCAACGTCTTGCCGCTGCCGGTCGCCATCCAAAAGCACATGCGATTAATAATATGTCGATAGGGGATTTCCTCACCTTGTGAAGCAATAAACTCGGACAAAATCCGAAATACGGGGTTTTGTCTCTGATTCCGCCGGTCCGCTTTACTTTCATATTGGTGGATAGAAAAACCGTCAATATCGAAATGGTAGCGGTCGGCAAAGTCCGCCTTCCGTTGTTCGTTTGCGTTTGGCGCTTCGCCAAGTTGGTAGGAGATTGTTCCGTCTTTGTAGTAGAGATAAAGCGCCCGCGCCGCATTCTCCAGAGCCGACCTCTGGTAGCCATAAAGCGTCTTTTGCTGGGAAAAACGCTCCGCCTCCGGCACTCGCCAAGTTTCCGGCAAATCGCCATAGTTCAAAGACGGAACAATCGTTTCTTCAAGGATTGGTTGCATATTCAGATAGTTTCGTTAGAAGGAGGTAGGATGGTATGATTTTTATATCTTCTATAATATTTTTGAATGAGCCTTTAAGTGCGTTGGACAGATAGCTTATTCGACGGTCAAGATACTTTAGATCCTCTTCTTTGTTCGCGTCATCGGCAACAAGCCAGAATTGATACCTTTTTTCTTGCAAAAGGTTTTTAACATCTTTATATTTGGCAGACAGTCGACACAAAACTAGCATCGATCCATATACTTTGAATTTATTTTCTTTCCTTGCGTTTTCGTTGTTGAGTTCTTCTTGGTCATCATTAGAAAGAGAAGGATATTCTTTAGCCAGCTTCTCTAGTTGCGCTTTGGTATTGGCAAGTTGAGTTATTTCAATCAATATAACAATATTGCGATTGCTTGTTGCAGATATTGTAAAATAATCGCAACAGTTACATGTTCCCAAACCGGCCTCTGTTCTCATATCCGGATCGCCATCCATGCAGTAAGCTTGACGGTCTTTATTGATAAGTTTGTCGGCAACCTTAATTGGTTTTAAAAATTTGTCTAGTGAGCTCATAATCCTTTAATATAAAGACTAGCAAAGGGCTTGGTTAATTCCTGTTTGATTCTGTCTATTTTGATTTCAAAATCCACATCTTCCGCATTACTTTTGATAGGGAATTGATTGAGCGCGATAAGTTTTTTGTCTTCGGGGTTTTCCTTTGCATGCACTTCCAGCCACTTGAGAATATCCGGGCTATGGGTGGCGATGACGACTTTGGCGCCTTGCTTAGCTATGTTGAACAAGGCTTCGGCCATAATAACTTGCCACGCGGGATGGAGATGAGCTTCCGGCTCGTCGATGAAAAGAAAGGTGCCTTTGTCCAACACTTTGCGCTCAATTAGCAACGCCAAAATGCCGAGGTTGGCAACGCCGGTCGCGGTGAGAGACATAGGAAACTGTCGTCCGTTTTCGTGAAACAACAAATCGCCAGTTTCAGAAAGCGCCATTTTTCCACCTATAACGTCTTTGCTGATTAATCGTTCATAAACATCCGGGAAGGCCATGTCTCCGGTGTATTGAAATTTTAACGCTCTTGCCAAATCGTAGAAGTATTCGGGAACGCCGCTCAATCTTTCTCTATCACCCGGTCCTCGGAAACTGGGATAATCGCGGATACTTTCTAGCGCATTTTTTAATTTCCAGTAAAATGGAGATTCCAAATAGATTAAGTTAGCGTAAGTCTGCGCAAGTTTTATTCTAAATCGAGGCTTTTCGTTAACGATCTTGATGTTCCCAAAGCCTTCAATTTCAACTTCAGGGAACGTACTTTCTACGCCTTCCAAATCGGAAATCTTTGACATCTGAAAATTTCGGATCAGATTCTGCTCAATCTTCCAAGTCATAGCATCAATGAGAATTTTCTCGCTTTTCCATCTGAATGCATTTTTTAATTTATTTAATGGTTGTGACAGATTTTCGAATAACACTTCGGTATATCGGGGCATTTTGTTATCCTCCTTTGCTCTTATGGACGAAACAATTTCTTTGTATATTTTCTCTATCTTGTTCGCCTTTTCAAAACATTCAGGAACGATTTTATCGAGTTCTTCATAGTCATCAGCGGAATATTCTTTAATCAGATTTTCCAGTTTTTTGAACTCTTTGTTCATTTCTTCGAACAAAGGAGACATCAAGTCATCCTCGATCTGGATTCGACGGCTTAATCTCTTCAGTAAATATCTGACGGATTCCATTAAGTTGTCAATATATCCCTTGACGGGATCAACGTTTATTGCATTGAAAAGGGAGTAGAGGAGTTTGGAGACAAAGCTTTTGCCGGTGTTGTTGGGTCCGGCGAAGACGGTAAGGTCTCCGATACGGATGTCGGCGTCCGCCAGTTTCCCAATGTTTTTGATTTTAACCTGAAAACTCATGATCGCCTCCTTTTTCTTTTAGCATGGACGAACGGGATAAACAACGTTTAAGTCTTTTGATTTCTGTTCTCTTATTTTTGGCATGGCGAATTCACTTGGGCAATTTTGGCGATTGTATCCAAAACGTCAATCACTTCTTTGTCGATTTCTTCGGACGGAATGTATTTTACTAATTTGTAAAAGTTTGATTTCCGCAAAACTATCGATTCTGGACAGCCTATGGACTCGGCAAAGTTCATAAATAATTGCACCAGAAATTCATCAGAGGTTTTTACTTCATCCAAAAAATCGTCCGAAAAAGGGCTGGGTTTTCCCATTGCTTTCAAGGCTTCTTCCAGTCTTTCGATTTCCTTCTCCATTTTGGATTGTCGCTCTACAATTTCAGATCGACCAAAGAGATCTCCCCTATTCAAACCTTCGGCAACGTAAGACAAAATGGCTTTGCGATTGCACAAGTAGTTTTCGATTTCTCGTTTTTTCCACATTCTCTCCGTCCAATTTTCCCAGCTTTTCAATCGTTTGTTTGTGCGATCCATCAAAAGAAAGCCGCATAAATCGGGCTTCGCTTCTTTCAAGGCGGAAAAGTGTCCTCTTGCTTCTTTGGGATTGTTCGTTCCCATGTATTTGACGATCAGATTTTGGAGGGCTTGTTTTGCGGGATGTCCCAATTTATCCGCGAAAGCGCGCAAAATCCCCAGATCCGTTTCCCCTTCCAGGTAAAGTATCCATCCCTTTTGTTCTGCGCCATAGTAGTATTCAAAGCCAATGCTGTTCAAGGCTTTCAACACTTCGGCGCTTTTGTCCAGACCGATCCGATGAGGCCTGCCGCCAATGAGAAAGGCGACAGCGGCCTTGCGCTGCGCGGCTTGATTGAGCAACACTTCCGAATGACTAGCTGCAATGACTTGCGATTTTCGCTGTTCGGCTACTTCGTTGATTCGGTCGTAGATTTGCCTTTGCCGAAAGATTTCCAGATGGGCGTCGGGTTCGTCTAAAAGAAACACCGTCCTTTTGGGATTATCGTAGATATATGCCAACAGCAACAAAGTTTGTTGCATGCCGCGGCCGCAAGAAGTTATATCCAGTGTAGTTTTTTTATCCGCATCGAGATAACTCATAGACAATGCGCCGCGGTCGGGTAAAAATTCCGGCTCGTTTAATCGGATGCTAAAAACCTCCTGAATTTGCTTGACCATAGAATTCCAATCTTCTTCGCTTTTCTCATATACTCGATAGCACAAGTTACGCAAGACTTCGGCGGTTTGGCCTTGTCCTAGAAGAACATTAATGCGTCCTTTCTGAATTAGCGGCTCTTCGGCAACAAGTCCGGACATAGGAGGCAGAAAAACAACCCTTGTATCCAAAGATTCCTCCGGGATAGCCATCCGGCCGGATCGTATGTTATTTTTTAAACGCAACGGACGGCAGAAGAGCGATTCCCGATTGGCGTAGTCAAACTCCAAACCGCACTCCCATTCTTTGCCCCAACGGATTCCTTTCACAATCAATTCGATGCGAATGTTTTGGTTAGAACCTCTGCGCACATTCCTACCATGCCAAAGCAAGCTTGTTTCTGACACCGGAAGAGAAGTCAAATCCAAACAAGTAACGGGAACTCCCGGCCGTTTGGACGGAATGCCCCTCTTGCCTTTTTGCATATGTCTTTCTTCCCATTTCTTCAGGCCGGTGTGCCATAGTGTTAGAGCTTGCAATGCCGATGTTTTGCCGCCGTTGTTGGGGCCGAGAAAGACAAAGCCGCTGCCCAAAGGCACTTCCACCTCCTCAAACAGCTTGAAGTTTTTAATTGTGATTTTGGTGAGCATTTATAATTCGCCCCACCAGAGGGTGGGTTTGAGGATGGAGAGGAAGTGGAGTTTTTCTTCTTCGGTCATGGTTTTGGGATTGATCTTTTCTACGGTGCCGTCGGCGAAGGTGACTTGGTTTTCGTTCAAGCGGCGGATGGATTTGCCTAACAGGTTGGAAAGAGTTTCGGCAATGTCCACATCGGGATATAGACTTTGCAGGTTGATTTCGATGGTGTCGTCTTTGGCGAACTGGCAGGCATAAGCAAGTTTGTCGTCGCCAAAGAATACATATTGTTCAAAGGGAGATTTTGCGCTGTCGATTTCTAACTGCTCGCCGTCTTGGTAGCGAACGTTACGCAAGGTTTCTTCATATTGTTCTAACGAGTAGTATTTGAAGCAGTGGCTGACTCCTTCGCGGGAGACGGGCTTGCCATCTTTCCAGTCTTTGGAATACACAACTTTTTTGACGCGAGGTAACAAAACCGTATGGAAGTAATCTCCCATTTCTACTAAAACATATTTGCGATTGCCTCCATCTTCTCGATTGAGGTTAATCACGGCATGGGCGGTGGTGCCAGAACCGGCAAAGTAATCAAAAACAATATCTTCACCTTGAGTCATTATTTTTAATGTATCAAGAACGGCATACAAAGATTTTGGATAGCTGAAGAAATTGTCTCCCATTAAATGTTTAATGAGGTTTGTTCCTTGGAATTCTGGAAAGTATTTTTTATTTGTCCAAATGTTTTTTAATACCTGTTGTTCGGGAAATTTGTTGTAAATTTTCACAGTTCCATTTTCTCGTTTGGCAACAAACTTACCTTGTCTATTCTCTTTTTCGAATGTTTCACGTTTGGTTTTCCAAGTGTATTCTGTGTTTCCTTTTGTAGGATAGACAGCATGGTACTGGTTTTTCTTTTCCAAGGTTATTTCCGACAAATCTGGACTAACATAAATTGGGTACCAAAAATCGGGTTTGCTTTTTCGTGTAGTATTTGATCTCGCTCTTACAAAATTATCCAAACGGTATTTTCTCCCAGATTCATCTGACAAAGAAAATTTCTCTTTTTTTGATTCATCAATAGTTACTTTGTTGAAAGATGCCGCCGAAATCCGTTTTGCATAAACAAACATATACTCGGTGCAAGAAGAGAAAAACCGTTCATGTTGTCTGCCTTTTGGATTGATGTATATTGTTACGATTCCAACTCTGTTTTCTTCTGAAAAGACACTGTTTTCTAGCATTCCTAAATGGGATAATTCTGCATGGTCTATGGTAGTTGATATTAAACCGTCTTCTCGTAGCAACTCGTTTGCTTGTTCTAGTCTGTTATGGATAAAGGTGAACCAAGAAGAGTGTTTGTAACTATTGTGATATTGAAAGCTATCGGTGTCACCTCCGGTATTGTATGGTGGGTCGATGTAGATGGTTTTGACTTTTTCTTGGTAGCGTTTGCGCAAGGTGTTCAATGCCTGCCAGTTCTCGCTGTGAACTAACTCGCCGTCTAACACTTCGTCCAAATTGCCCAACACTCCCAAGATTTCTAGCTGCATGCTTGGGAAATGTTTGGTGTCTATGGGCAAGTGTTTGTGTGGCGAGTTGGGTTTGAGGATGTCTTCAAAATGGAAACTTTCGTCTACCATTCCCAGCTCTTTCCATTCTTGAAGTTGATTCGCGGCGCCTTGGTGCTTGGCTAGTTTTTGAAGAAGCTCTGTCGGCAGTTTGTCTAAGGTTATTACATAGTTCGCATTGCGCACAAACTTCGGCTTCTCCCAAATGCGCCGCAACTCGTCCTCAAATTGCGCTATCCAATCAATGATGTCATATGCCGTCTGTTGAATCGCTTGCAGCTGTTGAAGTCTCTTTTCTTGAAAAATGGTTTCCTGCCGAAACAGGTATTGATACATCCATAAGTCGAATTGTTCTCTCAAAAAGCCTCTTGCGTCTTTGTGGATGAAGAAGTCGGCCTCGGTTTGCCGGCGGAAAACCCGACAGGCTTTTTGGAGTTGTTCCTCAGACAAACGAATGCGAGGTTGGGCTTTACGAGCTTGTTTCAAGATGCTTTCGATGTTGGTCTTGCGCCCTTTCTGAGAGGAATGAACTTCTAAATGCAGAACGGGGCCGTCTGCGCTGGGTTTGGTTTGTCGGAACTGGAAGAGGAGTTCGCGCTTTTCGTTGTTTTGTTTGTGTTGCAGTTGCGAGGCGTCAAAGTAGAAGCGCAAGTTTTTATCAGGGCGAGTGGGATGTTCTAATGTGATGGGCATGGAGCGGATGAGGGTATCGCTTTTGACATAGTAAAGGTCTTGGGTTTTCCATGATAGGGCGACATCTTGGCCGTCGGCGTAGACTTGTTGGTAGGTTTGGGCGAAGGCGGGCAGATGGCGGAAGTAAATGGAGCCGCTCTCGCAAAAGTAACGGCCAAAGAAGGTGTAAAGTTTGTCAAAGAGTTCTTCGCGGGCGGCGGTTTGGGGGCGGGCGCGCTGGTCGATGGCGGCGAGGAGTTGGGGTCGCAGGGATTGGAAGTAGCGGCGTTTGATGCGCATCAGGTTGATGAACCCGGACTGGCCGTCCACTTGGGCGCCGGTGAAGAGGGATTCTAATGCGTCGAGGAAGCGCCGCTCTTTGTCGCCAATGTCGTTCATAGGGCTGGATCAGTTTTGTTGTTCGGTTTTTTGTCTGTCCGTTTCTTTGTTTTTGTTGGCGGCGAGTTTAGGGGCTGGGTTGGGTGTTTGGCAAGTGTTTTTTGGCTGGGAGAGGATTGCGGGTTGCTGGGGGTGAAGTGGAATTTTTTGAAGAGGGGTTGGCCTTTTTTGGGGTGGGCGAGGAAGCGGGCGAAGTGGAGGGCAGTTTTGGGATTTTGGGAGTTGGCGGTGATGTGGGCGTTGATTGAGGCGGTTGCGTTTAGGTTGGCAAGTTCGGGGCAATGGAGGATTTGGAGGCCGAATTGTTTGGCGGTGGCATCCCAGAGGAAGGCGGCTTGGATGGTTTTGGAGGTTTTGAGCGCGTTGGCGGCTTCGGTGACGCGAGGGAAGGCGGTTTTTTTGCGTTGGTGGATGGTTTGCCAAAGGCCGCTGGTTTGAAGGGTGATTTGGGTTCGGCGGCCGGCGCCGGCTTGGGGGTTGCAAAGGGCGTAGGGATGTTTTTGATCGAGTAGATCGCGGACGGAGTGGATGCGGAGCGGGGAGTTGGGTTTGACGGCGAGGATGATTTGGAGTTGGGCAAGGGGGAGGGATTCGCGGACGAGTTGGTTGCTTCGGGCGAGTTGGCCGAAGAATGGATCGGCGGGGATGTAAAGGTCGCAGCGGGAGAGGTTGGTTTGTTTTTCAAGGGCGAGTTTGCTTTGGAGTTCGCCGCTGGATCCGTAGTTGAGACGGATGTTGAGGGGGTGTGTTTGTTGGTAGAGTTTGGCGGCGGCTTCGACGGGTTTTCGCAGGGCTGCGGCGCAATAGATTGTCAGTCTGGGTTGTGCGGTGGCGGGTTTGTGGATGAATTTATATAAGAAGGCAAGGAGGAATAATAAAAGGAGGAGCGAGGCTAGCGCAAGAAGTCTCCAGTTGTTGCCGTGAAGGGGATGGTGTTTTTTGAGCATAGGAAGTGCAGGTGTTTGTTGTGGTTATGGAGATTGGGTTTGTTTGTGTTAGCGGGTTTGCATATTGGAGGCGAGGTCTTTGCGGATGATTTCGCGGACAGCGGCATCGTAGTATTCGACGGGGTTGTAGTCGTCACGAAGTAGGGTGCCGCGATGAGGCGAGGGATCAACAATGTTGCGCCAAGTGGTTTGAACGGCGCTTTGGATTTTTGGGTGGACGTGGCTGAAGTCGGTTGCCCGGGGAAGATTAAGATTGGGATGAGTGGAGGCAACAAAGAAGACGTTGCCTCGCCCGCTGTCGTGGATTCGCAGGGTAGGAAACACTTCTAATAGGGTTTTGGCTAGGGAATGCACGAAGAAGTCTTTTTGGGGACGGAAGTAGCCGAAGCAGTTGATGACTAGTATGCCTTGGGGCTGAAGTTTGGACTTTATATCTTGGAAGCATTCTCGGGTCATGAGATGGGCGGGCGAGGAGTCGCCAAGGAAGGCGTCGAGGAGGATGGCGTCGTATTGTCGGGTTGTTGTACGGAGGAAGTGTCGTCCGTCGTCGATATGAAGGTTGACTTTGGAGGGGTCAAAGTGGAAGAAGTCTTGTGCGATGTCTGCGATATGCGGATTGATTTCCACGACGTCTACTTGGACGTTTTCTTCGGCAAGTTGGCGGGGGACGATGCCGACGCCAAGGCCGATGACTAGGGCGGTTTCCAGTTTTTCGGTGTATGCTTTTGCGAGGTAGTGGAGCATGTAGGTGAAGATGGTAAGACTTTGTTGGGTGTTGGGGTCGTATATGTTTTGGCGGAGGAGGTCGTTGAGGTAGTAGCGGGTGGTGCCGTCGAGGGATTCAAGCACTTGCATGAGGCCGAAGTTGGAGTTGCGGCGGGCGAGTTCTTTGAGGTTGGCGGTATTGGAGTGGGTTTCTGTGTGGATGCCGAAAAGGCCGGCGGCGGATGCAATAGCTAGCGCTAGGCTGGTTTGGAGAATGGCTTTGGATCGGCGGTTCCAAAGAAGGAAGTAAGTTCCCACGATGAGGAAAAGAACTAGCGCTGAGGCAACCATAGTGACGGTGTTGGGGGCGAAGGGTATGATGAGGTAGCCAATGGCAACGGCGCCGAGGACGCTGCCAAGCGTGCTAATGGCGGAGACGCGTCCCACTTGTCTGCCGACGGTTTGCGTGGATTGAGTTAATGCCCGGATGGCGAACGGGCCGGTGACGGCCAGCAAGGTAAGAGGAACAAAGAAGAGACCAAAAGAGGCCAGCGCCGAGCCGATTGCCAAGTCAAATTGGAGGCAAAAGTAGGCCATTGGCTGGAAGGCGGCAACGGCAAGACAGAGGTAAAGTCCGGCCAGTAGGATGCAATAGTAGAGGCGATGCAATTTGGGCGAGCGGTCAGCCAACCAGCCGCCAAAAGAATACCCAGCGGCCAAAGAAACGAGGGTAACGGCAATCTGCGCTGTCCAGACGAAGTGGGAGGCGCCGAAGAAAGGGGAGAGCATTTTGGCGCCGAGGATTTCGACGATGAGTATGATTGCGCCGGTTGCGGCGGCCGTGAAGTAAAGGTATCGGCGGAGTCCGCGGCTCAATCCGGTTTTTGCCGCTGTTGAGTTGCGCTTTTTCACGGGTCTTTTCTACGAAGTTTGAGGGAGGAAATCAAGCGACAGAGCTGCGGTACAACGTTTTCGTCAAAAGGTTTCGGCTTTTTGGACCGTTGGAAAGTGGTTTCTTTGCGGTTGGTTACACTTTTGCGTTTTATGTTGAACACGGATACTGCCGCCAGTCGTTTGCGCAGTGGCCGAAGTCAAAGGATTCTGGGTGGAGGATTTCAGCCAAGATTTCGGCGGATTCTACTAATCTGGGGCCGGGACGATTGAAGAACGCGTTCCCGTCCACAGCATAGACTTGCCCCTTTTGAACGGCCTTGAGGCCGTCCCAGCCTTCTTGCCGGGCGAGGGAAGGCATTTCCCGCTCTGTGCGGCAGAGATCAAAACCGCACGGGGCAACGATAATGAAATCCGGATTGGCTTTTTGCAGATCGGCGGGCTGGATCGATGCAGAATGAACACTGTCTCTGCCGAAAACGTCGCGTCCGCCGGCAATGGCGACGAGTTCGGGAGTCCAATTTCCCGCCGCCATCAACGGCGCCGTCCATTCAATCATTGCAACGGCGGGGGCAGGGAAGGATTGCGCTGTTCTTTTGATAGCCGATAATCGGGCGGCAAGTTTGTCCACGACCGATTCTGCGCGTTCGGAAACGCCGAAGGAAGCGCCGGCGTTGCGTATGTCCCGCCAAACGTCGTTCAATGCGTTTGGGGCAAGCACGAGGAGCTCCGCCGAAACACCCACATCGTTTTTCAGGAAGGTTTGAATATCGTGCAAGATCACCGCGCAAAGATCGCACTGCGTTTGGATCACGATGAAGTCTGGATCTAGTTTTCGTATTTGGTCTTTGTGGATGCCGTATAGAGAGAGCCCTTGTTGCGCTCGTTTCTTAACGGTTAGGTCAATTATATGGCTAGGCGATTGCGAGTCAATATAAGCGTATGTCACTGCCGGCAATTCTAGAACGCGCGGAGGATAGTCACACTCATGAGAGCGTCCAACTAAATGATCGATCAAACCCAAAACGTGAACAATTTCCGTTGCGCTTGGCAACATAGAAAGTATTCGCATGGTATAAAGAATGGTCCAATTCTTCGCCGTGTTTTAGTCGGCGAAAACGCGCCGGCGAACTTTCTCCGCAATTGGTTGCCAAAGCCGATCATAACCCGCCAGAATTCCAAACAGAATTCCCGAATAACATAGCGTGCTAAGGCAGGTGTTTTGGAAGTAGGGAATCGCATTCCTATAGCAGGCGGCCAGACCACTCCAAGAGAGATCGTAAAAGGTCAGCCAAGAAGCGAAGTTGGTAGTCAGAAAGAACACTGCGGAAGCACTTAGCGCGGCGGCCGGGATTGCGTAGAATCCGCAAATCCGCTTTGCGCAACGGGCGGCTAACGCGAGGCCGACAACCGTGCCGTATAGGACGAAGTTGACTAAGAAGATTTGTCTCCATAAGCCGGCAAAGTCTGCCGAAAGCGCTTCCCAAATAACGGGAATATCTATTGCCAACATTAAAAGCAGAATCAGTGCGGCGGCGGAAGTTCTTCGTTCCAGCATCCGGCCGGCAAACACGGCCGCCGCCAACAAGGGAGTAAAGTTTGGCGGATGCGGAGCGAGCCGGAGAAGGGCGGCGCCGATGACGAGAAACAATATCAATAAGGTTCTTGGGTTCGTAGTTGGTTGACTCATGCCATGTATAGATTAACGCACTCGGAAGAATTCGGAAGACCTCCACCAAGAGCGGTTGAGTTGCAGGGGGCTGGAGACGTGGACGTCTTTCCAGGGGCCGGCAATGGCGGGGAATGTTGAAGAGTGCCGCCGCTCCAGCGGATGTCAATCAAGTTGCCAACCCTGCGAATAGACAAAGACGTTTTGGGTTGCGGTGTCGGCGTTGGGGGAGTGGGCGGAGGAAGAGGAGTTGGCGTTGACAAAGCTCGGCGTATAGTCACCGTGTAAGCGCGGGAGTTGCCGTTGAGGGCGGTCACGGTCACTACAATGGCGTTGTTTCCTTCGGCCAAAGCAATTTGATGTCCCGCAGTGTTGGCGTCTGCATCGGCAGGCGCAATGGAAACGCGGGCGGTGGACTCGTTGGGGGTTGCGGTCACGGTGGTCGAGTCAGTGGTATGGCTCACGGATGCGGAGTATTGATAGCGATTGCTGGCGAAGTTGATGGGAACGCCACTCGATGCCAAAGAGCGCAGAGTAGCATCGCCTGAAAGCGGCGGCAAAGCGCGGCGGACGGTAATGGTGTAAGCGCGGGAGTTGCCGTTGGGGGCGGTGACGGTCACTACAATGGCGTTGTTCCCTTCGGCTAACGCTACTTGGTGTCCCGCAATGGCGGCGTTGGGGGAGATGGAAACGCGGGCGGTGGGCTTGTTGGGGGTTGCGGTCACGGTGGCCGAGGCAGTGGTATGGCTCACGGAAGCGGAGTATCAATGGGTATTACTGGCGAAGTTGAGAGGGATGCCGCTCAGGGACAGAGAGCGCAGCGATGCGTCGCTGGAGAGCGGCGGCGGCGTTGGTTTGGGCGGACTTATTTTGGTTGCGTCGATGGCAATGAGCGGAACGCCTCCTTCGGCAATGGCTTCATTTCCGCTGGCTCGGCTAGCTAGTGCGACGGTATAAGTGATACGCCACCCGTCTGATGATCGCACCCGTTCGTCCGCTGTGGTAACAGGCAAGAGGAAGTAATTGTTCCATGTATTTCCGAAGGCAACGGCCGAGAAAAGGTATTCGGTGTTAGGTTTCAAAAAATATCGGGATTCTAGCCGATAAGTATAGCGGCCGGCGCGGCGGGGAATGGAATTGCCAAGGAGTACCGCTGGGGTGTCGTTAAGAAACGTCTGGCTAACGCCGACAAGGAAATAATCAGGCGAACCAGAGGCATCCCCCAGGTTAAAGGTGACACTATTGAGGAGATAGCCGTCGGGATTGTTTCCGGTTTGGACGGAAAAGCTGACCGCTCGATCTTCGCCGAAATAGTTTCCGATGGCGGCGTGGCGAGGAGGCGAGTTTTGCCGATTGTTGAGCGTGCTGAGGAGAATTTCCCCGTTGGCTGCCGTCGATTGCAGCAAAAACGAAGCCAATAGAATTCGAATTGTAGTACTCACAACGGTTTACTTTGCTAGCTTTCGAATTGTTTGTCAAGCTGCCGAGCAAACTTTTTTCCATGATTTTTTGGCGCGGGAGACGCATTTCATTTAAGGGAGGAGATTTTGTTTCGGGAGCCGGGCTAAAAACATTTCGGGCAGGCGCAGGTCTTGACTTTTTGGAGCGGGCGCAAGGGCGGCGGTGTGTCCGTCGACAAAGACAACGTTCGCTTTGCATCGGTGGCGAAAATGGCCGTTGGCGTAGGCGGGGCCGCCGTCGTTTACATAGTAGAATTCTTCCACTAATGGATTAGCGAAGCTTGCCGGCGGTTGGAAGTCGTTGATTTGCGCTGCGTCCGCAAACAGGCTAATTTCCGTCGGCCGGCGGATTTGGTGGATGAGTGTTGGCGTTGAATCACTGTTGGGAGACAGGTGTAAATTGTATCCGTAGCCCCAGGAAGCGCCTGTGGCCTTATGTTTATATTTGGGGTGTTGGTAGTGGAAAGAGGGACAAAGTTCTATGCCTTGGCTTTGCAAGTACGGCCAAAGGATGCCTTGAGAGGGATCAAAGCGTCTGTGGCCTTCGCTTCCCGATTGGAGCCAGCCGAACCAATATACTTGTCCGTCTGTCAATCTCTTGCCGAGGTAGGGGAAGACGCGCTGGTTGTTGTCGGTCCAATACAACTGCGCCGCTATGCCTAGTTGCCGTAGGTGGCCGAAGCATTGGATTTGTTTGGCTTGGGCTTTGGCAGATGAGAAGGACGGCCAGAGGAGCGAGGTCAATATCGCTACAATGGTGACAACAACTAAGAGCTCGACCAAAGTGAATCCTTTATTTGTTCTCTGAGTTTTCATTGCGATGCTCGAATTCTAAAGAAGCCAAGGGGATATTTGCTGATGGAAATGCTAAAAACAGATTCGCCGGTTTCTTCAGTTCTCTGGTGGCTTATAGGTATCCAATCTAAGAAATCGGCCGTGCGTTCCAGCCAATAGTCCCGGCCCGCCGAGCCGTTGAAGGTGATTTGGATTGTGTCTTCGGTTTGTTGGATTTGGCGAATGGGAACGGCCGGAACGGCAGCGGTTGCTTCTACTACAATGTTGTCCACATAGCCCGCTGCCTGAATCGAGCCGGCGTATTCGGGCGGCGACTGCCCAGCATCGCTATAGCTGGAAATGGAAATTGTATCCACATTTAGGCGAGTGAAACCATTTTCGAGAGGATTCAAGAAGATTTCAGAAAGCAAGGCGTCTTTGATCGAGCCGAAGGGTTCGCCGTCGGCCGTCATCAGCGTTTCCAGTTTTCCGTTGGCGGCATTGTATTCCATGTGAACGCGGTAAATCGTTTGCGTTTCTAGCGACAAAGGGAAGGTGTTTTGGAAGGCCCATTGGTTATCTTGCGAGATGAGGCCGGTGGAAATGGTGGCGCCGAATCCCGAATCGGGCAGGTAGTTCCATTCTACCGCGCCGCGATGCCCATAAACTGGATGGATGCCGCTGCCTCGAAAGAAATCCTCGCGGGTTGCCTGCGACAAGTCGATGAGACCGACAGCGATTGGAAAGGTAAACGACTTGCCCGGCGTCGTCCCAATTTCAATGGAATCCAGTTCCAGATCAAAGGAAATGGAAAAGTTCTGATGCGTGTCCAAAGTCACACCGAGCGGACGGTGAAAGTAACTGTTCGGCTGAGAAGAATCCCACTGCGCCGCAAGCCGTTGAGCAGTCTCGTCCCATTGAAACAAGGAGGATTCGCCCGTCGTTTCCCAGCCTCGCGATGTGGGGTCTTCGGCAAAGCTTTCGGCAAACCGCAAAGGAGTAGTTCCGCCCGCCGGCAAAACGCTTGCGGCGGCGTCGATCTCCACTTTGTCGCGAAGCACGTCAATGCGGATGAATCGAGCCCAAGAAAGAGAAGCGGGTTGGCCGTCAGCGTCTCGCGCCCAATCCAAATCGTAGCCGGTTCCGCCCGCGCTGTTTCGATACAACTGGCGGATTTGAGACAAGTCAGCGCCGGCAAAATCCGCAGGCCGGAGCGAAGGATTCACCGGCACGCCAAAACGTCCATTGCCGTCCGAAGGGAAAAAACCATCTGCGGCAGGCGCCAGCGTCTCATCCAAAAGATGCCAAGTTGCCCCGTCCGCGCTGGCAGAAAGGCGGGAAACACCATCCCTTGCTTGGCCAAAGAAAGAGCCGTCGGTAATGCCTCCACCACTATAGTTGTTGTTTGTAATCCCGAATCCAGCATTGCCGTAAAGAATCAAATCTATGCCGAAAGGATTGGCGGGATGATTGAAAATCGGCGGATCAAACTCCAAAATCAAATGCCCGCCGCCACCAATCGACAAAAGCTGCTCCCGCAAAAACGGCGGCGCAAAAGGCGTCACCGGGCCGCCAAATTCGCCGGGCGTCTCCACCGAAGGAAATCCCAAAGCCGAGTTTGCATTCGTGTATCCCAATCCACTGCTTCCCTCGACGGGAAACCCGACTCCCGGTTCATAACTAGTCACGCGATCGGCAAAAATATCCGGCTGCGCCGAAGAAAGATTCGTCTGCACCACTTCAAAGGCAACGACGGCCAATAACAATGTATACTTGTTCATGTCTCTACTGATTTGTGAAAACGCCGCTTTCTTGCGGCGAATTGTTTGCTTATGTTCGAGACCAGCGGAGGAATGAAAAAACCTTCATCCCCACGGCAAACGGAGAATGAAGGCGAAAAACGTCTTTCCTCAGCCCAAACAGCAACCATGCTGTCTGACCGGCCTCATCCTTCTCTTTGACGGAGAAGCGAACGGCAAAACCGTTCCGACGAGAGCAATTCAACCGATATCCTGACTGAGGGCTCGTTAGCCTGGCTCCCGCCTTCCCGGATGTTTCCAGTGGCCTTTTGGGAGTTTGTGGCCCAACACAGTGGCGCAACCGTCCCCGAATCTCACGAGGTTCCCTGCGTTGAATCGCCGTCTGCGCAAGCCGTTTTGGCCCGCGCAATTTCAAAGAGCGCTTCCAGACTTATCCAATACTCGCCAACCGCGCAAGAGTTTTTTCCCAGTTTTCATTTGATTTTCCACCGCCAAAGGAAAACACTCGGCGCGTGTTCAATCTTGAAAACTACTATCGCGATCTGGCCAAGTGGGAAAAACAATCCCCAATCCCTCTCGTCCACGCATGGTCAAAACCGCTTCGCAATGCGGTGGAATCTGATTTTGTCGCTGCAACCGCCTCTTGCCAAATCAAAAGCGCCAACTGCCCCATCCGCCCCGCCAGCACTAATCAATCCATCGGCAACCAAGTCGAAGAATACACAATTTCCAAACTGAACGGTCATCTTTCGGAGTTCTCAATTGCTCCGTGCAAAGGTTCCGGCTACCCTGACAAAACGCTAACGCAAAAAACAACAAGACTAAAAATGCCATTAGAATTTAAAGCTTCGCGCGATTGGAATCCCAATGACGCAAACCGCCGCGTTCTTACTTCCTCGTCCAAAAAACTTCGGCGACAATTTTCAGCGACCATCCATCACCTTCTCCTCACCGTTCTCTATGCCTCAGAATCACCGCGCCATGTTACTATCAAAACTCTCCGCTTGGACTTCCTCGAACCGTCCACCACCGTGAATGTGCGACTAGAAGCCTCTGTAAATCACAAAATTCTTGCCAATGGCCCGCACCATAGTAAAATGATCTAAAAATGCCGCGCCGCCAATCCCAACTTATACCCGCCGAACACCATTCCGGGCAAATTGCATTTCCCGACTGGCAATCGCCTTACCCTACAACCTCGCCGCAAGACGCCAAAGATTTTCATCGCGAATTACAAAACTTCTGCGAATTCAACCAATCGACAAAAATAGAAATAAGACAATTTGAAGGCCTTCAAGTTCCCGTTTATACAAACGAATTCTGGACATCAAAACAAAGGAAAGGACACTCCCTGCACGAGATTTCCTATCGGGCATGTTTTAAACCTCAATTGCCTGCCTTTTTCATTCGCCGTTTCTGCCAACCGGGCGACGTTGTCTACGATCCTTTTATGGGACGCGGAACAACCTTAATAGAAGCGCAACTATACAGTTGCCGTGCCGTCGGCAATGACGCCAATCCACTTTCCCATATATTGACGGCGCCTCGCTTGCAACCTCCATTACTCAGTCAAATTGAAAAACGATTGCAGGAAGTTCCTTTGCTCAATTCTTTGTCCACTATGCGCTGTTCCCTATCCGCTTCCAGTCCGTCAACCACCGACTTGCTGGCGTTTTTTGCGCCAAAAACTTTAGCCGAACTTTTCGGGTGGAAAGATTACTTCCGCCATCGACAACAAACTGATCAATTTGACAAGGTAGACGCTTGGATTCAAATGGTCGCATGCAACCGGTTAACCGGACATTCCAAAGGCTTCTTTTCCGTCTTTACGCTTCCACCTAATCAAGCAACTTCAGTGGACTCTCAAAAACGCATCAACCAAAAGAGAAACCAAAGGCCGGAATACCGAAACACAAAGTCTCTTATATTGCGAAAATCCCGACAGCTGTTACGGCATCAAATCCCCAATTATTTTTCTCAGAGAAAAGCCCGGTTGTTAAATGATTCAGCGCATAATACTCCGCGCTTGCCAAGTGAATTTGTCCAGCTGGCAGTCACCTCTCCGCCTTTTTTAGACACAGTGGATTATATTCAAGACAACTGGCTCCGAATGTGGTTTTGCGAACTAAATATAGAAAGAAAGAATATCTGGCAGATAAGATCCCTGGAAGAATGGTGTTTCCGGATGGCCGGAGTTTTAAGAGAACTTCGCAGAGTGCTGATCCCCGGCGGTTGGATTGCGTTTGAAGTTGGCGAGATTCGACGCGGATCACTCTGCCTTGAAAACGAAATCGTCAAAGCAGGATTGGCTTCCGGCCTTCATCCCGACTGTATCCTTATCCATTCTCAACACTTTACCAAAACAGCCAATTGCTGGGGAATATCCAACAATTCGAAAGGAACCAACAGCAATCGAATCATTCTATTCCAAAAGGACAACCAGAACAAACCCTTTTGCCTCGACTAGTATTTAATGGACGGTCGATTCTCTAGATTGGCTCTAATAGATGGCGACCAGCTTAATCCAAAAGGCCAAGTTCCTGAACATAAGGGGAAATGGTAGTTTCCTTGTCGCCGAAGTGAGTGGGAATCAACATTACGACCCTCTGCTTAGCCCGAGTAAAAGCGACGTAGAAAACTCTTCGCTCCGCTTCTTCCAGTTGCAGTAATTGATTGGCTTTCTTATGAGGCCATATGCCGTCAACGACATCAAGCAAAACCACCGTGTCAAATTCTTTGCCCTTGGCCCGCAAGGCCGTCATTAAGTGCATCGGACGCTTTTGCGACTCAGTCGACTCGCTCTCTCCGTCGTCTTCTTCGAAAGGAGAGGTATGGGCGAGTTGTTCCTTGGCTTGTTCAATATCATCAATAAACCGATCATAATCGTTGCCATAAGTCGACAATACTTATCGGGATTGAGGATATACTCCGACGTAGCGCCGCGCCACTCAAAAATGGCTTGGTCGTCATCCCCGGCAATGGTAATCGTAGCCCGATTACGCTCCGCAACGGCCTTGACCAACGCCAAGTCTAGCGGATTGACGTCTTGGAATTCGTCGACGAGAATGTAGTTATAGCGGGCGGCTCCGGAAAGAAAATTCCGTTCCTCTACTTTCTTACGCTCGTCGAGGTAAGCGAAGTATTTCTGGTCCTCTATGGTGAGGATCTGGCTACCATACAATTGCGCCGTGGCCTCTCGCCAGAACTGGAAGAAGGACTCATGGACTTCTTCGGACTCGGATTCAGGTACTTCCGAGCCATCAGCCACAATCTTGGTTTCAAGGACGCCGAGTTTGGCAAGCTCCTCAAACTGCTCTTGCAGCTTATGGGTTAGCCCTTGGCCTTGCAGAAACTGCAAATGATAGGCAAACTGGTCGTAGTGCGTGTGCCGCTCGTGGTCGAAACCCAAAGACTTGAACGTGTCCATCACGTTCATCAAAGCGCGCGGGGTAGTATTGCGCTTCTTTACAATCGCGCGCTTGACAGACGGGTGACTTTGCCAAACCGTCTGAAGGTTGTTCAGCATGGTGAAGTGGTAATCACGTTGAGAAGTGATCAGATTGGGGAAGTAGTTTTTGTCGTCACCCTTAATCCGACGATATCCCCAGGAATTCAGCATCATAACCTCGACGCGGTCACCACGAAGAGCCTCGAGTTCGCTTTCAGTGTTGATCCGGCCCTGGAGTTCATCCCGCGCGACCCGCGTGAAGGTTACGATGAGGAACTTCTGGCGACGCCGGCGATTCTGTTCGATAAGGTGCTTGCACCGATGCAACAGGCAAAGAGTTTTGCCGCAACCGGCCGGAGCAAGCAACCGAATGTTGTTGCCGCTAGGCGCATCGCAAAATTTCCTCTGAGATGAATCCAATTCCAGCATCATTTTCTTTTACTTCTCTCGACTTTTCTGTTCAGATTGATTTTTCTTCACCGGCGGCACCCCAGCCGCAGAAATGAGAGCAAAATACTGGATTGTTTTCATTTGGCAAGCATTTTTTCAAAGACGTGGCGCTTTTCCCGCTCTCTGCAAGCGTCTAAATTCGAAACACTCGCATGGCTTCATCGCTGAATAGTTGAACTCTTTGACGGGAATGCGGCCTAAAACAGGCTCAAACAAGGCCGCGAAGCGTTCTTTCGCAAACTCGCCCAAACCTACTTGTCCATTTCTGATTCGCAAACTTGTCTTCTCAAAGACTATACGGATCCTTTGCCTCCCCAACAAAAACATGTCGAGCGCGCAAAGAAATGGACAAGGCGCATTGCTTCTTTGCGCCGTCTAAATTTATCTCTTTGGCCGCAGTTCTCAGTGAGACTTTTGCGCTCCCAATTCTGCGCATTTGAAAAAACCTGACAACAAGGAAAGCCAGTTTAGACGCCGGCCAGCATCAATAACAATGCTCCCTCACTAGAAGGGACCGAAACAACTGCGGATCTCAAAACTCCCTTATTCCCTACTTCCTTAGCGCCGTTGGGGGGAGGTTGTTGTTGTTATTGAAGTCAAGGCGCAAGGCCAGATATTCCTGCCGCTAGCCGCACTCTCATGCCTCTCCCGCATGCCCATCTATATCTATATCGACCTTCCAAGTCTCCTAGATTGCCCTTCCCAATAACCCAACCCGCTTGCCAAAACGCCCCTGGCCGAGCCGGACGCGCAGCAGCTCGCCCCCTGCTTGCCGCGGCGGCGCGGCCTTCGCTCTCGCTAGAACGGCTTTCTCTGAGCGCGCCCGCGAGAAATCCTTGAATGGATCCCCCCTCTTCTCCCCCGCAACTCTTCCCCAACCAAACAACCAAGAAACTCCTTTTGCCCGCCACCAACCAGCTTCCACCGCCTCCCGATGAATCCCCATAGCCACCTCCCTCTCTGAGATTGCTCTTGCTCTCCAGTCATCAAAGAAAATGCGGAGATTATGAGACTTTGCTCCTAACGAACCGCAGGCGTCCCAAAACCGACTAAACCAAGAGTCTCTTGCCCTAGCGCCGAACTCCCCTCAATCAATCCCCCCACATTCCAACCCACTAAGCCTCCCACGCTAGTCCCCCCCCCCCCCCCGCACTCACCCCCGAACAGAACAATGGCGATGCCCCTTTGACTCAAACCGGCACTGGACGTTGCCTTTGATTTTGAGAATTAATTGGCAAGCGGTAACCGTCCATATGCCATAGCCGTTTTCAAAACACTCCTCGCTTCCGCGTCGCGCCAAGAATCCCACCAAAAAACCTAATAATCACCTCGCTAAGCGAGCCTGCGCAACTCAAATCAGGCAAGAAGGGAGTATCAGGAGAGTGCGGATAATTACTCAGATTCAATGGGAGTTTCTCGGATTTGCGCAAATTACTGCTTGGCAATTATTTTAATTGCCAGCGGAACGATTTCGTAAATCTTTGAAAACAAGTCATTTACAAGATTTTTAGCCTATTTCAGCAGAAATCAGCAATTATCTAGATTCAATGGCAATTTACACCACAAGCAAGGCTATGGCGGGCGATGGGGTTGTGTTCAACGGCGCCATTGATTGCGTCGCCGATAGTCCCAAGGCGGAATTCGTTGGTTGGGATGCAGTTTCCACAGTCCGAGACGTTTTCTTTGGGCTTCGGTTTCCAGAGTGTTCCAACGCTTGTTCTTGTTGTATTTTCGATATACCCAGGCGTGTCCTGAGGCGATTAACGCTTCGTTGATGGAGAGTTGATTTCGGTAGACGATGCCGACGATGCGTCCGTATTTATCTCGGTCAGTTTCTTGAACACTGACGGTTTGGCGGAAGGTCAGAGAGGAAAGCGCTTGTTTGGCTTGTTGTCCCCAAGCTTGGCCCAGTTCGGGGGCATCGATGCCGTGCAAGCGGATTTTGACTTGTTGTCTGTTTTGAGTGAGCAAGGTTAGGGTGTCCCCGTCGCTGATTCCGACAACTCGCCCGCGCAGGGAAGATTGCGGTTGGGATTGGGGCGTGGGGATCGTTTGCCTTGGCTGAATGGCTTGCGGCGGCGAAGTGATTTTTTCCGGGTTGTTGTTCTCGTTTTGGCTCAATTGTGCTTGCGGCGGCTGAGTATCGAGAGATGGGCGGGATTGGGAATTGAATGCTCTGGAACCGATTCCATAAAACAACAGCCCCAAGACAAGGGCGGTGAAGAAGAGTTTTGGGAAGTGGCGCCAAGTCAAAAGGCGACCAAAAGAAAGCAGGAGGGAAGCGAGTATGGAGCGCATGCCGAGGAGTTTGGCATTAACCGGAGCGAAGTGTCACGAAAAAAACAGTGAGGCGCCGGACAATTCGCTTGTGGACATTTGGGAACGGCTCTTTTAAGGTTGCTGTTTTTCTTTCTTCGATGAGCGAAGCAAGCGGCCAAAAGTGCGGCAAGGAATCCATGAGGCCTTGGAGGAGAGGGTTTTGGTGTCTCTTCGCCACGCAGTTTCAAGGCGCGTTCAGCGACAACGTTTTCAAGTGGCTGGTGCTGTTTCTCGTGATGGAGGGGATGACGCGAGATCGGAAAGACGAGCTGGCGCCGATTATTGGCGCGGTGTTTGCCCTGCCCTTCATTTTGTTTTCTATGTTTGCGGGAATGCTGGCGGACAAACACAGCAAGCGCAGGATCGCGGTTGGCACCAAAATAGCGGAAGTGGGGATTATGTCGCTGGCTTTGGTGGGATTGGCCGGCGGAGTTGTTCCCTTGCTGGTTGTTGTGGTGTTTCTGATGAGCATGCAAAGCGCCTTTTTCGGGCCGACAAAATACGGCTTGCTCCCCGAAATTTTGCCGGAGTCGCGGCTTTCTTGGGGGAATGGGTATCTTCAAATGGGCACTTTTGTGGCGATCATTTTGGGAACGCTGGCGGCGGGTTGGCTTTCCGACCGTTTTAGTCCTGATTCTTGGGTATGCGGTTTGGCGTTGGTGGTTTTGGCGGGGTTGGGGTTGTCCACAAGTTTGGGGATTAGCAAAGTGCCGGCGGCCAATCCCCTGCGGAAGCGAGCCCGCTGGTGTTGGCCGGCTTTGCGGCGGCGGATTGGATTGATTCGGCGCAAAGACCGCCCTTTGTTTTTGGCCATCGGCGGGGACACTTATTTTTGGTTTTTGGGCGCTTTGATGCAGTTGACCATCCTTTTTTACGGCAAGGAGGCGCTGGAACTTTCCGCCGGCAAGATTAGCTATTTGCAGGGCGCTTTGGCGATTGGGATCGGCGTTGGAAGCTTGGCGGCTGGCTATTTTTCGCGAGGCAAGATTGAATATCGGTTCGTGCCTTTTGGGGGATTGGGCATGGCGTTCTGCTGTTTTGCGATGGCCTTGCCCGGCGCCAATTTCCTGCGCGTATTCTGGATTTTGATCGGTCTTGGGTTTTTTGCCGGTTTCTTTGTGGTGCCGCTTGCCGCCATGATTCAACGCCGTCCAGACGCCAAAGAGAAAGGATCGGTCATTGCCGTCTGCGCTGTTTTTGTCTTCAGCGGCGTGTTCTTCGCTTCGGTGGTTTATTACGGCTATCGCTGGATTGGCCTCAGTTACTTGCAGGTCTTTTTTGTCTGCGGGCTGACAACGCTTTTTGTGAGCGGCGCCGCGCTTTGGAGGCTTCCCAAATCTATGTTGCGTTTTTTGCGGCCATGATTTTGCGCCGCGCTTTTTGCCGAATTGGGTTTGCGCTACAGGCTTGACATTCTACGGTAAGCATGATTGGCTTTTGCCTTCGCGGCAAAATGGGATGCAAACTCGACCAGATAACAATCGGCGGGGATGGTAGCGCATCATGAACGACAAAACGATTGAACAAACCGCTTCGGACAATGCGCCGCAGATGAACTGCAAGAACCAAACCGTTTTCATCGGCGATAATCTGCCCATTTTGCGCGGCCTCAATTCCGGCAGCGCCGTTTTGATTGCCACCGATCCGCCGTGGAACAAAGAACAACGGTTCAACCATCCATTCGGCACCAACCCCAAAGACCGCAAAGGCAAAACCAAACCCGGCTTTGACGACGCTTGGACGCTGGACGACGTCAAAAAAGAAGAACACGAGCTGCTGCGAGAACAGCATCCCGACCTGTATCACCTCTGCACGTTGGCCTACAAAATGCACTCCGCAGGGATGATGGTTTATTGGGTGATGATGAATTATTTAACAATGGTGAGAAAGTGGCAAAAATGATTTCGACGATATGAGTGTTCAATAGAGTAGAAAGATGACAAAGCAACTGGCATTAGATGAGAGAAATCTAAATGGAAATGGGGCAAAAATTCAGCGGTCGCCGTTGCGTTATCCAGGAGGAAAGTTTCGGGCGGTTGAAACAATCAAAGCCATGATTCCGTCGGGAACAACCGAACTCGCATCGCCTTTCTTTGACGGAGGCAGTGTAGAAATCGCTTGCGCTGATGCCGGCATCCAAGTTCACGGTTCTGACGCATTCAAGCCATTGGTAAATTTTTGGAAACAGGTGGAGATCAACCCCGAATCCATTGCGTTTCAAGCGTCAAAATATCTTCCACTGGAACGCGAGGAATTCTATCGACTGCAAAGAGAGTTTGGAACAATCAAAAGCAAAACCAGCCGAGCCGCCGTGTTCTTCGTGTTGAACAGAGCATCTTTCTCTGGAACAACTTTGAGCGGAGGCATGTCGCCGGGACATCCTCGCTTCACAAAAAGCGCCATTGAGAGATTGCGAGCGTTTCGGTTTCACAACCTGTCTGTCAAATGCGCGGATTGGGAAGATGCGCTGGAAGAGCATCGAGACAAGTTGCTTTACCTTGATCCGCCGTACGCTATCCAGCACGAAAACCTTTATGGAAGCAAAGGCGATATGCATAACGGCTTTGATCACGAAGAACTCGCCCGTCAATTGCGCCAACGAGACGGCTGGATTCTCTCTTACAACGACACTCCTTATGTTCGGATGCTTTACAACGGATACGATGTTCAAACGCCAAAATGGCGATACGGAATGAGCAAAAACAAAACCAGCCGGGAAATCTTGATCTCCAACCTATGAAGAAACTGAATTACTCTCAAAGTGGTTCGCAAAAGGGCGTTGAAAGAGGGTTGGACTTGCGCCGAAGATGAACTGCAAACATCAAACAGTATTCATTGGCGACAATCTGCCGATAATGCGCGGCCTCAATTCGGGCATTGCCGATTTGATTGCCACCGATCCGCCGTGGAACAAAGAGAAACGGTTCAATCATCTCTTTGGCACGAAGACGAAAACCAAAACCGGCAAAGACAAACCCGGCTTTGACGACGCTTGGACGTTGGACGATGTCACCAAAGAAGAACACCAGCTGCTGCGAGAACAGCATCCCGACCTGTATCACCTCTGCACGTTGGCCTACAAAATGCATTCCGCAGGGATGATGGCCTACCTGATAATGATGTCCACCCGAATGCTAGAATGCCACCGCCTGCTCAAAGAAACCGGAAGCATTTACCTTCACTGCGACCCAACAGCCAACGCCTACCTGCGAATGCTCATGGACGCCATCTTCAAACCCAAAAACTTCAGAAATGAAATTGTTTGGCGCAAATACTCTGGCCGCAAAAACAACGCCAAACACAAGTTCTGCACGCAACACGAAACCATCTTCTTTTATGTCAAAAGCCCGGATGCGAAATTCAATCCGATCCTCATTCCGCACTCGCCAAAAGAGATTGCGAACGAATACAAATTCACAGATGCGGATGGGAGAAGATACCGCAAATCAAGAGGCAGGCGATACCAACTCACTGGCGAAGAACGGCGCATTTATCTCGATGAAAGCAAAGGGAGAGCGATGGGAAATCTCTGGGTGGAAGAAGGCATTCAGCTCAATACATCCAGCAGTGAGCGCACTGGTTGGGCAACGCAGAAGCCGGTGGCGTTATATTCGAGGATGATAGAGGCCAGCACGGATGCGGGGGATTTAGTGTTGGATCCGTTTTGCGGATGCTCGACGACGTTAGTGGCGGCAGAGAACGCCGGCCGTCAATGGATAGGCATTGACCGAGATGAGAACGCGGAAGCGATGGTCAAAGGGCAACTCGGCAAACTCACTTCGCAGACGCCGGAGTTCTGGCGCGACAAAGTCGCCATCCGCAAATGCTTTGGCCAGCATAACGAATGGCCTGTGAGAGATGATTTAGGGAAGATACCGCATTACAAAAAGCATTTTGACCGGCTGTATCGGGAGCAGAGCGGGATTTGTCCGGGCTGCAACTGGCATCGAGATGCGCACGTGATGACGGTCGACCACGATTGGCCGAAAAGCAAAGGTGGGCGGGACAACATTGGCAACCTGCGCGCGCTTTGCTCTGGCTGCAACTCATCCAAAGGCGTGAAGACTTTAGCGCAACTCATCGCCAAAAACAAAAAGAACGGAGTCTGGAACGACGGCCTTTACGGCCGAGAAACCCCCATCGACGCAACCAATCGAAAATGAAAGATAAAAAGTTTGATTCAATTTTGAGTTGGTTGTGCATGGCATTTGTTCTATTTTGCTTTTATATGAGCAATCGCTCACTAAGGAAACTAAATGAAGTCCAAATGAATGGATACAAAGAGATAATCATGCAGCTCAACGAGATGGTAGATAAACGACAAGATTGCTATTGCGAACCAGAATCTGAAGAGCCATTGAATTGAATGAAATTTTGAAGAATCTGACGATGAGTTGAAATTTAACACTGTTGTTTAACACTGGGAAAACTGTGAAGAATAAATGCTTTATTTTGATGGGATTGTGGCTTGGCTTGGCCGGCTGTCTTTTAGCCGCCGAGCGTCCCAACGTCGTTTTGGTGATTACCGATGATCAAGGCTACGGAGACCTTTCCTGCCACGGCAATCCGGTGCTCAAAACGCCTCATTTGGATCGCTTGCATGCGGAAAGCGTCCGCTTGACGGATTATCACGTCTCGCCAACCTGCTCGCCGACTCGCAGCGCGTTGCTTACCGGACACTGGACAAATCGAACCGGCGTTTGGCACACCATCATGGGACGTTCTCTGTTGCGAGTCAACGAAGTGACCATCGGAACCATCCTCGGCGACGCGGGCTACGCCACGGGAATGTTCGGCAAATGGCATTTGGGCGACAACTATCCCTATCGCCCGGAAGATCGGGGATTTCAGGAAACCTTCCGACACGGCGGCGGCGGCGTTGGGCAAACGCCCGATTATTGGGACAACGCTTACTTTGACGGCAGCTACTGGCATAACGGAACGCCCAAGCCGGCGAAGGGCTTTTGCACGGACGTTTTCTTTGACGCCGCCATTCAGTTCATCGAATCCCAAAGAAAGGCAAAGCGCCCCTTCTTTGTCTATCTCTGCACCAACGCGCCCCACGGCCCGATGCACGCGCCGCCGGAAAGCAGTCGACCCTACCAACAACTGGGAACGCATCTGGCGAATTTTTACGGAATGATCGCCAACATCGACGACAACGTCGGCCGCCTGCGCCGTTACTTGCGGGAAAGCGGACTAGACAAAAACACCATCTTCATCTTTACAACCGACAACGGCACCGCCGCCGGCGAAAAAATCTTCAACGCCGGCATGCGCGGCAAAAAGGGAAGCGAATATGACGGAGGCCATCGAGTGCCGTTTTTCCTTCACTGGCCAAAAGGCGGGTTGACCGGCGGACTCGACGTGCCAACGCTCACCGCGCACGTGGACGTCGTGCCTACCTTGATTGACCTTTGCGCCGTTCCTTCGCCAAGAAATGTGAGCTTTGACGGCGACAGCCTTCGCCCGCTTTTATTCCCGCAGACGTCAAACGATGTCGACTCTTCCAATCCTTCCCAATGGCCGGATCGAATTCTGGTGACCGATTCGCAGCGAGTGCGCGACCCAATTCAATGGAGAAAAAGCAGCGTCATGACCGATCAATACCGCCTCATCAACGGCCGAGAGTTGTACGACATTCGCCAAGACCCCGCGCAGAAAAAAAACATTGCCGCCGACAACCCTGCCGTTGTTGCCCGGTTGCGCAATTTTTACGAACGGTGGTGGACGGAGTTAGAGCCAACTTTTTCCCAAACCGCCGAAATTTACCTCGGCCATCCCCAAGAGAAAACCGTCCGATTGACTTGCCACGATTGGATTGCCGACGGTAGCACGCCGTGGAACCAGCGGGCCATTCGAAATGCCGAAAGGCGCGCAAACCTCACCGGATTTTGGGCCGTCAAAGTGATTGAAGCGGGAGAATACGAAGTGGAACTGAGGCGCTGGCCTCGCGAGATTGACCATCCCATTGACGCCGGCCTGCCGGCTGGCGAAGACGTTCCCGGCGCAACCGCCTTTCGCGCCGCTCCGGGCAAAGCCTTTCCCGCAGTGTCGGCCTCGCTGGCTTTGGGCGGGCAAACATTGACAAAACCAGTGCGCAGCGGCGATTCGGCGGTGGCCTTTCGTTTGACGCTTCAAAGGGGCAGCGGCGAACTTTGGGCAAAGTTCCAAGACGCCGAAGGCGGCGAAATGGGCGCCTTCTACGCTTACGTGCGAAAACTCTGATCGCGCAAGCAGAGTTGGCAAATCTCGGCATTTGCAAGAGGACGATCTTGCGCCATTGAAAAAATTTTGAGAGTCCGGCGAAGCTATCTCAACGCGGCCATTGAGGATGCGACTGGATGTCGTGATTCTTTTCGTAGCCTTTGTGCCACAATTGAATCCACAGATCGGGCAGGCTGGAACGCCCGACGTGGCCGTCCGTGTAGACGATGTTGATTCCCCGATTGTGGCGGTCGACGAAGAAACGGCACATAAGACTTTCGCCTTGTCGGTATTCGCCGCTGTAGTTGGGCGGCGGCGCGTTATTGGACTGAGGCCATGCGTCCACCCAGTTGCCGTCGCCATACATCGGCACTTCGGCGCTGGCCTTGAAATATTTGCCCCAGTAATAATCGGCAAAATGCGCCGGCTGTCTTCCTCCCGGCTCATAGTAGCTGCCTTTAGGCCACTGCATCCAAGAGTTGATGGTGTAGCTGCCTTCGGCTCTGGACTTTCCAAAACCGCCCCATTGAAACCACCAATTTCTAAAGTTGGCTCCTCGTTGATTTTCCGGCTTCGCTCGCTCTTTGACGGAAGGGCAGACGATGGTTTTCATGGAGCCTTCGTAAGCCGCTTGCGGATCATCGGCGTATCGATTGTCCCCCATATACGGAGCGATGATGTGAAACCAATAGGGTCTAGCGGGGCCGAGCACTGGAAGCACTTTGTCTTCGTTGTCGTCAGAGTACAAAATAGTGGCCAAGCCCACTTGTTTGAGGTTGGAAGTGCAGTGGATGGCTTTGGCTTTCGCTTTGGCCTTGGCCAGAGCGGGAAGGAGCATGCCGGCCAAAATGGCGATGATCGCAATGACCACCAAAAGCTCGATCAATGTAAAACCACCTTGCTTGCCCCCCCCCCCATCGACAAAGCCAAAATGCTTAATCCCATTGAAGCCGCCTTGTGTTTTGGATGAGAATTTCATGCGTCTTTTATGGTGGTTGGAGGCAAAAAGGGCAAGTTTTTTTTCGCAGGTTGCGTTTGGCTGGTTTATGGATATTCTTTAATGGAAGGGATTGTAAGCGGATTGACGGACCGCAAACTTAAAGGAAACGCCTATTTGTCAATGCCATAAAGATAACCACGATTAAGTTTAGGATACAAAGATTTCTCAGAGGAATTTGGCGGCGATGGTCAATCCTTCGGCGTGGGAGATTTTTCCAAAAATTTCGTTTTTTGGATTTAGAAGAGTTGGCAGTTGCGAAGAGGAATTTGGCGAACGGCGGTTCGGGAGCGGGAGTGATTGGATGAAGATTCTTGTGAGAATGTTTTGTTGGTTGGCGGCGGTTTTCTTGGTTGGCGGCGTTTGGCGATTGGCGGCGGATCCGAAGGCGAGCCATCGCGAGTGGCAGATTTATCACGGCGACTACGGCGGCAGTCATTATTCGGCCTTGGCGCAGATTAATCGCTCCAACGTAGCCCGCTTGAAGCCGGCGTGGATTTGGCGGGCAGGGGAAACGGGGCGCACCATTGAATGCAATCCGATTGTTGTGGACGGCGCGGTTTATTTGACGACGCCTCGATTGCACTGCGTTGCGCTGGCGGGCAAGACGGGGCGGTTGTTGTGGCGTTTCAATCCTTGGCCGAAAGGAGAGCGAGGGGGAGGCGTCAGCCGGGGCGTGGCTTATTGGACGGACGAGAAAGGAGAGCGTCGTATTTTTCACTCTGCTGGGGATTTTCTCTACGCTTTGGACGCCGGGACAGGAAGGCCAGTTGTGTCCTTTGGCGAGAAGGGGCGCATTCGTCATCGAGACGATTTGGACGTGGACGCGTTCTTTTTGTCGGTTGGAAACACGACGCCGGGCATTGTGTGGAAGGATTTGTTGATTTTGGGTTCCAGCACCGGCGAAGGCCCGCAGCCTTGCGCGCCGGGGCATATTCGAGCCTTTGACGTGCGGACGGGAGAGCGGAAGTGGATTTTTCACACCATTCCGCATCCGGGCGAGTTTGGCTATGAGACTTGGGGTCCGGATTCGTGGAAGGAAGTGGGGAGCGCCAATGTTTGGGGAGGCTTTACGCTGGACGCCGAGCGGGGGATTGTATTTGCGGGAACGGGATCGCCAGCCTACGACAAGTGGGGGGGAAATCGTCCCGGCGACGGTTTGTTTGGGAACTGCACGCTGGCGCTGGACGCAAACACCGGACAACGCATCTGGCATTTTCAAGCGGTGCATCACGATCTTTGGGACTTTGACCTGCCTTGCCCTCCCGTGCTGGCCCGCCTGAAGCGGAACGGAAACCTGTTGGACGCCGTGGTGCAGCCTACCAAGATGGGGCATCTCTTTGTATTGGATAGAGAAACCGGCGAGCCTCTTTATCCGGTGGAAGAGCGACCGGTGCCTCCGTCCACAATACCGGGCGAAGTGAGCGCGCCGACGCAACCCTTCCCGCCTCCCGCTTTTCGTCTGGCGATGACCCGAATGGACGCAAGCAACGCAACCGACCTCAATCCGGCAGCGACGGCCAAGGTTTTAGAGGACTTGAAGAACATAGCGGCCGCCGAGATGTTCACGCCGCCCGGCTTTGCCAAGTCCGCGCAGCTTCCCCAATTCAACGGCGGTTGCGAATGGGGAGGCGCCGCCTTTGATCCGGAAACCAACACCGTGATCGTTAACGTCAGCAACGAAGCGGAATACACCTCAATGGTTCCCGTCAAAGCGAAGGAAACTATGTCGCTGCATCGGCTGGGACGGCATATTTATCAAGCGGCCTGTTCCTTCTGCCACGGTCTCGGATCCCCGGCAAACCCCGCTTCGGCTTCGCTGGAAAACGTCGCCTCGCGTCTTTCTAAAAAGCAGGTTGAGGAATTGATGAAAACCGGACGCGGGCAGATGCCGTCCTTTGCCTCTTTTAACAAGCTGGAACGCCGGGCGGTGCTGGCGTTCTTGTTTGACGAAGGGCAAAAGGAAACGGTTGCGGCCGGAGACTGGGGACTGCGCTTTGCCGGCGGAGCGCCAGCGGTGGCGACAGGGCATCACGAATGGCGAGACCCCGAAGGCTTTCCCGCGAACAAGCGACCGTGGGGAACGCTCAACGCGGTGGACTTGAACGAAGGACGGCTTCGCTGGCAAGTGCCGCTGGGCACCTATCCAAAACTAGAAGCGCGAGGAGAGCCGCCGACCGGCACTTTCAACATTGGCGGACCAATAGTGACCAAGGGTGGATTAGTGTTTATCGGCGCGGCTATGGACGAACGATTTCACGCCTACGACAAGGAAACGGGCGAATTGTTGTGGGAATATCAAATGGAGTTTGGCGGATACGCCACGCCGTCGACTTACGAGATCGACGGACGACAATACGTGCTCATTGCGGCGGGCGGCGGCGGCAAGCCCGGAACTTGTCCCGGAGACGTGTATTATTGTTTCGCTTTGCCGGAAGAATAGCCGCCGGCTGGCAAAGTTGCTTTCTTTTCCAGTGCGTCCAAAGAAAAGCGACTTCGAACGGATCGCATAATGCGTTCTTCGCGCCGTTTCATGATTCTCCGAGATGCCGAAGTCTTGTCATCCTCACCTTGCAAGTGAAGAAGAGCGTGAACGTGGTAGCGAACAAGTTCATCCGGCCAAGAAGTATGGAACTCTTTGGCTTGCTCCCGCGCGACGGCCGGGCAGATGTAAACTTCAGCCATTTGGAAGATGCGCTTTGGGTCTTCCGCCAAGTCAAAGGCAAGAACGTCGGCGGCGCCTTCGTGGTTCAGAAACTTTCGGTTCAGCGCGGCCATGCGCCGTCTGGAAACCAAGTGGAAACAGCATTCTCCCGCAAAGGCCGAAAACTCCGTCCGAACAAGGTCTTCGATGACTTTGCGAAGAAAAGAAATATCCATTCGGCAGTCTCGCTGCGCATTGCGAAAAACAATTTTCAAGCGAAGTAGGGCATTGGCGTTTCCATGTTTTGAGGCGAAAGAGGGCTTGCTTGATTAGTCAGTTTTCAATCCATATCTTGCACTACCCCGGCGCGTCGCTCAATCCAATTTTGACAAGCCTAGACCGTATCGCGCCCTAGTCTCGACGACTTATTCCCCTGCGGCTTTGTCCGTAGCGGGCGAAAGTTCCATGCCCACTTCTCTGTACCACTTCAGCTCTTTCTCTATCTCTTCCTCGCTCATGTCGCGGAGGCTCGATTCCAGCATACTTCTAAACTCCGCAAGTTCTAATTCGGCTCTCGTAATTTGGCCGTTAGAATACAAACGTTTCATGCGTCGTAATTTATCTTCCGCCGCTTTCGCCTTCCGACCATGTACTGTCGGGCCATGTTGGATTGAGCTCCACCGGTCATGCCCCAGCGTTTCTCTTACCTCATCCTGAAGCTCAGTTTCCGCTCTCCAGCTGTCTATGTCCTTCCCTTCCAGCGCGTCCATCCTTTGGAGACCTTCCTCAAAATCTTTGCGCGTCCTTGCCGTTTTGGTCACTTCTTTTTGAATGGCCATCCTTCGATCGATGGCGGACTGGTGCGCTTCCGTTCGTAGACGTCCGTCGCCGCCGAACAGTTCATCCAGCAAGTTCGCCTTCTTTTCATGATAGGTGTACAAGGCAACAAACTCTCCCTTGCTGGGCTGAAACCATTCTAATTCCGGCCGCATGTCCCGCGCTAATTGCGAATGCTCTAGCTTGTATTCGCGCAACTCGTAGGGCGACAAATACTCGCTCATCTGCGCCCACTGCTCCCGCTCTAAATCCCGAATGGCTTTGTCCGCCATGTCTTCAGCCAAACGTTTCGCTCTGTACTCATCTCTCACTTTTGGATTATCCCAACTGCCGGGAGTAATTCCTTTTGTTTTGATGTAAGATCGTTTGCGTTCCAGTTCTTTTAGTTGAGGAGTGTATTCTGCGGCTATGGCATGAACCGCCGCCCAATCCGCTTCGCTTGTCTTTTGTAATACAGAACGTGCAGAAGTTGTTTTTCCTTTGTTGCCGGCCTTTTCTTCCGCCATCGTCTTTTGGCTTGTCGTTGTTGTCGGCTTATCGCTTGGATTCAACGCAATGTAAGCCAAAACCACCGCAAACAAACTTAGGGAAACAATTATCGTTCTCATTTCTCTGCTCTCTTTTTCTTTTTTCAATCTTTTCGCCTCAAATCACGCCGTATTTCGCCCATTTTGTTTTCTAAATTGGACAATTTTTCTTTCACTTCACTTTTCATCTCACCGATTGCCGTAATGATCCAAGTAAATGAAGAAACGATGATGAAAAGCAATGGCATCACGACGAAGTCTGGTTCCCAATCAAACCACAAACAGGCACCTAATACGATCACCAAAGTGGCGGCAAACGTGCTGATAGCTCCGGAGACATGTTTCAAGAGATGTTTAGTTTGATCTTTCATTTTTTTAATTCCAAAATAGCGATGAATTTAATCTGGGGGCAGATTGGCGAATTTCTGAAGGGAAGGCAAGGAAAAGCCATTGGGTTTGCCGTTTTTTGAGACGGGGCTTTTCTGCCGGCGGTGGTTAATTTGTCTAGTCTATTTTTCAATCTTCTTCTTCGCTTTCTTCCTTTGTCCTTCCCGATTTTTCGTCTCACCCCAAATAATCGCGCCGTATTTCGCAATCCGACGCAGAGACGACTTGCCACCTCCTGCGGGGCAAGTTAGGGGCTAGTCTCAAATGGAACAAGCTTAAAAAACACCTGATTTGGATAGTTTTCAGGCCATTCATAATCTTTGTCCAAAACAAAAGCACCGCGAGTCCAATCAAATACTCCGTTTTCATCAGCAACATTAAAGGAGTCTAAACACTCCCAAGGACCAGTTGCGGATTTTGATTCCCATAGACTTCCGCCCTGCCATGTTATCTTGACGAAGCGTACTTGGTGCCTTGTTTTACCAGCATGTTCAATTCTCAAACTTGGTTTGATGTGCTTAGGATACGGAATGAGATTACCGTCTTTTTCCATCCACACCCCAAATAGCTTATGGGCTACACAAAAGCATTCGAGGTTGGCCCTGAGTGGAAAAGGGCAATCCATCTCCTGAACCAAATCCTCAAAGTCGAGCGCAGTCGACCCCGCGCAAAGCAACAACCCAATCAAAATCAATATCTTCTTCATAAATTCGGCTTTGCGAGGCATTAGACCAACGATTCTCGACGATGCGTCTTCACCCCCCGAATCTCTTCTGGGGGCAGATTGGCGGATTTCTGGAGGGAGGGCAAGGAAGGATTCTCTGGGTTCGCCGTTGTTTGGGGCGGGGCTTGGGCGGCGGCGGTTTTGGGGTTTTGGGGGGATTTCGGTTCTGAGACGGATTAGTATCGGCTTAGTAACGGCTTTGTCTCGGTTTTGCGGTGGTCTTCGTAGGCGGCGATGATTTTTTTCACTAAGGGATGGCGGATGACGTCTTGCTTGCGGAACTCTACGATTGCGATGTCTCGAACTTTCTTGAGCGCGGTTTGGGCTTCCTTGAGCCCGGAAGGTTTGTGCGGCGGCAAGTCGATTTGAGTGGGGTCTCCAGTAACCACGGTGCGAGAGTTTGTTCCCAACCGCGTGAGAAACATAAACATTTGCTCTGTTGTGGCGTTTTGTGCTTCGTCGAGGATGATAAAAGAGTGATTCAAAGTGCGCCCGCGCATGTAAGCGAGAGGAGCAATTTCGATGGTGCCGCGATCCATGTGTTTTTGGATTTCTTCGGCCGGAAGCATATCGTGAAGGGCGTCGTGAAGCGGGCGCAAGTAGGGCGCAAGCTTTTCATAAAGATCACCCGGCAGAAATCCAAGCGCTTCTCCGGCCTCAACGGCGGGACGAGTCAAGAGAATGCGGGCCACGGTGTTGGCCTTGAGACATGAGACGGCCATCGCCAAGGCCAAATAAGTCTTTCCCGTTCCGGCCGGGCCGATGCCGAAGGTAACGTCGCAGCTGCGAATGGCTTCCAAATAAGCCTTTTGTCCCGCCGTTTTTGGGGAAATAGGCGCCTTGCGGGAAGAAGTGCAAATGCGATCCTCCAAAAGCTGCCGCAAAGTGTCCGCGCCGTGTTCCTTCATAACGGCAATCGACTGCGCAAACTCCTGATTCCGAATCGGAGTGCCGGCGCGAATCGCCGATTCCATTAACTCAAACAACTTTTGAACGCGGAGAACGGATTCCTCATTGCCGTCGAGCTGGATCCAGCCATCCCGACAAACGGCCTTAACGCCGAGCTCCCGCTCTACCGCCTGCAGGTTTTTGGGTTCGTTGTTGAAAAGCTGTTGCGCTTGCCGAGCGCTTTCAAAGTGGAGCGTTTGAATCGCCATTCCGTAACTTTGCCAAAAATCAAGCGTGATGAGGAAATGCAGCCCGAATCTTCGCGGCAGTTTCCAGCAACGCCTCCGGAATCACCCTATTGTTTGCGATAACCGGCATGAAATTCGTGTCGCCATTCCAACGAGGAACAACGTGAAAATGAAGATGCCCTTCGATGCCGGCGCCGGCCGCACGACCCAGATTCAAGCCAACATTAAAACCATCCGGACTCATCACCGCTTGAAGCGCGCGAACGCAACGACGCGTCACCAACATCAACTCCGCAATCGCCGTCTCCTCCAAATCCTCCAAATCCGCAACCTCCTTGTAAGGCGCCACCATCAAATGCCCGCCATTATACGGATAGCGATTCAAGAGAACAAAACAATGCCGATCCCGATGAACAACAAGATTGCCAACATCATCCTCGCTCCGAGCAATCCGCGCAAACAAAGACTCCCCCCCAGCCGCTGGCTTCGGCGACAAAACATACTCAATCCGCCACGGCGCATGAAGACTTTCCATAACCGCAACTTTGAACGCAAACCCCAAAAAAGTCAAAAAATCCCTCTACCCGCCTCCCTGAAAAACTCAACCCCGTTGAAGACAATCCGAATCCGTCCGACACCCAAAGGAAAACTTTCTCCTCGAAGTTGCGCAAAATCTGTTTGACACAAATATCTTTCTCCAGACAAAATTCCGCCAAATTAATGTCGCAATGAAAAATCCAGAGAAAGTCAGTATGTCCACGTCGAAATCTGACACCCCAATCCTTTGGTCAAGAACGGCGAAGAAGTACCCCCCCCCCCCCCCCCCCCCCCGCTTGCCTCCAATTTAAGCTTCGCCAACAATCTGCCCGATTGCGCTCATGCAACTCTTCCTCTCTGAAACCTGTCATGAAAACACGCAAAGCACAAATCCTCGCATTCGCCGCCGCAATTCTGGCCATCGTGTTTTCCCTGCAAACCGCCTTCGCGCAACAGGAACCTTTGCTTTCCTGCTCCGACACTAACAACATCCTCCACGGCCGAACCAAAAAAGTGGCGGACCAGATTTTAGGCACATTGAGACTCAGCAACTGCTTACTGCTCACCAACCCCAGCCAACTAACCGCCATCACCAATCTGGGGATCAGCGGCCTCACTTCCTTAGAAGCGGGCGACTTCGCCAACCTCCCCAACCTGCAAACGTTGCGGATTCTCCACAGCCCGCAACTGAGAACTTTGCCGAGCGACCTCTTCAACAATCTCACCAATCTGCAAACTCTGATGGTGGACAATTTTTCTGCAAGCGACTTGCCCTCCGACCTCTTGGACGACCTCACTCAACTGCAAACGCTGCAACTTTCCGGCAATGCACGACTAACCACCGTGCCGCCCGGCTTCTTCAACAATTTGACCAACCTAACACGGCTGAATCTTTCCAACACTCCACAACTGGCTTCCCTGCCCTCCGGAATATTCGACAACCTGGCCAAACTGACGCGGCTGGATCTTCAAACCGGCCAATTAACCAGCTTGCCAAACGGCCTCTTCAACAACTTAACCAATCTAACATGGCTGGATGTTAGCGGCCATCGCTTAGCCTCCTTGTCGTCCGGCGCTTTCGACAATCTTACAAAACTGGCGGTCCTGAATCTTGGCAACAACCGCTTAACTTCCCTTCCAGACAATATCTTCGACAAACTTACAAAACTGCGATGGTTGGTAATTGGCGGCAACCGATTGACTTCCTTGCCGTCTGGTGTCTTTGACAAACTTCCCATACTAAGGACACTGTATCTTTCCTACAACCCGAACATGCCTTCCCTGCCGGCCGGCGTCTTTGACAAACTCACCGAACTGGAATATCTGTTCATTGAAAACTCTTTTACTACACCCAGCACTGGCTTGATCTCCCTGTCGGCCAACGTCTTCAGCAAAACCACCAAACTAAAACAACTAGATATTTCCGGCAACCAATTCACTTCCCTGCCGGGCAACGTATTCGACAATCTCGTCAATCTGGATTTTCTAGACCTTCGCAATAACGCGCTAACTTCACTCCCCTTGTCCGAAGGAATATTTGACGACCTAGTCAGCCTGAATCGTCAGAATCTATATTTGACCGGCAACCCCGTATATACAAACCTTCTCACCAATACACTATCGGTCACTATCGTCCCTTCCACGATGGAAGTGGTTGAGGGCGACGAAGGGACAAAGAACGCCAACTTTCAAGTCTTATTAGGCAGAGGCATCCTCACCAACTCTATTACCATCAACTATGCCACCAGAGACGGCACCGCCACCGAAGAAGACAACGACTATTCCCCAATCAGTGGTCAATGGATATTTGCAGGCGATTGGAGACAGGGACAATCATTCTCTGGTCAATGGCTCCGAGAAAACATCTTAAATCTTTCCATTCCTATACGAGGGGATGTTGTGGAAGAGGAGGATGAGACATTTGAGTTAGTTCTGACTCGATCCAGCAGTTATACGGCGGATGAAGAGTTTGCCGCCTCGGTCACCATTCTAGACAACGACGCCTTGCCTGAAGTGGCGCTCTCTCTTCCCGTCACTTCCTTCTCGGTGGCCGAAGGCGACAGCGGCACCACTACCATTGGTTTCCACATTCAACTCACCCAAATTCCCAACGCCCAAGTCACCATTGATTATGCCACCGTCGATGGCACCGCCACCGCTCCCCAAGACTACACTTCTAGATCCGGCACGCTCACCTTCACTGCCGGCACCACCAACCTCACCCAAACCATCTCCATTCCCATCCGCGGCGACACCGAAGAAGAATCCGACGAAACCTTCTCCGTCCGCCTCACTAACCCGATGAACGTCAACTTTGGCGGCGGCGCTTCCATGCGCGAGACCATCATCACCATTGCCGACGACGACGTCTTGCCGCCCCCGCCGCCCTCTCTCCTCCTGACCCCTTCAGTTTTGGAAATCAACGAAGGCGACACCGGCCAAACCAACGCCGAGTTCCAAGTGCGCTTGACCCGTGCCTCCGGCCAACCCATCTCCATAAACTACGCTACCGCCAACGGCACGGCCACCGCCGGCCAAGACTACACTTCTAGATCCGGCACGCTCACCTTCGCCGCCGGCACAACCAGTCTTACCCAAACCATCTCCATCCCCATCCGCGGCGACACACTGGACGAACCCAACGAAACCTTCACCATCCTCCTCAGCAACCCCGCCAACGCCAGCCTCCTTACCAGCACCGCCCGATGCACCATATTAGACGATGACGCGCCATCGACACTCTCCCTAACCCCCTCGACTTTGACCGTGACCGAAGGCACAACTAACGCCGAGTTTCAAGTTCGATTGAATCGCGCTTCTGGCCAGACCATCTCCATAGACTACGCCACCGTCAACGGCACGGCCACCGCCGGTCAAGACTACACTTCTAGATCCGGCACGCTCACCTTCGCTGCCGGCACAACCAGTCTTACCCAAACCATCTCCATCCCCATCCGCGGCGACACACTGGACGAACCCAACGAAACTTTCACCATCCTCCTCAGCAACCCCAACAACGCCAGCCTCCTTACCAGCACCGCCCGATGCACCATATTAGACGACGACGCGCCATCGACACTCTCCCTAACCCCCTCGACTTTGACCGTGACCGAAGGCACAACTAATGCTGAGTTTCAAGTTCGATTGAATCGCGCTTCTGGCCAACCCATCTCCATAGACTACGCCACCGTCAACGGCACGGCCACCGCCGGCCAAGACTACACTTCTAGATCAGGCACGCTCACCTTCACTGCCGGCACCACCAACCTCTCCCAAACCATCTCCATTCCCCTCGTAGATGACACCGAAGATGAAGCGAATGAAACCTTTACCATCCAATTGATCAACCCCGCCAACGCCACCCTTCTTGCCAGCACGGCACAAACCACAATCGTCGACAACGACGGGCCGGCAGCTCTCTTCCTTACCCCCTCAGTTTTGGAAATCAACGAAGGCGACACCGGCCAAACCAACGCCGAGTTCCAAGTGCGCTTGACCCGTGCCTCCGGCCAACCCATCTCCATAAACTACGCTACCGCCAACGGCACGGCCACCGCCGGTCAAGACTACACTTCTAGATCCGGCACGCTCACCTTCACTGCCGGCACAACCGGTCTTACCCAAACCATCTCCGTGCCCATACGAAGCGACTCATTAGACGAACCCAACGAAACTTTCACCATCCTCCTCAGCAACCCCAACAACGCCAGCCTCCTTACCAGCACCGCCCGATGCACCATATTAGACGACGACGCGCCCTCGACACTCTCCCTAACCCCCTCGACTTTGACCGTGACCGAAGGCACAACTAACGCCGAGTTTCAAGTTCAATTGAATCGCGCTTCTGGCCAGACCATCTCCATAGACTACGCCACCGTCAACGGCACAGCCACCGCCGGCCAAGACTACACTTCTAGATCAGGCACGCTCACCTTCGCTGCCGGCACAACCAACCTCTCCCAAACCATTGCCATTTCCCTCGTAGACGACACACTGGATGAACCCAACGAAACTTTCACCATCCAATTGATCAACCCCAACAACGCTGTTTTCCCCGATGGCGACTCGCAGTTATTCGCCACCATCATTATCATAGATGAGGACGCGCCGCCACCAATAGCGCAGAGGCCTCTTGTCATTGGATTTGCGCAGACTTTTCTTTCCCTCCCCGAAGGCGACGAAGGCGAAACAAACGCCGAGTTTCCGGTTCAACTACTGCTGAGCGAAGGCGAAGTTCTCAATCAAGTTGTCTCCGTGGACTACGCCACGCAAGCCGGCACGGCCACCGCCGGCCAAGACTACACTTCTAGATCAGGCACGCTCATCTTCGCCGCCGGCGCTACCAGTCTTACCCAAACCATCTCCGTGCCCATACTAGGCGACACACTAGATGAACCCAACGAAACCTTCACCATCCAATTGAGCAACCCCACCAACGCCATCCTCCATCCCAATCACACGCAAGCCCAAATCACAGACGACGACCAGCCTCCGCCGCCGTCCGCCGCCGCGAATCCCTCTGCCCAACGCTCCTTTCCCAGCGGAAAGTTTCCTTTGTTGATCTTCAATACAAGCGAGTTAAACTTGGCCGAAGGTCAAACCGCCATGTACCAAGTGCGCGGCGTCTCCGCCCGATCTCCATTTGTGTCGGATATGATCGTCCGCATCCGCAGCAATCATCCCCAAGTCGTTGTAGAACCGCAAACCTTAGTCTTTACCACCACCACCTTGCTGCGCTTCCAAGCCGTCCAAGTCCGCGCAGCCGCCCATGCAGCTGACATCGGCGAACCTATCTCCATCGTGCACTCTATCGACGCCAGCGAAGGCTTCACGGCTCACGAAAACGCCGGGGCGCTCTCTGTGACCATTTCCTCCACGGCGGCCGAAATAGAGACCGACAAACGAGGAGTCGAAGTATCTTTGGAAAACACGATTATAGAACCCCAACTGCCGCCGACCGATTATGATCGAGATGATGATGGCTTGATTGATGTCAGCAACCTTGCGCAACTCCATGCCCTTCGCTTTGACTTGAATGGCGACGGCCAGCCGGACAAAGAAGAGGTGGCGGCAGCTTACAAGCAAGCCTTCCCCAGCGCTATCGCCAACATGGGCGTTCCCAACCATATCCAAGCCCAAGGCTACGAACTCGCAACGAACCTGACCTTCGACACGAATGGAGACAAAACCATCAATGAAGAAGACGGCTTTTGGAACAAGGGAAAGGGCTGGCCGTCCATCGGCTCTTTCTCCGAACCTTTCCAAGCTGTTTTTGAAGGCAACGGTCATACCATCGACAACTTGTTTCAAAACCAGAGCGCTCCCGCTCTCTTCGCTAATGAACCTTCCGGCTTGTTCGGGGCGGTCGGGCATCGGGCGCAAATCGTCCATGTAGTTTTGGAAGGGGTAGAGATAAGAGGGGTGAACTGGGTAGGCGCCTTAGCGGGATTGAGTCAAGGGGTTCTAGTGAATTGCTCTGTTCGGGGACGAGTGGTTGGTTATAATAGCGTAGGCGGTTTAGTTGGTCATAACTTTGGGGAGATAGCGGATAGTCATGTTCGAGGGGAAGTTCGGGGAGAGACTAGTGTGGGGGGTTTAGTGGGCTGGAATGTGGGGGGATTGATTGAGGGGAGTTCGGCGCACGGCGAGGAGACTCTTGGTTTAGTGGGCTTTGGGACGCCGGCGGCTCGTTAGGAGCAAACCCTGCATAATCTCCGCATTTTCTGGGAGGCACTTGGTTGTTTTGCTTCTCTTTTTTTTCAATCTCGCCAGCGTTGCATCTTCCCAAGAGTCTGGTTCACAAAGAACTCGAACAAATGAGAGGACGCGTCTAACTTTCCGATTTGGACAAAACGCTTTGTTGCTAGGCGAGATTTGGGTTCGTCACCTGAAACTAGGTTATGAACGCAAATCTGCGTTCGAGTTTGTTTGTTGTTATGAGAGGAAAGAGTCTTTGTCTGTCTAAAAAGCAATAGCTTTACAAACAAGGAAAGGCGGGTACCAATTAGTTATTCGACAAGAGAAATAAAGCTATAACGCCTTATTGGCACTGGGAATGGAGAATGAGGAGGAAAGTTCTATATCGGGCGGTTTAGTTTTATGGCGTTTCTTTATATTTTTGGCATTGAGTTCTATGGAATCGCACTTTGGGAATTTGTCAACATAGTCTAGGATAGGAAGTTTCGACGCTACCGCTTGTTGTTATTAATCAAGCCTCCAGACTTCCAATAATTCCTTGCTAAATCTAGTCAAAAGGGATACTAATTGACGGATTCATTTTGTTGAAGGCTTGGTGGGGCGATATAATTTGACAGCCAATCGTCCCAGCACAGAATGCCAGGGGGAGACGTATTTTCGAACTTTGGTTCCGATTTGATCGGCATATTTCGGGTCTAATGCGCGGACGTTTTGTTGCTTTACTAGGGAACGGGCGGCGAACATGCACTTGAGTTTTTGCCGTCGAATTGCGCGAGAAACAGTGTTTTCCGGGATCGTCTCTGAGATGAGTTTCATGGCGTGCCATTCGTCAATTACCCAAGATTGGATATTCTTTTTGTTGGATGCGGTGGCATTGTCCTTGTGTTGGCGTATTTGGATCAGTCTGCGCTTGGTCTTCCAAATCGTTGGCGCGATCGAGGCTAACTCTGCGTAAAAAATGACGTCGGCAACATGGTGGTAGTTGCTACGAAAGCGGAGTGGAATAGTTTGGTAGTTTGTTTTGAGGACGAGCGATCCGCAAGCGATGGTATTTAATTCGCATTGTTGGACTAGAAATTTTTTGCGAGACAGCTGTGTGAAGGGCATGTACAGGAGGGGAGGGGGGATTTTCTCAATCGGCTGGCCGTTCTCATCGATCCACTCAAAGCTGGAATAGGCAAAAGAGAGTCGTGGCTCCTTTTCGAGAGTGGAAACTAGGTCGTGGAGAAAGGGAGGTTGGATTAAGTCGTCGGCATGCAAAAGGTGGAGGTAACGGGTCTCTGAAGCAAATTCTAAGGAACGGTTCATGTTGGGGAACAACCCTAAGTTCTTTTCGTTTTGAATTAGGTTGCATTGGATTGGCTGGTAACTGCGCACGAGGTCGCAGGTGCCGTCGGTTGATCCGTCATCTAAGACAATCACACGGTCCGGATGGCGCGTTTGTTTTGCTAATGAGTCTAGAGTGTGCCGAAGGTAGTTTACGCCATTGTAGACGGGAATGACGGTGGTGACTTCGGTTGGCATTTTATTTTTCGGATTGTTTGACTAGTTTTTCAATCTCCATAGGGTAAGATCGGCAAAGTCCCTACCCTGCATTTAGAACGTCGGTTCACAGCGGGGTGAGAAAAGTGCGGTTGTTTCCAAAAACTATACAACCAAAGCGTTATTCTTCCCGCCCAAAAATGCGGAAAGGGGATGAGTTTCCTTGTTGTAGCCATCATTTGGTCGGCATCGGATGGACAGGCTTTTTAAATTTTTTCATATTATAGTGAAACGAATAGCAAATAGACATTTGAGTTTTTCGTCATCCGAATCAACGGGAACATGCTTATACCATTCCACATTGAATTTGAGGGGAGGCACTTTCGGTGTTTTCTTTTTAGTCGGATTCATGGGATTGGAGCGGTGAAGGAGAGCCTTTGCGTGCGGTGTTTTGGATTTGTTAGACGATTGGTTTGCAAGGAAACGACTTGTGAGCGGAAATGAAAATCGGAATAGTTTCGCGCGTTTCGGCAAGAGGATTCAAAAGAAAATTGTTTGGATCGCATTACGGATATGTTTGTGGCGCTTTTGGCGGGCGGTTCAGGGTTTGAGGAGTTCCGTCATCGCCGCGATGAATTGATCCACATATTCGGCTTGGGAGGATTCTCCCATAAGGCCAATGCGCCAGATTTTTCCTTTCAGGGGGCCGAGTCCGCCGCCGATTTCGATGCCGTATTTGAGGAGCAGTTTTTGCCGCACTTCTTCCTCGTTGACGCTGTCTGGGACGGAAACGGCGTTCAGTTGCCAGAGTTGGTGTCCCGGTTGGAAGGCGAGGCAGAGGCCGAGTTTGGCAAGGCCGGCTTTTAGTCGCTCGTGGTTTTCTTGGTGGCGTTTCCATCGGGCTTCCAGTCCTTCGTTCAAGACGACGCGGAGCGCTTCGTAGAGTGCGTAGTTCATCGAGATGGGAGCGGTGTGGTGGTAGGCGCGTTTTTGTCCCCAGTAGTTGGCAAGGAGGTTGACGTCCAAATACCAGCTTTGCGCTTTTGTCTTGCGTTGCGTTGCAACTTTCATCGCCGCCGGGCTGAGGGATACTGGCGCCAGCCCCGGCGGACAGCTCAGGCATTTTTGGGTGGCGCTATAAACGGCGTCGATTTGCCACTCATCCACTTTGACGGGGCAACCGCCCAATGAGGTGACGGTGTCGACCATAAGGAGGGATCCGGCTTCGCGGGCGATGCGCGAGATGTCTTCGATGGGGGTTAGCACGCCGGTCGAGGTTTCTGCATGGACGATGGCAACGATTTTCGGTTTGGTTTCTTTGACTGCCGCCTCCATTGCATCGGGTGGAATGGCTTCCCCCCAAGGAGCGTCTACACGATGAACAACGGCGCCACAGCGTTCGGCCACGTCGCACATGCGCTGGCCGAAGAGGCCGTTGACGCCAATCACGACGGGGTCGCCTTGTTCGATGAGGTTGACAAAGCAGAACTCCATGCCGGCGCTTCCCGTGCCGCTCACGGGAAAGGTGATTTCGTTTTTGGTTTGGAAGACTTTGCGGAGCATATCCTGGATGTCTTCCATCATTCCGATAAAGGCATCGTCCAGATGACTGACCAAAGGATCGGCCATTACTAGAAGCACGGTGGAGGGAACGTTGCTGGGGCCGGGGCCTAGAAGCAAGTTACTGGGGCCACGACCCATGATGACTCGCGAAGCGGAAGAGAAAAATGATGAATCCTGCATCGTTTGGAGGAAGATAGCGGAATAATGATTGCGAATGCAAGGTGTAAATCGCGGAACATTGCCAAGGGATGAAACGTACTTACGAGGCGCGAAAAGATTGCCAGCCGAGTTTCTTGGCGCGGTCTAAAAGTACGGCACCGAGGATTACCAGCCCGAAGATGACTTTTTGGGTGTAGCTTTCGACGCCGGTCAGGTTCATGCCGGTTTGGATCACGGCGATGATGAGGGCGCCGATCAGGGTTCCCAAGATTCTGCCCTCGCCTCCGGCCAGGCTTGTGCCTCCGACGACCACGGCGGCGATGACTTGAAGTTCGTACATCAGGCCGTAAGTCGGAGAGCCGCTTTGCAGCTTGGAGGCCGTGATGACACCGCCTAATCCGGCAAGACAGCCGCAGCAAGTATAAACGAAGACCAAAACTTTTTTGACGGGCACTCCGGAAAGTCGAGCGGCGACCTCGTTGCCTCCTGTGGCGTAAATGTAGCGGCCAATCCTCATGCGCTTCATGACAGCGTGGGCAATGGTGTAAAGTGTGAGCATCAAAAAGACGGCGTTGGGAACTCCAAGAAAGTCAGCGCCGCCGCCCAGCCAATTGAAGCTGTCCGGCAGTTGATAGATCGATTGGCCGTCGGCAATGATAAACGCCAGTCCGCTCCCCACCATCATCATCCCCAGCGTCACGATAAAGGGCGGGATGGCAAACTGCGTGATCATTAGGCCGGAAAACGCGCCCAGAAACCCGCAGCTTACAATGGCGGCCAGGCTACAAGCAGTCATGGCAATGGCGGAGGATTCGCGAGCGCCACCCACTTCACGGATGAGCCAGGTGCAAATCACCGCGGACAAGGCAACCAAACTGCCCACCGACAAGTCAATGCCGGCGGTGATGATGACCATTGTCATCCCAATGGCAATGATGGCGATGACGGCAATCTGGTTGGCTATGTTGAGCAGGTTATCCTTCTTTAAAAAATTCGGCCAGTAATAGGAGCGAGGGCGGTGGATTTTGGCGGAGGCGGTGACTGGATATTTTGTCGCCCGATTGTTGAAGACGGCCCAGCTCAAGACGACTTGATTTCCAGCAATTGCGTGAATGGGAGCGCCGTTGTTCTGCGCCTTTTCTAGCGTTTGGCGAACGTCTGCGGGACTGCCGTTGACGTTGGCGGCAACTTGAATGCCCACGCTTTTCAACCTTTGTTCGAGGGCTTGGCTGAAGGAGCGGTCTTCCGAATTGGCGCGGGCAAAGATCAGAATCCGCTCGCCTTCGGCATGCGCGTCGATAATGGAGGCGGCGAGGCTTTTTGCGGCGGCCTCCCCAGTGGGAAACTGCTCCGCCCAAGTGACCCAACTGTAATACGCTCCAAGCGCGAGAAGAACGAAGACCATCCCATAATCGGAGAAGTGCCGCTGCGCAAAGGCCTTGAATTTTGCGAACATAGTTTTCGCTTGCGTATAAAGACGGTTTCTTATCGCTAGTTTGACTGGTTTGCCAAATCCAAAGTTTCTTTCGCCAAATGGAAAATCAATAGAAAGTTATTGTCGATTGTTGCGTAACTTCGGCAACGAATAGAATACTCGATACAGAATCAAACCGTGAGCCGGCGCGGTCATTCCCGCATACTGGCGGGCTTTTTGGCCGAGCATTTTCGGGACGTCGTCCGGAGTTTTTCTTCCTTGCCCCACTTGGCGGAGCGTGCCGGCAATGGTCCTGCACATTTTGTAAAGGAAACCGTCGCCTTCCATAATAATTGTGAGGAGAGGCCCAGAAGCGCAGACGCGACAGCGGAAGAGTTGCCGCACGGTGTCTTCCGGTTCGTCGTTTCGGCGGGCAGCCAGAGAACGAAAGTCGCGACGGCCCACGAAGTGTTGCGCCGCTTCCCGCATGACTCCCAAGTTGAGTTTAACGGGAACATGCCATGCAGTGGAACGCAGAAGCGGGTTGACGGCGCGGTGATTCCATATTTGGTAGCGGTATTGTTTGCGTTGGCAGTCGAATTGCGCGTGGAATTCGCGGGAAACTTTGCAGACTTCCACAATTCGAATGTCTTCCGGAAGAAATCGATTTATCGCCAAAAGCGCTTTCCCTGCCGTCAGCCGAAATTCTTCCTCAGGAATTTCCACATGCGCCGCCATCCCAAGAGCGTGAACGCCTGCGTCTGTGCGGCTGGCTCCGTGAACTCTCTGGACAGAGGGAAAAAGATTTTGGAGAGATTCTTGGACGCGCTGTTGAACGGTGACGGCATTGCGTTGCATTTGCCAACCCCGATAGCGGGCGCCGTCATAGGCGATGGTCAACTTCAGCTTGACGGTCTTCGCCTGCGGGGTGGCGGAAGATCTTGGCGGACTCATCTTAACGCTTTTGGGAAAAGTATCCGCCGCCTTCACCGGCCTGCCCGAAGTTGTCCGCTGTCCAAATAGCTTTGCAGAATAACGGCGGCGGCCATTTTGTCGATATTTCCCCTGCGTTTCTTGCGGGAAACATTGGCCTGAAGAAGAACACGATTGGCTTGAACCGAAGACAATCGTTCGTCCCAAGTCTGTATCGGGACGTCCATTTCTTGACGCAACTGTTCAATAAACTGCTTGACCGATTCAGCCGCCGGACCATAACTGCCGTCCATGTTCCTCGGCATGCCAATGAGAATCCGTTCGCAAGAAAAATCACGATGAAGAGCGCGAAGCCGTTCCCAAAGACTGGCGGCGGGGCGCCGATGGATAAACTCAATCGGTTGCGCAATAATGCCAAGTTCGTCACTCACCGCCACGCCAACCCGCTCTGTTCCAAAATCTAATCCAAGGACTCTCATCTCATCAAAGAAAACAAGCTAAAGACTCTTCATCACCTCGGCCGCCGCGTTGATGGTTTGTTGAACGTCTTCCTCCGAATGCGCCGTAGAAAGGAAACCCGTCTCGAACGGAGACGGCGCCAAATAAACGCCTTTGGCCAGCATTCCGTGAAAGAATCTGGAAAACTTGCGCCGATCGCTCGCCATCACGTCGTCCAGATTAGAAATGGATCGCTCCGTAAAACAAACGCAAAACATAGAACCGGCGCGTTGAACTTGCGCAGTCTGGCCGGCCTTGCCCGCGGCTTGCCGCAAACCTTCCTCCAAATGCCGCCCCCGGTTTTCCAGCAAATCATAAAGCGAGCCATCCCGAAGCGCCCGAAGCGCCGCCAAGCCGGCGGCCATAGCAACCGGATTGCCGCTCAACGTCCCCGCTTGATAAACATCCCCATCAGGAGCCAAACAATCCATAATTTCAGCCCGCCCCCCAAAAGCGCCCACCGGAAGCCCGCCGCCAATCACTTTGCCAAAACAAGATAAATCCGGCCAAACGCCATACCGCTCCTGCGCGCCGCCCAAACCCAAACGAAACCCGGTCATCACTTCGTCAAAAATCAACAAAGATTCATGCTTTGCCGTCGTTTCCCGTAAACGCTCCAAAAATCCCGGACTCGGCAAATAAAGCCCGGCGTTGGCCGGAACCGGCTCCAAAATAACGCCTGCAATTTGCCCGGAATTTGCGGCAAACACAGCATCCACAACTTCGGGACGGTTAAACGGCAAAACAATCGTCTGCTCGGCAAAACCACGAGGCACCCCAGCGCTGTCCGGATGCCCAAAAGAAAGCGCCCCAGAACCAGCCTTCACCAACAGAGAATCCACATGCCCGTGATAACATCCCTCAAACTTGATAATTTTGTCCCGTTGCGTAAACCCTCGTGCCAACCGAACCGCCGACATAGTTGCCTCAGTGCCCGAATTGCACATCCGCACCTTCTCCACACTCGGAACATTCCCGCAAATCCACTCCGCCATTTCCACCTCCAAAGAATTGGGAATGCCAAAACTTACCCCCTTCTCCGCAACCCGCCGCACAGCAGAAACAACGCAATCCGGCGCATGACCCAAAATGGCCGGACCCCAAGTGCCGACAAAGTCAATCCGCTCTTGTCCGTCCACATCCCAAATCCGGCTACCCTTCGCCCGATCCACAAAAAAAGGGGAGCCTCCCACAGCGCGAAACGCCCGAACCGGGGAATTCACCCCGCCGGGAATCCGCCGAAGCGCCGCCTCCCACAACCGTTGCGATTGTTTCCTCATAAACAAACTCCTCTTCTATCTATATCGCCGATTTCCAATTCGTTTAAAATAATCGTCAATCTCTTGGCGCATACAATAGCCCACGTTCTCAAAACAATGCAACAAGTCTGAATAAACATCCTTCCCGGCAAGAAAATTCCAAAACTCCCGCCCGACCATCAATTGGCTTTGGTTTGTGATTTCCAACATGCCGCGCAACGTCCAGCGAGTATAAGGTTTTGGTTCATAAGGATTGTAGGGTATAGCAATCACCGTCCGAACGTCCAAATCTAAATTACCATATAAAATCGCCGCCGCCCATTCCAGCATATCTTGTTTGTGTTTCTCAAAACCACCTACGTTGGGCTTTGCGGTTTTCAAATCCAACAAAAAGACACTATCTCCTCTAGTCAAATAAATATCCACACTCCTTAATCGTTTTGTAATAGGTTTTCCCAATTGAGCGTGCGCAGAAATTTGAGATATTTCCTCTACGTGATTAGGTTCGTGCTTTCCAGAACTGAGTCCGTTGATAATCTCTGCAATTGCCTTCTGCGCACCAGAAGAAAACGTTCCCTTAATTTTATGTTGCAATCTAACTTTATCAAACACTCCGTCCGCAATTTCTTTGGCCGCTTGTTCAAAAATTGCGGTGCCGAAGTTGGTAGAAAGAGAGTGAATAAACGAATAAAGCGCCATCCTGTCTTTCCCCAGCAATCTGGTATGAAAAGGCATGTGCGCTGGTTCCGGATTATAATTTCGCAGTTTTCTTCGCAGCGCAGATTCAATTATATTTTCAACGGACCTTTTTTCAAACATATCTGCTTCCTTTTTAAGTGAAAGATTGTTTCTGAATATACCCCTTTATCCCCTTCTGAACGATTCAAAACCGGCCTCTTATATTCTTTGCAGATTGTCAAATTTGCGCGCTTGGCAATGCCGGGGTACAAGCCGAATTTATCATTGGCAACAAGAAAAATATCGCAATCTTTGGTCATGTATTTCAAGCAGTTGCGCAACACGGCAACGATGCCGTCTGCGTATGCTTCGCGAGCCAGTTTTCCTTGCCCAGATTTCATCGGCCCTATCTCCGAATGATCATTGCGAGATAAATTAAATAGTTCATAAGCATAGGCATGTTGCTCGTGGTAATCAATCATTCCCACATAAGGCGGACTAGAAAATATCCCTCGGATTTTCCGATGCTTTGCCAATGCTGCCAATTTGCTATTCGCTTTCTCCAAAGATGAAAATATATTGATGCTTCGAGAATCCCCAGTCAAACATGTTTGCATGGTATTTGTGCGAAGTTTTTCGAATAATCCCTTTCGTTTTAACGTGTCGACAGAATAGCGTTTCCACCATCCTAGCATGGAAAAAATCGGCTTGCATATCTTGCTGTGTTTACCGCAGTAATATGTTTCTGTGACTTGCCTGGACAAAGTGGTTAAATCCGAATGAGTCGTCGCTCTCGAGGATCGCGCTGTGCGGCTTAAAATCATGCGCAGTACGTCGCGCAATAGCGCATCTGATGTTTCTTCAATGATCTTTTTTGCTATGTCAATCTCGTTTTTCACAGACGGTAAAAACCAGCTATCAATAAATCGATCGCTTTCTAAATTCATGTTGTTGTTCACATTGTGTTTTCTCAACAGACGATAAAAACGAGAGCGAAACTTCTTGGCATACTTTCTCCCATATTGTTCCTCGTTGATTTCCCCTTTTTGAACCCGTCGTCTGAATATCGGCGCTGGAAAAAACCCCGCATTGAAAGCCTTCAGCGCGTTGAGAAGTTCCTCTTCAAACACTCTTGATTGTTGCCCTACTTTATTACGCAAAAGAGCGTCGCTAATATCAGTGGTTGCCGTTGCTAGATCCGTCATAGAAATAGAAGACAACTTCAAATTGCTAATCATTGCATTAAATATCGACACATCTATTCCAATCGCATGCATGCCTAGTTCATTTGCTTGCACCAAAGTGGTGCCGCTGCCGCAAAACGGATCCAAAAGGATATCACCCGGCGCAAAGCAAACTTCGGTTTTGAACTCATCGATATGACCGTCAATAAAATACTCCACCAGCTGCGGAATAAACTTGCCTTTATAGGCATGCAAGCGATGAACGTGTTTGGTTGTCTCCGCCTCTTTGAATTGTTCAAACGAGAGGCGCCAGTTTATATCTTTTCCAAGTTTGTTTTGATATGCGTGTTTGCCGCGTGTTTCCACTGATTCATAGTATTTCTCTAAATCAGAGATATGAATCACAAGGGATCCGTTTTTATTGACGGCAACAATGCTGCCATACTTAATTAAAGAAGAGATATTCGCCGGGGTAACGTTGCGCTTCGTTTGTTCCGAAGCCCATTTCCCGGCTTGCGCAATCGTTAACATTTTCCGGGGATCAGAAAATAAGCTGTCGTTATTTGTCATCATCCAATTTTTTAGAACGATAAGATTGAAGCATTTGGCGTCGCAATCTTTAATTTCGCATTCCTTTGGCTCATTTTGGCTTAGATATTGAATCCCGGACCATGATCCCTGAATTGAAGCGAACTACTTTTTCCCAGTCAATTTTTCCCATTGCACAGAATCTTCTTGCGAATTCCTCCGTCGCCAAATTAATCAATGCCGCGTATTCTCTCTGATATTTCTCGTGGCGCTCTCGCGCTTTGTAGCCAAGAGGTTTGATGATGTGAAGGTAGAAATCCTCGTCTCCCGCCAAAAACTGCCAAAAGTGTTGGCCGCAAATCTTCCAGTAGGCGCCATTGTCGTACTTTTTGGCGGATCGACCAAAGCAACAACCTAGGACCGCCTGTGTCTGCATAGCGGATTTGCTTGCCGCGATTCGTCTTTTTGCCGTGATGAAGTTTTCCTTCTGCTTTTTTACCTCGCTACTATTTCCCCAGTTTGGACCTGATTTGATAGAGAGCAGATAATAAACATTGCTCCGCTTAAATTCCAGATCAATCCCTTCCGCCGAGGATTTATGGCCGTTGTATAGTTCGTTGCCGATAAACAATCCCAACTCTTCTAGAAAACTTCCAAACAAGGTTCTTTCCCGCTGCGTGATATAATCGTAGAGAAACGTCTTTACCAGATCTTGCGCTAGTTCAATGCCCTTGGCTTTGAGCAGATAGGGATTGCGCTTTTTCAAAGCGTCGTCCAAAGACATTCCTTGCATGAGTTCTAAGCACCTTTGCTGGAAGTGGCCAATATTTTCCTCAATAAAACCAGCGATTTTGTCGTTCCCTTTATTCATTTGCCGACTTTACCTGGTTTAGGTTGAAGCTTAAGCATAGTGTTTTGCTTGGAGAGTTTCTCACGCACTTGGTCGTAATAGTTTTTATTAATCTCAATTCCGATGGAACGCCGCCCCATGCGTTCGGCAACTAGGACTGTAGTTCCCGATCCCATGAAGGGGTCTAATACCATATCGCCAGCGGCGGTAAAAAGTTTGATGAACCATTCTGGTAGCGATTCGGGGAAGACGGCGCTGTGTCCTCGGTTGGAGCATTCGGCGGCAAGGTGTAGCACGTTGGTAGGATAGACGGTTTTTTTGCCAACCCAATTAGAAATGTTTCTTCCCATACCGCTTCCCGTGGCCGGCTTGCTGCGGGTAAGATCATTTTTGCCAAGTTTCCTCAGGCGACCTTCTGCCCAGCCGCCGATAGGAATTCGCACGGCGTCTTGAAACATTCGAAAGCGACGTCGTTTGTTAAATTGCAAGAGTCGCTCCCATGCGTCTCGAAATCGGTTGGGCCACCTCCCCGGATAGGCGTTGCGTTTGTGCCATATAAATTCTTCCGTCCAGAGCCATCCTTGTTTTCGCATGGCGAGAATGAGTTCCATCACGTAGGTATGTCGTTCGCCATTGACGGCGTTTTCTTTAATGTTAAGGATAAAGGTTCCCGTGGGCTTCAGCGCTCTGAAGAGTTGTTTGGCAATGGGGAGAAACCATTCTACATACTTGTCGGGAGGAATGCCCCCATAAGTCTTCCGGCGACGATCTGCATAGGGAGGAGAAGTTACGATCAGATCGGCGCATTCAGAGGGCAACTTCGGCAGCGCCTTTCGGCAGTTTCCAAAATAGACTGCGGCGTTTCCCGAAGCAAACGAATGCCTGTCGGTTTTTGGCACGCGAGTGTCTGATTTCCGAATGGTTGCCATTATTGAATCTGAATATAAGCCCAATTACCGTTTGTGTCAATAGGGAATTTTTCCCGTACAAATGGTTAGGTTTGCTCGAGAAATTTCTCGTTTAATCTTCCCCGCCATGTAGACGAGACTCTTGTCGAATAACTAATTGGCACTCGCCTTTCCTTGTTTGTAAAGCTATTGCTTTTTAGACAGACAAAGACTCTTTCCTCTCATAACAACAAACAAACTCGAACGCAGATTTGCGTTCATAACCTAGTTTCAGGTGACGAACCCAAATCTCGCCTAGCAACAAAGCGTTTTGTCCAAATGGGAAAGTTAGACGCGTCCTCTCTATTGAAGTCAAGGCGCAAGACGGGATATTCCTGCCGCTAGCCGCACTCTCATGCCTCTCCCGCATGCCCATCCTTGTCTATATCGACCTTCCAAATCTCCTAAATTGCCCTTCCCAATAACCCAACCCGCTTGCCAAAACCCCCCTGGCCGAGCCGGACGCGCAGCAGCTCGCCCCCTGCTTGCGGCGGCGGCGCGGCCTTCGCTCTCGCTAGAACGGCTTTCTCCGAGCGCGCCCGCGAGAAGCCCTTGAAAGGATCCCCCCTCTTCTCCCCCGCAATCGTTCCCCAACCAAACAACCAAGAAACTCCTCGTGTCGAAGTTCAGGTTCGTTGTGAGTTCGTAGCCTTGGGCGGGGACATCAGCGGGAATGCCCATGTTGGCGAGAGCGCTGGGGAAGGCTTGCTTGTAAGCTGCCGCAAACTCTGCCTTATCGGGTTGTCCATCCCCGTTCAAGTCAAAGCGGAGGGCATGAAGTTGCGCAAGGTGGCTGACATCAATCAAGCCGTCGTCATCTAAATCATAGTCAGTCGGCGGCAGTTGGGGTTCGGGGGCAACCGGTTCTTCGGGGTCTACGCTGTCTTGGCTGTTAGGTTTCTCCACAACCTTATGAGCAATCGTTAGAGAAACGGCGCCGGCGTCGTTTCTAGCGATGAAGCCTTCGCTGGCGGGGATGGAATGCATGATATATGCCTGCTTGTTCGTGTCGGCGGCGGCGGCGCTGGCGCGGACTTGGACGGCTTGGAAGTGCATCCAGTTAGTAGGGGCAAAGACTAAGGTTTGCGGTTCTACAACGATTTGGGGATGATTGCTGCGGATGCGGACGATTATATCGTCGGGCAAAAGAGTGGTGGCGCGCACTAGGTAGGTAGCGGTTTGGCCTTCGCTGATGGTTAGGCGGTCTGCGCTAAATATAAGCGAGGGCAGACTAAACTTGGCGAGGACGGGGCGATAGACGGGGTTGTCGTCTAGGATGGTAATGGTGGCTTGCAAAGTGTTGGCGTTGTCGGGGAATACGGCGTTGTTGGGGTTGCTCAAGAGGAGGCGGAAGCTTTTGCTGGGCGGTTCGTTTAAGGTGTCGCCGCGGATGGGCATGGAGATGGTTTGAGTAAGGCTTGTGGCGCCGGCGGCGAAGATGAGCGTGCCGTTGGTTGGGGTATAATCTAGGCCGGCAGTGGCGCTGCCATCTTGGGTAGTGTAGCGAACGGTGACGGCTTCGGCGTAGGCTTGGCTTATGCGCACTTGCAGGTTGGCGTAGGCGAAGCCTTGGTTGCCCTCGGTTACTTCCAAAGCAAGAGGAAAAAGAGAAATCTCAATGCTGAGCGGATTGCCGCTCAGTTCTGCTTCGTTCCTCGAGTTTGTCAAGCGGTCGAAGATTCCATCAGGCAAGTTAGTTAGTTGATTATGTCCAAGGTCTAGATCTTGCAAGCTGGTCAGTTCATCAAAGATTCCGGCGGGCAGGGAAGTTAGTTGGTTTCCTCCAAGTTCCAGTATCTTTAGGTTGGACAGCTCGTCAAAGATATTCGCCAGCAAGGAAGCGAACCGGTTGTGGTTAAGATATAGCTTTTGCAAGTTGGGGAGTTCGTCAAAGATTCCGGCGGGCAAGTTGGTCAGTTGGCGGTTGTCACTAAGAGACAGCGTTTGCAAGTTGGCAAGATCATCAAAGATTCCGGCGGGGAGGTTGGTTAGTTGGGTAGACCTAGTACTCAATGTTTCCAAGCAGGAGAGTCCAGCAAAGTCATTGGCTTGTAATGAGGTTAGATAAGCAAGTCCCAATTCGCCAGTAATCGAAGCTAAATGATTGGTGGTCACTTGATCGCAGGCGGTGACGTCCGGGATGGCGTTTAGGATAGTGTTGGCGACTTGTGAGGTTCTGCCGTGGAGAGCTGAGGCAGTTGACGGTGTTTGCCGCTGGTTGTTCTGTTGGCGGTTCGGTTTCCGTTCCCGTCCCGCTTTGCGCAAATGCGTTTTGTTGCATGGCAAAAGCAAGAGCCAGCATTCCGCCGACCAAAAGTGAGCAAGTTTTTATTTTCAACATATTTGTCTGCGTCTTTTGAGTCTTGGCAAGGGAAAGTTTGGGTTTGGTTTTATTTTTTCATCGGGATTTTGGAATGGCTTGGGATTTTTCTGCGGTTGGAAATGCCAAGTTGAGTTTTACGTTGTTTTGGGGCTTATGGATGGAGAATCACGGTGGCGGCGTTTTGTTGGGGTTGTTGGGATGGCAGGGCTTTTTGTAGCAGTTGTTTTGCTGTTTTTTTGAGGGGAATGGACAGGGCGCGTTTTCGTCCCGTTGGGGACATTTTGTTCCACGTTTTTTGCAGGATGCGGATCATTTGCTTTTCGGGAATTCGTTTTAGGAAGGAGGGGAATTCGAATTCGAGGAAGGTTAGGCATAGGGCGTCTTCTAGGATTTGGACGTCGCCTTTTTTTTGGTTCAGTTCTTTTTTTAGGTTGAGGTTTCGCACGGCTTGGATTAGCGGCTCTTCGCAACCGATTTGGCGGAGGATTTTTGTTGCGGTGTCGGCGTGGAATTGTTTCAAGTCTTGTCGCCATTTGAGGTATCCGTCTCTGGTGTTTGGGTATTGGTTGCGCGGTTTTTTCCAGCGTTGGATGTGCTGGCAGCGGCTGGCTAGGCGGAGGGCAGGGGATGGGTTTGGTTGTAGTTTTGCAACCCAGTTGGCTACTCGTTGGGCGTCGATAAGTTCGTGCGGTTGGGATTGGCTGTTGATTTTTTCGCGGTTGGGGTCTTCGGCGTTGGCGGCGTCAAAGGCGGCGAGGGCTTGCTGGATTTGGCGATTTTCGATCATCGTTGGGGAAGCGGGGGCGGTTCTCTTGTTAGGGCGATGGTTGCGCGTCCGTTTTGAAGGCCGGGGCTGGCAAATCCAAAGCCGGCGCGGAATTGTGTTTTTCGTTGTTTTGTGGAGAAGTGGGCCAAGTTCTCTTCGGCTCTTGCGGTCGCCGTGCGGCGGAATGGAGGGATGGGGTTGTTGAAGTCGAACACTCCCATGCTGAGGTCGCCTGCCCAACCAGATAGATCGGGAATGCGAATTTTTGGGGGAGACAAAAATTGGGCGTTGGCGGGTTCTAGTAACCAGGCGAGGAAGGATTGCTCGTGCGCAGGGATTTGGGTGAGGGAGAGAAACATGGGGGATTCTGTCGTCGGGATGCTTCCATCGGCGGCGGCAAGGGATCCGGCGGCAATTGTCAGACGGAATCCTTCTATGCCCGGCAGTGTCAACTCAACGTCCGAGGCGCCGTCAAAGGGGATTGTGGAGCGGTTTTCGGTGAAGGGGATCCCGACCGGATCGCGGAGTTGGTTTTCTATGCCGCGAATTAAAAACAACTCTTTGGTCGCAATGGCTTGGCGCAGAGATGGTTGGTTGGAGGTATCTTCGGCGGGGTGCCAAAACTGCAGGACGGCGGCGCCGGGAGAAAGGTTGGTCAACTGAAATCTTCCCGCCGCATCGGTATTTACCGATTCAAAGGGACTTCCTTCGATAATGATTTCGACTTTGGCGTCGGCAACGGGTTGCCAAAAAGGCGTCAACACCAGGCCGCTGACCGTCGTTTCTCCGTTTGGATTGGGATCGACGGCTCGCAAGGCGAACATTACTTCGGCCGCCGCTCTTCCCGGGACGCTGGCCGACACCGTTTGCGCTCCGGCCTCATCGCCTAGCACGAACTGCGCTTCGGCGAATCCCGCCTCGTTGCTGATTGCGGAAAAAGAAGTCCGCCCGCCGACTTTGCCGCCGCCGGTGAGAACGGCGAAGGTCACTTCCCGTTGGCTGAGTGCGTTGGCGCCGTCGTTCACCCAAACTCGAAGCGGTTTTGTTGCTGCGGTTCCCGTCGCCGCAATTTGGCTGCTGCCGTCGATGTAACTGAGGCGGACGTCGTCGCTTGGGAGCGCAGAAGCGGCAAAGTAAATTCGGCCTTGGACGTCTCGGCTTTCGGCCCTCAGCAGGTGGTTTCCTTTTCCTGCGAGGATTCCCAACCGCCAATAGACTTGCGCCCGCCCGTCGGAATCGGTTAAGGCGGACAGCCGCAAGTTCCCCGGCGCGGGAGCATCCCTGTCGAGCGATATTTTGCCAAGTCCGCCCAAGACTTGGAAGACGACCGGTTTGCCGACAATCGGTCTTCCGTTCGGATCGAGAACGAGAACGCTGGCCGGTTTGCTGAGTTGCCCGCCCGCCAAGCCTTCTTGGAGATCGCCAAATTCTTTGAGCAAGCGAAAGCCTTCCGGCCTTTGCCGGTTCACCAAGAGTTCGATTGCCGTTTCGTTGCCGACGACGTCTCTGGCCAGAACCAAAATGCGGTTCTCGCCTTCTTGCAGGGAAACCGGACCGCTGAGGAATGAGCCGTTGCTTCCGTCGCCGAGGAACACTGCGGCGTTTGCGCCATTGACCGTGACGGAGAGGCCGTGTTGCCCGCTCAATGCGTCGATCACCGTCCCCGCAATTGGGATTTCGCTTAGAAAGGTTTCTTCTCCCTGCGGCGGGGAATGCACCTCAACGACCGGCCCTTGCGAGTCTTGCAAAACGCGGAAAGGAAGCGGAGGAGTGGGGTTGCCGAAGGCGTCAAAGCTGGAAACGTAAAACTGCCGAAATTGGTTCGCGGCCAAAGGCGCTTGGATGGCGAAGACTCCTCGTTCGTCCGTCTGCGTTTCGATTGCGCCGAGAGCGTGCCTTACAAGAACCCGGACGCGGGGAAGGGCGCTTCCCTCGAAGGAAAAGATGTTTTGGTTTGTGTAAGGGCGAAAGGAGGAGAGAACCGGACGTGTGGCGACGTCGGTCAACGGAGTTCCCTCTACTGCGGCGGCCGCAGCCAAGTCTGCGTCAGCCACGTTCACAACTCCGTTGCCGTCCACATCCGCAAAATAAACCAGAGATTCCGGCAAGGGGTCGCGTCCATGCACGTGATTTAAAATGGCAACTACGTCGTGAATTGTGGCCTTGCCGTCCCCGTCCAAGTCTCCGAGCTTGGATGGTTGCGACCAAGCGGAAACAGCGGCCAGCAGTCCTAATCCGGCCGTCCATATCCAAGCCAATCGAATTGTGGGAAAAACGCGGATTGCGCTCAAAACGGGGAACAAGGTCATTTCATCGCCCTTTCTCTGGCTTTGGTTTGCGGGAACTCCCTTCGAATGCGGTAAAATCGGCTTTGGTTTTTAGCGGGCGAGTCTTCGAAGCGAATCCAAGCGCCTTGGCCGGGTTGTTCGTCAATCGTCTTCCAGTCGTTCGTCGGCAACTGATCGGCGCACTCCAAGTAGCAACGGGCGCCCTCTTCGCACCAAACCGCCAAAAAAATCTTCATGCTTCCCGTCTCCGTCGTCACAAAGTCAAAGTCGATTTTTGTCGCTTGCGCCGCACTGTCCCCATAGCGAAGCAGGGAGAGAGATACCGGCGAAAAGCCTTTGACGGCCAAAGCCGGCGTCGGCTCCTCCGTTCCAAAGCGCATGGGAGTTTTTATGTTGTCGGCCAAGCGCCGAAAGCGAAGGGAAAAAAGGGATTCTCCACCGGCCAGCGTCGCTCCCTTCAAAGATGCGTCCACCCAAGCAAAACTCAATCTCCCTCGTTCCGCATGGCAAATTCCAAAATGGCTTTCGGAAAGATTCGGCAGGCCAAACTGGGAGACGCCGTCAAAGGCCAGCTCTGCGGGATTCCAAACCAAAGTGAATTGCAGCGAAGTGACGCCGTGAAATCCTTCGACGGCTCGCAGTGCCGCGGAAAACTCTTTTCCAGAGCCTCGCCTCCGGTCAAACTCAACGGCCAGCGCCACAGATTCGCTCTTCGGCGCGGACTGTTTTCCTGAAGCAACCGACAATAACCGATTGCCGATTGGGTCGGGCGTGCGGGAGTCGACGCCTCCCCAATCGCCGTCTACATCTCCCAGCTTAACCCCGATAAAGTCTTGATCAGAAAGATCTCCCACAGGCGATTCGTGCCGAATGAAGCCAGGAGACTCCCAAGGTTGCGCGGCATCGGAAAACACCGCGTCCGCAGGCAAGAAATGGAACACAGGCTGGCCGGAAACATAGCGGTCCGCGCTCCCATGAATGACTTGCCTCATCAAAAAAGTGTCCGCCGCGTTGATTCCGCCTTGGCGGTCTACATTGGCGGCAAGGCGTTTCCAGGGAGATTCCAGCGATTCCTTCCCCAGAACGTGCCGTTCCACAAGCAGAAGGTCCAGCACGGTCACTCCTCGATTGGGAGGCGAATCTGTCCGCTTTTCCAAAGAAAGCGCAATCGGAACCTCCGACGGCACCCGAATGTCAAAACTTCCATCTTCATTGCCGACGCCGTCCGCCGTTGCCTCTCCGCGAACTTTGACCGCGACGCCGGAAACCGCCCGCCCTCCGCTGTAATAACGAATTCGACCAGACAAATGAATCTCCGCCGGCGTTGGAACAATCGACAAAGTCCCAGACCTCAAAACTCCCCTGTCCACGGCGGCCGGAGAAGACGCGCTTCCCAAAAGCAACGACTCCAATCGAATCCGGCTCGGCGTCAAGAGAGAACCCTCAGCAACGACAAGCTGCAGTTGCGCCACTCGTTGGCTGGACAAATAGCCGGTTCCCGTTCCATAAATTGCCAAACGATAATGCCCCGCAGAAAGCCGGCCGGACTGCACCCGAATTTCTTCAGGCAGACTTCGAGCAGCAACCAACGTCGCCGCGTCAAACAGGCTCGTTTCCCAGCGAACGTCGAACTGAATCCCCACCAATTCGTCGTCCGTTTCCAGCTCAATTGGAATGGAAACCGACCTTCCCGGATGCGCAATCGCGTCCGGCACGGAAACCGTCGTTGCCGCGCGAACAAAAGCCTCGACCAGAAACAGCGCGATCCAAAGACCGCGTCGAACAAAAGTTTTGCGCCAACTCCGCCGCATAAAAACCTAAATTCTATTGCTTACAACCGAATGCACCCGGCGCGACGTTATACGCTTTCCTTTTGCTTTCGAAGAAAAATCCAACATCCACTTGGCGCCGAGCGATTGCGCTTAGTCTGCTTTTCGCAACTTGTTCCGGGCAAAAATCCTTGGCCGAATCAAGAGTCCCATTCAATGAAGCCATAAAAAGTCTAGGGACCGTCGGATCGAGCCGACGTTTCAGAAACCAATACGCATTCTCCCACAATCCAGATTCTCCATTTGTTATGAAACAAAAAACTTTGCTTTGCGAAGATAAAAGCGAAGTTGCTGGAAAGCAAGAAAGGCAGAGAGAGGTTAACGTTGCCGGGCGCATTGGCATTGCAAATGTTTCCAAAATGATTGGTAAGGGAAAACAAAATTGGCCAAGAGTCTGGACTCTGCTAACTATTGAAGCCTGCGAAAGGTTCAGAGGCTATTGCGATCCTTCGCGCTGGCTGAACCGCTAAAAATAAAAATCCAAAGGTTTTGGTTAGTGGATTGTCATGGCCGGAATAGACGTGGAGTTATTAAACAACTGCGCTTGGCTTTATTTGATGGAAACAAGAAAAAAAGCGCAACATAGGCAAAGCTGTTAGAAAGGGTGTCCCCATTGCCGATGCCCAATGCGTATATTTTGGCAAATTCAGTTTCCTAGCGCTCAAAGTATTTCTAAAAATTTCTCAGCAATAAAACAAACTCCAAAAAGGGAGAAAAGAAAAAGTTTGTTGGAAACAACGGAATTCACAAAAAAACGACATTCTCTCTCTGCCTTGCCGTTATGGAAAAAAGGTTCAGGCGGATGGTATTTGGTGAATGGAAGGAGCGGTTGTCGAAGTGGACGGCGATGGGGGAAGTGTTTTTCGGTAAAGATTTGCGGACCAAAATGTTGGGGTTGGTTGGTAGGTTGCCGGTCGTTGGCTTTTGCGGACACAGAATCCCGAATGCGCGAAGCAAGGGAAATAGATCGGAATTAGGCCTGATAAATGGGAAGGGATAACAAAAAGAGCGGCGCTTTGACGAAGTGCAGCGAAATTCCTTTTTTCATCGGCAAAACCTCCACTAAGCCGATACCAAGCTGTATCAGATTGCTTTTGGATCCACCAAAACGCCTAAAACCAGAAAATTCCCCAGCCGAAAAACTGCGCTGACACCCCGATTTTGCTCGCCAATTCAGCAAGCGAATCCCTTTGCCTTTTGGCCACCGTTCGCCTCAAAACTTTCTTTTCGCAGCCGCCCAAAGCGAGATTTTGCGCTTTTTGGTGGATTTTGTCGTTTTTCAACGAAGTTTTCTTAACTTTTTTCATTTTTCTTCTTTTTTGTGATTTGGTGCTTGACTCGTTGTGGCGGGGCGATTAAAAACAGAGAAATTTTTAACAGCGAACTAGATTTTTATGAAACATAAATTGTCCTTATTAGTGGCCGTGGTCTGCATCTGCGGGGGAGGGGGGGGGGGGGTACAACGCTCAAGCGCAGTTGTGGCTGGATATTTTCCCTAGCCAAGACGACACCAACGCGACGCTCTGGGTTTTCAGCGGCTCTTCCAGCGGTTGGACGCATGCCAACGCCAACCCCCACATCCGAACCAGCGGCGGTTATGATAGGCGCGACACGCACAAAACGACCCGCGCCCTTTTGCAGGATCCGATCTCGCTCACGCCGGCCGCCAATTACAACTTGACGCCGCTCTTCACGGCGACGACCACTAATGCGGCGAGGGACTTGGAGTCTTTGCGCACGCGGCTCGGCCAAACCATCAAGCTAGGGACGACCAACACGAACGACGACATCACCATTCCCAGCACGGCCACCAATGTGCCCACGCTCAGCTACGCCGGCGTCGGCAGCCGCACCATCGCCGCTATGCATCTAAACAATGTCGCCAACACCGGTTGGGACGACATTGGGCCGCGAACGAGCAGCCAATTGACCTACGGCAGCAGCCCGAGAACCGTCACCTGGATTGGGGCGGCGATAATGACCAACAAGCCGATTGCTCACTTTCACCTTACGACTCCCGGCTCATACAACGGCAACCGGACGCCCGCTGCGGGGTCGATTCTTGGCTCTTGGACGGGGCCGCAAGCAAACAACCTGCGCATTCGCGTGTATGGCTCGGCCATCCCTGAGCCAGAGGAGTATGCCCTTGTGTTTGGCTTGTTTGCGCTAGGCTTTGTTTTCTTCCATCGCCGCATGATGCAAAAGAAACGAAAAGCCGCCGCTACTTCGTAGTCTCTTCCAATCAAGCGGTAGCCGGGGATTCGCGGTCCAGGGGTTTGCGCTTTGTGGTTGGGCTGGCCGCCATCCATTGTCGGCCAGCAGGGATTGGATTTTTCACTTCGCTTTCCTTTTATGGAGGCGGAGTTTTTTTGCGCAATTTTTTCTGTTCAGCTCCGCAACGAACCATTCGATTCGGCTTGCAGAACGCAGACTAGCGCGATTCTTGGGAGGCCAGTTGCCTCAGAACATACGGCAGAATGCCGCCATGCCGGAAGTAATCCACTTCGATTGGCGTGTCGATGCGGCAACGGACGGGAATTTCCAAAGTCTCGCCATTGGCGCGCCGAATTTTTAGTGTCAAGTTTTGCTGTGGTTTCAAAGAATCATCCAGCCCCGCCACTTCGTAGGTTTCAGTTCCGTTTAGTTCGAGCGTTTGCGCGCCAACTTCGGGAGGGAATTGCAAGGGAAGAACACCCATGCCGACGAGGTTGGATCGATGAATGCGCTCGAAGCTTTCGGCGACGACGGCTTTGACTCCCAGCAACCGGGTTCCTTTGGCCGCCCAATCGCGGGAGCTGCCCGTACCGTATTCTTGCCCGGCGATCACAAGGAGAGGCGTTTTGGTTTTGGCGTATTTGGCGGCCGCTTCGTAGATGCTCATCTCTTGGCCGGACGGCTGATGGCGAGTGACGCCGCCTTCTGTTCCCGGCGCTATTTGGTTTTGAATTCGCACGTTGGCGAAGGCGCCGCGAGTCATGATTTGATCGTTGCCGCGGCGAGAGCCGTAGCTGTTGAAATTGGCAAACAAGACGCCGAAGGCTTCCAAAAACTGACCCGCCGGCGAGTTTTTGGGAATGGCGCCGGCGGGCGAAATGTGATCGGTGGTCACGGAGTGGCCGAAAATCCCCAGCGCCCGCGCTTGTTTGATTGCGGCGACGGGGGCGGGTTCTAACTGAAAGTTGGCGAAAAAAGGCGGTTCCTGAATATAGGAACTCTTTGGATCCCAACGATACGCGTCGCCTGAGGCGGCGGGAATTTCGTTCCACTGGGGATTTTGAGCGGCGAAATCAAGGTATAATTTTTGATAAGTTTTGGGTGAAAGCGCCGATTCGAGATGGTTTCTAACTTCTTCCTGCGATGGCCAAATGTCTTTGAGGAAAACGGGAAGGCCTTCCGCATCCATGCCTAAGGGTTCCTGCGCTAGGTTAATGTTGACGCGCCCGGCCAGAGCAAAGGCCACCACCAACGGCGGCGACATCAGATAGTTGGCCTTGATGTTTTGATGCACCCGCGCTTCAAAGTTTCGGTTACCGGACAACACGGACGCGGCTACAAGATCGTTTTCAAGGACTGCGTTTTCAATTCGCCGAGGCAAGGGGCCGCTGTTTCCGATGCAGGTGGTGCAACCATATCCCACGAGGTGGAATCCCAGTTGGTTCAAATAGGGCTGCAGTTCGGTTTTTTCTAGATAATCGCTTACCACTCTTGACCCCGGCGCCAAAGAAGCTTTCACGGCGGGATTGACTTTCAAGCCTTTGGCCACCGCTTTCTTTGCCAGCAGGCCGGCGGCTAACATGACACTTGGATTGGAAGTGTTTGTGCAAGAAGTAATGGCCGCAATCAAGACGCTCCCATGCCCGATTTCGGTCTTGCCTCCGTTGTTGGACGGAATCGCCGCTTTGGTTTTGCGCAGTTCCGCAACGTCTTTTCCAAACCCGCCTTCGCTGGCCGGTCGGGAAAAGGCGTCGTCAAAGGATTCTCTCAATTGCGGCAAGGCAATTCGATCTTGCGGCCTTTTCGGTCCGGCCACGGAGGGAACGACGGAAGCCAGATCAAGTTCCAGCTCAACGGAATACTGAACTTCGCCTTGCTTGGGAACGCCCCAAAGATTCTGCGCTCGATAATAACGCTCGTATTTTCGGCAGTGTTCTTCGCTTCGTCCAGTCGCGCGGAAGTAACGAACGGTTTCCTCGTCAATGGGAAAGAAGCCCATTGTGGCGCCATACTCCGGCGCCATGTTGGCGATTGTGGCGCGGTCAACAGCGGGCAATGCGGCGGCTCCCGGACCGTAAAATTCCACAAACTTGCCCACTACTTTGGCTTCGCGAAGCATTTCGGTGAGGGTCAGCGCCAAGTCAGTGGCCGTAGCGCCTCGGCTCAGACTTCCTGTCAGGCAAACGCCTGCTACATCCGGCGTCAAAAAATACACCGGCTGCCCCAACATTCCGGCCTCCGCCTCAATGCCGCCGACTCCCCAGCCCACAATCCCCAGCCCGTTGATCATGGTAGTATGAGAATCGGTGCCCACCAAAGTATCGGGATAATAAACACCGCCGGACTCGATCACACCCTTGGCCAAGTATTCCAGATTGACTTGGTGAACAATCCCAATTCCCGGCGGAATCACTTTGAAGGTGTCAAAAGCCTGCATTCCCCATTTCAAAAACTGATACCGCTCTCGATTCCGCTGAAACTCCCGATCCAAGTTCTTCCGCATCGCTTCCATGCTTCCGGCGAAGTCCACTTGAATGGAATGGTCAACAACCAAGTCCACGGGAACCATAGGCTCAATGATTTTAGGGTCTATGCCCAGCCGGCTCACCGCAGAACGCATAGCCGCCAAATCAACGAGAAGCGGAACGCCGGTAAAGTCTTGGAGAACAATCCGTGCAACCACGAAGGGAATTTCCGCACTTCGCTTCGCATTGGGGCGCCAGTTCGCCAGGGCTCGGACGTTTTCTTCGGTCACACGCCGGCCGTCGCAGTTGCGCAAGACCGATTCCAATACCAAGCGAATGCAGACAGGCAGACGGGAGATCTGTCCAACGCCATTTTCTTCCAAAGCGGGCAGAGAGTAAAACCTTCCAAACCCGCCGTTTCCCAAGTCGAATTCTCGCAAAGTTCCCAGTAGATTATGAGGTTGTTCCATGTCTGATTCCAGAGTGCGTTATTTTCCGGCGACAACAAACTTTGAACTTGGAAGAGTCTAGCTCATCATCTTGTTCGTTCGGCAATGCAAACGAAGCGCAGCAGACTGATTTTACCGCTTGTCGTCCGCATTAGGAGGATCGGAATTGGATTTTGAAGCAACGGCAGTTTCTTCCTTCCATTTGCGAAAATGTTCCACCGCTTCCTCCAAAAGAGCATGAACGCCGCCGGGCGGCAGATTCGGAGGCTCGTGAATCCAATAGGGTTTGGCGTGAATTTCATTCCATGCGGTTTCGTGAATTTCAACAGCCGCTTGGGGTTTTCTCAAATGAATCACCAGCCGCCTGGATTCGTTTTCTCCGTCTCTCTCTTGGGCAAGCACTCCCCACTTAGGCAAGCGGGCCGATTCTCCTACCGCTTGACAATAGAGAACGTTCCTCAACCACGGCCACAATCCAATCGCCGCCGCCAAAACACTGAGCCCCAAACAAGTCAGCACCTGGGAACGCTCCAAAGGACTCTCTCCCAAAACAAGAATCCAAACCGCAGCCGACATCAGCGCCAAATCACCCAGATAAAAAATCCAGTCGGGCGCCCGCGCCGGCTTGGACTGGGAAGCAGAAGCCAAAGTGAATGGACGCAAAGCAGAGGCGCCTACGGACTCTTTGGTCTTGCCGCCGCTATGTATCAGCCGATCCACCCCGGACGGAGCCTGAACCGAGGAATTTTCCAAAGAGCTCGAAGAATTCCCGTCCGGCAAACCGTCCGAAACATCAGACGACATCAAGTTTTCCAAACCTCGTCCCAAAGGCCGCTTCATAAACCGCGAGTCTGCCCCCAACGCGACAGGAAGGCAACAACTTTTTGGGGCAAGACAAATCTCACTCTCCGCGCTGAAAACCTAGAGATTGTTCCCACGATACAAATTTGCCATTCGTTAGAACAAAAAAACTCCGCTCTGGAAAAATCCCAAAGCGAAGTTAAAAACCCAATCCCTCTTTGCCGACAACAATCTCTGATTGCGAACCTCAAAAAAATCGCAAATCGCTGACTTTTGGCAACAGCTTACGAAGTGGTGGCTTGGGTTTGCCGTTTCTTTTGGAGGTGGCGGCGGAAGAGGACAAAGCCTAAGGCAAACAAGCCGAAGACAAGCGCGTATTCTTCCGGCTCAGGGATGGCCGAGCCATACACCCGAATGCGCAGGTTGTTTGCTTGCGGCCCCGTCCAACCCCCAAGAACCCCGTTGCCCGCCCGGTTGCCGTTGTAACTGCCCGGAGTCGTAAGGTGAAAATCGGCAATCGGCTTGTTCGTCATTATCGCCGCCCCAATCCAGTTGACGGCTACCGAGCTGCTGCCATAGTTCAACTCGCTGCCGCTTATCCGCGGCCCGATGTCATCCCAATTCGAGTTATAGACATCTTGCAGATGCATAGCGGCGATGGTGCGGCTGCCGCGGCCGGTGTAGCTGATCGTGGGCACATTGGTGGCCGTGCTGGGAATGGTGATGTCGTCGTTCGTGTTGGTCGTTCCCAGTTTGATGCTTTGGCCGAGCCGCGTGCGCAAAGACTCCAAGTCCCTCGCCGCATTGGTGGTCGATGCCGTGAAGAGCGGCGTCAAGTTGTAATCGGCTGCGGAAGTGTTCCGCAAAAAGGCACTGCTGGTTTTGTGGGTGTCTTGGCGGTTATAGTTGCCGCTGGATCGGATGGTGGGAGGCACATTGTTATGCGCCCAACCAGTGGAAGAGCCGCTGAAAACCCAAAGCGTCGCGTTGGTGTCGTCTTGGCTGGGGAAAATGTCCAAGTACAACTGCGCTTGCCCTTGCTCCAAAGAAACCAAAGAGAGCGCCGACACTATCAACGCCGCTAGAAGAGCAGACTTATGCCCGATGCCCGATGCCCGAATTTTGACAAATTCGCCTTCCTACCGTTCAAATGTTTTTGTTCTTTCATAACAAAAAATAATAAAAAATAATCAAATCACCGTAAAAACAAACTGACTTTCCCACAAACGAATCCGCAATGCAACCTAATTCGCAATGCAATTTGAATAACAAATACGCTCTCATTCCCCTCGCGTCAAGCAGAAAATCACAAAAAAGAGGAAAAAGGGAAGAAAAGTTCGTTGGAGATGACAAGAACGAGAGAAAAGCGCAAAAATCCCCTCTTGCGGTTGCAAGAAGAAGGTTTGGGGATCCGAGTTTTGTTGGATTGAAGGACAATGCGGAAAGTGCGTTTTTGGGCGTGGAGAGGATTTTGAATGAGGAAAACGCATGGGAAGAAGCGGCCAAAGGAGGGAATTCGCCAAAAAGCGCAACATTCCGCCTTGCCGTCGGGGGAGGGGAAGTTTTGAAGCAGTGGCGGAGGCTAAAAGCGGCGAGGTGGATTTGATGTGGAATTGGCGGGCAAAAGTTAGTTTCGGTGTGATTTGTCTGCTTGCGCATTCTCTGGTTTTTGAAGGGAAGGATTGGCGGAAGATCTGCCGGAGAAAGTTCAGGCAGTTTTGGCGTTGTCGCCTTGGAAGAGGATTGACGATGAGGAGGAGTGGAGATTTGGGTTGGGGCCGGGCAATGGGGAAGGGCGGAAGTTTTGAGTGGATTCTGTGTTTGTTTTCGTTCTGTTTTTCGGTGGTTTTTGTGTTTTTGGGAGACTGATAAATCGCTTATTGCTAATCGCTAATCACTTGCTGTTGTTTCTTGGCTATTAACTAGTTTTAAAGAAAAAGGAAGCGCGTGATTTTATTCGGATTTGGCGTGTTGTCTTTGTTTTGGGATGCGCCGCTGTAATGCGGGCGAATGCTACCTAGCCTACGGACAATGCGGCGGAGGTGATTTCCAACAGCTCGTTGGTGATGCTGGCTTGTCGAAGTTTGTTGTATTCTAAGGTGAGGTCTTTGATTAACTGGTTGGCGTTGTCTGTGGCGTTCTTCATGGCCACCATGCGGGCGGTGTGTTCACTGGCTTTGCACTCCAGCAAGAGCTGGTAGATTTGGCAGTTCAAGTAGTGGGGCAATAAGTTGCCGAGCACTTCGCCGGCGGCGGGTTCAAATTGAAACTCTAGGGGGCTTGTTTTGCATTCGATCTCGCTTTTTTCGTCTGTCAGGTTTGCTTCGAGGGCGGCAATCTCGCTTACTGGCAAGAAAGGACGCCGTTCGGGACGCTGGTTGAGCGTGGAGATGAAGTTGGTGAACAGAACATCGACTTGTTTGACGTCGTCTTTGAGGAACAACTCCAAAGCATATTTGGCGATGGCTCGCGCATCAGCAAATTCAGGCACGTCCTTGCAAGTGAATTCGGCGGAAAGCTCTCTCCGCGTGCGAGCGACGAATTGCGAGGCTTTTCTTCCAACGGCCACAAATATGGTGGAATCGGCCGCCTTGGACGCTTCTCGAAGCAGATTGGTGTTGAGCGCGCCGCACAAGCCTTTGTCCGTGCTAATAATGATCAAGGCGCGCTTTCCCTTTTCTTTTTTTTCGATTAAAGGATGGGTGAAATCTCCCGCGTTGGCGGTGACTTCGCTCAGCATTTTGTTCATAAGCGCAACATAATGGCGACCGTCTAGGGCGGTTTGCTGGGCGCGCCGCATTTTGGAGGCGGCTACCATTTGCATGGCTTTGGTGATTTGCGCCGTGTTTTTGACGGACTTGATGCGCCGCCGAATGTCTCGCGTGCTGGGCATGAGGGTTTATTGGAAAGTCCGTCCGAATTCTTCGAGTGCGTCTTTCAAGGCCGCGGCAACTTCGTCGTTCAATTGTCCGCGTGCGGCAATCAAGTCCAGCACGTTCCGCTTCCGCGTTTGCAGGTATTCAACGAGCTTTGCCTGAAAATCCTTGATTTTGTCCACCGCCGTCGAATCCATAAAGCCATGTTGCACTGCGTAGAGAACGGCCACTTGCACTTCCACCGGCACGGGGTTGTATTGCGGTTGCTTGAACACTTCAACGATTCGCTTGCCGCGCTCCAACTGCGCTTGGGTTTTGGCGTCTAGATCAGAGCCAAATTGGGCAAAGGCCGCTAGCTCGCGAAACTGAGCAAGATCGAGTTTGACGCGGCCGGCCACTTGTTTCATGGCCTTAATCTGCGCGGCGCTACCTACGCGCGAAACTGACAGTCCCACTGAAATCGCCGGCCGAATGCCCTGATAAAACAAGTCAGTTTCCAGATAGATTTGTCCGTCGGTAATCGAAATCACGTTTGTAGGAATGTAGGCCGAAACGTCGCCAGCCTGCGTCTCGATAATCGGCAACGCCGTCAACGAGCCTCCTCCGTATTTTTCTCTCACTCGGGCGGATCGTTCCAGCAAGCGGCTGTGCAGGTAGAACACGTCGCCGGGATAGGCTTCCCGGCCGGAAGGTCGCTTGAGAACCAAAGACACTTGGCGGTAGGCAACCGCGTGTTTGGACAAATCGTCGTAAATAATCAACGCGTCCATTCCGTTGTCCATAAACCACTCGCCCATAGCGCAGCCGGCAAAGGGAGCGAGGTATTGATTGGTGGCCGAGTCCGACGCCGAAGCGCAAACCACCGTGGTGTAAGGCATGGCGCCAGCGGCCTCCAAAGTGCTGATGACTTGCGCTACATTGGACTGCTTTTGCCCCACGGCCACGTAAATGCAGTAAAGCGGGCGAAGGTCTCGATCTTCGCTTTCTTCCGCCGCTCGATTTAAGCGAGCCTGACTGATGATGGTATCGATGCAGATGGTTGTTTTGCCGGTGGAACGGTCGCCGATAATCAATTCGCGCTGTCCGCGCCCGATTGGAATCATCGCGTCCACGGCCATAATGCCGGTTTGCACCGGTTGAGAGACGGATTGGCGTTTGACAATGCCGGGCGCGATCTTTTCCACTGGATAACTGGCTTCGGCGTCAATCTTCCCTTTGCCGTCTAACGGACGCCCCAAAGCGTTGACCACTCTGCCCAGCATGGCCTTGCCCACCGGCACTTGCAGGAGTTTTCCGGTGGTTTTGACTTCTTGCCCCTCTTTAATGCCGGTGTAATCGCCCAGAACAATGGCGCCGACTTCGGTTTCTTCGAGGTTGAGCGCAAGCCCCACCGCGCCTCCGCCAAAGTCGATCATCTCGTTGAGCATCGCGTCCGTCAGTCCTTCAATTCTGGCGACTCCGTCGCTAATTTCCCGAACCACGCCTACGTTCTCACGGGCGACCGTTCTTTTAGCGCCGCGAATCTGCGATTCGATTTCTTCTAATAAACTGCTGCTCATAATCAGGGACAGGGTAACGAATAAGTAAAATAAAGATCTCAATCGGCTGCAAACGCGGCGGCCAACTGGTTCAAACGGGAACGAAGCGAACCATCGTAGACGTCGCTGCCCACTTGAACGCGAAGGCCGCCCATCAACGCCGCGTTTTCCAAAAATTCAACAGCCAAACCCGCGCCGTAAATCCTCTCAAGTTTCTCAGAAATTTGAATTCGCAAGTCTGAAGACAACTCGGTTGTAGACTCAACAACAGCCATCCGCCGCTGCGTTTCCGCTTTCACCAAGCGCAAAAAGTAACTCAAAACGGCAAAGCAACCCCGCGGTTTCTGCTCCAAAACCTTGCGGACAACCGCCCGAACCTTGGCCTCGTCCAATCGATCTTCCACCAAACAACTCCGAAAGAGCGCCTTCCCGTTTCGCTTTGCCTGTTTGCTGTTCTTCATCGGCGAAAATTCAGGCAGGGCGCATGCTCAATACTTTTCATATCCACTTCCGCTTCGCTGAAGGTTTTTTGGTATTGGCATCGTTTGAGTGCGGGCGATACCATCTTCCTTCTTAGTGCAAGATAGAATTTGTCTTTGGCGATGCGCAGGTTGCGCATCAGGGAGAGGAGCATGCGCTTCTCCGAGAATTGCATCTGGCGAGGTGTCCACTCCTTTTTAGTTGGTTGGCTCATCGGTTGTCCCACTCTTCCTTTTCTTTGCGTTTGTCTTCCATCAAGTTGAAGAACTCTTTTTCTATTTCTTGGATTTTTGGTGTTTCTCCGAATCTGTCGTAGTAGTGGTACATGAGAAATAGTAGTGCTTTTAGGTGTTCTTTGGCTTGCTCGTTGTAGAGTGAGGCTTTGATTGCCATTCCTGCGTGGAAGTTGTTCTTCCTTTCGTTCTCATTCTTTTTTAGTTCGGCTAGATGGAATTCCATTCCTTGCTCTACTTCCGCTTTCTCTGGCACGGTTATGCAGGCGGTCAGGCATGCGATGGCAATGCCGGCGATGGTTTGGATTGCGTCTCTCATCGGTTGGCTTCCTTGTTTTTGTTGAGTTTTCTGTCGAGGAAGAGCGATGCGAGTCCATTGAACGGCTCTTTCGCGCTTTTCCAGTTCTTCCAGTGGATTATCACTTTGGGTTTGTTTGGTAGTTGCGTTTCAAGAGAGTTCGGAAGAAGCAATCTCGCGATTGGCCTCTTCAACGAGACGTTTTTGATCCTCCGCAGTGAGGGCTTTGCCGATGACTTGCGCCGTTGTCTGCACGACTAGACCGCCGATCTCTTGCTTCAAGTCGGCCAGCATCCGAGCGTGATCCGCGGCGGCGGCTTCGCGCGCTTGGGAAAGAATTTGCTCCGCCTGCGCTGCGGCTTTTTGGCTCTCTCTTTCCTGCACTTGCGCCGCCGTCGTCCGCGCTTCTTCAATCATTTTGTTTGCCTGAGCGTTGGCGTTTTCCAAAACCTGCTTTCGGGCGGCCTCCGTGCTGGCCAGCTCTTGTTGGATTTTATCGGCATTAGCCATGCCTTCGGCGATTCGCCGCCGCCGATCCTCCAGCAGAGTCAAAATAGGTTGGTAAGCATATTTTTTTAGCAACAACGCCACCACGACAAAGGCAATCAGTTGGGAAAAAAACAAACCCCAACTGACGCCAAATTGGTCCAAAACCTTCCCAACGCCGCCCGATTCCGCCGCTGCCGCCGCAAAGAAAATGAACGAAGAACTCATACTTCACAATTCAAAGGGATCGGACAAAAAAAGCCTTTGCCCGCCCTGACTTCCACTCACGATTCAGGCAAGACCTCAATTACCCGCCCAGATTTCCCAAAAAGATTGCAATAAACACAACTCCTTCCGCCAAAGCGGCGAAAATAATGGAGGACACCAAAATCTTCCCGGACGCATCCGGATTCCGCCCGGTCGCCTCCGCCGCCTTCATCCCTACAAAACCCACGCCGATGGCCGCTCCCAAAGCCGCTAATCCAACGTGAATGCTTCCCGATAACTCCGCCAATAAGGGCAATTCCGTCATTTCCTATACCTTTCTTTCTTTAACTTTACCGGGCGGTTTCCGCTGACATGCACGGTCCAACCGCCAAAATTCTTTTCCAATCCTCAATCGCCGGAACTCTGCGTGTGTTCTTCGCCCTCGTGACGGCAGATCAGCATCGTAAACACAGAAGTCAGCAATGCAAACACCAACGCCTGAACCAGCCCTACCAACAACTCCAAAAAATAAAACGGCAACGCAAAAAGCCAGCCAAACCAAAACCCTCCCATGTGCAACATCGTCTCCAAAATGTTCTCCCCGGCAAAAATATTTCCATACAACCGAAACATTAAAGCCAACGGACGCACCAAAATCGACACAATCTCAACCACCCCCACAAACAAAAAAATTGCCACCAAAAAAATGCCCAAAAAACTGGCGCCGTGCCCCTTCACCTGAAAAATATGCGCCGCCAAGCCGCCCACGCCGTTCGCCTGAACCGCCCACACAATCCAAAGCGCAAAAAAAGCCAGCGCCAGCGCCGCCGTCATATTCAAATCCGCATTCACCCCGCGCAACAACGGTTTCGTCAAATGAAACTCTCCGCCAGAATCCTCGCTTCCCCAGCCAATCGTCCCCACGCCGGGCAACAGCCCAAACCAATTGGAAAAAAGAATAAAAATGAAAACCGTCGCAAAAAACCAAAAAGTCTTCTTCACCAGTTTTGCGCCCAAAATATCCTCGAAAAACCCATAAAGCGACTCCACCAACCACTCCCAAAAATTCTGCCAACCCGACGGAATCAGCTTGGCCTTGCGAACAGCCAACTGCGAAAACAAAATCAACAAGCCGGCCACAACCCAAGTCACCAGCATAGAATTCGTCACCACCAGCGGCCCCAGCTCAAACAACCGCACCGCATCCGGCGTCAAATCGTGCTTTCCCCCGCCATCACCCGCTTCCGCGCCCAGCCCCAAAATCGGAAAGCCCAGCAGAACGAAAACGACAATCCACAATCTCAATGCGAACACCGCACGATATTTGTAAATCTTCCGCAAAACAAAAACCAAGCCGGAAAAAACCGCCTTCCCAGCCAAAGACGAAAAACACTGCCGCATCAGGAAAATCTTCGCAAGCCTTTTTTAAGATTTTTCCCAGAGAAAAAATTCCGCCCGCCAACATCTTCTTTTCCCTTGCCCTTCACTGCCGCTATATTCTCCGTTGACCCTCTTGCATTGCTCTCGTCCTTGCCCGCTCTTGTCTCCGTCTTTTATCTCTGGCATCCAATGCCCGCCCTGTCGCTTTTTCTAATTCTTCCGGACTCACGGCTTAATTCGAAAAAACTCGTAAGGATGAGAAGGCCGAAGAAATATCCTGCGCTCTGTTCACCCCAGATTCGACATTTTCCCAAGGGCCGTCTATGAGAAGGGATCTTTACAATGTGCCGGCTTCCCAACCAATTTCCGCGCCATCTGCTTTGCAGGTCATTGTAATTGTTGGATCAAGACCATAAACCTCAATCAAAAGAAGTCAGCGAGACTGAATTCTATAAACACCATCACTGTCAGCGATTCTGTTCCTTATTTAAATCTTTCACAGTCGGGAATGTCAGATTCTCATCGTTATATCATTGTGGTACCAAGTTAGAGTGAAATCCACATTCATATTGTAATGCACAGACAATCGCTCAAGAAAATCACCCTCCACAACTGAATAGTACCTGATTTTTTCCGTAATCTTCTGGGAGTTTCAGGTTCGTCAAATTTAGGTTTGGCGGCTCGGAGGAGACAATTTGTAATCGTTCCAACCTTATCAATCCTTTGGGCAAAATCAGATTATGGTCTGTGGATATAGGTCATGGTCTTTTGGGCGGTGGTTCGTTGTTGGCGATTCGTTTTCGGTCAAGGAGGGGAGCAGTTGAGGATGAGGTTCTTTGGGATTGGTTTATTATGCTTATGCGCTGTTGCTATTGTTGTAGTGGTTTCGCAGGCGGGTTTTGCATGGGTTGTTGGTTGGCAGAGGGCGAAGGGAGCGCGTCGATGGATTACGTGGCAGGCGGCGGTTGCTTTGGTGGTTATGTTGCCTTAGTGGGTTGTTTTGTCTTTGCATTATGGGTGGTATGATTATTGGTTCGCTTTGGGGGATTGATCGCGCTGTGGCGAGGGTGGAATCGACGGATGCGGAGCGGTATCATCCTTGTTTTGAGCAGTTAAACGCGCCGGCTGATGGGTGTTTGTCGGATTGAGAGGATCCTGCACGTTTGGAATATGTTTTTTGGTCGCCTTTTGCCGGTGATGAGGATTGGTCTCGGCAGTGGAATTTGTTGAAGGGGAATTTGCGTTCAATTGTTGGATTTTTTTGAGTTTTGGCTCTTTTGGCGTTGGGACTTTGGCTTTGGCGTTTTGCTTCGTTTTTCGTTGGCTGTTGGATTGTTCTTTGTTTTTAGAAAGTTGGCGTTAGGTGGTTTTTGCGGTTTACTTTTCTTCCTTTGGAGGTCAAGGAGATGGACTCGCGCTTTTGTTAGCGGCGGCTTTTGGTTTTTGCAGTGGTTGCCGAGGCGGTTTGTGAGGCGTCGGTTTCCGGCGAGGTTGTTGGTTGTTATTGTTGGTGTGTTGTTTGGGTTGCCGATGTCGCCGCGATTGGCGATTGCACTGGAATATCGGCTTCATCTCGGCGGTTTGGTTGTGCTCGAATTGGCGGAGCGCATGCGGTCGGCCAACATTGGCGGCGCCATTGCCGAGGATGGCATGCTGATGGGAAGATGGACGGGATTGTACTTGGCTTGTCTGCTTGATGAACGTTGGTTTAGTGGTTCGCCGGATGTACCGGGATGGACTATTTGTCGAGAGGAGCGGAAATTGTTGTTCGGCGTCAACACAGAGTGAACGACGAAATGAAGTTGAATCCTGCTTTTCGTGATTTGGATGCGGTATTGTTTTCTGAGGAAGAGGGGGGAGGGCGGCGTGTTGGGAAACTTAGCGGAATCTTTTCCCTTGCAGGTGTATCAAATTGAGCGGTGAGTTGGAGGTTGTTATATCTCGTTTGGTAATAATTTAGGGTTGTTTGTTTGTTGTCTGAGGCATTTGGGGAAAGTGTTTTGAACTGGGTGGGCGTTTCCGGTGAGTTAGGAATGGGAGTGACAAAGATTATTTTTTTTACGGCCAAACAATTTTCGGCAACGTCTCCAGAAATTATGAAACGTTGGGGATTCGTCTTCGTCCCTAAACAACGTCGCAATCTCGGTAAAATATTCTCCTTCTGCCAAACATTATTGGGATTCTGTTTTTAAGAAGCAGATTCCTGTATAAGAGATATTTGGGAAGGGAAAGTTCGAAGCGTGTATGGCAACAATCCGTCAGCAATCCGGCGATTTCGTCTCGTCGTCCGACTGGGAATTATCTTTCGCGTTTGTTTTCTCCGTCGCCAAGTCTTTGAGCGCTGGTCCTAGGCGGGTTCGCAATTGGTCGGCTAGTATCGGAATCAAACCCGTCTCTGCGTTCAGCAGCTGAGATAGCGATTCCTGTTTTAACTCACGGATAGTGGGCAGACCGACTCGCACATCTTGTTTCTCGCCTATTTCGCCGTGGAACCGTTGCCACATTTTGCGCACTAAAAGATCGTAGCCCAGCGATCGTTCTTCCTCGCCTTTGGCCAAGTGGATATAGGATCTTATCAGGCAACCCAGCAACACGGCTTTCATACGATCTTGGGAAGTGCTGGCAAATTCTTCTTCCACTCGGTCTAGAACGTAATCTTCCAAGCTGACTTCTTTCTCTATACTGTCAGGGTAAAGATCCCGGACTTCGTCGTAGTATTTTTTGGCTTCGTTGTCGAGGTTGTGGGTATATAAAAAGTAGATTGCGGTTCTTAGGAAATTTTTATGGCCGGTGGAGATATGTTCTCTTCTTTCTTCTTCTTCCTCCATCATCTGTTTGTATACTTTGTTCACTATTTCTGTAATCTCCACGTTGGGGCCAAATTCATATGCTATCAGGTAGTCGTCGTTCTCTCGTTTTTTGGCGACGGGAAATTGGATGATTCGCCCGCGGTGGAACGCCAATTGCATACTCTGAAAGATTACTCGCCGGAGGTTAATATAGTCTTTTTGGTGGGGGGATTCTTGCAATCCCAAGTAAGCCCAATAGATCGCGTGGCTTTCTGGTAGACGCCATTCCAGGGGGCCGTATTCTTCTTCCACTTGCTGAATAACGTTAATGTCCATTTTATATTCTTCTCGCAATTTGCAGGCGCGCTCTTTTTCGTCGGGGGTTTGGGGGTGTTTGAAGGTTTCAAAATTGGGCGCGCGGGCGCCAAAGAGCGATTCCATTTGCTTTACCCATTCGTTTTTATACAACATATGGGCGTCGTCCATGTTGGCGCCTATTTTATGTTGGAAGTGCCAGGCTAGCTCTCGATAGAGCATTGCTTCTTCCGGATTCCAGGGAATTCCTTGGTCACGCAACAGCTCGATGCCGCGTTGCACCCATTGCCAGCGGTCGTTGTGATCGGGAAATTTGACGGAGATATTGTAGGAAAGATTCCAGGCTTGATGCACCCAGACGTCAACAAAGTGCGGTTGAAGTTTTGTAATCCAATCAGCCAGTTGCACCATTTCAAAATACTTTCCGTCGTCTTGCAGTTGGCTGGCGCGAATCCAAAGAGTGTTGGCGATCAATCCGCGGAAACCTCCCAACGCCACCGTAGTAAAGGCCAGCACTGGCGGCGCGTTTTCTAAAGGCTCCAGCCGAGTTAGTTCCATGTCCGAACGCGCATGATTAAGCGATTTTTGCACAAAAGCCACCCCCGTCAAACAGGCCGCCGCTATTAAGAACATGAAGGGTTTGAAGTATTTGACGCGCAGCGGATTCATATTAGAAGCTTTTTGCGGTTGCTAGTTCCCGTTTGGTGAATATGACCATCCCGGAGCAGGCGAAAATTCCGCCCCCCAATATTACGATTTGAAGGATGCCTTGGAACATTTGCCGCCAAGTAATCATCCGGCCATCGCTTAGATTCTCCACCGGGAAAAAATGGCGATTGGAGTTGATGACGAACAGCATTCCGTTGGCCATGCCAACCGCCGCTTTATCTACCAAGTTTGGACTGCTGGTTTTCCCCGTGCAGGAGTCCACTCCGCAAATGCCTTCTTCGCATACAATTTGCTCTAACGTTCCCTGGCAAAAACCAACGAACAACAGAGCCAAAGAAAAGAAGGCCGCCACGGGAAAGGAAAGGAAGCTCGCCGCCATCAGCCCCAAGGCGCACAAGAAGCCCAGAGAGCAGTAAATGAGGATCATGCCCCGCGCAAAGTTGGGCGCAAAGGAGCCTTTTTTGTAAAGCACTTCCACGCCCGGCGTTTGTCCTTTTTCGCCCAGAGGGAACATGAGCGGTTTGTCGTTGAGGTTGGCGAAGTCCACCGTCAACACACCATCGGCGTCCACTAGGTTGGGAGGGATTTCAAATTGAATGGGAGATTCCGGGGAGATGCTGTTTTCGATGCGTTCTCGCCCGGCGCCTTCGGGCGGGCCGATTTCCCAAAAGCCGGTGTAGGTGGACGTGTCGTAAGCACTGCCGGTGAAGAATTTCACGCGCAGATAAAGCGGTTGGTCTTTGATTTCTTCGGGCGGCGCCACTTTCATCTGCCAACGGCGGCGGATGCCTGGATTGGGAGGCACTACTTGCTGGCTTGCGATGACTTGCTGTTTAAACCTTTCTCGAACGGAGCGAAGAATTCGGCTTTCGCTATCCGCCAATTCGGGATTGGCTTCCAAAGCGTCCGCCATGAATTGATCCACTATCGGCTCGTAACATTTCAGTTCTTCTTTGGCAGAACCTCTGGCCACAAAGATTTCATCGCGCAGAATGGCTTGCTGGGCTTCGGGCAGCTTTGCGGAGCGGTATTGCATCAGAAAGAACAACGCCGTGCCGGACATACTGAGCAAGACGCCGTTGAGAATCATAATGCCAAGCCATTTTCCCAGCCAGACTTGCCATCGGGGGACGGGTTTTACGGCGACGATTTGCATTTGGTATTCCTCGATGTCCCGCGCCAACGTGCCGCAGGCAATCCACAAAGTGGCCAAGCCTAAGAGCGCGGTAATCAAGCTGAGCGTGTAAGTCAGCAGGATTTGAGTGAAGCCTTGGGCCGTGCCGTCGTCTTTCAAGACGAGGGGAAGGCCGACGACGGTTAAAAGCAACAAGGCGCCGAGAACGATCAGCAAGCGAAAGCGGATTGCGGCCTTGAGCGTGAGAAGAGCGATGGCGAAAATTGATTGCATTAGTTTAGTTCGATGATTGTTGTTTTTCCTTTGTCTCGGCGCCGGAGGCATCCAGCAACGAGGAAATTTTTTCGTCGGCTTTTTCCAGAGAATCCGCCGGTTTGGGCGCAGTTTCGATCTTGGGTTGTGTCTCTTGTTCTTTTAATTGGGAGAGTTTTTCCAGCATGGTTTCGTCTATTTTCTGCGGTTCGGGTTTGCTTGGGGCCGGTTTGGCGGCTTCGGCGGAGGGCATTGTCCACCGCTCCAAGAATTGGTCGGCGGAGTCGGTTTTCTCTGCGTCGGCCTTCAAGTAATCCGCCATTCGGTTGCCGGAGACAACTCCCGAAGTGGAGGCTTCGTCTTGGCGGGCTTTTTCCACGACGCCCAGGAAGTAGCTTTCGAGGTTTTGCGTTGGGTTGTCGATCGAGACTTTGGATTCGTCCACGTCCCGCCGAACGATTTGCAAGATTTGTTCCATGGTTTTTCGCGGCAAGGTAGGTGTAGTAATACGCGTTACTTCCGGCGTTGTCAACAGTTCCCGCAAGGCGCCAAGGGCTTGCACGCGTCCGCCGTAGTAAATGACCACTCGGTCGCAAACATCTTCGACATCGGAGAGAAGGTGGCTGCTGAGAATCACGGTTTTCCCGCGTTTGGCCAGCGCCTTGATTAAGTCTTTGATCTCTCGGCAACCGATTGGGTCCATCCCGGAAGTCGGTTCATCCAGGATGACTAGGTCGGGGTCGTTAATCAGCGCCTGCGCCAATCCGATTCGACGCTGCATGCCTTTGGAAAACTCGCCGACTTGCCGGCTGACGGCGTTTTTCAAGCCGACCATCTCGATCAACTGCTCGGCGCGCTGTTTGCGTTCGAGTTTGTTGAGGCTGAAGAGATTTCCGAAGAAATCCAGCGTTTCCACAGAGTCTAGATATTTGTATAAATAGGATTCTTCGGGGAGGTAACCGATTCTGGATTTGGTAGCCACATGGCGAGGAGAGTGGCCGAACACTTGGATGTGGCCTTTTGTGGGATAGAGCAAGCCGAGAAGGAGTTTGATGGTTGTGGACTTGCCGGAGCCGTTGGGCCCCAGAAGGCCGAAGACTTCGCCGCGGCGCACTTCAAAGTAGACGTCGTTGACCGCCTTGGCTTTTGGCCGTCCCCAAAAGTCTTTGAATATCTTCGTGAGCCCTTTGACCGAGACGACGTTTTCCACTCCGATGACAGCGGATCCCATGGAAGACTGAGTTAAGGCGGCTGAGGTGACCATAAGTAAGATGATTTTGTTTCAGGCGAAATGCGGCTGCAAGTTTAAGTTAAGCGGACTTCGTTTGCAATCGAGGAGCGTTCCTGTCCGCCGCCGCGCCGGGATTCGGCATTTCCAGCGGCTCCAACTCTTCTCCTTGTCGCACCAGACGAAAACTGTTGAACACGACCAAAAGCGAGCCGACTGAATGCAGGAAGGCCGCCCAGACGGGATTAATGATTTCCATTGTCGCCAAAGTGAAGCCGCTGATGACGAACAGGACGCCGAACAAAAAGTTTTGGTTGATCACGAATCGGGTTTGACGAGAGAGGCGAACCAAAAAAGGCAGTCGCCGAAGGTCGTTGTTCATCAAGGCGATTGTGGCACTGTGAATTGCCACTTCGCTTCCCGCCGCGCCCATAGCGATTCCCAAATCGCCGGCGGCTAAGGCCGGAGCATCGTTGACGCCGTCTCCCACGACGGCCACACGATAACCTTTGGCCTTCATCTTGCGGACGAATTCGACTTTGTTCTGCGGCAAACACTCGGCTAGAACTTCTTTGCATCCAATTTCTTTGGCAACTCGCGAGGCAACCGGGCTCAAGTCTCCGGAGACCATGGCAACCCGCCGAACTCCCGCTTGCATCAGGTCACTTAATGATTCTTTGGCTTCGGTTCGGGTTCGATCTTGCAAACCAATCCAACCGAGAAATTTCCCGTTCTTGGCGACGTAGAGCAAGCTGTATCCCTCGGTTTCCGTTGGGTCCGACTTCTCGGCAAACTCTTTGGAAATTCCGTTATCCTTCAACCATTGCGCCCGCCCCACGATTGCCTTGGCGCCGGCTACCGTGGCTTGAATCCCTCGGCCGGGGGCTTCTTCAAAATCCACAGGTTCTTCCAAGTTCAAACCGGCTTCGGCGGCCAAATCGGCCAATGCCCGGGCGGCGGGGTGATTGCTGTATTTTTCAGCCGAAGCCGCCAAGTGCAGTAATTCGGCGGGCTTGACCCCGCCTTGGGGGGAAAGCCTGCTGACTGTCAATTGCCCGGTCGTTAGAGTTCCCGTTTTATCAAAGATGAAGGCGTTGATTTTCGCCGAAAGTTCGATGTCCCCCACATTTTTGATTAAGATGCCCAGCCGAGCGGCAGCGGAGAGCGCGGCCACCATAGCCGTAGGAGTAGCAAGAATGAACGCGCAAGGGCAGGCGATGATAAAAACCGAGATGACCGGGCTGAGTTTCTCCGTAAAGGCCCACACCAAGGCGCCAATCAAAAGCACCAAAGGCGTATAGTAGCCCATATATCGATCGACGATCCGCATAATCGGCAGCTTGGTTTTTTCCGCCGCAATGATAAGCTCGCGAACTCTGCCCAAAGTAGTGTCTTCGCCCGCCCGGCTTACTTGGATTTCCAAAACGCCGGTCAAGTTCTGCGTCCCGGCAAAAACTTCGTCGCCCGTCTTTTTATCCACCGGCAACGACTCTCCGGTAATGTTCGCTTGATTGAAGGATCCTTGGCCGGAAACGATCATTCCGTCGGCGGCCACGTTGTCTCCCGGCCTCACGCGGATAACGTCGCCCACCTTCAAAGAAGCGACCTCCACTTCTTCCTCTTCGTCGCCTTTTAGGCGGCGCGCTTTGATCGGCGTCAATTGAATCAGCGACTCAATGGAGCGGCGCGCGCCTTCTGCTGTTCGTTTTTCAATGATTTCACTCAAAAGCATGAAGAAGGCGACGATGCCCGCTTCCTGATACTGCCCGCTGGCAAAAGACGCCAGCACGGCAATGGCGACTAGTTCGTTTGTGGTCAACTTTCCTTTTCTCAAGTCTCGAAGCGCCGTGATCATGATCGGATAACCCAACAAAACGGCGCCGATCATAGCGGCCACGTCTCCAACGCTTTTGCCGTTGACAAAAAGATAGTTGATGACGAAGGAATTGAGAACGAACGACAGTCCGATCAAAGTTTGGTAGAGTTTAACCGGCGCATGTTCGTGATCGTGGCCGGATTCCTTTTGGCTAAGCAGGGAAGTAACTTGCATAAATTCCTAACAGGTTTTTTGGTTCACTTGCGGGTTTGGGCTACTCGTCGCCCTCGTCTTCTTCGTTGTCGCCCGTATAACTAATAGGTTCTCGATTCAACATGAGCCGGATTTGCCGCCGCCCGCCTTCCTTGGATTCAGGCAAAAGCCATTTGTCATTCACGTTGGTCAAAACTTGGGACATGGTTTCCACTAGCAACCGCTCCCGGAACAGCCGGGGGTTTCTCTGATAATCGGCCAGCTGGTCGGAAAACGCTTCGGCCTCCGCCCGCAAAGTCTGCACAAGCATGTTGCTTTGGGTAATGCCGTCGCTAATCAAAGCCCGTCCTTCTCCAACGGCCTTTCGAGTGATCTCTTCGGCTTCGCCTTGGGCCGTGTTGCGCGCCTCGCTAAGTGCCTGCTCCGCTTCCAAAACTTGATCAAACGCTTCCTTTACATACATTGGCGGAAAGGTTTGAACTTGGATCGGTTCCAGCTCAATTCCAAGATTGGCTTTCTCAATCGTTTGCACGAAACGCCGGCGCACCGCATCCTGAAAACCCGTCTTCTCTTTATACAAGGCCTCCTCGGCAGTGTGCCGGGCAGTAGCGTATAAAACGGCGTTGTTGAGCGCGTTTTCCAAAATGTTCGTGGCGCCGCGGAAACCAAACGCATAGCGCAGTGGATTCGCAATCCGATATTTCGCCGTCGCCCGCGCGTGGATAATGTTTCCGTCCGAAGTCAATGCATAGCCGTCCACGCCCGGTTGCAGAGTGGATAAGGACGGCGGCAACTCCTCGGAGATTTCCATTTCGGGGGTGAGTTGATACCAACAGTTGGTCGCTTCCACAGTGAGGCTTTCGCCGACGGGAATGCGAACAATCTCATCAATCGGAGAAGGAAACGACCAGTGAAGTCCCGGCCGCAGAATAGCGTCTGCGCCGGAACCCGCCGGCTTGCCAAGACGCAAAATCACCGCCACTTCGTTGGGATTGACCGTGAAAATCCCGGATCCTAAAAAAACAGCCACCAAGATAATCATCAAGGCCCGAATAAATCGGAAGCTGCTCGCCAGCGCATCGGACAAAGCCTGAGTGCCGGCATCTTCCATCGGCGCTTCTGACGGCAAATCGCCGGCGGTCTCCACTGGCTTGGCGGGAATCTTCTCCGGCAGATCCGGCAAGTTTTTCTCTTCGTTTTGGTTCATAGCAACGCTCTAAACAATTGGGCTCATTCCCGTTCGCTCCGCTCTTCCGTCTCGACTGGTTTTATTTCCTCGTTGAAATCTTGCTCCCTGAAAGCCAGTTCAACGTAGCAAACGCCGAACACGTCGGCAACGCAAACCCGCCAGCCACTCCAAACATGATTTTCCAAATATCTTTCATTCCGCCAAATTTGTGTAATCGAAATAAAGAGTAATTCTATTAGCTATCCAACTTCCCCCGTCACACAACTTGTTGTCGAAGGTCAAGATTCCTTTTTCTTCTCCCAACGCTTTGGAGATGTGATTTTTAATCTTTTCTTCATAATCTTTATATCGGTCAAGACCCAATTTAGTAATAAAGACTGTGAAATCTAACCCTGTCAAATCTGCCTTATAGCCCCCCTTTCTTCCTCGTAGCACTTCAACTTTGTATTGAGCGCGAGGGATAGGGTACTGCGAACGAGGCTCGTCAATCTTTGCTTTTAATTCTGTCATGATTATGCAATTTTCGTAAATAAAGTTGTTGTTTCGGTCAAATTTTCTCTCTCGTTATTCCTGCGGTTTCAAACGGAAGAATTCATAAGGATGCTCTGGTCTTAAGAAGTATCTCGTCTCGCCAAATGTTTCGACGTCTTTCCAAGGCCTCACTAAATACAACCACAGGATGATGATTATTATGATGAGTTCCATTATTGCCTCTTTCTTTTTTGGATGGTGACGGACGGAATAGGCGCAACGAAAGGCCTCCTATAAACATCGCCTCGCCATCGATTCTCGACTCTGCGATTCCCGTCTGTATCCACAGACTCGACATCCACGTACTTGCCTGTGTTCTTGCGCACCCTGAACATCTTCATTAGTCCGTCCTCTGTGAATCCGAACGAGCCATAATTCGGCGACGCCAGTTTTGTTCTTCTATTCCATGAGTTTTCTTCTCTTTCAACCATCCATGGATACTCGTCATAAAAAGCAATCGGGAATCCAACCGATGCCTGAAGCACGCCAGGACCCCAACACACATAGATTCTGTTTATCCATTCATCTTTATTCCACTGGCGCCAATGGACAACTTCTGCGCCTGATGGTCTCCATTTATGTTCAATCTCTAAAAGTTTTTTGAAAGTGGTTTGATTGTATCGAATCCTTCCATTCATCCATTCAGGTGCCGATATAGTCTTCAGACCAACATCTCCGAACTCAATCACAACAGCTGCCGTGCCTCGCCCATCAGACGGGACTTCAGGGAATCCTTGAAAATATAACGCACGGCACACCCCGGTATCTTGTTGGAGAACTAGATTAGTCAATGATGTGTTGCCTGCTAACTTGATTTGGTAAAGCTGAACCATACCCGGCGGCACAACAAAGTTCGTCAAATTGTTTCCTCGCAGGTCTAATGTTTGAACTATGTTCAAGTAAGCGGGAAGATGGACATGTTTATGATTCAGCCTGCCCCTTGACTCCCACCCTCCGATTAATTGTCGCCTTCCTAATTCTTCTGCAAACGAGTGCCGGCTGTTTGTCCAGTTTGTAAGCTCGTGCAAATTGATTTGTTTCTCCAACTCTTCACTAGTGGTTACAACTGCATAGGGATATGCCTGCATTCCCGTAACGCTGACCGCCAAAACAGCCAGTCCGATTAGTAGTTTCTTAATTGTTCTCATCTTTTTTTACTTGTTACCGACAAATTCTTTGTAGGCTTTGCGGTTCATTTACCTAATATTGGAGGATGAGAAGGAAGAACAATCTTCTTTTTTTCTATGGCGTCGCCGGCGGGCGAGGAGTCGCTGTCCGCAACTTGCCGCTCTTCTTCTTTGGGTTTGTTTGTTGAATTCGATTCGGCAGACCGTCCGGCACTTTCCAAACCTCGCAACAGGTTGAACGGTTGCGTATCCGGGCCGAGAATCAAGGTGGTTTTGTCGCCGGTCGCCGCTTTGAGCGCCTTCACCTGCTGAAGAAAGATCGCCAATTCGGGAAATTGCTCAAACACTCGGTAATACTTGGCCGCTTCGGCGTCGGCCTGCCCCATCATCACGGTTGCGGCGGCTCTGGCGTCTTCCAAGATTTTTTGGCGTTGGAGGTCGGCCTGCGCGCGGATTTCAATCGCCTTGGCTTCGCCTTCGCCTTGATAGCGCTTGACTTGCCGCTGCCGCTCCGCCCGCATTCGCTCAAACACTTTGCCGGTAATGGATTCCGGGAGACCCAGCTGCTTAATCCCCACCAAAGACACTTCGATGCCGTAGCTTTCCCTCGCCTTCGGCTGGATGGCGGCCAGCATTTCGCTTTCCATTTCGTCAAACTTCAGTTGCTCTTTTTGAGGAGAAATCAAGTCGCTAAACGGATGCCGCCCAATGACGCTGTTCTTTGCGTCGCGAACCAAGTTTTCCAAAATTTGCTTGGCCTTGTTCTCGTCGCCATCAAATCGTTGCAGGAAGATCTGTGGATCCTCAATTTTCCAGCCGATGTAGATCGTGATTAGCAACGTGCTGGCGTCGCTTGTCATGGTCTGCTCAAACTTACGCTCGAAGTTCTGAATTCGATTGTCAAACTTATACACCTTTTGAATCGGCCACGGCAGGCGAAAATACAGACCCGGCTCCGTTTTTGTCGATGAATCCGAATGCCTTCCAAAAGTCGTCACCAAGGCTACTTCGGTTTGCCTTACCTGAAAGGCAAATAGAATCGCCGCAAACACAAACAGCAAAACGCCGCCCGTAATCATAGAAAGAGGTTGCTTGCTCATAAATCTTTTCTCGTTATCTCAAATTCCTGTTTTACTATTAATTAGTTACCGCAAACGAAAGAAAGCCGCCGTATAGGCTTCCAATGCAATCGTAGGCTTCCAATGCAATCGTTTTCTCCGCCGCCGGGTGTTATAGAATTCTATTTGCATAATCTTTTCTTTCTTTTCATTCGCTGTTTCTGGATTGCTTTTATCCTTTACAATCCTTTTCCTTAATTTTCTTCCGGTCGCGCGCCCAAGAGCAAGTCTTGGGCAATCCTGTCTTCTAAGTTTATTGTGAACACTTCATCAACCGATTCCGGAGTCATTATATACTTTCGAACATTGGTGAGCGAATTGGCCAAAACATCAAAATACTTCCGGCTCCGAAACACATTCGGCGCCGCCGCCATCGCCTTGCCCTGCTGTTCGAACTGCGCCGCCGCCGCCTTGGCGCTTTCCATCCGCGCCTTCCGATAAGCTTCCGCCTCGCTTAGCAACCGAGTCGCTTCGGCCTTTGCTTTGGGAAGGATCTCCGCCTCATACGCTTCGGCCTCCATAATCGCCGCTTCCTTTTCTTGAACCGCTCCAATCACCTCCTCGAAGGCCGCCGCCACGGGAACCCGCTGTTCCCCCACCGGCGGATGAATATCCTGCAAGCCCACAAACAAAATCTCCACTCCCAGCTCCGCCTTGTCCGCCGCTTGTTGAATCCTCTCTTGCAACTCCGCCGCCGCTCTTCGCCGCCCGCTGGACATAATTTCTAAAACATCGACGTTCACCAAGTAGCGAACCACCTCCCGATAGCCGATACTTTCCAGCAATTCCTTTGCGTCCTTGTGCTTGTAAAACCAATTCTTAATCTCCTCATCCTTATCCTTAATCACATACTGAACCGGAATCGCCGCCGTTAGAAAATTTACCGGAACCGTCCCTTCTTCCGCCGATCCCTCTTCTTGCTCGCCGCTGGCCACTAAGAAGTTCACTTCCTCTTCATAATGACTCACCGTCCAAAGCAACGTCCGCTCCTTCTCTCGCTCCTCATCCACCGTGTAGCCGATGTGAAAACTTTGAACCTCCTTGGCCGGATGCCGATACACGCGATCTATCGGCCAAGGCAGTTTGAAGTGAAGGCCGGCCTTTAATACGTTCCCTCCAGCCTTCCCAAACCGTTCCCGAATCCCCACTTCCTGAGGCTCCAAAATCACAAACGTGGTGGAAAGTAGCATAATTCCCGCTTGCAGCAAAACCAACCACCCAAAAGATCGTTCCAGAAACTTGTAAAACCACGTCTCCGAAACTCGGAACCCGAACTGATAATCCAACGCCTGCGCCACCGTCCGCACCAATCCCGCCGGCTCCCCCAGCAATCCCACCAACCGGCTCTCGTAAAGCAGCCGATCCTCCCTCCCTTTTCCGCGGGGACGATACGCCTCAAGTGCTAAATTCACCAGCGACTCCGCCCCCGCCAAGCCCAACAAAACTACCAAAACCAGAGCAACCTGCCCATCCAACCGCTCAAACCCAAACCACGCCCCCGCCTCCGTCAAAACCACCAGCAAACAAATCATCGCCCCTAACAACAAATACGCCCCCCCCGGCCGCAGTAGACGACGCTCCTTCATCCGTGCTAACCCCGCCGAATACTTCCCCAACAAAAACAGAATCAGCGAAAACACTCCAAACCCCGCCATCGCCAAGGCGGCGTTGTTCAAATTCGGAGGACCCACTTCAGACAACCTTTCCCAGAGCAACCAAACCGCTCCCCACTGCGCCAGCAACAACCCCACCGTGAACGCCGGAACTAAATACCGCTCAAACTGCTCCCGTGACCGTTTGGCAATAAAGGTATCCTCTCCCGTGTCCTCGAACAAAGCGGCGTCTTTCCGCTCTCGCATCATCTCGTCGTATTCCAAACGCTCCAGCGACTCCCGCCGTTCCAAACGCATTTGGAAGCCGCTCACCGCCGCCACCACAAAGCCAAAGCCCAAATACACCGCTCCCACCAACGCCGCCGCCGAATCCGCATAGCGGGCCAGCGCCGACGCAACCGCGCAGGCAACCAAAAGCGCCGCCGCGTTCACCAATCCGTTCCGTTGTCCGTTTCCTTCCATCATATTGTCATCCTCGCGTCCTTCGATGAGAACGCCCGATTTTTCATGCGCCAAAGCCTCTTTCTTTTTAACTCAACTCCCGATCCTCAAACAACGCCAAGGCCAAGGCCAAGAGAGCGCCCAAATACAGCGCCGCATACAAAAACGCCCGCCCCACATACGACCAAGGAATTGTCTTTTCATTCTCCAAAGCGTCCGCCATCCAAAACAACTGCCAATTCGGAACCGCGGCATACAAAGCCTTTGCCCACCACGCGCCCTCCGCCGCCGGCCTGCCCAACAAATAATCCGACATCAACCCCACTAAAAACACCCCCGAACAAATCGACAAAGTGGCAATCAAGTCAAAACGAGTGGAACAAGCCAGCGCCAATCCGGCCAACACAAAAAAGGCCAACAAAATCAAAACCGACGCCGGAATCAAACGCCAGTCTATTTGGATGTGCTCCTCAAACATGGAACTCGGACGCGGCAACTGAGACACGATGCAAAACGCCAAAGTCGAAAACACCGCCACAAAAAACGCGGCGTCTGAGACAAAGGGGCGTCGCAAAAAATAATTCGTGAACCCCCCCGCCGCATACGCCAGCAAAATCGCCCCCGTGTAAAGAAAAAACGCCCGCTTGTCCGCTTCGCCATAAGCCGTAAAAGCCATTCGGCTGGCCATTAACGCGCTAATCAAATTGACGTAAGTCAGCACAGAAAGCGCTCCGGCCAGCCCAAGAAACTTTCCCAACAAAAAGGGAAACCGACCCACCGGCTTGGAAAGCGTCGCCAACGCCGTTCCCGACCGCACTTCACGCGACAGCGTAGAAGAAGCGCTCAAAACCGCCACCAATAAGCCAACCACCAACATCGTTGCCAGCACGCTGTCCTTCACCAATTTGTCGTCCGCGCCAAAGCCAAAGAACGGAGTGCTGGCCAAGAACACTGCGAAAACCGCCGAAGCCGTCATCAACAAAAGAAAAATGGGCTGCCGCAACACCTCCACAAAGGCGTTCCACCCTATTGTCGCCGTTTGTCTCATCGCCAATTTGGGAAGAAGCAATATAAGGATTCCCCCGCACCTTTGGCAAGCCAAAATTTTTTGAATCGCCAGCCGTCCATTTTTGGCCGTCGTCTCTCGGCAACTCCCGTCCAATCCTGCGCGGAAATTGGAAGAGAATCGAATTGGAACTTGCTTCCCATTTTTGACGGCTTGCCGCCGAACTTAAGGTTTGCCCGCGGCTTTGCATCGGAGAATTCTCTGCTTGAATCTGCCACCTCCGGCGGAGTAGTCTATGCCTTTCAAACGCCTGATCAACGGGCGCCGGCCCTTGCAAAAAATACGATAACAAATGTCTAACGCACAATCCGATTCCGCCGCAAAAAACTTTGCCGCCGTCTATCCTGATTCGTCTGCCTTGCTTTCCAAAGCGCGAGAACGCGCCCGAACGGCCGGCCGAAGGCTCGAACTTCCTCATTTTGAAACCGATCCTGATTCGCTACAAAACTCCCTAAAAGAAACCATCCAAACTGCCGAGAAACGATTGGCCGCTCTCGCCGCTCTGCATCCAAGCCGTTTGCGCTTCGAAAACACCGTGCAAGAGTTAGACGACCTCCTTCATGCAACATACCTGACAGCCAACCGTTTGTGCCTCGTCAAAGAAACTCACCCCGACGACGCCATGCGAAAGCAAGCCGTGGAACTTGTCAAAAAGTTTCAAGATTGGTCCGTTAGTCTGGACTATCGAGAAGACGTTTACCAAACCATCCGCGCCTACGCAGATACCCGCCCCAACCTAAAAGGAGAAGATAAAAGACTCTTTGAGGATACCCTCCGAGACTACCGCCGCGCCGGCCTGCACCTTCCGCCGACGGAAAAAAACGAAATCCAATGCCTCCGAAAAGAACTCGCGCGCGCCGCCGCCGACTTTGACGCCAACATCACTTGCGCCTCCATCACGCTTGAATTTTCCAAAGCAGACCTTGATGGATTGCCCCAAGACTTTCTGGATCAAGAAAACCTCCTGAACGAAAACCAAAACTACGAACTTCACGCCGAAATCGCTTGGCATTTCATGGCCGTGATGGAAAACGCCAAATTGGAAACCACCCGCAAGCGAATGAACGTCGCCCGCGATTCGTTGGCCTCCAAAGACAACGTCCAACTCCTGCAAAAAATCCTTCGACTGCGTGCTTCCATCGCCAACAAACTAGGGTACCCCTCTTGGGCCGACTACAAAACTGAAACCAAAATGGCCGGCAACGGAGCCGCCGCCATCCAGTTTTTGAAAGAATTGAAAGACGGCTTGGAAGACAAGTTCGCCGCCGAACTGGAATCCTACCGCTCACTTAAAATTGCGGAAACCGGCAACACCGAGGCCGCCATCTATGCATGGGATTGGCGCTACTATGCCAACCAACTCAAAAAACAACGTTACCAAGTCGATGCCGAACAACTCCGCCCTCACTTCCCCTACCATCGCGTCCTCAAGGGAATGTTCACAATCTGCGGACAAGTGTTTGGCTTGTCCTTCGCTAAGCTGGAAGCCCCCTACCTCTGGACCGACAATCTCGAACTTTACTTAGTCTCCGACACAAAAAATCACCACCCACTAGGAACTTTTTACCTCGACGTGTTTCCCCGAAAAGGAAAATTCCATCACTTCGCTCAATTCAGTCTCATCGATGGCAAACGCCTCCCGTCCGGAGAGTATCAATGCCCTTGTGTCGCCTTAGTCTGCAACTTTCCACCGCCCGCCGAAGGCAAACCCTCCTTACTCTCCCACAACGAAGTGGAAACCTTATTTCACGAATTTGGCCACGCCCTCCACTCCTTGCTCACGGAGGCGAACCACTCTCGCTTTTCCGGCACAAGCGTCCCCCGGGACTTCGTCGAAGTGCCCTCTCAAATGCTCGAAAACTGGGTTTGGGATTTTCTATCTCTAAATATCATTACTACCGGACGGCGCGGGAAATCTCCAAAATGGCTCAAAACAAAAAAACAGCATTTGTTAAAACAATGGAAAGACTTGCGTTTCATGCATCCAAAACACGGACGCCATAACGTCGTTTGGGATGAGAAAAGGAAAAGCATCGTTCTATGGGATCACTTGCACCTTTTTGATTACGAATTGAATTCAAACGGGGAAGAGTATTATGCGTTTTATGTAGACGAAAAAGATACTCTACACAAGGAGGTAAACATTTGCTTCCACCCTAATGGAAAAGTTTCTTGTAATATATCCAAAAGAGTCTCCGCCCAGACTATTCCTAATGTTCAAAAGGATGCAACTGATGGTATAAAAGCAATCCCCGCCGATCTCATCCGTCGCCTCAAAGAATCTCGTCTTTCCTCTATCGGATCCTTCTATCGCCGCCAAATTAGCTTCGGCCTGCTAGACCTCGAGCTTCATTCCGCCCCCAATCCCGAATCTGTTCCCAACGCTCTCCAAGTTTCCGAGCGCCTCTTCGCCGAAGTCTTTCTGCCCGCTCCCAAAGGAACCGCCTTTGTCGCCGGCTTCGGCCACCTCACCGGCTACGACGCCGGCTACTACGGCTACGCTTGGGCGGATGCCATCGCCGCTGACATAGCAACCGTTTTTGAAAAATCGCCTGAGCGCTACTTCGACGCCGTTGTCGGAAGACGCCTGCGGAAAGAAGTTTACGCTCCGGGAAACTCCCGCGACGTGAACCAATCTATCGAAAAATTCCTCGGCCGTTCCCGATCCATTCAACCCTTCCTAGAATCTATCGGCGTCCGCACCAAACAGTAAAATCTCCCCGCACCAAACCAAAAGGGTTAACCCAAAGGGTTCTTTGTGATATTCTAGCCATTACGAATACATAACAAGAGGATTCATTTATATCGGAGATCCACACTGAATGTCAAAGCATAATCAAAGCATTGGGAGAGTTATAATTATCTTTCCCTATTGCTTCGCCAAACAGTCGAAAAATCGGGCTTTTGACTCCGCTTGTTAATAGTAATCGTCTTAGCGAGTGATGTTTGCAAAAACACTTGGCCGGATAAGACGAAGGGCGGGCAACTTTGCTTTGTTTGCTTGTGTTGGTTGTTTTATTTTCCCGCTTGTTGGATTCATACTTTGGCTCGTTGACGGAGCAAAGTTCCGTTAATGTGACAACGTTGAAAGTGAGGAACGGATATGTGCTGTTGGGCAAGACGCCTTCAATTTTTTGGTCGGAAGCTTTTGGTTATTCCCTCGTCTGTGAAAGATTGAAGGGGTTGCCGTGTTGTTTTTTCTTTTTCATGAGGTCGTTTGTTTTCTTTTTGTGCGCGGTTGTATGGCAAGGGCGGTAGCCATTGTGTTATTTTAATTTTTCTTTTCTAGAAGAGATAGGATTTGTTTTGGTGTTTCTATAATGAAGTTGGGTTTGTTGGCGATGAGTTCCGCCTTGGATCGAAATCCCCAAAGCACTCCCACAGAAGTTATTCCGGCGGCGCGGGCGGTTTGTATATCCACTTCGGTGTCGCCGACGTAGAGGATAAAATGGGGAGGAATTCTCATGCACTTGGCAATTTCAAGGGCACCGGTGGGATCGGGCTTTCGCGGACGATCCGCGCGTTGGCCGAGTATGGATTGAAACCTCCACTGGGACAGAAATCGGTTGGCGCATCGGATTGTGAGAAGATGGGGTTTGTTTGAGAGGATGGCTAGAGAAATGCCTTTGTCTTGTAGTGCGGTGAGGAGTTCGGGGATTCCGGGATAAATTTTTGTGAGTCGATCTTCCCGGCTTTCGTATTCCGCAGCCAGATCTTCTGCGAATTGTTGAACGTCGCGATGATTGGAACGGCGATCTTCGGGGAGAATTTGCTCGACGAGGTTGCCAACGCCGTTTCCCACGAAGCGTCGGTAGGCTTGAACTTCATGGCAGGCGTAGCCCCGCCGTTGCAAGACGGAGTTGGCCGCCGTTGCGATTTCTTCCAGCGTATCTAGGAGGGTTCCGTCAAGATCGAAAAGGACGGCGGAGAATTTGTTTGAGGACATTTGGGGCGCAAGTCAAGTTGACTGCTGTGGGATTTGGCGGCGCAGTGTTTTTACGCAATCGTACAGGGAAAGGGTTGACTCGCTGCGGCTGGAAAGATTTTTCAGTCGGACTGCCGTTGTTTTCCCGGAAACTGGGAATGCCGCGAAGGAAGCCTTTCTTTCTATCGCTTGGCGGAGTTGTTTTTCGGGTTTTCGCGCCGCTAAACTGTATTCCACTTTGAATCCTGCGTTTCGGAGTTTTTGGATGATTTGCAGGGAGGCACGGCGGGATGTTTCGTTCGGGATTATACAGTACACGTCGACGCTGGCGTTCCATTGGGGGAGCAAGTTTAAAGAGCGAAGCAGTTCCAAAAGGACAACGTCTCCCATGCCGAATCCCAGAGCGGGAAGAGAGGTTTTGCCGTCTGAAATCTGTTCGATGAGTTGATCGTAACGGCCGCCGCCGGCGATTGCCCGAAACTTGCCTTGCCGGTCAAATGCTTCAAAGACGACTCCCGTGTAATAGGCCAACCCGCGGATGACGCCGTAGTCGATTTGGACAAATGCGTCCAGCCCGCGGGCCGCCAGGTCTTCCACAATGCCCGCCAACCGCGCCGTCGGCTTTGCCTCCATAATGAACCGTTCCACTTTGTCTAGGGAAATTCCAATTGTATCGAGCTGCCGCGCCGACGTCTCGCTTGCTGTTCGCTCTAGTTTGTCGACGATTTGAAAGAACTCGTATTCCTCGTTGCCCTTCGCCGCCGAGTGTTCTCGGAAAAAACTCTGCCACGCTTCGCGACTGCTTAAGCGGATCACGACGTCGTCCGCCCCCAAGCCCAAGGCTTTGAGAACATCAATCATCAGGGCGATCAATTCCGCATCCGCCGTTGCGCCGGCCTCGCCAAGCAAATCCGCGTTGAGCTGAAAGTGTTCCCGCAGGCGGCCTTTTTGTTTTCGCTCGTAACGGAACAACTGGGGAATGGAAAACCACTTGACGGGTTTTTTATAGTGGCGTCCATGAGCCGCAATCATGCGCGCCAGTGTAGGCGTCATCTCAGGGCGCAGGGCAACCGATCTGCCTCCTTTGTCCTCAAATGCGTAGAGTTGCCGCACAATTTCTTCGCCGCTTTTTTTGGTAAAAAGATCCAGAGGCTCCAGCGCGGGGCCATCGTACTCTTGAAAACCGTAAGAAGCCAATACGCGTCGCCAAGCGGCGAAGAGATACGCGCGAGCCTCAAATTCCCAATGCCCCCTTTGCGGCAAAGGAGCGGGAAAAAAATCTCGAAATCCCGGCAGACGTTCCATCAAAATTCAGCGAAATAACGACCAAGCGCCTCGCGACAAACGCCTAATCTAAATCTTTTAGAGACAGCACAAGAACTCCTTCGCGCATTTGCTTGCCGGGCTTGAATTTGACGACGGAACGGGACGGGATTTTGATGTTTTTCTTAGGGGATTTTGGATTGCGCCCAATCCGCGCTTTTTGGATGTGGACTTCAAAGACGCCGAAGTTTCGCAGTTCCACGGCGGTTCCCTGCGCGACGGCTTCGCGAATATGATCCAACATCTTTTGAATAACCGCCTGCACGCTACTCTGCCTTAATTTTGTCTCGCTACTGATGCGAAGAATCAAGTCGCGCTTCGTTAGATTGCTACTTTGCTTTGCCATTCTGTTTTCCGCCAAAAAATGCGAGACAACCTGAACTTCAAAATTTCCGCTCTCCATTCGCCTGCGAAAGAGAATTGTGCGGACAAAATGCTTGCGCCAAGACGCCTCGCCCAATCGCTCCGAAGTTCAGCTTTCAATCACGTTAATCTCAACCGGCTCTACTCGAATTCCAAGTTTCTCCATCCACTTCACGGCCGCCTTAATGTCTTTGCGCAATCCCGACAACTCCAAGCAAACAATGCCAATTTCATCAGTCACGCTGGCTTGGCGCACGTTGGGAACAAGGTTGAACTTGGTGCCAACCTCCCAAATCACAGGACTCCGAATCAACTTCGACGGATACATGAGCCAAAGCCGAGACCGCTCGACCGGCTCCTTTGTCGACGCCTTCTTTGCGGAACGCTTGCGTTTTGGAGTTGACGCCATCGGCACGAATCTTCAACCGCCGGCAATGGCCGGAATAATGCTCACTTCATCCCCGTCTTTTAGCGGGCTGTCTTGATTTTGAAGAAACCGAATGTCTTCTTCGTTAACGTAGACGTTAACAAAGCGGCGCACTTCGCCCGCCTCGTCCACCAAACGCTCTTTGATTCCCGGAAACCGCGCTTGCAACGCCTCAATGGCGCCGCCAATTGTCGAGGCCTCCACTTCAACCACTTCGGCGCCGTTGGTCAAACTTCGCAACGGAGTTGGGATTCGAACTTGAACTGCCATAAAATCTCTCTTCTTTTTGTCTATTCACCCGCTAATGGGCGCTTTTTCTATCTTCGGCGACCACTGACTCAAACTCGCGCAGGCTCGGTTTGATCTCGCGCGGCTTGCCCACATATCCCTGCACCGCATCCAAAGTCTTCAAACCGTGACCGGTAACGCATAAAACCGCTGAATCTTCCGCCGGAATGTCGCCGTTGGCAATAAGTTTTTTCGCCACGCCAACCGTGACGCCTCCGGCCGTTTCGGCAAAAACGCCCTCGCATTCGGCCAGCAAGCGAATGCCCTCGCGAATTTCGTCATCGGAAACATCTTCCGCAGCCCCGCGAGAATCCTTCATCACGCGAAGGGCGTAAAAACCGTCGGCCGGCGTTCCAATAGCCAGAGACTTGGCAATCGTGTTCGGTTTAACCGGTTGGAAAAAGTCGAGGCCGGACTTCTGCGCCGAAGAAATCGGCGAGCATCCCGTAGCCTGCGCTCCGTGTATACGCCAATCCGAACCTTCCGCCAGCCCCAGTCGGCTCAGCTCTTGATAACTCTTATGAATCTTCGTCAACAACGATCCCGAAGCCATCGGGATCACCGTATGTTGCGGCACGCGCCAACCAAGTTGCTCGGCAATCTCAAAGCCCATGCTCTTGGATCCTTCCGCATAGTAAGGACGCATGTTCACGTTCACAAAAGCCCAGCCGTATTTGCCGGCAATCTCAGCGCAAAGCCGATTCACTTCATCATAATGCCCTTGAATTCCAATGACTTGAGGCCCGTAAACTAACGAGTTCAACACCTTCCCCTGCTCCAAATCCGCCGGAATAAACACATATGCCGCCAAACCCGCCGTCGCCGCATTGGCCGCCACCGAATTGGCCAAATTGCCCGTAGAAGCGCAGGCCACCGTCTCAAACCCCAACTCCCGCGAACGGCTCAACGCCACGCTGACCACCCGATCCTTAAAAGAAAGCGTGGGGTAATTGACCGTGTCGTTTTTGATCCATAACTCCCGAATCCCCAGCCGATTGGCCAATCGATCCGCCCTCAACAAAGGCGTGAACCCAACCTGGCAACCCACCGTCGGCTCTCCGGCCACGGGAAGCAACTCGCGATACCGCCACATGCTCTGCGGACGAGACTCCACCAGCCGACGAGTCAACACCGCTTGAATCCGGTCATAATCATAAACCACCTCAAGCGGGCCGAAGTCAAACTCGCACACGTGCTTTGCCTCAAGCGGGTATTCCCGGCCGCACTCGCGGCACTTCAAGGCCTTCATAAAACCACTGTCTTTACTCATCTGTTTTGCAATTCCCTCTCCAGCCGCCCGGGAAAACAAAAAGGCTCTCGCCTTTGGGAAAAGGAGAAGAGCCGGGCAAAGTCACGCGCTGATTCTCATCTTCCCAAACCATCGAATCCTCGGTTCGACCTGGACTTGGCACCTGGACGCCGAGGCACGCTCCCCCAACCGGTTGCTGTGGCATCATCGGGCCAGTCCCTCCGCCACTCTCTATGAGACCGTCATATCAACGGATGCGCAAAAGATTGCTCCCGCCCTCCCCCAATGTCAAACCAATTCTGCCAAGCCGTTCCATAAATTTTGCGCTTCTTCAAGAAACGAATTTCTATCTTTGCAACCAAGCCCACAAAAATCGGATCAAGCTGTTTTCATGCAAAGTTCATACAGGAAAAATTCGGAGTTCAAATTTTTGGAGGAGAAAAACCCCTCACCTCAAAAAATCCCGAAGCAAAGTTGCTGAAACTGTAAAAAGCCCGAAAACACCAACCACAAGCCAATGCTAACCTTCCTCGCTCCACGATCCAATCTGACCCCCTACTCACCGCTAATCCGTCATTTGGAATCCTCAATTCCCAATTCGTAACTCCAAAACCTTCACGTCCCAAGTCTCTTGAAAACAAAATTAGAAAAAGCAATCTCCGCCATTGGCCAACTACAAATCATCCGTCGCTAATCACCTCACAAACATCAACCCACAAAGCATTGGCCGCTAGTTTACTCGCACGGCAGCTAGCCGGCTATAAGTCACCAGCCGTGTCCCCTCGCCAATCGCTAACTGTTGGAGAGAGGCAAAGCTATAAATCACAAGATACCAGCTACAAGCTGTGGGTGCTTTATCGTTTTCGTCGCTCGCCGCAAACACCAAAAAATCCGCAACACCAAACCAAGTCTACAAAGTGGCAGCTTGGGCTTGCCGTTTCTTATGAAAATGGCGGCGGACAAGCACAAAAGCCAAAGCAAATAAGCCGAAGATGAGAGCGTATTCTTTGAGTTCGAGGATGATTCTGCTGTGGACGACAATCCGCTCCAAGCCAACGCTGTTGGCCGCTAGGAAGGATCCGTAAGCCTCTGCTCTTTGATTAGGAGAGACCTAATAAGGCCCCAGAATTATTCTCGCTTTGCGTATGAAAGTCGCCGATGGATTTGTTGATCCAGCTCGTTCCCACCCAAGAAGAAGGCGGATTGATGGAATAAAACAAACGGCTGAAGAAGCGAATTCCCAAGGGCATCGTATGGATTATCCTAGTCCATCAAAAAACGCTCAATAGTCGGCTGTTAGCGCTGACGATGGCAATCATCGGCGCGTTGAGACACGAGCGGCAAAGTTGATGTTGGCGTTGGTTCTGCCTCTGCCCAGAATTCTCTTTCTTGCCGAATCGATGTCTTTGATATTAGAGTTAGCCAATCAGAAAGAATGAGGAAAGTTCGCATCCTTAGACTTGTTGGCGTTGTCAATGCGTCCGTTATTGAAAGAGTTCATAAATGCCCAAGTGTCTCATCTAGGGGAATGATTGGAGATTGCGGAGGTTGGAATGCTTTGGAGGCCATTTTGAGTGGCCGCGGTGGTGAAAGAAGCACTGAACATCCAGAGAGTCTGGCTGGCCTTGTTTTGGCTATGGGAGAGACAATACACAACTGAGATTGGCTTGGTTGGATGAGAACAGGAGAAGAAAGTGCCAACACAACAAACACAGCTAAAAAAGACTTCCGGCCGATGCTTGTTGCTTTCGTTTTGACGCAAACAAGGGGATTCTCTTCCTCATGTTTCATCTGAACTAGTTTCTAAATCTAAAAGTCTGCGATTGTGAACCACTCCACGATGGAATCCACAATGGCGATTTATGTTTTTGGAGGGACGCTGATTCGTCTGTCGTCCAGCGATGCTTGGGAATGCGTTCTGGCTGGTTCGCTATCTCTGATTGATGCCTCGTCCATTCTCAAAATGCGAAAAGGGGAGAAAAGAGGAAAGCAAGTTTGTTAGAAACGCCCAAGAGCGCCAAGAATCGCGTCCGCCCTTCTTACCGTTGCGGGAAAAAGTTTTGTACAATGGGAGGAATGGGAAGGGATGGCAAAACTGCAAAGGGTGCGAAGATGGGTTTTTAGTTTTGAAGAAGTTCCATTGGTTATTGTCGGCTGGGTTAGTGGCTGAATTCACCAAAAGCCCGCTATTCCGCCTTGTTGTTGCGGGGAAGGAAGTTTTGTTGGTTCGTGTTTCCGGGAGGTTTGGTGTTGGGGGAATCATTGTTGGAGTGACTAGTGGTGAGAGGGTGTTTTTATGTAAGCTTTATGGTCAACGGTTGAGGTTGGTTTTGAGTTGTTGGATTTTTCTTGGGGTTGGTTGGATTGGATAAGTGGGGTAGGCGACTTAGTTGTCGCGCGGAGGGAATTGGAATCTCACTTTTCCGTTTTTGCCGAGGACAAGGAAGGCGTTGAAGGGTTTGCCGCTTTTTTTGGAGATGAATTGATTCAGCAAGTCTGTTTTGCGTTGGGCGAGGAGTTTTTTCATTTGCTCGGCTGGGATTTCTCGTTGGAGAATGATTTTGCCGGAGCGGAACTTGCACGGATTTTCGTTTTTTTGAGTATGTTCGCAGATGTAGTTGGTTTCGGCGTCGTAAACGCCGCCGTCGCAGAGGGGGCATTTGCCCAGTCGTTGTCGGTTTCGCAGGTCTATCTTGGCAATTCTGGCGGTCTCTTTTTTGGCGAATTTTGCGGCGGTTTTTTTGGAGGTGCGTGGTTCGAATTCGAAGATGATTTTTCCATTTTTGTCGAGGGCGAGGAAGGCGTTGAAGGGTTTGCCGCTTTTTTTGGAGATGAAGCGATTTAGCAAGTCTGTTTTGCGTTGGGCGAGGAGTTTTTTCATTTGCTCGGCTAGGATTTCTCGTTGGAGGATGATTTTGCCGAAGCGGAAGTCGCAGGATTTTTCTTCGCCGACGGATTTTTTGCACACGTAGTTCATGCCGCCATCGTAGACGGGCATTCCGCATTTTGGGCATTTGCCCAAAGGTTCTTGTTTTGCGAAATCTATGGTTGTTTGTTCGGTTTCTTTTCCTTGATTTCCGAAGTCGAATTCTATTTTGAATTCGTCGGTGAGTTTGATGGTTGCTGCGAAGGGGCGTCCTTGTTTGTTGCGGAATCCTTGCAGAGGGCCGATTGTCTTTTTGGCAAGCAGTTCTTCGATTTCACGGGCTTCGAACTGTCGGCCAGCGGTGATTTTCCAGAGAGAGAAGTCGCAGGAGGGATGCGATGGACATTGAAAGGTTTTGTAAGTTTCCCGAACTTTGCCGGCGCCGCACTTGGGGCAGGGAGCGTCCAAACTGCCAAAGTCTCCGGGAATGGTGTCGCTTTCGTAGCTTTTGGCTTTCTCGACAATGGTTTCGGTCATCGTTCGAATTTTGTCCATGAAGACGTCGCGTTGGAGGCGGCCTTGTTCCATTTGATTTAGCTCGTATTCCCAGTTCCCGGTGAGTTCGGGCGAGCAAAGTTCGGGAATTTGAAGTCCGCGAAGCAGGGTTATCAGAGAAAACGCTTCGGCGGTGGGCTGCAATTCTCGATGGTTGCGAAGCACGTATTTTTTTCGGAGTAATTCGTCGATGATTGCCGCGCGGGTGGCCGGCGTGCCTAATCCTTTGGCGCTCATTGCCTCGCGGAGTTCTTCGTCGTCCACCAGTTTTCCGGCTCCTTCCATTGCGCTGAGCAGGGTTGCTTCGGTGTAGCGAGGCGGTGGTTTGGTTTCGAACTCCGGAATTTTGACTTCTAAGGTTTGGACGTTTTCTTTTGGTTCAATGGAGGCGAGATTGGCTTTTTCTTCCTCTTGGTTTTGCTTGCCGTAAACTTCCAGCCAGCCGGCCGCGATGAGGACTTTGCCTTCGGTTTTGAACGGTTGCCTGCCGACGCGGGTGATTCGAGTGGTTAGCAAAAACTCCGCCGCTGGGAAAAACACCGCAAGAAATCTGCGGGCGATGGTGTTGTAGAGTTTTTGTTCGGCTTCGTTCAGGTTTTTTTTGGGACGGACGGCGGTGGGGATGATCGCGAAGTGATCGGAAATTTTGGCGTTGTTGAAGATTCGTTTGTTTGGTTTTACCCAGTTTTTATCGAGGATTTTTTGAGAGAAAATTCCGTATTCGGATGGGGCAAGGGTTTTCAATGTATTGCGGACGGTGTCGAGATAATCTTCCGGCAAGGCTCTGGAATCGGTTCTTGGATAGGTGACGAGTTTGTGGCGTTCGTAAAGCGCCTGCGCGATTTGCAGAGTTCGGGCTGCGGGAAAGCCAAACCGGGAGTTGGCTTCTCTTTGGAGGCTGGTCAAGTCAAAGAGCAGGGGAGACTGCTGGCGGCTGGGTTTGCTTTCTTCGGCGGCGATTCCGGTTTTGCCTTGGCATTCCCGGACGATTTTGAGGGCTTTTTCGCGATCCCAAAGTCGCTCCGGCCGCAATTCGCTAGTTTTTGCTTTCTTGGATTTGTCGAATTTTTCGTCGAACCAACGGCCTGAGTAGTCGGCAGACTGCGCTTGGAAGACGGCGTGCGCTTCCCAATATTTTCGGGGTTTGAACTCTTTGATTTTCTCTTCCCGTTTCACAAGGATGGACAAGGTAGGCGTTTGCACGCGTCCGACGGTTGTTAGATGAAAGCCGCCGGATTTGGAGTTGAAGGCAGTCATCGCCCGCGTGCCGTTGATGCCCACGATCCAGTCGGATTCAGAACGGCAAACAGCGGCGCTAGCCAAAGGTTGCAGTTCTTCATCTGGGCGAAGCCTCTCAAATCCTTCTTGAATGGCTGCGCGGGTCATGGATTGCAGCCAAAGCCTCTTCACTGGTTTCCGGCTTTTTGCGTATTGAACGATGTAGCGGAAAATCAATTCGCCTTCCCGTCCGGCGTCGCAGGCGTTGATCAGGCCGCTTACGTCCTTCCGCTTCATTAGTTTTTGGAGGAGTTTGAGGCGATCCTTAGTTTTTGGGAAAGGACGCAGATCAAACCGAGGCGGAATCATCGGCAGATGAGCAAAAGACCACTTGCCTCCTTTGACTTCCGATTCCGGCGGCACGACGATTTCCAGCAAGTGGCCAATCGCCGAACAAATCAAGTAGCGGTCGTTCTCAAAATAATCGTCGCGTCGAGCGCAACCCAAAGCTTTGGCAATGTCGGAAGCGACCGATGGTTTCTCTGCGATGACGAGTAACTTGCCCATAATCGAATCAAGAGAGAAATCGTTATTCCTTTTCCAAGGAAAAGCGCAAGCATTTTTTTCAAAGCCGCAAAATTAACCGCAAAATTCAAAAGTAATCAAACAACTCTGGAAAGTCTACGCGGAAGGAATGCTTGAAGAAAACAGCGGGTGCCGTCAAAATACTCCGCTGTTCGAAATGTTTTTGCGCTAAAGCATCGCCACTTATGAAAAAACTGCTGTTTGTCTTGTTATGCGCCGCCATTTGGAATGCCGCCGCCCAAGGAACCGTCGACTTTAGCAATTACTTTGAGCCGATTGGAATCCCGGGATCCACGCCTTGCGAGGCAACGAAGTGGCTTGGATCGGAATTCACCGCGCAGTTGCAATTGGCGGACGGAACTCCCGTCGGCGAGCCGGTGAAATTTATAGATCACCCAATCACCGGCGAAGGCACGGGCATTTTCGCGGGAGGCGTCCGCGTGATTAAAGGCGTTCGTGGCCCCGGCCCGGTGGATTTGCAAGTTTTTATGACCAATGAGGATGGAAGTCTCTTTGGAACGTCAATGGTGTTCAGTCAACATTTGGGCGGACACGGCACTCCGCCGGCGACTCCGGGGTCTCTCCAATTGCGAACCTATTGGTCTCCTCCGCATCCTCCTCCTCCGAATTTTGTATTGGGTCTGCAAATTTTGCCGGAAGAAGATGAAGCGACTCCAGAAACGCATCAACTGGTTTGGTGGGCTTATCCCTGCTTCCGCTATGAAGTGGAGATTTCTTCGGATTTGCAAAACTGGACGCAATGGAAGGTTTTGCAGACTAAATCGGAGAAAGCAATCGTGCCTCTTTTGCCCGCCGGCAAAAGACTTTTTTATCGAGTGCGTCAGCATTATTTTTGAAGGCAAGCGTGTCAATCAGGCCGCCGTTGCCAAAATTTTCGAAAGATGGAAAAGAGTTTTCGCGGGGTGGAAGTGCTTATCTTGGGGCAAGCGAGAACGAGAAAGTCCTGAGTTTTTTGCGTTGAGTTCGTTGCGAGATTCGGGATATTGTGAGCGGAGATTAATGATGTGTTTTGGGGAAGTTGCCGTTTGTCCATCTTGGCGGGAGTCTGGATGGCGGCGATTTTTCAGGGAAAAGCGGATATTTTGAACATTTTGAGAAAGCGGAGATATGAGTGAAATGACGGCGGTTCGGAAGCGGCATCTTGTGATTTACGATGGAGACTGCCCGTTTTGCGTGTTTCAAATTCGGTTGTTGACTTGGTTGGACTGGCTGGACGCGGTGTCTTTTTTTCCCATCAAGAATGCGCATGCCGTCGGATTGGCATTGGATGTTTCTCGGGAAGATCTTTTAGAGGCGATTCACTGTTTGGCGAAGGACGGCAAGATTTACCGCGGGGCGCGTTGCGTCCGATTTGTTGGAATGCGAATGCCCGTTCTAGTTCCCTTTGCTTTGGCGCTTTGGTTTCCCGGCGTCATTTGGATTGCGGAAATTGTCTACCGCTGGGTCAGTCGGAATCGGTTAGTTTTGAGCCGGCTTTTCGGATGCAGGGGGGCTTGCGCGATCCTTCCTGAACGGCGACGGAGAGGCGAATCGGCAACTGGGAACGAGAAATAAGTCCGTTGCCGTTATTTGTGTGGCTGGCCAATCCACTATCTTTACTCGCTATTGACTTCCAGCCGCCGTTATGAATTCCGAATTCTTCATTCCGAATTCCGAATTTCCAAGCAGAGTTGCCGCCGCCTTTGAAAAAGCAAGGAGCGTTTTGTTGGCCGAGCGCGAAGAATTGGGGCATTGGGAAGGAGCCCTCAGCAGTTCTCCTTTGGCAACGGCGACCGCCGTCACCGCCTTGTTTGCGATGGATCAAGCGCTTGCTGGTTGTCGACTGCCTAATTCTGCGTCCGTTTCTCGGACCTTTTCTTCATCGCAATCGCTTTTTGAGCCGCCTGCCCCCCCGCCTCGCTATCCTCGTTATCAAGGATTGATCGGGAGAGGATTGGAATGGATAGCCAAGAGCGCCAATCCTGACGGCGGTTGGGGAGACACCGATCGGAGCCGGAGCAACATAAGCACGACGGTGTTGTGTTGGTCGGCGCTCAATCTGGTTGGAAAAGAGGGCGACCATCCGTTTCAAAAAACCGTGGACCGGGCAGAGGCTTGGCTGCGGAGGCATGCCGGCGGCTTGGAAGCGGAGAAAATTGCGGCGGCGGTGACTCGGCGCTACGGCAAGGACAAGACTTTCTCCGCGCCTATTTTAACGATGGCGGCCATTGCCGGCCGTTTGGGCGGCGACCGAACGGCTTGGCGATGGGTACAGCCTCTGCCCTTTGAGTTGGCGGCGTTTCCTCCCAGGTGGTATGCGGCCTTGCGGCTTCCGGTGGTAAGTTACGCCTTGCCGGCCTTGATTGCGGTGGGCATGGCTCGGCATACGCATCTTCCCCCAAAAAGCCCGATTTTGCGAGAGATTCGCTCTTCGTTTCGGGTCAAGTGCCTTTCGGTCTTGCAGTCGATTCAACCGGCCAACGGCGGGTTCTTGGAGGCGACGCCGTTGACTAGTTTTGTGGCCATGAGCATGGCTTCGAGCCGGTTGGCCGGGCATCCGGTCGCTTTGAAAGCGGCGGACTTTGTTGTCAACTCTGCCCGCAAGGACGGCAGTTGGGCGATTGATACCAACCTGAGCACTTGGGTCACGACGCTTTCCGTCAACGCCTTGGGAACTCGCGGTCTGTTGGGCTTGCCGCGGGAAGAGCGGGAGGCTTTGGCTGAATGGATTCGCCGCCGGCAATATTCGGGACGCCATCCCTACACCCAAGCGGAGCCGGGCGGCTGGGCTTGGACAGATTTGCCGGGAGGCGTTCCCGATGCGGATGATACCGCCGGCGCCTTGATCGCTCTGCATTGTCTCTGGGATCTTGCGGACAAAGAAGATTCCGCCTCCATGATGCTTGCCGGTTTGCGCCAATCTCGCGTGGCATCGGGAATCCGCTGGCTTTGCAATGTTCAAAATCGGGACGGAGGCGTCCCCACTTTCTGCCGGGGCTGGGGAAAACTGCCCTTTGATCGAAGTAGCGAGGACATTACGGCGCATGCGGTTCGCGCTTGGTCTTTATGGATGCCGAAGTTGGCGCCAAAGGATCGAGTTTGGGCCGAACGTCCCCTGCGGCGGGCGATTCGGTTTCTGCTGAAGCGTCAACGAGGAGACGGAAGCTGGCGTCCTTTGTGGTTTGGCAATCAAGAAGTTTCCGGCGACGAGAATCCCGTCTACGGCACGGCGCGAGTTCTCTTGGCCTTGATTGGATTGCCAAAGAAGGAGCGGCGGCCGGTTATGCCGTCGGTCGTTCAGGGAATGCACTGGCTGGCGCTGAACCAAAATGACGACGGAGGCTGGGGCGGCAGTTACGGCGCCTCCTCGTCTGTGGAAGAGACTTCGCTGGTGGTGGAAGCGTTGTTCGCCTGCGCGTCGATGGATGAATTGAAGTCAAGTTGGACAAAGGCGGCAGCGCAAAAGGGTTTGGAATGGTTGTTGCAACGAGTAGAGGCGGATCAATTCGGCGCTCCCAGCCCTATCGGATTCTATTTTGCCAAGCTGTGGTATTACGAAAAATTGTATCCCATTCTCTTTGCCGTTGGTGCGTTGCGGCGCGCTGTGGAAGTTTTTCAACCGGAGTTCGGCTTGAAGAGTGAGGAATTCTCGTTCCGATTGTCCCCTGTTTCTGTGTAAAACTTTTCCTTTGTTGAGCAATCTTTGTTGGGCGGGCTAGAATTCTTTTTTCTATTTTGCGACGTTTTTAGATTGGAATGGTCTATTCTTTAAGTGTTGGCGGTGCCGAGGAAAGATTTGAGGGCGCAATTATGAATGCAACGAGTTCTTGAAACGAGTGGAAAAAATGTCTTGCGCAAGATGGCCGCAATTTGGCCTGCAATCGGGGCAAACGGCGGTGCTTTTGATTTTGGCGGCCGGTTTGCTGTTGTTGTCCGGTTGCTCGTCGCAACGTTATCGGCAGGTGGCGGATCGGCAGGTGGCGGCCATTCTTGCGGAAAAGTCGAGGGAAGTGCCTGAATTCGGCGCCAATTTCTCCATTAAAATGCTTCCCGTGGAAACTTGGGAAGGCTTGCCGCAAATGGAGTCAGTCGCCAATTTTTTAGGAGAAGCGGGAACGATTGAATTGGGCGCATACCAAATCTCTCTGCGCAAGGCCTTGGAATTAGGCACAAAGCACAACCGCAATTATCAAACGCGAAAAGAGACGGTGTATTTGTCCGCATTGAATCTGACTGAGGCTCGCTATGATTTTGCGCCTATTTTTTCCGCCAGCGGCAGATATAACGAAAAGGCGGTGCGGGAAGGAGTCGATAAGACGACCGAGTCTAGGCTTCCCTTGACGGTTGGCTTCAATCAATTGCTTCGGGGAGGCGCGCGCTTGGCGGCAGATTTTACAACGGATTTTCTTCAGTTCTTTACCCAAAGACGTTCGCCGTCGCGAGTGACCGCAAGCGTAATGCAACCTTTGTTGCGCGGCCGGGGATATCTTGTCACAATGGAAAACTTGACGCAGGCGGAGCGGAATGTGATGTATTCGTTGCGAGACTTTGTTCGTTTTCGACAGGAATTTACCGTGCAGGTGGCCGCGGCGTATTACCGCGTGTTGCTGAACCGCGAGTTTGCCCGCAACGCCTTTCTTGGGTTGGAGAGTTTTCGGCGGAATGCCGAAGAAGGCCGCGCCATGTTTGCGGAAGGCCGCCGATCCCGTTCGCAGTTGGGGCAATTGGAACAGGCCGAACTTTCTGCCGAGAGCCAGTGGATTGACGCCGTCCGCAACTATAAGCAGTCGCTGGATGATTTCAAAGTGAGGCAGTTGGGGCTTTCCGCCGCCGCGCCCTTTGTCTTTGATCCGCAAGAAGTGGAGGGGCTTTCCATTCTGCATCCGGATTTGGATCTGCAAGGCGCCGTCCTCATCGCGTTGGCTTCGCGAATGGATTTGCACACCGCCCGCGACCAAGCGATGGACGCCGCCCGCAAAGTTCAAGTAGCGAGCAACGGCCTGTTGCCGGTGTTGGATTTGGTGCTTTCTCGAGACTTGGATTCCGATCCAAACGAGCCGCTTTCCTTCGGTTGGGATCGCTCAAGTTGGGACGCCATCGTCAATTTGGAACTTCCTTTGGATCGTCGTTCCGAGCGGAATGCGTATCGCGCCTCCCTGATTCAATTTAATCAGGCCGTTCGCCAAGCCCGGTTGCAGGAAGATGAGATTCAACTGGGCGTGACCGAAGCGCTTCGAAATCTGGATCAGGCCAAGCGCCAGTTTGAGATCAGCCAGATTGGGGTGAAACTGGGGCAACAGCGCGTCGAGGAAGAAAATTTGCGATCCGAACTCGGCTTGGGCAACGCCCGAGATTTCGTGGAAGCCCAGAATGACTTTATCAACGCGCTCAATCAAAGGTCGTCGGCTCTCGTGGATCACACGATTGCCCGGCTCAACCTTTGGAGCGCTTTGGGCGTTTTGCAAATCAGCGACGCTGGAAATTGGATCGAACCAAGTTATGAAGAATAAATTGTTTTTTTTGCCGCCTCGATTTCGGCGTCCCGCCGGATGGGGATTCGTCTTCCTTGCCGTCATTTTGTTGCTGGGATTTCTCGCAAGAATGGGAAGGGACGCCTCTGCCGACGCCAACCTGTTTTTTGAAGTGCGGCGCGGAAATGTCCCGATCACCGTCATGGAAGGAGGCAGTGTCGAAGCTTTGGAAGTTCAGGAAATTCGCTCTGAAGTGGAAGGATATCAAGGCACGAAAATTCTCAGCATCATTGACGAAGGGTATCAAGTGACCGAGCAAGACGTCGCGGATCAAACCCTGTTGGTCGAGCTAGATTCTTCGGAAATCCGACAGAAGCTCGTAACTCAGGAACTCCAGTTTCAATCGACGGTCGCTTCTCTAACCGAAGCCCGAAATGCGCTGGACATCCAAGTCAACCAAAACCTTAGCGACGTCAAAGCGGCGGAGCTGGCCATGAAGTTTGCCCGAATGGACGTGGAAAAGTTTTTAGGCGCCGAGTTGACAGAGGAAATCTTCCAACGCTTGGGTTTGCGGGAGCCGGAGCGGATTGATGTAACGAAACTTCCTCCCGATTTAGGCATTGGGGGGATTTTTTTGGACGAGACGGAGGAATCACCCCTTTCCGGGCTTCCTCCCTCCGGCGAAAAGAGAACGCTACCCTTTGCCGATCCGCCGCCACTTCAACTCCCTCCAATCCCCAAAATCCCCGCGCCCAAGCCAGAAACGGCCGAGTTGGAATCTTCTGAGGAACTGCTCCGCCCCACAACCGTTGTCATCGACTATTCAGAATACGCCGACGAAGAACTGCTCGGCGACGGCGAAGCGCAGCAAAAAATCCGCAAGGCGGAGGATGAGTGGTTAGTGGCAAAGACGGACTTGGGTTTAGCCGAAGCCGATCTTGTCGGCACCCAGCGGCTCTTTGAAAAAGGATTCGTCACCAAAAAGGAATTGGAAAACGACGAAGTGCGCGTGGAAAAAGCGAAAGTGCAAGTCAAGGCGACCGACACAGCGCGGAAATTATTTCAAATTTACGAATTCCCTAAAACCGCCGAGGAACTGGTTTCCAAATACGAAGAAGCGCTCCTCAATCTGGACAAAACGCAAAAAGAAGCCATTTCGAAACTAGCCCAAACCGAAGCAAAGTTCAAATCCGCCCAAGGCAGGTATCGCATCGAGCAAAGCGATTTGAAAGAACTCCAAGAGCAGCTTGCCAAAACCAAAATCTACGCCCGCAAGCCGGGATTGGTCACTTACGGCGGAAATAGCGAGCGTCACTACTACGGCGAGGAACAGATTCGCGAAGGCGCTACCGTGCGCCAGCGGCAGGTCATCATCACCATTCCAGATATGAACGCAATGGGAGTGCGCGTCAAAATCCACGAATCGTACATCAAAAAAGTCAAAAAAGACATGCGGGCCCGCATCCGCGTGGAGTCCTTCCCCGACCGCCCCATTCAAGGCATGGTAACGAAAGTCGCCATCCTGCCCGACTCTGCCAATCGGTGGATGAACCCCAATCTCAAAGTGTACAAAACAACCATCAAAATTGAAGGCGTTCACCAATGGCTAAAACCCGGAATGACGGCTAAGGTGGAAATTCTAGTCGACGAACTTCAAGACGTCGTCTTCGTTCCCATTCAGGCGGTCTTTGCCGAAGAAGAAGAGCAAGTCTGCTACGTCCACAAAGGCTCGCTACGGCGGCGAGTGGTGCGAACGGGAGAATACAACGACGAGTATATCCAGATTCTCGACGGCTTAGAGATTGGGGAAAAAGTCGCGCTCAAAGCGCCGACCATTCAAAAAGGGCAAACCGAAGACGCCCCGCCAACCCCTTCTGCGGAAGACAAGGGCAAATCCGGGAGAAGCAGTTAAGAATCGCCCTTTATCGCGGGGAATTTCTCGGCATTTCATTGATGCAACCGTTTCGCCGCAACTCCTTTGCCTTGATTTCCCGGCTTGTGCGTTTGGGTTTCAAAAGCCTTTGGATGCACCGCCTGCGTTCCTTGTTGACGGTGCTGGGGATTGTTTTTGGCGTTTGTTCTGTAATCGCCATGCTTGCCATCGGCGAGGGCGCAAGCTACGAAGCGCAGGAGCAAATCAAAAGCCTCGGCAGCCAAAACATCATCGTGCGAAGCATCAAACCGCCCGAAGAACAGAAAGTGACCGAAAGCGCGCAAAGCAGCTACACTTTGGACTACGGTTTGAAAGAAGTGGACGCCGGGCGAATTCGAGAGACCATTCCAGGCGTTCGCATCGTCGTTCCCGCGCGGATCATTCGGGAATACGTTTGGAACGCCCCCTATCGAGTGGATGCGGAAATTGTGGGAACCACCCCGGATTTTAAGCGCATTCGAAATCAGCGGATGCGGGACGGGCGTTTTTTCAACTCCATCGAATTCAAGGACAGGGCCAACGTCTGCGTCGTGGGTTCTACAATGGCGAATCGTTTATTTCCTTTGGAAGATCCGCTGGGGAAAGACGTCCGCGTCGGCATTTCCTACTTTCGCGTGATCGGCGTTTTGGAAGACGCCGCCGGAGATTCCGTGACTCCCGGCCTTTCCGTAGCTTCCGGCGTTTCCGGCACCGTTCACAGCCGCATGTATCTCCCTCTTTCTACCTCGCGAATGCACTACGGCGAAATTCTGGTGCGCCGCCGCAGCGGAAGCACGGAACGAGAGCGCGTGGAACTGCACGAATTAACCATCCGCGCCTCCGAAGGAAAAGCGGTCATCTCCGTCGCCGAACTCGTCCGCGCCTTGCTGAAGATGACGCACAAAAAAGCGGACTACACAATGGTGGTGCCTTTGGAACTTCTCAATCGCGCAGAAGAAACCAAGCGAATCTTCAACATCGTTCTGGGATCCATTGCCGCCATTTCCCTCCTAGTGGGGGGCATCGGAATCATGAACATCATGTTGGCCAGCGTCACGGAACGAACCCGCGAAATCGGCGTGCGCCGAGCATTAGGCGCCAAGAGAGGAGACGTCACCACGCAGTTTTTGGTGGAAACCGTCATCTTGTCCGGGATGGGCGGATTGATCGGCGTCGTCCTCGGCCTCGTCATTCCCTTCCTTGTCTCCGTCTTCACCGAAATGGTAACCATCGTAACCATCTGGTCGCCGATCATCGCCTTTTCCATCAGCGCCGCAGTGGGCATTGTCTTTGGCATCTATCCGGCCACCCGCGCCGCCAAAATGGACCCCGTCGAAGCCCTGCGACACGAATAACCGCCTAGAATCTGCTCCCGCCAAACCCCCGTTTTGAAGAAAATGCGGGCAAAACTTTTCCCCTCAACAAAACCGAGACTAATCCATTACTAAGCCGATACTAAGCCGTCTCAGATGGCTTTTGGAGCCGACAAACCGCCCCCAAACCAGAAAATTCCCCAAACCACAACCAACCGCGCCGAAACAACGCTTTCCCTCGCCAAATCCCTCAAGCGAAATCCACTTTTGCCGCTTGGCCGCCCTTCCCTTCCTCAATTTTTCACCTTTTTTTTGTGGATTTTTGGATTGACGAATCCATTGGGAAAGATTAGAAGTAAGGAAATTTTAACAAACTCAAGCGATGAACGAGAATGAAAGAGACTGGATTGCGCGTCTGTTTAAGCGTTTGATCGATGAGTGGATTAAGAAGATTAATCCCCTCTTCATTTTCGTTGCTTGCCTTTGTGCAATAATTTGTGCAATAATATTCTTTAAATTGAGTATCGATATCAATAACTCAAATGTGTATATTATCTTCAAGAATGTGGGTAGGGTGGAAGCTTTAATAACCAGCAAGGAGGATAAAATTAATCAATCACCTAAAAATCCAGACGTCGGGGAAAGAGAGGATGACGAGGAAGCGGCTAAACTGATAAACAAGAACGATCGGTATCAATCACCTAAAAATCCAGACGTCGGGGAAAGAAAGGATGACGAGGAAGCGGCCAAACAAGGGGATGCCGATGCGCAATACCGCCTTGGCAATAAGTATCGTGATGAGGAGAACTACGAGGAAGCGGTGAAGTGGTATCGGAAAGCGGCCGAGCAGCAAGGGCATGCCAAAGCGCAAAACGAACTTGGCTGGTTATATGACCACGGCAAAGGCGTGACGGAGAATTATGCGGAAGCGGTGAAGTGGTTTCGAGAAGCGGCCGAGCAAGGGTATGCCGATGCGCAATACAACCTTGGCGTGATGTATGACAATGGCAGAGGTGTGCCGCAGGATTATGCGGAAGCGGTGAAGTGGTATCGGAAAGCGGCCGAGCAAGGGTATGCCGATGCGCAATACAACCTTGGCGTGAGTTATGGCAATGGCGAAGGCGTGCCGCAGGATTATGCGGAAGCGGCGAAGTGGTTTCGGAAAGCCGCCGAGCAAGGGCATGACTCGGCGCGATATAACCTTGGCAATAGGTATCTCAAAGGCGAAGGCGTGCCGCAGGATTATGCGGAAGCGGCGGAGTGGTTTCGGAAAGCCGCCGAGCAAGGGCATGACTCGGCGCGATATAACCTTGGCAATAGGTATCTCAAAGGCGAAGGCGTGCCGCAGGATTATGCGGAAGCGGCGAAGTGGTTTCGGAAAGCCGCCGAGCAAGGGCATAACAAGGCGAAAGTCAACCTTGCCTGGACGTATTTCAAACGTGGAGTGGCGTACTTCAAAGGCGAAGGCAGGCCTCAAAATCATATTGAAGGATACGCTTGGTTTTTCTTGGCGAAAGAAAAAGGAAACGAATTATCCAGCAAAGTGATTTCCCTTTTTAAAGAAGATGTCCCAGCGGAGCAGATTGAACAGGGTCAAGCACGAGCGGCGGAACTGCATCGCTTGTATGACGCAGAATGATTTTTCCATTCCGGGCGAAGAGGAAAACCAAAACGGTCTCTCAAAAATCGATATGAAACAAATCTCATCTTTATTGACGGCCGTCGCTCTGCTTTGCGGCGCGGGAATGGCGAACGGGCAGGAGAGCGCGCGTTTCAAGGCGGTGAAAATAGAAGCCGAGCAAGGAGATGCCTTTGCGCAACTCAAACTTGGTTTGATGTATTACGCCGGCGAAGGCGTGCCGAAGAATTATGCGGAAGCGGTAAGGTGGCATCGCAAAGCGGCCGAGCAAGGCAATGCCGATGCGCAAACCAGCCTTGGCTTGATGTATCGCGGAGGCAAAGGCGTGCCGAAGAGTTACGTTGAAGCGGCGAAGTGGTTTCGAAAGGCGGCCGAGCAAGGGCATGCATCGGCGCAAGTCTACCTTGGCGGAATGTATCTCGAAGGCGAAGGCGTGCCGAAGAATGACATTGAAGCATACGCTTGGGTTCTCTTGGCAAAAGCAAATGGCGAAGAAGTCAGCGAAGTGATTTCCCCTCTCGAAAAGCTTCTCACAGCGGAGCAGATGGAGAAAGGGCAAGCGCGGGCGTTGGAACTGCATCGCTTGATAGAACAGCAAAGCGCAAAATGATTTTTCCATGGCGGTGGATGGGGTAGGCTTGGTCGCCGAATGAACGGGTTGGCGCTTTGGGCCGCTGCTTGAGATGGAACTCGTTTTTCAAAAAGCCACTTCGCTTCGGGTTTTCCTCAAGCGGAGTTTTTTGTTTCATGAAGAATGTTAAATTGAGATTGCGGAAACGCGCATTCGGCTTTTGCTTGTTTTATGTCGCTTAAGGTAAATCTCAAAAGTTTGGAGACCGGACCCAAGGAATATCGGGGGCGGCTGAGCGTAGACGAGCTGGATATGGACACTCAAGACGAGTTGATCCGAGCGATTGCGCCCATGAAGTATTGCTTTTCTGCGGAGTTCCGGGAGACGGGAAGCATTCTGCTGTTGGGAACTATTGAGCAAAGCTTTCGATGTGAATGCGCCCGGTGTTTGAAGCCGTTTGAGAAAACCGTTTTGCTTTCGCCGTGGCGCCGGCTTGTTTTGTTGAAGGGCGAGGGCGCGGCAATCATCGACAATAATTGCGTGGACTTGACTCCGATTTTGCGAGAGGATATGTTTTTGTCTTTGCCGCGGCATCCGTTGTGCGCGGAGGATTGCCGAGGAATGGCCGCTTCAGGGAAGGCGGTTTCGGATTTTCCGAAAGACTGGCCCCAAGTTGAAGAGAAATCGTCGGCTTGGACTGCGCTGGATCGGTTGGACCTGGGTTAAAATTGGAGAGAGCAAACAGAATTTATTGGCAAGATGGCAGTACCTAAAAGAAAACCTTCCCGCGGACGGCGGCGAGCGCGCCGGGCTTCCAACAGCGTGCTTAGGCTGCCGCAGTTGAGCACTTGTCCGCAGTGCGCTGCGCCTTATGTTCCCCATCGAGTTTGTCCCGCCTGCGGGTTTTACAAAGACCGCCAAGTCGTCGATATTGAATCGTTTGACTGAGGCCTATGGGGTAGGCTTGCGGCAACGATTCTCCTTTTAGTTTTGGTTTTATATGCGGATTGTCGTCGATGCCATGGGAGGGGATTATGGATGCGGCGTCGTTGTTGAAGGTGTTTGCAAGGCCTTGGCGGAGCAGCCGCAAATCACTTCGGCGATTGTCGTCGGGCAGAAACACGAGATTGAACCTCACCTGAAATCTCAAGCGAATTCCCGAATCCAAGTGCTTTACGCCGACGAAGTCCTGACCATGAAAGACAAACCGATTGACGGGATTCGCCGGAAGAAAAACTGTTCTGTCGCCAAGGGCATTGATCTTCTCAGACAAAACCAAGCCGACGTATTCGTTTCGCCCGGCAATACGGGAGGCGTGGTCACTGCGGCCACGGTCAAACTTGGTCGTTTAGCAGAGGTGGGCAGGCCGGGAATTGCCACCGTCATTCCCACGCCTCATAGAGAATTTGTGCTTCTGGATGCCGGCGCAAATATCGACTGCAAGCCGATTCACTTGCTTCACTACGCAATTATGGGAAGCATTTTTGCCGAGGAGATTCTCGGCCACAACAAACCGCGAGTGGGCATTCTCAGCGTCGGCACTGAAGATTCCAAAGGCAACAAACTCACCTTGAAATCCTTGCAGCTTTGCAAATCTCTCAACGTGAACTTCATCGGCAACGTGGAAGGTCATGATTTGTTCAACAACCGGGTGGACGTCGTCGTTTGCGACGGCTTTGTTGGGAACATTGTCCTCAAGACTTGCGAGAGTCTTGCGCAAAGCCTTTTTGGTTGGCTAAAGCAAGAATTGACGGACGGCTTGATTCGCCGTTTTGCCGCGCTGTTGGCCGGCGGCGGGTTGCGAAAGATTAAAAAACGAATGGACCCGAACGCTTACGGCGGCGCTCCCCTGCTCGGCCTCAACGGGAACGTAGTCATTGCCCACGGTTCGGCGCGGGCGCACTCCATTCGCAACGCAATCCGCATGGCGACGGAAACCTTCGCGCAGAACATCAATCAACGAATTGTGGAAGAAGTTGCCCGGGCCAACGAATCTTGCGGAGAGAACTTCCCGCGCAACGAAAGCAAAACAGGATGAGCAACTTGAATCGAAAAGTCGAATTTGTCAATCCGCGAGCGGCGCGCCAGTTTCAGGGGAGAACCTGTTCCATTCGTTCGGTTGGCTCTTACCTTCCTGAAAAAGTGCTGACCAACGCCGATCTTGCAAAAATTGTGGACACCAGCGACGAGTGGATTACCAGCCGCACGGGCATTAGAGAGCGCCGAATTGCGGCGGATGATCAGTTCACTTCTCATTTGGCGGCCAACGCCGCCAATAAGGCTCTGAAAAAGGGAGGCGTGACTCCGTTGGAAGTGGATCTGATTATTGTCGCCACCATCACTCCGGACATGCTGTTTCCCTCAACGGCTTGTCTTGTGCAGGAAAGGATTGGCGCCAAGAATGCCGCCGCTTTTGATCTGGAAGCCGCTTGTTCCGGTTTTATCTACGCCCTTGAAATCGGCCAACAATTCATCATGTCGCAAACCTACGACACCGTTTTGGTCATCGGCGCCGAGAAACTCTCCACCATTATTGATTGGAAGGACCGCAATACCTGCGTGCTTTTCGGCGATGGCGCCGGAGCGGCCGTTTTGCAAAACTTGCCTCATTCCCACGGGTTGTTGACCGCCGCTATGGGCTCTGACGGGAACAAAGGAAACCTCCTTTGCATGCCGGCCGGCGGTTCCCAAATTCCCGCCACCAGCGATTCCGTAAGCCATCGGCTGCATTTTCTTCGAATGGACGGCCGCGAGACCTTCAAAAACGCGGTCAACGCTATGTGTAGCGCGGCCAAAAAAGTTCTAGCCCGTTGTCGTCTCCATATTTCGCAGATCAAGCTCGTCATCCCGCATCAGGCGAACAAACGGATTATCGCCGCCGTCAGCGATCGGCTCAAAGCCACGGAGGAACAGGTATTTGTCAACTTGGACAAATACGGCAATACTTCCGCCGCGTCTGTGGCCATCGCCCTTGACGAAGCGGAAGAGAGCGGCCGGCTGGAACAAGGCGACCTTATTTTAATCGTTGTTTTTGGAGCCGGATTGACTTGGGGAGCGGCCGTCATCGAATGGTGATGGAGTAAAACCGCATTGACAAATGGCGATTTTGTGGTAAGTTAACGGGAGCGAACATTATGAAATCGTCCAAACTGGATACATCGGGAATTTTTGACTCAGCAAAGGCAACGGAAAAGGAAATGGAATTTTCCCTGCCCAAACATTCGGTGCAGATCGGGAAAAGCGGCATCTCCTTCCTCTCCGCCAAAGCAGTTCCTCTCTGGAGCGAACTGACTCTCGATCTTCAATCCGCTTCCCAAAACGAGAAAATTCACTGTCGCGGATACGTCGTCGCCTGTAACGGAAACAAACATGCCGGATACGTCGTCTCCATCACCTTCACGGGCGTTTCGCCCGTCGCGCAGGAGCGGCTTTCCCACTTGGCGCAAACCTTGCCGTCGCTTCAACCTAGCCTCTAAAAGCGCTATGAGGCCCGGCGGCTGATACAAAACCTCCTCCAATGGAAATCTTCACCCGTGTATTGAAAGCCGCCATCGACAGCGGCGCTTCGGACGTCCACATCAAAATTGACGCGCCCATCATCGTCCGAATTGACGGACAACTCATCCCCATCGAAGCGCCTCGTCCCACCGCCGAGTGGATGGGCAAAGTCCTTCGCAACATCGTTCCCAAGCACTTGACCGAAAGACTCGAAAAAGAACGAGAGATTGACTTTTCCTACTACGCAGAGGGCCTTGGACGCTTCCGCACAAACCTCTTCCAACAAAAAGGCAGCTTTTGCCTCTCCATGCGCTATGTCAAAACCAACATCCCCAGCTTCGAAGAGCTAGGGTTGTTGCCTCAATTAAAAGACCTCGCTATGGTGCCCAGAGGCATTGTCTTAGTTTCTGGAACCACCGGATGCGGCAAATCGACGACGCTGGCCTCCATGATCCAACAGATCAACTCCAAACTCGCCCGCCATATCATCACTTTGGAAGACCCCATCGAATTCGTTTTCCAAGACGACCAATCCGTCATCGAACAACGAGAAATCGGGCTGGACTCTCTTTCCTTCGCTGCCGGACTCAAATACATCCTGCGGCAAGACCCTGACGTCATCATGATCGGAGAAATGCGCGACTCCATCAGTTTTTCCGCCGCTATGAGTGCCTCCGACACCGGCCACCTCGTCCTTTCCACGCTTCATACCACCAATGCCTCCCAATCCATTACCCGCGTCCTGGACTTCTTCAAACCAGAAGAAAGAGATCAAATCCGCAGACAGTTGGCGGGAACGCTCAAAGCCGTCGTCTGCCAGCGCATGGTCAGCAAAATCGAGGGAGGCGTCATCCCAGCCATCGAAATCATGATCAACACGCCGACCGTCAGAAAACTCATTGAAGAAAACCGTCTGGATAAATTGGCCGCCGCCATCGAAACCGGCGGCGAAGACGGCATGCAAAACTTCAACCAAGCCCTTTTCCAACTCGTCAAAGACCGCGTCGTCTCCGAAACCGAAGCCCTCGCCAAAGCCACCAACGCCAAAGCGCTGGAAATGAACTTCCAAGGCATCTTCCTAGACGAAGGCAAACGCATACTGTCTTGATTTAAAAAACTGATCCGTCGAAATGGGGCGCACTCTTCCAAGAAATTTTTTGCCATCCTCTAACATTTCGAGCTTGCATTCCTTCGCATTACAAGATTTACTTTTCCTTTTGCGACTTGCGGAAAGAATGAGAATTTCGCAACATGGCAAAGGAAAGTGAGAAAATAAGACATGAAAAAACGAAATCTACTCAGTTATTTTGCGATCTTCGCCATTGCGGTCGGCGGAGTTGCCTCCCAACAAATGGCGGCGCAAACGCCAAAGCCCGCAAATGAAAAGCAATCGACCGGGAAACCATCAAAACAACGGGCAATCCCCTTCAAAGGAACCGTTGGAAAAATTGACCTGGAAAAACAAACGTTCACCCTAGTCAACAAATCGAACAAAAAGATTCGCACATTCAAAGTCACCAAAGACACAAAATTCGAAATCGACCGAAAACCCATCGGCAAACTCAACATGTTGAAACCCAGCATGCAAGTGACCGGCTCCTGCTTCAAAACCGGCGAAAGGCAATACACCGCAAAACTCGTCCGCTGGAAAACCAAAACAAAGACCAAGCCGAAACTAGAGAAAAACTAAGGCGCTGGAAAAAGAACCAAAATGGAATACGCCTTTTTCCCATTTTGCTGTTTGATACAGAGCCTTGTTGCGAAACGGATTCCAAGTTCGCCGTTTTGGAGGGAAGATACAGAGCAAAATAGACCGGAGCGACCTTTGACAAACCAAACAAAAATCGCCCTTGACAGAACGATTGGATTCGATTAGACTGTTGATTTCTTGAACGCTTTTACTCAAAGATGCTAAAATCTTGCCTCATTCTTGTGATCGTTTTGGCCATTGCCGCCTTGGGTGCGGGTCAATTTAAAGTAAAGGAGAAAATCGACGGATTAAACACGGATTTGGAAGCTGCCGAGCGAGCGGAACAGCAAGCTCGAGCTGCTGAATCAATCGCGAAAAATAAGGCGCAGGAACTGGAGGCTGAAAAGGAAAAACTTGAAGGGGATCTGGCAAACATCGAAAATCGTTTGGAAGAACAAACCCGGCTTGCCAATCAGCAACGCACGCGAGCGGAGGAACTAGAAAGCGATCTACGGTCCACAACTATTGAAAGGAACGAAGCTCAGCAGAAATTAGCCCAATGGAACGCCTTGGGAATAGACATTCAGGCAGCTCAATCTATGAAAAACGACCTTGTAGCCGCCCGCGAAGAAATACTCGCCGGAAAGGCGGAGCGAACCATCCTGCTCCGCCAAATAGAACAAATCAAATATGACTTGAGCAAATACGAAGGCCCGGACATCGAAGTCGTTATGAGGGAAGGGCTCAAAGGCTCCGTCGTTGCCGTGGACGACGAGTGGGATTTCGTCATCGTCAGCGTGGGAGAGAAAGATGGCGCTCGTCAATCCGGAAAACTGATGGTAAGCCGCGAAGGCAAGCTGGTTGGCAAAGTGCAGATTAGCTCTTTAGACGAAAACCAAAGCATCGCCAACATCCTCCCCAACTGGAGGCAAGGCGACATCCAAGTCGGTGATACCGTCCTTTACTAAAGCCCAAAAATTGCTCGGAAAGCATGATGAAAAAATGGATTCAGCAGAGAATTGGTTGGACAACGGTATGGATTGCCTCCGCAGTCATCGTTTTATTAACTTCCGCCGGTTGCGCAACAAGAGATGCGCAAAATGCCTCGGCGCAACCTTGGAGCTCGCCGAGAGATTGGGAACACGGTTTGCCGTCCGGCATCACAGAGGGTCGCTAGACAACTACTTCGCGTAGTGGATGCAACGCACTTCGCGAATCACCGTCACTTTGATCTGTCCTGGATATTGCGCTTGTTCTTCAATTTGCCGGCATATATTCTGAGCCAACGCATGCGCCGCCTCATCGGTCACTTTCTCCGGTTGCACAAAGACCCACACCTCTCTTCCCGCCTGCATCGCAAAGCAACGTTCTACTCCCGCAAAAGACAGCCCCACTGTTTCCAGAACTTTGATCCGATTGACGTAAGCGACGGTTGATTCGGAACGAGCGCCGGGCCTTGAGGCACTAATCGCATCCGCAGCGCCCACCAACATCCCCAAAACCGTTGGATCCACCTCGTTATGATGAGAAGCCACAGCATTGACTATCGTCTCGTTTTCTCCGTGGCGTCGAATGAACTCCGCTCCGGCGACAGCGTGAGAGCTGTTCGCTTCGTCGCCTAACGCCTTCCCAACGTCGTGAAGCAATCCCGACCGGGCGGCCTCGGAGGCGTCGACGCCAAGCTCGACCGCAATAAGCATCGTTAGACGGGCCACTTCCACCGAATGATCCAACACATTCTGGGAATGGCTTCGCCGAAAATACAATCGACCCAGGTGCTTTGAAATCTCGGCATGAACCGGTGCCAACCGCAAATTGCACACCGCCTCGTTTCCTATCTTCAAAATCCGCTCCGCCATTTCTGAGGAAACCTTTTCCACAACCTCTTCAATGCGGGCGGGGTGAATGCGCCCATCCGCAACGAGCCGAGCCATGCTTTCCCTGGCGATTTCGCGCCGCACGGGGTCAAATCCCGAAAGAACGACGGTATTCGGCGTGTCCTCGAGCAACACCGTGACGCCGCCGGCCTTTTCAAAGGCTCGGATGTTGCGTCCGTCTCGACCGATGATGCGCCCTTTGATATCATCGCCTTTTAAGGTTACCGAGGCGGTCGTCGTTTCCGAAGTGCAGTGCGCCGCATACCTTTGAATCGCAGTGCTAATGATGCGCCTTGCTTCCCCTTCTCCTTCTTGCCTCGCTTTTTCCACAATCTTCTGGGCTAAAACACGGGCGTCCGTTTGCGATTCACGCTCTACGAACTTCAAAAATTCCTTCCGCGCTTCCTCAGCAGTCAACGACGCCACACTTGCCAATTGAGTTTGCCACTTCTTAATCAGCGCATTTACGGAGGCCTCGCGCTCTTCAACTTGCCGCCTTTTCTCGGCCAAGTCCGCTTGCCCCGCTTCTAGCAACGCTTCCTTTTTGGTGAGACTCTCCCGTTGCCTTTGCTGTGATTTTTCTTGCAGTTGGAGATGTCTATCGCGTTCGGCCAATCCTTTGGAACGCATCGACCACAAGCGAGTCCAACCCCACAAATTCAACCCCAGAATGACCAATACCGCCACCGCCAGAATGAGCAACAGTTCAAATGATTCCGTCATGACTTTGGGTTCTGCAAATTTTGGACAAGTTTGGCGGATCAGGTTCGGAGTTTATGGATTTTCACAGCGCCAAGGAGTTCTCGTTATTGACTTTGGGTTTGAGTTGTCGGCGATCTTCGGCGAAAGAGAGCGAGCGGGAAATCATCATCTCGAAGTTACCATTCTCCCCGTCCGAACAGAGCGGCTCGGCGTAAGAATTCGTTCCATCTTCTGGTCCCACGGATCCAAAGGCAAGGAGTCCAACAACTGACATTCATAGGCTATTCCGCAACGAACGCTTCGAACATCCTGTAGCAACCGGTCGTAAAATCCTCCGCCCCGGCCAAGTCTCCCGCCGTCCAGCGAGAAAGCGAGACCGGGAACAAAAACCGCGTCCAGAAAGTTTCCCTTTACTTTGGGGCAATTGGCGCCCGGCTCTAAAATGCCAAATCGGCCGGTCGACAGTTGACTCCACTTTTCTATGGCGGCAAATTCGTATTCTTCGGTCGTCGCATTCCATCTGGGCAAGGCGATGTTTTTTCCTTGATCCAAACCCGCCCAAACGGCCTTGGCTATGTCTATCTCCCACTTGGCGATTGGAACGTACATTCCGACGGATTGGGTGAGCCTAAACTCATCCGAAGAGAGCAATTGACTGACAAGCGCAGCGGCTGCATTCGACTTTGACGAAGAGGACAAACGCGCAAGCGCAGACCGCATTTTGTGGCGAATTCGCGATTTCTCCGCCATTTGTTTGCTGTCGATTTTGGAGTTCATGGATTGTTTTTAGGAAGAGTCCGTGTTGTCATTGGCTCTGGCTTTGGAACAAGTTTGATCGCGCCAATGTTTGATTCGCTCGCGGATTTTTCTTTCCACACCTTGATCGGAGGGCGAATAATATCGGCGTTCGGCGCCAAGATAGTCTTGAGGCACAAAATGGCCTGCATACTCATGGCTGTATTTGTAGCCGATTCCGTTCCCTAACTTCGCGGCGCCTTTGTAGTGGCCGTCTCGAAGAGTCCGAGGCACGGGGAGTGTTGGGTTTTTCCGCACGTCCTCAAGCGCCGCGTCTATTGCTTTCATTGCGCTGTTGCTTTTGTAGGCGGTGGCTATGTAAATGACAGCCTCGGCAATGGGAATTCTGGCTTCGGGCCATCCGACAAATTCAGCGGATTGATGGGCGCTGGTGGCAAGCACTAAGGCCATCGGGTCCGCCAATCCAACGTCTTCCGCCGCGCAGATTAGCAAACGTCTCGTGATAAATCGCGGATCTTCGCCGGCGCGGATCATCTTGGCCAACCAATAGAGCGCCGCGTCCGGGTCAGAACCGCGCATGGACTTGATGAACGCCGAGACGGTGTCGTAGTGATTGTCGCCGTCGCGATCATACACAACCGCTTTCTTTTGGATGCACTCCTCCGCAATCTTAAGGTTTATGGAAACGACGCCCGCCCGATTTGCCGGGGATGTGAGAACGGCGATTTCCAGCGAATTGAGTGCCTTTCGGGCGTCGCCGTCGGCGGTTGTAGCCAAATGCCGAATGGCTTCTTCAGCAATTTGGATTCGCCTTTTTCCTAATCCTTTTGTCTCATCCCCGAGTGCCCGGCGAATGAGTTGGACGATTTCGTCTATTCCCAAGGGCTGAAGCTCGAAAATTTGCGACCTCGAAACCAAGGGAGAATTCACAAAGAAAAACGGATTGTGAGTGGTGGCTTCGATGAGTTTTATTGTGCCGTTTTCAACGTCCGGTAGCAAAATGTCCTGCTGAGACTTGTTGAATCGGTGGATTTCATCAATAAAAAGCAGTGTTGGAAGTCTCTTGTTGATCAGGCGATTGGCGGCGGCACGCAACACCGTCCGCATATCGGCAACGTTCGATTCTACTCCGCTCAGTCGCTCAAACTTTGCCTTGGAGGAATGCGCGATAATCTGGGCCAAAGTGGTTTTTCCCGTGCCCGGCGGCCCGTAAAAGATAAGAGACTGCACGCGATCTGCTTCAATAGACCTGCGCAATAAGGAACCGGGGCCCAAAATATGCGTTTGCCCGACATATTCATCCAGCGACGCCGGACGCATGCGCGAGGCCAGCGGCGCGCCAGAGTCGCCGCCCTTGTCGAACGGAAACGCCTTCCTGCTGTTCGAAACCTCGGCTTTTCCTCCGGTTTGAACGCGATTTTCAAATAGATGCTCTTGAGCCATGAAAAAGAAACTTTCTCTCTTCGAGAAAAGAAAAACCCCGCACTGTGCCGTGGAAACAGATCCTTCGAACAGAATTCGAAACAAGTGGTGCTCACCCGGCGGCATTCGACTTCCTTTCCATCAAGATCAAGGCTTGCCGGCCGTCATACCTTAGGCTACCGCTCCATTTATCATTGGTTTAAGGTCCGAGGACTTTGTTTCGATACACGAGCACGGCAGGGTTAATTCTTTATTCGACCCCAGCTTTTCAATGAGCGAACTCCAACCCTGTCCTCCAACAGAGCGGATTCCAAAACGCCAGAAGAAATTATCACCGCAACGGAAAACTCTTTCAAGAAAAAAACGCAATTCCTTTTTCTTGGCAAAGATCTCAAAGAAGCGGCGGAACAGAAGATTTTTTAGAAAAAGACCTCAACCGGGCATCTGGCCAATCCAAGCAAGGCGGTTGGCAAGATTGAAAAGGATTTCGCCCGCCGGGAGAATTCGCCAAACGCTCCAACCAATCGTGGATCAACCGAATCACCGACGCGATTTGAATGCCTTGATATATCGACGGGTAAGCGGCCAAATTCTTCCGCGCTAAGCGCAACAAAGCGCCCGCAGGACGAAGCCGGTTCTTTTGCAAATGAACGAACGCCCCCGCCAGCTGAATAAGCCCCTTATAAAACAAACCTTCAGGCCTCCCACGACTCGGCAACCACAACTCCTCCAAAACCTCGTGCGCCTCGTAGAACAACCCCCGATTGAAACAAGCAAAGAATCCCAAGTAGCGCGCGGGCCAATCCCCGCCCTGCAACTCGGAAATCAAAATTGCCACTCGTCCGCTTTTCTGACTCATCCAACAACTAGGGTGTGTTGACACTAATGGATCATTTCGAATATGAGTGCGAATGCGATGAACCCCATAAATATTACATCCAGTTTGTCAAATCTGGAGAACACGCGGCGATAGCTTTTCAACCGGCGGAATAGCCTTTCTACTTCGTTGCGTTTCTTGTATAGCTCTTTGTCGTATGGCCAAGGATGAAGACGGCTCTTCTTGGGCGGCACTATCGGACTCATTCCCATCGCTTTGGCTTGCTGGCGGTTCGCATCGCCTTCATACGCCCTGTCCATCAGCAACGGCACTCCTGCCGTCTGCCTTCCCCTCTGGCGCAACAACTTGCGGCCTTCGGGCGCGTCGTGCGCGTTCCCTGGCGACAGCGAGAACTTCACTGCATGGCGATCGCTTGCAGCAACCATATGAATCTTGGTATTCCAGCCTCCGCTCGATCTTCCGATGGACTGCGGGCCGTTTTTTTTAGCGCGCCCGTTCCATCGGGGTGAACCTTGATACTCGTGCTGTCAATAGACAGTGCCTCTGGCGAGACATTCCTCTGCTCTTTCAAAGCCTCAAACACTCTGTCCAGAACTCCCTTCTTCGACCAGCGGAGCATTCTCTGATGAATGGTCGACCACTGGCCAAAGTGAGCGGGCAATCCTCTCCACTTGCATCCGTTCTCCGCCATGTATAACAAGGCATTGAGCATCTGCCAGTTAGAGATTCGGACATTGCCTCTTTGCTTGGGTAAATAGGGGGCGATTCTTTCCTATTGTTCTTTCGTTATCCGCATAAATTCTACAAAAAGCCGCCGAGACGAATCCCGACGGCTTGACCAAGCAATCCGCAAGGCAAAGAGGCTACTCTTGTTGCCGAGCGGCTTCTTCCACCTGACGCAATGCCTCCTGTATTTTCCATTCTTCTTCGGTAATGTGCCGAGGAAGCTGGTTGGAGTTCGCGTCGGGGATTTCCACATATTTGCCTTCTCCGTTCTCTATCATCTCTTCGATTTCCGATGGCGTGGGAATGATCACGTTACCGTTGTCATCCAGAATCAACGGCACTTCGAAGCCGTCCGGCGTGATGAGTGCGGCGATGTTTTCTCCTTCTCTGTATTCGATGGGTTGGCCGTTGTCCAGCAACACGTTGCCTTCACCGACACTGATTATGCGGCTCTCTCGATCTTTGACCAACTGTGCTGTCCATTGTTCTTCCAGTCTGTCGTAGGACGCTTGCCAGCCGGGGCGAATCACCAAAGGCGAAAAACCTACCTCCAATTCCTCTTCATAGGAATGATCATGAACAAATCTAGGGTATGGCATTTTGTCCGCTCCTTGAATCTCGTCAATGATACGATCTCGAAGAGCCATCGCCTCTGTTTCCGTCATCAATTCTCGATCAGGCCAAATATCTTCGTCATACAAATAAGCCACAATTCCGTCTTTCCACATCTCAGTAACTTCGGCATTCGTGCAGTATCTTCCCGTGTTATAGCAGTAAGTATTGCTCAGGGAATCAGGGTCTTTCTGTGAATACTGATGATATTCCCACAAACAGTTAAGTATGTTGCCAGTCACCACTGGATTGTCACCTCTGCCGTGTTCCTCCAAAATGTGATAGAGATGCTCAAACTGCGCCGAGAATCTCGCTTCATTTTCAAAGAAACTTCGCAAGAAAAGGTGATTTGATGCAGGCTGATCGGCCATGTTTTCGAGCATCTCTTCTGCGATAACCACATCGGGATCGGTGGTTGGCTGGTAAGGAAAGTTGGCTTTCCAATTCGCCAGCCTCTCAGCCTCTGCTTGCGATTCTACCGAGTCTTCTTCAGGCTCTTCTACTGCCACTTCTTCCGTATTAGAACCCACTGTACTGATCGTTTGACTTGCTACCCAGACAGGCATGTCATCGTCATCTGATTGAGACTCTATGTTGTTGTTTTCTACGGCTTGCGAGGTTGATTCCTCCCGATGATCCAGAAGAACCAAAAAACAAGGAGTAAAGACGAAAGCTCCAATTATCAGAGTCCAAAACAGATTGTTTTTGGATTTATTATTGCTCATTAATCCTCCACTTTTTCTTTGTTCTGGTTATCTCTAGAAGTCCTCAATCTCTTGATGCGGAACAGGAATATCGACCACCTCAAATTTAGGCAATCTCCTGTTGATTATTGTGCCACTTGGAGTTCTCCAAGTTTCCATAGAACCTTTAGGCTTGGTTTGTTCCTCTAATTTCCACGACAATGTGCTTCTGTTGAATCTTATCCTTGCTCTATCCAACCGCCTATGTTTTGGAACTATATCCACTCGTTTGTATACATCTCGAATGGCGCTAATTGTCTTTGTTACTTCTAACGGCTTATCCAATTTTGTGTACGTGAAATGCCCACTACCTCTGTGTCGCATTTTGCTAAGCCAAGCAGTTGCCTCTGGTTTGTAGTATCGAGGACTTCTGCTATCCGCCGCTAAGTGATCATCTCGACTGTCTTCATCGACGTCAGAGTCAAACGCGTGGGTTAGATTGACGTCCTCAGTGTGTCCGAGTATGATATGGTACCCAGAGCTGGTAAACTCGTTTGAAACACTCCTCTCTCTGGTGTAAGATGCGTTATTGTAATGGTCAAGAGAATAGGCCGCGTAGCCAGTGCCATACCAATGCCACATGCCTTTTTGACGGAATTCTCCCTCTTCGGCATCCCATACAATTTCCGTTACGTGGATGTAGTAGTACGAGTAATCCACGTCAGCGTAGTGAGGGTACTGAATTGTTCGTTCGTCTTGTTTATCGCCATGAGACCATGCGACTTCGGAAAGGTAGTGCGAATGCTTAACAAGGTCGGCAACGGCGACAACTTTCCCTTTTGGAATGTTGTATTTCTTTTTTGCCAGATTCACTCCAGCAACAATTGCGACAACGATAAGTCCGCCGACAATATTAATAAGAAGCCCAGATCCTTGGGGGACTGCGCCGTCTGGGGTTTCGTATGTCTGCGACGTGACGGGCGATGCGGCGATTGCTCGATGCGATTGAAACGGCATGAGCAGGAGGCCGGCGAAGAGCAGGCCGTAAATCGTGCCGATGCCGGCAGTTTGGAAGATGGCGCCGAGGCGGAAGGCTTTGGGAACGGGGCGGACGCCCTCCTTTTGCGTCGGGGAGGGAAGAAGGTTTTGAACGAAGGAAACGATGCCTTTGACGGCTCGCGTCAAAAGCCCCGCCACAGCAACCCCGACAACGCCGAGAGTCGCCAATTTTTTAGTCAACGTTGTGCGCATAGTCTTACTTTCTTACCTAGTTATCCGATTATTCGGCGCCGTCTCCTATCAAAAGACGCCCGCCTCAAAGGGAATGCTACGCGCCCGCGTCCGCCAGCACAACCCTTTTTTCAAGATTTTTTTATTTTTTCTCGAAGGCAAAGAACGTATTCTTTTGTTTTTCGATCTTTTTGCTCTTTTCCGAGGCTAGTCGGGCAATTTTTTGAGATTTTTTTTTGGATTCAGCGCCCGCTTTTTCCTCTCTCGCGGTTGAAATTATGGAAGTTCCCTAGATTTGGAAACCATGGCGACGGAAGGCTTTGGGAACGGGACGGACGCGACGATGCTTCCCCATGATGTCGGGATTGCACCTGCAGTGTGTCGGGAAATATCTGGAAGATCCATAGATTTCGATCAAACCGCCTGCTATTTAGTGTCGACACGCCCTAAATACTCACTCGCCAACACGCCGTTTTCCCTCTTCGCAAAAACCCTTTTCAGAAAACTCCGCAAATGTCCGCCCGGCAATTTTCCCGGCGGTAAAGCGCGCTTTGATTTTGACATTTCCAACCGCATGAAACAAGCTGTCCGCATGACAAAGCCGCCCCTTGGACGTGGTCTTGGCGCGCTGCTGGGCGGAGGATCGCCGGCAGTTTCTGAAAAAACACCCGCGCCGGCAGTAAGAATCCCTCCTTCCCCGCTCAAACCAACGGCGCCCAATGCTACGGCAGACGAACTTCCGATGGATCAAATCCACCCTTGCCCCTTCCAACCTCGCAAGGAATTTGACGAAGCCTCTCTCCAAGAACTTGCGGAATCTATCCAATCCCAAGGAATCGTCCAACCCTTGATCGTTCGGTCCAGAGGTGGCAAATTCGAGATCATCGCCGGCGAACGCCGATGGCGCGCCGCACAACTGGCCGGCCTCAAAACCATTCCCGCCGTCATTCGCAAAGCGGACGACCGTGAAGTGATGGAACTGGCGCTCGTCGAAAACCTCCAGCGTGAAAACCTGAATCCCATCGAAGAAGCGGCCGGCCTGCAACAACTTATCCAGCAATTTGATCTCCGACAAGACGAAGCCGCGCAAAAGGTTGGCAAAAGCCGCGCCACCGTCGCCAATGCCCTCCGACTCTTAAAACTGCCTGCCAAAATCCAAAACTACCTGCGAGACAAAAAAATCTCGACCGGCCACGCCAAAGTTATCTTAGGACTTTCAGACGCCGAACAACAACAAATCATTGCCGAGCAAGTCGTCAGCAACCAACTCTCCGTGCGTGACACCGAGACGCTGATCGCCCAATCTCAAACCAACCAAAACACCGCCGCACCTCCAATCTCGCCGACCAAACCGAAAAACCCGAACATCACCCGATTGGAAGAGAAAATTCGCCAACGAGTCGGCACCCGCGTCCACCTTCGCTACCAACAGGGAAAAGGTTCCTTGAACTTGACCTTTTTCTCGGACGAGGATTTAGAAAGGATTGTCCAAATTCTCGGCGTTGAACCCGACTGAACCCCAGAAGCGATCCGCAATTCTCCAAACACTCAATTCCTTCGGAATCCAAAAGCGTTTTATGGCAAACTTCCAAAACTCCCGCTCAATTTGCGTCCAAGCGCTCCATCGCCAAGAAGCACTCGTTTCCAATCTCAGCGCATTCGTCGGCTTAGATGGATTCGTCGACGAGATCATCCACGTCGTCGACAAACGCGAAGACGCTCATTCCTTCGCTCGAATTCCGACCATCAAAGCGCTCGCCAACCGAATCATCGACGCCGCCGGCCGAAGCACCAACATCGAACTGGTTCCGCAACGAATCAAACTCGGCGGCAACGGCCCCATCATGGCCAACGCCTTGGCCAGTTTCGGCGTCCGCATTTCCTACGTGGGAGCGCTGGGCTACCCCAACCTGCATCCCGTATTCTCTCCCCTAGCCAACAAAGGCGAAGTTTTTTCCATTGCCGAAGCCGCGCACACCGACGCCCTTGAATTCACCGACGGAAAACTAATGCTCGGAAAGATGACGCCGTTAAACGACATCACCTGGCCGAACCTTCTGGAACGAATGGGACGAACTGCTCTCAAAACAAAAATCCAATCTTCCCACCTAATCTCCTTCGTCAACTGGACAATGATACCTCACATGAGCGAAATTTGGGAAGCCATCCTCAACGAAAACATCCTCCCAAAACGCGGATCCAACCAAACCGCCTTCTTCGATCTTTGCGATCCAGAAAAACGGAACAACGAAGACATTGCCCATGCCATGAATCTCTTGGGACGTTTCCGCAAACATCTTCGCGTCATACTGGGACTAAACGAGAAAGAAGCGATGGAACTGGCCGAAGTCTACGGCCTCCCAACGAGATCGGATTCCCCAGAAAACCGATGCGCCCTGGCAGAATCCCTCTTCAAAAAGATCAACGTCGATCTATTGGTCGTCCACCCCGTCTCCTACGCCCTTGCAGTCACCAATACAATCACAACCTGGGTTCCCGGCCCCCTCATCGAAAAACCCATGATTACCACCGGAGCCGGCGACCACTTCAACGCCGGCTTCTGCCTCGGCCAACTCCTCAACATGTCGCCAGAACTCTCCCTACAACTGGGCGTCGCCGCCAGTGGACACTACGTCCGCACAGGAAAAAGCCCGCAAATCCAAGACCTGAAGCAACTCCTCGCCAATTGGCCCAACCCCCAATTAACCTTGAAATAAATTTTTGCTTGCCTCCCTCCAATCCAACTTCCAAAATAATCCCAGTGTTGTTGCCCATCGTCAAATACGGCCAGCCAATCCTGCGCCAAAAAGGCAAACCTATCCGCCCTGAGAAAGAAAATCTCGATCAACTGATTAACGACATGCTAGAAACCATGCGCCACGCAAAAGGCGTCGGCCTAGCAGCCCAACAAATAGGCCAAGCCATCCAACTCACCGTAATCGACATCCGCGAAGCAAAAGAAATGAAATCAGAAATGTGGATCAGCAACCAACCAACAACCATCCACAAACACATGCCCATGATTCTGCTAAACCCAAAAATCACGCCATTGAACGCCTCCGTCCCCGGCCAAGAAGGATGCCTCAGCTTCCCCGAAATCTACGGCGACGTCCCCCGTCCCGAAACAGTGGACGTGGAGGCAATCCATCCCGACGGTTCCACCACGAAGTTCCGTTGCAACGGCCTACTCGCCCGCGTCATCCAACACGAAACCGATCACCTGAACGGCATCCTCTTCATCGACCGAATGACTCGCGCCGCCAGAAAACAAATTCAACCCGCGTTGGACGCCCTGCGCCGCCAAACCATGTTCCAAAAAACTGAAGCCTAACCCCCGTCCAAAAAACTACCGTCCCAACAACCCCAACCTTGACAAGCCTGCAACAGTGTGTTGCAAAAGGCTTTCCTAACAAGAATTGGCAAAAGTCTTGGCGCGGGAAATTCTTATAAAAAAGGAACGTCGAAACTTCCTATCCTAGACTATGTTGACAAATTCCCAAAGCGCGATTCCATAGAACTCAATGCCAAAAATATAAAGAAACGCCATAAAACTAAACCGCCCGATATAGAACTTTCCTCCTCATTCTCCATTCCCAGTGCCAATAAGGCGCTATAGATTTATTTCTTTTGTCGAATAACTAATTGGCGCCCGCCTTTCCTTGTTTGTAAAGCTATTGCTTTTTAGACAGACAAAGACTCTTTCCTCTCATAACAACAAACAAACTCAAACGCAGATTTGCGTTCATAACCTAGTTTCAGGTGACAAACCCAAATCTCGCCTAGCAACAAAGCGTTTTGTCCAAATCGGAAAGTTAGACGCGCCCTCTCTATTGAAGTTCAAGGCGCAAGACGGGATATTCCTGCCGCTAGCCGCACTCTCATGCCTCTCCCGCATGCCCATCTATATCTATATCGACCTTCCAAGTCTCCTAGATTGCCCTTCCCAATAACCCAACCCGCTTGCCAAAACCCCCCTGGCCGAGCCGGACGCGCAGCAGCTCGCCCCCTGCTTGCCGCGGCGGCGGCGCGGCCTTCGCTCTCGCTAGAACGGCTTTCTCCGAGCGCGCCCGCGAGAAATCCTTGAATGGATCCCCCCTCTTCTCCCCCGCAACTCTTCCCCAACCAAACAACCAAGAAACTCCTTTTGCCCGCCACCACCGGCCGATGAATCCCCATAGCCACCTCCCTCTCGGAGATTGCTCTTGCTCTCCAGTCATCAAAGAAAATGCGGAGATTATGAGACTTTGCTCCTAACGAACCGCCGGCGTCCCAAAGCCCACTAAACCAAGAGTCTCTTGCCCTAGCGCCGAACTCCCCTCAATCAATCCCCCCACATTCCAGCCCACTAAGCCTCCCACGCTAGTCTCCCCCCGAACTTCCCCTCGAACATGACTATCCGCTATCTCCCCAAAGTTATGACCAACTAATCCCCCCACACTATTATAACCAACCACTCGTCCCCGAACAGAGCAATTCACTAGAACCCCTTGACTCAATCCCGCTAAGGCCCCTACCCAGTTCACCCCTCTTATCTCTACCCCCCCCCCAAAACTACATGGATGACTTGCGCCCGATGCCCGACCGCCCCAAACAAGCCGGAAGGTTCATCAGCGAAGAGAGCGGGATGGCTCTGGTCTTGAAACAGATTAGAAAGGACATGGCCGTTCCCTTCAAAAACAGCTTGGAAAGGTTGGGAGAAAGAGCCGATGGACGGCCAGCCCTTTCCCTTGTTCCCAAAGGCGTCTTCTTCGTTGATGGTTTTGTCTTCGTTCGTGTCGAAGTTCAGGTTCGTTGTGAGTTCGTAGCCTTGGGCGGGGACATCAGCGGGAATGCCCATGTTGGCGAGAGCGCTGGGGAAGGCTTGCTTGTAAGCTGCCGCCACCTCTTCTTTGTCCGGCTGGCCGTCGCCGTCCAAGTCAAAGCGGAGGGCATGAAGTTGCGCAAGGTTGCTGACATCAATCAAGCCGTCGTCATCTAAATCATAGTCAGTCGGCGGCAGTTGGGGTTCGGGGGCAACCGGTTCTTCGGGGTCTACGCTGTCTTGGCTGTTAGGTTTCTCCACAACCTTATGAGCAATCGTTAGAGAAACGGCGCCGGCGTCGTTTCTAGCGATGAAGCCTTCGCTGGCGGGGATGGAATGCATGATATATGCCTGCTTGTTCGTGTCGGCGGCGGCGGCGCTGGCGCGGACTTGGACGGCTTGGAAGTGCATCCAGTTAGTAGGGGCAAAGACTAAGGTTTGCGGTTCTACAACGATTTGGGGATGATTGCTGCGGATGCGGACGATTATATCGTCGGGCAAAAGAGTGGTGGCGCGCACTAGGTAGGTAGCGGTTTGGCCTTCGCTGATGGTTAGGCGGTCTGCGCTAAATATAAGCGAGGGCAGACTAAACTTGGCGAGGACGGGGCGATAGACGGGGTTGTCGTCTAGGATGGTAATGGTGGCTTGCAAAGTGTTGGCGTTGTCGGGGAATACGGCGTTGTTGGGGTTGCTCAAGAGGAGGCGGAAGCTTTTGCTGGGCGGTTCGTTTAAGGTGTCGCCGCGGATGGGCATGGAGATGGTTTGAGTAAGGCTTGTGGCGCCGGCGGCGAAGATGAGCGTGCCGTTGGTTGGGGTATAATCTAGGCCGGCAGTGGCGCTGCCATCTTGGGTAGTGTAGCGAACGGTGACGGCTTCGGCGTAGGCTTGGCTTATGCGCACTTGCAGGTTGGCGTAGGCGAAGCCTTGGTTGCCCTCGGTTACTTCCAAAGCAAGAGGAAAAAGAGAAATCTCAATGCTGAGCGGATTGCCGCTCAGTTCTGCTTCGTTCCTCGAGTTTGTCAAGCGGTCGAAGATTCCATCAGGCAAGTTAGTTAGTTGATTATGTCCAAGGTCTAGATCTTGCAAGCTGGTCAGTTCATCAAAGATTCCGGCGGGCAGGGAAGTTAGTTGGTTTCCTCTAAGTTCCAGTATCTTTAGGTTGGACAGCTCGTCAAAGATATTCGCCAGCAAGGAAGCGAACCGGTTGTGGTTAAGATATAGCTTTTGCAAGTTGGGGAGTTCGTCAAAGATTCCGGCGGGCAAGTTGGTCAGTTGGCGGTTGTCACTAAGAGACAGCGTTTGCAAGTTGGCAAGATCATCAAAGATTCCGGCGGGGAGGTTGGTTAGTTGGGTAGACCTAGTACTCAATGTTTCCAAGCAGGAGAGTCCAGCAAAGTCATTGGCTTGTAATGAGGTTAGATAAGCAAGTCCCAATTCGCCAGTAATCGAAGCTAAATGATTGGTGGTCACTTGATCGCAAGCGGTCACGCTGGAAAGGGCGTTCAAGATCGCGTTCGCTACCGTGATGGTTCGGCCATGCAGCGGGGGAACCAAGACAATCCACCGTGTTCTCCGCAGGCGGCGGCGGGGTTACCGGTTCTTCGGGGGGCTTCGGTTGCCGTTCCTGGGCCGATTTGCGCCCATGTGCTTTGCACTGGAAAAGCAATGGCTAGCATTCCGCCGGCCAACAACGAGTAGATGGGACTAGGATGTTTCATAATGCTTTATGGTTTGGGATTTCTATTTTGAAAAGGAAAATTCTTGGCGCGCCTTGTTTCTTTCTTTGGTTCTGAGGGATTTTCCGCTTCCGCTATTCTGCCAAGTGTTGCGGCAAGGCCGATGGCCATGCGGCCGAGTTTCTCTTTCAAGGAAACTGGATGCCCGTCCGAATCTATCGGGCGGCAGTTATCGATCCTCCCGCCTTCGTGCAAGAGGTTCGCAATGGAGAAGGCCGGGCTTGACCAATTCGTTATCGTCCAAGAAGAAGAAGAATTGTCCAAGAAGAAGACGGGAATTGCCCCCACAAGCGGGAAAGTGAAGGAATGGAGAACGGAAAATAGGAAATAGGAACAAGGTTCTTTCCCAAAACGGCAGCGCTTGACCCGCTTCCTAGCAGGCTCCTGCGCTCCCGCTCTCTAAATCTATCTTCCATAAATATCCCGATTTTTCTCAGCGCTTTGACGACCAAAAAGGAAAAGATAGAGTCAGGCAGAATCCAAGTCAACGTTTCTTCCCTCTTCTCTCCATTTTCTTATGGCGCTCATTGCCTCACCCCCTCCGCCGTTTTGCCGCCAAACGCAAGCAACAATACCCGAATTCCATCCGGCGGTTGTCAACAACGATTTTCTCTTTGCTTTCCTTTGTTTCCGTCAACCCAATCATCCACTACCCCTTGGCTTTGCCGATGATGAGAGGGAGGGTTTGTCTAAGTGTAATGCTCGCGAGGTTGGCTGATGGCGGAGGATTCGAAAAGAAATGGGAGGGCGCGGGGGTGTTTTTTAGGTGAGGAAACGTGCGGTTTTACAAAATGTTTCTTTACACTTTGTCGGCTTTTTTCAGAATGAAGAGAAAGCAAGCGCGGGCATTATGATGAAGAAGGGAAATGCGCGGACGCTGGTTGTTTTTGGGATGGAAGAGAGTTTTTTGGAGTTCTTGTCGGCAGTCGGTGGGCGTAAATGAAACGGGGTTGTGATGATGGTTAGAAGAAACTTTTTTGTCGGATTGGCGGCGGTCTGGGTAGTGGCGGCGGTTACGGAATTGGCGGCGGACGAAGCAGGTTGGCAGTCGTCTCCGCATGCCTTTTCTTTGTCCGATGGGGATCGCGTGGCTTTTTTGGGCGACGCGCTTTTGGAGCGGGAGCAATGGCACGGGCATCTGGAAGCTCGTTGGACGATTGGTTTTCCTGGGAAGAAAATTCGCTTTCGCAATTTTGCTTGGAGTGGGGACACTCCTGCCGGGCGTTCGCGGGCCAGTTTTGATTGGCATAAGGAGGAGGCAGAATGGTTGGAGCGGATTCTCCGTCCGCTGGCTGTTTTTCGGCCGACGGTTGTTGTGCTGGGCTACGGGATGGCGAGTTCGTTTGACGGAGAGGGGGCTTTGGGGAAGTTTCGGGCGGACTTGCGGCGGCTGATTGACCGAATTCACGAATCTCTCCCTGAAGGTTCGCCTCGCTTTGTGTTGGCGGGGCCGATTCGGCACGAGCGTCTTGGAGGCGACTGGCCAAACCCGGAAACGCACAATGCGCAGTTGTTTCAGTATTCCGCCGCGGTGGAGGCGATTGCGGAGAACCGCGGATTTCCGTTTATCGATCTGTTTCATTGGCTGGGAGACGGCGGTGAATCTTCTTTCCAAAGGCGGTATACCGACAACGGCATTCACTTAAACGCTTATGGTTACTGGCGGTTGGCGGAAGTTTTTGGGTCGGCGATGCGGATGGATCCGCCGGATTGGAAGGTTGAGTTTGGATCGCATGGGCTGGACAGCCTGTCTGGATGCCAAGTTGAGGATTTGTCGATTTCTGCGGAAAAGATTGCGTTCATCTTGCGGGACGCCGTGTTGCCGTTTCCCAATCGAGATGCGGAGGGAGGCTTGTATCCGACAGCGGCGGAGCCGCGGCGCCTTCGGTTTTCCGGGCTGTCGGCGGGCCGCTACTTGTTGAAGATAGACGGCCGGCCGATTGCGATTTCCAAAGCGAGTGGTTGGCGGCGGGGGATGCATCTAACGCGGGGTCCGATGTTTGACCAAGCCGAGTTGTTGCGAGAGCGGATTGTCAAAAAGAACGAGCTGTTTTTCCACCGATTTCGTCCGCAAAACCAGACTTATTTGTTTGGATTTCGAAGGCACGAGCAGGGGAATAACGCCGCGGAGATTCCAGAATTGGATCCGATGGTGGCTAATTTGGAGGAGCAAATTTTTGAACTGGCAACGCCGCGACCGCATCTTTACGAACTTGTTCGGCTTGAGGCGGAGGAAACCGTTCCCAATCCGACTGCCGCCAGCCAAAACAAACGACAAAGGTCGAAGTCTTTGCAACCGGAAACTTCCGTTGTCCGGCAAACTTTGCCGGAGTTTGAATTGGCCGAGGGTCTTGAGATTTCGCTCTACGCGCAAAATCCTTTGTTGCGCAAACCCATTCAGATGAACTTTGACGCCCGCGGACGCCTATGGGTGGCAAGTTCTTCGGTGTATCCGCAAATTCGGCCGGGACAAAGCGCGGAGGACGCTGTTGTCGTTTTGGAAGACCGCGACCAAGACGGACTGGCGGAAACTTCGACCGTCTTTGCCGAAGGTCTTTTGATCCCGACTGGAATTGAACCAGGCGACGGCGGCGTTTATGTAGGGCAAAGCACGGAGCTGCTACACTTCAAAGACATCGACGGCGACGGCAAGGCCGACAAAAGAAAAGTAATCCTCTCCGGCTTTGGCACCGAAGATACGCATCACATGCTACACACTTTGCGATGGGGACATGACGGGCGATTATATATGAATCAATCCATTTATATTCACAGTCATGTGGAAACGCCCTACGGCGTGAAGCGGCTTAACAGCGGCGGCGTGTGGCGTCTGCGGCCGAAGACTTTGGCGTTGGACGTTTTTCTGAGGGGCTTTTGTAATCCTTGGGGACATCATTTCGATGCCTACGGTCAATCGTTCGTTACGGACGGGGCCGGGTCTCAAGGGATCAGCTACGGACTTCCCGGCGCTATGTATTTTACTTATGCAGGAGCGCCGCGTGTTTTAGGCAGCGCAAGTCCGGGAAGTTACCCGAAATTCTGCGGCCTAGAGCTGCTTTACAGCGAGCATTTCCCCGAAGATTGGCAGGGAACGGCGATTACCTGCGACTTTCGGGCGCACCGAATCGTTCAGTTTGCCATTGGAGAACAAGGCGCCGGCTACGCGGCGCAGGAACTACCGGAGTTGGTTCGCGGCCGCGGCAACACTTTTCGCCCGGTTGACGTCAAAACAGGGCCGGACGGAGCGCTTTACATTGCGGATTGGGCCAATCCCATCATCCAACACGGCGAAGTGGATTTTCGAGACCCTCGACGAGATAAAGTTCACGGGAGAATCTGGAGGCTCGCTTACAAGGGTCGCCCTTTGACAAAGCGGCGTCATTTAATCGAAAGTTCCCATCGGGAATTGCTTCACTTGCTCTTGTCCCCAAGCGGCTGGGAAAAACAGCAGGCGCGCCGAACACTAACCGAGCGAGGTTCGGCGATTCGCGAAGATTTGGCCAAGTGGGTGGAAGAGCAAGAGTCAGAGTTTGCGCTTCTGCAGGGGCTTTGGATGTACCAATCCATGAACGAGATCGAACCCGGACTTTTAGCCCGTTTGTTGGTGGCAAAAGACGGGCGAGTTCGGGCCGCCGCCGTGCGCGTGCTAGGGTTTTGGCGGGAAAAGGTGGACGGGAGTTTCTCTCTGCTGGCCGAGCGAGTGAAGGACGAGCATCCCCGAGTGCGTCTTGAAGCCGTTCGCGCGCTGGCACAACATCCGACTGCGGATGCGGCGGCGGCAGTTCTGGAAGGATTAAATCATGCCGTGGATCGATTTTTGGACTATGCCTTATGGTTGAGCGTCAACGAATTGACCGAACCTTGGGTGGATGCAATTCAGGCGGGTCAATGGAGTCCGCAAGGTCGCGAAAAGCAGTTGGAGTTTGGCCTTCAAGCGATTGCGCCGGCGCAGGCAAGCAAAGTCTTGGGCAAGTTGCTGATCGAGCAAGGCGAGAATCAGGCCGGCGACGGCCCTTGGATTGAGTTGATCGGCAAAGCGGGAAGCGCCGCTGACTTGGCCAAGTTGCTGCGGCGGTTGACGCAGGGAAATTTCGATACAGAGGCCAGCCTTCGCGCCGTTCAGGCACTGAGCGAGGCCAAGCGACTCCGAAACATAACGCCCGACAGCGGAAAAGACGGCATTGCCCAACTTTTCGACGCGGCGGACCCAAGCCTGCAAGCGGGGGCTTTGCGGCTGGCCGGTTTGTGGAAACTCCACGAGTTCGAAGCCCGATTTCAGGGAAAAGCCGGAGACGCCAGCACTTCTACGGCGGCTCGAGAGGCCGCTGTTGATGCTTTGCAAAATCTGGGTTCTTCCTCCGCTTACCAACGGCTCGGCGACTTGCTGAGCCAGCCTGATTCCGTTTCCATTCGACCTCGGATCGCCCGCGCCCTAGCCGCCTTGAACCTTCAAGACTCCATCGACTCGATCCTCAATGTAATGAACGAACCCGGCCGCGAGGCAGACCTCCGGGCAATTTGGCAAACCGTCCTCCAACAGAAAGAAGCGGAACGGTTGCTTGTCCAAGCCCTGCGCGGAAAAACCTTGTCCCCAAGTGCCGCCACGACAGGAATGCGCGCAGTCCGCGAGAGCGGCCGCAACCGTACTGCCTTATTACTAGCGCTGGAAAAAGCGGGCAACCTGGCGGCTTTTGAGAGCCCGGCGAACCGCGAGCAAATTGGCGCACTCGTCCAACAAGCAATGACCGAGGGAAATCCGGATCGAGGCGAAGCCACCTATCGCCAGCCGGAACTTGGTTGCGTTCTGTGCCATTCTATTGGAGGCGTCGGCGGAAAAGTAGGGCCGGACTTGACATCAATCGGCGCCAGCGCTCCCATGGACTATTTGGTCGAGTCTCTCCTCGCCCCCAACGAAAAAATCAAAGAAGGCTATCACTCGCTGATCGTCGAAACCACGGATGGCGAAGAATACAGCGGCATTTTGCTGCGGGAAACCCCTTCGGAACTAGCTTTGCTCGATGCCTCAAATCAAATCGCTTCCATCCCAAAACAAAAGATAGCGAATCGAACCATCGGCGGATCCCTCATGCCGGCCGGCCTCATTGAAGGATTAGACGCAAGCGAACAGATCGACATGTTTTCTTTCCTTGCCCAACTTGGCAAACCCGGCCGCTTTGATGCTTCTCAAAACAACGTGGCAAGGCAATGGCGGTTGCGAGTCGGCCGCCATACGGACGAACAATTCGGCTTGGAAAAAATCATCGCCAATCCCGCCGGCAAACAATGGCAACCCGCAATGACGCTCGTAGACGGACGGCTCACGCAGAACGCAATGCGGCAGAGCCTGCAACTACGAAACCTCGACCAAACGAAAAACTGGATCGCTTTGTTTGCCGCCGCATCGCTTCAAATCGCCCGCAAAAGCGAAGTGACCTTGCAATTTTCCGCGCCAGAAGACACCCGCCTCTGGATCGACGGCAAGCCAACGCCCTTTGCCAATCGGAAAAAAATAGAACTCGACGCCGGACGACACAACCTCGTGCTTCAACTCAATCCTCGAACCTTGCCAGAATTCATTCGCGCAGAATGCAACCAAGCCGTCTTTTTGGCGGATTGAAAAACCGGAGACGACGCATCTTGCAGACGCCAGAGTCAATCTTTTAGAAATTTCTGCCGACAATCTATTGACAAAACAGCGCCTTTTGCTAAAATCCCGCTTTTGATTTGTTGAAAAACGCCTGAGAATAAATCGACCTATGCCCAATATTAAGTCCGCAGAAAAACGAATTCGCAGCTCCGCCCGCAAGGCCCAATTCAACCGCTCAGCCAAGTCGCGGGCAAGCACGTTGGAAAAACAACTCCATCGCTTGGTAAAAGAAGGCAACAAAGCCGAGGCCGAATTGTTGCTTCCAAAAGTCTTCTCCGCCTACGACAAAGCGGCCAAAAAAGGCGCTTGCCACAAAAACAAAGCCGATCACAAGAAATCCCGCCTGACGCTTGCCTGCAATGCATTGCGCTAATCCGCATTCCCAAAAAGAGAATTGAGAAGACAAAGCCTTCCCGCTTCTCTTTTGCTTTCGGGGACGGTTGCCCTTCCATCGGCTTTTTCTTCTTGGGAAAAAGAAAATTCGTCATCCTGTTCCCCCTGCTTTTCTGTTTCCGTTCCCTCGCCATTCAATAAAAAACTCCGCTTCCAAAAAGATGAAAGCAAAGTGAGGCGGGAAACTACGAAATCCCAAAGATTCGCAAATTAGTGGGACAAGGCTCGTTTCCTTTTTCTCTTTTCCGCTGTTGCCGGCTACGCAATCTTTCGCTTTAACATCGCCAAAATCAAAAATCCAAATCCAAATGCTCGTCTCCGCCGTAAAGCGGAAACCAATTGTCCGCAGGAAGATGCTGGAATTCCTCAACCGGCCAATGATTGCGATGATGCCACCGATTCCAAACCGCAGACACCGGCAACGTCCAATCCCGCAAACTTCCATGTTCCACATGCCCGTCCAGAAAAGCCATGTTCGCCCTCCCAGCATGCCGCCGGCTAATTGAGAAAGTATATTTTGGATACGGCGAAGTGAATGGGACAGCACCCAAGGCACGCCCATCCCATGGGAGAAAATAAAGCACAGACGAATAAAACTTCTGCCAACCCATATCGTCACCAAACCCCACACAATCCGCAGGAGAAACAACGTCCGTTACCTTGCGAGAATAGAAATCATAACCATTAGGCTGGCGAACAGAAGCGCGAGTAGGAAGAAGACGATCCGAAACAAACACCGGCCCATTCGCCCCATAAGCGAAGTTAAAAGTCACAGGCAAGAACTCTTTCCACTCCAAATCCTCCCGCCGAACAACACGGTTCAATTGAGGCAAATTCCCGGCGCATTGAAAAACATTCGTGTTTTTATCCAAATACTCCGCCCACAGCAAACGATGCCAAGGCACATGAAACCGATAAGACCCCGATTCATAACCCGGCCCCCAACGATCCCGAGCAGGATGAACAGACACCACAGGCGGAAGAAAATCCTCGTAATCATGGACGTACATTTGCGTAGCCAAGTTAATTTGCATGAGATTATTCGCGCAATCAATCCGCTTCGCCGCCGCCTTGGACTTGCCGAGAGCTGGCAATAAAAGAGCCGCCAAAATGCCGATGATGGCAATCACCACCAGCAATTCAATCAAAGTAAAAGCCCGGTTTCCGTTCTTTTTCATAACTCAAAGAATAGCAGAAACCGGGCCAACCAACCACAAAGACAACGAAAACAAAATCAACGACTGACAGTATTCTCCGATGTTCGAGTCGGAGGAGAAACAGTCACCGAGCAGTTTTCTCGGTAATGAAACCGAGGAGAGCCGGCATCGCCAGAATAATGCCAACCACTCCACGGATAATAACACCAAACGCCTTGCGTGTAGCCATGAAGCGGTCCAGAAAATCCAGGCGCCCAATCATCAGGAATTTCAGACTCGTAGTCGATTGTGCAGTAATATTGAGACAACGAAAACGGAATAACCGACGTGTTCAAACCCACCTGAGCCGCCTCTTGATAAGCGTAAAAATCCGAAGAGCCAACGCATCGCCCCCGAACCCAAGTAATGTAGTCAGGTTCAGGATACCTAGAATAATCATAATGCCCCTCGTAGATGGTGAAACCGTAATTGTTCCAAACATTGTCAGGATCCCACCAAAAATTCTTGTAGGAATAACTAGCCTCAACGCCCGACAGCCCTTCGACAGAATCATTGCGGTAAGTGATGCGGTATTTAAGATCAACACCACGCATTAGTTTCTGCCCGTGCCAAACGACTTCGTACAACTTGCCCGATTCTCCGTTAAACTCGACCGCCAACTCAGCAGTGCCAGACGAAGACCAACTCGATTTATGGAAGCAGATGTCAAAAATCGGTGGATTGCAAGCGGCTTGAACGTCGCCAGTTGAACCAACGAGCAAAGCGATTCCGACAACAGCGGCGGCCGCTGGTTGGAAGAAAGCGAAGACTTGACCGCCGCGGACGCCCTCCTTGCGCGTCAGGGGGAGAAGAAGGTTTTGGACGAAGGAAACGAGGCCTTTGGCTTTGGGCGCAAAGCGCAGGTGCCAAGGCGCTTTCTTCGTGGTTTTCATCTCAAGGACATTCTCGACGATTCCGTTGGATTCGTCAAGCCGATTGCTAAAAACAGGAATATTTTCCATAAGCTGCTACTTTCAACTAGTGACTTTATTTTTGTAATTCAGACCGATGAAAGAAAACCAGCAGAGCAAAAAGCGCAAGTTCCTGCCCGTTCGCCGAAGCCAACGGGAAAGAGAATTCGACTCTCCCAGAGCAAAAATCATATTCAAACTGTGATATTCAGCAGAGAGACCCGATAGACAAATCACCCAGCTGATTTTCTTTCAAACGCAAGAAAAACAAAAATCCAGCTGGAGCGCAAGCTTTTTTTTCAAAAAAATCTCAACTTTTTGAGTTTTTTTTGCGGGGCTGGCGAGCACAGGCAAATTTTTGGGTTTTTGGAGGCGGTTTTATCGGCTGGTGGATTCTTAGGGATTCTTCTCTGCGCTGAGTTTGAAGTTGGCGTGCAAGTCGCCGACGGTAGTTTCCTCCGGTTCGCCGGCCAGCCGGATGATTTGGTATTTGCTGGGAAGAATGGCGGCGCTTTCGGGAAGGTTCCTTGATGTTGGGTTGTCGTAGCCCGAATTTAAATGAAAGCCATTGAGAGAGGTTGGTTTGGTTCTGTGTTTGGAAAGTTCAAGCCATGACACAAGCTCGGCAGAGGCGTTTTGAAAGCCGGGCGTGAATGGAATTGTTTTGCGGCTTGCGGAAGGCCGGATATCGACGGTGTGCGTCAAGCTGAATCCTTCTAGGGCAACCGCATAGGCATTGCGGCTAGCATCGCCCTCGCCTTCCAAAAATCCTACAGCCAAGTCAGCGTCAGCGTCTACGAAATCACTTCCCAAAGAGATGCGAAAAAACGCAAAACTGGCAAAGTAGCGCAGACGACGAAGGCGACGTCTATTAGCGCGGCGGAAGCCGGTTGAAACGGCTATATCATAAAACACAATAGGACTGATTTTAAGGAAGAGATGGAATTGACTTCTTACAAACAAGACACTGCGGCGGTCACTCATACTTTGGAAGGATTAATGCAATGGGACAGTTGGACAATCACCTCGGCGCCGGTTCTTTCCGGTAGTGCCCCTCGAAAAATCAAAGGGATTGTGATACCTATGCGCAACACATACCATGAAACAATTTATCAAGAAACCCGCCGTCACTTTGGGAAGCGGAGTGATTATCTGCCTTGCGATTCTCTCTTTGCCCAAAATTCTAAACACAGGCAAAACTCGCCCAAAAACTAGAAAGCAAAGAAGAAACTACACCTCGACCGACAAAAACCGCCCGGCGAACAATTGCGAGAAATCCACAGAGCCATTGCCGCCAATGTCGAGGCCCACCGCGTCCGCCGAGAACAAATGGAGGAAGAATGGGAAAAATACGAAAAAGAAGAAGCCGAACGACAAGCAAAAGAAGAGGCGCACGTCGCTTGGCTGGAAAGCCGAAAGGAATGGATCGAAAACTTCCCTTACAAACCTACCTACCATCCAACCTACACTTTTGATGATCCCAGTTTGGTTGGAGAAGCCTTGAGAAAACGATTGTGATCCGAAGAGAAAGAAGTAGAGGAGCTACAATTCAAAATGGACAACGCCTCCACGACTGAATTGCCCGCGTGCTTATACATTCTGCAGCTTTTCCGGATAAATTTGATACCGTGCTTCCGCCAATTATAGAAGAAGCCAAACGTTCCTGCGACCGGTTAATCGAAGAAGTCCCGCCCGAAGGCTTTTTCAAAATAAGTTGCACTGCTTTTTGTTAGGTTCAAAAATGCGAAGACGAACTCAAGCCCGGCGATTCCATCCTTGTTCGCTAAAAAGAACAGCCAAAGTTTTCGCGCAGAAGAAGTTGCTTTGACATTCTAATTTAGTTTTTCCGATAAAACAAAAACAGAGGAAAGGCGGTTAGAAGTCGAGCAACTCATCCCAGGGCACTGGAGGATTCCAAGTTTCCGGATTCCACATTTGCGAATCTTCCCAGTGTTGCCGATTGTCGGAGTTGAAACGCGTCCAGTTTTCCACGGATGGAAACAGCATTTGCCGAGGGGTTTCCGAAGCGACATGCCCGTCCGCAAACAATATGTTCGTTTTCAAGGAATGCCGCCGGGCAATTTGATAAGCGTTGTGATTTTCAATCCGCCAAAACCAATTAAAAGTAGGAGTTGGAAAATCCAAATAAGGCAATGGATCAGTTTCTGGAACTATTCCAAACCGAGAGCCATCCGCTAACACGATCATTCGAGAAGGCGCCGCAATATCCGAATCTCGAAGACCGCCACGAAAAGAAAGACGAACAGTATCACGAGCAACAAGCTGTATACCATCAAAACTAGGAATGCCATAAGCCATCCCGAAAGGACCGTCGCCATTGCCAATTCCCGCGCCATTCAGTTGATACCCAAAACTCCAAAGAAAAAAATTCGAAGGATCGTAACTCGCTTGCCCTAATTGACTGTTGGCGGATATGATTACTTCCGGATTGGAAAGTATACGAGACACCCGACGTTCAGCGGGACACTCAAAAATCTCCGGGTTCTTATCCAAATACAAATCTCGAATTATTTCCGACCAATATTGAAATTGAAACTCTTCATCTTCTGGAGTTCCAATAAATTGAACAGACGGAACTTGGACTCCATAATCGGTAGAGTACAATTGCCGTGCTAATCCAATTTGCTTTTGATTGTTAACGCAGGCAATTTTCCACGCCGCAGACTTTGCCCGTGAGAGTGAAGGCAACAACAGCCCCGCCAAAACAGCGAGGATGGCAATAACCACTAGTAACTCAATCAACGTGAACGCTCGATTCTTCATAGATCAGAATCAACCTAATTCGACAACGCCGAAACCAATAAACTTAATAAACTTAAAAATGAAAACTTACTCATAAGCGAGTAAAATTACCGATTCCTAGCAAAGCAAGAACTTTTTTCCAAAAAATGAATTAAAATCGGAAAGCGTATTCCACTTCGGCAAATTATTAGGGAAAGGCGGAATGAGAAAACAAAATCGATGGAGGCAATCTGAAGCCTCAACTTGGGCGCGGTTGAGTTTGCGAGAGAGCAAGATTGGTTGGACAATGGGGCGGGGGTTGGGGATGATAGCTGGTGAAAGATGGAGACTGCTTTGTTGAGTGTGGATTTGTTGCGGCGGTTGGAGCGGTTGCAGTTGGTGGCGCGGCGTTGGGCGAAGAGTTCTTTGCGTGGGGAGAGACGAAGCCGCGCCCGCGGCCATTCTATTGAGTTTGCGGATTATCGGAGTTATGTGGCGGGGGATGATTTTCGGCGTTTGGACTGGAGTTTGTATGGGCGTTTGGATCGGCTTTTTTTGCGGCTTTACGAAGAGGAGCGGGAGTTGCCGGTGTCGGTTTTTCTGGATGCCAGCGAGTCGATGGCTTTCGGGGAGCCGTCGAAGTTTTTGTTTGCTCGGCAGGTTGCGGCGGCGGTGTGTTATGTGGCGCTTTGCGGGTTGGATCGGGCGGCGGTTTGGGTGTTTCCAGAGCGGCGGGAGAATCGGGGTTTGAAGTTGCCGTTGCGGAGTGTGCGCGGGCGGCAGTCTTCGTTGCGTTTGCTGGAGAATTTGTCGGCGTTGTCGGCGGGCGGTTTGTCGGATTTCAACGAGGATTTGAAGCGGGGCGCATTGGAGTCGATTCACGGAGGGACGGTGGTGGTGTTGAGCGATTTTTTGTGTCATACGGGATATGAGGCGGGGATCCAGGCGTTGTTGTCTCGCGGTTGTCAAGTGATGGCGGTTCAAGTTTTGTCGGAGGAGGAGATTCGTCCTTCGTCGTTTGGGGACTTGAAGTTTGTGGATGCGGAGACGGGCGCGGCGCAGGAAGTGACCTTTGGCAAATATCGTTTGAGCCGTTATCAAGCGTCCGCAAACGCTTATATTGAGCGGTTGGCGGGTTTTTGTCGGCGGCGGGGCGTTGGTTTTTGGTCGGTTTCTTCGGCTTCTTCTTTGGAGGACTTGTTGTTGAAGCAGTTGAGGGAGGGAGAGTTTTGGCGGTGAGCGGAGGCTGGCGTTTTGGGGCATGAGTTTTCTTTCGTTTTCGGCATTTTGGTTTGCGCTGACGATTCCGGTTGTGGTTTTGTTTTACTTGCTTAAGCGCAAGCGCAAGCAGCGTTTGGTTTCAAGCACCTTATTGTGGCAACGTTTTTTGGCCGAGTCGAGGGCGAATGCGCCGTTTCAGAAGTTGCGGCGCAACTTGCTTTTATTTTTGCAAATTTTGTTGCTTTTGCTGGCGGTGTTGGCGTTGGCGCGGCCTTATTTGGTGGATCAATTGGCGGGCGGCGCCTTGCAAGTGTTGGTGATGGATGCCTCGGCCTCGATGCAAAGCGTGGACGTGGCGCCGTCTCGGTTTGAGGAGGCGCGAAAGGTCGCTTTGGAATTGGTCAACGGATTGAAGGATTCGGATCAAATGGTGATTGTGAGGGCAGGATCCCGCACAGCGGTCGTTCAATCGCGGACTTCAGAAAAAGCGGTGTTGCGGCGGGCGATTCGGTCGATGGAAGTTTCCGACGCGCCGACAAGGCTGTTGGAAGGGCTTCAATTGGCTAAAACTTTGGTGAAGGATCATTCTTCTTCGGAGATTCATCTTCTGAGTGACGGCGCTGTTTCGGACTTGGGCGAATTTGAGGAAACGGACTTGAACTTGAACTATCACCAAATCGGGCGGGTGGGCAACAACGTCGGGCTGATATCGATGGACGTCAGGCCGAACCCCGATGACGCCTCCACAAGAGCCGTGTTTGCCAGCGCGGTGAACTATTCCACCAACGACTTTCGTTTTGCCGCCGAGCTGCGGCTGGACGGGCGAATGATCGAAGCGCGGATGGTAGAGATACAAGGCGGGAGCTCCGTCTCGCTGGTCTTTATCGCGAGGCAAACGAAAGACGGCGTGTTTTCGATGAAGCTCGGCGTCGAAGATGATTTGGCAGTGGACAACGAGGCGCATGTGATCAGTTTGCTGCCAAAGCCGGCAGAAGTACTGCTGTATTCCAGCGGAAACGCCTTTCTCGAAAAAGCGTTGCTCGCGACGGAGACAATCCATTTGCACGCCACCGACGATCCATCCGCCGACGCCGCCAACCGCGACATTGTGGTCGTGGACAACCTTATGCCTCTGAAATGGCCGAAGGGAAACGTGATGGCCGTCAACGTCGCGCCTACCAATTGGTTTGCCGATTGGGAGAAAATCCAAGCGCCGGCGGTAGTCGATTGGAAAAGCGGCCATCCTTTGCTGCGGTTTGTCAGCTTTGACGATGTGGAAATCGCCGAAGCGTTTGCCGTTTCCTTGCCTTTTTGGGGAGAAACTTTGGTGGAATCCAGCCAATCTCCGCTTCTCATCGCCGGCGAGCAAGGCGGACGGCGGCGATTGTGGATTGGTTTTGACACGCTCCGATCCACTTGGCCGTTGCGCGTTTCCTTTCCGATGTTCATTGCCAACGCAGTGCGGTGGTTGAACCCGTCAGCATCCAGCGGCCAAGAGTTGACGGCCCGAACCGGCGATACGGTTCGAGTGGGTTTTCAGGCGCAGGGCGATTCCATTTTGGTGCAAAGACCCAACGGCGAACGCGAAACTTTGCCTTGGTTGCCATCAATGCAAAGTTTTGTTTATGGAAACACTGCGGATCAGGGAATTTACACTGTCACGGCGGCAACCAATCGGGTTCAATTCGCCGCCAACCTAATGGACGCGGCGGAAAGTGATTCAATGCCCCGCGCCGCCTTGACGCTCGCTCATGGAAGGCAAGTTCAAGCAGTGGTTTCCTCGCGGGCGGACTTGGAAATCTGGCGTTGGATTGCGGCGACGGCCTTGGCTGTTTTAATGTTCGAATGGTGGTATTATCACAAACGCACGGCGTGAACAAAATAACTTCTCTTTTTGACTTGGCGACAATGCGGCGATTCGGTGCTTCAATCCGTTGGATGGTTTTTCTTGCCTGCGTCCTTTGGATAGGCTGTCGCCCCGCCCGCGAAGACGTCGTGATTGTCTACACTTCCCAAGACCAAATTTACGCCCAGCAAATCCTGGCCGACTTCACCCGCGAAACCGGCATTCGCGTTCTTCCCTTATTTGATTCCGAATCCGCCAAAACAACCGGACTGATGAATCGCATCATCGCCGAACGCTTCCGGCCGCAATGCGACGTCTTTTGGAGCAACGAAGAAATGATGATGCGAAAACTCGGCCGCAGAGGATTGCTCGCCGAGGCGCCAATCGCCACTTTTGGCTATCGAAGCCGCCGCTTAGTCGTCAACACCAACTTCGTCGATCCAAACGCCCCCATCAACCTCAAACAACTCACCGACCCCAAATGGAAAGGCCGCGTCGCCATAGCCTATCCGCTTTTCGGCACAACCGCCGCCCACTTCATGGACTTGCGCGCCTCTTGGGGAAAAGACGCTTGGGAACAATGGTGCCGCGACTTAGTCAAAAACAAAACCCTCATCGTCGATGGCAACTCCGCCGTCGTTCGCCTCGTTGGAATGGGAGAAGCTTGGTTGGGATTGACGGACTGGGACGACATCGCCGTGGGATTGCGCAGGCAACTTCCCATAAAAATGTTGCCGCGAACCCAAGAATTTTCCGTGATTGCCAACAGCGTTGCCTTGATACGCAACGGCCCCAATCCCCAAAACGCACGGCGCTTCCAAGAATACCTGCAACAAAGACAAACCCAAGAACGCCTCCTTGCGCTCGGCGCGCTAGAAGGAATCTCGCCCTCTGACCCGTCTGACCACTTGGCGCCGGATTGGGATCGCGTTTTGGAGGATTTGGATTCCGCATACACTTGGCTTAGCGAAACCTTCCTGCGAAACTAAACGTCTGACTCGTCTGACCTAAAATGAGCGGAATGAACTGGAAGAACCAAACCGTTTTCCTTGGCGACAACCTAGACATCATTGCACCTACTTTTGCGCGGACAACTGCCTATCCAAGTCTTCTCGAAAGCTCTCGCCTCCATCAATCCTAATAGCTGGCCAACAGCGACAATTTCGGAAGTGACAATAAAACGCACAATCCTGTGCATTTCCTTATCGCCAGTCTACATTGATGCCATCCTTCTCTAATTCCGTTTTGCTTGCCGCTGTTTCTCCAACGCCATATAATCATCTATCCACTGCTTGCGCTGCGCCTTTGGCAACTTCCTAACCCTACGCATCTCGTCAAAAAACATAGTGACCCTCACCGCCTTAGGAAGTTGCTTGACTTTCTCTTCTAGTTCCAAAGCAACCTCCAAATTACTCATCTCTTTGAGCTCCCGATAAAACTGATCGGTAGCTTTCCGAGCCTCTCTCCTTGTCATTTTCGTTCTATCCATCATCCTAATTTTCAAGTGTTTTCCGCTTATCTACATAGAATGTTTTATTATCTACATTTACCCTAACTATCGTAGATTCTTCTTTGTTTGGCATATCTTCTCGTGTTGTTGCGTTGATTTTGCAAGCTCTCAATAGCGGAACAACTGTCCTATTTACCTTTATGCCAAAACTGTTCATCACACGAGTGACTTCTTTTTCAATCATTGGCTTACCCGCAATTAGAACTATCAACTCACATAAATCTGTGCCAGACCATGAAATAAATGACCTGTTTTCCTTTGCGACAATTGCCAAATCAAAGAGTTTATGTCTTTTCCTCCTTGTCTTTTGCCTATGTTTCTTGCCTTGATATTCAAAAGCCTTTATTATCAAGTGAGGCTTATTGTCAACAAATCGCATCAAATTAGAATTGCAATTTTTACAAATAAGCCCTCTCACAAAACCTTCCTCGTGACAATGATCGATAACTAAACCTCCACGTCCCCTCATAGTTTTGTGTTTTTCACAAATTGCACACCTTCCGTTATGCTCTGAATACATACGCTCGTGTTCTTCTATATTAACACCGTACTTCATAAAAATATTAGCCGCCTTGCGGTACATATTAGTGTCCGACTTGTAAAACTTGATTCCATCCCACTTGAGATTCTTACGAACAGGCCATTTTTTGTATTTGTAATCCATTGCCTTGAATATCAAATGAGTTTTATTATCAACAATCGGCATTAGGTTTTTATTACATTCCGTGCAAAGCAACCCCCTTATCAAACCTGTTTTATGGCAGTGGTCTAGTTGAATTCCTGATTTTCCACGAAGAGACTTAGGAACTCCGCAAATTGCACACTTTCCATCCTGCTCTGCATACATGCTATTTGTATCATCTGGATACAGACCATACCTTCTATATCTACAGTTAATTGAAAGATTATTCAAATACTCAACTTTGCTCGCATTCACTATTCTATCCTTTCTTTATCCTAGTGCCGAATTTGAAATTCCAAAACCTTAAGGACAGCCGTCCTTGCGCCTAACTCTACACAAATCTTCTTACTTCCCTTCCAAAGATCGTATCGCATTGCCCCCTCGGCAATATCATAATATCACCGATGCTGACCGAATTTCCGTTCTTCAAATCACTTACGTACCCGTTCAATTGTTCTACTGTCGTCATTGTAATTGTTCCTTTGTTTTTTATGTTGTTTATTGTGTTCATTAAGGACGTCGCAGTTGCATTGCTTTTGGTTACGGAATATTTTCAATTTCTATAAAATATTTTCAAAAGCAACGCAATGCCCTTATACTCTATTACGTCGCCCGGGAATCGAGAGTGTGTGCAAAAATCTGCACTTTTTTCAAAATAGTTGAAAAAAATACCAGTTTATCTGTCGGTGTACTCTGGCAAACACCCATCCACCTCCAAGCCAGTATGAATTTCAGGCCTTTCGAACAAGGCGAAAACCAAGCCGTAAATCCACAGAGGCTTCTTTTATCTGCTTTTCTTTGACTGCTGTTCGGATATCGTGCTGCGAGAGAATCATGCTGGTTGCGTTTGATGACTCTCTTTCAACTGCAATAAGTTTGCGTTTTCTTGGATCCAATCCGCAGAGAAATCCATCCTCCCAGAAATGAACCATTCGCCCGGAAACCCTAATGTGTAGGTGTTTTCACGCACATTTTGGATTACTCCGGGAATGTAGCCGTCTGGATTGTCGCCATCCTGCCAAAGACTCTCCTCGCGAACGAAGCCTGAATAGGGTCCTTCCTTCGTTTCCACTGTCACCAGACGTTCGATTGAAAACGCCCCTTTTCTGGATGTGGCAAGGGATACTGACGTGTTGTCCTACCTTAAATGTTTTCATTTCTAAGAATTTTCTTTTGAAATCGTCGCCGCTGTCCAAACCAAAGACATCCCGGCCAAGCCGAGAGCCGTTCGTTGTTTCCATCGTGCATTGAATTCCATCATGTCGAAATCACTTTCCCCCCACTTCTCGGCTTTTATCAAACTCGAATCAAAAATGAATATCGTTTATTGATGATTCAAGCGGTGTTCGGAGAGACTAGATGCCGCCTTCGGCCTTCAAACTTGGCAACTCTTTCAACAGGGGCAAAACTCGCTCGGACTGTTCCATGTTCTGGGATCCGTTTCGGCCTGTCTCCTCGCTGTTTGGCTTGGCGCAAAGGCCGGGCTTCCGCCCATAGAATAAACCGAAAACTTGAGAAATCGTCGTTATCCATGAAGGAACATTTTGCTCGGCGAAATTTTTTCTTTTCAATTCAACGACAAAACTCTACTTTCAACCGCCAACTCCTGTGATGAGTGCGAACGGACAAAAAAGACTATGAGCGAGAGCAACAATCTCTTTCCCAAACTTCACAACGCGATGTGGCCGGGGCTCGTCGGCAAAGGCGACGGCGAAGGCCAGGAACCGCCAATCTCCCTGCAACGTATGCTGGAACTCACCGCCAACGCCGAAGTCGACGGAGAAAAATTCGCCGGCATCGACTATTTTCTCTTCCTGCCGCACACCGATCCGAAGGCGGATGACGACGCAATCCGCGCCATTGCGGATAGCATTGCCGACAAAGGATTCGCTGTTGGGTCGCTAGTGGCGCCGGTCTGGCCGGGAACGGTTGGCGACTCTGCTATGGGAGACGAAGCCGCCCGCGAAAAATTCTTGGAAGCCGTCAAAGTGGCTTGCCGAATCGCCGGCATCTTCAACAACCACGGCTTGCGGCAATACGGCGTCATTCGGATTGACTCCGCCGAATTCGGCGTGGAGCAATGGCGGCAAAATCCCGCCGCTAACACTAGTAAGATCGCCGCCACCTTCAAAGAAGCCGCCAAAATTGCCGCTGACCACGGCGAACGTCTCGCCGCCGAGGGCGAAATCTGCTGGGCAGGCATGCACAGTTGGAAGGATATGCTCGATCTTCTCGAAGAAGTCGGCATGCCGGAAACCGTCGGTTTTCAGGCAGATCTTGCCCACACTTACCTCTATCTGCTCGGCTACAACGCCCCCGAACACGCCTTGCTAAAAGAAGGCTATTCGGATGCAGAATTCTGGTCGGCCTACAAACAAATGACCGACAAACTCCGTCCGTGGACCATTGACTTCCACGTCGCCCAAAACGACGGACAAGTCCACGGCGCCGGCGACCACGACAAAACCGGCAAACACTGCCCGGCCGACGATCCCAATGGAAAACTCGACATCGTCCAATGCGCCGGCTACTGGCTCCAAGACGCCTCAGAACGCGGCATCCGCCACATCTGCTGGGACGGTTGCATGTTTCCCAACGCCATGCTTGAAACGCCGGCCATGTGGAACACCGTTCTGGCCAAAATGATCGCCGTCCGCCAAGCCCACGGCTGGCGCCAATAAAAGAAAATCGCCTTTCAAATCAAACAAAGTCAAAAGACTATCCGACCTTTTTCCTTTTATGAGCGACAGAAAAAATCTAAACATCGGCCTCGTCGGCTACGGCTTCATGGGGCGAACCCACTCCAACGCCTACCGCAAAGTCAATAACTTCTTTGACCTGCAGTATCGCCCCCGGCTGAAAGCCGTATGCGGGCGCAACGAAGAAAACGCCAAAGCCTTTGCCGAACAATGGGGCTATGAAACCGTTGAAACCGATTGGCGGGCGCTTGTTTCCCGCAGCGACGTCGACGCCATTGACATCTGCGCTCCCAACAACACTCACGCTGAAATTGCCGCCGCCGCCGCCAAAGCCGGCAAAATGATCCTGTGCGAAAAACCCCTTTCCATGAACCTCACCGAAGGCGAAGAAATGGTACAAGCCGTCGAAAAAGCCGGCGTCCCCAACACCGTCTGGTACAACTACCGCCGAGTGCCGGCCGTCACACTTGCCAAAAAACTCATCGACGAAGGCCGGCTCGGCAAAATCTTTCACTACCGCGCCAACTTCCTCCAAGACTGGACCATCTCCGCCGACCTTCCTCAAGGCGGGGAAGGCCTCTGGCGACTGGACGTTCGCGCCGCCGGATCCGGCGTCACCGGCGACCTCCTTGCTCACTGCATCGACACCGCCCTCTGGCTCAACGGCAACATCGACGGCGTCACCGCCATGACTGAAACTTTCGTCAAAGAACGCATGCACAACCTGACCGGAAAAGTCGAAAAAGTCGGCATCGACGACGCCTGCGCCTTCTTGTGCCGCTTTGCCAACGGTTCTCTTGGCCTCTTCGAATCCACGCGCTACGCCCGCGGCCACAAAGCCCTTTACACCTTCGAAGTCAACGGCGAACACGCCTCCGTCAAATGGGATCTGCACGATCTCCACCGCTTGGAATACTTCGACCACCGCGATGACTCCCTAGTGCGAGGCTGGCGCTCAGTTCACGTCACCGACGGCGACATGCCCTACATGGATAAATGGTGGGTGCCCGGCCTCCAAATTGGCTACGAACACACCTTTGTCCACCAAGTGGCCGACTTCCTCGACGGCCTCACCAAAAGCCGTCCCACCAGCCCCACTTTTCGCGAAGCCTTGGAAACCCAAAAAGTCTGTGACGCCGTCCTTTGTTCCGCTCAGTCCGAACAATGGGCAAAAATCCATTAACCTCAATCGCAATACAATCGGGCTGCAACAATTCAACCCAAAACAAAAACAATGAGCGCTTGGACGGGACTGAAAAACAACCGCAGCATTACCGAACTCCCGCACTACGCAATCAACAAATCGGTTCCGGAAGACTCCTTCTATACTAACAAGGACGCCGCCAAGCACTGCTACAACGCCTTCCTCCAAATCGCGGACGAACGCAAATTAAATCTAGACAATTATATCTTTATAGAACCCTCCGCCGGCGACGGTTGCTTCTTTGATTTGCTTCCCCAAAACAGACGCATTGGGCTGGACATCCAATCCTCCCGAAACGACATCGTCAAAGCCGACTTTCTTCAATGGTATCCTCCCAGCGGAAATTACATTGTCATCGGCAACCCCCCGTTTGGACACAGAGGCGCCTACGCTCTCGCCTTCGTCAACCGGGCATTTTTATTCGCGGAACTTGTCGCCTTCATCCTGCCAATGTCATTCTATAGCAACGGCAAAGGAACTAATATGAAACGAGTCCAAAACGCCCGATTGCTACACTCCGAAAGCCTCAAACACGAATCCTTCCGCCAACCCGGCAATGGAGAACCTGTCTCCGTGAAAACAGTTTTTCAAGTCTGGCAAAAAGGCGCTGGAACAACCGTCTTCCCCGATTATGATGTGAGTGAATTCGTGGATATCTACACAGTCTGCTCCGCTCCCGCTCGCCGCTGCGGCATGGATAAACTCAACGTCTACGACTGCTATATCGCCTCCACATTCTACCGCGATATTCACATTGTAAAAACTTTTGACCAAGTTAACTACGGATCGGGATACGGAATCATTATAAAACGTAAAAGAAGAGAAGTGCGCAAAGCATTGGAAAACGCCGACTGGTTGAAATACTGCTCGGACGCCACCAATCACTGCAAACATATACGCATGCACTCCATCCGGCAATGCCTCGGCGAATCGGGTTTTGGAAAGGTATTAAGCGAACCAAAACATTTATTATGAAAGAAAAAGCCCACAGCATCTTTCAAGATTTACTGGAAAAGAAACCATCCATCTACGAACAAATTTGGAAGGGAAAGCCATTTGAGAAAATCAAGTATATCGCTACTACGGAAAAAGGAGATTTAGGCGAAGATTTTTTGGAACGCATGTTGCGTCATTTAGGTTATTCAGAAGTCCACACCAAGAAAGGGAGAAGAGGACAATACGATGTATCTATAAAAAGCGGCAAAAAGTCTATGTTCTTTGAAGTAAAAGTTGCGTCTCAAGATACAAATAATAATTTTCAATTTAACGGCATCCGATACGATACAAACTACTCTCATCTGTTTTGTCTAGGAATCACTCCCGGCGCCCTCGCTTATCTAATCGTCAAAAAAGGGCAGATCGGAAGCGGAAACTACAAAATGGTTACTATGGCGAAGGGATCCAACGCAACGTTCAAACTAACGCGAACTCTAGAACAGCTGAAATCCTTTGACGCTTTTGATGCGGACATTAAAAATTTTCTTGAAGAATCAGATTCTATCAATTAGAAGGAACAAACTTTTACGGCGATTATGTACTACAAAGAAAACCCTATGAAACGGAAAACATTGGCCATAATAATCATCTGCCTAGCGTCGGCCAGTGCCTTATTGGCTGAAGACGTGGATACGAGCAAATTGCCGCTGGTGAACACTAAGCAGGAAGTGGACTTCATCCGCGACATCAAACCTCTTTTTGAAAAATCCTGCTTCGGCTGCCACGGCGCCAAACCTCGCGCCAAAAGCAAATACTTCATGAACACGCGCCAAACCGCCATCGAGGGCGGCAGTAGCAAAGAAGCCGCCATCATCGTGGGCAAAAGTGACCAAAGCCCTCTTGTTCACTTCATTGCCGACCTCATCAAAGAAATGGAAATGCCGCCCATCGATAACCGCGACAAATACCCCAAAATCACCAAAAAACAGATAGCCCTCATTCGCGCCTGGATTGACCAAGGCGCCGAATGGCCCGAAAACGTCAAACTCGCCCTGCCTGAATAAGTTCGGCCTTTTCAAACTCAATCAACCTAAGCAACGCGACCATCGTCTCGGCAACCTCGCCATCGTGGTGCAGAATCCATTTTTGTGAGCGCAACGAACCGCATCGAAGTCATCGAGGGCGACATCACGCGGCTGCAAGTGGACGCGATCGTCAACGCCGCAAACAAGTCACTGCTCGGCGGGGGCGGCGTGGACGGTGCTATCCACCACGCGGCCGGCCCTCGTCTCCTCGAAGAATGCCGCCGGCTCGGCGGATGCCACACCGGCCAAGCCCGCATCACCAGAGGATATAACCTCCTTGCTCGCTACGTCGTCCACACCGTCGGCCCTGTATGGAAAGGCGGAAACCATGACGAGGACGCCTTTCTCGAGAGTTGCTACCGGGAATCGTTACGGCTTGCTTCCGCGCACGGCGCCGAGACCATCGCGCTCCCGGCGATTTCAACCGGCGCTTACGGTTTTCCAATTCAATCCGCCGCTGAGATCGCCGTCCGAACAGTTGCGGAAGAAGCCGCAAACCATCCCTCCATCCTCCGCATCCTTCTATGTTGCCTTAGCCTCGAATCTCTCCAAGTCCATAAAAACGCCTTGAAGAAAATCATGTAGCCAACGACAAAAAACTACCTCATTCTGTGGGGACATCGCCCTCTTGCATAGCGCTCCGCAGAAACACGCCCCAAGCGCACATCCCCTCGCAACCATCCACAGATCACTTCACTAGCTGTCGGCTATTGATTTGGAGTTTAGAGTTTTTCACATAAAAGGCGCGGATAAAGGGAAGAAAAATGAAGGAACACAACTACGCCTTCTCCTTATTTCGTTTCTCCAATCTCGTTCGCCCCATTCCTTCCTATTCCTTTCTGTTTTTCCTCCCAACCACCTTTCCCTAACTACGCTAACAAATAAAAACTCCGCTTTGGAAAATCCCGAAGCAAAGTGGCTTGAAAACCAGTCCAATCTCCACAAAAACCAAACCACAAATCACAATCTAAGAAAACTATCCGCTGGTCGCAAATTTACCGGCACAAAGTCTGTGATTCCCCCACCTCCAGCGCAACTTTGAATCCCAAACCACTTATCCACAATCCACAAAACATTAGCCGCTAATTCATCACAAAAACCCCCGCTTCCAAAAAGCAAATAAGCCAAAAATAAAGGAGTATTCTTTGGGTTTGAGAATGATGGCGCTGTTGACTCTGACTTGCACCAAGCCGAGGAATTGGCCGCTAAGAATAGAGGGTAAGCCTCTGCTCTTTGATTAGGAGAGACATAATAAGGCCCCAGAATTATTGTCGCTTTGCGCATAAAAGTCGCCGATGGATTTGTTGACCCAGCTTGTTCCCACCCAAGAAGAAGACAGATTGGTGGAATAAAACAAACGGCTGAAGAAGCGCGCCCTCCCATCTTACCGTTGCGGGGAGGAAGTTTTGTTGGTTGGTGTTTTGTTGGGTTAGTAGTCAGTGCGGAAAGCGTGTTTTGTGGAGGGAGAGAATTTTGAATGAGGAACGGCGCATGGGAAGGGAGGGCAAAACTGCAAAGGGTGCGAAGATGGGTTTTTAGTTTTGAAGAAGTTCTCTTGGTTATTGTCGGCTGGGCTGGTTACTGAATTTACGAGAGTGACTTGATAACTGGTCTTTGCTCGCCAAGCCTTCGGGGGATGGAGGATTTTCCTCGTTCCTTTGAGATGTTCCTGTTTTGATATGAGAATCGCGCCTGCTGGAGGAGTGGAGTATTGCGCTGGAGATTATTAATACGGCGCCGAGTGTAAGCAATCCGAACCCGAATTCGGGCTGAAATTGATAATCAAGGTATTCAGATTCTAATTCTTCTCGGCGCTTTGAGACCGCATAAACGAAATTATATTGAATCAAAAGGCTAACAATCCCGGTGACATAAAGCCAGTTGTATTTTTTTGAACAACACGAGAAGAAGGGAAAGCAAGCCTAGAATCATAACGATCTTTCCGTCTCCCGTGAAGTAGGGTGCGGAAGTTCCAGATGTCTTCTTTCTGATATTCCCATGTTTCTGCAGTGGGGCTGTAGGTTTTTGGTGCTACTTTTGCATAAGGAAGAAAAACTGCAATAATAAGGAAGCAGGAACTGATCAGGCCGAGAATGTGTTTTAATATAGGGTTGGCTGGGGATTGTCAAACGGGTGCGTCGTCTGTTTTTATGTTGTTCATAAATTTGCAAGGATCCGTCGCCATTGTTCTCAAAATGCGGTTTGGGCGGTGCGGTGGTTAATGGAGGAAGACGCGCAGGAGGATGGCGATGGATACGGCAAAGTTCGCGCCAACCATCCATTTTAGCGGCCGCAAATCGGATTCCACGGAAGTCACACGGTTCTCATAGGCCGCGATTTCTTCGGCGGCGGCCCGCGCTTGTTCTTCTGGCGCTCCGGCTGCTTTTAGCGCGTCGTAGGTTTTGGACAACATCACGCTCATGCGGGAAAAGGGTGGCCTTTTCGTTCTTGTATGGGAAGGGGAATTTAGCGGGATGGCGGGGAACTTCGTTGTAGTTTCTCTCTCGTTCTGTTTTGCGCTTGCGCATTGGGCGCGGTTGAGGCATAATTTCCGGCCTCTTGAATTGATGAGGGCGTTTGCGATCCAGAGAAGTGGAGGATGTTGGGTTTTCGTGAGGTCAATGGCCGGGCGGGGCGTGGTTTGGCAGGAGCTGGGCGGGATGTCTTTTGTCGAACCTTCCATGATTATTAGCGTCGGTTAAACCGAGATCGGCGCGGGGTTGTTCGTTTCTTCCCGCGTTTTTGCCGGCGGACTTCTCCGCAAACTGAAGATCGACCATGTCAAAGCAAAATTCTGAAATTGAGATTTACGACACGACTTTGCGGGACGGCACCCAAGGGGAGGGTGTCAATTTTTCCGTGGCCGACAAGATTCGTTTGGTCGAGCGGTTTGACGCTTTTGGCATTCACTATGTGGAAGGCGGCTGGCCGGGTTCGAATCCGCGGGATATAGAGTTTTTTGAGGCGGTCAAAGATCGGAAGTGGAGGAAGGCGCGGATTGCGGCTTTTGGCTCGACGCGGCGCAAAGGCGTTTCGGTGGAGCAGGATGAGCAAGTGCGTTTGTTGGTGGAGGCCAAGACGTCGGTGGTTACCATCTTCGGGAAAACCTGGCTTCTGCATGTAAAGGAGGTGCTGAAGGCGTCTGCGGAGGAAAATATTCGCATGATTGCGGACACGGTTCGCTATCTCAAAGAGCAGGGAAGGCACGTGATTTACGATGCGGAGCATGCGTTTGACGGGTTCAAGGATGATTCCGAATACGCGTTGGCGACTTGGAAGGCGGCGGCGCAGGCCGGCGCCGACACCGTAGTGCTTTGCGATACCAACGGAGGTTCCTTGCCGAGTGAGGTTTATCGAATCACGAAGCTGGCGGCGGCGGCGCGCCGGCCTGTTGGCATTCATACGCATAACGACATTGGCTTGGGCGTGGCGAACGCGCTGGCCGCCATTGAGGCCGGCGCCGTTCACGTTCAAGGAACGTTCAATGGCTATGGCGAGCGAACCGGCAATTGCAGTTTGACTTCCGTGATTCCCAACGTCGCTCTCAAGATGAACCGCCCCTGCGTTCCGAAGAAGTCGATTCGAGGATTGGTGGAACTCTCGCACTTTGTCGATGAGATCGCCAACTTGGCGCACGACAATCGGCGGCCTTGGGTGGGCACCTCCGCCTTTGCGCATAAGGGAGGCATGCACGTCAACGCCATCCAAAAAGTGTCCCATAGTTTTGAACACAGCCGGCCGGAGGCCGTCGGCAATCGTCGCCGCATCCTCATGAGCGATCTGGCCGGACGAAGCAACATCGTCATGAAAGCCAAAGAGTTGGGCTTTGCCATCGACAATCATACGCCGGAGATACGAGACATTCTCATGGACGTGAAGAAACTCGAACATGAAGGCTACGAGTTTGAAGCGGCCGAAGCCTCGCTGTCATTGCTTATTCGGAGGCGGCTGGAACACGTTCCCGCTCTTTTTCAAGTGGAGGGTTATCACGTCTCAATGCGGCGGGACGGCAAGGCGTCGGTATGCCAAGCGACTACCAAAGTTCGGGTGGGAGGGGAAGTGGCTCATACGGTGGCCGAAGGAGACGGCCCGGTGAACGCTTTGGATGGCGCGCTTCGCCGGGCGCTTCGGCAGTTTTTTCCCAAACAGTTGCGTCCGGTTCGATTGACGGATTACAAAGTCCGCATTCTGGATTCTTCGAGCGGCACTGCTGCTCGGACGCGCGTGTTTATTGAGTCTTCGGACGGACGGCGGAATTGGTGCACTGTCGCCGCTCACGACAACATTATCGAGGCGAGTTTGCAGGCGCTGATCGACGGTTTTGAATATCGCCTGCTCATGCAAAACAGATCGCGTCCGCAAGCGAAGGAAAGCCGCTCCGCTCGCCGAACGGCCATGTGTTCTAATAGATATAAGGCAGGTAAAGGGGTTTGACGGCAATAAGCAAAAGGCCATGAAAATAAAGATATTCTTACCTGTTTGGTTGGTTGGGTTTCTACTCATCTACGGTTTCAATGATATAGCGGCGGCTGGTTGGGCGATGTTCGCCCCGATAATATACCTTTTCATAATAGGTGTTTGTAAGCCGCTTAATTGGGTTGTTAGACAATTATTAGACTTGGCAACGGGACATGAACGGATAGAGGCGGACATTGGACCGGCTGAGTTGGTATATGTCGATTGGGATAAGCCAAAAGAAAAGCAAAGGGCAAAGGCGGTGCTTTACGAAGAGCAAAAGGGTTATTGCCCTGGCTGTCTAGAAAAATTTCCGATTAGGAACCTTTCAATCGACCATATTGAGCCGCAGGCATATGGTGGCGGCCATTCGTTTTCCAACATGCAATTACTTTGTAATGCATGTAATTCAACAAAGACAACAAGGACTCAAGATGTCTTCTTGAGCAAGACGAAGCATTTGCGTGCAGGGAAACAGGTGCCTGAGGGAATTGGGAAAGCGGCTGATGTGCTTAGGAAAATGGATGACTTGGAATGTATGGAGGGGCGTAACAAGGTAAGGGCAAGGTGGATAACGGCGGGGATAATAGGTGTTGCGCTAATTGTACTAATTTACGGTTAGAAGGTAAACAGATAGAGATAACAGAAGATGAACACACAAAGATTAGAGAACATCCTTGTTGGCATTTGCAGGATTAAGGATGAGATTAAGGCGGCACTTGGAGAGTCTCGTGCTGCGGAGTTGAAACAGGGCGCTTACCAATCTTCCATTGAGAAGGACTACCAGTTTATTGAGCGCATTGTTTTGGAACAGAATGGAAAAGCCGTAAGCCCATCTTGGGTTACAGGAAAATGCTTGGAATTGGAAATGTGGGAGCGTAGGGGAAAGAAACCACCTGTTGTTCTTACTGCAACTGTTCGCCAAAATTTGATCAGAACGCGCAGCGGTTCTTAAAATTATGTCAAATCTTTCCAAAGCCTACGAGCCTAGGAACTTTGAGTCCAAATGGTATCGGTTCTGGTTGGAGCGGGATTGTTTTCGGGCGGACGCCGCTTCATCCAGGCCGCCGTATTCCATCGTCATTCCGCCGCCGAATGTGACCGGAGTCCTTCACATCGGCCACGTTCTCAACAATACAATCCAAGACATTTTGGCCCGCAAGGCCCGCATGGAGGGCTTTGAAGTGCTTTGGCTTCCGGGCACTGATCACGCGGGCATCGCCACGCAGGTGGTTGTGGAGAAGCAGCTCAAAAAGGAGCAAGGCCTCTCTCGGCATGATCTGGGGCGCGAAGCGTTTGTCGAAAAGGTTTGGCAGTGGAAAGAGAAGCACGGCGGCATTATCATTGATCAGCTGAAGAAATTGGGTTGTTCCTGTGACTGGTCCAGGGAACGCTTTACGATGGACGAGGATTATTCCCGAACCGTCGCCGAAACCTTTGTGGATCTTTATCGGAAAGGGCAGATTTATCGAGGCCGGCGCATGGTCAACTGGTGTCCCGTATCCCGCACCGCGCTTTCGGATGAAGAAGTGATTATGAAGGAGCAAAAAGGCTTGCTCTGCTACTTCAAGGTCGAGATTGAAGAGGAGCCCGGCGTTTTTCTGTCTATCGCCACGACTCGGCCGGAAACGATACCGGGAGACTCGGCGCTCGCCGTCAACCCGAAGGATCCGAGATATGCCCGTTATGTTGGGAAACACGCGTTGCGGCCTCTTCCCCGGGAACTCCCTTTGGAGAAAAAACGCATTCCCATCGTCGCCGACGAGCATGTTGACTTTGAGTTTGGAACCGGCGTGCTGAAGGTTACTCCCGCTCACGACAAGGCTGATTTTGAGATTGGGGAGCGGCATTCGCTTTCTGTGATCGAGGTCATAGACGAATCAGGAAAGATGAACGCCGCCGCTGGTCAAGACTTGCATGGGATGGATCGCTTCCAAGCCCGCAAAGCCGCCTCCAGAATTCTTGAAGGCATGGGACTTCTCGAAAAGGAAAAGCCTTACGTCAACAACGTTGGATTCAGCGAGCGGGCGGACGTGCCTATTGAGCCGCGTCTCTCTGAACAATGGTTCATGAAATATCCCTGCGCCAAGAAGGCCAGAGATATCGTAGACTCCGGCGAATTAGATTTTTATCCCGCCCGCTGGAAAAAGGTGTACGATCATTGGATGGCAAATCTTCAGGATTGGTGCATCAGCCGTCAACTTTGGTGGGGACACCGCATCCCGGTCTGGCATCGCGGCGAAGAGATGAAGTGCCAAGTGGATTCCCCCGGCGAAGGCTGGACGCAGGATCCGGACGTCCTAGACACCTGGTGCTCGTCTTGGCTCTGGCCTTTTGCAACTATGGACAAGCCGACGCTGGAAAAGTTTTATCCAACCACCGTCCTTGTGACCGCTCCTGAAATCCTCTTCTTTTGGGTCGCCCGCATGATCATGGCCGGCTTGGAATACAAGGGCCAAAAACCCTTCGGCGCCGTGTGCCTGCACGGCATCGTCCGGGACCGGCGCGGACGCAAAATGTCCAAGAGCCTGGGCAACTCGCCTGATCCTCTGGACTTGATTGCCCGGCACGGCGCCGACGCCCTGCGTTTTGGCATTATGCGCTTCACCCCGCGCGGACAAGACACCTTGTTTGACGAGCAGAACGTGGCCTTGGGCCGACACTTTTGCAACAAGCTCTGGAACGCCTGCCGATTTCGACAGATGCAAGGAAATCGCCGGACGACGGGCGGCGTCTTGGAGGTCTTTCCTTTGTCCTCGGATGATCGGTGGATTCTCCTCAAGCTCGACCGCGCCATTGCCGAAGTCACCGGCGCCGTCCAAGAATTCAAACTTAACGAGGCCACCGGCGCGCTCTACCGTTTCTTCTGGAGCGAGTATTGCGATTGGTATCTGGAGTCCACCAAAGCCGTGTTTCAAGGAATCGATGACCGCCGCAAGGCAGTCACCCTCGCCGTCGTGGACTTTGTGCTGGGCAACACGCTGCGGCTCTTGCACCCGTTTTTGCCCTTTGTCACGGAAGAATTGTGGCAAGCAATGGGATTCGCCGCCGAGTGTCCAAAAGAGCGGGGTGGCCTCACCATTATGAACGCGCCCTGGCCTCAGAAACTGGATCCGGATTTTCGCGATCGTCACGGTCTGGACGACTGTTGCGCAGCGTTTGCCGACGCAAAACACGCACTCGTCCGCAAAGGGAGAAACTTGCGCACCGCAGCTGGAATTCCCTCAAACAAAAAAATCCGATTCCAAATAAAACCATCGAGGCCGATCCCTGAACACGATGCCGAAGTCCTGCGCATCCTCCTTCATGCAGAGTCTGTGCTCTTTGTTTCCGAACTGCCGCCAAACGCCCCGTCCGTTCGTTCCGAACTCGGCGATCTGTGCCTTTTGACACAACCCGGCCATTCTGAACCCGGTTCCGGCCAAAAACCCAAAGAAATTTTGGAATCGGAAATGGCCCAGCACGCCAAAGAAATTGAGAAAATCCAAAAAGAAATGGACAAAGTGGAAGCCAAACTGAGTAACCCAAACTTTATCGCCAAAGCGCCGGAAAAAATCGTCCAAGAACACCAAAAAAGGAAGCAAGCATGGGCCGAAAAACTTGCTCTGGCCAAGAAGAATCGGAAAATTGCGACCTTAGATTTTCAACCGCATCCCAGAAATAAAGAATAGTCCGTTGAACAATTATTCCTCAAAGAGTCGTTTTTTAAGTGGAAATGTTAATTTTAAACATTTTAACATTTCATTATACACTTGGTTTGGTAACGTCCTGATAATCAATAGCTTAGGATAGGAATTTTAACCATGCAAAAAATACGCATTCCTCAAACGCCGCCTCAATTGCATGCATTATTGGCCAAGTTAAAACCGGCAAAACGACTGATCGAGATTCTTTCCCAAATCCAGAACGGCAAAATGCGAGATTCCTATTTGCATTGGGACGAATTACGGCACAAGACACCGCCATCTGGCATCAGTCACCAAGAATGGTGGCTGGGGGTGAAGCTCTCCCGATTGAGTTTGTTGAAACCGATTGGCTTAAAAGACAAGTTTAGAATCCCGTTCCAATTTGGGTTGCCGGACCTTGTGATGAAAGAACTGTGCGAAATAGATCTTGGCGGCGGCGGCATGATCGACCTGCCCGAACCAATTGCCAATCTCCCTCGCGCAAGAGACCGTTACCTTGTTCGCGCTTTGATTGAAGAAGCGATTGCTTCCAGCCAACTCGAAGGCGCCGTGACGACTCGAGAAGTCGCCAAAGAAATGATACGAAGCGGGCGAGCACCGCGAGACAATAGCGAGCAGATGATTTTGAACAACTACTTAACGCTGGAGAGAATTCGAGAACTCAAATCCTCGCCGCTCACTCGTAAGATGGTTTTTGAAATTCACAAACTTGTAACGGAAAAAACCTTGAACGATCCAACTGCCGCGGGGCGGTTTCGTCGACCGGACGAAGTGATAGAAGTCGGAGACGATTACGGGAATGTTTACCACTCACCGCCTCCGGCGGAGGAACTTTCCGAGCGGATGAAAAGGATGTGCGCTTTTGCCAACGACGAGTCTCGTGACGGTTATATTCATCCGGTCGTCAGAGCGATTCTTCTCCATTTTTGGTTGGCCTACGATCATCCGTTTGTGGACGGCAACGGCCGAACGGCGCGGGCGCTGTTCTATTGGGCGATGCTTCGCAATCGGTATTGGATCTTCGAATTCATTTCCATCTCCGCCAGACTTCGAAAATCTCCCGTCCAGTATGGCAAATCCTTCCTCTACACGGAGACGGACGACAATGATTTGAGTTACTTTCTCATCGCTCAAATTCAAGTGATCCGCCAAGCGATCCGAGATCTTCACGATTACATCGAACGAAAGACAGCCGAAAACCAAAAAGTGGAATCGGAAATCCGCGCCTCGAACTTGTTTAATCACCGACAAATCGAAATTATCCGGCACGCACTCAAACATCCCGGCCAATGCTACACCTTTGCCAGCCATGCCATGAGTCACAAAGTCGTCCCGCTAACCGCGCGGACGGACTTGATGAAGCTGAGCCAACGAGGCCTGCTTAAGAAACGAAAAAACGGCAGACGAATCGTCTTCTTTGCTCCCGCCGACTTATCCTCACGATTAAAAAAACTTTCGGAGAAAATGGCAAAATAAGCACCGCCTCGGAAAACCTGCCAAACAAAAATCCCCCCTACCGCCGCGGCGAAAGTGTTTGTATAAGAAATTGTTGGTACTTCCGCCGGGACTCGAACCCAGATCAACGGTTTAGGAAACCGCTGCTCTATCCGCTTGAGCTACGGAAGCGCGCCATTGAACTTTTCAGATTATCAAATGGCCGCGAAACAGCGAAGGAAATTCTCCGGCAAGCAAGGCAAAAGCCGTTAACGACTTGGCGCGAGGGGAAATTTTTTCCCAGAGCGAGTGGTGATTTCAGAAGCGCGATGAGAAAGTGTGAGTTTCACCGCACCGTCCACGCCGGTGAAGAGAACTTGGACGTTTTTAGAACGAAAATGGCGGCGAATGGATCGGACCCAACGCTTGCCGTTTTGGTTGTGGCTTCCCGTGACGACAATCACTTGAGGCTCCAGTTGCCCAAGAACGTGCAAGTTAGGCGGTTGGCGATCTGCAGGTAAGCCAAGACTGATAAAGTCTGCCTTCAAATCAGGTTGCCGATTGAGGATTTCTTTTTGGCTCTCGCGATTTAGGTCGGAGAGGAGGAGGATTTTCAATCCGTGAAGCTCGCCAAAAAGCACCAGCGGAGCGCTATCGGCCGGGCTTGGGTCGTCCCTGGAGTGCGGATGAAGAATCTGCCAAGCGCCGATTCGATCCTTGGCGGTCCGTTGGCGAACGGGAACGCCCTCAGCGCGGAGTTGTTGAATGAGATCGCGATAAAAGGAAGACCGAAAGGCAAGCGGACTGATGACAGCTTGGGCGGGAGGTTTTTGTTGGAAGAGTTGGGAAAGCACTTCCAAATGCTGTTTGTCCCCGTGAGTCAGGAGGTGATTGCGATAGCGGGCGCTCGGCGGTTGATTGCGCAAGAACGGCTCCAGAATGAAAGAAGAACACCACTTTGGCCCGCCGTCAATGAGCCAGTCGTTTTGAATGCCAGGGGCGTCAATGCTAATCGCGTCGCCTCCGGGAATGGGAAGAATCGCAATAGTTGTGTGTTGTTTGCTGGCAAAGAAATGGACGACCAAGATTCCCAAAATGGCGGAGGCGCATGCAGCGATGAAAATCTTTTTCGCGCGAGAACGGGGCGCGAGCGCAAACGTTGCCAGAGCAAGGTAGTAAAGGAAAACACAAGACAGAGGCGGCCTTGGAATCTCGAACCAAGCCAACGGCAAGCTGGCAGAGTTTTTGCAAGTTTCGATCATGATTGTCATCCAAAACCAAGCGCTAGAGTTTGCCAGCGACGCCACTGCGGGAAGCCATACCGCCGTCCCCAAAGCAAGCCAAGCGCTCGCCATCACAAGAGGCGCCAAAAAAAGCACCAAAATAAAATTGACGAGCAGAGAAACCGGCGTGAACAAATTGAAATACCACATGATGAGAGGAAGCGAACCCAACCAAGCCACCGCGGAAATAACAAAGCAACGGCCAACGTTCCCAATCCATCGGTGGGCGAACCGCCGCCAGTTCGATTGATAAGATTTAGGAACCAGTTCGTCGTCGCGAAACCACACTCGACTCCAACCAATCAGCGGCCGGCAAAAGACCACAATCGAGCTAACAATCACAAACGAAAGCTGGAAGCCCGGTTGGAAAATCTGAAGCGGGTCCCAAAACAAAAGAAGCAAAGCGGCCGCTCCAATGGAATTGAGAGGCTCCGGCGGCCGCCTCCACATCCAGCCGAGAAGAATCACACAAGCCATTGTGGTTGCCCGCACCGCCGAAGCGGGAAAACCAGTCACCGCAGTGTAAAACCAAAGGCAGGGAATGCAGACCACTCCCATCCAGCGCCGAGGAATCCCGCAACACTTAGTCACCAGCACCAGCATAGAGGCAACCAGCATCACGTGCAGACCGCTAATCGCAAAGACGTGAAAAGTGCCTGATTGAATAAACGGTTTGCGCAGCTCGTTCGTCAACCCGGTGCGCCAACCGAGAACCATTGCCCAAATAAGCTGCGTCGCCTCATCCTTGCGAGGTTGTCCGATGGTCAACGCCCGTCGCGCCCAATCTTGAAAACGAGAGGGCAGCGGCCGCGTCGTCTTCGGCTCCAAAAAGCTCGCCTTCAAATTCCAATCCCGAAGCGTCATCACATAGTAAATGCCCTGGTAGCGGAGAATCTTGCGGAAATCGAACTGCCCTTCCACCAGAGATCGCCGGGGATGAGCGAGAATTCCCGCCAACCGAATCCGTTGCCCCCGATGAGCGCCCGCCATCGGCGCCTCGTTGACTTGGACGCGGACGCGTCCATAGGCCGTTTGCCAGCGCGACTGCAAACAGATGCGCGAAACCTTCAAGTCCAATTGAGTTTGAATCCGCTTGCTCGATGCGGAAGCGAAAACTCTGCTTTGCGGACGAGAAACAACGGTGCCCTCTATTTCGCAAAGCTGGGCGCGCTCGCCGATGAGGAGACGAAGATCATGAGGAAGCCTTATCGCCGTGTGTTGATGATGAAGAAACCAGCCCAACAGCAACATAGCGCAAGCGATCCCAAGCCAGCGCAACGGCAGACGAACGGCCAGCATTGCGCCAAGGAAAACAGCCAAAGCGCCTGCTAAAAGCCAAGGATTCAAAACGAATTCCCCGGCGACGATGCCAAAAATCAGCAAGGCGGAAAGAAACGCGCAGGGACGCCGGCGAACTTCCAATTCGAGAAAGAATTTTGCGCCATTTCCCGCCATATTGCGGGCAGTGGTTGGATGCTCAAAAAGAAGCCAACAAGCGCGGCTTATAGATCAAACAAAAGCCAAACAGGCAATGACCGACGACGCTTGACTTTGCCTTCTCAAGCGCTTGTTTCCATAGATAGCCGAGTGCGTTGGTTGAGTTCATGGTGTAATTGCTTCTAATAGGACTTTTTCTCTTAGGGATTTTTCTATATTGTTTGATTTTCTCGCCATCGTTTGGGTAACTAATGCCGAGACCTCAATCCTTTTGATTGTTTCGCAGATAGCAGTTCTATTTTAAATTCTTTTATTGTCATTTCAAAAGAGTTCTGGGTTGGTTGGTTCTGAATTAGCGTGGTATTGCTTGCCGGTGACCATTGGCTCTTGGGCGAGCAAGTGCCGCGCTTTTATACATAGATTTTCATCAAAGTCGGTGTGTTTGCAAACCGCTTGGTCGATGGCTTTCTGCACGGAGCAATTATGCGCTTCGGGCAATCGTTTGCGCGGCTGTTTACACCATTCATCATAAACCTTCGCTAACCCACGAAACGCAGACGGCTTCATCCCACTCAATAAGGGCATCGCTACTCGGTTGAGGCCGTGTATTGGAAATTGAACATAAGACGGCGACCTGTTTACCCTTGTTAAAATCATTCCTACTTTAGCGGGCGTGCTGTTGAGGATGAGGCAGACGGCTTTCTCCGCCATTTCTTTGTCTACGCCGTCAATGTCCGCAACTTGCGCGGTTGACCATGAACAACTAATCGATGGCTTGGCGGTTCGGCAGGCAAAGTTTTTGATGGTTGTAAAACGAATTCGTTCTGTGATTTTCAATCGGCTGACTTTTTGAAGAATCGATTCAAACTTGTTGGCTTTGTCTTCCTTTGGTTTTACCCAGCAGTCTGGTTGGACTTCCATTTTGTCGCAGTAGTCTGTGTCTTGATGCCAAAGACAATGCGTGGCGTGTAGTTCTCTGGAATCGCATTTTTGAAGGTCTGAAGAATGTCCTCTCATTTGTTTGATTTGGACTTGTTGACCGAGCGTGCTTGTCCAGTGGTTGGGGATTTCTAAGGCGATGCGGTAGAGTTCGTTGCTGAGAAACTGCGTGGCGCTCCAATCTCCACTAGCCATGTTTGCCGGGCTGATGTTATCCACTTCGCCCCATTCCTGTCCTTCTCCGTCTAGGATTTGGCTGGCGCATTGCACGGCGTCCCATTCGGTGGCCGGGTTGTCGGCCAGCTTGATGACTTTGGTTGCGGTAGGAATCTTCTTCTTGCGCTCTAAAACTAACAGCATCTCGCCTTGATCCGTATTGCCAGAGAAGAAGATTCGGGCAGCATCGTAAGTGACGATGATGTATGGGATGTGGAAGTGTTTCGGCAACCACTTCCTCGTTTCTTTCGCCGGAAGAAGAGTAGCGGTAGACGCCGGCAAGACGATGCCCGCCTTGCCGGTTTTGGGGTCAATGTATTTGTGAACGAGTTCTATGAATCCGTTGGTGTTATGCGTTCCGCTGAGGTTCAAATCTCGCCGAATTTTCCTTTCTCTTTCCCGAAGGCGTTTTTCTGTTTGTTTGTCCTTCTGTTTATGCCTTTTTTCTCTGGCGGTGAATGGCGGGTTCATAATGGCGAAGTCAAACTTATCGCATTCCACTTTTTGCTCCAGGCTGTCTGGCTTTTTAGCGATGATCGGTGGATTGAAGACTAGATCATCCATTCCCCGCAGCATTTCTAGCGAGCCTAATCGGGCTTCGGTTTCTCCTTCCGGGACGCCGAGCATCATGCTTCGCAGTTGGGTGTTTTCAAATTTTACGCCGGGGGCGATCATTCCCAATCCGGCGGCGGTTTGGAAGACGGCGCGGTTGTTGATGTCAAAGCCATAGAGTATTTGCTCGAATAAGGCTTTGGCTACTTCGGGGTTCTGCTTTGTCTTTTGCAGGACGTAGTTGGCGCAAGCAATCAATAAAGTCCCAGAGCCGCAGGCGAAGTCTACGATGCGCAGGTTTTTGACTTGGTCGAGGTTTTTCCATTTGATGTTCGCTTTATGGAACATCAGGTGGGTTAGCATGGTTGCGGCGGGGAGAGTGGTATACATGGCGCCTTCCTGCTTAGCGGCCGCTATGGAGTTGCAAAAGCTGATGCCCACGAGGTCGTGGTGATGCGCGCCTTTGGCGCTCTGAATATCGTGGGCGGTTTGCGCAAGCCTTTTGACGGCGTCGTTGCTGCGATGACTGACAGTTAATGCTTTCAGGATGGCGCAGTTCCATTCTAAGATGTCTTTGTAATCCACATCCAGCCATTTGGCGTAGGCGTCCTTGAGGCTGGCGATGATGTTTTCGGAGTCGATGCACTCTTGCAATGTTGGCGGGCGGGCGGCTTTTTTGCGGAATTGGGGGATGAGGTGGATGATGTCGTCTAGTTTGGTATGGAACATGAAGACGGTCAGCAAATCGATCAGCAATCCTTGGAAGTCGGTTTCCGCCGCCGCCTCGCCGAGTTTATGCATGATAGAGTCGGCGTTTTCGGAGAGCTTTTGGAAGGCTTCGTGGACGGCGATTTCAGCGTCTTTGGCTAGATCTTCCGGTTGGCCGAGTTCGCTGGGAAGGCTTCGGATGAGGGCGGGCAAGTCTTTGACGTCGTAGTCTTTCCATTTTTTCCATTTTGGCGACTTCTGCTTGCTGCGGATGCGGAGCGGCGTTCGCACAGAAACTCTCACCTTTCCATGTTCAAGGTGGTCTTGGTTTTCAAGCTGGTCGGGATAGATGAGAGCAAGGGCGCCGTCGCAGAAGCGTTTGCCGGCTTTATTGAAGATTAGCTCGTCGGCTTGGCGGACGGAGGCTTGTTTGTTGACGCCCAGTTTGATCCCCCAACCGCGTTTGGCCTCGATGCCGATGGTGTAGCCTTGGACGTCGAAACAGACAAGGTCGACTAATCGGCGTTTGCCTTTGTCGTATTTGAAGGGGTGTTCGACTCCCGTTTTGATTCCCGCTTTCCGCAGGATCTCGGCGAGGTACGCAGTCAATGCATTTTCGTTAGCCATTGCTTTGTCTTTGCCCTTCAATCTTTTTAGCGGGTTCCCATGCCGACGCTTTGGACGGTTTGAAAGAGTTTGCCTTCGGTCTTGATGCTTGGCGCGATGATGATTTCGGTTTCCTGAAAAGCGCGGATGTCGGCGGCGCCGACGTTGCCCATGCAGGTTCGTATGGCGCCGACGATGTTTTGGGACCCGTCGTCCACTTCGGCCGGGCCAAAGAGGATTTGCTCTAGTGTTCCGGTAATGCCCACCTTAATCCGTGTGCCTCGGGGGAGATTGGCGTGTGGAGTGGCCATTCCCCAGTGGTTGCCTTTTCCGGGCGCCTCCACCGTTCGCGCAAAGGCGCTGCCTACCATGACGGCGTCTGCGCCGCAGGCCAAAGCCTTGCAAACGTCGCCTCCTTTGCTCATGCCGCCATCGGTGATGATAGGCACGTAGCGGCCGCTTTTTTTGTGGTAGTAGTCGCGGGCGGCGGCGCAGTCCACGGTGGCTGTGACTTGGGGAACGCCGAGACCAAGCACGCCTCGGCTGGTGCAGGCGGCTCCGGGACCGACCCCCACAAGCACGCCCGCCACGCCGCGTTCCATAAGTTGAAGCGCTACGTTGTAGGTGACGGTGTTGCCGATGATGATCGGAATGTTCATGTCTCGGCAAAAATCGGCCAAATTCAAGGACTTGTATTTCGAGGAAATGTGCCGGACGGTGGAAACAGTGGATTGAACCACGAAAATGTCCGCGCCGGATTCTTGGGCAATGGCGCCGTAGCGTTCGGCCTTTTGGGGAATGGCGCTGACGGCCGCCCGAACGCCGGTCTCTTTGATCTCGGCGATTCGTCTGCGGATCAGCTCTTCTTTGATAGGTTCGGCGTAAAGTTTTTGGATCAGCGAAGTGACGCTGTCTTGGTCGGCGTTGACCACTTGCGCCAGCGCTTCGGAGGGATTTTCGTAGCGGGTTTGAATTCCTTCCAGATTGATGACGCCAATTCCACCCAAGTTGCCCATGACTTGGCAAAAGCGCACGTCGGTGACGCCGTCCATAGCGCTGGCGAGAATGGGGATTTTGAGGAGAATGCCGTCGCCGTCTTTGGTCGGAATCCGAAAACTGGTGTCTACTTCTTCCGGATTGATCGTGACTTCTCCCGGCACGAGGGCAATCTCGTCAAACCCGTAGGTAACGCGGGCTTTTCGATTGCGGCCAATCCACATTCCCATAATGCTTCAGAATTTGGGCGCGCGGTTTTCCGGCGCTAAGGTTGCTCGTCGTTCTCTTCCTCTTCGTCGTCAAAGTCTTCGTCGTCGAATTCGGGCTCCGCGTAATTCAAGGGCATGGGCATTTGGGCGGCTCGATGAACGGCGTACTGGCCTTCGGGCACTTCCTCCAGCGGGACGGCAAAGTAGGCTTGTTTCACTTTGCCCCATAGCTCCAGGATGGGGTCTTCGGCGGGACGAACCAGTCGATAGTGACGATTGGTTCTTTCATCGCGGACGATGTCCCCGTTTTCCGGCACCTTGCCGTTGTCATTCTCAGCAATTAGGTATACTTCTTGTTCTTCCATAAGCGTTAGTGATTTGTAGAATTTATTGGTCGGTCAATTTCTTCTAAGTGGATTTCTGCGGCGGCGCTCGCCGCTGTTTGTCAGGTTTCCTCACTCTCTGCGGTTCAAAAGTTGAACTTGTTGTTCATGACGCTGCAATGCGGGCACCTGGAGCGCTCCACGTCGGAATCATCGGTATAAACATAGGCACAATTTTTGCAGCGAAACACGTTGTCGTTACTTCGCGGAGGCTCGAAACGCCTCCGGCGAACTTCAGAGCATAACCCAATCAAAGACAAGCAGGCAAGCGAAGAAGCCACGTAGCAAAATAAAAAATCATCCAAAGAGAGCGTCATGGCGAGTTGCCGGCGGAGAGGCCGTCTTGCGAAGCGCTGACGGACCAGTGAAAAATGATTTTTCCCCAAACAAAGTCGACGTCCGCCGGCCGGGAAGAATCCGGCGCCGGTTGGAACCGAAGTTGGCGAACCCATCTTAGCGCCTCCGCATCTGCTCCGGGAAGATAGCCGGCCGGCAAATGCTTCGCCGGCAAACTGTTGGAAAGAATGACCGCGGTTTGCACACGTCCAAGTCGGTCGACGACCGCCTCGATGACGGTTAGACGCGGCAAGATTTTCGCCGGCCAAGAAGGAGCAGAAAGCGTCGGATAATCTTTCGGCAACCGGGCTTGGACGTCGCCGAGAATGCGAATGAACGGCGCGGACTCCGTCGTTTTTTGCGGATGCTCGGATTCAGAGAGAACCGGCGACGGCTTCGACACAACCGAGGGAGAAACGGATGGCTCTCCGCCTTTGCGCTTCCCAACCGCCGACCCGTCAACGGCTCGCTTCCCCTCGTAGTATTGCGGAGGCTCCGTCCAGGCCTCGTATTCGCGATCCGGCGCAAAAATCTCCTCCCAGAGACTGCCGGAGAAACTTTGCCGATGAATCCGGGAGAAAAGGGAAGGATCGCGAGATAACAACCAGTTGCCCGCGCCCCATTGTGGAGAGTCGATGAGACAAACGCCGCCATTCGAGAACTTCTGAGATGGCGGCAAAGTCCAATCGGAAACGAAAAAGACCAGCATCCCTTGAACGGCGAAGACGAAGACAACCACGGAAATCCATTGCGAGATCGTCCATCGCGTCGGTTCGTTCGTCGCTGTCATTGATCGTGGAAAAGAGTTTGCTCATCCGCCCCAAACGCATCGCCAAGACCCACCTGAAAAACTTGGCCGACGCCCTCTTCCTGAGCGATTTGATAGACTTGGGAAAACGCCTCGTAGCCGGCGTTCTTGTCCATCAAAACAATGAGAGAAGGCGGACGCTCGGACTGGACGACGGCCCGTCCCAGTTTCTTGCGGAACTCCTCCAAGCCGACTAATTGACTCTTGAAATGGATTTGCCCTCCCTCGGCAATCGCCACTTCCAATTGAGGCAAGTTGGGGCGGACGCTTTGAGGCTGCCGCATCCTCACTCCCGGAAAAGGAATCAGCAAGGGACTGAACATCAAAAAACCGACCAGCAGAAAAAAAACCGAGGCGAAGGGAGCAAAGTCCAGCCTGCCGCCGCAAAAAATCTTCGCCTTGCGGGGAAATTTCATTTCGATTCCCTTCCCTCCGAGTTTGCGGTGCCCAAGACAATGTTGATGATTTCAGTGGACGCCTTTTCCATATCTAGAACAATGGAGTTGACGCGGCTCACCAAATAATTGTAAGCGGCGTAGCAAGGAATCGCAATCGCCAAACCAAAGGCGGCGCAAGTCAACGCCTTCATAATGCCTTCCGCCAACTTCGAAAAACCCGGATAAACAGCGCTCTCTGAAACCGCGAAAAAAATGTCAATCATTCCCAAAATTGTCCCGAACAAACCAAGAAGCGGCGCAATTTGAGCAATCGTCGCCAGCAGATTGAGTTTCTCCTCCAATCGAGAAACTTCTATCAATCCCGTTTCTTTCAAAGCGTCACGCACAGATTCCCGGCCAGAATCCCTTCTGATAATGGCGGCCCTCACTAACTGCGCCACCGGACCGGGCGTCGCGTCGCAAATGGAAATGGCCTCCACGACGTTCGACTGCCGCAAAACGTTCCGAATCCCTTCCAAGAACCCGGCCGAGTGAATCTGAGCCCGATGATAATGAAGAAACCTCTCGATAAATATCCCAACGGCCAAAGCGCTAATCAGCAACAAAAGCCACGCCACCGGCCCGCCGGATTGAATCAAACTAGGCAACGACATGAACGACGAAAATAAGCCATACCCCCAAGCGCCCGCAAGCCCGCTTCAATGCGTCAGCGCGTAATACACAATGTTAATGCCCATCGGATAGGAATACTTCTCCGAATATGCGGCAAAAAACCACCGGCTCACGCCCTCCTCCTCCCAGCCATCGCTCAAATCCGTGTTGTGACACATAAGCACCATAATGCGCCCCTTGTCGTCCAAAATCGCCTTGTAATCCGCAGGGCGCGGTGTTTCCCAAGAGATTTCATCCTCCCAAGACTCTACTGCAGTTCCCCGATTGCGATGCGCCGAGTCCTCGCTGGGAACTTGCGGCGCCTTCTCCAAAGGAAAAACGCAGTGGAAAATGGGATGCGTCAAAGGAAGACTCACCGGCTCCCGCCCCGGAAAGACCGATTCCATTTGCCCAAGAAAATGCTCCAGCATGCCCTCGCCCCAGAAATCGTCCACCATAAGAAAACCCCCGTTCAGCAAATAAGTCCGCAATACCTCCGCCTCCACCGGAGAAAGATACAAATTCCTAGGATCAATCAGAAAAATAAAAGGATAGTCAAACAACCGCTCATCCAAGAAATCCATCACCTCTCCTTGCGGATCCACTTTCATCGAAGTCAACTCCTCCAGCCGATAAGAGAAATTCAAATCAGCGGCCGGATAATCAATCTGCCAACGCCCTCTGCCGCCCCGAGAAAAATAAATCACCCGAACAAAAGTGAACACATCCTCCCGAAACTTCTCCATGACCTCCCACTCTGGCACGCCACCGCGCAAATCCCCGCCTCGCCCGGAAATCAACCGCCCCCTTCCCATACCCTGCTCGCCGAAATCAGCCCCGCCTCTCGACCGTTGCCCCAAAGCAACCGGAACGAACAACAACACCAAAAACAAAACCATAAACTTCTTGCCAAACTTCTCCATACACAAACCATAACCACAATAAGCAAAATAACAACCAAACGCCGATCCAGTGCGTCCCACCACCGCCTAAATCCTGCCGAGATTCTGCAACAACCCCAATCCAATTGGCAAACTTTTAATCCATCAGCGCCCCCGCCAAACAATCCCTCGAAAAAATGAAGACAAATAGAAAACTCCGCCTAAAAAACGCCAAAACCAATTCACTTCCCCAACCACGCCGCCCTTTGACACAAACCCCTCGCCTGCCCAAAGTTACACTGCGACCACAACCGCCCTTAGCAAAAGACGCGCCTCACGTAGTTTACAACGCAATAAAAAACACAAGCCGACTACAAAAACTCCAACCCGAAAAGAAAAAACAAAACAGAAAAACAACCGCTACTTCTTGCCTCCTCCCAACCAGCGCCAACAACATCCACTCCCAACAAAGCAAACAGAAAAACAAACCGAAAAAAGGTTGCAGCGGCTGTTCTTCCTCTCGGCCGCCTTCCTAGCGCACGCGGCGAATGCGATAAAAACACGAAGGCGCATTGGTATGCAATAAAGGCAACCGCACCGCCGTGCTCGTCCGCGTCGCCGCTATCTCCCCAGAAGCCGGCAACCACCCTTCCGAAAACACTATGTTCGTCTGGCATTGAACTTGATACACCCGCCCCACGACCGACGACCAACGCAACGAGATAAAGTTCGTCTCGCTCAAATCATCCGTAATCTCTAACGCCGGCTCCGGCTGCGGCGCATTTCCCGATATCAACAACGACACCCATTGATTCGTCCACACCGCTTGATTCGTATATGCCATGGCGCTCCCCGTCACCGGCCGCAACGGAAAGGTCAACCGCCCCCGTCCCCCTCTTTTGGTCACATTCACTTCATAAACGCCGTTGGTGATTGGACTTTCCACAACCACTTGCTCCACATTGTCCCGATCGTTGTCCGCCTTCCTAGCTTCCGCCGCAGGAGTTGCCGGGTTCAATACCCAAGGGAAATTGGTTTGACTCCCGGAACTGCTTGGAGACACAAGTCGCAAGTCTAAGTTGTTAATGAGCATTCGGTTGGTAGGATCTAAGGCGGGCAATAATAAAGTTTGCGGTGGCGGATCGTTCCAGCAAAGCGTCACTTTGAGTGGTTCACTACCTTTGGCCACTATGGGAAACTTGATGTAATCGGTGTAGTTGTTGGTTATTCCATTGGTGACCACGGTTCGAATGTTGTATAGAGGAACTTCTTTGATATGGGCAAGAGAATCGCTGTGGAAGTTATTAGTCATGAGGTTGGCGGCGGATAGAGCGTTAAAAAGTCCCCAGCCGAAGCGATAGTCGGGGCCGGGATGATCGCCGGCTTCATCGGCGGTGTGAATGGCGAGCGCCCGCAAAGTGGAAGCGAGCATCGGCTGGTTGTCGCCCACCTGCCTGCGATGCAGTTGCACCAGCAAGTTCAACGACCCGGCCACCGTTGGCGTGGCATAACTGGTGCCACTAGCATAATCATAGCTTTTGTTGACCATCCTCGGTTGATTGGTGATATAGGTTGAATAAATGCCGTTCCCGGCAGTCACTATGTCAGGTTTGACGCGCCCGTCATCTGTCGGCCCCCAACTGCTAAATCTGGTCATTATCACGTTAGTGGTTAAAAGGCCGTAACCACCGGCGATTTTATTGACGGCGCCGACAACTAAGTTGTTCTTCGCTACTCCTTGTGAAAAAAGCAGATCGTAACCGCTATTCACTCGGTAATCATAAGCAGGCGGCGAGGGAGTGCCGCCGGGAGGAATAAATCGATTTATACCGTTTGTATACCACAGCCGGATCAAATTGCCATTCTCGTCTCTCTTGTGACGTCCTTCGCTGTCGGTCTCGAAAGTTCCGACTATTCGATGCATATGAGCCCAATAGCCGTTAGTTACAGTAAGAGATGGCTGGCCGGTGATTTCTCCTCGCTCGTTGCCGGCGGCCCACACTGGAAGATAATGACGGCACCAGTAGATGATATCGTCAATTCCTTGCGAGAAAGTGTTGTAAAAGCCAAAATTGTAATCTTCTGTTGCGCTAATGGAAAGGTTACCTCGCCAAAAAGGCGCCATAATGTTAATTCCATCTTGTATTAAGTCAGCCATGCCTCCCCAACCGGTCATTTGGCCGTAGGAGTGACTCGAAATCCGAAAATGATTGTTGGTGTTGACAAAGGCGGCGGTCATTTCCCAGAAGTCGCCACCGGAATCATACGACAGTAGAGTGGCTTGGGGCGACATGCCCCGGGCTCGAGAATTCACGCCAGACGCCACCAAAGTGCCAGCGATGATCGTTGAGTGTGAATCGACCGTGAAACCGAGATTAGTGCCGTCGCCGTCGATCACTCGGCTGCTGACTTCGCCGGTGCTGTTGGTAATGGCAAATTCCTGATGATTGGTCAGAACATTTCCATTGTCCCACATAGCCAGTTGAGTGCCTTCTCCATTGAGGTTCAATCCAGAAAGGCCATTGGTGATCACATTGGCGACCGTGGTTTTCCATAGTTCGTCGGTTCCGATGGTGTCGGCTGACTCGGCGTTTAGCGGCATCAAATACACCGGCAAGCCATGTTCTACTCCAACCATCACGGCAGTGGACGGTTCGGTAATCCAAGATGGTGCCGGAATGCGCGGACCTTCAGGAGAAGGGAGAGGCGTTTCGGCAGGCCTGAGGGGAACGGCAATGTTCAACACCAGGGGCAGTCCGGTTCGTTTGGAGAAGGCTTCGGCCTCGGCGCGTTCGGCAGCCTGCCATGCCCCTAGCTCGTTGGAAAAGGCTCGCACAAGTTCGGGGCCGCCTGATGTTTTCCAAAGTTCAAAGCCAATCGGCTTAGGCAAGCCTTCGATGCTAAGGCCGGGCGGTTGCAACCAAGGCGCAAAGTTCTCGTTGAAGTCTTCAAGAATGGCGGGGTCAATCCCCGGATCGTTCTCATCCACAATAACCGGCCCGTTGGGCGGGTCTTCGTCATCTCCCGGAGCAGGTTGCGCCAGCAATCCGACATTGCCCCCAGCCAAAGCCACAAAAGCAACAAAAAGCAGAATCTTTTTCATGATTCAATTTCTTTTCGATAAGTTTATTTGACGGCAATCAAAGCCGAACTTGCGTTCAGAGTCAATGAAAAAATGGCTGTCTGTTTGCGGAATTAGAAACTTTTTATGATATTCACCTCACAATGATTATTTGATGGTAATACAAAGCCGAACTTGCATTTCGAGTCAACAAAGAAGTTTGGACGCGTTCGGGGCCGCTGGATGTTTTCCAAAGTTCAAAACCGATGGGTTTGGGGCAAGCCTTCGATGGTGAGGCCGGGCGGTTGCAGCTAAGGCGCAAAGTTTTCATGGAAGTTTTGGAGAAGGGGAGATCGATGCGCGGCTTGTTTTCATCTATGATGTTGGGGTTGTTGGGCGGATTTTGGTGTTTGCCGGGAGCGGGTTAGTTTTGTTGTGTCAGAACAACATGGCTGCTGGCCAAAGCCATAAAAGCGATGAGAAGGAAAAACTTTTTCATATATTTTTCAAGGGATGGTATGGCAGAGATTCAGGGGTGGTTTGGGTTTCGATTTCGCAAAGGAACTTGTTGGTTTGGTTGGGGGGTGGCAAGGCGAGAGGAAGAGAGTTTTTTGAGGATATGTTTTTGGTGGAAGGGATTGCAAGAAGCAGTTTGTTTTCATACATGCGCTGTGGGTTGTTTCCGCGCGGAAGTTGGATTCTTGCTTGACGCATTGGGGTTTTTTCTGGGAGCATGGGGGAAAGTTGGGCGGGTTAGAGTGGAATTGGGAGGTATTATTGTGGGCAAGAAGAAGCGTATTTCGACGAGTGGTGGAAGTGAGCCGCTGAGGCAGAGTCCTTTTAGCGGTTTGGATCGGTTGGCTTTTCCTGAAGGGGTTGCAGATGGTTCGGCTTTTGCGTCTGCGGGAGGGGAGGAATCTTCTGAGGCGTTGGATCAAAGCAAGGGGACGCAAGCGGGCAAGAGTCGGGGGCGTGTTGATATTATTCGCCAGACAGCGCATCGTGGGGGGAAAACGGTTTTAGTGGTTACGAACTTTGTTGGTGTTGGGCATTTGGAGAGGGAGGCGTTGGCGAGGAAGATGCGGAAGGTTGCCGGCGTTGGCGGAACAGTCAAGGATGGGAACATTGAGATTCAAGGGGATCGGAGGGAACAAGTGGCGGCGGTTTTGAAAGATGCAGGTTTTCAGCCGGTATTTGCAGGCGGTTAGTTTGGCGAGGAAGCGAATGATGGAGGCGTTTGACTTTCGCTGTTTATTTTGATTGTTTCTTCCAGTTTTCTCCTAACCGATCCTGTGCTGACGCTGGACATGATAGGCTTGCTGCTGACCGATAGAGGCGCATTGACGCCGGAGGAGAAAGCAAACATGCAAAAGTCCCAACCCGTGCGGAAGATGAAGGTAGTTGTCCGCTGTTATTGAGATGCCCAGTAAAGGCGGAGAAAACCAAGCAACCATCCTCGCCAAGCGCCCCGTCGAGCCGATAAAGCCGAAAAGAAACGGCAGAAAAGATTGGAGCGTTGGCAAACCAAAAGTCAGCGCAGGGAAGACCGACATGCGCTCGGAGAAACAGGCGCGATCAAACGCCGTCCAACCCGCTTTTGGCCTCTCAAATAAGACGCCAACAATTCAATCATCCAAATCGCAGAATCAAATAGACGACTCCCCCAATACCGGCGACCACAAACAAAAACATGGCAACAACACCAATCTTGGCATCCCGCTCTTGTCGCCGTCTTTCATCTCTGGCTTCTAACGCTCGCCCTATCGCTTTTTCTAATTCTTCCGGACTCACGGCTTAATTCGAAAAAACTCGTAAGGATGAGAAGGCCGAAGAAATATCCTACGTTCTGTTCCGCCAGATTCGACGTCTTTCCAAGGGCCGTCTATGAGAAGAGATTTTTGCAGTATCCCTGTCCTCCAACCAATTTCCACACCGTCTGCTTTGCGGGTTATTGTGAGTGTCGGCTGAAATCCATAAACCTCCACTAAAAGAGGGCGTCGAGACTTAATTCTATAAACACCATCACTGTCAACCTCGACCCCACTATCTCCAACAATGATGGAAGGGAGGCTAGCCTTAATTCTGAAAACACCATCACTGTCAGGGCTTCGGTTTCTTATTAATTCCCTCGCAGATGGGAAGTACAGATCATCCCAGCCGAAACCCCAGTTATACCTTTCTATTCTAAACCCCTTCATCTTGTAAGGCACAGACAATTGCTCAATGGTATCTTCCATTTTCAAATGAAAATTGTAGTCCGTAAAAGAGTCATTAGAAGAAATCCTCTCAGTATCTTTCCCCAAATCTTCGGGGAGTTTCAGACTCGTCAAAGGAGTGGAAAGGCTCAGATTGAAGGAGAAAAGAGTCAATCTTTCTAAACTCACCAATCCCTTTGGCAAAGTTAGGTTAGTCAATCCACCACCATAAACCCACAACTCTCTTAAATTCGTCAATCCTTCAGGCAAAGTTAGATTCGTCAAACTACCACTACTATCTTCAACCCACAACGTTCTTAATTCCGTCAATCTTTCAGGCAAGGTTAGACTGGTAAAAGGGGGCCTCTAAATTGCAAAAACTCTTCATCGGCATCTACCTGCAACTCATGGCGGACGTCTTCAATGCCCTCTAGTGTGTATTCAATCGGGAGCGTTTCTTGCCCCGTTGTTTCCCATAACCCGCCGCAAAAGCATGGGTCGGACATCGCAATTATCGTTTTCCAACTCTTCATAAAATCCTCAGTGAACCGTGATGCCCAGCCACGAAAGATAAGTGCCAACCAAAACGGGAGCGGCCGCCCCGACAACAATCCAAAACCAGCGGCTCGCCAGTTTTTTGGAACTCTCTAAACGATCCAAGCGGATGTTGATGCCGTCTTTGCCGTTCCCGCGAATGTCTTCGTCGATTTTGTCGAGCTTGGCGGTCAGGCTGGACTCCATCTTCTCCAAATGCTTTTCAAAATGCTGGAACGGCTCTTCGATGACCACCTCCAACGAGCCGATGCGGGCATCTAACGAGCTGACGCTCTTCTCCAAACCACCAATCCGGTTTAGGCACTCGTTCATGTTCTCTCTGTTCATGCCTTCCAGTCTGCTACTCGCCCCGCCCTGTTGTCAGCGCCTAAAAAACGCCGAGACAAAGCTTGACGGTCAACTCATGATCCCGATCGTCGTTGCAAAGAAGAATCGGCGCTATCGCTAACCCAGCTGCCGCAGTTCCTAATCCGATTCTGTTTTTTATTTTGCTCTTGTAAATGCGGGCATAGCCTTTCGGTTTTCCCTTCCGCCAGACTTAAATTTATCTCTAATTCTGGGCATTTTACCGAGTTTTGCTTGGTTTTGCGGGTTCGGTCTTTTTTCGAAACTTCAGGGCGGCGGAGTTGATGCAGTAGCGCAGTCCGGTTGGAGGAGGGCCGTCTTTGAAGACGTGGCCAAGATGTCCGTCGCAACGGTTGCAGATGACTTCGGTTCGGATGGTGAAGAAGCTTCGGTCGGGTTTTTCGCCGACGTGGTTTTCTTGGATTGGTTTCCAGTAACTTGGCCAGCCGGTGCCGGATTCGTATTTGGTTTCGGAGCTGAAGAGAGACAAGTCGCAGGCGACGCAGTGGTAGGTTCCTTTTTCTTTGTGGTTCCAATAGAGGCCGGTGAAGGCGCGTTCGGTTCCTTTTTTCCGAACGATTCGGTATTGTTCTTTGGTCAGGAGTTGTTTCCATTCCGATTCGGGTTTGACGATTTTTGGGATGGGAGCGTCTTTGGGGGTCGTGGCCGCTTTGGTTTTTTTGGTTTCATCGGCGGTTGCTGGTGGTTTTGAGTGCATAAGAGAAATGGCGATTATGGCCGCAAGCGCTATTGAGCCGAGCGTCCAGTTCAGGATTGACTTTGCTTTTTTGTTCATAGTTCCTCCGCGTCTTTTTTTCCGGCGGCGCAAAACAAGGGGCGCCGGGTTTCCGCTTGTTTTGCGGAAAAAGTATGGGAAATTTTGAATGTTTTGGGGTAGCGGAATCAAGGAAAATTTTTGCGCCGTGTTGCTCGAGGATTTGGCAAGTTTGCCGATGGGGTTCGTCGGGGGTGACGAGGGCTAGGTTTGTGGCTTTGCTTGGTGATTTTTGGCATGGCATTTGGCGCTGGCAGGGTGTATATTTGCGGTATGATTTCCAGCGGGAGAGCGGCGGGGCTGGCAGTTTGCTTCCTGGGGTTTGGCGGTTGGGCGATAGATGCCGAGGTGGATTTTAATCGGGATATTCGGCCAATCTTGTCTAATCGCTGTTTAGTTTGTCACGGACCGGATGCGGCGGAAAGGAAGGCGGGGTTGCGGTTGGACACTGAGGAGGGAGCGCGCGCGGATTTGGGCGGTTATGCTGCAATCCAGCCGGGAAACCCGGAGGCAAGCGAGTTGTTTCTGCGGGTGACGGCAAAGGATGAGGCGGATCGCATGCCGCCTGCGAAGGCGGGGGATCGGTTGACGGAGAAACAGGTTTCGCTTTTGCGCCGATGGATTGAGGAGGGGGCTGGCTATGCGCGGCACTGGGCTTATGTCCAACCGCGACGTTCCAGTCTGCCTCGGGTTTCCCAGCGGGGTTGGGCGAGGAATCCGATTGATTTTTTTGTGCTGGCGCGGCTTGAGGAACGAGGTTGGTCGCCTTCTCCGGAGGCGGATCGCTGGGCTTTGGCTCGTCGCGCGGCGCTGGATTTGACTGGGCTTCCCCCAATGTTGGACGAGGCGGAGGTCTTTCTTTCCGATAAGAATCCTTCCGCCTACGAGCGTTATGTCGACGCTCTGTTGCATCGGCCCGCTTATGGAGAGCGTTGGGCTGGGGTGTGGTTGGATCTGGCCCGCTATGCGGATTCGGCCGGCTACGCTGATGATCCTCCGAGAACGATTTGGGGATACCGCGATTACGTGGTTCAAGCGTTGAATGGCAATATGCCGTTTGATCGGTTTACGGTGGAGCAACTCGCCGGCGACTTGTTGCCGAATCCTAGCGACAGCCAACTAACGGCCACCGCGTTTCATCGCAACACCATGACCAACAACGAAGGAGGCACCAATGACGAGCAATTTCGCAACGAGGCGATCATCGACCGCGTCAACACCACCATGCAGGTATGGATGGGGACAACGATGGCCTGCGCCCAGTGCCACGATCATAAATACGACCCGATTTCGCAGAAAGAATACTTCGAGTTTTTTGCTTTCTTTAACAATACGGAGGACAGCGACAAACGAGACGAACGACCAATACTTCCGATCTATACCGAATCTCAAAAACGGCGGGACTCCCAATGGAGCGAAGAAGAGGCTCGGCTAAAATGGCAAATGGAACGGCCAAATGATCTTGTGAAGGCCGAGCAACGAGACTGGGAGAAGCGGATGCGCCAAACGCCGAAATGGAGTTCCGTGCATCCCTACAAGGCGACGGCGCGGCATCGCTCTTTGAACTTGCGCGACGACGGCCTCATTCAAGCCGAAGGCGAAAAGCTGGCGCAGGACGTTTACCAAGTTCACTTTCGTGTTGGAAAGGAGACGGTTGGAGCGCTTCGTTTGGAAACTCGCCCCCAGCCGGAGAACTTTGCCTTGTCCCAAGTGCGGGCCGTTTTTCGGCCGGACCAATCTCCTCCCATCGAATGCCGATTCGTTCGGATTGAGATTCCGGGGAAAGAAAGAATTTTGTCGTTGGCCGAAGTGGAAGTGATTCGCGATGGGAAAAACATCGCTTTGCCCGGAACGGCGTCTCAAAGCTCCACCGCTTACGAAGGCGAGCCCGGCAAAGCAATCGACGGCAATCGAGACGGCGATTACCAAGCCTCCAAATCCACGACGCACACAGCGGCCGAAGAGGATCCCTGGTGGGAATTGGATTTGGGAAAAGCCAGCACCATCGATAAAGTTTTGATTTGGAATCGAACGGACGGAGGCGTCTCCATTGGCCGCCGTTTGGCCGGGTTCCAACTCCAATTGCTGTCCGCAGACCGGGCCGTGCTTTGGGAATCGGCTCCCGCCGAAACGCCGTCTCCTAGCCTTTCTTTGACGCCCGGAGAAGCGCGTTCTTTAAAGTTTTCGGACGCGGTGGCGGATTATGCCCAAAAAGGATTTGCGGCGGAATTCGTGCTCAACGCGGATCCCCAAAAAGCTTGGGCGGTTGGCGGGCAGACGGAAAAATCGCACCATCTAATTCTGGCGCTGGAAAAAGCCTTGGAGGGCGAATCCGGCGAGCTTGTGTTGACTCTGCGGCAGGAATCAGAAGCGGCGGCAAAAGGCACCATCGACGCCTTTGCGCTTTCCATGACCGATAACCGGCACGTTGCCGAGCACTTCCGATTGCCCGAAGAAATCCGCCAAGCAATCTCCGTAGAACCCGACAAACGCACTCGCGAGCAAGCGGTCAAACTGGCGGCGCACTATCGGACGCTTTCTCCGACGCTTCGCCCCTATCGGGAACGTCTCGCTCAGTTAGAAAAGCAACGGAAAGCGCTGCGACCCTACACCACCGTTCCCATATTCCGCGAGCTGCCTCCCGAAAAGAGACGCCAAACCCATATCCAAGTTCGCGGCAACTACCGCAACAAAGCCGAAGAAGTCTCGCCGAGAACGCCATCCGTGTTTCCTCCCATTGCGGAAAGAATGCCGAAGAATCGCCTCGCATTGGCCCAATGGCTTGTTGATGAGGAAAATCCGCTGACGGCCCGAGTCATCGCCAACCGCCATTGGGAGCAGATTTTTGGTGTCGGCATTGTGTCCACAAGCGAGGAATTTGGCTCCCAAGGAGAATTGCCCACCCATCCCGAACTTCTCGATTGGCTGGCGGTGGAACTTGTGGAAAGCGGTTGGGATTTGAAACACTTGCTCCGGTTGATCGCCACCTCGGCAACCTACCGACAATCCGCCAAAGCAACGCCGGCCATGTTGCAAGCGGATCCCGAGAATCGATTCTTTGCCCGAGGCCCGCGGATTCGTTTGTCGGCGAAATGATTCGAGATCAAGCCTTGGCCGTCGGAGGCCTGCTCAGCGACGATCAGTTTGGTCCGCCCGTGCGCCCGCCTCAACCCAAGATGGGATTGTCGGCGGCCTTCGGAAGCCTCATTGATTGGGAGACCAGCCAAGGAGCGGACAAATACCGCCGCGGCCTGTATACAAACTGGCGGCGCTCCAATCCCTATCCTTCCATGATCACCTTTGACGCGCCAAACCGCGAAGTCTGCACCGTTCGCCGCCCTCGATCCAACACTCCCTTGCAAGCGCTGGTGACGCTGAACGATCCCGTCTACATAGAAGCGGCGCAAGGGCTGGCGCGGCGCATTATCGGCAGAAAAGGTTCGCCCGAATCCAAAGTGGATTGGGCCTTTCGCGCCGCGCTGATTCGTCCGCCGACCGAAGCAGAGCGAAACCGGTTGGTAGCGCTTTATCGAGACTCCGTCCGCGAGTATGAAAAAAATCCCGCGCAAGCCCGCGAAATGGCAGTTCATCCGCTGGGAGATCCGGAAGACGGCGCCGATTTCGTCGACTTGGCGGCTTGGACGGTTGTCAGCAACGTCATTCTCAATCTGGACGAAATCTTTTTGAAACGATAACCTTGCTTTTTCCAATACATTGAAAATCAACATGAACCCGCGACTGGAAACCATTCAGATTCAAACTCGGCGGCATTTTTTGAAAGAGGCCGGCATTGGCGCGCTGGCTCTGGGCAGTCTATTCGCCAAAGACGCCGTTGCCGCCCCACAGACAGCGAATCCCACCGCTCCAAAAGCGCCGCACTTTCCCGCCAAAGCAAAGCGGGTGATCTATCTTCACCTGACCGGCTCCCCGCCGCATCTGGATTTGTTCGACTACAAACCCACCCTTGCGAAACGCGACGGAGAAGATTGCCCCGATTCCGTTTTGAAAGGGCGCACCTTCGCCTTCACCACCGGAGTGCCCAAGTTGATGGGAACGCCTCGCCAATTCGCTCGCTATGGTTCCGGAGGCATTTGGATGTCGGACGCAATTCCCTATTTCCACGCCGTCGCCGAGGAGATGTGCGTTGTCAAATCGCTCTACACCGATCAATTCAATCACGCTCCGGCCGAGTTGCTGCTTTACACAGGCTCTTCGCGCTCTGGAAGGCCGTCTATGGGTTCTTGGACAAGCTACGGCTTGGGAACGGAAAACGAAAATATGCCCGGCTTCGTCGTGTTAATCTCCAGCGGCGTCCAACCCAACGGAGGCCGCAACTCCTACGGCAGCGGATTCCTCCCCTCCGTGTATCAAGGCGTGCAGTGCCGCTCCAAAGGCGACCCCGTGCTGTACGCTTCAGACCCCAAAGGCATGCCGCGAACTATGCGGCGCCGAAGCCTCGACACTTTGCGCGATTTGAACCAGCTGCAAGCCTCCGAATTTGGAAGCCCGGAAACCCTCACCCGAATCGCTCAATACGAACTGGCCTACCGCATGCAGACCGCCGTGCCGGAACTTACCGACATCAGCCGGGAACCGCAAAAAACCATTGAAGCCTACGGCGCCCAACCCGGCGCCGCCAGCTTCGCCAACAACTGCCTGCTGGCCAGGCGCCTCTCCGAATCCGGCGTTCGCTTCGTCCAACTCTTTGACTGGGGCTGGGATTTCCACGGCACCAGCGAAGCAACTGGCCTCACCAAAGGTTTGACCGAAAAATGCGCCACTATGGACAAACCCGTCGCCGCCCTCATCAAAGACCTCAAAGAGCGCGGCCTCTTGGATGAAACCCTCATCGTCTGGAGCGGCGAATTCGGCCGAACCCCCTTCCGCGAAGGACGCACCGCAAAAAGCAAAGTTCTGGGCCGCGATCATTATCCAGACTGCAACTCCATCTGGATGGCCGGCGGCGGCGTCAAAGGCGGTTTCCAATACGGCAAAACCGACGAACTCGGATTCTCCATCGCCGAAAACCCCGTCCACATCCACGACCTTCAAGCGACCATAATGCACTTGTTGGGCTTTGATCACACCAAACTGACTTTCCGCTTCCAAGGGCGAGACTACCGACTGACCGACGTGCACGGTCAAGTCGTCCGCCCCTTGCTCGCTTAATAAAAAAACAGCAGTCGGCTTCAAAAATCAAAATCCTGAAAAACAGAAATCGCTTTTGCTCCCGCTCTGGCAAACTGCAACGGAAAATTCAAAGAAGACGAGTAGCAGGAAAATTTCTCAAAGAACTTTACGAATTGCGCCGAAAACGCAAAACGCCCACCTGCCGCTTTGTCGACGCTTAAAAAAACCCGCTGAAGAGGAGTTAGTTTAAGACAGCGGAATGCCCGGCAAGGCTCCTCTCCAGCAGGGAAAACAAATGTTTTATGAATTGAAAAATCCCTTGCCGCAAACCAATCTAAAACCAACCCAAACGAAAAGCAACCCAAAATCAAAACTCAATTTGAAGCGAAGGTTCCTATCGTCGTTTCATGTCTCCGCTTTTTTTGGCGGATTTCTTTTTTGGCTTCCCCTTCCTTTTCGGCTTGTCGTCCCCGCCATTCAAAAGGGCAAACTGCCCGCCATCTCCGCTTGGCTTTGCCGATTCCGGTTCATGGCCGCCGCTTTGGACGTTGGCCTCTTTTTCCGCATTCTCTTCCTCTGAAGAAACGGACGGAGGTTCTCCAGAATCCTCAGCCCCGTTTGGTTTTTCTTTTTCTTCCGCTTCAGGCTTTTGAATTGCCTCTTCAGCGGACGGTTGGCGAAGCTCGGCCAACTTCCGCAACTTGTCCACAATCTCTGCAAGAAATTGAGATTGAAGTTTTTGATTCATCTCCTCTATTTGCTCGGTCACTTTCTCAATATCGGAAAGCACGCTGTATTTCTGCGCGATGAGTCGGGAACAGAAAGCGGGCCTGTTCATATGGCGGTTCCACGCCTCCTTGCTTACTGCAATCCATTCTTCAGGACTGGAAAAAGCCAACGGTATGGGAAGATTTTTGAAGCGAACGCCGTATTCGCCAACGATATTTCGGATGGAATCCTCTTTTTTGAGAACTCGCTTGACGATGTTTTTGCAATCTTTTTCCGATAATTGATCGGATGGTTTGTCGCTGTCTCCGGCAGCGTAATCAATGGCAAGGGCAAGAACCCATTGATCTTCCTCGCTTTTCAACCGGGCAATTTGTAGCCCGTGAGCAATGCTAATTTCCCGTCGATCAATCTTCCAACGAATGCCTCGCGGCAGCCGATAGATGTTGTGAAACTCGGACAGTATGAAACTCCGTCGATAACCGTTTATTTTTCTTCTATTTGTACCAATCTTTTCGGACAGCCACGTATATCCGCTTCTCTTATGACTTTTCCGGCGTTGACGCAACAAAACGTCGATGGCTTCGCCGATTTCAGAAGGTTTTTTGCTCTCAGGGTTTTTGAGAATCTCCCATGCTTCTTCGATGGTCATTGCTTGTTGCCGTCTCTTGCAGATCGATATTTTCCTAAGGTTTCGTTGATTAATTGGCTGGCAACGACCGAGAGCGGTGCTTTCTTAAGCGCCCCTCCTTTATCGACTCCCCATTTTTGCAGTTTGAGATCATCTCCTTCCTCGAGTTCAACTTTGAGAGTTTTCCCAGAACTGCCAAGTTCCTCCATCTTTTTGTCTAATTCCTCAGGAGTGGCGTTACTCCCAGATTCGAGAATTGCTTTTTTCGCAATTGCTTTATCCTTTTTCTCCTGCTTACCGAAAAACTCGGCTTTTTCCTCCATCTTTTTCTTTTTCTCCTCTTCGTTGGCGATGTTTGCGGATGATTTAACGATGGCAGCAGCAACGTGAGGAGGAAGACTCTCATTCTCTACATTTTTCTTTACGCTCTCCGGAAGATCTCCGAGGAGAAAGAATTCCTTAGCTTTAGTGACGGAGATGTTCCAAAATTCTGCAGTTTTCTTGTACGCTTCTCCGACTGTGCAACCTTGCTCTCGAAACTCGTTGAATTTCTCTTCGACAATACGAGTGTAATCGTTGGGCGAAAGCGGAGTGCGTTTGTCGTTTTCTTCGAATGAACGTTTCCGCGCGGCATCGTCATCTAAATCCTCAATGATTGCCGGGATCTTTTCACGGACAAGTTGGCGGCAAGCCTCTGCGCGACACTGCCCGGTAACGTTCTCGTAAGCGTAATCGGAGGAAGAGTTGGGATGCGGCCGCAAGACAATGATGGAGTCCGCCCGGTAGCCCTTTTTCTCAATAGAGAGTTTGACCCGCTCGATACTTTTCTTGATATTTTCTTCGTGGCGGCGGACGTTGACGGTGCTTTCGGGATCAATCACGCTCAATTTGACTTTGACGATTTCGTTCATCGGATGCTTTTCGTTTTCTCTAGGCATAACTCAGTTTCTTTCTTAATTCGGACTTGGCCCGCTGTTATTTTCAATTGTTTAAAGCCAATAAATTTAGGAAATTCGCAACGGGAAGTCAAGAGCAAAATTCTGGGTTTCTCTGGCTTTTAAGAAATATGGGAAAGCAACGGAATTTTTCTAGCAAAGGCCGAGGAATAGGTTGCGCCCTTTTGCCAGCGCGACAATTTTGCGGTCGGCGATGGATCGTTTCAGCATCCAAAAGCCGCAGTCTGGGTGCAGGTAGCGAATGCGCTCTTCGCCAAGTTTGGCGGCGGCTTTTTCGGCGGCGCGCGCGATTTCATCCGCTGTTTCGATGCGGTTGATTTTGACGTCCACCACGCCGATGCCGATGCCGATTTCCGGTCGGATTTCTTGAAGCGCATCTAGATCGGCTTCCGGGCGGTGCGCGAGTTCCAGCACGAGGTGGTCTGCTCGCAAACCGTTCAGGAATTCAATGAGCGCTTGCCAACTGCCGGCTTGAATGGTTTGGCCGCCGTAGTTGCCAAAGCAGAGGTGAACGCCGCAAGGCCCAGCAAAGCGGTCGAGAATGCGGTTGATCGCTTCGCCGGCCAATGGAGCGTGTTCCGGGCTGCCGGGAATGTTGGCTTCGTCCACTTGCAGGCACGAAGCGGGAAGGCCTCCCACTTGCTCCGCCAGCAAATCGGCAATGGCGAGTGTAAGCGTTTCCAGTTTGCCGTAGTGTTTGTCCAGCAAGGTGCGCGCCAGCATGTAGGGACTGGTGATTGTGAATTTGAACGGGCCGCCGGCAACATCGCCAGCTCGTCGGCAGTCTTCCAGCAAGTTGAGCGATCCTTCCGACAAAGCATCCAACACAACGGCGGCCGGTTTGGCGCGGAATCTCATCTCTTGCTTGGCGGCGTAGGCTTCTGTTTGGGAGCGATTGATTGCGGCAGAACAGCCGCCAAAACGCCTCACAAAGTAGTCAATCATGCCGTTGGTGTCGGGATGATTGACGTCGAAGCGATACAATTCGCCGTCTGTGGGAAGGTCAATCCCCGCTTGGCGTTGGGTGTCAAAAAGAACGCGGGTTGCGTCCGTCAAGGCTTGCTCGCTTGGCGAAGAGATTAGCCATTCGGGAACCGGATACGAGCCGACCGTTGTAGTCAAAATCTTGGGAGAAACCGGAATCGCGGAAACGGAATTTGCCATCGTTCAATTGCCTTCTCTTTTTTCGACTTGCCCGCCTTTGCGTTGCGCATAATCAAAAACCATTTGCCGCCGCCATTCAACTGAAACAGGGCCTGCAAGAGTTTTTCTATGCGAGGCACTCTTTCGGCAATCGGCTGCCGCTTATTTTGGCTCACGAATTCCTCATCTCGAATTCCCTTTGCCGCTTAGCCGTCAATCGCTGCAAAAAATTTTCTTTTCCCAATCGACAAATCGGGGATTTTTGCGGATTTTGCCGTTTTCAATGAACTTTTTTGAGTTTTTTCTCTTTTTTTGATTTTGAGGTTGACTCTTTTTGGTGAGGAGGCTAAAAAGGAAGAAATTTTTGACAGGAGCAGTTATGAACCAGCAAATCAATATGAAACGGAAATTATTTTTATTAGCGGCCGTCGCCTGCCTTTGCGGGGGGGGGGGGGGGGGGGGTACGACGCCCAAGCGCAGTTGATCATTGACGTCTACCAAAGCCAAGACACTCCCACCAACACCATCTGGATTTTCTCTGGCAGCTCTAGCGTCAGCGCTGCCGGCACTCTCCGCACTTCAGGCAACTATTCTAGCGCCGACGGCTGGCAGACGGCCAGCGACATTTACAACGCCAACCCGCCTTCCAACGCGCAAATCACGCTCTCTCCTCTCTTTTCCAGCACGAATACCATCGACATCGATTCCATCAGAAAGCGCATTCCCGGCGGCGGCCGCACCAACATCACTTTTGCCGCCAATGCGACGAACACGCCGACCATCACCATTGGCACGACGCCCGTCAGCCGAACTATTAATCGGATGTTCATGAACGATGTGACTGCTGCCGATAACATTGGCATTCGGGTGAGCAGCGGTTTCAACTATGGGAGTTACGTAGGGCAGGCGTCTTCTTGGACGGGTTCGGGTTTGTTGCCGAAGCCGATAGGTGATTTTCACATCAAGAATGTGGGGAACTGGCTGACTTTGAACCCGAACTTTGCCGGCAGCGGAGTGACGATGCGGATTCACAGCGGCATCATCCCTGAACCCGAGGAATACGCGCTTGTCTTCGCCCTCTTTGCCTTGGGTTTTGTTTTCTTTCATCGCCATCGGCAAAAGAAACGTCGCCAACAAGCCGCCGCTATTGGCTCGTGATTTGCGGTTTGCGCTTTGGCCTCGTTTTTCAAAGCAACTTCGCTTTCATCTTTTTGGAAGCGGAGTTTTTTGTTTCATAAAGAATGACGATTTCCAATTGCGGAAACGCGCGCTAGTCCGCGCTTCTTAAGAAACGAAAATGGCTTTGGTTTAGTTGGCGGCGATGGGTTTGTTCCCGTCGTTGCCAATAGATTCATGCGGGCAACCTTTCAGCGCTTCCAAGACCTTTTCGATGTCTTCGTCGGATTGCGGTTGCGTGTAAACGTAACTTGCGCCTGCGTCCTCGTCTCGTGCAAAAACTCCGGCGCGTTTTCTCGGCACAAATCACAATCGATGCAAGTCTCGTCGACGTAAAATGCGCCCGGCGCGTTCAAAGGATGTTTGCTGTTGTTGTCTGCCATAAAAACCTTTCTCTTTTCTTATTCTGTTCAAGGAAAACATAGCGCGGTTTTTGGATTGCGTAAATTTCATTATATTCATTTATTAGTGAGTGAAATGAATGAATTTTTAGCCAAAGTGCCTTTTGGATTCTTTTACAATCGTTGCGAATGCTGCGCTGGCCGGCGAGTATTTGGAGATTCCTCGGCGAAGATCGGCATCCCGGCTTCGATGGTTGAAAGCGCAAAGCTGGCTGTTGATGATTCCTGATTCCAGCACGGGAACGCAGCTGCGAGAGTGGATGGGCTTGAGCGTTGTGCCCGTTCGGGCATTGGCTTCTTACGGACGGCGCAAAAGTGTTGTCCACCTGCCGTTTCGGAGTCGCTTCGAGAGGCAACTTGTTGTTTTGGCGCGGCGGGGCCGTCGGCTGCCGGAGTATGTTCAATCGTTTTTCGACCGGATATTGTTTCAGACTGCAAATCTGTCCGCCAAATGATTCTTTTCTCCGGGCTGAGGTGCAGAATTATTGGCGAAAGATGGGAAGGGGCGTCGAGTGCCGAGAGGATGAAATAAGGTTGGCAGTGTTGGGGCTTGCGGGCTATAAGAAGCGGATGAAGCATCCAGTTGTGTTGGCTTTTGTTTTGGCGGGCGCTTTGGGCGAGGAAGTTTTGGCGGAGCGTCCGTTTCTTCATCCTTTGTTTTCGGATCACGCGGTTTTGCAAAGGCGGGTGGAAGCGCCGATTTGGGGGTGGACGAGGCCCGGCGCCCAAGTCGTTGTCCGCCTTGCGCATCAAACGGCGCTGGCCAAGGCGGATGAGAGGGGCCGTTGGGAAGCGAGGCTGGGGCCGTTTAACGCCGGTGGGCCGTTTGAACTAAAAGTGGAAGGGCAGGAAACCGTCGTCGTCCGGGATGTAATGATTGGCGATGTTTGGCTTTGCTCCGGGCAGTCGAATATGGAGTGGCCGGTTTCGTTATCTCAAAACGCCGAGGCGGAAATTGCGATGGCGAACTTCCCTAAAATTCGTCTGCTCACGGTTCCCAAGAAGATTTCTCTCAAGCCAATCGAAACTTTTGAGGCGTCTTGGGCGGTATGCTCGCCAGAGTCGGTTGCCGATCTTTCGGCAGTGGGCTACTTCTTCGGACGGCAACTTCACCAAAACTTGGGAGTGCCGATTGGGTTAATTGATTCGTCGTGGGGAGGCACCGTCGCCGAAGCGTGGACAAGCGCCGCCGCTTTGAATGATTTGGCGGATTTTCGTCCGGCAGTGGCGGAAATCACCGAGTGGGCGAACAAGGCCGAAGAAGCGGCAACGGCTTATGAACAGCGGATGCGGGAATGGTGGAAGCGCAATGACCCCGGATCAGCGCCGGGAGCAAACTGGGCGGACGCCAAAGAGGCGGATTCTGGCTGGCGGGAAATGGCCTTGCCGTCGCTTTGGGAAGAGGCCGGCTTGCTGGGTTTTGACGGCGTTGTCTGGTTTCGCAAAACATTCGCCGTGCCGGAAAAGTGGCGGGGAGATGACCTGATTTTACATTTGGCCAAAGTAGACGACTTGGACACCGCCTTTGTCAACGGCAGACCGGTGGGAAGCACGGATTTGTGGAATCAGGATCGCGTCTATCGCGTGCCGTCCTCTTTGTTGCGAGAAAAGGAAAACATGATTGCCATCCGTGTTCTGGACACCGGCGGCGGGGGCGGAATTTACGGTTCGCCCGATGCGATGTTCTTGCGATCCGCTGACGACTCCAAGATCGGCGTCCAACCGCTGGCGGGAATGTGGAAGTATCGAGTCGGCCCCGAAATGTCGGCTTTGGAGCGATTGCCGCAGAAACCGGGTAGTTCACCCAATGCGGCCGCCGTGCTGTATAACGGCATGATTGCGCCTCTGCTACCGGCATCGATCCGAGGCGCCGCTTGGTATCAGGGAGAATCCAATGCCAATCGACCAACGCAGTATCGGACGCTTTTGCCGACGATGATCGCCGATTGGCGGGAAGGTTTTGGCGCCGGGGATTTTCCCTTTCTGATCGTGCAGTTGGCGAACTTCATGCAAAGAGAAGCAGAACCGACGGAATCCCATTGGGCGGCTCTGCGGGAAGCGCAAGCCTTGGCGGCCGCGCAGGACGAATGGACTGCTTTGGCGGTGAGTATTGACATCGGCGAGGCGGACGACGTCCATCCAAGAAACAAGCAAGAAGTGGGAAGACGGTTGGCCTTGGCTGCCCAAAAAATCGCCTACGGCCAAGATATTGTGGCCTCCGGCCCTCAGTATTCCCGAATGACGACAAGCGGTCGATCTCTTGTGTTGACCTTTGAACACGTTGGCTCCGGCTTGCTCGCAAAAGGCGATGGCGCGCTCACAGGATTTTCCATTGCCGGCGACGACGGCCAATTCTTCTGGGCAGACGCAAAAATCAGAGGCGGCCAAGTCATCGTTTCCTCGCCTCAAGTCCCAACGCCGTCCGCCATCCGCTACGCTTGGGCCAACAACCCTGAATGCAACCTCTACAACCAAGAGGGACTGCCGGCCGTTCCATTTCGAACCGATGCGGAAAACGCAAAGCCTCCGGCGGGCTTTGTCTCTCTCTTTGACGGCAAAACTTTGAACGGATTTCGGCAAATCAACGGCGCGGCAAAATACGAAGTGGTCGCCGGAACTATTCTGGGAACGACGACAAAAGGCAGTCCCAACTCCTTTTTATGCACGGAAAAGCGCTACGGCGACTTTGAACTCCAATTCGAAGTGAATCTGATAAACCCGCAACTCAACTCCGGCGTGCAGATTCGCAGCAACAGCTACGATCACTACCGCAAAGGGCGCGTCCACGGCTACCAAGTGGAAATCGCCTCCAATGGAAATGCAGGGTTCATCTACGACGAAGCCCGCCGAGGCTGGCTCAGCAAAGACCGATCCGAGAAAAAAGCCCGCGTCGCCTTCCGTGCCAACAGCTGGAATCATTACCGAATTCTATGTGTCGGCCCAACGATGAAGACCTGGGTCAATGGCGTTCCCGTAGCCGAAATCCACGACTCTATGACGGCCGAAGGCTTTATCGGCTTGCAAGTTCACGGCGTTCGGGGCGATCCTCACTGGCAAGTCGCCTGGCGCAACCTCTGGATTCGCGAAATAAAAGAAGACCAAAGCATCCCCATCTTTGACGGCAAAACCCTCGCCGGCTGGAAAGGCAAACCCAACGGCTGGCACGTCGATGCCAACGGAAACCTAACCCGCCGAGAAAAAAGCGGCTATCTTTGGACCGAAGAAACCTATGAAGACTTCGAATTCCAAACCGAATTCAAAACCGCCGAAAAATGCAACAGCGGCATCTTCTTCCGAACCGATCCTAACAACCCCGTCCAAGGAGGATTCGAAATCCAAATCCTAGACTACTCGCACGGCCGCGAAAAAGCAGACAAACGCGATTGCGGCGCGCTTTACGACGCCCTGGCGCCGAGAATCAATGTCGCAAAACCAGCCGGAGAGTGGAATCATTGCAAAATTCGCGCCGTCGGCTCGCGCGTCTTTGTGCAACTAAACGGCGAAGAAATCATCAACGCCGATCTAGAAAACTGGACACAGGCAAACACCAATCCCGATGGATCCAAAAACAAGTTTCGAACCCCGCTCCGAGAACTGCCCCGCATCGGACACATTGGCCTGCAAGATCACGGCCATCCCGTCTGGTTTCGCAATCTCCGCATCACACGCTTGTAAGCCCGGAGCGTCTTTTGCCGCGTTTGCGCCATGGTTTAGATCTACATTTTGTTTCTGTTTTTTTCGCCAACTAAACCCAGTTGAAACAGAAAAACATATAATCCGAATATCGATGAGATTCGGCATTGCCGGCGCCGAAAGCTCTCTAGTTTGGATATAATTATAGAAGATTTGTGAGCCGAAATAAGTTTTGAAAATCTTTGGTTGTCAAAAAGTTGGGAGGAAACGATTCGTTTTCTCCAACGCAATCGATAATTCAATTAAGTTTATCTGGATGGTTTGTCTCTGGGTTAGGTGTTTATGGGGAGGGATGTTAGTTAGATTGCAAGGGGTGTGTTTTGGGGGCGTTGTTTGCCGCCATGAACAGACGGCTCCGCGCACCATTTATGCGCCAACGAACGAACAGCGTAATAGACATCATCACTAAAATCTAGCCAATCAAAAAGGACAGCCCGGTCTAACTCTGCGCGGGTTTTATCTTGGTCGGCAACATAAGCGGGGGCAAAGTGTTTGCCTTTGAAATCGTTGAAGATGGTTTTGGCTTGCTGGATTTGCGCTTGGCTCAATGCCCGAAAGTCTAATACGGGTAAAGTTTCAATGGAGAGTCGGCTAATCCTGTATCTACCGGGTTGTTGGCGGCTACCGTGCCACCAATAGAGGAGCAATCCCAAAGTGCTGTTGCCCCAAATCGAAAAGGCATAATCCCAATCTTCTTTGGCAAAGTTCACATTTGGCCATGCGCGTCCGCCGACGCATTTGCGTTTGGTGAAGGCAATCGAGAGCGACTGGGATCCTAATCCGAAATCTTGCGTAAGATGGCAGTGTCCGGCGCTTTTCCAAATTCTAGCGGCTTGGGTTTCCATGCCGGGTTTGACGCGCAGTTGGCAGTCTGGTTCGCAGAGGAGATGATGTTCTCTTTTGGCGTCATGCTTCCATAGAGCCGGATAAGTGGCTGTGTGGCTGGGTTGTGTCTTAGTGAATGAAGCAGGGTTAGGCGGGCCGCTAATTATTTGCAGATGGTAATAACCCATCTCGCTGATGGCGCCGAGCTCGACCATTGGCAACGGCAAGGGCGTTGCTTCGCCGGGCAACCAAAGTTGAGACTCCGTCAATTTGTAAGCGGTTTGCGGCAGCGAGTAATCCCGGATGCGGACGGGGTTCCAAGCGGGATTGGTTTTAGGAACGTTTGCCGTGATAGTTTCTCCCATTTTTTCTTGGCCGCAAACGACTTCGTCGCCTCCAAAAGGGCCGTCTTCTAATTGGCGTTTGGTTTTCTTGGCAATCAGTTGTTTAGCGGTCTCCGCTGATGCCGCAAAATTGGCGGGGCGTTGAAGAAGAGAAGTGAAACGGGCTTGAGAATTTGATTGTTGGCAGACTATTTACACCCGAATTCACCGTTTATGGAGCATTTTCAACGGAATGGATCCAAGAAGATGGAACATGACAGAGCCGAGGAAAAACACGTCCAAAATTTCTTCCAGCGAGGGGAGACTCGGCAATATTCCTTTCATCGGCGGAATAATTGTTCCACTTCGTTGCGCCTCTTATACTTCTCTTAGTTGTATGCCTAAGAATCTCGACGGCCCTTCAATAGAGAAACTGCCAACTCCAATCCCATCGCCACGGTTGTTACCTTTCGCTACTTTCATAAATAAAATCCATCCGCGATAGCGATTAGGCATACTTTTCCCACCCGTGCAATTGTCTGTGGTAACCCTATGAATTTTCGTCGGCCAACCTCTACAAGATTTGCCAATAAACTGCGGGCTGTTTTTATAGTTTGCCGGTCGCATCAGGCGGAGTTTTTATACTGACGCTATCCAGCGAAAGCGCCGGCGGCGGCCGGTCGATCTGTCGCTTCTAATATGCAAACACTCTGCCTCGGGCATCGTTCTTTGCCCGGAGGCTTATCCGCATGTAAATGGTATTCCATCGGCCAAAGCGAGCTGGCAAACCCGCCGCTTATAGCCGCGCTCTTACTTCTACCATGTCATCAGATTGCGTTGGCTAACATGGCGACTGGCCTTTGGCCGCGAAGCAAGAATCAAGAGGGAATCCGTTGTAGAGATTTACGAAGAACTTCTTTTGGCTAGGCTCGTTGGTTGGCTTCCAACGACGCCAAAGATCCTGGGCAACGAAAACCTTAGATCTTATCAATAGCAGGGTTCCCATGCCGCCCGATCCTCAATCATATACATTTCTGAGAGCGCCACAATCCGACCTTCATGTAAAGGAGAGGCAACTGAATGCCTCTGCGTTCCCTTCGGCCGCGCCATCTTCTCACGTCCGAGCTTTTCTGGCCCAGAACAATGGCAACTACATTCCCAGAAGCTTGCTCTCGTCTAATCTCCAGCGCCTTATCTCTCGTGTTATTAGAGGCAACCGAAAACACATTGACGTTGAGGTTCAGACAAACGCCCCCAATATCGCGATCCCACTGAACCTCCATGAAAAATAGCACCGCAATTTCCTCTTCTTTTTCCTTATTCATCGCCCAAGAAGATTGTCGATGCAGGGACGCAAGGCGTCTTCGTGGTTCAGAACGCACTAGGCAAAGGGATGGGCGCGCAGGAAAACACTCTTCATAGTCGTCGCCGCGCATGGGCATCGGCAAATGAAGCCCCGGCCAATGTCGTGGACCTAGGAAAGGCGTCTGGCCGGCGTCATGACCTAGCTAGGCGACGGCAAACGCCTCCTGCCCAAACCCCAACGACCACAATCACCACCTACCATTTCATTCAAGGAACCGTTTGTTTTTCCGTGATGATTGAAGAAATTCATAGTTGGAGTCGTTGTTCCGTTGCTTGTTGAAGTTGCGATCCTGGGCGCCGGACGTTCATTCCCGGCGAAGCGGACTCAATCCAAGTCGATAAATGTAAAAATAGTCCGCCGATCCGTAGTTGTAGATATAGGTGATCCAACGTTGCTGTAATACTCTCAATAGATTATCGATCGATGTAATAATCAAATCTCCAGTACTGGTAACCATGCGAGTAGTCGTCCAAAAATTCCAAGAGTTCCGGCGCCAGTCGAATCATGCAGTAGTATTGATCAAAATCAGGGTCGAATCTTTCTGTGTCACTATAAACCAGCACCATGTCTTGATAACTGCATAAATTCGCGGGACCAAACTAGTCTCCTATAATTCTTCTCGTTTCGCCCCTATATGCTACAGGAAAAGTTCTAGTGTTACTGAGTGGAATTCGAATCGTCCCAATGGAATTTCTTTGAAATCGATCCGTAACAATCCTTACACTCCTCCATTATGGAAACGCCACAACTCGCTAACATGACCTCGTAAAGGGATTCAAAACCCAATCTTCTTACAGTCTCGAGCGAGAGGATAAGGTTGTCTTACAATCTGCCGGGCTTTACGCTAGTGATAGTCGCTAGATTCTGATGGCGTTCTACCTTGCCGTCCTTTTGGATCGCGATGTTCTCTTTTAGTATTCTTTTCTAACCGTTTCTTGTTCGATCACCGGCCGGAAGGATGCGGATTGCGAAAACCTCTCCACTCGTAGCATAGGTTTGAACAGTCTCATATGTGTCTACAGACACGGTACATCATGCCCGACTGTATTTGATATTTGTGTTCGTTTTGCTGAATTTTTGTTTTGATTTCCGCTTTCGTCAGCAGACGGGATTTTAACGGCGTAGAATAGGATGATGCCGATATCGTTTGCTCGCGTTGCGGGCTTTTTTGATCCGACGTGGTTTGCTTCCACATGATTTCGTTGTGAGGTAGTAGTAGGCGGTGCGAACGTTGTAAAAGTACAGAGAGGCTGGTCGGTTTTAAAACGCTTTTTTGGGCAAGTTAGCTGCTCAGTTAGGCAGGCAAAGTAGGCTAGTCACTGCCATTGTGTGTTGTGTGAAATCTTTGTAAATGGCGTTGTAGAAAACGATTGCTGTTGAAGGCTGGTTAGGAGCAATCCAAGTCTATTTAAATCTACTCTCTTATAATTCTATTCTGTCAAGAAAATTAAACAGTCCTCGTGTAAGGGATGATCATACAATTCAGAGCCTTTGCCTATATTTTATTCAAGTTCTTGGATGGCGACGTTGTAGGAAGAGCCGTTGACGGTCATTCGGTAGCGGCGGGAAGTGGAGGCAGGGGCCGGTTCTTGATTTTGCGGTGGAGCGGCGGGTTGGGGATCGCCGTTTTGCAAAGTTTTTTTGAGTTCTTGAGGGAACATTGCATGGAGGACGGCCATTTCGTCGGTGTCGGGAAGGTTTTGCTGGGCGAGCGAGGCTTTCAAGGCGGACATTTGGGGTTCTAATACGTCTGCAGGCCGACAGTGGATTGCTTCTTGTTTTCCTTGTTTTTCAGCTTGTTTGCGTCGTTCGACGTTCACGGGGCCGGGCGTTCGTCCGTACTTCCCCAGTAGAATGTCCATGGCCGGTTGAGAAAGCATTTTCCAGCGGCCGAACTTGACGTTGAGCATGGCTTGGGTGCCGACGATTTGCGAGGTGGGAGTGACTAGTGGAATCCAGCCCAACTGCTCTCGCACGTAGGGTATTTCTTTCATTACTTCCTCTAGCCGATCGGCCATGCCTTGTTCTTTGAGTTGAGTTCGGAAGTTAGACAGCATTCCGCCGGGAACTTGGTAGATTAGGATATCGGAGTCGACTCGCTCGTTGCGCGGGCTGGTGAAGTTGCTTAGTTCTTTGTAGACACCGTCAAAGTGTTCCCGCAGTTGATGGAGTTTGGCTTCGTCGTAGCTAGGTTGGCGGCTACTTCGTTCTAACATTTTTTGCATGAGGAGGGTATCTGGTTGTCCGGTGCCGTTGGCGAAGGGGGCGATCGATGTGTCCACGGCGTCGGCACCGGCTTCGATGGCGGCGTAGTAAGAAGCAGCGCCCATGCCGGCGGTGCTGTGGGTATGGAGGACGACAGGCGTTTTGAGTCGTTGTTTGAGGGCCTTGACTAGTTCGTAGCTCATCGAGGGAGAGATTAACCCGGCCATGTCTTTGACGCAGACCGAATCGCTACCCATTGCTTCGAGTTCTTCTCCCAGCCGTAGAAAGGTTTCTATGGTATGAACAGGACTGGTAGTATAGCAAATGACTCCCTGAACGTGTTTGCCCGCTTCCTTGCCCGCTTGGAAGGCGGTTTTCAAGTTGCGCGTGTCGTTGAGCGCGTCGAAGATTCGGAAAACGTCCATCCCGTGCCGGGCGGCGCATTGGATAAAAGCGGACACGACGTCGTCCGGAAAGCTAGTGTATTGCACTATGTTTTGGCCGCGCAGCAGCATCATATGAGGTGTTTTTGGCGAGCGCCTCTTGATTTCATCCAATCGATCAAAGGGGTTTTCCCCTAGGAATCGCAGGCAGGAGTCGATGGTGGCTCCGCCCCAAGTCTCCAAGGCGCCGAACCCAAGGTCGTCCAATAGGCCGACTGCCGGCAACATCTGCGCCGTTCGCATGCGAGTCGCCGCCAAAGATTGGTGTCCATCTCGCAAGACCGTGTTGTTAAATACAATGGGATCCATATTCATAAGATGTAAAGATTGACTTGAATTATATAGTTTTGACAGGATTGAATTTTCCGACCGGCGCCTTTTGCCCTTGCGCTAAGTTGAATACCAGATTGGCTTCGGCAATGAAAATTCCAAAAACATAATTGACGAGCTATCCTATCAACTATCCTAAGATCAGTAGAAATAAAATTCCCAAGATGATAATGAGAAGAAGAGCACAGATAGCCTTGAAAACTGCATCGCCCCACTTGCTATCCTTAAACAGGATGGATGCAATTACCACAGCTGAAAGAGTAAGTAATAATGATTTCATATTTCCAATATCGTCTTTTCTATAAGCTAGCGCAAAAGTTCAAAGTGTCTTGTCGAAAACATGGATGGATGCTCGATGCCGCAGGCCTTGGATAAGCGCAACACTTCTTTGCGCAGGGAGAGGATGTAGTTGCCGCATCGTCCGGCCTTGTGTTTGGGGTCTAATCCGCGCACGAGCCAACGGTTTTGGGTGGCCACGCCGGTTGGGCAACTGCCAGAATGGCATCGTTGGGCTTGAATGCAGCCGATGGCCATCATTGGTTCCCGCGCCAAGGCAATGATGTCGCATCCCAGCGAAAAAGCGTGAAGCGCCGTCTCCGGGAAACCCAGTTTTCCCGAACCGACAAAAGTTACTCGTTCAGACAATCCCGACTCGGCAAACAATGAAAACACCCGCGCAAAACCGTGTTTGAACGGCAATGCGACGTGATCGGCAAACACCAAAGGCGCCGCGCCGGTACCGCCTTCGCCGCCATCAATCGCCACAAAGTCTACGCCTCGAGTTCTCGAGGACATCTTGTCCACCAACTCTCGCCAAAAATCCATCTGGCCGACAGCGGATTTGATCCCTACCGGAAGTCCGGATGCCTCCGCCAAAGCCTCCACCCAATCCAGTAAACTGTCCACGTCGGAAAAAGCGCTGTGTCGCGCCGGGCTCAAACAAGGTTTCCACGGCGGCACTCCTCGAATTTCGGCAATCTTCGGGGTTACTTTCGCTCCTGGCACCATTCCTCCGAGACCGGCTTTGGCGCCTTGGCTTAGCTTGACTTCAATGGCTCGAATCTCCGGCGTGGCCGAAACAGTTTCCTGAAATTGCCTCATGGAAAAACCGCCGCGCGCGTTGCGGCATCCAAAATATCCCGTTCCAATCTGCCAAATTAAATCCGCCCCGCGGCGGTGATGCGGAGAAACGCCTCCTTCGCCGGTGTTGTGCCAGCAGCCGGCAATTTTGGCGCCGCGATTGAGCGCTTCCACCGCCGGAGCGCTGAGGGAACCGTAGCTCATCCCGGAGATGTTGATGACCGAAGAGGGACGGAAGGCCTTCCGCCGTCCGCGATGCGCTCCAATGACTTTGGCCGAAGGAATCTTGTAGTCGGGATCGTATCCTTCCTCGCCCGGCCGCGGGTCTGGCAAAGGAAACGCGCTGTGTTTAATGATCAAGTAGTTCGACGAGGCTTCTAGATCGTTGTCAGTGCCAAATCCAAAGTAATCATTCTCCCGCTTTGACGTGGAATACACCCACCGCCGTTGGTCGCGGGAAAAGGGACGCTCCTCATCGTTGTCCGTCACAATGTATTGCCGCAACTCCGGGCCAATGGACTCCAGCCAATACCGAAAGTGGCCGATGACGGGAAAGTTTCGGAGGATGGCGTGCCTCCGCTGCGCCAAGTCATATACCGCAACGGCAAGCAAAATCAGTCCCAATCCGCCGAATATCCACATAGCCAGCCCGCCTCTCACGGCAAATCATCCATCGAGCGAATCACTTTGCCCGCCAAGCCGTATTGAATCGCCTCACTCGGACTCATCCAGAAGTTGCGGTCGCTGTCCTGGGTGATTCGCTCCAGCGTCTGGCCGGTTTGCTTGGCAAAAGTCCGATTAAGACGCTCGCGAGTCTTCAAAATCTCCTGCGCTTCGATCTTCGCATCCGCCGCCGAGCCTCCGACACCGCCGCTCGGCTGATGCAACATAAATCGAGTATTCGGCAATGCAAAGCGATCCTTCTTCGGCGGAGCGCAGTATATCAAGGCGCCGGCGCTCGCCACCCAGCCCGTCCCCACCATCAAAATGCGAGGCCGCACAAAGCGGATCACGTCAAAAATAGTGTCCCCGGACTCTACGTGGCCGCCGGGCGAGTTGACAAAGACGCGAATCGGATCATTGGACTCGCCCGCCAGCACCAGAATCTTCTCCGCGAATTCGCGGGAGGACTCCTGGTCGATCTCGCCAAACAACGTGACCGTTCGCTGCCGGAACAGCAAAGCCTGAAGATGTTTCCTGAACGAATCGCCGTCTTCCAAAGCATATTGATATCGCTTTCGCATAAACTCTTCAAGTCTATGCGCCCTGCCAAAACGTTCAAGCACAATCCCACCAAACACAATTGGGAAAGCGACGCCCATCCATATCCCATAAACACAAGAAGCCAATTGTTTTTCTAGAATCTGCCGGTTGATGAGCCTCTATTTACGGATTAAAGACCCGCGCTTTATAGTTTAGATTAAGTAGGATTCTGAAAGAGTCCTGATGCTCTGCGGCGGGCGGGCGGGAGAAATTTCCTGTTGCGGATGTGTGGAGTGGGGTTTCGCTTCTGGCCAGCAGTTTCCTATCTGGCCAACGAAGGCGCAGGCGGATTTTTGGATTTGACTTCGAGGAAGATTTCGTTCATCCTGCGGTTTTTAAGCACAGAAAGCCGTTATGAGCCGTTTCGCCGCATTTGCTATTGTTGCCAGCGTCTGCTTGAGTGGTCTTCACGGGCAGGAATGGAACTCGGAAAAGAAAACTTCAACCGCCCCGTCGGCGCCGCCAAGAAGTGTAAAAGGCGAGGCGGAAGCCGCCGCTCCATCTTCGGTGCCCGAGAAAATTCAAAAACCGAAGAAGAAGATTGTGATTGGCGGAGTCTCGGTGGATTTCTTTCGGCCGTCTGATAAATCTTCCCAAACGCGATCCACTGGAAAGGTTCGAGGATGGCAGCTGTTGAATCCGTTTGCCCCGTTGAACAAAGCCTCGAAATCCTCGCAAACTGCTTGGGACGGCCGCTATTCTTACCGCAAAAACCGCAAAGGATTCAAAGAACCAAAAACAGCGGAAATGGAGGGGATTACACTGTTTTTCATTAAATTTTGACTGGGATCGCAGCCGATTTTTTCAGGCTGGCAATTTTATGCTTGAAAGAATTGCCCACTCTTTTTATAGTCTTCTGCATTTGGTTTGTTCGATAGGAAAGATAGAGACAGATTTTTCGCAATGAATTCCATACGGCGCAGCTTTTATTTGGTTCTGGTATTTTCGCTCCTCGGCACGCTTGATGCCGCCAATTGGCCTCAATGGCGAGGCCCCAACTTCAACGGTTCTACCGTGGAGACGAGGCTTCCCTCAAAATGGTCGAAAACAGAGAACGTGGTTTGGCGGGCAAAGATGCCGGGCGCCGGCGCGGCCACTCCCGTCGTTTGGGGAGACAAGGTCTTTGTCTCCAGCGCCGACGGCAAAGCCAAAACCCTCAGAGCGCTTTGCTTTGACCGCCAAAACGGCCGGATGCTCTGGTCCCATACCGTGAGCGAGGGCAGTATTGAGCAGGATAATCGGAGCAACTACGCCTCTCCCTCTCCGGCAACCGACGGCAAAACGGTCATCTTCTTCTACGGCAACGGCGAATTGGCCGGCTTTAACCTAGACGGAAAAAAGCTGTGGCAGCGCAACATCCAAAAAGACGAAGGCGACTTTGCCTTTCTTTGGACGTTCAGTTCCAGCCCGCTTCTTTACGAAGGCAAACTTTTTCTTCAGGTTCTGCAGCGCGACACGGTGGTAGGCGGCCGCAAAAGCGAATCCTACCTCCTTGCAATGGAACTGCGCACGGGAAAAACCCTTTGGCGACACGTCCGTCCCAGTCAGGCCAAAGCCGAATCCAGAGAGTCTTTCACCACTCCCATCCCTTTTGAGTTCCAGGGGCAAAAGCAAATCCTGATTATCGGCGGGGATGATTTGACCGCTCACAACCCGACCGACGGCAAAGAACTTTGGCGCTGGGGCACTTGGAATCCGAAACGAATCGGACACTGGAGGCACGTCCCTTCTCCCGTCGCCGGCAAAGGCATTATCTTGGTCTGCGCTCCCAAAAGAGACCCCATTTACGCAATCCGAGCTGGCGGCGCAGGATGGCTTGGCGAGCAAGCAGTCGCCTGGATCAGCCGCAATACCCGCCAGCTTTCCTCCGACGTCCCCACGCCCGCTTACTACGACGGCGACTTTTTCATCCTAAGCGACGTTCGGAAGGCGCTTTCTCGCGTAGAGCCAAGGTCCGGGCGAGTTCAATGGAGCATCGAACTGCCGGGAATTCCCAAATTTGAGGCGTCTCCCTTGGCCGCGGACGGCAAAATTTACCTTATGAACTTCGCTGGCGACGTGATCGTCGTCAATGCCGACAACGGCGAAATTATCAACAACGTCCCCATGGGGAATCCATACGACGACCATACTCGTTCCTCCATTATCGCGGCGCACGGGCAGCTCTTTGTCCGCACAAACAGCGAACTGTTCTGCATCGCGACAAACTCAAAAAACTAGACTAGACTTACAATCCATTCAGCAAAACTATGCAATCAATCATAAAAACCATCCCGCTGTTTCTTTTCGGACTCGCCTTCCTTCCCAGTCTTTTTGGGGCTGCCAATCCGAACGACCTAGAGCCGCCCATCATCACGCCCGGCGACCGCCCCGGCCAAGCGCCTTCTGATGCCATCGTGCTTTTCGACGGCAAAGACCTCTCCCAATGGGAAAGCGTCAAAGGAGGCCCCGCCAAATGGACAGTGAGAGACGGCGCCATGATCGTCAACCGGACGGGCAACATCCGAACAAAACAATCCTTCGGCGACGTCCAACTGCATGTTGAATGGGCAACTCCCCGCGAAGTCAAAGGCAAGGGACAAGGCCGGGGCAACAGCGGCGTTTACCTGCAAGGGCGCTACGAAATCCAAATACTGGACTCCTACGAAAACAAAACCTACTTCAACGGCCAAGCCGGCGCCTTCTACGGCAACAAACCTCCCTTAGTCAACGCCTCCCGAAAACCAGGCGAATGGCAAAGCTACGACATCATTTTCATCGCACCCCAACCGTCCAAAGATGGAAGCAGCGTGATTCCCGGCTCTTTCACCGTCTTTCACAACGGCGTTCTTATCCAAAATCACATTCCGATTGCCGGCAAAAAAACTACCGCCGCCAACTTCTCCGGCGCCGCCGCCAAAGGACCTATCGTCCTCCAAGATCACGGAAACCCCATCCGTTTTCGCAACATATGGATTCGCCCCTTGCCTTCTGCTTCCCCAAAAATCCAAAAGTAGTCCATTCGCATCGAAATCACGTCGGACGGCAAAGTGGCCCATAACGGCAACGAAATCGGCGTTCGCGGCGTCCGAGTCGTCAAACGCATACTCAAACAAAAGAAAAACCTCCCGTGATTATCCAAGTGGACGAGGACTCTTCCCTCGATCTTTTTGCGAAAGTGCACGATCAGGCCACGTTGGCCGGAGCGGCGAACATTCACTTGTCCAAACGCCGATAAATGCCTTTCCGCCGGACGCAATCACGCTTCCAACACAAGACGCCGTTTACACTCTACCTCTTTTCCTTCTGGTTGTCTTTTTGAAGGTCTTTTCGGCAGTATTTTGAAAGTTTTGATTCCCTTTTCAAAAGGATGGTTTGGGAATTGGAATCTTTGGCTCGCTTTTTTGGATGGAATCTTTCTTGTGATTTTTTGTTTGAAAAAGTTTTGCGCCTCTTTTGGGAATCGCCATTCTTGCGGACATGCCTATTAAATTTTTCAGTTTTAATTTGTTAGCGGCTTGCGTTGCATCCGCTGTTTCAGAGTCCAAGAAAGCGGTTTCCGCTGTGGCGGCCGCCATTGTCGGGTTTGGCTTGCTTTCGGGATATCTCTCGTTGCATGCTGAAGATGAAGTTGGGACTGGACGGGGAGGAAATAATCACCCTTTCGCGAATGTTTGCGCGCCGCCGGTTGAGGCAATTTGGGATTACTCAATCTGATGTTGACTAGTTCACTGTTGAAGTGACTCTTTCTTCACCCGGTTGGGATCAATTTGCCTCTTTTCTTGGTGGTGGTAAATACAATATGGAGGGTAGGGGAATTCAGTACGCGGACTCGGGTGCTCGGCAAACTGTGAGTTTTGGCTATTCGGTGGATTACTTCACGTTTCCCTTGAAGTCCTATAGAAGTGACCGCGGTTTGAATGATAGTCTTGTTTATTTCGATCTTGTTCGTGGTGGAGAGTACTACTATCTTTCTATTGCTCCTGATTTGGATGATGAAGAATCTTTAGTTCATTTTCGAGTAGAACATTACCATTGGTGGAATCATTGGATAGATATTCGTTTTTACCTCACGGGTGAAGATAACAAAGGCAGATCGCTTGCTGAATTAGGATGGGTGACGCCTTTTAGAGGGCATGCTTACATTTCTCCTAGTGACTCGTCTGGTTATTACGTTCCTGTTTACCTTCGAGCTTATCCCGGTGGAGAGTATGAGGATATTGAGAATTAATTTTAAGAATCGGGCTTTCACTTTAATTGAGTTGCTGGTGGTCATAGCGATCATCGGCATCTTAGATGGGCTTTTACTTCCTGCGCTTTCGCGGGCAAAGTCGGTGAATTATAAAGTGGTTTGCATCGATAATCAACGGTAAATTGGGATTGCTCGGCAACTTTATGCTGGTGATAATGATAGACTCTTGATGACTTATCGTTCGTTGCCGCATGGCTTATGGTACAAGACTCTTTGTTATGGTTATTTAGGTGGTCAAACGAATTTATTTGATTGCCCTGCTGAGAAACGGGTGTCTCGCATAGGTTCTCTTGTATTTTCTCCGATTTTTTAATTGGAGGTTATCTGCAAACGATATTGGTTTGAAGCATTCGCTTGGAGATTAGCGGTCTTGAGGGATTGATGGGGATTCTGTGTTTTGGTTGTGTCCTCGGTCTGTTGGTCTGTCTCGGTCGCCTGGGATTCGGGATTTCAGGTGGTGGCGCCTTCGTGGATGATTGTTCAAATGGATGCATCTCGGTTTGGGCAGGCAAAAGACGGGGGAATTCTTCGCGGTTTAATTGGGAATCGGGGTTTTGAGGGCATTCCTTTGCATAGGTTTGATATTCCTATAAATATTGTACGTCGTCATTCTGGGCAAGCGAATGTTCTTTTTGTCGATGGGCATGTTGGCTCGGAGAAATTGCGGCAACTGTTATATCCTTCGGTGAAGAATTGGACGAGGTTCAATTATGATAATCGGCAACATTAGGATGATGGGGACATGCCAAGTCTGGTTGGTTGGGATCCGCCGGCGAAGACTGGGGTTAAGTTCGTGGGTTTTGATTTTTTCCTGTGACCAGATTGCTATCCTCTTTTCGCTTTTCCATTCTAAAAAGAGTCTTTAAATTGTTTGTTTTGTATCAAGACTTTCGCATTGGTCAATTTTTGCGATAGGAGAGCGTGTTGGTCGGCCGGCTCATAACTTCTAGTTGGAGGCCGGTCGGAGCTGTTTCTGGGAAAGTGTGATTTTTGCCGACTAGTTAGAAAGCGGGAGGAAGGCGGCGATCTGCTGCAGGGAAAGCTTCGCCGTCGGATTCCTTTTCCAAGGAAGGTTCTGAGTCTTTCTCTTCCAAAGTGCCCACTCGGTAGTCCAGGCAACGTTTGCAAGCTATCATGAGTCCGGCCTGTAGGGAGAAAGTTTTCATCGCGTACTCGCTGTCGCCGTGAAGGAAGAGAAACGCAATAATATTGGCCATCCAAACGCTGGCCAAGATACAGCTTGCCCTCGCGAAAGCGTCATTGCAACCGTGCCGGCGCAAAAAGGCCATAATGGAAACGGAGAGGAAAGTTCCAGCAAGCAGGAAGATCAGCATGGTGATTGTGCCGAAGATGCCCGTATTTACCATTAATCCAATAAATCCGTTGTAAAACCTCCCCTGGTTTAAATGTAATTCGATGCCGGTCGGATCCCAAATGCTGGAATAGTCGCGGCTGGGCATGGTGAAGCCCCGGCCAATCCAAAAAAACTCGGGGATCATTTTCCGGCCTTGAACTCGTAAAATGCGCCGGGTTTCCATTGTCGCCATCCCATCTATGCGGGCGTGGGAATTGATTTGGATGCCGGGGATGTAGGACAAGGCTCGCTGCGCTGAAAGCGGGAGACGATCAGCGAAAAAGATCAAGGGGATCAGCATGGCTATCATAAGGGCGGCGCTGATGAGAATGTTTCTGATGTTGTAAAACCTCTGGGCATAGGCGATGAACAAAACGGCAATGCCTAAAATCGCTGAGAGATAGCGGTGACCGGACAACAATCCCACCCCAAAAATTATGGCGGACAAAGGAAAAAGATACAGCGCCTTCCAAGAAAAAAAGTCGTCCAGTCTATGAAAAACAAGAATCAACAGAATCAAGCCCTGCCCCGCCACGTTCAAGGACTGAAAGCGCCGGATGCTAAATTGCTGCGCTAAAAGTTCAAAATGGGCCGCGTCTCCGGGCAGTTCAAAAAAACGAAGAAGGCCGAACAGCGCCCCGCCGCCGTGAGAATAAACAAAGTCCGAAACCAAAAAGGTGAGAGTGAGCAAACACTGCAGAATGTAAAGCCGAGTCAATATCTTTTCCGGAAACCGCACCAGAATAAATAAAAGCGGAAAGATGGCGCACATCATTTGTTGGAAGTAAAACCGGCCGCCCATTTGCTCCGTGCCCATGATGCGAAGGCCAAATCCCCGCTCCAACATTGTGGCCATTAACACCAAGCAATAACAGAGGATTCCGATAAAAAGCCAGCGGTTTTCCCGAATGTATCGGCCGGCATCCGGGGCGTAGAGCCGCAAAGAAATTGTGATAAGCAACCCGGACCAAGCGAGAAAGGCGGCAAACTCCCACAAATAGGGGCGCCCGGGAAAATAGGGAAGAATCAAAGCCGACTTGAAGGCGACAATCGAGAGACAGGCCGCCAACTTCGCATGGTAAGGAAGCAGAACCAACCACCCCAACACGGCCACGGCGAGAGCCAGCGTAAACTTGCTGGAAGCCAAGTAAAAACCCGTGAACAGAGCCAAAAGAACAATCACTCCAAACCAAAAAATCTGGTTGAAGCGAATACTGCTTTCAATGCTACCAACAGCCACAACCTTTTCTTAGCACATATCGCCCTCCTTGCAACCCTTTTCTTCTTCGTTTTCGAAATAGAAGCAAAGTTCCATCGCTCCCACAAATCCGAAGGGACTTGGCGGCGAAACCAAATGAGAAAACGCGCCCGGCGAACCAGCCAACGGCAACCCCAAAAGAGAGAGCGAAATCCCGATTCTCCCCTGCCATCCGGCGGATAGATTAGATGAAATTCCTCATCGACCGGAAACGAACGCCAAAGGGCTAAACTTTTCCCTATATTTCCATTCAAAGCCTCCGTCGGTTCGACAACGCCCAATTCCCTTTTGGATGAAGCCGTCTTCCCACAATGCGAATTTAGAATTCCTCAATTCGCCATCGTTCGGACTGCTTCTGCGCCCGGCAAAAGCCGCTCATCCAGCGGCCGTTTGTTTTTGGATAACGACAATCCCATTCCTAATCCTTCGCTCATAGCGGAATCCCCGTTCCCGAACTCGCTTCAACAATTCTAAAAAAGAAATAGCACACCGTTTTTGTCTAGTGCGTGTTGGTACTAATGGATCATATTGTAGAGGAGTGTAAACACGATGAACCTCGCGAAGATTATGTCTAGTTTATCAAAGCGGGAGAACACTCCACAATCCCTTTTTAATCTTCGGAACAGTCTCTCCACTTCCTTGCATTTTTGTATAGCACTCAGTTGTATTCCCTCTCCCCTGCTTGCCGGCAGTTCTCTTTGCCTTCCTGCGCCAGATCCATCGGCAAGAAGACACTCTTTGAGGCTCTGATTCCCCATCTTGCGCAATCATTTGCGGCCATCGGGCGACAACGAGAACTTCTCTGCCGCGCGATCCTTTGCAGCAACTATATGAATTTATGGAGTCCGGCCTCCCGCGAAACTTTCCGATGGACTGGGGTCTGTTTTTAGTGCGTCAGTGCCATCGGAACGAGCCTTTATGCTCGTGCTGTTAATGGAAAACGCCTCAGGCGGAACATCCATCTGTGCCTTCAAACACTCTGTCCAGAACGCTGTTCTTTGTTTAGAGGCTCCTGCTAGTGTAAATCGTATACCACTTGCCAAAGTGAGGCGGCAATCTTCGCCCCTTGCAACGATTCTCCGCCCTATACAAGATCGTGTTGAACGCCTGATGGTTGGGAACTTGCCATTTTCCCCGTTGCGCCGGCAAGTACGGCGCGATTCTTGGATATTGTTCTTCGATTATTAGCGAAAAGGAATAAATGAAGAAAGCGTCTAATCTATAACTTTTCCAAAAAACCAAGATAGCATTATTCACATCCCTACTTTTCCGTTGCCTCGAATGTCCGCGTCTATTTCGTTCAAGCGAGGATCTATTATAATTCACCGTTCATCAATCTACTTAAATGATGAGTTAATGCGTTTGAACCGACCGTCCATAGACGCCTTCGACTCTGAAAATGTCATGTCTTTCTAGGTCTTTTTGCCCCTGCATTTTTTCCGTTGTTTTCATTATGAGGCAGCTTTCTTTTTTCGGGTTTAATAGTGGATCACTCGTTTCTTGCAGATTTTGTAATCCGACTTAATCCTTGTTAGTGTGAGAGTATTCGTTGCATTGTTTTGCCTTACCCAGCCATGATACTTCTCCTTATTTGGCCAAGAGGGAAAAATATTGTTGGTTTCCTCACTCCGCAGCATCGGCCGTTTCATTTTTGTATGAATGCGGCCTGGTCGTTCCAATTTGCTTAATCCAAGCGGTTTTGGGTTTGGCATTCTTGCTGAATCCAGGACAAGTAGGCCGGGCTTCCGGAGTGAATGCGAAAACAGACGAACGCCGGCACTTCGTAGGGGTGTTCTTTTTTGACTAAGGATTGCAATGCTTTTAGATGCTTCCCCATGGTTTTGAAAACGACTAAACATTCGCCGCCGGACTCCAATTTGCCCCGCCACCAGTAATGGGATTCAACGGCGGGCAAGATGTTTGCGCAGGCCGCTAGACGTTTGGCCAAGGCGCTTTGAGCCAGATTTTTGGCCGCTTCGGCGCCGGGGGCGGTCACTTGCACCATAAATGGAGAATTGTCTTCGTTCGGCATTTCTGAAAAGTTAAAGGGATTGGCTTAAGATTTGGCAATCACTTTTTTTTTGAATTCTGGGAAAATTCCATTAAACACTTGTTTTTCTTTTTTCGCCGAATGGCGGCGGAAACGAGGCAAGCCCATATGAAACGAACGCATCATTGCAACGAGATTCGGACGAGGCACATCGGCCAAACCGTCACTTTGAACGGCTGGGTACATTCCCGGCGGGATTTGGGCGGCGTGTTGTTTGTGGACGTGCGAGATCGGGAAGGACGGACGCAGACGGTCTTTGACCCAACGGCCGTGCCTAAGGAACTTTTCGACCAAGCGGCGGGACTGCGCGACGAAAGCGTCGTTTCCATTTCAGGAAAAGTGCGAAAACGCCCGGAAGGAACGATCAACGACAAAATTCCCACCGGCGAAGTGGAAATTCTGGTTTCCACAATGGTCGTGCTCAATCCTTCGGAAGTTCTGCCTTTTCCGATAGACGACCCGGCGGCAGCGGCCAAAGTGCATGAAGAATTGCGTCTCAAATATCGCTACTTGGACTTGCGCCGCCCTGAAATTGCGCGAAACTTGCGACTCCGAAGCAAAGCGGCCGCCGCAACGAGGGATTTTCTAATCTCTCAGGGATTCTTGGAAGTTGACACCCCGATGCTCTTCAAATCCACGCCCGAAGGCGCGCGCGAGTTTCTCGTGCCGAGTCGAATTCGACCGGGAGAGTTTTACGCCCTGCCTCAATCGCCGCAGCAGTTCAAGCAGATTCTCATGGTGGGCGGCGTCGAAAAATACTTTCAGTTGGCCAGATGCTTCCGCGACGAAGACCTTCGAGCAGACCGCCAGCCGGAATTTACTCAGATTGACGTCGAAATGTCGTTCGTCGACCGGGAAGACGTTTATCGACTCACCGAAGGATTGCTGCAACGGATATGGAAAACCGTCTTGAACTGCGACATTTCAATTCCGTTTCCTCGGCTGACTTTTCAAGAAGCGATTCATCGGTTTGGAACCGACAAACCAGACACTCGATTTAAAATAGAGTTGGTGGATTTCACCGAAGATTTTAAAGAAAGCGCCTTCAAGGTTTTTCGCAACGTGGCGGAGCAAGGAGGCGTTGTCAAAGCCCTCAACGCCAAAGGTTGCGCCGACGTCACCCAAAGAGAAATGGAAGGCATGACTCGGCTGGCCCAAAGCCTCGGCGCCAAAGGGCTGGCCTATATCAAAGTCGAAAACAGCGAATGGAAGTCGCCAATCATCAAGTTCTTCAACGAAAAAGAAAAAACAGCGTTGCGAGAGAAACTGGCCGTCGAAGAAGGAGACTTGATTCTGTTTGCCGCCGATGAATGGCTCAATGCCTGTGAAATCCTTGGACGAATTCGCTCTCATTGCGCGACCATTCTGCAAAAGCGCGGACGCTTGGCGCTGGATGCGGATTCATTCCACTTTTTATGGGTAACGGATTTTCCTCTGCTCCGTTTTGACAAAGAGGTCAATCGCTGGGCTTCCAGTCACCATCCTTTCACCGCGCCTTTGCCTGAGGACATTCCTCTCCTAACCAAAGAACCCCGTCGCGTTTGCGGCCAGCATTACGACCTCGTCGTGAACGGAGTCGAGTTGGGCGGAGGATCCATCCGCATCCATCAGCCGGAAGTACAGCGCGCCATCTTTGAAGAGGTAATCGGACTGCCTGAAGAGGTAATTCGGAAACGCTTTGGCTACCTGCTGGAAGCCTTTCGCTACGGGGCTCCTCCCCACGGAGGTATCGCGCTGGGTTTTGACCGCATGATGGCCTTGCTCTGCGGCTGCTCCAGCATTCGCGACGTCATCGCTTTCCCTAAAACTGCTAAAGGCGCTGACTTGCTGTCCGAATCCCCAGCGCCTGCAAATCCTCAGCAACTCCGCGATCTTCGCCTCCAACTCAAGACTCCTCCTCAAAAAAGCCCCTAAAACAAATCACTGGCGGAGGTCTATTAATTACCGGCTACGAACCGGCCTTGACGGTTGTCGAATAGTCAAATGCAGATTTGAGAAAGACTTTAAGGATTCAATAAGATTATTCCAAAGATTCTATACTTTTCTATTCGCTGAACATTGGAGCAAGATCAAAAGCAATCCGTCGATTGTAGTAAAAATATAATCTTCGCGAATTTTTTGTGGCGGTTAGATCGCGAGGGCAGCAACAGAGTGTAGCATTGCCAAAGAACGAGTTGTAATGCGCATTCAAACTTCGCTCAGGCCAGCAAGGCGGTGACGACCCGTCCGTAGACGTCAGTTAAACGGTAGTCGCGTCCCTGAAATTGAAAAGTCAAGGCAGTGTGGTCGATTCCGAGAAGTCGCAGGATTGTCGCGTGGAGGTCGTGAACGCTGATTGGGTTATGGGCGACGTTGTAGCTATAGTCGTCGGTCTCGCCGTAGCTGAGGCCGGGTTGAATGCCGCCGCCGGTCAACCAGATGGAAAAACAACGGGGATGATGGTCTCGGCCGTAGTTGTTGGGACTGAGATCACCTTGGCAGTAGGCGGTTCGGCCAAATTCTCCTCCCCAAACAACCAGGGTTTCGTTGAGGAGACCGCGTTGTTGGAGGTCTTGGAGAAGAGCGGTGGTGGCGCGATCGGTTTCTCGGCAACGTGCTCGGAGTTGATTGGGCAGGTTGCCGTGCGTGTCCCAGCCGCGGTGAAAGAGTTGGACAAAGCGGACGCCGCGTTCGCTGAGGCGGCGAGCCATGAGGGCGTTGTAGGCGTAAGTGCCGGGTTTGCGGGCGTCTTCGCCGTAGATCTTGAAAGTGCTTTCCGGCTCGGAGGATACGTCGGCTAATTCCGGGACGGACATTTGCATTCGGTAGGCCATTTCGTATTGGGAGATTCGGGCTTCAATTTCCGGATCGCCAACGGCGCCGAGCCGCAAACGATTGAGCGTTTTCAAATCGTCCAAAGTTTTTCGGCGCAGATTTTGGGAAATGCCGGCCGGATTGTTCAAATAAAGCGCCGGACTGCCGCCGGAGCGAAAGCGCACACCTTGATACTTGGACGGAAGGAAGCCGGCGCCCCAAAGCCGATCATAAAGCGGTTGGCCGCCTTTGCCCGAAATCATGGCGACAAAGGCGGGGAGGTCCCGGTTTTCGCTGCCTAAACCGTAGCTCATCCATGCGCCGATGCTGGGGCGTCCGGCGATGGGAAAGCCGGTTTGCAGAAAAGTGATCGCCGGGTCGTGATTGATGGCCTCCGTGAACAGAGACTTTACCACGCAAAGCCGGTCGGCGACGGCCGGCAAGTGTTGGAAAACTTCGGAGAGCCAAAGGCCGCTTTGCCCGTGCCGACGGAATGAAAAAGACGAACCCGCCGCGGGAAAGGAAGCTTGGCCGGCGGTTATGCCGTTCAGCCTTTGCCCGTTGAAGACGGACTCAGGGATTTCTCGCCCGTGAACACGGTTGAGATGGGGCTTGTAGTCTAGCAAGTCCATCTGCGGCGGGCCGCCGGATTGGAAGAGGTAAATGACGCGCTTGGCTTTGGGCGCATAGCCGGTGGTGGATGCGCGGCCTCGATTGGATCCGAATAGAGAGGCCAAGGCGAGAGCGCCGAGTCCGCCGCCAGAACGGCAAAGGAATTGGCGCCGAGAGAGGCTGTGAAGCGAGTTCCCCCATGCATCTCCCCATGCTTTGCTGGTTGGATACTTTTCCTTCCATTCTTCGTGGGTTTTGATTCCCTTACATTCTTCCCAGAATTTCTTTTTCGCAATCATTGGCTTTCCTCATCTGGCTCTTCCTCTTCTTCAGGCTTGATGCGGAAGAACTGCATGTCTTTGGCGGAGGCGAGTGGGACTCTATACGGACTGCTTCCGCTGTGGTCTCTCCATTCTCCGCTGACGGCGTCGGCAATTTGAAGCGTGCCGGCTCTCCAGATGATTTCCACTTCTTTTCCGTTGGCGGTTGTGTGCGTTCTTATTTCGACTTTTGGGAGTTTCAGTTCCGTCCATTGAATTGCCAGCGCAAAGGAAAGGATGGCTGTACCTCCGACGACAGCGTTTTCTAGTGTAATGCTGTTGTTTATCATTGTTCTCTGGGCGGTGATGTTGCGGAGTCCAGAGTCAAATGCGTCTATTACCAGCTTGTAGTAGTCTCTCCAAGCACCGTTCAAGTGCCTTTTGGCTTTGGGGGGCTGGATGACGAGATTGGTCAGGTTGACGCAGTTTCTGACATCGATAAACCAGATGTATGCGTGTTCTGGCACGACAATCTGGGCGATTTTTGGTCTGAGGCTTGCTCCGCCGAATTCGAGTTGGCCGTCGTAGATTTCCCTCTTCCACGTCAGGCCGTTCGTGGTGGTTATCCATGCGTAGTTCTGTACGTAGTCCCCCCCCCCCCTGTCTCTCCTGCTCTTGCGCTTGTTGCCAAGGCAATCAAGGCGATTGCGGTCATCTTTGCTGTTCTCATTTTGTTTTTAGTTGTGCGTCTAAATTCTTTGTTTCTTCCTTTCTTTCTTCCGCTTGGGGCTTTTTTATTCTCGGACGGTGGTTTCGTCAAGGTTAAGGAGCATGTTGGCCAGCGCGGTGTAGGCCGCTTGTTCGACGTTGTGTTTGGTGTTTTCGGGATTGCTTTTGCCTTTTAGCGCTTTGGCGGCCAAGTCCGGCTTCTTTGTGAATTCTTCGCGGTAGGATTGCAGGGCTTGTTTCAGGGCGGCGCTTTCTTCCAAAGTAGGCGGTCGCGCCGTAACGGAGGCAAAGGCAAAGCGGAGTTTTTCTTCTTGATCGCCGGGATGTTGGAGGATTCGCCTTCCCAATCCGACCGCCGCTTCAAAGAAGGCGGGTTCGTTTAGGAGCGTCAGCGCTTGAAGCGGGGTGTTGGTTTTGCGGGGGCGAACGGAGCACCATTCTCGGTCCGCCGTGTCTAAAAGCGCCATTGCCGGCGGAGCCAGCGTCCGTTTCCAGTAGGTGTAAAGGCTTCGCCGATAGAGGTCTTGCCCTTTGCCGACGTTGTAAGTGAAGTTGCTGGCTTCTTTCCAAAGTCCTTCGGGTTGAAAAGGTTTCACCGAAGGGCCTCCTTCCTGCTCAACGAGCAGTCCGCCGGCGAACAGCGCTTGATCTCGCAGAACGTTGCCCGGCAAGCGGCGACGCGGCGCCCGAGAAAGAAGCTCGTTGTCCGGGTCTAGGGCAAGGGATTTTGGGGAGACTGCGGAGGATTGCCGATAAGTGGCGCTGTTCGCAATGGTCTTCAGCAAATGGCGAACGTTCCAACCGCTTTCCATGAATTCAACCGCCAACCAGTCCAGCAATTGAGGATGGGAGGGAAAGCTTCCCTGCGCGCCAAAGTCTTCCGGCGTTTTGACGAGGCCACGCCCAAAGAGCCTCTGCCAATGGCGGTTGACGATCACTCGCGCCGTCAAGGGGTGTTTTTCATCCACCAACCAGCGGGCGAAGCCGAGTCGGTTTTTGGGAAAGTGTTCCGGCATTGGCGGCAGAGCGGCGGGCACGTTTCGCTCCACCGCTTCCCCTTTTTGATGGTAGAGGCCGCGAATTCGGATGCGAGTGCGTTTTGGCGCCGGCGCTTCTTCCATGACCATTGTTGTCGGCAGAGAATCAAAGTAGGCGAGAAGATCGGACTCTGCCCGGCGAAGATTCTTCGCCAAACGGGCGATGCTTGGCGGGGATTCGTGGTTTAGGTAGTAGTTTCTGATTTTGGCCGATTGTCGTTTTGTGCGGGCGTCCGTTTCTATGCCAATAATCTCGGCAATGCGGGACGGCTCCGCAAGCAGGATGGCTTCTTCCGGCGTCAAGGTGCGCCGATTGTAAAAACGAAGGTCTTTGATTATTCCCTTCCAGCCGGGAACGTGATGGCTGGCGCCAACTTGCATGACGCCGCCAAAGTCTGCTCCGGACTTGTTGCTGTTGCTGTTGTGCAAGGTTCGGGTTTCCGCTTGAACGCCGTTGATGTAGATGCGCATTCCCTTTGCGCGTTGCGTGCCGTCGTTGGTTAGAATGATGTGAACGATTTGGCCGGGGGCAAGTCTCGCTTTGGTTTCCAGTGTCGCGACGCCGGGACTCCAATTAGTGATAATGTGAAATCGAAGCCTCCCCTTGTTGAATTGCACAAGGATGCCGTTTCGGGTCGTTCCCTTCAATTCGTTGGAAAGAACGGCGCCTTGCCCTACTGCTTCGGGCGTCATCCAAAAAGCAATGGAAAAACGCCCGTTGCATATCAAGTGGGAAATTTTCTCCACTCTGACTCCGTTTTGCCCGTCGGTTGCAATGGGCGCATCCCAAGCGAAGCGATGGCTTAAGCCATCCGGGACGACGGGCTTGTCGAAGCGGCGATCTTGGGCGCCAGACTCCCATTGGTTTTGGGCAGACGCAATTTTCCATTCGGCGCGTCCCAGCGCGGCCTTTGCTTTCGCTTTGCGGTCTTGCAAGGAACGCAAACGCGCTTGCTGTTGCCGCGTCGGCGCTTTGATCCAAGGCTCCGAGTTGCCGTATTTGATTGCCCGACCGGATTCCGGCACGTTGTTGAAGTAGGCGATCAGTTGGTAATACTCTTTTTGGGAGATCGGATCGTATTTATGATCGTGACAGCGGGCGCAACCCATCGTTAATCCCATCCATACCGTCGAAGTCGTGTCCACTCGGTCGATGGCGTTTTCCAAGAGAAATTCTTCAAAGTCCAAGCCGGACTCCGAGTTGTAGCGGTTGTTGCGGTTGAACCCAGTCGCGATAATTTGTTCGGCGGCGGGAGACGGGAGCAAATCGCCGGCCAACTGCTCAATGGTGAATTGGTCAAAAGGCAGGTTCCTATTGTAAGCCTCGATCACCCAATCGCGCCACCGCCACATATCCCGAGGCCCATCGTTCTGATAGCCGTCCGTGTCGGCATACCTCGCGGCTTCCAACCATTGCCAAGCCATATGCTCGCCGTAGCGAGGGGATTGCAGGAAACGGTCGAGCATCTTCTCATAAGCGGTCGGCTGGTCGTCGCCGGCAAATCTATCCACTTCGTCCAAAGTTGGAGGCAGTCCAGTGAAGTCCAAGATCGCCCGCCGAATCAATGTTTCCCTCGATGCTTGCGGCGAAGGAGACAGCCCTTCCTTTTCCAGCCGATGCAAAATAAACCGGTCAATCCCGTTTCGCGCCCACAAGTCGTCTTTCACCGAAGGCAACGCCGGCCGCTGAGGCGCAACAAAAGCCCAGTGCCTCTCCCAAACCGCTCCTTCTTTCACCCAGCGAACCAAACGCTGGATTTCTGACTCGCCAAGCTGCTTCTTTGAAGAGGCCGGCGGCATCCGTTCTTGCGGATCCAGATGCCGAATCCGACGAATCAATTCGCTGGCATCTGGCTTTTTAGGAACGATGACGGCCCGTCCACCACCAAGATCGCCGAGCAACCCGGCCTCCGTGTCCAAACGCAGCCCCGCCTTGCGCTTCGCCGCGTCCGGCCCGTGGCATTGAAAACAATTTTCCGAAAGAATAGGGCGAACATGACGGCCGAAGTCTATGGCGCCACCAGCGGCCAAGGCCGGAACAAAGACCGACAACAAAAAGATAAAACAAGACAATACAAAGGTTTGACAAAACATAACTCGCTCGGATTTTCAACTCCACACGCTTATCGGCTTTTTCCAACCATAGCCGACCAATCCTGAAGAAACAAGATCCAATTGGGGAATGGAAAGTAAGAACTAAAAAACGCTCACGACCGGCAGTATACGACCATTCGCCAGAGATGGCTTGAAACCCTTATCAGAAATTTTTCAGAAGATGCTTCAACAAAGCCGTTATTTGTGTCCGGACGCTCTCCACTAATCCACGTGAGAGCAAATGATCTTGCCATGCTCTAAGGGAACGCAATAGCAATCAGCACGCAAAAGAAAAACCATCGGCTACTCCTTCAACAAGACGAACCAGCACGATCCGCTTGGCGGCCGGCACAAAAGAGCGGATTCCATTCCTTTCTTTTCTCCCCCCTTCCCTCTCTAGCTTTTAGCGCCGGCGAGGAATCTAAGAGAGTAACAAGTGGGACGGCGTTTTCCCTTCCCATCCTTGCGCTCTTGTTCTTCGGAGCGCTTCGTTCTATGTTGGGTCACTCTTTCCCGCAAAACGGCCTCTTCTGCGAGTAGTCTGTTGCTGGGCGCTTGGACAACCAACGGGGCAAAGGGAATCGGAAGGAGTTCGATCTCAAGGCTCTAATGCGCTGTAGGCGGGGTTTTGGTTGAGAAGATTCATCTAGCCCGGCCGGTGGTGTATGATGGGGTAGTCGTAAAGAGTTTGTCGTCTGTGTCGAGGCAGAGATTCGATTGAACGAAACTGGTTAAGAATTCGGCGACATTAAAGGCGTGGTCGTATTTGAGGTGTAGATTAACGGCGGGTTCATTTGTATTGAAACTTCTTGGATGGGTTGAATTCATAGTTTTTTAATAAAGATTTTATTTTCATAAATTCGATCTGATCCGAATGCTGTATTATAATTAAAACTTCCTTAAAGATTATCTCTAAAAACAGTTTTTTAGAGGAAGGAAAAGTTTTTGAGGTTTTTGTTTTTTGTATATGAGCAGGGTTAGTGGTTAGCTGACAATTTAGTGCTGAGTGATTTGGATTGGAGGAGGCAGGGGAGGATGGCGAGTCCGGCGGTCATGCAGGCGAAGACGCCGATGGTCATGACGAAGCCGAGGCTTTGGATGCCGCGGTGGTCGGCGAGGAGGAGGCTTCCGAAGCCGGCCATAGTAGTGAGGCCGGAGACAAGGACGGCTTTGCCGGTGCTTTTGGAGAGGAGTTCGGGGCGCCGTTCTTCGCGGTAGCGGTTGAGGATGTGGATTCCGTTGGTCACGCCGATGCCGACGACGAGGGGCAGGGTCATGATGTTGGCGGGGTTGAAGGGGATGTTAAGGAAGCCCATGAGGCCGAGTAGCCAAATTGAGCCGAGGGCGACGGGCAGAAGGGCGAGGAGGACGGCGATCCAGGAGCGGAAGTGAAGGAGAGCCAAGACGGCAATGACGGCTAGGGCGTAAAGGGCGGTTTCTTCGTAGCTGCGTTTGAGCAAGCTGGTGTATTCGAGGAGTTGGACGGGAGTGCCGGTGATGACGGGCGGATTTTCGAGGCGGGCGGCGAGGTTTCGGAGGTCTTGAACGAAGGTTTTTTGATGGTTTCGTTCCCAGAGGTTTTCTTTGGGATAAACTTGGAGTAGGTGGCGGCCGGATTTGTCGATGAATCGTTTGCGTAAGCTTGGCGGCAAATCGTCTGCGGTTGGCGGAGCGTCGGCGTCTTGGTTGGCGAGGGCGTGGAAGGTTTGGCGAAGGTCGTTGAAGAGGGCATTTTGAAAGGAGGTGAGTTGTTGGGAGGCTTGTTGCGGCGGCAGGCGGCGCATGTTTTGTTGCAGACGGCTGGCAAGTGCTTCAAGAGCGCGGAATGTTTCTGCTTTTGGAACGGCCGCGTTGGCCTCGCTTTTTTGGCGACGTTGTCGGTTTGGCGGGTTTGAGTCGGCGGCGGTTTGTTGTTCCGATGCTTGGGCGGCTAAGGAGAGGTAGGATTGGAAAAAGGTTAAGGATTGGGAGAGTTCGTCGAGGTTAACGGGTTGAGTGGATGGCGCGGGGAATTGTATTTTTGCGGCTTCTTGTCGTAGGCGTCGAATGGTTTCCAGTCTGCGGTTTTTTGGGGTACTAAGGAAGCGCACCACGGAGTCCACGTCGGCTACGGAGGGGAGGCGGCGGATTTCGGGTTCCAATGTTTTGGCTTGTTCCAGGGAGTCGGCGATGACGAGGGCGAAGATGACGGATTTATCGACTTCTTGGATCAGTTTTTTTTCGTATTGAACGGCCGGGAGGTTTTCGGCCTGCATGTTGAGCAGGTTGTAGTCAAAGCGGATTTTGGGCAGTTGAGTAAGGGAGAGGCCGGCAAGGAGGAGGCCGGCGGCTAGTGTTTGTTTGGGGCGGCGGAGCCAGATTTGTTCGACGACGGCGCGGTGGTTTTTCGAGTTTTTGGAAGGGGGGATTTGTTGGTCGAGGGCGTTTTGTCGGCCTCGAAGAAGAAGGACGGGCAGGATGATCATCATGGGGATTAAGGTGAGGATCATGCCTCCGCTGGTGATCCACCCCATTTCTTGAACCCCTTGAAATTCGGTAAAGGTCATGGCGCAAAAGGCGGCGGCGGTGGTTAGGCATCCGGTGAAAATGCCTTGTCCGGTGTGAATGAGGGATTTTTGGATGGCGGTTTCGGCGTCGGCGCCGCGGCGGAGTTCTTCTTCGTAGCGCGTGATGAGGTGGATGCCGAAGTCAATGGCCAGTCCGATAAGCATGGGCAGGAAGGCGATGGTGAGGATGTTGAGTCTCCCAACCAGAAGCGTGGTGTAGCCTATTGTGTAGCCAAGCCCGATGAGCAGGCAAAGTGTCGCTTTGATCGGCCGGCCGGTTTCCTGATAACAAAAGGAAAAGATCAAGGTCACGAGGGCCAAAGAGATGCAGGAAGCAACAAGGGAATCTGTTTGAGATTGGCGCATTTCGTCGATGGCTAGAACGGTTTCGCCGGTGATGCCGACGTTGACGCCGGGCACTTCGGCCTGAACGGCCTCCGTCAGTTCTCGCAACCGGGCGACGGCTTCTTTCTTGCGATCGGATGCGACGGGGCGGGCGGTAACCAAGTAAATTTTGCCTTCGACGAAGGTGAGATATTTCTTTCGCAAGGTTTCCGGGTCGGAGTTGAAGAGTGTTTCGGCGTCGGGAGATGGCGGGAAGCCTTGGCGGGAAAGGGCGGCGTCCGCTTGGGAGAGAATGCGTTGCAAGGCGGGCAAGGCAGACGTCAGCGCGGTGTTTTCCGCTTCTTTTGAAGCGGTTCGAAATTGCCGATTCACTTCGTTGAGCAGGGATTCTAGGCTGTTGACGCGTTGAAACGTTTCCAGCATTGGCCGCGCCTTGCGGATTTGTTCGCTCATCGTCTGGATAACGGAATCATCTTTTGGGAAGAACAAAGCTTTGCGGCCGAGCTTTTTGAGGTCTCCTTTGTAGAAAACGCCTGAAAACAGTTCCGGCTCGGCGTCCAACCGCGCGCCCAAGCGTTCCACAAACTGCCGATTTTTTTCCGCGTCCCCGCTTTCGACGACGGCGATGACGTCGTCTTCGCTGTCAAAGCTTGCCTTATAATCGAGATAGTTTCGGTGATAGGGCTTGTCGGCGTCTACTAGTGCGCTGCGGTCGGTGTGGAATTCAAGATTCTTGACAGTATAAAAGACGCAGGCGAAAAAGAGAAGAATTTGGGGAAGGAGAAAGGCCTTCGGATATTTGCAGACGCCGATGGCGAGGCTTCTCAATATCCGAGCGGCGAATGAAGGAGACATGAGGCTTCTTCCGTTGGTTTCTTTTTTTGAGGAATCCAAAAAGGACGCTGGAGGAAGCGGCATGACCGAGCCGGTTACTTTGCGGAAAAATCAGCGTTGGAATAGACTTCTTTCACGTCGTCGTGTTCATCCAGCAATTCTATCAGCTTGACCACGCCGGCCGCAGTGCCCGCCTCCACGGGAACGAGCAAATCCGGCAAACAAGTGATGCCGGCGGAATCGCATTGAACGCCGGCCTCTTCCACAGCCCGATGCACGGCCTCGAATTTGGAAGGATCAGCGATGATTTCATAGCCATCGGGCTCGGCTTTGAAGTCTTCGGCGCCGGCCTCCAAGGCGACTTCCATAATTTCATCTTCCTCGGCGTTTTTCCGAGAAACAATAATCTGCCCCTTGCGTCGAAACAATCGGGCAACGGAGCCGGCAGAGGCAATGACTCCGCCGTTTTTGCTCAAAATATGTCGAATCTCCGCGGCAGTCCGGTTTTTGTTATCGGTGCTGATCTCAACAAGCAAAGCAACGCCGGCCGGCCCGTAGATTTCATAAACCAGATCCTCAAAATCCGTTCCCTGGCCGCCGCCAACTCCCTTCTGGACGGCCCTGTCAATCGTGTCGGCCGGCATATTGGCTTGCTTGGCCTTCAAGAGAACCATTCGGAGCCGGGAGTTCAAAGCCGGATCCCCTCCCCCCGCCTTAGCGGCGATGGTGATTTCGCGGGATAACTTCGAAAAAACCCGGCCCCGTTTTGCGTCCAGAGCCCCTTTGAAGTGCTTGACCTTAGACCATTTACTGTGTCCTGACATATTTTCCCGCCACTCGCCGCCGCAAACTTCGCCAAGTTCGCAAGCCAAACAGAGACAATAGCCGGAAAAGCAACGCGTCAAAAGCCAAAAAAGCCATTGCCCCGCCTTCCCGTTATCCAACGCTTAAATGCCCCAGCGCCAGAAGCGCGTAATACGTGTATTCGCAGTCAAGCGTTTCTTCCTGCCAATGTCCATAAAAAGAACCTTCATTCGTCCACAACGTATCCAAATAATCCAAACACAACTCCTTAAACGGCCGAAAAGAAACATCCAAACCCGCCAAAGCGTGAAGCGCGGTAGCAGTGGAAAGCAAATCTGGCGCCGGCGCTTGGGGCGAAGCCAAAAAACCGCCTTGACCGTGAAGCCTAGCCAAAAGCCATTCGCCCGCAGCGCCGCCCACAGAAATCCCCCGATCCCGCAAAACTGCCACCGCCGCCGCAGTAGCCGTTGTAGAGCCTGCCCAAACGCGCCTCTCATTCGCCCAGCTGCCGTCGCCAATCTCCAAATGTTGGAAAGACTGCGTCAAACCCAATGCATTGGGGACTCCTCCCTGCAAATCCTGCCAAGCCCCGTAAGCGAGAAAATTTCCGTAAGCAGTACTAACCGAAGAACCCGGGCTGGGATGAAACCCTCCGTCCTCCGCCCGAAACGCATCCAGACGCAACCGAAACACATCCGCCTGCCCTGCCTCAAAACCCGCAAAAGAACAACACCGAATCAAACTGCACAAATGCACGAAATCCAGCCCTTCCCCAGCGCCAAACCCGCCCAGCCAAGAGCGAAGCCTCGCCTTGTCCAACTCCATTCGCAGCGCCAGCGAAGCATCAATCCCGAAAACCGTATAGTAAAGATCACTGCGGCCTTCCCGGTCGCAGAACCCCCCGTCGGCATTCTGTTGCCTTCGCAGAAAACCCTCCACCAACTCCTTTGCCTCACCGAGCACACTCGACGACAACCGAGCCACCTGCAACATCTGAATACGAAGACTCATAAAAATTATCGACCGCCAAATAATAAAAGTAGGTATTAAATTAACGTAACCACTAATTCATCAACGGCTAGTTTGTATCGACGAACCACCAAAATGCGATCCAATCCAACACGATGTAAATAAAACCATAAATCTACAAACAAACACTCGATCCTAACGCTACGGAATAATTTCCATCTGTTAAAGATCGCTCCCTTCTCTTCTCCCCCAACCCGCCCGCCGTCTCATCGAATGAATCGACCTTGCCCCTTTTGCCTGCATTAGTTTCGTGCGCCATCCCCAGTCATTAGGTATCAGCTAGCGCGGCGTTCTGGTTTTGTCCTCCCCAATGATATAGCATCAGAAAACAAGCGAGCAATATAACGCTTGCCAGACCAGTTCCATGCAAAACAAAACGCTCGCAATGCTTTTGAACCTCCCTCAACAACCAACCTGTCTTGCCGTTTTTCCACAACAATTAAAGCGCCTTTGCCGCGCTTGCGTCATGGTTTAGATCTATATTTTATTTCTGTTTTTTCGCCAACTAAAATACGCGGAAATTCTCCTTCCATATGCGTCACAACTTCCTCCTTGCCAGTTCTAATAAAACTTTGCCGAGCTCATTAGAAAACGCCGCCACAATCTAATCCGCCCCGCTCGACAACACCAACATCAATAGGATTCTATTCAAAAACAAACGATCCCTCTCTCCCCAGTTGAAACAGAAAAACATATAATCCGAATATCGATGAGATTCGGCATTGCCGGCGCCGAAAGCTCTCTAGTTTGGATATAATTATAGAAGATTTGTGAGCCGAAATAAGTTTTCAAAATCTTTGGTCGTTCAAAAAAGTTGGGAGGAAACGATTCGTTTTCTCCAACGCAAGCGATAATCCAACTTAGTTTACTGAGAATTTAGATTGCTTGGGTATTCAAAAGGTTGGTTGATTGTGGGAGAAGTTAGGTTATGAGGGGGTTGTTTTTGTGGCGTTGTTTGCCGCCGTGGACGGAAGGCTCCGCACACCATTTATGCGCTAGTTGGCGGACGGCTTTGTAAGTGGTTTCCTCAAAGCCAAGCAGATCGCATATTACTTGTTTGTCCAGCAAGGCGCGGGTTTCATCGGCATTGGCAAGGTAAGCGGGCAGGAAATGTTTGTTTTTGAAATCTTCAAAGATGGCTTTGGCTTTCTGCAATTGAGTTTTGCTCAAAGCGCGAAAGTCTAATACGGGCAAAGTTGTCGACGCAGTGATGGATACTCCGGCTCTGCCGGGTTGTTGGCGGTTGCCGTGCCACCAGAAGAGGATCAATCCCAAAGTGCTGTTGCCCCATATGGAAAAGGCGTAGTCCCAACTTTTCTTGGCAAAGTTCACATTCGGCCAAGCGCGGCCGCCGATGCACGGCTCTTTGGTGAATGCAACGGAAAGAGGCTGGGATCCGAGTGTGTAATCCACAGTCAAATGACATCTGCCAGCGAAGCGATGCCAGAGTGCGTTGGCTTTGTCTTCCATTCTGGGACGGGCAATCAGTTTGCGGTCGGGTTGGCAAATTAGATGAGTTTCTTTTTTGGCGTCGTGATTCCACAAAGCGGGATAAGTGTCGGTTGGTTTGGGGAGGGATTCACTCAGATCGAACGGGCCGCGGGGAAGTTTGTTGGGAGGATCGATTGGAGCGGGGCCAGTGATGTCTAGGCTTATCAAACCTCGTTCGCCAACATTCTTCAGCTCGGTGATTTCCAGCTTTCTTGCCTCGCATCTAGGCAGATGAAGTTGGGATTGCGTGAGTTGGTAAGCGGTTTGGACGAGTTCGAAGTCTGTGATGCGGACGAGATTCCATTTGGGTTTCTTGCGCTGGACATTTGCTTGGATGGTTTCTCCCATTTTTTCTTTGCCGCAAAAGACTTCGTCGGCGCCGAACGGTCCGCTTTCGAGTTTGCGTTTGGTTTTCTCGGCGGTCAGTTGTTTGGCGGTTTCTCCCGCAGCCGCAAGATAGGCAGGGCGTTGACGCAAAGAAATGAAACGGGTTGGGCTGTCGGAGCGGGAAGAGATGGTGGCGCTTTTTTTGCGGGCAATGATGAGGCAGTCGGCCATTGAGGTGAAGGCGGAGAAAGCCACTTCGTAGCATTTGGCGTCGGCGAGGCTGATGACTTCGATGTCTTCGTAATCTTTAGCGAGGAGATCTCGTATGTTTTGCCAAGCGGCGCCGGCGGCGGCAGTCAACGGCAAGACGAGGGCGAGGACGCCGCCGGGTTTGAGTTTCCTGTTGGCAACAGCAGCGAATGCGGAGGCGAGGCCGGCGTTGCCGTGATAGCAAGTGCCTTGCTTCAAGAGCATCATTCGCTTGGCCATGTCTTTTTGGTCTTGATCGCTGGCGCCAAAGGCGGCAAAGGCGGCGGCAAAAGTGCCTTCGTAAGCGCCTTCTCGTGTGACGTTCCTCGTAAAGGGCGGGTTCATAATGACGAGGTGGAGGCTGTCGTTTTCGACTAAGATTTGTCCGCGGTCTTTGCGTTTGCCGTGGATTTGTTGGGCAGGGTCGCCTGTATGGAACATGATGCGTTGCTCTGATTTGTCCAAGAATTCCAACGAGCCAATCTTCACATTCCCATCGGATTGCCGTCCATACGGCATAGTGCCGAACTGCGTTTCTTGGTAATCGATGGCGGGTTGTTTGCCGGACAAGATGGATGCGGTCAGGCAAGTGGCATAATGAACGACGTCGAAGCCGTAAAGGACTCGCTCTATTAGGTCTTGGTGCAGATCTGCGGGGTTGCCGCCGGTGCGTTCGTAGCGGTTGGCGATTTGGTCGTAGACGGCGGACAGCAATGCGCCGGTGCCACAGGCAAAGTCAGCAATCTTCAATTGGCCGATGGCTTCCTTGTCTTTCCAATCGATGTCTTTCATTTTGGCGACGGCTAATCGAGCCAGCAAGGCGGCGGAGGTTGGCAGGGTGTAGAAGGCGGCCAGATATTTGCGGTCTACGATTAGGTTTTGGAAGACGTGGCCGGTCAAGTCGTTTTCGTAAAGGAGGCCTTGCTCTTGGATGCGCTCGGCGGCGCCAGCCAGAATTCGCAAGACTTCGCTGGCAGGATGCGCGGTCAAGGCGTCGATGATTTCAATGGCGGCGTCGAAGATTGGCCAGTAGTTGATGTCTAAGATTTTCCTCCAAGTTTCCAAAGCATTTTGTTGGCGGTTGCTTACATGGCGGCCGCAGACTTTATGAATGGGATCGATGTCCGTATACGCGGCGGCGATGCGTTCTTGGAAGAGGAGGGCGTTGGCAATGATAGCGCCGGAGATACGTCCGACTTGGGTGCGTTTTTCTGATCGCCTCTTAGGTGGCTTTTCTTGTTTGGCTTTGGGGTCTTCGGTCAAACCCAGCCGTTTGAAGATTTTGTGGACAGGCCCCTCGTTCAACTTCGCAAGGGGAGGGAACATGGTGACGGCTTCATTGATGCGGGTTTCCAAATCTTCTGCGCATTTTTCAAAGGCGGTTTCCGGGACGTCGACGAGATGAATCAAATCGGCTAAATCGGAGACCGAGCCTGTGAGCCAGCCGGTTGTGGGGAAGCGTTTGCCCTTAGGATAAACCGCGCAATATTCCAAGTCGTCGGCTTTCTTCAACTCCTCGTCGATGTCGTCGACGGTGGCGAAGCGGTTGGGGTAGCGCAACGCAATGGCCGCTTCAATGGGATGCGCCTCCTTTGGAACGCTCTTGCCAACATGCCATCTGGCTTGGTCTTCGACTTTGTTTTCCGGCACGTCCATCCATTTGGCTTCGATGACGACTGGCGAGCGGCCGGTTGCGGTAATGGTTATGTCGGGGAATTTGCCGGATGAGATGCGGGATTCCATTCGGGTTTTGCGGTCGTGCATCACTTGTTTGATGCGCCGTTCCAGCGCGGCGGTGGTTTGGCTTTCGCTTTGATGCGGTTGTTCCATAGGTTTTGGATTTAGAAAATTGCCAGCTGTTTAATCTGCGCCTCTGACGGTGATTCTTCAAGCCCGAAGATAGGAAGATGGGATTATCCAAGTGAGCGGAATTCTATTCCCAAGCCTGCTGTTTTCGTTTTTCTAGTTCGCCGTTTTGGATGGATCCATAAGGATGAGATGTCGGGGCGTTCTCTGGGATGGTCGACAATGAGGTCGGTGTTTTCGGGTTGGGAAAGGAGATTTTCTCTTTTTTGCGTCCCCAGTTTCAAGAGGAAAGAGAGTTTTTCGGGCTTTTTCTGCTTGCTGTTTGCCGCAACCAAAGCGGAGGCAAAAGGAATCAGAGGGATCATTTTGTTTGCGGCAGGGAAAGATAGGCGGCGAGTTTGGCGAGGGCTTGGGCGCGGTGGGAGATGCGGTTTTTTATTTTGGGGCTTAGTTTTCCGAAGGATTGGTTGTAGCCGGCGGGAATGAACAGGGGATCGTAGCCGAATCCGTTTTGTCCTTGCGGATTTTTGGTGATTTGGCCTTCGCAAGTTCCGGTGAAGAATTGGATTGGGGTTTTGTTTGCGTCGGGATGCGGGAGCAGGGCGAGAACGCAGCGGAATCTTGCGGTTCGTTTTTCGTTTGGCACGGTTTGTAATAGAGAGAGGAGTTTGGCGTTGTTTTGTTCGTCTGAGGCATTGCCGTCAGATGTTTTGGAGGCGGCGAATCTTGCGGAACGAACTCCCGGCGCGCCGTTCAAGGCGTCCACTTCGAGTCCGGAGTCTTCTGCGAGGAGGCAAGTTTGCGAATGGGCGGCGGTTTGGGGTTGAGGATTGGCGTTGTCGTTTAACCATTGGCGCAGTTGTTTGACTTTCAAGGCGGCGTTGGCTTTGAAGGTGGAGCCGGTTTCGGCGAGGTTTGGCACTGGGCCGAGCTGTCGCATTCCAAGGACCGTGATTTTTGGACTCAGGATTTGTTTGATTTCCTGAATTTTGCGAGGATTCCCGCTGGCGATGACGAGCAGTGAAGGCATGGCAAGGGTTGAGGTTTAGTCGGTTTTTCGGATCGTTTTGAAGTGTTCTTCGGCAACCATGTAGCCGGCGCAGTTTTTGGCGCCGCAGAGGCAAGGGCGATCCAGATAGTCGTCTATGCCGTGGCCGTAGTTGTAGGTGAGTTCTTCGCCTTTTTTGATGGTTTTCAGGGCGTAAATCCAGATGCGGTTGCGCTGGATTGCGGATTCGCAGTTGGGGCGACAACTGTGATTGAGGAAGCGCGCCGGATTCCAGTCCACGTTGCCGTCGATGTCCAACTCGTCGTCGACGGTGAAAACGTAGCAGTTGCTGTTTTCCAAGGCTTTTTCGGCTTCTTCTTTGGTGAGTTTTTTGCCGACGTATTCGATGATGCGTTTGCCTTTGCGGATGTTTGCGCGGGCGAATCCGCCTCGTCCGTGAATGGGAGACTTTTTGAAAACAACCAGCGGATGATCGTTTGCCAAAGTTTTTTTTGTCATAAACTTGTTTAAGTCTTTTGTGAGGAAGCGGAGCAACCGTTGTCTTTCAGAGGGTAAAATGGCGGGCAGAACCACAAAAATCAAGGGAGCGGAGCGGCGTTGGCTTTTGCGGCGGTCGATTTTCTCAAAGCCACTTGCTTTCGAAGCCGGGGCCATTCGCGAATGAAGAGCAAAACAAAGGAAACGGAGACGCAACACCAGCCGAAGAGGTCTCCTTCTCGGAGGTAGGGCGTGGATGCGGGGCGGGAAAGAGACACTGCCGCTACTTGAAAGCCTTTTTTGTAGGCGTCTGCCGGTGATTTCATTGGGTCGGCATACATACGACCGTAGGGGTCGATCCAGCAGGTGATGCCGTTGTTGGCACAGCGAACGAGCGGCAGGCGAGTTTCCACGGCCCGGAAAACGGCGCCGCGGGCTTGTTGCCATTGCGCTTTGCTTTCCCCAAACCAGGCGGCGTTGGTTAGGTTGATCAGAAAGTCTGGGTTGCGCCGCGCCGCTTCTCTAGCCAAGGAAGGAAAGGCGTCTTCAAAGCAGATCAATGCGGCGGCGGCGATTGGCGGGGCATCCAGTTTCAAAACGCCCGGCTCTTTGCCCGGAGTATATCCCGCGCCGATGGGGCTGAGGGCTTTCAAAAAAGGAAACTTGTTTGCCAGCGGGACGTATTCGCCGAACAGAACGAGCCGCCGTTTGTGCGATTTGTCGACGATGAGGCCATTTGGGTTCATCAAAAAGGCCGCGTTGTGGTAGCGAGGCTCGGCGGATGGGGACGGTTGCGAAGAGTCTATGGCGTTGAAAATCAGAGGGACGCGATGCTTGCGAATGAATTCGGCCACGCGCTCCGGCCTTTCCAGTTCTGCCGGCAAGCCGCTTTCAGGCCAAATCAGCAAATCCGGGCGAGGCCGAGTGGACATAGCCGCCTCGGACAAAGCCAACAATTCCGCAAAACGTTCTTCTTTGCCTTCTCCTCGCCAAATGAGCCTTTGTTCCACGCTGGGTTGGATCAAGGCAATGCGCAAGCGATCCGCCGTTTGGGGCGCGTTCTGAATGCGCTGAAACCCCCAAATCCAGACAACGGCGAGCGCCAATCCCGCCGGCAGAATCTCTCGTCCCCAAACCCACGGATAACCGGGGCGCGCCGCAATTTCAGCAACCGCCAGCCCCAAAGACAACGAAACCCATGCAACCAAAAAAGACACGCCGTAAACTCCAGTCCACGAGGCAAGTTGGATAAGCGGCAACATCTCGACTTGTGAGACTGCCAGAAAATTCCAAGGAAACCCGGTGAAAAGATGCGCTTGCAACACTTCGATGGAAGCCCAACCCATCGCGCCCGCCAATGCCCAAAGCTGCCTTCCGCTCCAAGTCAAAGCGTCCAGTCTCTTCCACAATTCGGGAAATTTTGCCGGCGCGGAAGGTTTCGGGCGGGGCAACATTCGCCAGCAAAAGAAAACCCAAGCAGCGGGATATAGGGCGCAATACACGCTCAAGGCGAGCCAGGCGCAGACGGCGCCCAAAAAGACGGGCATAAAAAGAAGCCAATACAGCGCGGTCAAATGGAAACAAAGGCCGCTGCAATAACCTGTTTGAAATCGACGCCCTCCTTTGCCCGCAACAAATAGCAAAGTCGCCGGCAGAAGCCACGCAATCCCGGCAAATCCCGTGGAAAGAAAAGGCAGAGCCCATAAAAAACCCGCCGCTGCGGCGCCTCTCTTAGCCTGCATTCCCATCCAAAATGTCTTTGGCGAATTCAATCAAAGAAGATTGCCCCGCAACAAAGCCAAAGCGCAAGATGCTTGCGCAAGGAAAAATGTTGAAAAAATGAATTTTGCATCCAAAGCGAATCTCGTTTATTCTTTATCGGCTGCTTGCCCGCAATTAGCGGGCGCTTCAAAAACGGACTGATGAAGCCCAATGACCTGAGAGGCATTTTGAATTACATTCCGCGATTTCGGGGAGAGACCTTCGTAATCGGGATTGACGGCGCCGTTGTGTCCGAAGAGAACTTTGCCAACGTCCTGCTGGACATCGCTGTATTGCGATCCTTAAACATCCGAGTAGTGCTTACCCACGGCGTCGCCCGTCAAATCCAAGCGCTGGCCGAAGCGCAAAGTCTCCCCCCATCCAACCTTGAAGGCGATGGAATCACCGACGAAGTTACCTTGGAGTTGGCGGTAACAGCCGGCAACCGCTTGGCGCACGAAATCCTCGAAGGCTTTGCCATGCACGACTTGCGCGCGGCCGTCACCAACGCCATCAAAACCCAGCCCGTCGGCATCCTCAAAGGAGTCGACCAGCAGAACACGGGCAAAGTGGAAAAAATTGACTCTGGATTGTTGCTGTCCTTGCTGGATCGCGGCGTCATTCCGGTTGTGCCTCCGCTAGGCTTTGACGGAAGCGGGAGAACTTTTCGCGTCAACTCGGATTCGATTGCGGTCGCTGCCGCGCAAACCTTGAAGGCAGTGAAGTTAATCTTCCTCACCTCTCAAGACGGCATCTTGGATCAAGGCGCTTTGATTCGGGAAATTCCTTCTTCCCAACTAGCCGAGCGACTGGCCTCTAAAAAAGGCCAAGCAAGGCTGTCCAGCCTTTCCAAAGCCAAATACGCCGTGCAGGCCTGCGCCTCCGGCGTGCCGCGAGTTCACGTCGTCAACGGGCGCACAAAAGAAGGCTTATTGGCCGAAGTCTTCTCCAACCAAGGCATCGGCACGCTGGTTTACGCCAACGACTACCAACAAATCCGAAAAGCCAAAAGGAAGGACGTCCGAGTGATCGCTCAGTTGACTAGAGACTCCGTCGCCGCCGAAGAGCTGACCAATCGGACTCGTTTGCAAATCGCCAGAGACTTGCAAGACTATTATATCTTTGAGATCGATCGGCAAGCCGTTGGCTGCGTAGCGCTTCATCTCTATCCCGATCAAAAGAAAGGAGAACTGGCCTTTTTATGCGTTTCCCGTTCCCACGAAAATCAAGGCATCGGGCGGAATCTCGTCCAGTTTGTGGAAGACAAAGCGCGCCAAGCCGGAATGGACGCCCTATTCTTGCTTTCCACCCAGACATACACCTACTTTCAAAACAAAGCTGGTTTTGTCGAAGGAACCATCGACGACTTGCCCGCGTCCCGGCGAGAAACGCTCTTGCAAAGCGGCCGCAATTCCAAAATCTTGCTCAAACCCCTGGCCGCCCCAATTCGCCCCGAACTCCGCAACGAGTAAGAAACGATCTTCCCCCTCGCGCGGGATTTTGCTATATTCTGGTTTGCCCATTTCATTAAACATCGTATAAGAAATATTCTATTTAACATGAGAGATAAGATTATTGAGGAAGGGCCGCGGAGCCTTTACAACGAGGGAAAAGAAGAAGCCATTCGTCGATTCTGGCAGGCGGAACCATTTCCGCATATCTGGATTGATAACTTTCTTCCGGAGAAACAATTTAGTTCCTTGATAGAAGGCGGTCTCTACGACAAGGAAAAAGCGGAACTTCATTGTCAGGATTCTGTGACGCAGAACAAAACCGCATATTCGGCCAAAACCGTTTCGGAAGAATGCCGTCGGATAGTAAGTTCGCTCACTAGTCCGTCTTTTCTGCGAGAATTAACCGCCTTAACGTCCTTGCGGGAGATTATTCCATTAACCGCATATAAAGAACAAGAACTCAACAATCAGGGGTTCTACTTCTACCATCGTATGGAAGATGAGGGATTTTTAGGAAGCCACGTGGATCATTCGAAACTAAGTGGCGGGGGGGGGGGGGGGATCCATTTTTTGAATTCTATTTTTTACTGCCCGAAAGTTTGGAATGCATCATGGGGAGGGCACACTTTGCTGTTCGATAAATGGGGTTGGAAGGAGAAAGCTAGAGTGGAGTGCGTGCCGAATCGGCTTCTTCTCTTTTTGCACACATCGCAATCTTTTCACGGCGTGTCCCGGCTTGTCGGAAATCCATGCGACCGTTTGACGGTGTATATGGATTATTACACGCCTCTTGACGACCTTTACTTGTTGAACCGACAAAGCAGCCGTTATGGTTCCGGATTTGAATGCAAGTTCTGGAGGCATCCTACTATGTTCGTTCCTCGGACTTGGAAAGACTGCGGGCGATATTTGCTTCCTTACTTGTTGTATTTGCTACGGAGTAAGCACAGGTGAGTTGCCATCTAGAAAAGTGTGTGTTCATTATGTCGACGTTTCCTCCCAGAGTCATTTTTAATAAAGGAGGTGGGGCGCGCGGCGTTGACGAAATGAATGTATCTCCGCCGCCCATAAATCTTTGATGGTTGCCAAGGGTTGGTTTTTGCGGATGGCTTGGATGGTTTGTGGACTTCTGAGCAGGCGATTTACTTGGCTCAGATCAAAGTGTTGGGGATAGTCTCGGTGCAATATTTTGGCGATGCTGACGCCGAGGTCGATGGGTTGGAATTGTTTGCGGTTGGTAATGGTAAGGCGGATGCCTTGGCAGGTTTCTTGGGCGAAGACGCTTTTGTTGGGGGTGTATTGGACGGGTTGGATTTGGATGCCGGGAAGGTTGGATTGGTTGAGTTCGGCGGCGAGTTTTGCGTTGTCAATGTAGGGTGCGCCGATGACTTCAAACGGGGTGGAAGTGCCTCTTCCAACGGAGAGGGCGGTCATTTCAAGGAGGCCGATTCCGGGGTAAAGCGCGGCGGCGTTCAGGCTACGCATGTTGGGGGATGGGTTGGTCCACGGCAACGAGGTTTGGTTGAGCCAGACGTCTCTTTGCCAGTTTTCGAGTGGGATGATTTGGAGATCTAGGCGGAGTTGTTTTTCGGCGGCGAAGAGTTTGGCCACTTCTCCCACGGTCATTCCGTGGCGAATGGGAATGGGATGGTAGGCGATGAAGCTGGTTTTGCCGGAGGCAATCGGGCCTTCTATGCGGTTTCCTGAGATAGGATTGACGCGGTCGAGAACGATGAATTTCAGACCGGCGTTTGCGGCGGCTTCCATGGCCAGTCCCATCGTGGAGATGTAGGTGTAGAAGCGGCATCCGACGTCTTGGATGTCGAAAACGAGGGCGTCCAAGTTTTGCAGTTGTTTTGGGGTGGGTTGGCGGTTTTTGCCATACAGGCTGAAGATGGGGAGTTTTGTTTTGGGGTCGATGTCGTCGGGCACTGAATGGTCGAATGTTCCTCGGAGGCCATGTTCGGGGCTGAAAAGGGCCGTCAATTTGACGCGAGGCGATTGGTGAAGAAGGTCGATGGTGGATTGGCCGTTTTTGTCACGGCCGGTGTGGTTGGTGATCAGGCCGACGGCTAGGCCGTGAAGGGCGGCAAAGTTGTCTCTTTTAAGAACGTCGATTCCGTTGAGTGTATCCAAGTGTGGCGGGAAAATGGGTTTTGTTTGCGGCGGCTTTTGATTGGTGATTGTTTTTGGGAAGGGGTAGTCGGTTACTGCTTCGGCGACTAAAGTGCTAATGGCGCGGCGTAGGCTGATGACGTTGCCCGTTTCGTCCGGATGGTTGCGATTGCATAGGAAGATGACAAAGGTTTCGGAGAATGGGTCTATCCAGATGGAACCGCCTGTCCATCCAGTGTGGCCGTAGGAGCCGAGTTCAAAGAGACTGCCTCGGTGGCTGGAATAAGGAGAGTCAATGTCCCACCCCCAACCGCGTTGTTCTTGAAGTCCCAAAGGGGATTGGTTTTTGGTCATTTGGGCGACGGTTTGGGATTTTAGGATGGAGATTCCGTTATGTTGCCCTTGGTTGAGGAGCATTCGGGCAAAGAGGGCGAGGTCTTTGGCGGTGGAGAAAAGTCCGGCGTGTCCGGCGATGCCTCCCATTCGGGCGGCGACGGGATCATGCACGGTTCCGCGGGTCACTTGCGATTGGACTTTGATGGTGGGAGCGATTCGGGGAAGCAAGTTAGCGGGAGGAAGAAAGCGGGTGTCGGCCATTCCCATGGGAATGTAGAAGGCGGTTTGGCAGAACTTGTGCAGCGGGGCGCCGGCAACTTGCCGGACGATTTCGCCCAGTAGGATGTAGTTGAGGTCGCTGTATTTGAATTTTGAGCCGGGCGGGGTTTGCAGAGTTTCGGCGCAGGCGAGTTGAATGGCGCGGCGACGGCCGTTCCAGTCCGTTTGAAGCGAGAGTCCGGGGCGAAGACCGGAGGTGTGTATGAGCAAATGCTGAATGGTGACGGATTCTTTGTTGTTTTGGGCGAAGGCCGGCAGGTATTTGGCGACAGGATCGTTCACGTTCAGTTTTTCCAGTTCGTGCAGTTTGGCGATAGCCGGCGCAGTGGCAATGACTTTGGTGAGCGAGGCGAGATCAAAAACGGTGTTCGGAGTCATTTTTTCGCGGTTAAGAAACAGGGAGCGGTGGCCGTAGGCTTTGTGGTAGATTTGCCCTTTTCGTTCCGCCCAGAGAACGCCGCCCGGAATTTTGCCGCCGGCAATGGCGTTTAGGATTGCTTGGTCGACTCGATCCAGTTTCTCCAGATTCAGGAATTGTTTGGGAGCGGTGGGTTCGACGCTTGGAGTCAACGACGCTTGGGACGGGACGGGTTTGCGAACTTGCGAATTCTGTTGAGGGCCGGCGACTCTGTTCGTTTGGCAGGCGGTCAGGCTGAAGAGGAACAAGAGGCAGAGAGAACGTCTCATTGCGGGCAACGGTTTGCTTGGCTTGTGGTTGTCGATTGACGGGGAGAGCCTAGCCAATTCCGCCAGAATTGCCAGCGAATTGGACGAGCCGACCGCCTTGGAAAGAAGAAAGTTGACGGCGATTCTTTTGGTCGGCCTCGCGCGGGGAATTCGTTTTTGCTTTTCTTTTATTTTTCTGCTTCTAATATGCGGTGTTTTTGGCGGGAACGCCTGAAACTAGAATCAATCGTTATGCCACTAACTCATACGACCGAGTTGTTTTCAAAAGCCTTGAAGGGGAAATATGCGCTGGGCGCGTTCAACGTCAATAACATGGAATTGTTGCAGGCGATTGTCGAAGCTTGCGAAGAGGAAAAAGCGCCGGTGATGTTGCAAATCTCCAAAGGCGCTCGGGAATACGCCAATCCTGTCTATTTGATGAAGTTGATTGAGGCGGCGGTGGAGTGTTCGTCCATTCCCATCGCCATTCATCTGGATCACGGCGACACCTTCGATCTTTGTCGGCGTTGCGTTGACGAGGGATTCACCAGCGTAATGATTGACGGAAGCCATCTGCCTTTCGAAAAGAACGTCGCCCTTTGCAAGCAAGTGGTCGATTATGCGCACCAGCACAACGCGGTGGTGGAAGGCGAGTTGGGGCAGTTGGTCGGCGCTCAGTTTGACGACGGCGAAGAAGGCGGAGACTACTCCGAAGGCGGCGTTTACACGCATCCGCAAGAAGCCGTGAAATTCGTTCAGGAAACCGGGGTTGATTCCTTGGCCGTTGCCATTGGCAATTCTCACGGCGCCTATAAATTCAAAGGCGAGCAGCATTTGGACCTAGAACGGTTGAAGGCGATTAAAGCGGCGCTCATGGATGCCGGCTTGGGAGATTATCCGCTGGTGCTTCACGGCGCTTCCAGCGTGCCGGCGAGTTTGGTGGCGGAAATCAACCGATACGGCGGCGATTTGGGAACCGACACCGCCGGCGTCCCGGAAGAAGACATCGAAATTGCGCGGCGAACGGGTTGCACCAAAGTGAATATTGACACCGATCTGCGTTTGGCGATGACGGCCGCGATTCGAAAGACGATGGCCGAGTCTCCCAAACAATTCGACCCTCGAAAATACATTGGCCCGGCGCGCACCAAAGTCAAAGAACTGGTGCGGCACAAAGTCGCCAACGTGCTCTGCTCAGCGGGGCATGCCTTTGATTGATGCAATTTCTTGGGCATTATGATCGGTCGTTCCCGTCAAAAAGAAGCGGGCTTTTTTGCAAGAAGGAGAACAATAATCTGGGAGGAAGGATCGTCCATTGGCCAAGTTTTGCGGAATTCCCCAGGCGGGGTTGCTCAACGGATTCTCCGCTTCTTCCTTTTTTGTGTCGAATGACTGTGAGTTTGGGTTCAACACTGCGCGGGCAAAGTTCCTTTTTGATTTTTGAACATGAGGAAACAAACAACATGTCTATTGATTGGCGCGCTGGCGTTGGTTGGTGTGATTACAGGTTGCGGAGCAGGTGTTACAGTAGGTTTGCCAGAGGACAATTCTCAGGCGATAAAGTGGTTTCAAAAAGCGGCGGAGCAAGGAAATGGGCTGGCGCAAATGGAAATTGGGTATAAGTATTACCTCGGCACAGGCGTGCCTCAGAACGACGTTGAAGCTTATGCGTGGTTTCTTTTGGCAAAAGCTCGCGGATACAACAGCGATGGTCTTTTTGCAGTAAGTGATGAAATCGAGAAGTTGGAAGAAAGAATGACGACGAATCAACGAGCGCAGGGGCAAGCAAAGGCGTTAGAGTTGCATAAGACAATCCGTGAGCGGTTGGATGAATTGCAAAGGCAAGGCATCGGAAATGAAGAGCCTTATTAATTATCTCGATTCTAGTTTCCAGTGGAGAAAAAAGCATAGGAACGATGATTGAAAAGATCAAGGCGAAGCGGAGCGCAAGATTCAAAAGATTGCTTTCTGCATCCCTTCGAATAATTTTAAAGATTGCGTGGTAAAGCGAGTTCGTTATGCGAATTATTGGTCACTTGAATAAAGAGTCCGCCGCCCAGCTGTTTGTTGACTATCTTTATGTGAAAGGGGTGGACAGCGAGATGGAATGGGATGGCGGCGAGCGATGGGAAATTTGGGTTCACGAGGAAGAACAATTTGCCCTCGCCAAGCAGTTGTTAGGAGAATTTGCCGCTAACCCCGGCGCGCCAAAGTTTGCCGACGTCGGCCTCCAAGCCAAGAAAATGCGGCGAGAAGCCGCAGAAAAGGAAGACCGCTATCGAAAACGCGTCAAAAGCCGGGCCGAAACAGTCGCCGCGCTTCGCCGCCCAAAAATAGGGAAACTGACGATGGGATTGATGATGGTTTGCGTCGGCATTTTTCTTTCAATGCGCTTCATCGATGCTGGAGAGATACTTTTTTGGCTCAAAATCTCTAACTTCAACCCCGTTGGCATTGGTTTGCCGGAAGTGTTGCAGAAGGGCCAAATCTGGCGGCTGGTGACGCCCATTTTGATGCACGGCAGCCTGATTCACATTTTCTTCAATCTCTGGTGTATGAAGGACTTGGGAAGCATTCTCGAATGGAGGCTTGGTTGGCGCTCTTTGTTGGGGCTTATCCTCGCCACCGCTGTTGTCTCGAACCTTGCGCAATATTATACCTCCGGCCCGTCGTTTCTAGGCATATCGGGAGTGGTTTTTGGCTTGCTTGGCTTCCTTTGGATTAAGGGAAAGTTTGATCCGAATTTTGGATTAGAGTTGCCGAGGCCGATTGTGTTTCTGATGTTGATCTGGTTGGTGTTGGGATATATGCGCGTGCTGGATTCGTTTGTGGGAGCAACAATCGCCAACAATGCGCATTTGGCGGGGCTAATTGCGGGGATGGCCTGCGCCTTTCTGCCGTTTTGGAGCGGCCGGCGATAAGCGGCCGAATCTGCGCTCTGAGAAAACCGCTTTTTTTGAAGGAAAAAGGCGGCGCTATCCGGAAATCAGCAAACAAATACCCGCCCGCAACCTTGCGGATTTTGTTTTCCGGCAGGTTACGAACGGGTTGGTTTCTTCCGAAGATTTTTCTTAACGAGAGTAGTTTCGGCGACGTTCTTCTCGAGGACGGGCAATGTTCACGGTGAGCACGCGTTCTTCGATTTTTTTCTGGTTGAGGCCTTCAATGGCTTTGTGCGCTTCCGCTTCGCTTGCCATCGTTACAAATCCAAAGCCTCTCGGCCGCCCGGTTTCCCGGTCATTAATGATTCGGACTTCCATGACCTCGCCGTATTCCGAGAAAATCGCGGAGAGATCGTCTTCAGTAACTTTGAACGAGAGGTTTCCAACAAATAGTCGAGTTTCCATTTAGGGTATTCGGTCAATCAGCAGTGCTGGCCGCATCGAAAAAATGTTCCCGACCATCGGGTCTCAAATCATCACTGGCGAAGTCCACTTGACGAGTATGCATTCTCTGAGGGAGCAAAAACTGCCGCATTCACTTCTATAATCCTCCAAAATCACCAAAAGTAAAATAAAATTTTCGACAAAAAACGAAAGAAAGGCGTTTTTATGGAAAATATCGCTCTTTCGGAGTGAATTCGGGATAAAATCCACAGAATTTTACTCCTTTGCGGAATTGAAAATCGAGCGCGCCAGAATGCGTCTTTCCAACCCTCCGCAGATTATTCCCCTCGCGGCTGAAAAGGCGGAGGGGGAAACGCCTCACTAATGATGAGGCGTTGTTTCGTAGTGACGCCTGAGGATGTCGATGCCAAAATCATTGTCAAAGTCTCGCCAGGCTGCGTGGACGTGATTAGCGTCGTTTTGAATGTTGTCGTACTCAAGCAGGAACGTCGGCCCTTGCACGCTGTAGTAATGGGCTTCGCCTTCCTTCAAGCCTCCCATCCAGGCAAAGTATATGTTTTCAATGCCGGCGGTCTCAATTTTTTCCAAGTCTTGCTTGGCGAGTTCGGGGCGATTGCGGGAGACGTATTGCTCGATGATTTCCATGAGCAATTCCTTCTGATGCCAATTGAGCGTCGTGGAACGGAGGCCTTGGTGTTTCAATGGATTCGCCTTGCGGTCGGCGCCGGTAAAAATGTCTCTCGGCGCCTTGTCGGCCACCCACGCTTTTTTGAGTTGAGCTTTGTCCAAAGATTGAATCAACGCTCGCGCAACGTCCTCTTCCGCGCCCAAAACCCGTAATCCTTTCCGGGGACCGGACTTCACGAGGGCCGGGTTTGTGCCGTAGAACGAAGGTGTGCCGGAAACCAAACGACCCCGGACGACGGTGTAGTTGAGAGACAAATGATGCCCTTCGAATCGCCAGCCCCAAGTTCCGTCGGTGGAGGGCGTTCCGAAAATGCTCAGGTGATAGAGCGCAGGATCGCGCGAGAAACGGCGGTTGGTGCCTTCCACAACTTGAAGAATTTTTTCCAGACTCATAATTGTCAGCGCTTTGATTTGACCATCCCGACTCATCCCGGCGGCGAGTAGGGCAAAGGCCAGCAACTTTTGCTCTTCCTTCATTTTATTCAGCGGAAGCCCTTTTCGATCTTTGGGGATGAAATGCCAATTGAGACGTTCCTCATTGCCGAAGCTAAAGGAGGCGACGGCCCGTTGCTCATCATTTAGAGCGTTCAGAAAAGCAATGGCCGCCTCCTTCATTTCCCTCACCGCTCGGTCGGCGGAAAGTGAGTTCGAAGCCAAAAGAAAAGCGAGCGCGGACGCAACGGAAAGCATATATTTAAACTCAAATCGCATATAGCCAAAATAGACGACCCCCAGCGAAAACGCAACCCCCAATTTTTGGCATTGGCGAATTGCCTCTCAAACCAGTGTTTGACCTTTATACGTTGGAAGAAGTACGAATAGATTGAGGCAACAGATTGTAAGAAATTCATTCCGGAGCAATGGCGGATTTTTTCGGTTTCCTCGCCCTAAAAGTTGCTTGGAACAGAGCCGATTGCCCTATTGCGGGAACGTTTTCTTCCCACTTTGGAATCGCGGAGTGGCAATGCGCAAGGAAGGAACGACGATTTTGATTCGCCTCATTGCGGCGGATCCCGTAAATGAATCTGTGAAGAAAGACGCGGTGTTCGTTCGTTTGCGTCGGGAACTGTTTCCGATTCTTGTAATTTGGTTTGCCTTCGCCTCGTAGGAGATCATCCTTGCCGGCTTTTTCGGCGATAGCGTTGCGTCAGGAAGAGGGACTGGATATGGTTTCGGTATTCCGTCCTGAGTTCTGGGTTTTTTGGTCGGTGGTTGCGCCTTGGATTGGAGGTCGTCCAACGTTGTGATTTTCTGGTTTTATTCGAACTCTATGCAGGATCAATCCCTTGAAGATTCGAGTCCAACCAGCACCGGCAAGCCATCGAAGAAAGACTGAAGACGAATGAAAAATTCGCGGAAAATCATCCGCTAGGCAAAACCTCGTGGAGGTCTAGACGAATGCAGCTCTTCTCGCTTTTGGACTCTATCTTTTCATCGTCTTTGTTCTGGCTTGATTGTCCGAAAGTTCGCGCGGCTGGCGAGAGTTTGTCAGCGGATATTTTTTTTGAGAAACCATAGACTCGGCGTTTGATCTTTTACACTGAAATTTGCGGTGACCAATGCGACGGGCGGAATCTTTATGGGATTTTCGGCTTTGATTTACACGTACGGCATGTGTTGGTGCTTTGGATTGCGAGTTGCATGGTCGTGCCGATCGTGACTACTGGACTACTCACCATACGTCTCAACCAAGTTGGACAACGGGCCGGCGCAGTGACGGTGCCAGAAGTTCTTCACGAGAGGTTTGGCAGTGGGGTTGCCCACCACAATTTTTGGCCTTCATTATGTTTTTATCTGATAGCACAGTATTAAATCTTGGTGGCTTTGTTAAGGGATGTGGGTGTTTTCCAAACCTCCGCTGCCCGGGTTGACGAGCGGCGGCAAAGCATTCTGCTACAGGAACAAGCAGAGCCTGACTATCTGTTTTGTTTCCTTGTGTTTTTAATGACGGTTATCGTCTATACCCTTACGGCGGATTTGGGCGGCAGTGTGGATGGATGTACTTCAAGGAGCGATCACGGTCTTTGGTGTGGGGATGATATTTTTCCTGATACTTCGCCAGACGGAATGACTGGAGAAAGCCACGCGCTTGGTAGCGAACATGATACCCAGAACGCGAAGAGGCGTTGCTCCGCTTGGAAACCACCGTTAACAGGGACGTAATTATGAGAAAAAGCGTGGCTGGAAGTTTCCGCTGGCAGGATTCGGGAGTCTAAGGTGCGGACGAAAAGACTGATAAAAATCCTTACCGGGCGACAAAGCGTTGACGGTGTGCCGGCACTCATCATCACAACCCGGAGGAAATTGCCTCCATTCAATCCGATAATTTGGCAATGGTCATTCAAACAAGAATTACCAAAAGAAATCTGTATTGGAGCGGGGGGTGGTAGAGCGAGGGTGTACATATTGGCTTCAGAGCCTCATCCGAGGCAAAAAGTGCCCCTTTTGTCCTTTGGAATGGCCTTTAGTTTATTCGTATTCTGACATTCGCAGGATCGGGACAGCCGAGCAACATGGCGCGTCAAATGACCTTTAAAGAGTCTTAAACGATCATGCACTCCATCAGGCGATTGATTGCCGTCTATTATTCCCTGATCTATCTTCTTCCCCTGATTGTGTTCTACCGTGCTCGAATCACCATGCTGGGCATGGAAATTGAGTCGAACTGGATTATGCCAAAAACAGTGCGAGACTTGACAGATGCTTTCAGAACGTCTTGTCCGGGGTGAGGGATTGTGATTGCTCCGTTTGCGGTGGTAATGTTCAGATTCGGCAGTTTATTGCTGATGTTTTCCCTCTCTCATTAGGGACGTCTATAAATGAAACATCAATCCAAATGCCGGCGAATGACAAGTCAAGCTGCTAACCTAAGGTGTCACAACGGCAGTTGAGGCGGCCGCCTATCCTTGGCTGTTTTGGATCATCCGCAATACTTGGAAAGCATTATTGTGTTTGCCACCAGCGGTTTCGCGGGTCGTTTTCTCATGCCGATGGTGCTGGCCTTATTTTAGGGAGGTAACAACTCGAGCAAGCGTGATTGCCGGAATGATTAGGTGGTTGTGGCATGTTAAATTTACCGTATACGCTTTTCTGGATGTTGCGACTTTTGTTGGGAATGCCGCTGTATCCGCAATAGACGCAGTTGCGGTGAGTTGCTTCTAACTGCTCGCTTCCTACGGAGTTGAGGCGACGTTTCTTTTGCGTAGAATAAAAACGCGGCCAAGAGGTTTTGAACAAATATCCTAAATCGTGTTCACACGATGCAAATTCAGAATTGCGAGTTTAGAGTTTTCTTCTTTTGAACACTGCGGGGAAGGACGAAGAGGAAGGAAAACGAAGGAATACCAGCGGTTTCGTTCTTTTCTATTTCACCCGTTCATATAATGTTTTTCCATTAAGGGACCACCAAAGACATCAAAAAGGACGCAAAATCACTCTGTCCACTTCCATTTTTATCCAGTCTAGTTCCTCTTGCTCGTCTGTGTTTCTTTCTGTTTTCTTCTTCAATCCATCGTTCCCTGACTGCACGGACAAAAAAGATTCGCTTCGCAAAGATGAAAGCAAAGTGGCTGGAAAAAACGAGTTCAATATCAGCAGAAACCAAAGCGCGGACTACAAACCTCCAACACTAACCGAACGACTTATCTACTCCACGAAACACCGTCCGCTGATTGCAATCGCAAATCCCTAGCTACTGATGCTTAATCACCAATCGCCGCCACTAAGGCCTCTTGGCTTTGTCGACGTAAAGACTGGCGAATATAAATCACTAGCCGTGCCTCCTCACCAATCGCTAGCTGTTGGAGAGAGGCAAATCTATAAATCATAACATACCAGCTACAAATCTGCAGGTAGTTTATCGTTTTTATTATTCGCCACAAACACTAGAAAAATCCGCAACACCAAACCAAGTCTACAAAGTGGCGGATTGTTGACGTTGTTTCTTATGAAAGCGGCGGCGGACAATTACAAAAGCCAAAGCAAACAAACCAAACGCAAATGCGTATTCCTCCATTGAGCTGTGGACGACACAACCCGCACCAAGCCATTAGTGTTGCCGCTAAGAATGGAGGGTAAGCCTCTGCCCTCTGATCTAAGAGATATCCAGAATTATTTTCGCTTTGCGTATGTAAGTCGCTAATGGGTTTGTTGATCCAGCTCGCTCTTGCCTAATAAGAAGGCGAATTGGTGGAATAAAACAAACGGCTGAACACGCGAATTCCCAATGGCATCTTATGGATTATCGTAGTCCACCAAAAAATGCTCAATAGTTCGGCTGTTAGTGCTGGCGATGGTAATCATCGGCGCGTTGAGACATTAGCAGGAAAGTTGACGTTGGCGTTGGTTCTGCCTTTGCTCAGAATTCTCTTTTTTGTCGAATCGATGCCTATGGTCTTAGAGTTAGCCAATCAGAAAGAATGAGGAAAGTTCATATCATTAGACTCGCTGGCGTTGTCAATGTGTCTGCCATTATCTGAGAAGTAAATTTCTCAACTGCCTTGATTGCAAACCCGAATACTGGAATAATCCGCAAAATGCGCCACTCCCGGCAAACACCAAAACTCCTCTCAGCTTCCTAATGGAGGCCTCGTCCATCGACGAAATTAGTGAAAACCACCCGAATTGCAATATCATCGTCAGCCTCATTGGCTTGCCAATAGAAACAGGAAAACTCAAAGTCTGGCAAAAAGACAATCCCTCAAAATTCGCTCTTCTTATGCCGGATCTTAGCGTCATAGGCTTTCGGACGACAATACGGAACGACTTTCAGCGCGGAAAAATCATCGCCGCCGCAGTGCCAAACCCTGCTTCAGGAAAACCGTTAATCATCCACGCCGGAAATGTCGAAGATATCTTCTCCTCTCATCCCGAACTTCTAGGATTTCGTAAAAGGCGCTGAAAAATTCCTCGAAGCCAGACCGCCTCCAAGTCAAGAAAGATTGCTTCTAATTTTGGAAAAAACAGCGAGATCAAGACGAATGAAGCAAAAGAAGGGAATCGAAACCTCATTACCAGATTGGAAGCCTGCAGCTTTACCACCATATCTACACCCACATCACAACTAATACACTCCCCTTAGCATGCTGCCGTCGATATTGAGAATTCTCATTTTTGGAGGCGCTTTTCAGCGTTGTCGTTTGGCGGCGAGGGCGTCTTGCAGTTGATTTAGGGGCAGAGTGTTGATCACGTCGTTTTTGGTGAGCCAGCCTTTTCGCGCAATGCCTGCCCCGAAACGGAGAAACCCGGCGTGATCGGCTCGATGTGCATCGCAGTTGACGACGCACTTCACGCCCTTTTTCTTGGCGTAAGCCCATAGACGCCAATCCAGATCGAGTCGATAGGGGTTTGCGTTGAGTTCGATCCAGGTTCCAGTTTCGGCGCAGGCGTCAATCACGGCTTTTTGGTTCACTGCGTAGGCTTCTCGCTCAAGCAACAGACGCCCTGTCAAGTGCCCCAGCATGTGCACGAAGGGATTTTCCGCCGCTTTGATAAGCCGCCGGGTGATTTGCGATTCGCTTTGGGCAAAGCCGTTGTGAATGCTGGCGACGACCACTTCCAATTCGTTTAACAAGCCGTTGTCAAAATCCAGTCGACCGTCGCTGAGAATATCCACTTCCGAACCGCTTAGCAGACGAAACGAATCGCCTTCGGCTTCCAGTTGGTCGTTCCTGTCTTGAATGGATTGAATTTGCCTTCGCAGTTGGTCTGGCTCTAGTCCGTTCGCTTGAAAAGAGGATCGGGAGTGATCCGTCACCGCCCAATAGTCGCAGCCCAGCTCGCGGGAATGCTGGATGATTTCTTCCAGAGACTGCCGCCCATCGCTCCAAACGGAGTGGTTGTGAAGCGATCCTCGCAATTCCGTCCACTCCAAAAGTCTAGGCAAGACGTTCTTCTCGGCCGCTTCAAATTCTCCGCGATCTTCGCGCAGTTCCGGGGGAATGTAGGCCAATCCTAGTTTGCCAAAAATCTCCGCCTCCGTAGCGCAGGCTTCCAGCAGATTCTCCGATCTCGTCTCTTTTTGGGAACGAAACAGACCATACTCGTTCAACCGAAGCCCCCGCTCAATCGCCCGTTGCCTCATCACGATGTTATGCTCCTTGCTGCCTGTGAAATAGGCCAAGGCAAAAGGGAACTCCGCGTCGCCAACTACCCGCAAATCCGCCTGCATTCCGCCCTGTAGAACTACGCTGGCCTTTGTGCCTCCCGCCGCCGCAATTGAATCTACCTCCATTTGCTGAATGAAAAATTGGATAACGGCTCCGGCATCCTTGGCGGAAACCAAAAAATCCACGTCTCGAATAACTTCCTTATGCCGTCGAAGACTGCCGGCGAGACTGCAACGAATCACGTCAGGATGGGATCGAAGCCGATCCAGCATCGGTTCCGCAACGACCAAAGCGTCGCTGATTCGGCGATGCGATGCATGCCTTCGCCGAAAAGCAATCCCCTCGAGAATCTTCTGCTGTGTTTTTCCCCAAAACCGGACAGCCCCGACACTTGCCCTGCTTGGCAAGCGGCCTCCAGCGCTTCTAGGGAGACAATGCCGAGATTCTGGCGGAGAAGGTTGATTTTTTTGGGGCCCAATCCGGGAATGTCCAGCATTGCCAACATTCCTTCGGGAACGGACGCCTTCAAGTCCTCCAAATAACCCAACTTCCCCGTGGAGGCCAATTCACCAACCTTTCGTTGCAAAGCATCGCCAAAACCTTTGATTTCACCCAAACGCCCTTCTTCAACCATAGTTTCCAGCGAGCCTTCCCACTGACTCAAAGTGCGAGCGGCATTTGTGTAGGCACGGGCTTTAAAAGGATTCTCCCCCTTCAATTCCAGCAGAACGGCGATCTCTTCCAACGCCTCAACCACGTCCTTTTTGTTCATACGATGGAAACCATAACGATCCAAAAAACAGAGCGGTCATCCTAATCCAATTTTCTCGTTGACTCTTGGATAGGATTGAGACAAAGTCGCTTTCCTTTGGTTGGGGGCGTAGCTCAATTGGTTAGAGCGCTGCCCTGTCACGGCAGAGGCTGCGGGTTCGAGTCCCGTCGCTCCCGCCATTTTTCGCATCGATTGCGCCAAAAACCAGCTGACGGAATGCGGCACAACGCAATAGTTCCTCTCTTAAAAAAGAATTCATAACAAGCTCTTATATCCTCGCAATGTTTTCCGCCAAAAAATTATTCCATTCCACGACCGAAAAGAAAATCGGGAAAATCGTGAACCGATATAAAAGCCAACTGCGAATGCCGCGTTGCGCAAAGCGGACCGCAAAGATTGGCTATTGCTTTTTTTTGGTGATCCATTCGAAGATGATTTCTACTTCATCGCCGGTTTTGATCAATCCAAAGGCAATTTTCGGCGCCGGAGGTTGGATGCCAAAGTCCGTCATCTTCACCTTAGTTTTGCCCGTAATGCGCAATCCTCCATCGCCGTGTTGCACCAAGTCTATTGGCATGGCAATGCGCTTTTTGACTCCGGCAACCGTCAGATCGCCTTCGGTATCGTAGCGAAGTGGATCCCCGGCTTTCCGCTCTATCTTAGACGGCGTCATTTTTGCCAAGACGTAGGTAATCTTCGGATGCGATTGTTGCTTCATGGCGCCGTGCATGACGCTGTCCATTGTGCTTTTGCCGCTTCTGATGGATCGGACGGGTATCTGAACGTTCACTTGGGGAAGGTTTTTCAGTGCGGGAACCGTGGTTGTAGAAAGATCGGATGGAAACTCGCCCTCCACATTCATAAAGCCGGCGATGAGCGTGCTTTTGACCTCCCAATCGTGAACGGTCGACGTTCCTTTAATCTTAATGCTACTCCCTCGTGGGACGCCTTGATAGCGCACAATCTCAGCGACGGCGGCGCTTGCCGCAAGCAAAGAACCCAAGAAGAGGGCAACCAATTTCATTGTAAAGTATTCTGTGTGTTTCATTGAGGTCATATCTTTCTATACTCTGTAAAAAAGCGGTGTTGCGGATTTTAACTCAGGTCAAACCAGCGATCTTCAAACGCGATGGGAGCGCCGCGGACAATCGCCTCGTTGATTTTTAGCGCGGTCACCGTGGCTTCGTATCCGACGTCGACATTGGCCGCCGGCATCTTAGAGTCGCCGAGCCCCGACAAATACTCCGCCAACGCTTCTGGATCCTCCTCTCCAAAACCCAGGATAAAGTCTTCCACGCCGGATTGATGCACGTAGGCATTGTGAACGAAGGCCTCCAACGCCTGATAGAGAGGCGTATTGACATATTGATTGGCTTCCTCGTCGTTGCCGCCGCCGGTCACGGTAGTCAATTGAGTGGCGTCCGCCGAAAGGGCAATCCCAATCTCTTTGTAAAAGGTTTCCTTCAGGGCGTAGACTTCCCAGCCGAGCAGCGGCGCGTCGGCTTCTTTGAACATCCACGCCTTGTTTCCCCGCACCATCATGGCGGCGGAAGAGCCGTAGTAAGTTTCATAATCTCCGTCAAAGGAATTGGCCAATGTGGCGTCATAACTGAGACGAACGTCTCCGGGATATTCCACAATTGCTTGAGCGGTGTCCGGCACTTTGCGCCCGTCGTTCCATTGAATAATGGAGCCAAAACCGTGCGCGCCTACCGGCCGTTTTCGGAAGAACCAAGAGACCGCGTCGATTTGATGAATCCCAATTTCGCCAATCAAACCGCCCGACAACTTTTCATCCAAACGCCAATTGATTTCGCGTTCGCGTTCGTTCGTGGGGGCCGTCCGCCGCCAACTGATTTTCTTATGCCATTGCGCCCGCGCCTGCGCCGTCTTTCCCCAAGCGCCGGTTCGAATAAAGTCAAAGAGAAAATGCCGCTGAGAATCGGCGCGATATTGCAGCCCCGCCTGAAAATAAAGCCGCGGATGCTTCTTGGCGGCCAATGCAATCTCCCGCGCTTCTTCCAAAGAATTCGACAGCGGCGCTTCGCAATACACATGCTTTCCGGCGGCAAGGGCGTCTTGGACAACTTGGCCGTGCTGATGGGTCGGCGTGCAAACGACAACCGCTTGCACTTGGCTGTCCTCCAATAAATCCTGATAGCGTTCGTATTTGGCCGCCTTTGGCGCCGAACGCCCCGCCCTCCGCAAAAAGGCGCCGTAAGGATCGCACAAGGCCGCAATCGGAGCGTTGGGCAACAGCGACAAAGTGGAGATGATGTCTCGGCCGTGATAACCGCATCCAATCACGCCGACATTCACTGGAGGCCCAACCAGTTTATCAGCTTCTTGGGCGGTGCTTTTCTTTGGCGCGGAAACTAAAGCGCCACCGACAAAAGCCGCCACCGAACCCAAAGAGCCTCCTTTTAGGAAGTTGCGGCGATTAAACGATTGGGATGGATCCATTGAATTCATAAAAGTTTTAGAAGTTGATTTTTCCCAGTCTCTGCTAAAAAGTTGGACGGTTCACAGGCAAATGGTTGTTCTTCGGCTAAAAAAGCAAAGGCGCTTTGCAAATTCAATTTCATAATGCGGGATTTCGCTTTCGCAGAATCCTCTTCCGAAATTGCCTTTCGCAAATTCGCTTCCATTGACGCCAACTCTTCCTCGTCCGACATCGTGCGGACATCCGGCACTTTCTCTAATTTTACTTCCATTTTAGTTATTTGATTCCTTCTTTTGTTGATTGCCGAACATTTCGCGGAGTTTTGAGGCTTCGACGAACACTTTATTTGCCTGTTCAGCGATGTCTGAATGTCCAAACTTTGAAACCAATTCTTTCAAGCACTCGGCATGAGCGAGACTCCTTTGAGCATTTAGATGAACCGCGTGCCGATACATTTCCGATCTGAATCCGGGATTACCTATTACTTTGAAAAGCTTCTTTTGAACGTCTGCAATATGTATTTGAACGAGACTTTCAATTTTTTTGAATTCCTTCACTAGTGGATCAGAAAGATGAACTCCTCCTTCACGCAATCGGGGCTCTAACGCACACATAATAGGTACAAGAACTTCCGAATACACGGTCATTTCATCAAGCAGTCTGATTTTTTCTTCATGCAAACCTATCGGTTTCTTTTCTTCATTCCGATATTTCGCTCGCCTTACATTTGGAAGCATATAGTGAGCTAGTATATACCCTTGTTCAGCCGCTTTCAGAATCCACTTGTACGCTTCATCATAATCCTGTCGCACGCCATCGCCTTTGAAATATACCAAGCCAAATTTGTATTGCGCTTCAGGATCTCCCTTATCTGCATTTTTTCGAATCTTTTCTAAATCACTCATAATAATACTATGCGATAAAATTGTTGTTTCGGTCAAATTCTCTCTCGCTATTCCTGCGGTTTCACTTGGAAGAACATCTTGTTTTCTAAAACGGCAGGAATTCTCAACGGACTCAATTCCACGCCGCCAACTAATCTCCAGTCATGCCCATCTGGATTCTCTGATGCGTAAAGATTCCCTGCATTCTACCTGACCACCATAACGCCTTGTTTCCTAGTCACCTCTACCTGTGGATTCAAGTCTTCCAAATAAATAACCTCTAAGTGATTCCAGTCGCCTCTATCACCGAATTCGTTCTCTATCGTAACTTTTCTCTCCAGCCGTCTAGGTATGACAATTCGTTTCAATCCAGAATCTTTTGCATACACGATCACATCCTCTCTGGTATCCTTCCCAAAAACAATAGTATGAAGACGTGAGCAATTCTGGACCTTGATATTGAAAAGTTTAATCATCCCTTCTGGAAGAGAAAGCGTCTCAATATTCGTGTTTTCAAGATAAAGGTAGGAAAGACTAACCAGCCTTCCTGCATTTCCAGATGGGAACTGAATTGTTTCTAGCGGGTTGTCCGAGAGATGCAGATGACTTAATTCCTTCAACCCGGGCGGAATTGTAATTGTCCTCAACTGCGTGCCGCTGATTTCAATGTGTTCCACCGTATCCCAATCACTAGGCATCTTTACATGTTTCAAGGTTTCCATGCCCGATGTATGTTCGCTAATGGACATCCGTTCTAACAAATCAAACCCCCTAGGTATCTCAATGGAATGGTAGTTCTCTCTGTAATCTGGCCACCACCATCCACGTCCACCGTATGTAGCATTCTTTTCGAGTAGATGCGTCTTTACCTCGCCGGTCACCAGTGTGATTTTGATCCCAATCCGCTCATCCCACTGCGCTTGCGTTTCCAATAACCCGCCGGCAAAGCATGTGGCGGCCAAAAGCAATCCAAATGTCTTGTTTCTATTCATCGGTTTCCAAGTCTCAATCAAACACAGCGCAATTATCGTTTTTCCAATCTTCATCTCAAATTTTAGCGGAGCGGCTTGATTCGCAGATTGCGGAAGGCGATGGCGCCGTGGTCGCCCTGCAACAAAATCGGGCCCGGTTGATCCACATGACCGTCCAATTCACTGCCCGTGGGTTTGTTCACTTCCACGGCGTCGTGAATTTTTACTCCGTTGAGGAAAACGGTGACGCGATTTTCCCGGATTGTGGCTTCGACTTCCTGCCATTCTCCGGCTTTGCGAGAAACGAAAACATCCGCCGGCTTGATTCCGTAAATGGCGCCGTTGCCTCCCGTCGTCAACTTGCGGCCGGCGGCGTCTTCCAAAATCTGAATCTCGTGACGACCGCGCAAATAGAATCCGCTGTTGCTCTCTTTGGGAACTTGATATTCGTAGCGGACGGTAAAATTCCAAAATTTTTCCTCGGAAATCAAATCCGTGCCGTGTTCGCCTTTTGGGACGGTGTTGACCAAAAGGCCGTTCTGCGCGCTCCAACTGGCCTTGCCGTCTTCCCGTCGCAGTTTCCAACCGGACAAATCCACTCCGTTGAACAAGGGTTGGAAACCTTCCGCCTTCTCCGCATCGCTCAGGGCATAGCGAGTGTCCGTCGGTTTTGCGTCGCCTGGCGCCAATCCCAAACTCCATAAAATGCCGCCGAGGATGTGCTGCTGATATTCGTGATTCGTCCAGACGTCTTCCCGATGCCCCAAAGAGGTGTAAAACACTTTGCCCTTGCCGAAATTCTTGCACCAAGCAATCGGATAGTCGCCGGGAATTTTCGAATTCGGATGATGATACAAAGTCAAAAGGCCGTGAACTCGCTGGCGCTGAAAGCTCTTCAAAATGTAAATCTCGTCGAAAATTTTGAAGTGCGGCCCGTAATGGGAGCAGGCGGCGTGGCTAGGATCTTCATTGACCGCATCCACTTCCACTTGCGGCCCGTGAGTTTGAAACTCGCCGCCGAGCATTTCAATATAAGGACGAAACTGGTGGAAGGTGTCCGATGCGGAGTGCATCCCGGCGAAGGCTTTCCCGGATTTTATCCAGTCGATGAAGGCTTCTTTGTCGGGGATTGGCAATTCCCCGGTGGTGTTGGCAAAGATGACGCCGTCCAAGTTTTTTAGCCCTTCGGGAGACATCTTTTGCGTCACTTCTTCGTCCGTTCGCGCATAGTCAACGGAAAAAGAGCCGTGTTGTTCCGCCAACGATCCAAGAACCGCTTCCGCCGTTGGAATGGAACTGTGCCGAAATCCTTTGGTGACGGTGACCACCAAAAGCCTCTTGGCGTCCTCCGCTTCCATAGAGCAAACCGCCGGGCCGCCAATCAGCGAAAAAACGGCAAACCAAGAGAGTAGGCGATGAAAAAAATTCGTTCTCATAGAGTCTTTAAATTGATTAGTCGTCCACCTATAAAAACGAGGGACGCACGTTTTTCAAGCCTAATTTCCTATTTTGCGATATTTTGTCGGGAAAAAAATCCCAGTCTCACAGACGCAAAATCAGAAATGACTCGGGTCGATTGACCTCCGACAATGGCGATTCCGCATCTGGAATCGCCATCAGACCTCGCCGTCACTCGCAAAATTCGCCAACCGCCGGCCTTTCCGCAAGCAGTCGATATTCGTTGTCCCGCTGCCGCGGCTCATACCCGGCGTCCGCAATCAATCGCTTCATTTCCGAAACGCTCGTCCGAAAAGTCGTCCCCGCTTGGCTGACTACGTTCTCTTCGATCATCAAACTGCCCAAGTCATTCGCCCCGTGCTTCAAGGCGACTTGCCCCACTTCCAACCCCTGCGTTACCCAAGAACTTTGGATGTTGGGAATGTTGTCCAAATAAATCCGGCTTAAAGCCTGCATCCGCAGATATTCGCTCGCGCCAACGGGATTTGCCTTCAATCGCGTATTCTCCGACTGCTGAAAAGTCCAGGCGATGAAGGCCGTAAACCCGCCGGTTTCCTCTTGTTGCCTGCGCACTCGCTCCAGATGTTCAATGCGCTCGGCAGGCGTTTCGACGTGGCCAAACATCATTGTCGCCGAAGACCGCAATCCCAAACGATGCGCCGCGTCCATCACCTTCAGCCAGTCGTCCGCCCCCGCTTTGAGAGGCGAGATGCGCTGCCGCACTCGATCCACTAAAATCTCCCCGCCGCCGCCCGGAATCGATCCCAAACCGGCCTCTTGGAACTGGGACAGCAAATCTTCCAGCGGCATGTCAAAAAGATCGCGGAAGTGGATGAATTCGCTCGGGCTGAATCCATGAATATTAATCTGCGGAAAGTTTGCCCGAATGTGGGACAAAAGATCCAAATACCAAGCCAGCGACAGCTTCGGATGATGCCCGCCTTGCATCAGGATTTGCGTGCCGCCCAAGTCAATCGTCTCGCGGATTTTTTGATCCAATTCCTCAAAGGAAATCACATAGGCGTCGACCTCTTTCTCCGTGCGGTAAAAAGCGCAAAACTTGCAATACACGTTACAAACGTTAGTGTAGTTGACGTTGCGGTCGATGATGTAAGTGGCGATCTCGTTGCCGCGGCCTTGATACGCTTTTTGCTTGGCTAGTTGCCGCCGCCGATCGGCCAGCAAACCCAACTCCTCCAAAGGCAACCCATACAACGCCTCGGCCTCGCGGGCATCAATGCGCTCGCCATCCCAAACTCGCTGCAACAAGCCGTCATCCGCCATTTCCATCTTCCTCATTCCGTCGAGATTCATTGTCCCGCTTGCCTCCTGCTTGACCGTCAATCCTTGTTTCCTATTGAGCCGGCGCGGGAGGGGGGGGGGGGGGGGGGCTACAATGCCACGGAAAGGCCGCCTTTTCGGCTGGATTGAAGGCAGGCCATGAGCACTTTCTGAGTTTTGAGCGCAATGACGCCCCATTCGGTATCCACGTCGTTGCGGATTACGCGCTCGGCAAAGTTGCGGAACAACGCCGTTTCCTGAGCGCTTGGATGGCTGTTGCTGTATTCTTGCGCGATGACCCGTCGCTCGCGACGTTCCATGTTGAAGTCGCAAACATGTTGACTGCTCGCCATCCTGGAAACGGTAAAACCAACCTCGCTTCCGTAGCAGGGAACTACAAAGTCGTCTAGGCAAAGGTTGCCCTCGGTGCCGCAAAGATGCGCCCATTGCTGGTTGGCCACTTTGAAAGAACAGAAAAAACTAGCCGAAACGCCATTTCCAAAAAACATTTCGCCGGAAAACTCTACCGGCACCGGCTCCGGGCTATCCGCCCGTGCCGCTCCTTGCAACATGTTTCCCGTCACCGAAAGAGGCATTTCATAACGCATCGCCCAAAGAGCAAACCGAATGTTATACCATCCCAAATCCCCTAAACACCCCAACGGCTCCAAACCACTATGCATGCGAATGTTGCCTTCCAGAAACTCCTTGCCCGCGCAAAAACTAAACTGCGAACGAATGTGGCGGAGGCTTCCAAAACTTGCGCCGTCGTTCATCGCCCGACGCAAAGCAGGCAGCCGGCCGCTGTGCATAAACATAACGCCATCCATAAACTGAACCCCGGCAGACCGACAAGCCGCCAGCATTTCTTCCACCTCGCCCACGCTCGCTCCGCAAGGTTTTTCGCAAAGAACGTGTTTGCCGGCTTCAGCGGCTTTGACCACCCATTCTTTGCGCATGCCCGTCGGAAGCGGAATATAAACAGCGTCCACATCCTCCCTCGCCAAAAGCGCCTCATAGCCTTCCATTGCTTCCGGGCAAGAGGGAAATGGAACATGATCCGCGCATTCCTCAATCCAAGCAGCCGCCTTGTCCCGCTCCCGACTGGCAACCGCAACAATCTCGCCATTTCCCGACAAAGCGACCGATTGCCAATTCTTCATCCCGATCCACGACGCGCTCAAAAAACCCCAACGACACTTCTTCCCTTTTCTCATATCCACTCAATCACAAACAACCAATTCCAAACCGATCATTCAAATCCCAAAACGCCTCCTTGTCAAGCCATTTCCACTGGCCGAAGCAAATCCAACAGACCTCCAATAGTAGAAAAACCTCCCAGCATCCAAACGAGAGGCTTCTCATATCCTCCCAACTAACGATTCCAAACAATATAGCCGGTACCCGAATCACTCGGAAAAACGAAAGCAAAAATAGTTTTCCCTCCCGCAAACCGTCAACGCCGTCCCGCTAGGGCCAAGGCATTTCCGACACAGCCGCCGATTCCGCAGTTTCTTCTCCCTTTCCTCTTGTGCGCAGACGACAACGAAAACAAAGCAAAAGGAAGAATCCGCCTATCCTCCGCTCTCCGCCCCGAGAAGCAGGGGGCTTGGGCATTCTTTTGGCAAGCTTGGCTAGTTTGTCGGCTTCCAGCGGAGGAAGGATTGTTTGGCGTTGGCATGGGGCAGGGTGATTGTCACTTGCGCGGTGCCGTCTTGTTTGTCTTCCCAAGCCAAGTTATATTCTTCTCCCTCTCGCAGAAGACGCCACTTGGCTCCCGCTCCCAAACTGGAACTCGCCTCCACTGCCAAGTCTTCTTCTAACGCTGCCAGCGGCCTCACAAACACAAAACGAACGCCCTCAGAAAACGCCGCCCGCGCCTCCCTCTTAACGCTCTCCGCCTGAAAATGTTGTTGCGCTTGGCCGGACAACGGGGACGCCGGCCGCCTCACAATGATGGTGTAGGTTTCCACGCTTTTGTCCGCCGCAATCACCGCCAGCGCAATGGTGTTCTCTCCTTCGGCCAAGACTACTTGATGGCCGGCCGCATTGACATCCGCATCCTCTCCCCAAATCACTACCTGCGCCTTGTTCTCCTTGGCCGCGGCCGTCAAGGTGACCGAATCGGTCGCCGCCGCTACCGTGGCCGTGTAGCGAGTAGGCCTTCCTGCAACTCGCCCAAAGGTAAGAACCGGGCTCAATCCTAACGAACCCAAACTCACATCGCTGGAGAAGGCGCGGTGGATGGCAATGGTATAAGCGCGGGAGTTGCCGTTGGGCGCGATCCCGGTCACGACAATCGTATTCTTCCCCTCTTCCAAAGCGATTTGGTGTCCTGCCGTGCTGGCTTTGGCGTCCGCCGGCACAATCCCTACGCTAGCCTCAGGATCGTTGGCGATGGCCGATATTGTTGTAGAAAGCGTGGAATGGCTCACCTGCGCCGTGTAGTCGTTCGTATTGCTGGAGAAGGGGATGGGAACGCCGCTCAAAGCCAAAGAGCGCAACGAAGCGTCGCCCGCCCGAGCGCGGCGGACAATCACCGTGTAAGTGCGGCTACTCCGGTTCGGCGCGGTCACAGCGATGGTAATTATATTCTTCCCCTCTTCCAAAGCGACTTGGTGTCCTGCCGTGCTGGCTTTGGCGTCCGCCGGCGATATGGAAACTGAGGCTAGAGCATGGCTGGTTTGAGCGGCAATCGTCGTCATGGTATTGGTTTGCTCCACGCCGGCCGTGTAGTGAAGCCGGCCACGAGCAAAAGTCCCTATATCCGCGCCACTCAAAGCCAAAGAGCGCAACGAAGCATCGCCGCTCGGCGGCTGATGATACGCATATAACTTGTTGTCCACAGCGTCTACAATCCACATCGTTCGTCCATCCGACCACAAACCCCAAGGCGCTCCATTGCCCGCCGCCCGCAAGGTGTTAAAGTCCTTGCCGGCCGCCCGCCGTCCGTTCGCTAACTGATAAGCGTATACCTTCGCGTCTTCCTTGTCCGCTACCCATAAGGTCTCTCCATCCGCCCATAAACCGGCCGGATCATCGTTGCCCGCCTCTAAGGGAAACTCTTTGCCCGCATTCCGGCTCTTGCCCGCCCACCGATAAGCGTAAACATAATCATCCCCGTCATCCACTACCCATAAGGTCTCTCCATCCGCCCATATCCCGGCCGGATCCTCGTTGCCCACCGCTAAGGCAAAATCGTTTGTGGAGGCATGGCTCTTGCTTCTTACATCGTAAGCGTAAAGCTTGTCATCCTCGCCGTCCGCTATCCACATGGTTTCCCCATCCGCCCATATCCCCGCCGGATCCTCGTTGCCCACCGCCTTCAAGCCGTTAAAGTCCGAACTAGAAGCTAATCGTCGGCCATTAGCCAAGTTATAAGCATAGACCTTCGCGTCTTCCTTGTCCGCTACCCATATAGTCTCGCCGTCCCCCCAAATATCCCGCGGCGCCGTGTTCACTGATGCAAGCGCAAAATCGCGCAGCGGATTCCAACCGGTAACGCCGACCGAAGCCCGGCGAATGGCCACGATGTAATCCTTCGTCTCGCCGTTGGGAGCAGTGACGAAAATCGTAATGGCGTTGTTGCCTTCGGTCAGAATTACTTGATGGCCGGCCGTATCCGCATCCGCATCCGCCGGCGAAATAGTCAGAGCTGCTTCTGCATGGCTGGCCGCGGCAGCGATGGTGACAAGGTTAACGGGATGGGAAACAACAGCCGAATAGCGAGTGCTGACGGGAAGAAAGGAAGGCGAAAGCGCATGACCGACTAACCGCAGAGCCCTCAGGTTGTTGTCGCCAGAGCGCAGAGGCCGAGTGACAGCGATGAGGTAGTTCCTGAGGCTACCATTGGCGGCGGTGACCAGGATGCTGATGACGTTCTCCCCTTCGGCTAAGGCTACTTGATGGCCGGCGATATCCGCCGCCGCATCCGCCGGCGATATGGAAACTGAGGCTAGAGCATGGCTGGCTTGAGCGGCAATCGTCGTCATGGTATTGGTCTGCTCCACGCCGGCCGTGTAAGCCGTCGTGCCCGCCACAAAGGCCGGCGACAAGGGAGCCCCGCTCAAAGCAAGCGCCTTCAAAGCGTTATCGCCCGAAGGCGCCGGCGGCTGCCGATAAGCGTATATCTTGTCATCCCACGGATCCGACACCCACATCGTCACGCCATCCGACCATAAACCACGAGGATGCTCGTTGCCTGCAACTACCAAAGTGTCAAAGTCCTTAGCCGGCGCCCGCTGTTTGCTAGCCAAATCATAAGCGTATATCTTCGCATCTTCCCGATCCGCCACCCATAGCGTCGTCCCATCCGACCAGAGACGGTTCGGTGCGCTATTCCCAGCGGCGAGTAGACTATTGAAGTCCTTGGCCGGATCGCGGCTCTTATCAACCATCTTGTAAGCGTAGATCTTGGCGTCTGCTAGGTCCACCGCCCACATAGTCGTGCCATCCGACCAAAGGCCGCCAGGGGCAGTATTCCCCGCGGCGATGAGGCTGTTGAAGTCCTTGCTTGGATCGCGCCGTTTGGTAGCCAAATTGTAAGCGTAAATTTTGTCATCATCCCAGTCGGTTACCCACATGGTTGTGCCATCCGACCAGATGCTTCCAGGGGAAGCATTCCCCGCGGCGATGAAGCTGTTGAAGTCCTTGCTTGGATCGCGGCTCTTATCGACCATCTTGTAAGCGTAAAGCTTGGAGTCTCGGCCATTCTCCACCCACATCGTTGTGCCATTGGACCATAGACCGCGGGGAGAATTATTTCCTGCAGCAATCAAGGTATTGAAATCTTGCGCTGGATTGCGCGAGGTGACGAAGGTTCCTCTGGTGACAGCGATGATATAGGTTCGAGCGGATCCGCTTGACGGAGTGACGGTGATTGGGATGTCGTTGACGCCTTCAGACAAAACCGCTTGATGGCCAGCAATCGCCGTGTCCGCGTCCGCCGGCAAAATGGAAACCATCGCATTCGTGTGCAAAGCCGTCGCCGCAACCGTCAAGTTGGTAATCGCATAAGGAACCGAAGCCGTGTATCGAGCAATGGCGCCATCAATTCTGGCGTCAACACAGCGTCACTCAGCGTCAAACCGCTCAAGACCGCGTTGTTGGATAAGTGATAAGCGTAAAGCTTGTCATCCCAAGGATCCGACACCCACATCGTCGCGCCGTCCGACCAGAGACCGCGGGGATGCCCGTTGCCGGCAGCCACCAGTGTATCGAAGTCTCTGCTTGGATCTCGGCTTCTATCGCTCATCTTGTAAGCGTAAATCTTAGCATCCTCCCGGTCCGCTACCCACATCGTCGTGCCATCCGACCATATCCGGTTCGGCGCCGTATTTCCCGCCGCGCTCAAGGTGTTGAAGTCTTTGGAAATATCCCGGCTCTTGTCGGCCATCTTATACGCATAAATCTTACCGGCTTGATGATCTCCTACCCACATGGTCGTGCCATCAGACCAAAGTCCTGCAGAATTGGTATTTCCGGCTGTTCTTAGTGTATCGAAGTCTTTGGAGGCATCGCGGCTTTTATCGATCATCTTGTATGCATAAATCTTGTCGTCTCTATAGTCCGAAATCCACATGGTGACACCATCGGACCAAATGCTACCAAGAGCAGTATTTTCGGCAGCGATCGATCTATCAAAATCCTTGGAGGCATCGCGGCTCTTATCGGCCAAGTTGTAAGCATATAAACGAATATCTTCCCAGTCCATCACCCACATCGTCGTGCCATCGGACCATAGGCTACCTGATGCAGTGTTTCCGGCGGCCTCCAAAGTGTTAAAATCCTGCGGAGAATTGCGCGTCGTAAATAGGTTGGTGACGTTGACGATGTAGGTTCGGAGAGGACTATTTGTCGGAACAACGGAGATGCGAATAGCGGTTTCCACGTTCTCAGACAAGTCCACTTGATGCCCGGCTGTCGCCGTGTCAACGTCCACCGGAGAAATCGCAACAAGAGCGCCAGACTGAGCCGCTGTGGCCGCCACCGTCGTTTTGATGTCCGAACCGAAAACGCTGGCCGTGTATCGAGCCGTGCCACTATCAAAGGCCGGACTCAAACTCACCCCGCTCAAACTCAATGAACTCAACACCGCCGCATCCGACAAGCGATAGGCGTATATCTTGTCCTCTCCGTCTCGCGAATCCGCCACCCACATGGTCGTCCCATCCGACCATATCCCCCGAGGCTTGTTGTTTCCCGCCGCGCTCAATGTGTCAAAATCCTTGCTCGCATCCCGAGTCCGCCCCGACAAATTGAACGCGTATATCTTGTTGGTTGCGTTGTTGTCCGAACCCGAATAATTCGAAGCCCACAGCGTCGTCCCATCCGACCAGATGTCTTGAATGTAGCGATTCCCAATGAGGCTGTTGGAGTCGATGTCTTTGGCCATATCCCGGCTCTTGTCGCTCATCTTGTAAGCGTAAATCCTGTCCGCCGTGTCGGCCACCCACATCGTCGTCCCATCCGACCAAAGGCCGGTTGGAGTGGTGTTCCCAGCGGCCTTCAAAGTGTCAAAGTCTTGGGAATCGTCCCGGCCCTTGTCGCTCATCCTGTAGGCGCGAATGTTGTCGTCGTCCCAATCGGCCACCCACATCGTCGTCCCATCCGACCAGATGCCGGTTGGCCGGCGATTCCCGGCGTCGTGCAAGGTGTCAAAGTCTTTGGCCGGATCGCGCTGTTTCGTGGCCAAGTCGTAGGCGTAAAGTTTGTTATCGCTGGCATCAGCTACCCAAAGCGTCTGGCCATTGCTCCACAAACCATGAGCGCCGCCATTCCCAGCGGCTTTCAAAGTATCAAAGTCCTGCGCAGGATTGCGGGCGGCGAAGTCTCCCGTGGCCGCCCCCAATGGCGGCGTTGTCAAGCAAACAGTCAAACTCAACAGCGCAATCGCTGTTTGATCAAGCCAAGTGGAAAGCCGGCGACCCTCCTTGTTTGCCCGGCAAAAGCCGCTTTGGTTGGGAGACATTGCAGTAGTTGTTTCCATAAGATTGTTGATTTAAGAACGATGTTTTGAAAAATATTCCCATCTGCCTTTGCGCGGCGAATGGAAAAAGCAGTTTGCCCATCCAACGCTTCGCTGTCAAACTCTTTTTCCAGCAGTTGCAAAAAGGATTCGGGAAGGTTTCTATCGCGTTGCGGGAATAGCCTGCATTTTATAACTGATGTGCAGGAGCTTCTTGGATTCGGATACGGCTAGTTGAAGTTTGCCGTTGCTTTTTTGGCTGTCTTCCCTGCATAATGGGGGGGATGATTTCTTTTGTTTACGGTATAATTGTTTATTGCAAAGTCCGAAGTGGGGCAGTGCTTGCCGCTGTTATCTTGGCAACTTTCTTTTTATTTGCTCCGTTTTCTGAGGCGGTCGAGAAACCCAATGTGATTGTGATTATGGCGGATGATCTCGGTTATGGCGACGTATCCTGCTATGGGGCAACAGCACTTCGGACACCGAACATTGATCGTTTGGCGGCGGAGGGAATTCGCTTTACTAGCGGTTATTGTTCGGCATCCACTTGCACGCCGACGCGTTATTCATTCCTCACAGGCACTTATGCCTTTCGACAACCGGGCACGGGAATTGCGCCGCCCAACAGCCCTGCTCTAATCCAGCCGGGGACAGAAACTTTGCCGTCTTTGCTTCAAAAGGCCGGCTATCAAACCGCGGTGATCGGCAAGTGGCATTTAGGTTTGGGCGGCAAGGAGGGGCCGAATTGGAATGGAATGCTGAAACCAGGCCCTCGCGAGATCGGTTTTGATTACAACTTTTTACTGCCGACGACAAATGATCGCGTGCCGCAGGTTTACGTCGAGAATCACCGGGTGAAAAATCTTAATCCTGCCGATCCGCTGTGGGTGGGAAGAAAGAAGCCCAATCCAGAACATCCAACAGGAATTACTCACCGTTCTTCGTTGAAGATGGATTGGTCCCACGGCCATAACGCTACTATTCATAACGGGATTAGCCGCATTGGTTTTTATACAGGAGGCCATGCGGCAAGATTTCGCGATGAGGACTTAGCGGACGAATGGGTGAATCGCTCCGCGCAGTGGATGGAAAGCCGCCGGGATGCGCTGTTTTTCTTGTTCTTTTCCTCACATGATCTGCATGTGCCTCGAATGCCTCACGAGCGATTTCAAGGAAAAACCTCTTTGGGGTATCGTGGGGATGCGATTGCGCAATTGGATTGGTGTGTAGGCGAGTTGATGAAGACGCTGGATCGACTCGGTTTGGCAGAAAAGACTTTGGTGGTTTTCTGTTCGGACAACGGGCCGGTTCTGGATGACGGCTATCAAGATGACGCCGTTGAGAAAAATGGAGATCATCGTCCCGCCGGCATTTATAGCGGTGGCAAATACAGCGTTTTGGAAGGAGGCACTCGAACGCCGTTCATTACATGGTGGAAAGGGCGGATTCAGCCCGGTGTGTCTGATGAAATGGTATGCACGATTGATTTAGCGGCCAGTCTGGCAGCTCTTGTCGACGTGCCTCTTGATGACGAAGACTGTCTTGACAGTTTCAACGTGCTGGAGGCTTTGCTTGGCAAACCTAAGGCCAAGGGACGGGATTATTTGGTGCAACAAGACAACGGGCGCGGAGGGAACTACGGTTTGCGGATGGGAAACTGGAAACTCCAGCGGCATGATTCCCGCAAGGCTCGGAACGTAAGTCTTCGGCTCGAAAGTGTTCCAGTGCCGCAATACCAACTTTTCAACCTTGCTGACGATCCGGGCGAGCGCAACGACGTATTCGCAAAATACCCGGAAATTGGCGAACGACTAAAAGCTCGATTGACAAAGCTGATTACCGACGGGCGAAGCCGTTAAAAATAAAAAAGAATGTCTTTACTCATATAGATCCGTACTTTCCTTTTCCATATAGGAAAGAGGATTGTGAGAAGTTTTTCTTCAACCGCAAAAAGCAAAGGAAAACCGAGATTGTCTTGAACAGAGCATTGCGTATGCTCGATGGTTATACCTGTAATTTGCCATATTCGAATTTGCTTTTTTATTGTTGTTTGTTTGCCTTGTTTTGTTCAGGCGAGGAGTCGTCTTATAGCCCAAACGATTGCTGCAATTATCACCCAGATTATTGCAAAGACAATCCAAGGTTCGATGATTTTATAGAATCCAGCTTCTGCGTTCGTTTTCGTGATGTTTGTCTGGATGCCAGATTATAAGCAAGTCTTTCCAATCCTGTTTTATTTCGGATTTTGAGGCGGTTACTGGGATTCCTAATACTTCAAATGCTTTAAGTCGATTCATTTATTTTTGATTGTAAGGGGAGATTTTTTAAAGAGGCATTAAACGCGGATGCGATCTATGGATTGGTGTTCGCGGTTGGCGGGGCCTAATTTATTGGCAGCGCCCATGGTTGTTAGCATGGTGTTGTAGACGTCGATTCCTTCGGCGGGAACATCCATGATTTGCCCTGTTTTGAAGCGTCCGTTGGCGCCGGTGATGGCGTGGAAGACGCCGGAGAGTTCGCGTTTGACGTTGGAGTGTCGTCCGTCGCCGGATTCTGTGGAGATGGTGATAAGTGAGTTTTCGAGGATGGAGCGGCCGTTGGCTTCCAGAGATTCCGGCTCGTCGAGGAGGTTGAGGAAGTAGGCGACTTCGCGCATTTTCATATGGGCGTGCGCCCGGAGCGCTTGGTTGGATTTGTTTTCGTGGAATTGGTGCCACCATTCGTGGCTGCAACCTTGGGAGCCGGTGGCGTTGAGTTGGGAGGCGTCGTCAAAGGTGTAAATTTTGCGGCCTTGATAGAAGTAGTCTCCGGTGATTCGGAGACGTTCTCCGGCAGCGAGGAAGGTGAGAGAGCCGAAGCGGGCGCGGTCCATTTTGATGGCGAGGGCGTAAAGCTCGGCCATCAAGCGCCATTCGTGAGTTAGATCTTCTAGATTCATGTCAATGCCTTCGCCTCCGGGGTCGGCTTGGCCGCCGTGGGCAAGTTTGGATCTTGGAGGCAAGGGGGGAGCGTCATTCATGTGTTCTGACATTCCATAGGCGCGTTGTTCTAATTCGCGGATGCGGTCCAGATGATCGGCGAGACGGGATTTTGAGGCGGCGCCAAGGGGGGAGTTGGCTCCGGCGTAGTGTTTGTATTGTTCTATTACGGAATCTAGCACGCTGCGTTTGAGGCGTTTTTGTCGGGTTTCGGCGTTGCCGTTTCCAATTTCAATCGCGCCAAAAACTCGGTCGAACAGTTCTCGGGGTTTTTCTTGCATGGCGGCGGCTACGGTTCCGTCTTCGTTGTAGCTGTGAACGTAGCGGCTGACTCGGCTCCGCCGAAAGAATGTTCCTCCGATGAGGGTTGGCACCATGCCGGCGGGAAGGCCGTTTGGGTGGTAGTGTTTGCGAATTACTTGGTCGATGGAAGGGCCTCCGGCTTTGGCTTCGCCGTGGGGCGGCTCGGCGGTAAAAGCGCCGGATGCGCCGTCGAAGTGGGCGTTGATGCCGGATTCGTCGCATCGGATTTGATCGATATTTCGCATGATGAGCAGTTTCCGTCGAAGGGGTTTTAAAGGTTCCAGCACGTTGTCGAATCCTTCTGTTTGAAGCGGCGCCGGGATGCCGAGCCCAAAGAAAACGTTGAAGGCGCGAATGGGAACGTCGGCTTGGCCGTCAAGTGTTTTGGCGGACAGCATTTCTTCCAGAAAGGGAAGCCCAATAGTGACGGTTCCCAATCCTTTGAGCATGGAACGGCGGCTGATGTGCATGGTTTTCATTGGTCTGATTCTGTGAGAGTGGTTTGAATGAATTCGCTTTTGATAATTTCGGTAATTAAACTTTGGTAAGTGCCTCCGTTTTTCTGCGCTTTTTGATGGATTTTGTCAACTATTGTAGCATCTGCAAAGACAAGAGGCCGGCCGATGGCAAATTGAGTCAGTTTCCATGTCAAAGATTCCCGCAAACGTTCGCTATTGGCCAGAATTTGCATGAGTGCTTCGGAGGAATTGTAACTTGCAGTTTTGGCGTCGCCGGGAAACAGAATTTCGCCGTCGTCGCGGAGCTTGTTTCCGTGTTCGTCGGTTTCGCGGTAAGCGCCGACACCGTCGAATTTTTCCAGACCAAAGGCGAGCGGTTCGAATTTGCCGTGGCAACCGCCGCATTGGACGTTGGCAATGCGTTGCTCGGCAATGGCGCGTTGGGTCAAGCCGGGTCGGGTGGGAACCGGGGTTGTGTCCACGCACGGCGGCGGGTCTTTGACAACGCCGCGAAGCAAGTCGTGCAGAATGAAGAGGCCGCGAGAAACCATGGAGGCCTCGTCGCCGCCGACGGTCAAAACGCTTCCGTGGGTCAGCAATCCGCCGCGGCCGGGTTGCTTGGAGAGATCGTAGCGAGCCAAGGGAGTTTCTTTTTCTATTGCGGAAAGATTGTAGTGAGCGGCGAGTTTTGGCGAGGCGTAGGTAAATTGGGCGTCGAAGAGGTTGTGCAGGGGGCGTTTTTGCTTCCAAACGAGGTCTTCGAAATAAGTCAAGGTTTCTTGTCGCATGTCGATAGCGAGTTGGTGTTCCCAGTTGGGAAACTTTTCGGCGTTGGGTTGCAAGTTGTTCAAGCGGTCGAGATGCAGCCACTCTGCGATAAAGTCTTTGGATCGGCGGATGGCTTGTGGGTCTTGGAGCATGCGGGCAATTTGCTCGTCCAAGCCGGAGGCGGAGAACAAAGCGCCGGATTCGGCGGCTTTGAGGAGCCGTTGGTCGGGAGGAGCGCCCCAAAGGATGTAGCTGACGCGGGAGGCTAGCTCGTGTTCGGTGACCGGCCATCGAGTTCCATCACCACGCTGATTTTCTATGCGATACAGGAAACGCGGCGATTGGAGCATGGCGTTGATGATGAGGCTGACGGCTTCCTGGAAATCGCCTCCTGCAGCGGCCGCGGTGGTCGACAGACCACGATAGAGGGTCACTTCGTAAGGCTTCAAAGGGCCTCGAAGTATCCATTTGCCCATTTTGCCAATCAATCCGCGCATGTTGTCGTCTGTGAGGCGTCGGCTTTTGGAGAAGCGTCCGGCGAATTTTTCGACGTCCATTTTGGCGACGATTGTTTCGGACAACTGCGCGTAGGCGTTTACGTGTTGAAGGTCGACGTTGAGGTTGTAAGCGGTGTTGCTAAATCCATCCGCCCGAAGGTCTGGCGGAAGAAGAGCGTGCGCTTCTTCGGCAATGTCAACGCCGACGGCACTGCGGACGCTTTGAATGTATTCGGAGACTGTAAGCCGGCGAGTCCAACTTTCGCCAATGTTTCCGCCGTGAACGAAGAGCGCGGGATCGATCTCTTCAATCGGCCAACTGGCGCCCCCGTCAATCCATTCCTGGATCCATGCTTGTTCCGCGGGGGAAAGAGGCTCGCGGTCTTTAGGCATTTCGCCGGTGATCACGGATTCCAACAAGTAACTTTCTGCCGCGTTTCCAGGAACGATTACTTCTCCGCTACTGCTGCCGGCAAAGGCAGTCTCGCGGCGGGAAAGGTCCAGCTTCCCTTTCCGAGTGCCGGCATCGTGGCATTCGAGGCAGTGTTCGGCCAAAAGCGGCGCAATTTTATCCGTAAAGAGTTTGGCGTTTGGCGAAAGAGAAGAAGAGGCCAAAGATGGTTGCGGCGTTTTGGCGTCGGGGCCGGCCTGATAATGATCTTCCACTTCTTTTGGGAGAAGCGCCCGCGCATAAACGGCGACTAAGTGATACGCGCCGAGCCAAGCGCGATCGGCGCCAAATTCGTTTCCAAGCGCAAGGCGAAATTGTCCGTTCCAGTTGTAAACGGCGCCAGAGATGGTTTTCTCAGCCGCCTTTTTGCCGTCCAGGTAAAACCGCGCAAGGCCGGCGCGATTGCGGGTATAAACCACGTGAGTCAAACGAGCGGACGCTTGTTCTTTCTTTGCGCGCAGCGAAGGGATGCCATTGTTGCCGGTGTCGAGCGTGCGCAAACGAAAGTCGTATTGGTCGGCCTCTTGCCCAAGCGTGAAGTTCCTTTCCGTGCTGTTTTTGGAAAGCGTGACAATCCGCGCCGGGCCTTTTTGTTCAATATTGGCGGGAGTGATCCAGGCTTCGACGGTGATTTCTCCGGAGCGTCGAATCGCTCCGCTGAGTTTATGCGCCGGCTGAACGGAACGAATTTGCGTTGGTTTTTGCAGTTGAAGGCTGTTTTTGCCCCAACGGACGGCCGCTGGTTTGGAGATGCGAAGATGGAGCGCTTGGCCGACTCCGGAGCGGTCTTGAATCCAATGGCCGCCGTTCGCGCTAAAATCATAAAGCGCTTGCAATCCGGCGCGAGTTCGCGTCTCCGCATCTGAAGCGGACGCGCCCGCGAAACAAAACAAACCAAGGAGCAAAGTCGGAAAAATCGGATGGAATGCAGTAGATTTCATTCAAGTTCCTGATGTTGAAAATTGCGCACCCGCTGTTGTGTTTGGCTCAATTTTGATCTTCCAGATGTTTTCGGGCGGGGTGGTTATCTTTTGCAAATTCGTTCCGCCCGCTAATAGTTGGGTGTCTGTTTCCAATTTGGTGAACAGTGTTATGTTTGTCAGGTTGTCGCATTCCATTGTGTTGATTTTGTCGTCGTGGAATTCTTGCGTCCCCGTGGGATATCGCAGTAGTCCGATCAGATTGCTTTGCGCTTGCGCCGGTTGGCTTATTACGATGATTGCTATCATCGCCGCTCCGATTGCGATCATTTTGTGGTTTCTCATACTTGTTTTCATTTTCAACTTGGCTTATTAGGTCCTTTTCAGCTTTCAAAATCAATTTGACGCCAGTTTCTTCGACGGCTCCCTAACTTTTTCATTGCGTCAATGGCGCATGTACCGATGTTGTGAAGCTCGACGCTGTATTCCACGGTTACTGCTACTGCTCCAACCCAACGTCCATTAGGATTAGGTATGCGAGCCACATAAGTTTCCGTCTTTTTAGAAAATCCTATTTTTGGTGGTATGAATTTACTCATGGTATTATACTATCTTGGTCAATTTCCATTCCGCAAAAATTGAATGTTCTCGAATTCCCTCCTCGGAGACGAGCCGAAATATCGTCGCCGAGAAAAAACAAAAACGCTGTTTTTCATGGAAATCGTCACTGGCTTTTTGAACGAGGGAAGAGTTTTTTGTAAGCGTCAATCGCGGCTTTGGCGGCGGTTTCCGAATCAGGAAGCGGAAAGCACTCGGCGGAAACAAAGCCATCGTAAGCCGAATCTTTCAGGACTTGGGCAATGGTTTCAAGATTGAGATGTCCCATGCCGGGCGCCCGTCGATTGGAATCCACAAAGTGAACGTGGCCGATCCAGCCTTTGTCTTCGCCTTCCTGCTCGGCACCGTCTTCGGATTTTTCCTCCTTTGGCTTTTTTGCGTCGTCTGCCTCTGTGGAACGGTTTTTGAGCGCGAACGCAATCGAGGCAACGGGATCGTCTTCCTCAATGTTCAAGTGGAAGACGTCAGCAAGAATCTTGACGTTGTCAGTGGTCAAGGAGTTGCAGAGTGCGACGGCTTCTTCGATGGTTTTGCAAACATTCGTTTCGTAGCGGTTCAACGGCTCGTAAAAAAGCGGGATGCCTTCGCGCTTGGCCAGTTCTCCCAGTTTGTTTAAGGCGGCGCGAATCCTACTAAATGCTTGTTTTCGAGTCATGCCTCGTCCCCAGCGTCCTTGCATTGAGCCAATAATAGCCGGCGCGCCGAACTGGGCGCCGTAGAGAATCATGTCCCGGATGAATTTCTTGGCTTCTTTTTGTTTTTCAGGATCGGGATCGCAAAGGGTAAGCCCACGAACCAGCCTTCCTGCGCCGGTGCCAACTGCGGCCAGCGTCAAATTGTGATCGGCCAGCAGAGATTTTAAACGCAGCGCCGATACTGCCTCCGGCGACGGCGCAAACAGTTCAATGGCGTCAAACCCAAGAGCCTCCGCCCTTCGGCAACTTTTTTCAATTCCTTCCCAAAAAACAAAAGGCCCTCCGCGAGCTTCTTCGACGAGACTGACAGTGACAGCGGTTCGAATCATAGAAAACCCAATTTTTGCAAGTTAACGGCTTTAGTTGTTTTCAGGAAGTCCCTCAACGTGACCGACGTTCTTCACCGGCGCGAAAACGGCCCGAACCTCCTCCAAAAGTTCTTTGTCCATCGGATCGCTTGCCCACCGCGCCCATTTAGCGATGTTTTTAGGATTAGCACTGCCCGCAATGGTAGTGGACAAATCGGGATGCGCAATAGAAAACTGCAACGCCAACTGCGCAATGTCGACGCCCCGTTCCGCGCAAATCGCGGCCGCCCGGCGAGCGGCAACCTTCACTTCCTCCGGTTCTTTCAGCCAAACGGGAAGCGGCGCGTTCGTCAGCAAACGAGCGCTAAAAGGCCCCGCGTTCATTGCTCCCACGCCCCGCTCCTTCAGCCAAGGCACGGTTTCCTCCGCAAAACGCGTATTTTGCAAAGTGTATTGATTGTAGTTCAACACGCAGTCCACTTCCCTCTGCTCAATCACAAACCGAAAAATCTTCTGCGGATAACCGCTAAAACCCAGATAGCGAACCTTTCCTTGATCCCGAACTTTTTGCATCGCCGGCAAAGTTTCGTCCACAATCTGTTGCATCGGAACAAACTCAACGTCATGGCAAAGCAAAATATCCAAATAATCCACGCCGAGCCGATGAAGACTCACATCCACGCTCTCCGCAACCCGTTTGGCCGAAAAATCAAAGTGCGCCAGATCGTAACGACCCAACTTGGTGCAAAGCGTATAACAATCGCGCGGCACTTCCCGCAAAGCAATGCCGATCAACACCTCGCTCATCCCGCGCCCGTAAAAGGGAGAAGTGTCGATCAAGTCCATGCCTAAATCTAAGGCCGTCCGCACGCTGGCCAACGCCTCCTCAATCCTCACTGAACGAAACTCCTGCCCCAACGACGACGCCCCAAAACCCACCACCGGCAAACTCAAATCCGTCCTGCCCAACTTACGATGCTCCATAAAACGACGCTCTCTCGTAGAAACTAACCAAACCGCCAACTTACCGCCAACCAGAAAAAAGCCAACTCAAAGAAAGAGCTGGCCTTGCTGAATTAGTTGGGGTTTTTAACTGCTTTTGCCTACTCCGTGGGCGACTCCGACATTGGCGGCGGCGAGGGCGTAATCCTCGCCAAAATCGCCTCATACTCCTCCTCCGGAGGCAACCGAACCGTCCCATCAGTTGCCACCCGCCGAACATTCGCCATAATCCGTTCTTCATTTCCCGGCCCCAGGCCACTTGCATGGCTCGTTCCGTGGACAAAGGAACTGCTCCACGGCCTATTCGGCTATATTCCCTATACAACCTACAATCTAAATCATTCTCCGCTTGCCCTGCGAACGCAACCTTGGCGTCTCTTCTACTCCAAGGAGGCTGTTGACTAAGTTCCTCTTGCAGTTTTCTTATTTTGTCTTGCGCACGTCTAAACATTGCGCCCCGTCTTCCATAATCGCCGTCAAAGTGTTCGTCAAGAAAGTCTAACTCTCCCTCCTTTCTAATAAACAAAGATAGAAACTCGCCTTCGCTCAACGGTGGTTCCATCCAGTTCGTTTCTTGCCGAAGCAACCGGCTGCACAGCGAATGTTTCATCCGATACTTCCGCAACTCATACGGCGACAGATACGCTTCCATTTGCGCCCATTGCTCCCGCTCCAATGTACGAATCGCTTTCTCAGTGTTCCAAACAGCCTTACTCGCCGCGGAATACTTTTTTGGAATCTCCGGGCTTCTAGACCCCGAATTCGGCTTGTAATACTTATTGGCTTTTAGTTCGGACCATTGTTGTTCTAACTCAGACAGCTGCGGCTTATACTCCGCCGCAATAGCATTCACCTCCGCCCAATCCGCTTCAGATGCCCGGACTCTTTTGCGAGGTTTTGTTTCTCTTGCGCTTTCTTGGGCAATCTCTTCTGATTTAACGGTAACTTCTTGTTCCTTTGTTGCCGCCGAATCCTTGTGCGGACGCAACCAAAACAAGGCCGCTAAAACCAACGCCCCAATCCCAATAATCCATACTTTCTTCATCATCGTTCCTTTCTTCTGTTCAATTGGTTGAAGTGTCGCTCGACGAAACGGTATTTGTCGACTGCGACTGGATCGGAGAACTCTCGCCAATACCAAAATCCGGCCCTTGTATTCCAATTTGCCAGTAGAAGTAAACGCTAGAATTAGACGTGCCGTACCCTGTGCCTTGAGACTTTCCTCTTGGTCGTCCGTTATGCCGGGCGCTTACAGAAACCGTGGCGTAGCTCCCGCGCGGACAGCTGATCGATGTAGTCCACACCTCGCCCGGATTGAGAAAAACAGAGTAATTGTGAGTGATAATGTCGCTTGCAGACCCGTTAATGCCGTAATCTACATAGACCGTAAATCGATGCCTGCCGCTTCTGTGTTTAGCAACGAGCATTACCGATGTCTCGGAACTTGTCTCAGTCTTCTTGCTTCCAGGCGCTAAAGTCCAAAGATTCCACCACGGGTGTTCGTAAGTGATCTCCGTTCCTACAATGGAATCTTTGCCTGCCCAATCAATTGCAGGCGCATTATTTACCGTTGGAAGGAAATTCCGCACTGTTTTGTTTTCTCCCATAGTATCCTCTGTAGCTTCTCCTAGTACTTCCCATCTAATGTTCTTGTGTCCTTCTTCTTGACCGTCATCCACATAATGGTCAGCTTCGATAACCAGGTCGTACTCTCCATAATCTCTTACCTGGTATTCAGGAAAGATTTCTCTGTAGAATCCCTTTCTTGTAAACGGCCTCTTGAGCTGGGCTTGTAAGTTTTGTGTGATTCTATAGACACAGACCTCCAATATCTCTTTCCAACGACGAGCGGAATTCCCCATGCAACATGCTCGTAGACGTGCTTTCTGATAGTATCAGTGCAGTAAAGAATGATTTCCGGTGTGGGTTGGACTTGCGCATTGACGTCAACTGGCATGGTCAGCATGGCCATAGAGACAATGCAAATGCCGGTGGATTTTCCTAGGGCGTGTCGACCCTAAATAGCAGGCGGTTTGATCGAAATCTATGGATCTTCCAGATATTTCCCGACACACTGCAGGCGCAATCCCGACATCATGGGGGGATCATCGTCGCGTCTGTCCCGTTCCCAAAGCCTTCCGTCGCCATGGTTTCCAAATCTAGGGAACTTCCATAATTTCAACCGCGAGAGAGGAAAAAGCGGGCGCCGAATCCAAAAAAAATCTCAAAAAATATTTTGCCGGCGAGCTCGCAAAAATGGAAAAGCGCGAAAAACAAAGGAAAAATGCGATTCTGCGCCATGAAAAATATTTTCAATTCTTTCGAGAAATTGGCTTGCGCGGGGTTGACGCGCGCGCGCACGTGTCATTGTTCCCTTTGAGGCGGGCGTCCTTGCGAAAGGACGTCGACGATCAGAAACTAAAGGGTATCAATAACAGTAATTAAAAAGACATGAGTCCAAAACATAATGGATTGGTGAAATTAACGACTCTCGGCTTTGCCGTGATAGCGGTCGCTTTGTGCGGGCTTGCGCCGACAGCGCAAGCGCAGGAAGAATCGTACATCACGGACGCCGCCGAAGCTGCGGCTTGTGCGAGCGTCTGCAACACCTTCGTTCCACCTCAAACTGAGGAAGAATGCTAAGAGCTGTATTGGGAGCGATTCAATGCAGAGTATTCTCGGCATCACGATAGGATGGCACACTTGGCAACTAGACGAGCCGAAGAATGGGAAGAATCTTTGGGGATATTCTTCGATGAGATGGAGGCGATTACAGCCGTGCGAGACGAAAAAATCGCAATAGCGAAAGCATCGCTTGCTACTTCGGTAGCGGGGTACACCGCTGGGTTTGCGGCATGCATGGCTCTTACCACACCAACTCCCGGCGTTGGTTGGGCTCTCTGCGCTGCCACTTACTTGTCCCTAGTGACAAGAGCGAATGTGGAATTCAGCAGAAAAGTGGATGCCGCAAGAGAATCCTTCAACGACCAAAACGAACTTGCAGCCGAGAGGTTGGAAGATAGAGAGGACAAAATCAAAGCGCTCTACGATGATCGCTTGATTCCCAACGAAGTATCCCGGCATGAAAGCGCCATCGCTTTGATTGACGAGGATTTGCGGCTCTGCTTGGAGCGAGTAAGCCAGTACTAAACCAGAAAGGAGAGGCAAGACATGAGTTCAACAAAAAAGGTGTTTGGAGTTCCGGGGATCTGGGTGCCGATGGCGGTAATGTTGTTTGGAGGTGCAGTTTCCTTCTTCGGTTGGGAGTATCCTTTTGGCGGAGATCGTGAGGAAAAGAAGGAGCGAATCGCCGACTTGGAAGAACCCAAGAATCGTTTGCCAGCATCGGCGCCGTTGGTTGAAAAGGTAAAGATTAAGGAATCCAAGCCAAAGAAACGTCCGCAACCGGTTGCTCATTCTTCATTGGCTTTAGAATCACTGAGCGACGAAGAGCATCAGTCCGTGATTTTGGAGCATGTGAAGGCAAGCGATAGGCAACTTGTCGAACAGCTTTTCAAGCAAGAAAACGCATTCAAAACGTCTTTGAAACCATCCGAGAAGCAAAGGTTTGACGTTGATGTGAAAAATGCGTGCGCAAAATTGCTGTCGATTTCCGGCGTGCAGGAAGGCGAGATGTCAAGTTTTCTCAAGCAGATAATTCGGCGGTGTGCGGAATCAATGGTCATCACGGATTGGCGCAGAAAGGATTCGGTAGATCGGAAAAATGCGGAGTTGAATACTTACCTTGGACAAAGGGAAGAGAATCTTCGCATTTTGCAAGAGGAATTCTTGGCAAAAATGGTTGAAAAGTTTGGGCCTGAGTTTGTCGATCAACTACAGAAGGAGGCCGGCGATGAGTGATGGAGAGGTTCAAGTACTGCGGTCTGAGTTTCAAGGCTTGGAAAAACGTCTCATCGAGCGTTTTGATCAGACAGAAAAGCATAGGGAAGACCTGTTTAAGCAGACGGAAAAGCATTTTGATTTTCAGTTTAAGCAGATAGTCAAGCAGTTGGAGGAAATGAATTCTCGTTCGAAGGATTTGGACGAGCTTCTTCGTGGCAAGAATGGAAATCCCGGCATGAATGGTCGGTTAAATCATTTGGAAAAGATGCAGAAGATATTTCTGGGTGTTTTTCTCGCCGGTCTAGCTGGTTTCATTGTCCATTACTTTGGATTGATTGATCAGTTGAGGAATTTAGCATTTGCTGGCTAATTTCTTCTCTTTGGTTTCGTGCGCCGTCGGGCGGAATGCTCGGCGGCTTTTGGTTTCAATTTATGGAGATAACGAAAGAACAATAGGAAAAGATTGCCCCCTATTTGCCGACGCAAAGAGGCAATGTCCGAATCTCTAACTGGCAGATGCTCAATGCCTTGTTATACATGGCGGAGAACGGATGCAAGTGGAGAGGATTGCCCGCTCACTTTGGCCAGTGGTCGACCATTCATCAGAGAATGCTCCGCTGGTCGAAGAAGGGAGTTCTGGACAGAGTGTTTGAGGCTTTGAAAGAGCAGAGGAATGTCTCGCCAGAGGCACTGTCTATTGACAGCACGAGTATCAAGGTTCACCCCGATGGAACGGGCGCGCTAAAAAAACGGCCCGCAGTCCATCGGAAGATCGAGCGGAGGCTGGAATACCAAGATTCATATGGTTGCTGCAAGCGATCGCCATGCAGTGAAGTTCTCGCTGTCGCCAGGGAACGCGCACGACGCGCCCGAAGGCCGCAAGTTGTTGCGCCAGAGGGGAAGGCAGACGGCAGGAGTGCCGTTGCTGATGGACAGGGCGTATGAAGGCGATGCGAACCGCCAGCAAGCCAAAGCGATGGGAATGAGTCCGATAGTGCCGCCCAAGAAGAGCCGTCTTCATCCTTGGCCATACGACAAAGAGCTATACAAGAAACGCAACGAAGTAGAAAGGCTATTCCGCCGGTTGAAAAGCTATCGCCGCGTGTTCTCCAGATTTGACAAACTGGATGTAATATTTATGGGGTTCATCGCATTCGCACTCATATTCGAAATGATCCGTTAGTGTCAACACACCCTAGTCTGGGGAAAGACTGTGCCAATGTCCGCCTGGTTTGTTGGATGCATTCTGCGATGTTCATTCCCGAAAAAACAGAGCATTCAAGCCGAAGTTTTGGCGGGATTTGGTGGTTGCGTTTGCGGGAGCGATGCTGGGCGAAACGACGTTTGAACCGTGGAAGCAACAGCAATGGCAAAAGGCTGCTGCCATTGCGCTTATTTCCGCATTGGACAATGGAAACAATGCCGTTGCCAGAGCGTTTTGGTTAGATGAAGGAAAGGTTTCTGCCGTTGCCGCCAGCAAACCGGCGGAATCTGCATCCAAATTTCCCACATCGAATGAAGTGAAAGCCGCCGCTGTTGCGGCGATGCTGATGATGGTCAACAATGAATTTTTCATAGCCGATGTCGATAATTAATACTGTTCTCTTGTCTTGCAACCGTTTTGCGTCTGAAAAGCGAGGCGTTTCGGCAACATTAGGCCGCTGTAGTCAATTCAGCGAGTTCTGCGGAAGAGCCTTCGCATATTCGCCAAAGCGCCAAGGGCGTAAAACCCTAAACGCCGCGCATTCGGGCTTTCTTATTCAACGATTCAACCTGCAGGAAGTCTCGTCGAATTGACTACATAGGAGCGAACTTGCCAGAAACGAAATCGGGATGGCTCAAGCGTTTTTTCATTTTTTTGAATTTTTTCTTGATTGCGGAGATGCGGCGGGAATTCCGCAAAATTCTCTGGAAGAATTGCTTTGTCTTTGCGAATGATGGGAAAATGTTTCGGCTTTGTGTTTTAGAATCCTTTTTGAAAAAACTTGAAACTTGGGAAGAAACAGATTGACGGAATTGGTGGGGGGAGAAACGGCTTGGCAGTTTGGCGTTTTTGTGTAACATAAATGGAGGACGGATAGGGAAGTAAATAAAAGGGTATTGTTTTATGGCGGCAAAGAAATCGAAAAAGCGGAGAAGGAAGTTTCTTATTTTTGCGGGGATTCTCGTCGTGTTATTGGGGGGTTGGGCGGCGATGCGAATGGGCAAGAAAGAGTCTCCGTTGAGCGTGGAAACCCAAGTGGTGGAGCGCAGGGACATTACGGAGGTTGTGTCGGCGGATGGAAGGATTCATCCTGTGGCGCAGGTGACGATTAGTCCGGAGGTTAGCGGAGAGATTATCAACTTGCCGGTGCGGGAGGGGCAGATGGTGAAGAGGGGGGATTTGCTTTTGGAGATTCGGCCTGATTTTTACAAGGCGGCGATGGCGCAGCAGACGGCCAGCTACAAGTCGGCCTTGGCCGGTTTGGACTCGGCGAAGGCAAATCTCAGAAAAGCGCAGTTTGAGTTTTCCCGCATTGAGAAACTTTTTCAAGATGATTTGGAGTCTGCTTCCAATCATCAGACGGCAAAGACGGCTCTGGAAGTGGCTACGGCGTCGCACGAGTCCGCAACGCATCAAGTGTCGATGTCCAAGGCGTCTTTGGACAGAGCGGAGGAGGATTTGGCGAAGACGAAGATTCACGCGCCGCTGGACGGCACGATTACGCAGTTGAATTCGGAGTTGGGGGAGCGGGTTTTGGGGACGGTGCAAAATATGGGCACCGAAGTGATGATTATATCGGATTTGGACGAGATGGAGGCGCGGGTAGATATTGGCGAGATTGACATTGTTTTGGTGGAGATTGGGCAAAAGGCGGTGTTAGAAGTGGACGCGTTTCGGGATCGGGAGTTTAGCGGCGTGGTTTCCGAGATTGCGAATTCGGCTCGCACTAGCAATCGCGGTTCGCAGCAAGAGGCCACGAAGTTTGAAGTGCGGATTCGGATTCAGGAGACGGCGCCTTTTCGCCCCGGCATGTCGGTGACCGCCGATGTGGAGACGCGTTTCCGGGAGAACGTGATTGCGGTTCCGTTTCAAAGCGTGACCACGCGGCTGCCGAAAGGAAAGAGCAAGCCGGAGGAGGTAGTCTTTATGATCAAAGACGGCGCGGCAAAAATGGCATCGGTGGAGCGGGGAATCAGCGACGACAATTACATAGAAATTATCTCCGGCTTGGAGGCTGACCAGATTGTGGTTTCGGGAAGCTACAAGGCGATTGCCGAAGACCTTGAGGAAGGCAAGAAGGTCAAAGTTCGGGGCGGCAAATCCAACGCGGCCGCAGACGGAAAGAAGCCATGAGCCTCATTGAGGTGAAGCGACTTTCGAAGATTTATCCTATGGGCGAGGAAACCGTCCACGCCCTTCGGGATGTTTCTTTGGCGATTGAGAAGGGCGAGTATGCGGCGATTATGGGGCCTTCAGGTTCGGGGAAATCCACTTTGATGAATTTGCTGGGCTGTTTGGATTCTCCTAGCGGCGGGGAGTTTCGGCTCAACGGAGTGGAAGTGGGTGAGATGGACGATGACGAACTGGCGGACATTCGGAATCGAGAAATCGGCTTTGTTTTTCAGACTTTCAACTTGCTGGCGCGGGCGACTGCCTTGCGCAACGTGGAACTTCCGCTGATTTATGCGGGGATGGCTGGCAAGGATCGGCGGCAGCGGGCTTTGAAAGTGTTGGCGCAAGTGGGGCTGGAAGATCGAGTGGCGCATAAACCGAATGAGCTTTCCGGTGGGCAACGCCAGCGAGTGGCCATTGCCAGGGCATTGGTGAATCACCCCTCCCTCATCTTGGCCGATGAACCGACGGGAAATCTGGACTCAAAAACCGGCATCGAAATCATGGCCTTGTTTGAAGAGTTGTCCCGCCAAGGGAACACCATTCTTGTCGTGACGCACGAGGAAGAGATTGCCCGTTATGCGCGGCGCGTCATTCGAATTCGAGACGGAGCGATTGCCGGCGACGAAGTTATTTGGCCGGGAAAGCGGGCGCAAGCCCTTGAGAAAATGGAACGTTGGCTTTCAAAACTTCCTGCCTCTTCTGTGCCAAAGGAAAGCGAAGGATGAAACTGCGCCGTGAGCTGGCCGAATCGGTCCGGATATCGTGGACGGCGATTGGGGAAAACAAACTGCGGGCGGCTTTGACGACTTTGGGCATTGTGATCGGGGTGGCGACGGTCAGTTTGATGGGAAGCGCCATTGCCGGGCTGAAACGAACTTTTGAAGACAGTTTGTCCTTAATGGGCACTGATGTTTTGTTCGTTGAAAAGTTCGATTGGATTTCCGGCGACTGGCGGGAAACACGCAATCGCCGCAATATCACGCTCCGCAACGCAAGGCGGCTGAAAGAAGAACTGACTTTGGCCTTGGCCGTTTCGGTGGAATCCAAGAGCCAGGGAGATATTTCTTACGAAGAACGCTCGGCTTCCTCCGTCTCGATCACCGGCGGCAACGAAAGCACGCTGCTGGTGCGCGGATTTTTGCTATCGTCGGGGCGCTATTTCACAAAGGCGGACGTAGATGGCTTGCGGCCGGTTTGCGTGCTTGGTTTTTCGCTGGCGGAAAAATTGTTTCCCTATTCCAGTCCGCTGGGGCGAAGGATCAAAATTCGAGGAAAGAAGTTTGAAGTCGTCGGCGTTCTGGAGAAGTTGGGAGGATTTTTGTTCGAAGATGTGGACAATCAAGTCATCGTTCCCATCACTTGTCTGGTTGCCGACATGGTCTGGAATCCGAATGTTTCGATTGGCGTCAAGACGGCCGGCGCCAGACATTTGGGCGACGCCCGCATCGAGACGCGGGGGATCATGCGGAAGATTCGACAGCTGGCGCCGAACCAGAAAGACGACTTCGCCATCAACCAGCAGAGCGCCTTGATGGAGGAGTTTTTGAAAACCGGGGGCGCCATCGCCGCTGGCGGGCTGTTGATTACGGGCTTAAGCCTGCTGGTCGGGGGCATTGGCATTATGAACGTTATGTTCGTTTCCGTTTTGGAGCGAACCCGAGAAATCGGCCTGCGCAAAGCCTTAGGCGCCAGGCGGCGAACCATCATGATTCAGTTTTTGCTGGAGGCCGTCTTCATTTGCCTGTTTGGAGGCCTATTGGGTTTGGCGCTGGCTTGGCCGACCACTTTGTTGTTGCAACAGGCCTTTCCGGCCTCTTTGGCTTGGCCGGTAGTGCTGGCCGCTTTGTCGGTTTCCATTTTGACGGGGCTAATCTCCGGCTATTTGCCGGCGCATCGGGCGGCCAAGTTGAATCCCGTGGACGCCTTGAGGCAAGAGTAATCTGAAATGTCGACGGCGGAGATCAAGGAAAGTTTTCTGATGGCTTTGAGCGTCTTGCGGACGAACAAAGTGCGCTCGGCGCTTACCTTATTGGGAATTCTCGTCGGCGTCTTTTCGATCATCGCGGTAATGACGGCCATTCGCGTCATGCAAGACCACGCAGACTCCAGCCTTAGCCAACTGGGAGCCAACACCTTTCAAATCCAAAAATGGGCAAGTATCACCGTCGGCGGCCGAGGCGAACGCGACTGGCAAAAGTATTATCGGCGAAAAGACCTGACTTACGAACATACGCAAGCCTTGTCCGAGCGATTGACGCTGGCCAAACACATCGGCGTGGACGAAGGATTGGATTCAACGGAAGTCTTGTCCGACTACGGAAAGACAAATCCAGACGTTCAATTGCGAGGCGTCACCCCCGGCAGCTTTCCCGGAAAAAATTGGAAAATCGCCCAAGGCCGAGCCTTGCTGGACGTCGACCTAGACCACAATCGCCGCGTCTGCGTTCTTGGGGCACCGGTCGCCAAAAAACTCTTTCCCTTCGGCTCCGCAGTCAGCCAGTTTGTCAAATATCGCGGCATGAACTACCTAGTCGTCGGCGTGTTAGAAAAGATGGGGGCTTTTTTTGGTCACGAAGTAGACAACTTTGTGCTGATTCCATTGACGACGGGGCTCAATCGCTACGGCTGGAAATGGCGAAGTCTCGACATTGTCGTCCAAGCGCCCAACCAAGAATCCTTTGACGAAGTGCAGGCGCAGGCGTGCGGAATTTTGCGCTCCATCCGCAAAGTCCCGCCCGGTGAGGAAGACGACTTTGACTTCGTTTCCAATGACCTGCTAATCACGCAATTTCGTTCGATGACGCTGGCATTTCGAGCAGGAGCGGCTGCCGTCAGCTCCATTGCGCTCCTTGTGGCCGGCATCGGCATTATGAACATCATGCTCGTCTCCGTAACCGAACGCACGATGGAAATCGGCGTTCGTCGAGCCGTCGGCGCCAGACGAAAGGACATCTTGCTTCAATTCGTTATTGAGTCCGTAGTTTTGTGCCAAGCCGGCGGACTTGCTGGCGTCATTCTTGGAATTGCCGGCGGCAACATCGCCTCTGTTTTCATGAAAACTCCGCCCAGCATTCCCTTGGACTGGGCGCTCTACGGCCTTTTGATTTGCTCCGCCGTCGGCGTTGTGTTTGGCACCTATCCCGCTTACAAAGCCGCCCGCATCCATCCCATAGACGCTCTCCACTACGAATAGCGAAGCTGCCTGCAAAAGAAATTGGCAAAAAACCACCGCCGCGAAGGACGTCTGCTTTCAGTTGTCAACCGCAAATCCTCGGCCACCGACTAGCCTCTAGTTTCCCAGCACAAGAGCTGTGATTCTCCGCCCGCCAGCGCAGCCTCTGAATGACAAGATACTAGTCGCTAAAGCTTTGCTTACAGGCCAATTCGCGGAACAAGATCCGTAAATAACAAACCACTTGACTACTAGCCGCTAATCACTTGCTAACAACCACTAATCCACGGCTACCGGTTGTTGATTTGCCGTTGCCTATGCCGTTGAAGGGGTACAACAACAAAGCCGGGGTAAATGGCGGTACAACCGCCGTTACGAATCATAAATCACGGACTTTACGCGCTAATCCCTATCTTCAAAATCATCGACTGTTGACGGCGACTACGAAGCAATTGCTTGAAGTTTCTTTTGCGTTATGCGGCGATGAAAGAAAACAAAAGCCAACGCAAATAAGCCGAAGATGAAAGCGCATTCTTTGAGTTCGGGGATGACGGCACTGTTGACTTTGACTTGCACCAAGCTGGGAGAATTGACCGCTAAGAAGAGGACGTAAGCCTCTGCTCTTTGATTAGGAGAGACATAATAAGGATCCAGAATTATTCTCGCTTTCCGTATAAAAGTCGCCGATGGATTTGTTGATCCAGCTTGCTCCCACCCAAGACGAAGGCGGATTGATAGAATAGAACAAACGGCTGAAGAAGCGAATTCCCAAGGGCCTCGTATGGATTATCCTAGTCCGCCAAAAAATGCTCAATAGTCGGCTGTTAGCGCTGACAATGGTAATCATCGGCGTATTAGCGGCGCTAGCGGCAAAAGTTGATGTTGGCGTTGGTTCTGCCTTTGCCCGAAATTCTCTTTCTTGCCGAATCGATGTCTTTAGGATTAGAGTTAGCCAATCAGAAAGAATGGGGAAGGTTCGCATCCTTAGACTTGTTGGCCTTGTCAATGTGTCCGCCTTTATCTGAGAAGTAAATTTCTCAACTGTCTTGATTGCCAACCCTTCTCTCCCCGCTAGATCTTATCGAGTTGCCGGCTCGTGTTATAGAGGGCTTGGAGAAAAACCAGAGGGTTTGGTTGGTCTTGTTTTGGCTATGGTAGAGACAATATACAACTGAGATTGGCTTGGTTGGGTGAGAACAGGGGAAGAAAGCATCCCAACTACCGACGCCGCTAAAAGAGACTTCTGGATGATGCTTGTTGCTTTTGTTTTGACGCAAACAATAGAAAACCTCTTCGTCATGTCGCCGCTTTCGTGGATATAAAATAACGAATAAAACAGCCTCAAATGAAATCCATCCTCGTCCAACGAACCGGTTTCTAAATCTAAGAGACTGCGGATGCGAACCACTCCACGATGGAATCCACAATGGCGATTTATGTTTTTGGAGGAACGCTTCTTCGCTCGGCGTCCAACGATGCTTGGGAATGCGTTCTGGCTTGGTGGCTGTCTCTGGCCGATGCCGGGTTCAAGCTCAAAATGGAAAAAGGGAAGAAAAGAGGAAAGCAAGTTTGTTAGAAACGCCCAAGAGCGCCAAGAAGCGTGCCCTCCCATCTTGCCGTTGTGGGAAAAAGTTTTGGTGGTTCGTGTTTTGTTGGGTTAGTAGTCAGTGCGAAAAGTGTGTTTTGTGGAGGGGGAGAATTTTGAATGAGGAACGGCGCATGGGAAGGGAGGGCAAAACTGCAAGGTGTGCGAAGATGGGTTTTTAGTTTTGAAGAAGTTCTCTTGGTTATTGTCGGCTGGGTTAGTGGCTGAATTCGGAAGAGTGGAACATCTCAACTTGCTGATTGCAAATTCATGACTGCGAATCACTGGCTACTGGCGCTGACTTCGCAAAAAAGTGGAAAAAGAGAAATCGCGGAGGGGGAAATTCTTCCTTTGGCTTGCCGTTATGAGAGAGGAAGTTTTGTTGGGTTAGTAGTCAGTGCGGAAAGTGTATTTTGTGGAGGGGGAGAATTTTGAATGAAGAAGACGCATTAGAAGAAAGGGCCAAACAAGGAAACCGACAAAGAAGCGTGCCATTCCGCCTTGTTGTTGCGGGAAAAAGGTTCTGGCGGTTGGTGTTAGGTGAGAGGGAAGGAGTCGTTGTTAGAGTAGTAAGTGGTGGGGAAGTGTTTTGATGTAAGCTTTATGGTCAACGGTTGATGGTTGGTTTTGGGGCAGTTGGGTTATTGTTTTGGAAAGGTTGGATGGTTGGGAGTATTCTGCGGGGATTGCTATGTTGTGAAAGGAATGATGCGGTGAAGGAATTTCTGTTGCTGGCGGTTGTCTATGCAAAAGAAGGAAAAGAGGAAGAAAGGTTAGGGTGGATTGGGGTTGGTCGGGGGAGGAAGGTAGGCTTTTATAGGAATGGTCATTTTATGGATTGCGTTGGGAGGCTGGTGTTGGTTGTTTGCGGGAAGGAAGTGTTTTTTTGCGGGTTGTATGTGTGTGGTTGGGGTTTTCAAAGTTTGTGGATTGGGAAGGGGGAGAGGGAGATGGGAATTGCTGAGGACGAGCGGTTAATCGCTGTCTCTAGTGCTTGGGAGGCGAGGGAATTGGTTTATTGGGATTTGAAGTTCTTGAACACGGAGGGGGAAAGAGCAAGGAGATCGGGATTTGGAATCTCCTTCTCTGCTTTGTCGTTACAGAGTCTCCGGCCTTTGGCCAAGGACTGCCGTCCGTGAATTCCGACATCGTGCCTTTGGGGTTGCTGATTGGAACACCGCGTCAAGGTTCATCAGCCGGCGAACTTCTGTTCCCGGCAAAAACGAATTGTCTCCCCAAAATTTTCCTCTATCGGCGCAGTTGGCACAAATTCTGCTGTTCAATGAAAGGATTTTCGCCGCACAAGATGGCGGCGACAAGAAAGAGTCAAGCGAAAGGCAAAGAAATGAGCGATTCCGAAAAAAGCAAGGATGTTCAACAAAACGCAAAGGAAGTCTGCTACGAATGCGGGCAACCAATTACTCCGTCCAATCAATCTTCCTTTATCAAGCTGGATATGGAAGGCGAGCATCGTCTTTGCTCTAACTGCGGCAAAATTCAATGCGGCGGTCTCCTAGTTTTTGACTATTAGCCCGCGTTTTTTGCTGGAGTATGCGTGAGGAAAGATGGGATTGACTCGGCCTCGTGCCGGCGGTAGATTGAGGGAATGTCGATGCTGGAAGGAAAACTAGGGCTGGTATTTGGAGTTGCCAACAAAAGGTCTATTGCATGGGCCATCGCAAAGGCGTGGCGCGAGGCCGGCGCCAGGTTGGCGTTCACTTATCAAGGCGACCGAGTGAAAGACAACGTGGAGCAACTTGCCGCCACTTTCGGCGCCGACGCGTTGTTGCTCCCGTGCGACGTTGCTTCGGACAAGGAAATCGCTCAAGTTTTCGCCGCCGTCAAAGCCCGGTTTGGCAAATTGGACATCTTGCTTCATTCCGTTGCCTTTGCTCCCCGGCGATCTTTGGAAGGCAACTTTGTCGATACGGATCGCGAGTCGTTTCGAGTCGCGCTGGATGTTTCGGCTTACTCATTGGTGGCCGTTGCCCGAGAAGCGGCTCCCATAATGCCGGATGGCGGTAGCATTCTTGCCATGTCTTATTACGGATCGGAAAAGGTCGTTCCGCACTACAACGTCATGGGCGTGGCTAAAGCGGCATTAGAATCTTCAACCCGCTATCTCGCATATGACTTAGGCCCGAAAAAAATCCGCCTCAACTGCATTAGCGCCGGCCCTGTAAACACGCTGGCCGCGCGAGGCATCGCCGGATTCACTTCAATGCTCAAGCATTACGAAGAACACGCTCCCTTGAAACGGAACATCGATCCGGCAGAGTTGGGAGCCACCGGCGTTTTCTTGGCCAGCGAAGGCGCAGCGGCGATTACCGGACAAGTCATTTACGTCGACTCTGGCTACCAAATCATGGGCATGTATAAAAGCTCTCTCTGAGGGGCGGCGGCGTTTCGCGAACCGACCCACTCTATGCAAAGATTCGCGCAAGGCGACTAAAAGAAAAGTCCAACACAAGAATCCAAAGAAAATTCCTCAAATCTCGCAAAACCAAAGAATTCTCGGGCGAATCCACTCGTCGATTATCCGCCCCTAAATCCCCCGCAAGCCACCAACCTCGAGAACTTTCTTCAACTTTTTGTGATTTTCTGCTTGACGCGAGGGGAATGAGAGCGTATTTGTTATTCAAATTGCATTGCGGATTTGTTTATTGGAAAATCGGTTCGTTTTTACGGTGATTTGATTATTTTTTATTATTTTTTTGTTATGAAAGAACAAAAACATTTGAACGGTAGGAAGGCGAATTTGTCAAAATTCGGGCATCGGGCATCGGGCATCGGGCATCGGGCATCGGGCATCGGGCATCGGGCATCGGGCATCGGGCATCGGCAATAAGTCTGCTCTTCTAGCGGCGTTGATTGTGTCGGCGCTTTCTTTGGTTTCGGTGGAGCAGAGCCAGGCGCAGTTGTACTTGGACATCTTCCCTTCCCAAGACAGCACCAACAACACGCTCTGGATTTTTAGCGGTTCTTCGCGCTCCGGCGTGACCATTGCAAATGTCTTCCCTTACATCAGCACTAGCGGAGGCTATAACCGCCGCGACACGCACAAAACGAGCAACGCCTTTCTTCAGGATCCGACCTCGCTCACGCCGGCCGCCAATTACAACTTGACGTCGCTCTTCACGGCATCGGCCACCAACTCGCCCTTAGACTTAGAGTCTTTGCGCACTCGTTTGGGGCAAACCATCAAACTGGGAACAACGAACACGAACGACGACATCACCATTCCCAGCACGGCCACCAATGTGCCCACGCTCACCTTCACGGGCATCGGCAGCCGCACCATCGCCGCTATGCATCTAAACAATGTCGCCAACACCGGTTGGGATAACATCGGGCCGCGAGTGAGTGGCAGTAACTTTCAGTACGGCACGGGGCAGCCGAATGTGAACTGGATTGGGGCGGCGACGATGGCGAAACCGATAGGGCATTTTCACATTACGACTCCGGGCAGTTTCAATGGCAATCGGCCGGGGAACGGGGTGTTGAAGAGTTGGACGGATCATACGCAAGATAACGGTTTGCGCATAAGAGTGCACGGGCGGGTCATCCCCGAACCCAAAGAATACGCGCTTGTGTTTGGCTTGTTTGCGCTAGGCTTTGTCCTCTTCCGCCGCCACCTCCAAAAGAAACAACGACAAACCCAAGCCACCCCAACTTCGTAGCTGTTGTCAAAAGTCGGCGATTTGCGATTTTTGGGTTGGCAACCGGAGATTGTTGTCGGCAAAGAGGGATTGGGTTTTTAACTTCGCTTTGGGATTTTTCCGGAGCGGAGTTTTTGTTTTGTCTTTTTTATCCTTGCTGGCTGTGTTCGAAAAGGCAGAAAGCAAAAAACAGGATCGGAAATCTGCAATTTTTAACTAGCGGAACGGTGTGTTTAGAGGGAGTCGTCGCTGATTAAACGGTTAGGATTCGCCGGCTTTATCCGCTGGCCTTTTGTCGTTGTTCGTTGGTTTTTGCAAGATGGCCGCCAGCCAAAGCCAGCCGAGGATAAGGGACGCGCCGCCGAAGGGCGCGATGGCTCCCAACCATTTCCATCCGCTGATTGCGAGTATGTAGAGCGATCCGGAGAAGACGGCGATTCCGAACAGGAAACACCACCAAGGTTGGGTTTTTTCGCGATCGGCGCTCCACAAGAGGGCGAATGTGTGGATGAAGTGGTAAAATGCGGCGGTTTCCCAGGTGTCGGTGGTTTGGCGCGTTGAGAGGGTTTCGCGGAGGCCGTGAGCGCCAAAAGCGCCCAGGGCAACCGCCAAAGCGCCGCTACAAGCGGCTATTCTGAATCGGCTTGTCAAACTCATCGGCTTCGCATTATATTGCCGTTGCGAGTCAATGAAAAGGTTTGCTTCGCGCAGATTTGCTTTGGAGCCGCTTTCACGGTTTCTTGGTTGATATAAATGGACGGTGTTTGTGTAATGGAAGTGGATCGAGATTTTGCGCAATCTGCATGGAAGCAACAGAAGAAAGAAGAACGATGATATCCAGAAGCCACCGAACTCAACCGTTATGGGCCGCCGCTTTTGCCGTCGGCCTGACATTTTTTCCCGGTCTTGTTTTCAGCGAAGAGCGTTTTAGTGAACTGGTCGGGCCGGCGAACGTTCAATCCGTCAATGCCGGCGGCTCTCTCCGAGTGCCCTACATCACTTGGGGTGGGGATATGGCGACTTTTTACGCGAACGGCGGATTGCAGACGAAGCCGGGCTCCATTTTTGACCGGCAGGGGCTTCGCCTCAATCTGGTTGCCGGCGATGATTTTGTCGGCCAGGTTCGCGATTATCTTTCCGGCAAGAGTCCTTTTCTGCGAGGCACGTTTCGGATGATGGGCATGGCTTCGGAAGTGATTGGCTCGGACCCGCGCACGAAAGGGGTTGCGATTTTGCAAATGACTTGGTCGGCCGGAGATCATCTAATTTCGCGCGGCTCGATCAAAACAGTGGCGGATTTGAAGGGAAGTACCATCGCTCTGCAACAGGGAGGCCCTCACGTCGGCATGTTGGATGACGTTCTTAAGGCCGCTAATCTTTCCTGGAATGATATTCAGATTCGCTGGGCAAAAGACTTGACGGGGACTCAAGACTCGCCGTCAGAGATTTTTCGAAATGACGGCAATGTGGATGCCTGCTTCGCCATTACCCCGGATATGCTCGGCCTTTGCGGGGGGCTGGAAAACCAAGGCACCGGCGCCGAAGGAACGGTGAAAGGCGCCAAAGTGTTGGTGTCCACCGCCGAGCTTTCCCGATCCATCGCCGATGTGTATGTATGCCGGAAGGACTTTTACGACGCCAACAAAGCCATGATTACGAAGTTTGTCGCCGGCTATTTGAAGGCGACTGAGGAAGTGATTGACTTGAAGAAGCAGTTTGAAGATCGCGGCTCGAGTTCTTTTGAGGCGCTTCTCCAAACCACGCAGAGCATTTACGGCAAGAAAACCATTCCCGTGCTGGAAGAAGCGCACGGGCTGATTTCTGATTGCACCTTTGTCGGGTATCCGGGAAACGTCGTTTTCTTCACGGAGAAAGGCAACATGAGCGGCTTTGAGGCGTTTCAAAAGGCGGCTTTGGACCTCGCCGTCGATCGGGGATATGCCAAAGAGCGCATGGGGCTTTTTGCTTCCGGCCTGAATTATCAGGGGCGCGAATTCATCGGCTATTTGACGAAAACCGACATTCAACGAGGCGAACGATTTCGCGCCGAAGCGGTGCGCAGCGAAATTGAGGCGCTCGTTTCCGGCGAGGCGCTGGACGATAAAACCATTCTCTCCTTTACGATCAACTTTGAACCGAACCAAATTGAGTTCAGCGCCATCCAATACGGCGCCGAGTTTCAGCGCGTTGTGGAGATTGCCGAACGTTTTGGCAACGCCGTCATCGCCATCCGAGGCCACGCCGACCCTACTAAAACTCTGTCGGAATTCGTCCGCGCCGGCCTCAAAAAAGGCGTTCTCAAACAATCCGGCACTCGAGGCAATTACAGATACTCGCTTCGGGGGCGTCCGCTGGATCTCAACGCCACCGCCGAACTCATCCAACTTGTTGAATCCGGCGCCTTTGACGGCGTCGCCGAGCATAATCCGCGTGAAACGATGCAGGTCGCGCTCAACCTTTCCCGGAAACGTGCCGAAGCCGTGTTCCAATCAATTACTCAATACGCGCAGTCCAAAGGGCTCAATTTGGACAAAAGTCAAATTCAACCCACCGGCATCGGCGTCCGCGAACCCTTCATCGCCAAACCGCGCAATATCGATGAGGCCCGCCAAAACATGCGCGTCGAGTTCCGCGTCATTCGCGTTCCCGCCGAGGCGACGATAGAATCCGATTTTGACTTTTAGAAAAAAGCAAACTTTCCCCATTGTCTTATGAATCTTTTGAAAACCGTCACTGCCGGCTTCGTCCTTTTGCTGAGTTACAGCGCTTCCGCACAAGAAGAATCGTCCGCAAGTTTCGAGGAATATCACGACAACGTCGTCATCGTTCTGGACGCTTCCGGTTCTATGAAGCAGAAAATGCGGGGGAGCGGTGTCCAGAAAATGGAGGCGGCCAAAGCGGCTCTCAAATCCGTGCTGCGAAACGTGCCGGAAACCACGCACATTGGACTTTTGGTCTTCAGCGCCGAAAACCTCAGAAACGATTGGGTTTATCCTCTTGGCCCGCGAGATGAGGAGCGGCTTTTAGAAGCGATCGATCTGCCAATTCCAGAAAGCGGAACACCCCTTGGCAAATACATAAAAATGGGGGCCGACCGCCTTTTGGAGGCGCGCGCGCAGCAATACGGCTACGGCACTTATCGACTTCTCATCGTCACCGACGGTGATGCCAGCGATCCCGAATTGGTAGATCGCTACACACCGGAAGTGCTGGCTCGCGGCATTATCGTGGACGTCATCGGTGTGGACATGAAAACCGATCACACACTCGCCTCTATGGCGCATTCCTATCGCCGCGCCAACGATCCCGATTCTTTGGAAAGAGCGATTCGAGAGGTTTTTGCGGAACTTTCCTCCGACGTCGGCGACTTCTCTATGGAAGAAGCTTTTGAGCTCATCGTTCCCCTCCCCGTCGAATGCGCCGTGGCCGCTTTGCAGGCTCTCTCCACCTCCGGCAATCGGCCGATTGGCGAAAACGCGCGGCGGCCAATCGTAGATTGGGAACCCGCAAATGCCGGCGCCGCCCCTTCTCAAGGGCAAAATACTCAATCGCCCGCGCCTACAAGTGCTGTCGATAAACCGTCTCGTTCGCCGAACCTTCTTCTGCCCGGCGTTGTCTTCCTCCTCATCTTATTGGTAGCTGCCAAGAAAATGTTTCGCTGATGAGTTCCAAGAAATCCAAAGGCTGTCTCGTCGCTTCCGTGCTTTGGTGCGCCATCTTGGCGGTCTTGGCGGTGGCCTACAAACTTCTCGTGCATCCGTTTTTTTCAGAAAAACTTGAGAAAGACACCGGCTCCGCAAGCCAATATCAATCCGAAGTTCGGATCGCCGCCGATTCGTTTTCCGGCTATGCCGTTCTTCGCTCCGACAGGATTAAGAATCTTCTGAAGCGCGAGGGAATCAAGTTTACTATCCTAGATGATCAAGCTGACTACGCAAAGCGCTTGGAAGCGTTGAAAGAGGGATCCATCGACCTGGCCGTGTTCACCATCGATTCTTACTTGACCGCCGGCGCCAAAGCCGGCCATTTTCCCGGCAGCATCGTCTTGATCATCGACGAAACCCAAGGCAGCGACGCCATCCTCGCAAAGACCAACCTCGTCTCCAGTTTGCAGGCTTTGGATGATCCGAACGCAAGAATCGTTCTTACGCCCAACTCTCCCAGCGAATTTTTGGCGCGCGTCGTTCTTGCTCATTTTAGCCTGCCCAACCTGCCGGAAGATTGGCAGATTCCCGCGGACAACGCCCAGGAAGTGCTTCGCCAAGCTCGCGCTTATCGAGGCTCGGAGAAACGCGCCTTTGTGCTGTGGGAACCTTACGTCTCGCAGGCCGTAAACCGATATGGATACCAAATCCTCCTCGACAGTTCCAAACTCAAGGGATATATTGTCGACGTTCTCGTTGCCCGCCGCGACTTTCTTCGAGATCATCCGCAACAAATTGCCGCCGTGGTCAAAGCCTATTTGCGCGTCGCCTACCACTTTCACCAACAACCGGAGGGCATGAAGCAGTTGGTTCAAAAAGACGCCGCCCAATCCGGCGGCGACCGTATGGACGACGATCAGGCGCAAAAAGTGGTCCAAGGAATTCAATGGAAAAACACACTCGAAAACTTCGCTCACTTTGGATTGAGCGGATCAACAAAACAGCAACACATCGAGGACATCATCATCAATATCGTCGACGTGCTGGTCAAAACAAAGGCCGTCGAGCGAGACCCTTTGGAAGGAAAGCATCATACCTTGTTCTACCAACAAATACTGACGGAACTGAAAGACGAAGGCTTCCACCCCGCCAAAACCATCAACCTTATCTCCGAACTCGACGCCAAATTGGAAGAAACCGTGAGAATCACGGCGGAAGCAGCGGCCCTCAGCGAATCGCAATGGGCGCAATTGCGTCCCGTTGGCGAGTTGAAGATTCAGCCCATTGTCTTCGCTCGCGGCTCCAACAAAATTAGCCTGACAAGCAAGCGAGACTTGTCCGAAACTGCAAAAAAACTCAAAACCTTCCCCGAATTTTACCTTCGCGTTATCGGCCAAACACGCGCGGAGGGAGATGCTGAGGCCAACCGTCGCCTTGCCGAGCAAAGAGCGCAAGCCGTTGTCCAATACCTGACGAAGGCCGGGATTGGCGGCCAACGAATCCGCACCGAAGCCATGCCTTCGCAAAACCAAACCGGAGCGGCGCAATCCGTCCGCTTCATTGTTGGGCAACTCCCCTACTAATGAACTCGCCTTCGATGAACCGCCGAATGCAAAATCCTGCCCGAAGCCCGGAAATCGGCGGCCGCGGTCGTGTTTCCAATGCGTTCTCTTCTTTGTCCCATCCTTGCCAGCGAATGCCGTCTCGACGACGGAACATTAGAAAGCAAAAGCAAACCTTTGTATCTCGTTCCGCTCTTCATTTCCGAGATTGCTCCCCACCGCCGGCAAAGAATTCGACGCAATTGGTTAAAAATTCTGTTCTCGAATGCGTCCCCAAAGGATATTCTTCTCGGCGATCTCTACGAAGGGCAAGAATGATCGACAACCGACAGATTCGCAAACGCCTGCTACTGCATCATCTCAGCAGCCCTCTTGTTCTTGCGCCGTTTTTATTTGGGGTCACCATGCTGGCGGCTGCCTGGACGTTTGAATGGAAGGCGGCTGGCTTGGCCGCTTTTGCCGGATTGGCCGGGCTTGCCAGCGCTGGCGGCATTTTTCTGACCAAACTCTTTTTAGGGAGCGACAACGCGGCTACCCAAATTTTCCAAGAGATGGAGGCCGACGAAGTCGCCCGGAAAGAGCGGGATCTAGACCAATTGCAGATGCGGCTCGAAAGCTCCGACGATGATCCCCGTCCAGAAAAAGCGTTGAGAGACTTGCGCGCGCTCGTTCGGGTCTTCCGAGAAAACAAACTCAGATCGGGCAAAAGCCATCAGCTTGCCTCCCTGATAGACATTCACACGCGCGTCATCGAACTGTTTGATCACTGCGTCGAGCTGCTCGAACAAACCATCCAACTTTGGGAAACCGCCTCTTCCCTTCACACGCCGGCCGCCCGCAAACCCATCCTCGCCCAAAGAGAAATAATCATTGACGACATACAAGGCAGTGTGCGACAACTAAGCGCGGCGCTCGTCGGCCTGAAGCAATTCGGCGCGGGAAGCGCTTCTACGGACCGTTTAAAACAAATGCGCAGCGAATTAGATCAAAGTTTGAAAATTGCGAAAACAGTCGAAACGCGCATCAACAAATGGATGCGCGAGTCCCAAGTTTTCAAGAACTGACCAAAGGAAAAACCAAAGGAAAGATATGTTTCGAGCTATAGGAAGATGGATCAAAGCGGTTGGATACCTTCTCACAGGCCAAGTTGACTCCGCCCGACGGGTTCTCGACACCAACCCCCACGTCATTCGCGCCAAATACGATGAGATCGTCCGGGAAAAAATCTCGCGCATCCAACAATACAAACAAGCCGTGGCCGGACTCATCGCCCAAGAAGAAGCCAAAACGGCCAAAGTCAAGCAACTCAGCGAGGAAGTGGCCAATTTGGAACGGCTCAAAGCCGGCGCCTTAGCCAAAGCCAAACAAACCGTCGCCAAACTGCAATCCGCCGGAAAATCCAAAGAAGCCATCCACGCGGACGAAAACTACAAAAAATGCCTGTCCGCCTATAACGACTTTTCCTCCACCCTCGATGAGAAACAAGAGCGCATTGAGGAACTGGAAAACAACGTCGCAGATTACAAAAAAACCATCGGCGAACATAAAGTTCAACTCCAACAATTGCTCCGCGAAGTCGAGAAAGTCCGCTCCGAAGCCGCCGACACTGTGGCCGAAGTAATCTCCGCCAAACAAGAAAAGGAAATCGCCGACACCATCGCCGGCATTGCCGAAGACGGCACCGCCGAAGATCTTCAATCCTTGCGCAAAATGCGGCAGGAAGTTAAGGCCGAAGCCCGAGTCGCCAAAGAAATGGCCGGCTCCGACACCAAAGCGCAAGAAAACGAATTTCTGGAATACGCCCGCGCTTCGGAGTCCACTTCAGAATTTGACTCCCTAATCGGACTGGCCGAGAGCGCCGAATCCGTCGACAAACCCAAAGAATCCGAAAGCAAAGACACCGCCCTACCCGAATGAGGGAAACCACCGCCGAAAACAAATCGCTTTTTTACTTCACAAACTGAGAAAAACGAAACGACCGAGAGAAAACCGCCATGAAAAAAATGTTTGATTCCAAGAAACTGATTCACTGGAGTTTTATCGCCGCTTGTATGGCCTTGGCCGCTGGTTGCGGTTCCGGCAGCACAGATAACGAAACCTCCCCAGAGATAAAACCGCCCAGCTTTTCGCTGGCTTGGAGCGAGTATCCTTCCTGGAGCGTGTTTGGCGTCGCCCACGACGTCGCCAAACTCGTTGACGGCGCCGAGGGAAAACTCGGACCCATCGAAACAAAATGGAACGTCGACATTGTCCTTAGAGAAGCCGACTACGACGGTTGCATTACAATGTACGGCGCCGCTCAAGTGGATGCGGCCTGCCTCACCAACATAGACGCCCTGAACCCGTCCCTCAGCCGCCCCTCCACAATGATCCTGCCCACCTCCACCAGCAACGGCGCCGACGCCTGCATCGTGACCGACGCCATCCAAAAAGTCCAAGACCTGCGAGGCAAAAAAGTCTTTGGCCTGCAAAAATCCGTTTCTGAATACTGTTTCGTTAGAAATCTAGAAATCCTTGGCGAAAAAGAATCCGACCACAACTTCAGCAACCTGGATCCAAGCGCCGCCGCCATTGCCATGCAGCAAAAACAAGCCGGCACAGAAGCCATCGTCGTTTGGAATCCCTTCGTCATGGAAACACTAAAAAAGCGAAGCGACGCCAGAGTCCTCTTCGATTCCAAAAAAATCCCCAACGAAATCATCGACGCAGTCATCATCGCGCAAGACTCGTTGCAAAAACCCGGCGGCAAAAAGTTTGCCTGCGCGTTGATTGACGCCTTTTACGCCGTCAATCAACGCATCGCCAATCCGTCTACAAGAGACGAGACGCTTGTCGCCCTGGGCGAGAAGTTTTCCGACCTAGATTTGGAATCGATGGAAACCGTGGTGAAGCAAACCCAATTCTTCGACACGTCGAAGAAAGCCAAAGACATCCTTGCCGGCGCGGATCTTCCGAACATCATGGAAAAAGTGGCTTCCTTCTGCCTAGATCACGAAATGGTGAGTCGCAAACCCACCTTCAGTTATGGTAGCGAAGGCGCTGCCGACCTTCGTTTTGACCCCACTTACATCGACTCGGTTGCCGCCTCTCAAGAGCAATAATCCGAGCGCAAGCAAGCGCATCCACAAAAAGAAGCTGGGCATGGCATGCTCTCCAACTATGATCTCCGACCGCATCGCCATTCCTTTTTCCTTTTCCAATCTGTATGCCGGATTCGGGACGGTTGAGGGAATTCTTTACTACGAGAAAGAAGGGCTGCGCTTTGAGTTTGAATTCACTTTTTTGCGGCTGTTCGACACCGGCGTTCGAGACGTGATCATCTCCATCGACGATCTCGTCGCCGTTGAGTGGAAACCCGGGTGGATTTCTCACACTTTGGCGCTTCAAGGGAAAAGCTTACGAACGTTCAAAAGCATTCCGGGAAACAAACAAGGCAGACTGCAACTGAACGTGGCCAAGAAGGATCGAGCGCAGGCAGAACATCTGGCCACAATTTTGGAAACTCGCCTAACAACGCGGCAAGTGAGCCGGATGCAAAAAGACTTGGAATCCTTTTAAGGCTTGTGATTCGGCGAACTATTCAACAGAGAACCAGAATTTTTCTAGGTTTGCTTTCGGTAGTCTCCCTCCTGCTGGGCTACACATGGCTTTCCCATCGCCAGCATAAAGACAACCCCAAAGACACCACGATCCCTAGTTGGAGCCAACTGGCGGAGGGCGTCCTCAAATCCATCCAACCCAACAAACTTTCCGGCGAGCGCTGGCTGCTGGTGGATGCCAAAGCCACCGGCTATCGCTTGTTTCTCGGCCTTTTTAGCGGCGTCGCCGGTTCCCTCCTGATCGGCATTCACATGGGTTGCTTTCCCAAAGTTGAGGCATTCCTTTATCCGCCGCTTTCGTTCTTCGCCAAAATTCCCCCAACGGCGGCCGTGGCCGTGTTCATGGTTATGGCGGGGCTGGGCACTCCTATGTATGTGTCGATGATTGCCTTCGGCGTTTTGCCAACGATGGCGGTGGCCATCCACCTAACGGTGAAATCATTTCCCGATGAGTTGCAATTTAAGGCCTATACGCTGGGCGCGTCCCACGCAGAAGTGATATGGACAATCCTCTTCCAATTTGTCCTGCCCAAACTCATTGAAACCACCCGGCTGATGATCGGCCCTGCGATGGTGTATCTGATCGCCGCGGAAATGATCTTCGGCGACGTCGGCTTTGGCTATCGCATTCGCCTTCAATCCAAACTATTAGATATGAGCGTCGTTTATCCCTATTTGGCGATCCTCGCCGCCTTCGGCTACTTGATGGACTTTGCCTTGCGGCGCATGGAACTTTGGCTTTGTCCTTGGTGCCGACAACATTGAAAAACACCATGAACTCCATCGCCCTTGAGTGCAGCGGCATCCATCATTGGTTTGGCGACAAGAAAGTTTTATGGGACGTCAACCTCAAAGTGGGCCGCGGCCAGTTTCTTTCTTTGGTAGGTCCCAGCGGCTGTGGAAAGTCCACCCTCCTGCGCGCCATTGTCGGCACACATCTCCCCAAAAAAGGCAAGGTGCTTGTGAGCCTCTCCCACAACTCAAATAATATGACCCGCATCCAAGGTCCTGGCCGCGACCGCGGAATCGTCTACCAACATTACTCCTTATTTCCCTTCCTCACCGCCCGCGAAAACGTCGCCTTAGGGTTGAAGCTCGACCAAACCAGCATTCCTCTCCGAATCTTCCAATACTTGAAGTGGCGCCAATTGAGGCGGGAATACTTACAACTTGCCGACGAATACCTCGAAAAAGTAAAACTCAAGGACGCCGTCAAACTCTACCCTCACGAAATGTCGGGAGGCATGCGGCAGCGAGTCGCCATTGCCCAAGCCTTGATTATGAAACCCGAAATTATTCTGCTGGACGAACCTTTCGGCGCCTTGGATGAATCTACCCGCGAAGATTTACAACGTCTACTCCTACAACTCTACAATCAGAATCAAGATTTCAGAAAACGCAACCAGCCGCCCCCTTATACCTTGATCATTGTTACCCACGAGCTTAACGAAGCCATTTACGTGGGCGACCGTTTAGTCGGCCTCTCCATGTATTGGAACTGGAAGGAAAACGGATATATAACCTATCCCGGCGCCGCCGTAGTCTATGACAAAGCCTCCCCCGTCTTCGAGCCTCACGAAGTCCGGGAATACGAGCAATTCGAACAACAGCGCGAAGAAGTCCGCCAACAAGTCTTCCATTCCAAACACTTGCAATCTGCCGGCGAACACATCACCTATTGGGACGAAATGTCTAAATCCACCTTGTGAAAGCTCACGTCTATCCGTTCCTCAAAGAAGCGGGCCGAGTGATCAACTCTGGACAATCCCGCTCGCTTGCCTTCACCGGCAACATCCATGATTTGTTTTGCGCAGTCGATTCCAACCGAGAGAACTACGTTCCCCTTGTCCACTACTTGGCCGCCAGCTGGAACCTCCCCGGCATTATTGTCATCGTCTACGAGCTTAACGGTCCCATTCGATTCCTCGACGACGTTGCCTCCCAAAAAATGCGCGACGCGTGGCTCCGCTGGCGCAGCGGCTACGACAGCAACGAACTGGCCATCAAACGATTGACCGCCAAAGGCAAAGCGGCGGCGGACTTAGATCCTATTATTGGCGCTTACGATGAAAACCTGCGCAAAGCAATCAATAACCCCACTCTGGCGCTTGAACTCCTCCGCCAAATGTGCCTTTGCTCGCGAAGCGAGATCGACAGCCAACCCCTTCTCTCCGACCACCTCATCCTAATCGTCGAAAGCGCAGACATGGTAATCCCCGAAGCGCCTATCGTGAGTTTGAGCGACAAAGACCGCCAACGAGTCCACATCTGCCACGATTGGTTCAGCGATCCGGGATTCGTCAACGGCGAAGACACCGTCGTCCTCATCGCCGAATCTCGCAGCCAGCTTCACCATCGGGTAAGTGCCCTTCCTCAACTATTAGAAGTGGAAGTTCCTTCGCCCAATCTCTCCACCCAAAAACACTTCATCTCTTGGTTCAACCGAACCCAACTCGAAGACCGCAAAATCAAACTCTGGGGAACTCAAGGCCAGCTCGCCGCCTTCACCGCCGGCCTCTCCCTACACGCGCTAATGCAGTTGCTCAAAGGAGCCGCTCACGAAAACAAAACACTGACGCAGGAAACCGTCATCGCCAAAGTCGAATCCTACATCCAAAGCCAACTCGGAGAAGGCGTCGTCGAGTTCAAAAAACCCCAACACTCCCTCAAAGACATCGTCGGCTTCCAACAACTCAAAACCTTTCTGCGCACTGAGCTTATCCCCCGCTTTTCCGCTGGCGGAGAAGAAGCGCTTGCCGGCGCCGCCGTTGCCGGGCCCATTGGAGGCGGCAAAACCTTCCTTTTTGAAGCTGTCGCCGCCGAACTGAACATGGTCGTTCTCGTTATCAAAAATATCCGCAGCCAATGGTTCGGACAAACCGACGTTCTCTTTGAAAGACTGCGCCGCGTATTGCACGCCCTCTCCAAAGTTTTGATCTTCATTGACGAAGCGGACACGCAACTGGGCGGCGTCGGCGCCGACGCCCATCCCACCGAACGCCGACTCACCGGCCGCATCCAAGCCATGATGTCCGATCCGCAGCTTCGGGGCCGTGTCGCTTGGCTTTTAGTCACTGCGCGAATTCACCTTCTCTCGCCCGACCTTCGCCGTCCCGGCCGCGCCGGCGACCTCATCATCCCCGTCCTAGATCCCGAAGGAAAGGACGTCGACGAATTTCTAAACTGGATCATCCAGCCTGTGCTGGGCAAAAAGCCAAGCGCAGACCAACTTCAATCTCTAAAAAACGCAACCGCTTCCTACTCCGCCGCCGGCTACGCCTCCCTTCGTTCTGAACTAAAAGCCAAGTCCGCTTCCTCCGGCGGTCGCCTTTCCTTCGAAACCATATTGGAAATCGTTCGCGACCATCTCCCCCCGGCAATCACCGCAACCCGGCGTTACCAAACCCTCCAAGCGCTAATCAACTGCACTCGGCGCAGCCTTCTCCCAGAGGAAGCCCAAAGCGATCCCAAAATCCGCGAACGCTGGGAAACCGAACTGCTCCGCTTAGAAAACCAAGGCATCCGCTAATATAAATGACGACTAAAAACTCCATGAACAAAATACACTGCGGAGATTTTCTTCATACCTCTAAGATGCTGCGCTCTGAGAAGTTTGACGTCGTCATCGCCGACCCCCCGTACAACATTGGCAAAGACTTCGGCAACAACAGCGATAACCGTTCCCTGCCGGAATATGTGGAATGGACGAAAAACTGGCTTTCCGTCTGTTTGGACTATCTTTCCAACAAAGGTGTAATTTACGTTTATGGTTTCCCTGAAATACTTGCCCATATCGCCGTCCAATATCCCATAGACAAACAACGCTGGCTGGTTTGGCACTACACAAATAAAACCGTTCCAAGCTCGAAGTTTTGGCAAAGAAGCCATGAATCCATCTTATGCTTATGGAAAAATAAGAGGCCGAATTTGAACATAAACGCAATCCGTGAGAAATACACTAAGTCGTATAAACACTGCATCGGAAAAACTAGAAAGGGAACGAAGGGACGATATAGTCGGGGCGGACAAACAACCTCCTACAACGGGCATGAGAACGGCGCCTTGCCTCGCGATGTCATCAAGGTAGCGGCGTTGGCCGGCGGCGCAGGAAATAAGGAGCGAGTTTTTGTCTGCAAAGATTGCGGCAACCGATTATTTGCCGCCGCCGACATTTCGGAGCATTCCGGTCACGATATTATTCAGCATCCAACGCAAAAGCCGATGTCGTTGACTCGGCGGTTATTACTGTCTGTCGGGGGGGGGGGGGGGGGGGGGGGGGGACCGCGCTGATTCCATTTGCGGGGAGTGGTTCGGAATGCGTGGCGGCGAAAGAGCTGGGCTTCGCCTTCTTCGCTACGGAGATAAACGAGGATTTTGTGACTCTCGGCAGGAAATGGCTGGATGCAAATTTAGAGTCTGTATGTATCGCTTGACTCCAAGAATGATCCAGCGACTGCGGAAGTACTTAGAAGACTACCACAGATTGTTCACCGGAGGAAGATGTTCAGATTGGCAACTGGAAGAACTAATCGTGCGCGCCATACGATCCGATACACAGGCAAACCATCATGTAATGTGGAGAGAGAGGGGACATGATTCCAAAGCCGATATTCGTGTTAGAACCAACGGCACAATACATGACATTCAAATTAAGTCCGGAACAATCTCCAAACGACCTCCCCAAAAACTTGAAATCTCCGGTCATCGACTTGGACGATACAAAGGCGATCTTGTCGCAATCACAAAATATCTCCAATCTAAAACTGCTGATTTTCTATGCGTCCCCTACAAGCAAATCGACGGAGAGCATGGACTAACACGCTATTACTCATTGGCGTACCTTGCCATTGAACACTTGAGAGATATAAACCCGAATGGCTGGAATAAGATAGGAAGCAGCTACAAACAGACGAATAGACATGGAATTCTCTTTTCCATTATTTCCTCTTTGAGTTGGCAGATTTGGTGGAAAATCCCCGTAGAATTGGCAAACATGACAAAACCTATAGAGATCCATTAATTCAACAACGTTTTCTATGAAAGCAGAAATCAATCTAAACCTCGACTACAACACTGGGGCGGCTTACTACGGCGATTGCGCCGACATAATGACTGCTTGGAAAGAAAAGGGCGTGCAAGGCATCATCGACCTGATTTACCTAGACCCGCCTTTCAACAGCAACAGCAACTACGGCGCGCCCACTTCCAAAGCCAAAGACAGCGACACGGGAAGCCTCGACGCTTTTACAGACATGTGGACTTACGATCCGCAAGCCTATGAACGCACCGAACGCATCTGCAAAACCACAGCGCATCCCGCTTGCGAACTCATCAATGGTTTGCGGAGCTACTTAGAAAAGAGAGACGACAGCATGCTGGCTTACTTGACTTACATGGCCGACCGCCTCTGGCTCTTGCATGACTTGCTCAAAGAAACCGGCAGCATCTATTTGCATTGTGATCCTTCCTCAAACTACTACTTGCGCCTGCTTATGGATGCTGTCTTTGGCGCAAAGAACTTTCGGAATGAGATTGTTTGGCATTATGGAGGAACTGGAAATCAAACAAAATCCTTCCCTGCTAAACATGACAGCTTGTTATTTTACTCAAAGGCAAACAATCACAAATCACAAATTGTGCCTGCAAAGAAAACTTCCGGATGGACTGGTAAAGACACGAAAAAGTGCGATTCTGTTTGGGAAATAAATACCGTCTTCCAGTCAAAAGAGAGAAACGACGATTGGCAATACCCTACTAGGAAACCGCTTCCTTTGCTGGACCGCATCATCAAAGCCAGCTCCAACGAGGGGGATATTGTGCTAGACCCGTTTTGCGGATGCGGCACGGCTTTGCACTCGGCTTTCAATAATAAGCGACAATTCATCGGCATCGATATTTCGGTTTTCTCCGTCCACTCCGTGACTCGCAAACGCATGAAAAATAAGTGCGGCATCGATGTTCCCATTTACGGCATTCCCACGAATATCACGGGCGCAAGGTTGCTTGCTAAGCAAGACTGGGAATCGTTTGAGGCTTGGGCGGCGGAGTCTTTGAACTTTGGCGACATCGGCATTCTCTCCAACAAAATCAAAAGATGCGACGGCGGGATTGACGGCAAGGGCAAACTTTACGGAAAAACTGATGATGGCGAAGACGAAGTGATTGTGCAGGTCAAAGGCGGCGCGCCGTCCATTGATCAAGTCAAAGCGTTTGCGCAAGTCATCAAATCCAACTCCAAAGTGGCGGCCGGCATCTTCATTACGCTGGATGATAAAGACTGGTCAACAGGCATGGAAAAGTGGGCGCAATCACTCGGCACTTTTACAATGCCAAATGGAACTCGCTCCTTCCGCCGATTGCAACACTGGCCGATTACAGATCGATTCCAAGGTGAAGACGGCGTCTATCCCAAACTGCCGATCATGGTCAATCCGCTAAATGGAAAACCGCTGGTGAACATCGGCCACACGGTGTAAACTTTGAGATACTAAGAAACAAACTCAAGAGGCTATCTCAATGCGGGATCCGATGAATGCCCAAAGAGGCCAATCCACTGACGACTCGTGGCTTTGAAGAATCAAACTTCGGCGGCCAAAGTGGAGAAGTTGTTTCCCTTCGTTCTTCGGGCGCGGGTTCTTTTCGTGGGGCAACAGGCGGTTCTGCGTTCCAAGTCTCGATTGCAGTTTGTGTTAATTACTAAGGATATTTCCGACCGAGGCAAATCGGAAGCGTTGCGAAAGCTAAAACACTACCCCGTGGTGCAATGTCTTCGTTCCGCCGATATTGAGAGGCATTTTGGTCTTCGCGGAGTTAAATTACTTGGATTTCGGAAGTCTGGGCTTTCCAAATCTCTTTACGCCGAATGGAGGCAGCATCGTATCAATAAACCGATTCTAGGAAGGCAAGAGGAATCCGTTTCGGAGGACAAACCAAAACCGCCTTCCACGAAAAGAAAGAATCCTCGATTGGCGGAAACGAAGCGGCGGCCTTCGTTGAAAAAGCCCAGACGGCAAACTTTTCCCCAGAAACGCGGGCAAAAAACCCGTTCGATAAACAGGCCAGATTGATTGAAAAACGAGCCGATTCAATTTTACAACCGTTATTCGGGAACCGTGGAGACGGAAGCCATTTACGGAGAATCCTTTTTGAGATGGGCTTACGAAAGTCCGTTGGGGAGATTTTCCGTTTGGCTGGTTGCGAAACGTCTTTGGTTTTCAGCTTGGTATGGATGGCGGATGAATCGCCCAACCAGCCGCTCTCGCATTCGTCCTTTTGTGGAACAATTTCATTTGGATCCAGGAGAATTTGTCAAAGATTTGGATCAGTTTGAGCACTTCAATGATTTTTTTGCCCGCCGGTTGAAGCCCGAAGCGAGGCCGATTGACTCCTCGGCTCAATGCGCAGTCTTTCCGGCAGACGGACGCCATTTGGGTTTTTCTGATTTGTCCGCCGTGGATTCAGTTTTCGTCAAGGGACAACGATGGGATTTGCCCGCTTTGTTTCAAGACGGCACGCTGGCCGAACAATATCAACACGGTACTGCCGTGCTTTCTCGGCTTTGCCCAACGGATTATCATCGTTTTCATTTTCCCGTCGAAGGCAAAGCGGAAAAATCGGCGTTGATTAGAGGCTGTCTCTATTCGGTGAACCCGCTGGCTCTGCGGCGGAGTCTTTCCTTTCTCTGGCAAAACAAGCGAATGATTACGCAACTTTCCAATCCAAAATTCGGCGAAGTTGCGATCATCGAGTTTGGCGCCACAAACGTGGGGAGCATTCACCAAAGCTTTTCGGCGAAGGAACCGGTCGTCAAAGGCCAAGAAAAAGGCTTTTTCCGCTTCGGAGGCTCGGCAGTGATGACGTTTTTTGAGCCGGGACGAGTGAAATTGGCCGAAGACATTCTCCAGAACACTCAGAATCAGCGGGAAGTTTATGCTCGGATGGGAGACGTGATGGCGCGAATGGTTTCGTAAGTTGGGATTGCGGGCGGCAAAAAGTCTCCCAATTGTTGCCGCAATTCTCGTCTCATCCTACATTCACAAACATGCAACGGGTTCAGTTACTGTCGGAAAAAGTGGCGAATCAAATCGCCGCCGGTGAAGTCGTCGAGCGGCCGGCCAGCATTGTCAAAGAATTGGTGGAAAACGCCATCGACGCGGAGGCAACTCGCATCCAAGTGGAAGTCGAAGCCGGGGGAAGGAGCCTGATTCGAGTTACCGACAATGGTTTTGGCATGAGCCGAGATGACGCCTTGCTTGCGCTAGAACGACACGCTACCAGCAAGATTCGTGAAGCAACGGATTTGGATTCCATTCGAAGCATGGGCTTTCGCGGGGAAGCGTTGCCGAGCATTTCCAGCATTAGTCGTTTCTGTTTGACCACGAAAGAACGCGATAGCGCCGATCCGCACGGGACTCGAATTCTCATTCACGGAGGGAAGATGATTGATGTGCAAGCGGGAACGGGCGCCGTGGGAACGGGCGTCGAAGTTCGGAACGTTTTTTACAATCTGCCCGCCCGGCGCAAATTCCTCCGAACGGCGGAGACAGAGCGTTCTCACATCCATCACTATCTTCATTGGATCGCCCTCGCCTATCCGCAAATCGGATTCACCTACCAACATGATGGAAAGACGGTCTGGCAGATTCCTCCGCTGGCAAAGAAATCGGGGACGGACGCGGCGCTTGATCTTCTGCTTCAACGCTACCGCGTTTTGAATGGAGACGCCGGCAACATGCTTCGGCTCCGGGCAGAAGGCGTCTTCGACGTGCGCGATGCCGTCCGCGATCTGGGAAAAACCTGCGAACAACCCATTCGACTTTGGGGATTAATCGGCGCCCCCGGTGTTTCTCGCTCTACCCGATCCGATCAACATTTGTTCGTTAATCGCCGCCCGATAGAAAACCGCGGGCTAAACCAAGCGTTGATGGAAGGCTACCATTCAAGCCTGATGAAAGGCCGTTACCCGGTCTGTTGCCTCTTCCTGGATTTATCGCCGCAGTTCGTGGACGTCAACGTGCATCCGTCAAAAAAAGAGATTAAGTTCAGAAATGAATTCGGCGTGCGACGATTTGCCAGTGAATCCGTCCGCGAATGCCTCCGAGAATTCGCCCGTTCTCTCCATCCAGAATCTCAAAATTCCAAGAACCCCGCCTCAACCGCATCGACTTCCTCTCCGTTGCCAAAACCCAGCGAATCGCTGTTGCCGCCCCCGGAACTTTCTTCGTCCGACTCAGTAGTCATTCCCCCGGCATCTTCGGAAACAGAATTCAATAACGCGATAGATGGCGAATTTCTAGGATCCGTCGAACCAGATATGCCGGAGTCTTTCCCGGAAGATCTCGCCTCTTCTCTGATTTTAGAAACTCAGAAAACTACTGAAACAAAGAAAAACCAACCACCTGCCTTAAAAGAACCCATGCCACTCTTGCAAGTTCCCTTGCGCTTGCTCGGCGTCATCCAAAAACTCTATGTCGTTTTTGAATCGGATCGAGGAATGGTAATCATGGATCAACACGCCGCCCACGAACGAATTCTATTTGAACAAATGATGAAGCGAATGGAATTGAGCGACGCCCCTTCCCAGCGCCTGTTGATTCCTGAAACTTTGGAACTTGGCGCCCGCGACGCGCAGTTCTTAAAAGAGCAAATCAAAACGCTTTGCCGTCTCGGAGTGGGCATCAGCGAGTTTGGCGACCATACTTTTCTCCTAGACGCATTGCCGCCTTTCGCAAAAGTGCCCGATGCCCGCCAATTTATGTTGGAAGTGATTGACCAACTGAAACGATGCGGCGAGACGATCAACACAATTCGGCTGGGCGAAGAAGTCATTGCCCAAACGGTCTGCAAGCAGGCGGTCAAGGCAAACGATCGCCTCCAAGGCCGAGAATTGGAACAACTTCTCGATGCCCTTCGGCACTGCGACATGCCCTACACTTGCCCGCATGGGCGTCCGACGCTCATTGAAATGCCGTGTTCGGAGTTGGAGAAAAAATTCGGCCGCGCCCAATAAGACGCCGTTCGCTCTCGTCAACGATTTTATTCGGCGGGCAAAACGGCTTCAATGTCGGCGTGCTTTTCCAGCAGAGCCATCACTTTGGATCGAATGATCTGTTCCCGGACTTCTGAAACCCTGTTCTGATCCTCCAACTGTTTGTTCATCTTTTCGGGACTGATATTGTACATCCGCGACAGATCAACGATCTGTTTGCGAACCTCTTCCTCGCTCACCGTAATGCTTTCGGCCTCGGCGATTTTTCCAAGAATAAAAGCGGATTTGACGCGACTCTTTGCGCTTTGCGCCGCCGTCAAATAGATTTCTTCCTTTTGATCGTCAATGGATTCTTTGGAAATGCCGCGCTTTCGGCTGTCGTGGACAATGCTGTAAACGAGGCTTTTCGTTTCCTCATCGACAATGGATTCGGGAAGTTCGCAAGTTACCTGAGACATCAACGCCTGCAAAAGTTGGTTTCTCACGTCGCGATTGACTTTGGCCTTTAGTTCCGCTTCCAAATCTCGAATCACCGCCGCCCGCAAAGCGGCCATAGACTCCGCCTCATATTGCCGGGCAAATTCGTCGCTCAAATCAGGAAACACCCGTTCCTTCACCCCGACCACGTCCACCTCGAAAACTCCCGTCTTGCCGGCCAGCTCGGCCACGGTGAAATCCGACGCAAAGTCAATTTTTACTGAACGATGCTCGCCCTTCCTTGCCCCGACCAACTGCTCCGCAAAGCCCGGTATAAACCGATTCTCTGCAAGGTGAATCCAAAAACCTTTGGCCGACTCAAACCGCCCGGCAGTCGGAGCCAGCTCGGTGATCGGCTTTCCCTCGCAAGTCCCTTGATAATCCACCACCAAAAAATCCCCTTCCTTCGCCGCTCGATCCACGTCAAGAAAAGAAGCCCGTTCTTCCCTCAGCACCTGAATGGCTCTTTCCACATCGTCCTCCGTAACCGTCCGCATCTCCCGTTTCGCCTTCAACCCCTTGTACTTCGGCAACTCAAAGTCCGGCGCCGTCTCGGTTCTGACCACAAACTGAAAGGGCGCATCCTTGGAAAACTGAACCTCTTCCACGTCCCACTCCCCCACAAGCCTCAGGCTGTTCTCGTCAACAGCCTTCCGACAACCAACGCCAATTAATTCTTTCTTCACCTCCGCTTCAATGCTTTCGCCGTAAGACCGCACCACCAAATGCTTCGGCGCTTTGCCGGACCGAAATCCGGGCAAATCGACGTGCTTTTGAAACTGGCTGGTGATCCGACCAAACGCCTCCTTCACCTCTTCCACGGCAAACTCGACTCGAATCAACTTTTTGCAAGGAGCTAATGTCTCAATCGATACGTTCACTTCTAAACTCAGATTAACAAGTTCATCACCCCATTCGACGAATTCCCTTGAGGCGACAACCCCGAACAGAGCAACAAAGATTGAAATCTAGAAAACCGACGGCCAACCGTCAAGCAATTCAACAAAACAACCCAGACGGCAATTCGGTGAACCGCATAAATTGGACAAAAAGCCGCCAAAATGAATCCCGGCGGCTTCAAAAAGAAACAACAAGATTTAATTAAAGGCTTTTATCGCTATGCTTAACCACGAAAAATAATTAGCAATTAAAACAGGCGCAGTCGATGCAACAACGATCCAAAACCATTTCTTTGCAGCTTTCTTTGAATTCTCCAAGCGATCCAATTGAACGTTAATGCCAACCTTCCCATCCCCTCGAATGTCAGCGTCTATCTTGTCCAATCGAGATTTGAGATCGGAGTCCATTTTCTTCAAATGGGCTTCGAGGTGGTCAATCTTTCCGTTAACGAAAATCTTCAATTCGTTAATCGTCTTTATCTCCGGATCGGATCACTCATCGCCGGCCTCCATCTCTCCGGCCAATTCCGCTAATTGATTATCCAAAAGACGAAATTTTTCTAACTTTTCTTGCCTCTCCTCTGCGGAAACAGGCTTGACCGCAACCTGTCGATTCGAATAGTCGGCTATTCTCCACTCAAGAATGGCCGTTGTTTCAACACTCTGCCGAAACAAGTCATCTTGCCATTTGTCCAACGATCCTTCGTCAATCCCGCACTCCGCTAGAAGTTCCTCGTAAGCCTTCTCCACATCAACGTCAAACTTCCGCTTTTCGCTTGGTTTCAAAGACTTTTTGAATTCACCTTCTTGCTTGAAGTGCTTGACAATTGCCATCTGTTCCTTGTGCTTTGCGTTTTTCAAAACCATAGAGCGAAAGTCTTCATCGCTATAACGGCTTTATCAGTATCGTATGAAAGAACAACATGGGATTCGGATTGCTTCGGATTCGCCGTCAAAAGATCTACCACCGCCGTTTCCAAAACCTTCAACCGCTCTTCGTGAGCTCGGATTTTGAGATCCTGCCCGTCCTCATGCTCGCGCTGTAAAGCACTCAGCTCTCGTTGCGTCTCAATGATTCGGTTTTGGGTTTCGGCGTCGTCTTTTCCACCGGTTGCGGCCATGAAGATTAACGTGCCTATCAGAATCCATTGAACGTAGGAAACTACCCAAAAAGATCGGACCGTCTTTTCTTCTGTTGATTTCATTCTGCCAACTCCTTTCTTTTGATGGTTTAGTCGTTCACTCTGGCGAGGCAAAGATCCAAATCCGTTTGGATGAGATCCAATTGAGCCTCATTCCGCTCACTCTCGCGAATCAAAGAGAGGTCCCTTCGATCCTTAATTCGCTCTCCTCTTAGGTCTGCTCCCAAAGCGATCTTAGCCACCTCTCGATGGAAATCGCTATCAATGTCATCCATCGCTCGGTTCAATGCGGTGATAATCCCCGCCATTTTCAAGGAGTACCAATCTAGGCATTCCATAGCCGCCGCAACGTTTCCGGGGGCAGGAATTAAATCCGCCGCCAGATAACACTTGGTTAACATTGCTTTTGCAGCCACGATTGCCGTTGCTGCCACTGCATTCGCTTTGGTTGTCCTTTCATTACGAATTTCCACGAGAGCGTCATACTCGTCCCCGTAAATATCCACGGAGGTTCGAACGGCCTCGTTGTAGAGATCCTGAATCTCCCAACATTTGTATTGTGGGTTTCGTACTCAATCCGGGAACGCTCGCCCGCAAAGGCGCGGCATTCCTCTTCGGTTGTGGGAGGATTGACGCAACCGGGCAGATTGTCAAAGTAAGACTCCTGAATTGCGGAGCATTCTTGCGCTTGCGCTGTAGGCGGCGCAAGCCCGGCCAAAGCGACCGCAATCACGGCAATGCCGAGAGTCGCCAATTCAATCTGGTTATAAGGTTTCATAGGTCTTTATTGATTGTTGTGAATTAGTCGATTATCGACGGCGCCCATTCAGCAAGACGCCCGCCGCAAAAAAACAATACAACACAATTTCGTTTTGTCCAATTTTTGAAAAAACTTGCTGAATCGTTATTGACAGGTTATTTACATCGGGTTTTTAGGGAAAAGGGAGAGAGGATTTGTGTTTTTTGTGTTTGTGAGTGGAGGGTTGAGTTGTCGGGAGCAGTCGAGATGAAGATTTTTAGGAGAAAACAGCGGACGCAGGCAAGGGAAAAGGGGGAAGATCGGCGGAAAGGGCAATGGCTAGAAAGAGCAAGACTTGCTCGATGTTTTTCCTTTGCCGAGGGAGGCATTCTGCTGTTTTCGTTTCCATAGCTAGTGCGCCAAAACAACGCAAGAAGGCAACCAAATATAAAGTAGCAAGAGGAAGGCGATGATTCGCATAGCGTCTGAAGAGATGCCCAGCCATTCTAGCGAGCCGCCCAAGCAGAGGCATGGATGCGGGAAGTTGCCCAGCCACAAACCCAGTTGATAGGAGATAAACAAGCTGCCCAACAAGGCCAGTGCGTAGTGCCGGACAATGCGGGAAGTATGGAAACAGACGATGCCGCAGATGGCCAGCTCTAACAGGACGGCAAACCAGAGCAATGTTTGGGCGGAAAGAACACGATGGGATCGAAGTTCATCAGTTGCACAGCGTAGCTGGACGCTGGGCTGATGAGGTCGATGATTTTAGCGATGGCGGTGAACGATAAAACGAAGCCGGCGCCGAGGAGGTAGAAGCGTGCGGTCATCGCTTTGCCGAATTCTAATTCGCTTTTCTTTGTTTTCCTATGTTTCCACTGGTACATCGTATTGGCCTTTTTCAACCGGGTGCCGTTGTTTCCTATCAACAATCTGTCTGCGGGAAGAGAACGCTCGCCGATATTGAACAGAAGCAAGCCTGATCAATCAGAATGCGAGAATCAACGGAATGCAAGAGTCAAGGTTTTTTAGAAAAGAATTCAAAAAACTTTGGCTTTGGTTTTCGGGTTTTTGTTGCTTGCGGTTGCGGTTACTTTCCGTTCGCGAGGTGGAGAAAATTTTTGGAGATGGAGGCTAGTGATTTATGGGCGCAGGGTGAGTTGTGGTTGGCGGGCGGTTTTGGGGAGGATGCGTCCGATGATTTGGGCATGTTTCCAACCGGCTTTGCGCAGTTGTTGCAGGCAGTTGTCAGCTTTGGCGGCGGGGATGCCGAAGAGGAGTCCGCCGGAGGTTTGGGGATCAAAGAGGGCATAATAGCGAGGGTCAGTTTGAAAGTCGGCGTTGTTGGTGGTTATGACGCGTTGTTGGCTGTTTTGAGGGTAGAGCGAGCTGAAGATTTTGTTTTGGGCGCATTCGACGGCGCCTTCTAGTAGGGGAATTTTGCTGATTTCTAGGGAAGCGTCGACGGAGGAGGCTTCCATCATTTCGGCAAGGTGACCGATCAATCCAAAGCCGGTGCAATCAGTGACGCCGGCGACTTTGTGTTGGCGGAGTATTGGAATGGCGGAAGCGTTGGAGTGGAGCATTTGGCGGATGGTTTTGGCAATCCAGCGGCTTTGGCTTTTTTGTCGCATTAGGGAGGCGAGGATCATTCCGGTGCCGAGGGGTTTGGTGAGAATGAGGCGGTCGCCGGGTTGGAGTCCTTGTTTGCGCCAAGGTGGTTGGTTGCGCAAGAGGCCGTTGACGGTCATTCCCAAGGCCAATCGTTCGCCTTCCAGTGTGTGGCCGCCGATGAGGTTGGTTTGGTGGACGTTGAGGGTTTTTACGGCGCCGGACATTAATTGAAACAAGGATTCTTTGGTGGAACGTTCGTTTGCGTAAGGGATTACGGCGATAATTTGCGCGCTATGGGGTTGGGCGCCCATGGCCAGAATGTCGCTGAGGCAGTGGAGCGCGGCGATTTGGCCAAAGAGGAAGGGATCGTTGAGAAAGGCGGGGAAAAAATCGACGGTTTGAACGATGCGCGATTTTTCCGGGATTGAGAACACGGCGGCATCGTCCGGTGAATGGAGTCCGATGCTGGTGGGGTGTTTGCTTTGTGGAGGCAAGTCGATGCGTTGGAGGGTTTGGGTGAGAATGGCGCGCCCTACTTTGGATCCGCAACCGTCGCAGCGGATTTCAGGCTGGGTTTTTTGGAGGGAGGATCTTCGCAAGGTTTTGAGGAGGAAGGGAGACAAAAAATTGGCGGCTTGTTTTTCATTTGTCGTTTTTGAGAGCGTTTGCCTCATTTTGCCGGACGCGCGGCGATGCATTGCGGGAAGAATTTGGTATTGGCGCATCCAGCGACTGTCTATCCAATCTTTCCACTTCCAGACCCACTTTCCTTTCACCGACCAGCGGCCACGCGAGGCTATGGCAAAGCGATTGCCCGTGCTGATCAAACTGAGGAAACGCCTTTGCGGCGTGTAGGGAACGAATGGAATTGCGCTCTTTGCGTTTGGATCGCTCTTAGATTCCTTCCATTCGTCAAGAATCGCCGCCCTGATATTGCGCGCCAAAGGGGTGCCTTGTCGGACGGCAAACACGCCGGATTTCGGCCGCGGATGCAAGCGCATGGAAGCGACGTCGCCGGCGGCAAAAACAAAAGGATGGGAGGTGGATTGGAGACAATCATTGACGACGATAAAACCATGCTCGTCGACGTCAAGGCCGGCGGATTTGGGCCAGTCTGGAGCAGAGGCCTCGGTTGCCCAGAGCAAATAATCGTATTCGTGCCGCTCGTTTTGGCTAGTGTGAACGCAGTCTGCGAAAACCTCGGTGATTCGGCAATTCGTATAAACGGCGACTTTCCGGGAGGCGAGAATGCGTCGATAACTCTCCCGGACTTGGTGCCCGTAAGTGGGCAGAATTGTCGAAGACGCAGCGAACAAGGAAAAGTGAAATCGTTCTTCCGTCGCTTGCTCTTTTGGGAGCAATTTTTTGAGGCGGTGTTGGAGGCTGAGCGTCAACTCCGCTCCGCCGGCGCCGGCGCCTACGATGATGAATCGAGCAAGGCGATTTGGTTGAGACTTGAGTTCGTTCTCAACTGCCGCCCATCGTTGTAAAAAGAGCTCGACGGGTTTGATGGGGATGGCGTATGCGGCCGCGCCGGGTGTTCGACAAATGGACGGCGTGGATCCGGTGTCGATAGAGAGTATATCGAAAGCGACGGGAGGCCTTTGCTGGCAGTGTATTTTGCGGTTTTCAAGGTCCAGAGACACTGCGGCATCGGGATAGAATTGCGCGTCCGCAAATTGGCAGAGCGGAAGCAAGCTAATGTGGCTCTCGGCAAAGGTGTAATGGCCGGCAATATGCCCCGGAAGCATTCCGGAGTAAGGCGCGTCATAATAAGGAGACACGAGTGTAAGCCGAACGCCGGGCAACGGACGCATCCCGAATTGTTTCAACACGGCGAGGTGGGCGTGTCCTCCGCCAAGCAGAACGATTTCTTTTCTAATGGGAACAGCGATGGGCATCGCAGTTGGATTTTCAACTTCCTTGCGGCGAATTCAATCTCTTTTCCGCAGGCAACCGCAAGACAAACCGCACCGACTTGCCTTTGTTTTCCTATGGCGGCAATAAGAATTTTGCGCAGAAACGCGGAGAAACCGACAACCGTTCAATCTAAAAAGCCCCCGGCTACGGCCGCAATCGAAAGAATCTGGAAGCCCCGAGCGCCTCTATTGACAATGATCTTTCCCCTTCGACGTCTTCCCAATTTCCCGACAAGTCGGCAGAGGATTGCAACGAGCCTCCGCTCCAAGAAATTTGTAGGCCGCCCTCTTCCAATGGAATAATCGCTAAGGTTTTGCTTGCTCTAGTTTCTAAATCGTAGAAGGCAATGTCCGCTTTGGAAAAACCGTGAACCCGAAGGTTGTCGATGTTCCTACCTTGCGGCACAGCCAATTGGTTTATGGGATTCCCGTTGAGATTCAATCGCCGCAACTGATGCATGCCTTCAGGTAAAGTTAATGAAATTAGATTATTATCTACCAAGTTTAAAGTGCTCAAGCTGGTTAAGTCCGCGGGCAAGGTTAGTTTTCTGAGGCCATTGTCTCTTATAGACAGCGTTTTCAAATGGGTCATCCCTTTGGGCAAAGTTAGATCGATGAGATCATTCCAAGTTAGATAGAGGGTTTCCAATCTTGCCAAGTCTGTGGGCAAGGTGAGCTCCTGCAAACTATTCCGGCTTAGATTCAGTGTTTTTAGGTTTACCAAACCGGACGGCAAGTCCAGCGAAGTCAAGCCGTTGCCGTTGAGGTTCAGCGAAAGGAGATTGGTTGCCATTTCCAGCCCTTGTAAGTTTCGCACCGGCGGGCGTTTGGACGATGCAGATTGCGAGGCGTCTAACTCGGTCAAACTCTTCAAATCTTCCGCCGTAATTCGCCATGAATTCTCACTTTTACCTAAGGCTTGTCGGATGGCGGTTTGCAAGCCCGGATCGGGAATAAGAGAGTGCGGATTGTAACGCGCAATATCTGTTTTCGGAAAACCGGAAATCTGCAGCATAGAGACGTCCAATCCGAAAGGGGCAATCAGTCTAAGCAACTGTCGCTGGTGGCCAATGTAGTTGTAGTTGAGGTCAAGTTCCAGCACTTTTAAGTTTGTCAATCCTTCAGGCAAGATGAAGATGCTCAGGCGATTCTCGATGAGGTTTAGCCTTTGCAAACTCGCCAATCTTGCGGGCAAATTTAGATTGCGCAAGCTGTTCCCTCCAATATCTAACTCGCGCAAACTTTCCAAATCATTGGGCAAAGTAAGAGATCTTAGAGAATTGCCGTAGAGATACAAGCTGGTTAAATGAGTCATACCTTTGGGCAAGGTTAAAGACTGCAACATTCCCGAGCGGCGGGCGCAACCTCTGGAAGAGTCAACGCGGCTAATATCTAATATTTTCAGACGCGACAACCCGTTAGGCAAAGACAGAGAAGCGATACTATTTCCGCGAAGGTATAGATGCGTTAAATTCTCCAACCCGTTGGGCAAAGTCAGCGCGGGCAGTTGGTTGTTTTGGATGTTCAGAAATTCAAGATTCTTCAAGTCTTCGGGTAAAGCTAGAGACGTTAGCGTATTGTCAAAAATTTCCAGCGTAGTTAGATTCGTCAATCCAATGGGCAGAGTTAGCGCGATTTGAAAATGTCTGCGAAAGCTCAGATGGGTCACTTGCGCCAAGTCTTCCTTTGTGATGAATTCCTCCAAAGATTTTCCCAGCGAGATTTCAAGACTTCGCCGCACAACCGCATCGGAAACATCCGCAGCTGAGGCGGCGGGAACATAGACGGACGAAATCTTGCCGAACAAGAACAGGGCAACCCAAAGAGCCAATGTTTGATTTGAGAACTTCATAACTTGGAAAATGAGCAAATTCCATGCCAACTCTTTTTATGATGGAAACCAAGAGGGATGCGAGCGTTGGGGTTGGAAGTAAACGTAAAACGTTTCCAGATTAAATGCCGAGCGTGTGAAATTTGCGCAAAATGCGGAATTTTGATTATGTGAAAAAACGGTTTTTGGCGGGCAACGAGCGAGTGTGAGCGTGGGGAATTCAAAATCGTTTCCTATGGGATGAAAAGGAACGGCAAAACCGGGCAAGGAGAAATTGCATTGCGTGAAGTCTTGTCTCAAGGGATAATGCCGCCCATGAGCCGCTCGCAAAAGGACTTTAGGAAGATTCCTTCGGTAGACCGTTTGTTGCGAGATTTTGGGCCATGCGGTTTGCCTCACCCTCTGATGGTTTCTCTCGCTAGAGACTTGACGAGCGAGGCAAGGCAGACGGGCAATCCGCCGGCAACTTACGAAGCGATGCTTGAATGTCTGCGGCAACGAGTCGATGCGCTCCGCTTGTCGCGCTTGCAGCAGGTTGTTAACGCAACGGGGATTGTGCTACATACGAACTTAGGACGCGCGCCGTTGTCTCCCGAAGCAGTGCGGTTGATGTTGGAAGTGTCGGCCGGTTACTGCAACTTGGAGTTTGACCTTGTAGAAGGAAGCCGAAGCCATCGCGGCGGCTATGTGGAAAAGTGTTTCGCATTGCTAACAAGAAGTTCAGGCGTAGCCGTCGTAAACAACTGCGCCGCCGCTCTCTTCTTAGTTCTTCATCAATTCGTTCAAGAATCCAAACCCGAAGCGCTTGTTTCCAGGGGTGATTTGGTGCAGATCGGAGGCGGTTTCCGCATCCCGGAAATCCTCTCCGCCAGCGGCGCCGTGTTGCGCGAAGTAGGAACCACCAACCGCACAACACCGACCGATTTCAAAAGCGCCATCACGGAACGAACAGGACTAATTTTACGCGTTCACCGAAGCAACTTCTATATGGAAGGCTTTGTGAAAGAGCCGAGCTTGGCGGAACTAGCCGAATTAGGCCGAAGATTCGGTGTCCCGCTGGTTTACGATCAAGGAAGCGGCGCAATGGCGAGCAACACAACAATTTCAGGTGCTGGCAAAGAAACAACACCCGGTCAAGCATTAGACTGGGGCGCAAGCTTGGTATGTTTTAGCGCGGACAAATTGTTCGGAGGGCCTCAGGCGGGGCTAATTTGCGGCAGTGCGGACCGCATTGAAACCTTGAAAAAAAATCCCCTCTACCGAGCGCTCCGCCCTGACAAACTCGCCCTCAGCGCCCTCCAAACAACCGCTGAAGCCTATCTGGGAAGACTCTCCGGCAAACAAATTCCCGAAGTCTCCGTTTGGCAACGTCTATCCGCAACCCCAGAAACATTGTCAAAACGAGGTCAAAAGATCATCGAACAACTGTGCCCAAGCCGTTTAGAAATTCAGTTAGAAAAGACTTTTGTGGAAACCGGCGGCGGCGCTTTGCCCCGAAGCCGAATCCCCTCCGTCGCCCTCAAAATCCAAATGCAGGGGAGTCCCTCGCAAGAAATTGCCGCCCAACTGCGGCAGATGAAGCCGCCCGTGATCGGCTACGTGGCCGACAAGCGCCTCTGCCTGGACCTTCGCGCCGTGTTCCCCTTTCAAGACAACGTCCTCGCCCGGCATCTGGCCGCTCTTGAAAATCAATCCATAGAATAGCTAAAATGTATCATATGGTAAATAACTTATTTGAAAGCGATATAATTGTTGATAATGACTTTATAGATGAGAAAACTTTATTAGATTTGGATTCTAGAACCGATGAGGATAAAAATCTATACTTGTCTAAGCTAGAGAATTCTATATATAGCGCAGAAACAGAATCTGAAAATCTTAGAAAATGACGGAGGCTCGACACTTTATTTTGGCAACCGCAGGCCACGTAGACCACGGCAAAAGCGCCTTAGTTGAAGCTTTGACGGACACTCATCCGGACCGCCTGCCGGAGGAAAGGAAACGCGGTATGACCATCGAATTGGGATTTGCCGAATTGCAACTGCGTTCTCCTTTTCCAACTTCTACGACGATGCACGTCGGTATCATCGACGTTCCCGGCCATGAAGACTTTGTGAAAAACATGATAGCGGGAATGGGTTGCGTTCACTTGGGATTGATTGTTGTGGCGGCCGACGACGGCTGGATGCCGCAAACCGAGGAACATTTCCAAATTCTAGAGTATCTGGGCGTTCAACGGCTGGTAATCGCTTTGAACAAAATCGATTTGGCAGAAGACGAAGACTTTCTTCGGGAGGTCGTCCTGGACGAGCTTTCAGGAACCGCATATGAAAAGGCGCCGATCATCGCTACCTCGGCGGCCAGCGGGCGAGGCATCTCCGAATTGAAACAAACGCTGGCCTCGATTTTAGGCGGCTTGCCCAATCCGCCCGACATCGGCAAACCGCGTTTGTCCGTGGACCGCGCCTTTTCCGCAAAGGGACACGGCACGGTCGTTACAGGAAGTTTGGCGGACGGTTGTTTTCACGTGGAACAATCAGTTGTGGTGCAGCCGCAAGGCATTTCCGCAAGAATACGAAGTATGCAGTGCTTTGGCCGCGCCGCAGAATCCGCCGGGCCGGGAACGCGAGTGGCAATCAACTTGGCGAACGTCGCCCTCAGATCGTCTCCTGCATCAACGCAGAAAGGAGTCGGTCGAGGCGACGTCGTCACCGCCGAAAACTTTGGAAAACCCGGCAAAGTCTTGGACGCCCTGATCACAAAATCCAAACGCTTGGCCGGAGCCAAAACGCCGGCCTCCAAACCGCTCAAACACGGCACCCGCGTGCGATTGCACCACGGAAGCGCCAACGTTCCCGGAAGAATTTTTCTCCTCGACCGTCTCGAATTGAAGCCGGGACAAACACTCATCGGAGAACTCCGCCTAGAGCGAACTGCTTCGGTGTTGACGGGAGATCGCTTTGTGATTCGAGACTGGGCCGAAATGCATACTCTGGCCGGCGGCACCGCGCTAGATGTTCAAGCGAGCGCGGGACGTTTTCGCAGTGAGCGACAACGAATCTACTTGGAGACTTGCCGTCACAGTCCGTCCGCCGACTTGTCAACAATGATGCAGGCGCAGATTGTCCGGGAACAAACATTGCCGGAAGCCGAAGTGATGCGAGGCAGCCGTTTCAGTTCCCAAGAAATTCGCGATTGCGCGGCAATGCTGGAAAAAAAGGGAAACATCCTGCGGTGGAAAGGCATCGTCTTCGAAGCGAATTACTGGAAAAGCCAACTCGGAGCGGCAACAAATACTATTAACCATTTCCATCAAACACGCCCCGAACTTCTCGGTCTTCCCCTATCACAACTGCGAGATTGTCTGGACAAACAATTGAAGCCCCAAGGCGCGTTCCACGCCATCCTCAACGCATTGACAAAGTCCGGTTTTGTCGTCCAATCTGCGGTAATCCAACGCTCTGGTTTTACAATCTCCCTGCCGCCGAATCTGCAAGATGCCGCCAACCGAATCCGAAAAGCCTTAGAGGAAAAAGCAGACGAACCCCCAGCGCGAAAGCAAATCATCACCTCCAAAGAAGAAGAACAAGCAATGCAATTTCTAATTGATTCCGGCGAAGCAGTGGAACTCAATAAAGAGCTAGTCTTACTACAAACAGGATACGACAAACTTTGCGAATCTACCAAAAAACTTCTCAAAAAACATAACGCCGCCAGCGTTAGCCAACTCCGTCAATACACCGGAGTCAGCCGCCGAGTCATGATCCCCTTTCTCCAATATTCAGATGCGCAAGGTATAACAATCCGAGAAGGCGACCTGCGACGGCTCCCAAAGCAAAGCAACAAACCCACCACCGGCAAAAACGAAATTCATCCACCGAAATCAGCCAAAACAAAGGGAAAAAATCGGTAAAAGGGATTGTCAAACCGTGAATCGATCTCTATTAAATCGCGCTGATATGACGAACCCGAACAACGAATCGACTTGAACTGAAAAACGAAAATGAAGACGACGCAATAGACCAAGAAAACCGCAATGAAAACGGAGACCATCTGCTTCGGCGATTGTCTCGAACACTTGAAACGCTGGGTGCGCTGGAATAACGGCCTCTTCGAACGTCAACCTTCATTAGCCGATTTGATTTATTTGGATCCGCCGTGGAACTCCAAAGCCAACTACAACATCCTCTTCGGCTCCGACCAAGCCTCCGAAGACGAAACTCAAACCGCCCAAGAAACCGCCTTCACCGATATGTGGCAATGGAACGACGAAGCCAAACGCCGAGTGCAACTCATCACCGGCGAAGTCTATCACGACGACTACGCCGATCATCCCGCCTTCAAATCCATTCTGTCGCTCAAAACACTGCTCGGCAAAAGCGGGATGCTGGCTTACTGCTCTTACATGGCCGAACGACTGGCTCTGCTCCGAGAGATGCTCAAACCAACCGGCTCCATCTACCTGCACTGCGATCCGCACGCCTCCCATTACTTGAAAATGGTGATGGACAACATCTTCGGACCTAAAAACCTTAGGAATCAGATTGTTTGGGAGCGCACGAAAAGCGGGAAAAGCACTAGGTATGCGCCGCGCACTTTTGGCAACAACACCGACATCATTTTTTTCTATTCCAAAAGCGATAAGTATCCCTTCTATCCATATAAGGAATTAAACGAAGCGGAGCAAGAAAGGCTCTATCCCAAAGTGGACAAAGACGGGAGACGATACGCTCTGCGGAGTTTGTATCGCGGGCGGACACTGGGTCCTTGCCCTAATCTTTGCTACGAATGGAAGGGATACACCAATCGACATGAGTCCGGATGGGCAATGCGGAAAGAACTCCTCGAAGAAGAATTCCAAAAAGGCAACATCGTCATCAAAGCGAATGGCAAGTTGGAGCGCAGGCAATACTTAGCGGACAGCAAAGGCGGTTACCTGAGTAATGTATGGCATGACATTCCGCCGGCAAGCGCCGCCGAACGCCAATATCCCACGCAAAAGCCGTTGAAGTTATTGAAACGCATTATTGAGGCCAGCACGAATGAAGGCGATGTGGTGTTGGATCCATTTTGCGGCTGCGGGACGGCGGTAGTGGCGGCGCATCAGTTGAAGCGGAAGTTTGTCGGCATTGATATTTCGCTGTATGCAACCGAAACGGTGGCTTGGAGCCGGCTGACGAACGAAGCCAAGATGCCGGAAGACGACATCCGAGTCATCGGCATTCCCGCGGATTATCGCTCGGCGCAGCGGTTGGCGAAGGACGACCCGTTTGCGTTTGAAATCTTTGCGGTGGAGGCTTGCGTGCCGGGAATGGTGGCTAACAAATCGCAACGCCGAGATAGGGGCATCGACGGCAAAGGCTGGTTGTTGCATCCCGTCATCGAGAAGGGCAAGAAGAAGAACAAGGTTATCGTCCAAGTCAAAGCGGGCAAGCCGACCATCGACCAAGTCAAAGCCTTTGGGTATGTGATTCAAAACACCGAAGGAGTGATTGCCGGCGCGTTCATTACTTTGGAGAAGGATGATTGGACCGATGATATGCGGCGGGTAAAGTATGAGATGGGAACTTTCAAATATAGTGATTCGGCGATTGAGTATCCCCGATTGCAGCATTGGCATGTGGGGCAGTTCTTTTACAAGACAGAACGTCGCCAGCGTCCCCATTTGCCGGAGATGGCGGATCCGTTGAGTGGCAAAGAGATGACCATCATGAAGCAAACCGGCTTTCTAGTTCGTACCGAAAACTAAAACTAAAATGAAACAAGAGTGGAAAATACTGCACGGCGATTGTTTAGATTAGAGGCAGATTTTCTAGCTGTAGTCGCGCCAAGGAGTTTTGCTTTCTTTGAAATATCTGCTTGTTTTCCATGAAAAGTTGCGTCATTCTTAGAGGCATTGATGGTTTTGAGAATTGGCATAAGCGCAGTAGCCAAGACGTCGATATGCTTGTCGGCCTTGTTGGCGGGGTTTATATGCGTAGTGTCCGGAGGCACTCATACAAGGCCGCTGGAGGTTGGGCAAAAGTTTCCCGATCTTTTCTTGCCTCGTGCGGATGACGGAGCGCCGGATTCTTTGCGCTTTTATCGGGGGCGAAAGACCGTGGCGCATGTGTTTGCTTCTTGGTGAGCGGGTTGCCGCAAGCATGTGCCCGTGTGGCACGCTCTCACCAAACCTTACCAAGATAAAGGGCTTTTGAACGTGGTGGGAGTGATTCAAGAGCAACATCCTGATCGAGCGCTCTTGTTCATGCAATGGCAACAAATGGAGTGGCCGTTGCTGGTGGATTCTTTGAACCTGTTAGGTGTAACCGGGGCGCCTGTTACGGTTTTTATAGACGAGGCCGGAGTGATTCGATCCGTCAATCCATCCAAAGATTCTTTGCCGTCTTTTTTGCGCCAGGATTTTGCAGTCTATGAAGATGAGAAAATGCATGACACGGGGCTGGTAGATGTGGAAACGCTTCTTTTGGCTTCGGCGCCGGGTTCTATGGAACGCGGAGATTTTGAGTTTCTTTGGGGAGGCAACGGCGGAGTGGATCGAGCAATCTTGGCCTATCGTCAAGCATTATCCGGCGGAAAAGAAAATGCGGCGACGTTGTTTCGTTTAGGCGTAGCGTATCGGCAACGTTATGATAGTGACCAAAGGCGGGCAGATGATTTTACTCACGCCGTTGTTCACTGGAGTCGGGCTCTTGAATTGAATCCCAATCAGTATATTTGGCGGCGGCGGATTCAACAATATGGACCTCGGTTGGCAAAGCCGTATTCGTTTTATGACTGGATTCACGAGGCGCGAAAGGCCGTCGAGGATCGAGGGGAATTGCCCGTGCGTTTGGAAGTGGAGCCGAGCGGCGCCGAGTTTACTTCTCCGTCTCAATCCTTTTCCGCCGCGCAAAGCGAGGCAAATCCCGACCCTGATGAGAAGATTCATCGGGACTCAGATCGGCTTATCCAAATAGAAAGCACGGCGGTTCCGGGCATCGTGAGGCCGGGAGAGGCAGTCCGAGTTCACGTTCTGCTCCGGCCGGATAAAACGCGCAACGCGCATTGGAACAACGAAGTGGAGGATTTGATTTTGTGGGCAAAGGCGCCGGAAGGTTGGCAGATTGACAACGCATTTCAGCGCTATCCTCTTCCCTCCGCTCCAGTCTCTGTCGAGACTCGGAAGATAGAGTTCGAAGTGAAAACTTCGGCGAAGAAGACTTTGCCTTATGAAACTATACGAGGATATGTTTTGTATTATATTTGTGAAGGAGACAAAGGGCAGTGTCTCTATCGCAGGCAAAACTTTGAAGTGATGGTTTCCTTCAAGTTACAATAATTTTGAATATCGTATAGAGTCAAACTGATACAATAATCCATAGACGAGAAAACAATATGATGAAACGTTCTATAATGCAAATTGTTGCCGTAGTTATGTTGAGTGGGCTGGGGGAATCAACAGCGATCGGCGCGGAGAAAAATGCCGGAACGGGCATCCCAGTGGGCGCAAAGTCCCCTTCTTTTTCATTGGTAGACCAAAACGGAAAGAAGTGGTCGTTTGCGGACATTTCCGGCCCGCAGAAGAAGAAAGTGGCTTTGGTCTTCTATCGATCGGCGGATTGGTGACCGTTCTGCCAACAGCAGTTAGTTAAACTGCAAAGCAATTTGTCGAAGTTAGAAGAAGCCGGCATTCAAGTTGTCGGGATTAGTTATGACTCCCAGAAAATTCTTGCGCGGTTCGCCAAACGAAACAACATTACCTTTCCGCTGCTGTCTGATCAAGGAAGCAAGGTGATCGACGCCTATGGGATTCGCAACTTATCTCGCAGCGATGGCCTGCCGCATCCGGGGACGTTCCTTTTGAGCGCGGAGGGAAAGATTATAGCGAAGCTCTTTTACGAGGGGTATCGCAACCGACACACAAGTCAAGATATTATCAACGCGGCAAAAAAATAGATTGCTTGGAAACTTTTCGTCGCGCGCCTTTATCCCCCGATGCTGGACATTGTTCGAGGAGGTTGCGCAAAATCTTTGTGTCCGATTTTATGTCCCGCCTCCTTGCCGCGCGCAATGGTTTGGAGACGGTTGGCGATTTCATCATCTGAGACAGCACTGCGAAGGAGCGGTTTGAGGTCGTGTTCGCGAAGGCTGAACAAGCAGGTGCGAATTTGTCCGTCGGCTGTAAGGCGCATGCGATTGCAGTGCCCGCAGAACGGTTCAGTAACGGGAGCAATGATGCCCACTTCTCCGGCGGTGCTGTTGATGCGCCATCGCCGAGCCGTTTCGGAGGCATGGCTGCTTGCAACGGGCGACAGATCGAATCTCTTCTGCAAACGCGTCAGAATTTCCTTGCCGGGGAAGACTCGGCTTTTTTGCCACGCTTTGCTAGAATCCAGCGGCATGAATTCAATGAATCGAACGGAAATTTGTTCGTCCAAAGCATATTGGCATAATTCCCCGATTTCGTGATCGTTGATGCCTTTGATAATTACGGCGTTGACTTTGACTGGGTGAAAACCAAGTTCTTTGGCGAGTTGAACGGATTGCGTCACTTTGTCAAGCCCGGAAACGCCGGTGAGACGTTTGAAATTCTGCGGGTCAAAAGAGTCCAAACTGAAGCTGACCCGGCGAAGTCCAGCCTTTTTCAGAGCGGCCGCATGTTGAGGAAAAAGAAACCCGTTCGTCGTCATTGCCAAATCCCGAAGGCCGGGAATCGCCGCCAGTTTCTCAATCAGCGCGACAACGTTTTGCCGAAGGAGCGGCTCGCCGCCGGTGACGCGAATTTTTTCAATGCCGCAGGCAATGGCGATTCGCGCGATTCGCTCCATTTCCTCGAAAGAGAGGATTTCATGTTTTGGTTTCCATCGCCGATGAATGGGGATTTCCGGCCTTGAGCGCCAGCGTTCTCGATAAAAATTGGCGGCCGCTTCCGTCTCCGGAAGACAATAAAGACAGCGAAAGTTGCACCGGTCGGTAACGCTGACTCGAAGGTCTCGAATCGTGCGGCTATAGGAATCTGCCAAAAAAGCCCTGGCTTTCATTCCAAACCTTGTCCACTCGGAGCCGGTTGGTGGATTTTGATGCCGCCGGTTCTGTTAATCTCAACGTTCAAATTGTAGTTGGTTTGGATGGTAGGCTTCTGAAATCCGGCGACAAGAAGCTCGGCCCCTTTGCGGTTGCCCGCGCTTCGGTTTCGGCGAATCCATCCAACGCGGCGCGAGATCGCTTCTTTGCGCAGTTTGTTCCGCTGCGCTTGCAACGCCTCTTGATCGTTGAATTGATCTTCAATGGCGCGCTTCTCCGCATAAAGCCTCTTAAATTCCTCCAACAAATATGCACGATCTTTTTGCGAATCGGCCAACTCCAATTCCGTCGTCGAAAGCCTCCCTTCCAGTTCTCTCATCAAGCCGTTTAGCGTGGCAATTCGAGCGGACAAATCCTGCCGATCCCGGCTGAGCTCTCGGATTTTTTGCTCTTTGTCCGAGACTTCCCCAAGCGCCGCCTGCCTCTCTTTGGCAACCGATTCCGCTTGTTCCTTTGTTTGGCTCAGATCGTCGGCAAGCGTTTTATATTGACGGCGAATCTCGGCGAGTTCCGCACCCGCCTTTTGCAAATCCGTCCGCAGAACAGAGTTTGTTTGCCTCGAAAGATCCAAATCTTCCGACTTTTTCTCCATTTGGCTTTGCACTTTCTCCATTTTCTTCCGGCCCGCCTCCTCCTGCCAAACCGCTTGAGTATGGCGATAAATCAGGCCGCCGGTCAGACAAACACACAAAACTCCAAACACCAACGAGACTTTATTGCCGCTCATAATGAACAAACCATGAAACCGAAGAATTCATTTTGCAAGCATTCCTCGTCCCAACTAGGTCGACTTTCTCCCGAAACAAGATGAACCGTCCAGCAATCGGCAAAGAGCGTCGGCCAACACCCGCGACGTTTTAACAACCGAACCGTAAAACCGAACAAACGCCAATAACCGCCCAGGATTCCAACAAAGATCCCTGCACAGCTTCGCCAAGTCCACCTTCATCCGCGAAGTCAACAGCCGGTTGAAATCCAATGGAAGACTTTCATGCGCCGCATCAGAAATCGCCCGAAGTGTCAAACACGGAATCCGACGCGACCGAGCAATCTCGTGAATCCCGGCAGACTCCATTTCCACCGCATCGCATCCGCCACTCCGCCAAAGCAACCGCTTCTCTTTCGCCGTAACCGCAATGCGATCCCGACAACAAAAGATCCCCGCTCGAAAAGGAAGACCAGCAAGCCGGCCAAAAAGCGGATGCTCCCCCGACTTTTCAAAAAGCAACGAGTGGACGCAAAGTTCGGGATTCAATCCGCCGGCAAACCCCGAAGTAATAATCAATTCCGGCCTTTGCTTGGCAAGACGATCTTCCAGCGACGTCTCCGCATTGCGCCGCCCAATGCCGGTATGCAAAACCGAAACATCAGGACGCCTCCTGCGAAAAAAGCGCGACTCCGTCCTCCCGGCAAAGCAAATAAGAACATCCTCGCAATCCATGAACATCAAGCTGGTTGTAAAACGCCGCCGCTTTAATCGTCGTTATCATATTCTTCATCGCCGGCCGACAGTTCCAGCGAGGCCGGAGGCTGAATCGCATTGCCGGCAATGTCTTCAATCGCGCCAACCATCCTAGCAATTCCGCCGAGCCCTCTTTCAATCTGCTTCTCTCGCTGTTTCCATATCCTTTCCATCGCTCGTTTTTCCGCATTCAAACCTTTTTCCATCTGAACAAATGATTGGACAATGTCCTCCGCATACAATCGAAATTCGTTGCTCGTTAAGTAATCGTAAAGCATGGCCATCTTATTCTTTTTGCCTTTCTGGGTGTCAACGGCCTTGCTCATTCGAATCAGAAAATCACGAAACACATGGCAAAGCCCTTTGAATTCATCAAAAGAACAAATCCATATTCCATCCTTTGGTCCAAACCGCTCCATACCTCTGGGCATGGTTTGAGTAACCAAAACGCCAATATCAGCCTTCTTTTCACGAATGTCTGCGTTGAATTTATCTATCCAATCCTTCCGAAAACTTCCGGTTCGCTTGCTTTCATAGTAGATTGTACCGCAATCTTTCCCCGAATCTCGGACGGTTTGCAGACAATCCGCCCCTCTCTGACCTTTTTTGATCTTCACAATCGCATCATACGGAAATTTCACTTCTAACCATTCTTCGATGGCTAATTCCTGCGCTCCTCCTTTCCATGGTGCTGGAACTTGATTCGCCTTTTGTTCCGCCTTTTTTAAATCATCTTTCAATTGATCAATGTTCGTCTTGTACTCGGTAATTTTTAGTTCTGCCTCCATTATTCTCTGTTTCGCCTTTTCTTCTTCGAATTGCTTTATCTTTGCTCTTTCTTCGTTCACAGTTTCAGCAATTTTCTTTTGAGCTTTTAACTCTATTTCACTTTCCATCTCATCCTTTGCCAGCTTGAGTCGTTCAATTTCCGCTTTGGCTTTGTTCAATTCCTTGACTTTGTCGGATTTTTCCTTTACTTCTTCTTCCAGCGTTTTGACTCGTCCGGCATACTCTTCTCTTACTTCTTCCTTCAAGATTCGCTGTTTTTCCTGAACCGCTTTCTTCACATGGGCATCGAATTTCAACTTTTGCTTTTCGACGGCTTCTTTTTCCGCCTGAAGTTTTGCTTGGTTCCTGAGCAAGTTGACGATCGTAGTTCTTCCTCAGTTTAGTTTCTTTCTCAGACAAGGTTTCGCTTAGTTGTTGTTCGAGTTCAGAAGTTATTTTGCCCCGGAGTTCATCCTTTTCCCGCTTGAGTCGTCCAATTTCCGCTTTGGATTTGTTCAATTCTTTTACTTGATTGGATTTTTCCTTCAGTTCTTTTTCCAGCGCCTTAACTTCTTCGGCATGCTCTTCTCTTGCTTCTTCCTTCAGGATTCGCTGTTTTTCCTGAACCGCTTTCTTCACATGGGCATCGAAATCCTTCCTCACTTCACCTTCCAATTGATGATAGAGAACTTTGTTGACGTCAATTGGCTCTCCGCAACTAGGACATTTTATCTTATTTGATTTCGTATTCATCGAATATACTTTCTGCTATAAATGATAGTTTGTGCTCCGATGCTTCTGCGGGGCTTACCCATGCCGGTGTTTGAAACCGACTGGAAGGCAAGCGACTCCCATCTGCATTTCGAAACGGAACATGAGGACAAATTAACAAAAAGAAACCAGCCGACAACAAAAAAGTAACTTTTTTCGAGGCCGTTTTTGCGAATTTTCGGCGGTTTTTGAGATTTTTGCAAATTTTTCGGGAAAAGAGAAGGATTTTTTGTTTTCCTTTTTGAAGAATTTCTTGGGGATTTTTGGAGAATTCTTGAATGACTTTGGCAACGGAGTTTCCTAAAATGCGGAGGTTTGTCGTTTCGAGGATTTGTGTTTTTTCGTGTTTGCGAATGGACGATTGAGTTGCCGGGAGCAAGCGAGATGAAGATTTTAGCATCAGCCGAGCAGTTTGCGGTAAGTGGCCAGGGCGAGGAGTGGCCAAGTGTTGCGATACATGTCGTATTTCAAGTAAAACACTTTTGGGAATCCAGTGCCGGTGGTTTCGTGTTCCGTCCAAGAACCGTCCTCGTTTTGAGTTTGTACCAGATATTCCACGCCTCGAATTAAACTGGCAGAATTTACATTGCCAAAAGCGCAAAGCCCCATAACAGCCCAAGCGGTTTGCGAGGCGGAGCTGGGGCCTTGCCCTTTGAACACCGGATCCTCGTAGGTATTACAACGTTCCCCCCAGCCTCCGTCCGCATTTTGAACGCTTTCCAACCATGACTTTGCCTTTTGCAAGTAAGGCGCATTCATATCCAAGCTGACGGCATGTAGCCCGCGCAAAACTTGCCAAGTGCCGTAGAGGTAGTTGACGCCCCAGCGCCCATACCATGATCCGTCTGCTTCCTGCCGGCTTTTGAGGTAGTCTATAGCTTTAACAATCTGCGGATGGTTTTTAGAAAAGCCTTCGCGTCCCAACAATTCAAGAATCCTTGCGGTGATGTCCGCGCATTCTGGATCAATCATAGCGTTATGGTCGGCAAACGGCACTTTTTCCATGATGCTTTTGGTGCAATCCTTGTCAAAAGCCGCCCAGCCGCCGTCGCGGCATTGGAAGGTAAGCAACCAGTTCAATCCGCGCCGAAAGCATTGGTCGCGTTTTTGCGGGTCGGACGTTTGGGTCAGGCGGAGAGCCAAAAGCACCATCGCCGTGTCGTCCACATCTGGATTCCACTTGTTTTCGTGTTCAAACACCCAACCGCTGGGATCCACTTCAGTTGGGTTCTTGTAAAACCAATCGCCGCGAAAACGGATTTCTTTGTCCATCAACCATTCGGTCGCTCGAACCAAAGCCGGATGATCCGCCGCCACACCCGATTCTCGCAGGCAAATGCAGGCAATCGCCGTGTCCCAAACCGGCGAAAAACACGGCTCCATCCGAATCGAATTTTTCGTTTCATGTTCTAGTTTTTTCAGTTCTTTCTCCGCGCGAAACACTTGCGGATGATCGTCTGGGTAACCCAATGCTTTCAGCGCAATTAGAGAATTGAGCATGGCCGGAAAAATGGCCGCCAAGCCGTGAGCGCCTTCGAATCGCTCCACCATCCAAGCCTCCGAACGACGCAATGCGCGTTGCCGAAAAGGATGCAGTCGATGCCGCGCAAACCACTCCGCAAACTTATGCAACTTATCCAGCCAAAGAAAAAAGTTCCGCCAAGTAAAGGTTTGCGGGTCTCGGCGCAACGCTAAGTCTCGCTCGTGAAACCCTTCCGGGTATAATTCATCTAAGGAAATCGAACGCCGCTTGCCTTTCGCCCCGCCTACCATAAGCTCGCGAGTAGGCTTGTAGTGGTTGATAATGGACAATGGCACCAGCATGGAACGCGTCCAGTTGCTCATCTCGTGAAAGTTGACATGAAACCACTTGCCAATAAGAATTACTTCACATGGTATAGTCGGCACGTATTTCCAAGGAAACAGCCCCAAAAGCGCCAGGTAAAGTTTAGAAAAAGTGTTCATCCTAGGGATGCCGCCCAGATTAATCGCCACTTCCCGCGCCCGCAACATTCCTGAATCCGTCTCCGGTACCCCCGCCAACTTCAAAGCCAAATACGCCTTCACCGTGGCGTTTACTTCCGGCGGGCCGCCATAGTATATGTTCCAACCTCCGTCTGGAAGCTGCATCGACAAAATATGATAAACCGCCTTCCGTTCCCAAACTTCATCCACTCTGCCGTTCCAGTGATGGTAACAAATGGTGTCTGAAACCAATGTAGCATCTACCATCAACTCCCCCACCCAATAACCTTGCGGCCCTTGCTCCCGAAGCAGAAACTCCTGAGACCTCTTGACTGCAAGCTCAATACCCTCAGCCAGCCCCGAAAGAAACCGCCTTTCCCTACCCGACGACGCAACAACTTGCCCGGAACCAACACTCATTCAACACCCACTTCCATCACTTCAACTTCATTTTTTCACAGCATTACGAAGGATTTCCGCCATTTTTTATAGATAGTAATATCTAGTGGCATCCTACCGCATTTATCCTTTGCGTTGACATCTGAGCCGGCTGCGAGTAGGGCTTCCACAGTTTGGACTTGATCTTTCCTAATAACGGCCTCATGGAGCGGAGTCTGGCCATCGTCATTCTTTGCGCTGGCATCCGCCCCAGCTACCAGTAAAGCCTTCGCAAATTCGACTTGGCCTTTTTCAGCGGCGTTGGGGAGCGGCGTCTCACCATCGTCGTTTTTTGCGTGGACGTCTGAGGTGGCGTTGAGCAGAGAGCTCACAACTTCGCTGTAATAGGAAGCCACCTGAATTCTTGCTGAAGACGCATACTCTTCTGCGTCGACGATTGTGTTCACGAGTCCGGTGTAACAAGCGGCCAAGTGGATTAGAAAGGTTTCGCCGGCTCTCTTGTTCTTGAATTTTTGCAGTTCTTCGAACTCTTTTGCGGCAGTTCTTTCGGCTTGGGTGAGGAATTGTTTGAGAAAGGAGCGCGCTTTGAGCAAGTCGTCGAGGAAGTTTTGGACTTGGCCGTTTTCCACTGCTTTGGCGAGATTGACCACATTGCAGTTTTCCGCCAGAAACTTGCCGTAAAGAAAGAAAAAGTCTGGCGGCAGTTCTTCAATGTTTAGGGCTTCGATTTTTTGGAATGCGGTTTTTGCGGTTTGGGCGTCGTTGTTTTGGATCGCTTTTTCGGCTTCCAGCAGGTATAGGTCTGCGTGAACTTCGGGCGGCAAGTCTGGATCGAGGGGTTGGACGGGCGCATTTTCTTCCTTCATGGGAATTTTGGATTTGGCGGCAACTATAAGGGCGGAATGTTAATTGGTTTGGCATTGGTCGTCAACTTTCGGCTTGGCCGCAAGGCGATGCCGGGGGCGGGTTTGGACGAGGTTGGGGAGTATTTTTCTATCTCGTTCTTGATTTGGCGGGAAGGCGTTTGCAAGCTTTTGGAGCGGTTGCGATGCGGTTTTTGATGTTGAATTGGAGGGATCCTGGAAATCCTTTGGCGGGCGGAGCGGAGCGGGTTTCGCTGGGATATTTGGCGGAGCTGGCGCGGCGCGGGCACGAGGTTTTTTGGTTTGCGAACGCGTTTGCCGCCGGCAAGGAGGCAGCGGTGTTTGAAGGCGTTTGCGTGGTTCGCGGAGGCGGTGTTGGCTCTTCGATTTTGCGGGCGAGGCAATGGGCGAGGCAACATGGCAGATTTGACTTGGTGATTGACCAGCATCACGGGATTCCCTGGTTTGCGCCGTGGTGGGCAAGAACAAAGGTCGTCGCCTACATACACGAAGTTTTGGGGCCAATTTGGGGCAGTTTCTATCCTTGGCCGATAGCGACTCTGGGGCGTTGGCTGGAGGCTTGGAGCTTGCGCCAATATCGAAAAGTTCCGTTCTGGACGGCTTGTTTGTCTACGGAAGAGGCATTACGGCGGCACGGGATTCGGGAAATCACTCGGATTCCATATGGCGTGGCTACACAAGCGGTGCATTCTTTGCCGGAGAAGAGGATTGCATCGCCTTTGCGGTTGGCGGTGGTTTCGCGGTTGGCGCCGAACAAACGGATTGATCACGCCATTGAAGCGGTGTCCGTATTGCGGCAGCAAGGAATGGACGCCCGGCTTACGATCATTGGCGGCGGAGAAACCGAACGAGCGTTGCGAGTGCAAGTTTCGCGTTTGAGTCTGGAAAGAGCGGTTTCGTTTGCGGGCAAGTTGGCCGAAGAAGAAAAAGAAAAAGCGCTGGACGCCTCGGATTTGTTGTTACACACATCAATTCGGGAAGGTTGGGGATTGAATGTGATTGAGGCAAATTGCCGAGGCGTGCCGGCTGTGGTCTATCCGGTTCCAGGTTTGACGGACTCCACCTTGCACAAAGAAACAGGGATTGTCGCGCAGCGGGAAACGCCGGAAGCATTGGCCAAAGGCGTCCGCAGAATGGTGGAAGACGCGGCTTTGTATGATTTGTGCCGTCGCAACGCGTGGCAACGGGGCGCTTCCTTTCACTGGGATCGAGTATTGCCGGCTGCCGGCGACTGGCTAGAAACGCAGGCCTCGCGATGATTGTGTCAAACACCATTAGGGAAAATTTTTTGAACACGCCCGAACGGGACAAACACGAAACTCTTGGTTGATGGATGTGCAAAAAGGCGCGAAGGGGAAATTGGGGATGGAAAATTTTTCGTCCACTTTGCCTTGCTTGGCGGCAAAATGGTTGGCGGCAAGTCTTTGTCCGTCTGTAAGCAGATCTTCCCCGGCAAAATGCAAGCGGTTTTTTGAATTGTCAAAATGGCTGTCGCCGAGTTTTTGTTCGCAGTAGCAGATGGCCGGGGCGGCGGTTTTGATGAAGAAAGAAATTTCGCCGCATTTCAAGGCGACGCCATAGTGGGAACGCTTTCTCATTCCACAAATTGAGAACTATCCGCTTCAACGAATTTCCGCCGCGATTTCGTCTTGCAATCGCCGAATCACTTTGGCATGCGCGGTTGCGACTTCTTCGTCCTTCAAAGTCCGGCGGCGGTGACGATAGACAAAGGCGTAGGCAAGGCTTTTTTTTCCCTCCGGAATCCCTTTGCCTCGAAAGACGTCGAACAGCTCGACGGTTTGCAAAAAATCCGGTTTCGCTTCTTTTACGGCTCGTAAAACGTCGGTGTGAGAGATGGATTCGTCCACCAGTATTGCCGCGTCGCGTCTTGCGGAAGGAAACATCGGCAACGTTTGAAATGATTTCTTTTGGCGCCGCCGCGTCAAGAGAATCTTTAAATCTAGCTCGGCCAACAAAACGGGCTTTTTTAAATCCAACTGCGCCGCCAAGAGGGGGCGCAGTTGTCCAAACCGGCCGATGTCTTGCTTGCCGATTGAGAGACTCCCCTCTTCAGCGAATGGCGCCTCCGACGATTCTGCGCGGCGCCATTGCACGCCTTGCACTCCAATCGCTTCCAGCAAAAGCTCCAACCGCCCTTTCAAGTCAAATAGGTCGAAGTCGCCGGTCTCTTTTTCCTTCTTCCAAAACAAGGGAAAGCGGCTGCCCGTCAACGCCAGCGCCAGCCGATCTTCTTCGGCCGGTTGACCGTTCCGCAGGCAAAACACGCTCCCGGTCTCGAACAGAGCGGCGTCCGCAACGCCATGATTCGCATTGTGCCGCAACGCCTCCACTAGGCCTGGCAGCAAGCTGGGACGCAGCGTGTTCATATCCGAACTCAGCGGATGTTCGAGTGTAACTAGTTCTAGGTCGCTTGGAATCCCCGCCGCCTGATCTGAAATCAAAGTTTGCGATTGAATTTCGTGCAAACCTTGGCCGACCAGAATCTGCTGCACCAGCGCCAGGTCGTCGTGCAATTTGTCGTGTTCGTGCAAACCAACTGTTCCTCGAGGCGGTGTTGCGGGAATTCTGTCCGCCCCGTATAAACGAGACACTTCTTCTATCAAATCCACCTCCCGCTTCAAATCCGCCCGGAAACTGGGAACCCAAAACTCGCCGGATCTTTCCGAAGTTGCGACCCGTCGGAGTCCGAGACGTTGGAGCAGAGACGCTTGCTCCTTTCCCGGTATTTCAACGCCCAACAAGCGGTTGGTTTTCTCGTATCGTAGGGAGATTCGAGTCGGCGCCAGCGGATTGGGATACGCATCCGCCGCGCCCGCCTGCAGAACGCCGCCGGAGGCTTCACAAATCAAACCGGCCGCCCGCCGGCTTGCCCAATCCACAATCTCTGGATCCGCGCCCCGTTCAAACCGATAGGAGGCATCGGTGCGAATCCCTAGTTTCTTTGAAGTATAGCGGATGTTTTGCGGAAGAAAGCAGGCGCTCTCGAGCAAAACGTCTTGGGTGGACTCGCTGATTTCAGAGTTCAAACCGCCCATAATGCCGCCGAGGGCAAGCGCCTTTTCCTCATCAGCAATCACAATCGCCCTGTGAGGCAGCTGATGTTTCTGCCCGTCAAGGGTGACGAAAGATTCGCCATCCAGCGATCTGCGCACTAAAACGGCAGCCTTGCCGTTCTTCCATCCGGCCAATTGCCTATAGTCAAACGCGTGCAAGGGCTGTCCCGTTTCCATCATCACAAAGTTGGTGGCGTCTACCACGTTGTTGATGCTGCGAATGCCAATCTTTTCCAGCAGGCTTTTCATCCAAGACGGACTGGGGCCAACCTTTACATTGCGAATAAGCCGCGCTGAATAGCGAGGACACAAAGCGGCGTCTTCGATGCGCACGCGAACACTCTCGACCACTGGATCCCCGGTTTCCTTCAGTTCCACCGCCGGCAGTTTCAAGTTGCCTCCGGTCAAGGCGCCAACCTCGCGGGCAATTCCTATGACGCTGTTCCAATCCGGGCGATTAGGCGTCACTTCCAAATCCAAAACATAGTCCGCCGATTCTACTTCTAGATAATTTGCAAACGGCTGTCCCACCTGCGCCTTGGAATCTAAAATCATCAAACCATCCGCATCCTCCGAAACGCCTAATTCTTTGCCGGAACAAAGCATGCCATCGGAGATTACGCCGCGAATCTTGCCCGCTTTGATGACCGGAGGCTTTCCTAATTCAGAGGACGCCGGCAGAGAGTTTCCCGGAAGAATCAACGGCACTTTGTCTCCCGGCTTAAAGTTTGTCGCGCCGCAGACAATCTGCCGCTCTCCTTTGCCGTCGTTCACCCGGCAAACCGAAAGACGGTCGGCATTGGGATGAGGCTCGCGGGAAAGCACTTCGGCCGCAACCACTCCTTCATACCCGCCTCCGACGCGTTCTAGTTTTTCCACTTCGAGGCCGAGCATTGTGAGACGCTCGCTTAACTCTTCAGGCGGCCAATCAAAATCGACATAGCGCGCCAGCCAGTTGTAGGTGATTTTCATGCTCAAAATTGGCGCAGGAAACGCAGGTCATTCTCGTAAAACAACCGAATGTCGTCAATCCCATAGCCAATCATCGCAATCCGCTCAATGCCGAAGCCAAAGGCCCAACCGCTCCAAACTTCCGGATCATAGCCTACGTTCTCGAAAACCTGAGGATGCACCATCCCGCAACCCGCAATTTCCAGCCATTCCTTGCCCATCTTGCGCGTCAGCGGGCTGGAAAAATCGATTTCAAAACTCGGTTCCGTATAAGAAAAATAATGCGGGCGAAACCGCAGCCGAACTTCCTTGCCCAACAAATCCCGAAACACAAACGCCACCGTTCCCTTCAAATCCCCCACGGTTACATTCCGATCCACATACAAACCCTCAATTTGATGAAAAGTGGGATTGTGCGTCGCATCGGCCGTGTCACGCCGATACACCCGGCCGGGAACGAGAATCCGAATCGGCGGCTTCTGCTTCTCCATCACCCGAATCTGCACTGAAGAAGTATGCGTGCGCAACAAGCGCCGCTCTTTGCCCGCCAAGTAAAACGTGTCCTGCGCATCGCGGGCCGGATGATCCGCGGGCGTATTGAGCGCGTCAAAACAATGATACTCGTCCTCCACTTCCGGCCCGGCGGCAACGGCAAAGCCCAATCGCCGAAAGCTCCGCACAATCTCCTCCGTCATCCGCGTCAAAGGATGAAGCCGCCCCCAACCCAATCGCCGCCCGGGCAAGCTGAAGTCAGTCGGATGCGTCGGCTTAGAGGATTGAATCTCCAACGCCCGCCGCCGCTCATCAATCAGCCGACCAAAGGCGTCCTTCACCTTGTGAATGGCTTTTCCCGCCGCCGGCCGCTCTTCTTTCGGCAAGCTGCCCAACTGCCTCAGCAAGCCGGTGATTACTCCCTTCGAGCCAAGATACTTCACTCGAATCTCTTGCAACCGGGACAAATCCGCCGCCGATTCCGCTTCCAGTTGGGCGTTTCTGATGAACGCTTGCGGGTCTTTCGCAAACTCAACCACTTTTATTTTCCTGCCAATTTTTCGAGGATTTTTCCGTCCGCCATTGGTTCAAAAAGCACCCGCTTGCGCTTCAGCTTGCCTTTCTTCTTCCCTCGAATCTTTGCCAGTAACGACGAATAGGAAGAAAAATTCCCAGTCTTGTTTATCCATTTTCTTTTCATCTTCCATACCGCTTCACCAAGAAGCCGGTTGCCTGATGGGGACTTTCTCCTTCTTGTACGGATCCGATAACTCCGGCAAATGCGGCAACCGTTGACGCGCCGACTCATAGAAGAACTGCCCGATGTGCCAATGTTGCAATCGCTCAAACTCTTCCATCGAATGCTCGTGTTTGAATGTTCCCAGCTGAGCCGCCACCTCCCGCATCCCGTCCGTCCAATGCCCCTTCTCCACTGTGATAAACACGCCGGCAACCGCTCCTTCGGTGGTTTGAATCACATGGGCAAAGTCTCGGACGTGGCTCAGCGTTGGTTTCCCCGCTTTGACTTGCGCTAATATCAGGCTCTTCTTCTTGCCGTTCTCTTTGACGGGATAAAGAAGCCAGCCTTTGCCGTCGATGCCTTTGTCGCGCCGTTGCGATTTGTTGGCGACCATTCCCGGAATGCAAGCCTCCACCGCAAAGATTTCAAACGCAAACGGGTCATCCTTCGCCAACCGCCGCGACTGTCTTTCATCAGCGGGAATGCCGGTGACTCGGATTTTTTCCTCCGGCATTTTGGCTTCGTTTTGGAGCCGGTTGTAAGCCACCGTTTCCACGGCGAACAGCGAAATATCAATGCCGACAAACTTCCGCTTCAATTGCCGCGCCGCCACGACCGCCGTGCCACAACCGCAAAACGGATCCAAAACCACATCGCCTTCATCAGTGGATGCCTCAATAATGCGTTTCAATAACTTCAATGGCTTTTGCGTGGGGTAGCCGGTGCGTTCTTTTTTGGGGATTTGACCTCCAGCCGGAATATCCGTCCAATAATCCTCTGGGATTTTGCCTGAGCCAAACTCGGCATCAGCTTCTTCTTGTCCGCGCTTGCCTTTATTTTTTGCGGATGGAGAGATAATGCTTGCCGTGCCTTCGGAGTAAGACCGCCTCTTCATTGTGATTTCGTTGTAAGGCACACGTACAGTATCCGGATTGAACTTGGTTTTGAGAGCCGGGTCTGCTTGCGTTTTGGGGTCTTGTTTGGTTTTCCCGTAGCAGAGGATGATGTCGTGTTTGCGAGGAAACCAATTTTTCGTGTTGCTTGGCCCGGTATAGCACCACACGATTTCATTCCTGAAGTTTTTGGGCCCGAAGATGTTGTCCATCAGCATTTTCAAGTAATGGCTTGCGGTTGGATCGCAGTGCAGATAAATGGAGCCGGTGTCTTTCAGCATCATGCGGAGTAAAGCCAGCCGTTCGGCCATATAAGACAGATAAGCAAGCATGCCGCTTTTGCCGATAAGCGTTTTGAGCGCAAAAATGGATTTGTAGGCGGGATGATCGCGGTATTCAGGGTCGTCGCCGGGTAGGATGATTCGATTTACTCGGCGGTCGGCTTCCGAGTTCCATTGCCACATATCGGTGAAGGCGGTTTCTTGGGCGGTCTGGCTGTCGTCGGCGGATGCTTGGCCTTCGCCAAAGAGGATGTTGTAGTTGGCTTTGGAGTTCCACGGCGGGTCGAGGTAAATCAAATCGGCTAATGCTGGCGTGCCCTCGAAGATGTCGTTATTCCAGCGGATCCATTGTTTCAAGTGTTCCAGACAATCGCCAAAGCAGATTGTCTCCGTTTTCATTGCGGTTTGCTTTGGTGTCATATCTTTTCTTTATTTGCAGGATTGAAAAAATCGGGCTGCGTCGGCCCAGTGAGGCAACCACTTTTTCTAACTTCTTCAATCGCTCTTCCAAATCTCTGCGGACATCATGACGCAAAGACGGATAGTCGTAGTCCGAAGACCCAACCAGTTTTTCCAGCCTCGCCAAACGGCTCTCTAAATCGTCAATTCGTTTGCTGAAATCTTCTATTCTTTGTCGTTTTGCGCAGGCTTTCTAACGAACTCTGCCGTCCGAGATTCTACGCATCCACTCAAAAAGACGGCACAAATCAAAGCCGACAAAACCCCAAAATGCTCTTCTTCATCTCTTTCTCTCCTTATGGTTTTAACCGGAAGAACTGCATGGACTTTGCGGACGCCAACGGGAATCGATACGGACTGCTTGCAGGAATGTCTTTCCACGAGCCGTCAACGTTGTCGGCCACTTGCAACGAGTTTTCTCTCCAGACAACTTCCACTTCCCAACCGCTCGTTCCTTGAAATGTTCTAATTTCCAGTTTTGGAGGCTCTGCGAATGTCACCGCCACTATGAAAATTCCTAGATAATCGGAATCACTTCTCTTTTGTTCGATTCGCACTTGCCATCCCATGCCCGGCTGGATGGTTATGTTCCGCAAACCAGAATCAGCAACTTTCACCAACAATTCTCCTTCTGCTTTTTGCTTTTCAGGATCGGTGTGAATCACCAAGTTGGTCAGATTGACACAACCGTCAATGTCAATGCTGCTTAGCACGACACTTTCCGGGACGACAATTTTGACCAAGTCCTGATTATTGGATTGGTTTATAGTCGATTCCACTGTTTGTTTCCATGTGATGCCCTTCGTGTTTGTCATCCAAACAAACGCTTCCTGCCCCGTCGTTTCCAATTCCCCGCCGCAAAAGCATGCGACAGCCAACAACAATCCAATTATTTTCTTCATGACTCTTTGGTTTCGTCTATTAGGGAAAGCTGTTTGTCGATGCTTTTCAAATTGTCGTTCACGCGTTCCAGCGCGTTTTCCAGCCGTTTCAGCCGAGCAAACGGGAAGTTAATCCTCACTTTTATCACCCGGGATTTCTTTCCGCGCGGATGATTTGGCTTGGAGGGCTTCTTTTGCCATTTTCACAAACTCGCCGAAAGCGGCTTCGTCCGTAGCGGCCAAATGAGCCAACAGCTTGCGGTTCACTTCGACTCTGGCCGCCTTCAAGCCTTCTATGAAGCGGCTGTAACTCAATCCGGCCGAGCGAGCCGCCGCATTGATGCGAATTTGCCAAAGAGCGCGAAAAGTGCGTTTCTTATTTTTCCGATCTCGGTAAGCATACTGGCGACCGTGATCCAGGGCGTCGGCGGCATACCGATAAAGTTTGGAACGACGAAATCGAAAGCCCTTGGCGGCCCGCAAGGTCCGCCGGCGGCGCTTTCGAGAAGCGGGTGCATTGGTTACTCTCATGTCTTATGTTTGCTGGGTTTTCGCAGAGCGAGGCTTCTTCCGAACGCGGCGACGAAACGGCAAATTCAGAAAAATGCGCCCCTCGTCAGACGCATCCAACATGGCGGCAGTTCCCAACCGCCGCCGCCGCTTCGGACTCTTGCAACTCAACAAGTGCCGCTTGCCTGAGCGATTGCGGAACACTTTCCCGGTCGCCGTAATTTTGAAACGTTTGGCAACCGACTTCCTTGTTTTTTGATTTCTAGCGCGTCGCATGATCTTCCTTTCCCATCGAAAGAATGCCAACCATAGAGAAAGGAAATTGCCCGCGCAAGCATTAATTCTGTCTCTTCGGCAATCTTTTCATCCCCGATAATAAGGCATCTTCCCCAAACAAAAAAATACGCCGCCGCCCCAAAATCGGACGACGGCGCATACCCGTCCATTCAACGGCCCATTAATCCACGCTGATTTCGACGGCGGCGGCCTTTGCTTCCGCAACTTTCGGCAAAGCCACTTGAAGAACGCCATCCTTGAATCGAGCCGTGACCTTCGACGCATCCGCATTTTCCGGCACTCGGAAAGAGCGGGTGAACCGCCCATAGGCCCGTTCTACCCGATGGATTTTCTTCTCCTCCTTCACAACCTCCGCTTTTCGCTCGCCGGAGATTGAGAGAACGCCGTCTTCCACCCGAACCGAAACGTCCTCCTTGGCAATTTCGGGAAGCTCCGCTTTCACCAAGTATTCTCCATCGCTCTCGATAATGTCCACCAAAGGCGACCAATCTCGAAGCGAGATTTCCTGCGTTGTTCCGGGACTTTCCAGATTCAGACTGCGATCCCCAAAAAGGATGTGATTCAAACGGTGACTAAGCTCGCCCATTTCCTGAAACGGGTTCCACTTCCTATCGTTAAACACTGTTAATGGATTCATATTACTACCTTTCTTTTCGTTTTCTTGCTTCACGGCCTCCCATCCCAATCTTCTTTTCTCACAGGATCGGAGACCCCTAACATCTTTCCTCCAACAAAAAGAATGCCAAACTCGAAAAAATCAACTAAATGACTTGGTATAAGTAAGTTACGAAAATTATCCGCAAACACCTCAGCATCCAAAAACGAGCCATTTTGACACAATCGAAAAGATCAAAACAGGTCAAATAGAATCAGTGAGCTATTTTGGCCCATGCGCAACAGACCTCCCCAAAAAAGACACCCAAGACTTTTCGCGACGCTGGAAAAGAGAAACACGCGCGCCCATTCTCAAAAAGATTCCGCCCAGCAAAACATCCATAAACAGAAATCACCAAAAAACCACAACCAGAACACTCACTAGGACGCATTCTCGCTGACAAGCGCTTTGAAGAAGATGTGGCGAAATTCCTTTCTTCGGCAAAATTGCCGCCTCGGATGATCCGCGGCTTGTGGAGACAAAGACTGGCTACCGGCCATTTTGACGGCAAGGCAAAAGAGAATTTTTCCCTTTCAGGATTTCTCTTTTTCGCGCTTTTTTGCGGAATTTCGTTCTTTCCGACGAATTTTTCGTCACTTTTTTCTCTTTTTTGTGGATTTTGGGGTTGACAAACGCTGGCAAAGAGGCTTTAATGCATGCGTAGTTTATTTTACAGAATAGAATCCGAATTAATCAGAATTATTTTGCATAAAACTCACTTATCGACCATCATGAAAATAGTCCCCCCCCCCCGCAAACCGTAAAGGTTTGGCATTCGGCGCCTTTGTAGTCGCCTCTGCCTTGCTTTCCTTGGCGCCGCTGGAACAATCCCAAGCGCAACTTTACGTGGACATCTATCCCAGCCAAGAATACACTAACGGCACTCTGTTCATCTTCTCCGGCTCCTCCACCACAACACGGTCAGGCAGCATCCGAACCGCCGGCAGCAATTGGAATCAAGACACCACCAAAACCTTTGACAATCTCTACGCATCCAATCCCGGCACCGGCATCAAACCCTTAACCGCCGTCCCCGCCTCCACGACCTCCGTCACCAACAAAGATTACGAATCCCTGATTGGCAATCTGCGCGTGCGCAACTCCGCCTTCACCAGCGCCAACCTCAACGTCATCACCAACGCCCCCACCATCGCCATCCAGAGCAGCACAAGCACAAACTCCCGAACCATTGCCGGTCTATACCTCCATATTCAGGTCGATCAGTGGTTTGGCCCGCGGGCGAGCTCGACGGCTTTGAGTTACAATCAGAACGAGGCCATTAGTTGGACGGGTTCTGGCGTTCTGACCAATGTGGCGATTAGCGTTTTTAACACCCACGATCCTTATATCCGGGCAAAAAGACCGGATAGCGGCGGCACCTTTTATGGGATGCTCTCACAGTTCACCTCCCAGCCGTCGGGCGGTCTTCGCTGGCGGGTTCACACAAACGTCATCCCCGAACCGGAAGAATACGCGCTCGTCTTCGGCCTGTTTGCTTTGGGATTTGTGATTGTTCGCCGCCACTGGCAAAAGAAACGCCGGCAATCCGCCGTTTAATAATCGGCTCGTGATTTGTGGTTTGCGCTTTGGCCTCTGCCGAGATTGGCCTCGTTTTTCAAAGCAACTTCGTTTCGGTTTTTTCCCAAAGCGGAGTTTTTTGTGCCATAAAGAATGATGAATTGGAATTGCGGGAACACTCGTGAATCTAATCTCTTGAGAAGCCGGACAAATCAGTATCGGCACAGACGAATCCATCCACGCAAAGAAAGGCATCGTGTTTGTGCCCTCACTTGAAGCCTCCGGCAACGGCCTAGATTGCCGTAATCTCAAGCGGTTCTCAGCAGATTGCATCGAGAATTGAAATCTTTCCTTAACGGCTTGACCAAAGAATAAAGGCGTTTTATGTTGGCGGGGTTTGTTTTCGGCAATGCTCCTCGCGGATTCGCAAAAGGAGACGGATGCCGAAAGCTATAGCGAAGGAAATCGCAGGATCGCAGTAGACAATTATGCAGTTCAAGACCCGATTTGGAAAACCATTCAGGCGGCGGGGCGGCTTTCTAAAAAAACTTTTGTTTGGCATCGCCTTCACGGCATCGATGTTGGCTAGCCCGACTTCTTTGTCCGCCGCTCCGGAAATCCTCAATGCCGTTGTGGCGATGGTCTTTGAGACGCCGATCACGGTGGACGACGTCAAACTCCAAACAGCGCCTTTGGAGGAAGAGTTGTTCCGACAATTCGGCCGCAACCCGGCCCTGTTTCAACAAAAAGTTAATGAATTGCGCCAGAACGCTCTCGAAAGATTGATTGACCGGCAGCTCATCATCCACGAATTCGAAACCGAAGGGTATTCCATTCCCGAAAGCGTCATCGACGATCAAGTCCAAGATAGAATCCGCCGGCAATACGGCGACCGTCTCACTTTGACGAAGACATTGCAGGCTCGCGGAATAACTTACGAATCCTTCCGCAAAGAAATCCGCAAAAAAGTGATTGTCGACGCGCTGACCGCCCGCAAAGTCAACTCGGTCGTCCTCGTTTCCCCATTTGAAATTGAGCGTTATTATCAGGAAAACCTCGGCAAATATCAGCAAGAAGATCGTGTGCGGTTGCGAATGATTTTCCTTCAACGCCAATCTGAAGACCCCGAAGCCGCAGGCCAACTTTTGGAAGAGATTCGCGCCAAAATTATAGCCGGAGCTTCCTTCGCCGACATGGCCTCTGTTTACAACGACGGTTCGCGGAGAGATAGTGGAGGCGACTGGGGTTGGGTGGAAAAATCCGTTCTCCGCGAAGATCTGGCCGAGGTTGCCTTTTCTCTAAAACCCAAAGAAGTCAGCGAAGTGTTGCGCAAAGAAGAAGGCTATTACCTAATGCACGTCGAAGATCGACGCGCCGCCGAACCGCAACCATTATCTGAAGTTCGTCAAGACATCGAGAAAACCCTCCTCAACGAAGAGCGCAACCGTCTGCAACAACAGTGGATTTCCACTCTGCGCAAGAAAGGATTTGTCCGCTACTACTAATCCCGATTAACTCCAAGCCTCTTGGCCTTTCTCTTTGGTCGAGGCAACGCCGTCCAAAGAGCGTTCATCCGGGATTCGACCGCCTCGTCCATTCGAATCAACGGCGGCCATTTCCTTGCAAAGCCCTCCCCCGCAAGTTTCTTTGTTGCGTCAATGCCCATTTTGGATCCGGCGCCGATTGTGTCTGTGGCATGGTCTAATACGTCCGCCGGCCCTTTTGTGAAAAGACTATCCCGTTTCGGATCGGTGTTAGCGCAAAGGCGAAACAACACTTGGCTTGTATTGTGCACGTTGACGTCCTCATCCACGACTATAATATACTTCGTAAACATCATCTGCCCCATCCCCCATAACCCATGCATAATTTTATATGCTTGCATCGGATAGGTCTTTCGAATACTAACGAACACAAGGTTGTGAAATACCCCTTCGGCGGGCAACGCAATATCGACAATTTCGGGAAAGTTCATCTGAAAAATCGGCAAGAACAACTTCACACTGGCCGCGCCAATATAGAAATCCTCCATCGGAGGAATACCTACAATCGTCGCCGGATACACCGCGTCTTTTCGATGAGTAATTGCAGTGACGTGAAAGACTGGATACGGCTCCGGCAATGTATAGAAACCTGTATGATCCCCAAAAGGGCCTTCAAGCCGAAGCGGTTCCACCGGATCCACATAACCCTCAATCACAAAGTCTGAATTGGCCGGAACCTCCAAGTCATTGGTAAGGCATTTGACCAGCCGGACCGATCGTTTCCTCAAATAGCCCGCCAACAAAAACTCATCCAATCCGTCCGGCAACGGCGCCGTCGCGCAAAACGGGTAAACTGGGTCGCCTCCCAAGAAAACGCTCACCGGCATCCGCTTACCGGATTTATAATACTGGCGACCGTGCCGAGCCCCTACCTTCTGCAACTGCCAGTGCATTCCCGCGCTCTGGGAATCATAAATTTGCATTCGATACATTCCCACGTTCCGCTCTCCACTGGCCGGGTCCTTTGTAACGACGCAGGGAAGCGTGAGAAAACGTCCTCCATCCTTCGGCCAACACTTGAGGATCGGCAAATCCAGCAATGTTGGACATTCAGAAGATTCTGCAAGTCTTGGAGATTCGCTTTTGGAAGCCATCGAAACTGGATCACCACATTCCTCGAAGCGATAGACCACTTCTTGGCAAGGGCCGTTTTTTGCCAACTTGGGTTTTGCATGGCGCAAATCCAGAGCCGTCGTTAGCAGACGCATCGCTTCCCGCATTCCTGCCGGCGGTTTAGCTTTGATCAGCGTGCCTAATTCCGCTGCCGCCGATTCCACGGACGCCGCTTGAAAACTCAATGCCATCCGTCGATACGATCCCAAAGTATTAATGGCCACTGGAAACGGAGACACTCGGCCGTTCACGGTGGGACGTTCAATCAGCAACGCGAGGCCTCCGTCCGGCTGTTTCATCTCTTGATCCGCCAGCGCGGCAATCTCCAACTCCGTCGCCACTGGAGACTTTACTCGAATCAGCTCTTGTTCTCGCTCCAACGTTTCAAGAAATCCTCCAAAAGATGCGTAAGCCATGACAATAAAAGACTACTAGAGGCGATCTCGACAGCAAAGCAAACTCCGATGCGTAAGAGCAACAAAGAATCGGGCAATGTCTATATGAAGCGCGGAAGAAAGAAACGCTCGATCCATCTTGCGGCGATCTTTTACCAATTCACTTCTTATACCAGACTCTGAGCAACTGATACCAGTATGAACCACTTTGACTAGAAGTATGTTTCATATCTGTAGTTCCGCCTGCCTGCCACATGTTTGGCAAAACCACCGTTTCTATATTTAGAACTTCGACCTTGTGATCCCTGATCCATGCGTTTGCGGCATCTAGCGCCTCCTCAAAAGATTCATACTCTGTTTTGAAAAAGCTTCTTTTAATAGGCTGCGGCGCAAAATCTTTGAAATGATACATAGTTTTCCTTTTTATGCGGTCCGCCCGGCGCGAAAAAACCATCCTGCGTATGCGGTTTATTCACGTTTTATTTCTTCTTTTATCTCATCAATGACTTCCATCATTCGACGGCCGTAGCGGATGTAGCTGTTGTATATCTCTTGATCGGAAGCGGTTTTGGAATCGTCATGGAACACGACTGCAAGGTGAGGCTCAATCGAAATCCCCGCGTCGTAGCCGCCGGCAAAGGCATCTTTGAGGATGCGCTTGACCTCCGCGTCACCGTCGCCGGGCATCGTGTAGTCTGCGTCGTTTTTTTCCGGCGACCAGATTGCGTCTTTGATGTGAATATGAGCGACGTGTTCTTTAATGCGCATCCAAAACTCCCAAGGGTCTTGCTTGGGATGAGGCGCCGGGCGGCTGCGATCGTCATTGAAGACGGGGTTTCCCGTGTCAAAGACCCATTTTAATCCGGGAACATTTTCTAGCAGCCTCTGCGCGTGCCGCCAGCTCATTCCGCCATAGTTCATGCAATTCTCGTGAACCGGAATCAAGTCGACGTCCAGGAAACGTCTTGTGATTTCTCGAACCCTGCGAAAACGTTCCTCTTCCATCTGATCTTCGCCTTCGCGCACAGCGTAGCTCATAATGCGCACAAACTTTATACCCAGCCGTTGCATACGGGGAATCGCCCGTTCCACATCTGATAGATCGAAAGGCTCTTCCACTTTCTTGCTCCAGTTGGCAATGGTTGATCCTAATGCATACACTTTCACACCCGCTTGCGCCAACTTTTGCTCTACAATGTCCAACGCGGCCTCGTCTAGATCGTGAAGGTTGGCTTTGGGAAATCCCTCCACCTTCACCGATCGCGCTTCGATGTGTTTCCAGCCCAATTCTTTCGTTGCTTGAATTTGCGCGTCAATGGAGGCGCCCGCTTCATCCGCAATTCCAGTTAGTATCATAGGATAGTGTTGTCAATTAAATCTTGTGCCGTTGCCAAGGCAAAATCTTATAGCGCTGTCGTCGGCGTCGCGGTGGAACTGACACCCGTGTTTCCATAAATCTCAGACAAAGGCAGCTGGCACTTGGCGGACATCAGTTGTAGCGACCCTTCTTTCCCTTCCACCGTCTTCAACATCCAAACGCCGCCCGATTGCTTTACGTAGTGGTCTACTAGCCACGTCCGATGTGAAACCAACAAGTATTCCACCAACGAGTCCAAATGCCGATAATGCCAAAACTTTCCCCCTTGGTCCCATGCCGCTGAGTTGTCCGACAAAACCTCCACAATCGCTTTGGGATTGAGCAGTGTGTCATTTGCTTCGTCCGCAAACTCCGGCGCGCCGGATACTACTTGAACGTCAGGGTAAGCGTAAAGCCCGCTACGCTTTACCAAAAGCCGCATGTCGCAATTCAAGACATGGCAGTCTCCCCCCTTCAAGCGTTGCCGAAGCTCTCCCGATAAGTTCGTCGCCAGCAGCGTATGCAAATAGCTTCCGGAAATTACCTTGCGAGTTCGACCGTCATGAAACTCGGCGCGCCCGGCCTTCATCCGATCCTTTACCAAGTATTCCTGCGGTGCTTTTTTTTCTGCATTCATAATCTTTTTTTCGTTTTTTTGAACTGCCGTAAACTTATCAAAAAGCCGAACTTCGGCAACGTGGAATTAGATGTTTTCCTGCAATTTTTCTATAAGTTGGTACATCCCCGCGCCGGCCATCAAAAAGGAAGCGATCCAGAGAAATAGCATCCAGACTTTCCCGGGACGAAGAGTCGCCAGAGCGGTAGAAAGCCGCCCGCCGACTTCCGGCGGCCTACGATAATGGAAACAAAGCACGGCAAAACAGAGGAAGGGAAGCATCAGTGCCTGCGCTAATGCGCCAATTAGAACCAAAGTCAGAGGCTGACCTACCGCCATAAAGAATGCAAAGTAGAGCGCGGGGAGTACCACGCAAGCCGTTTTGATGTGGCGTCGCCTTTGCACCTCGGTGTCTGAGGCAACCCAATTTCCAATGCGCAGCAGATCCGCAGTCAACCGGGCGTTGGACGCCGTAGATATGAAAATAGTCGAATACAACACAATCGTAGCGCCGATCAAAAACACCACCAAACCCAAAGAGCCAAACGAAGTTTGGTAGAGATTGGATAAGGTAGAGATCATATCCTCGTTTTCTACCTTCAGCCCTTGGCTATGGAGAACTGCGGCGCCAAGGAGGTAGAAGGCTACAGTGGCGCCGGTATAAACAATCATAGAGAGCCAGGCGTCCCATTGAAGCACCCGAATCCAACCCCGCGCCCGTTTTCGCCACGCCTCCGTGCCGTCGTCAGGGCCAATGCGCTTTGCGTATCCTTTTTCCAAACACCAATAAGGATAGTAAATCAACTCCGAAGCGCCCACGCCGATAATGCCAAAAGCGGCAAAGGCCGTCGTGAACTTGTCAGGCAGCCGGAACTGCATCCCTTCGGCAAGGTTTCCAGCTGTAATGCCGTAATCCGTCCAATAAAGCGAAAAAACAGAGGCAATCGTAAACAAGGTGAATCCGGCCACCATCCCAGTCGAGAACTTTTCAATAAACCCATATCGACCGACAAACAACAGCGCGGCGCAGGAAGCCGTGATGAAAAACGCCCAAACAGCGTTCGGCAAGGTAAGCCCGCCCAGTCGAAACACTTCGGCAATGCTTCCCACCATCCCCGAAAGTTGAAAAAACGTGGCTACAAACATGACAACCCAACACCCTACCAACCAAGAGAGCCCCTTAGATTGCGGCGCCCGTGCCCGGCAAGCCTCCTTGCGCACAACGCTCCAACACCACGCCAATCCAAACGCCCAAGCCCGAGGGCCGGGAATTCTGGGGCCGGGAACAGAATTCAGCGCTTCCAAAGTGGAACTTCCTCTAGTGATGGCATAGCGAGCCAGCTCCACCTGAAGAAACACTTTAATCATGCATCCTAAAATGATGAACCACAGAAGCGCAAACCCCGCTTCGGCGCCCACCTTGGTGGTCATAATCAACTCCCCAGAGCCAACAATGTTGGCCGATATAATAAGCCCGGGACCCAACTGTCGGAGAATCCCTTTCCAATCCGAAGGCGGAGAAGTTGCTTGGAACATCTCTCAAAAACCTAACGAAAAACTTTGCGCATGGAAAGCCTTTCTTTTCCCAAAAACCTCTCGCCCGCAAAAGACCGCGCCAAATCGTTTGCGCTTTGCGCCCTTCAGAAATGACACTGCGCATGCTGCCGCATCGCGTGATCCGCCAAAACAAGCGCCGCCATCGCCTCCACCATCGGCACCGCCCTCGGCAAAACACAAGGATCGTGCCTCCCTCGCCCGCGCAAGGTGACTTCCTTGAAATCTTCATCTACCGTCTCCTGCGGATGCATAATCGTCGCCGTCGGCTTGAACGCCACGCGGAAGTAAATCAAAGCCCCGTTGGAAATCCCCCCTTGAACGCCCCCTGAACGATTCTCGACAAAACGAACGCCCGAAGAAGATCCCTCGCCGAAAGAATCCTCCGCATCTTGCGCCCGCATCGGGTCGTTGTGTTCCAGCCCAGTCAATCGAACGCCCTCAAAACCAGAACCCACGTCAAAACCCTTGCTTGCCGGCAAACTGAGCATCGCCTTGGCCAAATCCGCCTCCAGCCGATCAAACACCGGCTCTCCCCAACCGGCCGGAACTCCGCGAGCCACTCCGCCAACAATCCCGCCCACGCTGTTTCCCGCCTTCCTCATCCTCTCAATCAAATGGATCATTGCCGCCGCCGCCGCCGAATCCGGACAACGCACAATGTTGCCTTCCACCTCTTGAATGTTCACCTTGTCGGGAACAATGGCCGCCTGAATCTCCCGCACTTGTTGCACATAGGCCACAATCTCCACACCAAACCGATTCTTCAAAAGTTTCTTGGCAACGGCGCCGGCCGCCACCCGCCCAATCGTCTCCCGCGCGCTACTTCGGCCCCCGCCCTGCCAGTTCCGAACGCCGTACTTCGCCGTATAAGTGTAATCCGCATGCGAAGGACGAAACTTGGACGCCATCTCCGCATAAGCCTCCGGCCGAGCGTCCCGATTGCGAACCAGCATGGAAATCGGCGTTCCCAAAGTCTGACCCTCAAATGTTCCAGAAAGAATTTGAACCCGATCCGCTTCGTCTCGCGGCGTCACAATCCGAGATTGACCCGGCCGCCGCCGATCCAACTCCGGCTGAATATCCGCCTCCGTCAACGGCAACTTGGGCGGGCAACCGTCCACAACCACGCCCACGCCTCCCCCGTGCGACTCTCCCCAAGTGGTGATGCGAAAAACCTTCCCAAAAGTGTTGCCCATAAAAACAAAGACTGCGCAAAAATCCCCGCCGGGTCAAACCAAGACGCCGAACGCAAAAGGGCGGGAATTCTGCTTGCGCTAATTGTCCGCTTCCGATAATCTTCGCTTTTTTAATTAAGAAAAGTCATAGAAATTATCCAATGGAAAACGAAATCATCACCGCGCCGGCCGCGCAAGTTGTCCAAGGCGATTTGAAACTCTTCACAACATCTTTGAAGGTTCGGACACTCATGCAGCCGGGCTTTTATTCCGTTGAGCAATTGGACCCGGAAAATCCTGATGAATCTGGTTATCAACGCTTGTTGAACAAAGCGCGAGCCAAAAAATTGGCTGACTACATCCTCGATGGACATGGACAAAAAGAAAAAGATGCCTTCCTGCCCACATCTGTCTTTCTGGCCACAGACAAAGCCATCACTCACGACAAGGACACAAACACCATATCCTTCCGTTTGAAGGACGTCGGACCGTTCAGCGTCGTGGACGGACAACACCGCATCGAAGGATTGCGCATGGCAACCAAACTCGCAAGGGAAAAATCGGAGAAATACCCAAACGCTCTGGAACGCATCCTCGATTTTGAAGTGTCGGTCAACATTGCCGTCAAGTTGCCCAAAATTCACCAGATGTGCCACTTTCTCATTGTGAACACAACGCAGAAAATTGTGGACAAGTCGGTCGAACAGCGCATTTACGCACGTCTGACGCAATCCCTAAACGTAGAAGATATACCAACGCTTCCCAGATGGATTAGAAAGATTGTTGAAAGAGGCGAAGTGGACAAGGCTCTGAAAATGGTGGAATATCTCAACAAAATCGCAGATTCTCCTTGGTTCAACAAAATACAGATGGCTAGCGAAACTAAGAAAGGCAAACCTATCAAGCAAAAATCCTTCGTTAAAGCAATTCAAAAAAACGTTCTTACCCCCAGTAATCCTATTGATCAATATGCTTTTGAGAAACAAAAGAAGATTTTTCTGAACTATTGGAAGGCCATTATCATCAGCATTAAAGGGAATGCTGAACCAAATTCCGCCCTCTATAAAACCATTGGAGTGGATCTTTTCTCCAAATTTTCTACTCTGTTTTTTCAAAAACTGCAAACGGAAGGCGATTTTACATTTAGAACGATGCGCTCTCATCTGGAGCAGTGTTTTGAGAACATGGAAACGGCAGACGGTGAGTATGCAGGCATCGGACATTCCGACTTTTGGAAATCAGGGTCCTCTGCAGGTAAAATGAATCAAGCCGCAATCAATGTTGTCATAAATCAAATGATCGTAGCACTCAACCAAGCTGACACGAACGGTGATATAAAAATATGAACGTTGCGAATTTGCATCCGCGGCCGCAGGAGAAAGTTCCGTTCCAACTCAGCGCTTATCTTCAAGTGCCGGAAGATTCGGGTTGTTATGTTTTGACTTTGTTTGATGGGCATATTCTTTACATTGGCCAGTCAAAAAACTTGCGGCGGCGATTTGAGGAACATCTAGACAATCTCGCCAAAACGCAGATTACTCCGCAAGGCCGCGCAGTTTGGTTTCATTGGCTTTTGCATAAAGAATTTCATCTCAACGCATTAGAACGCGGCTGGTTGAACGAATATACCGCAGTGGAAGGAGTCTTGCCAGTTCTAAACGTCGCTTCTCCTCCCGTATGAATTGTATAAAAGAAAGTGGCGCGCTTTTATTAGATAGCTTGAACAAAGGCGGGATCGTATTCTCGGTTTCGGGAAATGCCGGGAAGGGGAACGGGATATTTGCCCTCGGCGTTGGCTTTCAAAGGCGCTTCGGAATCAAAGGTTAGTTTGTCCACATTGGGCGCAAACTCATGCTCGCAATTAAGAATGTCGTCATAAGTGACCACTTGGCCGGTATGCGCCGCCATGCGTCCCATAGAAGAAACTAAGCTGGCAACGGCCCCTCGTTCCACTTCGTTGTAAGGGCGGTCGTTTTGGATTGCGTCCATCAAGTCTTCCCACTCCAGCGCATAGGGATTTTTTTCCGGTTGGGGATAGTCCCAGAGCATATTTTGGCGGGCAATTTGTTGGCCTTGGAAAGTGCGGCATCGGCCGGGCGAGTGGCCGCTAGCGGAAACAATGCCCAAGCCTTTGGCGCCGTGGAGGTAGCTGGCAAACTGGTCTCGACAACCTACCATTGTGCGTCCGTTGAAATGGAAGACGGCGCCATCTTCAAAGGTGTATTCCACTGCGTAGGAGTCAAAGTTTTGATCCACGTTGTTGCCGCGATAGTGTCTTCCGCCAAGTGCGTGCGCTTGCACGGGCCAGGCGTTTTTCATCCAGCAACACTCGTCCACTTGGTGAATGTAGAAGTCGCTGAAAAGGCCGCCGCTGGCCCATAGAAAGCTGTGAAAGCGAGAGACTTGATACATCAATTCGCTAACGCCGTTTGGTTTGGGGCCGGAGAAGGCGAAGCCAACGGGGCCGTGCATGCGGTAGGCTCGCATCGACACGATGTCGCCGATGTCGCCGTTTTGGACGCGCTCGAACAACTCTCTCCGTGCGCGGCAGTGTCTTACCATCAAGCCTACGCCGACTTTGAGGTTTTTTTGCGCCGCTTTTTTTCCCAATTCGAGCATTCGCCGGGTGGTTGGCCCATCCACCGTTATCGGCTTTTCCATGAAGACGTTTACTCCTTTTTCAATGGCGTAGGCGAAGTGCACCCAACGAAATGCCGGCGGCGTGGCAAAGACGGCAACGTCGCCGGGTCGCAACGAATCAATGGCGTTTTTGTAGCCGTCAAAGCCGATGAACCGTCGCTCTTGAGGCACGTCCACTTGGCCGGCAAAGCTTCGCTTCAAAGCGCCGTGGCTGGCGGACAAGCGATGGTCAAACACGTCGGCCATCGCCACAAGCCGGGTTGGATTGCTGGTGGTGACGCGCAAAGCATCGGCGGCGGCGCCCGTGCCGCGTCCGCCGCAACCAATCAAAGCCACGCGAATAGTGCCTTCATCGGCGGCGTGAACGTGGGGCAATGTTTGGCCGGCCAATGCCGAAACAGCGGCCATTTTCCCCGCGCTTTTTACAAACTCGCGGCGCGTCGTGGATGCGGCAGAAATCGTCTTTTCAGTCATAATCGCTTATTTTTAAAACAATGGATCAAACAGGATGGGCAAGGGAAAAACCTTCTGGACGCTAGAGTTGGGGAGAGGGATTGAATTGGAATTCGTAAATTTGGTTCGCCTCTCTGTCCCAATCGCCCGCTTCTCCCCAGCGAACCAGTTTATCCTCCACAAAATAGAGCCAGTAATTCTTCATATCTCGTTGGCCCAGACAGTCTTAGGCAAAGCGAGGCGGTATTCCCAAACTTCGACGGGTTGGTCGAATTTGTTGCGGATGGCTCCGCGGGCGACGGTGGGATCGCCTAATTTTTGGACAACTTGCTCTTTGCTCCTGCCAAGGGAAATCTGGGACATGCGCTTGGCGGGCGTGGCGCAGCCGGCAAGGAGAATTGCCAAAAGCGAAGACGAGATAAAGCGGAGGGAAAAGAAATTTGTTTGCATTCTGGAAGGCTAGGGAAAAAGGCTGAGCGGCGGCAAGATTTAGTTGTCCAGTTTATCCATTAAATTTAAGGGAAGTCTGGGCGGAGTTTGGTTTTCGTAGCTTTTGCCAACCGGTCTCAAAGTCAATGCGTCATCTGCCCAGAGCCTCTCGCCTCTTGGTTTCCACCGTAATTTGATTGGCCAGCTCCTGATAAACCGCCGGGTTTACAAGCTGTTTGATATCCGTCTTTCCACCGTCGTATCGATTGTATCTCGTCAACTGCAGGCTGATTCGAATTTCCTGCAATGAGTCGTTAATCGTCCCGACGGTGATGGTGGCCTCGATGAATGTTCCTTTGTCCATCCAAAGAGCCTGCCAAAACTGGCTGGACTCGCTGGTTTCTCGATCCACGCTGGCGACGATGAGGCCGCTTGCCATGTCCGTGTTTTTGACGACGTAGCCTTGGTCTTGAAGCACGGTCATGGCGGCGCGATAAACATTTTCGTACGAGCCTTCGATTTGGTGGGTTGTAATCTGCCGCTTTTGCATTGGCGAGAGATTGGCTCTGCTGGCGGAACCGCTTCCCAAAAGAGCAATCGCGCAGACAAGCATCAAGAAAGAAAGAGAATGGAATTTCATGGCGGTGGATTTTTAGAAACTTGCTTGGATGATGGAATAGTCTTTGACGACGTCATTTTCATCGAAGGTGATCATCAGATCAAAACTCTTGGTGGTGGCCGTGGATACAGATTTGCGGCCGCCGCCGCCACCTAGACTACCGAAGCCTACACCAGCGCCCAATCCCAAACTGAATGATGAATCCGATCCAAATCGCGTGGTAAAGTTCATGCGGTTGTAGTTCCAAACTTCGTCCGCCTCGCGATTCTTGGTGACGATGTTCGGCGAGCCGAATGTCTTCAAAACTTCGTCTTTTGTCGTTTCCCCTTTTTTCAATTGAAGTGTGACATTGCCGGCCGTCAACGGTGAAGTTGCCTTTTCCTGCTTTTCGGGAAATTCGGAATATGTGGCGCAGCCGGCGAGGATGGCCGCGCTCAGGGCGAGGCACGGGATGGATTGTAGGGTAAAGAATTTGTGCATTTGGGAAGTTTAGGGAAAAAGATGGGCGCTGTCAAGCGGAAAAATGCGGCGGCGATTGTTTTTTGCGGGCAAGGAATCGGCGCTGTTTTTGATATGCGCTGCATTTTTCTGAGAATCTAATTATTTTGAGTTCGTTTGGGTTTGTTTGGCGGTTTTGGGTTGGAGTTTCCAAGCGGAAATCCATTGGTGGTTGGTTTTGCGGAAGCCTCGTTGGCGCAGGTGTTTTTCGAGGTCGGGCATGTGGCCGGCGCCGTAGAAGATGGCGATGTTGCGTTTTTGGGGTTGGCGGAGTTGTTGGTCGAGGACGTTGAGGGCGACTTGGTTGCGTTGGGAGATGATGACGGAACCTTTGCCGTCGAGGCCTTGATCGATGCCGGAGAGCATGAGTTCGACTTGGTCGAGTTGGCGGGCGAAGAGCCATTTGAGGGAGTGGGCGCTGTCGCCGCTGGAGAAGATGCGGAAGATTTCGGCAAGGGAGGGAGGGCGCGCTTGACCGGAGAGTTGCATGCGCCGTTCTTGGAGGACGGATTGGAGCATGAGGGTGAGGAAGTTTTCTTTCTTTTGGTTTTGGAGGCGGGCGAAGGTGGCGGCGTCCATGTCTGCGTGGATGAAGTTGGCGGGCGAGTAGTCGATTTCTTCCACTTGGGATTGGAGTTTGAGGATGGATTGCATGGCTTTTTGCATTTGAGCGGTCAGGATTTGGCCGGCGAGGCGGGGATTCTTTGAGGCTGGGTTGGGGCGGTTTGTCGGCGGGATTGGGCTGGTTTTGGCTGTTGATGGGCGTGGTTTTTTGATTTTGATCATTTCGTAGAGGACGGCGTCGTAGGCGGAGAATCGTTGGTTCAGGGTTTGGTAGTAGGTTTTGTCGGCGACGTGGATGGCGGCCACGAGGTCAACTTGGACGCCGGCGGCGGTTTGGTAGGAAGTGACGGCGGTTTCCACGCGGCCGGTTTGCGGTCCGGTTTCGACGAAGCGGAGGAATTGAGAGCTTTTTGGGGCAAGGAGTGAGCTTGCGGTTGCGCACAGGAGGAGAGGGCTGATCATTTGGCGGAGCTGGCGGGTGGGGAATTGCATAATCGTTTTGAGTGTTTTGTGTATTTGCTTTTGGGGATTCATTTTGGGGGTTGCCGGGCGGGGCGCAAGTTTGGATTTTGATTTCGCCGCATTTTCAATTGCGGGTTTATGTTTGGAGCGGAGGGTTTTGTAAAGGGATTTCAATTCGTTTTGGCTGATTTCTCGGCACTCAAAGGAAAAGGCAAAGTCGGCGTCCCCGGCATTGTTAAAACCATTCGGAGGCCGTTTGTCTGGGAAAACAGAAAAACCTGCTGGAGAGAGGAAATGAAAGGACTTTGAAAATGCCCCGGCAAGGCCTCTGCTCCAGCAGGAAAAACAAAGTTTTTTAGAGACATCCTTGCCAACGGAAGATTTAAACCAACTCAATCTCCTAAGCAATCCCAAAAACGAATTTCAACTTTCGGGCAAAGGTTTTTTGCCGGCGAGGAATTTAGAGACCGTGCTGCTACTTACGGATGAAAGCCCGGCGGATGATCGGCGGCGGAAAATTGGAACGATTGCGGTTTTGTTCCGCTGGACGTAGCCAAGTTTGCCAGTAGGATTTTACGCTCTTGCGGTTCAGGGAAGGTTTTGTTTTTGCGGTTGCCGGGGTTTTCGGATGCGCAGGGCGGGCCGTTTAGGTGCCGGATTCGGATGCGGTTTCTGTCTATTTCGGTTTCGGTGTAGCTGAGGGTGGCCGCTTCTTTGCGATGCATGCAGATGGAGAACGGGCCTTTTTCCGGGAGGTGCGTTCGGTGCAGAGAGCGCAACCAATGCGGGCTTCCGGCGTCTTTGGCGGACAAGGCGCTTTGGAAGATGGCTTGTCTCGTTTTTTGGGCGGTTTTTTCGTCGAGGCTGGAAGAAGCCCATAAGCGGGGTTCCCAAGCAAAATCTAGGCGAGATAATTCCTTTTCGTCCCAGCGCCACTCGCGCAAGGTTTTGTTCATGTTGAAAATTCCCAGCAATCGAAAGGGGCGGATGCGAGGCAACGGTTGCTTGAGGAGCATTGCTTCGACGGCGTCGGATTGGCGACAGCCGGCCGCCGATTCCACTATGGTCCCACGGCTGACTGCGTTTTGGGGTTCTTTTGTTTTGGCGGAGACTTTTTGAGCAGGATGCCAATTGAGCAAGGCAAAGGCGGCAGCGGCGGCGTTGGCGCACGTCCATGAGCCGCCGGAAGATTCTCTTGGCCCCAGAACGGGCAAACCGTTCACAAGGCGCGGCGCGGGGAACGTGCCTTTTGCCCGTGTCCGAAGTTCGTCGCGGTTCATGCCCAGTCGACAGCCGCCGCCGATTGGAATGAAAATCACCGTGCACATGCTCAATCCGCCGGCAAGTGCCTTTTTGACAGATTCCGGCAACGCCTCCAAGCTGTCCACAATTGCCAAAGAGAGGCGGGTTTTGCGCCCTTTTTTCGGTTGGCCGCCCCGATGGCAAAGACGATTTCCCATTGTCGATGAAGAATTTTGTAGGCATCCAGCAGGGAATGGTCAGGATCGTAAATGTTTGTGGCTTCCGAAGAGGCGCCGTTGAGTTCGACAATTTGGAACTCTTCGCCCGCTTTGAACAAAGATTCGCTTTTGTAGCGCACGTCGTAACGGCCGACGTAAAAGCCCGGCACTTGGCGGGAGATTTGATCGACGCGCTCTTCCAGCCGCCGGGAGTAAAGGAAGGCGCCGTCCTTGAAAACGCATCCCTGCGCGTGATTGCCCGCTTCCACCAATCGAAAAGTCTCTCCCGCCGCCAATATGCGATCCAACTGCGATTGAAAACGGCGGCAGTAAACGGAGGTGATCAGGCTGGCTCGCTCGTCATCTTCGATGAGTTCTCGCAACGTTCGCCTTCCGTCGCCGACGAGTTTCGGAAACACTTTGTGCGTGATCGCAAAAATCCGGCCCTTCGGCTCTTCCGGGAGGCGATAGTAAAATATGCCTGCCTCGCGGGGGCTGGGAACGTAGCGCTGCGCAATGCGAACGAATCCGTCGGCTTGGAGGCATTCTTCGGCCGCCGCGAGATTGGAAACCTTGCGAACGCCGCTGCCTCGCTGTCCAACGTCTGGTTTGATGACGACTGGATACGTCCAACGGCGCTCTTCCATCAAATGCTGAAACGCCGCCATTCGCTCGGCAAGACTTTGCCCGGAAACGGCGACGGCTTCGGCGGTAAAATCCGGAGCAATCCGTTGAAGCGTTTTCAACACGGCCAGCTTGGACTCTCCGATCATGCCTCCAGTTTCCATGCCCGGATTAGCGGTGGAAGGGAGTGTCCAGTCCCGATGCCGAAGTCCCAAGCGCAAATAATCAAAAACCACGGGAAGATAGAAAAGCCAGGCCGGCCAAAACTCCCAACGAGACCATCGCCTAAATAATCGCCATCGAGTCCGCAACAGCGGACGCCGTTGCAACAGACGAATGCCGAAGAACAAAAGTACGGCAATGGCCAAAAGCCCCCAAAAACCGTTTTCAAACCGCCGCAGCCAATCCCCGATAGCAACGCCGACCATCGACACTACCAGAAAAACCGCCGCCGTCCAAAGCAAGGCCGCCGCTCCGGTCACCGCCAAAAACCGCAACACGGGCAACCGCACAACGCCGGCAGCCAAATAAGTCGGCAGGCGGGCGCCGGGAATCGCCCGGCACAGCCAAAGCATCGTCCAACCCCGTTTCTGAAACCACGCTTCCGCTTCTCGAACTCGCGGAGAATCCAGCCGCCGCCGCAACCAACTCCAGCGCCGGAGGCGAAGGCCGGCTCCCCGCGCCAATCCGTAAAGCAGAGCGTCCCCCAACCAAATCCCGGCGAAAACGCTTGACCCGGCAATCCATTGAGGCAGGGCGCCGACTCCAGCCAACAAGGCCGCGCCAATGCAAGTGAAGTCTTCCGAGACAAAGGTGGACAAGACAATCAAAACCGCTTGTTTCGCCGCCGGCCACCGGGAAAAATCGGCAGGAACCCAATCCGCAATTTCATCGGGCATCACCACACGCAATCTGCTGCCTCCCTACGCCAAAACATCGCCGGACGCCTGGGAATGATGCTGTAAAGTAGACGGGGCCACGCCAAAGTTGCCGGGAAGCGGAAAATTCATGACCTTGGCCATAACGGCAATCAAGGCAAAGTGATGGACGGCGTGCGCCACGACGTACATAAGCTCTCGAGCCGCCGTGGACTTCACCTGCTGGCTACAATCCGCGCCATAATGTATTTTGCACTGGACGGTAATCAACCGTTCCAGAATAGAAACTTCCAAGTTCGCCAAAGACTCGCGGATTTCCTCCGTAGCCGCCAAAGCCGCCGTTCGTCGACGTTCCATTTGGCCATCGCGCCGCCGCTTGTCGTAATCCAACACTCCGGAGTTCATTCCTTCGAGCAAACAAACGAAGTGATCCAAACAATGCCGATAATGTTCCCCAATGGAAGCGCCGCCAGCAGCCAACAGCCGCCGGCAATAGATTTCGTCGGAGAGATTTTTTAGCAAACCGCTCCCTTGATCGAGAATGTTAAAAGCCGCTTGCACGCAATCGGCGGCGCTTGCTTCGACCGTCCCATTAAAGATAAACGTTTTCACAAAAGGCTTTGGGTAATTCAATCGGCATCCCGGCGGACGACGCTGATCTGCGCGCATCTTTCCTTAATCCCAAAGATTTGTCAGCTTAATTCCGATGCGCACAACGAAGTTGCTACTTGACAAACCGGCTTCGATTTCGGGATAATCATTTCTTTTAAGGTCGACAGCAGCGGCATTGGCTCGGACAAAGAGCTTCCGCAGACGACAAGGCAGACGCCGTTGTGTTGACGGTCCGAACATTCGAAATTCGGCATGTCTTTCGGTAACGCAAAACAGCACACGGCTCGAAAAGCCCTCGGAGCGGAGAAAAACCGGCAATGCGAAATCCCTCGGCAGGTAGTTTATCGGCTCTCCGTTTATCTTCGCTGTTTGAAACGGCTCCAGTCTGGCGGTATCCAAACCGTTTCCAGCGAAGCGTTGGCCGAGTCCGGCGGCGTTAAATCTACTCAGATTCGCAAAGACCTCGCCTACTTTGGGCAGTTCGGCACAAGGGGACTGGGATACGACGTTTCCCAGCTTTCGCAAGTTATCGGCAACGTTCTAGGCACAAAGAAACTACAGCCGGTCATCATGGTCGGCGTCGGAAACCTTGGCTTGGCATTGCTTTTCTATCGCGGCTTTGAACAGGCGGGCTTCGAAATTATCGCCGCCTTCGACATCGAACCCAATCGACAACGAAACAAAACCGTCAAACTACCCCTCCTTCCGATGAGCGAACTCGCCGCATTCCTCAAAGCCAATCCGGTGAAAATGGCGATCCTCTGCATTCCCGCCGCTACCGCCCAAGAAACCGCCAACCGGCTTATTCAACGCGGAGTCACCGGCATTCTAAACTTTGCGCCCATCGTTCTCCAAGTGCCGCAAACCATCGTGGTCAACAACGTCAACATCGCCATCGAACTCGAAAACCTCAGCTACTTCGTCCGGGACGAACCGCGCTTTCCCGAACCCGTTCCCTAAACCGCCGCACCAGAGACTTCACCACGCCGCCCTCGGCAGGCGCTTCCAGCAAAACGCCGTCCACCGCGCAAATCGGCCAAATCTCATGCGTCGTCCCCATCAAAAACACTTCCGAAGCCGTCTTCAACTCCTCAACGCCAAAAGCCCTTTCCTCAAAAGGAATGCCCGTCTCTTGGCAAATCTCCAGCATTGCCTTTCGGGAAATGCCGCTGAGAATCCACCTCGACTCCGGATGCGTTCGCACCCGCCCGTCAATCACCGCCGCCACGTTGACGCTCGCTCCTTCGGTGATTACTCCGTCGCGATAAAGCACCGCCTCGTCCGCTCCTTGCGACCGCGCCTCATTGGCCGCCATCACATGCCCCAATAACGAAATACTCTTCACATCACACCGCCCCCAACGACGATCCTCCAACAAAACCACCGACGCCGGCGGCTCCCGAAACTCCCGATCCAAGAAGCGCACCATCCCAAAAACCGTCGGCTTCAACGAAGGCGACTTGGGATACACATGAGACCGAACCCCATCGCAACCGCGAGTGACTTGCAGATAAAAAACAGCGTCCGCCCCCCGCCCGCCATTCGCCGCCAACAAATCCTCTCCCACCCGCGCCAAACGCCCGACGTCAAAACCCTCCAAACCAACCGCAGACAAACTGCGCGCCAACCGCGCCGCATGATCTTCCATCCGAAACCACCGCCCGTCATAACAGCGAACCACCTCATAAACTCCGTCCCCAAACAAAAAACCCCGATCCATCGGAGAGACTCCAGCCTCCGCCAAAGAACAAAGCCGCCCGTTGAAATAAACCACCATCTCCTCGCCAAAGAACAAAGCCGCCAAAACAAATTTCCGTTCAATTCTCGCCGGGAACTCGCAATCGTTCCACTTGGGCTTGGACTTCCGCCGGGGGCGGAGAGGTCAATCGGCTGACAATAAGAGCGATGGCAAAGTTAACAACCATGCCGACGGCTCCAATCCCTTCGGGACTAATCCCCAACCACCAATCTTCCGCCGTGGATTCCAGCGCAATTTTTTTGAAGTAAATAATGTAGCTAGCAGTGAAAAGAATGCCGGCAAGCATGCCGCTAACGGCGCCTTCCCTTGTAGTTCGCTTGCTGAAAACGCCTAAGAGAATCGCCGGGAAAAAACTGCTGGCGGCCAAGCCGAACGCAAAGGCAATCACTTCCGCCACAAATCCCGGCGGATCAATGCCAAAGTAACCGGCGATAAGCACCGCCACTCCGGCCGCAATCCGGGCGCAAATCAATTCAGTCTTCTCGCTCATCTTCGGGTTCAAAATTCGCTTCCCTAAGTCGTGGGATAAGGATGAGGAAATCACAAGCAACAAACCGGCCGCAGTGGATAAGGCCGCCGCTAAACCACCCGCCGCAACCAACGCCACTACCCAAGCCGGAAGGTTGGCTATTTCCGGGTTGGCAAGCACCATAATATCCCTGTCCACATATAATTCGTTATTGTTGTCAAGGGTCTCATTTTTTAACTGAGGCTCGCCAAAGGCGCCCAGTTCCGGCCCGCCGTCTTCGCGCAATGCAAAGTCAGGAGTTCCCATAAACGGTTCTCCTCCCGGTCCATATTGAATCAATCCGTCCCCGTTCTTGTCTTTCCAAGCAATTAGTCCCGTTTGTTCCCAACTTTTGAACCATTCCGGCCGCTGGTCATATGCCTCTCCGTGGAGCGTTTGGATAAGGTTGACACGGGCAAAAGCCGCCACGGCAGGAGCGCAGGTATAGAGAAGCCCGATGAACAATAGAGCCCAAAAGGCGCTCCACCGCGCCGCCTGCACGCTCTTCACCGTATAAAAGCGTATAATTACATGAGGCAGTCCCGCGGTGCCTACCATGAGCGCAATGGCAATCGCAAAAACATCTATCATACTTTTATTACCCACTCCAAAAGAGGCCGTGTACTCTGGGAATCCTAAATCCCGATGAATTTGATCAATCGCTTCTAACAAATACATTCCCGCGTTCCGGCCTTCCACAATTTTAGCGCCAAACCCCCACTGAGGAATCGGGTTTCCAGTGAGCTGAAAGGAAATCGCCGCCGCCGGAATCAGATAGGCAATAATCAAAACCGTGTATTGAGCGACTTGGGTATAAGTAATGCCCTTCATGCCTCCCAAAGTTGCGTAAAGAAAGACCAGCGCCATCCCTACAAAAACGCCGGTATTTATATCCACCTCTAGAAAGCGGGAAAATACCAGCCCGACGCCGCGCATTTGTCCGGCCACATAAGTAAAGGAGATAAACACGGCGCAAAGAACGGCCGCCAATCGGGCAAAACCAGAATAATAACGGTCGCCCACAAAATCAGGCACGGTGAACTTTCCAAATTTCCTCAAATAAGGCGCCAAAAGCAAGGCCAGCAAAACATAGCCTCCCGTCCATCCAATAAGATATACGGAGCCGGTATATCCCATGAAGGAAATCAAGCCGGCCATAGAGAGAAAAGACGCGGCGCTCATCCAGTCCGCGCCAGTCGCCATTCCATTGAATACCGCCGGGACTCCTTGCCCCGCCACGTAAAACCCGGAGGTGCTTCGCACGCGAGAGGCAATCGCCACCCCAATGTAAAGCGCAAAGGAACAACCGATGATTAGATAAGTCCACCCTTGAATGCCCATCAGTGATTCTCCTTTACCCCGTGTTTCCGATCCAAACGCTCCATCAAAAACGCATACACAAAAGTCAATACGATAAAGACGTAAATTGTGCCTTGTTGCGCAAACCAAAATCCAAGAGGAAATCCGCCCACTTGAATTTTGTTGAGTTGCTCGACAAAAACAATGCTCAGCAAACAGCTGGAAACAAACCATACACTCAACAAAAAGGCCAAAATCCGCAGGTTGGTTCGCCAATATTCAACCGCCCGGCGCCGATTTCGCTTTTGATTCGAATCACTCATAACACTATAAAAAAAGCGGAAGCATAGCAGGCCGGCAAAAAACGGCAATATCTTGTTATGTTCGAACGACGGCCCCGGTTTGCCGCGTCATTGGAATGTCTCGTTTCCGCGCTTAGCGCCGTTTTTGCTTTGGGAACGGCAAGGATCTCGGCTATAATACCACCGTTTTTCATGCAAACTTTGTTTTCTTCCTTTCGGCGTTTTTGCTTTTCAGCGGCGTTCCTTGCGACTCTGGCGACTGCTTGGCTGGGATTTGCGGCGGAGGATCCCTTTGCCGCCGGTGTTCGCCCCACCAATCCGCTTTCACCTGAAGAACAGCAGAGAACCTTTCATCTTCCGCCGGGTTTTGAAATCGAACTTGTGGCCTCCGAACCGAAAATCGCCAAGCCCATGAACTTGGCCTTTGACGCGCGCGGCCGCCTTTGGATGACAGACTCTTACGAATATCCCTTCGCCGCGCCGCTGGATCGTCCGGGAAGAGACTCTATAAAAGTCATTGAGGATGCGGATGGCGACGGCCGTTACGACACGGTGTCTACTTTTGCCGACGGCCTCAACATTCCCATCGGCCTCTACCCTTACAAGAACGGCGTTGTTGCCTGGAGCATTCCCAACATCTGGCATTTCGAAGACACCAATGACGACGGCAAGGCGGATCGAAGAACCAAACTTTACGGTCCTCTGGGATATGAACACGATACCCACGGCATGCATTCTTCTTTTACGCGAGGCTTTGACGGCTGGCTCTACATCACTCACGGATTCAATAATTATACAACTGTGAGAGGACGCGACGGCAGCGAAATTTCTATGCACTCCGGCAACACTTACCGCGTGCGGCTGGACGGCTCGCGCGCGGAGCATTTTACCTTCGGTCAAGTCAATCCTTTTGGCATGGCGCAAGACCCTCTCGGCGACTTGTATACTTCCGACTGCCATAGCATGCCCGCCTACTTGTTGATCCGCGACGCCTATTATCCCAGTTTCGGCAAACCCCATGACGGACTGGGATTCTGCCCCAAAATCATGGAACACAATCACGGATCGACGGCTTTGGACGGCATAGTTCACTACAGCGGCAATCAATGGCCCGCCGAGTTCCGCGACAACATTTTTATCGGCAACGTGATGACAAGCCGCGTCAACCGCGACGCTCTTTTGGAAACCGGCGCCGGAAAAAGAGCCGTGAAAAAAGAGGACTTCATCCGATCCGACGATCCGTGGTTTCGGCCAGTCCATATGCAATTCGGCCCCGATGGATCCCTCTACATCGCCGACTTCTACAATCGAATTATCGGGCATTACGAAGTCTCCCTGCAACATCCCGGCAGAGACCGCCATCGCGGGCGCATTTGGAAAGTTTCCTTCGCCGGCATTCCCGGCCAATCGCCGCAAAGCCCCAAACCATTTGATTTAACGAAACTCTCCATTTCAGGACTCCACGAAGAACTCAAAAGTGGTACCATTACTCGTCGACAACTAGCGATGAATTATTTGATTGACGAGGTCGGGGCCGCCTCTTTGACGCGGGCGCAAAGCATTGTCGCGGGCAGCGAACCCTCCACATGGCAACAGCGCGCTCACGCTCTTTGGATTCTCCATCGGCTGGATGGGCTCGATCCCAAAACTCTTTTGGCCGCTGCGTCTGACTTCAGCCGCGAAGTGCGCATTCACGCCATGAAAATCCTCGCCGAAACGCATCCTTGGAGTAACGCCCACTGCGAAATCGGTCTTGCCGGTTTGAAGGACGTTGACTTTCACGTTCGCCGCGCCGCCGCCGATGCTTTGTCGCAACACCCAGACGCACGACACGTTGAATCTTTGCTATCGGCCTTGGCCGAAGTTGCGGATAGCGACCCCTTTCTGAAACACGCTCTGCGCATCGCTTTGCGAAACCAACTTCGAGAAAGCACCGTGTTTGACGCCATCCGCAAAGCGTCTCTCACTTCCCGCGACGCAGACGCCGTTGCCGATGTTTTGATCTCGATCCAAACGCAGAAAGCGGCAAATTTTCTGCTGGATTACCTTTCATCAAGGCGGCCGACGGCGGCAACCGTTCGCCAATTCGCCGGCCATATTGCGAGGCACGCTTCGGCGGCTGATTTGGATCGTCTGCCGCCAATTATCGAAACCATTTTTGCCAAAGATCTCGACCAACAACTCGCCGTTTTCGAAGCACTCGACGCCGGGAGACGACAACGCGGCGCAGCATTTTCCGCCGCAATCAAAAACTGGATCGTTCAACTGGCCGGGCGCCTGATGCACCGCGTCGAGCAATCCCGCGATCCTTGGATTCATCGGCCAATCCCCGGAATGCCCCCCACCAAAGTGCCTTGGATTCTCCAACAACGACGCAGTGCCGATGGCGACGAGCAAAGTGCATTTCTTTCCAGTCTATCCCCCGGCGGCGAAAGTTTCACGGGCATTCTCTCCTCCCAACCATTTTCCCTTCCCGCCAAATTGTCGTTTTTTCTTGCTGGCCACGACGGCCATCCGGACAAACCCGCCCAAAACCGCAACCACATCCGACTCCGACTCGTGGACGACAATCGAATCATCGCCAGCGCAAACCCGCCCCGAAACGACACTGCCCAACAAGTCACTTGGAATCTGGCCCCGTTCCGCAACCAACAAGCGTATTTTGAAATTATCGATGGCAACGACGGCGGCGGATGGGCGTGGCTGGCCTTTGGCCGGCTTTGGCCGGATCTTGTCGCATTGCCCGATCTTTCACCCCAAAATCGCAGCCTCCTTCTTGTCTCCGCCTCGAAAATGCTTGCCGACTCTCCTCAAAGCGCTCCTTACGCAAAAGCGCTGTCCGCAATCCGCAACCCCAAAAACCCGCCCACCGCCCGTTCTCAAATGGCCGTCGAACTCTGCCGCTCTCGCTCCAATCCCTTCTCGACCGCCTTGGCCAAACGAATCGCCGACTCCGCGCTTGCCGAAAATCAGCGGCAAAACATTGGAAGGCAACTCTTCGCCCCGAATCCCGAATCCTCTCTTCGATCCCTTGCCCGCGATCTTCTCAGCGAACTTCCCCTACGAAGCCAACGGAGTTTTATTCAAGACCTCGGCGTCAACCAAAAAGGCGCCAAATTCGTCCTGCAGCTCGCAGAAGAAGAAACCATCCCCGCAACCCTTCTCCAAAACGGCAAAATTCAGGAACAAATCCGCAACCACGGTCAACCGCTGTCAAAACGCCTCCAAGCACTCATCCAAAACCTGCCCGCAACCCACTCCAACCGAAACAAAGCAATCCAGCAAATCTCCCGAAACCTCGGCGGAAAAAACGGAAACCAAGAAGAAGGGCGCCGCCTCTTCAACCAAGCATGCCAAATCTGCCATCAACTCGCCGGACAAGGCGCCTTAATCGGCCCCCAACTAGACGGCGTCGGCAACCGAGGATTAGAAAGACTTCTAGAAGACATCCTAGCCCCCAACCGCAACCTTGACAAAGCATTCCACACCCATACCTTGACTCTCTCCAATGGCGACGCCCTCACCGGCCTGCATCAACGAGACGACGGCGTCCTAGCAATCTTCGTCAACGCCGCCGGACAGGAATTCTCCATCCCCAAACAATCCATCATCCGCCAACAACCCAACCCCAAATCCATAATGCCGGACAACTTCATTGAAATTCTAAGCGAAGACCAGATCGCCAATTTGACGGCCTTTTTGCTCTCTCCCGCAAACCGAACGCAATCTTCCAACAAGAAAAACACAAGCCCAAAATCCTCCGACAAATTATCGGAAACCCAATGAAATAGATTCCCCAGAAAGCGAATGCCCGCTTGCCACAAAGCCGAAAATCAAAACACACAAACTGGCCGGAAAGATTGCCGTTCTTCACCAAGCCGACACAGGAACATAACACTACCATTACATTGATTTGGAAATCAAAAACATCTCCCTTGGCTTCTACTTTATCGTAGAAGTAGAAACACATAGGCAAGCATATATCATGTTTAATATCCCATATGAGAAACTAAGATAATCGCAACCCAAACAAACCGCGGCGTTACAATCCTTCATTCCAATAAATCTTCACATTTTGAGTTTTTCTACCGGAGGCAATAATATCTAATCTGCCGTCGCCGTTCAAGTCAGCCGCCTTAATATCCTCACAAGCCATTGTATTATGATCGATAACGGAGGATTCCCACTTTGTTCCTGATTCATCGGGGGTAAAGAGCTTGATTCCGACCGGCGCGCTTGCGCGCATTGCCCGCCAGCCAACGGCCGCTTGATCCCGGCCAATCCCGGCAAAATCGCCGCACACAATCGCATGGCCGTCGCGCAAGGAATCATCAATCACGCGTCGATTCCACAATCCTTCACTACTGCCAGCCTTCGGCGTATAGACGACTACTGTATTGCCGTGCATCGGCTCAATAGAGACGACAAAAACTTTGCCTTTGCCCAACGAACCTCGCCGCACTTCGCCGGCGCCTCCGCCCTGATCATCTCCAATCCTTCGCAAACTTCGCTGACCAACAACGCCGTCCGCCAAAAAGACGCCTTCGCGCGCCGCAATCAAAAGTTCCATAGCCTCATCCTCATCCCATTGTCCGGGATCAAAATTATGCGTCATGTGAAGTTGATCGTTAATCAAGCGAGTTTCCCAACGACTTTGAAGATTCTCCGGGACGCGATAAGCAAGCAACTTTACTCCGACGCCTTCCCCGCCTTGGTTTCCTCTTCCGTGAAGAGGCAATACGGCCAAGTTCCATGAATTATTTCCTTGTTTCACCCAATGCATTCGATGCACCGTCGGTTCGTGATGCAGAGCAATCGGCGTCCATCTTTGCGTTCTATCTTCGGGAGGCATTAAGTAATGCACGCTTCCGCTATTGTAAGTATCTCCCGGATTCCAACCAGCGCCGACCGCGATCTCCGCCTTGCCGTCTCCGTCAATGTCCTGGGCGGCCACGCAAACATGATCCCGTTCCGTTAGATTCTCCGCGATCACATATTTGCGCCACGAAGGATTCTGATACCATACAATCTGACGCTTATCCGCTAAAATAATATCTATCTTGGAGTCTCCATCCACGTCCGCAATGGCCAAGCCGTAGCCAATCTGAATGGCCTCATCAATTTCCTGCGGCCGGAATTTTGGGGATGCCCCCGCTTGCGAATGCATCACCAACGCAAGCGACGCCGAAAGAAAAATGTTAAACAACGTTTTCATCCTCATCTTCCGCTCGCGCTCGGAGTTTTCATAATACTATATTAATTTGACGGGATTCTTTCTTCCGCTTCAAATCTTCCTTTTGCTTTCGGCGAGGCTTTTTCTTTGGTTTTTCTTCTTCTTGTTTTTCTTCTTTTTTCAGATAGGCTTCGTGGTGATCCATAGGAATTCCCATGTAGGCATGGACAGCGGCTCTTTGATAGAAAAGCAAGCCTTTCTCTCCTAATTCTTTCTCCACCTGTTTGTTCGTTTTAGTCGAGCCTTTGCGCCGGTTGCAACGAGAGCAAAGCAATTGCAGGTTGGGAAGTTCCCAGCCGCCGCCATCGGCTTTGGGATGTTTATGATCTATTTCCAAATAATCGTACGGGAAGGGATGTTTGCAAATCTCGCAGTAGTGGTAGTTTTTAAACTTCCTTTGCTTCAGCGACAGTTGGTCTTTGAGTGCCTCCATTTTCTTTTTGGACGGCCTGTCTTCTTTCCTTTTCGGCAAATCTCTTTTGGATTTGATTTCTATGATTTGAAAATCCTCTTTCCAAAGGTCTTGGGTAGCGAGCTTTTCGAGTTGCAGTCGTATCAAGGCGACGCGGGCTTTGTCGATGTCCATGCCAATCCAACGGCAACCGGCATTCTCCGCCGCAATCAGCGTCGTGGCGCATCCGCAAAACGGGTCAATCACTAAATCACCGGGATTGGTGCAAGCTCGGACAAGGCGAGAGTAAAGCTTCAACGGTTTCTGAGTCGTCCATCCTTCGCAACGCTCTTTGCTGATTGTCTGTCCCAAAGAAGGAATGTCCGTCCACCAACTCGGCACTGGACTGCCCTGCATATCATCTAGGTATGTGCGTGTTTTCCCGCGATACTCTTTGTATTTGCGGCCGTCTTGGTCGGTTTTGGTGAACTTAGCAATTTGTTCTTTGGTGAGGGGTCTGAACTGGTGATTGAACTTTGGCTCCTTTCCTTTTGAGTAGTAGAGAATGGTGTCATGCTTACGGTGAAAGCCGTATTTTGGCGCTTTGCCGCCCGGCGGATAACACCAAACAATTTCATTGCGGAAGTTTTCCTTACCGAAGATGGCATCCATCAGCATTCGGAGGTAGTTGTTGGCGGAGTGGTCGCAGTGGAGAAACATGCTTCCGGTTTCTTTGAGGGTTTCGTGACACAGCAACAGGCGGGTCGCCATCATTAGCAAGTAGGCTTCCATCCCGGCGGAATGCTGGTTGCCGATGATTTGGCAAAAGCGGAGCAAGTCTTTGTCTTTGTATTTAATGAATTCCATTTCCTTGTCGGAGATGTCGCCGATTTTCCATGCGTCAGGGTATTGCTGGATGGCATCGCCATTTTCATCCACTAGATAAGGCAACTTCGCCGATTTCTTTTTATCGATTTTGACTTTGTCGTCTTTGCGCATTTGCCCGGAGTTGAAAGGCGGGTCGGTGATGATGGCGTCGGCAATTTCAGCGTTGAGGCCGAGCATCACTTCCCGGTTATCGCCGATGAACACATGGCGATTGTAGTCTTTTGTTGTCATGGCTTCAAAGCGGCGTTGAATTCTTGGACGGCGGATTTAGCTCAAGCGTTTCAAATGCCTTGTTGCAGGATGTGGCGCAAGAGGTCTCCGACGCGGTTGCTGTAGCCCCATTCGTTGTCATACCAGCTGAGCAGCTTGAAGAAGTTGCCGTTGAGCTCGATGCCGGAGCCGGCGTCAAAGATAGACGAGGCCGGGCAATGAATAAAATCCGTGCTGACGACTTCGTCTTCGGTGTATTCGAGAATGTTTTTGAGGTAAGTTTCGCTGGCTTTTTTCATGGCCGCGGCGATTTCTGCGTAGCTGGTCTCTTGGACGGTTTTGACGGTCAAGTCCACGCAGGAGGAAGTGGGCGTTGGAACGCGCAAGGCCATTCCGGTCAGTTTGCCTTGAACTTCAGGGAGGACAAGGCCGACGGCTTTGGCGGCGCCGGTGGAGGAGGGAATGATGTTGACGGCGGCGGAACGTCCGCCTTTCCAATCTTTTCCGCTGGGGGCGTCCACCGTCTTTTGAGTGGCGGTGTATGCGTGGACGGTGGTCATGAGTCCTTCGGCGACGCCAAAACTTTCCTTGAGAAGCACGTGAACCAAAGGCGCCAGGCAGTTAGTGGTGCAGGAGGCGTTGGAAATCAGATGATGCTGGGCGGGATCGTAGCTTTCGTGGTTGACTCCCATGACGATTGTGGCGACACCGTCGCCTTTAGCCGGCGCGGTGATGATGACTTTTTTGGCGCCGGCCTGAAGGTGTCCTTGGGCTTTGTCAGCGGCGGTAAAGAGGCCGGTGGACTCGATGACGATTTCGACGCCCATTTCTTTCCAAGGCAAGCCGGAAGGTTCGCGGGCGCTGACGACGCGAATGTCTTGACCGTTGACGGCAAGAACATCGTCAGACGCTTTATCCGCTGAAGATTTTCTCGAAGAAACGGAGCCTTGGAAGCGGCCCTGCGTAGAGTCATACTTGAGCAGATAAGCCAAGTTGTCCGCTGGGACTATATCGCCAACGGCGACAATTTCGATTTCGTTTCCGGTGAGTCCCTGCTCCACCAAAGCCCGAAAAACCAAGCGTCCAATGCGTCCAAAACCGTTAATTGCTACTTTCGTTGCCATTATATTCTTTTGCTGTTCTCTAGAATCTTGCGATAGATTTTCTCTATTTCGTTAAACAAGCGGGACAGTGTATTGTTGCGGCGCCATAAGTCAATCTCTAACTTTTCCGTTCTTGACGGATCGTCCGGCCTTCTCCAAGTTGAAAGGAATTGCTTTTGGTTGCCTCAAACGGACAAGGCGAGAGATCATTCGGAATTTTGGGCAAAAACAGCGTGTCGAGGATATTTTCGTGAATTGGGTTCATTTACACTTGGCCTTAAACCATCTCCCTGTTGTGGGCGTTCTCTTTGTGTTTTTGCTACTTGCGCTGGGCGTTTGCCGGGGTAGCGAGGAATTGAAGCGTCTCGCCCTTCAGTTGAGCGCGGCGCTTTTCGCAGTCGCCATGTTAGTGCGGTTCACCGGCGACCGAGCGGCCGAGAATCTGCCCCCCGATTCTTCCGCAGAACGACAACAACTCATTCAAGCGCACGAAGACAGCGCGGACCAAGCAGTGACAGGCATGTTTCTGCTCGCCGTTTTTTCCGTTGTCGGGTTGTTCTGCTCTCGCAAAACGCGCATTCTTCCGGCTTGGACGATCCTCGGCGCAATGATTCTATGCTTCGCGGTTATGCTACTGATGGCGAGATCAGCCAATTTAGGAGGACGAATTGCGCACCCGGAAATCAGGCCTCCCTCATCGTCTCCGTGATTCGGCGCAAAGGCCGGCAATGAAAAACGCGACGTTCGGCAGATCCTCCTTCAAAAAGCACAAATCCGCTTGATTTTTCGCCAAACATGCGCTATTTTGCAAAATTCGTTTCTTATGAAAGCAACAATTCGAAAAATCGCAAACATCTGGCGGAGAATGTTTGCAAGACCGCACAAAGACTTAAATCGTTCGCGACTGGTGGGCATGTACTTAGCGCGAACGAATCACAAAAGCGCACTCTCCTCGGAGTTTCAACAAACCCGGCAACGGCGCAATGGAAAATTTGCCATCCACCGAGAATGCATCTAGACCATTTTTCAATAAATTTTCAGCGTTCAGAAAATTCCCGCATCCCCCCACCTCGATGAACAAACTCCAAATCCAGAATCTCCCAATCCCCAACAGCCAACAAGCCAAACGCCAGCAGTTAGTCACCAGCGACCAACTTTTCCCCACCCTCTTTGCCCCATTTCCTCACCCTTGCCATCCCATCCCTCTTCCCAATCCCCGACAGCCGCCAAAACTAAAAAACCCTGCAAACCCACTTACTCTCCCCTCAATCCATCAACCACAAATCCCATCTCCCCTCCCTTTGCAATCCACAAACTTTGAAAACGCTAACCTCACACATGCATCATGCAAAAAACACTCAGACTCCCGCAAACAACCAACACCAACGCAATCCATAAAATGCTTCCTCATATAAAAGCCCTCCCTTCACCACTCGACCAACCTCAAGCCACCAACCACCAAAACCTTTCTTCCTCTTTCCCTTCTTTTGCATGGACAACCACCAGCAACAGAAATCCCTTCACCGCATCATTTGTTTCACGACATAGCAATCTCAACAAAATTCTCTCAACCATCCCACCTCGCCCAAAGACAACAACCCAACTTCCCCAAACCCAAAGAAAAATCTACAAGCCAAAACCAACCTCAACCATTGACCATAAAGCTTACATCAAAACACTTCCCCACCACTTACTACTCTAACAACGACTCCTCCCCTCTCACCTAACACCAACCGCCAGAACCTTTTTCCCGCAACGGCAAGATGGGAGGGCGCGTTTCTTGGCGCTCTTTGTTGTTTCTAACAAACTTGCTTTCCTCTTTTCTTCCCTTTTCCCATTTTGAGAATGGACGAGGCATCCGGCCAGAGACAGCCACCAAGCCAGAACGCATTCCCAAGCATCGCTGGACGACAGACGAATCAGAGTTCCTCCAAAAGCCGAACTCGCCATTGTGGATTTCATTGTGGATTGGTCCGCATCCGCAGTCTCTTAGATTTTGAAACTAGTTCAGATGAAACATGAGGAAGAGAATTCTCCTTGTTTGCGTCAGAACCGAAGCAACCAGCATCAGCCAGAAGTCTCTTTTAGCGGCGTTGATAGTGTCGGCGCTTTCTTCTCTTTTTGTTCCTTTGGAGCAAAGCTGAGCGCAGTCGTATATTGTCTCTACCATAGCCAAAACAATGCCAACCAAACCCTCTGGATGTTTAGCGTTTCTTTCACCACCGCAGCCACTCAAAATAGCCTCCAAAGCATTCCAACCTCCAATCATTCCCCCTAGCTGAGCCGCTTGCGAATTTATGAACTCCTTCAATAACAGATGCGTTGACAACGCCAGCAAGTCTAAGGATGCGAACTTTCCCCATTCTTTCTGATTGGCTAACTCTAATATCAAAGACATCGATTCGGCAAGAAAGAGAATTCTGGGCAAAGGCAGAACCAACGCCAACATTGACTTTCCCTCTAGTGTCTCAACGCGCCGATGATTGCCATCGTCAGCGCTAACAGCCGAACGATTGAGCATTTTTGGGTGGACTAGGATAATCTATACGATGCCCTTGGGAATTCGCATGTTCAGCCGTTTGTTCTATTCTATCAATCCGCCCTCTTCTTAGGCAAGAGCGGGCTGGATCAACAAACCCATTAGCGACTTTTATACGTGAAGCGACAATAATTCTGGGGCCTTATTATGTCTCTCCTAATCAAAGAGCAGAGGCTTACGGATCCTTCTTAGCGGCAACACTAATGGCTTGGTGCAGATTATCGCCCACAGAGCCATCATCCTCGAACTCAAAGAATACGCTCTCATCTTCGGCTTATTTGCTTTGGCTTTTGTGCTTGTCCGCCGCCATTGGCAAAAGAAACCTCAACAAGCTGCCACTTTGTAGACTTGGTTTGGTGTTAGGGATTTTCTGGTGTTTGTGATGAGCGACAAAAACGACAAAGCACCACAGCTTTGTAGCTGGTATCTTGTGATTTATAGATTTGCTCGTCTCTAACAAATAGTGATTGGCAAGGAATCACGGCTGGTGATTTGTAGCCGGCTAGTTGTTGTGCGGGCAAACTAGCGGCCGGTGCTTTGTGGTTTGCAAACGGGGTTGTGCAGTTGAGTGTTTGGTTTGTTTGCGCTGGGTTTTGTTTTCTTTCATCGCCGCATAATGGAAAAGAAACTTCAAGATGCCGCAACTTTGTAGTTGGTAGCGGGCAATTTGTGATTTGCGGGACTATGGTGTGCGGTTTGTGATTAGCGACGGATGATTTGTAGTTGGCCAATGGCGGAGATTGCTTTTTCTAATTTTGTTTTCAAGAGAGTTGGAAAGCGAGGGTTTTGTTTTGTGGCTTTTTCAAGAGGCAGAAGAAGGGCGGGGCGGTTGGGTGTTTTTTGTGAATTTTGCAGTGTCAAAGGTGAATTTGTCCTGCGCGAATAAGTTTTAGTTTTCGGTCGGTTTAGGTAGAAAGATCCGAATTTGGTGCTCGACTTGTTGCAGAGGCCGTCCTGACTCGGCGGCAATGCCCGCCGCAATTCCGGAAACGGAGGCGGCAGCAATGGAGGTTCCCTTGATTAAGTAAGTCTTCCCTTTGTAGGAAACTTGGGTGCGGCCGGGCATCATCACGTCCACAAAGCCGCCGCTGTTTGCGTAAGGCGCTATTTTGCCCGTTGGGTCGGAGGAAGTGACGGCGAGAAATTCAGGATAGGCGGCCGGAAAGATATTGTGCGTTCCGGGTTCGTTGCCCGCCGCGCCGACAAACATGGCGCCGCTTCGATGGGCGTCTTGAATCACGCGTTGAAGAAAGGGTGCCGTTTCCTGTCCGCCGAGGCTTACGCTGAAGAGTCGGGCTCCGGAGCGCATTGCGGCTACGACGCCGGCCGCAACTTGAAAAGTGGAGGTCATTTCTTCGCCGCCGTAAACGTCTATTGGCAAGATGCGAATGTTGGCGCTTGCGCCGCCTTTGTTCACCATTTCCAGGCCTCGCAGCAGGGTAAGGGCCATCGTTGTTCCGTGGGTTGGTTTGTCGGCGGGCGGGCTTTCTTTGCCGGTTAAGGAAATTGTCGGCAACAGAAACCCGGACAATCCGGGGGCGTCTGCCTGCACCGGAGTGTCGATCAGCGCGACGATGAGCGGTTCTTGTTCCGAATCGGGGTTGGCTTGTATCTGCGGGGCGGCGGCTTTTCCAAAGTGGAGCGCTGAAAGCAACCGGGCGGGAATATCTATTTCGTAGTTGTCCGAAATCTGCAGGGAATCCATCGATCCCAGTTTTTTTCGCGCTTGCTCCGCTTCGTCTTGGTTTTGGAAGCGGAGGCGGTAGGCGTTGAGTCCGTCGATTTTCCCGATCACTTTCGCGTTCAGACTTTTGGCTAAAGTTTCAATGGTTTGCGGCGAGTTGGGGTTTAAGACTGCGATGATTTCATTTTCGATTCGGCGGCTTTGGGAAGGTTGGTTTCCGGTTTGCGGTTTCAATCGTTTGGTGGCGGCTCGTATGGAGTTGCGGTAGATGTAAAGTTTTTTGCGGCCGTTTTTGCCCGGCAGCACGGCAAAGTTAAAATCTCCCAAAATGCGCCGCAGTGCTTGGTGCGTCGGCAGTCCTGCAAAACGCGTTGAAACCGTCGCTTGCAGTCCCGGCTCGACTAGCACTTCCCAATCGGCCAGCGCCCCAATGTCCGACAAGACTTTGGAGATAGGCTCGTCTTGGAGGGAGGCGTCCACTTTCCCCGTCTTTGGGTTCCAGTTCAACTGGCCGGCGGAAGCCGCGATTCCAACCCAAAACGACAAGCAGGCCAATGCGGCCGCTTTCCCAAAGTTGATTCCCCGACGCCGTTGCTTTCCCGCTTTTGATATTCTTCGTCCGGTCATCTTGGCCGCATTCCCTTCGTTTTGCCTTTTATAGAAACCCAATTTTTATCAAAAGGTTTCGCTTTCGGCAAATTTTGCCGCTTTTGAGGGGGATTTACGGAAGGTTGTTCTGGAATCTCCGAAGCCTCACGGAGGATTTGGCGCTGTTTGTTACGCCCGAAGAATAAAGGCTTGCAACGCTCTACCTTTGCGTTTATTCTTGCTTGACATGGCAGCAATTGGACGATTCCAGAATGGCGAAGAAACCTTCTACGCCAAAGTAGTGGACGGGGAGCTTTTCAAGCTCAAGGGCGACGTGTTCGGCTCTCCTTCGTTTCAGAGAAAGGCTTTGAGCCACAAAGGCATCAAGACGTTGACGCCGGTCGCGCCTTCCAAAGTCATTGCGGTGGGGCTCAACTACGCCGATCACGCGCGGGAATCCAACTCGCCGCTTCCCGAAGAACCGCTCTTTTGGCTCAAGGCGCCTTCTTCGCTACTCCCCGATGGTGGCAAAATCGAAATTCCTTTCGCCCATCACCAAACGGATTACGAAGCAGAACTGGCAATTGTGATCGGAAGACGGATACGAAACGTCACCCCGGAGGCAGCCTCCCGATACATCTTCGGTTACACAGCAGCGCAGGACATCAGCGACCGCACCGTCCAAAAATCCGAAAGTCAATGGGCGCGCGCCAAGTCCTTCGACACTTTTACGCCTCTTGGCCCGTATGTGGAAACCAAGATCGACCCCCACAAGCTTTCCATCCAACTTCTTCAAAACAACCAACTGCGGCAAAACTCCCACACCAGCCAGTTGATCTTCGACTGTTTCCAACTCGTCAGCTTCATTTCGACTCACATGACTCTTCTGCCCGGCGACGTCATCCTCACCGGCACCCCCTGCGGCGTCGGCCCCATCCAATCCAAAGACCGCCTCGAAGTTCGCATCCAGGGAATGTCCCCGCTGGTGAACACCGTGAAATAAGAAAGAGCGGGCAACAACCAGCACTTCGTAGCTAGCGTACGGATAACGAAATAACAACGAATGAAAACTGGAAACCATCCATTTAACTAACTGGAAAACTGCGCAGAAACTTGAAGGCGATGCCGATTGATAAACAGCGTTTACGGCAGTGCGCTTGACGAACCCGCCTTTATATCCCCGCACTGCAAATTCGGAGGCTATCAAAAAGCATATGAATCTTGACCAGTATTACACGAACACAGCGGCGGCAGAACATTGCTATCATCACCTGCTAGGGTTTTTGAAACACGCAAACATCCATAAAACGCATTTCATAGAACCATCTGCAGGAGACGGCGCATTCTTCGATCTGCTTCCAAAAGGCCAACGAACAGGCATCGATCTATCCTCCAATTACAGATTCATCAAACAAGGCGATTTCTTAAAATGGACGCCAACTTCCAATGTCAAAAAAACTCCCAAACAAAACCGAATCGTCATCGGGAACCCACCATTCGGAAAGAGAGGAAAACTTGCTGTTCACTTCTTTAACCGCGCCGCGCTGTTCGCTGACACCGTCGCTTTCATTTTGCCAATTATCTTTGCTAAACACTGCATGCACCGGCAAATGATGCCGGATATGCGGCTGGTTGCCCGCCACAAAATCCCGCTGGACGCTTTCCGTTTGCCAACCGGCAAATCTTTCGCCGTCAATGCGGAATTCCAAATCTGGACGAGGTTACGCACTAAACACTTGAACTTGCGCCGACTCATGCCCACTCCTATTACTCACCCCGACTTTCTCCTGCATCAATACAACAATACAATTACCGCTCGGAAAGTGTTTAAAATGCCATTTGATTTAGCTGTGCCTTGCCAAGGATACCAAGACTATAACCGCCGAGAAGTGAGCGAGAAACAATGCGAGCGCAACAAACAATGGATGCTGTTTTCCGCGCAACCGAAGGTCATCGACAGGCTTTACAGACTCGATTTTGAGGCGTTGTCAAAGCGATACACAACCACCATCCCCGGCTTCCGTAAATGCGATGTTGTGGAGGAATACACGAAAACCTATGAGTAATCTTTCCCAAACATTCGCTTCGGTGCGAACGGAGGAAACGCGCCAGAAAATAACTCGCGCTGTGACCGGCAAAGAATTCGAGCTGCTGTTTGTTTCTCTGTTGGAAGACAATCGATTGTTGCGGTGTTTCCAAGACGATTTCCCTCCGCAAGTTTGGAAGTCCATCAAAGCGGAAATCCTCAAAAAGACAAATGGCGGGGACATGGACAACGAAACGGAAAAGAAGGCGCACTTCGTGACGCAACCTTACGGATCGCAACAATATCCAGACTTCTTAGTGTTTGAGAACGCAAAAATCTGGGCGATAGAAACAAAATTCAATCAAAAGAAGGCAAGCCATCCATTTTGGAACAGCGGATTGCCAAGACCGAACGGCATCTATATCTATGCTTGCGGCGCCAGAAAGCAAATCACCTTTTTCGTTGGCAAAGATGTCGTCCAGTCTTCTATCGCCGAGCAGATGCACAGGCAACTGGATGAGTTGAAGATGATGGCAACCAAATTCAATCAGCAAGAATTATCCGATCAACCGCACGGATTTATGATTGAGGTCAGAAAGGCGTTTAGCCAAAGCAAACAATTCAACAAAAACGCTGTTCTTGATTTCGTATCAAATCTCAAAAGAAACGAATTAGAAGAGTCCGTAATTAAATTTCTTTTAAATGACACATAAAAACCTCAATGAAACTGAAATGAAAGAGAATTTTTCCCCAGTTGGATAGCGCAGGGCTGGGGACAAATCCAAAAAACTAGGAATTAACCATGACGATTGAAGAAGCCGAAGAGCAATTTGACAAATTAACTGATCCATTAAACGCCTTGGCAGAATCCTTCAAGAACAAACTCAACGAATTACAATCTCTTGACGAAAAAGACGTCGTCAGCAAAAAGAAGTTGACCGAAGAGTTGTCGGTTTTGGAAGTAATATTAAAAGAGGCTTTATCTCGATCTTTTGTGCAGAGAAACAACCTGAGAGAAATATATTCCGGAAGTGATGAAAGAATTGAAATAGCATGAGCGTATGGGAATCCAACCATTGTATGAAAGCAAACAATAAAAATGGTTTTCCTAGCGGCTTTTGCCGGCTTCTAACCACGAATCACTAATCACCACCATGCGCTGGAGCCAGACATTTATTCCGACCTTGAAAGAAACCCCGGCCGAAGCGGAAATCCTTTCGCATCGCCTCCTTCTCCGAGCGGGGCTAATCCGAAAGTTGACCGGCGGTCTGTATACATTTCTCCCCTTGGGACTTCGAGTTCTGCAAAAAATCGAAGCCGTCGTGCGGGAAGAAATGAACCGCGCCGGCGCCGTCGAAGTCTTGATGCCCGCCTTGCAGCCACCGGAAATTTGGCAACAAAGCGGCCGCTACGAAACCGCCCGCGACGTCTTCTTCAAAGCGCGAGATCGCGCCCAACGAGAATGGATACTCGGACCCACCCACGAAGAAGTCATCGCCTCGCTCGTCGCTGGCGAAATCCACTCCTACCGGCAACTCCCAGTCAACTTCTACCAAATCCAAACGAAATTCCGCGACGAAGTCCGCCCTCGATTCGGCCTGATGCGGGCGCGGGAATTCATTATGAAAGACGCTTACAGCTTTGACGTCTCCGACAAAGCGGCGCAAGCCAGCTACCAAAAAATGTACGGCGCTTATGTTCAAATCTTCCGCCGCTGCGGCCTCAACGCGTTGCCAGTGGAAGCCGACACCGGCGTTATGGGCGGCCAGCACTCCCACGAATTCATGGCGCCGGCCGAAGTCGGCGAAAGCGAAATCGTCTTCAACCCTTGCGGCGGCTACGCCGCCAACCTTGAAAAGGCCACCAGCGCGCTACAACCGCCCTTCGCCAATCCAAAAACGATTGCAGTCGGAGAAAAATCACAAAACCCCGATTCATCGCCGCCGGTTGAAAAATTCAAAACGCCCGGCGTCCAAACCATTGAAGCCCTCGAAAAACCGCCCTACAACGTTCCCGCCCGGCGTCAAATCAAAACCTTGGTTTACATCGTCCGCTCCGCAAAAAATCAGGCGGGCAAAGAAGTCGTCGACCGCCCAATTCTCCTCCTGTTGCTCGGATCCGACCGACTCAACGAAACCAAACTCGCCGGCGTTTTAGGCACTGCCGACTTTCGCCCCGCAACGACAGAAGAAATCCGCCAAACACTCGGCGCCCATCCCGGAAGTTTGGGCGCCGTGGGCGTTGACGGCCTCGAAATCTGCGCCGACTTCATGCTCCGCAACGGCTCCGAACTCACTACGGGCGCCAACAAAGATGGCTTCCACATTCGCCACGTCAACGTCCAGCGAGACGTCCAAATCAACCGCTGGGCAGACCTGCGCACAGTCCAGCCCGGCGAACCCTGCCCGCAAACCGGCCACCCCCTTCAAGTGCGCGCCGCCATTGAAGTCGGCCACGTTTTCCAACTCGGCACAAAATACAGCGAAAGTCTCGGCGCTTTCTTCCTCGACGACCAAGGCAAACGCCGCCCAGCCGTTATGGGTTGCTACGGCATCGGCGTCACCCGCGCCCTCCAAGCCGTGATTGAACAAAAACACGACCAAGACGGCATCCTTTGGCCGCTGGAAATCGCTCCCTACGCCGTCTGCATCACCGCTCTGGACACAACGCCCGGCTCGCCAACCATGAAACTCGCCGAATCCATTTACCAAAAACTCGTCGCGCAAAATATAGAAGTCCTCCTTGACGACCGCAACGAACGGCCCGGCGTCAAGTTCAAAGACTCCGAACTCATCGGCTTTCCCTTGCGCATCGCCATCGGCCCCCGCTCACTTCAAAACAACCTCGTCGAACTCAAACCCCGAACCGGCGACCTCCAAAAACTCGCTCCCGAATCCGTCGTGGACGCCGTCGCCGCTTGGCTGAAAAATCATCGGCAACGCTGAGCCAGAGACGAAAGAAGAAATACGTCAAAACTTAAAAAACGAAAACTATCCCCAAAACCCAGAAAACTTTATTTTTGACAATGGCGACGTGTTGCAAAAACCATGCGTCGAAGATTGCAATCCTCCTTCACAACAACCGAAACATCCCAGAATCGCCTATACAAAACAATTTGAAGACGGGCTATGCCAGCCTCCCTTTTGAGACTGATTCAACTCTTCCCAACAGACCGATTCCGCAAAATAGCTTCTTGATACAGAATCTTTAACAGAGTCGATTCTTCATAGTTTTATTCAAGGCCCACTCCAATCCGAACGGCCGCAAACATAACAAAGATCACATCCATAGGCGGATGCCCAAGATTTTCCCCGCCAACTTCAAGGAGACCGTTCCGCGCGGATTGAATCCAAAAAAAGCCCGCTCTCTGGAAACAGCGCTCCACAGAGAAACCCGAACGATCCCCACTGCAGTTCGCTTTATTGAGAGAAAACTCTGCGACTCAGACCGGAATGACTGTCACAATTGCACCGCAGCCTCGCAGTTCGTTTTTGGACACAATGCGCTTTACGGAATCACAATCCTCACTCCCGGCAACGAGTGGAACGACTTTTTAATCTAAATAAACATTTTAGTAAACAACCGAGCAAAAACGGATCGCAAGTCATACCCCGCTTCGCACGAACACATAGCGAGCGCGTCCACTCTTTGGATAATAATTATGGGTCGCACTTTGTTTTTCATTGCTCATCAATCCGCTCAGTTTCGTCAATTCTTTGGCAAAATGCGGAGAAAAACCATTCAGAGCGCGTTCCCACAATCCGGATTCATAGTTGATTGGAGAACAAAAACTCTGCCTTAGAAAATTGTTAGCAGATGAGGTGGAAAAACGGTTTTTGCTGTCATTATCAGCCGCCGATCCCCATCCACGGAATTACCAATCACCGGTTAATGACTAGCCGCTGTTTTGCTCGCACAGCAACTAGCCGACTATAGCTCACCAGCCGTGCTTCCTCGCTAATCGCTGTCCGCTGGAGGCGGGCGAGGCTACAAACCCCCGGCTACAAGGCTGTGGTGCTTTGTCGTTTTGTCGCTTGCTACAAACACCAGAAAATCCCTAACACCAAACCAAGTCTACGAAGTGGTGGCTTGTTGCCGTTTCTTTTGGAGGTGGCGGCGAAAGAGGACAAAGCCCAGCGCAAACAAGCCAAACACAAGCGCGTATTCTCTTGGTTCGGGGGATGATCTGACTGTTAACGACAATCCTCACCACGCTGCTGGAAGACGCAAAGCGAGGGGATAGATTTTCGTTGTTACTGAAGGTTCCCGTAAAGAAGTCGCCGATGGGCTTGTTGATTATGCCGGAGCCAACTGAAGCGGAAGAAGTACTGGAAGAATAGGAGAAATTGCTTCCGGAGACACGAATCCCCATGTCATCTTCGTCACCGGGATCCTCATTCAAGTAAAGGCTGGCAATGGTTCGGCTGCCTCTGCCGGTGATCGTGATTGTCGGAGTGTTCGTGGTGCTGGCGGCAAAGGTGATGTTGGATCGGCCGCCGCCCGGAATTCTTGCTCTCACCGAAGCAATGTCGTTGGTATTAGAGCTGGAAAACAAAGGAGAAAGTTGAAAGTTGGTATCGGTGGGCTTGTTGGCGTCGTAAAAGTTTCCGTTATTGGGCGAGCCAAACCACCAAGTGTCTTCTAGGTTTGCATTACTAGAAGAGGAGGAGGTTCGGCGGCCAGCACTACTGTTGTTGCGCACAGTAGAGGATCCGCTCAAAATCCAAAGGGTTTGGTTGGTGGAGTTGTCTTGGCTGGGATAAATATTGATGACCAACTGCGCTTAGCTTTGTTCGATGTGAACAAAAGAAGAAATCGCCGAAACTACCAACGCCGCTAAAAAGCGGCAATTAAAGGCCCGTTGCTCGAATTTTGACAAATTCGGCTTCCTAGTGTTCAAATGTTTTTCAATTTTCATAACGAAAAAATAGCCGTAAAATGGAGAGATTTTCCAACAAACGAATCTGCGATGCAATCCTATTTCGCAATGCAATTCGCTTTTTGAATATCCTTTCCTTTACCCCGCGTCAAGCCCAAATCCAAAAAAAGGAAGAAAAGAGGAAAAAAAGACACAAAAGAATCAAAGGGAATGTGAAAGCGCGAGTCGCCTGCTCTTGACTTTGCAAAAAGATCGTCAAAAAGGAAATTCGAGATGGGAAAAAATTCTCCTTTGCCTTCCCAGTGGGGGAAAAAGATTATGGCGGCTAGTGTTTTGTTGGATTGGATGCCGGTGCAGAAAGTATGTTTTTGGAGGGGAGAGAGTTTTGAATGAGAAAGACGCATGGGAAGAAGCGGCAAAACTGCGAAATGCGTCTCCAAAGAGAGCAGGAATTGGCCTTGTGCCGCCTGCGAATTCCTGACCACAAACAATTGGATGCTAGCCGCTGAGAAGCGAGGGAAATAGATTGCGGAATATAAGGAATGGTGGATGGGAAGGGATGGTAAAACTGCAAGGTGTGCGAAGATGGGTTTGGCGCTTTGAAGAAGTTCTCTTGGTTATTGTCGGCTGGGGTGGTGGCTGAATCCGCAGAAGTGTGACATCCCAACTTGCTGGTTGCAAATCCATGACTGCGAATCATTGGTTACTGGCGCTGACTTCGCAAAAAAGCGGAAAAAGAGAAATCGCGGAGGGGGAAATTCTTCCTTTGGCTTGCCGTTATGTGGAAGGAAGTTTTGAAGCGGTTGGCGGTCAAGTGGGGAGGTGAATTCGATTGGGGGATTGGCGGTCAAAAAGTTTGTGTGGGCGCTGTTTTCGGTCTGCGCATTCTATGATTTGAAGTAAGCGCTGATCTCGTCGGAGACGATCCTCTGTGGGCGCCGATTTGTTTGGGTTGAGGATTTTAGGTTTTTGTTTGGTGGTTACGAGGGATTTTCTTGAGGTTGGCGATGGAAAGGGAATATTGCCGCATCATTGTAATAGGAGCATCTATAGCGGGAGTCTTTTCAGAAACACATTGATTGACGCCTCGATTGTGACGGCACCAATCGATGCAAAGAATTTTTTCTCACGGGTTTGGATAACGGCGTGCAGGCCGTCATTGGTAGAAACGCGCGCTAGTTGAATTTTCGGCGGCTGGATTGATTTGCCGTTGGGAAGTCGCTTGGGAGGTTTTTTTGCGTGACTTTTCCGGTGGCCGCCCATTCGGCACCGCGTTGGAAGGTAACGATGAATCCAACGCATTCTGCGGAGTAATCGGCGTGTCCCATCGGCGTGTGAAAGATTCGGCCTTTTCCGTAGGCAATGGTCATCATCATCGGTTCGTGCCGTCCTGAGCCTTTTCGATCTTCGGAGGCGTAGGTTGTGGCAAGGATTTGCATGTTGTCGGCGGGGCCTCGGAGGCGGTCGTAAAGTTCGTCTTTGGTGTGGAGCCATTGTTTGGGCAGACCGCGAGTGATGGGATGAGCAAGGTCTCGGATGGTGATTTGGAATTCGTGTTGCGGGCCATGGGCGCCGCCGCGTCCGGGAGAGTTGTCTCGTATCAGTTCGCCTTGTTGGTTGTAATAGACATAAGGGCCGTGTTTTTCCGTGCGTCCGCCCCAACCGCCCAGACCGATCATTTGGTTGTAGGCTTTCCAGTCCGGCCAGCAGTTGTTGGCGGCATGCACAATCACCAGGCCTCCGCCATTGTGAACATAATCTTCAAAGGCCTTTTGCGTGGACTTTGGCCAGGGAGCTGCCCGCCAACCGTTGTTGTTGATTACTACGTCGTATTGGGAAAAGTCTGGGGAAAATTCGGCGTCCGGGATGGGCTGTGGCACGACGGAAGTGGTTTTTCCGTTCTTCAAGGGAAACTCGTCCAAATAGCGGGCGCCCTGCCAAGTAAAGCGCGTGCGCTCGACGTCCACGACAAACCGTCCGGTCTCTTCCAAGTAGCGTTTCATCATCGCGGTAATCTTTGGCCACATGGCGTGATTGTTCTGGCCGTCAACAATCAGCGCCTTGAGTTTCGTCTCGGCCAAAAGCGTATGAGAGAGCGCCCATCCTAAAACAAGGCAAGCAATTCTATTCCACATAATATAATGAAATCATGGTTACAGCGCCAGCGTATTGCCGACGCCAATGGGACAACGCGAACAAACATAACAAGCGAAACTTCTTTTGGCAAAAACTTTTTCTTGCCGCTGTTGGCGAGATTTTTCGTAACATTTGCGCGACCGTTTATGTCTTTGGAAATTGCCTCTATCAGAAATCAAATATGCGAATTCTCCTCTTCGGCCTCGTTCTGATTTTGCCGGGTTGCGCTTTGTTTCCCGAAAAACTTCCAGCGCGCGATGCGAAAGGCCGCCTTCAACTGCCGCAAATGTGGAAAAATAGCGGCGTCGGCAACGAAGGCAGAATTGCGACCGGATGGCTGGAAACTTTTGAAGACCCGGCAATGACGGCGCTTGTGTCCGAGGCGTTGCAACGGAATCCGGGAATCCAAGTCTCAGAAGCCCAACTGCGCTTGGCCCAAGAATCACTGATTATCGGGCGAGCGCCGCTTTTCCCTTCGGTTTCCTTGTCTGGTTCCGGATCGCGCAATGGCAGTCGCAATCGGCGGACGGAAGGCAACCTTTCCGCTTGGAGCTATTCAAAAAGTTATGGACTGAACGCCAACATCTCTTGGGAACTCGATCTTTGGGGAAGGCTTCGTCACCTGAACCGCGCAGCGCACCATGGCTACGAAGCGCAAAAAGCGGATTTTCGCGGCGCCAGGCTGTCCTTGGCGGCGTCCATAGCGCGGGCTTGGTGCAACTTGATTGCCGCCAAACAACAACTGGCGCTGGCGCACCAAACCAAAGAAAACTTCGAAGGCACTTTTCGCATCACAGAACGCCCCTACAAAGCCGGCGACGCCTCCGTTCGCCCTTTGAGCGTTCTGTTTGCCAAAAACAACATTGCCTCCGCCGAACGAAGCGTCATTTCCCGGCAACTAGCGCTGGACGAAGCCAAGCGAACCCTGGAAATCTCGTTGGGAAGATACCCGGCGGCCGAAGTGGAAGCCCGCGACGACCTGCCATCCTTAAGCCAGCAAATCCCCGCCGGCTTGCCGTCAGAGCTACTTTTGCGCCGCCCCGACTTGTCCGCATCAGCCAATGACTTGCTGGCCAGCGCAGAGCGCGCCGACGCTGCTCGAAAAAACTTGCTTCCCCGCATCAGTCTGACCGGAGGGGCATCAACAAGCAGCGAGCAACTGGCCGATCTGATCGCCGATCCAACGCGCATTGCCCGCAATCTGACCGCTAATCTTTCCCAACCCATTTTCCAAGGCGGACGACTCCAAGCCCAAGCCCGACAAGCAAAAATCCGCAATCAAATCCAAGTGGAATCCTTTGTCGCCACCGCCCTGCAAGCTTTCCGAGAAGTGGAATCAGCCCTTGCCAGAGACCGCTCGCTAGCCGCGCAAGAAGCCTTTCTAAAAGTGGAACTAGAGCAGGCCGACCTTGCCGAAACCCAAGCCAACCGCGAGTTTTCAGAAGGCCTCGTAACCATCATCCAAGTCCTCGAAGCTCAGCGCCGCGCCGTCAACGCCCGCAACGCCATGATCTCCCTCAAAAACCAGCGACTGCAAAACCGCATCAACCTCCACCTCGCGCTCGGCGGCGACTTCACCACCTCAATCCCCAACCCCAACCAAGAAACCAAACGCCTCGACAAGCCGAGAAATAATCAAAAAGCCGCCGATATTGACGGCTCAATTTAGCCAGAGAATTCTGCTTTTCGCCATTTCTCTAAATTCGAGAAATAATGAACAAAGGAAGCGCCCAGAAAAGCAGTTATTACCGGGATTACGGCCAACGCAGTTATCCAAAGAGCCCAGTTTCTAATACTTTCCAAACGAACTACCCGAACATTGAGTCTGTCTTTTCCATTCCCTCGAATATCATCGTCGATTTTTTTCAAACCCCCTTCTATCTTATCCAATCCAGTTTCAATCCTATCGAACCGTCCGTCCACTTGATTAAACCGCTCGTCAATCCGCTGAAACTCCCCGGCAATGAACACCTTCAATTCTCCAAGGGTCGTTTCTTTCTGCGGTTGGAGCAATTTGGCGGCGGCGATGTAATTCACATGGACGCAGATTAAAACGACTCCGATCCACGCGAATGGTGTTGTCCAGTTCATTTTCTCGCCCTCCCTCAATTTGCGTCATCGCCAAGGATGCCGCCGTTGGTGGTTTCTTCTTCTCTGCAGCGTCTGACTCTCGTTATTTTTCTAACAACGAAAAATAATGAGCAAAGAAACCACCGAGCAAAGCGGTTATCACTATGGACGCCACTATCAAAACCCAGTTCTTTAACTTTTCCAAACGATCAATTCGAACTTCCATGCTTGCCTTCCCATTGCCTTGGAGAATCTTGTTTATCTCCTTCAAGTCCTTGTGAATCTTGGAAAACTCGCCGGCGATGAAAATCTTCAGTTCGTTAATGGTTTTTATCTCTGGATCTTTCATCTCTACTTTTTACGGCGATTACTCTAGTCCACCGGGAACGGTGGGACTGTTGGGTGTTGCATCATCACCAAGGCCACCGCTAGTGGTTTCTTCCTCACTGCCGGAACTGGGCGGAGGCGTTGGCGAGGTTTCTTCGCCGGCATCGGTGTTGGTCACCGGAGCGGGAAGAGGCGAGGTTTCTTCCAACAGCAATCCACCGGGATTTTGCGCGGGAGAAGCGGCGGCTTCATTGACGCTGGCCCGCCAAAGCGCAAACTTAGCATCATCCAACGCAATGCGCCCTGCCTCTGTCGAAGACCACAATTCTATGTCAATCCAACGGTCCAATTCTTCTTCAGTCAAGGTGGATACCCGAACTTCTATCATTTCCTGTCCAGCCTTCCATATTTTGAACTCTTGAGATTGTCTGTCCCATATCGCTTGCTCCCGCCGGTCTGCATTGTTTCTTGCGTCCGTCCATATTTTTAGCAAGGCGCCGTTGTTTAGCGTCTCGTCCTGTTTGTTGACTTCGTCTTCCGGCAGAATGCCCAGATGAACCCAAAGCGGTCGGAAGACTTCTAACACCGACTGTTGCTGCGCCAAACGTAGTTCTGACTCCATCCTGAGGTATTTGTAGTTCACGTCGTTTGGATTCTCCTTTTCCCGCTCCGCATCCCATCTCACGTGTTCTTTCCATTCAGCAATGTTGTTGGTTTGGTATTGATAGGCTTCCAACTCGCGATCCAGAATCTGTTTCATATCCGCTTCTTCCTGTTGCTGTTGAGTTGGCGTTCCATTTCTCATGCGCTCTATGGCTTTGTCTTCCGCCTCTTTGAAGATCATCATCTGGATGAAGAAGTTGTTGGTGTCGATGTTCTCATAGTCCACTCCCAAAGTTTCCTCCACGGCCGTGCGAGTACTTTCTGCGCTTTGCGCTATTGCTTCATCCAAATGTTCATCCCAAAGTTTCGGATTCGATTGAATGAGTTTGACGTACTCGTTTTCCTCCTTGTCCAGTTCTTCGGCTGAGTGGCCGGTCAAAGCCAGAAAGACCAAAAACTCCTCATCTGACATGAAGTCGATCAATTGAGCGAGGATGGAACGCGGCGGCGCGTTTTCGTCCGCCGTGGTTTCCGTCGCGGTTTCTTCGTTCAGCAAGCCGCCGAGTGAATCGTCCGCATTTTGTGTTGGCGGTCCGGTCTCCTGCGCGGCCAGAACAGTGGTGACCCGCTAATGCGCAGGCCAGTGGTGTAATACAAACAGAGCCAGCATAAATGCCAGCGCAATTCCGCCCCAAAAAATATTGTCAAGTAAAGTTTTCATTGTCTTAGTTTCGTAAAAGTGTCGTTCTTAGTGCGTCGTTACTTAGTGCTTGTTTTGTTATCGTTGTTCGTCTGTTTCTTTGATTCTAGTTTCTTGTTCAATTTGCTCAATTGAGAACTAATAATCATCAGCATGATGAATATTACGCTTAACTGCCAAATCATCCAAGTTAACTTCCAACCCAAATGTCCTATTTGAATTCGAGTTAGATTTGCATCCAGAATTAGACTTTGTTGCAAATCAGAAATGTAGTCCCCAATTTCCATGGTTAGTCAATTGTTGCGCAGTTTCCGTCTTGGTTTTCGTCTTCTTGGTCTTCAAAAAATTCCACGCATCGGTCGTATTGTCTTTTCCAATGGCTGTAGTGTCTGTAATATTTTGCTTTCAGCCGATTTGCTTCGGCTGATAATGCCTTGACATTCGCTGATTTTTTGCATTGGCTAAATGTAGTCTCCGCTATTGCGTCTTGGATATCTTTGACATCATTGGCCGCTTCTATGACCCTCGCTAGATCGTTGTTCGCCAAAGTTCGGCAGGCGACAAAGGGGAACCAAGAGCCACGCCGCCGCCGGCAATGCCGCTGATTAATCGACCTGCGGCCACGGCGCCGCCTTTTACCCAGCGAACAACTGTGCGAGTGCCTACAATGGTCACCCCTGTTGCCGGACCGCCGCCAAAGCCTAGACACCCCCAAAAGTTACTTTCGGCAGCGACGTCTGCTTGGATTATGGCGAGTTGAAGGTTGGCTTCATTCAGCTGCAGACTCAAATTCCGATTCGTCGCACACAATCCCCAAGCAGCGTCTGCAGCTCTCTGGGCATCTAGGTACTTCCCCCACTCCAATTCTCTCTTCTTGTTCCAAATTTCGTAGCAATCGGCTTCGCTGCGGGCGTTGTCATAGTCTCCCAGCCCGGTAGGATGATCGGTTGGCGTCGGAGTGGAGACGCTGTTGGTGGGGCTGTTGTTGGTTGGCGAGTTGCTTTGCGCGGCCAGGTGCGGCAGCAACGGCGCGAACAAGAGGCCGGTGAAGAGCAAGCCGTAAATCACGGCTACGCCAGCGGTTGCGGCGATTTCCTTCGGTTTCAAGGCTCCGGGCGCGAAGCGCAAGTGCCACGGTGTTTTGGTTGGTTTGGCCGGTTGGCTGTCGGTGATTGCGAGTCGCCTAGGGATTGCTTCGCATCGGAGGCTGGTTTGTCGGCAGAAGCGGGTGGTGTTCCGGGCGGAGATGGCGTCGAAGATGCCGGACGATGGCGAGAAGGATGATTTGGATTTGGAGCGGTTGACTGATGAGTCGATTGAGTCGCTTCGGTCGATACAACCGGACGAGGCGATGGAACAAGAAGAGAAGGAAGCGGCGGCGCGTCGGTTGGTTCGGTATTTGGAGCAGTCGGAGGATAGCGCAACGAGGTTACTCTATCGTCGCTACATCGAGGGCGCGTCTTACGAGAAAATGGCGGAGGAAGAGCATACAACCTGCTCCAATATGCGCCGTCGAGTCAGCCGCGCCCTCGCTTCTGTGCGGCAGACTCTCATCCATGTGTATCAGGGGGGACGGTTTGGAATATGCGAAGAAGAAATCCAAGAAGTCTCCGTAGAATTTATGGTTTTGCGGCGGTGGGTTAGAAGCCGTTTAGAAACCAGCGGAGGAATTGGCCGGGATCGGCGAGGCCGAGCCAGAGGCAAAAGGTTAGGTTGACGGCAAACACGGCAAAGCGAATTCCATAGGCGGCGAGGTTGGGATATAAGCGCGCTTGATCTAGAAGGATGAGCCAGGCGATTGGCAGCAGGCTCAACGCAATTATGCTGAGGAAGGCGATAACGGAGTGGAATCCGAAGAGAGCGGAGGCTTTTTGCGCTTCTTCCATTTGCATTCCTTTTGGGGAAGGCCATTCGCCGGTCAAGAGAGCGGCGTGGCCGATTAGGCTGTAAAAGACGATTGGGACGGCCAATGGCGACAATGCCGCAAGCCAGTGAAGTTGGTCGAACATTGGGAGTTGGAAGAAGCGGATTGGTTTCACGGCAACGAGGCGTTAGCGCGGCGGCGCTGGCGAAAATGGCGCAACATTCCCAAGCAAAGGCCGAGGCCTAGCAGAAGCCAGCTCGTTGGTTCCGGGATTACGGGAACTTCGGCAGGGTCAACGGGAGAGAGTCCGGCGCGGTCGAATTGTTCTTTTGTTTCCAAGACGACGGCGCCGGAAACGGAAGTGACCAGCTGGTGTTGGCCGGCCATTTGCACTGCTTTTTCGCGGTCGCCTGTGGAGGCTAATGTTTCGATTTGATCGGCGGCGTAGAGGCGGCGAACGTGATCGGTGACTTTGGGAACTTTGTCAAGGTCGGGGATGGCGTCCGGAGAAACGGCGCGACGTTGGAAGCGCCACGGACCTGTTTTGGCGCTGAGTTGGTGGAACCAATCGGCCAAGTCGTTTTCCAGCGAGTTCCAACGAGGAAGGGATTGAACGGCCCCGCCGGCCAGTTGTTCCAGAAGCCGATTGGGTCCGGCGGCGGTTTGGATTGCAAACAGTTGGGGATGCGCTGGGCTTCTTTCCAAACGTTGCCGAAGGGCAGCGTCTGAACTGAGGTTGACTGGTTGCGGCCCGTGAATCCAAAGGACAGCGCTGTTTTTTCCGGCAGAAGCGGTGTCCCAAGCCCGCACGAGGCCGTCGAGGTTGTCTTGGCCGCCAACGGCTTGAAAGCGGTGAACTTTGGCGGCAGCGGCATCTTTGGCGATAGTCTTGTCTGCGCTGTGTCGTCCGTTTTTGTTGACCGTTTGTTCGTTTGAGGCGTGGATGAGGAAGAGTTCGATTGAAGGCGGTAGTTGCGCTAGGCTTCGGGCGATTTCGGGGTAGAAAGTCGCCATGTTGCTGGATCCGTCGATGACGATGGCTAATCGGTCGATATCCAGCGGCGGTTCGGCGGCCAGCTCTTGTAGGATAACGGCGGATTTGTTTCCTGTTTTTTCCACATTTTGCGATCCGTTTGGGTTAAGGCCGGCCGTTCGGACGCGGATGGAGGCTTCGAGAAGGTGGACGCGCAAGGCGGCGCGGTTGGAGAGCAGGTCGGCGTCGGCAATCTGTCCGCGAAGCGTCGGTATTTCATTAAATGTTTCTTCGTTGGCGGATTTTTCTCGGATGATGCCTGGTTCCAAGTTTTCCAGAGGGCTGGACAATTTGGATCCTGATTCAATCCAAAGCGCGTGTTCGAGGCCGGGGGGCAGGCGAAAGTTGCGCTCGATAATTTTGGGGAGCGGGATTCTGCCGTTGCGAAGATCGGACATCGCCAGTGGCGCGGTGATGCCGAGCCGAACTTTCATGGCGCCGCCGTCAGGAGGAATGGGGAAACATTGCATGAGGATGCGGTTTGGGCCGGAGGTTGTGATGAGGACGGGATCGCGCCGTTGACGCACGGCGACTTCTTGGTAGGCGGCGCGGGTTTGCGCGCGGCCAGCGAAGGCGGCTTCCCGCTCTTCTCCGTTCACCCAAAGGGTAAGACGGGAGATGACTCCGTCGGTTGGGAGCAAAATTTGGGCGCGAGCTTCGCGCTGCCGAGAGGAATGATTGGCAAACTCGAATGTCCATTCCAGATAGGCGAGTCCCGCTTGTCCGTGAATGCGGCCGTCCAGCCGAGAGCCGGCGAGGTCCAAACCGCGCACGCGTCCCGCCACCGTCGAGCCTCCTAATCCTTCGTCCAAGTCCCAAGCCAACTCGTCCAATGCGTTCCAGCGGCCTGCGGAATAATAAAGGCGGGGAGGGGGAACGGAGTTGAACGGTTTTCCCGTCACCCGAAAGAAAATCATGCGCGCTTCCTGTTGGCGAACGGGATTTTCGGGCGAAATCAAAAAGGCGGCCAAGTTGGTGAATTTTCGGGGGCGTTCGTAACAAGCGCGAAGCATCGTTGCCTCGCTGCCAACACTTCGAAGAAGACGCACGCCTTTTGTTTGCACGGCGGGGTTTTGGGAATCAGCCAGTTCCAAGCCGATGCGGGCGGCAATGTTGGGGAACTCCAAAGCGCCCAGAAAGGCAATGGCGGCCGCATAGCCCAGTAGTTGCGCTCCAGCGGTTCGGCGAAATTTTCCGAAAAACGACGACAAGCGGCATCGACAGCAAATGGCGGCGACAAGGGCGAACAAAGGCCCCATTGGAAGCAGTCCAAAGCCGAAGTAAAGGACAGCAACAACCCCCGGCAAAAGCAAGGGGACAAACGCGACGGCATAAAATGCGGCGACGGTTATGGCGACTGCGTTGATAGCCATAAGGAGTTGGGGACAGCAACGCGATCCCCTGCGGATTTGGGAAATGACAAGGGCGTTGGCGGCCGGCACAGAGGAGATCAGGAGAACGTGCCACCAAGTCGGGATCGGATCAAAAAAGGCTCTGGCGCAGGCTCGCGTGCACAGTTCAACTACAATGGAGATTGTCGGGAGGACGACTCCGAAAATAGCCAAAGCGGGGCCGGGCGCGGTTTTGAATTGAGTTTTGGAAGCGTCCGGCGCCTCGCCGTTCGCGGTTTTCTCATCTTCCCGGCCTGCCAAGGGGCCGATGCGCCGAAGGATTTCGGACACATCCCTGCGAGTGACGACTGGAAGCTTGCGGCTTTTGATTTCTTCATCGACGTGAGCGCGGAGGTCTTCCAACACTTCATCGGTGTCGACGTCCGACTTGTCTAAGGCGTTGCGTTCGCCGGACAAGTAGGCTTCCAGCTCGTTTGCGGCTTCTTTTGACCATTGGGGCATTTTAGGTTCCTTTCTCTTTGGCGTCGCTCAAAGTCTGCGACATGGTTTCCAAATAGGCGTTCATCCGCTCAAGTTGGCGGCGGCCGTGAGCGGTCAGGGAATAGTATTTGCGGGCCGGCCCTTCGGAAGATTCTACCAAACGGGACTGTATCAATCCGCCGGAGCGCAATCTCGAAAGCAAGGGATAAACCGTTCCTTCGGTTGTATGCAATCCGGGAAGGACGACGAGGGATTTGACCAAGTCGTATCCGTACCGCTCCGCGCAAGAGAGGGATCGCAGGATGCAGAGTTCCACGATGCCTTTCCGCATTTGAACGGTCCAATTGTCGAAAAAATCCGGCATGACTAACGCGCCATTAGCTTTTGCTTTTTAATCTTCTCATAACAAGCTACTTTGTAAAGCATAATAGATTTTCAAAAGAGCGCAAGTATTTTTTAGCAATTCGTCTTTTTTGATTTTTTGTCTGCAGGTTTGAGGGGTTTTCCTCTAATTCTTCTCAAGCCGCCGACAAATCAGGAAGCCAAAGCCTCTTCACAAAATCGATTTCCAGCCCCGAACAAAGCGTCTTCTCGCATCCGTTTTGCGGGATAACGGGCGACGCCGTTGCCAGATCCTTGCCCGAAAAAGAATCATGAATGAGGTCACGAAGAGTCTTACAAAAACAAACCCCATGGCTCTCTCGAATATGTAGAATCCAAGACTGAACACCTGCGCCTGATCCAGAGCGACAGGGACAAACCATAACCTGTCGCTTCCGACAAATTAACGCAAAAAGAGACGACACGGCAAGCTCAGAATGCTGGACGCATCAAAAAATTCACAATGCCGCGGTTGCGGGCGCAACCTGCAACGGGCTTTCTTCAAATCTGCCGAACCACCACCCGCATTCCTTCGACGTGAATGACTTTTACCCGTTTGTTCTTTTCAATCATCTCTCCCGCCGTGACCACATCCACGGGACATTGATCGATAATCGCCGTCCCCGAAGGCCGCAAAGGAGTTAGGGCAACGCCTTCCTTGCCCAACAAATCCGGCCGATCCGTTCCAATGTCCCCGATTTCCCCTTTGGAAACGAAGGGTTTGGATACTTTGCTGCCCGGAAACCACCACAACCAAAAGATGAACCCCGCCAGCAACGCAATCAACACGCCCACCAACAACCCGCTGCCGCCCACCGCTCCAAACTCGCCAAACCCCAAAAGCACGGCGGCCGCCAAACAAAGGCAACCCACGGAGCCGGCAATCATCCCCGGCAGAAAAATCTCCGAAACCAGCAACAAAATCCCGGCAACCAACAAGATGGCAATCACAACCATAAGGAAGGAAAAACCATAGCCTCGCTGCGGCCGAAGGCAAGCGAATTGATCCCGATGCGGTGCTTCGGCGAACGGACTAGGCCGCGTTCCCGCTTCGGCGAGGCGGACATCCAAGAGAAAAGCGAACCCAAGCAATCCCAACGAAAATTCCCTCTCCCGCAAAATCCGCCCTTCCCATGCGCCCCGCAGAAAACACCAAGCCAACCCATCCCAAGAAATCCAAAAAAATCCCCTTCAAAACCGAGACTAAGCCGATACTAAGCCGTCTCAGACCGCTTACCGAGCCATCCAAAACACCTCACAAAAACCCCCAACCGCCAAACCCACTCGCCGCCGCAACGCCGCCATGGACGCAAACAATTCTTTTTTTAGAGATTGACTCCTTCCGCCAAAGAGCCTAAAAAGCAAAGCGATTTCGGTTTGAAACCGTCATTTAAGAAGAATATTGAACATGAAAATGTCTAACTGGAAAAAGTCTTTGTCGTTATTGGCCGCCGTCGCCTGCTTTGGCGCAATCCAAGCACGAGCGCAAACTCTGGAAATTGACTACACTGGACCGAGCGGTTCTCCTCTGCGGGTGGATAGAGATGTTGATTTTTTGGAGCTTCGCGAAAGGGGCTATACCAGCATCACCTTGCCCGATGGCTTGAGGAGCTTGAAATATCTCGATCTAAGGCTTAATTCGTTGACCAACCTCACTTTGCCCGGTGGTTTGGTGAGTTTGGAAACGCTTGATCTCTCTTCGAATCGAAAGCAAAGTGGGCATTTTGGGAATTATTTTTGGACCAGCACGTTGACCAGCATTACTTTGCCGGCTGGTTTGGTGAGTTTGGAAACGCTCTGGCTATCCTCTAATGGGTTGACCAACGTTGTTTTGCCCGATGACTTGGGGAGCTTGAAAACGCTCTATTTGCAGGGGAATCAGTTGACCAGCATTGTTTTTCCCTACAACTTGTCCAGTTTGGAATTTCTCAATCTCTCTGGAAATCGGCTGGGCAGCATCACTTTGCCTGATGGCTTGGCGAGATTGAAATTTCTTCATCTATCATTTAGTGGGCTGACCAACGTTGTTTTGCCTGATGGCTTGGCAAGATTGGAATATCTCGATCTATCCTCTAATGGATTGACCAACCTTGTTTTGCCTGATGGCTTGGCGAGATTGAGAGTTCTCGATCTACGAGGGAATTCGTTGGCCGGCATCACTTTTCCTGAGGACTTACCCAGTCTGGAATATCTCTATTTGGACGGGAATAACTTGACTAATGTTGTTTTGCCTGATGATTTGCCCAGTCTGGAATATCTCTATTTGAATGGGAATAACTTGACCAATGTTGTTTTTCCCGACGACTTGCCCAGTTTGGAACGACTTTATCTGCAGGAGAATCAGTTGCGAAGCATTACTTTGCCTGATGGCTTGCCTAGTTTGGAATATCTCAATCTGGAGAGGAATCAGTTGCTCAGCATCATTTTGCCCGATGGCTTGAGGAGATTGAGTGCGCTCCATCTGCGGGGTAATCAGTTGGTCAGCGTCACTTTGCCCAACGACTTGTTCCGTTTGTACTGGCTCGATCTGCGGAATCATCCGTTGACTAGCGTCACCTTGCCCGGTGGATTGAGGAGCTTGAGAGTGATCCATCTGCCTCCTTCATTGCGACGATTGCAATTGCCTTCTGGGATGCGCGATAGAGTGGGACGCATTGCCCTCAATGGAAGTTCGGCTAATAGCTTGTTGTCCCCTGATAATCTTTTCTTCCTTGAGTTTTATGAACTGCCTGTCTCGCTATCGATTACTCGCAAAGACGGCGGTTTGGAAATCTCTTGGAGCGGTGTTTTGCAAAAGTCTACCGGTATTGAAGGCCCTTGGCAAAACATCGATGAAACCAGTCCGTTGCAAGTTAGCCCTTCGATTCCCGCAGAATTCTTCCGTGTGCGTGCGGAGTAGCGTTTAGCGGATGGGCTAGCATCTGTTGCGCGCGGATGGCGATTGAGTCTTTTCGTTCCCTTGCCAAAGACGCCGTCGGATTGGAGAAACCCGCTCTAATGGGAATGCGGAAGCAGTTCCCGCGCTCGTGAGTTTCTTTGGCGGTGACGAGAAGCCGCAGCATCTCCTCGACAATGTCCAGCTCGGGCAAAGGCAACGTCTGCTTTTGAAGATCCGCCATCAACACCGGCGTTTCTCTTCAATGGACCGTGATGCCCAGCCATGAAAGATAAATGCCCACTAAAGCGGGAGCGGCCGCTCCGACAAGGATCCAAAACCAGAGGCTCGCTAACTTCTGGGAATTTTCCAAGCGATCTAAGCGAACGTTGATGCCGTCTTTGCCGTTGCCGCGAATGTCTTCGTCTATTTTGTCGAGCTTGGCCGTCAGGCTGGATTCCATTTTCTCCAAATGCTTTTCAAAATGCTGGAACCGCTCTTCAATGACCGTCTCCAACTTGCCAACGCGGGCATTTAACGAGCTGACGCTCTTCTCCAAACCACCAATCCGGTTTAGGCACTCGTTCATGTTCTCCCCTTCCATACCTCCCAGTCTACAAAACGACGCCTCCCGTTGTCAACACCCAGCCTCAAAACAAAGAGAACTGCCAAGCCGAATTTTCCGCGTGCGGGCGGAGTAGCGTTTAGTGATGGGCCGGCGTCTGTTGCGCGCGGACGGCGATTGAGTTTTTTCGTCCCTTGCCAAAGACGCCGTCGGATTGGAGAAGTCCGCTCTAATGGGAATGCCTCCGCTTTGGTTGGCGAATTCGGACAAGCGCTTTTCCAACCTTGTCTTCCCGCGATTTAAGCGTCGGCCAGCGGTTGGAGAGGTTGACGCTTCATTTTTTGCAGTTCTTGAAGTTCCACGCAAAGGTCGTTTTGTTCTTTCTCTTTGAGTTGGGGATTGCTCAAAGCGCGGTCAATTTGCTGCATCTGCTGTTGGATAGGCCTGTTGCGCAAGCGCAAAAGAATATCCGTTAGCAGTCTCTGCGGATGAGAAACTTTTCGCAGATCGTCGGCCATCGCCGCTTCTGTGATCCAACTGGCCGGCGCTGCGTCTTTGATTGCGCCCAACAACCGGCCAACTTCAAACGGGCGATCCTCTAACAAGCAATCCCATCGAAAAAGGAGCGCTTGTTTGACGATGGGATGTTGCACCCACTCCATATCCAGATGTTGGAAAATCCATTCCGCCAGCGCTGGATCCATGTCGCCTAGAATGCGCTCCAAAAGCCAAAACTCATTATCTGCCGGGCGATCCACTTGAGGAATCGCTTCCTCTTTGACTTTTGTTTCTCTAGCCGGCCGAGAAACGGCTTTTGAAAACTCGCTCCTCACAGCATCCGTCGAAACGCCTAAACGAAGGCTGGTTTTTTGGGCGTAAGCGTCCACCGTCACGGCGTTGCCGGTTTGGTTCACGGCCAATCCCATATCGCGGAGGATTGCGTTTCTTCCCCGATCGCTTTGCGCGTCGTGCGTTCGGCAAAGGCTTTCCAACAAATAGTCGAAGTAACCGGGCGATTGCTCGACAATCTCGCGAAACGCCGCTGCGCCTTTTTCTCCAAAAAAACTATCGGGATCGTGCGGCGCAGGCAACGAAGTCACACGAACCGCCAAGCCGAATTGGAGAATATCGTTGGCGGAACGATGGACAGCGTTTTGCCCGGCGTCGTCCGAATCAAAGCAAAGAATGGCTTCGGAAACGTATCTCTTCAAAATGCGCGCGTGATCCGTTGTCAAAGCGGTTCCTTGGGGAGCCACGACGTTTTGTATCCCGTTAGCGTGGCAAGCAATCACGTCGAGCTGCCCTTCGCAAAGGATCATAGACTTCGCTTCCAAAGCCGCCGCCCGCGCCTTGTTCAACCCGTACAAAACTTTGCCTTTCTTGAAAATCTCCGTTTCCGGCGAATTGACATACTTGGCGATGGCAGAATCTGCAGAGTCAACCAGCCGTCCGCTGAACCCAATGACTCGTCCTTGAACATCCGTTATAGGAAACATCAACCGCCGCCGAAACCGATCATAGCGACGTTCGGTGTCTTCCTTGCGGCAGACCAGCCCCGCCTTTTCCAATAGATCGGCGCCGTATCCCTGCCTCTCGCCCCAGCGGAGAACGTCATCCCACTCGCCGGGCGCAAAGCCCAAACGAAAGGCAATCGCCGCAGCCTCGCCGATGCCCCGGTCTTTGATGTATTGGCGGCCTTCGCGTCCCCGTTGGTCGCTTCGCAATAAGCGATGCCAACGGGCCGTCAACTCTTCGTGAATCTTGTAAAGTGTCTCTTTGTCCCGACCCTGCCCTCGACTGCCAAAACGAGAATCCTCGCTTATCGGAATCTTTGCCCGCTCTGCCAAACGCCGAAGCGCCTCCGGAAACGAAAGCTTTTCGTATTCCCGCACAAAAGTGAATACGTCGCCCCCCTTGTGACATCCAAAACAATAAAAAATCTGCTTTGCCGGATTGACGTGAAAACTCGGCGTCTTTTCCTGATGAAACGGACACAGCGCCACAAAATTCGCCCCCGCCCTTTTAAGTGGAACGTATCCGTTGACGACCTCGACAATATCGCTCGCCTCCCGAATCCGCTCCTTCAAATCCTCTCCGCTCATAACAACTTTACAAAGATAGAAACCTTAGGAAAGTAGATCCAATCTACTTGTCCGATATTGTAAAAATTCTTTTCTTTGTTTGTTTCATTTTTCTCATGGGTTTGAGGCAGTCTCCGTAATAGATTGTTTCTGTTTCCATTTTCTCTGGCTTCCTATGTTTTTCCTATGTTTGTTTCTTCGTGGAATTTCAGGAATGCCTGTTAACGCTCGGCGCTCAATCGGTATCGGATCAAAACGGCTTGGGGGTGGTTGGGGTTTAGCTCTAATACTCGCTTGTAGTGTCTGCGGGCGGATTCGGCATTTCCCAGTTGGTTTGCATACAGTTTGGCCAGTTCAAAATGGGCGTCAACGTCGTCTGAACGGTCGTCGATTATTGTTTGCAGTTTGGATGCGGCTTCGTTGAAGTGTCGGCCTTTTTTGAGAGCGAGAGCAAAGTTGTAACGGGCGTTTCGGTGCGACGGCCGAATAGCCAGCGCCCATTCGTAGGATTGTAGCGCGTCTTGGGTGAACTCTGCCCGGATCGCGGACAATCCCCAATTGTAATACGCTTCAAAGAAGGCAGGGTCTGTGGCGACCGCTTCTCGATAGGCCACAATCGCCTCTGAAATCCGCCCGGCCAGATATTCTCGGTTCCCTTTTTGGTAGTGGGGAAGCGCCTTTTGTCGATCTCCCGCTTGGGGAACGGCCGGCGATTGATAGGCGTAAGGCGTTCCAGCTACTCGCCGCGCTTCCGCCTGCCGAGGAGGCGTTTCCCGAGTCGGCGCCGAAGCGGATTCAGGCAACGCGGCGAGTGAGGAATCTTCGGCTTTTGAGGAGGCTTCTGAAGAGCCGAACAGACGTCGCCCAATGCGTCCGAGGGGAATGCCAAAACCAGAACGACGCACGGAAACCGTTCTCCATTGACCGTCTAACGGATTTTCTTCCTCCAATCCAGTTGGCGGTTCAGACTGGGAGGATTTGGTTTCCGTTTCTTGGAAAAAGACGGAAGTCGGCGCGGGATCAACTTTTGGGGCAATGTCCGCCGTCTCGGTCGGTTCTTCTTCTGGATCGCCGACTGTTTCTAAGACTCCTTCCGATTCTGCATTCTTTATTGAATCGGCTTCCAATCCGTTTGGTTTCTCCGGTTGCCGCAAGTTCTCGCCGGTCGATTTTTCGAACGAAGCAATTTTGTCGGCTTCTTGGGAATCAGAGAGCGGTTGAGGCGGCGGGAAATTGACGTCAGACGGGCTTGTTTCTTCCGCCGTTGCAATCTCTTCAACTTGGGCGATTTCTTGGATTGGCGGCGGGTTTGTCTCCGCAGAAGATTCCGCTGTTTTCGCGCTGGCAACGTTCTCTGATTCGGCAACAGGCCGAGGGGAGGAGACATGGACTTCTTCGCGCGGCGGCTTGGTTGTCTCCGCCGCAATGGCGGGAGCGGCTGGTTTCGGCGACCGCAGTGTTTTTTCTATGCCGTTTGTCAATTCCTCAACAGAATCGTAGAGTGTGGAGGGGGGCGCCCAATGCAAGAATCGGCGGTACTTGGACTGCGCCAGCAAGAGATTCTGGCGCCGTTGCTTATCTGAGACTTGGCTCTGCATTGCCTGACGTTGGGAAATCACCGCCTGATTGAGAAAGGCCAGAGCGTATTTTTCATCTCGCATGATGGCGTTGCTGAAAGAGTTCCACGCTTTTTGCGGCTGGTTTCTCTTTGCATGAATCAAGCCCAGTCCGTTCCAGGCTTCCGGCAAGGCGGGATTTTGATCCAAAGCCGTCTTGTAGAATTCTTCTGCTTCCTCCAATTTTTCATTGCCTAATTGGGCAGTTCCTCGTTTTACCCAAATCATCGGATTCTCGTTCGCCCAATTCTCGCTGCGTTTGAAATGTTCTTCCGCTTCCGCAAACTTTCCGTTCTCCAAAAGCAAACAACCCAAATTGTAACGCGCGGCGGCAAAGTCCGAATCCAGAGTCAGAGACTTGCGGTAAGCTTGCTCGGCCTCTTTCGCTTTCCCAGAGCGATGGTAGGCCAAGGCCAGCAGATTCCAAGAGCGGGGGTCTTCTGCCAACAATTCCGTCGCTTGGCGGAGTTTTCGGATTGCGGCGGGAAATTCTCCCCGATTCAAAAGAAATTCTCCCTTCAGCAAAGCCGCCGGCCCCGGAGGCGTGCATCCCGTAAGAAAACACAATGCCCCAACGAATAAGAGCAGATACGCCCCCGCAATTTTCATGGCTTTCATGGCCTGCATTATGTAGCATTCCGGCTCTTACGAGTCAAGTTGCCCAAGAGAGTGGATCGCATGCATCAAAGGCAAAACACAATCTCCCGTTCGTCGTCCGTCGGCTGCCGTCGACAACTTCTCCGGCTGTTCGTCATCGTTCTTTGCCTCGGTAGCGCCATAAAATCGCCTCTTCCCCTTGCCTCAACGCCCGCCGAAATTCGCGACAACGCCCGCGTCGTCATCGTGCGCCACCCCAAGGCGACGATAACCTTTACCCCTCAACGCGACAAAATTCGCAGCATGGTAGAGCGCGGACTGTCCGCATTATGGAAAACACCGAACGCCACCGAAGCTTGGCGCTCCTGCATCTTGCCGGACGACGTCGTCGGCATCCGCGTCCACTCAGCGCCCGGCAAAACCGGCGGCTCGCGCCCGGCCGTGGCGGCCGCCTTGCTGCAAAGCCTGCTTGACAGCGGGCATGAAGCCAGCCGAATCATCCTCTGGGATTATCAACTCTCATCCCTCCGGGCGGCCGGCTACCTTTCCTTCCAAGACGAATTCGGCATCCAAGTGGAAGGCGCCCGCCAAGCGGGCTATGACCAGAATGCTTTCTACGAATCTTCCCTAATCGGCGCTTTGGTTTGGGGCGACCACGAATTTGGAAAAACAGGCGAAGGTATCGGCCGGCGATCCTTTGTAACAAAACTGCTCACCCAAAAAATCACCAAAATCATCAACCTCGCCCCGCTCCTGAATCACAATCAAGCCGGCGTCTGCGGCAACCTCGTCGGCCTGGCTCTCGCCGGCGTGGACAACACACTCCGCTTTCAATCTGATCCCGGACGATTGGCCATCGCCATTCCCGAAATCATCGCCCTCCCAGAAATGGGCGACCGCATCGTCCTTAACGTAGTGGACGCCTTAATTGCCCAATACCAAGGCGAAACCCAAGCAAGGCTTCAAGACTCCGCCGTCTTGAACGAACTTCGTTTTAGCGCCGATCCCGTCGCTCTCGACGTGCTTTCCATCGACGAATTGGAAAAACAACGCGCCCAAAAAGCAATCTCCCCGCCCCGCCAAAACCCCGCCCTTTACGAAAACGCCGCCCTCCTGCAACTCGGCGTCAGCAACCCAAACTCAATATCCGTCCAGTGGATACTCATGCCCTCCCGTCCTCAAAAAAGTCGCCTTCCCCTCTAAAAAACGATTGACGCAAGCAAACCGAACTTTTTGACGCCAGACACAGAAAATGCGCGCCCACCGCATAAACAACCCATCCACCGCCAACCCTGCCTAGAGGTTGTTCATGGCTTTTTGTTCTTCGTGGTCGGGGATTGTGAGGAGGGCTTGTTTGCGGAAGTTTTCGAGGAAGCCGCCGAAGCTGTTGCCGCCTTTGAAGTTTTGGGCTTTGGCGAACCAGGTGAAGAAGTCTTTGCGCAGGGCGGTTGTCCAGCCGTGTTCGACGTTTTTGAGGGCGTAGGCGTAATGGATTTGCTGGCGTTGGGGGTTGTTGGCTTTTTGGTTGAGGAAAGAGTCGCCGTAGTTTTTGGATCGGTTGAGCAGGCGGTCGTCCCATTCGATTTCTTCGGGGCTGACGGCGTCTTGACTCATCAAGGGAACGGTTTTGGCGACGACGTCGGGCGCGTTTAGATAGACGAGGAGGGAGACAAGTTCGCGGTTTAGGGCGTCTGTGGGCGCTGGGTAGTGCGGGGAGAGGGCTTCGGCGATTTCGGCCGACAGGTCGGGATTGGGTTTACCCATGCGAATGAAGCTGAGTGCCAGGATGCGAAGGCTGGAGAGTTTTTCGGTTTCGCTCATTTCTGCGAAGGGGAATTTGCCGAAGGCTTCGATGAGCGGTTCTTGTTGGGCGTCGTCGCCTTGTCGGGCAAGGGCGAGCAGGGCGGAGAGAGCGGTTTGGCGGTCGGTTTCGGCTAGGGCGCGTTCTTGCCATTGGTAGACGGGTTGATGTTCTAGGGCGACTCGGGCGGCGAAGCGAATGAAGCGGTCTTTGTGTCCGAGGTGAGGCCAGATGGCGTCCACTGCTTCGGGGTTTTTTGGGCTATGGAAGCGTTCGATGGAGCGGCGCAGTTGACGCAGGCTTGCGGATTCGGCGTTTTCTTTTGGGACGAATTGAATGGATTCCGAGCCGGTATAGCGAACTCGGTAAAGGGCTGACGGAGTGTTGCGTCCGCCGACGGCAAAGTAAAAGGCGCCGTCTTTGCCGATGACTCCGTCTGTGACGTGCAAGGGAATGCCGGTGACGAATTCTTCTTTTTCCGCGCGGTAAGTGGATCCTTCAGGCCTCAGGTGAACAGCGTAAATTGTTCCATAAGTCCAATCGAATGCGTAGAGGGCATGTTGATATTTGGAGGGGAAGGCGGCGCCGAGGCCGGAGACGACTCCCGTGGGAGAGCCGGGGCCGACATCCAAAGCGGGCGGTAAAACGTCGGGATACCAAGCGGGGAATTTGCCGGTTCCGGTGCGCCAGCCGAATTCGCTTCCGCTGGTGCAGTGGTAAATTCGGGTGGGTCGATACCAAGGCGTGCCGCTGTCCCATTCCATGTCGGAATCGTAGGTGAACATTTCGCCATCGGCGTTGAAGGCGATGTCATATTGGTTGCGAAAGCCGGTGGAATAGAGTCGCCAGGATTTGCCTTCGAGGTCGGTTTGGGCAATCCAACCGCCGGGGGCTTTGATGTTGCGGGCGTGGCCGCGGGCGTCTGTCATTCGGGGAAGAAGTTGATCTTCGGCGTAGTTGAGGATTACGGCGGAGGTTTCGGGATTCGGAGTTTGGGTGTGATTGCCTCCTAATACAAACAACGATTCGCTGTCTGGCGCAAGCACAACGGCGTGGGGGCCGTGTTCGCCTCGGCCTTGGAGTTTGCGGAGCAATTGGACGCGGTCAAGTTGGTCGTCGCCGTTGGAATCGGTGACTCGATACAGGCCGGAATCGTGGCCGCCGATGCCTCCGCCGTTCACGACTACATACAGGCTGTCCAATGCCCAAAGCATTCCGTGAGCCGAAGAAATGGCGGCTGGGATTCGCTCCACCTTTGTTGGTTGACCGTCTTTGAGAGCGATTCGGTAGATGCCTTGTTTTCCTTGATCGGCGCAGTAGAGCCGGCCTTTGTCGTCCACCGCCATGGAAACCCAAGAGCCTTGGGCATCTTTGGGAACGTCGTAAATTTTCTCTATTTTGAAGCCGGCCGGATGAACTTTTGCCTCAGAAGTTTGCGCTATGGCGGTTGTCGCGAGCAGGACGAAGAAAACAGCGCAACCTAAACAAGTTTGGAAGTGTGCTTTTTGTGTCATAATGATTTAGAGCGAGCAAGTATAACGGAAACGAACTTGGCGGCAAAGCCTTATTTCCGCGGCGCGGGTGATTCTTTCGTCTATGCGGTTTGGTGGAATTGGGGGGTTGAATGCAAGCGATTGCGTTTGCGGAAAATGGCGCTGGCGGTAAGTGGAAGAAATGGATTGCATCGCCCGGCAATCGCCGCTAAAATTCCGCTTTCTCGGAATAATTGGAAGTTGGCTATGGAAGTGCAATCACCGATAAAGACTGCAAGCGCGCCAAACGGCGCCGCTGTTTATGTGGACGTGGAAAACCTTGGAGGCGCAGCCAATGCGCAATCCGTCATTGATTATGTGATTACCAAATGGCCGGAAAAACAGCCGCCGCTTCGTCTCCTTTATCTGTCCGTTGACAGCGCACAAGTGGAAGTGTGGCGGATTTGGGCGGAATCTCGTTGGTCAAAGATTTCCGTCCGCGTTCGCGGTGTCCAGCACTTTAGCAGGGCGGAGAGCAAGAATGCCGCAGACATTTCCATCACGGCGGATGTTGTGGATGACTTTGTGACCGGCCGGATTGCCGCCGCGGCCGTTGTCAGCAACGACAGCGACTTTGGCGTGCTGTTTGCCAAACTGCGTGAAATGACCCTCGCCAAAGGCATGGATTCGACGCCGTTTCTCTGGATCACGGTATCGGGTGGCAATCTCTCGCCCAACGTCAAAATGTTCGTCCCCAAAGGCAACCGCTGGGACCTGCCCAACATTAACATCAAAGAAGTCGACGCCCCCCCCCCCCCCCCCCCCGCGCAAATTCCGCCAGCAACAAACCTTCCGAAAAGAGAATTGCGAACGTCCTCATTCGAGAACTTCCAGTGGGCAAATTTAAAGTGGCAGATGCGCTAAATATTGTTAAAAAACGTTGGCCGCAACATCCCGATGCAGCGAGGGGAGACACATTCGGCAACTACTTGATCAATGAAATCTGGCCGTTTCTAAAGCAACGAGGTGTAAAAATGACTCGGACTTCTTCGCCGAGAACTTATGAAATCACCGAGGCGACGAAGCAGGGAGTTTCCGGGAAATGAGCGGAGTTTTTTTGCATCGTAAAATGAGTCGCTAAACAGCATTATGATTTTCAAGTGACGCCGATGGAACGGCGCCTTTGGAGTTTATTTGCGTATTTTTCGGAGGAACAATTGTATGAAGAAATCAAATCGACGAGTATTTCTTAAGTCCGCGGGTTTGGCGGCGGGCACTTTGGCGTTGCCCAGCTTTTCCATCACGCGATCCGCTTGGGCGGCGCATCACAAAATCAACGTGGCCGTAGTCGGCGCTGGAGGCATGGGGCGGTATGCCGTGAGACAGGGCGCTTCGGAAAACTTGGTGGCGCTTTGCGATGTGGACGACGCGCGAGCCGCCGCCGCTTTCAAAGAGCATCCCCAAGCCAGACGCTTCAAGGACTTCCGAGTCATGCTCGACAAAATGTGGAAGGAAATCGACGCCGTCGCCGTTTCCACGCCGGATCACACGCATTTTGCGGCCGCAATGGACGCGATGGAACGAGGCAAGCACGTGTTTGTGCAGAAACCCTTGGCGCATAATGTGCGGCAGTTGCGCGCCTTGCGAAAAGCGGCTAAGCATTACAATGTAATCACGCAAATGGGCAACCAAGGGCATACTTTCAACGGGATGCGGCGGATCAAAGAATGGGTTGGCACCGGAGTTATTTCTCTTCCCGTTTCTCGGTTCGCCTCGCCGCAAGGCTTCTTTACCGGCGGCAGCCGAGCCGATACCGACCAAGACGGCCTTACCGATGGCTTTGAGCTGCTGGTCAGCAAAACCAACCCTACCAACCCAGACTCCGCAGTCGACCGAAACGGAGACGGCCAAATAGACGCCTTCACCGGACTGGCCGGCAATGGCGTTTATGATTCCGAAGAAGACTTTGAGCCGGACAACCTGCGCAACGAAGCCGAGTATTATCTAGGCACCAACCCCTTCCGAAGCGACTCCGACAACGACGGAACCAACGACTCCGACGAAGATTTCAATAACGACGGCATCACCGACTACGAAGATTACTTGGACATTGTCGTTACCTTAGAGCCGGGCTATCACGAGTCTTCAGTTATACTAAACACCGTCGGCACCGCTTCGGAATTGAGCGTGCACGCCGGCGTTGCCGTCTCTGGATATGGAAACACAATGGTAGCCTTAAGCGTCAGCGTTCCGGGCGACAACCAACTCAAAATCACCAGCCAGATGTTTGTCTCTCGTTCAGGCGGTGCCGCCTCAAGCACATCCTCATTTATTCCATTAAGCCCTCGCAATCTTCCAGATGATCCCTACGATCCACCGCCAGGTTACGTGCTAGCGAACCATCCCGATGCAAAAAAGACACTCACAAAAGCCAATGGTGACGGATGGAGTGACCCAAATTATCGTGTTCTGCCTCGCATTAATCACGATCTGTACGATGATCTCTCCGAAGATTTCTTGCGAAAAGCGGCATCAGAAGCTTATTATGGACGCCAAAGGCAGAAGAAAAGAATTGCAATATTGATTCAGCAGGGACATGATGAAGATGATCGAGTAGTGAGAAAATTGAGATAACACATAGCGAATCAAAAGAATCGCCAGACCGCCGCCCATCGTGCTTTGCTCAGAAAAGGTGCGCGAGGCATCGGAAAGTTCATTCCCTTCGTGGGTGGTTTCATTTTGCTGGATTGGGAAAGCAATTCAGAATCTTTTGCGGACGCATTTGAAGATTACGCTAGATCCTTGGTTAGAAATGACGATGCGCTCATCCTCCTCAATGCGGCCATTCTGGCCGCGGAGTGCAACAATCTGGCGCCCGGTTCTGGCAACGTTGTGTTGAATTTCATTCGCTGGTAAGAGAGAAATCATGAACGAGATGCAAAGAGTAGTGTTTTACGATCCGTTGTCGCAAAGGGTAAAGATGGCGGATTATTTTCCAACTCGTAATTGTGACGATTACGAAAAACGTCGTTGTCGTTACTTGAATCGTATTTACGAGAACCTCCCCGACATAGGCTTCTTTGAATACGATCCTATTGTGTCCAAAGACAACTTGTTGTTAGGAATGGGTTTTACTTGTCCTGATGTTGAGAATAAGCTATGGGCGAAAAACCTCTGGGAGAACGGCCGCAATGTAGTTGTTTCGGATCGTTGGGAAGATGGGACGGCCGCCATATTTTATTGGTATTTTACGGAAACTTTTGAGGAGTTAAAGAAACGAGTTCATGAAGATTATTCGAAAAACTTGGACTACCCTGCATTGCTATGGTCTCGGTTTTTATCAGGAATTTACGTCTGGAGAGGCGTTTTGAAAGATGGGGAGCTGGTAGAAGATGCCATGCTATTTTTTGACGACCGAATAGACAGATGGCCTTGGCTCGGCTTCAAACTAGAAACGGAAAACATCCCCGAACCAATCCTCAAAGAAGAGCGCAATGAAAACTAAATCAACATCCCTACTGCCTTGTTATTCTAATAGGTTGTGAAACAGATGGGATCAATTGGTGCAATGCCTTCGGGATCACTCAAAAGTCTAGCACGGTGGCAGAATATCAAGCATTACAACGTAAACCCCGCGCCATTGTGCTCTGGGAAACTGATATTGATGCACCAGCGGGCGCCAATTTCTGGAATATGTGGGGACGACAAGCACTTCAACATAGCAAAATGGCAGAGGCTTTAAGCGCTTTCTTTGCCAACTGGATGGCCAACCGCCCCTTGGATGTATGCATGAATGCTTTCGTGCACAAGGCATTGGAGGGAACGATACTGGGCATAGATAAATTTAGGGGAATGGAGAATTACAAAATTTATGGTTGTCAGGATCTGAGACGAAATGGACCGTGACTATAAACAATAAGGAAAACGATGAAACGAGATTACAAAAACTACTTTCTAGGAAAACGATACAAATGCGCCGGGTATCGGCTGACTGGCTCTCTGTTCATTTTTCTGTATTTCGTGCTTATTGCTAGTGCTCTCGGCTCTCACCATCCTACGCCTTGGGAAGCTTTTGGAAGGAAGATTGAGGAGATGTTTTTCCAATCGATCCCGCTTTTTCTATTCTCCGTTTTGATATGGGGGAAACGCTGGCAAAGAATTCTTGCGCTCTTGTTGTCCTTTTTCCCTTTGGCCAACCTATTTGTGCTCTTGACGATATTATTGGGCATTGACTAATGGATTGCCAAAGGGATTTCAATTCAGCCCGGAGGAGCAATTCATGGGCAATCGAAATTGGAAAGAGCGGAAAGAGTGTTGGAAGGAGTATTTTTTAGGAAACGTTCCAAAAGCGCGGGTTCTCGACTTGAGTGGGAGGCATTTTGGCGTTTTGTTGAGGGCGATAAATGCCGGTCTTGATTCCTTTGCGGATGCAAAAGGGTTATCGTTTGGGAGGGCGCGCGTTGCTGATTTGCCGCGATTGCGTCTTGGCGGCGCATAAAACGCTGGGCTTTCCGTGTTTTCTGTTGTTGGATGGCGACGTCGTTGAGTGGCGGGAAGTGGATGGGAGGCCAAGGTCTTGTTTGAAGGATTTTGTTTTTTGCGGGGAGGTGGGATTTTTGCTTTATGGTTTCAAAGGAAGGGGCGCGGTTTTTTGTCGGAATGAAAATGAATTCGCGTTGTTTTTTGGAGAGCGGAAAGTCTTGCAGGGGAGATTTTGCGGTCATTGAGGACAAAATGGGGGCGGCGTGTTTATTTTTTTTCGCCAAAAAATTAGATTTTTTTCTTGCATGGATTGCTCGATTGGTTTTTTCTCTTTCCCGTAATCCGAAAATTTTGAAGAAAGACTTAGTAAAGAAAGACTTAGATATGCATAGTTTTACCCCCCCCCCCCCCCGTTTCTCGCGGAACGCGGCTCGGTTGGTTGCCGCGCTGGTTTTGTTGGCTGGTTTGAGCCGTTTGGAAGCCCAAGACTTGAAAGACGGCTTGGTCTCTTATTGGCCGTTGGACGAAGTTCGCGGGACGAAGACGCCGGATGTGATTGGCGGTTATGATATGGATTTGACGAATTTGTCAGCGGAAGACTTGGTGGACGGCCAGACGGGGATGGCCTTTGAGTTCAGCTTTGATCGGCAGACTTTGCTTTCGCGGGTGCATCAGGCGGGCGAAGACTTGCCGGCTAATCAGCATGAGTCTTGGACTTTGTCGATTTGGGCGAAGTTGGAAGGCACGGGGCAGAATGATCTGCGGATTTTTTCTGAGGGGAACACGGAGGACAGCAATCCGTTGTTTAACTTGGGGACGCACAATCAGGGAGCATCCGGGCAGTTGGATGTGTATATTCGGCAAGATGGCTGGCCGGTGGTGGGGCATATTTACACGGTGGGCGAGCCGTTTGACGGGGATTGGCATCATATTGTGTTTGTGCAGGAGAATGGGGCGCGGGCGGTTTACATCGACGGGGAGTTGGATGGGATTGAGGGATTGTCGGAGAAGCCGGAGGGGGATTGGCTGGTGAACAACACTTCGATAGGAGGGATATTGCGGGCGTCGGCGTCGCATTGGGTGAACGGGGTTTTGGATGAGGTGGCGATATGGAAGCGCGCTTTGTCAGAGGAGGAAATCGCCGAAATCCAAGACAACGGGATGAGCTCGATACTCTCGCCTTTGGCCAGAGGTTTGGTTTCGCATTGGCCGTTGGATGAGGTGCAAGGGACGAAGACGCCGGATGTGATTGGCGGTTATGATATGGATTTGACGAATTTGTCGGCGGAAGACTTGGTGGACGGCCAGACGGGGATGGCCTTTGAGTTCAGCTTTGATCGGCAGACTTTGCTTTCGCGGGTGCATCAGGCGGGCGAAGACTTGCCGGCTAATCAGCATGAGTCTTGGACTTTGTCGATTTGGGCGAAGTTGGAAGGCACGGGGCAGAATGATCTGCGGATTTTTTCCGAAGGGAACACGGAGAACAGCGATCCGTTGTTCAACTTAGGGACGCACAACGGGGGCGGTTCTGATCAGTTGGATATTTTCATACGGAATAACGGTTCGGGCTGGCCGGTGGTGGGGCATATTTACACGGTGGGCGAGCCGTTTGACGGGGATTGGCATCATATTGTGTTTGTGCAGGAGAATGGGGCGCGGGCGGTTTACATCGATGGGGTTTTGGATGAGTTAGAGATTGCGGCGCAGCCGGCGGAGGGGGGTTGGCCTTTGAACAACACATCGATTGGAGGGATATTGCGGGCGTCGGCGTCGCATTGGGTGAACGGGGTTTTGGATGAGGTGGCGATATGGAAGCGCGCTTTGTCAGAGGAGGAAATCGCCGAAATCCAAGACAGCGGCGTGCCGGAATCGCTTTCTCGGACGCAGCCGCTTGTGATTCGCAGTTTTGTCGCTGATTTTCCGGCGGTGGTGAAGGATGGTTCCGTCGTGTTGCGTTGGGATGCCAGCGCGGATGCTACTTTGAGCATTAATCATGGCGTGGGCGATGTTACGGCGGATTCCGTTTTTGGCGTGGGGAGCAAGGAGGTTTCTCTTGAGGCGACGAAGACTTTTACTTTGACGGCGGAGCGCGGTGGCGATTCTGTTTCGGCTGATTTCAAAGTCAGCGCGCTGGACGGCGTGAGCGATGGTTGGACGCTGATTGACAACTTTGACGCTTGGCCGGCGGGGAGCATCAAAGGGCTTGGCTCTTGGAAGAACCCGGTGGGAGCGGCGGAAGTGTTGGAAAGCGATTCCAATCATCCCAGTCAGTCTTTAATCTTCGGCGCGGCGCAGGCGCTTAATGCTGTTGAATTGAAGTCGTTGACGATTGAGGAAGGCGAGCAGACCACTGTGTTTTTCCGGATGTATGTGACGCCGGACGCGGATGGCGACACTTTGAATTTCAACGTCGGTCTGTCCGAGAAGCCGATTCGATTTGTCGGCGACTTCGACAACGACGTGGGGCCGTTCATCCAGTTTGACAATACTGGAGAGTCCGAGGGATTCTTGGAATTGAAGGCCATCAACGGCGTTGGCGGTAGTCTCGATTTTATTGCGGAGCCGGACGACGCTTTGGAATATGGCACGACTTACAATGTTTGGCTGGAGGTGGACAATCGATCCATTGAAGACGGAGACACGTTTAACATTCATATCCAAGAAATCGGCGGCGAGCGAAAGACGTTGGCCGAAGACCTTGTTTCGGATCGCAATCCGGCCGGCTCTGTCGATCTTGGCGGCGTGCAACCGCAGTTGGACACTTTGTTCATGACCGTGTTAACCGCCAGTGAAACGGGGAGGATTTTCCGGCTGGACGATTTCTATTTGAGCAACACCGGCGAGTTTAATGACACCGTTCCCATTGCGTTGGGTGCGACGGAATTTTTGCCCGAAGTGGAGTCTCCCGAGCCGCCGATGGAGCCTGCGAGTATTTCTGTGTCCGTCAACACCGAGGGCGTAATCGTAATCGAATACACAGGAAGATTGCACGGCGCCAAGCAAGTGGACGGCCCGTTCCATGAGATAGCGGATGCGCCCAATCCGTTCCTTGTTGATCCGACCGCGGGCGATGAGCCGGCGGGCATGATGTTCTACCTCGCTCGATAGAAAGGGGAGAAAAAGTTTGGCTCTGCAATTGGAATGGGATAGAGTCGTGCACTTTGTCGGCGAGGAAAAGAAATTGCGGTTGGTTGTTTTTGGAGGCGATGATGCAGTGCATTTGGTATTGGATTCCATTTAGGAATCTGCGGACGGCTGTTTTGTTGGGATTGCTTGCGGCGATTCCAACGGGTAGGGCGGCGGATGGCGGCGCGGGCGGTGTGCGAGCCGTGGTTGAGCAGTGGGTTTCGATTGAGAAGACGATATCCGAAGAGGCCTCTGCGTGGAAAGAAAAGGAGCGGCTTTTGCGGGATATGATTAGCTCCGCTCGCTCTGAGCGCGAGAATTTGAATGCGCAAATCGCCGAAGCCAAGCAGACCGCCAGCGCCGCTGATCAAAAACGGGCAGAGCTTGTATCCCAGCGGCAGGAGTTGGATGCCAGCGCCGAAGCCGTGCTTCGATTCCTTGCCGCAATGGAGCAGCGTCTCCGCAATCTCAAAGCGCGATTGCCGCAGCCGTTGCAAGACTCTTTGGCCGGTCACTTCAAAAACCTTCCGGAGGATGCGGCTTCCTCTCGGCAGGGATTGGCAGCGCGAATGCAAGGCGTGGTCAGCATTCTGGACGCCATTCAGAAATTTGACGGCGTCGCGCAGGTTTTTGAGGAAGTGCGGACTTTGGCCGATGGTTCTGTGGGAGCGGTTCAGACTCTTTACTTGGGTTTAGGATCGGCCTATTTCTTTTCCGAATCTGATGAGGATGCGGGTTTTGGCGTGCCTTCTGATAAAGGATGGAGTTGGGTTTCCCGGCCGGAGATTGCCGAAGCGGTGAAAGAAGCCATTGCTATGATTGAGCAGAAGACGGAGGCGCGGTTTGTGCTGTTGCCGGTGCAGGGTTTGAAGCAAGTGGAATGAGGCGAAGTTTTTGTCATTTTGCGAGGATCTGGATTTTTCGAACGGCGGCAATCTGCTTAATCGCCGCGCCTTCGTTGGGTGCGTCTGCGCAGTCTTTGGACGCGCTGGCTGATCGGCAACAGGCCAAGCTGCAGGACGCAATCCGCCGTTTGAGCGAACAGCGGGAAGCCGTTCAAGAGTCCCAAGTGCCGCTGGCCGAGGAATGGAACAACCTTCAGCAAGAAGTCAAAACCCTTCGCACAACGGCGCGAGAACTTCAAGCCGTCCGCGATAGCCGAAGCATCAGCTTGGAGGCGATGGAGTCCCAAGTGGAAGAGAGGCAGAAGGAATACGACTATATTGCGCGAGTGCTTTCGGGTGAGTTCATTGCCGGCTACGAAACTTCCCTTTCCATTGGTGAGTTATCGCTTCGAAGAGAGTCCATTCAAGACCTCAATCTTTTTTTGGAAAACGAAGAAGCCACGGATCAGGAAAAAATGGATCGAACTTTATCCCTGCTTCGCACGGCGGCCGAACGGTTGGAATCCTTGATCGGCGGGAAGCGGTATTCCGGCCAAGTTCTGAGCCGAGAAGGCCAGTTGATGAATGGGCAGTTTGTTCAAGTGGGTCCGCTCTTGTATTTCTCCGATGAATCAGGCGAAACGGTCGGATGGGTCGATGAAAGCCGATCTTTGCAACCGCAAATCCGCCCTTTGGAAAAAAGCCAGGGGCAAAAGATCACTGAAATCGTCCAGAATGGCAAAGGGGATTTGCCGACGGATCCTACCGTTGGCGACGCCATTGAAATTCGAGAAACCAAAGAATCCTTGAGAGAACACCTAAAAAAGGGCGGCATTTGGGTCTGGCCGATTGTGTTTTTTGCATTGATTTCTTCTTTGGTTGGCGCTTACAAAGGCATCCAAATCTTCAGCATCCGACAACCGCAACACTGGGTAGTGGGCAAAATCGTCAAGCTGTTGCGGGACGGCAAGAAAACCGAAGCTCTGGAATTAGCCCAAAAGCAACCACAGCCCGCCTCTTCTTTGCTCTCTGCCGGCGTCGAGCATTCTAACGAACCGGTCGAATTGGTAGAGGAAGTCATGTATGAATCCATGTTGGACGTGCAACCTCGGCTGGAGCGTTTTCTCAACTTGATTGCCGTGACCGCCGCTACTGCGCCCCTTCTTGGATTGCTCGGCACTGTGACCGGCATCATCAAAACCTTCAAGTTAATGCAGGCCTTTGGCGCGGGAGACCCCAAGCCTTTGATTTCCGGCATCTCCGAAGCTTTGATTACAACCGAACTCGGCCTCGTGCTGGCCATTCCGGCTCTAATTGTGCATGCGCTTCTTTCCCGCAAAGCGGCCAGCGTTCTGGCTCGGTTGGAGCGCTTTGCCTTAGAATTCGTCAACGGCTTGTCCCGCGGGCAGTCCGAAGCGGCCAAATCTCCCAACGAAGGAGGCGTCCGTGAGTGATTCAGAAGGCTTTTTCCAAGACATGACTTTGATTTGGGTCAGCGGCGGTTGGCTGATGATCCCGCTTTTTCTGCTGGCGGTGGCACTCTACTACACCGCGCTGAAGTTGTTTTTGAACCTTCAGTTCCACTTTCTCATCCGCGCCCGCGTTTATGATTGGTCGGACAAAGAGATCGCCGAGCGAATTAGCGGCCGCTGGCGAGTGTTATGGGACTTGCTGGACATTGGCGCATCTACCGCCCGCGAAGTGAAGCGGCATTTTGAAGAAATCCACAACGAATATCTTTCGCCAGTCAATCGCCGCATCAAATTCTTGGCGGTTCTCATCGCCGTCGGCCCCTTGATCGGCCTGCTGGGAACTGTCACCGGAATGCTTTCCACCTTCAGCGGCATGGCCGCTAGCCACAACTCCCGTCTGGACAGCGTCGTGACCGGCATTTCCGAAGCTTTAATCACCACGCAAACAGGCTTGATCATTTCCATTCCCGGCTTAGTTCTCCTTTCTTTGATTGTCCAACGGCGCAATCTTTTACAGCGGGCCATTCTCCGCCTAGAACGCTACAACACCTACTGGATGCTCCACGTCGAATGGCTCTTCCCCGAAGAACCGGAAAACGCAGACCAAACGCCAACGCCGCTTCCGCCAAAGGAAAATCCGCCGTCAACACAAAGCAACCCCTCGTGAAACACCGCCGTCAACTCTTCAACGCCCCTGCGCATTCAGATGAAATCAACGTCTCCCCGTTGATCGATATCGTTTTCATTCTCCTGATCTTTTTCATTGTCACCACCGTCTTTGTCGAAGAAACCGGCGTCGAAGTCCGCAGACCGCAAGCCGCCTCCGCCTCCCAACTCGAAAAACAATCCATCCTGATTGCCATCACCGCAGACGGCACCGTCATCCACGGAGGCAACGAAATCGGCGTGCGCGGGGTTCGCGGCGTTGTCAAACGGTTACTAAAACAGAAAAAAGACCAGCCTGTGATCGTCCAGGGAGACAAAGCGGCCACCCTCGATATCTACTCAAAAGTGCATGATCAGGCCGCCTTAGCCGGCGCTTTGCGCATCAACATGGCCACTCGACAATAATGCCCGTCCAACTGCCTCAACCCAATCGCAATCTGACTGGCCTTTTGGCCTTGGCCGGCGCCGTCTTCTTGGCCGCGCTCCTCTTTCTCATCATCCCCATCAGCCAAGCGCTCCAAGACAGCGACATTCAAACCGTAATCCTCCGTGAAGTAGAGCCCGTTGTCTTGACTCCGCCCAAGCCCCCAGTCATCGAAGAAAAACGCCAGATCGAAAAAACGCCGGACAAAATTCCCGAACTGGAACCTGAACCACCCGAACTGGAACTCAGCCAACTAGAACTTTCCCTCAATCCCGGCGTCGGCGAAGCCCTTTCTATGGGCGTTCAGGCCGGAGCCTTTGAAGTCAATGTGGACGCCATCGGCGACATTGAGAAAATTTTTGACTTTGCCGAACTAGAACGGCCTCCCGACCTCATCAACGGCCGCATGATCAAACCCGATTTCCCGCGCGAACTAGAACGACGCGGTGTCAAAGAAGTCAAACTCACCCTAGAAATCCTCATCGACCAAAAAGGCAAAGCCCGCTTCCAAAAAATCCTCGCTTCTTCCCATTCCCATTCCAAGCTGGATCAGGAAGCCCGTCGTCTTGGAAATCTTTTGCGCTTTACCATCACCAAAGTCGACGGTCAACCCGTCAAAGTGCGCGCCAAGTTTCCTCTTACCCTGCAAGCTCCGCACTAATGCAATCTGCCAACGCCATGAAGAAAACCTTCCTTTGCAGCTTTTTCCTTGCGGCGACAACCGCCGCCTTATGCGCTGCGCCCTTTCCATTAGCCGATTCTGACCCCGACAGCCCGGAATTCCGCAACCGCTTCCTCGCTTCCTACGGTGTCAACGAAGCCATCGAACCCAAACTCACCGCCCAAGATCGTCCCCTTTACGAACAAGCGCTTCCCTTTCTCCGCTCCCAACCGCGCCAAGCCATCCAAATCGTCCTGGCCAAACTCAAGCCCGACAGCAACCCGGCCTTCTCTTTTCTCCTTGGCAATCTCTATTACCAAGTCAACGACTACGACAATGCCGAAAAACACTTGCGCCAAGCCGTCAAAAAACTTCCCTCCTTTCGACGCGCCCACCGCACGCTTGCCTTAATCCACATCCAGCGAAGCCAATTTGCCCAAGCCATCCAACCGCTCTTGACCGTCATTCGGCTTGGCGGCGGCGATGCCCAAAGCTACGGACTCCTTGGCTACGCCTATCTCATCGGCGAGAAATACGAATCCGGCCTCGCCGCCTACCGAATGGCCAGAATGTTCAAACCCGACAGCGTCGACTTCCGCCGCGGCCAAGCTCACTGCCTCCTCTTCACTCACCAAACCCAAGCCGCCCTGGCCCTCTTTGACGAACTCATCGCCGAACAGCCCGAAACCGCCGACTTCTGGCTGATGCAGGCCAACGGCTTTCTGGCCGACGGCCAACGCGCCAAAGCCATCGCCAACCTCGAAATCGCCGCAGACCTCCAGCAAAACCAAACCGACTGGAGCGCGCTTGCCTTGCTGGGAGACCTTTACCTCAGCGAAGACGTCCCGCGCCAAGCCCTAAACGCCTACTTGCGCGCGCTCAACGGCGAAAAACGCTCCTCAAACTGGAAATCTCTGATCAAACCTCTCGACCAACTGCTCGACCGCCGTCTTTACCCAGAAGCCCGCGATTATCTCAACAGGCTCCAGCAAGGCCAAAACCCGCCGCCAACCGACGAAAGCCAAAACCGCATCCAACTTGCCCAAGCCAAAATCGATATGGAACTCGGCGATCCGCAAAAAGCCGTTGACCAACTCCAAGACGCCGTCAAGAAAGACCCCCTCAACGGCGATGCTTGGCTTCTCCTTGGCGAATACAACCACGCCAACGCCGACTACGAACAAGCCGCCTTTGCCTTTGAACGCGCTTTGTCTGCGCCCGGCTTTCGCCACCAAGCCCTTGTCGCCCTCGGCCAAACTTCCGTTGCCAAAGGAGACCTTCCCCAAGCTGTCCAATACCTGCGCGAAGCCGAGCAAATCCAATCCAACCCCAACATCCGCAACTATTTGGATGCCCTGCAAAAACGACTCGACGCTCAAAATTAAGAAAAAAATTCAACATCAGCGAAAAAAAATTAAAAAAAGCTTGCGAAACGAATCTGAAACCGTTATTTCAAAACGCATTGCACATTAATATGACGCAAAAGAAACCTATGAAAACGACACCGTTTATCAAGAAACTGTATCCATTCGCCTTATTGGCCGCGCTGGCGCTCCCCGCAAGCAACGCTTGGGCGCAGGAAGAAACCCCCGAAACCGCCTCGCCCGGTGGTGAATCACCGCCGCCGGAAACAATGGCCGAACCTATGCCCCAAGAAGGGCAAGACGAAGAAATGGCCGTCGAACTCGAAGAATTCGTGTTTGTCGGCTCTCGCCGACAAGACCGCTCTGTGGCCGATTCCCCAGTGCCGGTCGACGTCATCGACGGCGAAGACTTTGCCACGCAAGGCTACACGGACATGGACTCCATGCTCTCCACCGTCATTCCTTCCTACAACGTCAACACCCAGCCGATTAGCGACGCTGCGACCTTCGTCCGCCCGGCCAACCTGCGCGGATTGCCGCCGGACTCCACGCTGGTGCTAATCAACGGCAAACGACGCCACCGCGCTTCGGTCATCACCTTCCTTGGCGGCGGCGTTTCCGACGGCTCGCAAGGCCCCGACCTCGCCTCCATTCCCTACATTGCTTTGGAGCGAGTGGAAGTCTTGCGCGACGGCGCCTCCGCTCAATACGGCTCGGACGCCATTGCCGGCGTTTTGAACTTCGTTCTCAAAGACGACGCCCAAGGAGGCAGAGTGGAAACCCGCTGGGGACAATACTACGAAGACGACGGCGCCTCGTGGACAATCGCCGCCAACGCCGGCATGCCTTTGATGCGCCAAGGCGAGCAAAACGGCTTCGCCAACTTCAGCATCGAATACACCGAAAGCCAATCCACCATCCGCAGCGTCCAACGCGCCGACGCCCAAGCCCTCATTGACGCCGGCCTTCCAGTCCGCGAACCCTACGCTCAAATCTGGGGATCGCCTGATGTGGAATACGATTACAAGTTCTTTGGCAACATCGGCATCGACCTCGGCGACCGCGCCCAACTTTACATCATCCCTAGCTTTGCCAAGCGCAAAGTCGAAGGCGGCTTCTTCTTCCGCAACCCCACCAACAGAGGCGGAATATGGAGGGGACCCAATCGTTTTGCTCTTACCCATCAAACTGAAGCACACTATGGAGCAAATTCACATCGCGGAACATTCTACTCAAATAAACGTCGGAGCGAAATTCCTCCGGATGAAATACGAGAAGAACTACGATCAGAATTCCGAGCAGAAAAGGGCTACATCGTTTCTGACGATCTCACTATGGAGCAGATAGATCACAATAAAGCGATTGATGAAGAAATTGATGGATTGATTACTGAAGGATTAGTTAGTCAAAGAATCGATCAAAGAATTTCGGGAGAGATTGAATCTGAAGGGACATATCCCACCGTCAAAGTGGCTGTTTTGGACCCCGCATTGGTCGAGGCTTATGAATCGGGTGCATATAACACCGAAGCTGGTGAAATCCCAGATGAAGTTGTAAGAATCAATCCAGACGGATCACCCAATCAAGACGCACTTGGTGCCGTGGTTACCGATCCCGCTCTCTTCGCTTTCAACGAGAAGTTTCCGGGTGGATTCACTCCGCAGTTCGGCGGCGTGGTAACGGACATGAGCATCGGCGGCGGCCTGCGCGGCGAGTTGGAAAGCGAATGGAACTACGACGCCAGCGCCTTCATCGGGCAACACAAAACCGAGTTCTACATGAGAAACACCATCAACCCGCAGCTTATCGCTCACGAGGATTTCAGAGCGAATCCCGCCAGCATTCCCACCAACCTGAGACCCGGCAGCTACATCGAAACCGACTACGTTCTCAACGTGGACGTCTCCCGTCCTTTCGAAACGAGCATGTTTCATTCTCCTTTGAACTTTGCCGCCGGTTTGGAATATCGCGTGGAGGAGTTTGAGATTGAAGCCGGAGAAGAATATGCTCACTGGGCAGACCGCAGACAAGGCGGAATAGCAGCCCAAGGTTTTGGCGTCGGTTCCAATGGCTTTCCCGCTTTTCCGCCCCGGATTGCGGGAGTAACCGACCGCGGCAGCTATGCGGCTTATCTAGATTTGGAAGCCGACGTAGTGGAAGACTGGCTGGCCGGTTTTGCGCTCCGCTATGAGAACTACGACAACTTCGGCGACACTCTAAACTTCAAACTGGCTTCCCGTGTTCAAATGGGAGACAACCTCGCCTTGCGCGGATCCGTCAGCACCGGTTTTCGAGTGCCAACCATCGGGCAGACAAGCGTTCGCAATGTGACCACCGAGTTTGGCTCTCTGCCCGGCGGTGGTTACGGCTTGCGAGACAAGGCCACTTTGCCGGCAAGTGAAGTTCCCGCCGCTTTAGGTGCCAAACCACTAGAAGAAGAAACCTCCGTCAACTTCAGCATCGGCACAGCGATCAACATTGGCAAACTGGACCTCACTTTGGATTACTACCACATCAAAGTGGAGGATCGAATTGGTTTGACCAGCCCGGTAGTTTGGCCGTTAGAAGTTCCCAACCCGGACAACTACACCGCCGTGGGTTGGTTTGCCAATGCCTTTGACACCACAACGCAGGGCATTGACATTGTGGCTACCTATCCCATTGAACATTCGGGCGGCTCCACTGTTCTAACCTTTGCCGGCAACATCAGCGATACCAGTGTGGACGAACGAGATGAGGCAATCATCGGAGACGACCGAGTGGATTTGTTGGAAAACGCCTTGCCGGACACGCGGTTGACATTGAGCGCGACCCACATGATGGGGCCTTGGCGCATTCTTCTGCCTCGCCTGCGCTACTACAGCAGCTTTGTGGAACATACCGCCGCCAACTATCCGGGTTGGAGACTTGATGCAGGCAGCCGATTGTTAGTGGATACGGAAGTGGAGTACAACTTCGATAACGGTGTTAGTCTTGCTTTGGGCGCGCAAAACATTTTCGACACCTATCCAGAGAGAAGTCATCCCGGCGCGAGTGCTGGTGTTGGCACCTCCTATCCCGAATCTTCGCCGTATGGGTTTAACGGCGGTTTCTACTACTTGAAAGCGGCCTACACCTTTTAACGGTTTCGCTTGTTCATTTTGTAGTGTTTGTGTGTCTATGCGTCCGTTGGCCAAAAGCCGGCGGGCGCATTTTCATTAAAAAGAGAGAATGGAAAAAATGGAATTCAACCAGTTGGAAACTGTATTGAGCGGCCAGAAACCGCCTCCGCCAAAAGAAGAAAAACGACAAATCATCGGCGACATTCCCGTTGACTTGCCGTTCAAAAACGGCCGCTCCTTCCTTTTCATCAGCAAAGACCAGCGGCTTTATACCCACGGCATTCATAAATATCCCGCCAAGTTCTTTCCCGAACTTCCGCGTTGGATCATTCAACGATTCAGCAAAAGCGGCGATCTTGTTCTGGATCCCTTTATGGGAAGCGGCACCACAAACTTAGAAGCCATGCTTTTGCAACGAGCCAGCGTCGGCATTGACGTGGATCCATTTTCTCGCCTTTTGGCGAACGTCAAAACCACTCCCCTAAATCGCAAAGCCTTAAGCCAAGCGCATCTTCATATGGAAAAACATTTGCGAACTTACGATACTTCAGCGCAAACCGCTCCCTTGCCGGTTTTTCCTTATCGAGATCGTTGGTTTGCGCCAAACGCCTTGCAAGAGCTAGCGCATATCAAAGCGGGAATGGAAAAACGAAAAATGCCGCAAAACATCAAAAACTTCCTGCTGGTATGTTTTTCATCCGTTGTTCGCCAATCTTCGCAAGCTGACAACAACTGCACCCGCACCGTCATTCGGCAAAAACTCAACAAACAAGTGCCGCCCGGCTATCCAATCCAACTTTTCCGCAAAAGACTAAAAGACGCTGTGGAAGGCATGATGGAATTGACTCGCGTCGCTTCCAATGCGGCGAAAGTGGAAATTCCTAATGATTGCAGTGCCACAAATCTGGCGCGCTATGCCAATAACACTTTTGCGCTGGCGCTCACTTCGCCGCCTTATGTGAACGCCGTTGATTATCCTCGAACGCACCAGTTGGAAATGTATTGGCTGGGGCTGGCCGACGGTTCGTTGCGAGACTTGAAACGAACGCATATAGGAACGGAAGTTGTAAAAGCAACAGAATACGCAACCCTTTGCAAAACCGGCATTCGTTCCGCCGATAAAGTGATACAGTCCATTTACACAATAGACAAGCGCCGCGCCTTCATCGCCGCCAAATACATATTAGATATGATTCAAAACATGCGAGAGGTTTATCGGGTTTTACAACCCGGCGGGCGGTATGTAATTGTGGTCGGCTCCAATTCCATTCGCGGGCATTTGTTTGAAAACTGGCGTTACCTTGCCGACGCCGCTCCCTCTCTTGGCTATAAAGTGGAATGCCGATTTATTTCCAAAATTATCAATCACTTCATCAAAGTCCCGCGAGAGGAACGCATCAACGAAGACTACGTGCTGATTTTGCGGAAGTAGGGGAAAGTAGTTGGCAAAGAGGATTGCGCTGGATGGGAAAGGAAAATAAGTTTTTATGGGAAAGACGGAATGGAAATTGAGAAAACGGAAGACAAGTCCAGAGAAACGATCTGGGGAATCAATCCCAAATACAGAGGATGGTTTTACGGCGTTGTTTCGGTTTACGGTTCTGGTTTGGCCTTGCTGACGCTGTTTCAAGACCATAAAAGTTGGATTGAAAAGCTCAATGCGGTTGGGTATAGTGTTGTAGCGACGGTGGCGACGGTTTGGTTTTTATTTCAAACGGGAGATTGGATTATGGCTTTTGGAGATGTGTTGCGAGAGAAAGCGAGGGAAATCGCAAAGAAAAGACTGGACAAAGAGCGGGCGCGAATTCAAGCGCGGGTGACGAGTGCGCTTCGAGAAAAGGGAGCTTCCGAAGATTTGATCGGCGCCGCTCAGACGGCTTGCTTCCCAGAAAATGGTTCTCGATTTGGAGAGGAAACATCGCCAAAGGAACGGGAATAAAGCCGGCGATTTGGCGGAAACGAGAGGAACGCAGATTTATGTCGCAGGCAATTATGGATCCGGAAGAAGTGCGGCGGTTTGCGAAGGAACTCAAAACCTTCAATACCGGTTTGCAACAGGGGATGTCGTTGTTGGAGGCGCGTTTCAAGGCGTTGGGAGATAGTTGGCAGGATCAGGAGCATCGGAAGTTTGCCGATGAGTTTGGGCAGACGATGCGCGCCTTGAGGAAGTTTATTGAAGTTTCGGATCGGCATGCGCCGTTTCTGCTGCGCAAGGCGCGGCGCATTGAAGCGTATTTGGAGCAGCGATAGCCCGTGCCGGACAAAGCCCATTTGTCTTCTGCGGAGGCGTTGGAAGTCTTTCGGACGCGCTTGGTTCGTTATTTGGAGAAGGCGACGCTGGTGGTGGATGAAGCGGACGGCGAAGTGCGGCGCATGCGAGTTTGGTTGCAGGAACGGCAGAAGTTTTGGGAGCGTCAACTGCGTTTGCGTTCCCGCGCTTTGGAAGAAGCAAAGCACGAGGCTTTTGGGGCGAGGCTTTCTCCGTTCAAGCAGTCTAGCGAAGCGCGGCAAATGGCGGTTCGCCGCGCCAAAATCTCGCTGCGTCAAGCCGAAGAAAAACTTCGTTTGACGAGGCTATGGATCCGTCGCTATGAAGGCGATGCGGAGGCTTTGGGACGCGAAGTGGAAAAGTTGAGAACCGTCTTGATTCAGGATATTAAGAAAGGGAGCGCCGGTTTGGAGCGAATTCTGCGCTCGCTGGATGGTTATTGGAGCGAGCTTGGAAGCGCCGAAGCCTTGCACTCTTTGGAAAAGGGTGAAACAGCGGCGCCTGCCAAGTTTTCTGCCGACGGCGCGCAAGCGGATTTGGATCGCAAGGCATGAGTTTGTACGGACGGCATCATTTGACGGTTTTGACAAAAGACTTGCTGCGGTATTGGAAAGAGACTCGGCAGTTTTGGCAAGATCGAAAGGCGGAAGATTTTGAGCGGAATTATTTGAAAGAGTTGGAGCCAAGCGTTCGGCGGGCGGTGGACGCGATGGAGAAACTCGAAGCAATTTTCGCGAAAGTGAGACGGGATTGTGAATGAGTTGCTCACCACAAGGCAAACTTTGTCGATTGTGGATTCGCTACGGCGAACGCTTCGAGATGCGGCTCGCCAAGAGTCGGCTTTGCGCGCCGAACATGACAAAGAACTGAAAGAAATTCGGCGCCGATACAGTCTTTTGAAAGAACGATTCCGCCGGCAAGAAGCAGAGGCGAAACGGCAGGCACTTGCAAATTTTGAAGCGGAGGAGTCGAAGATTCGCGCGCTGAATTTGTCCCGAAAACTTCGAATCCAACAGGCCGCCGAACGCGCTTTGGCTACGATTCGACAATCGGCGGATCAATTGCGTAGCCAGCAAAAGTACGAAAATCAAAAAATCCTGTTGCACGCGAGCCGAGAACACGATGCCGCTTTGCAATCGGCAAAGCGTGAACAGCAAGATTTTCAACAGGAATTGCAAGAGGAAGCGGAGCGTTTCCAAAGCCTGACGGATCGTTCTCGGCGTTTGTTTCGCGGGTATGCTTCTTGGGTAGACTTGCTCCGCCGACAGATTGAAAACGACGCGGTTTTTCTTTCCGAATATTCTGATGAGCACGCTGTTCTGCGAGGATTTCGGGAGACGGTCGGCCATTGGGAGGCGGAGTTGAATCAGTTGTCCCAAAATCTTGTTGCGAGACTTTTTGCTTGGGTTCGTTTGTGGTTGATTTTGGCAAGTATTCTTGGCGTTGGGGGAGGGATTTTTTGGACGCCTGCGGCCTTGGAAACCTTGGGAATTTCCTGGAAGACGCTGGCCTTTGCGATGGCCGGTGGATGTTTTGGCGTTTTGGCTTTGTATGGCCTTGGGTTTGTCTTTGGACGCCGGCGGGCGAAGCGGATTGCTGAAAAGTTTTGGCGAGCGCAAAGCTTGTTTTCGAGCTGTCAAGAATGCGCGAATCACCGCTTTCAAGAGGCCGTGAAACAGATCAAACGGCAATTTCAAAACGTCGAAAACCGTCTAGAACAGGCCCGGCATTCTGCGGATGCAGAAGCCTCAAGGCGATTGCAAAGCGGAACGGAAAAACTAGAGGCACAGCGCGAACGTTTGTTGAGGCAACACGAGCGGCGGTTTCAAGCGGCCTTGGCTTCTCATCGTTCCTCCGGCGGGCTTGCGGGCGATGAATTCGCTTCGGAATTGGCTCGCGCCGAGACGGAAAAAACTCGTCTTGCGGCGGAAGTATCCGCCCAGTTTCGGAATCGAATGAACGACTTGTCGCGCGAATGGCGAGCCAAGACTTCTGGATTTTTGCGAGATTTGGAACGCAGTCGCAAGGCCGGCGCCGAAGTCTTTTTAGATTGGAAGCCGAGCGCTTGGGCAGATTGGGCGCCGGCAGTGGGAGAAGCGGCGGCGGCGCGGTTTGCCGAATTGGAAGTGAATCTCAATTGCTTGACCGAAGAATTGCCTCAAGGTGCGCAACCCGCTTGGAGCAAAGGGAATTCTTTGGCGGTGCCGTTGGTCGTCAAAATGCCCGTGGGAGAATCCTTGCTGTTCGAAACCGACGACGCCAAAAGCAGCGCAGAAGTGATTTCGGCAATGAATGGAATCTTGCTAAGGCTCTTGACAAGCTCGCCAGCGGGAAAGATTGCCTTGCGGATTTTTGATCCGGCGGGCTTGGGACAGAATTTTGCCGGGCTGATGCATTTGGCGGACTACGACGAGCAGATCATTCATCGCCGCATTTGGACTCAGGCAGACCATCTGGATCGGTGTTTGCGGGAGTTGACCGAGCATATGGAAAAAGTGACGCAAATGTGCCTGCGCAACGAGTATGAAACGCTTGCTCAATACAACGAGGCGGCCGGCAGCATTGCCGAAAAGTATCATTTTTTGGTTGTGGCCGATTTCCCGGTTGGTTTTAGCGAAGCGGCTTTTCGGCGGCTTCAAAGCATTGTGACCAGCGGGCCGCGGTGTGGCGTTTTTTTGATCGTTCATCGAGATTTGCGGCAGCCTCTGCCCGACAAAGCATTGGAAGAAGACTTGCGCTCGCATTGTCAATGGTTGCGGTTGCGCAGCGGCGATTGCGAGTTTTGCGGGCGGCGATGGCGAGGGCTTCGACTGCGTTGGGATGCGCTTCCTAATGCCGAGTTGGCGGTCGAGATTTTGCGCAAAGTGGGACAAACCAGCGCGGATGGCGGCCGGGTTGAAGTGCCGTTTGAATCGGTCGCTCCCAAAGCGGACAAACTTTGGTCGCAGCGCGCCGACGTCGGCGTTCAAGTGCCGATTGGGCGAACCGGCGCTTCAAAATGGCAACACTTAACTTTGGGCAAGGGAACGCAGCAGCACGTTCTAATTGCCGGCAAGACAGGTTCTGGGAAATCGACGCTCTTTCACGTGATAGCAACGAATCTAGCCTTGTGGTTCGGGCCGGATCAAGTGGAGTTTTATCTCGTTGATTTCAAAAAAGGCGTGGAATTCCAGTGTTACGCTCGACGCCGTTTGCCTCACGCACGAGTAGTGGCCATCGAAAGCGACCGGGAATTCGGCCTCGGCGTTTTGGAGCGAGTGGATGAAGAATTGAGGCGCCGCGGCGAACTATTTCGCCAACGAGGCGCGCAGGATTTGCCCAGTTATCATAAGGCGGCGCCGGGCGAGACTTTGCCCAGAACGCTCGTGATGATTGACGAGTTTCAAGAGTATTTCGTCGAAGAAGACAAAGTGTCACAAAACGCAGCGGCCTTGTTGGATAGAATCATCCGGCAAGGACGCGCCTTTGGCATTCACATGATTCTAGGTTCCCAAACTTTGGGCGGCGCCTACACATTAGCTCGAACCACCCTCGCGCAAATGGCCGTCCGCATCGCACTTCAATGCGACGAGGCGGACGCCTGCTTGATCATGGATGAGAACAATGCGGCGCCAAAGTGGCTCTCCCGTCCCGGAGAAGGCGTCTATAACGACAGCGGCGGCGTGCTGGAAGGAAACCGCCCCTTCCAAACAGTCTGGCTTTCGGACGCAGAACGCGATTGCCAACTAAAACAAATCCGCCAACTCGCCGACAAAACCACTTGGCAAAACAAAAAACCAATCATCTTCGAAGGAAACGCCCCCGCCGACATTGCGGAAAACACCCTGCTCGCCGCGGCTTTGAAAAACAACCCAAGCAAAACCCCCAACAAAATTCGTGCTTGGTTAGGCGACCCCAACGCAATCAAAGGCCCCACGGAAGCCATCTTCGAACTCCAAAACGGCAATAACCTCCTCATCCTCGGGCAAAACCAAGAAACAACCTTCTCCCTAGTCCTCTGTAGCATAATCTCCCTAGCCGCTCACTACCCAGCCAAACAAGCGCAATTTTGGATTCTCGACTCCATTCCCAATCACGCACCCCACCGCAAACTAATAGACAGCTTGCCAACTATACTACCGCACCCCATCCGAACCCTAAAAAACACAAACCTAGATACAATGATGCAAGAAGCCGATGCCGAAAAACGCCGCCGCCAAACAAATGAAAATACATCCCCCGCAATCTTCCTAATCGTCATCGGCCTCCAATCCTTCAAAAAACTCCGTCCCCAAGACGAGTTTGCCATCCCAATCCATGCCGACGATGCGCAAAGCGAAAAAACCGCAACCACCTTCAACCAAATCATCCACGACGGCGGAAAATTAGGAATCCGAACCATCGCCACAACCGACACCTACAACAACCTCCAGAAATCCCTAAACCGAAATACCCTCCCCGAATTCGAAATGCGCATCCTCCTCCAAATGAGCGCCAATGACTCCGCATCCCTAATCGACAGCACCCAAGCAAACCAACTAGGACTGCACCGCGCCCTCCTCTGCCACGAGCGAAAAGGCTGGCAAGAAACCTTCCGCCCCTACGCCCTTCCCAAAAGCGATTGGTTAGCCCAAACAAAATCCCTGCTCGACCAACGCCAACAACAACCTAAAACAACCAGTCACCCAACTTGATTCCCACCAAACACAACACACACCAACCCAGCGTCCAGCGCCAGAAAATAGCTTAAAATAACGGAACATTTTGATGTTCACAAAAGCGCGCAAGCCGGGTCTTACAAGTCTGCTTGAGCCGAGCTGATCCAAACAATGGAATAATTGCGCCCTCTCAAAAATCCTCAAGAGAAAAAGATTACCTTCCAAAACTGATCCGAAAAACCTCAGCCTCATCATCGGCAAGGCCTAGGGTAGTGGATAATTGGGTTGAGGAAAACGAAGAAAGCAAAGAGAAAATCGTTGTTGACAACCGCCGGATGGAATTCAGTTATTGTTGCTTGCGTTTGGCGGCAAATCGCCGAGAAACTTAGGAAAATGCGCTCGCTAGGAAAATGGAAGAAAGAGTTGTCGCCGGATGGAATTCGGTTGTTCTCTCTTCTCATGACGATGGCAGAAGCGCCGTCGGGAGGTCTCTGTTCGTTTTCCAATCTTCAGCGGTTGGCGATGGGGCTAACGGCGTGAATCCAACGGCAGACTTGTCAAGTTCCTCCATCGCCGGCATTGGAGAAAGGAAGAGTCGGCTGATTTTCGCCGCGCCTCAGCTGAACGGCGGCGTTCGATTCGTATTTGCCGTTCCCGCCGTCGAAGAGTTCGCGGTAGAAGGAACCGTCGATTTGCTTGGAGAAACTTGGAGTCCTTTGGCGGACGATGAATTCAAAGCAGTGCGGGAATCTATCGACAACAATAAAGACCGATTGACTATAATTTTGCCAAAAGCGCTAGGAAAACAGCGATTCCTCCGCCTAACGCCGCTTAAATAAACTGGAAAATTTTGCTTTATTTTGCGCGGGGGGGGGGGGGGGGGGACAACAGTACACCGTATGTGGAAGAAAGATATGCAGACGATGAAGAATTCATTTTGGATCGTTTTGATTTTTGCCTTTGGAATGCCGGCGGCTTGGGGGCAAATCCAGATCGTAGACTTTGGTAACGATCACATTGGTGTTGGTGGTATCGGTGAGACATTCACATTCGAAGGAATAAACGAAGGCCAAGGCTATATCCCCTTGCCTTCAAAAACTTTTCATGAGCTGGTTGCTTGGTCTGCAACCCTAGACGAATACTTAACGGGACTAAAAGAGGCGAATAGAAGGTATAAAGAAGCATGGCACTCACGCCCAGAATATCAGGCTGCGTATTCTTTTGAATACTGGTCTGATCTCGTAGATAGGTATTATCCGCCTGATCCTCGCTTTAATAGCAGGCTTCGAGAAATAGGTGTTTTTGCTGGTACTGCGGAGGATCCTCCTTCGTATGCGATTCACCCTAATCACCCTCATGACCGATATTATTATTATGAGTACAAAGACATCAATGCGGGTGAATACTATCGCAGACATAATCGTATTCAGCATCCTGACTATCATGTCACGATTCCTCCTGAGTTCGATGAACTCTATATTACCGAATACTTTCGTTTCAATCGGCATTATCCGATCGATCGTCACAGTTACTGGGAGCAAGACCTCACCCATGAGGAGCGCGGCAGATCGATCTATGGGATATTCAAGTCAGCTTTCCGAACGGCAACGCTATAAACCTTGGGAAGATTATAGCGAATACCTCGCCAGAACCGGCGGAACCACCAATTTCGTTGTGGTCGAATACTGGACGGAAGACGGCGACAGCGCTACCGATGAGAAGGCAAACTATTCGACTCTTCGACGGCAGGTCAAGACTACAAGCCTCTCCGCGGCACGCTCACCTTCACGCAAGTCTCACAATCAATAGGGGTGCATACATCGTAACTCCAGCCCCAAGATACCACCAAGTAATAGAAGACGGGCCCGACGTCTACTGGTTTGGCCGTGAACACCACAAGAAGAGCATCTTTTTCCCATTATTCACGACAACAGAGATGATCCAACCGAGCAATTTACAGTCCGCGCCCGCATCTGCTCTTCCAACAACGATAACGTGATCTTGGAAATCTTCGAGCGCGAAATCCTCATCTTTGACGACGATGAGACTGTTCTGGCGCCGGTCACCAACATGAACAGCCCGCCATTGTCGACAATTGGGACTACATCGCCGTCTGGCGGGTCGGTTCTCATGTTCAGCACAAGCGATTTATCCCTCTCCGAAGGCGAATTCAGCACATATCTGGTACGCAGCACTGCCGACCCAGTCATAGACATGACCGTCAACATAGAAATGGCGCATCCCGGAATCACCATCAATCCCAACAGACTGGTCTTCAATCAAAACGATTGGCAGTCTTACCAAACCGTGACCGTGACTGCCAGCGCCGCCGCCGCCGACACGAACAAGCAAGCATATATCATGCATTCCATCCCCGCCAGCGAAGGCTTCATCGCTAGAAACGACGCCGGCGCCGTTTCTCTAACGATTGCTCATAAGGTTATGGAGAAACCTAACAGCCAAGACAGCGTAGACCCCGAAGAACCGGTTGCCCCCGAACCCCAACTGCCGCCGACCGACTATGATTTAGATGATGACGGCTTGATTGAAGTCAGCCACCTTGCGCAACTTCATGCCCTTCGCTTTGACTTGAATGGCGACGGCCAGCCGGACAAAGAAGAGGTGGCGGCAGCTTACAAGCAAGCCTTCCCCAGCGCTATCGCCAACATGGGCGTTCCCAACCATATCCAAGCCCAAGGCTACGAACTCGCAACGAACCTGACCTTCGACACGAATGGAGACAAAACCATCAATGAAGAAGACGCCTTTTGGAACAAGGGAAACGGCTGGCCGTCCATCGGCTCTTTCTCCGAACCTTTCCAAGCTGTTTTTGAAGGCAACGGTCATACCATCGACAACTTGTTTCAAAACCAGAGCGCTCCCGCTCTCTTCGCTAATGAACCTTCCGGCTTGTTCGGGGCGGTCGGGCATCGGGCGCAAATCGTCCATGTAGTTTTGGAGGGGGTAGAGATAAGAGGGGTGAACTGGGTAGGCGCCTTAGCGGGATTGAGTCAAGGGGTTCTAGTGAATTGCTCTGTTCGGGGACGAGTGGTTGGTTATAATAGTGTGGGGGGATTAGTTGGTCATAACTTTGGGGAGATAGCGGATAGTCATGTTCGAGGGGAAGTTCGGGGAGAGACTAGCGTGGGAGGCTTAGTGGGCTGGAATGTGGGGGGATTGATTGAGGGGAGTTCGGCGCTAGGGCAAGAGACTCTTGGTTTAGTGGGCTTTGGGACGCCGGCGGCTCGTTAGGAGCAAACCCTGCATAATCTCCGCATTTTCTTTGATGACTGGAGAGCAAGAGCAATCTCAGAGAGGGAGGTGGCTATGGGGATTCATCGGCCGGTGGAGGAGGGCAAAAGGAGTTTCTTGGTTGTTTGGTTGGGGAACGATTGCGGGGGAGAAGAGGGGGGATCCATTCAAGGATTTCTCGCGGGCGCGCTCGGAGAAAGCCGTTCTAGCGAGAGCGAAGGCCGCGCCGCCGCCGCAAGCAGGGGGCGAGCTGCTGCGTTCAGCTAGGCCAGGGGCGTTTTGGCAAGCGGGTTGGGTTATTGGGAAGGGCAATCTAGGAGACTTGGAAGGTCGATATAGATATAGATGGGGATGCGGGAGAGGCATGGGAGTTCGGCTAGCGGCAGGAATATCCCGTCTTGCGCCTTGACTTCAATAACAACAACAACCTCCCCCCTCCCCTAGAATTCCGCACCACAACAGCGTTCGTTGCGTTAGCGGGGAAAATTCTTCTTGCTAGAATTGGATTAGGTTTTGCCGTTAGAAGATAGGGAACAATAAGGCGAGGGAAAGATGGCGGGGCAAACGCGGATTTGCCGTGGGAAGGAGCAGTGGAGGAAGAGCCGATACCGATGGCTTTGCCAGGACGGGAAGATGTCTGAATACGGGGCGTTGCTCGTCGAGAACTGCATTGACAGGTTGTTGAAGACGCTTGCCCCACCCGCAGAGACTAGTGGAGATGACGGTTGGATAGATCCCTATTTTTCGTTGGTAGAGAAATTGATTGGCAAGTAAAGTTGGGTTTGGCCTTTGCTTTGCAATCGTCGAGTTCTGTCTCGGCGTTTTTTTTCGTGATGGTTTGGATGGCGAAGATTATCGATGAAAAACAGTGTTGTTGTGCCGCGACAAAAAATCGACGAGGCGTTCAAGGAAAAGGAAGAGCAGAAGCGGTTGTTGTTTTTCGGAAGGTTTAGGCTTGCTTTGTGGTTTGGCGTGTGTCTAAATACGGCTTTTTGAATACGGTATTTGATTGGAGTGATGAAAAGTGTAATCGAGAGAGTTTTGCAAGGGGCGGTTTTGGCAACTGCGGTTTTGGCGGCGATCTGCTTGGTTGGATGCGGTCAAGGCGAGCATGATCATGATGATCCAGATCATGATCATCCTCACGTACAGGATGAAGATGGCCGCGAACATCATGGGACGGAAGATTCCGATGCCGACGGCCCGACGTCGTCTTTGGCTGAAGAGGATTTGACAGCGCAGAAAGCAGCGTATCCGCTAAAAGTTTGTTTGGTGGAAGGCAGCGAGTTGGGCGCGATGGGGGATCCTGCAGAGTATGTTCACGAAGGGCGGTTAGTGATGTTTTGTTGCAAGAGCTGCATTGAGGATTTTCAGGCGGATCCAGCAAAGTATCTTGCCCAGTTGGATAAGGCTTTGGAGACTACTGCCGGCGGCGAAATAACAGGGGAATAGAATGCGATTCAATCGCCGCGGTTTGCGCCGACGATGTTTTCGAGGGCTTTTCTGGCGCGCTGTTTGACGGCGCTGTATCGGTCTCGCCGAGCTAAAAGTTTGAGTTTGGGGATGGCTGGCTTGGCTTTTTCTTTGAGTTTGCCGAGTTGCTCGCAAGCATAGGCGCGGATTGCAGGGTTGGGGTGGTTGAGTCCTTCTAAATAGGTTTCTATTTGGCTGGAGTGCGCCGGAATTTGCTTCAACGCTTCCAAAAAACGCGCGAAATGATCGCTACGGCTTGTCAAAAGATTCATGAGCGGTTGGGTTGCGGGCACGGCTTTTTCACCGAGACGGCCAAGGTTGGCGGCCGCCGCCAGTTTGACTTTGTCTGATTTATCTTCCAAAGCGGCAATGCTGAGGGAAAGAACTTTGGATGTTTCCGAAGCGGTTTTCCCAAAACCGACCAAGGCGGCTTCCCGGATTTCGTGGTTTTGATGGATGAGGGAGGCGCGATAGACGTCGGCTGTTTGAGTCCCTGCTTCGGCGAGTTTTGCCAAACTGCGAAGGGCGGCCAGTTGAAGGGGGGCCGAGGCTTGTGAGGCGAGGTGAAGAATTTGATTGACTGCCAACGGCGGCGCTTGACCAATAGCGCCGAGGGCTTCCACCGCGGCAACTTGGGCATCTTCGTTTTGTTCCACTAGGAGGGTTGCAATGGATTCGGCGTGAGCAGATGCTCGGCCTTCGAGGCTCTTGAAGGCGCGGAGGGAGGCGAGACGAACTTTGTCACTGCGGTCGCGGAGAAGTTTTTCCAACACGCTGATGATGGGTTCGTCGACTGAGGAAAGCGCGGGGAGGGAAATTGCGGCGGCTTGGCGAACTTCTGCGCTGTCATCTTCCAGAAACCGATGGACGTCGTTTTGGTAGAGGTCCGGTTTGCGCGAAACGGTGACGAGACACTGGAGGCCAGCGGCCCGAACTCGGTCGTTGGGATCGTGGAGAAGTCGTTCTATTTTCGGCAGGGCGGTTCGGCCGTCGGCGCCTAATTTTTGGATGCCGTAGATGGCGGCGAGCCGAATGGCGTCGTTTTCGTGCTGCAAGGCGTCGGCAAGTTTTGCTAGGCCGGGGATGCCGGCTCCGATAAGGCTGTGAATGGCCCAATGATCGGAGCTGATGAGGCCGCTTCCTATTTCGGCTATGTGTTGGAAGAGGGCGTCAACGGCAGCGGTTCCCATCGAGACAAGGGCGATTTTGAAGGTTTCGACAGTTTCCGGCAAGTTGTTTTGTTCTATTCGTTGGATGAGTTCGGGAGCGGCGGCGGCGGCGGCGGGGCCGATTCTTCCAAGGATGTCCGCCGCCCAAAGTTGTGCGGCAGCGTCGGCGTTGTTCAACATTTTGGCGAGGCGAGGAACGCTAAGTTCGGCGGGCAAAGCGAGGACGCCTTCGGCGGCTTCGCGGCGAATTTCCGCATTGGCATGGAGGGCGAGAGGCCAAAGAACCGGGGCGTAAAACTCTGGTTCCGGCTGGATGCGGCGAAGGGCGTGCAGTGCTTGGATTTGCAGTTCGAGCGCGGGGTCGTCGCTGGCGATGGAGATGAGAATTTCAGAGAGCGGGCGCGCTTTGACCCCCATCGTCTGCACGGCCGATAGAGCGGACAATTGGAGTTGCCGGTCGGTTCCTTGCAGGCATTTGCGGAGAGCGGGAAGAGCGGGCGGGCCAATTTTTCCCAGCGTTTCCGCCGCGTGGAGGCGGACGTTTTCGTTCTCGTCGTTTAGGAGTTTGACAAGATCGGGAATTGCGGGAGCGGCTTTTTCGCCAAACCAGCTTAAGGCTTTGGCGGCTCCGGATCGAATGCGGGAGTCGGGGTTTTTTAAGGCGGGGCGCAGTTTGGGAAGAGCGACGGGGCCGATGCTGCCGAGGGCAAAGGCAGAGCGGTACCATTTTGGGTTGGCGCCTTTGCGCCCCGATTCTGCCAAGTCTTCCAGTAGCGCGGGAACGGCCGGCAAGGCTTGCGGTCCAATGCGGGCGATGGCGGTGACGGCGTGGAACCAGACTTGCTCGTCTCCATCGTCAAGCGCTGGGATCAATGCCGGGAGGGCGGTGGCGGCTTCCGGTCCCAGTTCGCTGAGTGACCGGGCGGCGTTGCGGCGCTCTTGCGTGTTTCCCGATTGCAGATCGTCGATGAGTTGTGAAATTGCGCGGCCGTTCTCTTGAGCGGACGGTTGGCAAAGGCGAAGGCAAACAGCCAAGAGTAAAAGCACCCATCGGCTTTGGAGGATTCGGAAAGTCATAGCGCAATTAAAAGTTGGCTTCGGCGCAAGGCATGCCCGGCGGGTGACGTTTGAGAATCAGTTTGTACCGTTTCTTTTGGCTCATTGTTTGTCTTCCTTTTTTGTCTTTTGGCGGACGTTTCTTGAGGACGTTTTGTTTCTCTTCCAGCTGGCTTGCTGTTGGTTATCCGTTACTGGCAAGCGTATTCTAATGCCTGTTCGTCACTTTTGCCAAAATCGAGTGCGGTTTCATAGCGCACCTTTTGCTTGGCGGTCAGCGGTTTGTTTGTTTGGGGGTTTTTGAGTTTGGTAGATTTGACTTTGGGCTTCAGCCCAAAGTCCAACAAGGTCAGCCATGTCTTTGGGTCTTTCCCTCTGTTTTCTGAGCGATTTGCCAGATGCCAGAGGAACATGGCGAATTTTGACGCAACGGCTTGTGTCGCAGCGTCTTTTCCAATCCATTGTCCAATTTTGACCATGTCAGCAGGCCGTGCAATTTCCGCTTGGAATTTTTCGTAGCCTGCCGTGTCCATGCCTGTACTCTGTATCTCCATCTCGATGGAGACTCCGTTTCGCGTCACGGTGAATTTCCCGTTGCCGATGTCGACAACGGAAAACTCTTTGTTGTTGTTCACTATTTCTGAGTCTTCGTCCGCTACATCGTCGAGGTCGTCTTTCTTCTTTTTGCCGGCGAGATTTTCGAGGCCTTCGGCGATGCGGTCGAGCTTCTCGTCGATTCGGTCGGATTGTTCGCTAGTCATAGAGGAGTGCTTTTCATTTTCTGTCGATTCGGTCGGATTGTTTTACGAGTTCGTCTCTTCTTTTTTGAGTTCCTTTCGTTTCTCGTTGATTGTTTCCGCATTTCCTACCAAGAATATGAGTCTGACTGGGAGGGGTTGTTCTATCATCGTCCACTTGAATTGTTCGTATTTGTCTAGTTGCCGATAGTATTCGCTGACTTGCCGGTTGTATTCTTTGATTTTCTTGACAAGTTCTTCCGCTTCCCTATCGATGAGTAGTGTTGCGCATCCAGTCATGTTGGTTGCAGCGGCAAGCAGTGCGATGCAAAGTGCTTGTTGTTTTGTCATCGTTTTCCTTCGAGGATTTCTTCCTTTTGGGCTTGGTTGGCTACTCGGCGTTCGGCGGTTTTTGCGTTAGATAAACAATCCGGGGAGGCGGCCCGTGCTGTCGCCAAAGCGGTCTTTGCGGACGCCGAGTTGATCCAGCATGGAGAGGTAGAGATTGGCCATCGGGGTTTCAAAGTGGTAACGAAGGTGACGACCGGGCTGGAGGGCGCCGCCGGCTTTGCCGGCGAGGAGGATGGGGAGGTTTTCGTTGTTGTGGCGGTTGCCGTCGCTGATTCCGGCGCCGTAGAGGATCATGCAGTTATCCAGAAGGCTGCCATTTCCTTCGGGGATGGATTTGAGGCGTTGCAGAATGTAGGAGACTTGGCGGGCGTGAAACTGGTTGATGTCGCTGATTTTTCGCTGTTTTGCGGGATCGTTTTGGTGATGGGAGAGCGAGTGATGGCCTTCGTGGACGCCGATGAAGCGGTAGCTTTTGTTGCTTCCTTCGTTGGCGAGCATGAAGGTGGCGATGCGAGAGGCATCGGTTTGGAAGGCGAGGATCATCATGTCTCCCATAAGGCGGATGTGTTCTTCGTAGGAGTCGGGGATGCCTTCGGGTGTGCTCCATTCGGCGAGGGCTTTATCGCGCTGTTGTCTGCCATTCTTTTCGGCGCGTTCTAACCGCAGTTCGATTTCGCGGACAGCGGTAAGGTATTCGTCCAGCTTGGCGCGGTCTTTGTTGTCGACTTTGCGGCTCAATCGTTTGGCGTCTTCGAGGATGAAATCGAGAATGCTGTTTTGGAATCGTTGTCTTCGGAGGGCGCTTTCAGTTTTTTCAGCGGCGTTGTTGTTGCCGAAGAGGCGCTCGAAGAGCAGGCGAGGGTTGGTTTCTTTGGCTAGGGGAGTGGCGGCGTCGCGCCAGGAGATGTTGTTGGAGTAGGAGCAGGCGTAGCCGGAGTCGCATTTGCCGGATTGTCTGCCTTTTTCGGTGCCTAGTTCCAGGGAAGCAAAACGAGTTTGACGCCCAACAGCCTTGGCGGCTTCTTGGTCGATGGAGATTCCGGCGTGGATTTCCGATCCTTCGCTTTTGAGAGGTTGCGCGCCGGTCAAAAAGACGCTGGCAGAACGGGCGTGATCGCCGGGACCGTCGCCGTTGCCTCGGGCTTTGTCATGGGTCAATCCGCTTAAGACGGTGAGATCCTGTTTCACGGGCGCCATGGTGTGCAAAATTTTTGGCAAGTCGAAGTAGCGGCCTTCCCGGCTTGGCGTCCAGTCGGGCATGTGTATTCCGTTAGGGACGAATAGAAAGGCCATTCGGACGGGATTCCGGTTTGCGGTGGAAGCCAAGCAGCGGAGAGGAATCATGGCGTCCAAGAGCGGCAGGGACACGGCGGCGCCTAGTCCGCGTAGGAAGGTTCGACGGTCAAGGGGATGGACTGCATTCATTGGGATTCGTGTTGTAAACTGACTTTTTGAAATGGATCGCTCATTACAATGGCGATGACTAAGGCGGAAAACTGAAAGTCGGCTTTTTTGGCCGCCGCCAAAATTTCATCGGTTGCGCATTTGTCATAGTATTCTAAACCCCGACCTAGCGCAAAGGTCAACATTTTTTCGACGACTGTTCGAGGGAAGGTTTCTTCGGTTTTCAGAATGGCGATGAGTTCTTTGTGGCCGTTGAAGCGGCGTCCGTCCGGCAGTTCGCCGGAGGCGTCTATGGGAAAGGCGCCGTCAAACTCGCGCCAGGCGCCAACGGCATCAAAGTTTTCAAAGGCGAATCCGATGGGATCCATTTTGGCGTGGCAAACAGCGCATTCGGCTTGGGATCGGTGGATTTCAAGCCGTTCCCGAAGCGAAGCGGCAGCTTCTTGGCTTTCTTCCAGTTCTTCCACTTCGGGCGGCGGAGGCGGGGGAGGCGTACCCAGGATTTGTTCCAGCACCCATTTGCCGCGGATGACCGGCGAGGTGCGCGTTGGGTTCGCGGTCAAGGCAAGAGTGCCGGCTTGGGTCAAAATCCCGCCGCGCATGCTCTGATCATCCAGGCGGACGCGCTGAAATTCAGCGCCGAATTCGCCGCCGATTTGGTAGTGATCCGCGAGGCGGGCATTCACAAAAGTGAAGTCGGCGTCCAGAAACTCAAGAATGCTTCGATCCTCCCGCATGACTGATTCGAAGAAAAGTTCGCTTTCCCGGCGCATGGCTTGACGCAACTCCTCGTCAAAGGCGGGAAACAATTCCGGGTCCGGCGCAATGGTTTCAATCTGGCGAAATTGTAGCCACTGGCCGGCGAAGTTGGTTGCGAGAGACTTGGCTTTGGGATCGGCCAACATCCGCCGGACTTGGGTTTCAACAACGGCCGGCTCCAAGAGAGTTCCCGCCGCCGCCAACTCAAACAAGACGTCATCGGGCATGCTGCTCCAGAGAAAGTAGGAAAGACGAGACGCAAACTCGTATGAATTTAGAGAGCGGACAGCGTCGCCGGCCAAGTTTTGCGAATCCCTGTCCTCGACCTCCGGATCCAGCTCCCAACGATAGAGAAAACTGGGCGAAGCCAGCACCGCTTGCACGGCAATTCCAACGGATTCTTCAAGATTTGCGTTTTGTTCTAGCGCGTTCGCCGTCAAGGCGAGCAGTCGTCGAATTTCCTCAGACGAAGCCGGGCGGCGATAAGCGCGGGGAACAAAAACCGCAAGGAATCGCCGGGCAGACTCCAACTCCGCCTCTTTCGCTCTCGCAGATTTTTTTGAATGTTGATCCGGCGCCAAGGCTTTTGGAGACGGATGAGCGCGTGATTCCGAAAGCAGTGGAGGACATCCAGGAAGCTCGGACAAAACGGCTTGAGAAACGATCTGCTCGGCCGCCGCCAAATACTTCTCCATGAGAATTGGAGAAAGTGACAGAACGTCGCCAATGTTGTCAAAACCGTAGCCGACTTCATCCAAAGGAAAATCCGCAGCCGGCGAGAATTCCACGCCCATCAGGTCTCGAATCGTGTTGTTGTATTCCGCGCGATTGAGCCGCCGAAGCGTTACCCGGCCCGGCCGACTGAGTTCTGCGCAGTCAAATTTCGCCAACTCTTCGTTGATAAATTGAACCATGCGGATGCGTTCTTCTTCGCTGGGTTGCGGCTTTTTTTCAGGAGGCATTTCGCGCTCAGCCAACATATCTCGCACGCTTTCCCAAAGTTCTCGTTTTTTGTAAAGGGCGGGTTGCCGCTCAAAGGCTTCCAGATTGAGATCGGCCTTTTGCTTCTCGTTGCCGTGGCAATTGGCGCAGTATTGTTGAATAAATGGCCGGGCAAAGTTGGCGAAGGAAGTCAGCTTGGAATCTTGCGCAGACGCTGACAGAAAATCGCCGACCAACGCAACCATCGAAATCCACAAAATCCAGACTCCCCATCGTTGTTCTCTAAAAAATCGCATGGCTTTATCGGCAACACGGACTTGGGAAACTCGGTGTTTCCACGCGACTTCCTCCAAAACAAAATCAAACCCGTTGATCAATCCGTTCATTCAGTGACACAAGCCTACCCAATTAACCAGAATAGAAAAATCATTTTGCGACAATCAAGCGAGGCAGTTCCGCCGCCCGCTCTTTCCCTTTCTTAATCTGCTCCGCCGTGAGATCCTCTTCGATGGAGGAAATCAGTTCTCTGAATGATTTTTCGTCTCCATTTTCTTTTGACAAGAGAAACCAAGCGTAGGCCTCAACATCATCCTTCCGTACGCGGCTGCCGAATAAATACAGCGCGCCAATCACAAGTTGCGGCGACTTGTCTTTGTCTTGCCTTTTCCAAAGCCATTTTGCCGCTTTGTCATAATTCTGCCGCACGCCTTCGCCGTTGGCATACATACAGCCAAGTTCCCTTTGCGTCTTGGCATGCCCTTGCTCGGCCGCCATCTCATACCACCTCGCCGCTTTATCGTAATCCTTCATTTTGTGATACATCACGCCAATCTTGAATTGCGTCTCGGCATCCCCTTCTTCGGCCGTCTTTCGCGCCTTTCCAGACCACTTTACCGCTTCTACATAATTCGGAGGCACGCCTTCGCCTTTAGAATACATCTCGCTAAGTCTGAATTGCGCTCTGGCATCTCCTTGCTCGGCTTTTTCTCGCGTCGCCTTGAAACGCTGGACTTCCTCGCTTTCCTGCTCGCTTGCCATTTTTCTAAAAGATTGACCGGCAAATAGCGGCTAGCAGTGCATGGCTAGTGGTTTGAGTTTTGGCTTCGTTGAAATCGGCCTCGTTTTTCAAGATCAATCTCGCTTTGGGATTTTCCAAGCGGAGTTTTTTTGTTTCATAAAGAGTGATAAATTTAGATTGTGGAAATACTCGCCAATCCGCCTTATATTTCAAATCGAAAAGTAGCCAAACGAAGATAGAAGGGAATGATGGGCTCGCCGCCATTTGAGTGGATGTTTGTCGGCCTGTTTTCATGTTTCTTCCAGCCAAGTTCGCGGCGGAGAAAACGGAAAAATATGGCAAATCAATGGTAGATTTTTACTGTGGAATGTTGGCGGCGTGTTGGGGCTGGGCTTGGTATTTTTTGCTGGGGGCGTAGATTACCTTTTCGATAGTTTGGGCAAGGGATAAGAATCCCCAAGCGGCGACACGGTCTTTGCGCATAGGAAGCTAGGGAAAAAGCGTCTTAAGTTATTAGAAAGGCGCCGACGTAAGTTGGGTTTTAGCGACGGGGACAATCCTTATGAAAAACTGGCTTTGGCTTATGGTAGGGGCACGCTCTTTTATCAGTTGTCTCGCTGGTTTTTAGCGGCCATATTTCTTTCCTTTGCGTTGACACTGTTGGTTCGTGGCGAGTCTTATTTGGAAACCAATTGGGGCGGGTTTGCTTTATTGACGGTGATTCTTATGGAGATAGTGGTTCGCTGGTTGGTGGCGTTGGAGGCGCCGTGGCCCATTCAAACGGATCGGGCTTGCGGGATGCTGTAGTTGATATTAGTCACGCCTTTGGCCAGCGAGCAGGTAGTTAGCGGTTTGCGTTCGGGGTTGCGTCCTTCGCTTGGTTAGCAAAGTCCAAGGATTAGTTGGTTGTCATTTTTTGCAAATGTTTTTTATGTTGGATTTGTTTTCTTCGGATCCATTTGAGGTTTTGCGGGACGATCATTGGCGGTTGTTCTTGTTGTTTCATCTAGGTTGGATGTTGATCGATTATTATGAGCTGCGCTCTTCACAAGTTGTCGGGGTTTGGTGGGGGTTGCGATCCAAAAGCTCGATGAAGGTTTCTGTTTGGTTGTTTGTCGTTTTTTGCTTGGCGCCGGTTGTCTTGCCGCCATTGGTTTTCGTTGGAGACTGGTTTTCATGGAATGATGCAGTTGCTTAGATGATCTTTTTTGGCATGGGGGTCGGTTTGTGTGGGCTAGGGCCTTTGCTTGTCAAGCGCAAAGAAAACTGCGCTCCTTGCGCCAACTAGCCAGCGGTTAGACTAAATGGATTAAATTAAGACATGTCATGCTGAGGCGGGCGCAAGGAGTTTCCGGCGTCTGGATCGCTACTGAGCCATCGGGTCGGACGCCAGACCAACTCGCCACAGCAATTGGGACGGATCGCATCTGTTGAAGCCATGCAGTTCAGACAGAAGGTGCATTCGTAGGAACAGATAAATGCCTTTGCCATGTGCGTCAGCGGCACGTGGCATCTCTCGCATTCCGTTCGCAATTTCCAGTGCCATCTTAGCGCGCTCCCCTTCGGTTCAGTCCCGCGCGCACTGACTTAGCATCCGCATCCAATCTCGATCCCCGGCTGCGCACGATCGCCTTCCGTGGCGTAGCCATCTCGCTTCCACCAGTCGAGCCCGCCGATCAATTCGTGCACTTGATAGCCCAGCGTCAGCAGTTTCAGTGCCGTTTTTGTCGAGGCGTTGCAACCGATGCCATCGCAGTAGCAGACATAGACCTTGGACGAGTCGAGCGACTCGACAGAATTGGAACAGATCGCCTTGTGGGGCAGATTGATCGCGCCCGGAATACGCTCTTCGGTATAGGCTTCGTCAGAACGACCATCGACGATGACGATGGGTTCGTTCTCACCCAAAGCCACGTAGAGATCCGCCGAATCCATTTCGTAAACTAACTTGCGCTGGTAGTGGTTCATCTGATCCATGCTCATAGTTTTTCTTTTCGACTAGTGTTGTTAGATTCGTGGAATTGCTAATCTTTTTCTAGAAAAGACATCAGTGTAGTTAGAGGTTGGTGATGAGTAGTGTTCTTGGATGTTTTAGAGTGTCTCTGGTTGGGACATGAGTTCGGCAATTTTGGAAAGGAGTCGGCCTGCGGCGCCGCCGTCGATGACTCGGTGATCGAAGCTGAGTGTGAGGCAGGCTTCGGTTTGGGGAACGAATCCGCCGGTTTCTTCGTCCCAGACGGGTTGTTTGCGTCCGGCGCCCATGCCGAGGACAAGGGTTTGTTCGGGCAGGGGGATGGGCGTAGCCCATGTGAGGCCGAAGGTTCCGAAGTTAGTGACGGTGGCGATGGAACCTCCGATAGATTGGGATGAAAGGCGTCGTTCTCTGGCTTGGTGGACGAGTTCTTGGTAGCGCGGCGTCATTTCGGCGAGCGGTTGTTTGTCGGCTTGGCGCAGGATGGGGACGAGGACGCCATCTTCGGCTTCAACGGCGAAGCCGATGTCGATGTCTGATGGATGGGCGATGTTGCGTCCGATAAGCCGGCCTGCGGGCGTGCTGTTTTCGCGCAGAGCCAGTGCCAAAGCGCGGATGGCGTAAAGAGCGGGGCCGGGGCAAGGGACAAGAGTTTTGCGGTGTTGGAGGAGGCTGTCCAAAACGACGGGCAGGCCGGCGGTGACCAGCGGACGAGTCCAACTGCGGCGCATTGCGTCCGCCACGGCAACGCGCATGGTGGAGGCTTCGCTGAGTTTGGTTTGTTCCAGTTCAGCGATAAATTTTTCAAAGTCTTGAATGGTGACGCGGCCGCCGGCGCCGGATCCGGCGATGCCGGCGAGGTCTGCACTGCGAAGTCCCAACTCTTGCATGCGGGCTTTGAGACGGGGAGAGAGGTAGGAGACGCCAAGGCTTTCGGCAGGCACGGGAAGATTGCCAACGGTGGGCTTCACTTCTCGGGGAACGTTTCCTCCGCTTTTGTTTGGCGCGGCGGGCGATTGCGGCGCGGATTTAGAGCGGAAAAAGCCGGCCGATTGGTCTTTGTCGGCGCCGGAGGATTCCGAGCTTTCCGAACCGATTTCGATGTAGCCGAGGATGGCGCCCACGGCGTAGCTTTCGTCGACGGTCGCCGTGTATTCCTTGAGGAGGCCGGAGTCCGAGGCGGTGACGTTCATGGCGGCTTTGTTGGTTTCGACTTCAATAATGTCTTGGCCTGCTTTGACGAAGTCGCCTTCGGCGGCCAAAAATTCGATGACGGTGGCTTCGGCGATGGACTCGCCGAGTTGCGGCATGACAATGGGAACGCGTTGCATGGGCAATTGGTTGTCGGGATTAGATTCGCAAAAGGTTTCGGACGGCAAGGAGGATGCTTCGAGCCGTGGGACGATGGACGGACCAGAGATCCGGATGATAGGGGATCGGCGTGTCTTTGGCGTTTACCCGCATCGGGGGAGCGTCCAGAAGGTGAAATCCTTCGGCGGCGATTCGAGCGACAACTTCGGCGGCGACTCCTCCCCAAGGCCACGCTTCGGCAACACAAAGGAGCCGCCCAGTTCGAGCGACGGAGGCCATTACGGTGTCGGTGTCCAAGGGTTTCACGGTGCGCAGGTCGATAATTTCCAATTGGATGTCTTCGTTGGCCAGCTCGTCTGCGGCTTCGAAGACTTCGTGAAGCATGGCGCTGTAAGTTACAACGGTCATATCGCGGCCGACGCGGGCGACACGGGCTTTTCCGGCCGGCAGAGATTCAGAAGGCAACGCGTCGGCCTTCAAGTGATAGTAAAGGTATTTATGCTCGCAAAAGATCACAGGATCGTCAATCTTTACTGCTTCCAGCAACATGGCGTAGGCGTCTTCAACCGTGGCCGGCGTCATCACAATCAACCCCGGATAGTGGGCGTAAACGGCTTCCAGGCTTTGGGAATGGAAAGGACCGCCGCCGGAAGTGCCGCCGCTGGGCAGGCGAACAGTGATAGGCACGGGAACGTTTGTCCGCCAGAAAAAGGCGCCTGCATGGTTGACGATCTGATTGAAGCCAACTGTCGAGAAATCTGCAAACTGCATCTCGATAATGGGCCTCAATCCCTCGACGGCCGCTCCGATGGCGGTTCCCACAATGGCGTCCTCGCTGATCGGCGCATCTAGAACCCGATCGGGAAACATCTCGGCCAAGCCTTTGGTCGCCTTAAACGCGCCGCCAAACCGGCCGACGTCCTGCCCATAGATCAGCACGCGCGGGTCCGTCTTCAACAGATAATATTGCGCTTCGCGAATGGCGTTGAGGTAAGTGAGCGGCATTGTCTGTCAGATTCAGGCGACAAAGTGGCGAATTTCGGCGTTCACAACAGCGGCGGATCGGCCAAACTTCGCGTCGCCAAAGCGCACCAATCGTGGGAAAAAGGATCCGGCCCCCCTTCCCTCTCAACGAGTTGAACCGCTGTTTCTATTTCTTGAGCAATCGCCGCTTTGAATTCTCGGACGGTGTCCGGCTTAATGATGCCCATTTCCATGAGTTTCTGCGCGGCGACTTCCATGCAGTCCCTCCCCACGGGAGAATTTTTCAACTCTTCATCGATGTAGCCAGCGTCATCATGTTCTCCGTGGCCGCAAAGACGGAGGAGTTCTCCCACGATTAACTGCGGTCCGGCGCCGTCGCGGGCCCGGCCAACGGCGCCGCGAACCACCTTGCAACAGGCGACCAAGTCTGTGCCGTCAACTGAGCATCCCTCCACTCCGTAGCCAATAGCCTTGTCCACCAAAGACTTGCCGGCAAACTGTTTTTCGATGGGCGTCGAGTAAGCGTAGTGATTGTTGGCGATCACGACTACGAGCGGCAGTTTTTCGACGGCCGCCAAGTTCACCGCTTCGTGAAAAGCGCCGGTAGAAACGCCGCCGTCGCCAATGCAAGTCGCGCCCACCGCGTTTTTTCCCCCCCGAATTCGTTTTGCCAGCAACATGCCGCCAACCGTCGAAATCATAGCGCCAAGGTGGCTGATCATAGGAAGGCATCCCTCGCGGGGACGGCCGCGATGAACGTTCCCATCTCGAGCGTGCATAGGCCCTTGGGGAGATCCTAAACAAGTGCGAAGCGCATCTACAATCGTTTCTCCAAAAGCCAGCCGCCCGGCGCCGTCGCGGATCAAAGGCGCGTAAACGTCCGTAGGACGCAAGGCTTGCCCCAACGCCACGCTGAGCGCTTCCTGCCCCTTGCCGAGAAACACGCCGCCGTGAATTTTGCCGGCGCGATACATCGCGGCCAATCTCTCATCCAGCAAACGCGCCGTCAACATCCAGCGAAAAGCTTCCAACAGCCGGCGAGACGCCAAAGACGACGCCAATCCAGACTCGGCAAAAACTGCTTCATGCGGAACCATTGGCATCTTTTTAGGCAGTCGCCGGCCTCCGGCGCAAACGCATCTTGCCCATCACCAACTTATACTCCGGAATTCAGCTAAAAACGAGAGCGGAATTGCTTCCCCTCTTTTTTCCTTGCAATCTTCGACCAAGCGGTCCATAATCTTCGGCACAAAACAAACGACAGAAACGCGTTTTTGCCCAACCAGTAAAATTATGGCAACCCCGAAAATCTTTCAAAAGTCTCCTATCGTTCGCCCAACTGCGCCCGGCGTCTATTGGTGGTGCGCCTGCGGACGCTCCGCCAACCAACCCTTCTGCGATGGATCCCACCAAGGAACAACAATGACGCCGAAGAAAGTAGAAATCACCGAAACCCGCTCTATCGCTTGGTGCGCCTGCAAACACTCGAAAAAAACACCCTTCTGCGACGGATCCCACAACCACCTAGATTAACCCGCCAAAACAAACACGCACCCTCCCCAACCTCTCTCAAAAATTCCGCCAAACAATTCCCAAGAAACGAGATTCCAAAAAAGCCCTCAGTTCTTCGCTACCAAACAAAAAACCTCGCCCCAACACGGTCAGGTCAAGGCGAGGCGCCCTTAGCCAGAAAAAGATTAACCGAAAAACAAGCTAAGAGCTGTTTATGAACTCAGTAAACCAGAAAACGACGGAACAACGAACAACCCACAAACGCCGATCCCGGTAAACAAAGAACACACCCATAATTTAGCCAACCGCCGCCGCAACACAAGAAAAAAATCCAAAAATTTCCGCATTCACCACCGCTAGCCAAGCGCATCCTAAAAACAACACAACGCCAGCCATGACAAAAGAACAGCGAAAATCCGGCTTGAAAATCATCAACGAAAACGAATCGCCGGCCTACCCGGTACCAGACGATGAAACCAAATTGGGGACAGAAGCCGACAAACCCAACAGCGCACTAAACGACCTCAAGCTATTCGTGGAAGATAGAATCCAAGAAGAAGAAATCTGAGAGATTTTGAAAGCAGCTCAATCGTCTCGACAAATTGCTAGATGAGATAAAGACACAACACGCGCAAACAAGGTTCTTGTCGTGTTATGTCAACTTCATGTTAAGCATTTTTCTCCAGAAATCCCAAAAACCCACCTCCCAAAGCCTCTGCACTTGCATTCCGAATACCAACACCGCAAAGAAAATTGAAAACTTGCTTAAAGCCATAGAAAAAAAACTGCACCGTACAATCACAAAATATGGATCCAAGGAAACGATAGATCCAAAACAAAAAGAGAGATTTCCAAAGCGATCCAAGCAGGCATCAAAGAGGCAAAACGCCAGTGGCCAAAAACTAACCGCCCCGAAGATTAATAGCCAACAGGAAAGATGGCGAAAAAGGAATAGGAAATTCCCGCTAAAAGAGGGAAAAACAACGACAACGCACTCAGAACGGCTTGACCGGCCCGTTTTGGAAAAACCAGATTTAAGAAAGAAGAGCAGGAAGACGACAAATCAATCATCCGGGATTTCTTCATCCATGCCCCGAAGAGTCGCCCAATTCTCCGCATCTCGATAAACCAAGCGATCCAAATGCGCCTTGCCATCGTAATGCCAACGGCGATGAACTGGCTCAATCGGCAACGTCCAATCCCGCAAACTCCCATGCTCCACATGCCCATCCAAAAAGGCAATATTCGCATTGCCATAATGCCGACGCGTCAAATAGAAAGAATAACGAGGAACTACTCCAATACGAGCAATAGGAGAAAGAAAAGGAGAATTTACTCCCCAAGGAATCCGACCGCGATTATTCTCATAGACATTAGCAATCACCCACCCCGAAGTATCGCCAAGAGCCACACAATCCGAAGGGGAAACCACCGCCCCCATCTTTACAGAAGATCGAGATAATGGAAACGAAAAGACTCCATGATAATAGGAAGAAGAATCCTCGTTCAATCCGACATCATTCCAACCAACCGGAGCGCGCCCAAAAACGACGCTCGGCTGGTGGAACGATATGCCGACGCCCACGTGCATCTGCTGGACTTTCTTCAAAACGGAGAGTTCCTCAACACCGACGGGAAGTTTCCCGGCGGCCCTTACGGCAAGCAGGCAGAAACCGGCCGATTTGTTTCGCTTCCCTACGGCGAACGAGGCCGACGCATTGAGCCGCTGCTCGAAAGCATGGATAACGCCAAAGTCAAATACGCCCTTATCTCCGGCATGCCCTTTCTTAAAAAATGGTCGCAAACGAGCCCTTTATGCGGCCCCGCTACTATCTCGACAGCCCTTCCTGCGTCAAGCCCGCTCGCGACAGCGATGTTTCCGTCGGCTCTGCCATCGCCGACTACCAACTCAAATACGCCGAAAATCCCGGCAAAATCATCCAGCTGCGCCGAATTCACCATTCTCTTTGCGGCTTTGGCACAACCGACCTCGGCGCCGTTGATCTGCTCATCAAACGGATCAAGGAATTCCCCGGTATATGGAAAACCGTCGGCGAAGTTATGTCTCGGCACGACGACCTCACAAACCTCACCACCGGCGAACGCCCTCTTGCCAACCATCCCGTATTAGTGCGCGTCTGCCGATTCGCCGGCGAGCACCACCTGCCGGTCAGGATCCATCACAACATCGCTCCAATTTCCCGGAACAGCACCGAAGTCAAACTGCCCTACTACCTCAACGAATTCGTCCAACTTATCGAATACTGCCGGGCAGGCAACGGCGACTGCCAACAATCGACAACCTTCATCTGGTGACACTCCGGCATTAGCCGGCGCATTGTTGTGAAAAACCTGCACTTCTGGATCGATGAGATACTTGCCCGCTACGGCGACCAACTCTACATCGATCTCTCTTGGGTTGTCTTCCCTGATTACATACTGCCCAACCTCGAAGACTGGGTAAAACTCATCCAACGCTATCCCGATCGCTTTATGATTGGCTCCGATGTCAGGCATGGTCAGCAAAATGAAACTTGCCCTCCGCCCCTATGATCAACTCTTCGAAGCCCTCTCCCGCGGAGATTCACCCCAAAGTCGCCCACGACAACTTTGCCCAGCTCTTCAAAGTTATGGCCCAAAAACGCGCCGCCGCCGGAATGGGCGAAAAAGGAATCATCCTTCCCTCCAGCTACGAATTCTCCAAAAAAACCCACGTCCAACCCCTCTTTCCTCCAACCCAATTCTATGGAGGAAAGACTTTCCCAAGCTGCCTTCCGGTAAAAACTATGCCGCCATTCAAAAGAAGAAGTTCCTCTGCCTACAGCGCAAAGCATGATGAACCCGCCGAGAAGGTAAAACGATTTGCGTTTAGCGGATTCATTTGAAAAAGCCTGCGCTTTGCAAATGGGAAAAAATTTGAAGAAAGCAAAAACAACCGTTGGCTGTATGTTCGCCGGCATTGGCGGCTTTTGCCCGACTTTTCAAGAAGCGGACGATTCCACTCTATGGGCGACCCGATAAAGACCAATTCACCGCCAAAGCCTTTGAACTGAATTTTCTCGCTGTCCGTCCCATCCTCAAATCAGTGGAAGAATTGTCCGTCGACATCTGCCCGCTAATCTCAATTTTTGTTCAACTCATGCACAAGAACATACCCAAACCAACAAACTCATCGACGCCATTCGCCAGCACTTTCCCCCCCTGCATGACCGAAACGAAAACCAAAGACGGCCAAATCCAATCCGCCATCGACTTTGACCTCCTGCGCCAAGAACGCTCTGACTGCCTCATCGAAGGCCCAACCGAACGCTACCAACTCAACTGGACGGGCAAACGCCAATCCCTCCTCGCCGCCAACCAGCCCATCCGCAAAGCCTTCTTTCCTCGCCGCGCCGAGAGTGTCCACTTTGAAACCACGCCGAACTTCTTCCTAGAAGGTGACAACTTGGACGCGCTCAAACTTTTGCAGGAAACTTATTTTGGCAAAATCCAATCCATTTACATTGACCCGCCGTATAACACCGGCAAAGACTTCCTTTACAAAGACAACTGGCGCATTTCCAAAAAAGAATGGAACAAGCAAACCGCCGAGCGCGACGAGGAAGGCCGTCTGATAGCCAATCCGAATTCCGATGGCCGCTTTCATTCCAACTGGCTTTCTATAATGTATCCCCGCCTCTACCTCGCCCGACAACTGTTGGCAGACAACGGCGCTATCTTCATCTCCATCGACGACCACGAACAACATAACTTGCGCAAAATCATGGACGAAATCTTCGGCGCTTGTAACTTTGTCAACAGATTCACTTAGATTAGCAATCCAAAAGGTAGGCCAACTAGGACAAAAAGGCCCCGCCAAAAAGGGCAGACGGTGATATAGTCTTAGATTTCTTTGCGGGCAGTTGCCCGACGGCGCATGCGGTGATGAAGCGAAACAAAGAAGACGGCGGCAACCAGAAGTTCATCATGGTTCAGTTGCCAGAGAAATGCGGAGAGAAAAGCGAAGCCTTCAAAGCCGGCCACAAAACCATCGCCGACATCGGCCAACAACTAGAAGACAACCCCAACAACCCAAAGCCAGACAAACTCGCTCAAAACAACCATTAGATGCGCCGTCCAATGACCTTCTTCTTCCCTCTCCCTATTAGACACCGGCTTCTGTGTATTGAAAATTGACAACTCCAACTTCAAAGACTGCAGTCTTCCGCATGATGAATGCAAACAAGAAGACTTGGAAGACAACCTCTTGCCCAACCGCAAACCCTTAGACTTGCTTTTTGAAGCTATGTGGATTCTAGGATTAGATTTGCATTTGTCCATACAAACCGAAACCCTCCAAAACAAGCAGGTTTTCTTTGTCGCCGGCAACCATGCAATCGCCTGCTATGAAGAAGGACTCACCAAAGACTTGGCCCAAACCTTAGTCAAATATAAGCCTCGGCGCGTTGTATTCCGGGACGGCGGCTTTGCCTCAGACACCATCCGCATCAACATCGAGCCCCACACTTACATCACCGTACTAGGCAGACACGAAATAAAAAACTTTGCGGCGTGCTGCCGATAATGAGAATTATTAGTTGGAGGCAAAGGCGGCATCAGGTCAAAGCCTTCAATTCCGATTCGCTACCGAACTTTTTCGCCCGACGGAGAAGTGTGCCGTCTTTCTCTAGCCGCCCGCAAAGAATCCTCTGGCGAGATCTTGTTGACCGTTTCCATAGCTGGCAATGATCAAAGCGAGCGGATTGCTTCTTCGGGCAAGGAAATTTCTGTTATTCAGAAGGGCGTTATCGGACCGCTTCGGCCCGGCAACCATCGAGGTAAAATCCAATCGGCGGCAGGTTTATATTGAGGCAGAGGCGCAGTGCAGTAGCAGCACGATTCTCGACGCGGTTGCCAATGGTCAAGCGAAGTTTGTCTTGCATGTGGAATGTCGCGGCACTTTCTTCCGCCAAGCGTTTCCGTTTGTCGGTTCCAAGACGCGAATTGCTGTTTCTGCGGCTGCGCAAGGTATAAACGATTACCGAGTGGAAAAGGCACATCCGGACTATGCCGACACTGTTATTCGAATCCGGCGCGACGACATTTTGGTCGTTGGCCGCAGGCCTCGTGTTTGAAATCGAAAGTTCTGATCGGACTGGAAAATTGTCAATAAGTTTTCTCAAAAAAATCGTTTCAAGAGGTTGTCAAAAGCATAGAAGCGGCGAAAAGCCTTGATGAAAGTGGGATAAAAATCGTTTTCAAATATCGTTTGAAACTTAAACAAAGATATGAAGAAACCTATGCACAAACGTCTGACTTGGTGCGCGATTTATGTTTTATCGTCTTTTCGTTTTCTTCGTTTGAAGAAGCAGAATAGAGATTTTGGACGATGCTTCTCTAATGCACGAAACGCCCGCTCTTCTAACTCAGCGTCAAAACCATCGAGATTATTCCTGCGATTGATCCGCATCGCGCAAAGAATCTCTCGCAATCTTTTTATTGAATTCTCTGCTTTTCCGTCTGCGGATTTTGGAAAAACGCGGCGGACGATGCTTTTCCAACAATCGAAACGCATGATTTTCTACTTCTTCGTTAAATTGATTAGGATTACTGCGACCCCTCTCTACCGCCCATCGAATTTCTTCCGCAATCCTTCTGTTGCGAACCGTTCGCTTGTCTAAACAACGTTGTTTCAAAGATGTAAACGACTCCAGAGTCATTAACACAAACCCAACAGCAATGCACCAATAAGAGATATTTTTGACAATCAATTCGAATATGCTGAACCAGTCTCCGTCAAATTCTATGCAAAATGTAGAAACGGCAACAATGATTCCGCCAATCGAAGCAACACCGAAAAACCAGCATCCATGCTTTTGAGAGACTGAAAAGAAAGATAGTCTTGGTTTTTCTTTATCGTCGTTTTTTTCCATCCATATGATAATCCTCTCTTTTCGTATCCGCTCATGTAAGTCACAATAGCTATGACGATGAGGCAAATACCCAACCCAATAAAGCAAACACGAGTGCATACTCTTCAGGTTCGGGGATGACTCGGCCGTGAATTTCTATGCGGGTGCTTCCCGCAAAATAGGGAACGCCCTGCCTGCTTAGTATCGTGATAGTATCATTATCTCGCGTAATAAAATCGCTGATTGGTTTGTTCAAAATGCCGGCGCCAAACCATCTGGACACAGCGTTGGAGGAATAAACTAAATTGGGAAGCGTGATTCGAATTCCAATCTCGTCGACATCGGCGTCATTCATAAAAAGACTGCCGATTGGTCTGCTCGTGCTTCCGATGGTGATTGTCGGTGCATTAGTGACGCTGGTTAGAAAGGTGCGTTCATTGAATGGCCAGACTGTCCTTGGGCCTCCGGGAAGTCTCTTTTGAACGGATTCGATGTCTGTGGCATTGGTGCTTCCTAGCAAGGGAGCAAGATTGAAAAACTAATTGGTCGGCTTGTTGTCGGTGTAAAAATTTTCATAGGCCCCTGTATCCATTTTCCAAGAGTCTCTTGCGTGGAAGTTTTGACTACTCCGAATGCTACTGCCATAAACTACGGTTTCGAGTCTTGGGTTGGTTCCTCTGTTGCCAAAAATCCAGATGGTCTGGTTGGTGTTGTCTTGGCTGGGATAGACGTTGATGCACAGTTGCGCTTGCGCCGTCGTCGCCATCCAAATCATCGACATCCCGGCCAAGCCGAGAGCCGTTCGTTCCTTCCACCGTGCATTGAATTTCCGCATAACGAAATCACTTTTGCCCACTTCCCCGCCGTTGTCAAATTTTTCGAGGAATGGATGCCGGTGAATTCCGGCGTGGAAGGCGAATTGTCGGATTTGCAAAAGCAAGCGACTCGGCGAAGCGCGGAAACTGTAGCCATGACGCTGGTTAAGACAAAGTGGCAATCAAGGGAGTTTTTGGATCGGTGGGATGCGAAATTTGCGGCTCTTGAAGAGGAAGCGGAAGAGAGGGATCGTTAGTATTACGAGGGAATGGAAGAGAAATTTCGTCTGGTAGAAGAGGAGATTCGTCAGTTTGAAGAGGAATTCGGGTTGCCCTCGTTTGATTGGGGATTGCTAGAAGAAGTAGAGTTATCCCCAGCTGCCAAGAAGGAAATGGAGGAAGAGTTTGAGGCGATAGTGGCGGAAGCCGAGAGGCAAGTGGCAGAAGTGAAGGAGGCAGAATAGCCGATTGAGTTTGGCTTTTGGTTTGTAACCGTCGGGTTTCGGCTCAGCATTTTTTAAACGGATGGGAAAACATTATTTGGCTTTGTCAGCAAGTTTTTCACGGGCGGTCGAGGCGAGGTTTTTGGATGCGATGGCTTCGGCAAGCAATCCGAGGGCTTCGCTACGGACTACGGTGCCGATGAGTTTTCTTTCGCCAGGGTAGTTGACGACAGGGATGTTTCGCGCTTCGCTGGAAAGCAACACGGTCAAGGCTTCGTTCAAGCGTTGGTGCGGCGTAAGCACGGCCGGAGGCGGACGCATCACGTCCATGGCGATGACGCTCATCAGATGGTCGCCTCTTGTGAGGTATTCCTTCAAATCCTGCAAGGCCACGGTGCCGATTAATTTTTGGTCGGCGTTGACTACCGGCAGGAAGTGATGCGTGCTTTTTAGGAATCTTTCGGCAATTTTGTCGAACGAATCCGCTTCCCGCAATGGAGGGATTGGCGCCAGCATCAAGTCCCCAATCCGTCGCTGGGAGGCCGTTCCGATGCGTTCTGTCTCCCAATTGGAGATCCCTTTTAGGCCTTCCGAGTAGACGTTCGAGTGGTGCAATCCTCTGGCGATCAAGGTGGACAACGCGCAGGTGAGCATGAGCGGCGGCATCAAGCTGTAGTTGAGCGTCAACTCTAGAATCATAATCATCGCCAATAGCGGGGCATGAGTGGTGCCAGCCAAAAGACCGCCCATCCCCGCCAAGGCGAAGGCGCCGATGGGCAAAGCCGGCGTTTCAAAAAGATGTTCGATCCCGTAAAAGTACAGGCCGCCGAGCCCCGCTCCCAAGAACAATGTGGGCGTTAAAACACCGCCCAATGTGCCGGCTCCCACAACGCAGACCGTGGCGACAAACCGCGCCGATGTCAGTCCCAATAGATGCGCAGAATCCGTGCTTCCTTGGAGCGCTTCGCTGGCCGCCTGATAGCCGTTACCGATCACCGCGGGAAACGGAACGGCCAATAGCCCAACGATCAATCCGCCAAGCGCTAAGCGCCCGTAAATCGGCAGTCGCAGCTTTCCAAAGAGAGTCTCGCTCCATCGCAGCGACTTCTGAAACACGGCGGCAATAACGCCGCACAACACTCCCAAAGGCAAAAACCAAGCCAGCTGGTCATTGGCAAATTCAAACGAAGGCACCTCGTAAAGCGGCCCCAACCAGAAGAAACTGCGCGACACCACCGCCGCAATGACGGACGCAAACACAAGGGGCGCAAAGAGGTTCATGGCAAAGTTTCCCAACACAATTTGCGCCGCAAAAACCGCCCCGGCAATCGGCGCGTTATACGCCGCCGCCATTCCCGAAGCCGCTCCGCAAGCCACCAACAAGCGCAACCGATACGGAGGCCAGCCAAACCACTGCCCCCCTTTCGAGGCGAAAGTTGCCGTAAGCTGCGTAATCGAGCCTTCGCGCCCAATGGAGGCACCGGAGACGATGCTCATCAATGACGAAAATCCCTTGACCAACGCCGCCCGCAAAGGCAATCGCCCATCGCCAAGGAACACCGCCTCAAGAAAATTCCCACTCCCTTGTCGAACCCGACGGCGAAGACCAAAGTGAAGCGTCAAACCGGCCAAAAATCCGCCGCCGATAGTCCCAATCCACCCCCAGTTCCCTTGTCCTTCCCCAGCCAACCCGCCAAAAAAAGGAAACCACCTCCCCAGCCAATCCACCAAAACGGCCAGCCAATCAATCAGAGAGATGAAAACGAGATTCGTCCCGCCGCCAATCAATCCAACGGCCCCCGCCAACGCCAAATGCCAAGCTTCCTGGCTAATTCGAATCCTTTCGCGCCACCGCAGAAGACGGCGATAAAAAGGACGAACCAATCGCCGAACCGCAAGTTTCCGAAACTTAGAAAGGATGAGAAGCACCGACACAACTGGAATTTCAAAAAATTTCCCGCAAACCGCTTCTCAATGAACCCGCACGGTCAAAACCGAAAACCCCGCCCACATTGACCAATAGACAATCAGAATGCGCCAGCCAGGATTCTCTCTACTTTGTCCGTTGCAGTTTTCTTTATTCTTCTTCCGCATTCCAATTCATGTCGGTTTGGGCAAGAGGCTCGCCGTTCAATGCGTTTCTCATCGGCGGCAACTTCGGCCGACCAGGATGTCCCCCCAAAAGTTGCCGGCAGGTGTCCCTCTGAAATCGTCCTGATACTTGCGGCGTTCCAGCTTGCCGTCCTCGCGGATGACAATGTTGCCCTTCTGATACTCTTCTTCCAAACGCTCTTTGATCAGTCGCCAGCCGGAAGGATGCGGATTGCGAAACCCTCGCCACTCGTAGCATTGATTGGGACGTGCGCCCATGCCGGGAGAGTTCCAGATATGCGCGCTGTCATCGTAATAGCGCCGCCCGTCTTGATCGACTAAGGGAAACTTGGCTTCGACATCCTTATTAGTTAATTCAAGGTACGGTCGAATCGGCGTTTCAGGCGATCTGGCGTAAAACAGGATGGTGTCCGTGATGCTTCCCCACTGCTTCGGGGCGTGCTGAAAGCTCCCGTGAACCGAAGTGTGCCTTTTCCATATAATTTCGTTGCGGAAGTTTTCTTGGCCGAAGATAGCGTCCATCAGCAGGCGAAGGTAGTAATTCGCATAAGGATCGCAGTGCAGGTAAATACTGCCGGTGGATTTGAGAAAGTCTTTTAACACCGCCAACCGCTCGGCCATGTAGCTAATGTAAGAAAGCATTTTAGATTCCGGGATTAGAATGCTGAGACTTTCCATCAGCTTGCTGGCGGGATGGCCGACGGCGCCAATCATCTTCTGCGTGCGTTCGATGGCGGCCTCATCCCATTCCCATATGTCGGTGAAGACAATGTCTTGGGCGGAGCCTGTGTCTTCGTCTTTTTTGTGGGGTTTGTTATAGACTTCGTCGCTGTTGAAGGGCGGGTCCATATAGATCAAGTCGGTTTGGGGCCCTGTCCAGTTTTCAGGTTTCTTCCATTCCTCCATCAGTTCCAAGCAGTCTCCGTAGTAGATGTTTCCTGTCTTCATAAAATTTCACTTGTTGAGGCCAATGTTTAGCGAGGGAGCGGGCGTCTGGCATTGTTGTAGCGCTTGTTTGAGTTTGCCGTGAAGGTTTCCGAAAGAGCCGTTGCTGAAGATGCAAACGACGTCTTGCGGCCGAGTTTCGTTGGCTAGATAACGGCAGATGGCGTCGGCGTTCGCCAAGTATTCACAGGGTTTTCCTCGCCGGCGAATGTCTTCCGTCAACTGTTCGGGATTCAGTCTTTGGGAAGGCGCTAGTTGTTGTAGCCGATCAATTTGAGAAAACACAACGCCGTCGGCGGCAGAGAGAGCGTCGGCCAGTTCTGTTTGAAAGACGTTTCGCCGGGTCGTGTTGCTGCGCGGTTCAAAGGCGGCCCAAAGCCGCCGTCCGGAATAAGCCGAGCGCAAGGCGGCTATGGTTTCACGAATGGCCGTGGGATGATGACCAAAATCATCCACAATCGTAACGCCGCTAGCCACCGCCAGCACTTCCATTCGGCGGCGAATTCCCTGAAAAGTTGACAAGCCCTCTTGAATGGTCTTCGCATCGATGCCGCAGTGCCGTGCGCAGGCGATTACGGCCAGGGCATTTCGAACGTTCAACAGGCCGAGAAGCGGCAATCTATAAGGAACGCCGTTCACTTGAAAGGCCGATCCCGAAGCGCGCAGTTGGATATGCTCCGCCCGGGTTTGGTTCGCGATTTCAAGCCCAAAAGACTCCGCCGGGCAGTGCCGAACTTCGAGGAACTCACGCAAGATGAGGTCATCTCCGTTGATCAGGAGTAGGCCGTTGCGCGGAATAAGCTTGGCAAAACGCTGAAACGAAAGCCGAATGGCAGCCAAATTCTCGAAAATGTCGGCGTGGTCAAACTCTAAGTTGTTGAGAATGCCGATCTCAGGAAGATAGTGAAGGAATTTGCTCCGCTTGTCGAAAAACGCCGTGTCGTATTCGTCGCCTTCAAGAATGATCCACGGACTGTCTGTAAAGCGAGCGCCGCAGCCGAAGTTGCCCGGCACGCCGCCGATGAGAAAACTCGGATTGCGTCCGGCCGTTTCAAAAACCCAAGCCATCAGAGAAGCTGTCGTCGTTTTGCCGTGCGTGCCTACCACAACGACCGAACGTTTCCCGCGAATGAAAACTTCTTTCAACAATTCAGGCAGTGAGCAGTAAGGCAGTTTTTGCGCTAGAACGTATTCCACCTCCGGGTTGCCGCGAGACAAGGCGTTGCCAATGACTACCAAGTCCGGTCGATGCGCCAAATTCTCTTCCGCATAAGGCGAGTGAATGGCGATCCCTTGATCGTTTAGAAAGGTGGACATCGGAGGATAAACCCCTTGATCGGAGCCGGTCACTTGATAGCCCTTCGCCTTCAAAGCGGCAGCGCAGGACGCCATCGCCGTACCGCAAATGCCGATCAAGTGAATGGAGCGAACATTTTCCATCATAATGCGCAGTTTCTATATCTCTGGCAAGTTTATATCTTAGAAAATCTTTTTAAGTTTAGAAAGTTTATTTCATCTTTCCATAAAACCATGGAAAAACCTTCTATAAAACGGTTATTCCTAATTAGTCAGAATAAAAATTATTTCCAGTTCTTCCAGCTCTGATTATTGAGAATTTTCTCTTGATTCCTTTCAATTCTATCTAATTGGTTTTGGCGCATACTTTCTTTGTAAGATCTAGGTTTAAATCCTTCGTACGTCAGTTTTGTAGACATGCATCCCGCCGCCATAATCGCCACAATTGCGAGTGCGAATAAATAATTTTCGACCTATTATTTCTCTCCTTAGTTTCTAGTTTATTGTTCCCTTCTTATTTTTTGCTCCAACATTTCGCCGACAAGCCGGGGGTTGGCCTTTCCTTGGCTGAGTTTCATTACTTGGCCTTTAAGGAAGTTGAGCGCCGCTTTCTTGCCGGCGCGAAAGTCGGCGGCCGACTTAGGATGCGCGGCCACGGCTTGGTCGCAAAGAGCGGCAATGGCGCCGGCATCGCTAACTTGAGTCCAGCCTTTCTTTGCAACGATCTCGCCGGGCGACTTGCCGGTGACAAACATCTCGCCAAAAACTTGCTGCGCAATTTTGGAGCTAATCTTCCCGCTTTCGACTAACTCGACCAGTTCGTTGACGCTTTGGGGAGCGAACTTCAAATCGGCAAGGCCTCTCCCGCTTTCGGCCAGTTTGGCTCGCAGGTTATTGATCAGCCAGTTGGCCGCCGCTTTGGGTGAAGGTGAAGACTGGGCAATCGCTTCGTAATAATTGCCCAGAGCAAGGTCGCTCACTAAAACTTCGGCGCTCTCCGTTGGAAGATTGTATTCAGAAATCAATCGGCGCTTTCTATCCAAAGGCAATTCGACGACGCGGGAAACCACCGAGTCCAGCCAGTCATCGGATGGTTCAAACGGCATCAAATCGGGATCGGGAAAATAGCGGTAATCGTGCGCGTCTTCCTTGACGCGCATTGTTTCGGTTACGCCCATGTCGTCGTCCCAACGGCGAGTCTCTTGGCAGAGGCTTTCCCCGCGGGAAACTGCGCGAATCTGCCGATCCACTTCATAGTCAATAGCCTGCCGAATGCCGCTGAACGTGTTCATGTTCTTGATCTCCACCTTCGCACCCAGAGCCCTTTGCCCGCGCGGCCGAACGCTGACGTTCACGTCGCAACGCACCATCCCTTTTTCCAAATCACAATCGCTAACTCGCCCGCACCGCAAAATGCCCACCAAAGCATTTAGGTAAGCATAAGCCATGTCACCGCTCCGAATGTCCGTTTCGGAAACGATTTCCAACAAAGGCACGCCGGCGCGATTGTAATCCACACCGCTATGCCGCTCAAAATGAAAACTCTTGCCCACATCCTCCTCCAAATGCGCGCGCTGAATGCGGACTCTCGCAATCCGAAGAACCTCGTCCGCAACAGAACACGGACTCCCCTCCGCAAACTCAAACTCAACGCAACCGCCCTCAGTGGACGGATGCGCCATTTGAGTAATTTGATAGTTCTTCGGCACATCCGGATAAAAATAATTCTTCCGATCAAAACGCGCGCAGCGAGAAACCTCACCCCGCAACAACACCCCCGCAAGAGCCGTCAAGCGAAGCGCCTCTTCGTTTGCCACCGGCAACACGCCGGGCATGCCCAAGCATATGGGACAAACATTCGTGTTGGGCAACTCCCCATAACGATTGGCGCAACCGCACCACATCTTCGACCGAGTCTTCAATTGGACGTGCGTCTCCAAACCAATGACCGCTTCATAATCCATAAAACAAAAGAAAAGTTTGCCTCTCCCAACCCAAACACGCAAACAAAAAGAAACGACAAACCCGCGAACACAAAGCAAAGGAAAAACAAACCCTCATCCAAAATTCAACACAAGCCATGCAGGAAATCCCACCCAAAATCAGCCTTCAAAACAAAAATAATCCACGACGGCCCAAATCTGAACGGACCGCTCCAGACGTCTGCAACAAAACGATCCCATACCTACGACTCCCGCCAATTCGAAGAAGAAATTCGACCAATCCAGATAAGATACCAGAAGGTTATAGAAAAACTCCACCCTTTTCTTATAGAAAAATCACAAAGATGAAACCCCGTCCCTCCCTCCTTCTTCACGACAACTCGGAAGTTATCCAGCGACTCTTAGCCACCATCTCCAAAGCCAATCACGCGAGCAAACTTATTTATATCCAGATCCAAAGGCAACTAGTCACCCAATTCCGACGAAGCAATTATCTTCTACGTAAATCCTACCAAGAAAACCATCAATCGCCTCTAAACCCTCCTAGAAGGAAGGGTTCTCGTTTTGCGGTTTATGTCTACCATACAATGATAAGAATCAAGTAGTAGTTGCTGCAAGCAATTTCTCCCTTGCTCGCGGCAAAACATAAGCGACAAAATAGAATCCACCAGCCCCCGTGAAAACTTCGTTCTAATAAACACCTAATCCATGTCCGCGGATGTCGAAAAATAATGGCATGATATCTTCAAGGAGAGAACTTGCATTCGCATTCGCTCTCGCCAAGCTGCCATACGCTCCGCCATTCTCCCTCTTCCCCTCCCCAATTGCCCCATCTCCCTCTCTTACCAATCCTATATCCACTTCCCACAACGCCTCAATCAAGTTGGCGTCCGGGATCCCTTGCCGCGCCAAAGAACGCTTTGCTCCTTCCCAACGTTCCGCCTGCCTATGATACAATCCCCTTGTTTCCCGCATCGCCTCCACTTCCGCCTTGTGAAAACTCAATACTCAGAATCACACTACCATAATCCTCAATCCCATAGCCATTCTCTAATAACAACATCACCTCCCGCAAGGCCAGATCATCCTTCCTCTCCAAATACGCCCAACCGGCAATGTGAAAGTGTTTCTGCACTTTCTCTCGATATTCTGCACCGCCACTTTGGAGATAGCGCATCGGATCAAAGTAATCATCCGGATATAATTCTAACAACCGCTCCCGCCGTTCCCCCTCCGCCAGTTGTCGAGATCGAGCTGCTTGCAGCTCTCTCACCGGATCATAAGTCGCCGATTGCAGCAAAGTTTTCTCTTCCGCCGTCGATGTTGAAGAAGACAACTTTTTCTTAGTTGTTTGCGGTTAGGCAGAACCCTGCTTGTTTGTAAATGGTTGGGAATTGTCGCGAGAAAAGAGCAACACCGCGCAAACACCCAACACAACACTGGCCATCATACACAACACATTCTCTCGTTTCATAGTTTTCTTCGGTTTAAGGATTTGTCAAAACTTATTGATCTGACGGTTCATTCAGTTCCTTGAGGTTGTGCCAGTCGCCGGGATGAAATTGTTGCCAGTCTTCTGGGGGCGGCTGGTTGTCGTGATTCCAGCGGCGGCGCGTTTCCGCCGAAGGCAAAGTTCAATCGCGCAAAGTACCGGCCTCGACGTGTCCGTCTAACAAAAGCATGTTCGCCCGCCTATTGTGCCGCCGGCTGATGCTGAATCGATTCTTATGCCATCAAAGATTGATGATGTTTGGACTGATATTTCCTCATCGAGCGACGTAAAAAGAACCAAAAGAATCATCTGTTCTTTCTACATACGAAACCCAGTCGCCTGAGGTGATCATGTCCGATGGGTCGCGAATATCGCTTCCTTTGCAGGGAATGAGGCATTGATATTCTCCATATTTGGGATTGGAGGGATATTGCCATCCAGTTTCCGCTACTCCGCGCTATGTTCTTTTTGGGGTGAAAACGGAACCCCATCATAAGGTTGATAGACGCCTCCCGACACGTTCAGGCCGTTATTGTGATCCAAATACAAACCCCAGAGCAAATCCTTCCAATCAATCCCCAGCCATAGATCAAATGCGATTTCCCATTCCGGTGCGGCAAAAGTTCGGTCGCCGAGCGCCCGAGATTGTCCATACAGAAGCAACCAGCCTTCGTAATCCGTGGTGCAAAGATGGAAGGCCAATCCAATCTGCTTCAGATTGTTGGCGCAATGAATGCGCTTAGCGGCGTGCTTAGCTTGGCTGATCGCCGGCAACAAAAGAGAAGCCAGAATGGCGATCACCACCAGAAGCTCAAGCAAAGTGCTCCCTGGCGGCACCGCATGCGGATGAATTGCGATTCAATGACAGTCATACCCTCAAACTAAAACAGGATTTATGCCATCCTTGACGCGAACCCTCAGAAAAATTACTAAGGCGTCGAATAACCGTCCCATAAAGACCCCAGACTGTAATAGCACACCGGCACATAGCACGGCCAAGCAGCGTCAGAAGGATAGATAACTGCTTTGCTGTTGCCCGCGTATAAATGAACCAGAGAGTTGGCTTGGTCTCGCCCATCGATGAAGTGTGCCGGTTCTGTGGCATCTCTGTAGATAACGCACTCGAAACTGCTTCCCGGGACTCCGTAGCGTTCAAAAGCGTGACTTAGAATGTCTTTATCCTCTGGGTTAGAATTATTCCATTTGTAGTCGTAGGTGATCCTGTGAGTGTCGCCGCCATTGTCGGGAAAGTGATACACCAACATTTCAAACTCGGTTTCGTCGATGTGCGACCACCAACTGGGCAGAGTAGTCATTGCATCGGTACCGCTGCCCCACCAGTAGAGATGCACGGCCACGTCAAAGACAAAAGGCGCGTCGACAATGCCGTCGACCACAATGGGATCTGCCCCCGTCCCTTCACCCGGACGCGGGTTAAACGGATTCCCCGACGATTGCGCAGCCGCATCCGGCGGGCCTTCTGGGGAAGGTAAGAGAAGGCCAATGCCGCAGCAAGGCTGGGAAACAACCGCAACAGCGCGAATAAGCCGCGGCAAAACCGAAAAACGAAAAACGAAAGGCTGCCGCAGCCGACAATCTGCTTTTGGCGCCGATGAAAAGCGAAAAACACGACACCAACTGCAGGCAATAAAATCAACACCGCCAAAGCGATGCTCCCCAATCCCGGAACGCCGGAAACCAACAAATGTATTAAGTCTGTCTGGTTCATAAGCCAGTCCATCTATTCCAACAATTTCCATCTACTTGCCCTAGCGTTTTCTTTGAAGAAACAGCTACTCGACCACCCTCCCGCCAAGCCGATTTGTCACCACTCAGCAGAGAAGAAGCGAAAAGTTCCGACCTGTTTGCCGAAGCAACAGAAGAACTGTTAACGGTTCTCCCGACTGCCGTATCAAAACGATGATATTCAGCAGGAGAGCCGGATCAACGAATCCTTCCGCCGAATCTCGACAATCACGGGAAAATCACAAGGCAAGACAAAGATCAAGCCTTTTGGGGAAACTTTCTTCATTTTTTCCCCGAGACAGTTGCAAGGCCGTCGGCGGGTGGATGGACGGCAAGTTAAAGCTTGGCGTTGAAAACCGTTAGCAAGCGAGTTGAGGTTTGGCGAGAGTGTCCACCAGCAAGTTTCCGGTTTCTAGATTTTTGTTGGCGCATTTTCCCGAAGAAGTTTTCGGGTTATGCTTACCATTTTCAAGTTTCCGCATTCGGCCAGAGTGCCTGCCTCAAGGGTTTTGCATCCTATTCGCATTAGCTTAGCGGCGGATCAGTAGGCTATCTAATGATGGAAAACTGCTTGCGTTGTGGCGAAGGTTTTTGCCTTTTTCTTAGGCAAAAAGTGTTGCGGATGCACATGGTGAGGAACAAAGTGGACTGTTGGATCGGTTGGTTTATTTTTGGGATGTGTGTTTGGAAGAAGGTTGGCGGCGAGAGGCGATGCGTTTGACGGTTTCGTCGGCTATAACGCCGAAGAGAATGACGGCGCCGATGACGGCGAATTCGATATGAGTGGGGATGAATTCCACTAACATAATCATGTTTTGTAGGACTCGCATTAGGGCGGCGCCGATGACGACTCCCAGTATGGTTCCATAGCCGCCGCGAAGGCTACAACCGCCGAGTACGGCGGCGGCGATGGCGTAGAGTTCGTAAAAGTTTCCGAAGTCCGACGGTTGCGCCGAGTTGACGTCCATGACAAATAGAATGCCGCCTAACCCGGCAGTGAACGAACAAATGACATAAGCCATAGTAATCATTTTGTCCGTGTTGATCCCGCTGTATCGGGCGGCTTCTTCGTTGCGTCCTAGCGCTAGTAGATAGCGGCCGTAGATTGTTTGATTCAAAAAGATCCCCGCTACTGTTGCGACGACAATTAGAAATAAGCAAGGCGCCGGGAGGCCGAATCCGTCGATGAATGGCAAGGGGATTTCGGCATTTGCCATCTTTCGAATTCCTTTGTATTCGGAGCCGAATCCTTGGGTTTGATCTGCTGTGAATCCGCGCGTGATGCCTCGATACATTAGCAAGCCGCAAAGGGTTACTACGAAGGGTTGCAACTTGAGTTTTGTGATGAGTAATCCGTGCAAGAAGCCGATTAGCAAGGAGGTTGTTAATACGGTTAACAAGGCAAGAGGCAGTGGCCATTTTTGCACGGTCAGCAACCAAGGAAGTCCGCAACCTACTAGGCATACAACGGATCCGATGGAAAGATCGATGCCGCCGGTGATGATGACAAAGGCGACGCCGATGGAAAGAATCCCGAATAAGGCCGTCCAGCGAAGCTGATTTTCTATGTTGTACGCGCCCAGAAATTTGCCGTCGCTCAGAAGGATTGTCGCCAGGATGACTATTACTAAAATGCCAAAGATGCCGAGAATTTTTTTCATTTATTTCTTAGGGGGAGGCTTACGAGATAGAAGCTTTTTGATTTTCTACTTTTTTCTTTGCCGAGGCGATGTGTCAAATGAGGGTGTTTGCAACGTTATGACCAGAATCTTATACTATTTGCTATTATTAGAACAATGCCGGCGGCTTAGGTGTTTGTTCTTGCCCGGTAGCCAAGCGCATTATGTTTTCTTCGCTGAGGGCCGAGCGGGATAATTCTCCGATAATTCGGCCTTCGTGCATTACTAGGGCGCGATCCGACATTCCGAGGATTTCCTCCATTTCGCTGGAGACAAACAGAATTGCCATGCCGGTTTTAGCAAGCCGTTCCATCATGGCGTAAATTTCGGCTTTTGCGCCCACGTCGACTCCGCGGGTGGGTTCGTCTAACAACAGCACTTTGGGGTTCAAGGCCAGCCATTTGCCGAGGACGACTTTCTGCTGGTTTCCTCCGGATAACAAGCGAACGGTTTGCTCTTCGCTGGGGGTTTTTACTCGCAGTTGGCGGATCATCTCGGCGCAAATTTGTCGTTCGCTGGCGGGATGAAAAAAGCCATTTTTTTGATCTCGTTGCAGAGCGGCTAGGCTTAGGTTTTCTCGGACCGCCATTTCCAGCACTAGGCCTTGTTGTTTGCGGTCTTCAGGCACTAATGCCAACCCGGCTTGGATGGCGTCCGTTGGTTTTCGCAGACGGCGTTTGGCGCCGTCGATTCGCACAATGCCAGCTAAAGCGGGGGTGACGCCGAACAAGGTTTGGAGCAATTCCGTTCGCCCGGCTCCTACTAATCCCGCGATTCCGACAATTTCTCCCCGGCGGAGGGTGAAGGATAGTGGTTTTGTTGGATGGCGGGGGGTGCGCAGTTCTTTTGCTTCTAGAACGGGTTCGCCTGCATGATGCGGTTTGTGGGGGTAAAACTGCGAGACTTCTCGTCCGACCATGAGTTGCACCATGTTGTCGTGGTTGATTTCGCTTCGTTGCAGTTCGCCCGCATTTTTTCCGTCGCGGAGAATGACAACTCGGTCGGCCAGTTTTCGCACTTCTCCGAGCCGATGGGAAATATAGAGGATGGCGACGCCTTTGCCGGCGAGGTCTTGGATTACTTGGAACAGTTGTTCTGTTTCTCGTTGGCTTAGGCTGGAGGTAGGCTCGTCCATGATTAGAATTCGCGCATGGATCGAAAGCGCTTTGGCAATCTCGACCATTTGCTGGCGGCCGATGGGCAGGCCTCCGACGATGGAACTTGGTTCTGCGTCTAGTCCCACTTGCTTTAAGTATCGCGCTGATTCTGCGGCGATGCGGCGTTTGTCGATGAGCAGTCCCCAGCGTTTTGGTTCTCGCCCCAGAAAAAGATTCGCTCCGATGTCTAGGTTGTCTGCGAGATTGAGCTCTTGGTGAATCAAGGCGATCCCTTGGTTCAGCGCTTTTTGAACGGAATCGATTTTGACTTCGCGGCCGTCGATTTTGATTTGTCCGGCGTCGGCCGGCTGCACGCCTGCCAGAATTTTCATCAAAGTGCTTTTCCCTGCGCCGTTTTCTCCTACGACGGCAACGATTTCTCCTTTGCCGGCGCGCAAGCGGACCTGGTCTAGGGCTAGAACGCCGGGAAAGCGTTTGGAAATGCCGCAGACTTCCAATAAGGGTTGCTGGGCGTTGTTCGCCATTTTCCGCCGGGCAAGCCAATTATTCTGAGCGGCCGTTTTCTCCGAGTTGTTTTTTCTTCTCGGCCCAGAAGGCTTCGACGTTGTCTTTTCGAATGTAGCGGGCGGGGATGTTGATGAATTGGTTTTCGGGAATCATGGCCATGTTTCCGGCGGTGACTTTTTGGAGGACTTCCACAGAGCGATAGCCGTACATGTAAGGGTTTTGCACTACCGTGCCGTGAATGGTTCCGTCGGTGATTCCTTGAAGCGTTTGATCGTCTTCGTCGAATCCGACCACTTTGACCTGTCCCAGCTTTCCGGCTTGTTCCAAGGCTTCAAGAATTAAGGGCGGGTTGAAGGCGAACATTCCCACCATTCCTTGAATGTCCGGGTAGCGCGACAAGGTGTTTTCCACGTTGGCCTTGCCTTTGGCTCTGTCAAAGCCGTCGGTCAAAGTTCCCAAAATCTCAAAGCCGCCGCCGCGCAAGATGTTGCCGGGCGGATCGTCGTTCTTCGGGTTGTAATCCCGGCCGAGCAGCTCGTCAATCAAGCCCTGCCGTCGTCCCTCGGCGTTGTCTTGATCCATGCGCCCAATGAAAATCATGATGGTTCCTCCGTTGGGCATAACTTCCTTGACCAACTCGCCGCACATCCGCCCCGCCTTGTAGTTGTTCATTCCAATATAGACGAGGCGGTCTGAATCCGGAGCGTCCGAATCGTGCGTGACCAACTTTGTGTGTTGCGCCACTTTATTCAAAAACTCGGTTTGATTTTCTGCGTCCATGGGGCTTACGGCGATGCCGTCCACGCCGCTCGTTATCAAGTCTTCCAGCATTCGTTTTTGGTCGGAGCTTCCCGCCGGCATATGAACCGAAACATCCACTCCCAAATCGGCGCCCGCTGTTTCCACGCCGCGCTGAGCGAGCTTCCAGAAAGGGTCCACCCCGTTGGTCACAAAAGCAATCCGAGCCGGCTTGGAATCCTCCGCATTTGCTTGCCCGTCCTCTGTTCCTCCTTGGCCTTCTTCGGGCGGTGGGGACGGGGCGGGATTAGTTGGATCCGAATCCGTTGGCCCGCAGCCGGAGAACAGCAACGCTCCGAGCAACGGCGCGATAAAAAGAAAAGTATTTTGAGATTTCATAGAAATTCTCCTCTGTATCGCAAAATCCTCCCGCTTCGTCAAGCAAACACGTCAAAAGTCGAAACGCGAGCCTAGTTTTTGTTGAAGATTCGAAACGGAACAGAAGCGAAACAATCAAGTTTTGCGGAAGCCCTGCATCGGCGAAGAAGCCGAATTTTATCCCATTTTGGCGCCTCTGCGCATTTTCCCGAATCCTTGCCCGATGAATTGGCGGAGAGGGTGGGAATCGAACCCACCTCGGCCTGCGGAACAGACCGACAACGGTTTTGAAGACCGCGGAGGACACCAGCCACTCTTGACTCTCCGAAAAATTGCCGCCGCCTATGACGTGTTTCCACAATCCGCATTTGTCATTCAAAACGGAACAAAAAAACTCCGCTTCCAAAAAGATGAAAGCGAAGTGAGGCGGGAAATTACGAAATCCCCAAGATCCGCAAATCAGTGGGACAAGGCTCGTTTCCTTTCTTCCCTTCCCGCCATTGCCGGCTACGCAATCTTTTACTTTAACATCGCCAAAGTCAAAAATCCACTAATTCATCCCAAGGCGTAGGAGGTTGCCAACCGGAAGAAGAAGGCATGTCACCGTCATCCCAATGCTGCCGATTGTCATAATTAAACCGTGTCCAATTCTCCACCGAAGGATAAAGCATTTCATACAAAGACTCCGAGCCAACATGCCCATCCGCAAACAAAACGTTCACTTGACCAGAATGCCGACGGGCAACCGATAAACGTCCATAACCAGAAGAAGAATCAATGCCATAGAAACCCTTAGAGAACGGATCCAAATGAAAATAGCCAGAAGAAGAACTACCAAACCGAGAACCATCGGCTTGCGCAATCATGCGCGAAGGCGAAACCACTTGAAAATCCCGAATCCCTCGAGTCCAACCCCCAGGCCGTAAAGGAGAACCAGAAATTCCCCAGTACGGTCCCTTGCCGTAAGAAGTCGGATTTAATCCCAAATCATTTTGCAAATAACCCCAAGGAGTAAAATGCGGTCCCCACGGCAACGTAACTCCCGGTAATCGACCCCACGGAGGAGGAGGAGGACTATCCACAGCTTGAATCGCTTTCAAAACCCGCTTCTCCGCCGGACAATTGAACAAATTCGTTTGCCCATCCAAATAGAAGAAACTAAGCCGTTGCCAAAAATTAACGCCAGCAATCAAATAACCGCCATTGTCATTTGCGTAAAGTTGACGAGCCAGCCCAATTTGCCGTTGATTATTAAGGCAAGCCACTTTATGCGCCGACGCCTTAGCCCGCGAAAGAGCAGGCAGTAAAAGCCCCGCCAAGATGCCGATGATAGCGATAACCACCAGCAATTCGATCAACGTAAAAGCCCGATTCTTCAATCCAAACATTCCTTAAAAGAAAGCCTCGTCACCGAAATAGACAGTGACATAATAGCCATTCCCATCAGTGTCCGAAACCCAACAATGCATGTTGTATTTTCCAGCAGGCAGACGCTTGCCCTTAGAATCCCGATCCGTAACGTACAAAGTAAGATCCACCCAATGATCCCCCGTATAATAATGTTCAGCGCGAACAGGAACCAAACCGTAAAATTTAGGTTTAATCCTCATCTCAAAGTATTTGCCGCCAGTGCCGCCACGAGCAAAATAATCAAAATGAACAGGATGCCGAGATACATAGTCCCTAGTCCTCAATCCGGGAGCGGAAAAACTCCGCCGCTCAAGCAGATTATGACAAACAGCATTGTAAGCCCAAAAAAGGTAACCATAAGCATCCCAACCACCGGTAGCATTAGGTACCCATCTGAACATATCCCAGCCATCCGAAGCAAGACTCACCGAGACTCGAAAGCCCGCCGAACCGTCATCGGTAACCGTGATCGAAGAAACCACAGGAGCGCAAACATTCTTAACCTGACCAGGGAACGGCCCAGTTTGGACAGGCTCAGCAAACAACGAGATCGATCCTAAAAGCAAACCGATCCCAACAACACCGGCGACAACAGCGGCCGCCGTCTTTTCAATTTTGGACAAAAAGCGCGTTGCGGCGGCGTCCAACCCAACCGCAATAAGCGCGAATAATGATCTCATAAACTGCGTTCTTTCAAATAGTGATTCTATCTAAGTAATTCAGGCCAAAGCCAATTAAAACGCAGGCAAAACGCGAACATTCCCCGCCCGTTCGCCGAAGCAAACAGGAAAGAAACCGGACGTCTTTCCCGACAAAATCCACAATCAAACTGTGATATTCAGCAGGAGACCCGACAATCGAATCTTCTGCGTTTCAATTGGCAAAAACAAGAAAAACAGAAATCAATCGGGAGCGCAAGCTTTTTTTTCGAGAAATCTTAACTTTTTTGAGTTTTTTGCGGGAAGGGTGGCCGCAGGCAAATTCTGGGTTTTGGGGTGGTTTGTCGGTGGGCGGATTCTGTGGTTTTGGGGATTTTGGCGGCTCCAAAAGCGGTCTGAGATGGCTTAGTATCGGCTTAGTAACGGCTTAGTCTCGGTTTTGCCGATGGGGAGGGAATGCCGCGCGCATTCTCTCTTCAAAGCGTTTGTTCGTGAGAACACTCCTTAATCAGACAGCCTCGTCTGCATCGAACCGAGGGAAAACAGCAGACTAGATATGATTAGAAGCCCGGCCGCTTTGCATTGTCTAGGAAAGGCAAAAATGGCAAAGTTTGCGGGATGAGCTATTTGCGGGAAGCCCGCCGGGTAATCGACGTGGAAATCGCCGGATTGCAGGCGCTTCGTTCTCGCTTGGACGCCTCGTTCAATCGAGCGGTGGACTTGCTAGTAGCCACTGCGGAGTCTCGGGGAAAAGTGGTCGTGGCCGGAGTGGGCAAGTCGGGCAACGTTGGGCGGAAGATTGCCGCCACATTGACCAGCACCGGCTCGCCCAGCGTGCTTTTGGACGGTGTCGACGCCTTGCATGGCGACCTTGGCATTCTAAACGACGGCGATCTGATCCTTTTGTTAAGTTATTCGGGAGAGTCTGAAGAACTGCTGCCGTTGTTGCCGGCAATCAAACGTTTTGACGTCAAAATAATCTCGTTGACCGGAGAACCACGCTCCACCATAGGAAAGGCAAGCGACGTCGTGCTAAACACAGCCGTGCCATCTGAGGCCTGCCCTTTCAATTTGGCTCCCACCGCCAGCACCACGGCAACTTTGGCCTTGGGAGACGCTTTGGCGATGGCAATGCTAAAAGCCCGCGGCTTCAAAAAGAAAGACTTTGCCCGATACCATCCCTCAGGCGCCATTGGCCGCTCCCTGTTGCTGCGGGTGGAGGAAGTGATGAGAACCGGCGAGCGAAATCCAACCGCGCGGCAGACGGCGACGGTCAAGGATGCGTTGTTTGTGATGAGCAAGGCCAAATCCGGATGCGTGAGCGTCACGGACAGGCGCGGACGCTTGGTCGGCGTGTTCACGGACGGAGACTTGCGCCGCTTGTTGGCCGGAAGAGAAGATTGTTTAAACCGCCGCCTCCGAGAAGTGATGACCCGAAACCCGATTCGAATTGAAAAATCGGCGCTTGCAGCAGAAGCGTTGCGGCTGTTTGACCAAAAACCCATTGACGATCTGATCGTGGTGAACGCCAAAGAGGAACCGGTGGGGTTGGTGGATTCCCAAGACCTGCCCAAAATGAAGCTGATGTGACGCCGTTTGACACAATGGCGAAATGCAGCTAGTTTAACGGGAGATGTCGACAGAAGCGCAACCAGCCATAACGCTAACTTCGGCGGCAGCGGCCGAAGTCAAGTCCATGCAGTCCAACAAACCGGAAGACGCCGGCAAACCGCTCCGAGTTTTTATTGAACGAGGCGGATGCTCCGGCATGCAATACAGCATGGTGTTTGACGAAGTGCGCGACGGAGACGCCGTTGTCGAGCAAGAAGGCGTGAAAGTGGTCATCGACGGTTTCAGCCTGGATTACCTAAGGGGAACAGTGGTGGACTTTTCAGACAACTTGACCGGCGGCGGCTTCAAAATTCGAAATCCCAACGCCGCCCAAACCTGCGGTTGCGGACGATCCTTTGAGTCTCGCAGTTGACGCGCCGCTTTCCTTTTTCCCGGAGCGTCATCTGCATCTTTCGCAAGGTAACGCAACGGACAAAAAACAAACAAAGAATGGTGGCTGGACCCGGGTTCGAACCGGGGACACACGGATTTTCAGTCCGTTGCTCTACCAACTGAGCTATCCAGCCGTTAGCAAGAGCGATGATTTAACCGTCCGCAGCAGCATTTGACAAGAAAAATTACGTTTTTCAACAGTCCTCAACAGCCCGTTTGTCAGCAAAAAGCAAAAACTCAAAGAAAATTCAGTCGCCAAAGTCGGAAAAACGCCAATCATCGAGGCAAACCAACCGCAAATGAAGCGGCGTTTTCCAGACGATGCCCCACACCTTATAAACGGCGTTGGCAAAAGCCTTCACATCCGCCGCGCTGACCAGCTCTCTCTTGGCTTGGGCCGAGCCAGCCCAAACGGGAACCGGCCCCTTCCAACCGTGAATGCCAGCTTCCTCTGTCTTCCCTTTCGCGCCAAAGCATTTGCAAACAAAAGCCTGAAACGTCTCCTGCGGCATCTTCGACAAAGCCTTCGCTTCATAGACGCCCCAATTCTCTACCGTAAAGTCCGGCACGGTAACGGCTTTGCTCGATTTCTCTTTCATTTGCGTCTGCTCAATCAAACGATCCCGCGTCACGAGACTGGTCGCAGGCGATCCATCGGCGGTTTAGACGCTGATCGACTGCCGGAGTGGTGCCGCCGCCGCAAAAGAAATCCCCAAACACATCCCGCTCATCCGAACTCGCTAAGATTATCCTTTCCAATAACGCCTCCGGCTTCTGCGTCTTGTAGCCGATTCTCTCTGACGATTTTGGATGCAGAAATGGCAAGTCATCCCAAACATCTCGACAGCCGACCATTCGATACATTCCTTTTTCGTCTCTTTTGAAGCCGAGTTCGTCTGCGCCTTTGTGATACTCTTTCCATTTTGTATCATCGAGGTAGGATTTCACCATTGGCTGATTGAATTTGGTTTTGCGGCGTTTGTCTTTGAAGTGTTGCATCGATTGCGCGCTTTTTCCGTAGCAGAAGATGGTGTCGTGTTTGCGGGCGAATCATCTTTTTGAAGTGCCGCCGGTTCGGTAAGCCCAGATGATTTCGTTGCGGAAGTTGTGGTAGCCGAAGATTTTGTCGAGTTCCACTTTGATGTAGTGGCCGGCGTGCCAATCGCAGTGCAGGTAGAGCGAGTCGGTCTTTTTGAGAAGACGTTTTGCTCTCGGCCAAGCGCGGCGCCAGCCAAGCCAAATAGCCGTTCAAGCCGTCCTTCCAAATATCGCTGAAACTGCGCCGCTCGCCATTGTCGTCCCAAATAACGCTATATTCGCGCTGCGAAAAGAACGGCGGACGGCGTATATCAAATCTATGCTCTCCGCCGGCAAAGAGCACATGATTTGCAGATTGTCTCCGCAAAAGAGGCGGTAGGGATTCAATTCAGGATGCTCGAACCGCACGCGCTCCACCACTTGAAACGGCAACGAAATGCGCGGAAAGAGTTTGCGGAAGCCGAGCCGACTATCCCGCCCATCAGCTCTTTCTCCACCGGGATAGAGCCGAACCTTGCCGGCGGCCGCCAAAAGTCCGCCTCATCCGGCAACTCAATCCACCCTGCGCTTTCCATTGTTCTTCTTCCGCCGCCGATTTTGCTTCTTTGTCTCCGCCGCGTTGGGATGATTTTTTAGGCATAAGATTTTAAATTACGAATTAAGGATTAGGGAATTGGGAATTGAGGATTGGCGCGGTTGCGTTTTGCCACGGGAAATTTGGAATTCGTCACGGAGAATTCCTTCCGCTGTTTTTGCGGCTTTTTTGAAGATCAAAAATCGGTTTTGTCCAAGTGATGAATGGGAGACAACCCCCGCCTTCGCCGATGTTCCCGGACTCCTTCCCTAGTCTTTCGCTTCTTTTCCGCAATGATTCTCATCTGGCGGAGGAGTATGTTCTCTTCGCCCTGCGTCCAAGGATGTTGCTGCGGATTTTTCTTGACCAATGTCTTTCTGCGTTAGATTTTCCGTCAATTCTCTTTTAAAGTCAACCACTAAAAGTAAGTTTCTCTCCTCTTCCTCTGTCTCTGTATATCTCGAGATAAATTTACGTGTCCATTGATAAAGAGAATCAAAGAAAGAATCGACTTCATCCGGTTTCTGGACACATTTGAAAAGTTTCCGAGCTTCTTTTCTGTCGATCACAAATTCATGGTCCGGATAGCCTTCGACAAGCATTCCAAGAGCGCCAGATTCCAGAGCCTTACTCATTTTGTTCAATCGCTCGCCATAATTACGGGTGATTTGTAAAGCTCTTTGATGTTCTCCCAAAGTCACGGGATCAATCTGGGTGACAATCGGCGAGATGAATGCTTTGGCTAATTCTTTGGCGAACTCGGCGGTTTGCTTTGTTCGAAGGCGGGCGCCGCCGCAAATGTCCATAAAACTTTCCCGGAAAGATTCCAACATTCGATCCCGAAGATCATCCAACGCTTGAATCAGGTTCAGTCCAGACATTCTCTCGAAAAACTCGCCCGGTTTGGGGATTTGAACGTCTAGCAGGCCTATCTCGCCTCGATCGCCAAAGATCAAGTGGTCGGCGGCAATGCAAATTAACGTTCCGGCAGACTTGCAAACGTCGGGGATAAGAACCTCAAGAAAAGAATAGTGATGGCGCAAAGCGCGGGCGATGCGAAAAGCGGCGTCGGCATCGCCGCCGGGCGTGATGAGAATGAGACAGGCTTTTGGGCTTTTTCCTTTTTCGCAATTCGAGATTCGATTGCCGATGAAAGAAGTCCGTATCCTTCTCTGGAAATCTTACCGTAATAAAGGAAGACGTCGTCCGGATATTCTTTCAAAGCGGCCCCTGAGTATGTCGTTTTTCTCGCTCACTTCTGGCTTTGCTCCGCGTTATTTTCTTCGTTTTCCGGCTCTGTTGTTGCCGCTTTGGCAATCGGTTCCTCAGGTTCTGGCACTGTCAATGGATCCTTAGCAATCGATGGTTCGGTTTCTTGGGGAAAGGCAGGCTTTGCGGTTTCCAGCGGCGGCTCTTCGCTTGGTAACTGCGGCGTTTCTTCAAAAACGGGGAGAGTCTCCTGTTGCGCGGGGGCTTGGGGGAAAGGCATCGCCGCTGTTTCTTCCGTAATGGCCGGCGGCGCTTGTGGTTCGATTTCTTCGGTTGGGATCAACGGCGTTTCCCAAAAAGGCTCGACGGTTTTCTGTTCGGTTTCCGGCGCGGTTGCAGTCTCCGCAAGTGATTCTTCGGATTCCTGTAGAGAAGGCTTTTCCGAAACAGGGAGAGTTTTTGGTTGCGGTTCTTTGTCGGGCAATGGCGGCGGTTTCTCCGAGTCGGCGGCGATCTCGTCAAGAACGGCGGTTTTCTCGTGTCCGGGATGGGGGGCTCGTTGGTTTCTGGGGAGGGGAATGATCATTACGATCAGGCCTCTGCCGATTTTCCTTGTGGGAGCGTCGGGATGTCCCCAAGCGCCCAAATCATTCACAAATTGTTCGACGACTTCAAAACCAACTTCTTTGTGGGCGTTTTCCCGGCCTCGGAAACGGAGCGTCACTTTGACTTTCATGTCTTCGCAGAGAAAGTCGATTGCGTGATTCTGCTTCGTCTGCAGGTCGTGCGGATCAATTTTGACGCTTAGTTGAACTTCTTTGGTTTTGTTGGCGTGCTGGTTTTTTTTATTTTCCTTCTTTTTCTTCGATTGTTCGTATTGATATTTGCCGAAGTCTACCAAGCGGCAGACAGGCGGGTTGGCGTTTTCGGCAATTTCGACAAGGTCGACTTGGCGGGCGCGGGCCATGCCAATGGCCTCGTGTCGGCTGAAGACTCCGAGCTGCTTGCCGGCGGAATCAATCACTCGGACTTCCCGAGCGCGAATCCTTTCATTAATCCGAATTCGAGGACCGTGAAAACGACGGCTGCGAGAAAAGTGAGGACGGTTCAAGAAACTCCCATGGGCTGAATTAAGCGCGTCAATCGGGCCATTTTACGCGCCTCTGCGGTGTGCGTTTGTCATGTTTGAACAAAATCAATCTGTTACACTTAGCCGAAATTTTTGAAACAAAGCAAGAACTTTTTGTGAATTTTTCGCGTCGGGATTTTCGCGCAATAATTCTTTGACCCAAGGAACAGCCTTGTGTTTTGATTCCGGTAGGCAAGATTGACTTCATGGCCACCGTAAAACCATTCCGAGCGTTGCGTCCCAAGCCCGGCTTAGCGGCGCAAATTTGCGAACTTCCCTACGACGCGCTGTCAACCGAAGAAGCGAGGCAGGCCGCAATCAGCCGCCCTCGCAGTTTCTTTCGCGTTAGCAAACCAGAAATTGACCTGCCGGCCAAAACCCCGCCCAGCGATGCAGCCGTCTACGCCAAAAGCCGGGAAAACTTCGACCGCCTCATCCGCGATGGCCTTTTGATTCAAGACAAAGACGCCCGCTACTTTCTGTACCGGCAAATTATGGGACGGCACAAACAAACCGGCCTCGTCGCCGTGTCCAGTTGCGCCGAATATGATTCCGGCCTCATCAAAAAACACGAACTGACCCGCCCGGAAAAAGAGGAAGACCGAGTCCAACACATAGAAGCCCTTGACGCCCAAACCGGTCCGGTATTTTTAGTCTACTCCGCCCACGCTGAACTGGACGTGCTCTTCCAAAAAATTGCCCAATCCACTCCCGCAATCGACTTCCCAAGCAACGACGGCGTTCGCCATAGCGCTTGGATCATCCAAAACCCCAAAGACGCTCAATTCATCGAAACACAATTCGCTAACATGCCAAACACTTACATTGCAGACGGACACCACCGAAGCGCCGCCGCCGCTGCAGTAGCCCGACGGCGAGGCAACGCCAACCACAGCAACTTCTTCCTCACCGTCCTATTCCCTCACAACCAAGTCCAAATCCTCCCCTACAACCGATTCGTCCACGACCTCAACGGTTGGGAACCAACAGCATTCCTAAGAAAAATTCAGCAAACCGCCTCCGTTGCCGAATCCACCACTCCCGTCGAACCCAAAACCAAACATCAATTCGGAATGTATCTCGCCGGACGCTGGCACCAGATCGAATTCCGCCCGGAAACTTCGCTAACCCAAAATCCCGCCGACCTTCTCGACGCCGCAATCCTCCAACACCAAATACTACAACCCTTGCTGGCCGTCAAAAATCCTCGAAAAAGCCAACGCATCTCCTTCATTGGCGGCATTCGAGGAACCAAAGAACTGGAAAAACTAGCGGACAAAACCCCAAACAGCGTCGCCTTTTCTCTGCATCCCCTCCGCATCACCGACTTGATAGCCGTCGCCGACCATGACAGCGTCCTGCCTCCAAAAAGCACTTGGTTTGAACCCAAACTGCGGGACGGCATGTTCTGCCACTTGCTTCGCTAAACGCCCAACCGGCGCACGTTTCCACAAACAGAGAGACACCAAAAACGAGAACCAATCCCCATAGAAAACCAAAACAAATCCCAACAACCCATCCCAAACAAAAAGAGAAAAACCCGCACAAAATCCCCTCTACCGCCAAAACCATCCTCCCCACCCAACAAACCAACAAACATCGAAAAACCTATCCCCTTAGCAAAGACAACTCAACCAACAGATTTACAAAACCAACCACTCTCTCTACAGACTCCCACCTAGCCAACCACCATACAATCCATAATTAGCATTCAGCAGTTTACAATGCAAAAACAGCAAAGTCTTCCCCTTTTTTGCAAAGTCATCGCCCAGTGATTTGCCCTTTCACACATCCTCTCGACTACTTCTCCTTTTGCCCCCTCATCCGCATCCAAAAAACGCCAATACCGAAACCAACAAACTCCATCACTTCTCAACAACCAGAAACCAGCACGTTCCTAGCCAAGCATTCCCAATCAGCAAAATCAATCCCCAACGGACGCCAAAACTAAAAAATCCCCTGCAAGCCCCCCTACTCTCCCAATCCACCAACCACAAAGACCATCTCCCTCCCTCCTTTACAATCCCCAAACTTTGAAAACCCTAACCACACGCATGCATCATGCAAAAACAAACCCAATGCAATCCATAAAATACTTCCCCATATAAAAGCCTACCTTTCTCCCCCGACCAACCCCAATCCACCCTAACCTTTCTTCCTCTTTTCCTTCTTTTGCATAGACAACCGCCAGCAACAGAAATCCCTTCACCGCATCATTCCTTTCACAACATAGCAATCCCCGCAGAATACCCTCAACCATCCAATAACTCAAAAGCAACCTCAACCGTTGACTATAAAGCTTACATAAAAACACCCTCTCACCACTAGTCACTCCAACAACGAATCCCCCAACACCAAACCTCCCAGAAACATCAATCCAACAAAACTTCCTCCCCACAACGGCAAGATGGGATGACGCGCTTCTTGGCGCTCTTGGTCGTTTCTAACAAACTTCCTTTCCTCTTTTCTTCCCTTTTCGCATTTTGAGAATGGACAAGGCATCCGGCCAGAGACAGCGAACCAGCCAGAACGCATTCCCAAGCATCGCTGGACGCCGGCGAAGAAGCGTTCCTCCAAAACATAAATCGCCTTTGTGGATTCCATCGTGGATTGGTTCGCATCCGCAGTCTCTTAGATTTTGAAACTAGTTCAGAGGAGACATGAGGAAGAGAATCCCCTTGTGTTTGCGTCAAAACGAAAGCAACCAGCATCAGCCGGAAGTCTCTTTTAGCGGCGTTGCTCGTGTCGGCGCTTTCTTCTTTGGTTTCTGTAAAGCAAAGCTGAGCGCAGTCGTATATTGTCTCTACCATAGCCAAAACAAGGCCAACCAGACCCCTCTGGTTTTTCTCCAAGCCCTCTATAACACAAGCCGGCAACTCGATAAGATCTAGCGGGGAGAGAAATGTTCGCAATCAAGACAGTTGAGAAATTTACTTCTCAGATAACGGCAGACACATTGACAACGCCAGCAAGTCTAAGGATGCGAACTTTCTCCATTCTTTCTGATTGGCGAGCTCTAATATCGAAGACATCGATTCGGCAAGAAAGAGAATTTCGGGCAAAGGCAGAACCAACGCCAACATTGACTTTGCCGCTCGTGTCTCAACGCGCCGATGATTGCCATTGTCAGCGCTAACGGCAGAACGATTGAGCATTTTTGGGTGGACTAGGATAATCCATACGATGCCCTTGGGAATTCGCTTCTTCAGCCGTTTGTTCTATTCTACCAATCTGCCTTCTTCTTAGGCAAGAGCGGGTTGGATCAACAAGCTCATTAGCGACTTCCATGCGCAAAGCGACAATAATTCTGTGGACCTATTAGGTTTCTCCTAATCAAAGAGCAGAGGCTTACGTCCCCTTCTTAGCGGCAACACTAATGGCTTGGTGCGGGTTATCGTCCACAGCAGAATCATTCTCAAACCCAAAGAATACGCATTGCGTTTGATTTGTTTGCGTTGGCTTTTGTGGTTGTTCGCCACCTCTTTCATAAGAAACGGCAAGCCCAAGCCGCCACTTTGTAGACTTGGTTTGGTGTTGGGGATTTTTTGGTGTATGTAGCGAGCGACAAAAATGACAAACTGCCCACAGTTTTGTAGCTGGTATCTTGTGATTTATAGCTTTGCTCGTCTCCAACAGTTAGCGATTGGCGAGGAGGCACGGTTAGCGATTTATAGCCGGCTAGTTGTTGTGCGGGCAAACTAGCGGCCGGTGCTTTGTGCTTTGATGTTTGTGGTTGGTGATTAGCGAATTAGTGGAGGGGATTTCAGGATTGTTGGCTAGTGATCTGCGCACAATGTTTGTGATTTATGGTTCGCAGACGCTGTTGTGCAGTTGGGTGCGTTGGGTTTTGTGGTTGTTCGCCGCCACTTCCAAAAGATACGAAAAGGAGAAAGCAAGATTACTGAGAGATTTGGGGGTCGGGGCGTAGTGGTTTGTGTGGAAGGAAAAACTGGGATTGGCAACCGACAACGACGATGGCAATTGTGCTTTTTTCTCAATCCTTGTTTTCGCAAGTTGGGAAGCGAGGTTTTTGTGATGTGATTTGTAGTTGGGCTAGTGGCTATTATTTGCAAAGGGGATTGGGTTTTTAACTTTGCTTTGGGATTTTTTTCGAAGGAGGTAGGGGTTGTTGTGGCTTTTTTAAGAGGAAGGGTTGGGTGATTGGGTGTTTTTTTGTGAATTTTGTGAGTGTGGAAAGTCAATTCAGCTTGTGCGGACAGGTTTTAGTTGTTTCGTTAATAAGGATCGCGTTTTCGTTGTCGATTTTGTTCGCGGACAGAGTGTTGTATGAATTGGAATCGGGAACTAAAATTCCGTTTTGCTATTCAAATAAGCAATGAGGATGATTTTGTGTTTCAAAGGCAATGAAAGAAGTGAAGGTCGGATGATTTTTGTCTATTTTTGCGCAATGTCGACTTGTCGCAATTGAGTTTTGAGGAGGAGCCAATTTGAAAAATGCGATTTTGGCAGGCGCCGAGGTGGTTTAGGTTGAGGGGCGAGGGGAAATCTGCCGTGAGGGCATGGTTTTGTAGATGGCGGCGATGCGTTGGGCCATAGCGTGGACGCTGTAGTTTCGACAAACGGCTTGTCGGCCTCGTTTGCCCATTTCCCGCGCTTTTTTCGGATTCAGCAACAGGGATTCGATCCCGTCGGCCAGGGCTTGAGGATCGCCCGGTTCGCAAAGGATTCCGCCTTGGGTGGCATCGAGGATTTCTGGGAAGGCGGCGTGGCGAGGTTGGACGACGGGAACGGCGGCGGCTAATGCTTCCAGGACATAAAGCCCGAAACTTTCTCCGTAAAGCGCCGGCGTCGAGAAAACGGTCAACTGTTTCAGGAAGGCGATCTTTTCCTCGCGGGAAAGGTTGGGATGAAACTCGGCGGAGTCAGCGCAACCATGCTGTTTCAATTGAGTTTTCAATTGTCGAACGAAAGGTTTGTCCGTCGGGCTCAGTCCGCCGCCGATTTTCAGCCTCAAGTGTTTGGTTTTTTTCTGTCGTTTCAATATCAGGAAGCTTTGCACCAGTGTGTCTAGTCCTTTGTCTTTGCACATTCGGGCGAAGAAACCCAAGACTGGCGGGTTGCTTGGCGCGTCGGTGGGGCCGTATCCATCCAGTCGAATTCCGTTCGGCGCGATGCGGAGTTTGCTTTGGTCAAAACCTATGCGGTTTTGCATCAACTCGCCGAAGTAGCGGCTCGGCGCGATGAATTGGTCGATTTCCGCCGCCCGTTCGCGGAGAGCTTGCCAGGCTTCGGCGCGGTTTTTTTCTGGCAGGGCGTCCAAGAAAGCGTCTTCGCCTTGCAAAGTGGCGATGACGGGAACCTGCAATTCCCGGCGCAAACGCCGCGCCAAACCAATCAAGAGGACGTTCGAGAGGTTGATTACGTCCGGTTTTGGCTGTTGCCGCAGCCAATTTAGCAAGAATTCTATTTCCTTAGCCTGATTGCCGTTTTCTCCTTTGAGCATCGAAACGGTGAGGCTTCCCACGTCTTCGGGCCTCGTTCGGCTGGCGAATCGGCCGGACCATTTCAAGAGTTGGGGGAAATCCAGCCATCGGGTCAAAACGCGCGGCAACCGGCGAAAGATCGTTGAGTTTTCTTGCAGGTAAACGTTGATTCCGCCAAAGAAAATGGGAGCGCCACGGCTTTGATCCGGTTCATCCAAAGTGAGAGGCAAATAAAGCGGCAGCAAAACGACCGAGTGTCCTATCTGCCGAAATGCGCCCACGAGGGCGTTGTCTCGGAAGCAAGCGCCGCAATACATGCCTCCGGCGCCGGGCGTGACCTGCAGAATGTTCATCAGAAACGCTGGACTTCTGTTGAGATCGGCAGAGTCTGCCTGCGGCCGGAAAGAAAAGACGAGGGCGGCAAGCCGGAACTTTCGGCGTCCGGCATTGGAGTTCCGTAGGGCAGTTCCTCAGGAAGAGAGGCGAACTCGCCGATTGCTTTCCACAAGCGGGAAAAATCCTTATTCACGTCGCCGGATAAACAATCGGTGACGTCGCCGGCCAGATGTGGATATTTTTCGGTCAGTCGCCGGAAACTAAAATTGGGATCGTAAAAAGCATACACCAATTTTCTCATGTTTTCAATACTCTGCCTCATTGCGGAAGAATACGATTGGAACTGGGACGGATCTAAATTTCCCTGCCGCAACGCGCGATCCACCGCCTCTGCAGCTAGAACGCCGCTCTTGAGCGCCAGCAACAATCCCGATGAAAACACGGGGTCTAAAAAACCGAAGGCGTCGCCAAGCAAAAGAAGCCCCTCTGCGGCGCAATACTCGGAACGAAAAGTATACTCGCTGGTAACATAGTGCTTTCCGATTTGTTTTCCGGGCGCCAGATGTTCCTTTATCCAAAGGTTTTGGCCGATCTCCCGTTTGAAAATAGCAGCGGGGTCTTTGAGTCCGCCGCGGGTCAAATAGCTTCCTTCGGCCACCACGCCGACACTTACCATGTCTTGGTGTTGCGGGATGTACCAAAACCAACCTTTTTCAGGAACAAAAGCCACCGTAGTAGCGCCGGCGTCTATGCCTTTATCCCGCATCGCTCCGCGGTAGTAGGTCCATACAGCTACTTTGTTCAGGCGGGGATCGCGCTTGCGCCACCGTTTTTTCGTTGCGACAAAGGCCTCTTTGCCGGAGCCATCCAGAGTCATGGAAGCGGTTAACGCCGTCTCGCTACCGGACGCGCGTTGGACTCGCACTCCTCGCGTTGTGTTTCCCTCGCTGATTAGCCCGCAAACACGGGTTTCCTCCCAAATTATAGCGCCCTTTTCCCGCGCGTTTTCCATGAGAATTTGGTCAAACTCAGAACGCAACACCTGCCAAGTCTGCGCCACGTTTTCATCATAGCGCGAAGAAAAGTAAAACGGCTGCGAGGCTTTGCCGGATGGGGAAACAAACTGCACGCTATACTTTTTCACAAAATGTGAATCCCGCATGCAGTCGATCAGCCCCAGCCGTTTGAGAGGATGATAGGTAAAAGGAATCAACGACTCTCCCACTTTGTAGCGAGGAAACTTTTCTCGCTCCAACACAAGAACCTTCCGCCCCGCCTCTGCGAGTATCGCTGCCGCGCTGCAACCCGCCGGACCGCCTCCTATAATCACTACGTCGTATTCGTTATAGTTCTTCATGTTGCAACCCCGCCTGATGCGACCGCAAAGACTTATTTTATTGTAGGAAGAATTTCCACTACTTCCGCTAACTTGCCGCCTGCGGGACGGCTCAAAGTATTGACGCGTCCAAATCGTTCAGCAGTGCTTCGGTCATCCAACCGCCGCCGGAGGTATTCGTTGTCGTTAATCCTAAAGTATTCGTTCGGTTGGCTCAAATACAGGATGCCAAAAGTATCTAGTATCTGGCCTAAAGGAACAAGCCCCTTCAGTATCGCCTCGCGAGCAGGAGGCGCAAAGGCCAGCAACAAAACGCGAATGACGCCGTATTCCACAGGTTTTCCATCTGCGCAGCGGCATAATAACACCTCCCGACGCAGTTCTGACGGAGAAACTTCAAGATGAAGGACACGAAGTGAGAGATCGTCTTGATGGTAATGTTTCAATGTGGAGGTCATATCCGAATTATGGACCAATAGGCTTCGGTAGGGTTGGGGAATGGCGGCCGCGGACAATGGGCGGAGTTGGGGATGGCGCGCCCTTTGGCGATCAAACGCATTGGCCAACAGCTGTTTGAGAGAACCGACGGCAGTGGTTTTGCAAGTGGCGGGCTCTCTAAGCATATCGGGCGTTTCTATGTTCCGGCAGAAAAAACTCAGGCAGGAGACGGTCTACCTGCAGCAAGCCCGCCCGGTTCAGTTGGATTTTGTCGCCTTCCACGGAAAGAAAACCCCACTCCTGAATTTGTCGCAGCGGCTTGGCAAATTGATTCAGAATATCAACCTTAAACTTTTCGCTAAAATAGCAACGGCTGACGCTGCCTAATTTTAACTGCAAAACAAGCTCGCGAATCAATCGCTCGTCAGCGTTGGGTGTTAACGCGCGGCATGCCGGCAAACGCTCATTGCGGAGGTCGTTCATATAAGGCTCAAAGTCGTGCTGATTTTGGTAGTGGGTGCCTCCGATGTGTCCAAAGGAGGCAACGCCGAGGGCTAACAAATCTGCTCCGGCCCATAATTGATCTCGGTAAATGAAACGTGTTTTTGATTTGTCTTTTACGGCTGTATAGGCGCTACCGATTGTATAACGGGCGGCTTCCAGAGATTCGAATGCTTCTTGCACCCAGCGTTGTTTGGTTTCCCAGTCCGCTACCGGCGCCGTCAACTTGCCTTGCGCCTTCATTTCCTTATAAATGGTGGTATTGTAGGGAATTTCCATTTGGTAAATGGTGACGCTGTCGGGAGAAAGTTCGAGAGTCTTTTGGACGCATCGCTTCCAATTGTCTTCCGTTTCTTCTACCATGCCTGCAATTAGGTCGATGTTGATTTGGGGGAATTCTAATTCGCGGGCGCAATTGTAGGCGCGTTCGATTTCCCGGCTGCGGTGCGCTCGTCCGTTGATCTCCAAAATATGGTCGTCAAAGTTTTCTATACCCAAGCTGAGTCGCGTCACACCAATCTCTCGGATGGCTTTCAATTTATGCGGCGTCAGCGTCCCCGGTTCACATTCGAATGTGACTTCCCGGGAGGCGTCCCACGGCAAGACGCGCTTCATTGCGGAAGTCAATTGTGTTAGTTGGTCCACGGACAGATAAGAAGGTGTGCCTCCTCCGAAGTAGACAAAATCCACTTGGCGATTCCCGATAAAGGGATGTTGGCGATATAATTCTAATTCCTTGATCGCCGCTTGAATGTAGCCGTGTATCGCCGTCGCATTCTTGTCCGTATAGACGCGGAAGTAACAAAAATGGCAACGTTTGCGGCAGAATGGAATATGTAGGTATAGTCCCAAAGGAGTTTGAGGGCTGGACGGGCGGGTCAACGCGCTTTGAAAGTCAGCAATGTTTTCCTTTTTCCAAAAGGAAAAGGGGGGGTAGTTGGATATAAAGTAGTTGCCGACCGTGGTGTCCTTTTGTTGGGGCGGGGGCTTGGGGTCGTTGATATTAGTGTCTGTTTTGCCTTTCATATCCATTTCTAATTAGTTTCCGAATGCATATATGGAACCGTCTTCGGAACCTACTACGATCCAGTGTTCGATAGCCGCCGGCGACGCGGTAACGGGAGCGCCAATTTCGTATGACCAAAGCTCTGTTCCTTTGTCCAAAGAGAGGATGTAAAGACGGCCGTCATCCGATCCTACGGCCACTTTGCCGTCTGAGGAAACGATGGCGGAGCTGTCGATTTTTCCCCGGGTTGCAAACTTCCAATGCGGCTCGCCGGTCTCGCGGTTTAGGCAGTGAAGTTGTTTGTCGCGCCCTCCGAAGACGACCCATTTTGAGGTCACTGCGGGGGAGGAATAGTAGGGAAACTGGCGGTCTCTGAATCGCCACTTCACCCGGGATTCTTCCAGATCGACGCAGAGAAATTCGCTTTCGTAGTGGCCGACGAAGACAGAATTTCCGGCCATTGCCGCTGAACCTGCGATGTAGGCGCCCGCTTCAATTTCTTTGACTTTTGTTCCATCCGCTAGGGAAACGACGTGCAAGAGGGCGTCGCATCCGCCGAAGACCGTTTTGCCGTCTTGGGACACGGCCGGAGTGCCGTTGATGTAATTGCCGCTTTCGTATTTCCAAATTAACTTCCCGGTTGCAGAGTCCACGCAGTGAAGGAAGAAGTCGTAGCTTCCCGCCAGAATCCAAACTGCCGAGCCATCCGGCGACTTGACCCAGTTGGGCGCGCCCAGAATTTGGTCTTCGGTTTCATACTTCCATTTTAGTTCCCCGGAAGATTTTGAGAATGCGTAGAGATATCCGTCGCCGGAGCCGATGAATACGGAATCTTTCCAAACGAGCGGCGAAGATTCGAGGAGGCCTTCGGTCTTTCGTTGCCACTTTGCCTGGCCGGTTTGGAGGTCGAGAGCGTATAAGATTCCGTTGTCTGCGCCGACGAAGACCATCCCGCCGTGGATGGCGGCGGAAGATTTGACCGGCGTTCCTGTTGCGAAAGTCCATTTCAACGATGGATTTTCTGGAAAACGCGCCGGCGTCACTCCGCAAAGCGACGAACTCCCGCGAAACATAGGCCATGAATTCTTTGTCGCCGTGCCGAATTCGGCCCAAGCAACGAACTGCAACCCGATAACGGCGGACAAGAGCGCAAAACCTCTTTCTACCGACCAATTCTTTCTATACGAAGCCAACATGCAATTCAGGCTAATCATTGTCTCGAATCCGAATTTTCAAAGCAATGAAATAATTTTTGAGGACGCTTTTTCCCAGAAACATCCGCAATTCCACAAGAGAATGGCGGGCGGGAAGCAGGCACCGGATTCCCCGATGCCTGCCTTGACAACAACTTACGCAAGGACAGAGGCGTCAATCACGCCGAATGCACTGCGATTCCCAAAATGAGAACACAAAAACTACAATAATTGAGAGAGCGATCGCTTTGCTTTCGTTCAAAAAACTTGATGCGAAGAATCCTTTTTGACGAAGGCTTACATTTCTTCCCTGAAAAAAATGCCGCCTCGCCCGCAATAATTCTGGCTTTGCAAAGGCGATTGGGATTAGATTTTCCCAAGCCGATTGGAAACACGGTTGGGCAAGTGGGAGAACTCTTCAGATTTTCAACAGCCGGACGGTCGGATACATGGCATGCAAATTACAAATCTAAATCCCCAAGAAGACATTGGCGCCAGCGCTTGGTTCGTCGAATTGGACGGTTGCGGACTGCTGATGGACGCCGGCGTTCATCCCAAACTCACGGGCAACGAAAGCCTCCCGCTTTTTGAAATCATCCGCGGCAAGCAAGTCGACGCCATTGCCATCACTCACTGCCATCACGACCACGTTGGTTCGCTTCCAGTTGCCGTCCGCTATTTTCCCGAATCCCGCGTGCTGATGTCCGAACTCAGTTACTTCATTGTCGAACGCGTGTTGCATAACTCCGTCAACGTTATGAAACGCCAACGAGACGAACTCGGCATCGCGGAGTATCCTTTTTACAGCCATCACGAGCTCGACGAAATCGCCTGCATCTTTCAAGGATGCAAATACAATCGGGAAATTCAATGGGCGACGCCTACAAAACCAAAAAGCCGCAAAGCTACCCCCACTTTGGAATTCTGCGACGCCGGCCACGCACTCGGCTCGGCCGGCCTCATGGTTCGGGGGGAACGAGAAACAATCTTCTACACCGGCGATGTTTCTTTCGGCGATCAAACCATTCTCCGAGGCGCCCGATTTGAAGGATTGAAGGCGGACGTGCTCATCCTCGAAACCACCCGAGGCAATCGCGTCATCCCGCCCGGATTTAGCCGTCAATCCGAAATTGCGCGGCTGACCTCCGCCATCAAAACCGTCCTAAAACGCCGAGGCAGCGTTCTCATTCCCTCCTTCGCCCTTGGCCGAACGCAAGAAATCCTCGCCCTGCTCGCGCTGAAGATGCGCGCTGGAAAATTGCGGAAACAACCCGTCTACATCGGCGGACTGGGGCGCGTCTTTACTGAAATTTACGATCTTGAAGCCCATCGAACTCCGCGAAATCACAGCAATCTTATCCTCCACGAAAACCTCCAGCTCATCGTCCTGGATCCGCAGAGGCAAGACGCCGTGAAACTAAAAGGCGGCCGGCTCTTCGTCCTCACAGCGGGGATGATGACCGAGCATACTCCTTCCCACGAGCTGGCGGTGCGAATGATCGAAGACGAAAAGCAAGCCGTTTTCTTTGTCGGCTACGCCGCGCCGGAAACGCCAGCCGGAAGGCTTCGCGCCACTGCCTACGGAGAAACTTTTCCCTTCAGCCAAACCGCCGGCGAGTTGACCCGCCGCTGCGACATGCAAGAATTCGACCTCACCGCCCACGCCAATCGCGAGGAACTCCTCGAATTCGTCGGGCGAGTCTCCCCTCATACCGTTATCTTGGCTCACGGCGAAGACGATTCCCGCGCGTGGTTCGATCAGCAAATCAAAACCCGCTACCCCAAAGTCAAAGTCCTGCAACCCGGCCCGGGCGAAACCGTCTCCGTCTAACCGCCCATTCCTCTCTTATGTTGCGATTTAAGATATTTGGATTTCCCGTCATTCATCTGCACGATTTGAGAGGCCTTGCCGCTTTTCCGGGCTTGTGGTTTTTCCGCCTGCAACACATCGTTGTTACCGTCGCCAGCCCGTCCGCCTAATTTCCGTGGACAATCTAAAAACATGACTGCCAAAAAACTGCAAACCGCCCTCAAAACAGGCAACACCGTGCTTGGCACGCTCGTCGCCTCCTCCTCTCCTTTTTGGCCAAAGATCCTCCGTGACTGCGGCCTGGACTTCGTCTTCATCGACACCGAACACATCGCCATTGACCGCGAGCGTCTATCCTGGATGTGCCGCGCCTACGCCGCTATGGGATTGCCTCCGCTTGTGCGCATCCCCGACCATAACCCCAACCAAGCAACCGTCGCCCTGGATGACGGCGCCGTCGGCGTCATCGCTCCTTACGTCGAATGCGCCAAAACCGCGCGCACGCTCAAAGGCGCCGCCAAACTCCGGCCGCTCAAAGGCCGACGGCTTGCCGAAACCCTCGCCGGCCGTCCACTGCAATCGTCGCTTGCCCGCTACGTCGAAGACAACCCGGCCGGCGGTCTCCTCATCCTCAACATCGAAAGCGTTCCGGCAATGGACGCGCTGGAGGAAATTCTCGACGTCGATGGAATCGACGCCGTGTTGATCGGCCCGCACGATCTCACCGCCAGCCTCGGCATCCCGGAACAATATCAACACCCGGCATTTCTAAAAGCCGCCGAAACCATCTTCAAAAAAGCGCGAAACCAAAAAATCGGCGCCGGCATTCACGCATGGTTTTCCATAGAAGAACAAAGGCGATTCGTGGAAATGGGCGCTAATCTGCTCATTCACAAAGCGGACGCCATCTTCTTCCAACAAGGAATCACCGCCGAAATTAGCGAACTCCGAAAACAACTCGGCCTTTGCGGGAAGGAAGAAACCAACACCAATACGGTAAACATCTAATTGTCTAAACTGAAGCAGGAAGTTTCTTTTATTTTGGGTTTTTGAACCAATCGCCCAAGACATAGACGTATTCCACCTTTAACTCCAACGGCACAACTAATTTAAGATATTGTTTCTGCTTCAAATCATAAGTTTGCAATTTTTCATTTACGGAACCTTCCCCTTGTTGGTATTTGACTTCGGTAATAAACAAAGTGTTTTGAATGATAAAAGATCCATCGGGCAACAGTTTTTAGAAATTATGTTTCTCCAATCAATATCATGTTCCTTCAAAAACATGTAGAACTGGTGCTTTTTGAAACATCTGGCAACTAGATTGCCTTGATAATAAATTTCATGGCCGGCTCTTTGATTTGCTTTTTAACTTCATATCCCTAGATTTATTTTAGAAGCGATAGAAAATTAACTTCGCACTCCAAAAACAAGCCGGTTCTTGTACCGCTTCCGCCCTTTCCTCCTCTTATCATTCGACAATCTCTGAAAATTGAAACTGGTTCTCTCTGCTTAAGAGTTTTCTAATCTCTGAATGGATAGCTGGATAAAGTCCAGTCTCCAAAAATGTGTGCTTGGACTTTTTGTTTTTTGCCGCCCAGAGAATGGTTTCCGCAGAATGCGTGAAGCATCTGCACGGCAAGTTGGGAGGAAGATTGGGTTTTTCCTCATGTTACATCGTTGAGAATTTTCATTTCTAATTGTTGCATGCCGAACCCGATCGAATAAATTACATGCTGCCTTCTGGAAACCCAAATAGTTCGATTTTATTTTCACAACTTTTGACATAAACTCAACCATAATAAATTGTATTCGTGGTTGAATTCTAAGCTGCCTCGTGATTTATCCCATCTGCCCTTGTCCACTTTTACCCTCTTTCCCGCATGGCAGGTTGTGCAGCTGTTGGAAAAAAGAAGATAGGGCGGATCGGCAAATATCATATCAAACAAACAAGCCCGGAGGATGTTTCGTAGCAATCTCTTCCATAAAGGAAACGCAATCCACGTGATATAAGGAGACGCCGGTCTCTTCGTTGTGAAATACAAAAAGTTTAGTCACAATCTTTCCTTCTATTTTCCGGTTGGAGGAGGCGGAGCATTTCTCGAACAGCGGCGCCAAGTCCGACAACGATGGAGCGGCTAACAATGCTGTGGCCGATGTTCAGTTCGGCCAAGTGCGGCACTTTGCGGATGTGAGCGATGTTTTGATAGTTGAGGCCGTGGCCGGCGTTGACTTTGAGACTGAGTTGATTTCCCTGCGAGGCGGCGGTGCTGATACGGCGGATTTCTCGTTCGGCGTCCGATGGATTGGTTTTGAAGGCTTCGGCAAAGTCACCGGTGTGGAGTTCGACGGCGCGGGCTTTAGTTTTAGCAGCGGCGGCAACTTGGGCGGGATTGGGATCGATGAAGAGGCTGACCTCAACGCCGAGGGATTGCAGACGGTCGACGGTTTGGGCAAGGGAGGGAAGGGCGCCGGCGACAGCAAGGCCGCCTTCGGTGGTCAGTTCTTCGCGTTTTTCGGGGACAATGCAGACGGAGGCGGGACGAAGTTGGGCGGCGATTTCGACCATCTCCGGCGTGTTCGCCATTTCGAGGTTCAAGGGGATTTGGAGCGTTTGTTTGAGCCGCCAAACGTCGCCGTCTTGTATGTGCCGTCGATCCTCGCGCAAATGAACGGTGATGCCGTGACAACCGGCGGCTTCACAGGCGATGGCGGCTTGGATGGGATCAGGCTCGCCCTTGGCTTCGGCAGCGCGATAGCGGGCCTGACGAATGGCGGCGACGTGGTCAATGTTAACGCCCAGTTTGAGCATCGGTAGCGGGAGATTTTAGCGGGTTGGCGGCGGGTTTCGTTTTCCAAGCGGAGAGGAATTCGGCGTCGATCCAAGGGCAAGACTCGGATTCAAGCCAGCGGGCAAAGGCGGCCAGTTCCAAACCGGTGAAGCCGAAGTAGGATTTTCTTACCAGCTGAAGGGTTTGAGGCGCGGGAGCGGTCACAATGGTAACGGCGTTGCCCATTTTAGGGGCGACGGCGTTCAGCCAAGGGAGTCCGTAGCCGTCTGCCTTCATCTGCGATTGGCCGGTCAAGAATGCTAGGAGTTGAAATAGATTTTTGGAGAAGTCTAGTCGGTTCTGGGTAATTTCCCAGTGATAGTAGACCAAATTCTCGGCGCCGTCCAGTTGCGCCAACAAGGCGTCCGGAATCGGTCTCGGCTCATTGATCAAAGGAAAAAGGCCGGCGATTCGGACGCCTTGGGTTTGGTTTGTGAAGCCGCGGACGAAAGGCTCCACCAACGGCGCCCGCAGCTGAAGCATTGTTTTGTTGAGTTTGGGAAGAGAAACCAGACGGGCGCGACCGCTTGCAAGAACGTCCGCGCCAACGAGGTCGGAAAGGTGTTGGTGGAGACGCTCGACTCTCACTTCTTCAAGCGGAATAGGCCAGGCGAGATAGGCAGGGAACGGATAGATGGGCATGCTTTTTGAAGATGGAACAAATCGTCGCGACCACAAGAAGAATTGTTCCGGGATGCCTCGTTCAGCCAGCGTTTTGGCCGCCGGCAATTTGGCAATGACGGAACGCAGACCCCGTGCGGCACTGAAGCTGACAATGGGATCTCGGATGAACTTGGCAGGCACTTCCCAGTCTGGGAGAGGAAATTCTACGGCCTCGCGCAAGCGGATTGTCGCCGTCGTTCGCACGCTGTTTTCTTCGGGTTGGAAGCGAACTTCAAAATCCGAAAATGAGGGAAGAGAAACGCCGGCCAACCATTCGGCCAGTCTGCCGGCGTGGCCGCGTAACAATAGCAAATCACCCGCCGCCAAAGACGAAGGCAAACAACCGCCGGCAATCGACGCTTTCCACTCCGCCAAGCGCGAAAAATTACCGTGGCCGGCGCCAAACAGCAACCACTCTCCTTCTTCTGCCAAACGAGCCTCCGAATCCTCTTTCGACGCCAGCCAACGAAGATTTTCCTCGGCGGAGTCTGCAATTTCCCGCCAACCCAACGAGGCAAAGTAAAGGCGAAGTTTCTGCTTCCATTCGGCCGCTTTTGGCGGCGCCAACTTCACCGCCAACGAAAGATGCGGCCGTTCGCCGGCTAGCCCATTGACTTCACCAAAGCTCTCAAAAGCCAAAAGCAACGCCGCCAAAGATTGAGCGATTCGCGCGCGCTCAGCGTTCGCAACCGCTTGACGGCCAAACATTTGGCGTTCCGGCGTCCGGGCAAGCCTCTCCGTCAAGAGCCGCCCCAGGCGCCGGCTTTCCGGCAATCGCCAAACATCCTGCAACGTGAAAGCATTCTCCGCAGATTCCACAGCGCTAATTCCCGCAAAGTGCCAGCCGAACTCCGCTTGTGGATTGCTCTCGGTTTCAGCTGTCGGCTGATTTTCCGACGGCGGCTCGGCGTTTGCGGAGGCAAGCCCGACAAGGATGACCCAACTCAGAATCTTTGAAACAAAACAGCGCATAAGTTAATGCCTTTTTAATGCCTTTTGATTGGCTCGCCAAAAATCAAATCCGTCGCAACCGAAATTTTTCAGGCCGGCAACAAAACATATAAAACCAAAAGCATTTCTAGTTTTGACAAGGAAAATCAATAAAAATCCGCTATCCTGAAATCAGGCTGAAAAATTGCCGTCTTTTTCCCTCCCTCTCCTCCCTCAAATACCTCTCTTTTCAACCAGTCAAGTCCGCAAAAACATAAAAATGTTGAAACCTAAAAAGATCGTTGGAAACGCAAAAAGCTTGCGCACTTCCCATTGCCTTTTGATTTTCTCGCTCTTGACCATGTTCATCGGAGAAGATTCGTCTATCGGGTCTCCCTGCTGAAAATATCATAGTTTGAATATGAAATTGCGTTGAGAGAGTCGAATTCACTTTCCTGTTTGCTTTGGCGAACACGGCGTCCAACTCAGCATCGGCGAAAAACATCGAATCAGCATCGCCCAACCACCTTCATCGAAGAAAAATTCCAAAAACTCTCCCTCTAAACCGCCCGCCAAACCGCCAAAATACGCCGCGACTCAAGCGCAATCGCAAAACGCCCGCGCAAACGGCCTCACTCCACAATGTCGAAGAATCTCAACACCGAATTCCTGTCTAAATCCTCATGATAGGATTGATTGCCAAAATCCTTCAAACAATCATAACAAGCCTTATCGCAAACATGATTCTCCGTCTTTTGACAAACTTCCTCCGCCTGCTTCACCACTTCCGGCCAACGGTCTTTGCCATCCTTAACGAAGCCGGCCCCGCCCGGCGTTTGGTCGTAAAGAATAAACTCCACTTGGGCGCCATCGACATTCTTATGGCTCAACCAACGCCGAGTCACACCGACGTCCGAAGCCTCCAGTTCTAGCACGCTGCACATTCCCTTTCGCAACGCAAACATTAACGACTCCGATGAATCGCATTCCCGTTGAGGCCGAACAACCAAACAATGACTCTGAAACTCGTGGCCGTAGGCAAGACCGTTCATGCCTGCCGCGCCCCACAGATTTTTATTCTCGTAGTTCTTGTCTTGTCCTTTGAGCCATCGCAACTTTTTGTGTTTGCTCTTTTTGAAATTCCGGCGAGACGCGCTATAACCGCAAGCGGGACACAAGACAAAGCCTTTGTTTTCTGGCCCCAAGTTGTAACGGAACAACTTCCCGTCCGGCTTCAAAGCAAGGCGGAACAAGCCGCAATCCTCAAACTTTTCCTCTTCGATGCGGTCGGTGAAATGCGTCAAGGGTTGCCGTTGCCGAAGCAACGTCGCCCGGCGAAAGTGGGGTCGCTTGCCTTTGTCCACGCGAATGCTAAACGCCGAAGGTTCAACAAATCCTGTAGTCGTTCTCCCCGCGCTTTTGCAAACGGGGCATTGGCTGCCCAACTTTTTCTGAGTCACAGCGGTTTCAATTTGGTCGCACTGCCTGCATCTCGCATACCAGCGACGTTCAGGTTTGTCGTCATGGCCGACCACATAAAGTCCTTCGCTGGTAAAAACTTGTTTGCGGGCAACGACTTGGGCGCCGGGAGCAAACTCCGAAATGGCGATGCCTCGATCACGGCTTAGTTCAACGTCGGAATCCCACGACCAACGCGTAAAACCCGTCTCCAAAGTGGCCACATCCAGCGGAAAGGCATAGCGCGGCAGAAACCCGCGCTTAGCCAACTCGTCGATGACGTCCGTCGCAAGCAGTTTCTTGATAGAGTCGCCAAGAAGTTTCGCCGAGTCATCGTAGCCTTTGTCGCTCAACCGCTCTCTTTCTTTGGCCAGCGCGTTCAGTTCATCGGCGATCTCTGCGAAAGCCTTATCATAACTTTCTTGACATTGATTAACGCCGGCAGAAAAACCTTTGACTGCCTTCAGCAAATCGACGCAGTTTTCCGTTACAAACAAGTCATTCTCAGTCTGCTTTCGCGCCCAATCAGAAAAGCCAAGAAACTGTTCCGGTTTGTGCTCCCGGTGTCCTTCGCGAATCTTTCCTCTAGATTCACTCGGCAGAAAAGGTTCCAAAGGAATTTTTTGCGCCGGCGCTCTTCCCAGCGCTGATTCGTACTCGTCTCGCAGGAAACGGGCAAAGGCGACGGCGTTGAAGTGTCGCCGGGCAATTTCCCGATTTTCCAAAAATACAGTGGGCGGACGAATCGATCCGCTCATCAACCGCTCTGGTTCCTTCCACATATCCGCGTCGTATTTTGTGCGGCGGCAAATGGTGACGCAGACGGAGTTTTTGTCTTTGCCTCGCCCTGTTCGGCCAACCCGTTGCACATAGTTTGCGCTGGCGGGCGGCGCGTTGCGGAGTAGTGCCTTTTGCAAATCGCCGATGTTGACGCCCAGTTCAAAAGTGGTCGTGCTACTCAACAAGTTCACGCCGTCCTCTCGAAAACGATCCTCAATACGCTTGGCCAATTCCTTGTTGATTTGGGCGGTGTGTTCCTCTGATTTCAAAGTGGTAAATTTTGGCTTGCTCTGCCCGGCTACCCATTGAGCAATGAGATTTTTCGCCAACCGCGATTTCTCAAACGACACCACTTCCAGCGTTCCATCGCATTCTTTGCGCGGGCAAACACCCCTTGCGGAATACGCCGTAACGATGCCGCAACGGGGACATTCAAATCGATCCGTTGCCGGCTTGACGATGATGCGCTCGTAATCCAGTTGCCACGCGCGAGGATTGATAATTCTCTGGAGCAATCCTTCGCCAGTCAGGAACTGCCAAACTTTCTCGCCGCATTGGCGCAAAGATTCGTCTTTTAATCCTGTGAGCCTCTGCAAAAAACTGGTGATGAAGTTGTTGCGAAGTTTGCCTTTCTGGGTCAACAACCATCCTTGGACAGATTTGCCGGCGGTCTTCAGATCATACGCGATAATGCCGCCAACTCTGCCAAAAGCCGCGTCATAGGGAGAAACGCGCTCCGGCGGCAAAGTGAACGCCTTTCTTTGACGAAGATAACCCAGCAAGATTTGCAAAGCGGCAGCAGCGGCGTTTCTGTCCAAGCCAAAGCCTTTGAAGAGATTGTGGAACGCGGCCAGTTCCTTTTCCTCAATTCCATATTCCACTGCAACTAAGCCCAAGTCTTCCGCTGACTCACGGGCAGAATCCGGAATGCCGAAATAACTCAAGGATTCACCGATCCAAAGATTTTCTTGTTTCTGCAAACTATCCCGCGCATTGGCATCATAACCATCGGGAAAACGCGAAACCGGCAAAAAGAAATCAGGATCGTAATCCGGGTTGCCGACGCCATGAATATCGCGGCGAGATGCATCAAACAGCCGAAGTCCCAAATCCGCCACTTTCAAATCTTTGCCGCTAAACTTGCGCGCAATGCGAACGATTTTGCGTCCGAGATCATGCGTGAACGTCTCTTCTTCCAGCAGAGACGGAAAAGCGGCCGCCCGCTGGCGATGATCCGTGAAGCAGAGCAACTTCCGAGGCGGTCTTTTGTTTTCATTCGCCTTTGGCGAAACTTGGAAGTGCGCCAATGGAATCGCCATCGCCAAACCGGTTTCGTCCTCCGATTCTTGAAAACGCTGAACCGGCTCAATGCCCGATGCGTTGCTGCGCGCGCCGCAATTCGGACAATAAAGCAAGGGTTTCTTTGTCTGCATGTAAAGATTGACCGTTTCTTTTTCGTCGCATTGGCGGTGGAAAACTTGAATTTGGCGAAAATGCGGCGTCTCGCAGCGGCAATAATCGCCGGCGGAAGCCTTCTTCTTGCCGCAGCAAGCGCACCACTCAATTTTTGCCGGTGATTCCAACAGCTTTGCGGAGTCTACATCTTCCTCGTCGATGCTGTTGGTTTTTGGAAAAGGCAAGTCGTTCTCCACGCTGAAATATGACCAAAACGAATCCGCCGCCCAACCGAGTTCCGTGCTGAACGAATCAAAGGACGGTTCGATTTCGTCCGACAGATTGCCGGGATTTTGCGCCCTACGCGGGCCAAGGTCTTGCAAAGCGCCGTAAAGATAGCCGCACTTGCGGCATGAAACGGTTTCCACCAACCGGGATTCTTGCCCGCTTTCATAGCAATCCGGGCAATGCCCTTCGGGACAATTCGAAGTTTCCTCGCCGCTCGAAGTTTGGCGGTTCTGCCGCGACACAAAAAATGCGGGGTCGTTTCCCTTGCGTCCCGAACAATCGCTTCGCAGGCAGAGATGCAAACCCCCTTGCGCCCGCACAAAGTAGTGCAGGCGCGTCGGCAGAAGGTTTTGGTTGTCTTCTCCACTGTTAGCCACAAGTTCCAACATAGATTGCAAAGATGTTGAGGCTTTTTCTTTTTCTGGTTTTGGGAAAAGTTTCTCCGCCGCATCCGTCAGCAAGGTTGGTTTTGTGAGAATCTCGGCTCGCAGTCGGTGCAAGTTTTTGTCGCGCTCAAAAGCATCGGCCAAATCGTCCCCTTCTCCGCAAAGTCCCAGATTCTTCAAAACTTCTTGCGTCGATTTGCCGGCGCGCAATGCATTGGCCGCTTCGCAATACTGCGTGGGGCTTGGGCAATGCGATGGCGAGTGCAACTTTAATTCTGCGGGTGTGCCGCGAATTGGATTAGGCTCAACAAACGGCTCGCCAAAAATATCAGCGGCGAACTTTCGCGCTTTGTTGCCGCTTTCCTTTGTTTTGTTGCCAATGGTGGCCGAAGTGCTGATGCAGGCAAGTTGCTTTGGCCCCAAACGTTCTTTTAAACGGCGGATGAGGAACGCAATTTCCGTCGATTGAATGCCGCGGTATGCATGGATTTCGTCCAGCACCAAAAAGCGAAGTTGGGCATTTTCAAAGATGGGCGCGTCTACCGGTCGCTCCAGCAAATATTCCAACATGGAAAAATTTGTAATCAAAATGTGCGGCGGTTTTTGACGAATATCGTCGCGATGATTGAGGCGATTTTTTGGATCCTTCTCCAAACGGTCCGCCAACTCGTTCTCCATCTTGCTCTGGAGTTCAGACTCTTTCAGTCCCGGATCTCGCTCTTCCAACTCTTGCCTAATTTGTTCTCGCAACCGTTCTTCGTATTTTTCCTGTGAGGTCGGCGTTTGTCCGGTGAAACGGGCAAAAGTAATGTCGCGATGTTTTTGCAGAATCTCTTTCCATTCCCAGAGTTGGTCGTTCACCAGCGCGTTGCGCGGATAAATAATCACAGCGCGAAGTCCGGGCGATGGATCGCGAATCAAGTCGTCCAGAATTGGAATTTGGTAGCAAAGGGTTTTGCCGCTGCTGGTGCCTGTGGAAATGAGAGCGTTTTGCCCGTCAAGGACAAGGCGAACCGCCTCGGTTTGGTGTTGGTAAAGACTGCCTTTGCCAAGGCGAGACTGAATAGTTGCGGCGGTTTGGGGGTGAAGCCCCAGATTTTCCAGCGGCTCACCTTTCTTATAGCTTTGCGACTTTTCTAGGTAGGGGCCGCGCACCAGTTCCTGTTTGGTGAGTTTGTCTTTCCAAGATCGGCGGGCGTGCTCGAACTTTCTATGAAAGCGATAATTAGATTTCAGCAATTCCAAGTAGGGATTGAAAACCTCTTTTGTAAAACGGCTTGTCAATGGTTCCATAAGCTGTGTTGTTTAATTTTAATGTTTTCTCTCTGACAAATGTTACGAATAGACGACCGGTAGTTTCGCGGCCATTGAATTTCCAAATGCGCGGGAAAGCCGCGTTCTTGCTTGGCCTCAATCATCTTTATTGGTGGAAACTTGCGCACTATTGCGTGCAGGCGATTGACTAAACCGCAGTAATAAGCCGTAAATTGATTCTTTTGTATTGGCTTAAAAACCATGCAACTTTTTAAAATTTCAAATCGACCGTGGCAACGGGAGATGTAATCGTGTTCTTCGAGTTTCCTAAAATCATTTTGGTTAAAATCCACATGTGCGAGTCCGACCACAGATTGGCGAGCAATCCAGAAGTTTTCCCAAGTGGCTTCGTTTTGAATTTGCGAGAGGACGACCCATAACAAGTATTTTTCCATTCGCCAAGGTTTTGGCCAACAGTCTTCTTCTAACGGTTCTATGATGTTCACACGAAACTCTTTTTCTTTGCCCAGCGGAATGACGCCGGCACGCCGAGAGTGAACTTGAATAGTATGCTCGCCGAGTGGTATGGACGCAGATGAACTTTTCGACAAATCCATACGATATTCGTAATATTCCCATTTTGTTTCTTTGCCATCGTAGTCGTGAAAAAACCGCCACTTTCCCAGAGCAGGTTTTCCGTCCACTAAAACCTTAAATTCTCGATTGCGAAGATCGTCGTCATCTTCAACAAACCCTTCGGGGATTTCAAGAACTAAATAAGGACTCCCCTCGATTTGGATAGGCAAATTTTCCCGAAGTAAAAAGCGGCACGCATAAGAGTTTTCACTGCCGGAGTAAAGCCGAAGTTTTACGCTCTCCCGCCGCCAAAACTCAATTTTGTGTCCTTCGACTTTCAACTTCGGGCGATCAACTACCGGGAAAAGGCTGGTCACAAACACTTGAGCATTGTCTTTCAGCAAAAGCGGCGCATTTTCCGTTTCTTCTTCATCGTCTTTGGCCCAGCCCTTCCCATCAATTTTCAACTCTTTCAGCGAGACCAACATATAAGAGCGCACCGGCAGGCGGGCGCGATTTGGGTTCACAAAGCGATTGGATTCTTCATCCCACAACCCGAAGGGATGCAGCCCCGGAATGCGGAAGGACTTTGTGGTTTGACTAGATTGAAGTTGGATGGTCAACTGCTCTTGAAAGGCTTTGCGGTGGATGGGAAATTCCGTTGCGACATTGCTTGCCGGTTGTGTTTCCTCGCCAAAATGCCAAGAGGCGCCATCTTCGAAAACAGGAGGCAAGTGAATGGCAATCCGATTGTCGAGCCAATGCAATCTCGGTCGGTGATGCAGTAGGGATTCTGGATCGTTTGGACGGAGAAACTCCGCTGTTTCCGGCACTTCTTCAAAATATTCAGGGCGCAAAATACTGGCTTGGCGGATGTCCGACAGCTTCAGTTGGTCGTCCTCCGACAGCATCTTGCGGGCGTCCAGCATTTCTTGGATGAATCCTGCGGCCGCCTTTCGATTCTCTTTTAAAAATTTCAACAAACGCTTCCATCGGCCAAAGTGCTTTTCCAGTTCCTCTCGCCATTGATCGTCGGATAAATTCTTCCAATCTTTACAATATAAAGCCCACTCGCAGACGATCAAAAATTCATCCCAAAGAGAAACGGGAACGCCGATGAAAAACACCGCCGTGCCGACAAAAGAACAACCGCCGGCAGTTTTGATAATATCATGAAGCTTGGAAGCCTTCGCCGCCCGATCAAAATTATCATTTAGTTTCTGCTTACGATTTGGGGAGAGAGAACTCAATCCCACTACCCTGCAAAACTGCGTCCAAAAGGTGGCGTCTTTATACTCGTGAAACGCCACTCCCGCATATAGCACCAGCAAAAGATATGGAAAGGGATTGCCCAGCTGCGCCATGGGTTCCATAGCCCACGGAGAATTCTTCAGCATTTGTTGCAACTCTTCCCACTCCGTCCGATCCGGCACGCAACGCAACAGCGCGCCCGCTCTTTGCCTCTCGCTATCGGGGATGCTCTTAATTCTCTCCCGGTAAAACTTTTCCTTCTCTACCATCGGATGCATTGCAAGTAAAATAATAGAATCGAATACAACTTGCCAGTTTTTCTTGTCCGGCGCCGTCGCTGTTGAAAAACTAGAAATGGTTGCCGCACCGTGTAAAATAGTTTATCCTTTCTCAAGCGGAAACAACGCGCTATGCCAAAACCATCTCCAACGCGGCAACTCCCGCAAGAAAGCAATGGCGGCCGAAGACGGAAGCTCTTGTGGCCGCGCAAACGGCTGGACATTTCTTGGAGCGACTTCTGCTATGGAGGTTTCCGCTGTTTTTGGCCGGGCGGAGGTCGTTCAAAACGCATCGAGTCATTGTGGACAATCGACGGGCATGCGATCATGTGTCTTTCTGTTCGCACTGGTTTTGATCTGTTGTTGCAGGCGCTCCGTCTTCCCAAGGGAAGCGAAGTGCTGATGAGCGCACTTAACGTGCCGGGCATGATGCGGGTTGTGGAAGAAAACGGCTTAAAACCCGTGCCTTTGGACGTGGACGGAGACGGCTTGTGTCCGACAATTGAAGCCGTTCGCCAAGCCATCACGCCGCAGACTTGCGTTTTGGTAACGGCGCATCTTTTTGGCGCCCGCCTAAACCTTGCCGAACTGAACGCGCTGGCCCGCCAACGTGGATTGTTGGTTGTAGAAGACCGCGCCCAAGCCTTCGACGGCGTCCCCTTCGCCATGCCGCCGCAATGCGACGTCGCTATGCACAGCTTTGGCGCAATCAAAATGGCGACGGCGCTGGGCGGGGCGGTGTTGACCGTGCGCGATGCCGATTTGGCGGAGCGAATGCGGGTTATCCAGAGCCGTTACGCGAAACAGCCTCGCCGACGTTATCTGCTTCGTCTGGTCAAGTATTCCGCATTGAAGGCGCTTGGAGGCCGCTTGCCCTTCTCGGCATTGGCGCATGCATTAACTTGGGCGGGCATCGATTATGACGCTTGGCTTAAAAAGCAAGTGCGCGGCTTTGAAGAATCGCAGTTTCTTCGCCAACTGCGGCAGATTCCTTGCGCTCCGTTGACGGATTTGCTGGCGCGTCGGTTGCGTCGATTTTCCCCTGACCGGGCGAACGACCAACGGAAGCGAGGCCTAGAATTGGCGGCGCGGCTAGGCGCAAAGTTTCCGACAGCCGGCAAGGATGCCGAGAGGCATGCTTTTGATCTGTTTCCCATACGCGTGGGCAATCCGAAGCGCACGCTTGCGTCGTTGCGTCGTTGCGGTTTTGACGCCTGCACACACGGCAGCATGACGACCGTGAAGGCGCCGCAAGGCCGTCCCGACTTGGAACCCGCGCGGGCGCAACGCTTGCTGGAGGAAATTGTTTTTCTGCCGTTTTACCTTGAAATGCCTCAAGCCGAAGTGGAACGCATGTCTCTAGTTATATGCGAAAACGCCGCGCCGGTAGCGGAGATCTAAATTTTTATAGGTTTTTAAAAGCGCTTTATACAAGGGATTTCTTTGCAGGTTTCCATTTCTATTCCTCAGAAATGCCTGATAAACTTTCTACTTTTCTTCCCTATTATTTAGTTATCTATAATTCTATTTATGAAAAGATTGATGAAAATATATTATATGATCGTTTTGCGTCTTGCCTTGCGGAGTTTTTCATTGTGCGAGGATAGAAAGCGCATGGTGATATTTTTCTGATTACTATTCTTTTTACCGTCGGGGCTTGTTTGCTTTCTCGGCCGCGTCGAGCATATCTCGGTAGAGGCGGTCAAAGATATAGCCTCCTAGGTCGAGTCCTTGTTGGATATAGTAACGCTTCTGTTTTTCCGGCCAGAGGGGCTCGATAACTGCAAAAAATTCCGCCGCATGGCGTTTATCGATTTCGGCATGCAGTTTATAGTGCGCGAGGTTTTCCGAACGCACCCAGCCGCGATCGACTACGGCCTTTCCAATGACAGCCGAAATGCCTGCAAAGGCGTATTCGATGATTCCCAAACAGGCGATGCCCACTTCGATTTCGTCCAGAACGCAGGAGGCAATCAATACGCTGTTGAAGGCCCGGACGGCCGGCGAGACAAAGAGCTCGTCAAGTGTTTCTGGATCACTTCCGACGGAGCGAAGAAATTGCTGGAAGGTAGAGTGATGAAAAGCTTTTTCGTCAAACTCGCCGTGTTCTTCCACTAGGTTGCGAAGAATGTCTAAACGTTGAGTTGGGTTGGGGATGCGCCCCACTAGGGCGGCCATTGGCCGAGGGAAAAAGGTAACGGCAAAGAAGAATTGTTCTTGGGTTTTTCGGAAGCGGTCCAAAGACATGGAGCCGTCTTTCAAAGCGGTCAAGTAGTTGTTGTTGAGGATGTCGATTCGTTGCAATACACGATCCGCGTGCGCAACAACGTTGGGTGCGCAATTTTCTTCGTCCATAGTCAAATCTCTGATGTGTTGAGGTTCCAAACCATTCCAGCGTCTAGTCCAGCGCCGTAGATGTCGGCGCAAGCCCGAAGGATCCCTTCGTCACCAATCCGGGCTACGATGGTTTCTGCCGTTGCAAAAGACGCCGCGGTGAACATGGCATCAAAGCCGCGTTTTGTCGAGAGCGAAAGCGCTTGTTGCAACAAAGCGATTCCATCGTCTCCTTCCAACCCTGCGCAATGAGAAAGATGCGAGACACGCATTTCCAAACTCTTGCTGTCGTTGGAATTGCCGGAGAAAAGCCGGGGCGATTCCAGCAACCGTTTGGCTTGCCGAGTGTCTTCCAGCAGGCCGACGGCTTGGCAATTTGGCGCCGCCAACCATTGCGGTGGCGAAAGGGAACGCATGTCGGGTTTGCTTCCGATACATCGAGCGGATCCTTGCGTCAATTTCCGGTAGAGATTCCATCCGGTCGCCGCGTCGATTTTCCAATCTCTTTGGAAGGGAACAAAAGCCTTCTTGACCGGGATTCTTAGGATGAGGACTTCGGCCAGCTTGGCAAACGGTTCGATGCCAAGCCTTCCCGTGTAGCGGGTAGGGACAATTGGCGTTCCCTTCATTACTGCGGAGTAGGCGGCGTTTGCGCATCGAAGAGTCCAAGTTCGAACCGCTTGAAGGAGTCGCCACAATACTTTGCCGCCGCGATTTTCAGGCGCCATTTTAGCGTCGCCGATATAAACTACGTCTTTCATGTTTCCATTGGGAAGAATCAATGGGCGGCGGGCGACTCCGATTGTGCCTAGGATGTTCCCGCCTCGCTCTGCGACAAAGCTGGCGCCTTTGCCCATAGCTCGAAAGAAACGGGAATAATCCTCGCCGTGATGGATTCTGAAAAAGCGTTCATCTACTAAGGGGTAGCGAAACTGCCGCTCGAATTGCGCCAGCGCTTGCGCCATCATGGGCGGCGGCTTTTCAGTGAGAAGGTGAATTTTCATTTCTTTCTGCCCAAGTGAAGGGCGCGGTAGAAAAAGCTCCGATCCTTCTTATGCAACACTTCGGATTCTTCGTCCAGCCATTCAAAGATCCTCCCTGCTTGCCGAACGTCCAAAGCGGAGTTGAGTTGGCGGATGAAAATTCGACCTCCCGGCTTCAATGCTCGCCCGGCAAGTTGGAGCGTCCGAGCCGCCGCTTTTGGGGAAAGCCAGTCCAGAATGTTCGAGAGGTGGATAAAGTCGCAAGGTTCTTTGGCCGATTCCAGTGCTTGTTCCATTGAAGTATTGACGAACGCAATTTCAGGGAAAGTTTGCGGCGTCGCGCAGGCAAACCACGGCGCAAAACAGCCTGCGGGATAACGCCCTTTTAGCATTTGCCAAAGATAGGGATTGTCGCAGGCCGTCCCTTCCGCAAGCGCGCGGCGAATTCGGCGGGCAAAGTGGCGGGAAAACGGGGCAAGCGGATTGTTCGTCGCTTCTGCCCCAAACAATCGAACCAAATTCGGCAGCGACATCACCTTTTCCAACGCTTCGTCCAAGCGTTTTCCCAGCAAAGACTCAGGCGCCGCCGCCCGGATTTGTTCGCCAACGTTGGACAGAGACAAGAGCGAGTCCAATTCAGTTTGAGAAGAGGCAAGGGCAAGGCGCAAGGCAGCAAACACTCGCTCGTAACGGCCGACATGATCCGGACCCAATCGAGCAACCAAAGAAATCGGCCCCAAAACGTTTTCCGCCAAGCCAATTTCTGAAAAGAGGGCTTTCAGCTTTTGCCGCCGTGCCTCTGTCGGCATGCCAAGATGCCCCAGCAACTGAAGCCGTTTCTCAACGGACGTCTCCATAAGCAAGCGGAGTTTCAACTTGGTCAAGGCAAGTTGGGCAGGGTTGGTATCCACAACGCGCAGAGAACGAACTTGGGACATCGAAGCCAATAAAGCCGCCGTGCAACCGCCGGAAGCCACCATAATCAAGCGCGTTTTTCCCCCTAAATCATTAATCACCGCTTGATCTAGAAGCGCGTCCTCCCGAACTTGCGCGAAGGCTATCGGCAACGCGGCGGCGTTCTCCAACCAACTTGGCCGTCTCTCCTTCACCGCCAAGCGAAGCAAAAGCACGGCAGTTCAATCCAAAGAACCCGGCGCCTTTGCCGCCGCTCCAATGCGTTTAATCGCCTCATAAGCTAGTATCTGCGCTTGCGCCGACGGATGAGATAGCTCTTCTCGCAAAACGGGAAGCGCATCTGCCGCCGCCATTCCCATTTTCCCCAAGGCTTTGATTGCGCCGTATTTGGCGCGCCCGGCCGCATGGGACTTCACCATTTGAATCAACAGCGGCACGGCTTCGCCGCCAGCCTCTCCCATCCATGCCAATCGGTCCGCCGCCAGCCTCTTTTCGTCATCGCTCCCATTTTTCAAAGCATCTAACAAAATGGGCATCGCCTGCGCCGGACTTTGAGAAATCGTCCACAAGCATCCGGCGGCGTCGATTCGAACTCTCGAATCGCGGTGAGCCAAAAGAGATTCCAAACGGCCTTTCAGCGGCGGTTTGTCGTCCGTCTCCAAACGCGCCAAGCGGGTTAAAATGCGCGTCAAATCGGCGACGGCGCCATCGGCGTTCAAAGACTCCGCCAAAACTCGCAAAGCGCTTTGCCGCTCCTTTCCCTGTTGCCACAACGCCAAAGCGCAATAAGCCCGGCAGGTGAGGCTTTCCTCTTGCAACCCAATCGCCAGAGCATCAATCACCGGCGCTGAGCCGTCGCCAATATTCCTCAACGCATCCGCCGCCGCCATACGCAGAAAACGGCTTTCCGGCAATCCGTCTTCGTATTGAAGCAATTCAATCAACCTCGAAGTCGCGGGCGCAGATTGATCGCCAAAGTGAGCCAGCATCCTGGTCGCAACCACGCAATCCACCGAGTTTGGATCCGACAAAAACCGCATCAGAGCCGGGACGATCTTCTCGGCGTGAACGTGATCCATCAGCGGTAAAAAATTCATCGCCAGCGTCCGACAACGATAATCTTCATGCTCCAAGCCTTGAAGCAAGGCCTCGACGGCTTTCTCGTTGGACGGCCCAATCGCGGCCAGAAGAGGATAGGCCCGCTGCGCCGCGTCACTTCCGTCTTCGGGGCATCGGATGCGCTGCTGCATCCAACGAGGCAATTGAAACCACAAACGCCGCGTCCATCTGCGAAAGCGGCCGTCACTCTTTTCCAGCCAACGAACCAAAGGCTCCACGGCGGGTTCGCCAACAGCCTCAAGCGCTTCGGCCGCATACAATTCACCCTCTGAAAGACTGCTCCAAGCGCGTAGCAAAGGCTGGACGGCCGGCGCTCCAATCGCTTGCAAGGCTTGGACAGCTTCAGCCGCCTCTGCGTAGTTTTTCGGCGAATGCAGATTGCCGATCCATTCTTCGACCGTCTTCCCTTGATAAGTCGGCGTTGGCAAGGACAAGAAAACGATCCAAACAACGGCAAAAGCCGCGCCCAAAATCAGCGCGACAACTCTCCGCTTTCCCTTCTTTGGCTTTTTCATGCCGCCAAACGCGCCAGATCAAAACGAACGGGACAGCCGTCTGTGTCGAGTTGCGGGGAACTTGATCAAACTGAAGCGGCTATTGGTCGCCTGCAGACCCGGCGCTCCTTTTTGTTGCCGTTGTTCTTCGGGGCTCCGTTCTCGGCGCATCTAGATCGTCTCGGCGGCGGGGAAGTCTTGCCCGACGCGGCTGCCGAGACGGACGATCCAAATGCTCTCCCTCGCCTCGTCCGCTTCGGGAAAGGCTTCGGGAAGCAACGCTTCGCCCCCGTCCCAAGCGAGGCGGATCCCGTCGAAGCAAAGTCATTATGGAATTCCCCAACCCGCCGGCCAACAGAACCGGAAGAATGAAGAGGACGTTCAACACGGGAAACCCAAAAATCGCCGCCAGAACAACGCTCCCTCGCAAGGAAACCAGCCGGGAATGGCGATCTTCCCGCGCTTCCTTCATGCCGACGCCAATTCGCAAAGCCAATCCCGCAAGGCCAGCCAGGGCCGCAAAAGAAAGCGCACCCGCTAAAACAACGCCCAAGACGCTGAGAACTTTGAAAACCACCGAAGAATTGTTCACCCAACTTCGAACCCCAAGCACTAACAGAAAAAACAGCAGGCAAATCCCCAGCCCAAGTCCCAAGTCCTGCCACGGCCTTTGCCAACGCCGGCTGGATCGATCGCTGAATTTTGGAAACAGCGCGTGCGCCGCCAACCAAAACGCCGTGGCCGCCGCCAACGCCAACAGCAAAAAAGCCAGTCCCCTAGCCCAATTTTCCGAATCATTTGAAAACCACATAAACCACAAAAGAATACCCGCAGTTGAAAATCTTGACAAGCCTTGTTTTGCGGCCTCTCAAAACCAACTCACTCTGCCTTCGCCATTTGCAGAAACTGCACGCACACCGGCGTCGGCATTTCCACTTTCAAACCAGCCGCCTCAAGTTTGCCCGTCTCCAAATCAATGCGAAAAACAACGACGGAATTCGATTTCTGATTCGCCGCCAAAAGATAACCGCCACAAGGCGAAATCCCAAAATGCCTCGGCGTCCGCCCTTGCGTCGGCTCGCGCTCAATCGCCGTCAACCGCCCCGTTGCCTCATCCACGCCAAAAACGGCAATGCTGTCGTGCCCCCGATTCGAAACATAAACAAACCTGCCGTTAGGATGGCATCGGACTTCGGCAGTAGAATTGCCGCCGGCAAAATCTGCGGGCAAAGTGGACTTCGCATCCAGCAACTCCAAATTCCCTTCCTCCAAATCCCAGCGCAAACTAGCCAAAGACGAAGACAACTCGCCGTTGACAAAGGCCAATTCCCCCAGCGGATGAAAGGCAAAGTGTCGCGGACCAAAACCGGGCGGAAGCGATACCGCGCCGGCCTTCGTCAAAAGAAGCCGGCCCATTGCCGCATCCAACGGATAAACAAAAACTTTGTCCACACCAAGATCGGCCACCGCGACGTAACGATTGCCGACGTCCAAATTGACGGAGTGAGCGTGAGGCCTTCTCTGCCGGCGCGGATGCCTACTGCTGCCAAAATGTTGCACAATTTCTGTGCGCTCCCCAATGAAACCGTCCCCGCCAATCCGAAACACCGAAACACTGCCGCCGCTGTAATTCGCAACCAATAAGAAACTTCCAGCCGCCTCCACAAACAAATGACAAGGCGCCCCGCCCCCAGTCGCCGCCTGATTGAGTAACAACAACGAGCCGTCCGACCGAATCTGATAAGCGCCAACCGCCCCCGACGCCTTCCCCTCAAACTCGCTAACTTCTCTAACGGCGTAAAGAAAACGACGATTGGGATGAATGGCGAGAAACGAAGGATTCTCCGCCTCCGCCGCCAAGCGGAACGCCTCTATCTTTTCTTCGGATGTGTCCAAAGAGAACAAATAAATCCCCCGGCTCTCCCCGCCCGTATAAGTGCCTACAAAAACCCGATACTCCGCCGCCAAAACTCGCAATCCATCGCCAAAGACTTCCGCCCCCAAACAAACAACAAAAACAAAACGCCAAAACCAACCGCAATCCAATCCCACAATCCCAATACAAAACCGTCGCATAGTTTTACCTAATCACAATCCGCCCCGCCCGACAAGCCCCATCCCCAAATCTTGCCGACAATCCACTCAAATAGTTAGTTGAGACCTGAGATCGAAGATCAAAAATCACACTTGCCATTGCCTTGCCTATGCGCCACGCTGGCCAAAGACACTCGTTGAATGAATGCATCAGAAGAAAGCCATGATGAATGTCTCCGCACTGCACCATCGGAGGCGGAACGAAAAGCAAAGACATGACCGAAGAAGATCTGAAAATAGGCCGGGAAACGGCCAACGCCGGCAAGCTCTACCTAAACTCCGCAAAATCTCGATAAAACATGACAACGATAAACCTAGATTACCAACCGGATGCGGCTTATTATGGGGATTGCGCCGACATAATGACTGCTTGGAAAGAAAAAGGCGTGCAGGGTATCATTGATCTGATTTATCTGGATCCGCCGTTCAATAGCAACCGCAACTACGGCGCACCCACCTCCAAATCCAAAGATAGCGACACCGGATCGATGGATGCGTTCACGGATATGTGGACTTGGGACGAGCAATCCGCCGAGCGAGTCGAGGTCATCCTCAAAACTCCCGCTCATCCAGCCCGCGAACTCTTTGCCAGCTTGCGCGGCTATTTGGAAAAGCGCGATTCCGGGATGCTGGCTTACCTCAGCTACATGGCCGACCGCCTCTGGCTGTGCCAACAACTTCTCAAAGAAACAGGATCCATCTACCTCCACTGCGATCCAACTGCGAACTATTACCTCCGCCTACTCATGGACGCCATCTTCAGCCCCCAAAATTACAGGAATGAAATTGTTTGGTGTTATGGCGGAAGAGAAATGGCGAAAAGATGGTTTCAAAAAAAACACGACTCCATTCTCTTTTACTCAAAATCCGACAAATACTTCTTCAATCGGATTGGAGCAAGCCGTCCGGTTGCCGAAGAGCATGTGGGTAGATACAACAAGACTGATAAAGAGGGCAAAAAATATGCCAGAGTTCTCAACAAAGACGGCACTTATTCCAATATCTATTTGAAGTCAGAGGGCGTCGTTCGGGAAGACTGGTGGGAAATTCCATTTGTTCGGGGCAACGAATACGAAGGCTACCCCACTCAAAAACCGCTGGCTTTGCTGGATCGCATTATCAAGGCATCCACCAACGAAGGCGACATCGTCTTTGACCCTTTCTGCGGCTGTGGAACTTCCATCCATTCCGCAATCAATAACAACCGCCGCTTTATCGGCATTGACATCTCGGTTTTCTCTATCCATTCGGTCACGCATAAACGCATTAAATCCAAATGCGGAATCGACATTCCCGTTTACGGCATCCCAACCAATATCACCGGCGCGCGACTGTTGGCCAAACAAGACCCATTCGCTTTTGAAGCGTGGGCGGCCGAGACACTGAACTTTGGCGACATCGGTATTCTCTCCAACAAAATCAAGCGAGGCGACGGCGGCATTGACGGCAAAGGCCTGCTTCACGGAAAGACCGAAGACGGCGAGGATGAAATCATCGTCCAAGTCAAAAGCGGGCGAGTGAGCGTGGATAGCGTTCGGGCGTTTGCGGAAGTCATCAAATCCAACCCCAAAGTGGCGGCGGGCATTTTCATCACGATGGACGACAAGGAATGGACAAAGGGATTCGAACAAAAGGCTCTCTCGCTGGGAACTTTCAAAATGCCGAACGGAACTCGTTCGTTCCGCAGAATGCAACACTGGCCAATTACAGACCGTTTCAAAGGCAAAGACGGCGTCTACCCCAAACTGCCAATCATGGTCAACCCCCTAAACGGAAAACCTCTCGTCAACATCGGAACGACCATCCAATCGGATCTAGCCTAACGGCTGATTGCTCAACATAATCAAGGCTTCTCAAGCATTCGGCTGAGGGATAGGGAAGGCAGGCCAACGCAGAGAGAATTCGTCGCCCGCGCGCTTATGAACAATTAGAATGTCACAATCTACTATGTTTGCTCTCCAATGTTTTTATTCCAGGCGGCCGTCGACGAGGTGGGCGACTTGCTGGGCGCGGTTTCCAATCTCCAAGTCGTGAGTGGCTAGTACTAGGGCAATTTGGCGCTCGCTGCGCAGTGTTTCTAACAAGTCGATAATTTGTCGGCCGGCGACGGAGTCTAAGTTTCCGGTTGGCTCGTCGGCCAGCAACAGGGAGGGATCGTTGACGAGCGATCGGGCGATGGCTACCCGCCGTTGTTCGCCGCCGGAGAGTTCATAAGGGCGGTGGTTCATGCGGTCTTTTAAGCCTATTTGTTCGAGTAGCGCCGCGGCTTTTTGAGCAAGTGTCGCCGTTGGACGCCGCGAGATTTTGCCGGGAAGACAGACGTTCTCTAAAGCGCTGAATTCGGGAAACAGATGGTAGGCTTGAAAGACGAAGCCGATTTCCCAATTTCGGAAGCGCGACAGTTCGGTTCTTTTCCATTTTTGAAAATTTTTCCCTTGGAAGCAAATTTCGCCGGAATCCGCAGTGTCCAATCCTCCCAATAGATGAAGCAACGTGCTTTTGCCGGCACCGGATGCGCCGTGAATCGCTAGAAAATCTCTCGCGTTCAGTTTGAGGTTCACGCCGCGCAGGACGGGAACGGTTTTTTTGCCGATTCGATAGCTTTTTGCGACGTTGGTCGTAGTCAGCATGGGATTGGAGGCAACCGTTTCGGAAAGCATCGTTGGCCGGATCTTACTCATGGCGCAAGGATTCCACTGGACGCAGACGACTGGCGTTAATGGCCGGCAAGACGCCCGCCAACGAGCAGATCAGGAGCGATCCTCCGCAAATGGTTGCCAAGTCTGCCGCATCCAGCACTGCCGGCAAAAGCGCAAAGCCATAGACGCTCGCGGGGAAGAGATCAAAGCCGGCCGCCCGATTCATCCACAAGAGGAATTCGTTGCGATATTCAACGGCCAGAAGTCCCAGTCCGAATCCGGCGATCACCCCGGCAATGCCGACAATAAAACTTTGGCAGAGAAAGATGAGCAGAATCTGCCGAGCGGTGGCGCCCAAGGCTTTTAACATTCCTATCTCCTTTGTTTTTTGCACGACGAAGGTAATTTGCGAACTCGTAATTCCAAAGGCCGCTACCAAAACGATAAAGAAGAGGAGAAATCGGATCATGTTTTTTTCTACGACCAAAGCACTGAGTAGGCTGGAGTGCTCTTCCAGCCAGCTGTGGATCGTAAAGCCGTCTCCCAGTTTTTTTTGAAGCGCCGTCTGCACCGCGGTTGCGTCGTAGGGATCGTGGAGAACTACGTGAAGGCCGTGCACGGCGTCCGCTCCGTCGAGGAATAGCTCCTGCGCGTCGAAGACGGAGCAAACGATTACATTGGAGTCATACTCGTAATAGCCCGTGTCGAAAATCCCTCGCACAACGTAGTCGTCTGGTAGCGGCAACGGTTCTCCTCCGCTTTGCGTCAAGCGGTGGATTTGCCGCAGTCCGCTATGAGAATACACGGCAAGTGGGTCTCCCGTTCTCAATCCTAATGCGCGCGCCAGGCGATGGCCGATGACGACGCCCTGCCCCTCCACGTCAAACGCGCCGTTGATCACGCTTTCGGGCAGAATACTGCTCTCGCGCTCTGAATCCACGCCTATCAAGGAGGGCATCGCTATTCTAGGAGTTGCCGTCTGCGTTTCCACGACAATCGGCCCGGCAATGTAGGGAGCCGCTTCCCGAACGGCCTTTGCCTCAAGCACCTTCAGCAACACCTCGCGGTAAGCCGCCATGCTCGCGTCCCTTTCCTGCACGCGCAGATGAGGGTTAAACCCGAAAATCTTCTCCCGCAATTGTTGGTCAAAACCGCTCATTACGGCAATCACGACAATCAAAACAGCCACGCCCAACATCACGCCGACAATCGAAATCATTGTGATGACGGAAACGAAAGTTCGCTTCGGCTTCAGATAACGAAGCGCAAACAATAATTCTATAGGCAGTTTGGACATATTACTTCCCCGCCATTGATGAAATCCGTTCCGCCGAAAATCTAAATCGGCCCGCAAAGGAATTCAAACCATGCGCCGGACGCTCAACACATTGGCAGCATACGCAAAAAATCCGTCTTATGATTCCAGCGATGGAATTTATTTCAGCGGCGTTAGGTTGGCGCTTTTCTACTATAAGACTTATACCTTTTATAGAAAATGCTTTCATATATGATGGAATAGAACGGGAACTGCGTTATGGACCGGCGCCGAGATCTACAATGCGGAACAGACTCATCGGGCCGCTGATCGGAGCATTGACGGTTCGTTCTGCGGATTCCACCAGCCTTTGCCATGTAGGATCGTCTATGGATGTTTTGCGCTCTAGCAGAAAAGGACCGACGCCTCCCGACCAAGTTATGGAGATAGTATTCCCTTCGGCTATGGAAGCGTTTTCAATAACAATAGGCGCCGTGGGAAGGATTCCCATAGTGGGATCATCTTGAGGATCCGGATGAGAGAACATGGTATAGAAAATGGTTTGCCGCGAAGCGTCCACTCCGGGATGGTTGGCCCGATGCATTTCTCCTGTTGCGGCTACTAGAATTTCCTGAGTGGTCATGCTGATGGAGGGAAAAATGGAGCGGCTTTCCGGGCGGTCGGGATTGGGAAAGGCGAAGAAGCTGGGGGTAAGAGCGATCCATTTGTCGGTCGTTGAGTCGTAGGCGAGCACGCGAAGGAGCGTTTGCGGGTTTTCGATTTCTTCCAGCTTTGCTTCAAAGGCAACGACCGCGCGTGCCAGCGCGTCTGCGGCTAGATCAACGCGGCCGCCAAAGGCGCCGGGCAGGTCAAAGGCGTCCGAACCGCTGTTGCCAGCGGATACTTCGCTGACAATTCGGCGAGAGAGGAACTTTGGCGTCGTTGCGTCAAAGACAGCGATTTGAACGCTTTTTCGGAATTGCCCGGAGGTGTCTTTTAGCCGCTCGCCTTGTTGGTTAAATAAATCGGCCGTTCCCGCCAAGAAGACTAGAGGATGGTTGATGTGCGAGGCGATTTGCGCTGAGGCGCCTGGTTGCGCGTCCAAGCGCAGGGTTTCCGGCAGATCGGCTTGGCGAATTTGCCCGCGCCGTTCTCCGTCGTTGTTGTGGAAGTAGAGCCGGTCTAGCGCGTGGATGCAGAATCCTCCTTTGTAGGAGGAAACGCCTGCAGAAACATCGCGCGGGTCCACGACCCAACTTTCCCGTACAACCGAGCCGTCGCGGGCAAGGATGACGGCGGCTACAACTGGGGAAGATTCTCGGAGGCCGGAGCGATCTTGAGCGACGAGAACGACGTTTCCATTGTCGAGGATCGCTAAGTCTCCGCCAAATTGTCCGATGGGATTGCCGGCGGGCGAACCGCTGGTCAGCCGGCCGTTGACGGCGTCCACGGCCAACGAAGTCGGCACGGGAGCGCGTGTTGGCAAATCAAGAGAAAACATTTGCGCGGTTGCGTAAATGCCGTCTGCAGGACGGTGAAATCCGAAGTTCCAACGGTTGTCGGATTGAAACCCCGGGAAAACATGGGGCGAAGCTTCTATTCCCACGGCGTATCCTCCGGCTCCCGGCCTTTGATCGCCGGTGATTTGGAGCGGATTTCCCCTTTGGCCTAAGGCGTTTATCCGACCGTTGTAGGGAGTGCCATCGTCGCTGTAAAATCCCGCTGTTTTCTTGGCTTCTCCGCCGTCGGCCGGTTGGAGGGCAAGGGAATGTTGTCGACTTCCGTTTTCCGCCGCCGGTTCGGCGAAGGTGTTGGCGCCGATCAGGAAAGTGTGCGTTCCAACCACTGCGGTGTCCGGCGCCCAGTTTTCCCAATTATCCCAAGCCGTTTCGAAGAGAATTTTGTCGGGGACGATCCGCTTCAAGCCAACTGTTTCGGCGCTGGGAATTTCAAAAGGAGTCTCCGGCTTGCTGGCGGGATCGCCGGGATGCGTGACTTGCGCTTCGGGAATCGGCTCGCTGTCGCCGTCAGGATCGCCCAGCTCTTGGCCATTGGTAAATCCGTCGCCGTCAGAGTCTAGTTGAGCCAAGGCGGCCGACCAAAACTCCGCCCTGCTGCCCCGGCCGACAACGCCGCCGACGGCGTCGCCAAAAGCGTTCTTTGGTCCCGCGCCGTTGGGACGAACGTGGCAAAGCGTGCAACTGAAGCTTGTTCCGTTCGGCACTTGGCTAACGCGCCAAGAACGCGCCAAGCCATTCATAGAGAACGGGAGCAAAAGCGCGAAGAGCGCCGGGAAAAATCGTTGGATTCGGGTAGGTTTCACTTTTTATCTGTTTGGGCAAAGTCGCGGCGTTTTTCTATTGGAAGATGCGGCAACAAAAGATAGAGGCTGTTTCCCGTCGTTTTTGCGCAAAAGCATTGTCGACCATTCCTCTGAATTCCCTTTTTTTCGCGGTCTCCTCTCTTGCGGATTTGTTTGACTTTGGAAGAGGCGAAGGAAGGTTGGCGCCTCCAAATCAGCTAGCTTTTCTTGGTGTTCATTGACATGATGCTGGGGCCGTGCGTCACCCAACCGCTCCCCCCGGTGATCACGCGCTTGACCGGCTGGCCGGTTTTCGGATGCTTCTTCAATGGCGGATCCGTCATCTTCTGCTGCACTTCAAAACGCCGGGGCTTTTGCCCTTTTTTTTGCGGGATGGTTTCGTAAGTATAAGTGGCCATCGGTTCGTCGATAAAATTAGATTTGAAATTGCCTCCTCCTTTTCTATCGGCGGCAACAAGTTTTGCCAACGAAAAAAACTTCGGCTAAAGGAGCAGCTTGCCGAAAACGAAGTCAGCGGTTTACTATGTTTTGCAAAAGGTTGCGGAAAAACTAAGCCGCTTATGGCGAACAAACATCCCTTGAAGATTCTGCACTTGACGGGCGAGCGAGAAGATGCCGGCGGCGTCCTTTCCGTCATCCGCAACTTGCAAAACGCCAGCGCCGCAGACGGCTGGAAGCACGCCGTATGGGTTAACCAAGCCTACAAAGAAACCCGCCAACCCGCGCTCGAATACCGCTATAGCCGCGCCGCGCAGGCAGAATCCAAAAACCGCCTTCGCCTGCTTTGGCAAGCAATCCCCGCAACCCGCGAACTGCTGGCACTGCTTGGCGCCGAACATTACGACGTGGTTCACGCCCACTCCAGAGGCGCCTTGCCGGTCGCCATGCTCTTTTCCCAATGGACAAAGCGGCCGGCGCTTTTTACCAACCACAACTACGCCCGCCAAACCGGCCTGTACCGCTGGGCCGCCAAGCGCAAACGACTGCACACAACAATCCTCACCCCCAACATGGCAAAACACTACGGACTCAACGCCCAAAACCAAAACGGTCGAATTCGCACCATCTCCGCCTGTTATGGAGACCAATTCTTGCAACTTCCCTTGGCCGAACGACCCGGTCTTTGCTCCCAAAACCGCTCCATCCGAATTATCGGAGTTGGTAGCCTCATCGGCTGGAAAAAATGGGACATCTTGGCCGAAGCCATCCATCTGTTGCCCCAATCCTTGCAAAAGAAAATCCAATGCAACATCTGGGGGCCAACGCTCCAACTCCCAGAATCCCGCGCCTTCGCTGCCAAACTTCGCCAGAAGATTCGCCAATGCAGACTAGAATCCCAATTGCGCCTTTGCGGTCCGTCCGCCGACGTCGCCGCCGAACTCCTGCAAAGCGACTTGTTCGCGCTCCCTTCCTCCAACGAACCTTGTTCGGTCGCCTTGATGGAAGCCTTAGCGCTGGGACTGCCCGCCATTGTTTCCAACAGCGGCGGCTGCCCAGACATCGTAAAACAGGGTTGCGGACTGCTCTTTCAGCCGAACGACCCCCAATCCCTAAAACAATGCCTCGAAAAATCGATTCTTGCGCCAGATGAATTCCAACCGCCCGCAAATATTCGCGACTCCGTTCGGCATCGCTGCGCCTCGCAGGTTTTTCAAGCCTACCAAAAAGTCTATCGAGAGCTGTCTTTGCCCTCTCAAAAACGCCCGGAAAGCCGCTCCGATTCTTCCTCAAGCGCTTTCTCCACCCAAAACAAACATCAAAAACCCGACAGCGCATGAACTGGAAACTTCTCCGCGTCTTTCCTTGGCTGGATACCCGTTCGCGCTTTTTAGCCGCAACGCCCCAAAAAGGCCATATTTTAGACCTCGGCTCTTCCGATGGCGAAACCCTCCGCCACTTCTACGAACTACGCCCCGACCTCCACTTCAACGCCGCCGACATCGCCGGCCAACCAAACCACTACCCGCCTGGATGCCAATACCGCCAAGCCAACCTCAACACCGAAACCCTCCCTTGGCAAAACCAATCCATGGACGCCATCACCTGCATGCACTTGGTCGAACATCTAGACAACCTGACAATCCTGATCTCCGAAATCGCCCGCCTCCTCAAACCCGGCGGAAAAGTCTACTTCGAAACGCCCCATCCCAAAACACTCACCCTTCCCAGCCTTGCTGACCTCAGCGCCGGCGCCTTTACCCTAAACTTCTTTGATGACTTGACCCACACCAAACTCGTCAGCACAGGTGCCCTCGCGCAACTCGCTCGAAAAAACCGCCTCAAAATCCTCCGCTCCGGCACCTCCAGAAACTGGCTCTTTGCCCTCGCTCATCTCTTCTATCGCTTCCTGCCCGCCAGCCGCCAAAAATTCACCGCCAAAATCCACTGGATCGGCTGGTCCGCCTATCTAATCGCCCAAAAACCCGCCCCGTGAAAACCCTGCTCATCACCGAATTTTGGGGCATCGGCGATCTGGCCATCGGCTCCGCCTTCCTCCAAACTGCCAGCCGCCGTTTTCGCGTCATCCTGCTCGCCAAACCCCACGCCGCCGAACTCGCCAAAGAACTTTGGCCCCAAATCACCGTCCTTCCCTTCATCGCCCCTTGGACACAATTCACCGGCAAATACCAACTTCACCACTGGCCTTGGCAAACACTCCAAACAATCTTGCGGCAAATCCGCCAACAAAAACCGCACATCGCCGCCTCCGCCCGTCGCGATCCCCGCGATCACCTCATCCTTCGGCTTTCCGGCGCGCCCCGCCGCATCGGCTTTCCCCGCTTAGGCAGCCAACTCCTTCTCACCGAACCACTCCCCAAAATCCATCCCGACGCATCCCGCGCCGCCCAATGGAAAATCCTCGGCCACGCCCTCGGACTTTCCATCCACTGTCCTTCGCATTCCCCACTCGGCCAATCTTCCCAACGCCTTGCCCTCATTCACTCCGGCGCCGCCCAAGCAGTCCGCGTCTGGCCAATCCCCCGCTACGCCCAACTCGCCGATAGCCTCCAACGCGCAGGCTGGTCAACCCAAATCCTCTGCGACCCCAACCAAAAACAAGAATGGAAATCCATCGGCCACCTTGCCCATTGCCCCGCAAACCTCGCCGAACTCATCCGCCATTTGAAAAACGCAACTGCCTTCATCGGCAACGACTCTGGCCCCGGTCATCTCGCCGCCGCCCTAGGCATCCCCACCTTCACCATCTTCGGACCCCAACGCCCTCAATGGTTCCTCCCCAACCATCCCCAAGCCGCCTACATCGAAGGCAAACCCTGCCCCCACAAACCCTGCTTTGACTACTGCCGCTTTTCCAAACCCCACTGCCTCCTCAACAACTCCGCCGTCGAAGTCTCCCAAAAAATCCAACACTGGCTCCAACAACTCCTCTAGAAAACCCGCCCCCTTCCTCCATTCAATCTTTACCTTATTCATTCATCCACTCGGTCAAGAAAACTATATCATATTATTTACGCTTTACACCGGCATTTCATCGTAAGTGCGATTGTCCAACATGCGGCCGTTTTGACGCTTGCAAACCCCGCCCCATTGTTTAAAAAAGAACGGCACCCCAGACTTCCTGCACTGCTCCAGAATCGAGCGCACCCACTCGGTTTTCATTGGCCTAGCCCCCGGTCCTGATTCGCCGCCGACAATCACCCAATGAACGCCGTCCAGAGGCAACTCCTCTATCGGGCCAATCAAAGGCTCGCACGACAAAAAACGCACATGGGATCGAACTTGTCGCAAATCCTCAATGCGATGATATACGCTCTCGTTTTCAATGCTAACTCCCATCCAGATATTTTTCGTCCACTCCAACTTGCCGGCCAACCGTCGCAGCCGCTCGCTTCGCTTCGTGAGTATTTGGAAAGTGTGTTGCCGGCATTTGTTCATCGTCTCAAACACTTGCCGAAGAAAATAAACCGGCACTTTGTGATGAAACAAATCACTCATCGAGTTCACAAACACCACGCGAGGCGAACGCCATCGAAACGGCGCATCCACTAAATCCTTGTGCAAAGTTACCCGAAACCCATTGGCATATCGCCGATTGCCCATCGCCCGAAGCCGCAACGCCAGCCGATGCGCATAACAATGCCGACACCCCTCGCTCACCTTCGAACAACCCGTCACCGGATTCCAAGTCACTCCAGTCCATTCAATCTGCGTTTGTAAAGCCATGCATCAATCGACCATGTTTATGATATGTTTAGCTATTCCTTTGGCAAGATCTATTGCTTTTGGACTCGAGCTGCCAACGCAAAACATAAACTCAAAGAGAGGAGCGTTTTTAGAGTTTTTGAGCGTCTTAGATTTTTCCATAAATCTATTGCCGAACAGTTCGTGCAATTTGTCCTTGTATAGTTTGATGATGTCAAAACTGCCTCTATCTCTTTGATGCATTTTGTCGCCAAACAAAGACTGTTGCGGATTGACGGAATAGAGACATCGCCAGCTCTCGTCGCCAAAAACATGAGTCAAAGTCCCAGCCAGTTTTTGATCTGGTTTTCTTGATTTAGGCAACATACGAATCACTGCAGAAGTTGGAAAAAGAATCCAGACGTCCAACTTAAATCTCGCTATATGTCGAACGGTTTTCCACTCGACTTCGGTTGCAAACGGATCCAAAAAAAGAACGCCGCGCCACTTCTTCCAATCTTCCTGCAATTTATTGGCCAGAAAAGAGTTTGCATCGGCATTTTCAATTCGAATGTCTCTGCCCGAATTTTTCTGACATAGATTTCTTAGTTGACAGTATCGATCACGGTCTTTTTCAACAAAGATCAACCGATCAAAAAGTTTGTCGTCAATTTTTAATGCTCTGCTCGCGGAACCCTCAATGAGCATCTTTGCATCTTCATCTTCTTGCTGACGTCGTCCGATGTCTCCTGTGCCGGCAAACGCGTCTATGTACATCAAACTGAAAGACTTGCGTTTCAATGCGGTGGTGTAAGCATCAAGATATCGTTCAAGTATATCCAATTTTTTACGCGTCCAATATCCGCCGAAATTGGGCAAAGTTTCCTTCGTTCTGTCGATTTCGTTCATTCTCAATTTTCTTTTTGAGAAAACCGTAAAACAGACCAGCCAAAGCCGTCAAGTTCGATTTTCCACTGCTACGATTTCATCTGCCGTTAAACCGTAAAGGGAATAGACGAGGTGGTTGATTTCTTTTTCTAACTTGTCGGTGTCGGCGGCGGGGTTAGAGGCTTTGGAGGCCAGGATGCAATCGACTAGGCGGAGGAAGGGGAGTTGTTCGGCGGCGGAGATTTTGGGGATGGGGATGTTTTCTACATAAACCTTTTTCCAGCGCAATGCCTCCGTACCCAGTTGCGGCGAATTTTGCCGAAGAAACCAGTGAGTTAGTTTTGCGTTAAGCAAAGCGCATAGGTATTTGATGCTGTTCCCAGTCATCATAAATGCAGTGGCTTCGCAGTATATTCCTCCGTCATCGTAGGAAAAACGACCTTCTCTTGATATATCCGTCCACACTAGCTTTTCTTTTTCAAAGTCTTGGTGGTAGGCGCAGGGGCGGAGGTTGTAGGGAGTTTGGCCTTGGTCTTGGCGTTTTGCGAGTTGCGGAGTAAAAGGCGACCAATGTTTTTCGTTGGGCGGGAAGTCTTTATCGGGCAGGCGATCCATGTCCACCGCCTTGCAGATCGCATCGCTTTTGCCGCGACGCGCTATCAGAATGTTGGTGTCAACGCTGGCGTTTTCAAAAACATCTTTGCCCATTTCCACCAGTTGCAGGGGCGTGTGTTGCTCGGCGAAATAGCGGCGCGTGGATTTGCCGTATTGCGCCTTCAGCCAACTGTTGGAGGTGATATAAGCGAGCAGGCCGCGCTTTGGCAGAAGCAGTTGGCAGGCGCGTTCGTAGAAGAGTTGGTAGAGGTCGCCGGTTCGGGCGAAGGTTTGGTAGTTGGCGCTTTGGTAGAGTTGGGCGAGTTGGCCTTGGTTTTTTTGGAGTGGGATGTAAGGGGGGTTGCTGATGAGGATGTGGAAGCCTTGGGGGATGCCGAACATGTAATGGGGGTTGAACCAGGGGGCTTGGGCGTTTTGGTCGTAGGGATTCCAGTGGGCGATTTTGCGGGCGGCCTCAGAGGAAAAGTCGGCGGCGCGGAGGGCGGCGGCCAGTTTTTCTCGGAGTTCTTTGTCTTTGGTTCGATATTCCAGCTTCTTGTGAGGATTGGCGGCGTGGAAATGTTGTTCGCGGTTGGATGCGAGTTCTCTGCGGAGGTCATGGATGTCGTTGGTAGGAAGTTGATCTATCTTGCTGTGGAGCGGGAGGAGTGTATCGGCGGCGATAAAGCGGGTTTCTAGGTTGGGCAAGGGCTGGATGCCGAAGTTGTCTTGGGGGTTGGGGTTGGGTTGTTGTTCGATGGCGGGGGAGATGAAGAAGCGCAGCTTGGCGATCTGCGTGGCGATGGGCTGAATATCCACGCCGAAAATGCTGTTTTGAATGAGATACAGCTTGCGTCCAAAGTCGCCCGAATACTGCTCGAAGGTGTCGCTGATCTCATTGAGTTCGGCTTTGCGTTCTCGTGGGTCTTTCGTGTCAAACGCCGCGTCTGCTTTGGCGCGGGCGCGTTCTTGTTGGAGATGTTGCCAGCGGTGGTTGTGAGGGTCGAGGCGGCGCAAGGCTAAGATGAGTTTGTGGAGGATGGCCATAGGAAAGGCGCCGGAACCGACCGCCGGATCGAGCACTTTGATCTCGGAAATCGCCCGCACAATGCCCGCTGTTTCATCCTCTTCAAACAGTTCATGGGCGTCGTTGAACGCATCCTCGTAGTCCAGCAAATAGCGCAACCGATCTTGCCAAAACCCTGTGTCGGCATCGCTTGGCGAACACGCTTGCGCCAGTGTTGCCACCAATGCCTCATCCACCATGTAATCCACCACAGGGCGCGGGGTGTAATAAGAGCCGGTCTGCTTGCGGGCGGTGTCGCGGGTTTCGGGGTTGTACGCGGCGAGGAGATTCTCGAACACCTTGCCGAGCAGTTTGGGATCTAGGGCGACGTCCTGTTCGACGGGCGTGTTTTCCTCGATGGTGAACTTGTAGCGGTCAAACAGGCCGCCATTGATGAACGGCGTTTGCGCGAACAGGGCGAGCAACTGGGCGGGGGTAGCGATCTCCTTCTCGTAGCGATAGCGAGAGAAATCGCGGTGCGTGGCGTTGCTCCCCTTGCTGAAACCGCGTCTGTCGATTTCAGTGTTGAGGTTTGCGAAGAAGAGGTTTTGGAGAATGGCGCGATAGTAGGAGTCGCCGGAGTCGCGGTCGTAGTCTTTGAGGAGCGAGGCGACTTGCTGCTCGACGAAGAGTTCGGAAGCAACAAGGCTCTTCTCCTTGAGGAACCAGATGAAGAGCAAGCGGGTGATGAGCCGGATGACATGCTCTTGCGGACGGAAGGTTCTGGCGCCGACCTTTGGGAATCTGGCTTGCTCGCAGGCGCGCTCGAACCAAGCAAGGAGTTCGCGATAGAAGCGCTTGTTGAGTTCCTGAGCGTCCAGCGCGGCCAGCCATGCGTCAAGGAGTCCGTCAAAGTTGCGGGGCTTGCGGTTGTCGCTCATCCAGCGGAGGCGGGCGTCCAACGAAAGAGAGGCGAGAATGTCCAAGGGAGCGCGGTGAGGATTGCGCGGATTAATTTCTCTTATCAAAAACACTCTTCCAAGCACATCGCGCTTAGGCTCGCGCTTATTGGGACGGCGATAAACAAAGGCCAGCGTGAAGAGTTCGTCTTGGTCAAGGAAGAGAACGACGGCGGGGATGCCAAAGCGTCTGTTAAGGACGCGGACGAACAAGGCGTATTGACGACGCGAATAAGAAGCCTTTTTGAGCGCCACAGCCAAGAAAAGAAAACTTCTATGAAGGCTCTCCTCGGAAAGACGCTCCCCCCCCCCCCCCCCGCATCTCTTCCTCAGCAAATTGGAAAACCAAACCAACAAAGCTAGCATGCCTCAATAACTCTCGCTCCCCAGAAGTCTCCGGCTTCCCAAGCCAAGCAATCCCCCTCTCAAAACCCCCGCTCCTCCCTTCCCAAACCCGCTCGCTCTCATACCCCATAACCCCCAGAAGCCTCCGCACCCCCACAGAAAAGTTAACCCCTTTGATTCTAGCAAGAGCCACTTCGATGCGACCAACGAGCTCTAGATTTTCCCAGCGATAATCAGCCATGTGATTAATTCAAGATTGTTTGCATTGTTGGGCGATTCAGAGATTTTTGGAAGAATGAATTCGCGGCCGCCGCCGGATTTAAGGGCGGAGAATTGGGCGTCGTTGTGCGCTTGCCGGATGTGGGCGGCGACTTTTTTTGAGCAGCTCGTCATAGCGTTGCATTTGCCTGCCTTGCGCGGTTTCGCGGTCGAACCAGTCGCAGAGGCGCATGATGGGTTCTGTTTGGCCGGCGGCGATCTTTTCAAAGAATTCGAGGGCTTGGCGGATGCTGGCGCAGCCGTAACGGATGGTTCCGTCGTTTTTAATGTAGACAAGGGAAAAGGGATGAACGGGGCTTGCGGTGCGCTGGCAGGGATTGAGGGCTTAGGTGTTGGTTTGGCGCAAGAGAAAGATTACGCCGGAGTCGTCGCCGTTTGCGGGTTTTGAGGGTGTTATGGCATAGGCGCCGATGGGGGCGGCTTCGAGTTCGGCTTTGTTTTTCTCCAAGTATTGGCGGAGTTGAGCGAGGAAGTAGTCCATTGTGAAGTCGCCCAGAGTGGGGACGTCTTCCAGCGCGACAGCTTCTTCGCGCAGGCGCAAGAGCTGGTCGTCGCGGAACTTGATTTCACGGCGAGCGGCGTCCTCGTCGAGCGGGTTGGCGTCGCCGGTGGCGGCGGCGTCCGCGAGCGCCATCCGCGTCCGAACGCGGTTCTCGAGACGCAGATAGGCGTCCATATCCTCCGTCGGCCAGCAGTTGACCATGCGGACGGTTTTGCTTTGGCTGCCGATGCGGTCTATGCGCCCGAAACGCTGGATTATCCTGATGGGGTTCCAATGGATGTCGTAGTTGATCACCCTATCGCAATCCTGCAGGTTCTGCCCTTCGGATATGCAGTCGGTGGCGATTAGCAGGTCAATGTCCGCGGCGGCGTCCACGGCCCTGCGGTTGCGCGCGACAGGGGCAAAGTTAGTGAGGATGGCGTTGAAATTGTTGTCGCCAACCGAGGTGTGCGTTTCGTCGCCCGAGACCATTGCGATTTTGATATTCAGTTCGCGGGCGAGATCGGTCAAATTCTCGTACAAATACCGCGCCGTGTCCTTGAAAGTGGTGAACACCAGCGTCTTGCGGTTTGCGTTGCCGTCGCGGTCGATTGTCAGGTTCGTCGCCTTTTCGCGGATGATTTCTTTGATTTTCCGCAGCTTGCCGTCGCGCTCCGGCGTGACTTTATCCACATCTTTCAGGACGTCCGCCAGCATGGCGCGGTCGGTTTCCATGTCCGCCTGCCAGCGGCTCAAGTCCATCTCGGAGAGTCTGTAGCGGCGGTCGTGGCTGTCTTTGACGAAATCTTCGTCGTCTTCGATGGCTTCGTCATCGCCGTAAGTGGCGTAGCCGTCATCCGTTGCGTCGTCGGGCAACCGTCTCTCTAATAGTTCTCCCGGAAACATTCCCATGCCCGGGCTTGCGAGCGCGACGATCGGAGAGCCTTCTCGATACAGTCTTATCTTTTCCAGCAGCTTATCCATTTTCCCGATGACTCGGCGCAAGGTGCGAGCGAGCGAGCGCGGCGAGCTTTCAAGCCGTTTGAGGAAGTTGGTTCGAATCATCCCGACCAGATTTCGGGCGACCTGTTTCTCGCGGGGCTTGGAGACCGCGAGCAGATAGTCGGACGGACGGTATATGGAGAGGGCGAATCTGTTTATGACGGCGGCGACCCCGTCGTAGGAAAGCTCGCCGAGCGTATCGGTGGGCGGGTAGAGGTTGACGGGGGGCTTTGCGCTTCGGGAAGCTGCCCACTCGCTCTCGCTTCAAGTCTTCGGCGTAAAAGTGCTCTATCTGCCGCCGCGAGCGCGATATGGAGACGCCGTCGAGCAGGCGCAGGAAGTCCGCACCGAGTCTGCTCATAAGCCCCGCCTTGTCGCGCGAAAGCCCGCTTTCCCAAATCTGAAACTCGCGCTGGGCGTCTTTCATGATTTGGCGGATGTCGCCCACACCCAAACTCTCGCGGAAGGCGTCCTCGCGCTTCTCCGTCATCAGGTAAATCTGGTTGCGGAGGTCGATTAGGCTTGTGTTGACGGGCGTCGCCGACAGCATGAGGACTTTCGTCCGCGCGCCTCCCTTGATAACGTCGTCAAGCAGCTTCCGGTAGCGCTTGCCGCCATCGTTGCGGAAGTTGTGCGATTCGTCTATGACGACCATGTCGAACGCCGACCAGTTGAAATTAGCGAGGTTTATCCCGCCGGACATTCCCCGCTCGCGCGACAGGTCGGTGTGTGCCAGCAGGGTGTAGCCGAAACGGTCTTCCGCAAACGGGTTCTGGACATGGTTGTTCGCCGCCTGATACAATGACCAGTTGCCCATGAGTTTCTTAGGGCAGAGGACAAGGACGTTCTCGTTGCGGAGTTCGTAGTATTTGATGACAGCCAGCGCGGTGTAGGTTTTGCCGAGTCCGACGCTGTCGGCGAGAATGCAGCCGTTGTGTCGGTTCAGCTTGGATATAACGCTTTTCGCGCCATCCTTTTGGAATCCAAAGAGCGGAGCGTTCCAAATGGCAGTGTCTTGGAGTTGTGTTTCGCGGATGTGTCGATCGGAGTCGTCTTGGTCTTTGAGAGCGTTGCGGAAGAGTTCGTAGAGCGTTTTGAAATAAATGAACTCTGGAGCGTAGTCCTTGCCGAGGCGGTTGAGGGCGTTGAGAGCTTCTCGTTTGGCGTCGTAAGTAAGGTCGTCGTTGCTCCAGAGTTTGTCGAACCAAGCGCGCAGTTCGGCAAGGAGTGGGCCGTCGGAGAGCGCGATGTTAATTTCGAGGTTGGCGCCGTCGTTGCTGCCAAGTCCGCGCCGGGTAAAGTTGGAGCTGCCGATGACGGCACTGGGGGTTTTGCCGGCGGATTCGGCAAGGTACATTTTGCCGTGCAAAAAGTTGGAATGCCTGATCGAGCGGACTTTTACGGCGTCTTTTTGCATCCATTGGGCGCATTGTCGGGCCAGTTGCTTCTGTTGCAAAGTGCGGTGCGGCGAAAGTCCTCGCTCGGTAAAGGCAAAGGATTTGGGTTCTTTGGCGACTGGATCAGGTTCTTTTATCGAGGCGGGGTCGCCGAAGAGAAAACAAACTTGGCGGACGGTGTTCAGTTCTTTGGCGAGCAAGTCGTAGCCGTAAATGCTGAAGTAGGCGGAGACGAGGCGGAAGGAGTCGGCGTCGGCAAGGTTTTCTTGCAGATAGTGGAAAACCTTAGCGGTCTGATTGTCCAGAATGTGCCGCTGTTTGCTGGGTTTTTCGTTCACGGCTTGGCTGCAATGGATCGGCTCGCGCCGAAATTTCTCCGGCACAAGCGGGGAGTCGCCGCGACGCAGAATTGGGTTTTGACTGTGTTTAGGGAATCAAGCGTCGGCGATTGCTTTGACGTCCAGTCGAATGACCACTCTGTCGCGGATCAAGTCGTCGGCTCTTCCTTTATAGACGATGTCAAAGTCAAAGCGCATGATGGAAAATTCGGCCGTCAGGCTTACTTGCTCGTCGGTAATCGAGATTTTTGCGGGAAAGCGGATGCTTTTTGTAACGCCGTGGAGGGTAAGGTCACCGGTGATTGTGTATTCTTCGCCGGATCGCTCTGAGGCAGTGAGGACGAACGTTGAGGTGGGATAAGTGGGAACATCGAAGAAGTCTTTGTTTTTCAAGTGCCGGCTCAAACGCTCGTTGTCTGACCAAGTGGAGTTCATGTCGATCTCAATGCGACTGGGCGGCGCGAGGTTTCCGTCGGCGACTGCAATTGTGCCGGCGAAGGTTTTGAAGCCGCCGCTGTGGCTGGCGGTGATTTTGGATCCGGTAAAGTCTATCTTCGAGTCCGGGTGGATTGTGTAGGTTTTGGCGCCGGCAACCGCCTCTGTTTCTGCGCTTTCGCCTGCGGGCGCCGCGACTTCGGCTTCTTTCACGCCTTCGGCGGGATCGCTGCAACCGGCCAGAGCAACAGCGGCCAGCGCGAAAAATCCCGTCATAATTTGCGAATTCGGTTTGCGTTGTTTGGACTTCATAAATGCAATGGATTCTTTTTCATTCCTTATTTTGTGTTTATTAATTAATCAAACTATACACAAAATCCAATAAAAGTCAAGTTAAAAATAGCATGCCAAATATGTTTCCCAATTTTCCACATCCCGTAATAAAACAAGCAGCCAAGCGGCAGAGAAATAGCCAGTATCGGGCCGTGTTCACAGAACTCTTTCTACGGTCCCGGCTCGCCATCCTCGGTAATGCTCTCTCCCGCCTCTTGCCTGCGGCGGATTTCTGCTTCTAATTCCCGCATCCGCTTTATCTTGTTTTTCAATTGTTCTTTGTGATTCTTCTGCCAGCTGCATCCCCCATAGACGCGGGGGAGTTGGCGCAGGCGTTGCTCCCATTCTTCCTTCGTGTAATCCTTCCAAAAAGCCTTGCGCCGCAAAGGATAGTCTTCCAAGTCCCCGTCTATTTCTTCCCACAACAAACGCAGTTCTTTGCCCACATCTCCACGTTCCCGTGCGCCACGAGCAACTGGAAATTCGTGTCGACATAATTGCCCTCTCCGCTGCCCGCTCCCCGATGCACGTAAGTCACATACTGTGGATGATCCCCTATCCAGCGTTCGAAGGCGAAGTCTCGTTTGGCCGGCGCAAACTGCATCTCCGGTTGGTTTGGATCCCGCTGGCTATACTTGCAATAATGCTTGTCGTAGAGCCGCCAGAGCAGCGTCTTCTCGTCATTCTTCTTGCCCATCTCTCCTCGCCCGTCCTATGGTTAGCAGGCTAATATGGAGGCTTTCCATTCCTTCACCACTGCGATTCTCCGCATCAAACTCTTCGCTTGCGTCGGCGGGGGATTTGATTCTGTGATTTGCGTTACAAGGCCGAAGGCAGAATATTTCGATTGTCTAAAAAGTCCAGTCTCTTTTTCCGCCCGTCGGAATTTTGTTTCTGCCGGCGGATTGGCTTTGTCGGCGAGCCGAAGGCAAAGTGCGGTCAACGGTATCTGCGGCCCGGCGGCATAGCAGGCTCTGGGAGAGGTTTATGCGGCGTTCGGATTTCCTGCATGCGCAGGCTCATTCGGGCGACGATGCCGGGGTAGATTGCCGCCAAGTTGTCGTTTTCTCCGGGATCAGTTGAGATGTTGTAGAGTTCCCAAGGTTGGCCTCTTTGGTGGCGGAGGAGTTTCATATCGCCCATTCGGATCGCTTGCATCAGATTGGTGTATCGGCGGTTTTTCCAGTCGTATTTCGGCCACTCCCAGTAAAGTTCGGGATGTTGCCGCTGCAAGCCTTGTCCCAGCAAAGTCGGCAGGATGGAAACGCCGTCCAAACCTTCGGGCGTTGCGCCGGCCATTCCTGCCAAATCCAGCAAAGTCGGCAGAACGTCGGGAAAATACCAGACGAAGTCGCTTTTGCGTCCGGCGGCGATTTTACCCGGCCAGCGGACGAGCATCGGCGTTCTCAATCCGCCTTCATACATGCTTCGCTTGCGGCCTTTGAGAGAGCCGCAGGAATTGAGTTCGCCGTCCAGCCGTTCCGCCGCGCCGTGATCCGAGCAGAAGAAGACAATCGTGTTTTCAGCAATCCCCAGTTCGTCCAGCAAGTTCAACAACTCGCCGACTTGGCGGTCGATTTGCGAGACCATGGCGGCAATCACTTTGGCTTTGATCGACCAAGGCCGGTCGGCGTATTTCAAGGCCGCCGGATCGTCCGCCGGAAACTCGTAGCGGCCGTGCGGCGGCGTCCAAGGCGCATAACAAAAAAATGGAGACTGCCGATGCTTGCGAATAAAGTTCAGCGTTTCGGCAAAAATAAGATCGTGGGCAAACTGCCGATTCCTTCCCGTTGCCGGATCAACCGCCTCCACAAAACCCGCCTTCGGCTTTGCGTCGTAGAATCCCGCATTGCCAAGCAACATCACTTTCTCGCTGTTCCGCACCAGATAATCGGGATAGAAATAATGGGCGTGAATTTGGTGATAATATCCGTAGAAAAGGTCAAAGCCCTGCGCTTCGGGCACTCCCTCCGTGCCGATGTCGCCCAGTCCCCACTTGCCAAAGCCGCCGGTAACGTAGCCGGCCTGTTTCAAAAGTTCGGGAATCGTGGTTTCTTCCGACGGCAAAGGAATACCGCCTGTATTGCCGCGAAGCGCTACCTTGCCCATGTGTTTGCCGGTCATCAGTGTCGCCCGCGCGGGCGCGCAAACCGTGGAGCCGGAATAACATTGGGAAAAGGCGATCCCCTTGGCCGCCAAGCGATCCAAGTTCGGCGTTTCAATCGCTTGCCCGCCAAAGCAACCCAAATCACCGTAGCCCAAGTCATCCACCATGATAAAGACAATGTTTGGCGAACGCTTCGACTCGGCGCCGGCGATCCAACAAAAAGCTAGAAAAACGCAAAGCAAACCAAACCAGCGAAACGGCGAACGACGTTCTTTTCTTTGGAAAAACATAACAATCCCAAAACTTTACGCCTTCGCTGGAAAAACGGCAAGCCTCCAGATTCCCATTTTGCGCTTTGCCTTCCATCGAGTAAGCTTGCCTCCTTGCGCTAGGAAAATTGGGACAATAAATCCAAAGACAAAAATGCCTGACGAACATTCACTCAATGCGGACCTCGCCCGCATCCTCCAAAAAGCGAGAATCGATGCGGCACCTCAAGTCCCCTTCCCCTACGGCACAGGCAACCGCATCACCTGCTTCATCGACGCCTACGACAAATGGCTCACGGTAGATTACAAAGACATTCTCGCGTGGAACATCGCCATCCTCAAAGCATTGACCAGTTGCGGGGGCGAAATCGGACAGCACGGCAACGACGTCGTCAAACTGCTCGCGCAAGCCGCCCAATCCATTCAAATGGCCAAAGGCGAAATGCCCAGAGACGTCGTCGGCATTACTTTCTGCAACGCCATCGAAGCCGCCAAACACGAAGGCGCCATGTATACCACTCTCCCGGCCGCTACTCTGCTCACCCGCCTGATGTTCCATAAATCCCGCATCAACTGGAAAGACGTGGAGAAAGTCAAAAGCCTGCGCATCGTCGACTTCGCTTGCGGCAGCGGCACGCTATTGATTGCCTGCGCCAACTACATCCTCGACCAAGTAAAGAAGAAAGACCGCGAAGAAGTGGCCAACGCCTTGTTCGAGAAAATGCTCTACGGCTTCGACTGCAACCGCCGCGCCATCTTCCAAACCGCAACCGGCTTAGGCATGATTGCGCCCTCCGTCCAATTCAAGCATACGCAACTGCGCGCCATGCCACTGGGCGAACACCCCGAACGCAAAGAAGAAGTCCGGCTCGGCTCATTGGAAATGTTGCTGGACAACAAAGACGATTGGTACTTCTACCAACCACTTGGCCAAGGCGAATTGTTCTCCCACCATTCCACCGGCCACGGCCTCGAGCGCCAACCGGAACCCATTCATATGCCCGCATCCTTCCACTTCGCCATCATGAACCCGCCGTTCACCATCGAATACAAACGGTTTAAACAATTCAAACCCAACAAAACCGATGAGAAAAAAGAAAATGAGATAGATGTGGAAAAGAAACTGCGCAAAAGAGAAATCCATTCAACGAGATTTGAAACTCAACAGTTCGCACAACACCAACGGCTTCATTGAACTCGTTCACAAATACATTGACCCGAACATCGGCAAAGCCGGACTCGTCCTGCCCGCATCCACCGCTACTCTGCTACCGGGCAAAGAAACTCGCCTCTGGCTGGCCAAACACTTCCACATCCAGTACATCATCGTTTCCTACGACCCAAAACGAATCTTCTTCTCCGGCCACACCAATCAAGGCGAAATGCTCTTAGTCTTGAAGCGCAAAAAGAAAACCCCAACGCCCACCAAAGTCATCAAACTAGGAAGCGTGGACGCGTGGTGGGCATTCGAGTTGTGGCAAGTTCGCTCAGCTATTCCATCAACGACGCCGTCTCGTAGAGTAGGCAAGGCACTTTGCCTTATCCCATTAACGAATTCACCGTCACAGCCGGCGGCGAGTATTTTTACAACTACATCTTCGGCCCTTATTTTGCGGCCGCCGACACTCAAGGGACGCCGACTTCGGGCGGTTTGCGGGCGGTAGTTTCCAGCGCGCCTGCAGATTTGGTTCCCGAACCGCAAGAATACGCTCTTGTCTTTGGTTTGTTTGCGCTGGGTTTTGTAATCGTTCTCCGACATTTCCAAAAGAAACGCCAAGCCTTCTGAATTCTGAATTCGCTTTTGGATTGAGTTGGTTTCCTGTCGCTTTTATGGAAAATGCGCGGGAGGCGTTCGATAGAGGCTTGAAGGTGTTTGCCCTCTTTTTGAATCGAATGCGTTGCTCTGTCCGCGCGTTTGTTAACGGATCAAGGCGCGGACGGCAAAGTAAAATAGAGCGGCGCAGAATCCGACGGCAACAAAGCCGAGAATCCATCGAATCGCTTTGGCTTGCAACGATAGGCGAGACTGGTTTTTCTCGCGGGCGGCTTCAAACAGGCCGGCTTCCCGCTGGATTCTTTGTTCCGCCGCTTCGTCTCGAAGCGTCAGCGTTCGCCAAGAGCCCGAAGCCCGCTGAAAAGACTTGGGAAGTTGTTTGCAATCTTCCACCGTTGCCCCGCCGAATCCTTGTTGCGGCCAAAAGGCCGACTTTTCTTGAGTCCAAATCCGGTGAACGCCTTGATTGGCCGCCAGCACTTTCAACCGATTCCACAACTGCGGCTTGACCAGAGATTCGGTCTCCGAATGCGTGTAGGCTTCGCCGTAAATTCGGGCGTCTTGATTGAGAATTTGAAAGCCCAGCGCGCCCATCAACCGCCCGTCCAAACCTTCAGCCAACTGGAACTCTGTCAAGGTTTTTTCCAAGTCTTGAGCGGGCAATAAGGCCGTTCGCCACAAACCGCGCAGTTTAGGCAAATCTTCTACCGTCGCCCGCCTGAAGTGAACTTGGAGCGCCATTATGTTTTCGCCGAATTCATCGCGGAACTCCCCATTACCAAAGCCAGATAGACAAAATAATAAGCGATCAACATCCACCCCTCGCGGCGGGAAATTCTTTGCCGGGAAAAGAGCATCCAAAACACAAGCGACATGCCGATAATCAAGGCTGGAAAGTTCAGCGCCTGCGTCATCCGATCCATCGACAAATCTTTGAACGAAGCCGCCCCGCCGATGACCAATGTGAGGTTGGCCACGTTGGCTCCCAAAATGTTTCCCACCCCAAGGTCAGCCACGTTTTGCCGCGCCGACTTTACCGCCGTCACCAATTCAGGCAGGGAAGTTCCCACGGCGACAATCGTCAAGCCAATCACAATCGACGACACTCCCATCTTCTTTGCCAAATTTTCTGCGGAATCCACGAGAAGCCAACTTCCTCCCATCACCATAGCCGCCCCCAAAGCAAACACAGTGCCGGCGCCCTTTGGACTCCTCAATCGATTCCTCAACCACGGACTTCCAGACGCCGTTGACTCGGCCTCAATGCTTCGCGCTTCGGCCAAGTCTTCAGGGCGGGAAGAGCGGCGATGGTAAAAGAAATCGCACGCAAAGTAGCCAACGCCTAATGCGGCCAGAACAAAGCCGGCCGCTTGAGGCAATCGCAAATTCCAAGTCAAAATCAACAGCAACACGGCAAAGGCGAACATTGCCGTCAAAGGAATCCGTATCTCCGCCAAACGAACCCCAATGCTCCGAATGGCCGCCATTACCCCTAAAATCATGCACATGTTGCACATACAAGAACCCACAGCGTTGCCCACTCCGATGCCGGGATTCTGTTTGATTCCGGATGTAATTGAAGTGACCAATTCTGGCGAAGTGGTGGCCAAACTCACCAAAGTCGTGCCAATCACCACTCGCGGCACTTCCAAAAACTCCGCGATGCGCACGCTTGAAGCGACAAACAGATCGCCTCCTTTGATGATCAGCCCAAGCCCAAGCAGCAACAGCAACCCCAAAGAAACCACTTCCCCCGTCATGAGCGCCTTTCCCATCGGCGCGACGGCCGCAGCTTTCTCGGTAAGAAAAAAATGCCGATTGTTCCCGCATCCCGCGTCGAGTTTTCCCAACAAAAGAGAGCCGGAGAAAGGGAACGCACTCTGCCCATCGCGTCGGCAATCATGGAAGAAGGAAACGAGGGTGGGCTATTCGGACGATGAACTAAGGCGAATCCGGTAGAACTGGAAGTCCGCTTCGGCGGCGCGCACATCCTCAACCAGAATCGCGCGCGTTATAAATTCATATTCTCCAACGATCCGCCAATTCTCAAAATCGGTGGTGGCTTCCACTTGGAAAGAGATGCCGTTCGGCCCCGAAGCCGCCAGTTCCATCCGGCCGTCTTCGCGCATAGCGATGACGTCTAGCCGAATCTCGGTGTCCTCAACGCCTTGCACCCGAAAATAGCGGGGATGGGGAAAGTCTTCAGAAATCCGAAGGGGAAGACGACCGCAAGGCGGAAGCCCGTCGATTCTTTGCCAAAAACTCCAATTCTGTTGATCGTGAGAATATTCCAACAAAACGGTCTTTCCCGTCGGCCCTTGCAATATGATTTTGTCGTCACTGGGCGTGAGCAAAATGCGAACGGAATCCTCCGAATGCGCATGGATTCCGGCAACAAAATTCACCGGGCCTGAACTACTTGTTGTGTAATTCCATCGATCGCCGCTTTTCTCCCAATAGTAGCCCATACTTCCTCCAACTGCTGTCTTGTATGTTTCTATGTTTGATTTGGCATCAGCAGGGTCTTCCCAAATATACCGGTCAGGGCTGTCCCAACCCATTGCAACATCGTAGAATATCAGGCTGGCACGGTCGCCGGCTAAACCGGATAAACCGTCGAATTCCGCTGTCCAAGTGAATCTATCGGGCACTTCCACGTTGATGTCCGTAAATAAGATGGCTTGATGATCACCGGGTTTAATCGGCGTCGGGTCGCTCTCATAAAGCAACGTGCCGGGTTGGAGGAATTGAGGGGCGGAGGGATGGAACGCTTCGCCGTCGTTTGCGTAGAAACGAAGGACGCAGGTTTCATCGCCTTCGGCAACAAAGTCTCCGTAGTAAAAGAGCAGAAAGCGGAAGACGTTTCGGCTACCCTCGCACAAAACAATCTCGTTGCCCTTTTCGTTGGACGGTGTCGGCGGAAATTTGGGAACATTGTCTGTTCCACCGGTCGTGTTGTCGTAGATGATTTCCACGTTGATTGTCCCCGGACCCGGCGGAGCCGGCGCCTCTTGAGCGGTAGTTGGGCAAAGAAGGCCGGCGAGAGCCAGCGCAATGCACAAAGGCGCCCGCAAGCGCGCTCTCGTTCGTTGGTGGTTTTCTATTCTTGTTGTCATCGAGTTACAAATAAGGGTGCGCGTCGTTTTTCCATTTACCGGAATTCGGCATCGTCTCTTTTGTCGAGTCATTTGCCGGCCATCTTCCCCGCTTTTCACAGATAAGTAAAAGCCGAACACATGTTACACTCAATGCATTGAAAAATCAAACAGGTTTCTTCCTTCAAAAAATAGGGGTCGGTAAAGTTCGCAAGCATTATGATGGAAACAGAAAGAAATCTAGGAGATTGTCGAATTGAGGATCGCAAAGCTCCTTGACTTGATTTGCGGAAAATCTATCTGGAAAAGCGGCAAAGATATGCCACTATGGGGCGCACAAACCGGTTTGCGTAAAAAATGAAAGCGATTGTTTCTTTTTTGGCCTTGTGCGTTGTGGTCGTCGTTGCGGCGGCAATTTGGGGATGGCGGGAAGCGGGCAAGCTGCGTGCCGACAACGAGACTCTGCGGCAAAAGCTGGCCGCTGTGGAAACAGCATCTCAGAAGCAGGCGGAGGCTTTGCAGGCACGGCATCAGAAAGAGGTGAAAAATCTTCAACGCGAGGCGCAGGAGGTTCACAAGCTGCGCGGAGAAGTCAATCGCTTGCGAAGCGGCGCCGACTCTTTGGCGCAGTTGCAGCAAGCCCAAAGCCGCTTGGAAAGGGAAAACCAAACATTGCGCGAGGCCGCAAGAAAAGCCGCCGTCCGGCCAACGGAAACAACATTCGAACGAGGAAACTTCCCAAGGGCAAGTTGGGGTTTTTTGGGGTACAAGTCGCCGGAGGACGCCTTAGTCTCAGCGATTTGGACGATGCAACAGGGAGACCCGCAGGGCTATTTCGAGAGCCTGGCGCCGGCAGAGCAAGAGCGGATGGTCGAACGATGGCAAGACAAGACCGAGGAAGAGATAGCGAACAAACATCAATCCGACGTTGCGGCCATATCCGGCATTCGGGTGCTGAACCGCCGCGATATTTCCGATCACGAAGTCGTCTTGGATGTTTATATTGACGTCGAAGGGAAGGGACGCATGCAAACGGTTTCCATGCAACGAATCGACAACGAATGGAAGTTCGCCGGAGAAGTGCCGGAGGAAACGCCGTAAAAACCGTCCCGTGTTTCTTTCCTCGCCGTCCATTTTTCTTTTCGATTTCCTTCCGCATTTTCGTCGAATGTGCTGCCGATTCCGATTTATTGGTGAGGTTTCTAGCGTGGTGGGCGGATGATCACTCCGAACGGTTAATTGGCCGGCCGGCGAAGGGTGGACGCTCAAACACGGGTTCTTTTTCTCGGACGCGGGGATCGCCGGTGGATTCTAGAATGCCGTTCAATCGGGCGGAGAGTTTCCTTTTTGCGGTTTGGTATTGGGGTTGGTTTGCTACGTTGCGCATCTGATGCGGATCGGTTTTGAGGTCGTAGAGTTCTTCCGCTGGTCGTTGGCCGAAGGCAAAGTCAATGTAGCCTCGCATCGCTTGGTCGTTTCTAGCGTCGCAAAGCCAAGCTTTGGTGGGGCTGGCGTCGAAGTCGGCAAAGGCGATGAAAGTATTTTTTTTCAGCTGTTCTTTGTCGGGAAAAGACGGGCCGTTTTCTTCCATGCCAAAACCCGGCGCAATGCCCATAGGCCATCGGTTGGGTTCAAAGTTTCGGATGTACAGAAATTCTTTGGTGCGAATGGCCCGTTGCGGATAAGGCAAAAAACCGGGGCGGGCAGCGGCGACGTGTCTTTCTCGTCCGGTGACAACAAAGTCGCGGCTCGGATCAATTTGCCCAGAACCTTCGGCTTTGAGGAGGGTCGCCAGACTTTTCCCCGTCATCGCGGGAGGAACGGCGACGCCGGCAACTTCGAGAAAAGTGGGCGCCAAATCCATTAGATTAACAAAATCGTCAATTTGCCGATTGGGAGCAACGGAATCCCCCCAGCGAACGGCCAAAGGAACGGCGACGCCGAAGTCGTATAAATTGCACTTCGCCCGCGGGAAGCCGGGAATGCCGTGATCGCCGCTGACAACAACGATGGTTCGCTCCAGCTCGCCAATCCTTTCCAGTTCGCCAAGCAAGACGCCAACGGCGGCGTCAAAGGCCTGCACTTCGCCAAGGTAGTCCGCAAAGTCTTCGCGAATTTCGCGCACGTCGGGCAGAAAAGGCGGAAGTTTGCCTTTCAAAGAGTCCGGCTCAATTCCCCAAAGCGCGGCGCCGGATCCTTGAAGCCACTTTCGGTGGCAGTTCGTTGGGCCGGACCAGTAGCAAAAAGGAGAACCGGTCGGGCGTTTATTCAAAAAATCCCTGAAGTTGTCCCGCACTTCAAGCAGAAGGGCTTGACGGGCGTTTTCCGGGTTTTCTGCGCCGCTCACCGTTTGTGAAAATCGATTGAAACGGTTGCCAAAGCGATTGTAAGCGTAGGTTTTGTCGCCGTAGGGCGCGTTGGCCGGACGGCCGGGACTCCAAACTTTGTAAGAATGACCGATATGATAACCGGCGTCCCGCAACAAGAACGGGTAGGTTGGGATGGACTCGTCCCAAACGGCGCCTTGCAAAATAGCGCCTCTCCCGGTTCGCCAAAAGTATTGTCCCGAAAGCAAAGAGCTACGGCAGGGAGTGCAAGAGGGCGCCGGAACAAAGGCGTTGTGAAACAGAATGCCTTCGCGGGCAATTCGGTCAAAGTGCGGCGTTTGGACGACGTCGTTGGGCGTGTTCGGTGTTCGTTTTGAGTAAGCGCCGGCGTATTTGCCCCAATCGTCGGCAAAGACGACGAGAATGTTCGGCTTGTCCGGCGCTCTGGGAGCGGCACAAAGCGCGCCAAAAGCAAACACAGCCGCAAAGACACAGCCACAAAGTCGCCAAGCGGCGCGGGAGGCAAACGCGATGCGCGCTTTTTCCGGGACGTTTCTTTTGGTGATTTGTATTCGCATATCAGAGTTACGGTTCGTCTTCAACATCAGTCGCAAGTCCGGCCTTAAAAAAGAACCTTAATTTGCGCTCTCATCCAAATCATAACAGTATCCAACATGACTTCCTCAACAGACTGACCTCTTGATAACCTTTTCCCACCTTCTTCCAAAACGACATGCTCGATAACTGACAAATACCTACCGCTGGTCAACCCACGGTAACAATCCTCGCATACAAGATACCAGAGAGGTGGACGATTCAAACGCTGATCTTCCAACTGGTGGTCTTCCAAACTACTAGCATAATCCAGCGACTGCTTTACGCGTTCATTGTCAATCATATCTCAATCTTCTAATTCTGATTCATTAAATTCTATTAGAATCTTCACTTCAAAATCTTGATCTCTTTTTCCCGGACGGCGGTTTGTTTGGCTCATTTGATTTCTCTTTCTGTTTTTTGGGTTTTGCCGGGTGTCTTGTTGGAAGGCTTGGCGGGCGGTGTGGAATTGACTTCTGGAATTGTTGTTTTTTGCAGTTTAGCGCATGAGCAGCATTTGCCGGGCCCGCTTTACGGATCGGCTTAGTTGGCGCTGATAACGCGCCGGGAGGTTGGTGTATTTTCGGGGGAGCAATCGCCCTTGGTCGGTGACGAATTGTTTCAGGAGGTCGACGTTCCGATAGTCCAGCTGATCGATGGTGAAGTCAATTTTTGGTTTGGGCCGCGGCGCGCGGGCGAGTTGGCGGTTGGCGTCTTGGCGACGTTTGTCTTTGTTTTTTTTGTACGGCATGGGGAAAAGAGTTCGTTTATTTGATTTCTCGGTGCAGGGTGCGGCGGCGGAGAAAGGGGTTGTATTTCTTTTTCTCCACTTTCTCGGTCTGCTGTTTTTTGTTTCGGGAAGTCATATAGCGCGAAGGTGGTTTTCCTTCGGCTCTGGCTTCTGTGCATTCGATGGTGACGATTTCGCGAGGCATGACTTGCTATTGTTGGTCTTTGTTGGGGTTGGTTGTGTGGACGTCGTCTGTTTCATCTCCAATTTCCATAGGCGGAGGAGGAGTGCCGACGGAGTCGATGGTGCCGAGTGCGCCAATCCGCCGTTGCTGGAGCGTGCCATCCTTTTCTAGTTGCTTTTGAGCCTTGACGGTGTAGCGGGTCCACGGAATCGCTTTCAGGCGCGCTTTGGGGATGGTTTCGCCCGTCAGCTCGCAGACGCCGTAGGTGCCTTTTTCGATTCTCTTCAGGGCTTCTTCGATTTCGTGAACGGCGTCTTGATCGGAAGAAAGCAAGCTGAGCGCAAAGTCTCGATCAAAATTATCTGTCCCTGAATCTGCCATGTGCAGGCCGTAGCTTTGCAGATGTTCGGCGGATTCTTTGGCTAGGCCATCCATTTGGTTGAGGAGGCGGTCGTGCAGCTGGACGAGCGTCTTGTAATATTTTTCCCACTTCGGATTCACCTGAACAGGTTTGTATTTGGATGCGGATTTCTTGCTTTCCGCCGTCTGCGGAGAATCTTGCGGAATGCCCAAGATGACCGCTGTCGTTGCTGCTGCGACAGGGGCTTTGGCCCGTTTTTTTCGTCCGGCCGCCTTTTTGGCAGTTTTCTTTTTTGCCTTCACATTTCCTTGTTTTCCAAACTTTTTCCTCGTTGGGCTCGTTGCCGCGGCCGTCTTTCTGCCGGCCAATGCGCTTCCCATCTCAGTCAAAAAGGAAGATAAACATATCAAACGAAAATAAAAAAGCCATAAAAAAATCCGCCCGCGTTTTATCGGTCGGCGGCGATTATTTTTCCCAGTTTTCAATCCGTTTGCGCTGAAATCAGGGCATAGGCGTTGTGGTTGTGGATGCTTTCCAAATTTTCAGCCTCAACTTGGTACCAAGTGATGCGCTCGTCTTGTTGCAGGCGGCGGACGACGTTTCTGACAAGGTCTTCCACGAAGACGGGGTTTTCGTAGGCGGATTCGGTGACGTGCTTTTCGTCGGGCCGTTTGAGAAGCGCGTAGAGGCCGCTGCTGGCGGAGGCTTCCACAATTTCAATGAGGCATTGAATCCAGACGGTGAACCGCGAACGAATTTGAACGGCCACTACCGCTCGCTGGTTGTGGGCGCCGTATTTGCTGATGGATTTGGAACAAGGGCAAAGGGTTTTGACGGGCACTCGGACTTCCAAAGCCATCTCCGATCTTTCTCGAACTCGGTCGGCCAGGATGCGCGCTTGGTAGTTCAATTGGCTTGGTTGCTTGGTGATCGGCGCGGATTTCCACAAGAAAAACGGGAACGACATTTCTAAATAAGCCGCCCGCGCTTCCAAACGCGCTTGCATCGTTTGAAGGATTTCATCCACGTTCTCGACGCTGAACGTCTTGTCGTGCTCGTTCAAAACTTCAATGAACCGGCTCATGTGCGTGCCTCGAACATTGTGCGCCAAGTCCACGAACATGTTGAACTGAGCGACCGTTTCTTGGACGTAGTCATCTCGGTCTCGGAGCCGAATCGGCGTTTCCAGGCGGCGAATGCCGACTTTGTCAATCGAAATGGCGCGGCCGTCCGTTTCACTTTGGAGGTCGTGAAGCTCGGCAAATCCAATTTTAAGCGGCCTGTGGTTTCCTGAAGTTGAACGCATTCGAGAAAGACGTTATCCTTTAAAAATTTAAATCAAACTGAATTTGAAGGCTTGGCGATTCGTTTGAAAAAAGGCCGCGTATCCCGTTTTCGGAGCGGAGCGCGAGGCTGTGGGTTCGCGGTTCTCCTCTGGGCGACGGCTTGGTCGTCGTTCGCTGATGACTTTGCGTTCTCCGTTGCCAGCTACAATGTGGACGGGTATCGGATCTTGCCAGCGGATCGCTGGTCGGTCAAATCGCTACTTTCCCGGGCGGAAGTGGCCGAGGTGATTTGCCGGGCGCAACCAAATCTGTTGGCGTTGCAAGAAGTCGGCTCCCCGCAAGCATTGGAATTTCTAAGCAAGAATCTCCTCGAACTGGGGCTAGAATATCCTTTCCGGGAATTCCTGCAAACCGAGAGCCAAAAAATTCACTGCGCCGTGCTCAGCCAATTTCCCATTGTCGCCAACCGATCGGATTCGAGCGCGGAATTCGCCCTTTACGGACAATCTTTTCAAGTGTTGCGCGGAGTGATGGAATTGGACGTCGAAGTGCCGGGCGGCTATCAATTCACTTTGTTTAACGTCCATCTCAAATCCAAACTGCAGGCATGGTACGCCGACCCAACCGACTATCGCGAGGCGGAGGCAAAAGTCCTGAGGCAAAAAATCATCCAGATTCTTCAAAAAAATCCTAACCGAAACATCCTCGTCGCCGGCGACTTCAACGATTTTCCCCGCTCCAAAACTCTGCGCCAAATTCAAGGCAAAGGAAGGCTTCGTCTTTGGGACGCCCGCCCGACAGAACCCAAAGACAAGCGAACCGCAAGCAAGGGCAACGCCCAGAAATCCGCCGGCGTTTCCTGGACTTACTATTTCCCCGGCAAAGACACCTACTTCCGTTACGACTATCTCTTGATAAGCGCGGGAATGAAACGAGAATGGCTGGAAGACCGCTCCGTAATCCCTTGGCATCCTCAGTGGAATCTGGCCTCCGACCATCGACTCATCCTCGCCGAATTCCGTTGCCAAGACCAATGAAAAGAAGACAAATTGCGCTTGCCATTTCGGAAGAAAAGCAGTAAGCAGTGGAAGAAAGTAACGCGCCATGAGTAGAAGAGAGAAAACCGGAATGGACAACGGCGAAAACATCACCAGAGAATTTAGAGCCGAATTCAAATGCAAATGCACGCACTGCGGCGCAAAGGTTTCGTCCACCGCAACCATCACCATGCGCAAAATGAGCGGCACCTACGCCGACGATTCTGAAGAATATAAAACCGCCGAGAAAATCGCCAAAGAAGCCATCATCGACCTGATTCGAAACGGCGAACTAACCGCAACCTGCGAAAATTGCGGAGCAACGGAAACAATAACTCCGCCAATGACTATGAATCTGCCGCCGGGACAACGCCCCGAACTCAACTAGCCGATCCAAATGCAACTTCGCCGCGGCTGGAGACGACCGGCTCAATAGACGGACACGACGGTTTGTCCAATTGCTTTCTTTCGCCCAGAGAGGAAAATGTTTGGAAGAAAACGAAATAAAGCCGAGCACCGCTACTACCTCCTGCCGGGAATGGGGCGGGCCAACAAACGCAAGCGCGCCACTTTCTTCCGAGTCGCCCTAGCGGTGGGCGCTCTCGTTTCTCTGCTCATCGCTTGTTTCCTTTACTGGAGCAACCGAATCGGCCTATGAGCGAAAAGCCTGCAAGCGGAAAGCCGATAAAATCCGCAAAACCTTTTGGCAATGAGCCGTGAGAATCGAATGTTGTTGCTCTTCTTCGTGGGCATGATCGCTTTGTTCACCTTTTTTCGGGTTCGCTATCCCAACATTGGCGTCGGCGCGAACCAAGAACACCCAGCAATGCAAACACCCGCCTTGCGAGTCGCTTGCGAAACCAAACATTTGCCGGCCGTGGGAAAAGTAGCCCGCGCGTATGAGTTGGAATTTGGAGTGCAAGTAATGCTGACCGGCGTTTCCGGCGCCATCGTCCCAGAAAAGGAATACGATTTGGTGATTCAAAGAAGCCAACCGGAGCCGGCGCAAAGCGGATCTCTCGGCGGGAATCAGTTTCTGGCGACAATCCCCTCAGCGGACGGCGAAAAAGAAAGCCAAACCATCTTGCGGGCAACGGTCTCTTCAACCACGAACGCCCAAAAACAAGGCGCCAGCCGCTTCGCCAGATATCTGCTTGCCCGCGACAAAGGCTTGCCGCTCCTCGTTCCCAATAAATCCGCCGCCGACAACGCAGACCCGTGGAACGAAAATCCCCAGCCAACCGTGCTGATTGAAGAAGCAGCCTTCCCCTTTCTGCAACCAGAACTGAAACATTTTGAAGAAAACGAAGGTGTCCGCCTGCTTTTGACCACGGGAAACTGCGAATTTCTTTCCCGCAAAACCCACGCAGACAAAACCGTGGACGCCATGATTTCATTCGGCGCAGACTGCGATCTCGGCGCTGCCGCTCCCCGCTGGCGTCCAATGCAAATCCCCAGCCGGCAAATCGTTCTGGCCACCTCGCGCCAAAGCGTCCCCTTCCTCGACGAAGGCATTTCTCCACCCGTTTCCCTTCGACTTGGCGGCGTTCGAGGAATTCACAATCTCATCCTCAAGCAAATGCCCCAACACGCTTGGCCGCAACGCGTTCGCCAACTTCTGACCGCGCAATCCCCAGCCGAATACACCAAGCCGCAAAGTTTGCTGCGTGCCATAGCGCAACGCAAAATAGACGTCGGAATTATCCTAGAACAGCCAAACCAGCAGGCGAACCCCAAAATCCGCCTCCAAGCCCTGCCCAACGCCGCCGCTCACTTGCCAATCCTCTTTTGGATTTCCCAAAACTCCAACTATCGGCAACTCTTATCTCGCTTATGCGCTTCTATGAGCCGCCGACAACCATCCGCCGATAATTAAGCAATCTTAAAGCAATCAGCGGAGAATTTTGGCTCTTTTTGGCGAATTTCATCGTTTTCGACAAACTTTTTTCTTTTTTTGTAGATTTCCGCTTGACAAACGGGGGGGGGGGGGGGGCACCGTGCATCAAATCGCTTGCAAAAACGGAAAAGAGCGACCGACAAAATAACGGACTATTTTTTGTATCATGAACGCACGAAAACGAACTTTTCGCAATCAGTTTGGTTTAGCGGCCTTTGCGGCGGCCTATTTGTTGCCTTTCCTTCCTTTGGAACAAAGCCAAGCGCAGTTGATCATCAACGCCTATCCCAGCCAAGATCACACCAACCAAACCCTCTGGATTTTCTCCGGCTCCTCCACTTCCCGCTCTGCCAGCGCCCAAATCCGAAACCAAGCCTCCACAAACACCGACAACCAAGACACTTGGCAGATTGACAGCAATGGCGGCAACATTTTCGACGCCAACAAGCCCAGCGATGTCAGCTTCCAACTCTCCCCCTTGCTTTCCAGCACTAACTCCAAAGACATCGCCTCAGTCAATGCCCGAATTCCCGGCGGCGGCAAAACCGACATCACCTTTGCCGCCAACGCCACCAACACGCCCGCGATAACCATCGGCAGCGGCAACGGGACCATCTCCCACCTCTTCCTAGACGAAGACAACGCTGGAGTGGCGCATTATGATGACTTCGGCATCCGCATTAGCGGCGGTTTCAACTACGGCACTGGGGCTTCTTCTTGGGTAGGCGCCGGCTTAATCAACAAACCCATCGGCGACTTCTTTACGGGAACCTTCAACAACCGGGCGGACGCTCCCTTCTTTGCGGCAAACAGCGTCGGCTCCGTGCGCGTCATCGTCAACAGCCAGTTCATCCCCGAACCGGAGGAATACGCCCTTGTGTTTGGCTTGTTTGCCCTTGCCTTTATCATTCTCCACCGCCATTGGCAAAAGAAACGCCGCCAAACAGCCAAGTAATTTTGCGCGCGAAGACTGTCGATTGAAAGACGCTTCAATCCTCGCATTCTTCGGCTTGGATCGAAAAGGCTTGTCGTCCGAGAGACAAAGTTCCATCGCTCAAAATTCGTGCCCGCAGTCCGCCTCTTCCGCGAAGCGCCGCTTCCGCTCCGTCGCAAAAGGCGCGGTTCATCCAGTAGCACGGGCTGGCTTGCTCCACGCCTTCAAACGCAATTCCGCCAAGCCAAAAGCGACGCCCAATCAATCCGTTCAAGTCCAGCCCAGAAACGATCACATTCCGCCGAAAAACCGACGGAGGCTTGGACTTGACCGAAAACTGCCTTTGCAAGTCCTGATAAACTTCCAAAGAAAAGAAGGTCAACTGCCCTTTGTAATTAGGTTTGAAGTCAAAGAAACGATCTCCAAAAATCCCTTTGCCGGCGACGCATTCAATCGAGCTTTGTTCCGTCATTTCGTGCGGCGCAGGCTCTTTGCCGTGTCGTCCCATAAAACGGTGTCCGCCGGAAATGAAGAGAAATCGAATTTGAACGTTGTCTTTCATAAAAAATCGCCCGCATTCATTTGAGACTTCCGGCCCGCCGAGCGTTTGGCAAGCCGCATTTTGTTTCGCCATCTAAGGCATTCTAGCAGGGGGATGCATTCCCTTTCCCGCCGGGCCGTTCCAACCAGATGATTTTCGCAAAGCTACTCCGCACGCACGCGGAAGAATTCTGCGGGAATCGAAGGCCAGGGAAAAATTCGCAACGGACTGCTTGCTAGGACGTCTCTCCAAGGGCCTTTAATCCCGGCAGAAGTTTGCAACACGCCAACCGCCCAAGTGATTTCCAAAGCATCCCCCACTCTCGTTATTCTTGGCGACCGCAAATCTAAATCCTCAAGGAAGAGAAATTCCAAATTGTCGTGGCTGATCCCATCAAAGGAAACCTTCCCATCAAGTCGTTTTGGAAGGATCACCTTTAAAGGAACTTTTAAAGGATCATATTCATATCGAATCTTCAAATTATAAGCCGAGAAGCCTCTGCTTGCATCAACTCCCGCAAATCTCTCTGCCGTATCTCGCGCTAACGTAAGACTCGTCAACAACTGGTTGTTGCGAATATCCAGACTCGTCAAATTCGCCAATCCTTCGGGCAAGGTGAGATTCGTCAACTGGTTGTTGCGAATATCCAGACTCGTCAAATTCGCCAATCCTTCGGGCAAGGTGAGATTCGTCAACTGGTTGTCGTAAAGATACAGACTCGTCAAATTCGCCAATCCTTCGGGCAAAGTGAGATTCGTTAACTGGTTGCCGTAAAGAATACAGACTCGTCAAATTCGTCAAACCTTCGGGCAGAGTGAGATTCGTTAACTGGTTGTCGTAAAGATACAGACTCGTCAAATTCGTCAATCCTTCGGGCAAGGTGAAACTCGTCAGCTGGTTGTTTTGAAGATACAGACTCGTCAAATTCGTCAAACCTTCGGGCAAAGTGATGCTTGCTAATCCTTTAGAAGATAATTGCAATTCCTCAATATCTCGATCCACTTCAATGACTTCAATGGTTCGAGAAACGTTAGCTCTTGTGGTTTGAATCTCAAGTTTTTCCTGCGCCGCCACTTCTCCGCCGCAAAGCAAAGCGACAGCCGCCAATAAGGATAAGGTTCTCTTCATCTCAATTTTCTAAAAACTGCTTTGCTTTTCCTCTTCGACCAGAATGGAAAAATCATTTATCGCCAAGCCAAAGATCAAGTTCCGTCGCCCTCGCTAGACCATTGTTCATCTGCTCCGCTGTGAGATCCTCTTTAAAAAGGAAAATCACTTTGCTGGATAATTCGTTTCCTTTTGCTTCCGCCAAAAGAAACCAAGCGTATCCTTCAATGTAATTCTTCAGCACGCCTTCGCCTTTGAAATACGCCACGCCAAGTTTGAAATACGTCCAGACAAGGTTGATTTTCGCCTTGTTATGCCCTTGCTTGGCCGCTTTCCGAAACCACTTCGCCGCTTCTGCATAATCCTCCGGCACGCCTTGGCCTTTGAGATACCTCACGCCGAGGTTGTTTTGCGCCGAGTCATGCCCTTGCTCGGCGGCTTTCCGATACCACTTCACCGCTTCAACATAATCCTGAGGCATCCCTTGTCCTAAGCGATAACTATTGCCGAGGTTGTATTGCGCCGAGTCATGCCCTTGCTCGGCGGCTTCCCGATACCATTTTGCCGCTTTCACATAATTCCGCGGCACGCCTTCGCCTTTGTAATACCTCAAGGCAAGGCTGAATTGCGCCTTGTCATTCCCTCGAGCAGCCGCTTCTCGATACCACTTCACCGCTTCCTCATAGTTCTCCTCATCGCGATACTTATTGCCAAGGCGGTATTGCGCATCGTCATCTCCTTGTTCGGCCGCTTTCTCGTCATCATTATGCACGCCTTCGACTTCAGAATTGTCATCCTCTCTTTCCTCATCGTCTATGTTTTCAAGTGATTTCGCCTCCGCGTTCTTGTTCTCGTTTATTATAGTCTCCACGTTATTGGAGTTGATATTCACGGTGTTCCCGGTGATATTCACCTGACTAATATCCCACACAATCTGCAACGATGTTGCAGAGACAAGCAACCCTAAAAGCACCACAATGCGAATAATATTCTTCTTCACTCCATCGCCTATCCTCTCAATCCTCTCACCGAATCGACGCTCAAGACGCTCAATCCTGTCCATTCTTTCATTCTCGTTCATCACTTGAATTCGTAAAGCTCATTCTATTTCTATTCTTTCCAGTGGAAGTTGTCAAATCCAAAATCTAGAAAAAAATAGAAAAAAATTGAGGAAGCGAAGGACGGCCAAGCGGCAAAAGCAGATTCGCTTGGTGGATTGGCAGATAAAAGCTCTTGTTTTTGGTGCGGTTTGTCGGCTGTCGAATTTCTGGTTTTTGGGGATTTGGCCGATTTCATAAGCGGTCTGAGACGGCTTAGTATCGGCTTAGTTACGGCTTTGAAGGGGATTTTTGGGATTTCTTGGGATGGGTTGGCTTGGCGTTTTCTGCGCGGCGCATGGGAAGGGCGGATTTTGCGGGAGAGGGAATTTTCGTTGGGATTGCTCGGGTTCGCTTTTCTCTTGGATGGCCGCCTCGCCGAAGCGGGAACGCAATCTAATAATTTCTCGTTTTTCTTTGGAGTGGATTTTTGTTAGCTTTGGCACTCCATGTTTTCGTTGTTCTTTCAACGGCTTTGGCTTTTTGCGGCGGGTTTCGCTCTTTTGGCGGCGGCGGCGGTGTTGCCTATCTATCTGCGGGCGGTGGATAGTTGGGCGGTGGAATCCGCCGGAGACAAGACGGTTTCGCTGGCGGAAGAAGCGAAGAACCAGCTGGCGCTGGAAAAACCGGGTGTTGCCGATCTGCTTTTGAAAGGGGCGCAACAATGCGCTGAAAAGTCTGTTGGCGGCGCGGAGGGTTTGGAAGACGCGCTGTCGGCTCTCGGCGAATTCCGTCGATCCTATCCGGATCTCACCTTTTTGGGAGGCGATTTTCCGGAGTGGGAAAATGTGCCTTTGGAAAACCTTGCCCGGCGGGAAGGCACGGCGCTAAGTGCTTTGATCAACAAGCGGGTTCGGGCGGCGGTGTTGCAGAGGCTTCAGAATTCTCGAAGACCCGGAGTGAAGGCCGTTCTCCGAAATCGCGACTTGATGCATACGGAAGTTTTCCCGCCCGTTTCCTCGCCCGGCGGCGGCGCCTTGGAGGCCGTCATCGCCGCCGCCGCGCTTTTGTCCCAAGGCGATTATCTAAACGCCGAATTTCGCTTTGAGTTGGAGCGTCTTGTATCCGACGCCAATCGCGGTCACAGCGCGCAGGGCGTTGAATCGACTTATCTCGATTTGCTGGCCTTCGCCCGGCGAATGAACTGGGCGCAATTCTCCGGCTTCATGGCGCGAATTGAGAGCCGAAAAACCCTTGGCCGGCTTGCCCGCGCCATTGCCGACAAGGAGGAAGATCTGCCGGTGTTGTTTGCCGCGGTGTGGATGGGAACTTCGGCGGAGTCCGTGGGGCGCTACTTGCAACGTTACCCGGAATCGGGACTCCAAGACCTTGCTTTGGGTCTGTCGTCCCGGCAAGGAGGCTTGGAGAGCATTCTCAACCGGCAGGAACGCGTTCACAGGCCCACTCTTGTTCGGCAAAAGATGCGAGACTTTCTCCCCCCGGCCTTGCAGTCCTTCGCTGTCAACATGGCTTCGCAACTGCCTTGGCTTTCCTTGCTTGCCAAGTATACGGCGATTCTGCTGGGCTCGTTTTTCTGGATTCGCCTGGCTTTTCTGCTGGTTCCAAGGAAGTTTCTCTCGCCGACGATCTTTCGCGTGGAAGGCATTGCGACGCTGCGGCAGCAAATTCTCGCGCTTCTCTTTCTGGTTTTAGCGGTTCTGCTGGGTGAACCTTTTCTTGCCCAAGATGGACAAAAAGAGGAAACTCCGCTTCGATGGAAGTTTCCGACCGCTCCGGCGGCCGTGGTAGAAAAGGCAGATGCTATGTTGGGGTCGAAAGTTGGCGACGCAGAGATGGTGGCCTTGGCCTTCTTTTTGGTGGTTCAAGCGGTTTTGTATGGCTTGAGCTTGGCCAAGCTCAAAGAAATCCAGAAACAAACCGGTTCTTCCCGATTGAAGCTTCGGCTGCTGGACAATGAGGAAAATATGTTCGACTCCGGCTTGTACGTCGGGTTGGGAGGCACGGTGTTGTCCCTTGTTTTACTCACGATCCAGATGGTACAAATCGGCTTGATGGCCGCTTACGCCTCGACTTTGTTTGGCATCATTTTCGTTTCGTTGTTGAAGATTTTTCATGTTCGCCCTTATCGGCGCAAACTTTTGATTGAAACCGAAGCCGGAATTCTATGAACCGACCGCTGTTGATTATCATATGTGATTTTTTGCTGATTAGTCTTCTGCCTTTGGCAAGATTCGAGCAAAACGCGCCGGCCGTTGAAGTTCCAGAAACCTCCGCTGAGGATCCGTTTCAAAACAGCGAGGATATGGTAAAGGCGTTGGAACTGGCTCTTCTGGAAGAAAAAACCGCGCAGGACAACCTCGCGGCGGAAATCTCGGCGCTCAAAGAAAATCTCTCCGCAACCCAAACTACGCTCCAAGAACGCGAAAACGCTTTGGAAACCGTCCAAGACAACCTAGCCAAGACGGCGCAACGCGCCCAGGAAATGGAGGCTCGACGTTCCCAGCTGGAAAAAGACATCCAAACCGCTCAAGAGAAAGCCAAGCTTTTAGAACAAGAACGTCGCGACGCCGAAGCCGAAGCCAAAAAGCTGGAAACCGATCTGGCCTCCGTAGCCAAGAACGCCGCTGTTTCCGAAGCTAAACGAGAAACCATTGAAGCGGAGCTCGCCGTTCGGCGGCGGGAATCGACGCAAATGCAGAAAAAAATCGAGATGCTCGAACAAGAACGTCGCGCCGCTGAATCCGAAAATACGGAACTGGCATTAGAACTCAAGAAATCACAAACAGAAGCGCTTTTGACCAAAGAACATCTTGCCGTCGTCCGTGTCGACGTCCAATCTGCCCGCGCTGACGTTGCCCATGCCCGCCAGGAAGTGGTAAACGCCCGCGCCGAAGTCAAAATTGCCCGGACGGAAACCGCCGTTGTGCGGGAAGAAAAAGACGATCTCCGGCAACATGCGGACAAACTCGCCACCGGAGTCGCCAACCTGTCGGAAAAATCCGAGCAGATTCAAGACGAGATCCGTAACAACCGCCCGCTTACCGCCAACAGCATTTTCGACGAATTTCGCAACAACCAAATCGACACCCAATTCTCCGCCGTCAAAAGGGGTGTGTTTGGCCAACCCGTCACCCGAAAAAGAAGATCCAAAAACATCGTGGCCACAGACGGAGAACGCTACTACATCCTCTACCACATTGGCGACACGCCTCTTTCTCTGCTGATGCCGGATGCCGGTTGGAAGCAATTGAGAGGCATCGTCAGCCGCGAGGAAACGCAATACTCCATTCCGATGCTCGGCGTCACGTCCTTGGATCCGCGCATCTTGGCCGTCCCCGTAGGCCGCCAACAAGCCGAGCAACTAGGCAGCAAAATCTACCCGCTGGCCGCAGACCCCTACAAATTCCAGGAAGCCGTTCTGGTTGGTTCCCGCGAAAGCTACTATGGCGAAGTAAGATTCCGCGTCGATCCAGACCATCCCAACTACGTCAAAATGGAACGATCGCCCTTCGGCAAACTGTTTGGCAAATTTTCTCCTTCCAGAGGAGACTTGGTCTTCAGCAAAACCGGCGAACTTTTGGGCATTATGGCCAACAATCACTACTGTGCCGTCTTCAAAAACATCCAACTCAACCGGCAAATCCAATTCGGTGCCGAGGTCTCCGAAACGGAAACCGCCGAAGTCTTGAAACAAATTCGAGACCAATTCCAAGCCCTTCCCTCCCCCATCCAGTAACCTCTCAATAAAACCTCAACCCAAAAAGCGACGCCTCAAACACCGTTTCCCGCCGGCCAGTCAAGGATTGACAATCCAGCGAAAAACCGCTTTCTTTCCAACTGGTATGAAACGGGCTTCGGCGGTAAACCGCATTTGGCGTTCCCGCGCACTCGTTCCCCGGGATTCTGGCAGTTGCGGAGGATTCGAGAGAGTCGGCGATGATTGAGTTTGTCGTCATCTTCCTTGTCGTTTTGGCTGGTTGCGGTGTGCTGTTCCCCGTGCTTTTGTTTTTGCCGAAGGCTTTTCCGTTCTTTGCGGATTGTGGTTCGAGGCTTGGTGCGTTCCTTGCCGATTGGAAGCGGGAGCGTCGTCGAGAGGCGGAGTTGGAATGGGAGCGTGAGAAGGCGGAGGCGGAGGAGTTGCGTCGTTGTGAGGAGCGGTTGGAATGGGAGCGTCGTCGTCGAGAGCAGAGTCATTTGCTTTGGCGTTGGGATTTTGTGGCGTTGTTGGCTTCTGTTTGCGGTCTTTTGATTGGGATGTTTTTGAGGAATTCCGCAATTACTGAACATGATTTTCTGAGTATCCCCTCTGGATTGTCCGGGCGGGAGTACTTCGTTGCAATAGATTGGTTCAATTCGGTTCGCGACGAACTTGAGGAAAGTGCTAGGTTTTGGGGAGGCGTTTCTTTTCTCTCTCTGATTGGTGTTCTCGTCTTTGGCGCTCTGTTTTGTCGGCGCTATTTCTCTGCGGAGATAGAGCGTTGTTTGCGCTATTTCTCTGCTGAAGCTCGTTTGCGTCGTCGTGTGGATTACGAGGAGCTGTTGGATGCGGAGCGTCTTCGTCGGCAGGAGGGCAGGCAAGATGATTGAGTTTGTTTTCTTCCTACTGGTTGCTTTGTTTTTGGCTTCGTGGGTTTGGCTTGTGATTTCCGTTTGCTTGGAGTTGCATTTGGTTCGTCGGATTCTCTCTGGCTTGGCGGTTGGCAAGCATTGGCTCTTCACTTTTGGTTGAGACTGCGGGGCATCTGTTCCCTTGGTTTCTTTCTCTTTTCTCCAAACCAACAAAGTTAGCGGCATTTTTCTTATGGCTTTTTCATATCGAGCGATTCCCGGTTCGGTGACGGCTCCCAAGGGGTTTCAAGCCGCCGGCGTGTTTTGCGACGTAAAACGATTGGGAACTCAAAAAGGCACTGGGGAACAAGATGCCGGCCTCGATCTGTCGCTGATCGTTGCGGACAAGCCGTGCCCCGTTGCCGGAATGTTTACAACCAATCAAGTGCGCGCCGCGCCCGTTCAATGGTGCCTCCAACAAATCAAACGAGGCGAGGGACAAGCAGTGGTCGCCAACTCCGGCAACGCCAATGCCTGCACGGGAAAACGCGGGATTCAAGACGCCAAAAGCATGGCAACGGAGACCGCCCGCGTTTTGGGGATAGAAGCAAGGCATGTCTTCGTTGCTTCCACCGGGAGAATCGGCGTGCCTCTGCCGATGGCAAATATCAGAAAGGGGATTCGCCTGGCCTCAAAGTCGTTGGCGGACAACAGAGCGCAGGCGCGGGCAGCGGCGCGGGCAATTCTGACCAGCGATACCTATCCCAAGGAATGCGCCGTGGAAATCTCTCGCAAACAAGGGGACATCCGCATCGGAGGCATTGCCAAAGGCGCCGGCATGATCGCTCCCCGCCTGACGCCAAATGGAAACAGACTGCGCAATCTCCACGCGACCATGCTCTGCTTCCTTACCACGGATATTTCGATGACGCAACCCCTTCTGCAACAAGCCCTTACCGTTGCCGTCAACCAAAGTTTCAATGCAGTGACCGTGGATGGGGATATGAGCACGAACGACTCAGTCATCCTATTGGCCGGCGGCCGTGCGGGAAACACCCCGGTGCGCTCGACCAAGTCTCCGCTGTTTACAGCTTTTTGCGAAGCCTTAACTCATGTCTGCGCCGAACTCGCCAAAAATATGGTGCGCGACGGGGAAGGTGTCTCTAAATTTGTGACCGTGCGCGTGAGCGGAGCCAGAAATAAGGAAGAAGCGGCAGCGGCGGCCCGTTCGGTAGCCAACAGTTTACTCGTAAAAACAAGTTGGAGCGGCGGCGACCCGAACTGGGGCCGCATTTTGGCCGCCTTAGGCTATTCTTCGGCTCTGGTGGATGGGGAAAAAGTCGACGTTGCTTACAGCGCGCCGGAATCCGGGAGGCGAGTGCATTCGCTGAAAAACGGAAAGCCGACGCGAGTCTCCTTTGAAAAACTCTGCGCCGAAGTCGCCCGCGACGCATTCGATTTACATATCAACCTAAATCTCGGCACAGGCGCCGCCGCTGTTCACACTTGCGATCTGACGGAATCCTACGTCCAATTCAACCAAGGAGACATCTCCAACCCAAAGGCTTTAGTAGGCTAAACTATGCAGGAACTGATCGACAAAGCGGCGACTCTCTTGGAAGCATTGCCGTACATTCAACGCTTTGACGGCGCAACTTTCGTCATCAAATACGGAGGCAGTTTCATGGAATCTCCCAACCCCGCCGTGCGAAGCAGCGTTGCCCGCGACATTGTGTTTCTCAAAGCGGTGGGCATTCATCCAGTCGTCGTCCACGGCGGCGGAAAAGCAATCAGCCAAGCAATGGAGAATGCCGGTGTCGCGCCAAAATTCGTCCGAGGGCATCGCGTGACAGATAAAGACTCGGCGCGGCTGGTAGACCAAGTGCTTTCCAGCCGGATCAATCCCGAGGTGGTTGAGAAAATCAAAGAGCAAGGCGGAGAATCCGTCGGGATTCCCGGACGCGAAATCCTGCGCTGTCGTCAAAAGGTTTTCAAAACGGCCGAAGGCGAAAGCTATCATTTAGGCTTTGTCGGCGAAATCGAATTCATCCACACAAAACCTATCTTGCAAGCGATTGAAAATGGAATGATCCCAGTCGTCAGTCCCACGGCCAAAGACTTCGGCGGCCGCCTTTTCAACTGCAACGCTGATTTGGCGGCGGCCAAGTTGGCGTCCGCTCTGAAAGCACGGCGGCTCGTGTTTATGAGCGACGTGCCCGGACTGCTGAGAAACCCCGCTGATCCCGCCAGCCTCATCAGCCAAGTGTCCGTTGCGGAAACCCGACAACTCAAGGCCGGCTCAATCATCGGCGCCGGAATGATCCCGAAAATTGACAGCGCCGTGGAAGCCATCCGGGCGGGCGTCCGCAAAGTGTCTCTTGTGGACGGCAGGGTAAGCCATACCGTTCTGTTGGAAATTTTCACCGACCGGGGCGTCGGTACCCAAATAACTCCATGAATCCACAACCCATAAAAAACAGCAAGCAAGCGCCAACAACGAAAAACGAAAGCCAAAAAGATAGACGCGAGGATTCTTCCCAGTTCAAGGATCCCTCTCAAAACGAGAAAGCCGGCGCCGTTCAACGGCAATTCCAGCAACGCGTCATCCCGACTTACGGACGGTTCAACATCGTCTTAACCCGCGGACAAGGCGCCTATGTTTGGGACGATCAAGGACGACGCTACCTGGACGTCGGCGCAGGAATCGCAGTGTCCGCCTTGGGACACTGCCATCCGGCGATGGTCGAAGCCCTCTCCCGCCAAGCTCAAAGGCTCATCCACGTTTCCAATTTGTACTATCACGAACTTCAAGGACGGTTGGCCGAAAAGTTGGCGGGCAAAATCGGCTTGGGAAAATGCTTCTTCTGCAACAGCGGCGCCGAAGCCAACGAAACCCTCTTCAAACTCGCCAGAAAAGTCGGCAACGAGACCGGTAGATTCGAAATTCTGGCTTGCGAAAACTCATTCCACGGAAGAACTCTGGCCGGCATTTCAGCCACCGGTCAAGCCAAGGTAAAAACAGGCTTTGGGCCGTTGATGCCCGGATTCCGGCACGTCCCCTTCAATAATCTTTCGGCAGTGGAATCCGCCATTCGCCCGTCCACCATCGCCGTCATCATCGAAGGCATCCAAGGCGAAGGCGGAATCTACCCCGCGCGCCCCGAATTTCTGCTCGGCCTGCGATCCCTATGCGACAACCGCGGCCTGCTTCTCCTCTACGACGGCGTTCAATGCGGCCACTTCCGCACCGGCCGCTTTCAAAGCTTCCAACGCATTCTTCCCCCCTCCGCATCGGACTTTCTGCCGGACGCAATCTCGATGGCCAAATCGCTGGGCGGCGGGTTTCCCCTCGGGGCCATCTGGGCAAGCAAGCGTTTTGCCAACGTTTTGGGACCGGGAGCCCACGGAACCACATTTGGCGGAAACCCCTTGGCTTGCGCGGCCGGACTGGCAGTTTTGAAGGAAATTGAAGATTCCCAACTCGAACAAAACGCGCAAGAAATCGGAAACCATCTAAAATCCCTGCTCCTTCGCTTGCAAAAATCCTTCCCCAACGCCATTGCCTCAGTGCGCGGACTCGGACTAATGCTCGGCGTCGAATTTCGCGAAGGCTTTTCCCAAAAAATCGCCGACGCAGACTCCCTTTCTCTGCAGATAGTCAAAGCCTTGCATCGGGAAGGGATGCTCACAATTCCCGCCGGAAAAAAAGTCGTCCGCCTGCTCCCCCCCTTGAACCTAAAACGCGAAGAAGCCGAAGAAGCCGCCGACATCTTGGAAAGAACCATCAAAAACATAAGTTTATGAAACACTTTTTGAGCCTGGAAGACCACTCGACAGAGACTTTGCAAAGCATTCTCAAACGCGCCGCCCAACTCAAGGCAACTCGAAACAACAAGGAAAACCCTCGTCCCTTGGCGGGACAAACCTGGGCTTTGATCTTCTCCAAATCCTCAACCCGCACAAGAATCTCCTTCGAAGTCGGCATTCGGGAACTGGGCGGACGCGCCCTATTCCTCAACACCGGCGAACTACAATCCGAACGAGGCGAACCCGTCAAAGACACCGCCCGCGTGCTAGGAAGAATGGTTCACGGCGCCGTCATTCGAACCTCCGCCCACCGCGACCTCCTTGACTTTGCCGCTTTTAGCAAAATTCCCACAATCAACGCCTTAACCAACCGCGAGCATCCCTGCCAAATCATAGCCGACCTGCTCACCATTCAAGAAAAACTCAAAACCATCCACAACCGAACAATTGCCTTCATAGGAGACGGCAACTGCAACGTCGCCGCTTCGTGGATTCTCGCCGCCGGCAAATTCGGCTTCGAACTGCGAATCGCCTCCCCAAAAGGCTTTCAACCGCGCCGCAATCTCCTGCAAAAGGCCGGCGGAAACATCCATGTGACAAACAACGCCTCAGAAGCCGCTTCCAATGCCGACGTTCTCTACACCGACGTATGGATATCCATGGGCATGGAATCCGAAACCGCCGACCGCTTAAAACGCTTCCAAGGATTCCAAATCAACGACAAAACCCTAGCTGCCGCTAAAAAATCCGCGTTGGTCATGCACTGCCTGCCCGCCTACCGAGGGAAAGAAATCACCAACGAAATCCTGGAAGCCCACCAGCAAACCGTGTTCGACCAAGCCGAAAACCGCCTCCACGCACAAAAAGGCGTACTCTGTTGGTTGCTGGACGCATAATCCATCCTTCCTAAAACGCCGACGTTTGAACGACCAAGGCGAAACCGCCATTCGCTCCGCCGGCCAAACCCTCCTTGCCTCCTGTGTTGAACCCGCAGAAAGTGCTTTCCTCTTTTGCCAAAATTGCATAGCATCAAATCCAAATATGAACAGAGAATCGCAGATATTTGAGCGTTCGGGCTTTCAGTTTTGGGAAAGTCCTGAAAATCGAGTGGACAGCCAACGGATTTCAAAGCGGAATCCCGTCATTCTTTGTCTCATTAATCTTTTTGCGCGCTTTTCCCTATGAATTTCAACGCCCTCAAGTATGTGGAAGAATTAAGGAACGCCGGCATGCCGGAGAAACAAGCGGAGGCACAAATTCGCGTTCTAAATGAAGTAGTGGACTCCGAGTTGGCCTCCAAGCATGACGTGGAAACCGTCCGCGAAGAACTCAAACGAGACATCAAAGAACTCGAACTCAAAATCGAGACCGTCCGCGGAGAACTCAAACGAGACATCAAAGAACTCGAACTTCGACTAACACACACGCTGACCGTGAGACTGGGAGGACTGATGGCGCTGGGAGTTATTTTGATCGGCATTCTTGTGAAAGTTCTATAATTCCTCCACACTTTCTACAATTGAGGCCGCCTTCTAAAAAGCAAAAACAAACCATCTTCTCCAATATGAAAAATTCTTTTAATCCGCACTCTTTCTTGCAGAAAACAGGAAAAGATTTAGTTTCTGCTTTCGACAAAGCAGACGATGCCACCACTCCGAGCGGGGTTGGCGACGCCAAAGAAAAATCTGTCATAGAAAGACTCGACCAGATACTTCCCGTTGGCATTGGGGTGGGTTCAGGTTTTGTATTTGACAGCTACGGCAAAACAAGTCAACAAATGGACGTCGTTCTATTTGAGAAAGACATTTGTCCTCGATTCAGTTACTCCGAATCTGCCACTTACTATCCATGTGAAAGTGTTATTGCGGCCGGAGAAATCAAAAGTTCCATTGGGAAAGCAGAATTATCGGACATCTTTTCCAAAACAAAGTCCGTAAAATCTCTAAAGCGTTTCTCGCAGCCAAAATATACTTCCTTGCCACCGCCGAGAAACTGCTTTCCTTATCGCATGTATGGATCCAAAACAGGATTACAAGGAACACCAGAAGAAGACTATTGCCAAGATTCCAAGCCGCTCGATCAAATATTTACCTTTGCGCTTGCAAAATCATTCCAAACCCAAAGAAAAACATATTGCGACCATTTTTTGTCTCATCTAAGAAATCTAAAAGCAGAAAAGAATCTTCATTTAGCGCCTAATCTAATTGTTACATTAGATAATGAAATGCTATCCCCTATCCTGCTGGATAAACGTAATTGCGTTATTTCTTTTCAAGAAGCGACGGGGATTGGGTGCTTTAATATGTCAAGTAGCAATTTTCGATTTTTGATAGAACGGATTCACTTCTTTTGTAATAAAGGCAGAACCGTTCCGGTTTCGGCAATCAATCGCTATTTCGCTCCTAACGACAAAGAACAAGTTATCGACGGTTTGTTGCGTCCCCTTTGATAACCGACGTTTCGTTTTTGCAATTTAGGCCAAAATTGTCAGAAAAGTCTTGTGATCCGCGGCGCGGGTTTCAGTGTTGTTCGCAATTCGCTAAACGCCGGCGATGCCGTAGGGCAATTGGCAAAAGGTAATCCCCATCTTGGTTAACTCACGCTGCCCCAAATACTTGCCGGGCGCAAACACAACCGCCTTCTTCTTCCTCCGCTGATTTGCCTTCTCAATCCGACGCGCAACTTCTTCGTTCAATATCGATTCGTTCCCCCGCAAATACTCCAAATCCGGCCGATAACGCAAGTAGTAGTCCGTTTGCCCGCCCCGATAAAACAACCCATCCTTGTTGAGCGGCTTCAAGTCCTTTTCCTCTGCCGACAATCCACTTGCCGTGTGCAACAGCCAAGCCGCCATCACCGAATACGATGGCAGGTTTTTGCCCGCTAACATGCTTTCCATATCTAACGGCTTCCCCAAAGTATAAAAGGCAAACGAGCCTCCTAGTCCATCCCGTAACTTGGCGTCTTTGGCGGAGGGAACGCCTCGAATAACCCGCCGCACTCGCTCGGCGGTGATTGTGTCCGCATAATCCTCGCACTCGACGAGGATGAACCTGCGGTTGCCGCCGTCTTCTTGGTTCAGTTTCAAGACGGCGTGCGCCGTAGTGCCACTGCCGGCAAACGAATCTAATACAATGTCGCCGTCTGATTTTGCCGCCGCGGGAACAGGGGGGGGGGGGGGGGGGGGGGGTACTGGCGTCTGAAGAAGACGTACCGGTGGACAAGCGCAACAAATGCTCTATCAACCGCGCCGGCTTGGGATAATTGAATGCGCGAGACTCAAACAATTCTTGAATTTCTCTAGTCGCTAATTCGTTGTGAAATCCTTCAGTGAGTAAAGTGCGTGGCGGGTTACTCCGCTTGATAGGTTTATTTTCGTTGTCCACTCTTTGATATTGTTTGAAGTAAACATTCCAGCACCCCTCCCGTGATTTTCGGAAAACGATGAAGTCGTTTTCAATTCCCCATTTAAGTTTTGCTTCCGCCCAGCGCCAACGCCAGTTTGTTCTCGATCTATCTCCGCCCGCCCAGATTGTGCTTCCGTCCGGCGCAGTGATTGGATAACGCATTTTCTCATCGCCGCCGATGCTCCCTCTGTCAAGTTTGTTGAGTTTGTATTTGCCTCGCTCTGATTCGTGTTTGTCGGCAAATGGATAAGTATCCATATTTTCAGCGAGCAGTTGATTGACTTCTAAATTATCAATCTCTCTGGCGTAACAAATTACACAATCATGTTCGGTGGCAATATGTTTAGCGTCCATTCTCGGCGAAGTTGCGGTTTTTCTCACAAACTGCGCGACGAAGTTATTTTCGCCGAAGATTTCGTTCATAAGCATCCGCAGGTGGTGGTGTTCGTTGTCATCAATAGAGACAAAGATGACGCCGTCATCGGAGAGCAGTTCTTTGAGCAGTTGCAGGCGCGGCCACATCATGCAAAGCCATTTGTCGTGCCGCTCCATATCCTCACCGTCCACCGGGATGTTGGCTTTCAACCATTCCTTAATCATGGGGCTGTTGACATTATCGTTGTAAATCCAGCCCTCGTTGCCGGTGTTATACGGCGGGTCAATGTAAATGGCTTTTATCCGCCCGGCGTAGCGCGGCATCAGGGATTTGAGCGCATACAAGTTGTCGCCTTTGACGATGAGGTTGTCCGACGCGGCGGCGCCGTTCAACAGCGAGCGTTTCTTGTCTAGCACGAGCGGACGATGCGGCACCGTCATATGATGCGCATAAACATGTTGCTTCCCCTTAAAACTCAACTCCGGCATATTTTTTCCTGTTCGTTCGTTATTTTGAAACAAGGATTGTTAATCCATTGTTTCTTCTTTTTCGTTTTTCCCAAAAAGACGCTTTTTTCTTACTTGCTCTCGTTCATAGTTGTCAAGTTTGTTCTTCAAACCAACAACAGCCATCATTCCTTGAAACAAATAGAAAACAAAAACAACGACTATTCCTAGAAAACCGGAAGAGAATGTCAACAGCCAAATTTTGCTTAATAGGGGCGTTTTTGCAAGTACTGCAAGAGTGATGGCTAATATGGAAGAAAAGAATAGAATTCCCCAACGCCAAATTAGTTCTTTTTGAAAATCTCCCAGTTGATGGAAAAGATCGTCCGCGGCGGTATAATTAATATCCCTGATTATCGACCGACTTTGCGCGATCCAATTGCTACTCCAACCCACCAGACTTCCTGAAATAGCGGAGATGGATGCAAGCGTCTGGATCAATTCGGATGCTGTTTCCAGAGGTAATTTGAGACCAAAGAAATAACCTAATAAACCTCCAACAGCCAAGCCGAGAAGTGTAATTTTAAGAATTCGTTTATCGATCATGTTCATTTCCAGTTTCTCATATATCTTCTGCTTTGACAAGATGTCGATACCATTCGATCATCTTGTCGAATATATCCGTGTCAATCGGCATGTCATCTTTATTATGCTCTACACTTTTTAGTGTGAAAAGCCGCAGATCGTTGCCTTTGATCTTGCCAGATTTGGTTTCCACTTCAAAATCCATCTCGTTGCCGACGTGGCGAAAAGCGTTCGCGAAAGAGTCAAATTGATCGGAGTCCGGTTCTTTTCCTTTCTTTTTCCAAGAAAGAGATAAAGTGGATTTGATCTCTTTTGGATCGGTAATTCCATCCGTTTCGAACTGAGTAAAGTCGATAATGTCTCCGCAGAAAACTTTTATAGCTCTCCATAATCGACCGTCAGGAATAATTTGCAGTTGTTTTTGATCGCTAATCTTTGGAGTATATTCTAGATGCCTCGAAAGATTAATTTTCTTTGCGCCTTTGATTTTTTCCTTAGCTTTTCTCGATATATTGACAAGCATAAGTTGTTGATTTTCTGGAAAACCATCGCAACTTTTATGAAACATTCCGTTGAGATATTGTTCCAATCGCTTCGCCTTGAGGTGCACGTCTTGGGACAAAATTACATGATTACCGGAACAGACAAAGTAGAGTTTTCCATCAAGGTATTGTTGTTCTTTTCCATCGGCGGATTTTGGCGCTGGAAGAGGGGTGATGTCAATTTGATCTTTGTCAAATGCTTCCTTGATTACTTGGCCAATTTTGCCTTTTTCGTATCCAAAAAAGTTGGCACAGAAAAAGCCTGAGCGTTTGCTTTGATGATTGATAAAGTAGCGATAATTTTCTTCCTCATCGGTTGGCCAAAGACGTTCCTCTATCTTTGCGTTGTCAAATGCGAGGGTGTTGACTCCGCTTGAAATCGGCTTTCTCTGTGAGAGACGTTCTACTACCTTTGTGCCCGCGAAGGCGGAGTGCAGCAATTGTTGCAACGTTTCTTTATTCGGCTCTGTCGTAAAGCGGGCTTGCCAGTAGGTGAATCGTTTTGTTTTAGAACGGCGCATTACTTGGTTTCAGGTTTTGGATTTAGGGTTTTTTGGAGGGTTCGGTGGTCGATTTTGCCAGTGCCAAGTTTGGGGATTTCGCGGACGATTTTGAGTTGGCGAGGAAAGCTGAGGTTGGAGTGGCCGGCGGTTTGGATCGCTTTGCGGATTTCGGCAAGGGAAAGGGACGGTTGGTTGGCGACGGCAATGAGTTGTTCGCCTCTTTGGGCATCGGGTTGGGCAAGGACGGCGACTTCGGTTCGGAGGCCGTGGTGTTGGAACTTGCCGGCGAGAGCGTCTTCGACGGCGGCAAGGCTGATCATTTCGCCGCTGACTTTGGCAAATCGTTTTAGCCTGCCGAGGATGTGGACGAAGCCGTCTGGGTCAATAGAGGCGATGTCTCCGGTGTCGTACCATCCGTTGAGGGCTTGGAATTTTTGGTTCGCGTCGGGGTTGAGGTAGCCTTTCATAATGTTGGGGCCGCGAACGTGAAGACGGCCGCCGGTTTGGACGCCTGGCACGGGTTCGAGGCGATGTTCTATGGCGGGCAGGAAGCGGCCTGCGGATCCGATTTTGGCTTGCATTCGGGTGTTGACGCTGAGGCAAGGGCTGCATTCGGTGGCGCCGTAGCCTTCGAGGATGCGGACGCCGTATTTTTGAGACCATGTTTGGAAGGTGGCGGATTGGGTTTTCTCGGCGCCGGCAAAGAGGTAGCGCAAGGTGTGAAAGTCATAGGGATGGGATTTGCGGGCGTAGCCGTTGAGGAAGGTGTTGGTGCCGAGCATAATGGTGCATTGGCGGTCGTAGAGGACTTCGGGGATTATTCGGTAGTGGAGGGGGGATGGGTAAAGGAAAGTGTAGATGCCTCGCACCAGAGGGAAGAGTGTGCCGATGGTAAGGCCGAAGCTGTGGAACATGGGCAGTGCGTTGAAGAGGCGGTCGTCATCGGCAACGTCAATGGCGGCCAGCATTTGTTGGATGTTGGCCATGAGGTTGGCGTGAGAGAGTTCCACGCCTTTGGGGACGCCTTCGGATCCGCTGGTGAAGAGGATGACGGCGGTTTCCTGCGGATTGGGCTGGAAGTTTTGGAAGGGACGGCGCATGGATTGGCCGACGAGCGCGCGGATTTGCGTCCAAAGGCTGATTTTTTTGCGTACTTCTTCCAAAAAGAGTAGTTGAATGCCGGATTGTTCCAGCGGCGCGGTGTCGAGTTTAGCGCGCTCCAAGAAGCGTTTTGAAGTGAGGATGGTTTGGACTTTGGCGAGTTGACAGCAAGTGCGCATGGCGGCGGCTCCGGCGGAAAAGTTGAGAAGGGCAGGCGTGTGTCCAGATGCCCAGAGACTGGCCAAAACAACGGGCGCGGCGTTGACGTTGGGGAGAAGGAGGCCGACGGTCTGCGGCGCCGGCAAAAGCAACGAACGCCATTGTTGGGATAGCGCTTCGATTCCAATCGTCAGCTTGCGGAAAGACAACGGGACGCGGCTCATATCTTCCAGCACGGAAAAGCCGGGACGACGAAGGCGATTTTCAGCGATGGCGCGCAGGACGGTTTGCGGCCCGAATTGACTTTCGACTTGGAATTGCTGTTCGACCATCCGGTCGCGCAACCAAGCGGTCAATGCCCGGCGGCCTTGCGTTGTGCTGGAGAATTCTCGCGCCGGCGGGTTTTGTTCGCTAAAATGGACGGTGACTTCGGGGAACCATTGCTTCCAGCCTCGATGCCTTGTCCAGCGCAGGCGGCGGGCGCCGCGCAGATAGCAGGTGATCAACTTGGCGTCGGTTTTGAGAAGCAGAAACCCAGTGCCTTCAAAGAGTTTCATCAGCGAGCCGGTGTTGGAAATTCGGCCTTCGGCAAAGAGAACCAGCCTGCCTTTGGACTTCAGATGCTCGGCGATGTGCTTGACGGCGTAGGGCGAGGAAATGTCCACCGGAAAGGTGCGGCGGCTTCGCATAATTCGGCGGTGAATCCAACTGGTTTCCGCCGCTGCGCTGGAAGTGACAAAACGCCAATCCTCCTCCAAGCAGACGCCAACGAACAGAAAGTCCAGCCACGAAACGTGATTGGGAATCAACAGCACGGGGCCGGCGACGTCCAACTTCTCCTGCCCATAAATGCGGAAGCGAAAGAAGATGCGAAAAAGAAAGCGAAGGAAAGCGGTCATTAGGAAAATTGATTTTTGCTTGGGAAAAGTTTGGAAAAAAGCGGAAACGGCGCTTTTTCCGGGAAGGAGGAATCCTCGCGCCGTCGAACGAATTTTTACTCGGCTTCTTCAATGCTGATTTCCCGCTCTTGAAGCGTGGCGCCCTCCGCCAACGAAAGCTGGGACAAGGCGCGGTTGTATTCGACAAGCGCCTGAATCTCGCCGGAGCGCGCCTGCGTTAAATCCCGCTGCAGTTGCAGAACGACGAAGACGGTGCTCTTGCCGTTCTCCAGCTTGGTTTCCTCCGCTTCCAAAGCGGCTTCGGCAAACTCGCGTTCCTGTCGCGTGGCCTCGACTCGCTGTAAATTGATCTCCGCCAAAGTCACGGCGTTTTCCACATTGACCATGATGTTCTGCTCGAATTGTTTGAGCTGCAGGATCGCTTGCTTTTCTTGCTCGCGCGCAATCTTGAGTTGGTTTCGGGCAACGCGGTTGCCAAGGGGAATGGTCAATCTTCCGCCAAGAGACCAGTTGGAATTTTCTCGCCGCCGAAGCTGGCGAAGAACGCCGGAGTAACCGATGCCTTTGCCATCGGCTTCACGACCGGCGGCAGAATAGCCAATGCTGCCGACAACGTCGAGTTGAGGCAGTACTTGATTTTTGCGGAATTGAACGTTGATTCCGTTCCGCTGAAGGTTTAGTCGCTGTTGCCGTAGATCAGGGCGCAGATGCATGGCGCGGTCCCAACTATCTTGGCGGCGGAAGGGAATCGGCAACGCTTGCAAAACTTCGTTCGCTTCAATTCGGACGTCCTGCCATTCCAGATATTCGTCGCTGAGCAGATTTTTGAGAGCGTTTTGCCGAAGCGCCAAGTTGCGTTGGGCAGAGAGAAGATCGGCCCGCGCCCGCGGCAACTGCGACTCCGCCTGCTTTTCATCCAACGGCGCAATGGTTCCAATTTGCACCCGCTTGCGATTGTCTTCCAAAAGTTGCTCGGCCAACTGGACGGCTTTTTCCTGCACTTTGACGCTTTCTTCAGCGGCAATCAGATCAAAATAAGCCAGTTCCACTTGCGAAACGGTGTTCATAATCTGCCACAAAAGGGCGAGTTCCGACTGCGCCAACGCCACTTTGGACAACTTGATGTTCAACCGGGTGGAATCAATTCTCAAATCACGGAGGAGTGGTTGTGTCAGGTTTAATGAGATGTTGCCTCTTTGTCTGGAGAAAGGATCGCCGATAAATACGGGATATCCCATCTCATTACGCAGGATTCGAGAAAACTCGCCCGTTGTGTCGGTGATGGATGCCCTGAGGTCATATCGCAAGCCGGAGGAGAGCAGTCCGTTGATGCCGGCGTTGACGCTGTCGGTGTCGCTGGAAGAGCCGGGAATCGGAATGTCAAACTCGGTGTTGAAATCGCTGGGGTCTTGCTGGTGGTTGCGGGTGTAGCCGGCGGTAAAACTAGGATCCCAGCCGGCGTAGGCGATTTGGAGGTTGGCTTGGTCGATGATCGGGTTGATTTTCTCCACTTTGAGCGAGAGGTTGTGTTCGAGTGCGGTTTGGATGCAGTCGTTCAAAGACATCGGCTTGCTGGCCATCCCCGAAGCGCGCGTGGTTTCCTCCGTTGTTTCCGTAACGGCGGGAGAAGAAGAGTCTTGAGCGAGCGGGCAAAGGAGGAAAACCATCCCCAACGAAAAGGCGACGACGAGCAGTTTGCACATAAGTGATGAGGAATATGTGGGAAAAAGTTCCCTTCGTCAAAGCAAATCCAGCATCCAAAAGGGTATTCAACAGCAAATAAAGCGCCTTGAAAAGCAACGACCGCTCCTGCTCACCCTCTCCTCGCCCAGCCCGCCGCCTCCGCAGACTCAACCAATATCCGACACAAAACTTGCGCCCGAACTTTGTATTCATGCGTCGGACCAGTGTCAATAAGCCTCCACTTCAACGCCTCCGCCTCCAAAAGACAAACCGCCCCTCGATCCAATCCCAAATAAATCTTCGCCGCCCGATCCAAATCCTCCTTCACCGCACCCCAATCCCTCGCCTTTTTGGCCTCCAGCACAACCATCAACATTTTGATGAACTCCTGAACCATCCGCATCAAATAATCCCGGTGAATCATCCTCAAAGAAATAAAGCCCTCCTCGATAACACGCAAGCAAAAGAACAATCCACCGCCGGCAATAAATCAAAACACTCATCCTCCTCCTCTTAGCAAAACCAACCACCTCCCTCTACAACCTCCCCTCAAACCAACCACCATACAATCCATAATTAGCATTCAGCAGTTTACAATTCGAAAACAGCAAAGTTTCCCTCCCCTTTTTTACAAAGTCATCGCCCAGTGATTTACGCTTTCACATCCCTTGCTTGCTTATCCTTTTCGCTCCTCATCCGCATCCAAAAACTCCAATACCTAAACCAATCCCCCTATCTTTGCCCCATCTCTTCGTTGAATCAACAAACCCCAAATCTAGAATCTCCTAATCCGCCATCCCCTAGCCGACACCCAAACCATCGAATTCGCCCCACTCTACTACCAACCACAACCCGACAACAACATAAACACATATAAAACCCAATCCCACCTTTGCCTCCCTCTCCCATCCCTTTTCCTAATCACCAACGGTCGCCAAAACCAAAGAATTCCCTGCAAGCCCACTTACTCTCCCCTCAATCCATCAACCACAAATCCCATCTCTCTCCCCCTTTTGCAATCCACAAACTTTGAAAACACCAACCACACACATACAATCCGCAAAAAACACTCCTCCTCTCGCAAACAATCAACACCAGCCCCCAACGCAATCCATAAAATGACCATCCCTATAAAAGCCGATCATATTCATCTTCTCCATTTTTTTGATCTCTCGAACACAATCCATAAAATACTTCCTTATTATAAAAGCTGCCCTTCTCCAACCAACCACCATAACCTTTCTTCCTCTTTCTTATCTTTTACATTAACAACCGCCGACAACAGAAATTTGTAGGCGCCAGCGCTTGCGTGTCGACAAACCAGGAAGCCGGAGATTTGTGTTCTGTGGCTAAGTGGTTTTCGCTTTGGCCTTTGCTGAGGTTGTCCTTGTTTTTCAAACCTCTTGCGGAGTTTTTCTTTGTCGAGTAGTTGAGAGGCGGTGGAGTTTGGGATTTAGAGGGTAGAGAAAAAGAAACTGAGGAAACGGGAGAAGTGAGTGGTTGACGAGGATTGGTTGGGTCTCAGCAGTTGGTGGATTTCTAAGGGCAAAGGCGTCTTTTTTCTGAATTTTGTTTTTGCAAGTTGGGAAGAGGGGATTTATGGTTATGAATTTAGAATTAGGGATGATGAATGGGAGATTGGAGAATTAGAATTTAGGTTTTGCAATGCTCGAAAGTTTGTTGGGAAGAACAATCGATGGGCAAGTGGGGTTGTAGGGAGTTAAAACGATCCGAAATGATTTCGAATTGTGAGTTCTGAATTTACAATGTGAGGGAAGGTTTAGACAGCTGGACAACAATATTTTTGGAGGGTCAGGCGAGATTTTTCCCGGCGGGATTGGGGGGGTCAGAGATCGTAGAGTTTGGGGTCGATGGTAAAGTTTTCTTTGTTTTCTGGGAGGTCTTCGATGCAATGATGCTGCGATTGGCTGAAAAGTTCTTGCATGTCTTCCTCAATTTTCTCTGGTTCTTCACCCGATTCGAGGCGTTTGGCGACGGTTTCTATCTCGTCGGGGAAGGCGCTTTCAGGAAGGATTCTCTGCATTTTTCTCATGAGATGCGCGATGTGTCGAGGATTGTTTTCGTCAAAATGGCTTGTGTTTCGTTCCAGTTCTTTCATTGTCTGCATGATTTTGCTTTCGTTATTTTCGGTGGTGTTTGCATTGGCTTCTGTTTCGGCGCTAGAGAGCATGGCGAAGGAAGAAATTTCTTTGATTAATTCTGTCCGACCGCACTTTGGGCAATGGGGTTGTCGTTTGGGATTTATGCGCTTGGATAGGAAACTGAAAATGGCGCGGCACTGGGGACAAGCGTATTCGTAGATGGGCATATTTGTGTTTCTTGGAAGGAGAAGGGTTGCCGGGCGATTTTTGGATTCTTCTGGGAAACTTAATTGGTTCTTTAATCTAATTCTTCGGCCATCGTCAACGACTCTCGTCTGGCTCGAAGAGAATCGTCCACCCAGAACCAAACTCTCGGCTCGCTCATTGTGATGGTGAATTTAGCCGTCGTCTCCATCTTTCTTTTTGATCTCTTTGACTATGTATTCAGCGATGTCTTTTATATCTTTAATCACCTTATGGGCATAAAAAGAAGAAGGACGCATAGTATCACTAAACTAACAAAGATGCTAATTACATTTTTGACGTTCCATCTTTCCTCTTACCGATCTCTGCTCGCCGGTCGATCCCTATTTTTGCGGGCTACTTTACTTCATGCGATCGAAGGTTTGTTGGAGAATTTGCCAGTCTTTCAGGCCGCTAACTTTGTTTTTTGCCTGAGCAATAATCGCTGCTTCGTTGGCGTTTTTGGTGGGGCGGTTTTCGCGGTAGAAGATTCCAAAATAACCGGGAAAGGGATCGTTCGCCAGGCGATAGGCCGCGTTTTCGTCTGTGGTGTCGTGGTTGGCGGGAACTTCTTTGAAGTCGCCGCCCTTGCGCGGGTTGGAGGCGTCGAAGGCGCCGGGATAGAATTCGACGCATTCGCTGAGGCATTCGATGACGCTGAACCCGTCGTGGTCCATCGCTTGGTCCATCATGCTGAGGAGGTGTTTGGGGTTTGTGCTGGTTGTTCTGGCGATGAAGCTGGCGCCGCTGGCTACTAATTGTTTCATTGGATTGATGGGTTGGTCTTTGGCGCCGGTAGTGTCGGTTTTGCTTTTGAAGCCGATGGGGGAAGTGGGCGAGGTCTGTTTTTTGGTGAGGCCGTAGACGAAGTTGTCCATGATTACGTAGGTCATTTTGACGTTTTTGCGGGCGGTGTGGTTGACGTGGTTGCCGCCGATGGAAAAGGCGTCGCCGTCGCCGCCAAAGACGAAAACGTGCAAGTCCGGCCGAGAAAGCGAGATGCCGGTTGCAAAGGGAAGCGCCCGTCCGTGGATGTAGTGCACTCCGTGCGCTTGAACGAAGTAGGGAAAGCGGCTGGAGCAACCGATGCCGGCGACTGTGGTGATTTTTTCGTGCCAGATTTTTCTCTTTTCAATTAGTTTGAAGTAGAGGGCGAGGACGGAAAAATCGCCGCATCCAGGACACCAAGTAGGATGGTCGGCGGCGAGTTCCTTCTTTTTTAGCGGCTTTCGATCCGCATCCGCCAAGGGAGGAACCTCAATGGCGAGGTTTCCGTCTCGTTCAAGTATGGGGGGCGATTTTTCGCTCATGCTTCGGGAAAAGATTGGGAGGCATTGGGTTGCTGTTTGAGCAAGAATGCCGTCCGACTTAAGATTTCTTTGACTTTGTAGGTAAGTCCGTCGGTTTTGGTGATGCTGCGGATTTTTGGATCGCAGTAGCGGGATCGCAGGAGGGTGGCCATTTGGCCGTACCCATAAAGTCCCTCATCATTCATCTCCACAACGAAGACGTGATTAAATCCGGAAAACACGTCTTTCAAGCCAGGAGGCAGGGGACTGACATGTCGGATATGAACGGAAGAAATGCTGTCGCCGGCTTTTCTTGCCTTGTCCACAGCTTCGCAAATAGGCCCCATTGTGGATCCCCAGCCAACTAGGAGAACGTTGCCTTCTGGCGGCCCGTAGATTTTCGGGGTTGGCAGGGTGGCCGCCAAATCGCGCAGTTTGTTGCGCCGTTTGGCCGTCATCTCCATGTGAATTTTAGGCGAGGCCGTCGGGTGACCGGCTTCGTCGTGTTCCAAGCCAGTGACAATGGGATAAATGCCGCTAGCAACTCTGGTTCCCGGAGCCAAGTGCTGCCGGACGCCGTTCGAACGAGTGAGGCGATACGGTTTATGCTCAGCCACCGCTTCCATCGAAGGCGATATGTCCTGGCAAATCTGGGCCAAATCCGGTTCGTCAAAGGCTTCAATTCGAGTGGCAACGGCTTGATCGGTGAGAATGATTACCGGCACGCTGTACGCCCGCGCGATATTGACCGCCTCGATGGCGGTGGCAAAGCAGTCCTCGACGTTTTGAGGCGCCAGAACGACTCTCGGGGCGTCCCCGTGTCCGCCGTAGCAAGCGATGAATAGGTCGGATTGCTCGACGTTGGTCGGCATGCCGGTGGATGGGCCTCCGCGTTGGACGTCAACGACTATCACGGGCACTTCGGCCATAACGCCCCAGCCAATGGCTTCTGTTTTGAGCGAAATTCCCGGACCGCTGGAACCGGTCACAGCCACTCGCCCCCCGTAACCGGCGCCGAGAGCGGCGGAAACCGAGGCAATTTCATCCTCACACTGCACAAAAGTGCCGCCATACTTTGGCAACTCGCGCCGGAGAATCTCCATAACATCGGACCACGGAGTGATGGGGTAGCCGGCGCCAAAGCGAATGCCGCCGGCTATCAAGCCGTAAGCCAAGGCCTCGTTGCCGGTCATCACCAGCTGATCGCGAGTTCGCTCTTCGCTGTCGCAGAAGCGGTAAGTATCCAGAATATTGCCTATCTCGTATTGATAGCCGGCTTGAAAGGCATTGAGCGCGTTGGCGGTGACGTTTTCCGGTTTGCCCCGAAAACGTTCCCGAATCAAGTCTTCCAGTTTAGCCACGTTCAAACCAAAGGTTTTGGCAATCAGTCCAAGCGCGTAAATGTTCTTTCCTTTGTCTCGGGCAGTGCCGCCGATAGCCTCAATGGTCAGGCTGGTGATAGCGACGCCGACGTGTCGGTATCGCTCCCGCCATTCCTCGCGCGGCGCAACATGATCGGAATCGTAAAGCACCACGCCCCCCTCTTTCAATGAATCCACGTGCTTTTCATATGAATGCTGATAAAAAGCTAGAAGCATATCTGCCTCGTCGCCCGCGGTGAGAACCTCCCCAGAACCAATGCGAACCTGAAAAATAGACGGCCCGCCGGAAATCGTGGACGGAATCGTCATGAACGTCATCACGTCCTGTTCGCTCCGCCCGGCCAATCGAGACAAAAATCCACCGATGGATTGTATCCCATCTTGAGAATTGCCCGCGATCCGAATGACCGCTTCGGAAATGCGCGAAACACGGGAAGAACCGCCGGACACCTTGGCAGTCATTGTAGAGTCACTCATTCGAAATCACAGCCCTTCAAAATACTTTGGCAGAATCTATCCGCAAACCCAAAATAAAGGCAAGTTCCAAATTCTGTCCAATTAATTATTCGAATTCCGCCAAAGATTCTCAAAAAAACAAGACAGTCGGATCTAAATAAAGGACTGCGCGATGAAACATCCATCAAAAAGATGCCAAAATCAGTGCTTGCCCATGTTCGCCGTACTCCTTCCCTCCTTTGCTCTCGCGCCAACTGCTCTGCTTGCCCATCGCCCTTGAAGCATAAGCAAGATAAAGAAAAACAGCCAAACGACAGCAAGAATCGACAATAAACCCCAAAAACAACGAAGAAAAAGACGCCCGCTTCTATTGCGACGACCAAACCGAAAAGCATCCGCTTAACCAATCCTCCACGAAGACGCAACAACAGCCAAATCCCAAAAAATACGCCGCCTACACCGAACAAAAACAAACCAATCTGCAATCAATCTTGCTTTACATCAAAATTATATTGAAGATTGTTCCAACACTATAATTTACGAAGGCGAAAACCAAAAACATCAGGAACAAGATAAAGCGCACTACTATGCATAGTCTCTGATAAGCGTTTAATGCAAAGCGAACAGCCTCCAAATAATAAATCGCCAAAAAGCCATCGTCGTCGAGAATATATAATTACCGAGCAATACCAATTCGCTTCTAATTATTAATGCAGTTGGCTTTGCAATCCATAGACTTTGCCCGTGAAATCACAGGAAACAAAAACCACTAGAACCGTATGAAAGGATAACAATAACCACAAGCAATTCGATCCAGGTAGAAGCCCTATTATTCGAAGAGGCCGTCATTCCTCGGCAACATAATAAACAACAACATAATATAAAATACCATCAATGTCCGGAACATAATAGCGTACGCTATAAACTCTTGGAATCCAATTCCCTTTCGAATCCCGAGTCTCGAAGAGAATCCAGACATAAAAAACACGGAAGAATATCCAACAAGAGAGAAGTATATGCCTTTACCTTGTCAAAACACGTTTGGACTTCCATCGCCAAAAAACGCACGAATAAAATAACCATATGCACCTAAATCATTCAACTAGGTGGTTTGGGCAAATATGTGGAATATGGGGAGGAGGTTTTCTGTCGATGGCCTTCGGAGAACCCTTGGCGGATTCCCCCTCCGCAGAGGCAGAATGACGATTGCGCATCAGCGGCGCGCTCCGATCCACAATCCAACTAACCCCAAACAACAAAAACTCAAGCACGCCTCCAATAGCCCGCCCAAATCCAACAACTAGTTGACCTTCTAAACCGCCACAAAAACATCAAGCGCAAAATACCGCAACTTATGTCCCCGATGAGCTCTCCCCCCAATATCCTCCAAACCATCTTCTACCAAGCGCACAACAAAATACCTTAGCAAAACCCGCCCAATACGTTCATCAACGGAAACCCGCCTCATATGAAACTATCAAGCAAGCATTTTTGGATAGCGCAATATCTTGATGAGTTCGGCCACGAGAACGCCGCCTCCCCTCGCGTTGGCCGAGGAGGCGGAGTGGCTTGTTCAAGGAGCGCGAGGTGGTTTTTAGGATCCTTGTCAAAAGAGCTTGGTCGGTTGGGGAACTGATTAGATTGGGGATTGGGCGAGGAAGTGGGAGTGGCATTAGGGAATCTAGGAGGAAAGTTCTTATGCGAGAGTTTTTCCTGAGACCAATTCTGTTGCATCGCCCCGGCTTTAGAGGATAGGAGAAGTTTCGGCAGATAATAGGGCAGGTTCTGCCTTCCGCAAGAGGTTTCTGGGATTAGTTACTCTCGCGGTTGCTTGGCTTATGTTTCGATAATTCGGTTTAGTCAGTAGGGATTTCGTCCCATGTTGATTTTGCCAGAGGGTAGCGATCAGCGAGGCTGTCAACTGGGTTTTGACTTGGCTCCGGGATTCCTAAGGCGAAGTTTTTGTTGGGGAATGGTGGGGGCGAGAGGAAAAATAGAACGGAATATGGAAAAGCGAGATAAGCGGGATGCGGAGAAGGCGGTGGGTGTTCCTTCGTTTTTTCCTCTTTATCTTTTACTGTGTATATTCAATAACAAAAACTCTAAACTCGCAATTTCTAATTTTACGGATTGTGTAAACGGTAGTACCCCATGGTCATAAGATCGGAAAAACTATTTCTTCAGGTAGAGTAGGAACGCTCGCTGCCTTTTGAACAGAAAAAGGACAGACAAGAATGGCCGAGCCGTTGCGTAATCTGCCGAAGAAAACATTGTCAAATGCCGGCAAAACTGTTACCCACGGGGCATGGCGTTGCACAATTCCACCGTTTTGTGGCAAGAGCTTGAAAAACGCTTCTTCCTGATTGCTGGACCGTGTGTTATTGAAAGCGAGACCCTCTGCTTGGATATCGCCGCCTTTCTGGCGGAAATCTCCCGCCAACTGGAAATTCGCTGCGTTTTCAAAGCCAGTTACGACAAGGCCAATCGTTCTTCGGCTAAGTCGTTTCGCGGTCCGGGTTTAGAGGCCGGCCTCGCCGTGCTGGAGATGGTGAGGGCAAAGCACAGCCTTCCCTTACTTACGGACATTCACACCGAATCCGAAGCCAAAGCCGCCGGCGCCGTCGTCGACATTCTCCAGATTCCCGCTTTTCTTTCACGGCAAACCGACCTTCTTCGAGCGACAGCCGAAACCGGTCGCATCATGAACGTCAAGAAAGGCCAGTTCGCTTCTCCGCAGGAAATGAAAAACGTCGCCAACAAATTGAATGCCTTTGGCAACCGCCGCGTTTTGTTGACTGAACGAGGCGCCTCCTTCGGCTATCACAACCTTGTGGTAGATATGCGATCTATTCCAATTATGCAACAGTTCGGCTGTCCAGTAGTTTTTGACGCTACCCATTCCGTGCAACTTCCCGGCGCCGGAGGCAGTCAATCCGGCGGGCAACGCGAGTTTGCGCCCGTCCTTGCCAAAGCCGCCGTAGCCGCCGGTGCCGATGGCGTTTTCATAGAAACCCATCCAGAACCCGAAAAAGCGCTCAGCGACGGCCCCAACATGATCCCGCTTTGCGACCTGCCTCAACTGCTCAGACAACTGCTGGCCATACGAAGAGCTGTCGAACAATCCCAAAATGAGATAGTCGCCGAATAATTGGTTCCTCATCCGGATTGGCAAGGCGAACTTGCTTGTTCAAATCCTTGAATTCTAGTTAAACTGCTCTTTATATGATGCTCGTCGTCGATAACTACGATTCCTTCACCTACAACCTCGTCCAATACCTCGGCGAGATGCAGACAGCCATGACTGTCGTCCGCAACGACGAGATCAACGTCAAGAAAGTTGAAGAACTAAATCCCGCGAGAATCCTAATCTCTCCTGGTCCTTGCACCCCAAAAGAAGCCGGACAATCCAACAAAATCATCCAAGCCTACGCCGGCAAAAGACCGATTTTAGGCGTCTGCCTCGGACACCAGTGCATCGCCCACGTCTTTAACGCCCAAGTGCGCGTCAACTACCGCATGATGCACGGCAAAACCTCCCCAATAAAACATAACAACCAAGAACTCTTCAAAAACCTCCCCAACCCCTTCACCGCCACGCGCTACCACTCCCTAATCGTGCAACGAGAAAATCTGCCCGACTGCTTGGAAATCACCGCCGAAACCGAAGAAGGCGAGATCATGGGAATCCGCTACCGCCAACTTCCCCTCTGGGGCGTCCAATTCCATCCCGAAAGCATCCTCACCGAACACGGAAAAGACCTTCTCAAAAACTTTCTCCACCTTTGATAAATTGCAGCCCCCCACAAATTCGCTCTCTTTCTCGCTCTTCTGCAACTCCCTCAACGAGCCTTCGCCAGACAAGAGATCCAAGAAAAACCGCTTCCAAAAAAACCAACGCAACCCGCCAAAACCACCACTAAACCATTGCAAAACGCTCCAAAAACCAAAAAACAGACCGCCCTCCACCAACGAAACACCAAGAAAAATGCGCCTCTGCCCTCGAAAAAGACGAGAAAAAGCTTGCGCTCACGGTTGTCTTGTGATTTTCTTGCTCTCGGTTAACAACCGTCTGGCGGTGGACTTCGTGAAAAACCGGGTCTTCCGCTCAGATGTCACAGTTTGATGCATTGCTTCGGGAGAGCCGTACGCTCTTTCCTTGTTGCCTCGGCAAACAGGCAGAGTTCTTCGCGTTTCTCCGCTGGATGGTTGTTAACTAGGCCTGGCGGGGAAACGCAAATTCAACCGCTCGGCCGACGGAAAGACTGTAATCATTGAACTATTGACTCGACATGCAAAAAAGTAGCATTTTACTCGAAGTGGCTTGACGATTCTAACGGATTGGTCAAGGATTGTCCCAAGAACGAAATGGAGCAGAACGAAACAAGAACGCAGAATCCTGCGAAGCCTAGCCACTTGGCTGCCGGGCTTTTGGGGCGCATGGTCAAAGGCGTTGTTTCCTTCCTCCAAAACCTCCTTTCCCCGCTGGCGCGCAAGGAGAGCGTCCGCTGCGGCCAAGAAGTCTTCCGCTTGCGCGCGCTCTCCCAAACCACCGCCATCGGCACGCTTTACGGCCTCCTCTTCACCGGCCTCCTGCTCGCACCTTTGCCGCGCATAGAATCGCAACCATACGGAGGGAGCGGTACAACGAGATCGCCCGCTGATTGTTCGCCTCCGCCTAGCTTGAGTTTTCCTTGGTTGGATGATTACATGGACGAAAACGCCAAGGAAGAAATTTTTTGCGCTATTTGGGATGGACAGGCGATAACCGTTACGTTCGTGATTGAACTGCCGTGGTATTTGTTTAATGATAGGCCGATGCGGGCGAATGATAGTAATCCTGTGGGGTACATCAATCGTGAATTCGCAAGTTGGGATGATTTAGTTAATGCTGGAATCAAGTTGAATGCTTTGAAAACAGCTTTCACATTTTTTGAAAGAAAAGCAAAGCGAGCAAGGACACAGGCGAGGCTGTGTGGCGCAGCTTGCTTAGTTACTTGGGAAGCAGCTGCGCTTGCGTGTCTTAAATTAGTAAACCCTAAAGCTATACTAGCTTGCGAAGGGTTGGCTGCCTCTGTTTTGCTCGCATGTACTCTTAATTGCAGGTCCGCATGGATTGGGAAGATAGGAGATCTTAGGGATGATCTGGAAGAAAAAAATAATAGCCCTAACCATCTAATTTTCGAACATGAAATCACAAGAAAAAACTAAGGAGCCGATTGGAAACTACATAGTTCCGACAGCAACCATTATTGGGGCAGTGTTGATTGTCCTTGCTTTTAACTTCCTTTACGGAAAAAGAGTTGAATCGTCTGTGGAATATTTTGATGACTCTTTAGAAAGTCTTGAGGAGCACATTAACAGCGACATAAAGCAGTTGAGATGGGAAGTGCAACAGTTGAGACGAGAAGTTCGTGAGGTGCGGGAAACTTTTCAAAAATGGGAGGAAGTTTTGCAGAAAATGGAAACGCTGGATGCGCCGCCATCCGCAGGGCTTTCCGAAGATTCAGATCCAAATCTGTACTTAGACTCCGTGCCGTGTTGTGGCGGCGAGGACAACGTAACTAACTTCGAATCGATGCAACCACTTCCTGAAGATATTGGTAGTTTTCAGGAAGCTTTGGAACACGTCCGAGCGAACTTGCCCGAAAAACAACGTTTTCAGCTGGAAGAAATGGACCGCGAGAACGAAGAATACTTCAATACGTTGAACGAGGCGGGACTGGCGGAGTTGGAAAGGCGAAAGCAAGAGTACAAAAACAAAATGCGTTCGCGATTTACTACCCTGATTGCTGCTATGCCGGAGCAGATAAAACAGAATTGGGAAAAGAACAAGCACCTAATGGAACAATCATGGGAAACTGTTGCGCACGCCACAACATTAATGGATATGCGGACGGACTACAGATTGCTCCCTTCCCAAATCGGCGGGCTAAAAATTGAAAAGCCAAAACTTGGAAACAACGATGCGCCTCCGCTCACTGAGGAGGAATGGCTCATGCAGGAGGCTTGGCGGATGATCCAAGAGGCCCCTCGCCAACAAGAATAGCCTGCTTCTTCGCCACTGCCGTTTCCCTTTTTCAACCGCTGGGTTTTGCTCGGCGGTTTTTTTGCATTTAGTTCTTCAACCAAAAACAAATTCAAAACATCGCCAAATCATAAGGTCGCTGAATCCTATTAGCCCTAGACGCCAACACCAATTCCACCATTTACAACCATCTCCCGAAGTCAATAAAGACGAGGCCAAGTAGAATAATCGCCCAAACGATTCCAAAAACAACTCATACATCATTAATATACATTCAAAACATTGCCCGAATCATAAATGTGGACAATAGCGCAACCAGGGGCAAAGCAAACAAACACAAAATAGACGCTATCTTTTCTCTCTCGCATCATTCCGCATTAACTTGCCGTTTTCTTTTTAGTCCGCCGATCCTTCTCCGGCTGTTTTTTTTGTTGCTTGCTTTTGGATTTTGAGTGGATAGAGTGTTTGGAAACGGTTGACGAGAGATCGCCAATGCCCAAATCGTCCTTCGTTCCATTCCATGAAAATTTGTTTGCTGTCGTTGGTCTTTTTGTTTTCGACCGCCGCTGTCCTTTCTGCCGAAACTAACAAACCCGCCTTGCGGGGGCGTCATTGGATTGCCATTGCCGGCAAACCGCTGGCCGCCGCGGCCGGCGCCAAAATCTTTGATCGGGGCGGCAACGCCGTGGACGCAGCCTGCGCCATGTTGGCGGCGGTTTGCACGATGTACGACGATCTGAGCTGGGGCGGGGAAACTCAGGCGTTGCTTTACGATCCGCGGTCCCAGAAAGTTCACGGCATCAACGCACTTGGCGTGGCTCCCGCCAAGGCGACGGCGGAATTTTTTCTTCAAAAAGGAAGCCGTTATCCGCCGGGCAATGGTCCCCAAGCGGCGCTCACTCCCGGCACTCCGGGCGGATTGATGGTCATGCTGGCCGAGTTTGGCACTTTGTCGCTTGCCCAAGTGCTAGAACCGGCTATGGAACTGGCGGCCGGCTACCCCATAGAAGCCTCCATGGCCGATCGCATTGAAGAAGATAAAGCAATAATCAAACGATGGCCTTGGTCCAAAAAAATCTTCCTGCCCCACTTGGGCGAAGAGAGGGAAGCGCCTTATCCCGGCGAGATTTTTCGGCAAGCGGATCTCTTGAGAACTCTTCAACAATTGGTGGAAGCGGAAGCTAAGGCTAAGGCGGCCGGCAAATCCCGCGAAGAAGCCATTTTGGCCGCTTATGACCGCTTCTATCGTGGCGACATTGCTCTGGAATTTGTCTCGGGATCTCGGGCGCAAGGCGGATTGCATACGATCCAAGACCTTGCCTCATGGAAGGTTCACATCGAAACGCCGCCCAAAGTTTCTTACAAAGGTGTGGAAGTGTATAAGCTGAGTTGCTGGACTCAAGGGCCGTCACTCCTTCAAATGTTGAACATCTTAGAAAACTTCGACTTGACCGCGCTCGGCTACAACAGCGCCCGCTATATCCACACGATTTATCAAGCGATGAATTTGGCCTTTGCGGACCGCGACTTTTACTACGGCGATCCCTATCATCCGCCGAAAGAACCCATCAACGGCCTCCTTTCCAAAGAATACGCCAAGGCGCGGGCCGCTTCGATCCGGTGGAAGGAAAACAATCCCGCCGTCCTTCCGGGCGATCCCTATCCTTACGAAGGCATCGTCAACCCCTATCAAGACCTGATCGACAACTGGCATCAGACGGCCAAAGAACGCCCTTTGTTGCCCAGTCCGGAATCCGCCGCCCGTTATCGGCAAAGCTTTCTGGCCGGCACCACCACCATTCAAGCTGCCGACGCCGATGGCTGGGTGGTTTCCATGACGCCCAGCGGAGGTTGGCTTCCGGCCTGCATCGCCGGCAAGACCGGCATTGGCATGAGCCAGCGCATGCAGAGTTTTGTGCTTCGCAAAGAAGAAAACCCATTCAACGTCCTGGCGCCCGGCAAAAGGCCGCGAGTGACACTTACCCCAAGCCTGGCCTTAAAAAACGGAAAACCTTTTTTAGCCTTCGGCGTTCAAGGAGGCGACGCGCAAGACCAAAACCTTTTGCAGTTTTTCCTCAACGTCGTGGAATTTGGAATGGATCCTCAAGAAGCCTGCGAAGCGCCCAACTTCAACAGCAAACAACTGCGTTCCTCTTTCGGCGGACACCAAAGCGATCCCGGCAGGCTCATCCTCCAAGAAGACACTCCAAACTGGGTGCAAAAGGAACTTATCGGCATGGGCTATCGGCTTGACTACGAGCGCAAAACTTCAGGCCCCATTACTGCAATCCAGTTCAACCAGAAACTCGGCACTTTCCAAGGATCCGCCAGCGATCACGGCGACGACTACGGCGTAGTTTGGTAACCCACAATTCTCTTAACCCGCGTTCCCACAGCGCGAATTTTGAATTTATCATTTTTTAGGAAACAAAAAACCTTCGCTTTCATAAAAAAAGAGAGAAGCGAAATTAAAAACCCAATCGTCGGTTGCAAACAACAATCCCTGGTTGCGAAAATTGTGACGGATTGAAGTTTCTTTTGCCAATGGCGGAGGAGGATGACAAAACCCAAAGCAAACAAGCCAAAGACAAGGGCGTATCCTTTTGGTTCGGGGACTAAAGCCCTTGGCGTGCTGGAAACTACCAAACGCAATCCGCCCGAATTCGGCGTTCCCAAAGTGCCTGCCGTCGCAAAATAAGAGCCGAAGCGGAAGTTGTAACAGAGGATGTTGGAGGGGGAGAGGTTTAGAGTTTGGCTTAGGCGGTATTTTAGGGCGGAGGCGTTGCCGTCGGGGTAAAGATTGATGGTGGGGGCGGTGTTTTGGATGGCTTGGATGGCGGTTGGGGATGGGCCTAAGGGATTTTCGTTGGAGGCGAGTTTGGCGATGTCGGCGGGGGAGAAGCCATGTTCGCGGGCGACGGCTTGGATTGTTTTTCCGGGGCGATAGACGGGAAGGCGGTGGAGCGAGGGGTTAAGTTTTAGCATGCGGATTTTGGAGTTCAAGCGATGGCGTTCAAGATTTTGGCGACGTCGACTTGGGAGCGAACCAAGTCTCGGATCAGCGAGATTTTGGCTGCATCGTCGGGGCGGGTTTTCACGATGATGTCTCGGACTTTCAAGGCGACTTGGTAGATTCCGGCGCTGGTGAGAAGCACGGGAGAGGAGATTGTCCGAATCTGTTCGAGCATTGGGTTGGAGGGTTTCCAATTGTCCGTCAAAATTATTCCGGCAAGTTGCTGGGAAACTGCGGGCGGCGTGTTGCAGGCTATGGATTCGAGGATGTCTTCTCGGTCTCCGGGAAGGATTAGCAAGACGCCCTCGGAAATAAACTCCTTCGCATGCGGCGCGCTCATGGCGCCAATGACCACTTTGCGGACGATGTTGTGAATGAACTTTCGTCCATGGAATAGCTCTGCGCCGAGCGTTTCCTGAATCAAATCTATGGTCGGGCTGGACAATAATTGCGCATGAGGAATCACTCCCAACAAGTCTAAGCCCCGCCTTTGGAGGCCTTTTTGAACAAATTCTGTAATTGTCTTCATTTTGTCCGGCGCTACTTTGTTTAGAATGACGCCGATGATTTCGACGTTTTCTTTTTCAAAAAGGGCTTGGTTGAGGGCGATTTCGTCGATGGGTCTGCCGATGCCGCCGCGGGTGACGATGACGACTTTGGCGTCGACTAACTTGGCTACTCGAGCGTTAGAGAGAGCGAAGACAGAACCCACTCCCGCATGGCCGGAGCCTTCGCAAAGGACGAGGTCTTTTTCCCAAGCGACGCGGTCAAAAGCCTGCTGAATGCGGGCGGCTAAGGCGTCGTAGTTGGGGGTTCGCAGGCAGTGTTTGGTAAAATCGTTGGCCACGGCGATTGGGCTCATGTCATCCAGCGGACAGTTAAGCCGATAAACTTGGTCCATCAGCACGGTGTCTTCGTCTATTTTCTGGTGGTGGACGTCGACGAAGCGTTGGCCGACTGGCTTGATGTATCCGACTCGCGGGTAGATTTGCTGGATTGCCGCCAGCAATCCTAATGCGGTGGTGGTTTTGCCGTCGTTTTGCCGAGTGGCAGCCACAAAAAGCCGCGGCGTTGTTGAATTTTTTAGAACTTTCACGGCGCCGTCAATCCAAAGGCCGGCCGAGTTTCGCCCGGCAGTTGATCTCCGGCTCCCGGAAAAAGTTTTGAATATTCAATGGACTGCATGCCGATAACGGCTGCCACGCCAAGCACGTCGTGGGCATTAGAACCCCGCGAGACATCGCCGGCCGGGCGATCCAGTCCCAGTAAAATCTGCCCGTAGGCATTGGCCCGCGCCGCGTATTGGACCATTTTGCTGGCGATGTTTCCTGAATTGAGGTCGGGAAAGATCAAGACATTCGCCCGCCCCGCCACGCGGCTGTTCGGAAGTTTGATTTGAGCAACTTCGGGAATGAGCGCGGCGTCCACCTGCAGTTCTCCGTCAAAATCGGCCACCAGCTGCATTTCTTGCGCTCTTTGCCGCGCTAGAGTCGTCGCCGCTTGAATGCGGGCGATGCCGCTCTGCTTTGCGCTGCCCATTGTGGAGTAGGAAAGCATGGCGACTCGCGGGCGGCTGCCGTGAAGATGATGCGCCAAATGAGCCGTCGAAACAGCAATATCCGCCAGTTGTTGGACCGAGGGATGGGGAATCACCCCGCAATCTCCCATAAACAGAACGCCGCTCTCTCCGAAGCGGGTATCTTCTAGTTCCAAGATTAGGCAACTGGAAGCGGTTGTTTTGGGGGGCGCTACTTGGATGATTCGAAAGAAGGGGCGTAGCACGGATCCCGAGATTTCGCTGGCGCCCGAAACGATTCCGTCCGCTTGACGCATAGCCACCATCATAGCGCCAAAGTAGTTGGGCTGCGCCATAACCTGCCGGGCTTCCGCTAAGGACATCCCTTCTAGATTGCGCAAACGAACAAAGCGCCGGCAAAAGCTGTCCAAATCGGCGCTGTCTTTGGGATGGATGATCCGAACTCCTTGCAGGGAGATGCCTAAGTCAGCAGCGATTTTCTTGATTCGGGATCGGTCGCCCAACAAAATTGGCGCGCCCAGCCGAAGCGAATAAAACTGGCGCGCCGCCTGTAGAATTCGAGGCTCTTGACCTTCGGGAAAAACAACGCGCTTGGGGTGGCGTTGCAGTTTTTCCATAATGCCGGCGATAAATCGCATCTCTCGTTATTAACGCGGTTCGAAACAAATCGCAACCGAACCCTTTGCCTTGGGCCAGCGCCGCCGGCAAAGCATCGGAAGGAATCCGAGAACCGCGTCAAGGCGTCGTCAAGGCGTCGTAAAGCGCAATAATCCGAGCAACCATTGTCTCCGCCGCAAACTCTCTCTCCACAAAAGCTCGCCCTTTCCTTCCAAAAGCCTCGCGCAAACCGGGATCCCGCGACAAACGCAGAATCTTTTCGGCCAATTGGCGCGTGTCGCCCACAGGAATGAGATAGCCGGATTCGCCGTTCCGGCAAACTTCTCCGGCGCCGTCCGAATCCATTGCAATCACCGGTTTGCCGGCCATGAACGCCTGCGGGATGGCCCGCGGCAATCCCTCGCGCCGAGAGAGATGCACCACTACGTCCATAATCCCAACCAGACCGGCCACTTCCTCTGGACGCACCAAACCCGTAAAAACTACACGATCAGCAACGCCTCGAGCTCTTGCAATTCTTTCAAACCGCTCCCTCCACTCGCCGCCGCCAACCAACAGCAGCTTGGCTTGCGGGTTCTCCGCAAAAATCCTCGGCGCGACCGCAAAAAGATCGTCATGCCCTTTCAAGCGAAATAAGCGCCCCACTTTGCCAATAACGAAATCGCCGGGAGCAATGCCGAGCCGTTCTCGCAAGGCAAGATCATTCTTGGCCCGAAGGAATGCCCCCAAATCAAAGCCGCTGAAAATCTTGGAATACTGTTCTGCCCGGCCAATTCCAGCGCAAAGATATTGCTCGCACATGGATTGAGCAACCCCGATGAAATGGCTTGTGCAGGCGCCCGCAATTCTCTCCACCATCCTGAACAGCAGGTTGGGAAGAAATCCTTGAAACGAGCCAAAAGAAGGGCCGTGAATGGTGTGCACAATCCGCCGCACGCCAGCCGAGCAAGCAGCCAGCCTTCCAAGAATTCCGGCCTTGCCGCTGTGCGTGTGGACAATCGCCGGTCGACGCCGCAAAAAGTGCCTTCTGAGATGGAAAAACGCCCGCAAATCCCGCACGGGAGAAACGGGACGCACCAAGTCCGGCACAAGAGTCCACAACCCCAGTTCCCCGTCCACCAAGCTCTGTAGGCTTCCCTCCGGTTGCTCGACCGGCGTCGGCCCGCTAATTAACTCCGCTTGATAGCGGGAACGATCCCGAAGTCCAAACACGGTCGTTATCGTGTTCTCTTGCGCTCCCCCCACAATCAAGCGAGTAATCACGTGGCTGACCAGCATGCAAAAGACGCTTTATTGCCCCTTGATCTCGACCAGAGCATTGCGGACCTCGCGATACTGATCCGTTTCTGAAGGCGCCAATTCCAAGTAACGCTCAAAATGGGAAACAGCGGCCGACACATCGCCAGCCGCCCTGGCGATTTGCCCCAGTCCATAATAAACCGCGTGGCGATCCGGCAACGCTTCAGCCACTGCTTCGTAGTCCCGCTTGGCGTCTTCATAGTCCCCCATGCGATAACAAGAGATGGCGCGATTCAAGCGAGCATCAAAATTTTCCGGATCCGCTTCAATCACTTGATTCGACAGCTCGACCGCTTCAGCATACTGCCCCATTTGCATGTGCACCACGGCCTTGTTTTGCAACAAGTAAGGAGCATTGGGCGCGGTGGCCAGATGCCGATCCAGAAGTTTCAAGGCTTCTTCGTTCTGTTCCGTCAACATGTAAAATCGAAACAAGGTGTCTAGGTAAACTTCGTTATTTGGATCGTCCACCAAGGCAGATTGGAGGATTTCTTCTCCGGTTTTGAAGGATGCGGCTTGCCGAGCTTCATCTCCCGCCACCGCCGCTTTGCTGCCCATTTCGTAATGCCCCCAAGCTTCTAGACGAATCAACCCCGTTTTTTGAACGGGAGATAAATGGAGGTTCTTAGCTCGGATAGACTCAATCTGCTTCAGGCTCTCTTCTGGAAAGCCGGATACCCAAAGGCTTTCAGCATATAATAACTTCGTTTCGATGTCCGAAGGATCCAAAACAGAAGCCCGCTTGTACTGCAACATTGCCTGACGGTGATTGCCCCATTGCCCGCCTTGGGACAATTTGCCGCCAAACAATCGGCAAAACTCAGGGGTATCCACCGGGCCGTTGGCCAGCATAAGCTGCTCGTCGCCTCCATAGTTCTTTTGAATAGATTGATTCTCCGCCGAAGTGAAGACGGCCGGCTCAGCGCCTGCCTCCCCCCGCAAAATTTTGTTCTGCTTCAAGTTCACTTTGGCGCAAAGATTTTCAGGATTCCAGATCAAGGCCCGCTCAAAAGCAGCCTGCGCTTCCTCAAGCCGGCCAGCCCGTTGCAAAGACACCGCCCAAACATTTTGCTCCCGAGAAAGCCAAGCGCTCAATCCGCGGTTGGTTGGACTCCGCACTCCCAAAGATTCGCCCAACTTGCGGGCCACTTCATTCCAAAAATCCTGATTGGATTCAAGGTCGTCCGCAGTCCTCGAAGGCGGATCCACTTGTCCTTCGCCATAGGCCAACAGTTCCGTAACCAACCCTTTCTGGCTCGAATAAAAAACCTCAAAATAAAGCCCAAAACTGTAATGAAGATAATAGACAGGATAATCTCCCTTTTTCTTCCCATCCGCCAATACGGAAAGCAAGGAAAGCTTGTTCAATCTTTCTGGAAGACCATCGTCGGTGAAGACATCCGGGAACTCTGCTTTCAAGGATTCCCGGACTTGCTTTTCGTAAAATTCCGTTTGAAGCAAATGCGTGTCGATAAATACGTAACTTCGATCCCGTCCGCTTCGCGCCAGTTCCGATTGAACAAGCAAAATAGGATCAGCCCTGTCGGCCAAAATAATCGCCGCTGTTTCCGGCAGATTCCGAACCAAAAACGCCGCAAAATCAGCCAGTAAAACGCTTTTGTTGCTTCGCCAAATTGCAGCCCCGTTTTGGAGCAACAAACCCGCAGAAGAACCAAGCACGCCCAGCCACAACAAAACGCTCACCACAACATTCAGAAAGCGAAACTCCCTGCTTATCTTTCGATGAGAACGGGAGGGCCTTTCCCGAAAGACCAACAGCACATAGCCCGAAAAGTAGCCAACAGCCAAAGCGCCAAGATAGGAAAAAGTCAAAAATTCTATCGGAAGACTACTCAACAGAGGATCCGAATTCTTCGGGCGAAGCAAAGGATCAAAAGCCATCCAAACGCACATCCCCAAAAACACAAGATGCATCAGCCGAAAAAGAAAATTGGCAAGCATAGACCCGACAACGCTTACATCCCCAATGGAAGAGGGAAAGCGAATCCCCATCACAAGAAGCGGAAGCGCCCACAACAACGACTCCAACAAAAAACCAGTTTTAGGCAGGCTAAAATACAACTTCGCATCTCGGAATTGCAGCTTGAGCAATTCCACAAAACTCACCGCGCTGGAATCCTGCATCCAAATAAGCCAAGGAAGCAGAAAGTAAGTCGACAACCCAACGACGCCCAAACCCACCACCCGCCCCATGAACTCAGGCCGAAAAGACGGCACGCCCTTCATCCAAATCAAAGCGCAAACCGCCAACGGAAAATAGCCAATAAAAACCCAATCGCTCGGAATGGCAAAACCATAAAGCAACGCCACTCGATAAAGCCACCGATCCTCTTGATATAACCGAAACTCCAGAAAACAACGAACAACACAGGCAAACACAAACACCGACAAAATCTCTCCCATAAACGCCGTGGACTCCCTCCAAAACGCCCACTGAAAACCGCAAAGCAAACAGGCAAACAAAGGCGGCATCCAAGCCGTCCTAAGGCTCAACAACGAGTAATCACTCCGCTCCCGCTGGCGTTGCTCCCTCGTGCGGTCGTGGGGAAGCAAAACCACCGAACGCGCCAACTGCCCAAGCGCCAACGCACCCAACAAGGCCGCCAAAGCATTGAGAAGGATCGGCTGAAACCGAACGGGAAACCATTGAACGGGCCAAGTGACCAAATACAGCAATGGATTCTTCACCTGCGGAGACCAATCCCAACCCGTGACCTTCGCGACCGAAGCCAGGCCCTCCCAACTAACCCAATGATTGAGCGTCAGTAGATAAAGAACAAAAAAAGCCGCCGCAATTATCCAAGGCAATCGCCGCTGTACAAACCCTATCCCCATTGAGTCATCATTGTTCATACGCTAACACCGCTAAGAAATAGCAAACAGAAAGCGTTTGGCAAGAATTTCTTCCAGACCTCCGCGCCCGCATACCGCATTCTAAAGCGTCGAGAAATTCCTCCCCTCGTCCCATTTGCCCGCCGGCCGTTGACGGGAAAAAGGCAAAGTCAAAACGAAACGCCTCCAGAGTCGACAACCGCCACCCACAACGCATATGCTTTCGTCGTCTATGAAAAGACGTTCGCTCACAACCGCATCATCGCTTTCCGCCTTCCTTTGCATTCTAACCAGCGGAATGACAGCCGCATTGAGCGAAGATTGGCCGCAATTCTTGGGACCAACCGCTAACGGCAAAAGCAACGAAACAGGCCTGATCGAAAACTGGCCAAGTTCCGGGCCAAAGAAAATATGGAGCCAACCAATCGGAACCGGCTACAGCGCGCCATCCATTCGCGACGGCCAATTGATTCTGCATCACCGCAAAGGAAACCATGAAATTGTGGAAGCCTTCTCCGCCGCCGACGGCTCTTCTCTTTGGCAATATCGTTACGAAAGCCAATTTGTAGACCCCTTCGGCTACAACAACGGACCCCGCGCTTCGCCCCTGCTTACGGCAGACCGCTGCTACACCTTCGGCGCCGAAGGCAAACTGCTCTCCCTAGACCGAAAAACAGGCAAGAAAATTTGGATGCGAAACACGGCCGCAGACTTCCAAGTCCCTCAAGCTTTTTTTGGAGTCGGCAGCAGTCCAATCCTTACCCACGGACTCCTCATCGCTATGGTCGGAGGCCAACCCAATTCCGGCGTAGTGGCTTTTGACCCGGCCAACGGAAAAACAATTTGGGAGAGTGTCGGAAAAAACAACTGGCAAGGCCTCCCCAAAATCGGTTGGCGAGGAGAACCACCCGTCATCTGGAAAGATTACGCCATGCAAGCCAGCTACGCAACCCCAGTGGCCGCCATCATCCACGGAGAACCCCACATTCTCTGCCTGATGCGCCAAGGATTAGTTTCGCTGGAACCCAAATCGGGACAAGTGCGCTTCAGCTTTTGGTTCCGCTCTCCCGTCAACGAATCGGTCAACGCCATGAACCCAGTCGTCCAAGGCGATCTCATCTTTCTCTCAGCCGCTTATTACGGAATCGGCTCGGTCTTGCTTCAAGTGCAACCCGACAGCAAAACCGTAAAAGAAGTTTGGCGCAACCGCGCGCTGGAAATTCATTGGTCGACGCCAATCCTTCATAAAGGGCACCTTTACGCATTCAGCGGTCGAAACGAATCAGACGCCCGCTTTCGATGCGTCGAATTCGGCACAGGCAAACTCCTTTGGGACCGCAATGAACAATGGCGAAAAAGCATTCATCCTCCCACAGTTTACGGCCGCGGCTCCTTGATTTTAGCCGATGAAAAGCTGTTTGCATTCGGCGAGGGAGGCCTTCTGGGCATCTTCCGCCTCAACCCCGAACAACCAATAGAATTAGCCCGATTTCAAGTCCCCGAACTGTCGCCTCCTTGCTGGACGGCGCCGATTCTTTCCAACAAAAAGCTCTATCTGCGAAGTGAAAACCGATTGATCTGCTACGACCTCGCCCATCCCCAAACAGACTCCCGCAAGAACTAACGCACGAGCCCACAATCCTAATTCCTCATTCGTAGCCGAACAAAAAAACTTCGCTTTGAAAAAATCCCAAAGCGAAGTTGCTGGAAAAATGAGTCCAATCTCAGCAAAGGCTACGAAGTTGTGGCTTGGACTTGTCGTTTCTTTTGGAAGTGGCGGCGGACAATCACAAAGCCCAAAGCAAACAGGCCGAAGACGAGCGCGTATTCTTCCGGTTCGGGGATGACGTTTGTGTGAACCCGCCAGCGAAGACCATTCGCAACATTAACTTGTTGGCCTGCCGAGCCTCCATAAAAACTGCCGGCAGCACCCACCGCCCTTGCCCGAAGGTAAGGATCGCGAGTGTTAAAAACACCAATCGCCACATTGGTCAGAACGCCGGCGCCCGTCCAACTCACAGCGTCGCTATTGTTGTAATTCAAAGCCGAGCTCACCCGCGGACCGAAACGATCCCAATTAGCATCCTGCAAGTATAGAGAGGCAATGGTTCGGGTGTTGGTGCTTGTGGTGCCCTCGATGGTGAGGGTGGGGGCGTTGGTGATGACATTGAGGTTGGCGCTGCTGAAGGCGGTGTTGCGCACGCGCAGGTAGCCGATCAGGGATTCGTAATCTTTGTTAGTGACGGAGGTCGTGGAGGCCGGCACAGCCGTCAAGTTTTTTTGGCCGGTGCCGGGATCCGAGGCGAAGAGAGTGTCAAAGGCATAGGCGGTGTCTTGAAGCCAATCGGTGCCGGTGGTTCGGAAGCCTCGCGCTTGCGATTGCTGTCTGGCTATGGTGGTGGAGCCGGAGAAGATGAAAAGAGTGCCATTGGTGTATTCCTGGCTGGGATAGATGTCGACGTAAAGTTGCGCTTGAGATTGTTCCAGCGGGGCAAAAGACAACAGCGTTGCCGCCATTGCCCAAACCATTAGAAGAGCCGACTTATTGCCGATGCCCGATGCCCGATGCCCGATGCCCGATGCCCGATGCCCGATGCCCGATGCCCGATGCCCGATGCCCGAATTTTGACAAATTCGGCTTCCTCGCGTTCAAATATTTCTCACTTTTCATAGCGAAAATAATAATTATTAAATTAGATAACCGTAAAAACAAACTGACTCTACAATAAACGAATCCGCAACGCAATCCTATTTCGCAATGCGATTTCTTTTGTTTGTAGTTTCTTCCTCGCTCGCAGTCAAGCGGAAAATACAAAAAAGCGTTGGCGATTTTTGCGGATGGGAAAGGAATGCCGCCTCATTTTCTTCAAAGCGCTTTGTCGATGGGAACACGTCCCAACCCGCTCCGGATAGATGTTCAAGCAATCCTTGCGGAATGCGCTTTGACGGAAAGAGTATAACGCCCCCCTTGGGAACGAAGTTTCGTCTCTGTCCCAAAAAGAGCCGACAGATGAGTGGAAGACATCACCCGCCGCCGATGCCCGGAATGCAACACTCGCCCGCCGCGCAACATCAGCACGTGAGTGAACACCGGCGGGATCTCTTCAACGTGATGAGTTACCAAAATCAAGGTCGGCGCATTTTTTCGCCGCCCCATTCGCTCTAGGAATTGCAGAAAGTTTTCTCGCGCCCCGGGATCCAGCCCCGCGCAAGGCTCGTCCAAAACCAGCAATGCCGGCCGAGACATCAGCGCTCGACCGATTAAGATTCTCTGCCGTTCCCCTTGCGACAGGCAAGCCCAAGGACGATCCGCCAAATGGCCGCATTCCACTTGCCGCAAGATTCTTTTCGCTCTTCGCCGGTCTTCTGCTTCCGGATTGCCCCAGTAATCGATCATCGCATACTTCCCGCTGATGATTGAAATTAGAGCGGGCTCGGTGTCAGCCATCATCTGGCGCACCGCCGAGCTGACAATCCCAATCCGAAGGCGAACTTGACGCCAATCGGCGCGCCCGTATTGTTTTCCCAACAAGAAAATCTTGCCGGCCGTCGGCATAAAATAGCCCGCTAATGCCCGCAACAAGGAAGTCTTCCCGGAACCATTGGCGCCCAGAATGACCCAATGTTCGCCTTTCTGAACCACCCAATCGACGTTTTCCAGAATGAGAGAGGAATCGCGTTGGATTCTCAATCCTTCCAGACGCAAACATTCCTCCATCTGTTTCACTTACGGCGTCTTTGCAGTCTATTTTCCGGACGGGTTTCCGGATGAATTCTCATCGGCATCTCGATTTGCGTTTTCATTTTTCAATAAGCCGCGGCTTTCTTCCACACTCAGCAGAGTGACAAGCCAAGCAATGCAAGCCTCCGAAACCGTAGCGAATGATAGCCGCGCTTTCAAGCAATCCATAGACCATTTTTCTTGCCGGGGGCAATCCTGATTTCCAGAACTCTCCTTGAGGCAAGTCGGTAAAACAGAGCCGCAATTATCTGGCTTCTCCGATTCCTCTTCCTATTATTCTTTGATGCGGATTCTAGCAATGCTTCTTTTGTCAGTTGGATTTCAAATCCACACTCTCCTCGCCGATTCGAAACCGAACTTCGTCTTCTTTCTCGTCGACGACCTCGGCTACATGGATATTGGCGCCAATAATCCGGACACTTTCTACGAAACGCCGCACATTGACCGGCTCGCACGCGAGGGAATGCGCTTCACCAACGGCTACGCAGCCAGTCCAGTTTGCTCGCCAACACGATTCAGCATCATGACGGGAAAATATCCGACCCGCGCAGACGCAACGAACTTTTTCTCGGGGCGAAGAGCCGGAAAGTTCTATCCAGCGCCACTCAAAGACTCGATGCCTCTGAGCGAAGTCACTATCGCAGAAGCCTTGCAACAAGCCGGCTATCGAACCGCTTTCTTCGGAAAATGGCATCTTGGTCCTTCGGCAGAATACTGGCCGGAAAACCAAGGATTTGAACTCAACTTCGGAGGACATCACCGGGGGACGCCTCCAGGCGGTTACTTCTCTCCGTACCGCAACCCGCGCTTGAAAGACGGCCCCGCCGGAGAACATCTAAGTGCCCGGCTTGCCGACGAAGCAATTGCGTCTCTCAACAACTTCAAAGAATCTCCATTTTTCCTTTATATTTCTTTTTATACCGTGCATACACCACTCCAAGCGCCGCCAAAGATCATCGCTAAATACAAAGCCAAAGCCTCTCATTCAGACACCCAAAAACTCCCAGAGTTTGGCAACGAAGAACAAGTCTGGCAAACGAATCAACCGAGGCGGGTTCGAATTCGCCAGCAACACGCAACCTACGCAGCCATGGTGGAAACTCTGGACCAAAGCATAGGCCGCGTCCTTCAAGCCCTTCAAGACCTCCGCTTAGATTCGAACACCATAGTCCTGTTAACCTCAGACAATGGCGGACTTTCTACCTCAGAAGGCTCGCCCACATCGAACCTTCCCTTGCGCGGCGGCAAAGGCTGGCTCTACGAAGGAGGCATCAGGGAACCTTATCTCATCAAATGGCCCGGGAAAACACCGGCGGGAAGCATTTGCAAAACCCCCGTCATCAGCACAGACTTCTATCCTACAATCCTCGAAATGGCAGGCCTCCCTCAAGCAGCGCAACAGCATCTCGACGGCCTCAGCTTAGTTCCCCTCCTTACACAAACGGGAACGATTGCCCGCAAAGACTTGTTCTGGCACTATCCTCATTATAGCAACCAAGGTGGGTTTCCCGGCGGCGCTATTCGATCTGGCGATTACAAACTCATTGAGCGATTCGAGGACGGCGCCGTCCAACTCTACAATCTAAAAACAGACGTCGGAGAACGAGTCAACTTGGCCAAATACAAGCCGTCACTCACTGAATCCATGCAGAAAAAACTCCACAAGTGGTATCGAAAAGTTAACGCAAAATTCCTGCAAGCTAGACCCAACGGCCCTTTGCCTTGGCAACCCTAGCCATTAGCTAGTTCACCGCTACAACAACGGAAACATTGGCTAACTACTCGCCTTTACATTTTTACACAATATCTCGAATTCCCCAAGTCCATTCCTTTGTTCGTCAGTATAAACTAGAATCGATCGCGATTAACCCACGCCTTCAATCGATCGTATAATACGCATATAACAAACTAACTGAAGTAATTGTCATTGATAATATATCCATAATTCTACCATAGCGAATGCCATGTGTGATGTTTCCGCCTATTGATCTATCCATCTATGTTTCAACAGTCTAAGGGAATAATTCTGGAAAACCTTACCCGTAGTCGGTGCACTTTAATGTAATAGCGATCGAAACACCGTTGGGTTTTGGATGCTCAACCTTACATCCCTAGAAAACAACCTCTTGAGTTGTTAACAATCTATTCGATTTAAAAGTGCAAGAAAAATCATATTTCTCTCAAATTTTCCGACTCAACAACGACTTTTCAGCAAAAATTTAGGGCCGCAGATAACGATCGATCACCGGGCGAAGCAATTGGATTGTCTCTCCCGGCCACTCGACACGGTCTGTTAAGATGGCGTTTTCCAGAGCCGAATGGCAGGAACATTCCTTTTCCACATCCAAACCGGCGATTAAATCGCCAATAATTTGCTTCGCCTTTTTCGCATTCTGACGGAGATGCTTGATCACTGTCTTGACGGTAACGTGGGGATCATGCGGATTCCAACCATCATAGTCCGTCACTATTGCCATCACAGCGTAGGCGATTTCCGCCTCACGGGCGCATTTCGCTTCGCCAAGATTGGTCATCCCAACAACCGCATGGCCTTCCCGGTGATGTTGCAACGATTCAGCGCGAGTACTAAAAGCAGGTCCTTCTATATTCACGTACGTCCCTCCATCATGCACTCGGGCGTTCTCGTTTTGAGCAGAGACAACAATGGCCTCTCTGAGTTTCTCGCATACGGGATTCGTAAACGCTACGTGCGCCGCAATCCCTCGCCCGAAAAAGGTGTGGGCGGCGGATCGTTTCGTTTTGTCCAAGAACTGATCAATCACGACAACATCTCCCGGTTCGTATTGCATTTGAAGCGAACCTACCGCGCTAACACTAATGATCCAACGAACGCCCAGCTGTTTCATCGCCAAAATGTTCGCCCGATGATTTAGCTCGCCGGGAAGAATTTTATGACCTCGACCGTGTCGAGGCAGAAAAACTAATTCGCGGCCATGAAGCCGGCCAAAAAGCAAGGCATCAGATGGGAACCCAAATCCCGTTTCCACTTGCTTCCAATCCAAATCTTCCAAACCATCCAGCGTGTAAAGCCCGCTCCCTCCGATGATGCCTATCCGATTATCATTCATTCCTCAACCTTCGCCTAACTCGGCACATCTCCACGGAAGCGGATTAGGCCGACCGTTTTTCTGAACGAGATTCTTTTCAGAGGTTTTTTGACAATAAATTCACGACCTCCTCAAATCGGCCTCGATTTTCTTCGCTAATATCTACCAAAGCCTCGTGAGCCTCAAGAGTCGTCTTTGTCAATTCACGGCGATCGCAAACATTATCTAGGGAAACATCGCGGAAGGAAAATTGGATGTCCGGCACGGCTTCAACCACCTCAAATTCGCCAAGCACTCCCAAATTTTCAATCGAAGAGAACACTCGCTCCGTTGGCGCGACCAACACAAACTTGAATTGCCGTCGACCTTCAATTCCTCTATCCACTCCCTGCTTGGCCAATACGCCAAGGAAAGTGCTGTCCATTAATAAACATTCCTGCAAAAATATAAAAATGCGTTCCACCGATTCTTCCTTCAAATGCTTCAAAACACTTTTGAACGCGACACTGCAAACGACGTTGGCGCGCCCGACAATTTTCACACCGCCCGCTTTGCCACTAACGGCAACCGATATTGTTGCATGCGCAGACATGGTTATCCTCGAATCGATCAGCCACCCGCCGTTGCCCCCTCCCCCAACACAATCTTTATGACGCATTCGCGCAAAACAGAGATCGGATTCACGGAAGCAAATACCATTTGCTGATTCGCCTCCAGCAATACTTCTAAAATTCGAACCAGATCAGACTCACGATATCGCCCCACCAGCTGCATCGCCTTAGATATTACAAACGGATGCTGAACCAAAAGGTTGAACCGCTTATCCTTAGGAAACATGGATTTATCTAGAGAGCTTATTTGAGGTTTAAAATACTGTGCCGGCCGCAACACCCCCCCTTCCATTGCATCTTTGACCAGTAGCAAAGTGCGAAACTTTGAAACCAACCCATACAACAATCCCAACTCGCTTTTCCGACTATCAGTTTTCATAGACCAAATCTCATCTTCCAAGCGCGCCAAAGCTTTCTCAAGATCTTGCTCCGCAACGGCATCCACAAACGCAAACGACTTAGCTTGGCGAGTGGGCGATACGGTTGACTCCACGTCGGAAAGAGCAACTTCCCCAGAATTCCCTGAATGCAAAATTGCCTTTTCACACTCAGAAACCAGAGTTCCTCGATCCAATCCCACCAATTCAATCATGCGCTGGGCAACTTTCCTTTGAATTCCTTTCGAAGAACGATAAACCTCTGACTCAATCAATTCTAATGCTTTTGATTCGGCGACTTCTTCACCTTGCTTCGTTTTGCCCTGTATCACCAGCGATTCACAGAAAATCACTTTACCTGCCTGCTTCAACCATTTATAGAGACTTCTTTTCTTGTCCACACTGGTGGCTGAAATAAGCAACTTAGTGGTTTTCCAGTCACACCTCTTCAAGCCCGCCAGCAAACCTTCCAAAGCATCTCCAACCGGATTGGAAACATTCGGCTCGGAATCCTCCGGATCAGAATCCTTCGAACGCCCATCAGCCAAAAAATTACAATGACGAAACCAAATAAACTTCCGAGAAGCAAAAAGAGGGTATGTTTCCAGCGCCTCTTTCAGTGCGGAAACCCTGTCAATCGCTTCCTTTTTCTGACTGACCTGCCCATCGACAATCTCAAGCTCAACATTAGATTCCTCTTTCTTCCAATAATTCCACAATTTCTGGCACTGAACCTTGACCTCAAAATCATCATCCCCGTATATAAAAACCAAGGATTGATCGCTCGAATTAACCTGCTGACTCTTCAAAGTCATTCCTCAATCATCTTCCGCATCGGGATTAGCTTCGTTAATTTGTTGCAACACTTCGGACATATCCTCCACATTTTCAAACAAATCCGCATCCACATACACAGGCCTCTTCTGAGCAGTAGCCAAGGCAATGCAATCACTAGGACGCGCATCTACCTCAACCACTTTGCGCCCTAATTCGTTCTTTTGTTGAAGAACCATGCGGGCATAATAGGTTGAATTCCTCAACTCCGTAATCACAACACGATCCACCAATATCCCAAAACCCGTAAAAACATCCGACATTAAATCATGGGTCAAGGGACGTTCCTTCCGTGTTTCTCTTAGGAACATACCTATCACCTCGCCGATCCACTGTTCCACCTGAATGACAAACACTTTCGTACTATCGCCAATGAAAATCGCCCAGCCACTGTTGGGAGACGGCAATATCCCTCTTATTTTTACCGGAATAACGTCTCGTTTCATTACCACAAGTTTACCCCAACTTCATCAAATGACAAGTACAGGAAACAACTACCCCGAAAAAGCATCTCCCAAGTAAATCCCCTCTTGCCATTCCGGAACCTCTCACTCGTCCAAACAATCGGCCAACTTCCTCCCCACTCCAAACCAATCCTCAAAACAAAAACCAGAGACCCTAAAAGAGTCTCTGGTTGAACTAATCCAAAAACGAACCTCTAGCAGAACTTTCTTACTCCGCTATGAAGTAGCGAGCCTCGCCCATCGTCGGCACAGTGATCGCACCGTTGCCCTCGGCATCCAGCGTCACCTCTCCCACCTTTACCAAATCGTTTGAAGGCAAGGTATCCATGGCCATGATAGACACAATCGCATTCGGCGCGCCGGTCACTCCAATCTCCAGACCATTTTGGCTCAAACCTCTAACGCTAACCTGAGGGGCTTGGACTGGAACTCCTCTGCCTGTGACGGTCACCGTGAAACTTCTCTCCGCCGGCGCCCATCTGTCGTCGCCCGCTTGCCGCGCTATCAACACTATATCCCCCGGCTGCGTCACATTCAAACGAGTGCCCGATGGAAACAAAGTCGCTTCCCCTGTAGAATTGACCTCGTCCACCTCTAACGTCACCGGCAAACCCGAAGTCGCCCCCACAACAGGCAAAGAAATGATCATCTGCGTTCCTTCCATCGCAATAGGCCAAGGCCTATAATCCGTCAAATCCCCAACAGTAATCTCCTGCGAAGCTAAACGAATCCTAAAGGTACCCGTCGCTCTACCTTCCCAGTTCCTATCCTCAACAGTCGCAACAACCTCATACTCCCCAACCGCAGCCGGAACATCAGCCGATCCATCATACATAACCCGCACATTCAACCCCGCCGGTTCCGTCACCACTTCTACCGGACGAACCTCACCTACCAACTGACTCAACGAAGCCTCCACAAAACTAATCCCCGCCTCGCCAGAAGTAATCGTCAGCGTAGCAATCTTAAACCCCTCGTGCGTCTCAGCTGTAACCAAAACACGAACCTCATAAGTGCCCGCATCCACCGGAGACTCCGGACTGCCATTATAGGTAATGCTCACCGCAACACCCGCCGGATCCAGCGACACCATCGCCGATTTCGGATTCCCATCATACCTATGCTCCAAATTCGTAATCTCAATATCCACAGGAATCTTCCTCGCAGACGGAGTAATGGTCAACATAGCCACCGCAACCCCCTCATAGCCTTCCTCATTGACCTCCACGCGAACCTCGTAAGTCCCAGCATCCACCGGAACCTCCAAACTCCCATCGTAAGTAATGACCACCGCCAAACCAGCCGGAACCGTCACTACTCCCACCGCCTTAGGATTCCCATCATACTCCTGCTCCAAATCCGAAACTTCTATCTCCGCTAACCGAACAGCCGGCTGGCCAGTCGCCTCTATCATGAAAGTGCGCTCTACCGGCGCCCAATACTCATCCCCCGCTTGCCTAACAACTAACTCAACATCCCCCGTCCCCCGAATCACTAACCTATTCCCAGAAACAGACGCAAACGCAGACGCATCCGTCCCCTCCCCTACCAAAAACTCTATCGGAAAGTTAACCAGATCATCAGAAGTCGCCGTCGCAATCAATGGTATCTCCCGCGCCTCCCCTATCAACTCCACTCCTATCGGCACCGGAAGAAGCATCCTGATTTCCTGAGGCGCCCTGACTATCTCAAAGACACCCATCACGCTGCCTACCCAGTTCGGATCCTCAATCACCGCAACTACATCATAACGACCAATTAACTGAGGCAACGCATCAAACCCCTCACCATAAGTGATCCGCGCAGCCAAACCTGCAGGAACCGTCACAACTTCCGCAGCCGCTATCTCATTAATCGGCCGAGTCAACGAGCCCGGAACAAAACTAACCTGCGCACTCCCCTTCGCTACAACTAACTCCGCCTCCGCAAAACCAGAATAAACCTCGTCCGGATCAGCAATCCTCGCGCGAACTTCATACGTCCCCGCAGCAACCGGAACCGCTTCGCCACCATCGTAGGTCACTTCAACTGCCAAGCCAGGAGGATCCGTCACCACAGACACCACGCGCGCCGTGCCATCATATACCTGAGCAAGATCCGCCAAAGTAACCATAGCCAAATCCGTTATCTTCAAAGTGCCCTCAGCGCTCCCCGAATACCTCGGATCATTCACAACCGCACTCACCGCATAAGAACCCTGAACCATCGGCGCATCCATAGACCCATCATAAGTCACATCCACATTCAAACCCTCAGGAACCGTCACCACAGAAACAGTCTTCGGCAACCCATCATGACCCTGCACTAAATCCCCCAATGTGACTTCCGCAGGCGCCTTCGTGACCGTGATAGAACCCCCTACAAACACAATATTGTAGTTCGATGAAGTCAGCCCCGAAGGAGTCAAATCATAAACCCCCGCAACCGCTTCTTCCGTGCCACCCCCCTCATCAAACTCTAAAATACCCCCCAACACATCCGGCCCCTCCTCATTCACAAAACCAGAATAACTCACCATGAAAACCGGATTCGTCTCCCCAAACTCACGCATCACATCATTCGCCGTAATAATCAACGGAGCAGGGCTTACTTGAAGCGTCGATTCCACCGAAAAGTCAGCGGTGCCCGTGGGAGGATTCGACGGCGTGAAGGTCGCCATCAGCGTACGCATGCCGGCAGACAAGATCATTCCTTCGGCATTATCCGCCGAGTATTGGAAATCTCCAGGCACATCAGATGAAGCGTTAAGCTGTCCGTCTCCTAACGGAAGGCCGTAGACTAAAGGCGCCGGCGTCCAAGTTATCGGAGGAAGCACGGTAAAACTGCCATTTTGGTATGTAATGACGTAGTTATCGGAAGAACCGCCGGTAACGACAATCGGATATATTCCGATATCTGTGTTTGCTTCCACCGTTGAAGAGAAGACCAAAGGCGTTTTCAATAAACCGTTCCGATTATTATTGGAGTTGAACAATGTCAAAGTGTCATCGTTTTTCAACTGGTCCTGGTCACCGGGAACCGCAACATATCGCGGATTCGGAGATCCCTTTGTTTTGACAAGATCCATCGCCTTAATGGTCAGAGACGCCGGATTTATCCGCATTCTGCCAGCGTAAAACTGCTGGGGACCGGTTGCATTTGCTATGCGTTGAGGCACTGCGCCTGTTCCCCCTGCTACGTTATTGTATGTATACTGGTTGCCGAGATCGCCACTTACCAGAGAAGTTCGTTCACCAATATCTCGGATATTTGCGCCGATATTGGAAATCACTCTTCCATTGGTATCCCGAGTGATACCGTCTGTCAACTCAACACTGCCAAAAACCGGGTTGATCTCGTAGTTGCTGTCCTGCGCCATCTGAACCACTGCAATATAGTAGTCTCCAACTGGAGAAGCCAAATTGGCGTCTGTGGTCAACACTAACTGACGGTCGAAAGTGGTCAGTGACTCGCCTGGAACCAGTCTGTTGTAGGCTTGTTTGGAAGCACCTCGTGTGTCCTTATGCTGAAAGTTGGCGCCAAAGTCCACAACGCTGGAATCGTTGACGTCAAGATTCACATTAACGCTGCCATAGGTTTTCGCCTGATCCTTAATCCGAATGGTTAAAGGCCGCTTGCTAATAGTCACTTCAATCACTTTGCTTTGGTTACGGTATTCATCCTGGTCGGATTCCTTTGGAGTGTACTCGGCCCGGAACTTCACCTTGCCTACTGGACGAGGCGCCGTATCATTAGTGAAAGGTTCGCTGGAACCGTCCAGGGTATACCTGAATGTTCCTCCGCCCGGACTGGCAGTGGCGTTGAAGATGTTGACGTCGTGGGTTCTAGCGCCGTCGTTAAACTTTCCTCTATCTTTTTGCCCTCCGTCGATAAAGATCTTCTGGCCATACATGATGGTGGCGTTGGCCCAGTTAATTGTGGGAACTCTTTTGGACACCGTCAGCGTGCCAGTTTCCGTCGTGAATTCGTAGTTGCTCACGACTGCCGAAGTTGCGCCAATGTTGGCGACTCGAATTGGACTTGTTTGCCCGAACTCGCTTGTCAGCGGAGGCAGGGCCGTAACGAGGCGAATGCCGGGGAACAAAGCGTTCAATCGGGGAAAGCCATCTCCTCCAGCGCTGAATTTTTTGCCGCCATTAATGCGCTCGTGAGGCGCCAGATTGTCGAATCTCACTCGCTGATTCGGGGTCGTATTCCCACCGGGACTTCTCAAATCATTGAGAAACAGATTCGGATTGGCATGACCGACGTCTATATTGCGGTTTGCCGGCGTAATGGTTACGGCTCGCTTTCTAACCGTCAGGAATCCATTGTCGGGAACATATCTGTAGTTCTGCGATCTCGCGTCCGGGTCGTCAAACTGGATCACAATGGGATGGCGGCCGACAGGCAATTTCTGGTTTGGATTATTGTCATTATCGGTGGTGTCATCGTCCACTCGGAATCTGACGACCATATTGGTGTCGTTTGCCGCCGCTAAGGGAGGAACTAATAGACCGCCTGCGCCCAAAGTGCCTTCTTCGATTGTGAAGGACGGATTTGCGTCCCCGTAAATTTTCTCGGCATCCACCACCGATAGATTCAAGGGTTTTAGACGGACTTGAAGGGATCGTCCTCTCTCCGGGCTATCGGCATAGTCATCATCGCTGGATTTGAATTTGGCGGTGATGGTATAAGCGCCGGCGTCCAAGACGTGGCCTACCTGCACGACCGTGCCGTTGGCCTTATACTCAATAGAACCCTCTACGCTGGTGGGAGAGACTTGGGCATTCAAATGCGTGGCGGTTAGGGCCGTTCCGTAAGTGATGGCCGGAATATTTCCGCTCCAAGTCAAAGTGACTCTGGCTTTGCCGATAGTGAGTTTTCCATCTTTGTAGGCGATGTCTATGTTTCCATTCCCCGCTCTGTGAAAGTTGGAGGCAGTGATGGGATAGTCGCCTTTGGGGCTTCCCGCTACGGCAGTGGTGGTGAATCGCGCATTTCTGTTGATGACGTTCAGTCTTTCAAACGCGGCGCGCACATTTTGACTTTCCACACTGGAACTTTCAAACTTCACTAACCTGTCCGTGTTGGCAGAAGTCAAGGCCCTGTCGCTGAAAAGCATTATGCCGTTCAAGTAGTGACCTCCGGGAAGACCTTCCAAGTTATAGGCGCTGAAAGTAGGGATGGATTCGTTCAGAGCAATGCTGCGGTCATTGGGTTTTACCGTGATGGTGCGTCGATTGACTTGCAAATTGCGATATGCCTTTGCGTTGCCAAACTTGCGATTGGGATCCTCCTCAGTATTAAAAGTATTTGCTTTTGCAATGCCGGCCGCGGTCAGTTTGAACTCTACACTGATTCTGTAGAAGTCTTCGGCAAGAGCAAGAAGCCGGTGGTATCTTTCCATGCCTCGATCTGCGTCATCAGTTCTGAGAATATCAATTCGATTGGTGTTGCTTACTTGGTACTCGACTGCGTAAGTGACTGTGTAGTCCACTCCGGGCATCAATCTTTCGCCGGTATTACGGCTGTCATTCACTGGCAAGTTCGTATTGGGGTTCCAGAATTGAGCATTCAAACGGCTTGTTCCCAAGAGATTTCCGTAAGTCACCGGAGAAAGCTCTCCCCAACGAATGTTCACGCCTCGATCTCCAACGGTATAGATGCTGTAGGTGTTGGGAGTGGTGGGAGGACTGCCTCCGGCAGTGTATTGAAAGCCAACGTTATAGTTCAAGGATTGAACATCGTCCTCGTTACTAACCCTAATGCGGTATTCTCCCACATTTTCTACCATTGCTCGAAGCCCTGCAGAGTTGAGGGCTCTGTAATTCGCCCCATCGTCATCGCTGTATTCGAATTCAGGATCGTTGGTCAGCACGTCTGCTCTAATCCTGTTGTTCTCCACATCTTGAGAAAGTTGGCCGCCGGCGGGGACAACAAAGGGGGGCACCCCGGCTTGCCTTAACGACGAATTAAAGTTGCCCAGTCTCAATGTCAAATTGGCTCGATTGATCGTCAGAGTCGCTTGTGTTTTACCGTCATGCTCATGGGTTGCCGAGCTGCCATTGGTGAGGCGAATTGTATAAGAGCCTGCATCCAGTATCCCTCGAACACCGGGATTGGCGGTGGAAGAGACTGGACGGTTTTGCCAAAAACCAGTCCTTAAATCGGCGATTCTGTAATAGTCGACGCCGCTGATTGTTTGTTTTCTGCCGTCGGCGCCGCTGACTAATAGATGGGGCGCCGGATTGCTCACCCAAATGGGGAAAGGAGGCAGGATATCTCCATAAGACTGGCTCGCGTCTTCCACCAGCAGCTTGTATTTGCGTTTGTTGATTTTGACGTTTCCATTCGCCACGGTGATGTCGTAGCTATTCAAAAACGCTGTGTCGGACAGAATTCCATGATTTTGGACTAGGGTGATGGCAGGCTTGCCAACGGCTGCGTCGGCCGCCCATCCGCTTGAGTCGGCCAGAACCAAGCGTTCAATAAATCCTTCACCAAAGCGGAAGTTGTTTCCCCAAGCGAAAGGCGAGGATACACCTGTCGGGATTTGGATGAGGTCTGGATTGAGGCGAGAATTGTTCGGCGTCGCTCCTGTATATTGGCTGTTTGGCAAATCCGGATCCGGAGTGTCGGTATCACTGGGCAACCGAGGAATGATTGTGTTGCCATAGGTTTTGGGATAGTCTGTTTTGGCTTTGATTTCGATTTTTGCCTTTGTAACTGTCAAGGTAGCGGCGGTAGCGGTTTGGCCTTCGCTAACTTCGTAGTTCTTGAACTGGGGCAAGACATCAAAGTCGATGAATCCTCTGGTTCCTACCGGAGCGGAACGGTAGAGAATATCGTTCGTAGGATTTTTGCTCGGATCATTGTCTTCGAACTTTCGAACTCGCAATTTAAAGCGCCGGGGCACCAGAGGATCATTGTTAATCTCCTCCGTCGTGGCGATAGAGGGATGGTTCCTGACGAGATTTTGGTAGGTCTCTCCGCGCACAAAACCTACGAACTGGACGTCCACTCCCGTTCTGGTGTAGTGGGTTGGGTCAGTTTCCGGAGTGAAGGGAATCATGATCGGGTTGGCGCCCGTTGCGTCCATGAAGGGATCGTTATCGGCGTCGTTTTCGGCGAGCTTTCTGAATTGAGAACCGCCTTCGGTAACCACTTCGGCTTTGATAGGCGCGTTCGTCGTTTGGACGAACAATTTTCGGCCGCTAGTCCACTCCGGGTTCAGATCGGATTCGTAGCCCTTGAAGTTTTCATCGCCGTAAGCTCGGGTGCTGACTGGTCTGGGACTGACCGCGAGGGGCGCCTTGGTGACGGTGATTTGAACGTCTTTATTCCAAGATCGATTGCCACTACCAATGCGGAAGGTGGCGCGGATCGTGTGGGTGCCCACGTCAAGGTAGAGCCAATCGAATGTTCCTACTTTGTTTGGGGTGGCGGAGTTGTCGTCGTGGTCGCAGTTGTACGTTCTGCTGTCTGTGACTGGATTGAAGCCTCGTCCGTTGTAGGCAACGGTTGTGGGCGAAATTGTTGGGCAATTCGCAACCCAGTCCTCTTGTTCTTGAGGAAGGGCGACACCCTCCGGCTGCCAGTAATAGGTGAATGCTCCCCCCGTGACTTGGTTGCCTTGGGAATCCAACGCTCTGGCATTGAATTGATCGGGGCCGAGTGCCGTGCCGTAGGTGATCGACGGGAGGCGATTGTCGCTGTCACCCCAGTCGATGCTACTGACCGCCTGCCCGAGCGCAGTGTTGGCAAGCGCGCAAGAGAGAGCCAGCACTGCGAGGCTCTTGTACCATAACGATGTATTGGTCTTTGTGTTCATGATTCCATCTGATTTCGAAAATTCGGTATCCGTCGTCGTGACGTTTCGCGGGTTTCTGCCGTCGGGGGCATTTTGTTGTTCTTTGTGGCCGGTGCGGATTGATACGCAAGCGCCTGAACGGTAAGGATTTCTATTTGTCATGTTCATCTTCAACTGCCGAGAAAATACTGTCATTCGCCTCTATTTGCAAATAATTTTTAACCACTATAGCCTAAAGCAACGGTTTTGCAAGTTTTTTTTCGATTATTTCGTCTAATGTTCAACTTTGGATTCTCTCGCATCCCCTTAAAAGCCGAAAGCGGTTTAGTTTCTCTTTAGAAGAGACGCTTCGAATTGGAAGCAACCAAACGACTTCGGCATTCGTTTTTCGCCAGAGGATTAAAGAGATTTTTGACACGCGTATCTCTTTTTTAAGTTCTGCAATATGTCGGCCATTTCCGATCCAAAGTTATCCAAATACAACGAAGAAGATTTACACCAAAAAGCAACTTTCTGTTAATAGAAACCATAAACTCGCTTTTGTCAAGCCTTTTTCAACGCAAAAAGCAAAAAATAATCACGAAAAGAGGCTTTTGTATGCCTTCCGCAGGTTTTTTGCCCTGATTTTCTCTATTGGTCAAGCTTAAAAGAGAAATAAAATCATGGGATTTTTCAGTTTTGAGGATTTTTGTTTGTCTTTCCGGCACGCAGGAATTTTCCGGTGAGGCTTTGTTTTGATTGGGCAATCGCCGAGGGATGGCCTTGGGCGACGATTTTTCCGCCTTCGGTTCCGGCTCCTGGCCCTATGTCGATCACCCAATCGGCTTGCTGGATGAATTCGATATGATGTTCGATGACGAGGACGCTGTGTCCATTTTGGATCAGGGTTTGAAACATTCGGAGCAAGACTTTGACATCGACAAAGTGCAGGCCGGTGGTGGGTTCGTCGAAAAGAAAAAGGGTTTTGTTTTGGTTTTTACGCAGGCAGAGGTTTCCAAGTTTTGAAATTTTCTCGGCGTTGCCGCTCGCATGGAGATGTCTGGCGACCTTTAACCGCTGGCTTTCCCCTCCCGATAAGGTGTTCACGGGTTGCCCTAATTGAAGATAACCGAGTCCGACTTCTTGGAGCCAGCGCAGTCCACGAACGGCTTTCCGGGCGGCAAGATGGGAAGAACACTGCCGCAGGACTTCAACGGCCTCGTCCGCGGTGGCTTTTAACATTGCCGGCGCCGTCCACCGGGTTTTTCCAGAGAACTCGGAATCTGCGGGAGCGAATTCGCTCAAATCCAGTACGAAGTTTCGAACTTTTCGGCAATATCGGTCGCCGTCGCAGTCTGGGCAACGAAGGAAGACATCGCTGAGGAATTGCATTTCGACTTTTTCAAATCCGGCGCCTCGGCATCGCTCGCATTGTCCGGAAGGGGAATTGAAGCTGAATGTTCCCGGAGTCCATCCCGCTGCGATTGCCGATTTCGAGGCGGCAAAGAGCTTTCGGATGTCCTCAAAGACGCCGACGTAAAGAGCGGGGCTGGATCGCGGTGTTTTGCCAATTGGAGATTGGTCAACAAGGATGACGGAGTCGAGCGATTCGAAGCCCGACAATTCAGCGGCTGCTTGATTTTCGCGGATGGAATCGCCGGTTGTGTTCAAGTCCCTTGCTTCCGCGTCCGCACGTGGGGGGGAATAAGAGGAGGAAAAGCCGATGGCACGCGACAAAGCTGGCGCAAGAACTTGTTTGACTAGTGTCGTTTTGCCGGAGCCGCTGACTCCGGTAACACAAACCAGGCGATTGAGGGGAATATCTACGGTAAGCTGGGAAAGATTGCGGCAAGTTGCGTTGCGGATGGAAAGCCATTTTGTGTCTTTGTCCACCGGGCGAGATGGAATGCCTCTTCCCAGTTTTTCACGGCCGCTTAAGAAACGCGCGGTTACGAAATTCCTCCGCTTCGAAAGCGAGGAAACTGTACCGGCAAAGATCAGACGCCCGCCGTCGGCGCCGCTACTCGGACCAATATCGATTACGCGATCGGCGGCCCGAATGATCGCGGCGTCATGCTCGACGACGACAAGGGTGTTTCCCGTATCTCGAAGCCGAAAGAGGATTCGGATCAATCTTTGCACGTCGGCGGCGTGAAGTCCAACGCTCGGCTCGTCCAGAACGAACAAAGTGTTTACCAACCGCGTTCCCAGACATGATGTCAGATTAATTCGCTCAGTCTCCCCGCCGGAGAGCGTATTCGTGGGACGGTCCAACGTAAGGTAAGATAGGCCAACGTCTGCCAGAAATTGAAGCCGGCTTCGAACTTCTCGAAGCGCGTGCCTCAAGGGGGAATTTCTTCGGGTTTTTATCCGAAGATGCCACTCGTTTACGGTTTTCAGCGCGTCCTTGATTGGCAAAGCGTAAAACTCCGGCAGGGTCAAGCCGGGTTTCTGCGTTCCGCATTCAACGAAGAATTGAAGAACCTCCGATTTAAAACGAGCCCCATTGCAGGCGGGGCATTCGCGTTGCGTCCGATAACGCGCCAACAGCACGCGGAGGTGCATTTTGTAAGCCTTTGATTCCAACCAATCAAAGTATCCTTTCACCCCGTACCAAGCTTCGGGCCAGCGATGACGGCGATCTTTGCCATAATTCGGGGCGCCAAAAATCACCCATCTTTGATGAGCCGAGGAAAGACGGCCAAAAGGCGCATCCGTAGGGACGGAGTCTCGCCGCGCCGCCTGCATCAAGTCCCGCTGAGAACGCAGGCCGTGCCCTATCTGCCACGGTTTCACAGCGCCTTCGGCAAGCGTCATCGATGGATCGGGAACGGCGGACCAATAATCAACAGCAAGCACACGCCCGGAACCTCGGCATTGCGGACAGGCGCCGACTGGTGAATTAAAGCTGAAGAAGGAGTGCGTCGGCTTCGGAATTGTTTCGCCGCATTCAGCGCACTCCGTCAACCGAGAAAAAGATCGCAGAGCCTTCAATTCGGAGTTTTCCGCCCCCACAAAGATGGACAGGCGGTCCTTGCCAAACGAAAATGCCTGCTCGCATGCCTCCACAAATCTGGGGCGGGCTCTTGAAGTGAGGCGGATTCGATCTTGGACAACAAACAAGGACGTCCATCCCTCTGCCCCCATAGTGTTTTTTGAATTCGGTTTTCGCCTCGCTTCTTCCGCAATCAAGTCGCCAATCCTCCGGACTCGGTTTTCTAGCAAACAGCGCTGAAACCCTTGGGACAAAATCGCCCGCATGCACTCGGCTCGCCCTAAGGCCATACTAATTTGTACATGGAAGACAACGTAAATTAGTTTGCCTTGGAAGCCGTTTTCTTGCAAAAACCGCCACACGCCTTGCGGAGAGTCTGCGACCGCAGGACGTCCGCAGCGTTTGCAAAAGGGACGAGAAAAATGAGACCAAAGTATTTTTACGTAATCGCAGATTTCCGTCATAGTTCCAACGGTGGAGCGGGGCGACTTGACGGTATTTTTCTGTTCGATGGCAATTGCCGGCGGGATCCCTTCAATCCGATCCACTTGAGGCTTGTCCATGCGATCGAAAAACTGCCGAGCATAAGGCGAAAAGGTTTCGATATACCGGCGTTGCCCTTCGGCGAACAAAGTCTCAAACGCCAAAGAGCTTTTGCCGCTTCCGCTTACCCCGGTGATCACCGTCATCCGGTTCAAAGGGATGTCGAGGTCGAAATTTTTCAGGTTGTTCTGCCGAACCCCGTACAATCGAATGGAAGTATTTCTCAATGAAAAAACAGTAATTTTTCTACACAACGCCCCAAACGAGCATTAATATCGCCAGAAACGTCGCCATGACGCAAGAATCATCGAATTGCCCCGCACCAGAAAAAGACTTCATTCGTGAGATTGTCGCCCGCGACCTCGTAGCAAACACCCACGGCGGAAAAGTGGCCACCCGATTTCCGCCCGAACCAAACGGCTATCTCCACATCGGCCATGCAAAATCCATTTGTTTAAACTTCGGCATCGCCGCCGAAAACCAAGGCGAGTGTCACTTGCGCTTCGACGACACAAATCCAGTACGCGAAAGCGAGGAATTCGTCAAGGCCATCGAAGCCGACGTGCGCTGGCTGGGCTTTGATTGGGGCAAGCGCAAATTCTTTGCCTCCGATTACTTTGAGCAACTCTACGGATACGCCGTCGAACTGATTCAGAAGGGAAAGGCATTCGTTTGCGACCAATCAGCGAAGGAATTCGCAGAAACGCGCGGCGCTCCCGCAGAGCCTGGAACCAAAAGCCCGTGGCGAAACCGTACAGTGGAAGAAAACCTGAATCTTTTCGCTCGAATGCGAAAAGGCGAATTCCAGGATGGCGACAAAACACTCCGCGCCAAAATCGACATGGCCTCCCCCAACGTTCACTTGCGCGACCCAGCACTCTACCGCATCCGAAAAATTCCTCACCACCGCACGGAAAACAACTGGAACATTTACCCCACTTACGACTTCGCCCACTGCCTCTCCGACGCTATCGAAGGCATCACCCACTCCATTTGCACCCTTGAATTTGCGGTGCATCGCCCGCTCTATGACTGGGTTTTAGAAAACCTCCCTCTGCCTCGCCCGCTCCCCCGGCAATACGAATTCGCCCGACTCAACCTAAGCTACACCGTGCTAAGCAAACGCAAACTCATCCAGCTGGTTCAGGAAAAAATCGTCGACAGCTGGGACGATCCGCGGATGCCAACCATTTCCGGCCTCCGCCGCCGAGGAATCCCGCCGGACGCCGTCAAAACTTTCTGCGCAGCCCTCGGCGTCACCAAATACGACGGCCTCACCGACATCGCCCTCTTCGAACACAGCATCCGCGCCGATCTAAACCAAAAAGCCCGCCGAGCAATGGCCGTGCTAAAACCCCTCAAAGTGTCCATCGAAAACCTGCCCGCCAACCATTTCGAAGAACTAGAAGCAACCAACAATCCCGAAGACAAAAACGCAGGAACCAGATTAATCCCCTTCTCTCGAGAACTCTACATCGAGCAAGCCGACTTCATGGAGAATCCTCCAAAAAAATTCTTCCGCCTCCAACCCGGCGGCGAAGTTCGTCTGCGTTACGCTTACATACTAAAGTGCGAGGAAGTCGTCAAAAACGCCGAAGGCAAAGTCGAATGTCTCCGCTGCACCATCGATCCCACATCAAAACGAGACGGATCTACCTCCGGAAGACGGATCAAAGGAACACTTCACTGGGTTTCCGCCGCTCACGCCATCCAAGCCGAAGTGCGGCTCTTTGACCGCCTCTTCACCGTCCCCAACCCCGCCAACCACAAATCCGGCAAAGAATTTACCCAATTCGTCAATCCTCGATCGCTCACAGTATTGCGCAACTGCAAACTGGAGCCTAGCCTAGCCCACGCCGACCCCGACCAACCTTGGCAATTCGAACGAACCGGATACTTCTGCCTCGACAGCAAAGACTCCCAAAACAGCCGCCTAGTCTTCAACCGCACAATTGCCCTGAGGGACTCTTGGTCTGCCAAACAAAACCTTCCACAAACCTAAAAATCAGCGGAAAGACAATCATCTCCAAAAACAATCCAATCCTTGAACAAAAAGACTTCCGCAGTGTAAATCCACCAAAGATGAATCAAGTTTTCGCATTCCAATAAATAGAATAAAAAGCCCCCTGCCTCCGCAAATGCAGGCCGCAGAAAACAGACAAGCCCTTTTTGCCTGTTTGAGTTCAACGCTGGACAACGATGGGGGAGATTGGCGCGCCCTCTTTATGCGCAACTACAATCCGCGAACATGGGACAATGCGCTGGATGGCTCGATTTCTTTTGGATCGGCAAACTTCTTGGGAACAGGCGAAGGCCGAATCAGGCCGGCTTTGGAGGAAGCGCAAGGGATGCGGCGGAAAAGAGCGGCGTCTATTGTTTGGATTGGATTGTTGCTGGGGATGAAGAGAGGCGGAGGCGGAGCGCAACCATCGGCGAGGCGGGGAACGCTGTTTCACATTCTAATCTCTCTATTCTTGTGTCGGCGCTACAGAAAGCCTTTTCATTCTTTGGACGAACTTAGGGTCTTTGTTGGGGCGTGGGCGCTGGGCGGGGTGGAGGGCTGGTTGGGGTTGGCATTGGTTTCCTTTTGGAGAGGGAGGAAAGGGATGGAAGCCGTTCTTTTGCGCGCCCTTAGCGCAGGCCAAAATCACCCTCCCCTACATGGGTTAGCATTTTACTGTTTTCCGCTTTTTACCAATCGATCCTCGTTTTTTGACTTTGCGTATGTAGTCAGGAGAAAAGGGAATGCGGCATTGGTTGTCGCCCAGGTCTGCTGTGATTGGCCCGATGGTTTCTCCAATTTTCAAGGCTGTTTCGGTCAAGCTCTGGATGTAGCAACCGACGCAAATTACAAAGTTGTTCATTGCGTAGCGGACGGTGTCGGGCGCTTTGTGCAGGTTTTTTTTGACGCGCTCTAACAGCGCTTTCAGCTGGGGCAAATCCAGCGCCGCATCTTCTTTTAGCGCCGTCAAGTCAGAGAGCGTGCTCCAGCCGGCATGCGCTACAAAATCTTTTTTGGATTCGATCCACTTGGTTCCCATTTCCCAACCGTAGCGGCTCTGCGCCGCCACTGCCGCCACGGTGCAACCGGGCAACGATCCGCCGTAAGCATTCTCCACCCAGCGTTGCAAGTCGCGTTTGGTCATGCGGTCGTCGTCCGCGATCAAGCCTGCAAGATACATGGCGTCGTAGTTGCCTGTCGCGTAAAGTTCTAGGGCGAGCTGGTAGTCTTTTTTGACTTGTTTGACAATCTTTTTCATGTCGCCGATTTTGACCCCGAAGCACGGCTCCCGCACTCCATGATTTTTCATGAGCATTTTCTTTGTGCGTTCGCTGCCCATAGATTCGAGTTCTTTGAGGATTTCGTTTGTCGTCATACGCTTTTCGTTCTGCGGATATAAATATAGAAATTCGATGCTTCCTGTTATTGGATTTCCGGCTAACCATCCCAGTCAACGTCTTATCCCATAAGTATGGCCTAGTTGCTCCGTTTCCATTTACCTTTCCAGTGTATGAGGAAAGGACTCAATAGGCAAACACAAAAGGAAAAGGAAGAGTGGAAGAAAAGCGGAACGCGCAATGTGGACACGCAAAAAATCAGCCATTGGATAGAAGGCATTGGGGATTTTCTTCTTTTCCAAGATGCGGATTAATCGTCCCCCGTTCTCGTCCAGAATATCCATCCTTACGGCGAATACTTCCATCCGGGCTGCTTCCCGCACCATTCTTTGCGGTTTAGACGCAAGACGAAAGGCGTCCGTCAACTTCAGGGAAAATGATTGACGTCGGTTCTGCGTATATGCTATTCTCATTGACACTCGCAACAAAGTGCATATTGGAGGACGATACGATGGCAGCGCATGTGCTTGTAACCGCTGAAATGGCGATAGCCGCGAGGTCGATGGCAGAGGAAACGTTTCGCCTTTTCGCGAACTCGCCCGGTCATTACAACAATACCGTTGACTCTCATTTTCGGGGCAAGATTGGCGAACTGGCCTGCGAGCAGTGGGCGGCAAGCGCGGGCATCCCTTGCGAACCGATTTTCAAGGATGCCACCAGAATGCAGGAGGCTGACTTGTATTTGGGAGTCCTGCGCGCTCAGCGCATTGAAGTCAAAACGTGGAATGCCGCTTTCTGGCAAAACCTAGGGCGGTGCGTCGCCGTCAACCAGATGCCGGACATACGCGCCAAAGCCAATGCTGTGATTTGGTGCATCACACCGGACGGCATTGCTTCGGGAGTGTCCGTCGAAATTGCGGGATGGAATACGGTTGCTGAAATCGCACAGCTGCCTCCGGTTTGGACAGGACCCAAAGGTGGCCGCCAAGTTCATAACCACCAGGTTCCCATTGAGCAGGGGCGCCCGCTCGCAAACTTGGTAAATCCGATTATGAAGCCGGGGCTGTAACTGAGAGAAGAAACACCATCCCAATGAGCAAGCCTCTCATAAGGAGGCGAAGGCAGGATTCGAACCTGCAAAATCACGGGAGAGATAAGCACCTACAGAGCAACCCGTGATTGTTTTTCCGTCAATCCCGAAAGAGAAGAATGAAGAGAACAGGATTTATTAAACTACTTCGCCAAATTTTTTGCCAAGATCAAAACCGTTAGTCATCCATCTTCCGTCCACAATTGAGAAAAAATAGAAAAGGGAGTAACATAAATCGCAGTTGAAATATTATCAACATCGCAAAATGCGGAATCAGAAACGTCCCAGACAACAAAAAGAAAAGCGGCGAAAAACATCCAAACATCCAGAGATCGTCCAATTTTCGTTAGAAAGAAAAACCAACATAACCAAAAGCGTCAAGAGCCAATTCCGCCAATTCTGATTTTGTAAATACAAGGCCAGAATCAGCGGCAAAAAGAAATTCAATCATGCCGGGAGGCCAACGCATAAATAAAGACGCCGCGGAGAAAGGAAAGTTGGCGTCGGCTTTGCAGTTGCGATTCTCCGCCGAAATCGTCCAGAATGCCGCGCTGTGAAGCAGTGGATTCAAAACTACTTGGTCGAGCAAAAGCGGGCGCTGGATTCGATTGACTTGGATCAAGTCGGCAAAATTGCGGTTTTGCTCAAAGAGGCGGGCGAGGCGGGCCGTCGCATTTTTGTTTTTGGAAACGGAGGAAGCGCCGCCAACGCCTCGCATTTTGCGACCGATCTCGGCAAGGGGGCTTCTGACGCTTTGGATGGCAAACGGTTTCAAGTTCTTTCGCTCAACGACAACGTTAGTTGGATGACGGCTGTTGGCAACGATTACGCTTACGAAGACGTCTTTTGGCGGCAGTTGGAAAACTATGCCGCACCGAAGGACGTCGCGCTGGCACTGAGTGTTAGCGGCGATTCGCCCAACGTCGTCAAAGCCGTTTCTTGGGCGAAGGAGCGCGGGTTGCAAACCATCGCCATGATCGGCGCCAAGCAAGGGGCTTTGGCGACGTTGGCTCAAGAGGTAATTGTCGTTGATTCCGAACATTACGGCCGAGTGGAAGACGCCCAGATGGGCGTTTGTCACATGCTCTGTTACGCGTTTATGGAAAAGGCTGGAGTGTAGCGGAACAGTTTCGTTGGCAAGAGCTTATTGCCCGGAGATCAACTGCCGATATTCAGGGAGATAGCGGATGCTGTTGAATCGGGGATCTTCCTGCGAGCGCGATAAGAGAGACTTGCTTTCCGGAGGCAAGGGGCGTTGTTGTTCCATTTCAATCGCCCGTCTCAAATTTGCGAGGGCTTCGGAATTTTTTTGCAACAAGGCTTGGGTGGCCGCCAAATCATACCAAGCGGCGGGGTCTTTCGGCTTTCGATCAACAAGCTGGAGCAGGGACTTTTCCAAGTCGGTGTATCGTCCTAACTGCATGTAGGCGGAGGAAACCACAAGCAGGACTTCGGACGAGGCACCTTCGTCGTTGACCACCAATTCCAGCAACCGCAATACCTTGTTGGTTTGGCCTAAATTGAAATATCTTGCGATCAGTCTGGCAAGGACGGTGAAGTTTGCGGGGTCTTGGTTATACTGACTTTCCAATTGAGACGCTTCTTCCTGCCATTGGATATTCTGTTCCCGCTTTTGTTTTTGCTGATTCAGTTGGGCGCGCAGATTCGGAAGTTGCGCATTTTTCGAATCAAACTCGGAACAGACTTCCGCGAGCATAAGGGCGTCGTCCACGCGTCCTAAGGTTAGCAAAAGATTCGCATATCGATAAACCGCCTCTAAACTGTACGGGCAAAGCGCAAAGGCTTGCCGAAAAGCCAACTCCGCCTCTTCTAGCAATCGCCGCTCTTCTTCGAGGGTTTTTGGGGAGAGTTCCGGCGGACACTGCGGGGACAATCGAAAGGCATACACGCCGCCAATGGCGCTTCGCAGTTTGGAAAAAGCCTTTTGCGCCCAACTCTCCCTCAGAAACTTTGTGTCTCCCTGATAGTTTTCTAAGTCGCCTCGCAGATAAACCCTCTTCGCAAAGTCTACCAATTCTTCCACCGTGGTTTCCGTGGTGATCCAATTGCCAATCAAGCGATCCATATACCGTCCCCAAAATTCTCGGTCGCGATCCATCATCTCTTCAGTGATGGCCTGGACCGGTTCCCTGTTCAGCTTGAGGATAATCCCGAAAGGCGTCAAATGCGGAAACATCCAATTCATTTGAAAACTTTCTTCGATGTAAAACTCGCGGTCGGGATTTTTGTCGAAGATGAGCTTGGCCAAGATGGAGTTAATCGCCAGCACCAGCGCCATGCCCTCACCATCGCCGGGCTTGAGTTGATTTAATAGTCGCTTTTGCTCTAGTTCCTCTTTGTATTCCTCCAAAGCGTTGTGGAAATCCCGGTTGGACGGCGTGTAGATTTCTATTTTCGGATAAAGTCCCTTTTCCCGGCGCGATGCCTCCACAGATTGACCAAAAGTAGTCATCGACCAGTCCAATGGCGACACCAAACGAGCCAAGAGATTGGTTTTTCCCAGTTCCTTAGACTTTTTGGAACGCAACATTTCCTGAAAAAATGGCGGGTCTTTTTGGGCACTTCGAAAATAATGGGCGCGGATGTAGTCCAAATAAGTTTTGTCCGCCAAGGCGTTTTGCGTGATCAAATAAACGTCCCGCCGGTCGAATTCTGGATCGCGCGGTTTTTTGGACGGCGGAAGAAAGCTCTCGCAAAAGATCATATAAGTGGGGTTGAACCGGCCCGGATCCGTGCCGCCAAAGAGAATGGCGTTTTTCGTCATCGACGGATAAATATCAAAAGGAGGCTCAAACATATCGTGTCCAAACCAATAGCCGTAAAGATGTCCTCGTTTTTCATTTTCCCACCAATGAGTCAAAGCAGAGTAAAGCGGCAGCGCGGCAAACACGGCCAACACCAACCGCAAAGGCGCTTTGGCAGGGCAGGCAGCCAAACTCACCAGAAAGACGCCGGCACACACCACGAGATACGCAGCGGCAAACCGATCCAACGGATGCACCCGATCCAGAGAAGCCCACAAATACAAAGCAATGCCCAAGGCCGCGCAACCTCCCAGCAAACCTCGCCCCCGAAACTGCCGATATTGAGCCGCCAAAAGCGCCGCAATCAAACTCAAGCCATATCCCGCCCAAAGACCCACCAAGGCGTGCGAGGGCAAAAAGAAAACTCGATTCAGCTCTTGGCTTTGGCGGTCAGGCGGCGGGTTGAGCAGGATCATCAGAATGAAGGCCAAACAAAAGAAAATGCCAGCCAGTCCCGCCAACCAAGCCTTTTCGCGCCGCTGCATCCGCGCGAAAAAGCCAAATGGCGACAGCGCGGCCAGCAAAACAATCGGGTTAAACTCTCGGCCCAGCGCCTTCACATACAACCACGCCTGCTGCGCAAAACTGATCGGCGAGGTCATCGGATTTGGCTGTTCGTATTGCCCGCGGGTGAAGGCGTGCAGGAATCCCTCCCAAGTTCGCGGATAGCCCCAGTTCATCGGCGGATTAGTCGCCGAACTGAACGGCATATACAAATAAAAGGAAAGGCCGGCCGCAAACGCCAAGAGCATCCACAGAACGGGCTTCCACTGGGTTAACACTTCCCGCGTCTTCGCACACAACCAAAGAAAAGCTCCAATAGAACTAATCCCAATTAGAACGTAGATGGCAAACAAAGGAGGGTTCGTGTCAAACGCCGTAATTACGCCATTCCGCTTTAGAAGAAGCCCCAGTATAAAAACGACGGAGTTGCCCAAAAACAAATCCCGCCCCAATCGCGGATTGGCGACGGCAATGGCAATCTCCAACCCAATCGCCGCCACAACCAAACTTTGATGATTGTTGATGCAAATCCCAAAAAGAAAGAATGCCCAGTAAAGATATTTTCGATCCCAAGGAGCATGCATCCACCGCATCAAACAAACAAGAACGCCCATAAAAGAAAGCACGCTGAACGTGTACACCTCCACAATCACCGCCTGAGACCACATAAAACCGTTGAACCCCAGCAACAAGCCAGCCGCGAATGCGCAAACGCCGGAGACGGCCTTCTCCGTCCGCTCCTCTAGCCCTTGAAAATCCGAAACGCTCCGGATCAACATACTGCTCCCCCTCGAAACCATGAGAGCCAGCAAGCCGCAGCTGCACGCACCCGCAAAGGCCGAAGCCAAGGCCACTCGAAACGCAATGTTGGAAATCGGAACCAAAACCGTGAACAGCCAAGTGTAAATCGTCCAGACCGGGTAGCCGGGCGGATGCGGCACGCCGGCGTAATAAGAAGCGACGGCCAGCTCGCCACTGTCCTCCAAAGTAACGTCCGGCGCCAAAGTGTACAAATAGCCCAGAAACACAAAGAAGAAGGCCGCTCCCGCAACCATCCAATCGAACTTTCGGAAAAACCGAGTCTTCGCAGGCTTTCGGCCGTCGGAAACAGCGGCGTCGGTTGAGGATGCGGCCGGAGCTTTCTTTGCAACGGCCTTCGACGGCCGGGTTGTTTTGGCTTTTCGCTTGTTTCTCATTCCACTCATGCAAGCGCTCCCACGGGCAAGTTTCCGGGCAAGCACTCAATGCAAAAGAACAATAGAACGAAAATCCGCCCTCTCTTTCAACGCAAAAATGCCGTTCCAACGGTCTTCCAGTAGATCAAGCGGCGGATGTTTCCACTTGATTCCTCGGCAACTTCTTTTTGGTTTCTCGGCAAAAGGGCATTTCGAAAGGCGGTTGGCAAAATCGGAAATCCTCCGGCGGTGACGAAGTGGATGTGGAGTTGCTTGTTTCTGCATTTGATTTTGAGGAGTCTTGGCTCCCGGAAAATTTCGATTGTTCTGCGTGCGCAAATCGGCAGGGCGACAGCGGATGGCTTCGGCCATGTGGCGCATGGATTCAAAGCATTTTCCCCTGCTTGAGATGTGACCGCAAATTCGTTTGGGAATGAGTTCTCCTCTTCTCTTTCCTAGTGGGTTTTGGCGAAGGAATCTCGTTTGGCAAAACGTCGTTTGAGAGCGATGCAACAGACGATGACAATCCGCAGTCATCGGGCAGGCTTGCTTGCCAACCATCGGAGAGAAATGCGCCCGGCGCACTTGATTTGGATTCGTCTGCCGCTGAGATTTTGCCAAAAACCAAAAATTTTTCCCTAGTTAAGGCAGAAGGTATCGAGGCAGAGCAAAGCGGTCTTCATCAGACTTTCGCTTTCCCTGCTTCTTCTTTTAAAGCCACTCCCGACCATCTTGTCGGAGATTGCTTTTTGAACGGCTCACTAGAATTCTCAGGGAGGAGAGAATCCATCTTTTACTGAAAGTGTGAATCTGAATAAAGCAGGGTAGTTCAAAAGCGAAAATAATCCGCCTCAATGGACAAGGCGCATTGCTTCTTTGCGCCATCTAAATTTATCTCTTTGGCCGCAGTTCTCAGTGAGACTTTTGCGCTCCCAGTTCTGCGCCATTGAAAAAACCTGACAACAACGAAAGCCAGTTTAAACGTCGCCGGCAAATGCCAAGAAAAATGAGAATTCTCACTTTTGACTGCATGTCACACCTTCGCCTTCGCCATCACGGCTTTCTCCGAGCGCGCCCGCGAGAAATCCTTGAATGGATCCCCCCTCTTCTCCCCCGCAATCGTTCCCCAACCAAACAACCAAGAAACTCCTTTTGCCCTCCTCCACCGGCCGATGAATCCCCATAGCCACCTCCCTCTCTGAGATTGCTCTTGCTCTCCAGTCATCAAAGAAAATGCGCCCTCCTCTGAGAAAAAGAAGGGCGCAAAGAAGAAGCAAAACAACCAAGTGCCTCCCAGAAAATGCGGAGATTATGCAGGGTTTGCTCCTAACGAGCCGCCGGCGTCCCAAAGCCCACTAAACCAAGAGTCTCTTGCCCTAGCGCCGAACTCCCCTCAATCAATCCCCCCACATTCCAGCCCACTAAGCCTCCCACGCTAGTCTCTCCCCGAACTTCCCCTCGAACATGACTATCCGCTATCTCCCCAAAGTTATGACCAACTAATCCCCCCACACTATTATAACCAACCACTCGTCCCCGAACAGAGCAATTCACTAGAACCCCTTGACTCAATCCCGCTAAGGCGCCTACCCAGTTCACCCCTCTTATCTCTACCCCCTCCAAAACTACATGGACGATTTGCGCCTGATGCCCGACCGCCCCGAACAAGCCGGAAGGTTCATTAGCGAAGAGAGCGGGAGCGCTCTGGTTTTGAAACAAGTTGTCGATGGTATGACCGTTGCCTTCAAAAACAGCTTGGAAAGGTTCGGAGAAAGAGCCGATGGACGGCCAGCCGTTTCCCTTGTTCCAAAAGGCGTCTTCTTCATTGATGGTTTTGTCTCCATTCGTGTCGAAGGTCAGGTTCGTTGCGAGTTCGTAGCCTTGGGCTTGGATATGGTTGGGAACGCCCATGTTGGCGATAGCGCTGGGGAAGGCTTGCTTGTAAGCTGCCGCCACCTCTTCTTTGTCCGGCTGGCCGTCGCCATTCAAGTCAAAGCGAAGGGCATGAAGTTGCGCAAGGTGGCTGACTTCAATCAAGCCGTCGTCATCTCTATCATAGTCGGTCGGCGGCAGTTGGGGTTCGGGGGCAACCGGTTCTTCGGGGTCTACGCTGTCTTGGCCGTTAGGTTTCTCCACAACCTTATGAGCAATCGTTAGAGAAACGGCGCCGGCGTTGTTTCTAGCGATGAAGCCTTCGCTGGCGGGGATGGAATGCATGATGTATGCCTGCTTGTTCGTGTCGGCGGCGGCGGCGCTGGCACGGACTTGGATGGCTTGGAAGTGCATCCAGTTAGTAGGGGCAAAGACTAAGGTTTGCGGTTCTACAACGATTTGGGGATGATTGCTGCGGATGCGGACGATTATATCGTCGGGCAAAAGAGTGGTGGCGCGCACTAGGTAGGTAGCGGTTTGGCCTTCGCTGATGGTTAGGCGGTCTGCGCTAAATATGAGCGAGGGCAAGGTTACTCTGCCGGGCAAGGGGATGAGAGGAGGCGCAGCGCTATCGTCATTGACAATTTCAATGCGAGCGGTGCTGAGATGGATGATGGCGTTGGTGGGGTTGCTGAGGAGGAGGTTGAGGTATTCGTTGGGTTCAAAGTCAGTGTCGCCGCGAATGGGAATGGAGATGGTTTGTGTAAGGCTTGTGGCGCCGGCAGGGAAAGTAAGCATGCCGTTGGTTGGGGTATAATCTAGGCCGGCAGTGGCGCTGCCATCTTGGGTAGTGTAGCGAACGGAGACGTCTTCGGCGTAGGCTTGGCTTATGCGCACTTGCAGGTTGGCGTAGGCGAAGCCTTGGTTGCCCTCGGTTACTTCCAAAGCAAGAGGAAAAAGAGAAATCTCAATGCTGAGTGGATTGCCGCTCAGTTCTACTTCGTTCCTCAAGTTCGTCAAGCGGTCAAAGATGCCGTCCGGCAAAGAAGCCAAGCGATTGTTTTGAAGACGCAAAGTTTGCAGATTGGCCAGTGGATCAAAAACACCGGCTGGCAAGGCGCTGATTTGGTTGTCGGAAAGGTCCAAAGTGTTCAGATTGACAAGATCCTCGAAGATTCCGGCTGGCAAGTTAGTGAGTTGATTGTTGTCAAGATGCAGAGATTGCAAACCGGAAAGGCCGGCGAAGTCGTTGGTTTGCAGGGAAGTTATGCCGTTCAAGGACAATCTGCCAGTAATCGAAGCCAGCTGATTAGTAGTCACTTGATCGCAGTTGTGGCTCCCCAATGCATCCAATATGGCTTCGACAACTTTTTTGGTTCGGCCATAGAGCGGGCTGTTTGTGTCCGTGCAAGGTATAAAAGGCAGTGAGTTTCCTGACAAGGTTAGCGTTTGCAAGTTAGTGAGTTCGTCAAAGACGCCATCGGGCAAGGAAGTCAGTTGGTTGTCGTGAAGATACAGTGTTTGCAGCCTGGTTAGTCTGTCAAAAATGCCGTCGGGCAAGGAAGTTAAACGGTTATTTTGAAGTTCCAGTGTATGCAGTTTGGGGAGTTTCTCAAAGATGTTGGCTGGCAAGGAAGTTAGGAGGTTGCTTTTGATATCTAGATGTTCCATGTCGATTAGCTTGTCGAAGATGTTGGCTGGCAAGGAAGTTAGGAGGGTGTCGTGAAGTTCTATAAATGTCAATTTGGTCAGTTCATCAAAGATTCCGGGGGGCAGGGAAGCCAGTTGATTCCTCTCAAGAAATAGCAATGTTAGATTAGTCAGTTCATCGAAGATGCCGGCTGGCAGGCTGGTCAGTGGAGTTCTGTCCAGAACTAGCGATCGTAGGTCGGTCAGTTCGTCGAAGATGCCGGCCGGCAGGTTGCTGATTTGGTTGCCGGAAAAAGCCAGCCGTTGCAGCCTGGTGAGATTGTCAAAGATGCCTGTCGGCAAAGACGACAAGCGGTTTCTGTAAAGACCTAGCGTTCGCAGGTTGACGAGTTCGTCGAAGACGCCGCTGGGCAGGTTGGTGAGTTGATTGCTTTCAATGCTGAGCACTTGCAGGCCGCTCATGCCGGCAAAGTCGTTTGTTCGGAGAGAAGTCAGGCTATGGTTGGTCAGGCTCAACCTAGTAATGGAAGAGAGTTGATTGAGGGTGACTTGGTTGCATGCGGTGCCGGTTGGCAAGGCGGCCAAGATGGCTTGGGCGATTGGTTGGGTTCTGCCGTGGAGGATGGAGCCGGGGCAGTGGAACGTGGTTTCTGGTTGTGAGGGGGTTTGCGCTTGGGCGGGGGAGAAGAAGGCGGCGGCCAGCATTCCACCGACTAAGAGCGAGAGAATGAGGGGGGGGGGGCATCACGGTTTTCCATGTCGAGAAGATTCGGGTTTTCCAAGTGTCCATAACGATTTTTGAATTTGTCATAAAATAAAGGGAAGAATCTGGAGAGAATTTTTGGAATTGCAAGGAAAAAACGTTTTGGAGGAAGAAATTTGTTAGCGAGGGTTATTGTTGGGTTTGTTGGGGAGGGAGAGGGAGAAGGTAGCGCCTTTGTTGTTGTGGTTGTTGTTGAGCCAGACGCGGCCGTTGTGGGCTTGGATGATGTGTTTGACGATGGCGAGGCCGAGTCCGGTGCCTCCTTGTTCGCGGGAGCGGGCTTTGTCGACGCGGAAGAAGCGTTCGAAGATGCGTTGTTGGGCGTTTTTTGGGATGCCGGGTCCGTCGTCGGAGATGTGGATGGTGACGTTGTTGTTTTTGGGGTTGGTGGTGGAATGGATGCAGACGTTGCCGCCGGGTTTGCCGTATTTGATGCCGTTGTCGACGAGGTTTTGGATGACTTGGTGGATTCGGTGGGGGTCTGCCCAGATTTGGGTTTTGTTATGGATTTTGGAGGTGAGGGTGATGGATTGGGTTTTGGCGCGGTCTTGGAGGTCGTCGAAGACTCGTTGGATGAGGGGGGCGAGTTGGATTTGGGCGTGGTTCATGGCGGTTTGGCCGGATTCGAGTTGGGAGAGGGCGAGGAGGTCTTCGATGAGGAAGGTGAGGCGGTCGCTGTGTTTTTGGATTTTTTGGAGGAAGCGTTCTTGGTCTTGGGGGTTGGGGGCGTTTCCGTCGAGCAGGGTTTCGACGCATCCTTTGATCATGGAGAGTGGGGTTCGGAGTTCGTGGTTGACGTTGGCGACGAAGTCTTTGCGTTTGTTTTCGAGGAGTTTGATTTGGGTGAGGTCGTGGAAGAGGACGATGACGCCGGATTGGGCGTCGGAGTCTTTGAGGCCGGCGGCGCTGATGGAGAAGTAGCGGTTTTTTGCGGCGGATGGGAAGTTGAGTTCTTGGCCGGCGACGGGGCCTTGGTTGGCGGCGGTCTGGACGATTTCATGGAGTTCGTGGGAGCGGATGGTTTCTAGGAGGGTTTTGTTTTGGATATTGTTTGGGAGGTTGAATAAGCGTTGGAGGGCGGAGTTGACGAGGCGGACGCGTCCTTTGCCGTCGAGGATGAGGACGCCTGCGAGCATTCGGTTGAAGAGGGTTTCTTGCTGGGCTTTTTGTTGTTCTAGTTCTTTGGAGAGGTGTCGTTCTGTTTCGACTCGGTCGCGTTTTGCCGTTGCCAAGCGTGCGGAAAGGGCGCGGATTTTGCGGCGGCTGATGGTAAGGACGCAAAGGAGCGCGGCGGCAAGCAGGGCGGAAAGGAGTATCCACATGAGATTGGTTTGGACTCGGTTGGCTGGGGCGGGGGTGCAATGTTTCTTTTTTATTCGTTGAGAAAGCAATAGCCGACGCCGCGGACTGTATCGAGGAAGCGGGCGGCGGTATCGAGTTTTTCGCGCAGGCGGCGGATGTGTGTGTCGACTGTTCTTGTGTCCACTAAGCTGTTGTATTCCCAAACGTCTTGGAGCAGGCGTTCGCGGGATTGCACTCTTCCTCGTCGCTCGGCTAATAGAGCGAGCAATTTGAATTCTGTGGGCGTCAAATCGATTCTTTTGTTTCCTACTTTTACTAGGTGGCTGGGCACGTCGATGGTCAGTTCGGAAAGCTGAAAGTAATCCAGTTTGCGCGTGGTTTTTGGCCGTCGGTTGAGCAAGTTCTTGATTCGCAAGACTAATTCCCGGGGGCTAAAAGGTTTGGTCAAATAATCGTCCGCGCCTAATTCGAGGCCTAGGACTCGGTCGATTTCTCCGGCTCTGGCTGTTAGCATAATAATGGGCAGACAAGAAGTGGCGGTGTTTCTGCGAAGGATTTTGCAAACTTCCAGGCCATCGACGGCGGGAAGCATGACGTCCAGCACGATTAGGTCTGGGAAGAATTGGTGCGCTTTGGAAAGAGCGGATTCGCCGTCTTCGGCTGTGATTACGTCAAAGCCGGCGGCTTTTAAGTTGAAGCCGATTAGTTCTACTGCGTCTGGCTCGTCGTCGACAACTAGGATGCGTTTGTTCATGTTTGATTGAGTTATTGTCGTTACGAATCTGTCACTTTGGCGACGTTCAAGTTGCGAATTGAAACAAACGGGCTGTCGAGTGGGAAGCGGCGCCGCCCGAAGTTTTTCGCGTTTCAAAACATCAAAAATAGAAATAAAATTGCCAAGATGGCAGCAACCAACCCCAAAAACCATTGTTTTGCCGGCGGCCTCTTTCTTCCTTCGCCAAATTCGTTTTCAACAAAGGTTTTGTAGTCAAATTCGTCGGCGTCGTAATCCACGCCCATCGCCTCGTATTGCGCTCGTTCAGACCAGCCGGTTTCCTCGCACGAACCGCACTCTGGACAGGCCGCAACTTCGTCAGGCAAGACTGCGCCGCACTGGGGACAAAAACCATCCATAACAGATTCGTTAACGGCGGCCTGCAAGGGAAGGCGACACTTTGTCAGGTTTCTTGGTAGGTAATTTGTTTGTTTTCATCAATCACCAAGATTTTTTCTTTTTGGAAGTTTTTGATAATTGTTTGGATTTCTTGCGTTCATCCAACGCCGGCATATTCTTCGTCGGTGGTCAGATCCATTCCCATGAGGACGTAGTCGTGGCTGATGGCTTGCATGTCTCGAACGTAGTCGTCCAAGCGGAGCAAGTGGCTAAATCCCAAAAGAGCGAACATGCGGATGGCTCTTTCTTGGCCGGCGATGAATTCGGCTTCCAGTTTTTCCAATCCGATTTGCCGCGCGATTTCGATTCCCTCGGAGACGATGTTTTTTGCCAGTCCGCGTCCTCGAAACGAGGGGTGGATGAGGACGCTGATTCGGCCGATGTGCCGTTTCCATCCGCTCAATTGTTGGTGGAGCGTGCAGGCGCCGATGACTTGGCCTTCGCGCAAAGCCAAGAGCGGGAGGTTGCGGCCGAGATCAATTTCAGAGCACCAGGAGGCGATGACTTCCTTTCGATGCACGTGATGTTTGATGAACATTCGCTCGCTTTCCGGCACGGCCTGAAAAAACTCCCAGAACGGGGTTTCGTCCGAAGACTGCAAGGGGCGCACGCGGCAATGAAGCCCTGAATCCAGAGACAGCGGTTTGGGAAAGTTTTCTAAAACGACTTCAAGCATGGAAAGTTCTTCGGACATGCCGGCAAGGTTAGCGCAGGAGTTCTTTTTGGGAAAGCCTCTTTTGCGGTGGAAGGATTGGAGGCATGTTTAAAGAATTCGAGAGCGGGATGCTTCGCCGCTGAGTCCAAGCGACGTCATCTCCACTTGAGCGGCCCGAATTGGATTCACGCTCCACCTTCCCGCCAAGCGGAATATCCGTTCCACATTTCTTTGATACAAATTTGGCGAATCAAAAAGGGAGGCTTCCGGCGACTCGCCGTAAGGAAAGACCGCCATTTCCGTTTTGCGTTCCGCATCGGAGAACTCCCCTTGGTTCCACAATGTTTCCCCATGCCAAGCGTAACCTCTAATGATGTTGCCGTGGATTGCCCGAGCCCAGGCGTGTTCTCTGTTGATTGAGTTTGCGCAGAAGTACTGCACTTCTCCCAAAGCAACGCTCAAGTTCATTATAAACCGAAAGCATTGATCTATATCTTCAGAAGGCGTCGGCAAATGGGAACCGAACACAAGTATCCAGCCATTGATAGGCGGCGAGACAAAAAAACGGTTTCCGGCAGCGGCCTCGGCAAGGCCTTCCGTCCAGCAACAGGCAGTGGTGCTGGCCAATCCTAAGGCATCTTGAACCGCTCCCATATCCCGACTTCGAATTGCCACCCAACAACGAGGAGGATCCAACACAGACCAATTTACCTCCGATTGAAAACGGCCTCTTGCAACCGGCCTCCTTATATTTATATCTAAGGCGGACGAACGGCGATTCTGCAAACAGCGGAGGGCCAAAAACGCGCAGACAATGGCCGAAACCGTCATCGTCAACAAAAACAGCAACAACACTGGAACAATGTCTTCTCCCCATTCCATATCGACAAATCCATGTTAAAAACTTTCAACGTTTTCAATCCCCGATCCACAAACCCAAAGCGCGATAATCCAGCGGGCGGAAACCATAATCAATACGTTGCCCCTTGGCTTCATCGGGATTCCGAATACCATGTAATAGACATGCTCACGCGAGCATTGTTCAAAAATATCCGTCTGTATTGCCGCCGGATCCACTGCGTTCACCACAGTCATCCTGCCTCTAAACTCATCCTTTATCAAGACACTTATCAGGGCCATTGCTCCCAAACCAGCCGCCAAATCCACCGAATACCTCGATCGCCAATCCAATTCAAAAACCAAAGCACTAAAATGCCGCAAATCGGCGCGAAGTCAAAACGGCCAAACATCAAAGGAAATCTGCGCAAAGGCGACAAATACACTTTTGCTATACGGTCGATGAATGACCATACGGCGTGATCCCCGAAATGCACATAACTGTATATAAGATACAATGCCAAAACCGCGGCCATCACAAGGAGAAAACTGCACCCGAAGGAAGCCGCAACGAATGGGCTTTGCCACAGAAGCGTCGGAACCGACCATTCATGAGGAAGCATTCCGATCTCGAAGACGAGAAGCGCGCTTCCAATAGCCAGCCACAATCCGGCGCCCGCAAAGAGCGCCGCAAAAACCTTCCAACCAACATGCCATGAAGCGAGAAACCGAAGCTGCTGCTTCACAAAGTTCTCTATGGAATCCACCGGCCCGCTAGAGCGACAACAGAGGCTAATGCCGAGCATCCAAAGATAATACAAATATAAAAACACTAAAAAACTGCCGACGGAATAAGCCAGTAATTCGGTGAACAAGTCTGGGCGGAAACTGATCGATAAAATTCCAAAGTCGACGGAGGGAAACCTGCTTCCGGTCATTGAAAAATTCCAATAAGCAGCGGAGCGAAGAATGAGCAGCGCCGTTA